>NZ_JBWCCW010000001.1:2500-4802500 GCF_056279665.1 Mesorhizobium sp. USDA 3734
ATGAAGAGAAAGGTCATTCGTAAAAAGGTTTGTGGTGAGCATCTAGCTTGCCGCTTGTTCTGTTTGACATTGTAAAGAGAAGATTTGTTCGAACTTCATGAGCCGAAAGGTTTGTGATTTGTCGCGGGAGACGCTCAATCTCCCGCATATGATGGGCTTGCCTAACCGCACCCTCGAACCGATCTCGAGAAGCTGGTCTTTTTGTGTCAATGACATCGAAGTTTGATCCCGCACAGGATCTGCTTCAGGCGACAATTCCTTCGGAATTGCGCGGACGCCAACCCCGCAAGGGAGAGGCTGAAGCGACAATCCTTCGGATTGCGCGGGTGGGCATTGGCAATGAGAACGATCAAGTGTCTTAAGGGCAATTGGTGGATGCCTTGGCATGCACAGGCGATGAAGGACGTGATACGCTGCGATAAGCTACGGGGAGGTGCGAATACCCTTTGATCCGTAGATTTCCGAATGGGGAAACCCACCTAAGGTACTTGGAAAATCAGAGCAGCCAGAAGGTCGCAAGGCTGACTTGCTGCTGTGGTTTCCAAGTATCGATAATAGGTAACTTACCCTGAATACATAGGGGTAAAGTGGCGAACGCGGGGAACTGAAACATCTAAGTACCCGTAGGAAAGGACATCAACCGAGACTCCGGAAGTAGTGGCGAGCGAACCCGGACCAGGCCAGTGGCGATTGAGAGACAAGCGGAACCTTCTGGAAAGTAGGGCCATAGTGGGTGACAGCCCCGTACGCGTAATGCAATCAATCGTCCTCGAGTAAGGCGGGACACGTGAAATCCTGTCTGAAATTGGGGGGACCACCCTCCAAGCCTAAGTACTCGTGCATGACCGATAGCGAACTAGTACCGTGAGGGAAAGGTGAAAAGCACCCCGACAAGGGGAGTGAAAGAGTACCTGAAACCGATTGCCTACAAACAGTGGAAGCCCAAGGTTCGTCCTGGGTGACCACGTACCTTTTGTATAATGGGTCAGCGACTTAGTGTGACGAGCAAGCTTAAACCGCTAGGTGTAGGCGCAGCGAAAGCGAGTCTGAATAGGGCGTTCAGTTCGTCGCATTAGACCCGAAACCGAGTGATCTAGCCATGAGCAGGTTGAAGGTAAGGTAACACTTACTGGAGGACCGAACCCATAACTGTTGCAATAGTTCGGGATGACTTGTGGCTAGGGGTGAAAGGCCAATCAAACTCGGAAATAGCTGGTTCTCCGCGAAATCTATTTAGGTAGAGCGTCGACCGAATACCCCAGGGGGTAGAGCACTGGATGGGCTAGGGGTCCTCACCGGATTACCAAACCTAACCAAACTCCGAATACCTGGGAGTACTAGTCGGCAGACACACGGCGGGTGCTAACGTCCGTCGTGAAAAGGGAAACAACCCTGACCTACAGCTAAGGTCCCCAAGTTATGGCTAAGTGGGAAAGGATGTGAGGATCCCAAAACAACCAGGATGTTGGCTTAGAAGCAGCCATCATTTAAAGAAAGCGTAACAGCTCACTGGTCTAAATAAGGGTCTTTGCGCCGAAAATGTAACGGGGCTAAAGCCATACACCGAAGCTTAGGGTTTGGTCCGCAAGGGCCAAGCGGTAGCGGAGCGTTCTGTAAGCTGATGAAGCCATACCCGTGAGGGGTGGTGGAGGTATCAGAAGTGCGAATGCTGACATGAGTAACGTAAGGGGAGTGAGAGACTCCCCCGCCGAAAGACCAAGGGTTCCTGCTTAAAGCTAATCTGAGCAGGGTTAGCCGGCCCCTAAGACGAGGCGGAAACGCGTAGTCGATGGGAACCACGTTAATATTCGTGGGCTTGGAGGTAGTGACGGATCATTGAGGTAGTCCAATCTTATCGGATTGAACGGGCTGCTGCGTGGTTCCAGGAAATAGCTCCTCCTTATAAACCGTACCCGAAACCGACACTGGTGGTCTGGTAGAGTATACCAAGGCGCTTGAGAGAACTATGCTGAAGGAACTCGGCAAATTGCACGCGTAACTTCGGAAGAAGCGTGACCCTTTTCTACGCAAGTGGAGGAGGGTGGCACAGACCAGGGGGTAGCGACTGTTTATCAAAAACACAGGGCTCTGCGAAGTCGCAAGACGACGTATAGGGTCTGACGCCTGCCCGGTGCTGGAAGGTTAAGAGGAGGGGTGCAAGCTCTGAATCGAAGCCCCAGTAAACGGCGGCCGTAACTATAACGGTCCTAAGGTAGCGAAATTCCTTGTCGGGTAAGTTCCGACCTGCACGAATGGCGTAACGACTTCCCCGCTGTCTCCAGCATAGACTCAGTGAAATTGAATTCCCCGTGAAGATGCGGGGTTCCTGCGGTTAGACGGAAAGACCCCGTGCACCTTTACTATAGCTTTACATTGGCATTCGTAGTGGCATGTGTAGGATAGGTGGTAGGCTTTGAAACCTGGGCGCCAGCTCAGGTGGAGCCACCCTTGAAATACCACCCTTATTACTATGGATGTCTAACCGCGGCCCGTTATCCGGGTCCGGGACAATGTATGGTGGGTAGTTTGACTGGGGCGGTCGCCTCCTAAAGAGTAACGGAGGCGCGCGATGGTGGGCTCAGAACGGTCGGAAATCGTTCGCTGAGTGCAATGGCATAAGCCTGCCTGACTGCGAGACTGACAAGTCGAGCAGAGACGAAAGTCGGTCATAGTGATCCGGTGGTCCCGCGTGGAAGGGCCATCGCTCAACGGATAAAAGGTACGCCGGGGATAACAGGCTGATGACCCCCAAGAGTCCATATCGACGGGGTTGTTTGGCACCTCGATGTCGACTCATCGCATCCTGGGGCTGGAGCAGGTCCCAAGGGTATGGCTGTTCGCCATTTAAAGCGGTACGTGAGTTGGGTTCAGAACGTCGTGAGACAGTTCGGTCCCTATCTGCCGTGGGTGTAGGAATATTGAAAGGATCTGTCCCTAGTACGAGAGGACCGGGATGGACGGATCTCTGGTGGACCTGTTGTGGCGCCAGCCGCATAGCAGGGTAGCTATATCCGGACGGGATAACCGCTGAAGGCATCTAAGCGGGAAACCCACCTTAAAACGAGTATTCCCTGAGAACCGTGGAAGACGACCACGTTGATAGGCCGGGTGTGGAAGAGCGGCAACGCTTGAAGCTTACCGGTACTAATAGTTCGATCGGCTTGATCGTTCTCATTCCTTGTGCCCATCGTGAAACACGGTGGATGGCACAACAAAGACCAGCGATAAGCTCCGAGAGAGCATCAGGATGGGGATCTCCCTATTCGCTACTCTCTCATTGCTATTCGCTCAAAAAGCTTCTCGAACAACGTGCGTTTTGCCGACCTGGTGGTTATGGCGGAGCGGCTGCACCCGATCCCATTCCGAACTCGGCCGTGAAACGCTCCAGCGCTGATGGTACTTCGTCTCAAGACGCGGGAGAGTAGGTCGCTGCCAGGTCTGCTAAACGCACGTTGAAATCTTCTCTCTACGAAAAGGCCCGCCAATCGGGAAACCACGGGCCGCGAAAGCGGCCCTTTCAGTTGGTAAGCCATCTACCTATTTGTAGGCCTCGGCTTACGTCCAATAAAGCAAGCAAGTGCTTGCCTAGGAACGCAAGCAAACGCTTGCCTAGAGGTGACGCGGGGTGGAGCAGCCCGGTAGCTCGTCAGGCTCATAACCTGAAGGTCACAGGTTCAAATCCTGTCCCCGCAACCAAATATCAAAACGGCCCGCCGCGTGCGGGCCGTTTTGATATTCGGCTGTGGTGGCCATCGATCTGCCCTGGCTCAGCGGCCCGCAAGCAGGCCAAGCCGACGCTGCGGGACAAAAACCAAATCCTGTCCCCCCAACCAGACTTCTGTAAGCAAACGGCCGCTCTGCGGGCCGTTTGCGTTTGGAGGCACTGGCTTCTCGGAACACGCCGGAGGGACGCCATCGTTGATCAATCTTGGAGGCTTTAGGAGCCTTTGTCCTGGAGGCGGTTCCAGGCGTGCATGCGGTTGGCGACCTGCACTGCGATCGGATGGAACGGGACCGGCTTCATATTGGTGACCGGAAGCGACATCTGCTCATCCGTGCGCCGCCCTGCCGCCCAGCGGCCGATTTCCTGGCCGAGCGACATCGAGAGTGCCACGCCACGACCGGAATAGACGCCGCCAAACACGAGACCGGGCGCCAGGCGATAAAGGCGTGGCCTGCGGTCGGGCACCACGGCGAACGTTCCGTGCCAGTACTCCACCATCTCCGGTTCGCCGCCAAAGGCGGGAAAGGCCTTGCCCAGCATGCGCGAGACCTTGGCGCGGCCGCGATCGGCCTCGCCGAACCAGAACGTATGCGTCCCGCCGCTCACCAGCCGATTGTCGCGGTCATAGTGGAAGTAACGGATGTCGTTGCGCATATCGGACACGGCTGGATTGCCGACAAGGATTTTTGCGCGCACCTCCTGCGGCAGAGGATTGGTCGCCGCCTGGAACACTTTTAACGGCACCAGCGTCTTCTTGAGCCCCGGCCAGACGTCACCGGTCAACGCATTGGTCGCCAGCACCACCTCCGGCGCGGTGACGCTTCCCGATGCGGTGAAGACGCGCCAGCCTCCTTCCACCTTCTCGATGCGCGTTGCCTTGGAGTTTTCGTGGGCGGTCACGCCTTCGCGTTCCAGCGCCGCGGCAAGGCCGATGGTCATGGCAAACGGGTTGATATGGCCTGAATTGTGCACCATCCAACCGCCGAGATACGGACTGCCGATGCGCGCGGTGGCTTCGTCGCGGTCCAGGCTGGAGACATTGGCGCCGAAGGCTTTCCACTCCTCGTAGAACTGGCGGGTCCGGGCAAGCGTCGCCTCGGTGTGCGCGGGCTGAATCCAGCCCTCCTGCACCTGGTGCGCATCGATGTTGAAGCGCTGCATCAGGCCGAAGGCCACACCGGCCGCATCAGCGACCATACGGTTGTAGCGGGTGCCGACGGTCTTTCCGTATGCCGCTTCGAATTCCGAAGGCGATGCCTTGGAATGGTGGGAGATGACGAGGCCGTTGTTGCGGCCGGAAGCCGCCGAACCGATCTCGTTGCCTTCGAGCATGATGACATCGACGCCGCTGTCGCGCGCGCCGAGTGCAGCCGCCATGCCGGTGAAGCCGCCACCGACGACCAGCACATCCGTCTTCAAGTCGCCCTGCAGCGCCGGGGCCGTCTGGCGCAGATCCGCAGTCTTGCGCCAGAGATGCGGCTTCTTCCAGTCGACCTCAAACATGAAGGACTTCCACGGTGGCGCCGCCGAGATAGTGCTCGCTCAAGGCGGAATGCTCGGCCATTTCCTGTGCGGGGGCGTGAAGCTTCACCTTGCCGGTGTTCAGCAGATAGGCGTAGTCGCCGCATTCGAGCGCGAGCTGGACGTTCTGCTCGACGAGCAGGATGGAGATGCCGTTGCGCGACAGGTCAAGGATGATGCGGAAAATCTGATGAACGATCTTCGGGGCAAGGCCGAGCGACGGTTCGTCGAGCATCAGAAGTTTCGGCTCGGCCATCAGCGCCCGACCAATCGCAAGCATCTGTTGCTGGCCGCCGGACATCCGGCTCGCCATACTGTTGCGCCGCTCCTTCAGCACCGGAAAGAGATCGAAGGCCTCGGCGCGCAGCGCCTCAAAACTCTTGCCGCCGCGACCGACATGGGCGGCGACCAGGTTTTCTTCTACTGTCAGGCGCTGGAAGATCTGGCGGCCTTCCGGGCAATGGGTGATGCCCAGGCGCACGACCTGCTCCGGCCGCAGGCCGGTGATGTCGCGCCCTTCGAAGGTGATGCTGCCGGCGGTCGGACGCGCAACGCCGGAGATGGAGTTGAGCAGTGTCGTCTTGCCGGCGCCGTTGGGGCCGAGAACAACGACGATCTCGTGCGGATCGACGTCGACGTTTATGTCTTCAAGAACGCCGACGCGTCCGTATCCCGAGCTGAGCCCGGCGATCCTGAGCAGCGGCTCGGATGTCGTCGATGTCATTGGCGGTTCCCAGATAGGCGAGTTGGACGTCGGTGCTGGCCTGCACCTCGGCGGGTGTTCCCTGAAAAAGCAGCTTTCCGTGATGCATGACAATGATGTTGTCGCAGAGCGCCATCACCAGATCCATGTCGTGCTCGACGATGATCGTGATCCGGTCGGGCGAGCGCTGGGCGGCGAGCTTCGCGGTCAGATCCGCCGTTTCATGATGGTTCAGCCCGGCGGCAGGTTCGTCAAGCAGCAGCAGGCGTGGATTGCAGACCAGCGCGCGGGCGATCTCCAGCATGCGCTGCCGGCCATAGGGCAGGCTGCCGGCCTCCGCATCGGCATGGCCCTGCAGATCGAAGAAACGCAGGATCTCCATGCATTTTTCGCGTCGGTGGTCGCGGCGGGCCGAGGCATAGGGCGGCCACACGACTTCTTTCCAGGTGCCGCCGACGTCGCTCGGATAGAAGCAGACCTCGAGGTTTTCGAGCGCGGTCATCTGGTCGAAGAGACGGATGTTCTGATAGGTGCGGGCGACTCCCGAATTGGCGATCTGATATTTCTTGAGCTTGTCGAGGCGTTTTCCGTCGAGCGCTATCGATCCCGAGGAGACGGTGTAGGAGCCGGCGGTCATGTTGATGAGCGTTGACTTGCCGGCGCCGTTGGGTCCGATCACGCCGTGGATCAGCCCGGGGGCGAAGGAGGCGGTCACGTCATCGATGGCGACGACTTGGCCATATTCCTTTCGCAATTTGTCGAAGACCAGGGTCATTTGCCGAACAGCCTCCGGATGAGCTTGTCTGGCCCGAAGCTGCGCGGAACGATGCCGGCCGGGCGCACGATGATCAGGAAGATCATCAACAGGCCGAGGAAGAGGATGCGCCATTCGGCGAATTCGCGCAGCACTTCCGGCAGCAGGATCAGGATTGCCGCACCGGCGACGATGCCGAGAATGTTGCCGATGCCGCCGATCACGATCATCAGCACGATCAGCACGGATTCCTGAAGCGTGAAACTCTCGGGGCTGACGAAGCGCTGCGAGGCGGCGAAGATCGCGCCCGCGATCGAACCGATTGTCGCGGAAGTGGCGAAGGCGGCAAGCTTGGCGTTGGTCGTGTTGATGCCGATGCCGCGCGCGGCGTCCTGGTCTTCGCGGATCGCTGCCCAGGCCTTGCCGAGGATGGACCGCTCCAGTCGCCAGGCGACAAGCCCGGCCAGCAGCACGACGACGAGCAGAAGCCAGAAGAAATCGACGGGCCGGGCGATCTGGATGCCGAGGATCGAAGCCTTGTCGAGGCGGGCTATGCCTTTCGGCCCACCGGTAAGCCAGTCGACATTATTGATGATGATGCGCACGATCTCGCCGAAGCCGAGCGTGACGATGGCAAGATAGTCACCGCGCAGTCTCAACACCGGGATGCCGAGCAATATGCCCGTGATCGCGCCAAGGCAGGCGGCGACGACCAGAATGAGCAGGAAGGGCAAATGCAGGTCGAGCTGGGGACTGGCGAGCAGCGCGTAGCTGTAGGCACCGACCGCGTAGAAGGCGACGAAGCCGAGATCGAGCAGGCCGGTATAGCCGATCACGATGTTCAGGCCGATGCCGAGCAGGATGTAGATCAGCAGGCTGTCGATGACGCGGATGTAGTAGTTGGGCAGGAAGGGCGTCGCCGCGATCAGCGCGATTGCGATGGCAAAGACAAGGAACGCGACCGCCCGGCTTGAACGCGGCCTGGCAGCCGCGAGGCTCTCGGCGACGGACATCAGAACTCCCTCTTGTACACGATGCTTTCCTCGGACACGGCCTCGCCCAATATGCCGGCGGGGCGAACGAGAAGCACGAGTATGAGGATCGCGAAGGTGAGCACATCGCGATATTCGGTGCCCAGCACGCCATGGGTGATGACGGGCAGCAGCGCGGTTCCACCAACTTCGACGAAGGCGAGGATGAAGGCGCCAAGCATGGCGCCGGGAATGGAACCGATGCCGCCGAGGATCGCGGCGGTGAAGGCCTTCAGGCCAATGACGGCGCCCATCGTCGGCGACATGATGCCGTAATAGCTGGCATAGAGGATGCCGCCGGCCGCGCCGAGCAACGGACCGACGAAGAACACCATCGAGATCGCGCCGTTGACGTTGATGCCCAGAAGCTGTGCGGTGGGGCGGCTTTCCGAAACGGCACGCACGATGATGCCGATACGGCTGCGGTTGACGAGGAAATGCAGACTGAGCATCAACACGAAGGCGGCGACGAGGATGCCGATCTGCATGGAGGTGATGGTGCCACCCATCACTTCATAGCGGATGACGGGGAAGAAGCTCGGAAAGGCGACCGGCTGCGGGCCGGCAAGAATCTGCATGCCGGTGACCAGCGAGAGCGAAACGCCAAGCGAGGACAGCATCGGCGCCAGCCGGGTGGAATTTCGCAATGGTTTGTAGGCAACGCGCTCGATGCCGACGCCGATGAAGCCCACCAGGAAGACAGCGACGACAAAGGCCACGGTAAGCGCAATCGCGCCCGCCATGCCGACATCGCCGACGAGCATGCTGAGGACCAGAAAGGCGACATAGGCACCGAGCATGAACATCTCGCCATGAGCGAAATTGATCATGCGCAGCACGCCATAGACCATCGTGTAGCCGAGCGCGATCAGCGCGTAGATCGAGCCGATGGTCAACGCGTTGACCGTCTGTTGAATGAGGTTTCCCAGCATGGGCCGGTGTCCTGTGCAATGGGTTCCCGATCGACGGTCCGTCGCACTTTTGTCAGGCGCGGCCGTCGACAGGCAAGAGGAGCCGCCTTTAAAAAGGCAGGCGGCTCCGGCGCCCGGCTGCTATTTCGAGCCGACAAGCTGGAACTTCGACCCCTCGACCTTGTAGAGGTACGATGGGGCAACTTTAAGTTCGCCCGTTTCGTCGAATTCCAGTTCACCCACGGCGGTCTTGACCTTGACCGCGTGCAGCGCCGCATTGATGTCCTCGCGCGTCAGGCCCTTGGTCGTCTTCAGCACCTGTTCGAGGATCTGGCCCTGTACATAGCCATAGATCGAGTAGGGACCTGCCTCCTCGCCGTACTTGGCCTTGTAGAGTTTGGCGAACTCGGCGATCTCGGGCGAGGCATCCATCGGTGGCACCTGGATGGCGACGAGCGTGCCCTGAACGTTGGGCTCGCCGGCCTGCTTGATCAGGTCCGGCGTATAGCCGCCGTCCGGGACGATCAGGGTGGCGGTGATGCCTTGCTCATGCATCTGCTTTGCAAAGAGCGCCAGCTGCGGCATGACGGCACCGAGATAGATGACGTCGGGTTTCTTCGGCTTGATCTGCGCCAGCACGGCGGCGAAGTCCACATCGCTTGGCGCGACCGAAATCGTGTCGATGACCTTGCCGCCGCCATTCTCGAAGTTCTTGGCGAAGATTTCGGAGATTCCCTGGCCGAAAACCTGCTTGTCGTTGACGACCAGCGCCGTCTTGGCGCCAAGCTTGCCAAGCGCATATTCAGCCGGCAGCAGCGCGCCCGCCAGATCGTTCGCGACCGGGCGCACCATGAGCTTGTAGCCCTGCTTGGTCAGCGATGGGTTGGAGCCGAAGGTCATCGTCGGCAGCGAGCAATCCTCATAGATCGGCAAGGTGGACTGGGCGACGCCGGAATTGAAGTTGACGAGGCCGAGGACGACCTGGTCATTGTCGCAGAACTTCTGCGCCACGAGCGTTCCCTCGCGCGGATCTGCCTTGTCGTCTTCCTGTTCATAGGCGACGGTCACACCATTGACCCCGCCATCGGCGTTCAGCTTGTCGACATAGAGCTTGAAGCCATTATGCCATGTGGTGCCGAAATAGGCCTGCGGGCCGGAGAGCGGAGCGGATAGACCAATCGTGATCTGCTCGGCCATGGCTGGGCCCGCGAATAGCGATGCTCCGAGAAGGAGTGTGGCGATAAATTTTCTCATGATGGTTCCCCTTGGCTACTGGTCAACAGCAGGAGCGGCCGTTCCGGTCTTCTCTCCCTTGGAACCCATCGAAGCAGACAAAGAGACTGTCGTCAAGAAAGTGTCGACACTATTGCGTTCAATTTTGTGCTCAGATATCGATTATGCGTCGCGCGCCCTTCGCCGGCGCTTCAGATCGGCGCCGTTACCGGGCGCGAACACCTTGAGCAGGGCGTCCTTGAGCGCCTGTTGCGTGGCGGAGACGGTCATTTCGATATGTTCTCGCAGCAGTTTCATGCCGTTTTCGGCATCCCGCCTGACGGCGGCATCGACGATGGCCGAATGAGAGGTGATCTGCGCCTTGTCATGCGAGGGATGTTCGATCTGGATGCGGCGGATGAAGCGGATGCGCGCATTGATGGAGCTGAGTTGGCCGACAAGTTCCGGATTTCCCGACAGTTCGGCAATGAGCAGATGGAAGCCTTCGTCCTCGGCCAGGATGACATCCGGCGGCTGGTCCGGGTAGGCGTCGACGATCGCTTCCCAGTAGCTCCGCAGCCGGTCGATTTCACTGTCGTCGGCGCGTTCGCACATCAGCTTGAAAGCAGCGCATTCGATGATCGAGCGGAACTCGTAGAGGTCGAGCAGGCCCTCGGTGCTGAGGCTTCTGACGAAAAAGCCGCGATTGGGCGTGAGCGAAACGAAACCCTCGGAGGCGAGCCGGTTCAGCGCCTCGCGGATCGGTGTGCGCGAAACGCCGAGGCTGCGCGAAAGCTGGACCTCATTGATGCGTTCCCCGGGCTTCAGCTTGAACTCGACCAGAAGCTTGCGGATGGTGTTGTAGGCGCGTTCGCTGCTGTCGGCAGCGCGGCGCGTTTCGGCCTCGGCGGCAAGGGACGGATCGCTATCGGCGCTGGTCTCGGCTCGTTCGGTCACGACGATTCTCATCTGATTTGTATGCAGGTTGTGTCTACACTTTGTAGAGCGCCTTTCTTTCCCAACTTCGTGTGAATGGCAAGCAGCAGGTTCAAATCCGGGGGACAACAATGATTGTAGGCATTCTTGGTGTCGGGCATCTGGCGACGTCCATGCTGGCCGGGTTCCTGCGTTCCGGGCTCGATCCCACGGCAATCGTGCTGTCGCCGCGCGGAAAGGCGGCTGCGCTTTCCGCCCTCTACGGTTTTCGGCTGGCGATCGACAATCGCGATCTCGTCGAACGGTCCGATGTCGTCATTGTCGCCGTACGGCCCGCCCATGCGCCGGACGCGGTCGCCGGCCTGCCGTGGCGCAAGGACCAGATGGTGATCTCGGTTTGCGCCGGCGTGCCGCTGTCGCGGTTCGCTGTCGCGCCTGCGCGCGCTGTGCGTGCCATGCCGTTCACGGCTTCTGAAATCTGTGCCAGTCCGACAATCTATTTCCCCGACCTTGAGCAGGCTCGGGCGGTTCTCGACCGGCTCGGCCCCTCGATCGCTCTGGTCAGCGAAACGGACTTCGAGGTGGCCACCGTCAATGCCGCCATCTATGGCTGGGTGCAGGATCTGATCCGCAGGACGACTGAATGGTCGAGTGCCCGAAGTCTCGACCCGGCAATTGGCCGCCGGCTGACGGCGATGACGTTCGTGGCTGCCGGGCGGCTGATTGATGAGAAAGACCAGCCGATGGGTCAGATGCTCGAAGAGCTGGTGACACCGGGCGGCATCACCGAGCGGGGGCTGCAGGTGCTTTCGGCGCGCGGCGTGCCGGCGGCCTGGGAGGAGGCTTGCACGGCCGTGCTCGACAAATTGACAAGCCCAGGCTGATGCGAGGCGTTGCTGATACCCCGCAGTCCGCTCATCGTTGGGGTGCGGCCGGATAGACATGGCCGCCGGGTGCCTGTTCGCTTGGCGCGACAGTCAGTTCGGCGATGTCGACATGGTCCGGCATCCGCAGCGCGGCAACAAGCACGGCGGCAATGTCGCCCGGGCCGAGCGGCCGCTGTTGCGAGTACATGCGCTTGCGCAGGCCCTCGCGGTCGCCGTCGAAGGCCTTCAGGTAGAAATCCGTTTCCACGCGACCGGGGGCGATCTCGGTCAGCCGCACGCCGGTGCCGGCGAGATCGAAGCGCAGGATGCGGCCGGCTTGGGAAAGGCCGGCCTTGGCCGCACCGTAGGTCGTCGTGCCGGGAAAGACGGCCCTGGCCGCCGTGCTGGTCAGGTTGAAGATGTGGCCGCGCTTGCGCGCGATCATGCCCGGCAGCAACAGACGGATGAGCTGCAAGGGCGCGGTGAGGTTCAGCGCCACCACCTCGGCTGTTTCCTCCGCGCTTTGCTCATGCAGCGGGCGCACCGTCGCCAGACCGCCGGCGTTGTTGATCAGCACATCGATTTCCGCCGCACCGAGCGCAGCCGCGATCGCTTCGTGGTCGCGCACATCGGCGATAAGCGGTTTTACGCGTGGCCCGAGCCGCGCCTGCAGGACCCGCAGCGCATCATGGTTGCGCGCCAGTGCATGGACGGTCAATCCTTCCGCGATCAGGCTCTCGACGATTGCCGCGCCGATGCCTTTCGAGGCGCCGGTAACGAGGGCAGTGCGGTAACTCATGGGTGTTCTCCTGAGCTGCGATGTCAAAGCGCGCCGTGTTCAGCCACCGTTTTCAAAATGCCGACCAAACCTGCCTCACGCTCGGCCTTCAGGTCGTCCTGGCTGCGTCCGTTCACGGCGGCCCCTGTCGAAGCCGTGATCGCGCGGATGGTCTCGTTGTCGAGCTTTGCGTCGAGCAGCGTGTCCCAGATCGCCTGATAGGTCGGGCCATATTTGCGCAGGAAGTCCTCGATGCCATCGGCGTTGAGGCTGTTGGAAATGAACGAACCTTGCAGGGTCCATTTCGCACCCGGCCCATACATGAAGGCACGATCCACGTCCTCGACCGAAGCGACGCCGTCGCGCACCAGCGCGATCGCCTCGCGCCACATGGCGCCCATCAGGCGCAAGGCGATATGGCCGGTCACTTCCCGGTTGAGCGTGACCGGTTTCTTGCCGATGGCCTCATAGATGGCGTGTGCCCGGACGATTGCCTGCGGATCGGACGCCTTGCCGCCGACGATCTCGACCAGCGGCATCAGATGCGCCGGATTGAAGGGATGACCGAGCACGACGCGGCCGGGCAAGCGGCACTCGTCCTGCATGTCGGACACCAGCAGGGCCGAGGAGGAGGAAGCGATGACGACCTCGTCAGCGACATGGTCTTCGATTTCGGCCAGCAGCCGGCGCTTGAGGGCCAGGTCTTCCGGACCGTTCTCCTGCACGAAATCGACGCCCTCCAGCGTCTCGGCGAGCGTCGGAAAAAGATGGATCGCGCCAAGCGCGTGCGAGGATCCTTTCAATGCATCGAGGTCGGCCATGAGTGCAGGCAGCACCTCATTGAAAGCCGCTTCGCGCCGCTCCGTCGGATCGAACACGCGCACCGCGTGGCCGGCATGGGCAAAGCAAGCCGTCCAGCGCTGCCCGATGACGCCGAAACCGACAATGCCGATGGTCAGTTTTTGCATCACCTGGCCTTCCTGCCGTCAAGCGCTGCGCGGAAGGCCTCGTTGAGGTCGTTCCACGGGATGAGAAGATCGAGCCAGGCGCCGATTCGTCCGGCAACCAGGATTGCCTCGTCGATCAGGATGTCGAAAGGATGCCGATCGTCCATCGCCGCCTTGAGCCGGAAAAGCAGGGCCGGCGTTTCCTCCATGTGGCAGAAGTCGCGCAGGCGGGTCGCGGTCTTGTCGAGTGCGATTGCTGCCACCTGGCGCAGCACCAATTCGTCCTTCCTGCCGCGCTCGGCGCGGACCCACCACAGGAATTCGTGCAGCACCCGCGCTTCCGACTCCGCGGTGAAAACGGGACCTGCCGGGTGCATGATGGCGCGTGACGCGGTGACCCGGCTGATGTCGGCGGGACAGGACGCCCACAGCGCCTTGCGCGCGGCGATGATATCCTGCGGCAGCGACAATGGCGGCGAAGGCTCGGACACGCCGCCATCCGACCGGACAAGCGTGCCTTCCAGAATACGGCGGCCCTGATCCCGCTTCAGCGTCGCGGCAAGCTCGGCAATGCCTTCCACCGGCGCGTCGAGATGGCCGAGAACGGTGATCTCGGCATTTTCCGCCTGGAGCGGCGCGAAGGTGATTTCGAGGAACTGCCGCACCGGCCAGTAGATGAAGGCGCCGGCGGTTGCGGAAAGCACATGCGTAGCACCCTCGATATCCTCGACGAAGGGAGCATGCCAATAGATGTGGCTGCCGGCGATCTTGGGCGTGTGGAGCTGCAGGCGCATGGGCAAGGCCGAAAGCAGCGCGCGGCGTGTGCGGTCGGCATCGCCGGTCAGGCGCAGCGGCCAGCTGCGCCCTTCAGCCGAGAAAATCAGGTCCATCTTACTTTCCGGGATTGAAGAAGGAGACGGGTTTGAGGATCTGGTTGCGCATCTCGAGAAGATAATCGGTCTCGATCACCTTGTGCCGATAGGCCTGCCATTCGGGATCGGCCTCCATGCGGTCGCGACGCTCTTCCCGATCGGCCAGGCTTTCATATTTCCACAGATGCACTGTGCGCGACAGGTCGCCGATATGTGTCTGGAAGAAGCCGAAGGGCTCGCCCAGATAATGCTGTTGCATCGGCAGGCCGACGTCCTCGTAGAGCTTGAGGAAATGCGACAGCTTGTTGGGGCGGGCGGTGTAGGTGCGATGGTCGAAGATCATATTGGGCACTCCTTCTGGCATCCTGTTCCGGCGTGCTTGACGCCGTCGTCCTGTGGTCTTGTCTGCCTCCCACGGCTGATCCGTGGAGCCAGGCGGCTTGAGCGGATTGCCGGCTCAGCCGGCGCTCCGCACCGTCTCGGAAATCAGCCGGGCTGTGAGCGCCGGCGCCTCAATCTGCGCTACATGGCCAATGCCATCGAGAAGATGGACAGCAGTGAAGCCCGGCGCGCGGGCCGCATGGGTGGTAGGGATGATACGGTCGAGCCTGCCCCAGATGAGTCGTGTCGGTACGTCGAGTGCAGCGAGCGCACCCGTTAGGTCGAACCCCTGCGTGCCGTCCGGGAAGAGGCTTTCGGCCATCGCAGCGAGCGCGTCGCGATTGCCGGTCTTTTCCATCTGCCTGAGCGCGGCCTGCGCATAACCGACCGGCAAGGCCGAGGGGTCGCCGACCATCACCGTCAGCCACCGCTCCAGGGCCTGCGCCGTGGTCGCGCGCGCAAGTCCGGCAATGAAGCCTGCATTGATCTCGGGGCCAAGCCCGCCAGGGGCAAGGAGCGTGACGGAGCGTACCGCGAGATGGCCAAGCCGGGCGAGCGCGAGAGCCGCCGCGCCGCCCAGGGAATGGCCGACGAGATGGGCATTGCCCACGCCCATCTCCTCCAGCCGGTCTGAGAGGAGGAAGGCGATCTCCTCGATGCTCCTTGCAGGCTTTGCCGCTTCCGCACCATGGCCGGGCAGGTCGAGGCTGATCGTCTCGATCCCTGTTCCGAGCAAGGGCACGACCTGCCGCCACACGGAGCTATCCGCCCCGAAGCCATGGATGAGGACCACCGGCACCGTCTGTCGGGCCAGCGCCGGCGCGGCAACAGGCGATGCCTGGACTGCGGTCGTCCGCTGAACTGCACCGTCATGTTCGTTCGAGCGGGCAGCAAGGGCGGCATCGATGTCGCGCTTCTTGATGCGCCCGTGCGGGCCGCTTCCCGAAATGGTGGCAAGGTCGAGCTCGGCCGCGGCGGCAAGCCGCCGGGCCAGCGGGCTTGCGATTGCACGGCTGCCGGGCGGTCGGATGGAGGAAGGCGCTTCGCTGGCCACAGGCTCGCGCGGATTGGGTTCTACAGCCGTCGCAGTGGCCGGCGCGACCGGAGCCGCGTGACCAGGAACGGGCTTCTCGTCGGCGATCGTGCCGAGCACAGCGCCCACCGGCGCTTCCTGCCCCTCGACGAAGAAAATTTCCGCCAGCCAGCCGTCGCGGTCGGCTTCGATTTCGGTCGCGGCCTTGGCCGTTTCGACGGTGACGAGAAGATCGCCCGCCTTGACCGGATCGCCCGATTTCACCGCCCAGGCGATCACCAGCACGGCTTCCATATATTCGCCGCCGGCGCTGTCGATGATGATCGGATGGGTCGCCATCGCCGCCGCCGTCACTTCAGCGTCTTCAGCGCGGCCGTGCGGATCTTCTCGGCACTTGGCAGCATCGCCGTTTCCAGCGGTTCGGAATAGGGGATCGGCATGTCCGGCAGCGTGACGCGCGCGACCGGCGCGTCCAGTTCATCGAAGGCATGGTCCATGATCGTTGCCGAAAGCTCGGCGGCGTAGCCGCAGAAGCGCCAGCCCTCGTTGACCACCACGGCATGGTGCGTTTTCGCGATTGAAGCGACGATGGCGTTGACATCGAGCGGGCGCAGCGACCGGAGATCGACGATTTCGGCCGAAACACCATCGGCCGCGAGAAGGTCCGCGGCTTTCAGCGCCTCAACCACCATCTTGGAGGTGGCGAATATCGAGATGTCGCTGCCTTCGCGCAGGATTGCCGCCTTGCCGAGCGGCACGATCACATCGCCTTCCGGGACCTCGCCGCGGGTGTTGTAGAGCAGCTTGTGCTCAAGGAAGACGACCGGCTGGTCGTCGCGGATCGCGGCCTTCAGCATGCCCTTGGCGTCGGCGGGCGTCGAAGGGGCAACGACCTTGATGCCGGGTATGTGGGCAAGCATGGAATCGAGCGACTTGGAGTGCTGTGCGCCGGCACCGGCGCCGCCGCCGCCCTGCGTGCGCAGCACGAACGGCATCTTCACCTGGCCGTTCCAAATGTAGTTGTAGATCGAGGCCTGGTTGACCAGCGCATCGAGCGTCAGCGGCACGAAATCCGCATACATGATTTCCAGCACCGGCCGCGTGCCGGTCATAGCGGCGGTCACGGCCATGGCAGTCAGCGCCTGTTCGGAGATCGGCGTGTCGCGCACCCGCGTTTCGCCGAATTCCTCCATCAGCCCTTTCGTCACCTTGAAGACGCCGCCATAGCGGCCAATGTCCTCGCCGAAGACGAAGACGGAGGGGTCGGCCTGCATCTCTTCACGCAGCGCCGCATTGAGCGCTTCGGCATACCGCATCATGGCCATGTCAGTATGCCTCGCTGTAGGGGTTGCAGGCTTCGTCGAGCGAGAATTCGGGCATCGGGTCAGAGAGGGCGGCCACGAATGCCTCGTCTACCTCGGCCTTGGCCGCGGCCTCGATCGCGGCGAGTTTCGCCTCGCCGACATCGCCCAAAAGCGCCTTGCGCGAGACGAGCAGGGGATCGCGCGCCTTCCAGGCCGCAATGTCCTCCGGCTTCTGGTAGCCGCCCATGTCGGAGGTGGAAAAACCTTCGATGCGGTAGGTCTTGCATTCGACCATGCCGGGGCCCTCGCCGCGCCGGGCACGCTCGACCATGGTCGACACGGCGCGGTAGACGGCCACCGCGTCGTTGCCGTCGACGATCTCGGCCGGCATCGCATAGCCGGCGGCGCGGATCGACAGGTCTTCGACCGGCGACTGGACCTCGGTGGGAACGGTCAGGCCGAACTGGTTGTGTTCGAGCACGAAGACGACCGGCAGCTTCCACAGCCCAGCCATGTTCATGGCCTCGTGGCAGATGCCGGTCTGGGCGGCGCCATCGCCGAAAACGCACATGGCGACATTGCCGGTGCCGAGGATCTGCATCGACAGCGCCATGCCGGTGGCGGCTGGAATGCCCGCGCCGACTATGGCGTTGCCGCCGATCACGCCCTTTTCGGCATCGGCCACCAGCATGTGGCCGGCGCGCCCGCCGCAGGCACCGGTGGCCCGGCCGAAGATCTCGGCCACCACCGGATGCACGGCCATGCCCTTGCCGATATAGACCGCGTGGCCACGATGGGTGGTGGCGACCTTGTCGCCCGCCTCCAGCACCGCGGTCGCGGCGACGCCGACGGCCTCCTGGCCATCGCAGCGATGGATCGGACCGCGCGTGCGTCCCTCCTTGTGAAGGGCTCCAAGGCTCTCTTCCAGATGCCGCACCAGCAGCATCCGGCGATAGATTTCCAGATGTTGTTCGACGGAAGGAGTGTTTTTCACTGGTATCCCCGAGTTCGTGCCGAAATTAAATACAAAAGTGTCGACACTTTGCAAGCGCTTCTGCAAAATAGGGCAAAACAAGTTTTTGAAAAGGGGATCGATCATGCGTTTGAAGGGCAAAGCGGTCATCGTCACCGGAGCCGGCGCCGGTATCGGCGCCGCCGTCACGGAACTGTTTGTGAAAGAGGGCGCGCGCGTTCTGGCCGTCGACCGCGACGGCGCGCGGGCCAGCGAGGTGGCCGGCAGGACCGGAGCGCTGGCCTCTGAGGCGGACGTCTCGGACGAAGCCTCCGTGGCGACGATGGTGCGCCGCGCGCAAGAGGCATTCGGCCGGGTGGACATCCTGGTCAACAATGCCGGCTACGGCATACGCGGTTCGGTCGTCACCACTGCGGCGGCGGATTGGGACGCGCTCATGGCCGTGAACCTCAAGGGCGTCTTTCTCTGCTCCAAATATGTCGTTCCCGTCATGGCCGCGGGCGGCGGCGGGGCGATCGTGAACACCGCTTCCAACGTGGCCCATGTCGGACTTGCCGATCGGGCGGCCTATGTCGCCTCCAAGGGCGGCGTCGCGGCGCTGACGCGTGCCATGGCGCTTGACCATGTTGCAGACAAGATCCGCGTCAACGCCGTGGCACCGGGTGTGACCTGGTCGAGTTATTTCGAAGCCATGCTGGAAACTCATCCCGATCCTCAGGGGTTTGTCGCGGCATTGAATGCGCGTTCGCCGATGAATCGCGTCGCGCAACCGATTGAAATCGCAAATGCAATCCTGTGGCTCGCCAGCGACGAATCCTCTTTCGCCACCGGCTCGATCCTGACAATCGACGGCGGCATGACCGCCTGGTGAGGCGCGCCTGTCGGTGGCGGAAAACGAAGCCGGCCGCTTCAGGCAACAGGCCGGATGGAACGCAGGGCGCTCAGCATCTCGTCGAGGTCGGCGCAGGGCAGGCAGCCAAGGTCCGCGATATCCTTGGTCACGTCGACCGGCAGGCCCGAATTGGACTCCTTGGGCACTTCGTTCAATCGTCCGCCGATGAGCACCGGCAAGGCAAGTCCGCGTGCCGCCATCGCCGTTTTCACCGCCTGTGCATAACGCAGCGCCACGCCGTTGTAGGTGCTGACAGCGATGGCATCGGCCCCGGTTTCGGCGGCGCGGGCGACGAGCGTTTCCGGGTCGACGGCTACACCGGCATCGGCGATGACGATGCCCAGACCTTCGAGCGCCTGTTCGACGAGATATTTGCCATGCTCATGCACGTCGGTGGTGCCGATGCAGACGGTCAGGGGTTTAGGGCTTTCCAGCGGCTTTTGCGTTGCGACCCAGGCGACGGCCTTGTGGTTGAGCTCGCGTGCCCATTCGGCATGGATCAGCGGCGTGCGCCCGCGCATGCCGTCCGCGCCCGGGCCGAACAGCGCCTCCATGCGTTTCGGCCCCATGCGGCGGATGGCGAACATCAGCGCGGCCGGGTCTTCAGTATCCACCCCCCGCTCGGCCAGCCCCTTCATGACGGCACCGGCAAAGCGGCGCCCGCCTTCGACCAGCACATCGGCCATCGCCTCCACTTTGGCCCAGTCGAAGACGGGGTCGTAGAAGGGTGCGTGCAGCGTGAGCCGGTGCGCGAAGGTCTGCGCGTCGATGATCTCGTCGACATCGGGAATGCGCTGGTTCTCGGTCACCGGCACCGGATTGATCGCATGGCCGGAGGGCCATCGCCCCACAGCGAGAATGTCGGCCAGGAGATAGCTTGCCAGGCTTGCGTAATTGCCTGCCGGGGTCGACTGGTAGGAGACGGTGTTGCCGAAGATCATGGTGCCTGGTGTGTCGCTGACCCGCACCAGCGCGGCATGGAAGGCAGCACGCGACAGCGGATCGCTGAAGTGGTGTCCGTAACAATGGCCGAGCCGAGCGCCGATCAGATCCTCGACGATGTGCTTTTCGACCAGCACCATGCCGAGCGCGCAAGCCATGTCGATGAACAGCCCGGCGAAGCCGTCGTCGAGATTGGAATGGACGAGGATTTCGGCATCCTGCGCGGCAATCAGGCCGAGCGCGGTGACGGTCGCTTCGGTGGTCGCCACATCATCGTCCCAATAAGGCAGCCGGAAGGTGAAATACTGTCCCAGATTGCCGATGGCCGTCGCCCCGGCGGCGATCGCGGCGCGGGTATTTTCCACCGCGCCCGGCAGGCCGAGCATGAAGTCGCCGAAATGAGCGGCAGCGGGCGCGGCATTGGTGATGCGTGCGAAATCCTCCGGGCCGGTGAGCACGATGCCGGTGCCGCGCGCGGCCTTTGCACGCATGGCCTGGGGATAACCCATCGACCAGTCGAGGGTGATGCCGAAACGGTCGACCGTTACGCCTGCCTTGCGGCATTGCTTATGCACCTCGCCGATCGCTGCCACGGTGCGGTCGACGCTTCTGAAGCCGATATGGGCGTGCTGCATGACGCGCTTATCGGCCGCCGCCTTGCGCTTCCATGCGGCCTCGGATGGCATTCCGGTTTCAGCGAGGAAGCGGCAACTGCCGAGGCGCCAGTCGCGCGCCATGGTGCGCCCTTCGGCGAGGAGATCGATGCCGGGCTTGAGGCGCGGATCGATGAGAGCGGGGGCGATTTCAGCGGTCATGATGTTTGCTGTCGGCTCCGGCAATGAAACGGCGAATGATGGCGGCAAAACCCTCGGGGTCGGCGAGGGGATGAAAATGCGCACCGGGAACGGTTACATAGGTCGCCTGCGGTATCGCGGTGGCAATGGCTTCCGAAAGGGCGGGTGGCGTCAGGATATCGCCGGTGGCGGCAATCACCTGAACCGGAGCGTCGATACGCGGCAGGTCGGCAAGGCGATCGTGGTCGAGCAGCATGCGCACGCGCGCGGCGCTCACAGTCAACGGCGCCAAGGTGCGGGGAGCGGCGGCGATGGCCGCTTCGAGCTGACTGGCATGCGTTTCGAGGTAGGACGGTTCGTGGCAGAGCACATGGCCAAGGCGCTGGTAGGTCTCGGCCATGCCGGCCTCCAGCAGTTCGGCGCGGGCGCTGAAAAGCGTGCGGAAACGGGTGTCGGCTCGCGCCCACGAACTGCTGATCGTATAGCTCAGGCCGAGTTCCGCATGATCAAGCGCCAGCACTTGCGCGATGGCGCCACCGGTGGAGTGCCCGACAATGTGCGCCGGGCCGCCCGTCTGTGCCAGCAGACCGGCAATGTCGCTGGCGATCAGGGGAATGGAATAGGGGCTTTCCGGTCGATCGCTGCGGCCGGCGCCGCGATGGTCGGCGACGATGATGCGATGGTCGGCCTCGAGCAGGCGCACCACGCCAGCCCAGAACCTGCCGTCACCGCCGAGCCCCGGGATGAGGATGAGGCGCGGGCCAGCGGTGCCTGATGTCTCGCAGTGGATGCGGCAGCCATCGGCGGCGGTGAAGAAGGGCATCAGCGAGGCCCTTCCCTGTCGAGCAACTCACCAAGGGCCGTGACGAGACTGAGCGCGGTGAGCCGCGAGGTTTTCGGATTGTCGGGCGAGGGGGCGTTGACGAGGCGGAAGGCAGCGGTGCCGGCGGTGCTCTCGACCTCAATTTCATGCGTGTTGCCGGTAGCCCTGGGATCGGCAACCACGCTTACGGTGACCTTGTCGATGCCTGCCGCGAGCGCCACGGCGAAGGCGGCGTTGAGGTTTTTCGGATAGAGTTTTGCCGCTTGCGCGGGCGTGCCCTCGAAGAGGGATACCGCATCGTGCTCGGCCGACAGGCCAAGGGCGGCGAGCTCGGCTTCCCAGGCTGCCGGCGGCTTGCGCGAAGTGTAGCGCACCCGCGCATTGGGAAGTGCCGCTATCGCCCTGAGATAGTCGAGGCCGCCCAACGCGCCTGACGGCAGGACCAAGCGCGCGCCGCCGTTGCGCGAAGCATTGGTCAACCGGGCGGCAAGTATCGGATCGGAGAACGCACCGATCGAAGCGATGATGGTCGGGATGCCGGCTTCGAGAAGTGCTGGCACATAAGCGGCGACTGCCTCCTGGCTTGCCGCCTCCACCACCGCCTTGGGCCGCGCGTCGATCAGCGCGTCAAGCTGCGTGACAGTGCGAACATTTGCCGGCAGTGCGGGGTGAGCGCCTTCACGCACCAGAACTACCCAGCGAACCGAGTCCACTGGGAAAGCCGAGACGATCTCGCGCGCGATCGTGCCGAAGCCGATGAGACCGAACGTGACCATCCGGCTTCTTCAGGGGTTCTGTTTCAGAGGATCGAACTTGTCGGCGAGGTCTGCTCCGAACACCGTCTTGCGCTCGATCTCCAGGACGTTTTCCGGGCGCGGAAAATTGGACGGCACGCGGTCGCCCGGCTTGCGCGGCTTGCCGATCAGTCGAAAGAAGTCCTCGAGCCCGTTCGGCACGATCAACCAGATCCAGCGCAGGCGTGTCTCGCCATCGTTGATGAACATGTGCCGGACATTCTTCGGCAGGAACACCACGCTGTCCGGTTCCAGCGGATATTCCTTGCCGTCGATGACGGCGCGGCCACGGCCTTCGATGACGTAAACCGTCTCTTCGTTGCGGTCGTGCGTGTGTTCACGCACATAGCCGCCGGGCGCCACCGATTGCGTGCCCAGCGCGAAGGGGTGCTCCATGCCGACGATGTGCGGCGCGAGCGCGACGTCGATATGGCCGTTTGCCGGCACCGGCTGCCAGTAGCTTTCGCGCGTTTCGGGTCCGGAAACATGGATGCCTGACGGAGCGGGTTGAAGGCGGGTGTCGTCCATGGCTCTGCCTCTCGAAAGGAGCTGCGAAGGTCGTGCGGGGCACGCTGCTGACCAAGCGAGGGTACAGCGCAAAAAGTGTCGACACAATAGTAGACAGATTAAATTTCCTGCCTCTATAGTGCTGTGGTGATGATGGCAGGGGAATGCCGATGGGCGAGTACGACGTTCTGGTGATCGGTTCAGGATCCGCGGCCTGTTCGGCGGCTTTGCGAGCCGCCAAGGGCGGCCTCAAGGTGCTCGTCATCGAAAAGAGCGAATGGCTGGGCGGCACCTCGGCCATGTCCGGTGCCGGGGTCTGGATACCCGCCAACCATGTCGCTGCGGAGGCCGGCATCGCCGACAGCCGCGAGGATGCGCTCGCCTATCTGCGTGCCGTCGCACCCGAAGGGTGGGAGCAGAAGGAAGATGCCCTCTGGGGCGCGTTCGCCAAGGCCGCACCCGACATGCTTCGCTTCCTGTCCGTTAACACGCCACTCGATTTTCGCTTGATCAACGAGCCGGACCCCTTTGCCGAAGCGCCTGGCGGCAAGCTCTACGGTCGCATGCTCTCGCCGATGCCGCTCAGCCGCCGTATCCTGGGCAGGTTTGCACGGAGCCTGCGCCGCTCCACCTTGCCGCACAGCTTCACCTACCAGGAGATCGTCGACCTCGATCTTTACCACCATCCCATCCGCGCCGGGTTCAAGGTCTGGCCGAAGCTTCTATGGCGGTGGCTGACGAATTCCGGCGGCCAGGGCACGGCGCTGATGACAGGACTCATCAAGGGCTGCCTCGATGCCGGCGTCACTTTTCAGCCGGGAACACGCGCCGTCACCCTGCTTCAGGACCTGGATTCGCGCATCACCGGCGCGGAGGTGGAGAATGAGGGCCAACGCACGAAGATCGTCGCGCGCCGCGGCGTCGTCATCGCAACCGGCGGCTTCGAATGGGATGCCGAGATGCGTGCGCGCCACTTCCCCGGCGCCTTCGACCGGATCGGCAGTCCGCGCGGCAATGAGGGCGACGGCCAGAAGCTTGCGGCTTCCGTTGGCGCGCAGCTGGACCGCATGGACCAGGCGAACGTCTATCCCTGCCTGCCGACGCGCTACCAGGGACAGAAGCACGGCTTGCCGATGACCTTCCAGGCCGAACCGCATTCGATCGTGGTCGATCGCGGGGGAAAGCGCTTTGTCAGCGAAAACGCCTTCAACATCGGCGAGGCGATCGATGCGCGCGGGCCGGATGGCGCGCCTATCCATCTGCCCTGCTATCTCGTTGGAGATCATCGTTTCCTGAAAACGTCGCTGCCTTTCCGCTGGTATGCCTCCTACGAGCGCGACTGGATCAAGAAGGCCGATACGGTCGCCGGTCTTGCCGCCAAGCTCGGGCTGCCGGCAGCGGCACTCGAGGAGACAATCGCGCGCTGGAACGGTTTTTGCGCGAAGGGGCACGATGCGGACTTCCAACGTGGCGACAACGGTTGGGAGGCATACAAGGCGCATGGCCCCGAGAACCGGCTGAAGCCGATCGACAAGCCGCCCTATCTCGGCATGACGATCAATCGCTCGATCCTCGGCACCAAGGGCGGCGCCCGCACCAACGAGCGCGCGCAGGTGCTGAGACCGGACGGCTCGATCATCCCCGGCCTCTATGCGGCAGGGCTTGCCATGGCCAACCCCATCGGTACGCGCGCCGTAGGAGCCGGCACGACGCTGGGTCCCAATTTGACATGGGGCTTCATCGCCGCCGAGACAATCCTGCATCAAAACCGGTGATCGCGGGGCCTTGCGCACCATAAGGGCGCGCGCTCATACCGCCACGACCCGCTGATGTCCCGTGGCCAAGTGGCGGGACGTATCCAGGCCCCTGCGGCATGGCGTCGATGACGCTCGTGCTTCCAGACACTCCGAAGTGTTGGGCACGCGGGACATGGCCATCGGTGGCGGTCGCAACTTTCCGGCCGATCCGCAGCCTTGGTACGCATCATTCGCCGCCGAGCACGGCTTGTCCATCGAGCGCGCGGACGCTGCTGCAGCGCTATGCCGCGTCGGCCAGATGTTTCGTTACGCACCCGGCTCGCGAACAGCCGCAATCGGAGTATTCGGCAAGCGAGATCCGGCACATCATCGAGCGGGGGGAGCAGGTGGAGTGTCTTGCCGACCTGCTCCTGCGCCGCACCACCATCGCCATTTCGGGGGCCTCGGCTTAGACCTCATCAACGCCTCTCTCTACATGCTGGCGGCGTACAAAGGCTGGAGCGCCAACGAGGCCGCCGCCGAACGCTCGACCTTCCTCGCCTTGCTGGCCGCCCGGTACGGCATCGACCTCCAGATGCAACAAAGGAGCGTCCTATGGGAGCGGCGATCGCGGCGGGCACCGGCGTCGGCATCTTCGTGGACTACAGTGCCGGTGCGGCCGCCATGACGGCGGCCGCCCGACATTTTGTGCCCAACGAGGCGGTTGCCGACGCCTATGCACGGCGGTATCGACTGTACGGCGAGATCAACCAGGCGATGACCCCGATGTGGGAGCGCATCGCCGGACAGCAGGCGCGCACGTGACCGAAGCTCCACCGTCCCCGTTCGGCAGTTACGACTACGTCATCGTCGGCGCCGGCTCCGCCGGCTGCGTGCTCGCCAACCGGCTTTCGGCCGATCCGCGCAACAGCGTGCTGCTGCTCGAGGCCGGCGGCAGCGACCGCTACCACTGGGTCGATATCCCGATCGGCTACCTCTTCTGCATGGGCAACCCGCGCACCGACTGGATGATGAAGACCGAGCCGGAAGCCGGCCTCAACGGACGCAGCCTCAACTATCCGCGCGGCAAGGTGCTTGGCGGCTGTTCATCGATCAACGGCATGATCTACATGCGCGGCCAGGCAGCCGACTATGATGGCTGGCGTCAGGCCGGCAATGCCGGCTGGGGCTGGGACGATGTCCTGCCTTACTTCCTCAAATCGGAAGACTTCCATGGCGGCAAGAGCGCCATGCACGGCAGCGGCGGCGAGTGGCGGGTCGAACGGCAGCGGCTGTCATGGCCGATCCTGGATGCCTTCCGGGACGCGGCCGAGGAACTCGGCATTCCCCGCACCGACGACTTCAACACCGGCACCAATGAGGGCTCGGGCTATTTCGAGGTCAACCAGAGGAAGGGCGTGCGCTGGAACACATCGAAGGCGTTTTTGCGCGGCATTGCCACGCGCAAAAATCTGCGCGTGGTGACTGGCGCGGAGACGGAAAGGCTCGAATTCGACGGCCGGCGCGTCACCGGACTCGTCTTCCGCCAGGGCGACCGCCTGCTTCAGGTCCGCGCTGGGCAGACGATCCTTGCAGCTGGCGCCATCAACTCACCCAAGCTGCTCGAACTGTCGGGGGTGGGTCGCCCCGACCTGCTTTCGAGCATTGGCGTGAATGTCCGTCACGCCTTGCCGGGCGTCGGTGAAAACCTGCAGGACCATCTGCAGATCCGCACCGTCTTCAAGGTCGCCAACACCGCCACGCTCAACCAGCGCTACCACAATCTGTTCAGCCGTGCGTCGATGGGGCTGGAATATGCGCTCAGGCGCAGCGGGCCGCTGTCGATGGCGCCGAGCCAGCTCGGCATCTTCGCCAGGAGCGATCCGCGCCTTGCAACGCCCGACCTCGAATATCATGTGCAGCCACTGAGCACCGACCGGCTGGGCGAGCCGCTGCATCGCTTTCCCGCGGTCACCGTCTCGGTCTGCAATCTGCGTCCGGAAAGTCGGGGTACCGTACACATGGGTTCATCCGATGCGCGGGAGGCGGCGAAGATCCGGCCGAACTATCTTTCCACCGAGGGAGACCGCAGCGTGGCCATCGCGTCGTTGCGCCATGTCCGCAGTCTGATGAAGGCCCGGGCCGTGGCGCGCTTTGCGCCGGAAGAAATGCTGCCCGGCACGCAGTATGACAGCGACGAGGACCTCATCCGCAAGGCCGGCGATATCGGCACGACGATCTTCCACTCCGTCGGCACCTGCAAGATGGGGGCGGACAACATGGCGGTGGTCGACGACGGCCTGCGTGTTCACGGGCTTGCCGGGCTGCGCGTGGTCGATGCCTCGATCATGCCGACAATCGTTTCGGGCAACACCAACTCTCCGGTCGTCATGATCGCGGAGAAGGCAGCCGAGATGATCCTGCAAGAGGCCCGCTGACCGCCATCGCCTTCAAGCCATGGCAACGCCGCGCGATCGCCTTTTCTCGGCGGCAGCGAGCAGGTCGACGAAGGCGCGCACCTTGGCGGGCCGGAACCGGGCCGGCGGAAAGACCGCATGGATACCGCCAGTGGGCAAGGTCCAGTCGGCAAACACCGGCACCAGCCGCCCTTCGGCGATATCGTCGCTGACGCTGTAGTCCGGAAACACGCCCAGCCCGATGCCGGCGAGCACGCAAGCCAGGGCAGCCGGGCTCTTGTCGCACATGACCACCGGATTGAGTTCGGTCAGCACTGTCTCAGTGTCCCTGGAGAACAGCCATTGGCCGACGCTACGCAGCTGGGCGTTGCCGACCCAGGCCAGCGATCTTGCCTGGCGCGGCGTCACGTCGGGTGGCAGGCTCGCCGCGAAGCCAGGGCTCGCCACCACGGTTTGCCGGATCGTACCCAGGCGCCTTGCTTGGTTCGAGGAATCGGTGAGCCAGCCGACACGGATGCCGAGATCGATCTGCTCGTCCACCAGATTGGCGACCGCGTCATCGAAGATCGCCTCGACGCGCATATGCGGATAGGTTCTGAGATAGGCCGCCATGACCGGGGCCACCATCTTGGTGCCGTAGTCGAGCGGCGCGGTCAGTCTCAGCGTTCCGCTCGGTTCGACGGCTCCGCGCGAGATTTCGCCATAGGCCGCCTCCGCTTCCCGCAGGATGATCATCGCGCGGTCATAGAAGAGGCGGCCCTCTTCGGTCGGCGTGACACGCCGCGTCGTGCGCTGCAGCAGTGTGGCGCCCAGTTCTTCCTCGAGCTTGCCGATCTGATGGCTGACCACGGCCTTGGCGACGCCAAGCCGGTCTGCCGCTGCGGTGAACGAGCCGGTTTCCATCACCGTGGTGAAGTAGGCCAGCCGATTGAGGTTCAGAAGTTCGGCCAAGACGGCAACCTTTTGTCTGATTGGATCAGACAGTTTGTATTATTGGGCGCTATTTATCGCAAGGTCGCCACCTGCCACATAGGAGCCAAGGCATTCGACGAAGCCGGCAGCCGGACCAAGGATGGCAGCAATCATGAGCAATTCAGAAGTGATCTATCTTTTCGATCCGCTCTGCGGCTGGTGCTATGGTGCGACCCCGATGCTCGACAGGCTGTCGGCCACCGGCCTGCACGTCGACCTGCTGCCGACCGGCCTGTTCTCCGGTGCCGGCGCGCGTCCGATGGATGACAGTTTTGCTGCCCACGCCTGGGCGAACGACCAGCGCATCGAGCGCCTGACCGGACAGGTGTTCACGCCGGCCTACCGGCGCAATGTCCTCGATATCAGCGGGACCCTGCTCGATTCGCATGCCGCCACGCTCGGCATCAGCGCCGCCGGCCTGGAAGATCCCAGCCGCCGGCTTGCCGCGCTGAAGACGATCCAGCGGGCGCGCTATGTCGACGGCAGCGATGTCGTGACGACCGGCGGTGTGGCCGAGGTGCTCGCCGCCGCCGGCATGGCGGACGCTGCCGAGATGCTTGAGGCGCCGACCGAAACATTGCTGACGGCCCACCGCGAGCTGGTCGGCCGCGGCCGCGCGCTGTTCCAGCGCCTGAATGCCGATGGCGTGCCTTCGCTGGCGGTCATCCGCAACGATGCGCTCAGGCTGATCGGCTCGAACGCACTGTTCGGCAGCTTCGACAACCTCGTCGCCCATATCGCGGCGGCGTGATCCCATCTTCCAGAAAACGTCCAACAAGGAACAAGGAAATAGACATGGCAAAAGTCGCTCTCATTGGTGCATCCGGCGCGGTCGGTTCGCGCCTTCTCAGGGAACTCTCCGATCGCGGCCATACCGTCACCGGCATTGCGCGCAACCCGGAAAAGATCGCCGCGCTTCCGGGCGTGACGGCCAGGAAGGGCGATCTCTTCGACGAGAAGGGTCTCACCGACCTGCTCCGCGGCCATGATGTGGTGATCAGCGCCGTGCATTTTCTGGACAGCGATGCCGATACGCTGATCGCCGTGGTGCGGGCCTCCGGCGTGAAGCGCTATCTCGTCGTCGGCGGCGCCGGCAGTCTCGAAGTTGCGCCCGGCAAGCGGCTGGTCGACACCCCCGAATTCCCGGCGATCTACAAGGCCGAAGCCCAGAAGGGCACCGACTTCCTGGACAGATTGAAGACGGTCGGCGATCTCGATTGGACCTTCCTGTCGCCATCCGCCATGTTCGTCCCAGGCGAACGCACCGGAAAATTCCGCCTCGGCAAGGACACGCTTCTCGCCTCGGACAAGGGCAGCAGCATTTCCTTCGAGGACTATGCGATCGTCATGGTCGACGAGATCGAGAAGCCGGCTCACATCAGGCAGCGCTTCACCGTCGGCTATTGATCGAACGGGCGGTGGCGGCTGAGCCTCAATCGAGGCCGACCGACGCCAGCCGCATCAGCGCTTCGCAGACACCGGCACGCCGGTAGGTCTCGGTGACGAGGCCGTCCTGTCTCAGCGCCTCGCGGCGGCGTTCGACAAAGGCGCGTTCCTCGCTGGTCAGGTCGTGCTCCCGCTTGCGGAGCCATTCCTGGTAGGACGGATCGACCTCCTTGACCGGCTTGGCCGCCGTCGAAATCGAAGCCGGCCGGTTGTCGGTATAGCGGGGCCGCAAGGCGCTGTTAGGGTTGTATTCGGTTCGCCTGTCGTTGCCTGAAATGACGAGGTCGGGATCCGAAACCCGGCCTGACGGGCTGTAGACGAATGCCGAGACAACCCGGTCGAGCGCCGCGTCGACCTCCTTTGGCCGGTGCACGACTTCCCGCGGCTGGCGATCGGGGACGGCAAGCCGGGTGATGCCACGATCGTTGATGGCGTCGAGGACCTCGCGGTGATCGCGCGAGGTGATGACCTCGCGCCGGGCCGGCCAGAAATCATAGGGCGCATGCGCGCCGTGTCCCTTGCCGATGTGGAAGGCATAGATTTCCGGATAGACCGTCAATTCCGTGCGGCGGCTTGGCTTGACGTCATAGAACGAAGTGATGGCGATCTGCAGCAGATGGGTTGCGCCGATGCCGCCAAGCGCGTCGTCGATCACCAGGCCGAAACGGTCATGCGGGTTCCAGTCCGGCAAAGCCTCGGCGATCGAAGCGGGCTTGCCGTCGATCTCGACATCGAACATGTTCGCTTTCAACAATGTCACGACATGCATTGGGCTCTCCTGACGGCCTGTCGATTCGCCAAGGCTCCATCAGACCAGCCATGAACACGCTTGTCAGCCCATATCGCCACTCACGCTCCTTTCCCACCGGCGTCCGCGTCGCTCTAACTCTTTGTTTTGGCACAATTCCGGACGGAAAACCGTTTCACACTTTTCCTGGAATTGCTCTAATGTCCCCGACTTAGCGGAGGATTGATCATGGAGCATAGCCGGCTGTCGAAGAAGGAGCGGCATGAGCTCATCCTGTCGGAAGTGCGCCGGTCGGCCTCGATCCGTATTTCCAGGCTCGCCATACGCCTCGGCGTCGCCGGCGAGACGATCCGTCGCGACCTCATCGAGCTTGGTGATGCGGGGCTGCTCAACCGAACCTATGGTGGCGCGACGATCTCGCTGGTGACATCCGAGCCGGTGATTGCCGAGCGCAGCCAGACCATGGTTGAGGAGCGTACCCGGATCGGGCGCGGCGCGGCCGGATTGGTCAAGAAAGGCCAGATCGTGATGATCGACGGGGGCTCGACAACCTACGAGGTGGCGCGCAATCTCTCGCAGCTGAGGCGCGACCTGACCGTCATCACCAACTCCATCGGGGTGGCCTCGGTAGCCGGCGCCAATCCGACTTTCCGGGTTGTCTTGTGCCCCGGCACCTATGACAGCCGCGAAGCCAGCGTGTTCGGCGAGGATACGGTCGAATTCATCAGGCGCTACAATGCCGACATTGCCATCATCGGCGCCTCGAGCCTGTCCGCGGATGGACCCAGCGACATGATCTCGGGGGCAGCGGCGGTCAAGCGGGCGATGATCTCGCGAACGCTGTCGACAGCGCTGGTGGTGACCAACGACAAGTTCGGCCGCAACAGCCTCGAGCGCGTGTGCGGCCTCGGCGAGCTTTCCGACATCGTCACCGATCGCGAGCCGCAGCCGGCGCTGCGCGCCGTCATTGAAGCGGGCGGAACGGAACTTCACGTCTTTGACGGCGGCTGAGCCTATCCGGTATCCCGGTTTGTCAGCGCGATATGACAGCAGCCGGAGCCATGGCCCGGGGTCCAGGTGACATTGTCGAAACGCACGCCGGTCGCCTCGAACAGGCCGCGGTCGAAGGCACCGGCAATGCGGCAGAGCGTGGCGAGTTTCTCATCTCCGACGCCGGCCTCGACCCAGGCATCTTTCAGCGGGCAGCGTTTCACCTTGAAGGCGATATGGTCGTCGTCGCGTTCGACATCGGTCGGATACATCAGGCCGCCATCCGGGCTGACCGCCAGGAAGGCCTCGCCGATCGCACGGGCGTCGTTGGCGCCGAAGCTGGCGAAAGCGACTGCCGCGACTTCCTTGCCGCGCTGTTCGATGGCGCGGATCATGATCGCTTCGGCCTTTTCGGCGCCCAACTCTCCGGTCAGTTCCTCGAGGAACAGGCGGTATAGATCGGCTCGGTTGCGAAAGGCCGAATCGAGTTCGCGCGACAGTTTCGCGGCTCTGGCTTCGGAGTCGGTCATGATGCGTCCTGTGTGGTCCGGTTCAATCTCGGTGCGGCCGCCACCAGCGCCTTGCCTATGGCTGATTGCGGCGCGTCGATGACGGCACAGGCATCGCCACTCTCGGCAATCCGCCCGGCATCGAGAAGGACGACGCGGTGGGCGATCGCTCTGATAACGCCAAGATCATGTGAAATGAAGAGGTAGGCGATCCGTTCCTGCCGTTGCAGGTCAAGCAAAAGGTCGAGGATCTGTCCGCGCACGGAAACGTCGAGCGCCGACACCGCCTCGTCGAGCACGATCAGCGACGGTTTCGTCGCGACAGCGCGGGCAATGGCGACGCGCTGCCGCTGGCCACCGGAGATTTCATGAATGGCGCGCGGGGCGAGATCAGCCGTCAGCCCGACCCGCTCCAGCAAGGCGGCGATGCGGCGCGGGCGCTCGGAGCGGGAGGCGATGCCATGGATGCGCAAGGGATCGTCGAGCACACGCGCCACCGTGGCGCGCGGGTTGAAGGCGGCCAACGGGTCCTGGAACACCATCTGCAGACGTGCGCGGCGTGCGCGCAGCGCTGCGCCGCGCAAGGCCAGAAAATCGTCGCCTTCGAAGTCGATGTGTCCGGCGTCCGGCTCGATCAATCGCAGCACCAGTCGCGCGATCGTCGACTTGCCGCTGCCGGAGGGCCCGGCCAGCGCCAGCGTTTCGCCGGGGTCGATGTGAAAAGAGACATCATCGACGGCAGCGATGGTCTTGTCGCCCCGACGGTAGCGTTTGGTGAGGTTGGACACCGCCAGCAGGCTCATGCGTGGAGCTCGGCTCGGCTCAGAAACGGCTTGGCGTCGAGGCCGATATGGGCGTCGAGCAATGCGCGCGTATAGGGCTGGGCTGGGGCGCCGATAATCTGCGCAGTGGTGCCTAGCTCGACCAACTGGCCATGACGGAAAACGGCGATGCGCTCGGCAAGCTCGGCTGCCAGCGCGATGTCATGGCTGATGAACAGCAGCGTCATGCCGTCTTCGGTCACCAATCGTCGGATCAAGGCGACGATCTCGGCCTGCACGATGGTATCGAGCGCGCTGGTCGCCTCGTCGGCGATCAGCAATTTAGGACCGGCCGCAATGGCTGCGGCGATCGCCACACGCTGCTTCTGGCCGCCGGAGAGCTGATGCGGAAAGGCGCGCAAGGCTGAGTCCGGGTCCGGCAGGCGGACGCGCTCGAGCATTTGCTTTGCCTTTGCATACGCCTGTGCCCATGTGAGGCCGAGATGCGTGCGCGCGACTTCGGCGATTTGTTTGCCGACCGTCACGACAGGATCGAGGCTGGCGGAAGGGTCCTGGAAGACGAAGCCGATGTCGCGGCCGCCAAGGGGGATGTGGCTCGGTGTAGCGAAGGATTTTTGAGGGTTGCGTTCCGTCACACCCCCCTCTGTCCTGCCGGACATCTCCCCCGCAAGGGGGGAGATCGGCAGTTTGGCTGTCGGCCCATATCCGGCAACATTGGTGATTGGCGAAAGCGGAGATGAGGGCGCAATCTCCCCCCTTGCGGGGGAGATGTCCGGCAGGACAGAGGGGGGTGCCTTGGCGCCTGGCGCTGGCGGCTGCCGCAAGAACCAATCGATGCTTCCCTCGATCCGGGCGCTCGCCGGCAGCAACCCCGCAAGCGCCAACGCCAGCGTGCTCTTGCCCGAACCGCTCTCGCCGATGATCGCCAGGCGTTCGCCGACCGCGAGATCGATGTCGATGTCTTCCAGTGCCGCCACCTCGCTGCCGTCGCGGCGGTAGGTCACCGTCAGGTCGCGGATCGAAGCCAGGGCGGTCACGACAGGCCTCTCCTGACCGCCGTCGTCTCGACGATGCCTTCACCGGCGAGATAGACGCCGAGCACGGTCAACACCAGCGCTATGCCCGGGACGATGGACAGGAAGGGTGCGGTGCGCAGGACAGTGCGGCCTTCGGCGATCATGCCGCCCCAGGTGACCCGGTTGGGATCTCCCAAGCCGAGGAAGGACAAGGCCGCTTCGGTGAGGATCGCGGCGGCGACGATCACCGATGACATCGCCAGCACCGGAGGCAAGGCATTGGGCAGCACCTCGCGAAAGGCGATCGCCAGCGGGTGCATGCCGATGACCCTGGCCCCGGCGACATAATCGCGCTCGCGAATGGAGAGGACTTCCGCGCGGGCTACCCTGGCAGGTCCGGTCCAGGTGCCGAGCGCGATGGCAATCACGACGACGCCGAGCGACGGTCCGACCACGCTGACGAAGGCCAGCGCCAGCAGGAAGCTCGGCACGGTCTGGAAGGCGTCGGTGATGCGCATCAGCGCCTCGTCGACGATGCCGCCGGCAAAGCCGGCCAGTGTGCCGACCACCGCGCCGACGACAAGTGCGGCGGCCGCGGCCGCGAGCCCGACAGCCAGCGATGTGCGGGCGCCATGAAAGAGCTCGGCCAGCACGTCGCGGCCAAGCCGGTCGGTGCCGAGCGGCAGCGACCAGTCCTGGAACGGCGGCAGCAGCGCCGGCCCGGCAATGGCTTGCGGATCGCCGGGGAACAGCAGCGACGCCGACAGCGCCATGGCGATCAGCGCCGCCAGGAGGATGGCGCCGGCGACCGCCTCGGGGGTGCGCAGAAAGCGGCGGAGCGGGCTCATGCGTCAACCTCGCTGGCGCCGACACGAGGATCGAGGAAGGCGTAGGCGATGTCGACGGCAAGGTTGATGACAATGACCAGGACGGCGCTGGTGAGAATAATCCCGAGCAGCAATGGGGTGTCCCGCGCCGCCACCGCTTCCTGCGCCAGCCGGCCGAGGCCGGGCACGGAAAAGACGCTCTCGATGACGACGCTGCCGCCGAGCATCTGCGCCGACTGCAGGCCGAGCATGGTGACCAGCGGCAGCAATGCATTGCGGGCGACGTGGGCGAGCACGATGCGGCGGCGTGACAATCCCCTGGCGCGTGCGGCCAGCACGAAATCCAGGCGCCAGACCTCGGCCATGCCGGCGCGCATCATGCGCAGATAGAGCGCCAGATAGATGAACCCGAGGGCGGAAACGGGCAAGACGAGATGGATGGCAATGTCGGCGGCGCGATCAGGACCTGTCTTGTCAGAGGCCAGCGTTTCGATGCCGCCGATCGGCAGCCAGCGCAGGTCGACGGCAAAGACGACGATCAGCACCAGTCCGAGCCAGAAACCCGGCACGGCATAGAGCGCCAGCGAGCCGATCGACAGGAAGCGATCGCGGAAACTGCCGGGCCGTGCGCCGGCATAGATACCGAGTGCCGAGCCAAGCCCGAAGGAGAGCGCGGTGGCGCTGACCATCAGGAGTAACGTGTTGGGCAGGCGTTCGAGGATGACATCGCGGATCGGCCTGGAGAACGTCACCGACTGGCCGAGATCGAGATGCAACAGGGCCCAGAGATAGTTGGCCAGCCGCGTCAGCTCCGACTGGTCGAGGCCCCAGCGATGGCGCAACAGCTCGATCATGCCGGCGTCGCCGCCGGTCGAGACGATATAGGCGTCTACCGCGTCGCCGGGAGCGGCTTCGAGCAGCAGGAAGGTGCCGACGACGACGATCAGCACCGCGAAGACGCTGCCGACCAGGCGACGGCGAAGCAGGGTGAGGGCGCGGGTCATGGGGGCGGCGTGACGCTGTGCCGATCAAGAGAAGTGGGGTGTCTAGGCACCCCCCTCTGTCCTGCCGGACATCTCCCCCGCAAGGGGGGAGATTGGATGTCACCTCTGCTTTCGCTAATCTTGGATGCCGAATTTGTGCGACGGTGAAACTGCCGATCTCCCCCCTTGCGGGGGAGATGTCCGGCAGGACAGAGGGGGGTGTGACGGAACGCGGCCGTAGGCCATGTTTCACCACCGATTTCTTCGCGAATTTTCATCCGCGCAAGTGTGTCACGATTCCAAATACGTGTCCGCCCAGTTCGATACCGCCCAGCGCGGATTGTTGGCGATGTTGCCGACCGTGTCGCGGGCGACGCTGATGAAACTCCATTCGGCGACGTTGATCAGCGGCAGGTCGGTGGCCACCTCCTTCTGGAACTCCTTGTAGAGGTCGGTGCGGGCAGTGGTGTCGAGCGTTTCGGAGGCCTTGGCGATCAGCGCGTCGAGCGCGTCGTTCTTGTAGCCGCCCTGGTTGGAGAACGGGACGCCGTCCGGAATGCCGCTCTGCACCAGGATGGTGGTGGAGATCGCCGGGTCGCCGCGGAACACCGGCGGGCCGACCGCGAGGTCGAAGGCGTGGTCGGTGTAGACCGCCTTGATGTGAGCGGCCGAGTCGTTGTTGACCAGTTGCGCATCGATGCCGATGGCGGCGAGTGCCTGGCGCAGATAGTCGCCGAACTGCTTGGTCTCGTTGAAATAGGGCGCGGGCAGCAGCTTGAGCGAGAAGCGGTTGCCATCGGCGCCTTTCTTGTAGCCGGCCTCGTCAAGCAGTGCGTTGGCCTTGGCGACATCGAAGGCATAAGTCGGCACGTCGGCGGTGTAGAACTGCGGATCGTTCTTCGGCACCGGACCGGTTGCTGTCGCGGCATAGCCGAGGAACACCGTCTTGACGACGAAATCCTTGTCGATGGCATGCGCGATCGCCTGCCGCACTTTGACGTCGGCGAGTTCCTTGCGGCGATGGTTGATCTCGACGACCAACTGATAGGTCAGCCCTTCGTAACCCTTGGAGATCACCTTCAAGCCCGGCACTTTGGAGATGCGGTCGAGGTCGGCCAGCGGCACGGCGGAAAAGGCGGCGAGCTGGATCTCTTCGGCCTCCAGCGCGCTCGCCGCGGACGTGCGATCCGGCAGCACCTGGTAGATGATCTCGTCGAGATAGGGCTCGTCCTTGCCCCAGTAATCCGTGTTCTTGGTCAGCCGGTAATATTGGCCGGCCTTGTACTCGCCGAATTTGAACGGCCCGGTGCCGATGGGCGCGTTGTTGGCCGGGTTGTCCTCGATCTTGCCCACCTCGTAGATGTGCTTCGGCACCACCGCTGCTCAGCGCCGGCAGTGCGTTGCGGATCAGCTGGAAGGGTGTCGGCTTGGCGAACTTGAACACGGCGGTGAGATCGTCCGGCGTGTCGACGCTGGCCAGATCCTTGAACACGGTGCGGCCGAGATTCTGCAGCGGCTTCCAGATCTGCAGCGCCGAGAAGGCGACGTCGGCCGAGGTGAATGGTTTGCCGTCATGCCATTTGACCCCGTCGCGCAGCTTGAACGTCACTGAGAGCCCGTCGGCGGCACCCTCCCAGCTCAGCGCCAGCCGTGGAGCGAGACCGTCCTTGCCGTCGAAGGAGGCTTCGGCCAGCGTTTCGACGATCTTGCTGGAGATGAAGAACACGCCATTGGAGGCGACGATCGCCGGATTGAGGTTGCGTGGTTCGGAATCGGCGGCAAGCACCAGCCGGCCGCCCTTCTTCGGCGTCTGGGCCCAGACTGATGCCGGCATGGCGGTGGAGGCCAGCAGCATTGCCGAGCCGGCAAGCATCGTGCGTCTGGAAATCGTGAAACCTGACATGATCGAACTCCGTCCTCTCCGCGACCCGGTCGGGTGCGCCAATACCGCTCAGACACCGGCAAGCCCGCCAGCATCCTTGCGGTGGCGATTATGAGCCTTGCCGAGGGTTTCGCCAGAGACGGAATTGGCGCATCCTTGCTTGGCTTTGAAATTTTCGTCCGCTGGACCAGTTTGGAGGAATCGGCTCAATCAGCTTAATCTGGTCGGACCAGATTGACCTGATATATTGGTGGATGACGGTATGGTGACATCGAACGGTGCTGTTTTTCCTATTTCTGGCTGGACCAGAGCGGGCAAAATGGTGCAGATTTGAGCCATAGCCAAGGGATCGGGAGCAGAACAGCCGGCGATCCCAGGCAATTCAGGGAGAGAGAGATGAACATTGCTCCGGGCAAGAATGTCGTCGGCAATATCCCGTTCGACCAGGCAAGGGTCGACCGGCTGATGGAGGAGGCCGGCATCGATGTGCTGCTCGCCACCTCCAAGCACAACACGCAATATCTGCTTGGCGGCTACAAGTTCATCTTCTTTGCCGCCATGGATGCGATCGGCCATAGCCGTTACCTGCCGATCGTCGTGTACGAAAAGGGCGGGCCGGACCATGCCGCCTATATCGGCAACCGCATGGAAGGCGGGGAGCATCAGAACAACCCGTTCTGGACGCCGACGCTGCACGCCGCCTGCTGGGGCACGCTCGATGCCGCCAATCTCGCCGTCGAGCATCTGCAAAAGATCGGCAAGGCCGGCGCCCGCATCGGCATCGAGCCCGGCTTCCTGCCGTCGGACGCCTATACGCTGATCCGCAAGGCGTTGCCGGACGCCAGACTGATCGATGCGACCGACATGCTGGAGCGCATGCGCGCCATCAAGACCGATGCCGAGCTGGAGAAGCTGCGCACCGCCTCCGAACTGATCACCGATTCCATGCTGGCAACCATTGCCTGGGCAAGCGAAGGCACGACCAAGAGCGAGATCATCGAGCGGCTGCGGCGCGAGGAAACCAATCGCGGCATCCATTTCGAATATTGTCTGCTGACGCTGGGTTCCAGCCACAACCGCGCCACCTCGCCGCAGGCATGGAAGCAGGGCGAGGTGCTGTCGATCGATTCCGGCGGCAACTATCACGGCTATATCGGCGACCTCTGCCGGATGGGCATTCTCGGCGAGCCGGATGCCGAACTCGAAGACCTGCTGGCCGAGGTCGAGACGGTGCAGCAGGCAGCCTTCTCCAAGGTCAAGGCGGGCATATTGGGCGGCGACATGATTTCACACGCGGAGGGCGTGCTGAAAGCCTCGAAGGTCGCGGCCTACACGGATTTCTTTGCCCATGGCATGGGCCTGATCACGCACGAAGCGCCGTTCCTGATGACCAATCACCCGGTGACCTACGAAGGCACCTATGCGGCAAAGCCGCTGGAGAAGAACATGGTGCTGTCGGTGGAGACAACCATGCTCCACCCGACGCGCGGCTTCATCAAGCTGGAGGATACGCTGGCGGTGACGGATGCTGGTTATGTGATGTTCGGTGATCGGGGCCGGGGGTGGAACAGGGGTGCGACAGCCTAGCTGGTATTGAGGCGGCTGCCCCCTCACCCGGATTGCCATCCGAATTGCGAAGAGCAATTCGGGGCAATCCGACCTCTCCCCGAGGGGAGAGGAGGGAGCCGGCGATGATGCTCGTCTCTTCTCCCCTCGGGGAGAAGGTGGCCGCGAAGCGCCGGATGAGGGGCCCCCCAGCAAACGCGGGAACGGAGGAAAGATCACGGCCTCGGCGGGATCAGCCTGAAATCCGGCAGCTCGCGCAGGACCAACTCCGGGCCGGCCGGCGAATAGACGACGAAAAGCTGCATCGGCCCGTCACTGGTGTTGAGCGTCGAATGAAAGCGGCTTTCCGGCACATAGATGGTGCAGCCGGGGCCGATCTTCTCGACCACCGGATTGCCCTTCTCGTCCTCGACCATCTGCTCACCATGGCCTGAAATGACGAAGATGATTTCTTCCGCACCCGGATGATTGTGGCGCGTGTGGCCCTTGCCAGATGGCAGGTCGACGACGCCGCCGGAAAAGCGCGTTGCGCCATTCACCTCGGGTGCTACGGTCAGCGCCAGTCTGCCCCAGTCGAAGCCGAAAGCGCTGACATCCTTCGGGTAGACAAATATCTTGCTCGTGTCGGTCATCTCTCATCATCCCTTCTTTTTCTTTGGCATCGTCTTCTCGCCACCAAGCGTCACCGCCTTGAAATCGGCGGTCTGCTTGGCGATCGCGGCTTCCGCTGGCAGCCGTTCCATCGAGCTGGCGCCATAGAAGCCGTGCAGGCCCTTGGCATGGGAGAGAATGTAGCGGGCGTCGTCCGGCATCGAGATCGGCCCGCCATGGCAAAGCAGGATGACATCCTTGCGCACCGAGCGGGCGGCATTGGCGATGGCGTCGATCTCGACGATGCAGCCGTCGAGCGACTTGGCCGAGGTGGCACCGATCGAGCCGCCCGTCGTCACGCCCATATGGGCAACGACGATGTCGGCGCCGGCCTTGGTCATGGCGCGGGCCTCATCCGGGTTGAAGACATAGGGCGTGGTCAAGAGGTCGAGCTTGTGCGCCTCGGCGATCATGTCGACCTCGAGCCCGAAGCCCATGCCGGTCTCTTCGAAGCTCTGCCGCATGCTGCCGTCGAACAGGCCGATGGTGGGGAAATTCTGCACGCCGGAAAAGCCCATCGTCTTCAGCTCGGCCAGCAGCAGCGGCATGATGACGAAGGGATCGGTGCCGTTGACGCCGGCCAGCACCGGTGTCTTCTTGACCACCGGCAGCACCTCGTAGGCCATCTCCTTGACGATCTCGTTGGCGTTGCCATAGGCGAGCAGGCCGGCGGCCGAGCCGCGCCCGGCCATCCGGTAGCGGCCGGAATTGTAGATGATGATGAGGTCGATACCGCCGGCTTCCTCCGCTTTGGCCGACAGGCCGGTGCCGGCGCCGCCGCCGACGATCGGCACACCCTTGTCGATCATTCCCCGGAATCTCTTCAATATGTCCTTGCGCGGTATGGCGGGCATGTTTTTGGATCTCTCACTGTCTGGCGATGTCGAGGAAGGCCGATGTTGCAGCCTTTGCGAATTCCGGGTCGTTGATGTGGAGCGGAAGGCGCGTCACGCGACGCTTGCCGTTCGGCCTGATGGTGCGCTCGATGGCTTCGAAGAGAACAGCGTCGGCCTCGAGGTCGAAGAAGGCGCCGCCTTCGATGTCGAGCGCCGAGACGCCTTTCTCCGGAATGAGAAAATGCACCGGCCCCTCGCAGCGGGCGAGCCTGGTGCCAATCCATTCGCCGATCTTGTGGCATTCCTGCGCCGTGGTGCGCATCAGCGTGACGTTGGGATTGTGCTCGTAGAACAGCCGCCCGCGATGGTGTTCGGGAATGGTCGAAGGCGCCCAGAAGTTCACCATGTCGAGCGCGCCGACCGAACCGACATAGGGCAGCCGCGTGCGGGCGATGGCGCCGAAACGGTCCTCGGTTGCCGGCAGGACGCCGCCGAACAGCAAGTCGCAGACTTCTGTCGTGGTGATGTCGATGATCCCGGACAGCAGGCCGCTGTCGGCCAGCTTCTCCATGCTGCGGCCGCCTGTGCCGGTGGCGTGGAAGACCATGCAGTCATAGGTCGAACGGAGCTGGTCGGCGATGGCCGTCACGCAAGGCGTGGTGACGCCGAACATGGTGAGGCCGATTGACGGTTTGCCGTCGGGTGGCGGCGCCGGGTTGGCGGCCATCCCCGATATTGCCTGGGCGGCATTGTGCAGCACGACACGAGAGAGCCGATTCAGTCCGGCCATGTCGGTTACCGATGGCATCATGACGATGTCGGAGACATCGACATAGGGGGCAGTGTCGCCGGAGGCGAGCGTCGAGACCATGATCTTGGGCAGGCCGAGCGGCAGCGCGCGCATGCCCGACGTGATGATCGAGGTGCCACCGCCGCCGCCAATGCCGATCATGGCGGCGATGTCGTTTCGCGATTGGACAAAGCGGGCGAAGGCGACGCCCATTGCGGCAACCGCTGTGCCGCGGTCGTCGATATCAAGCACGGCGACGCGACCGTCGGGGTGATGGCCGGCAATTTCCTTTGCGGTGATGTCGACGGGAATGGTTGCGTCGCGCGTTCCGACATCGACGCGGGACACCGCTGCGCCCGTAGCAGCGATCGCATCGGCCAGGAAGGCAAGCTCTTCGCCCTTGGTGTCGGCGGTGCCCACCACATAGATGCGCTTCATCGCATTTCCCCGCCGGCTGTTTGCCCGGCCTTTCGGCAAGCGAAGGCCATTGCAATTTTTTGAGACGCGCGTATCGTATTGATATGGATGTCTCACGTCAACAATCCACGGCGAGCGACGACACTGAGCGGGGAAACGGCCAGGCGATAGAGCGCGGGCCGCGCGCGCGCACGAAACGGCTGATGCTGGAGACAGCGACGCGGCTGATGCAGGCGGGCGTCACACCGTCGGTCAGCGAGGTCGCCGAGGCGGCACAGGTTTCCCGTGCCACTGCCTATCGTTATTTCCCGAGCCAGGCGGCACTGGTGCAAGCGGTGGTCGACGAGGGGCTGGGGCCAATCCTGACCTGGCAATCGACCTCCGCCGATGCCGAGCGACGGGTCGCCGAGCTGTTCGACACGGCCATGCCGCGCATCGAGGCCTTCGAAGCCACGTTCAAGGCAGCGCTGAAGCTGTCGCTCGATCAATGGGCGCGGCGTCAGGCCGGCACGCTGGGTGGCGAGCCGGCTTTCACGCGCGGCCACCGCATCGACTTGCTGAAAGAGGCGATTGCGCCGCTCAAGGGCCGTTTGCCGCCGCGCGACTTCAAGCGGCTGGCGCAGGCGCTGTCGCTGATGTTCGGCGTCGAGGTGCTGATCGTGCTCAAGGATATCTGGGGTCTGGACAGTCGCCGGACGATGTCGGTCGCGCAATGGGCGGCCGGGGCGCTGGTGCGTGCAGCGGTCGCGGAATCGATCGGCGACGAACACAGCATCGATCTGACGGCAGCCATGAAATAGCCCTATCTGGTTCGACCAGATTCGCATGTCGACTACCGATCTTAACCGCAGTGCGGGGTACCGGACAACACCCACGCGTATCACTGAGTAGGAAAATCTTGGTAAAACAGGCAGATAAAGCCGGAATCCGATAGCAATGGGCAAGTCGAGCTGCCAAGAAAGGGCTTGACGCGCATGCAGAATTGGTAATACCAGATCAGACAAGAAAAGCGGATCGAAAGTGAGGGCTGCGATCCATTTTCCGGCAGGGCGAGGAGGCCCGGAACCGGAAAGGTGCGATCACGGGAGGAACTACCAGGGCCGGCCCCGTTGCTGGCTCGCATGACAAGGTAGAATGCGCACAAGGGAGGAAATCATTATGCGCAAGTTAGTGACCAGCGTACTTGCTGGTATCGGCTTAACGCTTGCCTGCGGAACGTCCGTTTACGCGCAGGAAAAGTCACTCACCATCTTCTGGGCCGAATGGGATCCGGCCAACTATCTGCAGGAACTCGGCAACGAGTACGAGAAGGAAACCGGCGTCAAGATCACGGTGGAAACCACGCCCTGGTCCGACTTCCAGACCAAGGCTTTCACCGAGTTCAACGCCCATGGCGACGCGTATGATATGGTCGTCGGCGACTCGCAATGGCTCGGCGCCGGCTCGACCGGCGGCCACTATGTCGACCTCACCGACTTCTTCAACAAGCATAAGCTCGGCGAGGTGATGGCACCGGCGACGGTGAAATACTACGCCGAATATCCAGGCGGCAGCAGCAAGTACTGGGCCATCCCGCTTGAAGGCGACGCCGTCGGCTGGTCCTATCGCAAGGACTGGTTCGAGGATCCCAAGGAAAAGGAAGCGTTCAAGGCCAAGTACGGCTACGACCTTGACGTGCCGAAGGATTTCAAGGCGTTGCGCGACATCGCCGAATTCTTCTACCGGCCGGATCAGAAGCGCTACGGCATCGCCATCTACACCGACAATTCCTATGATGCGATGGCGATGGGCTTCGAGAACGCGCTGTTCTCCTATGGCGGCGAACTTGGTGATTACTCGACCTATAAGGTCGATGGCTTCATCAACTCCGACAAGGCGGTCGCGGCACTCGACGCCTACAAGGAGCTCTACAAGTTCACGCCTCCAGGCTGGGCCAAGTCGTTCTTCGTCGAAGACAACCAGGCGATCACCGAAAACCTGGCCGCGATGAGCATGAACTACTTCGCGTTCTTCCCCTCGTTGATCAACGAGGCGTCGAATCCGAATGCCAAGAATACCGGCTTCTTCGCCAATCCTCCCGGCCCGGGCGGCGATCAGTTCGCCGCGCTCGGCGGGCAAGGCATCTCCATCGTTTCCTACTCGCAGAAGCAGGAAGAGGCGACGAAGTTCCTTGAATGGTTCATCAAGGACGAGACCCAGAAGAAGTGGGCGGCGCTTGGCGGCTACACCTGCAGTGCGGCCGTGCTGAAGTCGCCTGAATTCCAGAACGCCACGCCCTACAACAAGGCCTTCTACGAGACCATGTTCAAGGTGAAGGATTTCTGGGCGGTGCCCGAATATGCCGAACTGCTGCAGCAGCTCAACCAGCGCGTCTATCCCTACATGATCGGCGGCGAAGGCACCGCCAAGGAAACGCTGGACGCATTGGCTGCCGACTGGAACGCGACCTTCAAGAAGTACGGCCGCGGTCAATAATATCGTGTCTCACGGAGGGGGCGTTGGTGCCTCCTCCGTTTCTTTTTCTGCAAACGGGAGCAGGGTCTTGGCGACCACGATGATCACCACACTGGACAGGTCTTCAAGAGCGGCCGCGCGCGGCCTCAGCGACATTTCGATCCGCAACCTCTTCATCATTCCAACGGTCCTGTTCCTGATCGTCTTCAACATCTTTCCGCTGATCTATTCGCTCGGCTATTCCTTCACCGATTTTCGCGCGTCGACCAATGCGCCGGCGAATTTCGTCGGGCTGCAAAACTATCGCGACCTGCTCAACGACCCCTATGTCTGGTCCAACTTCGCCATCACCGCGAAGTACGTTATCATCTCGGTCGCGGGACAATTGCTGGTCGGCTTCGGCGTGGCGATGCTGCTCAACCGCGACATCCCGCTGAAGGGCCTGCTGACGACGCTTCTCCTGCTGCCGATGATGCTGTCGATGGCCGTCGTCGGCCTGTTCTGGAAGTTGCTCTACGATCCTTCCTTCGGCATCATCAACTACGCGCTCGGTCTCGGCACCTTCGAATGGCTGTCGGATCCGAAGATGGCGCTCTACGCCGTTGCGCTGACCGACATCTGGATGTGGTCGCCCTTCGTCATGCTGTTGTCGCTGGCCGGCCTGTCGGCGGTGCCGAAGCATCTCTACGAAGCCGCCGCGATCGATCGTGCCGGGCCGTTCTACACCTTCTTCCGCATCACGCTGCCGCTGGTGGCGCCGATCCTGATGATCGCCGTCATCTTCCGCACCATGGAAGCGTTCAAGACCTTCGATCTCGCCTACATCCTGACCAGCCAGCCGACCACCGAGCTGATCTCGATCCGGCTCTACAAGATGGCGTTCCAGGAGTGGCAGACGGGGCGCTCCTGCGCGCTCGCCTACATCGTGCTGATCATGGTGCTGGCCATTACCAACATCTACGTCAAATACCTCAACAAGGTGAAGGAGCGCTGAGATGGCTGCCGTCCGCACTTCTTCCGAAATCGGCTTCAACCGTGTCGCCATCGTCGCCGTTCTGGTGGTGACGATCATTTTCCTGGCACCGATCTACTGGATCGCCTCGACGGCGTTCAAGCCGCGCAATCTCGCGACCACCATCCCGCCGACGGTGGTTTTCCAGCCGGAAATATCGCCTTTCGTGAAGCTGTTCACCAAGCGCTCGCAATTGCGCAGCCCGCCGACGCCGGAAGAGTATGCGGCCGCCCCGTGGTGGGAGCGCGTCGTTTTCGACGGCGGTGAGAAGATCGTGCGCGACGGCAAGGGCCAGGTGCAGTGGTCGGGCTATCCAAGCCGCTTCCTGAACTCGCTCATCATCGCCATCACCTCGACGGTGCTGGCGGTCGGCATGGGAACGTTCACCGCCTATGGCTTCTCGCGCTTCAAGGTGAAGGGGGAGGCGGATCTGCTCTTCTTCATCCTGTCGACGCGCATGCTGCCGCCGGTCGTGGTGGCGATCCCGATGTTCCTGATGTACCGGGCGGTCGGCCTCAACGATTCCCATATCGGCCTGATCATCCTCTACACCGCCTTCAACCTGTCCTTCTCTGTGTGGCTGATGAAGGGCTTCATGGACGAGATTCCGAAAGAGTATGAGGAGGCGGCCCTGGTCGACGGCTATACGCGCATGGAGGCCTTCTTCAAGATCGTGCTGCCCGAGGCGGCCACCGGCATCGCCGCCACCGCCGTGTTCTGCTTCATCACCGCGTGGAACGAATATGCCTTCGCGCTGATCATGACCAACCGCCGCGCCCAGACCGCGCCGCCGTTCATTCCCAGCCAGGTCGGCTCCGGCCTGCCGGACTGGACGGTGATTGCCGCTGGAACCTTCCTGTTCCTGCTGCCGGTCGCGATCTTCACCTTCCTGCTTCGCAATCATCTGTTGCGCGGCATGTCCTTCGGAGCGATCCGCAAATGAGCTTTCGCGCCATCAATCAGAAATATCTGGAGCCCGGCAGCCAGGTGCTGATGGTGCTAGGCATCATAGCGCTCTGCCAGCCCTGGAACCTGCTGTTGCACACATACGGCCTGACCATCATCCTGATCGGGCTGATCGGCTTCAACATCACCTCGAAGATCGCGCCTGAGGAGAAGGCCGGCACCGGCCAGGTGCGAAATCCGGGAGCACAGCATTGACCCAGATAGAGCTTCGCGGCGTCCAGAAATTCTTCGGCGCCGTCCAGGTCATCAAGGACCTCAACCTGAAGATCAGCGACAACGAATTCATCGTCCTGCTCGGCCAGTCGGGCTGCGGCAAGACGACGACGCTGCGCGCCATCGCCGGACTGGAGACGATCGACGAGGGCGACATCCTCATCGACGGCAAACCGATCCAGCATCTGAAGGCTGCTGACCGCGACATCGCCATGGTCTTCCAGTCGTTCTCGCTCTACCCGCATATGAGCGTCTACGAGAACATCGCCTTCCCCTTGCGCGCCACGCGCAAGAGCAAGGCCGAGATCGACTCGGAAGTGCGCTCGGTCGCCAAGACGTTGCAGATCAGTGAATTGCTCGACAAGAAGCCGTCGGCGCTTTCGGGCGGCGACATGCAGCGCGTGGCCATCGGCCGGGCGCTGGTACGGCGGCCGAAGGCGATGCTGATGGACGAGCCGATCGGCGCGCTCGACGCCAAGCTGCGCGAGGAGATGCGGGCCGAGATCAAGCGGCTGCACATCAAGCAGGGCTCGACCACCATCTATGTCACGCACGACCAGATCGAGGCGATGAGCCTCGCCGACCGCATCGTCATCATGCATGAAGGCGTGCTGCAGCAGGTCGGCTCGCCGGACGAGGTCTATTCGCGTCCGGCAAACCTGTTCGTGGCGCAATTCGTCGGCAGTCCGGTGATGAACGTCGCCGATGCGGCGGTGGCCGAGACAGGGTCCTCGGTCTCGGTGACGGTCGGCGGCGCTGCCGCCGGCTTCGAGTTCCCGCGGGCGCTGCTGTCGAAGCTCAACGGCCATGCCGGTGGCCAACTGGCGCTCGGCATCCGGCCGGAAGGCGTCCTCATCCGCCGCGATGCGGCCGACGGGTTCCTGCCGGTCGAGACGCAGATCGTCGAGCCGCTCGGCTCCTTCGATATCGTCGACCTCAAGGTCGGTTCCAGGATGCTGCGCGCACGCACCAAGAGCGGCTTCGTCAGCGGTCCCGGCGAGATGGTGTTTGCCAGGATCGATCCGGCCCAGGCGCATTTCTTCGACACGGCAAGCGGCAAGTCGCTGGAAGTGAGATTGTGATGGCCGAAGGACACGAAAGGCCAACGATTTGGCCTTTCGAACAGTCGAACAGCCGGAGCCATAGCGGAGGGCAGACCGCCCTCGAACAGCATCGAGACAACTGACCATGGCCCATATCCAGCTCAAGAATATCTCGAAGACCTTCGGCAATCACACCGCCTTGACCGGGCTCGATCTCGACATCGCCGATGGCGAGTTCTTCGTGCTGCTCGGCGAAACGGGCGCCGGCAAGACGACGACGCTGCGGCTGATCGCCGGGCTGGAAAAGCCCAGCGAAGGCCAGGTCTTCATCGACGGCGTCGACGTCGCCGACTGGGGTGCGGCCGAGCGCGACGTGGCGCTGGTGCTGCAGCAATACTCGCTCTATCCGCGCTATACGGTGCGCGAAAATCTCGAGTTCCCGCTGAAGCCGAAGATCCGCCGGCTGCCCGACGCCGAGATCAAGGATCGCGTCGACCGCGCCGCCCGCACGCTGAGGATAGAGCATCTACTCGACCGCAAGACCGACAAGCTGTCCGGCGGCGAGATGCAGCGCGTCTCGATCGGCCGCGCCATCGTGCGCAAGCCGCGCGTGTTCCTGATGGACGAGCCGCTGTCGGCGCTCGACGCCAAGCTGCGCGAGGCGCTGCGCACGGAACTGAAGAACCTGCAGATGCAGCTCGGCGCCACCTTCCTGTTCGTCACCCACGATCAGATCGAGGCGATGTCGATGGGCGACAAGGTCGGCGTGCTCAACCACGGCCGCATCGTCCAGACCGGCACACCGCACGAGATCTACAACAATCCGCGCGACACCTATGTGGCGAGCTTCGTCGGCTCGCCGCCGATGAACCTCATCGACGGCAAGCTTGTGAACGGCCGTGCGGTGATGGCGCCGCTGAATTTCGAACTGCCTTTTTCAGGGGGAGCCAAGACTTTTGGGGGGCTAAAGGCGAGTGCGGCGACCGATGGTCGCCCGCTCGTCTTCGGCATTCGTCCCGAGGATGTCTATCTCGAGAGCGGCGCGCCGGTCGAGGCGCGTGTCCACGACGTCGAGAACCATGGCGTCGAAAAGATCCTGACGCTGCGCGTCGGCGACGCGACGCTGCGTGCCACCGTGCCGGCCAGGACCGATGTCGCGATCGAGCAAGCGGTGCGCTTCGCCTGGAACCCGGACAAGGTGGTGCTGTTCGACAAGGGCAGCGGCGTCAGCTTGCGGCACGCTGGATAGAGCGAGCCGCTTCGGCTCTGCCGAAGCAAACCCGTGCAAGACTGCGGCTCAACTCGCCTGGCGGATATCAGCCTGTTCCTCGGCGCGCAGGTGGCTGGGCGCTGAACCGATAACGCGCTTGAAGGCGCGGCTGAAGGCGGCATCCGATTCATAGCCGAGACGCGCGGCAACGACGGAGATCTTCATCCTGTCGCGGACCAGCCATTGTCGTGCCTGATGCATTCTGACCTGGGTGACATATTTCGCCGGCGTTTCGCCAACGATGGTGGCGAAACGCTCGGCAAAGCCCGAGCGCGAGGCGCCCATCATCTTGGCCAGCGACTCGACCGTCCAGTCGTGGTTCGGTTCGAGATGGATGGCGGCCAGCACGCGGCCGATCTCGCGGTCCCTGACGGCGGCGATCCAGCCGGACGAGTCGCCGCAGCCGCGCTCGACCCATGAGCGGATAACGGTGGCGGCAAGCACGTCAGCCAGCCGCGCCAGGATGCCGCCGGAGCCGACGCGTTCCATGGTCACTTCACGCGCCATCGACTCCAGCAGATGCGGAATTCCAGGCTCGTAGGCTTCCAGCTCATGCGTACGCATCACGTCCGGCATCATGCCGAGCAGGGGGTGCAGGCCATCGAGATTGAAGTACATGCTGCCGCAAAACAGCAGCGTTCCCGGACGGCAACATTCCGACATGCCTTCGTTCGACATGCAGTAGACGTCCTTGCAGACCTCTTCCACTTCGTAGCCGTGGATCGGCCAGGCCTGGGCGCCGGGTTCGCTGGCAAGCACATGGGCCGCCCCTCGCGGCAGCAGGATCGCATCGCCTGCGTTGAGTTCCACCCATTCGCCGGACGGCTGCTTCAGCCAGCAGCCTTTGCGGCCGATGAAATGAAACCGTGCCGCCGGCTGGGCTGGGAACTGGATGCCCCAAGGTTCCTTCAGTTCGAACCGGCCATACTCGACGCCATCGAGGCGCAAGCCGCGCAATATGTCGGTGAGCGGGTCGCCAGTGATTGGAATTTTGGACGAATGGTCAAGCATGATGGGGTTTCTAGCATGGAAACTCCAAGGGGTCACTCCCTATGTTGCATTTGCAGCCAAATGCTGCGCTGCAAACACATCGGAGACTGACCATGGCCGAACCCGCGACAGGCGTCATCGACGCCGCTCTTCTGAACCCCGCAGACTCCGACGAACGAACCGAGCCGGCATGGGGTGCCGTTGTCTCGCTGGCGCTTGGCGTTTTCGGTCTGGTGACGGCGGAATTCCTGCCCGCCAGCCTGCTGACGCCGATGGCGCGCGATCTCGGCGTCAGCGAAGGCGTTGCCGGGCAAGCGGTGACGGCCACCGCGATCGTCGCGGCGATCGCCGCGCCGACCATGGCGATCATCACAAGGCGCATGGACCGCAGGCTGGTGATGTGGATGCTGACAGGGTTCCTGATCCTGTCCAACCTTCTGGCCACCTTCGCCTCGACGCTTACCGTGCTTCTGCTGGCCCGCGTCGTGCTCGGCGTTGCACTCGGCGGCTTCTGGGCGATGTCGGCGGCGATGGCGTTGCGGCTGGTGCCGATGCGGCTGATGCCGCGCGCCATGTCGATCATCCTGACGGGCGTTTCACTGGCGACCGTCACGGCCGCTCCAGTGGGCGCCTATGTCGGCGATATCTGGGGCTGGCGCACCGCGTTCATGATCGCGACAGTTGTCGCTGCGCTGGCGCTGCTGGTGCAGGTAGCCGCCATTCCGAAGCTGCCGCCTGTGGGTGTTGCGAGCTTCCGCACCTTGCTCGAAGTGCTCGAGCGGCCGTCGATCCGGGTGGCGCTGCTGGTCGTGCTGCTGGTCGCTTCGGGGCACTTTGCCGGCTTCACCTATGTCCGCCCCTTCCTCGAGAAGGTGCCCGTGCTTGACATCGAGACGATCTCGCTGGTGCTGCTGGCCTACGGCATAGGCGGCTTCTTCGGCAATGTCGCCGGCGGCATCCTGGCCGAACGCAGCCTCAAGGCAGCCGTTGCGCTGGCGCCCCTGCTGATTGCGCTGGCCGCCGCCTCGATGCTGGTGTTCGGGGCTTCGCCGACGGTCGCCGCTGCCGCCGTTGCGGTCTGGGGCTTTGCCTTCGGCGCGGTGCCGGTCGGGCTGCAGAGCTGGCTGGTGCGGGCCGCGCCCGATCAGGCCGAAAGCGCCGGTGGACTGATGGTGGCGACGTTCCAGGTGGCGATCGCGCTCGGCGCCGTCTTCGGCGGCTTGCTGGTCGACCATGCCGGCGTGGCCAGCGCCTTTGCCTATTGCGGCGCGGCGACTTTGCTGGCGGCCATCGTGGTGTTCCTGCGCGGCCCGAAGCGCGCCGAGTAGCTTCCCATTAGCGGGACCAGCCTTCACTGACGCTGTGCATCGGCCCGAGAACCATCACGGTTTTCGGGTTGATGCCATTGTGATGGCATCAACAAAGCGGTTCAGGCTGTCCTCGACATGGGCAGCCACTTCGATCGCCGGGTTAAAGCTCCACCACAGCAACGAGCCTTGCCAATGCGAGGCCATCAGCAGGCCGATGTCGCGTGGCGGGTTGGGCGTCTCAGCAAAACAGGCTGCAAGAGCGTCGCACAGGAATGCCTTCCACGCCGCCCCCCGCGCCCTGAGCACGGGATCGCGCAGATCCTCGCGCAGGACCAGCAGGCCTTCGGCATAGGATTCGATGCCGCCATAGCCTTGCGACAGCGCCACCAGCAGCGTGATCGCACCAGTGGGGGTTCTGGGAACGGTGGCTGCCAGCGTTCTGGTGTCGTCGTCGAGACCGTCCCAGGCGTGCAGCAAGGTGCGCTGTTTCAGTTGCGCCTTGTTCTTGAAGCGCTGCACCAGCGTTGCACCGGAGAGACCACAAGCCTTTGCCAGACGCTCGAAGGTGAGTGCTTCCGGACCATGCTCGTGGATCAGCCGGTGCGCGGTCTGCAACACCTGCTCGTCGGACTGGGTTTTTGGCCGTGTCATCTTGACATCCTGATATAACCGAATGATCATTTATATATGATGTGAGCAGCACAGGCCAGCCCGTGTCTGATCGATGAGTGCGTTCTTGGGAGAGTTCAATGACGTTGCAAGGGAAAGTTGCCCTGGTCGCCGGCGGGACGCGCGGCGCCGGACGAGGCATAGCGATCGAACTTGGCGCTGCCGGCGCCACCGTCTATGTCACCGGGCGTAGCACGCGCGCCCAACAATCCGAATATGCCCGACCCGAAACCATCGAGGAAACAGCGGAACTGGTCTGCGCGAACGGAGGCAAGGGCATCGCCGTGCAGGTCGACCATCTGGTGGCCGACGATGTGCGCAAACTGGTTGAGCGCATCCGCAGCGAACAGGGCCGGCTCGACATACTGGTCAACGACATCTGGGGTGGCGAAAAGCTGTTCGAGTGGAACAAGCCGGTCTGGGACCATAATCTGGACAACGGCCTGCGCATGCTGCGGCTTGGCATCGACACGCATCTGATCACCGCGCACCATGCACTGCCGCTGTTGATCGAACGTCCGGGCGGGCTGCTCGTCGAAGTCACAGACGGTACGGCCGAATACAATGCCGACCACTACCGGCTGTCGCCCTTCTACGACCTTGCCAAGGTCGCGGTGACGCGCATGGCATGGGCGCACGCCAAGGATCTCGCGAAATACGACGCAACGTCCGTGTCGCTGACGCCCGGCTGGCTGCGTTCGGAGATGATGCTGGAAACCTTTGGCGTGAGCGAGGACAATTGGCGCGACGCCACCGCCAAGGTGCCGCATTTCGTCATTTCCGAGACGCCGCGCTTCGTCGGTCGCGCCGTTGCGGCTTTGGCGGCGGATCCGGATCGCTCGCGCTGGAACGGGCAGTCGCTGTCCAGCGGCGGGCTGGCGCAGGTCTACGGCTTTACCGACCTCGACGGCTCACGGCCCGACGCCTGGCGTTATGTTCCGGAGGTTCAGGACGCAGGCAAGCCCGCCGATGCGACGGGCTATCGATAGGTAGTTTGGTTCCTGCGCAATTCCGGGCGGAAAACCGCTGCGTACTTTTCCTGGAATTGCTTCAGGCCGAACGCCCGTCGAAATCGAAGACCGACAGGGTCGAAAGGTCCAGATCCGCAACGCAGTTGACGTTGACATAGGCACTGCGTTCGCTGCCTTCGCGAACGTCCTCCGCAAAGGGATGGATGCCGCAGGCCCGGCAGAACCGGTGCGCGATGGCATGGTTGCCGAATGTGTAGGTGCCGAGATCGTCGCCCCAGGCCAGGACCTGCAAGGTCCCGTGCGGGATGGCACACAACAGGGCGCCCTTGCGCGAGCATATCGAGCAATTGCACCTGATGGCGCCGGTCAGTTCGGCCTTGAATTCGAAGGCCACCTTGCCGCAGTGGCAACTGCCTTTGTAGAGCATCGGATTTTTCCTCGTATTCGACAGGGTGCAAAACCGCCTGCGCCGGGTTAAGTCTCGGCTAGCCATGCCCCAAGGACGTTCAAGGCGTCTGGAGTCCGACAGCGAAAATGCAATCAGTCCGTGATCAACTGGAAATCATCCTTGCGCGCCTTGCTGCCCGTGCAGGCGAAGAGCGCGTGTTCACGAAGCTCTATGCCGAAGCCGCACGGGCCGCGGCTGATGCCAGCGATGCCCGCAAGCGGGCGGGGGTGAGCCTCGGCCCACTCGACGGCACGATTGTCTCGATCAAGGATCTGTTCGATGTCGCCGGCCAGGCGACAACGGCCGGGTCGCTGATGCGCAAGACCGCGTCACCCGCCCAAGGCGACGCGGCAATCGTCAGCCGGCTGCGGCAGGCCGGCGCGGTTATCATCGGCAAGACCAACATGACCGAATTCGCCTTCACCGCGATCGGCGACAACCAGCATTTTGGCACGCCGGGCAATGCCGTGGACGCCAGTCGCATCTCCGGCGGTTCTTCCTCGGGCGCCGGCGTTTCCGTCCGCGAGGGGACGAGCGAAATATCGATCGGTTCCGACACCGGTGGTTCGATACGCATTCCGGCTTCACTCAACGGTGTTGTCGGCTTCAAGCCGACAGCGCGGCGCGTGCCACTCGCCGGTGCGTTCCCACTGTCCGCCACGCTGGACTCGATCGGTCCGCTTGCCCGAACCGTCGCCCAGTGTGCCGCCGCCGACGCTGTAATGGCCGGCGCGGAAGCGGCAGCGCTAACGCCGATTGCCTTGGCTGGGCTTCGCATAGGCATCCCGCGGGGCATCCTTTTCGAAGAGACGCAAGGCGAGGTGACGACCGCGTTCGACCACTGCCTTCGCAAAACCGAATTGGCGGGCATGTCGATCGCGGACCTGTCGATCGATGATCAGCTTGCCGACATGCGCGCGGCCACCAAGCGTGGTTCGATCGCCGCGATGGAAGGGGCCGAAGTGCATGCCGACTGGCTGGCGACAGGAGCATCGGTGCCGGTCGACCCGCATGTCAGCGGGCCTTTGTCGCGGGCGGCAATGCTGCCGACGCCTATCTACATCAGGGCAATGCGCCGCCGCACAGCGCTCGTCGCCGCCATGGACGAGCGGCTGGCATCGGTCGATGTGCTGGCCCTGCCGACCACACCGGTGACGGCGCCGACCATCATTTCGATGTCTGAGGATGCCGAGTTGCGCGACCGCACCGAAGGCCTGCTGCTGCGCAACACGCAGGTCGCCAACCAGTTCGACCTCTGCGCGATCTCGCTGCCGATGCCGGGCACGACGCTGCCGGCCGGATTGATGCTGGTGGCGCGCAACGGGCATGACCGGCGTCTGCTGCGGATTGCCGCCGAAGTGGAGAGGCTGCTGGGCTGCTGACAGGCAATTAGCGGATCAGGGCAACGAACAGTGCCTGCGTTCGCTGTCCTTGGCGGTCCGTACGATACGGGTCGCGACCAGCCAGGGCAGGCTGTAGTCCTTGCCGGTGATGGTCTGGGTGCGCTGCTCTATCGTTCCCCTGACCACGATCTTCCCGGCATAAAGCGCGTCGGAATGATCCGTTATCGCCTTGTCGGCCTGCGGCAATCCGCTGGGGTCGATCGATACGCCCTTGATGATCGTGCCGGTGGCAAGGTCGAGTGCACTGTTCGACGGGCACGGCGCCTTGAAGCAGCGCAGGCCATTGTCGCAATAGACGTAGCTGCTCTCGGTCGCGGCAAGCGACGGCAAGGTGCAGAGCGAAGAAGCAACAACCAGAGACGCGAAGCGCAGAGTGAACATGGGTTCAGCGTCGCCGAGAATTGGGGCGAAACAGCGATGTGTTACACGCTCGCCGGGAACCGTCGCCGATAGTGATCGACCACTTCGGGATTGCGCAGGTTGACCGGCAGTTTGCCCGCCAGCACGAGCAGAGCCTCGCCCGCCGCGCCGACACCCATGCGCATCATCGATTCCTCGGTGATGCCGGCCATGTGCGGGGTGATGATGACATTGTCGAAACCGAAATAGGGATGGTTCGACGGCAGCGGTTGCGTCGAAAACACATCGAGCGCGGCACCGCCGATGCGGCGCTTCTGCAAGGCCTCGATCAGCGCGTCGTCATCGATGACCGGCCCGCGCGACACGTTGATCAGCAGCGCATGCGGTCTCATGCGGGCGATCCGCTCACGGTTGATCAGACCGCGCGTCTCCGGCGTCAGCGGACAGCACAGAACGATGATGTCGCTCTGCTCGACCAGAGCGTCGATCGACAGGAAGCCGACCTTCTCCGGCGCCGGCTGCATGCTGCGCGTCGTTGCCACCACCTTCAGGTCGAAGCCGTGCGCGGCGATATGGCCGACCGCCTGGCCGACGGCACCAAGGCCGACGATGCCGATCGTCTTGCCGGCAAGCTCGATGTTGGAATTGGCGTGCTCGCGCCCGGCAAGCCAGCCTTTGGTACGCAGGTCGCGGTCGACCCTGCGGAATTGCCGGAGCAGTGCAAGCGCGGTGAACATGACATGCTCGGCGACCGAGCGGGCATTGACCGCCGGCACGTTGGCCACCAGCACGCCGGCGGCGGTCGCCGCTTCCATCGGGATCATGTCGAGCCCGGCGCCATGGCGGATCGCCGCCCTCAGCTGCTTCGCGTCGTCGAAAAGCTGTGGTGGCAGCGGCGCGCGCACGATGACGATGTCGGCATTCTTCGCCTCGGCGGCAAGCGTGGCTGGATCGATGGCGGAGGCGACGACGAGCTCGCCGGCGCCGGCCAGCATGGCCGAGGCGCGCGGGTGTAGCGGGTGTGTCGTGAGGATACGGGCCATGTCGGTCAGGCTTTTTCGAGCGCCGGGCTTTGCGGTTCCCCGCCATGGCCCTCGATCAGGCCTTTCCAGTAGCTCTCAGCGCCCTGCAGATGGGCGCTCATCAAAGCCTGGGCGAGATTGCCGTCGCGGCGCAGCAGCGCCTCATAGATCTGGATGTGCTCGGCATGCGAGCGCACGCTGCGCTCCGGGTCGTTGAAATAGATCGGCAGGCGCTGCTCGCCCATCATGTAATAGACGCTGCAGACATTGTGGAAGACGCTGTTCTTGGTGGCGCGCACGATCTCGAGGTGGAATTCGCGGTCTTCCCTGGCAAGGCCTTCGCCTGCGGCGATGCGCTCTTCCGAAGCTTTCAGGATTTCGCGCAGCCGCTCGAAATTCTCCTCGGTGGCGCGTGAACAGGCAAGTTCGGCCGCCTTGATCTCGTGGATCTTGCGCAGTTCGACCGTCTCGTAGATCTGGATCGGATCGAGCGGCAGGCCCGCGCGGGCAAAAAGCGCCATGGCTTCGACGCTGGCCTGCTTGGTGTCGATGTAGATGCCGGACTTGGCGCGGCGCTCGACGATGCGCATGGCTTCGAGGATGGCGAGCGCCTCGCGGATCTGGCCGCGGCTGACAGCGAAATGCTCCGCCAGTTCGCGTTCCGACGGCGTGCGGCCGGTCTCCTTGTCCGAATGGGAGAACAGGTAGGCGGCGAGTTCGGCGAGTAGGTTCTTTTCTTTCATCGTCAACCGCGTTGCGCGTGCGCCTCCAGGAACCGCTCCGAAATGGTGAATCCCAGACCCGGTCTTTCCGGGATCGCTATCATACCGTCGGTGGCTTCGACAGTCTCTTCGATCAGATCATGGATCATCGGGTTGGCGCCGAGCGAATATTCGACGGTAAAACTCGACGGCGAGGCGGCGCAGATATGCAAGCCGGCGAAGAAGCAGGGTGCGCCGGCCCACAGATGCGGCGCAAAGCGCAAATTGAAGGCGCTGGCGATGGTGCCGATCTTCATCGCCTCGCTGATGCCACCGCAGAAGGCTGGATCGGGCTGGAAGATGTCGGCGGCTTTCAGCACGGCGAGGTCGCGGAAGGCATAGCGTGTCGCCTCGCTTTCACCGGTGGCGATCGGAACGGAGCCTGATGCGCGCACTTCAGCCATGCCGGGCTTGTCGTCGGCGATGATCGGCTCCTCGAACCAGGCGAGGTCCAGATCGTTGACAAGGTGGATGAAGCGCTTGGCTTCGGCCACCGTGTAGGTACCGTGCGCGTCGACCATCAGCTCGACATCGGGGCCGAGCGCCTGACGTGCGGCGCGCACGCGGGTGGCGGAAATGTGTGCTGCGCCGTCCATGGCGCCAACCCGCATCTTCAGCGCCTTGAAGCCGCCCTTGGCGATATAGGACTTCAACTGCTCGCCGATGGCGTCGGCGGCCGCCCAGCCGCCGGAGGCATAGGCCGGCATGCGATCGAGTTTGCGGCCGCCGAGCAGCCGCCAGACGGGAACGCCAAGCGATTTGCCGAGGATGTCCCACAGCGCGATGTCGACGGCGCTGATGGCGGCGATGCTCATGCCGCGCCGCGCCAGCTGCGGCATGGCGTGGCCGGCGCGGGCGGCGCTGTCGTGGCGCACGCCATTGTAGAGCATCTCCCAGATGACGCCGATGTCGGCCGGATCTCGGCCGATCAACTGCGGCCCAATCTCATGGTTCAGCATGTGGATGAGGGCGCCGTAGCTGCCGGCGCTGCCGGCGGCGTTCTTGCCTTCACCCCAGCCAACCAGCCCGTCATCGGTTTCGACGCGCAGGATGGCGGCGTCGAAGGTCGTCACCTGGCCGAAATCGCTGCGGTGTTGCCGAGCGGCTTCGATCGGGATGCGGACCCACCAGGCTTGGACGGTCTTGATGCGCATATTCTTCCCCAGCCCTGCCGCCGTCTGGCGGAAGGGCAAATTTCCCAACAGGCAGCCGGCTACTTGATCAGCGGCAGCAACGTTTCGGCGTTGATGCGCATCTGGTCGGTGTAGAATTTCTCGGTGAGCACGCTGGAGCCGTGGTCCTGGATGAACTTCAGCTGTTCGGGCGAGATGTCGACCGGATTGCGCTCGACCATGTCGGGATAGGGTGCAGCCGGTGTCCGGTCGACGGGCGCAACGAACTCGTTGGTCAGCGCGCCGTCGTAGCCGATCTCCCGCAAGGTGGCGACGATCTTCGGCCAGTCGATCTGGCCGAGACCGGCGGCGAAGCGGTTGTTGTCGGCGACGTGGAAGTCGAACAGGCGCTTTCCGGCCTGCCGGATCGCGTCATAGACGTTAAATTCTTCCATGTGGATGTGGTAGGCGTCGAGGCAGACGCCACATTCGGGGCTAACCGCGTCAGCCAGCGCGAGCGCCTGCGCGCCGCGATTGAACAGATAGGTCTCGAAGCGGTTGAGCGGTTCGACCGCAATCTTGACGCCGACCTTCTTGGCATGGGTGAAGCATTCACGGGTCGCGTCGACAACCCACTTCCATTCCTCTTCCTCGGTGCCGTCAGGCACGACCTTGCCGACGGTTGCCGGAACCAACGTGATGATCTCGCCATCGAGTTCGCTGACCATGGTCAGCACGTCCTTGACATACTGAACGGAGCGCTCGCGCTGGCCCTGGTTTTTGGCCGCGAGGTTGCGCTCGCCCAGCATCAGCGTCACCGCGCCCCAGCAGCGGATGCCATGCTCCTTCAGCAGCACGCGCGTCTCCTTGGTTTTGTACTGCTCGGGCTCGCCGGAAATCTCGATCGACTCATACCCGAACTTCTTGATGCGCTTGAGCGTCGTCTCCAAGGGTTCCGCGCGCATCCAGTTGTGCGTCGAAAGATGCATGGTCTGTCCTTCCCAATTCGTCTCTATGGTTCGCCTGCGACATGCATCGCCAAAAGGCGACGCAAGGGTTCCTCCCCAAGGCGTCCCCAGCCTTTTCTCGCAAACTGGTTCGACCAATTGGGCCTGAAGGGAGGTCTACAGCAAATTCTGCGGGACGGCAAGAAGCGCGGGAATGCAACTTTCTTTTGGAATTACTTCATTGATTATATTGAGATATATATCATTGTTTCGTGCGAACTCACGGCCTCGATGGCGTATCGCGAGGCTTGACCAAATTCGCATATTTGGTAATACCAGAATGGCGGTGCGTGCAAGCGCCCGTTGAGAAAAGACCAAAGTGGCTGGCCCTGCTTTCAATCGGCGCTATGCTCGGTCGCGAGAACAATGAGGGAGGATGCCGATGCCGACGACAATGAAGGGCCCTGGACTGTTTCTGGCGCAGTTCGCGGGCGACGCCGCGCCGTTCAACTCGCTGGCGTCGATCACCAAATGGGCGGCCGGTCTCGGCTACAAGGGAGTGCAGATTCCGACCTGGGACGCGCGGCTGTTCGATCTCAAGAAGGCGGCCTCTTCCAAGGCCTATTGCGACGAGGTGAAGGGCACCTGCGCCGACGCCGGCGTCGAGATCACCGAGCTGTCGACGCATCTGCAGGGCCAATTGGTGGCGGTGCATCCGGCCTATGATGCGCAGTTCGACGGCTTTGCGCCGGCTTCGGTGCACAACAATCCGAAAGCGCGGCAGAAATGGGCGGTCGAACAGATGAAGTTCGGCGCCAAGGCGTCGAAGAACCTTGGCCTGAAGGCCTCGGTGTCTTTCTCCGGAGCGTTGGCTTTCCCTTACCTCTACCCGTGGCCGCAGCGGCCGGCCGGGCTGATCGAGGAAGCGTTCGCCGAACTCGGCAAGCGCTGGAAGCCGATCCTCGATGTCTATGAGGACAATGGCGTCGATGTCGGCTACGAGATCCATCCCGGCGAGGATGTGTTCGACGGCGCCACCTTCGAGATGTTCCTCGATGCGGTCGGCGGCCACAAGCGCTGCAACATCAACTACGATCCGTCGCACTTCCTGTTGCAGCAGCTCGACTATCTCGAATTCATCGACATCTATCACGAGCGCATCAAGGCGTTCCACGTCAAGGACGCCGAGTTCAATCCGACGGGCCGGCAAGGCGTCTATTCCGGCTATCAGAGCTGGACCAACCGCGCTGGCCGCTTCCGTTCGCTGGGCGACGGGCAGGTGGATTTCGGCGGCATCTTTTCCAAGCTGACGCAATACGATTATGATTCCTGGGCTGTGCTGGAGTGGGAGTGCTGCCTGAAGCATCCGGAAGACGGTGCGGCCGAGGGCGCGCCCTTCATCGAGCATCACATCATCCGGGTGACGGAAAAGGCATTCGACGATTTCGCCGGAGGCGCTACGGACAAGAAGGTGCTGCGCGGGATGATGGGAATCTGACGCGGTGTTACCTCCCCCTTGAGGGGAGGGTCGATCCGCGCAGCGGATCGGGGTGGGGTCGCCGGGCGTAGAGCTCGGCATGAACCGACCCCACCCGGCCCTTCGGGCCACCCTCCCCTCGAGGGGAGGGATATCTCAGACACGAGGGAGAAAAACATGGTCGGCGCATCGAAGTCGGAAACGGGAGGCGGCCCGATCCGCTACGGCATGGTCGGCGGCGGGCAAGGCGCCTTCATCGGCGCGGTGCACCGGATCGCGGCGCGCCTGGACAATGACTTCGTGCTGGTCGCCGGGGCGCTGTCATCGGACCCCGCTCGTGCAAAAGCCTCGGCCGCCGAGCTCGGGCTCGACCCCGATCGCAGCTACGCGTCCTATGCCGAGATGGCCAAGGCCGAGGCCAAGCGGCCCGACGGCATCGAGGCGGTGGCCATCGTCACGCCCAACAATGTGCATGTACCGGCGGCAAAGGCTTTCCTGGAGGCCGGCATCCACGTCATCTGCGACAAGCCGCTGGCAACCACACTGGCCGAGGCGAAGAAGCTGGCCGCCGTGGTCGAGAAGACCGGCAAGGTGTTCGTGCTGACGCACAACTACACAGCCTATCCTATGGTGCGGCAGGCGCGCGAAATGGTCGCCAAGGGCGTGCTCGGCGACATCCGCATCGTGCAGTCCGAATATCCGCAGGACTGGCTGACCGAAGATTTGGCGGCGACAGGCCAAAAGCAGGCGGCGTGGCGCGGCGATCCGAAACAGGCAGGCGCCGGCGGCGCGCTGGGCGATATCGGCACGCATGCCTACAACCTCGCCCGTTTCGTCTCCGGGCTGGAACTGGACTCCCTTTCAGCCGATCTCGACGCCTTCGTGCCGGGACGGTTGCTCGATGACAACGTCAACGTCATGCTGCGCTTCAAGCCTGCGGGCAAGACGCATCCGGCCAAGGGCATGATCTGGGCAAGCCAGGTGGCGCCGGGTCATGAGAACGGGTTGAAGCTGCGCATCTATGGCTCGAAGGGCGGGCTGGAATGGGTGCAGGCCGACCCGAACTATCTCTGGTACACGCCGTTCGGTCAGCCGAAGCAATTGATCACCCGCAACGGTGCCGGCGCGCTGCCGGTGGCGGGCCGTGTCAGCCGCGTGCCGTCAGGCCATCCCGAGGGCTATCTCGAAGGCTTCGCCAACATCTACCAGGAGGCCGCGAGGGCCATCCGGGCGGCGCGTCGCAAGGGCGGCAAGCCGGCAAAGGATGTCGTCTTTCCGACCATTCACGACGGCGTCGAAGGCATGGCCTTCATCGAGGCCTGCGTGAAGTCGTCGAAGAAGAATGGAGCATGGACGAAGCTCTAAAATAAAAAATCCGGGGGGATTCAAGGGGAGGGGGCGTCGATGAAAATCGGCATGTGCATGTTCTTGTGGACGACGGCCGTGTCGAAGAAGCACGAGAAGCTGCTTCGCGACATCAAGGCGACCGGCTTCGATGGCGTCGAGATACCGATCTTCGCCGGAACGCCGGACGACTACAAAAAGCTCGGCGAGCTGCTCGACCGGATCGGGCTGGAGCGGACCGCGGTTTCGGCCATGGGCGATCCGGCGATGAACCTGATCGCGGCCGATGCGGCAACGCGCAAGGCCGGTGTCGACTATATGAAATGGGCTATCGACTGCGCCAATGCGCTCGGCGCCACTACGCTGAGCGGCCCGCTGCATTCGACGCTCGGCGCCTTTTCCGGCGCTGGGCCGACGGTCGCCGAGAAAAAGCGGTCGGTCGCCTCGCAACGCGCCATCGGCGATCATGCCGGCAAGAGGAACGTCACCATCGGGCTCGAGGCGCTCAACCGCTTCGAATGCTATCTCCTCAACACGATGGCGGATCTATCGGAGCATATCGACGCCATCGACCGGCCGCACATCAAGGCGATGTACGATACCTTCCACGCCAATATCGAGGAGGCCGACCCGATCGGCGCCTACACAAAACACCGCCGGAATGTCGTGCACATCCACATCTCTGAGAACGATCGCGGCGTGCCGGGACGCGGCAACATTCCGTGGAAGGAAACGTTCTCGGCCATCCGCAAGAGCGGCTATGACGACTGGCTGACCATCGAGGCGTTCGGCCGTTCGCTGAAGGATTTGGCGGCGGCGACCAAGGTGTGGCGCGATTTTTCCGAGAGCCCGGAAGCGGTGTACCGGGATGGGTACAAGCATATCAGGAATGGTTGGAAGAAGGCGGCTTAGGCGCCCTCCTCATAGTGGGGCTGAGCAAAGCCGCCCGACACCTGCCGCCGCGTTCCTTCACACCCCCCTCTGTCCTGCCGGACATCTCCCCCGCAAGGGGGGAGATCGGATGTCCGTCGGCCTTCGCTAATCTTAGGCGTTGGAAGGACGGCGCCGTCAGCGGAACCGCCCGATCTCCCCCCTTGCGGGGGAGATGGCCGGCAGGCCAGAGGGGGGTGCTGTCCCGCCGACTTTTCGCCCAATTGACGATCATCCCTGCTCGACCTGGATCCTGTTGTAATCGTGGATGGTCTGGCTCAGCCGGCGGCGCAGGAAGTTGGAAATGTTGTCGAAGATGAAGACGACGAGCAGGATCAGCAGCACCATGTAGAAGACGTTGGCCCAGTTCGAGTTGGTGCGCATCGCCTCCCACAGTTTCAGGCCGATGCCGCCGGCGCCGACGGCGCCGATGATGGTTGCGCCGCGGGTGTTGGATTCCCACTGGTAGAGCGTCTGGCTGATGAACACCGGCACCACTTCCGGCAGCACGCCGTAGCGTTGCACCAGGAGGCCGTTGGCTCCGGTCGAGGTGACACCTTCGCGCGGCTTGTCGTCGATGTTCTCCAGCGCTTCGGAATAGGTTTTGCCGAGCGTGCCGATCTCGGTGAAGAAGATCGCCGCGCTGCCCGCCAGCGGCCCGGGGCCGAAGGCGCGGGTGAAGAACAACGCCCAGATCAGCATGTCGATCGAACGCATGAAGTCGAAGAAGCGCTTGAGCACCTGGTTGACCAGCCGGCTGGGCGTGATGTTGCGGGCGGCGAAGAAGGCCAGCGGGAAGGCGACGATGCCGCCCAGCATGGTGCCGAGAAAGGCCATGACGATGGTTTGCAAGAGTTTCGTCCAGACATCGCCATGCTGCCACTGGGCGTTGTTCCAGATGTTGTCGCCGGCCAGCGCCAGATTGGACGTGCCCGGTTCCAGTTCCGGTCCGGAGACGATCAGCGAGGTCACTTCGCTTGCCGACTTGCCGAAGAAAGGCGAGCGGGTGTCGAAGACGAAGTTTGCCCAGCCGAGAAAACGCTTGCGTATCCTGACGCGGTCGACGGCGACGCGGGCCTCGCCGGCAAAGCCCATGTCGGCGACGACCTCATCTTCATGCGCGGTGATCCAGCCGGGAACCGGTCCGGAGATCAGCGGCTTGCCGGTGTCTAGCCCGACTGCAACGGTTTCACCGTTGGAAACTATCGTCGCTTGCGTCTTGTTGAAGGTGATCGACTTGGCGGTGCCGTCGATCAGGATCGTCACCGAACCATCGGCATTGGTCTTGACCCAGTCCGGATTTGGATTCGGGCCGAGCACCGAGAAGCGTGGATATTTGGCGGTGATCTGCGGTTCATCGAGGCGGAAGATCGGCTGCACGTCGTAGCTGATCCACTGGGTCAGAAACAGCGGCAGGCGCTCCCAGTGCGATTCCCGCATGACCTGCGGCAGGTTGAAAAACCACAGCGCGTAAAGGAGGTAGAGAAAGATGCCGCCAGCCAGCAGAAGCGGCCCGAAGCGCTTGTGGAGCGGCCGCCGGAACACCTGCGGGAAGCGCTCTTCGATCGACTGGATTTCATCGGCGGTCATTGTGGCCATGGGTAGCCTTCCTGGTTTGCCATGATCTTTGGACAAAACGGGTTCCCGTTTGTCCGAGAAAACCGGATGCCACTTTTCGGGATCATGGTCATGCCCCCATCACGAAGGCCTGCTCGCCGACAAGCTTGCGGCGCAGCCAGGCGGAGAACTGGTCGACGATGAAGATCGTCGTGAACAGGAGCAGCACAAGAGCTATCGTTTTGGCGCCGAAGCCACGCGAGATCGACAGCTTCAACTCCTCGCCGATGCCGCCGCCGCCGACCGCGCCCATGATGGTGGAAATGCGGACGTTTATTTCAACGCGCAGCAGCGTGTAGGACATGAAGTTGGGCAGCACTTGCGGCAGGCCGGCAAAGCGCACCCGCTCGAACCAGTTGGCGCCGACCGCCCTCAGGCCCTCCTCGGCGCGCATGTCGATGTTCTCGTTGATTTCGTAGAAGAGCTTGCCCAGCGCGCCGATCGAATGCAGGCCGATGGCGATGATGGCGGCAATCGGACCGATCGAGACGATGGCCGCAAACAGGCCAGCGATGACGATCTCGGGAAAGGCGCGCAGCAGTTCCATGAAGCGCTTGACGATCAGCCGCAGCACCGGATGCGGCGTCAGGTTGCGCGCGGCGATGAAGGAGAACGGCACGGCGAAGACGAAGCCGATGAAGGTCGAGACCAGCGCCACGTTGAGCGTGGTCAGCATCAGCTCGAAATATTCAGGGATGTAGAAGCCGCCCCAGACATAGGCGCGGCCAAGCGGAAAGTTGAATTCCTGGGTACCGGTGTCATGCGGAGAGGCGATGTCGAACATCGCCCGCCAGACATCGTTCCAGTCCTTGGGGACGAGCCAGCTCAGGAAATCCAGCAAATGCGGCAGCCGGTCGAAGAAATGTCCGGCATTGGCCTCGTTGGCGAACCACATGGTGCTGCCGAGCGCGACAATGAGCAGGCCGACACCGATGGCTGTGTAGAGCCGGCGCAGCGACGTCTGGCGACGCCAGGCGTCGGCCATCTGGTGAGTGGCGCCGGAAGGGGCTGTCTCGGAAAGGGTCATGATCGGACATGCAAGAAGGGCGGCGTTTTCTCGACGCCGCCCTTCCTGATTTTTGCCGTTAGCCGCCGATGGCTGCCTTACGGGCTTCGACGATGACGTTGTAGAAGTCTGCCTTCACCGGGACGTAGCCGGTAAAATCGCCACCTTCGACGCCTTCGAAGCAAGCCTTGTCCTTCTTGGGCAGGCCGGTGAAGAAGGCAGCAAGCTTGGCGGTCATGTCGTCGCCGAGCGCGGTGCGCACGACCAGCGGGCCGTTCGGAATCAGGCCCGAGCGCCAGACTTCGACGAAGTCGTTGGGGTCGACGGCGCCCTTGGCGACTTCCTTGTGGAAGGTGCCGGAGGTGTAGCCGTCCTTGAAGTCGCCAATGCCGGAGGAATCGTCCACCGCCACGTCGACCTTGCCGTCACGCACGGCCAGGACGTTGTTCTCGTGGCCGCCGTTGAACTGGGTCGAAGCGAAGAAGGTTTCGTTCGAAGCGCCGGTGTCCTTCGGGATCTGGGTCAGCGGGATCAGGTAGCCGGAGGTCGAATCCGGATCGGCGTAGCCGAGCTTCTTGCCCTTGGCCGACTTGATGTCGGTGATGCCGGAGGATTTCAGCGCCAGGCCGATCGAATAATAGCCGGTGGCGCCATCGGTCTGCTGGGTGGTGAGGATCGGGGTGACCGCCTTCGGGTCCTTGAGAACGACGCTGGCATAGCCGGAAGCGCCGAGTTCGGCGAAGTCGAGCGTGCCGCCGAGCAGGCCCTGGATGACGCCGTCATAGTCGGCGGCGGGGAACAGCGAGACCTTTTCGAAGCCGAATTCGGTCTTTAAATGGTCGGCGAGGCACTGGTAGTTGCGCAGCCGGTCAGTTTCGTTTTCACCGCCGAGAATGCCGACGCGAAATTCCTTCATATCGGCGGCATGCGCCATGCTGGTCGCCATGGCGAGCACCGAAACGGCGCCGAAAACCATCTTCCTGAACATTGGATATCTCTCCTGTAGGTTCCGGCCCCGCGCCGGCAGCGTTATCGATTTTGACAGGTGCCCTTGACGTGGGCTGGCGATCCCAGCCGCTCTTTTTTGGTCCATGATCTCTGGACAAAACGGTTCCCGTTTGTCCGAGAAAACCGGTTTCCACTTTTCGGGATCATGGACTCAATATCCCGGGAATGCGGGCTCGAGCGGTCCGGCGGATGCGGCGATCTTTCGGCTGAAGGCAACGGTGGTCGAGGTGATGGCCTCGGAGATTTCCTGGCCATTGCTGTCGGCGCCATAGACGAGACGCACGGCCTCGCGGTTGAGCTCTTCCGGCGGGCCGTCGAAGACGACCTTGCCGGCGGCCATGCCGATGATGCGGTTGCAATAGGTGCGGGCGGTATCCAGCGTGTGCAGATTGGTGACGACGGTGATGCCTTCGCGCAAATTGATGTCCTGCAGCGAATCCATCACCACCTTGGCGTTGAGCGGGTCGAGCGACGCGATCGGCTCGTCGGCAAGGATCACTCTGGGCTGCTGCATCATGGCGCGGGCAATGGCGACGCGCTGCTGCTGGCCGCCCGACAAGGTGCCGGCGGGCTGCAGCGCGGTGCGGGCAATGTCGAGCCGCTCGAGTGCTGCGATCGCCTCGGCGCATTCGGCGCGAGAGAACATGCCGAACAGGTTGGTGATGGTCGAGCGGTGGTTCAGCTTGCCGAGCAGCACATTGGTCAGCACGTCGAGGCGCGGCACCAGGTTGAACTGCTGGAAGATCATGGCGCAGTCACGCTGCCAGCGCCGCAGCGGCGAGCCGCGCAACTGGGAGACCTCGGCGCCGTCAAAAAAAATCGACCCCTGGCTGGGGTCGATGAGACGGTTGATCATGCGAAGAAGGGTTGATTTGCCGGCGCCCGAACGGCCGATAATGCCAACCATCTGACCCTGCGGGATCGCGATGTTGATGTCGCTGACGGCAGTGTTCTTGCCAAATCGTCGGGTGACACCGCGGATTTCGAGCGTGGCAGAGGTTGCTGGCATGGGGCAGGTTCCAGTCCGGACCATTGATCGTCAGGCTCTCGCCTAACGCAGCCACATGAACCTGCCGTGTCGCGATGATGTCAGTTTTGTTACGCTCCACAGGCGCGACGACCGGCGCCTGGCTGGCGATCAGCCGAGCACCTGCAATTCCTCGAAATGCTTCATGTCTCGGAAGGCGCAGAAGGCGGGCGCCTTGATCTCGATCTCTGGTGCCTGCCGGTCGAAAAGTGCCAGGCAATCGTCGAACAGCGCCTGCCACGCTGCCGCACGGTCGTCTGCAAGGCGCTGGATCTGGTAGGCGAAGGTGATGTGGAAGACGTAGGTATCGTGATCGGGATGCCGGTAACCGAACGGCCCGGCCAGCGCGTCGCGCCAGGCGCGCATGATGCGCAAATCGTCGTCGGTCGCGCCGGCAACGGTGAGGCCGGTCGGCAGAACTTCGACGACCTTGATCTTGAACGGGCCGAAGCCCTCGAAGCCCTTCAGGCGTTCCAGATAGAGGCGGGTCATGGCGTCGATGCTGGTGTCGAGCGGCACGTCCTGCGGCCAGTAGGGCAAGCGGCGGCGATATTCGATGATGCCCTGGAACAGCGTCATGTGCAGGCTGGAGACGGGCGTGAAAGCCAGCCGGTCGGCGTCTTGCATCGCCAGCATACGGTCGCGCACCGCAAGCACCACAGCCTCCGACGATGAACCGCTGACGAGGTGGCTGACGACCGTGTTGCCGGGCTCGATCAGGAAATTGCCTGATGTGTCGTAGCGCGTACCGAGATGAACCGGCGGCTTCGGATTTGAGCCGGCAAAGAATGCGGCGAGCGACGATTTGACAGAAACGGACATTGCGATCTCCAGGGAAAGGCCTGCGTCCTGCCCGGGCGATGTGTCAGGGATATGAAACCGGTTAGCCCATGACGATGATGTGAAGACTATCCGCCATGCTTTTCCAGAAAAGCCTCAGCCTCAAGCGAACGAAAATCATCGAGCGACGCGCGTAGCCTTGCATGGTCCCAGTCCCACCAGGCGAGTGCCTGGTAGCGTTCGGCGGTGCGGCGGTCGAAGCGTTCGCGGATCGGCTTTGCGGGTACGCCCGCGACGATGGTGTAGGGGGCGACATCCTTGGAGACCACTGCGCCGGCACCGACCGCGGCGCCATCGCCGACGGTGATGCCGGGCAGGATGGTCGAGCCGTGACCGAGCCAGGTGTCATGGCCGATGGTGACCCGCCTGGCGCGGCGCTGGGCGAAGAACTCGCTCTCGTGCTCGGCGTCGTCCCAATAATCCGAGGCGCGATAGGTGAAATGGTGCAGCGTCGGCCGCCAGGTCGGATGATTGGTGGCGTTGATGCGCACGCTGGCTGCAATGTTGGAAAACTTGCCGATCGTTGCGCACCAGACAGCGCAATCCTGCATCATGTAGGAATAGTCGCCAAGCTCGCTTTCCGACACGCGGCTGCGGTCGGCGATCTCGGTCCAGCGGCCGAGCGTCGAGTTCTGCACCTCCGCTGTCGGATGGACCAGCGGTGTCTCGGACAATTTCCTCGTCATGCGGCGATTTTTCCGGGAGCGAAAGCGGTGACGTCGATGACGCGGTCGGCAACCGCCTCACGCACGTCGTGGTCATGGAAGATGCCGAGCAAGGCGACATCAGCCGCCTTCTTGGCGGCGATGAGTTCGATCACGACATCGCGGTTCCTGGCATCGAGCGAGGCAGTCGGCTCGTCGAGCAGCAGGATCGGGTGCTCGGTGATGAAGCCGCGTGCGATGTTGACGCGCTGCTGCTCGCCGCCGGAGAAGGTCGCCGGCGGCAATGCCCACAGTTTCTCCGGCAGGTTGAGCTGCGCCAGCAAGGCGCGTGCCTTGCCACGGGCAATCTCGCGATCCTCGCCGCGCTCGACCAGCGGTTCGGCGACGACATCGAGCGCCGAGACGCGCGGCACGGTGCGCAGGAACTGGCTGACATAGCCGATCGTCTGCCGGCGCACGGCAAGCACGGTGCGCGGGCTGGCCGTGGCGAGATCGATCAACCCGTCATCGTGCATGACGATGATCTGGCCTTCGTCGACGGCGTAGTTGCCGTAGAGCATCTTCAGGATCGAGCTCTTGCCGGCACCGGACGGGCCGCCGAGCACGGTGCATTCGCCTGCCCTGATCGAGAACGAGACACCGGCGACAACAGGCAGTTTGATGCCGTCGCGCAGATGCATGGTGAAGCTTTTTGCTACGTCGGAAATGACGAGGGGGGTGGGCACTAGAAGGCCCTCCCATAGTCATTCGTTTGTGGGCCATGCGCTGGAGCAATCATCGTCAAACCTGCAGAATCGAGGAAACAAGCAATTGCGTGTAGGGCGCTCGTGGGTCGTCGAGCACGCGGTCGGTGAGGCCGCTTTCGACGACGCGGCCGTCCTTCATCACCATCATGCGCTGAGACAAAAGCCGCGCCACGGCAAGGTCATGGGTGACGACGATGGCCGCCAGACCAAGATCGGTGACCAGACCCCGCAGCAGGTCGAGCAGGCGCGCCTGCACCGAGACGTCGAGGCCGCCGGTGGGTTCGTCCATGAACACCAGTCGCGGCCCGGTGACGAGATTGCGGGCGATCTGCAGGCGCTGGCGCATGCCGCCGGAAAAGGCGCGCGGCTCGTCGTCGATGCGGTCCTCGTTGATCTCGACACGCGACAGCCAGTCGACGGCGGTGGCGCGGATCTTGCCGTAGTGACGGTCGCCGACCGCCATCAGCCGCTCGCCGACATTGGCGCCGGCCGATACCGTCATGCGCAGGCCGTCGGCGGGGTTCTGATGGACAAAACCCCAGTCGGTGCGCATCAGGAAGCGGCGCTCGGCCTCGCTCATGCGGTAAAGTTCGCGGAACTGGCCGTCGCGCATGCGGTAGCTGGCGGTGCCGGAACTGGGCAGCAGCCGCGTCGACAGGCAGTTGAGCAATGTCGTCTTGCCGGAGCCGGACTCACCGACGACAGCCAGGACTTCGCCCGGCCACAGGTCGAAGGAGACGTTGTCGCAGCCGACGCGCGAGCCGTAGAATTTGGAGAGCGCCGAGACGCGCAGCAGCGGTTCGTCGGTCATCGCGCCGGCTCCATTGTTTCAGAGGCAAGATGGGTTTCCGGGGCAAGATGGCCGCGATGGCCGTCCGCCCGCCGCTTCTCGCAGTGATCGGTGTCGGAGCAGACGAACATGTGGCCGCCATGGTCGTCGAGGATGACTTCGTCGAGATAGACATTCTCGGCGGCGCACAGTGCGCAGGGCTGGTCGAAGGTCTGCACCTCGAACGGATGATCCTCGAAGTCGAGGCTGACCACTTCGGTGAACGGCGGCACCGCATAGATGCGCTTTTCGCGGCCGGCGCCGAACAGCTGCAATGCCGGCGAGCGGTGCATCTTGGGATTGTCGAATTTCGGCGTCGGCGACGGGTCCATCACATAGCGACCTTCGACCTTGACCGGATAGGCATAGGTGGTGGCGATGCGGCCGTGCTTGGCGATGTCCTCGTAGAGTTTGACATGCATTAGGCCGTATTCCTCCAGCGCATGCATTTTCCGCGTTTCGGTTTCGCGCGGTTCCAGGAAGCGCAGCGGCTCGGGAATCGGCACCTGGTAGACCAGCACCTGGCCCGCCGTCAGCGGATGCTCGGGGATGCGGTGGCGGGTCTGGATGATGGTGGCGCTGGCGGTATCGGTGGTGACAGCGACATTGGCGACCTTCTTGAAGAAGGCGCGGATCGACACCGCGTTGGTGGTGTCGTCCGCGCCCTGGTCGATGACCTTCAGCACGTCATCGGGGCCGATGATCGAAGCGGTGACCTGGACACCGCCGGTGCCCCAGCCATAAGGCATCGGCATTTCACGAGAGGCGAAGGGCACCTGATAGCCGGGAATGGCGATGCCCTTGAGGATCGCCCGGCGGATCATCCGCTTGGTCTGCTCGTCGAGATAGGCGAAGTTGTAGGTGGCGATGTCGGTCATGATGCGACCTCAAATCCCTTGGCGTAGCGCGCCAGCCGCTCATTGAGCGTGCCGGTGTGCAGTTCGAACATGTGGTTGTCATCGTCGTAGAAATAGATCGAGCGGCCTTCGCCCTCGACGCGCGGGCGTGGCGGCCGCATGTCGAGCCCGAGCTTGCCGACGCGCTCGGCGTAGCGGTCGAAATCGGCGTCGTCGATCTTGAAGGCGATGTGGTTGTAGTTGCGCTCCGGCAAGGGCTCGCCCTCCATGATGGCGATCCAGATGTCGCCGATCAGGAAGAATTTTTCGCGCGACAGCGAGAACTGCTTGGCGTCGCTGGCATAGACTTCGCGCGCTTCGAAAACTCCGGTCAGGATTTCGGTCATCCGGTCGAGGTCGCGGACGATGAAAGTCATGTGGGACAGGCCTTCGATCATTCCGCGGCCTCCCGCTTCTCTTCGACCTTCGCGGGGTTTTCGTGCGCGTCGTATTCGGCGCGCATGCGGCGCACGAGATCGAGTTCGGCCTGGAAGTCGACATAATGCGGCAGCTTCAAATGCTCGACAAAGCCGGTCGCCTGGACGTTGTCGGAATGCGAGATGACGAACTCCTCGTCCTGGGCAGCGGCGACGACATCCTCACCGAGCTCGGAGGCGCGCAGCGCCCGGTCGCATAGCGCCATCGCCATCGCCTTGCGCTCGCTTTGGCCGAAGACGAGCCCGTAGCCGCGGGTGAATTGCGGCGGCGCCTTGGCCGAACCCTTGAACTGGTTGACCATCTGGCACTCGGTGACCCGCACCGTGCCGAGCGGCACAGCGAAAGGCAGTTCCGGCACGTCGAGCTCCAGCTCGACCTCACCGATGCGGATCTCACCGACGAAGGGATGGTTGCGGGCATAGCCACGTTGCGTGGAATAGCCGAGCGCCAGCAGGAAACCCTCGTCGCCGCGTGACAGCGCCTGCAGGCGGATGTCGCGCGCCATCGGGAATTCCAGCGGCTCACGGGTGATGTCGCCGGGGACATGGTCCTGCGGCATGTCGCCGTCCGGCTCGATCAGGCCTTCGCGGGCAAGGATCGCCGAAACGCGCGGCATGGCTTGCGCTTCAGTCTCGCGCTGCAGCGGCTCGGCGACATCGGCGCCGGCCGCAAGCTCGGGATCGAGCAGCCGGTGCGTGTAGTCGAAGGTGGGCCCAAGCAACTGGCCGCCGGGCAGGTCCTTGTAGGTCGCCGACACGCGCCGCTCGACCAGCATGTTGGCGGTGTCGATCGGCTTGGAGTAGCCGAAGCGCGGCAGCGTGGTGCGATAGGCACGCACCAGGAAGATTGCCTCGATCATGTCGCCGCGTGCCTGGACAATGGCGAGTGCCGCCAGTTCACGGTCGTAGAGCGAGCCTTCGCTCATCACCCGGTCGACGCCGAGCGCCAGCTGCTCGACGATCTGGTCGAGGCGAAGGGCCGGCACCGAACGGTCGCCGCGCCGGCGGTCGGCAAGCAGGCTGTGGGCGTTGGCAATGGCCGCTTCGCCACCTTTTACCGCGACATACATCTTACGCCTCCATCGTCTTGATGCGCGTCGTGCGCGGCAGGCAGGCTATGCCATCAGCGGTGGCGAGGATGATGTCGACGCCGCGCGGAAAACGCTTGTTGTTCTGCTTCCACTGCTCGACGAAATGACGCGGCATCTGCGCCGGTGCAATCGTGGCGCTGGTTTCGATGCCGGGACCTTCGAGCAACAGCGGTGTGCCGGAGACGAGATCGCTGACGTGCAGGATCAGTGTGGTCGAGCGGTCGGGATAGTCCTGCGTGCCCTGCGAAAAGCCGTCCAACGACATCATCTCGGCCGGCGTGGCGATCAAAGCGAAATGCGCATCGGCCGGCGTGTTGGCCAAGGGCGCGCCGGTGTGGAAGCCAAGCCAGGATTTGACCGCCGCGGAAGCTTGCAGAGCCGGGTCGAGCCACAGCGGCGTGTCGTTGTCGCAAAGCGCCAGCGCTATGGCGCCGGCGCTTGCCGAGAGCGGCGCCGGCGGGCGAGCGAAGGCCGGCAGGGGTTGCACACTGCCCGGCCGTGCCATCGCATCCATGACCGCTCGGAATACGGTCTGGGCATTGAAGACCGGATCGGCGAAACCGCCCTCGATCGATTGCGCTGCAATGTCCATCAGTCTTCTCCGCGAACCATGGTGAAGAAATCCACCTTCGTTGCCGCCGTCTCGGCGCGGCGTTTCTCGTGCGCCGTGGTCAGGGCCGACCGTAAAGGCGCCAGTATTCTGGTTTCGATATCGGCACGGCGGGCAGGGTCCTGCCACAGCGCGTCGGCGATGGCCGCCAGCCTTGCCTTTTGCTTGTCGCGGCCAAGCGCATAGCAATGGCCGACCTGTCCGGACGGCAGCCGGACTGTGGCGCGGGTGACGGTCGCTTCGCCGACATTGAAGGGCGCGGCCGCCACCACCGATGCGGCCGCGCAGGGTGACCAGGCCGGTCTCGGGGCCGCGCAGCAGCTCAGCGTCCGAAGGCAGGCCGGCCTCGTTCCAGAGCCGGACGATGTCATCGCCGCTGGATTGCGCCAATGTTGCCATGGCGGCCTTGCGTTCGGCCTGGTCGCGGGCTTCCTGTCCTCGCATCAGCATTCCTCTTTGCTAAATTTATCTATTGATATAGACAACTATACAAATTATACCCATTATCTAGCGCGAGTCCATGACGGGTGGATGACAGGGCTAAAAGGCGGGGCAATCAATGGTCGGACGGCTGGCAGCGGACAGCATCGAGCGGCGCAGCGGCGTTTCGCTGTGGCGGCAGATTGCCGACAAGATCCTGCATGCGATCGCCATCGGCGATTTCGCGGAGAATGCCGCGCTGCCGCCCGAGGTGGCACTGGCCGAGCGCTATGGCGTCAACCGCCACACGGTGCGTAGCGCCATATCAGCCCTTGTGCAGGAAGGCGTGCTGCGGGCCGAGCAGGGGCGCGGGACCTTCGTCTTGTCGCGCAAGCGGCTGTCCTATCCGATTGGCGCGCGCACACGTTTTTCGACAGGCTTGCAGGGGCAAACGTCCGAACGGCACATCGTCCTGCTCGCCTCGTCGGTCGAGCCGGCCAGCCAGCGCGTCGCCGAAGGCCTTGGCCTTGCCAGGGGGGCCGAGGTGATCCGGCTGGAGACGCGCGGCGAAGCCGATGGACGGCCGGTATCGCGCGCGGCCGGCTGGTTCGATGCCAGGCGCTTTGCCGGCATCGATGCAGCGATGGCTGAGACCGGCTCGATCACAGCATCGCTGGCGCGGTTCGGCATCGACGATTATCTCAGGCAATCGACCGTTCTGTCGGCGCGCCATGCCGATGCGGCGGACCTTGCCGATCTCGACCTGCAGCCGGGCGCCATCGTGCTGGTCACGGTCGCCGTCAACGTCACGCCGGACGGCCAGCCGATCCAGTTTTCCGAGTCGCGCTTCCCGGCCGAACGGGTGGAACTGAAGCTGTCGGCGCTGTAGGGAGTGACGGCCTAGCTCGGCCGCGCTCACTTGTCAGCGGCTTGGCGTTTGAGGACCGGCTTCCCCCACTCCGTCGCTGCTTCGCAGCGCCACCTCTCCCCCCTCCGGAGGGAGAGGAAGGGCGCCAAGGTCGGTGAACTCGCACCCTTCCTCTACCCCTTCGATCGGGGGAGAGGTGGCTCGGCGAAGCCGAGACGGAGTGGGGGTCGACCTGGCTCGGGCGTCGTCAATTCGGGCCGGGTTCACCGTCTGCCATGTTATGACCCAACCTCGATCACAGCCTTGATCAGGCCGGATTTCTCATGCGCCCAGCGGGCGAGATCGGACGGCGTTTCGGCAAGCGATGTGCGGTGGGTGACGAGCTTGGCCAGCGGTACGGCGCCGTTGCGGATCGAGGCGGCGACATGGTCGAAGTCGGCGCGCAGCGCGTTGCGGCTGCCGATCAGCGTCATCTCGCGTTTGTGGAATTCCGGATCGGAAAAGCTGATGTCGTCCTTGACGACGGAGACCAGCACCAGCGTCCCGCCATGCGCGACATGGGCGAAGGCCGACCGCACCGACTGGGTGTTGCCAGTGGCGTCGAAGACCACATCGAAGCCTTCGCCTGATGTCGCCTCCCTAACCAGATCGGGCTCCGCGCCGCACGAGCCGTCGAGGGTCTGGAAACCAAGCTCATTCGCGGCGAAGGCGAGCCTTTCGCTGCTCATGTCGAGCAGCGTCACGTCGAGCCCGGCGATGCGGGCGAAGATGGCGGTGCCAAGCCCGATCGGGCCGGCACCGATGACCAGGGTGCGGGCGCCGGGATCGGCGCGTGAGCGCCGCACGGCATGCGCGCCAATCGCCAGGAACTCGACGGCAGCGGCGTCAGCCAGTGACAGGCCGTTGGCCGGATAGAGGTTTTGCGCCGGCACCAGGATCCGTTCGCACATGGCGCCGTCGCGATGCACGCCGAGCACCTCGATCCTGACGCAGCAATTCGGCTTGCCGTGCCGGCAGGCGATGCACTTGCCGCAGGAAAGATAGGGGTTGATGACGACGGGTTCGCCAACCGCCAGTTCGACGCCGTCGCCGGTCTTGACGATCGTTCCCGATACTTCATGGCCCATGATGCGGGGATAGGCGAGGAACGGATGCTTGCCCTCGAAGATGTGGTAGTCGGTGCCGCAGATGCCGACATGGCTGACCGCCACTAGCGCCCACCCTGCAGGTGGCGCACCGGGCGCGGGACGGTCTTCCAGGACAAGGTCGCCGGGCGAGCGGCAGACGACGGCTTTCATGCTTCAATCCAGTCTGTCGAGAAATCGCCGGCCCGGCAGTCATGTCGGGCCGGCCATTGATTGTGGGGTTGGCTCACTTGCCGCGACGGCGCAGCCCGTCGAAGTAGACGATGATGATGATCAGCGCGCCGGTGATGATGCGCTGCCAGAACGAGTTGACGTTGAGCAGGTTGGCGCCGTTGTTGATGGTGGCGAGGATGAAGGCGCCGAGCAACGGTCCGTGCACCGAGCCGACGGCGCCGAACAGCGAGGTGCCGCCGATCACCGACGAGGCGATCGCCTGCAACTCCCAGCCTTCGGCCTGGGTCGGGTTGCCGATGCCGATGCGGGCGGCCAGCAGCACGCCGACGAAGGCCGCGCACAGGCCCGACAGCGTGTAGGCCATGTAGATGGTGCGCTGGACATTGACGCCGGACAGGCGAGAGGCCTCGGCGTTGGAGCCGACCGAGAACAGATACCGGCCCCAGCGGCTGTGATGCAGGAAGACATAGGCCGGAATGCCGACCAAGATCACCATCCAGAACAAATTGGGGATGCCGATGAAGGAATTGCGCGAGAACGCGGTGAAGGTGTCGCTGTTGATGTTGATCGAATTGCCGTTGGTCATCAAAAGGCCGATACCGCGCAGCGAGGTCAGCGTCGCCAGCGTGATGATGAAGGGCGGTAGGCCCATCTTGACGATGCCGAAGCCGTGGAACATGCCGATGGCAACACCGACCAGCAGCGTCACCAGGATGGCTAGCCAGATGGGGAAGCCGGCATTGATCATCATGGCGACGACGACCGTGGCGAAGCCGACCACCGCGCCAACCGACAGGTCGATGCCGCCGGTGATGATGACGAAGGTCTGGCCGACCGCCATGATGGCGATCATCGAACCCTGACGCAAAAGATTGGCGATGTTGTTGCCGGAGGCGAAGCTCGTCGTTGCCAATGAAAGCACGATCCAGAGCAGCACCAGCAGCGCCAGAAGCGTCAGCCCGAACAGGACGTTATAGTTGCGCTTCGGTTTTTCGACAGCAATCGCCTCGGTGCTCATATCTGTCCTCCCAGCTTTTCTTGTTTCTCGGCGAGCGCCTGCGTGAGAATGTCCTCGTGGCTGGCGGCGCGGAAACCGTGCGTCGCCACCAATTTGCCGCGCCGGAAAACATGCAGCGTGTCGGCGAGTTCGTAGACTTCCGGCAGGTAGGACGAGATCAGGATGATGCCGGCGCCCTTCGACAACAGCGCGCCGAACAGACGGTAGATTTCGGCCTTGGTGCCGACATCGACCCCGACCGTCGGCTCGTCGAAGATGAACAGCTTGGCACCATGCGCCAGCCATTTGCCGATGACGATCTTCTGCTGGTTGCCGCCCGACAGGCTGGACGCCAGCGCATTGCGCGTCGGTGTCTTGATGCGCAGATCGGCGATCTGGCGATCGGCTTGCGTCTTCTCCTGCGCGCTCGAAATCAGCAGATTGTTCGAAATGCGTTTGTAGATCGGCAGGTTGAGATTGAGGCCGACCGGCAGGTTGAGGCAAAGCCCCTGGTCGCGGCGGCTCTCCGGCGCCAGCGCCATGCCGAGCTTGATCGCGTCATGCTCGGAATTGACCTGGACATCCTTGCCTTCCCAGAGGATCTGGCCGGCAGACTTGCGGTGGCGGCCGTAAAGCGTGGTGACGAACTCGCTGCGCCCGGCGCCGATCAGGCCATAGAGGCCGACGATCTCGCCGGCGCGAACCGTCATCGAGACATTCTCGAAGCCCTTGCCGGACAGGTTTCTTGCCTCGATGATCGCGGCACCTGGCGTGAAATGCTCCTTGTGGTAGACCTGCTCGATCGAGCGGTTGATCATCATCTTGACCAGCTCGGCATCGTTGGTCTCGGCGATGTTGCGTGTGCCGACCAGCGTGCCGTCACGCAGCACGGAAACACGGTCGGCGAGTTCGAACACCTCTTCCATACGGTGGCTGATGTAGATGATCGTGACGCCTTCGCCCTTCAGCCGGCGGATCAGGGTGAAAAGCTGGTCGGCCTCCTTGCGGGTGAGGTAGGCGGTCGGCTCGTCGAAGATCAGGAACTTGGTGCCGCGCACGGTGGCGCGGGCCGCTGCAATCAGCTGCTGCTGTCCGATGGTCAGGTCGCCCAGCGTGACATGCGCCGGCAGGTCGAAGCCGAGATCGTCGATGATCTTCTGCGCTTGCCTGACCATGGCGCGCTGCTGCAGGATGCCGAAGCGCGAATTCTCCTCGCCGAGGAACATGTTGGCGGCGACCGTCAGGTGACGGCAGAGCACAACCTCCTGGTGCACGGCATTGATGCCGAGCGCCATCGCCTCATGCGGCGTCGCCAGGGCAGCCGGCTGGCCTTCCCAGATGACCTCTCCGGAGGTGCGCGGCATGACGCCGGTCAAAAGCTTGATGAGCGTGGATTTGCCGGCGCCGTTCTCGCCGACGATGGCGTGGATCTCACCGGATTTGAAAGCGAGGTTGACCGGCTTCAGTGCGTGGGTGCCGGGATAGCGCTTCTCCAGCCCGCGCAATTCGAGGATGGTCCGCCCCGGTTCCAGCACGGGTGCGGGATGCAGTTCCTGCGCCGTCGAAATCATGACAATCCTCCCAGATTGACCGCACGATTGGCACGCGGCGAGGCAAGGATATGCCTCGAAAACAGCCTAGCTTAAGCCTGTGGATTGCCAAGCCGTTTGTGCCGGCAGCTTATGTCTCCGGGGCCTGAGCCCCGGAGACAATTTCGGATGTGACGGCTTAGAGCTTCGGGTTGAGCAGCGCGTCGATCTTGGGGTCCTTCATATTGTCCTTGGTCACCAGATTGGCGCCGGTGTCGACATTGGCCTCGACCTTTTCGCCCTTCGAGGCGGCAAGCGCGGTCTTGATGCCGTCATAGCCCATCCGGTAGGGATCCTGGACGACGAGGGCGGAAATGACGCCGTCGTTGAGGAACTTGATCAGCTTCTCGTCGCTGTCGAAACCGACCAGCGCCAGTTTGCCGCCAAGGTTGTTTTCGGCGACAGCCTGACCGACGCCCTGCGCCATGATCAGGTTGGAGGCGAAGATGCCCTTGAGGTTCGGGTTGGCGGTGATCAGGTCGGTGGCGATGTTGAGGCCGGTGGTGGCCTGGCCGTCGGCGTACTTGTCGGCAACCAGCTTGAGGCCCGGATATTTGGCGGCCAGCTGTTCGGTGAAGCCCTGCTTGCGCTGTTCGAGCGAGCCGGCGCCCGGTGCGTTGGTGATCAGGGCGACGTCGCCCTCGATCTTGCCGCCGTTGGCGGCGCCGATGGCGGCCGCGAGGCCGTCGGCAGCGACGCGGCCGCCCTGCACATTGTCGGTGGTCAGGAACGAGGTGAAGGCCTTGGAGTCGGCGCCGGAGTCGATGCCGATAACCTTGACCTTGGCAGCGGCCTCATCGATCGGCTTGCCAAGCGCCTTGAATTCGGTCGGCGCAATGACGATCGCCGCGGGGTTGCTGGCAACGGCGTTCTCAAGGATCGAGACCTGGCCGTTGACGTCGGTTTCAGCCTGGGCGCCGAGTTCCGGCACGTTGACGCCGAGATCCTTGCCGGCCTTGCGGGCGCCGGCCAGAACGATCTGCCAGTAGAAGGACGTGGTGTCCTTGACGATAATCGGGATGGTCACATCCGCCGCCGAAACCGGCGCCGAATGCATGACGCCGGCGAGCATCGAAGCTGCTGCCAGCGCCATGACGGCGCGGCGGTTGAGAATGCTGGTCACGAATTTCATGAGGTTCCTCCCTAAGTCGCCCGGTGAACGTTACGGAAGCTCCGTCCGGATAGGCGTGGCCCAAACGGAACTTTATCAATAAAAAACATTTGCCATGTTTTGATAGAGCATCGATCCAGCCGATGCAAGCGGTGTTTGACGCCAGTCTTGCCGAGGTCTGGGCAGGGAAGATTGTGCGCCGCCACTCCCTTGCCGCAGTCAACACTCCCGTTTCAGTTCGTGAGCATATGGAATATTAATTCCACATATTCGTCAATATGGAATGTTCATTCTTTCAGTAGGATCGCAAGAATGTGAAGCACGGGTCACCGTTCACCGTGAGGTGGGTGCGCGTTTCACGCCAGCTCCTGCACCAGCGTATAGGGGCGATATTTGGCGTATTCCGTCTCCGGCACGTCGATGTCGAGCAGCTCGAGGTTGCGGGTCAGATTTGCCAGCTTGGCGGTGCCGGTCAGCACGGTGGCGACCGCGGGTTCATGCAAGGGGAACTGGAACGCGGCGGCGGCCAGCGGATAGCCGCCCTCGGCAGCGATCCGTTCCATCGCTCCGACGCGGTCGAGCACGTCATGGTTGGCAGGGCGGTAGTCGAAATGCGCGCCTTGCACCGGCCCGGTCGCCAGGATGCCGGAGTTGAAGACGCCGCCGATGACCAGGGATGTCTGTTGCGCCCGGCATAGCGGCAGCAATTCCGCTTCGGCGCTGCGATCGAGCAGGGAATAGCGGCTGGCGAGCAGGATGCAGTCGAGCGGCGCCTCGCGCATCACGTCGAGACAGATCTGCACCTCGTTGACGCCCAGCCCATAAGCGGAAATGACGCCGGACCGCTTCAGCTCTTCGAGTGCCTTGAGGCCGCCATCCATCAGCTCGCGAAAGTGCAGCTTGGTCTTCTCGACACCGTGTGTGTAGACGCCGATGTCGTGGACAAACAGGATGTCTATCCTGTTTAGGCCAAGCCGCGCATAGCTGAACTCGACCGATCGCATGATGCCGTCATAGGAATAGTCGTAGTCGAGCGCGAAGGGCAGCGGATCGACATAGGAGTGATCGGGAACCTGATCTTCCGGCACCGGGCGGAACAGGCGGCCGACCTTGGTGGACAGCACATAGGAATCGCGCGGCTTGTAGCGCAGGAAGTCGCCGAAGCGGCGCTCCGACAGGCCGAAACCGTAGAAGGGTGCGGTGTCGAAATAGCGCAGGCCGGCCTCCCAGGCGCCCTGCAGGGTCTCCATCGCCGCTTCACGCGAACAAGCGCGGTAGAGACCGCCGATCGCGGCACCGCCGAAACTGACCTCGGTGACCTCCAGCGCTGTCTGGCCGATGCGGCGTTTTTCCATGCACAACCTTCCCGTTGCCGGCCGCTGTTCGGCTCGGCAGTCTACTCGATATCAGTACAATCTAGAGCGTTGCGCCAAGATGCCAGGGCACGAACTCGTTGTCGCCGTAGCCGAAGTCCTCGCTCTTGGTCTTGCGGCCGGAAGCCGTCTCGACGATCAGTTCGAAGATCTCGCGGCCCATACCGGCGATGGTCTTTTCACCGGAGGCGATGACGCCGCAGTTGACGTCCATGTCCTCTTCCATCTGGTGATACATGGTCGAGTTGGTGGCGACCTTGATCGACGGTGTCGGGCGGCAGCCGAAGCAGGAGCCGCGGCCGGTGGTGAAGACGATGATGTTGGCGCCGCCCGCCACCTGGCCGGTGGCCGAGACCGGGTCGTAGCCGGGCGTGTCCATGAACACCAGGCCGCTGCCGGTGACCTTTTCGGCATAGCCGAAGACGCCGTTGAGCGGCGTCTGGCCGCCCTTGGCGACCGCGCCGAGCGACTTCTCCAGGATGGTGGTGAGGCCGCCGCGCTTGTTGCCGGGCGAGGGGTTGTTGTCGATCGAGGCGCCGTGCTTGGCGACGTGATCCTCCCACCACTTCACGAAGCCGTCGAGCTTCTGCGCGATCTCCGGCGTTGCCGCGCGATAGGCGAGCAGATGTTCGGCGCCGTAGATCTCCGTGGTTTCGGAGAGGATGCCGATGCCGCCGACGCCGGCCAGGATGTCGACGGCCGCGCCCAGCGCCGGATTGGCTGTAATGCCCGACATGCCGTCGGAGCCGCCGCACTGCAGGCCGACGACGATCTCGCTGACCGGGATCGGCTCACGCTTCAGCTGACCGACTTCCTCGGCAATCTCGGCCAGCACGCCCATCGCCTTTTCCACCGATTTGCGCGAACCGCCGGCGTCCTGGATGTTGAAATGGCGTTTGCCGGCGGCGACGCCCTTCTGGCCGTAGAGGGTGAGTTGGTTGACCTCGCAGCCAAGCCCGACCATCAGCACGCCGCCGAAATTCGGGTGACGGGTGTAGCCGGCAAGCGTGCGATGCAGCACCATCATGCCGTCGCCGGTGCCGCTCATGCCGCAGCCCTGGCCATGGACGATGGGCACGAAGCCGTCGATGCCGGGATATTTCGGCAGCAGCGTCCGGTTGGCGGTGTCGGCAATGGAATGGCAGACGGTGGCCGAGCAATTGACGCTGGCGACGATGCCGATGAAATTGCGCGTGCCGGCACGGCCATCGGCGCGACGATAGCCCATGAAGGTGCGGGCGCGGTCGGCCTCCGTCGCGTGCTCGGCCTCGCTCGGCGGCACGACCGGCAAGCGGCCGGATTCGAAAACCAGATTGTGCGAATGAACGTGCTCGCCCGCTGCAATATCCTGTGTCGCGCGACCGATCGCCTGGGCGTATTTCACCACGGCCTCGCCGGCGGCGATCGGCTTGATCGCCACCTTGTGGCCGGGCTCGATCAGCACACTGGCGACGGCACCGCCCGGCAGCGCGGTGCCGATCTCGATGCGGCCGTTGGCGACTGCCACATTGTCGGCGGGGGACAGAAGGATGCAGTTGGAGGCGTTCACGGGCGGTTTCCTGGGTGATCCTGGGATGCGCGGGCGGATTGACACGCGCCTGTTTAGAGATAATGTCTTTTATCGTGAAAAAACAGTTTTGCGTCAATTGTTTTTTCGCTGGGGAGTTCCGCATGCCCTTGGGTGTTCCGGAAAGCGATTTCGCTTTTCAGGGTCGTGGGAACGTCATATTGCGCTTCAAACCGGCCGCCGCAAGCGACGGCGTGCAACGGGTCAGGAATGTCGAAGAGCAACAACGTCTACAAGGATGCCTATAACCGCTGCCTGCGGCTGCTCGACGAAACGCGCAGCCTGCCTTCGGAGCCGGAACTGGGCACCTTGCTTGGCGTCAGCCGCACCACGGTGCGCACCATTCTCGCGCGCATGGAAGAGACCGGCCTGATCGCCTGGAACAAGCGCGCCAAGACGGTGCTGCGCGAACCGCGTCCGGATGATTTCTTCCCCGAGGAAGAAACAGACACGCTGGCCGAGATCATCGAGCGGTCGTTCATGCGCAGGCTGCTCGCCGGCGGCGCCGAGGCCGGCATGCAGATCAACGAACTCGAACTGGCGCGCGAGATCGGCGTTGGCACCACCAGCGTGCGCGAGTTCCTGATCCGCTTCTCCCGTTTCGGCCTGATCGAGAAACGCCGCAACAGCCATTGGGTGCTGAAGGGCTTTACGCGCGCCTTCGCGCTGGAGCTGACCGAAATCCGCGAGATGTTCGAACTGCGCTCGGCGGCCGCCTTTGCCGCACTGCCACAGGACAGCGCGGTCTGGGCCGATCTCGACCGTCTGGAAGACGAGCATCGCCAACTGGCAAGCGAGATCGCCTCTCGCTTCAACGAATTCTCCGAGCTGGACGAGCGCTTCCACCGGCTCATCCACCGGGCATCGCACAACCGCTTCATCGTCGATTTCTACGACGTCATCGCCATGATCTTCCACTACCACTACCAGTGGAACAAGGCGCAGGAACGCGAGCGCAACGAAGTCGCGATAGGTGAGCATCTGGTCTATATCGAGGCGCTGAAATCGCGTGACCTCGGCAAGGTCGACGCCGCCTGCCGCAAGCACCTGAAGTCGGCGCGCCAGACCTTGCTGACCTCGATCCCGGAAAGCCGGTCGCAACAAAAATCCTGAGGCGCGTCGCATCTGAAGGGCTGCGACGCGCCTCAGGGCTTTGTTCCATGCATGTCGTTGTCCCAAAACCGCTATACATTCTTGGGCGACATGCATTGAGCCTGCCGCGTTGCCGCAGCGGCGATTTGGCGATTTTCCACCCGCCAGCCCCGTGCTAGGTATGGTGCGTTGCTGCGAAGAGGCAGGGCTTTGGGCGTATCGAGGAGACGGTGGAGCATACTGGTCGCGCTTGTCGCGGCCTATCTGCTGTTGCTCCAGTCGACGCTTGGTGCCTTCGCCTTCGGCTCCGGTCCCAATGCATCGCAGTTCGACGCCTTCGGCAACGTCATCTGTACCCATGAGGGTGCAACCCAGCTTCCCGGCGGCAACCAGCCGCCGTCCCATCTGCCCGCATGCTGCGTGCTCGGCTGCAGCATGTTTTCGCCGGCCTTTGCGCCGCCGCCCGATGCCGGCCTGGCGCTGGGCAGCCTTTCCTATGAAACTGTCGCCTTTGTCTTCCCGGCGGCCATCCATCTCGACTTCGCGCGCGAGCGCTCGCCGTCGAACCCGCGCGCGCCGCCGCTGACGGCTTGAGCCTGTTTGCCCGGCGGAACCTTTCGTGGGCGTACCCATCCAAAGATCAAACTGCTCGCGACCGGCAACGGCGCGACCATCACTTCATGGAGCAACCATGTCCTATTTTTTCCGTATAGCGGCGGGCGATACGCTCGGCCGCATTCTGTCAGACTTTGAAGAGCGTCTTGGTATTGCCGTGCTGGCTCTTGCGCTGTCGTTCGTCGGCGCCCAGTCCGTCTTTGCGCATGAGTTCAAGGTTGGCGATCTCGAGATCGGCCATCCCTGGTCGCGTGCCACGCCAGCCGGCGCCAAGGTGGCCGGCGGCTATTTCACCATCACCAACAACGGCAGCGCGCCGGACCGGCTGGTGTCGATTTCCTCGGATGTTTCTGAAAAGGCCGAGCTGCATGAGATGGGCGTCAAGGACGGCGTCATGACCATGCGGCCGGTTGCCGGCGGGCTGGAGATTCCGGCCGGCGGCAAGGTCGCCCTTGCACCGGGCGGCTATCATCTGATGTTCATCGGCCTGAAGCGGCAACCCAAGCAGGGCGAGAAGTTTTCCGCCACGCTGACCTTCGAAAAGGCCGGCGACGTCAGCGTCGATTTCGCTGTCGAAGGCATGGGTGGTGGCGCCATGGATGATCACGCCAATTGATCGCGCCAGCTAGACAAATTTTGAAGATCTGAGGGACCATCATGAACAAGTATCTTCTGGCGGCCGCAGCACTTTTCGTGCTCGGGACAAATGCCGCCTTCGCGCATATCACGCTCGAAACCCAGGAAGCGGCCGTCGGTTCGACCTACAAGGCCGTCCTGCGCGTGCCGCATGGTTGCGACGGCAAGGCGACGACCGCCGTGCGTGTGCAGATCCCGGAAGGGGTGATCGCGGTGAAGCCGATGCCGAAGCCCGGCTGGACGCTGCAGAGCAAGAAGGGCAAGTACGACAAATCCTACCAGCTCTACGGTCAGGCGGTGACCGATGGGGTCAAGGAAGTCGACTGGAGCGGCGGCAGCCTGCCGGATGAATTCTATGACGAGTTCGTCTTCCGTGCGACGCTGACGGCGGATCTCCCGGTGGGCCAAAAACTTTACTTCCCGGTGGTGCAGGAATGCGATGGCACTGCCGATCGCTGGATCGAAATCCCGGCAGCCGGCCAGGATGAGGACGCGCTGGAAAACCCGGCACCCGGCATCAAGCTGTTGCCGAAGAAATGATCGTTCGGGCGGCGCGCTCTCAAAAGCGCGCCGCTATTCTCCTGGTGGCGGCATGAGCACGACGTCCTTCCTGCAAACGGCTTCCATGACCGGCCAACGCGCCGGCAGGCTTTTCGTCGGCCTGTTGGCCATGATCGTGCTTCTTGCCATCATGGCCGGGCCAGATCAGGCCTTCGCCCATGCCGCGCTGATCAAGACCGATCCGGCCGACGGCGCGGTGCTGGAACAAGGGCCGTCACAGTTCTCATTGACCTTCAGCGAGCCGGTGTCGCCACTGGTGCTGACCTTGGTGAAGCCCGACGGCACGCCGGTTTCGCTGACGTCATTCCGGCTCAGCGACCAGACGGTCGAGATCGACAATCCCCGGAAGCTTGCATCCGGTACGCATGTGCTGAGCTGGCGCGTCATTTCCGCCGACGGCCATCCGGTCGGCGGATCGCTGCTGTTTTCAATCGGCGCGCCCAGCGCGCCGCCGGCGGTGTCCGAGGCCGTCGACTGGCAGCAGCGGTCGGCCATCTGGGTCGGCAAGGTCTTACTCTATATCGGCCTTTTCCTCGGCGTCGGCGGCGCCTTCGCTCTCGCCTGGCTGGCCGGGGACGGACAGGCTGGCCGGCGTTTTGTCATCGTTGCAATCCTGTGCGGGCTGGTCGCGGCACCCTTGTCGCTCGGTTTCCAGGGGCTTGATGCGCTCGGGGTGCCGCTCTCACATCTGGCGCAGCCGGTCATCTGGCGCACCGGGCTAGGCACCAGCTTCGGATGGACGGTGCTGGTCGCCCTGATCGCGATGGGGCTCGGCCTGCTGTCGCTGGCCGGCCCCCGCGCCACCGCCAGGCCATTTGCGGTGGCCGGTCTGGCCGGGGTGGGGATTGCCCTTGCCGCCAGCGGCCATGCCAGTGCCGCGGAGCCGCAATGGCTGACGCGGCCGATGGTGTTCCTGCACGGCGTCGGCATCGCCTTCTGGGCTGGCGCGCTGGTGCCTCTCGGCCTGGCGCTGAAGGGGCAATCGGCGGAAGCCGCGCCATTCCTGCGGCGGTTTTCTCGCATGATCCTGCCCGTGGTGGCCGTGCTTGCCGTTGCCGGCATCGTCCTTGCCATCGTCCAGGTGCAGACACCCGCGGCGCTGGTCAACACCGCCTATGGCCGGCTGCTGCTGATCAAGCTGGGGTTGCTGGTCTTTCTGTTCACGCTTGCCGCCGTCAACCGCTGGAAACTCACCGCGTCGGCAGAGGCCGGATCGACGGAGGTTCAGCGCAGGCTGGTGCGCTCGATCGGCGTTGAGATGCTGATCGTGTTGGCGATCTTCGGTGTTGCCGCGGGCTGGCGCTTTACGCCGCCGCCACGGGCGCTGGCGATCGCGGCCGCCCAACCGGTCTCGGTCCATATCCACGCGCTGCAAGCGATGGCTGACCTCAGCATTACGCCTGGCCATGCCGGACCAGTCGCCGCCTCTATGATCATCATGAGCGGCGATTTCGGCCCGCTCGACGCCAAGGAGGTGACGCTGGTGCTGTCGAAGCCCGATTCCGGCATCGAGTCGCTGAAGCGCGCTGCGACCAAGCCCGGCGACGGCAGCTGGCGTGTCGACAATCTCGTCATCCCGGTACCCGGCCGGTGGACGGTACGCATCGATATCCTGGTCTCGGACTTCGAGATGGTGAAGATCGAGGCGCCCGTCGACATCAGGCCGTGACCGCCGGGCGCTTCAAGGCCGAACTCATCATGGTCTGCCGCAACACAATTCGGCGAGGCGGTTGACGCGGCCCGAAAGGCCCGTCAATCATCCCGTAAAGAATGGGATCCCCGCAAATCGCGGGCTCCAACCAACAAGATCCGAAAGCAGGGAAGAAACGATGGAAAAAGCCGAAATCGGCCTGATCGGCCTTGGCACGATGGGCTCCAACCTGGCGCTCAACATCGCTGAACACGGGCATCGCATTGCGGTCTTCAACCGCACCAGGGCACGCACCGACGCTTTCGTCGAGAATGCCGGCGCGCTCAGGGATATGGTCGTGCCCTGCTACAGCCTGGAAGAGCTCGCCGCCGCGATCCGGCCGCCGCGCCCGATCATTATCATGGTGCTGGCCGGCAAGCCGGTCGATGAACAGATCGCGGCTCTGCGCGGCGTGCTTTCGGCCAACGACATCGTCATCGACGCCGGCAACGCCAATTTCCGCGACACGATGCGGCGCTTCTCCGAGCTTTCCGGCTCGGGTCTCACCTTCATCGGCATGGGTGTTTCCGGCGGCGAGGAGGGCGCGCGCCACGGACCGTCGATCATGGTCGGCGGCACGGAGGACTCGTGGAAGCGTGTCGAGAAGGTGCTGACCGCCATCTCCGCCAAGTTCAAGGACGAACCCTGCGCGGCGTGGCTCGGCACCGACGGCGCCGGCCATTTCGTCAAGACCATCCACAATGGCATCGAATATGCCGACATGCAGATGATCGCCGAGATCTACGGCATCCTGCGCGACGGTCTCGGCATGGGTCCGAAGGACATCGGCACGGTGTTTTCCAACTGGAACAAGGGCCGGCTCAATTCCTATCTGATCGAGATCACCGCCAAGGTGCTGGCATCAGACGATCCGAAGACCGGCAAGCCGGTGGTCGACATCATCCTCGACCGCGCCGGGCAGAAGGGCACCGGCAAATGGTCTGTCATCGAGGCACAGCAGCTCGGCATTCCGGCGACCGCGATCGAGGCAGCGGTGGCGGCGCGCGTTCTGTCGTCGATCAAGGACGAGCGGCTGGCGGCGGAAAAGGCCTATGGCAACGCCGGCGTGACCAAGATTTCCGGTGACAAGGACGCCTTGCTGAAAGACCTCGAACTGGCGCTGTTCGCCGGCAAGATCGCTGCCTACGCCCAAGGTTTTGCGGTGATGAGCGGCGCCTCCAAGGAGTTCAACTGGAACCTGCCGATGCCGACCATCGCCAGGATCTGGCGCGCCGGCTGCATCATCCGTTCGCAGATGCTCGACACCATGGCCGAGGCCTTCAGCAAGGGCGGCGCCTCGACCAACCTTCTGATGGCGCCGGCCTTTATCGCGTTGATGCAGGAGGCGCATCCGTCGCTGCGGCGCATCGTGGCGAGGGCATCGGAGGCCGGCTCACCGGTTCCGGCGCTGTCTTCCGCACTGGCTTATTTCGACAGCTACCGCCAGGGCCGGGGCACTTCGAACCTGATCCAGGCGCAACGCGACTTCTTCGGCGCGCACGGTTTCGAACGCATCGACGGACCCGGTGCGTTCCATGGGCCATGGGGAAGTGGTGCGGCTGGCTAGCAAAGCCGGCCCATCAGCCATGCTTTAAGCGGGCACTGGCTGGTTTAGTGCCTGGACGCCGCTGGCCACGACCAGGCTCTGCAACGAGCCCGGCGCGGCGCCGCCGATCCAGCCGAGCACCGAGCGGGCAAGCTCGGAGCCGGCCAGCCGGAAGTTCTCGTTGACCACCAGCAACTCCGGCCGGAACAGGTGCAGCAGGTCCGACGACTGCTTGGACACCACGTCGACGTCGCGGCCGAGCTTGAGGCCGGCATCCTCGATGCCGGCAACGATGGCCAGTGTCGCGGCGGCAGCGCTGCTGACGAAGCCGTCCGGCCTGACGTCGCGGCGCATCACCTGCGCGGTCCTCATCCTGATCTGCTCGATCGTATGGTCGATCGAAACGGTGTTGAACGGAATTTCGCTCGCGCCGACCTCGCTCAGTGCATCGGCAAAGCCGTTCAGCGTATGGCCGTAATAGGTCAGTCCGGGCGGTGGCGACAGAAGCGCCAGCCTGCGCCGGCCCATGCTCGCCAGCCGGCGCACGGCTTCCATCGCGAAAGCGTGGTTGTCGAAGTCATGGTAGGGGTGGACGAGACCCATGTCGGTGCGGCCATGCGTGGCAAAAGGCATGCCGTGCTCCAGCATGTAGCGGGCACGCGGATCGTTCGGCTGGGTGCGCGAGATGATGACGCCGTCGGCCGAGCCGGTCTCGACGAGATAGCGGATCGGCTCCATCGGATCCTGCGAGCGGGAATAGGGCGTGACGATCAGGTGATAGGGCGTTTCGGCGAGCACTTCCGAAACGCCGTAGATGATGTCCGACACGAAGCTCATGATCTCGCGATCGGTGTTGAGCACGAGGCTGATGACATTGGTTCTACCGGTGCGCAGTCGTACGCCGGCGCGGTTCGGCCGGTAGCCGATCTGCTTGGCGACGAGCTGGACACGGCGCCTGGTCTCGGCGCCGATTTCCGGCGCATCCTTCAAGGCGCGCGACACGGTGGTAACGCCGAGCCCGGTCATGAAGGCGAGCGTCTTCAATGTCGGCCGCCCTTGCGCCGAGGTCTCCTCGTTCTTGTCCGTACGCTGTCTGTCCATTCGTCCCGCCCGTCCGGCGCATAGCAGCCGCAGGCCGGGTCGGCAATCGCCGCCATTGCAATACGATATGCGCTCCAGCCCCGGCAAAGTCTCAATATACTGAAACGTTACAGATTGCCAATATCGCCACCACGAAGCCACCAGTCCGTGGTTTTGGCGAGGGGTTTTGCGGCCAACGGTGTCGTGCAACCAAACGCGGCCTTGGCGGATTTCTTGCGCTGCAGCATGATTTTGCAGCGCAGCAACGACGTCCATGCCTTGCTTGCCGGTTTTCGTGCAGGGAATTTGTTCGCGCCTCGAAAAAATATCGGACCGCCTTTGCCCGAGGGGTTGCGCAGTCCAAGCAATTGCCGTATCGAAAATCTGTAACGTTTCAGATTCTGGGAGGAGCCGAAATGCGATACAAACTTTTGACTGCTGCGCTGACAGTGACGGTTGCGCTGCAACTTGCTGGTCCGGCCGCCGCGACGGACCTGGAAGTCACCCATTGGTGGACGTCGGGCGGCGAGGCGGCGGCGGTTGCGGAACTTGCCAAGGCATTCGATGCGACGGGCAATCACTGGGTGGACGGCGCCATTGCCGGTTCCGGCGGCACGGCGCGGCCGATCATGATCAGTCGCATCACCGGCGGCGATCCGATGGGCGCCACGCAATTCAACCATGGCCGGCAGGCGGAAGAGCTGGTCCAGGCCGGCCTGATGCGCGACCTCACCGACGTCGCCACCAAGGGCAAGTGGACGGAAGTCGTCAGGCCGAAGAGCCTGCTCGACAGTTGCACCATCGACGGCAAGATCTATTGCGTGCCCGTCAACATCCATTCCTGGCAGTGGCTGTGGCTGTCCAACGAGGCCTTCGAGAAGGCCGGCGTGCCGATGCCGAAGGACTGGAATGAATTCGTGGCGGCAGCGCCCGCGCTGGAAAAGGCCGGCATCATCCCGCTCGCCGTCGGCGGACAGGCCTGGCAGTCCTCCGGCGCCTTCGACGTGCTGCTTGCGGCAGTGGGCGGCACGGATACGTTCCTCAAGGTCTACAAGGACAAGGATGCCAAGTTCGCCGCCGGGCCCGAAGTCGCCAAGGTCTTCAAGGCCGCGGACGATGCCCGCAAGATGGCGAAGAACACCAATGTGCAGGACTGGAACCAGGCGACCAACCTGGTCATCACCGGCAAGGCGGGCGGCCAGATCATGGGCGACTGGGCGCAAGGCGAGTTCCAGGTTGCCGGCAAGACCGCCGGCAAGGATTATACCTGCCTGCCAGGCCTTGGGCTTAACGAAGTCATCGCAACCGGCGGCGACGCCTTCTACTTCCCGGTGCTCAAGGATGCCGACAAGTCCAAGGCGCAGGATGTGCTGGCCGAGACACTGCTCGATCCCAAGACGCAGGTCGCCTTCAACCTCAAGAAGGGTTCCCTGCCGGTGCGCGGCGACGTCGATCTCAATGCGGCGAACGACTGCATGAAGAAGGGCCTCGCCATCCTCGCCAAGGGCGCCGTCATACCGTGGACGGACCAACTGCTTTCGCAGGACACCCAAAAGCAGAAGGAAGACCTCTTCGCCGAATTCTTCGCCAAGCCGGAGCTGACCGTTGAAGATGCGCAGAAGCGCTTCGCCGACCTCATCGCTTCGGCGGACTGACGTTGGAGGCGACCCACCTTGTTCCCGGCCTTGCGAACGCTGGGCCGGGAACGCAACGCCCTTACCCAGCCGGCTGACGAGATGAGCAAGAGCGAACGCCCCAACCCGCTGTTCCGCAACCTCAATGCGAAGGTCGCGTCGATCCCGATGATCCTCACCGCAGTGGTGGTTTTCGTCGGCGGCACCATTTGGACGGTGCTCTATTCCTTCACCAATTCGAAGCTCCTGCCACGGCTGAATTTCGTCGGGCTCGACCAGTACTACCGTCTGTGGGCGACGCCGCGCTGGCTGATCTCGATCGAGAACCTGTTGATCTACGGCGCGATCTCGCTGGTGTTTTCACTGGTCATCGGCTTCCTCCTTGCCGCGCTGCTCGACCAGAAAATCCGCTTCGAGGACACGTTCCGCACTATCTTTCTCTATCCGTTCGCGCTCTCCTTCATCGTCACCGGCCTGGTCTGGCAGTGGCTGCTCAATCCGGATTTCGGCATCCAGCATGTGGTGCGGGACCTCGGCTGGACGAGCTTCAGTTTCGACCCGCTCTACAATTCCAGCATCGTCATCTACGGCATATCGATCGCTGCGCTGTGGCAAGGCACCGGGCTGATCATGTGCCTGATGCTGGCCGGCCTGCGCGGCATCGACGAGGACATCTGGAAGGCGGCGCGGGTGGATGGGATACCGATGTGGAAGACCTATCTGTTCATCGTCATCCCGATGATGCGCCCGGTCTTCATCACCACGCTGGTCATCATCGCGTCGGGCATCGTCAAGGTCTATGACCTCGTCGTGGCCCAGACCAGCGGCGGCCCGGGCATCGCCTCTGAAGTGCCGGCCAAATACGTCTACGACTACATGTTCTTCGCCCAGAATCTCGGCCAGGGTTTTGCTGCCTCGACCATGATGCTGCTCTCGGTGGTGATCGTCATCGTGCCGTGGGCCTATCTCGAATTCGGGGGCAGGAAGCGTGTCTGAGCAAGCCGTTTCCATTGCCGCCACGGCCAACAGGCTCGCTGCGTCCGGACCGAGCGGACCGCGGCCGCGGCATACGTTCTCGCGCCGCAACATCTTCCTCTATGGCACGCTGATCGTGATGGCGGTTTACTACCTTCTGCCGCTCTACGTGATGGTCGTCACCTCGCTCAAGGGCATGCCCGAAATACGGCTCGGCAACATCTTTTCGCCGCCGCTCGAAATCACTTTCGAGCCCTGGGTCAAGGCGTGGTCGACGGCCTGCACCGGCCTCAACTGCGACGGGCTTTCGCGCGGCTTCTGGAATTCGGTGCGCATCACCGTGCCGTCGGTGCTGCTGTCGATCGCCATCGCCTCGGTGAACGGCTACGCGCTGGCCAATTGGCGCTTCAAGGGCGCCGATACGTTTTTCATCATCCTGATCGTCGGCGCCTTCATTCCCTACCAGGTGATGATCTATCCCATCGTCATCATCCTGCGCGAGATCGGCCTCTATGGCAGCCTTAGCGGCCTGGTGATCGTCCATTCCATTTTCGGCATGCCGATCCTGACGCTGCTGTTCCGTAATTATTTCTCCTCGATGCCGGAAGAGCTGTTCCGGGCGGCGCGTGTCGACGGCGCCGGCTTCTGGGGCATCTTCTTGCGCATCATGCTGCCGATGTCGCTGCCGATCTTCGTCGTCGCCATCATCCTGCAGGTGACCGGCATCTGGAACGACTTCCTGTTCGGCGTCGTCTACACCCGCCCCGACACCTATCCGATGACGGTGCAGCTCAACAACATCGTCAACTCGGTGCAAGGCGTGAAGGAGTACAACGTCAACATGGCCGCCACCATCCTGACCGGGCTTGTGCCGCTCATCGTCTACTTCATTTCAGGCAAGCTTTTCGTGCGCGGCATCGCTGCCGGCGCGGTGAAGGGGTGATGGCGATGACGGCAGCCAGCGGCACCAGTGTTTCGATCCAGGACCTGTCGCTGAATTTCGGCGCGGTGACCGTCCTGGAGACACTCAACCTCGATGTCGCCGATGGAGAGTTCATCGTTCTGCTCGGGCCGTCCGGCTGCGGCAAGTCGACCTTGCTCAACTGCATTGCCGGCTTGCTTGACGTCTCCGAGGGCCGCATCTTCATCAAGGGCAAGAACGTCACTTGGGAAGAGCCCAAGGACCGCGGCATCGGCATGGTGTTCCAGTCCTATGCGCTCTACCCGCAAATGACGGTGGAAAAGAACCTGTCCTTCGGCCTGCGTGTCGCCGGCACGCCAAAAGAGGAGATCGCCAAGCGGATCGCGCGGGCGGCCGAAATCCTGCAGATCGAGCCGCTGCTGCAGCGCAAGCCGGCGGCGCTGTCCGGCGGCCAGCGCCAGCGCGTGGCGATCGGACGGGCACTGGTGCGCGATGTCGATGTCTTCCTGTTCGACGAGCCGCTGTCCAATCTCGATGCCAAGCTGCGCGCCGAGCTGCGCGTCGAGATCAAGCTGCTGCATCGCAAGCTGCAGAACACCATGATCTACGTCACCCACGACCAGATCGAGGCGATGACGCTGGCCGATCGCATCGCAGTGATGAAGGGCGGCGTCATCCAGCAGCTCGATGCGCCGCAGACCATCTATAACCGCCCCGTCAACCGCTTCGTCGCTGGCTTCCTTGGCTCACCCGCGATGAATTTCATCGATGGCGAGTTGCAGGACGGCGCTGGCCCGGTGTTCAAGACCGATGGTGTTGCGGTGCCGCTCGACCGCTATGGTTTCGAGGGCAGCGATCGCCCCACCGGCGCTTGCGTACTGGGCATCCGGCCAGAACATATTGCCTTCGGCGAAGCGGCGAGGTCGATGCCCTTTGCCGCTGACGGGGCTGTCGAGATTGTCGAGCCGATGGGCTCGGACACGCTGGTGTGGACGAAACTCGGCGGCCACAATCTTTCCTTCCGCGTCGAGGCGGAAAGGACACTTCGCAACGGCGACCCGATCCGGATCGGCTTCGATCCGGCGCGCGCTTCGCTGTTCGATGCCGCCACCGGCAACCGCTTATAACTCCCAAGCCCAAAGAAACGGACAGAGACGATGAACTGGTCATTCCAACTTTACAGCGCCCGCAATTTTCTGCCCTGGGAAGGCGTGCTCGCCACGCTCGGCAAGCTCGGCTACACCCAGGTCGAGGGCTTTGGCGGCGTCTATGACGATCCCAAGGCCTTTCGCACTGAGCTCGACAAGAACGGGCTCGCCATGCCGACGGGGCATTTCTCGATCGACGCGCTCGAGAACGATTTCGACGGCGTGCGCAGAACAGCCGACGCACTCGGCATCACGCTGCTCATCTGTCCTTTCCTGATGCCCGACCAGCGGCCATCCGACGCCGCCGGCTGGCGCGGCTTTGGCGAGCGCCTGGCCAAGGTCGGCGACGTCGCGAAAAAGGCCGGCTACGGCTTTGCCTGGCACAACCATGATTTCGAGTTCAAGAAACTTGCCGACGGCTCGGTGCCGCAGGACCACATCCTGTCGTCCGCGCCCGACATCAGCTGGGAGATGGACGTCGCCTGGGTGGTGCGCGGCGGCGATGATCCGCTGCCGTGGATCGAGAAACACGGCAAGCGCATCAGCGCCGTCCACGTCAAGGACATGGCCAAGCCCGGTGAAGGGCTGGATGAGGATGGCTGGTCGGATGTCGGCCATGGCACCATCGACTGGGCCGGCCTGATCAAGGTGCTGCGCGCCAAGAGTGCTGCCCAATACTACGTCATGGAACAGGACAACCCCAACGACATCGAGCGCTTCGCCAGCCGATCGATCGCAGCCGTCAAGACCTACTAGGAGCAATCAGCATGGCAAAGAAACTTGGCATCGGCGTCATCGGCTGCGGCAACATCTCGAAAGCATATTTCTCGCTGGCGCCACTGTTTCGCGGCATCGAGATGCGCGCCTGCGCCGACATCAACATGGAGGCGGCCAAGGCGCGGGCGAAGGAGTTCAAGCTGCGCGCCGAAACCGTCGAAGACCTGCTCAAGGCCGACGACATCGACATCATCGTCAACCTGACCATCCCGGCGGTGCACTACGAGGTATCGAAGCAGATCCTCGACGCCGGCAAGCACGTCTATTCGGAAAAGCCGTTCGTGCTATCGGTCAAGGAAGGGCTCGACCTGAAGAAACGCGCCGAGGCGAAGGGCCTGCGCATCGGTTCGGCGCCCGACACGTTCCTCGGCGGCGCGCATCAACTGGTCCGTGAACTGATCGACGAGGGAAAGCTCGGCAAGATCACCAGCGGCACCTGTCATGTGATGGGCCACGGCATGGAGCACTGGCACCCCAACCCGGACTTCTTCTTCCAGCCGGGCGCGGGTCCGGTGCTCGACATCGGACCGTACTACATCACCAATCTGATCCAGTTGATCGGGCCGGTGAAACAGGTCGCGGCCTTCGCGACGACACCGGCCAAGGAGCGCACAATCAGCTCAAAGCCACGCGCAGGCGAAAAAATCCCGGTCAATACGCCAACGACCATCCACGGCCTGCTGGAGTTCGAGAACGGTGCCGTGGTCACACTCAACACCAGCTGGGACGTTTGGGCTCATGGTCACGCGCCGATGGAACTCTATGGCGAGACGGGGACGGTGTTCGTGCCGGATCCGAATTTCTTCGGCGGCGACGTGCGTTTCACGCAAGACAGCAAGCCGGTCAAGAAGCTGCCGAAATGGAAGCACCCGTTCGGTGTCCCCAATGAAATGCATGGACAAGGCATGATGGCCAACTACCGCACATCAGGCCTCGCCGACATGGCGGTGGCGATCATGGAAGGCCGGCCGCACCGCTGCTCGATGGAACTGGCGCTTCACGCCGTCGATGTGATGACCGGCCTGTTGCGCTCCGGCGAAACCGGCAAGTTCGTCGCCATGCAGACCACCTGCGAACGGCCGGCCGCACTTGGCGTCAAGGAAGCCAAAGAGCTGCTGGCAAAGAAGAAGTAGTCCGTGCACCTCAACTCTCTCCCCGTTCCGATGGGGAGAGGGTAAGGGTGAGGGGGCAGAGCCGACTCGCCGCAATGGCAGTAGCCTGGCTCGCTTCCATTTGAGGATTTTCCGATGCCCTATAGTCCCGCCGAAAACCGCTACGAGAAAATGATCTACAACCGCTGTGGCCGCTCCGGCCTGAAGCTGCCGGCGATTTCGCTGGGGTTGTGGCACAATTTCGGCAACGACACGCCGCACAAGACCAAGCAGGCGATCGCGCGCAAGGCCTTCGATCTTGGCATCACGCATTTCGACCTCGCCAACAATTACGGTCCGCCGCCCGGCTCGGCCGAGACCGCTTTTGGCGAGATCCTGCGCACCGACTTCGCCGCTTACCGCGACGAGCTGATCATCTCGACCAAGGCCGGCTACGAGATGTGGGCCGGGCCTTACGGCGAATGGGGCGGCCGCAAATACATGCTTGCCAGCCTCGACCAGAGCCTGAAGCGGATGGGTCTCGACTATGTCGACATCTTCTATTCGCACCGTTTCGATCCCGACACTCCGCTGGAAGAAACCATGGGCGCGCTCGACCATGCCGTGCGCTCGGGCAAGGCGCTCTATGCCGGCATCTCCTCCTACAATTCGCAGCGCACGCGCGAGGCTGCCGATATCTTGAAGCAGCTTGGCACGCCTTGCGTCATCCACCAGCCGAGCTATTCGATGCTGAACCGCTGGGTGGAGGAGGACGGCCTGCTCGACACGCTCGAGGGGCTCGGCGTCGGCTCCATCGTGTTCTCGCCGCTGGCGCAAGGCATGCTGACCAACAAGTATCTCGGCGGCATTCCCGACGGCAGCCGTGCTTCCCAGGGCAAGTCGCTGAAGACAGCGTTCATCAACGACAAGACCATCGCCAACATCAAGGCGCTCGACGCCATCGCCGGCAAGCGCGGGCAGACGCTGGCGCAGATGGCGCTGGCCTGGGTGCTGCGCAAGGGCAGGGTGACCTCGGCACTGATCGGCGCCAGCCGGCCGGAGCAGGTCGAGGACTGCGTTGGCGCTCTCCAGGTGCTCGATTTCAGCGATGCCGAACTCACCGAGATCGATACCTATGCGCGCGAGTCCGACATCAATCTGTGGGCGGCTTCGGCTGAACGCAAAGGCCCGCCAAGGAAATAAGCTCTTTCGATAGCCGGCAAAACAAAAACGGCGGGCACTCCCGCCGTTTTTCATGTGAAGGCGAAGTGGCCGTGGTTCAGGGCGTCTTCGGCTTCTGCGCGGTGCCCAGTCCCGGCTTGGGTTTGGCAGGCGCCGGAGCAGAGGTTTTCATCTTCGCCTCGATCCAGCCGGTATAGTTGGCCAGCCGCGTGTAGATGCCGTAGGCGTCCTTGTGGCCGCAGGCCGCACTGCCGTCCGCCGGGCCTTCGCCCCAACTGACGACGCCGACCTGGACCGGGCCGTCGGCGCCGGTCATGAACAGCGGGCCGCCACTGTCGCCGTTGCAGGCATCGCGCACGCCACTGGTGGTGCCGGCGCAGATCATGTTGCCGGTCAGCGGGTCGGTCATGTCGGCGGCGATCGCGTTGGCGGCAGCGTCGATGCCTTTTTCCGAATAGCGCATACGGCGGGACAGATCGCCAAGTGCTGCCTTCAGATCATGTGCATAGATGGCCTTGATGCCGGTGTTGCAGGCGGTGTTCGGCTGGAGATCGAGGTCGGCAACCATCAGCGTTGTTGGAAAGGTGCCATCTTGCATCTTGCCCCAGCCGGTGACCGTCGTCTTGCCGGTGTCGGGCGTTGCGTCATGGGTGACCTTGATGGTCGGCGCATCGGCCGGCTCGGCAAGCCGAAGCAGGCCGAGATCATTGTCGAGCGTCTGCTCGCTGTAGCCTTCGTTGACGATGACCTCCACCACCTTGTGGCGCTTGCCCTCGCTGAGTTCTGTGGCTCCGGTCAGAACGGTGACGCTCTCGGGCGAAATCGGCTGCCCCTTGTCGTTGAGGCAGTGTGCTGCCGTCAGCACCCATTGCGGCGCGATCAGGCTGCCGCCGCAGAACTGGGCATTGGCCTGCGAGGCCGGATTCTCGTCCAGCCTGTCGGTGGTGAGCAATGCGACCTGGAACGGGTAGGCGCCTTTTTCGGCCTGGTTGCCGCCATAGACGCGATCGGCGCTGTCGGGATTCTCCGCCGCGGCCTTCGCCCTGGCTTCCGTCACGCGCTTCATTGGCGAGACCGCTGCCTCCGGTCGGGCGGCGCCTTCGTCCGCCTGGGCAGTGTTGGCGGCCGCAAGGGCCACTGCGATGCCGAGCAAAGACGCGGCGGCGATCGGCTTGAACCGATGGATGATGTGCACCTGAAATCCTCCTGAGACACGTTCCCGAACGAGCCAGCCCCGGCGCATGATCAACGAAACAGTCGCCGGCAAGCAGGCGTTGCTTCGCGGATCGCGTTCCCGTGCGGAACCCACTCAAAACCCTATAGCCCCCCACGGGCTACGTGGAAGCGATTTGTCATTCCAATGTTGTATTAATTTAGGCAATATATCCGTGCGGGTGTCTTTGGCGGGGGCCTTCGACAGACCGCATGGGGTGATGGTCAGGTTCAGGTGCTGGTAACCAAACTCATTTTTCGACTTCACCACGATCTCGACAATATTTCTGTATTTTGATCCAGTCCTTGCTGACTTTTGGGAGAGTCTCACCATGACAAAACTGACAAACGCACTTATTGCGTCCGCATTGCTTTCCACCGCGATGTGGGCAGTCCCGGTTTTTGCCGCCGATCCTGGCTCCGCCAGTGCTGGCAATGGCGAAAGCATGCGGGACGTGACTTCAGGCGACTACAAGCCCGGGCGGGCAAAGCCAATCGCACCACCGAAGCTGACTGACGAAGACAGCCGCGCCGCGCCGCTTGCTGACGAGGCAACGGCTGTCAAATCCTATGGCATCGTCGGACGTTCAGCCGATGGCAAGGATATCAAGATCGAGCCGAGCGAAGCGCTGCGGGAGCTTATCATCAAGGAGCTGAATGCTCCGGCCAATGGGAAGGACGGGGCTGAGCGCAAGACCGAGGATCCGGATCTCGGCGAAGGCGAAGCTGGCCGCCAGGTTTTCGGCACCGACGATCGCGAGCAGGTCAAGAACACCAAGACGTATCCGTTCTCGGCAATCGGCTATCTCGAAGCCAAGTCGCCGAAGACCGGCAGCTTTGGCAGTTGTTCGGCAACGCTGATCGGCCCCCGCACGGTGCTCACCGCGGCGCACTGCCTCTACAGCCATGAGGACAAGGACTGGCTCTCCGACTATCTGTTCGTGCCGGGTCTCAACGGCAGCACGGCCGACGACGCACCGTTCGGCGCATTCTCCTTTGAAAGCGCCTATGTGCTGCAAGGCTTCATCGACAACTACCAGGGCTATTATGGTTCGGTCCTCCTGTGGGATCTCGGCATCGTCACGCTGAAGCAGGACGTCGGCACCAACCTTGGCTGGCTGGGCTATGCCAACTATGACGATCTCGGCGACTTCACCGCCAATCTCGTCGGCTATCCCGGCGACAAGCCGATGGGCACGATGTGGAAGGCGAACTGCGAAGTGCATGCCGAAAACATCGCCCCGGAATATTTCCAGTATGACTGCGATACGTTCCCGGGGTCGAGCGGCAGCTCGGTCTATGCCTACGACAACAAGGCCAAGCAGCGCATCATCACCGGTGTCAACGTGGCGGAAAAGCCCTGACGCGAACACCGCCGTGCGTCTGAACGCTGCCAACGTCCAGTGGATCAACAGCCTGTATAAATAATCGCTGCGCATTCGCGATGGAGACAAGGCGGCGGGGCAATCCCGCCGCCTTTTTCTTGGCGGGCACTTCCTTTGCGGTTCTCTTGCACGAGGCCGGCTCGCCGACTACGGTTGATCTGCCAAGAGGTTGGGCATCCAAAGGGGTTTTTGGAATGGCGCGGGCAGGGGCAATGTTCGGGATCGCGGCCGCATCGATGCTGGCCGCCTTGATGCTTTTGCCTGCCTTTGCCGATCCGGCCGCCGCCCCTGCCAGCGGGACCTGGGCGGAACGGGTGCAGATCGTCTACCAGGCGGACACGCGCTCGGTGCTGCGCAGGACGGTCCGGGTGTGGGACTTCCATCCGGAAAAGAATCTCGACTTCGTCTGGGAGCCGGCAGCGGGCCAGTCGCCTGACCGGACGATTGCCCAGGACGGTACCATCAATGGCAAGGGCAGGTTGGTGTGGCGGGTGCGTGGCTCGGCGAGCTACGATCCCAAAACCATCTATTCCAGCTATTTCGGTGACATCAGGAATGGCCGGCCCGACGGGCAAGGCCGGCTCGAGCTGCGCTCGGGCGAGGTTTTCGACGGGCATTGGCTCGCCGGGGAACTCAACGGAAAGGGCATCCACGTCGATGCCGACGGCAACCGCTATGAAGGTCGGTTTGTCGCCGGCGTGCCGAATGGCGAGGGGCGACTGCTGACAAAGACGGGCGAGATTTTTGCCGGCTCATTTGTCGATGGGTTGAAGAATGGCAAGGGCCGCACCCGGCTTGCCGGCGGAACTGTCTACGACTCGCAATGGGCAATGGGCAATGAGGTCGGCGGCTCGCGCCCCGACGTGCTGGCCGATGCCAGGGTCGGCGGGCTCATCAAGGCGCAGACCGGCGGCGGCGACGCCGACAAGGTCGAGATCGGCGTCGTGGTCGACCAGCGCATGACCCAGCAATCCGACATGCAGTACCAGCATCTGGTGCGTGACGAGGACATCGCGATCTATCCGCAGTCCGACCAGTACAACGACAGCTGGAACGGCACCGGCCAGGTCGCCATCGGCAATGTCTATGAAGGCATGGACTGGGAGGAGGCGCCGGCCTTTGCCGAGGTCGATCTCAAGACGTCGGACCGGTCCAAGGTCAAGCTCGACAGCCTGGAGATGAAGGTCGCCGCCAGCGATGCCTATCGCAAGCCGATGCTGTCGATATCGGAGCATTTCGGCTGCGTCGGCTTCCGGCCGGATTTCTCGATCGTCAACAATGGCTGGGGCGACGCCAAGGACACGAAGATGTCGATCCAGTTCACCGCGGTCGACGACGAGGGCAACCCGACCGGTGAGCCAAGCCGCATATACAGCAAGGACATCGGCAGTTTCGGCGACGGCGTCGACGTGTCGGTCAAGAGCGTGCTCACAGAGGCCGGCGTCGACACTGCCAGCCTGGAAACAGGGCGCTTTCCCTGTCCCTCGGTGGACAGTCTCAATGTTTGCCGCAGCCAGCTGACCAACAAGATCAAGTTCGGCGAGGTCGCCGACTATCTCGGCAACATGCAACAGGCGATGACGCTGAATGCGATCGGCAAGTTCGACTATTCCTGGGCGGATGACGAAGGTCACGTCTACCAGCAGAGCGAGCCGTTCCGCACCTCCATCACCATGGCGGTCTTCGAAACGCCGGAATCGATGGCTGAATGCGGCGACGGCGGCGGCGGCACGCCGGAGGCGATGCGCTACCAGAACATCGAGTTCCCGATAGGCAAGCACGACTACACCATTGCCATGCCGGTGCGCGGCAACAAGAAGATCAGCGCCTATACGGCGCGGCTGAAGATGTGGTCGTCGATGTCGTCGATCCATAGCTTCAGCATTGCCGCGCATTTTGCCGACGGCAGCGTGCGCGAGAGCAAGCCGGTGACCTTCTTCTATTTCCGGCCGAAGCAGTCGCTGTTCGAGACCAAGACCGAGCCGGCGGCCTGCTATCTGCCGCGCGACATGGTCGGCTGCGGCTAGGCTATTTCCTCCCCATCTCGAAATAGTTGGGCAGCGGGATGAGCCTGACAAAGATCGTGCCCTGGGCGAAGACGCGCAGTTCCAGCATCGATCCTGACGACCGTTCGGCGCTCTGGTCGAACAGGAAATTGCCGAGTGAATAGACCTCCGCCACGTCGCCGCCGGCCAGCGGGACAATCGCTTCGCTCGATACATGCGGGTGGCTGCCAACGATGGCTGAGGCGCCGCGCAGCCGCATCTGGTCGGCAAGCATGTCTTCGCGCTCCGACGGTCCGGTCTTGTACTCGCGGCCCCAATGGACGAAAGCGACCACCGGCCGCCCGGCATCCTCGTGCAGCAGCCGGTCGAGCAGGGCAGGGGTGATAAGGTCGGTGTTCTTCGAACCGTTGGTGTCGATGTCGGTCAGGCCGACAAGGTCGAGATCGGCAAGCGCCAGCGTCTCGCCCTGGCCGAAATGCGGGATGCCAGCCTCATCCAGTGCGCGCAGCGTCTCCGCATAGCCTGAGGGGCCGAGATCATAGGCATGATTGTTGGCAAGGCCGACGCCGGCGACATGCAGCCGCTTCAGCATGTCGACAGCCAGGCCTTGCGGCATCGCCAGCGTCATGTCGTCGATCGCTTCGGGCACGTTGGGCAAGATGACGCCCTCGAGGTTGACGATCAGCGGCCGCGATCCGGTCAGGGCCAGGACGCTGTCGACGATGCGGTCGGCAACACCGTCGCGGACCAGGATCTTCTTCATGGCTCGGCCGAAATTCACGTCGCCGGCGAGGTAATAGATCCTGTCCTTCGGCCGCGCCGGGTTGTTGAAGCCGGGGCCGAAGGCGCCGAACAGCGCCACGACATAGCTGGTGGTCCGCTCGACATAGTCCGACGTGTGCTCCTGCGAGTTCTCATTGGCGACGACCAGCGGCTGGGCGCCGAACAATTCGCGCTGCAGACGGGTCTGGATGTAGAGTGCGCCGACGGAATCGGCATGATCGGGCTGGCGAAGTACCGATATGCCGTCGAGCGAGCCGGCGGCCAGCATGTTGAGCGTCTGCTGGTCGAAGCGTCTGGAATCATGCTGCGGCAGATAGTGCGAGAAGTCGGTGGATTCGACGATCAGTGTGTCCTTGTCGACAATCGGCTTCAAAGCCTCGGCCAGCCTGTCCCAGTCACTTTTGCGCGCCTTGACCGACATTGCCACCGGCACGATTTTCGCCTCGGGGAAATAATGGTGCAGGAAGGGCAGCATGGCGCGCACGCCATGCTCCTTGTCGAACAGGCAGGACTCCTCGACCATGTCGCTGTTCGTCTCGAGCCGCCGCACGGCGTCGGTGTCGGCGGCGACCGGGCCAAGCACGGTGTCGAAGCCGCGCAGGGAGGTGGCGTACAGTCTGTGCGTCTTGTGGAAATGGTCCGGCGACAGGATGACGATGCGCTTGTAGCGGAAGCCGGAAGCCGCCCGGAAACCGAGCGCCACCAGATCGGCGGCCAGGAGATGGTGCGGAACGGTGATGCCGGTCAGCCGCTGGTTGGATGGTGGGACATCGGCGACACTGGCGATGGCATCCTTGAACAGCGTGGCGTCGTCGTAGAAGGGCGGAAAGTTCTCGGTGCCGGGCGGGCAGACGACAGGCGCGGTGTGCGCCGCGCCGATGACAATCAGCGAAAAGGCGATAGCCGTCAGCAGGCGGGCAATCATGGCTCGGCGAGCACGATGTTCTCCACGCCGCCGACATAATAGAACGGCTTTTGCTTCGACGATGTCAGCCGCACCACTTCGCGTGAAATATAGTCGGCAAGCCCGAACAGCGTGACGCCGCCGTCCGACGTCCTGGCCTTGCCGCGCAGGCCTTCAAGGATCGAATAGGTGAAGACGCCATGGCCGAGTTCCGGCAGTTCGGCAGCGGTGTTGTTGGCGGCGGTTGCCGAAAACACCACGATGCGCGCGTCCTGCGCGTCTTTTTCCAGGCGTGGATTGAAGGCGTTGGCGGCATGGCAGGTGTCGAGCAGCATGAAGCGCATGCCTTTTGCACGCTCGACCGATTTCTGGATGTCCGACCAGTCGACAAGCGAGGAGCGCTTCCAACGCTCGGCATCCTGTTTGCGGCCATCGGTCGGGATGAAATAGTAGTCCTCGTCGATGTTGATGCCGTGGCCGGCGACGAAGATGATTGTGGTGTCGTGCTCGCCCGGCCGATCGAGGAAATCGGCGAGCTGGTCGTCGATCGTGTCGGAGTCAGGCTCCATGACGGTGTCGGCACTGGCGACGGCGTAGGTCTGCTTGGCCTTGTCGGGGCTCTCGTCGAGCGCCTCGCGGTTGACCAGAACCAGCGTCTCCATCGACGAGAACAGCGGCGACGATTTCTGCGAGATCACCTTGAGGAACTCGGTGGCGTCATCGACGGGGTAGCGCAGGTCGCAGGCGCGGCCCGAACAGGCATCGGTCAGGAACGGATATTTGTCGACGCCGATGACCGCGACATAGAGCTTGCCCTTGGCCTCGGCCTTCTCGGTCTTTCTCGCCAATGCCGTCACGCTGCGTTCGGTCAGATAGCCGAATTCGTTGGTGCCGGTGATGCGGATTGTGTTCTCGCCGTTCTCGACCGGTATCTCGACAATGGTGCTGCTGCCATCCACCGAGCGCGCGGTGACATCGCCGACATTGCGGCTGTTCGACAGGATCGAGAAATCGGCGACATCCGTTCCAGCTTCCCTGGCGCCTGATATCTCGACGGCGACGTAACCGTCGCGAACCTTGCTCTGATCATCTGCCACGCGGATGGCGAACTCCGGCGGCTTGCGCTGCAGCAGCTTCTGCAACTCGTTGTCGACTCCAGGCCGCATCTCCTTGACCGCCTGTTTGGCGCTGCGCAGGATGATTGCCCGACGCACCATTTCCGGGCTCCAGAGATATTTCTTCAACTGGCCGGCGCGGATGAAGCGTCCTTCATGATCGCGGCCCTGGTTGACCTGCCAGCCGATCAGCTTGTCGCCCTCATCGGAGGAATAGTAGTAGCCTTGCGGCATCCAGACGATCCATTGCGAGCCGGCAAAGAACATCGACACGATCAGCTCGTGCGTCTTCAGGTTCCACAGTCTCAGCGTCTGGTCGGCACTGCCGGTGACCAGCAGGCCGGCCTTCTCCGAGGCAACCATGGCGTTGATCTCGCCGGTATGGCCGGTGAACTCGCCGGACACTTTCGCGGTCGCGGTCCGGTATTCGATCAGCGTGCCGTCATTGCCGCCAGTGATCAGGCCAAGGCCCTTGTCGATCAGCGTGTAGGCCGAATGGACGAAGCCATTGGTGGCGTCGTTTTCGATGCCGCGCACCATTTTGCCGTCATTGACGATCTCCAGCACCGCATTTTCCAGCGTGTCCTTGCCGCCCGCTGTGGCGCGCAGCGACCACTGGCCGTCGGCCAGTGCGGCGCGCGCAAAAGAGCCCGGCTCGATCAGCGGCTGGGGATCCTCGAAGAAACGCTCCGTGGTCGGCAACGCCAGCGTTTTGTCCAGCGCGCCCTGTTGTTCAGGGCAGGCCACGCGATCGGGGCAAGGGTTGGCATTGCCCCAGGCGATGACATCGTTCGCCGCGTCGATGCCGACCGCCGTCACGGGTTCGCCGACCCCCTGCAGCAGCGCCTTGCGCTCGCCGGTCATGGGGTCCCAGACCTGGATAGCGTTGCGCGTGCCGCCGGCCGTCGCCAGCAGCGCGCCATCGGCATTAATGGCGCTGGCATAAACCGTGCCGTCATGGCCGGTGTAGTCGAGCACCTTCTCGCCGGTGTCGGTGTTCCAGACGATGGAACGGTGCTTGTCGGCGCAGCGATAGCCGCAGGAGGCGACCAGCCGCGACCCCTTGGCAAAGGTCAGCGAGCCAATGAGGAAATCCTGTTTCGGCATGGCGCGCGCCAGCGTGCCGTCGGCAGCCCGCCAGAGCTGCACCAGCCCGTCCTCGCTGCCGGTGGCAAACAGGCTGCCGTCCTGCGACACAGCCAGCGCCATGACGCCGATGTCCCGCAGCGGCTCGGCTTCGTCAGGCAGTGCGATCTCTTCGCCCTTCACGACGTCCCAGAGCCGGATGCCGTTGTCAGTGGTGGTCGCTGCCAGCCTTGTTCCCGCTGCGGCGAAAGCGAGCTTGTCGATGTGCCAGGAATCGGCGTCGAGCTTCTTGTCCAGCGTCCATCCACTCGCGGATTTGTCGTCAAGCCGCCAGAGATAGACGACGCCGTCGGCGCCACCGGCAGCCAGCGTCTTGCCGTCGGGAGAGAAGGCGAGATCGTAGGTCGCGTAGTCGGCGGCCTTGAGTACGCCCTTCATCTTGCCGGTGGCGAAGTCGAACAGCCTGATGTCGCCATAGGGCGGCTTGTCGCCAAGGCTGGCGCCGAAATAGCCGCCGGCGGCGATCGTCTTGCCGTCGGGCGAGACCGCGATCGCGAAGATCTTGCCGTCGCTGCCATTGCCGAGATAGCCGCGAATGGTGCGCAGCGTCACACCGCTCTGCCAGTCCCAGACGCGGATGGTCTTGTCATTGGATGCCGAGACGATGTCCTCGCCATCGGGTGTGAAGGCGAGGTCGGTGACCTGCGCGCTGTGCCCACCGGTGTCGAGATCGAGGTGGAAATCCGGTGCGTCCTCGGCACGGGCAACCGAAGCGGCAATCAAGACGCCGGCCATGGCCAGCCAGCGGCAGCTGCGCATCAGGAGGCCAGGTTTTCCCATCTATTTGGCTTCAGCCGCTGCTGGCCCGCTGCGCACATAGGTCTCGATTGCCGACGCGAAGGTGGGGGAACCCGCCTTGCGCTGCTTGTCGATGTAGCCGGCAAAATAGCTCCAGAAGGAGACGGCATAGTCACGGAAATAGGCGTCGGTCACCTTGCGCGAACACAGATCGCCGTCGACGCAGAAGGAGAGACGGTTGAGGAAATAGACGATGCGGTCGAAATTCTCGCTGAAATCGGCGAGCGGCATGTCACCGCCGGAGGCTGTCATCGCCTCGATGCCGATCCGTTGCCGGAACACCTGCTCCTCGGTCGGCGAGGGGTTGGCGCTGAGCAGATTGTCATATTTGGCGTTGAGGGCCGTCAGACGATCCTTCAGGGCGCGCTGCGCCTGCTGGTAGTCCTTGTTTTCCCAGAGCTCGACCAGCGACATGGTCTGCTCGACGCGCTTCTGTTCCTGGTTGGCCAGGAACTGATAGATCGAGAACATCAAGGTGAAGATGATGGCGAGACGCACTGCCATGCCCGACCAGGCATAGACCAGCATGCGCCAGTCGCGGTCGGTGAAGGGATTGCTCTCCTTCTTGATCTCGTGGCTGCTCGGCCACGGAAAGCCTTCGGTGGTTTCCGGCAACGCCGGTTTGCCGGCCGGCGCCGTTGCGGGTGCGGCGGCTGCTGTTTGTCTGGTGTTGCCCGCCGGTTTCTTCATCCGCAGGTGTCCAGTTCAATGGTGGCGGAGGGATCAAGCACGATGCCTGGCGCCTCCAGCTTCTTCTTCAGGCATTGCAGCTGCGGGCGCGATATCATGAACTGTACGTCGGGCTCCGCCGCCGCCTTGTTCGGTGATGGCAAGGCTTCGACGACGCCGCGCGAGGCGCAGTTGCTGAGATCGACGACAACCGCGCCGCTGCCGCTTTTGGCGATCTGGTCGTACTGATCGAGAAAACACGTCGCCAGTTCCGAGTTGGTGACGATCTGCTTGACGCACAGGCCGCAGGCCTCGTCCGCCGAAGCGTTGGCGATCAGCAACAGTCCGCCGGCAAGGCCGGCCACCGTTCCACGCCAGGAAAACACAGAATTCTTCACAATCGATCCTATCCGTTTCATCCGGCCGTCATGCGTCAAGGCTGCGGCCGGGAATGTTCTCATATCGCGCCGATCGCGCAAGGGCCGGCACAACAGAGCCATTACGGCCTTGGGCGCCGGCATTCGCTCAGGGGCGTGGCACCGTTTCCATCGGGAAGATCATCACCGCGCCTTTCGGGCCGCTCTTGTCGGCAAGCCGCATCACCGAGCGGGTTGCCGGCGCCATGCCGAGATCGGTCAGCATGTCGGAGAAGCCGGCGGAGCCCGTTCCGCGTGTCGCCGAGGCGACGCCGTCCTGCGCCAAGAAGCTCAGATCCTCCTTCTCGCTCTCCGGCGGCGCCTCGGTCAAAACCGCGATCATCCGTTCCATGCCGAAGCTGGTGTCGGTGAAGGCCAGCAGTCCCTCCTCGAGCGTGGCCTGCGGGGCGAGACGTTCGGCAACGATATGGGTGATCGAATAGTCGCTGCCGACATAGAGCACGTTGATGTCGACCAGAACGTCCGAGCTGTTCTTGGCCAGCACATGGACTTCGTCGCCCGGTGAGACGCGCGGCACCACCGAAGCCTGCAGCGGTTCGAGGCCATCCTTGTCGCGACGTTTGACCTGGAACTGGACGTCGACGTCCTCGGGCTTGTAGTCGGAGGCCGCCGCCAGCCGCGAAAGCCCGGTGGCGCGGAAGATAGTGCGCAGGTTCCTGGCCGTCGCATCGATCAGCTTCTGCCGGTTATCCAAGTGTATGATGATCAGCGGTGGCTTGCTACCGTCCTTCAAGGTCACGTCGCCCGACGCCGGCAGGAACCACAGCGCCGGCTTGTCGGTCGCATCCTTGGCGGCGCCGGGAACAGCATTCTCGCGCATCACCGCAAAGCGGAGCTCGGCGCTTTTGCCGGGCTCGACCAGCTCGATGTTGAAGCCGGTCTCCTTGGCTGCGGCCAGTTCGTCGAGAACCGAATTGACGAGAGCGGTTTCCTTCTCAAGTCCCTTGGCCGCGGCCGGTCGCGCCACGACGAGCTTGTAGTCGACGGCGATCTCCGCCACCCGCGCATAGGCATTGGCTGGAATGTCGGCGACTTTGAGCGCCGGCTTCGTGTCGAATTCGACTGGCTTGACGCGGCTTTCCAGGTTCTTGGCCGACTGCACTTCCAGAAATCCGACCGCGTCGGAAAGCGGCGACAGCGCCGAAGGCAGGATGGCGAGCTTGCTGCCAGGGGTGAGGCGGTGCAGCAGGCCGGCGCCGATCGTCGCTTCGCCGTCCTTGATGACGACAGGCCACTGCATGACCGCGTCGGTCTTGTCGGTGCCGAACACCCGTGCGTCCAACTCACCCTCGAACAGTGGTGTCGGCCTGGTGCGGCTGTCGGCCGAATATTGCTGCAGCACGGCCTGGCCGAGCTGGCGATAGGTGACGTTGGGATTTTCAGCCAGTTTCGACAGGATGGTGAAGGTGAACAGGCCGAACCGAGGCGCATCCGCCGTGCCCTTGGGCAGCGGCATTTCCGGCGTCGTCTCCACCGTCTGTGCGGCATAGAAGGCGACCAGCTTGCCCTTGGTGATCGGTTCGCCCCCGGTCGGCGTCAGGCTGAAGGCGGGCTTGCGCGTGCCGTTGTCGTCGATGCCGCGCGAGCCGGCGGCCGAGATCACCTCGTCATAGGCTTTGATCGCGGCGGCCCGCTCGTCTTCGTTGCCGCCGACAAGGTCGGCGAATTCGACCTTGCGCTCCATTTCGTCGTCGACCTCGACGGCGCGCGTCGCGGTGCCGGAATGGCAGCAGTCGAACACGACCCAGACGAAAGCACCCTTGTCGCGGATGGCGTCGAGCGCTGCGCCGATCTCGTTGTCGATCAGGGCATTCGGCACGCCGGCATCGCGGTTGATCCATTTGTCGATGTCGACGGGCAGGAAGATCTCGTCGAGCCCGTCGGTCTCGTCGCCCTTGACCATCTGCGGTTGCTGGGCGCCGTGACCGGACAGATGCAGATAGACGAAATCGTCGCGCTGCACCTTGGCCGCAAGGTCGGCCAGTGCGGCTTTGATCGCCGCATGGGTCGGCAGGCCAATGGCGCCGGGGACATCCTTGGCGAGCAGCGTGACGTTCTCCGGCGCGAACCGCACCGGGTCGGGCACGTTCTTCAGGAGATATTCGTGGACGAGGCCGGCATCGTTCTTCGGCCCGATCAGCCAATTCCTCTGCGGCAGAGCAGGATATTCGGTGCAGGCAATCAGCAGCGCATGGTAGGTGCGCGATGCGGCCATGGTTCGGAACGACACCATGCCGGCCATCGTCAGCGCAGACGTGCCGACCAGCAGCGTTCGCCGCGTCAATTGGATCATGATTGCTTCCCCAAGCCCGATCGAATTTCCAAGCGACATTACACTCGTTGAGGATTTTGTCAGTATTTTGAATGTTGTGCCGGCGATTTGCCGACAATCCACCTTCGCCTCATTTCCATCATGCCCAATCGACAATATCGTTACAGCACTGGGTTTTGGTGGAGATGGCCATGCCGGGCGGGCGGGTGCCGTGGAAACGCGCGACGGGCGCACAATGGGTGATCGCATGGCTGTTTGTGGCGATCATCGCCACAATCATGCCGGCCGGATTCGCGCATGCCGGACTGAAACCGCTCGACAAGGCGCCTGAGCCATCCACGTCCCTGGCCGTCGCGGCGGCGGATGCCTACTACGAATATTTGCTGGCGCACGTGCCGGGCGCCGTCACGCCGCTCGTCGATTACGCATCCGAGACAATTGCCGCGCCAAAATGCGACCGCTCGGCCCCGTCCAGGATGCACGCGGTGCTGATCGGCTCGATCAATTCCGGCGATCCGTTTCCGCCGCTGCAAGGACCGGACAACGACGTCAAGCTGCTCTATACCTCGCTTGTCGCGCGCGGCGTCGCCGACGACGACATCGCGCTGATGACCGGCCGCTTTGCCAGTCGGGCCGAGATCGCCAAGATGTTCAAGCAGACCTTGGAACGGGTCAATTGCGGTGACCGGCTGCTGCTTCACTTCGGCGGCAATTCCGTTCGCGCCCGCGACCTGATCGAAGGCCTCATCCCGCTCGACGTACGCGACCCCTACAAGACCATTTCCATCCAGGACATCTGGCAGGCGGATATGGTCAATCAGGGTCGCGAATCGGCACAGGCCATGGGCTGGGTCGAAAGGGCCGGCCTGTTTCTCGCGTTGAACAAACAGCAGGACGGCGTCGTTGAACTCATTTCGGCGCATGATCTCTCGGATTTCATCACCAATCTGCGCAACCGGCAGGTCGACGTGGCGGCGACCGTCGACACCAGCTTTGCCTCCGAAGCCGACATCGCCGGCTTGCAGGAGAAGGCTGGCGGCAGCATGATATGGAGTCTCGACACCGGCAACGACGGCGTCTCGACGAAGGCGCCCGACTACATTGCCACCACACACTTGCAGCCCAACCACGGCCAGTTGGCCGTGTTCTATGCCAGCATCGGCGACTCGCATTCGATGGAATTCACCTTCGGCAAAGAGGGCGCCAAAACCGCCTATGGGATCTTCACCTTCCGCCTTGCCAACGTCATTCAAAATCGGGACAGCGTGACGGTGCGGGCGATGGCGGAAAGCCTGAAGAAGCTGCCCGAGGCCGAAGCCAATATGCGACAGCAATATCGCGTCGAGTCCACTGATCCTGAGTTCGCCCTGTTTGCGGACGGGTCGCTCAGTCTGCCGCGGATCGATCCTATCGTCATCACCAAGCCGACGCCGAAACGGGGGGCGGCGGCGATGGAAAAGGCGGAAGTCGAGATCGAAGGCCAGGTCAGTTGGTCTTCCCCTGCGATGGCGGTCATGGTTGACGGCAAGATCGCCGAACTCAGGGCCGATAGCCGCTTTGCCTATACGTCCAAGCTCAAGGCCGGGCTCAACACCGTCGAGATCGTTGCCTTGACGGCGGACGGGCGCACGCATGAGAAGCGGCTGGAATTCCTGTTCGAGGGTGACAAGCAGGCGCTCGAAGGCGAGGGCAAGCGCTATGCGGTCATCATCGCCAACCAGGACTATGATCGCACCCGCACCGGCTTTGATGCATTGCGGACGCCGTTTGCCGACGCTGACGCGATTGCCGCCCAGCTGACCGGAACGTATGGGTTCGTCACCGAGGCCAGGCTGCCGGGTGGCGCCAGCTTTCCGCTGTTCCTGAAAGACGCGACCCGGCACGACATCGAGACGCTGCTCTACAAGATCGGGCTGGTTGCCGGCGAGAAGGACACGGTGCTGATCTACTTCGCCGGCCATGGCATCTATGAGGAGAAGACGACCATCGCCTTCTGGGTCCCGGTCGACGCCGAGGCCGGCGTGCCGATCAGCTATCTGTCGGCATCGACGATCTCGGAAGCCATCCAGCGCATGCAGGCCAACAAGGTGATGATCATCTCCGATTCCTGCTTTTCCGGCGCGCTGTTGCGGGGCGGAGGCGAAACGGCGCCGAAGATCGGCGATGGCGACCGCGAGCGGGCACTGCTCAGGCTCGCCCAGCGGCGCACGCGCATCCTGATTTCATCCGGGAACAACGAGCCGGTCGAGGACACTGGCGGCGCCGGCCACTCGATTTTCGCCAAGGCGCTGCTGACCGGGCTGGAGGACATGAACCACGATGCGTTTTCGGCGCGCGAACTCTATGACGGCTATATCCTGCCGCTGGTTGTCGGCAATGCCGATCAGGAGCCGCAGTACCGCCCGATCGAACGCTCGGGTCATGAAGGCGGCGATATCGTCTTTGTCAGGCAGAAGCAGTAGCAAAAACGGCGGTTCGTCGCTATCTCAGGGACAAGGATCGCGCGAGCGACGCAAGACGAGTTGGATCAGGACCATGGCGGCAAGGGATGTGCTGACGAAGAACCAGGTGTGCGTGCTCGAGAAGCTCGAGGCTGCCAGCGGCCCGCTCAGCGCCTACACCTTGCTCGACCAGCTGCGCGAGCAGGGCTTTCGCGCGCCGCTGCAGGTCTATCGGGCGCTCGACACGCTGGTAAAGTCCGGCTTCGTGCATCGGCTGGAAAGCATCAATTCCTTCGTCGCCTGCGCCGAGCCGCACGACCATAGCCACTCGATGACCGCCTTCGCCATCTGCGATACTTGCGGACAAGTCACCGAAATGTCCGACCACGATGTCGGCCACCGGCTGGACGAGTGGGTGCGCTCCACCGGTTTCGCCGCCAAGAGGGCGGTGATCGAATTTCGCGGGACCTGTGCCAAGTGCTTGGCTGAGGCCGCCTAAGATCGTCGTCGGTGACAAGCAGCCTGACGGTGCCGCGCCATGCTCTGCCCCGTCGCCATCCGGGTTGGCTGATCGGGTTCTCGTCTGCCGTCACCCCCCGCCTTCGGCGCCATGCCAGAATTCCTATCGATTGCGGGAAGCTCACTTGAGGGCAATGAGTGGTTCACACCGCTCCTGTGTTGCCCCAGCGTAAATTTGCTATTGTGCAGTGCAACAACGATGTTGCTGATTGTGCATTGTGCTCGAACTTCGCCACCCCGGCGGTCAAGGATCTCGTTTTGCGGAATATCTCAGATACGATCACTCGCCTGAGCGCGATGAGGGGCCAGACAGGCCTACAAAGCCACCATGACAATTTATCCGACATGGCGGCATTCGGGTCCAATCCAGGCGCCTTGCGGGCGCGCTTCCACGTTGCCGACAATCTGCCGCGCGGAGCTGCACTGGTGGTTGTCCTGCACGGCTGCACCCAAACCGCAGCTGGCTACGATCACGGGTCTGGGTGGTCACGCCTGGCAGCCGAGAAAGGGTTTGCGGTGCTGTTTCCAGAACAACAACGCGCCAACAATGCCAATCTCTGCTTCAACTGGTTCGTGCCCGAAGATGTCACGCGCGATCGCGGTGAAGCACTCTCCATCCGCCAGATGATCGAAGCCATGGTGACAAAACATGGCCTCGACCGCCGGCGCATTTTCATCACCGGGCTTTCGGCCGGCGGCGCCATGACGGCAGCGATGTTGGCCACATACCCGGAGGTTTTCGCCGGCGGCGCAATCATTGCCGGCCTCGCCTATGGCAGCGCTGCAACGATCCCGGAAGCGTTCGATCGCATGCGTGGCCATGGCGGTCCATCCAGGGCGGAACTCCAGCGGCGCCTGGCGAAGGCTTCGCCCCACAACGGGCCATGGCCGACGATTTCAATCTGGCAGGGCACGGCCGACAATACGGTGGTGCCGTCCAACGCGGACTCCATCTTGGCCCAATGGCAAGAGGTTCATGGTTTGGGTACCAGCCCCGATCGAAAAGAAATGGTCGATGGACAAACTCGGCAGGTCTGGAGCGACGCCGATGGCAACGTTTTGATCGAGAAATACACCATTGCCGGCATGGCTCATGGCACCCCCCTGAAGACGGCCGGTGATGACGGCTTGGGCAATGCCGCGCCATTCATGCTGGACGTGGGAATATCGTCGACACGCCGCATGGCGGCCTTCTGGGGGCTCACAAGCCAGGATGCACGAAATGAAGCGAGCTTCCAGGCTGCCCCGAGACCGCTCCCTGCAACCACGGCTTTGCGGACATATGTTGCTCCGGAAAAGTCGAGGCCAGCCCGTGTTGGCCTCGCCGAAGCTCCGCGTCCGGATAATCCACGCAGTTCCATAAATGGCATTGGCAAGGTGATCGAAGACGCTCTTCGCGCAGCCGGGTTGATGCGTTAGCTATCGCATTCTGCGCTCAGCAATGACCGATACCCTCGGTCCCGCGCCACTGGTCACGGTCACGGTGGCGATCATCGCGGATAAGAGCCTGTCCATTGGCTTTCCCGAGGGAAGTGTCCCTTTGGTGCGGCCGTGCTAATGCGCCTCGTCCCAGTTGTTGGCGGCCCGCGCATCGACATGCAGCGGCACCGACATCGATACCGCCGGCATCGCCGCGTTTTCCATGACATGACGCACGACCGGGATCGTCGCCTCGACTTCTGCCTCGACGGTCTCGAAGATCAGTTCATCATGCACCTGCAACAGCATGCGCGCTGAAAGGCCTGCTTTTTCCAGCGCCTCCTCCATGCGGATCATCGCGCGGCGGATGATGTCGGCGGCGGTGCCTTGCAGGCGTGCATTGATCGAGGCGCGCTCGTTGAACGCGCGGAGCGAGGGATTGGACGATCTTATATCGGGGTAATGGATGCGGCGCCCGAAGATCGTTTCGACAAAGCCGTGCTCGCGGGCATAGGCCTTGGTCTCTTCGATGTAGTCGCGGATGCCGGGGAAGCGCTCGAAATATTTCTTGATGTAGTTGCTCGCCTCCTCACGCGGGATCGACAGCTGGTTGGCGAGGCCGAAGGCCGAAATGCCGTAGATGATGCCGAAATTGATCGCCTTGGCGCGGCGGCGGACTTCCGAAGGCATGCCTTCGACCGGCACGTTGAACATTTCCGACGCAGTGATGGCGTGGATATCCGCGCCGTCGGCAAAAGCCTGCCGCAGTTGCGGAATCTCGGCGACATGGGCGAGGACGCGCAACTCGATCTGGCTGTAGTCGGCCGAGACCAGTCGATGGCTCTTGTCGGTGATGAAGGCGGTCCTGATCTTGCGGCCTTCGGCGGTGCGCACCGGGATGTTCTGCAGGTTCGGATCGGAGGATGACAGGCGTCCCGTCGTCGTCGCGGCCAGCGCGTAGGAGGTGTGAACGCGCTTGGTGTCGGGGTGGATGAAGCCCGGCAGCGCATCGGTGTAGGTCGATTTCAGCTTGGTCAGCTGGCGCCAGTCGACGATCTTGCGCGGCAGTTCATGGCCCTCGGCAGCAAGGTCTTCGAGAAGTTGCGCCGAAGTCGACCACTGGCCGGTCTTGGTCTTGGAACCGCCGGGCAGGCCCATGCGCCCGAACAGGATGTCGCCGAGCTGTTTTGGCGAGCCGATGTTGATGCGCTCGCCGATGAGCTGGTAGATTTCCTCCTCGAGGCGGGCAGCGCCCTGCGCCAGTTCGCCGGAGAGCCGCGACAGGATCTGACGGTCGACAGAGATGCCGCGCTGTTCCATGCGCGCCAGCACCGGCACCAGCGGCCGTTCCAGCCGCTCATAGACCGACACAAGGCCCTTGGCGGCAAGCCGCGGCTTCAGCACCAGCCAGAGCCGCAGCGTCATATCGGCGTCTTCGGCGGCATGAGCGGTCGCCTTGTCGATGTCGACCTGATCGAAACCGACGGAGCTTTTGCCGGAGCCGGTGACGTCCTTGAGCAGGAGAGGGGTATGACCCAGCCATTTCTCGGCGAGCGAGTCCAGGCCGTGACCATGGGGAGTGCCGGCATCGAGCACGTAGGAGATCAGCATGGTGTCGTCGAACGGTGCGACATCGATGCCGTAGCGGCTCATGACGACAAGATCGTATTTCAGGTTCTGCGCGATCTTGAGAACCGATCTGTCTTCCAGCAGCGGTTTCAGCAGAGCCAGCGCCTCGCGGAGAGGAATCTGGTTTTCGACCACGCCGCCGCCGAGCAGGTCACCATTGCCGCTCTTGTGGGTGAAAGGAATGTAGGCGGCGCGACCGGGCGCCGTGGCGATGGATATGCCGATCAACTCGGCTTGCATCGGATCGGCCGATGTCGCCCTGACGTCGAAAGCGGCAAGGCCGGTCCCGGTTGCCTCGGCGACCCAGGCTTTCAAGGTCGCGACATCGCGGATGCAGTGATAGGCCGATGTATCGATCTTGCGGGTAGCCGCACGCTCAAGCCGCAGCGCGGCGAGCAGGGAAGGGGTGTCGCCGTTGATGGGCTTCTCGGTCCCCGGCGCCCGGTCTGCAGCGCCGTCTTCGCCGGTCCCGGCAGGTCGCGCCTCGCTGGAAGCTCCCGCGCCGACATCGGGGCCATGCGCGTTATCGGCTCGCTCGACGGTCACGGCAACAGCCTGGACGTCACCGGCTTCGGTACTGGTCGCCTCCGCCACGCGGCGGGTCAGAGAGGTGAATTCCATGGTCTTGAGGAAGCCGATCAGCTTCGGTCCGTCCGGCGCATGCAGGACGAAATCGTCCAGCCCCTCGGCCACCGGGACGTCGTTCATCAGCGTCACCAACTGACGCGAAATGCGCGCCTTGTCGGCGTTGGCGATGATGGATTCGCGCCTCTTGTCCTGCTTGATCTCGCCGGCGCGGGCCAGCAGCGTGTCGAGGTCGCCGAACTGTTCGAGCAACTGCGCCGCCGTCTTCGGGCCGATGCCGGGTACGCCAGGCACATTGTCGACGGAGTCACCGGTCAGCGCCTGCAGGTCGACCATCTTCTCCGGCGGTACGCCCCATTTCTCGATGACCTCGGGAATGCCGATCTGACGGTCCTTCATCGGGTCGTACATGCCGACCGTGGCGCCGACCAGCTGCATCAGGTCCTTGTCGGAGGAGATGATGGTGGTGTCGCCGCCTGCTTCGCAGGCCAGCCTGGCATAGGTGGCGATCAGATCGTCGGCCTCATAGCCTTCGATCTCGATGCAAGGCAGGTTGAACGCCCTGGTCGCCTGGCGGATCAGGCCGAATTGCGGGATCAGGTCTTCCGGCGGGGCCGAGCGGTTGGCCTTGTATTCGGGGTAGAGGTCGTTGCGAAAGGTTTTCGACGAATAGTCGAAAATCACCGCGAAATGTGTAGGCACAATGCCTACATCGGTGTTGCGGGCGTCGAGCATCAGCTTCCACAGCATGTTGCAGAAGCCGGAAACGGCACCCACCGGCAGACCGTCGGATTTGCGGGTCAGTGGCGGCAGTGCGTGATAGGCACGGAAGATGTAGCCGGAGCCGTCGACAAGGAAGAGATGATCACCTTTTTTCATGTCGGCAGGGATAGCGCGGCGCGGCGGCTTGGTCCATGCCAAAGGCACCGGCACCCACCGGTTCCGGCAACACCCTGACAGACCGCTGACAGGCCCGCCCCGCTCACGCCCATGTTACAAAAGTGTAATGCTCGTGCCCTTGAATCGCCACGTTCAAAGACACAAATAAAGGTCATCGGCAGTTTTCGCCGAGTCCGGAGCAAGGCCCGTCCCCCGCCTATCCCGGACACCTGCGGCAGCCTATCCCCCCTCTCCGGGCTGCCGCATCGTTTCGAGTAGAAGGCCGCCGTGGTTCCCCCTCCACCACGGCGGTCTTTTTTTGCCTCAGACAGACGTTTGCAGCCCGTGGTCCAATGATCGCGGGCTTTTCGTTTTCCTGTCCTGCCTTTACGGTTCCGGTTCTGAATCGAAAGGCTTCACACATGTCCGCAGTTTCCCCCGTCCTCGACCGTCTCGACAAGAACCTCGACCAGAGCCTCGAACGCCTGTTCGGCCTGCTCAGGATCAAGTCGATCTCCACCGATCCGGCCTATGCCGCCGACTGCCGCAAGGCGGCGGAATGGCTGGTGGGCGAACTCAAGCTGATCGGCTTCGACGCCAGCGTTCGCGACACACCCGGACACCCGATGGTGGTCGCGCATCATGACGGGCCAGATGGTTCGCCGCATGTGCTGTTTTACGGCCATTATGACGTGCAGCCGGTCGATCCGATCGAATTGTGGGAAAGCGATCCGTTCGCGCCTGACATCAAGGAGGTCGGACCGGGCCACAAGGTGATCACGGGACGCGGCTCGGCCGACGACAAGGGCCAGTTGATGACCTTCGTCGAGGCTTGCCGCGCCTGGAAGCAGGTGCATGGCAATCTGCCTTGCCGCATCACCATCCTGTTCGAGGGCGAGGAGGAATCCGGCTCGCCGTCGCTGAAGCCGTTCCTCGAGGCCAATGCCGACGAGCTCAAGGCTGATTTCGCGCTGGTCTGCGATACCGGCATGTGGGATCGCGACACGCCGTCGATCTGCGTCGGATTGCGCGGGCTGGTCGGTGAGGAGATCACGGTGAAGGCCGCCGACCGCGACCTGCATTCCGGCCTCTATGGCGGTGCCGCCGCCAACCCGATCCGCATATTGGCCAGGGTGCTGGCCGATATCCATGACAGGGACGGCCATGTCACCATTCCCGGCTTCTATGACGGGGTCGAGGAAACGCCGTCGCAGATCCTGAAATCCTGGGAGACGCTTGGCGAGACGGCGGAGACGTTCCTGGGACCAGTCGGCCTGTCGATCCCGTCAGGCGAAAAGGGCCGCTCGGTGCTGGAACTCACCTGGGCGCGGCCGACGGCCGAGTTCAACGGCATCATCGGTGGTTATACCGGCAAGGGCTTCAAGACGGTGATCGCGGCGGAAGCCTCGGCGAAGGTTTCGTTTCGCCTCGTGCACAAGCAGGATCCCAAGAAAATCCGTGCGGCGTTCCAGAAATTCGTCCAGGAGCGGATTCCGGCCGACTGTTCGGTCGAATTCCATCCGCATGGCGGCTCGCCGGCAATCCAGCTTTCCTACGACTCGCCATTCCTGGCCAAGGCCAAGGATGCGCTATCCGACGAATGGCCGAAGCCGGCGGTGACAACCGGCAGCGGCGGGTCGATCCCGGTGGTCGGCGACTTCCAGACCTATCTCGGCATGGAATCGCTGCTGGTCGGGTTCGGCCTCGACGACGACCGCATCCACTCGCCCAACGAGAAATACGAGCTCAGCTCCTTCCACAAGGGCCAGCGCTCCTGGGCGCGGATTCTCGATGCCTTGACGCGCTGAGGCAGCGAAACCCTCGTTTTCCTGTTGATTTTTCAGCGGATCGCGGCGAGGACGGGCCACAAGACGAAGCGCTACAGCGTCCCTTGCGGGTCAAGAGACGCGCAAGGCCCGACCGGAGAAGACAATGGCCGATATCCGTTTCCACAAAAATGACCTGCCCGACCTCTCGCACTACAATGTCGGGGCAGTGGCCATCGACACCGAGACGCTGGGTCTCAATCCGCATCGTGACCGGCTGTGCGTGGTGCAGATTTCGCCTGGCGACGGCAGCGCCGATGTCATCCAGATCGCGCCCGGTCAGAAGAAGGCGCCGAACCTCGTCAGCCTGCTGAGAAATCGCGGCATAACCAAGCTGTTCCACTACGGACGCTTCGACCTTGCCGTGCTCTACAATGCGTTCGGCGTGATGCCCGATCCGGTATTCTGCACCAAGATCGCCTCGCGGCTGACGCGCACCTATACCGACCGGCACGGGCTGAAGGACATCTGCTTTGAGCTTCTCGGCGTCGGCCTGTCCAAGGCGCAGCAATCGTCGGACTGGGCGGCCGAGACGCTGTCGCCCGAACAGCTCGAATATGCCGCTTCCGATGTGCTCTATCTGCACCGGTTGCGCGATGTGCTGGCCGGACGGCTGGCGCGCGATGGGCGGACCAAGGAGGCCGATGCCTGCTTCCGCTTCCTGCCGACGCGTGCCAAACTCGATCTGATGGGCTGGGACGAAGAGGATATCTTCGCCCATAGCTGACGGTCGTCGCGGCGATCTGCTGCCGATGGCCGGCTGGAACCAGATGCAGGCCGCCGCGTTCTGTCGGCTCAATGGGGAATGACATGGCGGACAGAAAGCCCATAGCGACCGCGCCGACCGACGGCTCCAAGGTCTCCGTCACGTGGAAGGACAGCGACGGCGTAATCAACGAATCCATGGCGCAATATCGCGACGACGGCTGGTGGGTCTACACCGACAGCCACACGCAAAAGAAGGTCGAACCGACCAGCTGGCGGCCTGCCGCAAGCGATGATGACGATCAGTGAGCGCGCCGCTGGCGAGGCCGGCCGCTTTCGAATAGCCTGAAGCCGTTGATATCGAGGCCGATTCGGAGCTTTCCGTTCCGTCGTCGCCCTCTTGCTCGGAGGAAATCGCTATGGGCGTCGAAAGCCTGCTCGTCTTCATCATCATCGGTGCCATCGCCGGCTGGCTCGCCGGTCTCATCGTTTCCGGCTTCGGCTTCGGCCTGATCGGCAACATCATCGTCGGCATCGTCGGCGCGTTCATCGCCGGCTGGCTGTTTCCGCGGATCGGCTTCTCCATCGGCGGCGGCATTCTCGCCTCGATCATCCATGCCACCATCGGCGCCATCATCCTGCTGGTGCTGGTCAAGGTCCTGAAGCGAGCTTGACGCTCGACAACGAAAGAGCGCGCCATGAAGCAGAACACACTCTATCTCCTCATTGGCGCGCTCGTCGTCGTGGTCATCGCGCTTGGTATCTATGTCTATCGCGAGCAGACGAAACCCAAGGGCGTCGAGCTCAAGATCGACGACAAGGGCATCTCGATCCAGCAGAACTGAGCCGTCGAACGGCACATGCAGGAGCGCGACATGGTGGCTTCTGACGCTCCGGAAGACGTCGATCAGCCCAGAATTACCGTTGCGGAATGGGAGAGGCTGAACAGGCCGCCGAGGCGCGAGGCGTGGCTGCGTTATCATTGGCGGGTGTTTCGCTTCCTGAGGGCATCCGCGCCGGTCAGTGAATTGCAGGGGCAAGAGCAGGTATTCCGCGATGCGGTCGTCGCCACCGTGGCCTTCAACCGGCCCGAGGTGATCGAATGGCAAATCCATCTCGTGCGCCGATACCTGGCCGAGCACGACAGCTACATCGTCTTCGACAACAGCAAGAAGGACGAGGCCAGGAAGGCCATCCGCGACCTTTGCCGCCGCCAGCATGTCCCCTATGTCGCGTTGCCGAGGAACAGGCTGGTCGTCAGCAGATCGCACGGTCAAGCGCTCAACTGGATCGTGCGGAATTTCTTGCCCAGGTTCGGTCCGAGGCTCTTCGGCTTCATCGATCATGACATCTTTCCGACTGAACCATTTTCGATCCGCGCCCGGATGGAGGGCAAAAGCCTCTACGGCAGCGTGCGGCGCGACACGCCAACGCCGGGCGGCTGGTTCCTGTGGCCCGGGTTCTGTTTTTTGGATGGAAGCCTGTTGCGGCGACGGCTGGATTTCGCCCCGAGCTACAAGTTTCATATGGATTCCGGTGGCGGCAACTGGCCGTTGCTCTACAGGTCGATCGATCCGGCGCGGGTTCGGTTCGCTGAAAACAAATCGCTTCGCTTCGGCGCGGGGCATGACCAATCCGAGGATTTTTTCATGGTGGTCGATGGCTGGCTGCATGTGACGAACGCCTCGAACTGGAGACGGCAGCAGGTTGACAGGGGCGAACACATTCTCGCGCTTTTGCGGCAAGCCGGCGGTCCTGACCAGCCGGATGTGAAGTTCGAGCCTATCTGACCAGACATCAAAGCCCGGCAGGGTTTGGCAATAGCCGGGCCGACGAGACAGATTTTCAGCCTTCAATGCCAACGAGAGGCGCATGACGATACACCAGATCGATTTCAAGGCAGGCGACGCCGTGCGGGCCGCGCTTGCGGAAATCGGGCGCACAGAAGACCTGCGCTTTTCGCCGGACAACCGGCTGCTGGCAATTGCCGGATATGCCCGCAAGCGCTGCCTGATCCTGCGCATCGACGTCGAGACGGGACCTGATGGGCCACGCGTCACACTTCAAAATTTCATGGAATTGACGTCCGACAGCATGGGCGAGATCCATGGTCTAGATTTCATCGATGACCGTACCTTGGCGATCGCCAACCGCGATGGGCTGGTTGCGCTATTTGCGCTGCCGCGTGAAGAACCAGCTGGCCAGAGTCGCGAGATCGCGGCCATTCGCCAGATTCGAGGCAGGCGGCCCTACAAACTGAACTCGCCGGGCTCGATTGCGGTCAGGCTCGAGTCACACGGCCGGGTCAGCTTGCTCGTCTGCAACAACTACACGCATCTGGTCACCCGGCACGTCGCCAACCGGTGGCTTGGCTATCGCGCCACCAGCAATCAGCTGCTTCTGAAGCGTGGTCTTGATATACCGGACGGCATTGCGCTCAGCCATGATGGAAAGTGGATCGCCATCAGCAGCCACGGCACCAAGGATGTGAAGATCTACAGGATGTCCGCGTCGCTCGGACCGGACAGCGAACCGGTCGGTGTCCTGCAGAACGCCGGCTATCCGCACGGCGTGCGCTTTACCGCTGACGATCAGCACATCCTCGTCGCCGACGCGGGCAGCCAGATGGTGCATGTTTATGCCGGCGACGGTGGCTGGAAGGAGCATCGCGAGCCCGCGCGCTCGGTTGCGGTGCTCGACGAGGCAACCTTCCTGCGCGGCAGAGCCAGTTTTGATGAGGGCGGGCCGAAAGGCCTCGATATCGACCGGTCCAACAGCATCGTCGCGATGACGTGCGAAGAGCAGCCACTGGCCTTTTTCACGCTGGCGACGATACTCGGTGGAGTTGAAAATTGCCGGCAAGGCAGGGCCATTGCACCGGCGTAGCGCCGGAAGAGAGCCCAATCCGACATGGAATTAGAATGACGGATCGACGCTTCGGCGCTATCATGGCGGCAGAGGGCGTTTGGGCCAACCAACCTAACCATTAGGAGGTTGCCATGAAACACCAAACACTGGACCAACTGCATGCAGTGGCCGAGATCAACACTACACAGCCGGTAATGAGCCGAACCCAGCGTCTCGTACGTTGGGCCGAACTTCTTGAACGTGAGCCCAGCCGGCTCCTGAACGCGCTTGCCGGGACCGAATACCGTGCGCCGCCCGAGCGCGATGTGATGCGAGGCGATGGCTCGCCGATAGCGGTTGCCTTCACGGACCCCATTTTGCACGACGAGGGTCTGAAAGACGACAGCTATGGCGAAGCCAAGCGCTTCTTCGAGCTGACCGACCACCAACTGCACGAGATTGTCTGCTACTGCCATGTCGGCGAGGTTATGCAATCGTCCAGGGCAGCGTTTTCGGTTCGTGCGGCGATCGGCTGACGCATGCCCGCCAGGTGATCACCTGGTGACGAGATGAATTAGGGCGCGGTCCAACGCGAAGCTGCAACCACTTGCGATCGCGCCCTAACGAGGAACATAGTTGCAATGCCTGCAAAGGCTTGCCCGCGCAGCGGCTGGCAGGAGGTGGGTCTTTGGTGCCCGAACAAAAATGCTACGGTTTCTGATTGTTCTATCTTCGAGGGTGTGGAGCGCTTGCTAGCGCCAAAATAAGATGCCTCGAACCGAGCGACAACGGCCGGACCCCAAGCATTTGATTATCAATCCCTTTGAATTTTTCCGACTTAACCCGCCTTTAAACCGCCGCATCTACTCTTCAACCCGAACGCCATAGGCATCGGGGATATCAAAGCACAGCGCATGGCGAACCGCAGAGACAGCCGCATCGAACCCAGTTTCGAGGGGCCGCCGCAGGCGCGATCCTCGGCGGGTCTTTCGGTGAACGAGGAGGATCGCGTCGTGCCGAGCAATCGCAAAGCCTCCCCCAAACGCAAGCCGGCCAAAGGGAAATCGTCGCGAGCCAAGCGCGGCAGGAGCCGGCGCGGTCTGTTCGGCGTGCTCGGCCGGCTGTTCTACTGGTGCTTCGTGCTCGCCATCTGGGGTGGCATCGCGGTGGCCGGCATCGTCGTCTACTACGGCGCCAAGATGCCAGCGGCGACGACCTGGTCGATCCCCGACCGCGCGCCCAACATCAAGATCGTCTCGGCCGACGGCCAATTGCTCGCCAATCGCGGCATGAGCGGCGGCGAGGCGGTCGGCCTGCACGAAATGTCGCCCTATATCCCGGAGGCCGTCATCGCCATCGAGGACCGCCGCTTCTATTCGCATTTCGGCATCGACCCGATCGGCCTTTCCCGCGCCATGGTCACCAACGTGATTGGCGGGCATTTCTCGCAGGGCGGGTCGACGCTGACCCAGCAATTGGCCAAGAACCTGTTCCTGACGCCCGACCGCACGCTGGAACGCAAGGTGCAGGAGGTGCTGCTGGCGCTGTGGCTGGAGCACAAGCATACCAAGGACCAAATCCTCGAAATGTACCTCAACCGGGTCTATTTCGGTTCCGGAGCCTATGGCGTCGAAGCGGCCTCGCGACGTTATTTCGGCAAGAGCGCGCGCGACGTCACCCTGTCGGAAGCCGCATTGCTTGCCGGCCTGTTGAAGGCGCCGTCGCGGCTGTCGCCGGCACGCGATCCGAAGGCCGCCGAGGAACGCTCGCAGCTGGTGCTTGCCGCCATGCGCGACGAAGGCAAGATCAGCGCCAAGGAACTGACCTCGGCGATGAGTGCGCCGGCAACGCGCGCGCCGTCCTACTGGACCGGCTCGGAGAACTATGTCGCCGACACCATCATGGAAGAACTGCCCGACCTGATCGGCGACGTGCGCGGCGACATCGTCGTCGACAGTACCGTCGACCTGAACCTGCAGAAGCTCGCCGAGCAATCGATCCGCAGGCTGATCGACGACAGCGGCAAGAAGCTCAACGTCACCCAGGGCGCCCTGGTGTCGATCGATGATTCCGGTGCGGTGCGCGCCATGGTCGGCGGCTACGACTATTCGACCAGTCAGTTCGACCGCGCTTCGGAAGCGCGCCGCCAGCCGGGCTCGGCGTTCAAGCCGTTCGTCTACATGGCGGCACTTGAGGCCGGCCGCACACCCGATAGCGTGCGAAACGATGCGCCGATCAAGATCGGCAACTGGACGCCCGACAATTATGGCGGCAAGTATTTCGGCAAGGTGACGCTGGCCACCGCATTGGCCAAATCGCTGAATTCGGTCGCCGCCCAGCTGACAATGGAGGTCGGGCCGAACGCGGTTGTCGAGGCGGCGCACCGCATGGGCATCCAGTCCGACCTGATAGCCAACACCTCGATCGCGCTAGGCACTTCGGAAGTGACGCCGCTGGAATTGACTTCGGCCTATGTGCCCTTCGCCAATGGCGGCTACAAGCCGGACATCCATTTCATCCGCCGCGTGACGACCACCGACGGCAAGGTGCTCTACGACAGCGGCGGCGGCAGCGCGCCGCGTGTCGTCAAGCCCGAGATCGTCGGCATGATGAACTCGATGATGACCGGTACGGTCGAGATCGGCACCGCCCGGAAAGCGGCTTTCGCCTGGCCGTCAGCCGGCAAGACCGGCACCAGCCAGAATTCGCGCGACGCCTGGTTCGTCGGCTACACCGCCAACCTCACCACCGGCGTGTGGTTCGGCAATGATGATGGCAGTCCGATGAAGAAGGTCACCGGCGGCGCACTGCCGGCGCAGGCCTGGCACGAATTCATGGTCGCAGCCCACGAGGGCGTGCCGGTGCGGCCGCTGCCCGGCACCTGGAAATCGACGCCGGCCGACACCATCGTGCCCGACGAGATACCCTCGGCAAACAACACGCCGCCGGCGCCGGTTCCATCCGCGTCCGTCGGCCAGCAGACGCCGCAGGCGCGGCCAGCCGCGCCGGTTGCCCAGGCGCCGGCACCGGCCCGCGCGGCCCGTCCCGCCCAGACCGTCGATGCCGATGGTCTTTCCATGCCGGAGGATGACGGCGCCACCGCCTCGATCAAGCACCCGGTACCGCCAGGCGATGTCGGCGGCCCGCGCAAGAAGCGGCAGACCTCGATCCTCGATCTCCTTGGCGGCTGAAGCGCGTCGCGCGCTCCAGCTCTTTGTTTCCATGCATGTCGTTGCCTCAAACCCGGGGCCACTTTTGAGCGACATGCATTAGCGGCAACTCGCCTCTCGCCACCTCGGCGGCGTTCGGCTACATCTGCCGGCCGGAGACCCTGAAATGGCTGAACTCGACACCAGAAAGACCATTGTGCTGACCGGCGCCAGCCGCGGTATCGGCCACGCCACGGTCAAGCGCTTTTCGCGCGAGGGCTGGCGCGTCATCACCTGCTCGCGCCAGGCCTTTGCGGAGGATTGCCCGTGGCCGGCGGGGCCGGAAGACCACATCAAGGTTGATCTCGCCGACCAGGAAGATGTCGGCATCGCCGTCTCCGAAATCCGCCACCGGCTGGAAGCGCATGGCGGCCAGCTGCACGCGCTGGTCAACAATGCCGGGATCTCGCCGAAGCTCAAGGACGGCAACGGCCGTATGGACTCGATCGACACGCCGATGCATGTCTGGCGCGATGTGTTCCAGGTCAATTTCTTCGCGCCGATCATGCTGGCGCGCGGCCTGTTCAAGGAACTGGCGGCGGCCAAGGGCTCGATCGTCAATGTCACCTCGATCGCCGGCACCCGCGTGCATCCGTTCGCCGGCACGGCCTATGCGACATCGAAGGCGGCACTCGGCTCGCTGACGCGCGAGATGGCGCATGATTTCGGCCCGCACGGCATCCGCGTCAACGCCATTGCGCCCGGCGAGATCGACACCGCGATCCTGTCGCCGGGCACGGACAAGATCGTCGAGACCATTCCGCTCAGGCGCCTTGGCACCACGGCGGAAGTCGCCGACATCATCTTCTTCCTGTGCTCACAGCAGGCTTCCTATGTGACGGGTTCTGAAATCCACATCAATGGCGGCCAGCACGTGTGAGCGGCCGGCTTCAGGCCGAGGACTGCTCATTCGGCCATGGTGAGAACAGCCTTGCCGCTGAAGCTGCGCTGTCGCAATGCGTCCAGTGCTTGGGTGATGTCTGTCCACGGCATGGTCAAGGCCACGCGCGTTTCGAGCCGGCCGGCTGCGACCAGAGCGAGCAGCGAGGCGATGTCCTCGCCAATGCCTGGACCGGAGGTGTAGTACGCAAAAGTCTGAAGCCTCGCGCCTTCATGATCCGGAACGAACTGGCGGAATCCAATGGGCGTGAGTTCGCCGCTGCTGGAGCCGAACATGACGATCGTCCCGCCAGGTGCGACGCGTTCGATCGCGTGGGCGAGACTTTCGCCGCCGACTGACTCCGTTATCAGCGAAAACGGTCCCTCAGCCAGATCGATCGACTCGACCACCCGCTTGGCTCCCAGACCGCGGAGATCCCCGGCGTGCCGGGCACCGGCGACCGCGGTCACCGACGCGCCTTGCTCGCGGGCGATCTGGACCTGGAAACGACCGACCGCACCGCTTGCCCCGGTGATCAGGACCCGTTGGCCAGTCAGCTCACCGCCATGGCGCAAAGTCCTCAGCGCCGTCGTGCCCGCGACCGGAAGCGTGGCTGCGGAAACGAAGTTGACGTCATCCGGCAGGACCGCGAGACGGTCGGTTGGAACGGCGACCCGTTTGGCCCAGCCGGCCTGGTCGACCAGAGCCGCAACCCGGGCGCCCACGGCTGGCCCCGAACCATCGGCTGCTGCCCGTTCGACAAACCCGACGATGTCCTGGCCCGGTATCCAGCCGTCCGGGCGAATGGCGAGCAAGCGCAGCTCGCCGCGGTTCAACGAGGTTGCGTGGACCGAGACAAGCGCCTCGTTCGAGGCTGCTTGAGGCTCGGCAAGCTCCGCGATCCTCAGTCCGGTCACGCTATCGGAGGAGATGACTAGGGCGAGCATGGTTCATACCTCACTGCTGCGCGATGGACGCCTTCGAACGTTGCTATGCACGGTCTTGCTGGTTCGACTTTGGGGCGACGGCGGCCGCTGGCTGAAGAAAATTCGCCAGCTCCGTGCGCTCCTGAACTGCTCGTTCACAAGCGGAACCTATCGATTTTCCGCTTCGAATAATCTAGATATTGAAGCATCTGATCGCTAAAAACAGTCAATCATGAGACAGCCCCTCCGCTACCCCTGGCTCAATCTCGATGTGGATGATCCGTCCGCGCCGGCGATTGCCGTGCGCGTCGACGTCCCCGAGACTAGAGCGGAGGTACCCGCCCACCGGCATCGCAAAGGGCAGCTCGTCTTCGCGCTCGGAGGCGGTGTCACATGCCACGCCCCCAGCGGCCTGTGGATGGTGCCGCCTCATTGCGGGGTGTGGATTCCCGGTGACATGGAGCACAGCAATGTCGCCCACCGCCAACGCCCGGATTTTTTTCGTGTATATCGAGCCGGGAGCCGCTTATCTGCCGGACAGGTGTTGCACGCTTTCGATTTCGGCGCTGCTGCGCGAACTGATCATCGAGCTGGCTGATGGTGTGCAGGGCGATCAGGCGCGGGATGAGCTGTTGACCAAAACCCTGCTCACTGAGCTGCCGCGTATGCCTGTCCAGCAGTTGCATCTGCCGATCTCATCCGAGCCGCGCTTGCGGCGGATCGCCGAAGCGTTGGCGCAAGATCCTGCCGACCGCAGCACACTGGCAGAATGGGCCAATCGCGTTGCGCTCAGTGAGAGCAGTCTCGCCCGTCTCGTCGTGAAGGAGACTGGCTTAAGCTTCGGGCGCTGGCGTCAGCAATTGCACTTGATCGTCGCGATCCGAGAGCTGGCCTCCGGCGCCAGCGTGCAGCAGGTTTCGGGCGATCTCGGTTATGAATCCGTCACCGCCTTCATCACCATGTTCAAGAAGGCGCTCGGCAAGCCTCCGGCAAAATACCTCGCCAGTGTCGTGCTCCATGGCGGCTCTGCATTCGTCGCGTGATCAACCTGCCTGCGAGCAGATGGCCGCCTGCGAGCAGGCGGTCGAGATCGACACGGCAATCTGTCGCCGAGCAGGATCGGCTTAGGCAGCGGACGGTTCGGCAGCCCCCGGCTTGTGGCCAAGCACCTCTTCGACAATGCCGCGGGCGATTTCGCGCTCGCCCATGATCACCGTGTCGGCGCCGAGGCCCTTGAGGTGCTCGACCTCGGCGTCGGAATGGGCACGGGCGATGACGTTGATGCCGGGGTTGGCGGCACGTGCCCTGAGCACGATCTGGCCGGCCTCGAAGGCATTGGGAATGGCCAGGATCAGCCGCTTCGCGCCTTCGGGATTGGCGGCGGCAAACACTTCGGCGTTGGCCGCGTTGCCGGAGACCGTCTCGATGCCATCGGCCTTCAGTCTGGCCAGTGTCTTGTCGGCATCCTCGACCACCAGGAAGGGCAGCGCGGCCTCTTTCAGCGACGCACCGACGAGACTGCCGACGCGGCCATAGCCGATCAGGATGGCGTGGTCGGTGAGGATTGTCCTGGGCGGCGGCCCGTCTTCCGCTTTTGTCGGGGCTGCAACAGAGGCCACATGGCCCGGTTCCGTTGCCGGACCAACCGGCTTTGCCTCGACCGGCGGTGCCGTCCTGGCAGCGCGCCGCTCCAGCCATGGCTTCATCCAGTCGATGGCCAGGAACATCAGCGGGTTCAGCACGATCGACAGGATGGCGCCGGCCAGAATCAGGTCGCGGCCTTGTTCGGGCAACAGTTTCAGCCCGACGCCGAGCTCGGCCAGGATGAAGGAGAATTCGCCGATCTGGGCAAGGCTTGCCGAGATCATCAGTGCGGTGGCCAGGGGATAGCCGAAGGCAATGACGATGACGAACGCCGCCAGTGATTTGCCGATGACGATGATGGCCAGCGTCGCCAGGATTGGCCAGCCATTGCTGATCAGGCTGAACGGGTCGAACAGCATCCCGACCGAAACGAAGAACAGCACCGAAAAGGCGTCGCGCAGCGGCAGCGATTCTTCCGCCGCGCGGTGGCTGAGCTCGGACTCGCTCATGATCATGCCGGCAAAGAAGGCGCCTAGCGCCAGCGAGACCCCGAACAGCTTGGCCGCGCCGAAGGCGACGCCGAGCGCTATGGCGAGCACCGCCAGCCGGAACAATTCGCGCGAGCCGGTGTGGGCGACATAGTGCAGGATCCAAGGAATGACCCGGCGGCCGACCACCAGCATGACGACGACGAAAGCGGCGACCTTGGCCAGTGTGATGCCGACGACGCCCCAGATGCCGTAGCTGGCCGGCAGCGACAGCAGGCCGCTCGCATGGGTGTCCACCTGCTCCTGGCCACCGAGCACGCCGGCCAGCGCCGGCAGCAGCACCAGCGCCAGCACCATGGCCAGATCCTCGACGATCAGCCAGCCGACGGCGATGCGGCCGCGCTCGGTCTCGATCATCCGTCGCTCCTGCAGCGCGCGCAGCAGCACCACGGTCGAGGCGACCGACAGCGCCAGGCCGAAAACCAGCCCCGCGCCCATCGACCAGCCGAGCATCCACGACATCCCGGCGCCGAGCGCGGTGGCAAAGCCGATCTGGACGATGGCGCCGGGCACGGCGATGGCGCGCACCGACAGAAGGTCCTTCAACGAGAAGTGCAGGCCGACGCCGAACATCAGCAGGATGACGCCGATTTCGGCCAGTTCGTTGGCAAGGCCGGCATCGGCGACGAAGCCGGGCGTGTTCGGCCCAACCAGCACGCCGGCTACGAGATAGCCGACCAGCGGCGGGATGCGGAAGCGGTTGGCGAGAGCCCCGAAGACGAAAGCCAGCCCCAGACCGGCGACGATGGTGGCGATAAGGGGCGTGTCATGCGGCATTGTCTATGGAGCGCCTTTCAGAACCAGCAATGTTGGATGGGCGCCGCCCGAAGCCGCCGCCTGTTTGCAATATGGTGGATCGGGTGTCGGCGATGCAACCCGCAAAGCCATGAAATCGACGGTGCGGCCGCAAAAACTTGACCGGCGGCCGAAGAAGCCGCCGGTCGGATTTGAAGTCGCGCGATGATGTTCCGTTTCGATCCGGCGCGATCGATCGACAACGATCAGGCTGCCTGCAGCAGGGCCTCGATCTCGAATATGGCGTGGTTGGTCAGTGTCTTGGGAATTTCAGCGGTCACTTTGTCCCCGACTTCCTTGTGCAGCTTCTTGCGCATTGTCCCAAGCAGCATCGGTGGTGCGACAAGCACGATCTCGTTGAACTCGCCGCTATGCGCGAGCTTGTAGAGCCGGGCGGCGATCTCGTCGGCGAAACGCTCCTTGCCGATGCGGTGCCAGTCCGTATCCTCGACCGCGCTGCGGTGTACGGAGGGACCATCATTGTATCGGCCCGGGCTGTCACTGCCTTGCTCGCGGGTGGGCGGGTTGTCTTGCTGCATTTCCTGCACCACCTCGAGATTCGGATATTTGTTGTCGCCGGCGTTCCTGAGGAAAAGCGCCTTCTCGCCATCGGCCACCATGACCCAGATGCCGTGCTTCAGATTGATTGTGCTCATGATGACAGGTTCCTTCTTGGGCCGCCCGGGCATCTTGTGACATGCCGCGGCCGGGTTTCGATCCGACGTGATGGGCTTTTTGGGGAACGCGCCCCGAACCGGTAATGTTCCAACCAGGCCCTCGCGGGTGTGGGCCGTTCGGGTTGCCCAACGCCTGCGGCTTTAATCTACTAAATTGGTAGAATTTAGAAAAAACTGTTTTGCGACATTTCTCGTCGGGCGCTAAAAGACCTACAAATCAAGGCCTGCGACAGCAGCTTGAATCCGCTCCATCCGCCAACGAGGAATATTTTTCTCTTGGTCGGGATGCTTTCAGAAAAGCGATTGCATCCCGACAGGCGATGCGCGAGTGCGTTCCTTCTGGTTTTTCGCGCCCGCGCGTAGAACTGCAAGCCCGTTCAGGATTCCGCTCGCGCCCATGTCGCACACTGCTCCCAAACTCAATGCCTTCCCCGTCTTCATGCGGGTCGAGGGGCAGACCGTGGCCATCGTCGGCGGCGGCGAAGAGGCGCTGGCCAAGGCGCGGCTGATCGGACAGTCGAGCGCGGTCCTGCGGATCATCGCGGAACACGCCGAGCCCGACCTGCTGGCCTTCATCGCCCAGACCGGCACGAACCATTTTGCCGCCGCTTACGGCGCGTCGCAGCTCGAAGGCGCGGTCATGGTGTTTGCCGCCAGTGGCGACGAGGAACTCGACCGCCGCGTGGCCGCAGATGCGCGGCGCTTAAGCATTCCGGTCAATGCCGTCGATCGGCCCGAGCTTTGCGATTTCTTCACGCCGGCGCTGGTCAACCGCGCGCCGGTCGCCATCGCCATCGGCACGGAAGGTGCGGGCCCGGTGCTTGCCCAGATGCTGCGCGGCCGCATCGACCGCATGCTGTCGCCGTCGCTCGGGCCGCTGGCAATTCTTGCCGCTTCGTTTCGCGGTGCTGCCGAGAAGCTGCTGCCGAGAGGCAATGCCCGCCGTCGCTTCTGGAATGATTTCTTCGCTGGCGCTCCTGCCCGAGCTGCTGAAGCCGGCCAGCTTTCGCAAGCACATGACGCCGCCGTCGATCTTCTGCTGTCGAACACGCCTGCTTGCGGCCATGTCGCGCTGGTCGGCGCCGGCCCTGGGGCCGAAGATCTTTTGACCTTGCGTGCCCATCGTTTGCTGATGGAAGCCGATGTCATCGTCCATGATGCGCTGGTGCCGGAGGCGGTCGTTGCCATGGGCCGCCGTGATGCCGAGCGCCTGCCGGTGGGAAAACGCAAGGGCTGCCACACCAAGAGCCAGGCTGAGATCAATGCGCTGCTGGTCGAGCTTGGCCGTGAAGGCAAGCGTGTCGTGCGGCTGAAGTCGGGCGATCCGCTGGTCTTCGGCCGGGCCGGCGAAGAGATGGCGGCACTGCGTGATGCCGGCATTGCCTATGAGGTGGTTCCGGGCGTCACCGCGGCCTTTGCCGCCGCCGCCGATTTCGAACTGCCACTGACCTTGCGCGGTGTTTCCTCGTCGATGGTGTTCACGACCGGCCACGACCTCAAGGGCAATTCGCTGCCCGACTGGGCCAAGCTCGCCATTTCGGGCGCCACCGTCGCCGTCTATATGGGCCGCTCGGTGGCGGCCGAGGTCGCCGGCCGGCTGATCGAGGCCGGGCTGTCGCCGGATACGGCGGTGGCCGTGGTGGAGAACGCCAGCCTCGCCAACCGGCGTCGGTTCCATGGCACGCTTGCCGACCTGCCCTCGCTGGAAGCGCGCGCCGATCTTTCCGGTCCGGTCATGACCATCATCGGCGATGCGGTTGCCGGCGCCAACTTTGAACGGTCCGAACCGCTCGCGGCACACAGGCATGAAGGCGCGTCCAGTTCGGTCGCCGAAGGAGTTCAGCAATGAAGATACTGACCGCCAACCGCCTCACCGACGGCATTGCCGTATGGTATGCCGACGGCGGCTGGGCCGAGACGGTGAACCATGCCGATCTTGCCCATGACAAGGCGGCGGAGGATCGCCTGGAGGCGATTGGCGCCAAGGCCTATGCCGCCAACGAAGTGGTCGACGTCAATTTGATCGATGCCGATGTCGTCAACGGCGTCGTCGAGCCGGTGCGGTTGCGCGAGAAGATCCGTGCTGCCGGCCCGACAATCCGCAACGATCTCGGCAAACAGGCTGGCAAGCAATCGACTTGGGCAGCCTAACCAAGACACCAGGCATGGGCGGACGCGCCCTGAAAGACGAAGCATGTACCGTTACGATGAGTTCGACCACGATTTTGTCCAGGCCCGCGTCGCCGAGTTCAGCGACCAGGTCCAGCGCCGCCTTGCCGGCGAGATCACCGAGGACCAGTTCCGGCCGCTCAGGCTGATGAACGGCGTCTACCTTCAGTTGCATGCCTACATGCTGCGCATCGCGGTGCCCTATGGCACGCTGAACGGCAAGCAGTTGCGCATGCTCGGCCACATCGCCCGCAAATACGACAAGGGCTACGGCCATTTCACCACGCGCCAGAACATCCAGTTCAACTGGCCGGCACTGTCGGACATTCCAGCGATCCTGGCCGATCTGGCAAGCGTCGAGATGCACGCCATCCAGACAAGCGGCAATTGCATCCGCAACGTCACCGCCGACCATTTCGCCGGTGCCGCAGCCGATGAGGTCGCCGATCCGCGCCCCTATGCGGAAATCCTGCGCCAGTGGTCGTCAGTGCATCCGGAGTTCTCGTTCCTGCCGCGCAAGTTCAAGATCGCGGTGACGGGCGCCGAGCGCGACCGCGCCGCCATCCAGACCCACGACATCGGCCTGCACCTGAAGAAGAACGCTGCCGGCGAACTGGGTTTCGCCGTCTATATCGGCGGCGGCCAGGGCCGCACGCCAATGGTGGCCCGCAAGATCCGCGACTTCCTGCCGGAAGCCGACCTTCTGTCCTACTGCACGGCGATCCTGCGCGTTTACAACCTCTATGGCCGCCGCGACAACAAGTACAAGGCGCGCATCAAGATCCTCGTCCACGAGACCGGCGTCGAGGAAATCACCCGCCAGGTCGAGGCCGAATGGCAGGAATTGAAGGACGCCGAGCTGAAGCTGCCGGAAGCGGATATCCGCGCCATCGAGGCCTATTTCGCGCCGCCGGCGTTGACCGAGCGGCCGGAAGGCGACCAGGCGGTCAAGCTGGCGCGTCTGGATTCCAAAGGGTTCTCGGAGTGGCTCGACCAGAATGTCGTGACGCATCGCCATCCCGACTACGCGGCGGTGACGATCTCGCTCAAGGGCATCGGCGAGGTGCCGGGTGATGCCTCGGACAGCCAGATGGAAGCGGTGGCCGACATCGCCGAGACATATGCCTTTGACGAGCTGCGCGTCAGCCATGAGCAGAACCTGATCCTGCCGCATGTGGCGCGCGCCGACCTCAAGGCGGTCTATGATGCGCTGGTCGGCATCGGCCTGGCGACGGCCAATTCCAATTTGATATCGGACATCATCGCTTGCCCGGGTCTGGATTATTGCGCGCTGGCCACGGCGCGCTCGATCCCGATCGCGCAGGAAATCTCGCGCCGCTTCGCCTCGCTGGAGCGGCAGCGCGAGATCGGCGAACTGAAGCTGAAGATCTCCGGCTGCATCAATGCCTGTGGCCATCACCATGTCGGCCATATCGGCATCCTCGGTGTCGAGAAGAAGGGCTCCGAGCTCTATCAGGTGACGCTGGGCGGCTCGGCCGACGAGAACACCTCGGTCGGCGAGATCATCGGCCGCGGCTTCTCCTCGGAAGAGATCACCGACGCCATCGAGCAGATCGTCGAGACCTATCTCGGCCTTCGGCTCGACCCACAAGAGAAATTCATCGACGCCTACCGCCGAGTCGGTCCCGCGCCGTTCAAGGAGGCGCTCTATGCTGGCGAAGCCAAGGCCGCTTGACCGTATTGCCGACGTCGATGACGGCATCGCCGCCAAGGCGGCGGGACTCGATGCGCTTTACGGTCATCTGAAGCCGCTCGAGATCATCGAACGCTCGGCCCGCGAACTGTTTCTCGACGAGATCGCCGCGGTGTCGTCGTTCGGCGCGGACTCGGCTGTGCTGCTGCACATGATCGCCAAGATCGACCGGACGCTGCCGGTCATCTTCCTCGACACCGGCAAGCATTTCGAAGAGACGCTCGGCTATCGCGACGCGCTTGCCGCCGATTTCGGGCTGACCAACATTAGAGTGATCAAGCCCGAGGAAGCGGCGCTCGAACGGATCGATCCGACGGGCAATCTGCATCTGAGCAACACCGACGCCTGCTGCGACGTGCGCAAGGTTGAGCCGCTGGCGCGTGGCGTTGCCCCCTTCCGTGCCTGGTTCACCGGCCGCAAGCGCTTCCAGGCCTCGACCCGGGCAGCACTTCCGGTGTTCGAAGCAGTCGGCCCGCGCATCCGTATCAATCCGCTGGCACACTGGACGACATCGGACCAGGCCGACTATATGCGCGCGCATGCGCTGCGCGAAAATCCGCTGGTCGCCTATGGCTATCTGTCGATCGGCTGCTTCCCGTGCACGCAGCCGGTGCAGCCGGGCGAGGACGCGCGCAGCGGCCGCTGGGCCGGTCATGCCAAGACCGAGTGCGGCATTCACCTGTCGGGACTGGAGAAGTCGCTGACCGACGCATCCCTTTAGGGTATTTTGATATTCAGCCGGCCTGCAAACGGCAGCTTCCTGCGCTTCCGGTGCTCACGTACTTCAAGTACGCTCCGGTCGTCGCAGGGCGACCCCGGAAGCCATCATTTTCGGTGCGGCCTGACCTGACCCTCGACACACAATGAGCTTCTTTGAGTTTTTAGGAATTTTTGATGACTGAACCGACGATACTGGAGACCCGCCTCTGGACCCCGACGGGTTTTCGCGAGGACGAGTGGACGCATGCCGAAAGCGCGGACGCGCTTTTCGGCAATGGCCGCTTCATCCTGCCACTGCAGGCGTTCCTCGATCTCGATCCAGAGGTCCGCCGGTCCGCCAGCGAACGGCTCGGGGTGGCGCTGCAGCCGGGCGATCAGCTTGAGAAGATTGCCGACCTGCTCGACCAGTTGTCGCTGGTGGCGCTGGCCTTCCCGGCCTTCAGCGATGGCCGCTCCTTCTCCAAGGGCGAACTGCTGCGCAGCCGCTATCATTTCGAGGGGGCGGTGCGCGCCACCGGGCAGGTTCTGGTCGACCAGTTGCCGCATATGTTGCGGCTTGGCTTCGACGAGTTCGAGATTTCGAATCCGGTGCTGTTGAAGCGCTTGGAAGAGGGCCGTACCGGCGGGTTGGGGCTCTACTATCAGCCAGCCGCCGTATCGGAGCCCAACGGCCCAAAATATTCCTGGCGCCGCCTTCGCAACAGCTGACGCAGCGGTAATTCCCGACGTCTTTACATCGGCTCTGATCGGGCCTTCTCTGGGGCTATCCGTACGGAAATATCCGCCGGGTGCGAGGAGGAGACCATGGATTTCGACTACGTCATTGCCGGCGGCGGTTCCGCCGGCTGTACGCTTGCCGCGCGGCTCTCCGAAGTTCCATCGAAAACGGTCTGCCTGATCGAAGCCGGCGGCGAGGGCAAGGATCTGCTCATCCGTACCCCGGCAGGCGTCATTGCGCTGCTGCCCGGCCGGCCGAAAATCAACAACTGGGCTTTCGAGACCGTGCCGCAACAAGGTCTTGGCGGCCGCAAGGGCTACCAGCCGCGCGGCAAGACGCTGGGCGGTTCGAGCGCCATCAACGCCATGCTCTATGTCAGGGGCCACCGCAGCGACTATGACGAATGGGCCGATCTCGGCTGCGACGGCTGGTCGTGGGACGAGGTGCTGCCCTATTTCCGGCGTGCGGAAGGCAACCAGCGCGGCACGGATGCCCTGCACGGCGGCGACGGACCGCTGCGCGTCGCCGAGCAGCAAGAGCCGCGCGCTCTCTCGAGGGCCTTTGTCGAGGCTTGTGGCGAAAACCAGATCCGCCGCAACGATGATTTCAACGGGGTCGAACAGGAAGGGGCCGGACTTTATCAAGTCACGCAATTCTGGGGCGAAGGCCGCAGCGGCGAGCGCTGCTCAGCGGCCGCCGCCTATCTGCATCCCGCCATGGACCGGCCAAACCTTACCGTCGTAACTGGAGCGCACGCCACGGGCATCGTCCTTGACGGCAAGCGGGCCACCGGTGTGCGCTACCGCGTGGGCAAGGGCGAAGCTGTCGCGAAAGCCAGGCGCGAGGTCATTGTCTGCGGTGGTGCCTTCGGCTCGCCGCAGCTCTTGTTGCTGTCCGGGATCGGGCCGGCCGTCGAGCTCGCAGCGCACGGAATTCCGATCATTCATGAACTGCCTGGTGTCGGCAAGAACCTGCAGGATCATCTCGATTTCATCATGGGCTGGACATCGAAGGATGCCGACATGATGGGCATCGGCCTGCGCGGCCTGCCTAGCCTGCTGCGGCATCTGCGGCGCTGGCGCAAGGATGGCGGCGGCATGATCGCCACGCCCTACGCGGAGGGCGGCGCTTTCCTCAAATCCGACCCGGCAGTCGACCGGCCCGACCTGCAACTGCATTTCTGCATCGCCATCGTCGATGACCATGGCCGCAAGCTGCATATGGGCTATGGCTTCTCATGCCATGTCTGCGTGCTGCGGCCGCAGTCGCGCGGTGAGGTCGGGCTGTCGACGCCAGACCCGCTGGCGCCACCGCGCATCGATCCTCGATTTCTGTCCGACGAACGCGACGCCGAGCTTTTGCTCAAGGGCGCCAGAATGATGCGCGCCATATTGGAGGCGCCGGCGCTGGCCAAATACCGCCATAAGGAAATCTACACCGCCGGCGTTTCGAGCGATGCCGAGCTGATGGCGCATATCCGGGCTCGTGCCGATACGATCTATCACCCGGTCGGCACCTGCAAGATGGGCATCGATGACATGGCGGTGGTCGATCCGCAACTGCGCGTGCGCGGCATTCAAGCCTTGCGGGTCGTCGACGCCTCGGTGATGCCGACACTGATCGGTGGCAACACCAATGCGCCGACCATCATGATCGCCGAAAAGGCAGCTGATATGATCAAGGCTGCCTGATCGGGATTCTGGTCGAACCAGTGGTGCTGGTTTTGCCTGTTGTGGAATATCCTGTGATGATGCCGGCGCCAATCGACATCAACTGGTCGTACCAATTGTGCGATTTGCGCTTTCCCTTTCGCGATCCTGCCCTTAGGATAGGTTCATTATTTCGCGATCCGAAATAAATATGGCCACAAGGGAGGAATCGGGAATGGCTGGCAAGAAGATACTGATGCTCGTTGGCGAGTTCAGCGAGGAATATGAGATTTTCGTCTTTGAACAGGCGATGCATGCGGTTGGCCACACCGTGCATGTCGTCTGCCCGGACAAGAAGGCGGGCGATATATTGAAGACGTCGCTGCACGACTTCGAAGGCCACCAGACCTACACGGAAAAGCTCGGCCACGACTACATCCTCAACAAGACGTTTTCCGAGGTGGACCCGGCCGGATACGATGCCGTCTACGCGGCGGGCGGGCGCGGGCCGGAATACATCCGCATCGACAAGCGGGTACAGGCGCTGGTGCGGCATTTCCACGAGGCCGGCAAGCCGATCTTCACCATCTGCCATGGCGTGCAGATCCTGATCGCGGTGGATGGCGTGGTGCGGGGCCGGGAAGTCGCCGCGCTCCATTACTGCGAGCCGGAGGTCACGCTGGCCGGTGGCATCTATATCGACGTCGCGCCGACCGGCGCCCATGTCGACGGCAATCTCGTTTCAGCCAAGGGCTGGCCGGGCCTGTCCAACTTCATCCGCGAATGCCTGAAGGTGCTGGGCACCGAGATCCGCCATGGCGAGATCCTGATGCGCGACGAGCGTCAGGCGGCCTGATCCAGGATTTTGGAGGCCGCCGTGCCAATGGCGCGGCGGTCTTTCTACACCGCCAGCCGCGCCTCGCGGAACGACACCAGTTTGCGGCGGTTTTCGTCCCACAATGCCAGTTTGACGCAGCGCAGGCTTTCGAGCAGCGTGACGCGGCCGATGCTGCGCAGTTCGGGATAATCCCGCAGCACTTCCTGCAGCCGGTAACACGGTACCTTGGCGGAGAGGTGGTGGACGTGGTGGACACCGATATTGCCGGTAAACCAGTTCAGCACCGGCGGCAGGTCGTAATAGGACGATCCGTGCAGGGCGGCGTGCTGGAATTCCCAGTCGGCATCCTTCGCCCATTCCGTTTCCTCGAACTGGTGCTGGACGTAGAACAGCCAGATGCCGGCCGAACCGGCGAGGATGACGATCGGCAGATGGACCACCAGGAACGCGCCGGGGCCAACGAACCAGATGAGGAGGGCTGCTGCAACTGCGATACCAAGATTGGTGGTCATCGACGATACCCAGGGCGTCAGGCCGCCGCGCATCATGCCGACGGGCAGCCTTTGCTCGAAGATGAACAGCCAGATCGGCCCGAGCCCGAACATCACCAGCGGGTGGCGATAGAGACGATAGGCAAGACGGCCTCGCCATGACATTTGCCGGTATTCGGCAACGGTCAGCGTCCTGATGTCGCCCATGCCGCGTTCGTCAAGATTGCCGGCGCTGGCGTGGTGCGTCGCGTGAGCGCGCCGCCAGCAGTCGTAGGGTGTCAGCGTCAGGATGCCGAGCGCGCGGCCGATCCAGTCGTCCGCGTAGCGATTGGCGAAGAAGGAGCCGTGGCCGCAATCGTGCTGGATCATGAAGATGCGAACCAGAAACCCGGCCGCGGGAAGGATCAGGATCAGTCCCCACCAATGGCCATAGGCATAGGCTGCCGAGGACAATCCCCAGAGCACGGCGAACGGGATGAGTGTGATGGCAAGTTCGATGGTGCTGCGTCGCCTGTCAGGCTTCTTGTAGCGCGCCAGAATCTTCAACCAGGCGCGCTTGCTGTTGGCGACCGCCTCAGGGGAAATCATGTTCATCAGGAAGCATAGGCGGGGTGCCCCGCCACCGCAAGACAACAATCACGCAAAATTACTGTGCGTAATTGTCGCGTGGCTTGGCGGCCGAGCCAGCCAACCGCAAGCCCGACCCGCTTGATGATACGCCGCCGAAGCGGCTGGCTTTCAAGCCCGATCGTTCAGGAATCCGAAGCTCTCTTTGTCGTCTGAGCATCGGGTTTTCCAGTTTTGGGGGCCGATCTTCATTCGCGATCGAGGATAGGGCAGCCGCGCTCGGTTCCGAAGGTCACGCGCACGCGGTCGCCCCGCTGTATGCCACGGACCCGGATCTCCCGGCGGCCGACGGCCTCTATCCTGGCGCGGCGGATGCCCATTCGGTCCGCCTTGTCGAGAGCCCGGTCTTCCGTGCAGCCTCGCGACTGACGGCGGTCGCGCCGGTCGTCGCGACGGGGACCTTCACAATCGTCATAGGCGGGATCGCAATCTTCCATGAGCTTCAGCCGCGGGCCATGTTTGCCCAATTGCAGCTGCAGATCTTCTGCTTGTGCCGGAAAGGCCACCAAGGTGACGGCGCCGAGGCCGACAAGCGCCGAAAGCAATGATGTGATCGAAACCTTGCGCATTACGTCCTCCATTTGAACCACAACGCATCCATCCTTAGATGGTTCGGCTCTCTCAGGCTATTGCCGATAGAGGTTTGCTGCCAAGATTGGTCGTCGTGTTACCGTCGGCGCCAGCCGACGTCACCGTTCTCCGCTCCGTCGAGGCGGTCGAGCAGCTCTCTGAAGCGGTCGGGAAGGTCGGCCTCGGTGCGGAAGGCCGGCAAGGTGCGCAGAAAGCGCGTCACCGTCTCGGCGCCGAACTGACGCCTGACCTCGGTGGCCAGCCCTTCTACCTTTTCGCCCTTGTTGCGGGTCATCATCTCAAAATCCTGTGTCGGCTTCGAAACTCCTCCAGCAGGGGAATGGTTCCCCCATCACGCCGTTGTGGCAAGCAAAGCCGGCGGTCAGGGTAAAATTTGAATTAAAATCGAAATGTCTTGCCTGTCGTTGCTCAGCCCTGACTGATCGCCTCCACAATCGCTTACCCCTTGATTTTTGGCCGCCGAACCTCGATATCGGGCACAAAATCCACATCATTCGAGATTGACGGGAAACGGCGATGAGCGACCAGGCAAAAGACGAACGCGCGCCCGATGAAGTCGAGGCAACCGAGGCCACTGCCGAGCGCACGGAAGGCAGCATCGACGGCGACTATGAAGCCCTTGTGCGGCTGCTGAAGGAAAATGAAGAGCTGAAGGACCGCGCGCTGCGCGTGGCGGCCGAGATGGAAAACTTGCGTCGCCGCACGGCGCGCGACGTGCATGACGCGCGCACCTACGCGGTCGCGAATTTCGCTCGCGACATGCTGTCGGTGTCGGACAATCTGCGCCGCGCGCTGGACGCGATTCCCGCCGAGGCCAAGGCGTCGGGTGACACCGGCTTCAAGGCGCTGATCGAAGGCGTCGACTTGACCGAGCGCGCCATGCTGTCGGCACTGGAACGGCACGGGGTCAAGAAGCTCGCGCCGGAAGGCGAGAAGTTCGATCCCAATTTCCACCAGGCGATGTTCGAAGTGCCCAACCCGGATGTCCCGGCCAATACGGTGGTCCAGGTCGTGCAGCCGGGCTATTCGATCGGCGACCGCGTGCTGCGTCCAGCCATGGTCGGCGTCGCCAAGGGCGGCCCGAAGCTCGCCGCTGCCGAAGCGCCAGTCGAGCCGGGGCCTGTCAATGAGCAGGCCGAGAAAGATGCTTAATTGAGGGCAGTAGGGGGGGTAAGGCAGTAGGGCAGTAGGGCAGCAGGTAAAAAGGGGAGTCGCACCAAGGGTGCGGCTTCGTGCTAAACATACTGCCCTATTCCCTTGCTCCCTGGCCTGCCATGAACCCCATCGCGCTTCTCGACTATGCCGGTGTCGCCGTCTTCGCGGCGACCGGGGCGCTTGCGGCTTCGCGCAAGCAGCTCGACATTATCGGCTTCCTGTTCCTGGCCAGCGTCACAGGGATAGGCGGCGGCACGCTTCGCGACGTCATCCTCAACCTGCCGGTTTTCTGGGTCGCCAACTCCGGTTATGTGCTGATCTGCGCCGTGGTTGCGGTGCTGGTCTTCTTCAGCGCGCATCGTGTCGAATCGCGCTGGAAATGGCTGCTCTGGCTCGACGCCATCGGGCTCGCCGCCTTTTCGGTGATGGGCGCGGCCAAGGGACTGGCGATTACCGGTTCGCCGGTCGTCTCCGTCGTCACCGGCGTGCTCACCGCCACCTTCGGCGGCATTCTGCGCGATCTCCTGGCCGGCGAGCCATCGGTGCTGCTCAGGCCTGAAATCTACGTCACAGCGGCCCTTGCGGGTGCCGGCCTCTACACACTTGGCGACCTTGCCGGGCTGCCGCCGCTCGCCTCCGACCTCGCCGGTTTTGCGGCGGCGTTCCTGGTGCGTGGCGGCGCGCTCAAATTCGGCTGGTCGTTTCCGTCCTACAAGAGCCGACCAGGCCGGCGGCCGGAAGATATTCGGTGAAGAGAGGGAATAGGGAATAGTCACAAGAGCGTGAATCGTGGCGTCTTCTCTACTGCCTACTGCCTACTGCCTACTGCCTACTGCCTACTGCCTACTCACGCAGCGAAGCGCTGGGCTTCCCCGCCATAATAGTTGACGTAGCGGGCGCCGATTTCCTTGACCGGCATCACGACGAAGACGTCGACCGTCGAGAATTCGCGGTCGATGACGCAGCCGTCACCGATGCGGGCACCGACGCGCAGGTAGCCCTTGACCAAAGGCGGCATCGCAGCGATCGCCGCCTTGGCATTGACGGCCTCGATCGGCATCAGATCCATCGAGCAGTAGCGCCCGGACACGGCGCGCACGTCCCAGGCCGAATTCGTCCGGCAGTGGTGGGCGAGGTAGGTGAGCGCCTCTGCATGCGCTGCAGGCACGGTGCCGTGGAAGGACGCGCAACCGGTCATCACGCCGATTTCGTAATGGTTGATATAGGCCCAGATCCCTTGCCACAGCGCCTCGATGGTGCGCTTCGAGCGGTATTCCGGCAAAACGCAGGAGCGGCCGAGCTCGAGAAAACGCTGGCCGGGGTGACGGGCAATGAGCTTGGTCAGCTCAAATTCACCTTCCGAATAGAACCCTCCGGCCGTGGCCGCGATTTCTTGCCGCAGCAGCCGATAGGTGCCGACGATGCGGCGATGTTCGGGACCGGAAAGCGTGGTGTCCAAAACCAGCAGGTGGTCGCAGAGCGGATCGAACCGGTCAGCGTCACGGCGGTCATGGGCCCGGAACAGGTCCTTCTTGGCGCCAAGTTCATCGTAGAACACCCGGTAGCGCACTTCCTGCGCGGCCGCGATCTCGGCCTCGTTGCGAGCGAGCCGCACTTCAAGATTGCCTATACGGCCCAGTGCCGCGCCCTTTATGACGGAATCGACGTTACGTCCGGCAAGCAAGGCGCTGCTGGCGTTCGGCCGAGTGTCACATTCCGGCATAACTGTATGCACGAGTGATTCTCCTTCGAGCCATCCCTCTTGGCACGGGGATACGGTGTAGGTGCAACAGGATTGTGACAGTACCGTGATACGAGGTCGTGGGCAATACTTCGTCGGCTGGCGAATACGATCAACCGGCTACGTTTAAGTGATCGCACGGCGCGGAATGGGCGATGGAAAGCTCAGGCCGCGACCTGTCCCTCGACGGCATTGACCAGCGCCTCAGGGTCGAGCGGCTTGGTGACAAAGCCGCTGGCGCCATGGGCCAAAACCGCATGGCGGGTCTTTTCCTGGCTGTCGGCCGACAGCACCATGATCGGCACCGGGGACACGGCGGTTTCTTCCTCATGGCGGCGGATGGCGGCAATCGCGTCCAGCCCGTCCATGACCGGCATATGCAGATCCATCAAGACCACGTCGAAGCGGTCCCTGTGCCCGGCGCCGGTGACAGCTTCGACGGCGGCCTTGCCGTTGCCGACCACCTTGACGCGATGCCCTGCCTTCAACAGCGTGGCGCGGGCCAGCATGGCATTGATGTCATTGTCCTCGGCGATCAGCACCGACAGGCCCCGCTGGCGGTTGCCGACGGCGCGCAGCGACGGCGCGCCGCGCTTTTCCGGCTGCGGCTGGGCGAGGCTGGGAGCATGGCTGCTCAACAGCACACGCAGAAGCGTTCCGCCACGCACTGGCCTGGCCAGGAAGGTCGCGTAGCCGCTGGCGCGGAACTCGCCAAGCATGCCGCGGTCGGTCGGCGCGATCAGCGTGATGGCCTCGCAGTCGGAGAAACCGCTCTGGCGCAGGCGCTTGAGCAGCCTTCCATCGCTTTCTTCCATGGCCGCATCGACCAGAATCACATCGCAGCCGGCGGCGAAGGGCGCGGCCTGCGCAGCGGTGGTGGCGACGTCGACCGCGCCGCCATTGGCGCGGATGGTGCGGGCGATGGCGTCGGCCTCGACGGTGTTTTTCGACAGGATCACCGCGTGCCTGCCCGAGAGCGCGTTCTGGCGGCCCTGCGGCGCTTCGGTTGCCGCTATCGCCGGGATTTCGAAGACGAATTCGGAACCTTGGCCGAGCCGGCTGGATACCGAGATCGTGCCGCCCATGGCGGCCACCAGGCGCCTGGAGATGGCAAGACCGAGGCCGGCCCCGCCATGCGTGCGCGTCGACGTGCCGTCGGCCTGCTCGAACTCCTCGAAAATGCGATCCAGGTCCTCATCATGCAGGCCCGGACCGGTATCGGCGATGGTGAAGCATACGCGGTCGCTGGTTTCGGTGCGCGCGCGTGCGATGCTCACCAACACGCCGCCGCTGTCGGTGAACTTGATGGCGTTGCCGATAAGGTTGAGCAGCACCTGCCTGACCTTACCCGGATCGGCGGTGATCAATTGCGGCACGTCGGGTTCGACATGGCAGCCTAGCCCGATACCCTTGGCGAAGGCGCGCGCGGCCAGCAACTCGATGATGTTGTCGGCGATCTCGCGCACCGACATCGGCTGTGGCTCCGGGTCGAAGCGCCCGGCTTCGATCTTGGAGTAGTCGAGAAGATCCTCGATCAGGGCGAGCAATGCGCTGGCCGAGGTCGAGACGGCGCCGACATAGGTCTGCTGCTCCGGCGACAGGCTGGTGTCGGCCAGCAACCTGGCCATGCCCATGATGCCGTTCATCGGCGTGCGGATTTCATGGCTGACGGTGGCGAGGAAGCGCGATTTGGCCTGGCTGGCATATTCGGCCCGCTCACGTGCGGTGATCAGCGAGGATTCGGCGCGTTTGCGGGCGGTGATGTCGCGAGCGATCGCACGATGCGAAACCGCATCGCTGTCCTTGTCACGCACCGACAGTTCGATCCACGAGAACCAACGCGGGCCGCTCGGCGTACTGATGGCGACATCGGTGGAACTCAGGCACTCATGGTCGGAAAAGGCGGCATCGGGAACGATGCCAACCTCAATGCCGAGTGCCGCCAGGGTCTTGCCGGCAAGGTCGCGTTGATCGACTTCGACGAGATCGGCGAAGACCTTGTTGGCATAGACGATGTAGCCATCGCGGTCGCGATGGATGACGAGATCACCAAGCGCGTCGATCAGGCCGCGAAAGCGCTCATCGCTCTCCTGCATTTCCCACATGCGGTCGGCCAGCGTCTCGATCTCGGCGCGGCTGCGGGCAGTGGTTTCGTCAAGAAGGGCGGCGGTGCGGTGTTCGCTCCGCCTGGCGCGCAGATGTACGGCAAGACCGGCAAGGCCGGTTGCCAGCAATGCGACGCTGATGAAGATCGGTGCCCCGGTCAGATGCGCCAGCCCGGCCACCACCACGATGGCGACGAATGTCAGAAAGGGCAGGCCTTCGCGCCCGGAGAATTCCGGCTCGGGCACCAGCGACGGCGCGGCGACGAAGCGCCGCGTCGACGTCGGCGGGGGCGCCGCATCGACGTCGTCGCCAGTGTCCGCCTCTTGGCTGCCGGATTCCGCGATCATGCGAAATCCTTGCCAGACAGAGATTATGGAAAATTGCGGCGGATCGTTCGAATTTTAGCGGATGAGCGCTTTTTGCCGCCGCAGCGGCGGATTTGCCACCAGACATGGCGGTTTCCGTCCGCCTTCCCGGCAGTCGAGCGGGTTCACATGTCCACGACGACGCGGCCGCGGATCTTGCCGTCGACGATGTCGCGCGCGGCATCGATGATACCGTCGAAACCGATGGTCCTGGACAGGCTGGCGAGCTTCTGCAGATCGAGATCGGTGCCGATGCGTCGCCATGCCTCGAGGCGGACCGCCTTCGGCGCCATCACCGAATCGATGCCGAGCAATGAGACGCCACGCAGGATGAAGGGGGCCACGCTGGTCGGCAGGTCCATGCCGCCGGCCAGGCCGCAGGCGGCGACCGCGCCGCCATAGGAGGTCATCGAGAGCACATTGGCCAGCGTGTGGCTGCCGACCGCGTCGACGCCGCCGGCCCAGCGCTCCTTGGCCAGCGGCTTGGCCGGCTGGGCAAGCTCGTCGCGCGATATCACTTCGGCGGCGCCAAGGTCGATCAAATAGGGGCTTTCGGCATTGCGGCCAGTGGAGGCAATGACATGGTAGCCGAGGCTGGACAGGATCGAGACCGCGACCGAGCCGACACCGCCGGCCGCCCCCGTCACCACCACCGGGCCGCGATCGGGCAGGATGCCGTGCCGCTCCAGCGCCATGACGCAGAGCATGGCGGTGTAGCCGGCGGTGCCGACGGCCATCGCGTCATGCGGGCTGATGCCTTGCGGTAGCGGCACCAGCCAGTCGCCCTTGACGCGGGCGCGGCCGGCGTAGGCGCCGAAATGGGTTTCGCCGACGCCCCAGCCGTTCAGGATGGCCTTGTCTCCGGCGCGCCAGTCGGGATGGGAAGACGAGATGACGGTGCCGGCGAAATCGATACCCGGCACCAGCGGCCAGCGGCGGATCACCGGCGCCTTGCCCGTGATCGCCAGACCATCCTTGTAGTTCACCGTCGTCGCCTCGACCGCGACGGTGACATCGCCTTCCATCAAGTCGGCGTCGGTGAGATCGGTCACGGTGACCGACTGCTTTTTCTCGGCGTCACGCGAAATGAGGATGGCTTTGAAGGTTTCGGACATCTCTTTCTCCGCGATCTTGTTTGGTGACATGAACTGTGCGGCGATGGCCGCACGGGGTCAATCTTTGGAAGGCCTGGCTTTTGAAGGCTTGGCGTTTGAAGACCTGGGCTCGCGCCGCCAGCCGAACAGTTCATCGAAGACGACCAGTGCCGCGCCCACCGAGATGAAGGCGTCGGCAAGGTTGAAGACGGCGAAGGACCAGACCGGCGTGTGGAACAGGATGTAGTCGATGACGTGGCCGTAGACGGCGCGGTCGATCAGATTGCCGAGCGCGCCGCCGACGATCAGCGCAAAGCCGGTGCGGGCAAGGATCTGGCCCGGTGCGATCCGCGTCGCCAGGAACAGCACGAAGGCAACGACCGCAAGCGAAATGACGATCAGCCCGGTGTCGCCGAAGGACGAGAACATCGAGAAGGCGATGCCGGTGTTGTAGGTGCGAAACAGCGCCAGGAAGGGCACCAGATCGTGCTTTTCCTGAAAGGGAAGGCCGGTCTCGACCAGGTGTTTTATCCACTGGTCAAGCGCGATGGCCGCGACGACGAGCAGCGCGTAGGGAGACCATGATCTCACGGGCAGGCAACCTTCATTGCTGATCCAAGATTGGTTCGAGCTTCAGCGCGCCGCGCCGGATCTCGAACAGCATGATGCCGGTGGCAACGGCCAGATTGAGCGAATCGGCACGGCCCGCTTGCGGAATCCTGAGCAACCTGTCGCAACTCGCAGCCAGGCTCTCTGGCAGTCCCTGCTGCTCGTTGCCCATCATCAGCAGCACGGGCCCGCGGGAAAAGTCGACCGAGCGGTAGTCGACGGCGCCTTTCAGGTGGGTGCCGGCGACGAGGCCTGAAAACCCGCCTCGCCAGGCAAGGAAAGCCTCGGTTGTCGCCCTGGCCACCGGCACGGCAAAGATCGAACCCATGGTGGCGCGCACCGTCTCCACCGAAAAAGGATCGGTGGTGTCGCCGACCAGGATGACGCCCTTGGCGCCGACGGCATCGATGGTGCGGATGACGGTGCCGAGATTGCCGGGATCGCGCACCCGGTCGAGCGCCACCCAGACGTCGCCATTGTCAGCGCGGACATCCTTCAAGGCCAGGAATTTTTGCGAAAAGACGCCGACCACCATTTGCGGATTGTCGCGACGGGTGATGGCGACGAGTATCTTTTCCGACACTTCCAGCACCATGCCGCCGGCGGCAACCGTGCGTGCCGCGACCTTCTCCACCGCCGCGTTGCCACGCCCGGCCTTGGCGAAAACCAATGTCCTGATGTGCCAGCCGAGATCCAGCGCATCGATGACCAACTTCAGTCCCTCGGCCATGAAGGCGTTCTGCTGGTCGCGGAATTTCTTCTGCGCGAGCGCCTTGATGTCCTTGACCAGCGGATTGGCGAGGCTGGTGACCTCCTTCACCTGGCCGGGTGCGCCTGCGTGCCGCTCGTTCATTCAGGACTCCGGGGCATTCAGGCCACCCAACGCGAAAACAATGAGGTCGAAAGCGCCCGGCCGGCGGACTTTTCGCGGATGATCAGCTCACCCGATTCGATCTTGCCGCCCATGCCGGCAAAGGTGTCGCGCATCAAGGCATGGATGGCGAAGAAGGAGGCGCGGATCGAATAAGCGGTCAGCACCACGGCGAGCGGCTTCGGCGTCAGGATCGCGCGGCAAAGATCGGTCAGAGCAGGCAGGTCCTCGAACAATTGCCAGACCTCGCCCTTGGGGCCGCGACCATAGGCCGGCGGGTCGAACAGGATGATGTCATAGCGGCTGCCCCGGCGCTCCTCGCGCTCGGCGAATTTCACCGCGTCGTCGACGATCCAGCGGATCGGCTTGCCGCCGAGGCCAGCCATCTCCTGGTTTTCACGGGCCCAGCCGATCGCTTTCTTCGAGGCATCGACATGGGTGACCTCGGCGCCGGCGCGGGCCGCCACCAACGAGGCAAGACCGGTATAGCCGAACAGGTTCAGCACCTTGACCGGTCGCTTGGCCGACGCGATCAGCCCGGCCATGTGGTCCCAGTGCGAGGCCTGCTCGGGAAAGACGCCGACATGGCGAAACGAGGTGAAGCGGCCGAGATAATCGATTCCGCCATGCTTCATCGGCCAGGTCTCGCCGAGCGGCGTCTTGGGGAAGCGCCAGCGGCCGATGCCTTCCTCGTCGGTATCACCGGTGAAGATGGCGTCGGCGCGCTCCCAGTCTTTTGCCGGCAAGGCCTTTTGCCAGATCGCCTGGCCCTCGGGCCGCACGATCCGGTAAGGGCCGTATTGTTCGAGCTTCTGACCGGTGCCGCTGTCGAGCAGCGCATAATCGGCATTGGGCAACACTTCGAGGATCACAGGAAGCTGCTCGCTGGGCAGGGCGCCTTCGCGGCGGGCCAGGATGCGCGGCGCCGATTTCGGCTCGGAGCGGTCGTCCACCTTCGCCTCATGCCGCTCGCGCGGTTGCGCCTCCGGTTTGGCAGGAACGGGTCTGGTGCGCGGACGTGACACGTCCGCCGCACCCTTCGCGGATGGGTGCGGACGGTTGTCGCGGCGTTTGTCGCGAAAAGACTTCAAGCGGGGGCAACTCCGAGCGGCGTGGCCGCTTTTGACATAGGGCAACCGGCTTCGCAACCAAGTCCGACACGCCGGCCTTTCCGGTTTATGTCGGCCAGCGATGGACCAATGTCAAAGAAACAGGCAAATCTGCCGGATGTCCCGCTCCGAACGCCTGCTCGACCTGATCCAGACGCTGCGTCGGCACCGCCGGCCGGTGAGCGGGCAGGCCCTGGCCGATGAGCTTGGGATTTCGATCCGCACGCTCTACCGAGACATCGCAACGCTGCAGGGCCAGGGTGCGCCGATCGAGGGTGAGGCGGGGCTGGGCTATGTGCTCAAGCCCGGCTTCATGCTGCCGCCGCTGATGTTCAGCGACGAGGAGATCGAAGCCATCGTGCTCGGCTCGCGTTGGGTCGCCAAGCAGCCGGACCAGCGCCTCTCGGCCGCCGCCACCAATGCGCTGGCCAAGATCGCCGCCGTACTGCCGGACGATCTGCGTGAGGACCTCGATGCGAGTACACTGCTGGTCGGCCCTCCCGCCGCGGCCATCGAGGGCATCGACCTCGGTCTGGTGCGGCAGGCCATCCGCAACGAGCGCAAGCTCGGCTTTTTATACCGTGATGCTGGCGGCGCTGCGTCCGAACGCGTGGTCTGGCCGTTCGCGCTGGGCTTCTTCGACAAGGTGCGGGTGGTGGTGGCGTGGTGCGAGATGCGGCAGGACTTCCGCCATTTTCGCGCTGATCGCATCGCCGAACTCCAAGCAACAGACACGCGCTATCCGCGTCGTCGCCAGGCGCTGCTTAGGGAATGGCGGGCGACGCTAGACAAGCCGCGCGGTTCGTGATGGCTACTGCCAGAATCTGACAGTAGCCTATCTTATGTTCGCCAAGTCGAAACACCGAACCTTGGAGAGCAGACATGACCGCCCCGAATTTCGTCATCCTCTACGTCGACCAGCCGCAGCAGAGCGGTGCCTTCTACAGCGCGCTGCTCGGCCGTGAGCCGGTCGAAAGTTCGCCGACCTTCGTGCTGTTCGTTCTCGACAAGGGTTTCAAGCTCGGCCTTTGGTCGCGCCATAGGGTGGAGCCGGCGGCTGCCGCGGCAGGTGGCGGCGCCGAAATCGTCTTTGCGCTGGATACGCCTGATGCGGTCGATGCCACCCATGCCGACTGGTCCGGGCGCGGGCTGACAATCCTACAGACGCCGACCGACATGGATTTCGGCCGCACTTTTGTCGCGCTCGATCCTGACAATCATCGCCTGCGCGTCTACTGGCTGTCCGATGGGGAAGAGAAATGAGCGCGTACTGGATCGCGGTGGCCTCGGCCGAGCATGTCCGGCGCGGCCGCGCTAGCGGCTTCATGCAGGTCAACCACGGCAAGGCGGCACCGCTGCGTCGCGTGAAGCCCGGCGATGGCATCATCTATTATTCGCCGACCACCATTTTGGGCGAGAAAGACGGCCTGCAGGCCTTCACGGCGATCGGCACGGTGCGCGAAGGCGAACCCTATCAGGGCGAGATGGGCGGCGGCTTCACGCCGTTCCGCCGCGATGTCGAGTGGGCCAAGGCCGAGGAAACACCGATCAAGCCGCTGCTCGACAGGCTGCATTTCACCGCCGGCAAGTCGAACTGGGGTTATCAGCTGCGCTTTGGCCTTTTCGAAATCGGGAATCACGATTTTCGCGTCATCGCCGAGGCGATGGGCGCCAAAATGGCTGTACCGGCGAACTAGGCAGTGAGCGCCTTGTAGACGGCAATGCCGGCGGCAAGATCCTCGAGCGCCGCGCCGACCGACTTGAACAGCGTGATCTCACCGGCGCTCTCGCGGCCCTTCTTCTGGCCGCGCGCCAATTCGTGCAGATCGGCGACGATGGCTTCCGGCTTCAGCACGCCGGAGGCCAGCGGCTGGACGATGTCGCCGGCTTCCTTGGTGGCACCGGCGCGGGTGTCGACGTATACGCGGGCGAGCCTGATCGCGTCGTCATCGCTTTCGCGCATCGTAGGCGTAAAGCCGCCGACCAGGTCGACATGGGTTCCCGGCCGCAACAATGCGCCCTTGATCAGCGGCGTCGTCGTGATCGTTGCCGAGGAGACGATGTCGGCCTGCCCAAGCTCGGTATCGAGATCACTTGCCGCGCTGGCCGCGAAGCCTTCGGCGCGCAGATCGGCCGCGACCTTCTCGGCATTGGCCGGGGTGCGGTTCCAGATGCGGATGGTCTTGATCGGCCGCACGGCTGAGTGCGCCTTGGCGAGGAAGGGCGACAGCGCGCCGGCGCCGACCACAAGCAGCCGTGAGGCATCGTTGCGGGCAAGATAGGAGGCCGCGAGCGCCGAAGCGCAGGCGGTGCGCCACTGTGTCAGCCGCTGGCCGTCGATCAAGGCCTCGGGCTCGCCGGTGGCGCCATTGAGCAGGAGATAGAGGCCCATCACCGCGGGCTTGCCGATGGCGTTGTTGTCGGGTGAGACGGTGACGATCTTGACGCCGACGTGACCACCGGCCGATGTGCCGGCCGCGTTGAGGTCGGTCCAGGCCGGCATCAAAAGCAGGGTAGACGCCGCGCCGTCGGGCCGCTCGATCGTATGATGGTGCCTGACCGGCTGCACCGCGCCGTCGCGAAACGCCGTGCGCAGCGTCTCGACCAGTCCGGGAAAGGTCAGCGCATGGTCGACCTCTGCGGCCGAAATGGTCAGCATGAAAAACTCCGTGGGGACAAAACCGCCGACCGGCGGTTCAAATGGTCGGCTTCGGCAAGGCCGACCCTTGGGTCGACCCTTGAGCCACCCCCTGGGCGGGGCTTTGCGGTGCCGCCGGCGCACGGCTGACCGCCTGGCGCAGGTTCTCGGCCTCGACGCCGCGCTGCCGGGCCAGCTTGCGGTAGCGGCCCTGCTTGACCCAGGTTGCCAGGCTGCCGACGATCATGCCGATGGCAAGCGCCAGGAACAGGAAGATGAACAGCGGCAAAGTCAGCGTCAGCTTCGGATTGCCGGGGTTGAACGGATCCAGCGTGAAGGCGACCAGTTCGCGGTTGGCAACGGCGAGTGCGATCAGGATGATCGCCAGCGGCACGAAGATCACGATGAGAATGAAGCGATTGAACATTATGTTTTCCGTCGGAAGCTGGCCTGTCCGAAAGGCCGTCTGGCGCTGACGCCGCGCCTACTTGCCGCCGTTCAGCCTTTCACGCAATTCCTTGCCGGTCTTGAAGAACGGCACCCATTTCTCCTCGACCTCGACGGATTCGCCGGTGCGCGGATTGCGGCCGGTGCGGGCGGGACGGTTTTTCACCGAAAAAGCGCCGAAGCCACGCAGCTCGACCCGGTTGCCTTCGGCAAGGGCGTCGGTGATTTCATCGAAGATCGCGCCGACGATGTTTTCGACGTCGCGCAGGAAAAGATGCGGATTGCGCGTGGCAATAATCTGCACAAGTTCGGACTTGATCATGAGACGGGTCCCCGTGAAAGCAGTGCGGTCAAAATTATGAGGATGATTTTATTTGCTTTTTTCACTTGCCCCAAACGGCATCTCAAGGGTGCCAGACGGAAACGAGACCGTCAAGAAACAAGCGGTCGGCACCGAGTTCATGGATGATGTCGCCACTGTAGGCCGGCAGGCCGAGCGCACTGCCAATCGTTTGCGCCATCGCCTTGGAGAACAGGAAGCCGCCGCCCCGTTCAGTGTCCTTCCATTCGATGACCTTGAGCTTGGCGTCGACGCCCTTGGTCGCCAGCCAGTCGACCGCTTCGGTCTCGCCGCCGACGGCGTCGATCAGTCCGTTGGCGACACCCTGGCGACCGGTGAAGATCGAGCCATCGGCAAGCGCCAGCGCTTGCTCGCGGGTCATCTTGCGGCGCTCGGCAACGATGCCGACGAACCAGTCGTAGCTGTCGAGGATGAGTTTACGGACCATGGCGCGCTCATCGTCATTGGTCGGCTTGAAGGGAGAGGGGGCGGCCTTCAGCGGCGAGGATTTCACTTCCTCCAGCTTGACGCCGAGCTTGTCCATCAGGCCGCTGACGTCGGGATACTGGATCAGCACGCCGATCGAGCCGACGATCGAAGTCTTGCGAGCAACGATGTGATCGGCGGCACTGGCGATCATATAGCCCGCCGATGCGGCGAGCGTGCCGACTTCCGCCACCACCGGCTTGTCGGCGGCCAGCTTGCGCACCTCTTCGTAGATCGATTCACCGCCGACCGTGGTGCCGCCAGGCGAATCGATCGACAGAATCACGCCCTTCACCTTGGACGACAGGCGGATGGTTTCCAGCCGCTTGATCAGTTCCTCGTCCTCGGTGATCGTGCCTTCGATCTTGACCTTGGCGATGTGGTCGACCGTCGAACCCACCGAAATCGTCGCCATAGAACCAGGCTGAAAGCGCGATCACACCAAGTGCAACGATGCCGATGGCGACGACGCGCCAGAATGTCAGCTTGCGCCGCAAGCGGCGGCGGTCGATCAGGTCGTCGGCTCTCAGTGCCATGGTCAGCCTTTCAGTCGGCGGGAGGAGACGCTTTTAGACCATGATCCTCCCATCTGGAAGCAGTTCTCTTTCCCGGTAGTGTCTCAGTTTGAAATTTGCGGAAACGCCTAATCCTTTGGCCGAGTTGTGCAAACGCCCTATATACCTGCAAAAGGCATAGGAGACGTCATGATCGCCAAACACACAACCGCCGAGGATATGGCTCGAACCGTAGGCGTCGACCCGAACACATTCCGCCAAGCGTTGCGTAATGTGAAGCACCCTCGGAAACGCAACACTGATTGGGAAGTAAAAATTGGCAGCCCATCATATTCGGGAATGCGCACCGTTCTGGTTGGTCTCATACAGCGGAAGGCGGCCTGAAGCCGACCCGATCCAAGGCCAGAAGCGCCCCGCCGACGTGATCGGCAACGCCGTATCGACTGGGCCGGCCAGGCGGAGCATCCGACATCTCCCCTGGCGTATTTGCGCAATCACCGCGAGGTCGGGCGGCGAGACAGACAGCTGATAAATTTTACGCCGCGGGTCTGTTTCTGCTATGGAGAACGTGCGGTTGTGCAGACCTCGTTTTCAACTGTACAAGTGCGACTGTCACATTTTTGCAGTTTTCGTGGGCTTGTGCTTGCTTGAAGGCGCCGGCGTCCCACCTATAGGCGGTGCTCCCGGGTGGGCAGGGGTTTAGAAGAAAGCAGTGAATGTTAGCGCGACCGATTGAACCGACCGACGCCGAGATGGAGTTGGTCCCCCAGGCGGACGACCGGACGCGTGGCGACGCATTCGACCGCGCGCAACGTCATTCGCGCCGTGTGCGCATTCTCAAGTTTGCAGTGCCGCTGGCTGCGGCCCTGATCGCCATCGCTTTCCCGGTCTACTCCTATCTGGCCGCCCCCGTCTCCGTGAAGGTTCAGGCGGAAGGCACGGCTTTTTCCAATGGCAAGCTGGTGATGGCCAATCCCAAGCTCAACGGTTTTACCAAGCAGAAACAGCCCTATTCGATGACGGCGCTGCGCGCCATTCAGGATGTCAGCACGCAAGGTATCATCGAACTGGAAGGCATCGACGCCAAAGTGCCGATCGCGCCCGACAATGTGGCGGCGGTCAAGGCCTCGCACGGCACCTACGATCGCGACGGCAACACGATGAACCTGACCAGCGACGTGACGATCACCACAACCGACGGCATGCAGGCCAAGTTCAAATCGGTCTTCCTCGACATGGGCAAAGGCATTATGAAGACGGGAGATCCTGTCGATGTCAGCCGTGGCGGGTCGCGGATCACGGCGGATTCGATGTCGGTCCAGGACAATGGCAAGATTCTGGTTTTCGAGAACAAAGTGCGCGTCAACATCGATTCCGCCGCCTTGAAGACGGCAGAGGGAAACAGCGGAGAGACCAATGCGGCTCAGTAGTTCGACGCGGCTCGCGGCTGCAACTTCAGCGTTGCTGCTGCTCGGACTTGCGCCGTCATTGGCGCAGACCACCAGCCAATCAGGCCTCAAACTGTCCGGCGACAAGCCGATCCAGATCGAAAGCGACAAGCTGGAGGTCCGCCAGGCCGACAGTGTCGCCATCTTCACGGGCAATGTCAGCGTCGTCCAGGGGCCGACATTGATGAAGGCCGGCAAGATGATGGTCTATTACGTCAAGGACCCCAACGCCGGCGCCAAGGGCGCGGAAGCGGCTGGCGCGGCAGCCATGACCGGCTCCGCCAACATCGATCACCTGGAGATCTCCGACAAGGTTTACATCAAGTCGGATGCGCAAGTCGCGACCGGCGATCAAGGCAGCTTCGATATGAAAAGCCAGGTGCTGGTGCTTTCGGGCAAAAAGGTCGTTCTGTCGCAGAACGACAACGTCCTGGTCGGCTGCAAGCTCACCGTGCAGATGAAAAGCGGGCTGGCGCAGGTTGATCCATGCGCTGGGCAACGCGTCCAGATGTCGATCACGCCGCCGCCGAAATCGGGAGCGACGAACCCCTGATGGCCAGCCTGTCGTCGCTGACGGCGCGTCTTCCGGGACGGGCCGCCGGCAAGATTTCGGCGCCGGCCACGGTGACCGTCGATGCGGGAAAGTTCAAGGGAACCCTGATCGCCAAGGGTTTGACCAAGAGCTACAAGGGCCGCAAAGTCGTCAGCGGCGTCACCATCGGCGTGCGTGCCGGCGAGGCCGTCGGATTGCTTGGCCCCAATGGCGCCGGCAAGACAACCTGTTTCTACATGGTTACCGGCCTGGTGCCGGTGGATGAAGGCACGATCGAGATCGACGGCTTCGATGTCACGTCGATGCCGATGTATCGTCGCGCACGCCTCGGCATCGGCTATCTGCCGCAGGAAGCGTCGATTTTTCGTGGCCTCAATGTCGAGCAGAATATCCGTGCCGTGCTGGAAGTGGTCGAAAAGGACCGCAAGGTGCGCGAGCGCAATCTCGACGAACTGCTCGAGGAATTTCACATCAGTCATCTGCGCAAGGCGCCATCCATGTCGCTTTCCGGCGGCGAGCGGCGACGCCTGGAAATCGCACGCGCGCTGGCGACGCGTCCGGCCTACATGCTGCTCGACGAGCCTTTTGCCGGCATCGATCCGATCGCCGTCGCCGATATCCAGCAATTGGTACGCCACCTGACGGCGCGCGGCATCGGCGTTCTCATCACCGATCACAATGTACGCGAAACGCTCGGGCTGATCGACCGCGCCTACATTATCCATGCCGGCCAGGTGCTGACCCATGGAAGGGCCGACGAAGTGGTGGCAAACCCGGATGTTCGGCGGCTTTACCTCGGCGAGGGTTTTACGCTCTGACTCTTGACGCAATTTCCAAGGGAAAGGGCTGTGCGCTTTTCCCGGGAAAACCGTTTCACACTTTTCCTGAAATTGCTCTGAGCGTGAAATTTGTTTCCTGACACGATTTTTGCGGTTCGCCCGGCTCTTTTTCGTCGATTATGCTCCGAGATAACGCTCCGGTAAGCGGGTTTTGCTAGCAATTGCCTTGACAAGCAAAAGCCGGGCCAGTTTCTATGGCCGGCTGCAAAAATTCTTTTCCGGAAGTCCGGATGCGTAGACGAGGCGTTTGAAACCGAACCATGGCGTTGGCGGCCAAACTACTGCTACGACAATCGCAGTCGCTGGTGATGACGCCGCAGCTGATGCAGTCGATTCGGCTGCTGCAGTTCACCCATGTCGAGCTTGAGCATTTCATCGACGAGGAAATCGAGCGCAACCCGCTGCTGGAGCGCGCCGAACCGCAGGACGATGCCGCCAGCGACCAGCAGAAGATCGAGGCGGAGCCGCAAGCCACCACTGACGGAGACTGGTTCGAAAACGAGACGCAGTGGAGCGCCGAGGCGATCTCGGACAAGCTCGACACGTCGCTGGAAAACCTGTTTCCCGACGACCCGGGCACCAGCGAGCGGCTCGGTCCCGACCTGACGGCGCAATGGAAGTCGGCTTCCGGCAATGGCTCGAGTTCCTCATCCGAGGGCTTTGATGCCGGCGACATGGCGGCCGCGGCCATCACGCTGCGCGACCATGTCGGTGAACAGGTCGCGCTCGCCTTCGCCGACCCGGCCGCGCGGTTGATTGCCGCCGACCTCGCCGACGGCCTCGACGAGTCCGGCTATTTGCGCGCCGACATGGCCGAGATCGCCGCTCGTCTCGGTACCGACACCGCCGCGGTGGGTAAGGTGCTGGCGATGTGCCAGACTTTCGAGCCGGCCGGCCTGTTCGCCCGCGACCTCGCCGAATGCCTGTCGCTGCAGCTTGCCGTCCGGGACAGGCTCGATCCCGCAATGAAGGCGCTGATCGCCAATCTCGAACTGCTGGGGCGGCGCGATTTCCACGCGTTGAAACGGATCTGCGGTGTCGACGAGGAGGACCTGCTCGACATGCTGGCCGAGATCCGGGCACTCGATCCCCGGCCGGGCATGGCATTTTCGGGCGGCGCCAGCGACGCGATCGTCGCCGATGTCGAGGTGCGTGCGGCCAATGACGGCACATGGACCGTCGAACTCAACGCCGAAACGCTGCCACGCGTTTTGGTCGACCATATCTATTTCGCCCAGGTCTCGCCGCAGGCGAAGAACCAGGCGGAAAAGGATTTTCTGGCCGAATGCCTGCAGAACGCCAACTGGCTGACGCGCAGCCTCGACCAGCGGGCGAAGACCATCCTCAAGGTCGCCTCGGAAATCGTTCGCCAGCAGGATGCCTTCCTCGTCCATGGCGTGCGCCAGCTGAAACCGCTCAACCTGCGCACGGTGGCCGATGCCATCGGCATGCACGAATCGACGGTCAGCCGGGTCACTGCGAACAAATACATGCTGACGCCGCGCGGGGTGTTCGAGCTGCGGTACTTCTTCACCGCCTCGATCGCTGCGTCGGGCGGCGGCGATGCGCATTCCTCGGAAGCCGTGCGCGATCGCATCAAGCAGTTGATCGATGAGGAAAAACCCGTCGACGTGCTTTCCGACGATGCGATCGTCGACATGTTGCGGGAGAGCGGCGTCGATATTGCCAGGCGCACGGTCGCCAAGTACCGGGAAGGCATGAATATTCCTTCCTCGGTGCAGCGCCGGCGCGAGAAACGGGCGCTGGCCAGCGCCGGGCGCTGAGGTCGCCCGATTTTCCACAGGCCCGCACTTCATTGACAAGCCGCGGTGAAGTGGCTAGAAGCCCGCCCGCATGAGACGGGCTAGATGCCTGCATGCGGATGGTCCGTCACGACGTTGGCCTCGGGACGGTCAAAGGGCGGCTTGTGATCAACCGGAAAGTTCGGATTTAAAATCGGCGCGAGTGACGCCGCAAAGCTTGTGCGCACGGATCACGAGTATAAACTCGGGCCAGTTTGAAGCCTGAGCAAGGAAGGTCAGTTTTCAGATGAATCTGCGCATATCGGGAAAACACATGGATATCGGCGATGCGTTTCGTACACGCATCAACGATCGTGTCGGCGAAGCGATCGGCAAATATTTCGATCGCGGCTTTGCCGGACACGTCACGGTCATCAAATCGGGCTCGCGCTATTCGGCGGATTGCATGATCCGGTTGGATTCCGGCGCTTCGCTGCAGGCCACCGGCGATGCCCAGGATCCGACTCTTGCCTTCGAGGCGGCGGCGGATCGTCTGGAGACCCGCCTGAGGCGTTACAAGCGCCGGCTGAAATCGCACAATTCGGGCGCCGCCAATGGCGAACCGACCGACATTGCCTATACGGTGATGGCGCCGCTTGCCGATGACGACCAGGATATTCCGGAGAATTTCGCCCCGGCCATCGTCGCCGAATCAACCATGACGCTGAAAACCATGTCGGTGGCGTCGGCGGTCATCGAGCTCGACACCAAGGACAGCCCGGTCTTCGTCTTCCGCAACGCCGGAAACGACCATCTCAACATCGTCTATCGCCGGCCCGATGGAAACATCGGCTGGATCGACCCGTCCACGACCAAGGTCGCACAAGCGTGACGACTAGGATCGCACGGGCGTGACGACCACGGTCGCACGGGTGACGACAAGGGTCGCACTGGGATAAGAGCCGGCCGCACGAGGGGTGAGGACTGGTGACGGCAGGCGAACAAGGGATTTTCAAGCATGGATCTGAGCGATCTTATCAACGTTCCGGCGATATTGCCGGCGTTGAAGGCGAACTCCAAGAAGCAGCTGCTGCAACTGCTGTCCGAACGGGCAGCTGCGATTTCGGGCATTCCGGAGCGGGAAGTGTTCGACACCATCCTGCAGCGTGAGCGGCTGGGCTCGACCGGCGTCGGCAACGGTATCGCCATTCCGCACGGCAAGCTGGCCGGTGTGAAGCGCATCGCTGGAGTTTTCGCCCGGCTGGAGACGCCTGTCGATTTCGAATCGCTGGACGATCAGCCGGTCGATCTGGTGTTTCTGCTGCTGGCGCCGGAAGGGGCTGGCGCCGACCATCTCAAGGCCCTGTCGCGCATCGCGCGGGTGCTGCGCGACGCCGACACGGTGGCCAAGATCAGGGGTACGCGCGACGCCGCGGCGATCCACGCGCTGCTGTCGGACACCCAAGCCTCGCACGCGGCCTGATATTTTTATCTGCTCTTACGCAATTCCGGACGGAAAACCGTTACACACTTTTCCTGGAATTGCTTTGAATTGGGACGCCCTCAAGGGCCGCCATGGGCGGCCCTTTCCGTTTCAGCCGGAAATTGCTGTCAGTGAATGGCGACCGTGGTCAGGTCGTTTTCCATGGCGCCGGCCAAAGCGCGGTCACGCGCGTCGGAAAGCAGGATCGGCTGGCCATTGGCGGCAAACAGCGCCCACAGTTCCATGCCGGGAGCGATTTCGCCGAGATTCGGGAAACGGCCGAGCAATTCGTCGCTCGAGACCTTTCTGAGATAGGCGACCGAGCCCTCGCCGAGATGGGCGAATTCGCCATTGGTCATGGTGATGTTTTCAGTTCTGGTCATTTCAAAGCCTCCTTGGCGCGAGGACGCCGCTCAAGGCCATCCCGCATGAGAGCCATCGGTAAAGATCAGTCTTTCACCGATATGTTTATTTTCCGTACCAGCCGTTCGGACTCCGGCCGATCGAGATCGATCGACAAAAGGCCGTTCTTCAGCTCCGCCGCGATCACCCGCATGCCGTCGGCCAGCACGAAACAGCGCTGGAACTGGCGCGCGGCGATGCCGCGATGAAGAAATTCGCGCTCGGTGTCATCGGTCTGACGGCCGCGCACGACCAGCTGGTTTTCCTCCGTGGTGACATCGAGATCGCTTTCGGCGAAACCGGCGACCGCCAATGTGATGCGCAACCTTTCGGTCATGCCGTCGGCGCCGCTGAGGCGTTCGATGTTGTAGGGAGGGTAGCTGTCACCAGACTTCGCCAAGCGTTCCAGGGTCTTTTCCATGGCGTCGAAACCAAGGAGAAGCGGGCTGGAAAAGGGCGTCATTCGGCTCATGTTACACTGTCCTCTCAAGAGCGACATAAAGTGGAAAAACCCAGATGGCATTTTTCCCGATGGTCTTGATATGGTCCGCCCCGCGACCAAGTTCAAGCCGTCAAAGACCCGCCCAAAAAGACCAGGTCGTGGACTCACAGGAATGATCGACATGGCGCTTGAAACGGCAAGCAGATGCAAGGAGAAGCGCGCAGGTCGGGATTGTCTTCCCCGGTCGAGCGGTTCGCCATGGCAGCTCGCGGCCGCTTCGGCGTCATTTGAATGTTTCGATCAGATTCATTCAGGTCCATGGCCTCGCCAAACAAGGAATTGAAATGCCTCAATCACGCAAGATCATCATCGACACGGATCCTGGCCAGGACGATGCCGTCGCCATTTTGCTGGCGCTCGGCAGCACCGAGCTGGAGATCGTCGGCATCACCGCGGTTGCCGGCAACGTGCCGCTGAAGCTTACCGAAAAGAACGCCCGCAAAATCTGCGAGCTGGCTGGCCGCCCGGACATCAAGGTCTATGCAGGCGCCATCCGGCCCCTGATGCGCGAACTGGTCACCGCCGAGGAAGTGCATGGCAAGACCGGCCTCAACGGACCGCAATTGCCCGAACCGACGATGAAGCTGCAGGACCAGTACGCGGTCGATTTCATCGTCGAGACGCTGATGAAGGAAGAGAGCGGCACGATCACGCTTTGCGCGCTCGGGCCGCTCACCAACATTGCGCTGGCGCTGATCCGCGAACCGCGCATCGCACCGCGCATCAAGGAAATCGTGCTGATGGGCGGCGGCTTCTTCGAAGGCGGCAATGTCACGCCGACCGCCGAATTCAACATCTATGTCGATCCGCATGCCGCCGATGTCGTGTTCAAAGCCGGCATCCCGATCGTGATGATGCCGCTCGACGTCACGCACAAGGCGCTGACCACCGCCAAGCGCACGCAGACGTTCCGCGCGCTCGGCACCAAGGTCGGTACCGCGACCGCCGAGATGCTGGAGTTCTTCGAGCGCTTCGACGAGGAGAAGTACGGCACCGACGGCGGGCCGCTGCACGACCCCTGCGTCATCGCCTATCTTCTGAAGCCCGAACTCTTCAAGGGGCGCAACTGCAATGTCAGCGTGGAAACCGCCTCGGAACTGACCATGGGCATGACCGTGATCGACTGGTGGGGCGTGACCAAGCGGCTAAGGAACGCCATGGTGATGCGCGACATTGACCACGATGGCTTCTTCGCCCTGCTGGTGGAAAGGCTGGGGCGGCTGTGAAAGCTTCCTTCTCCCCCGTTTACGGGGAGAAGGTCCCGGCAGGGGATGAGGGGCGGCGCAAACATTGATATTTTGTCTGCAGACCCGGCGCTGCCCCTCACCCGATCGCTTCGCGACCACCCGTACCGGGGCGAGCCGCCTGTCTCGCCCGTCCTTCGGACCCCCGTAAATGGGGCGAGGGAAGAGGCGCTTACTTCGATCGCGAAAACGCCAGCCAGAGGCCGCCGCCGACCATGAAGCTGCCGCTGATCCTCGACAAAAGCTTGATGCGGCTGGCCGACAGCAGGCGCCCGGCGCGGCCGGCGGCCAGTGCATAGGTCGAATCCGACATGGCAGCGAAGATCATGGCGGTCAGGCCCATGACGGCGATCTGCAGCGAGTAGTTGCCTTGCGGCGAAATGAACTGCGGAAAGAAGGCGCCGAAGAAAATCAGCGTCTTGGGGTTGCTGAGCGCCACCAGCAGGCCCTGCAGAAAGAAGCCGCCGCGCGGCTTCCTCGCCGTTCCATCGGCGTTCAGCGTGCCCTTGGAACGGAACATCTGCACGCCCATCCAGATCAGATAGGCGGCGCCGATCAGCCTGACCCACTCGAACCAGTGGCCCATGCCCGAGATCAGCGTGTTGAGGCCGATGCCGACGATGGCGATCATCACGGCAAGCCCGGCCTGCGTGCCGGCGACATTGGCGAGACCGGCGCGGGAGCCATGGCGGATGCTGTTGGCGATGATCAGCGTGACCGTCGGGCCTGGCACCAGGATGATGACGATGCAAGCGAGGACATAGGCGGCGTAGAGTTCGAGCGACATGATCTTCCCGTAGTTGGAGCATGATCTTTTCCGAAAACCGGTTCCCACTTTTCGGGATCATGCTCTAGGAATGCCGCCGATGCGGCGCAGCTGAGGACAATCAATGCATGGCGGCGATAGCGTTGCAAGCCGGTGTGCGAAGCGTCGCGGCACGCCGGTGTTCCCAGCTCAGGCGCCGGCGCCGGTCTGCCAGGGCAGCGTCGCCTCATAGGCCGCCGCCGCCTTCAGCACCGCGAGGTCGCCGCGCGGCCGGCCGATCAACTGCATGCCCATCGGCCTACCCTTGTCGTCGAAGCCGACCGGTACGTTGACCGCCGGGCAGCCGCCCAAGGTCGCGAAGGCGGAAACCTGCATCCAGCGGTGGTAGCTGTCCATCGCGCGTCCGGCGACGTCACGGGGCCAATGCGTGCTTACTTCGAAAGGGAACACCTGCGCGGTCGGCAGCGCAATGAGATCATAGTGGTCGAAGAGCGACAGCAGCGCGCGATGCCAGGACGTGCGGATGACCGAAGCCGCGCGGATCTGCGGCGCCGTCAGTTGCATTGCGTTCTCCACTTCCCAGATGGCTTCCGGCTTGAGCAGGCGGCGCTTCGCGGGATCGTCGTAGTGGGTTTTGAGCGCGCAGCCGCTGCTGGCCTGGCGCAGCGTCACGAAGGCCTGCCACAGCGCTTCGAAGTCGAAATCTGGTAGCAGCGGTTCGGTCGCGAAGGACGCTTGCGCGAACCGACCAAGGGCTGCTTCGCACAGATCGAGGATGCCGGGTTCGACTGGCAGATGACCGCCGAGGTCACTGAGCCAGGCGATGCGACCGCCAGCCGCTTTTGTCGCGAGCCCTTCGAGGAAGGAGCCCGGTTTCTCGTAGGACAATGGCGCGCGCGGGTGGTAACCGGCCTGCACATCGAGCAGCAGCGCCATGTCACGGACGTTGCGGCCCATCGGCCCGTCGACGCCCATTTGCGCATGAAAAACCTCAAAGTCGGGTCCGCCGGGGACAAGTCCTTGTGACGGGCGAAAGCCATAGACATTGTTCCAGGCGGCCGGATTGCGCAGCGAGCCGCCGAAGTCGCTGCCATCGGCGACAGGCAGCATGTCGAGCGCCAGTGCCACAGCCGCGCCGCCGCTCGAGCCGCCGGCGGTCAGGGCCGGATCGAAGGCGTTCAGCGTCGGTCCGAACACGCTGTTGTAGGTGTTGGAACCAAGGCCGAATTCGGGGACGTTGGTCTTGCCGATGATGATGGCGCCGGCGTCGCGGATACGCTCGACGAAGAAATCGTCTTCCTGGGGCACGAAATCGGCGAAGATCGGCGAGCCGAGGGAGGTCCTGAGGCCCGTGGTCGAGGCGAGGTCCTTGATGGCGATCGGCAGGCCGAAGAGCGAGCCGGCTTCGATATTTGTCCGCCTGATATCGGCCGCATCGGCTTCGCGCAGGATGTCGCCGCGGTCGCGCAAGGAGACGATGGCGTTGACTTGCGGGTTGACCGCCTCGATGCGGTCGAGGAATGCCGCCACCACTTCGCGCACGGAGAGTTTCTTTCGGCGGATCGCGTCGGCGAGCTCGACCGCGGACAGGCGGCAGATGTCGCCGGCCGGCGGCACGGCGTGTTTCGTTTGAGGGCGCAGCATCTCAACGGGTTTCCTGCAAAGCCTGATCGACATCCTTGGCCAGCGGGATTGCCGGCTGGGCGCCAGGCTTCAGGCAGGCCAGCGAGCCGGCCGCGCCAGCGCGCACCAGCGCCTGTTCGAGTGCAAGGCCGGCCGACAGGCCGGCGGCGAAATAGCCGCAGAACGTATCGCCGGCGCCGACCGTGTCGACAGGGGTGATTTTTAGGGCCGGGATGGTGAGGAAATCGGTCGGCGTCGCCGCCATCACGCCGTCGCCGCCAAGCGTGACGACGATGGTGCGGCTGGTTTTTCCGGCAAAGTCGCGCATGCGTGCTGCCCGGTCGCGGCCTTGCAGCGAAAGAGCCTCGCCATAGAGGTCGAATTCGGTTTCGTTGGCGACGGCATAATCGGCCTTGGCGAGAAAGGCCGCTGCTTCGCCCTGGAAAGGGGCTGTGTTGAGCACGGTGATGGCTCCGGCCGCTCTTGCCTGATCGAGGGCGGCATCGACGGTCGCAAGCGGGATCTCATGTTGCAGCAACACGACATCGCCCTTTTTCAGGAAGGCCTTGGCGAGGTCGCCGGGCACCACGGAAGCGTTGGCGCCGGGCACCACGGCGATGATGTTCTCGCCGTCGTCGCCGACCATGATCAGCGCCGTACCGGTCGAGGCGAAGGTCTCGGCGACACCTGACAGGTCGACCTTGCCGTCGCGCAACAATGCCAGCGCCTCGGCAGCGAAGCTGTCCTTGCCAACGGCGCCGACCATGCGCACCGAGGCGCCGGCGCGCGCGGCGGCCAGCGCCTGGTTGGCACCCTTGCCGCCGGGAGCGGTGGTGAAGGCCGAGCCGCTTACCGTCTCGCCGGGGCTCGGCAAGCGGTCGACATTGGCGATAAGGTCGAGGTTGATCGAGCCGATGACGATAATCAAGCAAGGCCTCCTGGCAACGCAAATTCAAAGTGTCGGAGCGTCCTCTATGCGTTCGGGCGAACACGGGTCGTTCCAGTCGCGTGGGAAGCTAACCTGTAAGGCCGCGGCTTGCCAGACCACGCGAATGGTCCAGCTCGATTTGAGGTATCGTGGCCTTATTCACAGCGCACGGTAACCATGCCCTGATAGTTCCCGGCGGGAAAGATACCGCTCGACTTGGTGGCGGTGAGGTCGACCTGCATTGGATGGGTGCCGTTGACAACCCGCTGCGGCACACTTCCGTTGATGTCGACCCCCGAGCCATCGAGGCGGAAGACCGAGGCGAAGGTCACGTTGGTGCCGCCGCCGCTCGGCGCGGACGAGAATGCGGCAGGCGCCGGCGCCGAAACCGAATAGCAGTCCAGCAAGTTGAGCAAGGAGCACAGCAGCGAGCTTGCCACGATGGTGGCGCTCGCGCTCGATCCGCCTGCCTGCTTGGAACCCAGTATGCCGATGGCCGGGTTTGCTGTCATCGTTCCCGATGCCCCGACCATGATGGTGCAGGTGCCGATGATCGCGGCCTGCACCGGAAGGCAGAAGCCGGCAACTGCTGCCATCGCAAGCAGCGCGCGGTTATTTCTTCTTCTTTTTCTTGCCATCGCTTCCGGTCCTGATGCTCCAGCCTTCGTTGGCCCATCCGGGCGATGCGGCCGCGGGAGCGGTGGCGGCAATGCTCGCCGTCTGGCCGTCGGCGCCGAGGCCCATTTTGAGGAGTTTCAGCTCCAGCTGCAGGCGCTCGACCTCAAGCTCGTAGAGGCGGCTGCAATCGACGCGCTTCGGCGTACGCCCGATCGGGATCACCACCCGACCATAGGTGGCGACGTCATTGTTCGACTGGTTGTTGCCCCTGATGACGCCGAGATCGACATAGGCGCCGGTGCCCGATACCGCGGAACGGCAGGTGGTGCCGTCGGCAGCGTGGACCTCGTCCTGCCCCTGCGGCAAGGTCACGCCGGGCAGGTTGAAGCCGCTCTCGTTCTGGTTGAGGTTGTAGACATCCTCAGCCAGAACCTGCGAGATCACCGCCGACATTGCCGCGAGCGCGACTATCAGGATTTGCGGCGCCCAAAAAACTTTCCGCATATCTGTGCCCTTATCTGCGTCTGTTGATTGGGAAAGGGGATGCTTTCGGTACAGATACGCACTTTACGCTCGGCGGCGCCGTCAAAGGGCACGACCACAAGGACAGGACGGGAAGCCTGGGAAGCCAGTTGGAAGACATTTGGAGAGATCCTGGCGTCTACCGGCTGAAAATCCTGGTCGTAGACGTGGATTTCGACCCGGATCTTCCTGTCGTATGGATTGGCGGGGAAAACGCGGACCGCGAAGACGTCGGTGAAGCTGTTGACCTCGCCACGCATCGGCGACATCGACTGGGCCTTGGCGGCAATGGGCGCCAATCCGACGGCCAGTGCCGTCGCCAGGATTCGAGCATGTTTCAAGGACCCCTCCTTCGCTACGGCGTCATTCGCAGCGCAGTGTTACCGTTGCCTGATAGTTGCCGTTGGCGAAGCGGTTGCTGCCGCCCTTGGTGCCGGCGAGGTGGACCGAGACGAGGTCGGCGCCGGGGGTGCCGATGCTGGTTGCCGAGCCGGTCTCAACGATAGAGTGCGCACCGGCGGCGGAGTAGGTCGGCGTCCAGGTCGTCGATGTGCTGTCGGCCGATGGCACCGTCGTGGTGGTGACCGGATCGACGCTTAGCGAGACACCTCCGGTCGTCGTCAGTGTCACGGTTCCGGCAGAACCGCCGCTGTTGTGGGAACTGAGGGACTGGAGATCGGGGCTGGCCATCATCGTGCCATTGGTGGCAACGACAAGCGTGCAGGTCGGCGTGATCGTGCCATTGAAAATGACATTTTGCGTGGTGGCCAATGCGGGCTGGCCCAGACACGCGACCAGCAATACTGCACCGAAAGCGGTGCGGAACAAATTCATCGAGACCTCCTGTTAAGTCGGATCGCCCGAATTAATAGGAGTCATCATCACTTTATCGTAGTTAATTTAGGGTTAACTAAAATAACCTTTGAAGATAACAGACACGATAACCAGAGGTTGCCTTCGGTTGCAGGCAAGAAAAACGAAACAAGAAATCCTAATTATATTAATCGATATCTATATATTCCTTCGGCAATAATTGGAAAATCGATGTTCACGACACCTGCCCCGCTTCCCAGCCCAGGATGGCACGCTTGCGGGTCAGGCCCCAGTGATAGCCGGTAAGGTCGCCGGATTTGCCGATGGCGCGGTGGCAGGGCACCACGAAAGAGAGCGGATTGGCGCCATTGGCGGCACCAACGGCACGGCTGGCGGACGGCGCGCCGATGCTGGCGGCGATCGAGGAATAGGTGCGGGCCTTGCCCATCGGGATCTTGAGCAGCGCCTCCCAGACACGAACCTGGAAGTCGGTGCCGATCATGACGACATGCAGCGGCTGGTCGGGGCGCCACAGCGTCGGGTCGAAGATGCGCGCGGCATAGGGGCCTGTAGCAGTCATGTCCTCGACATAGAGGGCGTTCGGCCAGCGGCTGGACATGTCGGCGAAGGCGGCACGTTCCTCACCGGGGTCGCTGAAGGCTAGGCCGGCAAGCCCGCGGTCGGTGGCCATGATCAGGGCGGTACCGAAGGGCGAGGAATGGTAGCCGTAGCGGATGGTGAGCCCGGCGCCGCGCGTCTTGTAGTCGCCCGGCGACATCGCCTCATGGGTGACGAACAGGTCATGCAGCCGCCCCGGGCCGGACATGCCCAGTTCGAACGAGGTTTCGAGCAGCGGCATGCCGGAATCGAGCAGCCTGCGCGCATGATCCAGGGTCACCGCCTGCAGGAAGGCCTTGGGCGACAGGCCTGCCCAGCGGGTGAAGAGTTTTTGCAGGCCGGTCGGCGTCTCGCCGACTTCCTCGGCCAGCTCTTCGAGGGAGGGCTGGTCGCGATAGTCGAGGCTGATCTTCTCGATGGCACGGCGCACGATTTCATAGTCGCTGCCTTGCGGCGTGATGTCCTTTTTGAGGACTGCTGTGTGGGTGCTCATGGAACTATCTCCTTGAGCCGGAATATCGCCCCTTGGGGCGTCGATCGCCACCCGAAACTTGCCTTCTTGCGGCGCATACCCAGATAGACTCCGATTTCGAGCCCAGGAGTCGCTCATGGCCGGCGAAAAAGTAAATCTCACCGGGGCAAAAGAGACCTTGCTGATGACGCTCTACGGCAAGGCGCTGGAGAGCAGGTTGCCGGATTCGCTGCTTGGGGATCATTTCGCCGACGAGGCGGTTCGCAAGATCGACTATGATTTCTCTCGGCTCAAGGTTGACGACAATCTCGGCGTCGGCCTGGCGATTCGGGCAAAGACGCTGGACGTCCGCGTCGAGGACTTTCTCGCCAGAAATCCTGACGCCATCGTGCTGCATCTGGGTTGCGGGCTCGATACGCGTATCTTCCGTGTCGATCCACCACAAGGCGTGGACTGGTTCGATGTCGACTACCCCGAGGTCATCGAACTCAGGCGTAAGCTTTACCCGTTGCGCGACCATTACCACCTGATCGGTTCGTCGCTGACCGAACCGGATTGGCTGGCTGAAGTGCCGCGCAATCGCCCGGCCATCGTGGTGGCGGAAGGACTGACGCCCTATCTCCCAGCAGAAGAGGGGCCACGCCTGTTAGCGCGGCTCGTCTCGCATCTTGCCAGCGGCGAGCTGATCTTCGACGCCTACAGCCGTTTCGGCCTGAAGCTGCTTCGCCTCAATCCGACCATCAAGGCAACGGGCGCCGAGGTCCACTGGGCCATCGACGATCCGCACGAACTGGAGTTGGCGGTTCCGAAGTTGCGATTCGTCGAGGATATCTCGGCCTACAAGCCTGAACACGCCGCCCGCATGGGCTGGTCCGCGAAACTGTTCATCCGGCTGTGGCGACATATTCCTGCATTGCGAAAGGTCGGCAGGCTTTTGCGCTATCGGTTCTGAGACGTCCTCTTTGTTTGGCACAATTCCCTAGGGAAAGCGCCGCGCTTTTCCCGGAAAACCGCTTCACACTTTTCCTGGAATTGCTTCTAGCGCGTCTTGGCGGTCGCCAGCGCGCGTGAAAAAGCCGTGGCAAAGCTTTCTCGGGAGTCTGGGTCCAGGAAAGATCCGATCGGCACGGTCTGGCCTTGGCCTTCCACCGTCATCCTGGTGATGCCGATCTCGGCGTGACGGGCGACCGAAAACCGCGCCCAGAATGGATTGAAGCGATGCGATTCCGATTTGCCGGATGGCGCCGTCTTGCGGATATCGAGGCTGGTGCGCGAGACCGAGACCTCCTCGCGTGCGCGGGCGGCCCGGTAGTTGGCGCGAAAGGCGATGTACACGGCGACCACGTCGAGGCCGAAGAAGCCGAACACCGGCCAGGCGCCGCGCGACAGGAAAAACGCGCCTGTCACCAGCCAGCCGAACAGCAGCGCACCCATCAGGATGAAGAAGCCTGTCCGGCCCAGCGACCGGTGCGGGGTCAGCAGCGCCTGAAAGAATGGCTCGTCGGCCTGAAACGAGGCGTTTGTGTCGCTCATGAGGGGATATTATAGGAGGGAAATGGCGAGCCCCAAGTCCAAAGATTCTACCATGTCCAAAAAAGAGCTGTTGCCCGGACGACGCGATGGGTCGAACGCCAAGCCGCGCCCGCGGCCTGTGCGACGCACTTCGCGCTACAGCCCGGCCGAAGTGCACGAGATATTCCGGCGCTTTTCTGTCCAGCGGCCCGAGCCGAGGGGTGAGCTCGAACATGTCAACGCCTTCACGCTGCTGGTCGCGGTGGTGCTGTCGGCGCAAGCGACGGACGCCGGCGTCAACAAGGCAACACGGGCGCTGTTCAAGGCCGCCGATACGCCGCAGAAGATGCTGGTACTGGGCGAAGCCAAGGTCGGCGAGTACATCCGCACCATCGGGCTTTGGCGCAACAAGGCGAAGAATGTGATCGCGCTGTCGCAAGCGCTGATCCGAGACCATGGCGGCGAGGTGCCCGACGACCGCGATGAATTGGTCAAGCTGCCGGGCGTCGGGCGCAAGACCGCCAATGTCGTGCTCAACATGGCCTTCGGCCAGCACACGATGGCTGTCGACACGCATATTTTCCGCATCGGCAACCGGCTCGGGCTGGCGCCCGGCAAGACACCGGAACAGGTCGAGCAGGGGCTGCTCAAGATCATCCCTGACGAATATATGCGCCACGCGCATCACTGGCTGATCCTGCATGGCCGCTATATCTGCAAGGCGCGCAAGCCGGATTGCCCGGCCTGCGTCATTGCCGACATCTGCAAGGCGCAGGAGAAGACGACCGATGTGCCGGCGCCGCTGGTGCCGATCGCACCGCTTGAAACGGCTTCAGCGGTAGATCAGTAGCCGTAGCCGCGCGCCATCGCCGCGGCGAAGACCGGGATCAGCAGGAAGATGAAAGCCTCGGCGCGGATGTATGTCTTCACCGACGCAAGCTCGGTCGCCGGCACCAGGAACGAGGGATTGGCGCTCGCCTGCCTGTTCCAGGAAATGAAGCGGACGGTCGGGGTGATCGACAGCAGCCCGACCATGCCAAACGCCGCCATCTTGGCCCAGAACACCCAGTTGTAGACGTAGAATTCCCAACCCTTGAGGCCATAGAAGACGCGGCCGATGCCGACGATGATGATCAGCGTGGCGATGATGCCATAGTGGCGGTCGATGCCGGCGAGCCGCTTGAGCGTCGCGGCAGGAAGGTCGCCGCGGATCAGCACGAATTCGGCGCCGATGATCCCTGCCAGTGAAAACACCAGCAGATGATGGAAGATCGCAAGCACAAGATCGGTGGTGTCCATGCTCTTTCCCTTGGGTTTGACAGCACCAGCCCGCGCCTGAAAAAGGGTCGCGCTGGCAGGTGTTGAATCAGCCTGTCGTGAAAATAACACCGTCGCGCAAGATTCCCATAGTGGAGCCTGGATGATGGGCCGCGTTGCCCTGGCCCTTGCACCACACCGGCGATTTGCTAAGCGCTGACGATCCGTGCGAGGCAAATCCATGAACAATCCACCAGCGACCAGCGCTCCTGTCATCGAGACGAAGCGAACCATCCTGCGGGCACACCAGCTGGGCGATTTCGACGCCTACGCCGCGATGTGGACCGATCCCGTCGTCACCCGTTTCATCGGCGGCAAGCCGCGCACGCGCGAAGAAAGCTGGATGCGCTTCCTGCGTCACGCCGGCCTGTGGTCGCTACTCGGCTACGGTTTCTGGGCGATCGAGGAGAAGGCAACGGGCCGCTTCATCGGCGAGGCCGGTTTCCACGATCTGAAGCGTGATATGGAGCCGTCGATCGAAGGCATTCCCGAGGCCGGCTGGGCACTGGTTCCGGCCGTGCACGGGGCGGGCTTCGCCACCGAGGTGGTCGGCCGCGTGCTCGCATGGGGCGAAGAGACGTTCGGGAGGGAGAAGACCGTCTGCATCATCGATCCGGAAAACACGGCTTCGCTGAGGGTCGCGGCGAAGTGCGGTTACCGGGAAGTGGTGCAGACCACCTATCACGACGCCCCGACCATCCTGCTGGCGCGGTGATCCCAAGCGGCGTCATCGACTGGACCTACCCGCTCTGCTAGCATCGATCATAATGCGAAGGGGGACGATCGATGCGTGCATTCAAGACGATAGCCGTCACATTTTTCTGGGCGGTGCTGGTGCTCATGCTGGCCGGACGGCTGGCGGCAGCCGACGCAACTGTGCCGACCGCCGATATCGAGGGCGGCGCCGACAACCATCTCGCCAAACGGTACGAAGGCTCGTTCATCGTCTCCTATGAGAAATTGGCCTTCACGGATTTCAGCGTGCCGCTGTCGCCGCTGAAGCCGAGCGCCGACCCGGACGCGCGCGATGCGATGAACAATCGTGTCTTCACCCCCGACAAGAAGGCCGAGGTCGAGGGGGCTTTGACCCGCATCGCCTATGTGCTGCCGGCCGAGCGTTCGCCGCTCGAAGTGCTGCGCAACTATCAGGATGTGATCGAGGCGGCCGGCGGCGAAATCCTGTTCGAATGCAAGAAGGAGGAATGCGGCGGCGCCGCTGACCGCTCGTCGAGCGGCGGCGGCGGCGACATGAGCCTGACCATGTATTCCTTCCATGAGAGCGATCTGAAAGACGCGGCATTCTCCAATGGCGCCTGCGCGCTAACTTCCGGCATCAACGACCAGCGCTATTTCTCGGCCAAGGTGCCGCAGGACGGCGGCGACGCATATGTGACCGTGCAGACCTATACGATGACCGACGATCTCTACTGCAAGGAGCTCAACGGCCGCACCGTTGCCATCGTCCAGGTGCTGGAACCCAAGGCGCGCGACAAGAAGATGGTCGTCGTCGAGGCGGCCAAGATGGCGGATTCGCTCTCCGCCACCGGCAGCATTTCACTCTATGGCATCTTCTTCGACACCGACAAGGCCGACATCAAGTCGGAGTCGGAACCAACGCTGAAGGAAATTTCGACGCTGCTGGCCAACGACCCGAACATGGCCGTGATCGTCGTCGGCCACACCGACAATCAGGGCGCCTTCGATTACAATCTCGACCTGTCGTCGCGACGGGCGCAAGCGGTCAAGGCAGCACTTGTAGCAAAATACGGCATCGATGGGGCGCGGCTGACCGCTGCAGGCGCCGGCATGATGGCGCCTGTCGCCAGCAATGACGATGATGCGGGCCGCGCCAAGAACCGCCGCGTGGTTCTGGTCAAATTGAACTGAGCGAGCCTTCCCGACGAGGACGCATTCTAGCTGCTAGCTGGCCTTGCGGCGTAACTTCTGCGCCAGATCGACCCATGGATCGGCGTCGGTCTCGGCGGCCGGCGCGACGCTTTTGCAGAGCAATACCGTTGAAGCGTCAAACGGCTGCGGCCTGGCGATGGCATAGCCCTGGGCATAGTCGACGCCGATCTTTTTCAGCGCCGCAATGATGCCGTCGCTTTCGACGAACTCGGCGATGGTGCGCTTGCCCATGACCTTGCCGATGTGATGGATCATCTCGACCATGGCATGGTCGATACGGTCTTCCACCATGTCCTTGACGAAGCTGCCGTCGATCTTGAGATAGTCGACCGGCAAGTGCTTCAGATAGGCGAAGGACGACATGCCCGAGCCGAAATCGTCGAGCGCGAAGCGGCAGCCCAGGCCGCGCAGATCGGCGATGAAGCGCATGGCATTGGTCAGATTGGCAATGGCGCTGGTTTCGGTGATCTCCAGGCAGATCATCGCGGGCGAAATGCCATGGATGAGGAATTGCTCACGCAGGAAGCAGAGAAATGTCTCGTCGCCGAAAGTCGCTCCGGAAAGATTGATGGCGCAGGTGGAGATCGGCGCCGTGCGCGGATCGGCCTGCCGCGCGGCCAGGATGGCGAACGTGTTGCGCACCACCCAGCGGTCGATCGACGGCATCAGGCCGTAGCGCTCGGCTGCGGGAATGAAGCTTTGCGGGGTGACGAAGCTGCCGTCTTCATCGGTCAGCCGCAACAGGACCTCGATATGTGCGCCTGCCTCGGTGGCGTCGTCGTTGAGCGGCCAGATTTCCTGGGCATGAAGCCTGAAGCGGTTTTCTTCGAGGGCGGCGTGCAGGCGCTGCACCCAGGCCATCTCGCCGAAGCGCTCCTGCAAGGCCGTGTCGCAATCGCTGTGGATCTGGACGCGGTTGCGGCCCTTTTCCTTGGCCATGTAACAGGCGACGTCGGCGGCCCTGAGCGTTTCCTCGATGGTCACTTGCGCATTGGCGATCTGCACCATGCCGATGCTGACGCTGGTGTTGAAGGGCCTGCCATCCCAGGCGAAATGCAGGTCCTGCACGGCTGCGCGCAGCCGCTCGGCGATGTCGGCCGCACTGTCGGCATCGCAATCGACGAGCAGCACGCCGAATTCGTCGCCGCCCAGCCGGGCCAGCACATCGCCTGGCCGCAATTCATTGGTCAGCAGCGATGAAATCCGGCGCAGCAACTGGTCGCCCGCGGCATGGCCGCAGGTGTCGTTGACCAGCTTGAACTGGTCGAGGTCGAGATACATCAGCGCGTGCTGGCGGGGTCGGTCAGCCAAGTCCGCGATCGTTCTTTCCAGCCGGCTTTCGAAGTCGCGTCGGTTGGCCAGTCCGGTCAACGCATCATGCGATGCCTGCCATGAGAGCCGCTCGATATAGTCCTCTTCGCGCGTCATGTCGTGGAAGGCGAGCACCGCGCCGACGACGTAACCGGAAACGAGCAGCGGCGCGCCGGTCAACGCGACGGGGACAACCGAGCCGTCCGGTCGCTGCAGCAATTGCGGACGCGCGCTGGAACGGCACGGTTCCCCGGCTAGCAGGCGCTCGATCAGCCTGACATCCTCGACGCTGGTGTCCTTGTCCACAAGGCGAAACAGCGACTCGATCGGTTTGCCCCGGGCGGCACTGAGCGGGCATGCCAGCAATTTTTCGGCGACGGCGTTCATGTACTCCAGCCGTCCGTCGGCGCCGGTGCTGATCACTGCCTGTCCGATCGAAGCCAGGGTGATCTGCGCGCGCTCGCGCTCGGCGTTGAGCGCCAACTGGAACGCCTGACGTTGCGCCAGGAGTTTGCGCGTCCGCCACACGGCAAGCAGGATCAGCAGGGCGGCCGTGACGAGATTGGCAAAGGTGAGCAGCGTCTTGATGAAGCGCGATCCCTCGCCGAGGCTGTCCGAGAAGGCCTTGGAAAGCGGGGCGATCTGATAATCGAGCCGATGGATCTCCGCCTTCCAGGCGCTGATCTCAGCGGCTGATGCCGGACCCTTGCCCAGCGTCTCGTGCATGGCGTCGCCGAGTTGCTGGATGGCGAGGATCATGGTGTCGGCAGCCGTCCAGTGCCGGATGGCGGCATCGAGATAGCTGAAGCCGCGGAAATTCTGGAACAGCCAGATCATCCCGGTCACGTCGTCGGGGTGGTTTCTGCCCTGCAGGAAGCCAGCGCGCGCCGCGTCGGTGTCGGGCTCGGGCTGCTCAAGCGCCAGGCGCGCCGAACGATCGGCCAGCGGAACGGCGATCGCTTCACGGTACTCGCTGAAGAATTCCTCGTTGCCGGTATCGGCATAGAGGCTGAGAAAATAAATGGCGTGCTTCTGTCCCTTGGACCACTGACTCTCGCCGCCGACATAGGCGCGAACCGCCGACAGCGTGTAGAGACTGAGGCTGGCAACCAGGGCCTGAACAAGAACGACGGCGATGAAAGGCCAGACGAGTCCCGGAAGACGGGAGCTTGCATACATCGATGACGGCTTCATCGAATTTCCATGGACTTGCCATGATCCCTGTCAGTGCGTCTGTCCGACTGTTTCATCTGTCGGTTGAGACTGTGTTCGTCCCTCATGTCGCTCCGCTGGCGACAACAATCCGGTTATCATGGGGGGCTTAACAGCAAATAAAGACTTCAAATATTTCCAAGTTCGATTCTTGCTGCAGACGACCGAATATTATGCGGCGTCAAGAAATTGCTTCAAGTTGAATCGGATTGTATTCAAAGTCAGCGTGGGGCAACCAAGCCAATCGGCGCTATGCATCCGCCGCGAGGCTTGCCTGCTCGAGCATGGAGGCGTCCTCGCCGAAGGCGCGGGTGGCGCGGGCCGCGGCCTCGAGCAGCGGACGTTTCATGCGCTGGAGAAACGCCGCGTCGACGCGCGTGCTGGGTCCGGCCAGCGTCAGGGCGCCGAGCAGGACGCGCCCCGGCCCGAACACCGGTGCCGACACGCCCGCCGTGTCGGGGTCGCGGTCGCCGACGGCGAGGCAGTTGCAGGTCTTGCGAATGGTCTCGTAGGGTTCGCCCGGCTGGCCGGAAAACGCCGCAAGCACGCGCCCGCCCGAGCCGACCAACAAAGGCAGCACGTCGCCTTCACGGATCGTGTAGCGGATCGGGTGCTTGGATTCGACGCGGTAGAGACAGGTGCGGACGTCGCCCGAGCGAACATAGAAGGCAACGCTTTCCCAGCTTCGTTCGGAAAGGTCGCGCATGATCGGCAACAGGATATCGACCGCCACCACCGAACGCTGATAGAGCGCCCCGAGGCGAAACGTGGCGGGTCCGACGCGGTAGCGCCCGTCGTCGAGGCGCTCGAGCAACCCCCCGCGCAAAAGGGAATTCGCCAGCCGCAGGATGGTGCTCTTGTAGAGGCCGGTGCGCGCCGCGATTTCGGCCAGGCTGAGCGACCGGTCGGCTGTGTTGAAGGCATCGAGGATGGCGATTGCCCGATCAAGTGCTGCAACACCTTCGGCCGATGCGCGCCGGATTTCCGCATCTGCCGATTTGCTTGGTGAGTCCATTGCGGTTCCAGTTCGAAGAAAGCCGAGCGGAGCGACTGTGTCGCGCCACCAATTCGTTCTGTCTAGTAGAATATCGTTTCCGTTGACAGAACTCCGTAACATCTGCTTGAACTTGATTACGGGTCTGGATGCAGGCGCGTTTTGGCAGGCACCGGAGGAGGTGTCGTGATCTGGAGGAATCCCATGCTGAACAGACGCAGATTTTTGATGAGCACCGCAGCCGCCGGCGCCGCCGGGCTGGTGGCGTCGCATCTCACTCCCGCTTTCGCCGAGGGTGCACCCCAGATCCAGATTTTCGTACCGGCGGCACCGGGCGGCGGCTGGGATCAGACCGGGCGCACGATGGACCAGGTGATGCGTAGCGAGAAGCTCATCTCCGGCTCGCAGATCACCAATGTCGGCGGTGCTGGCGGCACGGTCGGGCTGCCGCAGTTCATCAGCCAATGGAACGGCAAGGGCAATTCGCTGATGGTTGCCGGCATGGTCATGGTTGGTGCCATCATCGCCAACAAGGCTGCCAACAATCTGACGCAAGTCACCCCGATCGCTCGCCTCACCGGCGAGTTCGAGGCTTTGGTCGTGCCGGCGGAGTCGCCGTTCAAGACGGCTGCCGATTTTGTCGCTGCGCTCAAGGCCGATCCGACAAAGGTTCCTGTCGCTGGCGGTTCCGCCGGCGGTTCCGATCACATCCTGTTCGGCTTGATTGCCAAGACGGTTGGCGTCCCGGCGACAAATCTGTCCTACGTGCCGTTCGCTGGCGGCGGCGAGGCGTTGTCGGCGCTGCTCGGCAACCAGGTCGCGGCCGGCATCTCCGGCTTTGGCGAGTTCTCCGAGCAGGTCAAGGCGGGCGCGCTGCGGCTGCTCGCCATCTCGGCAGACAAGCGCCAGGATGGCATCGACGCGCCGACGCTGAAAGAAGCCGGCATCGATGTCGAGTTGTTCAACTGGCGCGGCGTCTTCGCACCGCCTGGCGTTTCCGATGCCGACAAGGCGGCGATGATCACGCTGGTCGAGACGATGGCCAAGAGCGATGCATGGGCGACCGAATGCAAGAACCGCAACTGGACGCCTATCCTGCTCACCGGCGACGACTATGCGAAGTTCGTCACCGAGGATACGGCTCGCATCGAGGCGATCCTCAAGGATCTCGGGCTTGCTTGATCTCCCCGAGGGGCGGCGCGCGCCGCCCCTTCTCGAATGGAATGCAAAGCCGGCATGAACCTGCGGTAAGGACCGGCCGTGCGGTGCCGGGTATCTTAGCCAACCATATTGGGCCAGCTATCCTGGGGAGGACAATCATGAGCACCAGTGACCAGCAGGCGGCGCCGCCGCGCCTTGCCGTGCCGGAATTGTTGATCGGCGTCGGGCTTCTGGCCTGCGCTGGCGCGGTCGCCTGGCAGACGCTGGCGATCCCGGTGTCGCCGCTCTACTCGAAGGTCGGCCCGACCGTCTTTCCCTACCTCACCATGGTCGGTCTGGTGGTGCTTTCCCTGCTGCTTATCCTCGCCGCGCTTCGCGGCGGCTGGCAGCCGGAGGAGGAAAAGGAAACGCCGACAGACTGGAAGGCGATGGGTTTCGTCGTCATCGGCCTGATCGCCAATCTGCTGCTCATCCAGCCGCTCGGTTTCACGGCGGCATCCGTTATCATGTTCGTTCTCGTCTGCTACGGCTTTGGCAGCAAGCGCACGCTGCGCGACGCAGTGCTCGGCCTGATCCTGGCGCTGGCCGCCTATTTCGGCTTCGCCAGGGCGCTCGGCGTCAACATCGGCGCCGGCTTCATCGAGAACCCGCTGAACACGGTCATCGATGCGTTCATCGGCATGTTGAGGGGCTGACGCCATGGAAACGCTTGGACATCTCGCACATGGCTTCTCGGTCGCCTTCACCCCGGTCAATCTTCTGTGGTGCCTGCTCGGCACCACGCTCGGCACCGCCATAGGCGTGCTGCCCGGTCTCGGGCCGGCGCTAACCATCGCCCTGCTTTTGCCGATCACCTACCAGGTGGCGCCGGAAGCATCCTTCATCCTGTTTGCCGGCATCTATTACGGCGCCATGTATGGCGGCTCGACGACGTCGATCCTGCTCAACACGCCCGGCGAAAGCGCCACCATCGTCACCGCGCTGGAAGGCAACAAGATGGCGCGGTCCGGCCGTGGCGGTGCGGCACTTGCCACCTCGGCGATCGGCTCTTTCGTCGCCGGCACGATCGGCACGATGGGCGTCGCCTTCCTGGCGCCGGTGGTGGTCAAGTTCGCGCTGGCCTTCGGTCCGGCCGAATATTTCTCGCTGATGGTGCTGGCCTTCATCACCGTTTCTGCGGTGCTCGGCTCCTCGTCCGTGCGCGGCCTGACCAGCTTGTTCGCCGGCTTCGTCATCGGCATGATCGGCGTCGACCTGCAGACCGGCCAACCGCGCTTCACCTTCGGCATGGCCGAACTGCTGGACGGCGTCGACGTCATCATTGCCGCCGTCGGCCTGTTTGCCGTCGGCGAGACGCTCTACATGGCTTCGCGCCGCTATGCCGGCAAGGACGAGATCGTGCCGCTGAAGGGCTCGCTCTACATGACCGCGGCCGAGTGGGGGCGTTCGTGGAAACCCTGGCTGCGCGGCGCTGCGATCGGCTTCCCGATCGGCGCCATGCCGGCAGGCGGCGCGGAAATCCCGACCTTCCTGTCCTATGCGATCGAGAAGAAGCTGTCGAAGCACAAGGAGGAATTCGGCACGGTCGGCGCCATCGAGGGCGTCGCCGGCCCGGAGGCCGCCAACAACGCGTCCGCGGCCGGCGTGCTGGTGCCGATGCTGACGCTTGGCCTGCCGACCTCGGCGACGGCGGCGATCATGCTCTCGGCGTTCCAGAGCTACGGCATCAATCCCGGGCCGCTGCTTCTGACGACCCAGGGCGACCTCGTCTGGGGGTTGATCGCCAGCCTGTTCATCGCCAACGTCATCCTCGTCATCCTCAACCTGCCGCTGATCGGGCTGTGGGTGCGGCTGCTGAAAATCCCGGCGCCGCAGCTCTATGCCGGCATTCTGGTGTTCGCCACGGTCGGCACCTATGGCATTTCGCAATCGCCCATCGACCTCGTCATCCTCTATCTGCTGGGGGCGGCCGGCTTCCTGATGCGGCGTTTCGATTTCCCGACCGCGCCCGTCATCATCGGCATGATCCTGGGACCACTCGCCGAAACCCAGTTTCGCCGGGCGATGACCATTTCGAATGGCGACTGGTCGGTGTTTTACACACACAAGCTGTCGCTGACGCTGCTGACGCTCGCCTTCATCGGCCTCGCCGGCCCGCATATCTGGGCCTTCATCGAGCATCGGCGCCGGCGCGGACCGGAGCATGTGCCCGGCGATGCCTGATCGATCCCTGATGCCATGACAGAACTGCTTTCCGGTATCCGCGTCCTCGACCTGACCAACGTCCTGGCCGGCCCCTATTGCGCCTATCAGCTGGCGCTGCTCGGCGCCGACGTGATCAAGGTCGAGGCACCGCAAGGCGGCGACCTGGCACGCCAGCTCGGCGGCTCGCCAAAGCTGAACAGCGCCGGCATGGGCGCCTCGTTCCTGGCGCAGAACGCCGGCAAACGATCGGTGATGCTCGACCTCAAGAAGCCGGCCGATCGCGAGCGCTTCCTCGATCTGGTCGCCAGCGCCGATGCGCTGGTGGAGAATTTCCGCCCTGGCGTGATGGATCGGCTCGGCCTTGGCTACGAGGCGCTGAAGGTGGTCCGTCCCGGCCTCGTCTATTGCGCGATATCGGGTTTCGGCCAGACCGGGCCGATGCGCGACAATCCCGCCTATGACCAGATCATCCAGGGCCTGTCGGGGATCATGAGCATCACCGGCACGCCGGAGACGGCGCCGCTGCGGGTCGGCTATCCCGTCGCCGACACGCTTGGCGGGCTGGTCGGCGCGTTCGCCATCGCCTCGGCGCTGGTGCGGCAGAAGACAAGCGGCGAGGGCGCTTTTCTCGACGTCTCGATGCTCGAATGCACGCTTTCCGCACTTGGCTGGCCGGTCTCCAACTATCTGACCGCAGGTGTCGATCCCCAGCCCATGGGCAATGAGAACATGACCGCGGCACCCTCCGGCGCGTTTCGCACCGGCGACGGGCTGCTCAACATCGCCGCCAACAAGCAGGAGCAGTTCGTGACGCTGTGCCGGCTGATCGGCCGGCCTGAACTGGCAGGGGATCCCCGCTTTGCCGAGCGCGAGACGCGCAAGCTCAACCGTGCGGCGCTTAAAGTCGAGATCGAGGACGCCCTGGCGAGCGCCCCGGCGGCAGACTGGGAAGAGATGCTCAATCGTGCCGGCGTGCCCGCCGGCAGGGTGCTGACGATCCCGCAGGTGCTGGCCGAGCCGCAAGTGCTCGAACGCCAGGTGACCGCGAATTTTGATGATGTGGCTGGCATGGACAAGCCGCTGACCGTTCTGCGCGGCGGCTTCATGGTCGATGGCGTTGCACCCCTGCCGACGAAGCCGCCGCCAGCACTCGGCGAGCATATGGGCGAGGTGTTCGCGGACCTGCCACCCCGCGCCAAGGCAAAGGTACGGGCATGAGCGGCACGGAGAAGAAGACTGGCCGTGAGCGCGCCGAAGAATGGTGGCAGACCGATATCATCGAGATACGGCCGGGCGTCATCCGGCTGCGCGGCTACGAGATCCAGGATCTGATCGGCCGCGTCAGCTTTCCGGCGATGATCTGGCTGATGCTGCGTGGCGAACTGCCCAGCGAGGACCAGGCGGCGCTGCTCGGCATCGCCTTGGGTGCTGCCGTCGACCACGGGCCACAGGCGCCATCGATCGCCATCGCACGCATGGCGGCAACCTGCGGTGTGGGCATCAACAGCGCCATGGCCTCGGCCATCAACGTTCTCGGCGACGTGCATGGCGGTGCCGGCGAACAGGCATTGTCCTTCTACGGCGATATTGCAGTGGCGATGGATGCCGGGGTGACGCTGAATGAAGCGGTCTCGGCGCGGCTCGACCGGTTCTTCGCCGAGGAGAAAGGCTATGTGCCGGGACTCGGACACCGCTTCCATCCCGTCGACCCGCGTGCGCCGCGGCTGCTGGAACTGACCCGCGAATTTGCCGCCCGCAGTGTCGTCAATGGACGTTTTGCCGACATTGCCGAGGCAATCGAGGCGGAGGTCGCGCGGCGCAAGGGGAAAAAGATACCGCTCAACATCGATGGCGCCACCGCCGTCATCTATGGCGAACTAGGCTTTCCGCCGCCGCTGACGCGCGGGCTTTTCGTGCTGTCACGCTCGGTCGGCATCCTGGCGCATGCCTGGGAGCAGTCGCAGCAGGGCGAGCGAAACAAGGGACCGCTGCCGCGTGAGTGGCTGTGGGCTTATACGGGCCGGTCGGTACGGCCGTTTCCCGAAGGGGATGACACCGGCGAGTGAGGCTTTAGGCCTGATCGACGGGCACAGGCTGGGGAAGCTTCAGCGTCTTCACCAACGTCGAGAGGTCGGGCTCATCGATGAGCATGGCCGCGTCGGCCGGCGCCAGCCAGGCCCGCTGGCGTCGTTTGGCTTCCTGCCAGTCGGCGAGTTCCTCCGTCACCTCAAGCAGATAGACGATGACGTCGACGCGGACAAAGCGGTTGGCCAGCCGCTTCCAGTAGGAATAAGTGCCCGCCGGCTGTTTCAGCGTCTTGCCGAGCACGCCGGCTTCCTCCTGTGCTTCGATGGTGGCTGCCTTGCGTCCGCTCTTGCCCTTCATCGGCCAGCCCTTGGGGACGATGAAGCGCCTGGTGGTTCGCGACGTGACCAGCATCACCTCGATATCGCCGCGCGCGTTCAGCCGAAACGGAATAGCCGCCACCTGACGGATCCTCTCGCCCTTCTTTGCCTTGCGCACGGCCTTTTTCTTGGTGACTGCCATTCGTCAATCCAGTCGATGCAATGCCGCATAGCGCGACAAGGCATCGTTGCAAAACCAAAACTTTCGCGCGTGCCGGAAGGCACTCGGAACACATAAGTCGGCTAAATAAATGAAAAACGCCTGGATGTCAGCGGCAATTGCTCACGGCGGTGGTGCCGATTATCTGCGTCTGGCAGCTTGGCTTGAGTTGCTGCACGACCGGCGGCGGTTGCCGAACGATCTGACGGTCCTGCGCACGGTACTGCTGCTGTTGCTGCTGATATTGCTGCCGCTGCACCCTGTTTTGCAGGATTTGCAGGTCGTTTTGCCGGATCAGTGCGTTGTTGCCGGTGGCGGAATCGAGGGCCTGCGCGGAAGCGGGCAGGCCAGCGCCCACCAGCATTGCCATGGCCAGCATTGCCGATGTGAAGATCGTTGATGGTTGAAGCGCCGACATCCGCTCATTCCCGCGTGAAAGAAATCCTCGCTTTAATATAGGGCGTCTGTCCGGCTGTGCCATAGCTGGGTATTGATCGAAACGGATCGGCTTGTCGACCGCCGAAGGCCGCTTCGCGGCGGCGGAGAATCTGCCTGGCAACCCGCATTGCACTTGACGGAGGCCGTCGTTTCGCCGCTCTATCGGGTCGGCGCCGGACTTGAGCTGAATGGCGTCAATGGCGTCGGCGTGTCCGTCAGGTATAATGGCGCCTTCGGCGAAACGGTTAAACAGAACGCGATCAGCGCGTCTCTAAGGCCAGTTTCCAGCTGGCCCGAGGCGGAGCCGGGCGGGAGGGGTCTTGATGAGGAAGTACGCGTATTTCGTGGCGATGATGGGCATTGCCTGCGCCGTCGGTGTGCCGGCCATGGCAGCGCAAACCAAGGGCGACAAGGTCGCGGCGGCGCCCGCCGCCGATGCGCCGCAGCTGCCCGGGGGCGCGTCGGCACTGTCCGAAACCCATGGGGACTGGACGGTCAATTGCCAGGTATCGGGCACCACCAAGACCTGCAGCCTGTCGCATCAGCAATTCAACAAGCAAAGCAATCAGCGCCTGCTGGCGATCGAGCTGTCGAGCAAGACCGGCGAGGATGCCACGGGAACGCTTGCGCTGCCGTTTGGCCTGGCGCTGGCCAAGGGGGTCAGCCTGACCATCGACGATCAGAAGCTGGACGGCAGCCTGGCATTCAACACCTGCCAGGTCGTCGGCTGTCTGGTGCCGGTGGCGTTCGATGCGACTGTCACGCCCCTGCTGAAATCAGGCACCACCCTGAAGATCGACGCCTTCGCGGCCGACACCGGACAAGCGGTGAGCTTTTCCGTTCCGCTCAACGGCTTCGCCGGCGCGCTTGCCCGGACCGCGGAGCTTTTGACCAATTGACTGCAGAGGTCATGTCGAGCCGCAGGACTTAAAGCGCGCCGCCTGAATGCCGTCTCGCGGCAGGGGCGGCGCGTCACTGCGGCAGAACGTGGCGGCAGGGCATCTTTCAGCTCAAACGACGATCGTTTTAAGTCTTTCGGCGATCAGGGCGGCGAGCCGAGCCGCCACTTCGTCCTTGCTCATCTCGGGCCATTCCTCGACGCCGGCCTTGGACACGATCCGCACCCGGTTGCGATCGCCGCCCATCACGCCGGAAGGACCGACGCCGCTTCCCTGCGACACGTCATTGGCAATGATGAGATCGGCGCCTTTCTTCTTGAGCTTGGCCTCGGCGTTGCGCAGGAGATCCTGTGTCTCGGCGGCGAAGCCGATAACCAGGCCGGGTCGCTGGCTATGGTGGCCGACGCCGGCGAGAATGTCGGGATTCTCCACCATATGCAGCACCGGCGGCCCTTCACCCGCGACCTTCTTGATCTTCTCATCGGCCGAGTTCTGCGTGCGCCAGTCGGCAACGGCGGCGACGAACACCGCCGCGTCGGCGGGCAGGAGCTGTTCCACCGCATCGCGCATCTCTTGCGCACGTTCGACATGGATGGTCTTCACGGCTGCCGGATCGGCGATGCCGACAGGGCCGGAGACGAGGTGCACATCGGCGCCGAGCCTGGCCAATGCTGCCGCGATGGCATGGCCCTGCTTGCCGGACGAACGGTTGGCGATGTAGCGCACCGGGTCGATCGGCTCATGCGTCGGGCCGGAGGTGACGATGATCTTGCGCCCCGACAGCGGCCTGGGGCCGACATCGAGCAGCGACTCGATCGCGGCGACGATTTCCAGCGGTTCGGCCATGCGGCCTTCGCCCGCCTCATTGCTTTCGGCCATCTCGCCCTTGGCCGGACCGATAAAAGTGATGCCGTCCCTCTGTAGCGTCGCGCGGTTGCGGCGGGTGGCCGGATGCGCCCACATTCTGGGGTTCATGGCCGGCGCCATCAGCACCGGCTTATCGGTGGCTACAAGCACGGTGGAAGCAAGATCGTTGGCGTGGCCATTGGCAAGTTTGGCCATCAGGTCGGCGGTGGCGGGCGCCACCACCAGCAGGTCGGCTTCGCGCGACAGCCTGATATGGCCGACATCGTGCTCGTCATTGCGGTCGAACAGCTCGGTGAAGACATGGTCGGCGGAGAGCGCGCCAACCGACAGCGTGGTGACGAATTCCTGTGCCGCAGCTGTCATCACCACGCGCACCGCCGCACCGCGCTCGCGCAGCCGGCGGATCAGATCGAGCGCCTTGTAGGCGGCGATGCCGCCGCCGATGATGAGCAGGATGCGCTTGCCGGAGAGGCCGCGCGGCATGATTTTCCCCGCGACAACTGGGGCGACCAGGCCGCGCGCGCTCGCCAGTTCGCGCAAGGTCTGTTCGATCTGATCGATGCGGCCGGCCGAACCAAGCTGGCCTTCGACGGCAGCACGGATCATCACTCGCGCCTGCTCTTCCATCGAGCGGTCGTTCTCCGCAGCGAGCTGGCGCAGCAGATCCTTGACCTCGTCGTCAAGATTGCGAATGGTGATGCTGGCCATATGATTGCACTCTGCTCAACATTTCCGAATGCAATGATAGCAATGCAATCACTTTGGGACAAGCCGTTCCTGGCAGACCGCTAGATGATCTTCCAGGCGATATAGACGAGCGTCAGTGCGATAACCCACAGCGCCAGACGGCCGGAGCGGCTGTAACGCGCCTCGGCCTTGCCGATGGCGCGCGCGGTTGTCTCGTCGAAGCGCAAGCCGTGCTCGGCCATCAGGTCGATCTCGCGCGACAGCCGATCGGTGCGCGCCGCAAGCTCGGGCACCTGGCGGGCCAGCGTCAGCAGCGCCTTGGCGCCATCGCGCGCATCGATCATCATGCCACGTGGGCCAAGGTTGCCGGCGATCCAGCCGCCGACCACCGGTTCGGCCGTCTTCCACATATTGAAGGCCGGATCGAGCGTGCGCGCCACGCCTTCGACCACCACCATGGTCTTCTGCAGCAAGATCAGTTCCGGCCGCGTCGCCATGTCGAAGAGTTCGGTCACTTCGAACAGCAGCGTCAAAAGCTTGGCCATCGAAATGGTCTCGGCCGGCTGGCCGTGGATCGGCTCGCCGATCGCCCGGATCGCCTGCGCGAAGGCCGCGACATTGTGCTGGCGCGGCACGTAGCCGGCCTCGAAATGCACCTCGGCGACGCGCAGATAGTCGCGCGTGATGAAGCCGTAGAGGATCTCGGCGAGGAAGCGGCGCTCCTTCTTGCCGAGCCTGCCGGCAATGCCGAGATCGACGGCGACGATGGTGCCGTTTGCTTCGACGAATAAATTGCCCGGATGCATGTCGGCGTGGAAGAAGCCGTCGCGCAGCGTGTGACGCAGGAACGACTGAATGAGGTTGGCGGCGATCGCCTTCAGATCGTGGCCGGCAGCGTCGAGACCAGCAATGTCGTTCATCTTGACGCCGTCGACCCACTCCATGGTCAACACGTCGCGGCCGGTGCGCTCCCAATCGACGGATGGCACGCGAAAGCCGGGGTCGTCCTTGGTGTTCTCACCAAGCTCAGAGAGCGCTGCCGCCTCGAGCCTCAGATCCATTTCGATCTTGGTCGTCTGTGCCAGCGTCTCGGTGACCTCGACCGGCCGCAGCCGGCGTGACGACGGGATGTACTTCTCCTGCAGGCGGGCGGCGAGGAAATAGCTTTCGAGGTCCTGGAAGAAGCGGCGGCGCACGCCGGGCCGGATCACCTTCACCGCCACCTTGGTGGCAACGCCGTCATGCATGGTATCGGCGGCATGGACCTGGGCGATGGAGGCGGCTGCGACGGGATCGCCGAATTGCGCGTAGAGATCGCCGACCTTGCGCCCCAGCGAGGCTTCGATAGCCGCGACGGCTTCAGCCCTGGGGAAGGTGTGCATCTTGTCCTGCAACATGGCGAGATCGAGCGCCATGTCGTTGCCGACGACGTCGGGCCGTGTCGCCAGGAACTGGCCGAGCTTGACGTAGGAGGGACCGAGCCGGACGACCGCCTTGGCCAGCCGGTCGCTGCGCTCATAGGCCAGCGCCCGGCGGCGGGTGAACAGCCGCGCCAGCCGCCAGCCGAATTTCGGCAGGCCCGACAACTCCTCGCCCGGCAAGGCGGCGACGACGCCCTCGCGAACCAGCACCCAGCCGGCCCTTACGAGCCGAAATCCAGCGCTGACCGTGCTCATGGCCGCGCCCGTCCTGCCGGCTCGTTGAACCGGCACAGACCACATCGCGTGCGAGAAATGCGAGCCAGCCTCAAAGCTTCCAGCCCGAATGAAGCGCGGCAATACCGCCGGAATAATTGCGGAAGGAAACGCGATCGAAGCCGGCGCGGGAAATCATCGTCGCGAAATTCTGCTGGTTGGGGAACCTGGCGATCGATTCGACCAGATAGGAATAGGGCTCGCCGTCGCCGGTGACCATCTTGCCGATCTTCGGAATGGCGTTGAACGACCAGGCCTCGTAGGCCTTGTCGAGCAGCGGCATCTCGACCTCGGAAAATTCGAGGCACAGAAAGCGCCCACCTGGCTTCAGAACGCGGAACGCTTCTGCGAGCGCGACATCAATGCGCGGCACGTTGCGGATGCCGAAAGCGATGGTGTAGGCATCGAATGTGGCATCAGCGAAGGGCAGTTCCTCGGCATTGGCCTCGACGAAATCGGTGTTGCCGGACAGGCCTTTCTTTTCGGCCCGGTCGCGGCCGACGGCCAGCATCGAGCCATTGATGTCGAGCACGGTGGCATGGGCATTGCCGTGGCTGGCATCGACGATGCGGAAGGCGATGTCGCCGGTGCCGCCGGCAACATCGAGCACCTTCCAACCCGCCCGTTTCGGTGGATTGAGCCACGTCACCATGGCATCCTTCCACAGCCGGTGCAGGCCGGCCGACATCAGATCGTTCATCAGGTCGTAGCGGTTCGCGACCTTGTGGAAAACATCGTTGACCAGGGACTGCTTGTCGCCAGCCCCTACACGCTTGAAACCATAAGAGGTTTCCATGCCGCCCGCGGCCGTGGCTCTCTCAACTGACATTTTTTTGATCCGTCATAAAACCGGCGGGACCATAGCCGATCGATGGTGCGGGCGCTATTGTTTAAGGCGCGGTGTTCAGCCGCGCTTCCAGGTGGCGGGTTTTCAAGACCTGGACAGATCGACGGGATGACTGAATGCCTTTGAAAGCGGAACTGCACTGCCACATTGAAGGGGCAGCGGCGCCCGAACTCGTTATCCGCCAGGCGCAGAAATACGGCAAGGACACCTCGCCCTATATCCAGAACGGTTCCTTCGTCTGGCACGATTTCACTTCGTTCCTTGCCGCTTACGATTTTTCGGCCGATCTGTTTCGCACCGAGGAGGATTATGCGCGGCTGGCCGACCATTATCTGACCAGCCTCGCCCGCGACGGGGCGATATATTCCGAGGTCTTCACCTCACCAGACCATGCCAGGAAGGCCGGGCTGTCGCCGAAAGCCTATACCGACGCGCTCGGCGAAGGCATGGCCCGCGCCAAGGCCAAGACCGGCATCGAGGGCCGCATGATCGTAACCGGTGTGCGCCATGTCGGCGTCGAGTCGATCGAGCAGGCGGCGCGTTTCGCGGCGCGCTGCGGGCATCCGCTGGTCACCGGTTTCGGCGTCGCCGGGGATGAGCGGATCGGCGAGATGGAGGACTATGTCAGGGCTTTCGAGATTGCCCGCGAGGCCGGGCTGGGCATCACCATCCATGCCGGCGAACTGACGGGCTGGGAGACCGTCCAGGCGGCACTCGATCACATTCGTCCGTCCCGCATCGGCCATGGCGTGCGTGCCATCGAGAATCCGGACCTTGTCCGGCGCATTGCCGACGAGGGCGTCGTGCTGGAGTGCTGCCCCGGCTCCAACATCGCGCTCAAGGTGTTCGACAGTTTTGCCGACCATCCGTTTCCGGCCTTGCAGGCGGCCGGTTGCAAGGTGACCCTCAATTCCGACGACCCGCCCTATTTCTGGACCTCGCTGAAGCGCGAATACGACATTGCCGGCGAGCATTTCTCGATGAACGAAAAGGCGCTGACCGCCGTCACCAGAACGGCCATCGAGGCCGCTTTCGTCGACAAAAAGACCAAGACCGCGCTTCTTGCCCGGTTGAACGGCGCGGCACGCTGATTTCTGCCGACAAAGCTGTGGTCGGTGCGGGCCAAGCGGTTCCTTGGCCGGCGCATTGTCGCTAGGGTTCGCTCAAGCAGCTTGAAGCGCGGCGCGTCCGAAAGGATCATGCGCGCGCTTTCGGCGCAGGCATCAGGAGAACACCATGCAGGGCGTCACCGTCGTCGATCATCCGCTTGTCCAGCACAAGCTGACCATCATGCGCAAGAAGGAAACCTCGACGGCGGGCTTCCGCCGGCTGCTGCGCGAAATATCGCTGTTGCTTGGCTACGAGGTCACCCGCAACCTCGAACTGACGACGACGACGATCGAAACGCCGATGGAAACCATGGAGGCGCCGACGCTGGAGGGCAAGAAGCTGGTCTTCGCCTCGGTGCTGCGCGCCGGCAACGGCTTGCTGGAAGGCCTGCTCGACCTGGTGCCGGCGGCCCGCGTCGCTCATGTCGGTCTCTACCGCGATCACGAAACGCTGGAAGCGGTCGAGTATTTCTTCAAGGCGCCGAGCGACCTCGCCGATCGGCTGGTGATCGTCGTAGATCCGATGCTGGCGACCGCCAATTCGGCGATCGCGGCGATCGACAAGCTGAAAGAGCGCGGCGCCACCAACATCCGTTTCCTTTGCCTGCTGGCCGCGCCCGAAGGCATAGAGCGGTTCACCAAGGCGCATCCGGACGTTCCCGTCTTCACCGCTTCGATCGACCGCCAGCTCAACGAGAAGGGCTACATCATGCCCGGCCTCGGCGACGCCGGCGACCGCATGTACGGGACCAAGTAGTACCAGGCAAAGTTGCCTGGTACGATTTACCAAATATTTACGCAAAGGCGGGGTTTTAGCGTCCGTTAAAGCGGCAAACACCATCCGGGCTTAAGGATCGGCTTTCACGAAGGCCGATCCATGTTGCGCAAACTTCTCATCCTCGGCGTCTTCGCCGGTACGTCGGCATCGATACCGATCATGTACCAGTCGAACCCGCAATTCGTGGAAAACTTGCTGAAATCGGCGACGCCACGCGAACCCGTGATCGAAGCGCAGCCGAACGTCAATCTGGCATCAGTGCCCGATAAGCCGGCGGCGTCGCTGCCGATGGGCCGCAAGGTCGTCGTTGCGGCAGACGAGCGCGGACATTTCTCATCGGCCTTCAAGCTCAATGGACGTCAGGTCGACGGCATGATCGACACCGGCGCCACGCTGGTCGCCATCAACACCTCGACGGCGCGCAGGATCGGGCTGTCACTCAACGCTTCCGATTTCAGCCACGAGGTCAGTACCGCCAACGGCACCATCAAGGCGGCCGTGGCAATGATCGACCGCCTGCAGATCGGCAACATCACGGTCAATAACGTCCAGACCATTGTGCTCGACGACAGGGCGCTGCGTACCAATCTGATCGGCATGAGCTTCCTCAACCGGCTCGACAAATACCAGGTCGAGAACGGCACGCTGCTGCTCGTCCAATAACGGTTTTTGTGCATGTCGTTTTCCCAAAACCGCTGCGCACTTTTGGGCGACATGCATTAACCGCGCGGCAGAATCCGCCGGATGACTGATTTGTCGGCGGGCGGCTTCGAAGGGCCGACCGTATAGGCCGAAAGCACTGCGGCGGCAGCGACCTCGGCATCGGCCAATGAGCGGGCATGGACCAGCGCCAGCGGCTCGCCGCTCCTCACCTCCGCACCGACCGGCAACAGCCTGGTGATGCCGACCGTGGGGTCGACCTTGTCGTCCGGCCGCGTGCGTCCGCCTCCCAGGCCAACCACGGCGAGCCCGATGTCGCGGGTCGCGATGCCGGTGACGAAGCCGTTCGCGGTTGCCTTGACGGCAAACTCGGTCGCCGCCGCGGCCAGGTATTTTTCCGGCTTCTCGATGAAATCGGCGGGGCCGCCGAGCGCGGCGACCATGCGCGCGAAGGTGGCGGCCGCGCGGCCGCTGGCGAGCGTCTCGGTAGCGCGCCGCATGCCGTCCTGATTGGACGAAACCAGTCCCGCCGACTGTAGCATCTCGGCGGCCAGCGCCAGCGTCACATCCTCGAGCCGACGGTCACGAAACCGACCGGTGAGGAAATCGACGGCGTTGCGCACCTCGACGGCGTTGCCGGCGGCCGACGCCAGCGGCTCGTTCATGCCAGTGATCAACGCCGAGGCCTTCAGCCCGGCGCCATTGGCGATTTCGACCAGGCTGTTGGCGAGTGCGGTCGCGTCGCGCGATTTTTCCATGAAGGCGCCGTTGCCGACCTTGACGTCGAGCACCAGCGATTGCAGCCCGGCCGCCAGCTTCTTCGACAGGATCGAAGCGGTGATCAGCGGCACCGATTCGACCGTGCCGGTGACGTCGCGGATCGCATAGAGCCGTCGATCGGCCGGCGCGAGGTCGGCGGTCTGGCCGATGATGGCGCAGCCGGTTTCAAGCACCGCCTTGCGAAACAGTGCGATGTCGGGCTGGCTGGTGTAGCCGGGAATCGCATCCATCTTGTCCAGCGTGCCGCCGGTGTGGCCAAGGCCACGGCCCGATATCATTGGCACATAAGCGCCGCATGCGGCGACGATCGGCGCCAGCATGAGCGAGACATTGTCGCCGACGCCGCCGGTCGAATGCTTGTCGGTGACCGGGCCGGGCAGGTCCGACCAGTCGAGCACATCACCGGAATCGCGCATCGCCAGCGTCAGCGCCACCGCCTCGTCGCGGTTCATGCCGTTGAAGAACACCGCCATGGCGAAGGCGCCGACCTGGCCATCGGTAACGGCCCCTGACGTCACGCCCTCGACGAAACCGGCGATCTCCTGCTCCGACAGCCTCAGGCCATCGCGCTTGCGGCGGATGATTTCCTGCGGAAGCATCAGCTCTCCAGCAGTCCGTCGCGGAACACGTGCTGCAGGATCTTTGCCAGCCGCGCGCCGCCTACCGGCGCCATGTCCTTGGTCTCCTGGTGCGAAAGCTCGGCCCCGGTCATACCGGCCGCCAGATTGGTGATGACCGAACAGGCGGCGACGCGCAGTCCGAGGAAACGGGCGACAATGACCTCCGGTACGGTCGACATGCCGACCGCGTTGGCGCCCATGATGCGCGCCATGCGGATTTCAGCGGGTGTTTCGAAGCATGGGCCCGAGAACCACATATAGACGCCCTTGTGCAGCGTGGTGCCGGTCGCTTTCGCCGCCCGTTCGATGGCCTTCCGGATGCCGGCATCATAGGCCTCGGTGAGACCAACGAAGCGGCGGTCGCTGGGCTCGCCGATCAGCGGATTGGTGCCCGAGAAATTGATGTGGTCCGATATCAGCATCACCGAGCCCGGCGGCATGTCAGGATCGACCGAGCCGGCTGCGTTGGTGAGGATCAGTCTCGTGATGCCGATGCCGGCAAGCACCTCCAGCACCGGTCGCATCGCAGCCGCGTTGCCGTGCTCGTAGTAGTGGGCGCGGCCGGACAGCATCAGCACCGGCACACCGGCAAACAGCCCCGCGACCACTTCGCCGGCATGGCCGGTGACGCCGCTTCTGGGAAAGCCCGGCAGGTCGGCATAGGGGATGCGGATCGGATGCTCGATCTGGTCGACCAGCCCGCCCAGGCCCGAACCCAGCACCAGCGCTGTCAACGGCGCCAGGCCGTCCAGTCTTTCGATGAGATGGTCGAGAGCTTTTTCCGTCATTTCAGCCCGTTGTTCATTTCAGGATGTCGCCGCGGAAGCCGTAGGGCAGCATCTCGCCCATGGTCACGGTCTCGGCCACGCCGGCATTGTCGCAGAGATAGAGCTTTGTTTCCGGCCGGCAGAATTCAGCCAGCCGCTGCCGGCAGCCCCCGCAAGGCGAGCATTTCGCCATGCGCTCGGCAAGGACGGCGACTTCCACGATCTTGCCGCCACCCCCCATGATGTAGTGGCCGAGCGCCGTGGTCTCGGCGCACCAGCCCTCCGGGTAGGATGCGACCTCGATGTTGGCGCCTGTAAAGACACGTCCGTCCTCGGTGCGCAAGGCAGCGCCCACCGGAAATTTCGAATAGGGCGCATAAGCCTTGGCCATGGCAGCCTTGGCGGCCTCGAACAGATCATGCGACATTCAGGTGTTCTCTCCGATGATCGTGTCCAAAACCCGGCACCAGGCCGCCCCGCTGCTGCGGCTCAGCGTTCCTTGACGTACGGCACGCCGCCGGCGCGTGGCGGAATGGCTTTGCCGATGAAACCGGCGAGCAGGATGACGGTGAGGATGTAGGGCAGCGCCTGCATGAACTGCACCGGCACCTTGCCGATGATGGGCAGTGGCGAGCCTTGCAGGCGGATCGACAGCGCGTCGAGGAAGCCGAACAACAGGCAGGCGAACATGGCGTTGACCGGCTTCCACTTGGCGAAGATCAGCGCAGCCAGCGCGATGTAGCCCTTGCCGGCGGTCATGTCCTTCACGAAGCCGCCATTTTGCACCATCGACAGATAGGCGCCGGCAATGCCGGTGAGGATGCCCGTGCAGATCAGCGCCCGGTAGCGCAGCCAGGCGACGGAGATGCCGGCGGTGTCGACGGCGGCCGGGTTCTCGCCGACGGCGCGCAGGCGCAGGCCGAAGCGGGTGCGAAACAGCACCCACCAGGTGAACGGCACCATCGCGAAGGCGAGGTAGACCAGGATCGAGTGACCCGACAGAAGCTCGGCATAGATCGGCCCGACGATCGGCACGTCACGGATGACGTCGGCACCCGGCAGAGTGATGGCCTCGAAGCGCTCGCCCGGTTGCAGCGCCGGCGTGCGTCCACCCTGCTGGAACCAGGCCTGGCCGAGAATGATGGTCGAACCGGCGGCGATGAAATTGATCGCCACGCCGGATACGATCTGGTTGCCGCGATGGGTGATCGAGGCAAAGCCGTGGATCATGGCAAAGGCGACCGAGATCAGGATTGCCATGCCGAGGCCGAGAAAGGCCGAATGGAACACGGAAGCGGCCGCAGCACCGGCGAAGGCGCCGACCAGCATCTTGCCTTCGAGGCCGATGTCGAAGATGCCGGCGCGCTCCGAGTAGAGGCCGGCGAGGCAGGCAAGCAGCAGCGGCACCGAGAGGCGGATGGTGGAGTCCAGTGTCTGAACGATTGCGTTGAACACGTCCATCTCAGGCACCCTTTCCCTTGACCGCTTCCATACCGACCGATCGCGGGCTGAACGAGGCGAACAGGGCCTGGATGTAGGGCCGGAACATGTGCTCCAGCGCCCCGGCAAACAGGATCACCAGACCCTGGATGATAACGATCATGTCGCGGCTGATCGCCGGCATCTCGAAGGCGAGTTCGGCGCCACCCTGGTAGAGCATGCCGAACAGGATCGCCGCCAGGACGATGCCGACCGGGTGCAGGCGGCCCATCAACGCCACGGCGATGCCGACGAAGCCGGCGCCGGAAACGAAGTCGATGGCGACATTGTGCTGGTCGCCCATCACCGGGTTGAGCGCCATCATGCCGGCCAGTGCGCCCGAGATCATCATGGCGGTGATGATGATGCGGGTTTCTGAAATGCCGGCATAGCGCGCCGCTTTCGGGCTGTGGCCGTAGGTGCGCATCTCATAGCCGAGCTTGGTGCGCCAGATCAGCAGCCAGACTAGGAAGGCCATGGCCAGCGCCAGCAGGAAGGAAATGTTGAGCGGTGCCGAACGGATCTTGGCGCCGAACAGTTCGATGATCCAGTTGAGCTTCGGCAATTCGGCACCGGCGAGGAAGTTGCGCGTCTGCGGCGCTTGCGATGCCGCCGGCTTCAACGGGCCCACCAGCAGGTAAACCATGATCGAGGCGGCGATGAAGTTGAACATGATGGTGGTGATGACGATGTGAGAGCCGCGCTTGGCCTGCAGATAGGCGGGGATCAGCGCCCACAACGCGCCCACGAGCGCGGCAGCAACGATGGCCAGCGGAAAGGTCAGCCACCACGGCAGTGTGCTGTCGAAGCTCAGGCAGACGACGGCGATGCCGAGACCGGCAATGTAGGCCTGCCCCTCGGTGCCGATGTTGAACAGCCCGCAATGCGCCGCCACGGCCACCGAAAGCCCGGTGAATATGAACGTGGTGGCATAGAACAGGGTGAAGGCAATGCCTGTGCCCTTGCCGAAGGCGCCTTCGACCAGGATGATTGCGGCGCGGAACGGGTTTTCGCCGACCAGAAGCACCACGAAGCCGGCGACGACGAAGGCAACGAACAGATTGATCAGCGGGATCAGGCCATAGTCGGCCCAGGCCGGCAGTTTGGCGTAAGGCGTGCTCACTCTGCGGCCTCCCGATGCTCGACGCCGGCCATCAGCAGGCCGAGCTCGCCTTCGGTCGCTTCCGGGCCGCGTTCGCCGACGATGCGGCCGGCAAACATCACCAGGATACGGTCGGACAGCGAACGGATCTCGTCCAGCTCGACCGAGACCACCAGCACCGCCTTGCCCTGGTCGCGCATGGCGATCAGGCGCTTGTGGATGAATTCGATGGCGCCGACATCGACGCCGCGCGTCGGCTGGCCGACGATGAGAACACCGGGATCCTGTTCCATCTCGCGCGCGAGCACGATCTTCTGCTGGTTGCCGCCGGAGAAATTGGCGGTCTTGAGCCGGCAGTCGGCCGGCCGGATATCGTATTTGGCGATCTTGTCCTTGGCATCGTTGCGGATGGCATCGATGTTGAGGAACGGTCCCTTCAAATAGCGGGGGTCGTCATGATAGCCGAGGATGGAATTCTCGTTCTCCTCGAAGGCCAGCACCAGCCCGACATGATGGCGGTCCTCCGGCACATGCGCCAGGCCGCGGTCGCGCAACTCGCCCGGATCGGCGGCACCGGTCAGGTCGATCGGCTTGCCGTCGAGCATGACCGAGCCGGAGACGGCGCGCCTGATGCCGGAAATCGCCTCGAGCAGTTCGGATTGGCCGTTGCCGGCGACGCCGGCGATGCCGACGATCTCGCCGGCGCGGATGTCGAAGGAGATGTCGTCGACCATGGTGACGCCGCGCGTGTCCTTCACCGTCAGGTTCTTGACCGCGAGCTTGACGCCGCCGGCTTCCGCCTCGCCCTTCTCGACCCTCAAGAGCACGCGCCGTCCGACCATCAGCTCGGCCAGTTCCTCGACCGTGGTCTTGGCTGTCTCGCGCGTCGCCACCATCGTGCCCTGGCGCATGACCGACACCGTGTCGGTGATGGCCATGATCTCGCGCAGTTTGTGGGTGATCAGCACCACCGTCTTGCCCTGGTCCTTCAACTGCCTGAGGATGCGGAACAGATGGTCGGCCTCGGCCGGCGTCAAAACACCCGTCGGCTCGTCAAGGATCAGGATCTCGGCGCCGCGATAGAGCGCCTTGAGGATCTCGACACGCTGCTGCAGGCCGACCGGCAGTTCCTCGATGATCGCATCGGGATCGACTTCCAGCCCGTATTCGCGCTCCAGCCGCTCCAGCTCGGAGCGCGCCTTGGCAATGCTCTTCTTCAGCAGCGCATCGCTTTCGGCGCCGAGGATGACGTTTTCCAGCACCGAGAAATTGTCGACCAGCATGAAATGCTGATGCACCATGCCGATGCCGAGCGCGATCGCGTCATTGGGCGTCTTGATCGAGGCCGGCTGCCCGCCAACGCGGATCTCGCCGCTGTCGGCCTGGTAGAAGCCATAGAGGATCGACATCAGCGTCGACTTGCCCGCGCCGTTCTCGCCGACGATGCCGTGGATGGTGCCGCGCGCGATCTCCAGATTGATGTCGCGGTTGGCGCGCACGGCGCCAAAACTCTTGTTGATGCCGATCAGCTCAATTGCGGCTTGCGCCATGCAGCCTGTCCCACTCTTATTTTTTTATCGCTTGGTCAAAACGCCTAGCATGACGCTCCGTCCATGCCAATTGGCCGGAGCAGGGTTCACTCTCGACAAATCCCGGTGCGCTTGTCAATTTCCAACGTGGCCGGGGCCTTCACATTCGCTACTATGGCGAAGCCGAAATTCGCATCACGGCGCCTGACATTACGGTGCAAGACCGGGGATATTACATGATCATGCCCGCCGACCGGCTGACGACGCTGGAAATCCGCGCCACCGAACAGGAGAAGACCATCGAGGAACTGTCCGGCCAGATCGCCGAGCAGTGGAAGGTGATCGAACGCATGCAGCGCAAGCTCGACGCCCTGACGGACCGCTTCCTGGCGCTGGAGGAGCAGGCAGGAGATGACGTGCCTGTAACCAAGCCGCCGCACTGGTGAGGAAAAAGGGGAGGGTGCACGCCATGGCCAGTGAAAGCGATCGCATCGCGCGGGCCGGCGACTATGTGCTCGGCCTGATGAACGACAAGGACCGCGAACGGGCCGAGCGCGATCTGGAGATCGACCCGGCCTTCCGCGACGCCGTCGTGCGGCTTGCCGAACGCATGCATGTCTTCGACCGTGCCGAACCGGCGGATGGCGAAAAGCGCTGGCGGCTGATCTCGCAACGCATCGCCGAACTGCCGCAGATGCGTGTGATTGGCCAGGACGGGGCGAAACCAACGCCGGTGATCCGCAAGCTGGAGCGCCACACTTACGGCGTCGGCGTGCATTCGCTAGGCGGCCAGCGCGGCACCGTCATCGCCATCTTGCTGATTGTAGTCTTCGCGCTCGGCTATCTCGTGGGGCTTTGGTCGACGGGCGGTGCGCTCCTGCCCTGAGATTGAGAGCAATCGCATAGGGCGCTGTCCTATGCGACTGGCCTGCCCTGACCTCCGGCCTCCAAAGGCAAAACCGCCGGGCTGCGCCCGGCGGTTTGCAGATCTTGGCTTATGCCCGTGCCGCTCAGTACGGGCAGGCGTTGTCAGTCGTATAGTCGTGCACTTCGAGCTTGCCGGCGATGATGTCGGCCTTGGCCTTTTCGACCGCCGCCTTCATCTCGTCCGTCACCAGCGCCTTGTTGTTGTCGTCCATGGCGTAGTCGACGCCGCCTTCCTTGAGGCCGAGGTTCTCGACGCCACCCTTGAAGGTGCCGTTCTTGCCGTCCATGAAGGCGGTGTAGACGGCAACGTCGACGCGCTTCATCATCGAGGTCAGCACCTTGCCGGGCTGCAGACCGTTCTGGTTGGAATCGACGCCGATGCCAAGCTTGCCAGCATCAGCCGCTGCCTGCAGGACGCCGACGCCAGTGCCGCCGGCGGCCGCGTAGACCACGTCGGAGCCCTGGTCGATCTGCGTCTTGGCGATCTCGCCGCCCTTGGCCGGGTCGTTCCACGCCGCCGGCGTGTCACCGGTCATGTTCTGGATGACGTCGGTCGCACCGGCCGACTTGGCGCCGCCGACATAGCCGCATTCGAACTTGCGGATCAGCGGGATGTCCATGCCGCCGACGAAGCTGACCTTCTTGGACTTCGATGCCATCGCCGCCAGGATGCCGACGAGATAGGAGCCTTCGTTCTCCTTGAATACCAGCGAGCGAACATTGGGCAGGTCGACGGCGTCGTCGATGATGGCGAAGTTGAGATCGGGATATTCGGCCGCGACCTTCTTCAGCGCATCCTCCCAGGCGAAGCCGGCCATGACGATCGGGTTGTGGCCGTCCTCGGCGAAGCGGCGCAGCGCCTGCTCGCGCTGCGAGGCATTGGAGACCTCGAACTCGACATAAGCGACGCCGGTCTCGGTCTTGAACTTCTCGGCGCCGTGATAGGCAGCCTCGTTGAAGGATTTGTCGAACTTGCCGCCGAGATCATAGAGGATGGCCGGCTGGACATCCGCGGCGAAAGCCGGAAGAACCATTGCGGTTGCGGCCAGGAGGCCGAGAACGATACGTTTCATGTGATCCACACCCTGTCGGTTATTTTTCCGTTACGCACCGGATACCCGCCCGGTTCTCCGGCAGGCATACGACGTCAGCCAGGAGTGTACTCCCCTCCCGCTCGGGTCAATCTGGCATGGCCCGAAACAAAATTCACGCGGAATTTTGACCTTTTGGAAAAGCATGGCGCCGGCAAGCCGCGCCGCTGCTTGATCCTTGCGCTTAAAGCGCGTCGCGTCGAAATGGAATCATGCGCCACGCTTTAGATCCTTGTTTCCATGTCTCAAAACCGGGGCCACTTTTGAGCGATATGCATTAGGGCTTCAGGCGGAGGCGGCAGCCGGGATGGCGCAAGCGACGCCGGTGCCCTTGAGGTTGCAAGTGCCGTAAGGGTTCTTCGCCAGATATTGCTGGTGATCGCCTTCGGCAAAGTAGAATTCGGGCGCTGGCGCGATCTCGGTGGTGATCCTGCCATGGCCGCTACCGCGCAAGGCGGTTTCGTAGGTATCGCGCGAGGATCTCGCTGCCCGCAATTGCGCGTCACAGGTCGTGTAAATCGCGGAGCGGTAGATGGTGCCGACATCATTGCCCTGGCGCATGCCTTGCGTCGGGTCGTGGCTTTCCCAGAACAGCTTCAGAAGCGCGGCATAGGAGACGATCTTGGGATCGTGGACGACCAACACCACTTCGGCATGGCCGGTAAGGCCGGTGCAGGTCTCCTGATAGGTCGGATTGGGCGTGATGCCGCCGGCGTAGCCGGCCGCCGTGACCCAGACACCTTCGATCTGCCAGAACAGCCGCTCCGCACCCCAGAAGCGGCCCAGCCCGAACATCGCCGTCTCCAGCCCCTCGGGATAGGGACCCTTGAGCGGTCTTTTCAAGACCTTGTGCCTGGGTGCGGTCGGGATCGCCCGGGCGCGCCCCGGCAGCGCCTCGGACGGCTTCGGCAAATTGAGCTTCTTGTTCAGCATGTCGCTGAGAAAGAACATGCGCGGCTTTCCTCTCTGGGTGGAACGCAAGAAGCGGGTCAACTGGCCGCGAACTGTCCCGTGCGCCGTTGCCGCCTGTAGCCGATCGCATAGAGCAGGAAGGCCAGCACCGCGAACACGGCGAAGCCGGGCTGGTTCAGCACCCAGGCGATGGCGCCGTCCCAAAGCAGCGGACCGGCCTTGGCCCGAACGAAAGTCTCAAAAGCGGCTCGCGTGTCGGGCGAGACGGCCAGCCAGCTGGTGTTGAGCGGGGTCAGCACCAGCACTGAGGCCGCCACGGTGCGCGTTGTATCGAGCACCGCCATGATGACGGAAATCGACAGCGCGATCATTGCGGCAAGGCGGAAGACGAAGCGAAACATTAGAGACCTTCCTCCGGCCTTTCCTCAAGCTCCTCCCGAGGGCCTTCCGGTTTCAAAGCGAGAGATAGAATGCGCATGTCTGGTGCGCAATCGCCATACGCGAATTTGAAGCCCACGCTTCCTCCGGTCGACCCTATGCCGCAGGCTTGCGTTTGCGCCGATGGACACGCCAGACGGCGAAAATGCCGCCACCGATGGCGCCGATCACCAACCCGGCCAAGCCGATGAACACGGCGAAATAGCCGCAAGCGCCTTCGAAGCAGCTCATGTCGGTGCCATTCGCAATCACCGAGCCGGCGAAGAAGCCACCCAAGGCCCCGATGATCGCCCCAAGGATGATGCCGAGCAGGGCCGCGACGATCGAAACGAAGACCGGCGGGGCTTCGGTTCCCGGCTTGGCATAGACGGCCTCGGCTTCGGACCCGCGGCGCAGAAGATAAATGCAGAGAACCCCGATGGCGATTTCCGCAACGGTGATGGTAAGCGCCTTGCCTGAAAAGACGAAATCGGAAATCGTCAGCACGTAGGCCTGCCGCGCCAGCAGCCAGATGATGGTGGCGATCTGCCAGATGGTGAACTGACGCGGGAAGCGCACCGAGCGGCCGAAGGCGAGGCCGAGCAGATAGAGCCCCCATAGAATGGTGATGATGTCGACGGCGAGCCCGCCATAGATGAGATAGAAAACTCCGTCCGGCAGGCTGTAGTCCCACACCAGGCGCCAAGTGGATATCAGGCCGTAGACCGACCATGCCATGACGAAGACGATCCAGCCCGGCGGCACGAAGGACAGCCCGCTGTCCGGCCGCCCGGCCGGCGTCTGTCCATCGCTCGATGACATCTCCGGTCGATCCCCCCCCGCAAAAGCCTTGTCACTCGACAAGCGGCTCTGGGGGAAGTCAAGGGCGGCTGGCCCTGCGGTCCTGCCTGTGCACACAATTGCGGTCGCGGTGCTGCAAAAACGGCGGCGCCGGCGGCCTTACGAAACGCTGTGTGGCCGGCAAAGCGAATAGACTGCCGTTATGGCTTGGCATTCGCCGTCGGATCGACTAGATGAGCCCCGCGCCTGTTGCTTTGATGGCTCAGGTGCGGGGGAAGGCGTCTGCTGGTTGGGCGGCGCCGATGGCGGAAGTTCCGCCTTGCCCGAGGGAGATGCATCTCCCCAACCCGCGCGGCGAAACCGGCCGGCGCGACATGCAAAGACGGAGAGGTGGCCGAGTGGTTGAAGGCGCACGCCTGGAAAGTGTGTTTACGGGAGACCGTAACGCGGGTTCGAATCCCGCTCTCTCCGCCAGTCAATCCTGAAATCCCTTTATTTCCAAGGCATTTGGCAGTTTCAGGTTGGAAGGATGCTCAAGCCTTGCCCACCACGTGGGCCTGTGCAATAGCCCTTCGAGCGCCTTGAAGGCGCAATCGCGGTGAAGCCCGTCGATTGATCATTGGGCAATCCTATGAAAAGGCCGCTCACGAGCCGGGTTTGGAATTGTTGCGTGATCTGGTAGCGGTGATCCAAATCACAAGGAGACGGCATGCCAAACGATGTAATCGTGCGCGACAGCAATGGCGCTCAATTGAATGACGGCGATTCCGTCACGCTGATCAAAGACCTCAAAGTCAAAGGCACTTCGGAGACGATCAAGCGCGGCACGTTGGTGAAGACCATCCGCCTCAACGGCAATCCCGGTGAGATCGAATGCAACACCAGGCAAGTGAAGGGTCTGGTGCTCAAAACCGAGTTCGTGAAGAAGGCGTGACCCTCAAGGCGGCAATCAAGATGCAGCTTCGGTAACTGTCAATTCCACCGCCACGTCCTTGCCAAAGAGTAGCACAGGGGCGGGTGCTTGTTGGCAATCGCCTCTGTCTGCCGCCTTTCCGTCCAGCCCACTGGCAAGGCACCCTTCAGCAGCACATCGTCTGGCACTATCCTGTCTGGATCAGGTTCTTTCGGGTCGAGCGCGCCGGCGTACACTTCTCGGCCTGCCTGCGCGACCAGGCTCATGAAAGCTTTATCCGCATTTTAACTAATCTAGATCACCCTAGCAAATGGTGCGGTATCGACTCGCGGGGGCGGGGTGGAATGACTGACCTGGATGACGAAGATGACGTCCCAAGACCCAGCCCATCCAAACGCTGGCGAACAATAGCTCTGAAGACAGTACAGTTTGTCCCATCTGTTATTTCGATAGGGTGTGCCGTCACGGTTGGCTATTTTGTCTATATGGCCGCCAACCAAAAACCGCCCGCCGATATAGCGGCACTGGCAGTGTCGATCCTCAAGTCCAGCGATGCGTCCCCGGAAATGCGGGAATGGGCCGCGGACGCCATAGGAATACAGAACGATATTGGAATGCCGGCCAGATCCATTCAGCAATGAAACCGTGGCATGCGCAGCTCGCCAAGCGCATTGCCCGCCCAACGTCGGCGCTAGACCGGGCATCTGACGCAAGGCCCTCTGCGGGGTGCGGTCGTCTACCGATCAGCGGAACTTACTGCGGCACGCAAGTGGAAGGCGTGCAGTCGGCGGTGACGGAGCCTTCGAAGCAACCGCTTCGACGGCAGCCGGGCACATCCAAAAGAACGTCCAGACCCAGCTTGGAACCTCCTGCCTCGTTGCGCGTTTCTCGGCGTCCCGTTCGCGGACCCGCCCGGATATTTCTCCAAGCGCGCGATAAAATCAGGAGCCCGCTTCATGCACGACAAGCTGTTTCATTCACCGGTCGCATTGACCGTCGGCCTCGGCTTCAAGCGCGAGATTGCCTCGCTGGCCGAAATGCACGATTTTCTGACCGACTGGACGACCTCCCGACGCGACCCGCTTTACCGCAATGCAGTCAAGGCATGTGACCTCGCCATTCCGGGCTATGTGACAACAGAGCAGGCACGCCGGGCGCTGCTCGAATTTGCGCAAGCCACCGGTATCCTGTGGCCGGACCTCGATCCGGTCGAGGGCGTGCACGCCGTTGCGCGCGGTTATGGCGGTTACGCCGCCTGAGGATTGATGCCACCTTCCATCCTGGTGGCCAAAGCTATACCAGCCACCACAGAAAGCCCGGCTTGGCCCTCCCCAGCCGGGCTTCACTTTTTCAGCAACCCGGGAAACCGCTATCTTGCAGCTGAGGCTGACGACGTTGCGCGTTCCGTGGCAATCAACTTGTCGAACCTGTGCGTCGCCCGTGTCGGCTTGGGCCTTGCTGATGTCGGCTCATCAACGCTGTGCGGCAAGGCCCTCAGCAGCGGTGAGGGGCCGGTGACGATTACAAGTGACGGTCGGTTGAATTTTTGACTCGGGTGCTCGCGAAGGAGAGATTGTCAGTCACACCATCCCGAAGAGACGACCAGCGATGCCTCGAAGATTCGGCGCCCGCTCTCGTCCCTTACCTTGACCGTAATGGCCGTCCGGTCGTTCTCGATCATCTCGTCGCGAACGATGTCAGGCAAGATGCGGATCGCTTCCCGCCGCAGGCGTTCGCGCGTTTCGAAGACCTGGCCGTCATCGTCGACCGTCAGACCGTCGCCATTGTAAAGGTCGAGATAGTATCGAGGCATGGTGGGCTGAACCTCAAATGTGGGCGAGCGATTCAACTTTCAATTCGCGGGCCAAGCCGTTGTTCCATCGAGAGTGGTATTTGTCGGCGAATAAGTGCACGCTAACAAATGTTAATGCCCGTCATCGCCCGAAGGCCTAGGGCATCCGAAGCGGCCTTGCTTCCGACAGAACACTAGGCGATCGGCTCTCAAGCCCTTTCGCTGGAGATTGCGGTGCTGGAATCCCTCTATCTCAATCTCGGCCAGCACGACGCCATTTCCAATGCCGAAAAGGCGCTGCTGGCAGGCGCCATGACGTTCGAGCGGCATTTTGCCATCGGCCAGGACATCGTTGCTTCGGGATCGCGGCCGACCTACTCGACGCTGATCCTCGATGGCCTAGCGGCACGCTACAAGGTGCTGGAGAATGGCGGCCGGCAGTTCACCTCGTTGCAGGTGCCTGGCGACTTCGTGGATCTCCACGCCTTCCTGCTGAAGACCATGGATCACGGCATCGTCGCGCTGTCGCCTTGTCATGTCATGTTCGCTGATCACGGCCGGCTTCGTGCCATCACCGAGCAGGCGCCGCACCTGACCCGGCTTCTGTGGCTGGATACGCTGGTCGACGGCGCCATCCACCGTGAGTGGATCGTCGCTATGGGGCGCCGCTCGAAGACCTCGCATCTGGCCCATCTCGTCTGTGAGTTGTTCGTGCGTTTGCAGGTGGTGCAACGCACCAATGGCATGAGCTTCCATCTGCCGCTCTCGCAAGCAGAGATGGCAGATGTGCTCGGCCTGTCGGTCGTGCACATGAATCGTGTCATCGGCGCCTTACGCAAGGTCGGCGTGGTCAGCTGGGCAAACCACACAGTGACCATTTTGGACTGGCACCGGCTGCAGGAGATCGCCGAGTTCGATCCGACCTACCTCAGCATGATGCGGGAACCGCGCTAAGGGTATGTCGATATTCAGGTGACGCCGGCTTGCAAACGATGGCTTCTCCGCTTCCGATGCTGATGGACCTAATGTCCGCTCCGCTCCGGTTGGAAGCCCGCGTTTTCGGCTCGGCCTGACATGAACCTCGACACACCTCAGCTCGATCACATATCTTCGGCTACGCTGCTTCAGCCGCGACATTCACGGCCGACTCCGCAAGCTGCGTCAGCGCTTCGTCTGTGGCCTTTTCCTCCTTCAGCGTCGCTTCGAGCAGTGTCACGGCGTCGTTCAGGCCGAGTTCGCCAGCCCAGGTCCTGAGCGTGCCATAGCGTGAGATCTCATAGTGTTCGACCGCTTGCGCGGCAGCCAGCAGGCCGGCGTCGAGCGCGGGAGAGCCCTTGTACTCCTCCATGATCTCGGCGCCTTCCTCGGTGATGCCCATGATGGCCGCACAGGTCTTGCCGGCCGGCTTCTTGCCGATCACGCCAAAGACCTTCTCCAGCCTCGCGACATGTCCTTCGGTCTCGGTGCGGTGCTTTTCGAAGGCGGCTTTCAGGTCGGCACTTTGCGCGGCCTTGGCCATTTTCGGCAACGTCGCCAATATCTTCTTTTCGGCGAAATAGATGTCTTTCAGCGTGTCGTGAAACAGGTCGTCGAGCATTTTCTGCTTTGCCATTGTCGTGTCCTTTGGTTGGTGGGCCCTCAGGTCGACAATTTCGCATGGAGGGATTTGTTCCGTCCGGTCCGGCAATGCGTGCTCAACAGGGCCTGACCCGGGATGGCGACCCGCCAACCCGAAATCTTTATAAAATTCCTATTTCTTTCCACTGCGCCCCGTCTCGAACCTTTATGGCGATCGGGTCCATATTCCACCTTGGGAAAACACAACCGGCACCGCCGCCTAAATGCGACGGGCCGTTTCAGGGTATTGTGAGCCTTTCCATCAAGGGCGCAAAGTACAAAAGCAGACACAAGGAACAAACACGATGGATATCGTCGTTCTCGGGATTGGAATTTTGTTTTTCGCCCTTTCCTTCGCCTACATCAAAGCCTGTGACATTCTTTAACGCGAGGACCGTAAAAATGCTCGTCGACTATATTCTCGGTGGCGGCGTGACGCTGTTCCTGCTCGTCTACCTGACATACGCCCTCGTTCGCCCAGAACGCTTCTGACCGCAACTGGCGCAAGGCACGGAAAGCTACAACCATGACTCTCAACGGATGGCTACAGATCCTCGTCTACTGCGGGATCGTCGTTTTGCTGGTGAAGCCGCTCGGCGGCTACATGTATCGCGTCTTCAACGGCGACCGGACATTTCTTTCGCCGGTTCTAGGCCCGATTGAACACGGGCTCTATCGCATCGCGGGAACCAGCGAACGCGAGGAACAACACTGGACCGCCTATGCGGCAGGCATCATGTTCTTCAGCATTGCCAGCTTCCTGGTGCTTTATGTCCTGCAGCGGCTGCAAGGCGTCTTGCCTTACAATCCGGCTGGCATGACCGCAGTCGAACAGAATCTTGCCTTCAACACCGCGGCCAGCTTCGTGACCAACACCAACTGGCAGAACTATGGCGGCGAAAGCACCATGTCCTACCTCGTGCAGATGGCCGGCCTCACCGTACAGAACTTCATGTCGGCGGCCGTTGGTATCGCCATCGCGGTCGCGCTGATCCGTGGCTTTGCCCGCGCGTCGGCCAAGTCCATCGGCAATTTCTGGGTCGATATGACCCGGTGTACGCTCTATGTGCTGCTGCCGCTCTGCATCATCCTGACCCTTGTCTACGTCTGGCTCGGCATGCCGCAGACGCTCGGTCCATATGTCAACGCCACGACACTGGAAGGTGCCCAACAGACGATAGCGGTCGGCCCCGTCGCCTCGCAGATCGCCATCAAGATGCTCGGCACCAATGGCGGTGGGTTCTTCAACGCCAATGCCGCGCATCCTTTCGAAAATCCCGATGCGATCTCCAACCTGATCCAGATGGTGACGATCTTTGCGCTAGGCGCGGCGCTGACCAATGTCTTCGGCCGTATGGTCGGCAACCAGCGCCAGGGTTGGGCGATCCTGGCCACGATGGGCGTCCTGTTCATCGCCGGTGTCGCCGTCTGCTACTGGGCGGAAGCCGCAGGCAATCCGCTGGTGCACGCGCTCGGCATCGACGGGGGCAATATGGAAGGCAAGGAGAGCCGCTTCGGCGTCGCCATGTCGGCACTGTTCGCGGTCATCACCACCGCCGCATCCTGCGGCGCCGTCAACGCCATGCACGATAGTTTCACGGCAATCGGCGGCTTGATCCCGATGGTCAACATGCAGCTCGGCGAAGTCATCGTCGGCGGCGTCGGCGCCGGTTTCTACGGCATCCTGATGTTCATCGTGGTCGCGGTCTTCGTTGCCGGCCTGATGGTTGGCCGCACGCCGGAATATCTTGGCAAGAAGATCGAGGCCAAGGAGGTCAAGATGGCCATGCTGGCAATCCTGTGCCTGCCACTGGCGATGCTGACGTTCACGGCCATTGCGGTGGTTCTGCCAAGCGCTGTGGCATCGATCGCCAATAGCGGGCCGCATGGCTTCTCCGAGGTACTCTACGCTTACACCTCGGCGGCGGCGAACAACGGCTCGGCCTTTGGCGGCCTCACCGGCAACACGCCCTGGTACAACATAACGCTCGGCATCACCATGCTGATGGGTCGCTTCCTGGTCATCATCCCGGCGCTGGCCATTGCCGGCTCGCTGGTGGCCAAGAAGACGGTCCCGGCTTCCGCCGGCACCTTCCCGACCGATGGCCCGTTGTTCGTCGGTCTGCTGGTCGGCGTCATCCTCATCGTCGTCGGCCTGACCTTCTTCCCGGCATTGGCGATCGGACCGATCGTCGAACATCTGGCGATGATCCATGGGCAGACCTTCTGATACCGCCATGTGCTGGTTCAACACCATGCGTCGCAAGATCAGCCACAGGGGCGATCACGGAAAGGAGGAGAGACCTCCTCCTTTCCCGACCATGTCGACGTTTCTCGGCATTGCGGCAGTCATGCTCGCACTCTGGTTCCTGGCCTACGGGCCGCCACACTTCCTTTCGGCATCCGATCGCTCGGTGCCATCCAACAACACCGAAGCCGGAGCTTCAAAATGAGCCATTCAAAATCAGCGAGCATCATGGATGCTAGCATCTTGTGGCCCGCCATCGGCGGGGCCTTCAGGAAATTGAACCCGCGCACGTTGATCAGGAATCCAGTGATGTTCGTCGTCGCCGTCGTCTCTGCGCTGACGACTGTCCTGTTCGTCAGGGATCTGATCACCGGCGGCGGCGATTTCAAATTCACGCTGCAGATCATCATCTGGCTGTGGTTCACCGTGCTGTTCGCCAACTTCGCCGAAGCCGTCGCTGAAGGGCGCGGCAAGGCGCAGGCCGACTCGCTGCGCAAGGCACGCACCGAGACCCAGGCCAAGCTTCTGACTGGTGAAGACCGCACCAAATACAAACTCGTGCCCGGCACCAGCCTCAAGGTCGGCGACGCCGTGCTGGTCGAAGCCGGCGACATCATTCCGTCCGACGGCGAAGTGATCGAAGGTGTTGCCTCGGTCAACGAAGCGGCTATCACAGGCGAATCCGCGCCGGTCATCCGCGAATCCGGCGGCGACCGTTCGGCGGTCACCGGCGGCACCCAGGTGCTGTCCGACTGGATCCGCGTGCGCATCACCGCGGCTTCCGGCCACACCTTCCTCGACCGCATGATTTCGCTGGTCGAAGGCGCGGAGCGCCAGAAGACGCCGAACGAGATCGCGCTCAACATCCTGCTGGTCGGCATGACGCTGATCTTCGTGCTGGCCACCGCAACGATCCCGAGCTTTGCCTCCTATTCGGGTGGCTATATCTCGGTGACCGTGCTGGTCGCCCTGTTCGTGACCCTGATCCCGACGACGATCGGTGCGCTGCTGTCGGCCATTGGCATCGCCGGCATGGACCGCCTGGTGCGCTTCAACGTGCTGGCGATGTCCGGCCGTGCCGTCGAGGCGGCCGGCGACGTCGATACGCTGCTGCTCGACAAGACCGGCACGATCACGCTCGGCAATCGCCAGGCGACGCAGTTTCGCCCGGTCAAGGGTGTCACCGAGCAGGAACTGGCCGACGCCGCCCAGCTTGCCTCGCTGGCCGACGAAACGCCGGAAGGCCGCTCGATCGTCGTGCTGGCCAAGGAGAAATACGCCATCCGCGCTCGCGATATGGCAACGCTGCACGCTACTTTCGTGCCCTTCACCGCGCAAACCCGGATGAGCGGCGTCGATATCGATGATTCATCGGTGCGCAAGGGCGCAGTCGATTCGGTGCTCGCCCATGTCAACCAGTCAACAACCGCCTCTCATGGCACGCGGCCAAGCAGTGAAGCCGTCCGCGACCTCCAGGCCATCGCCGACGAGATCGCCAAGTCTGGCGGCACGCCGCTGGCGGTCGAACGCGACGGGCGCCTGCTCGGCGTCATCCACCTCAAGGATATCGTCAAGGGCGGTATCAGCGAACGCTTCACCGAACTGCGCCGCATGGGCATCCGCACGGTGATGATCACCGGCGATAACCCGATGACGGCGGCAGCCATTGCCGCGGAAGCCGGCGTTGACGACTTCCTCGCCCAGGCGACGCCCGAGGACAAGCTGAAGCTGATCCGCGACGAGCAGGCCAAGGGCAAGCTGGTCGCCATGTGCGGCGACGGCACCAACGATGCGCCGGCTCTTGCCCAGGCCGATGTCGGTGTCGCCATGAACACCGGCACGGTCGCCGCACGCGAGGCCGGCAACATGATCGACCTCGACAGCGATCCGACCAAGCTGATCGAGATCGTCGAAATCGGCAAGGCGCTGCTGATGACGCGCGGCTCGCTGACCACCTTCTCCATCGCCAACGACGTGGCCAAGTATTTCGCCATCATTCCGGCGATGTTCGCCGTCTTCTACGTCGCGCCAGGACAGACGACCGGCCCGTTGCAGGCGCTCAACATCATGCATCTGGCGACGCCGCAGAGCGCCATCCTGTCAGCCATCATCTTCAACGCGCTGATCATCATCGCGCTGATCCCGCTGTCGCTGAAAGGTGTCAAATATCGCGCCATCGGCGCTGGCGCGCTGCTGCGCCGCAACCTGCTCGTCTACGGCCTCGGCGGCATCATCGTCCCCTTCGTCGGCATCAAGGCGATCGACATGGTCGTCACCGCGCTTGGCCTCGCTTAACTCTTTGTTTTAACGCAACTCCGGACGGAAAATCGCTTCACACTTTCCTGGAATTGCTCTGAGGAATATGTCCATGCTCACCCAGATAAGACCCGCGATCATCATGATCGTCTTCTTTACGGTGCTGACCGGCCTGATCTATCCGATCGGCATGACCGGCATCGCCCAGGCCCTGTTCCCGCGTCAGGCCAATGGCAGCCTGATCGAGAAGGACGGCAAGGTCATCGGCTCCGAACTGATCGGCCAGGGCTTTGCCAGCGACCGTTATTTCCATGGTCGCCCCTCGGCCGCCGGCGACGGTTACAACGCCGCCGCCTCGAGCGGCAGCAACCTCGGCCCGACCAATCCCAAGCTGATCGACCGCATCAGGGGCGACGCCGAGAAGCTGAAAGCGGAAAACCCGAACCGGCCTGTTCCGATGGACCTGGTGACGACGTCCGGCAGCGGCCTCGATCCCGATATCAGTCCCGAAGCGGCCTACTTCCAGGTCGCCCGGGTGGCCAAGGCCAGGGGTATCGACGAAGCCAAGATCAAGGCGCTTGTCGACAGCCAGGTCGAGGGCAGGGAGCTCGGCTTCATGGGCGAACCGGTGGTCAATGTGCTCGGCCTCAACCTTGCGCTGGACGCCGCGAAATAGTGAATGGCGGCGGCCGGGGATCGACAGTATCCCCGACGCCATCCATGATCGATCCTGATGCCGGACGATAGAAGCAACGACACCAGACCTTCTCCCGACGCACTGCTTGATCATGCCGAGCGGGAGGGGCGTGGCCGTCTGCGGATATTCCTCGGCGCGGCACCGGGCGTCGGCAAGACCTACGAGATGCTGATGTCGGGCCGCGCCAGGCTGGCCGATGGCGTGGACGTGGTGATCGGCGTCGTCGAGACGCATGGCCGCAAGGAAACGCTGGCCCTGGTCGAGGGCTATGAGGTCATTCCCCGCCGCAAGGTCGACTACAAGGGGCGCATCCTCGATGAGATGGATATCGACGCGATCATAGCCCGGCGCCCGGCGCTGGTTCTCGTCGACGAACTCGCCCACACCAACGCGCCCGGCAGCCGCCATCCCAAGCGCTATCTCGACGTCCAGGAAATTCTGACGCAAGGCATCGACGTCTACACAACGCTCAACATCCAGCATGTCGAAAGCCTGAACGACGTCGTCGCCCAGATCACCAAGGTCAGGGTCCGCGAGACGGTCCCCGATTCCATCATCGACCAGGCCGACGATGTCGAGATCATCGATCTCACCCCCGACGACCTGATCAAACGGCTCGAGGAAGGCAAGGTCTATTTCCCCAACACCGCCCAGCGCGCGATCGAGAACTATTTCTCGCCCGGCAATCTGACGGCTCTCAGGGAACTGGCGCTGCGCCGCACCGCGCAGCGCGTCGACGACCAGTTGCTGATCCATATGCAGGCCCATGCGATACCCGGACCGTGGGCAGCCGGGGAAAGGGTTCTCGTCTGCCTCGACGCGCGCCCGGGAGGAGCGGCCCGCGTGCGCTATGCGCGCAGGCTCGCCGACCGGCTGCGTGCCCCATGGACGGCGCTGCATGTCGATAGCCCGCGCTCGGCCAGCATGCCCGAGGATGACAAGGACCGGCTCGCAAACAACCTGCGCCTCGCCCAGCAGCTTGGTGCCGAGGTGACGACCATTCCGGGTCAGAATGTGGCGCAAGACATCGTGCGTTACGCGACGGCGAACAATTTCACCCATATCGTGGTCGGCAGGCCGACCCGCTCGCGCTGGCGGGAATTGATCGAAGGCTCGCTCACCTATGATCTCATCCGCAATGCCGGTGATATCAGCGTCCACGTCATTTCGGGAAACGAACGCGGCACCGAGGCGGCGTCGAGGAGCATCAGGGCGGCGGACGAGCAGTGGCAGTTCGAGATCTGGCCCTATCTAAAGGCCACGGCCTTTGTCATGGGCTCGCTCGCCTTCGCCGTCCTTCTCGACCAGTTTCTCGACGTTCGCAATCTGGCGATCATTCTTCTCATCGGGGTGCTGGCATCGGCGGTAACCGGTGGTCTGTGGCCGGCTCTGTATGCCTGTTTCGTCAGCGCCCTTGCCTTCAACTATTTCTTCCTGGAACCGCGCTACACGCTGACCATCAGGGATCCGGAAAGCATTGTCGCGCTTGGCGTGTTCCTCGTTGTCGCTGTCATTGCCAGCAATCTGACGGCGCGCGTGCAGCGTCAGGCGGTCGCCGCCCGCTCGCGTGCGCGGGCTACCGAGGACATCTATCTCTTTTCCAAGAAGCTCGCCGGCGCCGGCACGCTCGACGACGTTCTCTGGGCCACCGCCTTCCAGATCGCCTCGATGCTGAAGCTGCGTGTGGTGCTGCTTCTGCCAGAAGACGGGACGATCACCGTCAAGGCCGGCTATCCGCCCGACGACACGCTGGCCGAAGCCGACATCGCTGCCGCCCGCTGGGCCTGGGAGCACAACCGCGCCGCGGGACGCGGCGCCGATACGCTTCCCGGCGCCAAACGCCTCTATCTGCCCTTGCGCACCGGGCGCACGGCGATCGGTGTCGTCGGCCTCGACAACGACAGGCAGGGGCCGCTGCTGACGCCCGAGCAGCAGCGCCTGCTCGATGCGCTGGCCGACCAGGCAGCAGTCGCCATCGAGCGCATCCAGCTCGTCGCCGATGTCGATCGCGCCAAGCTAGCGGCCGAGGCAGACAGGTTGCGCTCGGCGCTGCTGACCTCGATTTCGCATGATCTGAAGACGCCGCTCGCCGCCATCATGGGCGCAGCCGGCACGCTGAGGGAATTTGCACCGGCACTTCCTGAAGACGACCGGGCAGAGCTGCTGACGACCGTGCTCGATGAATCCGAGCGGCTGAACCGCTTCATCGCCAACCTGCTCGACATGACCAAGATCGAGTCCGGCGCAATGGAGCCGAACTACGCCTTCCACTATGTCGGCGACATCGTCGGCTCCGCCCTGCAGAGGGCCAGGAAAATCATTGCCGAGCACAAGACCGAGACTGACATCCCCTCCGATTTGCCGATGCTGAAGGTCGACCCCGTCCTGTTCGAGCAGGCGCTGTTCAATCTCCTCGACAATGCGGCGAAATATGCCCCGGCCGGCTCGACGATCCGCGTGCAGGGCTGGACCGACAATGGCTCCGTCCTCCTGCAGATCATGGATGAAGGGCCGGGCATTCCCCCTGGCGATCTGGAACGGATTTTCGATACTTTCTACCGGGTGCGCAAGCGCGATCAGGTCCGTGCCGGCACCGGGCTCGGGCTGTCGATCTGCCGCGGCTTCATCGAGGCGATGGGGGGCACGATCACGGCGGCGAACCGGACCGATCGTTCGGGCGCGGTCTTCACCATCAAGATGCCGAAGCCGGCAAACCCGCCCGAACTCGACGCCTCGAATACGGACGATGTGGGTGACTTGGCATGACAAACTCGAACGTCAGGATACTGGTCGTCGATGACGAGCCGCCGATCCGCAAGCTGCTTCGCGTCGGGCTCGGCAGCCAGGGCTACGCGATCAGCGAGGCGCCGAACGCCAGGGTGGCGATCGAGCTGATGGAGGCGGAGAAGCCGGACCTCGTCCTGCTCGACCTCGGCCTGCCCGGCATGAGCGGCCATGAGCTGTTGCGCAAATGGCGCGACGACGGTCTCGACATTCCGGTGGTCATCCTGTCCAGCCGCACCGACGAGGCCGGCATCGTCCAGGCTCTGGAACTTGGCGCCGACGACTATGTCACCAAGCCGTTCGGTATGAACGAACTGGTCGCACGCATCCGCGTGGCGTTGCGGCACAAGTTCCAGCAACAGGGCGAAAAACCGGTGTTCCACACCGGTGACCTCAGCGTCGATCTGGTCAAACGCATCGTCAAGGTCGAGGGCAAGGAGGTAAAGCTCTCACCGAAGGAATATGACATCCTGCGTATCCTCGTGCAGCACGCCGGCAAGGTGCTGACCCACCATTTCCTGTTGAAGCAGGTCTGGGGCGATTCAACCGACGTGCAGTATCTCAGGGTCTATGTCCGGCAGCTTCGGCAGAAGATCGAGAAGAGCCCCGACCAGCCGCGCTACATCACCACCGAGACCGGCGTCGGCTATCGCCTGCGCGAGGTCGAGTGAGCAGGCTGAAGTTTTAGCCGATAGCTTCCTGCGGCTGGCCAAGGGGCGTGGATACCCGCAAGGCCGCCAGGCAGCCGACAATGCCGAGCGGCACGAAGGCGAGAAACAGCCAGGACGCGACATTCGCCGCAGCGTCATGGTTCAAACCTTGCGAAAAGCCGCTGGCATTGGCGACGATGCCGGCAAGTGCGGCACCCACGGCATAGCCGATGCGCTGCATAGTCGGCACCGCCGCCGAGGCAATGGTCTGCTCGTCCTTGGGTGCGGAGGCGACGATGACGCGCGTCAGGAACGGCCAGGCGATGCCGAAGCCGCCGCCTTGCAACAGGGCGCAGATCAGGATCAGCGGAATGGAGCCCAGGGGTATCGTATAGGCAAAGCCGGCGATGCCGGCCGCGATCATCACCGCGCCGCCGATGATGATCAGCCGCTCGCGCTGCGGCGGTGCATTGGCGACGAGGATCGACAAGATCGACCAGGCGATCGATTCCGCTGCAATGATGTAGCCGGTGGTCAGCAGCGGAATGTCGTGCAGGCTGGTCAGCAGCAGCGGCCCGTAGACGCCGAAGGAACAGGTCGCCACCGAAAAGGCGGCAACCATGGTCATGCCGGCGCCGACCGGCGTGCGCCATGAGAACAGCCGCGCCGGGAACAGCCGCGAGCGCGGCTTCAGCGCGTCGATGTAAAAGAACAGCACCAGGCCGATGAGGCCAAGGGCCATCAGCAGCGAGGAGCGCAGCAAGGCGATGTCGACGCCGGCCGAGGCGATCAGCACCACGGCGACGGCAAGGCAGCCAAGGGCTGCGAACGGGAAGGGCGGCGCCTTGCCGGTGCTCGCCCTCGGTTTCGTCGCCTGCGGCGTGTTGAGCACGATGAAGCTTGCCAGCGCCATGGCGGTGCCGCCGAGGGTGAAGATGCCGAAGGCCCAGCGCCATGACAACAGCTCGGTCATGATCGCGCCGAGCAACGGTCCGCTGAAGGCGGCGACGCCCCAGATTGCCGACATGATGCCGAACAGCTGCGGCCAGATGGCGCGTGCGAACAGCCGTTCGACCGAGACGAAGGCCAGCGACACCAGCGCACCGCCGCCAAGCCCTTCGATCAGGCGGCCGGCAAGGAACAATTGCATGGAAGGAGAGGTGGCGCAGATCAGCGCCCCGGCTGCGTAAAGCAGCGCGGCGACCACCATGTTGGTGCGCAGGGGAACATAGCTCACCAGCCGTCCGGCTGCCGCGCCGGCAACGATGGCGCCAAGTTCATAAATCGCCAGCGACCAGCCGACGAGCTGGACGCCGGCCAGTTCGCCGACCATGGCCGGCATCACCGTTGCCACCATCGTTTCGTTGGTGGCGTGCAACAGGATGCCGAGGCTGATGAAGCAGAAGCGCGCCAGGTCGCCGCTTGCCCACAATGCGCGCCAGTCGACCCTGTTTGTGCTGATTTCGGTCATTTTCCCCCCTGCCTTGCATATCTCGACGCCAGCGCAGGGCGCCAGAAGCCAGTACGGGTTTCCGGCAGGACCATGCGAATCGACCGCGCCGGATTGCGCGCCGCATCGAGGCGTTGTTGCGTTCGGGGCAGGCTTGTAAAACCTCAACCGCGATTGAGCTCAAGCGAATTTTTCGGGATATGTTTGCGGTTCCGGTGGCGCGATCAGTTCTCGGTGCTGCGCAACTGGAACTGGCTGACGCCGATCGCGAGGTTCATGCCGGTCTGCGTCTGCAGGCTGAGTGGCTGCAAGGTGAAGGCTTGCGAAGAGCCGCCGACCAGCAGATTGGCGCCGGCGCCGACGGCGGCCGTCACCTCGGCGCTGGCGCCGATATAGTCTCCGGCCAGCGCACCCGGCGCATAGATGTTCTTCAGCGGCGTCAGCACGATCCACTGCATGACCGTCTGCTTCGTCGTGCCGATGTCGAGGCCGTATTTGTTGACCGCGCCGAAATAGGCTTCCGGCGCGAAGCTCTTGTCGGCAGGGTTGAAGGTGCAGCTCAAATCCTTGCTGGAGCCGAAGATGAAGCCGGTGCCGCCGCCGATGGCGCAATCGAGCGTGCCGAGCTCTATGCCTTGGTCCTGCGCTTGCGCCGCGCTGGCAAGCAAGCTGGCGAATACGGCAGCAGCAATGGCTGTCTTTGGCATGGCGGTCCCCCAAAAATCAAACGGCGCGGAACCATCCTATCTGGTTCCGCGCCGCGGGGTGAGGGGGCATGGAGCGCATGGCTCCATGCATTCACTTGAACGAGTGGATCAGTTGGAGCGAGGTCACAGCCACGGCAAGGTTGACGCCGGTCTGCGCCTGGACGCTGAGCGGCTCCAGCATGAAGGCGCTGTCCAGGCCACCAACCAGCAGGTTGGCGCCGCCGCCGGTCACGACGCTCGCCTCGGCGTTGACGCCGTAATAGCTGCCGGCGAGATCGCCCCCATCACGATCGCGGGTCGCAGCCAGCACGGCCCAGACCAACTGGCCCTGATGCGTCTGGCCGACATCGACACCGATCTTGGAGATGACACCCGTGTAAATCTCCGACGGTCCGTGATGGTGGGGGCGGAAGACACAGGACACGCCCTTGTTGGAGGCGACGATGTAGCCGGTGCCGCCGTCGATGGTGCAGTCGAGCGTGCCGAGCTGCAGCTTGCCGGCGCTGGCCGGAGCTGCGGCGAAGACCGTCATGGCGAGGGCAGCGGCGCAGGCGAGTTTCTTGATCATGGGAGGGTCCTTTCGCAAATCACTTTTTAACAACGGATTGGGTAGGCAGACCGTTCCGCTGAAAACTTGGCGCGATCAAGGCGAGGGCCAACAGCTTGTTGGCGGGGTTAATGCGCGGTTGCCGGATTGACGAGGTGAATCGCGCTGCGCGTCCTTTCGGACGCTGCGGCACCTGATGCGCACGTAGCCAGCTGAAGTCGATGTCAGCTGACGCGGGCGAGGCCGTCCTTGGCCGGCTGGTAGGTCGGATCAAGGTGCACGGCTTCGCGGTAGGATTTCCCGGCCTTGACCTTGTCGCCGCGCCGCTCGTAGATCAGCGCCTGATTGGCCCAGGCCTCGGCGTTCTTGCCGTCGAGCTTGATCGCCATGTTGAAGTCGGAGAAGGCATTGTCTTCGTCGTTGGTCGCCAGATAGGAGAGACCGCGGCCGTTATAGGGTTCGGCGGCGTCCGGCGCCAACGAGATGGCCGTCGAGAAGTCCTCGATAGCGAACTTGTGCTGGCCCTGGCTCTGATAGATCAGGCCACGATTGTGGTAGGCACGCGCGTCGGTCGTGTCGAGCTGGATCGCCTTCTGGAAGTCGTTGAAGGCGTCCTGGGTGCGACCTGCCTTGCGGTAGAGATTGCCGCGGCCGATATAGGCGGCGTCATAATTTGAATTGATCTGGATCGAACGGTTGTAGTCCTCGAGCGCGGCGGTCTGATTGCCGAGGAAGCGCTGGATGAGCGCGCGGTTCGAATAGGCCTGGTAGAAATTCGGGTTGAGCTGGATGGCCTGGTTGAAATCCTTGAGCGCTGCCTGGTACTGGCCGCCACGGCCATAGGCCGAGCCGCGCACATTGTAGCCTTCGGGATCCTGGGGATTGCGCTGGATGACCGCCGACAGCGAGGAGATGTTCTCGCTCGACCCTTGCGCCTTGTCGATGTTGTTGAATTCACCGGTTGGGCCGGCCGTTTGGCAACCGGCAAGCGCCAGTCCGGAGAGCAGAGCCGCTGTCAGGGCGAAACCACGCAATGCGGTCCCGCGCTCCACGCTTGTTGCGTTCATGTCTGCCCTGTCCTCACTTCAAGCCGCGTCGCTCAGGTCCGGTTCCCCCCTCCGGGCCGGGTCACAATCAAAACAAAAAGGTGGCGGCGATTCCGCATCGCGCCACCTCTGATATCCTTCGAAAAGGACGAAAAATTGGCGTTAGAACCGCGGCGGACGCGGAGCGCCACCTGGACCACCGGCGGCGCCAGCAGCAACAGGGCGCGGCGTCATCGGCAGCAGGCCTTCGCGCTGGGCGCGCTTGCGGGCCAGCTTGCGGGCGCGGCGGACGGCTTCAGCCTTCTCACGGGCGCGCTTCTCGGACGGCTTCTCGTAGTGACCGCGCATCTTCATTTCGCGGAAAATGCCTTCGCGCTGCATCTTCTTCTTGAGAGCGCGAAGCGCCTGATCAACGTTATTGTCGCGGACGAGTACCTGCACGGGCAATCCTGTCTTTCGGGTTTGATATCAACAGGCAAGCGGCCATAGCCACTAGCCTCCGCGGCGGTTTACACCACGAATTGGGGCGGCTGATAGCAGAATCATGCCGCGCTGTCCACAGCCGAAATGCACTTGGAGGGCCAAAGCGCAGTTGGTTTGCCCGGGACAAGTGTGCCACTTGCCCATGAGATAAGGAGCCGACTACGCCGTGGCGAGGTGAAGCCGCTCGAAATCCTCGAAGAACTCGCCGTAGTCGCAGGTGATCTCCTCGCCCGCGGCGATGTCGCGGGTCGCGGTGGCTCCGCCATACTGTGAAAAATCCGTGTTTGGATTGCCGGCATGGTTCATGAAGCGCCCATTGTCGACTTCATAGACCATGAAACCCGGCCGGTCCGGGCTCGGATAGGCATAGCGGTCTAGCAGTTCCCTGAGATGCGAGGGTGCTGCCTGGTATTTGTCCATCGGGATCAGCCGGTCGAAATCGGGATCGAGCCGCCAGATCGAAGCGCCTTTCCTGATCGGCTCGGCGGCGAACACGCCGACCCCCTCTATTGCGCTCGCAGCCACATAGGTTCTGATCAGCATCATGTTTGCAGGATCCGTTTGGCAAGAAGACCCGTTTCGACAGCAAACGGCATCGCCAAATCGCGGCGAAAAAGCAAGACCGGCCGTCTGCCTGGCGGCTATGAACATACGTGTTCGCTGCGAAAAACTCATCACGTCCGGTTGATCGACACGCCGCCATCGGCCAGCAGCGCCGTTCCTGTGGTGAAGCTCGAGGCGTCGGAGGCGAGGTAGAGCGCCGAGCGGGCGATCTCTTCGGGCACCGCGACACGCTTCAGCGCATGCAAACCTTCGACGAAGGCCCGTGATTCCGGAGTCTTGAAGGTTGCCGCCGGCGTGTCGGTGCCACCGGGCAGCAGCGCGTTGACCCGAACGCCTTTCGGGCCGTATTCGGCGGCCAGCACCTGCGTCAGCCCGATCAGGCCTGCCTTGCTCGCGGCATAGCTTGTCATGCCGGGCATGCCGACGGTGTGGCCGACGAAGGTGGAGGTGAAGATCAGCGAACCGCCGCCGCGCTCGATCATCGCCGGCACCTGGTATTTGGCGCCGAGAAACGCGCTGGTGAGGTTGGTGTCGAGCGTCTCGCGCCAGCCTTCCAGCGACAGTTCGGCTATCGGTCCCATCTGGCCGACGGCGCCGGCATTGTTGAAGGCGATGTCGAGCCCACCGAACTTTTCGACCGCCAGATCGACAAGGGCCTTTGCGTAGGCTTCGTCCCTGACATCGCCGGCAAGGGCGACCGCGGTGCCGTCGGTATCCGCGATCTCGGCCACGAGCGCATCAAGCTCGGCCTGGCGGCGGGCGGCGACGATGACCTTGGCGCCTTCCTCGGCAAAGAGTTTCGCGGTGGCGCGGCCGATGCCGGAACTGGCGCCGGTGACGATGGCGACCTTGTCGGCGAGTGCGAACATTTTCTGCATCCCTGTTATTTGCGCCGGCTTCACCGGCAGTTGGGATGCTTGGTCGCAGATCGAGGCAATGCGAGCCACCCGATACCCGCCAAGATGCTGGAAAGCGCCGCAGCGCCGCATGCGTCTTTTTCGTCGCGGCGCAAAACGGCAAGCGCCGTCGCAAACAGCGCAAGGGTGGAAGCGCTGTTTCGCTAGTGATACACCTCGCGCGCCGGGACCGAATGAATGCCCGGCCGCTATTTGCGAGGCCAGGTCGTTGAAGAAATATTCGGTATTCGCCATCGCCCGCGAGGCCATGCGCGGCCATAAGGGCTGGGAGGAACAATGGTCCTCGCCTGAGCCGAAGAAGGAATACGACGTCATCATCGTCGGCGCCGGCGGCCATGGCCTGGCCACCGCCTATTACCTTGCCACGGTGCACGGCGTCACCAATGTCGCGGTGCTGGAAAAGGGCTGGCTGGGCGGCGGCAACACCGGCCGCAACACCACCATCATCCGCTCCAACTATCTCTATGACGAGAGCGCCGGCATCTATGACCATGCGCTGAAGCTGTGGGACGGGCTCAGCCAGGAGCTCAACTACAACGTCATGTATTCGGCGCGCGGCGTCATGATGCTGGCCCACAATGTGCACGACGTCCAGGTGCTGAAGCGCCACGTGCACGCCAACCGGCTGAACGGCATCGACAATGAATGGCTGACGCCGGAGCAGGCAAAGGAATTCTGCCCGCCGCTCAACACCTCCAGGGACGCGCGCTATCCGGTCGTCGGCGCTGCCCTGCAGCGTCGCGGCGGTACGGCGCGCCACGATGCGGTTGCCTGGGGCTATGCGCGCGGCGCCTCAGCGCGCGGCGTCCACATCATCCAGAATTGCGAGGTCACCGGCGTCAAGCGGGCGGCCAATGGCGCGGTCATGGGCGTCGACACGACGCGCGGCTTCATCGGCGCCAAGAAGGTCGGCGTCGTTGCCGCCGGCCATTCCTCGGTGATCATGAACATGGCCGGCGTGCGCATGCCGCTGGAAAGCTATCCGCTGCAGGCGCTGGTGTCGGAGCCGGTCAAGCCGGTGGTGCCCTGCGTGGTGATGTCGAACACGGTGCACGCCTATATCTCGCAGTCTGACAAGGGCGAGCTGGTGATCGGCGCCGGCACCGACCAGTATGTCTCCTATTCGCAGACCGGCGGCCTGCACATATTGCAGCACACGCTCGACGCCATCTGCGAGATGTTCCCGATCTTCACGCGCATGAAGATGCTGCGTTCGTGGGGCGGCATCGTCGACGTCACGCCCGACCGTTCGCCGATCCTGGCCAAGACGCCAGTGCCCGGCCTCTATGTCAATTGCGGTTGGGGTACGGGCGGATTCAAGGCAACGCCGGGTTCTGGCCATGTCTTTGCCCATACGATTGCCAAGGACGACCCGCACCCGATCAACGCACCTTTCACCATCGAGCGCTTCCGCACCGGCCGGCTCATCGACGAGGCGGCAGCGGCGGCGGTGGCGCACTGATGATGGCGCAGATGGCTGTGGCGATGCCGCTGATGCTGGCGGGGGAACAAGTGCTGGCGGGGGAACGGGGCATGTTCCATTTTCCGTCGGCGGACGAAGTCCGTACGCAGCCGATCAGCCGTGCCGGAAACGAAGCCAACTGGCCGTTTTCGGTCGACGAGGGCATGCTGGCCTGCGTCTGGAGCGGCGGCCAGCGGGTGGTTGTCTTCTTCGAGAACAGGCCTTCCGATTTAGGCGTGGACGAGACATTCCAGCCACGTCAGGTGATCGTCACCACCGATCCGATGCAGCTTACCCTCGGCAACATGGCGTATCGCGACCTTTTTCGCCCAGCCGCAAGCGTGGAGGAGCGCATCCGGCTTGTCGCGCCGTTCGCGACGCTGGGACAGAAGCTTTGCGATCAACCGGCGGGCGCCCGCGTCGGCCACGGCGAATTGTAGGAACGAACCAAAATGCTTCTCATCCGCTGCCCCTATTGCGAGGAAGAGCGCCCGGAACTCGAGTTCCGCAACGCCGGCGAGGCGCATATCGCACGCTCGGCCAACATTGCTGGCGAGACCGACGACGATTTCGAAAAATTCTTCTTCATCCGCTCGAATCCCAAGGGCATCATCTATGAGCGCTGGCGGCACATGCACGGCTGCGCGCGCTTCTTCAATGCCGTGCGCGACACCGTCACCGACAAGTTCGTCATGACCTACAAGGCCGGCGAGCCGAAACCGTCGAAGCTCCCGGGAGTTGCCAAATGAGCGGCGCGTTCCGCATTCCCGGCGCCGGCCGCTTCAGCCAAGCCAAGACCGCGTGCTTCAGCTTCGACGGCCAGTCCTATGCCGGCATCGAGGGCGACACGCTAGCCTCGGCGCTGCTTGCCAATGGCGTCCATCTCGTCGGCCGCTCGTTCAAATATCACCGTCCGCGCGGTATCCTGTCGGCAGGTGCGGAAGAGCCTAACGCGCTGGTCGAGATCAAGCGCGACGCGGCACGCAAGACGCCGAACGTGCGTGCCACCGTGCAGGAACTCTATGACGGGCTGGACGCGCAGTCGCAGAACCGCTGGCCGTCGCTTTCCTTCGACGTCGGTGCGGTCAACGACATCGCGTCGCCGCTGTTTTCGGCCGGCTTCTACTACAAGACCTTCATGTGGCCGAAAGCGGCCTGGAAGAGCCTGTACGAACCCAAGATACGGGCCGCGGCCGGCCTCGGCGTTTCCCCGGACCTGCCGGATCCCGACCATTATTCGTCGCGCTACGCGCATTGCGACGTGCTGGTGCTGGGCGGCGGTGCGGCCGGCATCGCGGCAGCGCTTGCAGCAGCGGAAACCGGGGTGCGCGTCATCCTCGCCGACGAGCAGGCCGAGTTCGGCGGCAGCCTGCGTTTCGAGACCGGCGCTAAGATCGACGGCCAGGACGGTTTTGCCTGGGCTAAAGCTGCGGTGGCGAAGCTCGCCGCCATGGACAATGTCCGCGTGCTCTCGCGCACGACGGCGTTCGGCTACTACGCGCAGAATTTCGTCGGACTGGTCGAGCGTGTCAGCGATCATCTGAAAACACCCGGCCACGATCTGGCGCGCGAGCGGCTGTGGCAGGTCAGGGCCAAGCGCGTGGTGCTGGCATCCGGTGCGATCGAACGGCACATGGTGTTCGCCGACAATGACCGGCCGGGTATCATGCTGGCGGGTGCGGCGCGCACCTATCTCAACCACTATGGCGTCGCGGTCGGCAAAAATGTCGGCGTCTACACCGCTAATGACTCGGCTTACGCGGCCGCAATCGACCTGAAGAAGGCCGGCCTCAACGTGGCGGCGATCGTCGATTTGCGCGACAATCCGACCGGACCGGTGATCGACGAGGCGAGGGCGCTCGGCATCGAAGTCAATTTCGGCCGCGCGGTGATCCGCGCCGGCGGCAAGTTGCGCGTTTCCTCGATGACGGTGCAGCCGAAGAATGGTGGTGGCGAGCGCACCATCCCGGTCGACGCGATCCTGATGTCGGCCGGCTGGACGCCGTCGGTGCATCTGTTCTCGCAGTCGCGCGGCAAGGTCGCCTTCAACGACGAGACCAAGCGCTTCGTGCCGGGCACCTATGCGCAGGATTGCGTCTCGGTCGGCGCCTGCAACGGCACTGACGGGCTGTCGGCGACGGTGGACGAGGCCTATGCCGCGGGCGCCAAGGCGGCCAAGGACGCGGGTGCGAAAACCGCCAAGGGCAACAAGCCGAAGGTCGATGCCTCGGAGAGCTGGTCGCGCGGCATGCTGGGTGCGGCGCCCGGCGCCGGGCCGGACACGACGGTGAAAGCCTTCGTCGACTTCCAGAACGACGTCACCGCCAAGGACATCCGCCAGGCGGTGCACGAGGGCATGCGCTCGATCGAGCACGTCAAGCGCTTCACCACCAACGGCATGGCGACCGATCAGGGCAAGACCTCCAACATGCACGGCCTGGCGATTGCCGCCGAGACTCTGGGCAAGCCGATCCCGGAAGTCGGCCTGACCACGTTCCGGGCGCCCTATACGCCGGTGACCTTCGGCGCGATCGTCAGCCATGCACGCGGGCCGCTGTTCGACCCGACACGCAAGACGGCGATCCATCCCTGGGCCGAGGCGCAAGGGGCGGTGTTCGAGGATGTCGGCCAGTGGAAGCGCGCCTGGTATTTCCCCAAGGCGGGGGAAGACATGCACGCTGCGGTCGACCGCGAATGCGTCGCGGTGCGCAAGACGGCGGGCCTGTTCGATGCCTCGACGCTGGGCAAGATCGAAGTGGTCGGTCCGGATGCGGCCAAGTTCATGGAGCTGCTCTACACCAACCCGTGGGAGAAGCTGGAGCCGGGCCGATGCCGCTATGGCATCATGCTGCGCGAGGACGGTTTCATCTATGATGACGGCGTCGTCGGCAGGCTGGCGCCGGACCGTTTCCATGTGACCACGACGACCGGCGGCGCGCCGCGCGTCATGAACCACATGGAGGATTATCTCCAGACCGAGTTCCCGCATCTCAATGTTTGGCTGACCTCGATCACCGAGCAATGGGCTGTCATCGCCGTGCAGGGCCCGAAGTCGCGCGACATCATCGCGCCGCTGGTCGAAGGCATCGACATGTCGGACGAGGCGCTGCCGCACATGTCGGTGCGTGAAGGCAAGATCTGCGGCGTGCCGACCAGGCTGTTCCGCATGTCGTTCACCGGCGAGCGTGGCTTCGAGGTCAACGTGCCTGCCGACTATGGCCAGGCTGTCTGGGAAGCGCTGTGGGCTGAAGGGCAGAAGCATGGTGCGGCCGCCTACGGCACCGAGGCCATGCACGTGCTGCGCGCCGAAAAGGGCTACATCATCGTCGGCCAGGACACCGATGGCACGGTGACGCCGAACGATGCCGGTCTCGACTGGGCGGTCGGCAAGAAGAAGGTCGATTTCGTCGGCATCAGGGGCATGGCGCGGCCGGATCTGGTGGCCAAGGGCCGCAAGCAGCTGGTCGGTCTCAAGACCAAGGATCCCAAGGTGGTGCTGGAAGAAGGCGCGCAGATCGTCGAGGATCCCAAGCAGGCGATCCCGATGAAGATGATAGGCCATGTCACCTCGAGCTACTGGTCGGAAAATTGCGGCCGCTCGATCGCGCTGGCGCTGGTCGCCGGCGGCCGCGACCGCATGGGCGACACGCTCTATGTGCCGATGCCGAACGGGGTGATCGAAGTGGAGGTTACCGGCATGGTGTTCTTCGACGAGACGGGAGGGCGCCTCAATGGCTAAGGCCGCTGCAAGAAAGACGGCTCCGGCTGCATCGCCTTCGGTAGAACGCCGTCCGGCGATGGCTGGACGCAGCACTTCGGCGACCAGCGTCAAGGTCGAGGTGCTGCCGCCGGCTGAGCGCATGTCATTGCGTGCGCCGGAGGCTTCAGTTGCAGCGCTTTCGAAAGCGCTCGGCGTGACCTTGCCGAACAAGCCGAAGACGTCTGCCTCGAAGGGTGGGCGAACCGCCTTGTGGCTCGGCCCCGACGAATGGCTTGTTATCGACGAGGCCGGTAACGATCCGCTCGCCGATTGCGCCAAGGTTTCCGCGCTGCACTCGGCGGTCGGCATCTCGCATCGCAACATTGCGATCGCCGTGACGGGCGCCGGGGCAGCAGCGACGATCAATGCGGGTTGTCCGCAGGATCTGTCGCTCGACGTCTTCCCGGTGGGAGCAGCGTCGCGCACCATCCTGGGCAAGACGGAGATCGTGCTGCTGCGCACAGCCGCCGACACCTTCCGGGTTGAATGCTGGCGTTCCTTCTCGGACTATGTTTTTACTTTCCTGTCCGAGGGATCGCGCGACGCAGCGGTCTGAACTCGGAACGTTTTGCAGGGCACGCTCGTTCTGCATCCGCACGCCGAGGGAGAATGCCGATGCCGTCGAATTCCGCGCCGAAGTCGCCGGTCAAGAAGACATCGGCTGTCCGCTCGCTCGAACATGAGCGGCACGAAGCGCCGAGCGCCGAAGAGGAACTCGAGGAAGGTCTCGAAGACACGTTCCCGGCCAGCGATCCGATATCGATCACCAGCACGTCCATTCCCGGCGCGCCCGCGAAACCGGGCAAGGCCAAGACCGTGCCCGGGCGCAAGAAGCGCAAGACGTAGTTTTCCATCGGGCCAGGCTGCATCGGACCTTCTCAATCCCATTGGACATGCTATTTAAAGCGCTTTGGGAGATGAAAATGCCGACAAAAGCGATCGTTTGGGGCGAGAATGTCCACGAGCAGACCAATGCCGCCGTGCGCGACCTCTATCCCTTGGGCATGCATGGCACCATTGCCGCGGCGCTCAACCAGGACAAGGCTATCGAGGCGACCACCGCCACCTTGCAGGAGCCTGAACATGGCTTGAGCGAGAAGCGCCTGGCGGCCACCGACGTGCTGTTGTGGTGGGGCCACGCGGCGCATGGCGAGGTCAAGGACGAGATCGTCGAGCGGGTGCAGAAGCGGGTGTGGGAAGGCATGGGCCTGATCGTGCTCCATTCCGGCCACTACTCGAAGATATTCAAGCGGCTGATGGGCACGCCCTGTTCGCTGAAATGGCGGGAGGCTGGCGAACGCGAGCGCGTCTGGGCGATCAACCGCGGGCCACCCGATCGCGCAAGGCATCGGCGAGTGCCTGGAGATCGGGGAGACCGAAATGTACGGCGAGCCCTTCGCCGTGCCGGAGCCGCTCGAGACGGTGTTCGTCTCCTGGTACGAAGGCGGTGAGGTGTTCCGGTCAGGGCTGACCTACCAACGTGGCGCCGGCAGGATCTTCTATTTCTCGCCCGGCCACGAGACCTATCCGATCTATCACAATGAGGGCGTGCAGCAGGTGCTGCGCAACGCCGTGCACTGGGCGCATAACCCGGCGCCGGCATGGTCCGGCATCACCAATGCGCCGAACGTGCCGACGGAAGCGGCCAAGGAGAAGATCGTCCAGAAGGGGCTGCGCCTGCATGCCGACGGCGACAAGGGCCTGAGTTGATCGGGCTTGGGCTGATCGGGGACTTGGGCTGATCGGGGCGTGAGTTGATCGGAGCTTGAGCCGATTGGGGGCTAAGTTGATTGGGGGCTTGAGTTGACGCATCGAATTCTTCTGCTCGGCACCGGCGGCATCGCCGGGCATCATGTCGAGGAGTTTGCAGAAATCCCGGGCTGCAGCATCGTCGCTTGCGTCGATCAGGTGCCCGGCCGTGCGGCGGCGTTCGCCGCCGTCAGCAAGATCGACGATTCCTTCGAAAGCCTGGAAGCGGCGATCGCCTGGGGTCAGTTCGATGCCGCCATCAACGCGACGCCGGATGGTGCGCATATGGCGACGACGCTGGCCCTGTTGGCTGCGGGAAAGCATGTGTTTTGCGAAAAGCCGCTGGCGCCGAACCATGCCGATGCGCTTGCGATGACTGAAGCGGCCGAGGCAGCCGGGGTGGTCAACATGGTCAACCTGACCTACCGCAACTCACCGGCGATCCAGGAGGCACGGCGCATGGTGCAGGCCGGCGAGATCGGCGAGCTGCGCCATGTCGAGGCGAGCTACCGGCAGAGCTGGCTGGTCAGCAAATCATGGGGCGACTGGCGGGTCGAGGACAAATGGCTGTGGCGCTTGTCGAGCCGGCATGGCTCGACCGGCGTGCTCGGCGATGTCGGCATTCATATCCTGGACTTTGCCACCTATGGAGCCGATCAGGATATCGTCAGCTTGCATGCCGATCTGGTGACGTTTCCGAAGGCCGACGGCGAGCGCATCGGCGACTATGTGCTGGATGCCAATGACAGCGTGGCGATGACGGCGCGGCTCAATTCCGGCGCGCTCGCCGCGATCGTGGCGAGCCGCTACATGACCGGCCACGCCAACGACCTGTCGCTGGCCCTGCACGGCACCAAGGGCGCCATCAAGGTCGAGACCGACGGCAAGGTATCGAACCTGTCCGCCTGCCTGGGTGGGGATGTCGATCTTCAGCGCTGGCAAACGCTGGCGCTGCCCGATGTCAAGCGCAATGCCCGGCGCTTTGCCGATGCGCTGGACGCGGGCCGGAACGGCGATCCGTCGTTCCGGCGCGCTGCCGACATGCAGAAGCTGATCGACGCGGCCTTCGAGAGTTCAGCGGCTAAACTGCCGATCTCGGTCGGCTGATATCTTGTCGCGCCGGCCTTAACTCGGGCGGTCTGCCGCGAAGCGGTCAGCTGGCATTGCCATCGCGCCAGGCGGTCTGACCCATCAGCCCGCTCATGGTGGAAAGGTACTCGTCTTCGGAGGTTGACCAGCGCAGCCTTGCCATTTCCTCGGTATCCGGACCGGCGAGATAGCGCAGTCGGTGCGACGGATCGGTTGCCGCCGCAAAGATCGTCGCAACCACCTGCTGTTCGTCCGCATCCGGGAACGGGTAGTTCATCATCGATTGCATCATGTGGTCGAAGTAAGGCTTGTACGTTGCCGGGACCGAAACTGCCTCTGACGCCGTCATGGTGTTGGAGGTGAAACTGGTGGTACGCATGGCTCCGGGTTCGACGAGCTTGACCAGGATGTTCTGCGATTCAAGCTCGTAGGACAGCGATTCCGACAGGCCTTCCACGGCATGCTTGGTTGCGGTGTACAGCGCCAGCAGCGGTACGGCCGCCAACCCGACGCCCGAGGTGATGTTGACGATGGTGCCGCCGCCCTGGTCGCGCATATGCGGGATCACCGCCTGCATGACATTCATCATTCCGAAGACGTTGGTTTCGAAGATGCCGCGGATCGTCTCCTTCGCGGTGGCCTCGAAGATCGAGACGACACTGATGCCGGCATTGTTGACGACGGCGTCGATATGTCCGAAGCGCTCGATGCCGGCGGCAATCGCGGCCTCGATGCTTGCGGGATCGGTGACATCGAGCGGCACCACAAGCATTTGATCGGCATGGCCGGCGGCGAGGCTCTGGTCCGGCCTTCGCATTGTCGTGATAACGTTCCAGCCTTGGGTGGCAAAGTGCTTCGCCGTGGTCTTGCCGAGCCCGGACGAGCAGCCGGTGATGAGGACGGTCTTGGTCATTCACATAACTCCTTGAGGTTATGCGGCTGATCTATGTAAGGCGCTCTGGCTGATCTATAACGAAGAGTGCCAATTGCATTACGGATCGTCTCATTTGGACCCTTTGACCGATATTATCGCCCTGTTGCGCCCAAAGACGCTGCTGCTCGGCAATCTCGCCGCAACCGGTGAGTGGGGCATCCGCTCGCCCTACCAGACCGATCCCACCTTCTATCTGGTGACCGAAGGTGAATGCTGGTTCCAGGCCGAGAATGCCGACGCCGTGCGGCTGTGCGCGGGGGATTACCTGCTGGCTGCGCAGCCGTGTTCCGCGTGTTTCGTCAGCCATCTCGGCGCGAAGCTCGTTCTCTCCGACGCCGAGTTCAAGGAACGCAACACGGTCGACAACGAAGTCAGGGTCGGCACTAGGGCAGAGGGCCTGACGACGCGCATACTTGGCGGCCTGATCATCTGCGATCCGGCCAATGCCGACCTGCTGTTCGGCCTGCTGCCGCGCTTCACTCATATCCGTGCGGAGGAAGATGTCGGTGAACGGCTCGCAAGCCTCATGCGTATCATCGTCGACGAAACGCATGCTGCCAGGCCGGCCAGGGACATGGTGCTGTCGCGGTTGATCGAGGTGATGCTGATCGAAACGCTGCGCCGCGATGGCGCGCGACGCGCATCACGGCCGCAGGGACTGCTTGGCGGCCTTGCCGATCCGCAATTGGCCAAGGCGCTGACCCACATCCATTCGAATGTCGGCAGGGCGTGGACGATTGCCGAGCTGGCGAAAACCGCCGGAATGTCGCGCTCGCGATTTGCCCGACGCTTCGTCGATGTCGTTGGGGCGGCACCGGTCGAATATCTGCTGGCGTGGCGCATGGCGCTGGCCAAAGACGCACTGCTGCACAGTCAGAAGCCGCTCAGCCAGATCGCCGCCGATGTCGGCTATCAATCGCCAAGTGCTTTCAGCACCGCCTTCAGCGGCAAGGTCGGTTGCGCACCAACCCAGTATGCCGCTCGAAGTCGGGGCGAGACCATGCCTGGGGAAACCTGGGCGGATATGCAATCAAGCCTCAGAACGAGCTCGGCACGATCCATGGGTCGATGCTGATGCCGAGCCGCGGGCTCTTGCCTTCAGCGGTGTTTTCCGTGGCGCCCTTCTTCTCTACCGACCCGGTCGAAGCGCAATCGAGCTTCACGTTGGTCTTGGTGTCAACGCAGGTTGCGGCGGGCGCATGCTTGACGGGGTGGGTGGTGTTGGCGGCGAAGGCCGAGCCCGAAAGTGCCAGCACGGCGGCGAGGGTGAGAAGGGTCTTTTTCATTGTCAGTCTCCGTTTTCGACGGGTGAATTTTTCTCGTACATGTACGATAAGCCGTACAGATACGTCCGCCGATCGCGAAGTTCAAGTCAAAACCGTACGCGTACGGTAAATTTTTTGTTAACCAAGAAATTCGCCCGCTTCGGCTGGGGTAGAGAGAAAACATGGAACCGAAAGGAACTGGCGTTCAGCAGTTGACCGGTGTCTCGGTCAGCGGTGGCACGTTTTGCGTGCTGAGCGTGGCAAGCGTGAAATCGCACATCCGCTTCACGAAAGCCTGCGGATCGCCGAAGGGGTAGAACGGAAAGGTGATGAGCAGCGAGATCGTGCCGTGGCCGACCGCCCAAAGCATGGTGGCGATGGCGCGCGGGTCGCCTTGCAACTTGCCGGCGGCGACGCAGGCCTCGACCCGGCTGATCAGCGCTTTCATAGCCGGGTTGCCCTCTTCCATGTCCTCGTAGCTTCTGCCTTCCGGCAGCTTGGTCTTTTCGGTCATGAAGACAGTGCGGTATTCGTTGGGATTGCCAAGCCCGAAGGCGGCATATTCCGTCATCACCGCCTGCAAGGCCTCGATCGGATCGTCGGACGAATGCTCCTCGATGCGTCGGGCAAGCGTTTCGAATGCATCTTCCGCCAGCGCAAACAGGATGTCCTGTTTGTCGGCGAAGTAGGAATAGACCGACATCGGGGCATAGCCGACCCGCTTGGCCAATTTGCGGATGGTCAGGCCCTCATAGCCTTCTTCCTGGACGAGCTTATGGGCGGCCGCGACCAGCTCGGAGCGCTGTTCTGCCTTTTGTTTCTCGCGGCGTGTCTGGACGCTCGGCGGCAAGATCTCGTGCCTTTGGTTGGTTGGTGCCAAGCTAAATTATATACGCTGTACGGCAACGGACAAGGGCGCGGGAAGTTCCCAAACGGCAGGTGTCAGATCGCGCCGACGCCGCCGTCGACGGCCAGAGCATGGCCGGTCATGAAGGAATTGGCGGGGTCGGCGGCGAACAGGATGGCGGTGGTGATTTCGTCGACTTCGGCCACCCGCTTCATCGGCACGCCGCGCGTCAGCTCGGCCAAGGCCTCTTCTTCCGGCGCCCCGGAGACGCGCAAGAAGCCGTCCACCATCGCCGTCCTTGTGTGGGCGGGGCAGATCGCGTTGATCCGCACACCCTTGGTCGCGTATTCGGCCGCCGCCGATTTTGTCAGCCCGACGACGCCATGCTTGGCGGCCGCATAGACCGAAAGTTTTGGCGCGCCGACCAGCCCGGCGACCGAGGCGATGTTGACGATGGCGCCGCCCTTGCCGTCCGCCCTGAATTGACGCTCCATCTGCGGAATCTGGTGCTTCATGGCATAGAACACGCCGAGCAGATCGACCTCCAGGACGCGGCGGGCCTCGTCCGATTCGACCTGCGGCAGACGCACGAAGCTCTGGACGATGCCGGCATTGTTGACGGCGATATCCAGCCGGCCGAATGTCTCGACCGCCAGCCTGACCAGCGCCTCCGACAGGCTTTCGTCTGATATGTTGCCGGCGAGGATCGCCGTTTCGACCGGCAGTGTGCCTGCAAGATCCGCCAGCGCCTTTTCGTCGATGTCCGATAGCACCAGTTTTGCGCCTTCAGCGGCAAAGCCTTTCGTCGCACCTCGGCCAAGCCCGCCGGCAGCACCCGTGATCAGCACCGTTGCTCCGTCAAAGCGGCCCATCACGCCTCCCATCATGGCTGCTTGTCGATCAGTTTTGCGGCAAGATGCGAAAGCAGCTTCACCGCCTCGCCATAGGTCCTGGCTTTTTCCGGATTGGAGGCGTTGCCGTCCAGCGCCCGCTTGAAGACGCCCTGGCAGATTGCAGCCAGCCGGAAGAAGGAAAAGGCGAGGAAGAACGTCCAGTTGCCGATACCGGTGAGTCCGCGCCGCCGGCAGTAGCTGGCGACATAGTCCTCTTCGGAAGGCAGGCCGATCGCGGACCGGTCGACACCGCCCAGGCCGCGAAAACCCGACGCGTGCGGCAGCCGCCATTGCATGCACTGATAGGCGATATCGGCGAAGGGGTGGCCAAGCGTCGACAGTTCCCAGTCGAGCACCGCTAGAACCTTTGGCCGGTCCGGCGCGAAGATCAGATTGTCCAGCCGGTAGTCGCCATGCACCAGCGAGACGCGGCCGTCATCTGCGGGCATATGCGTTTCCAGCCAGGCAATCAGCCGGTCCATGTCGGCGACGGTGCCGGTTTCCGAGGCGCGGTACTGGCTGGTCCAGCGCGCCAGCTGGCGCTCGAAATAATTGCCCGGCCGGCCGAAATCGCCGAGCCCCACGGCCTCGACATCGACATCGTGCAGCGCGGCGAGGGTGTCGTTCATGGCATCGTAGATGGCGGCGCGTTCTTCGTTGTCGCCTGCCTCCGGCAGCGCCGGATCCCAGAAGATGCGGCCGTCGAGGAAATCCATCACATAGAACATGCGGCCGATCGGCGAGGCTTCGTCGGAAAGATGCAGCATCTGCGGCACAGGCACGGTGGTGCCGGCAAGCGCGCTCATCACCCTGAATTCGCGGTCGACCTGATGCGCCGATTTCAACAACTGCCCCGGCGGCTTGGCGCGCAGCACGTAACGGCCGCTTGCCGCCGTCATGAGATAGGTCGGGTTCGATTGGCCGGATTTGAATTTTTCGATTGCAGCAAGCCCGGAAAAGCCCGGTATGTTCGCCTCAAGGTAAGGCGCAAGCGCTGCCTGGTCGAGAACGTTCGGATCGCTCATGCCGTCTCGGGCTGGCGTTCGATCAGGGTCAGCGTCAGCCAGCGCGCGGTCAGCGCTGGTTTCTTCGAGCCCTCGATCTCGATCGTCACATCATGCGCCGTCTGCACCCAGCCCGATGGCCTGACCTTGACGTCGGCCAGCACGAAACGGGTGCGGATGCGCGCGCCGGTCTTCACCGGCGCCAGGAAGCGCAGCGAATCGAAGCCGTGGTTGACGCCCATCTTGCTGTTTTCCAGCGGCGGCATGGTCTCGAAGGTCATAGCGGACAACAGCGACAGCGACAGGAAGCCGTGCGCGATGGTGCCGCCGAACGGCGTCTCGCGCATGGCCCGCTCCGGGTCGCAGTGGATGAACTGGTGGTCGTCGGTGGCGTCGGCGAACTGGTCGATCATGCGTTGCGTGACCACCCGCCACGGCGACACGCCAACCTCCTTGCCAACATTGGCCAGAAGCACATCGAGACTGATCGGTTCCACGCTCATGTCCTCCAGTTCACCTCCGGCTTCTGCGGCCGGAAAATGTCATTCCTTGAACAGCGTCAGCCCATGCTGCACCGACTGTCCGCCGTCGATCGGCAGGATGGCGCCGGTGACATAGCTGCCTGCACGGCTGCACAAATAGAGCGTTGCGCCGGCAATGTCATCCGGTGCGCCGATACGGCCGATCGGAACGTGGTTGCCGACATGTCTGGCCTGTTCTTGCGTCCCGGTGGCAAACGCCGTCATGCGGCTCTGGAAGGGGCCGGGGGCGAAAGCGTTGACGGTGATGCGGCGGGCGGCGAACTCGAGCGCCAGTGTGCGCGTCAGATGATGAACCGCGGCCTTCGAGGCGGTGTAGGAATAGGCATCGTCGGCCAGCGGCTGCGTGCCCATCACCGAACCGAGGTTGATCACCCTGGCCGGATCGGCGTCACTGGCGGCGGCGTCGAGCAGCGGCAGCAATTCGCGGGTCAGGTGGAAGACCGCGGTGACGTTGACGCCGAGCACCTTGGCCCATGCCGAATAGGGAAAGCTCTCCAGCGGCGCGCCCCAGGAGACGCCGGCATTGTTGACCAGGATGTTCAGCCTGTCTGTCCGCGCCTTGACCTCGGCGACGAGTGCGGCAATGCCGGCTTCGCTGGAGACATCGCCGGCAAAGCCTTCGGCCCGGCCCGGTGCAGCAAGCCCGTTCAACTCTTCGGCGACCTTGACGCAATCTTCGCCCTTGCGCGACGCGATCATCACGTTGGCGCCGGCCTGCACCAGCGCGGTCGCCGCCATGCGGCCGATGCCGGTCGCGGCACCCGTCACCAGCGCGGTCTTGCCGGCCACCGAAAACAGCTCGTCCAGATAGCTCATCACAATCCTCCGCGCTCGGCATGCGGGCAAACAGTTCGCGTTGACAAGGCTATCCGAAGTACGGTCATCCTTGCCACTGACAAAATGCCTGGCATGTATGAAGGGTTAGCGACCGATGACGGAGATGAATCTCGGCATGACCGAGCGGCTGAAGCCGATCCACGCGCGCGTCGCGGCCATGGTGCGCGACGAAATCATGCCGCTCGACAGGGAGTTTCTGGGCGAGGTGGGCAAGGAAGGCGACCGCTGGGTCTATAGCGCGCGCCAGAGCGAGATCCTCGAAGGGCTCAAGAAGACCGCACGAGAGCGCGGCCTGTGGAATTTCTGGCTGACCGGCTCGGAACGCGGCTACGGCCTCTCCACCGTCGAATACGCCTATCTGGCCGAGGAGATGGGCAAGGCGCATCTCGGCGCCGAGACCTTCAACTGCTCGGCGCCCGACACCGGCAACATGGAGGTGCTGGAACGGTATGGCTCCGCTGACCACAAGCAGGCGTGGCTGGAACCGCTGCTCGACGGCAAGATCCGCTCGGCCTATCTGATGACCGAGCCGGATGTCGCCTCGTCCGACGCCACCAACATTGCCATGCGCTGCGAACGGCAAGGCGGCGACTACGTGCTCAACGGCGAGAAATGGTGGGCCTCGGGCGCCGGCGATCCGCGCTGCGCCATCTACATCGTCATGGTCAGGACCGGCGGCGATGGAGAGCCGCAGCACCGCCGTCATTCGATGATCCTGGTGCCATCGGGCACAAAAGGCGTGACCAAGGTCAGGGCCATGCAGGTCTATGGCGATGACGATGCGCCGCATGGCCACATGCATCTCCGCTTCGACAATGTGCGCGTACCGGCATCGAACCTGATCCTCGGCGAGGGCAGGGGCTTCGAGATCGCGCAAGGGCGGCTCGGCCCCGGCCGCATCCATCACTGCATGCGCGCCATCGGCCAGGCCGAGATGGCGCTGGAGATGCTGTGCCAGCGTTCCGTGCGCCGCGAGGCCTTCGGTCAGCCCCTGGCAAAGCTCGGCGCCAATTTCGACATCATCGCCGAATGCCGCATGGAGATCGAGATGGCCCGCCTGCTCTGCCTCAAGGCGGCGTGGATGATCGACCAGGGCGACGCGCGGGCCGCGGCTCCCTGGATCAGCCAGATCAAGGTGATCGCACCCCGCGTTGCGCTCAAGGTCACTGACGAGGCAGTGCAGATGTTCGGCGCGCAAGGCATCAGCCAGGACACGCCGCTGGCGCGTTCGTGGACGCATCTGCGGACATTGCGCCTTGCCGACGGGCCTGACGCCGTGCATCGCCGTCAGGTGGCGCGTACCGAGCTGAGAAAATACACGCAGGAAAAGGTCTGAGCACCGGCATCGTCATCCGGCGACGCCGGCAGGTCCAAGCAAGGAGTGTTCCGATGACGATCCCCTCCGAAATGAAGGCGCTGTTGCTGGTCGGTGACCGCTACACCAGGACGCCGAGCGGCAGTGTGCTGGAGGCGATGGAGCCCTATCTCGAGCCGGGCAGCATCGTGGTGCCGACGCCGGGCCCCAGCCAAGTGCTGATCAAGGTCAGCCTCGCCTCGATCAATCCGTCCGATGTCGCCTTCGTCAAGGGCCAGTACGGGCAGCCGCGCGTCAAGGGCCAGCCGGCCGGCTTCGAGGGTGTCGGCACTGTCGTCGCCAGCGGTGACGAGCCCTATCCCAAAAGCCTGATCGGCAAGCGCGTTGCTTTTGCCACCGGCGTCACCAACTGGGGCTCATGGGCCGACTATGCCGTCGCCGAAGCGGCTGCCTGCATTCCGCTGCTCGACACGGTCCGCGACGAGGATGGCGCGGCGATGATCGTCAACCCGCTCACCGCTCTCGCTATGTTCGACATCGTCAAACAGGAAGGTGAAAAGGCCTTCGTCATGACCGCCGGCGCCAGCCAGCTCTGCAAGCTGATCATCGGCCTGGCCAGGGAAGAGGGTTTCCGGCCAATCGTCACAGTGCGCCGCGACGATCAGATCGCTTTGCTGAAAGAACTTGGCGCGGCGCAGGTCCTCAATGAAAAGGCGCCGGATTTCAAGGCGGCGCTGCGCGAGGTGATGAAGGCCGAGCAGCCGCGCATTTTCCTGGACGCGGTGACCGGGCCGCTGGCCTCCGCCATCTTCGACGCCATGCCGAAGCGTTCGCGCTGGATCATCTACGGGCGGCTCGATCCCGAAGCCACCGTCATCCGCGAGCCCGGCCAGCTGATCTTCCAGCACAAGCATATCGAAGGTTTTTGGCTGAGCGAATGGATGCGTCAGCATCGCGACCGTCGCGGCGCGGCGATCCTGGAAGCGCAGAAGCGGTTTTCCGACGGGCGCTGGTCGACCGACGTGACGGCGGTGGTGCCGCTTGCCGAAGCCATGGCGCGGGTGCCGGCGGAACTGGCCAGACCCAACGGCAAGGTGTTCATCCGGCCATAGACGAATACGGCTGGACGAGATTAAGTCCGGCAGACTGATAAAAACGGGAGCTTTTTATGAGAAAATGGTGGTTTGTCCCGATCGTCGTGATGTCGATCGCCGGCACCATTGGCGCACAGGCTGCCGACAAGTTCCCGCCATTCTGGCGAAAGGCGATGACGAACGATCCGAATACGAACTACTTTCTCAAGAAATATTCGGCCCCTCTGGATGATCCTGCCGGGACCGCGGTCAGAAACATCATGCTGGCTCGGGTGATTGGCGCCGAATGTCAGTCGTCGAGACTCAACAAGGCCAAGGTCAAAGCCTATCGCGACAGAATGATCGGCCCGCTTTCACCCGAGCAACTCGAAGCGGCCGCATTCGAGGGTGGCAGTGCGCTGCGCAGTTTCAACTACCAGGATCTCGCTTACCTCTGTGCCGGCATCGACTATCAGTTCGGGCCGAAAGGCGTGCTGATCCCTGGGGCTATTTCAGCTGGCAAGGGCGAGCCAGAATATCCCTTTGATCCGCGCAACCCCTATTTTCGCCTGCCTGAGTTCACCGGCGATTAGTCAGTCGTCCGCGCCATTTAGGCGAACACGAAGGCGGGATTTGACGCTCGAGGCGGATGAAGTGTGGCCTTTCGCGTTCATCAAGCCCCCTATGCCACGCCGCTTTGTCCGTGATATGCCGCCGCCATCGAATGCCGGGACAAAGCCGGACTGAGCCAGTTCCGGGTGGTGTGGGATGCCTTGATGATGATTTCCAAGCCGGTTTTCGACCGTTTGGGTTTTAGCCTTTGGATCGGAGCGTTCCTGGTCGTTCTCGCCCTGGTCCTGTGGTCGCCCCACACGCGGACGGTATGGAAGGCCTATATAGACGGCAGCGAGGCGCTTCTGGCCGGTCTGCCACTCTACGACACCCAGTCCGAGATGGGGTATCTCTACGCGCCGGCCTTTGCCGCGCTCTATATTCCAATAGTCAAACTCGGTCCGCATCTGGGCGGCGTGGTGTGGCACACCCTTGGTTTTGCGGTGCTGACCTACGCCGCGATGCGGCAGGTGCGCAAGCTTGGTGGCGGCGAACTGACGTGGCTGCTTTCTTTCGGTCTTTTCCTCGCTTTGCCGATGGCGGCGGGGGCGATCCGCAACGGCCAGGCAACAATCCTTTTGACCGGCGCCTGCTGGCTTCTCACTCTGTCGGCGCTCGACGGGCGGCGTGCCGAGACCTTTTTCTGGGCCTCGCTTGCCATCATCGCCAAGCCGACCGCGATCATCATGTTGTTGTTGGTAGGAGCCCTTCGGCTCCGGTTGATACCGGTTCTGGTGCTGGCGGTGCTGTTCGTACTTGCGCTGCCTTACGCTTTCGCTCCTGTCGGCTATCTCAACGATCAGTACCGTATCTTCGCCCAGATGCTGACGTCCATGGCGGTCGACAACACCAGCCATTTCGTGCCCACCGATTTCACGGCGCCATTCACCAGAATGGGGCTGCCCATTCCGGAATTCGGTGCCACGATCGTGCGCATCATCATGGCTCTGTTTACGCTCTCGGCCGTCATCTGGTTCGACCGCAAGCTCGAGCGTGGAACAGCGGGGCTGGTGATCTTCCTGACGGCCACTTTCTACATGTGCGTCTTCAACCCGCGCGTCGAACCCAACACCTATGCGATGATCGCGGTGCCCGCCGGTCTCGCCATCGCTCTGTTGTGGCGCGAAGAACAAGGCGGCGTCCTGGCTTCGGTGTTGTCCATTGTGCTTTTCGTGACCGGGCTGAGCGGTGTCGAGCGCCATGTGCATGATTTCCTCTACCCCTGGTTCCGGCCGATTGCGGTTACGTTCATCGCCGGTTCGCTGATCTGGTGGTTCTGGGCCAGGGCACGGGACAAGGTGGTGAATGCGGGGATCGCAAATGGCTGAGTTGCGGCCGACACTCGATATCGTCGCGCCGTTCTTCAACGAGGCGCCATCGGCATCAGCCTTCGCCCGCCTGCTCGGCGAGCTCGAAACGGCCGTGGCGCAGCGCTTCGGCATGACCGTGCACAAGATCCTCGTCGATGACGGCAGCCGTGACGATGGCGCCGGGCGGTTTTCGCAGGCGCTGACGGGGTCGTGGGAGATCATGCGTCTCAGCCGCAATTTCGGCAAGGAAGTCGCTGTGCTCGCCGGCCTCGACCAGTCGCGCGGCGACATGGTGCTGATCATGGACGCCGACCTCCAGCATTCCCTGGACATCAGCCTGAAGCTGATCGCCGAGTTGGTGGACCATCCGGACATCGACGTCGTCTATGCGCAGAACGACCGCCGTGAGGCGAGCTGGCGGCGCAGCCAGCTGGCCCGGCTTTTCTACAGCCTGATCAACAGCAGTCAGCGTTTCGACATTCCCGAAAATGCCGGCGACTTTCGCGTCATGCGCGGTGCTGTGGCGCGCGCGCTGACCAGCTTGCGCGACAAGCGTCGCTTCAACAAGGGCCTGTTTGCCTGGGCGGGCTTTCGCCAGAAGGCACTGCCCTATTCGCCGGAAGGCCGCGCCAGCGGAACGTCGAAATGGAGCCGGCTCAACCTGATCGCCTTCTCGCTCGAAGGGTTCACTTCCTTTTCCGTCATTCCCTTGCGTCTCATCAGCCTTAGCGGCTTGCTCGCTGCGCTTGCGGGTGCGGTCTACGGCGCCAAGGTGTTCTTCGAGGTGATCTTCTACGGCATCGCCGTTCCGGGTTACCCCAGCCTTCTGGTCGCGGTCGTCCTGCTCGGCGGCCTCAATCTGACCCTGCTTGGCCTGATCGGCGAATATGTTTGGGTCACGCTCAGCGAGAGCAAGGATCGGCCGGTCTATCTCGTGCGCGATGTCGTGCGCAGCGACGTCTCCGCCGACCGGCCGGAGCCGGGCGCTTCGGACAGATGACGCGGCGCATCCGCCTGATCGCCGATGATTACGGCCTGGCGCCCGGCGTTTCCGCCGCGATTCTCGACCTGCTCGATCGCGGCCGCCTGACCGGCACCAGCTGCATGACCGGCTTTCCGGAATGGGCTGATGAGGCGGCGCGCATAAGGCCTCTGTGCGGCCGTGTCGCGGTCGGGCTGCATCTCACCTTGACCGACCAACCGGCGGTCACCGGCCGGTCGAGCCTGGCGCCGGAAGGCCGGCTGCCGCCGCTCCGCTCGCTGGGACTGCCTGTTCTGCGCGGCCGCATAGACGATCGCGATGTCCATGCCGAGCTCGACGCCCAGTACAGCCGCTTCGTCGAAGTGCTGGGCCGCGCGGCCCGATTTCGTCGACGGGCATCAGCATGTGCACTTCCTGCCCGTGGTGCGCAAATGGCTGCGCACGCGCCTTGGCGAAGGAAGCGACAGACCGGCGCTGCGCGGAGCCCCGGCACTTGCGGGCCAATTCGCCTCGGCGCCGAAAGTCGCCGCGATTGCCGCGCTCGCCGCCGGCTTCAACCGGTCGATGCAGCGCGCCGGCTTCACCCTTTTCAAGCCGCTCACCGGCATCTATGACTGGCGGCAACCCGAAAAATTCGCTTCCGTGCTGCAGGCGGCCGTCGAGGCATTGCCGGAACGCGGGCTGTTCATGTGCCATCCCGGCCATGTCGACGAGACGCTGCGCGCGCGCGACCCGATGCAGAGCGTGCGCGAGGTCGAATTCGCGGCCCTGGCATCGGATGCGTTCGGCGCCAGCCTGGCGCGTGCCGGTGTCGCAATCATGGATGGCAAGGGATGAGCGGCGCGGACCAGCCCCGGCGATCGACCGGCAACAAGATCGTCCGCTTTGCCATTGTCGGGCTTGCCAATACGGCCATCGACCTTGCCAGCTTCTTCCTGCTGCTCAAGCTCGGGGTTTCGCCGCTGCCCGCCAACATCGCTGCCTGGTTCATCGCCGTCACCTTCTCGTTCGTGGCGAATGGCTTCTGGTCATTCGAGCGCAATCGAGCCATCAGGCTGCATGACGCGTTCCTTCGCTTCGCCTCGCTTGGGGGGGTGATTTCGCTCGGCGTCTCCAGCCTTTCGATCGCTCTGTTCGCCGGCATCGCCGGGGTGTGGCCGGCAAAGATCGGCGGTGTCGTGGTGGCGGCAGTGCTGAATTTCCTCGCCGCGCGCTGGTCGATCGAAGGCCGATTGGTGAAGTAGCGGCGAAAAACCGCCACACACTTTCCCTAGATGTCTCTATTCCGCGGGCTCTACATTGGTGTAGGCGGCTTCCTCGAGCTCGCGCTTCAGTCGGGCTTCCTCGTGGGTTTTCGGCGTGACGAAGCGGCCAAGCAGGAGATAGGCGACCGGCGTCAGGAACAGCGTCGAGACGGTGGCCAGCCCCAGTCCGCCAACGATGACCCAGCCGAGTGCGACGCGCGCCTCGGCACCGGCGCCGCTCGCCAGCACCAGCGGCAGGCCGCCGAGCACGGTGCAGATCATCGTCATCATCACCGGCCGTACGCGGATGATCGAGGCCTGCTCGATCGCTTCGCGTACGCCAAGCCCGCGATCGCGCAGCTGGTTGGCGAATTCGACGATCAGGATGCCGTTCTTGGCCATGACGCCGACCAGCAGCACCAGGCCGATCTGGCTGTAGGCGTTGAGACTGGTGCCGCTGAGAAGCAGTGCGAAGATGGCGCAGGCGAGACCGAGCGGCACCGTAGCCATGATAATGACGGCGCTGACGAAACTCTCGAACTGGGCGGCCAGCACCAGAAGGATGATGACCAGCGCGAAGCCGAAGATGGTGACCATGGCGCTGTTGGTCTCGCCCAGCGTCGCCGCCTCGGCCAGAGGCAGGATGCGGCTGCCTGGAGGCAGCAGCGGCGTGGCGATTTCCTCGGCGCGGGTGAGCGCATCGCCGAGCGCGAAGTCGCCGCCGAGGTTGGAGGTGATGGCCACCGACGGCTGCTGCTGTTCGCGCGACAGCGATGGCGGCACGGCACGTTCTGTCAGCGTGGCGATGGTCGACATCGGCACGAAGCGTCCGTCGGCCGTCTTCAGGAAGATGTTTTCCAGATCCGTCGGATCGTTGATCGGATTGGTGGTCGAGACCAGCTTCACGCCATAGCTGCGATCGGCGATGTAGACGTCGACGACGTCGTTGCCGTCGAGCATGGCCTGCAAGGTGTTGGCCAGCCCGGTGATGTCGATGCCAAGGTCCGAGGCGCGCTCGCGGTCGATGGCCACCGCCAGCTGCGGCTGCGTCGGGTCGATGGACAGGCGCGGTGTCTGGAAGCGCGGGTCCTTCTGCATTTCGGCGATGATCTTCACCGCCGCGTCGCCGAGCGCCTTGCGGTCGTTGCCGACCAGCGCGAACTGCAGGCCGTTGCCGGCGCCGCGGATGCCGAGGCTGTTGGGCTGCACCGGGAAGATGCGTACGCTCGGCACCTGCCTGGTCAGCCGGCTGATCTCGGCCATGATCTCCTGCTGGCTGCGGCTGCGCTCGTTCCACGGCGCCAGCGTCATCACCATGAAGCCGGAGTTGTAGGAACCGTTCTGGCCGGCGTTCTCGAAGGTGCTGCGGATCTCGCCGGAATCGCGCATCGGCTGGATGAGATTCTCGATCTTCTGCATCTGCTGGGTGGTGTAGTCGAGGCTGACGCCTTGCGGGGCGCTGATGCGCAACAGCACGGCGGCGCGGTCCTCGGTCGGCGTCAGTTCCTGGCGGATGGTGCCGAACAGGGTGAAGGCGGTGCCGGCAAACAGCACCGCGACCAGAAGCACGATCCATGGCGCATCGAGGCAGGCGTGCAGGCCGCGCATGTAAGCCGTATTGAGCGCGCCGCCGATGCGGGCGCCGATGCCGTGACCGCCTTCGTGGTGGAGGGAAGCGCTGGTCAGCATGCGCGAGGCGAGCATCGGGCACAGGGTCAGCGCCACCACGCAGGACAGAAGCACCGACATGGCGAGCACGAAGCCGAATTCGCGGAACAGGCCGCCGGTCTGGCCGGGCAGGAACGAGATCGGCACGAAGACGGCGACCAGCGTCAGCGTGGTGGCAATGACGGCGAAAAACACTTCCTGGGCGCCGAGCACCGCGGCCGCGCGCGGCCCCATGCCTTCGTTGCGTCTTCGCACGATGTTTTCGAGCACGACGATGGCGTCGTCGACGACCAGCCCTGTCGCCAGCACCAGAGCGAGCAGGGTCAGGATATTGACCGAGAAGCCGGCCAGATAGATGGCGGCGATGGTGCCGATCATGGCGACCGGCATCGACAGGCCGGGGATCAGCGTCGCGCGCCAGTCGAGCAGAAACACATAGATGACGATCAGCACCATGGTCACCGACAGGCCAAGCGCGATCTCGACCTCGTGCACCGCGCCCTTGACGAAGACCGCGTCGTCGCTGGTGATCTTTATCGACATGCCCTTGGGCAGGTTTTCCTGCAGCTTGGTGACGGCCGCCTGGACACCGGTTGAGATGTCCAGCGTGTTCGATTCCGCCTGGCGGATGATGCCGATGCCAATGCCGGTCTTGCCATCAGAGCGCAGCGTGGTCTGGCCGACATCAGGCCCGAGCGTGACGGTGGCGACATCGCGGATGCGCGTCGTGCCGCCGACAATGATGTTTTCGAACTCTTCCGGTGTGGTCACGTCGGCGGTCGTGCGGACGATCAGGTCCTGGTTGGTCGTGGTGATCGAACCGGCGGGTGAATCGAAGGCGACTGAGGCCAAGGCCGCCCTGAGGTCGGCAACGGTGAAGCCGAGGCTGGCGAGCTTGTTCTGGTCGACATCGATGCGGAAGATCTTGTCGCGGTCGCCATAGACCTGGACGTCGGCAACGCCGGGGCACGGCGGCCAGCTCGTCCTCGATCTGGTCTTGGACCACCACGGTCATGTCTTGGATCGACATGTTGTCGGAGGTCACCGCCAGTCGCATCACCGCGTCGGAATTGGCGTCGGCCTTGACGATGCGCGGCGGATCGGCGGTGTCAGGTATCTGGTTGGCGACGCGACCGACGGCATCACGCACGTCCGAGGCGGCGACATTGAGGTCGACGCCATCGTTGAACTCGATGGTGACGCGGCTCGAGCCGAATGAGGAAGACGACGAGATCGACTTGACGCCGGAGACACGGGCGACGGCGCCCTCGATCGTGTCGGTCAGTTCGCGATCGACGGTTTCGGCCGCCGCCCCTTCGAAGGCGGTGGAAACAGTGACGACCGCGCGGTCGACGTCAGGCAGTTCACGGATCTCGACGCCGTAGAAGGCGGCCAGGCCGGCAACTGCAATGAGGGTGTTCAGCACGAAGGCCATCACCGGCCTGCGGATGAACAGCGCGGTGAAGCCGGTATCGCTGGCGGCGTTGATGGTTCCGGTCATGAGCCTTCGGCCGCGTCCGCGGCACGCTGCTCTTCGCCGGCGAGACGGACCGCGCTGCCCTCGCTGACGCTCTGGGTGCCTTCGGTGACCACCATATCGCCGCTGTCGATCTCGGCGTCGATCAGCACGGTCTCGGTGTTGCGCTGGATGATTCGCACCGGGACCCGCCTGGCCTTGCCGTCCTCGACCTGCCAGACATAGGCGCCGTCCGACCCCCAGAGGATCGCCAGCGGGCTGACGGCCGGATAGGTCTGCCCCGGGAATTTCATGGTGATGCCGAACGACATGCCGGCACGCAGCGAATCGGCCGGATTGGCGATCTTGGCCTTGACCAGCAAGGTGCGGCTCTTTTCATCGATGTGGTTGTCGATGGCCGAAACCGTGCCGGTATAGGCATTGCTGGGATTGGCGATCGGCGTCGCCGTCAATTGCGCACCGACCTTGACGGCGGCGGCGAAACGTTCCGGCACCAGGAAATCGACCAGAATGCTGGAGCGATCGTCAAGCGTCGCGATCGCCGACTGGTTGGTGACATAGTTGCCGGCGGAGATCGGCAGGATGCCGACGGTGCCGGCGATCGGCGCCAGGACAGACCGGCGCTGCAGCGCAAGTTCCGCATCCTGAAGCGCCAGCTTGGCGCCCGCCAACACCACTTCGGCGTCGGCAACCGCGACCGGTGTCGCGGCGTTGGAGGCACGCAGCGACTTGACGCGGTCGAGCTTGGATTGCGCATCCTGCAAGGCGAGCTTGGCCCGGTCCTGAGAGATCACTTCGGTCTCGGAATCGAGGGTCGCGAGTATCTGTCCCTTGTCGACATGGCTGCCGGATTCGACCAGCAGTTCGGCGAGGCGGCCGGAACTGTAAGGATTGACGGTTACCGAGGCGTTGGCACGGCCGGTGCCGATCGCCTGCAGGCGGTCGTTGATAACAGCCGAAGTGGCCGCGAGGGCGAGCACGTTCACCCGCTGGTTGCCGTTGCGGCCGTTTGCCTGTTTTGTGTTGGCGGCGCCTGTCTCAGCCGGGGGCGCTGCCGCATAAGCCCAGTCGATGCCCCAGCGTGCAAGCACGTCGTGAGCGCCCGGATAAAAGCGCAGCCATGCGCCTGCCGCCACAACCAGCACCACAAGCGCGACAAGTATCTGTTTCCAGGCGGCCATCGGCACTCCGGTTGGTAAAACAATCCTTCCGTCTACCGGTTTCCCGAAATGAAGCAGACGCAGCGAGGCTATTGTAAGGCGAAGAAGCCACCCCGATATCGCGTCCTTATGACAACTCTCCAGTGACTGCGCACATTAAATATACGTAACGTTTGAAGCCTAACGCAGACTTTCCATCTCGCGGATGCGTTTGGCGCCCTCTGCTTCCAGTTGGCGAGTAACAGCGCCGATCAGCGTTTCCGCAACGACGAACAGAGCGGCCGAGGAGTCCCATGCCGACGGCACCGCGGTTCGTCCGGCAATGACATGGCGAGCAAAGCGGGCGATCGGCGACAGCCACTGGTCGGTGAACAGCACGATCTGCACGCCGCGCTGATGCGCCTTCTCGGCGAAGCGGACGAGGCTGTCCTGGTAGCGCCTGATGTCGAAGATCACCAGCACATCGCGTTTGCCCATGTCGATCAGCCGGTCGCGCCACATGCTTTCCTGGCCGGCGAGATGATAGACATCCGGCTGGATGACGGCGAGGTGGGCGGCCATGTAGCGCGCCAGCGGATCGGTGAAGCGACCACCGATCAGGAAGGTCTTGCCGCGCCGGTCGGCGAGCCGGGCGGCGATATCGGCAAGCTGCTTGTCGGACAGGTGCCTGAACGTCTCGCGCATATTGTCGAGCGTTGCTTCCAGCATCGGCGACACCGTGCCGCCGCCGGGCGAGGGCGGATTGAGCGTCCTCGTCGCCGGCGATTGCAATTGCGCCGCCAGTTCGTCCTGCAGGCTCGACTGGAATTCCGGATAGTTCTGGAAGCCCAGCCGGGCAACGAAACGCAGGATCGTCGGCGAGGAAACGCCGGCCGCGGCCGAGAATTCGGCCACCGTCTTCAGGCCGATCATCGGATAGGAAGCGATCAGCGTCTGGGCCGCACGCCGTTCGCTGGCCGGCATCGTGCCGATGCGGTCGGCGATCAGTTCGGCAATGTTGGAAATCATCTTTTCCCCACCCCTGGAGCGGGATGGTGAACCCATCCCGCTCCGTCTGTTTGTCCTAGCCGCATTTCTGCGACGCCAAGTGATTCCACTTGGCTGCAAAATGCTTCGGCTCGGTCGATGGTCTTTTCCGAAATCGCATTTGACAAAGCCGGACAAACTGTATGAAATCATCCACAGGGACGCAATGAGGCAAAATACGTAACATACGATACAGCGCTCCCCGGGGACGGCAGACTATGGAGAAAGCACGGCCCGCCAGCCTTGCATCGTCTGATACCGTGAGGGTGACGAACCCCAGCGGATCGAGCCCTTTCGTGCTGACCTGCGATCACGCCTCGAACTTCCTCCCCATCGAATTCGGTACGCTCGGCCTTGCCGCCGAGGATCTGTCCCGCCACATCGCCTGGGATCCAGGCGCGCTGCCGGTCGCCCGCCGCATGGCGCAGGCGCTTGACGCGACGCTGGTCGAAACCCGCATTTCGCGTCTTGTCATCGACTGCAACCGGCCGCTCGACGCGCCCGACCTGGTACCGCCGGTCAGTGAGACAACGGCCATACCGGGCAATACCGGCTTGTCGGAAAAGCAGCGTGCGGCCCGTGTCGCCCTGTCGTGGCAGCCGTTTCATGCCACCATCGAGCAGATTGTCGATGACCGGCTGGCGCGTGGACAGGCGACCCGCCTGGTTTCGGTGCATTCCTTCACGCCGGTCTACAAGGGCCGCAACCGGCCCTGGCATATAGGCATCATCCATGACGAGGATCGCCGGTTGGCAGCACCGCTGATATCGGCGCTGAAGCGGCTTGCCGGCGTCACCGTCGGCGTCAACGAGCCCTATTCGCCTGATGACCGCGTCTATTTCACGCTGGAACGCCATGCGCGCTCGCGCGGGCTGCCCTGCGCGATGATCGAAATCCGCAACGACGAGATCGCCGGCGAGACCGGGCAGCGGAAATGGGCGGATCTGCTCACAGGCATTTTTTCGGATCTGGAGCCAGAGGAGGCCGGACACACCAGATCGCATTCAGTCGGAAAGTCAGTTCAATCGGCCAGCTAAGAGCGAAATGAGACTGACTCATTTCGCTTGAGAACCAATAGGGGACACCAAAATGGCAGCACCGGGTTATACTGAAGTTGACAAGGCGGAGGACGTAAAGCACCTCCACAGCATGGGCTATGCCCAGGAATTGGAGCGGCGCCTCAGCCGCTTTTCGAATTTCGCCGTTTCCTTCTCGATCATCTGCATCCTGTCGGGCGGCATCAATTCGCTGGCGCAAGGCACTTCCGGCGCCGGCGGCATCGGCATCGGCATCGGCTGGCTGGTGGGCTGCTTCGTCTCGCTGACCTTCGCTGTCGCCATGTCGCAGATCAGCTCGGCCTACCCGACGGCCGGCGGCCTCTATCACTGGGGTTCGATCCTCGGCAACCGCGGCACCGGCTGGGTCACCGCATGGCTCAACCTGCTTGGTCTGATCACCGTGCTCGGCGCCATCAATGTCGGCACCTGGACGTTCTTCATAGGCGCTTTCGGGCCGACGCTCGGCATTGAAGGCACGCTGACCAACCAGATGATCTTCCTGGTCATCATCACCGGCGCCCAGGCGCTGATCAACCATCTAGGCATCAAGCTGACGGCCAAGCTAACCGATTTCTCGGGTTACCTGATCTTCTTTGGGGCGATCCTGATCGCCGTCGTCTGCCTGATCTCCGCCGAAACCTGGGATTTCAGCCGTCTCTTCACCTTCCACAATTACTCCGGCGATGCCGGTGGCGGCGTGTGGCCGGCGGTTTCGAATGCCTGGGTGTTCGCGCTCGGCCTGTTGCTGCCGATCTATACGATCACGGGTTATGACGCTTCCGCGCATACCTCGGAGGAAACCATCAAGGCGGCATCGTCGGTGCCGCGCGCCATGGTCATGTCGGTGATCTGGTCGGCCGTCTTCGGCTACCTGTTCCTGGTCGCCTTCGTCCTGATGATCCCGAACATGGACGACGCCGCCAAGCAGGGCTGGAACGTGTTCTTCTGGGCCTTCGACCAGCGCGTCAGCCCCGGCGTCAAGGAGTTCGTGTACCTCGTCGTGTTCGTCGCGCAACTGCTGTGCGGCCTCGCGACCGTCACCTCGGCTTCGCGCATGATCTTCGCCTTCTCGCGTGACGGCGGTCTGCCGGGCTCGGCGGCGCTCGCCAAGGTCAGCCCGACCTATCGCACGCCGGTGGCGGCGATCTGGACGGCCTCGATCCTGTCGGTGTTGTTCGTCTGGGGTTCGACGCTGGTTTCGGTCGCCGGCACCTCGGCCTACACCATCGTCGTGTCCTGCACCGTCATCTTCCTGTTCCTGTCCTTCACCGTGCCGATCGTGCTCGGTATGCTGGCCTGGGGCACGCCGAAGTGGGACAAGATGGGGCCATGGAACATGGGGCGCGGTGTGTTCATGCTGTTCGCCTTCCTGTCGATCGTCTCGATGATCCTGATCTTCATCATCGGCATCCAGCCGCCGAATGACTGGGCGCTCTACATTACCGTCGGCTTCTTCATCCTAACGGCGGTCGTCTGGTTCGGCTTCGAGAAGCGCCGCTTCCAGGGCCCGCCGCTCGGCGACATCATCGCGGCGCGTCAGGCAGCCATCAAGGCGGCCGAACAGGCCGTCGGCGAAACCGGCCACTGACATCAACCATCATGGCCATGGCCGGCATCGTGCCGGCCATGGTTTCGTTCAACTCATTCAAAGCCCAAGCGCTGGAGTGCCGAAGGAATGGCCGGAAATTTCTCGTTCGATCAGTTGAAGAAAGCGGTCTCCAGCGGCGAGATCGACACGGTGCTCGCCTGCATCGTCGACATGCAGGGCCGGCTGGCGGGAAAACGCTTCCTGGCGCAGTACTTCGTCGATTCCGCCCATGACGAAACGCATGGCTGCAACTATCTGCTGGCTGCCGACATCGATATGGAACCGGTGCCCGGCTACAAGGCGGCGAGCTGGTCGAAGGGCTATGGCGATTTCGTCATGAAGCCGGATCTCGCCACGCTGCGGCGAATTCCGTGGTTGGAAAAGACCGCTCTGGTGATCTGCGACGTGCTCGACCACCACACCCATGACGACCTGCCGCATTCGCCGCGCGCCATCCTCAAGAAGCAGGTCAAGCGGCTGACGGAGCACGGCTATATCGGCTATTTCGCATCCGAGCTTGAATTCTATCTGTTCAACGAGACCTACGATTCCGCGCGCAAGAAGCACTGGCAGGGTCTCGACACGGCTTCGCCCTATATCGGCGACTACCAGATCGGCATCACCACCAAGGAAGAAGGCGTCATGCGCCGGCTTCGCAATGAGATGGAAGCAGCCGGCATTCCGATCGAGAATTCCAAGGGCGAGTGGGGTCCGGGCCAGGAAGAGATCAATGTGCGCTATGCCGAGGCGCTCGATATGGCCGACCGCCACGTCATCCTGAAGAACGGCGCTAAGGAAATCGCCGAGTCGGAAGGCAAGGCGATTTCGTTCATGTCCAAGTACAATTACGGGCTCGCCGGCAATTCCAGCCACATCCACAATTCGCTGTGGACCGCCGACGGCAAGACGCCGTTGTTCTTCGACAAAAAGGCCGACTGGACGCTGTCGACGCTTGGCCAGCAATGGGCCGCCGGCCAGCTCAAATACGCCAAGGAATTCACCTGGTTCCTGGCGCCCTACATCAACTCTTATAAGCGCTTTCAGGCCGGCACCTTTGCGCCGACCAAGATCATGTGGAGCGAGGACAACCGCACCGCCGGCTTCCGCCTGTGTGGCGAGGGCACCAAGGGCATCCGCATGGAATGCCGCATCGGCGGCGCCGACCTCAACCCGTATCTTGCTTTCGCAGCGCTGATCGCCGCCGGTCTTGCCGGCATCGACGAGAAGCTGGAATTGCAGAAACCTTTCGTCGGCGATGCCTATCAGGCATCTCGTTTGCCGGAGATCCCGAAGACGCTGCGCGATGCCACCGAGACGCTGGCTAAGTCGAAGATGCTCAAGCAGGCGCTCGGCGAGGATGTGCTTGAACACTATGTCCACACCGCAAAATGGGAGCAGTTCGAATACGACCGCCGCATCACGGATTGGGAGTTGCACAGGGGGTTCGAGCGGTATTAAAGCTGTATCCAGCATTGACTGAAACCTAATTACAGCTGTATTTAAACCCGGTTAGGTTTCAGGAGTTCGAAAATGGGAAAGTATTCGCCTTTGCGTTCGTATCTGATGTCCCAGGCCGGTGAACGGGTTCCCATGTCCTTCGGCGACATCGAGAAGCTGCTTGGCGAGAAACTGCCGGCGTCCAAGCAATACCCGGCTTGGTGGAGCAACAATCCCAGCAACAATCCAATGACAAAGGAATGGCTGGCGGCGGGGTTCCAAACCGAGTCGGTCAACATAGCCGGCGAAAATCTGGTGTTTCGGCGGGCCAAGGGTCGTTCGAACGGGCCAAAAGGTTTTGCTGAATCGGCGCAGTCTGAGATCAATGGAACACCGTCGCGCCATCCGATCTTCGGCTGCATGAAGGGGACGCTTACGATCAATCCCGACGTCGATCTGACAGAACCTGCCGATCCTGATTGGGGCAAAGTCTATGAAGACTGAGAGCTTCCTTCTGGATACCTGTGCGGTCATCTGGATATCGCAGGATGAGCCGATTGCCGAAACGGCAATCGAGGCCATCAGCAAGGTTCCTCAGTCAGGCACGCTGAACGTGTCGGTGATGACGGCATGGGAGATGGGAATGCTGGTCTCGAAAGGCAGGTTGCCGTCGACCAAGACTCCCGAGCGCTGGTTCGACGAGTTCGTCGAGGCGGCCGCCGTTGAGGTGGAAGGGGTTACGCCGCGCATCCTTGTTGCCGCGTCTTATCTTCCTGGCGTCGCGCACAACGATCCTATCGACCGGATACTCATTGCCACTGCGCGCGAGCGCGATCTGACGATCATAACACGCGACCGCGCCATTCTGGCCTATGCCGCGCAAGGACACGTTCGGGCAATAGCCTGCTAGGAAAACAACCGGAGACGTTTAATTGGACATCGTGAAGCTCATATCCCCCATCGACGGCTCGATCTATGCTGAGCGGCCGATCGCAATGGATCAGGCGATCAATGCCACGGTCGAGCGCGCCAAGGCAGCGCAGGAGAAGTGGGCTGAGACGCCTGTCGTCGAGCGCGGCAAGTACATGTTGGCCATGCTGGAAGCGCTGGTCGCGATGACCGACGAGATCGTGCCGGAGATCGCCTGGCAGATGGGGCGGCCCGTGCGCTACGGCGGCGAGTTCGGCGGCGTCAAGGAACGCACCAACTACATGGTCGAGATCGCCGAGGCGGCGCTCAAGTCGGTGCCGGCCTCCAACCCGAAGGATGGGTTCCGCCGCTATGTGAAGAAGGATCCGCTCGGCGTCGTCATGGTGATAGCGCCATGGAATTATCCCTATCTCACCGCCGTCAACACCATCGTGCCGGCGCTGATGGCCGGCAACACCGTGATCCTCAAGCATGCGGCGCAGACGCTGCTGGTTGGGGAGCGCTTTCAGCAGGCCTTCGACAAAGTGGGCCTGCCCAAGGGCGTGTTCCAGAATGTCGTGCTGAACCACGCCCAGACCGAAAAGCTGCTCGGCTCGGGCAAGATCGACCATGTCAATTTCACCGGTTCGGTCAGTGGCGGCCGCGCCATCGAAAAGGCAGCGGCGGGCACCTTTATGACGCTCGGCCTCGAACTGGGCGGCAAGGATCCGGCCTATGTGCTGCCCGACGCCAAGATGGACCATGCGGTCGCCAATCTGGTCGACGGCGCCTTCTACAATTCCGGCCAGTGCTGCTGCGGCATCGAACGCGTCTATGTGCACGAAAAGGTCTACGACGAATTCGTCGAAGGCTTCATCGCCGAGACGAAGAACTATGTCGTCGGCAATCCGCTCGACCAGGCGACGACGATGGGCCCGATGGCGCAGGCGCGCTTCGCTGACCTGATCCGTGAACAGAAGGCCGAAGCGCTGCGCAAGGGCGCCAAGGCGCACATCAACATGAAGGTGGCGAACGACAAGGCCGGTTCGCCCTATCTGGCGCCGGAAGTGCTGACCAATGTCGACCACCAGATGAGCGTGATGCGGGAGGAAAGCTTTGGCCCGATCGTCGGCATCATGAAGGTGCGCAACGACGAAGAGGCGATCGCGCTGATGAACGACAGTCCGTACGGGCTGACGGCTTCGATCTGGACGCGCGATACCGAGCATGCGGTGGCGATCGGCAACCGCGTCGAGACCGGCACGGTGTTCATGAACCGTTGCGACTACCTCGATCCGGCACTGGTCTGGACCGGTGTCAAGGACACCGGCAAGGGCGCGGGCCTGTCGGCCATCGGCTACGACAATCTGACCAGGCCGAAATCATTCCATCTGCGCGAAGCCATCTGATTTATTGAAAGACAAAAATGTCCAAGCTGATCTCCAAATGGAACTACCCCACCACCGTTCGCTTCGGCGCCGGTCGCATCAAGGAATTGCCGGAGGTGCTGTCGGCCATCGGCATCAAGCGGCCGCTGTTCGTCACCGATCCGGGTCTGGCGAAACTGCCGGTCGTCGCCTCGACCCTCAAGATCCTCGACGATGCCAAGGTTCCCTACGGCGTGTTCTCCGAGGTTAGGCCGAACCCGGTCGAATCCAATCTGACCGCCGGCATCGCCGTGTTCAAGAAGGGCAAGCATGACGGCGTCATCGCCTTTGGCGGCGGCTCGGCGCTCGATCTGGGCAAGCTGATCGCGTTCCAGGCCGGGCAGACGCGGCCGGTGTGGGATTTCGAGGATGTCGACGACTGGTGGACGCGCGCCAATTCGGATGCCATCGCGCCGATCATCGCCGTGCCGACCACCGCCGGCACCGGATCGGAGGTTGGCCGCGCCGGCGTCATCACCAATGAGGCGACGCACACCAAGAAGGTCATCTTCCATCCGAAACTTTTGCCGGCCATCGTCATCGCCGATCCGGAACTGTCGGTCGGCATGCCCGGCTTCATCACCGCCGGCACCGGCATGGATGCGCTCGCGCACTGTCTCGAGGCCTATTGCGCGCCGGGCTATCATCCGATGGCCGACGGCATCGCCGTCGAAGGCGTGAGGCTGGTCTTCGAAAACCTGCCGAAGGCCTATGCCAACGGCAAGGATCTCGTCGCGCGTGCCCATATGATGAGCGCCGCCGCGATGGGCGCCACCGCCTTCCAGAAGGGGCTCGGCGCCATCCATTCGCTGTCGCATCCGGTCGGCGCGCTTTACGACACCCATCACGGCATGACCAATGCGGTGTTCATGCCCTATGTGCTCGCCTTCAACCGTGACTCCATCGAGGAGCGTATTGCCCGGCTCGCCGCCTATTGCGGCATCAAGGGCGGCTTCGACGGATTCGCCAAGGCGATCATCAAGCTGCGCAAGGAATTGAAGGTGCCGCACGCCCTGCCGGGTCTGATCAAGGGGCTCGACATGGACAAGAAGCGCAAGGCGCTGATCGCCGACATGGCGGTGGTCGATCCGACCGCCGGCGGCAACCCGGTCAAGCTGACCAAAAAGGCGGCGCTAACCCTCCTCGAAAACGCCATCGCGGGGACGATCTGAGGCGTTTTCGGCACAGGAAAGTGATCTGAAAAGGGGCTGCAAAAACAAGGGGGAGGATGACGGGCAAGGCACAAACTAGTTAGCCGGAAAAAGAATCGCGAAGCGATTGCTACATCAGGTTAAAAAGAGTTTACTTTTTCGCACTGCGAGCAGCCGGTTTCACAAAGCTTTCATCTGGCTGTCACATGAAAACGATACCGCATCGCAGGCGTCCAACGGCGTCAGTTCAACGGAGAGAACACATGTTCAAATTCACGGGGAAAGTGCTTTCCCTTTCGGCCGCGGCGCTTTTCGCGTCGACGGTGATTTCGTCCGCGGATTCGATGGACGATCTCGTCAAGGCCGCCAAGGCCGAAGGCCAGCTTACGACCATCGCGCTGCCGCATGACTGGTGCGGTTACGGCGACGTCATCGCCGGCTTCAAGGCGAAATATCCGGAAATCACCATCAACGAACTCAACCCCGATGCCGGCTCCGGCGACGAGGTCGAAGCGATCAAGGCCAACAAGGACAACAAGGGCCCGCAGGCGCCTGACGTCATCGACGTCGGCCTGTCCTTCGGCCCGACCGCCAAGGCCGATGGCCTGATCCAGCCCTACAAGGTGTCGACCTGGGACTCGATCCCCGACAGCGCCAAGGATGCGGAAGGCTACTGGACCGGTGACTATTACGGCGTGCTGTCCTTCCAGGTTAACAAGGACATCGTCAAGGAAGCCCCGGCCGACTGGGCCGATCTTCTGAAGCCGGAATTCGCCAACACGGTCGCACTCGCAGGTGATCCGCGCGCTTCGAACCAGGCCATCCAGGGCGTTTATGCCGCCGGCCTGTCGACGGGCGCCGCCGCCGGTGAAGCCGCCGGTACTGCTGGCCTCGACTTCTTCAAGAAGCTCAACGCCGCCGGCAATTTCGTGCCGGTCATCGGCAAGGCTGCGACACTCGCCCAGGGCCAGACCCCGATCCTGATCACCTGGGACTACAACGCGCTCGCCGGCCGCGACACGTTGAAGGGCAACCCGCCCGTCGACGTCGTCGTGCCGAAGACCGGTGTCGTCGCCGGTGTCTACGTGCAGGCGATCAGCGCCTACGCGCCGCATCCGAATGCAGCCAAGCTCTGGCTGGAATATCTCTACTCCGACGAAGGCCAGATCGGCTGGCTGAAAGGCTATTGCCACCCGATCCGCTTCAACGATCTCGCCAAGAACGGCAAGATCCCTGCGGACGTGCTGGCCAAGCTGCCGCCGGCCGAAGCCTATGCGTCCGCCGTGTTCCCGACACTCGACGAGCAGGGCAAGTCCAAGGAAGCCATCACCAAGAACTGGGATGCCGTCGTTGGTGCAAACGTAAAGTAGGCTCACACCATTCCGGGCGGCCTCGAGGCCGCCCGGTCCTTCTCTCGAAGACGGTAGCCGGCGCATGACCGATCTCTCAATGTCCGACCACGCTGTCACCGGTAAAACCGCGCCTCCCGCCGAGGCACGTAGCATGCGGCTGCCGACACAATGGCTTGGTGTCGCGCCTTTCTTCATCTTCGCCATCATGTTCCTGATCCTGCCCACGCTCTATCTGATGCTGGGTGCATTCCAGAACGATGCCGGTGAATTCACCTTCGAAAATATCGCAGCACTGGCGCAGCCGTCGATCGTTGCCGCCTACTGGATTTCGATCAAGGTCAGTCTTGCTTCATCGCTGATTGGCGCCTTTGCAGGCCTGGCGATTGCCATTGCCATCGTGCGCGGCGGCCTGCCGGAGTGGATACGCTCGGCGACGCTGACCTTTTCCGGTGTCGCCTCCAATTTCGCCGGCGTGCCGCTGGCCTTCGCCTTTATCGCCACGCTCGGCCGGCTGGGCCTTGCGACGGTGATCCTGAACACCCTGTTTGGCCTCAACATCTACGCGCACGGCTTCAACATCCTGTCGTTCTGGGGGCTGACGCTGACCTATGTCTACTTCCAGATTCCGCTGATGGTGGTGATCATCGTGCCGGCAATCGATGGTCTGAAGAAGGAATGGGGCGAGGCCGCTGCAACGCTTGGCGCGACCATGGCGCAATACTGGCGCATGGTGGTCATCCCGGTGATCTGGCCGAGCTTCCTCGGCACGGTCATCCTCTTGTTCGCCAACGCCTTCGGCGCCATCGCCACTGCCTATGCGTTGACCGGCTCGTCGCTCAACATCGTGCCGATCCTGCTCTATGCGCAGATCCGCGGTGACGTGCTGCACAATGCCCATCTTGGATACGCGATCGCCTTCGGCATGATCTTCATCACCGGCCTGGCCAATGTCTTCTACATCTGGTTCCGGACCCGCTCCGAGAGGTGGCTGAAATGAAGTCGGGAAAGTTCTGGGCCTGGGTCGTTTTTGCGCTTGGCGCGGCCTATTTCTTCATTCCGCTGATCGCGACCGTGGAGTTTTCCATGCGCATGCGGCGTGGCGAGTACTCCTTCGACGCCTACAAGGTCGTGCTGGGCGATGCCCGTTTCCAGGCGACCTTCGGCTATTCGGTGCTTGCCGCCGTCTTCACCATCATTCTCGGGGTGCTCATCGTGGTGCCGGCTGCCTACTGGATCCGGCTTCGCCTGCCGCAGTTGCGGCCGATCGTCGAGTTCATCACGCTGCTGCCGCTGGTCATCCCGGCCATCGTCATCGTCTTCGGCTACATCAGAATGTACGGGTCGAATTCGCCGCTGCCGTTCCTGGCGACCGATACGGGCACCAATGCCTTGCTGGTCATTGGCTATGCGACACTGGCGCTGCCCTATATGTATCGCGCCGTCGACACCGGGCTTCGCACTATCGACGTGCGTACCTTGACGGAAGCGGCGCAGATCCTTGGTGCCGGCTGGGGGACGATCATCACCCGTGTCATCTTGCCCAATGTGCTGATCGCGGTGCTCTCGGGCGCCTTCCTCACCTTCGCTATCGTCATCGGCGAATTCACCATGGCCAGCCTGCTCAACCGGCCTGCTTTCGGCCCGTATCTGCAGAATATCGGCGCCAACCGCGCCTATGAGCCGGCGGCGCTCGCCATCATCGCCTTCGCCATCACCTGGGGCTGCATGTCGCTGATCCAGATCCTGTCCCGCTTCGCGCCGAGATCGGCGAACCGCCCCAATTGATCGAAAAGTACTGATCGAAAGAACAACACCATGGCCGACCCGTTCCTCTCCATCCAGCACGTTCGAAAATCCTTCGGCGCCACAACAGTCGTGGAGGATTTCAATCTCGACGTCGAGCGCGGCGAATTCGTCTCCTTCCTCGGCCCGTCCGGTTGCGGCAAGACCACCGTGCTGCGCATGGTGGCGGGCTTCGAGGAGCCGAGCGCGGGCACCATCGTCGTCGGCGGCAAGGACATTACCAGGCTGAAGCCCAACCAGCGCAATGTCGGCATGGTGTTCCAGGCCTATGCGCTGTTTCCGAACCTGACCGTGGCGCAGAACATCGGCTTCGGCCTCAAGGTCGCTGGCATGCCCAGGGCGGACATCGATGCCCGTGTCGCCGAGATGCTTGGCATCATCAAGCTGCCGCAGATGGCGGACCGCTATCCCTACCAGCTCTCGGGCGGCCAGCAGCAGCGTATCGCGCTGGCCCGCGCCATCGCGCCGAAGCCGAAGCTGCTGCTGCTCGACGAACCGCTGTCGGCGCTCGACGCCAAGGTGCGCGTGTCGCTGCGTGAGGAAATCCGCTCGATCCAGAAGAAGCTCGGCATCACCACCATCTTTGTCACGCACGACCAGGAAGAGGCGCTGTCGATCTCGGACCGCATCGCGGTCATGTATGGCGGCAAGGCCGAGCAGGTCGGCACGCCGTTCGAGATCTACAACCGTCCGGCGACCAAGTTCGTCGCCAATTTCGTCGGCACGCTGAACGTGCTGGAAGGCACCGTCACCGATGCCGCGGCAGGTACGGTGCGGGTCAATTCAGAACAGGTCTCGCTCAAGGGCAAGCTCAACGGTTCCAAGTCGGGTGACACGCTGTCGCTGGCGTTGCGTCCGGAAGCCATCTCGCTCGGCCGCCAGCCCGGCCGCGACTCCAGCCTTTCCGGCGAGATCTCCGAAGTGCATTTCCTCGGCTCGGTCATCCGGGTTCGCGTCGGCATCGGCGGCAACACGGTCTCGCTCGACACCTTCAACAGCCCGGCAACGCCGCCCCCCGCGGTCGGTGAAAAGGCGGAAATCTCGTTCTCGTCGAGCGATATGCTGGTGCTGCACTAACAGCGGCGGCGTTCGGTCAGGCCGGCGCAATGAATGGCTGCATCACGGTCTGAAAGACGGGCAGTGCTTCCATCCGCGTGGCATGGGCTCCCAACGCCGGGAAGTCCGTGAGCGAAACCAGCCCGGGATGCGCCTCGCCGATGAAGCGGAGCACTGCGGCAACCGCGATGTCGGCGTGACCGAGGCGGTCGCCGAACCAGTATGGTGTAGGCCTCTCCTGACGATCGGCCTCCAGCGCAGCCAGAACGGCTTCGATTTGCGCACGGCAGCGCCTGATCCAGACGTCCGAGACTTTCTCGTGCAATCTCAATTCATAAAACAGGCTGACCGCCTTGTCGCCGAGCCCGGTCGCCAGGGCCGAAATCTTCAGCGCCTGATAGCGGGTCGGTTCGGTCGTCGGAAACATCCTTCGCTCGGCCGGAACGAGACTGTCCAGATAGTCGAGCATCAAATGGCTCTCGATCAGCACTTCGCCATCGTCGAGCACCAGCGTCGGCACCCGCGTCAATGGATTGTAGGGCCGAATCTTGTCGGCATCGCCGAAGGCAGACCACGGCCGGTGCTCGAATGAGATGCCGTACAGGGTCAGCGCAATGCCGACGCGGCGAACGAAGGGCGAGTCATATTGGCCGATCAGGATCATACCGGCCTTGTACAGCAGGAGGCGGTTAGAGGCGTACTGCCAGAGGGCTTGAGTTTGATGGCCAATCGACCGCATCCTGCAGGTGTATTTGCGCCGGCAATCCCGTCTCACTGAAGTAACAGCCCATGGCTCTTTTCGAACTCACCCTTGTCCTGCTTTTGATCGCTGTCGCGCTGACGGCGCTGTCGCGACGGCTGGAGGTTCCCTATCCGTCCCTGCTGGCTTTGGCCGGGGTCGGGATTGCCTTCGTGCCTGGTGCGCCAACGATCGAGATCGATCCGGAACTGGCGCTTGCCCTGTTCATCGCGCCTGTGCTTCTCGACGCCGCCTATGACACGTCGTTGCGCGACCTGAAGCGCTACCGGCTGTCGCTGGCGCTGCTGGCGCTTGGCGCGGTTGTCTTCACCACTGCGGTGGTTGCGTTCGTCGGCTGGAAGATGGCCGGTCTGCCGATCGCGGCGGCGATCGCGCTCGGCGCCATCGTAGCACCTCCGGATGCGGTGGCGGCATCTGCTGTTCTCGGACAATTCAAGGTGCCGCACCGCATCACCGCCATCCTGCAGGGCGAGAGCCTGCTCAACGATGCCACGGCGCTGCTGATCTATCGACTGGCGGTTTCGGCAGCGCTCGGCTCGATCATGCTGAGCAACGCCATTCCGACGATCCTGCTGTCAACCATAGGCAGCCTGGTTGCGGGTTATCTGCTTGGCCGCTTCTCGCTCATGATGCTCACCCGGATCGAGGATGCGGCGAGCAGCACGGTGGTGCAATTCGCCGGAACTTTCGGAGTCTGGATCCTCGCTGACAGGCTCGGCCTTTCGGCCATCATCACCATCGTCGTCTACGCCATGACCATCGCGCGCAGCGCGCCGCGACGCATGTCGGCGAGACGCCGGGTCAGCACTTATTCGGTTTGGGAGTCGGCAGTGTTCGTGCTCAACGTGCTGGCTTTCGTGCTGATGGGCCTGCAGGCGCGGTCGATCGTCGGTCGGCTCTCCGGAGAAGGGCAAGGCGAAGCATTTCTCTTCGCCACAACGGTGCTGGTCGTGGTCATCGTGGCGCGCCTCGTCTGGGTGGCGAGTTATGTTGCGATCATACGATGGTTTGCCCGCTTCGGCAGCGAAGACAGGAGGCGAGATGTGCCTACGTTTGGCGGCGCGGTGCTTGTTGGTTGGTGCGGTATGCGGGGGCTGGTGACGCTGGTGGTTGCCATTGCCCTGCCGATCAATTTTCCCAGCCGTGATCCCATTGTGCTTGCCGCCTTCGCGGTGGTTCTGGGCACGCTGGTGCTGCAAGGCATGACGCTGAAGCCGCTGCTGCGGATACTCAACTTCGATCCAGACCGAACAGTCGATAACGAGGTGGCGCAGGCGCGTGTTGCCATCATGCAGGCCGCGCTCGACGTGCTGAGCCGCAAGACGTCGGCGGCAGCAGCCGTTGTGCGCGAGCAGTATGAGGCTCAGCGCCTGGTCGCGGAAAACCCGGAGGACGCACAGGCGGCGACCGAATATGACCGGCTGCGCCTCTATGCCATCAATCGCCAGCGCGACACGCTGGAGGAACTGCGCCGCAACGGTACGATCGGTGACGAGGCCTACCACCGGCTTGAAGAGGAAATCGACTGGTCGGAACTGGCGGCATCGCCGGCTGGAAGTTTCCAGCCGCTGACGACGACCTGACCGCTGGCCCAGCCCCGTCGCTCGCTCGGCACATTGCAACGTTGTTGCCGAACGGCTACTGCCATCACAAAATTGAGCCGGATAAGCAATGAAGCTGGTCAGCTACAACATCCAGTACGGGTTCGGCGGCGACGGCCGCTACGATCTTAAGCGCGCCGCGCGCATCGTTGCCGGCGCCGATATCATTGCTTTGCAGGAAGTCGAGCGGCACTGGCAGCGCAGCAATCACGACGACCAGCCGGAGCTGCTTTCCCGCCTGCTGCCGGACTATCACTGGGTCTATGGCCCGGCCTTCGACATGGACGCCAGCGAGCGGCACGACGGCCGTCTGGTCAACCAGCGTCGCCAGTTCGGAACCATGGTGCTGTCGAAACTGCCTATCGTCTGGTCGCGGCTGCATGCGCTGCCGATGCGCCGCACGCTGCGGCCGCTCAACACGCGCAATGCGGCACTCGAATGCATGATCCGCACGCCGGCCGGCCCGGTGCGGGTGTTGTCGCTGCATCTCGCCCATATCGCGGTCGAGGAGCGGCTGGAGCAGATCGACTATCTCATGGCCGAGCATCGCCGGGCGCCATCCGATGGCGGGCCGTGGAGCGGCGTCGACGACGAGCCCACGCGCAATTGGACCAGTGGCGAAGCGGAGCCGGAAAACCCGCTGGCGGCGATCTGGATGGGCGATTTCAACATGGAGCCGGGCAGCGCCGAGTATGGCCGCATCGTCGGCAGCACGCCCTACCATCGGGGTGCTGCCTATCTCGACGGCTTTGTCGACGCCGCCGCTGTCGCCAGCGAGCCGGCTCAGGATTTCCACACCCATGTGAAGACCATCGACGGCAAGGTGGCAAAACGCCGGCTCGATCATTGCTTCGTCGGCGGCATGTTTGCCGGGCGCGTGCGCTCGATCAGTGCCGACATCGGCGAGGTTGCGTCGGATCATTTCCCGCTGCGGGTCGATATCGATCTCGAAACGCCCGGCATCGCCCCATGAGCCGCGCATGACACTTTTTGTCTTCTTCGCGGTGCTTGCCGCCGCCGCCATGCACGCGATCTGGAACGCGCTGGTCAAGGTCCATCTCGATCGCTTCCTGTCGATCACGCTGATGACGCTCGGCATGGGTGCCGCAGCACTCGTGGTGCTGCCCTTCGTCGAAGTGCCGGGGGCGGAAGTGTGGCCCTACATCATCGCCTCCGTGATTTTCCACATGGGCTACCGGACCTTCCTGATCGGCGCCTACAAGGCCGGCGATTTCGCCCAGACCTATCCGCTGGCGCGTGGCACCGCACCTCTGCTCTCGGCCTTTGGCGGCATGTTCGTCGTTGCCGAAATCCCCGGCCCGTTCGCCATGCTTGGTATCTTCCTGTTGTCGGCCGGCACGCTGGTGATGTCGTTTCGCGGCGGCGCGCATCTGGAAAAGCTCAATCTGCGCGCGGTCGGCTTCGCTCTGGGCACTTCCATCTTCATTGCCAGTTACACGCTGTCCGACGGCAGCGGTGCGCGGCTGGCCGCCACGGCGCAGAGCTATGCCGCCTGGCTATTCATCTGCGATGCATTTGGCGCCTTGGTGCTGTGTCTCATCTTCCGTGGGCCGAAGGCGCTGCCTGTGCTGGCGCGTGACTGGAAGGTCGGACTGTTCACCGGCGTGCTCAGTGGTGCGGCCTACTGGATCGTGATGTGGGCGATGACCAAGGCGCCGATCGCCTCGGTGGCATCGCTGCGCGAAACCTCGATCCTGTTTGCCATGCTGATCTCGGTCTACGCGCTCGGCGAGAAGATGACGGGCTGGCGCGGTGCTGCCGCGCTCAGCATTGTTGCCGGTGTCATCGCACTCCGGATGGGTTAGCCACGCTCAACCTAGAACCGTCATCACCTGGCCACGTCGTTCCGGACTAAAGCGGATGACGACGATGATGCAGACGGCGACCACGCCTGCGAACAGCGCCAGCGCATAGCCATAGCTGCCCCCGGCGCTCTCAGCGATTCCTGCCTGGTACGGTCCGCCATAGGATGCCGCGAGATTACCCGCCTGATAGATGAATCCTGGCAAGGTTGCCCGCACCGCGCCGGGCGAAAGCTCGTTGAGGTGCACCGGGATGACGCCCCAGGCGCCCTGGACCGCGACCTGCATGATGAAGGCGCCGATGGCGAGCATGAACGGCGTGGTCGAGTAGGCCCACAGCGGAATAGACGGCAGGGCGATCAGGCACGCCAGCGTGATGGCGTTGACGCGGCCGATCTTCTCGGACAGCGCGCCGAATGCCAGGCCGCCGACGATGGCGCCGATATTGGCGACGATGGTGATCCAGCTCACCGTATGCGGATCGAAGCCATGCTGCTTCTTCAGGAAGGTCGGGTAGAGGTCCTGCGTGCCATGGCTGAAGAAATTGAAGAACATCATCAGCACGACGGCATAGAGCGCGACGCCCCAGTGCTTCTGCAGCGTTTCCCACATACCCGGTCTCGCGGTCTTCTGGGCTTCGACGAAGGCCGGCGATTCCGGCACATGCGAGCGGATGAACAGGACAATCAGGGCAGGCACGAAGCTAAGCAGGAACATGGCACGCCAGCCGATTGTGTAACCGCCGATCGTCTGCTGATAGAGCAGGCCGTAGACCACCGCCGCCAGCAGATAGCCGGCCGGATAGCCGCACTGCAGGATGCCCGAAACCATGCCGCGCGCACTGGGTGGGATGGATTCCATGGCCAGCGAACTGCCAAGCCCCCACTCGCCGCCCATGGCGATGCCGAACAGAGCGCGCAGCGCCAGGAAGATGCCGAGATTGGGCGAGAAGGCGGCCAGCGAGCCGATCACCGAGTAGCTGACAATGTTGAGCATCAGGATGGGCTTGCGCCCGTATTTGTCGGCAAGCATGCCGAAGAAGAACGCGCCGATGAAGCGCGTCGCCAGTGTCAGGAACAGCGCCTTGGAGACTGCAGGAACGTCGGTCTGGAATTCGGTCGCAATATCGGTGAGCAGGAATGTCAGAAGGAAGAAATCAAAAGCATCGAGCGTCCAGCCCAGGAATGAGGCCAGGACGGTCTTCTTCTGCTGCGCAGTGAGGTTCAAGGCGTGCTCCTTTGCATCCCCCGGGGAACGATATGTCGCCCGGTTTGCAAAAGAGAACAGCGATCAGCCGGCTTTCGAAAAGCCGGCGGTCACTTTTTCGTAAGATCGAGATCGAAGACCATCAGTCCGTCCGTGCCGCCTTCGAGAGCAGCCACCAGCCGCGCGCCGGCATGCTGATGGGCCTCATGCACCAGATAGGCGTCGCGCGCCGCGGCATCGCGGAAATCGATGGTGAAGCCATGGCTGAAGCCGCGTGCGAACGGCTCCGGGCTGACATTGGCGCTGAATTTTACCGCGTCCATGCCGTCGATCACCTGTCGCAGCGCCTCGAGATCGGTGTGGATCGCCTTGCGTTCGCCCTCACCAACATCATTGCGGAATCTAGCGAAAACACAGTGCCTGATCATTTCTTGCTCCTAAATGGCTAAAGCAGCCCGGTTTCCGGAAAACACCGCCGGCGGCAGTGGCTCGCGGCCGAGGACCAGGTCGGCGCCCTTTTCGCCGACCATGATGGTCGGCGCATTGGTGTTGGAGGAGGGCACGCGCGGCATCACCGAGGCGTCGCAGACCCGCAGGCCCTCAATGCCGCGCAGCCGCAGATCCGGCGTCACGACAGCCATGTCGTCGTGGCCCATGCGGCAGGTGCCGACGGGATGATGGTCGGTCTTGGAACTGCGGCAGGCATAGTCGAACAACTCGTCGTCGCTGACGAGTGACGGGCCGGGCAGCACTTCGCGCATCACATAAGGGGCAAGCGCCTTCTGCCGCATGATCTCGCGCGCCAGCCTCAGCCCCTTGATCGACATGGCGCGGTCATAGGGATCGGACCAGTAGTTCGGATCGATCAACGGGTGGTCGGCCGGGTCGGCACTCTTCAGCCGCACCGTGCCACGCGAACGCGGGCGCAGGAAAGCCGAGTTCAAGGTGACGCCGGGGTTTTTCAGCTTCTCGACGCCGGCTTCGATGCCGGAGCCCAAACCGAGATGGAACTGGATGTCGGGCGAGGCGGCGGTCGGGTCGGCGTACCAGAAGCCACCGGTCTCGAACAGGCTTGAGGCCACCGGCCCTTTCTTCAGCAGCAGATATTGCAGGCCGGCCCAGGCCGTGCGGTGCAGCTTGGCGTAGTTGTCGTAGGTGTGGTCGCCGGTGCATTCGGCGATGACGAACAAATCGAGATGGTCCTGCATGTTGGAGCCGACGCCGGGCAGATCGTGCACCGGTGTGACGCCGACCGCCTTCAGATGGTCGGCCGGGCCGATGCCCGACTGCATCAAGAGCTTCGGCGAGCCAATGGCGCCGGACGAGACGATCACCTCGCGCTCGGCGCGCAGGATTTTTTTCTCGCCGCCTGGTTTGTCGACCACCTCGACGCCGATAGCGCGGCCCTTCTCGACGACGATGCGGGTCACCAGAACATCGGTTCGGACGGTCAGATTTTTGCGGGAGCGGATTGGCCTGAGGTAGGCCACCGAGGCGGAGGAGCGCCGGGCGTCCTTCTGGGTCAGCTGGTAATAGCCGACGCCTTCCTGGCTGGCGCCGTTGAAGTCCGGATTGAAGGGAATGCCCATCTCCTGGCCGGCACGGAAATAGGCCTCGCAGATCGGCAGTGGCGAAATCGGGTTGGACACGCCGAGCGGGCCCTGGTCGCCATGAAAGTCGTTGGCGTAGCGCTGGTTGTTTTCGGCGCGTTTGAAGTAAGGCAGCACGTCGCGATAGCCCCAGCCGGTCAGGCCCTCTTCCTTCTCCCAGGCATCATAGTCGCGGGCATTGCCGCGCGTGTAGATCTGGGCGTTGATGGACGAGCCGCCGCCGACCACCTTGGCCTGCGTGTACCAGAAGACGCGGTCCTTCATATGCTTCTGCGGCACGGTCGACCAACCCCAGGAGGCAATGCCCTTGGTCATCTTGGCAAAGCCGGCCGGCATGTGGATGTAGGGATGCCAGTCCTTGCCGCCGGCTTCCAGCAGCAGGACAGAATTCGCCGGATCCTCGCTCAGCCGGTTGGCCAGAACGCAGCCGGCCGGACCGGCGCCCACGATGATGTAGTCGGTCATGACACTGTCCATTTACAGTCGCGGCACGGAGAGCGCGCCGTCGACATTGATGATCGAGCCGGTCGAAAAGCCGAGCTTGCCGCTGGCGAGCGTCGCCACCACCACACCGATGTCTGATGCTTCGCCCCAGCGATTTGCCGGCACCAGCCCGCCGTCGATCAAGGCATCGTATTTGGCGGTGACGCCTGATGTCATGTCGGTGCGGATGATGCCGGGCCGAACCTCGAACACGCCGATGTTTTCAGGCGCAAGCCGCAGCGCCAGGTTCTTCACCCACATCGAAAGCCCGGCTTTCGAGATGCAGTAGTCCGGCCGTTCCGGCGATGCCATTTCGGCGCTGACCGAGGTGATGGTTATGATTGATCTCCGATCGCCCGGTGTGGCCAGCATCGCCTTGGCCACGGCCTGGCTTAGGAAGACGGTGCCGCGCAGATTGATGTCCAGCGTACGGTCGAAATTTTCCGGCTCAAGATCCAGCAAATCCCCCCGCACGACGGCGCTGACGCCGGCATTGTTGACCAGGCAGTCGATGCGGCCGAAGGCGTTCGTTGCGGCATCGACAAGTGCGGTGTGGCTGACGAGATCGGCAATGTCGCAACGGACATAGACGAATTTCACGCCGCGCCCGGCGATGTCGGCGGCAAGTCTATCAGCGGCTGTTTCGGCAAGGTCGGCGACCAGAATATCGAAGCCGGCATCGGCAAGCGCCTGGGCGCAGGCAAGGCCAATGCCGCGTGCGCCGCCGGTGACGATGGCCGCCGGGCGGGTCATGCGGCGAGGTCCGTCTTGCGGATGTGGTCGGCGACGCGCAGCGCCTGCGCGGCGATCGACAGCGCCGGGTTCACGGCGGCCGAGTTGGGCAGGAAGCTGCCATCGACGACGAACAGGTTCCGGTGGTCGAACGACCGACAGAAGGGATCGAGCGGCGCGGTCGCCGGATCGTCGCCCATCTTGACCGTGCCGCACTGGTGCGACGGCGTGCGCTTGTCGAAGGGCCGCGACAGCACCAGTGGGTAACCGCAGGCGCGGAAGTTTTCGCGCATCACCTTGGTCAACCCCGTCGAGCGACTGCATGTTGGAGCGCCGCCACTGCATGACGATGTCCTTGCCGTCGACCATGATGCGGCTTTCGGGATCGGGCAGGTCTTCGCACATCAGGTACCAGTCGACGGCGTGGCCGGCCATGAAATCGAGCGCGAATTTTGGTGTGTATTTGACGTTGGCCTTCAGCATGTTGCCGTCGATCTTGCCGAGCAACTGGACGTTGCCGAGCGGCTTGCCGCCCTTGCCGTCGGACAGATAATAGTCGTTCAGCATCAGCGTCTTCTGGTAGACGGCATTGTTCCTGCGGCGCGGGTCGATTGCCAGCATGGCACTCGAATTGTGGTTCATGAAATTGCGGCCGACCTGGTCTGAGCGGTTGGCAAGGCCCTTGCCACCTCCATTTCCGTTGTTGGGCGAGGGCGAGCGCAGCAGGATGACGGCGGAATTGACCGCGCCAGCGGAGAGGATGACCAACTTCGGCGTGACTTTCTTGGCCTCGCCGTTCTGCCGATAGTGAATGGCTGATATGGTTTTGCCATCGGCCGACGCTTCGAGATAGTCGACGTAAGCGCCGGTCTCGAGCCTGATGTTGGTGTCGGTCAGGGCTGCCGTCAGCGGTCCCGTTTGTGCGTCGACCTTGCCCTGGCCGGTGTTCGGGAAAGCATCCCAGCCGGTCTTGCCCTCTTTCAGCCAGGTGTCGATGTCGACGCCGAGCGGCAGCGAGGCCGGATGCAGGCCGAGCCCCTTGAGCTCGGCGCGGGCGCGCGCGATGGGCGCCTCGTCGGGCACCGGCTTGAAGGCATAGGGGAGCGAATGGAACGGCTCGGTCGGGTCCTCGCCCAGCGTGCCGCGCACGCGAAACAGCTGCTCGGCTTTCGAATACCAGGGCTCGAACTCCTCATAGGAAAACGGCCAGGCCGGCGAGACGCCGCCGAAATGCTCCATGGCGGCAAAATCTTCTTTGCGGTAGCGGATCAGCACCGCGCCGTAGAATTTCGAGTTGCCGCCGACATAGTAGTAATTGCCGGGGTTGAAGGCGGCACCGCCGGCCTCGCGCCACATCTCCTTTGGCCGGTAGTGGCCGTCGACGAAGATCGAGCGCGTGTCGCGTGCGTGCGGCGTCGCCGGCAACGGTTCGCCGCGTTCCAGCATCAGGATCGAGGCGCCGCTGCCGGCAAGGCCGGAGGCGATCGTGGCGCCGCCAATGCCGGAGCCGATGATGACGATGTCCGGATTTGTCATGGCCGTCAGCGAATGCGGTTCTCGGTCGCCGGATCGAAGAACACCGCCTTGGTCAGGTTGAAGGCGAGCGGCGTGCTGGTGCCCGGCTGGATGTTGGCGTCGGCGCGCAGCCGCGCCACCACGCCCTTGCCGCCGAGATTGGTGACGGCGAAGGTGTCGGAGCCGGCCGGTTCGACGACCTCGATATGGCAGTCGGCGGTGGCGATGTTCGACGCATTGCGCTCGGCACCTTCCGGATCGGTCAGGGCTTCAGGGCGGACGCCGAAGATGATCGGCTTGCCCTGGAATGCCGACAGGCCTGCCGGCGCATTGGCCATGGGCAGGTTGATCGGCTCGCGCGCCTCGCGCTGCAGCACGACGGACAGCGCGTTGCCTGACGTACCGATCGTCGCCGGGATCAGGTTCATCGCCGGCGAGCCCATGAAATCGGCGACGAAGAGATTGGTCGGGTTGTTGTAGATTTCGGCCGGGGTGCCGAATTGCTGCACCTCGCCGTCGCGCATGACGGCGATCTTGGTCGCCAGCGTCATCGCCTCGATCTGGTCGTGGGTGACGTAGACGATTGTTGTGCCGGTGGTGGCGTGCAGGCGCTTGATCTCGATGCGCATGTCGACGCGCAGCTTGGCGTCGAGGTTGGACAAGGGCTCGTCGAACAGGAACAGTTTGGGGTCGCGCACCAGCGCCCGGCCCATGGCGACGCGCTGGCGCTGGCCGCCGGACAGCTGGCTCGGCTTGCGTTGCAGCAAGTGACCGATCTGCAGCACCTTGGCCACCTTGTCGATCGCCTTCTGGCGCTCTGCCGCCGGTACGCCGCGCATCTCCATGCCGAAGGAGATGTTTCCGGCCACCGTCATGTTCGGATAGAGCGCATAGCTCTGGAACACCATGGCGATGTCGCGCTTCGACGGATGCAGGTCGTTGATGGTGCGGCCGTCGACGCGGATTTCGCCCGAGGTGATCGTCTCCAGTCCGGCAATGGTGTTGAGCAAAGTGGACTTGCCGCAGCCGGACGGGCCGACCAGCACCAGGAAGCCGCCTTTCTCGAGTTCGACATCGATCCCTTTCAGGATCTCGACCTGGCCGAAGCGCTTTCTCAGACCATCAATTTCCAGAAAAGCCATCAGATTATCCTTTGACGGCGCCAGCCATGAGACCGCGCACGAAATAGCGGCCGGCGAGCACATAGACGAGAAGGGTGGGCAGTGCCGCGATCATCGCGGCGGCCATGTTGACGTTGTATTCGACGACGCCGGTCGAGGTGTTGACGACGTTGTTGAGCGCCACCGTCATCGGCATCGCGTCGCCGGTGCCGGCGTAGGCAGAGGCGAACAGGAAGTCGTTCCAGATGTTGGTGAACTGGTAGATCACGGTGACGACGAAGATCGGCATCGAATTCGGCAGCATGATGCGACGGAAGATCTGGAAGAAGGAGGCGCCATCGACCTGGGCCGCCTTGACCAGTTCGGTCGGGAACGCCTCGTAGTAATTGCGGAAGAACAGCGTGGTGAAGCCGATGCCGTAGACGACGTGGACGAAGACGAGGTTGACCGTCGGGTTGCCGAGGCCGAAGCTCGTTCCGACCGAGTTCTGCAGCGTGACGCCGAAGCGGCCGAGGCTGCCGAGGATCGTTGCCATCGGCAGCAGCACCGACTGGAACGGAATGAAGCAGGCAAACAGCATCAGCCCGAACACCAGCGTCGCCCCGCGAAAACGCCATTTGGTCAGCACGTAGCCGTTCAGCGCCCCGAGCATCGTCGAGATCAGCACGGCTGGAACCACCATCTTGATGGAGTTCCAGAAATAGCCCTTGATACCGGCGCAGGTGAGGCCAACGCAGGTCTCGCCCCAGGCCTTGAGCCACGGGTCGAAGGTCGGCGCCTTGGGCAATGCCAGCATGTTGCCGTTCTGGATCTCGTCCATGGTCTTGAACGAGGTCACCAGCATGACGAACAGCGGCATCAGGTAGAACAGCGCAAACAGCGCCAGCAGCCCGTAGATGACGATGCGGTTGATGATCTTGACGTTGACGCCGCCGGAGGCCTGGCTGGCGGGAGTGGTGACAGCGCTCATCGTGGCTTCTCCCGCAGTTCCGAATAGAGATAGGGCACGATGATGGCGACGATGGTCATCAGCATGATCACCGCGCTTGCCGAGCCGACGGCCATCTCGTTGCGCTTGAACGTGTACTCATACATGAAGTTGGAGGGCAGCCAGGCCGAGCCGCCCGGCCCGCCGCTGGTCAGCGCCACCACCAGATCGTAGGACTTGATGGCGAGGTGCGCGAGCACGATGAAGGCCGACAGGAAGATCGGCCGCAGCAGCGGGATGACGATGCGGCGATAGAGCTGGAAGGTGGTGGCGCCATCGATCTGCGCCGCCTTCATGATCTCGCCGTCGATGCCGCGCAGACCGGCCAGGAACATCGCCATGATGAAGCCGGAGGCCTGCCAGACGCCGGCGATGACCACCGTATAGATGACGAAATCCTTGTTCTTGATCCAGTCGAAATGGAAGCTCGTCCAGCCCCATTGATGCAAGGTCTGCTCAAGGCCGAGGCCGGGGTCGAGGAACCATTTCCAGGCGACGCCGGTGACGATGAAGGACAGCGCCATCGGGTAGAGATAGATCGGCCGCAACACGCCTTCGCCGCGGATCTTCTGGTCGAGCAGGATGGCCAGGAACAGGCCGAGCGCCAGGCAAATGGCGATGTAGAGAAAGCCGAAAATGCCCATATTGACGATCGACGTGTACCAGCTCGACGGCGGGTCGGAATCGAAAGTCCAGCCCCATAGTCGTTGATAGGCGCGCGGTCCGGTGATGACATAGGAAGGGAAGGTCTTGGAATTGGTGAAGGACAGATAGACCGTCCACAGGATGAAGCCGTAGACGAAGACAATGGTGATGGCGAAGCTTGGCGCCAGCACGATCTTCGGCAGTGCGTCCTGCAAGCGCGAGCGCACCGAGGCGCGGTGTCGCTCCGGCGTCAGCTTGATCTGTGTTGTCGCTACACTGCTCATGAGGCTCCTCCCGTTTCGGGTCGTCCGTGCTCTGCCGTCAGGCGGCAGGGCGACCCAGTGCATACGGGTCTTTGGTCGGCATGGTGTTCAAGCCGGCCAATCCTGAGGTGAAACCTTCCCCGCCGAAGCGGGGAAGGTGTTTTAGGCGTGGCGCTTACTTGGCGTCGTCGATCGCCTTGACCAGCTCGGTCACGGCCTCGTCCGAGGTCTTGATCTGACCATGGACGAACTTGGAGACGACATCCTTGTAGGCATTGGCGACCGCCGGAGGCGCGCCATAACCCTGAGCCAGCGAGCCGAACAGCGTGCCGCCGTCATTGGCTGCCTTCAGGTCGGCGATGCCCTTCTTGCCGCAAGCGTCGAAGTCGGTGTCCGGAACGTCGGTACGAGCCGGAACCGAACCCTTGACGACGTTGAAGGCCGACTGGAAGCTCTTCGACAGGGTGGCGGTGGCCAATGCGATCTGGGCGGCCTTGCGGTCATCCGGAACATTGAACATGCCAAACATGTCGGAGTTGTAGATCACCGAGCCGTCGGTGCCCGGGAAGCGATAGCACAGGAAGTCCGTGCCCGGGGTCTTCTTGGCGGCGTGGAACTCACCCTTGGCCCAGTCGCCCATGACCTGCACAAGGGCGTCGCCCTTGATGACCATGGCGGTGGCAAGGTTCCAGTCACGGCCCGAGAAATTCGGGTCGACATAGGTGACGAGCTTGGCCAGGTTGTCGAACGACTTCTTCATCGTGTCGGACTTGAGCGAAGCGTCGTCGAGGTCGTTGAAGGCCTTCTTGTAGAACTCAGGTCCGCCGGTCGACAGCACCACCGAGTCGAACATGGTGGCTTCCTGCCAGTTCTGGCCGCCGAGAGCGAGCGGGATCACGCCTGCCGCCTTTGCCTTGTCGAGCAGGGCAACGAAGTCGTCGAAGGTCTTCGGCTCGGTGCCGCCGATCTTGTCCATGACGGCCTTGTTGATCCACAGCCAGTTGACCGAGTGGACGTTGACCGGAGCCGCGACCCACTTGCCTTCATAGACCGAGAACTTCTGCAGGGCCGCCGGAACGGACTTGTCCCAGCCTTCCTTCTTCGCCGTTTCGGTCAGGTCGCCCATGACGCCGGCGGCCGCATAGTCGAGCACGGTGTAGCCGAGCATCTGCGAGGCGGTCGGATAGTTGCCAGCGGCAACCATCGCCTTCAGCGCGGTCATGGCAGCGTCGCCGCCGCCGCCGGCCACCGGCACGTCCTTCCAGGCGTAGCCTTCCTTGGCCAGATCACCCTTGAGGACGTTAAGAGCAGCCGCTTCGCCGCCCGAGGTCCACCAATGCAGCATCTGGACTTCCTTGACGTCCTCGGCATGAGCCGCGAAAGCCAGACCCGATGCGAGAGCCGTTCCGATAAGCAGTTTGCGCAACATGTACTTCCTCCCTTGTTGCATTACACGACCGGTGGAAGCCCACCGGGTTCTTCTCAACTCAGCCGACCCACCACCCGGTGCGTTGGCCGCGATGAAACTGTATTGTCTTTTCCTCGGTATAATCCTCGACGGCACGCTTGCCGAGTTCGCGTCCGAGACCGGACTGCTTGTAGCCTCCGAAAGGCAGCTCGGGATAACCTTCCATGAATGTGTTCACCCAGACGGTCCCCGAACGCACCCCACGCGCCACCGACATGCAAGTGTCGATGCTGGCGCTCCACACGCCTGCCGACAAACCATAGGGCGTGTTGTTGGCGATGTGCAACGCCTTTTCAATCGATTCAAAAGTCAGCACCGAGAGCACCGGGCCGAATACTTCCTCGCGCGCTATGGCCATGTCCTCGGTGACGCCGCGGATGATGGTGGGATCGAGGTATTGGCCGGCATTGGAGGCCAGTTGCTTGCCGCCGCTGTAGACGCTGCTGCCGTCGGTCGCGGCTGACGCAACGTAATCTGCAACCTTGGCCAAGTGGTCGGATGAGATCATCGCGCCAACCTTGGTTTGGTCATCGAGCGGATCGCCGACCGTCACCCTGGCGGTGAGCGCCTTGACGACGCTCAGAAAATCATCGGCGATCGCCTCATGCACGATCAGACGGCTGCCGGCATTGCAGCATTCGCCGGCATTGAAGAAGCCGCCGAATACCGCCGCGTCGGCGGCCGCTTCGAGGTCGGCGTCGGGGAAGACGATCTGGCCGTTCTTGCCGCCGAGCTCCATCGAGACTTTCTTCAGCGATTGCGCGGCCGCGGCCATCGTCATCTTGCCGACCCGGGTGGAGCCGGTGAACGACACCATCTCGACCAGGGGATGGCTGACCATCGGCGCACCGACGTCGGCGCCCAGGCCAGCGAGGATGTTGACGACGCCGGCGGGCAGGCCGGCCTGCATCAAGATGTCGCCGAGCACGAAGGTCGAGGCCGAGGTCATTTCACTCGGCTTGACGACGGCCGTGCAGCCGGCGGCGAGCGCGAAGGGCAGTTTCTGGCTGACGATCAGGAACGGGAAATTCCACGGCGTGATGATCGAGACGACACCGATCGGCTCGCGCAGCACGACGCCCAGCATGGTGTCGCCGAGATTGGCGTAGGATTCGCCGTGCAGCGTGCGGGCCAGCGCGGCGGCATAGCGCCAGATGTCTACGGCGCCGCCGATCTCGCCGCGCGCCTGGGCGATCGGCTTGCCCGATTCCAGCGCGTCGAGCCGGGCGATGTCTTCCAGACGAGCCTCGATCAGGTCGGCCGCCTTGAGCAGGATCGCGGCACGTTCGGCGGCCTTCATGCGCGGCCATGGACCCGTTTCGAAAGCTTTGTGAGCGGCCTGCATTGCCGCTTCCACTTCGGCCTCGCCGGCCTGCGCATAGTGCGAAACAGTGAAGCCGTGGCCGGGGCTTTGGCGCGCAAGCGTGCGGCCGTCACGGGCATCGACATGCTTGCCATCGATAAGCAGCCGGTACGCCTTTGGCGCTGCTGAAGCCTCGACGGGCATGGCGATCTTGAGGGGTGCGTTCATGTGTTTCCTCTAGGATCTCAAAAAGACCGGCTTCTGCTTGGTCTTGAAGGCGCCGACGCCGGCCTGGAGGTCGCCGGTCATGGCGATGAAGCCGCTGGCCAGCGCTTCGGTGGCGGCGGCACTTTCCTCGCCTTCGGCGACCGCGATCATCAATTTGGCGGCTTCCGTTGCCAGCGGTCCGCGCTCGGCGATCTTTTCGGCCCAGGCTTTGGCCTCGGCGAGTCCCTTGCCGGTCTCGACCGCGCGGTCGATAATGCCCAAGGCCAGCGCTTCAGGGGCGAGAAAGATCTCGCCGCCCAGCGCCATGCGCCGCACCGTCTGCGCGCCGAAGCGGCGCACGGCGCGCTGCGTGCCGGACCAGCCCGGAACGACGCCGATCGAGGTTTCGGGGAAGCCTAATTTCACCTGTGTCTCCGCCACGCGGAAATCACAAGCCACAGCCAGTTCCAGGCCGCCGCCCAATGCATGACCGGACAGAACGGCGATGGTCGGTTGCTTGAGCCGCGCCAGCCGGTCGAAGACGCGGTGACCGTAGCGCACCCATTGCACCTGGAAATCGGCGGCACTCATCTGTGCCCACGCCTCGACATCGCCGCCGGCGCAAAAGCCCTTGCCTTCGCCGCGCAGCAGCACGACGCGAACGGCGTCCGCCATCTCGGCCGCGTCGAGTGCTGTCTCCAGCGCCCGCAGCATCGGTATGTCGAGCGCGTTGAATTTCTCCGGCCGGCGCAGCGTGACGATGCCGATGGCGCCATCCTGCTCGAAGGTGACGAGAGGCTCAGCCATGCGCGCCTCCGAGCGAAGCGCCGCCATTCAGCGACAGACCTATCGGTTGATCGCGATAAAGCGCCTCTGGCGTTGTCTTGAGATCCTTGGCAACGCCAAGCGGTATTTCGGCCTGCGCCAGCACGTCGCGCTGCAGATCGATGCCGGGTGCGAGTTCTGTGACGACCAGGCCCTCCGGTGTCAGCTCCATCACGCAGCGCTCGGTGACATAGGTGATGTCCTGTCCCTGCGCGACCGCACGCTTGCCCGAAAACGAGATGTGCTCGACCTCCGCGACCACCTTCTTGACCTTGCCCTCCTGGTCGATGCGGATGCCGCCATCGGCCAATGAGAGTTTTGCCCCGGCGTTGAAGAAGCCGGAGAAGACGATCTTCTTTGCCCGCGCGGTGATGTCGACAAAGCCGCCGGCGCCAGCGGTGACATGCGGGCGCGCCGAAAGTTTCGAGACGTTGACCGAGCCGTGGCGGTCGATCTGCAGGAAGGACAACAGCGAGGCGTCGAAACCGCCGGCCTGGAAATAGATGAACTGGTGCGGCGAGGGCATGAAGGCGTCGGCATTCGACGAGCAGCCGAACTTGAAGTCGAGCAGCGGCACGCCGCCGACCGCGCCCTGTTCGATCACCCAGGTGACCTTGCCGTGCTGGCCTTCCTCGAGAAGGATGCGCGGCACATTGGCGGAAATGCCGAAGCCGATGTTGACGGCCATGCCGTCGCGCAACTCCATGGCGACGCGGCGCGCGATCACCTTCTGGACGTTCATCTCAGCGTTGCGGAAGCTCGACAGCGGCCGGAAGATTTCTCCGGAGATCGCCGGATCATAAGGTGTCAGCGTCGTCTGCAACTGGTCGGGCGCGACGACGATGTGGTCGACCAGGACGCCGGGCACCCGTACATCATGCGGTTTCAGCGTGCCGTTTTCGACGACACGCTTGACCTGCGCGATGACGACGCCGCCATTGTTGCGTGCGGCGAGCGCCTGCTCCAGCCCGCCGAGATAGGCGCCCTCATGCTCATAGGTGAGGTTGCCGCGCTCGTCAGCCGACGTGGCGCGGATGATCGACACCTGCGGGACGATGGAGCGGAAATAGAGCCATTCCTCGCCGTCGAACTGCTGCACCGAAACGATCGGCTCGCTGGCTGCGGCGTTCATGGCGCAGCCCTGGTGGCGCGGGTCGGCGAAGGTGTCGAGACCGACCTTGGTCAGCACGCCCGGCCGCTTGGCGGCGGCCTCGCGATGCATATCGAACAGGATGCCGGACGGCACGTTGTAGGCGGCGACCGAATTGTCGCCGATCATCTTCCAGATCTGCGGTGGTTCGGAAGAGGAGGGGCCGGATGGATAGGAGCCGCACAAAGTGCGCTTAAGCAGGCCGGGCTTGGCCAGATGGTCAATGCCCTTGATGCCATACATGTCGCCGGCGGCGATCGGGTGCAGCGTGGTGATGTTCTTCGGATGGCCTTCTGTGTCGAAGCGTTCGCCGATCGCGGCCAGCACGGCGTCGGGGCAGCCGAGGCCGCTCGACGACGACACGGATACGACCATGCCGTCCTTGATCAGGCCCGCTGCCTGCGCTGCCGAAACGACCTTGCTCAATTCATGCTCCCGAGTTTCGGGTCGATCTTGACGACCTTGCCGGAGCTGGCCGATTGAAGCGCTGCCTCGGCTGATGCCAGCGACCAGATGCCGTCGTCTCCGGTGGCGGCAGGGTGGCCCTCGCCGCCGATCGCGGCATGGAACTGGTTTACAGATCTTGTGTAGAGATCATCGCGGTCGAAGCTCAGTTGCTCCTCGCCCTTGGCAGTGCGCAACAACACCGAACCGTCCGGCTTCTGGGTCATCACATTGCTGGCGATCAGCGAGCCTTCCGAACCGTGCACCTCGAAGCCGGTGCCAGCGAATTTCGTGGTGAAGCCTTCATGCGACTGGGCGATGACACCCGATTTGAAGCGCCAGATGCACATGGCGCCATCCTCCAGGCCGCTGCCGGCCATACCGGCCGACTGGGTGAAGGCAGACACCTCGACCGGGTCGTCGCCGAGCACGAAGCGCAGCGTGTCGGCGTCATGCACGGTGATGTCGAGCACCACGCCGCCGCCGGCCTCGGGCTTTGCGATGCGCCAGCCCTGCAGATTCTCCGGCAGATAGACGGAATGGAAGACGCGCGCGGCGATCGGCTTGCCGATGCGGCCGGCGGCGATCGCCTCGCGCATGGCACGATGCGCGCCGGCGTTGCGCAGATGATGGTTGGTGCCGAGCACGATGCCGGCTGCCCTGGCGGCGGCAACCATCTTTCGGGCGTCGGCGCTGGTCAGCGCCAGCGGCTTTTCGCACAGCACGTGCTTTCCCGCCTTAATGGCAGCGAGCGCCTGCTCGAGGTGCAATTCGTTGGTGGTCGAGATGTAGACGGCGTCGATGTCGGCGCCGAGCAGGGCATCGAGCGTCGAGACGGCAAACGGAATGTGGTTTTCCCCGGCATAGGCGGTGGCGCGCTCCGGGCTGGAACTCATCACCGCGGTGATCTCGCCATCGCCTTGGGCGCGGATGGCGCTGATCATGAATTGTCTGGCGATCGTGCTGGCGCCGATCAACCCCCATCTGACGCTCATGCCGCATCCCCCGAACCTGCGGGTTTGTTTCGGGTGCGGCGATCCGGGCCGCAGCTTTCCCTGACAACGAGATTGACCGCGCCGATATGGTCCTCGGCCCGCGTGGTACGCGACTGGATCATTTTCAGCATGACATGCGCGGCGCGTTCGCCGAGACCCGCCGAGTCCACCGCGACGCTGGTCAGAGCCGGCATGTAATGCTCGGCCTCGACCACATCGTCGAAGCCGACGACGGCGAAATCGGCTCCCGGCTCAAGCCCACGCTTGCGCAGCGCCAGCATGGCGCCAAAGGCGACCGCGTCATTGAAGCACAGGGCAGCGGTCGGCGGTTCAGCCATTGCGAGAGCGGTTTCCAGGCACGCAATGCCGCCTTTGCGGCTGGTCTCGCCCTCGACGATCAGGATGTCGCGGGCGGCGATGCCAAGCGTCTCGCAGGCCTCACGAAAGCCACCCAGCCGTTCGTGATAGACCACGAGGTCGGACGAGCCGCCGAAGAAGGCCAGCCGGCGATGCCCCTTGCCGATGAGATGGGCGGCGGCAAGATAGGCGCCGCGATGATTGTCGGGCGCGATCACCGGGATGCGGCTTTCCGGCAGCCGGCGCATGGCGAAGACGACCGGCACGCCCGCCGTCTCGATCCGCCGGAAGGCGCCCGGCGTCGTGCCGCGTGCCGGCGACACTATGAGGCCGGCGACGCCTTGCTCCATCAGCGATTTCAGCACTTCTTCCTGGCGCACCGGATTTTCCGCCGTGTTGGCGATGAACGGCACGATGCCGGCCGACTGGAAGACGCGTTCCATGCCGACCGCCAGTTCCGCGAAAAAAGGATTGGTGAGATCGTTGATGACCATGCCGATGACGTTGGAGTGAGCCTTGCGCAGATTGGCGGCGCCGCGGTTGTAGACGTAACCGACATCCTCGATCGCCTTGCGAACCTTGCTTGTTGTCTCAGGCCGGATCAGCCCGCTGCCCTGGAGCACGAGCGATACCGTCGATTTGGACACGCCTGCTTCACGGGCGATGTCGAATATCGTCGCCTTGGCTCGGCTGGCCATCCAGATGCATCCTCCCAGCTTCATGATCAAAATCTATTGGAACGTTCTAATCATCGGTTCGATCCAGAGTCAATCAGGATTTTTTCTTGGCTTGGAAGATCGATTGTACGTACTCAAATGGCATGGTCTGCAAGGTTTTTCGTGTTGCGATGCAGCATTTGCCTGTGAATGAGCCCTGAATCTTAAAGGTTCTTGATTTATTGGAACGTTCCATTTATAGGCGCGGCAAAGGGAGAGATTGATGGACATTTCCTTGCCTAGTGAGGATGGCCGCAGCGCCAGCTACGCGCTTGCCGGTCAGCCGGTGTGGCCGGTGATCGGCGCGCGGTTTTCGCGCATCGCCTATGCCGCCGCGCACGTCGTTGCCGATCCGCTTGCGATGACCGATCCATGGTCCAGGCCGGTGGTCGACTGGGACAGGACAATGGCGTTCCGGCACCATCTGTGGCGGCTCGGCTTCCGCATCGCCGAGGCGATGGACACCTCCCAGCGCGGCATGGGTTTCGACTGGGCAAATGCACAGGAATTGATCCGCCGCTCGATCGCGGAAGCGCGCACCGTCGACGGCGCCGACCTCGCTTCGGGCGCCGGGACAGACCATCTGGCGCCGAGCGCCGCCAAGACGGTCGACGACGTCGTCAAGGCCTATGAAGAGCAGTTCGCTTTCATCGAAGGGCTCGGCGGCAAGGCGATCATGATGGCCAGCCGGGCGTTGGCAGCGGTGGCCAAAGGTCCGGACGACTATATCAGCGTCTACGACCGCATCCTGTCCCAGGCGTCCGGCAAGGTCGTCCTGCATTGGCTGGGCGACATGTTCGATCCGACGCTCAAGGGTTATTGGGGCAGCAGCGACTTCGAGGCCGCGCTCGACACAGTGGTTGCCATCATCGAACGCCACGCAACCAAGGTCGAAGGCATAAAGATCTCGCTGCTCGATGCCGGCAAGGAGGTTGCGCTCAGGAACCGGCTGCCGGACGGCGTCGTCATGTTCACCGGCGACGACTTCAACTATCCCGAACTGATCGCCGGCGACGAGAAAAGGCATTCGCATGCGCTGCTTGGCATTTTCGACGCCATTGCGCCGGTCGCCAACGCAGCACTGGCGAAACTGGCGGAGGGGGACCGCGCCGGCTATGACGCCTTGATGGCGCCGACCGTGCCGCTATCACGAAAAATCTTCGAGGCGCCGACCGAATATTACAAGGCCGGCATCGTCTTCATGGCCTGGCTGAACGGCCACCAGGACCATTTTGCGATGGTCGGCGGCATGCAGTCGGCGCGCGGCATCCGTCACTACGCCGATGTGTTCCGCCTTGCCGACCAGGCCGGATTGCTGGCCGATCCGGAACTGGCGGTTGCCAGGATGAAGAGTCTTTGCGCCGTGGCGGGCGTTTGAGCTGGGAGGGACCCTCTCGCGGATCTGACGTCCCGGCCTAACGCTTTCGCCACAGCCAAAAAGGCGCGATCGCCTCATCTGGATGAAAAATGGGCTTGGTCGACCTTCCCAGGTCGGCAGGTGGCATCCCCGTGGGATCATGGTCCGCCAGGTCTAGAAGCAGCGGCCCAAGCCGATCCGGATCGATGGTTTCGGTCGACATGGTGTGTGGCTTGTTCTCGTGGGCAACAAGCCAGCGCAGCGCCTGAACCAGCCCCAGTCCCTCGGCGGTCCGGTGCTGCCAGAGATTGTCGCCGACCGAAGACAGGACGCGGGCCAGCGAGGTCCAGCCTTGCAGGGTAAACATGGCGTAGTGCCTGGGCCGGGTGCGCGACAGTTCCCTGGGCAATGAACCGTCGGCCGCGATCTGGGCCGCGAATCTCTCCCGAGCATAAAGGCTGACCTTGGCCAGCGTGGCGCTGTCGCCAAGAAAAGTGGCGATCGATGTCCGCTGCAAATCGTAAAACGTCCCTTGGTTGCTGCTGCTACAGAAGGCGGTCGCGGCTGCCGGCGCGGTGTCCAGCCATTCGCAGTAGGAAGCGAGCCAGGCTCTGAACGCTTCGCGATCCTCGTCGCCCAGCACTCCTGTTCGCTCGATCAGGCGCACGGCATCCAGGAAGAAATAGAAATCCTTCAGTTCGATGATACCGTAGCCGGAACCTTCATTGTTGTCGTGGCCCGACCGCACCTGCGCATAACGCAAATGCGGATTCATTCTTGTCGTGGGATCGACAAACCATGCGCGGATCAGCCTCGCGGCGTGGGCGGCATAGTGATGTCCACCAAGCACGGTTGCGGCCAGCGCAAGCACGGTTGTGTCGTCGAAGACGCGCTGCAAGCGCGTACGATCGTAGGCCTCGCTTCCTGCTTCATACAATGCCGTGCCGGGCACGTGTTCGCCATCGCGTTGAACATAGGGCAGGCCATCGGGTCTGTCGGGGTCGGGCCACCAATAGGGCGCTGGATGAAAATAGTCCTGGGGATCCCCACTGGGGGCGAGGCCGGTCTTGTCGAGCACGCTGAAAGGGCCGCGGGCGAGCGCCTGGCCGGCCGCGACTTCGAGATGCCGCAGGATGGCCGCATCCTTCACCGCGTGGGCAACTCCCAGGGCGTCTTCGTCATAAAAAGTCAGGCGGGAAGCATCAAGCCGAGCGGCGATCGCCCTGGCGTCGCATTGATCGACCATGTCGACGATCGCCTGGTCGCGGCTGGCCAGGCGCGCGACGAAGCCGGCCTTGCCAATCTCCAGATGCGAGCGCCCTGAATCCAGACGCGCCACCCAGCCCGCTTTCTGGAACAGCCCAGCATCCGCTGCCCGGGTCGGGCGTGGAAAATCCCAGGCGTCGTCGCGGTAGCGATCCCAGGAGCCGGGAACTCCCAACCTCCACAGCATCTCGATTTTCGGGCGCCTTCCGTAGCCATAATTTTCGTCGAACAGATGCGTGGTGTCGGCGCGAAATATAATCTGCGGCTCTTCCTCGGCCGGCGGCTGGAACCCCTGGTCCAGCAGAAGCGCGTTGTCGACAATGCGCGCCATGGGCACCACAGCGTATGGAAGGTGCGGGCTTTTCTCGATCGCGGACCGTATCCGCTGGAACGCGGACCCTGTCAGGTAGCAGTTCCCGTCCCAGGGCATCAGCCATTTTGCCTTGCCGCGGGCAATCGCCAGCGCGGCGTTGCGAGCTCCATTGTTGTTCATCACATAAAGGTTCTTGCTGCGGCGAATGTACGTTTCGTAACGCCCGGACTGTGCTCCGCTCGCCCGGCCTTTCTCCGAGAATCTGAGGTCGCCGGCAGCAAGCCGATCGACGTCCCAGGATATCTTCCGGTACGCATCGAGCTCGAAGGGGATTGTGTGAAAATTCTGGAGGCGGCTTTCGAGCAGGCCGATGATCCGGGCTTCCTCGTCGGTGTCGACTATCCGGTTGACGATCCAGAATTTTTCGCATCCCTCGAAGGCCGGTTCGTTTTCCAGGATGAACAGCACGTTGTCGTATGACTGGCCTTTGCGGTGTCGCGGTTCCAGATCGTTGCCGATGATCCGGACGAGCATGAAGGTGTCGGCAATCCGCGAGATCGCCGACGCCGCGTAAGTTTCGCGGGCCGCCTCGATCCGCTTGCCGAGGCCGCGTCGGTATTCAGCGTTCTGCTTTGCCGAAATGAGCGCGCTGCTCAATGTCGACCACGGTGATTGCAGTTGGGTGCGCACACGTTTCAGTTCGCGATGGATCTTCGGCCAGGGCGACAGCTTTGCCTTTCCAGGCCGTGAACTCATGGCAGCATGTCGGGAGCCCAGGTCCCGACCGCCGCCTCGGGGACGCGCGCAATTTCGCCAACCATTCCGATTCCAGTGCGGAACCATTTCTGATCGTGAGGTGACCGAGCCCTGCGTTGTCCAACGCGATCAATCATGGAAAATTCTCTCGCATGCGACGTTGCGAATGTCCTGCTTACGGTTTCACGGCATCGGTGATGGCAGGTTGCCAGGCAACGCCGACAAGACAATGCGATAAATCACATCCGAAAACCACATAGCATGGCCAATGCCGCGGCATCGGCGATGTGCCTTATGGCGAAGGCAAGCTCGCAAAAGATTTTCCCGGTGGTCGCAGTTTTCTTTTGAACCAATTTCTCCCGAGGCGCGACCAAGCGGTGTGTCCAAATACGGTCCATCAAGGAGAACGTCTCATGTTTACTGTTTCAAGAAACGTCCTTTTGGCCGCCATCGCCGTTTCGGTGCTGGCCGGCTGCAAGACAACCGCTCCCAGGGAATGCGACAGGCTGAAGCCTGGCGTCACCTACAACGGCAAATGCTGCGGCATCGGCGAGCCTTGTCGCGAAGGCAAGGGCGGCACGCCGGACAGGCCGGGAAATACGCCTGATCCAGAGCCGCAATGATCTGATCGACCATGGCCCGTTCCGGTCAGCGCCGGGACGGGCGCGTTGCGCTCGAAAACTCGCCAATGTCCAGATCCCTTTGGGAGCGAACGAGGTTGCCCAGCTCTGGCGAGCCGGCCAGGATGTCGATCTAAGTCTGATTGTATGGATTGGATGGTGGGCGTGACAGGGATTGAACCTGTGACCCCTGCAATGTCAATGCAGTGCTCTCCCGCTGAGCTACACGCCCATCCGAAGCCGCGCATACACCATTTTTGATCCAGCGCGTCAATAGCAGGAAAAAGGAAAGAAGGCGTCGTCTCGCCGCAGCGGCGAACGGGCGCCGATGCCTAAAGCGCGCCGCGCTTCAGGTCTTTGTTTTTAGGCATGTCGTTCTCCCAAAACCGGGACCACTTTTGGGCGACATGCGTTGGCTCGGAAAGCGGCTCAGGCCGCCTGAAGCATCTTCTCGACCTCGTTGACGAGGTCGCGCAGGTGGAACGGCTTCGACAGCACCTTGGCGTCTTTCGGCGCCTTGGAATCCGGGTTCAGCGCAACGGCGGCGAAACCGGTGATGAACATGACCTTCAGATCAGGATCGATCTCGGTGGCGCGCCGCGCCAGTTCGATGCCGTCCATCTCCGGCATGACGATGTCGGTCAACAGCAGCGAGAACGGCTCCTCGCGCAGCCGTTCATAGGCGCTGGCGCCATTGTCGAAATCGCTGACCTGGTAACCGGCGCGCTCCAGCGCCTTGACGAGGAACCGACGCATATCGTCGTCGTCTTCCGCCAGAAGAATGCGTGCCATGATATCCCGTCCGAATCACCCGCCCGAGATTGCCGTTGGGCAAGCCCGTTAACCATCCTGTATATGAGGAGGTGAGGGTAAACATCAAGTGAACGACGACGGCGATGATCCATATTTGCCCGGCGGCGTGGCCGCTGAAATGCTGGACACGCGGCCAGCAAGGTGGCACTTTCACATCATGATGCACTGGTGTTTTCGGGTTCGCTCAAATTGAAGACGGCAGCCGAGGATTTTTCGGTCTTTCCACCCTTCGAAATCCGGTCGGGCGCCGAGCAGCGCGTCCCCTTCCTCTTCAACTCACCGCATAGCGGCCGCTATTATCCGGAGCGGTTCCTTGCCATGGCAAGGCTGGACCGCAACGCCATCCGCCGGTCTGAGGACTGTTATGTGGATGAACTGTTCGGCGGCGCTGTGGCGCTCGGCGCGCCGCTGCTGGCGGCAAATTTCCCCAGGGCCTATCTCGACGTCAACCGCGAGCCGTGGGAACTCGATCCGCGCATGTTCGCCGAGCCGGTGCCGTCCTTCTGCAACATCCGCTCGGCGCGGGTGGCGGGCGGGCTTGGCACGGTGCCGAAGCTGGTGGGCGAGGGGCTCGACATCTATTCCGGCCGCCTGCCGCTGGCCGAAGCGGTCGCCCGCATCGAGGCCGTCTACAAGCCCTATCACGAGACATTGAAGCGGCTTTTGACCAGGACCCATGCGCGGTTCGGCTTTGCCGTGCTGATCGACTGTCATTCGATGCCGGCAAGCATCCGTGTCGGCGACAGCGGCCTGCGGCCCGACTTCATCATCGGTGACCGTTTCGGCATCTCGGCCACCGCGGCCCTGACCGAGACCGCGATCGGCCTGCTCACCGCCATGGGCTATACGGTCGCCCATAACAAACCCTATGCCGGCGGCTTCATCACCGAACACTATGGCCGCCCGGCGCGCCATCTGCATGCGCTGCAGATCGAGGTCAATCGCGGGCTCTACATGAACGAGCGGACATTCGAGAAGGCCGCCGGCTTCGACGCGCTGGCCGACGATCTGACGCGATTTTCAGCCGACCTGATGTCGATGCCCGACCATCATTTCGTTGATCTGCCGCTGGCAGCGGAGTGAGCTCGGAATCGCGGCGTAAAAAAAGACCGCATCGTTTGCACGATACGGTCGAAGTCTAGGGAGGAAACGCCCAAGGAGGGCATGGACAGGAGAACCTGTCCGAGGTCGAGGGTATTGTGCGCTGCACAAATGTCAAGCGACCTTCAGGCTTTTTTAATTCACTCTGATGTGGAAATTGCGTTTCGACGGTGTATGTGTGACATCTAGGCAACAGATACCGTCGCGGATAAATCGATAAACCCCCTTGTTTTGGCACGGAATTGGCGGCAAAGCCCGGCTCGGGCGTGCTGCAATGCGGGAGAATCAGTTGGATATCAGCATCGATTTCATGCGTCGCATCGCGCGGGCGGCGGCGGCGGAGACCTTGCCGCGCTTTCGCAGCCAGGGTGCTGTCGCCAACAAGGAAAAGGGCAGTTTCGACCCGGTCACCGAGGCCGATCGCGAGGCCGAGCGCGCCATCCGTGCGCTGATATCGGCTGAGTATCCCGAGCATGGTATTTTGGGCGAGGAGCATGGCAGTGAGAACATTTCGAGCCGGCATGTCTGGGTGATCGACCCGATCGACGGCACGCGCGCCTTCATCTCCGGCCTGCCGGTATGGGGGACGCTGGTTGGGCTGACAGTCGATGGCGACGCCGTTGCCGGCATGATGGCGCAGCCCTTCACCGGTGAGCTGTTCTACGCCAACGCCTCGGGTTCCCACTATGAAGGGCCGGGCGGGCCACGCAAGCTTTCGACGCGCAAGACGACCAGTCTCGCTGAAGCGACGCTGTTCACCACCACGCCGGCGCTGTACAAGGGCGCGGCGCGCGAGCGTTACGACCAGTTTGAGAAGCAGGTCCAGCTCGCCCGTTACGGCGCCGATTGTTATGCCTTCGCCATGATCGCCTCAGGAAGCGTCGACATCGTCGCCGATCCCGGATTGAAGCCCTATGACATCGTGGCGCTGATCCCGATCATCGAGAAGGCCGGTGGTGTCGTCACCACATTCGATGGCGGGCCGGCGGAGAAGGGCGGCGACGTGCTCGCCGCAGCAACGCCGGAGCTTCACGCAGCCGCCATGGCTGCCTTGCGCGGCTGATATCTCAGCGCTTTGTCTGACCAATTCGGATGAAATCCGCTCACTTTCCAGAAATGCGTCAGCGCGACCTTATCGAGCGCTGGAATTCCGCTGGCGTGCGGCCGTAAACCTGTCTGAAGGCGGAACTGAAATGGCTGTGGCTGGAGAAGCCCAGGTCCATGCCCAGCGTGGTTAGATTGTCGTAGCTGCCCAGCAGGTCGAGCGCACGCGCCAGCCGCAGCCGCAGATGGTAGCGATAGAGCGGCATGGCCTCTACCTGCTGGAACATCTGCGTCAGATAGACCGGCGAGACACCGACCTCGATGGCGATTTCAGCCAGCGTCCAGCGTCGTGACAGATCCGAGGACAGCACAAGCTTGGCGCGGTCGACCAGCTTCTGGCGCCCAGCGCTGGCGTCGGCGACATGCGAGGTCCGCTCGCCAAGAGCGCGCCGCACCAGCGTCAGCGCCAGGGTTTCGGCCTCGAGTGTTTCGGCGATTTTGCGGCTCAGGCCGTGGCGCAGCAAAGCCACCAAAGCCTGCGCCCGCGGGTCGATGCGCCGGCGCTGACGGCGAAAGGCTGGAGCGGCGGCGCCGGTGCGCAACTGTTCCTTCGGCGTAAGTTCAAGCAGCTGAGCCTCCTCGACGACGAGATCGAGACAGGAATCGCCGCCCTCGACGGGATGGCTGATTTGATAGGCTTCCGCCTCGTTGAAGAACAGCAGTTGATTGGCCTCGGCGACTGCGTCGTTGCGGCCAACATGGCGCACGAAGACGCCGCGATAGGGAAACACCAAATGCGTGGCCGACGTGCACTCTTCTTCGCTCCGGTGCCGGCATTCGCCGCTGCAGACGACATCCCGCACCCTGACGGTGCCGGTGTCCAGAAGCGGTTGCACGGTGAATTGCGACATAGCCGTTGCGCTCTTTCCCTTGCGCCAGAACATGGTTCCGGCATTGCAGGGCATTCTACGCAATCGGTGCGTCCATTCCTGTCAGGAGACTTCCTGACAGGCCGCTTCTCAATCCCACAACCGGCGGATGGATTCGGAATAGGCTTCGCCGCGCGACAGACCGATGTCCTTGAGCTGGTCGTCGGTCATTTCGAGCAGAGCGCGGCGGCTTCGACGCCTTTCCATCTGGCGGCCGATCCAGCCGACGGCCGCAGCGAAGTGTGCACCCAGGGACTGCCGCATGGTCGCGGTGCGGATTGTCGGCGCCCGTGCCGGGGCAGGGCCGGCCAGGTATTGCGCCGCTGCTGTATGGTCGGGGCGCATCGCTCAGTCCTCCCTGGTGCCGGCGGCCGAGGCACCGGCTTCGTTCAGCGCTTGCGCGCATTCCTCGCAGCAGACTTCGACGGTCTTGCCGCCGACCTTGACGCGGATCGGGTTGGCGTCCAGCTGGCAATCGCAGGCGGCGCAGGTTTTCTCGGTCATGATCTCATCTCCATGGCGTTCAGTTCGACGCCGGCAGATGAGCAGTTGGGAGCGATGCAGGCTGTCAGAATCTTTAGCATTTTGCATGTCGCGGGCGCTGGCCGGCTCACGCAACTGACAACAGGGTGTCAGTAGGCACCGGCTATGGAAGGCTCATTGCCAGAGGGAGGACCAGACATGCCGAAGCACTCAACAGCCAGCCGCGCCCATGACATTCCCGCGGACGGCCGCAGCGATTTCGATTTCTTCTTCGGCACTTGGGATGTCAGCCATCAAAGGCTGCAAAAGCGCCTCGTGGGCGACACCAATTGGGACGCATTCGGCGGCACGTGCGAGGTGCGCCCGGTACTCGGCGGCCTTGGCAATGTCGACGACAATGTCATCGAACTGCCTGATGGCGCCTATCGTGCCGCCACGGTGCGGACCTTCGATCCGGCGACACGGCAATGGTCGATCTGGTGGATCGATGGCCGCACCCCCCTGACCATCGACGTGCCGGTGCGCGGCGCGTTCACCGACGGCGTCGGCACGTTTCTGTGTGAGGACGTCTTCGACGGTCGGCCGATCCAGGTTCGTTTCCTCTGGTCGGAGATCGAGCAAAACACGGCACGCTGGGAGCAGGCCTTTTCGCAGGATGGCGGCACCACCTGGGAGACCAACTGGATCATGGAGTTTGCCCGAAAGGCATGAACCGGCGATCGGCGCCTATCAGGCAGTCGGGTCGTCGCTGCCGGGAATGAAGGCGTCGAAGGCGGCGAGCAATTGCTCGCGGTAGATGTCGGCTTCCTGCAGGATTTCGTGGCGCGAGCCGTCGATCATCAGCAGCGAACCAAGCCGCAGACGCCTGGCGTAGGCTTCCACGGCCTTGGTCGAGACGACCTGGTCGGCGCCGGCGGCGATGATCAGCAGCGGGACCTGGATCCGAGCCATGAAGTCGGGGTCGCTGACGGCTTCGGAGGCTTTCGCGGCTGCCCGCAGCCAGCGGATCGTGGGACCACCAAGCGCCAGCTGCGGATACTCTTCGTAGATCCGCGTGTTGCGCCGATAGCGCACCGGGTCGCTCGTCAGCTTGTTGGTCTCGAAGGGGGCCGTCACTCTCGGCCGCGGGACCCCAGGCGGCATAGAGCCGGCCGAGGCCGACAGCGCAGAACAACGAACAGACGCGGCGAACCGTCGATATCGAGACAGGCAGATCTGGCAGCGTCAGGAATGGCGCGATCAGCACCATGCGCCGCACGCGGTTCACCATCGACGGCGCGGCAAGCAGGGTAATCAACGCGCCTGCCGAATGCGCCAGGATGTAGTATGGGCCGCGGCAATCGGGCAGCACGATCTCTTCGAAGAATTGTTCGAGGTCCGCGGTGTAGTCGCGGAAGCTCCTGACATAGCCGCGCTGGCGATCGCGGATCAGACGGTCGGAATCGCCCTGGCCGCGCCAGTCGAGGGTGGCGACGCCAAAGCCGCGATCGGCAAGGTTGCGGATGGTTTCGAAATATTTCTCGATGCACTCGTTGCGGCCGGACAGCAGCACCACGGTGCCCTTCATCGGGCGGGCGACCGCGCCGAACAGGCCGTAGCGGATCTTCTTGCCGTCGCGCGTTGTGAAGAAGCCGCCGGTGGCGTTTTCCGGTCGCGGATTGCCCTCAATTTCGTGAAAAAGGGGGATGTCGTGGAAAAGATCCGTCATTCGGCGCTTCGTGCTCGGCGTCTGCGTGCCTGCCCGTGCTGGCCGGCTCCGCTAAGGTGATAGACGCCCATGCGCCAAAAGCAAAGGAATTCCCGGCGACGGAGGCTGCAACGGGGAAGGCCGGAAGCCGCTTGAAAGCGTGCTTCCGGCCTCTGTCGATCCGGGAGGAAGGGACGTTAACACCCGGTCGGCTTCGTTGCGGCGCCTGTTGTGCGATCGGCGCCGCCAGTCCTTGATCCTGGATGCACTTTAGCGCCGGCTGTCTGAACGCGCCCCGAAGCGCCGGTTCATCTGCCGTTCATCAAGGGATCGGCTGCACGGTTTTTGCCGCCACATGAAATCTTGAAATGCTTTCGAGCGCTCCCCAAATGTCTCATGCGGTCGCCAATGTCGGGGCCGCTGGTCCAGCCGAAACGCCGCTCAAGGGTTTCGCACCGGCCATACGCAAACCATGTTGCTCAACAGGAGAACACCTCATGCGTCACGTTGATTTTTCCCCGCTTTATCGCTCGACCGTCGGCTTTGACCGTCTTTTCACCATGCTGGATTCGCTTGCGCAGCCGGATGGCGCGCAGACCTATCCGCCCTACAACATCGAGCGCACCGGCGAGGATTCCTACCGCATCTCGATGGCGGTTGCCGGCTTCTCGGACGAGGAAATCTCGATCGAAGCCCATCGCAACGTGCTGACCGTGAAAGGTGAGCGCAAGGACGAGGGCACCGGCGAAGGGTCCGAACTGCTCTATCGCGGCATTGCCTCGAGGGCTTTTGAACGTCGCTTCCAGCTTGCCGACCACGTCGAAGTCGTCGGTGCTTCGCTGAAGAACGGCCTGCTCTTCGTCGACCTCAAGCGCAACATCCCCGAGGAGCTGAAGCCGCGCAAGATCGCCATTACGGCGTCTTCGGCCAAGGCCAAGCAGATCGAGGCCAAGACCGCGGCATAAAGTACCTAAAGTACAAGTCTCCTCCCGAGACGGAAGCGGCGCCGAAAGGCGCCGCTTTTTTGTTGCCGGGGATATTGCCTATCCACCGATCAGCTGGCCAAAGCGGTCGACATCTTCGGCCGTCGTCGCAAAGCTGGTGACGAAGCGATAGAGCAACTCGTCCTCGCCGATATGGCCGTCGAAACCATGCGGCTTGTGCCAGTCGTAGAAGGCGGCGCCGGCTGCTTGCAGCTTTTCGGCTTCGGCCTTCTTGATCACCGCGAACACCTCGTTTGCCTGCGGCAGCCAGGCCAGCTTGGCCGTGGCCGAATCCTCGATCGCTGCCGCGAGGCGCGCGGCCATGGCGTTGGCGTGGCGGGCGGTGTCCAGCCACAATCCGTCCTTGAAATAGGCCTCGAACTGCGCCGCGATGAAGCGCGATTTCGAAAACAGCTGGGCGGCGCGCTTGCGCAGGAAGGCCAATTCCCTGGCTCGATCAAGATCGAACAGCACGATCGCTTCGGCGCACCAGCAGCCGTTCTTGGTGCCGCCGAAGGAGAGGATATCGACGCCGCGTTTCCAGGTCATTTCTGCCGGCGTCGTCTCGAGCGCGACCAGCGCGTTGGCAAAGCGGGCGCCGTCCATGTGCAGGGGCACCGAATGCTTCTTGGCGATCGCCGAGATCGTCTCGATCTCATCCAGCCCGTAGATTGTGCCGACCTCGGTCGACTGGGTGATCGAAACAGCCATCGGCCGTCCCCAATGGACGATTTCAGGCGCGAAACGGCCGATGGTCCTTTCCAGATTGTGCGGGTCGATCTTGCCCAGCGGGCCATCGATGTCATGCAGGCGCGAGCCGCCGGAAAAATACACCGGCGCGCCGCACTCATCCTCGATGACATGCGATTCGCGGTGGGCGAAGGAAATGCCGCCTGGCTTGTTGTAAGCGGTCAGCGCCAGCGAGTTGGCGGCCGTGCCGGTGGCGACGAAGAAAACCGCGACCTCGCGTTCGAAAATCTCGCTGAAGCGCTTGTAGACCGCCTGGTCGAGCGCACCGTCGCCATAGGCGGTGGAAAAGCCGCCGGCCGCGGCTGACAGGCCGGCAACGATATTGGGATGGGCGCCTGCCCAATTGTCGGAAGCGAAGAACATGCATTCTGCCTATGTCTTGGGAAATCGGGGTTTTGGGGAAATCAGCCTGAAGTTGACCGGTTTCGCGTGCTGATCGCAAGGGGCCAGACGCCGGAAAATCGGTAACGCCAGCCAGCCGGCAAGGAAGAGGCCAGCGACTGAAGCTTACGTTTTCCCTCAGCTTCACGACATTTTCTGTCGCGAAAGGCCCAAGTTTTTTGTGAATCGGTCTTGTGTGCGTCCGGGATTTCTGTCATAAAAATTTAGGACAGTAGTGCTGTCTTATTTTGTCGCACAAAACAAGCTGGATTGGCGTATCATTTGGGCCTCTCCGGCTGTTGCCGCGAGCGACAGGTGGACGGCCAGACTGTTGCCAGTAGGAATAACTCTGGCCTGTACGAATACGAACCATGCGGAAAGCCGTCTGGTTCGGCAAGGATTTCGCAAGACGTGCCGCAAGGATCAGGGTGAGCCAAGCGCTTGCCGAGGCAAACCAGCGCCCGATGGGCTGGGAATGGAGGACAGGAGATGACGGACATGACGCACTCTGCGACGAACGGCCAGGCCGCGCAGACGAAAGCGGCAACCGTCAAAAATACCTCCCGATCCAATTTGGGCCGATCCAATATTGGCCGAACCGCCAACGGCTTTTCCGCCCAGGGCCTCTACGATCCGCGCAACGAGCATGATGCCTGCGGCGTCGGCTTCATCGTCAACATGAAGGGCGTGAAGTCGCATCAAATCGTCAAGGACGGGCTTGCCGTGCTCGAAAACCTGACCCATCGCGGCGCCGTCGGCGCCGATCCGCTGGTCGGCGATGGCGCCGGCGTGCTGGTGCAGCTTCCCGACCGTTTCTTCCGCGAGGAGATGGCAGCCCAAGGCATCGAGCTGCCGCCGGCGGGCCAGTACGGCGTCGGACATTGGTTCATGCCGCAGGACGCTGCGATGCGCGCCCATATAGAGGACATCATCGCCGAATCGGCGCAATCCGAGGGGCTTCCGCTCATCGGTTTCCGTGACGTGCCCGTCGACAATTCGTCGCTGTCGAAGGCGCCTGACATCGTGGCGTCCGAGCCGTTCCATCGGCAGGTCTTCATCGGCCGCACGCCAGACATTACCGATGACGAGGAGTACGAGGCCAGGCTCTATCTGCTGCGCAAGGTCATATCGGGCCGCATCTATGCCGAGAACGACAACAAGGACATCGGCTCCTATTGCGTGTCGCTGTCGGCGCGCACCATCGTCTACAAGGGCATGTTCCTGGCCTACCAGGTCGGTGCCTATTACAAGGACCTGATCGATCCGCGCTTCGAGACGGCGCTGATCCTCGTCCACCAGCGCTTCTCGACCAACACTTTCCCGTCGTGGAAGCTGGCGCATCCCTATCGCATGGTCGCGCACAATGGCGAGATCAACACCGTGCGCGGCAACAACAATTGGATGGCGGCGCGGCAGGCTTCGGTCGATTCCGAACTGTTCGGCAACAACATCTCGAAGCTTTGGCCGATCTCCTATGACGGCCAGTCCGACACCGCCTGCTTCGACAATGCGCTCGAGTTCCTGTTCCAGGGCGGGTACAGCCTCAGCCACGCCATGATGATGCTGATCCCGGAAGCCTGGGCTGGCAACAAGCTCATGGATGCCGATCGCAAGGCCTTCTACGAATATCATGCAGCACTTATGGAGCCGTGGGACGGGCCGGCGGCGGTGGTCTTCACCGATGGCCGCCAGATCGGCGCCACGCTCGACCGCAACGGACTGCGCCCTGCACGCTACATCGTCACCGATGACGACCGCGTCATCATGGCCTCGGAAGCCGGCGTGCTGCCGGTGCCGGAGGAGAAGATCGTCAAGAAGTGGCGGCTGCAGCCCGGCCGCATGCTTCTGATCGACCTGGAGAAGGGGCGCATCGTCTCCGACGAGGAGCTCAAGTCGGAGATCGCGACCAAGCATCCCTACAAGACCTGGCTCGCCAACACGCAGCTCATCCTGGAAGATCTGAAGCCGGTCGAGCCACGCGCGCTGCGCAAGGATGTCAGCCTGCTCGATCGCCAGCAGGCGTTCGGCTATAGCCAGGAAGACACCAAGCTCTTGATGTCGCCGATGGCGACGACGGGCCAGGAAGCGGTGGGCTCGATGGGCACCGACACGCCGATCTCGGCGATGTCGGACAAGTCGAAGCTGCTCTACACCTATTTCAAGCAGAACTTCGCCCAGGTCACCAACCCGCCGATCGACCCGATCCGCGAGGAGCTGGTGATGAGCCTGGTGTCCTTCATCGGGCCGCGGCCGAACATCTTCGACCTGGTCGGCAATTCGCGCCGCAAGCGGCTCGAGGTGCGCCAGCCGATCCTGACCAATGGCGATCTCGAAAAGATCCGCTCCATCGGCCACACCGAGGACCGTTTCGACACCAAGACGATCGACATCACCTATGGCTCCGCCGAAGGGGCAGCGGGCATGCAGGGCGCCATCGATCGCCTGTGCGAGCGGGCGGAGGCGGCGGTCGCCGGCGGCTACAACATCATCATCCTGTCCGACCGCCAGGTCGGGCCGGACCGCATCGCCATCCCGGCGCTCCTGGCGACGGCGGCGGTGCATCATCACCTGATCCGCAAGGGGCTGCGCACCTCGGTCGGCCTCGTCGTCGAATCCGGCGAGCCGCGTGAAGTGCATCATTTCTGCTGCCTTGCCGGCTATGGCGCCGAGGCGATCAACCCTTACCTCGCCTTCGACACGCTGCTCGACATGCACAAGCGTGGCGAGCTGCCGAAGGAGGTGGATGCCTACGAAGTCGTCTCGCGCTACATCAAGTCGATCGGCAAGGGCATCCTCAAGGTGATGTCCAAGATGGGCATCTCGACCTACCAGTCCTATTGCGGCGCGCAGATTTTCGACGCCATCGGGCTGAAGACCGATTTCGTGCAGCAATATTTCACCGGCACCGCGACGCTGATCGAAGGCGTCGGGCTGGACGAGATCGCGACCGAGACGCTCAGCCGCCACAATGACGGTTTCGGCAACGACCCCGTGCTGCGCAACAGCCTCGAGGTCGGCGGCGAATACATGTTCCGCATGCGCGGCGAGGCGCATATCTGGTCGCCCGATGCGGTCGCCACCTTGCAGCATGCCGTGCGCCAGGGATCGTGGGAAACGTTCAAGGACTATTCCGCCCAGATCGACAGCGAGACGGCCCGCGCCCAGACCATTCGCGGCCTGTTCAGGCTCAAGCTGGCCGAGGAAACCGGCCGCGAGAAGGTCGCGCTCGACGACGTCATGTCGGCGGCCGACATCGTCAAGCGGTTCTCGACCGGGGCGATGTCGTTCGGCTCGATCTCGCGCGAAGCGCACACCACGCTGGCGCGCGCCATGAACCAGATCGGCGGCAAGTCGAATACTGGCGAGGGCGGCGAAGAGGCCGACCGCTATCTGCCGCTGCCCGGAGGCGGCAAGAACCCGGAACGCTCGGCGATCAAGCAGATCGCTTCCGGGCGGTTTGGCGTCACGGCCGAATATCTCGTCAATTCCGACATGATGCAGATCAAGGTGGCGCAGGGTGCCAAGCCCGGCGAGGGCGGCCAGTTGCCCGGCCACAAGGTCGACGCGACCATCGCCAAGGTCCGGCATTCGACGCCGGGCGTCGGCCTGATTTCGCCGCCGCCGCATCACGACATCTATTCGATCGAGGATCTGGCGCAGCTGATCTACGACCTCAAGAACGTCAATCCGGCGGCCGACGTGTCGGTCAAGCTGGTGTCGGAAGTCGGCGTCGGCACGGTTGCGGCGGGCGTCGCCAAGGCACGCGCCGACCACATCACCATTTCGGGCTATGATGGCGGCACCGGCGCCTCGCCGCTAACGTCGCTAAAGCATGCCGGCAGCCCGTGGGAAATGGGCCTTGCCGAGACGCACCAGACGCTGGTGCTGAACGGTCTGAGGTCGCGTGTGGCGCTGCAGGTCGACGGCGGCTTGCGCACCGGCCGCGACGTCATCATCGGCGCGCTGCTCGGCGCCGATGAATTCGGCTTCTCGACCGCGCCGCTGATCGCGGCCGGCTGCATCATGATGCGCAAGTGCCATCTCAACACCTGCCCGGTCGGCGTCGCGACGCAGGATCCGGTGCTGCGCAAGCGCTTCAAGGGCACGCCCGAGCATGTCATCAACTTCTTCTTCTACGTGGCGGAAGAGGTTCGCGGTCTGCTTGCCGAAATGGGCTACACCCATATCGACCAGATCATCGGCGACACCGACCTTCTGGAGAAGCGCGACCTGATCGTGCACTGGAAGGCACGCGGGCTCGATTTCTCGAAGATGTTCTTCAAGCCGGATGCGCCGCATGAGGCGGTGCACTGGACCGAACGGCAGAAGCATCCGATCGACGACGTGCTCGACCGCAGGCTGATCGAGCTGGCCAAGCCCGCGCTCGAAAGCAAGCAGCCGGTCAAGATCGAGGTCGACATCCGCAATGTCGACCGTTCGACGGGCGCCATGCTGTCGGGCGAAGTGGCCAAGCGCTTCAAGCACAAGGGCCTGCGCGAGGACACGATTTCGGTGAAGCTGACCGGCACCGCCGGCCAGTCCTTCGGTGCGTTCCTGGCGCGCGGCATCTCGTTCGAGCTTGTCGGCGCCGGCAACGACTATGTCGGCAAGGGCCTGTCGGGCGGACGCATCGTCATCCGGCCGCCGGAAGAGGCTAAGATCGTCGCCGCGGAGTCCATCATCGTCGGCAACACCGTGCTTTACGGCGCGACCGAGGGCGAGGCCTATTTCGCCGGCGTCGCCGGCGAGCGTTTCGCCGTGCGCAATTCGGGCGTGGCCGCCGTCGTCGAGGGCGTCGGCGACCATGGCTGCGAGTACATGACCGGCGGCATTGTCGTCGTCATCGGCAAGACTGGCCGCAACTTCGCCGCCGGCATGTCGGGCGGCGTCGCCTATGTGCTCGACGAGGCCGGCGATTTCGCCGAGCGCTGCAACATGGCGATGGTCGAGCTGGAGCCGGTTCCGGAAGAAGACGACCTGATGGAAAGGCTGCTGCACCATGGCGGCGACCTCGACCACAAGGGCCGCGTCGACGTGTCGGGCGACATGACCAGCCATGACGAGGAACGGCTCTACCAGCTGATTTCCAACCATGTGCATTACACCGGGTCGGTACGTGGTCGCGAGATTCTCGACGACTGGACGATTTTCCGGCCGAAGTTCCGCAAGATCATGCCGGTCGAATACCGCCGCGCCCTGATCGAGATGGAACGCATGCGCATGGGCGTCGCGGCGGAATAGGCTTTTGCAATTGCCGGGGAGCCCAGGCTTCCCGGCCCATCTTCATCGACAGTTTGACCTCGGGCGCAAGGTTGCCATGGCTGCCTTAAGAGGTTAACGGGTGCGACGAAAACCGCACCATCTGGACAGCAGGAACTGGACTATGGGCAAGGTAACAGGCTTTCTCGAAATCGACCGGCAGGTGCACAAGTACCAGCCGGCCTCCGACCGCATCCGGCATTTCCGCGAATTCACGCTGCCGATGTCTGACAAGGAGGTCGAGAAACAGGCCGCGCGCTGCATGGATTGCGGCATTCCCTTCTGCCACGGGCCGACGGGCTGCCCGATCCACAACCAGATTCCGGACTGGAATGACCTCGTCTACAATGGCGACTGGGACAACGCGATCCGCAACCTGCATTCGACCAACAATTTCCCGGAGTTCACCGGCCGCATCTGCCCCGCGCCCTGCGAGGAAGCCTGCACGCTGAACCTCGAGGACATTCCCGTCGCCATCAAGACGGTCGAGCAGGCGATTGCCGACAAGGCCTATGAAACCGGCCATATCAGGCCCTATCCACCGGAGAAGAAGACCGGCAAGCGGGTCGCCGTCATCGGCTCCGGCCCTGCCGGCATGGCGGCTGCCCAGCAGCTTGGCCGCGCCGGCCACGACGTCCATGTCTACGAGCGCGAGAGCCGGCCCGGCGGGCTGATGCGTTACGGCATTCCCGACTTCAAGATCGAGAAGCACTATATCGACCGGCGCATCGAGCAGATGCAGGGCGAGGGCGTGACCTTCCATTGCGGCGTCAATGTCGGCGTCGACAAGCCTGTTGCCGAGCTGCTCGCCGAACATGATGCCGTGCTTTATTGCGGCGGTTCGGAAACACCGCGCGCGGCCGGCATTCCCGGCGACGATCTTGGCGGCGTGCACGACGCGATGCCCTATCTGGTGCAGCAGAACCGGCGGGTCGGCGGCGAGCCGATCCAGTCGGTGGCATGGCCGTCGCATCCGATCATCGCCGGCGGCCAGCATGTCGTCGTCGTCGGTGGTGGCGATACCGCGTCCGACTGCGTCGGCACCGCCTTCCGCCAGGGCGCCGTGCGCGTCACCCAGCTCGACATCCGCCCGCAGCCGCCGGAGAAGGAAGACAAGCTTTCAGTCTGGCCCTACTGGGCGACCAAGATGCGCACCTCGTCCTCGCAGGCCGAAGGCGCGGAGCGCGAATTCCAGGTGGCGACGCTCGAATTCATCGGCGAGGAAGGCCAGCTGACCGGCGTCAAGTGCTGCGAGGTCGACGAGAAGCGCAAGCCGATCGCCGGCACCGAATTCGTCATCCGCGCCGATCTTGCCTTCATCGCCATCGGCTTTGCTGGCCCGGCCGCGGCCGGTGTGGCGAAGGAATTGGACGGGCAGATGAAGATCGCCACCGACAGCCGCCGTTCCAGGAATGTCGAGGCCAACGACCGCGACTACAGGACCAGCGTCGACAGGCTCTATGCGGCGGGCGACGTGCGTCGTGGCCAGTCGCTGGTCGTCTGGGCGATCCGCGAGGGCCGCCAGGCGGCGCGTTCGATAGACGAGGCGTTGATGGGGTCGAGCGTTCTGCCCCGCTGAGCCCGTTTGGAAACTCTGCGGCATCTGAGGCGTTTTTTGCCTCAGAGCGCTCTGCGATACTAACGATTGATCGCGGTCGTGGTGTCGGTGGCGGCAGCGGCCTTTGGCGGCCATGAGAAATCGTCGGCGCGGCCGGGCGAAGCCACGGGTGCCTTGCCCTCCACCACCAGCCTCTCGCCGGGCAGGTCCGGATTGGCCTTTGCCGGCGGTGCCGCGCCAAGCAGTTCGGAGCCGCCATCGAGTGCCGGATCGCTGAGCAGCATCGGCGCGGTGCGGTCGATGACGATGGGGGCCGCGGCCGGCGCCGGCGCCTCGACAGGAGCGCCTGCCGGCGCGGAAGCCGTCACCACGCTTCCCGGCGCGGTCAGGCCGAGGATCTTCAGCAACGGTTTTTCAGTATAGAAGGCGAGCTTGCGCTTGCCCGCCTTCGATACGTTGATGCCGTCATCGGCGCGCAGTCGCACCGGCTGACCGTTGATGTCGGGGCCGCTGGTGACGAAGGCGCCGTTCTCATCGACGAATCCGTCCCAGACGTCGACGAATTCACCGCCGTTGCTTTCGGCGGCCTGGTGATAGATGTCGTTGAAGGCCAGCATGTCGGAGGTCATCTTCGGCAGCCGGAAGGCCGGCATGCCGACCCATAGGAAGGGCACCTTGGCTGTGGCGATGGCTTTGCCGAGTGCGTCGGTGCGACGCTCATATTCCTTGGTCCAGTTTTCGGACCGGGGCTGTTCGCGCACCTCACCCACCTTCATCTGCTGGCGGTCGTTGGAGCCCAGCATGACGATCACGGCGGCGGGTTTTTCGGTCTCGATCAGTGCCTTGATCTGTTCAGGCCAGTTGTAGAAATCATCGCGCACGAAGCCGGACGAGCCATTGCTGCGAACGACGATCCTGACGCCGGCATTCTCGGCAAAGGCGGTGTCGAGGCCTTCGGCGAGGCCGGTCGCCATGAAGTCACCGACCACCAGGACGGCGCGGGCGTCCGGCGCCTTGTCGACTATAGGGGTTTCCGGTTCCGCGGGCGGGCGGGGCGCGCGGGGTTTTTTCGCCTTGGGCCTGGGCCTTGCCTTCTGGATGTCCAGCGGCGGCTCGATCCGCTCGCTGCGGCGCGGGAAGAGAAGATCGCGCAACGACCAGCCGCGGTTCTGCTGCTCCTGCGCCATGGCCGGCGCATGAAAGGCGCCAGCCACGCCAAGGGCAAGCACGATGACGGCCAGAATGAGCACCGGCATACGACGAACAAGCCCTGCGATGCGCGCAGCCGAAGCCAATCGTTCCTCCATCCCTGGCAGATTGCTACAGTGTCCTTTGCGCGCCCGAAAGGCCGTGCGGCACCGCAGGTGGCTCTATTTCTGCCGGAGCCACTTCAGCACTTCCATGCTCGGATAGCCATCCTGGGTCAAGCCGGCCTTGGCCTGGAAGGCCATGATGGCAGTCTTCGAGCCGTCGCCGATCTTGCCGTCGAACTTGCCGTCGTAAAGGCCATGCTGGGAAAGCCGCTTCTGCAGTTCCTGCCTTTCCTCGAAAGTGAGCTTGGTGAAAGGCCGCTTCCAGTCCTGCACGAGACCGCTGGAGCCGGCGATTTCGTCGGCAAGAAGACCGACGGCAAGCGCATATTTGTCGGCATTGTTGTAGGCTTTGATGACCGAGAAATTCTTGATCATCAGGAAGGCCGGCCCGCTGCGGCCGTCCGGCACCTTCAGCGTCGCCTTGTCGGAACCGTTCTTGAACGGCTTGCCGTTGGCCCTGACGACGCCGAGCGCCTGCCATTGCGACAGCGTCTTGGAGCCGCCTGGAAGCTTGCCGGCAGGCAAGGCGACCTCATAGCCCCAGGTCTTGCCTGCCTGCCAGCCATTCTTCTTCAGCAGGTTGGCGGAGGTCGCCAGCGCATCGGGGATCGAATTCCAGATGTCGCGCTTGCCGTTGCCATCCATGTCGACGGCATAGTGCAGATAGCTGGTCGGGATGAACTGGGTGTGGCCCATGGCGCCGGCCCAGGATCCGCTCAGATGGCTTTCGTCGATGTCGCCGGTCTGCAGGATTTTCAACGCGGCGATCAGCTGGGTGCGGGCGAATTTCGCCCGCTTCGGATCGGCATAGGCCAAGGTCGCCAGCGAGCGCACGACATTGCGCATGATGTCGTCGCGCTTGAGGATTTCGCCGTAGTTGGATTCCATCGACCAGATGGCCAGCAGGATGTAGCGGTCGACGCCGAACCTGGCCTCGATCCGGTCCAGCCACGGCTTCCATTTCCTGGCCATCTGCTGGCCGACGGAGACCGACTGGTCATGGACGCGGTTGTCGAAATAGTCCCAGGCAGGGGCCGTGAATTCAGGCTGCGTTCGCGCCTTTTCCAGCACCACCGGGTCAATATCCTTGATGTCCCTGAAGGCCTGGTCGTAAAGGGCGCCGGAAACGCCGCTCTGCACGGCGGTGGCGCGGAAGCCGGCGACCCATTGCCGGAAACCGGCATCGGCGAAAGCGGGGCCAGGCATCAGCAGGGCGAGCGAGAGGCTGGCTGCCGCCATGACGCTGGTAAAACGTTTTGCGGCATTGCGAACGGACATCTTTTCCTCCTTCTCTGTCTCAAGAAAGACCATTCATCGCCGAACCAGGTTAGGAATTAGTTTACCATAGGTGCCACCGGGAACGAAAAGACGCCTCGAAGCTTTACCGGTGAACGTTCCCCTCAGTCGCCCAGTAGTCCTCAATTCCGGCGTGAAAATGTCTTGAAACGGGGATTGCGGAGCTGGCCATCAAACGGATAATTGACAGCATGAAGAGAGTTCGCAAGGCAGTCTTCCCGGTCGCCGGTCTCGGCACACGGTTTCTCCCGGCCACCAAGGCCGTTCCCAAGGAAATGCTGACCGTCGTCGACCGGCCAGTCATCCAGTACGTTGTGGATGAAGCGCGCGAGGCCGGTATCGAGCATTTCATCTTCGTCACCGGCCGCAACAAGGCCGTCATCGAGGACCATTTCGACATCCAGTTCGAGCTCTACGACACGCTGGCCCAGCGCGGCAAGGACGACCAGCTCGCCCGTCTGCAACGGCTGCAGCCGGCGCCGGGGCAGACCAGCTTCACACGCCAGCAGGTGCCGATGGGGCTTGGCCATGCCGTCTGGTGTGCCCGCGAGCTCGTCGGCGACGAGCCCTTCGCGCTTCTGTTGCCCGACATGATCATGCAGTCGGAGAAGAGCTGCATGAAGGCAATGGTCGAACTCTACGAGGAAACCGGCAACAACATTATCGCTGTGCAGGAATGCGATCCCGCCGATGCCCACAAATATGGCATCGTCGGCCGCGGCGAGGACACGCATCACGGCTTCCGCATCACCGAGATGGTGGAAAAGCCGAAGGCTGGCACCGCGCCCTCCAATCTCTACATCAACGGCCGCTACATCCTACAGCCCGAGATCTTCAAGATCCTCGAAGGCCAGGAGAAGGGCGCCGGCAACGAGATCCAGCTCACCGATGCGATGCTGAAGCTGGAAAAGCAGCAGCCCTTCTACGGCTACCACTATCAGGGCCGCACCTTCGATTGCGGATCGCCGGAGGGCTTTGTCGAGGCCAATGTCGCCTTCGCGCTGTGGCGCAGCGACATGAACGAGAACATGGCCGGAATCATCCGCACGCTTCTCGATGAGATGAAGCCATCGGAGCGCCGCGGCGCCGCGTTCTAAGTCGATGTCGATATTCAGCCGGCCCGCGGAAGGGCCGGTCTGATCTCAATGCGAGTTTGGCATGGAAGCTCTCAGCGCTGGACTTTCACGCCCAGGAAGATGCTGTTGGCGGTGTAGTCGCGGCCCGGCAAATTGCTGGTCAGCTTCTCGGTCCTGACCCTCGTGGTGAGGCCGGCGTAGCGGTTCAGCCACCAGGTCAGTCCGGCCTCGGCGCTCAAGACCCTGTCATGGCCGTCGATGCCGATATAATCACGCCAGTCGAGGCCCAGAGCCGCGTTTGCGGTAAGATTGGCGCGAATCTGGCGTTCGCCCGTCAGGCGGCCGGAATAGAGGATGTCGCCGCTTTCGCCTGATGTGGTCGTGGGCTCGACTGTGGTCTTGCCGGTCAGACCGATCGTGGTGCCGCGCTCCGGCGACCATTTGAGGTCGGCATTGACGGTCGCACCCGAAATCGCCTCCAGGTTTTTGTCGTCGATCGCTTCCCTGAGCCAGCCGGCGGAAAACTCGCCCGACAGCTTCTCACCCATGTCGAGCGCAAGGCCGGCGCGGGCGCCAAGCCGTGTCGACGAGCGCTCGAAGCCTTCATTGTCGATGCGTTGGTCATAGGCCCGGCGGCCGACCTCGATTTCGGTGAAGGGGGTGATGGCGGGGGAGATCTCGTAGCCGGTCCGCAGGGTCGCGGTGTAGAGCGTGGAATCTTGATCCTTCTGCGACAGCGAGGTGCCGTTGGAAAGCTTGGCGTCGCCGTAGAAGTCGTGCGAGACCGCGCCCGTCAGCGTGTACTGCATCTTGCCTATGTGTTTTTCGACGGCCAGGCTGCCGTCGACGGTCTGCCGCAGTGGCTGCTTGCTGACGCCCGCGATGGCGTCCGGCGATGAGGCCGATTCCGGCACGGCCTCGTAGCCAAGCTTGGCGATGGCGCGCAGTTCATTGTCGAGGTCGACATTGAGCTGGCCTTCGATGCGGCCTTGCTCGTTATGGACCGGGTAACCCGAGACGGTCTCACGGAACAGGCCATAGCCGTCGATCGTTGCGGAGTTCTCGCGCCAGTCGGAGGCGGCGGAAAAGCGCAGCGCCGTCTCGGACAGCAGCGCCGACTTGCCGGCATTGCTCGAATCGCCGTTCGACGTGGCGGTCAGGCCCTGTTCGATCGTCGGCCGGATGACGAAGGAGCCCCATTTGACGCCGGTGGCGGCGAACGGATCCTCCTCCGGCTTCTTTTCCTGGCCCTCGATGGCGTCCGTGCGCTCTGCTCCCGGGTCGAGCTTCTGCTTGTCGGCGCTGTCGATGGTGAGGGCGCGACGGTTGGCCGTCTCCTCGTCGGTGTCTGCACCATCGGTGGCGTCCGTCGTGGAGGCGGTCGTTGACGCGGTGATGTCGGTGGTTGCCGCGGTCGACTTTTTCTTCTTTTTCGACTTGTCCGTAGCCTTGTCCTTGGCCTGGTCAGCCGCATTCTGCCCGGCGGTCGACGGGCGGCGGCGGGGCTTGGGCGGTGCCGGCGTGTCGGCGGAGGTGTCGTCGGTGGCTGCCGGCGGGTCAAAAACGCTGCCGGTCGCGGTTGCGTCGCCGGTGTCCGTGTCGTCAGGCACGGCGCCGGCGCTGGCCGGCAGATAGGTACGGGCCGGCGCATTGTCTTGCGCCGCATTGGTTGGCGCCTGACCCTGCGCTGCCAAAGCGAGTTGTCTCGCCTTGCGCTGCTGGTCCGACAGGATCGCCGACTCGGAGACTTCGCCGCGCAGTTCCGTTTCCTGCGCATGCAGCGCCGTTGGGCGCAGCAGGGCAAACATGCTGGTCGCCAGCAGCAAGGCGCAGACCGCCTTGCCCTTTCGTCCATTCGATTTTTCTGGCTGGACCCCGGACATCGCCACCACTGCTTGCGCGGCGCACGCGCGCCATACTTACCGAACCGTAAATGGGGATGGTTAACGGAGGGTTGAGGCGGCGGCCCGTCAGCCGCATGAAGCGCTGATTTCCAAAGGGATTCAAATCACGCGCGTTAAGCTCTTTGTTTTCACGCCTGCCGTTGTCCCAGACCACCGCACACGTCCGGCGACATGCCTGGGGCCATTTCTGTTGGACAGCGCGCCGGCAAAGCGCTAATCGCATCAGCCATGCATGCGGGATCCCTGGATAAGAAGCCTTTGGACAGGCAAGCCTCGATCGCTTCGGCGCTGAGGACGGTGGCAACCGAACAGGCTGGGGTTGCGGCCCTTGCCGAGGCGTTGGAGAACGGATTGGCCGCGCCTTTCGCGCAGGCCGTCGAGATGATCTCCGGGATCGAAGGCCGGCTCATCGTCACCGGTGTCGGCAAAAGCGGCCATATCGGATCGAAGATCGCGGCGACACTGGCCTCGACCGGCACGCCGGCCTTTTTCGTCCATCCCGCGGAAGCCAATCACGGCGATCTCGGCATGATCGCCAGGGACGACGCCATCATCGCCATGTCGTGGTCGGGCGAGAGCAAGGAACTGATGGGCATCGTCGCCTATTCCAGGCGCTTCTCCATTCCGTTGATCGCCATAACCGCAGGAGAGACATCGGCGCTGGCGCGGGCCGCCGACGTCGTGCTGCTGCTGCCGCGCGCGCCGGAGGCCTGCCCGCACGGCCTGGCGCCGACGACATCGACACTGCTGCAACTGGTGATGGGCGACGCGCTGGCGATTGCCCTGCTCGAAGCACGCGGCTTCACGCCGGATCATTTCCGGACCTTTCACCCGGGCGGCCAGCTCGGCGCCAACCTGACGCAGATCCGCGAGATCATGCATGTCGGCGACAGGCTGCCGCTGGTGGTTGCGGGCACCGGAATGCAGGACGCGATCCTGGAACTGTCGCGCAAGGGATTTGGCTGCGTGGCGATCACCGACGCCGACGGCGCGCTGGTCGGTATCATCACCGATGGTGACATCCGCCGTCACATCGGCAGCAATCTGCTGGCGATGACGGTGGATCAGGTGATGACAAGAGGACCGAAGACGGCAACGCCGGACACGCTGGTGGCGACGGCGCTGCAGACGATCAACAATTCGGCCATCACCAGCCTGATGGTGGTGGAGGGCAAGAGGCCGGTCGGCCTCATCCACCTGCATGATCTCTTGCGCATTGGCGCCGCCTAAGGTGGGCCTGATTTTCAGGTGATGCCGGCCTGACCCGGATCTCAACACACCTTCAACGGCGTACGCTCAGACCGCCTCGACGGTCAGTTCCAGATCCGTGTCGGCCGCACCCGTCACGCGCACCTGCGTGCCGGCCGGCAGGTCCGGACCGGAGACACGCCACAGCGTGTCGCCCAGCTTGATGCGGCCGCGTCCATCCCGGATCGGCTCGGCAAGTGTCGCCATCCTGCCGACCATTTGCGCGCCGCGCCGGTTGAGCAGCGGCTGGTCGGTCGGGTCATTGCGACTGCCGACCAGCTTCTTGCCGACATAGGCCGAGACCAGCGATAGCGCCAGGAAGGCGAGGACCTGGACCTGCCAGGTCCAGAAGCCGGCGTCCCAGATCAGCAGCGACACCGCGCCGATGATCAGGGCGGCGATGCCGATCCACAACATGAAGATGCCTGGCGCGATGATTTCCATCACCAGCAGGACGAAGCCGAGAACCATCCAGTTCCACGGGCCGAGTTCGGAAATGACACGATCGATCATGGCGTTCCCCCTATGTTGGAGACATCAATTGTCGCTTGGGCGCACGACTGGCGGGCGGGCGGCCTGCCTTTGCGCGCCGGTCGTGCCTTCGCTGCGGAAGACTTCCTTGGCGATCTCGCCAATGCCGCCGAGCGAACCAATCAGCGACGACGCCTCGAAGGGCATCAGCACGATCTTGCTGTTGGTGGCTGTGCCGATCTTGCCCAACGCCTCGGTGTACTTCTGGGCGACAAAGTAATTCAGCGCCTGCACGTCGCCCTTGGAAATTGCTTCCGACACCACCTGGGTGGCGCGGGCTTCCGCCTCGGCCGAGCGCTCGCGTGCCTCGGCGTCGCGGAAGGCGGCTTCCTTGCGGCCCTCGGCCTCGAGGATCTGCGACTGCTTGAGGCCTTCGGCGGCGAGGATCTGCGCGCGCTTGTTGCGTTCCGCGGTCATCTGCCGGCCCATCGATTCGATGAGGTTCGCCGGCGGGTTGATGTCCTTGATCTCGACGCGGGTGATCTTGATGCCCCACGGATGCGCTGCTTCATCGACGACGCGCAGCAGGCGCTCGTTGATGGCGTCGCGGTTCGACAGGAGTTCGTCGAGGTCCATCGAGCCCATGACGGTACGGATGTTGGTCATCGTCAGGTTGAGGATGGCGTTCTGCAGGCCGGAAACCCTGGTAGGCGGCCTGCGCCGCATTGAGGATCTGGAAAAAGGCGATGCCGTCGACACCGACGATGGCGTTGTCGCGGGTGATGATTTCCTGACTCGGAACGTCGAGCACCTGCTCCATCATGTTCATCTTGGCACCGATGCGGTCGACGAACGGGAAAATGAAATTGAGGCCTGGGCTCAGTGTCTTGGTGTAACGGCCAAAGCGCTCCACCGTATAGTTGTAGCCTTGCGGGATTGTCCTGATGCCTTTGATCAGAAGCACCAATACCAGAAGGGCAAGTGCACCAACCGCAATATCGAAACCACTGAAATCCATTTGGCTCTCCCTCAGACGAAGGCCGCACAAGCCATTCTCGCGCAGCCGACTTCACCAAAGACTTAAGTGTGTTTCAGATGCGTTACAATCAGGTGATGATGGATTGTTTGTGGGTTTGCACTCAGCGGTTGAAGGCAAACAGTCTCGCATCCGTGTCGTCCAGCCCGTCGATCGAGGCCGAGACAATCTCGGACGCGATCTGCGAGAAGGTGATGCCATTGCCGCCGTAACCCATCACCGCATGGATGCGCGGGTGGCGAGGAATGGCGCCGATATAGGGCAGGCCGGTGGTTGTTGTGCCGAACGAACCGGTCCAGGCAAAATCGGGCCTGGTGTCGAGATGCGGAAATATCAGGCCAAGCTTCTCGGCGATGCGAGCGCTCTTGTCGCCGATCAGCGCGTCGCGCCGGTTCTCGTCGACAAAATCCTCGTCCTCGCCGCCGCAGACGACTCTGCCGTCGGTGGTCGCCCTGACATAGAGGTACGGGTCTGACGCCTCCCATATGAAGGCCGCCTGTGGCCAGATCTTTCGCGATTGCGGGCGTGTCGCGATCGCCCATGTCGAGATGATCTGGTGGGCCGCGGCTGGCACGATGTCGACGAGCTCATAGCCGGTGGCCAGAACGACGTGTCGCGCGGTGATGGTCGGACCATCACTGGTCGCAACGACAACTCCGTCGGCACAGTCCTCGATCGTCGTCGCCTCGACTGGGGCGTAGAAACGTGCCTTGCGCTCGAGGGCCTTCAGCAACAAGCCGGCCGTCAGCTTGCGCGGGTCGAGTGCGATATTGCCATGGCTGAGGATGGCACTCTTGCGGTCGATGCCGAATGTCTCTGCCAGCGGTGCCGATGTGAGATAGGTCGCGACGATGCCGGCCTGCCGCCGTGCCTCGGCCTCGTCGCGCAGATCCGACGGGCCAAGCACGGTGCCGGCCAGGTAGAGCGACGGCATGCGGCTAGGACCGCAGTTGATGCCGAGTTCGGCGATGCGGGCGGCGAGATTGGAAACGGCGAGCCGCGAGCGCCGCCAGGCTTGTTCCGCCGCGGCTTTGCCGATCATCTTCGAGAGCGTCGAAAGTGGCTGGTCGATTTCGAATTGCACCAGCGCGGTGGTCGCCGACGTCGATCCTTTCAGTGGGCCGCGGCGGTCGATGCAGATCACCGCATGGCCGTTCGCCGTCAGCGCCTCGGCCATCATGGCGCCGCTGATGCCCATGCCGACGATCGCCACGTCGGTCTTGACGTCCCGGTTCAGACTGTCCGTCGGCACCTCGGGTGCGCGATAGGCGGACCAGACGGGCCGGCCAGTTCTGAGGTCGAGTTTGCGGGGCATCGAATTCTCCGGAGGGCGCGCCTTAACGCCCCGGAGCTTGTGTTGTTCCGGTTCAGAGCGGCTCACCGCTTCACGGAAGCGGCGAGCCGCTCTGACTCTTGTTTGAAGCAATTCCCAAGGGAAAGCGCTATGCGCTTTTCCCGGGAAAACCGTTTCACACTTTTCCTGGAATTTCTCCTATACCCAGCCGGACAGCTCGCGCCGCACCATCGCCTCGATCACAGCCATGCCCTCGGCGCTGTCGTTGAGGCAAGGGATATGGGCGAAGTTCTTGCCGCCGGCATGATGGAAGGTTTCCGCCGCTTCGCGGCCGATTTCATCGAGCGTCTCGATGCAGTCGACAGAAAAGCCGGGATTGACGATGGCAATCGATTTCACGCCGTCCTGCGCGAGTTTCTCGACCGTCTTGTCGGTGTAGGGCTGCAGCCATTCCTGTGCGCCGAAGCGCGACTGGAAGGTGATGATCAATTTCTTCTCGCTCCAGCCAAGCCGTTCGCGCAACAGCCGCGTCGTCTTCTGGCAGTGGCAATGATAGGGATCGCCCTTCTCGAAATAGGGCTTTGGAATGCCGTGATAGGAGGTGATGACCACTTCCGGTTCGAAATCCAGCGTCGCGAGATTCTGCTCGATCGAGCGCGCCAGCGCTTCGATGTAGACCGGTTCGTCATAGTAGGGCGGCACGCTGCGGATGGCCGGGGCGCGGCGCATCTTCATCAGCGCGCGAAACAGCTGATCGTTGGCGGTTGCCGTGGTGGTCGCCGAATATTGCGGATAGAGCGGGAACGAAAGAATGCGGTCGCAACCCTGTTCGACCAGGCCTTTGGCGACGCTTTCGGTCGAAGGATTGCCATAGCGCATCGCCCAGTCGACGACGATTTCGGGCAGGTCGCACAGCGCCTCGGCCAGCTTCTCGCCCTGGGCGCGGGTGTAGGTGCGCAGCGGCGACTCGTTCCTCTCCCGGTTCCAGATCCTGGCGTAGTTGGCGCCCGATTTCTTCGGCCGTGTGGTGAGCACCAACCCATAGAGGATCGGATACCAGATCGCCCTGTTGAGCTCGATGACGCGCGGATCGGACAGGAATTCACGCAGATAGCGCCACATCGGCTTGAAATCAGTGCCATCAGGCGTGCCGAGATTGACCAGCATGACGCCGATCTTGCCTGCCTTGACCGGCGGATGCCCGGCGGGCAGAGGGCCGAGCGCCTTTGCGGCTTTGGCGTCGACAGGGGTGGAAAGCGTCATAGAAATTCTCCTGACACCACGCGAAACCAGCGATGTCGCGGCGAAACTAGCGATGCGGCGCCAGTTTTCAATGCTGCGTCTGGCCGCACCTTACCTGGAAAACAGAAAACCCGCCCGGTTTCCCGGACGGGTGTTCTGGTCGCAGACGCGAAGCGAGGTTACTTCGGCGGAATGGTCAAAGTCGCACCTACGGGAAGCCGGCGTGGCTCGTAGCCCTTGTTGGCCTCCGAGATCACCTTCCATTTGGTGCCGTCGCCATAGGCCTTCTTGGCCAGATCCCAATAGGTGTCACCGGCAACGATGACGTGGCTGCCTTCGGCCGGGGCGGCCTCGGCGGGCTTTGCCGGTTCCGCAGGTGCTGGCGCGGGAGCCGGTGCTGCTTCAGCCGGTTTTGCGGGCTCGGCCGGTGCCGGTGCGGCAGGAGGGGCCGGCGCTGTCTCTGTCGATATGGCCGGTGGTGTGTTGGCGATATCGCCTGAATTGGCCGGCAGTTCAGGCATTGCAGGCGCGGCTTCGGCAGGCTTGGCGGGTTCTGCTGGCTTTGCCGGCTCGGCGGGTTTTGCCGGATCGGTTGCCGGGGCCGCGGGCGCCGCCGCGACGGTCGCCGCGATCTCGGTGATGCGGCCGTCGAGCTTCGGCGTGTAGGGCCGGTGGGCACCGAGATAGTCGGCAACCACCTGTTCGAGGCCCGGACCGTAGTCGTAGGCATTCTTGGCCTTGTCGGCGAAGACCTTGTAGCCGTCGCCGCCCTGGCGGACATAATTGTTGGTGGCGACCAGATAGTCCTTGTCCGGGTTGATCGGCGTCCAGGCGCCGCCTTCCATGACCTCCACCGACTTGACGCGGCCGGCATTGGGCGCGACGGATTTGTCGAAGGAATATTTCAGGCCGGCGACCTGCGGGAAGCGTCCGGCGCCGTCCTCGACCTGGCTGAGGCCGCTCTCGAGGCCGGCCACCAGGTCCTTGCCGGAAATCTGGAAGGTTGCCAGCGTGTTCTGGAACGGCAGCACGGTCAGCACCTCGCCCATGGTGACGGTGCCCTTGTCGATCGAGGCGCGCAGGCCGCCGCCATTGGAGATGACGATCTCGACGCCCTGTCCCTTGACGCGGTCGAGGATGGCGTCGGAGACGAGGTTGCCCATCGCGCATTCGCGGGTGCGGCAGCTCTCGCGGCTGCCGTCGATCACGTCGGAGGTTTCCGCCACTTCCTTATTCTTCAGCGCCTCGATCGGCGCACCAAGCTCCTTGATGCGGGCGAGCACTGCCGGATCGGGCGTGATCGACTTGTCGAGATAGATCGGGTCGCCGCTGGCCGATTTGACGACGCCATTGTCGTCGAACACCACCTTGAACTCGCCGAGATATTTCGAATAGGACGCCGCCTGCACGACCGGCACCTTGTAGCCGTCCGGGTTGTCGACCATCGTCGGGTAGGGGCCTTCGGCCTTGGGGTCGGTGTTCGACAGCAGCGAATGGCTGTGGCCGCCGACCACGATGTCGATGCCCGGGATCTTGGCAATGACGTCGCGCTCGCGCTTGTAGCCGATATGGGTCACGGCGATGATCTTGTTGACGCCTTCGCCCTTCAGCTTCTCGACCTCGGCGGTGATCGACTTGACGTCGTCCTCTATTGCGACGTTGGGGCCGGGGGAAGCGAGTTCCGGCGTGTCGTTGGTGATCGCGCCGATGATGCCGATCTTCTGGCCGCCGACCTCGACGACAACAGACGGCTTGACGCGGTCGCCGAGCTTGGATTGCGCGTTGGCCTTCACATTGGCGCCCAGCACGGGGAACTTGATCATGTCGAGGAACGGCCCCAAGGCCACTTCGCCGTCGTCGAATTCGTGGTTGCCGAGCGCCATGGCGTCGAACTTCATCTCGTTGAGGAATTCGCCTTCGACCTTGCCCTTGTAGGTCGTGTAGAACAGCGAGCCCTGGAAATTGTCGCCGGCGCTGAGCAGCAGCACGTTCTGGCCTTCCAGCTTCTTGCGCTCCTGGGCGATCGCGGTGATCAGCCGGCCCGCGCCGCCGATGCACTCGCCCTTGGTCTCCTCGTCGGCCGAGCAGGTCGATTCATATTTGTTGTTGCCCTCGATGCGGCTGTGCCAGTCGTTGATGTGCAGGATGTTCAGCGTGTAGTCGGCAAAGGATGCGCCGGCCGACAGGCCGAGTGCTGAGGCGGACAGGGCGGCAATGGCAGCAAGCTTCTTCATCTTCGTCTCCCGGAAAGCTGATCAGAGGCCTTTAACGCTCTTGCTTGACTGGAACATAACAGTCGGCGCTTTGGCCATGTTCCCATCGCGTTCCGGATGACGCAAGCGGAAATCCGGGAACCTTTGCCGGCACAAAAAAGGACGGCGGCCAATCGGCCGCCGTCCTTGGGCAAGCGAATGCTCGCTGGTTCAGGCGCGCCGTGTCAGCACGAAATTCTGGCCGCTTGAACTGGTGCAGTTGAGCTGGCTTGTCGAAACCATCAGGCAGTTGAAGCTGACCGCGGTCTGGCGGATCAGCGACGTGCCGTTGATCTGCACCGACGTGGCGCCGGTCATCGTGTAGCTGCCATCGGCAAGCTTCTGGCCGGTGTCGGTGGCGACGGTCGTGAAGGTGCCGCCGGCGAAGGTCGACAGGCCGGTTCCCTTGGCGTCGATCCAGGAGCCCTCGACGCCTTTCGGCGCCGACGCCATCGGCGGCTCATTGGGGCCACTGGTCGTACAAGCAGCAAGCCCGGCCAGGGCTGCCGCCGCTACGCTCATCGAAAGAACTTTGCGCGCAATGTTGTTCATATGAAAATCCTCTCCTCAGTCCGCATCCCTTCAATCGCCCGATTTCCGGGCGATTGCAAGGCAATGGAGTATCCGGGGCAGACCGCTATCGCACGAGGATGTTGCGGAACTGCCACGGGTCGTTGCGGTCGAGGTCTTCCGGGAACAGGCCGGGGCGATTATCGAGCGGCGTCCAGTCGGTGTAGTAGCCCTTGACCGGTCCGAGATACTGGGACTGCACGTCCAGGCAGCGCTTGTAATCCATCTCATCGGCTTCGACGATGCCGGCCTCGGGATTCTCCAGCGCCCAGACCATGCCCGAGAGCACCGCCGAGGTGACCTGCATGCCGGTGGCGTTCTGGTAGGGCGCCAGCTTGCGCGCCTCGGCGAGCGACAGCTGCGAGCCGTACCAGTAGGCGTTCTTGTCATGGCCGTAGAGCAGCACGCCGAGTTCGTCGACACCGTCGACCAGCTCGTTCTCGTCGAGCACGTGGTGCACCGGCTGAGGCTTGCCGGCGGCGCCGAACATCTCGTCCAGCGACAGCATCGCGTCATTGCAGGGATGGTAGGCATAGTGGCAGGTCGGGCGATAGTGCACCTTGCCCTTCTTGGAGCGCACGGTGAAGAAGTCGGCGATCGAGATCGCCTCGTTGTGCGTCACCAGGAAGCCGTACTGGGCGCCGGGCGTCGGGCACCATGAGCGCACGCGCGTGTTGGCGCCGGGCTGCTCCAGATAGATGGCGGCCTTCGAACCGTGCTTGTGCTTCTTGGCGTTCTTCGGCATCCACGTCTCATGCGTGCCCCAGCCGAGCTCGGCGGGCTGCAGACCCTCGGAGATGAAGCCCTCGACCGACCAGGTGTTCCAGAACACGTCCATCGGCTTCGGTTTCTTGGCGCGCTGGGTGTCGCGTTCGGCAATGTGGATGCCCTTGACGCCGGCCTTCTTCATCAGCTTGGCCCAGCCCTCGCGATCGTCTTGCGCGGGCTCTGAAAACTCGAGGCCAAGATCGGTGGCGAGGTTGACCAGCGCCTGCTTGACGAACCACGAGACCATGCCGGGATTGGCGCCGCAGGTGGAGACCGCCGTCGCGCCGCCGGGCTTGTCGTGCTTTTCCTTGAGGAGCGACTCGCGCAGAGCATAGTTGGTGCGGCTGGCGTTGTCTGCCTTGGCGTCGAAATAGAAGCCGAGCCATGGCTCGACGACGGTGTCGATGTAGAGCACGCCGAGCTTGCGGCAGAGCCGCATCAGATCCACCGAGCCGGTATCGACCGACAGGTTGATGCAGAAGCCCTGGCCGCCGGCATTGGTCAGAAGCGGCGTCAAGAGCTTCTTGTAGTTCTTCTCGGTCACCGCTTCCTGGACGAAGGCGATGCCGCGCTCGTCGAGCAGCTTGCGGTCGGTGTCGCGCGGGTCGATGACCGTCATGCGCGACTTGTCGAACTTGAAATGGCGTTCGATCAGCGGCAGCGTTCCCCGTCCGATCGAGCCGAAGCCGATCATCACGACAGGGCCGGTGATTTCACCGTAAACGGGCCAGTTTTCATTCGCCATTTTATCGAGCACTCCTTCAAAACCCAGGAAACTGGGAAAACACGCGCAAAACCGGGCATTTTTGCCCGGCGGCCATGCGCTACATCACAGATCATTGTCACAAACCAGCGAAAAGCGCCAACCAGCGGTCAGCCGTCATTGGCCATGTGGTTAAGGACCGACATAAGCCGGTCGCGGTCTGCGGTCAGGCCCTTGTAGTCGAGCTGGGCGAGATCGAGTGCTTCGAGCTGGGCGGCGAAAGACACAGCCAGCGTTGCCCGATCCGGGTGCCGGGCGAGCACGGCGAGAGGGTCGAGATGGATGCGGATGGTGAACAGGATATCGCGTGCAACAGGCAGTTTGCGCAGGGTTTGCCGCTCGACGCGGATGAAGGCATGGGCGTCGATGTCGCCATCGGGAAAGCGCGATGGCCGGTTGGTGGCGCGGTCGATGCGCTGCAGGTCGGAGAGCGGATGGTAGAGCGCGTTGTCGGACTGGATCGACCAGTTGTAACGCTCGACGGCCTGCCCCTGGAGGCCATCGAACATCCTGTTTATCAGTTCGGCCGGACGTGTGCCCGGGCCGAAACCCGGCACCGGCGCGTGGATGTCCTGCAGCGGCTTACCGAACTTTTCCAGAAGCGACCAGGACGAGGGAAAGCAGAGCGAGCCGGCAACCAGCCGCCAGCCGCTGTCACTGCGGCGCATCAGGATCAGGTCTTCCTGGATGAGCTGCGAGGCCCTGGCCAGCGGCGCATCGGCGAGGGAAGCAGGCAGGCGGCCGGCGGCGCCCACCACCTCGACACCTGATCCGGCGCGCCGATAGGTTTCGGGAAACCTCTCCAGCAGATGCGCGCGGAGCAAGTCGAGCACTTCCTGCTGCGCGTCCCGTGTGCCGTCCTCCTCGACGAAAACCCGCTCGGGGATTTCGGCATAGAGCCGGTGCTTCTCGGCGAGATACGGCAGCAGATGGTCATCGACCTCGATCCAGTCCGCCGGATCGAGCGGCTTCAGGCCGATGCTGAAGAGTTTCGACGAGCCGTCATAGGGCGTGTGGGTGGGCAGCGCCTCGGCCAATCTCATGCTTCCCTAAACGTATCGAGTCCGGCGGCGGTCATCCGCGCCAGGAATTCGGTGACATCATAGTCGGCCGCGCCTGCCTTGGCGAAAGGGTCGGCTGCCAGCCTGGCGTCGAGCACGTCGCGCGGGCATTGCGCGATGATGATGCCGCCGATTCGCGGTTTCTTCGGCCCGGAGGCGACGAAGATGCCTTCCACATAGCAGGCCTTCAGCCATTCGACATGCGCAGCCTGGAGCTGGTCGATCTCGGTCAGCGGCACCTTGTACTTCAGCGATACGACGAACACTGTCTTGGGCGCCTCTCAGGCAAGTTTGGCCGGGATCAGTCCGCGCAGCGAATTGCCGACGAACAAGGCCCTGGCGGATTTCAGATCGTCCAAGCTGTAGATCGCTTCGCGGGCGCGGCCTTCATCCAGAAGCGCGGCGCGCAATACGCCAGGCAGCAGGCCGCAATCGAGCCGCGGCGTCACCAGCACGCCGTCGCCGAAATGGGCAAAGACATTGGTGATGGTGCCTTCACAGATCTCGCCGCGCTCATTGGCCAGGATCACCTCGTCGGCCTGGGTGATGAGATATTCGGCGCGGGCATGCGTGTAGACCTGTCGCCGGCTGGTCTTGTGGCGCAGCAGCGTGTTGCTCGAATCGAGCCTCGTCCGTGCCAGCCGCAGCGTCCAGACCTTGTCGGCGGCGAGCGGTTCGTAGGGTTGCGCTGCGGCGGTCACCTCGCCGTCATGCGACAAAACGAGGCGCGTGCGCAGGGCAATGCCGGACCCGCTGACCGCGCTGCTCAGCGCCTCGCCGACCTTGCCCGGATCATAACGGAAGCCGAGCTCCGCCGCCGAGCCATAGAGGCGCGCGAGATGGCGATCGAAGCGCAGGAAGCCCGAGCCGGGTTCCCAGCGCATGGTTTCGATCAGCTGGAAATCGGCGGTGTTCCCGTCGCGAAGCGCGCTTTCAGCAGACACTCCTGATACTCCTCCTGCGCCGTCGAATCGAAGACGACGCCGCCACCGACATTGTAGACGGCCTCGCCGCCGGAAAAGAGCGAGATGGTGCGGATCGCCACGGAAAAGCGCATCGTGCCGCCGGGCGCGATCCAGCCGATGGCGCCGCAATAGGCGTCGCGCGGCGTGCCTTCCAGATCGCGCAGGATTTCCATCGCACGGATCTTTGGCGCGCCGGTGATCGAGCCGCACGGAAACAGCGCCGCGAAGATTTGGCGGATCGAAAGCCCCGGCAGCAGTTTTGCCCTGACGTCGCTCACCATCTGGTGGACCGTCGGATAGGTCTCGATGCGGAACAGCGCCGGCACGTCCAGCGTGCCGACCTCGCTGATCAGCGAGATGTCGTTGCGCAGGAGATCGACGATCATGCGGTTTTCGGCCTGGTTCTTCTCGTCGTTGCGCAGGAAGATCTTCTGCCGTTCGTCCTCGGCCTTGGTGGCGCCGCGCGGTGCGGTGCCCTTCATCGGATGCGTCTCGATCATGCCCTCGGCGTCGATCTCGAAGAACAGCTCGGGCGAGCGCGACAGCACGATGGGTTCGCCGAGCGCGACCAGCGCGCCATATTTCACCGGCTGGCGTTCGGTCAGCGCATCGAAGGCGGCCAGCGGGTTATCAGACCATTGCGCATGCACCGGAAAGGTCAGATTGCCCTGGTAGCAATCGCCCTGCCTGATGTGCTGGTGCAGTCGCGAGAACCGCTTCTCGTAGTCCTTGGGCGACCAGGACGCGCGGGCGTCGAAGATCGGACCATTGGTCGCCGCTGCGTTGCGGGGCGGCACCGCCTCTTCGACCGGCGCATCGAAAACCCCAAGGCAGACGAGTGGAGCGCGGCGCCCGTCCGGCAGCAAGGGAACGAGCTTCGGTTCGAGCAGATACCCCGCCTCGTAGGAGAAATAGCCGGCCAGCCATTTGCCGGCGTCGTGCGCGGCTTGCGCTGCCGCCAGTGCCGGCAGGAAATCCTTTGCCTCATGCGCGACGATGACATCGGCCGGCCGGTCGAAGACGAGCTGGCGCGCGCTTTCGTCGTTGCGGAAAATGGCGGCGGGCAGGGACATGGGCACCGGATGCTGCGGTCAATGAAGCCGTTGACCGCTCTATATGGGGGGCCGCTCGCGCGCAATCGAGGGAACGGCACGCTGCCACTCAAAGCCGACCTTTGGGCCGACCCCTGGGTCGACTTTGGGTCGCCTCCGGGCGAACCCGGGGGCAAAAGCAAACGGCGGCACCATATTGGCGCCGCCGGTTGCAATCTTCAGCTCTTGCCTGGCGATCAGGTGTTGCTGGCGGTTCCCGCGGTTGGAAACTGCTTGGCGAATTCCTTCTCGTTGCCGGCGGCGAGCAGCTTGGCCTGCTCGATCCAGCGTTCGCGCGCGATGCGGCCGTCGAAATTCATCACGTCCTCGATCCGCTTGACATCGGCGGCTGTCCAGCCGGCGATCTGGGCGAAGCTGGTGACGCCTTGCGCCTTGAGCAGCTTCTCATTGACCGGGCCGATGCCGATCAGCCGGCGCAGATTGTCAGGCTTGCCGGATGCTGGCTTGGCCGTTGCCGGTACAGCTTTCTTGGCTGGTGCTGGCTTTGGCGCGGTTGAGCTCTTGGCGGGCGAGGTCGCGGCCGCGGGCTTGCTCGCTGCGGCGGGTTTCGGCGCTGCCGGCTTTGGCGCCGCCGGTTTCGCAGCCGTCGGCTTTGCAGGGGCGGCCTTCGCGGCGGCCGGCTTAGCCGGCGCGGGTTTTGTGGCGGCAGATTTGGCGGTCGCGGGGGTCGACATCAGGGCTGCGGACGCCTGGCCTGCCGGCTTTGCCGCGCTGCTCCCGGCAGCAGGTGCGGCCTGCGCCTCGCGCAACCGGCGCTCGAGGTCGGCGCGGGTCTTGCCGCATGCATCGAGTTCACCGGTCAGGCGGTCGCTGTCGCCGCGCAGCCTGTCGCGCTCGCTGCGCGTACGATCGAGGTCGCCGCGCAAGCTGTCGAGTTCACCGCGCAGGCGTCCCCAGAGGAACCAGCCCACCAACACGCCTACCAGGAACGCCAGGAGCATGTAGAAAAAAGTGCCCATTGTCTCTCTCCAGTCAGATCCGTCTGCCGTGGGTCATGACCTTCGGCGAAGGACTACTCGATGGTGGTTCCGCGGTTCGCAGAACAGCCGGCTTCGGTTCGAGCTGTCGACGATCGGCTTTGCTCGCCCATGGCCAACGGCTGTTGTCGCGTTCGCCTGAGCGCCACGGCCGGCTGAGATTTTTTCCTCGCCGATCCGCACGCGCTCCGGCTGAGCTTGGCGCGAAGGCTATCATAGAGCTTGTGGAAAGCTATCGGAAAACTTCGGTGGAGAGTACTTCAAGAACAGATATTTAGGCCAATAATTGAGCCATCCCAACATGCATTCCGGCTAAACTGTTCTGCGAGTGGGCGCCGCTTGCGTTTCAAGCGTCGAGCGCTTCCAACTCATCGATCAGGCCGCTGATGACGCCAAGCCCGATCTGCCAGAAGGCGGGATCGGTGGCGTCAAGGCCGAAGGGCGCCAGAAGCTCGGAATGATGCTTGGTGCCGCCGGCGCGCAGCATCTCGAAATACTTGTCCTGGAACCCGCGCTCGGCGTTTTGGTAGACCGCGTAGAGCGAGTTCACCAGGCAGTCACCGAAAGCATAGGCATAGACGTAGAAGGGCGAATGGATGAAGTGCGGAATGTAGGTCCAGAACACCTCGTAGCCTTCGCGCAGCTTGATCGCGGGACCCAGGCTTTCGGCCTGCACTTCGAGCCAGAACTGGCCGAGCCTGTCGGAGGTCAGTTCGCCATTCTTGCGCTCGGCATGCACCTTGCGCTCGAATTCATAGAAGGCGATCTGGCGCACGACCGTGTTGATCATGTCCTCGACCTTCTGGGCGAGCATGGCCTTGCGCTCGCGCCGGTCGGTGGTCTGGTCGAGCAGCGAGCGGAAGGTCAGCATCTCGCCGAAGACGGACGCCGTCTCGGCCAGCGTCAGCGGCGTCGAGGCCATCAGCGCGCCCTGGCCGCTGGCCAGCACCTGATGCACGCCATGGCCAAGCTCATGCGCCAGCGTCATCACATCGCGCGGCTTGCCCATGTAGTTGAGGAGGACGTAAGGGTGCGCCGACGGTACGGTCGGATGCGCGAAGGCGCCGGGCGACTTGCCAGGCCGCACCGGCGCGTCGATCCAGTTGCGGTCGAAGAAGGTTCGCGCGATCTCAGCCATGTCGGGCGAAAAACGCTGATAGGCCGACAGCACGGTGTTCCTGGCCTCGTCCCAGCCGATGATCGCCTGCGGCGTATCCGGCAAAGGCGCGTTGCGGTCCCAGTGGTTCATCACCTCCATACCCAGCCAGCGCGCCTTCATCGCGTAGTAGCGGTGCGACAGGCGTGGATAGGCATCGCGCACGGCCGAGGCCAGGGCATCCACCACGCTGCGCTCGACACGGTTGGCGAGGTGGCGTGAATCGGCGATATCCTCGAAGCCGCGCCAGCGGTCGGATATCTCCTTGTCCTTGGCCAGCGTGTTGGTGATCAGCGTGAAGGTGCGCAAATGTTTGCGGAAGGTCGTGGCCAGCGCCTCGGACGCCCGTCGACGCACCTCGCCATCGGCGTCCTGCAGGCGGTTCAGCGCCGGCTCCAGCGTCAGTTCCTCGCCGTCGATGTCGAAGCGAAGGTCGGTCATCGTCTCGTCGAACAGCCGGTTCCAGGCGCCGCGCCCGGTGATCGATTTTTCGTGGAAGAGCTGCTCGACACGGTCCTCGAGCTGGTAGGGCTTGTCCTTGCGCAGATCGAGCACCCACGGCCGGTAATGGCCGAACGCGGGATCGCCGGCGAGCGCGCCTTCGATGGCGGCATCGTCGATCAGGTTGAGTTCGAGCGCGAAGAACAGAAGGTGCGCGCTGGCGTCGGTCATCCTCTCCTGGATGTCGCCATAGAGCTTGGCACGCTGCGGATCGGCGGTGTTGCCGGCATAGACCAGTCCCGCATAGGAGACGATGCGGCCGATCAGTTCCTCCAGCGCCTCGTAGGCGACAAGCGCCTCGCCCAGCCTGCCGGCACTGCCGCGCGCGGCCTCGGCGGCCAGCGTGCCCTTCCAGCGGCTCTCGAAGCTGATCGCATCAGTGGCGGCCTTGGCGATGTCGCGCTTCAGTTCCGGCGCATCCATGCCGGCATAAAGATCGGCAAGGTTCCATTCCGGCAGGTCGCCAAGCTCGGCCGCGCCCTGACTGGACGCCGGCGCCGCCAGCTGCCGAGCAGAAACCATGCGCCCAGTAACCATGTGCATTGCCGACACCTTCCGTGGCCGAGGTTCAAGGGGAAACGAGAAGCCGGTCAAATCCTAAGGAATTCATTCACCGGGTTTTTTGAAACCTTATTTAGAACCCTGTGCCAAGATGGTCCACAGGGCAGAATTCCTCGGGCGGGCGTAGTCATACCAGTCATGACAGGTTCCATACTCATAGTCGATGACGATCCCGTGCAGCGCCGGCTGCTCGAAGCGGCGGTGACGCGGTTCGGCTACACGGCCATCGTCGTCGATGGCGGCGCGGCCGCTCTCGATATCCTCGATGGGCCCGGCGCCCGCGAGGTTTCGGTGGTCATCCTCGATCTGGTCATGCCCGGTCTCGACGGTATCGGTGTGCTCAAAGCGATGCGCGAGCGCGACATAAATGTCCCGGCCATCGTGCAGACGTCGCAGGGCGGCATCGAGACCGTGGTTTCGGCGATGCGCCACGGTGCCTTCGATTTCGTCGTCAAGCCGGCGTCTCCCGACAGGCTGCAGGCGTCGATCGGCAATGCGCTCAAGGTCGAGGCCGTCGAGGGCGAGGTCAAGCGCACGTCGCGCCGGCGGGGCGGCCTTCTGACCTTCAAGGACATGATCACGCACAGCCCGGCCATGGACAAGGTGATCCGCCTCGGCCAGAAGGCTGCGGCATCCAACATTCCAATCCTGATCGAGGGCGAGTCCGGCGTCGGCAAGGAGCTGGTGGCGCGTGCCATCCAGGGCAGCGGCGACCGCCGCTCGAGACCCTTCGTCACCGTCAATTGCGGCGCCATTCCCGACAATCTGGTCGAATCGATCCTGTTCGGCCACGAGAAGGGCTCGTTCACCGGCGCCACCGACAAGCACACCGGAAAATTCGTCGAAGCGCATTCGGGCACGCTGTTTCTTGACGAGATCGGCGACTTGCCGCTCGACGTGCAGGTCAAGCTGTTGCGCGCCGTGCAGGACGGTGAGGTCGATCCGGTCGGCGGCCGCTCGACCGTCAGGGTCGACATCAGGCTGATTTCGGCGACGCACCGCAACCTCCTGCAGCAGGTCAAGGACGGCAAGTTCCGCGAGGATCTGTTCTATCGGTTGAACGTCTACCCGATCTTCGTGCCGCCGCTGCGCGACCGCCGCGACGACATCCCCTATCTGGTCACGCATTTCATGGACAAGGTGGCGCCGGCCGATCCGCGTCATCGCCTGCAAGGCATTTCGGCCGCGGCGCTTGCCGTGCTGCAGGCCTATGACTGGCCGGGAAACATCCGGCAGCTCGAAAATGCCGTCTTCCGGGCCTCGGTGCTTTGCGAAGGCGATGTGCTGACCACGGAGGACTTCCCGCAGATCCGGGCGCAGGTGGAAGGCACCGTCAACCTCGACATGCACGGCGATGCGCCGTCGTCGTCCCTGCCTCTGGAGGCGCGCGACGAGGAAGCCTTGCCCGGCGAGGGTGGCCCGGCGCCCGCGTCCGATCCGCCGGCCAGGCTTCAGCCTCGCTTCGGCACGTTGCGGGCGCTCGACGAACGCGGCAATGTGCGCGCGCTGGCCGATGTCGAACTCGAAATGATCAAACTCGCCATCGATCACTACAACGGTCAGATGAGCGAAGTCGCCCGCCGACTCGGCATCGGCCGTTCGACGCTCTACCGCAAGCTCAAGGAATACGGCATCGACCCGGAGACCGGCCGCGTCGACCGGCTCGCTTCCTAGAGCGAATCGCGTCTGGATTGAATCCGAAAGCCGTTCCCGTTTCCTACCGCGCTACCCCCGGTCCGGGATCACGCTTCGGCCACAAGGCCTGCGCCAGCTTGCAATGCCACAACAGGCCCTGTATCGGGCTTTCGGCGGGATTGTGGCAGGCCTGTGGGCCGCTCTGTTCACGCATTAAGGCTAACGGTAACAGATCGTGTTTGGGACGAAGGCGGAAATCTGATCTAAACCAGCGGTTTACCACGAAACCCTGTGAACGATTTTTGACGGGATATCGCCACGGTGTTACCGCATTTCGGCTTCAATAAGCGATGATTAACCATTAGGATCGATATTCGGATGTGAGGATGACACATCCGTTTGGACAAATCCGGGGACAAACGGCAGCCTGCAGGGCCTTTTGATTTGAACAGAATCGAACGACACACAAACGGGCGGCACCATCATTTGAGCGTCTGGCCGAAATGGCTGGCGGTGTTGATTGTCGCTTTTGGTTTTGTTGCCGCGGCCGCCACTGGGGCCAGCGCCGAAACACGTTCGCTGAAGCTCTATCACCTCCACACCCACGAGAAGGCCGAGATCGTCTACAAGCGCAACGGCCGCTACGTTCCCGAGGGTCTCAGGAAGATCAACATCATTCTGCGCGACTGGCGCCGCAACGAGCCGACCAAGATGGATCCGCGTCTGCTGGATCTGGTCTGGGAAGCGTACCGGGAAGCAGGCGCCACGGACTACATCCAGGTCGTCTGCGGCTATCGCTCGCCGTCGACCAACTCGATGCTGCGCAGCCGTAGCCGGGGCGTCGCCGAGAAGAGCCAGCACATGCTCGGCAAGGCGATGGATTTCTACATTCCCGGCGTGCCGCTGAAGAAGCTGCGCAACATCGGTCTCAAGATGCAGGGCGGTGGCGTCGGCTACTATCCGTCATCAGGCTCGCCGTTCGTCCATATGGATGTCGGCAATGTGCGGCATTGGCCCGGTATCAGCCGCCAGGAACTGGTCAGCCTGTTCCCCAATGGCAAGACGCTGCATGTGCCGAGCGACGGCAGGCCGCTGCCCGGCTTTGAGCAGGCGCTTGCCTCCTACAAGGCCCGCAAGGGTTCGGGCTCGCCGGCCATCGAGATGGCCAGCGCCGGCGGCAGCAGCAAGAAATCAGGTGGGTTCCTGTCGGCTTTCTTTGGCGGCGGCGACGACGAGGCCGACGACAGCGCCGATGTCGAGACCGCTTCGGCTGCGCCCCCACCCAAGGCCAGAAACCTGAAGCCGGCCGCGGCAGCCAGGACCAGCAACCTCCCGGGCATCGCCATCGTGGCGCCGGAGAATGCGCAGCGCGCCGAAATTCCGCAAATTGCCGAGGAGCAAGCTCCGGAGCTGGAACAGGATACGCCGGAGACGATCATCGCGGCGCTGCCGGCACGCAGCATTCCGCTGCCTGATTTCGCACCGCGGCCGAAGGCCGATGTCGGCGCCCAGCCGCCTGAGAACGTTCCTTTTGCCATGGCCGATGCGACAGCCACCACCGAGCAGGCCGTGGCGACCGCGCATGCGCCGGCGAATGTTCCTTTCGGCATGGCCGATGCAACGGCTGCCGATGCATCGGCTTCGGTTGATCCGGCCCAGGTCGCCGTCAACAACATACCGTTGCCGACATGGCGTCCCGACACTAAACTGCCAGCCGCTCTGGCTCCGCCGCCCAGCAAGGATGTGCTGATGGCGCTGGCCGAGACGGCTGATCACGGCAAGACCGCGACCGATGCGTTCTCGGTGCTGCCGACGGCGCGCCCCGAGATGGCCAGGCCGGATGCGGTCAAGGCCGTGCTCGACGAGGCCAATGCCCAGGTCGGCGCGGCCGACGCATACCAGGTTGCTTCCTTGTCCGAATCCGAGCCGCGTTCGGCCTTCAACGATCCGTCGGGCACTGACGCCGCAACGCCGCGCGAGGCTGTCGTTGCCCGCCCGGCCGGCTCCGATCCGGCAGCCGCGATCGGCGCCGGCGTCAAGACGACCCGCAAGGAATCGAGAGCTACGGCCCGCGACCTGAAGCCCGGTCCCAAGGCCATGGTGGTTGCCGCCGCGCCGCAGGCCGCCCGCTGGGCGCTGACCAGCGGCGAGCATGTCGCCGCCGTTTCAAGCTCGACGACGGCGCCGGGCTACGCCTACAGCATCGTGCACACGGCGCCGAGCGAGGTCTATACCGCCGGCTTCCAGCCGAGCAACCAGGTGGCCGATGCCAACCGCTTCACTGGCAACGCCGTCAAGTTCATGTCGGTCGCCCGCTTCCAGACCAAGTGACGACCAATCGATCGACAAAGCCGCGCCGGGCAACCTGCGCGGCTTTTTGTTGCGGGGCCGCACCGCTCGCCGCTGGTCCAATCACGCCGGTCTGACATTGCTGTGATCGTGGAACTGCCCGGCTTTTCAAGGGTTTCTCCGGTGTTCGTTCAAACCCGGGGATATCCATGAAGAACATTCTATTGGCATCGGTCATTGCGTTGGCAACCGCTTCGGCGGCCATCGCTCCCACGCAGGCCGCGACGATTGTCGTCAAGACCAACGACCATATGCATATGAAGAAGCACTGCCGGACCAAGCTGGTCACGACCTGGAAGCATCACCACAAGGTGGTCAGGGAAGTCAGGGTCTGCAACTGATCCCAGCTCAAGGCAGCTCTGGTAAAAACATCTGGCAAAACCCGGTCGACGCAAGTCGGTCGGGTTTTTCATGCCGAAAGCCTTATTTTGCGAGCTTGCTCGCCGCGCGCGCCAGGGCTTCGATCTCGTCCCACTTGCCGGCCTTGACCAAGTCGTCGGGCGCAACCCAGGAGCCGCCGACGCAGACCACGTTGGGCAGGCTGAGATAGTCGGCAGCGTTCTTGCCGGTGATGCCGCCGGTCGGGCAGAATTTCACGTCGGCGAGCGGCGAGGCGAAGGCCTTCAGCGAAGCGATGCCGCCCGACTGCTCGGCCGGGAAGAATTTGAGAAAGCGCAAGCCGGCTTCGCGCGCCGCCATGATCTCGCCAGGCGTGATGGCGCCGGGTAGCAACGGAACATCGCTGTCGGCGGCTGCCGCCAGAAGCTCGCGGGTGATGCCGGGGCTGACGATGAACCGAGAGCCTGCGCTGGCGGCCTCTTCGAACTGCCCCGCATCGAGAATGGTGCCGGCGCCGACGATGGCTTCCTCGACTTCACCAGCCACTCGCCGGATCGCTTCCAGCGCGTCGGCGGTCCTCAGCGTGATCTCGATCGCCGGCAGGCCGCCGCGTGCCAGAGCGCGGGCCAGCGGCACGGCATTGGCGACATCAGAAATCTTCAGCACCGGGATGACCGGCTGGCCGTTGAGGAGCGACAGGAGTTTTTCGGTCTTGCTGGGCATCTGTCTCTCCGTATCCTAGGGAATTTCAACCGATTAGCAGACAGGTGTTTGCCTGTCCATGAAACCGGTCGCGTCGCGATGTCACGCGTCGTCGTCGGACAGCTTACGGGCTCGTCCCCGACAGGGCCATGACAGGCACCCGGAGCCGTTTTGCCTTGAATCGGCTTTTACGAGCGTCTAGTTGCTCTGGCAATGACACCGTCCAATCCATCCCAGCCCCTTCGCGTCGCCGCGCTCTACCGGTTTGCCCGGCTCGATGCTTTCGAGGAGCTGCGCGCGCCGCTCGCTGCGTTCTGTTGCGGGCGCGGCATCAAGGGCACGCTGCTTCTGGCGCATGAAGGCATCAACGGCACCGTCGCCGGCAGTGAAACGGCGATTGCTGAACTGATCGGCTATCTCGAAGCCATCGAAGGGCTCGCCGGCCTCGAGGTCAAGTACAGCGTGGCTGCGGAAATGCCTTTCCATCGCATGAAAGTGCGGCTGAAGCGCGAGATCGTCACCATGGGTGTTGATGATATCGACCCTTCGAAAAGCGCCGGCACCTATGTCGCGCCGACCGATTGGAACGCGCTGATTTCGCAGCCCGATACTGTTATCATCGACACGCGCAACGCATACGAGGTGTCGATCGGCACTTTCAGGGGCGCGATCGACCCGGTCACCGCAAGCTTTCGCGAGTTCCCGGCCTGGGTGGAAGCGCACCGGGCGGAGCTCGAAGGCCGCAAGGTGGCGATGTTCTGCACTGGCGGTATTCGTTGCGAAAAGGCGACCGCCTATGTCAGGTCGCTCGGCTTCGAGGATGTGTTCCACCTCAAGGGCGGCATCCTCAAATACCTTGAGGAGGTTCCAGCCGAGCAGAGCCTCTGGCAAGGCGAGTGCTTCGTCTTCGACGAGCGGGTTTCGGTGTCGCACGGCCTCGCCGAAGGCGAGGCGGAACTCTGTCGCGCTTGCCGCCATCCGCTAACGCCGAGTGACCTGACGTCGCCTAAATTTGCCGCCGGTGTGTCGTGCCCGCATTGCTTCGATGCGCGTTCGGACGAGGACCGTCAGCGTTATGCCGAACGCCAGCGGCAGGTCGAACTCGCCGCAGCACGGGGCAGGGGCCGGCATATCGGATCTTAGGTTCGTCCTGGTTTTGACGGTTGCGGCAAGCGACGGTTTGTCATTGTAATGCTGGGGTACGGGACTTACCTCTGCGACGTTCGAAACCTGCCCGTTCGGCCGGGCAATCCTGGAGGCACAGAATGTTCGATCCCAAGAAGCTCCTCGACGATCTGCTCGGTTCGCAAATCCCCGGCACCAGCGGCACAGTCCGCGACAAGGCCGGTCAGGCCGTGCAGATGGCCAAGGACAATCCGCTGGCCGCCGGCGCACTGGCCGCCGTGCTGCTCGGAACCGGCGCCGGCCGTGAGGTGACGGGCGCTGCGGTGAAGCTTGGTGGACTGGCCGCGATCGGCGGCCTCGCCTACAAGGCCTACCAGAACTACAAGGCCGGCAACGCACCTGCGGAGGCGCCGGCGGCCGGCGAACCGGAATTGCTGCCGCCGCCCAAGGACACCGCCTTCCACCCGTCGCAGGCGCCACAGGGTGAGGACGAATTCACCCTGACCCTGGTGCGGGCGATGATCTCGGCGGCGAAGGCCGACGGCCATATCGACGATGACGAGCGCCAGAGGATCGCCGGCAAGCTCAGCGTGGCCGGCATAGGCTCCGATGCCGAAAAGTTCCTGATGGCGGAGCTGGCAAGCCCGCTCGACCTCGACACGCTGGTGGCCGGCGCCAAGACCGATGCGCAGAAGCTCGAACTCTATACGGCGTCGCGCCTGACCATCGATGCCGACACACGCGCCGAGCGCGGCTATCTCGATCTGCTTGCCGGCCGGCTCGGCCTGCCGGACGCGCTGGTAGACCATGTCGAGGCAACGGTTTCGGCGGCCAAGGTGCCAGCCAAGGCAGGGACCTCACCCAATCCGCGCTGGTAAGAGCCTGTTTGGAAACTCTACTCTGGCGGCCATCTGATGGCGTTTTCTGCGCTTCCGTTGCTCACGGACCCAAATGTCCGCTGCGCTCCGGTTCTCGAAACCACCATCATATGACTCGCCAGAGCGAATTTCGAAACAGACTCAAAGCCAAAACGGCACAGGCCGCCCTTTTTGTGTTAACCTTTCGTTAACCCAGCAAGCGCATCATTCTAGACAGTCGGATCGGCTTTCCTCCTCCCAAGCCCGGTCCAGATCAGGGCGGTCGCCAATGACCGCCCTTTTTGTCGAGACCTATAGGTGGACTCGCTTGCCATCGCCGCCGTCATTTGCGATGCCTTCTTTTCTCGAGCCAAACCCCGAAAATCAGTCGAGCAAGCGCAGCGCTGCCGGAGACAACAGCCATGACCGAGCAAAGAACCGCCATCGTCACCGGCGCCGGCACGGGCATCGGCAAGAGCGTCGCCACGGCGCTGCTCAAGGCCGGCTGGAACACCGTGTTCTGCGGACGCCGCAAATCCGTGCTGGATGCTGCTGTCGCCGATGCCGGCCGCACCGGTGCCAAGGCATTGGCGGTTGCCTGCGACATCTCCAAGGCTGAACAGGTCGACGATCTGTTCGAGACGGTGGCGGAGGCCTTCGGCCGTGTCGACCTGCTCTTCAACAATGCCGGCATGGGCTACAAGTCGACGCCGATCGACGAGATCCCGGTCGAGGTGTGGAACGATATCGTCGGCGTCAACCTCACCGGTTCGTTCCTGTGCGCCCGCGCCGCCTTCGGCGCCATGCGCAAGCAAAGGCCGATGGGTGGCCGCATCATCAACAACGGTTCGGTGTCGGCCTATGCGCCGCGCCCGGGCTCAGTGCCGTATACGGCAACCAAGCATGCCATCACCGGGCTGACCAAGACGCTGGCGCTCGACGGAAGGCCCTATGACATCGCTTGCGGCCAGATCGACATCGGCAATGCGCTGACCGACATGGCGCAGCCGATGACGGTCGGCGTGCCGCAGGCCAATGGGTCGATATCAGCCGAAGCTGTGATGGACGTCCAGCGCGTTGCCGACGCCGTCGTCCACATGGCCAGCCTGCCGCTCGACGCCAATGTGCTGTTCATGACCGTGATGGCGACCAAGATGCCGTTCGTCGGGCGTGGGTGAGCAGCCGGTTCGCGCAAGCGAATTCATCGTGCCAGTGACACGATGAAAGGCCGGCGAACGCCGGGACGCTGCGGAGCAGTGGGGACCCGGCTGGCTGACCTATTTCCCCGCCAGCGGCACGCCGGGCTTGAAGAGCAGAATGGGCCTGATCTCGTAAACGGCGGTAGGATTGACGCGGCGAAGGTCGCGGGCGATCGCGATTGCGTCGTCTCTCGCGGTGCAGTCGACCACATAGAGGCCGAGCAACTGTTCCTTGGTTTCGGCGAAAGGGCCGTCGATGATCATGCCGTCGCCGGGGCCACGCAGCGTGCAAGCATCGTTTGTCGCTCCCAGACGCGCGGACGGTCCAAGCGTGCCTTCCTCGTGAAGCCGGGTGTTGATCTTCAGCAGTTCGGTCATCAGTGCCGCATCTTCCTGCGGCGTCAGCGCCTTGATCGCGTCTTCCACGTGATAGGCAAGGATTGCATAGAACATCTAAGGTACCTGCTTCGATCCTGATCCAGGGGAGCGTAGCTGTTCCCAACACGCACGCCCAGCCCTCGCCGTGCGTCTCCGGACGGATCATGACACCATCATTGTCGCCAGTCGCAACCACCCGGAAAGAGGCAGCCGGCCCCCTTTGAAGCTCACTTCGCCAGGAACGTCCCGATCCTGTCCAGCGCGCGCAAGATGTTCTCCTCGGAGTTGGCGTAGGAGAGCCTGATATAGCCTTCGCCGAGAATGCCGAAATCGGGGCCGCCGATCAGCGCCACGCCGGCCTCGTCAAGCAGCGCCGAAGCGAGCTTCTTTGCTTTCCAGCCGGTCTTCGACACGTTGGGGAAGGCATAGAACGCGCCCTTGGGCGTGATGCACGAGATGTTGGGCAGGGCGTTCAGCCCCTCGACCACGATCTTCCGGCGGCGGTCGAAGGCGCGCATCATCTTGTCGACATCATCCTGCGGGCCATCGATTGCCGCGATGCCGGCAAACTGGCTCGGCGCGTTGACGCAAGACCAGCAATTGACCGCCAGCTTGCGCACCTTGTCGTAGAGATGGGCGCCCTTGTCGCCATTCGGCCAGATCGACCAGCCCATGCGCCAACCGGTCATCGCCCAGGTCTTCGACCAGCCGTTGAGCACGATCAGCCGGTCGCGGATCTCGGGAAAGCCGAGCAGCGAGCAATGCGTCTCGCCGTCATAGGTCATGACGTCGTAGATCTCGTCGGAGAGGATAGCGACCTGCGGATGCGCCGCCAGCCCCTTGACCAGTTTCTCGATCTCGGCACGGGGCGTGACGCCGCCGGTCGGATTGGCCGGCGAGTTGAGGATCAGCAGCCTGGTCTTCGAGGTGATCAGCGCCAGCGTCTCCTCGGCGGAGAAGGCAAAGCCGTTCTCCTCGCGCATCGGCACGGGAATAGGTGCGGCGCCGGTGAACTCGATCATCGAGCGGTAGATGGGAAAGCCCGGATCGGGATAGAGGATCTCGGCGCCAGGCTCGCCGAACATCAGGATCGCGGCGAACATGGTCGGCTTGCCGCCGGGCAGGATCATCACAGCTTCGGGCGATATTTCGACACCGGTGGTGGTCAGCGTGCGCCGCACCACTGCCTCGCGCGTCGCCAGCAGCCCATTGGCCGGCGTGTAGCCGTGATGGCCGTCGCGCAGCGCCTTGATCGCCGCCTCCACGATGTGCTGCGGCGTCTTGAAGTCCGGCTGGCCGATGCCGAGATTGACAATGTCGCGGCCCTGGCTCGCCAGGGCCGTCGCCCGTGCCAGGACGGCAAAGGCGTTTTCCTCGCCGAGACGGTCGAAGGCCGAAATCGTGTGGAGCATTTTTCCCGTCCGTGTGGTTCTTGCTGTTGGGTCGCGTTTTTGTGAGCCTCGGGCCGCAAAAGTCAAACGGATTGGAGCTTTCGGTGTCGGAAAATCTCAAGGATTGGCAACCGCGTCCGCGGCCCGAACGCAAGGCCATCGACGGAAGCTATGTCCGGCTTGAGCCGCTGAATGCTGCAAAACACGGCGATGGCCTGTATGAAGCGTCGTCCGTGTCCGATGTCGACGGCCGCTTCGCCTGGTTGCCCGATTATCCGCCGGAGACGCGCGCCGCCTTCCAGCCATGGCTGGACAAGGTCGAGGCCAGCGAGGATCCACTGTTCTTCACCGTCATCGACAAGGCCAGCGGCAAGGTCGCCGGACGCCAGACGCTGATGCGCATCGATCCGGCCTATGGCGTCATCGAGATCGGCAACATCTATTGGGGACCGCTTATCTCGCGCAAGCCGGGAGCGACCGAAGCGCAGTTCCTGTTCATGAAATACATCTTCGACGACCTCGGCTATCGCCGCTACGAATGGAAATGCAACAACCGCAACGAGCCCTCGAAGCGGGCGGCCGAACGATTCGGCTTCAAGTTCGAGGGCATTTTCCGCCAGCATCTCATCGTCAAGGGTGAAAACCGCGATACGGCATGGTATTCGATCATCGACAAGGAGTGGCCGGCCTTAAGCAAAGCCTATGAAGCGTGGCTCGACCCGGCCAATTTCGATGGCGACGGCCAGCAGAAGCGACGGCTTGAGGATTTTCGCGCGCAATTCGGGGCGTGAGATCAGGCGCGTAACGGGAGTTGCCATTGGCGCATACCCACGATCACAGCGGGCATGATCACGGCGCTGGCCATGTGCATGGCTCGACCGACAAGAAGCGCGTGCTTATCGCGGCCTGCCTGACCGGTGGCTTCATGGTCGCCGAAGCGCTTGGCGGCGTCCTCACCGGGTCGCTGGCGCTGCTGGCCGATGCCGGCCACATGCTCGCCGACTCGATCGCGCTCGGCCTTGCCTGGTATGCGTTTCATCTTGCCGGGCGACCGGCGACCGGTCGTCTCACCTATGGCTTCGGCCGGGTCAAGACGCTGGTGGCCTATACCAACGGCATTGCCATCTTCGTCATCGCGCTGTGGATCGTCTACGAGGCCTGGGGGCGCCTGCAGGCGCCGGCGCCAGTGCTTGGCGGGCCGATGCTGGCGGTGGCAACCCTCGGCCTGCTGGTCAATATCGGCTCGTTCTTCGTGCTGCATGGCGGCGACCGCGAGAGCCTGAACATGCGCGGCGCCATCCTGCATGTGCTGGGCGACCTGCTCGGATCGGCCGCGGCCATCGTTGCGGCGCTGGTCATCCTGGCGACCGGCTGGACGCCGATCGACCCGATCCTGTCGGTTCTGGTCTCGCTGCTGATCCTGTACACCGCGTGGTCGCTGATGCGTGAAGCCGCCCATGTCCTGCTCGAGGGCGTGCCGCCAAGCCTCGACCGTGATCTGATCGCCAGGGATATCGAGGCGACGGTTAAGGGGGTGCGCGAAGTACACCATATGCATGTCTGGTCGCTCGATGGGACCAGCAACATGGCGACGCTGCATGCCTGCCTCGAGGAGAGCGTCGATGCTTACCAGGCGGTCAGCGCCGTCAAGAAGCGGCTTGCCAGCGAGCACGGCATCAGCCATGCCACCGTGGAATCGGAATTCGGACAGTGCGCCGACGATGGCGACGACCACGACGATCACGAGCACGAGCATGACGCGCCCGCGCATCACGACCACCATCACTAGGACCGATCGATTGATGTCGGTTGGTCCTGCCGCAGGAGTTGCAAAACCTTGAAAACCAGCTTGATGAACACCCGCTGCCCCGGTGCGGCGTGATGGACCGCGACACCAGGAATGCTGTTATCGCCGCGGTGTGGATCATGCTTCTGTTCGGTATCGGCGCCTATTATCTGCCGACCGTAATGTTGGCTCTTGGCAGCCTTTCGACCGTGCTGGCCGGCGCCTTTGGCATCGTCTTCGTGCTGGCGTTTTTCTCGGTGTTCTGGCTGCGGGCCCGCAACCAGCGCAAAAACCAGGGTAAGTAGGCAAGGGATTTTCGACATGCGCATTCTGATCACTGGCGCCGCGGGCATGGTCGGCCGCAAGCTCATCGCCCGGCTGGCCAAGGACGGCACACTGCGCGGCGGCAAGATCACCGCGCTCGACCTGCATGACATCGTGCCGCCGCAGGCACCTAGCATGGACGGCATCAGCGTCACCCTCCACACTGGGGATCTCGCCGAGGCCGGTGCCACCGAGCGCCTGGTCGCGTCGCGTCCCGATGTCGTCTTCCATCTCGCGGGCATCGTATCCGGCGAGGCGGAAGCCAATTTCGATCTCGGCTACCGCGTCAATCTCGACGGTACTCGCGCCCTGTTCGACGCCATCCGGCTGGCGGGCTTTGCGCCGCGCGTCGTCTTCACCTCGTCGATCGCGGTGTTCGGCGCGCCGTTCCCGGATGTCATACCGGATGAGTTCCATCCGACGCCGCTGACCTCCTACGGCACCCAGAAGCAGATGAGCGAAGCGCTGCTGGCCGACTATTCTAGGCGCGGCTTCTTCGACGGCATCGGCATCAGGCTGCCGACCATCTGCGTGCGGCCGGGCAAGCCGAACAAGGCGGCGTCCGGCTTCTTCTCCGGCATCATCCGCGAGCCGTTGAGTGGCCACGAGGCGATCCTGCCGGTGCCGCGCTCGGTCGTGCACACGCACGCCAGCCCGCGTTCGGCGGTCAATTTCCTGATCCATGCGGCGGAGATCGACAGCGCCGCGGTCGGGCCGCGCCGCAACCTGACGATGCCCGGCGTCGCCGTCACCGTGGGCGAGCAGATCGAGGCGCTGGAACGCATCGCTGGGCCGAAGGTGGCGAGCCTGATCCGCGAGGTGCCGGACGAGACGATCTGGGCGATCGTCAAGGGCTGGCCGACGCGGTTCGAGGCAAGGCGCTCGAGGGAACTGGGCTTCAGTGCCGAAAAGAGTTTTGACGAGATCATCCGCGCTCATATCGAGGATGAGCTCGGCGGCAAGGTGTATTGATATTCAGGTGATGCCGGCCTGCGAACGGCTGATACCTGCGCTTCCCCGTTCTACTGCGTCGCAGTAGAACTGTGCTCACGTACTTAAGTACGCTCCGCTCCGGTTCTCGGTATCAACCTAGTCTGGTCGCTTCGCGCCCGTCTTCGACTCCGGCACGGCCTGACCTGAATCTCAACACACCTTCTGGCGCTCCTTATGGGTCAAACGCTGCCCGTTAGGCTGGCCGACAGCAGCAGCAGTCCGAACAGGAACACGAAGGCCGCGCCGCCGATCTCGACGATCGAATGGATACGGTTGCCCATGCGGCCGTCGCCGGCGAAATACACCGCCCAGTTCTTGGCGGTCACCGCGAGGGTGGCCAGGGCTGAAACGGTGATCGCGGTGCCCAGCGACATGGCCAGCACCGACAGCAGGCCGCCGAGCCAGAGCCCGTTGAGAAGCGCGAAGCTGAGCACGATCAGCGCACCGGAGCAGGGGCGGATGCCGACCGCCGCCACCGCCGACCAGGCCGTGCGCCAGTCGAAGCGGTCGCCCGACAGCAGTGCCGGGTCGGGTGCGTGCGAGTGGCCGCAGGTGTCACAGACCTCGCCCGCCGCGTGATTGTGATGGGCATGATCGTGTGTGGCGTGATCATGGTCGTGATCATGCGCGCCGTGGTCGTGATGATCGTGGGAATGGCCATGCGCGTGGTCGTGATCGTCATGCACCTGCAGCGCATGCGAATGGGCATGCGCCGAACGGCTGTGAGCTGCATGCGAATGACCGCCATGGGAATGACTGGCATGAGCCGCCGATAGGCTGTAGGCGGGTCCTTTGCCGAACAGGCGCAGGACGGCGGGTCCGAGCTTGCGCCACAGCAGCCAGGCGCCGAACAGTGTGACGAAGACGAAGCTCATGATCTCCATGAACCAGGCTGCGTCCGTCATCGAGACGGAGGTGCCGCGCAGGACGAAGTAGGCGACCCCCATTACCGCGATCGCCGTCAGGCCCTGCAGCAGCGCCGAGACGAAGGACAGCAGGATACCGCGCCGCAGCGCCACTTCATTGGCCACCATGTAGGACGAGATCACCGCCTTGCCGTGGCCGGGGCCGGCGGCATGGAAAATGCCATAGGCGAAGGACAGGCCGACGAGTATCCAGATTTTGCTGCCGTCCTGGCGCATCGCCTTCATCGCCGTTGCCAGCGCACGATAGAATTCCTGCTGCCTGAGATTGATCCACATCAGGATGTGGGCAAACGGGCCGGTGGTGGGCGCCATGCCGTCATTGACGCCGATGCCGAGCGAACTCTGGGCATGGGCGACGTTGGCAAAATGCATCATGACAAAGGTGACGGCCAACAGGCCGAATGCCAAACGCAGGGACGGTTTCGTCACCGGCTTCATCCTTCTGGCTGACAGGTCAGTTCGAGCTTGGTGGCGAAGATCTTGCTCATGTCGGTGCCGGTCGGATCGTTGAAGAAGGCATCGGTGAGGGTCTTCTGGTTTTCCTTGATCGCCTCGTCCGGATCCGGACGGATCACCTTGCTGGTGCAGTTCGACGGCAGGCCTTCAACCGTGATGTTGGAATCCTCGGTGAAGTCGATCGCCGTGTAGAATGTCGGGTCGTAGACGCCGATATCGATCTTGCCGTTGAGCTTGATCGGCACCTTCGGCTCGGATTCGAACAGGATGATCAACTGGTCGTTGTCGAAATTAGCCATCAAATGCGGCGGTGGCGTCATCGTCACATCCTTGCCGTCGACGGTGACGAGCTGGAAGTAGTTGAACTCGGCCAGCGAGGCATGAACGGTGTCGGCGACTTCCTTCAGCTCCTTGTCGTCGAGCTTCAGGTCGGAGTTCTTGTCGAACTCCATCATCACCGTCGAGGAAAACAGATCGTCGAAGCGCCAGAGGTGACGCAGCGCTTTCACACTTTGGTGATCCGGGGAGAGGATCACGTCGAGGCGGGCTTCGGCGAAGACGTGCGGGTGCACTTCAGCCGGTCCAGTGGCGGCAAAGGTCGCCGCCAAGGCCGAAGCCAGCATGATTGCGTGCCGTTTCAGGTGCATTCTCGGTCGCGATTCCATCGGCCTCGGAGAGAGATGTCGAGAGTTACCAGAAAGGGGGCGAAATTGGGACCGGGACTCGGCTGAGGTGGTCAGGCAGCTTCACGCGTCCTGAACCACTGCACAAGGAAGTCGACGAAGACGCGGACTTTCGCCGGCAGATAGCGACGGTGCGGGTAGACGGCGAAGATGCCGCCGCCCGACAGGATGCGGTCATCCATCACCGACACCAGTTGGCCGCTCGCGAGGTCGGGTGCGGCAATGAAATCGGGCAGGACGGAAAATCCGAGCCCCGCTACGGCCGCCGCGCGCGCCGTCATCGGGCTGTTGACCTCGATCGGACCCGACACCGAAACGCTCACCGGATCGCCATTGTCGCCCTTGAACGGCCAGTTGTTCAGTCCGCGGCCATTGGTGTCGACAATGCAGGGCATGCGGCTGAGATCCTGCGGCCGTGTCGGCGTGCCGTGCTTGGCGATCAGTTCGGGAGAGGCGCAGAGCTTTATCGAAAACGGCGCCAGGCGCCTGGCGATCAGCGACGAGTTCTCCAGCCGCGAGATGCGCACCGCCAGGTCGAAGCCTTCCTCGACCAAATCGACGAAGCGGTCGTCGAGCTGGATGTCAAGCACGATGTCGGGATGCTGCTTGGCGAAATCGATCAGCGACTGGCCGATCGGCGCGTCGGCGAAGGTGCGCGGCGCCGACAGCTTGATCCGGCCGCGCACGTCGCCGGAGGATTCGCGCACGGCGTCGGCCAGGCTGTCGACCTCGCGCACGATCTCCGAGGCGCGCCGGTAATAGGTGTGGCCGGCCTCGGTCATCGAGAACTGGCGTGTGGTGCGGTTGAGCAGCAGCGCTCCGAGCTCGTCCTCCAGCTCGCGCACATATTTCGACAAAAGGGCCTTGGAACGGCCTATCTTGCGCGCAGCCGCCGAAAAGCCCTCGGCTTCGACCACGTCGATGAAGGCACGCATGCGGGTCAGTGTGTCCATGGTCAGGCCTTTCGTGCGGCGTCGAGAAGTTTCCGGCCGAGCCGTATCAGGGCAATGTCGCTACCGGAAGGCCCAAGCAGCGACAGGCCGAACGGGGCACCGGCGACCGCGCCGATGGGCAACGTGATTTGCGGGAAGCCGGCCAGGCCGGCCAGGCACAGAAGTTGGAGCGCCCGTTCGCGATAGGCCTGGAATTGCTCCGGCGTGCTGTCCACATACGGTGCCGGGCCTGGCACCGTCGGCAGGATAAGGAAGCCGTCCTTGCCGAGCAGAGCGCTCAGTTCGCCGCGAAAGGTCAGCCGGCGCACCTTCTCGGCCTGGGCTGTCTTGTCGTCGACGGCACGGCCAAAGCCGAAGCGCTCTTCGACGCCGGGACCGAGGTTGCGCTCGCCGCTGGTGATCCATTCGCCATGCACCGCCCAGGCCTCCTTGGCCTGAAGCCGGCGAAAGCACCAGTAGAGTTCATCCGCAGATGAGGTGAAGCGGATTGCCGGCGTCGCCGGCGCGCCGAAGACCGTGCTCGCCAGCGCCTTCATTCCTGCATATTCGGCAATCGCCGGGCGGGCGACCATCCCATCCAGCCATTCCAGCGCCAGCGGCCGGTCCAGTGTGTGCTGGTGCGGGTCGCGGCCGAGCAGCAGCTTGCCGACGGTCTCGTAGGTCTCGATATCGTCGGCGAACCAGCCGAACGTGTCGAAGCTGGGCGCCAGCTTCATGGTGCCATCGAGCGAAATGCGGCCATGCGTGGTGCGCAACCCGATCAATCCGCAAAAGCTCGCCGGCGCGCGGATCGAGCCGCCAGTGTCGGACCCGGTGGCGATGTCGGCCAGCCTGCCTGCCACCGCCGCCGCCGATCCCGATGACGAGCCGCCGGTGACGCGGTCCGGTGCTGCCGGATTCACCGGAAACGAGAAATGCGCATTCTGGCCGAACAGCGCGAAGGCAAGCTCGTCGGTCTGGGTCTTGCCGATGAAGCGTGCGCCGGCGTCCAGAATCATCTGCACAGTGGGCGCCGTGCACGAAGCGGCGGGGCTTGCGGCGAATTTTTGCAAATTGCCGCAACCGGTGCGGTAGCCGGCGACGTCGTAGATGTCCTTGACGGCCAGCCGCAGGCCGGCCAAGGGCCCGAGTTCGGCATGTGCCACCGGCATCTGGCGAAGATCGAGAAAGGCGTTGAGAGGGCCGTGCGTGCCTGTCATCGTTCGATATCCGGATACGGTTGCCGCAACATCGTTCGATGCCAGAAATTTTACAACCTGGGATACGATTTTTATTGATTGTGACGGCAACCAGCCATATATCGCGCTTGCCCAAAGTCGCACGTGCCTGTGGGTGTCCGCCGATCCTCGAATGGTGAGGGAAATCGGTAAGGTAGCTGGAGCCAACCCCTCCAGTCGGTCTAGCGGCCAACCGCCAGCCCGAGGACACCTTGAAGCAACGACGGTGCGGGCCTTTCTGGTGTTCTGCCGGTTGTCCAAAAACCGGGGTTACTGAAGAGGCACACCTTCATTGCCGGCAGTGCGGACGGGTCTCCCATCCAAGCCAAGGCAGACAAAGCGAACCGAGGTCGGGCAAGGCCAAGGTTCACCGCCGCGAGACGGCGCTTCATGGTTCCGGGGTCTCCACCGGCTGGTTCCATGGATTTCCGTCCCGCCTTTGTCCACCGCGTGTTCGCGAGGCCGACAGCCCGCGTTCCGCAGCCTTATTGCGCGCCGAAAGGCGCTGATGGAGAGACCCCGATGGCTACCCAGCGCATCCTTGACTTCCTCGCCACCCGACGTCCGACCGGCCCCTGCCTCGTCGTCGACCTCGATGTCGTGCGCGACAATTTCCGCGCCTTCGAGAAGGCGCTGCCCGATTCGAAGATCTACTATGCGGTGAAGGCAAACCCGGCGCCGGAAATCCTGCGCCTGCTTGCTGCGATGGGCTCGTCCTTCGACACCGCTTCCGTTGCCGAAGTCGAGATGGCGATGGACGCCGGTGCGCCGGCGGACCGCATCTCCTTCGGCAACACCATCAAGAAGGAGCGTGACATCGCACGCGCCTATCAGCTCGGCATCCGCCTGTTCGCCGTCGATTGCGTCGAAGAGGTCGAGAAGATCGCCCGTGTCGCTCCAGGCTCCCGCGTGTTCTGCCGCGTGCTGACCGATGGCGAGGGCGCCGAGTGGCCGCTGTCGCGCAAGTTCGGCTGCGTGCCGGCAATGGCCGTGGACGTGCTGCGCCACGCCAAGGGGCTCGGCCTCGATGCCTATGGCGTGTCGTTCCATGTCGGCTCGCAGCAGACCGACCTGACCGCCTGGGATCGTGCGCTGGCCGACGCCAAGGTGGTGTTCGCGACGCTCGCCGAGGAAGGCATCGTCTTGAAGATGGTCAATATGGGCGGTGGTTTCCCGACGCGCTATCTGCGTGACGTGCCGGCCGCCCAGGCCTATGGCCAGGCGATCTTCTCGGCGCTGCGCAAGCATTTCGGCAATGCGCTTCCCGAAACCATCATCGAGCCGGGCCGTGGCATGGTCGGCAACGCCGGCGTCATCAAGTCGGAAGTCGTGCTGATCTCGAAGAAGGCAGCCAACGACAATGTGCGCTGGGTGTTCCTCGACATCGGCAAGTTCGGCGGTCTGGCCGAGACGATGGACGAGGCGATCCGCTACCCGATCGTCACCGCGCATGACGGCACGGAGACCGCGCCCTGCGTCCTCGCCGGCCCGACCTGCGATTCGGCCGACGTGATGTACGAGAAGACGCCCTATCCGCTGCCTTTGTCGCTGACGATCGGCGACGAGGTGCTGATCGAAGGCACCGGCGCCTACACGACCACCTACTCGGCGGTCGCCTTCAACGGCTTCGAGCCTCTCCGATCCTACGTGATCTGACGGTTCGAAAGAACCGATCAGATCATCCGGCGCGGGCGAACAGATCGCCCGCCCGGGCTCGCCTGTGGAACAGTCTCCGCTCGCCAGGGATCACGGAAATGGACATTGCAAATTTCATTGTTGAGGGCGCTGCGCGCGCAATCTCCCCCCTTCAGGGGGAGAGCGCCATTGCCATTGTTGCCGAAACCGCGACCGACATTGCCGCGCGTGAAGCGCTGTTGGACGAGGCCATGGGGCCGAAGCGGCGGAAAAAATCGTCGGAGAAACTGCGGCGCGGCCGCCGGCCTTCGGAAGGCCTGGCCTTCGTTGCACGCGATGCATCGGGTGGCGTGGCTGGCACGGTGCGGCTGTGGGACGTCTCGCTAGGCGAGGGCGGCAAGGCCGCGCTGCTGCTTGGCCCGCTCGCCGTCGACCCGTCGCTCAAGAGTGCGGGCATCGGCTCGGCGCTGATGCGCCATGCCATCACCGAGGCGGCGCGTCTTGGCCACGCCGCGATCCTGCTGGTCGGCGATGCGCCCTACTACGGACGCTTCGGCTTCTCCGCCGCCAGGACCGGTTCGCTTGCCATGCCGGGACCCTATGAGCGCCACCGCCTGCTGGCGCTGGAACTGGTGGAAGGCGCGCTTGATGGCGTGCACGGCACGCTGAAGGCTGCCGGCCGCAAGCTGAAGGCGCAGGAATTGACATCGGCGGCCTGAGACACGAAGCCGCCAGCAAGTCATGCAAAAACGCCGCCCGAAAAGGCGGCGTCTTTTTCGCGATTGGCGGGCGCCGCTTTGGGCGGCTGCATGCCTTCAGCCGATCAACTGGCTGAGCGCCATGGCGACGGTCATGTCGCCTTCGACCTTTATCTTGCCGGTCATGAACGCCATCGTCGGGTTCAGGTCACCAGCGATCAGCGAATCCAGATCGTCAAGCGAGAGCTTGATGGTGCAGTCGGCGGGTGCATCTGATGTCGAAACGGTCGCGCCGTCGATGACGATGACGCCGTCGCTGCCGGTGTCGAATTTCACGGAACGATCGAACCCGCTGCTTGCCACGCGCGACTTGATCTTCTCGGCAATCTCCTGAACGCTCACGCTGTTCTCCTTGTCTGGTTGCATCTGTCTCGCAACGGCGCTTCGATCCAGCCGAAGCCCATGCCGCGGTTTCGCGATCACGGTCGCTGCCGCATATAGCTTTGGGTTGACGTTTACGTCAACGCGGATTCCGGCGGCTGGTTCCTGCCCGCGCGGTGGGTGAGGCTCGACGGGATCGCGGCCTGTGAGCAGGGCAACTCAATGTTCCTTGAACGGCTTGGTCATTTCGCTCGCCGTCTCGCTTTTCTTGCGGCGCAGCCAGTTGTCGCGGATTTCGTCCTTCGACAGGAAATTGACCTGATCGATCAGAACCTCATGCACCAAGGGTGCGCCGACACGCGCGTTGACTGTATCGCGGATGGCGGCCCGGAAGGCATCGAGATCGATCGTCGCCTTGTTGGTGAAGTCGATCTGCGGATTGGAATAGAGATAGGAATAGACCTGGTCGGTGATCAGCGCTTCCGCCGGAATGGACAACTTCTTTATCTGCTCGGGTTCGACCGTGTAGACAAGCTTGGTCAGGAAATAGCCGCCGATCTGGGAATCGCGGATCAGCGGCACCGAAATGATGTCGGTCTTGACGTAGTCGAGGCCGCCCAGCATCGGCTTCGGCTTTTCGCCGACACCCTTTTCGCCCGCAGCCTGGAACGAATAGAAAACAGCACCGAGTGTGGCGGCGCAGATCCAGATGGCGATGGCGATGACCTTGATCATCAGGCCTTGTCAGTCCCTTGGTCATTCCGTTGCGATGGCAACGCGGCACTGCGTTGCTGCCTGAGCAGGATCGCCGATCTGCCCGTTGCGTTCGGCATCATGCCTTTATCCAGCCGAACTCGCCGGCGGAATAGGTGCCGTCGGTTTCGGCGCGCTGGATGGCGTGCCGCAGCAGGCTGGCGACTTCGTTGACCGCGCTGAGATGCGCCAGGATCGCCGCCTCGTTCTTCGCCAGCTTCTGGCGCAGCCGGGTCAGGCCCTCGCGGTGCTGTTCGAGGAATTCGGCTTCGCTGCCGCCCTTCATGGCGCGGGTCAGCTCGTAGAGATAGCGGCTCTTGCGGGCGTTCGACGCCTTGAGATCGTAGTTGGTGGCGTTGCGGATGCCGGCCGTCTCTTCCTCGACCACTTCCTCGATGCGGCCGATGATGGCGGCGAGGTTGCCAGGCCGCGCGAACGGGATCGGCGCTTCCGACGCGGTCGTGCGGGCTGGCAGGTTGGGGGTGAATTCCGAAAAGTCGGCCATGAAAATCCCGGTCTGGTTAGATTGAAACTCGGATACGCATTATCTCGGTGGTTGAGCATGATCCCGAAACCGGTTCCCGGTTCCGGGGCATGCCCTAGATCTTGATGTCTGTCTTGATGGTGGTCTCGTCACCGGTGATCGACCGCGCCGCCCTGCGCTGCAATTCATGCACCAGCGAGGTCGACAGGCTGTTCTGTTGATCGATCTCGGTCTTTTCCGGCCCGCCCGAGACCGGACCGACCGGCACGACGCGCTTGCCTTCGAGATAGTGGTCGGCAAGCATCGACTTGGCGATGCCGATGCCGCCGCGTTCGGCCATCACGTCGGCCACCCGCTCGGCAAGCTGCGACTTCCACATGTCGCCGGCCAGGCCCTTGCCGTAGACGCCTTCGGTGTCCTTGGGCAGCATGTTCTGGATGAAGGTCTGCAGCACCATCGCCTCGAACTTCTTGAACTTCTTGGCGGGATCGGTTGAGGCGGCAGCCTTGTCGGCGGTGGCGCGCGACAGGATCGAGCCGGCATCGACCGAAGCGGCGCTGTCGACCGAAAATGTGCCCGCGGCACCGCCAGCCCGCTTTGTCAGCGCGGCACGGGCGGCCTCGATGTCCGTCGGGTCGACGGCTCGGGCCACATCCATAACGATGTCGCTGGGTGGAGAAATCGCCAAGAAAGTCCGCCTTTTGTCGGTTTTCCTTAGCCAGACAATGCCTCAACAAGCTTGTGGCAGGCTTGCGCGGTGAGGGGAGCGGAATGCAAGCGTGTGATCGGTTGCTGCTTCGCGGCGGGAGCGGCAGCCTGCGCACCGACCTCCAATGTCTTGTTAACCGGACCGTCAGATTACGGCTGATTGACCACGATAGCGGACGTTACTCCCGACCGATTGGAGTTTTCGTTTGCCCGCTCTCTGCGGGCTTTCCAAGTATGCCGAAGAGCCACGCCAGCCCCGTGTCCAGCATCGCGACCTTGGGCGCGACCGCACTGAGCCGGAAGTCTGGCAGCGGAATGGGGGCGTCCAGGAACCTGACCCCGAAGCGCGCCGCGTGCATGACGACGAACCGCTTCGGCAGGGCCGAGATGAGGTCAGTCTCCGCGATGACCGAGAGGGCGAACATGAAGTTGGGAACGGTCAGCGCTATCCGCCGCGTCCGGCCTTGCCTCGCAAGCTGCTCGTCGACGAATCCGTAAGGATCGCCGCTTTCCGAGACCACCAAGTGGCGCATTTCGCAATATTGCTCGATGGTCGGGTCGTTGGCGAAGGGATGTCCCACCCGCATGGCGACGACGAAAGTCTCCTCGTAGATGAGGCGCTTCTCGAAACGCAGCGGAACGTCGCCGCTGGGAATGATCGCGATGTCCATGGCGCGCGCCTCGAGATCGGCGATCGCCGAGTGCCAGACGCGGGAGGGCGATGGAAGGACCTGGCGTATGCCTATGTCGATGCGCGGCGCGATCCGCGCAAGCTCGGCGAGAAGCGGGTGCAAGACAACGGCCGAGACGCCGTCCGGCGCGCCGATCGTGAAGCGGCGCGCGGATGTCGCCGGGTCGAACCGCTCGGCCGTGGATATGACGCTCCTCACCCGGGCGAGAATGTCGGCCACGGGTTCGGCGAGTTCCACGGCCCGCTCGGTCGGAACGACACCCTTTGGTGTACGCAGGAACAGGGGATCGCCGAGAAGCTGCCGCAACCTGCCCAGGCCGTGGCTGACGGCGGAAGGCGACAGGTTCAGCCGCACCGCCCCGCGACCGACATGACGTTCCTCCAGCACGACCTGAAACAGGACGAGGAGGTTGAGGTCGGCGCGCGATAAGTCAATTTCATTCAGCATATTGCTGAAATCATACCACTGGCTTCATCGAGTTCAAAATGCGATCCCCCCGAAGCACACGCGGCGGACCTGCTGCGACGAATGCAACCTTCAATGGAGAAGGAAGATGTCGGTGATGATGATTTCGGAAGTCAGCGACCAGTCGCGGCAAGGTTATGACGCCATGCTGGCCTTCGTGGGCGACGCGCTGCAGCAGGCGCCGGGCTTCGTCATGCACATGTCGCATCCGGCGGAAACCGGCTGGCGCGTATGGAACTCCCGCGAGGACGCGACGCGGTTCTTCGCCGCCCATATCGCCCCGAACTTGCCCGAGGGTATCCGGCCGAAGCTGACCTTCCAGCCCCTGCACAGCCTTTTGCAGGCATGAGCGAAACGGGCTTCGCACCCCTTGAGATAACGACAGGAACGAGACCAATGCCAACATCGCGACGCTCACTTCTCGCCGCGGCCGGCGCCGCGGGCATCACGTCGCTTGCCGCCAGCGCTCCAGCCGAGTCGCATCAGGATCCCGCCATCGACCGGACCGTCGCCGAACTCGCCCGGCGATCCGAGGAGGCGAATGATGCGCTGATGCAAGGCGACATCGACCGGTACCGCGCCCTGGTCCCGCTCGCTGACGACTTCACGCTGATGTCGCCGTTCGGCGGAACGCCCTCGCGCAGCGCGCGCCTGACGGACGAGCAATGGGCGGCCATCGGACGGTTCTTCCGGAACGGCATGCTGAAGCAGGAACTGGTCGAGGCCTATGGCTCGGCCGACATGATCGTCCTGGCGGTCATGGAACACGCGCAGCAGGTCGAGGTTGGCGGCCTGCCGGCGCAGGACTGGTTGCTGCGCGTCACGCTGGTCTATCGGCGCGAAGGCTCCGAATGGCTGCTGGCCCATCGCCACGCCGACTCCCTCGGCAAGGGCATTACCTTGGAGCAGGCGGCGGCGCTCGCCCGAGGCTGACCGCCGCGTATGGCGACAGCGTTTATTCGCCTTCCGCGGTGGGCATCAGGGAGATGATTGACAGTGATAATGCCAATATGGCATTTAAACTGCCATGAACACGAAAGTACAGGTTCGCTTCTCGGCCCGCGAAGAGCTCACGGCCGTCACGCAGCAACGCATCATGGATGGTCTCGCCGACCTGCTTCGCAGTGGCGGCGACGACGTGACGTTCCATCTGGTGGCCCGCGAGTCTGGCGTGCCACTGCGTACACTTTACAGGCGCTTTACCAACAAGGAGGCGCTGTTCGGCGCCTTCTGGCAATGGGTCAACGAACTTATCGAGGTACCTGCGCTTCCGACCTCGCCGGATGAAGTGGTGGCCCATATCCCCGATTTGTTCGACGCGTTCGACCGGGACGAGCCGTTGGTGCGGGCGATGCTACACACCCCCTATGGCCGCGCCGTGCGGCTGGCGCATGCCGAGGCGCGACGCGACAAGTTTGCCAAGGCCCTGCGCGAGATCGCCGCAGCGCTTCCGGAAGACGCCGCCCGGCAATTCCTCGCCGCCGTGACGGTGCTTTGCTCAGCTTCGGGATGGGAGAGCATGAAGGACAATTGGGGGCTTTCCGGGCCTGCCGCGGCGACAGCCGCGCAATGGGCCGTGCAGGCCCTGATCGATGCGGCGCGGAAACAGTCAATGACGGCCACGCCACGAGCATAGGCTGAAGATCAATTCGCATTTGTCGAAGGAGATCCCATCATGATCCATCACATGTCGTTTGGCGTGCGCGATCCCGATCGTGCCGCACACGTACTCGCCGAGCTCATGGACGCGACCGCTGTGCAGGCGCCGACACCGCCCTTTCCCTATGGCGCATGGCTCGTCGTCTCCGGTGACGATTGGGGATCTTTCCTAGAAATCCTGCCGGCGACCTCGGTGTTCGATCCGGACGCGCCGCTTGGCATCCGCCAGCGCCCCGCGACGTTCGAGCCGGTCACCGCTCACGTGCTGGTCAGCGCCACTGTCGGCAGCGAGGCGATCCAAGCCGCCGCTGCGCGCGAGGGCTGGCGCACCCAGGAGGTGGAGACCGGCCTGTTCAAAATAGTAAAGCTCTGGATCGACGACATCGTGCTGGTCGAGTTCCTGGCAAAGGGCGAGACAGGCCGCTATGTAGAGGCGTTCGGCGCCGCCGGCATGCCCTCGCTTGACGGAAGGCTGCGGGACCTCGAAGCAAGGCTTTCCGATGCCCTGTCACAGAAGCTGGCGCCGGAAGCGTTGACGGAGGCACTGGGGCAGCCGCCTGCGTAAGTCACTCCTCCCCCCGCTTCTGCGCGATCAGGTCCAGCCGCTCGCGGTCGGAGCGTTCGCGCTCGTCGCGGTCGCGCACGTCCTTGTAGGCGCGCTCGACCATGTTGGTGCGCGCGGTCGCGGCGGCGATGAGGCTGGCTTCCTGCTTGGCGCTTGCCAGGTTCGCCTCCTGGCGGACAACGGCCTGGGCGATGCGGCGGTGGTAGAGATCGGGAAACAGGCCGGAGAGAGAATTGTCCTGGTCGAAATGCCCGACCAGATCGCGGGCTTCGGCCTCGGCGGCGGTGGCTGCGGCAAGGAAGGTGGCGTGGCGGGTTTCGTGCAGCGCCTTCAGCTGTTCCTGCACCTTGACCAATTTCCGGAGGCGGTCCTTGCGCGCGCTCATGGTCATCTCGCCAATGTCAGGTCGACAAAGCCGTCGACGAACAGCGACAGCATGGTGCCGATGGCGAAATAGAAGATGATCATGCCGCCGGCGATGATGAAGGGCTGGGAGATAAAATAGATCGGGATCTGCGGGGTCAGCTTGTTGACGAAGCCGATCGTCAGGTTGACGAGAATGGCATAGGCGACGAACGGACTGCCGAGGCGGATGACCAGGAAGAACGTGTCCGAGACCGTGTCGGTCACATCGACGAGAGCGGCCTGCGGGTTGAAGAAGATGTTGACCGGCGCGACCGTGTAGGAAGACACCAGCGCGCGTATGATCTCATGGTCGAAATCGAAGACGAACAGCATCAAAAGTGCCGAAAACGAGATGATGGCGGCAAGGGCCGCCTGCGGCTCCGGCTCCTCGATCGCCGGTCCGCCCGAGCCGCCATAGCCGACCAGCATGGCGATGGCCGAGCCCATGAAGCGCAAGGCTTCCATGTAGAGCCTGGTCATGGCGCCGATCAGGCCGCCGACCAGAAGTTCCGAGATGATCATCGGCACCAGGATCTGCGGGCGCGGGTCGACGAAGGGAAAGATCTTGTCCCACAGGAAGGCGAGCAGGCCGCCGGTGGCGGCGACCGCGACGAACAGCCTGACCTGGACCGGGACGCGGGCGCTGGACAGGCCCGGCATCAGCATGAAGCAGGCGCCGATGCGGCAGAAGGCGAGGAACGCCGCGATGACGACGCCTTGCGAAAGCACGCTCACGATATGGTTCCGAGCACCCTGATCTCGACGCCCTTGGCGATCTCGACGTGGCTGAGAACCGGCAGCGTGGTGAACAGCCGCTCGATGATCATGCGCACATAGGGGCGGGCGTCGGGCGCGGTGACGAGGACGAAACGCTCGCCGGCTTCCAGATATTTCTTGATCGCCTTGGTCGCGTCCTGGCCGAATTCTTCCAGCTGGCGCGGGTCGATGTCGAATTCGCGCACCTCGCCCTTGGCGTCACGCTTGAGGCTCTGGTGGAAGGCAAGGTCCCAGCGGTTGCCGAGGCGCAGCACCTTCAGCACACCGCCTTCGGAGAGGTCGCCGCAGATTTGCTGAGCCATGCGGATGCGGACATGCTCGACGATCTGCTCGGTGCGGCGCACATGCGGCGCGATCTCGGCGATCGCTTCGATGATCAGATGCAGATTGCGGATCGAGACGCGCTCGGCGAGCAGCAGCTTCAGCACCGCCTGCAGGCCAGGATAGGAGATGTGCGTGGTGCAGATCTCGTCGGCGAGCTTGCGATACTCCTGGTCCTGCCGTTCGAGAAGCGCCTTCATGTCCTTGTAGGACAGAAGCTGCGGCAGGTTGTTGCGGATGACCTCGGAGAGATGGGTGAGCAGCACCGACATGTTGTCGGCGAAGGTGTAGTTCTCGCGCTTCAGATCCTCGGCGAAGGCTTCGACCACGGAATAGGCGCGCATGCCGAAGGCCGGCTCGCGGATTTCCTCGCCCGGTATTTCGGGTATGTCGCGATTGCCGAGCAGCACCATGATCTCGCCGACGCGCATCTGGTACTCGGCCACCACGGTGCCGTGCACCTTGATCTGGTAGCTCTTCGGCGGGATGGCGAAATCGTCGGCGACACGCACTTCTGGTACGACGAAGCCATACTGGGTGGCGAATTTCTTGCGCATCTTGCCCATGCGGAAAACCAGTTCCTGATGCGACGTCAGCAGCCTTGTCGACAGCTGCTTGCCGATCAGAAGCTCGATCTCGGCGGTGGCGAGCGAGGCCTTGACCGAATTCTTCTCCTCCTCGACCTTGGTCGCCTTTTCCTGATCCTTGATCGCCTCGGCTTCGGCGAGGACGCGGTTGGCGCGCATCGGGATGATGTAGCCGAGGCCGGCCATGCCGGCGGCGAGCGCAAAGAACGGGAACAGCGGTAGGCCGGGCATCAGGCCGAGCAGCACCAGCAGCGATGCCGCCACGTAGAGGGCGCGCGGATGGGCGCCGAGCTGGCCGAACACCGCCTGGTTGGTCGAGCCGCGGGTGCCGCCCTTGGAGACGAGCAGGCCGGCGGCGAGCGAAACGATCAGCGCCGGAATCTGGGTGACGAGGCCGTCGCCGACCGACAGCTTGATGAACACGTCGGCTGCTTCGCCCATGCCCATGCCGTGCCTGATGTAGCCGATGGCGATGCCGCCGACGATGTTGATGGCGGTGATGATGAGGCCGGCGATGGCGTCGCCGCGGACGAACTTCGAGGCGCCGTCCATCGAGCCGAAGAAGGAGGACTCTTCCTCCAGTTCGCGACGCCGAAGCTGTGCGGTCTTGTCGTCGATCATGCCAGCGGAGAGATCGGCGTCGATCGACATCTGCTTGCCGGGAATGGCGTCGAGGGTGAAGCGGGCGCCGACTTCGGCGATACGCGTGGCGCCCTTGGTGATGACGATGAAGTTCACCACGATCAGGATCATGAAGACGATGAGGCCGATGACGAAGTCGCTGGCCATCACCAGCTTGGAGAAGCCGGCGATGACATAGCCGGCGGCATGCGTGCCCTCATTGCCATGCGACAGGATCATGCGCGTGGTGGCGATGTTGAGCGACAACCTGAGCATGGTGGCGATCAGCAGCACGGTCGGGAAAGACGAGAAATCGAGCGGCCGCTGGATCCACAGCGCCACCATCAGGATCAGCACCGAAAGCGCGATCGAGAAGGCAAGGCCGATGTCGATGAGAAAGGCCGGGATCGGCAGGAACAGCACGGCCAGGATGATGACGATGCCGATGGCAAAGAAGACGTCGCGGCCATTCTTGGCCACCGCGCCGGGCTGGATGCTTTCGCTGATCGCCATGTCGTCCCCAAAACCATAGACTGCCGAGCGCGCGACAGCCCTGTGAGGGTAGCCGGCCAAGCTTGCGCGAGGGTGGGAGACTGGCTAGTTCGAACGATCATGTGCGGGTAGCCGTGCGGGCCGGCTTCGCAAAGAAGGGAAAACCCATGCTTCTGATCATCGGCACCATCCGCTTGCCGCCAAACAAATTGGAGGAAGCCAAGCCCGCCATGGAACGCATGGTTTCCGGCAGCCGCGCCGAGCCCGGTTGCCTCCAATATTCCTATGCGCAGGATGTGTTCGATGCCGGGCTCATCCGGGTCACGGAAGTCTGGAGCGACAGGGCAGCGCTTGATGCGCATTTCGCCTCGCCGCACATTGCGGATTGGCGTGCGAGCTGGCCGGCACTTGGCATCGGTGAGCGCAACCTCGTGCTCTATGAAGCCGGCGAGCCCATGCCGACCTGATCGATCCGCCGGCCGGCTGCTCGCCGGTCGCCGGCGAGCGCCGTTGCGTTCCAGCCAAGGCAGTAACGGCCGCAAGCTGCTGGTCCATGCCACAAGGGCGCCTTGTCTGTCGCCATTGTGGTTGCCATGCCGTGTCGCCGGGCGTATCAGGCGGGCTTTCCACTGCCTTTTCCGATATCGGCGAGCCGCCCCGGTGCTTTCCAGAAACCAACCGCAAGTTTATGCCCGCCGGCTGCGCGCGGTGCTGATCCGATCGGTGCCGCTGCTCGAGGCGCGCGGCATCGCGGTGGTCATTCTGGCCGGAATCGTCGGCGTCATGGCGGGCATATTGGTCACGGCGATGAGCCAGATCGTGCAGGATCTGCACGGGCTGTTGTTCGGTGTCCAGCCCGGCGGCCGGCTTTCCGGCATGTTCTCGCTCGCCAATCCGATGCAGGCGCTGGTACCGGCGATCGGCGGCATCCTGCTTGGGCTGACGGTGATCTGGCTCAGAATACGGAAATTCCGCACGCCGATCGACCCGATCGAAGCCAATGCACTCTATGGCGGGCGCATGTCGCTGACCGACACCTTCATCATCGCCGGTCAGACGATGATCTCCAGCGGTTTTGGCGCCTCGGTCGGGCTGGAAGCCGGCTACACGCAGGTTGGCTCCGGCCTGGCATCGCGGCTGGCGGGCATCTTCAGGCTGCGCCGCAACGATGTCCGCATCCTGGTTGGCTGTGGTGCGGCAGGCGCCATCGCCGCCGCCTTCGATGCACCGCTGACCGGCGCCTTCTACGGCTTCGAACTGGTCATCGGCATCTACTCGGTCGCCAATGTCGCGCCTGTCATGACCGCCGCGATCTGCGCCTCTCTGACCGCCGAAATGTTCGGCGGCGTGCCGTTTCCGCTCGAGCTTTCGGGCCTGCCGGCGCTCACCGCCAGCCAGTACGTGCCGTTCCTGCTGCTTGGCCTGCTCGGCGGTGCCGCCTCGATCGCCATCATGCACCTGGTGACGCTGATCGAACGCGGTTTTGCTAGGCTGTCGATCGATGCGTCGCTGCGCCCCGTCATCGGCGGCGTTATCGTTGGCTTGTTGGGGCTGATCACACCGCAGGTCCTGTCCAGCGGCCATGGTGCGCTGCATCGCGAATTCTCGATGAATTACGGGCTGGCCGTGGTGGCCAGCGTCTTCGTGCTCAAGCTGGCGGCATCGGCGGTCTCGCTGGGGTCGGGCTTTCGCGGCGGACTGTTCTTTGCCTCGCTCTTCCTCGGCGCTCTGCTCGGCAAGGCGTTCGCGGATGTGATGGTTGTCGTCTCGCCGGCAACCGGCATCGACCCTGCGGTTGCCGCCGTCGTCGGCATGACGTCGCTCGCCGTCGGTGTCGTCGGCGGTCCGCTGACGATGACCTTCCTGGCGCTGGAATCGACCCGCGACCTGACGCTGACCGGTGTTGTCCTTGCCGCCTCGATCATGTCGGCGATCCTGGTGCGCGAAACCTTCGGCTACTCGTTCTCGACATGGCGCTTTCATCTGCGCGGCGAGACCATTCGCAGCGCCCACGATGTCGGCTGGATGCGTAGCCTCACCGTCGGCTCGATGATGCGCAAGGACATCAAGACCATCTATGCCTCGACGACGCTGGCGGCCTTCCGCAAGGAGGTGCCGCTCGGTTCAGCCCAGCGCGTCATCGCTGTCGATGCGGGCGATCACTATGTCGGCGTGCTGATCGTGGCCGAACTGCACAGCGATCCCTCCGATGGGGAGGTGCCGGTGCGCGATCTTGCCAAGTACAAGGACGCGGTGCTGGTGCCGAGCATGAACGTACAGGCCGCCGCCGAGACGTTCCAGCGCGCCGGCGCCGAAGAACTTGCGGTGGTCGAGGATTTCACCGACCATATCGTGCTGGGGCTTTTGACCGAAGGCCATTTGATGCGGCGCTACGCCGAGGAACTCGACAAGGCGCGCCGGGACCTGTCGGGCGAGGGTTAGCGGGCAAGGGGTCCCGGACTCAGTGCTCAATAGGTCCTTTGGCCATCACAAGCGCCGTGCCGGCGGTTGTCGGGCGTTCGATCATGCGCCGCACGCGGGGCGGCTCGTCGCCGCTGTGCAGTGCCCGCACACGTTCGCCGATGACGGCGTCGGCATGGGTGATGCGTCCATTGTGGCGCACATATTCGATCCAGGTCGGCGTGTGGTAGTGCTCGATCCATATGGTGGGATTCTCAAGATCGCGCGCCAGCGTCCAGTTGCGGGCGCCGTCACGGCGGCGGATGCGGCCGCGTTCGGCCATGATGGCGAGGAATTCCGGTTCGTCCTCGTGCCGGATCACATACTCGATCATGATGGCGATGGGACCACTGCGCGGCTTCAGGTCAAGCGCCAGGTGCGGTTCCTTGAAGCGATTGAGCGGGTCGAGGTTGAGCACCTGCTGTTGCGGTAGCGGGAGCAAAAGACCGATAGCGCCGCCGGCCAGCATGGCGATGCTGGCGGCGATCAGGGCTGTTTCGGCGCCATGCGCATCGGCGACGACGCCCCAGATCCAGCTGCCGAGCGCGATGCCGCCGAAGGTCGCCGTCTGGTAGACCGACAGCACCCGGCCGACCACCCAGCGCGGTGTCGCCATCTGCACCGTGACGTTGAAATGCGAAAGCGCGATCACCCAGCAAGCGCCGCCGACAAGCAGGCCGAGCGACGTCTGCCAGGCATGCTGGCTGACGGCGGCATTGAAGGCGCAGACGGCGAAGCCAGCGAAAGCACAGCGCACCATCGTCTCGCTGGACAGCAACTGCCGCAGCCTGACGCTGATCAGCGCGCCACCGACCGCGCCGATGCCGAAGGCGCCGAGCATGATGCCGTAGGTCAGCGCGTCGCCCTTGACGACGTCACGCGCCACCAGCGGCAGCAGTGCCAGCACAGCACCTGCGCTGAAACCGAAAGCGGCGCCTCTGACCAGCACCTTGCCGATGTTGGGCGACATGGCGACATAACGCAGGCCTGCGCCCATGGCGGCACCCAGCGACTCGCGCGGCAAGGTCGATACCGGCACGTCCGGCTTCCAGCGCGCCAGCACGACGATCAGGCCGATATAGCTCACCGCGTTCGCCGCGAAGGCGGCCGCCGCACCGGCCGCGGCGACGATGATGCCGCCGATCGCCGGGCCGACGCTACGCGTCAGATTGAAGCCCAGGGAATTGAGCGCGACGGCGGCCGGCACCTTGTTGCGAGGAACGATGTCGCCGACGGAGGCCTGCCACGACGGGTTGTTGAGCGCCGTGCCGCTGTCAATCAGGAAGGTGAAGGCAAGCAGCGTCCACGGCGTGATCAGGCCGGAATAGGTGAACAGGGTCAGAAGCACCGACACGGCCAGCATGAAGGTCTGGGCGACCAGCATCACCTTGCGCCGGTCGAAACTGTCGGCGATGGCGCCCGCGACGAGCGCAAACAGCATGATCGGCAAGGTGGTCGAAGCCTGGACCAGGGCCACCTGATAGGGCGAGGTGGCGATCGTGGTCATCATCCAGGCGGCGCCGACGCCCTGGATCAGGCCACCGAAATTCGAGACGAGACTTGCACCCCATACGGCGCGGAAAATGCCGTGCCGGAAGGGCGCCAGCGCCGAGACGCTCTCGCTGTCCGGCTTTTCGTCAATCATCGGGGGTTCCTGCCATGTCGTGCCGATTCGTCAGATGATCCGTTTGCTCAAGATCATTTGCCGAAAGTAGGGCACGGCGCTGCAAAGGGCGAATATCTTTCGAAAAAGCTCATGGTCCAACAATGGGATAGAGGCGGTCCACGCTCTGTCTCCCGGCATGCCCGGAGGCGTAGGGATCGGCGGGCGTCTGTCTTCGCGCAATTGCGGACGGTATGTCGCGGCACACCCTGGACCTGGCTCAGAACCCGTTCTGGATGCGCTCGAAGATGACGTTGGTGAAGGCCGATATCTGGCTGCCGATGAAGGGACCGGTCAGCGCCACCACCAGCATGATGGCGACGATCTTTGGCACGAAGGTCAAGGTGATCTCCTGGACCTGAGTCAGCGCCTGGATGAGGGCGATGCCGATGCCGACCACCATGGCGACCAGCACCACCGGCGCGGACGCGGTGAGCACCGTCCATACCGCGTACTGGACGATATCGAGAGCGTCGGCCTCGTTCATGGGACTGGCTCTCTGTCGAAAGCGTCAGCTCGCCGCCTTGACCGAGACTCCCGGGCCGACCGCGACTTCGGTGCCGTTCTGCAGCACGGCGATGAGACCGCTGCTGGCGAGGCGCACCGAGGCCACCGTGCCCGTCGTCTTGCCGTCGGCGGAGGTTATCGAGCGCCCGATCAGCGCGTCGGCCTGCGACAGTGCCGAGGATTGCATGATCTGGTCGAGCTTGGTGTTGGTCTGCACCGATTGCTCGACCTGCGAGAAGGTGGCGAGCTGGGCGACATACTGCGTCGAATCCATCGGCTTGGTCGGATCCTGGTTCTTCATCTCGGCGATCAGAAGCTTCAGGAAGGACTGGTAGTCGACCGCTGTCTTCGAAGTCGACGCGGTGGCCAGGTTGGCGCCGGTCGGTATCGTCGTCGTCATGTCCACATTCATCAGTATCGTGCTCCCACAGCCAGCGGGCGCTCGGCACCCGGAACGTCGTCATTGCCACCCAACGCGCGGCGTTCGAGCGGATAGAGCGCGCGGATTGCCTTCAGCGCCTCGTAGATATGATCCTCGCCGACCATGCGGTCGATCTGTTTCAGCGCGGCGCAGATCAGGGTGTCCTCGAAGCTTGCCAGCAGCAGTGGCAGCGAACGGCGGAACATGTCGCGCGCCCCGGCCGCGCCGGCCGGGTTCATCAGCATGACCTGCAGGATGAAATACAGCTGCTTGAGCGGTGTCGAGGCGTCATCGGCCTGGATCACATGGTTTTCGAGCAGGAACTGGACGTCGTTCATCAATTCCACGGTGACCTTGCGGTCGACCCGGATGACGGCACCGTTGATGTAGATCTTCTCGTTCGGCTTCAGAGATATCTTCAGCGTGTTGGTCATTGAATGCCGTCCCTGATGATCTGGGACACCTCGATCAGCCCTTCGAAATTGTTCGTGCGGCCCTGGCGAATGTCCTCCGCTTCGCGCAACAGCCACAGGCCGATGGAAATGAGGTTGGCGCGCAGCTCCTTGGGCAGGGCATTGTCGCTGGAGCCGAGATCCTCGACGAAGGCGGTCCAGACGCGGTTGGTGAAATGCAGCGCCTCGATCGCCTCCATCGAACCGTGGCCGGCCGCCGCCGCCGCTGCCAGCATGTCGATCGAGCGGGTCAGGAGTTCCCGCTCGCGGTCCTTCGCGTCGGCAACGGAGGTGCTCTGGATGTCGGCGTAGGAGAATTGGTACATCGTTGGGGCTCTACCGTTCCGTTAAGCGTTGTCAGGTCAGGTAATTCAACAGGCTTAGCTGCTGCAGGCGTGCGGTCAGCGCGAAAGACGTTTCGATGTGCTGGGTCAGGTCGGCGACACGGGTCGCGGCTTCGGCCGGATCGACGGCTTCCAGATCGAGAATGTGCCGTTCGAAAAGATCGACCTGCGTTTTCATGCGGTCGTTTGCATCGGAAACCCGCTTCTGGACGATGCCGGTCTCGGACTGAACCTGGGCAATGCCGCTCAGCGCTTCGCCGACGATTGCCGTCGAGCGGCTGACGACCGTATTCTTCGCGGCCTGGCTGATGTTGCTGGACATCAGGCTGGAGACCATGGCTGCGGCCATTGCGAGCTTCTGGATGCCGTCGCTGTTGGCGCTGGTCGAGGTCGGTGTGGTTTCGTTGAGGGCGATGCGGCTGACGATCTGCTGGTCGGTGGCGTTGGACCAGTTGCCTTGCCAGCCCGCGCCCGTGAACTGCGGCGCGACATCATTGGTGATGAAATCGTCCATCTGGGCAGCCGTGATGTTGGCCGCGGCCGGGTCGTCCTGGGTGAAGCCGAAATTGGCGACGAAGGCGGCGTCGAATGCCGCCTTGGCCGGAGAGCCGGCAGCCATGAAGTCGTTGATCGGCTTGACGTCGGTGTTGGTGCCGGCGAACAGATATTCGCCGTTGACGCTGGTGTTGAGGATCGATGTCAGCTGCTGGATGGTTGCCTTGCCGGAGTCTCTGGTGAGACTGTTGGAAGAATCGCTTGATGAGGCGGTGGTCAGGCTGGACAGCAAGGTCTGCGCGGCGCTGGAGAGCTGACCAAGCGAGGTCTGCGTCGAGGAGAGCCGGGCGCCGACCAGGCCGTTGGAATCGATGATGACATTGAGCCGGTCGAGATCGCGCTGGAAGGTGACGGCCTGGGTGGTGCGCCCGCCGAGAGCCAGCCCGACATCGGCGACCCTGCCCGTGGAGGATTCTTTCGTGGCTTTGACGAGATCGGCCTGCATGCGCATCTGCTGGGAGCGCATGGCATTCGACAAAGCGGCTGATGAGACTGAAGTCATGGATTATCCCACCGCGTTGAGCAAGGCCGTCAGCATGTCGTCGACGGTTTTCATCATCCGGGCCGATGCCTGATAGGTGTGTTCGAGGTCGAGCAGCAGCGACATTTCCTGGTCGACATTGACGCCGGTCGCGTTGGAAAGCGCCTCGGCGCTGCGCGACGCCAGTGCTTCCTTGGCGTCGGAGGCAGTCGAAGCCTGCTGGCGCACGCCCTCGAACCAGCCGATTGAATTGGCCGCGTAGTCGGAAACGCTGGACGTTGCCGAAACCCCGGCGGCGGGGTCGAAAGTCATTGGCTGGTCGAGCCGGTCGCCATAGGCAACCAGAAGGGTGGAATAGGACGCGCCGCCACCGGTGTTGGCGACATAGGCGGCACCATTGGCGCCGCCGTCGCGCAGCAGCGTCGGATTGCCGCCGCTGCTCGGGTCCATCGCCGCATTGACGCTGATGGACGCGGCAAGGCCGTTGACCAACGTGCCTGCGGCCGGGATGGCCGGCGCCCCCGACCAAGTGAACAGGCCGGCGGCATTGGGCATCGAAGGTGCGGTCTCGGCAAAGGCGGTGATCAGGCCACGCGCGGTCTCGTCGAGCTGGCTCTGCATGGTCGAGGCGACGCCGTCGCGCAATTGCAGCAGGCCGGCAAGCGTGCCGCTGGCGCTGGTGTTGCCGCCGGCTCCCGCCGAGATCGGCACATTGTCGATATAGACGGCATTGCCGGCGGCGCCCGCAGTGTAGCCGGCGGATGCCGCGAAGGTGACCGTGCGCGGTATCGTTTCGAACAATGTCGTGCCGTCGCCGGTGGTGATGACCATGTCATTGTCGCCACGCGTGAAGGTCGATACCGGGACATAGTTCGAGATCTTCTTCAAAAGCGCGTCACGCTGGTCGAGCGCGTCGGAAACGTCGGTGCCGGAACGGGTTCCGGACATGACCGCCGTGTTGGCATCCTGGAACTGGCTGAGCAGCGAGTTCAGGTCGTCGACGGCCGTGGCGATCTGGCCATCGGTCTGGGTGCGGAAATCCTGGACGGCCTTGGAGCCCTCGTTCAGCGAGCGCACGACCTGCTTGGCCGCGTCGATGACGCTGGCGCCGAGGTTCTGGTTGGACGGCGAGGTGGCGTAGAGCTGCAGCGCCTTCTGCAGGTCGGCAATCGCGGTCGAGGGCGAGGACGCATTGTCGACGCCATTGACCGCAACACCCAGCTGATCCATGCCGCTGTAGAGCGCGTTCTGGCCGCTCCAGGCCGACAGCGCACCGAGGTTCTGGCGGAACAGAAGGTCGTTGGTGGCGCGCTGAATATCAACCGAACGCGCGCCCGGCGCCGTGCTGGTGACGACGGCCTGACGGCGTGAATAGTCCGGGTTGGAGGCGTCGGCGACGTTGCGCGAGACGACGCTGGTCTGTCGCGCGGTGTTCATAAGCGCCGACTGGGCGATACTCAATGCGGTAGACAGTGACATGCGGGTCTTTCGCGGGCGGCGCCCGTCTTATCGCTTCAGGTTGACAAGGACGTCCATCAGATCGGAACCGGTCTGGAAGACTTTCGAATTGGCGGTGTAGCTGCGCTGCGCCGCGATCATGTTGGTCAGTTCTTCGGCGATATCGACGTTGGAATTCTCGAGCGCGCCGGAGATGATGGAGCCGAGCTTGCCTTCATTGGCGAAGCCGACGCGGACCGCGCCGGATTCGGTGCCCTGTGAATAGACGTTGCCGGGCAGCGCGGCGAGCTGGTCCGGGCTCTGCACGTCGGCCAGTGGAATCTTGTAGAGCGGCTTGGTGGAACCGTCCTTGTACTGGGCGTAGATGGTGCCGTCCTTGCTGATCTGGACCTTGTCGATGGTGCTCGGCGCGTTGCCGTTGACCTGGGCGTCGGAAACGGTGAAGCCGGTACCGAGCTGGGTCAGCGCCGACAGGTCGAGATTGAGGCTGGCGCCGTTCGGCACGGTAAATGAAACGCCGGTGGGCGTGCCGGTGAGCTTGCCGGTGGTGGTGTCGAAAGTCAGGTTGGCCGAGCCCAGCAAGCCGCCGGCGGTGTAGGGGAACGATGTTCCGGGCGTGGCCTTCGACTGATCGAAGACCGCCACCTGCCAGGTGCCGACGCCGGTGTTGGTGAAATAGACGTCGAGCAGCTTCTTGTTGCCGAGGTTGTCATAGGCGACCATCGAGGATTTCGACGTGTATTGCGCGCTCGCAGCGTTGGCGGCGGGCAGGTTGGCGGTCGCGACCGGTGTCGCGCCTGCCGGCAGGTTGCCGGCATAGCTACCCTCGGTGCTCGGCGTTGCGGTCATTCCCTGGTCGGAGATGACAACCGGAACCAATCCCTCGAAGCCGTTGACCGTCGCTGCCGGCACGCCATTGTCGTAGCTGTAGGCCATCAGCTGGAAGCCGGCCGAGTTGACCAGCCTGCCCTGCCCATCGGGAACGAAGGCGCCGGCACGGGTCAGGTAGGGCGTACCGCTCGGATCCTGAACGACAAAGAAGCCATCGCCGCTGACGGCAAGGTCGGAGACCGAGGTCGTGTACTGAAGGACGCCCGGATCGCTGACCGCCTGACGGATCGTCGTGGTGACGCCGCCGGAATTGTAGGCACCGCCCGTAGACGGCATGACCAGCGTCGAAAATTCGGCGGAGGACCGCTTGTAACCGGTGGTGTCGGAATTGGCGATGTTGTCGGCGACCGTCGACAGGCGGTTTGCCTGCGCGTTCATGCCGGAAACGCCGGTCCGCATCATTCCATAGAGGCTCATCGAAACGTCTCCGCTGTGTCCATGCCACTGGCTGCGAGGCTACGCGTGTTTTCTTGCGCGAGGCTGGCGCGGCGCTGCATCAGAAGACGAGCCGGTAGCCAAGGAAACGCTTGGAATCGATCGGGTCGGTGCCCAGCTTTTCGCGCAGCTTCTTGCGCAGTTTGCTGATGTGGCTTTCCACCACGTTCTCCTCGACCTCTTCGTCGAAGATGCCGTAGATGGCGTTGAAAACCTGGGTCTTGGTGACGCGACGCCCGCGATTGCTCGCCAGATATTCGAGGATGCGGCGCTCGCGGCGCGGCAGGGGCAAGGGCTGACCGTCGATCTCGGGGTCGCGGCCGTCCATGAAGATGCGCATGGCGCCGATCTCGGTGTAGGCGACGTCTTCCTGGGCCCGGCGGCGGATGGCGGTGATGCGGGCCAGGATTTCGCGGATGTGGACGGGCTTGCGAATGACGTCGTCGACGCCGCTCTCGAACAACCGCAGCGTGTTCTCCAGGGAATGCTGTTCGCTGAGTGCAATGACCGGGGCGCCGGTGCGGTCTCGGATCTGGCGGGGAGAGATGGAGCCTTCGCGGCAGTCGCCGATGAGGAAGGCCCGGACCGAGCGCAGATCGGTGTCGGCGGCCGAGTTCACCCACTCACCGAACTCGCCGGACGCAAAGCCCGCACAGGCGATGCCCTCACGATCGAAAAGTGAATTGTATCCCTCTGTTACGAGCTCGCGCTCATCAACGATTACAATCATCGGCCCCGCCTTCCGAATCAAATCATTTGCCCCGTGAAGAGAGGCGTATCCGCTGGCGAGAATCCTGAACAACCGTCATTTCTTGTAGCTAGTTTTTTGGGAGTCTGGAATCGCATCGGTTGCATTAGCGTGCAACCAGATGTGCTTTCGGCGGCAAGATCTGGCCAAGTCAGAAGGACAGATCACGGTTGCGCGCTTGGCTTATTAGAAGCGGAAAATACGCTTATGGGTTGCAGAAACCGCGCGCGTTTGCGGTCCATTTTCCAAAGCCGGTGGCGACCATGTTGGCAATGACGCGGCAGACATAGATCTTCTGCGCCGGATCGTTGTCGGGGCCGGCATGATAGCGGGCGACGGCCATCGACCAGGTCTCGTGGCGGGCATGGAGGCTGGCCAGGAAGCGCGCCGCGTAGTCGACGTTCTGGCGTGGGTCGAGCATGTCCTCGACGCTGCGAAAATGCGATGCGTGGTAGTGGTGGTTGATCTGCATGCAGCCTAGATCGATTAGCGTCTTGCCCTCGCGCCGGGCATTGGCGAAGGCGGCAAGGGCCTCGGTCCGGCTCTTCGGAAAGACTGCTTTTCCTTCTATATTCAATGCGTTGGGTTGAAGGCTGCCCTTGTTGCCGGTCTCCGTCAAGCCGACGGCATAGAGGATGCCGGCGGGCACGCCATAGCGATCGGCGGCACGCAGAATTTCCGGTTCGCAAGGGTTGGGCGCGGCCGCGGCAGCGCTTGCCCCGCTAGATAAAGATATCGCCGCCAGCGCGCTCGCGAGAAGGCGAAGTGCCGCGGCCGTAGTCCTGCGCGTCATCTTTGCGGTTCCCTGAGGATTGCTGACCCGGCTGCTGGCCGCCGGCTCCACCATTGCCGCCGCCCGAATTCCCAGGCTGGAAGGACGATGGATCGCGGCCTGACGCCGCCGGCAAAGGCGTGGTTGGATCGGTTCGGGTTGTGGCAGGGACTGCTACCGAGGGTTGTAGGATCGTAACCTTGTCAACCTCGAAGCCGAGCCCCCGCAACGACTTGACGATGGCCTCGCTGTCAGCGGACAGCCGGCGATAGGCGTCGTGTGTTTCGGGCTTCAGCTCAATCGAAAGTTGTTCTCCGGAGAGGCGAAGATGGGCCGTCACCATGCCGAGTTCGGCGGGGTGAAGTTCTATCTTCAACACATGTGTCGGAACGGCAACAGGGCTGGCCAGCTGCGCGGCCGCGGATGAGGCTGAAAGTGCCTTTTGCGGGCCGCTATCGGCGGCTATGGCGTTGATCACATTGAGGGCTGCCTGACTGATGGGACTCTGCGGCGGTGCGGGGAAGCTCTGTTCGGACACCACGTCGATGCGTGCGGCGGACAGGGATTGTTTTCCCGCTTCGGGCCGCATCGAGGACTGGACATCCTCGATACTCTTCATCGCCGACGTGGCGTGCTTCGACTGCACGCCGGGCACGTCGGCATCCGGCGCGTCCGGCAGCTTCAGGGCCGCCACTGTGTTGTCGCGTTTCGGCGCGCTGGAGGCAGCGCCGGGAGAGGTTGCGAACTTGCCGTCAAGCTCCGTTAAAGGCCCGTCGACGATCGAAGCCTTTTCCGGCTTCGACATGGTTTCGACGGCTTCGCGTCCGGCAGTGGATTTTGACCGGTAGTTTTTTGGCAGGGGAGCTTGTCCATCGATCGCCGGGTTCGGCGGGCTCTCGCCGGGTGCCGTGTCGCGCCCGGCCGCTTTGGCCGACGTCGAGAAATGGCGCAGGTCATGAAACGCGATCAGCATCGACAGGTCGTCCTGAAGCGGCAGGGCATCGCCATCCGGCGCCGTCTCTTTGTCGTCGTCGTCCTTGTGTGCCTTTGCTTCCAGATCGTCCTTGCCGGTTTTCACGGTCGGCACTTTGGCCGAGGCGGTCTTTCCGGGAGCAGCCGATGCCGGTTCAGCCTTGCCGGCAAGGCCGGCAGCGAGCTTGCCCCAGCGCTGGTCGTGCGAGCCCGCCTCGGTAGGCGGCTGCCGTTCCGGGCGGGTAGGGACTGCGTCGCCGCGCAGCATCTTGCCGAAGCCGGCGTCATCGTTCCTGCCATTCGCAGCCGGCTGCTCCGACGTCGCGCGCGTCGAGGCAAATCCTGGCAAGGCCGAGCCGAGGCTGGTGGTCATTTTGGGGCGGCTCCAAGCATCTGGTCGATCAGGTCGAGCTGTCGACGTGTTCTGTTCATGGCGGCATCGGTCGGATCGGGGGGCTCGGCAGCGGGCGATGGCGCCGCCGCCGGCATGGCAGCCGCCGCATCGGCGGACGCGGCCGTAACCGCCGACGAGTCCGGCGCATTGGTGGCTGGTCCGCCGGAGGCCGCGCTGACGGCAGGTTGCTCCGAGATCGCGCCTTCGACCGGTGGCAGCCCGCTGTCATCGGCGCCTTGCGCCGTGGCGATGTCGGGCACCAGTGGTTGCTTGGCCGCGACAGGTGCGGGCTTTTCCTCGGGAAGGGCGGCGGGCGGGGCGACGACCTCGCCGGCAATGGCCTGCGCGGCGTCGAGCAAGGCGCGGTCGCCTTCCGAGAGCCTGCTGCGGTCGATCTTGCCAAGCTTGGCGCGGACGTCCTCGATGGTGCCCGAGGTAACGGTGGAAAGGCTGGCATAGAGCAGGGCGCGTGGATCGTCCTGGTTGGTGTTGCCGTTGCGGCCCTGCTCCGCCCGTGCCGAGGCGAAGGCCGACAGCTCGTTCAGGCCGTCGATCGCGGCGCGGCGGGCGATGCGCAGATAGATCACCTTCTCGCGCTCGGGATCCATCATCGAGGTGATGTCGCCCAGCTTATCCTGGCTGATCGACATATGCAGCGCGATGACGCCGGAGACGAAGGAGTCGGCGAACTGGCTGGCATAGGGCGAATAGAGGTAGTGCTCGACATATTGGGTGGAGGCAAGCGCGAAACGTGCCGCGTCGCCTTGCGCGACAGCAATGCCGACCGAACGGCGAAGTGCGGCTTCCTCGACCAGCGTGCCAGGGCTGAGCAATCTTGCCTGGTCGAGCAGACCGAGTGCGGCCGCCGGTTGGTCGCCGGCAAGCAACGAGCCTTTGACCAGGGCAAGGAAAGCGCCGAGATCGGGAGGCAGCGCCATGGGGTCGATAGGCTTCAAGGCTTCGATCGCCTCGCCGGGCCGGCCGGTAAGGTAGTCGATCACGCCTTTGGCTATGGCAAGGCTTTGCGGGTCCGTCGTGGCGCGCGACGTGGCGGCTTCGACGGTCACCGGGTTGCCGCCGCTCATGCCGTAGACGAGCAGGGCGCGAAAGTTCTTGGGATCCTTGTAATCCTCGGCATCCGCCGTGCGCAGGCGCGCATCTGCCATCTCCAGCAGTTTGGCCTGCATCGGCAGGGCGGCATGGTCGCCGGTGGCAATGCGGTCCTGGATGAGCTGCAGCGAGCGCACCAGCTGATATGGCTGCAGCGCCTCCTGGGCGAAGCCGGTCGACGGGTGTCCGCCGGCCAGCAGCAACAGGCCAAGCAACCGGCTGGTGACGGCCGCTCGCCTCATCCGCCGGTTGCCATCAGGATTTCGATGCGGCGGTTCACGGCCGACAATGGATCCGTGGGATCCTTCGGCTGGCGATCGGCGAAGCCGGCGACCTCGGTGATGCGGCGTTCGTCGACGCCACCGCGCACGAGCATGTAGTAGGCGGAATGCGCGCGCGCCGTCGATAGGCGCCAATTGTCGTAGCTGTCGCTGCGGAACGGCCGGGCGTCGGTGTGGCCGTTGATGCTGATGGTGCCCTTCTGGCTGTTGACGATGCGGCCGATCTTCTCCATCGCCAGCACCAGTTCACGGCTCGGCAGCGCCGAGCCAACCTCGAACATGCCGAAGTCGAGCTGATCGGTGATCGAGATGACGACGCCCTTGTCGGTGGCTTCGACGGAGACGCCGTCGTGCAGCTTGTCGCCGGGCTTGAAGGCATCGGCCAACTGCTGCTTGACGTCGGCCGCGGCCTTGACGGCAGCCGCGGTCGGCGCCTTCCCGCCGGTGTCGGACTTGGCAGCCTTTTGCGCATCGGCCTCGACCTTGGCTGCGTCCGCGGCCTTGGTGTCGTCCGGCTTGGTCTCGCCCGGTTTGATCTCGCCCGGTTTGATCTCGCTTGGCTTCGTGTCGCCGGCCTTGGCCATTGCCGTGGCGGGGTTCGTGGCTTGCTTGCCGGTCGCGTCCTTGGCCAGCGGCTCGAGCGGCGCGGCCGCGACAGGCGGTACGGCTTTGACTTTGGGCACTTGCGTTTCGGCGGCCTTGTCGCCGGGCTTGACCGGATCGCCGTCGATCCTGGTGCGCTCGGCACTGGCCTCGGCGGCGGGTGCAGCCATCTGCTGCGACCAGAAATCCGGCTCGAAGGGATCGCGATAGGAGGCACCGCCGGAGGCGCCCGTCGCCGGGCCGGCGGCCTGCGCGCCGCCGTCACCCTTCTGACTGACATTCTGCATGACGCCGGTATCGGTGGCGATTTCCGAAAGCACCGCGTAGGGATCGGCGAACAGATGCTCGTCGGAGTGTTCCGCCTGCGGGAGTTCTTGCTTGTCCTGTTTGCGGTCCGCCGAGCCATCGCCGTCCTGGCCGGCCTTGCTGGTCGCCTTCTTCGGATTGTCGGCCGTCGTCCCAATCGCGCGCGGACCGTCGCCGAGATCCTCCAGGCCCTTGCGGCTCGAATTGCGGTCGACCAGCTTGACCGGGTTGAAGTAGCTGGCGACGGCTGCCTTGGTCTGTTCGTTGGCGGCGTTGATCAGCCACATGACCAGGAAGAAACACATCATGGCCGTCATGAAATCGGCGAAGGCGATCTTCCAGACGCCGCCATGGTGGGCCTCGTCATGGTCATCATGACCACGCCGCACGATGATGATTTCGTGGGGTGTGTGTCCGGCCTCGGCGACGCTCATGCCAGAACCTCTGAAAGGGTCGTCGACCATTCGGCCATGCGTGTCTCGAACACCGCTTCGTCGATGGCGACGGTGAGGTCGAAGCTTGGTGCCTCGACGAAGTCGAGATTCGCGGCGCGAGAGCCGAGCGATGCCTTCAGTGTCTCGAACAGCGAGAGCGGCCCGCGCACGGCGATGCGCACCGCTTCGGCATCGCCGACCGCTTCGCGTATCGCGCTGGCGAGCGCCTCGATAGAGCGTTTCTGCAGATCGTCGCTGACGATGCCGCCGATGATGCGGGCGACCGTGGTCGCGACAAGCCCGGTCACGCGCGCCTCCATGGCATCGATGCGCGACGAGACCGCCTTGCCGACATCGTCGCCGAGGCTTTCGAGAAATACCCTTGCTTCCTCTGCATTGGCCTGGCGCTCGGCCTCGAGCGCGGCTTCATGCGCGATCGACAGGCGTGCCTCGAGCGCCGCCTCGGCCTGAACAACCGCTTCCGCGATCAGCGTGCCGATATCGGCTTGCGACGCCGGCGCCTCGGGCTTGTGTTCGGCATCGGCCGCGACGCGAGGCTGGCCGGCGCGGTGCGTGCGGGTGCCGAAATCAGGCAGGAGGTCGAAAAGGGCTGCGGAGGGCATGGCTTACACCGCGACTTCCTGGGCAGCCCATTTGCGCAGGATCTGCGCGGTGCGCTCCTCGTTGAGGTCGACCATCCGGGCAAGTCGATCCTGCGGGGCCGGCCTGATCTTCTGGCGAAGATCGTCGAGCGGCGTCGGACCTGGGCGCGAGCTGGGCAAGGCGGCAACCGCGGCATTGTCGGCGGCGGCAGTTGCTTCCGGCGTCGGCAGCGAGCGCTGGACGTCATCGAAGCTGGGGCCTGACAGGGCCGGCGTCGCCTTTGCCGTCAGCGCCGACGCCATCGGCCTCAGGCCGAAGAAGGCGACCAGGAACACCACGACGATGAAGGCGCCGGCGTTGATCAAGGTGCCGGCATGCTGGCCGATGGAATCGAGCATTCCAGCCTGCGGGATCGCCTCGCCATCCAGCCCGTCGATGAACTCGACCGCCGAGACGTCGATGACGTCGCCGCGCTTTTCGTCCAGGCCGGTGGCCGAGGTCACCATTTTCTGGATGTCGGCGACGCGCTTGGCAAGCTGCTCCGGCGTGGCGTCCTTGCCGAGGATGGTCATCAGCCGCTGCTGGTTGACGACGACGGCAATCGACATCTTGGTGACGCTGTAGCCGTTGGAGACGGTGGCGATCTTCTTCGAATTGATCTCGTAATTGGTGATCTCTTCCCTGCGGTCGTTCTGCGAAGAGGATTGCGGTCCATCTGTGGCGGTTGCCTGGGTCTCGGGCAGGTTCTGCTCGACGCTGGCCGGGGTCGAGGCTTGCTTCTGGTTGTTGTTCTCGTTGGCGCGAACCGACTGCACCGAGCGCTCGACGCGGGAGTTCGGATCGAAGATGGTTTCCTCGGTCTGGCGGGTGTCTGTGTTGACCTCGGCCTTGACGCTGGCGCGGAAATTGTCGGGGCCGAGATAGGCCGTCAGCGCGCGGCGGATGTTGTCGCCGATCTGCGCCTCGACGGTCTGCTCGACGCCGAGCGTGCGGGCGGCGCTGGTGTTGGAAGGATCATCGCCTGCGGCCAGCAGATTGCCGCTGGAATCGAGCACCGTCACCTTGTCAGCCGACAGGCCGGGGACGGCGGCGGCGACGAGATGGCGGATCGACATGGCGCTCTTCTCGGCGTCGATGCCGGCGTAGCGGATGACCACAGAGGCGGAGGGCTGCTGCTCGTCGCGGCGGAAATTGGCACGCTCGGACATGACGATGTGTACGCGCGCCGCCTTGATGCCCGATATCGACTGGATGGTGCGTGCGATCTCGCCTTCCAGCGCGCGCACACGGGTGATCTGCTGCATGAAGGAGGTGAGGCCGAGCGAGCCGACATTGTCGAACAGTTCGTAGCCGGCATTGGCGCTGGTCGGCAGGCCCTTTTCGGCAAGCAACATGCGCGCCTGCGCGGTGGTACCGGCCGGCACCAGCACCGAGGTCCCGTCGGCGCCGACATCGAAGCCGATGCCGGCTTCCCCCAGCACCAGGCCGATCTGGTTCACGTCGGCGCGGTCGAGCCCGACATAGAGCGTGTCGTAGGCAGGGCGGTTGAGGTAGACCGAGGCGATGCCGATGACGCCCATCACCAGAACGGCGATACCCGCCAGCATGGCGAGGCGCTTCACGCCAAACCCGCGGAGATTCGAGATGATGCTCTGGATCTGTTCCGGCACGGTTCAACGACTCCCAGCATGATTGTCCGCCGGAACTCTAGTCGTCGAAGCTTGTGCGAAAATGAAATCGGGCCGCGCTTGCGGCGCGGCCCGTCAATCGGAATGAGAAAGGGAGGGCGGGATGCGAAAGGAGGGCGCCGGTGGCGCCCGCGATTAGTTCTTGAACAGCGACAGGATCGACTGCGAGGCGCTGTTGGCGATCGACAGCGACTGGATGCCAAGCTGCTGCTGCACCTGCAGCGCCTGCAGGCGGGTCGATTCCTTGTTCATGTCGGCATCGACGAGCTGGCCGACGCCGCGGTCGATGGAGTCCATCAAGCTCTGGGTGAAGGTCTTCTGCAGGTCGATGCTGCTCTTGGCCGAACCGAGGATGGTGGCGGAATCGGTCAGCTGGGCCATGACCTTGTCGATTCTGGTCACCATCTGCGTGATGATGTCGTCGGTTACGCCTGATGCCGTGATGTCGAGGTTGTAGGCGGAAATATTGTCGACCTTGGTGACTGCTCCCGCCGCCAACTGGCCGGCGGCGTTCGCGGCGATGTCCGTTTGTCCGAGCGCGAGCGAGGCCGCATAGGCATTGTCATACAGGGTCTGGGCGGCTCCCGTGGAATAGATCGAGGTCTGGCGATCGAGGGTGCCGTAATTCTTGACGCCGGTGGACAGGCCGTAGTCGAAAAGCTTGGTGCCCTCGACGTCGATGTTGATCGTTCCGATCGAGATAGCGCCGGATGACGAGCGATTGAAGGAGGACACGATCTCGGAGTCGGGCTGGACGCCGTCATTGGCGGCTAAGACCTGCTTGGAGGTCACCGCAAGGAAGTTCGAGCCGGAGAAAGTGGCCGCATCGGCGAAGGACTTCATCTGTGCCTGAAGCGCCTTGATCTCGGTCTGGGTTTTTGCCTTGGCTGCGTCCGTCTGGCCGACGGTCGACAGCAACTTGGTCTTGATCTGGCCGATCGTCGTCAGCACATTGTTCATGCCGGTGTAGGCGGTATCGACTTTCGAGGCGCCGAGGCCGAGTGCATCCTGCACCGTCGACAGGGCCGAATTGTCCGAGCGCATCGTGGTGGCGATCGACCAATAGGCGGCGTTGTCCGAGGCCTCGGCGACCCGGTAACCCGTCGATATACGCGCCTGCGTCTGCTCGAGCGACTTGTTGGTGGCGCTGAGGCTTTGAAGTGCGGTTAACGCCGAGGCGTTCGTCATGATGCTCGCCAAGAAAGTCGCTCCTTCTCAAAGGCCGACATGCTCAGACATGCCGGATAGGCCTGTTCAACGATGGGACCGTGCCGGTAGGGACGATTCGCCAACTGTTGTAAGCTATTGGTTAACCATAACTAGCGCGACATGGTTAACAGCCTGTTAAACGCTGGCTTACGACAGTTAAGGAACAAGGGTTGTGCGGGGCTGGAGCAAACGCAAATCGGGCCGCGCTTTTGGCGCGGCCCGATTTTTTAGTACGAACTGTGGTTGAGCGGAGGCGATTAGCCGCGGAAGAGCGACAGGATCGACTGCGAGGAACCGTTGGCGATCGACAGCGCCTGAACGCCGAGCTGCTGCTGGACCTGCAGAGCCTGGAGACGGGTCGATTCCTTGTTCATGTCGGCATCGACGAGCTGGCCGACACCGCGATCGATCGAGTCCATCAGGTCCGAGGTGAAGGTCTTCTGCAGGTCGATACTGCTCTTGGCGGCGCCGAGCGTGGTGGCAGCGTTGGTCATGTCGGCGAGCGCCGAGTCGATGACGGTCATCATCTGCTTGATCTGATCGTCGCTTGCGGCTTTGCCCGTTGCGCTGTCGAAGATCTTCAGGCTGGAGGCGGAGTAGGTGTCGGTGGCCGTTGCGGCGGCGCCCAGGGTCACGGCAACGGCCGTGAGGGTGGCCACACCGGTGGAGCCGGTGCGCTGCGAGTCCAGGATGCCCTTGTTGAGTGTCGCGGTGGTACCAGCTTCATAGAGCTTGATGTTTTCCACCTTGACGTCGATGGTCGAGATCGAAGATGCGCCGGCCGCGTCACGATTGAACGCCGAAAGGATCTTCACATCGGAAGCCGTCGTGGCTGTTGCGCCACTGTCTACGGACAGCATGTTGGTGCCGGAGAAGGTGGCGCCGTCGGCGTAGGACTTCATCTGCGCCTGAAGTGCGGTGATTTCGGTCTGGGTCTTTTCCTTCGAAGCATCCGTCTGGCCATAGGAAGCAAGCAGCTTGGCCTTGATCTGGTTGACGGTCGAGATCGCGCTGTTCATGCCGGTGTAGGCGGTGTCGACCTTCGAGGCGCCGAGGCCGAGCGCGTCCGAAACGGTGGACATTGCCTGGTTGTCGGAGCGCATCGTGGTGGCGATCGACCAGTAAGCGGCGTTGTCCGATGCCTGCGAGACGCGGTAACCGGTCGAGATGCGGGCCTGGGTGTCGGTGAGGGATTTGCTGGTGGCGTTAAGGCTCTGCAGAGCCGTCAACGCGGCGGAGTTCGTCATGATGCTGGACATGGTACTCGTACCTTGATTTTACAGGTGTTCTTTTGACATACCGGGTCTCCCGGTATGACGGTGCGGCATCATGCCAATGATCTCTGAAATCGATCACCCGCCATCTGCGAGCGAATATGGCGGCAAGTCCCTACCAAAGGGCTAAACCGGACGGTTAATCGAAAATATATTGCGTGAAATTTCGTGTCGGAGCGGCGGGGCAGCGACCAGTTGCCAGGGATCGAATGCCAGCGGTCAGTTGAAGGAGCGCACCAGGCTGCCGACAAGCAGATTCCAGCCGTCGATCAGGACGAAGAACAGGATCTTGAACGGCAGCGACACCACCGTCGGCGGCAGCATCATCATGCCCATCGCCATGGTGATGGTGGCGACGATCAGGTCGATGACCAGGAAGGGCAGCACGATCAGGAAGCCGATCTCGAAGCCGCGCCGGATCTCCGAGATCATGAAGGCGGGGACCAGGATGCGCAGGTCCACGGTGTCGCGCGAAACGGTTTGCCCGCGCTCGCGGGCGAGGTCGGCGAACAGGTCGAAGTCCTTGTCGCGCACATTGCGCAGCATGAAGGTGCGGAACGGATCTGAAATCTTGTCGAAGGCCTCGGTCTGGGTGATCTGATTGTCCATCAGCGGCTTGACGCCGGTGTTCCAGGCCTGGTCGAAGGTCGGCGCCATCACATAGAAGGTCATGAACAGCGACAGTGAAATCAGGATGAGGTTTGCCGGCGTCGACTGCAGGCCGATGCCGGCGCGCAGGATCGAGAAGGCGATGACGAAGCGGGTGAAGCTCGTCACCATGATCAGCAGGCCCGGCGCCACCGACAGCACGGTCAGCAGGCCGAACATCTGGATGATGTAGCCGACGGTGGTGCCGTCGGCCTTGCCGATGCCGCCGAGATCGAGCTGCTGCGCCGCCGCGACGGAGGTGGCGGCGGCGATCATCGCCATGGCGAGAAGGAACTTTCTCATTCGAGCAGCAATGTCCTGATGAGGATCTGTTTGGCGTGACCCTGGCTGCGGATCGAGGCGCGTTCCTCGAGATCGGCCTTCAGGTGCTGATAGCCGCTGGCGCCCTCGATCTGATGCATCTTCAACGTGCGCACCAGGGCCAGCAGGTCCTGGTGGATGTCATCCGACATTGCCTGTGGCTGCGGCCCGTCATAGACGACGGACACCTCCATCCTGATCCAGGTATCGGCAGGCGATGCGATGTTGGTGGTGATCGGCGCCAGCACGACGAGCGTCGGCCCCACGCCTGGCTGCTCGGCCGCGGCCGGCTGCTCGGCCTTGCCTTCGTTCTCTGGCGCCACCGGTACCGACGCAGGGGCATCGACACCCTTCAGGTACGCCGCCGGACATCCAGCCCATGCCGATGGCGGCCGCCGTCACAACCAGCAGCATGGCGGCCTGGATGGCAAGTGAGGGACCCTTGCGCGGCTGAACCTGTTCGACATTTGCCACGGTGCGGTGCTCCCCCACCCTAGAACGGAAGAACCTGGTCGAGAATCTGCTGGCCGTAGGCAGGTTGCTGGACCTCGGTGATGCGACCGCGCCCGCCATAGGAGATGCGCGCTTCGGCGATGCGTTCGTAGGGGATGGTGTTCTCGGCGCCGATGTCGGCCGGCCGCACGATGCCGGCAATGGTCAGCACCCTGAGCTCGGCGTTGACGCGCACTTCCTGCGATCCCTTGATCATCAGATTGCCGTTTGGCAGGACATCGATGACAATGGCGGCGACATTGAGCTCCAGTGTTTCCGATCGCTTGATCTCGCCGTCGGCCGTCGTGTCCGTGGTGGAGTTGAGAGCGCCAGCACCCTTGCCGGCGGTGCTGCCAACCTTGTCCCATTCCGCGCTGATATCGAAACCGAGCTTGCGGTTGGCGGTGCGGCTCCTGTCGTTCTGGTTCTTGAAGTTGGCCCGATCGTTGATCTTGATCTTGACGGTCAGGATGTCGCCTTGGGACAGCGCCCGCGGGTCGGTGAACAGCCGGCTCTGGCGGTCATCCCACAACGAGAATTTCCTGGGCGGTGCCGGCGGCGTCTCCGGATAGCGATAGAGCGAGCTGGTGCTGCCGTCGTCGATGCCGGAGCCGACCGGCGAAAGAGCCGGATCCCTGCCGACCTCCTTGAGGTTGGTTCCGCAGCCGGACAGCACGGCAACCGCGCACAGGACGAGCATTTCGCGGATCATGACGGATCTACCCTTCGGGCTGCGCTGGCCATGATGCCGGTGAGCGTCGCCGCCGCCTTCTGGTCCATTTCGTTGAGAATGACGCTCGCCTTGCGTGAATCGAGCTTCATCAATATGGCCGCCGCCAGATCGGCGTTGACGATGGCCAGCCGCTCGGCGGCGGCGTCGGGTTTCATGCCGGCGTAGATCTGGACGACGCCGTCTTCGGCCCGGGCCAGGAAAACCTCGCGCCGCTTCAGCCAGGTCTCATACTCGGCTTTCTTTGCATCCAGAGCTTTCATGCGCTCGTCAATGCCGGCCTGGAGCTGCTTCAGTTCCTCCGCCTGCAAAGCATAACGGCGGTCGCGGGCGGCGTCGGCGATGTTGGAGCAGAAGCGCTCGATCTCGCTTTGGTCGGGTGCCTTTTCCCGCGCCAATTGCGGCGCCGCCGGTGGGACCGGTGCTCCCGGCAAGACCTGGCGGACCGTCTCCTCGCCGCGTGCGGTGCCGCCGGCAAGGGACATGGTGGCAACAGCGGCGGCCGCGAGCAGGATTGCGGCGGGGCGGCGTCTTTCGTGGCGTGAGAGGGAGATCATCGGCATCGCCTATTGCAGAACCAGGTCGGCCTGCAGGGCGCCGGCCGACTTGATGCCCTGCAGAATGGCAATAATGCCGTCCGGCTTGACGCCGAGACGGTTGAGGCCGGAAACGAGGGTCTGGAGATCGGGTCCGTCAAGCACCGCGACGCGGGCGTCGGGCCGGCTGGCGTCGATGGCGGTGAACGGTTCGACGGCTGTCTCGCCCTTGGAGAAAGGCTCGGGCTGCACAACGCGCGGCGCTTCGGTGATGCGCACGGTGAGCGTGCCGTGGCTGATGGCGACCCGCGAGATCTTGACGTCGTTGCCGATGACGATGGTGCCGGTGCGCTCGTCGATGACGACACGCGCCGGCGTGTCGGATTCGACCACCAGGTTCTCGATCTCGGCATAGAAGCGGGCGGCTGAAACCCCCTTCGGCCTTCTGATCTGCACGGTGCGCGAATCGCGCTCGGCGGCCACACGCATGCCGAAGCGCTGGCTGGTGTAGTCGTTGATGGCGTCCGCAATGCGGATAGCGGTCGAGAAATCGGGATTGCGCAGCTGCAGTGTCAGCGTCGCCTGATCGTCGAACTCGGCCTGGACAGCACGCTCGACGATGGCGCCGTTCGGCACGCGGCCCGAGGTCGGCACGCCTTGCGTCAGCTGCTCGGCCTGGCCCTGTGCGGTGAAGCCGGACACGATGACCGAGCCCTGGCCGACGGCATAGATCTCGCCGTCCGCCGCCTTCAGCGGCGTCATGATCAGCGTGCCGCCGGAAAGCGAGGTCGCGTCGCCCATCGAGGAGACGTCGATGTCGATGCGGGCGCCCGACTGCACGTAGGGCGGCATGTTGGCGGTGACGATGACGGCGGCGACATTCTTGGCGCGGGCGCTGCCGCCTTCGGTGGCGATGCCGAGATTTTCGAGCATGGCGCGGATCGACTGTTCGGTGAACGGCGAGTTGCGCAGGCTGTCGCCCGATCCGGCAAGGCCGATGACGAGGCCGTAGCCGACCAACTGGTTGTCGCGCGAGCTCTGCAGCTGGGCGATGTCCTTGATGCGCGAGGCAACCTGGCCCGGCGGCAGCGAACTCGGCCCGGACGAAACCCGGAACATGCGGCTGGTGGTGGCCGGATCATATTCGGGATCGTTGTAGACGCCGCCATTCTTGGCGGCGAGCTCGCGCTTGGCCTTCGGCGTCAGCCCATCGGCCAGTGCCGGTTGCAGGCCAATCACGGTTGCCAATATCAGGGCAAGCCCGCGCATCATGAAGCGCTGACCTGGATGGTTCCATCCGCCATCACGACGCCGGACAGGATCTTGCCGCTGTCGATGTTGCGAACCTTGACGAGGTCGCCCGCGGCGCCTGGCTGCAACGTCACGGCGGTCGCCGAGATCGTCAGTCCTCCGGCGATGAAGAAGACCTGCACGGAGGCGCCCTGTTCGACCAGCCAGGCCTCGCGGATGGCGGTGGAGGGGATGTAGCGGCCGGGCAGCAGCGTGCGCTTGGCGACCTTGCCGTCGAGTTCCTCGGCCCGTGTGACGACTCCGTCCGGCTTGTGCTTGCCGGCGATGAGGGTCACCTGTTTCAGGGCAGTGAGTTCGATGGTCTGGCCGGGATAGATCACCCGATTGGGAATCAGCACGACGTCGCCGACAGGTTGATTGCTGGCGATCTGAGTGGCCGATTGGCTTGTCGATTCCTGGGCAAAAGCCGGCGTGCCGCTGGCCACCAGCGCCAGGACGAGCGCGGTGCGGCGGAATGCGGACAGGCGGCCAGGCGTCGACATCATGCGTTACCTGATGTTCTTGGAGACGACGGAGGCCATGTCGTCGGCGGCCTGGATGACCTTGGAGTTCATCTCATAGGCGCGCTGCGCCGAGATCAGCTCGGTGATTTCCTTGACCGGGTCGACGTTGGAGGCTTCGAGATAGCCTTGCTGGATGGTGGCAAAGCCTGGATCGCCCGGGACGCCGACATTGGCCGGTCCCGAAGCCGTGGTTTCCTGGAACAAATTGTCGCCGAGCGGCGCCAGGCCGGCCTCGTTGGCGAAATTGGCGATCTGAAGCTGGCCAAGGTTCTGCAGGTCGGTCTGGCCGTCGATGCGGGCGAAGACCTGGCCCGTCTTGTTGACGATGACCTCGACGGCATCGACGGGGACGTTGATTGCCGGAATGACGGCAGCGCCATCGACTGTCACCAGCTGGCCGGTGGCGTTGGTGTTGAGCGCGCCGGCGCGGCTGTAGAGCGTGCCGCCGTCGGCACCCTCGATCTGGAACCAGCCCCTGCCGGTGAGCGCCAGGTCGAAACTGTTGCCGGTGCTGGTCAGTTCGCCCTGTGTGTGCACGTTGCGCACGGCCGTCGTCTTGACGCCGAGGCCGATCGAGACACCCTCCGGCACGAGCGAGGCGTTGGAGCGGTTGGGCACACCCTGCGTGCGGTCGACCTGATAGAGCAGGTCGGAGAATTCAGCACGGGCGCGCTTGTAGCCGGTGGTGTTGATGTTGGCGATGTTGTTGGCGATGACTTCCAGATTTGTCTGCTGGGCATTCATGCCGGTGGCGGCGATGGCGAGTGCTTTCATGGTGGAACTCCTCAGATGCCCATTCGACTGACTTCGAGATAGGCGGAAACCACCTTGTCGCGAATGGCGACGGCGGTCTGAAGCGCCTGCTGCGCGCTCATCACGGCGTCGACCACCTGACGGGTGTCGACGTCGCCCTTGAGCGCCTGCACCGACACCTGCTCGGCATGCTGCAGCGTGTTGACGGTCTTGGAGGCTGCCTGGCTCAGCGCCTCGGCGAAGGAGGTGCCGATGTTGCCGCTGGCCGAAGGTGTCGCGCCGCCCTGGAGCAGACTTGTCACCGCGTCGTCGCCGCCGATCGACGACTTGAACTGAAGGGCTCCGATACCGCCGATCATTACTGGTTCCTCATCAGGTCGATGGTCATGGAGATCAGGTCGCGCGCCTGCTTGACGACCTGAAGATTGGCCTCGTAGGAGCGGTTGGCCTCGGTCATGTCGGCCATTTCGATCAGCACGTTGACGTTGGGCATCTTGACGTAGCCCTTGTCGTCGGCCGCCTCGTTGCCTGGCTGGAACTCGACCGGAAAGTCGCTGGGATCACGATCGATCGAGTTCACCGCAACCGTCGAGCTGCCGGAGGTCCGGTCGAGCTCGGAGACGAAGCTGATGGTCTTGCGGCGATAGGGGTCGGAGCCGGGCGCGGTGCCGGTCGACTGGGCGTTGGCGAGGTTTTCGGAAACCACGCGCAGGCGCTCCGACTGAGCGCCGAGGCCGGATGCTGCGACTTTGAGGGCTGCGGTCAGCGCGTCCATGGTCAGCTCTTCACCGCCATCATCATCATCGAATGGAACGCCTTGACGATCGCCGTGTTGAGCTCGAAGGAGCGGCGCACCTCGCCGGCCTTCAGCAACTGGTCTTCCAGCACGACCGAGTTCTTCGATGGCATGATGACGCCGTCATCTTCCTGCGGCTTGATGGTGAAGCCGGCATTGGTCGCTGCGTTGCCGAGATGGCCGGTCTGCGTGGCCTGCAGCGATACGGCTGTGCGGTCGAGCACCTTTTCGAACGGCTCGACATCGTTTGCCGTGTAGCCCGGCGTGTTGGCGTTGGCGATGTTGCCGGCGACAGCGGACTGGCGCACGGCCAGCCACTGGGCTTGCTTGGCGGCAAGGTCGAAAAGGGAAACGGGCTCCATGGGAATCTCCGGGCGGGTTCCCGAAGACTAGGCCGCCAGTCTTGCGCGGACCTTGCGGATGGCCGGAGGCCTGAGACAGGGATGTTTATTTGGAGAGTTCGATCACCTGGTCGGCGGTAGTGACCATGACCCATTTGCCGTTGCGCTGCTCGATGGAGGCTACCTGGCTGGAGTCAGGCAGTATCGAGCCACGCTGGACGATCCAGAGGCCAGCATCATCCTCGATCATGGCGCGGCCATTGGCGACATGAACCATGCGGAATTTCGCCGCGTCGGCCGGAAAGGGTTGCTCATCGGGCGCAGGTGCTGGATTGGCGTCATCCTGCACGGTTCCCGTGGCAAGCAGATCGAGATTGGCCGCAGGCACGTCCTTTGCCGTCAGCGGCGCGCTGCGTTCGGCGACCACGCCCCCGCCCGCCCGTCCCGAATTGGTGCCGGTGCCGCCGAACTTCATCGCCTGGACGCCAAACTGGTCCTGGTTGAAGAAGATGTACCAGGGAAACGAAGCGCAGATCAGCCCGAGCGTGATGCCGAGCGCGGCAATGACGAGATCGCTGCGCCGGTCGGACTTCTTGTTCAGCCGGGGAAACTGCGCCTTTGGCGGCTGCGGCCATTCGGTGAGCGGGAACAGTCCGTCGATCAGCGACTCGCGGCTGGCCTGCGTCATCTCGGCAGCCTGCGCCTGGGGAGCCCGGGGCAGAGCGGGCTCGGCCGCCCTTTCCGGAACAGGATCGGCTCTGGCAGCCCGTGGCAGGGTTGGCTTTATGGCTCTGGCCAGAACGGCTTCGGCCTTGGCGGCTATGGCACGGGCAGCCTTTGCCTTGGCAGCTCGGGCTTCGCCAGCCCGGGTTTCCTCGGCGGCGTTGGCCTCGGCGATCATGTCGCGCAGGATGCGCTCGGTATATTCGCGTTCAGTCTCCGGCATCGGCGTTCAGCTTGCTCTTGAGGTGGCGGGCGAGGTCGGAGAACGGGTCGGCCGACGGGCGATCCTTTGGCGCTTGCGTCAGTGCCTCGTAGATCAGCGGCACCTGGCGAACGGCAATATCCAGTTCGGCATCGACGCCGCCCTGATAGGCGCCCAGCAGGCGGATATCGCGCGTGTCCTCGAAGCGCGAGATCATCGACTTCAGCCTTGTAACCAGCGCGCGCTGTTCGACGCTCCAGGCCTTGCCGGCCAGGCGCGATATGGACGACAGCGGATTGACCGGCGGATAGCGGCCCTGTTCGGCGATCGAGCGGTCGAGCACGACATGGCCGTCGAGGATGCCGCGCACGGAATCGGCGACTGGATCGTTGTGGTCGTCGCCGTCGACCAGCACGGAGATGATGGCGGTGATCGACCCCTTGCCCTCCGCGCCTGGCCCGGCGCGCTCGAGCAGCTTGGGCAGTTCGGTGAACACCGATGCCGGATAGCCGCGGGCGACCGGCGGCTCGCCGGTCCCCGTCGCCACCTCGCGCAAGGCGTGAGCGAAGCGGGTGATCGAATCCAGCACCAGGAGCACACGGTGCCCCTGGTCGCGAAAATGCTCGGCGACGCGCATGGCGGTATCCGGCGCCCGCCGGCGCATCATGGCGCTCTCGTCGCTGGTGGCGACGACGGCGACGGTCTTGGCCATGCTGTCGCCGATCGTGTCCTCGAGGAATTCGCGGACTTCGCGGCCGCGTTCGCCGATGAGCGCCACGACGACGGTGTCGAATGCGTCGGCGCCGGCAAGCATGGCAAGCAGCGTCGACTTGCCGACGCCGGAGCCGGCGAAGATGCCGAGGCGCTGGCCGAAGCAGAGCGGCGTGAAGATGTCGATGACCTTGACGCCGGTCATGAAGGCGGTGCCGACACGTTGCCGCGCCATGGCGCCGGGCGTCGTCTGCGCGCCGCTCGATGCATCGTCGCCCCTGACCAAAGGCGGGCCGCCATCGATTGCCCTGGTGAGAGCGTCGATGGTGCGGCCGCGCCACGAGGCATGCGGCGTCACCGCGAGCGGACCGCGGCGGAACACGGCATCGCCGATGCCGGCATCGGCGCTGCGTTCGAAGGGTGCCACGACGACCTCGTCCCGGCTGATCTTGACGATCTCGCCGCGGCGCGCGCCAGCATGGCCGCGCTGCTCGACAATGTCACCCAGCCGGGCAAAATCAGAAAGGCCGTGCACCTTGTAGTGCGTGGGCGTGACTTCGGTGACGCGGCCGCCACGCTTGAGCAGCGCCTCGGTGTCGGCGAAACGCCGCCAGACCCGTTCCAGCGCGGCCAGCCGGTCTTCCGGCGCCGGCTGGAGCTGTCTTTCGGGTGCGCGCAGGGATGGCTGGTCGAGCAACATGGACTATTTCGAGCCGAGCGTCTTGATCGCCTCGTCGGTGGAGGAGTCGGTCTGCCGCATCAGGGCGGCGGTGTTCTCGAAGGCACGCTGGACCATGATCAGCCGGGTGATCTCCAGCACCGGATTGACGTTGGATTCTTCAAGAAAACCTTGCGCGACGCCAATATCGGAGCGATCGGTGACAGGCTCTGGCGTACGCGCCGGAACGATGCCGGAATTGCCGTAGCGGACGAAATTCTCGCCCGGATCGAAATTGTAGAGACCGATGGAGCCGACAAGCTGATCGTTCTGGCGCAGCGAACCGTCGGCCCCGGCCTTGGGCGGACCGTTGCGCGGGTCGAGCTGGATCGGCGAGCCGCCGGCATCGAGCACCGGGTGGCCCTCGATCGACATCAGTTCGCCGTTCTCGTTCATCGAAAAGCGTCCGTCGCGGGTCATGACGGTGCCGACAGGCGTCTCTATGGCGAACCAGGCATCGCCCTGAATGGCGAAATCGAAGGGATTGCCGGTCTCGCTCAAAGCACCGTGAGCGCCGGAAAGATAGGTCTTGCCAGAGGAGGCGAAAGACACCGATTTCGGTCCGGTGCCGGACACGACGTCCTCGAATTTCACGCCGGTGGCGCGAAAGCCGATCGTCGAGGCGTTGGCGACGTTGTCGGCGATCGTGTCGAGGCGGCGAAAGACACCGATTTCGGTCCGGTGCCGGACACGACGTCCTCGAATTTCACGCCGGTGGCGCGAAAGCCGATCGTCGAGGCGTTGGCGACGTTGTCGGCGATCGTGTCGAGGCGGCGCTCGAGCGCGATCTGCGAGGAAAGGGCGACGTACAGGCTGTCCCGCATGATGGTTTCAGAACCTCAGTTTCTGCATGGCCATCATCAGGTCGGTGGAGATGCCGACCGTGATCGGCTTGGCAAACAGCACGCTGACCGAACTGACGGCCGACGAAGTCGGGTTGTTGATCTCGTACATGCTGGTGAAGCGAGTCAGAAACTTGCCGAGTTTCTCGGGGTCGGAGAAATCCGAGATGTCGAGTTTCTGCTCGAACAACTGCGCCTGCTTGTCGACATCGGCGGTGGCGAAGGAATCGGGCAGGCCGAGTACGGTGCGCACGACGCTGGCAAGCGCGGTGTCGGCCAGCACGTCGTACCAGTTGGTGATGGTCGGGGCCTTGCGGTCGAAATAAAGCGCCAGCCGCACGCCCTGGTTGGTCTGGCCGGCATCCTCTTCGAGGGTCTGGCGCATGTATTTGTCGACAGTCGGTTGCTGCGCCGGATTGATGGTGGTGGTGTTCGCACCATAAGCTTCGAAATTGAAGGCGGACGCGAGCGCGGCATAGGTCTTGTCCGTCATCTTGTTGGCAACGCTGTCGGGGTCGCTGACGCCACCCTGCAGTACCTGCTTGATGAGATCCTTGTCCTCCGTCGTCGAATCGAGACCGAAAGACGCCAGCGCGTATGTGTAGAGCCGGTTGTTCGACATCAGATCATCGATCGACTTCACCTTGGTGATGTTGGCGAGATAGTATGTCGTCTCGCCCTTCACATAGTCCGAATCCGGATCGAGGCCGGCGATTTTTGCCTGCGCGGCGTAGTTCTTGGTCACCATCTGCTGCGTCTTGTTGTAGATGGTCGCATCGGCGCCGTTGGCGGCGAAGTTGAAGGCGGTGACGAATTCGGCGTAGCGCTTGTCGGTCAGCTTGTTGGCGAAGCTGTTGGGATCGGAGACGCCTTCCTTGAGTGCCTTGACCATGAAGGCCTTGGCGTAGTCCATGTCTTCGAGCCCATAGGCCTTCATCGCATATTTGAACAAACGGTCATTTTTGACGAAATCGTCGATCGATTTCACCTTGGTGATGTTGGCGAGATAATATTTGGTATCGCGATCAACCACGGGCTGCTGCTCGATCCTGTCGATCGACTTGGTGATGTCCTTGGTGATCAGCTGGTAGCTGGTAAAGGTATTAAGCAAAGACGTGCCTCCGGCCGAAGCTAATGTCGGCACAATATCCCTACTTCCTTGCGCGAAACTGAATCGGATCCGGTGGCTTCGATTCAAGCCTCACACAAGGCACGGGGACTATCCCTTGCTTCCGATGTGAAATGCGGAAGGACCTTTCGTGGGCATTCTGATTGGACTGGTGGTTACGCTCGGCTGCGTCCTTGGCGGCTTCATGGCCATGGGCGGCCATCTTCACGTGCTGGTCCAGCCGTGGGAAGCCGTGGTCATCTGCGGTGCCGCGTTCGGCACGTTTCTGGTGGCCAATCCGATGAAGACGGTCAAGGATACCGGCAAGGCCATCCTCGAGGCGTTCAAGCAGGCGGTGCCGAAGGAACAGAACTACCTGGAAACGCTGGGCGTGCTGCACAGCCTGATGCGCGAGTTGCGCTCGAAGTCGCGCAGCGAGGTCGAGGCGCATATCGACAATCCCGAGGAATCGGCGATCTTCCAGGCCTTTCCGACCGTACTCAAGAATCACGATCTGATGAATTTCATCTGCGACTACTGTCGCATCATCATCATCGGCAATGCCCGCTCGCATGAGATCGAGGCGCTGATGGACGAGGAAATCCAGACCATCAAGTCCGACAAGATGAAGGCCTATCACGCAATGGTGGCGGTCGGGGACGGCTTGCCGGCGCTCGGCATCGTCGCCGCCGTGCTCGGCGTGGTCAAGGCGATGGGTGCGCTCGACCAGTCGCCGGAAATCCTCGGCGGTCTGATTGGTGCCGCACTTGTCGGAACGTTCCTCGGCATCTTCCTGTCCTATGCGGTGGTCGGGCCGGTCGCCACCAAGATCAAGACGGTTCGCGAGAAGAACAACCGCCTCTACATCATCGTCAAGCAGACGCTGCTGGCCTACATGAACGGCGCGCTGCCGCAGGTGGCGATTGAGTTCGGCCGCAAGACCATCTCATCCTATGAACGGCCGACAATCGACGCCGTAGAGCAGAGCACGATGAACACCGGTGCCGTCGAAAAGAAGGCCGCCTGAACGATGCGCGACAGATCGGTCCCAGCATTGTCATGACCAGTCCGGGCAGCCCAGCGGAAGCGCGCTCGCTGATCATCGAGCGTTTGGTCGGCGATAGCGGCGAGGCCGCCCAGGTCATCGATGCTGGCCGGGCCATGGCCGAGCGCGCCGTGCCGCTGCTGCAGAAAAGCCTGACCGGCGAGCTTGGCGTCCCGGTCATTGTCGATCTCAAGGCGGTTGAGGTCAGCCGCGTTCCCGAAGCACGTTCGCGCGCCGGCGACACGTTCGCCCTGACCGTCGTCAGCTCGTCCGTGTCCTCCGATGCTATGACCCTGGTGATCGATGCTCCGGCGATCGCGATCATGGTCTGCACGCTGTTCGGTGGCGATCCGGACCTGCCGGTATCGCCAATCGAGCGCGATCTGTCGCAGATCGAAACCGATGTCTCGACCATGGTGTTCCAGCAGGTCGCGCAGGCCCTCAATGGATCGGGAAAGCGCTCGCTCGACCTGCGCCTGCCGGCGCCGCGGGCAATGTCGGGCACCGAGGCGAAGCGGCACGTGCTGCGCGACGGCGCGGCGATCCGTATCGTCCTTGGCATCTCGACGCCGGCCGACAGCGGCACCGTTACCGTGACGATGCCGCAGCGTGTCGTGCTGGCCAGCCGCGACGGGGCTGTCGCCGTCAGCGACGACGATCACGGCCCCAGCTGGCGCGCGCGCTTTTCGGAAGAAGTGATGCGCTCCACGGTAGCACTCGAGGCCACGATGCCGCTGGCCCGGCTGACACTCGGCGACCTTGCCGGTTTCGAAATTGGCCAGGTCATCGAATTCGAGGAAACAGCGCAGTCGCAGGCGCGTCTCAGCGCGCGCGGCAAGACGCTGTTCGTGTGCGAGTTCGGCAAACTGGGGCAGAATTACACCGTCCGGATCAGGCATCCCTACGATGCCGGGCAGGACTTTATCGAAGCGCTGATGCCGGCTTCCGCCGGCCGCGCCTGACATTTGGAGACGACGCATGGCCAAGACCAAGGTGGAAGCCGACCTCGACCAGCCGGACGAGCAGCTCGACCGTGCCATTGAAGAGTTGCGCGGTGTCCTGCATGAAGAGGAGCAACGCCCTGATGCGGCGTTCAGGGCCGCTTCCGGTGCCAATTCGAGCGTCATCATGAACATCCCCGTCGATGTCCAGATCATCCTCGGCAGCACCGAGATGCCGGTCTCCGAGCTGATGGCGCTGCAGAAGGGGTCGACGGTGGCGCTCAATCGCCGTATCGGCGAACCTGTCGACGTCGTGGTCAACGGCCGCAAGATCGCGCGCGGCGAGATCACCGTGCTGGAAAGCGATCCGTCGCGCTTCGGCATCAGGCTGACCGAAATCATCGCCGGCACGAAGGTCGCCTAGGACATGGGTTGCGGAGCTTGCGGGTGGCAGCGGAGGCAAGTGGGATGACGACGCCGGTGACCTTGACCCGCGCGCAGAAGGCGGCCGCCATCTTGGTGGCGATGGGCAAGCCGTCGGCCAGTCGCCTGCTGAAATTCTTCAAGCAGGAAGAACTGAAGGCGCTGATCGAGGGCGCCCGTCTGCTGCGGACGATTCCGCAAAGCGATCTCGAGCGCATCGTCGCCGAGTTCGAGGCCGAGTTCACCGAAGGGGCGGGATTGCTCGATTCCGCCGACAGGATGGACACCATCCTCAATGAATCGCTGTCGCCCGAAGAGATGAGCGCGATCATGGGCGACAAGAGATTCGAGGTCGCCCCGGAAGGCCCGCCGCCGATCTGGCCCGAGCTCGAAAAACTCGAGCCGGCGCGGCTTGGTGTCTTCCTGGCCGGCGAGCATCCGCAGACCGCGGCCATGGTCTTGTCGAAGCTCGCGCCGCAAGTGGCGGCGAGCGTACTGTTGACGTTGACCAAGTCGACGCGCGGCGAAATCATCAAGCGCATGGTGACGATGGCCAATGTTCCTGAAGCCGCAAGCAGGATCGTCGAAAACCGGCTGCGCAGCAGTGTGCTGACGGAAACCTCGACCAAGGATACGTCGGCCGGGCAGGCGCGCGTCGCCAGCGTTCTCAACGAACTGGACAAGCCGCTGCTAGAGGAGGTCATGCAGGACCTGGAAGCCGCCGGCACGCCCGATCTCGATGGCGTCCGGGCTCGTCTGTTTGCCTTCGACGACCTGCCGCTGCTCACCCAGAAGGCGCGGGTGCTGCTGTTCGACGGACTGTCGACCGAACTGGTCACGCTGGCCCTGCGCGGTGCGCAGGCGGGACTTGCCGAGTCCGTGCTGTCGGCGATCGGCGCGCGGTCGCGGCGCATGATCGAAGCCGAACTCGGACAGGGATCGGAAGGGGTTCCTCTCGCCGACATTACGGCGGCGCGCAAGACGATCGTGACGACGACGATCCGGTTGTCACGCGAAGGCGCCTTCGAACTTCCCTCGACCCAGAACGCCGCCTAAGACCGCGCCATGGCTGATGCGGTCGACAAGGATTCGAAAACCGAAGAGGCGACGGAAAAGAAGATCCGCGACACCATCGAACAGGGCAAACTGCCCCATTCGCGGGAAACGGCGCTCCTTGCGTCCTTCGTCGCCATACTGGTGTTCACCGTCTTCTACGCCAAGGACGCCGTCATCGACCTTGGCATGTTCCTGTCGATGTTCCTGGAGAAGCCGGAAGCCTGGCCGATGGACACTGAGACGGACGTCATCGCGCTCTACAAGATCGTCCTCCTCGAGGTTGGCCGCGCGGTCCTGAGCTTGATGGTGCTGCTGACCGTCGCCGGTGTCGGCGCCTCGGTGTTCCAGAACATGCCGCAATTCGTCGGCGAGCGGGTCCGGCCGCAACTCTCACGTATTTCGATTGCCAAGGGCTGGAACCGGCTGTTCGGCATCCAGGGTTGGGTTGAGTTCGCCAAGGCGCTCGGCAAGGTCGGCTTTGCCATCCTGGTGCTCGCTTTCACGCTGTCGGAAGACCACCGCAAGCTGCTCGCCGGGATGATCACCAATCCGGTCGCCTTCGGTCTCGTCATCCGTGGCATCGCCGTCGACATCCTGGTGGCGATCGTCTTCGTCATGGGGCTGATCGCAGCAATCGACATCGTCTGGTCGCGCTTCCACTGGAAGCAGGACCTGCGCATGAGCAAGCAGGAGGTCAAGGACGAGTTCAAACAGTCCGAGGGTGACCCGATCGTCAAATCGCGGCTGCGCTCGCTGGCGCGCGATCGGGCGCGCAAGCGGATGATGGCGGCGGTGCCGCGCGCGACGCTGATCATCGCCAACCCGACGCACTTCTCGATCGCGCTGAAATATGTTCGCGACGAGGACTCGGCACCGATGGTGCTGGCCAAGGGGCAGGATCTGGTTGCGCTCAAGATCCGCGAGATCGCACGCGAACACAACATCCCGATCTTCGAGGACGTGGCGCTCGCCCGCTCCATGTACAAGCAAGTTTCGGTCGATAATGTGATCCCGTCACAATTCTATCAGGCCGTCGCCGAACTGGTGCGGATCGTCTACTCGAAAAAGGCTGAGCGGAGACAGATTTCATGAACCGCCAACCGCACGCAAAATCCCGCGAGATCATCGTCGCCAGCGCCATCGAGCAGGTGGTGGGGGAACTGAGGCTGATCGATGTCGCCGACTACATTGCCTTCATCCGGCTGGAGCATTTCGCCTGCCTGTCGGATCTGGTCGATTCAGCGGTGGAGCTGTTCTTCATGCCTGGCACGCTACGGCTTGGCCATGGCGGCGAGGCGCATGTCGACTGGAGCGGCAGCCCGCGCATCGTGCTCGATCTGGAGCTGAGGCCGCCCGGCGTCACCGTCTATTTCCAGCTGACACTGAGCGAGCTCGGCGCTTCGGTGGTGGTCAACTACGTATCATTCGAGAAGCCGGGCGAAGACCCCGAGCACAACACGGCGCTGCTCGAGGCTGTGATCGAAGAGGCGCGTATCCGCAAGGCCGAACCGCTCGCTTATCGCTGACATCGATCGCTTCCTGACAGCCGCTGAAAGATCCTCGAATTGTCCTATTCGATCAGGCCGAGCCGCAGCGCCTTGGCCACGGCCTGGTTGCGGTTGACGGCGTTGAGCTTCTGGGTCGACTGGGTCAGATACTGGTTGGCGGTGTGCACCGACAGCTTCAGCAGCCGCGCGATCTCCTCGCTGGTGTTGCCATTGGCGGTCAGCTTCAGGCATTCGAGCTCGCGCTTGGAGATCGCGCGCATGCGGCCGGCATCGACCGGACGGATGCGGGCGACGGCAGCGAACAATGAAAAGCAGCGGGCGTGGATCTCGTAGAGCGCGTCCTGCGGCAAGGCGATCTCCGAGCCCAGGAACACGACAAGGCCGCATTGGCCGCGGTCGGCGTGGACGGGGAAGGCGATGCCGCTGGTGCCGGGCGCCAGCGCCGCCATCTGCTCGGTCCAGGCGAGATTGCCGAACATCGCCGCCATGGCGGCGACACCGTCATCGGCCCACCAGCGCGGTTCGGTCGAGATGCGGGTGTGACGCACGATCTCCTCGCCATTGGCGCCCGAAATGAACTTTGTCGCCACCGCGATCCCGGGATAGTCGGAATCGAAGCAAGGAACGAGCCGTGCCCGTTCGGGCGAGGGGCTGACGAAGAACAGGCCGAAAGCCGAGGCGCCGATGTCGACGGAGATCCAGCGGCAGCGGCGCACGGCATCGGGAATGGTGACGGCGTGATGGGTTTCGGAGCTGAGCGAGAAGGCGCCGAACGGATTGCGCTGTTCGTTGAAAAGGGCTTCGGCAGCCTCCTTGATATCGGCGTGTTTCAAATGATGCCGCTCCTGATCGCCGTGGCGATGGCCATCGCCCGGTTGCTGGCCGCGAATTTCTGGATGGCGTGGGTGATGTAGCTGTTGACGGTGTTGGAGGAGACGCCAAGGATGACGGCGACCTCGTCGGTGGTCTTGCCCTCGGAAACCCAGAACAGGCATTCGCGCTCGCGATCAGACAGCGGATCCTGCATGGCGGCGGCGGCAATCAATTGTGGGATATGCGAGAGCGCGTAGCAGCATTTCAGCTGCGCCCTCATCAGCGCCGGCTGGTCGATGCCGCCGGCAGTCGCCGCCGAGAACAGCGCGAACAGTCGCTGGCGGCCGACATTGAGGCGCAGCGAATAGATCTCAGCATGGCCGAGCACGTCGAGAAGGCGCGCCTCTTCGCCGGTGATCAATCCGTCTGCTTCGGGTGCCTGAGATGCTACCAGCGGCTGGGGACGGATGCCGGGCGCGACGGTGAGCGCGCCTTGCGCAAGCCCGGCGATCAGCCGCTTGCCGATCAGCTCGATGGCATCGAATATCCAGTTGGACGAGACGATGCGCGCATCGTTGCGGTCCTGGTCGTGGACGATGGCGACCAGCATGTAGCTGTCGGCACCGATCTCGGCGGTCAGTTGCATGAAAAAGCTGGTCAGATCGCCGCGCGACGTCAGGCGCGAGCCCAATGTATCGGATTGAAGTAGCGCGGCGGGACTGCTCATTCTTGTTGCTTTTGGCCGGAATCGCTTCTGCTGTCCGGATGCTGGAAGCCAGCCGCCGAACCCGAATACGCATTACTTTGACGAAGACACACGCGTGGCGCAGGGTTGCGCCAACCAGATCCGAATCCATTCAGGGAACGCGAAGCCGTCCGCGTCTGGTGCCGGAAAAACTCCGGAACAAGAGACTTTGGGTGGTCGCCGCGCCCCCCAAGGACCGGCTGATTCGGGTCTAATCTACCCGCAGTTGAATCCGACATCAAACGCGATTTGACAAAATCGAATCCAGTGGACTCAGGCGCGACTCAGAGGCGGGAGCCAAGCCCCTTCGCTGCTCCGGGGTCGCTGAAGCGCCGACACGAAAAAGCCAGACGTTGTTGCAAAGCTGCCGTATCGAGGACCGATCGATTCCGATAGGTTTTCGCCGACCGGCAGGGATGGGCATCCCTTCGATCGGACTGGGCGAGATGGGTGGCGCTTGTTCGCGGCCATCGGCATGGGGGGTGATCATGAAGCGGGTTTTCCTGGCGTTCACGGTGGTGCTCGCGGTTCTGAGCGGTGCGTGGGCTGCAGCATCCGCGCCGGCCGAGCCAATCGTCACCTATGCACTCGACAACGGGCTGCAGGTGGTGCTCGTGCCAGACCATCGCGCGCCGAAGGTGGTGATGAACCTGCGCTACCGCGTCGGCTCGATGAATGAACCGGCGGGACGCTCGGGTTTCGCGCATCTGTTTGAGCACCTGATGTTTTCCGGCACACCAGCTTGGCCGAACGTGTTCGGCGCACACGCTGCACTCGGCAACGAGATCAATGCATGGACCACCGAGGACGGCACCGTCTACTATGTCGATGGGCTGTCGTCGTCGCTGCCGATGATCCTGTCGCTGGAGGCCGATCGCATGGCCAATCTCGGCCGCTCGGTAACACAGGCCAAGCTCGACCTGCAGCGCTCCGTGGTCAAGAACGAGATGCGCCAGAACGTGCTCGACAAGGCCGGCGCATCCGGCTGGGAAGCCTTCTGGTCCGGGCTGTTCCCGAAGCCGCATCCCTATAGCCGCATGGTCATCGGCTCGGTCGCCGACCTCGATGCGGCGACGCTCGACGACGTGCGCGGTTTCTTCAACACCTACTACCTGCCCAACAATGCGGTGCTGGTTCTGGTCGGCGACCTCAAGGTCGACGACGCCAAGGCGCTCATTGCCGATACGTTCGGCCTTGTGCCGCGCGGCGCCGGCGTGGCGCGGCCGGCAGTGCCTGAGCCGACCCAGGCGCGGCTCAAGCTGGTGCTCGAGGATCGTGTGCCGAGCCCCGTCGTGGTGGTCGGCTTCAGCGGCCCCGCGGCGCAATCATCGGACAATGGCGCGCTCAGCATCGTCGCCGAACTGCTCGGCAATGGCGAGTATGGTTTCTTGCGCAACCGGCTGGTCTCGGATCAGGGCGTTGCCACTTATGCCAGCGCGAGCTGGACGGGCGGCTTGCTCGGCGGCCGCTTCACCTTCGAGGCGGGTGCTGCGGCAGGCGTCACGCCCGAAACGCTCGAGAGCGCGATGAAAACGGCATTTGCGGATTTTGAGAAGACGCCGCTCGATCCGGCTGACGTGGAGCGCGCACGCAACGGCATACTGCTGGCGACGCGGCTGGGCAGCGAGGCGCTGAAGGATCGCGCCGGCACGGTTTCCTACAGCGCCGACATTCTTGGTGACGCCCAGAGCGCGCTGGTCGACGATCCGCGCGTCAAGAATGCCAGCGTTTCGGATATCGAAGCGACGATGAAGCGGCTGCTGAAGCCGGAAGAGGCCAGCGTGCTGGTGTTGAAACCCGGCCCGCGCGGCGGCTACCCCGACGCGCTGATCGGATCGTCGGGCACGCCGCAACCGTTCACCGCGCCGGAGCGGGCAGCCATCGACATCCCGAAACACGCGGCCGGAGACGCGCCTTCGGCGGTGTTGCCGGCCATGGAAACGGCGACGCTGTCGAACGGTATCAAGCTCGTCCACTACACCATGCCGGAAGCGCCGATGGTCTATGTGGCGGCCAGTGCCCAAGGCGGCTGGAACAGTGTGCCGGAAGGCAAGGAAGGGCTGCTCGAACTGGCAGCAAGCATGGCGACGCGGGGCGCTGGCGCGCGCGGTTCGGCGGACTTCGCCAAGGCGACCAGCGATATCGGCGCCGGCATCGGCTACCAGGCCGGTTATCTGACCACCGCGATGACGCTCGGCGTGCCGCCGGAAAAGCTCGATCAAGGCATTGCGCTGCTTTCCGACACTGTGCTGAAGCCGCGTTTCGACAAGGCCGACTGGACGGTGCTGATGGCGCAGACCGTCGACTGGCTCAACGGCCGCGAGGCGGATTTGCCGGGCGTTGCCGGCCGCGTGGCAAAGGCGGCGCTCATTGCGCAGGTTCCAGGCAAAGCGGCTGTCGACTGGTCGGCAAAGGCGCTGGCCTCGATCTCGCTCGACGATGCGAAGGCCGCCTTCAAGACGGAGTTCACGCCGAAGGCGGTGACGTTCTACAGTGTCGGTCCGATGCCGGTCGCAACTGTCGCTGCAAGTCTCGAAAAAACGTTCGGGACTTGGGCGGATGACGCCGCCGGCTACATGGTCGAGCCATCGCCGGCCGCACATTTCAACGGCGGCCAGAAGGTGCTGCTGGTGCCGGAACCCGGCGCCAGCCAGTCGGCGCTGTTCGTGGCACGGCCGGCGCCCGGCACCGACGAAAGCGAGCGCGCGGAATCGACCGCGGTCGCCAATCTGCTGGGCGATGATTTTTCCAGCCGGCTGAACTCGGTGATCCGCGAGGAGAAGGGCTATTCCTATGGCGTGTCGAGCTATCTGTTGAGCCCGATGAAGGCCGGTTCAGGGCTGGTGGTGGCAACCACCGTCGAACGGGCCAATACCGGTCCGGCGATCACCGAAATACTCAAGGGCTTTGCCGGCTTGACCAGCTTGCCGGTGGCGCAGGACGAGGTTGACCGCACGGTGACCGTCTATCGCCGGGCGCTGGCTGGGTCGGCGGAAACCTCGGCTGGCCTGTTCGGTTCGTTGATCGGTGCCGTCGGCTCCGGTTCGACGCTGGAGGACCAGCAGAGCCGGATGACGGTGCGCACGAAACTGACGCTCGACGCGGTGCAGAAACAGGCACTGGCTTTGTCGTCGCTCGATCCGTCGCTGATCGTCGTCGCGGGCGACCCGGATGTGGTGATGCCGCAGCTTGCCGCCATCGGCCTTGGGGATGTCGAGATCGTCAAGCGCGAGGATGAAGGCGAGCAGACGGCGATGCGAGCGCTTGACCTTCTTGGCGGCAAGCAGCAAGCCCCGCTGTCCGCATCGCCATGGCGGATCGGTGACGGCGGCACGACGCGGGCGGTGCATTCGTGTACTTCAGCCAGGGATTGCGGCGCGCAGATCCACGCCGATTGATCGGTTCCAGGCGCGGCCACCGGCCGCGCTCCAATTTTAGCACCAGTGGTTTCGGGGGAAACAATGAGCGATTCATTTCGGGAAGTTACATCCGTCTCGTGGTTCGGGCGGATCAAGCGTGCTGTCGGTGGGGTGATCTTCGGCCTGCTTTTAATCGTGCTGATGGTGATCGGGCTGTTCTGGAACGAGGGTCGCGCGGTGCAGACAGCACGCTCGCTGGCCGAAGGGGCCGGCGCCGTCGTTTCGGCCAGCGCCGACAGCGTCGATGCCGCCAATGACGGAAAGCTGGTGCATGTCAGCGGCCCGGTGACGGCCGACAGCGGTCTCGCGGATCCGGATTTCGGCATTGCGGCGCAAGGGCTGCGGCTGTCGCGCAGCGCCGAGATGTACCAGTGGAAGGAAGAGTCCAAATCCGAGACCACCAAGAAGCTTGGCGGCGGCGAGGAGACGGTGACCACCTACAGCTATTCGAAGGTATGGGACGACAGCCAGATCGACTCGTCGGATTTCAAGAAGCCGGACGGCCACCAGAACCCGCCGATGGCGATCCACAGCCGGACCTTCCAGATACCGCAGGGCAAGCTCGTCGCCTTCGATCTCGACACGCCGGTGCTTGATCGCATCGAGGGCGACAAGGCGTATGCGCTGTCGTCCGATCAGTCGGCCGCGATCAAGGCCGCCTATACCGGGGCAAAGCCGCTCAGCATCGTCGACGGCAAGATCTATCTCGGCGCCGACACGACAACGCCGGCGCTGGGCGACTATCGCATCGGCTACGAACTGGCGCCGCTCGGCGTGGTAAGCATCGTCGCGCGGCAGGCCGGCAGCCGGTTCGAACCTTATCAGACAGAGGCGGGCGATGCGTTGCTGATGGTCGACACCGGCACTGTCCCGGCCGACAAGATGTTCGCCGAGGCGGTCAGTGCAAACACGCTGATCACCTGGCTGCTGCGCGCCGCCGGCCTGCTGTTGCTGACTATCGGCTTTGCCCTGTTCCTCAGCCCGATCGGCGTGATCCTCGACGTCATCCCGTTCCTCGGCAGCATGGCGCGGATGGGAACCGGCATCATCGCCTTCTTCCTGGCGATCCTGGTCGGTACGACGACGATTGCCATTGCCTGGTTCTGGTATCGGCCAGTTCTGGCGGTGGGCATCCTGGCGGCCGGCGTCATCGCGGCGGCGGCGGTCTACTATCTCGGCCGCTCGCGCAAACCGGCCGCGCCAGTTGTCGCGCCCAGCGTTGGCGCCACCACCTGATCGCGAGAGCCGGGCGGCGCTGCCGCCCGGTCCTGGTGGTCTTATGCCTGTCGTTGTCCCAAAACCGCTACACACTTTTGGGCGACAGGCATTTACCGATCCTCGAATCCGGCCAGCACGCCGACGGCGTTGACGCCGATCTCCTCGACGGCATAGCCGCCTTCCATGACGAACAGCGTCGGCAGGCCGAGCTTGGCGATGCGGCGGCCGATCTTGGGATAGTCAGATGTTTTCAGCTTGAACTGGCTGATCGGATCCTTCTCGAACGTGTCGACGCCGAGCGAGACGATGACGACATCCGGTGCGTAAGCGGCGAGCCTGGCGCAGGCATCCTCCAGCGAGGCGTTCCAGGCGTCCCAGTCGGTGCCGAAGGGCATCGGATAATTGATGTTGAAGCCTTCGCCGGCACCTGCGCCGCGTTCGTCGGCATGGCCGAGGAAGAACGGGTACTCGACCATCGGATCGCCATGCAGGTTGAGCACCTGGACGTCGGCGCGGTCATAGAAGATCTCCTGCGTGCCGTTGCCGTGGTGGTAGTCGACATCGAGGATAGAGATGCGATTGGCGCCCTGGTCGCGGAACCATTGCGCGGCGACGGCGGCGTTGTTGATGTAGCAGTAACCGCCCATGAAGCCGGCACCGGCATGGTGGCCGGGCGGACGGCAGAGCGCGAAGGCAGAAGGCTCGCCGCTCTTGACCAAGCCGGCGGCGGTCAGCGCCACGTCATAGGACGATTTGATCGCGGCCCATGTGCCTTCGACGAAGGTGGCGCCGGCATCGAAGGAATAATAGCCGAGCAGGGCGTCGACACGCTTTGGCGGCACGTCGCCGCGCAGGCCGCGCGTCGGCCAGGTGAAGGGCATCGCCGTGCCCGTGAGGCCGGCTTCCACCCATTGCGGCCAGACCGTCGGCAGGAAGTCGATGTAGTCCGATTTGTGGATGCGCTTGGCAGCGGCGAGATCGTGCTCGAGCGGCAGGACGATTGGCCCCAGTTTCTCGCTTTCGACCCGCGCCTTGATGAACTCGGCCCGCGAAGGCTTTTCGAAACCCGGCACGATCGCCGAGGTGACGAGTTCCATCTGGCCGGCGTGGCCGGCATGAAGCGGCGAATAGACAGTCTTCATAAATTCCTCTCGAAGTGCGAAGTCAGTCAAGGTTGAGATAGGGGGTCACCAAAGCGAGCCACATTCTTTCCACATCGTCCTCGATGAGGTCGTATGTCTTGCGGTCTCTCTTCAGCCCCACGAGCCGGCAGGCGTGCCCGACGTCCATCATCAGCACGCCGAGCCGGCTGGCGATCTTGTCTTCAAGCGCCGGGTTCACATGCTGCAGCCAGGCGGCGTAGAGCGCGATGATCTGCTCGTCATATTCGTCCTGGATCGGCCTGAGGTCGGCATTGCCAGATATGGCCTCGATCACCGGCATGAGGGTGGCGTTTTCGAGATATATCCTGGAGGTGTCGATGAAGAGCTTGCGCACTTCCTGCCGAAACTCGTCGCGGTTGGTAGGCGGAGCGACCTTGATGCGCTTGGCGATCACCTCGGGAAAGGATGACAGCCAGCGCCGGGCGAGGTCGAGAAGAATGGCTTCCTTGTTGGGGAAGTACTGGTAGATCGAACCGACCGACAAGCCTGCGCGCTGCGCAATGGCGAGCGTCGTCGGCGTCTTGGTCCCTTGCTCCCGCGTCAAGATCAGCGCCGCGTCGAGAATCCTGTCGACCACCTTGCTCGACCGTTGTTGCCGCGGCTGCTTGCGCGGTTCGAGCGCTATCCTGGTTTTGCGGTCGAGACTCCGTTTCACTGCTTGATGTCCTCGTTCCCCGCCCTGTCTCAGCACAGGTGCAGGGTGCTGCCCGCAATACATTCCATATTCCGTATGTTGACAAACGCGAATAATCAGTCGCATTCTTTATCCACGCTGCCTTCCGGGATGACAAGGGGAATTTCGAAGGCAGCGCGCTGGCATCTTTCATCCCATGGCGCCTCCGGTGGAGTGGCAGGCCGTTGGACGCAGGTTGTCGGTTTCAGTCAGTCGTCAAAAGCGCGGAGTCGCGATGTCTGTCACAGGTGCTGGTCATAATGCGGATATGATCGTCATCAACGGTCGTGTGCAGACCATGGACGATGACAATCCCACTGCCGAGGCCGTTGCCGTCAAGGACGGCGCCATCATCGCCATTGGCAGCCGCGCCTCCATCGAAGAACTCAAGGGACGGGCCACCAAGGTCATCGACGCCAAGGGCGGATCTGTCGTGCCGGGTTTCATCGAAGCCCACATGCACCTGTTTTCAGGCGGGGCTGAACTTGCCCACCTTCAGCTCACGGGTATTCACGGCTTCGAGGCGCTGCAAAAAGCGATCCGCGACTATGCGCCGACGCGGCCGGATGCTCCGATGCTGGTCGGCCAGGGCGTCGACTACACCGTACTCGGCAGCGAGCGGGTGACGCGCCATCACCTCGACGCCATTTTGCCCGATCGCCCGTTCTGCATGGCCGCGCCCGATCATCACACCATGTGGGCCAACACCAAGGCGTTGGAAATGGCCGGCATCCTGCACGGACGCACACTTGGTCCCGGCAATGAGATCGTCATGGGTGATGATGGTCTGGCCGCCGGCGAATTGCGCGAAGGCGAGGCCTTCGGTCCGGTGCTCGACCTTGCCGGCGAAAGCCGGGTGCGGCTGGGGTTGTCGACCGGCGGCGAGCCAGACCCGATGCCGACGGCGGCCGAGCGGGACGCCGACCGCGACATCATGCGGCGCGGCCTTGCCTGGTGCGCCCGCCACGGCATCACCTCGATCCAGAACATGGACGGCAACCTCTATCAGCTTGAGCTGCTGGCCGAGATCGAAGCCGCGGAAGGCTTGCCCTGCCGCGTCAAGATCCCATTCCACTACAAGAATTTCATGACGCTCGACATGCTCGACAAGGCGTCAACGATGGCCGAGCGCTACAACAGCGAATGGCTGTCGTCGGGCATGGTCAAGGTGTTTTACGACGGCGTTCTCGATTCCTGGACGGCTGTCATGGTCGAGCCCTACGCCGACCGGCCCGACTGGGTCGGCGAGCCTCTGTTCACGCCGCAACAATTCATCGATCTGGCCGTCGCGGTCGACAGACGCGGGCTGCAGATCGCCGTGCATTCGATTGGCGACGGCGCGGTGCGCGCGGTGCTCGATGGTTACGAAGCGGCGCAGAAGGCGAATGGCAAGCGCGACAGCCGCCACCGGGTCGAGCACATCGAGGTCACCACCACCGCTGATGTGCCGCGTTTCGCCGAACTCGGCGTCATCGCCTCCATGCAGCCGCCGCATCCGCCCGGCGCCATGGATTTTCCGCTGGAGCCGACGGTGTCGCGCATCGGGCCGGCGCGCTGGCCGTTGAGCTATGCCTGGCGGACCTTGAAGGATGCCGGCGCGCATGTCGTCTTCGCATCGGACTGGCCGGTGTCGCCGATCGATCCGATCCTGGGCATTCGGGCGGCAGTGTTGCGCAAACCGTGGGCAGACAGCGACCCGGACCAGAGCTTCTCGCTGCATGAAGCGCTCGCCGCATACACGGTCGAGGGCGCCTATGCCGAATTCGCCGAGCACCGCAAGGGCACGCTGAAACCCGGCTACATGGCCGATCTGGTCGTTTTATCAGCCGATATCGAGAAAACGGCGCCGGCCGATCTGCATAAGGTGCGGCCGGTGACGACGATCTGTGGCGGCAAGATTACCTACCAGGTCTGACAATGGCATGCGGCTTGCTAGCCGAAAATAACTGACTGAACTGTGATTCAATGCCGGGCTTGCCAACCTACCGGCCATGTGGTCACATCGAACAGGGGAAGAGCTCCGCCAGCAAGAGCGGGGTCAACAGTGAGGCGTAATCGTGCCGGACAAACCGGATCGGAATGCGATTGAAGTAGTAAACGTCAGCAAAATTTTCGGATCAGGTGAGGGGCAAGTCGCTGCCCTCGACACGGTCTCGGTATCCATCCGCGAGAACGAGTTTTTCACGCTGCTTGGCCCATCCGGCTGCGGAAAGACGACGTTGCTCAGGCTGATCGCAGGCTTCGACTTTCCAACCGCTGGTGAAATCCTGCTCTATGGCCAGGACATTGCGCCGCTGCCGCCCTTCAAGCGGCCGGTCAACACCGTTTTCCAGTCCTATGCGCTGTTCCCGCACATGACGGTGGCCGACAATATCGGCTTTGGCCTGGAGATGCTGGGTAAGCCGAAGGCGGAGATCAAGGCGCGCGTCGCCGAGATGCTGAAGCTGGTCAAGATGGAGGCACTCGCCGGTCGTCGCACCAGCCAGATCTCAGGCGGCCAGCAGCAGCGCGTGGCGCTGGCCCGGGCGCTCGCACCGCAGCCGAAGGTGCTGCTGCTCGACGAGCCGCTGTCGGCGCTCGACTACAAGCTGCGCAAGGAAATGCAGATCGAATTGAAGCGGCTGCAGCACGAGACCGGCATCACCTTCATCTTCGTCACCCACGATCAGGAAGAGGCGCTGACCATGTCGGACCGCATCGCGGTGATGTCGTCGGGCAAGATCCTGCAGGTCGGCTCGCCCTGGGATATCTACGACAAGCCGGCGGAACGCTTCGTCGCCGACTTCATCGGCGAAACCAACTTCCTCACCGCTGCCATATCAGGCATCGGCAATGGCAAGGCGCGCGCGACGCTCAAATCCGGCACGACCATCGAGGCGACCGTTGCCGAAGGTTTCCAGCCCAAGGACAACGCCACCGTGGTGGTGAGGCCCGAGCATGCCAAGCTGACCAACAGCAAGGGCGACTTGTCGGGCACGGTCGAGAACGTCGTCTATTTCGGCACCGACACCCATATCCACGTCCAGCTCGACAGCGGCGAGGACTTCACCGTTCGCCAGCAGAACACACGCAGCGCCGGCTGCGGTTTCGAGCGTGGCGACAAGGTCGGTATCCTGATCGGCAACGATGCCGCGCAAGTGCTGAAGGACTGATCATGGCGACCGCGGAAGAAGTCGCCAAGGCAGCGGAGCGGCGCGATGTGCGTGACCGCTGGCTCCTGTCAGCGCCAGCGCTGCTTGTCATTTTCCTCGCCGCGACCGGCCCCTTGCTGATCGTGCTGGTCTACTCTTTCCTGACGCCTGGCTCCTATGGCGACGTGAAGTGGCAGTTCTCGCCGGAAGCCTGGATAGCGGTGTTTCTGGAACGCGATATCTTCGACGACACGCTTTCGATTGCCGCCGCCCACGTCACCATCTTCCTGCGCTCGATCAAGCTTTCGGTGGTAACGACTATCGCCACTTTGGCGCTTGGCTTCCCGACCGCCTATTTCATGGCCACGCGCAGTGAAAAGACGCGCGATCTCTGGCTGTTCCTGATCACCATTCCGTTCTGGACCAACCTGCTGATCCGCACCTTCGCGGTGCTGCAGATCATCCGCAACGAAGGCATCATCAACACGATCCTGCTCAAGCTCGGCATCATCTCGGCGCCGATCCAGATCCTCTACACCGACACGGCGATCCTGATCGGCATGGCCTATGTCTACCTGCCGCTGATGGTGCTGCCGATCTATGCCAGCATGGAGAAGCTCGATTTTCGGCTGGTCGAGGCGGGCTATGATCTCTACGCGACACGCTTCCAGGTGCTGCGGCGGATCATCTTTCCGATGGTCAAGCCCGGCGTCATCGCCGGCTCCATCCTGGTCTTCATTCCAGCACTTGGTGCCTATGTGACGCCGAGCGTGCTGGGTGGCGGCAAGAACATGATGCTGTCCAACCTGATCGAGCTGCAGTTCGGGCAGGGCCGCAACTGGCCGCTCGGCTCGGCGCTGTCGATCGCCGTCATGATCATCGTCATGGTGGCGCTGCTTGCCTATGTGCGCAATGCCGGCAAGTCGGGGGTGCGGCATGGCTAAGAACTTTTCCATCAAGCACCAGCCAGGATTCACCGCGATCGCCGCGACCTGCTTTATCGTGCTCTATCTGCCGATCATCGTGCTGGTCATCTATGCCTTCAACGCGGCGAGCTCGACTTCCGAATGGGGCGGTTTTTCGCTGAAATGGTTCCAGTCGGCATGGCAGAACACGCAGGTCGTCGATGCCACCTTGCGTTCCTTCCAGATTGGCTCGATCGCGGCAGTGTTTTCCACCATCTTTGCCACCATGGCGGCGCTCGCCACCACGCGCACCGCGCCCTATCCCGGGCTGACCTTCAAATATGCGGCAATCAACCAGCCGCTGATGGTGCCCGAGATCGTCACCGGCGTGGCGCTGCTGATCTTTTTCTCGCGCATCAAGATCTTCACCGGCTATTCCGGCATCGGTTATCTGGTCGCCGCGCATACGGCGTTCTGTATTCCCTTCGCCTATCTGCCGATCCGGGCCCGACTTGAGAATATGGACCTGACGCTGGAGCGTGCCGCAGCCGACCTCTACGCGACGCCCTGGAAAACCTTCCGCCGCATCACGCTGCCGTTGCTGTGGCCCGGCATCCTGGCCGGGCTGATGCTGGCCTTCGTCATCTCGCTCGACGATGTCGTCATCACCGAGTTCGTCAAATCGGGCGGCCAGGACACGCTGCCCACCTATATGCTCGGCCAGATCCGCCGCGGCATCACACCCGAGATCAACGCGATATCGACCGCCTTCCTGCTGCTTTCGGTCGCGATCGTCACGTTGTTTTTCTTCGTCAGCAGGAAACGAGACTGAACCGAAAATGGGAGTTAAAACCATGAACTGGAAGACAACAGCAACCGCCATGGGGTTGGCGCTGCTAGCCTCGACGAGCCTGGCGCGCGCCGACGGCGAACTGAACATCTACAATTGGGGCAACTACACCAGCCCTGACGTGATCAAGAAGTTCGAGGCCAAATACAACATCAAGGTGACCATCACCGACTACGATTCCAACGACACCGCGCTTGCCAAGGTCCGCCAGGGCGGCACCGGCTTCGACATCGCGGTGCCTTCGCAGACCTACGTACCGATCTGGATCAAGGAAGGCCTCGTTCTGGAGACCGATCCGGGCAAGATGGAGAACTTCAAGAACGTGGCGCCGGAATGGGCCAATCCCGACTTCGACCCGGGCCGCAAATATTCGGTGCCGTGGGCCCTGGGCACGGTCGGCGTGGTCGTCAACACCGACGCCTACAAGGGACCGGCTGACAGCTGGGGCATCATCTTCAACACGCCCGATGAGCTGAAGGGCAAGGTCAATGTCGTTCCCGAGATGAATGACGTCATCTTCGCGGCGATCAAATATGTCGGCGGCCAGCAATGCACCGACGACAAGGCGGTGCTGAAGAAGGTGCGCGACACGCTCGTCGCGGCCAAACCGAACTGGATCGCCATGGAATACAACACCATCGAGAAGATGGGCGCCGGCGACTTCAAGGCAACCAGCGACTGGAATGGTTCGGCGCTGCGCCAGCGGCTGGCCAACCCGGCCATCCATTACAACTATCCGAAGGAAGGCTATGGCCTGTGGAGTGACAACGTCGTCGTCCTGAAGGAAGCCAAGAACGTCGAGAACGCCAAGCTGTTCCAGAACTTTATCATGGATCCGGAAAACGCTGCCGGCCTCTCGGCGTTCCATCGCTACGCCAACGCCATTACCGGATCGGACAAGTACATGCCGGCCGACATGAAGGATGCGCCGGAAGTTGTCATTCCGGCCGATGCTAAGCCACAGGGCGAGTTCCAGAAGATGTGCGCGCCTGAAATCCAGGACATCTACACCAAGATCTGGACCGAACTGCAGAAGTAACTGCGTTTCGATGGACCCGGCGGCACACGCCGCCGGGTCCTTTTTTACGTTCAAGGGGCGGCCGTCATGGAATCCTACCGCAACTCCGATCCACGGCCGCCGATCATGCAGGGCTCGCCGCCCGCCATGGTGCCGCCGAAGCTCGACTGGGACCGGCCACCGTGGAACCGCTGGGCGTTCCAGCACATCCGCGAAATTCTGCCGACCGCCGAAGTCTGGCGCGGCAATGGCCATCGCCACCGTCTCGAACGCGCCGAGGTCGAGCTCGACGGGCTGGCGGTCGAAGACAGCGAAGGCAAGCCGACAACGCTCGCCGGGCTGCTCGACGAGACCTATACGGACGGCTTCCTGGTGCTCAAGGACGGCAGGATAGCCTATGAGCGCTATTTCAACGGCATGAATGACCGCACGCTGCACCTGTCGCAGTCGATGGCGAAGTCCGTCACCGGTTCGGTGTTCGGCATACTGGTCGGGCGCGGCCTGATCGATCCGGCAAAGCCGGTGACCGACTACCTGCCGCAGCTCGGCGTTACCGGCTGGGCCGGCGCCAGCGTCCAGCATGTGCTGGACATGACCAGCGGGGTGCGTTTCTCCGAGGAATATACCGACCGCTATTCGGATATCGGCCAGGTCGATGTCGCCACCGGCTGGAAGCCGGTGCCGCCGGGCAGCGATCCGGCCTTTCGCTGGCCCGCGCACATGTTCGAGCTGATCCTGGGCTTGAAGGACACGGTCCGCGCGCATGGTGCTGCGTTTGAATACCGCTCGATCGAGACCGACGTGCTCGCCTTCATCATGGAACGGGTGACGGGCAAGCGTCTGCCGCAGCTGGTTTCCGAAGAGCTCTGGCAAAAGCTCGGCGCCGACGAAAGCGCCTGCTTCACCGTCGACAGCGCCGGCTATGCCGTCGCCGATGGCGGCTTCAACGCCACGCTGCGCGACTATGGCCGCTTCGGCCAACTGATCCTGGACAATGGCGGCGGCGTCGTGCCGGCCGACTGGATCGAGGCAACGCGCAACGGCACGCATGGGCCGGACTTCAGCCCCAGCCTGCCGGAGGGCAGCTACCGCAACCAGTTCTGGATCGAGGACCCGCGCTCGCGCGCGTTGATGTGCCGGGGCGTGTTTGGGCAGATGATCCATATCGACTGGAACACCGGAATGGTCGTGGTGAAGCTTTCGACCTATCCAGATTTCGGCAATGTCGCCTATTCCATGGCGACGCTGAAGGCCGTGCACGCCATCGCCACGGCACTTCGCTGAGCCCCACAAGAAGAAACGACCCGGAAGGAACCGCCATGACCGGCAAGACCGCGTTCGAGACCCGATACGGCTTCCGCCGCAACCAGGTGCTGCTCGCCAACTGGCGCGAGAACCCGTTCAACCGGTGGTCGTTCCAGAATCTCGGCGAACTGGTGCCGACCGCTCGCGTGGCGGCGGCACCGGGCGTTGTCGAGGCACCGGTTCGGGACATGGGCGGGCTGCTCGGTGAAAAGGTTTCGGTCGGCAGTGCGCCGGAGACGGTGGCTGAATTTCTCGCACGTTCGAGCACCGACGCGCTGACGGTGATGAAAGGCGGCAAATTCATCGGCGACTGGTTCGCGCCGCATATGGATTTCGGCGCCCGCCACATCATCTTTTCGATCAGCAAGTCGCTGACCGCCATTGTCGCCGGCATACTGGAAGGCGAGGGGGTGTTCGACCCGGAAGCACCGGTGACGGCCTACATCCCTGAAGCCGCCGGCTCGGCCTATGGCGATGCCAGCGTGCGGCACGTGCTCGACATGAGCGTCAGCCTCGATTTCGAGGAGGCCTATCTCGATCCGGAAAGCGCTTTCGCCCGCTATCGCCGCGCCACGCTGTGGAATCCGGGCGGCGGCACGGAGAGCCTGCGCGAATTCATCCTGACCTTGCAACGCCTTGCCGAGCCGCATGGCCAGACCTTCCGCTACCGCTCGCCCAATTCCGACCTGCTCGGCCTGCTGCTCGAACGCGCGTCCGGCCAGCGCTTCACCGACCTGATGCGCGAGAAGCTGTGGCTGCCGCTCGGCGCCGTCAGCGAAGCATCGATCGGCGTCGACATGGAGGGCACGGCCCGCACCGCCGGCGGCATTTCGGTGACGCCGCGCGATCTGGCGCGCGTCGGCGAGATGATGCGGCAAGGCGGCATGGCCAATGGCCGCCGCATCGTGCCCGAGGCGTGGGTGCACGACACGATCAGCATCGGCGGCAGTGCGGACGCCTGGCAGCGCGGCACGATGGCGCTGCTGTTCCCGAACGGCCGTTACCGCAACAAATGGTACCAGACCGGTTTGCCGAGCGGCGCCTATTGTGGCATCGGCATCCATGGCCAGTGGCTGTATGTCGATCCCAAGACCGAAGTCGTGATCGCCAAGATGTCGTCGCAGCCGGAGCCGGTGGACGATCCGCTCGATGTCGAGATTGTCGCCTTCTTCGAGGCGCTGAGCCGCCTGGTCTAGCTGCCCGGGTCGCCACATTAGCGCACGCTTTCCTGTGGACCCGCCGGGCTGATCAAAGCGCGGCGGTTGGCGGACCGGATGTCTGCGCCTATGGTCGCCGCTCTTTGGATGAGAGCAGGAACGACATGGCATCCGACATCAAGCGCATTGCAGCCATCATCGCGACCGAGATCGCTGCCCGACCCGAACAGGCGGCCGCGGCGATTGAACTGCTCGACGAAGGCGCGACGGTGCCGTTCGTGGCGCGTTACCGCAAGGAGGTGACCGGCGGGCTGGACGACACGCAACTGCGCGACCTTGCCGAGCGGCTTGCCTATCTGCGCGAGCTCGATGCGCGCCGCGACACCATCCTTGGCTCCATCCGCGAACAGGGCAAGCTGACCGCGGAGCTTGAGGGCAAGATCGTCGCCGCCACCACCAAGGCTGAGCTGGAAGACATCTACCTGCCCTACAAGCCCAAGCGCCGCACCAAGGCCGAGATCGCCAGGGAGCGCGGGCTGGGGCCGCTGGCCGAGGCCATTCTCGCAAACCGCGCGCTGGTGCCTGCCGAACTGGCATTGGCCTATGTTAGCGAAGAGGTAGCCGACGCCAAGGCGGCGCTCGATGGCGCGCGCGACATCCTGTCAGAACAATTCGCCGAGAATGCCGATCTGGTCGGCAAATTGCGAACCTACATGAAAGAGCGCGCCTTCATGCGGGCCAGGGTGGTCGACGGCAAGCAGGAGGCCGGCGCGAAATTCTCCGATTACTTCGACCATGTCGAGCGCTGGGCCAATGTGCCGAGCCATCGCGCGCTGGCCATGCTGCGCGGCCGCAACGAGGAAGTGCTGTCGCTCGACATCGAGGTCGATGCCGATGACACGTCGCCGGTGAAGCCGGTCGAGCGGATGATCGCCAATGCCTATGCCATTGGCGGCAGCCTGCCGGGCGATCGCTGGCTGATGGAGGTCGCCGGCTGGACCTGGCGCATAAAACTGTCGCTGCACCTGACGCTCGATTTGATGCGCGATCTACGTGAGCGTGCGGAAGAAGAGGCGATCCACGTCTTTGCCCGCAACCTCAAGGATTTGCTGCTGGCGGCCCCCGCCGGGTCGCGCGCCACGATGGGGCTCGACCCCGGCATCCGCACCGGCGTCAAGGTGGCGGTGGTCGACGGCACCGGCAAGGTGCTGACAACGACGACGGTCTATCCGTTTCCGCCCAGGAACGACGTGCGCGGCACCCAGGCGGAACTCGCCAAGCTCATTCGCCTGCACAAGGTCGAGCTGATCTCGATCGGCAACGGCACCGGCAGCCGCGAGACGGAGAAGCTGGTGGCGGACATGCTGTCCGACATGCCGGCGGACGGTGGCCCGAAGCCGCTCAAGGTGATCGTCAGCGAGGCGGGCGCCTCGGTCTATTCGGCATCGGCGACGGCGGCGGCGGAATTCCCGGGTCTCGACGTGTCGCTGCGTGGCGCCGTGTCGATCGCCCGGCGCCTACAGGATCCGCTAGCCGAACTGGTCAAGATCGAACCCAAATCGATCGGCGTCGGCCAGTACCAGCACGATGTCGACCAGTACCGGCTCGGCCGCTCGCTGGAGGCGGTGGTCGAGGACGCGGTCAATGCCGTCGGCGTCGATCTCAACACCGCCTCGGCGCCACTGCTGGCGCGCGTCTCCGGCCTTGGCGCATCGCTGGCCGACGCCATCGTTGCGCATCGCGATGCGACGGGACCCTTCGCCAGCCGGAAGGATTTGCTCAAGGTGCCGCGGCTCGGGCCGCGTGCGTTCGAGCAAAGCGCCGGCTTCCTGCGCATCGCCAATGGCAGCGAGCCGCTCGATGCCTCGTCGGTGCATCCAGAAGCCTATGGCGTCGCCAAGAAGATCGTCGCCGCCTGCGGCCGCGACGTTCGCTCGCTGATGGGCGACAGCGCAGCGCTCAAGGCGCTCGATCCGCGCGTCTTCGTCGATGAGCGTTTCGGCCTGCCGACGGTGCGCGACATCCTGGCGGAGCTGGAAAAGCCCGGCCGCGATCCGCGCCCTGGCTTCAAGACCGCGACCTTCGCCGACGGCATCGACGACATCAAGGATCTGAAGCCTGGCATGCTGCTGGAAGGCACCGTTACCAATGTCGCCGCCTTCGGCGCTTTCGTCGATATCGGTGTTCACCAGGACGGGCTGGTGCATGTCTCGCAACTGGCCGACCGTTTCATCAAGGACGCGCATGAGGTGGTCAAGGCCGGGGACGTGGTCAAGGTGCGCGTCGTCGATGTGGACATCAAGCGTAAGCGCATCGCCCTGTCCATGCGCAAGGATGGCGGCGAAGGTGGTGCACCGCGCGGCGGACCGCGCGACAATGGCGGCGGCAGGCCGGCCCCACGTTCGCCGGCGCCGCAGCGTCAACCGGAGCGGCCGGCGCAGCAAGGGGCGTTCGGTGCGGCACTGGCGGATGCACTGAAGCGGAAGTAGCTACCAAGCCAGAACAGCCGGTTCCTTCTCAACCTCTCCCAGCAGCCAGTCGCGAAAGCTGGTGACCGGCGGATGGCCGCGCTTGTCGTGCGGGACGACGAGATAGTAGGCGCTGCGGCTTTGCATGGGCTGGCCGGGCGCCGGCACCAACTGGCCGCGCTGCAATTCGCCTGCGATGAGGATCAACGGCAACAGCGCCACGCCGAGTCCCGCCATGCAGGCCTGGGCAGCGGTGCCGAACTGTTCGAACTGCATGCCCGGTCCGGTCGGCGCGCTCAGGCCCTGATGCTCGAACCATTCGGTCCAGGCGCCAGGGCGCGTCGCCATATGCAGCAGCGGCAAGCGGCCGATATCGGCCGGTGAGGCGATGGCGCGACCGGCGAGGAATGCGGGCGACACAACCGGCGCCACCGTTTCGCGCACCAGCAGTGTCGAGTCGGCCTCCGGCCAGTCCGGCAGCCCATAGTGGATGGCGGCATCCAGCCGCTCACGGGCGAAGTCGAAGCGGCCGACGCGGGTGACGAAGTTGATGGTGATGTCAGGGTTGGTTTCGACGAAATCGGGGATCATCGGCATCAGCCAGCGCGTGCCGAAGGTCGGCAAAATGGCAAGGTTCAGGATGCCACTATGCCGATTGCTCATCAATCCAAGGGCTGCGTCACGCAACTGGCCAAGCGCTGAACGCACCGCCTCGGCGTAGATTTCGCCCGATGCCGACAGCCTGACATTGCGGCTATCGCGCTCGAACAGCCGGCGGCCAAACTGATCTTCCAGCAATCTGATCTGCCGGCTGACCGCGCCCTGGGTCAGATCGAGCTCCTGGGCGGCGGCGGTGAAGGAGCCGAGGCGGGCCACCGCCTCGAAGGCGGCAAGGGCGCTGATGCTGGGCAAGAGGCGACGTTGGACACTCATGATCCATTCCTAACGCTCATTGATCGGTGAAGCAATTTCGTTTGATTTTTTCGAGGCGCAGGTCGATAAGCCGGGCCAAGATTTTGCTTCATGCATGTCGCATCCCAAAACTGCTGGGCACTTTGGGCGACCTGCATTGGTTTGGGAGAACGCCATGGCCGCCGACAAGAATGCATTCGTCTGGGAAGACCCGTTCCTGATCGAGGACCAGCTTTCGGAAGACGAGCGCATGGTGCGCGATGGCGCGGCGGCCTTCGCCGCCGACAAGCTGGCGCCTCGGATCGAGGACGCCTATCTCAACGAGACATTCGACACGGCGATCTTCCGCGAAATGGGCGAGGCCGGCCTGCTCGGCATCAACATCCCTGAGGAATTCGGCGGGCTTGGCGCCAACTATGTGACCTACGGGCTGGTCGCGCGCGAGGTGGAGCGGGTTGATTCGGGTTATCGCTCGATGATGTCGGTGCAGTCGTCGCTGGTGATGTATCCGATCTACGCCTATGGCTCGGACGAACAGCGCAAGAAGTACCTGCCCAAGCTTGCCAGCGGCGAGTGGATCGGCTGTTTCGGCCTGACCGAGCCGGATGCCGGCTCCGACCCGGGCGGCATGAAGACGCGCGCCGAGAAGACCGCCAACGGTTACAAGCTGTCCGGCTCGAAGATGTGGATTTCCAACGCGCCGGTCGCCGATGTGTTCGTCGTCTGGGCAAAGCTGAAGGGTGACAACGGCAAGGACGAGATCCGCGGCTTCGTGCTGGAAAAGGGCATGAAGGGGCTGTCGGCGCCGAAGATCGGCGGCAAGCTTTCGCTGCGGGCTTCGATCACCGGCGAAGTGGTGATGGAAGGCGTCGAAGTCGGCGAAGACGCGCTGCTGCCCAACGCCAAGGGCCTTGGCGGCCCGTTCGGCTGCCTCAACCGGGCCCGCTACGGCATTTCCTGGGGCTCGATGGGCGCCGCGGAAGATTGCTGGCATCGCGCCCGTCAGTACGGTCTTGATCGCAAGCAGTTCGGCAAGCCGCTGGCCGGCACGCAGCTTTACCAGAAGAAGCTCGCCGACATGCAGACCGAAATTGCGCTCGCGCTGCAGGCATCCTTGCGCGTCGGGCGGTTGCTGGATGAAGGTAAGATGGCGCCGGAAATGATCTCGATCGTCAAGCGCAACAATTGCGGCAAGGCGCTCGACATCGCCCGCCAGGCCCGCGACATGCATGGCGGCAACGGCATCCAGATCGGCTATCACGTCATGCGCCATGCGCAGAACCTGGAGACGGTCAACACCTATGAGGGCACGCATGACGTGCATGCGCTGATCCTCGGCAGGGCGCAGACCGGAATCCAGGCGTTTTTCTAAGCGTTCGGTAGCCGTTTAAATTAGGTGCACCGCAACATCTCTGCTTGGAGAATGGCCGCCAAATGTGTCAGGGTTCAGCGAATTCGTTTGAAACGCTGAATTCCGGGGTCCCATGGCAATTCTGGCAGCTGTCTACCACCTGACCCACTACAAGTATGACCGGCCGGTGGTTCTTGGGCCCCAGATCATCAGGCTGCAGCCGGCGCCGCATTCGCGCACCAAGGTGCTCAGCCATTCGCTCAAGGTCGAGCCGGCGAACCATTTCGTCAATCTGCAGCAGGACCCCTACGGCAACTTCCTTGCCCGTTTCGTCTTTCCCGAACCGGTGACCGAGCTGAAGATCGAGGTCGACCTCGTCGCCGACATGACGGTCTACAATCCGTTCGATTTCTTCGTCGAGCCATCGGCCGAGACATTTCCGTTCGAGTACCCGGAAGAGATCCGCGATGATCTCACGATCTACCGGACGCCTGAGCCGGCAGGTCCGCTGCTGTCGGCCTTCCTGAAAACCATCGACACCAGCGCGAGGAACACCGTCAATTTCCTCGTCGACCTCAATGCCCGGCTGCAGCGCGAGATCGCCTATATCGTGCGGATGGAAACCGGTGTGTTCTCGCCGGAGGAAACGCTGGCCGCCGCCAAGGGATCATGCCGGGATTCGAGCTGGCTGCTGGTGCAGATCCTGCGCAATCTCGGTATCGCCGCGCGCTTCGTCTCCGGCTACCTGATCCAGCTCAAGCCTGACCTTGTCGCTCTCGATGGCCCGCCGGGAACCGCAGTGGACTTCACCGACCTGCATGCCTGGTGCGAGGTCTATCTTCCCGGCGCCGGCTGGATCGGCTTCGACCCGACATCGGGCCTGCTCACCGGCGAAAGCCATGTGCCACTAGCCGCTACCCCGCATTTCCGCAATGCAGCACCGATTTCCGGGATGGCGAGCTTCGCCAACGTCGAATTCGGCTTCGAGATGCGGGTCGACCGCATCGCCGAACATCCGCGCATCACCAAGCCATTCTCCGATGAAAGCTGGCAGGCGCTCGATGCACTCGGCAGCAAGGTGGATGCAGCACTTGCGGCGGGCGATGTGCGGCTGACCATGGGCGGCGAGCCGACCTTCGTGTCGATCGATGATTTCGAGTCCGCAGAATGGAACACCGCTGCCGTCGGGCCGACCAAGCGTGAGAAGGCCGATGCGCTGATCCGGAAGCTGCGTGAGCGTTTCGCGCCGGGTGGCTTTCTCCACTACGGCCAGGGCAAATGGTATCCGGGCGAAAGCCTGCCGCGCTGGACCTTCTCGCTTTACTGGCGTGCCGATGGCCAGCCGGTGTGGAGCGATCCCTCGCTGATCGCCCGCGAAAAGAATTCGGCCGATATCGGCCTGAAACAGGCGGAAAGCCTGCTCACCGCGATTGCTGGTGAACTCGGCATCGACAGGACCATGGTCAGCGAAGCCTATGAGGATCCGGCCGAATGGCTGCTCAAGGAAGGCAAGCTGCCCGACAATGTCGATCCGTCCAATTCCATGCTCGAGGATCCGGAAGAACGCAGCCGCATGGCGAAAGTGTTCGAACGCGGGCTGACCAAGCCGTCCGGCTACGTGCTGCCGGTGCAGCGCTGGAACAGCCAGGCGTCGGGGCCGCGCTGGCGCTCGGAAAAATGGAAGACGCGGCGTGGCCGGCTGTTCCTGGTGCCCGGCGATTCACCGGTCGGCTACCGCCTGCCGCTCGGTACGTTGCCCTATGTGCCGCCGGAGCAGTTCCCCTACATCGTGCCGGTCGATCCGTCGCTGCCGCGTGGAGCGCTGCCCGCGCATGAAGCCATACTGCCCTCAGCGGCTCCGGCCGAACTCGAAGGCGCCGACGAGATGGCGCGCCGCCAGCAGGCGGCCTCCTTTACGGCCACGACCGGCCAGCAGGACCGGGTCGAACAGGAGATCACCGAGATCGGTGGCGCGGTGCGCACTGCACTTTCGGTCGAGCCGCGCGATGGAAGGCTCTGTGTGTTCATGCCGCCGGTCGAGGCGCTGGAAGACTATCTCGAACTGGTCGCGGCGGCCGAGAATGCGGCAAAGGCGATCGGTCTGCCGGTGCATATCGAAGGCTATGGTCCGCCACATGATCCGCGCCTCAACGTCATCCGCGTTGCGCCCGATCCCGGCGTCATCGAGGTCAACATCCATCCGGCGTCCAACTGGCAGGATTGCGTGGCGACGACGACAGCGATCTACGAGGAGGCGCGGCAGACGCGGCTTGGCGCCGACAAGTTCATGATCGATGGCCGCCACACCGGCACCGGCGGCGGCAACCATGTCGTGGTTGGCGGTGCGACGCCCAACGACAGCCCGTTCCTGCGAAGGCCGGACCTGTTGAAGAGCCTGGTGCTGCAATGGCAGCGGCGTCCGTCGCTGTCCTATCTGTTCTCCGGCCTGTTCATCGGCCCGACCAGCCAGGCGCCGCGCTTTGACGAGGCGCGCCACGATTCGCTCTATGAGCTTGAGATCGCTATGACGCAGGTGCCGCATCCGGACCAGGGCGCGGCACCCTTGCCGTGGCTGGTCGACCGGCTGTTCCGGAACCTGCTGACCGATGTCACAGGGAATACGCACCGTTCGGAAATCTGCATCGACAAGCTGTTCTCGCCGGACGGGCCGACAGGCCGGCTGGGGCTGGTCGAGTTCCGCGGCTTCGAGATGCCGCCAAATGCGCGCATGTCGCTGGCGCAGCAATTGCTGGTTAGGGCGATCATCGCCCGCGCGTGGAAGACCCCGCTCGACGGTCGCTTCGTGCGCTGGGGCACGTCGCTGCATGACCGTTTCATGCTGCCGCATTATGTGTGGGCTGATTTCCTCGACGTGCTCGATGACCTCAAGCTCAACGGTTTCGAGTTCCGACCCGAATGGTTCGATGCCCAGCTCGAATTCCGCTTCCCGTTCTGCGGCGAGGTCCAGCATGCCGGCATCAAGCTGGAGCTGCGCCAAGCGCTCGAGCCCTGGCATGTCATGGGCGAGCAGGGCGCTATCGGTGGTACCGTGCGCTTCGTCGATTCCTCGGTCGAACGGCTGCAGGTCAAGACGGAAGGGCTGAACCCGGAGCGCCATGCGGTCGTCTGCAACGGCCGCATCGTGCCCATGAAGGTGACGGACAACAGAGAGGTCGCGGTGGCGGGCGTCCGCTTCAAGGCCTGGCAGCCGGCTTCCGGCCTGCATCCGGCGCTACCGGTCAACACGCCGCTGGTGTTCGATATCTATGACCGCTGGTCGGGTCGGGCGATCGGCGGCTGCGTCTACCATGTCGCCCATCCCGGCGGGCGCAATTACGACACCTTCCCCGTCAATGGCAACGAGGCGGAGGCCCGGCGGCTCGCCCGCTTCGAACCGCGCGGCCATACGCCGTCCGCCTATGTGATCCGCGAGGAACAACCGGCGGAAGATTTCCCGATGACCCTTGACCTTCGGCGGCCGGCAAGACTCTGATCAGCGATGGCAAAGGGGAATCACAAGAGGGTACGCGGCAAGCCGCAGATCCACAGCCTGCTGGAGCACTACCAGCCGATCGACGGCGTCGTCGACGAGATGGTCGATGCGTCGGGCAATCCCCGCCCGGTCTGGAAGCACTTCATCGAAGCGCTCGACGAACTGGGGCCTGAAAAGCTCGGCCAGCGTTTTGCCCGCGCCGACCAGTATCTGCGCGATGCCGGCGTCTACTACCGCGTCTACGACAAGGCCGGCGCCAATGAGCGCGAATGGCCGCTGGCGCATGTCCCGGTTCTCATCGAGGAGAGCGAGTGGGCTGCGATCAGCGCCGGCCTCGTGCAACGCGCCGAGCTGTTCGAGGAAACCATCGCCGATATCTACGGGCCAAATCGGCTGGTCGAAAAAGGCATCCTGCCGGCGGGATTGATCGCGGCCAGTCCGGAATATTTGCGGCCAGTCGTCGGCACCAGGCCGGCCGGCGGCCATTTCCTGCATTTCTGCGCCTTCGAGCTCGGCCGCGGGCCTGATGGCCAGTGGTGGGTGTTGGGCGATCGCACCCAGGCGCCGTCCGGCGCCGGCTTCGCGCTGGAGAACCGCGTCGCCACCACACGCGCGCTGTCCGATATTTATGGCGAGATGCATGTGCACCGCCTTGCCGGCTTTTTCCGCCGTTTTCGCGATGCGCTGATCGGCATGGCCAAGGAAACGGACGGCCGCGTCGCCATCCTGACGCCGGGGCCGCTCAACGAAACCTATTACGAACACGCCTATATCGCCCGCTATCTCGGCATCATGCTGCTCGAAGGCGAGGATTTGACCGTTTCCGGCGGCCGGCTGATGGTGCGCACGGTTTCCGGGCTGATGCCGATCAGCGTGCTGTGGCGGCGGCTCGATGCCGCCTTCGCCGACCCGCTCGAACTGCGCCCGGATTCGCAGATCGGCACGCCGGGCCTGGTCGAGGCGATCCGCCAGGGCGCGGTTGCGACCGTCAATGCGCTGGGCTCCGGCCTGATGGAGACGCGCGCGCTGCTTGCCTTCCTGCCCAAGATATCACGTGCCTTGCGGGGCGAGGAATTGCTGCTGCCAAGCGTCGCGACATGGTGGTGCGGGCAAGCAACCGAACGCGCGCATGTGCTGGCCAATATCGATCGCATGGTTATCGGGCCGGCGCTGTCGACGAGACTTGCCTTCGAGGATGACGAACAGACGAAGCTCGGCTCGGCGCTGTCCGCCGGCGAGCGGGCGGAGCTGGTGGCGCGCATCGAACGCTATGGTGGCGACTTCGTCGGCCAGGAAGCAGTGACGCTTTCGACGACGCCCGTCTATGTCGGCGGCTGGCTGGAGCCGCGGCCGGCGAGCCTGCGCGTCTATCTGGCGCGCACGCCAGAGGGCTGGACGGTGATGCCGGGCGGTTTTGCCCGCGTCGGCCTGTCGCTGGACCCGACGGCGATCGCCATGCAGCGCGGCGGCCAGGCGGCGGATGTCTGGGTTGTCAGCGACAAACCGGTGGAGCGCGAGACACTGTTGCCGCAAGAAGGCGACAGCTTTACCCGCACCAGGCCTGGCAGCCTGCCCAGCCGCGCGGCGGAGAACCTGACCTGGCTCGGCCGCTACATCGAGCGCTCGGAAGACACGGTGCGCATCCTGCGCGCTTATCATGTGCGGCTGGCCGAAACCTCCGACCCGGACATGCCGCTGCTGGCCGACATCAGGGATTATCTCGAACCGTTCGGTATCGATGTCGAGACGGCGATCCCGTCGGGGCTGATCGGCACGCTCGACAGCGCCGTCTACAGCGCCGGGCAGATCCGCGACCGCTTCTCGCCCGATGGCTGGCTGGCGCTGAAGGACCTGTCGAAGACCATCCATCAGTTCGCGACGACGGTGGCGCCCGGCGACGACGCGACCCGGGCGATGACGGTCATCCTGCGCAAGCTCGCCGGCTTTTCCGGCTTGCTGCACGAGAACATGTACCGCTTCGCCGGCTGGCGTTTCCTCGAGATCGGCCGCCGGCTGGAGCGTGGCATCCAGATCGCCCGCACCCTGTCGCGGCTGACCAGCGCCAAGGCGCCGGACGGCGCGCTCGACATGATGCTGGAGATCGGCGACAGCGTCATGACCCATCGCCGGCAATATCCGGTGCAGGCCGGCCGGCGCACGGTGATCGACCTGCTGGCGCTCGATCCGCTCAATCCGCGTTCCATCCTGTTCCAGCTCGAAAGGCTGAAGGCCGAGATCGGCCTGTTGCCGTCGGTCGGCGGGGAGGGGCACATGTCGCCGGCGGCGAAAGAAATCCTGCAGCTCAACACCCAGATCGCCATCAAGGAGCCTTCGGATATGACGGCAAAGGCGCTGGACGAGCTCGCCTACGAAATCGGCGGCCTCTACAACAGCCTCGCCAAAGCCTATTTCGGATAAAGCATGCTTTACGATATCAGGCTTCATCTCCACTACGACTATGCCGCGGCGGCCGGCGGCGGCCGTCATCAAATCCGCGTGCTGCCGTCGACGATTTCCGGCGTGCAGCGCGTCATCGCCGCATCCTTGTCCTTTGCACCGGCGCCCAACGAGCGTTCGGATTTTTCGGATTTCTTCGGCAACAACGTCACCTCGATCGCCTTTCGCGATGCGCATGACACGCTCGACATAAGGATGAGCGCACGCGTCTCGGTGTCGCGACCCGAGCCCGGGCTCGACGTGTCGCCCGATCTCGGCCGGCTCAGGCAGGAGCTCGCCGCGGTGCGGTCGCTGGCGCCTGATGCACCGCACCATTTCCTGACGGCCAGCGCCCATGCCGGCATCGATGCTGCGATCACCACCTACGCACGAGACAGCATTGCCGGCTCTGCCGCCGGCACGGCCATGAACCTGTGCAATCGGATTCATCACGATTTTACCTATGATGGCGAAGCGACCACGGTGCGAACCCGGGCCAGCGATGCCTTCAAGCTGAAGCGTGGCGTCTGCCAGGACTTTTCGCACATCATGATCGCCGGTCTGCGCGGGCTCGGCATTCCGGCTGGTTATGTCAGCGGCTTCCTGCGCACCATCCCGCCGAAGGGCAAACCCCGGCTGGAAGGCGCCGACGCCATGCATGCCTGGGTCAAGGTCTGGTGCGGACGCGACGCTGGCTGGCAGGAATTCGACCCGACCAACGGCATGCGGGCCAGCAACGACCACATCACGGTCGGCTACGGCCGCGACTATTCGGACGTGGCGCCGATCGTCGGCGTTCTCAAGACCACCGGCGGACAGGTCGGCGAGCAAGCTGTCGATGTCATTCCGGTCGTGCTCGAAAAGGCCTAAAAGCAGGCCGCACACGCAGCGGGTTCTTTCCTGCAATTCTGGATGGAATGGACAAGACTGCTTCTCAAACACCGATGTGGCCGCTAATCTGCATTCGTTTCGAGGTGGACGATAATTGTATCCTCAAGCGCGAGGCGCGGGGTTTTGTAATTGAGAGCGATCAGCGTCGTCATTCCTGCCTGCAACGCGGCGGCGACCATCGGGGTAACGCTGGCGTCGCTTCGCAGCGAGGCCGAGATCATCGGCGAGATCCTGCTGGTCGACGATGCATCGACGGACGGCACGGCAGCCGTGGCGCGGCAGGTCGCGGCGGAACTGTCGCTGCCGTTGCGCGTGCTGTCGGCCAGTTGCCGCGATGCCGGCGGCGCCCGCAACGTGGCGTTGGCGGAGGCGGTCTATCCCTGGGTATACCTGATCGATGCCGACGATCTGCATCTGCAAGGCGGATTGCGCGCGCTGCTGCGGCAGGCAGGGAAGCAGCCGAAGGCCGATATGATCGTTGGCGCCTACCGGCGACGAGTGAACGGCCAGGATCGGCAGATCAAGGTGCCGAACGGCTATCAGGCCGCGTGCCTGGCGAACGCTTCGGCCTATGTGAAAGGCGACATACGGTCGGTCGCCGTGGGCAGCGTTCTGGCATCCCGATCCCTGATCGGCGAGACGAGGTTCCCGGTCGGATTGGCCTATGACGAGGACACGCTGTTCTGGGCGCGGCTGATGAGCAAGGCATCGCTGGCCATGGTTTCGCAACCCGTCATGGTCTATGAGGTTTCGCCGGTGCGTTCCGACGACCGCTATGCGATCAACCCGGTACGGCGCTTCCTGGATTGGCGCCGAGAACTGCGCACGCTCACCGACTGCAACATCCCGTTGTCGGCGCTCAAGGCCAGGGAAGGGCTTGTCGCCCTCAAGATCGCCCGGGTCCACTATGCGCGCGGCGATCTGGACACCGCGGCACGCTTCCTGGCGGTGGCCGCGGCAGCCCCCAAGCGGCGCTCGGAAGCCTGGCGCTGCCTGCGCTACAGGTTCAAGCTCGCGGCGCGACGGCGTTTGTCCGCGCCGTCGATCCAGCTGCAAGGCGCTCTGTAGGCGCCAGTTCCGCCGCAACCGACACAATATCGGCGCACAGGCTTTTCCGGCGCGTGTGGAACCAGCAATCGGCCAACAGCTTATCTACGGATATTTGCGTGGAGCTGACATGCTGCAAAAATCCGGATTGTCGCCCAGCCGCTCGGCTGAGGAAGATGCTGTGCCGAAAAGTAGCGCGCCGAAGAACGGGTCGCAAAGCTCGGCCGATCATGCGTCGCTTACCTATATCAGCGACGCCGAGCCCGGTATCCGGCGGCTAAAGACAGGCAAGGGGTTTTCCTACAAGGGTCCGGAAGGACGGGCGGTTCCGGACGCCACCAGGGCTCGCATCGAGGCGATCGTCATTCCGCCGGCCTGGACGGATGTGTGGATTTCGCCCGGCGCCGACGGCCATATCCAGGCAACGGGCAGGGACCAGCGCGGACGCAAGCAATACCGCTACCATCCCCAATGGGCCGAAGAACGCGACGGCGCCAAATATTCGAGCCTTGTCGCCTTTGCCGAAAGCCTGCCGGCCCTGCGGCGCAGGATCGACAGCGATCTGCGCCGTCGTGGCCTGCCGCTCGAGCGCGTCGTCGCCGCGGTCGTCTGGCTGCTCGACAACACCATGATCCGGGTCGGCAATGCCGCCTACGCCCGCGACAACAAGAGTTTCGGGTTGACCACATTGCGCGACCGCCATGTCGATATCGTCGGCTCGAGCCTTCGGTTTGCCTTCAAGGGCAAGTCCGGCAAGGAGTGGAAGCTGAAGCTGATCGACCGCCGCATCGCTGGAATCGTGCGTGGCGCGCAGGATTTGCCTGGCCAGAAGCTGTTTCAGTATCTCGGTGAGGACGGCGGCAGGCGGCCGGTCCGCTCCGAGGACGTCAACCGCTATATCCGCGAGGCCCTGGGCGATGCGTTCAGTTCGAAGCATTTCCGCACCTGGGGCGGCACCATCCATGCAGCCTCGTTGTTTGCACAGACGGAATTGCCGCAAAGCCTGGCGCAGCAAAAGCGGGTGATGAACAGCGTCATCGACAAGGTTGCCGAGCGGCTGGGCAACACGCGCGCCGTCTGCCGCAAATGCTACATCCATCCGCAAGTCTTGGACGCCTGGTCAGAAGGGCGATTGCTGGACGAAATGGCGCAGGCAAACAAGCGCAAGCGCGCGATCGATGGTCTCGATGACGAGGAAGCTCTCGTGCTGCGATGGCTGAAGATTCGCGAAAGCTGACTAGCGACCACCGGCCGCCGTCAAATCCACGGCATCGGGATTTTTTTATCGACGTCGTGTCGGGATCGGTCTTACTGTTTCGTCCTTTGACAGAGAAAAGGACCAGCCATGCTCTACGCAATCCTCTGCTATGCTTCCGAAGACGTCATCTGCTCCTGGAGCAAGGCACAGGACGACGAGGTCATGGCCAATCTCCTCGACGTTCAGGACAAGTATGCCAAGGCTGGCCGGCTTGGCCCGGTGGCGCGGCTTTTGCCGACCACGGCGGCGACGACGCTGAGGAAGGTCAAGGGCGAAGCGATCGTCATCGACGGCCCGTTTGCCGAGACCAAGGAACAATTCCTCGGTTTCTACACGCTCGAATGCGCCGATCTCGACGAGGCCGTGGAGTTCGCCCGCGAGCTTTCCGAGGTCAATCCGAGCGGCGGCTCCTATGAGATCCGGCCGGTCTCCGTCTTCAATCCCACCAAGATTTCCGCATGACCGAACTCGCCTGGATCAGCTCGGCGATCAGCGCCGCCCGTCCGCAGGCGATGGGCGCGCTGCTGCGTTATTTCCGCGATCTCGATACGGCGGAGGAAGCTTTCCAGGATGCGTGCCTCAGGGCGATCAAGAGCTGGCCGCAGAACGGGCCACCGCGTGATCCGGCGGCCTGGCTGATCTTTGTCGGCCGCAACAGCGGCATCGATGCGGTGCGCAAGCGCGCCAAGCAGGCGCCGATGCCGGAGGAAGACCAGATTTCCGACCTGGAGGACGCCGAGAGCGATATCGCCGAGCGGCTGGACGGGGCGCATTACCGCGATGACATCCTGCGGCTGCTGTTCATCTGCTGCCATCCCGATCTGCCGGCAACGCAGCAGATCGCGGTGGCGCTGCGCATTGTCTCGGGCCTCACCGTCAAGCAGATCGCGCGCGCCTTCCTGGTTAGCGAAAGCGCCATGGAGCAGCGCATCACCCGCGCCAAGGCACGCATCGCGGACGCCGGCGTGCCGTTCGAGACCCCGGGCGCCGTCGAGCGCTCCGAGCGGCTCGCCGCTGTCGCCGCCATGGTCTACCTGATCTTCAACGAGGGCTATTCGACCAACAGCGGCGAGGCACCGGCTCGCGCGCCGCTGTGCGAGGAGGCGATCCGGCTGGCACGGCTGTTGCTGCGGCTGTTCCAGACCGAGCCGGAGATCATGGGGCTGGCGGCACTGCTCCTTCTGCAGCATGCGCGGGCACCGGCTCGTTTTGACGAGAGCGGCGAGATCGTACTGCTCGAGGATCAGGATCGCGGCCTGTGGAGCCGCAAGATGATCGATGAGGGGCTGGCGCTGGTCGACAAGGCGCTGCGCCATCGCAAGCCCGGCCCCTATCAGGTGCAAGCGGCTATTGCCGCGCTGCATGCGCGGGCCGAAAAGGCCGAGGACACCGACTGGAACGAGATCGACCTGCTCTACCGCTTGCTCGAGCAGATGCAGCCATCACCGGTGGTCACGCTCAACCGGGCCGTCGCGGTCTCCAAGGTGCGTGGTCCGGCAGAGGCGCTCGCCATGATCGAGCCGCTGGAAGACCGGCTCTCCGGCTATTTCCACTTCTTCGGCCTCAAGGGTGGCCTTTTGATGCAGCTTGACCGGGGCGAGGAGGCGCGTGTCGCCTTCGACCGTGCCATTGCGCTGGCAAACACAGCGGCGGAAGCGGCCCATATCCGCATGCATATCGACCGGCTGATGAAGGACGGTGCCGTGCGCCCGCCGGCGAAAAAGGCAAACTGAGCGTCATCTGCCCATCTGGCTTAATCGTGTCAGCCGACCTTGGACCATACCGGGGTGGCGATTCTTCCCTGAAACGAGTAATGCCACGCCATGACTGTGCCTGAAGTACCTTTCGGTACGCGGGCGACACGGCGAAGGCTTGACCCAGCGCCATATGATGGTGACGGGATCTGAAAGGGACAAAAATGACGATAGCGAAGGAAACGACCGAGCTTCTGGCGAAACTGGGTGTGGCCAAGGACGCGCTTGTCGGCGGCGACCTGATCGTGAAGAGCCCGGTGACGGGCGAGCAGATCGCGGCGCTGAAGACGATCTCGCCGGCTGACGCAGCCAAGGTGATCGATGCCGCGCACAAGGCCTTCCAGGCGTGGCGGATGGTGCCGGGCCCGCGGCGTGGCGAACTGGTGCGGCTGCTCGGCGAGGAACTGCGCGCGCACAAGGCCGAGCTTGGCCGGCTGGTCTCGATCGAGGTTGGCAAGATCCCGTCCGAGGGGCTCGGCGAAGTGCAGGAAATGATCGACATCTGCGATTTCGCCGTCGGCCTCTCCCGGCAATTGTACGGTCTGACCATCGCCACCGAGCGCCCTGGCCACCGGATGATGGAAACCTGGCATCCGCTCGGCGTCGTCGGCGTCATTTCAGCCTTCAACTTCCCGGTCGCGGTTTGGTCGTGGAATGCGGCACTGGCACTGGTCTGCGGTGACGCGGTGGTGTGGAAGCCATCGGAGAAGACGCCGCTGACCGCGCTCGCCTGCGAGGCTATCTTCAAGCGTGCGGTCAAGCGCTTCGGCGCGGACGCACCGCAAGGCCTGGCGCCGGTGCTGATCGGCGACCGTGCCGTCGGCGAAATCCTGGTTGATCATCCCAAGGTGCCGCTGGTTTCGGCAACCGGCTCGACCCGCATGGGCCGCGACGTTGGCCCGCGCCTGGCCAAGCGCTTTGCACGCGCGGTGCTGGAGCTTGGCGGCAACAATGCCGGCATCGTCTGCCCGACCGCCGATCTCGACATGGCGCTGCGCGCCGTCGCCTTCGGCGCCATGGGCACGGCGGGTCAGCGCTGTACGACGCTGCGCCGGCTGTTCGTGCATGACAGCGTCTATGACGCCCTGGTTCCGCGTCTCAAGAAGGCCTACGAAAGCGTGTCGGTGGGCAATCCGCTGGAGACGTCCTCGCTGGTCGGGCCGCTGATCGACAAGGCGGCCTTCGACGCCATGCAGAAGGCGCTGACGGAAGCCACCGCCCATGGCGGCAAGGTGACCGGCGGGGCGCGGGTGGAGAACGGCCATCCGGACGCCTACTACGTGCACCCGGCGCTGGTTGAAATGCAAAGCCAGGTTTCGCCGGTGACGGAAGAGACCTTCGCGCCGATCCTCTATGTGATGAAATATTCAGATTTCGACGCCGTGCTCGACGAGCACAATGCGGTGGGAGCCGGCCTGTCGTCATCGATCTTCACCCGTGACCTGCAGGAATCCGAGCGCTTCCTCGGCGTCGATGGGTCGGACTGCGGCATTGCCAATGTCAACATCGGCACCTCGGGCGCCGAGATCGGCGGTGCGTTCGGTGGCGAAAAGGAAACCGGCGGCGGCCGCGAGAGCGGCTCCGATGCGTGGAAGGCCTATATGCGCCGCGCCACCAACACGGTGAATTATTCCAAGGCGCTGCCGCTCGCCCAGGGCGTCTCGTTCGATATCGACTGACGGAGCCCGCCGGCTTTGTGCATCCCCCCGCACGGGGGATGCCGCACCGATCAGCTGTCTGCCGGTGGGCAAAAGGCCGCGGCGAAGGCGGCATCGATGATGGCCAGCTTGACGGTCTGGGCGGTCATGTACTCCTGGTAGAAATCGCCCGACACCCACATCACTGAGTGACCGCGCTGGCCGAGCCAGCCGACGCTGCCGAGGTCTTCGGCATCGCGCAGTTTGCGTGCCAGGTGGGTTCGCGACAGCTTGAGCCATTTGGCGAAATCGCCGATCGAGACGATGCCGGTCGGAATCTGGGCAAGGTCGGCATGGTCGGGGTCGACGCCCGATATCAGCCAGTCCATGACGACGCCGCCATTGTTGAGCCAGGTGAACAGCGAAAAGGTCTGCTTGGGCTCACGCACGGGACTGGAGGAGATCAGGCCGTCAGCCACCAGCGGCTGCACCCTGGCGAGCGCATCGGGTCGCTCCAGGAACGTCGCCAGGCGGTTCGCGCCGTCGAGACTGTCCAGCGTGTGCAGATGAGCCATCATCCAGCCGGCGAGCGTGTCCAGCGTGTTCACCGTGGGCTGTATGGGGCGGATGCGGCCGTCCTGTGTCGCCGGCAGGTACTCGATGAAATTGTAATGCAGCATTTCCTTGAGGAAGGCATCTGCGGTGTTGCGGCTGGCGACGGAGTTCTCGCGAATCACGTCAATGAAACGCGCAGCCGTCAACTGCTTGCGGTAGTCATCGGGCTCCCGTCTGAAATGCAGGGCAAGGCCGATATGCGCCATCAGCCAACGCTGCTGGGTGGCAAATATCGAGGCAAGCCTCGGGTTCATCTCGTAGGCCTGGATCAATGCCTGCGCCTGGGCACGGACACAGCGATACAATGCCGGGTGACCGGCAATATGGTCCAAGGTCTGCGCCATTTCCCCCCATGCTCCGATTCAGCCTTACGGCTGCGGAGACACAAACCACATTTTCAGCCTTCGGCTGCTGTGTCCAGATGCAGGGCGGCGATAGCGGTCAACAGGCTGCGAGGAGTGTGGCTCATGACCTCTATCCGGCCCAATTTCAGCCAGCCGGCGGAAAACAGGCGCCGAAGGCGGCATCGACGATGGCCAGCTTGGCGGCCTGGACGGTCATGTACTCCAGGTAGAAGGTGTTCGACACCCACATCACCGAATGGCCGCGCTGGCCGAGCCAGCCGATGCTGCCGAGTTCCTCGGCGGCGCGCAGCTTGCGGGCCAGGTGGGTCCGCGAGAGCTTGAGCCATTTGGCGAAATCTCCGATCGAAACCACGCTCGTCGGAATCTGGTCCAGGCCGGCATGATCGGGGTCGATGCCCGACATCAGCCAGTCCATGACGATGCCGCCATTGTTGAGCCAGATGAACAGGGAGAATGTCTGGTTGGGCTCGCGCACCGGCTTGGAGGCAAGCAGGCCATCCGCCACCAGAGGCTGCAGCCTGGCTACCATGTCCGGCCGCTCCAGGAACCTGGCCAGCCGGTCGCCACCGTCGAGATGATCCAGCGTCTGCAGATGGGCAAGGACCCAACCGGTAAAAGTCTGCACGGTTGCCGCTGTCGGCTGCAAGGGGTGCGTACGGCCATCCCCGCCCGACACATATTCAGCAATATGATAGTGCAGCATCTCCTTGATGAAAGCGTCCGCCGTGTTGCGGCTGGCCACAGCGTGCTGGTGCACGAACTCGATGAAACGCGATACCGTCAGCTCCTTGCGGCGGTCGTTCGGGTCGCGCCTGAAATGCATGGCAAGGCCGACATGGCCCATCAGCCAACGCTGCTGCGTGGCGAAAATGGAAGCCAGCCGCGGGCTCTGCTCATAAATCCGGATCAGCGCGAGCGACTGTGCCTGAACATAGCGATGCAGGGCCGGATGGCCGGCAATGTCTTCCAGATTCAGCGCCATCCTCCTCATGTTCCGATTCAACTCCAAACGCGGAGTTGCGTTCCACATTTTTCAGCCTTCCATAGCTGTGTCCAGAGGGTACCAGATATGCAGAATAGGCGCCGTGCGATAGCGGCGGGTTCATGAAACCGGCGCGCCCCGAAAATCGCCGGGGGCGCCGCGCGATCATTGTCGGCCTGCGTCAGCCGTTTGGATAATAGCCGCCATCGGCGCCGTCGCCGATGTAGAAGCCGCCGCCTGAATCGTCTTGCAGTCGCTGATCCAGGTTCTCGATCTGGCTGAGCAAACCTTGGTATGCGCCGCCGCCCGTGGCCGAGCGATGGATGCTGTCGGCCCTCGTCATCAGATCGTGCTCCTGCTCAGGGGTGATCGCCTTGGCATCCCTTGCCTCGACAATCCCTTGCTTCACCCCCTGCAACTGGTCGAAGACCGCTCTTGCCTCGACAGACATACCCTGCGGTTCGACCCTGTGGCGGTGGGCCGCGTAAGCACTCGATAGCGGCACCGCCGCCAGTAGCGATGCGATTGCTATGATCCTTGGTGTGAAATTGCGCATGGTCGCGCCTCCCTTCAAAGGGAAAAGCGGTATGGATATCGCTTTCCGGACACGGGCAATCTGCTCCGTCGCGTCGCGGTGATCCTGTCATCGCCGGCGGTTCGTGGCCCGCAATATCCATATAGGGGCGTTCCAATCCCTGGGATGGCATGGAACGGAAAGTTGACAGATTGTGATCGCTGAGAGAGCCGGCAATTCTCGAGCTCGCGGTCTGGACCATGGCCTCCGGCGTGCTGGCTACATGCGCATCAGCAGGCCGCCGTCGACGGCAAGCTCGATGCCGGTGATGTAGCTCGCCGCGTCGGAGAGCAGGAACAGGGCCGCGTTGGCCATGTCCTGTGGCGTGCCGATGCGGCCGAGCGGTGCGTAGCTCGCCACGGCCGAGCGCTTCTCCTCGGTGTCCCAGCGCGCCTGCAGTGGGGTCAGCGCCATGCCGGGACAGATGGCGTTGGAGCGGATGCGCTCACCCGCCAGCTGCATGGCGAGCGATTTGGACAGCGCGCAGACGCCGGCTTTCGATGCCTGATAGGCGTCCTGGGGGTTGGCGTCGCCGCGATACCACTGGATGGTCGAGAAATGCACCATGGCGCCGCCACGTCCGCCCGAGCGCATATGCGGGACGACCGAGCGCGCCGTGTGTACGAAGGATTTCAGATTGATCCTGAACACCTCGTCCCAGACGTCGAGATCCATCTCGAGGGCCGATTTGTCGCGACCGAACCACAGCACGCCGGCGACATTGGCGAGATAGTCGATGCCACCGCGCTCGCGGCCCGCCGTACCGATCGTCTGTTCGACAAAGGCGGCGTCGGTGAGATCGCCCTGCGCGAAGGTGAGCCTGTCGTCATAAGAAGCGAGGGAGGCCGGCCGGCCCTTCACGTCGATGGCGGTGACCGAGGCGCCAGCATCGAGCAGCGCCAGCGTGATCGCCTCGCCCATGCCGCCGCCTGCGCCGGCGACGACCGCATGCCTGCCGGTGAAATCGTAAGCGATCATCTGAACCCCTCTGCTTCTGCCGAAATGCCGATCGAAGGGGACAATAGGGGCGGACCAGAAATCCATCAAGCGGTATTAGAAAAAATTTGCCAAAATGGAAAATCGCGATATCGTAGCCAAAATGACCTCTCAGCTCGGATGGATTTCAACAGCATGAACCTGCATTCCGGCGCGCGGACCTTTTCCGTGACTTCTCCCGTTGACGGCTCGACCTATACGACGCGCTCCTATGCCGACGGTTCCACCATCGAGGCAGCGCTGACCCGGGCGCGTGCCGCCCTGCCGTCCTGGCGGCGGACGCCGCTGACCGACAGGCTGGCGATCCTGCTGCGCTTCGGCGAGGAGATGAAGGCGCGGGCAACGCCGCTGGCCGAGATGGTGGCATGGCAGATCGGCCGGCCGCTGTGGCAGGCCGACGAGACACCGCGCCTGGCGCTGGTTGGAGAGCTGCTTGCCGAAATCGCGCCGGAAACGTTGGCCGATGTGGCCTATCCCTCGGATGAGACCATCCGCCGCTATGCCCGGCCGACCCCGGGCGGCCTGCATCTGTCGATCTGCGCCTGGAACTATCCGACTGCCATGCTCGGCTATCTGGTGACGTCGCCGCTCGCGGCCGGCAATGTGGTGATCTTCAAGCCTTCGCCGCAGACGCCATTGATTGCCGAACTGGCGGAAGAGGCTTTCCGTGCCGCTGGCGGCCCTGAGGGCGTGTTCCAGAGCCTGCATCTCGACCATGCCGATGCCGAGCAGCTGATCGCCTCGGGCGCCTTCAATGCGGTGAATTTCATTGGCTCGGTCAATGGCGGCCGGCGCGTCCATGCTGCCGCCGCGGGCACCTTCACCCAGGTGCATCTCGAACTCGGCGGCAAGGATCCGACCTATGTCCGCGCCGATGCCGACCTCGAGGCGACGATCCCGCAGATCGCCGAAGGCACCTATTCCAATGCCGGCCAGTCCTGCTGCTCGGTCGAGCGCATCTATGTCGACCAGGCGATCCATGACCGCTTCGTCGAAGCCTTGGTCGCCGAGACGGCGAAATGGACGATTGGACATCCCATCGGCGAAAAGCCGATGGTCGGCCCGGTGGTGCGGGCAAGTGCCGCCGATACGATCCGCGATCTCACCGAGCAGGCGGTGCGGGCAGGGGCTCGGCGGCTGATGCCGCGGGACGGCACGCTCAAGGCCGCTGGCCTCGGCGCCGCCTATGTCGCGCCGGAAGTGCTGGTCGGTGTCGACCACGGCATGCGGATCATGCGTGACGAGCTGTTCGGGCCGGTGGCCTGCATCCAGTCCGTCGGCAGCGATGACGAGGCGATCCGTCTGATGAACGACAGCGATTTCGGCCTCAGCGCCTCGATCTGGACCAGGGATATCGACCACGGCGTGGCGCTGCTTGACGAGGTCGAGGCCGGCACGGTCTATCTCAACCGCTGTGACCACGCCGATTTGCATCTGCCCTGGGGCGGCATCAAGAACTCCGGTCTCGGCCGCACCAATGGCCGTGCCGGCCTGGCGGAGGCGACAGCGGCGAAAGCCTATCATGTCCGCTCCGTCATCGGCTGATCCAGAGGTGGCTTGGTGAGCACCGCGAGCCTTGCAGGGCTTGATGATGGAGCAATCGCCGCGCTGGCCGCGGCCAGCGTCGAGCGGCTGCGGATCGAGGCGGCAAGCCCCTATCTGCTGATCGCCGAGCATGCGGGCAATTCTGGTGCCCGCGCCATGGCATGACCTTGGCCTCGCAGCATCCTATCTCGGCACGCATTTCGCTGTCGATATCGGCATCGATGCCTTGACGCGCCGGCTGTCGCAGACATTGCGGGCGCCGGCCGTGGTCGCGCATTATTCGCGGCTGTTCCTCGACTACAACCGGCCTGCCGGCGAATGGGATTTCATGCGCCCGGATCTTGGCGGCATTCCGGTGCCCGGCAATCTGACGCCCGATGCAGTCGATGTCAGGCTGCGCAAGATGATCGCCTGGGCGCCGGTCGAACAGGCTGTTATCGAGGCCGCGGCGGGCCGGCAGGCGCTGATCTCGGTGCATTCCTTCACCCCGGTGATGGGCGGTGTCAGGCGCAATGTCGACATCGGCGTGCTGTGGCGGGAGCCGTCCCCCTTCGTCACCTCGGTGCTGAAGACGCTTGGCGCGCGGGGCGCCGAGGCCGGGTTGAGGATCGGCGACAACGAGCCGTATGACTGGCGTCAGGCCGTTGGTTACACACTGAACCGGCACGGGCTGGAGCAGGGCAGGCCTTGCCTCTATCTCGAAGTCCGCAACGACCTGCTTTCCGATCCGGAAACATTCGCGCTCGTCAGCCGCACCCTGGAGGATATCTTTGCCACCGTCGCGATGTCGCTATGGCCGAAACCAGCCGTACCCGTCTAAAGGCTGGACGCCCCAAGGTCGCCCCGCTAGAGGTTGTCGAATTGGAAACACGACAGCCAAGGGCGCGCGCGATGCAAGGCAATGTGGGCAGCAAGATCCGCGATGCGCGCAAGGAGCAGAACATCACGCTGCGCGATCTCAGCGAGCGCTCCGGCCTTTCGGTCTCGCAATTGTCGAAGCTGGAGAATGGCAAAGCGCGGCTGACGGTCGACGTGGCGCTGATGATCGCCGGCGTGCTGCATGTGCCGGTGGCCTCCTTCCTGTTCAGCCCGAAGCCGGGCATGCAGGCGCGCCGTTCGATCACACGTGCCGGCAGCGGCATCCTGCACCAGGGCAATGCGATGGAATTCGAGGTCCTGTGCAGCGATTTTCGCGACAAGACCAACATTTTCTGGCGTGTCACGCTGCGCGCGCGGAGCTTCGAGGAGAATGGCGGCTGGCGCAGCCATTCGGGCGAGGAGTTCATCCACGTGCTGAGCGGCAGCCTGGAACTGCACACGATCCATTATGACCCCACAGTGCTGCAGCCGGGCGACAGCATCTTGTTCGACGGCGAAATGCAGCATGCCTATATCGCGCTGGGCGACGAGCCGGTGATCATGCTGATGTCGAACACCGTGCCGCGCGACGGGCTGCCGGCCGGAGCCGGGGTCTGATCCCGGCCTGACCGCAATCCGGGCCCGAAAGTTCGACCTCTCAAGAATATTTTCTAAAATGGAAAAAAATGCTTGTTATGGAAAAGTCCGGGGTCTAGCATCCTGTTGACCGGCCGACAGGAGAAATAGCCATCGGCCGGATGGGAGATGGAACCGATGCTGTCGGTTGAGGCAGTCAGCAAGACCTTTGGCGGCGTGCAGGCGTTGCGCAGTGCCTCGCTGGCCTGCGAGGCCGGCGAAATCCTCGGCCTGATCGGCCCCAATGGCGCCGGCAAATCCACCCTGGTCAATGCCATCTCCGGCGTGCTTAAACCGGACACCGGCAGTGTCAGACTGGCGGGCAAGGAGATCACCGGCCACGGCCCTGAACATTGCGCACGGGCGGGCGTCGCGCGGACGTTCCAGACCATCCGCCTGTTCAAGGATTTGACCGTTCGGCAGAATGTCGAGGTCGCTCACATCACGTGCCAGGCGGTTCGGCCGGAAGCGGCGGCACGCATCGGCGTCGATCAACTGCTTGCGCAATATCAGTTGGACGGCTTCGCCGACGTTCCGGCCGGCACGCTGTCCTATGGCAGCCAGCGCCGGCTCGAAATCGCCCGCGCGCTGGCGCTGGGGCCGTCGCTGCTGCTGCTCGACGAGCCAGCTGCCGGCCTCAATGAAGGCGAGTCCGAAACATTGGCGGTGGCCATCGAGGGCATTCGCAGGGATGTCGGCTGCGCGACCATCGTCATCGATCACGATCTGCGCTTCATCAACCGGCTGTGCGACCGGCTCTGTGTCATGGACCAGGGCCAGGTGATCGCGTCCGGGCAGACCGAAGCGGTGTGGCGCGATCCGCGCGTCATCGAGGTTTACGTCGGGCAGTCCGCAACATCGTGACGGCGCCCTAACGCCAACAACAAGGGAGAAGGAGGGGTCAAATGGAGAAGATGATTTTGGGGGCCGCGGTCGTGGCGGCGGGGCTTTTGCAGGTTGCGCATGCCGGGGCCGCCGATCTGAAGATCGGTCTCGCGGTGGCGATGACCGGCACCTACGCGCCCTACAGCGAGGCCGAAGGGGCGCGCTGCATGGCCGACAAATTGAACAAGGCCGCAGGCGCCGGTGACCCCAAGGTCGAGCTGATGATCGAGGACAACCGCTCCGATCCGCAGCTTTCGGTGTCGCTCGGCCAGAAGTTCCTCGATGCCGGCGCGCAGATCATCACCGGCGTGCCGTTCCCGGATGCGCTGATCCCGACCGCCCAGATCGCTGCGCCCTACGGAGCCACAGTGTTCTCGGCGCCGAACACGCAGCTCGAGATGCAGCAGGCCGGCCTCGACAATTTCATCGCCGGCGCGGTGCCGGATCCGATCAATGCGGCAGCAACCGCCAATGCGCTCTACGGCAAGGGTGCGCGCACCGTGGCGCTGATGGTCTCGCCCGATGCCGGTTCCTATTCGGAAAAGTTGCCGGAATGGTTCGGCGAAGTGTTCGAACATCTCGGCGGCAAGGTCGTCTCCAAGCTCAACTATTCCTGGGGCACATCAGACTGGTCGCCGCAGATCGCCAGCATCAAGGCGCTGCCGCAGAAGCCGGACGCCATCCACATCTGCGGCGTGCTGCCGGATGTCGGCATTTTCATCCGCCAACTGCGAGCCAATGGCTATGATGGCTGGGTCGCTGGCTGCGACGCCTTCGACGACAAGTCGCTGGAAGGCACGGTCGGTGATCCGGCATCGCTGGAGAAGGTGATGTTCGCCACCCATGGCGCGACCGGCGTCGACAGCCCGATCGACAAGTTCCTCGCCCAGTGCAAGGCCGATGGCTACAAGATCAACGGCATCTTCGACGCGCTCGGCGCCGACATGGTGCAGATCAGCTATGAGGCGGCGAAGAAGTCCGGCACGGTCGAGCCCGCCGCCTTGCGCGAGGCGATCCGTGCGCCAGGCGGCTATCCCGGCACCACGGCCCCGATTATCTCCTTTGCGGAAAAGAAGGGTTATCCGGTCAAGGCCGTGCCGGTGATGGGGTTTGCGAGCGGCAAGCGGGTGCTCATCACCGACACGCCGCCGACCTTCGTTCCGGCGCTGAACTGACGGGCAGCAAGTGATGATGGATCGAGCCTTCGCAGTGCAGGCCCCGTCGTGCTGAGCGTCGACAATCTGGTCGTCCGCTACGGCGCGGTGAACGCGGTGCGCGACCTCAGCCTGAAGGTCGGGCGGGGCGAACTTGTCGCCCTGCTCGGCCCCAACGGCGCCGGCAAGAGCTCGACCATCAATGCGCTGACGGGTCTGGTCACGCCGGCTTCCGGCCGCATCGTTCTCGACGGCCAGGACATTTCGCGTGTCCGCACCGAGGACCGTATTCGCGCCGGTCTGACCTCGACCCCGGAAGGCCGGCACATCTTCGCCAATCTGACGGTTGGCGAGAATCTGCGGCTTGGTGCGGCGACACGGCGCGACCCCAAGGGCGTGCGCCAGGACATCGAGCGCTTCCTGGCGTTGTTTCCGGTGCTTTCCGAACGCTACGGGCAGGCGGCCGGCACGCTATCAGGCGGCGAGCAGCAGATGCTGGCCATCGCCAGGTCGCTGATGTCGCGGCCGAAGCTGCTGTTGCTCGACGAGCCGTCGCTGGGGCTGGCGCCGAAGATCGTCGTGCAGATCTTCGATTTCATCGGCGAGCTGAAGGCGGAAGGGCTGACGCTGCTGGTGGTCGAGCAGAACGCCAGGCAGGCGCTGCGCTTCGCCGACCGCGTCTATGTCGTCAGTGCCGGAACGCTTCGCCACAGCGGGCCTCCCTCCAGCCTTGCCGACGAACACGGCCTCTTCAACCTCTATATTGGCGGGTAGGCGGCGACATGGACTATGCCTTGCAGCAGCTTCTCAATGCGCTGGCCTTCGGCGCCGAATATTCGCTGGTGGCGCTCGGCCTGGCCGTGGTGTTCTCGATCATGGGCCTGGTCAACTTCGCGCATGGCGAGATCATCGGTGTGTCGGCCTACAGCGTGTTCCTGGCGGCGGCGCTCGGACTGACCTCGCCATTCGTCGCCGTGTTGCTTGCTGTCGCCGCAGCAGCACTTGCGGCCATCGCCTTCGAGCGGGTGGCGTTCCGGCCGGTTCGCTATGCGCCGACGACGACCGGGCTGCTCACCGCCTTCGGTGTCTCGATCGTCGTGCAGAACCTGTTCATGCTGCTGATCTCGCCAAAGCCGCAGTCGGTTTCGATCCTCAATGGGCTGAACCAGATGTGGTTCTTCGGCCCGTTCGCGGTGTCGTCGCTGCAGGTGATGGAGCTCATCGTCTCCGGCCTGACCATCCTGGCCCTGGTGCTGTTCCTCAACCGTTCGACACTGGGCTTAGCTATCCGCGCGGCGTCGCGCGATTTCGCCACGGTGCGGCTGATGGGTATCAAGGCGAACCGGGTGATCGCCACGGCCTTCGCCATCTCCGGCGCACTGGCCGGCATCGCCGCTGTCTTCATCATCGCGCGGCGCGGCAGCGTCTCGCCCGATCTTGGCTTCAGCCTGGTCTTGAAGGCGTTCGTCGCCTGCGTCATCGGCGGCTTCGGCTCGCTGGCGGGCGCTGCGGCCGGCGGCATGCTGCTCGGCTTCATCGAGGTCGGCCTGCTGGTTGCGTTGCCGCAGGAATACGGGGGTTTCAAGGATGCGCTCACCTACGTGATCATCGTCGCGCTGCTTGTCTACCGGCCGGAAGGCCTGCTCGGCCAGCGGGTCGAACTCGGCGACAAGGAGATTTGAAGTGTCGCAGACAATTGAAAACACCGCACCTACTGCTGTGGTTGTCGCGCGGCCCGGCAGCGCGCTGACGCGCTCGCTCATCGGTGGGCTGGTAACGTCGCTGCCTGTGCTGATGGTCGGGCTGCTGATCCTGAATTTCGCACCGACCTACTACACCTATCTGGCGCTCGGCGCCTTCGTGAACCTGATCGTCGTCGTCGGCCTGCAAGTGTTCATGGGCAACAGCAACATCGCCAATCTCGGCCATAGCGCCTTTGTCGGCCTCGGCGCCTATGGCGTCGCCATCCTGTCGACGCCGCTGGCCATGAAGAAACTGTCGATCCCCAATGCGCCGTTCGGCTTCGCCACGCTGCAACTCGATCCGGTGCCATCGGCGCTCATTGCGCTCATCGCGGTCGGCATCGTCGCCGCCGTCAGCGGCAAGGTGATCAGCCGCCTGTCGGGCGTCGCCGCGACCATCGTCAGCCTGGCGCTGCTGATCATCGTCCATTCGGTGTTTCTCAACTGGACCGATCTGTTCAAGGGCAACCAGGCCTTCTTCGGCATCCCCAAGGTGGTCGGCCTGCCCTGGATGATGGTGTTTTCGGTGGTGGTGATCGTGCTGGCGCGGCTGTTCAAGGACAGCCGCTGGGGCCTGCAACTCAGGGCCAGCGCCCAGAGCCCGCAAGCCGCGGCAGCGCTCGGCATCGACGCTAGGGGCCTGCGGCTGATGTCGTGGGTGCTGTCGGCGCTGATCTGCGGCCTGGCCGGGGTGCTCTACGCCTATTTCGCGGGCACGATCAGTCCGAAACTGTTCTACTTCCAGATGATTTTCAACACGCTGGCGATGCTGATCCTGGGTGGCATGGCGACGGTGACAGGCGCGGTGACCGGCGTGATCGTGCTTTCGGTCGGGCTGGAATTCATCCGCAGCATCGAATCCGGCGTGACGATCGCCGGCATCCAGCTGCCGCAATTGCTCGGGCTGTCCGGCGTGGCGCTCGGCGTCGTCATCGTGCTCTGCATGGCCTTTCGGCCAAGCGGCATCAGCGGTCGCCACGAGCTCGACGAACTGTTGTCGCGATTTTTCAGGCGCAGCGCGAAGTAGCGTAGCCCGGCATTCTCTGGTGGAGGTTTGAAAGTGGAATTTGAGGACAAGGCCGCGACCTACAAGCCCAGGCTCGAGGCGTTGCAGAGCAAGCTGGCAGCTGCCGGCGTCGAATTCATCGAGATCCATACGGTCGACACGTCAGGGGCGTTCCGCTCCAAGATCACGCCGCTGAAGCTTTCGACCTATGGCGAATCCATCAACGCCATCCTTTATTGCGTCACCCATGGCGACGGCCAGCCGATGGGCGACGTCGCCTTCGCCTCGCCGAGCGCCAATGAGGAGAATGGCTTCCCGAATATCAAGGGGATCATCGATCCGGCGACGGTCGTCCAGCACGGCTGGAAGCCGAAATTCGCCTCGGCCATCACCAGTTCCTACATGCTCGACGGCGCGGTCTGCCCGTTCGATCCGCGCGGTGTGCTCGCCCGCGTCGAGGAACGCGCCAGGGCGCTCGGCTACGAGCCGATGGTCGCGCTCGAATACGAGTTCGGCATCTTCCACGCCGACCACGACCTGATGCGCGCCGGGCGCTACCGCGAGCTGAAGCCGTGGGGCCATTCGCTGATCAATTATGATCTGGTGCGCAGCGGCGAGTATCAGGATTTTGCCGCCGAGTTCATCACCCGCATGAAGAGCATCGGCATCGGGGTGGCCTCGCTGGTCACCGAATATGGCTATGGCATGTATGAATATGCGCTGACGCCGAAGTCGGCGCTGCAGGCAGCCGACGACGCCATGCGCGCCAAGCTGCATCTGCGTGAACTCTGCGCCGAGCGTGGCCTGGTCGCCACTTTCATGACGCGCTTCCAGCCGCCAGGCAAGGAAAGCGCCTGCGGCGCGCATCACCATGTCAGCCTGTGGCGCGACGGCAAGCCGGCCTTCGCCGCCGGTCCGAACCGGCTGACGCCGGTCGCCGAAAAATTCCTTGCCGGCCTGCTCAACCGGATGCAGGAAACGCATCTGCTGTTTCGGCCGACGGTCAATTCCTATCGCCGCTTCGATCGTGGCGCCTGGTCGCCGGAAGACGTCGCCTGGGGTTTCGAGAACCGTACGGCACCCATCCGCGCCATCACCACGCCGAATGACGGCGCCTGCCGGCTGGAACACCGCGCGCCTGGCGCCGACATCAATCCCTATCTGTCGATTGCCGCGATCCTGGCAGCGGGCTGCGAGGGCCTCGAAAACGACCTGCCGCTCGAAGCGCCGGTGACATCGAACCTGGCCAATCTCGACAAGCCGAAATTACCGCGCACGCTAAATGGTTCGATCGAGGCGTTTGCCACATCGGATTTCTGCGCCGACGCCTTTGGCGCGGCCTTCCGCGACAATTACGCCGAAAGCCGACGGGCCGAGCAGGCAGCATTCGACGCCTGGCAGGCGTCACACATCACCGAATTCGAATGGCAGCGCTATTTCGTCAGCTAGTCATGCCAGAAACCGGCCGGCTTTCGCTGGCGGGTTGGTCTGACCAGGATCAGCCGCAGACGCGGACCTCTTCAATCACCCTGTGGTGGTGGCGCCAGTGCTTGACCAGTTCGATATGGCAGCGGTGATGCCGATGGTGGCGGCGATATTCGCCACCTTGGTAATCACCGAACTGGACGCTGCCGTTCTGATCGTCGCCATACTGGTTGTCGTTGTTATACCGGTGATGGCGGCGAACGACAATTTCGCCGTTGTCGGACTGATCGTCCGGTGAATACTGGTTGTTGTCGTCGGACTGGATAATCACGCTTGCAGCTTGCGTTGGCACAATGACCGCAGCTGTCGCGGCAAATGCCAATACGGAAGCTAAAATCAGCTTTTTCATTTCATCCTCCTGCGAGTCAAAGACATATCAACTCGACATATCAACTCGCGGAAGAACCGGGCGTTCCACTTTAAATCAACACGCTTTGCGACGCCGGAGATATCAAGCCGTTATCGGAGACACGCTCCAGGCGCACGAAAGCTGTCAGCGGCAGGTGGTCGGAGGCAACGCGCGAAAGCGGCGTGTCATGCGCGTCGACGGCGGCAATCATGCCATGCCTGTTGGCCATGATCCGGTCGAGCGCCAACAATGGCAGGTTTGAGGGGAAGGTGGGGACCGCCGGCGGCTGCGGGCCGAAGCTCGCATGCAGCGTGTTGAGCGCCGAGCGGTTGCCGAGCCGCCATTCGTTGAGGTCGCCGAGCAGCAAGGTGGGCTTTTCGTCCGGGCTGTTCATCAGGTCAAGCACGACACGTGCCTGCTGGGAGCGCGAACGGCGCAGCAGGCCAAGATGGGCGGCGATGATGCGCAGCGTCTGGCTTCCATCGAGGTCGATCTCCGCCACCACCGCGCCGCGCGGCTCCAGCCCTGGAAGCTTGATCTGATGCACGTCACGAACGACGCCCTTCTTGAACAGCAAGACATTGCCATGCCAGCCATGGCCCTTGCCGGTCGCGGAAATCGGCACCGGAACCAGGCCGGTTTCCCGCTCGAGCCGGGGCAGGTCGAGAAGCCCATCACGGTCGCCGAAACGGTTGTCGGCTTCCTGCAACGCAATGACATCCGGATCGATTTCGCGGATAACGCGGATGGTCCGCTCCGGGTCGAACTTCCTGTCGACGCCGATGCATTTGTGGACATTGTAGGAGGCAACCAGCGTGCCAGTGGTGGCCGTCGTCTTGTGTGCGGCGGCGTTTGCCTTCTGCATCCGGCGGTCACGAATGGATAAAAGCATGCTTGCCGGGAGGCTGCGTCCGTTCAGTCGCATCGAGTGCCTGCCATTTCAGCTGCTTTCACCATGCACCTCAAATAGAGTCTTTGGGCTTATGTTCCATGATCAACATCAAACTATCCGGCGAACACGTCGTTTTGTTAAAGATAGGGTGAACCCAGCCAAAGCACCCGGTCGAACAGCCTGATAAGGAATGGCCGGGCCCGCAACGTTTCCAGCGTTACCGGCACGGCGGAGGCGATCGCCGACCCGATCCGCGCCTCAATCTCGCTGGCAAAGCCGGCGTCGAGCACCTCCAAGTCGATCTCGAAATTGAGCCGCAGCGACCGGGCGTCAAGATTGGAAGAGCCGACATAAGCCCACACACCGTCGATCGAAAGCAGCTTCGAATGGTCGAACGGTCCTTCGGTACGCCAGACGCGGCAATAATGTTTCAGCACCTGGTCGAACTGGGCGGTCATGGCGCGGTCGACCAGGAAGAGATTGTTCACGGCCGGCACGACGATGTCGATTTCGACACCGCGCCTGCCTGCGGTGATCAGCGCACTGATCAGTTCCCGATCCGGCAGGAAGTAGGGCGACATCAGGCGGATCGACTTGCGGGCAACGGAGAATGCACCGATCAGCAGCTTGTGGTTGGTCTCGTTGCTGGCGTCCGGGCCGGAAGCGACCGCCCGCACCAGCATCGGCACGCCGGGCGACGGTGACAGCGGGGCGATTCGCCAGGCATCACCCTTCAACGCCTCGTTGGTGGCGAAGCGCCAGTCCTCGGCAGCGACCGAAAAGAGGTCGGCGACGACCGGACCGGTCACCCGGAAATGTGTGTCCCTGGCGCTGTTGGAGCCGGCGAATTCGGCCGAGAAGCCCTTCCGGATGTTCATGCCGCCGGTGAAGGCGGTCATGCCGTCCACCACCAGGATCTTCCGATGGGTCCTGAGATTGGCGTAGGGCAGGCGCAGGCCCATGACGATGTTGCCGTTGAAGACATCGGCGGGGATGTTGGCCTCGCGCAAATGCCCAAGGATGCTCGGCACGGAGTAGCGGGCGCCGACGGCATCGATCAGCACGCGGACGGTGACGCCACGCCGAATGGCGCCGGCCAGCGCCTCGACGAAGAGCAGGCCGACGGCATCATTGTCGAAAATATAGGTCTCAAGCAGGATGCTGCGCTCGGCACCATCGATCGCCGCGCACATGGCGGCATAGGCCTCGTCGCCGGTCTCCAGCACATCGATTGCATTTCCCGGGTTGAGCGCGCGCCGCGCCACCCTGTCGCCCAGTGTTCTGAGACCCGCGAAGCGCTGGCCGTACCGCTCGACGATCAGGGCCTCTTCGGCGGCAAGGTCGAGCTCGTGCTTGGCGGAAACAGCATCACCGGCAAGCGGACGCTGGGCGGTGATCGTGGCACGACGAATGCGGTTGATGCCGGCGACGGCATAGATCAGCACGCCGAGGATCGGCGACAGCACCATGATGCCGACCCAGCCGGTGGCGGCGCGGACATCCTCCTTGGTCATGACGGCATGGCTGATGCCGACGGTCGCCATCACCACCGAGATGATGGCGAGAATTTGCGGCCAGTGAGTCGCCAGGGTCTCCAACATGGCCGAGACTATCCAGCGAGCGATTGCAGAAGGCAATGCGGCCGATCGTGTCGCCGGATTGTGCGGGCCGCATGTCCGCAGATAGCCGCTAGAGGCCCAGAGACGCCTTGAAAGCAGAAAGCTCCTCGTCGGTGGCCGGAACCACATGCTGCGGCTTGGGATAGGCGCCGGTTTGCACGTCGGATATGAACTCGCGATAGGCGGCGATGCGCTCGCGTTGCAGCCGCGACGCGGCACTTGGCGTGGCGTTGTCCAAAATAGTGATCCAACTCCGGATTCAGTCGTCAATAGCGGCTGTTCGCGCCTGCTACGATTCTGCCCGCATTGGCCGGCGGCCCTCATGTTTTTTCGGTTTCCCACACGCGACAGCGTCCGGGTGCAACCGCAGCGGGTCGATGTTTATGTGCTATTTTTGCTACATCGAGCAGCCTTGTAGCGCGAATTTACCTTTTTAGCGTTCTCTAAATTAATAATCACTCACATATTTCGTGAATCTGTTGGATAGTTCTCCAACGGCTGGCCCCTGGGCTTGGTTGTAGCGCTGTGAAAAGGCGCTGGGGAAACGTTAGGGTGGGTTGAATGAATACGACAAGCGTGTCGACCATAGGCAGGCGCCTTGGTCTCTTGATGACGGCCACCATGCTGACCTGCGGGGGTGCTCATGCGCTCACGCTCAAGGAGGCGATGGCTGTTGCGGTGGAGTCCAATCCCGAGATTGGGCAGGCAATCGAAAACCGCGAAGCAATCGAGTTCGAGTTGCGGCAGGCCAAAGGCCTTTATCTTCCCAGTGTCGATGTCGAGGCATCGGCTGGCGTTCGACGGCTCGACAACCCATCCCGGCGCTCGCTTTCCATCCAAGACGATGCGCTCTATCCGGCTGAAACGGACCTTACCGTTTCGCAGACGCTTTATGACAGCGGCGCAAGGCGGGCCGAATTGAACCGTCAGGCATCGCGCGTCGATGGCGCTTCATTCCGTGTGCTGGAACGGTCCGAATTCATCGGGCTGTCCGTTGTCCAGGACTATTTGGAATACATGCTGCAGGCTTCGATCGTTGCCGAAGCGAAGAAAAATCTCGGCTTCCACCAGGCAATTCTCGGCGACATCCGGCAAGGCATCTCGGGCGGTGCGCTGAACGAGGCCGACCGGCAACAGGCCGAGGAACGGCTGTTCGCCGCCAAGGCGCGCATGCAGGAGGCGACCGAGGAACTGGAAGCGGCCAAGATCCGCTTCTTCAAGACCGTCGGAAAGCCGCTGACCAGCCCTTCGAGGCCGGGCGATGTCTCGGCCGCACTCCCGCGCTCGCTTGACGAGGCAATAGGGTTGGCGCGGGAAAGCAATCCGCGCGTGCACATGGCCAACAGCGACATAGACGCGGCGGCCTCCCTCGTGGATGCTGCGCGGGCAAAATTTGGCCCCTCCATCATTGCTGAAGGTGTCGCCCGGGCGGGAACCGACATTGACGGTGACGATGGCGACACCTCCGACCTGCAGGCCCGCGTGGTCCTGCGCTGGAACCTCTACCGCGGTGGCATCGACAAGGCCAATGAGCAGGAGCAGATCCGCCGCACCAGTGAACAGCGTCTCGCGCTGCATCAGGTTCAGCGCGAAATCGAGGAAGCTGTTCGCACGTCGTGGGATCGCCGTTTCCGGCAAGCCGATCTGGCAAAGACCCTGAGGCAACAAGCCGCCGCCAATGAGAAGCTAGTCGCTTCCTATCGCGAGCAGTTCAAAGTCGGACAGCGCTCGCTGCTCGACGTGCTCGATGCGCAGAATACGCGGTTCAACACGGCGACGCTTGCGGACACCGCGTCCTACGCATCGCTGTTTGCCCAGTACCGGCTTCTGGCCGCGACCGGACAGTTGCTGAAAACGATGAACCTTCAGCCGGCAAAGCAAGCGACGGCCTATGCGCGAGCCGAGTTTGCAGCACCGGAAACCGCGGACACTGAAACCTATGCGCGGACGCCATCGGAGCAGAAGAACGACCTGCCTTTCGATATCCTCGCCCCGGTGAGGAAGAAGTAAGACGGCACAAGGTCCAGCGAGAGTCCTGACGGGCAGATCGTGAACCAGCAACCCAACATCCTCTCCCCAAAGGAGGCGTTCAAGGCCTGCTTCTCAGCTGTTGCCGGATATCTCGGCAGGCCGAGTGCGGAGACCGTGCTGTTTGCCGGCGTGCCGCTCTCGGACACGCGAATTGAGGTTGACGACATCAGGCACCTTGCCGAGCGCATCGGCCTGGAAGTCACCGAGTTCAGCCACCGGGACTTTCTCAGGGGACGCGTTGACCTTCCCGCCATCGTCTTTCGCGTCAGCCAGTTGCCAGTCGCCCTGCTCGCCCAAACCGAAGCCGGTGCATACATCACCGCGCCGCAGGAAGACGGCCGCACCGCAATCGACAGGTCGGAACTCGCCGCCAGCTATATAAGCGGCGGCGTATCGTTCTCGATAACCTACGCCAACGCGGCCGAAGGCATGACGGTCGGCTCGGCAGCCAAGATCGAGCGGAGACATTGGCTGACCGGAACGATGGGCGCTTTCTGGCGGACCTATTCTAAGGTCGTTCTGGCGGCGGTGTTCATCAATGTGCTGGCCATAGCCTCGCCCATCTTCACCATGAACGTCTACGACAGGATCCTGCCAAACAAGGCAGTCTCCACACTGTGGGTTCTGGCAATCGGCATTGGCGCCGTCATCCTGTTCGACCTGCTTTTGAAGACGGCCAGGGCTTCTCTCATCGACTATGCAGGGCGCAAGGCGGATCTTCGGATATCCTATCTTCTGTTCGAGAAAGTGCTGAACTCGTCGCTGTCGGCGCGTCCCGGCTCGACCGGTGAATACGCAAACAGGGTCACGCAATACGAGTTCGTCAGAGAGTTCTTCACCTCGAACACCATCAGCGTGTTCATCGACACGGCATTCGTCTTCATCTTTCTTCTTGTCATCTATGCGATAGGCGGCTGGCTGGTGATCATACCGGCGCTGGCCTTCGTGATGTCCGTCATTGTCGGCTTGATCACCCAGCGCCGCATCGGCAAGCGCGTTGCCGCCTCGATGAACGAAGCTTCGCAACGCCAGGCCCTGCTGGTCGAATCCATCTCCACGCTGGAGACGATCAAGTCGCTGCGCGCCGAGGCGTATCTGCTGCGCAAATGGGGGGAGCACTCCAAGAACGCCGCCAACACGTCCGAGAAGATCAAGCAGCTTTCGGCGGCTGCGGGCAACATAACCCAGTCCATACAACAGCTGGTGACCGTCGCTCTGGTCGTGGCCGGCGCTTATGCCTTCTCGGAGGGGCATGTTTCCACAGGAGCAATCATAGGGACGGTGATGCTGGCGAGCAGGGCCGTGGCGCCGCTCGGCCAGATCGCCATCACGCTGTCCCGGTTCCGCCAGGCCATGCTCTCGTTGAGGATGGTGAACTCGATCATGGCTCAACCGGAAGACCGACCGGACACGGTGGGGTTCGTCAACCGCCCCATTCGCAAGGGGGCGATGGTGTTCAGGAACGTCGGGTTTGTCTATCCCGGCTCGGAAAACGAGGTTTTGACCGGCCTGAATTTCTCGGTGAAGCCGGGGGAGCGGATCGGCATCATCGGCCGCATAGGATCGGGAAAGACGACGATGGGCCGGCTGGTCGGCCGGCTTTTCCTGCCGACCTCCGGTGAGCTGCTGCTGGATGGGATCGACATCCGCCAGTATCACCCGTCCGAGGTTCGCGCCGCGGTCGGCATCGTTGCGCAGGCCGGCGATCTGTTCTCGGGCACCATCAAGGAGAACCTCCTGATGGCATGCCCCGAGGCTACCGATGAGCAGATCATCGAGGCGGCGAAGGCTGCCGGCGTCGACGATTTCGTCTCGCGCCACCCGCGTGGCTACGACATGAATGTCGGCGAGCGCGGCACCAATCTTTCAGGCGGCCAGAGGCAGACGGTGGCGATCGCACGCCTGCTGCTGACCAAACCGAAAATCGTCTTTCTGGATGAGCCGTCGGGCTCGATGGATCTCGCATCGGAACGTCAGTTGATCAAGCAGCTCAAAGTCGCCTTTGACCGCGACACCACGCTGATCGTCTCCACGCATCGGTTCAGCATGCTTGAACTGGCCGACCGCCTGATCGTTATCGAACAGGGCAAGATCGTTGCTGACGGACCGAAGGACCAAGTCATACAGGCGTTGCAGAAAACGAGCGCCTGACAAACAAATATTGCTGCATCCAATGCGTTGGGGCGTGGGAAATGCTTGCCAGAGAAGATCGACCGCCGCTGTTTGCGTCGGCGTCCATATTCATAATCGGAGCGCTCTTCGTCGTTTTTGTCGCCTGGGCATCCTTTGCCGAGGTCGATGAGATCGCACGCGGCGACGGCAAGGTCATACCCGCTTCCAAGACCCAGATCATTCAGGCGAGCGAAGCCGGGGTCGTTCAGGAAATCGCCGTGACGATTGGCCAGATCGTCAAGAAGAACGATCTCATCATCCGCCTGGACAACACGCTCAACACGTCCAGCCTTGGCGAACAGCAGGCCAAGGCGCGCGCGCTGGAAGTGCGCATAGCAAGGCTGAAATTCGAACAGGCCGGCAATCTCTCGGGCCCATTTCCCTGCCCGCCGGACATTCAGTCCATAGCTCCGCAAATCTGCGACAATGAACAGAAGCTGCTCATCGCCCGACGCGGGAACTTCGACAACAAGCTGTCCGTGCTCAAGTCGCGCCTCGATCAGCGCGAGAGGGAACTGGCGGAGGCGGTGGCCAATTCCGACCGTCTTACCAAGAACCTGGTCGTCAGCGACCAGGAGGCAAAACTGGTCGACGCGATGGTCAAGAAAGGCCTGATGGCAAGGACCGAGCAGCTCCGGGTGGAGCGCGAACAGACCGAACTCAACGGCCAGCTGAACCTGGCGGGCGAGACCATCAAGAAGGCCAAGGCGGCGATCACGGAAGCTCAGCTTCAGGTCGAAGAACTTGGCCTGCAGTTGCAGCAGGAGGCGTTGGACGACCTTACCCAGGCGCTGGCGGACCTTTCGGTGGTGGATGAAACCATAAGGGGGGCCACCGACAAGGTCGCGCGCACGGATATCCGGTCTCCCGTGGACGGTATCGTCAACACGCTGGAGCTGAACACGGTCGGCGCCTTTGTCCAGCCTGGCGCTGTCGTGGCCGGCATCGTGCCAACGTCCGAGACCTTGCTGGTAGAGGCACGGGTCTCGCCGCGGGATGTCGCATTCATCCGCCCCGACCAGGAGGCACTTATCAAGGTCACCGCCTATGATTTCTCGATCTTCGGCGGCATCGAGGGCAAGGTCTCGAATATCACAGCCGACAGCCTAGTCGATCAGAAGACAGGGGAGCCCTACTACCAGGTGCGCGTGTCGACTGACAAATCGACTCTTCAAAGAGATGGCAAGGCCTACTCGATCATCCCCGGCATGATCTGTTCGGTCGACATCAAGACCGGGCGCAAGACGATCCTGCACTACCTCTTGAAGCCGATTAACAAGGCGCGCGAGGAGGCGATGAGTGAGCGGTAGCGCAACCTCTTATCCCGATCGCGAGCGGCTGCTTCCTGCAGTCGCGGCCGAGGATTTTGGGCTGGAATTTCGGGTTGTGGCGCGTGGCGGCATACGACGCGGCATCCGTCTGGAGCGGGCATTCTGGGTGTCGCTGAAGCAGATGGCCGAGCGCCGGAAATGCACGATCGGCATGCTCATCGACGAGATCGCCGAAAGCCAGGCGCAGACAGGCAACCTGACATCCGCGATCCGGGTGGCCTGCATGCGTGGATTGGCAGACGAAAACCTGACTTTGCGAAGGCTTGCATCGATCAATACCATCAGCGCCATACTGGTCGCTTGCCCGTCGCCGGCCTTTGCCCTGGCATCGTCGAAGAAGATCCTGACGTTCAACGCGCCGTTCCAGCAGCTGGTCAAGCGTCAATTGCCGATCGTTCCAAACGATGATGCCCGGCACGACCTCAAGCTGGCGCTGGACCTCAATGTGGCCGACATCTTCGCGCGGCTCGATGCCAATGGCGAAGCGCCGGTGGCCACCGGTTTTGTTATCGGCGCCGGTGACCGTCGATACCGGGGTCAGTTGAATGCGGTGCGGGCCCCGGTGCTCGAGCCGGAACTGCTGATGGCGTTCGTCTTCGGCGGCTAGACCACGGATAGACTGTCCCCCGCGCCGGAATGCACCGCACAATCTTGCCGAAACCTATGGCTGGAAACCTTCGCCAGGTGCGACGGTTGCGAAACCGCCCTTGATCTCGGCCATCTGGGCACTGCCGGGTCTTGAGCCGTGGATCCAGGCCCGGTCCGTGCTGAACGAATAGAGCGGAACGTAATCAGGGAGATCGCTATCGCGCATAACGGTGTTGTTGAGGCTGTCGAGAATGAAGGTGCCGCTGCCCGTGCTCACCGACAGCACGGCGTGAAAGAAGCCGCGCTTGCGGTCCTGGAGAACAACGAGCGCCATGCTTTGCGTTGGAATGCCGGCCCTCAGCAGAGCCGTCATCTTGAGGATGGCAAAATCCTCGCAGTCGCCGGCTCGCCGTTCGAGAATCTCCGAAGGCTTCGCCCAATAGTCGAGTTTGCCGTAGACGACGCTGTCTTTCCTGTAGGCGATCAGGCGATTTACGCTGCTGTTGACGAAGGATAGTTTCTCGCTGAAGCCCTTGGCCTGAGCGGCGGAGATCATCCCGGCAAATGCTGCACTCTTGCGCTCGCAGGGACTGCCTGCCAAGCAGGCGGTGATTGCCCGGTAGACGGGCGCCCAGCGCGCCGCGACGGGAAAATTGCGCATGGACAAGGCAACCGATCCGAATACGCCCGGAATGATCGATGCCGTCTGCACCGGATCTATGCCGGCCTCATTTTGTGCCGTTGACGAGCCATCCCCGAGGTCGGCAACCGCCGCGCCATAGCTGCCGAAAACCATACCGATCCGATAAGGGGTCGCAGGCTGCCATGGCTGAGGCCTCGCCAGCGAAACACCGCCGAGACAGGGCGGCGTCTGGACCTTGTCCAGAGCCGTGCCGGGTGCAGCGCTATCGCTGGAAATGGCGTTCGCGAATGATGGCCCCGCCAGGCCGACAAGCCCGATTGCCAGCAGGAGCACCTTGAGCCCGGTTTTTCCCGAGGCTGAGTTTTCTTTTTTCATAACGCCCACCTTTGACTGTGGACGCTACCAATCTTGTCTCAAATTATCGGAAAGGAAGGTGGATAACTTTCTTGCAAATCACTACGTCTATTTTCTATAAAATTTTATTCAATTTTATACTTTCGTTTACCAGGAAGTTTCGGCCTGCCAGCCGCCAAGCAAGCCACGTGGAAGCCGGCATATATCCAGTTATATTATTGCGGTTTACCACGTGTAAAAAATGCCAAACCATGCATATCAGAATATATGAAACAGATTACGGGACTGTTGCAAAGTAGAGGCGGTCACTGTCTCTTTCCGGGAAATACCGGAGGGGTTTCAGCAATGACCACCAATATCGATTTGGACAGTTTTTCGGGTTCCTTGAACGAGCATTCCGCGTCCAAGGAACACAACAGCCAGACATCGCCGGCAGAGATGCAGGTCGCACAGGCAACTTCGACGCAGCAGGCTGCACCGGCAGCGTCCGAGCCGGTGCCGGTCGATGTCGGCGGCGAAGCGCCTGTCAAACCAGAAGCCCCCGCGGAAGCAAAGGCACCGCCGGCAGCTACGCCGCACGAATATGTGGCCGATGCCAGCCACGTGGTAAGGCTTCCGGCCAACGTCTCGATCGACAACATCAAGGTCGACGGCCATAACCTTGTGCTCGAACAGGCTGACGGCTCGGTGATCGTGATCAAGGATGGCGCCCTGAACGTGCCAACCTTCATCATTGGCGACGTCGAGGTGCCGCGCGTCGCGTTGCTGGCGGCGCTGGAAGCCAGCCATGTCGACGTTGCCTTCGGCGCCGACGGTTCCATGTCGGCCGGCCCTGGTGGTTCGAATTCGAGTGCGGGCGGAGACTTCTCGGTTCCCCCCGGCGGCATCGGCGACGGGTTCGACCTGTCGGCCCTGTTGCCGCCGACCGCCTTGCAGTTTGGGCTGCTGGATCGCCGCGAACTGTTCCCGTCCATCGTCGACAGGCCGGTTACGGTTACGGCCACGTCATTGCTTGCTCCCAGCGAAGCGGCTAGCGAAACCGGCCTTAATGGCGGTGCGGGTCAATCGCCGGGCAGCGAAGCGCCGACCCTAGCTGAAACCTCTGGCGTCGGATCGATCAGCATCACCGCGCCCGATGGAATCGGATCAATCGTCATCAACGGCGTTACCGTCACCGGCGTCGGCCAGCAGATCCCGGGCGATTTCGGCTTCCTGACGATCGTCTCCTACAATCCGAGCACGGGTGCTATCCAATACAATTACACGGTGACCGAATCGGTCACCCATTCCAATCAGACGAACGGATTCGACCCCGACGACACGGTTCCGGACAATTTCAGCATCACGGTCACGGATGTCGACGGCGACACGGCCAGCACCACCTTTGCCGTAGCCATCGTCGATGACGTGCCGACAGCGGTTGCCGACAGTGCCACGCAGGCGACCGAGAACGCCGCCGTGACGGTGAACGTGTTTGCCAACGACGTGCCCGGCGCGGACGGGGTGGCCATCACCGATCCGACGAAGGTGAGCTATGTCGCGGGATCGCTGGCGGGCGGCACCGGAACGGTCACTTACCACAATGACGGCACCTTCACCTACGCGCCGGTTGCCGGCGAGGAAGGGACGGTGACGTTCCAGTACCAGATCATCGACGGTGACGGAGACTCGTCGGTGGCGACGGTCACGATCAACCTGTTGAAGGACTCGACGCCGACGATCGATGTGACGCCCCAGGCTCCCGATGCGTCGGGACACAGCGCGGTGAACGAAGCCGGCCTTGCGGTGCGCGGTATCGAGCCGGCGGGTTCCGGCGAGATTGCTGACAACAACGGCACCAACAACAGCGATCCGAGCGAGACGGCGACGGGTTCGCTGAACATCACCACGGGCGGCGACACAATCGACCACCTCTATGTGACCGACAAGGACAACACCCAGATCGAGGTGACCAACGCGGCCGGCGGCATCCTGGTGCATGGCCAGTATGGCGACTTGACCATCACCGGCACGCCGGGGACCGGCTACACCTATTCTTACACGCTGCTGGACAACACCTCGGGCAACACCACGCATGACGACTTCGCCGTCCGGGTGGTTGATACCGACGGCGACCCGGCCTCCACCACGCTCACCATCAATATCGTCGACGATGTGCCGACGGCGCATAATGACAGTGCCACGCAGGCGATCGAGAACGCCGCGGTGACGGTGAACGTGTTTGCCAACGACGTGTCTGGCGCGGACGCAGTGGCCATCAGCGATCCGACCAAGGTAAGCTATGTGGCGAACTCGCTGAGCGGCGGCGCCGGAACGGTCACCTACCACAATGACGGCACCTTCACCTACGCACCGGTTGCCGGCGAGGAAGGGACGGTGACGTTCCAGTACCAGATCGTCGACGGCGACGGCGACCCGTCGACGGCGACGGTGTCGCTGACGCTGAAGGCGGACTCGACGCCGACGATCACGGTGACGCCGGAAGGCGGAACGCCGTCGGTCAACGCGACCGCGGTTGTCGACGAGAAGGGCCTGCCGGCGGGGACCGGCGAGCTTGCCGACCCGGCCTTGAACTCGGATCACTCGGAAACCACGGCGGGCACGTTCAACGTCAGCACGGGCGGCGACACGCTGCAGAAGCTCGAGGTGATGGACAAGGACAGCACCCTGGTGGATGTGACTTCCGGCGGCACGGTCCAGGGCGTCAACGGCGTGCTGACGGTGAGCGTGAGCGGCGGCGTCTACAGCTACAGCTACACGCTCTCGAACAATGTGGCGAACGCCAATCCCAACCAGACCGGGGCCGCCGACCAGGCGACCGGGGAAAACTTCGCGGTGAAGGTCACCGACAGCGACAACGACACGGCCAATGCGTCGCTGACCGTCAAGGTCAACGATGACGGGCCGCACGCCAGCAACGACAGTCAGACGCAGACGACGGAGAATGCGCCGGTCACGATCGACGCGCTCGCCAACGACGTGTTCGGTGCCGATGGCGTTGCGATCGGCGATGCGTCGAAGGTGACGTTCACGCAGGCCACGCAGGGCGTGGTGAGCTACGACACGACGACCCATCTGTTCACCTACACCCCCAATGCCGGGGCGGGCAGTTCCTCGACGGCCGACAGCTTCACCTACACGATCATCGACGGTGACGGGGACAAATCGACGGCGACGGTGTCGCTGACGCTGAAGGCGGACTCGACGCCGACGATCACGGTGACGCCGGAAGGCGGAACGCCGTCGGTCAACGCGACCGCGGTTGTCGACGAGAAGGGCCTGCCGGCGGGGACCGGCGAGCTTGCCGACCCGGCCTTGAACTCGGATCACTCGGAAACCACGGCGGGCACGTTCAACGTCAGCACGGGCGGCGACACGCTGCAGAAGCTCGAGGTGATGGACAAGGACAGCACCCTGGTGGATGTGACTTCCGGCGGCACGGTCCAGGGCGTCAACGGCGTGCTGACGGTGAGCGTGAGCGGCGGCGTCTACAGCTACAGCTACACGCTCTCGAACAATGTGGCGAACGCCAATCCCAACCAGACCGGGGCCGCCGACCAGGCGACCGGGGAAAACTTCGCGGTGAAGGTCACCGACAGCGACAACGACACGGCCAATGCGTCGCTGACCGTCAAGGTCAACGATGACGGGCCGCACGCCAGCAACGACAGTCAGACGCAGACGACGGAGAATGCGCCGGTCACGATCGACGCGCTCGCCAACGACGTGTTCGGTGCCGATGGCGTTGCGATCGGCGATGCGTCGAAGGTGACGTTCACGCAGGCCACGCAGGGCGTGGTGAGCTACGACACGACGACCCATCTGTTCACCTACACCCCCAATGCCGGGGCGGGCAGTTCCTCGACGGCCGACAGCTTCACCTACACGATCATCGACGGTGACGGGGACAAATCGACGGCGACGGTGTCGCTGACGCTGAAGGCGGACTCGACGCCGACGATCACGGTGACGCCGGAAGGCGGAACGCCGTCGGTCAACGCGACCGCGGTTGTCGACGAGAAGGGCCTGCCGGCGGGGACCGGCGAGCTTGCCGACCCGGCCTTGAACTCGGATCACTCGGAAACCACGGCGGGCACGTTCAACATCAGCACGGGCGGCGACACGCTGCAGAAGCTCGAGGTGATGGACAAGGACAGCACCCTGGTGGATGTGACTTCCGGCGGCACGGTCCAGGGCGTCAACGGCGTGCTGACGGTGAGCGTGAGCGGCGGCGTCTACAGCTACAGCTACACGCTCTCGAACAACGTGGCGAACGCCAATCCCAACCAGACCGGGGCCGCCGACCAGGCGACCGGGGAAAACTTCGCGGTGAAGGTCACCGACAGCGACAGCGACACGGCCAATGCGTCGCTGACCGTCAAGGTCTACGACGACGGCCCGTCGGTGACGGCGGTTGCGAACGCGACTGCGGCCCTTTCCGTCGACGAGACGGCAGGCTCGCAGGTGGGCGACCATGACTTTGCCGGCGCTGTGTCGCAGAGCGCGTCGGTGAGCATCGCGGGTCTGTTCAATCCGGCGGTGTATGGCGCCGACGGGAACGGCGGGACGACGTATGCACTGACGCATGCGGACGGGACGGCGTTCGGAACAACGGCGGGAACGGGAACGGCAACGGGACTTCATGCGACGTCGGCGCCGGGGACGGAGATCTATCTGTTCGTGAACGGCACGACGATCGAAGGCCATGTCGGCAACGATCCGGCGGGAGCGCTGGCGTTCACGGTGGCGCTCAGCGGCACGAACGCGACGCTGACGCAGGTGCTGGCGCTGGATCATCCGAACGCGGCGAACCCGAACGACCTGCTGGCGCTGTCGGACAAGGTGTATGTGACGGCGACGGCGACGGATGGCGACCTGGACAAGGCCTCGGCGACGTCGGCGAGCGGTCTGACCTTGAACTTCTACGACGACGGTCCGTCGGTGACGGCGGTTGCGAACACGACTGCGATCCTTTCCGTCGACGAGACGGCAGGCTCGCAGGTGGGCGACCATGACTTTGCCGGCGCTGTGTCGCAGAGCGCGTCGGTGAGCATCGCGGGTCTGTTCAATCCGGCGGTGTATGGCGCCGACGGGAACGGCGGGACGACGTATGCACTGACGCATGCGGACGGGACGGCGTTCGGAACGACGGCGGGAACGGGAACGGCAACGGGACTTCATGCGACGTCGGCGCCGGGGACGGAGATCTATCTGTTCGTGAACGGCACGACGATCGAAGGCCATGTCGGCAACGATCCGGCGGGAGCGCTGGCGTTCACGGTGGCGCTCAGCGGCACGAACGCGACGCTGACGCAGGTGCTGGCGCTGGATCATCCGAACGCGGCGAACCCGAACGACCTGCTGGCGCTGTCGGACAAGGTGTATGTGACGGCGACGGCGACGGATGGCGACCTGGACAAGGCCTCGGCGACGTCGGCGAGCGGTCTGACCCTGAACTTCTACGATGACGGTCCGTCGGTAACAGCGGTTGCGAACACGACTGCGATCCTTTCCGTCGACGAGACGGCAGGCTCGCAGGTGGGCGACCATGACTTTGCCGGCGCTGTGTCGCAGAGCGCGTCGGTGAGCATCGCGGGTCTGTTCAATCCGGCGGTGTATGGCGCCGACGGGAACGGCGGGACGACGTATGCACTGACGCATGCGGACGGGACGGCGTTCGGAACGACGGCGGGAACGGGAACGGCAACGGGACTTCATGCGACGTCGGCGCCGGGGACGGAGATCTATCTGTTCGTGAACGGCACGACGATCGAAGGCCATGTCGGCAACGATCCGGCGGGAGCGCTGGCGTTCACGGTGGCGCTCAGCGGCACGAACGCGACGCTGACGCAGGTGCTGGCGCTGGATCATCCGAACGCGGCGAACCCGAACGACCTGCTGGCGCTGTCGGACAAGGTGTATGTGACGGCGACGGCGACGGATGGCGACCTGGACAAGGCCTCGGCGACGTCGGCGAGCGGTCTGACCTTGAACTTCTACGACGACGGTCCGTCGGTGACGGCGGTTGCGAACACGACTGCGATCCTTTCCGTCGACGAGACGGCAGGCTCGCAGGTGGGCGACCATGACTTTGCCGGCGCTGTGTCGCAGAGCGCGTCGGTGAGCATCGCGGGTCTGTTCAATCCGGCGGTGTATGGCGCCGACGGGAACGGCGGGACGACGTATGCACTGACGCATGCGGACGGGACGGCGTTCGGAACGACGGCGGGAACGGGAACGGCAACGGGACTTCATGCGACGTCGGCGCCGGGGACGGAGATCTATCTGTTCGTGAACGGCACGACGATCGAAGGCCATGTCGGCAACGATCCGGCGGGAGCGCTGGCGTTCACGGTGGCGCTCAGCGGCACGAACGCGACGCTGACGCAGGTGCTGGCGCTGGATCATCCGAACGCGGCGAACCCGAACGACCTGCTGGCGCTGTCGGACAAGGTGTATGTGACGGCGACGGCGACGGATGGCGACCTGGACAAGGCCTCGGCGACGTCGGCGAGCGGTCTGACCCTGAACTTCTACGATGACGGTCCGTCGGTAACAGCGGTTGCGAACGTGGCGGGCGTTGCGGTTCTGGACGAGACGGCGACATCGAGCACGGCGCCGACGCTCGGCGTGTCGAACGTCGGCGATGATCCGGATGTTGGCGGATCTGGCGCCATTGCGCATGCGACGAGCGCTGCGGCCCTAGTGTCGCTGACGACGGAGGCGTACGGCGCCGACGGTCAGGCGGCTTCCGGTGCCAAGAGCTATGCGCTGACGGTGACGAACACGGCGTCCGGCCTGATGGTGACGGACGGCTCGGCGATCACCCTGGCTGTGGAAGGCAATGTCGTGGTGGGCCGCGTCGCCTCAGGGGCGTTCGCCGGCCAAGCTGCGTTCGCGATCGGCATCGATACTTCGACGGGCGTTGCGACGGTCGAGCAGTATCTGTCGCTTAAGCATCCCGATGGAACCAATGCGGACGACGCGGTGTCGATGACGGCCGGCCATATCGGCGTGACGGCGACGCTGACGGACGGCGACGGCGACAAGGCGACGTCAAGCGCGGCGGACGTGTCGGGGCAGTTCACCTTCCACGACGATGGCCCGGCTATGGGCGTGTTCACCTCGGGTGTTATTCCCAATGAGATCGGGTCGGTTGGGGGATTCTTCTCGTTGGCTGCAGGTGCTGACGGGCTCCATCACTTCAACATCACGGGAACGCCTATCAGCGGGATCACCTACGCAACGACGGTGGCTTCAGACGGGACAACGACCCTTCATGGGCAACCGAGTGGCGGTGGCGCCGACGTTTTCTCGCTGACTGTCGCTCCCGACGGGACCTATCATTTCGATCTAAGTGCGCCACAAACCGCAACGTCGTCCACGGTGAGCCTGACCAATCTGCCAGGTGGGAATGCAGCATTCAGGGAGACTGCCGACCGGCTCATTGAATTCTCGACAACCGCAGGACACACGGTGAATAGTTCCGGTCAGGGATTTGGTGTGGATGATCAACGCATCTCAAGCGGTGAACAGTTTACTATGGAGTTCCACAGCGTTGGCAGTCTTGGAGACAACCTTGCTACCAGCAATCCGAAATATGTGAGCAGTGTGGATTTGAATTATGGTGATGCGAATCTTGGAAATTCAGCGTCCACAGATCATGTGACATATAAATGGACGGTCACTAATACGGGTACCAACGCAACGACATCTGGAATTATCGTCGTCGACACCTCAGCCGGAGGTCTTTTGCATATTGATCCAGGATTTGACTTCAATGTGCTTACGGTTGAGGGTATTGACGGAATTTCGGGATCGGGTAAGGGAGCTCGCTTCACATCAGCAGACATCTCCACGACAATCTTACCCTCCAGTCAGAGCTACGATTTTCATGTCACTGCGGTTGATGGAGACGGGGATGCCACGGCTACCCAGACTCTTCATATTGATCAGGTCGCGGCCGGGTCGGGAGGGATTTACACGCTCACAGGGACCGCGGGAGACGACGTGCTGGCCGGAAGCACGCACACTGACACGATCTCAGGCGGCACCGGGACCGACATTGTCGACTACACGGGTAGTGTAGCGGCCGTCTCGATCCATCTCGCCGACAACGGGTCTGCATTGGTTGCACCGGTAGACCCACACAACCCGCTCGCGGGCACGATCGATGGTGGCGATGCCCATGGCGATACCCTTACCGGCATCGAGGGTCTGATCGGCGGCTCCTACGACGACTATCTGTTCGGCAACTCCGGAAACAATTACCTCGCGGGCGGGGCGGGCAACGATACCTTGAATGGTGGCGGTGGTAACGACACGCTCATCGGCGGTGATGGGAACGACATCCTCTACGGTGGTGGCGGGACGAACACGATGACCGGCGGTAGCGGTAACGACACATTTGTGATCGACCCGTCCAAGCTTGCAGCGATCCAAATGGTCGATGTCATCGCAGATTATACACCGGGCCATGACGTTATCGACCTGTCCGATTTGCTCCAGTCCCTTGGAGGCAACGCACCGACTACGGATGGGCAGGCAGGCGCCTCGATCGAGGTTACCTTCTCAGGCGGCGCAGCCCATGTCATGGTTGACAATAACGGTACCGCCGCCGGCGGGAGCATGGTCGAAGTGGCCTCGTTGACCGGAGTTGGTGCCGGTTCCGCGATTACCATTCTTTATGATCATAATATGCCCACTCATACGGAAACGGTGCCCTGACGATGTTGGCAACACTCCCGTCGCAAGCACGATCACGCCGCTTTACGACGATGGCGTGACCCAGCTTACGACGACGGCAAGCACGATCTAACGGCATGGCGCGTGGCCACGCGACTATGTTATACATCGCTAATATTTAGGGGAGCTCAACATGAAACGTTCTGCAAGACTGCTGGTTTCCGCTGCGACGCTGTTGCTGGCAGTCGGGTCGACGGGGTATGCCGCCGATATCATCGAAGGTCCGACGGGCGACTATTGCCGTGTCGTCGGCACGTCCAACCTGGTGTTGAACGACAACATCGTCGACCTCAAGGAGCAGGTGGTGAAGCTGATGGACGAGTCGGTCGCCGCCGCCAACAGCTCGGAGTGGATCAACTCGTCCCGGCCCGTCTTCGTCTGGGCGTCGGAAGCCAAGGTCGCCTGCGGCATGGCTTACGGCTACCTGAAGACGAACTATAAGGACGAAGACACCCTCAACAAATGCGAGTGTTTTCACGATCGCATGGTCGAGTACATGCACTGACCGGATAGGCGAACCCACGCCTGTTGGCCATCATGATAGCCGACGGATCATTCTCGAAGGCGATCGCAGGCGCGATCGCGTTCGTCGGCCTTGGCCTCACTGTCACGCTGGCCCACGCCAACTGGCTGGAACGGCCTTTTGCGGAACAACGGCAGCCGTCCAGCCTGCCGCGGCCGGCACACTGTAACGCAGCCACGGAGTGGACCCGGCAGACATTCAAGGCGTTTGCGAGCTGCCAGGCATCGATCTATGGGCTGGAGCCGATGCTGGCGCATGCCGTGATGGAGATCGAAAGCGGGTTCGATCCCGGCGTGCAAGGCGCCGACGGCGAAGTCGGCCTGATGCAGGTTATGCCGGCGACGGCCAGGATGCTTGGCTTTCGAGGCTCCCTGGACGATCTGAGCGCGCCAGAGACCAACATCGCGCTTGGGGTCAAGTATCTTGCACAGGCCAACAGGCTCGCCGCGGGCGATCTGTGCACCACCGTCATGAAGTATCGCGCCGGGCACGATGAAAGCCGGTTCTCGGCCCTTTCGGTCCGCTACTGCCAGCGTGCACGGGCAATCCTGGCAAGGGAGGGGATTGAAGTGACCGGGCCGTTGCCGGTGGCGACATTCGGCTTTTCCGCATTCTCGCCAGGAGGAGAGGGTGGAGCCCCTGCCCAGGGAAAAGGTGTGTGCGTGCGCCGCGTGTTCGTGCCTGGGCCGCGATACATGAAATGCGCCGACTATCGAAATGCTGGGCAAGCAAGGCAGATCAAGGCGCTCAGAGCCAGGCTTTTCGGCAGCTAAAAGAACTGCAGACGGAACAGCAAGTCCGCCGTAACATGACTTGAAGATCAGACCGGTAAGAAATACCCGGCGACGTAGAGGGTGGAGCATTCATGGAAGCTGGCCGACAGGTCCACTGTCTACGGACATGGGCAATCGCCTTGGCGCTCGCCGTGATCGTGTCGGGCTGCCAGTCGAAAGGCGGCGTTTCCGAAGTGCTCGATCCGGCGGCGGTTACCGTGCCTGCCGGGCAGAATGGCGCCGCTGTTGCCGGTCCCGTCCAGGCGACCCAGTCGCTGGGCACCGGTTCGACAAAAATCACGATGTTGCTGCCGTTGTCCGCCGCCGGAACGGCAGGGGAAAACGGCAGGAAGATGCTGGATGCCGCCAAGCTGGCGATGACGGATATCGGCAATGGATTGCTGACGCTGACGGTAGAAGACACCAAGGGCGACAGCACACTGGCCAGCAAACTGGCGATAACGGCCATAACGACGGGGTCGAAGGTCGTGATCGGCCCGACCGAACTGCCGGCAGCCCAGCACATTGCCACGCTGTCCGGATCGAAGCGGCCACCGGTCCTGGCGCTTGCCGATAATTTCGCAGGCGGCGCCGGGGTTTATGCCGTGCTCCTCGGCGAAGCGGACAGTGCCGCGGCGGGCGCCGCGGGACTGGCGGCGAAAGGCAGCAAGAAGTTCGTATTGCTTGTCGCGGAGGGCCCAGGCGCCAGCGCCATGGAGAAGCGGGTCGCCAACAGCCTCAGCATCTATGGCGCGACGCTTGCAGTCACTCTCCCGTATTCGTCCGGTGACGGTGGCGCGAAGGCGGTCGACGAAATGGGCTCACTCGTGGACGCCCCCGACGCCGTCATCGTTGCCAGCGGCAATGGCAGCCCGGCGCCCATCCTCGCCGCCCTCAAATCAAAGGGCATTCCGGGAAAGACAATCTCCGTCGTCGGAACGAACCGTTGGCTAGAACATCCCATGGATCCGCTGTTTGGGGGGGCATATATCGCCACGCTCGATCCAAGTGAAACCGGTCCGATCGCCGACCGCTTCAGGACGGCATACAACTATCCGGCCGACGTCAATGTGGCCTACGCCTATGATATGGTTGCCCTGACGGCAGGGATCGCCAGCGCGGTCGGGCCTGATGGTTTCAGCAAAAAGGTTCTCGAGAATCCAAACGGGTTTCGTGGGTCGACCGGCCTGTTCCGGTTTCGGGCCGACGGATCCAGCGAACGATCGATGCCGTTCTATCGGATTGAAAAAGGTGCGCTCAAACTGGTTGCCAAATCAACGTCGGGTTTCTGACCGGCGAGACTCCTTGAGACCTTGTTCGTGCTGATGGGCAGGCCGGGCGGCAGCCGCTTGGCGATCGCGCTCGGAAGCCTGTTGCTTCTGGCCGGAGTCGTGCTGATCATTCAGGGCGGGGCTTTGCTCGATAAGCCTGTCCTTGCCCCTTCGCAGGCTGTTGGCGATACGCAGCCAATCCGGCCGGTTGCCCCCGTTACCGGCGCACAACGCCGAGAACCGGCGCGCAAGGTTGCTCAAGACCTGATCGCTCCGCCACGGCTCGATCCCGCGGAGATCGAACGGGCCGAGCCCCGTCCGCCGCTCAGCGAACTTGGTCTCGCCGTGCCCCCGAAAACGCCGATGCCAAAGGATTGGCGGGAGGTCTTGCTCTTCCGCCCGATTGCCACATCGTCGGCGATGTTCGAATCCATGGGCCGCAAGGTCGTCATCAGCGGGGTGCAAGGCATCGACCTCGACAGATCCTGCTCGTTTCACGATGTCACCTGGCCTTGCGGCCAGCGCGCACGCGCCGCTTTCAATTCCTGGCTGAGGGGGCGCGCGCTGAAATGTTTCGTGCCGCCGGACGTCGAGCGTTTTGCCATAGCCGCACCGTGCAGCCTGGGCGAGCAGGACGTCGGCGCCTGGCTTGTCTCCAACGGCTGGGCCACGGCGCTGCCGAGCGGCATCTACGGCAAGGCGGAGGCGACGGCCAGGGACGCGGAGATGGGCATATTTGGCCCGGCACAATAGCTGGTCGCTCAGTTCCTAATATTTTGTTTGTTAACCGTCACGGGCGCAGCTTTCCCTGGGACAGACCGATTTTCGTCCGCGGCCTCGACGAGATCATTCCGCTGATGCATCAAATTGGAAGGTTCCTTGAAACCGAATTGCAGCACGCCGGCTCTATACCAGCCCATCCACAGGAGATCGGCCAGTGACAAAGACAATGGCGACCACCACCGCCCAGGCATGGAAAGGCGTCGCTTGGCTGACCTTTCTGGGAACCACTGCAATCCTGGCCCTTTCCGTCGGCCTCAACTATCTGCTCCTGTTCTCGGAGGCGCTGACGCCCTTTGGGCGCAGCACGGTCACGGCAATCCTGTTGCCTGTCGTCCTTGGTGTTCCGCTGTTTCTGTTCATTGGATTGAAGCAGGTCGAGCTTCGTCGCTATCGCCGGGAACTCGACAAGTCGGCAACCTTCGACACCATGACAGGCTGCCTGAACGGAGCGGTCTTCACGTCGATGGTCGAGAGAAGAACAGCAAGGCCATCGGCGCCGGGTCCGGGATCGGGCGCCTTCCTGGTCATCCATTCGGAACATCTGCGCTCCATCAACCTGCGCTTTGGCCTTGAATGGGGCGATGAGGCTTTGCGGCTCGTTGCCTCAACCATAAAATCATCGGTGCGCGCGGAGGATCTGGTTGGACGCATGGGGGCTTCGATGTTCGGGGTTTTCCTCTCAGGCGCCACCGAAGCAGAAGCCAGGGAAATCGGCGAGCGTATCCGGGCGCGTATCGCGCAAGTCTATTTCGCGCCAAAAGGAACCGAGGATGCACTGACGGTCAAAGTCGGCGGCGTGGTGTTCGAAAACGAGGTGGAGTTCGCGGACATGTTCCGGTCGGCCGAGCAGCGCATGGCCGGCATCCAGGACGGAGCCACGTTTGAACTGACGCATCTGCACAGCTGACAACCGCCGGGCGCCAGCACCATTCAAACCCCAGGGGAATTGGCGGACGCAGCGGCCGCTGTCGACGCGGTAACCCCTGAAGACGCCGCCCACGTTTCCGCGATGGCGACGATTGCGGCGTTGATCGGCCCGCTCGGGATCGCCGGCATCACCGAGGCGTCGACGACAAAGATGTTGTCGAAATCGTTCAGCCGCAGGTCGGGGTCGACGACGGCGCCGGCGTCACGACCCATACGGCATGTGCCGGCCGGATGATGATGGGTGGAAGCGGCCCTGGCGATGAAGGCATCGAGCTCGTCATCGGACTGAGCCGGTGGGCCCGGCAGGATCTCCGCGTTGCGCCATTCGTGCAGAGCCGCATGATGACCGACCATGCGCGCCCGCTTCAAGGCCATCCTGAAGACCGTGCGGTCGTGTTCGGTTTCGAGATAATGCGGATCGATGATCGGCGTATCGTTACGGCCCGGCCCGCTTGGGGTGATGTGCCCGGCGCTTGTCGGATGGGTGATGCCGCACAGAATGGTGAAGGCGGAGCCGTAGGGCGGGGCCTTCAGGCCCTCTGCCGCTGACGGAGCGACGACGCAGGCGAGCACTATGTCGGGACTTCCCGTGGAACGGGTCGGGTCGTCGCCATGCAGGTACATCAGCGATTCGGAGTGCTGCAGGCGGGATGGCGGCACCGCTTGATCTCCACCGACCTCGAAGAATTGCTTGGTATGTGCGATCGTATCGCCGTCATCGCGAACGGAGCTTTGGACGGTACCGTCGAGAATGCCGACGATGCCCGCACCAAGGTCGGTCGCCTGATAATCGGACTTGCTGCATGAGCATCGACACCGCACCGACGGTCAGTGCCACCGCACTCGATGCCACGAGCGGGGCGGCGACGCACCGGGCCGTCGGCACATCGTCGGCGCTTGGCCTGCTCATCGCGCTTCCGGCGGTGGCCGGCTTCGTCTGGTCGGGTCTCGAGATTGCCGGCAGGCCTCCGCTCAGCCTGGGTTACGTCAGCCTGCCGGCTGTTGCCATCATAGCGCCCGTGAGCTTTCTGTGCGCACCCCTGGGCGCCAGGCTCGCCCACGCGCTCAACCCGCGCTACCTGAAACTTGCCTTTGCGTTTTTCCTGGCGATCACGGCCGGGCGAATGTTGCTTTCCTGAATTCCGGCTGGGCGGCCTACGGCTATTTTTCCCGCATGGCTCGGCGGATGTTCTGCGTGATCGGCTCGGCGAGGTAGGAAAGCACCGTGCGAGCACCCGTCCGGATCATCGTCTCGCTCGACATGCCGGGCAGCAGCTTGCGGCCCTCCAGCTTGGCGAGTTCGCTCTTGTCGATCAACACGGTGGCGGCGAAATACGGTGCCCCACTGCGCTCCTCCACCATGCGGTCGGCCGACACGATCTCCACGACGCCCTCGAGTGGCGGCAGGTTGTAGCGAGCGAAGGCCGGGAAGCTGACGCGCGCGGGCTGTCCAGGGGCGATCGTCTCGACATCCTCCGGCTTGACCATAGCCTCGACCACGAGCTGTTGTCCAAGCGGCACGATGGTCATCAATGTCTCACCGGCTTTCACGACACCGCCCGCCGTATGGACCTTCAGGTCCATGACGATACCGTCAACCGGTGCGACAACATCGGTACGGGTAAGCACGTCCCTGGCGGAACGCTCCTCCTGTCCGAGGTCAAACAACTCCGCCTCGATCTTGCTCAACTCGTCGACGGCTTCGTTCAGCCGCACTGTGCTCAGGTTCAAGATTTGCATGTCAATCTCGGCCATAGCGCTTCTGGCACGAGCGATTGCCGCGACATTGGTAGCACGCTCCCCCTCGATCTCCTGCTGTTGTCGTCTGAGCAACAGGTTCCGCTCGCGGGTGGTCAGCCCCTTATCGAGCAGAGTCTGAAGGTCCTTGGTTTCACCCTCGATCGCCGCGATCTGCTTGTCCTTGGTGACGATAAGCTGCTCCAGTCCCGTTATCTCTTCCTCGGTCTGGTGACGGCGCTGGTTGAGAATTTCCTGCTCGTCCGTCAAGTTGTGGTGCTTCGCCGCGAACACGTCACGCTGCGAGGCGACCGCGTCCTTTGCGGCGGTGGCGGGGTTTGCGAGCAACGCCGGATCAAACTCGATCTCGGCCTTGCCGTCGCGCTCGGCCCTGAGACGCGCGGCCAGCGCCTCGCGCGTTGCTATCCGGTTCTGGATCAGGTCAAGCTGCGCCTTTGCCTGGGTGTCATCGAGGCGGATGAGGATCTTGCCCGCCTTGACGATATCACCGTCGGCGGCGTTCAACTGCGCGATGATGCCGCCCTCGAGGTGCTGGATGAGTTTGCGGTCGCCGGCGACCTTGATAACGCCCGGCGCCACAGCGGCGCTATCCAACGGTGCCAGCGCCGCCCACCCCCCGGCCACCCCGAAGAACAGGAACATGATCGCGAACCCGGTGCAGGTCACGCCTGTGAGGCGCAGGGGTACCGGTTCCAGCACAGAGGGGGGTGGCAGGGGTAGCGGGACGACGTTCATGGCTGTTCCTGTCTTGACGGTTGCGCAGCGCCTGCGTCGCCACCTGGAATGGTCCCTGAAACAAGGTTGAACTTTGGCGACAGTTTTCGTGCGGCGTATCGGCGGACCGGATCGGGGACGACGCTATCCTCGTTCGCTGCTATGGCTGGGAGCTGGTTCGCCTCGCGGACGCGCCGGGCGAGTTCATTGAACACGGCGTCTCGCGGCCCGAACAGGTCCTGTACGCCGTGGTTAAGCACCAACACCTTGTCAACTTTTTCCAAAATGCTTGGCCGGTGCGAGATCAAGATCAGGGTCGTACCTGCCGCCTTGAGCCCACCGATGACTGTAGCCAGTGCTTGCTCTCCGTCGTGATCGAGATTGGAGTTAGGCTCGTCAAGGACAAGGAATGCCGGGTCGCCGTAGAGGGCTCGCGCCAGCCCGATGCGCTGGCGTTGCCCGCCGGACAGTGCCGCACCACCTTCACCGATCTCGGTGGCGTAGCCCTTCGGCAACCCCTTGATCAGTTCGTGGACGCCGGCCAACTCCGCGGCCTTGACCACATTGTTGAAAACCGCGGGGTTGAGCGACGCAAAACGGGCGATGTTCTCGGAGACGGTGCCGGCGAAGAGTTCGATATCCTGTGGCAGATAGCCAACGTGTCGACCCCTGTCCTCGGCCGCCCATTCGACAACGCTCATGCCGTCAAGCAACGCGCGACCGCCGGTCGGACGCCAGGTGCCGACCAGCACGCGCGCCAGACTCGTCTTGCCCGCCGCGCTCGGTCCGACCAACGCCATCGCTTCACCCGGCTTGAGTTGGAAGCTGATCCCACGCAGGATCGGTTCGCTGCCCTGCCTGGCGAGCATAATGTTCTCGGCCTCAAACCTACCCCTGGGGCGCGGCAACGGCAGGGCTGGTGTGGCCTCCGGTCGCTGACCGGCCATTGCAGCGAGACGCTTGTAAGCAGCCCGTGCCCCGATCGTCGCCTTCCACGTGCCGATCGCCTGTTCAACCGGGGCCAATGCGCGACCCATCAGGATTGAGGCGGCGATCATGATACCGGGTGAAGCCTCGTTTCTCAGCACCAGATAAGCGCCGAGGCCGAGTACGGCCATCTGCAGGGCCAGCCGGAAAGAGCGCGCGAGGGCCGAGATGGTGCTGGACCGGTTACCGGCGCGAGATTGTTCTCTGTTTGCCTCGTCCTGCTGGGCCTTCCAGCTTTCGAGCAGGGGATACAACATGCCCATGGCCTGGACGACCTCGGCGTTGCGGATCGTTTGCTCGGCCTGCATGTAAGCCCGCGTCTGGGCGATTGCGGCTTCCGCCAGCGGCTTGCGGGTCAGGTACTCGGTGAGCAACGCCAGCGCGAACAGCACGATCCCGCCGCAGGTTGCCAGCCAGCCCAACCAAGGGTGCATGAGGAAGATAGCGCCCAGGAAAATCGGTGCCCAGGGTGCATCGAGGATCGGGTAGATACTCGGGCTGGTGAAGAAGTTCCGCACTTGGTCGAGGTCACGCAGCGAGCGAGCGTTGACCTGACCGGGGGCCGAGGCAGCGTACTCCACCGACGCGGTCAGCAAAACCGGCGCCAGACGCGCGTTCAGCCACGTCCCGACTTTAGCCAGAAGACGCGCGCGCACCACCTCCAACGACGCCATTGTCACGAGCGCCGCCGCCGCCATCAGCGACAGCATCACCAAAGTTTCCAAGCTGTGGCTGCCCAATACGCGGTGGTAGACCTGGAGCATGTAGAACGCACCGGTCAGCATCAGAATGTTGATGCCGGCGCTGAACCAGATAAGCGGCTTGACGGCGCGCCTGGCCTCTTTGATCACCGCCTGCAGGGCAGAGGGACGTGGGGATTTCATCATGATGTATCTGCCTGTGTGCGGGTCCGCGCCTTGGCCTGAGCCGGCTTTGTGTAGGGCGCGAGATCATCTCCACATGAGATGGGAGGCGGCGTGAACCGCCTCCCATTGGTCCAATATTAGGCAACGACATCAACCAGCAGGTGCTGGATGCCCGTCGTGTCGCCGTCGGCGTCCTGGATGTTGACCGCGAAGTCGAGGTCAGCGCCGATCTGCCCGGAAGTCGTCTGGATGAAGCCGATATCCGTGATCTTGAGAACGTCGTTATCCGTGTTTCCCCACGATTGCAGCGGGCCGGTCACCGGGCTGTTACCCTCGACCGCGATGGTGCTCGGGTCGTCGGTCGCCTTGGTCAGGTTGATACCAGATCCCGTCAGCCCGTTGCTGGACTGCATGATCTGCATACCCTGGATTGAGAAGTTCTCGCCGAGAGCGGCGTTGTTGTAATCACCCTTCTCGATGATCACGAGACCGTCGTTATTGTCGAGCGAGAACTCCGTGCTGTACGGGGACGGCACTGTGTTCCCCTTGAAGAAGTCCGCGTTATCCACGACGATCGACCGCGTCGTGTGGACGTCGTCGGCGGTAGATGCCGTGCCCTTGTCGTCGATCAGGTCGAGAACCACGATGAGGTTCTCGGCGTTCCCGATGCCGTCGAACTTGATGGCGATAGCGTCCACCTTGTCCGTCGGCACGATCTTCTCAGTGCCACCACCGGGGGCGCCGGGGTTGACGTCGCCCAGAATGTTCTCGTTGAAGAACCGGAGGGTGAGTAGTTCGCCCTTCTGGATCGTGTCACCGGCCACGCCGTTGGTCGACTGCGTGGCGGAGACCCAGTCCTCGAAGTTGCTGGTGACGAACTGCCCGCTGTTAAACGTGGTATCGCCTGCAATCGGCGAGCCGTCGCCCGTACCGTTAAACCCGAAGGGGCTGCCGTTGGGGTTCGAGTTCGCCGTGAACTGCACGTAGAACCCGTCGTGTTCAGCGGGTGTGTTGGGGTTGGCGTCCAACTGCGTCACCACGAGTTCGGGGTGACCGGTGTTGCCGGGGGGTGCCTTCGCCGTCAACTCAGAGGAGTGGAAGACGTTGAAGCTGAACCCGTCGATCACGTCGTTCAAGGCGATGGAGTACGTGCCCGCCGCCTTGTCGAAGGTCAACGTGCCACCAGCCGTCGCGTCCTGCACGCCCGCCGTGATCGGGTCCTTGTCGTAATGAAACGAGAAGGCGAACACTGCGGTGGAGGCAGTCTCCGAGGTGAGTGACGTGACGACGTTGGTGATGTTCGGGTTCTGCGCGTTGTCGACCGTGCCGGTCAGCGTCAGCCGTTGGACTCCGTTGGCGGAGTTGCCGTCAGAGTCCCCGAAGTCCGAACCACCCGCCGTGTAGAACGCCGCCAGGTGACCGTCCGCGCCGATGTTGTATGCGAAGTTCCCAGTGGCCGGCGTGTTCACGACGTTGTGCAAGGTTTCCGGTGTTTGGATACCTGGCGTGCCGGGGTCAGCGTCGAACGGCTTCGTGATCGTCGGAGCGTCATCCGCCAGGACAAGGTTCTGGCCGATGTTGAGGACGGCTGTGTCAGTATCACCGTCCTTGTCGGTGATGGTCGCCGTCAGTTGGACCAGATTATCCGCCGACAGCGTCTCGGTATCGTTCGGCCCGTTATTGGGATCATGTATGACTGCACGATCCTGGTTGAGCGTCACGACGCCGGCGATATCCACGGTCACCGTGAACACCAACAAGCCACCGACAGCCGTACGGCCCTCGACAACGCCGCCGGGAGTGACCGACAGGTTGATCGCCTCACCAGTCAGCGTATCGATAAGACCGGAAGCGCCCGCGATCACGCTCAACGCGTAAGTCTTGGTCCCGGCCCCGTCGGCACCATAGACACCGTTAAAGTTTGACGAGAAGTTGGCTGTGCCGCCGGTCGCGAGATCAGATTCGTCAACCGTGGCGATCGCCTCTTGACCACTTGCAGTGATGCTCGGCGCGTCGTCCTTGAAGACAAGGTTCTGGCCGATGTTGATGGTTTCGGCGTCAGCGTCGCCGTCCGCGTCGGTAGCGGACGCCGTCAGGGTGATCAGGTCGGCGGCTGCCAGCGTCGTGGACTGGTCCGGTCCGGCTTCCGGCGTATGCTGGACCGCGCGAAGCTGGTCGAGCGTCACGATGCCAGCGGCGTTCACGGCCACCGTGAACACCAGATCACCACCGGCGGTGCGGCCTTCGATAATTGAGCCGACCTTGGTCAGGAGAGCTTCCTGACCTGTCGCCACGTCGAAGATGCCCGACTGAGTGCCAGCGCCGGGGACGTTCAAGGCGTAGGTAACACCGGCGGCACCAGGACCGTCAGTACCGAAATCGGTGCTGAACACGACCGAGAAATTGCCGGTGGGATTCGTGCCCAACGTCGTATCATCGGCGGTTAGGGTAGGTGCGGGGGTACCGGAGAGAGTGACGTTCGGGCCGTCATCGTCGACGTTGATGTCGCCACCGACGGACTCATCCGTGTGTGACAACGCGCGGACTTTCAGGATGTCACTGAAGTCCACTCGGTCATCCGGGTTGAGATTGTCCGGATGGGCGATTGGCGCGAAAGTGACCATCTGCACCGTGCCCAACGTATTGTCACTGTTGGGGATTATGTAGAAAGCGGCGACGATGTGACCGCTGGTATCAGTCGCCAACACAGATTTGCCGTCCGCCGACGTGGTGAGGAAGATGTCCTCGCCGCCCACGGTGTTCAACCCGGAATCCGCGTGTGACAGAGGGGCGAATATCAGGCTGTCGATGACTTCGCTAGGTCCCGCCGTCACGTGGATGAGATCGGCCTGACTTGCCGCCTCAGCGGAGTCAGCGAACGCCATCTGCCCTGCGGTCAAACCGAGACCGTTAAGATAAGTGACAAAGGCGGGGTCGAGGTTAGCGCTGACCAGCAAACCGCCGGCGACGCCTACGGCGACGTCATCGCCATCCGGGTCGCCGGTAGCGGTGTTTTGTATACCGGCGGTCTGGTCGTTAACCAACTCGCCTACGATATTGATGGTAGCCATAACTTTCATCCTTTCCTGGATGGGTGACTAATTGTGCACATGGCTCGGACTGGCGCTCACGCGGGTCCACATTCACTGTTTGTTTTTGGAAAGCCCCTCTTCCCCTTAGTTCCGCCCGGACCCTAGTCCGTGGGCGTACTCGCGTACTGACTGCGGTCCCTCAAACCTCAATGTGCCGCCGACGCAGAGGGCGCGTCCATTCCCGCTTCGATAGTGTTAGGATGAATGGCCGTACCTGATCGAAGGATATATATCCTTCGATAGATCAGGCCTGCGCAGGCGCTGCGGGCGGTTGCGCGGGGATCAGGCCTGAGGCCATCAGGCGGCTTTCCGACCCGTTGCCGGCCTCATGTCGATGCCAGTTGAAAGCGACGGTCAGAGCAGGCCGGTTCGGCTCGCTCCTGGATGGTCGAGGCCTCTGCCATGCGCCACCCAGGCCAGTTCCGCCCGGCTGCCGAGCTGCAGCTTCTCGTAGACGTGATGCAGGTGCATCTTCACCGTGCCTTCGGATACGTGCAGCCGCTGCGCGATGGTCTTGTTGCGCAACCCGCGCGAGACGAGATTGGCGATTTCGGTCTCCCGCCCGGTCAGCCTGGACATCGGCTGGTGCTGCGTTTCCGGCATCAGCAGATGCTGGAGGATCTTGTTGTCGATCCACTTTTTGCCGCTCGCCACCGCAGTCACGCATTCGACGAGATAGCGATGGCTGATGCCGTCCAGAAGCAGGCCGTCGACGTCGAGCGCCTGTATTTCCTTGATATCGAGCCTGCCGGTAGGCTGCACGATGAAGATGATGCCGAGAGCGCCGTCGCTGGCTCTCAGCCGGGACGAAAGACCTGATGTCTGCGGGTCCACCACGTCCAGGCCGACGATGGCAATATCGGGCCGATGGCGCTCCACATGAAGGAGAACGTCAACCGCGCGGTGGCACTCGGCGACAACATCGTGGCCGGCCTTCCGCAACACCCACTCCAGACCGGCGAGATACACCCCCCGCGGGTCCGCGACAACCAAAGTCGACATACGAACACCGTCCGGTAAAGACGCAACGAACTTGGTTAAGTACCCGTTAAATCAGGAAACCAGAGCCTAGGCTGTTTGTCAAGTAATAGCTAATATAGTTATTGCTATGATAATAAGCCGATGCTGTCAGGCCGGCCAGCGCGGGATTGCGCATGCCGTCACCATGTTGCTCGGCGGACTGCCTTTTGATGGTGTGGCGCTTTTGATGGAGCGGAAAATTTTGGGCGGCGGGGGCAGCGGTGCAGCGTAAACGCTTGTACCGCTGCCCTTATCTTATTTTTGTGGGCTTAGATCCATCGAGAACCACTTTTCGGAGATCTTGGCCAACGTGCCGTCGGCGCGCATTTCGCCGACTGCCTTATCGAGTATTGCTTTGAGCTCAGGCTCTTCCTTGCGGATGCCTAGGCACACATTGGTGGCCATGATGCCGCCGGTGAGCAACGGGCCGCTTGCCTTCAACGCGCCACTGCTGCCCTTGGCGCGATCATTGACGAACACGACATTATCAAACTGACCGTCGATGCGGCCGCCTTCGAGGTCGAGGTGGCTTTGTTCGGCTGACTTGTAGGTCCGGACTTCGACAGCGCCGGCAAAGTTCTCTTCGACGAATTGCAACTGGCTCGTGGACAGGGATGCGCCAAGCGTCTTTCCCTTCAGCGCTTCCTTCAAATCGGCCACGGCCTTCTGGCCTTCCGGCGTATCGGTCGACAATCTCTCGCCTGTATGAGGCAGATTGGCGAGTGGGCCATCCGCGGGCACGAGGAAGGTGTTGGGCGTTATGACGTAGGGATCGGAGAAATCGATGACCTTGCGGCGCTCCGGATTGGGACCCATGGTCAGAACCACATCGAACTTCCCGGCCAGCAGTGACGGTATCTGGCTATCCCAATCCTGCACAACGATCTTGCAATCGAGCGCGGCACGTTTGCAGACTTCCTTCATGACGTCGAGATCGAGCCCTTCGACCTCGCCACCTGCATTTACGGAGTTGAATGGCGGGAAGGCGCCCTCGACACCAACGGTAACCGATTTCCAGTCCTTTGCCGTGGCGACGCCGCCCAGCAGAGGCAATGCGATGATGGCAAGCGCGGCTGCCAGCGATGATCTTGAGGTCATTGTTTTCTCGTTTTCGTTCCCAGGTTGAAGTTGGACCCCCGGTCACCTGGTAGAGGACCCCCGGGAAGTTCAGCGCCAACCTTGATCCGGCTTTCAGGGTCTGAAAAGCAGAATCACGTTCACATACATGAACCTTGTTCAGGTTTCTGCGATTCCGGCGTCAGGCGCAACCGGATTTGGCATGGCGTACGACATCCGCATGGGTGGCGAACCAGACCTTGCCGCGGTCGCGCATGTGAGCAACCAGCGCGTCGATGATCCAAATCCGCGATCGATGGCCGATGATGTCGGGATGCATGGTCAGCTGGAAGATGCCGCCCTCGTCAAAGGCGGCGTCGAACTCGGCGATGAAGATTTTCAAGATGTCATGCGGCGCGATCTGCGGCCGCAGCCCACCCCAACGATCCATCACCAGATAGGCGGCATCGTCACGGATCCATTCCACCGGCAATTCGATGACACCGCTGGGCTTGCCGTCCAGCAGAAGCTCATAACAATCGACATCGGCCATTAGCGACGAGTCGTAGAGCAGTCCCATCTCGGCGGTGATGCGCAAGGTGTTGTCGCTGAAATCCCACGAGGGGGTGCGAATGCCGACAGGACGCACGCCGGTGATCTGTTCCAGCGCGTCGGCCGCGCGCAATTGCAGGTCCCGCTCTGTCTGCGCATCCAGCAAGGTGTTGCGCTCGTGGATCCAGCCGTGCAGCCCGATCTCGTGACCGCTGGCGATGAGGTCTCGCTGCTCATCTGGATAATGGATCGCTGAAACCGCGGGGACGAAGAAGGTCGCTGGAATGCTTTCGCGTGCCAGCAGGCTGCGAATGCGCGGGATGCCTTGACGGGGACCGAACTGGCCTTGCGACAGGGCCGAGATCGAGCGGCCGCCATCGCGCAGTTCGAAGGTGTCGTGGTCGGAATCGAACGATAGCGCCACGGCGCAGGCGCCACCCTGCGGCCAGCTTTCAGGTTTGAAGCTTCGCCCGGCGCGGGCGCGATTCATGATCGTCTGCAACCGTTCTTCGGGCCAGGTCCAGGTCGGGATCGGCGTTTCGTTTGCGCTGCTCACAGGGTTGGTCCTCCACTGACGGACAAGGTCTGGCCGGCAATCCAGCTGGCCAGGGGCGAAGCCAGGAACAGCACGGCGTTGGAAATATCCTCGGGCAATCCGATACGCCGCAGAGGGATTGAATTGATCATCGCCTGCTGTCCCTCTTCGCCGTAGGACGCCCATTGCCGCTCGTAGTCGGGGCTGGTGCGCAGGAAGCCGGGGGCAACCGCATTGACGTTGATCCCGAACGGGCCGAGTTCATGAGCCAGCTGCCGTGTCAGGCTGATCAGGGCAGCCTTGGCGCTGGCATAGGCCTGGATGCCGGTGAGGCTGACGCCCAGGCCCGCACCGCTCGATATGTGGACGATCTTGCCGTTGCGCTTGCGCTTCATGGCCGGAACCACGGCCTTCGCGACAAGAAAGGCGCCGCGAACATTGACGTCGTAGATGCGGTCCCAGTCGCGAGCCGGGACATCCTCGACAGGCTTGCGGGCCTGGCCGAGAACGCCGCCGGCGACGTGCACGAAGATGTCGAAGCCAGGGTCGCCGGCGTGCCGCGCGACGACCTTGGCGATGTCGGCTTCGTTTGTGACGTCCATGCGTTCGCCGGCAAGCGAGCCGCCACGCGCAGGCCTTGCCTCGTCCAGCAACGGCTTCAACGCCTCTTCATCGATGTCGGTGGCAAGCACGGCCGCGCCGTTGGCGGCAAAGCTCTCACAGATCGAACGCCCGATGCCGCGCGCGGCGCCTGTCACCAGCACGCGCTGTCCCTCGAAATGAATGTCCATCTATTGATCTTTCGTCGTCGTTTCCTTGTAGCCGAGCCGGTAACTGAGCTCGGCCGCGTTCCTGATCACCGCGGCGATCATGCGATCGCGGCAGGTGTCGAAGCGGGGCGATATGGTTGCGATGTTGAGGGCCGCAACCACTTCACCGGTGGCGTCGCGGACTGGTGCCGCCACGCCCGATCCGCCGGTAATGGCCTCCTGGTCGCTGATGGCGTAGCCATTGTCGCGGGCCGCCTCGATGATCCTGCGGATCTGCACGCGGTCGATCACCGTGTGGTCGGTGATCTGCACGATACGTTCACGCGCCAGATAGGCCGCCACCTTGTCGGGTCGCCAATGCGAGAGAAGCACCCGCCCCATCGCGGTGCAAAAGGCGGGATCAGAGCCGGTCAGGTCGGAATCGAAGCGGATCGCGCGGTGGCTGACGCTCTTGGCCAAAAGCTTGACCCGTCCATCCTTGCGGCGTGCGCCGAGAAAGACTGTCTCGCCCTCTGTCTCGCGCAACGCATCCATCAGCGGCTGGGCGGTGGCGACCAGTTGCGCCTCGTTTCCGCTCGTCCAGCCCGGCCCGTTTCGGAAGGCATCGTGGATCCGGTAGGCGTCCGCCTCGTCGCGCAGGACATAGGCGCGCGACACGAGTGTCGCCAGGAGATTGAAGGTGCTGCTCTTGGGGTAGCCAAGCTCGGCGACGATGGTCTTCAGCGACAGCGCTTTCGGGGAACGCGCGAGAAGCTCCAGGATCTCAAGAACCCGGACCGCGGACTTGACGTCGGAATTACCATTTTTGTTCATATATGTGAACCATATTCCTATTGAAGAATATCGGCAGAGCCATACCATGCTCGGCAGATGTTGAAAAGGAGCAGTTTCGAGAATGCAGTCACAACATAAGACGGCCATTGTCACCGGCGCGGCGCGCGGGATCGGCAAGGCCTGCGCGCTGGATCTGGCTCGCTCGGGCTACAACATCGCCCTGGTCGATCTGCTCGAAAACGAGTTGGAGACGACGGCCGGCGAGATCGCAGCACTTGGCGTCGAGGCCGTGACCTTTGTCGCCGATGTGTCCAGCCATCAGCGGGCCGGCGAAGTCGTCAGCCAGGTGGTTGCCCGCTTCGGAGGTATCGATTTCCTGTTGAACAATGCCGGCAGATCCGCGCCGCAGGGAATTCTGGACATATCCGAAGACGAGTTCGATCGGGCGATCGGCACCAATCTGAAGAGCTGTTTCAACTATATCCAGCACACAGCGCCGCATATGCTGGAGCAGGGTGGTGGACGCATCGTGTCGATGTCGTCGCTGAACGCGCTTTCGGGCGGCGTCACGGCGGCGGTGAGCCGGTTCGCCTATGCCGCCGCCAAGGCGGGTATCCTCGGCATGACCCGGGCGCTCGCCAAGGAACTCGGACCGAACATCGCCATCAACGCGATCTGCCCCGGTGTCATTCGCACCGAGATCGATACCGACGTGACCGACCGCGCCGACGAAGTCATCAAGGGCATAGCACTTGGGCGCCTGGGCTGCGCCGACGACGTGGCGCGCCTGGTGACCTTCCTGGCGACATCGCAGCCGTGCTTCATGACCGGGCAGACGCTCACTGTTGACGGTTTCCAGTTCAACGTATGAGGTCAGGCCGGTCATGGACCGGGATGATGGGATAACGGCACATGGGATTTCTGGATCTGGTCGGCTTCGGGCCTGGAGGGTGGGGCAAAGCCCTGCTCCTGGCCGCGCTGGTGACGATCATGGTGGCGATGGCGGGCTTCGCGCTCGGCATCGTCATTGGCGGCCTGATTGCATGGGCAAAGCTTGCCGGCGGCATGACCGCTCGTGTCCTTGCCGACGTTTATACGACAGTGTTGCGCGGTGTTCCCGATCTTCTGGTCATCTACCTGTTCTATTTCGGTGGAAGCCTGCTTTTGTCGGCACTTTTCCGGCTCTGGAGTGACGGTGGCTTTGTCGGCGTCCCGCCTTTCATCGCCGGCGCCACGGCCATTGGCGTCGTCTCCGGCGCCTATCAGGCTGAAGTGTTTCGCGGCGCCTTTCGTAGTCTTTCGACAGGCGAGATCGAGGCCGGCAAGGCGATTGGCATGCATCGCCTGCTCTTGTTTCGCCGGATCATCGCGCCGCAGGTCGCGCGCCATGCCATACCCGGCATCGGCAATGTCTGGCAGATGACTTTGAAGGAATCGGCGCTGGTGTCGGTGACCGGACTGGTCGAGATCCTGCGCCAGGCGCAGATCGCCGCCGGCTCGACGCGCAAGCCGTTCGAATTCTACCTCATAGCCGCGGCTCTGTTCCTGGTCATCACCTGGATTTCGCAACGCATCTTCGACTTGCTGGAAAAACGGACCGCGCGAAACATGGTGCGGGAGGCGGTGTAGTGGACCTGCTTTTCATCCGAGACAGTTTCGTCGAGTTGCTGGCTGGTGTGCCGCTGACGCTGCAATTGACACTGATCGCCTTTTCCATCGGCGCGTTCATTGCCATCGTGCTGGCCTTGATGCGCATGTCGGGCATCCGGGGCCTGGACTGGGTGGCGCGGACTTATGTGTTCCTGTTTCGTGGCACGCCGCTGCTGGTTCAGATTTTCCTGATCTACTACGGCCTTGGGCAATTTCGCCCGACCTTGCAAGGCCTCGGCCTCTGGCAGTTTTTCCGTGAGCCTTACTGGTGTGCGATCCTGGCGCTGTCGCTCAACACCGCTGCCTATGGCAGTGAGATCTTGCGCGGTGCCTTGCGATCGGTCCCCTCACGGGAGGTAGAGGCGGCACGTGCGTGCGGCATGTCCGGGCTGCTGCTCTACCGCCGCATCGTTCTGCCAATCGCCCTGCGCCAGGCGCTACCTGCCTATGGCAACGAACTGATCCTGATGGTCAAGGCGACCTCGCTTGCGTCAATCATCACGATGATGGACGTGACCGGTATTGCCGCGCGCCTGATCTCTGCCAGCTATCGTCCCGTGGAAGTCTTCATCGCCGCGGGTGCGATCTATCTCGCCATCAATTTTCTCCTGACGCGACTGGTCGCCCTGCTCGACTGGTGGCTGACGCCGCATCTGCGCGCGCCGGCGGCGTCACCGAACACAATGGAGAAGGTCAATGTCTGACCAGACCGCCCTTTCAGTGCGCAACCTGCGCAAGCGTTTCGGTTCGCTCGAAGTGTTGAAGGATATTTCGTTCGATGCCAAAAAGGGCGAGGTGATCGCGATCCTTGGATCGTCGGGCTCCGGCAAGAGCACGCTGTTGCGTTGCATCAACCTGCTGGAGATGCCGAGCGCCGGCGAAATCGTCGTTGGCGGAGAGGCAGTAAAGCTCAAGCCGCAGCACGATGGCCTCGCTGTCGTCGATCGCCGACAGGTCGATGCGCTGCGCGCGCGCGTCGCCATGGTTTTCCAGAGCTTCAATCTCTGGTCACACATGACCATCCTGGAAAATCTGATCGAAGGGCCGGTCCATGTCCAGGGGCGCGCGCGCCGCGACTGCATCGTCGAGGCGGAAGCGCTGCTGACGAAGGTCGGCATCGCCGACAAGCGCGACGCCTATCCCGCGCATCTGTCGGGTGGCCAGCAACAGCGCGCCGCCATTGCGCGTGCCCTGGCGATGAAGCCTGAACTCATGCTGTTCGACGAGCCAACATCGGCGCTCGATCCCGAACGGGTGGGGGAAGTGCTCAGGGTGATGCGTGCCTTGGCGGATGAAGGCCGAACCATGGTGATCGTCACCCACGAGATGGCCTTCGCGCGCGATGTCGCTAGCCGGGTGATCTTCCTGCACGAGGGCATGATTGAAGAGGATGGTCCGGCAAGGGAAGTGTTCGAGAAACCGAAATCGACCCGGTTCCAGAGGTTCATTTCCACGAACCGCGGTGAGGGAGACTGAACTGCCCGGAATACGTGAACAACCCTTGGCCATACTTCGACAGGAAGAGAACACCGCCTCCATGACCACCGACAAGACTGGCGCCATTTCCACTTGGCTCGATGAACAGGCGCCCGCCATGCTCGCTCTGCTTGGCGAACTGGTCGATATTGATTCCGGTTCCTATGACAAGGCTGGCGTCGACCGTGTCGGCGCACGCCTTGTCCGGTTCTATGCGGAGCATTCGATAGACGTCACGACGGTCGCTGTCGCCGATTTCGGCGACATCCTGCGCGCAACGACTGGTCCTGTCCGCCACGGTGCCGGGCGCCGTAACTATCTCATGATGGGTCACCGCGACACCGTGTTCGGCAAGGGTGAGGCGGCGCGCCGCCCGTTCACCACCCGGGACGGCCGCGCCTATGGGCCGGGTGTCGCCGACATGAAGGGCGGCCTCGTCATGAACGCTTTCGTCATGGCTGCGCTGAAGCGCTTTGCGCCCGAGATTCCCGTGGTCTCCTTGATGACCGGCGACGAGGAAGTCGGCTCGGCGACAGCGCGATCCTCTATCGAGGCGGAAGCGAAATGCGCCGTCGCCGTCTTCAATTCCGAACCCGGCCGCGTCAGCGGCAACATCGTCACCGGTCGCAAGGGCGGCTTCAGCTATCGTTTCGACATTACCGGCAAGGCGGCACATTCCGGTGTCAATTTCACCGAAGGCGCCAGCGCCATCGCCGAACTGGCCCACAAGATCAACGCGCTGCATGCACTCACCAATGTCGAGGACGGCATGACGCTCAATGTCGGCCTTGTCGGCGGCGGCGTATCGGTCAACACGGTTGCGCCAACAGCCAGTGGCGAAGTGGATGTTCGGTTCGTCACCAACGCCCAGCGTGACACTTTGATAGAGGCGATCGATGCCATCATGGCAACTTCGTCCGTATCGGGGACCAGCACGAAAGCCGTTCGCGACAGCGACTTCTTCCCGCTCGTTCCGACACCGCAAAGCGAGGAGTTGACCAGCCGTTACCTCGAGATCGCAAGGACTATCGGCCTCGATATTGCCGGCGAGTTCACCGGCGGCTGTGCCGATTCCGGCTTTGCCGCAAGCGCCGGCGCGCCGACGATTTGCGGCGTCGGTCCGGTCGGCGGCAAGGCACATACGGAGGAAGAATACATCGAAATCGCCACCCTTGCGCAGCGGGCACGGGTGGCGGCGCTTACCATTTGCGCCATGGCGCAATAGCGAAGGCCGCTTCCATCGACGCAGCGCAGAGGCAGGCCCGCAGACCTCGATCCACGCAGCCGTGCTTAAAGACGGGCTTTTGTGCTGCGCGGGGTGGCCAGCAGCAGGCTCGTCTCGCTGCCGGTGATACCGGGCACTAGACGAATCCGGCGCAACACCGCATCGAACTCGGTGAGGGTTGCCGTGTTGAGCTCGACCACCAGATCCCAGCGGCCATTGGTCGTATGAATCGTAGCGACTTCCGCAAAGCCGCCAAGAGCGCGGATCACCCGATCGGCCGCATGGCCTTCGATCTCGATCATCATGATGCCCCTGACAGCCGAGCTGATCGCTTCGGCGCGCAAGATGACCGTATAGCCAATGATCTCGCCGGACTGTTCAAGCCGCTCCATTCGCGAGCGTGCCGTGGCGCGCGACACGCCAAGATCCGCCGCCAGGTCGGAGATGCTCCGCCGCGCGCTGTGGCGCAGGAGCGTGATGAGTTTCTGGTCGAGAGAATCCATAATTGTCCAATATGGCAGCCTGATATCTCAAAACGATAACTCCTACTGCTGGTTTTGCCAATCAGCTCTATTCATTCTGCCGGCAGCATACGGTTCAACACCCCCTTGGCCTCATAGAGGGAGAGTGCTTGCATGAACTGCAACATATTGGGTGCGCCGGTGCAGGACGGCGCCGGCCGAATGGGCTGCGAAATGGGACCGAGCGCCTTGCGGACGGCGGGGCTGGTCGGCGCCCTCAGGGACCTTGGCCATGCGGTTGCTGATCTTGGCGCCGTTGCGCCGGCGCCGGTGCGTCCGATCGCCCATGGCAACCTGGCGCTGAAGGCGCTGCCGGAGATTTCAGCGTGGACGGCGGGCATCGCGGATGCAGCCTATGCCGCCAGCGCCGACGCCATGCCGATCTTTCTCGGCGGAGATCACTCCATCTCCGCTGGAACCCTGTCGGGACTGGCCCGTCGCGCGGCACAAACCGGCAGGCCGCTATTCGTGCTGTGGCTCGACGCGCATCCCGATTTTCACACGCTCGACACCACCGCCAGCGGCAATTTGCATGGCGTGCCACTTGCCTACGCCAGCGGCCAGCCGGGCTTCCACGGCTATTTTCCCGACTTGCCGAAGCAGGTCGACCCAGCTCGCATCTGCACATTGGGCATCCGCAGCGTCGACCCGGCCGAGCGACAGGCGCTGCGCGCCGCCGGCGTCACCGTGCACGACATGCGCGCCATCGACGAACACGGTATCGCGACGCTTCTGGGCGCTTTCCTCGACCGGGTAACGGCCGAGAATGGCCTTCTGCACGTTAGCCTCGACGTCGACTTTCTTGATCCATCGATCGCTCCCGCCGTCGGCACCACGGTTCCTGGCGGGGCGACGTTTCGCGAAGCGCATCTGGTCATGGAGATGCTCTCGGACAGCGGCCTGGTCAGCAGTCTCGACCTTGTCGAACTCAACCCCTTTCTCGACGAGCGCGGCCGCACGGCCACGCTGATGGTCGACCTGACGGCAAGCCTGATGGGCCGCCGTATCATGGACCGGCCCACCAGGAGCTTTTGATTGATGACCGCCAGACTGAACATCGTCCCCTTCGTCAGCGTCGACCACATGATGAAGCTGGTGCTTGCCATCGGCGTCGAGCGCTTCCTCATCGACCTCGCAGCTTATATCGAGGAGGACTTCCGCCGCTGGGCACTGTTCGACAAGACGCCGCGCGTCGCCTCGCACAGCATCGACGGCGTCATCGAACTGATGCCGACGAGTGACGGCCGCCTCTACGGCTTCAAATACGTCAACGGCCACCCCAAGAACATGCGTGAGGGCCGCCAGACGGTGACCGCCTTCGGCGTCCTGGCCGATGTCGGCAACGGCTATCCGATGCTGCTCTCCGAGATGACCATCCTGACTGCCTTGCGCACGGCGGCAACGTCGGCGGTCGCCGCAAAATACCTGGCGCCGAAGGGCGCGGACTGCATGGCCATCATAGGCAACGGCGCCCAGTCGGAATTCCAGGCCCTCGCCTTCAAGGCGCTGCTCGGCGTCAACAAGCTGCGCCTCTACGACATCGACCCGGCGGCCACGCGCAAATGCGCGGACAATCTGGCAGGGCTGGGGTTCGAGATCACCTCCTGCGCTTCCGCGCATGCCGCCGTCGAAGGGGCGCAGATCATCACCACGGTTACCGCCGACAAACAGTATGCGACGATCCTCACCGACAACATGGTCGGCAGCGGCGTCCACATCAACGCGGTCGGCGGCGACTGTCCGGGCAAGACGGAACTCCATCGTGACATCCTGCTGCGTTCGCAGATATTTGTCGAATACACTCCGCAGACACGCATCGAGGGTGAAATCCAGCAGCTCGATCCGGATCATCCCGTCGTCGAATTGTGGGAGGTGATGGCTGGAACGGCTGAGGGGCGCAGCAACAACCAGGCAGTGACGCTGTTCGACTCCGTTGGCTTCGCCACAGAGGATTTCTCCGCTCTCCGCTACGTGCGCGACCAACTCGCCAATACCGGCCTTTACGAGGAGTTGGATCTCCTTGCCGATCCCGATGAGCCGCGCGACCTCTTTGGGATGCTTTTGCGCGCGGCAAGGCAAGACTGAAACTGCTGTGCGGACTGCCGCGCGTCGGCCATGCGATTTCTTTCGGCATATCCGACAACAAGCGCGGTATGCTGGGGAACGCGCGGTGGCCGAGGAGCGCCGCAGGGCAATATCCCACTATGACGTACGATAGTGGGTTTAGGGTGGTAGCGGGAGAGCGCTACGGACGGGTCACGCTGGATATCGTCGCGGCCGGCCTTCCTTCTCCCAGTCAAAGTACTGGGCAAGCTGTTCCGCCGTCTGTTCCTGACCCGGCTGGTCGCGCTGCACGACGCCAGTCGGCTCGCCTTCTTCGGATCGGCGGCCATGCCTAGCCTCGATCCTCAGGCAGAGCGACCGGACCAAAACCGCGATCGGCTCGAATACGGGGGAAGGTATGTCAGCAGATTTCCAGCCGCGCCTACGATATGGTCAGGACCTTTCGAGCATATACACCCGACCTTTGGCGCAGGTACGCGCAAGAGTGCGAGACGACGTTGGGCGCCGCGGCTTGCAGATGATTGACCGAGAAGGCGCTTACGCTTGGTCACAAAGAGCTTTGGAGCGCCGGATATTCATGGCGGCAGCTAGGTTCAACTGGTCCGCGCCTATGTCGGGCAAATCTTTTCGGCAATTGCTATCGCGCTAGAGGACGGCGTCAGCTCAGGCGGTCTTCATTCCTGTGACATTCGCGCCACAGTGGCGCGAAAAAGCGAGGCAAGCCGAATGCGACCCGGCCACGCGCCTATACGCACTGCCGCTTTCCGGCAGTGCAATGAAATCAACCACTAAACTTGACAAAACGACACATCTTTTATTTCCGCACAATGGCGTGACGGCCTCCGAGCGGAGCCCACGCTGGAAACGATCTAAAACATTGTCGTTGCAGCATTATTGCCGAAGGCTATTACCTGATGGCCGTTGGTTCCCGATTGGGGGCGTTCGGGTTGTTGCAATGACCGCGTTGTTGAAGTGGGGAGAGGATAGCCGACCGCCAGTGCCTCCTTACGCTGGAAGGATTGGTGTCTCATGAAGGAGGGAGAGGGTCGGCATGGCGTCTATTTGGCCCATCGTTCGGCATTGATCGAGTATGCGACGCCCATCCTCGGTTCGCGCGAGGCCGCCGAGGATATCGTGCAGGATGCGTTTCTGAGATTCGTACCTGTCAAGGCCCACGTAGGCTCCCCTGAGCAGACCCTTGCCTATCTCTACCGCATCGTGCGGAACCTCGCGTTCGATGTGCTCAAGCACCGGAAGGTCGAAAAGCGCGCAAGTGACAGCAACGCGCCATTCTGGACCTTCCCACGCGCCGATCCGACGCCCGAGCAGTCCCTGCTGTTCTGCGATCAGGTCCGTGTCGTCTCTGATATCCTTTCCACGCTTCCCGATAAGATGCGCGTGGCGCTGGAAATGCACCGTTTCGGCGGCTTTACGCTCGAAGAGGTCGCCGAGCATCTGGACATATCCGTTGCCACCGCCCACCGACATGTCCGCTCTGCGTTGCTCACTGTCGCTTCCCGCCTGGATCGTGGTGACTGCTGACACGCTATCCGTGTCGTGAAAAAAATCCACCTGCTGATCGTCTTTCGGAGTGAACCGGATAAGAGTGAACGTTGGCGGCGGCGAAAGACCACGACAGGAATGATGTTGGCTGAAGACGAGAAACCTGACTCAGCGCTGGAAGAGGCGATGGATTGGCTCCTTCGTCTGCAGGATGCGCGGCACGATCCCGAAACCTCTCGCCAGTTCGAGATCTGGCGTTCTCGATCCGACGCCAACGCACACGCCTGGAGCACGGCGCGCAGGACATGGCAGCTCGTGGGTGAGGTCCCGCCGGCTCATGAACATCTCTGGAGCACGAGCGCTGCGACCACCTCCCGAAAAGGCCACCGCGACCGTGGCATAGACACGGGCAATGCGCGGCGACGGAACTGGACATCCTGGGCCGCCGGCGCTGCCGTGGCCGCATTTGTCGGCATATCCTTGGCCGTCTCCGGACCGTCGATGCTGTTGCGCGTCGAAGCCGATTATCTAACCACCACGGCCGAAATCCGGACTGTCACTCTCGATGACGGCACCGTCGTCACCCTCGGCGCCGACAGCGCCATCGCATCGGATGCCAACAGAAATGCCCGCCGCGTGCGCCTTCTTGCGGGCGAGGCGTTCTTCGACGTCGCGCACGATGCTTCGCGGCCATTCGTAGTCGATGCCGGTGGGGTGGACGTGACGGTGCTCGGCACCGCCTTCAACGTACAGCTCTCCAGCGTCGTCACGACCGTCGAACTTGCGCGTGGCGCTGTCGGCGTTGCTTACAATCAGGCCGGCAGAAATGAGGATGCAACATTGGCGCCGGGAGAGATGATCGCGGTCGATCGGCATACGGGAGCGATGGTGAAGGGCAAGATCGCCCCGGAAGACATCGCAGCTTGGCGCACCGGACAGCTCTTCGTAAACGGCGCGACCATCGGCTCCGTGGTCGAGCAGGTGCGGCGCTACCACCCCGCGTGGATTACGATTCCCGACGAGGACCTCGCCACCCAGCGTGTCACGGGTCTCTACGACCTCAGCGATCCCGATCGCGCCTTGCGTGCGCTGGTCCAGCCTTATGGCGGGCACGTGCGGGAAGTCTCTCCCTATCTGCGGGTTTTGTCGCGGTTCTGATCGGCAGATCGCGAACAGGGAAAAAATTTGGCGCCCGTGAAAAAAATCTTCGATCTGGTCGTCTTTGGGTCGGGAAGCGCATGCGTGGACAATGCGCCGCATACCGGAGACTGGGGCAGATGCGTTCGCAGGAAAGTCGAAATGAATTTAGACCAAAGAACAGAAACCTGAAGGCAGCACTTGCTGCACGGCTTCTTGCGACCGCCGCGCTCATCGGACTCTCTGCGTATGCGCTGCGACCCGAACCTGCCACCGCGCAGACGGCAACGGAGATGAATGCCGTCCACACCTTCAACATTCCAGCGCAGCCTCTTGCAAGTGCCCTGAATGCATTTGGTCGCCAGTCCAGCTTGCAAGTGACGCTGGCGTCATCGACGACGCAGGGGCTGACATCCCGCGCCGTCAATGGCAGCTTCACTCGACAGCAAGCCTTGACGCAGATGCTCGAGGGAACGGGAATCCCCTTCCGAATTACGGCCGACCGCACGGCATTTGTCGGGCAGCAAGCCTCCGCTGGCAGCGAAGCCGTGGCTGCGGATGGATCCCTTGTCCTCGACACGATCAACGTTACCGGCAAGGGCGATAGGCTCGCGGCCTCCGGTTCCGGCTTCCAGGGCACGCCGGACTGGGTCTACGAGACGCCGGCGGCTGTCAGCGTGATTTCCCGTGAGGCGATAGAGGACACCCCGAGTCGCAATGCGCGCGATCTGTTCGACGCCGTGGCCGGCGTCTATGCCAACCGCTCCGAAGCGCAGGACCCCGGTATCAACGTCAACATACGCGGCCTGCAGGACCAGGACCGCATCGGCATGATGATCGATGGCGCGCGGCAGAACTTCCAGAGCTCCGGTCATGGGGCCACCCAGCGGACCTATGTCGATACCGCCTTCATCCGCAAGATCGATATCGAGAAGAGCAGCACGTCCGGCGTCGGCAGCCTCGGTACGCTTGGCGGCTTCGTCAATTTCCGTACCATCGAGGCGGACGATTTGATCGAGCCCGGTCGGAACTGGGGCGCAGAATTGAACGGCACGACCGGAACCAACGGCTTTAATTTCGATGGTTCGGCAGCCGCCGCGGTTCGCATTTCCGACAGCTTCTCGGTCCTCGGCGGCATCAGCTACAAGGACATCGGTGCCTACGAAGTCGGCAAGAACGGCAGCGTCGATCTCGGCGCGACCTATAATGGAGACACCATGCTGTTCTCCGGCCAGGAGGTCATGTCGACGATCCTGAAAGCCGAGGCGGACCTCACTGACGACCTCAAGCTCACGCTTGGATGGGTGCACAACACGTCAGAATTCCACACCGGCAATTATGACACCATATTTTTCGAGGGAGCCCTCCTGGAGTCTACCCAGAGGATTGCCAACGACACCTTCACATCCGCCCTCGACTGGGATCCGGACAGCGATCTTATCGATCTGAAGGCGCGCTTCTACTATAACCAGACCGAGAATGACGATAGCGGTACCCTTCTGCTCGACGAGGGTCCCTCGAACTACAAGATGGCAACCTTTGGCGGCAGCATCGAGAACGTCAGCCGCATCGATACCAATCTCGGGCTATTGTCGTTTAACTACGGTGCGGAAGCGTTCCACGATGATGGCGAGACCACGGTGCCGTCTGTTGTCGAGAATGGCGTGGACTACACGGATGCGCTCACCGGCGGCATGCCGAGTGGGAAACGCGATGTTGCCGGCGGCTTCGTCAACGCCAAGCTCGAGCACGGCGACTGGCTGACCGTCGAGGGCGGGCTGCGCTATGACTGGTACCGCATCTCGGGAACCACCACGATCTTCGGCAATCCGACGCGCGACATCATCAGCTACACTCTTGTTCCGGGAACCCCTCCATTCTGTAACGCCCGGGGGTGTACTGGGGGGACCCCGGACAGGTGGGTTCCGGTGTATGGGCCGGAATATTATCCGGCCTACGCCCTCGACGTCGACCGCGCCGTCGGAGAGTTGCTACCGACCGCCACGGTGGCCATCAACGTCACCGACTGGCTGCAGCCCTTCGTCAAATACTCGAAAAGCTTTCGCCCGCCGACCATCATGGAATCCTTCCTCAACAGCGGCCACTCCGGTGTCATGAACGGCTATTCGCCGAACCCCTATCTCGAGCCCGAGCGCGCTGACACCTATGAGATCGGCGCCAACATCTCCCGCGAAGGGCTGTTCAAGGATGATGACAGCTTTCGCCTGAAGGTGGTCGGCTTCTACCGGAACATCGAGGACTACATCGCGCTTGGCACAATCGATAATCAGGAAGCTGACCGGCGATATACAAGTTACGTAAATCTGAACGGCACGACGGTGATGAAAGGTGTCGAGGTTGAGGCCAGTTACGACGCCCGGTCGTGGTATCTGGGGGGCACGTTCACTTATAACGACGCCAATTGGCCCGAGACTTACAACGCCAATGGCAAAATCCGCTATTTAGGCCCGGAGACGCCGGTCCTGTTCGTCCAGCCGGAGATCCGGTTCGTGATCGATGGCGGCGTGCGGCTGTTCGACGAGAAGCTGACCCTTGGTGGGCGTGTAACCCATGTCGGCCAGACAGAGCCCACGTTCGGATCGCTGCAGAACAACTACAAGCTCGACGCCTATACCGTCTACGACCTCTATGGCTCGTTTGAGCTCACCGACACGTCGACGGCGCGCTTCAATATCAGCAACCTGACGGACGTTGCCTATGTCTCCGCGCTCGGCGCCAACTACTACGCCATGCCCGGCAGGACGTTCACGGCGTCGCTGAACATCAAGTTCTGAAACTCCTCCTTTAAGGTCCGCAGTATGACGATGATCGATGTTGAAGAACCAGTTGACCTCAGCCGCGCGAAGCGTCTTAAGCAGCGCACACACGCGACGCATGGACGCCTCGATCAGGCGATCATGGCGGTCGAGCCGTTTGTGAGCCGCGAGCGCTACGGATTGTTTGTGAAGGTCCAGCATGGCTTCCACAGACAGATTGACGCGCTTTATGTCGATCCGGAGTTGGATCGACTACTGCCCGACCTTGCCGGCCGCCGTCGGCTTCGTCTGATCGAGCAGGACCTTGAAGATCTCGATGTCGCTGTTCCGGCTCCAGATGCCTCGCGGGCATTTGCCGCTGACGGCGTGGTGGACATTCCGACTGCGCTTGGCTGGCTCTATGTGGCGGAAGGCTCCAATCTCGGCGCGGCGTTCCTGCTGAAGGAGGCGGCGAAGCTCGGGCTGTCGGAGAGTTTCGGCGCCCGGCATCTGGCCGCCGCTCCGGAAGGGCGGGGGGTCAACTGGCGGACCTTCGTGGCGGCGCTCGACGCGATACGCCTGTCCGATCGGGACGAGGCCGGCGTCATCGCCGGCACGGAAGCAGCCTTCCGACACGTCCACAGCCTTGTCGAGGAGACGTTCGGATGAAGACAGCCTGCCATATGAGACGACCGTCAGTACGATGAAGGCAGCACGGCATCTCCGTCAGCCCATGCTGGCATCGTTTTTCATCGCGTCCGGTCACTGCCGCACCACGCAGGGCTCCTGCCCGTGAACACTACCCTGTCGCACGCGCCCACATTGCGCCCGGCCTGACGGAAGAAGAACGATCATGACATATCAGAAGGCAAGCTGCGCCGAAGGAGATAGCGACCACCCTATTTGTGGCCGGTTGCCTGTCCGCCTTGCCGGGGCCGCTCTGCTGTTGCTGTCCGTGGCCTTTGCCGATCAGGCCCGGACCCAAGAGGCCGCGCCTGCGCTGACGAGCACAGAAGGCCCGGCCTTGCCGCCGGTCGAGGCGCAGGCAGGGCCGGAGACAAGTGGACCGGCGGACAGGTTACAGTCCGCACCGGTTCAGCAAGATGCAGAATCCGGCACTGCCGCGCAGAATGCGCCTGCGGCTGCAGGGGCGGCGGCTTCGCAGCCTGCTCCCACCGATGCGGCGACGAACGTCGGTAACGAGGGACAGATGCCGATCAAGACCACAGCGCCCAGGGACAGCGGCGGCACCGTTGTCGCTCCATCCTCGTCTCCGGCGGGTGCTTCTGCCGATGCTGCCGTGAACGAGTCTGCTTCCCCATCCGGTGGGGAACCAACACCATCGCTGCTCGACGATCCGGCCGGCGCGGTTTCGCAGATGCTGGCGCTAGCAGAGCGTCGCGCCGACCTGCCGCACGACCTGTCGCCGTGGGGGATGTTCATGGCGGCCGATAGGGTGGTGAAGACAGTGATGATCGGACTAGCCCTCGCCTCGCTGGTGACATGGACCGTCTGGCTGGCGAAGTCGCTGGAGCTGGCGACCGCGAAGATGCGCGTGCGCCGTGGGCTGAAGACCATCATCGCTGCCGACAGCCTTGCGCAGGCGGGGCGAACGCTCGGCAGGCGCAGGGATTGGGCGGCGTTGCTGGTACAGGCTGCCGAGCACGAGATGCGCCGCTCGGCGGGCGCCCTCGACCATGCCGGCGGGCAAGGGCTGCGACAGCGCATCGCCTCGCACCTGTCGCGCATCGAGGCGCAGGCGGGGCGCCGCATGACGAAAGGCACTGGTGTTCTTGCCACCATAGGGTCGACTACCCCCTTCGTTGGCCTGTTCGGCACGGTGTGGGGCATCATGAACTCCTTCATCGGCATCAGCGAAGCGCAGACGACCAACCTGGCCGTGGTAGCGCCCGGCATCGCCGAAGCGCTGCTCTCGACTGCTCTCGGCCTGGTCGCGGCGATCCCGGCGGTTGTGATCTACAATGTGTTTGCCAGGACCATCGCCGGCTACCGGCACCTGCTGGCGGATGCGGCCGCGGGCGTCGAGCGGCTGGCCAGCCGCGACCTCGACTATCGGATGGTGCCGGCCGTGGAACCCGCCCGGCGCTCGCAGGCGGCGGAATAGCGCCATGGCCGGAAGCCTCAGAGCCAGCACCGAACATGACGAGCTGGAAGAGAACCACGAGATCAACGTCACCCCCTTCATCGACGTGATCCTGGTGCTGCTCATCATCTTCATGGTGGCGGCGCCGCTTGCCACCGTCGACGTGAACATCGACTTGCCGGCCTCGACGGCCAAGCCGCTGCGGCGTCCCGACGAGCCGCTCTACCTGACGCTGAAGGAGGATCTGACGCTTGCCGTCGGCAACGATCCCGTGGCGCGCGAGGCGCTGGGTTCCGCGCTCGATGGAGTCACCGAAGGCGACCTCGAGACGCGCATCTTCCTGCGCGCCGACCAGTCGGTCGACTACGGCGAACTGATGAAGGTGATGAACCTTTTGCGCACAGCCGGCTATCTCAGGGTCGCGCTGGTCGGGCTGGAGAGCGTTCCCGCCACGCCCCCCGCCGCGTCGTCAGCCCCGGGCGCCGCAAAGCCAGAAACGCCGGCATCGCCAGACGGGCAGCGATGAGCGCTTCCGCCGATATCGTCCATGCGCATGCGCTTCACCGGCTGTCCTCGTGCGAGGCCCTTCTGTGGGCCTTCGCCGCCGTCGTGATCCTGCTCGCCCATGTCGGCGGGGTGGCATGGGCACTGCGGGAACCCCTGGTCATGCCTGCCGACGAGGCTCCCCCGGCCGCCATCATGATCGAGCTGGCTCCCGAGCCGGAAGCGGTGATGACCGAGGCGAACGAGGTCTCTCCCGATCAGCAGAGCGCTGAACAGAGCCAGCCTGCCGAACAGGTGCAGACGCTGGAGGAAACACCGCCCGAAAAGCCTGTCGAAGAGGGGGCTGTATCGGAACGTGTCGAGGAGGTGACAGAGGTCGCGGAAGTCGTCGAGCCCGAACCGCAGGTCGAGCCGGAGCAGGTCGCGACAGCCGAACCCGTGGAGGAGATCGTCGAGGAAGAGACCGAACTGGTGGATAGCGAGATCCTTGCGCAGATCGACAGCGTCGAAGTGCCTCTACCCGAGGCAAAGCCGCCTCTAGAGGAGCAGGAAGTCGTGACCCGTCAGCAACCGGCGAAGACGCGGCCGGTAGTCAGGAAGAAGGAGACACCGAAGGGGAAGCCCTCACGGCAGCGGCAGCAGGAGCAGGCCGCCTCGACGGCGGCGTCCGAGGCACAGGCACAAGTCAAGCAGTCCAGTCGCAACGCTGCCCGGCAAACGGCCTCCGGTCTGTCCTCCTCAGTCTCTCCCGCCCGCTGGCAGTCGCGGCTGATGGCGCATCTGGAGCGGCGCAAGCGCTATCCTTCGGGCGCGAAGTCGCGCCGCGAGCAGGGCATCGCATATGTGCGCTTCCGCATCGACGACGCCGGCAACGTGCTATCCGTATCGCTCGCTCGCTCATCGGGCTTCGCCGAACTCGACAACGAGGTGCTCTCGCTCGTGCGCCGCGCCTCCCCAGTCCCCCCACCGCCATCAGGCGTCAACAAGACCATCACCGCGCCCGTCAGATTCAGTAGCAGGTGAACGGATAACTGACTGAGCTCCTTTATGCATCGTCGATCAGCTGGGCACACTGCTTGGCACCGCGCGCGCTGCAGACAGGGCTGGCCGAGGGCATTGCTAGTGGCGATCCGAATCTGCAGAGGCAATGCGGGACTTGATCGAAACCGTGACCGTGTTTCGAGATCCATCAAGGCTCGGCGGAGTCGAAGTAGAAATCGCCGGACGTCTAACGGCACTCCTAGGGGAGAAAGCCTTCCCCAACGGCGTCAGTGCGTCGGGGGGTATGGTGGTAGCGGGAGAGGGACTTGAACCCCCGACCCCAGGATTATGATTCCCGTGCTCTAACCAACTGAGCTACCCCGCCAGGGCGGCGAAAGGCCCGAAATCCGCCTCAAATCGAAAGGCATGTCGGGGGCGTTCGCCAAGGTCGCGCGGATATAAGGTTGGGAGGGTGAGCCTGTCAAGCTTCGAAGCAACCGGCTTGCCGGCTTATCGTCATTATCGAAAAGCTTTGCCGCGCCGACATTTGGTTGCTGCCGCCGGGGTTGAGTTCGAGGGGGCACGTCGCTATGTCTCGGCCACGAGTTTTTAGAGTTTGAAACAGATGAAGCCGCGCATTGCAGTCCTCGGTTGCGGATACTGGGGCAGCAACCACATCCGCACCCTCAAGGCGCTCGGCGCGCTGTACGCGGTCTCCGACACCAACCGGGCCCGTGCCGAAGGCTTCGCCAGCGAGCAGGACTGCCTGGCGATCGAGCCGGACCAGTTGTTCGTCCGTGACGATATCGACGCCATCGTCATGGCACTGCCGCCGCAATTCCATGCCGACCTTGCCGTGCGTGCCGTCGAGGCCGGCAAGGACGTGCTGGTGGAAAAGCCGATCGCGCTGACGGTTGCCGACGCCGAGCGTGCGGTGCAGGCGGCCAAGGACAATGGCCGCGTCTTCATGGTCGGCCACGTCCTGCGTTTCCATCCCGCCTTCGAGACGCTGAAGGGGCTGATCGACAAGGGCGAACTTGGTGAAGTCCGCTACATCCATTCGCACCGGCTCGGCCTCGGCAAGTTCCACACCGAAAACGACGCGCTGTGGGACCTGGCGCCGCACGATTTGTCGATGATCCTGGCCATCACCGGCACAGAGCCGATTGAAGTGCGCGGCGAGGGGGCCGCCCTGCTCGACAATCTCAGCGACTTCGCGCATCTGCACATGCGCTTTCCCAACGGCCTTCGCAGCCACCTCTTCACCTCGCGTCTCAATCCCTATCGCGAGCGGCGGCTGACCGTGGTCGGCACCAAGGCGATGGCGGTGTTCGACGATGTCGAGCCATGGGAACGCAAGCTTGCCGTCTACCGCCATGCGGTGTGGCAGGACAGCGGCCAATGGGCCTTCACCACCAATGAGCCGTCCTATGTCGCGGTTGCCCAGGGCATGCCGCTGACGCGCGAGCTTGAGCATTTCATCCAGTGCATCGAGACGCGTGCCGAACCGCGCACCAGCGGCGAGGAAGCGATCAGGGTGCTGCGCATCCTGACTGCCGGCACGGTCACCCACACCAAATCCTGACGGACCCAAACGCCGGCCGCGTTCGTCGCCTCGCGCCCGGAGACAACGGCCATATGGCTCGCCAGAGCGAGTTTCGAAACAGTTTCTGAGGGGATAGCCTGCTACTCGGCGGGAATCTGCGCCGGCCTGGCGGCAAGCCGGGTCAGCATGGCCTCGGCCTCGGCGCCACGCTCCGAACGCTCGATGAAGCCGCCGCCGAACACGCGGGCCTCGTTGCCGTCGTCGGAATAAAGCACGCAGGCTTGGCCCGGCGCGATGCCGGAATCGCCGTCGACCAGTTCCACCCATGTGGCGCCATTGCCGTGATGCAGCACGACGGGGCGCGGCGGGCGCGTCGAGCGAACCTTGGCGAACAGTTCCAGGCCGCCAGGGGGGACGTCTGTGAGCGGTCCGTCGCCCAGCCAGTTCATGTTGCGCAGATAGATCTTGTGCGTCTCCAGCGCCTCGCGCGGGCCAACCACGACGCGGGCGCGGTCGGCGTCGAGATGGACGACGTAAAGCGGCTCGCCGGAAGCGATGCCGATGCCGCGGCGCTGGCCGATCGTGTAGCGCAGGATGCCCTCATGGCGGCCGAGCACGCGGCCGTCGATGTGGACGATGTCGCCCGGATTGGCGGCGGTCGGCTTCAGCTTGGCGATGATGTCGGAATACTTGCCCTGCGGCACGAAGCAGATGTCCTGGCTGTCCTGCTTGGCGGCAACCGTCAACCCCATCTCTTCGGCAATGGCGCGAACCTGCGGCTTCGACAGGCCGCCAAGCGGAAAGCGCAGATAATCGATCTGTGCCTGCGTGGTGGCGAACAGGAAATAACTCTGGTCACGGTCGGCGTCGACCGGCCGGTAGAGCGCGCGGTGGGCGCCATTGGCACCGGAGCGGATGTAATGGCCGGTGGCCAGGGCGTCGGCGCCAAGCTCCTTGGCGGTGGCCAGGAGGTCGGCGAACTTCACCGTCTGATTGCAGGAAACACATGGGATCGGCGTCTCGCCGGCGACGTAGCTCTCGGCAAAGGGATCGATGACCGCCTTGCGGAAGCGCTCTTCGTAGTCGAGCACATAGTGAGGGATGCCCAGCGTCTCGGAAACCCGGCGGGCGTCGTCGATGTCCTGGCCGGCGCAGCACGAACCTGCCCGGTGCGTCGCCGCGCCGTGGTCGTAGAGCTGCAAGGTGACGCCGACGACATCATAACCCTCGCGCTTCAGCAGGCCAGCGACGACCGATGAATCGACACCGCCAGACATGGCGACGACGATGCGGGTGTTTTCGGGACGTCCGGGAAGATCGAGGCTGTTCATGGTTCTTTCGTTCTGCGCGGCGCTTGAATGCCAATGACGCGAATATAGGTCAAGCTTTGCGGCTACGCCAGCAGGGCCGATCGACAGGCGACGACCGTTCCGGTTAATGGGCGGATTTTTCGCGCACTGCCGCCGCTTCCAGGCGGATGTTTCAAATGCCGGCGAAAAGACTAACGCGGCGTTCATGATCCTTACCTAGTCATTAGGGTCTGCTTAGGCAATTTTTAAAGCTGTGGCGGTAACGTGGCGGGGATTGGGTCTTTGAGTTTTTTGTAGAGAGTACGATGACCGATCTGGTTAGACCGAGAGTCAAATATGTTATCGGGCCTGACGGCAGCCCACTTACGATTGCCGATCTGCCGCCGACGAATACACGTCGCTGGGTTATCCGGCGCAAGGCGGAAGTGGTTGCGGCAGTGCGCGGCGGGCTTTTGAGCCTGGACGAGGCATGCCAACGCTACAAACTCACCACCGAGGAATTCCTGTCCTGGCAGGCGTCGATCGACGAATATGGCCTTGCCGGGCTGCGCACGACGCGCATCCAGCAATACCGGCACTAGCAAGATTTGCTTCTGGAACGGCAATCGTGAATCAAGGGGCGGCGCGACCGTCCCTTTTTTCGCTCGCGGGCCGGTGAGCGCGGACCCCCTTCGATCGCCCACAACGCAAGCTCGCTCGCAGACCCGCGGGGGTGAGCCATGGGTCGCCCCTCCTTTCGGGTCTGCAGGGCGAGGAGAAGGTCGCGCTTCCCCGATCAGATATGAAAGAAATCTATTCCACAAATGAGCCGAGGAAGTCGTTGACCAAATCCTCGTTCGTCTTCGAAAAAAGACTTTCGATGGTTAGGTCCATCTCTTTCTGGGCAATAATCGCGTCGATATGTGCGGTTGGGAGAGGATTGCTGAATCGGCAACTCAGCACGTGTTGTGTCCTTTGAACCCGGTAGCAGCTCAGGAGTTCGGATTTGTCGTCACCAAATTGCAGGTAAAAGTGATCCGGACTGCCTGAAAAGCTGCCAATATACAACGCTGCTCCGCCCTCAGACAGGTCCAGCATGCGGAAATTGGCACTCAGTACCTCTCGCAGGCCATGTGACGGGAAGATGAGCCGAACAAGGAAGTTGACGTCCCTTCGAACCCATCTGCGCTTTTCCTCGATGCTCCCGGAATATACCACACGATTTGCCCCAAAACTTAAGAGTCCAAGTATTCCTTGTTACCAACTTCTGTAACATGGGTTAAAAGGCTTAAAGATCGATAGGAGGTTCCGTTCTAATTGGTTCTACCCAATGGATTCGCGAGCGCGCACCCGTTTCTCAACGTCGCCGATCTCGCATGTAACCGGTAACCGGGCCGAGGCGAGACGATCCAGCGTGCCGCACGAGGTTCGTCCGCGCCCACGCGCTGGAAATAGGGGCGCGACAAGCCGCGCCTTCGTTTTCGAAACGAGTCTTTTGGCGCTCAAACCGTCAGCGCAACCTTGCCGATCGGCTTGGTGGCGAGGAAGGCTTGAGCAGCCCCCGCCTGGTCGAGCGGGAAGCTCTTCGCCACATGGACAATGAGCTTTTTTGCATCGATCAACTTGCCGAGTTCCACCAGACCTTCACGGTCGGGCACGACGGACATGCGCTCGACCCGGATCCCTCGCGCCTTGGCCTGCGCCTTCGCGGCGTCACTGACATTGAGCAGTGAAACCAGCACGCCGCCGTCCTTGAGCACCTTCAGTGAGCGTTCGGCATGCTCGCCGCCCAGCGGCTCCAGCACCAGATCGATGTCGCGAACCTGGGCGGTGAAATCGCTTTTGGTGTAGTCGAGCACCTCGTCGGCGCCGATTTTGCGGACGAAATCGAGCTTTTGCGTGCTGGCGGTGGCGATGACATAGGCGCCGCGCGCCTTGGCGATCTGCACCGCCAGATGGCCGACGCCGCCGGCTCCCGCATGCACCAATACGCGCTGGCCCGACTTCAGCCCGCCATGCCGGACGAGGCCCTGCCAGGCGGTCAGGCCGGCCAATGGCAGGGCGCCTGCCTGGAGGTGGTCGGCGCCCGCCGGTTTCAGTGCGATTTCATCGGCAGGCACAGCCGCCAGTTCCGCATAGGCCGCCGCTTGCTTGGGAAAGCGCGGCATGCCGAACACCTCGTCGCCGATCTTGAAGCCGGTGATGCCTGCGCCGAGCGCCTCGACTGTCCCCGAGATGTCCCAGCCCAGGATGAAGGGTGGCTCGCCGAGCAGCTGATAGTGGCCGGCGCGAACGGAGCCATCAACCGGATTGATGCCGGCGGCCTTGACGCGGACCAGCACTTCGCCGGCCTTTGGTGTCGGGTCGGGCCGATCGGCAATGACAAGGACGTCGGGTCCGCCGACGGAATTCTGGATAACGGCACGCATTGGGACATCTCCTGCTTGATTTGTGCCACTATCATTTGGATAGTAATGGTCTCTTGTCCAGTATGTACCTTTCTGATATATACGCACCTTATGGATAGTGACGACGGCGCCCCTTTTGGCTATGACGCGTTCCGGCGGACATGTGCTTCGCACACCGTGCTGGAGATGCTGGCCAGCAAATGGGTCTATCTGGTGGTTTGCGCGCTGCGCAAAGGGCGGCTGCGCAATGGCGAGCTTGCCCGCAAGCTCGAAGGCATCACGCCGAAGATGTTGACGCAGACGTTGCGCGTGCTCGAGCGTGACGGACTGGTGCGGCGCGAGATTTTCCCTGTCATCCCGCCGCGTGTCGAATATGAATTGACCGAACTCGGCCAGAACCTAGCGGGACTGCTTACCCAGATCAGATCATGGGCGGAGCAGCATGCACCAGACATCAAGGATGCCCGTGCAAGGGCAATTGCCGATAGTGAAAGGGATTGGGCCGCCTAGGGCGGCTCTCGGTTTTCTTGGCGGCCTTCCGCAGGGCCAACCGAGATCATGCACTCACCGGGGTGGCAAGCGCTGATGTCGCGGACAGGCCGGCTTCAGCCGATCATGGCGCTGCGGCCGCCGATTTCGGCTTCGCGGATCTTGGTGTCACGCGATTCCAGCATTTCCGCCTTGGAAAGCTCCGCTTCAGCTTCGCCGAGTAATGATTCGGCAGTGCTTCGCTGCTGCGCGAGGTCGCTTTGCGAATTTCTGAGGTTGTCGCGGCGCAAACGCGCCGCCTTGGCGAAGGTCGGATAGGCGAAATGGTTGATGTCGGTGATGCCGGCCTTCTTTTCTTCGGCGGTGATCTGAAGCTCCAGCTCGACGGCCATGCGTTCGAACTCGGCGATCATCATGTCGAGCTGCAGCAGCTGCCGCCGCTTCTCATTCACCTGAAACTGTTTCAGCCGAACGAGGTTTTCACGTGACTTCATGATTCGTACTCCCGGAAACGCACACCCGCACTTATCGTCCAAACCACCTGGAAGAGCCCAGGCCGCACCCGTGTCCACCGGCTTTCCCCGAACTATGGGAAACAAAACCCTAAAGTTTTTTGCCGGCGGTAACCATTCGTTTACGGGCATTGTTAATCATACGGGTCAGGACTTAAGGCCGGGTAAAAATTCCGGCCGCCGATGCGGAAGCGATGTCGATGAGTCCCTGGAGTCGCTTAGTCCAGATTGTTGATGTGTTGCATTAGGAATTTGGTTCTGAGATTCGTTATTAGATTCAAGAGGGTGTAGAAAGAGGTTAAAAAATCTGGTACCGTCATGGACGGGAAATTAGGTTTTGTTAACCATTTGATGGCAGCCTCTGCACAAGGCAACCACTGCTCCGGGTCCGGACGGGTCGTGAAATGGTCCGGCAGCAGAAAAGGGGAATGAAATGCGTGTTCTGCTGATAGAAGATGACAGTGCAACCGCACAAAGCATCGAGCTGATGCTGAAATCGGAAAGTTTCAACGTCTACACGACCGATCTCGGTGAAGAGGGCGTCGATCTAGGCAAGCTCTACGATTACGACATCATCCTTCTCGATCTCAACCTGCCTGACATGTCGGGTTACGAGGTCTTGAGAACGCTTCGCCTTTCCAAGGTAAAGACGCCGATCCTCATCCTCTCCGGCATGGCCGGCATCGAGGACAAGGTGCGCGGCCTCGGCTTCGGCGCCGATGACTATATGACCAAGCCGTTCCACAAGGATGAGCTGGTTGCCCGCATTCATGCCATCGTGCGGCGCTCCAAGGGGCACGCCCAGTCGGTCATCACCACCGGCGACCTGGTGGTCAACCTCGATGCCAAGACCGTCGAAGTCGGCGGCCAGCGCGTGCATCTGACCGGCAAGGAATACCAGATGCTGGAGCTGCTCTCGCTGCGCAAGGGCACGACGCTGACCAAGGAAATGTTCCTCAACCATCTTTACGGTGGCATGGACGAGCCAGAGCTCAAGATCATCGACGTCTTCATCTGCAAGCTGCGCAAGAAGCTCGACGCGGCATCCGGCGGCCAGAATTACATCGAGACGGTCTGGGGGCGCGGCTATGTGCTGCGCGAACCGGAAGACATCCGCGTCAGCGCCTGAGCGATCGACACGTCCGAACTTTTTCAATAAAAAACCCGGCTTCGGCCGGGTTTTTTGCGTGCTAGGTCGGTAACTATCTCTCTTTACGCAATTCCGGACGGAAGACCGTCACGCGCTTTTCCTGGAATTGTTCAACGCCACCGAATCAGGTGCGATCCTCAAGGTGCGAAAACGCTCGAGCAGTTGTGGCCTGTTGAATGGCTTCAAGAGATAGCCCTGGGCGCCGGCGCGCTTGGCCCGCATGATCGAAGCGATATCAAGCTCGACCAGTGAGATCAGGATCTGCGGCCTTATCGGGCTCTCCATGGCGCGCACGCGACGGATGAGATCGACCGCGGGCACATCAGGCAAGGCGCCATCGACGACCATGATGTCAGGCATATCGGCGGCGCACATGTCCAGCGCGTCAAGTCCGCTGGCTGCCTCGATGACAATCATTTCGGAGCCGCCCAGGATGCGTTTTGCAACCTTCCTGATGACGCTTGAATCGTCGACAAACATGCAGCGTTTCATTTCCGGGTCCTCTTTGCCGTCTGGCAATCCGGTAGCGTCGGGGGCATCCAGACGCACCATAGGCCAATCTGGTAAAGAAGCCGAAAAGGCGTTAGGTAAAATTTTTACAAAGACCGTGGCTGTTTGCTTTTATTCGCGAATGCTTCAACGCTGCCCATGCGACCAAACGCATTTCATGCCGATGGGCCGGAATTACAGACTTCGATGTAAAAATACTTCGGCTTCTCGACTGCGCTATCAGGCAGCTGAAAGCACGATTTCTTCCGGCGTCGCGTGGATCGATATCGTCATGCCGGCTTCGCGCGCCAGAAGCAGCGTGTAATAGGGCTGCACGGAATGCGCGTCGATCGGTTCCTCCGGCTTGTGGCCGGAATGCAGTTCGAGGAATTTCGGCGGCACACGCAGCATCGGGCCAGCCGCCGCCAGCGCGAAACGCGGCTCGGTCTCGAGGTTTTCCAGTGTCACCGAAAGCTTGCCGCCGCGCGGAATGGCGGCGTTGGCGACGAGGATCAGGTTGAGCAGCAGCTTGACCTTGTTCTTGGGCAGCAGCGCGCGGGTCCCGTTCCAGATCAGTTCCGGCTTTTCGTTTTTGAGGAAGGCGATGGCGACCGCTTCGGCATCGCCGGTATCGATCAGCATGCCGGCCGAGCCGGCGGCGCCGAAGGCGATCCGGGCGAACTGCAGGCGAGCCGAAGCGTTGCGGGCGCTCTGACGGATCAGCTTCATGGCGTCTTCATCGGCGCCGCCTTCATCGAGCAGTTCGAGCCCGTTGTTGATCGCGCCGACCGGCGAGATGATGTCGTGGCAGACCCGGCTGCACAAAAGCGCTGCCAGATCGGGTGCGGAAAGGGTGAACAGATCGGCCATCGGCGAAAATCCCTGCAAAATCTCATAACTCATGGCCGAGCGATCGATCGTCGCCTGCCCACACGAATCACGCACTCTCTCCTCGGGCTTTCTGAATACACAGCACCCGTGCGTGCAGCAACAAATCCAAAATTGTGGATGTGGCAAATGGCGTGTTCACGCAGGCCGCCGACCCACTGAGCGACCCCAAACAGCCTTCGAACCGCCATGTTCATGTGAGAGCTTAATGGTTGAAAAAGGATTACGGCATAGTTTGCCCGTAACAGTTACCCTTAACGGCCGGCTAAAAGAGCCGTACGGGGTGCGAGGCGTCGGCGAAGGTGCTCCCTGACGGAGATTGGAAGCATGTTTTCCCGATACTACGACCGGAGCTTTCTCCGTGTCTTCTCAATGGCGGTCACGCTCCTGGGCGTTCTCGTCTTCTCGACTTCAGCCCTGCGGGCCCAGGAATATACCGCTCAGGAGATTGTCGATTCCGGGCACAAGTTCTTCGGCGCGACATCGGGCGGCCTCGCCACGGTCGTCGAGAAGATCTTTGCTTCCTACGGCCTGCCCAACGGCTATCTGCTGGGCGAAGAGGGCTCGGGCGCGCTGATCGGCGGCCTGACCTATGGCGAAGGCACGCTCTACACCAAGAATGCCGGCGATCACAAAGTGTTCTGGCAAGGCCCGTCGCTCGGCTGGGATTTTGGCGGCGAGGGGTCGCGGGTGATGATGCTGGTCTACAATCTCGACGATGTGGGCAGCCTCTACAACCGCTATGGCGGCGTCGCCGGTTCGGCCTATGTGGTGGCTGGCGTCGGCTTCAACGTGCTGAAGAACAACAATGTGCTTTTGGTGCCGATCCGCACCGGCGTCGGTGCCCGGCTCGGCGTCAATCTCGGCTATCTGAAGCTTACCGAGCGCGCCACCTGGAATCCGTTCTGAGCTGAAGGTCTTTGGCTTGTGCATGTCGTTCTCCCAAAACCGGGACCGCTTTTGGGCGACATGCATTAAACCCGGACCGTTGCGGCAAAGCCTTGCCGCAACGCTGGATTTCCGCCATGTCAACGTGGCACAGTCAAAAGCGCTCGACGCGGTTTTGGTTTTATCTTGTTGCATGTCGTTGTCCCAAAACCGGTTCCCACTTTTGGGCGACATGCATTGGTTTGATGGTTGCCGTCCACAACGGGTAGTCACTTGGTCCAGTCGGTCCTGTTCTTCGTCCTCGGCTTTCTCTGCGCTGGCTTTCTGGCGCTTATGGTGGCTCCGGCCATATGGCGTCGCGCCGTCGCCCTGACGCGCAGACGCATCGAAGGCTCGATCCCTCTGACGCAAACCGAGATCCAGGCGGACAAGGACCGCATCCGCGCCGAGTACGCCATGTCGACGCGCCGCCTCGAAATCAACGTCAAGGCGTTGCGCGAGAAGGCGGCCGAACAACTCGTCGAGATCAATCGCGGCCGCGAGGCCCTGAAGGGGCTGGCGGTCGAGCGCATGGACAAGAACCATGCGCTGACCGAACTCGGCGCCAAGAACGAAGCGCTGCGTCAGCGCGAGGGCGAGTTGCAGCAGCTTTCGGAGCGGCTCAAGGAAACCGAACGCAAGCTGGAAAAGCGCGCGCTCGAGCTGCAAAAGCTGGAGCACATGTATGATGACGCCAGTTTTTCCTCCAGCAGCCGGCAGATCGAACTCGTGGCGCGCGAATCTGAAATGCAGAAACTCGCCAGTGACATTGCGCTGCTGCGCGGGCAGCGCAAGGAAGCGGACAGGCGCGGCCAGGAAATCGCTGCCGAAAGCAAGGCCGCGCGCGACGCGCTGAAAGCCGAGAAGAAAAGGACCGCCGAACTCGACAAGAAGGTCGAACGGCTGCTGGCCACGCTTGCCGATCGCGAGGACAAGCTCGAGCGCCGCGAAAAGGAACTGGCACGCATGCGCGAAAAATCGAAAGCCGAGGACAGCGCACCGGCCTTGCGGCTGGTCGGCAAGGGCGGCGAAACGGCCAAGAGCGACGATCTCGACAAGGCAATCGCCAAGCTCGACAGCGACCGTGAGCGGCTCGAGGCGAGGCTGACGGCGCTGGCGCGCGAGAACAAGCGGCTGAAGGCGGATCTCACCGCGCTGGCTGCGTCCAATCCCACGGACGGCAGCTCCGCCTTGCGCGAGCAGATGAACGAACTGGCGGCGGAGGTCGTCCACCTGACGGCCAAGCTCGAGGGGCCTGGTTCGCCGATCGCCAAGGCGCTGACGGCACCTTCGGATGGACGCTCCGGCAACCGCAGTCTTGCCGACCGCGTGCGGGATTTGCAGAAGGCTGACGCGGCAGGCTGAAATCAGCTCTCTTTTGCCGAAAAATGATGCAGCGCGATGGCTGAGGCGGCTGCGACGTTCAGGCTGTCGAAACCTTCCGACATGGTGATCCGCACGCTGTGCAAGCTGGCAAGCAGGCTGTCCGGCAAGCCTTCGCCCTCGGTACCGAGATAGAGCGCCATGCGCTCACTCCGCCGCGCATCGCGGATGTCGGTCAGTCCGCGTGGCGACAGCGCGAATTGTTCGAAGTCCCGCCGGGCGAGCATTGTCGTGAAGCCGGCGGCGTCGGTGAACGATGCGAAAGGGATCTTGAGCGCGGCGCCGACGGAAACGCGGATCGCCTTGCGGTAGAGCGGATCGCAGCATGTCGCATCCAGCAGAACCGCGTCGGCGCCAAAGGCGGCGGCGTTGCGGAAGATCGAACCCATATTATCATGGTTGGCGATGCCGACGAGCACCACGACCAGCGCCCGGGCCGGCAAGGCATCGAGAAGAGCCTCGCCCGCCTGCGGCGCCCCCTTGCGTCCCATGGCCAGGATGCCGCGATGCATGTGAAATCCGGCGATTGCGTCCATCACCGCGCTGGTGGCGACATAGATCGGGAGATCGGCCGGTGCCTTGCGCAGGATATCCTCGAGGCCGGCCAGCCGGTTTTCCAGGACCAGCACCGATTCGGCGGCAAAGCGTCCGGTCGAGAGCAGCAGGTCGAGCACCACCTTGCCTTCGGCGACGAAGCGGCCTTGCCGGCCGGCTAGGTCACGCTCACGGATGTCGAGATAGGCAGCGACGCGCGGATCGTGCGGGTCGTCGATGCGAATGGGATCCATGCATTCCTCGCGGCCATCGCATCGGCCCAAAAATCCGGATCGATCCCCGTCGCTCACCTTTGATTCGGAAAACACGATGCGACAATTCGGGACGATCAGCTACCTCCGTGCGCCCGAATGGGCGCATGTCGCCCTGAAAACGACCAGCTATCTCTGTGCGCCCGAATGGGCGCATGTCACCCTGAAAACGACCAGCTATCTCTGTGCGCCCGAACGGGCGCATGTCGCCCTGAAAACGCCGGCGAGGTCAGCGGGCTGCAGCGTGGTCAGGTTCCGGCACGGCGCAAACGGTGCGCCATCTGGGACAGATCGTCCTTGCCGCTGCCGAAAATACCATCCAGCATGACAAGCAGTTCGCGCACGGCATCGGACTTGCAGGAATAGTAAATCATCTGCCGGTCGCGACGGGTGTCGACGAGGTCGAGCGCCCGCAACTTCGCCAGATGCTGGGAGAGGGCGGATTGGCTAAGCATCACCTTCTCGGCGATGGCGCCTACCGACATTTCACCCTCGGCGAGATAGCTCATGATCAACAGGCGCTTCTCATTGCCCATCAGCATGAGAAACTCTGCCGCCGCTTCGGCGTTGACGATTAGCTTTGTCGAGACCATCGATCCCCCATGCTTCTTGTTCATCCTGACGCCATGGGGGCAATGGCATCTGATTCCAAAAACTCACTCGTGAATCGACGTAGGCGATTCAACGTCACCAACAAAAGGTAGAGCATTTCATTTAAATCTCAAGTGTTGCTTTTGATCAAACATAATTAAGTCCGGTCCCGGCGTCGATCGAGGCCCTTCCGACCCTGGCCATTTCGACCAGAACGTGTCGCAACTCGCGCGCTGCTGCCAAGGGTTGTGGAAAAAAGACCCGGCAAACATCGTCGCCCGAGACCAGATCCATACCATCGGCATCGAATCCGGCAACACTCCAGCCATTGCCAGACACTTTCGTGAAATGCTTTGCATAAACGGCGATCGCGTCGAGATGGTCGGCGTTCATGTGGTCGATGGCGGATTGTTCGCTCGCCGCCAGTTCCTCGACGATCGATCCGCTGGTGAGCAAATCCGATTGATCGAGCTGATAGGCCTTGCCGAAGCCGCCGTTGAGGCTGGCGCGTTGCGGCTCGAGGCGAAAGATCGAAAAGTCGCCGAGACCGGCGTAGAGTTTCGCCTTGGGATTGCGGTTGAGATAACGGCGCTCGGCGCGGGCGTGTTCGCTTGATCCGCGCTCAAACCGTGCCGCCTGGCAGACCAGTGTCAGGCGCGGGTGCGCCAGCGGGTCACCCTTGCCGGGTTCGCCAAGCAACAGGGAGCAGCGCGGATCGGCAAGCAGGGCGCCGGTGTGCGCCGAGAGCATCGACACCAGGATCAGCGGCGCGCCATCGATGTCGGTGGCCACGCCGACCCTGCTGGCCAGCGGCCAGCCGGTTTGCGGTTCGATCACCGCCAGCGCGCCAAAGCGGGCGCTGCGCAGAAGCGTCTTGCCCAGCCGGATCGCTTCGGCGTCTGTCTCGCGGATCACGTCCTTCTTCGGCTCGTCCAAGGCAGCACCGCAGTAAGTTGATCTTTCTTCTCTAGTTATCGGTCAGCAAACCGGATTTGACAAGGTCGTCGATCTCGCCTTTCGCAAGGCCGAAACGTGCCAGCATTGTCGCTGGCGACAAATCCTCATCGCCGGGCATGGTGGCCAGTGTCGGCTGCGAGCTCGAGAAACGCGGCGTCGGGGCAGGGCGCTCGAGTGGACCCGCCGTCACAAAGGCGTTGCGCGCCCGATTGTGTGGGTGCTGCTTCGCCTCTTGCAGTGACAGGACGGGGGCAACGCAGGCATCGGTTTGCGCAAACAGCAGGTCCCAGTCGTCGCGCGATTTCTGCCGGACCCGATCGGCAATGGCCGCGCGCATCGGCGGCCACAATGCCTTGTCGTACTGGCCGGATACAAAACGCTCGTCGAGCGGCAGCAGTCTGGCGAATTCGGCGAAAAATTGCGGCTCGAGGCAGCCGATGGCGATGTGCCCGCCATCCGCCGTCTCATAGGTGTCGTAGAAGGGAGCGCCGGAATCGAGCAGGTTTGTGCCGCGCTTTTCGCTCCACAACCCCGCGGCCATCAAGGCGTGCAGGGGTACCGCCAGCATCGAAGCGCCTTCGACCATCGCCGCGTCGATGACCTCCCCCTTGCCGGTGCGCGAGCGTTGGAACAGGGCGGCCAGCACGCCGGCAATCAGCATCATGGCGCCACCGCCATAGTCGGCGGCAAGGTTGAGCGGCGGGACCGGGCGATCGTCGGCGTGGCCAATTGCGTGCAGCACGCCGCAATAGGCGAGGTAGGTGATGTCGTGGCCGGCGCGGCCGGCAAGCGGGCCGTCCTGGCCGAAACCGGTCATGCGGCCGTAGATCAGCGCCGGGTTGCGCGCCAGCACCGCTTCCGGGCCGAGGCCAAGCCGTTCCATGGCACCGGGACGAAACCCTTCGAGCAACATATCCGCCTTTTCGGCCAGGCGCAGCAGCAGATCGGTGCCTTCCCGGCGCTTCAGGTCGAGGCGCAGGAGGGCGCGGCCGTGGCGGTCGATGTTGTACTCATCCGGCAGCGACAGGAGTTGGCTTTTCCCCGCCTGTTCGATGCGCAGCACTTCGGCGCCCATCTCCGACAGCATCAGGCCGGCCAGCGGCACGGGGCCGAGCCCGGCCATCTCGATCACCTTCAGTCCGGCAAGCGGACCGGTCTTCCCGGCAGCGGGCAGGCCGGTGCCCATGACCTTCTATTTCGGCGCCATGCGGATGGCGCCGTCGAGACGAATGGTCTCGCCGTTCAGCATCTGGTTCTCGATGATGTGCAGGGCGAGAGCGGCATATTCGGATGGCTCGCCCAGGCGCGACGGGAAGGGCACGGCAGCGCCCAGCGAATCCTGCACTTCTTGCGGCATGCCGGCCATCATAGGCGTCTTGAAGATGCCGGGCGCGATGGTGCAGACACGGATGCCGGAACGGGCAAGGTCGCGCGCTACCGGCAGCGTCATGCCGACGACGCCGCCCTTGGACGCCGCATAGGCGGCCTGTCCGATCTGGCCATCATAGGCGGCAACCGAAGCGGTGTTGACGATGACGCCGCGCTCGCCACCTTGCAGCGGCTCGAGCTTCGACGCGCGCTCGGCGACGAGGCGGATCATGTTGAACGTGCCGATCAGATTGACCTCGATCACCTTGCGGTACTGATCGAGCGGATGGGGACCATCCTTGCCGATCGTCTTCACGCCAATGGCAATGCCGGCGCAATTGACCAGGATACGCGGTTCGCCAAGCTTGGCGGCGACGTCGGCGAATGCAGCGGTTCCACTGTCGGCGCTGCTGACGTCGCATTGGACGGCAATGCCGCCGATCTCGGCCGCGACCTTGGCCGCGCGATCAATACCGACGTCGAAGATGGCGACGCGGGCGCCCTTGGCGGCCAGCGCGCGCGCCGTTGCTTCGCCAAGACCGGAGCCGCCGCCGGTGACGATCGCGATCTGGCCGTTCGGGTTCATGGCGTCATCCTTTGATCTCAGGAACAGTGGGACGGATCAGGCGCCAGATCGACGGGAAAGGTCAAGCCATCGCCGCGATAGGATCGGCCACCCTGGCCTGATCGGCGTGGCAGACCTCGCCCGAGAGCTTGGCGACCGCGCCCGGCGCGATCTCGTGTGACAGCAGCCGGTCGAGATCGACGGGGCGCGGCATCGAAATCTGGCCGCGCGGAATCCGTTTGAAACCGAGCGGACCGTAATAGGGTTCGTCGCCGACGAGCATGACCGCCGGGGCGCCGGCCTTGGCGGCCGCATCCAACGCGATCGCCACCAGTCGGCGGCCGATGCCGAGATTCTTGAAGGCCGGCCGAACCGCAAGCGGCCCGAGCATCAGCGCGCGACCGGCGCCGGCGGCGATGCGGGTCATGCGCACCGAGGCGACGACAAGGTCGCCGTCGACGGCGACAAAGGACAGCGAACGTTCGTGCCCTCCGGCTTCGCGGATCTTGTAGGCGGCCAGCACAAAGCGGCCGGGCCCGAAGGCTTCGTCGTTGATGGCTTCGATCTGGAGGTCATGGGCCGGGGTTTCCGGCAGGTATTTCACGTCGGCAAGGCTCATGGTCTTTGCGTTCCGGTAAGGAGGAAAGGTTTGCTGCAAACGGCAGCATTCGCCAGTCAGCGCTTCATCAAGCGCGGGCGCCCTTTCGTCGTCGGTCAAACCGGATCATAGCAAAGTCGAACATGCGATTGTCCGCTAGCATCAATTTCCCGCCGCTGCAATCGGCCGTTCTTGTCCATCGTTTCTGCCAAGTGACGGTCTGTTCAGCACCTGACGTCTTCGACAGGGCAAGCTTGCGCCTACATGAACCAGCAAGACACAAGGAGATTTGCATGGGATTGCTGGTTGAAGGCAGGTGGCAGGATCGCTGGTATGATACGGCCGACAATGGCGGCAGGTTCGTGCGAACGCACTCGCAATGGCGCGACTGGATCACCATTGACGGGGCGCCGGCCGAAGGCCGGACGCGCGGCTTCAAGGCCGAGCCCGGGCGCTATCATCTCTATGTCTCGCTTGCCTGTCCGTGGGCGCACCGGACGTTGATCTTTCGCGCGCTGAAGAAGCTGGAAGGCGTCATATCGGTGTCGGTGGTGCATCATTTCATGGGTGCCAACGGCTGGACGTTTTTGGCTGAGGACGGCGCTACCGGCGATACGCTTTACGGCCTCGACTTCCTGCACCAGATCTATGCCAAGGCCGATCCCGCCTATTCGGGCCGGGTGACGGTGCCGGTGCTGTGGGACAAAAAGGAGCAGACCATCGTCTCCAACGAGTCTTCCGAGATCATCCGCATGCTGAATTCAGCCTTCGACGAATGGGGTGACGCCAGCCTCGACTTCTATCCCGAGGACCTGCGCCGCGAGATCGACCGCATCAATGCGCTGGTCTATCCCGCGGTCAACAACGGCGTCTACCGCGCCGGCTTCGCCACCACGCAACGCGCCTATGAAGAGGCGTTCGGCGAATTGTTCGCGGCGCTGGATACGCTGGAGGAGCGGCTGTCAAAGCAGCGCTATCTCGTCGGCGGCCGTATCACCGAGGCCGACTGGCGGCTGTTCACCACGCTGGTGCGCTTCGACCCGGTCTATGTCGGCCATTTCAAATGCAATCTGCGCCGCATCGCCGACTATCCGAACCTGTCGAACTATCTGCGCGATCTCTATCAGGTGCCTGGCGTGGCCGGGACCGTGAACCTGCATCACATCAAGGCGCATTACTACGGCAGCCACGAAACGATCAATCCGACGCGGATCGTGCCTGTCGGACCGGAACTGGATTACGGCGCACGGCATGACCGGGCGCGGTTCGAGAAAGCGGCGGCCTGATCTACCAGTAGGGCGAGGGCCGCTCGCCGCCAAAAATCTCGGCGATCCGGCGCAGCGTCGCCGGCGTCGTTTTCTCGGGCAAGCGGTCGAGCGGGAAGAAGCCGGCTTCGGCGATCTCGTGGTCCGGCAGCTTCGGCGCCGTCTGGCTGAACTGCTCGATGAGATAGAAACCAACATGGTCGCGCCGGCTGGAACGGCGGTTGAAATGCATCGACTTCAGCACCGGCGGGGCGGTCAACGCGATGTTGCCTTCCTCGGCCAGTTCGCGTTCCAGCGCCTCGGCCAGCGTCTCGCCGACTTCGACGCCGCCGCCGGGAAGCTGCCAGCCCGGCACATAAGTATGCCGAATGAGGAAGACGGAATTGGACGCCGTGTCGTGGATCAGGCCGCGAACGCCAAGTGTCATCGGCCGCCGCAGCACGAAATAGAGATGGAACAGCCTGGCCCTGAGTCCAGCCCAGCCGGTCTGGCGGAAGGCATCTTCAGGCTTCGCCATCAGTTGCGAAACCGTGGCTGGAAAGGAAACCTTGTGTGGAAAGCCGCGCGCCCGTCGCCTATGAAGGAGAAATGTTCAGGCTCGCGCATATTTCCGATGTCCATCTGGGGCCGCTCCCCGATGTATCCTATCGCGATCTCGCCTCCAAGCGCGTGCTCGGCTACGTCAACTGGCAGCGCAACCGCCGCCGCTATATGCATGACGCCGTCATCGACACGATCGTCGCCGACATCAAGGCGAACACGCCTGACCACCTCGCCGTCACCGGCGACCTGGTCAATCTGGCGCTCGACGGCGAAATCGAGATGGCCAAGCACTGGCTGGAGACGCTGGGACCGCCGCAGGATGTTTCGGTCGTTCCGGGCAACCACGACGCCTATGTGCCTGGCGCCTTCGACAAGGTCTGCCGATCCTGGGCGGCGTGGATGAGCGGCGACGGCGTCAACACGCCGGTCGACCGTAACGCCTTCCCCTATCTGCGCGTGCGCGGCAATGTCGCGCTGATCGGCGTCTCGACGGCACGCGCCACGGCACCCTTCATGGCCAATGGTTTCTTCATGGAGGGCCAGGCGGAGCGGCTCGGCAAAATCCTCGGGGATACCGCCGGACAGGGACTGTTCCGTGCCATCATGATCCACCATCCGCCAGTGCGCGGCGCGGTCCCCCAGCACAAGCGGCTGTTCGGCATCGCCCGCTTTCACAAGATCATTCGCCGCCATGGCGCCGAACTTGTGCTGCACGGCCATTCGCATCTGCCGTCGCTGTTCTTCATCGGCGGTCGAGGCGTCAGGATCCCGGCGGTCGGCGTCGCTGCCGCCGGCCAGGCGCCGGGCGGCAAGCACCCGGCGGCGCAGTACAATCTGTTCGACATCGACGGTGAAAAGGGAAATTGGCTGATACGGCTGACACGGCGCGGCCTGACCGGGCCGTCCATACCGCCATCCGATCTGCAGACGCTGGAGCTTGGCGCCGAGGCTGGAGCCGCTATGGCCGCAAGTTGACAACCATAGCCACGATGCGGTCCCAGAACAGGACGACCGACACCAGAAGGCCGACCAGTGCGCCGGCAGCGACCAGGCCAAGCCCGGACAGAAAGGCCGACCAGCGCTTGCTGCGCGTCGTCGCGCGCAGCGGCGGTTCGGCTTCCGGGACATCGGCGCGTTTCATGCCGGCGATAGCCGGTTCGACCCCGCCTTCCATCATCCTCTGACGCTCAACGATGCGCTCGGCGACATAGCGCGTCACGGAATCGGCAACCGGCTTCATCTCGGTGGATTCGGCAAGTACCACCCGGCCGATACGGGTGTCCTTGAGGAAGCGATAGGTGCGGCGGTCGCGTCCCATCGCGACATGACTGACGGCGTCGATCCACAGGCGCGGCTGCAAGCCGGACGAGACGACGAAGTCGAAATTGTCCATGTCGGCGGGAACATCGGCAAAAACCGGCGCCAGCTCGACGGCAAGCATATCGAGGCGCATGCGATGCGCCTCGCGCATATCGACGACGACGTCGTCGCGGTCGGCGAAGGCATTTTTCACATCACGGATGGCATCGGACAGTTTCTTCGACTGGTCGATGGTCTTCTCGCCTGCTTCCTTCATCGGCGTTGCCTCGCGGGTTTGGTTAACATGGGGTTAACACAGCCGCCGGCAAAATGCACTGTCGAGATGGATGGGATCGAGGCTCAGGAAAGTGTTGTGCGCGAAAAGGTCAGCTGGCCGCGGCGGCGAATTTCTGGCGATGCGGCCTGGCGCGGCGATTGGTGTTGCGGCGAATGATCTCGGCAACGAGATCGGGGGCTTCCTCGGCCAGCATATGGCCGGCCTGCAGTACATGGTGCACATGAAAATGTGCCGGCAGATCATCCGCCTGGGTAAAGGGCAGCACCGCGTCGTCGGTTCCCCACGCCACCATCACCGGCATGTTCAGCCCGTCGAGACGATCGCGCGGGATGACGCCTTGCCGATCGTCCATGGTCATGACGGCCGCGATCTCGACGAGTTTTTCCAGCTGCCCGGGTCGCCGGCGCATTTCCCAGAGAGCGTCCACGGTGCGATCGAAGGGCCGGATCCCTGGCCCCGACATGGCGGCGAGGCAGGCCCGGATCCCGGAACGATCGGCTGCGCCGGCATAGCGACGCAACAGCGGCCCGTTGATCTCGGGGCCAAGGCCGCCCGGCGCCAGAAGCGTCAGCGAGGCTACTCTTTCGGGCTCGGCCAATGCCATCAGCGCCGCCACCGCACCGCCCATCGAGTGGCCCACGAGATGAACGCGCTTCAGGCGACGCTCCGAGAGATCGGCGAGCACCGCCCTTACCGCCACCTTGGCCGGACCGGCGGCGGGAAAATCGAGCGACATCCCATGCCCCGGCAAGTCATAGGCCAGCGTGTGCGTGGAAGGTGCCAGAACGGAAATCACCTCGCGCCAGACATCGTGGCAGCCGCCGAAACCATGCAGCAGGACGATGGCCTTCGAGCCAACACCTTGTTCGGCGGCAAAAAGCGATGCGGTCATGAAAGCTGATTTTTGTTATTGCAGGATGCGCGACACCAATTGTGGCTGAATTGCTCCTAGTCCACAGCGATGGCCAGTAAAATTTTCGCGATTTGTACGGTTGCGGACAGAACTCGCCGCTTGACCGGCATCATGCGAGAGAGCGCAGAAGTCCATCGGAACGCGGCGCGCTCAATCCGCGGATATCGATTGGTGTCAGCTTGGGTTGCCGAGCCCGGCGGCGCGCAGCGCCTGGACCAGGCGCTCGGTCAGGTCGGCCGGATATTTCCGCTCGACGAAGGTGGTGCGCGGATCGGCGGCAAATTTAGGGAATTCGGTGGTCAGTTGGTTCAGCAGCGTGCTCACCAGATGGTCCTGTCCGGCAGCCTTGGCGCCGATCAGCCGCGCCGCCAGATAGTGCGATTTCGTTGCCGTCGTTCTCAGTGCCATGCTGGCCGCGATTGCCTTGTTCATGTCGCCCTGCATGAACTCACCGACGAACAGCCCGTAATCCCACCATGTCGAGTGCCCGCTGAAGGTCTCCGCCGCATGGTCAAGGATCGGCGTTCCCTCCGCATAGCGGCCGGCGAAGATCAGCCCGTAGCCGTAAGCGGCAGCCATGCCGAGATCATAGGGATTGAGTTCATAGGCCTTGCGCATCCAGCGGATCGCTTCATCCGTGTTGCCGAGGCGCGAACTGACATAGCCGTAGGAGCGATGCGCATAAGGGCTGGTCGGGCCCATCTGCACGCTGCGGTGGGCAAACTCCACAGCCTTTTCGATCGTCGCATTGGGCGGATAGGGGTAATGGTCGGAGACCGCCTCGAGATGCAGCGAGGCAAGTTCCGAATAGACGAGCGAGGATTTCGTGCCGCCATTGGCCAGCTTCTCAAGGCAGCGATAGGCTGCCTCATGGGTCCTGGCGTTCTGGTCGAGATAATATTTGTCGTTGAGCAGCAGGCATTGCGTCAGACCGTTTGGCGCGCCGGTCTGCTCGATATAATTGTAGATCGTTCCCGAGGCGGGAAGTGCTGAACTCAGCATGTCGGCGATACGGTCTTCGACCGCGGCAGGTGCGCTGTCGGCAGGGGTCAGATTGCGTGAAAGAAGCACCCGTCCCGATGCCATGCTTTGCAGCTCGATCGTGATGTCGCCCGCGTCCGGTCCAGGCAGGATGTCGAATATGAAGCTTGTGGCATCATCGGCCGGATCCGCGACGGTATCGCGGCCGATGAAGTCGATCGTATCGAAGCCGCTCAGGCCGGCGCGCAGCGACGCGGCGACACGGCTGGCGTAGGCGCCTTCCGCCTTGAGGCCGATATAGATTTGCGGCAAGGCATCAGCCATTGCCGATGGCACGATGCTTCCGGTTGCGCCGGCGGTCTCGAGCGTTGCCGACATGTCGCCACCTGCAAGCAAGGCACTGCTGCCCTGACGAAGAATCAGCACCCCCAGCATGGCGATGACCAGGGCGATCGCCATCCAGAAGAAGCGGAGATGGCGCGCCACCGAGGGGGTGGGCGAAGACGGTACGGAAGCCAGCGACGCCGCGTGCAGCATGCCCGTGCTGGCGTCGTTGGGCGGATCGGCGGATACAGCGCCGTCGAGCTTGAGTTCGGGGACATCCGGCAGCCGGATCGCATTCAATTCATAGGCAGGAACATAGCCACCACGCGGAATGGCGATGCGGACGGGCTCGGCAATGCCCTCATTGGCAAAATAGTGCTGCAGAAGCTCGCGCAGCCTGCCTGCCTGCACCCGCACCACGGCATCGGTGGACGGATCGAAATCGCCGTCCTTGCCGAAAACATCCATGGCAATGGAGAAACCCTTGAGCCTGTCGCCTTCGCCGGCCTGTTCACGTTCGACAAGATAACGCAGGAGCTTGCGCGCGCGTTCGGATCGGCCGAACGTTTGGCTGGCAAGCAGTCGCTCCAGTGTCTCGCGCACTGCGGGGGCGGCAGGCGTGGCATGCTGCAAGTGTCGATCCTCTCGAAGTCGGCACAGGTTGAGGCGCGATCATATAGTTCCCGCACCGCCACACAAGTATACACCCATTATGCGATCACGTACCCCACCGGATAATTCCGCGGTGGTTAATGGCCCGCAAGATCGGAACCGGTCACCCGGTTGGGACGGTCCCGATCCTTGTTCCGGTCGTGCGTCAGCCGGCTTTCTTGCCAATGATGCGGTTGGCGGCAGACATCACCGCTTCCAGCGAGGCGGCGACGATGTTGGTGTTGATGCCGGCGCCGAACAGCTTGCCGCCGGGATATTCCATCTCGACATAGGAAATGGCCGACGCGTTCGAGCCGCGTTGCAACGAGTGCTCGGAATAGTCGAGCACCGACATCTCGATGCCGAGATGACGCGACAGCGCATCGACGAAGCCGTCGATTGGACCGGTGCCTGTGCCTGATATCGTTACTTCCTTACCCTGGTCGAGGATGACGGCCTCGACCACGCGCCGGCCCTTGATTTCGGTGCTGGGATAGGTGTGATGATCGAGGAATTTCAGCCGCGCGGCAGGCTGGTCGACATAGGTTTCGAGAAAGCGCTCGTAGATGCGCCTTGCCGGCACTTCCTTGCCCTCGGCATCGGTTATCGCCTGGATTTCCTGGCTGAATTCGATCTGCAAATTGCGCGGCAGGTTGAGGCCGTAATCGGCCTGCAGCACATAGGCGATGCCGCCCTTGCCGGACTGCGAGTTGATGCGGATGATGGCTTCGTAGCTGCGTCCGACATCGGCCGGATCGATCGGCAGATAGGGCACCTCCCACACGCTCGTGTTGGCCTTCTTCAGCGCCTTCATGCCCTTGTTGATGGCATCCTGGTGCGAGCCGGAAAAGGCGGTGTAGACGAGTTCACCGACATAGGGGTGGCGCTCGGGGATTTTCAACTGGTTCGAATATTCGTAGACGGCCTTCATCCGGTTGATGTCGGAGCAGTCGATCAAGGGATCGACACCTTGCGTGTACATGTTGAGCGCCAGCGTGACGATGTCGACATTGCCGGTGCGCTCGCCATTGCCGAACAGCGTGCCTTCGACGCGGTCGGCGCCGGCCATCAGGCCGAGTTCGGTGGTGGCGATGCCGGTGCCGCGGTCGTTGTGCGGATGCAGTGAGACCAGCAGGTTCTCCCTGTTGTCGAGGTTGCGGCACATCCATTCGATGCGGTCGGCATAAATGTTGGGCGTCGACATCTCGACCGTCGACGGCAGGTTGACGATCAGCTTGTTGTCCGCCGTCGGCCTGACGATCTCGGTGACGGCGTTGCAGATTTCCAGCGCCACTTCGAGCTCGGTGCCGGTAAAGCTCTCCGGCGAATATTCGAAGCGAAAGCCGCCGCCGGCCTTGGCCGCCATGTCGGTGATCATCTTGGCCGCGTCGGTGGCGATGCGCTTGATGCCGCCGACGTCCTTTTCGAAGACGACGCGGCGCTGCAATTCGCTGGTCGAATTGTAGAAATGGACGATCGGGTTGGTGGCGCCCTTGAGCGCCTCGAAGGTGCGGGTGATCAGCTCCGGCCGGCACTGCACCAGTACCTGGAGCGAGACATCGGCAGGTACGTTGCCTTCCTCAATGCACCAGCGGGCGAAGTCGAAATCGGTCTGCGAGGCCGATGGGAAACCGATCTCGATCTCCTTGAAGCCCATGTCGAGCAGCAGGCCGAACATGCGCGCCTTGCGCTCGTGGCCCATCGGATCGATCAGCGCCTGGTTGCCGTCGCGCAGGTCGACCGAGCACCAGATCGGCGCCTTGGCGATGACCTTCGAGGGCCAGGTGCGGTCGGTGAGGCCGACGGTGGGATAGGGCTGATATTTACGGGCCGCGTCAGGCATGCCCCGGGCTGACTCTGTCATGCCTCTTGCCGCATCCTTGCCGGCTACCGCGGCATCGGAACGGATCTCTTCTCGTGCGTTCATCGTCGTTTCTCCCGGCGGCTCATGGATCCACCTTCAGGTGGATTGATGGCGAGCGGCGCCTTTACCAGAATTTCGTTCGCGTGATGTGACTTGGCAAGGAGCATGCGCTAGCGCGGCGGTTCGACCGCCGGGCGCTCCTTCAGCGAACCCGGCGATCGCCGATAAGGCCGAGAAGAAGCAGGGTCGAAGCCAGCGCGCGCACGGTCTCGCCGGAAAAACCGGTCGGACGGGAAGCGTTGGCGGCGCGCGTGTTCATGGCGGTTCTCATACAGGAGCAGCTTGTGAGAGGCAAGTGGGGCCACATTGCGGGCCGTGATCTGTCGGATATTATCCAAACGTGCGTGCTCTTCCCCAGGCGCTGCAAATGCGCCAGACTTGGGCATCGACGGGGTTGCGATGTCCCGCCGCCGGGAGGGGGTCGTCCATGAATTTCGTGTTCTTCTCGCCGCATTTCCCCGCCAATGGCGCGGATTTCTGCGACCGTTTGAAGAAGGCCGGGGCCAGGGTGCTCGGTATCGGCGACGCACCCTATGACGCGCTCGACGCCAAGCTGAAAGCAGCCCTTTCGGAATATTATCGCGTCGCCGACATGGAGGACTACGATCCGGTGTTCCGGGCGATGGGGCATTTCATCCACAAATGGGGCCGCATCGACCGCTTTGAGTCGCTCAACGAGCACTGGCTGGAGCTGGAAGCCAACATCCGCACCGACTTCAACATCTACGGCACCAAGCTCGATTTCGTGAAGAACCTGAAGCGCAAGAGCCGCATGCGCGCCTTCTTCCGCAAGAGCGGCGTCGACACCATCGCACAGCGCAAATGCTCCGACCGCACCGGGGCCATGACATTCATCCGCCGCGTCGGCTATCCGGTGGTGGTGAAGCCCGACAGCGGCTCCGGTGCCTCGAACACTTTCAAGATCTCCAACGCCACAGAGCTGGACCAGTTCTTCCGGGACAAGCCCGAGGACGTGACCTTCGTCATGGAGCAGTTCATCGAGGGGCTGGTGGTGACCTATGACGGACTGGTCAACCGCGACGGCGAGGTGGTGCTGGCCGCCAGCCACCGCTACGACCAGAGCATCATGGAGGTGGTCAACAAGGACCGCCACATGAGCTATACCTGCTTTCCCAGGGTCAGACCGGCAATCGAGGAGGCCGGCCGCAAGATCCTGAAGGCGTTCGACGTGCGCGAACGCTTCTTCCATATCGAGCTGTTCGAGACCAGGGACGACCGGATCATCGCGCTGGAGGTCAACATGCGCCCGCCCGGCGCCTGGATGACCGATGCGATCAACTATACGTTCGATATCGACGTCTATGCGGCATGGGCCGACATGGTGGTCAAGGATGCCGCCGGCGGACCTTACGAGGGCAAATATTTCACCGCCTATGCCAGCCGCAAGCGGCACTTGCGGTATTTGCATAGCCATGAGGACGTGCTAGCCGCGCACCGCGACAAGATCGTCCACCATCAGGCCATCGAAGAGGTTTTCAGCCGCGCCATGGGAAATTACGCCTATCAGATGCGCTCGAAGGACGAAGCAGCGCTGCGTGAGGCGGTCGCCTACATCCACGCGGAAAAGGCGTGAGGCGATGGACATTTCCTATCACAAGAATTTCTCGGGCAAGCTCGGCCGCGACATGGAATACAAGCGCTACGGCCATGCCGGCCGGCCGGTGGTGGTGTTCCCGACCTCGCAGGGGCGCTTCTACCAGTTCGAGGATTCCGGCGGGGTGGGCGCACTTGCCGAATTCATCGACACCGGCCGCATCCAGTTGTTCACGGTCGACGGCGTCGATTCCGAATCCTTCTTCGACAAGCATGCCGACGCCGCCCACCGCATCGCGCGTCACGAGGCCTATTTCCGCTATGTGCGCGAGGAGGCACTGCCGGAATTCCTGTCGATAGCCGAGCAAGCCAATGGCGGGCGCAAGCTGAAGCCGCTGTTCTCAGGCTGTTCGATGGGCGGCTACCATTCGTCGAATTTCGTCTTCCGCTTTCCGGAACTGGCGAGCGGCGTCATCGCGCTGTCGGGCGTCTATTCGGCCCGCGACTTTTTCGGCAAGGCGCTTGAAGGCGACATTTTCTACAACTCGCCGCTCGACTATCTGCCGGGCATCGTCGATCCCAAACTGCTTGCCCGGCTGAAGGCGCTCAGGCTGATCTTCTGCTGCGGGCAGGGCGCCTGGGAAGAGCGGATGCTGGTCGAGACGCGCCGCTTGGAACAGATCCTGCGCGACAAATCCATTCCGGCCTGGGTCGACTATTGGGGCGGCGATGTCAGCCATGACTGGCCGTGGTGGCACAAGCAACTGGTCTATTTCTTCGGCCGCTGGCTGGATGAAGACCTGATGCACAGGCTCGATTGATGACCACGCCCGATCCCATCCGCCGTTTCGTCGAGGCCACCAATGCCGGCGACACGCAAGCCTTTCTCGACACGTTTACCGCCGACGCATCCCTGACCGACTGGGGACGGTCCTTCCAGGGCCGCGAGCAGATCGCGCGCTGGAACCAGTCGGACAATATCGGCGTGAAATCCCAGCTTCGCATCGTCCGTATCACGTCGGCGGACGGCACTTATCGCGTCCGCATCGCGGTCACAGGCAACGGCTTCAACGGCGAGGGCGACATGAGCTTCACGCTAAACGGCGATCGCATAGCGAGCCTTGTCATCGCCTGACTAGCCTTCCTGGCATGCCGGCAGAGCGACGGCCTCACGTTCCGACGCTGCTCCGCGACGCAGGCCAAGGAAGACGACGATGGCGGTCATGACGGTGATCGCCGCCAGCACGATCAGAAGCCTGTCGAACGCCCTCTCGTAGGCCTGGACAAGAACGGCGGCCCCGGCTTGCGGCAAATGTTGCGCCGTTGCCCCGAGATTGCCGGTCACCAGCAGCTGCGCTGCATCCGTTGAAGACGCCATTCCCTGCGCGGCGAGTTGTGCCGCGGTGAAGCCCGACAGGGTCGCCATGACGATCGCGAGTGCTACGCCCTCGCAAGCGACGCGGGTGGTGTTGAAGATGCCGACCGCCATGCCGGCGCGCTCCCTCGGCACGACGCTGACGGCAAGCCCGTCCATCAATCCCCAGGGCAGAGCGATGCCGACGCCGATCAGCATCAGCGGCGCCACCAGCGCGCTATCGACCGGCGGTGTCAGGCTCAGCCAGACAAGCCCGGCGGCAGCGACGAGCAGGCCGAAGCCGCAGATCTTGGCCGGCGCGATCCAGCGCGCCAGCTGGCCGGCGAGCATCGGCAGGATCAGCAGCGGGCCCGAGAGGCAGATCATCAATTGCCCGGCCTTGATCTCGCTCATCCCCTCGATGCCGATGAAGCGGATCGGCAGAAGCACGAGCAGGACGACGAAGCCATAGGCGGGTGCCGCCGCCAGAAACTGGACGCCGACGAAGCGGGGAAAGCGAAACAGCGTGAGATCGAGCATCGGCCGCCGCGCGCGTCGCTCGGCGACGACGAAAGCAACAAAGAAGAAGGCGGCCGTGCCGAGAAGCGTGACGACAAGGGGGTTGGCCCAGCCGCTCTGCGGCGCCTGGAGCACGCCATAGGTCAGCGACGCGAGCGCGATCGTGAAGGTGCCGGCTCCCGCCCAGTCGACGCCCGTCGCATCCGGGTCACGCGATTCCCTGATAGTGCGCAGGCCTACGGCCGCTGCGGCGATCGCCAGCACCGCGACCAAGACAAAGATCGATCGCCAGCCGAATGCAGAGATGAGCAGGCCGGAGGCGATCGGGCCGAAGGCGAGACCGATGCCGAAACTGGTGCCGAGGAAGGAGAAAGCGCGCAGCCGCAGCGGCCCTTCGAATTCCTGGGCAAGTGCCGAGGCGCCGCCGGCGAAGGCCAGGGCACTGCCGATCCCTTGCGCGGCCCTGAACATGTCGAACCAGACGATGTCAGGCGCCAGCATCGCGCCGAGCGACGCCAGGACATAGAGGCAAAGGCCGGCGAGGAAGATGCGCTTACGGCCGTGGTTGTCGGCGAACGCTCCAGCCGCCATCAGGCTGGCGCCGAAGGTCAGCATGAAGGCGTTCGTCACCCAGTTGAGTGCGATCGGGCTGCCGCCGAGATCGGCCGCGATCCGGGAGAGCGCGACGGCCGGGCCGGTGAAGGTCAACGGCATCGTCATCGCGGCAAGGCATACCGACAAGAGCACGAACCATCTCTCGGCCGAGCCGGTTGTGGACTTCAAGGTCATGAATTTTCCTATCTGAAGCAGCATCCGCCGGCATGCCGCGCGATCACAGCGCCGGTCGCAATGACAAGATAGGCCTGCTGCCTTTTCGGAAAAATAGTACTGTATCTCCAGTCATACTGGACTGAAACGCTCGAATGGAAGAATGCGATGGATCGCCTCAATGGCCTCATAGCCTTTGCCCGTACTGCCGAACTCGGCAGTTTCATCGCCGCCGGCCGGGCGCTCGGCATCTCTGCTTCCGCCGTCGGCAAGAGCGTCGCAAGGCTCGAACAGGAGCTCGGCGTGCGACTCCTGCAGCGCAGCACGCGGCGCATCGGACTGACGGAAGAGGGCAGACTGTTCAACGAGCGGGTGCGGCGCATCCTCGACGACATCGACGATGCCGAGGCGATGCTGTCGCGGACACGAGAGACGCCGCACGGCCGGCTGCGCGTGTCGACCCCGATCGTCACCTACCATCTGCTTTTGCCGGTGCTGTCGGAGTTCATGGAGCGCTACCCCGAGATCGAGCTCGATATCGATTTCAACGATCGCATCGTCGACGTCATTGAAGAGGGCATCGACGTCGCCATTCGAAGCGGCCAGCTGCCCGATTCACGCTTGGTATCGAGACCCGTTGCACCGTTTCGCATGCTTTTATGCGCGGCGCCGTCCTATCTCGACCGCCATGGCACTCCCGGCGTGCCGGCTGATCTCATCAGGCATTTCGGCATCAACTTCCGGTTTCTCAACAGCGGCAGGCTGCTGGAATGGCCATTCATTACCGGAAGCGCCGAACCGCAGATCCGCTCGATGCTGACCTGCAACAACATGGAAGCCTTGAAGGGCGCCACGCTCGCCGGCCTCGGCATCGCCTGCATGCCCGATTTCCTGGTGCGCGAGGCGTTGCGCGAGGACAGGCTGCGGATCGTCCTCGACGATCATGTCGACGGCCGTGGCCAGTTCCGAATGCTGTGGCCCTCCAATCGCCATTTGTCGCCGAAGGTGCGCGTCTTCGTCGATTTCCTTCCAGAACGCCTTGCAGCGGCGCCAAGCGGTTCGTCGAATAAAATATGACTTCTGTTATCATGTTTCTATGGAAATGCCGAAGCGGCTGTGGCATGCCGCTGATCGCGAGGACGCCGCGCGGCGACTTGCGCCAAACGGTTTCGAAGGACTTGGGCGATGGATCAACTGAGCGCGCAAACCCGCATCAGCGACGAGGCGATCAGATCGGCGATGGACCGGTTGCGTGCCGAGCACGGCGAATTCGAGATCGAAACCGGCGTTGCCGATCGGTGGGAACTTCGCCTGCATTACGGCTCGTTGAGCGCCACGCTCGAGGATGACGGCATGCTGATCCGGGTCGCGGCGACAGACGAAACCTGCCTGTCCTACATGAAGATGACGGTTGCCGGCCATGTCGCCGAACATGTTGGCACGGCCAGCGGACTGCGTTGGCAAGGCGATGGTAGCGATACCGGTACGCCGGTCTTCTTCCGCGAGATCACGGTGATGTCGTCGACGCGGATTTCGGCGCATATGCAGCGCCTGCGCTTCGCCGGCAAGGATCTTGGCCGGTTTACCCATGGCGGCCTGCACATGCGGCTGCTGCTGCCGCCGCCTGGCCGCCGGCTGGTCTGGCCGACGATGGGTGCTGACGGCTTGATTGTCTGGCCTTCGGGCGATGATACGCTTGCCGTGCGGGTCTACACGATCCGCTCGGTGGATGCCGAAAGCGGCTGGCTCGATGTCGATTTCGTGCTGCACCCCGGCCAGGACACGCCCGCCGCCACCTTCGCGCAAAACGCGCAGGCGGGAGACGTCATAGGCATGATCGGACCCGGTGGCGGCGACGCCCCGGTGGCGCAGACCCTGGTTCTGCTCGGCGACGACACCGCACTGCCCGCCATTGGCAGGATTCTCGAGCACCTGCCGCCGTCGAGCCGCGCCGAGGCCCTGATCGAGGTCGATGGCCCGGATGACCGGATCGCGCTGGCGCAAGGGGACAATATCGACATCACCTGGCTTTACCGGCACGGCCGCGAGGCCGGCACCGCCGGCCTGTTGCCGGCCGCCTTGCAGGAGCGCAGTCATATCGCGCTTGCCGACGGCCTGTATGTCTGGGCCGGTTGCGAATTCGGCGATTTCCGGGAAATCCGCAAGATCGTGCGCAGGCAGTGGGGCCTGCCGCGCGACCGGCACCTGGTCACGGCCTACTGGCGCCGGGACACGCAAGGCGACGAGGGCGGCGAAGAATAGTCCGCTACTTGTGACTGGCTCCAGCGGCTGCCTTGCCTATTGCCTGACGCTTCTTGCCACCAGCCTCGCCACACTCGGACCAACGAGCAGCACGATCAGGAAGCGTGCCGATTGCAGCGCCATGACGAAGGAGATGTCGACGTTCTGCGCGGCGGCGGCGATGATGGCGATGCTGTCCATGCCGCCGGGGCTGGTCGCCAGATAGGCGGTCAGCGGATCGATGCCCAGGAGATGGCTGATCATGAAGGCAAGGCCGCCGCAAAAGGCGATCAACGCCACGATCGAGGCGATGATCTGCGGCAGAGCGCGCGTCGCATGGCGCAGGATCTGCCTTGTGAAGTTCAGGCCGATCGACCAGCCGACCATCGCGTAGCTGACCGCCAGCAGCCATTGCGGCAATTGCATCTCCACGCCCAAGCCGAGATGGACGACAGTGCCGAAGATGAAGGTGCCGAGGAAGAAGGGCGAGGGCAGCCTCAGCAGCTTTCCCGCCAGGCCACCTACACCTGCGATACCGATGGTGGCGGCGAAGGCTTGGGCATCGATCGGCGGAAACCAGATGATGGCGGGGATTTCGACGCCCGACGTGTCGACCCACATCTTGGCAACAAGTGCTGCCGTCATCGAGACGAAGATGACACGCAGATATTGCATGAAGGCGACGAGCCGCTGGTCGGCGCCGAACGCACCGGCCATCAGCACCATGGCGGTCGCCGCACCCGGCGAGGAGCCCCAGACGGCTGTGGTGCCCGGCAGGATGCGCCAGCGGCTGATCAGCCAGCCGAGCAGGCTGGAGGCCGTGACGGTGGCCACCACGACGCCGAGAAACAGCGGCCATTCCCGGGTAAAGACCGGAAAGATGTCGGCTGAGATCGAGCTGGCGACGAGGCAGCCGACGATCGCCTGGGCGGCGCCGAACAGAAGACGCGGCACGCGCACCGTGGCGCCATTGGTGCCGGCGACGATGGCCGCCAGCATCGGCCCGATCAGCAGCGCCGCCGGCAGGGCGGCGAGTTCCAGCGCGCCGGCAAACAGCAGGGAGACTATCAACAGGGCCAGCCATTGCCAGAGCTTGCGCATCCGCGCCATGCGTTCGATGGCGGGCTGGTCTGGGGGCTGCTTGGCCGAGGAATCCATGTTTCGGTCTTAGACTTGAAGCGGGACGATGCGAACCCCGCTGCATCGAAAAGGATGCTTGCGCGCCTCAGCCAGTCTTGGCGTCGGCCAGGCCGAAGCCGCCGACGGGGTGGGTCTCGACCTGGAATTCAAAGCCGGCGATGAACGGCCGTGCCTTGGCGATCGCCGCCTGGACTTCTGGAAGCTGCAGCGATGCCTTGTGGCTTTCGGCGTCGATCCACACTTCGGTCACCCAGATCGCATCAGCATCCGCGGGGTCACGGGCGATGATGTAGCTCAGGCAACCCGGCAGGGCGCCGGTGCTGGCGCGCAGGAGGTCCATGACTGCGTCACGCTGGCCGCGTGCCGCCCGCATCTTGCCGATCAGTCCGTACATTCCGTTGTCTCCCTTTGAGGTTTTCGACAAGAACATGCAGATCGCCAGTATGCCGACAGCCGCTCAAGGCATCAACTGGCCGCCATTCACCTCGATCACCTGGCCGGTGATGTAGCCGCTCAGAAGATCGGAAGAGAGGAACAGATAGGCGCCGACGCAGTCCTGCGCCGTGCCGGCACGCCCCTGCGGAATGGTGGCGACCATGCCTTTGATCTGCTCGTCGGTCGAATAGCGCTCGTGGAACGGGGTGAGAATGGTGCCGGGCGCCACCGCGTTGACGCGGATGCCGAAGCCGATCAGTTCCTTGGCCATGCCGCGCGTCACATTGGAGACGAAGGCCTTGGCCGAGCCGTAAAGCCCGGCGCCGCCGCCGGCACCATTGCGCGCGGCGATCGAGGAGGTGTTGACGATGAAGCCGCCCTGTCTCTTCAGCCACGGGATCGCCTTGCGCGAGGCGGTCAGCACCGAGCGCGCATTGAGATCCATCACCGCGTCGTAATGCGCCTCGGTCTGCTCGGCATAGGGCACGCGGCCAAGCATGCCGCCGGCATTGTTGACCAGCCCGTCGAGGCGGCCGAAATACTGCGCGCTATCCTCGACGACGCGTTCGACATCGGCGGCAACGGAGAAATCGCCCTGGACCAGAAACACCTCGCCGCCCTTGTCGGCGATCGTCATGCCGAGCTTCTCGGCGGCGTCGCGGCTCGAATTGTAGTGCAGTGCCACCTTGGATTTCTGCGTGGCATAGGCCAGCGCGAGCGCCGCCCCGATGCCGGTCGACGCACCGGTGATGAGCACCGCCTTGCCGGCGAGATCAGGTATGCTGAGTGTGGTGGTGGCTGGCACAATTGTTCCTCCGGGATGTAGGTCCATCCTTCGTAGGCCCTAGCCGCCCAGATGTTCAAGCCTCAGGGGCGCAGATAGGCGTAGCCCTGGCCTTGCAGTTCGGCGAGTTTGACGACGCCGCCCTTGTCGGCGGCATGGAACCCAGCGAGCAGGTCGGCGAGCGAAATGTCCATGCCTTGCATGGTGTTGGCGCAGGCATGGGATTCCAGCCCCTGCTGGACCAGGCCGGCGAAGCGCCCGGAAATCGCGGCCGATATGCCTTTCGACTTGAAGGCGGCCAAGGCCGGACCATGCACGACCAGCACGATGTCGACATTGCCGCCGGTGCCGTCATAGTGGTTCTTGATGTTGCCGAGCACGAAATTGACCTTGTCGACGTCGCTCAAGTGATAGGCGACCTTCTGCCTGGCGGGATCCGTGGCGGCTGCCTGCACCGCCCGCAGGCCAAGAAGCGTTCCGGTTCCGGCAAGAACCGCGCGGAACATATCGCGCCGGCGCATGGCATCCTCCTCCGCTTGGCGGCTCATCGCGAATTGCGTGGCTGCGGCCATGATCCTAGCATAAACTGACGTTACGTCCTGTCGATGCGAGGGAGGGGCACATGACGTTCAGAAAGTGGAAGAATTTCGCCGGCGCCGGGTTTGGCGCCATGCTGCTTGGCGCACTTGCCGGTTCGGCCTTCGCTGACGATGCGCTGAAGCTCACCGAACTCAGGCCCAACGGCACCGACGCTTGTTTCGGCCGTGTCTATGACGCGGCGCACCTCAAGGCGCATCCGAAGCAGAAGGTGGCGCGGATCTTCTTCCTCTATGGGCACGATCCGGTCAGCCGCCCGAACGAGGAGCCGCCGACAAACTCCGACTCGTCCTATAACGGCTTTATCGCCACCACTGTGCGGGGCGCCAAGGCGCCGGAATGGGCCGGCGGCTGGTGCAATCACGAGTCCGAAGATGGTACGTCCGGCCCGATCCGTTGCGGCATGGACTGCGACCGCACCATGGCCTCGCTGAAGCTCGATGACAAAGGCCGTCTGATCCTCACCGATGTCTCGGCCGATCTTTATCTCGACGCAGGATCGGAAGATGAACTCGGTGAAGCCGAATATGACAGGCAGGCGCTGGGTAGCGAGGACGACAATTTCCGCCTCGACCCGATGCCGGCCGCAACATGCAAGGCGGAGTTCGCGCACATCGATCCGATCGACCCTGCGCTCGGGCCGCCGCTGCGCGAGCGGCTGAAGCCCGACCAGGCCTTCTGCTACGGGCGCGACTATGATGCCGCCCATCTCGGCTCGCACCCCAACCAGCTGACGCAGTCGATCCGGGTTTTCCGTGGACCGGTGGAGCTGGCGTCGTTCGCTTCAAGTGGTGACGCCGCCAACTGGCCTGACGGAGCCGACATTGCCGTTACCGTGACCGCACGGCAGAAATCGGCTGAGGTGACGCAGACCTATTCCTGCCAGGGCGAGGCCGACCAGTGGCGCTGCGCGGCCAGCTCGAAGATGAGCGACTTCTCCTGCGACATCGCGCAGAAGGAGATTTTCCTCAAGCGTGGCGTCGACGGCACGATGATGCTGGCCAATCCCAACAGTGCACTCGCGATCGTCGATCTGTGCTCGAAGGCCGCCGACGGCAAAACGAAGTCCGACGACAAGGTCTATCGGCTGCAGCCAATGCCGCAATCCGCCTGCGCGCCGTGAACTTGGACTTGTCTGCGTCGCTCTGAAGGGATATATCTTTGCTATATCTCATTTGAGGATAGCAGGATGGACAAGGCAAAAGTGTTCTGGTCGGGCCGGTCACAAGCTGTGCGTCTGCCCAAGGAATTCCGTTTCGAAACAGACGAGGTTTCGATCCGCCGTCACGGGCAAACCGTCATCCTGGAACCGCTTGCGCAGGATTGGGCGTGGCTCGACCAAGTGATCGGACCGCTTGACAAGGATTTCGCCGAGGCAGCGCTGGAACGTCAAGACGGGCAGGATCGGCCTGCCTTGGATGACGTTTTCAAGTGATCTACGTGCTCGACACCAATGCCGTCATCGCAGTCATCAAGGGCGACACCGGTCTGTTGGCGCTGCTGAAGCGGCACAGGCCGCAGGACTTTGCCCTCTCTGCGATCGTCGCGCACGAACTGTACTATGGTGCTGAGAAGAGCCAGCGAAGGGCTGAAAATTTGGCGCGCATCGAAGCTCTGCAGTTCCCGGTGCTCGAATTCGACCGAGAAGACGCGAGACATGCTGGAGAGATTCGGGCAACGCTTGCGACGTTGGGAACTCCGATCGGTCCCTACGATGCGTTGATCGGCGGGCAGGCGCTCGCTCGGAACCTTACGCTGATAACCCGTAATGTCCGGGAATTCGAGCGGATCAAAGCTCTCTCAATCGAGACCTGGTGAACCCGCCTCAGGCGAACGGCACGGCCGTGGTGCCCTTCGGCAGCTTGGCCTCGTCGTCGGGCTCGACATGGATGGTGACGCGCACCGAGGGGATTTCGGCCTTGAGCGCGTCCTCGATGCGATCGCAGATCACGTGGCTGGCGCCGACCGACATGTCGGCGTCGACGACCAGGTGGAACTCGATGAAGGTGGCGCGGCCGGCGATGCGTGTCTTGAGGTCGTGCACTTCAAGCGCGCCCTTGCAGTTGGCCGAGATGACGTCGCGGATGCGCATGTGTTCTGCCGTGTCGACGGCGCGATCCATCAGCCCGTTCATCGACGAGCCGATGACATGCCAGCCCTGCCACAGGATGTTCAGCGCCACGAGGACGGCAAGCGCCGGATCGAGGATCTGCCAGCCGGTCAGGATCGCCCCGACCAGGCCGCCGAAGACGCCGATCGAGGTGACCACGTCGGTCATGATGTGGTTGCCGTCGGCGACCAGCGCCGGCGATTTCTCGGCCCTGCCGGCGCGGATCAGCGTCCAGGCCCAGAAGGCATTGATGACCGTGGCGACGCCGTTGACCGCGAGGCCGTTCCAGGGCTTTTCCAGAGGCGCCGGCGTCTGCCAGGAGCGCCAGACCTCGTTGAGGATCAAAAGGGCGGCGAGCACGATCAGCACGCCTTCAAGCACCGCCGAGAAATACTCGGCCTTGTGATGGCCGAAAGGGTGATCCTGGTCGGCCGGCTTGTAGCTGACCTGGATCGCCCAGAAGGCGGCGACCGAGGCGATGACGTTGACGATCGATTCCAGCGCGTCCGAATAGAGTGCGACAGAGCCGGTGACGTACCAGGCGGCGGCCTTCAGCGCGAGCACGACAAAGGCGACAACGATCGACCAGAAGGCGAGGTTGGCGACCTTGCGCTTCGCGGCGGCTTTGGCCGCGATCGCCATCGTGTTCTGGGTTTCGGCCATGGTTGTCAGGCGGCCTTTTCCTTGGCTTTGCGCGGCAGGTGGGCGACGATGTTCTCGATGATGCGCATGCCGGCATTGTGGCCGAGTGTCATGATCGATTCCGGGTGGAACTGCACGGCGGCGATCGGCTCCTTGCGGTGCTCGAAGGCCATGATGACGCCGTCCTCGGTTTCCGCCGTGACGATGAAATCGTCGGGCAGCCGCACCGGATCGGCGAAGATCGAGTGATAGCGGCCGACGGTGACTTCCTTGGGCAGGCCGGAGAAGATGATGCCCGGCTTGGAGACGCGGATGCGCGACGGCTTGCCATGCATCGGCACATGCAACTGCCTGAGTTCGCCGCCATAGGCTTCGGCCAGCGCCTGCAGGCCAAGGCAGACGCCGAAGATCGGCAGGTCGCGGGCACGCGCTCGTCTGATGGTGGCGGCGCAATCAAAGTCCTTTGGCGTGCCGGGACCGGGCGACAGCACGACAAGGTCGGGCTTCAGCCGGTCGAACACTTCCTCCGGCACCGGCGTGCGCACGGTCGAGACATTGGCGCCGGTCTGGCGGAAATAATTGGCCAGCGTGTGGACGAAACTGTCCTCGTGGTCGACGAGCAGGATGTTGACGCCGTCGCCGACGCGCGCGGTGGTGCGTTCGGTGCTGGCGGAATTGCCGGTCTTGGCGTCGCGAATGGCGGAGAGCATGGCGGATGCCTTCAGTTCGGTTTCGGCTTCTTCTTCCTCGGGAATGCTGTCGAAGAGCAATGTGGCGCCGGCGCGTACTTCGGCAATGCCGTCCTTGATGCGGATGGTGCGAAGGGTGAGGCCGGTGTTCATGTCGCCGTTGAAATTGACCATGCCGATCGCGCCGCCATACCAGGCGCGCGGGCTCTTCTCGTTCTGTTCGATGAAGCGCATGGCCCACAGCTTCGGCGCGCCGGTGACGGTGACCGCCCAGGCGTGCGACAGGAAGGCGTCGAAAGCATCCATGCCTTCACGCAGGCGGCCTTCGATGTGATCGACCGTGTGGATCAAGCGCGAATACATCTCGATCTGGCGGCGGCCGATGACGCGCACCGAACCCGGCTCGCAGACCCGCGACTTGTCGTTGCGGTCGACGTCCGAGCACATGGTCAGTTCGGACTCGTCCTTCTTCGAGTTGAGCAGTTTCAGGATCTGCTCGCTGTCCGAAATGGCGTCGTCGCCGCGCTTGATCGTGCCCGAGATCGGGCAGGTCTCGACGCGGCGGCCGTTGACGCGCACGAACATTTCGGGCGAGGCGCCGATCAGATATTCGCCTTCGCCCAGATTGATGAAGAAGGAATAGGGTGAGGGGTTGATGGCCTTCAGCTTGCGCGAAATCTCGGACGGCTGCGTCTCGCAGCGCTCGTAGAACATCTGGCCGGGCACGACCTCGAACAGGTCGCCGCGCTTGAACGAATCCATCGCCTTGCGCACCAGATTGGCGTATTCGCCCGGCTCATGGTCGCCGCGCGGCGGGATGCTGTCGGGGCTCTTGAACGGCTCAGCGATTTCGTCGCGCGGCAGCCCCTCGGTCGAAAACCCGTCGCCGGCGTAGTCGTAGCGATCGGTCCAGGCCTTGGCCGAATAATGGTCGACGACCAGGATCTCGTCGGGCAGGAACAGCACCAGGTCGCGCTGGCTTGGCTTGCGCTCGAGCTTGTAGTCGACCGGGTCGAACTGGAAGGCGAGGTCGTAGCCGAAAGCGCCATAGAGACCAAGATTGGCGTCTTCCTCGGTCTTGAACAGAGCGGTGATGGCGCGCAGTACGGTAAACACCGAGGGCACGCGGCTGCGCTCTTCTTCGGTGAAGACACGGCCGGGCTTGGCGACGTCGAGGCGGATGAGTTTCTTCGATGTCTCGGCGATGGTGACGTCGGCCAGGTCGCTCAGCGCCTTGCCGATGACCGGCAACAGCGCCTCGCCACGGCCGTTCAGCGCCTCGATGCGCATGGCGCGGCCACGCGCGGAGATCACCAGCGGCGGGTCGATGATGGCGGTGTCCCAGCGCGTGTAGCGGCCGGGATATTCATAGTTGGAGGAAAACACCGCACCGCGTCGCGAATTCAAGCCGTCGACGTAAGCGTCGATCGCGCCCGCATAGGGCCGGTCGTGGCGCTCGCGCGTGATGGTGATGCCACCCGCGGTCACGAAACTCTCCGCCCCGTTTTCCAGAACCTTCATTGTCATCGCCGTCTCCATCAGCTTCTTGGGGCAACGGACCCGGGAATGGCTTGGAAAAAACAAATGGCCGCCCGGACTTTCCGTTGCGGCCACCCTCTCTTTTCACGCGCACGTGTTCGAACAGGCCGCTGTCAGCAGGCCCACCACCAAATGGTCTTGGTCGAACGCATGTTCATGGCGAAATCCATAGCTGCGAAAAGGAGGATGCGCAACAGGTTTGAAAGTCTGTCCGGTGGCCGCCGCTTCTACGCTTCATGGCACATCGCCAGAGCCGACAGTGCCGCCTAGATTGTATATCCAACAGCAGGAAGATGGGTAAAAGCCAATGACCGAGCAGATCGAGCGCGCGCGGACGTTCCATTCCCTCCATGTCAAGGGAAACCCGATCGTTCTCTACAATGCCTGGGACCCGGGCTCGGCCAAGATCGTCGAGAAGGCGGGCGCCAAGGCGATCGCCACCGGAAGCTGGCCGGTGGCTGCTGCGTTCGGCTACGTCGATGGCGAGAAAATCCCGCTGGACCTGGCGCTGGACAACATCAGCCGCATCGTCGGGGCGGTCGACCTGCCGGTGACCATGGACCTCGAGGGCGGTTACGGCGTCGATCCGGAAATCGTTGCCCGCACGGTCACGTTGGCGCTGCGGGCCGGCGCTATTGGTTTCAATTTCGAGGATCAGATTGTTGGTGGCAGCGGCCTGCATGACATTGCCGTCCAGGTAAAACGCATCGAAGCCGCGGCGGCGGCGGTCAAGGCTTCCGGCATACCGGCGTTCATCAACGCTCGAACCGACGTCTTCCTCAAGGCGAAAACCAGATGCGCATGATGACGTCCTGCTCGACCAGGCCATCGAGCGGGCACAGGCCTTCGAAAAAGCCGGTGCGCACGGCTTCTTTGCGCCGGGTCTTGGCGATGAGGGCCTGATCGAGACGCTCTGCAAGGCAATTGCGTTGCCGGTCAACATCATTGCGCTTGCGCATGTGCCGCCGCGCCAGCGGCTGGCGGAACTGGGTGTCGCCCGCATCAGTTACGGCCCGGTGCCTTACCGGCAGATGGCGGAATGGCTCGAAGCGAAGGCGCGGCAGGCTATTTCCGGCTAAATCAATCTTCCAGCGTGCCCGACCTCGCGTCGGCGCTCTTCTTGTCGCCGACCAGTTTCAACAGGTCCTCGCCGGCGCGGATGATGCGGCGCGAGCGCCGGGTCAGGATGATGCCGTCCTGCGGTGCGAAGACTTCGGTGCGGCCATCGGCTTCGCCCGGCGCATGGACGATGGTGGCGAGGCGCGCGCCCTTGGCGACGCGGTCGCCGGGCTTCACATCGTAGAGAACAGCACCCGCCCGGGGCGCCGGCATCATGTCGATGTTTTCCAATGGGGCCACGAAGCCGGTGAAAGGACCCGGCGTGGGCAGGGCTCTGTCGGCGATCACGCCGCGTGCCACCAGCAGCCGGTAGAGGCCTTCGGCGTCGGCGGCGGCCAGGGCGCCGTCGACATCGAGGATGCCGCGATATTCGACCGTGGTGGCGACGCGGTGGTGGTCAAGCTTTGCCACATCGGCGGGGACGTTCTGGTAGGGCATGATCGAGGCGCCCTCGAAGGTGCCGGCGGTGTCCTCGCTCCACAGCACGACCGCATCGACGCCCATGGCGGCGGCACAATCGGCCATGGCCGGCCAAAGGCTGGTGTGGATGTAGAGATAGGCGAGGCCCTCGTCATCGCAGTGCAGGTCTAACACGATGTCATGGCCAAGCGACAACTGCATCAGCCGGGTCTTCAGTCGCTGGTCGACCGTGCCAAGGCTGGTGTCGGGCAAGAGTGCTGCGTCGGGCGTGGCGAGCAGCGGAAAGCCGCGGTTGAAATTGGTGCGCGTGCCCAGATGGAAGCGGCCCTGATGATCGCCGAAATGATATTGCGCCCGGCCGATCGGGTTGGCCCAGGGTACGATGGTGAGATTGCCCTTGATGCGGCCTTCGGCTTCGGCCTTGTTGAGCATCGGCATCAGCGCGTCGATGGCGACGACGCCCGGCAATTCGCCGGCATGGAGCGCTGCCTGCAGATAGGCCGAAGGGGCGGCCTTGTCAGTGCCCGCGAAGCGGAACAGCGGAAATTCGTAGGAAACGCCTTCGCTTTCGCCGGCGATGCGTTCGATCGATTTCTGCATGACTTCCTCCATCTAGAGCCAGAAGACATGCCCATTTGAAAGCGCCGATGTCGATTGGTCCAGCCTGCCGCGCTATGGGCGCAAGCGGTTACTCTGCGGGAGCCTGAAGCGGGATGACGGGCGCTCGCCGGTCCAGCGCCTGCGACAGCACAGCGACCGCGACCGCCAACAAGGCGATCACCGCACCGACCAGCGGCAGATTGGCATAGGAAACACCGGCGGAAAGGGCCACGCCGCCGATCCAGGCGCCGCTGGCATTGCCGACATTGAAGGCGCCCTGGTTCAGCGTAGCGGCGAGGTTCGGCCCCTCGGAGGCCGCCTCGACGACGCGGATCTGCAGCGGCGGCACGACGACGAAGATCAGCAGACCCCACAGGAAGACGATGCCGATAGCGACATTCGCGATGGCGCCGAACTGCATGAAGCCGACCAGCAGCAGCGCCATCGCGAGCAGCGTGCCGATCACCGTCGGCATCAGCTTCCAGTCGGCCAGCCTGCCACCGATGATGTTGCCGATGGTCATGCCGGCGCCGAACAGCAGCAGCACCCAGGTGACCGCAGAGGTGGACAGACCGGAGACGTCGGTGAGGTAGGGCTTGATGTAGGTGAAGACGGTGAACAGGCTTGCGGAGGTCAGCGCCGCAATCAGCATCGCCAGCCAGACCTGCAATTTGCCCAGCACGCGCAGCTCGCCGCGCAGGCCGCCACCGCTCGGCTCGGCAACGTCGGACGGCACCAGCCAGGCAATGGCTGCCACCGAGATCAGGCCGATGCCGACCACGGCCAGGAAGGTGGCGCGCCAGCCGAAGGCTTCGCCAAGCGCCGTGCCGGCCGGGACGCCGAGGATGTTGGCCAGCGTCAGCCCGGCGAACATCAGCGCGATGGCGCTGGCGCGCTTGTTGCGCGGCACCAGGCTGGCGGCAACGACCGAGCCGATGCCGAAGAAAGCGCCATGGCCGAAGGCGGTGAAGACGCGTGCGGCCATCAGCGTCCAGTAGTTGGGCGAGATGGCGCAGAACAGATTGCCGACGACGAACAGCACGGCCAGCCCGACCAGCACCGGCTTGCGCGGCAAATGCGCGGTGGCCATCGCGACGATCGGGGCGCCGAAGACGACGCCGAGCGCATAGCCGGTGACCAGCAGGCCCGCCGAAGGGATGGAAACGCCGAGATCGGCGGCGACCTCCGGCAGCAGGCCCATGATGACGAATTCGGTGGTGCCGATGCAGAAGGACGCAATGGCAAGCGCAAGGATCGGCAGAGGCATGGGGCGTCCAGACTGAATCGGTTCAAATTGAAACTGCGCGACGGCATGGCCGGTCCACAAGCGTCATTGCTGCAATGCAGCAATGCAGAAAGCGAGGAGCGGACAAGAAACGGGGCGCTGGCGCGCCCCGTTGATGACCCCGATCAGCTCAGGAGAGTGAGATCACCCCATGTTTTCCGGGATCATGGCGCCTTCGGCAAGGCATAGGCGATGATATAGTCGCCGCGATCGGGTGACTGGCGCGCGCCGCCCGCCGAGACGACGACGAACTGACGGCCGCTTTCAGGCGAAGTGTAGGTCATCGGCGTCGCTTGCGCGCCGACTGGCAGGCGGCCCTTCCACAGCTCCTCGCCGGTGGCGACGTCGAAGGCGCGCAGATAGTAGTCCTGCGTGCCGGCATAGAAGACGAGGCCGCCCGCTGTCGTCACCGGTCCACCGAGTGACGGCATGCCGACCGGGATCCGCAGGCCGGTCTTCATGCCGAGCGGGCCTGTATCCTGCAGCGTGCCGGCGGGAACCTGCCAGACGAGCTGGCGCGACTTCAGGTCGATGGCGCTGATCGTGCCATAGGGCGGCTGATGGCAGGGAACCCCCAAAGGCGACATGAAGCCGTTCTTGAGCGCGCCATAGGGTGTGCCGAGCTGAGTGCCGAGGCCATCATGCGCGGCCGACGGGCCATAATTGTCTGCCACGGCGCGCGGCAGCAGCTCGACGAATTGCGGCATACGGATGTCGTTGACGATCAGATAGCCATTGGCCTCGTCGATCGAGGCACTGCCCCAGTTCATGCCGCCATAATAGCCGGGAAACTGCAGCGAGCGCGTCAGGCCCGGAGGCGTGAATTCGCCCTCGTAGCGCAGCTTCTTGAAGCCGATGCGGCAATAGAGCTGGTCGAGCGGGGTGGCGCCCCACATGCTTGCCTCGGTGAACAGCTTGTCGCCGATCGAAGGCATGCCGACCGAATAGGGTTGGGTCGGCGACAGGAAATCCTCCTTGGCGCCGCCATCCTGCGGCACCGGCTTTTCCTGCACCTCGGTGATCGGCTTGCCGTCACGGCGGTCGAGCATGAAGATCTGGCCGCGCTTGGTCACCTGGATCAGCGCCGGCACCTTGCCGCCCTTGCCGTCCGGCACGTCATAGAGCGCCGGCTGCGAGGGAAGGTCGTAGTCCCAGAGGTCGTGATGCACGGTCTGGAACTTCCAGCGCTCGCGGCCGGTGGCGATGTCGAGCGCGACGACCGAAGCGGTGTAGTCTTCCGCCGCCTTGCTTCGCTCGGCGCCGAAGAAGTCGGGCGTGGCATTGCCGGTCGGCAGATAGACGAGGCCGAGCACGTCGTCATAGCTCGGCGTCGACCAGACGTTGGGCGTGCCGCGCGTGTAGCTCTGGCCTTCCGGCGGCAGTTTGGTGATATCAGGGTTGCCGAGATCCCAGGCCCAGACCAATTCGCCTGTCTTGGCGCTGAACGCACGAACGGCGCCGGAGGGCTCGCCGGTCTCGACATTGTCCCAGACCCAGCCGCCGATCATGATGAGATCGCGCATGACGGTCGGCGCCGAGGTCTGGAAGTAGAAGCCGGGCTTGACCTCGCCCATGCCTTGCTTGAGGTCGACGGTGCCGCTCTTGCCGAAATCGGGACAGGGCTGGCCGGTCTTGGCATCGATCTCGATCAGCCGCGCGTCGATGGTGGTCATGACGATGCGCCCGGCGCAGGCAGTCGCCGTGGCACCAGCCGCTGGCGCGGCGGCGTCGGTCGTGGGCTCGTAATAGCTAACGCCACGGCAGCGCTGCCACAGCGGCGCCGAGGCCTTCGGATCGAATTTCCAGCGCGGCTCGCCGGTCTCGGCGTTGAGTGCGTTGACGATGTTTTTCGAGGAGCAGGTGTAGACCGTGTCGCCGACCTGCAGCGGCGTGTTCTGGTCCTCGGCGCCCTTGGCCGGGACATCGCCGGTGCGGAAGGTCCAGGCGACCTTCAAATCCTTGACGTTGTCCTTGGTGATCTCAGCGATCGGCGCATAGCGCGTGCCGGCCGGCGTGCGGCCGTAGTGGCGCCAGTCGGTGCTGGAGGCTGCCTCAGCCGGCACTGGGGCCTCGGTGGCGGCGACCGTGTTGCGGATCACGCCATGCGGCTGGAAGGCATAGGCGGCGGTGGCGATCAGGCCGAGCACCAGAACACCGGCAAAGGCGAAGGGGCCGCGCTTGCCGCCGCGCGATGAGGGAAACAGCGGCGCCAGCAGAAGGGCGACCACGGCCAGCACGGTGGGCGCGACCAGTCGCGGCACCAGTGGCCAGAAATTCAGCCCGGCTTCCCAGAACGCCCAGGGAACCGTGGCGAGGAAGACGAGGATGTAGAGCCAGAAGCCTGCTCGCCGGCGCAAGGCGTATAGAAAACCGGAGACGATGATGCCGGCACCGGCCAGCGCGTAATACCAGGAGCCGCCGAGACCGATGAGCTGGACGCCGCCATAGAGCAGTGGCAGGCCGATAATCATCAGCACCAGGCCGAAAAGGACGAGCAGCCAGACGCCGCCGGATGTGTTGGTATCTTGGTCTGACATGTCGATCCTCACGCTTGCCTGGATAGCGAGGTCTCGCGGTCGCGGCGGCCAAGAAAGGCCGTAGGGCGATCAATGGAGGCCGGCTTCCGGTTTCGGCGACGGGGGCTTCGCCAGGGGAAATAATTTATCGCATCCTAATAGATAGCATGTTATCTTTTCCGCCATGCCCAAGCAAGACCCGGATCGTGCCAGATTTGGCCAACTCGTTATATCAGTCGCCAGGCTTTGGCGGCGCGCGGCCGACAAGGCGCTCGACGATTGCGGCCTGTCGCATGCCACCGCCATGCCGCTGGTGATGCTGTCGCGGCTCGGCGACAATCTCCGCCAGGGCGTGCTTGCCGACCATCTCGGCTTCGAGGGGCCGTCGCTGGTCCGCATCGTCGATCTGCTGGTCGAGGAAGGGTTGGTGACGCGCGCCGAGGACGCAGTCGACCGGCGGGCCAAGATCCTGTCGCTGACCGATGCCGGCCGCAGCCGTGTGACCGAGATCGAGCGCCTGCTGTCGGTGCTGCGGGCCGATCTGCTCAAGGATGTTGGCGATAGCGAACTGAAAGGGGCCGTGCTTTTGCTGAGCCGGCTGGAGGTGATGTTGAGCGAACTGGGCTGACCGGGCCGGAAGCCGGGGCCCTCAGGCCAGCGGCTTCAGCTCCTGGGCAATGGTGGGCAGCAGTTCCGAGACATTGGGGTGGATGTGCACGGCGCGCGCCAGCGTGTCGACGGGCGCCTTGGCGTACATCAGGTCGAGCACGCAATGCACCGCCTCATCGCCGCCGGGGCCAAGCACCGAGCAGCCGAGGATTTCCCTGGTGTCGGCATCGACCAGGATCTTCATGAAGCCTTGCGTCTCGCCCTTTTCGACGGCGCGGCCGACGCGGGTCATCGGCCGCTGGCCGACCAGTGCCCGGCGGCCGGATTTCTTCACCGCGGCCTCGGTCATGCCGCAACGGCCGAGCGGCGGGTCGATGTAGAGCGCATAGGCCTCGATGCGATCGCTGATCCTCCGCGGATCGTTGTCGAGCAAATTGGCGGCGACGATCTCGTAGTCGTTGTAGGAGGTGTGGGTGAAGGCGCCCTTGCCGTTGCAGTCGCCCATCGCCCAGATGCCGGGTACGCTGGTCCGCAGCTGGTCGTCGACGGTGACGAAGCCGCGCTTGTCGACCTCGACGCCGGCCCTGTCGAGGCCGAGATCGTCGGTATTGGGCGTCCGTCCCAGAGCCAGCAGCACATGCGAGCCAACCGCCGGCGGTTTGCCGGCCGAGAAGGTCACGGCAATGTCCTTGCCCTGTCTGGCGAAAGCGATGTCGTCGGCGCCGGTATGAACCGATATGCCTTCGTTTTCGAGGATGGACAGGATGGCGGCGGAGACATCCTCGTCCTCGCGGCCGGTCAGGCGCGGGCTCTTCTCGATGACGGTGACTTCGCTGCCGAAACGGCGGAACATCTGCGCGAATTCGAGCGAGATGTAGCTGCCGCCGACGACGATGAGATGACGCGGCAGCACGTCGAGATCCATCATCGAGGAATTGGTCAGGTAGTCGATGTCGTGGATGCCGGGTAGGTCGGGCACCGAGGCGCGGCCGCCGGTGTTGAGGAAGATCTTCTCGGCGGTCAAAAGGTCGTCGCCGACGCGCACCGTGTTGGCGGATTCGAAACGCGCATGGCCACGATAGAGCGTGCATTTGTCCATGCCGGCGATCCAGGTCTCGAGCCCGGTGCGGGCGTCGATCGTCACCTTGTCCTTGCGCGCCTTGATCCTGGCATAGTCGACGCCGACGGGGCCGCCCAGCGTCACGCCATAGTCGGCGGCGCGGCGGGCCAGATGCGCGGCATAGGCGCTGGCAACCATGGTCTTGGTCGGCATGCAGCCGGTGTTGACGCAGGTGCCGCCGACCAGCTTGCGCTCGATCAGCGCCACGCTCATGCCGGCGGCGTTCAGCCGCCCGGCCAGCGGAGAACCGGCCTGTCCGGCGCCGATGATGATGGCGTCGAAGGTTTTGGTCGTCATACCACCGCCGCCACGATCAGCAGACCGCCGATGATTGCCACCGCGTCCTCGATGAAGGCGGCGGGCTGATCCTTGCCGAAGGCGGCTGCCAACCGGCCGCGTGCTTCGGCGCCGCCCAGCGTGCCGATGACAGCGCCGATGGCGCCGGCGATCAGACCGCCGATGGTGGCGCCGCCCGTGGCGCCGATCACCGCGCCGGTGAAGGCGCCCATGATGATGCGGGCACCGAACTGCTGCGGCACTTTACGGCTTGGCGTCGACGGCAGCTGGTCGGTGACCAACTCGACAATGGCCAGGACGGTGAAGATGCCGACGGCGGCCCAATGGCTCATGAAACTGGCCCAGGTGCCGGCAACCGGCAGCCAGCCGAGATAAGCGCCCCAGGCGATGGCGGCCGGCGCGGTCATGGCGCGAAGACCGGCAATGACGCCGATCAGAAGTGCGAGAACATACAGCATGGTTGATCCCCCTCGATCACCGGGCCGGGACAGTCCGGCAAGTGCAGGCTAGCATAGGTCAGGCATTTGACCAGCGCATGGCTTCGAAAAATCCGAATGGATTTGCGCCGGTGCTGCCGATGCTGGCACTTCCTCGTTCACTGCTTTGGCAGTGACGTCACCTGGAGCATCGTCATGGCTGAAAGCGAGCGCGCAAAGATGGCGGCCGGCGAATGGTATACGTGCCTCGACGATGAACTGGAGGCATTGCGCGTTCTCGCGCGCGACGCTGTGTTCGAGCACAATTGCCTGCCGCCGCGGCAGCGCGGAAACCTCGGGCCTGGCCTGAAGGCACTGCTCGGCAGTGCCGGCGAGGGCGCTCGCATCGAGGCGCCTTTCCACTGCGCCTATGGCTTCAACATCTTTCTCGGTGACGGCGTCTTCCTCAATGCCGGCTGCACCATTCTTGACACCGCAAGCGTGCGCATCGGCGAGGGAACGCTGCTTGGCCCCAATGTGCAGATCTACTGCGCCGAGCATCACAAGGAGGCCAGTGGGCGGCAGGCCGGATTGGAGATCGCCAGGCCGGTCGAGATCGGCGCCCATGCCTGGATCGGCGGCTCAGCCGTCATCCTTGGCGGCGTCAGCATCGGCGAAGGTGCCATCGTCGGCGCCGGCGCGGTGGTGACGCGCGACGTGGCTGCGAACACCACGGTGGTCGGCAATCCGGCACATCGGGTCAAGCGGGACTGAGCAGATCAGGGCGACAGGACGTAAGTCATGCGCTCGTCCCGGTCGGTCCGCCTGGAGAATTCGCGGCGGTATTGTGCCGGCGATGTCTTAAGCCTTGCCGCGAAATGCTGGCGCAGCGAGGTGGCGCTGCCGAAGCCTGCCTCGAAGGCCACCATGTCCATCGACTTTTCCGTCGCCTCCAGCAGTCGCTGCGCCAGTTCGATCCGCTGGCTGGCCAGCCATTCGCCGAAACTGGTGCCGATCGATTTCTGGAAGCGGCGGGTGAAGGTGCGACGGGTCAGGCCGGCGGCCTTGGCGACGCTGTCCAGGCTATGCGTCTCTCCGAGCGCCGCGCGAACCGCGTCGAGGGCCTGGGTGAAACGGTCGGCGTCGGCGCTTCTTGCCACCGGATGCTCGATGAATTGCGCCTGCCCGCCCTGTCGATGTGGGGAAAGAACGATCTGGCGGGCCAGCCGGAGTGCTGCTTCCGCGCCATAGCGGGCGCGCACGATGTGGAGACAGCAGTCGAGACCGGCGGCGACGCCGGCCGAGGTCACGACGTCGCCATTGTCGACATAAAGCACCGTGGCATCGACGACGATGTCGGGATGGAGCGTTTGCAACTGCTCGGAATAGGCCCAGTGCGTCGCGGCTCGGCGGCCCGAAAGCAGCCCGGCCGCGGCAATGGCGAAGGTGCCGAGGCACAGGCCGACGATCAAGGCGCCGCGTTGGTGCGCCTGGCGCAGCGTTTCCATCAGCAGAGGCGACACCGGTTCGCCCAGATGATGCCAGCTTGGGATGATGACGATGTCGGCGTCGTCAAGCCCTTCGAGCCCATGCGGCGCGGCAACGGTCAAGCCGGCCTCGGTGTGGATCGGGCCGGCCTTGACCGCGCAGATGCGGAAGTCGAAGCGCGGCAGGCCAAGCGCCGTCCTGTCCTCGCCGAAGACCAGGCACGGCACGGAAAGATGGAACGGGCTGATGCCGTCGAAGGCGAGGACGGCAATGATCGGGTCGGTCATGGGTGCTTCCGGAAGTCGAAAAACGGATTGTCCCAATTCTTTCGAATGATGTCAATCGGGCCACTTTCGGCTGTCTGGGAACCCGCCTATTTTCGACCCATCGCATTCAAGCCGGAAAGGGAAACACCATGTCTGACCCAGCCAACACCACGCCGCGCCGGGCGCTGATCGTCGTCGATGTGCAGAACGACTATGACGGCGGCAATCTCGCCATCCAGCATCCGCCATTCCGCGATAGCGTCGTCAATGTGGCACGCGCGATGGACGCAGCGGCAGCTGCCGGCATCAAGGTGGTGGTCGTCAAGCAGATGGCACCCGAGACATCGCCGATCTTCGCCAAGGGCAGCCATGGCGGCGAACTCCATCCCGAAATCGCCAGGCGTGAGCGCGATCACTATGTCGAGAAGAACCTGCCCAGCGCCTTTACCGGCACTGATCTGGAGGACTGGCTGCGCGCCAATGCCATCGATACGATCACTGTGGTCGGCTACATGACGCACAATTGCGACCTGTCGACCATCATCCACGCTGTCCACATGGGCTTTGCCGTCGAGTTCCTGTCGGATGCGACCGGCTCGGTGCCTTACGCCAACAGCGCCGGCTACGCCTCGGCCGAGGAGATCCACCGCGTGGTGACGATCATCCTGCAGTCGCGCTTCGCCGCCGTGCTCAAGACCGCCGAATGGGTCGAGTGCCTGAAGACAGGCGCGCTGCCGGAGCGCGACACGATCTTCGGCTCCAACCAGCGGGCCCTGTCGCGCAGCGCCGCGTAGGACTATCCGAAAAAACAGAAAGGGCGCCGCATCGCTGCGGCGCCCTTTGCGGTTCTACGATCAAGAGATCTTAGAAGAGGCCTTCGATCTGGCCGGCCTCGTTGAGGAAGATCTTTTCCGAGGACGGAGCCTTGGGCAGGCCGGGCATGGTCATGACCTCGCCGCAGATGATGACGACGAAGCCGGCACCGGCCGAAAGCCTGACCTCGCGCACCGGCACGGTGTGACCGGTCGGCGCGCCGCGCAGGTTCGGGTCGGTCGAGAAGGAATACTGGGTCTTGGCCATGCAGACCGGCAGATGGCCATAGCCGGCCTGCTCCCAGGCGTGCAGCTGGTCGCGCACCGACTTGTCGGCGATCGCTTCGGAGCCGCGATAGATGCGCTGGACGATGGTGTTGATCTTCTCGAACAGCGGCATGGCATCGGGATAGAGCGGCGCGAACTGCGATGCGCCGGATTCGGCCAGCGCCACCACCTTGTTGGCGAGTTCCTCGATGCCAGCCGAGCCGTGGGCCCAGTGCTTGCACAGGATCGCTTCCTCGCCCATCGAGGCGACATAGTCCTTCATCGCCTGGATCTCGGCGTCGGTGTCGGAATAGAAGTGGTTGATGGCAACCACCGCCGGCACGCCGAACTGCCTGATATTCTCGATGTGGCGGCCGAGGTTGGCGCAGCCCTTCTTCACCGCCTCGACGTTTTCCTTGCCGAGGTCTTCCTTCTTGACGCCGCCGTTCATCTTCATGGCGCGCACGGTGGCGACGATGACCGCCGCCGCCGGCTTCAGGCCCGCCTTGCGGCACTTGATGTCGAAGAATTTTTCCGCGCCAAGATCGGCGCCGAAGCCGGCTTCGGTGACGACATAGTCGGCGAGCTTGAGCGCCGTCGTGGTTGCGACGACCGAGTTGCAGCCATGCGCGATGTTGGCGAACGGGCCGCCATGCACGAAGGCCGGGTTGTTCTCCAGCGTCTGCACCAGGTTGGGCTGCATGGCGTCCTTCAGGAGCACGGCCATGGCGCCGTCGGCCTTGAGGTCGCGGGCATAGACCGCCGACTTGTCGCGGCGATAGGCGACGATGATGTCGCCGAGGCGCTTTTCCAGGTCCTTCAGGTCGGTGGACAGGCACAGGATGGCCATGACTTCCGAGGCGACGGTGATGTCGAAGCCGGCTTCGCGCGGGAAACCGTTGGCGACGCCGCCGAGCGAGCAGATGATCTCGCGCAGCGCACGGTCGTTCATGTCCATGACACGGCGCCAGACGACGCGGCGGGTGTCGATGCCGAGTTCATTGCCCCAGTAGATGTGGTTGTCGATCAGCGCCGAAAGCAGATTGTGCGCCGTGGTGATGGCATGGAAGTCGCCGGTGAAGTGGAGGTTCATGTCCTCCATCGGCACGACCTGCGCATAGCCGCCGCCGGCAGCACCGCCCTTCACGCCGAAATTCGGGCCGAGCGAGGCCTCGCGGATGCAGACGATCGCCTTCTTGCCGATGCGATTCAGGCCGTCGCCGAGGCCGACCGTGGTCGTGGTCTTGCCTTCGCCGGCCGGCGTCGGATTGATGGCGGTGACGAGGATCAGCTTGCCGTCCTTGTTGCCCTTCACCGACTTGATGAATTCGGCTGATATCTTGGCCTTGTCGTGGCCGTAGGGCAGCAGATGTTCGGTCGGGATGCCGATCTTCTGGCCGATCTCCTGGATCTGCTTTTTCTTGGCGCCGCGCGCGATCTCGATGTCGGACTTCACTTCGGCCATGACGGCTTTCCTCTGGATTGGACGATGGAGGGGACTGGTTTGATCTTGCTGGCAAGCAGGTTGGAACCGGGCGCGGGCATGTTCTAACCCTGTCGCTGCCGCGGCGTCAACTTGCATGCAACTATGTTTCCTATGGAGAAAATTCCTCTGCGGACCGGCCGACCTGTCGTCGGTTCTTCCCGGCTCCGTTGCCGCGCCGTATAGAAGCCAGAGGATGCGTCGCTTCGCCGTCTCAAAACAGCCGCGCAATGCACGGAATGCGACAGAGGCGACGGCGCAAATTCGCCATCGCGTGGTGCGCAGCGGGACAGCGCTACTGCGTCAGAACGTTGCTGATTTCGACCATATTGGAGCGCACCCTGAGCACGTAGAAGCCCATCGTCGTCAGATGCGTCGGCAACAGCCAGCCATCTTCGCGGCCATTGGCGATGATGAAGGGCTGGATCTTCAGCGCCGAAACGAACTGCGAGTCCATCGTGTCCCACAGGTTCTGCAGGTGCTTTTCCTTGATGACGTCCTCGAAGTCGGCCTGGGCGCCCTTCATCAGGCCATAATAGGCGTAGAGCTGGCCATAGGCGAACCAGTAGCGATCGTCGGCGCGGAAGTCGAACCAGCCATTGTTGTGGTTCTCGGCGCGTTCCTTGAGGATCGCCGACGTCGAGCCGATGTCGGACGAGATACGGTCGATATATTGCTTCAGATTGTCGGCGCGGGCGTCGAATGTCGCCTGGCAGGTGGCAAGGCGAGCGTTGAAGGAACGCAACATGCGCACGGCATCGCGATAATAGCTCGGCGTCGGCGTCTTGGGGCCGAATGGGTTCAGGCCGAAATACCAGGTCTCCTCGTCGAACTGCAGGTTGCCGCGGGCATTCTGCAGATCGCTGTCGATCTGCGAAGTGGTGCGAACGCGGCCGAGATTGTCGGCGAGTTCGGTCGCGGTGCGCCGCACCGCCTGGTTGATGCCGCGTTGGAACGAAGCCTTGTTGTCCATCCACGGCGTGTGGTCCCAGTCGATGCCGAACAGGCCAACCTTGTAGAGGATCATCGACGAGATCCAGGCATTCTGGTTGACGTTGAAGTCAGTCAGGTCGGCGGCGATCTGGGCAATGCCGGAGTTGCCGCAGGTCTTGGCGGTGTCTGTGCCGGCGCCGGCGGCAACCTGTTCGCCGGCGGATATGTTGCGCTTCTCGAAGGTGTAGGTGTCGGGATAGTTCGGGTTGAAATTGTTCCACCACTGGGTGGCGTAGAAGAAATTGGCGTAGAGGCCGATCAGCACCAGCAGAGCCACGCCGACCGCCGCCTTGAGGATCCAGCCGCGCTGCGTGTACCAGCGCCCGGCCCACAGGAATGGCCACAGGATCACGCCGATCAAAAGCCCGATGCCGCGGCCGATCCACTGGAAAATCCGGGTGAAGAAGTTCACGATCGGATCAAGCATGGTGATGTCACCCCCTCAAAGCACGATGCCAAAAAGTTGCAGACTTTTTGGATAACATCATGCGCCGAAACAATAAATTAGAACGAAATGGCGGTTCATTTCGTTCTAAAGCGCGTCGCGTCGAAAACGGATTCATGCGACGCGCTTTAGGTCTTTGGTTTATGCATGTCGTTTTCCCAAAACCGAGGTCACTTTTGGGCGACATGCATTAGTCAGTCAGGCCGTAGAGGCGTGTGCGAAACGCCACCTTGTCCTTCAAATATGTGGTTTTGAGAACGTCCACAACATGCGATCGCCAGGCGTCGCTGAAGCCGTCATAGTCCTTGTAGAAGCCCTGCTTGTTGAAGATGTAGCGCGAGACGAAGTCCGACGGCACGAAATCCGAGATCAGCCGGTTGGTCAGCCAGGCGTCTGGATGGTCCGGTTTGGCGCGAATCACCAGGAAGCGCTGCTGCGGAAAAACATCCTCGATCTTGAGGTGGCCGAGCTGGGCGATCTCGCGCTTGGCGGCGTTGAGGAAAGGAAAATTGCCGTCCCTGGTGATCAGGTCGGCATGGCTCTGGATCCAGGTCTGCAGCCAGACCTTGTCGACATCGGTCAGGTTGCGGTCGGGCTCGGCGTCGCGGATCAGCGCGCGCACCACCATCTCGGCGCGATGCTCAAGATAGCCCGAGGCCTCGACCCAGGAGGCACGCGGCAGCTCGATGCGGCCGGTGGTGGCGAGGAACTTGAACACCTTGTCGGCGTCGTTGATGGAGAGATAGCTGACCTGCCACGGCCGCGAACGGCGGAAACCGGGAGCCGCCGGATCGCCGATCACGGTCGTCATGTCAGGGTCGACGAACACGTAGAGGCCGCCGAAATGGCTGGTCCAGTAGGCGTTGTGGCGGAAGATCACCTGGTCCGGCACCAGCGCGTTCTCGCGGATGTCGCCGCAGATCTTGGCGAGCTCGACCATGCGGGTCAGCATGGCGTTGTCGCGCCAGGCGTCGGGCTCCTGCCTCAGCCGATCGACAAGCTTGCCGAGTTCGGCGGCCTTGCCCAGCACATCCTCGGCCGACAGCACCTTGAACTCGACCTGGCTGATCGACAGCAGGTCTTCGATGTCGTTGACCTTGGGAACGGAATCCTCGATCTCGCCGTAGATGACGTCCTTGATCGTCAGCGCGTCGATGGCGCGCTGGTTCTTGGACATGAACTCGAACATCAGCTGCGAGGTGTTGGAGAAGGCGGTGTGGACCACCGGCAGGTCGATCTGCGACGGCGTCAGGATGATGAAGCGGCGATTGACCTCATTGGGATCAAGGTAATCATAGTCGTCGCATTCCTCGGCCACTTCGGGCGAGAAGCCGGTGCGGTCGATCTGGAAGCTCTTCAGCTTGGTCGGCTTCAAGCCGAATGCGGCGAGCGCCTTGTTGTAGCGCTGGATCAGGTGTGGCTCGTCGACGGTGAGCAGCCGGCCATAGATCAGCTCATTGTCGCGCAGAAGATCGGGTTTCTTGGCGGTCATTGCGTACCTTCACGCATTCCACAGCCCCTTCTTCTTCATCTCCTCCATCTCGCGCGCCGCCCTCTCACGCAGCCTCGCGTCGCGCAGCAGCTTTTGCACCGCGGAGTCGTCGGACTTGTCGGAATAGCGGAACTCGCTGTCGGCGTAGCGGTTGATCTCCTGCATGACCATGTCCATCGAGAAGGGTCCGCGCAGTTCCTCGATCATCGCTTTCTTCTCGTCGTAGCCCTTGTGCATGAAGACTTCCGGCTTCTCGAACCAGTCGTCGGGAAGCTCGATGTCCATGGCGCGCATCTTGATGGCGTCGGTGACGTTCTTGATGGCGCGGCCGGTGAAGCGGGGCTCGGCATCCTTGATCAGATGCAGATAGGTGCCGATATCGGCCATCGATTTCGGCGCGCCGTTCTCCTTCATGTAGCGCTCGTAGACCTTGATCAGCCCGTCTTCCCTTGGCTTCTCGTGCTCCTCATAGGCCTCGGTCACGGCGCGCTGGATTTCCTGCGCGGCGTAGAGATCGTGGTCGCCGAGCGGGATCTTGTGGTTCTTGCCGGCAAGCAGCACGAAGATGTCGATGTAGTCGTCGCGGCTCTGCGGCCCGTCGACCAGCCAGCGGGCACCGGCGCGCTGGCGCAGCGCGTCGTCGACATTTTCGGGGTAGTTGGAGAACATGCCGAACGAGCAGTTGCCGCGCACCACGGTGGCGGCGCCGGCGAAGGCATCCATCAAAACGCCTGTTATTTCCTGCTGGCCGGCCGAGGCGCGGTCGTCGGAGCGCCGCGCCGCCACCTGGTCGATGTCGTCGATGGTGCCGAAGCCGATGACGCGCGGGTTCAAGACATTGTTGATGAACTGGCGGCAGTTCTGGCCGGACTTGCCCTGGTAGGACGAGATCTGGTCGACACCGAAATTCTCGTAGGCGAAGGGATAGCCGGCGACCTGGCAGTAGCCGTTGACGAGGCCGGCGATCATCTGGATCAGCGTCGTCTTGCCGGTTCCGGGCGCGCCGTCACCGATGAAGGTGAACAGGAAGCCGCCTAGCTCGACGAACGGATTGAGTTCGCGCTCGAAGTCGTAGGCCATCAGCATCTTGGCGAGCTTGACCGACTGGTATTTGGCGATGTGGTTGCCGACGACCTCTTCCGGCTTCTTGAAGGTCATCACCAGCGGCTTGGAGCGCTTGCCCGGCGCGACGTCGAAACCATCGAGGGTGAAATCGTCGGCATCGATGCGAATATGGGCGTTCTCGAACGGTCCAATGCCGTCGAAGCGGCCCTTGCGCGCGAGAAGCCCGTCGATGGCGACGCGGGCAAAGGCCCGCGCCCGGGTCATCAGGTCGGCGTCGTCGGACGATCCCGAGATCGCCTTGTCGAGGCCGGCCAGGATCGACTTCACCGCATCCTGCGGCGTGTCGAACAGGAAATCCGGCTCGGGGATGTCGTTGGGCGCCTCGCCGTCGCTGTCGACCAGCTGGAACAGATAGGAGGCGAGGCTGAAGGCCGAAATGTAAGCCGAGGCCGACAGAAGCTTCTTGAAGGTGGACGCCTCGTCGCCCTCGAGCGGCGCGCGCGTGTTCTTGGCCTGCAGGCTTTCGAGGTCGGAGCCTTCGGCGAAAACGTCCGATACCGCCAGCGCGATCGCCGTGCCGCGCCGGGCGCGAAACAACAGTGTGTGCTGCGGGATCGTCAGCAGTTGGTCGTCGGGATGGACGGCGCCGACGGTCTTGGCCAGCTCGACCTCGCGCGTGCGGCGCACCGAACCGACCGAGACGGTCGAGACGAAGCGGCGGTTGGTGCCGGCAAGTGCGGTGCCGGACTCGCGTGACGGGTCCTCCAGCACAACAATGCGGGTGATGAAGCTCTGCGCGGTGGCGCGGTGCTTCTCGATTGCGGCTTCCGGGATGGTGGTCAGGCCGGTATCCATGAAGGGTGCTCCGTGGTGTGACGGTCAGACGTCTGAGATGACCTGTCCGTTGGACAGGATGTGAACCTTGTAGCCGGCAAAAATCTTCTGCGCCTCGCCGGCGGCGTAGAGCGCCTGGTAGGCCTCGTGCGGGATCAGCGCATGGTTTTCGTAGCTCGACACGCCCTGACGCGCGGCTTCCAGATCGTCGGTGTTGATGAAGAATTCCTGCGTCGTCTTCTCGCTCGAAAACAGCCCCTTGCGGCCGGGTTTCTCGCCCTTGGAATAGACCTCCTGGATGGTCCAGGTCAGCAGCCAGGCATTTTCCGGCTTGCGCACCTTGGCCAGCACCTCGGTCACGGTCGAATTGTTGTCGGTAATGCCAGCCGAATAGAACGGGCCGAGAACGACGCGGCGCAGCTGCTTGGGGTGCAGCGACTCGAAATCCTTGTCGAGGTTGACCGCGATGGTCGCCGGCGACAGCGTATAGGCGGAGTTCTTCTCGGTGAAATCGTCGAAACGGTGGGCAAGCTCGGGATTGAGCAGGCCGTCGACCGGCAGGGGAATGTCGACCGTCTCGTTCAGCTTGCCGTTTCTGTCGACAAGCTGGCGGATCATCGCTTCGGAGGAATCCTCCACCGTCACCATATAGACCAGCGGCAGGTTGGCACTGCCGTCGAACGTCGCCCAGTGGACGAGATAATAGGGCCGCGCCGTCTTCGGATTGACCGAGACCTTGGCCGTCTGCGCCAGGGTGAACGGGCCGAAGGTGTTCTCGCTTTTCACGTCCTCGAGATAGAGCCGCTCAGCCATCGACTTCTGCAGCGCCTCGGGGAATTCCTTGTGGCGCAGGATGAAGTCGGCCATTTCCTCGCGCAACTCGCCGGCCAGCGGAATGTTGGCAAGCCGCGCATCGGCCTGGCGGCGGTCGTTTTCCAGTTCGAGCAGGTTCTGGAAGACCGGGAAGCCGCTTTCGGCGCGCGAAATGCGGAACGTGTCCATGAAGCCCAGCCGGTTGCGCCAGCAGGAGAATGACTTGTCGAGCCGGGCAATGTATTCGGCGACGATCTTGGCGACGATGCCATGCCGGTAGAGCGGCGAGCGATCATCGCGCATGAACACTTCAAGGCCGCTGAGCGCGGCCGTGATGGCGGAGAAATACCGTGCAGCCGCTTCGTTTTCGGGGGTCATGCCTGTGCGCTCGCGGGCAGTCCTGTCACCCCTAAGACTGCACGTAGTTTGCCGAATTGTGCTTCTTCAGCACCTCGTCGAAGCGGCGGGCGAAGGCATCGTCGGCCAGCTTCTTGCGGCGCTGGATGTCGGCGGTGGCGACCATGTTCTTCTCGTGCATCTCGAGCAGGTCGCCGATGTGCTTCTGCGATGCAGCACCGATGCCGGCCATGGTTTCCTCGGCCGTGTTGTCGACCTGGCTGCCCAGCGTGTTGATCTTGTGGGCGACGTCCTGCTGGGCGGCGGTCTTCAGCGAATCTTCCAGCGCCTTGTAGAGCACGATGCGCTGCTCGGTATCGATGGTCAGTTTGTTGATCAGCGTCGATTGCGCGGCGATCTGGTTGTTGAGCGAATCGACGAAGGTCTGGAACATCGAGGTGTAGCGCTCCAGCGTCTGGCTCTCGGCCAGCAGCTCCTGCTCCTTGGCCTGCTTTTCATTGTATTCGGTCGCCAGCTTGGAGCGCTCGCCTTCGAGCTGCGTGCGGTCCTTCTGGCTGGTCGAGGCGGCGATCTTGTTTTCGATGTCGAGCAGCATCGGGTTGAGCTCCTCGATGCGCTTCTGCACGGCTTCGAGGTTGGTCATCGTGGTCTTGCGGCGCTCGATGACCTGCGACAGGCTGGTCTCGGAGGTCTTGTAGCGCTGGTCGAGGACTTCTTTTTGCGCCTTCAGGATGCCGACGATGGTGTCTGACTTGACCAGCAGTTCCTGCAGATTGCCGGCCAGTGACATGTTGCGGACGCGGTCGGTGCGCATGCGCTGCTTGCTCTGGCTGGAGAAGACGCCGATGAATTTTTCCCAGCCGGTGTAGTTCTTCATGCTCTCGAACTCGGCGCCGAAGACGTTGGTGGCGTCCTCAAGCCCAATGATCAGGTCGGCGATGTTGCCTTCCATCACCTTCTGCTGCTTCAGCACGTCCTCGATGCGGGCGTTCTCGATGTCGAAATTGGCGTCGCCGATCTTCTTGTCTGATGTGGCGAGCGTATCAAGCACGGTGCCGGACTGCTCGATCTTGGTGCGCATGTCCTGCACGACCTGCTTGGTCTTGGCAATTTCGGCGTCGAAATTCTGCAATGTCGCCATTGGGGCCTCCCGCTTCGGCATCACGTCGCTGGTCGCGAACAGCGGCGAATATATGTGGGGCATCCGGGGATTGAAAGACGCAAGACAACACCCGCCCCGAAAACAAAAGAATCCGTGCGGTCTTGAAAGTTAGTGAAGGTGGGGTCATGGCGTGATTAGCTTGCCGGCCAGGCATAGTTCAGCTGTCATTGAACTTTCATGCGGCAAAGCGATGGCGCACGGATGCCTTTGTATTCGGCAAACCACTGAAGCAATCGTGGCCGCGATATGCGACGCGAAAGCCGGCTTTACAGAACCGACGAACAGCGGATCAGGGCTTGGGATCGGCCTTCAGATAGGCGATGACATTGGCGATGTCGTCGTCCTTGGTCAGGCCGGCAAACGCCATCTTGTTGCCGGGCACTTTCAGCTTGGGGGCCTTGATATACTCGGCGAGATTGGCTTCATCCCACACCAGGCCGGCAGCACCGGCACTCTTCATCGCCTCGGAGTAGTGACCAAGAAAACTCTCGGCGCTACCGGCGGTGCGGCCGACGACGCCCATCAAATGCGGGCCGACCTTGTCGCGGTCGGTGGCCGCTTCATGGCAGGCGATGCACCGGTTGAAGACCTTCTTGCCCAGGGCCGGGTCACCGCCGGCATGGGCGGCAATGGAGGTGGCAAGGAGAAGAAAGCTGGCGGACGAAGCGGCTCGAAACATGGCTGACCCCGGAGAGCTCTGGCTGTCGGCCTTATAAGGCCGAGGCCTTAACAAACGCTGCATCGTGGCCGGATTGCGGAAGACAGACCCTGACTATGGTACTGCAAGTCAGGCCTGCTGTGCCAGGTCGCGGCGCAGGAAATCATTCAGCCGTTCGACCGCCGGCGTCGTCGACAGCGGGTTGCGTAGGATGCCGATCTCGAGGTCCGGCAGCACCGGAAGCCCTTCATTGCCGCCGACGATGCGCAGTGACGGCGGCACGCTGCGCAGGGCGAGGCCAGCCACCGCGAGCCCGGCCTGGACGACTGCGATCAGGCCAAGCAGAGAGGCGCTGGAATAGGTGCAGCGATAGGAGCGGTCGGCATCACCAAGCGCCTGCAGGACATTCATCCTGGCGGCGCAGCCTGGTTCGAACAAGGCGACCGGAAGCGGGTCGGTCTCCCAGGCGACATGGTTTGGCGAGGCGACCCAGACGAAGCGCTCCAGCCGGATCACCTCAAGCGGCTGCTCCGGCAATCGGGTGACGATCGCCAGATCCAGCCGCCCCTCCGCCAGCGTTTTCACCAGCGCGGTCGACTGTTCGCAGATCAACTCCACCGTCACCAAGGGGTGCTCTGCCGCGAAGCGCGACAGCACCGGCGGCAAGAGGAAGGCGGCATAGTCGTCCGGCACACCCAGGCGGACGCTGCCGGTCTCCTTCGGCCGGGTGACGCTCGCCCATGCTTCATCCGACAGTTTCAGCAACCGGCGGCGCATAGATCAGGAAATCTTCGCCGATGGCATTGGGAGTGACCGTTCTGGGACCACGCACCAGAAGCTGGTTGCCAACCATCTCCTCCAGCCGCTGCATCTGCATGCTGACCGCCGACTGGCTACGGCCCACCCGAGGTGCTGCATTGGAAAGACTGCCGCTCTCGACGACAGCGACGAAGGTTTTCAGCAGATTGAGGTCGAGTGGCGCGGTCATGGTGCTATCAGCATATCGAATAGATCATTCCAAATCTATTCGCTTGTTTGAAGGCTCTTCCGGTGACCAGATGGTGGAGTACAGCTGGACGAACACCATGGCAGACGCCTCGACAGCCCGCTTTCCGGCCGCGAGCCTTGCTCTGGCAATGGTGATCGCCGGCACGGTTGGCGCCTTCGCCACGGAATCGGGGCTGCATCCCGTCGCCGTCGTCTTCTGGCGATGTGTGTTCGGCGCACTGTTCCTTTTCGTATGGTGCCTGTTGCGCGGCTATCTTCCGGATCGGACCCTGTCGCCGTCCCGGCTTGCCCTCGCGGCACTTGCCGGCGTCTGCATGGTGCTGAGCTGGACAGCCTTCTTCGCCGGCTTCGCCATGACGTCGATCGCCACGACGACGATTATCTACCATATCCAACCGTTCTTCGTGGTCCTGATCGGTGTCGTCTTCCTCAAGGAGCGCATCTCGCTCGACCAACTGCTGTGGATGCTCGGTGCGTTTCTCGGCGTCGTGCTGGCCAGTGGCCTCGTCTTCGCGCACGGCCATGCCGATGCCAGCTGGGCGCCGGGCATTGCGCTGACGCTGGGCGGCGCACTGCTCTATGCCGTTACAACGATCCTGGCCAAGGGCCTCGGCCAGCAGCGCGCCGAAATCACGGTACTCTGCCAGACGGTGGTGGGGGTCGTCATGCTCGCCCCGTTCGCTGACGTCGGCCAACATATTGCGCCTGCGTCATGGGGCTGGCTGCTCGGCATCGGCGTGCTGCACACCGGCATCGCCTATGTGTTGATGAATTCGGCCTTCCCACGCCTGACGACACCGGTGATTGGTGTGATCACTTTTATCTACCCGGTCGTCGCCATCATCGTCGACTGGGCGATCTATGGGCATCCGCTCGGACCGGCGCAGGCTGCCGGCATGGCGCTGATTGCAGTGGCGACGCTGGGTGTGCGGCTCGGTTGGCGGTTTCCGAAGTGGCGTGTCTCGACTGTATGAGCCCGGAGCTACTCTCGAGAAAACACGTAGCGCTTCCTTCGGGAATTGCTCCAAAAACCAAGAGACAGAGTCAGCCCTTGATAAAGCCGATGAAATCGTCGGGCGCGGCGCGGCCCATCTCTTCTTCCCAGTGGCGGCGGCAGAGCGAGACATAGACGTCCTTGCCGATCGCCACCTGCTCGCCCTGGCGCGCCACCTTGCCATCGGGGCCGAGGCGCACCACCATCGTCGCCTTGCGGCCGCAGCGGCAGATGGTGCGCACTTCGCGCAAATCGTCGGCGATGGCCAGCCAAAGCGCGCGAGCCGGAAAACAGCTTGCCCTGGAAATCGGTGCGCAGGCCGTAGCACATGACCGGAATGTTCAGGCGGTCGGCGATGCGGGCGAGCTGCCAGACTTGCTCTTCCTCGAGGAACTGTGCCTCGTCGACGAAGACGCAATGCACCGATGTATGCGCGTGGTGATCGGCGACGCGGGCGAACAGATCGTCACCGTCGCGGAACATCTCGGCTTCCGTCTCCAGGCCGATGCGCGACGAGATCAGGCCGGTCTCGCCCTTGCGGTAGTGGCCTGCGACGAACAGCATCGTGCCCATGCCGCGCTCGCGATAATTGTACGACGCCTGCAGCAGCATCGTCGTCTTGCCGGCATTCATCGTTGCATAGTGGAAGTAAAGCTTGGCCATGCCGCTCTTTTAAGCCGACTTCGACGGGCGCGGGGAGGGGCCGCCGCCCGCATTCCCCTGAAAAAGCCGGCCCGTCTCCGAAAAAGCTGTCTGGCACGACAAAAGCGCCTGATGTGTCGCTGATTGGCCAGCCCGCGCCGTTGATCGTGATTGCCTTAACGCTTGAATCCACACCAGAATGGTGTTTGGCTGACGAAACAAGGCGGGCAGAGAAACCGTAACTACGCTTCGCCAAAGAATCACAATGGGAGACTGTCTATGTCGCGTATGAACTTTTTCGTCGCCGGCCTCGGCCTGGCGGCTTTTTTGTCCACCAGCACTGCCTTTGCCGGCGATCCGGCGAGCTGCAAGGCGGTGCGTCTTTCCGATGTCGGCTGGACCGACATCCAGGCGACGACCGGCGTCGCCTCCGTGCTGCTGACCGCGCTCGGCTATGAGCCGCAGACGATCCAGCTGTCGGTGCCGGTGACCATGGCGTCGCTGAAGAACAAGGACCTCGACGTCTTCCTCGGCAACTGGATGCCGTCGATGACCAATGACATCAAGGATTACACCGCCGACGGTTCGGTCGAGACGATCAGCACCAACCTGACGGGCGCCGGCTACGGCATCGTCGTGCCGACCTATGTCGCGGATGCCGGCGTCAAGTCGCTGACCGATATCGGCAAGTTCAAGGACAAGTTCAACGGCAAGATCTATGGCATCGAGGCCGGCAATGACGGCAACCGCATCATCCTCGACATGATCAAGAACCCGAAGGACAATCTCGAAGGCTTCGAGCTGGTCGAATCCTCGGAGGCCGGCATGCTGACGCAGGCCGAGCAGTCAATGAAGAACAATGAGTGGATCGCCTTCCTCGGCTGGACGCCGCATCCGGTGATGGGCGCCATGAAGATCACCTATCTCGACGGCATGGGCGACAGCGGCTTCGGCGCCGCCACCGTCTTTACCAATGTGCGCAAGGGCTACACCACCGAGTGCCCGAATGCCGGCAAGTTCATCGCCAACCTCAAGTTCAATCTGGACATGGAAGGCGAGATGATGGACGCGATCCTCAAGGGCGGCGATGCCAACACGGTTGCGGCCGACTGGCTGAAGAAGCACCCGGACGCGGTTGCCCCGTGGATCGCCGGCGTGACAACCTTCGACGGTGGCGACGCTGCCGCTGCCATCAAGACCGCGCTCGGAAGCTGAGCCGACTGAATTCGGCAAAGCCGAACCAGGAAGGGCAGCCATCTTAGAAAAGGCTGCCCTTTTTCATATCCTGTGACAAGATGACGTTGCTACGGTTGAGGCCGAGGGCAGGGCGGTCTCCTGCATGAGAGGGGCGATATGGATCCGATTTCGAAATTCATGGTCGATCACAAGATTCCGATCGGCGCCTGGGGAAAGGCGTTTTTCGGTTTCCTCACCGACAATTTCGACACTGTGTTCAGGGCCTTTTCGAATGGCCTCAATTTCCTGCTCGACGGGCTGGTCGGCATCCTGCTGATGGTGCCGCCGGTGCTGCTGGCGCTGATCATCGCCGTCATCGCCTGGCTGCTGCAGCGCTCGAGGCCGCTCGCCATCGGCGTCTTTCTCGGCCTGATCTTCATCATCAACCAGAACCTGTGGAAGCAGACGGTGCAGACGCTGGTGCTGGTTGTCGCGGCCGCTGCCATGGCCATGGCCATCGGCGTGCCGCTGGGCATCTGGGCGGCGCACAAGCCGAAGGTCTATCGCATCATGCTGCCGGTGCTCGATCTGATGCAGACGCTGCCGACCTTCGTCTACCTGATCCCGGTGCTGACGCTGTTCGGTCTCGGCAACGCTCCCGGCCTCATCGTCACCATTATCTTCGTCATCCCGACCGCGGTCCGGCTCACCCATCTCGGTGTCGTCTCGGTGCCGAAGTCGATCGTAGAGGCCGGCGAGGCTTTCGGTGCCACCAAGAGCCAGTTGCTGTGGAAGGTGGAGCTGCCCTCGGCGCTGCCCACCATCATGGCTGGCCTGACGCAATCGATCATGCTGTCGCTGTCGATGGTGGTGTTTGCCGCACTGATCGGCGCCGGCGGGCTCGGCACCGAGATCAACCGGGCGCTCGGCTCGCGCCGCATCGACCTCGGCCTTGAGGCGGGCCTGGCCATCGTCGTGCTGGCCATCGTGCTCGACCGGATGACCCGAATTGCGGTTGGAGGCAAGAAATGACCGTCGCCGTCGATTTCAGGAACGTCGATATCGTCTTCGGCGCCGACCAGGCCGGATCGCTGAAAATGATCGACGCCGGCGCCAGCCGCGCCGAGATCCTCGAAAAGACCGGCAATGTGCTTGGCTGCGCCGGCGCCAGCCTGACCGTGAACGAGGGTGAGATCTCGGTGCTGATGGGCCTGTCCGGCTCTGGCAAATCGACATTGCTGCGGGCGGTCAATCGGCTCAACGTGGTGTCGCGCGGCCAGGTTCTGGTCAAGGATGGCGACAAGACCGTCGATGTCGTCACTTGCGACGAGGCGACCTTGCGGCGCCTGCGCCAGAAGCAGGTGGCGATGGTGTTCCAGCAGTTCGGCCTTTTGCCATGGCGCACGGTGGAGGAGAATGTCGGCCTCGGCCTCGAACTCGCCGGCGTGCCGGAAGCCGAGCGCAAGGAGCGCGTCAATCGCCAGCTCAAGCTGGTCAATCTCGACCAGTGGTCGAAGAAATACGCGCATGAGCTGTCGGGCGGTATGCAGCAGCGCGTCGGCCTGGCCCGTGCCTTCGCCACAGAGGCGCCGATCCTGTTGATGGACGAGCCGTTCTCGGCGCTGGACCCACTGATCCGCACCAAGCTGCAGGACGAGTTGCTGCAGCTGCAGGCCGAATTGAAGAAGACCATCATCTTCGTCAGCCACGACCTCGAGGAGGCGCTGAAGATAGGTAGCCACATCACCATCATGGAGGGCGGGCGCATCGTGCAGACCGGGGCGCCGGAAGACATCGTGCTGCGCCCGGCCAATGACTATGTCCGCGACTTCATCGCCAATGTGAATCCGCTGTCGGTGCTGACCGCCTGGAACGTGATGCGCGACCGCCGCGACCTCGATCACGGCAAGGACGGCTGGGTGTGGCTCGACCGGCGCAAGACGACGCGCTTCAAGATCGACGATCACGGACTGGTGGCGGCGGCCGAACGCGACGGCAAGCCGGCGGTGTGGGTGTCGTGCGCCGACGTCGAAGGCCAGCCGGAGGAAGCGGCGCAAGTGTTCTGGGCCAATCCCGGCACCTCGCTGAAAACCGTCATGCTGGCCATGCACCGTTCGCAGACCGCACCGGTGGCGCTGTTCGACGATCAGTCACGCTTTGTCGGCGCCATCGGCATCCGCGACGTGTTGAGCGCGGTGCTTAGAAGGTAATTTCTTCGGAACCGGAAGTCGACGAGGCGCTGCGATCGAGCGCGCCTCGCGCTCTAAAGCGTGTCGCGTCTGAATGGGTTCGGACCACCCGCTTTAGGTCTTGTTTTGATGCATGTCGTTCTCCCAAAACCGAAGTCACTTCTGGGCGACATGCGTTAAGCCGCCAGCGGCAGGCGCAGTTGCGTCAGCAGGCCACCGCCCGGGTTGTTGGACAGGCTGATCTCGCCGCCGGCGGCACGGGCGATGTTGCGGGCAATGGTCAGGCCGAGCCCGAGACCGCCGGTCTGGCGGTTGCGCGATTGTTCGAGGCGCACGAAAGAGCCGAACACGGCGTCGATCTGCGCCTGCGGTATGCCCGGCCCTTCATCGCGGATGGTGAGCAGGATCATGTTTTCCGACCGGCGCAGGCTGAGATGCGCCTTCTTGCCGTAGGTGACCGCGTTCTGCACCAGATTGGTGACGCAGCGCTTGAGCGCGACCGGCCGCGCCATGCAGATCAGGCCACGCGAACGGGTATCGTCGTCGAACGAAACGTCGTCATAGCTGTCGGCGATCGATTCCACGAGCGACCAGAAGTCGATGCGTTCGTTCTTTTCCTCGGTCACCTCGAAGGTGGCGAAGTCGATCACCGAGCTGGCGATGCTTTCGACATCGGCGAGATCGTGCGCCAGCGCCTCGCGAACCGCCGATTTGCGCAACAGTTCCAGGCGCAGGCGCATCCTCGTCATCGGCGTGCGCAGATCATGCGCCAACGCTGCCGCCAGATGTTCGCGGTCCTCGACATATTCGCGCAACCGGGCCTGCATGGCATTGATCGCCTTGGCGGCGGCACGCACCTCGCGGCTGCCACTCTCGGCGATCGGCGGGCTCTTCAGGTCCTTGCCGATCCGGTTCACGGCGGTTTCCATCATCCGGTAGGGCGCCGTCAGCCGGCGCAGCGACCAGATCGACATGATCACCACCAGGCCGGCGATCAGCGAATAGAGCGGCAGGCTGTCGATGCTCAGGATCGGGCCGACGGGCGTGATCGGCTCGGTGAAGTTCAGCCATTGGCCGTCGGCGAAGCGCAGTGAGGCCGTCAGCTTGTCGCTCTGGGCGAAGTCGGCGGCCAGCACCAGAAGGTCGCGTTCCACCTGGCCGATATCGGGTCCGGGCGCCGTGCCACTGGCGTCGTCCGCCTCGCGCGTCGCCGGATCGCGCCGCACGCGCGCATCGGTGATGCCGAACTTCGACAGCCGGCCGACGAGAATGTCTTCGAGCTCGGCCAGCTCGTCGTCACCGGCAATCGATGAGGTGACCGCCGGCGTGTCCGAGACGGTGAGCGCGTAGGTGGAATTGAACAGGCCGGTCGCCGTCGCCTTGCGTTCCTCGGGCGTGGCGTCATGCATGAGCTGCACCAGCGAGAAGGCACGGTCGTTGAGGCGATACAGGTCGACGACGCCGTTGGCTACGGCGCGATCGCGCGACACGATGTAGAGGGTCGCGACCTGGCTGATCAGCAGGCCGGCGATGACGATCAGCAGCACCCAGACAGGCAAGGTCTGCGGCAGGAAACGTCTCATTCGGAAGTGGTCTCGGGCAGGAACTGGTAGCCGCCGCTGCGCACGGTCAGGATCAGCTTGGGCGTTTTCGGGTCGTCTTCCATCTTGCGCCGCAACCGGCTGACCAGGATGTCGATGCTGCGGTCGAAGGAGTAGTCACTGTCGCCGCCGGACAGTTCGATGAGCTGGTCGCGGGTCAGCACGCGCTGCGCGCTCTTGACGAAGGTCTGCAGCAGGTTGAATTCCGCCATGGTCAGTTCGACCCTGACATCGTCGGGCGCGATCAGCCGGCGGCGTGAACAGTCCATCGTCCAGCCGGCGAAGCGGTAGATCTGCTTGGTGGTGGCGCGCTTGGGCTCGGCGGCGCCATTGCGCCGCAGCACGGCGCGGATCCGCGCCAGCAGCTCGCGCGGGTCGAAGGGTTTGGGCACATAATCGTCGGCGCCCATCTCCAGGCCGACGACGCGGTCGGTCGTCTCGGTGACGGCGGTCAGCATGATGATCGGCGTCGAATACTGGGCGCGCAGGTCGCGGCACAGCTCCAGCCCGCTCTTGCCGGGCAGCATCACGTCGAGGACGATGAGATCCACCTGCGTGCGGCGCAGGATGGTCTCCATCTCGATGCCGTCGGCGGCAACCGAGGTGTGCAGGCCCCGCTTCTGGAAGAATTCCTGCAGCAGGTCGCGGATGCCCTTGTCGTCGTCGACGATCAGTATGTGTGCGTCGGATTTCACAGCAGCCCTGTCATTGTTGATTGCCAAGCCGTTCTGTCGCAACCCACACGATAGAATTCAGGCCATATGTTGGCCAGTGGTGATGATGGGTTCACACCGGCTTTCTCAGACACAATCCAGAAACAAAATTCTACAGTTCAGAAAAACTCCTGAAAAATTTCAAAGGCATAACTGATCTCGTGGCGGTCAGGTCATCGGCTGCGACGCTAGTCTCCGGGTTTACGGATAAACCGATGCCAAGGTTGTCGATCAGTTTGTTGGGTGCGTTGCTGGGCCTTGGCCTGGTCACTGCCGCTGTCGGACAATCGGACGCAAAGGTGACGCCCACGACCCGAAGCGAACGGTGCGCCAATCTCAGCCACCAATTTGATGAAGCCCTCGAAACCCATGCCACGGCAACGCAGGTCACCGCGGCAAAGGCACTTCAGAGAAAGGGCAACCGGTACTGCGCCGCCAAGAAACAGGCGCAGGGCATCCGGGCGCTCGCCAATGCTTTGAAGCTGCTTGGAGTGACACCGAACGACCCGGTTCAGTGACATCAGAAAACTCGACCCGCATAAAAAGGAAATGAAGCCATGAAAAAGTCCATCCTCTCCGCCACCGGTCTCGCCGTCGCTCTCGCTTTCGCGATGCCGGCTCTCGGCAACGCCGCTGCCACCACGACCGCTGCTCCGGCTGCCACCACCACGACCACCGCTCCGGCGGCGACCACGCCTGCCAAGCCGGTCGTGAAGAAGGTCGTCGCCAAGAAGCCCGTCAAGAAGCACAAGAAGGCGAAGAAGGTTGCCCCGAAGGCAGCTCCGAAGGCCTAATCCAGGCGCGGCATAACATGCCTGCCTTTTGACCAAGGCCGCTCCAGCTGGTTTCGGCTGGAGCGGCCTTCCTCCTGTCCGAACCGTGGAAAAGCCCTGATATCGGCGATGAAGCGGACTGATGGGCCTGATGTTTGGCCGAAGCCTTGGTGCCGGCAGCTTCCGCCTCGACTGACGCTTAACCCGTTCGCAACGCCCGGCCGTGTAGGACAACCCGCATGAAGAAGCGGCTTTCGTCCATTTTGCGCTCGATGGTGCTCGGCGGCCTGGTGGCCACCGGCGTCGCCAGGGTGCTGATCCTGTTCACCGCCAGCCCGGTGCCCGATCCGGCCAGCGGGCGCACGGAGCCTTCGCTGTTTGCGCCTGCGATTTCCACCAACTGGGACTACATCACGCCGGCACAGACCTGGCTGCTGATCGTGCTGACCGGCGCGACGCTGATCAGCGCCGCCGCGTGGCCGATCGCGGTATGGCTGGAACGCCGGGCGGATGCGGGTGGAACCCGCCTTCGCCACGATATGCCGTCCGCCACTACCCTGCGGGCGATCCAGGGCCGTCGCATGTTCGGCCGTCAGGACCGTTGAACGGCAACCGATACTTCCCCACATGATTGTGAATGGCCGCGCCCGCCGGACATCGGCTTTGCGCGTCAATCAAAATGGACGACCGCTGTCGCCGATGCCAGAATGGCGGTTACGTCGCTTACGCCAGAGCAATTCACCGTTTCGTGGAAACGGCGAACCGCTCTGATCCTTGTTTTGACGCAATTCCGGACGGAAAACCGTTTTACACTTTTCCTGGAATTGCTCTAATTGTCGGTTCCGATGCCTGAAATCACCACAAAACCGCGTACCCAGGTCAAGCCGCAGGTCGAACGGCCGAAGCTCTACAAGGTCATCCTCGTCAATGACGATTTCACGCCGCGCGAATTCGTGGTGACGGTGCTGAAGGGCGAGTTCAAGCTCAGCGAGGACCAGGCGCACCGGGTCATGATCACCGCGCACCGGCGCGGCGTCTGCGTCGTCGCCGTCTTCACCAAGGATGTCGCCGAGACCAAGGCGACGCGCGCCACCGATGCCGGCAAGGCCAAGGGCTATCCGCTGATGTTCACGACCGAGCCCGAAGAGTAGTCCTACCGTCCCTCGCGGTACCACATCGAACCCATTGCCAGAAGCAGCAGGCCGAGGCCGAGGAAGCCGCCGAACAGCGGCACGCGCGAGACGGCCTTGAGCACGCTGTCATCCGTCGTGCGCAGGCCGATCCAGTCGCTGCCGGACGCAGCACCGGCCGAGCGCACCGGCACGATGGAAGGCAGCGTCACGTCGCTGCCAAGGGCCGTGGATGAAGCCAGCCGGCGCACGCTGCCGCCGGTGGCTTCCGCCGGCGCCTTCAGCCGGTTTTCGGTGGAGATGACATCGGCGAATTCCGGTGCGTTGACCGGGCCGACATGGGCGAGCGCCGTCAGGTCGCCATTGGCGACCTGGTAGAGGCCGATCTCGCTCGTCTCGACGCTGCCGAGGAAGACGCCGGGTTCGGATTTCTCGAGCTTGACGGTCAAGGTCTTGCCGGACGGGGTGATGATCTGGGCGGGGCCTGGATCGTCGGCCATCGTCTGGCGGCGGATTTCCAGCACCATGCCGCGGCCGTCGGCGGTCAGCCGCTCTTCCTCGAGCTCGGGCTCCTTCATCAGCCAGTGCGCGATGCGCCGGTAGAGCTGGACATGCGGGCCGCCGCCCTCGAAGCCGCGCGCCCACAGCCAGCCCTGGTCCGACAGAAGCATGCCGACGCGGCCTTCGCCCTTGCGGTCGAGCAGGAGCAGGGGCCGGTTGTCGGCGCCCTTCATCACCACTTCGCCTTCGGGATTCTGCACGCCGATGGTGCGGAACCAGCGGCTCCAGTGCGGCGGCTCGGTAGCCGAGCCATCGAGCCCACGTGTCACCGGGTGGCGCTGGCCGAGTTCGGTGAGGCGCGGATAGAAAGCCTTGTCGACAACTTCGCCGGTCGGCATCGCCGGCAGGGCCGCCATCAGCGGCGTGCGCGCGATCGAGCTTTCGCCGGCATATTCGGGCCCGGCCGCGATCAGCAGCGCGCCGCCCTTTTCGACATATTCGGAGATGTAGTCGTAATAGAGGATCGGCAGCACGTCGCGGTGCTGGTAGCGGTCGAAGATGATGAGGTCGAAATCCTTGATCTTCTCGACGAACAGCTCGCGGGTCGGGAAGGCGATCAGCGACAATTCATTGATCGGCGTGCCGTCCTGTTTTTCCGGCGGCCGCAGGATGGTGAAATGGACGAGATCGACCGAGGCGTCGGATTTCAACAGGTTGCGCCAGGTGCGCTCGCCGGCATGCGGCTCGCCGGAGACGAGCAGCACGCGCAGGTTCTCGCGAATGCCGTCGATGAGTGCGATGGCGCGGTTGTTGGTGTCGGTCAGTTCGCCCGGTTCGCGATCGATGGCGAGCTCGACGATGTTGCGGCCGGCGCCCGGAATGGTCACCTGCAGCGGCATGGCCTGGCCGACGGTGGCATGCTCGACCGCGACCTGTTCGCCATTGACCGAGACGCGTACATCGACCGGGCCAGTCTCGTTTTGGGTCGAGATGACGCGGTAGGTCATGTCGAGCGGCTTGCCGACAAGGCCGAAGCGCGGCGCGTTCTCGAAACGGATGCGGCGGTCCTTCTCGTGATCGTTGCCGGTGATCAGGGCATGCAGCGGAGCGTTGAAATCGGGCGCGACCGGGGGCGCGTCATGCACCTCGCCATCGGTGATCATGATGGCGCCACCGATGCGTGACGGCGGCACGTCGCGGAAGGCGCCTTCCAGCGCACCGAACAGCCGTGTCTCGGTGCGCTCCTCGGCGGCCTCGGATTTGCCGGCCTCGACGACGCGCACGTCGAACTGCTTGAAGCGGCCAAGACGCTGCTGCAGCCCGGCCAGCGCCTCGTCGGTCTGCTTGGTGCGGTCGCCGATGTCCTGGCTCTGGCTGCGGTCGACAATCAGTGCGACGACGCTTTTCAGCGGCTCGCGCTCCTCGTTGAGGAACACCGGGTTGAACAGGGCGGCGGCGAGCGCCAAAAGGGCGATGAAGCGGAAGACCGAGCCGCGCTGGCGAAACCACAGGCCGACCAGCGCCAGCAGCGCCAGCGGCACCAGCGCCAAGGCCAGCAAGGGCCAGGAGATCAGCGGTTCGAAGGAGATCGACCAGTTCATCCCTTATCCCCCCCTTTGCGGGGAGGGTTTATCCGTGACCGGAGGGCACCAAACAAACTCATCTTACTGCCCCAGCCGTTCGAGCAGGATGGGCACGTGCACCTGGTCGGATTTGTAGTTGCCGGTCAGCATGTACATCATGATGTTGACGCCGGCGCGCAGCGCGTAGATGCGCTGCATCGGGTCCGCCGGCACGGTCGGCAGCAGCGGGTCGCCATTCTCGTCGACCGCCCAGGCGCCGGCGAAATCATTGGCGGTGATCATGATCGGCGAGACGCCGTCGCCGGTGCGCACCGGCCGGTTCTCGGCGTTGCTGGCGTCGAGCGACGCCTCGACCCAGAGCGGACTGCCGGCGAAGCGGCCGGGAAATTCGGGCAGGATGAAGAAGGATTTGGTCAGCACGTGGTCGGAGGGCACCGGCTCCAGCGGCGGCACGTTGAGGTTGCCGAGGATGTCGCGCAGCCGCTCCGTCGCCGGGCTGGTCGAATCGGCGCCGATGCCGTTGGCGAACTGGTCGCGGGTGTCGAACAGCACCGTGCCGCCCTGCTGCATATAGGCGTCGATGCGGGCGATCGCGGCCTGGCTCGGCATCGGTGCGGCGGGATCTATCGGCCAGTAGATCAGCGGATAGAATGACAGCTCGTCCTTCGAGATGTCGACGCCGGCCGGCGCGCCCGGTTCGAGTGCCGTCTTCTCGACCAGGAAGCGGGTCAGGCCCTCGAGCCCGGCGCGGCTGATCGAATCGTCGCCCGGCACGCCGGTCAGCACGTAGGCGATGCGGGTCTTCGAAATCGCCTCGATGGCAACCTCATCGCCCGGCTTGGCGTCGTCGGCGCGGGCAAAATCGGCATGGCCGAACAAGGCGCCGAGCGCAATCAGGACCGCGGCGGTGGTTGCACCGGCACGGCGCGGCCGGCGTGAAAACAGGCCGCCCATCCAGAACACCGCCAGCGTATCAAGCAGCATCAGCACCAGGGCAGCCGCGACCAGCGCGCCCTTCAAATTGCGCGATTCGTCAAAGGCATACTGGATCGATGTGACGGGAACAGTGATTTGCGGGCGCGCCAGCGGGGCCAGCGTGCTGTCGGCTTCCAGCAAATTGTGGGCGAACACACCGGTCTCGGAACCATAGAGGCCGGGCGGGTTCTCAAAGGTCACCGGCAGGGCACCGGCGCCCGGCACCAGCGGTCGCGCGTCCGGCGTCGGCGGCACCAGCGTGCCGTCGGCCGATATCATCCGGTAGGGCGCCAGCGAGGTTGCGGCGGCTTCGGCATTGGCGATCGCCGCGCCCTGGTTGCGTGACAGCTGCACGATGCGGCGCAGCATCTCGACGAAGCTGCCCGAGATCGGCAGGTTCGACCAGGTCGCCTCGGGGGTGACGTGGAACAGCACCAGCGTGCCCTTGCCTTTCTTCAGTCCGGTGACCAGCGGCGTGCCGTCGGCAAGGGCGGCCCAGGTGCGTTCGACGATGTCGGGTGTTGGTTCGGCCAGCACCTGTCTGCTGACGGTGACCTCGGTCGGCGGAGCAAGGTCGGCGAACGGGCCGGCCTTGGGGAATTCGGTGACCGGTTGCGGCGACGTCCAGGACAGCGCGCCGCCGAGCGAACGCTCGCCGGTGCGCAGGCGGACCGGCAGCAAATCGTCGTCATTGCCGGCGGCGGCCAGCCGCGAACCGGCGAAACGCACCAGCGTGCCACCATTGTCGACCCAATCGACCAGCCTCTGTCGGACCTGCGCGGGAATGGTGCCGATGTCGGCCATGATGATCATCGCCGGCTTCTGGTCGAGGATCTGCGGGATGGCGTCGGCGAGGTCGGCGCTTGAGGGTTCGACCAGATCGGCGAAGGGCTGCAGCGCGCGCCTGATGTAGTAGAGCGGCGACAACAGCGGCTGCGCCTGGTCGGCCTCGGCCTGCGACAACAGCCCGACGCGGCGGCGCTTGGAGCTTTCGTCGAGGACGCGGACGGCACCGGCCTGCCGCTCGCCATCGAGCGCGATCGAAGCGAAGTCGTTGCGCAGCTCGAACGGCACCGCCATCGTGCCGGTGGCGGTGGTTTCGCCAGGCGAAAAGGTCAGCGTCGCGTCGGCAATGCGGCGGCCCTTGTCGTCGAAGGCGCCGGCGGTGACTTGCGCCGGGGCCGGGTCGCCAGGTGCACGAATGGCGGTCAGCGCAAAGCCGTCGACCTGGTTGTCGGCGATGGTCAGGCCGGTCAGCGACAGCCGGTCGGAACTTACCCAGACGACACGGGTCGCATTTTTCGACAAAAGCGTGTTGAAGGCGGCCTCGTCGCCCTTTGCCGCCAGGCCGTCGGCAAGCACGGCGACGCTGGCACCGGGCAAGGTCTCCAGCACGCCGGCGACGCGGGCATAGACGGCGGGCCGGTCGGTCGGGATCGGTCGTGGCTTGGCGGCGCGCAGCCGGTCGAGGGCTGCGGCGGCATCGAACGGGCCGACCTCAGCATTGGCTTTTTCGGCGGTGAAGGCGATGATGACCGGCACGCCGTTGGAGCCGGCATCGTTGATCAGCCGCTCGGCGGTGGCGACGCGCTTGCCCCAGTCGGCGGCACTGGCCCAATCATTGTCGATGACCAAGGCCAGGGCAGCGCCCTCGGCCGGCAACTTTTCGCGCGGGTTGAAGACCGGGTCGGCCAATGCGGCGACGATGAGCGCCGCCATCAGCAGCCTGAGCAACGTCAGCCACCACGGGCTCTGCTGCGGCGTCTCCTCGCGCTTCAGCACGCGGGCCAGGATCTTCAGCGGCGGGAAGATTTCGGTCTGCGGCTTGGGCGGCGTCAGTCGCAACAGCCACCAGATCACCGGCAGCGCCAGCAGGCCCCACAGCACCATAGGTGCGCCAAAGGAGAGCGGCAGCCAACTCATGCGACGACCTTTCCGGCACGACCGCCACCGGCGGTCGGCCCGGACCGAGGGCCATCGGCGGTCATCGCCATGTGCAGGCGCACCAGCGCATCGGAAGCCAGCCGGTCGGTGTGGTTGACGGTAAAGCTCCAGCCGAGCCGCTTGCACCAGGCGGCCAGTTCCTGGCGGCGGGCGGTGTAGAGCAGGCGATACTCGTCACCCAGCATTTCGGCGCGGCCGGCGGTCAGCTTGTCGCCGGTCTCGGGATCGGTGAATTCGGTGCGGCCGGCATAGGGGAAGGTTTCCTCGGCCGGGTCGGCAACTTCGATCATATGCGCGCGCACGCCGTGGCGGGCGAGCACGTCGAGCCAAGCCATCGTCTCCTCGACGGGATCGAGGAAATCGCTGACGACAACGATGTCGCAGAAGCGCCGGATGTCGGACAGATCGGGTTTTGCCGCCAAGTCGCCGGCATGCATCAGCTGAGCGGCGATGCGCTCGGCGCCGTTGCGGGCGGTGAACGGATCAGTGAGGCCGGGCCAGGCGATGCGTTCGCCGCTGCGCGACAACAGCTCCGCCATGGCCAGCGCCAGCACCAGCGCGCGCGATTGCTTGGAAACGCTGGCGCCGGTCGACTTGTAGAGCATCGACGGCGAGGGGTCGGCCCATAGCCAGACCGTATGGGCGGCTTCCCATTCGCGGTCGCGCACATAGGTGTGGTCATCGCGGGCCGAACGGCGCCAGTCGATGCGTGAGGCATCGCCTTCGACATAGGGGCGGAACTGCCAGAAATTCTCGCCGATGCCGCGCTTGCGGCGGCCATGCCAGCCGGCGATCACCGTGTTGACGATGCGCCGTGCCTCGACCAGCAGGTCTGGAACCAGCGAGGCCCGCAACCGGCCACGGGCGAGCGCGTCGCGCGTCGCTGCCGGTGCTTGGAGCTCGCCAATACGCGCCATCAGATACCTTTGGCCAGTTTCGCCACCACGTCGCGCACGCTGGTGCCTTCGGCGCGGGCGGCGAAGGTCAACGCCATGCGATGCTGCAGCACCGGCTCGGCCAGCGCGCGCACATCGTCGATCGAGGGCGCCAGCCGTCCGTCGTAGAGCGCGCGCGCCCTTGTGCACAGCATCAGCGCCTGGCTGGCACGCGGGCCGGGGCCCCAGGCGACATGCTTGTCGGTCTCGGCATTGCCCTGGCCGGGACGCGCCGAGCGCACCAGCGTCAGGATCGCCTCGACGACGCTTTCGGGCACCGGCATGCGGCGAATCAGCGTCTGGATCTCCTTCAGCCGCGCCGGCTGCAGCACGTTCTGCGCCTTGGCGTCCTCGATGCCGGTGGTTTCCAGCAGGATGCGGCGCTCGGCCTCGATTTCGGGATAGAGGATATCGACCTGCATCAGGAAGCGGTCGAGCTGGGCCTCGGGCAGCGGATAGGTGCCCTCCTGCTCCAGCGGGTTCTGCGTTGCCAGCACATGGAAGGGCGCCGGCAGGTCGTAGCGGGCGCCGGCAATGGTGACATGGTATTCCTGCATCGCCTGCAGCAGCGCCGACTGGGTGCGCGGCGAAGCGCGGTTGATCTCGTCGGCCATCAGAAGCTGGGCGAAGATCGGTCCGGAGATGAAGCGGAAGGAGCGCTTGCCGATCTCGTCCTGCTCCATCACTTCGGAGCCGAGGATATCCGACGGCATCAGATCGGGCGTGAACTGGATACGGCGCGAATCGAGGCCGAGAACGATGCCCAGCGTCTCGACCAGCTTGGTCTTGGCGAGACCCGGCACGCCGACCAGCAGCGCATGGCCGCCGGCCAGCAGCGCCACCAGCGTGCGCTCGACGACGCTCTCCTGGCCGAAGATGACCCGGCCGACCCCGTCACGAATTCTGGAAATATCCGCCAGTGCTTTTTCGGCCTCGGCGATCATGTCCTTTTCGCTGATCGGGCTTTCCTTGACCATCACGCTCATGCCGCATCGATCCTCGTGGTTGGAAATACCAGCCTGCAGCATACCATGACTGCCGCGATTCGGCCTCGCCTAGCGTCTGCATTTGAACTTAAATCACAGACTTAGGCTGACAAGCGGAACAACAGTGACTATTTCGTGACCATGACGGGACCCTTGGAACATCGTGAAGAAAGCCTGACGACCGCCACCGAAGCGCGCGGTCTTGAGGCCCTGATCTCGCGCGCGGCCCGCGCCGGCAAGGGCGCGGCACCTGTCGAGCGCTGGAATCCCGATTTCTGCGGCGATCTCGACATGGAGATCAAGGCCGACGGCACCTGGTTCTATCTGGGCACGCCGATCGGCCGCATGCCGCTGGTGCAGCTTTTCTCCTCCGTGCTGCGCAAGGACGAGGACGGCAAGACCTATCTGGTGACGCCGGTGGAGCGAGTCGGCATCCGCGTCGCCGATGCGCCGTTCATCGCGGTCGAGATGGATGTTTCGGGCGGCGGCGACGGGCAGATCATCACTTTCCGCACCAATGTCGGCGATGTCGTCGAGGCCGGGCCGGAGCGGCCGCTGCGTTTCGTCGACGAGAACGAGACCGGCGGGCTGAAACCCTATGTGCTGGTGCGCGGCCGCCTGGAGGCGCTGGTGGCGCGGCCGGTGATGTATGAGCTGGTCGGGCATGGCGAGGAGATCGAGATCGGCGGCAAGACGATGTTTGCCGTGCGCTCGAAGGGCGCGGTGTTCCCGATCATGCCGGCGGACCAGTTGAAGCGGCTGAGCGCGTGATGGACCAGATGTCGCCGGCGCCGTTTTCATCAGCGGATTTTCGGGCGCGCTTTGCCGCGCAGCCGGATGCGCATGCCGGTAACGACTATGGCGATCATCGCTTCAATCCCGGCCATCCACGCCTCAACCAGGGCAAGGCGCTGCGCAATGCGGCCGTGCTGATCCCGGTGGTCGATCATGAGGGCGATGCGACGGTTCTCTTGACCAAGCGGGCCGAAAAGCTGCGCAGCCATTCGGGGCAGGTGGCCTTTCCCGGCGGCACTATAGACCTGACCGATGCCAGTCCGGAGGCGGCGGCGCTGCGCGAGACCTTCGAGGAGATCGGCCTTGCCCCGGATCGCATCGAGATCATCGGCCGCATGCCAGACTATGTCGCCGGCAGCGGCTACCGCATCGCACCGGTGCTGGGCATCGTGCGGCCGGGTTTTGAGCTGGCGCTCAACGCCGACGAGGTCGACGCCGCCTTCGAAGTGCCGCTGCGCTTTCTGATGGACCCGGCCAACCACAAGCGCGACAGCCGCATGTGGAACGATCTCGAATGGTTCTTCTACGACATGCCTTATGGCGATCGGCGCATCTGGGGCGTCACCGCCGGCATCATCCGTACGCTGTATGAAAGGCTCTATGCGTGAGTGTCTCGATCGCGGGCAGGGCCGCCTGGCTCACCGACAAGCATCTGCAGCGCCTGCTGGCCGCACTGGCCGAGGGCGGCGAAGAGGCGCGTGTCGCCGGCGGTGCGGTACGCAACACACTGATGGGCCAGCCGGTCGCCGACATCGACATCGCCACCACGTGTTTGCCTGGGGAAACCATCCGCCGCGCCGAGGCGGAGGGCTTCAAGGCGGTGCCGACCGGCATCGAGCATGGCACGATCACGGTTGTCGCCGGCGGCAAGCCCTATGAGATCACCACCTTGCGCGCCGACATCGAGACCGACGGGCGGCGCGCCAAGGTGTCGTTCGGGCGCGACTGGAAGCTCGACGCCGAACGGCGCGACTTCACCATCAACGCGCTCTATGCCGAGGCCGATGGCAGGGTTGTCGACCTGGTCGGCGGCATCGCCGACATCGAGGCACGCCGGCTGCGCTTCATCGGCGATGCGGAAGCGCGTATTCGCGAGGACTACCTGCGCATCCTGCGTTTCTTCCGCTTCTTTGCCTGGTATGGCGACGGCCGGCCGGATGCCGAGGGACTGAAGGCCTGCGCCCGTCTGAAGGAAGGGCTGGCCCAGCTTTCGGCCGAGCGCATCTGGTCGGAACTGAAGAAGCTTTTGTCGGCACCTGATCCCTCGCGGGCGCTGCTCTGGATGCGGCAGGCCAGTGTGTTGACCGCCGCGCTGCCGGAGAGCGAGAAATGGGGCATCGACGCCATCCACGGGCTGAGCAGGGCCGAGAAGGATCTCGGCTGGGCACCCGACCCGCTGCTGCGGCTGGAAGCGATCGTGCCGCCGGATGCGGCGCGCATGAAGACGCTCGCCGAGCGGCTCAAATTTTCAACCGCGGAAGCGGATCGCCTGCGCCCCTGGGCGCTGGCCACCGCCGTCGAGCCGAAGACGACCGAGGCCGAACTGGCGAAAAGGCTCTATCGCGGCGACCGGCAGGGGTTTGTCGACCGTCTGCGGCTGTCGCTTGCGGCAGCCAGGGTGCGCGCTGTCGAGGACAATGAGGCGCTGCTCGAAGCCGGTGGCTTTTCGCGACTGCTTGCCTTCGCCATCAAATGGGAAAAGCCGTTGTTTCCGTTGAAAGGGGCCGATCTGACCGCGCTCGGCGCAACTCCAGGGCCGAAACTTGGTGAAATCCTCAGGAATCTCGAGACGGAATGGATCGAAGCCGGGTTTGCCCCTGATCGCGACGCGCTCCTCAAGCGCGCCGCCGAAGCCTTGAAGGCCGGATAGATCAGGCCGCGTCGCGGGTTTTTTCGATGCGCGACCGGATCGCCTCGATCATCGTCTCGCGGATGACCGTTTCACCATGCGTCTCGCGCATGTGCTCGACGGCACGGCGCATGACCTCGGCCTCCTCGTCGGCACGCGTGTGCCAGTCACAGCCGGGCACCAGCGACCCGCAGTGAAATTCCTTCATGAGATTTCTCCTTTTCCTCCGTGGAGCCTGAGGCCCCGACACTTTTTTGGCTGACGGTCCAGATCCGAGATCGAATCTTGGGGCCGCGAGCGGGAGAACAGCATAACACAAATCGGGTGGCATTGGTTGCAGTCAACGGCGAAAAGGCGGAGCAGCGCTGCTCCGCCCTCTTACGCTACCCCGAAACAGGACCGGATATCGTCTCATCCTGCTCTGGCGGGCAAGCCGTCATTTTGCGACCTTGACGGCCTCGGCGACCTTGTTCTTGCCCTTCATATCCCATGAGACGCGGACCTTTTCACCGACCGTCAGGCCAGGATCCTTGAAGGTCTTGGGAAGCGTAAAAGACGATCCATCATCGAGGACCAGGCTCATGGCCGTCGTGTCAAAGGTCTTGATCGTCCCGGTGGTGTGCTTGACGGCGGCGAATGCCACCGAACCGGAAGCGAGAAGGGCAGCGGCGGCAGCCGAAACAATGATCTTGCGCATTGCGAAGTACTCCTGGAAAGGCGGGTATCTTTTTGACGAAGATGTCCCGCATCGTCTTGGGCCGTCCGGTCGCGTCGGGTCGCGGCTCGCTTTGCCCTGACGCAATTCCGGTCGGAAAGCCGTTTCGCACTTTCCTGGAATTGCGCTCGGGCGAACCGCCGGCGCTTCCCGACCCGGCGCCACAAATAGACCAGTCTTTTCAATCGTCTATTAGACGAAAAAGAAATTTTTAGCCGCGCCGCGTGCCACATTCCATGCCCATTTCGTACGAATGGGACATCAATGCGGCTCACGCCGCGCTCACCATTTTGTTACGGCCAGCGAACCTCGGGCGGCAGGCTGGAGAGGATGGCCGCGACATTGCCGCCAGTTTTCAGTCCGAAGATGGTGCCGCGATCGTGAAGCAGATTGAATTCGACATAGCGGCCGCGGCGAATGAGCTGTTCGTCACGGTCGCCGTCGGTCCAGTTTTCGTTAAAGTTGGCGCGCACGAGATGGCCGTAGACGACGAGAAAAGAGCGGCCGACATCCTGGACGAAGTTGAAATCGGCATTCCAGCCGCCTTTGTCCTCGCCCGAATGTAGCCAGTCGAAGAAGATGCCACCGGTGCCGCGCGGCTCGTTGCGGTGCGACAGATAGAAGTACTCGTCGCACCAGGCCTTGTATTTCGGATAGTCGGCGACGTTGGCGTTCTTCTCGCAGGCGAATTGCATGGCGCGGTGGAAGGCGACCGTGTCGGGATCGTCCTGGGTGCGGCGGCGGTCGAGCACCGGCGTCAAATCGGCGCCGCCGCCGAACCATTGGCTCGATGTGACCACCATGCGCGTGTTCATGTGCACAGCCGGAACGTTTGGGTTCCAGGGATGTGCGATCAGCGAAATGCCGGATGCCCAGAAGCGCGGGTCTTCCTCGGCGCCGGGCATCTGCTTCCTGAATTCAGGTGAGAACTCGCCATAGACGGTCGAAGTGTGGACGCCGACCTTCTCGAAGACGCGGCCGTGCATCATCGACATGGTGCCGCCGCCGCCCTTGCCCGCGTCGCGTTCCCATGGCGTCTTTTCGAAACGGCCCGGCGACCACGAGGCCAGCGGCCCGCCAAGATCCTGCTCGATCTGCTCGAAGGTGGCGCAGATGCGTTCGCGCAGCGCCTCGAACCATAGGCGTGCCTTCATCTTCTTCTGTTCGATGTCGGCGGGCAGGCCTGCCGGTATTTCAGGTCGTTCCAAGTGCCGTCTCCGGTTGGGGCGGCGAGTCCTACAAATGACTCGTCTTTTGCCGGCGCGATCCCTAATCTCTTAGGGGACAGGGTCAAGTGTCATTACGGTGCAAGGAGTTGTTTCGTGCGCACCCCGGCTAGACCGCCGCTGGATGGCCTGAAGAAAAGGCTCGACCAAAGCCGGGCCGACCGCGCGCGCATGCCGCGCGACGGTTTCCTGCGCGAGACCTTCGTGCTGCCGCGCTCCGATGCGCGGCTCAAGGCCAAGGAATGGTTCGAGCGCTTTCCCAAGCAGGCCTACTGGACCGAGATCGAAAGCTGGTTCGAGCGGCCGGGCGACCTGATCGAGTTCACCATCAGGCGGTTGCCGGTAGCGGATTAGGACTCTACCAACAGCCGCCTCGCCCCTGTGCCTTCCCTCGCCAGCCGGTCGCCCTTGTTCCTGAGCGGGCATTTGTCGATCGACATGCAGCCGCAGCCGATGCAGTCGGTCAGCCCGTCGCGCAGTTTCTTCAGCTGGGCGATCTTGTGGTCGAGCCCGTCGCGCCAGGCGGTCGACAGCAGGTTCCAGTCGTCGCGCGTCGGTGTGCGACCTTCGGGCAGCGATGCCAGGGCCGTGCCGATCTCGGCCAGTGAGATACCGACCTCCTGCGCGACCTTGATGATCGCCACGCGCCTCAGCACATCGCGGCCGTAGCGGCGCTGGTTGCCTGATGTGCGGTGGCTGCGGATCAGGCCGCGGGCCTCGTAGAAATGCAGCGCCGACACCGCCACCCCGCTGCGCATGGCCACCTGGCCGACCGTCAATTCCGTTACTGGTGCCATTCCTGATTTTTCCGCCTCGTTTTTCCGCTTGACCTCAAGTTAAGTTGAGCTTGTAGCGAAGAAATGTTGATTGGGCAAATGCAGGAGAAGGCGATGTGCGCCTGGGTGAGAATGAGTGGAGAAACCGCTGTCGTCGGCGACGGCAAGCACGGTGCTATGGATGGGACGCGGATACTATCCGAGCTGCCGGATGGCTTCGCCCGCCACCATGGCGACGGACAGCGCGACGTTGATGCTGCGCGCCGCGCCTTGCATGGGGATGGTCAGCCGCGCATCCGCCGCCTGATGGACAGCATCCGGAACGCCTGCGGATTCGCGGCCGAACAGGAGTATGTCGCCATCGGCGAAGGTGAAGCCGGTGTAAGCGGTCGTGGCTTTGGTCGACAGGAGTACCAGGCGGGCCGCGCGGGCTTTGCGCCAGTCCTCGAAGGCGTGCCAGTCGACATGCCGGGTCAGGGCAGCCATTTCGAGGTAATCCATGCCGGCTCGCTTGAGCGCTTTGTCGGAGAGCGGAAAGCCGGCCGGTTCGATGATGTCGACGCCGAGCCCGAGGCAAGCGGCGAAGCGCAGGATTGTCCCGGTGTTGCCGGCAATGTCAGGCTGGTAGAGCGCGATGCGGAGACAACCGTTCATTTCCGCGTCCTTCTAATAAGTGGCAGATCGGCCACAGCGGGCTCGCGGTTTTGGAAATTGCTGGACCTGCGGGTGGCCATTTTCTGCGAAGTCGGGTATGTCAGTTCCATTGTCAACCCGAACCGATGGAGGGGAAATTCATGATGACCATGCACATCCAGCGCCCCTCTCGTGGGCTTACCTGCCTGCCGGCGGTTTCGGTACGACGATTCTCCTGACTCTCTAAGACTTGATCGCACCGATTCCCGCCGAAACGATTTTTCGGCCCTCGAAGGAATCCTGCGATGTTTTTCAAAAAGTCAAAAGGGCTGAACGCCCCACCTGAACCTGTCCAGACTGACGATCGTCATGTCCAGACCGACGCAATGCGTGTCTCCGGCCGAATGCCGGCGGACGAAATTGCTTCGCCTTTTTATCTCGATTTTCACACGGAGGACGGACCGATGTTCGATCCCTACAGAATACCCGGCTCGAGGAGCCTGCATATCCACCGACTGCCGACCTGGGCGCTGCTGATCGGCGACACCTATTCGTCGGCTGTTCATGCCGAGGTCCGCCGCCGGCCGCATCGCGGCATGCTGCCGGACGTCGATTTCTCGCGTGCGGTTCCCGACCCGGGCCGGCCGTCGCTGGTGCGCCGGATCATCCGTCTGATCCGGCCTGGCGCGAAAATCCGGATCGTGAACAGTGCGCCGTCAGGATCGTCAGGCGCGCCTGTCGGCGAAAAGCCCGCGAGCCCCTATATTGCGCGAAGCAGGGCCGACGGTCCGGATGATTCCGGACCGTCGGCCCTCGACGCCAAGGGTTCCGGGGACTTCGTACGCTCCCGTGCTGCATAAGCGGAAAACAGATTTCATGAGCATGACCTATGTTGTTGTTTAGCTGGTTTGAAAGACGGCTCGATCCGTTCCCCGCGGCGGAACCGGTCGAGCCGCCCAGGACGCTGGTTGCCTTCTGCGTGCATTATACGCGCGGCGCGTGGCCCTATATCCTTCTCGACGCGGTGCTGGTGACGGCCATCGCGATTGCGGAAGTGTGGATGTTCGGCTTCCTCGGCCGCATCGTCGACTGGCTGTCGGGGCAGAATCGCGAAACCTTCCTGCAGACGGAGGCCTGGAAGCTCGCGGGCATGGCCTTCATCGTGCTGTTCGCGCTGCCGGGCACGGTATGGCTGCATTCGCTGCTCAACCAGCAGACGCTGATGGGCAACTATCCCATGCGCATCCGCTGGCAGGTGCACCGCTATTTGCTCAAGCAGTCGATGAGCTTCTATCAGGACGAGTTCGCCGGCCGCATCGCCACCAAGCTGATGCAGACGGCGCTCGCCGTGCGCGAATGCGTCATCAAGCTGATCGATGTCCTGAACTACGTCATCGTCTATTTCCTTGGCATGCTGGTCATCGTCGGTTCGGCCGACTGGCGGCTGGCCGCGCCGCTTGGCGTCTGGCTGGTCGGCTACATCCTGCTGCTGCGGTATTTCATCCCGAGGCTGGGCAAGGTCGGCGAGGAGCAGGCCAATGCGCGCTCGACCATGACCGGCCGCGTCGTCGACAGCTACTCCAATATCCAGACGGTCAAGCTGTTCAGCCACGCACGCCGTGAAGCGTCGTTCGCGCGGGAAGGCATGGCCGGCTTCCTGCAGACGGTCTACCGGTCGATGCGGCTGGTGACGGTGCTTTTCGGCCTGCTCTACATCATGAATTCGCTGCTGCTGTTTTCGGTCACGGCGATGGCGCTGTGGCTGTGGCTCGGCCAGTCGGTGACGATCGGCGCGGTCGCCGTGGTCATCGGGCTGGTGCTCAGGCTGTGGGGCATGTCGCAATGGATCATGTGGGAAATGTCGGGCCTGTTCGAGAATATCGGCACGGTGCAGGACGGCATCGCCTCGATCTCGTTGCCACGCCTGGTCGAGGACAAGCCGGGCGCGAAGGACATCGCCGTTTCCAGGGGTGAGATACGCTTCGAGGACATCCGCTTCCACTATGGCAAGCAGAAAGGGGTGATCGAGAACCTGTCGCTGGCGGTGAAGCCGGGCGAAAAGGTCGGTATCGTCGGCCGCTCCGGCGCCGGCAAGTCGACGCTGGTCAACCTCCTGCTGCGTTTCTACGACCTGGAGAGCGGAAAGATCCTGATCGACGGCCAGGAAATCGCTGGCGTGACGCAGGATTCGCTGCGCGCCCAGATCGGCATGGTCACCCAGGACACCTCGCTGCTGCATCGTTCGGTGCGCGAGAACATCCTCTATGGCCGGCCCGACGCCTCGGAAGAGCTGCTTGTCGAGGCGGCGGGGCGGGCCGAGGCGCTGGACTTCATATCAGCGCTCTCGGACGCCAAGGACCGCAAGGGCTTCGATGCCCATGTCGGCGATCGCGGCGTCAAATTGTCCGGCGGCCAGCGGCAACGCATCGCCATTGCTCGCGTTATGTTGAAGGACGCACCCATACTTATCCTTGACGAAGCGACCTCGGCGCTTGATTCCGAAGCCGAGGCGGCGATCCAGGAGAATCTCTACAAGCTCATGCAAGGCAAGACCGTCATCGCCATCGCGCACCGGCTGTCGACCATCGCGGCGATGGACAGGCTGGTGGTGATGGACAAGGGCCGTGTCATCGAGGAAGGTTCGCATGAGGAACTCGTCGCCAAGGGTGGGCTATACGCGCAGCTCTGGCAGCGCCAGTCGGGCGGGTTCCTGCTTGAGGACGGTCCCGCCGACGCAGCCAATGATGCACTTGCAAAGGGCCAAGCTGCCGAATGATGACTGCTGTCTATCGCTGGTTCGAGAACTGGGTCTATCCGTTCAGGGAGCCAGCGAATCTTCGGCCACCGACCAGCGTCGGCGGCTTTCTCTGGCACTATGTCGGCCAGGCGAAGTTCGCCTTCTTCGCCATGCTGGTCATCGGCGGCATCGCGCCGCTGGTCGAAGCCGGCCTGTTCTACTTCGTCGGGCGGCTGGTCGATATTCTCGACCAGCTTCCCGCCGAACGCAGCTGGCACGCTTTGTGGAATGCCGCCGGCCCTGAACTGGTGTTCATGATCGCGGTGGTGCTGGTCATCCGCACCATCGTCGTCGGCCTGTCTGCCCTGGTCGACGAACAGACGATCACGCCCGGTTTCTACAATCTGGTGCGCTGGCAGGCGCATCGGCACGTCTCGCGCCAGTCCTACGCCTTCTTCCAGAACGATTTTGCCGGCCGCATCGCCACCAAGGTCTGGCAGGCGGGCCAGGCGACCGGCGACCTGATGGAAAGCTTCATCGAGGTCGTCTGGTTCATGATCGTCTATACGGTGACGACGCTGGCGCTGGTCGCAGGGCTGGATCTCAGGCTGGCGGTGCTGGTGGTGGTCTGGATTTCCGCCTTCGGCTGGCTGGCCAAGCTCTACCTGCCGGCAATCCGCAAGCACGCCGAGGAAACCGCCGAGGCCGGCTCGATGATCACCGGCCGCATCGTCGATTCCTATTCCAACGTGCAGACGCTGAAACTGTTCTCGGCCGACGGCGACGACCGCTACATCAAGAACGGCTTCGACATCTATCTCGACGCGCTGCGCCCGTTCACCCGCCGGCTGACCGGCGTGCGCATGGCGCTGACGACGCTGTCGGGCATCATGATCACGGCGATCGGCTGTTTTGCCGTCTATCTCTGGGTCGAGGGCTCGATCACCGTCGGGGCGGTCGCCTTCACGCTGTCGCTGGTGCTGCGGCTCAACATGCTGCTCGGCCGGCTGATGATGCAGCTCAACAGCATCTTGCGGAATCTCGGCGTGCTGGAAAATTCCAAGGCGCTGATCTCGCAGCCGCTCGGCCTGGTCGATGCACCCGACGCCAAGGAGCTCGTGGTGGCCGGCGGACGCATCATGGTGAAAAACGTGGAGTTCCACTACGGCAAAGGTTTCGGCGTGCTCAACGGCATCGACCTTGTCGTGCGGCCGGGCGAGAAGGTCGGACTGGTCGGACCGTCGGGCGCTGGCAAGACGACGCTCGCCAATCTGATCCTGCGGCTCTATGACCTCGAAGGCGGATCGATCACCATCGATGGCCAGGACGTTTCCAAAGTCACCCAGAATTCGCTGCGCGCCAATATCGGCGTCGTCAGCCAGGATACGGCCCTGTTCCACCGTTCGCTGCGCGACAACATCAAGCTCGGCATGCCTGATGCGACCGACGCCGAGGTGATCGCGGCGGCGAAAAAGGCCGAGGCGCACGAGTTCATCCTTGGCTTGCGCGACAACAGGGACCGCGCCGGCTACGAGGCCTTTGTCGGCGAGCGCGGCGTCAAGCTGTCGGGCGGCCAGCGCCAACGCGTGGCGATCGCCCGCGTCTTCCTCAAGGACGCGCCGATCCTGATCCTCGACGAAGCGACCTCGGCGCTCGATTCCGATATCGAGGCGGCGATCCAGGAGAATCTGACGCGGCTGATGGAAAACAAGACGGTCATCGCCATCGCGCACCGGCTGTCGACGATCGCGGCACTCGACCGGCTGGTGGTGCTCGACGGTGGCCGCATCGTCGAGCAAGGCACGCATGACCAGCTGGTGGCGCTCGACGGACTCTATGCGCGGCTGTGGAAGCGGCAGTCCGGCGGTTTTCTCTATCACGAGGACAGCGTGCTCGAAGAGACACGCCCGGCGGAGTAGGCCATGGGTGGGTCGCCGGGGGTCAGTCCAGAGATCGTGCTCAAGCGGCTGCGGCCGACCGTGCCGGCCTTCGACGCGCTTAAGGAAGAAAGCCGGCTGGAAGGCTACTGGATGCTGGTGCGCCTGGCGGATGGCTGGGCAGGCGGCCGCAACAAGTTCCTCAAGCGCGGCGAGGCGCTGTACGGAGCCTGGCATGGAAGAGAACTCGCCGGCGTGTGCGGGCTGAACATCGATCCTTATTTCGAGGGCAGGGACCACGGCCGGGTCCGGCACCTGTTCGTCAGTGCGCGCCACCGTCGCACCGGCCTTGGCCGGATGCTGGTCGAAACCGTCATCGACAGGGCACGTCAGCATTTCGCCGTGCTGAACACACGCGCGCCGCAAGAAGCCTTCGGTTTCTATGAACGGCTTGGCTTTCAGCGCCTGACAGGCGAAGAATTCGTCACACACCGCATGATTTTCGGGAAAGGGGGCTGAAATGTCCTTGCGTCCGCCATCTCATCTTGCCGGCACCTCGGCTGCCGAAGCCGCCTTCGACGCGCTCGGCCATGAAATCCTGGCGGAGAAGGCGGCCGCACTCGGCCGCGCTGGCCAGCGGGTCGAAGAAACGCTGGCCAGGCTGCGCGACAATGCCGACGAACAACTGCGCCCCCGGCTGCTCCAGGATGCCGCCGAGGCGGTGCATGGTTATTTCATCCAGCGCGAGCTGTGCGGCTTGCGAAAGCATGACGCCGTCATCCGCGAGTACGACATCCCGAAGGCGGTGCTGGCCAGGCTCGGCGCGAAATAGGAATCACTCCAGCCATTCGGTGACGAACGTGCCGTTCTCGTGGATGTCGGTCGTTTCCAGCGGACCTGGACCGAGATTGGTGAATTTGTGCGGCGTGTGGGGCGGCACGATCAGGATCTGGCCGGCCGAGGCCTCGATCTCCTTGTCGCCGACCGTGAACAGCCCCGTACCCTGGCGGATGATGAAGATCTCTGCGTAGGGATGCGTGTGCAGCCGTGGACCGCCGCCGACATCAGGCAGGTGGTTGAAGATCAGGCAGGAGTTGGAGCCGTAGGCGCCGCATTGCAACTCGCCCTTCCAGCGGTCGGAGCGAACAGCCCAGGTGTCGCGGTCTATGACGTGTGCCATGATGGCGAGGATAGACCCGGCTGGCGCCTTGTGTCGAGGCGAAGAAGGGCATCGGATTTGCGGTTGTTTCCCGGTTGTTTAGCAATGTTTGGCGGCTATCCGGCGTCGCGTTGACCGGCGGCGGATTTTGTCCCCGCGACAATCTGCCCTTGTGCCTTCACCCGTCTGGACAAAAACGGGCTTCACGCATAAACCGAAGTCCAAATGCCGGAGGAATTCGCAAGCCTGTTCGCCATGCGCTGTCGGGTTGGCGTAATTGAGCGGGGAACAAGGCTCAGCCACCGGCACGGAAGAGGCGAAAGGATCAGGCACCCGTGAGCGCAACCGACACCCAGGATCCCAACCGTCGTGATTTTCTCTACGTCGCCACCGGCATGGCCGCAGTGGTCGGCGCGGGTGCCTTCGCGTGGCCGTTCATCGATCAGATGCGCCCCGACGCCTCGACGCTGGCGCTCGCTTCCGTCGAGGTCGATGTCGCCTCGCTGACGCCGGGCATGTCGCTGATCGTCAAGTGGCGCGGCAAGCCGGTCGTGGTGCGCAATCGCACCGAACAGGAAATGAAGGACGGCGAGGCCGTCAATCTCGCCGATCTCAAGGATCCGATCGCCCGCAACGCCAATCTGCCGTCCGACGCACCGGCGACCGACGCCAACCGCACCACGCCCGGCAAGGAAGCCTGGATGGTGATGGTTCAGGTCTGCACGCATCTCGGCTGTATTCCGCTTGGCCAGGAAGGCGATTTCGGCGGCTGGTTCTGCCCGTGCCACGGTTCGCAATACGATACCGCCGGCCGCATCCGCAAAGGCCCGGCGCCCGAGAACATGGCGGTTCCGGTATTCAAGTTCATTTCCGATACCAAGATCCTTATCGGTTGAGGCAGGGGATATTTCGATGAGCGAGGGACACTCGACCTATACGCCCAAGACCGGTATCGAGCGCTGGTTCGACGCCCGCATGCCGCTGCCGCGGCTGATCTATGACAGCTTCGTCGCCTATCCGGTGCCGCGCAACCTCAATTATGCGTGGACCTTCGGCGGCATCCTGTCGATCATGCTGGTGGCGCAGATCCTGACCGGCATCGTGCTGGCCATGCATTACACGGCCGACACCAATCTTGCCTTCGGCTCGGTCGAGAAGATCATGCGCGACGTGAATTCGGGCTGGCTGCTGCGCTACATGCATTCGAATGGCGCCTCGTTCTTCTTCGTCGCCGTCTACATCCACATCTTCCGTGGCCTCTATTATGGCTCCTACAAGGCGCCGCGCGAACTGCTGTGGATCCTTGGCTGCATCATCTACCTGCTAATGATGGCGACCGGCTTCATGGGCTACGTGCTGCCATGGGGGCAGATGAGCTTCTGGGGCGCCACCGTCATCACCGGCTTCTTCAGCGCCATTCCGCTGGTCGGCGACTGGATCCAGCAGCTGCTGCTCGGCGGCTTTGCCGTCGACAATCCGACGCTGAACCGCTTCTTTGCCCTGCATTACCTGCTGCCGTTCATGATTGCCGGCGTCGTCGTGCTGCATATCTGGGCGCTGCATGTCGTCGGCCAGAACAACCCGACCGGCATCGAGATCAAATCGAAGACCGACACCGTCGCCTTCACCCCCTACGCGACCATCAAGGACGCGTTCGGCATGATCGTGTTCCTGTTCTTCTTCGCCTATTTCGTCTTCTACCTGCCGAACTATCTCGGCCACCCCGACAACTACATCGTCGCCAACCCGCTGAAGACGCCGGCTCATATCGTGCCCGAATGGTACTTCCTGCCGTTCTACGCGATCCTGCGCGCCATCACCTTCAATGTCGGGCCGATCAACTCCAAGCTCGGCGGCGTGCTGTGCATGTTCGGCGCCATCGTCATGCTGTTCCTGGTGCCGTGGCTCGACACCTCGAAGGTGCGCTCGGCGGTCTACCGTCCTTGGTACAAGCTGTTCTTCTGGCTGTTCGTGGCCGATGCCATCCTGCTTGGCTGGCTGGGCTCGCAGCCGGCCGAAGGCAGCTATGTGTTCATGGCGCAGATGGCGACGCTGTTCTACTTCGCCTTCTTCCTGATCGCGCTGCCGGTGCTCGGCCTGATCGAGACGCCGCGCAGGCTGCCGAACTCGATCACCGAGGCGGTGCTCGAGAAGAACAAGGGCGGCGGCGGACATCCGGCAGGCGCCACGGCCGCGCCAGAGACCAAGGGCTGAGCAGTAGAGAATCTAAGGGGATTTGGCATGAAAAAGATTCTCACCTCGCTGGCGCTGGTCGGCCTTGTGGCCGCCGGCATTGGGGCGGCAGGCACTTGGGCGAGCGCCGCCGAAGAGGCACACAATGCGGCCGCGCCGACGCATTTCCCGATCGACGAGCCCAAGGAAATGAGCTGGAGCTTCACCGGCCCGTTCGGCACCTATGACAAGGCGCAGCTGCAGCGCGGCCTGAAGGTCTACAAGGAAGTCTGCTCGGCCTGCCATTCGATGAATTTGGTGGCGTTCCGCACGCTGTCGGACCTCGGCTATTCGGACGCGCAGATCAAGACGCTGTCGGCCGAGTACACGATCCATGACGGCCCCAACGATGCCGGCGACATGTTCGACCGTCCCGGCAAGCCGTCCGACCATTTCCCGCCGCCCTTCGCCAACGAGGAAGCCGCCGCTGCCTCCAACGGTGGTGCCGCTCCGCCCGACATGTCGCTGCTGGCCAAGGCACGCGGCGTCGAGCGCGGCTTTCCGCAATTCGTCTTCGACATCTTCACCCAGTATGACGCGGGTGGCCCCGACTACATCCATTCGCTGCTGACCGGGTACGACGAGACGCCGCCGGCCGGCATGGTCATCCCGGAAGGCACCCACTACAACCCGTACTTCATGTCGGGCGTGTCGCTGAAAATGCCCAAGCCGCTGTCCGACGGCCAGGTCACCTATGATGACGGCGCGCCGCAGACGGTCGACCAGTATTCCCGCGACGTTTCCGCCTTCCTGGTGTGGGCGGCCGAGCCGCATATGGAAGACCGCAAGAAGACCGGCTTCCGGGTGCTTGTGTTCCTGCTTTTGTTCGGCGCGCTGGTCTATCTCACCAAGCGCAAGGTGTGGGAAGGCGTGGCGCATTAAGCCACACAGCCAAGTGATCACAAAGGGCGCCGAGAGGCGCCCTTTTGCACTTTCAGAGGCCTGTCGTGTCACATGGCCGTCACCGCATCCGGCGATCCTGTGCTGCTCTCATCAAAGGATCGCACCCATGAAAAAATACGCATCGCTCGCGGCAGGCCTGCTGCTGCTCATCGTCGGCTCGGCCGCGCAAGCGAAAGACGCCCAGCCCTTCGTCACCAACAAGGATGTCGACCTGACGATGATCCTGCCGCCGCCGCCGGCAAATGATTCGGCGCAGACCAAGGCCGAACTCGGTGAGGTGCTGACGCTGCAGGTGACGCGCACGCCAGAGATGGTAGCCAGCGCGGTCGCCGACGCCGAGGAGAATGTCTGGCGCTTTGCCGACGTCATGGGACCGAAATTCAACAAGGAGACGCTGCCGAAATTCAGCGCCTTCTTCGACCGCGTGGTGGCCACCGAAGGCGCCGTCGTCGATCCGGCCAAGGATGTCTGGAAGCGCCCGCGTCCGCACCAGCTCAGCGACCTCGTCAAGCCGGCGGTCAAGCTGTCGAGCTCCGGCTCCTGGCCGTCCGGACACGCTACCGTCGGCACCATGATGGGCATCATCCTGTCCGACATGGTCCCGGAAAAGCGCGCAGAGATCATGGCGCGTGCGGCTGAATACGCCCACAATCGCGAGGTCGGCGGTATCCACTATGCGTCCGACGTCGAGATGGGCAAGATTTCCGGCAGCGTCATTGCCGCGGTCCTGCTTAACCGGGACGACTTCAAGGCCGAATATGAAGTGGCCAGGGCCGAGCTTCGTTCCGATCTCGGCATGTAACCTTCGTCAGCCGGATTTGGACGGGAAGGGGCGCATAAGGCGCTCCTTTCTTGTTTGCGCCCGGGCTTGGGCGGAAGTTCGGCAAATAGTCCGTTGGCATAGCGGCATCAGGTTGATATTCGACGCATCGAACGGTGGCGGGAAATCTGTCCCGCCATGATCTTGGAATTCGATGATGCGGCTCAGCGACTGTCACAACTTTTCCGATTTCCGCCGCATGGCGCAACGGCGGCTGCCGGGGCCGATCTTCAACTACATCGACGGCGCGGCGGACGACGAGGTCACCTATCGCCGCAACACCGAGAGCTTCGAGACCTGTGACCTGGTTCCCAACGTGCTGCGCGGAGTGAGCGAGGTCGACATGTCGGTGACGGTCATGGGCCAGAAGCTGGCGATGCCGTTCTATTGCTCGCCGACCGCCTTGCAGCGCCTGTTCCATCATCAGGGCGAGCGCGCGGTCGCCAAGGCCGCCGCCAAATATGGCACCATGTTCGGCGTCTCCTCGCTTGGCACCGTCAGTCTCGAGGAGGCGCGCAGCATCAGCAGCAGCCCGCAGGTCTACCAATTCTATTTTCACCGGGATCGTGGCCTCAACCGGGCGATGATGCAGCGGGCAAAGGCGGTTGGCGTCGAGGTGATGATGCTGACCGTCGACAGCATCACCGGGGGAAACCGCGAGCGCGACAAACGAACCGGCTTTGCCATTCCCTTCAAGCTCAACCTGGCCGGCATGCTGCAGTTCGCGCTGAAACCGGCCTGGGCGATCAACTATTTCACCCATGAGGGGTTCAAGCTGCCGCAGCTCGACGAGCATGTCGACATGGGCGGCGGCACGATGTCGATCAGCCGCTATTTCACCGAGATGCTCGACCCGTCGATGACGTGGGACGACGTCGCCGAGATGGTCAAGCTGTGGTCGGGACCGTTCTGCCTCAAGGGCGTCATGTCGGTGGAGGATGCCAGACGCGCCGTCGACATCGGCTGCAGCGGCATTGTGCTGTCGAACCATGGCGGCCGGCAGCTGGATGGCTCGCGGGCGGCCTTCGACCAGCTTGCCGAGATCGTCGATGCGGTCGGCGACAGGATCGACGTCATCATGGATGGCGGCGTGCAGCGTGGCACGCATGTGCTCAAGGCGCTGTCGCTCGGCGCCAAGGCCGTCGGTGTCGGTCGCTATTATTTGTTCCCGCTCGCGGCGGCCGGCCAGCCAGGCGTCGAACGGGCGCTTGAGCAGATGCGGGTCGAGATCGAACGCGGCATGAAGCTGATGGGCTGCAGTTCGATCGAACAATTGTCGCGCAACAACCTCCGTTTCAGGTAATCTCGACCCATGAAATCCTCACTCGAAGACACGCTGCTTGCCGCGATCCGCACCATTCCGGACTATCCCAAGCCCGGCATCCTGTTTCGCGACATCACCACGCTGCTCGGCAATGCGCGCGCCTTCCGCCGCGCCATCGACGAACTCGTGCATCCCTATGCCGGCCAGAAGATCGACAAGATCGCCGGCATCGAGGCGCGCGGCTTCATCCTTGGCGGCGCCGTCGCCCACCAGCTCTCGGCCGGTTTCGTGCCGATCCGCAAGAAGGGCAAGCTGCCTTTCGAGACGGTGCGCGTCGCCTACAGCCTGGAATACGGGCTGGACGAGATGGAGATGCACAAGGACGGCGTTGCTCCGGGCGAGAAGGTGATCCTGGTCGACGATCTGATCGCCACAGGCGGCACCGCGGAAGCCGCGGTCAAGCTGCTGCGCCAGATCGGCGCCGACATCCTCGCCGCCTGCTTCGTCATCGACCTGCCGGACCTCGGCGGCCGTGCCAAACTTGAAGCGCTCGGCGTACCGGTGCGGACGCTGATTGGGTTCGAAGGGGTTTGAGACCGGTTTGCCGAAGGCAAATTGAAAGGTCCAGTGGACCTTTCAAAGGTATCGAACGCCCGGAGCGATAGCGAAGGGCCGGAGGCAAGGCGAACCACCAACGCTGGCGCCGCCCCTCATCCGCCCTTCGGGCACCTTCTCCCCGTAAACGGGGCGAAGGAAAAAGCTACTCCACCTTCACCAGCACGGCGCTCTCGAACTCGAGCACCTTGTCGCCGGTCGAATCGGAAGCCTCGCATCGCAGCGCCAGCAGCCGCCAGCCGGGGCGTGAGGCGATCGGGCGGTGCGACAGTGCTGTGCGTGTGAAAGTGATGGTTTGCCCGGCATAGACCGGCTTCAGCCATTTCAGGTTCTTGAATCCGGGTGAGGGGCCGAATTCCGGCACCGGGCCGGGACCGCTCCAGGCCGCGACCTCGGCATCCATGCGGTTTTCCAGATTGAGTTTCATCCAGGTCGCTGCCGTGTGCCAGCCGGACGCGCAGAGGCCACCGAGCACGCTTTTCTTCGCCGCATCCTCGTCGATATGGAAGATCTGCGGGTCGTATTTGCGGGCGAAGGCCTTGATCGCCTCGGGCTCGAATGTGTGCGAGCCAAGCGTGACGGTGGTGCCGATGCGGAAGAACTCGTCCAGTGTCATGCTCGGCTCCCCGCGGCATCGCGCGTCAGGAACATGACGGAGTTCTCAAGCTCGAAGACGCTCTCGCCGCGCTGGTTGAACAGTTCGCTGCGCATGGTCACGAAGCCGAGCTGCGGCTTCGATTTCGACAGGCGCTTGGCAACGACCACCAGGGTGCCAGTGAGTTGGTCGCCGGCCAGGACCGGCTTCTTCCATTTGACCTGATCGACGCCTGGCGCGCCCTGGCAGGTCGAATCCAGCAGGAAGGTATCGCACAGCATGCGCATGAACATGGCGCAGGTGTGCCAGCCCGACGCCGCCAGCCCGCCAAGGATGCTGGCCTTGCCGGCTTCCTCGTCGAGATGCATCGGCTGCGGGTCGAATTCTGCGGCGAATTCGACGATCTCGGCGGCGGTCACCACCTTCGAGCCGAGGTCGATCGATGCACCCTCGGCGAAATCCTCATAGGCCCATGTTTTTGGTTTTGCAGTCATGGTCTGAAATCCGGCTCACGAACCCGCGATCCCCATCGATCGAGGGTTTCCGGATGCAGGCCGCAGCGCATTTGGTCAAGAGATTTCTATAGCGCCACGTCGTGGCTGCATGGCCTTTGGCAGGCGGATCAGAGCCAGCCGCGGCGGCGGAAATACCAGAAGGGCAGGATCGCCGACAGTACCATCATGGCGATGGCGAAGGGATAGCCCAACTCCCATTTGAGCTCGGGGATGATGTCGAAATTCATGCCGTAGATCGAGGCGACCAGCGTCGGAGGCAGGAAGATGACGGCGGCGACCGAGAAGATCTTGATGATGGCGTTCTGCTCGATCGAGATCATGCCGAGCGTCGCGTCGAGCAGGAAGGAGATCTTCTGCGACAGGAAGGTGGCGTGGTCGGCGAGCGACAGCACGTCGCGCGACAGCGTCTTGATGCGCGCCTTGGTGTCCTTGCTCATCTTGGTGCGGGTCGAGGCATGGGCGAAAAAGCCGGCTAGGCGCTGCAGCGAGATCAGGCTGTCACGGATCGAGGAGGCGATGTCCTCCTTGCGGCCGATGGCCTTCAGGAGTTCCTGGAAGTCGCGGTTGCGCTTGGAAACCTTGGTCGACCGCGCCTCGAAGATATCGCGCGAGATCGCCTCGATGTCGCGGCCGGCGCGCTCCAGAATATCGGCGAGACGGTCGACGATCGCCTCCAGCAGCCCGATCAGGATGGTGTCGCCGCTGGTGCAGCCGGTCGCCACCTTCTCGGCGCGCTGCGGAAAGGTCTTGAAGGCCTTCGGCTCGTGATATCGCACGGTGATCAGCCTGGTGCCGGCGAGCACGAAGGTGACCGGCGACATCAGGGGATCGTCGACTTCGGTCTGGGCGGGCAGGGTGGCGGTCATGAAATAGGCGCCGTCCTCGACATAGAGGCGGCTCGAAATCTCGATCTCCTCCATCTCCTCGCGCGTCGGAATGGCGACGCCGAGCCAGGTTTCGATCGCCGCTTCCTCTTCCTTTGTCGGATTGAGCAGGTCGGCCCAGACGACATTGTCGCTGTTTGCCAGGAGATCATCGACGGCGCGCAGGCGGTCATTGTCCACGACGAAGGCCTTGATCATCGCCGGGTCTCCCTTGCTGGATTAAAGGGTGCGTTCGGATTGACGCGTCGTATCGGATTGCACGGTTCTTCGTCGCGTGAGCCGCCCATGTGCCTGCCGCTTAGACCTGTGAGGTGACAAAATCAAGACAAGCGGCTGCCCGGCGTATGGCCGCCGGCCGCTCGGACGAACTCGTCGAGAAACCTCGCAGGCAGCGCGCCTGGATGTTTTGGATATTGGGTCGCCCGATGCGTCAGGTGTTGAACTTGAACAGCAGGATGTCGCCGTCCTGGACGACATATTCCTTGCCTTCGTCGCGCGCCTTGCCGGCTTCCTTGGCCGCCACTTCGCCGCCCAGTGTGACGAAGTCGTTGTAGGCGATGGTCTGAGCGCGGATGAAGCCGCGCTCGAAATCGGTGTGGATGACACCGGCCGCCTGAGGGGCCTTGTCGCCCTTATGGATGGTCCAGGCGCGCGTCTCCTTCGGCCCGACGGTGAAATAGGTGATGAGGTGCAACAGCTCGTAGCCAGCGCGGATGACCTTGTTCAGGCCGGGCTCGTCGAGGCCGAGCGAGGACAGGAATTCCATCTCTTCCTCGTCCGAGAGCTGCGCGACCTCGGCCTCGATCGCGGCCGAGATGACGACGGTGCTGGCGCCTTGCGCCGCAGCCATCTTCTCCACGGCCTTGGTGTGCTCGTTGCCGGTGGCGGCGTCGGCTTCGGCGACGTTGCAGACGTAGAGGACCGGGTGCGAGGTCAAAAGGTTGAGCCCCTGCAGGATGCGCAGGTCTTCCGCCGAGATGCCCTTGAGCAGGACGCGGGTCGGCTTGCCTGCCTGCAACAGTTCGAGTGCGGCCTCCATCATCGGCAGCACGGTGGTCGCTTCCTTGTCCTTGCTGCCGGCACGCTTGCGGAATTGCACGATGCGACGCTCGAGGCTGTCGAGGTCGGCGAGCATCAGCTCTGTTTCGACCGTCTCGGCATCGGCCACCGGGTCGATGCGGCCCTCGACATGGGTGATGTCGTCATCCTCGAAGCAGCGCAGCACATGCACGATGGCGTCGACCTCGCGGATGTTGGCGAGGAACTGGTTGCCCAGCCCTTCACCCTTGGAGGCGCCGCGCACCAGGCCGGCAATGTCGACGAAGGAGATGCGGGTCGGAATGATCTCCTTCGACTTGCCGATGGCGGCAATCTTCTGCAGGCGCGGATCGGGCACCGCGACCTCGCCGGTGTTCGGTTCGATGGTGCAGAACGGATAGTTGGCAGCCTGCGCCGCCGCCGTCCTGGTCAACGCGTTGAAAAGCGTCGACTTGCCGACGTTGGGCAAGCCAACGATGCCGCATTTGAAACCCATTTTATCGGTCCTATCGGGAAAATCGAAATTTGATCAGGGCTATGGGCGATAGGGCCGATGATCGTCAAGCCCTCCAGTCACATGGGTAGGGCCGCCGAAGGCCGTATCGCAGAGCGATCGACCATATTTCGGGCAGTTCGGACCGCTGTTTACGGCTGTTGCTTGACGTCGATGCTGACGGTTTGCACGGCGCGAACAGTATCCTCCCACGGGCGCTTCAATTCAAAGCGCAGCTGCCATTGCCCGGGCTTGCTGCAAGAGACCGTGAAGCGCTGCAGGCTGGTGCCGCCTATCCCGGTCCCGTCGGGCTTGCTGTCGATCTGGGTAATGGTGCAGCCGGAAGGTGCCGGTGGCGCCGACCAGACAACGCCTGCGCCAGGTGTCGACGGTAATTCCACTATAATCTGTTCGTTGACTGCGGGCTCGAAATTCATGTTCGCACGCTCGTTCGCCATCGCCGATTTCCTCCTTTGGCCGACAGGCGGCGCGCCGATGCGCGCCGCCGTTCGATCGTATCGCCGTCTTCTCAGTTCCAGCCGTTGCTCGGGGCTGTCTGCCAACGATGATATAGGGCGAGATCCGTGCCCCGCACGAAGACTTCCATGCGGCCGTCCTTGTTGTTGACGATCGCCGTGTCGCCGACGATGCCGCCGCCTAGCGATGCCCAGCCGCTCCAGCCATTGCTCGGCGCGGTCTGCCAGATGTGCCAGCATGCCCCGTCCGTACCACGGGCGAAGATCTCCATGCGGCCGTCGGCATTGTGGCCAAGCGCCGGCGCGCTGGTGATGATGCCGCCCATCGAGCCCCAGCCGCTCCAGCCATTGTTGGGAGCGGTCTGCCAGATATGCCAGAGCGCATTGTCGGTACCGCGACCGAACACTTCCAGGCGGCCGTCCTTGTTCTGGCCGACGGCGAGATCGCTGGTCAAGATGCCGCCCAGCGAGGCCCACGAACTCCAGCCATTGTTGGGGGCTGTCTGCCAGACATGAACCAGCGCGCCGTTGTTGGCACGGGCGAAGACCTCGATGCGGCCGTCCTTGTTGTTGGAGGCCACCGGGTTGCCCGCTATCTGGACGGCAAGCGGAGCCCAGCCACTCCAGCCCTGTTGGGGGCCGCCTTGCCAGATGTGCCACAGGCCGCCGTCATTGCCCCTGGCGAAGACCTCGACCCGTCCGTCGGCATTGCGTACCGCGCTTGGGTCGCTGGTGATGCCGCCGCCTAGCGATGCCCAGCCGCTCCAGCCGCTGCTGGGTGCGGTCTGCCAGATGTGCCACAGGGCGCCATCGGCTCCCCTGGCAAAGGCCTCGAGCCGGCCGTCGGCATTGTTGATGATGGCCGGCGTGCTGGTGATGATGCCGCCCAGCGACGCCCAGCCGCCCCAGCCATTGCTGGGGGCGGTCTGCCAGATGTGCCAGAGTGCGTTGTCGGTGCCACGCGCGAAGACCTCGATGCGGCCGTCCTTGTTGTTGCCGGCGACGGCTTCGGTGGTGAGCTTGCCACCCATTGGCTGCCAGCCGGACGACGGCAGGATGATGCCCGTTGCGCCGTACATCGGGTATAGCTGGCCGTCATACTTGAAGTCGTCGTAAGCGATCTTGCCGAAGCCGCCGATGCCCCAGGTCGTGTCCCATGAGTTCTTGACAATCCAGCACTGCTCGGCCTCGGAATAGCCAATGACGAGAACGCAGTGGCCGCCGGCGACACCGCCGGTGACGTGGTGATAGACGCCGCCGGAATAATTGAAGAAATCATTGTAGACGGTGAAGCATCCGGCGACCGGACCGACATTGCTGAGATGGTTCTTAATCGCGTTCGCATCCACCAGCTTGTGCACGGTCGTCAGCTTGCTAATGCGCGCCGGACGGTTTGGCGCGGCGTGGCAGGCCGGCGGGCCGCTCCAGATATCGTTGTTGGGAAATGCCGAAGGGTAGGGGAAGCCGGCTTCGTCACAGACGCCGCGCACCCTGATCTGGTCAAGACATTGGTCCGGCCACCAGCCGCCGCAATTGGCACCATGCGAGGAGCAGAAATGCGAATCGGCTTCCGACAGGTCGAACCAGCGGCCGCTCTCTATATGAGACATCGACTCGACAAGACCGACAGAGCCGAACGAGACGCAGGAACCACATCCGCCCTGGTTCTTGACCGGGGTAATGTGGTTGCCGTTCTTGTTGCGCCAGTCTACCGCCGGGGCAAAGCCCGGCGCAGCGGCAAGCGATGGGGGCTGGTTGCGCGCCGCCGCAACCAGGGCGATGGCATCGTCGCTGGGTATGGCGCCAAGCATTAACAAGCGCTTTTCAGGATCCATCAGCGAGATCGGCGTCTCCGCCGCCCGCCATCTAGCATTGTTTGTTGTCAGGGCTTTGTTGAGTGCGGAGAATGTCAAAGGAGGTCTGGCCATAGATCATATCCCTCTGTATCGATTAAAAAATGCGCGGCTGGGTGGCATCGCCGAGAGGCTGTGCGACAACCGGACCGTGCATCATTGGTCTTCGTCGAGGGCGATGGTCTGTGAGGGATTTCACGGTTGGACGCGGGCGATCATATCGAGATCACGCGTTCGTCAACACGAACGCCCTAGCTACCTTTGCGGCTTCGCGTGACGACAAGCCTCGTCAGGAGGAGTTTCGACATGCCCCAGTCCAGGCTTTCCCGCCCTGAGGGTTTTTGCATCCTCGCAGCATTGGGCGCCGCCGGTGCCGTGGTTGCCTCATTCGCCACCAAACCAACCTCAGCCGCCGGAAAGTCTATATGAGCTGGGCACTTGGGGACCTCCAGGCCGCGCTCAACCAGCTTCAGGCGGCAATCCCGGACAAGGATTGCCACCGTCTCAAGACGTAAGCATTGATCAGTGATGACCAAGGGAATGGCCGCCTGCGGGCTCGGTGTCGCCTGAATTGCCTGGTTGGCGTTGCCTGACGGATTCATGGTCCAAGCGACGCGGCCGCTCAGTTATCTTTCTTCCGAATAATTTTTCAGCATGGTTGCCATTTGGTCAATTTCAGGTGCCGCGAACCGCGCCTGATGGACCTGGCTATGCATGTGCGTGCGCGGATTGATCTCGCAGACAATGTTCTCAAGCCGACTGGAAAAAGCATTACCGCAAAAGCGATCGCCGGAAACACAAGAAGAGCGACGTCGACTGGCACCGAACCAGGGCTTTGGCTCACTCCTTGCCGAACAGCTTCTTCAGCATCGCGGCCATCGGACCGCTTTCCGGCAATCTGACCACCGGCTGCTGCGGCCGCGCCTGGCGCACGTGACTTTGCTGTTTGGGCGCCGGCTTTTCCGGTTCCCCGCCGGCCTTGCCCCGAACGGCGAGGCTGGCCTTGTTCATGAAGCCGGATTCGTCGCCCTTGGCTATCATGGCAGCGTTGTCGGCGATCGCGTCGAGCAGCGGTTCGAGCCATTCGCGGTCGGCCTTGTCGAAATCGCCGAGCACATGGTGCTGGACCATTTCCCTGACGCCGGGATGGCCAACGCCGATGCGCACGCGGCGATAGGCGTTGCCGACGTGGCCGTCGATCGATCGGATGCCGTTATGGCCGCCGGCGCCACCACCGGTCTTGATGCGCAGCTTGCCTTCGGCAAGGTCGATCTCGTCATAGAAGACGGTGAGCGCCTCGGGGCCGAGCTTGTAGAAGCGCAGTGCTTCGCCGACCGACTGGCCGGACAGGTTCATGAAGGTCTGCGGCTTGATCAGGACGATCTTTTCGCCACCAAGCGTGCCTTCTGAAATCAGACCCTGGAATTTCTTCGACCAGGGCGAAAAGGAATGGCGGCGGGCGATTGCGTCCGCCGCCATGAAACCGACATTGTGTCGATTGCTGGCGTATTTCGCGCCCGGATTGCCGAGGCCTGCAAAGACAAGCATCGTCTGCTCCGGGCGGGAAAGAGTTACTTCTCTTCGGCGGCAGGAGCCGCTTCGGGTGCAGCCACTTCAGCCGTCTCTTCCGTCTCCGGCTTCATCGCCGACGAACCGGCAATGGTCGCGATGGTGAAGTCGCGGTCGGAGATCACAGGCTTCACACCAGCCGGCAGCGCAACCGCCGAGATGTGGATCGAGTCGCCAATGTTGGCGCCGGTGAGATCGACGGTGATGAATTCCGGGATCGCATTGGCCGGGCAGTGGAACTCGACTTCGTGACGCACGATGTTGAGCACGCCGCCGCGCTTGATGCCGGGCGACTTGTCCTCGTTGATGAAGTGGACAGGCACGTCGACATTGACCTGGGTATCCTTGCCGATGCGCAGGAAGTCGACATGGACAGGGAAATCCTTGACCGGGTCGAGCTGGAAGTCCTTCGGCAGGACCTGGATCTTCTTGCCGTCGACATCGATCGTGGCGATCGTGGTCAGGAACCCGCCGCCGTGGATCTTGTAGTAGATGTCCTTGTAGGTGAGCGCGATAGCCAGGGGAGGCTGCTTGTCACCATAGATTACTGCAGGCACTTTACCGTTGCGGCGAACTGCACGGGCGGACCCCTTACCGACCTGTTCGCGTGCTTCGGCCTTGAGCTCGTAAGTGTCGTGGCTCATGGCATTTCCTTTCGGTTTGTTCTGGAGCGTTCGCGGCTGGCAACGTGCCTGGACCGTAAACGTCGAAAGCCGCCGGGTGAGGCGGCCTTCCGCCGCGTTGCCTCCAAGGGTGTCTACGCGGGTGGCGGCTCTATAGCGGAAGGCGCCCTAAGGTGCAAGCCAAAGGCACGTCCGCCGGCGCACAGCCCAGGCGGGTGCTATCCGCGCTTTTCGATAACGGCATACAGCACGTTGTGGTTCTCGCCAAAGAACACCTGCGCCTCGACGGTGTTGCGGTCGACGCTGGCATTGACGATGTTCCACATGTCGACCTGCGACCGCAGCAACAACACCCAGTCCATGAACGTCTCCCGGTACCCGGCGTCAGGGGTGCCCTCGGCGTAGTTCGCGAACAGGAACGTTCCGTTCGGCTTTAACATCTGCAGGCAGGTTTTCGTGAGTTTCACGGCGACGTTGTGGGCGAGGTAGTCGTAAAGACCGGAGGCGTAGATGAAGTCAAACTTGCCCAGTCTGTGGCCCCTCGTGAGCACGGTTCGCACCGAGCCGTCGATGGCCTCGACTGCGGTGCCCTGGAAGTCGCGCGCGATCAATCCGACGCTCTGGGGATCCTGATCGAGGGCAACCCAACGCTTGAGCCGGCCTTCCGCCAGGGCGACAGAGCGATTGGCCTCCCGCAAATGACCGGCCGCGATCGCCAGGATCTCGGTTTCCGGTCCGTTTTTGGCCGCGATGTCATCGACATAGCGGGTCAGGAGGTCACGTCGTTCCCGCGCCGCAACGCATGACGGAACGTTCTGGGTGTGGCCGTAAAGGGCCCTCCCGATCTCCGAGGCGTTCGCCACGCTCTCTGCCACATGGGGATCACAATAGATGTAGTCGAGCAACTGCGCGTCGCCGGAATAGCCCCTGGGCTTGGTGAAGGACCAGTGCGTCAGCGGATCCTCGAGAAAATACTTCAGGATCGGGTGGTTCTGCGCCACCGGTATCAATGCGTGCCAAACATCGGGATGAACCTTGGAACGCAGCGCATTGAGGTACGACAGAAGGCGACGAACGATCTCGGCGGGATCCTTGCTTTGTTCGACCTGTTGGTGTGTCGCCTGGAGGATGAGCGCCAGTTCCGCGCGAGCGGTTTCGAACGCTTCGCCATGATGTTCGAGCTTTCCTCGATGGAGATTGCCGGCCAGCATCTCGGCAGTAATCAAGCTTTTGCCATCAAGAACGGTTTGCACGCCATCACTCCATAGTTAACAGTCAGTTAACTTATTGCGTAGAATGCTCCATTTGCCAATGTCGGTCCGGGGGCATTTTATCGTTATGATTAATTTCCCGCAAACCATGTTCGTTCGTTAGACAGCTTCCGAGCCCGATTCTGGGTTCGAGTTAACGGAAACTTGTCTTGCGCGATTGCATTTGTTTGCACGGCGTCGCAATCGCCGTCGCGTCCCAAGGAGCCGGCCCGCGTGTGGGGGCAGAAGCTGGAAATGAGTTCAGAATACAAAATCCCTTTCAAACGGGGTCTGTGATGAACGAACACCTGTCATCCGCATTGGCCGATACGGCTCATGCGGAACCGTACGCACCGCGCGACGAACTGGGGACCGATGAACTCCGCACCCTTTACCGGACGGAAGCCCAGGCGACGCGAAGAGGGGAAGCCAGGCCAGGGCTTTGGATCGCCGTTGCCATCTATCTGCTGTTTTCGGCAACGGATCTGCTGCTGATTCCAGATGTGGCCGTCTATACGATCATGGCGCGCTTCGCGGTCGGATTGACCGCGCTTTTGACCCTGGAAGTACAGCTTCGCCGGGGGGTTGCAACGGAATGGCTTGACGTGACTTGCGCCGGAGCCATCATCTTTGGCTATGTTGGGTGGTTGTGCCCTGCAATTATGGGCGCGGACAAGGAAAGCGTCTCTTACTATATGGTTTTCGGCACCATCTTCATGATGAGCGCCAATCTCTTTTTTACGTTCAATTTCAAGGTTTCTATTCTAACATCTGCAATAATATTGTGTATACTGTACGTTGTAAACTATTTTGTGCCTTCTACGCTAACGTACAAAATGGTTTTTGGGACTTTCTACGTTTCTTGTTTCACATTCACCTCATATGTGAACTGGAAACTGAATGAGGAACGCTACAACGTCTTCCTGAACGCCCTGGAAGCCAAGATCCAGCACAACGAGGCGACCGAACGCGGCAAGGCCCTGCTGAGACTGTCGCGGACCGATCCGCTTACGGGCCTCGAGAACCGGCGGGCGATCGACGAGAAGCTGCGGGATTACTGGAGTGAATGGCAAAAGGTTGGCACCAGTTTCGGGGCGATCCTCATCGACGTGGACTTCTTCAAAAAGTTCAACGACTGCTACGGCCATCAGGAAGGCGACCGTTGCCTGATCCATGTCGCCAATGCCCTTAGCGACATGATCAAGCAATACAATGGCTCCATTGGCCGCTACGGCGGGGAAGAGTTCATTGTCCTGGCTCGCATGGAGAAAAAAGAGCAGATCCTGGATATCGCGGAAGCCATTTGCGCCACGGTGGAGAACCTGGCACTTACCCATGAGCTGCGGCGCGACGGGGTCTCGATCGTGACGGTGAGCGTTGGTGCTGCATTCACCAGGACGCAGACAGGCGCCAAGCTGGAAAAGATCATCCACGAGGCCGATCGCGCGCTCTATCTGGCAAAAGCCGGTGGTCGAAACTGTGCCCGGCTGTTCGATCCAACCGATCCCCAAAGCAGCGACGAGAGCGAGAACATTGCGGCTTTGCTGAAGATCGCGATCGGCCAGAATCTCGTTTCACTCGTTTATCAACCTATCCAGGATGTCGCATCGGATCGGGTTGAAGCCGTGGAGGCTCTAATGCGCCTCAAGATGCTGGACGGCACATCGGTTCCGCCGAGCCTGTTCATTCCCGTCGCGGAACGGACCGGCGCTATCCTGGAACTCGGGCGGTGGGCCATAAGGACAGTGTGCGCCGAGCTTCTGGCCGACGATCACGTCCGTGTCGTCAGTGTCAACGTCTCTCCAATCCAGCTCAAGACACCTGGCTTTGCAACGTCCGTCGCGACCATTCTGGGCGAGACCGGCGTCGCCGGCAGCAGGCTGGCCTTCGAAATCACCGAAGGGCTGGAGATGGAGATGCATTCGGACATCCTTCGCTGCATCAGCGACCTGAAGCTGCTGGGGATCAAGATATGGCTTGATGACTTCGGGACGGGCTTCGCTGGCCTTTCGTGGCTTCGTCTGATCGATTTCGATACGGTGAAGATCGACCGCTCGTTTCTGCACGACTGCAGTGCCCCGAATGGCAAGGCAATGCTCCAGGACATTATTACGCTGGTTCGAAATCGCGGCCACAAAATCCTGGTCGAAGGGGTGGAAACCGACGAACAGATGGCCCTCATGCGCGAATTCGGCATAGACAAGGTCCAGGGCTTTCATGTCGGTCGTCCCGCTCCCGCCGCTAGTTTCCAGGCAAAGCGGACCATGCGCAAACGGTCATTTACCGTGCTTAAGTCCGCATGATGACGGCCTCTTTCCGACGTTTTGGCTTAGCCGCCGTCAAAAGCCGTGCTGATTGCAATCAACCCATGACAGGGCCGAGCGGCTACGCAGGGGCTGTGTGGCTATCGGTCGCCGGTCAACGCGTCGCGTAGCGCCTGGATCTGCCGGTTCAAGGCATCAAGCTCAGCCAGCGTCATGCCTGAGCGCTCGATCAAGGTCTCGTTCAGACAGTTGCACTGGACAAGCAGCGCGCGCCCGGCCGGGGTCAGGTCGACCTGCACTTGGCGCTCGTCGGTCTGGCTGCGCTGGCGGGTCACCAGCCCGGCCTGCTCCATTCGCTTCACCAGCGGCGTGACGGTGCTCGATTCCAGAGCGAGCCTGTGGGCGATCGTGCCGACCGACATGCCATCGGCCTCTCCAAGCGCGTTCAGCACCAGATATTGCGGATAGGTGATGCCCATCTTGTCGAGCATCGGCTTGTAGGTGCGATTGATCGCCATGCTGGTGGCGTAGAGCGTGAAACAGAGCTGATTGTCCAACGGAAGAGGCACGGCGCATTCCTTCTTGCCTACACGGGCATCAATTCGGTACCACGAAAAATGATATCGCGATACATATTTTCATGGACAAGGATTTCAAGCTGCGTTAGGCATATTGATATCGCGATATTGTTTATCGTGACAACAAATGGAGATTGAGATGACCTCGCAAACCAAGCCCAACTCCGGCAGCGGCACGATCACCACCAAGGACGGAACGCAGATCTACTACAAGGACTGGGGGACCGGGCAGCCTATCGTTTTCCATCATGGCTGGCCATTGAGCAGCGACGACTGGGACGCCCAGATGCTGTTCTTCCTGGCACAAGGCTACCGTGTCATTGCCCATGATCGCCGCGGCCATGGCCGCTCGACCCAGACGGATATCGGCAACGAGATGGACACTTATGCCGCCGATGTCGCGGAACTCGCCGCCTATCTGAATCTCCAGAACGCCATCCATGTCGGCCATTCGACCGGCGGCGGCGAAGTGGCGCGCTATGTCGCCCGATACGGCTCGGGCGGCCGTGTCGCCAAGGCGGTGCTGATCGGCGCGGTGCCGCCGATCATGCTCAAGACGGCGGCCAATCCCGGTGGCCTGCCGATCGAGGTGTTCGACGGTTTCCGTTCCGGCGTGGCGGCCAACCGCGCCCAGCTTTACAGGGATGTCCCAGCCGGTCCGTTCTATGGCTTCAACCGTCCGGGCGCGGCAGTGTCGGAAGGCGTCATCGACAATTGGTGGCGCCAGGGCATGATGGGCGGCACCAAGGCGCATCATGATTGCATCAAGGCCTTCTCGGAAACCGACTTCACCGAGGATTTGAAGGCGATCGACGTGCCGGTGCTGGTCATGCATGGCGACGACGACCAGATCGTTCCGATCGCCGACTCGGCGCTGTTGACGGTCAAGCTGCTCAAGAAGGGCGAGCTCAAGATCTACAAGGGTTATCCGCACGGCATGGCCACGACCCATGCCGACATCATCAACGCCGACCTGCTGGCCTTCTTCAAGGCCTAGGAGATTTTCGAAGAAGAAAGGCACCCGCCATCAGGCGGGTGCCTTTCTCGTTCATTTCAGGTTTAGCGGATTGCAGCGACCGCCTGTGCCTTCCTGGCTTCCTTCATGTTCGGCAGGAACACGGTCAGCAGGCCGAGCAGCGGCAGATACGAGCAGATCTGGAAGACATAGTCGATGCCCTTGATGTCGGCGACGACGCCGAGCACGGCAGCCGCGATGCCGCCCATGCCGAAGGCGAAGCCGAAGAAGATGCCGGCAATCATGCCGACACGTCCCGGCACCAGCTCCTGCGCGAAGACGACGATGTTGGAGAAGGCCGACGACAGGATCAGGCCGATCAGCACCGTCAGCACCATCGTCCATTCCAGATTGGCGTAGGGCAGGGCGAGCGTGAAGGGCAGCACGCCGACTATGGAGAACCAGATCATCGCCTTCTGTCCATAGCGGTCGCCGAACGGGCCGCCGAGCAGGATGCCCAGCGCCGAAGCGCCGAGGAACAGGAACAGCATGACTTGGCTCATCTGCACCGAAACGCCGAACTTATGCATGGAATAGAAGGTGTAGTAGCTGGCAAGGCTGGCGATATAGGCGTTCTTGGTCAGCACCAGCAGCGTCAGCACCGCCAATGCCCACATCACCTTGCGGCGCGGGAAAGGCGAGACGAAGCTTGTCGTCTTGCGGTTACCCTGTGCGGCGCGCAGCCGACTGTACCAGCCGCCGACCTGCCACAAAACGATGATGCCGATCAGCGAGCCGACGGCGAACCAGGAGATGCTGGTCTGGCCGAACGGCACGACGATGAAGGCGGCAAGCAGCGGTCCCATGGACTGACCGAAATTGCCCCCGACCTGGAACAGCGACTGCGCCAGGCCGAAGCGGCCGCCGGAGGCGAAGCGGGCGATGCGCGAGGATTCCGGATGGAAGATCGCCGAGCCGATGCCGATCAGCGAGGCGCCGATCAGAAGCAGCGAATAGTGTCCGGCATAGGCGAGCACGACCAGGCCGATCAGCGACGATGCCATGCCGTAGGGCAGCGAATAGGGCATAGGCCGCTTGTCGGTGATCATGCCGATCACCGGCTGCAGCAGCGATGCGGTCACCTGGAAGGTGAAGGTCAGGAGGCCGATCTGCCAGAAATCGAGGCCGTAATTCTCTTTCAGCAAGGGATAGATGGCCGATAGCAGCGATTGCATGATGTCGTTGATGCAGTGGCAGAAGCTCACCGCCAGGATGACGGTGAAGGCCGTCGCCTGGGCTGAGGCGTGACTGGCGCTCGCCGGTGGGGCGACGCTGGCGGCTGTCGTATCGGTCAAGGTAGGCTCCGTGGTCTTTTTGGCGGGTACACCCGCAGGGCAAACTGGCGGACGCTGCAGAAGGCCGCCTAAAGGACGGTTGCCTTATAAGCTGCTTGCCGCACGACTTCTTTCGTGGTTTGGTCCAATAGTTTCGCAAGTGGGCCATACAGGATGCCGCACGGCAAAGAGGTCTTTCACGCCGGCAATGCCAATCTCGGTCAGTTGCACGAGAGCCGCTGGCAGTGGCTGGAGCAAGTGGCCGGGCCGGCGGTGGCGCTGCCGACGGAATATCCCGATGGCTACCGTGTGCCGCAACACCACCACAGCCGCAGCCAGCTGCTGCATGCGCTGGTCGGGGTGGTGCTGGTAACGACGCGCTACGGGCGCTGGATGGTGCCGCCCGACCATGCGATGTGGATTCCAGCCGGCACCGAACATTCCGTCGAAATGCTGGGCGATGTGTCGATGCGTTCGGTCTATGTGATGCCGCAGGCGATCCCCGGGCTGCCCGAAGGCCTCCGCGTCGTCGGCGTCACCGACCTGATGCACAGCCTGATCGTGGAATCGGAGAAGCTGCCGCAGGGCGGCGAGTTGGAAGGGCGCGGCGGGCTGATCATGAACCTGCTGCTGCACGAAATCCCGACCCTGCCGGAACGGCCGCTCGGCCTGCCGTTCCCGTCCGATCCGAGGCTGTCGGCGCTGTGCCGGCGTTTCGTCGCCGCACCATCGCCGCACGCGACGATCGACGAGTGGGCCGATGCCGCCGGCATGAGCCGCCGCTCCTTCACCCGCGCCTTCCAGCGCCAGACCGGCCTGTCGCTGTCGACATGGCGCCAGCAGGCCTGCCTGTTCGCGGCGCTGCCCAGGCTCGCCGACGGCGAGCCGATCACCAGGGTGGCGCTCGATCTCGGCTATGACAGCGTGCCGGCCTTCATCACCATGTTCAAGCGCATGCTGGGCGCCTCGCCGCGCGGCTACATGCGCGGCGCACGTGAAAGCGTCGAAGTCGCCCGCCGCCTGATCGGCCCGGTTCGGTTGGAAAGCCCTGCGCCATAACGGCAGGCCGGTCTAGTCGAACAGACTGGACACCGATTCCTCGGTAGCGGTGCGCGAGATGGCTTCGCCCATCAGGTCGGCGATCGAGATGACGCGGATGTTGGGCGCGTCGAGCACGCCCTGGGTCGGCTGGATGGAATCGGTGATCACCAGTTCCTGCAGCTTCGAGCCGCTGATGCGGGCAACCGCGCCGCCCGAAAGCACGCCGTGGGTGATGTAGGCGGTGACGCTGGTGGCGCCATTGGCCAGCAGCGCATCGGCGGCGTTGCACAGCGTGCCGCCGGAATCGACGATGTCGTCGATCAGCAGGCAATCCTTGCCGGCGACCGCGCCGATGATGTTCATGACTTCCGATTCGCCGGGACGCTCACGGCGCTTGTCGACGATGGCCAGTTGCGCGTCGAAGCGCTTGGCCAGCGCACGGGCGCGCACCACGCCGCCGATGTCGGGCGACACCACCACGACATTGCCGAGCTGTTTGTATTTGGCCTTCACGTCGCGGGCCATGACCGGCACGGAAAACAGATTGTCGGTCGGGATGTCGAAGAAGCCCTGGATCTGGCCGGCATGCAGGTCGAGCGTCAAAACGCGGTCGACGCCGGCGCGGGTGATCATGTTGGCAACCAGTTTGGCCGAGATCGGCGTGCGGCCGGAGGCGCGGCGGTCCTGCCTGGCGTAGCCGAAATAGGGGATCACCGCCGTGATGCGCTTGGCCGAGGAGCGCATGAAGGCATCGATCATGATGAGCAGTTCCATCAAATGATCGTTGGTCGGGAACGAGGTCGACTGCAGGATGAAGACATCCTCGCCGCGCACGTTTTCCTGGATTTCAACGAAGATTTCCTGATCGGCGAAGCGCCTGACACTGGCCTTGCCCAGCGGGACGTTGAGGTACCGGGCGACCGCTTCGGCCAGCACCCTGTTGGAATTGCCCGCGAAGAGTTTCATGCACGGTTCCTGGTGGAGGATGGAAAGACCTGACGGACTCGCCTGCGCCCTTTAACCGGGCTTTTAGCGGCCCGCGCCGGTATTGCAAGCGCCGAGATCGGGAATCCGCCGGCTAAACTCAAGAAAGCTCCGCGCCATCACCGGCAGGCAACAGGGAGCAGCGGACTTCCGCTGCTCCTTCTTCTCGTTGGGCATCGGATTTTCCCAAAACCGTCTCCACTTTTGGGTCCGATGCCTCTAGCCCGCCTTGCCGCCAAGCCAGGCCGCGAATTGGTCGATGGTCTGGTCGGCGATCGCCTGCATGGTTGCCGGCGAGACCCCCCTCCAGCTGTCGCCGCCCCCGCTGTCGCCGGATTTGACCGACGGCGCCTTCTGCTGGCCGTTGATGCGGTGCAGGCGGTTGCCTGAGGGATCATAGACGTCCCAGACATAGATGACGGTGGTGTCCGTGCCTTCCGACATCGTCGAGAAATAGCCCTTCAGCACATGCGTCGCGGTCTGGTCGGCGCTGCCGGCCAGCGTGATGCCGCGCTGCCTGGCGCGCGTTTGCAGCTCCGCCGTCAGCGGGGTCGCGGCTTCCACCGAAGCGCCGACGATCGGCGCGATCTGCAGGCGGGTCTTCGACAGGATCGCAGCGCTTTGGGCAGATGTGAGCGGTGTGGTGGTGGTTGCAGGAGCGCCCGCCGTGGTGCCGGCCGGTGCGGGAACCGTGGCTACCGTGTTGCCTGACGTGGCGGGCAGCGTCTGTGCCGACGTCGCCGGCGAGGTGATGGCCGACGGTTCGAGCACGTCCTTTGCGTTGGTGCAGGCGGCAAGAGCCAATGCCACAAGCAATGACACGGTCGTCACATGCGATCGTCTCATTTGCCTTCTAACTCCTTGGCGAAGAACGCCTCCCATTATGGATTCACTGTACGATCAAGTCGAGATCATGGCGGGACAGCGGCTTGGGCTGGGATTCGGTGGTCAGGTAGGTGCGGCCAAGCGTCATCGCCGTCTCCGTGTCGGAATCCATGATGATCATGTGGGCAAACAGCGTCATGTTGGGCGCGATCGGTTCGGGGTTGCCCTGGTAGAACATCGGCATGTCCATCCAGGACGGTGTGAAGCGGGCGCCGACCGAGTAGCCGCAGGCGTTCAGCCGGTGCTTGGTCAGGCCGTGCGCCTCCATGGTGCGCGCGTGGGCATCGAACACGTCGCCGAAGCTGTTGCCCGGCATCATCGCCTTCTCGACGGCCAGAAGTGCTGCGCGCGCCGCGTCGAACAGCTCCTGATGGCGCTTCGACACCTTGCCGGTGAGCACCGTGCGCATCATCGGCGCATGGTAGTGGTTGAAAACGCCGGCCCATTCGAGCGTCAGCTGGTCGTTCTTGGTGAGCTTGCGGCGGCCGGACTTGTAGCGGCACAGCAGCGCATCGATACCGGAGCCGATGATGAACTCATTGGCCGGATAGTCGCCGCCGCCGGCGAAGATCGCACCTTGCATGGCGGCCAGGATCAGGGCTTCGTCGCCGCCCTGCTTGATCAGCGGCAAGGCCGCGTCGAGCGCGTCGTCGGAGAGATTGGCGGCCTTCTCGGCCTTGGCGATTTCGGCTGGGCTCTTGAACAGGCGTAGCCGGCCGACAATGCCGGACGCGTCGGCGATCTGGCCGAAGGTCTGCAACTGTTCGTCGAGCCGTCGGCCATTGAAAGCGGTCAGGCCGTGGGTGTCGTATTCAACGCCGATGCGGGCGCCGAGCAGGTCGAGCTCGTTGAGCAGATTGCGCAGGTCGACCGCCGGATTGGCGCCGTTGCGGTCGGTCCACAGAACGATGTTGTCGATGATCGAGGTCTGGCGTGCCTGGCGCAGATCGGCCGAGCGGGTCAGAAGCACCATCGAACCGTCGGCCTTCACCACCAGGCACTGGAAGAAGCAGAAGCCGAACGTGTCGTAGCCGGTCAGCCAGTACATGCTCTCCTGCGCGAACAGCAGGATGGCATCGAGCTTCTTTTCGGCCATCTCGATCATCAGCCGGTCGCGCCGCGCGTCGAATTCCGATCGTTCAAAATGCAGCGCCATTATTCCCTCTCCAAAACGATTGCCGAAACCTGCCGGCCGTAATCGGGCTCCTTGCGGTGCGTGGTGCGCCGGTAGGAGTAAAACAGATCGTCCTCGGCATAGGTGCAGCGGCCGAGGCCCTCGGCGGTCACACCGGCTTTGGTCAGCCGGTCGACCGTGTAGCGGTTAAGGTCGAACATCGCATGGCCGGAGTTTGCCGAGGGTGAGAAATAGCCGATGTTCTCAGCGTCGGCCTCGACGAAGCGGGCGACGAATTCCGGCCCGACCTCATAGTTATCAGGGCCGATCGAGGGGCCGAGCACGGCGACGATATTTTCGCGCCGGGCGCCAAGGGTTTCCATGGCAAGAATGGTGTTTTCAAGCACACCGGTGAAAGCGCCTTTCCAGCCGGCATGCGCGGCGCCGATGATGCGCGCCTCGGCATCCGCGAACAGCACCGGACCGCAATCGGCGGTCGAGGCGCCGATGGCGATGCCTGGCCGATCGGTGACGATGGCGTCTGCCTTGGGCCGTTCGCCGGCAAAGGGTTCCCGGGCGATGACGACATCTGGCGAGTGGATCTGGTGGGCGGTCAACAGATGGCTCGCCGGCACGCCCATCCAGGTGGCGACGCGGGCGCGGTTCTCGGCGACCAGCGTCGGGTCGTCATCCGATCCGGTGCCGATATTGAGGCCCTGATAGATGCCGCTGGAGACACCGCCGATGCGGGTGAAATAACCGTGGCGGATGCCTTGTGCCTGCGCCTTGTCCAGCAGCGGCGACCGAACGGGATCCGGTTTGGTCTGATTCAACATGCGGGCGTTGTTGTCCGTGTGGGCGGTTTCGTCAAGAAAAAGTCCGGGTGCAAAATGCAGCGGCGGGCGGCGCCGTGCTCTTGCCGGACGGGAGATTGGGAGAGGCGGCGGTAAAAAGTCAATCCGCCGTGGCAAACGGCCGGATGGCCACGCCGCGCGGCAGCACCGCAAGCACCTTGAACAGATGGCCCATCGCTTGCGGCCCGGCGAGGCGCTCGACGGCCTCAGTGATCTTGTCGCGCGCCGCCTGGTCGGCACCGGCGCCGAGCCGGCCGGCGCGTTCGAGAATGCCCATGCCGAGCAGAAAGTCGCCCTGCGTCGACAGATGGGCGTCGAGGCCGTACGCGCGAACGGCTGCGGCGAGGGCGGCGAAATCGACATGGGTGGTGAGATCCGCCTCACCGGGATTGGCCAGCACATCTTCGTGATTGTGACCGCGCAAGGCCTGCAGCGTGTCACCGACACCCGGCTGGAGATGGCCATAATCGAGGAATAGCCCGGCGCCGCCATGCTTGGATATGCGCTCGACGATGGCTGCCATTAATGCGGCTCGGGCCGGCGCAACTTCGACGATCGCACCTTGCGGCGCTTCGGCTGCATCGACAGGCAAAAGGGTCGGGTCAACCGAGCCGGCGCCGGCAAAGAAGCGCAGCTCATTGGTGTCATCGAGGCCAACCATGCGCTCGCGCCAGCCGGCACCGGCGCGGACGAACTGGCGGACGGGCACCGCGTCGAACAACTCGTTGCCGACGATGAACAGCGGTTGCTGCGGCAAGGTATCGATGGTTTCGTGCCAACGAACCGCGAAAGGTGTGACGCCAAGCGTCTGTTGCTGGACCTCCGTCAGGCGCGGGCTGGTCTCGATCATGGCGAAGGTGGCGCCGTTGGCCAGATCAGGATCAAGCCGCGACAGCGTGCGCAGCATGTCCTTCATCAGCGTGCCGCGGCCGGGGCCGATCTCGGCGATGGTGACCGGCAGCGGCTGGCCGCTCGCTGCCCAAGCCTGGTACATCCACACAGCGACCAGTTCGCCGAACATCTGGCTGATCTCGGGCGCAGTGATGAAGTCGCCGGCCGCACCAAAGGGCTCGCGCGTCGTGTAGTAGCCGTCCTGCGGGTCGAACAGGCACAGCGCCATGTATTCGTTGACGGGAAGCGGCCCCAGTGCCTCGATCAGGCCGACAATGCGGGCTTTCAGCCGTGTCATGCCGGTTGCGGCTGCGTCACCGGCTTGGCGGTCGCCATCGCCCAGATGCCGGCCAGCACCATCGGCGTGGAAAGGATCATGCCCATGGTCAGCCAGTTGGTGCCGAGGAGGTAGCCAAGCTGCTGGTCGGGTTCGCGGAAGAACTCGACGAAGATGCGCGACAGGCCATAGCCGCAGATGAAGGCGCCGCCAACGAAGCGCGGCGTCTTCAGCTTGAGGCGCGAATGGGTGAGGATGCGCAGCACGAGAAACAGCACCACGCCCTCGAGCAGCGCCTCATAGAGCTGGCTCGGATGACGGGCAAACGGCCCGCCATTGGGGAATTCGAACGCCCAGGGCACGTCGGTTGGCCGGCCCCACAGCTCGGAATTGATGAAATTGGCGACGCGCACCAGGCCAAGGCCGACCGGCACGCCGGCCGCCACGACGTCGAACAGCGACCATGTGCGGATGCCGCGCTTGATCGAAAACAGCGTCATGGCGAGGATGACGCCAAGCAGGCCGCCATGGAACGACATGCCGCCTTGCCAGACCGCGAAGATATCGAGCGGGTGGGCGATGTAGCGGGGCAAATCGTAGAACAGCACATAGCCGGTGCGGCCGCCCAGCACGACGCCGATGGCCGCCCAGACGATGAAGTCGTCGAGATCCTCCGGCTTCATCGGCAGGACGCCGTTCGGCCACAGCCTGGCATTGCAGGCGAGCCGCTTGGCATACCACCAGGCGAACAGGATGCCGACGATATAGCCGACGCCGTACCAATGCACCGCCAGCGGCCCGATCTGGATGAGGATCGGGTTGATGTTGGGGAAGGGCAAGGAGGCCAGCGGTAGCAGCAAATATTCGTTCAACGGGAGCTCTCGGTTGCGAAACGCGTTTGGGCGCGGACCATGCGGCAGGGTTTTGGCAGGGTCAAGGCAAGGTGGACGCCGTCAATTGTCGGGGAACAGGATTGCCCCGAGGTCCATCGCACCATGCAGGACGTGCAGTATCTCCACGGTTTCAGCGCCAACGCGATAGAAAATCAGATAGTTGCCGTGGACGCGCCGCCGAATGCCTGAGGATCGCTGCCGTTCGAAGAGTGGATACCGCTCTGGCATTTCACTCAATTCGTGACAATCAAGGCGCAATTCCTGAATGAATGTCATGGCCCGAAACGGGTTATCCAACGCGATATGGTCGCCAATGGCTTCAAGATCTATCTCAGCCTGAGCAGTGAAGACCAGCCGCTTCACTTGCTCTTCTCTGTCATCGCCTTGTATTTGGCCTCCAGTCGGTCAAGCACCTCGTCGGCTGGCTTCACCCTGCCGGCATCAGCATCCGAGATACCCTTGGCCAGGGCTACATCGAGGGCGGCAAGGCGTTTCTCCCGTTCTTCGACGAGGCGAACGCCTTCGCGTAGCACTTCGCTCTTCGAATTATAGCGACCGGTGCTGACAAGCTGGTTTACGATATCCTCGAGACGGGTCCCCAAGTCTGCGCTAATGGCCATGACGGTGCTCCTGCAAACTGCTCCCAGACAATAATAGTTATTGGTCAGATTTGCCAGTGTTTTGGACAAGAGTGGGCCAACGTGATGCCGCAGCGGGCTTCAACGTTCTTGCATTCCGCGCGCAGCACCACTACGTCATTTCGAGCAAGCGAGGATTTGCCATGTCGACCGGACCGAACCGCATTCTCGATGAATTCGCCAAGCTGATGACCGACGCCGCCGGTGCCGCCCAGGGCGTGCGTCGTGAGGTGGAGACCGCCTTCAAGGGACAGGCCGAACGCATTCTCAACACCATGGACGTGGTGCAGCGCGAAGAGTTCGAAGCCGCGCGCGAGATGGCCGCCAAGGCTCGGGAAGAAAACACTCGCCTAGCCGCCCGTATCGAGGCGCTCGAGGCGAAGCTTGCCGAACTGGCCGGTGAGGCCGCACCAGCGGCGGCGGCCAAGCCCCGCGCAAAAAAATAATCGTTAAACTTTTCCACATAGCCCGATCCTGAAAAGCGCTTTGCCGTGAATCGCTTAACGGCATTGCATGAATCTTTGTGACAGCGGCTTTCCACATGCGAATGACGCAGTGCGAAAAATTGGGCTGTTCACGCGACTCCCGATCAATAGACTGAATTTGTTGCATGATTCGGAGCAGGGTCATGCGGCCGGGCGGTGGGGTCCGGTCTGGGGTCTTTGTGTCGAGAAGTAGTCTTTTGCGCGAAGAAAGTCCTGGCCGTCCGAGTTCTAGACAAGATTGTTCGTTGTGTGTGCCCTCCCGCGGAGCGTGTGGCGGCGCTCGTACAGAACGACAGGAAGCATTCCATGGAACTTCTCGAACTCGAATTCTCCCGCGAAATCCATCCGGTGGATGTTATCGAGCAGGTGGCCCATAACAATGACTGGTCCTTCGAGCGGGCCGGCGACGACGAGATTTCGATCTCCGTTGCCGGAAGCTGGACCGACTATCACGTCTCCTTCTCGTGGATGGAGGATTTCGAGGCGCTGCATCTGGCCTGCGCCTTCGACATCAAGGTGCCGGAGACCCGTGCGCTGGAAGTGATGCGGCTCTTGTCGCTCATCAACGAACAGATGCTGTTTGGCCATTTCGACCTCTGGGAGCAGGAGGGCGCGATCATGTTCCGCCAGTCGCTGCTCCTGGCAGGGGGCGTCGAACCATCGAGCCAGCAGGTAGAAGTGTTGCTGTCGTCGGCGCTGGAAGCCTGTGAATGCTATTTCCAGGCCTTCCAATTCGTCGTCTGGTCCGGAACCTCGGCCAAGGACGCACTGGCCGGCGTGCTGTTCGAGACCTACGGCAACGCCTGAGCCAAAGACCAAGATGAGTTCGAGCAGCGAGCGCAAGCCCGAGATCAGTTTTGCCGATTTCGATCGTGTCGACATCCGCGCCGGCACGATCGTCGAGGCCGAACCGTTTCCGCAGGCGCGCAAGCCTGCATTCAAGCTGAAGATCGATTTCGGCGCCGACATCGGCATCAAGAAATCGTCGGCGCAGATCACGAAATATTATGCGCCGGAGACGCTGATCGGCCGGCAGGTGTTCGCGGTGGTCAATTTCCCGCCGCGACAGATCGGCCCGTTCATGTCGGAAGTGCTGACGCTCGGCTTTCCCGACGAGGAGGGCGCCGTGGTTCTCGGCGCCATCGAGCGCAAGGTGCCGGACGGCGGCAGGTTGTTTTAGGCCGCCAGCTTCCTCGTCGTACCCAGCGCTTCCTCGACTGTGTCGAGGAACATTTCCGCGCAGGCTTTCCAGCTGTAGCGCATGGCGCGTTCGCGTGCCTGCGCGCGGTCGACGTTGAGCGCGGCGAGTGAGGCCTCGCGCAGATCGTTGGAAACAGCGCCGCCAAAACCGTCGCCGACGATGTCGATCGGTCCGGTAACCGGATAGGCGGCGACCGGCGTGCCGCTGGCCAGCGCCTCGATGATGACGTTGCCGAAGGTGTCGGTGCGGCTCGGGAAGACGAAGACGTCGGCCGAGGCATAGATCTCGGCCAGTTCGTCATTGGGGCGATGGCCGAGGAAATGCGCCTGCGGATACTTCGCCTTCAGCCTGGCAAGCTCGGGGCCTTCGCCGACGATCACCTTGCTGCCGGGCAGCTCGAGGTCGAGGAAGGCGCTCAGGTTCTTTTCGATGGCGACGCGACCGACGCAGAGGAAGACCGGGCCGGGGAAGCCCAGATCCTTCTTCTTGTCCGGGCGGAAATGATCGGTGTCGACGCCGCGCGTCCACGGCCGCAGCTTGGTGAAGCCGCGCGCCGCAAGGTCGTCGGCGAGCGACTGGGTGGCGACCAGCGTGCCCTGGCCGGAATTGTGGAAATCGCGCAGCCAGCGATAGGCCCAGCTTTCCGGCACCGGCAGGCGGGCGCTGAGATATTCGGGAAAGCGCGTGTGATAGCTGGTGGTGAACGGCCGGCCGGCATTGCGGCAATAGCGCCGCGCCATGATGCCCAGCGGACCCTCGGTGACGATATGGATGTGGTCCGCCTTGCCGGCTTCGATCAGGCGCGCGACATGGCCGGGCGTGGTCAGCGCCAGCCTTATGTCGGGATAGGTCGGCAAGGGCAGGGTGCGAAAGATGTTGGGCGTCAGGAAATCCACCGCGACATCGAAGGATTTCAGCGTTTCGGTGAGCCGCTCCAGCGTGTGGACGACGCCGTTGACCTGCGGGCGCCAGGCGTCGGTGACCATCAGTATGCGCATGGCGGCCCTTTGCAGGAAAGGTCGGCGGTTGCCTTGAGACGATGCCGGAACGGCGACCAGCCTGCTGCCCTCGCTTCGCTCCAGCGCACCCGGGCGGGCACGGGGTCGAAGTGAGGCGGCAAGGCCGAATCAATTGAGGTCGCGCGCTTCATGCGCGCTCTTGACCATGGTTTCATGACGGGCGGATGAAGCCCGTCCTCAGCCGACTATGCCGGGACCTTGATGACGGCGCGAAGTCCGCCCAGCGGGCTGTCGTCGAGGGTGATGTCGCCGCCATGGCTGCGGGCGATGTCGCGGGCAATCGACAGGCCGAGCCCGGTGCCGCTGGCATCGAGGTTGCGCGCCTCGTCGAGCCGCACGAAAGGCTTGAACACATCTTCCCGCCTGTCTGCGGGAATGCCCGGACCATCATCGTCGATGGTGACCAGAAGCGAGCCGCGGCCATGGGTGGCGTTGACCTCCACCGTCGAGGCATAGCGGAAGGCGTTGCCGATGACGTTGGACATCAGCCGGGCAAAGGCGTTCGGCCGCACATGCACGTCGGGGTCGCCGGCAAGCGTCGTCGACAGTTTGCGCTTGCGCAGCCTGGCTTCCTCGTCGAGCTTCTCGAAATAGGCCTCGAGATCGAACCGTCCGGCGTCTTCCGAAGCCTCGCCACGGGCAAAGGCGAGATAACCTTCGAGCATCGACTGCATGTCGTCGATATCCTGGTCGAGCGCCGCCTTGGTCTCGGCTTTGCCACCGGAAAGCGCAAGCTGCAGCTTGAAGCGGGTGAGGATGGTTCGCAGGTCATGGCTGACACCGGTCAGCATGGCGGTGCGTTGCTCGATCTGGCGCTCGATGCGCTCGCGCATCTGCATGAAGGCAAAGCCGGCGCGGCGGACCTCTTCGGCGCCGCGCGGCCGGAAATCGCGCGGCATCGGCCGACCCTTGCCGAAGCTTTCGGCGGCTTCGGCGAGCGTCAGGATCGGCCGGATCTGGTTGCGCAGGAAGGGAATGGCGATCATCAGGAGCACCAGCGAGGTGCCGACCATCCAGATCAGGAAGATGTGGGTGTTCGAGGCATAGGCCTGGCTGCGGCGCACGAAGACGCGCAGCACCTTGTTCTCGAGCTGGACGCGCACCTCGACGATGTTGGAATTGCCGACCGTGTCGATCCAGAACGGGCGGTTGATCTGGCGGGTGATCTCGGATGACAGAACATCATCCAAAATCGAGAAAAACGGCTTTGGACCGGGCGCGGGCAGCGGGTCGGGCGGCAAGAGGTCGACCTTCAGCTGCATGCGGTCCTGGGCGATGCGGATGATGTTGGTGTAGTCGGCATCGCGCGGATAGGTTTCGATCAGGTCGATGATGGCGGCGATGTCGCGCACGGTGGCCTGCGACAGGCGTTGCGTCACGGTTGCCCAATGGCGTTCCATGAAGACAAAGGCGACGACCGATTGCAGCAGGATCATCGGCGCGATGACGATGATCAGCGAGCGGGCATAGAGCCGCTTGGGCATGTAGAGCGAGACGAGGCGCCAGAAGCGGTTCCATGCGCGCGGCACCGCCTTCAGCGTCCGCGTGGCGCGTGCGCTCAAGCCGCCATTGCCCGGCTGTTCCAGTTCCGTGGTTGCCATTCGCTCTTGTCGCTTGCCCGCAGCCGTTCAGCCGGCCGCACGCGATATTCTATTCCACGCTGAGCCGATACCCAATACCGCGTACGGTCTGCAGCCAGACCGGATTGGACGGGTCGCGCTCGATCTTGCGGCGCAGCCGGTTGATCTGGACGTCGATGGTGCGCTCGCCGACTTCCGAATCGTCGCCGACAAGCTCGTGGCGGGGTATCGTCTCACCTGCCCGCGCGGCAAAGATCGCCAGGATCTCCTGTTCGCGGTCGGTCAGCTTCAGCGCCTCGCCGCCGCGCTTCAATTCGCGCCTGGCGATCTGGAAGGTGTAGGGGCCGAAGACCAGCTGCTCGACCTTGGGCGTGGTCGCCGGGCCACCACGGCGCAGGATGTTGTTGATGCGCAGGATCAGCTCGCGCGGATCGAACGGTTTTGGCAGATAGTCGTCGGCGCCGGCCTCCAGCCCTGAGATGCGGCTGTCGGTCTCCGACAGCGCCGTCAGCATCAGGATCGGTACGTTCTTTTCGGCGCGCAGCGACTTGGTCAGGTCGACGCCCGTCTCGCCGGGCATCATGACGTCGAGCACCAGAAGGTCGAAGTCGAGGCCGGCAAGCTTGCGCCTGGCTTCGCCGGCATTGCCGGCGACCGTCACGCGAAAGCCGTTTTCGGTCAGATACTGCTTGAGAAGATTGCGGATGCGGGTGTCGTCGTCGACCACAAGCAGATGTGGCGCGTCGTCGTCCGGTGCGGCCGCGTGATCGACCCGTTCAGTGCTCTCCATGGCTTTTCCCTGACATTTTTGCGGATCCAACGTCGATCTGCGCTCTCAGTTCCGGATTGACCATCGCTTCGAGGAACCGTTCGACCAAGGTCCGTTCGGTTATTCCGGAATCTCCCAATGCAGCATGGATGCGGCGCGACTGTGGCCGTGCCAGCGCCAGTGCCAGCGCACGGCCCTTGGCGGTCGGATAGAGTTCGCGCTGGCGGCGGTCGCGCGGACCTTGCAACTGCACGACATGGTCGGTGTCGATCAGTTGCTTGAGCACGCGGGCCAGGCTCTGCTTGGTGATCTTCAGCACGTCGAGCAGTTCGGCGACCGTCAGGCCGGGCCTGCGGTTGACGAAATGCAGCACCCGGTGGTGGGCACGGCCGAAACCGTAGTCAGCCAGGATCTGATCCGGATCGGAGGTGAAATCACGATAGGCGAAGAAGAGCAGCTCGATGATGGCGAAGTCGATGCCGTCCTCGACTGACATCGCGGTCCTGATCGGTTTTCCGGCTGCGTGGCTTCGATCCGTCATCATTTCTCCGTGGGAAAGAGAGATTATGTCAGTACTATTGACGTAATTTCCCTGCAATGGTAATTTTTGACAAGCTTTTGGGCGGATTGCGAACGAAAAGGCAAGGGAAGGCGGTTTTTCCGGAACTTCCTGAGTTTGCCAGAGCGCAATTATCCGCCTACGCTCCAGCATAAAAGCCGCTTTGGGCGGCCGACACGAAACATCAACGATACAACACTATGCGGGCTGCCGCCCGCGGGAGGTTACCATGGCATCCGTTCCCTTCGACCAACTGGATGGTTTCATCTGGATGAACGGCGAATTCGTCCAATGGGGTGACGCCAAGATCCATGTGCTGACCCATGGCCTGCATTACGCCAGCGCCGTCTTCGAGGGCGAGCGCGCCTATGGCGGCGAGATCTTCAAGCTCAACGAACACACCGAGCGTCTGCATGAATCGGCGCGCCTGCTCGGCTTCAAGATTCCCTATTCGGTGGCGGAACTCAACGACGCCTCCACCACGCTTCTGAAGAAGCAGGGTTTCCAGGACGCCTATGTCCGGCCGATCGCCTGGCGCGGCAGCGAACAGATGGGCGTTTCGGCGCAGAACAACCGCATCAACTGCGCCATCGCCATCTGGCAATGGCCGAGCTATTTCGACCCTGCGCAGAAGCTGAAAGGCATCCGCCTCGATGTGGCGGAATGGCGCCGGCCCGACCCGCGCACCGCGCCTTCCAAGTCGAAGGCCGCCGGCCTCTACATGATCTGCACCATGTCCAAGCATGCCGCCGAGGCCAAGGGCTATGCCGACGCCATGATGCTCGACTGGCGTGGCCAGGTCGCGGAAGCGACCGGCGCCAACATCTTCTTCGTCAAGGACGGCAAGATCCATACGCCCAAGCCCGATTGCTTCCTCGACGGCATCACCCGCCGCACGGTCATTGGCTTGGCCAAGGATCGCGGCTTGGAGGTGATCGAGCGCGCCATCCTGCCGGAAGAACTCGAGGGCTTCGAGCAATGCTTCCTGACCGGAACTGCAGCGGAAGTAACGCCGGTTTCGGAGATCGGACCTTACCGATTCGAGGTCGGTGAAATCGCCAAAAACCTAATGAATGACTATTCTGCCGCCGTTCAGCCCAAGCACGCGATCGCCGCAGAATAACGATAGTCACAGCTTTTCGAGCAAGCAGGGGCGGTTTTCGGGCCGCCCCTTTTATTTCAGCGTTTCTGCATTTGACTTTCGTCCAATTCGGCGTCTCATGATGCTGTCGGCCCGGGAGGCTGGCAGCTATGGAGGGACTAATCTTATGGACATGAACACGCTTCTTCCGATCATCATACAGGTGATTACGGGTATCATCGGTGGTCAGGCGGTCGGTGCGGCGCTCAAGACGGCGGCGATGGGTCAGCTTCCCAAAATCCTGGGCGGAGCCATTGGCGGCGTCGGCGGCGCGGCGATCCTCGGCAGCCTGCTGGGCGGCGGCGCGGTCGATCCGGCGGCTGCGGCAGCAGCAACGAGCGGTCTCGGCAGCGCGCTGAACCTCAACAACATCGTTGGCGGCGCCGGCGGTGGCGCGATCCTGACCGGCATTCTCGGCGCGGTCATGGGCGCCATGAAGAAGTAAGCGGCCATTCGGTCTTTTCAAATGGGCGGCTTCGGCCGCCCATTTCCGTTTCAGGGCTACTGGCTGTTCGTCTTTCCAGGGGTGGACGCCCTTCACCGGCGTCTCTACATCACGGCTGGCATAGCGAAAGGACGATCATGGGTCAGCTCAATGCCGGCATCGTGCCGGTCACACCGTTTCAGCAGAATTGCACCATCCTGTTCGACATGGATGACAAGCACGGTGTTGTCGTGGATCCGGGCGGCGACATCGAAAAGGTCCTGGCTGCGCTGAAGGACAATGCGATATCAGCCGGGGCGATCTGGATAACGCATGGCCACATCGACCATGCCGGTGGCGCCATGGAGCTGAAGGAGGCGCTCGGCGTCGAGATCATCGGCCCGCATGAGGCCGACAAGTCGCTGCTCGACAATCTGGAAAACCAGGGCAGGCGCTACGGCATCGCCGGCGCGCGCAACTGCGTGCCCGACCGGTTCCTGACCGAAGGCGAGACCGTGTCGTTCGGCGGCCATGTGTTCGAGGTGTTGCACTGCCCCGGCCATGCGCCTGGCCATGTCGTCTACTACAACCGCGCAGCCAAGTTCGCCCACGTCGGCGACGTGCTGTTTCGCGGTTCGGTCGGCCGCACCGACCTGCCGGGCGGCGACCATGCGGCGCTGATCGCTTCGATCAAGGACAAGCTCCTGCCGCTCGGCGACGACATCGGCTTCATCTGCGGCCACGGCTCCGGCGGCCGCTTCGGCGAGGAGCGGCGGACCAATCCGTTCCTGGTGTAGGCTGTGCTGATATTCAGCCGGCCTGCGAATATCGGGCGGCTTCAAAAACGATCCTGAAAACAAAAAAGCGCTGGCCTTGCGGTCAGCGCTTTTTGTTTGGGGCAGGGAAGCCTCAGTTGGCAGTGCAGAAATGCTGTTCGCCGTCATTGCCGGTGAACGTGCCGGTGCGGGAATTGAAGGTGCGGTAGCGGTCCGAGCAGTATTCGTACCAGTCACGCGTCCACGGCTCGGCATAACGATCGGCGTAGACAACCCTCGGCTCTGCATAGTAGCGGCGGACCGGGGCCGGGCGCACCACGACGTCACGATCGTAGTAACCGTCATCGTAGTAGCGGTCAGCGTAGGGCGGGGGCCGGTCATTGGCCAACGCGCCACCGATCAGCGCGCCGGCCGCGAGGCCGAGGACGCCGGCGGCGATCGCATCGCCATTGCCGTGATGGCCGTGACGGCGCCAGTCACGCGCGTTGGCGGCGGGCAAGGTCGCGAGCGTGGTTGCGGCCACGGCAGCGGCCAGGACGGCGGTTTTGAAAATTTGGTTCATGTCGGTCTCCTTCGTGCCGGCCCGTGCAGTTTCGGGGGATGCGGTCCGGCTTTACCAAAGACTAATATGCGACCGTGGCTGAACGGGGGCTGAACGGATTTCGACGTGTTTATTCAAAACAGACGTCAAGGATCACACGCTCTCAAGGCGCGAAACTGCCCGCCGCAGCCGGTCTGAAGCGGGCTCAGCCGACCGACAGGTTGACGGCTTTCGGACCCTTGCCACGCTTGTCCGGCTCGGTATCGAATGATACTTTCTGGCCATCCTCGAGACCGGGAAGACCGGACGCCTGCACGGCTGAAATATGGACGAAAACATCCTTCGCGCCATCATCGGGCGTGATGAAGCCGAAGCCCTTGGCATGGTTGAAGAATTTGACGGTGCCGGTCTGCGGCATGGGAAGCTCCTTTGTCCCATAAACTCCAGTCTCGGGCCGGCAAATGCCCGAGTGGAAATTTGTCCTTTATTTTAGCGTCATCGGCAAGAGAAAGTTTTGTGGGCACCTGAAGCGCTTCGCGACTCCCTTTAAGTCTTTGTTTTCATGCGCATCGTTTCCCCAAAACCGGGACCACTTCCGGGCGATATGCATTGGTCTGCTTTTTCGGTACGAAAAAGGCGCGACGAAGATCGCCGCGCCTTTCAAAATTCAAATCCCTCTCCAAGCCAGGTTCAGGCATTGGAGCCTCCGTCGCGCGTCCGAGAGACGTGCCGATGGCTCAGGCAGCGCGGAGGTTGACGGCCTTGGGGCCCTTGCCCATGCGGTCCGGCTCGACGTCGAAGGTGACCTTCTGGCCGTCGACGAGCGTGCGCAGGCCCGAAGCCTCGATCGCGGAAATATGGACGAACACGTCCTTGGCGCCACCATCGGGCGTGATGAAACCGAAGCCTTTGGTCGCGTTGAAGAATTTAACGGTGCCGGTCTGGGCCATTGGGGAAACTCCTTCACCCGTTCAGTCTTTGGTGGTCCTGCCCGCCGCCTGGCGCAAAGGGCAGTTCCCGGTGGTTGCTTCGGCAGTCATGCATTGGCGCATGGTCAAACCCCCCGCCGAAAACGGGGCCGTCAGAGATTCACAGTATCGGGGAAAGGTCGTCCAAAACGTTCCGCTCTCCGGGTCGCAAATGCCCGAACACGGAATTTATCGCACGGAAACGTGATGGTTGCAAGATAGCGCCGCGGGCCGCCGCACTGGCGCATCCCGACGCATGAATCGACTGACCTGAGCATCGATCAGCTCGGCATAGGCTTGCTTGCCGGCCGGGTCATCGGCCCAGAGCCGGGCCACGAATGGGCCAGATGTCGAGGTGGTCGAGGAGGCTGACGCCGACCACGGCCCCAGGCGCCGTTTCCGGCAGAAGGGGCTGCAAACGGGGGTTGCATTTGGCAGGGGAATGGCGAGGATCGGCAACCGGGGACGCGATCGTGGGAGATCATCATGAAATTTCTGGCGGCAATCTTTTCGCGGCAGGGTTTTGCCATCCTGTTGCTGTCGGCAATTCTTGCCGCCTGTACCGTCGTGGTCGATGAGGGACCAGGGCCGCGCCCGCGTCCGCCACGGCCCGAACCACAATATTGCAGCAAGCAGTACGAGCCGGTCTGTGCCCGGCGCGGCGGCGACCGCCAGACCTTCGCCAATGCCTGCCTTGCCGACCGGGCCGGCTATCGCATCGTGCGCGACGGCCCGTGCCGCGACGGCGGTGGTGGCGGCGGCGGCGGCGGTGGTGGCGGCGAAGAGCAGACGTTCTGCACCCGCGAATATGCGCCGGTGTGCGCTCGCCGGCACGGCGAGATGCGTACCTTCCCCAATTCCTGTGAAGCCCGTGCCGCGGACTATCGCGTCGTTGAAGACGGGCCGTGCTGAGGGCAGGGCGATGTCCGCAGGACATGATCAGATCGGTAAAGGCAGCGCGTGAAGATTGAAGCTCGCGCTGCTGGTCACGGTGCCGGATACGCCCCGTCAGCCGGGCCGGCGTAAAGCTCGCTGCCGTCGTCGTCGCAAATGCGCAGGCGATCGGGGATTTGCGGCATGGCCAGCGTGTGGAACAGCGCGGTGGCGCCCTGCAGCGCGGCGCGCAGGTTCGGTGCTTCCAGCGACACCTTGTCGAGTGTGGCTTCGTCGGCGTCGCGCGACCGGTAGAACTCGATGACGAAGTTCAAGCGCGCCTCCGTGGTGGGCAGGTGTTGCGCAGGCCAGTTGTGTCCGTCCGTCGCCTCACAGGCGACGGAAAGGGCGCACGAGGCGCCCCTTTTGTGTCAGCCCTTCGATTTCGGCTTCAGGCTGCTCTCCGCCTGCTTGACCGACGAGCCGAACGGGGAGGCGGGCTTGGCCACGACCTTGTCCTTCTTTGGCTTGCGTGTCTCGCGGTTGCTTCGCTGTTGACCCTTGGACATGTCGTGCTCCTGCTGCGTGTTGGCTTGGCGGTGGGGTCTCAGACGACCAGGTTGCTGGCAACAACCGAATTGTCAGTGACAACCGGGTCGTTTGCCGGTTCGAGATTGTCTTCGGTGGTGACCCGCTCATGGGTCTCCTGCTCGCTGCGGATGCGGTATTGCGGCGAACCGTCCTTGACCGGCAGCCTGCTCTTGATCTGGAACAGTTCGGCGGTCTTCTGGACGAGGCCGGTGCGGCTCTTCATGCGCACGGTCTGACCGATCGCAAACTGGTGCGCGGGCGTGTCGGTGCGCGGGCGCGCATTCTGCTGGAAACGGATCATGCTGCGTTCTCCCTGTCGCGCTTCAGCGCTGTTTCGAGTTCGAGGTAGTCGATGGCGACAAGCTGGCTGGTGGGCGGGTTTTTCACTGCCCTTGCCGGCAGATGGATGAAGGTGGCGACGCGGCGCCAGGCAAGCCGCGACATGCCCTCGATCAGCTCTTCGTCGTGATCGATGTCGTAGTCGCCGGCCGGCAACTGCCCTTCCAGCCCGCCGAGCACGAAAGGTGCCGCGAAATGCACGATGGAGTGGGTGGTGCGGTCCGGCATTATCTTACCTGTGCAAAGCAGCCGTCCTGAAAGCAAAAAAGCGGGGACGAGCCCCGCTTTCCTATTTCCGGCAGTCGCTGGAAATAAGCCGCTTTCGAGGGCTGCCAGTACATCCGTGGTCAGCGTTCATCGAATTCGGCCGGATCAGATCAATTGCAAATTGGCGGCCGACTCGCGGCCCTTGGTGTCACGCTCCAGCTCGAACTGCAGCTTCTGGCCTTCGGCGAGGCCGGGGAAGCCGGCGCGCTCCAGTGCGCTGACATGGACGAAAACGTCCTTGCCGCCATCAGTCGGCTGAATGAAGCCGAAGCCCTTCTGCCCATTGTAGAACTTCACGGTTCCGGTGTTCATGTGAGTCTTTCGAAGAATGAGACACGGCTGCGGAGCGAATATGCCGCGCCCGGTATCGAAGATTTGGAATGGGATTGGCGGGTCGATAACCTCTGACGCCGCGAGATGCCAATTCTGGCCCAAAGCGATCTTGCATATATAGGCTGATAGGGCTGATTGTTCAAGAAGATTCATGAAAAACTCGGACGACGGCAGAAAAATAGATCGCTGTAATTGTTTGAAAAATCCTGATATGGCTCAGTGGCTTTCAAAAAATTGCTTAAATTTACGCTGGGCCGATTTTCCCGGCACTTGCATTTTATTTATTCCTGGAAGGAAAAAGCCATGGTTTCCGTCAGAACCCCGAGAGGCATGACCGTAGCGATCAACCCGATCATCAAGCCAACCATCATACACGCCATTGCCGCCGGCCCGACCGGCAAGTCGATGATCGTCAAGTCGGCACGGCTGACCATCAGAAGCGATGAGGCGGCAAGGCGAACGATCGCCGATACCGATGGCACCGTGAGGCGGGCCAGACAGGTCGCCGAGACCAACCGCCTGATCTGACCTTCGCCACTGATGGGAAGGGCGAGATACCAAGCGAAGCCTTGAACCTGCCGCGCCGATGGCCTAGATCGCCACAGGCGGACAAAACACGGCAGGTTTCCCATCAACAGAGATCAGAGACGAGCGGCAGGTGCGGGAACCAGATCTGGCGCTGGAGGACAGCCCCCGCTGGGCCTCGACCAGCGTGTTCAGCAGGCACTGCAATTGCATCAGGCCGGGCGCCGGCAAGAGGCCGAGGCGATCTACCGGCAGGTGCTGGCGCAAAAGGCCAATCACGCCGCCGCGGCGCATTTCCTGGGGCTGCTGCTGCACCAGACCGGACGCAGCGCCGAGGGGCTGGACCTCATAGAACAGTCGGTGCGTTTGCAGAGCGGCAACCCGGATTTTCAAAACAATCTCGGCACGGTCCTGCGTGACCTCGGCCGGGTCGCTGCTGCCGTCGACTGCTTCCGCAAGGCGGTGACGCTGCGGCCCGACCAACTGGCGGCGCGCGACAATCTTGGTTCATCGCTGAAGCAGCTCGGCCAGTTCGAGGGTGCGGAGGAGATCTATCGCGGCACGGTCGGTCGCAATCCCTTTCATGTCCGCGCCCGTATCGGGCTTGCCGAAACGCTGCAGGAAGCGGGACGCTTGGACGAGGCGCTCGCCGTCTTCCGTGAGGCGCTGACGATCCGGCCCAGGGATGCCGATCTGCTGCACGGGCTCGGTGTCGGGCTGATGGAAAAGGGCAAGCTCGATGAAGCAGCCGATCTTTTCCGGCAGGCGCTGGCGGTCGACCCCGGCATGGCGAGAGCCTGGCTGATGCTGACGCAGGTCAAGCGCCAGAAGGAGCGCGACAGCGAATTGACCAGCATGGAAGCCCAGCATGCCAAGGCGCCGCAGGATAGCCTGTCGCGCATGCAGTTGTCCTTCGGTCTCGGCAAGGCCAATGACGATCTCAGGGATTATGGCCGGGCCTTCGACTATTTCGCCGAAGGCAATGCGATCCGCCGCAAGGGCATCGATTACGACCAGGCCAAGACGCGGGCCGAGTTCGAGGCGATGAAGGCAACCTTCGATGCCGGCTTCTTCGAGAAACACAAGCCCAGCTTAATTAGCGACGACACGCCGATCTTCGTCGTCGGCATGCCGCGCTCGGGCACGACGCTGGTCGAGCAGATCATCGCCAGCCATCCCCAGGTCTACGGCGCCGGCGAGCTCAGCATCCTGAAAACGGCGGTCGGCAAGCAGTTTCCCTTGACCATGAAGGGCGGTTTTCCGGCAGGGATCGCCGACATGCCCGACAAGGCTTTCGCCGAGGCCGGCGAGGCCTATCTCGACATGCTGCATGGCCGTTACCCAGGCTTCAAGCATGTCACCGACAAGATGCCGGGCAACTTCCTGCTGATCGGCTTCCTGCATATGATGCTGCCCAAGGCGAAGATCGTCCATTGCGCCCGCGATGCGGCGGCCACCTGCCTGTCGATCTACAAGGTGCATTTCCGCGGCGACAGCCACCGCTATGGCTACGATCTCGGCGAACTCGCGGACTTCCACAATCTCTACACCGACATCATGGCGCATTGGCACACGGTGCTGCCAGGCGTCGTGCATGATGTGCGCTATGAGGATTTCGTCGCCGACCAGGAAGGCCAGACGCGGGCGCTGATAGCCCATCTCGGCCTGCCCTGGGACGATGCGGCGCTGTCCTTCCACGAGACCGACCGTCCGGTGCGCACGGCATCGGCCGCGCAGGTGCGCCAGCCGATGTATCAGGGCTCGGTCGATCTGTGGAAGCGCTATGGTGACCGGCTGAAGCCGCTGTTGGACAAGCTGGATTAGCACCCTGGCTGCAGTTTAGCCGAAGCCCCCAAGCTTCGTCATCCACGGGCGGAGCAGCCGCGAAGCGGCGTCGCGGAGACCCGGGGATCCATTCCGTGACCTCGATCGAAGGATGCAACGGGGCAGAATTCGTCACCGTTGCAACGCCTTTGGGTCACGGCATGGATCCTATGGTCTGCGCCGCGTCGCTTCGCTCCTTGCTCCGCCATAGGATGACGAAGCGGTGGGGGCTCAGTTGCTCAAAGCTCCATGAATGGCTTGAAGCCGCCGAAGATCATGCGCTTCATATCGAACGGCATCGGCCCCCAATCGGGTGTCAAACGTGGGTCTGCCATCACCTTGGCCATGACCGCATCGCGGCTCTCCCGCGATTCATAGACGGCCCAGGAGAAGACGACGATCTCGTCGTCCTTGGCCTGCACGGCGCGCGGGAACGAAGTGACCTCGCCATAGGGCACGTCGTCGCCGATACATTCGACATAGGCGAGCGCGCCGTGCTCCATCCATATGGGGCCTGCGAGATTGGCCAGCCTCTTGTAGTCATCGAGCTTCGCCTTGGGCACGGCGAGCACGAAGCCATCGACATAGGACATTGTGGGTCTCCCGTTGCTGAAATCATGCGCCGGGCCGGCAGGGACGCGACCCGGCGCGAATGAGCGCAACGCCCCGGGAGGGCATTGTTGCTCGCTGCGACTTACTTGACCGGTGCGTTCATCGCCCAGGCCACGCCGAACGGATCCTTGACCTGGCCCCAGCGGTCACCCCAGAACATGACTTGCAGTGGCACCACTTCCTCGCAACCGGCGTCGATGGCGCGCTGCCACCAGGTTTGGATGGCGTCGTCCTGAAGGTGCAACTGCAACGTATAGCCTTGGGCATCCTTATGAGGATGGCCGTGCTCGGGATAGGCATCGCCCAGCATCAGCGTCGAACCGTTGATGTGGAGATGGATGTGCATGGTGCGGCCTTTTTCGTCCGGCGGATAGGCAAAGACCTGTTCCGCCCCAAACGCCTTCTCGTAGAATTCAGCAGCCTTGAAGGCGCCGTCCACCTGCAGGTAAGGGGTCAATCCGCCAAGCACTTTCGCTGCGGCCTGAGCCGGGGTCTGGTCGGTCATTTTCGTGTTCCTCTTCACGTTTGGTTTGGCCTTGCCAATCATAGGACGGATGAGGTGACGCCGATCCTACAAGGCCGCCAAATTTTTTTGGCGGGCCGGGCCTGGACACGCCGGGCAGCCGGCGGGCTTGGACGAGAGGCGTGAAATGAACTTGCGTCGGCAGCCCCCAATCAGAGCGCAATTCTCGCAACTCGCAGGCTAGAACAGCTGGATCATCCCGTGCTTCCTCAATCCCGAGGCGACAATGATCCTTTACTATCAGACCCACTCACCCTTCGCGCGCAAGGCGCTCGTCTTCGCTCATGAGGTCGGCATTGCCGATCGGCTCGAGGTCATTCACCACGAGACCAGTCCGACCTTGCGCAATGCTCGCGTCTACGCCGAAAATCCGCTCGGCAAAGTGCCGGTGCTGTTGCGGCCCGACGCGTCGCCGATCTTCGATTCCGATGTCATCTGCGCCTATCTCGACACGCTGCATGACGGCCGCAAGCTGCTGCCGCAAGACGGCGAGGCGCGCTGGCAGGGGTTGCGGCTGCAGTCGGTCGCCCAGGGCCTGGCGCAGACGGGCATAGCGTTGCGCTGGGAGACTGAAAGAAGACCCGAACAGCTGCGTTATGGTGCTCTCGCCGACGGATACCGGGAAAAGATCGAGGCGAGCTACGACTGGATCGAAAGCACGCTGGACGACCAAGCGCCGCTCCATGTCGGCCACATTGCCTTGGCCACCACGCTGTCCTGGATGGCGTTCCGCCACCTTCCACCGTTTCGCTCGCGGGCGCGACTAACGCGCTGGTTCGAGGCTTTCGAAAAGCGCGTATCGATGCTGGCGACGCCGCTTTCAGGCGAGACGCATGACTGATCAGCGGTCGCCTCGGTCAGGGTGCTCTGCGGATACGAGGGCCATTTTCCGCGTCGGTCACGATTTCCGGCCAGCCGATGTCCTTGCGCAATTCGATCGGCAGCGAAAGCAGGGCGCGCTCGCTGCGATGGCGGGCGCGGGCTTGCATGTAACGGGTGGTGATGCGGCCTATGGATGACAGGATGAACATGATGCTTTGTCCTCGGTTGAAGCCGGCATCATCGTGTCGGCATCCCAAGGACGCGGCAGGTTCAGGCGATCCGACAGACTGCTAAAAATTTGTCGCAGCCACTGCAGGCGGGCTCGATGCGGACTGCTGTGACGCGGCTTGTCTCAAGCTGCCGTTTCCAACCTCTCGATCGTTTCTAGATCGGCCTTCTTGGCCTCTGCCTCGATAGCGAGGTCGTAGCTCGCCTGCATGCTCATCCAGAACTGCGGCGTGGTTCCAAAGAACTTCGCAAGGCGTAGCGCCGTGTCGGGCGTTACCGGTGTCGTCTCGCCGGCCAGGCGCTCGATGCGCGTGCGCGGCACATGCAGCTTCTTGGCAAGGGTGTAAGGCTTCAGGCCAAGCGGTAAGAGATATTCCTCGCGGAGGATTTCTCCCGGATGAATAGGTGGGTTGATGTTCAGCATTTTGAAAACCCCAATGATAGTCGGTTATTTCGACATCCTCAGCTTGTCCGTCCACCCAGTGAAAGCAAATGCGAAACTGATCGTTGATGCGGATCGAATGCTGACCGGCACGGTTGCCTTTCAGCGGCTCAAGCCGGTTGCCGGGAGGCGTCTTCAGGTCTGATAGTTCGGTGGCGTTGTCGATCATGAACAGCTTCCGCTGGGCTGATCGGACAAGGTCCGACGGGAACCCCTTCGGAGCCTTGCCGTTCGAAACGGCCTCGCTGGTCTTGTCCTTGAACGAGCGTATCATCTGCTGGATCGGATTAGCGTACCTTCGCATGATACGTTTCGGAAATCAAGAAAACGTCTCATGTTATGATACGAAATTCGCATGGCGACAGGTTCCGTCGCCAAAATCGTCATCCTTCCGCCTCGGCTACCGAGCTGAAGAAATCCTCCGGGTCTTCGACTTCGGTGAGCTTCCGCTTCTCGATCAGCCAGAAGCGGTTGCCGATGGCGCGGATGAAGGAGCGGTCGTGCGAGGCAAGCACGCAGCTTGCCTGATGCGCCAGCAGTTCGGCTTCCAGCGCTTCCTGGCCGTCAATGTCGAGATGGTTGGTCGGCTCGTCCAGCAGATAGAAGTTGGGGTTGGCGAGCCTCAGCGCCAGCATCATCAGCCGCGCCTTCTGGCCGCCGGACAGCACGCCGATCTTTTTCTCCTGCATCTCGATGACCACGCCGGCGCCAGCGAGCAGCGAGCGGGCGCGCTGCTCGCCGACATCGTAGCGGCGCGAGACCAGCGCCAGCGGCGTGTCGTTACCGCTGATGCCCGACAGCGCCTGGTCGCTGTAGCCGAGCACCGTCGACGGCGTCACCTTCACATTCTGCACCGTGTCCGGTTCGATGATGGCGTTGCGGATCAGGGTGACGAAGCGCGACTTGCCGACGCCGTTACGGCCGAGCAGGACGATGCGGTCGCCCTGGCAGATGTGGCGCTTGCCGGTCCTGAACAGCAGCGTGCCGTCGGGCGTTTCCACGGTTGCATCGTCGAGCGTGATCAGCACCTTGGCGTGGGTGCCGCGATTGGCCAGTTTTATGGCACCCGCCGACTTTTCGCGGTGCGCCGGGGCTGCCGCCTCTTCCAGCCTTTCCGCGCGCTGGTTGAGCTGCTTGGTCTTCACCGTCAGCAGGTCGCTGCCCGAATTGATGCCGATGTTGTTGAGCTTGGCCGCCTGCCGGCGCAATTGCTGCGCCACCTTCATGTCGCGCTGGAACTTGCGCTCGGTCGAGGCGTCGACCTCGTCGAGCGCCTGCCTGGCGCGGGAATAGGGCAGGGCAAACACCGGCGACTGCTCCGGGCGCAGGAATAGCGTCCGGTTGGTGGTGGCATCGAGAAAGGCGCGGTCGTGGCTGGCGATGACGACGGGCACCTCGCGCGGCAGCGTGTTCAGCCAGGTCTCAAGCTGGCCGATGCGGGCAAGGTCGAGATGGTTGGTCGGCTCGTCGAGCAGCAGCACGTCCGGATCGGTGACCCAGACGCGGGCGATCAACGCCAGCCTCTGCCAGCCGCCGCTCAGCGCCTGCAATGGCCGCTCGCGCATCGACTCCGGCACATCGAACGAATCGAGAACCACGTCGACACGCCACATCTCGCTGTCGGCCTGCTCGGCCGGCAAGGCATCCGCTACCACCTGGTGGAACGTATGGCTGAGAAGCGCCGGGGCAACGGACTGCTCGACATGACCGACGCGCAAGCCGCGCGTGCGGGTGATGTCGCCGGAGGTCGGCTCCATCTCGCCGGTCAGGCACTTCAGCAAAGTCGACTTGCCGCGGCCGTTGGCGGCGACGATGCCGAGCCGGTCGCCGGTTCCGATGGTGAGGTCGAGATTGGAGAACAGCGGCGCACTCATGGTGACGCCGAGGGATTTGAGGCTGATCAGGGCCATTTTGATTTCTCTGGTCTTGCCGGAACCCGGCTCAATGCACTTTGACGGTGCGCTTGCCGGCCATCAGGCTCGGCGTTGCGACACCACGAAGGGCAGACCAAAAAATCGAAGCGGGGGAAACCCGGACCGTCCCTGGTCAGCCCTGCAAGCAAGCTCGCAGGGCAGAAATCGGGCCACGCTGACGATGGTGACGAAAAAACGTAAACACGTAAGCCCTCCTTTCAAGACGTTCGAGTGTGCGGAGCGATTACACCAGAGGTGGGGTTGGTGGCAAGGGCTGGTCCAAGAGGGAGTGATGCGCTGAAGCCGCCAATCTCCCCCCCTCGTGGGCATATGCGCTAAGATAGGTGTTGCAGCGGGGAATCGGTTGTGATTCTACGCTGCGATGACTCACGAATCGCTTGTAGATGACGGCTGGGCCGAGACGATTGAACTCCTCGGCGGTGAAGAGTTGATCACAGGGAGTGCTCGCGAGACGAGGGCGTTCCTGCGGCCGCGGGGTGTCAGGTCGGCTACTGATCTGTTGCGCCTGACGCTGGCTTATTGCCTTGGCAAGGTGGGCATGCGGGGCGTCGTGGCCTGGGCGGCGGCAAGCGGGATCGCCGACATCTCGGATGTGGCGTTGCTCGGCCGGCTGCGCAATGCAGGGCCGTGGCTGCAGCAGTTGATTGGGTATCTTTTGAAGCGCGAGGAGAAAGGCCTGGCCAAAGGCCGGCTGATCCGCATCCTCGATGCGACGGCGGTTGCCAAGGCCGGTGTGCATGAGAAGAAGAACAATGGCCTTTGGCGGATGCACTGCGCCTTCGAGCTTGAGCGCGAGCAGTTCGATTTCATCGAGATCACCGACCAGAGCGAGGCCGAGCTGATCGACCGCGTGCCGGTGATACCGGGCGAGATCCGCATCGGCGACCGCGCCTATCTGCAGGCCGAGCGGATCGCAAAGGTCCTGGCGCAAGGCGGCGACGTTCTCGTGCGCGCGGCGTGGAAGAATGTGCGATGGCTCGACGCCAGCGGCACGGCGTTCGATCTCATCGGCCACCTGAAGAGCTGCCGCGAGGAGGTCATCGAAACGCCTGTCTGGCTGGGCCTCAAGAAGGGCGATCCCCTGAAGATGCGCCTGATCGCCTTGCGCAAATCCGAGGCCGCGGCACAAGAAGCACGACGCAAGATCAACAAGGAAGCCAAGGCCAAGGGCACGCAGGTTCGACAGGAGACGCTGATTGCTGCCGGCTTCGTGATCCTTGTGACCTCGCTCGACCAGGATGAGTTTGACGCCGACACAGTTCTCAAGCTCTATCGCATGCGCTGGCGCATCGAGCTCGCCTTCAAACGTCTGAAGAGCCTGATCGGACTGCGCGCTCCCCCCGCCAAAGACCCAAGGATCGCAAAGCCTTGGATTCTTGCCCACTTCCTCATCGCGCTTGTGACCGAACCCCTCTCGCAGGAGTTTGGTGTCTCTCCCCCTTGAGCGACGGGCGCCCGCTACTGTGGCGCGCCACCCGCCAGATCGTCGCCTCTCTGATCGCAGCGATCTTTGCTCAACCTCCCTTGGCAATCCTGCGCCAAAATCTCCCTGCCTTGCGACATCGATGGCGTGAGCCACCACGAAAGCGCAAATTTCAGTCCATGCCAAAACTATCTTAGCGCATATGCCCTCGTGGGGGAGATTGGCGGCAAGACAGAGGGGGCGCTGTCCCGCCAGCGTTTCGAACAAACTACTTTCCCGGCCGCCCAGTCTTACCAGGCCGACGTTTTTCGCGGCGGGCGTCGCCTGGGTCCTCGTATGAGCCGATGCCGGCGCGCTGACGAATGATTGGTTTGTCGCCGCGATCCTTCGCGCCCCCCTCTGCCCTGCCGGGCATCTCCCCCACTTGGGGGGAGATTGGCTGGGGCTTTGCCGGCACTTTTCCTTCTACGGGCTTCTCAGTCCGACGCACGGTCATCTCGTCGAGCGAGTTCTTCTTGAACAGCGGTTTGACCGGCTCGCCGGGAATGCCGAAGTCGGAGCCGTGAGCCTCTTCGGCCGACTGTTTCTTGAACAGCGAGCGCGACACCGCGCCGGCCGGCGTCGACATGTCGGTGCCCGGACCCATGGCGTCGAGCGAGGGTTTGGCGAACAGCGGCTTCTTGACCGGCACGGCGCCATCGGCGCCCATCTCGTCGAGATCAGGCTTGCGGAAGCGGTTGGGCCGGGCTGCCTCTTCGGCGGCGCGCGCCTCGTCGAGCTTGCGGAAACGCTCCTGTTCCTCTGCTGTACGATGTTTGGCCACGCCCTTGTTGTGCTTGCCCTTTTCGCGGCCCGAGACCGGGCTTTCCATGTCGGCATATTTGGCCAGGGGGTCTTCGGAGATGGACAGTTCCATCTCGCGCAGCCGCTTGATCTCGTCGCGGATGCGGGCTGCCTTCTCGAAATCGAGATTGGCGGCGGCGTCGCGCATCTGTTTCTCCATCGCGTCGAGATGGGCCTTGAGATTGTTGCCCATCATGGCGCCGGCGCTGTCGGTGAACTGCGAGATGTCGGCGCGGACATGGTCCTTCTCGTAGACCGAATCCAGAATGTCGGAGATGCGTGACTTGACCGATTCCGGGGTGATACCGTTGGCCTCGTTCCACTCCACCTGCTTTTCGCGGCGGCGGTTGGTTTCGGCCATCGCCCGCTCCATCGAGCCGGTGACCTGGTCGGCGTAGAGGATGACCTTGCCGTCGACGTTTCTGGCGGCGCGGCCGATGGTCTGGATCAGCGAGGTTTCCGAGCGCAGAAAGCCTTCCTTGTCGGCGTCGAGGATGGCGACGAAGCCGCATTCGGGAATGTCGAGGCCTTCGCGTAGCAGGTTGATGCCGACCAGCACGTCGAAGGCGCCAAGCCGCAAATCGCGCAGGATCTCGATGCGCTCAAGCGTGTCGATGTCGGAGTGCATGTAGCGGACGCGGATGCCTTGCTCGTGCAGGTACTCGGTCAGGTCCTCGGCCATGCGCTTGGTCAGAACGGTGACCAGCGTGCGGTAGCCGGCCTTGGTGGTGTCGCGGATTTCGCCGACGACATCGTCGACCTGGTTCTTGGCCGGGCGCACCTCGACCGGCGGATCGATCAGCCCGGTCGGACGGATGACTTGCTCGGCGAAGACGCCGCCGGCCTGTTCCATTTCCCAGCCGCCCGGCGTCGCCGAGACGGCGACCGAGAGTGGGCGCATGGCGTCCCATTCCTCGAAGCGCAGCGGCCGGTTGTCCATGCAGGACGGCAGGCGGAAGCCGTATTCGGCCAGCGTCGCCTTGCGGCGAAAGTCGCCGCGATACATGCCGCCGATCTGCGGCACGGTGACGTGGCTTTCGTCGATGAAGACCAGTGCGTTGTCGGGAATGTACTCGAACAGCGTCGGCGGCGGATCGCCCGGCTGGCGGCCGGTGAGATAGCGTGAATAGTTCTCGATGCCGGCGCAGGAGCCGGTAGCTTCGAGCATTTCGAGGTCGAAACGGGTGCGCTGCTCCAGCCGTTGTGCTTCGAGCAGGCGCCCGGCCCGTTCCAGCTCGATCAGGCGGTGCTTGAGCTCTTCCTTGATCGACTTGATCGCCTGGTTGAGGGTCGGGCGCGGCGTCACATAGTGCGAATTGGCGTAAATCTTGACGCTTTTCAACTCGCCGGTCTTCTGGCCGGTCAGCGGATCGAACTCGGTAATGGACTCGATCTCGTCGCCGAACATCGAGATGCGCCAGGCGCGATCTTCCAAGTGGGCCGGGAAGATCTCGATCGTGTCGCCGCGCACCCGGAACGAGCCGCGGACGAAGTTGATGTCCTGGCGCTTGTATTGCTGGGCAACGAGGTCGGCGAGCAGGGCGCGTTGGTCGAGCCGGTCGCCGATCTGCATCTGGAAGGTCATCGCCGTATAGGTCTCGACCGAGCCGATACCGTAGATGCAGGATACCGAGGCGACGATGATGACGTCGTCGCGCTCGAGCAGCGAACGCGTCGCCGAGTGGCGCATGCGGTCGATCTGCTCGTTGATCGAGGATTCCTTCTCGATGAAGGTGTCGGTGCGCGGGACGTAGGCTTCCGGCTGGTAATAGTCGTAATAGGAGACGAAATACTCGACGGCGTTTTCCGGGAAGAATTTCTTGAACTCGGAATAGAGCTGTGCCGCCAGCGTCTTGTTCGGCGCCAGGATCAAGGCGGGGCGCTGCGTCTCCTCGATCACCTTGGCCATGGTGAAGGTTTTTCCGGAGCCGGTGACGCCGAGCAGCACCTGGGTGCGGTCGTTGTTGTCGACGCCTTCGACCAGATCCTTGATCGCGGTCGGCTGGTCGCCGGCCGGTTCGAAATCCGACACCATCTTGATGGTAATGCCGCCTTCGGATTTTTCCGGGCGGGCAGGGCGGTGCGGCGTCCACAGCACACCGTCCTTGTGCAGCGGGTTGCCGGATTCGATCAGCGCCGACAGGGCGGCCACCGTCGCGGTGACGCTGCCCGAGGCCATGGTCTCGGCGTCTTCCAGCGAGATGTCGAGACCGGCGACCGGATTGAGGCCCGCTGCCGTACGTTCCCTGGCCGTTGCCGCGCCACCCATCGAGGTGCCGCGCGAACTGCGCCCCGGCGAGCTTGAGCGCTCGGGTATCTTCTTCGACGGCTTCGGCGATTTGCCGCCGTCGCCCTTGCCGACAAGACGTCCTTCCTTTTCGGCTTCCTGCTCGATCTGCTCGGCCCAATCCGCGATCGAACCGTTCAGCGGCGTGCCCGAGAGCCCTGGCTGCGGCATCTCGGCGAAGCCGCCTCTGTGCAGCGGTTCCGAGGCGTCGAGGAAATCGGTCAGCGGGCTGCGCCGCTTCGGCGCGGCGCGGTCGTCATTCGCCGTCGGCGGCGCATTTTTATCGGGAGATTTGGCCATGTCCCGAATATGGGATTTCCTGGCCAAAATGGAAAGAGTGGGATGAGGTGAGGCGCCTCGCCGGATGCTGCTCCTGACAGAAGGCTGTCAGGAGCAGGCGGGAAGGTGCGGCCGAAAGCCTCTTGTGACTACACGCCCCTGGCTGCTGAAGCGACCTGCGTCGGCGACCCGTTCAGGCGCGGCACCACGACGAGGCGCTTGATTTTGCCCTTCTTGAAGGCGGCGAGGAAGCGCGCATAGTCCTTGAAGGCGACGCAGCCGCTCGACTGGGCATAGCGGCCCCTAAGCAGGTAGGTATGGGCCAGCAGGCCGTCGCGATTGTATTTGTTGCGACCATCGACCGGTGTCAGGCGCAAGGCCTCCACTCCGTGAAAGCGCGACTCGCGCATCGACAGATTGTAAGTGTTGGGCGGCGTCGGTCCGCGGTTCTTCTGGTCGGCATAGCGCGGCTGGTCAGCCATGGCGCCGATGCCCGAATGCGCCTCGAGCCTCGAGCCGTCAGGCATGTAGACGGTCGCGCTGCTGATGTCGTAGACGGCGACGCCATTGCCCGCGCCGCTCCTGGACCCTGGCGAATTGAACAGGTTCCTGAATGCCTTGCCAAGGCCGCCCGAAGGCGTGTCCGGCTTGGCATAGGCCAGCACGTCGCCGCCATCGGCCGGCCGGCCCTGACGCCCCGGCTTTGCCGGCTGGGCCTGTTGGACGGTCTCGCGCGCCGGCTTCGGCTGCTGGACGGGCTTGGACTGCTGCTGCACGATTTTGGGCTGCTGCGGCGCGTCGAACTGCGGGCGGCGGGTCGGCAACGGCACATCGTCGGTCAGCGCGTCCGGCAGCGAGGCTGCATCGCCGGGTTGGTCCTGCTGGGTTTCGACAGGCGAAACCGCGATATCAGCCGACGATTCCTCGATCGGCAGCGGTGAGGCGAACGCCTCGTCTTCGGCTGGCAGCGACTGGACGAGGGCAAGCGCCAGTTGCGAATTGTCCGGCGTCTCCGACTGGGCAAAGCCCATCGGCGCTGGCGCGGTCTGGACGACGACGGATCCGGTATTCAGGCGGGCGAAGCGTTCCGCCGCCGGAGCCGGCATGTCATCCGACAGGCTGGCCATGACCTGGACGGATGGCACCAGCGACGCCTCGGTAACTTGCGGTGCTACGCTGGAAATGACCGGAAGTGCCGGTGTGTTGGCTGCCAGGGCAGGCTTGCCGGCACTCGCGAAGACAGCGGCGAGCTTCATCGGCGACAGCGACGCTTCCATGCGTTCGAAGCGTTCCTGCGATTTCGACTTTGCTACGGTGGGTACGGGCTTTGCCTGCGCCACAAGGCGCGCGGATTTCTCCGCCGGAGGGCTCACCCCAGCCAGTTTGAAGCAGCTGGCGCCGCATTGCACGGCATGGTCATGCAGCGCCTGCACGCCGCCATGAGCATTGGCCAGCACGAACGGCGCTTTCAAGAAATGCTGTTTCGACGGGTCGGCAAGGGCGAGCGATCCCGACATTGACAGCGTCTGCGGCAGGCCACCCGATGTCGCCGAAAGCGAGGCGCCGACGGAGCTGAGGCCGGCCATGGTGCCGATCAGCCAAAGGCCGATGGCGGTGCTGGCGCAAGGCAATGCGATCCAGCGGACGACCCGGCCAGCATTGAAGGAAGAGGAACGCGGTGCATCGACGAACTCGCCGCCTTCACGCTGTTCCCAGATTATTTTTTGTTTACTCGACAACGCCATGCAACCAATCTCGCTCCAATCGGTTTTCCCCGTACGTGGCCTTGTGAGCCGCGACGACCATTCTGTGAGTGATCCCAGGTGGTCCCCGACGCGTTTGCCGCGCCTGTGGTTGGTTGCCGATTGCTTCAAAATATGGACAAAGTTGGTTAATCAATCCCTCTCAAAACCAACGACGAGATGTGGATTTGGGCCAAATCAGGCTTCGTCCACGGCCAGGAAAGTGGTGTTGTCGCCCTTCCGACCCGGTTTTGCTGCCTGTTTTTGACGGCCGAGTCAAGCAAAACAGCCCTTGCTAATTTTTTTCGCACTGCCCTGCAGCGAAGCGATTGCCAGCAGGAATTGCCTAAAAAGGCGCCTGTCACCGGTAAAGCTGTTGTCTGCCTGCCAAAATTTCCCCTGGGACGGCCGCCCCGGATAGGCACCCTTCAGTTGAACCAAAGCGCAAAAGTCAGAAACCCGGCACCGCCGAACTGACGCTGGATCTGGTCGAAATCGCTGCTGGTCACGATCTCGCCGCTTTCGAGGTAGGGCGCGATGGCCGGGCCGGTGATCGACAGCACCAGGTCGAAGTTTTTTGGGTCATCGAAGAAGCGCTTCATGTTGATGCCCTGGCCGGTGCTGGCGGTGATGCGGAAATGCGGCAGCAGCTTGCGGCCTTCCAGGAGATCCTCGGCCATGGTCAAGGTGGCGAGCCAGGCCTGGACCTGCTCTTCGCCGACTTCGAGGCCGGTGAGCGGGTTCTCACCCTTCTGCTGCGGTCCCGGCAACCATTCGCGGTCATTGTCGGTCTCGGCGCGGATCGCCTTCCAGTCCGCGCGCGACAGCCGGATCATTTCCAGCAGGTGGCGGCGGGCCGCTTGCCGGCGCTCGGGTTCGACCACCGGCCAGTTGACGAGATGCACCATCGAGATGAAATCGGCGATGCGCCACTCCGACGAGAAGATGCTGCTGCCCATGTCGCCGGCAGGCGGCACGAGAATATCCTGCAACGGTAGCTTGGCGCGCGGGAACAGCATGTGGAACGAGCCATCGAAGGTGCCCCTGAAATCATGCGCCAGCCAGAAATCGGCCTGCGCCATCAGGAACTCGGCATAGCCCTGCAGCCAGAAACCGTCGGCGCGGTCGAAGCGGAATGTCAGCGTGGGGGCGGCGTCGTCCGACGAGATGCCGCCGCGCGACAGCGAGGCGATGATCGCCGCCATGCTTTCATCAGGCGCGATGGTGCCGTCCTCGTTGAGGTCGATGCCGGTATGGGTGAGGTCGATGACCATGCCGATATCGGCCTCTGCCGGCACCGACGCAAACGTAGCGGCGGATTTTTCCAGCCGGTCGCGGAAGGCGACCAGGATGGCGCGGAACTGCTCATAGGTCAGCGGCTCGGGGTTGGGATTGTCAGGCACCGGCAGCCGCATCAGCGGCAACATGAAGGATTGCGGGCTCTCGAAGCCATGCCGGTGCAAGCCGCTGGCCAGGATCTCCAACGCGGTGAAGAACTCGCCGGCGCCGGCGGCATAGGCTGATACCGGGTCCTTTGGCGCGGCGGCCTCCAGCGTCGACAGGGCGCTGTCGCGCATGGCCACGGTCTTCGCCTCGAACAAGGCGGTCGCCGCTTCGGGCATTGCCGCCGAGGCGGAAGACAGCGGCACAATCAGCATGAAAGCGGATGTCAGCAGGCTTGCCAGTCGTGTCATCCCTTCCCCCCAATATTTGTCGCGCAGAGCAAATATACACCATTTGCCGCGCCGCGCTTCAACCCGCCCCAAGGACGGTCTACACAGGGCAAACAATTGGGCGCCGCGTGTCGAACTATCCGCTTTCCTACAAGCTGTCCTGGCTGCCGCGCTTCGTGAAGCCGTCGCTCGTCGGCGACGCACGAGACTTTGCGCCGATGGCGGGAACGCTGATGGATCCGCCGCCGAGGCGGACAGTGCGGCTTGCCTTCGTCGGCGACATCTCGGCGGTGGCCAACCGCACAGCGCCGGACTGCGATCCGGAGATCAAGGCGTTGCTCGGTGCTGCCGATCTGGTGATTGGCAATTGCGAAAGCCCTGTTGTGGACAGACCAAGCGCGGTGCTGGGGACGAGGCTCGGCACGCATCACGCGATGAGCGAGCGGTTCCTGGCCGAGGCGCTGACGGTGGCCGGTATTGCGCGCGAAAAGCTCGTGCTCTCGTTGGCCAACAACCATGTGCTCGACCAGGGCGTCGCCGGTTTCGACGAGACGGTGGCGGCGTTGCAGCGGCTCGGCATCGGTACGATCGGCCTGGCCGCCAATGGTCCTGTGGTGACCGTCGGGGTCGGACCGCTGGATATCGGCTTTGCCGCCTTCACGCTGTGGCGCAACGCCGATGAGAACCTGTTTGCCAATCGTGTGTCGATGGCCAGCGATCCGGGGCGCTGGCCGCGCGATGGCCTCGATCTTCTCTGCGCGGTGCCGCACTGGGACTGGGAGTTCCGGCATTTTCCGCGCGCCGAGACGCGGGCACTGGCCAGGCGGCTGGTCGGGCAGGGCGTCGGCCTGATCGCCGGCCATCACGCCCATGTCGTGCAGCCGTTGGAAAAGATCGACAGGACGATCGTCGCTTACGGGCTCGGCGATTTCCTCGGCACCGCGCTTGCGCGCCAGCCATGGCCCGGCCGCATCGGCGGCATCCTCATTGTCGATGTCAGTGCCGATGCCGGCACACGCGGCGCCATTGCGTCTTACCGGCTGCATCCCTTTGTGCGCCTGCGCGCCGGCGACCATGAGCGGCTGGTGCCGGTGGAGGCACTGGTGGGGCAAATGCGCGGCAAGGCCGAGGGTCGGCTGAGAGCGATCTTTCCTGCCTAGAGGGCGTCGCCGCTTAACCGTCTGGCGGCCCCTGCAAAACCGACTATCATGCGACGATATAGGCAGGCTTGCGGGGGTGGCGGTGGAAACAGCGGATTTCATGCCGAACGAGGCTGACATCGCCGGCATCCGGAAGGACATCGAGGCCTATGAAGCGGCGAGGGCCTCGGCGGTCCGGCAGGTGCGCTGGCGGGTACCGCTAGTCGTCGGCCTGGTGCTGGTGGCCGTGGTGCTGGTCGCCTGGCTGTTCAACAAGGTCGCCGACCCCAACGAGCAATGGGTCTCGACGCCGCATGTGTTTCTCTATGTCATCGGCTTCGCGGCTTCGATCCTGCTCTATTTCCAGGCTAGGAAACCGGCGACGCGGCTGCAGCAGTCGTTCCGCGAGACGCTGCTCCCGATCATCTTCGGCTTCATCGCGGATATGCGCTACCAGCACGGCGTGACGCCGAATTCCTTCGACCGGTTGCCACGCACGGCGGTTGGTCCGTTCAACCGGCAGGCGTTCGACGACATCGTAGCGGGTCGCTACGATGGGTTTCCGTTCGAGCTCTACGAGGCGCATCTGCGGGAAGGGTCGGGCAAAGGTTCATCGACAGCCTTCCAGGGCGTCATCGTCGCTTTCGAGACCATTGCGCCGTTCCCTGGCATACTGGTGGCGACGCGGCGGACAAACGCGGTCATCAGCTTCTTTCGCGGCATGTTTGCCAGCAGGCTGGAAGAGCTGTCCAGCGGCGACGCGGCGCTCGATGCCGCCTACGAGTTTCGCACCGATAATGTCGCGGCGGCGCGACCGTTGGTGACCGGCCGGCTGGCGCAGGCGCTGAAATGGCTTGGCGAAACCTGGCCGGACGACCCGGCCCGCGTCGCGCTCAACGGCAGCGATGGTTTCCTGCTGTTGCCGCAGACGAAGAACTTCTTCGAGTTGCCGGATATTTCGGTGCCGCTCGACTACAGCACGCATGTCGCACCGATGATATCAGACATGGGCGCGATGCTGGCGACAGCGGCGCTGGTGCGCAAGATCGGCGCGAAGGATGGGGAGGGTTGATCGGGCCGAGCCGTCAGCAGTCGAAGCCGTATTGGTCGCGCATGGTGTCCACCTCCTCTTCCGACATTTTGTTGAACATGACGCAGACGGTGAAGCTGCCGACCTGACGTCCGCCGCGTGTGTATCCCCAGTCGGAAATATCGTCCTTGGTGAATTCTATGTTCTGGCCGAGGACGACGTTGTGCACTGCTTCCGGCTGGTTTGCCAAAATGCCGACGAAGCCGGTTTCGGTGCGGCGGAACGGGATGACCCAGAAGTGCTCGCTGATATCCCCATCGCGCACCTCGACCTTCAATTTGAACCTGTCCGTGCCCGAGGGCGGCGCTTCGGCCAGGGCCAGGAACTCGTCCAGGCTGGCGAGCGCCTGCGCGGTCGCCGCCGCCATCTCTGGATCGTCGGCAGTAAAGATAACCGTCTTGTCGTCGCCCGAATCCGCGCCCTGTGCGCCGGCCGATCCCGGAGCAAGCGCGAGCATCAGGGACATCATGGTCTGGACTGCAAGCTTCATGGAAGGCCCCCTTCATCGTAACGGCGCACCATCCTGCATCCGTTCCCGATTTGCAACCGGAGCGCGAGTTTCATCCACTTCGGAGCGGCGAGTTGAGCTGATCCATGAAACAAAATGTGTAACGATGACCGGTCGGTAGTCTGTTTCGTGATGCCGCTCGAGATGGATTGCGGCGGCTGCGCCGTGATCGAAACCGCCCGCCACAATCCGGCTAAACGACTCTTTTCGCGGACAGAAGTGCGCTCATTGGGCGAGCCGAAGCGGCCGGAAATGATGCCGGCAGCAAGCAATGTGTCGGAATTAAGCCTATGATATTGTTTGCGAAAATTCACCCAACGTGATTTGCGCAGCGAGCGCTTTCTGTTCCAGTTTCAGGCCGTCCGGTGCTGTCGCTTCCCAAAGCGGCGGTCCGGAAAAGTGAAACAGCACGGAGTGCTAACGATGAAGAAGACCCTCGCAACCACCGCCGCTCTGCTCGCCTTCCTCGGCACCGCTTATGCCGCGACCGTTCAGGGCACCATCCAGGCCGTCGACCCGACGACCAAGTCGATCACCCTCGATGACGGCAAGATCTACCAGCTCTCGCCGGAAGCGACGATCGGGAAACTGAAGGTCGGCGCCAAGGTGGCGGTGACTGTCGATGACAAGACCGGCATCGTGACGTCGATCAAGAAGGCCTCGTAGCGCGTCAGCGTCGTGCGTCAGCAGACCTGCTGACCGAACTTTCAGACCCTGTTCCGGCCGGTCCCTTTGGGGACCGGCCATTTTCATGCTTCGCCCCTCGATGCCGGGCGAGTTGGATGAGGTCTCCCGGCTGGACATCCCTGGGACGGTTGGTGGAACGCTGTCCCGGCAGCATCGCTATGGTTTTTGCCAAACAGCCGCGCTATCCCTTGGCCAACGGGGGATATTCATGGCTGACGAGCAAAAAGGGTTTCGCCTGTCGCGGCGATTGCTGCTGGGTGCGGCTGTCGTCGGCGGCGCGGTGCTGTGGGGCGGCACCACGGTGGCGCGGCTGGCGCGCGGACCTTCGGGACCAAAGAACGCCGGACGGATTGCCGATATTGACGGCATCGCGCTGCCGCTGAAGCCGCTGGAGAATACGCCGGCCTTCGATCCTTCGCTGACTTGGTCGGCAAAAGGCGGCGACATCAACGATGCCAGCGGCCTGTCGAAGACACCGGTCTATGGCGTCGTCGAGATCAGCGTGGAAGAGCACATCGCCAAGGCGCTGGCCTTCGCGCGCGCCAATGGCTTGAAAATCTCGCTGGCCGCCATCCGCCATTCGATGGGCGGGCATGCCTTCGACGACAACGCGCTGGTGCTCGACCTCAGAAAGTTCAACAAGGTGACCGTGGATGCGGCGGCGAAGACCATGACGCTGCAGCCGGGCGCGCGCTGGCACGACATCCAGAACCTTCTGCATCCGCACTTTGCGGTGAAGGCGATGCAGTCGACCGACATCTTCTCGGTCGGCGGCTCGCTGTCGGTCAATGCGCATGGCATGGACCATCAGGCGGGTTCGGTGGCAAGCTCGATCCGCTCGATGCGGGTGATGCTGGCCGACGGTTCGGTGACCAGCTGCTCGCCCACCGAGAACACCGATCTGTTCCGCCACGTCGTCGGCGGCTACGGCCTGTTCGGCGTGGTGTTGGAGGCAACGCTCGATATCGTCGACAACGCCGTCTACCGCACCTCGCGCAAAATCATCAAATCGGACGATTTTCCGAAATTCTTCGCCGAGGTGCTGGAGCCGAACAAGGAGATCGGCCTGTTCTACGGCCATCTGTCGACGGCGCCGGGCAATTTCCTCGAGGACATGATCGTCTACCGCTATGACAAGGTGGCCGAGCAGCCGCCGGCCGACCAGCCAGCGATTGGCGAACCGGGATCGGTCGGGCTGAAACGGGTGATCATCAATCTGGCGAAATGGGGCAGCCTGTTCCAGGAACTGAAATGGTTCACCGAAAAGACGCTGGAGCCGAAGTTCGAAAGCTGCACGGTGGCGCGCACCTCGGCCATGGCCGAGGGCGAGGCCTGCCTTGTCACCCGCAACAACCCGATGCACGATTCGGTGCCCTATCTGTTCAACGATCAAATGGATGAGACCGACATCCTGCACGAATATTTCATTCCACGCGCCGCCTATGTCGAGTTCATAGCGGAAGCCCGCGAGATCCTGCGCAATCAAGACCTGCCCGTGCTCAACGCCTCGGTGCGCATCGTCCACAAGGAGAATGTGGCGCTGACCTACGCGCCGGAGCCGGCCTATTCGCTGGTGCTCTACATCAACCAGCCGACCGATGCCGACGGCAATGCCAGGATGCGGGCGCTGACGCGGGCGCTGATCGACGTGACGATCAAGCATGGCGGCCGGTTCTTCCTGCCCTACCAGCTGCATTACACGGCCAAGGAGTTGCTGGCCTCCTATCCCGAGCTGCCGGCCTTCCTGGCGGCAAAGCGGCAATATGACCCTACGGAACTGTTTTCCTCGACCTTCTACCGTGCCATCAAGGCGCTGAGCGGGGTGGCATAAAAAGCAGGAGAACAACCCATGCGGATGGTATCAGCGGCGGCACTCACCCTTATCGCGCTGTGCGCTGGACCGGCCGGGGCCGAGGATCTCAAGGCCTTCAAGCTGACCATCGATGGCGTGACGGTCGATATCGATCCCGGCGAGAGCACTGATGTGACGCTGCCCGGCGGCAGAAAGAGCAAGGTGACGCTCGAACGCAACGACTTCGCCACCTTTTCCGGCAGCGATTTCTCCTTCGTCCATCCGAGCGATATTTCGGTGACCAAGACTGATCTCGGCGATGATATCACGCAGTATCTGATGGCGTCGGCACTGGGCACGATCGTCGTCGTGCAGGAATATGGCAAGATGAATCCGGTGTCGCTCAACCAGCTGATGCTGCAGGAGATGACCAAGGAATCGGTGCAGGCCGGTGCCACGCTGACGCAGGAGCCGACGACGCGCAAGCTTGCCGACGGCAAGGAATTGACCGGCATCCACGCTCAGGTGAAGACACGTACCGACACCGCCGATTTCGAGATCGTCGGCTTCGGCCTGGCCGATCAGGGGCTGCTGTTCATCACCCGCGTTGCCGGCGAGGATGCGGCCACCGAAAAGCCGCTGATCGACAAGTTCTGGCAGAGCCTGAAGGTGAAGTTATAGGGAACCAGGGTCGTGTCTCAGTTTGGATTTCGGCTGGGGTCCACACTTTTGCGTAGCGGCGGCTGAAGTTATTCTGACGACCCTGAATTGGAGGTCTTACAGCATGGCGAAGCTCATTTTCAGAATGAACCAGTCCCTCGACGGCTATGTCGACCACCTGAAAATGCCGTCAGGCCCGACCATCTTTCGTCACTGGATAGAGCAAGTGCGCAACTTGAGCGGCAGCGTGTACGGTCGCGGCATGTACGAGGTCATGCGTTATTGGGACGTAGACAGTCCTGAGTGGAGCGCGGAGGCGCACGAATTCGCGGCGGCGTGGCGGAACCAACCGAAATGGGTTGTGTCGCGCTCGCTGAAGTCGGTCGGCCCCAACGCCACACTTGTCGCGGATGACGTCGAGGCGGTGATCCGTGGGCTGAAGGCTGAGCTCGTTGGGGAGATTTCAGTTTCTGGACCAAACCTGGCGCGAAGCCTGACCGACCTTGGTCTTATCGATGCGTACCAACTCTACCTCCATCCATTCGTGCTTGGTCATGGCAAGCCATTCTTCGCCGGCCCCCGGCCGCCGCTTCGCTTTGTGGCCAGCGATTTGATTGGCGATGACGTGATCAGGTTGACCTATGTTCCGGCCGTCGACGGGACTCATAAATAGATGAATAGTTCGCAGATGGAGAAGTATGTCTGGGCCTCGGTCTTATATTATGCCGTGGCCGCAGTTGGATTTGTGGTTATTCTTATCTCAATCAACATGGTTGGAGTTTTTTGGGGTGTGTTTGCACTATTCGGGTATTTGGCGCTGGTTATATCTCTCAACGCCTGGCGACGCAGACGGCATCCGCGAAGCGTCTATCAACTCGAATTGGCCAAACGAAAACAGGGCCACTAGTCACCCCTGGAACCGTGAGCCGAAAATTCAAACTGAGATGCTGGCTGGACTACAGTCCCTTCGGCATTAGTCCGGCCAGCCAGTTCACGGAGCGTTTCGCGGCGTCGGCGGTCGCTGAAGCGGCGCGGCCAAGATCGGTCTTGACCACGGCGTAGCCGTTTTTCGTGCGATAGAGCACGCCGGTTCCGCCATCGACCACTTGTTCATAGGCGACGGGCCGGGCGGCGTCCGCTTCCATGGCCGTCGTCGGCGAGCCCACCGAGACGCTCGGCCGGTGGCTCAATTCAGGCGGCAACGGGCTTTCGGTCCTGACAACGCGGCTGGCGGGCTTCAATTCCGGGCGCGACGCGGTCGCGGCCAGTTGCGAGGAGGACGACGAACCCTTCGTGCGGCAGATGCCGGAGACGAGCGGATAGTTGAAATTGCGCTCGTGCAACATCTGGCTTTTCATCGCCGCTTCGCACTCGGCGATGGTCGACCACTTGGCCGGCGTCTCGCCGATATATTCGCACAGCTTGGCGTCGCAGTCGCAACCGACGATGGTCATGGCGACAAGGGCGGTCTTGATCACGGTCTTGTCCCTTCGAGATGCCCCCCGGCAGCCCATTCATTCCTTCCCATTCCTTCGCGCGCGAACAAGGCGGGATTTGGCCGCGATTGTGAAATGAGCGTGGCGGAGCATCAAACAGCCCGCCTATCGCGTGGCCGGCCAAGGCCCGCTTGAGGAAATTCGCGATCAGCCGCACCACGTCTGGCGGGCGTTCGACCTGCGGGATGTGGTTGACGCCATCGAGAACCGCCAGTTCGGCATGCGCAAACAACGAGGCAATCTCCTGACCCTGTTCGAGGGGCGTGGTCGTATCCTGTCGCCCCCAGATGACGAGAACGGGCGGCGTGAAGGCGCGGTAGTTCGCCTTGTCGGCGGCAAGCGATTTTCGCTCGTCGTTGAAGAGGCCGCTGAACAGCCAATGGCCAACCGCATCGGTCGTGCCTTCAACGTTGAGCGGGCGTGCATAGATCGCGATGCGTTCAGGGGTCACCACGGCGTCGTTCCCGATGAAGGAGCGCAGACCCGGGCCGACCATGAGCGGGTTGGTGAAGGTCGAGGCGGTAAACAACTGGCGAGGCCAGGCCATGTTCAGGATGGACCCGAGCGGCAGAGCGGGCGCTTCGGTCCGGCCGAGGCCAAGTGCCACGTCGAGCAGGATCATCGAGTCGATGCGCTCTGGTGCCAGGAACGCCGCTTCGATCACGCCACCGCCGCCATAGGAGTGGACACCGACGCTGAAATGACGGAGGCCGAGCGCGTCGGCGAAACCGAGGACGCGTTTTGCATGGGCGGAGCGCGAATAGTCCTGATCTGCCGGTCTTTCCGAGTAGCCGAAAGGCGGCATATCGGGCGCGATGACGCGAAAACCCTGTTCTCCCAATGGCGCGGCGATATCGCGGTAGGTTTCGGCCCAGGAGGCCGTGCCGTGAAACAGGAGCAGCGGCGGCCCGTCCGGAGGACCCCAGACCTGATAGTGCATCTTCAGACCGTCGACCGTTACAAACAGCGCTCCCGGCGGGGCTGCTTGCTCGGGCGACAAGTTCTCACGCAACGCCGCCGCACCGCGAAAGCCGACAAGCACGACGGCAATGAGCACGACCAGCGTGAGCGCCAGCCAGCCGACGATGCGGATCAGTCGTCGCATTGCCGGGCTATCGTCTCAATAGTCATAGACGTGTTCGAGCCTGGCGCCCGACTTGATCAGCGCCGGCACCACGAGATGCAGCTTGCGCACGGCAACGGTCAGCCCGGTGCGGCGCGTCGACGGGTCGGCCGGCAGCGGATAGCTGAACAGGATGCGCATGCCTTCGGGGACGGCGATCGTATCGGTGGACAGTACGGTGACCATGATCTCGTCATTGCCGCCGATCTCGACGAAGGACACGCCCTTGTCGATCAGGCGCGGGATCATTTCGGTGAACACCTGATAGCGCTTGGTGACGAAGACGGTGCCGTCCGCACCCATGTCGCGCTCGAGCAACGTGTCGGGCTCGTTGCGCGTGGCTTCGCCGACCGGCCCCTTGGCCCAGACATGGATGTCGAGGAAGGCCGGGTCGGACGTCGCGGCGAGTGCCTTTTTGATCAGGTCGGCATAGCCCTGCTTGATGGTGTCGGCGAGGCCGAAGGCAAGTTTGCGTTCGCTGGTGCGGACGGAACTGTCGCCCGGCGCCGGCTGCACGGCAAACAGGCCGGCGCGCTTTTCGGCATAGGGGAACTGATACCAGGGCACCTGGTCGAGGAAAGCGGCATAGTCGGCCGCCACTTTGGCCTGATAGATGTCGGCGGCGGTGCGCTTGGCAGATGTCGCCTCGGTGATGCGGCCGACCGTGTTCTCATAGGCCCATTGCAGGATATGCTCGATCGAGTGGCTGGTGCCGATGATGATCAGCATCTGGTGGTTGGCGTAGTTGAATTTGTAGGGAGAGCTGGCGCGGATCACCATGGCGTAGTCCTGCCAGAAGCGGCCGACATAGGACCAGTAGGGGAAGCCGCTCGGCTGGTCCTTGTCGACGAAGCCGGCATATTCGCGCGCGGCGTAGACGATCGCCCATTCCGGATAGGTGAGGAAGGTCGATTCCTCCGGCCGCTGGTAGAAGGGGATCTCGGCGCGGATCTTGTCGGCCAGCGCCTTGGGCGGCGCGCCGTCGGCAATGCCGGGCAACGGCGTCTTGTCGAGCGACGACGTCGTCAGGAAGCCGTAGCTCAGCCCGACGATCGGGATGAGGATGACGATGACGATCAGCCAGAGGATCGTCTTGATGATGCGCTTCAGCCAGCGGAACAGGAACATGCCCGATCAGGCCGTGGCGAAGTGGTCGTGTACGCGCTTGGCCAACCAGAAGCCGACATAAACGGCGAAGCCGCCAATGACGATGTGCGGCAGGTTGGCGAAGAAGCGGGCCGGGAATTCGATGTCGTTGAGGGAGCGGAAGCCGTTGATGAAGATGCCGGCGTCGAGGCAGCCGGAACCGGTGATCAGCCCGAGCACGCCGTCGAACAGGTAGACCGAACCGAACAGCTTGAAATAGAACACCGCCTGGCGGTGCGAGATGAAGGCGGCGGCCAGTGCCCAGACGCCGGAGAAGGCGTGCAGCAGGTCGTCATACCATTGCAGCGAGAACAGGCCGAACAGATTGCCGTTGGCATCGTTGAACGCCGGTATGTAGCCGATGGCGACGACGCCGAAGAACAGGAAGGCATAGGCAACGGCGAGCTTCTGGATCAGCGTCATGAAGTATCCCCCTCCTGCGAATCCGTTTGCAGACGGACTCTGACGACGCAGCGATACTAACCGATTTTAGCGCGCGGTGAAGCGGCGCTCGCAAGATCGCCGGCAAAGGGCATCCAGGGGGAGAAAAGACAGTCGGCGCCGGGATTTCTCCCAGCGCCTCCCTGTCAGATCAGGACACGGTCGCGGCAGCAACTTCCGTAAAGTCGTCGCGCCTTGCCGGCCTTGATTTTGACGGTCCTGCCAGTCGCCACCCGAGAGCAGCGTCCGTTCGGGACCACGCCGGTCTCCACCCTTGCGAGCTTTGCCCTGCGCACCATCGAAGGTTTTTGCCGTCCTTCATGGCAGCATCGGTCCGCCGTCGGCGTTGGCACGCTTTCCGCGGCCCCGTAGGTCTCGGCATCCGTCCCTCAACCAGGCAAGCCTGCTCTCGATCCGGGCCGTACGGGCCTCAGGAAATCCGCCTTTCACTTCGCCTTTCGGCTTGATGATCGGTAGCCGCCTGAGATGGGTTTAACGTACGCCGGGTAAGGGTCGTAGGGAATGGCCACAGGCCTGTGGATAACGGGATTATCGGGGATCAATTGGGAATAGCGGGATTTTCCTATCCGCCATGATGGGCGGCAGCGGCGGACATTCGGCCCTTGCCCTGCCGGCCGGTGCGGGCTTCAATGCCGGCAAAGGATTCGAGGCGCTGAGCGTTTCGATGTCCTCGCGGGAGGATGTGCTTGAAAGTCGGGGTGGTTCTCAATCCGATTGCCGGTGGCGGCCGGCTCAAACGGCATTGGCCCGAGGTCGCCGCGTCGCTGAAGAAGCATTTCGGCGAATTCGAACTGCGCGAGACGCAGGCCGAAGGCGACGCCGAAAGGCTGGCAATCGATCTCGCGGTGAGTGGCTTCGATCTGGTGATTGCGGCCGGCGGTGACGGCACCGCCAGCGAAGTGGCGGACGGGCTGCTGCAGGCGACACAGGAGAGCGGCCGGATCACCGAGCTTGGCCAGTTGCCGTGCGGCACCGGCATCGACTTCGCGCGCGGGCTCGGCCTGCCGAAAGAGGTGGATGCCGTGCTGAAGCGGATCGCCGAGGCCAAGGGACGCAAGGTCGATGCCGGGCGCATCTGCTACATCGACGATCACGGCGCGCTGGCCAGCCGGCATTTCATCAACATCGCCAGCCTCGGGCTTTCCGGCGCCACCGACCGCGCCGTCAACGCCGACAAGCGCAAGGGCAGGATGTCGGCCAAGGCGCTGTTCCTGTGGCGCACCGTGGTCGAGTTCATCCGCTACCGCTTCCAGGATGTCAGGATCACCGTCGATGACGGCACGCCGGTCGAGGCGCGCATGGCGCTGGTGGCAGTGGCCAATGGAAAGTTCTTCGGCGGCGGCATGATGATCGCGCCGGATGCCGAACTGACCGACGGGCAGTTCGACATCGTCATCCTGCGCGCGGCCGGCAAGCTGAAGCTGATCTGGGACATCCGGCTGCTCTATGGCGGCCGGCACCGCAACCACCCTGACATCACCGTCCTGCGCGGCCGGAAAGTGGTGGTCGAACCGCTCGGCGATGTCGAGAAGAATGGCGCGCTGGTCGACATAGACGGCGAGTCGCCGGGACGCATACCCGCGACCTTCGAGATCCTGCCGGGTGCATTGACGCTCAGATACTGAATCAAGCCGTTGACAGATTGATTCAGATGGATCCGCCGATCCATACAACGCCCTGAAATCGCTTGATATATAGTTGGCGTCAGAGTTCGAGTTTGGCCGGGAAACCGGGCGCGCGCAGGTCGGTGCCGACGGTATCTTCCAGCAATTTGACGATCTGGGTCGACCAGGCGCCGCCGCCATAGACAGCCTTGCCTTGCTGAAAAATCGCGTTGACGCGCGATGCCAGGTCGAGCGGCACGCCTGACTGCTCGCCCATGGCGAGCGCGAAGCCGAGGTCCTTCAGCGCCAGGTCCATGGTGAAGCCGATGTCGTAGGAGCCATTGAGAACGAGCTGGCTTTCGGTCTCATGGACGAAGCTGTTGCCGGAGGAGGCAACGATGGCGTGGTAGGATTGGGCGAGGTCGAGCCCGCCCTGTTTGGCCAGCATCAATGCTTCGCCGGCGGCGACGAGGTGGATGAAGGCGAGCATGTTGGTGATCACCTTGATCACCGCCGCCGAGCCGATCGGGCCCATCAGGAAAGACTTTGCGCACATCGCTTCGATGGCCGGGCGATGACGTTCGTAGAGCGCTGCATCGCCGCCGACCAGCGCGGTGATCTTTCCGGCCGCCGCCAGATGCACACCACCGGTGACCGGGCATTCCAGGGTCTCGACGCCCTTGGCCGCGGCGAGCGCGGCGAGGCGAAGAATCTCGTCACGGCCGTTGGTCGACATCTCGATCCAGGTGCCGCCCTTGGGTAGGCCTTCGAGCAACCCGCCAGGCCCGGCCAGCACCGCTTCGCTGACCTTGGGCGAGGGCAGGCACGTGATGGCATTGCCGGCCCGTGCCGCGGCGTCGGCGGGGCTGCTTGCCGCTGTGGCCCCGAGCGCCACGAGGCCCTCGACGGCGGCGGGGTCGCGGTCGAAGACGGTGACGGCAAAGCCGTTACGGATCAGGCTAGCGGCAAGGTTGCCGCCGAGATGGCCGAGACCGATGAAGGCGTAGCTTTCACTCACGGCATCAGCGGCGTCTGCATCATCTGCAGATGCAGGTCCTTGCCGGTGTAGGGATGCGCGTCGCAGACCGCTTCGTTGAGTTCGACGCCGAGGCCAGGCTCCTTCGAGGGGATGACGTTGCCGTCCTGCCACTCGATCTTCTTGTTCAGCAGCGTGGCGTGAAATCCGTCCCACTGCTTCAGCGATTCCAGGATGAGGAAATTGGGCAGCGTCACCGCTAGCTGGATGTTGGCGGCGCCGACGATCGGCCCGCAATAGCAATGCGGCGCGATCTGTATGTGATAGGCCTCGGCCATGGCGGCGATCTTCTTGGTTTCGAGGATGCCGCCGGAGCGGCCGAGGTCGGGCTGCAGGATGGTCGCGGCGCGGTTCTCGATGACGCGGGCGAACTCGAACTTGGTCGTCAGCCGCTCGCCGGTGGCGATCGGGATCGATGTGCCGCGGGCGACCTGCGCCATGACTTCGGGCATGTCAGGCGGCACCGGCTCCTCGAACCACAAGGGATCATAGGGCTCGATGGCGCGCGCCATGCGCAGGGCGCCCGACGCCGTGAACTGGCCGTGCGTGCCGAACAGGATGTCGGCGCGGGTGCCGACCGCCTCGCGGATCGCCTTGATCATGCGGGTGGAGACATCGATGTCGACGAGGCGCGGCTGATGGCCGTCGAAGGCGGTATAGGGGCCCGCCGGGTCGAGCTTGACGGCGTTGAAACCCTGCTCGACATATTCCAGCGCGCAGGCGGCGGCGAGATCGGGATCGTTGTAGACATTCTTGCCGTCGGGCGCGTCCTCGGAATGGACGCTGCCGGTGTGCGGATAGAGATAGGTGTAGGAGCGCAGCGTCTCGTGCACCTGGCCGCCGAGCAGTTTGTAGACCGGTTTGTTGGCCTCCTTGCCGATGATGTCCCAGCAGGCCATTTCCAGCGCCGAGAAGCAGCCCATGCCGGACACGTCGGGGCGCTGGGTAAAGCCGGACGAATAGGCGCGTCGGAAGAAGTTCTCGATGTCGTGCGGATCGCGGCCGACGAGATAGCGCTCGGCCATGTCCTCGACCATCCGAGCAGTGACATGGGCGGAGAAGGTGGCGTTGTAGGCCTCGCCATAGCCGACGACGCCGCCATCGGTGGTCAGCTTGACGAAGATGAAATACTTGCCGCCGATGCCGGGCGGTGGGTTGCCGACAACCCAGGTCTTGACGTCGGTGATTTTCATTTTTGGTCCTCCAGAACCAGTTCGGCGCCCTTCCAACCGGTCATGATCGAGGCGGCGTTGGTGTTGCCGGTGATGTTGTCGGGAAAGATCGAGGCATCGATGACGCGCAAACCTTCGAGGCCGTGCGCTTTCAGGCGCGGGTCGACGACGGCGCGCGAGGGATCGGGGCCCATGCGGCAGGTCGAGACCGGGTGATAGACGGTGCCGGAGCGTTTCCGAAAATCCTGGATCAGATCGGCGTCCGAAGTGATTGAAGGACCAGGCAAAACCTCTTCCTCGATGATCTCGGCCATAGCAGGCATCGAGGCGATCTTGCGCACGAACTTCACCGCGTCGAGCATCTCGGCGACATCGGCCGCGGTCGAATAGGCGTTGGCTGTTATTTTGGGGTAGTCGCGCGGGTTGCTGGAGCGGATCATGATCTCGCCGCGGCTCGACGGGCGGCAATTGGACAGGCCGATGGAAAAGCCCGGCCATGGATCGGGGGTCAGGATCGGGCGCTCGCCGCTTTTGGGAATGACGGTCGAGAACGCCTGGAAATAGAGCTGCATGTTGGGCCGCGTTGCCGCCGGGTCGGTGCGGAAGAAGCCGCCGGCATTGTTCATCGACAGCGACAGCGGGCCGGAACGGGTCAGGATGTATTGCATGCCGACCAGCAGCTTGCCCCACCAGGGGCGCAGCGTCTGATTGAGCGTCGGCAGCCGGCCCTTGAAGGTGTAGTTGATGCCGACATGGTCCTGCAGATGCGCGCCGACATTTTCGTTGGCATGGACGACGGGAATGCCCAGGCTCCCAAGCAGGGCGGAGGGCCCGACGCCCGACAGCTGCAGCAGTTGCGGCGAGTTGACCGAACCGCCCGACAGGATGACTTCGCGGCCGGCACGCGCCGTCCTGGTCTCGCCGTTCTGCTGATACTCGACGCCCACGGCGCGCTTGTCCTCGAACAGGATCCTGGTGGCCAGCGCCTTCATCTCGACATGGACGTTGGCGCGCTTCATCGCCGGGCGCAGGAAAGCGCGCGCCGCCGACATGCGGCGGCCATTGCGGGTCGAGATCTGGTAGATGCCGACGCCTTCCTGGGCGGCACCATTGAAATCCGGGTTGAGCGGCAGGCCGGCCTGCTGGCCGGCGGCCAGATAGCGTTTGGTCAGCGGATGGACGGCGTTTGAACAGTCGGTGACATGCAGCGGGCCGCCCGTGCCGCGCCATGCATCGGCGCCGGCCTGGTTGTCCTCGAGTGCCTTGAAGGCGGGCAACAGGTCGTCATAGCTCCAGCCGGGATTACCGGCGGCGGCCCAGGCGTCGAAATCCTCGCGCGCGCCCCGGATCCAGACCATAGCGTTGATCGAGCTCGAACCGCCCAAGAGCTTGCCGCGCGGCCAGTGATCGGCGTTGCCGGCGAGACCCGGGTCCGGTTCGGCCTTGTAGTTCCAGTTGACGGCTGGATCGAAGAAGGTCTTGCCGTAGCCGAGCGGCATCTGCACGTAGAAGCGGCGGTCGGTGCCGCCGGCCTCCAGCACCAGCACCGAAAAGCGCCCCGAGGCCGACAGTTTGTTCGCCAGGACCGAGCCGGCCGAGCCGGAGCCGACGATGATGAAGTCATAGGTCTGCATGATGGAAATGGGAGGCTCCGGAAATCTGGCCGCAGCCTAGACGCCACGGGTTGACCGCGTCGCCGCGCCATCCGGCATCAGTTGTGAAAAAAGCGACCGTCGAACTGGCCGGGTTTGCGGGGATACCCGACAATCGCGCTTGATATGCACCGGCTTGACGGCCTATGCGATGGCATCGGCCAATCTGCGGAAGGCAGGAAATCACATGCGGACCCTTCCTGACGCGTTCATTCCCGAACTGCCGGGCCATTACAGTGGCAAGGTTCGCGAAAACTACGACCTTGCGGACGGCAGGCGCATCATCATCGCCACCGACCGCCTCAGTGCCTTCGACACCATCTTGACCTCGATCCCATACAAGGGAGAGATCCTCACCCAGACGGCGCGGTACTGGTTCGAGGAAACCGCCGACATCTGCCCGAACCATGTTCTCGAATACCCCGACCCGAACGTCGTCGTCGGCACAAGGCTCGATATCCTGCCGGTCGAGATCGTCGTGCGCGGCTATCTCGCCGGAACCACCAGCACCTCGATCCTGACCAGATACCGGCGCGGTGATCGGGACATGTATGGGATCCGCCTGCCGGACGGCCTGCGCGACAATGAAAAACTGGCGGAACCGATCATCACACCGACCAGCAAGGCTCTGCATGGTGGCCATGACGAGCCTTTGTCCAAAGCCGAGATCCTTGAACAGGGCCTGCTCACGCAGGTGCAGTGGGAGACCGTCTCAGGCTACGCCTTGCGGCTGTTCGCGCGTGGCCAGCAGCGCGCCGCCGAACGCGGCCTCATCCTTGCCGATACGAAATACGAATTCGGCACCGACAAGAACGGGACCATCATTCTTGCCGACGAAATCCATACGCCGGACAGCAGCCGGTACTGGATCGCGGCGAGTTACGAACAGGCGCTCGCGAGCGGCAGCCGGCCGGAGAGTTTTGACAAGGATTTCATCCGGTCGTGGGTCTCGGCGCGCTGCGATCCTTACAAGGATCCGATCCCTGAAATACCGAACGAAATCGTCGAACAGGCCTCGCGGGTCTACGCGCAGGCCTATGAGGCGATCACCGGCAAGGAATTTTCTCCCGACCTTTCCGGGGACAGCGTGCTCGATCGCATTCGCTCGAACCTCGAGCGTTACTTTTAGCAGTCAAGTGAGCTCCACCGAGGGGTACAGTCGGCACTGGCGCGTTGACCTGTCGGCGCCGTGACGATACGGGATCGAGGGCAACCGGTCTCGAAGGATTTTCCCCATGGTGCAGTACGCTGAAGGACGGCCGCTCGGCGATCTGACGCTGCGCACGCTGGCCATGCCTTCGGATGCCAATGCGGCCGGCGACATTTTTGGCGGCTGGGTGATGGCGCAGATGGATCTGGCCTGCGGCATCCGGGCCGCCGAGCGCGCCAAGGGCCGCGTGGTGACGGCTGCGGTGAAGGAGATGTCGTTTGCCAAGCCGATGAAGATCGGCGACACGCTGTGCATCTACACCCATGTCGAGCGCGTCGGCCGCACCTCGATGACTCTCAAGGTCGAAGCCTGGGCGCAGCGCTACCTCTCCGACCTGATGGAAAAGGTCACCCATGCCGATTTCGTCATGGTGGCGCTGGACGGCGACGGCAAGCCCAAGGCCGTTCCACCGGAGAGCTGACGAAGGCCCGTTTCTCCTACCCCAGGCAATTGTAACATCACCTGTGCAAGAGGCGCTTTTCGCGACATCCAATGGTTGCCTCCAGGCCCGATTGTGCGGGCGTCGGAGGGGAGACAATGCGTCAACATATGCTGAACGGCTGGCTTGTGGCAGCGCTGGTAGCAACCACCTGCCTGCTCGGCGTGACCGCTTATGCGGAGGTGAAGGAAGACATCTCGAAAATCACCTGCACGCATGACCACCAGGCCCCCGGCGGGCGGGCCGCGCGGTGCAATATCTGTACCGCGGTTCGATGCGACAACAGCACATCAGGAGCCTGAGCGGCAGCCGTCAGAGGACGGGGCACGAAGGCATTCCGCCAGCCGACACAGTACGCGCAATCGGGCAACGATCCGCGCGGCCGGGATAGAATCCGGATCAGCTCAAGCCGGAGTCGTGTGCGTGCGGCATCCCTTGCTGGCCAAGGGTTTCAGGTATGCATGCCATCGAATTTTTCGCGCGCCGCCTTGACGCGCGTGGTGTTCTTGCGCGCCCATTCGCCCAGCGCGCTGACCGGGATCAGCAACTCATGACCGAGTTCGGTCAGCTCATAGTCGACACGCGGCGGAATGGTCGGGAACACGGTGCGGGTGACGAAGCCGTCGCGCTCCAGCCCACGCAAGGTCGTGGTCAGCATCTTCTGCGAAATGCCACCGACGGCGGCACGCAATTCATTGAAGCGCAGCGGTCCATCGCCCAGCTTGCCGACGACCAGTACGGTCCATTTGTCGCCGACGCGCTGCAGGATTTCCGAGATGGCGCGGCAGTCCTCGGAGCGGTGCGGGTGCCTCAGTAACAAAAAGGTGCCTCCTTGCGTCTCGAGTTGGCAGTATCTCATATAGCGCCGGTATCCAAACGATACCAGCTTTACTTGCCCCGGAATCGCTTACTAGGAGAGTCCCATGTCAAAACCCAAGATCGCCATCATCATCGGATCGACACGCGCCGCGCGTTTCGCCGACGTGCCGACCCAATGGATCGCCAAGATCGCCAAGTCTCACGCCGATATCGACGTCGAAGTCGTCGACCTGCGCGACTTCCCGCTGCCGTTCTTCGACGAGGTCGCATCCTCCGCCTGGGTGCCGTCGACGAATGAAGTGGCACAGCGCTGGCAGAAGAAGGTCGCCGAATTCGACGGCTTCATCTTCACCGCCGCTGAATACAATCATGGCCCGACGGCTGTGCTGAAGAACGCCATCGACTACGCAGCCAATGAGTGGAACAAGAAGCCGGCCGGCTTTGTCGGCTATGGCAGCGTCGGTGGTTCCCGCGCCGTCGAACAGCTCCGCCTTCATGCGGTCGAATTGCAGATGGCGCCGGTCAAGTCGGCCGTCCATATCGCCTGGGGCGATTTCCTCGCCGTCCGTCAGGGCGAGAAGAAACTGGAAGATCTCGAGCATCTGAACCAGGCCGCCACGGCGCTGGTCAACGACGTCGCCTGGTGGGCCAAGGTGCTCAAGGCAGCGCGTCAGGCCGATGCCGTCGCCGAGGAAGTCAAGGCGGCCTGACCGCCGGTTCGAATTATCCTCCCAAGGATCAAGGATATGGGGTGGCGCTTGCGCCGCCCCTTTTTTCAATTCCGGGAAGCCATGGCGTCGTGTTGTGCCTGCCTTGGCTGGATGATGCAGTCGGCGAGGCGATCCATGTCGTTGAGTTCGTCGGCGTGATGCTGGCCCCACTGGCAGAGCGCCAGCAGGATCGGCTCGAGGCTGAGGCCGAGACCTGTTGCCGAATACTCGACGCGCGAAGGCACTTCGGCGAAGATTTCGCGGCCGACGAGACCGTGCTCTTCCATTTCGCGCAGTTGCTGGATCAGCACTTTCTGGGTGATGCCAGGCATCATCGCCTTAAGTGCCGACAGCCGCCGGGGGCCATCGAAGAGGTGGTAGAGGATGACCGCCTTCCAGCGCCCCGCGATCACTTTCAGCGCCCGTTCCGCCGGCAGCATCGGCAGCCTCTTGATGGGCATTCTCTTGGGATTGGGCATGGTCACCTCCTGGTCAGCAGGGGACAAATGAGTGTGTAGCCGAGGCTCCGCAGATAGTGGCAAACCGCTGCCGATACCAGAGCGATCGGAGTTTGCCATGAAAGCCATTCAACTCAGCCGCTTCGGCGGTCCCGACGTGCTGCAGGTGGTCGATCTGCCGACGCCGGTGCCGCAGGCTGGCGAGGCGCTGATCCGCGTCCATGCCGCCGGGATCAACTTCTTCGAAGTGCTGATGCGCGCTGACCGCTACGCGGTGACGCCGCAGCTCCCCATGATCCTGGGCGTCGAGGCAGCGGGCGTTGTCGAGGCTGTCGGGCAAGGCGTGGATGCACAATTGCTGGGGCGCCGCGTGGCCGCGCCGCTGTTCATGTCGCAACGTCCTCACAGCGGCTATGCGGAGCAGGTGACGATTTCAGCCGATCTCGCCGTGCCGCTGCCGGATGCGCTGCCGTTCGAGGATGCAACGGCGCTGATGGTGCAGGGGCTGACGGCCCTTCATCTGCTTCGGCAAAGCCCGCCGCGGGCCAAGTCGGTGCTGGTTCTAGCCGCCTCCGGCGGCGTGGGATCGTTGCTTGTCCAGCTGGCCAGACTGAAGGGCGCTCGCCAGGTGGTCGCGGCCGCCGGCGGCAAGGCCAAGCTCGATCTTTCCCTTTCGCGGGGAGCGGATGCCGCGGTCGATTACACCAACCCGGATTGGCCCGCCCGCGTCCGCGACGTCACGGACGGGAAGGGCGTCGACATCATCTACGACACAGTCGGCGGCGCGCTGACGGCTACGTCGCTGCAGGCTCTGGCGCCTGGCGGCGAACTGGTGTTCGCGGCGCTCGGCCGTTATGCGCTAGCGGCTTCCGATCTGGAGGCGATGATCGGCCGCAACCAGTCGCTGAGAGGTTTCGCGCTGCTGCCGCTGCTGCCCCCGGACGTGCTGAAGGCCAGCCTGTCCGAACTGTTCCAGTTGGCGGCGAGCGGCCGGCTGCAGGTCACGATCGGCGGCCGCTTCCCGCTCGATCAGGCCGGTGAAGCGCACCGCTTGCTGGAGGAGCGGCGCTCGACAGGCAAGGTGGTGCTGGTGCCAGGCGGGCTCCGCGACTGAAGGCATCCGGTGGGCGAAGCGATGCGGGCCGGCATCGGCGCCGGTCCACGCCGTTCAAGCCGCTGCTGCGGCCTTGCTCGGTTCGTCGAGCAGGTCGAGGCCGGGACCTTCCATACCGGTCTGCGTTCATGATCACGCCCGAGTGACTTGCATAATGAAATCGACCCGGCTATAGGTTACTTTCATTTTGAAAGAGACCCCTCGATCATGGTTGCAAAAACAAGCTTCGAAACACGCCCATGTCCGATCGCGCGCAGTCTTGATGATGTGGGCGAGTGGTGGAGCATCCTGCTTTTGCGGGACGCGTTCCAGGGCCTGACTCGGTTCGACCAGTTTCAAAAGAGCCTGGAGATTGCGCCCAACATCCTCACGCGACGGCTGAACAGCCTGGTCGAGCGCGGCCTGTTCGAAAAGCGCGTCTACTGCGAGCGGCCGATTCGCCATGAATATGTTCTGACCGCCAAGGCGCGCGATTTCCGCCCGGTTCTTCTTGCCCTGGTTGGCTGGGGCAACAGGCATCTGGCGCCCGAAGGCCCGAGCCTGGTGGTGGTGGACAAAGCCGATGGGCACTGGGCCGAGCCCGTGCTGGTCGACCGCCAGACCGGCAAGGAACTCGACAGCGAGGACTTCACCATGGCGACGGGACCCATGGCCACCGATCGCATGCGTCGGCGATATCGCTTCAGCAGTGAAGGCTCAGGCCTTCCGCTCGTGGACAACACAGTGATTGAGCATAGGTCGGACGAGGCGCGCGGCCAATGAACAAGGTTCTTTCCGCTGCCGAGTTGCAGCCATCGCAGCCGTCGACGGCCGAGGTTCCCATGCCCGTGAGGAAGCACCGCAAGCCGTGGCTGATGCTGGGAGCCTTGGTCGCGATGGGCGTCGCCGGTTGGTATGGCTTTCAGTGGTGGCAGGCCGGCCGTTTCCTCGTCTCGACCGACGATGCCTATGTCGGCGGCAACGTCACGCCGCTGGCGCCACGGGTCGCCGGGCATATCGACGAGATTCTCGTCGAGGACAACCAGCATGTCGCCGTGGATCAGCTCGTCATCCGCATCGACGACCGGCCGTTCAAGGCGGCGTTGGAACATGCGCAGGCTTCCGTTCAGCAGCAGCAATCGGCTCTCGACAATCTTCGCGCCCAGGTTTCGCTGCAGAATTCGCTGATCGAGCAGGCGCAGGCCGATCTCGAGGCCAAGAGCGCGGCTGCGGTTTTCACCGCCCAGGACGCGAAACGCTATGAGGTGCTGGCCAGCACCAGGGCCGGTTCGCAACAGGACGCCCAGAGAAGCTTTGCCGCCGACGGTCAGGCCAAGGCGTCGGTGACCGCCTCTCGGGCGGGGCTTGCCGCCGCCAAGCAACAGCTCGATGTGCTCAACACCCAGATTTCGGAAGCAACCGCCGCGGTTTCCGCCGCCAAGGCCGATCTCGACACGGCGCAGCTCGATCTCGGGTTCACGCAGATCCGTTCTCCCATCGACGGTATCATCGGCAACCGGCTGGCGCAGGTCGGCACCTATGTCTCGCCGGGCAGCTATCTCCTGACGATCGTTCCGGAGAGGGGGCTGTGGGTCGACGCCAATTTCAAGGAGGACCAGCTACGGCAGATGGCCGAGGGGCAGCCGGCGACGGTCAATACCGACATTGCACCCGACGAGCCGCTCAAGGGCCATGTCGCCAGCCTGGGGCCGGCGACGGGGGCGATCTTCAGCGTCATCCCGCCGCAAAATGCCACCGGCAATTTCACCAAGATCGTCCAGCGCGTCCCCGTCAGGATCACGATCGACGGCGACCAGGCCCAGAAAGTCGCGCTGAAGCCGGGTCTGTCGACTGTCGTGACGGTTGATACCGCGTCGCACTGAGGACGCCATGCCAGAGCGCGCCGCACAGCAATCCTTCTTCGCCAGCATCCTGCCGTTCATGGTGATGTGCGTGGGGATGTTCATCGCGCTTCTCGACATCCAAATCGTCGCGTCCTCGCTGCAGGACATAGGCGGCGGCCTGTCGGCCGCGCAGGATCAGATCGGCTGGGTGCAGACATCCTATCTGGTGGCGGAGATCATCGTCATCCCGCTGTCGGGCTGGCTCACCCGCGTCTTCTCGACTCGGTGGCTTTTCACCATCTCGGCGGCCGGCTTCACCCTGGCGAGCATGCTTTGCGGATTGGCGTGGAACATAGAAAGCATGATCGCTTTCCGTGCGCTGCAGGGATTGCTCGGGGCATCGATGATCCCCACGGTCTTCACCTCGTCGTTCCACTACTTCCAAGGCCCCAGGCGAGTCTACGCGGCCGCCGTGGTCGGTAGCATCGCTTCGATCGCGCCGACGCTCGGCCCGGTCATCGGCGGCTGGATCACCGATACGCTGAACTGGCATTGGTTGTTCTATGTCAACGTCATTCCTGGCACCATCATCACCATTCTCGTCGCCACCCTCGTCAAGATCGACGAACCAGATCCGTCCCTTTTGAGGGGGGCCGATTACATTGGCATCGTCTTGATGGCGGTCAGTCTCGGCACGCTGGAATATGTCCTCGAAGAGGGCTCGCGCTGGAACTGGTTCGACGATGCGACGATCCGCAATGGCGCCGTCGTGGCCGCGATTACAGGCGTTCTGTTCGTCATCCGCAGCCTGACCTATTCGCAGCCGGTCGTTGACTTTCGTGCCTTCGGCAACCGCAATTTCGCGATCGGCTGTTTTCTCTCGTTCGTGACCGGTGTCGGTATCTTCGCCACGATCTTCCTGACGCCGCTGTTCCTGGGCTACGTGCGTGGCTACGACGCCTTGCAGACCGGACTGGCGGTCTTTTCCACCGGTGTTGCTTCGATGGTCGGTGTCCCGGTCTACATTTTTCTCGCCAAGCGCTTCGATACGCGCTGGCTGATGATGTTCGGGCTGGCATCCTTCGGCGCGTCGATGTGGAGCTTCAGCGCCATCACCAGCGAATGGGGCGCCGCGCAGCTGCTTCTGCCTCAGATATTTCGCGGCTTCCCGCAGGTATTCGCCGTCGCTCCAAGCGTCAATCTCGGTCTCGGCAGCCTGCCGCCCGAGCGGCTGAAATATGCCAGCGGCCTGTTCAACACGATGCGCAATCTAGGCGGCGCGGTCGGCATCGCCATTTGCGGTGCGATCCTGAACGACCGCACCAACTTCCACTTCCTGACCATTGCCTCGCACCTGACGCCACAAAACGAGGCTGCGATGCGCCTCGTCGACACTGTCGCGCAGCGTTACGGGCAACTGCCCGGTGCTGTCGCCGACGGTCACACCGCCTCGCTGAAGCAGCTGTGGGCGCTGGCCTACCGCGAGGCGTCCACCATGGCCTACGCCGATGCGTTCCTGGTGATCATGGCCGCCTTCGTTGTCGCGACCGCACTCGTTCCTTTCCTGCGCAATGTCACACCGAAGGCACCGCCTCCGGACGCGCACTGAGGCGGGGCCAAGGGGACCTGCACGCCTGGGCCATCTCCCTCTGATTGGACCTCTACATCGATGGTCCTGCCATCTGGCCGCGCCGTCTTGCCCTGATATATCCGGCTGCAATCCGTCACATGAGTGAAGCCGTGAAGACATCCAGCCTGACCGGCGCCGTTTCCCCGATGATCCCGGTGCTCGTATGCGCGCTCGGGATCTTCCTGCTGTCCGGAATGGATGCGGCGATGAAGACCCTGGTTATTGCCGTGGGCGTCTACAACACGGTGCTGTGGCGCAGCATGGTCGCGACTGTCGTCGCGGGTGCGGCCTGGTCAGCCGGGACGCGCTCAAAACCAACCCTTGCGGTGCTGAGACTGCATGCGCTGCGTGCCGCAATTGTCGGCATCGTTCTGATATCCTTCTTCTGGGGGCTCGCCAGATTGCCGCTCGCGGAGGCGATCGGGCTCAGCTTCGTCGCGCCCTTGTTTGCACTCTTCCTTGCCGCGCTGCTGCTGGGCGAACGGATCCGGCGGCAGGCTGTCTGGGCATCTTTGGCCGGCATCGCCGGCGTCGCGATCATCATGGCCGGCCAGTTCGGGCAGGCAAGCTATTCCAGAGATGCCATGCTTGGCACTGCAGCGGTGCTCGTCTCGACGGTGTTCTACGGCTACAATCTGATCCTCGCCCGGCAACAGGCGCAGTTGGCCAAGCCGATCGAGATCATGCTGTTCCAGAACCTTTGCCTTGCAATCATCCTCGGCCTCGCAGCACCTTGGCTCGCCGTCGCCCTGCCGGCCGATCTTTGGCTTCCTTTGGCCGGGGTGACGGTGCTGTCGCTTGCCGGCCAATTCCTGATGAGCTGGTCCTACGCCCGCGCCGAAGCGCAATATCTGATCCCGACGGAATACTCGGCCTTCATCTGGGCGGTTGCGCTTGGCTGGTTCTTCTTCGGCGAGGAGGCGACCTGGACCACGCTGACCGGAGCATGCCTGATCGTCGCCGGCTGCCTGATCGCCGCGCGGGCAAATCCCAGACTTGCCGAGCCGATCGAGGCGGCGGTTTGAGGGAGCAAGTCATTCTGCCATGCAGACGTAGCGTTGCCACTGTGATGCCTGGCTCACGCCGGTGCGTCACTCCGGAAGACCGGCCTTGCGAAAACCGTCAACAAAATGCTCAAGCATGGCGGCGTCGCGGAATGGCTCCGTCGTGGCCCAGTGATGGGTTGTGAAATGCGGGTTGCCGACGAGGAACAGTTCGACCTCCGCGCGTGCCTCGTCGAGCCGGCCGAGTTGGGCCAGGCTTGCCGCCAGGAAGCGGCGTGAGCTTGTACGATAGGTCTCGTCCCGGCGCAGTGTCTCGATGGCGGCTTCGTAGTTACGCGCCGCATATTGCGCCTGGCCGAGCGTCAGATAGTACCAGCTTGCCGGAAACGGGTTCAGCCGGAACGCCTTGCTGATATGATCGAGGCCCTCTTCGACCCGCCCGGCCAGAACAGCGATGTCGGACAATGCCGCCCAGGTGTCGGCCTCGTTCGGGTCGAGCTCGATCGCCTTGGCGAACTCCGCATCCGCTTCAGTGAAACTGCGCTCATAGGCAAGCAGGTAAGCCAGTATCCAGCGACAGCCGGCATCGTTGGGATCGATCGCCACGGCCTTGCGCGCCAGTTCCAAGGCAACGCTGCGGGCAGCCTCAGTTGGTCCACCCCAATGCACCTGTCCCATCCAGTGGTTCATGGCAAGCCAGCGATAGGGCTCGGCGTATCTGGGATCGAGCGACACCGCGCGCGTGAGCATCAGATGCGCTTCCTGCGCCATCTGCGGCGAGTCGTCGATCAGCTTGCGCGCCCGCACGCAGAGGTCGTAGGCCTCGAGATTTCGGGGTCGGTTGCGCGGCGGCGATGCGCGCAGTCGGCCAAGCAACGCCTCCACGATCTTGGCCGTCACCTCGTCCTGAACGGCAAAGATATCCTCCAGGCCACGATCGAAGCGTTCCGCCCACAGATGATCGCCGCTCACCGCGTCGACCAGCTGTGCGTTGATGCGCACGCGCCCCGCAGCGCGTCTTGCGCTGCCTTCCAGCAGGTAGCGCACGCCAAGGTCCTCAGCGATCTCGCGCACGTCCGTCGCCTTTCCCTTGTAGGCAAAGGCCGAGTTGCGCGCGATGACGAACAGGCCGGAGATCCTGGACAAGTCGGTGATCAGGTCTTCGGTCAACCCATCGGCGAAGGAGTCCTGCTCGGGATCGTTGCTGACATTGACGAAGGGCAGCACAGCGATCGATGGTTTGCCGGGCAGCGGCAAAGGCTTTCGCTTCGCGCCGGCGAGCTGTTCGACGGCGCCTGCGAAGCGGTAGCCGACGCGCGGAACCGTGGATATCCATTCACCGCCTCCATCACTGCCATCCCCGGCTGGACCAAGCAGCTTGCGCAGCTGCGCGATCTGGACGGTGAGGTTGCCTTCCTCGACGGCCGTGCCAGGCCACGCCGCGTCCATCAACTCGGCCTTCCCGAGGATTTCGCCGGGCCGTCCGACAAGTGCTGCAAGCAGACTTAGCCCGCGATAGCCAACGGCAACGGGCACATCGTTCCGAAGCAGCGTTCCCGCATCCGGATCAAGCACGAACGGACCAAAGGCAAAGCGCGATCCCTGCATAGGGCGCATCTATAGCCGGTTTGGAAGTTTTGAGAACTATTTGGGAGGGCTTAATTACGGCGCTGTCCGTATCGCGCAGAATTCAACCTCATCGAGAGCCCCCGCGCCCTCAAAACCATATGGAGGTTGCTATGACCGATACCCTCACCTCTTCCTTGCATTGTGTAGCGCGGCCGGGAACGCCCGTGCGGCCGGCATCGCGCCGGCTCCTGACGACCCTGCGAAGCACCATCGCGACCTGGCGCGATCGGACCTGGCGCGAGCGGATACGCTTTCGCTGGCAACTCAGGCAAATGTCGAAGGACAATCCGCATTTGATCGACGATATCGGTCTGACGATACAGCAGGTCGAGGGAGAGATCGCCAAGCCCTTCTGGCAGGGATAGAGCGAATTCTGCACATCGCGTCGACGGTCAGCGCACCGCTTCGCGGTGAGCGCCGGGCAGGCGGGTGGCGATCAGCTTGTCGATGCGGCGGCCGTCAAGATCGACCACCTCGAAACGCCAGCCTTGCGCGTCGACGCATTCGCCGGTTGCCGGCAGATGGTGCATGTGTGCCAGCACGTAGCCAGCGACGGTCTCGTAGTCGCGGTTTTCCGGCAGGTCGATGCCGAGAATGTCGGCCATCTCGTCGGCCTGCATGTAGCCGGCGAGCAGCCATGAGCCGTCCTCGCGCTTGACGGCGTTTTCCTCATCGCCGGCGTCGGTGTCCGCCCGGAAGACGCCGGTGATGGCTTCCAAAATGTCGGCCGGGGTGACGATGCCTTCGAAATGGCCGTATTCGTCATGCACCAGCGCCATCGGCACGTCGGATTCCTTGAGCCTGGAGAGCACATCCAGCGCGTCGGCCTGGTCGTAGACGATGGGTGCGGCGCGCACATGCCTGCGCGGATCGAGCACGCGGCCGGCAAGCATTGCCGCCAGCACGTCGCGCGTCTGGACGACGCCGACCATGACATCGACGCCGCCGTCGCCGGCCGGCAGGCGCGAATGCTGGGTTTCCATCAAAAGCTTGCGGATGGCCGCCTCGTCGGATTGCAGATTGATCCAGTCGACCTCGGTGCGCGGCGTCATGACGGCGCGCACGGCGCGGTCGCCAAGCCGCATGACGCCGGCGATCATGCGCCGCTCGTCGGATTCGATGGTGCCGTGATGCTCGGCCTCGGCGACCAGCATCTTGATCTCCTCGTCGGTGACCTTCTCCTCGCTTTCGCCGCGCTGGCCGAGCAGCCACAATATGGCGCGGCCGGAGAAGTCGAGCAGGAAGACCAGCGGCGCCGAGACTGTGGCGAGGATGGTCATTGCCGGAGCGACCCTGGCGGCGACCCTTTCAGGATCACGCAGAGCGATCTGCTTGGGCACCAGCTCGCCGACGATCAGCGAGAAATAGGTGATGATGGCAACAACGATGCCGACGCCGAGCGGATCGGCGACGGTCTCACGGATGCCGGTGGAGGCCAGGAACTGCGCCAGCCGCTCGCCGAGCGTGGCGCCGGAAAAGGCGCCCGACAACACGCCGACCAGGGTGATGCCGATCTGCACCGAGGACAGGAACTTGCCGGGATTCGAGCCAAGATCAAGCGCGCGGCCGGCGCCATTGATGCCGCGGTCGATCATCGCTTTCAGCCGGGCCGGGCGCGACGAGACGATGGCGAGCTCGGACATCGACAAAAGGCCGTTCACGCAGATGAGGACGACCACGATAGCGATTTCGACGTATAGCATGAGCGGTCAATAGCATTGCCGCGCGGTCTTCGAAAATAGTCCGGCGTGTTTTTTGAGAAATGACCGGTATTTCGCTCACGCGGCATCGCGGGGTGAGGGAACCGTCAGGGATTTGGCATTGCTGTGAAGGGTCCGAAAAAGCCGACGACCAGCGACAGCTTTCCCTGCTCGGAGACGCGGCACATGTCCATGCTGTCGGCGCCTCGAAATCCGTTCTCGCCTCTCGGCACCCAGCCAAAACGCAGGAAATCATGATGGATATCGACCAAGGTCGTCCGTTCCAGCCAGAAGCCGGGACGGGCTTTCACGACCTGATCGATGTGGTGGAGCAGCGCCTCGGCTCCGGAGATATGCACCGTCGGATCGATATATGTGCCTTCCGGTTCGAATGAGGCGAACAACAGCCGGCGACGCTCTTCAGGCTCCGGGTCGAACCAGGCCCTGCAGTAGCTATTCACCACACTTTCCGCGTCGAACATCAGAACCTCCCTTTTGAAACCACCGGACTGTTTCAGCTTGCAAGGCCCGCGCGACCTACTGTTTGAGTACTCCGACAATCGCCTCGCCGTCGGTGAAATAAGGATCGCCGCCGCCATTGCGTCCGGTCCTGGTGGCGCCAATGCCCGCAATGTCGCTGGTCGAGATCAGCGTGCCGGCGGTCGCCAGATCGCGCATCAGGAAGTCGCGCTCGGCGTCGATGTCGGGGCCGATATGATGGGTGACGGCGCCGGTATCGTGGCTCAGCCCCACGCCGCGGTCGAAGCTGGCTGAGCCCAGCCACAGCGGCCGGCCGTCATCGCCGGTCGCACCGGTCTGCCAGAAGCGGACATGATGCCGGCGATCGGCGCTGCGGCCCTCCGGCTTTTCGAAGGCGAGATCCTGGGCGCGGCCGTCGAACAGCAGCCGGCTGACCGGCGCATCGGGATAGGGATGGTCGAACAGCACGCTCTCGCCGATCTCGATCGCGGTCTTCAGGGTCACGGCGTCGGCGGTGTCCCAGCCCGCGACGGCAAAGGCATGGACTACTTCCTTCTCGGTGCCGACCAGGCCGACATTGATCGGATCGCCCGGAATGCCTTGCGGTGTATGGGTGACCATCTCGAAGCGTTGGCTGCGAAAGCCGCGATCCCGGAATGTCCAGAATTCAGGCGCCGCGACATAGGCGAGCGCCAGCCAGGCGGCCAGCAAGGCCGCCACCCAGATCGTGACGCGTCGTCGAATGCTGCGCTGGCTCATGTGCTGCCGTTCGAACGTTCCGGCATCACTTTAGGCGGTGTAGTGGTACTCCGGCAAAGGGTAGCCGGCATCGATCTAACGGCAGGCGCGATAACCGCTCTTGCGGTTCTTGATGTCGAAATGGAAATGGTTGCGGTGGTCGTAATTGTAGCCGGGGCCGAGCACGGTGGTGAAGTACTGGCAGCCATCGGCGCGCACATTGTTGAGGAAGCCGCGGGTGCGGAAAGCGAACAGGCCGGGCTTGCGCACGTCGATGTCGTCGCCATTGTTGAGCTCGATGCTCATGACGTCGAGCGCGTTGCCCTTGCCATGCTCCGACAGCACGCCTTCGCCGGCGATGTTGCGGCAGGAGTAGCTGGAGCCCTGGTGGATGGTCTTGACGCCGGAGAAATAGCGCCAGCGGGCTGAGGGAACGAGTTCGTTCCTGGTCCAGCCGGCAAAGGTGGCGGCCATGTCGCAGGTCAGCGTCGCGGCGGGCTTCATCTGTATGTTACCGATGGCCGAGACCTTGACCGGATAATCGATGCCGCACTGGCCTTCATGGATCGGCTGGACATCGGTGTAGACGACCCCAAGGCGCTTCAACTCGCTGCGGCAGTCGGTCTCGCTGGCCGGCATCTGCTCGGGTTCGGACATCGGCTCGTCCATGCGCGGATAGGCGGCGGTCATGTAGGGATTGGACGGCACGAGCTTCTGCATGCCCTCATATTGCGGCACCGTAGCCGTCTGCGAGCCGACGTCGACGGCCGGCTGCAACGACAGCACGCTGCCGGTGTTGCAGGCGGAGACAGCAGCCAGCGTAAGCCCGGCGGCCACCATCGTTGCGCGTTTCGACTGGCGCGCGGTGGCGAGAAAGACGGCGCGAAATTTGCCGGCCATTGGCGGAGTCCTATTCCCAGATCTCCGGCATTTTAACGATCAAGGGTAAAGGAAAACTCAGCGCCCGCGTTCATGCCTGCGGCCGAATTGCGGCATGCGGTCTCGGCCAACCTGTTCACTGGCAGAACGTCCCGCCGTGCCGGCGCGGTTCCAGGTCGAGATGGAAATGCAGGGAATGATCGGCGTCGGCGCCTGGTCCGAGCACGGTCTTGAAGGGTCCGCACGCGGCCTTGCGCACAGCGTTGAGGAATTTGCCGTCCTTCTCGGGCGGCGCCGGGCCGACCTCGATCTTTTTGCCATCCGACAGTGTGAAGCTGGCGATGTCGAGCGCGTTGCCGAAGGCGTGCTCCGACAGTTTCCTGGTGCCGTGGCGGGGCCGGCAAACAAAGGCCGATGCCTGGCCGATCGATTTCAGGTCCGCGCCGAATTCGGCCTTCGCCGCCGGCTGGATCACATCGGCGGCAAAACGGGCCGCCGCCTCGGCCATCGGGCAGTTGAGTTCGGTGCCCGGGGCAATCGCGATCGATTTGCCGAGTGTCTTCAGCACGAGTGGATAGGGGATCGAACAGCCGATTTCGGGGTTGCTTTCCGCCTTGTGCTCCTCGAATTCCACGCCGAGCGTCTTCAGCCGCTCGCGGCAGGCGACTTCCTCGGCGGGCATCTTGCCATCGGGGAGATCGGCGGAGCGCGGATCGGGCAGCATCTTCTTGTCGCCTGCATCGGCCGGCTTTTGCGGCGGCTGCGGGGCAACGGCCGGCGGCTGAGCCTCGGGCTCAGCGATGTCAGGCTTTTGTGTCGGCGTCGGCACGATGGCTGGTGGCTCGGGCTCGCTTTCCTTATTGGCTGACGGCTCCGGGGCTGACGGCTCGGGGTGTACTTGCTTCTTCTGATGAGGTTTTTCTTCATTGAACCGGTCGGGCGCTCCGGCGGTCTTCGGACCTTCCGTCTTCTGCTCCTCGGTCTTTGCAGCGTCGGCCTTCGGAGCCACTGCGGGACGTGGCTCGGGCACCGGAATACCAGGCCCGGGCGCCGGGATACCAGGCTCTGGCGCCGGGATACCGGGTCCGGGCGCCGGGATGCCGGCCAGCGAGGGCTGCAAATCCTGCGCTTTCTGCCGTGTCTGGTCCGGTGTGACGTGCCGTTTGCCCCGTGGTTTCAGGCGCTTTCCACCCCGCGGTTTCAGGGGCTGGTCGGCTCGCGGTGTCAGAGGCTGCTCCATCCGTGGCGTCGATGGCTTGTGATGCCGATGGCGATGTCTGGCCTCGGCCGGCATGACCAGCAAGGCCGTGACGGCCATGAGCAATGCGATCTTGCATGTTCGGGAAAAGACAATCGACCCCATGGCCCTCAACGGCGCCGACGCAAGGAGGTTGCCTTGGCCGCATCACGAACGGTAACCGCGTCGTTACGCGCCAATCGCGTCCAACCCTTCCTCCAGCCAGTCGGCGAGCAGCGGCATGCCAAGCAGGTATTTTGCCGTGCGCTTGTTGGCGCGTTCGCGTGCCGCGGCAAGCGCGTCCACCCATTCGGCGGCATCGTAGTCGCCGCGACCGACCCAGGCCAGCGCGATCAGTTCGGCTGCTTCATCGACATTGAGGTCGTTGATCAGCTCGCGCAGCTCTTCTTCGGTAAGGTTCTCGGAGCTTTCCTCGGCAAGGCCGTCATGGTGATGGTTGACATGGGACTCGCCGTCGAGTTCGACCTCGTGCTCGGCGCCATCGGCATAGTCTTCGTTGACGGCGGCACTCAGCGCCTTGGCCTTGAGGATGAACAGGCGCACGGTGTCGGGGCCGATCGAAAGCTCCCAGTCCTTTTCAAGCCGCCGCTGCACGGGCCGTCTCCGTCAGGTCGTTTGCAGGATGATAGCGAATTTGCAGCGTCCGTCACCTGATGTTCTCCCGCTCGCATTTTTCCGGGATGAAACGGCTGGCGCTTGGCGTTAGTGTTGCATTCTCACCCCTCAAGGAGGCTTCGATGCATAAAAGAATGCTGATCCAGGCGGCGACTGCCCTTGTAGCGCTGCAGTTCCTTGCCGTTCCGGTGTTTGCCGCGGGCAGTGGCGGCGGCAGCGATCAGACCGTCACCCAGTGCAAAAAGGGCCAGGTCTGGGACAAGAAGAAGAAAAAGTGCGTCGCACCCCAGGAAGGCATGCTCGACGACGACAGCATCTATGATGCAGGCCACGCGCTGGCGATGGCCGGGCGTTATGACGAGGCGATCGCCGTGCTCAGCCTCGCCGCCAACAAGCAGGATCCGCGCATCCTCAACTATCTCGGCTATTCGCATCGCCATTCCGGCCGCGTCACCGTCGGCCTCGGCTATTACGAGGAAGCGCTGCGCATCGATCCCAACTATACGCTGGTGCGCGAATATCTCGGCGAAGCGCATCTGCAGATCGGCGATCTGGCCGGCGCCCGGCAGCAGTTGATGGAAATCGAGAAGCGGACCGGCAAGGGTTCGCGCGAATACGGGATGCTGGCCGAGCAGATCGACCATTTCATGAGGAGTTGAAAAGCCCCGAGGGCTCTTCGAAGCGGCCGCGAGCGATCGCGGCCGCTTTTTTGTTCCCCCTCGGTCTCATTAGCCGCCCCCCGATCGATGAAAGCGGGGATGATTTTTGCAAAACCGATTTTTGGGCGTGAAAAACCCGCGAAGATTGCTATATTCAGGGAAATTGCGGTGAAACGGTTCCGTTAGCCCGAGGCTGCCGGACCGTTTTCTTTTTGTACCCATCGACAAGGCTTTCCCCGAAACGCGGGGGTGGCAGCAGGAAAGGTCAGGCATCATGAACAAGGTCCCGATGACAGGCGAGGGGTTCGCGTCATTGAAGGAAGAGCTGCGCTGGCGCCAGCAGGAAGAGCGGCCGCGCATCATCGAGGCGATCTCCGAAGCGCGCTCGCATGGCGACCTGTCCGAAAATGCCGAGTATCATGCCGCCAAAGAGGCGCAGAGCCTCAACGAAGGCCGCGTCAACGAGCTTGAGGATTATATCGCGCGCGCCGAGGTGATCGATGTCAGCAAGCTCAGCGGCGACAAGATCAAGTTCGGTGCCACCGTGGTGCTGGTCGACGAGGACACCGAGGAAAAGAAGACCTACCGTATCGTCGGCGACCAGGAAGCGGACGTGAAGTCGGGCCGCATCTCGATCTCCTCGCCGATCGCGCGTGCGCTCATCGGCAAGGAAGTCGGCGACGCCATCGAGGTCAATGCGCCGGGCGGTGCCAGGGGGTATGAGATCGTCCAGGTGCAGTTCATCTAGGGAATTGAGGGCGCGCGGATCTGTGCTTTTCAAGCCAATGCCTGCGCTGCCCCTCATTGCCCTGCCGGGCATTTCTCCCCGTATAGTGACGGGGAGAAAGACGCTCTCATCAATGATTTCGCTAATTTTCAGCGTCGCAGAATAGGCGCTTACTCTGCATTCAGATCCCTTCTCCCTGTCATTATACGGGGAGAAGGTGCCGGCAGGCGGATGAGGGGCAGCTCCGGCCTTCCGATTGAATTGATTGGATAAATCAACCTCTACTAACGCTGGCCTGACTAAGCTCCAGCAACCTCTCTGCCTCGACTACCACCTCCGCCGGCATCACACTCTCCCCAGGCACTGCCAAGAGCGTCGATGCATAGGGCCCGCGCGGACCGGTGAGGCCGGGCTCGGTCGCCAGGAACACCGCGACCGTCGGCAGGCCGAAGGCGCTGGCGAGGTGGGTCAGCCCGGTGTCGGCGCCGATGACCAGCGTCGAGCGGCCGATGATGGCGGCGATTTCGGCAAGCGGCGATTTCGGCACCACGACCGTTGACGCAACGGCTTTCGCGATCGCTTCGGCCACGGTCTTCTCACGCTCATTTGACCAGGTGGTGACCGGCGTCATGCCCCGATCCACAACGAGGCGGGCGGTTTCGATCCAGTCGTGGACGGGCCATTTCTTGTCTTCGCGGCTGGTGCCGTGCAGCAGGAAGGCGGTTTTTCCAGAAATACCGGCCAGAGTGCCGGTGGGCGGCACGATGCCGGAGTCCAGCGTCGAAAGATCGGGCTGATAGCCGAGCGCCAGGCCGAACAGCCGCCGCGTCCGCTCGATGGCGTGCAGGTCGCGCGGCACGGCATAGGTGACGTCGTAGAACAGCGTCGCCGAGGGTTCGCGCGCGCTGGAGCGGTCGAAGCCGGCAACGGGTGCGCCCGCTTGTCTTGCCACCAGAGCCGATTTCAGCAGGCCTTGCGCATCGATGACCAGGTCGTAGCGGCAATCGCGCAAGATGCGGCGCAAGGCAGCCGCCTCGCGCCAGGTACCGCCGTCGAGCAGCGCCTTGCGCCAGCGCCGGATCGCTACCGTGTGGATCCTGTCGATCGCCGGGTGGAGCGCGACGATGCCGGCGAATGCCTCTTCCACGCACCAGTCGAAGGTCACATCGGGTCGACTAAGGCTGGCATCCTCGACGGCCGGAAAGGTGTGGATGACATCGCCCATCGAGGATGTCTTGACGATCAGCACCTTCATGCCGCGGCCGGGATTTCCAGCAGTCGGTCTGCTGCCGCCGCGACCTGGCCGACTTCAAGCGTCTTCAGGCAGTTGAGGTGGCCGAGCGGGCAGACCTTCTGGTGGCAGGGCGAGCAGGACAGGCCGAGCCAGACCAGTTCCCGACGCTCGGCCAGCGGCGGCGTGTTCTCAGGCGAGGTCGAGCCATAGACGGCAACGATCGGCGTGCCGACGGCGGCCGCGACATGCATCAGCCCGCTGTCGTTGGACACTGCCAGCCTTGCGGCCGATATCAGGTCGATGGCGTCCTCCAGCCGCGTCTGCCCGGCGAGGTCGACGACGCCAGGGGCAAGGGCCGCGATCTCCGCCGTCACGTCGCGGTCGTTCTTCGAACCGAACAGCGCGACCTTCAAACCTTTACGCATGAAATCGCGGGCAAGCCCGGCATAGCTTTCACTCGGCCAGCGCTTGGCCGGGCCGAATTCGGCGCCAGGCATCAGTGCCACGAATTTTTGCGGCGCCAGCCCGAAACGGTCGAGCAGGGCGACCTGGTTTTTCGTGTCCACGCTCAGCCGGGGCGCCCGGAAGCTGCCGCCCTGGGCGAGGCCGAAATAGGCCTGCGCGGTGCGTCGTTTGACGCTGTCGGGCAGCGGCACGATGTCGGTCAACAGGCCATAGCGCATCTCGCGCAGATTGCCGATACGGCGCGGAATGCGGGCAAAGAACGGGATCAGTGCCGATTTCCAGCTACCCGGCAGGATGTAGGCCATGTCGTAGCGGCCGCGCAGCAGGCGGCCGAAGCGGCGGCGATGGGTGAATTCGAGCGCGCCGGGTTTGAGCGGAAAGTCGATCTGCTGGCGGATTTCGGGCATGCGCTTGACCAGCGGCGCGGCCCAGGCCGGTGCCAGCACATCGATGGCGGCGTTGGGATGCAACTCCTTCAGCGCCGAAAACAGGCACTGCGCCATCACCATGTCGCCCACCCAGCGTGGGCCGATCACGAGGATCGTTGGGCTTTCAGCCATTCGACATAGTCTCTGACACCGGTTTCCACTGTCCGGAACTGGCCATTGTAACCGGCCGCGCGCAAACGGGACATATCAGCTTGCGTAAAGCTCTGGTAGCTGCCCTTGAGGTGGTCGGGGAAGGTGATGAACTCGATCTCACCCTTGCCCAGCGTGTCGATCACCGTTTCAGCGATGGCGCGGAAAGGCTGGGCGCGGCCGGTGCCGCAATTGAAGATACCGCTCGAACCACGCTTCCACAGCCACAGATTGACGTCGGCGACATCGCCGACATGGATGAAGTCGCGGCTTTGCTCGCCGGGCCCGAAGCCGTCATAGGCGCCGAACAGCTTCGGGTTCTCTCCCCGTTCGACCTGGTTGAACAGATGGAAGGCGACCGAGGCCATGGCGCCCTTGTGCGCTTCGCGCGGGCCATAGACGTTGAAGTAGCGCAGGCCCGCGACCTGCGAATGGTCGGTGTCGAAGACGGTGCGCCCGGCGAACACCGTTCGCCTGACATAGTCGTCGAACAGTTTTTTCGAATAGGCATAGACGTTGAGCGGCCGCTCGAGCGTGGAATCCTCGCGGAACTCCGAGCCGCCGCCATAGACGGAAGCCGAGGAGGCGTAGAGGAAGGGCACGCGCAGCGCCTGGCTTGCATGCAGCAGCCGCTTCGAGAAGGCGTAATTCACCTCCATCATGAATTTGCCGTTCCACTCGGTGGTGGTCGAGCAGGCACCCTGGTGGAAGACGGCCTCGATGCGGCCGAGCGAGCCGGCCTCCATGCGGGGCAGGAAATCATCCTTGTCGAGATAGTCGGCGACCTGCAAGTCGGCGAGATTGGCGATCTTGTGGCCGTCGGTGAGGTCGTCGACGACGAGGATGTCGTCATGCCCCTCGGCATTCAGCGCGGCGACGATGTTGGAGCCGATCATGCCGGCGCCGCCCGTGACGATGATCATGTGGTTGGCCCTGATACGCGTTTCACTTGCCGATTCCGGCCCTTATAAGGGAGGCAGGGTGGGCTGTCGATAAAGCAGGCAACGAAGCGGATGTCACAGTGGCGCCGCAAAGCTTCCGCTTCAGTCGGTTCGTGCCGCCCGGCATGATCGTGAGGGACAAAGAAAATGCCGTCGACTGAACTGCTGCTGGCGTTTTTCGCCACCACGGCGATCTTCGCCTACATTCCCGGCCCAGCCATGCTCTACGCCGCGGCGCAGACGATGGCGCGTGGCCGCTGGTCCGGCCTGACGGCGGCACTTGGCATTCATCTGGGCGGCTATGTGCATGTCTTCGCTGCTGCCGCCGGGCTGTCGGTGCTGTTTCACGCCGTGCCGACGCTCTACATGGCGGTCAAGCTGGTCGGCGCGCTCTACCTGATCTGGCTCGGCGTCTCGTTGTTCCGCAAGCGCGTGGACGGCGATACGGCGCTGCCCGCGATCGAGCGCAAATCTGCACGACGTGCCTTTTTCGAGAGCATCACCGTCGAGGTGCTCAATCCGAAGACGGCGATCTTCTTCATGGCATTCCTGCCGCAGTTCATCGATGCCTCGGCGGCGTTTCCGGTCTGGCTGCAATTCGTCGTGTTGGGCACAACAGTCAATTTGATGTTCTCTTCGGCCGATGTCGTCTGCGTGTTCCTGGCGGGCGCCGTGATCGGTCGTTTGCGGCGTTCGAGCCGCGCACAGCGGCTGATGCAGCGGGCCGGCGGCGCGGTGCTGGTTGGACTGGGTGTCCATGTCGCCTTGCAGAAGAGCTGACCGCCCGGGCCTTCGCGGTCACGCCCTGCCGTTGCACTGCATGGATTTGCGGTATATCGGCTTTCGCCATGAACGATCTGGGCCATGAACGATCCGGCCCGTCTGACGATGATGACCAGCAAGATTGAAATCGGCCTTTTCCATGCGTTGCCAGTGACATGATCAAGCACAATCCGCCTTCCCCCGAACCCCTGCACCGCGCCATTGCGCGGTTCGGCCAGGCCACCGTGCTGGTGGTCGGCGACTTCATCCTCGACCGTTTCGTCAACGGCGTCATCGAGCGGATCTCGCCGGAGGCGCCGATCCCGGTGCTACACGGGCGCGGCGAGACCTCGACGATGGGCGGCGCCGGCAATGTCGTGGCCAACATCGTTTCGCTCGGTGCTACCGCTGTTCCCGTCTCGGTAATCGGCACCGATGTGGCGGGCGACAGCCTGGTGCGGATGCTCGGCGAGCTTGGCGTCGACACGGCTGGCCTGTCGCAGGATCGCGGCCGCATGACCTCGTCGAAGAGCCGCTTCAGTGCGCTCAACCAGCAGGTGCTGCGCTTCGACGAGGAGGAAATCAAGCCGCTGGGTGCTGCGGAGCGCGCCGGCCTGATCCGGCATTTCCGCGATGCATTGCCGCGCGCCGACATCGTCATCCTGTCCGATTACGGAAAGGGCATCCTGCTCGACGGCGTCGCCGCTGATCTGATCGCCATCTGCCGCGAGGCGGGAAAACCGGTTCTGGTCGATCCGAAGGGCCGCGACTATGCGCGCTATGCCAGGGCGACCGCCATCACCCCCAACCGCAAGGAACTTGGCGAGGCCGTCGGCCATGCGGTGTTCGCCGATGACGAGATTGTGGCTGCGGCACGCCAGCTGATTTCGGCACACGATTTCGACTTCGTCGTCGCGACGCGCAGCGAAAAGGGCATGAGCGTGGTCGGCCCAACCGAGGCACGCCACATCGCTACCCAGGCGCGGGAAGTGTTCGACGTTTCGGGCGCCGGCGACACGGTGATCGCGAGCTTCGCGCTGGCGTTGGCCGTAGGCGCCGATACCGTCATGGCTGCCTCGATCGCCAACGCCGCAGGCGGCGTCGTGGTGGGCAAGCGGGGCACCGCCCGGCTGACGGTCGAGGAGCTCACCGGCGCGCTGTTTCGCTCACACGGGCCGACCGCCCACAAGAACGCCATCCTCGATGCCACATCGGCCGCGCGCATGGTCGCGGCGTGGAAGGAAGAAGGTTTGAGCGTCGGCTTCACCAATGGCTGCTTCGACATCCTGCATGCCGGCCATGTCAGCCTGCTGCATGCTGCGCGCAGCCAGTGCGACCGGCTGGTGCTCGGCCTCAACAGCGACGCCTCGGTGCGGCGCCTGAAAGGCGCTGGCCGTCCGGTCAACGACCAGCACGACCGCGCCTGCGTGCTGGCAGCACTTGCCTCGGTCGATGCGGTCGTGGTGTTCGAGGAAGATACGCCGCTGGCGCTGATCGAGGCCTTGCTGCCAGACATACTGGTCAAGGGCGCCGACTACACGGTCGACACCGTGGTCGGCGCCGATGTGGTGCAGAGGGCCGGCGGACGCGTCGTGCTGGTCGATCTCGTCGCCGGCAAGAGCACCACCAACACCATTGGCAAATTGCGCGCCGGCGGCACCACAAACTGAGGGTTTCATGTCCGACTTGAACGATTACCTGGTCCGCTCGGCGGCTGCTATCACCGCCATGGTCGAGCGCGACCTCACCAGCGAGATGGAGCGGGCGGCGAGCGCCGTCGTGACGGCGCTTTCGTCGGGGAAAGCCTTGCTGATCGCTGGCAATGGCGGTTCGGCCAGCGACGCCATCCACATTGCCGGCGAGCTGGTCGGCCGCTTCCTCAAGGAGCGCAAGGCCTACAACGTCATCGCGCTGCCGGCCAATGCCGCCGTGCTGACCGCCTGGGGCAACGACTATGGCTTCGACACGGTGTTTTCGCGCCAGGTCGAGGCGCATGGCGCGGCCGGCGGTGTGCTTCTGGCAATCTCGACCAGCGGCAATTCGCCGAGCATCCTCGCCGCCGCCGAACAGGCGCGGATGATGGACATGACGGTGATCAGCCTGACCGGCGACACCGGCGGCAAGCTCAAGCCACTGTCCGACATCCTGCTCAACGTGCCGTCGACCTCGACGCCGATCATCCAGCAGGGGCATCTGTGCCTCTATCATTATCTGTGCGAGGTGGTCGAAGCGCGTCTCAGCAATGGCTGACTCCGCGACGTCCGGCCCCTTTCCGCTGGTGGAGCCAGGCCTATGGGTCGAGCGGGTCGGCCGGACGGTGTTTCCCGACGGTGCGCCGGCGCTGTTCCTCGACCGTGACGGCACCATCAATGTCGACACCGGTTATCCCGACGATCCGGCCGAAATGGTGCTGCGCGCGGATATCGCCGCGGCGATCGCTGCCGCCAACCGGGCCGGCATTCCCGTCATCATCGTCACCAACCAGTCGGGCATCGCGCGCGGCTATTACGGCTGGGGCGATTTCGCCGCCGTCAATGGCCGTGTGCTCGACCTGTTGCGCGCCGACAATGCGTTCGTGGATCTGGTCGTCGCCTGCGCCTATCACGAAGCGGGCTCCGGCCCGCTTGGGGTCGCCGATCATCCGATGCGCAAGCCCAATCCGGGCATGCTGCTGGAGGCGGCCAAACGCCTCGGCCTCGATCTGAAGCGTTCGCTGATCGTTGGCGACAAGCAGGCCGACATGGAGGCGGGACAGCGCGCCGGCCTCTCACAGGGCTGGCTGGTCGACGGGCAAGCGCCTGTTCAATCGGGCTTCACTGTCAGGTCCTGGCGCGACCGCGAGGATTTCAACGGCCTGCTCGCCGCAATAGCGGCACTTGGTGCTGCGTCAGGCGAGCCGTGATGGCTCATGCCGGATCGTTGTCTCGCCAGGCTTCATAGAGCTTGGCCTCGGTGGCGAACGAATACACCATCACCATCATCGAATAGATGAAGCCATGCCGGCCGCACAGGAAGTAGCGCTTGGCCAGGTAGAATTTCAGGAAGTTGCCGAGCGGCGACAGCACCAGTTTTACCAGGCCAGGCTTCTTGCCTCGTTCGACCAGCGTGGCAACCTTGAGGCTGGAGTAGGTGTTGGCCCTGGCCAGGTCCTCCGCGATGGTCATTTCGCGGCGGTGCAGCAGCACGCCATTTTCAATCGTGCCGGTTTCGCCTGGCACCTCGAACGATTCATGAACCCGCAAGTTGAGGTCCATGGTGGCCTTGTCTCGGCGGAAAAGACGCAGCAGCCTGTTGTGCAGCACCCAGCGGTGCGCATAGCCATAGCCCTTCAGCTTGTCGCGGCGCCTTATGTACCATCCGTCGAAGCCGACATTGCGAGGCTGCGTCACGTCCATGATCGACTGCCTGAGCAGGTCGTCGATGGCTTCATCGGCTTCAATCGAAAGGCACCATGGCTGCGTGGCCTGATCGAGGGCGAATTGCCGCTGGCGTGGAAATCCTGGCCAGTCGTTGTGAAACAGCCTTATCGGGTAGCCCTTGGCGATGAACTCCTGGACGACGTCCAGGGTGCCGTCCGTCGAGCCCGAATCGACGACGATGATCTCGGCGCAGAAGTCGACGCTTTCCAGGCACTGGCCGATCATGTCGGCTTCGTTCATGCAGATGACCAGCGCCGAAACCGGGCTAGCAAATCGAGTCATGGTCCCACCCCAAGGCACACTGTTCTCGGAATTTGCACTGCTTTGCGCCATCTGTTTTTACGCAATCCCCAAGCGCTATTCCCGGGAAAAGCGTTACACACTTTTTCTGGAATTGCTCTAGGAAACCAACAGAGCGGGCCACGGCAGAGCGATCCGGCTTTCTACACTACAGCCTATCGAATGCCAAAGCGGCCCTGATATGGCGAAACCCGCGACCCGCATCCGCCAGGTCCGATGTGGCGCTGGCGGTCAACCGGCTCAAGTCTGTGCAAACGAGACCAGCCCTTCATCCTTGACCCGGCGGATGGTGAGCGCGGTGCGCACCGTGTCGACATTGGGGGTCGAGGTCAGCTCCTCGATGACGAAGGTCTGGAAGGCGCCGAGGTCGCTCGCCACGCAATGCAGCAGGAAATCGGATTCGCCCGACACCATCCAGGCGTCGCGCACGATCGGCCAGCCGCGGGTGCGTTCGGCAAAGGTGCGCAGCTCGGCGTCGGCCTGGTGATGCAGGCCGATCAGGCAGAAGGCGACGACATCGAGGCCGAGCGCCGGTGCATTGAGCAAAGCGCGGTAGCCGCGGATGATGCCGGCTTCCTCCAGCCGCTTGACGCGGCGCAGGCATGGCGGCGCCGAAATGCCGACGCGGTTCGACAGTTCGACATTGGTCATGCGGCCGTCGCCCTGCAGTTCGCGCAGGATCTTCCAGTCGATGGCGTCGAGGTCGGCCTTGAGCGGCATGAGGGCTCTCGAGAAGTCAGGGGCAGCGCGCAAGAATCTTGCGTGATTTTGTAATTAAACGACTTCGCTGTCCATTCCATCCCTCACCCGGAATATTTCGCAGGATCAAGCGGGCAACAGGGTGCGACAAAGCTTTCCGGGGACGAATGCCAACTTGCCTTGCTGGCGTCGTGGGCAACACTTACATTACGCGCGATATCGACGAGTTTTCCATGCCGCAATTGCTGGCAACCCCTCCGCAGAGGCTTCTAGATGACCACCAAGCACGCGCCCGTTCTCATCATCGGTTCCGGCCCGGCCGGCTATACGGCGGCGGTTTACGCCGCCCGTGCCATGCTGAAGCCGATGCTGGTCGCCGGCCTGCAGCAGGGCGGCCAATTGATGATCACCACCGATGTCGAGAACTATCCCGGCTTCGCCGACCCTATCCAGGGTCCGTGGCTCATGGAGCAGATGCTGAAGCAGGCCGAGCATGTCGGCACCGACATCATCAACGACATCATCACCGAGGTCGACCTCAATGTGCGGCCGTTCCGCGCCAAGGGCGATTCCGGCACCACCTACACCGCCGACGCGCTGATCATCGCCACCGGCGCGCAAGCGAAATGGCTGGGCATCCCGACCGAACAGACCTTCATGGGTTTCGGCGTCTCGGCCTGCGCCACCTGCGACGGTTTCTTCTATCGCGGCAAGGATGTCGCGGTGATCGGCGGCGGCAATTCGGCGGTGGAAGAGGCGCTCTATCTGTCGAACCTCGCCAAGAGCGTAACGGTCATCCATCGGCGCAACGATTTCCGCGCAGAGCGCATCCTGCGCGAGCGGCTGCTGAAGAAGGACAATGTCCGCGTCATCTGGGACACGATCGTCGACGAGATCACCGGCCGTCCCGGCAAGACGCCGCTGCCACCCTCGGTCGAAGGCCTGAAGCTGCGCAACGCGGTGACCGGCGAGGAAACGCATCTGAAGATCGACGGCGTGTTCGTGGCGATCGGCCATGCACCGGCGGTCGAACTGTTCGCCGGCAAGCTGAAGCAGAAGCCGAACGGCTATCTGTGGACGGCGCCGGATTCGACCCGCACCGACGTGCCCGGCGTGTTCGCGGCCGGCGATGTGACCGACGACATCTACCGCCAGGCGGTGACGGCGGCAGGGCTCGGCTGCATGGCCGCACTCGAGGCGGAGAAGTATCTGGCCGGCATCGAAGTGCACCGCGAAGCGGCCGAGTAGAGAGTTCAGAGAGCGGCTTGGAAACGCCGTGTAAAAGCCTGATTTTTCATTCAGACGCCAAAACAGAACGAGGGGTATCATGGCGTTGGACTGGGACAAGCTACGCGTGTTTCACGCTGCGGCGGAGGCAGGGTCGTTTACCCATGCGGCCGAGACATTGCATCTGTCGCAATCGGCGATCTCGCGGCAGGTCAGCGCGCTCGAGCATGATGTCGGCGTGCCGCTGTTCAACCGTCACGCCCGCGGGCTGGTGCTGACCGAGCAGGGCGAAATGCTGTTCCGCACGGCGCACGACGTGCTGATGAAGCTCGAGACGATCAAGTCACGGCTGACCGAGACCAAGGACCGCCCCTCCGGCGTGCTCCGGGTGACGACGACGGTTGGGCTGGGCGCCGGCTGGCTGACAGAGCGGGTGCAGGAGTTCATCGAGCTCTATCCCGAAATCAGTCTGCAGCTGATCCTCGCCAACGAGGAACTCGACCTCACCATGCGCCAGGCCGATTGCGCCATCCGGCTGCGCCAGCCGCAGCAGCCGGACCTGATCCAGCGTCGCCTGTTCACCGTGCATTTCCACCTCTACGCGGCGCCTTCCTATGTCGCCAAGCACGGCAAGCCGGCTTCGGTCGCCGAGCTGAAGGCCCATCGCATCGTTACCTTCGGCGTGCCCGTGCCCTCGCATCTGTCGGAGCTGAACTGGCTGGAAACGGTCGGCGATTTCGACGGCGGACAAAGGGTGCCGACGCTGCAGATCAACGACATCTTGTCGATCAAGCGTGCGGTGCAGGGCGGTGCCGGCATCGCCATGCTGCCCGACTATGTGATCAGCAAGGACTCCGACCTGGTGCAATTGCTGCCGGAGACCGAAGTGCCGTCCTTCGACACCTATTTCGCCTATCCCGACGCGATGAAGAACCAGGCCAAGCTGCACGTATTCCGCGATTTCATCATCGCCAAGGCCCGAAGCTGGTCCTTCTGAGGGGCATATCGATATTCGGGTGATGCCGGCCTGCTAACAAAGGCTTCCTGTGCGTCCGGTACTCACGGACCCAAATGTCCGCCCCGTTCCGGTTCTCGCAATCCTCCGGTCTCGCTCGGCCTGACCTGAATCTCAACATGCCCCATGTGGCTCTGCTTCGATCTAATTTAGCCTCGCCAAGGCGTCAGCCGAGGCAGCCAGCCGGGCACGTTGCGGCGGTAGGTCTCGTATTCGGCGCCGTAGCGGTGGGCCAATGTCGGCTCCTCGTAGAACCGGACGAAGGAGCCCATGGCAATCGCGCCGATGACGGCATAGGCAGCCAGCGTCCAGCTCGAGAACAGCAGCGCCTGGCCGAGGATGATCGACAGCACGGCGACATACATCGGGTTGCGGACATGGCGGTAGATGCCGCCGATCACCAGCCGCTCGGTCGGGGCGACCGGAGCGGGCGTGCCGAGGCCCTCGAGCGCAAAGCGACCGAAGGCATGCAGCAGCACAGCGATAGCTGCGACGATCAGGAGCCCGCCAACGGGGACAAAGCCCGGCTGGCTTGACCACGGCAGGCCCCAGCGACCCGTCAACAACCAGGGCACCAGCCCGGCAACCACGCAGGGTGCTGCAATGAAGAAGGCCGCGCTGCCGGCGATCGCCGAAAACGTCCGCATTGGCTGCTTCCTCCCCGATTGCCTTGGAAATGAACGCCTGCTGCCTGCTTCCACATCATCACGCGGTTTTGGCAATCTGGGGCAAAAACCGGCGGCGGTTTGCGATTCTCTAGTGACAATCGCCCGGTTCAGCGCTTCATTTGGACGATTCTGCTGGTCCTATTGGCTCCTGGAATGGGTTAGACCACAGCCTGCGTCTTTTTGCATGCGTGTGTTGCAAAATAGATGCTTGTTTCTTGGGCATGATGAGCACATATATAGATCATCTCTTGGGCGCGTTCTCCTCCCATTAGCGCCCTCGAGTGTTCCCCTCTGGAGGTTAGCCTTAACAGGCACTTCCAATCAAACTCAGCCGGATCTTCGTTGATCCGGCTTTTTTGTTGCCTGTGCCCTGCTGGGTCGGCCAAAAACTCCATCACAATTGCCACGTAACAGTGACATGTAACCTCTGGTAACATATCCCGGACGCTCGCGACCTGCTATCTACAGCATAGGACGCGGTGTGGTTCGAACGGGAGATGGGGGCATCACTCGTACGGCCCGGGCTCAGGCGGCTACCGCGTCCGAACCGTTTCTTCCGCCAAAGTTCGGCGGCATCAAATGCGGCGGACCTGCCGTTTTACCTCCCAAGGAAACGGTCCGCGAACAAAACGACGCCCGGTCCCCGTCGGGCGTCGTTTTCTTTTTGCCCCTCGAACCGAGGTTCGAGGGGCGTGTGATGATGCTACGGGTCAGGCAGCCTTGCCGTTGGTGTTCATCGCCTCGTCGGCCAGACGGCCGGTGAGTTCGGCCATGTGGTCGAAGACGGCACGGTAGCTGGCGACCCCTGCGGTCGCCGAGCGCAACTCGATGATGAGGTCGCCGATCTCGGCTTGCGGCATGGTTGCTTCGACGACATCCCAGCCCTGCCAGTCAGGCCGCGCGTCATAGCCGAGGATCTGGCCGCGCCGCTGCGGGATGAGTGCGATGATCTTCGAGGTGGCGTCGGACGGTGTGACGATCTCGACCCTCATCACCGGTTCCAGAAGCACAGGCGAGCAAGCGGCCATGCCTTCCTTCATCGCCAGCCGTGCCGCCATCTGGAAGGCCATGTCGGAGGAATCGACCGCATGGTAGGAGCCGTCCGACAGGTTGACGGCGACATCGACGACGGGAAAGCCGAGCGGCCCGGACTTCAGATAATCGCGCACGCCAGTTTCGACCGACTGGATGTAGGTCTTCGGCACGACGCCGCCGGTGATGGTGTCGGTGAACTGGAAGCCGGAGCCGCGCGGCAGCGGCTTGATCTCGATCACCACGTCGCCGAACTGGCCATGGCCGCCGGACTGTTTCTTGTGCCGGCCGCGCTGCTGCGCCGGTTTGCGGATCGTCTCGCGATAGGGCACCGCCGGCGCATGGCCTTCGACCGGTATCTGGTTCTTGCCTTCCAGCCGCTCGCGTACGACACGCAGATGCATCTCGCCATGGCCCGACAGCACGGTTTCGGCCGAGTCCTGGTTGTGGCGCAGGCTGAGCGATGGGTCTTCCTCGGCCAGCCGCTGGATGGCGGCTGACATCTTCACTTCGTCCTTGCGCTCCTTGGGGCGCAGCGCGAAGGCGAACACCGGTTGCGGCGGCTCGAACTGGAACAGCTGTTTGGCGCCGCCCTTGGCCGAGCTCAGCGTCTGGCCGGTCTTGACCTCGTCCAGCTTGCCCAGCGCCACCGTGTCGCCGGCCTTGGCGATGGTCAGCTTGGACTGGTCCTTGCCGAGCATCCGGTAGATGCCTGAGACCTTGGCCGTGTCGCCGCCGGGCAGCCAGAGTTCGGAGCCGTCGACGACCTGACCGGAGAGGACGCGCGACACCGACAGCTTGCCGCCATGCGGCGTGTGGATGGTCTTCATCACCTGGACCAAGGTCGCCGCGCCGTCGGGTGCGCCGAGCCGCCTGCGAGTCGCCTCGATGTCCGGCGCGTCGTGGCGGATCGCCTTCAGGAGGCGCAGCACGCCGTTGCCTTTCTCGGCGGTGCCGATCAGCACCGGCGTTACCGCGCCGTCGCGCAGGTCGGCGGCGAGATCGTCAAAGATCGCGTCCTTGGGTGGCTCGATCTCCTCGAGCAGTTGTTCCATCAACTGGTCGTCATGGTCGGCCAGCGTTTCCAGCATGGAGAAGCGCGCCTCGAGTTCGCGCGCCTTGTCGTCGCCGGGTATCTCAGCCACCTCGCTTTCGGCATATTCGCGATAGATGTAGGCGCGCTCCAGCGCCAGATCGATCGAGCCGATGACGACGCCATCCTTGCGCAGCGGAATCTGGCGCAGCAGCAACGGCACGGCACTGGCCGGCTGCAGCATCTTCAGCGTGTCGCGCACACCGGCGATTGCCTTGTCGACCTTGTTGAGGAACAGGATGCGCGGCACGCCGAGATCGTCGAGCTTGCGCATGATCAGCTGCAGGGCAGGGATCTTCTTTTCGTCGGCCTCGGCTACGACCACCGCGAGGTCGCAGGCGGCCAGAACCGGCTCGGCCTCGAAGGAGAATTCGATGGAGCCGGGACAGTCGACGAAGGTGATCTGCTCGCCCATGAATTCGGTGGTGGCGATTGTCGCCTCGACGCTCATGGCGTGGGCGCGCGCCTCGGGCGAATGATCCGAAACTGTGTTGCCTGATGAAACGGGATTTTGTCGGGGAATTGAGCCCGTACGGGCCAATATGGCTTCGAGAAGTGTCGTCTTACCGCTTGCAAAGGGACCGACTATGGCAATGCATTTCGGTCCCGTGCGTCGTCCTCCGGCGCGAGTACCCATGACTGACCTCCACTCAGGCGTTTCCCGTAGGACCGACTGGCATGCATGGTTCAGGCGTGGTCAATCGGTCCTGAGCGGCGGCCGGCCTGTTCGACCGTCGCGGGCGGGGTTCTTTTCAAGTGCCACCTGCCCAAAGCCATCGTCCCACTTGTTTGCCGGCAGGGCAAGAAAAATAGAATTTTGCACTCTGCCGCTGCGTCAGGCGCTCAGCGCCAACGGCCCGGCATGGACGGCGAGCAGGGAAGCAACCTTGTCGCGCGGTGCCGGCCTGCCGAAGAAATAGCCCTGGAACCGATTGCAGCCAGCGGCCTTGGCGAGGGCGAACTCTTCTTGCGTCTCGACGCCCTCGGCGACGATGGTGACGTCCTGGATGCGCGCGATCTGTGCCAGCGCCGAAACGAAGATCTGCGCCACCTGGTCATGGGCAAGGCTGCGGATGTAGGAGCGGTCGATCTTGATGCTGTCGATGGGCAAGGTCTTCAGATAGTTAAAGCCGCAATGGCCGGTGCCGAAATCGTCGAGCGCGATGTGGAAGCCGAGGCCGCGCAGCGCTTCGAGGCGCCGCAGGATCTCGGGCGTGGCGGCGGTCGCCACCGTCTCGGTGATCTCGATGACGAATTGCGCGGCGGAACGGCCGGTCTCCTTCAACACGCGGTCGCACATGGCGACGATCTCGTCGCGCTTCAGCTGTTCGCCGGAGACGTTGATGGAGATGCGGCGACCGGGGAAGTGGCTGATGTCGGCGCAAGCCCGCTTGAACACCCATTCGCCAAGCATGTCGATCAGGGTCGATCGCTCGGCGATCGGAATGAATTCGGCCGGCGAGATCAGGCCGCGAACCGGATGGCGCCAGCGGATCAGCCCTTCGAAGCCATAGGCGGAACCGTCCGGGTTGACGATCGGCTGGTAGTGCAGTTCGAGTTCGCCGAGATAGACGGCCGCACGCAGCTCCCGTTCGACCAGGCGACGATAGCGCTTGTCGGACAGCATCTCCTCGTCGAACACGGTGACGCGGCCACGGCCCGCCGCCTTGCTTTCATAGAGCGCCAGGTCGGCAACCAGCATCAGTTCCGTCGTGCTGGAGGCATGTGTCGGCGCCAGTGCCACGCCGATGGAAATGGAGAGCGGGATGGTCTTGCCTTCATGCGATTTGCCGGCCCGCATGGCATCCAGCAATTGCCTGATATCCTTGTTGATGGCGGCGAGATCGCTGTGGGGAATGATGACACCGAACTCGTCGCCGCCGAGCCGTCCGACCAGGCCGCCGGCAAAGATGCGCTCTGACGTCTTGACCAGATACGCCAAGGCGAGGTCGCCGAACTGATGCCCGAACGTGTCGTTGAGCTGCTTGAAGTGATCAAAGTCGATCAGCAGCAAGGTCGCATCGCGCCGGTCGCGCATGCTGCCGAGACTGTCATGAAGCGCCTCGAGGAAATAGCGGCGGGTCATCGCCCCCGTCATCGCGTCCCTGGTCAGGAAATGATGTTTTTCCGCCTCCGCGGCGGCCGCCGACCGCAAGCAATGGACGACACTGCTGCGCATGTACATCAGCGCCAGCAGGGCCAGGCCGGTGGCCAGGATCGAGACAGTGAAAGAGGCGCCCGAAGGCAGGTTTTGCGAGATATCGAAAGCGCCGAGCACCGCGGCGCCGATGCTGATCAAAAGCAACAATTGAATGCCGCGATAGATGCGGCCGCTGTGGTCCCTGATCGTCGCCAGTATGCTCATCTCATCACCCCTGCACCCGCCGGCAAGGGCTAGAGGGCAGGCGTTAAAAAGCCCTTGAGGCGACCACGCCTGGCCGGCGATTTGACCCGCCCGTGCCGGTGATCGAACGTTCATGGTTAAGAAGCCTGCCGCGGATGCCGGCAGGGTGGCGGAGAAGGCCGATCGCAGTTGCACGCCGCGGCATATCGGAGGAAGGTGCCGGCTTGCGCCAATGTCATTGCGCCAATGCCACGAGAGGCGGTGTCCTGCCGCGAGCCCGTCACAGATCAAGGACCATCGACCATGAAGATCATTGCCTGCGGCAGCGTGCCGACCGTCATAGCGCCAGAAAAATACTTCACCGGCCGGGTGCTGCAGACGCCCATCATCGAGAAGGAGGCGCCGGCGCGGCTGCGGGCCACGCTGGTCAGCTTCGAGCCGGGCGCGCGCACCCACTGGCACACGCATCCGCTTGGCCAGACGCTTTATGTCACCGTGGGGGCCGGTCTCGCGCAGACCTGGGGCGAACCGATTCAGGAGATCAGGGCCGGCGACGTCATCTCGTTCGCGCCAGGCGAAAAGCACTGGCATGGCGCGGCGCCGAAATCGGCGATGACGCATATCGCCATGCAGGAGGCAATCGATGGCGTCCATGCCGATTGGCTGGAGGCGGTGACTGCGGAGCAATATGGCGGCTGAGGGGCTGAGCCAAAAACCCGGCGTCGAGCCGGGTTTTCATTGATTGCGATGCCGTGCGCCGATCAGGTCAGCGATGCCGTAAAACGCTGGATGCGCGTGCAGGCCTCTTCCAGTAGCGTCTCCGAGGTGGCGTAGGAGATGCGGAAGTTGGGGCCAAGGCCGAAGGCCGAGCCGAACACCACCGCGACACCCTCGGCCTCGAGCAGTTCCGAGCAGAAGGTTTCGTCGGTGTCGATCAGCTTGCCGGCCCTGGTCTTCTTGCCGATCAGCTGGGCGCAGGAGGGATAGACGTAGAAGGCGCCTTCCGGCGACGGACAGGTGATGCCGCGGGCCTGGTTGAGCATCGACACGACAAGGTCGCGCCTGCCTTGAAAGATCGCCTTGTTCCTGGCGATGAAGTCCTGCGGGCCGTTCAGCGCCTCGACGGAAGCCCATTGCGCGATGGTGCAGGCGCCCGATGTCTGCTGGCCCTGGATCATGTCCATCGCCTTGATCAGCTGGACGGGACCCGCGGCATAGCCGATGCGCCAGCCGGTCATGGCATAGGCTTTCGACACGCCGTTCATGGTCAGGGTGCGCTCGTAGAGTTTCGGCTCGACCTCGGCGATGGTCTTGAAGACGAAGTCGCCATAGGTCAGGTGCTCGTACATGTCGTCGGTCAGCGTCCAGACATGCGGATGCTTCAACAGCACGTCGGCGAGCGCGCGCAGTTCGGCCTCGGTGTAGGCTGCGCCCGACGGGTTCGACGGCGAGTTCATCAGCAGCCATTTGGTCTTCGGCGTGATCGCCCTTTCCAGCACGGAAGCGGTCAGCTTGAAGCCATTGTCGATCGAGGTGTCGGCAAATACCGAGGTGCCGCCGCAGATCGCCACCATCTCTGGATAGCTGACCCAGTAGGGGCGGGGGATGACGACCTCGTCGCCGGGGTTCAGCGTCGCCATGAAGGCGTTGAACAGAATCTGCTTGCCGCCGGTGCCGACGATGGTCTGCTCGGGCTTGTAGTCGAGATTGTTCTCGCGCTTGAACTTTTTCGAGATCGCCTCGCGCAGCGGCACGATGCCCGAAACCGGCGGATACTTGGTCTCGCCACGGCGGATCGCCTCGATCGCCGCATTCTTGATGTTGTCTGGCGTGTCGAAATCCGGCTCGCCGGCGCCGAGGCCGATAATGTCACGGCCGGCATTTTTCAGCTCGCGCGCTTTCTGCGTCACCGCGATGGTGGCGGAAGGCTTCACGCGGGAAAGAGTGTCGGCAAGAAAGGCCATGACCAGATATCTCCAAACTAGGTCGGCGCGGGCCGGGAGCGGCCGCGGCGCTTCTCATGTCGCATGATTTCGCGCAGTGCAAGCATTGTCGGCTGATCCAGGTCTCAAGGAGCCGTGATCGGCAACAATAAATTCATTAACGAGCGGTAGAGGCTTGAGTGACAGGATCGCAGACCAATTGCGGAGCGAGGAACCGTGTCGCGCAGCGTCGGGCTTGCCCACATCATCCGTCAGGACGACGGCACCTCCACCGGTGTCTGGGGCATCTACACGCTGCAAAGCGCCTTCCAGCCGATCTTCGCCTTCAACGAAGGCAAGCTGTCGGTGGCCGCGTTCGAAGGGCTGATCCGGCCGTTCCGCGACGGCGAGCCGCAATCACCGATGAATTTCTTCTCGACCTGTCCGGCCGCCGACCGCCTGCATATCGAGGCGCTGACCAGGACGCTGCATCTCCTGAACGCCGGCGCATGCCTGCCGCAGGAGGCGTCGATCTTCGTCAATTTCGATCCGTCGGTGTTCACCGAACGCACCGTTGCCGACGTCGCCTTGCGGGAAATGCGGCTGGTGCTGCATGAGGCCGGCATCGATCCGCGCCGCGTCGTCTGCGAGGTGACCGAGCAGCGGTCGACATCGCAGGAGACCCTGCACAACTTCGTCGCGGCACTGAGAGCCAACGGCTTTCGCATCGCCGTCGACGATTATGGCGCCGACGATTCCGACATCAACCGCATCAAGGAACTGAAGCCGGACATCGTCAAGTTCGATGCCTACTGGATCACGCAGCTGATGGAATCCGGCGCCGGTTTCGCGCTGCTGACCACCATGGTGAAAAGCTTCGAGGAGCAAGGCATCCGCACGGTGTTCGAGGGCATCGAGGAGGGCTGGCAATTGGAGCTTGCCGAGAAATCGGGAGCGTCGATGGTGCAGGGTTTCGTGCTGGCGCGACCCGAACTGGCGCCGACCAGTTTTCGCGTTTTCGGCAAGAACCGGCCGGCACCCGTCGCCGCAGCCGTCGACGACGCGCCTGCTCCCGCCCCGGCACCGCATTCGGGGCGGCCGGTGAAGGCGTTCGGGCGCCGGGTGGCGCCATGAGGCTCGAGCGGCGGCGCAATGTCGGCGATGCGATCCAGGTCGACGAAGTCGGCATCGAATACGGCATCTATGGCGAATTCCGGCTGCGCAGCGCCTATCAGCCGATTTTCGCGCCGCGCGGCCGGTTCCTGCACGCGGTCGCGGTCGAAGCCTTGATCGAGCCGCACCGTGCCGGCCGGCCCGGCGCACCGCGGGTTTTCTTCGAAAGCATTGCCGCCTCGGACCGGCTGTTTGTCGAGACCATGTGCCGGGCGCTGCATCTCAGGAATTTTCGCAACATCGGCGTCGACGGGCTCGACCTGTTCTTCAACTACAATCCACTGATCAACGACCATCCCGGACGGGCGCTGGCCGAGATCCGGCTGATGACCAGGCACCTCGGCGAGTTCGGCCTCGCGCCGGGCATGCTGGTTTGCGAAATCACCGAACAGGCGGCCGATGACGCGCTTCTAACCCGGCTGGTGCGCGAAATGCGGCGCGACGGCATCCGCATCGCCATCGACGATTTCGGCACCGGGCACTCGACCGAGGAGCGGGTGAGCCTGCTCAGGCCCGACATTGTCAAGATCGACGGCACCTGGTTCGCCGAGTTCTGCCGCCACGCTGCCGCCGAGCGGTTCTTCCGCCCGCTGGTCAACAGCCTGCATGACCGTGGTGCCAAGGTGCTGGTCGAAGGCATCGAGCAGCCCATCCATCTGCGCGTCGCGCTCGAAGGCGGCGTCGACCTGCTGCAGGGGTTTCTTCTCGCCCGCCCCGCGCTTGCCGGCACGGTAGTTGAGGAAAAGCCGCTGGCCATCGATACGCTGCTGGGCAGGGATAACAAGGTGGTACCGCTGTTCGGCTAGGGCGCCGGTATCCACACATCAACGGCGCTGATCGTCGTACCAAAACAAATCATTGGTTGAGGGCGCCGCCGCTGCGATAGTTGCGCCAGTGGAGACCGCGCTCCGGGGAACAGCCATGATACTTTACGGCATGATCGACAGCGGCAATTGCTACAAGCCGCGCCTGCTGATGGCCAAGCTTGGCCTTGCCTTCACCAATATCGAGGTGAGCTCGCACACCGGCGATACGCGCAAACCCGACTATGTCGCCAAGAACCCAAACGCCATGGTGCCGCTGCTCGAGCTCGACGATGGCCGGCGGCTGGCCGAATCCAATGCCATCCTGCTCTATCTCGCCGAAGGCACGCGCTTCCTGCCGGTCGACCGATATGAGCGCGGGCTCGCCTATCAATGGCTGTTCTTCGAACAGTACAGCCACGAACCCTACATCGCCGTGCGCAAGGCGCTGCTGACCTTTCCCGAAAGAGCCGGGGATGCAACCCCGGAGCGCTTGGCGGTGACGCTGGAGCGCGGCAACAAGGCGCTCGGCGTGATGAACAAGCATCTGGAAAACAACGCCTTCTTCGCCGGCGGCGCGCTCAGCGTCGCCGACATCGCGCTCTATGCGTACACGCATACGGCGGAGCAGGGCGGCTTCCAGCTCGACGCCTATCCGGCGGTGGCGGCCTGGCTGAAAAGGGTGGAGGCCGATCCGGGGCATGTGCCGATCGGATGGGTGGGGTAAGCGGCGACACAGCGTCCGTCTCGCTCAGGCCCAGACAGCAAAAAGGCGGGATAAATCCCGCCTTCCCATGCTTGGTAGCCTGATTGGGAGCGTCCGGTCCGGGCTGGCAGCTATCTGCTGATCCAGCTTGTCGGGTCTTTCCGCTCCAGCGCGCTTCTCGCGCGACTGTCAGTACATCCGTGACTTGCCGCCCGCCCCGAACTCTCGCTCGGCGCGCGCACTTCGCAAAATCAGGCTGCCTTGCTCAGAGATCCAGCGGACGACTTGCCAGTGCGGCGGTCCTGCTCGATCTCGAAGTTGATCTTCTGGCCTTCGACCAGGGTCGACAGTCCAGCACGCTCGACAGCGGAGATGTGGACGAAAACGTCCGCGCCGCCCGCGTCAGGCTGAATGAAGCCGAAGCCCTTGGTGGCGTTGAACCACTTGACCGTTCCAGTTGCCATTTTAGATAGTCCTTCAACATTTGCTTTAGTTTGACCAGACCGAGGTCCAGCCGGTGTGCATCGAGATTTTGGAGATAGACGTCAGCAAACGCGAAGATCGCGAGGCCCGGATCGATCGGCCGAAATATCAATGGAAGGCATATAGGCTGGTTTCGCATAAAAAACAAGACTGCGTGAGAAAGCTGTGATCGCGGTGCTGCCCAACGGCTGCCCCAATCTGCTGAAAACGTTGCGACAGATCACGCTGTCCTCGAGCGGCGGATCAGGGGAGAGGACCATGAAAACCATTCTGCTTGCCGCCTGCCTGACGCTGGTGGCCGCCGAGGCGCAGGCGGTCTCGCGCTACGACCCGACCCGCATGAGCTGCGGCAAGGTTCAGGCGACGATCGCCCGGCAGGGCGCGGTCATCCTGCGCTACCAGTCGACGCGGGTGCCGGGATTGCCGCTCTACGACCGCTATGTGCAGAGCCAGCAATTCTGCACCATGGGCGAGGTGAGGACGCGCGCCTACGTGCCGAGCGCCGACACCAAGTCCTGCCCGGTCTACAACTGCAAGCGACCGGACAATGACCGGCATTTCCGTCGGCGGTTCTTCCATAATAATTAGACACCTGCCTGCATCAAAACCCGAAGGAAACCTGCGCCGGTGGCGGCGGGCCGACGCGCACGCCTTCCATGGCCAGCATCTTCTCCTTGGTGACCGAGCCGCCCGGCGCCGAGAAGCCGCCGATCTTGCCGCCGGCGGCGAGGATGCGATGGCAAGGGATGACCAGCGGCACCGGATTGGCGCCAAGGGCGGCGCCAGTCTCGCGGGCGAGCCCGGCATGGCCGGCGGTTTTGGCCAGCTCACCATAGGTGGTGGTTTCGCCGAAGGAGAGTTTTCGCGCCGCATCGTAAATGGCGAGGCGGAAATCGTCGACGCCGTCGAGATCGACCGGCACAGCGGAGAAATCGACGTCCTCGCCGGCCGCATAGGCCTTGATCGCTGCGATCAGCTCGACCACCCATGGCGGCTGGGCCGTGGAGGCGGAAACGCCGCCATGGCGCAGCAGGCGCCGCTCCACCGCTTCGCGGCTGCGTTCGGGCAGGCAGAGCCGGATCAGGCCCTTTTCGCTCCACGCAATGCCCATGAAACCGATCACTGTTTCTAACACTGCGTGGCCGGCCGTGATCGAAGATGTCGTGTCCATGATGCGTTCCTTTCCGCAAAGTGGCGAAAACCGGGATTCGTCCCGGTACATATCCAGAACAATATGGCATCAGAGGCCAAGTCTCGCCACCCGAAAACCACCTGATGGCCCCGATTGCCGCTCATGAATCGCTGGTGTAAGGGATTTCTTAACAACCCGACAAATCGGACCCGAGCGCGGCTTGCCAGCAAAATTCAATCTTATCGTGATCGGCGTGATCCTGGCCGCCGCCGGCATCAGCGGTTGCACGTCGACCTCGCAGATGAAATCCGCGCCTGCTCTTACCGAAACCGCGACCGTCGCCGGGACTGACGCCGGCTTCACCGTGCCACTGCCGGAGACGGTTTCGGTACTGCCGGAATCATCCGGTATTGCGCCCGTTCAGACGGCCGAGCTGCCGCTCGATCCAGCAGCACAACCGGTGGCAGCTACCGCCGCCTTTGCCGGTTCGACGCCAGCGGCACCAGCGGTGCCTGCCGTGATGACCGCCAATGCCTGGCAGGCGCCGCCGCCGGCAAACGCGAGCGAGCCGGTCACGACGGCCGAGACCTATACGACCGCGGGGCTCGTCATGCCGGCGACCGCCAAGGGTGACCGGATGCCCGGCGTCCAGCAGGTCGCCTATGTCGTGCCGCAGAACCCAGCCGCCCTGGTGCAGGGTCCGGTCGGGCCGACGGAAGAACACGCAACAGGCGTGCGTGGCGATGTCGAGCGGCTGATCGAGAAATATGCCGCACTCTACCAGGTGCCGGTGGACCTGGTGCGCCATGTCGTCAACCGCGAGAGCACCTTCAATCCGAAAGCCTACAACAACGGCCATTGGGGGCTGATGCAGATCAAGCACGCGACGGCGCGCGGCATGGGCTATGACGGACCGGCCAAGGGCCTGTTCGACGCGGAGACCAATCTGAAATACGCGGTCAAATATCTGCGCGGCGCCTGGCTGGTGGCCGGCGGCAATGCCAAGAAGGCCGACTGGCTCTACCAGACGGGCTACTATTTCGATGCCAAGCGCAAGGGCCTGCTCGAGGCAACCGGCCTCGGTGTCGACCGCAAGCGCCGCCGCCTGCAGCCCGACGCCTGAGCGCGATGCCTGAACCGCGCCCGCCGGCTCTCAACGACATCCGACTGCGCAAGATTCTCGACGAGACGCTAGTACCGCCGCATTGGCCGGACGGCTTTGTCATGCGTAGCTTCGAGCCCGGTGATGCGTTGCCCCTGCATGCGCTGTTGACCGAGGTGTTCGACGACGGCGCCGATGGCCCGTTCGACGAGTGGTGGCCGCGTGTCGCGGATGATCCCGAATTCGACCCGGCACTGTGCTTCCTCGTCATCGACGCCAAGGGCCGGCTGGCGGCGGCGGCTCTGTGCTGGACCCGCGCCTTCGTCAAGGACCTCGCCGTTCATCCCGAGGCGCGCGGCAAGGGAATTGCCGAGGCGCTGATGTGGCACGCCTTTGCCGTTTTTCGCGAACGCGGCGCCGACCATGTCGACCTCAAGACCAACACGGTCGAGAATCCCGCCGCCGTCCGGCTCTACGAGCGGCTGGGGATGATGCCTGTCGCCTGGGAAGGCTAAGAGACTGTTGGAAATTCTACTCTGGCGGCCATCTGATGGCGTTTTCTGCGCTTCCGTTGCTCACGGACCAGATGTCCGCTGCGCTACGGTTCTCGAAACCACCACCATATGACTCGCCAGAGCGAATTTCGAAACAGTCTCTAGGGCAGTTCCAGCCGCGTGATTTGGGAACCCAAAGCGCCGCTTCGCATTCAATGGAAGGTGGGGTCTGACAAGCTGCCGGCGCGTGGGAGGTTTCCGTCGCCGGCCGCAGAGGGACATCCTCCACCATGAAGCTTTTTCACGCATTCCTGGCGCTCGGCGTCGCCGCCATGCTGGTTGGCACGCCGGTGCGGGCCGTCGAGCTGTCGATCGTGTCGGGCGATACCGGCGACGGCATCAAGGTGCTGCGCGAGATCCTCGACCGTTACGAGAAAGACAGCGGCAACAAGGTCAGCATCGTCGTCATGCCGACGTCCGGCACCGATCAGTTCGGCCAGTACCGGCTTTGGCTTGCCGCCGGAAACAGCGACATCGACGTCTACCAGACGGACGTGATCTGGGCGCCGCAGCTCGCCAGCCAGCTCGTGGATCTGACCGCGGCGACCAAGGACATCGTAGCTGAGCATTTCCCGTCGATCATCCAGTCGCAGACCGTCAATGGCAAGCTCGTCGCCTTGCCGATCTTCACGGATGCGCCGGCGCTCTACTACCGCAAGGATCTCCTCGACAAATACGGCGCCAAGGTGCCGGCCACCTGGAAGGAACTGGCAGACACCGCCAAGCTGGTCATGGACAAGGAGCGTGCGGCCGGCAACCCAGATATCTGGGGCTTCGTCTTCCAGGGCAATGCCTATGAGGGGCTGACCTGCGACGCGCTCGAATGGGTGATGTCGAATGGCGGCGGCCAGATCATCGAGCCGGACGGCTCCATCTCCATCAACAACCCAAAAGCGGCGGCGATGCTCGATATGGTCAAGGGCTGGGTCGGGACCATCGCACCGCCCGGCGTGCTTGCCTACCAGGAAGAGGAGTCGCGCGGCGTGTGGCAGACCGGCAATGCGGTGTTCATGCGCAACTGGCCCTATGCCTATGCGCTCGGCAACGGCCAGGGATCGCCGATCAAGGGCAAATTCGACGTGGCACCGCTGCCGGCCGGCACGGGCGAGGGCGCCCGACCGGTCGCAACCCTGGGCGGCTGGAACCTCGCCGTCTCCAAATACTCGAAGCATCCGGATGCCGCGATCGAGCTGGTCAAGTTCATCGCCTCGCCCACGATGCAGAAATACCGCACGCTGAAGACGTCCAACCTGCCGACCATCCAGGCGCTGTATGACGATGCCGACATCGCCAGGGAACAGCCGATTGTTCCGCGCTGGAAGCAGATCTTTCTCAATGCGGTGCCGCGTCCCTCGGCCGCGACCAGGATCAAGTACAACGAGGCGTCGAGCCAGTTCTGGAACGCCGTTCACAACACACTCTCGGGCGACGGTACTGCCGCCGACAATCTGGCCGACCTCGAAGCGATGCTCACCAAGCTGAAGGGCCGAGGCTGGTGACGCGACGATGCCGGGGCATCCGCCCGGCGGGACCGCAAGGAGCGGGTGCGAGATGACAAGAATTGAACCGGTACCTGAAACAGCCAGGGCTGCGCACTCGCCGTTGACGGCACAGCGCGTTCGCTCTGCGTGGCTTTTCCTGGCGCCAATGCTTCTGGTGCTCGCCGGGGCGGCCGGCTGGCCGCTTCTGCGCACGGTCTATTTCAGCTTCACCGACGCCTCGCTGGCCGACCTCGACGCGCGCCAATGGGTCGGCTTCGCCAATTATTTCTCTGTGATGCACATGCCGAGCGGCCGCATCCTCTACGATGGTCTGCTCGTCGACCCGGTCTGGTGGCGTGCCGTCTGGAACACGCTGCGTTTCGCGGTGATCTCTGTGACCTGCGAGACCATCCTCGGCATGATCGTTGCCCTGGTTCTCAATGCCAAGTTCGCCGGTCGCGGCATCGTCAGGGCGGCGATCCTGATCCCCTGGGCCATTCCGACGATCGTCTCGGCGAAGATGTGGCAGTGGATGCTCAACGACCAGTTCGGCATCATCAATGTGGTGCTGCTCAACCTCGGCCTGATCAGCGGCAAGATCGCCTGGACGGCCAACGCCGACACGGCGATGGCGGCGGTCCTCGTCGTCGATATCTGGAAGGCGACACCATTCATGACGCTTCTCATCCTGGCCGCGCTGCAGATGATGCCGAGGGAGATCATCGAGGTCGCCAGGCTCGACGGCGCCAACCCCTGGCAGATCTTCTGGCGGGTGACCTTGCCGCTCATCCGCCCGGCGGTGATGGTGGCTGTGATCTTCCGCGCGCTCGATGCACTGCGCATCTTCGACCTGATCTATGTGCTGACGCCCAACAATGTACACACCAAGTCGATGTCGGTGTTCGCCCGCGAGAACCTGTTCGAGTTCGACAAGTTCGCCTATGGCTCCGCCGCCTCGACCCTGCTCTTCCTGATCCTCGCTTTGCTCACCATCGTCACCATCCGGATCGGCCGGATAAGCCTGGACGGAGGCCGCTGACATGTGGATCGTGAAGCGCACGGCCTTTTACCTGCTGGTCGGGGGGATCGTCTTCGTCGCGGTGTTCCCGTTCTACTACGCCATCGCCACCAGCCTGAAATCGGGGACCGATCTGTTCCGGGCCGACCTGTGGCCGACGACGATCAGTCTCGCCAACTACCGGAATGTGCTGACCGAAGGCAACTTCGTGCGCAACTTGCTGAACTCGCTCTTCGTCTCGGGCGCGGTCGTCGCACTGTCGCTGTTGCTCGGCGTCACATCAGCCTATGCGCTGGCGCGTATTCGATTCCGCGGCCGCTCGGCCCTGCTGTTCACCATCCTGTCGGTGTCGATGTTCCCGCAGGTGGCGCTGCTGGCCGGGCTGTTCGAGCTGGTCCGCATGTTCGGCCTCTACAATTCGCTGTTCGCGCTGATCTTTTCCTACATGATCTTCACCTTGCCGTTCACCGTCTGGGTGCTCACCACCTTCGTCCGCGACCTGCCGATCGAGGTCGAGGAGGCGGCGATCCTCGACGGCGCGACGCCGTGGATCATCATCACGCGGGTCTTCCTGCCGCTGATGTGGCCGGCGCTGGCGACCACCGGCCTGCTGGCCTTCATCGGCGCGTGGAACGAGTTCCTGTTTGCCCTGACCTTCACCTCCAACAACGCACAGCGGACCGTGCCGGTGGCGATCGCGCTGCTCTCCGGCAACTCGCAGTTCGAAATCCCATGGGGCAACATCATGGCCGCCTCGGTGATCGTCACGGTGCCGCTGGTGGTGCTGGTCCTGATCTTCCAGCGCAAGATCGTCTCCGGCCTCACCGCAGGCGGGGTCAAGGGGTGAGGAGCGGTCGGCCAAGTTATCAGCTCTGTCGCTCCATGCCGATTGGCGCCAGCGGGTTTTTCCAGCGCATTGTGAACCGCTTCACATAGGCGGCCGCCGGCCAATGCTAACGCGGCGTCACCACACCATTCCAGCCGACCGGGATCGTCGATTGGTTGGGCACAGGAGGAGGCTGCACCGGCTTGCGTCAGCTCCTCCATGGCGGGTTCCGGGGCGGCGGGTTTCGGAACCCGCCTTCTTGCGCGACCCTCTGTCTAGATATCCGGTGCGTTGCCGATTCTCTTCTTGAGCTCCAGCGCCCAGGCGCGGCCTTCGTCGCCGCCCCACAGCAGCCAGGCGATGTAGCCGGCCGACGGGTTTTCCTCATTGCCGTAGTTCCTGCCGCGCTTGTCGACCTCGTGGCGGGCGAAGTAACTGACCATGCGGCGGATGGTGGAGGGGGCGAGCTTTTGCCGGTTCTTCAGTACGGTGGCGCGGGCCACGCCGATCTCGGTGCCGCCACGGCCGAATTCTCCGCGCAGCCTGAGGCCCTTGGCGGCATTGTCGGCCACCACTTGCGGGCAGCGCAAGTTGATCTCTTCGTCGTGCATTTTTCCCCCAGCAGCACAGGCTTTAACCCGCGGTGAGAATGCGGGAAAGCCGGACGGGTTCCACATCCGAGGAATTCAGAAAGAAACCGTCCACCAAGCCGGCAGGTCGCACCTTGCCTGCACTCATCCGGTTGCTAAGCTTCGCCTGCGTGGGGCTTTGCCAGAACCGGAGGAAACATGATGCGGCTTCTGCTCTCCAGTCTTGCCACCCTGATGCTTGCCGCCCCGCTCTTTATGAGCCCCGCGAAAGCCGCCGACGATTGCGCCAATGCGCAGGACCAGGCGACCATGGACCAATGCGCCGGCAAGGATTTCGACGCAGCCGACAAGAAGCTCAACGAGGCCTACAAGCAGATCGAGGGCCGGCTGAAGGACAATGTGGGGTCGAAGAAGCTGCTGGTCGATGCGCAGCGCGCCTGGGTCACTTTCCGCGACGCCGAATGCAATTTCCAGGGCGGCCCGCCCGAAACCGCCGGCAGCGTCCGTCCGATGGTGGTCGCCAATTGCCAGGCGGGGCTTACCAACCTTAGGCTGAAGGATTTGCAGGACTATCTGCATTGCGAGGAAGGTGTCCTGGACTGTCCGGTGCCGGCGGCGGAGTAACGTTCTCCGACGCTCTGGGGGAGGCATGCCGCCTCGCGGCCCGCGCGTGCAAAAATGTCGGAATCGATCGTCGCGAAACGTCCTTGGGTCGCAGAGCAACCGCGCCGGGACGCCGGCGCCGCGACTTGAAGGAGCCGACCATGATCACCTTCCCCAATGAATCCGCCAGATACCGCACCGCGCGCGAAAAACTGCTGCGCAAGGAAATCGAGTTGCGCCGCGTCATGGAAGAGGTCGCCGTCGCGCGCCGCGCGTTGCCGCCGGGCGGGCTGATCCGCCAGGATTATGAGTTCGATGCGCAGCACACCGATGGAAGGCCCGCCAAGGTCAAACTGTCGGAGCTGTTCGCACCGGGCAAGGACTCGCTCATCCTCTATAACATGATGTTCCCGCGCCATCCGCAGGAGACGCGCGAGGTGGCGACCAGCGGCGGCACGGCGAAGCTCGCCCGGCCGGACCAGCCATGCCCGTCCTGCACGGCGCTGCTCGACCAGTTCGACGGCGCGGTCGGCCATCTCGAAGCCGCCGGCTTCAATTTCGCGGTGGTGGGCAAGACCGCGCTCGAAAACCTGGTCACGCTCGGCCGCGACAGAGGCTGGCGCAACATGCGGCTGGTGTCGTCGGGCGGCAACAGTTTCAAGCGCGACTACAATGCCGAGGATGCTGACGGCGCGCAGATCCCGCTGCTGTCGGTGTTTCATCGCGACGCCGACGGCATCCGCCATTTCTGGTCGTCAGAGCTGGATTTCGCGCCAACGGAACCCGGCCAGGATCCGCGCGGCATCGGCACCTGCGAGACGCTGTGGAATTTGATGGATTTCACGCCGGAAGGCCGGCCGAACTGGAACGAGCAGCTGCAGTACGGGGCGGGGTGTTGCCACTGACGCGATCGGACGATTCTGTCAGAACCAAAGCCGAGGTCGGACGTTGCCAGAGCGGGCCATCGTTTCCTTGAAACGCCGGTCCGCTCTATCTCTTTGTTTTGACGCAATTTCCGGACGGAAAACCGTTTCACACTTTTCCTGAAATTGCTCTGCCAACACCTGCCAAAGGAGCATGCCATGACCGACAAAACCCTTGCCGAGATTGCCGAGAGGATGCGCGACATCGACGTTGCCATGCTGTCGACCCACGCCGAGAACGGCACCATTGCCGGGCGGCCGATGAGCAACAACCAGGACGTCGAATATGACGGTTCCTCCTACTACTTCACCTGGGACAAGTCGAAGGTGGTGGAAGACATCGAACGCGACGCCAATGTGTCGCTGGCTTTCCAGGGCGATGACGGCTTCTGGGTCGCCGTCGAAGGCAAGGGCGAGATCATCCGCGACAAGGCCGCGTTCGAAGAGCACTGGAATGAGGACATCGACGAGTGGTTCGAGCAAGGCACCGACACGCCGGGCCTGGCGATGATCAAGGTCGAAGCCACGCGGGCGCATTATTGGGACGGTGAGGACGAGGGCGAAGTGACGTTGCAATCCTAGGGCCAGCGTTCTCCCTTGCGGCCTCATGCGCCGCAAGGGAGACAACGCAACCTCGCCGCATCTTCCACGTTGGGCCTGCGAGGACCCAACACGGAGAGATCCAGATGAAACGCCATCTCGCCATTGCCACGCTGGCCCTTCTGGCCGGCGCGCCCGCGACTTTCGCACAACAGGCGGCGCCTGCCGGCCTGCCGGTGGGTTCGGAGAGCAAGGTCGACACCGAGACCTTCTCGAAGACGCTGGCCAGCGCCAACCGCTTCGAGATCGAGAGCAGCAAGCTGGCTGAGACCAAGGCTGTCGCCGCCGACGTCGGGGAATTCGCCGCGCTAATGGTCAAGGACCACATCGCGGCCGCGCCAGGACTTCAAGGCAGCGCTGGAGAGGAGCCAGACCACTGCGTCGGTGACGCCGGAAGGCCCGCCGCTGCTGCCGAAGGACCAAGCGATGCTGGACCAGCTCAAGGCGCTGGACGGCGAGGCCTTCCAGGCCAAGTACATCATCTTGCAGACCGAGGCGCACAAGCAGGCGGTGGCGATGTTTTCCACCTACGCGCAGTCGGGCGACGACCCGGCGCTGAAGGAGTTCGCCAAGAAGACGCTGCCGACGCTGAAGATGCATGAGAAGCGTTTGAGGGATGTGGCGGCGGTGCATTAGGGGTTCGATGGTGAGACCGGGCATGCCCAGACTGGCTGAGCCACCTCTCCCGTCGTCATCCACGGGTCTGCGCCGCGTCGCTACGCTCCTTGCTCCGCCCGTGGATAACGAAGCTGGGGCGCTTCGGCCGACCTCCGGCGATTGCAACAGCCTGGCAAACCAAGCACCGCAAGGTGGCTCTGTGCCTGCGCCTTCCCTGAATTAGACTGCCACCATCAAATCGAGGGAGAACCCATGCCCAAGATCGACCTCTCATCCGTGCCCGTCCGCAAGGGCTCCGGCTACCCTGCGCCCTTCGATGCCCCTTGCGCCACACGCACGCGTCGCCGCCTGGGCGATGCCGGCGGCCTCACCGATTTCGGCGTCAACCTCATGACATTGCCGCCGGGCGGCTGGTCGAGCCAGCGCCACTGGCACAGCCATGAGGACGAGTTCGTCTATCTGCTGGAAGGCGAACTGACGCTCGTCGAGGACGGCGGCGAGACGCTGCTCAGGGCCGGCGACTGCGCGACGTTTGCCAGGAACAGCGGCAATGGCCATCACCTGATCAACCGGTCCGCCGCGACAGCGCTCTATCTGGAGGTCGGCTCGCGCTTTCAGGACGATGTCATCACTTGCTCCGACATCGACATGATGAGCCCGAGTTCGGATGGGCGGTTCCTGCACAAGGATGGCACGCCTTATCCGGGGCAGGGGTGAGCCCTGGACCATGTGTCGGTGCTGGCGTTCCGCCAGTGCCGGGATAAGCTCCCTGCAAACTCAGGGAGAATTGCCATGAAGAAGGAAATCATCGAAGTGCCGGTCATGTCGGCCAAGGTGCGGGCGCTCGGCCTGCCCTGTTCGACAGCGGTGAAGGCCAACGGCTTCGTGTTCATCTCGGCGACGCCGCCGGTGGACATGGTGACCGGCGAGATGGTGCGCGGCGACATCGAAACGCAGACCGAGGCGTCGCTGAAGGCGCTGAAACACTGCCTGGAGGCGGCGGGCACTTCGCTGGACAATGTGGTGATGGTGCGCATCTACGCCGTCAATTCCGGCTTCTACAACGCGATTAACCGGGTTTATGCCAAGTACTTCAGCGTGAACCCGCCGGCGCGGAGTTTTGTGCCGGTGGCTTCGTGGCCGATGGAGTTTGATATCGAGATCGAGTGTGTGGCGGTGGCGTGAGGGCACTCTCGTTATCGTTGGCGGCGGAACGCCAACCGAGCGCCTAGCGGCCTCTTAGGCTGGCTGGCTTTGTCCGAATCTGTACAAGTTTGCCTCATGGATTATGTAGACCTCCATCGCTGGTTTTCCCAAGTTCGAAAGGATCAAGAGCTTGATCCCGACATCGGCAAGATTTGGGGACCGAAAATTGATGGTTGGCTGGACTGGAATGAGCTCCGGCAACATCGGCGAGTAGTGCTGCTCGCAGAAGCATCCAGTGGAAAATCGGAGGAGTTCAAACATCAAGCCAAGGCAATAGTCGCCGAGGGCCGCCCGGCATTTTTTCTTCGAATTGAAGAACTGGCGGACCAAGGCTTCGAAGCGGCACTGGGTCCGAAAGACGCAGCCGCATTTGAGGCTTGGAAGACTGGCGCGACCAACGGTTGGTTTTTTCTCGACTCGATTGATGAAGCGCGTCTCAACCGTAAGAGCTTCGAAAGTGCGCTAAGACGGTTCGCGCGCGAAGCTGGAACGGCGCTGGAGCGAGCGTATATCTTTGTCTCATGCCGCGTGAGTGACTGGAAACAAGCTGACGATCGGCGCGCCATAATGGAGTGGCTGCCATCATGGCAAACGGCAGTGCCAGCTAGAGACGAAAACCAACGAGAGGGTTTGCTAGGCCCGATTTTCAACAAGGAAGAAAAAACGAATAGGTCTGAACGGTCAAGCACACCAGAGCCACATGAGCTTCTTGTAATACAAATTGTCCCCTTAGATAGCGAGCAAAGCAATAAATTGGCGGCGGCGGCTGGCGTATCGGATATTGGTGCCTTTGCCTCTGGAATTCAAAAAGCGGGCCTTGAGGCATTCCGGCAGAGGCCCGGCGATGTCTTGGAACTTGCTAGCTACTGGAATGAGCACAGCGCATTTGGCTCTCTCAGCACCATGGTTGAGTTCGGGATTGGTCGCAAGCTCAGCGAAAGTGATGTCCATCGCGCTGACAACAATACGCTTTCACTCGCGAAAGCGAGGGCCGGTGCCGAGCGCCTTGCAGCGGTTCTCACATTAGGGAAGTCGTTTACGTTACGGGCGCCGGGCAGTGAGGCTGATCCGAGCCTCACGGTATGCGCCATCGACCCCGGCTTTGTGCTTGATGATTGGAACGATGCCGAGCGAAACGCTCTGTTGCGTCGCGGAGTGTTCGCGCCAGCCACATTTGGACGCATCCGCTTCCATCATCGCTCAACGCAAGAATATCTGACAGCAAAATGGTTCGAGCGATTGCTTGCGCAAAATTGCCCCAAATCGGAGATTTGGGACCTGATTTTTGTTGACCGGTATGGTGTCTCCACTGTCGTTCCATCGCTTCGACCAGCGGCGGCTTGGCTTTCACTTTGGCACACCGACATTTGCGATGAATTGGTCCGACGTGAACCCCTTGTGCTGCTTCAAGAGGGCGATCCGCGATCCCTGCCGATCGAAACGCGTAAGCGCATGCTCGCTATCTTTGCGGCGAAGCATGCCAAGGGTGAAATTTACGACACGAGTCTCGATGCTCGCAATTTGGCGATGTTTGCCGATGAAAGGCTGGCCGAGGAGATTACTCAGGCGTGGGTCGCGAATAATCGCGATGAGTTCCACTTCATTCTGTTGCGCCTAATTAGGGATGGCGCAATCAAAGGGTGTCTGGGGATTGCACGTGCCGTTGTCGGAGATGCCGACAAAAATGACTACCATCGTGTTGTCGCCCTACAAGCGTTGGTGGAATGCGACGACAAGCAGAGCCTCATGGAGGCCACACGCGCCATCATCAGCAAAGCTGGCGAAATCTCTGCGTATTTGGCGGCCAAGGCAGCTGGCATCCTCTATCCGAATTATCTCACGACTGACGCGTTGCTCACTTTGATAGCGACAGCAAAACCACCTCGCCCGAACTCGACGGAAGGTTTTGCCTATGAAATCAAGTGGCTTTACCAAGCCGCCCGTAATCCCGCTGATCGAAGGAAACTATCCGCGGGTCTAGCCGACCTTTGTCTTTCTCAGCCCTTTCTCCAAAGCTATCAGCGTGTGTCAAGCCGCTTCGGCTATCTAGCCGATCACATGCGACCGATTGCTAGGGCAGAAATTCAAGCGATGGGACGCGGGGAGCCAGACGACAGTCTTGTGCGCATCCTGATGACAGTCGAGCGAGCCGAAAGACATTACACTTCCGAGGAAGATGAGCCCTCGTTACGTGACGTGGTCGCGCAGAATCCTCGACTTAAACGAGCACTGATGTGGGCGGATGTTGCCGAAAGGCGGGAAAACGCTCCAGCATCGGAGAAGCCAATAGTCCATCCTTGGCAAATATATTTCTCGCACGGTGAGATGTTCTGGCGAGCGGACGAAACCGACATCGAGTGGCTGGCGGATGACGTAACAACTCAGCGAGAAATCGATAATCGGCGCATGGCGCTAGGAGAATTACTCCGTGTTTTGACCAGCGCTGGTCGCGTTGACGAGGAGCGGAATCGTTTGAAGGCGCTGGTCAACGAGGTTCCTGCTCTTGAAGCCGACTTAGCGAGTTATCTTTCGCCACCCCCAGAGAACGAAGAGCGCAAACGGTGGCGTCTGGAGGATGAAAAGCTAAAGAAAGAGCGTGAGGAGCAAAGGGCCAAAGACATAAATTCCTGGATCGAGTTCTCGGCATTTTTACAAACCAATCCCGAAATACTAAAGGCGCCGGCCAATCTCCGCTCATGGGGCGCAGGAATATTTCGTTTGAAGGAGCTAACGCACTGGCTAGCACAAAAAACCGGCGCCTCCGAGCACATTGCTCCGCGAGAGTGGCGTCTTCTTGAGGAGGGATTCGGCAGGGAAGTCGCAGAGGCCTATCGCGATGGCATGATGGCTCTTTGGCGGGAGGTCAAACCGTTGCGCCCCGTGAGGAAGTCTGGAGGAATGGTGACGCGCAAATGGACCCACATACTCGCCTTTGCGGGTATAGGTATCGAGAGCAACGAGGTTCCCGGCTGGCCAGATCAACTTCGCGACGAAGAGGTTGCTATTGCCGTTCAGCACGCGGCCTTTGCAGGCGAAGGCTATCCGGAATGGCTTGATCGATTGACCCTCCTTTACCCCCAAATTTCGCTTCCAACTGTGCGCCGTGAGCTCGCACTCGAATGGAAGGAAAAGGAATCCGGTCACCCAGATTTCCTCTACTACTATGGATCATCAGACTTCACTCTATCTCAGCCTCTTCAGAAATTGCTGTTCGATATGTTTGTATCGAGTGAAGCTGGGTTGCCCTACACGCTAGAGAAGGGGCTTGAGATCGTCCGCAAACTGCAACTTGTGGACAAGGATCGTTTCCGGTTGCGAAATATCGTCCGCTCTAGATTCGTGGACTACATGAAAAAGGGAAGCGACGATTTTGCGGTGCGGAATCTTGCCATCCTATTCCTACTTGATGCCGAATTGGCTTTGGAAAAGCTGTTCGAGTGGATTGGCAAAGACAACCCAGCGCCCGGCGCTACCAGATTTGCTGATATCATTTCGTCGCTATTCAATGGACGGCGGGCTTCTCTAGCTCTTTCCGGCCTGTCCAACCTAGACGTTAGCGGCCTGGAGCGTCTTCTGCTTTTCATTTACCAACACATTCGCTCGCAGGACGATAGAAAGCACTTCGGTTCGTTCACACCCGATGGTCGTGACGATGCCGAAGCTGCACGGAGTACGATCCTTTCTCAGCTTCTTGAAAGGCCTGGGGCAGACGCCTACAGGGCTGTACGGCGCTTGGCTCACGACCCGGCACTCGCTGATTTTCTCGAACGGTTCAATGAACTTGCCCATTCAAAAGCAGAAAAGGACACTGAATTCCCGGCCTGGACTAGCGCAGAAGTCTTGTCATTTGAACGTCGGCATACAACGCCAGCGAAAACCGGCACGGATTTGCTGAAGATCGTTGTGGCGGTCCTCACTGACATAATTTTTCATCTCGAAAAGGGCGATGTATCATCACGCTCGCTTCTGCAGCGTGCCAAGGATGAAGACGAGGCCAGAAATTGGCTTGCTGAACAAATGGTGTCTCGGGCTAAGGGTCGATTCCATGTCTATCGCGAGGCAGAGGTGGCGAAGCGCGACCGTCCGGACATTGTTGTTGCCTCAACAAGTGCCCAGTGCGAGGTGGCGATAGAAGTCAAGCACGGTGATAAACAATGGTCGATCCGGGATCTGGAAAACGCTCTTCGGTCGCAATTGGCAGAGGACTACCTTAAACCGGAAACGCGTCGGCAAGGGATATTGATTGTCACAAAGCATAGCTCTAGGAGCTGGATCGATCAGGAAACCCGTGAGAAGCTTTCATTCAATACCTTGATCACCCGGCTTTCGGGAATTGCCGGAACCTTGCTAGACAATAGCAGCGGTGCCATCGAGGTTCGGTGTGTCGGTATCGACTCCACACTAAGGTGACGGACTAAACCGCAATCATTGTATCGCTGCCTACGCAAAATACTCCTGCAGCGGCCTCACCTCGAGGCTTCCCGCCTTCAGTGCAGCAATCGCCTCCGCCACCGCGGCCGCCCCCGACAGCGTCGTGTAATACGGCACCTTCTGCATCAGCGTCGCCCGCCGCAGTGACTTCGAGTCCGACACCGCCTTCTGGCCGTCCGTCGTGTTGAAGACGATCTGCACCTGGCGGTTGCGGATGGCGTCTTCGATGTGCGGGCGGCCTTCCAGCACCTTGTTGATCTTTTGCGCGTCGACGCCGTTTTCGGCGAGGAAACGCTGGGTGCCTGAGGTGGCCAGCACCTTGAAGCCGAGGCCGGCGAGGCGCTTGACCGCCGGCAGGATGCCCTTCTTGTCCTCGTCGCGCACCGAAACGAACAGCGTGCCCGCGCGGGGGAGATCAACACCTGCCCCCAATTGGCTCTTGGCGAAGGCGAGGGCAAAATCGCGGTCGAGGCCCATGACCTCGCCGGTCGAGCGCATCTCCGGGCCGAGCAATATGTCGACGCCGGGGAAGCGGGCGAAGGGGAACACGGCTTCCTTGACCGCGATGTGGCCGGGGTTCCTCGGGTCGGGCATGGCGCCATAATGGGCGAAGGCGTCTTCCAGGCTCTCGCCGGCCATGATGCGGGCGGCGATTTTCGCAATGGGCCGCCCGATGGTCTTGGCGACGAAGGGCACCGTGCGCGACGCACGCGGGTTGACCTCCAGGACATAGACCGTGCCGTCCTTGATCGCGTACTGCACGTTCATCAGCCCGCCGACATTGAGCGCGCGGGCAAGTGCCGCCGTCTGGCGCTCCAGCTCGTCGACCAGCTCCGAAGGCAGCGAGTGCACCGGCAGCGAGCAGGCACTGTCGCCCGAATGGATGCCGGCCTCCTCGATGTGCTCGAGAATGCCGGAGACGAAGGTCGACTTGCCGTCGCAGAGACAGTCGACATCGACCTCGATGGCGCCTGACAGATAGGTGTCGAACAGCAGCGGGTTCTTGCCCAGCAGCGTGTTGATCTGGCCGGTCTTGTCGTTGGGGTATTTCTGCTTGATGTCCTCCGGCACCAGGCCGGGCACGGTGTCGAGCAGGTAGGATTGCAGCATGCCCTCGTCATGGATGATCTGCATGGCGCGGCCGCCCAGCACATAGGACGGGCGCACCACCAAGGGGAAACCGAGCTCGCCGGCAACGAGGCGGGCCTGCTCGACCGAATAGGCGATGCCGTTCTTCGGCTGGCTGAGGCCGAGCTTGTGCAGCAGCTTCTGAAAGCGGTCGCGGTCTTCGGCCAGATCGATCATGTCGGGCGAGGTGCCGAGGATCGGGATGCCGGCCTTCTCCAGCGCGTCGGCCAGCTTCAGCGGCGTCTGGCCGCCGAACTGGACGATGACGCCGACCAGCTCGCCCGACGCCTGTTCGGCGCGCAGGATCTCCAGCACGTCCTCGGCCGTCAGCGGCTCGAAATAGAGCCGGTCGGAGGTGTCGTAGTCGGTCGACACGGTTTCCGGGTTGCAGTTGATCATGATCGCTTCATAGCCGGCATCGCGCAGCGCAAAGGCCGCATGGCAGCAGCAATAGTCGAACTCGATGCCCTGGCCGATGCGGTTCGGGCCGCCGCCGAGGATGACGACCTTCTTGCGCGACGAGACCTGTGCCTCGTTGGCGAGGCTGCCGGCAAACGGCACTTCATAGGTCGAGTACATGTAGGCGGTCGGCGAGGCGAACTCGGCCGCACAGGTGTCGATGCGCTTGTAGACCGGATGGACGTCGAGCTTTTCGCGCGCCTTCTGGATCACTTCGATGTCGGTCTTCGTCAGCGAGGCGAGGCGGGCGTCCGAAAAACCCATGGCCTTCAGCATGCGCAGATTGACGGCGTCCTCAGGGATGCCGTGCTCGCGGATGCGGGCTTCCATGGCGACGATGCCGGCGATCTGTTCGAGGAACCACGGGTCGATCTTGCACATGGCGTGCACGTCTTCCAGCGAGGTGCCCATGCGGATCGCCTGCGCCACCATGCGCAGCCGGTCGGGCGTCGGCGTGCCGAGTGCAGCGCGGATGGCGTTGCGGTCGTCGGCATGGTTGGCGGCGCCGTAGCCAAGGCCGGGGATCTCGATCTCGTCGAGGCCGGTGAGGCCGGTTTCCAGCCCACGCAAGGCTTTCTGCAGCGATTCCTGAAAAGTGCGGCCGATGGCCATGACTTCGCCGACCGACTTCATGGCGGTGGTCAGCACCGGCTCGGCGCCGGGGAACTTTTCAAACGCAAAGCGCGGGATCTTGGTGACGACGTAGTCGATCGACGGCTCGAAGGAGGCAGGCGTGGCGCCGCCGGTGATGTCGTTCTCCAACTCGTCCAGCGTGTAGCCGACGGCGAGCTTTGCGGCGATCTTGGCGATCGGGAAACCGGTCGCCTTCGAAGCCAAGGCAGATGAGCGCGAGACGCGCGGGTTCATCTCGATGACGACCAGGCGGCCATCGGCCGGGTTGACGGCGAACTGGACGTTGGAGCCGCCGGTCTCGACGCCGATCTCGCGCAGCACCGCGATCGAGGCGTTGCGCATCATCTGGTATTCTTTGTCGGTGAGCGTCAGAGCAGGGGCGACGGTGATCGAGTCGCCGGTGTGCACGCCCATCGGGTCGATGTTCTCGATCGAGCAGACGATGATGCAATTGTCCGCCTTGTCGCGGACGACCTCCATCTCATACTCCTTCCAGCCGAGCACGCTCTCCTCGATCAGCACTTCGGTGGTCGGCGAGGCGTCGAGGCCGGACTGGACGATCTCGTAGAATTCGGCGCGGTTGTAGGCGATGCCGCCGCCGGTGCCGCCCATGGTGAAGGACGGGCGGATGATGGCCGGCAGGCCGACATGGTCGAGCGCCTGGGCGGCGATCGCCATGCCATGGCTGATGTAGCGCTGTTTGCGGTCGCCTTCGCCGAGATTCCAGCGGGTTTCCAGCGCGTCGAGCGCGGCGTCGAGATCGGCAGGCGCCTCGGCCTTGACGGCGGCGCGCTCGGCCTCATGCGTCTTGCGGTCGGTGTTCTTGACGTCGGTGGCGTTGGCCAGCATCGACTTCGGTGTTTCCAGGCCGATCTTCTTCATCGCCTCGCGAAACAGCGCGCGGTCCTCGGCCTTGTCGATGGCTGTGGCGTCGGCGCCGATCATCTCGACATTGTAGCGCTCGAGCACGCCCATGCGGCGCAGCGACAAAGCGGTGTTCAGCGCGGTCTGGCCGCCCATGGTCGGCAGCAGCGCGTCGGGCCGCTCCTTGGCGATGATCTTGGCGACGACCTCAGGCGTGATCGGCTCGATGTAGGTGGCGTCGGCCAGTTCCGGGTCGGTCATGATGGTGGCCGGGTTGGAATTGACCAGGATGACGCGGAAGCCCTCTTCCTTCAGCGCCTTGCAGGCCTGGGTGCCGGAATAGTCGAACTCGCAGGCCTGGCCGATGACGATGGGGCCGGCCCCGATGATCAGGATCGACTTGATGTCAGTGCGTCTTGGCATGTCATAGGTCCGTTTGGCGGGCGGCTTGCACAAAAAACCGGGACGGGAAGACCCGGCCGGTTGTGCTCGCGATTCTGGTATCAGGCTAGGAGGGCCTTATAGGGAAGAGTTTTGGCGGATGTAACCCCGAAAATGAGGGATTAGGCAGTAGGGCAGTAGTAGGGCAGTAGGGCAGTAGGGCAGTAGGGCAGTAGGGCAGTAGGGTGGAGACACTCCGGGCGATTCACATACTGTCCTACTGTTCTCTGAGTTCTAGTTCCCGAACGCAACGGCATCCGTGATCTCGAAACGCTCGGCCTCGCCGACGCGGATCATGTTGAGGCTGCCTTCGCGAGTAAAGTGGAAATTGCCGTCAGAGTCGGAGCTGGCCGGCTGGCCGGCTCGGAACGAAATGACGCGCGTGCCGCCATCGGGCCAGGTGACCGTGACGTCTACGCTGTCGCTGTCCTTGCGCACGACACTGATCGCGCAACGCGTCATAGGCTCGCCGACATAGCGGGCGCAGGGAATCTCGCCGGCGCCGGGGGCGGAACCGGGCGTGGCATCAGTCGTCGCCAGTGCCAGACGGTAGGCATCCTGCATGGCGGCGCGGCCGATGTCGGTGGCGGATTTCGGCGTGCTTTCGGTTCCCGGATCGGCGCCGCCAAGCCGCGCGGTCAGATCGGGCGGCGATGCGGCTGGAGGCTGGGACGGGATATCCGCGCCGTCGGTCACCGTGCCGTTCGCCGATGCCTGGTCGGCTTCATTGCCGCTCCCCGTGAAGGCAATGGCCGGCGCATCGACCGGTCTTGGCTCGCCTTCGACATAGGGGGCCGGATTGAGCGGGATGAGGTAGCGCGCCGGCGCCCATCCGCTCAGCTTCTCCTTGCCCGTGCTCTCGACCTTGCACCATTTGTAGCCATTGATGTCGTTGCAGCCGAGGTTGGTGACCCTGTCGCCGCTGGTCAGCCGCGTCTCGACCTTGGCGACCGGCGATGCGGCGGTGCGGACCTTGAGAAGATCGTCCGGCGCCAGGCCGGTGACGATGGAGATGACGAGATCTTCTTCGGCCATGGCGGGGGCAACAGCAGGCCATGCCGCCATCAGCAGCGGAGCGGCAATCAGCGCATGCAGGGTTGTTCGGAGCGTAACTGTGCGCCTCATCATTTGGCCGTGCGCGGATACTCAAAGACACCATGCAGCGACGGATCGAGCCCGCCGCATGCCCGGCCGGTTTTATAAGGGACGACGCGCCGCCATGTAAGTCCGAAAATTCGACCGCCGTTTCGCCTGTGCCAGCTCAGCCTGACATGAATCCGGTCCTGAGCCCGTGGGCCCATTCCGGCCGGCCCGCTTGTTCGGCCTGTCTGGCCGCGGCCTCATGGTCGTAGTCGACGGCGATGGCCTCGAAGCGGTCGGGCCGGTCGCCACCACCCACGGTGACGATGCCATAGCGCGCATGCGGCGAGCCCTGTTCGGAGACATGGGCCGGCGGCGTCGAATCGTCATAGGCCGGGCAGCCGATGCTGCCCGGGTTGAAGATGATGGGACCATCGGGGATGCGGATCAGTTCCGCACGGTGGCTGTGGCCGCACAGCGCGATGCGACAGGCGGGGTCGAGCGGCTTCAGCCGGCGCCGGATCGCCGCCAGCGGCGCGCGCACCAACTGGCCGTTGACGATCGTATCGAGCAGATATTTCTCGTCGTGGTCGGGGCGGGCGTGGAAAGCGATCACGCCGGGGGCGATCTCCAGCGTCAGCGGCTGGGTGAAAAGCACCTGGCGCTGTGCCTCGGTCAGCCGCTCCTGCGCATAGATATCGGAGGCCCACATGGTCTCGTCGGCCGGGTCGGCGGCGACGCGGCGGTCGTGGTTGCCGCGCACCGTCGGCAGGTTGAGCGCCTCCAACCGCGCAAACGTCTCGCGCGGCCACAGCGGGCCGGAAACGCTGTCGCCGAGATTGACGGTCAGATCGGCGCCGCCGCGCTGGCGCAAATCCTCAAGCACGGCGTCCAGCGCCAGGACGTTGCCGTGGATATCGGCTAGGACAGCGATGCGCATTTTTCGGGAGGCTCCGGTGTGAGGCAGCTTTCCTCTCTCCCACTCCGTGAGGGAGGGAACCCAAGTTCTGTTATGCCGATACCTCGATATCGTGGCCGCCGACCGCCGGCAGTGCCGGATCGTCGCCGGCGGCGGCGATGACGCTGTCGAGCAGGCCGGGGAAGCGGGCGTCGAGATCGGCGCGGCGCAGCGTGATCATCCGGTTGGTACCGACGACTTCGGCGCGGGTGACGCCGGCCTCGCGCAGTTTGGCGAGATGGTAGCTCAGATTGGTCTTCGAGCCGAGATCGAGGAACTGGCTGCAATTCAGCGGCACGCCTTGCTTGCTGGCGAGATAGCGCACGATGGCGAGCCGGGTCGGGTCGCCGAGCACGCCGAGCACGATTGGCAGGCTGATCTGGTCGGTATTGGGGTGTGGCAAGGTCATGGCTCGAAACTAAGCACAGTCGGGGCCGATTTCAACGCATGCGTCCTTCTGTGCCCGTACACACTGTTTCTCCGCTTCGTGAGCGTGCTGGCCGACCGTGCTGACACAGGGCTGTCAGGAGGGTTCCGCTATTTTCCCTTGGCTTCATTGACATCATGCCCTGTTATGTCCAATTGTTCAATAACTTTTGAACTAAGGACACCACCCCATGGACAAGCGCCTCTTCTGGCTTGCGCTCGGATCGTTCACGATCTCGACCGAAGGCTTCGTCATCTCCAGCCTTCTGCCCGACATCGCGGCGGACGCCGGCATTTCCATTCCGCTGGCCGGCACGCTGATCACCGCCTTCGCGCTCGCCTACGCGGTCGGCACGCCGATCCTGGCGACGCTGACCGGCGAATGGGATCGGCGCCGCGTCATCCTGTGGACGCTGGTGTTCTTCGTGCTCGGCAACATTGCCGCCGCCCTGAGTTCCTCCTTCGAGTTGCTGCTGATCGCGCGCATCGTCATGGCGCTGTCGTCGGGCCTGTTCGCCGCGACCGCGCAGGGCACCGCGGTGGCGCTGGTCGATGATCACCACCGGGCGCGCGCCATTGCCGTCGTCGTCGGCGGCACCACGGTGGCCGTTGCCGTCGGCGCGCCGCTCGGCGCCCTTGTCGCGGCCTTCGCCGGCTGGCGCGGTACCTTCTATGCCATCGCCGGTCTTGGCGCGCTCGCCGGCGCCATTCTGTGGTACCGGCTGCCGCGCGGCATCGTCGGCACCAAGCTGCCGCTGAAGCGCAGGCTGGCGGCTGCCATGCGCCCTGGCGTGATGCCGATCCTTGTGACCACATTGCTGGCGCTGACCGGCGCCTTCACCGTCTTTGCCTATGTCGCGCCGCTCGCCATCGAGGGCGGGGGGCTCAGCCAGATCGCGCTGCCCGGCATGCTGCTCGCCTTCGGTGTCGGCGCGGTCATAGGCAACATTGCTGGCGGCCAGGCGGCCGACCGTTTTGGCGCGACGCGCACCGTCGGCTGGTCGCTGGCGCTGAGCGCCGCCATGCTGGTCATGCTGTCGGTCATCCCGACCTTCCTGCCGCCCCATATTGCCGGGCCGGCGCTGATGGCGATGATGGTGCCGTGGGGCATCGTCGGCTGGGCATTCCCGCCGGCGCAGGCCAGCCGCATCATCAAGCTGGCGCCAGATGCCGCACCGATCGTGCTGTCGCTCAACGGTTCGGCGCTGTATCTCGGCGTGGCGCTGGGCGCGATGGTCGGCGGTGCGGTGCTGCGTTACGGCGCGCCGGCCGATCTCGGTCTGATCGCCGCGGCCTTCCCGATCGTCGGGCTCGGCATCGTGCTGGCTGGCCGCTGGGCGGCTCGGCCTGTGGCGATGCCGGCTGAGTAGACCTGAAGCCGTCGGCTGTCTCAGGTGGCCGGCGGCAGATCGAAATCCAGCGCGGCAATCTCATCCAGAGCCGCGCGCAGCCTTTCCGCCTTGCCCTTGCCGGCCACGTCCTCGAAACGCTGCTGGGCGACGTGCCACAGCTTCATCGCCTCATCGAGCTTGACCAGGCCCTGCGGCGTCAACCGCACGCGCTTGATGCGGCGGTCGTCCGGGTCGGCGAAGGTCTCGACATAGCCGTCGCGGATCAGCGGCTTCAGCGTATGGCCGAGCGCCGACAGGTCCATGATCAGCGACGCGGCAATGGCGCCCATCGCCGGCTCGTCGCCGATATGGATCTGGTAGAGCAGGCCCTGCTGCGTGGCCTTAAGGCCCGAAGGAGCCATCACATCATCATAGAACTGGCCGAGCTTGCGCGCCGCGCGACGCAGCATGGCGTTGTTGCAGAGGGTCAGGCCGGGCAGGGTATCCTTTGACATGATGGGTCCTTGGCGCCGGCGAATGATGCCCGGCCGCTGCCTCTCAAATAATCCCCGTTGCGATCATTGACAAGATAGTGGCATATGCCTACTTCACAATTAGTGGTATATGCCACTAATAAAAATCTGGTGGCTTTGCCGGTAAGGCGAGGGCGACTGCCCGCGGTGCCGGCGGCCAGGTTGAAACGAAGCAAATCAGTCGAAGAAGGAACAGGACAATGAGTGGACAGAGCAACAAGGGCACGGCGGTCATCACCGGTGCTTCGGCAGGCATCGGCGCGGTCTATGCGGACCGGCTGGCAGGGCAGGGCTACGATCTGGTGCTGGTGGCGCGGCGCGCCGACCGGCTGGAAGAACTGGCCGAGAAGCTACGTTATGCCTACGGCCGCAAGGTCAGCGTGATCAGCGCCGATCTCGCCGACGACAATGACGTCCGCCGGGTCGAGCAGGCGATATCAGCCGACGATAGCGTGACGCTGCTGGTCAACAATGCCGGCATTGGCGGTGCGCAGGTGGTGGCGACAGCCGACGCCGACGCGGCCGAGCGCATGATCAAGGTCAATGTCATCGCCTTGACCCGCCTGACCCGTGCCGTGCTGCCGGGGCTCCTGGCACGCAACCGCGGCGCCGTCGTCAACATCGCCTCGGTGCTTGCCTTCGACACCTCGTTCGGCGGCATCTACAGCGGCACCAAGGCCTATGTCGTCAACTTCACCGAGGCCCTGGAGCGCGAGGTCGCGGGTACGCAGGTAAAGGTGCAGGTGGTGCTGCCCGGCGCGACCCGGACCGATTTCTGGGAAATTGCCGGCAGCGATATCGACCAGCTTCCGAAGGAAATCATCATGACGGCCGACGATCTGGTCGATGCCGCACTTGTCGGCCTGGCCAAGGGCGAAGCCGTTACCGTGCCGGGACTTGCCGACGCTGCCAAGCTCGACATTTTCCTTGGCGCACGGCAGGCCTTCTACGGCAGCCTGCACGCCGACAAGCCAGCGGCACGCTACGCGGCTTGAAGCAAGGCATGGCGGTTGACATTACGCCGACCGCCACATCGGGACGATCGAGGCGGCCAGCACCAGTGCCAGCACGATGTTGAGCGCGCGCCATTGCCATTCGGTCTTGAGCAGCCGGGCCAGCAGCATGCCGGCCACGCACCAAAGCGACAGCGAGGCGGCGGCCGCGAGGCCGAAGGTGGCGCCGAGCAGCAGCGCGAGTTGCATCGGCCCGCTGGCCAGGGCCGCGAACGAGGCCGCGGCGCCCAGCCCCATCGCCCAGCCCTTGGGGTTCATCCATTGAATGCCGGCGCCGCCGAGAAAGCTGTTCGGTCTGGCCATGGTCACATCCAGATTGGGCGGTCCGCTGCGACCGATCTTGATCGCCAACCAGACGAGATAGAGCGAGCCGATGACCTTCATCGCAAGCTGCAGCGAGGGCACGGCAAGCAGCAGGCCGGCGAGCCCGGCGGCAGCGGCACCCGTCACGGTGGCAAGGCCAGCGGCGCTGCCGATCAGCAAAGGCACGGAACGGCGAAAGCCGAACTGCGCGCCGGACGCGGTCGACAGGGTCGTGGCGATGCCGGGCGTGGTGGTGGCAACGATGGCAAACAGGACGAGGGGGATGATGGGCTCGAACATGCGGCGTCCTCCGTAGGAGGGCTGCCATCGTAGCCGCGCATGAACTTCAGTAAATGCAATGTTTGTGATGCTCAGCATTAGTTTCTATAATGCCAGTCATGATCCGAAATCTCGACATGGCACTTATCCGCACCTTCGTCACCGTCGCCGACAAGGCCAGCATGACGGCGGCTGCCAATGCGCTGCATCTGACGCAGGGCGCGGTCAGCCAGCAGGTCAAGCGGCTGGAGGAGGCGCTCGGTTCCAGCCTGTTCGAGCGCGACCGGCGCGGCTTGCGGTTGACGCGTGCCGGCGAACGGCTGTTCGGCAAGGGCAAGCGGCTGCTTGGCCTCAATGACGAGATCTGGGCCGAAATGGCTGAGACACCGGTGGCCGGCCAGGTGCGGCTCGGCGTGCCTTATGACCTTGTCGGCACCTTGCTGGCGCCGGTGCTGAAGACCTATGCCGAGACCTATCCGCAGGTCGAGATATCGCTGGTCTGCGCCTCGTCGCCGGAACTGACTGCTGCACTTGCTGCCGGAACCATCGACCTTGCGGTGATCGAGGAACGCGTCGGTCCGTCGGCCGGCGAGTGCCTTGCCATCGACCGGCTGGTCTGGGTCGGCGCCAAGGGCGGTGTTGCCCGTGCCAAGCGGCCTCTGCCGATGTCGATCGTCGCCGACACCTGCGCCTTCCGGCCGGCGGTGCTGTCAGCGCTCAGCGAGCATGGGCTGGAATGGCGCACGGTGTTCGAAAACGGCAACATCGACGCGACGACCGCGACGGTTCGTTCCGACCTCGCCGTCACCACATGGCTCGCTTCCACCGTGCCGGCCGATCTCGACATATTGCCAACTGAATCCGGACTGCCGCCGCTGCCCAATTTCGCGATCAACCTGCATCTACCCAAGCATGGAGTCGGCCCGGCGGCGCAGGAATTCGCGCGGCATATACGCGACGGGCTCGCACGGCGGCCGGTGGCGGCTTGACAGAACTTGGTTTCCTTTCCCCCACATTCATGGGGGAAACCCCAGTCCTACCAGGTGTTCTGCTACTTCCAGTTCTTGCGCCGCTCGAGTTCGGCCTCGGACGGCTTCTCTGTCGCAAACGACCCGGTCTTGATCTCGCCTGATCGCTCGTAGGTCGCCATGATGACGCCGGTGCTGGAGGCCTGCGACTTGATAAGCCTGAAGGCGGCCGGCATCGCGCCGTCGCCGAACAGCCGCTTGCCCTTGCCCAGCAACAGCGGGAAGATCATCAGCCGGATCTCGTCGATCAGCCCATTGGCGAGCAAGGTCTGGATCAGATTGCCCGATCCCTGGATGAGCAGGTCAGGTCCGTCTTCCTGCTTGAGGCGCCGCAATGTCGCGACGATATCAGGCCCAAGCGATTTCGTGTTCTGCCAGGCGAGGGTGTCAGGCCGATGCGTCGCCACATATTTGGTCGCAGGGTTGAAAGCATCTGCGATCGGATCTTTCTGATACGGCCAGTATGCGGCGAAGATGTCATAGGTTCTTCGGCCAAGCAGCAGGTCGAAGGGTTTGGAGAACAGTTCATCCATTGCCACGCCCGCCACCTCGTCAAAATAGTGGAAGGTCCAGCCGCCGAACTTGAAGCCGCCCACTGGATCCTCTTCCGGACCGCCGGGCGCCTGCATGACGCCGTCGAGGCTGACGAATGTCGCAGCGATGATCTTTCTCATTCCAATGCTCCCGTTTCTCGGATCCACGCCGTCGTGGCCGGACTTCACCCCAAGGACGGGCCACCGGTCTCCGGCCCGACAGGGCATATGAAATTTTGGCGAGCCACCGTCATCTGCGAGGTCTGGTACTAGGTCTGGCGTCGAGATTTTTCGATGAGAACCAGACATCGCCGAAGATCGCGGTGGCGGTGCGGTCCGGCGCCTTGTCCTGCACCAACCAGATCGAGCGGCTGCTCGCGGCCTGCTCGCGCGTCGGGATCGTCGCCGCAGCGTCCGCAACCGAGGCGCCGACACAGGGAATGAACCACGATCGCATGAATGGATCGCAGACGAAGCCGTTTTCAGTGCGGGTCACCATCACAGCCAGCGGGACGCGCTCGGCCGGGCGCCAGGGAAAGATCATGCGGCCGCCTGGTCGCAGCGCCTTAAGCCATCCGGCCGGCGGTGCTGCGACGCCGGCATTGACATAGATGATGTCGGATGGCGGCAACGGCGTCGTCACGGCATCGCCATGGACGACGGTTACATTGCCATAGGCTTCGAGATTTTGTCGCGCGAGATCGGCGAGCTTTTCGTCGAGTTCGAAAGCGGTGATGGTGCCGCCAGGCGAAACCAGCCTGGCCAGCACTGCGGTGTAGTAGCCGGTGCCGGCGCCGATATGGGTAACGGCCTCACCGGGCCTCGGGGCAAGCTTTCCGATCCACATGGCGTGCAGGAAGGGCTCGCCATTGTTGATGCCCTTGTCGTCGTCGAGCGCCACCAGCACGTTCTGGTAGATGTGCGCCGGATCGGCGCTCGGCGTCGTGACCTTGCCGTTGCCGGCGATGATCGTCCACGGTCCGGGACCGAGAAACGCTTCGCGCGGCACCTCGGCGAAAACCGCCTCCAAGCGTGGGTCGGGCGAGCCGGCATTGGCGGCCATCAGCCGCGCGTAGAATTTCCTGATATCTTCGATCCGGGTCATGATGCCGGAGAACATAGCGCGGATTGCCGATTTGTCGCGGCACTACCCTATGCACAGAGGGTAGTCGATTTTCCCGGCGAGGCGGAGCTCAGCCCACCCCGAACATGGTGTCGTAAAGCAGCTTGAAGTTGAGCACCAGGATGATGGCGGCAACCACCCAGGCAAGGGCTGCGACGCCGCGCGGAATGGCGAGGTTGCCCATCTTCTTCTTGTCGGAGACGAACTGCACCAGCGGGACGACCGCGAAGGGCAGCTGCATCGACAGGATGACCTGGCTGAACACCAGCAACTGGCCGGTGCCCTTTTCGCCATAGAGCGCGGTGACGACCACCACCGGGACGATGGCGAGGCCGCGCGTCAGAAGCCGGCGTGCCCAGTTGGGGATGCGCAGGCGCAGGAAACCTTCCATGACGATCTGGCCGGCCAGCGTTGCCGTCACCGTCGAGTTGAGGCCCGAAGCCAGCAGCGCCACCGCGAACAGGATCGAGGCGATGCTAAGGCCGAGCAGCGGCGACAAAAGCTCGAAGGCCTGGCCGATCTCGGCGACGTCCTGGTGGCCGGTGTTGTGGAAGGCGACCGCCGATACGATCAGGATCGAGGCGTTGACGAACAAAGCCAGCATCAGGGCGATGGTCGAGTCCGTTGTTGCCCATTTGATGGCGTCGCGCTTGCCCTTGTCGGTGCGTTCATAGGCGCGGGTCTGCACGATCGAGGAGTGCAGGTAGAGATTGTGCGGCATGACGGTGGCGCCGATGATGCCGATGGCGATGTAGAGCATCGCCGGATTGGTGACGATCTCCGACGACGGCACGAACATGGCATGCAGGATCGAGCCGGCCGGCGGGGCGGCGACGAAGATCTGGATGGCGAAGCAGCTGAAGATGATGATCAAAAGCGCGATGACGAAGGCTTCGAGATAGCGGAAGCCCTTGTTCATCAGGAGCAGCACCAAGAAGGCGTCGAGCGCCGTCAGCATGGCGCCGCCGATCAGCGGGATGCCGAACAGAAGCTGCAGCGCGATCGCGGTGCCGATGACCTCGGCCAGGTCGCAAGCGATGATGGCCAGTTCGCAGGCGATCCACAGCACGAAGTTGACCGGACGGGGATAATAGGCGCGGCAGGCCTGGGCAAGGTCGCGGCCGGTGGCAATGCCGAGCCGTGCTGCCAATGCCTGCAGCAGGATCGCCATCAGGTTGGACAGCATGATGATGAACAGCAGCGTGTAGCCGAACTGCGCGCCGCCGGCGAGGTCGGTCGCCCAGTTGCCCGGATCCATATAGCCGACCGAAACCATGTAGCCGGGACCCATGAAGGCGAACAGGCGACGGAACCAAATGCCCGAATTCGGCACGGCGATGGAAGAATTGACTTCGCGCAGGCTGGGCTGCTCGTCCTCGTCCGGCCTGGCGAACCGCCAAGAGGAACGGGGGGCTGTGGCTTCGACTTCGGACATGAGGGAGGGCTTTCCGCGAGACTGGGCGATGTTGCCTTAAGCTATGCCATGGCTCAACATTATGCAATATGCTATATTTTATTGTTCGTGCTTTTTATCGGACTGCTGTCAACGTGCGAAGGGGGCACGCCGGTTGCACCCGTGGCGGAATGTAAATAAACGGCCTGAAGAATCAGAGCCCGTGCTATAAAAGCAGCGACGGCTAAAACTCCGAGGAGGAGCGCGTAGTGGCGCTGAAGAACAGACCGGTCCCGCGCGAGCCGCTGCCTGACGCCAACGTCCATTCGGAGGGCTTCCGGCAGACGCGCGAAGCGCGCCGCAGCGCGCTGGTCGAGGATTACGTCGAGCTGATCGCCGACTTGATCGAGGACGGCAACGAGGCGCGCCAGGTCGACATCGCAGCAAGGCTCGGCGTCGCACAGCCGACGGTGGCCAAGATGCTGACCAGGCTGTGCGCCGATGGGCTGGTATTGAGAAAGCCTTATCGCGGCGTGTTCCTGACCGACGCTGGCCGCAAGGTCGCCGAGGAAAGCCGCATTCGCCACCAGACGGTGGAAGCTTTTTTGCGTTCGCTCGGCGTCAGTGCCGAAACGGCGCGGATCGATGCCGAGGGCATCGAACATCATGTCAGCGCCGAGACGCTGGAAGCCTTCCGCAAGGCGATGACGGCGCCGCGCTGAACCGCTCGCCGCCGGATTTCCCCAGCCTCCCGGAACCCTCGCGCGCTAAGCACGTTGCTCCTGACACCGCGCAAGTCGCGCGGCAAGGGAGGAAGCGATGGGCGTTGAACAGGCACCGACCGCAAAGGGCAAGCAGGCTGCCAAAGGACTGAAACAGGCGGCGGCGAAGAACGAACGCAAGACCGAGGCCGAAACCGGCCATCCGCTGAAAAAGGGTGCGGCGCGTTTCGAGGAACGTTCGAAAAGTTCCGACGGCAAAAGCGCCGGCGCCAAGCAGAGAGACTAGATGCCTGTCAGGCTGACGTCAGTGGTCTGGGCGAAAGCCGTCTGCCGGGAGGTGGTGGCGGCGCTTTCGTCGCGGGCAGCATCGCTTGGCCCTCCGCTGTGGCTCCGGGCGTTCGGGTCCTTTGAAAGGTCCAGTGGACCTTTCAATTTGCCTGCGGCAAACCGGCCCCTCACTCCCTGACGTCCTGTACCCAGCTGCGCGGGTGGCCGTCGACGCGGAATTGGAAGATGAAATAGGGCGGGATGCAGGTGCCCTTGCCGGCTTTCGCTTGTGCCAGATCGTCATAGCCTGCCGTGCAGATATAGTCCTCGCGGCAGGGATGCGCCTTGTCGCAGGCGCGCAGGCCGGCGGTCTTGGTGAACTCCCTGGTGCAGAATTTGTGGTCCTTGCCCGACGCGATGCAGTCATTGAAGCCGGTCTTGGCCAGACGCCCGCACGTCGCCTCGTCGGGAAGCTTGTCGCAGCTTGCCTTGCGCAGCATGCCCCCGGGAAAGCCGCCGGTCTTCTGCTGCGGATTGTCGTAGCGCTGGCGCGCGGCACCATAGCCGGCGAGCTTGACCGGTGGCTTCTTGTCCTTCGCGGGGTCGATGGCGCAGGCCTTGGCGGTGGCCGGCGACAGGCGGCAATACTGGTCGTTGCCCCAGGTCGACATTTTGATCTCGCCGAACTCGACGGGGTCGCCGACCGCGGTGCCGGCCTCGCTGACGCAGGTGCCGAAGCCCGGATGGATGGCGCTTTCATGGACGCCGGCGCAGCGCAGGCCCGTGCCGCAGCTCCAGTCCTTGAAGCTTGGATCCTCGCCGCGATAGCAGATCGAGCCCCAGCCATTGTAGAGGTCGGTGCCTTTCAGCGCCTCGGCATATTTCGCGTCGGGACGGGCGGCGAAGCCGCGTGTGAAATCCGGATGACCGCCGGCGGCGAACTGCTCGACGATGGCGCGGCGGCGCGGCAGGTCGGCGAAGAAGACGGCCGAGCCCGGCACGAAGACGGCGTTGCGGCGCGGCTCGCTGGCCGGATCGGCGCCGGTGTAGTGGAAACCGGCAATGCCATGCGTCTGGTGGCAGCCGGTACAGCTCATCTCGTTGAGCCGCAATTCGAAGCCGGCCACCGACTTGATGGTGGTGAGCGTGTTGCCTTTGGCGACATAGTCCTTCAGCGCCTTGTCGATATCGTCGTCGTCGACCAGCCCATAGGCGATGTTGTTCTGCGACCGGCTGAGGCCGCCGGGGGCGACCGAGACGGCGCTCCTGGCCAGGAACTTTTCGTCGATGACCAGCCGGCCACGATCGAGGTCGTAGATGTTGCGGTCGGTGAGCAGCCATTTGGCGAAGGCCGGCTTGTCGGCCATGACTGTTGCCCGGTCGATCTGGTTTTCCATCTTCGCTTCATAGAAGCTGGACGTCGCCGGATTCCATTTGAAGATTTTCAGCAGGTACTCGGCGTGGCCGCCGAAATCGCGCCGTGTCGAGGCCGACAGCCTGAGCACCTGCATGTTGAGTTCGAGCCGCATGATCTGCGACGAATTCAGCATGGCGCCGGACAGCGGCCCTTCGTCGGAGCGCAGCCAGGCGGCAAGCTGGTCGGGTGGCAGGTCTTTTTTCCCGGCTGCCAGCCAGCGCTGGGCAACATCAGCGCAGGACACGTCGGTGGCAGCAGGCAAATCCTTCGAGGCGCGGGCCTGTGCTTTGCGGGGCTTGGCATTGAACACCAGGCTCATGGTCAGCGGCAGGCGCGAGGAGATGCGCTGACCCGCCTTTCCCTTGGCCGGCTTTTCCGCCACTGAATAGTGGAAGCGGTAGATCAGCCGGATCTCGCCGCATTCGGTGTGGCCGAGATAGCCGCGATCCATGCGATTGACGACGCCGGTCAAGTCGAGCGTCGAGCCGTCGTCATCGATGTATTTCGGATTGAATTTCTGGCTGGTGTCCTTCGACTTCGCCATGGCGGCGACATAGGGGTCGGGGCTGGTCTTCGGCTCGTCAGCGATCTCAAGCTTGACTGTGTCGCGCACCGTAGCCAGCGCCGGCACCGAAAACAGGCCGCGATTGTCGACCTCGCGGGTCAGGCCGAGCGCCGGTCCAAGCAGGCGGCTGATCGACAAGCCGCCGCGCTCGAGCGCCTGCAAGGTGGCGGGGTCGGTGACGGCAACGCTCGAATCGAGCGTCACCGCGCCGGCGGCCGGCGAGCCCAGGCAAAACAGCGCCGCAATCAGCGACAGGAATGAACCGATCGTCCTCAAGCCCAACACGTCCCCATTGTATGGGCAATGCTACAGGCCTTGTGCACTCTCGGCCAGAGTGTTGGAGCCGCAATGCCAGCACCCAGCAGTCTGGAAAAATGCTGTGACTTGGCGCAACCATTGGGATAATTGTTTGTTGGGTTGAGCCCCGGAACAACGGGGAAGTTCGCAGCGCGAGGAGTTGCCATGCTCTGGAAGGGCCGTCGTCAGAGTGACAATGTCGAGGACGACCGCAGCGACAGCGGCGGCGGGCTCGGCGGCGGCAGCCCTGGTCAGTTCCGCATTCCGATCGGCGGCCGCACCGGTGGCGGCGGCAGCATCTTCCTTGTCATCCTGGTGGTGCTTGCTGGATGGTATTTCGGCTTCGATCCGTCGACGATCCTGGGTGGCGGCGATGGTGGCCTGCTGCCGGGCGGCGGCCAGATCACCGACAACAGCGGCCAGGACAACGGTGCCACACCGGCCAATGACGAGATGAAGCAGTTCGTGGCGACCGTGCTGGCCGAGACCGAGGACACCTGGACCGGCATCTTCAAATCGCAGGGGCTGACCTATGAGGACCCGAAGCTGGTGCTGTTTTCCGGCCAGGTCCGCTCGGCCTGCGGCTTTGCCTCCGCGGCGGCTGGACCGTTCTACTGTCCCGGCGACCACAAGGTCTATCTCGACATGACCTTCTTCCAGCAGCTCGACCAGCAGTTCGGCGCTTCGGGCGAGTTCGCGCGGGCCTATGTGATCGCGCATGAGGTCGGCCACCACGTGCAGAACCTGACCGGCATCATGTCCAAGTTCAACCAGATGCGGCAAAGCATGGGCGAGGTCGAGGCCAACCAGATGTCGGTGCGCATCGAACTTCAGGCCGACTGCTTCGCCGGCGTGTGGGCTCACTACACCGCGCAGAAGGGCATATTGGAGCAGGGCGACATCGAGAGCGCACTGAATGCCGCCAAGCAGATCGGCGACGACACGCTGCAAAAGAAAACGCAGGGCTACGTCGTTCCGGAAAGCTTCAACCACGGCACTTCGCAGCAGCGGCAGACCTGGCTGGCGCGCGGCTACAAGAGCGGCAAGCTTTCGGATTGCAACACGCTGAGCGGCCCAATTTGAATACCTGCTTCCGGGCGCTGACCTGACGGCCGAGGTGCCGTCAGGTGATGTCAGGATGAAAGCATCCAGCCTGTTCCCTTATTGTTCCTTGCGGCGGGCTCGCTTATAAGGTGCGTCCGCCTGCGCCCCAGGGCGAGCAGAGGAGCTTGACCCATCATGATCGACCCCAAAACCGCCAGACGGGGCCTCGCGCTCGTCTTCACCACGCTGCTGCTCGACATCATCGGCTTCGGCATGATCATGCCGGTGCTGCCGGCCTATCTCAGGGAATTGACCGGGGTCAGCATCAGCGGCGCGGCGATCGAAGGCGGCTGGCTGTTCTTCGTCTATGCGGCGATGCAGTTCGTCTTTGCGCCCATCATGGGCGGGTTGAGCGACCGGTTCGGACGGCGGCCGATCCTGCTCGCCTCGGTGCTGACGTTTTCGATCGACAATCTGATCTGCGCCGTCGCCTGGTCCTACCCGATGCTGTTCATCGGGCGTGTGCTGGCCGGCATTTCGGGCGCCAGCTATTCGACGACTTCAGCCTTCATCGCCGACATCTCGAACGATGAGAACCGGGCGAAGAATTTCGGCCTGCTCGGCATCGCTTTCGGCGTCGGCTTTGTCATCGGTCCGGTTCTGGGCGGGCTGCTCGGCACGTTCGGGCCACGCGTGCCGTTCTATTTTGCCGCCGGGCTCGCCTTCGTGAACTTCCTGATTGCGCTGTTTTTCCTGCCGGAAACGCTCGATGACAAGCACCGCCGCCGCTTCGAGTGGAAACGCGCCAACCCGGTCGGCACACTCCTCCAGATGCGCCAATACAAGGGCATCGGCTGGATCGGGCTCACCTTCTTCCTGATGACGCTCGGGCACATGATGTATCCGGCGGTCTGGTCGTTCGTTTCCAACTATCGCTATGGCTGGAGCGAGCAGCAGATCGGCTTCTCGCTCGGCGCCTTCGGCCTGTGCGGCGCGATCGTCATGGCCACGGTGCTGCCGCGCGTGATCCCCAGGCTTGGCGAGTGGAAGACGGCGGTAATCGGTCTTGCGTTCACCGCGCTCAGCGCCTTCGGCTACGCTTTCGCGTCGCAAGGCTGGATGATCTATGCGGTGATCGTCGTCGGCTGTCTCGAAGCGCTGGCCGATCCACCGCTGAGGAGCCTCGCCGCCGCCAAGGTGCCGCCTTCGGCGCAAGGCGAGTTGCAGGGCGCGATGACCTCGATCTTCTCGATCACCTCGATCATCACGCCGCTGCTTTATACGGCGATCTTTTCCTGGTTCACCGGGCCGAACGCGCCCGTGACCTTCGGCGGCGCGCCCTATCTGCTCGGCGCGTGCTTCTTGACGCTGGCGGTCATCGTCTTCGTCACGAAAGTGGCAAGGCCCGTGGCGCGCACAAATGTCACCACCGGCGTCGCCGAAGATGGAGCACAGGTATGAGCCAAGACGGCCGCATCGCGCTTACCAGGGACGGACTGTCGCTGTCGCGCCTCGTCTTCGGCGCCTGGCGTCTGCTCGACAGCGCCGCCCGCCCGGATGCCGATCAGGTCGCGCGGCTGATCGGCACCGCCGTCGATCTCGGCCTCACCAGCTTCGACCATGCCGACATCTATGGGAACTACGAGGTAGAGGCGGCCTTCGGTGCGGGACTGGCGCGCTGGAAAGGCAAGCGCGACAGCATCGAGCTGATCTCGAAATGCGACATCATGTTGAAATCGCCAAACCGGCCGGACAACCGGCTGAAGCACTATGATACCAGTGCTGCCCATATCGCGGCCTCGGTCGACCGTTCGCTCGCCAATCTCGGTACCGACTATCTCGACCTGTTGCTGCTGCACCGGCCGGACCCGCTGATGGATGCCGACGAGACCGCTGCGGCGCTGGCCGGGTTGGTCAAATCCGGCAAGGTGAGGGCGGTCGGTGTTTCCAATTTCACGCCATCGCAGTTCGATCTGCTGGCCTCGCGGCTGTCGTTTCCATTGGCTACCAACCAGATCGAAATGTCGGTGCTGAAGACGTCAGCATTGATCGATGGCAGCCTCGACCACGCGCAGCGCCTTTCCTATGCGCCGATGATCTGGTCACCGCTCGGCGGCGGCTCGCTGTTCACCGGCAAGGAGGGGCGCGAGGCGCGGGTCCGGGCGGCACTCGCGGCGGTGGCCGCCGAGATCGGTGCCGGCGATCTGGCTGCCGTGGCGATCGCCTGGCTGTTGCGCCATCCGGCTCGATTGGTGCCGGTGCTGGGCTCGATGAAGCCGGAACGGCTGGCCGCCATGGTCGGGGCGTTCGACATCGTGCTCGACCGCCAGCAATGGTTCGCCATCCTGGAGGCCAGCGAAGGCCGGCCGGTGGCGTAAGGGCAGGGTTCGTGCCGCTTGGAGGTCTGCCGGCGGCACTATCCATCATTCGCTTTTGCGGACTGTTGTTCCATGGATATTGGCTGAAGCCCCCAACTTCGTCATCCCCGGGCGAAGCAGGAGCGAAGCTCCGTCGCGAAGGCCCTGGGATCCATGCCGTGACCTTAGACGAAGGCGCAGCGGAGCAGAATTCTGAACCGTGGCGGCGCTCAGGAGTCCCGGCATGGATCCTCGGGTCTGCGCCGCGTCGCTACGCTCCTTGCTCCGCCCGTGGATGACGACGGGAGGCAGGTCTCAGCCAAATGTCGAAGTCACGCGATTTGCCTTCGAAGGGTCAAAGCTTCCTCGTCGAGGATTTAGTGGTCAATTCATTCACTTGGAATGCCGAATATTGATCTGCGCCAATTCGGCGTGCGTGAGCCGGCCCCGCAAAATATCCATGGTCACGTCAGCGGGCAGGGCCTTTTCGGTTTTGAGCTCAGCCTTCCGTTCGTCGTAGATCGCCACATCCGTGGCGTCTTCAAGGGCTTCTTCCGCGGCATGCAGGTTCGTATTCTTGCACATGTCTTTGCCCCCAAAACTACGCCGCGCTGCTGCGCGCGGTCCGCTAAGCCCGTTCGGCCAGCAATTCCTCGCCGCGCTTTTCGCGGATCAGATTGACGAAGCGGCGAAACAGATAGTGCGAATCCTGCGGGCCGGGCGAAGCCTCGGGGTGATGCTGGACCGAAAACACCGGCCTGCCGGTGAGCGTGATGCCGCAGTTCGAACCGTCGAACAGCGAGACGTGGGTTTCCTCGACGCCTGATGGCAGCGAGTCGGCATCGACGGCAAAGCCGTGGTTCATCGAGACGATTTCGACCTTGCCGGTGGTGTGGTCCTTGACCGGATGGTTGGCGCCGTGATGGCCCTGATGCATCTTGGCGGTCTTGCCGCCCAGCGCCAGCGCCAGCATCTGGTGGCCCAGGCAAATGCCGAATACCGGGATGTCGGTCTTCAACAGGTCCTGGATGACCGGCACGGCATAATCGCCGGTGGCTTCCGGGTCGCCGGGGCCATTGGAGAGGAAGATGCCGTCCGGCTGCATAGCGAGGATTTCTTCAGCGCCGGTCTTGGCCGGAACCACGGTGACCTTGGCGCCAAGGCCGGCGAGCAGGCGCAAGATGTTGCGCTTGACGCCATAGTCGATGGCAACGACATGCATTGTCGGTTCGGTTTGCTCGCCAAAGCCTTCGTTCCAGACCCAGGGCGTCTCGCGCCAGACCGAGGACTGGCCCGACGTGACCTCCTTGGCGAGGTCGAGCCCGATCAGGCCAGACCATGCGGCGGCCCGGCGCTTCAGATCGTCGAGGTCGAACACGCCATCGGGCGCATGCGCGATGACGGCGTTGGGCATGCCCTTTTCGCGGATCAGCGCGGTCAGCGCACGGGTATCGATGCCTGAGAGCGCAACGATGCCGCGCTTCTTCAGCCACTGGTCGAGACCGGTGCCGGCGCGGTAGTTGGACGGGTTGGTGACATCGGCCTTGAACACGGCGCCGACGGCGCCGGCGCGGGCGGCTGGATTGAGGTCCTCGATGTCCTCGTCATTGGTGCCGATATTGCCGATATGCGGGAAGGTGAAGGTGACGATCTGGCCTGCATAGGACGGGTCGGTGAGGATTTCCTGGTAGCCGGTGAGCGCCGTGTTGAAGCAGACTTCGGCGACGGCGGAGCCGGTGGCGCCCAGGCCGCGACCTTCGATGACGGTGCCGTCGGCCAGCACCAGAAGGGCGGTCGGCTTTTCCGTTGCCCAGGCGGGCGTCGAGGCGGCGGTCATCTCGGCCATGGCGGCACTCCTATCGGGCTGCGCGCTTCCATAGGCCCGGCGGGCCATCCGCGCAGCAAACGGCGCCAAGCAGCGAATACGCTACTTCCACGCAGTCAAGCTTCAGTTCATGCAAGGCCCAGTACATAGGGGAAGGGGGCAGGGCGGTCAATGATCATGCGAAATGCGGATCCGATTTATTTCATCAAGCAATATCAGAGGCTTGTCCTGGCATATCAGGATTTGCGTTGGCTCGCCCCCGGCGCTATTGTCCGCGCCGATCGAAGGAGAATGCACCATGCGCGGCAAAATCGCCGAATCCCTGAAGAGCGCGATGAAGGCGCAGGACAAGCACCGGCTGCCGACATTGCGGCTGATCCAGGCCGCCATTCACGACCGCGACATCGCCAATCGCGGTTCGGCCAAGGAGCCGGCCAGCGACGAGGAAATCCTGCAGATCCTGGCCAAGATGGTGAAGCAGCGCGAGGAATCGGCCAAGGCCTTCGACGACGGCAAGCGGCCGGAACTGGCCGCGCAGGAGCGCGGCGAGATGGAGATCATCCGCGCCTTCCTGCCGACGCAGTTGGACGATGCCGCCATCCAGGCTGCGGCGCGCGAGGCGATCGCGGCGACGGGTGCGGCCAGCCAGAAGGACATGGGCAAGGTGATCGCCGCGCTGAAGCAGAAATATGCCGGCCAGATGGATTTCGGCAAGGCGAGCGGCATCGTCAAGGGACTGTTGCAGTAGGGCTTTTCCCAGCACGCGGCTGTCCTCGGGATGCGCTTCCGCAGGCCGTGCTAGGCTTTCTGAGCTGAGCTGGAGCACGACATGGATGGTACTTGAAGTCCGCAGTCTACTTAGAGCAGTTCGCCGTTTTACGGAAACGGCGAACTGCTCTAACCCTTTGTTTTGACGCAATTCCGGACGGAAAACCGTTTCACACTTTTCCTGAAGTTGCTCCAGGGGAGCGAGCTTCACGGCCCCTTGCAGATCGGTACCGGCTGCGGCGGCGGTGCCGGGTGATCCTTCCTGTATTGAGCGATGATCGGCTCGAGGGTCTTTCGCGGCCAGAATTTCGGCGTGCCGATTTCCTTCAGGCAGGATACGTTCCAATAGGCGCCCGACTGCGAACGATTGGCCGCTACCGCGGCGATGTCGCGCGATTCAGGGTAGATGTAGAGCGTCGTCGGGTTGTCCTTGACCATCGGGATGATCTGTTGCGCGTCCGCCGGCGACCAGCTGGTGCAGCCATTGCTGCGGCCGCCGGCGTAGTCCACCAGCTTGCCGAACGGCACGTAGCCATCGTGGTCGGCATGTGAGCTGTTCGGGTTTTTGCGCAGGCACATTCCGTGCAGCACCTGGGCCGCGTGGCCGCCGATCACCCTCTGTCTGGCGTTCGCGGCTTCGCCTTCGCCGTCGAACTGTATGAAGGTGCGCTGGAAAGCCACGTCCTGTTTCGCGCTGGTGCGGTAGTAGCCCTTGAACGAGGTTTTCGCCTCGCGGGTGATGTAGCCGCCGCCGGCCGTCAACGACGAATCCATCGCATTGCCGAAGTTCTTCGCGCATCGTTTGCCATTTGAAAAATCGACGACGCCTTTCAAATTCCGGCCGCTGCCATGGCCCGACGAAATCGCGCGAAACGACTGGCTGGCTTCGCAGACGACGTAATAGCGGCGGCCCAGAACGCCATTGCCCAGATCGCTGGGGCGGGTCGCATCCATGGCGAAGTAGCAGGGGTTCTTGACGGCACCTTGTGCGACCTTCTTCTGGTAAAGCGCGCGCGCCCGTTCCAGGACCACTTGTGAGATCTGACCGTCGCTGTCGCCGACATGAGCCTGCAGCCAAGCCGGAATATCAGACGGTGCGGCAGAGGATCGAGCCGACACCGTCAAGGCAATGACGGCGACGAGGAGGCTGAGGATCGGGACGATGCCCAGAGGGACGAATCTCAACCGCACCGGTTCACTCTCCTGCCAAAGCCGTTTCCTTGCGGTGTTGCCGCCGGGAATCGATCATAGAGGGCCTCGCATTATCAGGCGAAACACATCTTGTTTAGCGCGCCCTTTGTTTAGCGCGCCCTTCCTGCGCAAACGCGCCCTACGCCGACGTGCCGGTTCCAGGCTTGCGGCGGACGTCTGCGTATCTTTGAATGTCTGCGATTTTCGATCCCTTCGGATTGAGCTATCATGTGATTCTGGCGCGCCCACGCCTCCTCCCTCCGCCGGGAAAGCATCATTCATGCGGGGCACACCGATCACCGAACCGACTGTTCGAGCACCGCTGCCAAACCGCCGTGCGGTTTGGCAAGGCATAAGGAGGGATTGCGAAAACGGCTCGCACCAGGAGGTTTTGCAATGAAGCTGTCCGCGCCCGTCTATCATCTGAAGCGTCAAGCCAGGCTTTTGTCCCGCGAGGGCAAGATTGCGCTCCACGAAGCGCTCGATCGTATTGCAGCACAGGAAGGTTTCAGCAGTTGGGGCCTGCTTGCGAGCAAGGCAGTCGAAACGGCGCCTGCCGGAAGATTGTTTGCGCAGCTTGCGCCCGGCGATCTCGTTCTGGTGGGTGCACGACCCGGCCACGGCAAGACGCTGATGAGTCTCGAACTCGCAATCGCAGCCATGAAGTCCGGCCATCGCGGCGTGTTCTTCACGCTGGAATATACGCAAAGAGATGTGCTGGACCGGTTTCGCGCCATCGGGGCGGACCCTGCACGGTTCAACGACCAGTTCATATTCGACAATTCCGACGCCATCAGCGCCGACTACATCGTCAGTGCGTTGAGTTCGGCGCCGCGCGGCACGCTGGTGGTGATCGATTATCTGCAACTGCTCGATCAGAAACGGGAAAACCCGGACCTGATGGCGCAGGTTCGCACGCTGAAGGCCTTTGCCGGTGAGAGGGGATTGATCCTCGTCTTCATCTCGCAGATCGATCGGTCATACGATCCGGCGAAGAAGCCGGTTCCCGACATCAGCGATGTCCGGTTGCCGAACCCGCTGGATCTGTCGCTGTTCAACAAGACATGCTTCCTGAACAAGGGCGAAATCCGGTTCCAGGCGGCAAGCTGAGGATCGGATCGCTTGGGGCAGCCTTTATTGGGCGGCAGCCGTCAGGTTCAGGAGATGCGCAACCGATGCAGGATTGTGTTGCGCGCGCAGCGCGTCGGCCGACTGACGAACGACTTCGGAAATCCGCAGCAGCTGTTTGGCGATGGGACTGGTGTTGCGCCAGACCATGCCGATCGTGCGCGAGGGCTGGGGACTTCTGAAGCGCGCGATGGAAACCGGCGCCGAGCGCGTCTCCACCGCCACCGCCATTTCGGGAATCAAGGTGACACCGATGCCGGCGCCGACCATCTGCACCAGGGTCGATAGCGAGCTGCCGTCCAGCAACTCGCGCGGCCGTGCCGAATGCATGCTGCAGAACGACAGCGCCTGGTCGCGAAAGCAATGGCCCTCTTCCAACAGAAGCAGCCGCATTTCGCGCAGCATTTCGCGATTGGGCACCGGCTTTCCCTCGTCCTCGCCGGGCCGAACCAGCACGAAGTTTTCGGCAAACAGCACGACCTCCGTCAACGACGGTTCCGACACCGGCAGCGCGACAATAGCCGCATCGAGCCGGCCGTCCGCCAGTTCCTGGATCAGCTTTTGCGTCAGCGTCTCGCGCACATGGATGTCGAGGCCGTCATGCATGCGCGAGAGGTTGCCGATGATGGTCGGCAAGAGGTAGGGCGCGACCGTCGGAATGACGCCGATGCGCAGCCGGCCGACCAGCCTGTCACGCGAAGAGCGGGCGAGATCAGTCAGTTCGTCCACCGAGCGCAGGATGTCGCGCACGCGCAAGGCAAATTCCTCGCCGAAATTGGTCAGCCGGACCTGGCGCGGGCCTCTTTCGAACAGTTCCGTACCGAGCGTCTCTTCCAATTCCTTGATCTGCACCGAAATGGCGGGCTGGGAGATCGCACAGGCATCCGCCGCGCGTCCGAAATGGTTGTGCCGCGCCAGCGCCTCGAAATAGCGCAACTGCTTCAGGGTCAGGTTTGCCATAACCGCACCTTATCTCTGTGATCAGTAAATCCAACTTAAATTAATCGATCCGCTTTGCTATAGAGTCTGGTAGGGAGATGAAAGGCAGCCGACGCCACACAGTCCGCATCATCGGTGCGGGCGTGCGTTCGGAGCTGTTTTTGTTTCAACACAATCTTGTCCAGGGCCGGCTCAGGGCGGTAGGACATTTCGCATATTCGGGTTCCTGACCGTCGCGGCGGTCATGGAGCTGACGTCTCGAAGGGCATTTCAGGCCCTTGTTCACGCAGCCGTTGAGGCAAAGCTCAACACAGCCACGATCGGAGAAAAACATGGACGCCAACACAGACGATAACAGCAAGGGCAAATGCCCGGTCGTGCACACAGCTGTCGGCAGGGTCAACCGCGACTGGTGGCCGAATCAGCTCAACGTCCAGGTTCTCCACCAGCAGTCGCCGCTGTCCGATCCGATGGGTGAGGCGTTCGACTATGCCGAGGAATTCAAGAGCCTCGACCTCGATGCCGTCATCAAGGACCTGCATGCGCTGATGACGGATTCGCAGGAGTGGTGGCCGGCCGACTTCGGCCATTACGGACCGCTTTTCATCCGCATGGCCTGGCACAGCGCCGGCACCTACCGCATCGCCGACGGTCGTGGTGGCGCCGGGGCCGGCCAGCAGCGCTTCGCGCCGCTGAACAGCTGGCCGGATAACGTCAATCTCGACAAGGCCCGCCGGCTGCTGTGGCCGATCAAGCAGAAATACGGCCGCAAGATCTCGTGGGCCGATCTTCTGATCCTGACGGGCAACGTCGCGCTGGAATCGATGGGCTTCAAGACCTTCGGTTTCGCCGGCGGCCGCGCCGATGTGTGGGAGCCGGAAGAGGACATCTATTGGGGTCCCGAAGGCAAGTGGCTCGCCGACGAGCGCTACAGCGGCGACCGCGATCTGCAGAACCCGCTTGGTGCCGTGCAGATGGGCCTGATCTACGTCAATCCGGAAGGACCGAACGGCAAGCCTGATCCGCTGGCCTCGGCGCGCGATATCAGAGACACCTTCGCGCGCATGGCGATGAACGACGAGGAGACCGTCGCGCTCATCGCCGGCGGCCACACTTTCGGCAAGACCCATGGTGCCGGCGATGCAACGCTGGTCGGTGTTGAGCCGGAAGGTGCCGACATTGAGCAGCAAGGCCTCGGCTGGGCGAGCAAGTTCGGCACCGGCAAGGGCGGCGATGCGATCGGCAGCGGCCTGGAAGTGACCTGGACGACGACGCCGACCAAGTGGAGCAACGACTTCTTCGACAATCTGTTCGGCTTCGACTGGGAATTGACCAAGAGCCCGGCCGGCGCCCATCAGTGGACACCGAAGGGTGGCGCGGGTGCCGGCACCGTGCCGGATGCGCACAACACTGCAAAGCGCCACGCGCCCTCGATGCTGACCAGCGATCTCGCGCTGCGGTTCGATCCTTCCTACGAGACGATCTCGAAGCGCTTCCATGAGAATCCGGATCAGTTCGCCGACGCGTTCGCGCGCGCCTGGTACAAGCTGACCCACCGCGACATGGGCCCGCTCGTGCGCTATCTCGGCCCATTGGTTCCAAAAGAGGAACTGCCTTGGCAGGACGTCATCCCGGCGGTCGATCATGTCTTGATCGACGAAGAGGATGCTGCCGCGCTCAAGGCCAGGATCCTGGCGTCGGGCCTGTCGGTGTCGCAGCTGGTCTCGGTGGCATGGGCGTCGGCCTCGACCTTCCGTGGCTCCGACAAGCGCGGCGGCGCCAATGGCGCGCGCATTCGCCTCAGCCCCCAGAAGGACTGGGCCGTCAACCAGCCGGCTGACCTCGCCAAGGTGCTCGACAAGCTCGAAGCGATCCGCAAGGACTTCAATGCCTCGCAGACCGGTAGCAAGAAAGTCTCGCTTGCCGACCTGATCGTTCTCGGTGGCGGTGCTGCCGTCGAGAAGGCAGCGAAGGCCGCCGGCCATAGCGTGGACGTTCCGTTCTGGCCGGGCCGCATGGACGCCTCGCAGGAGCAGACCGATATCCACTCCTTCGCGCCGCTGGAACCGACGGTTGACGGCTTCCGCAACTATGTCAGCGGCAAGCAGCGGCTGACCGTCGAGGAGGCGCTGGTCGACCGTGCGCAGCTGCTGACACTGACGGCGCCGGAGATGACGGTTCTCGTCGGCGGCCTGCGCGTTCTCGGCGCCAATGCCGGGCAGTCCAGGCACGGCGTCTTCACCAAACAGCCGGAAACGCTGAGCAACGACTTCTTCGTCAACCTGCTCGACATGGGCACGGAGTGGAAGGCGGTATCGGAGGCCAAGGACGTGTTCGAAGGCCGCGACCGCAAGACCGGCGAAGTCAAGTGGACCGGCACCCGCGCCGATCTGATCTTCGGTTCGCACTCACAGCTGCGGGCGCTGGCCGAAGTCTATGCGACGGCGGACGCCAAGGCGAAATTCGCCCGGGATTTCGTTGTGGCATGGACCAAGGTGATGAACGCCGACCGCTTCGACATCGCCTGAGATCGCTTAAGGGCACTCCGGCGCGGCCGCGCCGGAGTGCCAGTCCTCCCAAGGACTTAAGACCGGGGCCGCGTTTCCAGCAATGGGAGCGCGGCCCTTGTCGTAAGAGGCCGCGGCTTGGTGGACCGTGCCTTCCCGGGCAAGGATGCTATTTTACCGGCGTAGCGTCTCCACGGTGCACCATGATCGAAATCGTCAAACCCGCGCTTGAACATTTGCCGTCCTACAAGGCGGCACTCGAACGCGGCTGGTCGCCGGACAATGTGCGGCTGCTGGAGGCGACGCGCGAACAACTTGCGGCGATCGAGAAGGATCCGGTGGCTTTTCTCGCCGACCTCGATGATCCCCAGGCCAAGGGCGGCCCGATCGCCTTGCCTGACGGGACGAAAGTGCCGCGCCTGCCGGGTTTCCGCCGCTGGATCTGGGACGGCGAGGCGTCGGGCTCGATCGGCTTTCGCTGGCAGAAGGGCACGGCGGAGCTGCCGCCGCATGTGCTCGGCCATATCGGCTATGCGGTGGTGCCGTGGAAGCGGCGGCGCGGCTACGCCACCGAGGCGCTGCGGCTGATGCTGGACGAGGCGAGGGCGGTCGGCCTGGCTTATGTCGAGATCACCGCCAAGCCGGGCAATCCGGCGTCGCACAAGGTGATCCTTGCCAATGGCGGCAAGCTCGTCGAACACTTCTTCGAGGATGCCGCCTATGGCGGGGTGGAGAGTTTGCGGTTCCGGATCGAGCTGTAGGGGTGCGGCCTCTCAACCATGCTCGTCAGCGCACAGCGCGTGGTCGGACAGCGCGCGGATGACGTAGCAGTCGCCGACCGTCTTGCCATCGCAGCAGGAGGCGATGCGCTCCAGCTCCGTTTCCAGCCGCTTCAACTGGGCAATCTTCTCCCGCACTGAAATCAGTTGTTCCTCGGCAATCCGGTCGGCGTGGCCGCAGGGCTGCTCGGGATGACCGCTCAATTCGATCAGCGAGCGGATGTCCTCGACAGCGAAACCGAGGTCGCGGGCGTGGCGGATGAAGGCCAGCCGCTCCAGTTCCTGCCTGGAATAGCGGCGTTGGTTGCCTTCCGAACGCTCGGGCGCGGCGACCAGGCCCATCTGCTCGTAATAACGGATGGTCGGCACCTTGACCCCGGTGCGGCGGGAGAGATCACCGATCGAAAACATGAATTTTCCTCTTGAAGCTCTAGTGACTAGAGCAATTACAGTGCCTGACATCAGCATTCAAGACCTACGCGGCGACGCCGCGCTGGCAAGACAGACAGGTGATGTGATGACGACTCCCCTCAGGCAGACACGGTTCAGGATCGGCGGCATGGACTGCGCCTCCTGCGCGGCCAAGATCGACACGGCGGTTCGCCGTCTCGACGGCGTCGCGGATGTCTCGGTTTCGGTGACCGGCGCCAGCATGACGGTCAGCCATGGCGGCGCACTGCCGGAAGACAAGGTGCTGCAGCAGGTTGCGCGGCTCGGCTACGGCATCGTTAGAGCGGAAGGCAAGACTGATGGGCGTGCTTCAGTGGCCAAGGCGCATGACCGTGCTGACCATGACCACGAGGGCCACGATCACGCCGGCGACGATCATGAGCATGGCGGCGAACAGGCCGCCAACGAGGCTGCCGGGTCATCTCATATCCACAGCGATGCCGAGCCAGGGCAGGCGTGGTGGCGCTCCCGCCGGGCAGTGCTGACGCTGGCTTGCGCGGCGGCGCTTGTTGCCGCCTACGGCATCGGCCATCTTTTCCCAATGGCCGAGCGCTGGGTCTTCCTGGCCGCTTTGCTGGTCGGCCTGGTGCCGATCGCGCGGCGCGCGCTGATGGCGGCATTGGCCGGTACGCCGTTCTCGATCGAGATGCTGATGACCATCGCGGCGATAGGCGCAGTGATGATCGGCGCCACGGAAGAGGCAGCCGCCGTGGTGGTGCTGTTCCTGATCGGCGAGCTTCTGGAAGGTGTCGCCGCCGGCCGCGCGCGGGCGAGCATCCAGGGACTTGCCGATCTGGTGCCGAAGACAGCACTTGTCGAGCGGGCGGGCGGCACGTCAGAGGTTCCCGCCGAAGACCTTGCGGTCGGCGACGTCATCGTTGTGCGGCCGGGCGACCGCATCCCTGCCGATGGCGAGATCATCGAGGGGTCTGGTGACATCGACGAGGCGCCGGTGACCGGCGAGAGCACGCCAAAGCGCAAGGGTGTCGCGGACGCCGTCTTCGCCGGCACGATCAGCAGCGACGGCGTGCTCAAGGTTCGCGTGACCGCAGCCGCGTCGGACAACACCATTGCCCGGGTCGTGCGGCTGGTGGAGGAAGCGCAGGAGGCCAAGGCGCCGACCGAGCGCTTCATCGACCGCTTCTCGCGTTATTACACGCCGGCCGTGCTGGCGGTCGGCGCGCTGGTGGCGCTGCTGCCGCCGCTGCTTGCCGGCGGCGACTGGAACGAATGGATCTACAAGGGCCTGGCGATCCTGCTGATCGGCTGCCCCTGCGCCCTGGTCATCTCGACGCCTGCTGCGATCGCCGCTGGCCTTGCGGCCGGCGCGCGGCGTGGTCTGTTGATGAAGGGTGGTGCCGTGCTGGAAGGGTTTCGCCGGATCACGGCGGTCGCCTTCGACAAGACCGGCACGCTGACGGCGGGCAAGCCCGTGGTCACCGACATCGTGGCCTATGGCCGCGACGAACGCACCGTGCTGGCGCTGGCGGCGGCACTGGAGCAGGGCTCCAGCCATCCGTTGGCAGTGGCGATCCTGGACCGGGCCGAGGCCGACAAGGCGCCGGTGCCGCCGGCCCTGGCGGCCAAGGCGATTTCCGGCAAGGGTGTCGAGGGCAGCGTCGGCGGCATCGCTGTCTTCCTTGGCTCTGGCCACGCGGCCGGCGAACGCGCCGTGATGACCGAAGCGCAGCGCCTTGCCGTCGACAGCCTCAACGGCCAGGGCAAGACCGTCTCGGTGCTGGTGGCCGATGGTGTGGTTGCCGGGCTGATCGCCATGCGCGACGAGCCGCGGCCGGATGCGGCCGCCGGGATCGCGGCGCTCAAGGCTGAGGGCATCCGCGCGGTGATGCTGACCGGCGACAACCGCCGCACGGCTGAAGCCATCGCCGCTTCGCTCGACATCGAGGCACGGGCGGAGCTGTTGCCGCAGGACAAGCAGCGCATCGTCGGCGAATTGCAGCGCGAGGGGCTGAAAGTTGCCAAGGTGGGCGATGGCATCAACGATGCGCCGGCGCTGGCCGCCGCCGATATCGGCATCGCCATGGGTGGCGGCACTGATGTGGCGCTGGAGACGGCGGACGCGGCGATCCTGCACGGCCGCGTCATGGACGTCGTGCGCATGGTAAAACTGTCGCGGGCGGTGATGGCCAATATCGGCCAGAACATCACCGTGGCGCTCGGGCTGAAGGCGGTGTTCCTGGTCACCACCATCGCCGGCATCACCGGCCTGTGGCCGGCGATCCTGGCCGATACCGGCGCCACCGTGCTGGTCACCGCCAACGCCATGCGCCTGCTGCGCTGGCGCGGGTGAGAGCCTCAGCTTCGTATTTTACTCCGCTGGGGCTGTCAGCGGCGGCGTGGCGTTGCTGCGCCCTTCCCAGACATAGGACGCGAGCGCCACCGCAACGGCGACCAGCATGGCGACGGCGCCGAGCAGCGGCAGGCTGCGGTAGCCATAGCCGGCATTGAGCATGGCGGCCCCCAGTGAAGCAGCCAGCGCAATGCCGACATTGAAGCCGGACGGAATGAGCGACGAAGCGAGGTTCGAGGCGTCTGCGGTCCATGCCAGGATGCGGGTCTGGATCGGCGTGCCGATGGCAAAGTTGAGACCGCCCCAGATGACGATCGCGACAACCATCGGCAGGGGATAGGGGCTGACGGCATAGATGACGGCCAGCGTCACCGCCTGCAAGCCGAGCATGGTGATCAATGACGGCATCAGCTTCCAGTCGGAGAGCTTGCCGCCGAGGAAGACGCCGAGCGTGGCGCCGACGCCGTTGAGCAGCAGCACCCACGGCACCAGGTTCTCGTCGAGGCCGGTGACCTCCAGCAAGGTCGGCGTGATGTAGGTGAACAGGCCGAACTGGCCGATCATCAGCATCAGCATCAGGATCAGCGAGGTCCAGACCTGCTGGCGGGCCAGCACGCGAACTTCGCGGGCGAAACCGGCGGGCCTGGCCTGATATCCGGTGGTGCGCGGCAACAGCGCCGCCATGGCGAGCGTTGCCGCCACGCCCAGCGCGCACATCACCCAGAAGGTTGCGCGCCAGCCCCAGATGTTGCCGATCGCGGTGCCGGCGGGCACGCCGATGACGTTGGAGACGGTGAGGCCGGACAGGATGACGGCAACCGCCATGCCGCGCTGATCCTCGCGCACAAGACCGACGGCGACGACCATGGCGACGCCGAAATAGGCGCCGTGCGCGACCGCAACGGCGATGCGCAACAAAAGCATCGAGGTGAAATCGGGCGCCAGTGCGCAGGCCGCCTGGCCGATGGTGAAGGCGATGGCGAGACCGAGCAGCAGGGTCTTGCGCGACAGCGACTTGGTGGCGAGCGCCAGCAGCGGACCGCCGATGGCGATGCCGCAGGCATAACCGGAGACGAGATAACCGGCCGAAGGAACCGAAACGCCAAGCCCCTCCGCCACCTGCGGCAGCACGCCGGCAATGACGAATTCGGTGGTGCCGAAGGCAAAGGCGGCGATGAACAGGGCGATGAGCGGAAGCGACATGACGGGAAAGCGATCCTGAGCAAAGCGCCTCAAACCACGGATGGGCGTAGCAGGCAATCCAGAAATTGTTGGCGCCGGTTTAGGTTTTCTTGATCGAGTTCTCGTGCGTCACCTGCTTGCGCGACGGCCGGGTGAGGGCGCACCGGGCTCGGTCGTGCGCCGAGGTCGCTATGCCGCGGTCTTGCGCCCGTAGGGAATTCTCAGCCATGCCCGTTCGTGGAAATAATAGAGCAGCGATTTGGTGACGACCTCGGTCAGGCCGATGGTCGCGGCGAGCTTGATGCTTCCTGTCACGACGAGTGAAATGATGATCGTGTCGATAGTGCCGGTCACCCGCCAGGAGAGCGCCTTGGCGAAACTGCGCGAATGGGTGTCCATCGATTTCCTCCGAAAGGCTGGGCCAATGGACCCTTATCTCGACTGGAGGAACCAGAGCAAAGATATTTTGCCGCCGAAACGAAGACGGTGCTTGATGGTGTCCGTGAATCAGCTCGCCTTGAGCCGCGACCCGGTGAGCAGGCCGCGTTCTTCCAGCACCGGATAGGCCATCGAGGCCAGCAGCGAGTTGATCTGCTTCAGGTCGCGGATGGTGTCGAGATGGATCGAGCTGGTTTCGACGCTCTTGGCGGTGCCGTCGCGCAGGCGCTCGAAATGGCTGGCGCTGGTTTCCTTCTCGCGGTCGCGCAACTGGTCTTTTTCCAGCACCAGCTGGCGGGCGGTTTCGGGATCGCGCGACACCAGGACGTTGAAGGCGAGCCGGGCATTGGCCAGCACCGAGCTGTGGAAGGCGAACAATTCACTCCAGCCCTCGTCGGTGAATTCCAGTCCGCGCTCGAACTTCTTCTTCACATGCACCAGCATGTTGCGCACGATGATGTCGCCGACCTGCTCGAGCTTGACACAGGCGCCGATCAGTTCCTGGCAACGCAGCGCCTCGTCCTCGGTCAGCGGGTTCCTGGTAAGCTTGGCCAGATAGAGCTTGATCGCGGCATGCTTCCTGTCGACGCGGTCGTCGAGTGCAGCCAGCGCCTTGATCTTGTCGGCGTCGGCGCTCTCGTAGAGCTCGATGATGCGCTTGAGCATGATCTCGACGGTCTCGCAGACCCGCACCACCTCGCGGGTGGCGTTGGCCAGCGCCTGGCTCGGCACGTCGAGCGCGCTCTCGTTGAGCGCGGACAGCTCGACGACGTCGAGTGTGCTGGCCGGCGCCGGCTTGGTGCCCAGTGCGACGATCTTCTCCGAGGCGCGGTAGACGAAGCCGGCCAGCGGCAGGCCGGCGAGCAGGATCAGCACATTGAACAGGATGTGGGCATTGACGATCTGGTCCGCCGCCGTCGAGCCAAGAAAGGCGAAGTGGGGCCTGAAGATCATGACCAGGATCAGCATGATCAGCGAGCCAAGCCCGCGCATCAGGAGATTGCCGATCGGCACGACGCGCACTTCGGGGCTCGACGAGCGGGTCAGCATCGGCGCGATGATCGAGGAGCCGAGATTGACGCCGAGGATGAGGACGACGCCGAGTTCGGGCGTGATCAGGCCACGGCCGGCCAGCGTCGCCATCAAGAGCACCGCCGCGATGCTCGACTGGAACAGCCAGGTGATCAGCGCCGCCAGCAGGTAGGCGGTGATGGAATCGGTCGAGAAGTAGTTGATGATGACCGGCATGAGCTGGCTGTTGCGCAGCGGCTCCGATGCCTGGCCGATCATTTCCAGCGACAGGATCAGAAGGCCGATGCCGACCAGGATGCGGCCGGACTGGCGCCAGTCGCGCCGCTCGGTGGCCATGAACATCACCGTGCCGGTGATCAGGCAGAGCGGCACCAGCAAGGTGAGATCGAAGGTCAGCAGCTTGACCACCAGCGCCGAGCCGATCTCGGCGCCGCGCACGGCAAGCTGGCCGGCGGCGCCCGAGACGATGCCGGAGCCAGCGAAGGAGCCGACCAGCAGCGTGACGGCGGTGGAGCTTTGCAGAGCGATGGCGAGGCCGGTGCCGGCCAGCACCGCCATGATCGGATTGCGCATGGTGGCACGCAGACGATGGCGCAGCACGTCGCCATAGGCGCGCTCGACGCCGGTCTTCACCATGCGGGTGGCAAACAGCATCAGCGCCACGGCGCCGGCCAGATGCAGAAGGACGACGGAACCGCTCATTTCGCCGCCTGCATGCGAACAGGGCGCGCGCCCTGTTTGGCGTGGCGAGCGGGATGAAAAGCGAGGCTACGAATCATGATCATGGCGTTGGTCGATATTAGCTGGAATATTTTAGCCGGATAATAAAATTTTGTCGATTTCAAGGGGCCGTTGCCGCGCGACAGGCGGTGTCGGAAAATGGATGGAAGCGCAAATGGTCGCATTGCCAGGCCACGTGGTGCGGCGGATCGGCCGGGTTTGCCATGAGCCGCCTCCTGCCTTTACGACGATGTTCAATTCACGTGAGTAAACGAAGGAATTCATTACATAATTGTAATGCTGGCGTTCAGTTTCGGTTCATCGGTGGACCACTATTGCTTGGGCATCGACAACCAAGGAGACTTCTCATGAAACGCATTGTCCTTTCCGCTCTCGCTTTCTCGATGCTGGCCGCCACGTCGCTGACCGGCCAGGCCGCACCGCTGAATGCGCCGGTGGCTCCGCAGTCGAACTACAGCCAGGTCGACTGGCAAAAGCCCGGCCACCACAGCGATGTGAAGAAGCGTGTCTTCAAGAAGAAGGTCGTCGTGAAGCGCAACCACTGGCGCAATGGCCAGAAATATTCCAGCTGGAAGCGTCACCAGCCGATCCGCGATTATGGCCGCTACGGCCTGCATCGTCCCGGCCGCGGCCAGGAATGGATCCGCGTCGGCAACGACTATGTGCTGGTCGGCATCCTCTCGGGCGTCATCTTTGGCGCGCTTGCCGCGCAATAATCGACCTCTTGACGGACATTGAAGAAGGCGGCCCGCAACGGCCGCCTTTCTTTTTTGCCCTGTGGAAACCGGGTATGGCCCGCATTAGGGGTCGTCGGACTTCGCAGGCATGATTATATGGTGGGGAAACGAGTTTCCCGATGCGCTTTCCACCCGCCTTCCTCGACGAGATCCGCGACCGCGTGCCGATTTCATCGGTTGTCGGCCTGCGCGTTGCGTGGGACCGGAAGAAGACCAACGCGCCGCGCGGCGACTATTGGGCGTGCTGCCCGTTCCATGGCGAGAAGAGCCCGTCCTTCCACTGCGAGGACAAGAAGGGCCGCTACCACTGTTTCGGTTGCTCGGTCTCGGGCGATCATTTCAAGTTCCTCACCGAACTCGACGGGATGAGCTTTCCCGAGGCGGTCGAAAAGATCGCCGACATGGCCGGCGTGCCGATGCCGGTTCGCGATGCCCAGGAGGAGCGGCGCGAAAAGGAACGCGCCAGCCTGACCGACGTCATGGAGATGGCGACCAGCTTCTTCCAGGAACGACTGCAGGGACCGGAGGGCGCCAAAGCGCGCGCCTATCTGCGCGATCGCGGGCTGACACCGGCGACGCAGCAATCGTTCCGGCTCGGCTTCGCACCCGACAGCCGCAATGCGCTGAAGGAGCATCTCGCCGCCAGGGGCGTCCCGAAAGCCGATATCGAGGCTTGCGGACTGGTGCGCCACGGCGACGACATCCCTGTTTCCTATGACTGGTTCCGCGACCGCATCATGTTCCCGATCCCGGATTCCAGAGGCAAGATCATCGCCTTTGGCGGCCGCGCGCTGCAGCCGGATGCGCTGGCCAAATACATGAATTCGCCCGACACCGAGCTCTTCCACAAGGGCAACGTGCGCTCTACAATTTCGCTCGCGCTCGCAAGGCCCTGGCAAAGGGCGGCACGGTCATCGCCGTCGAAGGCTATATGGACGTCATCGCGCTGGCGCAGGCCGGCTTCGAGAATGTGGTGGCGCCGCTCGGCACCGCGCTCACCGAAAACCAGCTCGAATTGCTCTGGCGCATGGCGCCGGAGCCGATGTTGTGCTTCGACGGCGACAAGGCGGGGCTGAAGGCGGCGTGGCGGGCCGCCGACATGGCGCTGCCGTCGGTGCAGGCCGGGCGCTCGGCGCGCTTCGCGCTGCTGCCGGAAGGCAAGGATCCCGACGATCTCGTCAAGGCCGAAGGACCAGATGCGTTCCGTGGCGTATTGGCCGATGCACGGCCGCTGGTCGACCTGTTGTGGATGCGTGAGACGGCGGGCGGCGTGTTCGACACGCCGGAGCGGCGGGCCGAACTCGAGAAGACGCTGCGCGAACTGACCAGCCGCATCCGCGACGAGAGCCTGCGCTACCATTATCAACAGGAGATGCGCGAGCGCGTGTTGAGCTTCTTCGGCTCGCAGCGCAGCGCGCGCCAAGGGCGTCAAGATGGCGGCCGGCCAGGCGAGCGCGGCCAGGGCAAGGCAGCCGCACCCGGCGGACAGTTCGCCAAGAGCGGTGGCGGCCGCATCGCGATCACCGAAAGCCTCGGCCAGTCGGCTTTGGTCAAGCGCGGCAGCGAGGGGATGTCGGTGCGCGAGGCGACGATCATCGTCGCACTGGTCAACCATCCGGCACTGATCGACGAGAATTTCGCTCATATCGAGTTTCTCGATCTGGCCAACTCCGATCTGAGGCGGCTGCATGCGGCGATCCTCGACGCGATGGCGCATGACATGGCCAATGACCGACAGGCCGTTATCGCGACGGTCGAACGCGCTGGCTGCGCCGAGATCTGGGAGCGGGCCGTCGGCCTGATCCGGCGCATGCGGCAATGGCCGGCGCTGGAGACCGCTGCCCTTGACGATGCCCGCGATGCTTTCAGCCAGGCACTGCACTTGCAGCGCAGCGCGCGCACCTTACATAAGGAACTGAAACAGGCGGAAGCGGCGCTCGCCACCGATCCCACAGACGAAAACTACCGGCACCTGATCGAAATTCAGGCGCAATTCCAGGATGTACAGGCGACGGAAGCGCTGATCGAAGGATTCGGCGTGTCCTCGGGCAGGGCTGGGCGAGCTTAGAGCGTGATCCCAAATTCCCAAATGTGGGAAAGGATCATGCTTCCACCAAGAGAGAGCCAGGGCTTATTCCGACCCGTCGGGGCGGGACGGGCTCGGGCAAGAGAGTGAAAGTGAGAAGCGTTGTTGCACGTCGAAATGGCGCGTGGCGGGCTAAGTCGGGTAATTGATTCGCTTTTTTCATGCGAATCATGCGAGAGGCGCTTGACCTTCTGGCAGATTGGCGGAATCAGGACGATTCGAAACGTTAACCCGAACCCGCGTCGACGGGAAATAAGCGATGTGAGGTACTGGTCACTGGACAGGCAGCGTGCCTGCCACAGATATCAGGGTTAATCTGGACTTAATGCATGTCGCCCAAAAGGGGAAACCGATTTTGGGGCAACGACATACACCTAACGACGAGTTGATGCAGTTACTGGCCCGGTGAAGCGCGTTTCATAAGAGCGCATCCGATTTGACTGGTCCGACAGCTTACGCGGCTTCGAAGTTCGGCCGCGAGGAGAAGATAAAGACTATGGCGACAAAGGAAAAGGAAGAGGTCGAAACCGAACGCGAAGGCGCCACCGATGGCCCTCTGCTCGACCTTTCCGATGATGCTGTCAAGAAGATGATCAAGGCCGCCAAGAAGCGCGGCTATGTCACCATGGACGAGCTGAATTCGGTGCTGCCCTCCGAGGAAGTGACCTCGGAGCAGATCGAGGACACGATGGCGATGCTGTCCGACATGGGCATCAACGTGGTCGAGGACGACGAGCAGGGCGAAGAGCCCGAGGCCGCCGACACCGCGGCCGATGCCGAGGAAGACGCCAACGAGCTGGCTGAGCAGACCGGCACCGCGGTCGCCGCCACCACCACCAAGAAAGAACCGACCGACCGCACCGACGATCCGGTGCGCATGTATCTGCGCGAGATGGGCTCGGTCGAGCTTTTGTCGCGCGAGGGCGAAATCGCCATCGCCAAGCGCATCGAGGCCGGCCGCGAGACGATGATCGCTGGCCTGTGCGAAAGCCCGCTGACCTTCCAGGCCATCATCATCTGGCGCGACGAGCTCAACGAATCGAAGATCCTGCTGCGCGAGATCATCGATCTCGAAGCCACCTATGCCGGCCCCGAGGCCAAGCAGGCGCCTGTGGTCGAGCGCATCGAGGAAGCCAAGGTCGAGGACAAGCCGCGCCGTTCGCGCGACGAGGAAGAAGACATCACCAATGTCGGCGCCGATACGCGCGGCCTGGTCGATGACGACGAGGAAGACGAGGACGAAGCGAGCCTGTCGCTGGCGGCGATGGAAGCGGAACTGCGCCCGCAGGTGATGGAGACGCTCGACGTCATCGCCGACACCTACAAGAAGCTGCGCAAGCTGCAGGACCAGCAGGTCGAGAACCGTCTGGCCGCGGCCGGCACGCTGTCGCCCAGCCAGGATCGCCGGCTGAAGGAGCTGAAGGACCAGTTGATCAAGGCGGTGAAGTCGCTGTCGCTCAACACGGCGCGCATCGAGGCGCTGGTCGAGCAGCTCTACGACATCAACAAGCGCCTGGTGCAGAACGAAGGCAAGCTGCTCAGGCTCGCCGAAAGCTACGGCGTGCGCCGCGAGGAGTTCCTGAAGGAATATCAGGGCTCTGAGCTCGACCCCAACTGGACGCGCGCGATCGGCAATCTGACCTCGCGCGGCTGGAAGGAATTCACCAAGAACGAGAAGGACGCGATCAAGGACCTGCGCGCCGAGATCCAGAACCTCGCCACCGAAACGGCGATCTCGATCCTGGAATTCCGCAAGATCGTCAACCAGGTGCAGAAGGGCGAGCGCGAAGCGGCGATCGCCAAGAAGGAAATGGTCGAGGCCAATCTGCGCCTCGTCATCTCCATCGCCAAGAAATACACCAATCGCGGCCTGCAGTTCCTCGACCTGATCCAGGAAGGCAATATCGGCCTGATGAAGGCGGTCGACAAATTCGAATACCGCCGCGGCTACAAGTTCTCGACCTACGCGACGTGGTGGATCCGGCAGGCGATCACGCGTTCGATCGCCGACCAGGCGCGCACCATCCGCATTCCGGTGCACATGATCGAGACGATCAACAAGATCGTGCGCACTTCGCGCCAGATGCTGCACGAGATTGGCCGCGAGCCGACGCCGGAAGAGCTGGCCGAAAAGCTCGCCATGCCGCTCGAAAAAGTGCGCAAGGTGCTGAAGATCGCCAAGGAGCCGATCTCGCTCGAAACGCCGGTCGGGGACGAGGAGGATTCGCACCTCGGCGATTTCATCGAGGACAAGATGGCGATCCTGCCGATCGACGCGGCGATCCAGGCCAATCTGCGCGAAACCACCACGCGCGTGCTGGCCTCGCTGACGCCGCGCGAGGAGCGCGTGCTCAGAATGCGCTTCGGCATCGGCATGAACACCGACCATACGCTGGAAGAGGTCGGCCAGCAGTTCTCGGTCACCCGCGAGCGTATCCGCCAGATCGAAGCCAAGGCGCTGCGCAAGCTCAAGCACCCGAGCCGGAGCCGCAAGCTGCGGAGCTTCCTCGACAGCTGAGTTCGGGCGGCGGTCGCCGGCCAGTTCAATTCATTCGAAGGTCCGGAGCGTCCGCCGTTCCGGGCCTTTTTCACAACGGCACGTTCAGCTTCGCGCCCTTGACGATGATGCCGCCCCTGTCGCCGATCTCGATCGAGCCGTAACGCTGTTTGAAGCACGCAGGCAGCGGGCGGTCGCCCGGCACCGACAGCCACAGGCGCAGCATATGACCGCTTGTCGGGGTCTGGCCAATCGCGAAAGCCCATGCGGTCGTGCAGCAGCGAATGATTGTAGACAAACTGCATGTCGCCCGGTCGAAGCCGCATCGACAGGTTCAGTTTCGGGTCATTGGCAAGGCTGTCGAAGAGATCCAGCGCCTCGACATGGGCGGGGCTGAGCCGCATGGCATCGGGGAAGCGCTGCGCGCTGTCGATATACTGGCGCTGATAGATTCCGGTCAGCAATCCCCTATGCCAATTGAGGACCGGGATTTCGAAGTAGGGCTTTTCCCCTTCCGGTATTTCGCCGCGCCGGTCGGTGGCGATCGGATCAAACAGCAGGCGGACCAGATCGGGCCGTCTTTTGCGCATCTCGTTGTAGATCGTCACCGTGCTGACCAGCAGGGACTCGCCACCTTGCATGGCATCCCTTAGGCAGAGCAGACCGACGACATCGGCGGAATCGGTGTGAAACGTCTGGCGCTCCGACGTCTGGTAGATGCGTGTCGTGGCGTCCCTGGCGTTGGCGCCTGTGTCGCGGACATGGCCGAGGATATGGCCCTGGGCATTCTGCGACCGTGCGCTTCCCAGATGCGCGCCGACCCCGCAGAAGATCGTTGCCGCCATTTGCGCGGAGTATCTTTCGACCGGGAGACCGCGAAGCACCTCGAACCCAATGCCTGCGATCAGTTTTTCGCGAAGGGCGGCAAGATGGCCGGCAAGCCGGGGCAAGGGGAAATCGGCCTTGGTCAAATTGCCGATGTCCTGCGAGCGGGCGAGAAAGCCGGTTGCCGCCAGTTCCAGCTCCGCGACGTCCCGTGGGTCCAGTTCGACCAGCCAATTTTGCGGATGCTTCGCCATGTCCTCGCCGGTCCATGCGGCAGGACTTTCGATCTTTCCCGGCGGCAGCTCGATGGTCTCGCGCATGAAGCTCTCCTGCGGCTGGATCGGTCTCGGACATTGGCCGGGAGATTGCCGCAATCGGGCGGGTTTTTACACCGGCTTTCCCAGGTCGGCGCCGACTGGTTACCATCGTCGCTATGCCGCCGCCTTCGTGGCGCTTGGGTGCGAGGCTCGCCTTTACTCGGCAATAGGGCGCCAGTGCGATAGTCCTTGCGGGACGTTCGCTGCGGGAGGATACTTTCGCGTCGGATGCATTTTCTGGGCGACAACCCGGATGCCCGCCCCGGCGAAGCCGCCGTGCTCCGTGGCCCCGGAGGGAGGTGTGCCATGACAAGCTACATCGTGCTGATGAACTGGACGGAGCAGGGCGCCAGAAACGTGCGCGAGTCACCGAAGCGGCTCGACGCCGCCAGGAAGCAGCTGGGAGACATGGGCGGATCGTTCAAGGCGTTCTACCTGACCATGGGCGAATACGACATGGTGGCGGTGGTCGAAGCGCCCGACGACGCGGTGCTGGCGCGTTTCTCGCTGATGCTGGCGGCGGCCGGCAATATCAGGACGCGGACGCTGAAGGCCTTTCCCGAATTCGCCTACCGCGAGATCATCACCTCGCTCGGATAGAGCGCTGACGAAGCAGCGCGTAAAGCGCGTCGGGTTGAAACGAATTCAGTCGACGCGCTTCAGGTCTTTGTTTCGTGCGTGTCGTTGTCGCAAAACCGCTGCGCACTTTTGGTGACGTGCGCTAGGATGTAGCCATGTCCGAACCGCATTCCCATTCACATCTGTGGCCCGGCGTGCCGCTCGCGCTTGGCTCGGCCGTCTTGTTCGGGGCGACGCCGCCGCTCTCCAAGCTGCTGCTTGATGGCGTCAATCCCTTCATGCTGGCCGGGCTGCTCTATCTCGGTGCTGGTCTCGGCCTCGCTCTGTATCGCCTGCTTCGGGGCAGGCAGGCCGCAGCCGGGGAAGCGCAGCTGACCGCTGGGGATATTCCCTGGCTGGCGCTGGCAATCGGCACGGGCGGCATCATCGCGCCGGTGCTGCTGATGTTCGGCTTGACCCTCAACACGGCCTCCAGTTCGGCGCTGCTGCTCAATCTGGAGGGGTTGGCGACGATGGCGATCGCCTGGCTCGTCTATCGCGAGAATGTCGACCGGCGCCTGCTTCTGGGCGCTTTCGCCATTCTGGCAGGCGCCGTTCTTCTGTCATGGCAAGGCGAGGGTGTCGCCTTCAACCGTGGCGCCCTGCTGGTGGCGGCGGCTTGTGTGGCCTGGGGGATCGACAACAATTTCACGCGCAGGATCTCGGCCACCGACCCGGTCGTGATCGCCATGCTCAAGGGTCTGGTGGCGGGCGTCGTCAATGTCGGGCTGGCGCTTGCCGGAGGGACTTCGTTTCCCCCGATGTCAGTCATTGCGGTCACCGCGGCGGTCGGCTTCTTTGCCATCGGGGTCAGCCTGGTGATGTTCATCGTGGCGCTGCGTCATCTCGGCACGGCACGGACAGGGGCCTATTACTCGCTCGCCCCCTTTATCGGCGCGTTGCTGGCAATCGCCATCCTGGGTGACGCCGTAACGCTCAAGCTGGCGGTTGTCGGGCTGCTGATGGGCGTCGGCCTCTGGCTGCATCTGTCGGAACGCCATGAGCACGAGCATGATCATGAGGAACTGGAGCACGAGCACAGCCATGTGCATGACGAACACCACCAGCACGATCATGACGGGCCGGTGAGCGAGCCGCATTCGCACTGGCACCGGCATGCGCCGATGCGCCACCGGCATCCGCATTATCCCGACCTGCACCACAGGCATGGCCACGGATAAATGCTGACTGTCTGGTACAACACGCGCTGCCCGGTCTGCGATGCCGGTATCAGCAGGCAGAAGCGGCGGTTGATCGAAGCAGTGAAGGCCGGACGGATCGAGTTCCGAGACATCAATTTTGAACCGGCAGCGCTTGCCGGGCATGGCGCGTCGCTTGAGGATATCCGCCGCCGGCTGCACGCTACCGACGCGGCGGGCAGGCTGCTGGTCGGCGCCGACGTTGCCATCGCCGTGTGGAAGGCCACGCCCGGTGAGGGCTGGCTTGCGACCTTGTTCGGCAATCCGGTTGCCTTGCCGCTGACACGCTTTGCCTATGATCGTTTCGCCGACCTGCTCTACGCCTGGAACCGGCGCAAGGGGCGCTGGTAGCAATTCGTCGATGGCCGGAGGGGCAAAGGTCAGGAGGACAAACTCCGGACCTTTTTCGCGCGAGCTATCGGCTGGCCGGCTCGCAGAGCGAAAGCAAGCCTCTGGCGGCATATCGAGATACATCGTAAGATATATCTTGACTCCATCGCTTGGCTTGCCTAGTTAAGATATATCGTAAGATACAACTCAAGGAGCAATCAATGCACAAACATTCTGGGAACAATCATTTCGGCGAGCGTATGTTCATGCACATGGCCGGCAAATTTGGTGGCAGAGGGGGCGGCGGCTTCGGCCCGTTCGGCCACGGTGGTCGTGGCGGCGGACGCGGCGGCCCGGGCGACATGTTCCGCGCCGGGCGCATGCTGGCCGACGGCGACCTCAAGCTGATCACGCTGTCGCTGCTGGCCGAGGCGCCGCGCCATGGCTACGACATCATCAAGGCACTGGAAGAGCGCACCAGCGGCATCTACAGCCCAAGCCCGGGCGTCGTTTATCCGACACTGACCTTCCTGGAAGAGGCCGGCTATGCCGCCTCCGCCGCCGACGGCAACAAGAAGGTGTTCTCGATCACCGAGGCGGGCCAAGCGCATCTCGCCGACAACCGCGAGATGATCGACGGCGTGCTCGAACATCTCGAGCGCTTTGGCCGCAAGATGGCCAAGGCGCGCGACTGGTTCGGCTGGAACGACGAGCGCGAAGAGGGCGGCCGTCGCGGCGGCCGTGGTGAGCGCTCGGAGGCGCGCGACGAATTCCGCGCCGTGCGCCATCGGCTGCGCGCGGCTCTCGGCGACATCGTCGATGCCCCGGCTGACAAGCAGGCCGAGGCGATCGCCATTCTCGAAGCCGCCGCCGAGGCGCTGGAAGCGCTGTCGCACACGTAAGCTCTTCCGGCACGGCAGGGCGCAGCCCTTGCCCGCCAGGCCAAGGACCGATAGTGAAATTCATCCCGCGCCACGCTACATGGTGCGGGATGAATGCTGTTGGAGGAAGCCCGATGTCTTTTCTGAAGCGCCTTTTCGGCGGTGGTGGCGGCGGAGCCGGGCCGGGTGAGCCAAAGAGCACGGCACCGGCCAAGCAGGTCGAGCACAAGGGTTTCCTGATCAGCGCCACGCCCTACAAGACGGATGGCCAGTACCAGACCTGCGGCATCGTCTCCAAGGAGATCGACGGCGTGGTGAAGGAACACAAATTCATCCGCGCCGACCGCTTCGCCGGGCTCGACGACGCCGTCGACATCTCGATCAAGAAGGGCATCCAACTGGTCGACGAGCAGGGCGAGCGGATCTTCTCGTAGGGTGGCGCTGACCGAGGCGACGACCGTCGGCTTTGCGCCGGAAGCGGTCATTGCGCCGCCAGTTTCTCGAATGACGGCAGTGGGCCGCAAGCAGAGAGTCTCGACCAATTGAGCGTAGCATTTGCCAAAGAGGAAAGCGCCGAGGCGGCATCGGAAACCGTCCTGCCGGCTCGCCCCATCTCCGATCGGATCAACCTCGTCACGGAGGTGGGTCTCGAGATGCTGCAGGTTGAACTGGCTCGCGCTCAGCAGGCTCTCGAGGCTGCCAACGTGCTGGAAGATGTCAATGAGAGGCGACGGCAGTCGGCGGTTCCGGTTCGGGATATGCGCTATTATGCCGAGCGTGTCCGTACGGCTCAGCTGATGTCGGTGCCTACGTCCAATGAAGTGATCGCCTTCGGGCACACCGTTACCTTCAAGCGTGACGATGGCCGCACACAGACCTTCCGCATCGTCGGTGAGGATGAGGCCAGCCCGTCTCAGGCTTCCATATCGCATGGTTCGCCGGTCGCCATTGCGCTGACCGGCAAAACCGTTGGCGACTTTGTCCAGCTGGGGCCGCGCGAACTTGAGATCCTGTCCATTTCCTAGAGCGCGTCACGTTTGGACGGATTCAGGTGACGCGCTTTAGGTCTTTGTTTTTGTGCATGTCGTCTTCCCAAAATCGAGATCACTTTTGGGCGACATGCATTGGTTGGACATCGGTATGGCGCACGACCGGGCCGAATGCCTGGAACCAATGACGGGCGAGACAGTTCTTTGATACCACGCTGACGAACCCAGCCATTGGGCAAGCGGCCACCCTTGAGGAGCTCCCATCATGATGATTTCGTCCAGAATTCGTGCAATCGCGGTTGCCGCCATCGCCGCCGGGGCCGTCGGCGTCGCCAGCGCCGCGCATGCCGACAGCGGCACGATCCGCTTCGCCGTCTACAAGGCGGCATTCTTCATCGGTGGCTCCGGAGGCGAGGGCACGCTGACCTTCCATGGTCGCACCTATCCCATCTCGGTCGGCGCCGTCTCGGGCGGCCTCGCCTTCGGGGTTTCGAAGACCTATTTCCGCGGGACCGTGCGCCATATCAGGCGCGCTCGAGATGTGACGGGCGTCTACGGGGCGGCGGGCGGTGGCGGCGCTCTCGGCAAAGGGGCCCAGGTGATCGTCATGACCAATGACAAGGGCGCCCAACTCGAACTCTCAGGCAAGCAGGTAGGCCTGCAAGTCAACGCCGATCTCAGCGGTATGGCCATCACGGTGAAGTAAGAGGCTCGTCAGTCCTTGAATGGGCGGACCGAAAGACCCAGTGCGGCGGCAGCTTTCGGCAAGGTGCCGTCGAACGCATCGTGGAAGATGTAGGTCGGCTTTGGATCAACCGACCTTCTCTTCGTCAAGCACAACTCCTGTCGCCCGCTAAGCCGCTCGTAGCTCCCGGCGCGGCAGCGGCGGGAAGGCGATCGCGATGCCGACCGCGCCGAGGCCGATGAGGGCCGAGCCGATGAACAGCCAAGAATAGTTGGCGTAGGCATCGAACACCATGCCGCCGGCCAGCGGTCCCAGCGCCATGCCGAGGCTGGACAGCATGGTGGCGGCGCCGAACACGGTGCCGAGGATGCGCTGGCCGAAATATTCGCGCGCCAGCACCGCATAGAGCGGCATGACGCCGCCATAGGTGGCGCCGAAGATGACGGCCAGCATGTAGAACTGATCGAGCCGGCTGATCGAGAGATAGGCGGCAATGACGATCGCCTGGATCGCCAGGCCCGCGATCAGCACCGGCTTTACGCCCAGCCGGTCGGCCAGCACGCCGTAGAAAAGCCGGCCGCCGAGGCCCGCCAGGCCCTCGACGCTGTAGATCGAGACCGCCGCCATGGGGGCGACGCCGCACAGCATGGCATAGCTCACCATGTGGAAGATCGGCCCGGAATGCGCCGCGCAGCAAGCAAAAAAGGTCAGCCCCAGCACGATGAATTGCGGTGAGCGCAGTGCCTGGCCGACCGTCAGGCCGCCGCCTTCGGCGACCGGCGCCGAGGCCGCGTCCGCTGCTGCGGGCTTGGGCGGCTGGCGCACCAGCAGCACCGCCGGCAACAGCAGCACCCAGGCGGTGATGCCGATATCGAACATGGCCGTGCGCCAGTCATAGGCCGAGATCAGCCAGCGGGCGAAGGGCGAGATCGTCATCGGCGCTACGCCCATGCCGGCTGAGACCAGCGAGACGGCAAGGCTGCGGTTGGTGTCGAACCAGCCCGTGGTCAGCGCGATCATTGGCGCGAAGAAGGCGCTGGCGGCGAGGCCGACCAGCACGCCATAGGTGATCTGGAAGCTGAGCAGCGAACCGGCGCGGCTGGCCAGCACCAGCGCCAGCCCGAGCAGCACCGCGCCGATCGTCACGACGATGCGGGCGCCAAAACGGTCCGAAATGGCGCCCCAGGCGAAGCCGCCAAGGCCCATCACCAGGAAATTGAGCGTCATGGCACTCGAAATGCCGGCACGCGACCAGTTGGTGTCGATCGCCATCGGCTCGAGGAAGATCGCCAGCGAAAACATCGTGCCGATGGCGACACAGGACATCAGCGCGCCAGCGGCGACGATGATCCAACGATAGGAAAGGCTCATTCAAATCTCCCATGCCAGAGGGCAGCGCTGCGCGCTGCTTGCCTCCGAAGGACGCTGGCACCGAGGCCGATCCTACAATCCGGTTGCATTTCTTATCCAGTCTGAAATGGCGCCGTTTCGGTGGCATGGTCTTTTTGGACGCATGTCGTTATCCCAAAACCGCTTCGCACTTTTGGGTCGACATGTGTCAGATCGGCAGTTCCGACGTGTGTTTGATCGTCTGGCTGGGAACGTCCGTCTTGACGTTCTGCACGCCCTTGATGCGGCTCAGATGCTCCGACTGGAAGCGGCGGTAGTCGTCGATGCCGGCCGCCACCACGCGCACCATGGCGTCGCAATCGCCGAGCATCAGGTAGCACTCCATCACCTGCGGCAGCTTGGCCACTTCGGTGGCAAAATGTTCGATCGTGTCCTCGTCCTGCGTCTTCAGCCAGATGCGGGTGAAGAAGGTCAGACCCTTGCCGATGCTGGCCGGGTCGAGCACGGCGACGTAGCGGTCGATGACACCGGCTTCCTCCAGCAGCTTCACGCGCCGCAGGCAAGGCGATGGCGAAAGCCCGACCTCATTGGCCAGATCGTTGTTGGCCATGCGGCCGTAGCGTTGCAGCGCCCGCAGGATACGCTTGTCGATCTCATCCAGCTTCATGGCTTTGGATTCCACCTATTGGTCCGTTTATGACACTCAATGCCAAAATTTGGTGAAATACAACAATCTTCGCAACCAAATTTTGAGCCGATGCCGGTATGTTTGCCGCCGACATCACGAGATTCCAGACGCAACCGGAAGCGGCGGCCTACAGGCCGGCCGATGGCAGAGCATGAGCATTTCACAGGCAGTCGAGGCGGCGGGCGATGGCTCGGGATCCGAGTTCCGCCGTGGCGTGACGTCCTGCGCGCCGGTGCTGTTCGGCACCATCCCCTATGCGCTGGTGCTTGGCGCCCAGGCCACGCAGAAAGGGCTGAGCACGGTCGAATTGTCCATGATGACGGGGCTGAATTTCGCCGGCGGCTCGGAATTCGCGGCGATCCAATTGTGGACATCGCCGCCGCACATCGTGCTCATCGTCGCCATCACTTTCCTGGTCAATAGCCGCCATCTGCTGATGGGAGCGGCACTGGCGCCGTTCCTGCGCGACCTGCCGAGGCGCAAGGTCTTTCCGGCGCTGTTTTTCATGTGCGATGAAAGCTGGGCGCTGGGCTTGGCCGATGCCAGGCAGCGCGCAGCGGCAGGCATCACGCCGGCCTTCAGTCCGCGCTATTATTTGGGCGCGGCACTGGCGATGTATCTCACCTGGGTGGCCTTCACCACGCTGGGTGCCGTGCTCGGCCCCATGCTGGGGGATGTCGAGACCTACGGTTTCGACATGGCGTTTCCGGCCGTCTTCCTGGTGCTGATGCGCGGCATGTGGACGAGCATGGCCGCGGCGCGGCCCTGGCTGGTCAGCCTCGTCGTTGCGGCGCTGGTCTATCTCGTCGTCCCGGGCGCCTGGTATGTCGCCGCCGGTGCGGTGTCGGGGCTGGTCGCGGCCTGGCTGATGGCAGGTGATGCATGATCGACCCAGCGACCCTTCTCACCATCGTGATGATGGCCGGCGTCACCTATCTCACGCGGATCGGCGGCTATGTCGTGCTGCGCAACCGCACGCTCAGCGTCCGCGCCACGGCGGTGATGGAAGCGGCGCCCGGCTGCGTGCTGATCTCGGTGATCGCGCCAGCCTTCGTGTCGCGGAATCCGGCCGATCTTCTGGCGCTGGCCATCACCGTGCTTGCTGCGACGCGCCTCTCCATGCTGCCGACCGTGCTGATCGGGATCGGCGCGGCGGGTCTGCTTCGGCATTTCATCGGATAGAAAAAGGGTAGCTGCTGGTTGATTTCACAAGGCCTGTGGCCACTGTTGGGCGGCGTGTATGACGGTAAGGATTTCGACAGTATCTCGGCCTACGCGATAGGGGACGATATAGGGAATATCGACCAAGACGAGTTCTCGAGTCGCTTTGATGCGCCCAACGCGACCCATGGCCGGCTGTTCGGTGAGCAGTTCCGCCGCCGACAAGATGCGCGCAATGACACGAGCGGACGCTTCGGGGCTGTCTTTCACGATGTGCGCGCCGATTTCGTCAAGCCGACGCAATGCCCGTTTGGTCCAGCGGATTGTCTTGCGGCTCATAATCAGCCGGTGGACTTGACGTATTTCCCAATCACGGCGGCCAACTCTTGCTCATTGGCAAATTCACCGCGCTCGGCCTCGGCCAATCCGGCCTCTATCTCGGCGAGCTGCCATTCCTGGCGGGCTACAAAGTCCTCAATGGCCTGGGCGGCCATATAGGAGCGCGAGCGGTCGAGCTTTTCGGCAAGCTGGTCGAGCCTGTTTGTTGTGTCGTCGGGGAGGCGCACGGTAAAAGCAATCATGGCTACAATTCACTCTGGTTCACTATGACTATCAGTGAACCAGGGTAGTTCGTCAAGGTTGCCGTGCCCAGGACCACTGTCGCTTACAGATTCTGCACGGCCCAAACATTGTGAAGCAAGCGGCGAACTGCCATAGCAAGAAAAAGGCAGGCGCGAACGCCTGCCTTTCGATGCGGATGATGATCTGTGCTTTACGCGGCCGCCGCGACACCCTGGCTGGCGGCCACCACGGCATCGACCTTGGCGGTCGCCTTGGCGAGTGCTGCGGTCACCGCGTCAGGGCCCATGCCGACGCCCTCGATGCGGATGACGTCGACATCGGTCATGCCGAGGAAGCCGAGCACGCCGCGCAGGTAGGGAATGGCGTGATCGAACTGCACGGCAGCGCCTTCCGAATAGATGCCGCCGGAAGCCAGTACGATATAGACCTTCTTGCCGGTAACGAGGCCCTTGGGGCCGTTCTCGCCATAGGCGAAGCTCTTGCCGGAACGAGCGATGTGATCGACCCACGACTTCAGCGTCGACGAGATGTTGAAGTTGATGAAGCCGGTGGCGAGGATCACCGTGTCGGCGGCGAACAGCTCGTCCAGCACGACATCGGAGACGCCAACGACTTCAGCCTGGCGCGGGGTGCGGGCTTCGGCAGGCGTGTAGATGCCGCTGGCATAGTCGGCGTCGATATGCGGCAGCGGGTTGGCGACGAGGTCACGCACGACAAGCGTGTTCGACGGATCAGCGGCAAGCAGCTTCTCGGCGAATTCGGTGGCGATGCGGGTTGAGTGCGAGGCAGCGCCACGCGGGCTTGAGGTAACAAGAAGAATGGACATAGCGGGTCTCTCCAGTGGAATTGAATTGTCCCGCCACATATGGGGCTATCGACCCATTCGATAAACTGGTATATTTTCTATACGATCCATCAACAAACTAGATACTGCAATGCAGCCCAACCCGACGCTGGACCAACTTCAGATTTTTGTGACGGTCGCCGAAGCCGGCAGTTTCTCGGCCGCCGGCCGCAAGCTCAACCGGGCGCAATCCGTCATCAGCTATGGCATCGCCAATCTCGAGGCGCAGCTCGGGCTGAAACTGTTCGAGCGCGAGGGCACGCGCGAGCCGCAACTGACCGAGATCGGCCGGGCGATGCTGGAGGACGCACGCCGCATGGTCGGCGTGCTGCAGCGTATGCGCTCGCGCGTCGACGGTCACCATCAGGGGCTGGAGGCCGAAGTGGCGCTGTCGGTCGACGCGTCGCTGCCATCGCTGGTGCTGGTTCGGGTACTGAAGGCATTCGAGGCGCAGTTTCCGACCGTGATGCTGCGCCTGCATATCGGCTCGCTTGGCCTGATCCCCGATCATGTCGTCAGCGGGCAGGCCGATCTCGGCATTGGCGGCCTGCTGGGCGAGGTCGACGTACACCTCGTGCGCATCGGCTTCATGTCGATGGTGCTGGCTGCCGCCCCCACCCACCCGCTGGCGCGGCTGCCGAAACCGGTGTCGATCGAGGATGTGCGCGAACACACGCAGCTTGTCGTCACCGACCAGTCGGAGCGCACCAAGGGGCGCGACTTTGGCGTCTTTGCCTACCGCACCTGGCGACTGACGGACCTGCGCACAAAGCATACGCTGATGCGCGAGGGACTGGGCTGGGGCGGGCTTGCCACGCTGGCTGATCTCAGACGATCTGGCCAGCGGCCGACTGGTGGAACTCGACCTCGAGTCTTTCAGGGAGGTGAGTTCGCCCCTGTTTGCCATGCATCGCAACGATCGCAGCCCGAAGCCGGCGGCGGCCTGGCTGATCGACCAGTTCAAGCGCCAACTCGGCTGCTTCAACGAGTTCGTGCCTGGCGAGGTGCCTGAAAAGGAGCCGGAGACAGTCCCTCGATCAGCGCCATGAGCACGGCGCGGTAATCCTCGGCAGAGGCCCCAGCCTCGATTGCCAGGGCGGCGCGGTCGAAGGCTGCGCCGAGCAGCGCGGTCAGCGCGTCGACCGGCAATCTCGTCATCGTCTGCGCCCGCATAGCCGCGACCAGGCCCTCGCGCAGCGAGCGGTTGCCGTGGCGGTTGTCGATCGCGTCCATGGCGGTTCGGCCAAGCACAGCCGGCCCATCAAGCAGCAACAGCCGCGTGCGGCCGGGCGCGCGCATGGCGGCGAGATAGGCATCGGAGCCTGCAATCAGTGAGTCGTAGGCATTGAGCGATGGCGGCGAAGCGTGCTCGATCTCCTCGGCGACCGCCGCCGCCTCCTGCTCGACCACGGCGGCAAACAGCGCCTGCTTGTCGGCGAAGTGATGGTAGAGCGCGCCGCGCGTGACGCCGGCGGCGGCGACAATTTCAGGCGTGCCGGTCTCGGCATAGGATTTTTCGGTGAACAGCTTTCGCGCCGCGGCGATCAGATCGGCGCGCGTCGCCTCGGTGCGATCGCGGTTGGAGCGGCGCGCGGAGTCCTGTTGCATACATGCAGCCTGTATGTTAATTCAATATACATGCAGACTGTATGTTAATAGACGGGAGAAGGAAAGATGAAGACCACGAGCTATTACCCGGTGCTGATGACCAGCGACGTCGCCGGTACGGCGGCGTTCTATGTCAAGCATTTCGGCTTCCAGCCGCTGTTTGAGAGCGACTGGTATGTGCATCTGCAATCGGTGGACAACAAACGCGTCAATCTGGGCATCGTCCAGGGCGACCACGAAACGATCCCGGAAGAGGGGCGGGGCCGCACATCGGGCCTGCTGATCAATTTCGAGGTTCGCGATCCCGACGCGATCTATGAGCGGGTCGTCGCCGCTGGCCTGCCGATCCTGCGCTCTCTGCGCGACGAACCCTTCGGCCAGCGCCACTTCATCACCAAGGATCCCAATGGCGTGCTGATCGACGTGATCAAGCCGATCCCGCCGAGCGAGGAGTTTCTGGGGCAATATGCGGAAGGGGTGGCTGGAGCCTGAGGCGAGCCTCAGCCAGCCCTTGCCACCGGCGTCACCGTCACCTGGCTGACGCCGGCGCGGCGCACGACGGTGCACAGTGTTTCGCGGCCGATGCGTTCGGCGTCGAGCATGCGCACGAGGTCGTCGACGCCGGTGATAGGGCGCCCGTCGATGGCCGCGATGATGTCGCCTTCTTTCAGGCCGGCCTTGGCCGCCGGGCCATCCTTCTCGACGCTACGCAGCCGCACCGCCGTGCTGGTCGAGACCCGCGACAGCAGTGCTGCCCGGCGCGGCAGATTGGTGGTGTCGGCCGAGATACCGATGAAGGCGCGGCGCACGCGGCCGAAGCGGATAATCTCCGAAATGACGAAATTGGCGGTGTTGGAGGCGACCGCGAAGGCGATGCCTTGCGCGCCATGGATCATGGCGGTGTTGACGCCGATGACCTCGCCGGCCGACGACACCAGCGGCCCGCCGGAATTGCCGGGGTTCAATGCTGCATCGGTCTGGATGACGTCGTCGATCAGCCGGCCGGTGGAGGCGCGCATCGAACGGCCGAGCGCCGAGACGACGCCTGAGGTGACGGTCCATTCGAAGCCGAGCGGATTGCCGATGGCAATGGCGATCTGGCCACGCCGCAGCCGCTTGGAATCGCCCAGCGGCGCGACATCGGCAAAGCTGCCGTCGGCGCGCACCAGCGCGATGTCGGTGTCGGGGTCGCGGCCCAGCACGCGGCCTTCGCTGGAAGCGCCGTCAGGCATCGAGACGCGCACCGTCCTGGCATCGCCGACGACATGGAAATTGGTGACGACCAAGCCGTCCGGTGCGATGACGAAGCCGGAGCCATGGCCGCCCTGACCCCCAATGCGCTCGATGCGGGCGACGGACGGGCCGATACGATCGACGGCGTCGGCGACCGTCGTCGAATAGGCGTCGAGCAATGAGTCGTCGGCCAATGTGTCGTCGGATTGGAACTTGGCGGCGGCGAGGGCCATGGAAGGGCTCCGTGTTTTCAGGCTTGATCGTGACTATATGTGCGGAGCGGCTGGAAGCGCCGCGACCTGACCAGATGGCCAGTCAAACCAGCAACTAGCCGTCAGGCGAGTATCTGCGAGCGCGCTGTCGAGCGATATCTGGGGCATGGATGAACCCAGGAGACCAATATGAGCGATTTCAATCTGAGTGCGTTTTCGCAAGCCATCGCCGATCTCGCCGCCAAGGCGGCACCGGCAACGGCGAGTTTCGCCACGCATCATCACCGCACGGCAAGCGCCTTCCACTGGCGTGACGGCTATTTTGTCACCGCCGAGGAGGCTGTAGAGGCTGGCGAGGAGATCGAACTGGTGCTGGCCTCGGGCGAGACGGTGAAGGCCGAACTGATCGGCCGCGATCCGTCGACCGGCGTTGCCCTGCTGAAGCCGGTGGGGGCCGTCAGCGCCGCGCCGTTGGCTAAGGCCGATGCGGTACGGCCCGGCAATCTCGCCATTGCCATCGGCAACAGCCAGGGCTCCGCTCTGGCTGTGTCGGGTTCGGTCGGCGAAGTCGGTCCGGCCTGGCGCTCGATGCGCGGCGGCACCATCGACCGGCGCATCAATCTTGCCGTCGGCGCCGGCGGCCGCTTCGAAGGCGGCCCGGTGCTCGACGCCAAGGGCGCGCTGATCGGAATGCTGCTGTTCGGACCGCGCCACAGGGCGCTGGTCATGCCTTACGAGACGATCGAGCGGGCGGTAGCGACCCTGCGTGAGAAAGGTCATGTCGCGCGCGGCTATCTCGGCGCCGGCCTGCATCCGGTACGTGACCGCGACGCGCATGGCGCGATGGTGATGAGCCTCGATGACGAGGGTCCTGCCAAGGCCGCCGGTCTCTCGCTCGGCGACATTATCGTGGCGTGGAACGGCGAGGCCGTGCATGGCCCGCGCGACCTGATCCGTAGACTCGGACCCGACAGCGCCGGCGCTTTGGTGACGCTCGGCGTGGTGCGCGGCGGCGAACAGCGCGATGTCGCGCTGACGATCGGCGAAAAGCCGCTTTCCTGAGAGGAGTGATGGACACGCTCACCAGCGACCGGATCATGACTGACGGTGCCGTCTCGCGGCGGCTGGTGGTGCTGATTGCGCTTGGCGATGCGTCGCGCGCCGAGCGCCTGGCGGCCTCGCTTGCGGCGAGCGATGATCTGTTGCCGGTGGTGGTCGGCAGAGCCGATGTAGCCATCGTTGACGACAGCAGCGGTGATGCCGTGCCGGCCTCCATTCCACGGGTGCTGTTGTCGGGACGCGCCAATGTCGAGCGGCCCGCCGGTGAGGTGTTGGCCGTCATGCCCGCGAGCGCGGACGATCTGTTGATCGCCGCGGCGGCGCGGCTGGCCGCGGCCGGCTATCGCGTATCGGGCGATGGCAGAAGCGGGCGCCATGAGCATTTCAATACCGGCGATGGCGAGCCGTTCGAGGATGAAGCCTCCGACGAGCATGTCGTCCGGCCTTCGCTGTCGCCGCGCGAGGCGGAAGTGCTGGGGCTGCTGGCCGAGGGTGCGCCCAACAAGGTGATCGCGCGGCGGCTCAATATCTCGGTGCACACGGCGAAGTTCCACGTCGCCGCAATCCTGATCAAGCTGGGTGCCGCCAACCGCACCGATGCGATCGCCATTGCGATGCGGCAGGGGCTGGTGCTGGTTTAGTCTTAAACCCTACGCTGCGTAACTCGGTGTCCAGCGTGTCGGGTCTTGCGCTGTGGTCGCCCGCCGCGCAAAGGTTCGCGCCTATTGTGTTGCAAGGGAGGCGCAAGGAAATGTCGCTCAAGGGAAAGACGCTGTTCATCTCCGGCGGGTCGCGCGGCATCGGGCTGGCGATCGCGCTGCGTGCGGCACGCGACGGCGCCAATGTGACGATCGCGGCCAAGACCGCCGAGCCGCATCCGAAGCTGCCGGGCACGATCTATACGGCGGCCGAAGAGATCGAACAGGCCGGCGGCAAGGCGCTGCCTGTGCTGTGCGACATCCGCGAGGAGGCACAGGTGGCCGACGCCGTCGCCAGGACCGTGGAAAAGTTCGGCGGCATCGACATCTGCGTCAACAATGCCAGCGCCATCCAACTCACCGGCACGCTGGAGACGGACATGAAGCGCTACGATCTGATGCATCAGATCAACACGCGCGGCACCTTCCTGGTGTCCAAAATGTGCATTCCACACCTGAAGTTGGCCGCAAATGCTCACATCCTGAATCTGGCGCCGCCGCTCGACATGAAGGCCAAATGGTTCAAGAACCACGTCGCCTACACCATGGCCAAGTTCGGCATGTCGATGTGCACGCTTGGCATGAGCGCCGAATTCGCCAAGGACGGCATCGCGGTCAATTCACTGTGGCCGATCTCGACCATCGACACGGCGGCAGTGCGCAATCTGCTCGGCGGCGCGACAGTGGCGGCGATGAGCCGTTTGCCCGACATCATGGCCGATGCCGCGCATGCCATCTTCATGCGGCCGGCGCGCGAGGCATCAGGCAATTTCTACATCGACGAGGAGGTGCTGCGCGCCGAGGGCGTAAGCGACTTTTCGATCTATGCGCCTGATGCGACCGGGCCTTTGGCCGGCGACTTTTTTGTCCCCGATGAGGTGTTTGCCCGCACGGACAGCAAGATCAAGAGCATCTACTAGATCTGCGTTATTGTGAGCGTCGAGCTAAGCCATCCGCCGTGGCTGAGCCACGGCAAAGCGGTGCTCAAACAAAGCGATAGGGCGCCAATCCTGCCGGGATGATTCAACGTCCGGCAGGCGCTTGCTCACGCTTCGTCCTTCTTGCCTTTGCTCAGGCCCATCAGCCGATCGATATAGGCGAGCATGAGCGCCGAGACGACAAAGGCGAGGTGGATGATGGTCAGCCACATCAGCTGGTCGGTGGTGTAGGACGACGAGTTCAAGAACACCTGCAAGAGGTGGATGGACGAGATGGCGACGATGGTCGAGGCGACCTTGACCTTCAGCGAACCGACATCGATCGTGCCCAGCCAGTGCACGCCGCCGTCCTGGTCGTCGAAACGGCTGACGAAGTTCTCGTAACCCGAGATGATGACCATCACCACCAGCGAAGCGACCAGTGCCGCATCGATCAGGCCGAGCATCTTCAGGATGGTGTCGGTGTCGCCGAGCGTGAAGGCCACGGTGACGAACTCGTAGAGCTTCTTGCCGAAGGACAGCGCATAGATCGCCAACGCCACGCCAAGCCCGAGATAGAAGACGACCAGCAGCCAGCGTGAGGCGAGAATGATCGATTCGATGGCGAGCTCGAGACGCTTCATGAAGTGGTTCCGGTCTGTTCTCTACGGGCAGCAAGCCGTATTTCGGCTAGGTCGCCCCGGTTTGCAAGACAAAGTTTGCAAAGCAAAAAAACCCCGCCGGAGAGGGTCCGGCGGGGCTCAATGCGTCCCGCTGGAGTCGGGACGGGGCAGGGAACGCCCAGCCCTGAATCTGGGGTAGGTGCGCCTTCTATTCAATGAGCCCGGTTGCATACCGGTACAATTCTTGTTGAACCCGGCATGTCGATCCATCCCCGGCAGGGCCGGGGATGGATGCTTCTCGTGCCGATTCCGCAAACCAGGTCATGGTTTTGAAATCATGACCTAATTGTTGCTGGCGACCGGCGCCACCAGCGAGGTGATGCGGCGAATGCCGACGCGCCGGTTCTCGCGGTTCGGCGCCGTCGTATTGACCTTCAGATACTCCTCGCCATAGCCCTGTGTCGTCAGGTTCTCCGGCGGGATGCCGAAGGCATTGGTCAGCGCCTCCGCCACCGCTTCGGCGCGGCGGTCGGACAAAGCGAGATTTGCTTCGGGCGAGCCGACGGCATCGGTATGGCCTTCGATCAGGAAGGTCTCGGCCGGGTTCTTCTTCAACAGTCTTTCCATGGCGGTGGCGACGCCCTCGAGCTTCTGCACCTCGGTGTCGGAGATCGAGGCCGAACCGAATTCGAAGTTCAGCGTGTCAAGGTCGACGCGCCGTGCGATGTCGCGCACACGGGCCGAACGCTTGACCTCGTCGATCGAATAGAGGCGCTGGACCTTTTCCACCGGCGGCTGTTCGAGGAAGTCGTAGTAGTCGTCCGGGCTTTCGACGTCCTCGGAATCGAGGATGTACTCCCGGCGCGGGATGGTCAGCCGCATCGGCGGCAGATCGTCGCCGGGATCGCGCCAGTCGCCCTCGTCCTGATAGTCACGCTCGTCGACATAGCTCAGCACATATTCGCGCCCGTCAGACGTGATGCGCGAGCGCTGGATGACATCGCCGTAGCGGTTACGGATGGTGACGATCCGGACGCCATTGCCGCGCTCGACCGTCTCGCGCGTGCGACCCTGCGGCAGATCCTCGTAGTAGACATCCTTGGCGCCACGGTTCATGCGCGTGCCGTCATTGCTCTGGACAATCGTCTGGTCGCCGAGTTGGATGATGACGCGGTCGCCGATTTCCTTGAGCACGTCGACGCCCTTGGGGCGGCGGCGGTCGCGGATATTCTCGTCGGGCGCACGATCGAGACGCTTGCCTTTTTCCTCTGTCACAGGGATCATCTTCTCGGACTTGATCTCCTGTTGTGCGGCCTTGTCGTCGGTCGGGGGCGGGCCCTGGTCGACGGGAGCGGCCACCGGCTTTTGCCCCTGATCGCCGCCCTGCTCGGCATTCTGCTGGGTGTTCTTGTCGCCATGTTTCCGGCCGCCGCCCTTGCGCTCGGCATCCTTCTGGCTGTCCAGGATGGGGGCAGCGTTGGGATCGGCAGGTGCTTCGCCCTGCACCGGGTTTTCACCCTGGGCAGGTGCCGCCGTCTGGCCATTGGCCGGTTGTTCGCCGGTGGCAGGCTGCTCGGCTGTGGCCGGCTGCTCGCCGGCAGGTTTCCTGACACGCTTCTTCGTCATGTCCTGAGGCTGTTCGCCCTGGGCCGCTGGCTGTTCGCCGGCAGGGGCCGTCGCCTCTCCAGCGGGAGCTTCCTTCGGCGTCGGAGCGACTTCAGGCTCGGCCCGCTGGTCCTGCTTCTTCTTGCGCGGCTTGGCCTGCTCGGCGGGCTGATTGTCGTTGGCCGGTTCTGCCTGGCCTGCCGGCGCCTGCTCGGTCTGCTGCTGCTGATCACGCTTCTTCTTGCGCGGCAGCTGCTCTTCTGCGGGTGCGGCCTGTTCGGCAGGCGCCTGCTCGGTCTGCTGCTGGTCGCGCTTTTTCTTGCGCGGCTGCTGTTCTTCGGCGGGTGCGGCCTGCTCGGCTGGCGCTTGCTCGGTCTGCTGTTGCTGATCGCGCTTCTTCCTGCGCGGCTGTTGTTCCTCGGCGGGCGCGGCCTGTTCTGCCGGCGCCTGTTCGGTCTGCTGTTGCTGGTCGCGCTTCTTCCTGCGCGGCTGCTGTTCCTCTGCGGGTGCGGCCTGTTCGGCTGGCGCCTGCTCGGTCTGCTGCTGCTGGTCGCGCTTCTTCCTGCGTGGCTGCTGCTCCTCGGCGGGCTGCTCGCTCTGGGCCGGCGCTGCCTGCTGTTCAGGCTCGGCCTTCTTGCGCTCGGGCTTCTGTTCCGGTTCCGCCTGCTGCTTCTGCGCACAGGCCTCGGCCGATTCGCCCTCGGCGCACGCTGCTTGCGCCAAAATGAATGGGGCGGACGTGCGCTGGGCGGGGCCAAACGCGGCACCTCCCTGAAGCGGGAACGCGCCCAACGGCGCGGATGCCATGAGCAGGCCAAGTGCGGTGCCGGCCAGAATCCGTGGTTGGCGTTTCATCGAAAATTCTCCTTGTGGGGTCCCATCCTTGCCGAAACCGATCTTGCGCCGATTGGTTCCGGTTTGGCGTGAATAGAGGCCGTGCAGGGCGATTGGCCGGCCTTTTGAAGGCAACTTCGTGTCATTCGCCCGCCGAGCGCCGTATTCCGTCCGTCGCCCCGCTTGACCTTGCCGGCGGCTGGGGCCACATGCCGGGAATGGAAACGCCATTCTGGAAAACCAAGGCGCTGGAGGCGATGAGCCCGGCCGAGTGGGAATCGCTGTGCGATGGCTGCGGCAAATGCTGCCTGTCGAAGCTCGAGGACGAGGACACCGGCGAGATCTACTGGACCAGCGTCGGCTGCCGGCTGTTCGACGCCGAGACCTGCCGCTGTTCGGACTACGCCAACCGGCTGGCGCGTGTTCCCGACTGTGTCGGGCTGACGCCGCAGAATGTGCGCACTATCAGCTGGCTGCCCAGCACCTGCGCCTACCGGCTGGTGGCCGAGGGCCGCGACCTCTACTGGTGGCACCGGCTGGTGTCGGGCAGCGCCGAGACCGTGCATGAAGCAGGCATCTCGATGCGCGGCCGGGTCAAGGCGAGCGAAACCGATCTAGCCGAGCCGGAAGACTATTTTGACTACATGCTGGACGAGGAGCCGTAGGCTCGCATCATCAGGGAACGACGAGCCAGAGGCTCGCATTAGGCTGCCTGATCCCAAGCCCTCTGGATTGGGAACAGGGCGCTCGGTCAGGCGTTTTGGCATTCACCACAGGCTGTGGACGATGGCAAATGGCCGGCAATTTCCCTTTTCCCGCCACATGAACCGGAGATGAACAGCGGGTTCGTAAAGAGTTCAGACAGGCAGGTGCATTCTCCCCCCATCGGTTCACGAGGACGGGCGAAAGCCCGCAAAAAGGAGAGAAGACGATGTTCAACACGATCAAGACGGTAGCCCTTTCGGCCTTGGTTGGTCTCGGCACGCTGACGGCCATCCCCGCTCACGCCGACAGCCTCTATCTCGGCTTCGGCAACAACAACGACACGCGTTTCGGCGTCTATGCCGGCGACGACGGCTATCGCCATCGCCGTGATGAGCGCCGCGGCGACTGGCGCCGCGGTTGTTCGCCGGACCGCGCCCTCGACAAGGCCGAGCGCATGGGTCTCCACCGTGCCCGCATCGTCGACGTCAATCGTCGTACGGTGAAGGTGATGGGCCGCCAGGACGGCGACCGTGTCGTGATCGTGTTCGCCAACGAGCGTGGTTGCCCGGTTATCTATCGCTGAGGCTGAGGCCGGACTCATAGAGGCATGATCTTCTGTGAAGATCGAGGCGGCATGACCCTCTACGCGGGTCAGCCGGGACTAGCCGAGCCCCTTTCCGTTTGAAGGGCGTGGCTCGAAAAAACCCCGCGGGAGCAATCCTGCGGGGTTTTTCATGCACGCTGTTGGCTGGTGATTGCATCCGTGGCTGAGCAAGGCTCAGCCACGGATCGTCAGAGCCGCTTACTTCAGTTCGAAGGTGACGGTGACCTGCACATTGTAGGAATTCTCGCCGGCCTGCACGGGGGCCGCAGCACCGGCTGCGGAGTCGAAGGCCTTGGCGTTGATCGGCATTGGCGTCGGCGCCATGTTCTGATCGGTGATCTCGAGCACACGGCCGAGGCTGACGCCTGCGGCCTCGGCCAGCGTCTTGGCCTTGGCCATTGCGTTGGCGACCGCCTTCTTGCGCGCCTCGCTGACCGTGGCTGCCGGGTTGTCATTGGTGAAGGCGATGCCGCCGCCCTGGTTGACGCCGAGTGACACCGCCTTGTCGAGGATCTCGCCGGTCTTGTCGACGTCGCGCACCCGCACCGAAAGCGTGTTGGTCACCTGATAGGCGACGAGTTCGGCTTCCTGGCTGCCGTCCGGCTTGTTGGTGTAGTTGTAGCGCGGGTTGATCTGGATGCCGGCGGTCTGCAGATCGCGGTCCTTGATGCCGGCCGACTTCATCGCCGCGATCACGGCGGCCATGGCGTCATTGTTGGCGTCGAGCGCGGCGCGCGCGGTCTTGGCCTCGCGCATGACGCTCAGCGTCAGGACCGCCAGATCAGGCGCTACGGTTGCTTCGCCTTCGCCTGACACGATGATGCGGGGCGGCGTCGGCAAATCGGTGGCTCCAGCCATCGCCGGAAAAGCGATTGCAGCGGCGAGCGCGAGAGGCAAAAGGTGTCTGGTCATGAAAATCTCCTTGGTCTGCGATCAAGTCGCAGAGGTCGCGTAGAGCGCGATTATGGGTTGATTTGGGCGATCTCCGAAAGCCTGTCGGGAAAGCCTTGTGCCGCGACGGGAAAAACATTAATCCAGCCCGCGTGGGGCCTGTAGCTCAATGGTTAGAGCCGGCGGCTCATAACCGCTTGGTTGGGGGTTCGAGTCCCTCCGGGCCCACCATAACCATTGATTTTATTGACAAAAAGTGCCCTGGGCCCAAAACGTTTTGGGCCCATTATGGGCCCAAAGCAAAGACCGTGGTCCCGGTTTAGTTCCGACTCGATTTGATTATCTGACAATGCGGAGGTTTGCCCGCCGCTTCATGGCGTCACGTTTGGCCTCGCGCTCGTTGATGACACGAGCAATATCAACCGCGATCCGCTTTTTGTTGGCCTCACGTACATAATCATCTGTTACCGTCATGGAGGAATGGCCCATTGCCTCCATGATGGCTCGCGCTTGGATGTTGCATTCAGCAAGGTAGGTGCCGAAAGTGCGGCGTAGGCCATGGAGCGTGTAGCCGCCAGGAATTCCCGCCTGCCGCGTCCAGTGCTGCATCATGCCCGTTAGGCTCTTTTCCGAAAATGACCTGCCATAGGCGTTCTTTAAGACAGTGCCGCCTTGCGAGCGATCAAGCGGCTCCAGGGCCGCTGCTAGCTTGTCTACGACCGGAATGAACATCTCGCGCCCGCCATGGCGGTTGCGGTTCTTCTTCTGGCGGAAATCAAAGGCCTCAATCAGCACGAGCGAGCCGTCGAACAGTTCGATCTCTTCGGTTAAAAGATCATCCCACTCAAGAGCAGCGATATCGCCGCGCCGATTTCCAAGCCAAAAGCCGAGTGCATAGCAGGTGCGTGCGGCTGTGCCGATGGGGTGTCGCTCCTCGAACCTTTCGCGCATCGCGATCGGCCAGGCCGGGTTCCTGGTCGATTTGGGCACTCGCACGCGGATGGACAACGAGGGATCGTCGTGCGGCTTTATCCATTTTTCGACATCGGTCGCGACCCATACAAGCTTCTTGATGGCAACCAGCATGTGTTTGGCGACTGTGCGATTGGTCCTGAAGATGCTTTCGATGATGGCGCGAAGCCGATCCGCGTCGAGATGTTCCACCGGAGTATCGCGCCAAGTGAGTGGGTAGTTTGGATCGACCCGCAGGTTGAGAAAACGCTCAATCAGTCTTGCATTCTTCTGCTGCGTCGCCTCATCAAAATCCAACCACTCCATTGTCGTTTCAAGCCGGCGCGCGGCATGGCCAAAAGTTTTTGGCAGTGCCCGACCGGGCAAATCGATGATAACCGCATTCTTATGTTGGCCCTGCGTGGCCTTCTCGTAAGCCGCCTCGAACTCGGGATCGCCGGGTTTGTCGGGAAGGCGGATTTCAGGCATGCCCTTTGCGCGGTAGCGATAGATTAGCTTGCCGTTCTTGAAGCGCGAAGATACCCCAGGGTAACTGGCGTCCTTAAATGGACGAGCCATCAAATACTCCTTTCGCGCCCTTTCAGATTTGCCCGTAGCGAACGGGTTTCGCTTTCGATGGCAACGCGCAGGAGCACCGGGTAAGGAAAGCCTCTTCCTTGCTCTATGCCTTCAAAGGTGCGCTTCGGTATTCCTAGCACCTTGGCCGCGGCTGCGGCAGTGAACCCTTCCTTGGCCCGCCATGCTTTCACGTCTTGCGCAAGTTTCTCATTCTCGTTCACGTCATGCCTTCCGCACGGGCTATCATCGTACTACGTCTGCAGCGTATACGCAACAAGCGTAACTGCTAGCTTTTTTCTAGGTTTCGTTTGCTTCGTTCCAACAGCTCTTGAAGGCCGCTATCTTTGTCCGGCAACGAGGTGAAAGCTATGTCGAGGGCTACACGATCCCAGACAGCGCGGCTGTTGATGCGCTTGGGCTGGGGCATCCGCCCATCGGCGACCATCTCGTCAAAAAGCGTCGATCCGACACCGATGTAACGAGCCGCTTCCTCACGAGATAGCCCTCGTGGGGCATACGAGATTGCGTCACTCTTCATGGACGCTGCCTCACTGGTAATCCGGGCGTGTCGGCATCGAAGCGCAAAGCCACCTCCTAGTTGCTAATTCGTAGCGAGGAGATCGTGTTGGGCTAACATAAGAAGAGCCTCGTTAAGCGGAAGCGGCCTGACTAGTTCGTTCGGCGTAAACTGGCGGCAACGTGTGAACTGGGGTCATTGCGGCAGGAGAGCAATCCTGGGGCAAGTCGGCGGACGGCTTTTCGCTGAGCTGGTGGATCAGCAACCCACTACTCGGACGTCGCGTTCGGGGCCGCCAGCAGACGGGCAGCTTTTAGCCAATTTGAGAGTATCGGCGGCCTGATTGCCGCAGCGATAACATCGCCGGCGCTCGCTGCCGCCTCTATCTCGGCATTCCTGATCTCAGAGCTCGTGGATATGGCCATCTACACCAGCCTTTGCAGGCGCGGCATGGTGGTTCGCTTCGGTAAGTAGCTCCGTCGTCGGACTGGTCCTGGACAGCGCGATCTTCGTGCAGATAGCGTTCGGTAGCCCGGAATACATCCTCGGACAATAGATCGGGAAAGGCTGGATGGTCGTTATCACTTGGCCGGTCTTGATCGTGCTTCGTGGAACTCACTCGCGCCCGACAGCCTAGGTAGCCACGCCGGAGTAAGCCCGTGAAAGTCCGAGGGTAGGCCCTGGAGACGACGAAGGACCGGCAAATTGAAGCGTTGAGCCTTGAGTTGGAGTGGAGACGCCTGAATGAGCAGGAGGGGCAGCTGTTCTAAGCACCGCAACAATTGCCCAGCTGATGCCGGAAATACTCTTGAACTATATCTCGAAGCACGAACGACAGGCCCGCGAGCAGAACTCCTGATGGCGCGAGAATGCCTGGCCAGACAGGCATCAAGCACGTACCGTCGGGAACACAGGTCGAACCGACGTTGGCTATGCCAATTTGCAACGGGGACGCATGAGATGAACGATATGCACCAGATCCAATCGTAAGCCGCATATTGAGGCAGCATCGATCGCGGTCCTAAGGTCAAGCGTAGAATGAGGCGGTATCGACTGTCATATCATCAACGATGGGCTCGCCACCTTCGAAGTGGCCGCGGAACGTGCCCGGAAAGCTTTCCGAGATAGTGAGAGAATCCTCGCCGGCGCGAGGGGCATATTGCAACATGACGTACCAGGTTATCGGCCCCTCGAAATGATCGGGTTCGATCCGTATCTCCTGCTCGAATATTTCCACGGAATCGACAGCAGTTTGGGATGACAGGCTATCGAGTGCATTCCATGCACTGGTTTCAGTCGCATCCGTTGAGCGCACGGCCTGAGCAATCCGCTGCCGTTTCTGCTCGATTGTTGAGTTGTCCATAAGCGTCATCCGATCATAGGCGTTCCGATGCCGATACCTGCCTCATACCGCCATCTCAGTGTGTCGCACAGCCCTGGCAAATCGGGATAGATGTGGCTGTGATCGATACCCAATCTGAAAAGTCGGCGCCTGAACCTTGCGCGCATGTTCGCCGGGATAACAAACCTGTCTGCATCCTTTGGCTGCCAAGCTTCGCTTGGCTTATCGTGCACTGAGAAAAGGCCGCGCTGATTGACGATACGTGATGCTGATCTGCTAGGTATCAGGAAAAGCACGCGGTCGGTCCGGAAAGGAGAGATGTGCCTCTCCGGGTCAACGACTTCCCCCTCGGAAATGCTGTAAGCGTGGACGACTGCGTTCTCCTCCAGCTTGCCGCTTGAAACCGCAAAGAAGCACGCGACCAGCGGGTTGGTGGACCAGTCTAGCAGCCTGGTTGGGAGACCGTGGTGCTGTGCGACAGCCAGCCAATCCCAATCATTGGCGAGGGGCGTCGTCACGAATGGTAGCGCAGCGCGCTGGAAGGCTCGAAAGACGCGCTCCTCGTTGGGAGCATTGTAAATGTCGGGATCTCGGCCAACCGATGGAATGAACTTGTGCAGGTCCGAGCCACAGCCGCGGAACACCCATCTTGTGTGGGATTTCTGATCAACGAACTCCATGAAGCGCATCCATAGCCGCTGCGATTCGCGAACGAGGAGTTCAAGTTGCTCTCGATCCAATCCTTCTGAGGCAGGCCGAAACGACTGTCGTGGGCCTAGATTACGGACTGAGGGCGACTTCACGCTTCTGGCTTTCTCATTGCATGATAGAGCGCGCTCGCGTAGTCGCGCGAGATAATCGCGCCAGGGAACAGGCCGCGAATTTCGTCAGGGTCTCCGCCAGGCCAGAAGATCACAGGCACGATCTTTATCTTTTCGGCAACGCGCTCGACATGGTGGCGCGACGTCCGCGACCCCAAAATGAGCAAATCGAACGCGTCATCGCAGGGCTGAAGGTCTTCCGGCTGCAAAACTATCTGTCGAACAGTGCCATTCAAGTCATGGATCCAAGCTGCGGTCTGAAGGACCAGTGATTTCACCTCATAGTTGCCGACGCCGAGAAGCCGAAGGTTTGTGCCCGTATCGCGTGAACGCTTGCGATCTTCGAGCTGCTCCGAAGGGGCAAGTGGTAGGCGCGCACCTTCGACAAAATAAGATAGCGCCCTCGCCGCATAGTCGGCTGCCTCCACCGCGTTTTTTCTGAGTTCACCCCAGGCATGTGTGAACGCGGTCGCGATGACGTCGCCGGCACCGATACGGAAATAGCTTTCTGCGGCATAGCTTGGGACTCTAAGGGGCTCGTCACCCACGAAAAGCTGCATACCGCCAAGGCCGTCCTTGACAACCACCACCTGGGGTGGGTTCGGCGTCTCGCGCAAAGCGATGACAGCTTCCCGAATAGCTGAACCGTCGACGTGAGGTTGCACGCGAGCCAGTTGGAGGAAAACGCAGGATCACATCCCCGTCCGCTTCCAGGTCCTTATTCGGCTCCGGGGGTATGGGCGTCAGCGATCGCTGCAGACTGTCCAGATACTCAAAGACAATGGTCCTCTCGGTTTTTTCGAGCCTTCCCTCTATGCCGAAAGAGTTCAAGGTGGCCTCGACGTCTTCGCGCCAGGCGTCGGGCACGTAAGTATGAAGTGTGACTGCCGGGGAAAGACCACTCGCCGCGACAGCTGCCCTCAACCCGGAGCCGAAGATGCGGTCCCATTCCGGATAAATACAGCGCTCCGAATATGTGCCACCAGCGATGATCATCTGCGACGCACCTGAACGGAGCAATGTGAAGCAGAAACAGACTCCACAATTGCGCTAAAGGATGCACCGTCGTCCAGTGACCTTAGCATTTGCGCCAGGCCACGAAAGCCCGCCAACGTTCCAACGATTTCCCCCGCCTCAGTCCTACAAACGACACTTCGCGCGGTACCGAACTCGTGAATGGTGACTGACAGAATCTGACCTTGTGACAATCGGGAGCTGACCTCTGTCCGGACGCCTATCAAATCGACCCGAATAATGTCCTTGAGATCGGCATCGGGTGTCTCCTCGATTGCTGCCATGCGGCGCATCTGTCTTGGTGAGAAGCCGGCCATCAGTTGCGTTCCCTCACCCGCCCGTAAGCGCGTTCAACACATTCGAGGTGCTTCAGACAGCCTCCGCATCCCCCACATGCATATTCATGGACGTGGCATGAAAACGTGAGCCCAATCAGGTCATATGGGAAACCGGCGCTCTGCAGGAGCTTTACGGTGGAAAGGTGCCTTGCCGGTGCCGAAACGCGCAGGCCACCTTCTTGCAACGAGAGCGTGCGGTCTATGGCTCGCAGAAACGGTGCTCTTCCGTCGGCGTGCTTGTCGGTGGCGACGGCTCCGATCATGATCTCGCCGATCCCCCTAGGCATGAGGCTCATCGCTACCAACGTGATGAGCATCTGGTTGCGGTACGGCCAGAATTCAGCCGCCGCCGCGCCTGTCGCCGCATCCTTCGCGGCCATTGTTCCCGACCCGAGCGCAGACAGATCCGCAGACAGCACTTCGTGCGGGAGACCGATATGGCTGCATAGGGCGGAGGAGGCCGCGATCTCACCTTTCGCAGCGTGCTGCCCATAGTCGATAGTCACGCAAACATCCGGCTTCAGCCAATAGGCAAGCGCCGACGAATCCAGGCCGCCTGAAAGAAGGAGAGCCTTCTTCAAGACGACGCCCTCCAGACCGCCTCGTACATAGAGGTGCAGAAGTCGTTCGTGATGAAGCAGCCGGTGCCTTCAAGCATGGTAAGGCTTTCCAGCTTCGGCGCCTCCGCAAGCGCGATGACCGGAATCCCACGGCTCCGTGCATAGCCAACTTCGAACAGAGTCCCTGCATCCTCGCCGTCGATCACAGCCAGCACCGCGTCGCAGGCATTGAGACCTTCAAGGTCCTGGTCTGCAATCTGCCGCGCATTGCCATGGACGCCTACATCATGAACAGGTGAGAACGTGTTTGCGCCGAGACCGTGTATGCAGCGGACGATTTCCTCAATGAGCCATCGCTGCGCGAGATTGAAGAACGGACCGGCGACATATATCCGCCCTTGACGCGAATGCGCCGACCGCGGCGTCAGGTCCTTCAGACGTTCCAGATCAACCTGATGATTGCGTGTCGCGACATAGCTCGCGACGGCGCGAGATGCGGTGTCCGCGGCAAGCCTCGGATCGACGCCTTTCTCCCCCCAGAGGTGAGCGAATGTCGCCGAGAAAATGTCGCCTGAGCCGATCTTGAAAATCGGCGTGGCCGCGTAAGATGGGACGATAACACTTCCTCGGTGATCGACGACAAGAGCGCCAGCTGGCCCGCTTTTAACGACCACGACTTCGGCTCCGCAACGCGAAATGAGACTGCGAGCCCCGGCCTCTCCGGTCTCGCCCACGCTGAACCGAAGTTCGGCCTGATTGAGGACGATCGCCAGATGCCTCGCAGTCGAGCCGTTCTCGTGAAATCGCAGGACCTCCGAGGCGTTCTGGGGATCATATGTGACCCGGTCGCCCTGCACGAGGACGTCACCTTCAACGTAGCCGAAGCGCAAGACGGCCTCCCCGGCAGCCGATAGGGATGGAAGCGGCATTTCTGGCGCACCATACAGCTCGGCGTCCGATAGGGGATGGAGATAGTGAAAGGCGATGTCGTTCTCGATTTCGGACAAATCCGCGCTGACACCGAACGATCCCATGCTGTGCCGCACGTCCTCGGCCCATCGAGTGCATGAATAGGCGACCAGGCTCGTTCCGGGCGAGAGTGCCGAGACAGCTGCCGCCGCGCGTCCACCCGATCCGAATATTCGCGACCAGTGGGGTCGGACGCACTCCTCACGATAGACGCCGCCAGCCACAATCATCGTCAGACGCGCCCGCCTCGCACGTGACAGCTACCTGGCCCGATGGCTGTCACCTCTACGCGGTAGTCGACGCCTTGCTTCAGGCAATCGATAAGATCATTGAGATACCGGAATCCAGCCAGCGAGCCGACTACAGTCTGATCTGGCTTGACGCAAACGACGGTGGGGAATGCGGCAGTTGTCAGGAGAACGACCGACAGAACCGAACCGACGTTGAGTCCGGTCAACGCTGATTGGCGCACACCCTCAAGATCGGTATCGATCAAGATGTCGCAAGAGTTGGAGCCTTCCTCGCCGCCACCGCCTGATCCAGGCTTCACCCTGGGCGTTGGCGGCGAAGCATCCGGCCCTCCACTGCGGCTCCTGCGACGCCCTCCACCACCATTTCCAGACATCGAATCATCCCCCGCGCAGGAGAGATTATCGTGTTTGTAAAATGGAACCAGCTAATTAAAGATTATCCTCATGTCTCGCCACATGATCGCGTCGAGCAGAGATGCTCTCACCTGGATCGCTTTAGCGAAATCAAGAAATTTGCGTTCAAGAACCTCGTAATCCCGTGGCAGCCGATAGTCTTTCGGGAACAGGCCCATCAGGACACCAGCGCGTAAAACATGTATGTCGAGAATTGCGACTTCATCACTGCCAAGCCAATTGCGGACAATCCAGGAAGCCGTCTTTGGTCCTATCCCCGGCAGTTCCATCAACTGCTCACGCAATACCAATGCATTGTCAGTCTGCATCGGACGTTCACGGATTGCGTTGAGCGCCACGTGAAGGCGATCAGCTCTCTGCTTCGGATATCTATATCGATGCGGCTTGCCATTCACCATGAGCGGGACGCTCAATAGTTTCTCGATCTCTTCTCTCGATGGAACAAGATCTGCAGCGAATACGCCCGCATCGTAGAGATGCTCCCAGGCGGCGCGGTTCAGCTCCATTTTCACGCCGTAGCCACCAAGGAGACAGAAGCCCAGATCGTCGGCCAACGGCGTGCCTTTCGGGCTGATGTAATCTTCAGGATCCTCTTCTTCGTACTCTGCCATCTTCGACCAGTAGGCCGGACTTCCGGCCCAGCCACTCATGCCAAAGGGCACGCCCGGCATGATCTCGTCATCGGCTTCGAACTTCGAAACAGTGGATGGAGTAGCGATCATGCATGGATTCATATATGCAATGCATATGAGTATCAAGGCTTCCCAGATCGTCCGACGTGTAGAAATCAAGCGGCGCGACACCTCAACTTCACAGGCGAAAGTGGCACACCTTCTCGGCATCAACCAAGGCCATCTGTCGAAGCTTCTTGCCGGGAAAGCCAACATCACGGGAAAAATGAAAGCTAAAATGGAGTGTCTGCTGAGCGAATGGCCAGGGCAGACAACTGGCGATCCGGCGCTAGAGGCCGCGGTTGTTGCCGCCATTCGCGGATCTCCCGAATTCCGAGAGTTCACGCGGCTGGCTCTCAGAATGCATAACAAGAGGTAGAACGTTATGCACTTCAGCTATCGGGCCGGATCGAGTCGGGTACTGGCGGAAGATCACGCGAAAAGCGATGATCGCAGATTAACGGTTCACGGAGCAGACCGACAGCTTTTAGGAAACTGCCGGCGGCTTAAGAATGACCAGAAAGCGGCGCAAAGTTCACTTTCACCTCACGCCATGCGAGCCTGAATTCGAGTCAGAATGCTTGGCTCTACTGGAAATTTGGGCAGTGTTGATTCGTCCGAAGGCAGGAGGCATCACCCTCTCGAGGGTTCAGTCCAATGATATGGCGCTTCAACCACTCTTCGCCCTGGTCATTGGGTCGCCAGACCACAGGTAGCTCAGTTTTAGCGGTCTTCGATCGCCCGCAATTTTCACCCGCGCGTTTTTGCTCGCAAGTTCTTCCAGATAATCAGCCCACCATTGCATCATCTTTACGCGCTCCTCCCAGTGCTCTGCCCGGGCGTAGGCGCGACGAACTTCGTTGTTCTCAACATGGGCCAACTGCCGCTCTATGGCGTCCGGATGCCACTTTCCGCATTCGTTTAGCAGAGTTGATGCCGTTGCTCGAAAACCGTGCGCGGTAGCTTCTTCCTTGCCGTACCCCATACGGCGAAGGGCAGCGTTAAGCGTGTTGTCAGAAATCGGACGCGAGCCTGATCGAACACTAGGAAACAACAGCGATCCACCACCAGAGATTTCTCTAAGTGAGGTCAGGACGCCGACGGCCTGCTTGGAGAGAGGTACGCGGTGCGGCCGTCGCATCTTCATGCGCCCTTCAGGGATGCGCCACATCGAGCTTTCGAAATCGAACTCGTCCCATCCGGCCGCGCGCAACTCGCCGGGGCGGGGAAACAGCAGGGCCATCAGCTTCAGGGCGGCTCGGGTTGTAGGCTGTCCGTCAAATGCATTGATCGCCCTCAGCAAGCCTCCTAAGGCCTTAGGATCGGTTACCGCGGCACGCGGCGTGACGGTCGGACTGACGAGTGCGCCCCTCAGGGCGATCGTCGGATCTATATCGGCGCGTGAGGTTGCGATTGCATATCGAAACACGCTGCCGATGGTGGAGCGCAGTCGCCTAGCCGACTCGTATCGACCGCGAACCTCCACGCTGCGGAGAGCGGCCAGAATTGTGGCCGGATCGATCTCCCGAACACTTTTGTCGCCAAATGCTGGATAGGCAAAGTCGAGCAACCATTTGACCTTGGTGATGGTCCGGTCGGCACGTCCCTCCTTCTTCAGCTTGTCGACATAGTCCTCCGCGATAGAGCGAAAGGTGTCCTCTGCCGAAGCTTTTTGCGACTTACGCTCCTGTGCGGGGTCGATGCCACGTAGGAGGAGACGTTTGGCAGTATCGCGCGCCTCGCGTGCCTCAGCGAGGGAGATGAGGGGATAGCTGCCCAACGCCAGAAGCTTCTGCTTGCCGCCAAAACGATAGGCGAGGCGCCATAGGCGAGATCCGGTAGGCTGCACCCAAAGCTGGAGCCCGCCACCGTCAGACAATTTCACGAGCTTGGAAACGGGACGGGCATTTCGGCATCTTACGTCGGAAAGGGCCATTTTCGGGACCTCCATTTGGCTGCATCGATACCATCAGGATCTCCAATACCAGCGAAAATACCAGCCCCCTGCCTCGTTGGACCAACTGCGCCGAAATTCCACAAAACCCTACCATCTGCGCTTTACGCGCCGAAATGAGCAAAGGTTTCAGTCAGTTGCGGAAACCTAAGCGTAGGGGCTTCGGTGAAAGAGACTGTCGGGAGAAGAGGGGATGGTGCCCAGAGGCGGATTCGAACCACCGACACGCGGATTTTCAGTCCGCTGCTCTACCAACTGAGCTATCTGGGCCTGTTCCGGCAAACGAAATCTCGTTGACCGGAATTCATCGAGGCGCCATGGGCGCCCCTTGAAAGCGCGTGGGTTATAGCACGGGAATTCGACCTGTCCAGCGCCTAGGTGGCGATTTCAGACAGGAAAAGCGATGCCGTGCAGTGCCCCGGTTTCCATGCTGCTTCCATAGCCGGAATGGCGCACAGCATGGCATGATCCGGCCTTCGTCACTCTTGTCAGCGTCGCTGTCGCAGCCCGAACTGCCGTGACACGTCTTTTAGCCGGCGATCAAGGCGCGCAATGTCTTCGCGGCACCATAGGCCCGCCGCTGGTCGCCCCCGCCTATCTGGCGCCGGTCACGCCCCTGCGAAAATCGGAGGGCGACATGCCGGCCAGCTTGCGGAACGACTTGTTGAAGGCGCTGAGCGAGCCGAAGCCCGAATCCATGGCGACGCGCAGCACGTTGGCGTCCTGATGCATCAAGAGCGCCTGCGCGTAGCTCAAGCGCAGCAGGTTCACATATTCGTTGAGCGTCATGCCGGTGGATTTCTTGAACAGGCTCATGGCGTATTTGGGATGGATGTCGGCCGCCGCCGCTATGTTCACGCAATCGATCTCGTAGAGGAAGTTTTCGGCGATGAAATCGCACATGCGTCCGACATTGCGCGACGACTGCTGATCGAACGGGCTACCCGTTTCCTGGCCGGTTGGGGTTGCGGATACGAGGCGGTAAGGTTCGAACCGAACCCGCTCCAGCCTGAGCAGCAATTCGTTGACGGCGTGTTCCGCCTTGGCCTGGTCGCCGGAGCGGGCGTAGCGGTTCCAGCGCTCGAAATTATGGTTGTCGGACTGGTCGGTGGCGTCGGTCACCAGCGTGGCGCCCGTCATCAGCCGGTGCCTTATGTCCGTTGGCAGGTGCAGGCGGAAGAAATGCACCAGCGGCAGATGCGCTCCGGCATAGATGGCGTCGTCGGACAGATCGTCCATCTGGTGCGGCAGACCGCCCCAGAACAGGCACATCTCGCCGGCCGAAAGCGAAATCTCGTGGTCATTCATGCGGTAATGCACGCTGCCGCGCACAATGAAATTCACCTCGACCTGGGCGTGCCAATGCGGCTTGAGCATCACCAGGGGATTGGTGTGAAACATCTGCAGGAGCAGCGGCAGGCCTTCCACGCTGCTGGCGCCAGGCTGGTAAAACGGCCGATCAGGCATCTTACTTTCCGCCAATTTCATATTCCCTTTGACGGCGACAGGCCCTGCCCACTGCATAGTCTAGCCACGCTCACAGTGAGAGAGCAAATGAAATGGGAGGATTTCTATGCGCATCACAATGACCTGCGCCGCGCTCGCGCTTGCCCTGGGCTCAGCCCCGGCCTTTGCGCAATCCGGCGAAATCACCATCTGGAGCTGGAATGTCGCGGCTTCATCGCTGAAGGCGACCATTGCCGGCTTCAACAAGCAATTTCCGGACGTCAAGGTCACGGTCCAGGATCTCGGCAACCAGCCGACTTACGACAAGTCGATCGCCGGCTGCGCCGCGGGAGGCGTCGGCCTGCCGGACATCGTCACCATCGAGAACGGTGAGGCCGAGAATTACTGGAGCCAGTTCCCCGACTGCTTCGTCGACCTGCATACGCTGGGCTACACGGCCGAGGACCAGGCGAAATTCCCCGACTTCAAACGCACCGAACTCGAAGTCGGCGACAAGGCCTACTCGATGCCGTGGGATTCGGGCCCGGTCGCCGCATTCTATCGCCGCGACTTCTACGAAAAGGCCGGCGTCGATCCGGCGTCGATCAAGACCTGGGACGATTTCATCGCCGCCGGCAAGAAGATCCAGGCAGCCAATCCGGGCGTCACCATGACCAACGCCGATTTCAACGGCGATTCAGAAATCTTCCGCATGATCTCCAACGAACAGGGCTGCGCCTATTTCTCCGCCGACGGCCAGTCGATCACGGTCAACCAGCCCAAATGCGTCGACGCGATGACCAAGATCAAGGAGATGAAGGACGCCGGCATCATCTCGTCGGCCGACTGGAGCACCAAGATCACCAACAACACCGCCGGCACCGTCGCCACCCAGATCTATGGCGGCTGGTACGAAGGCACCATCCGCACCGAATCGGCCGGTGAAAACGGCAAATGGGGCGTCTATCTGATGCCGAGCCTCACCGCCGACGGGCCGCGCGCCGCCAATCTCGGCGGGTCCTCGCTGGCCATCACCTCGGCGTCGAAGAACAAGGAAGCTGCCTACGCCTATCTGAAATACACGCTGGAGACGAACGAAGGCCAGATCACGATGCTCAAGGAGTTCGGACTGGTGCCGTCCCTGATCTCGGCGCTCAATGATCCCTATGTCTCGCAAGGCCTGCCCTATTGGGGCGGCCAGGCGGTGTGGAAGGACATTCTGGGCACCTTGCCCAAGGTTGTTCCGAGCCGCGGCACACCGTTCCAGAGCGATGCCGAAATCATCGTCCGCGCCGTGCAGACCAAATATCTGGCCGGCGGCTACCCCGACGCCAAGGCGGCACTCGACGATGCCGCAAGCCAGATCGCCGCAGCGACAGGATTGCCAGTCAAATCGTGACCACCACCGGCGGGCCGAGTGATGCGTCCTGCGGGAACGTTGGCGCTGCCCCTCATCCCCCTACCGGAACCTTCTCCCCGTATAGTGACGGGGAGAAGGGAGATTGCCGCAGCGCCGGTGCCCTTTCCTGCAACGCCGGTGATTGACGAAACCATTGATGACAGCGCCCCTCTCCCCGTCACTATACGGGGAGAGGATGCCGGCAGGCAGGTGAGGGGCGGCGCAGACCTCGAAGATTGAATATCAACACGCCACCCGAACGGGCGGAAAGCAAAAGGGAAGGAGGCAAAAAAATGCGCAACCGTAACGCCACGGCCTATCGCTTCCTCACGCCCTATCTGCTGATCTTCGCAATCTTCTGGGTGTGGCCGATCATCAACTCCTTCATGATCTCCTTCCAGGCGACGCGCACCGTGCCGTGGCGGTTCGCGCCCGGCTTCAACTGGGGTCGATTGGTCGGCGATCCGGCCTTCTTCAACGCGCTGAAGAACACGCTGCTCATCCTGGTCATCCAGGTGCCGGTGATGATCTCGCTGGCGCTCGTCATGGCGGTGCTTTTAAACTCACCGCTCTTGAAGGCGCGCGGCCTTTACCGCTTTGCCTTCTTCGCCCCGGTGGTGGTCGGCGAGGTCGCCTATTCGGCGGTGTTCCGGCTGATGTTCAACCTCGATTTCGGCATCATCAACAAGCTCCTGAACAGCGTCGGCCTGCCCAAGATCGACTGGTTTTCCAACGTCACGCCAGCGATGGCGCTGATCATGATCGCGGTGACCTGGCGCTGGGCCGGCTACAACGCCATCATCCTGCTCGCCGGCATGCAGTCCATTCCCGAAGATGTCTACGAGGCGGCGACGCTCGACCGCGTCAGCAAGCTCAAGCAGTTCTTCTACATCACCCTGCCGCTCTTGAAGCCGGTCATCGTGTTCTGCCTCGTGCTGTCGATCATCGGCACCATGCAGCTGTTCACCGAGCCGTTCCTGATCACCGAGCGCGGCGGACCGGGCGGCGGCACGGAGACGCTTGGCCTGCTGCTTTACCGCCAGGGTTTTCGGTCGCTCAATTTCGGCTACGCCTCGGCCGTTGCCTACACCATGGCCGGGCTGGCGATCGCCATCACGCTGGCGCAGCTGTGGCTGACGAGGGAACCGAAATGAGTTCGCGCTCCTCCGCCAGACTGGGACGCAGCCTCCTGCTGCATCTGGTCCTGACGCCGCTGGCACTGATCTGGCTGTTTCCGCTGTGGATGATGGTGGTGTTCTCGACCATGCCCGACAATGGCATCTTCAGCCCCGGCATCGAGCTTTTGCCGCACGGCAATTTCATCGACAATTTCAACAATCTGCAGCGTGACACCAACTTCGTCGGCGCCATCGGCATTTCGGTCTCGGTGGCGGTGACCTACACATTCCTGTCGGTGCTGCTGACGTCGATGGCCGGCTGGGCGCTGGCCCGCTACCAGTTCTTCGGCAAGGGCGCGGTTGTCGCCATCATCCTCGGCACCATCACGCTTCCCTATGCGGTCGTGCTGATCCCGCAATTCATCATGGTGGCGCGCGACTTCAAGCTCGCCAACACCTGGGTGGCGCTGATCGTGCCGCCTTTGTTCAATTCGCTCGGCGTGCTGTTCATGCGGCAGAGTTTTTCGATGATGCCCGACGACCTCTTCGATGCGGCGCGCGTCGAAGGCGTCAAGGAATGGCGCATCTTCCTTTTCGTCGCGCTGCCGCTGGCGCGGCCGATGCTGGCCGCACTTGCCATCATCCTGTTCCTCGCCTCCTGGAACAATTATCTGTGGCCGCTTTTGATCAACAGCCAGCCCGGTTCAATGACAGCACCCGTGGCGCTCGGCACGCTGATCGGCCTCACCAAGGTGTCGTGGGGCGGCATCATGGCGGGCGCGGTGATGCTGACGGTGCCGATGCTCGTCGTCTTCGTGCTGCTGCAGCGCCATTTCATCGCCGGCATCGCCGCCGGCGCGGTCAAGTAAGGGGCAGAATGGCAACGGTCACGCTCAACAATGTCGTCAAGCGCTTCGGCGTCTTCGAGGTCGTCCATGGCGCCAGCATCGACATCAAGGACGGCGAATTCGTCGTCTTCGTCGGCCCTTCCGGTTGCGGAAAATCGACACTCCTCAGGATGATCGCCGGGCTCGAGGACATCAGCGGCGGCGAGATCGCCATCGGCGGCAAGGTGGTGAACGATGTCGAGCCAGCCGACCGCGGCATCGCCATGGTCTTCCAGTCCTACGCACTCTATCCGCACATGAACGTCGAGCAGAACCTCTCTTTCGGGCTGCGCATGACCGGCAACCCGAAGGCCGACACCGACCGGCGGGTGAAGCGGGCGTCCGAGATCCTGCGCATCAGCGAATTGATGGACAGGCGCCCGAAAAAACTCTCCGGCGGCCAGCGCCAGCGCGTCGCCATCGGCCGCGCCATCGTGCGCGAACCGCAGGTGTTCCTGTTCGACGAGCCGCTCTCCAATCTCGACGCGGAGTTGCGCGTCCAGATGCGGGTCGAGATTTCTCGGCTGCACAAGGAACTCGGCGCCACCATGATCTATGTCACGCACGACCAGACCGAGGCGATGACACTCGCCGACAGGATCGTCGTGCTGCGCGCCGGCCATGTCGAGCAGATCGGCCGGCCGCTCGATCTCTACGACAATCCCGACAATCAGTTCGTGGCGGGCTTTGTCGGCTCGCCGAAGATGAACTTCATCAACGGTCGCATTGTCGGGCACGATGCGCTTGGTGTCGTGGTCGAGCTGGCGGGTCAAGAGAAGACACGTATCGTGCAACCGCTGACGGGCGCTGCACCCGAAGCAGGCGGTCCAAAAATCGGAAGCAAGGTCATCGTCGGCGTGCGGCCTGAACATTTCGGCAATGCCGGAGAGGGCGACACCGACCTTGTGGTTGCTATCGACGTGGTCGAGCACCTGGGCGGCACAAGTTTCCTCTATGCCAGAACGGCCAACGGCGACGACGTGGTGATCCAGCGCGACGCGGCAAAGGTCCCTGACACGCCCGAGATCACCGTTTCCATCCGCAAATCCTACCTGTTCGACGAAAAAGGACTGCGGCTGCGCTGACCGCCGGCCCTTTCCAGCCTTCAAGGAGAATGACAATGACCGCAACCACGCCCATTCGCTGGGGCATTCTCGGCCCGGGCAGCATCGCCCAGTCCTTTGCCGGCGGCGTGGCCGCTTCGCGCACCGGAAAGCTGGTCGCCATCGGCGCGCGAAATCCCGCCAAGCCAGGTCTCGCCGAGAGTTTCCCCGGTGCCCGCATCCTTGACGGCTACGACGCGCTGCTCGCCGATCCCGATATCGACGCCGTCTACATTTCGATACCGCATCCCGGTCATGCGCAATGGGCGATCAAGGCGGCCGAGGCCGGAAAGCATGTGCTGTGCGAAAAGCCGCTTGCACTGACCGCCTTCGAGGCCGACGCCATGATCCATGCCGCGCGCAAGGCGGCCACATTCCTCGGCGAAGCCTTCATGTACCGCCTGCACCCGCAGACGCTGAAGCTGGTGGAGCTGATCAGGTCTGGCGTCATCGGCGAGATCAGGATGATCAAGTCGAGCTTCGGCTTCGCCATGCCGCGCTTCATGCCGGAGCACCGTCTCTATGCCAACGATCTTGCCGGCGGCGGCATCCTGGATGTCGGCGGCTATCCCGTCTCGATGGCCCGGCTGATTGCCGGGGCGGCGACAGGACTTCCCTTCGCCGACCCCGACAAGGTGGCCGGCACCGCCCATCTTGGCCAGTCTGGCGTCGACGAATGGGCCTCCGCGCTGCTGCATTTCCCGGGTGGCATTGTCGCCGAAGTCTCCTGCAGCATCTCGCTCAACCAGGACAATGTCTTGCGCATCCTGGGCACCAAGGGCCGCATCGAAGTGCCGGACTTCTGGTTCGCCGGCGGCAACCGCGACGTCGGCGTCGGCCGGATCGACGTCGTCGCATCCGATGGCGCGCGCGAGACCATCAGCGTCAACGAGAAGCGCCATGTCTATTCCTTCGAGGTCGACGCAGCCGGCGAGGCGATCCGCGCCGGCCGGCAGGAATTCGCCTGGCCGGGCATGGCGTGGGCGGAAAGCCTCGGCACCTTGCGTGTGCTGGACAGATGGCGGGCGGCAGCCGGCCTCGAATACGGGATCGAGAAGGCCCAACAACGCGTCAACACCATCTCCGGCCGGACTTTGCGATCGGGCGGCACGGCGATCGCCAAGCGCACGATCCCTGGCCTGCCGAAGCCGGCGTCGGTGGTGGCGCTCGGCTTCGAGGATTTCCGCACCTTCTCCTCGGGTTCGATCCTGCTCGATGCCTTTTTCGAGGCTGGCGGCAATCTCTTCGACACTGGCTATGTCTACGGCGCCGGCTATACCGAGAAGCTGCTTGGCGAGTGGTTGAAAAACCGCGACGTGCGCGCGCAATCGGTGGTCATCGCCAAGGGTGCGCATTCGCCGCTCTGCTATCCCGATGTGATCGGCAAGCAGCTCGACCAGTCGCTCGACCGGTTGCAGACCGATCATGTCGATGTCTACTTCATGCACCGTGACAATCCGGATGTGCCGGTCGGCGAATTCGTCGATGCGATGGACCGCGAGGTGAAGGCCGGTCGCATCCGCGGCCCGTTCGGCGGCTCGAACTGGACGATGGAACGCATGGATCAGGCCATTGCCTACGCCGAGCGCACCGGCAAGCAAAGGCCCGGCGCGCTGTCCAACAATTTCTCGCTGGCCGAAATGCTGGAGCCGATCTGGGCAGGCTGCATCACGTCCTCCACGGATGCGTGGAAGGCCTGGCTGACATCCAGGCAAATGCCGAACTTCGCCTGGTCAAGCCAGGGGCGTGGCTTCTTCACCGATCGCGCCGGGCGCGACAAGCGCGACAGCGAGGAACTGGTGCGGGTGTGGTATTCGGAGCGGAATTTCGGCCGTCGCGACCGGGCGATCGAACTTGCCGCGAGACTGGGCAAGAGCCCGATCCATATTGCGCTGGCCTATGTGCTCGATCAGCCATTTCCGTCCATCCCGCTGATCGGACCACGCACGCTGGACGAGCTCGATGACAGTATGCGCGCCCTCGACATCACGCTTTCGCCGGCCGATCTCGAATGGCTGGACGGCGGCAGCCTGCACGCTGCCTAGTTAGCTGCCTGTTTAACGGCGGCGGTGTCAGGTCTCGTCATCAGACGCCCTGACGCCGCGCCTAGCCGGAGTTCTCAAATTGGCATACATGCCGGTGGTGCCGAATTGGCTCGGCGTGATGCCGTAGCAGCGGCGGAAGACCTTCGAAAAATAGTTCGCGTCCTCGAAGCCGCACAGGATGGCGACTTCCTTCACCGGCAGGAAATCAGCGCAAGAACGAGGCCGCCTGACCAATGGATGTCGCCCAAAAGTGGCCCCGGTTTTGGGACACCGACATGCATAAGACGAGGCTCTTCTTACTTCGGAGCGTCGGGGTCCGTCTCTTCCTCGTCGTCGCGGGCCGAGATGACATAGGCGCCCTTCAGCCAGCGGTTGAGGTCGATGTCCTTGCAGCGCGTCGAGCAGAACGGAAAGGTGTCGCGCGCCGAGGGCTTGCCGCATTCGGGGCAGGGGCGCTTCGGGCGCAAGGGCGTGACCTTGGAATCGGAATTCACAGCCGGGTTCCCGCCAGCCAGCCGCCATGCACCTTGAAGCCTTCGCCGCTCAGCAGCGCGACGGTCTCATACAGCGGCAGCCCGACGATGTTGGTGTAGGAACCGACCAGCTTGACGACGAAGGCGCCGGCGAGACCCTGGACGGCGTAGCCGCCGGCCTTGCCGCGCCATTCACCCGAGGCGACATAGGCGTCTATCTCCTCGCGCGGCAGCCGCTTGAAGCGCACCCGCGTCTCGACCAGCCGCTGGCGCAGCTTGCCACCCGGCGTGATCAGGCAGATGCCGGAATAGACGCGGTGCGAACGGCCCGACAGCAGCCCGAGGCAGTTGGCAGCGTCGTCGAGGGTTTCTGCCTTGGGCAGGATGCGCCGCCCGACGGCGACCACCGTGTCCGCGGCCAGCACGAAGCCCGGTGCATAGTCGGCTTCGGTCTTCAGCGACGCAAACGCCTTCTCGGCTTTTTCCTTCGACAGCCGCTTGGCCAGCGAGCGCGGATGCTCGGCACGCAGCGGCGTTTCGTCGACATCGGCCGGCAGCACACGGTCCGGCTCGATGCCGGCCTGTTGCAAGAGCTCGATCCGGCGCGGCGAACCCGAGGCAAGCACCAGCTTCTGCAAAATGCTCATCGCGGACCAGTCGGGCTTTGCTTACTTGAAACGATAGGTGATGCGCCCCTTGGTCAGGTCGTATGGCGTCATCTCGACCAGAACCTTGTCGCCGGTCAGCACGCGGATGCGGTTCTTGCGCATGCGGCCGGCCGTATGGGCGATGATCTCGTGTTCGTTTTCGAGCTTTACCCTGAACATCGCGTTGGGCAACAATTCCGTCACGACACCCGGAAACTCGAGGACTTCTTCCTTCGGCATTCGATACCTTTGCTTGGATGGCAGTTCCGGCGCTTAGAGCATGATGCCGAAAAGTGTAAAGCGGTTTTCGGACGACATCATGCTCTACTTCTTGGTTTAGAGGCGGATTCAGATTTCAGGTCGAACAGACCTGAAATCATCCGACTCTAGCCGGAATTTCGGCGGAACCTATATGATAATCGTCCGCTTGTGAACACGCTTAATCCGTCGCGTTTTTTGCTTCCGGAGGCGTGAATCGATGACCTATGCGCGCTTTCAGCCGCTCGCGCACGTCCCGGTAGGCCGCCATGATCTGTTCGCGCGTGCCGCCGGCACCGGTCGGGTCCGGCGTCGGCCAGTATTCGACCTCGACGGCGAGCGAGCGGGTAAGCTCAAGTGCGGCGTGGTGCGCTTCTGGCGCCAGCGTGACGATCAGGTCGAAATAATCGTCCTCGAGATCGTCCATCGTCCTTGGGTGACGCTCGCCCAGCGTGAGACCTTCTTCGGCAAGCACGGCATCGACGAACGGATCGCGCTCGCCGGCGCGAACGCCGGCCGAAGCGACGAAGATAGTGGCGGGCAGCATCCGCCGCGCCAGTTGCTCTGCCATTGGCGAGCGCACGGCATTCATACCGCACAGGAACAGGATCGAACGGGGCAGGGCGCCGGGTGACAGGGCTAGCCCCGCCAGTGCAGCACGCAGACCAGCGTGAACAGCCGGCGCGCCGTGTCGAAATCGATGTCGATCTTGCCGGAGAGCCGGTCCATCAACGTTTGCGAGCCCTCATTGTGCAGGCCGCGGCGGCCCATGTCGATCGCCTCGATATGGCTCGGCGTCGAGGAGCGGATGGCGTCGTAATAGCTTTCGCAGATCATGTAGTAGTCCTTGACGATGCGCCTCAGCGGCGTCAGCGACAGGATATGGGTGACGACGGCAGCACCATCCTCGCGCGCCACTGCAAACACCAGGCGCTGCTCGGCCAGCGACAGTTTCAGCCGATACGGGCCGGCGCCGCTGTCATTGACCGGTTGAAAACTGTTTTCCTCGATCAGGTCGAAGATCGCCACCGCGCGTTCATGCTCAACATCGGGGGTCGAACGGCCGATCGATTCATCGAGTTCGACATCGATCAGCCTGGCGCGGGTTTGATCGGAGTCCGACATAGCGGCCTACATGTTCAACCGTATGGCGACGGAGCGTCCGTGCGCGTCAAGGCCCTCCGCCTTGGCGAGCGCAATCGCCGCCGGCGCCAAAATGCGCAGCTGCTCCGGCCCGAGCTTCAGGATCGAGGTGCGCTTGACGAAGTCGAGCACCGACAGGCCCGACGAGAAGCGCGCCGAGCGTGCCGTCGGCAGCACATGGTTGGAGCCGCCGACATAGTCGCCGATGGCTTCCGGCGTGTGGCGACCGAGAAACACGGCACCGGCATTGCGCATCCGCGACAGGAAACCCTCGGCATCGTCGATTGCCAATTCGACATGTTCGGCGGCGATGCGGTCGACTAGCGGCAGCGAGGATTCAATGGTCGGCACCAGGATCACGGCACCAAAATCGCGCCAACTCGCTGCTGCGGTCTCGGCGCGCGGCAGGCTCTGCAACTGGCGTTCGACCGCCTGTTCGACAGCGATGCCGAAGGCCGGATCGTCGGTGACCAGGATCGACTGCGCCGATGTGTCGTGCTCGGCCTGGGCCAGCAGATCGGCGGCGATCCAGTCCGGATCATTGCTGCCATCGGCCACGACGAGCACTTCCGACGGCCCGGCGATCATGTCGATGCCGACCGTGCCGAACACCTGGCGCTTGGCTGCCGCGACATAGGCATTGCCCGGGCCGACGATCTTGGCGACCGGCCTGATCGTTTCGGTGCCGTAGGCAAGGGCTGCGATCGCCTGCGCGCCGCCGACGCGGTAGATTTCCGACACGCCTGATATATCCGCGGCCACCAGCACCAGCGGATTGATGATGCCACCCGGTGCCGGCACGACCATGACGATGCGCTCGACGCCGGCCACCCGGGCCGGGACGGCGTTCATCAGCACCGAGCTTGGATAGCTCGCCGTGCCGCCCGGCACATAGAGCCCGACCGCCTCGACCGCCGTCCAGCGCCAGCCGAGCTCGACGCCGGCGGCATCCGTATAGCGATCGTCCTTCGGCCGCTGCCGTTCGTGATGAGAGCGGATGCGGTCGCGCGCGAATTCCAGCGCCTCGACCGTCTTCGGGTCGGCGGCCTTGTAAGCCTGGGCGATGTCGTCCTTCGAGACGGCGATGCCTAGCCCAGCCAGATCGGCGCGATCGAATTTCTGTGAATAGTCGATCAGCGCCGCATCGCCCTCGGCGCGCACGCGCGCGATGATGTCGCGCACCGCTGCATCGACATCATCAGACACTTCCCGCTTGGTCGTGAGGAAGGCGGCGAAACGCTGCTCGAAATCGGCGTCGGACTGACGAAGCGTGATGGCCATCGGACGTTCAGGCCTTGTGGATGGGGCGCGAGGTGGCTTCCCACGCCCCGCCAATATCGGCAAGGCGCGCCTCGATGCATTCGACGTCGAGCATGATCGCGCCGCCGCCCGCAAAGATCAGCTCGACGATGCCGGCCGGCTTGCTGATCTCGATGAAGCTGATCGCCAGCAGGGACAGGATTTCGGCAGGCTTGTCGCGGTCAATGCCACTGGTCTTGGCGCCGAGCACGCGGTCGAAATGCAGCACCGCCTGCCGCCGCTCATTGTGCTGACGAAACAGGCCGGATTTGGCCTCCCAGACGAAACGGTTCATGGTCAGCAAGAAACGCTTGGCCGCGGGCAGGAATTCGAGGTCACTGACCTTCATCACGGCATCCTGGACATGGGCCGAAACGATGCTCAGATCCTGGTCGTCGAGCGCGATAAGCTTAAGGGCGGTCATGCGGATTTCGCACCTGAAGGTTGATAACTGAACCTTCTGTTAGGCGGTCTTTCCCGTCGGCGCAACCGCACCGCAAGGCCTTGCAACTGGCCTATGCGGAAATCCGCTCGATCACCGCGCCGCAGTTGGACAGCTTTTCTTCCAGCCGCTCGAAGCCGCGGTCGAGATGGTAGACCCGGTTGACCGTTGTCTCGCCTTCGGCCGCCAAGCCGGCGATGACCAGCGAGACAGAGGCGCGAAGATCGGTCGCCATGACCGGGGCGCCCTTCAGCTTCGGCACGCCCTCGACGATCGCCGTCTGGCCCGAAAGCGTGATGTGGGCGCCAAGCCGCGCCAGCTCCTGCACATGCATGAAGCGGTTTTCGAAAATCGTCTCGGTGATGCGTGACTTGCCCTTGGCCATCGTCATCAGGCCCATGAACTGCGCCTGCAAATCGGTCGGGAAGGCCGGGAAGGGCGCTGTCGTCACGTCGACTGGCGAAATGCCGGCGCCGTTGCGCCTCACGCGGATGCCGGAATTTGTCGGCGTGATTTCGGCGCCGGTCTGGGCGATCACGTCGAGCGCGGTCTGCAACAGTTCCGGCCGCGCGCCTTCCAGTACGACGTCGCCGCCGGTCATGGCGACGGCCATGGCATAGGTGCCGGTCTCGATGCGATCGGGGATGACACGCACGCGCGCACCCGACAGCGATTCGACGCCGTCGATGGTGATGGTTGGCGTTCCGGCGCCATGAATCTTCGCGCCCATGGCGTTGAGGCATTCGGCGAGGTTGACGATTTCGGGTTCGCAGGCGGCGTTTTCCAGCACCGTTTCGCCCCTGGCGAGTGCCGCGGCCATCATCAGCACATGGGTGGCGCCGACCGAGACCTTCGGGAACACGTAGCGGTTGCCGACAAGGCGGCCATTCCTGGTCTTGGCGATGACATAGCCGGTGTCGACGTCGATATCGGCGCCCAGCGCCTGCAGGCCTTCGAGGAACAGATCGACCGGGCGCGTGCCGATGGCACAACCGCCCGGCAGCGACACCTTGGCCTCGCCCATGCGGGCCAGCAGCGGGCCGATCACCCAGAACGACGCGCGCATTTTCGACACCAGCTCGTAAGGCGCTGTCGTGTCGACGATGTTGCGGGCGGAGAAGTTGATGGTGCGCGAATAGCCCTCGTTCTGCTTCTCGCGGCGGCCATTGACCGAATAGTCGACGCCGTGATTGCCGAGGATGCGGATCAGCTGCTCGACATCGGCCAGATGCGGCACGTTTTCCAGCGTCAGCGTGTCGTCGGTCAAAAGCGAGGCGATCATCAGGGGCAGGGCCGCGTTTTTCGCGCCCGAGATCGGAATGCTTCCGGAGAGCTTGTTGCCCCCGACAATTCTGATGCGATCCATGGAAGAACGTCCCTCTCGGCCAAAAAGGCCGGTTCAATCGTTTGAGTAGCGGCCCGTCTAGACCATTGGCCGGCTTGGTTCAAGAAATAGGATTTCGCCCAGCCCGGGCCAAGAGTGGCCGATTTGAGTTAATCTTTTTGTATTTCCTTTGATGCGGCGAGGCCGTCCGGCCGCTGGTCGGCTTCGCCGGTGCGCCGCGAGCGCGACTGCGCCTTGCGTTTCTGCAGATTGGCGCGCAATTGCTCGGCCAGCCGATCCTTGCGGTTGGTACCGCCCTTTTTCGCTGGACCATCCTTTTTCAGTGGAATTGCCTTGTCGTTCATCGTCCCGCCTCGGCCGGCGACCAGCCAGCCCGCCGTTCAGGGATAGCCAACATTGTGGCGCCGCCATGTCATTAAAAGCTATCCGGCAAAGCCTTTCACAGAAGCGTTGCACTTGGCCTTGCGCTTGCCGGTTCGATATGGCAGAAGCCCCGCCATCAGCGGCTGCGGTAGCTCAGTGGTAGAGCACTCCCTTGGTAAGGGAGAGGTCGAGAGTTCAATCCTCTCTCGCAGCACCAGTCTATCCCTTTGAAATCATTGAAGTCATTGACACGCAACGCTTTCTGTCCATTCTGACGTTACAAATGCCGTAACAAATCGGGTGGAAGTGATGGCAGGCCGTGTTCGAAATCTCCTAAATCGGGACGGCCGCTATTTTGCACGGCTTGTAGTCCCGAAAGAGCTTCGGCCGTATATCGGGAAAGCCGAATTGCGAACAGGGCTTGGTCCCGACTACCGGACAGCCCTGAAGATGCTGCCTGGTGCCGTCGCCGCCCTTCAGCATGAGATTGCACTCGGCGAGCGCCGCGCCGTCGCGGCTGGCGAACAGTCCATCACTGTCGGCCGCTATCCACTTCTTCCACCGCAAATAGCCGACCGAGACTATCGGATGCGGCTTGCCGACGATGAACTAATCCGTGCACATTATCATCAATACGCGGGCTATGAGGTCGACTACGAGGGAGCTCGGCGCTTTCGCGATGGCTATTCGGGAAAGCTGTCCGATGATGAGCTTGAACGGCTCGTCGGCGAGCGCCTCGAGGAGTTCAAGTCACTCGGCAATCACACAGCCACGAAAGGTAGTGTCGAATGGCGCCAGATCGCTCAGGCGCTTTGCGTCTCCGCCTATGAAGCCATGTCCCGGCAACACGAACGAAACGACGGTGACTTCAATGGCGAGCCCGCTCACCCCTTGCTAACGGCTGCTGAGCCGGCCGTAGATGACCGCCAGCCAGTTTCCCTCAAAGGTCTACTCAATGACTACTTGGATGAGCGGGCCGCCGACGGGAAGGGCCGGGAGGCTCGCAGGCGCTGGACGCCGGTTTTCGCTAACCTCTCCAAATTCATCCTTCACAACGACGCCCGCAAGCTCACCAAGCAGAACCTTCTCGATTGGAAGGATGTGAGCCTGAAAACGCTGGCCAGCAAGACCGTTGCCGACGTGTATTTGGCCTCGGTGCGGACGGTTCTGAAATGGGCAGTGAACAACGATCGACTCGAAACCAACGTCGCGGAAAACGTTCGGATCAAAGTTTCGAAGAAGCAGCATTCGCGCGAACAAGGCTTCACCCTGGACGAGGCGGTTGAGATCTTGAGAGTGGCTCGGGATCATCAACCGAAGCACTCTGACAATCCGCGAACGCGGGAAGCTCCACAGACGACCGCCGCCAAGCGTTGGTCACCAATCCTTTGCGCTCATACAGGGTCGCGGATTACAGAGATCACCCAGCTTCGGAAGCAGGACTTCCGCTATGAAAAAGGCGTGCCGGTGATTCGGATTGCGCCTGACGCTGGCTCCGTAAAGGCGGGCAATTATCGCGATGTTCCCTTGCATCAGCAACTGATCGATCTGGGCTTTGTGGATTTCGTCAATGACGCTGCCGATGGCCCGCTGTTCTATCCATCTTCCAAAAAGAAGGAGGGGACGCTTCCGGCGCGAACCGTGGCAGGTCGGATAAGTGAGTGGTTGCAGGCTGAGGAGGTCATCCCGGAAGGCGTGAAACCTAGCCATGGTTGGCGCCATCGGTTTAAGACGGTCGGTCGCGAGATCGGCGTTGCTGACAGGACGCTTGACGCTATCCAGGGCCATGCGGGACGAACCGCTGGCGACGACTATGGGGACGTGACAATCGCGGCGAAGGCGGCTGCGATTGGACAGTTGCCGCGGTATGAGTTCTGATCTGTGACAGACCGCGACTACACTGTCCTCTCGAACGAATAAAATAGATACCAAACAAGCCAAATAGCTAGGTGTCTCTGCGAGCAAATGGGAGTGCTAGAATTGTGTATTACCAGGTTGCGATATTTTGATCGGCTTAGTAGAAATCGCTAGGGCATCCTCGATCCGACTTGGCGGTCTGGTTTCGAGTGAAATCAATTTGGGGGAATTTTGGGTTCTTACGCGCAAGTTCAGGGCCACTATCACAGCCATCGCATAACTTTAGATGGGTTTGAGCAGGACGCATTCACACGGTCTCTGACAGCGGCGCGGGTTGAAATGAATCCGCACCAGGTCGAAGCCTCCTTGTTCGCTTTGAAGTCACCGCTCTCGAAAGGCGTTCTTCTTGCTGACGAGGTGGGCCTCGGCAAGACGATCGAAGCTGGTCTCGTTATGGGCCAGAAATGGGCTGAGCAGAAACGCCGCATTCTTTTGATTGTCCCCGCGTCCCTACGCAAGCAGTGGGAGCAGGAGCTTCGGGAGAAGTTTTCGCTGCCGGCAACCATTTTGGAGTCAGCTACCTACAAGGTCTTGAAAAAGGAGGGGCGCGCCAAACCGTTCCGCGATGCTCCAGGAATCATCATCTCCAGCTACGAATTCGCGGCGCGATGCGCAGATGAACTCGCCTTGACCAAGTGGGACTTGGTGGTGTTCGACGAAGCACATCGGCTGCGCAACGTTTACAAACCAGGTGCTCTCCGATCGAAGCTGTTGAAAGACGCCTTGAAGGATCCGTTCAAGGTGCTGCTTACGGCCACCCCGCTACAGAACTCCCTTATGGAACTTTTCGGCATTGTGTCGATGATTGACGACAATCATTTCGGCGGTGAGGAAGCTTTCAAGACTCTCTACACAGGGGCTCGTGCCTCGCCGGCGTCCCTTGAGGCGCTGCGCGAGCGCCTCATACCGGTCTGCTACCGCACGCTGCGCCGGCAGGTTCAAGAGGCCGGACACATCAATTTCACCAAGCGAAACGCCGTCGTGTTCGATTTCGAACCGCCAAGCCTTGAGGTGCAGCTATACGAAAAGGTTTCGGCCTTCCTACAGCGCAAGGATACGATTTCCTACGGTGACCGAGCCAATCAGCTCGTGGTGCTTCAAGTCCGCAAAATCCTCGGATCGTCGACCTTCGCCGTCACTGGCTACCTTCGGTCACTCATCGAGCGACTAGAGAGACGCCAACGCGTCGATGAAACTGTCACTGACGATATTGAGACCATCGCAGAGATCGGTGAGGAACTTGATGACGGTGACGATGGCGAACAACAAGCCATAGACGCAGCATTGTTGGCTGTCGAATTGGACGAGTTGAGGTCATTCTTGGCTCTGGCCGAATCCATTGGGCAGAACGCCAAAGGCGAAAAACTCCTCACGCAGCTTCCCGGCATCCTTGATGCGATCTCCAGCAAGGGAGGCCAGCGCAAAGCTGTGATTTTCACAGAGAGCGTTCGCACTCAGAAATACCTGAGCGAGCTGTTGGCCGCCAATGGTTACGACGGCCAGATCGCGCTTCTGAACGGGTCGAACAGCGATCCCGTCAGCAAGTCTCTCTACCAGGCTTGGCGGGAAGAACACGCCGGCACGGACAGGGTATCCGGCTCGCGGACCGCGGACATGAAAGCGGCGATTGTCGACGCCTTCCGCAGCAAGGACAAGACGATCCTCATCGCAACAGAAAGCGGCGCCGAGGGCATCAACCTCCAATTCTGCTCGCTCGTGATCAACTTCGATCTTCCATGGAATCCGCAGCGCGTCGAACAGCGCATTGGTCGCTGCCATCGCTATGGGCAAAAAATCGACGTCACAGTGGTCAATATGCTGAATCGAAAGAATCAGGCCGAGCAGCGGATCTACGAACTGCTCGATCAGAAATTCAAGCTATTCAGTGGCGTATTCGGATCAAGCGACGAGGTTCTCGGCACCATCGAACGCGGTGTCGACTTCGAGCAGCGTGTCCTGGGTATCGTCCAGTCTAGCCGGACCGAGGCTGAAATTGTTCAGCAGTTCGACGCCCTGACAGCCACGCTGCAGGATCGCATCGATTCGGACATGCAGTCCGCCCGCGCGAAGGTTTTGGAGCATCTCGATCAAGATGTCGTCGCTCGGCTCAAGGGTCGTAAAGGCGAACTCGATAACGCAGTGAATGATTTCACACGGCGCCTCATCATTGTGGCCCAAGCCGAATTGCCAGGTGCCAGGTTCCACCACGACGCAATCTTCAGGTTCGACTACGAAGGCAAGACCTGGACGACCAAATGGCCCGACGCCGATGACCACGACTGGCAGTTCTTTCGGCTCTCAGACGGGAATCTCGCGACGGAGATTGTCGAAAAGGCAAAGGCGCGAGGTGAGCCGTCGAGCCCGACATCGGTGCTTTTCAACCTTGCGGACTACGCGTTTCCGGGACAGCTCGCCGACGTCAAGAATCTGGCAGGCAAGTCAGGTCTGCTCCGCGTCTCCAAGGCTCAGGTTCGAACGCGCGACTCGGCACGAGAGGAGCTCCTGCTCTCATGTGTGACGGATGACGGAGTATCGATCCCTCCAGAAACAGCCGACCGCATGCTCATGGTTCCGTCAAGGGCTCAAGAACTGCGAGACCCCATTGATGCTTCGGGCCTACAGGGCATCGAAGACGAACAGTTTTCCGCTTTCTCGGATCGAGTGAAGAAACAGAACTTCCGCTGGCTTGAGGAAGAGGAAACTCGGCTGGACAACTACGCCAAGGACATCGAGATCGAGCTAGATGCGCAGATCGGCGTGCTCGACGCCGAGATCAAAGTGCTGCGCAAGGAGCGGCGTTCGCCTGATGCGTCAATGGAGCAGAAACTCGATCTCGGACGCAAAATAAAGAAGCTGGAAGGCCAGATGGATGACCTCAAGCTCTCCAAACACGAGCGACGCCGCGAGGTGCGAAAACAAGTGTCCGACATGCTCGACGAGGTGGCCGAGAGCTTGAACCAGCAACCGCAGAAGAACCTGCTTTTCACTATTCGCTGGTCGGTCGAGTAGCTAACATGAAAAGGGCGCCGAGCTCGAGTTACGGTGAGTTCGCCAGCCTGCCGATTGCTTGCGATTTGTATCTTGATTCTTTTTCAGGCCCGGCCTGGGAGGTCCGGTCGCTTCGGTATCGTTCGGGCTGGCTAATGGTGTCGCGGGCTACGATGGAAACGTCATTCAGCTCTTGGACTGCTCCTTTAATCGCCTGTATCGACGACGATGGTGAGTCAATCTCACCATGGCTAACCGCGAAGTTCTTTGAATTAGGGTGCTCACTTCCAAGAGATCCCGAAGACTCCCCACCAGTTGAACTCGAATGGGCGTCTGAAGCGCTCTATTGGGATTTCTTAGGTGCATGCGATCTTGAGCATTTGTCCATGTTTGAACAGTGCGAAGTTGATCTCGATCGCGCTGTTAGAAGGCTGGAAGACCGTGGCCGCAACAGTCTTGAAGAGGTTGACGATTACATCGCCAACCTTCGGCGTTGGCTGCGGGTCGAGCCTCGTGATGGAGAGCAAAAGGCGCGGGTGAGTGCTCAGATCGATCTACTCGAACGAAAGCAGACGGATGCTCAGCGATGGATGCTAGCTAGGGTGATGAAAATCCGAGAGGCTCGGGACAGTTTTGAGGCAGAGGTTATGGACGCTCTCTGTTGCCACGGCGAAATCGAGCATCTCTATACGATGCACTGGAACGTCCGTCATGGCCGAGATGTCCGGGATCCGGCGCCGCGGTCGACGCTGTCTTTTCTTTCACCGACCGACCACATTCGCCAGGTTCATATTGACCGTGATGTCCGTGCCCATAGGCGGGTGCGTTGGCGATCACAGGATGCCAGTGACACGATTGGAAGCGAACATTTGGATCGCATTCCGTTCGAAGAACGACGGGACGAGAAATTGGCCGCGATCGTCAGAAGTGCCAAAGTTATCCCGGTAAAAGCCATGCCGGGTCAGCGTGTCGACGATGTTGCCGCCAAACCAGCACGCGACAGCAATTCTACGGGTCATTCACTGCTGATCAGCATGCATCCAGAAAACCGCAATCCGGAGGAATTCCTCGAAGAAATGGAACGGAAACGGGCAATCGCGTTGAGACATCGCGAACGAAGCCGCCGCCAAGCAGAATTGAGAAGGACTCGGCTTGCCGACGAGCTGAAAATGGCAATGGAGGTCAAGGCAGCTACAGTCCAATCACCAGTCCAAATCGCGCTAGACGGGCAAGTCACATCGTGCTCGGGAAACCAGCAGTCGGTAAGTCGCTCTTCTCCGGATGAACGAGAGGATTTGCTTGCGCGTTGGCGCGCAGAGGACGAGGAAGAGCCACAGCTCCGGCACCACAAACCTCAAACAGACTGAGTGCAATGTCGAAAAAACAGAAGCTTGAACTGACCTGGATCGGCAAGGACGAGCGGCCGAAGCTTGAGCCGCGCATCCTGATCGAAGATCCGTCGCTGTCGCATCACGCGGCCGCGCGCAGGTCAGAAGCCGACATTTTTGACAACATGCTGATTCATGGCGACAACCTGCTCGCACTGAAGGCGCTGGAAGCGGATTTTGCGGGCAAGATCAAATGCGTGTTCATCGATCCACCCTACAACACGGGTAGCGCTTTCACGCACTATGATGACGGACTGGAGCATTCGCTCTGGCTCAGTCTCATGCGCGATCGTTTGGAGATGATGCGGACTCTGCTCTCCGACGACGGCTCGCTATGGATCACCATCGACGACAACGAAGCGCATTACCTTAAGGTTCTTTGCGACGAGGTGTTTGGACGGGCGAACTTCGTCGCGAACGTGGTGTGGGAAAAAGCTGACTCACCCCGAAATTCGGCGCGGCTGTTCTCCACTGATCACGATCATATTTTGATATTTTCGAAAAATGCAACTTGGACACCGCGAAAACTTGCTCGGACAGACGAAGCAAACTCCATCTACTCAAATCCCGACAACGATCCGCGAGGAGATTGGCTGCCGGGTGACCCATACGCAAACAAGCCCTATTCGAAAGGCCTATACTCGATCGTAGGCCCAACCGGACGAACCTTCGCGCCACCAGCGGGCCGATTTTGGAGGATCTCTCAGGAAAAACTTCATCAGCTGGACCAAGATGGTAGAATTTGGTGGGGTCCGACGGGCAACGCCCGGCCCAGCATAAAAAAGTATGTAAATGAGGTGGGGGATCTTGTTCCGAGAACGCTGTGGAAGAAAGAGGCTGTAGGAAGCAACAGGACGTCGAAGAACGAGTCTCGAAGTTTGTTCCCTGGGGATGTGTCATTTGAAACCCCTAAACCGGAACGTCTTATTCAGCGTATTCTTGATATTGCCACCCAACCTGGCGACCTGGTCATCGACTCCTTTGCCGGTTCGGGCACCACCGGTGCAGTAGCCCACAAGATGGGCCGGCGTTGGATCATGGTCGAGCTCGGTGACCACGCCGAAACACATATTGTTCCGCGCCTGAAGAAAGTAATCGACGGCGATGATGCCGGCGGCATTACCGAAACGGTCGGCTGGAGCGGCGGCGGTGGATTCCGTTACTACCGGCTCGCCCCGTCGCTGCTCGTCCACGACAAATACGGCAACTGGGTCATTGCGAAGGACTACAATGCGGCGATGCTCGCTGAGGCGTTGTGCAGGCACATGAATTTCACCTACGCGCCTTCGCAGAACCCTGACGAATATTGGAACCACGGCTTCTCGACAGAGACCGACTTCATCTACGTTACGACGCAGAATCTGACGCATGACGCCTGCCGGAAAATTTCGGAAGACGTCGGGCCAGACCGGTCACTGCTGATTTGCTGCAAGGCTTTCAACGCGAGCCCGGATTCGTTCGACAATCTGACCCTTGTGAAGATCCCGACTGCGATCCTGTCGAAATGCGAATGGAGCCGCGACGACTATTCGCTGAACATCCAAAACCTGCCGCTTGCACTGGACGAGCCGGAGGAGCCACGGACGCCTGGACGCTCCCGCAAGAAGGATTCAGGCCTGCCGCTTTTCAACCTTGGCGCCGACGAAGGCGAGGCCTGAGATGAGCGAAGACCGCATTCGCCGCCAGATCGCGCAACGCTTGTCGCTGCGCGCACCACAGGAGCAATCGCTCGACATCTTGGCCGACATCGTCGGCCGCATTGGCCTGGCGAAGGGCGGTGACTCAGTCGCGGCGCTCGATGCAATCCAAGCGGCCTATCCTTCCGTGCAGGATTTCGAGCGCGACTTTCCCTCACTCTGCTTTGCCATCGCCACCGGTGTGGGCAAGACCCGCCTCATGGGCGCGTTTATTGCTTGGCTCTACCTCGCCGGCCGCTCGAAGAACTTTTTTGTGCTGGCTCCCAACACGACGATCTACGACAAGTTGGTCGCCGATTTCTCGAAACAGGCGTCGCCGAAATATGTTTTTCGCGGCATCGCCCAGTTTGCCCAAACGCCACCTGTCATAGTCACCGGCGATACCTGGGAAGAGGGGCGGGGCGTGCGCGGCTCCGACCTTTTCGGCGGTGAGGCCATCGTCAACATCTTCAACGTCGACAAGATCAACAAGGACAAAGGGCGCATTCGCACAATGCGCGAGACCATCGGCGAATCCTATTTCGACTATCTGGCAGCACTCCCAGATCTTGTGCTGCTAATGGACGAAGCCCACCGCTATCGTGCAAGTGCTGGCATGAGGGCAGTAAACGAATTGAAGCCGGCGCTCGGCCTCGAATTGACGGCAACGCCGAAATCCGTCGGCGCTAAGTCGACCGCGTTTCGCAATGTCGTCTTCGAATATGGGCTTGGCAACGCCATGGCCGACGGGATGGTGAAAGAGCCTGCGGTGGCGACCCGGGCGGACTTCAACCGGGCTGATTTCAACGACCACCAGCTTGAGCTCATAATGCTCGAAGACGGCATTCACTATCATGAACATGTGAAGGTCGAACTCGACCTTTACGCACGTCAATCAGGCCGGAACCGGGTTCATCCATTCGTGTTGGTCGTCGCCCAGGATACGACCCATGCAAGCGCGCTGCGCGCCCGGATCGAAAGCGATGAGTTCTTCAAGGGCGCCTACAAGGGCCGTGTCGCAGAGGTTCATTCAAATTTGAGGGGCGACGAAAGCGACGAGGCAATCCAGCGCCTGGTCGGGCTAGAGACCGATAATCTCACAGAGATCGTCATCCATGTGAACAAACTCAAAGAAGGGTGGGACGTCAACAACCTCTACACGATCATCCCACTTCGCGCCTCTGCTTCCGACATTCTAACTGAGCAGACGCTCGGCCGCGGACTTCGCCTGCCCTATGGCGAACGCACCGGCGTCGAGTCGGTCGACACGCTTACCGTGATTGCGCATGACCGCTTCGATGAAGTGATCAAGCGAGCGAGGGAAGTTGACTCGCTTGTGCAGATCAAGACGCTGACCATCGGAAAAGGCGGGGACGTTCCGGCTGAAACCGAACGATTGATCGATATTCCTGTCTCGTTCGAGGTAGCCCTGCTCGGCGGTGGATCTGCGTTTCAAGGAATGCAGGAACAAGCTGTCATCTTCGACCATGTCGATGATCGCAAGGTCGTTGAGTCGGCGCTCGATTTCATAACCCGCAAATATGAGCGGCAGCTCAAGGGGGGCGTTAAGCAGCTTTTGACGCCGGAAGTGCGAAAGGAACTCGCCGCCGACATCAGACGCGCCCTGCAGCCTGCACAGGGCTCGCTGGAGGGCATAGTCGCTCAGCCGAGAGTCGAGGAGATCGTCGGCATAGTCACCGCCAGCCTTGCGGAGAATACGATCGATATTCCTGAGATCGTCGTCATTCCGAGCCGGGAGGTAAATTTCTGGTTCGAAGCCTTCGATCTGACGGGCCTGCAGACAATCCGATATCAGCCGCTGTCCGATCGGATCCTGATCCGGAACCTACGGGACCAAAACCAGCGCGAACTAGCCCGATCGATCTCCGGACCGAAAGAAGGCCTGCTCGAAAACTATATCGTCAAGCACCTGATCGACTACGACCAGGTCGACTATGACTCACAATCCGACCTTCTCTACAGGCTCGCCGGTCAGGCCGTGTCACATCTGCGAACCTATCTGGCGTCCGAGGACGATATAGAGAACGTCGCGCTCGCGCATGGAAGGGCGATTGCAGAGTTCATCTTTGTGCAGATGAAGGGCCACTATCGCGAGACGCCGGCGGACTACCAAGCAAAGCTTGTCAGGTCGTTTCGGTCGCTGAAGCCGCTGACTATCAGCATAACCAGCATCGCAAAGATGCTCGACATAAAATCGGCCGCAAGGCCATTGTCGGACACCAGAAGCTACGTCTTCAAGGGCACACGAAAGAGCCCCTACAACTTTCACAAATTCCAGTCTGATACCGAGCGCCGCTTCGCTGCCCTGATCGACAGCGAATTCGAGAAAGACGTGCTGCGCTGGGTGAAGCCAGGCCCCGGTCAATTCCAGATCGAGTATCGATCAGGCAAGGCTTACGAGCCGGATTTCGTCGTAGAGATGTCGGCGCTCAAATTGATCGTTGAGATTAAGGCTGACGGTGAGATGAGTGACCAAACAGTTCAGGAGAAATCGCGCGCGGCTTGCGAGTGGGTCAAACACGCCAACCAGATATCGACGGACACCGCATCGAAGTCTTGGGGCTACGCGATCGTCCCGGAAAGCGCGGTCATCGAGAGCGCTACTTTGGCAGGCCTGATGGCGAAGCACAGGTTGGTCTGACGCAGGTCCGAAGATCACCACCTCGTCCCGATTCCGATTTGGCCGGTTTTTCCCACCAGAAGCTCTGGCGATCAGCGCATCCGGTGGTGAGGAGCCGCTTTTAGCGCACGGGTTCGACCCAACCAGAGGTTCCGGCGACCTAATAACTTGGTCTGTATAGACCCTGCTCGGCAAGCCTCACTCACCCTCCCTATGCCCCAGCTTCTCCAGCGCCATTGCCGCCCGCCCGTTGAGAGCCTCATACGCGAGGAAGCTACCCGAAGGCCCTGTGCCTAGCCTGGTCATGGGACGGATCTTCTTTCTCTTCGCTCGAAGGAAACTCTTAAGCGCCGGCCTGGCGCCCTTTCTGAACGACCGTCGAGCCCCCTCCATGGCAATCACACCAACGATGCCTGCATTGAGGAACCTTCTCCATCGGTCGTTCTCGAGTGCCTTACGAACTGGGTGTTTGCCTACGAACCCGTTCTCGAACGTCGGAACCATGAACTGGAAGTATCTACCCTGGAGCTTCGCGAAATTGAATCCTTGCAGGCCATGGATGTAGTCGACCCCAAGGTCGATCAGCTCCTGCCGATCCAGGGTCACTTCGATCCTGGCTCGGTGCTCGCTGACTGGTAGATCATCCCAGGTTCCAGCTTTGACGTTCTGGTTGTCGATTAGCTTCTCCATCACACGCCACCTGACGTGTCCATTTTGTCGACCTACGTAGAACGTCGCATCGATCGGAGCAGGCTTGTCAGCGTCTGAGGACATCAGGCTATTTGTTGCCATCAAAAAAGTCGGCTCGTCTCGACTCCATAGGAAACGCGGCCTGTCGAGACCGACAGTCATGAAATCCCGGTCTGGAAACAGATGCCGCGCCAGGACGCCGACCATCCTCCCGGTCATATCGGCCGAGGGAGTGCGGGGTTTGAAATCAACGCTGATTTCGATTGAACGGACTACTCCGTGCATCTGCAGGTCAAATTTCTTGTCCAGCTCGTCTTCGCACTCGGCTAGCAGTTTCAGCTGCGGTTCCTGGAAGCGTATTCGAAACTTGGTGCTGACATTTCCAGGTTCCGGATCAAGCGGCTCTACGTGGGGCATGCGCCCGACAATGGGCTCGACCACTGCCTGGACGAATTGAAACTGCGTCGAGCGTCCGAACCAGAAGTCAATGTCGACCCAGTCAATGACCGCTCGGCACGTGTAGTCGCCCAAGTCGATCACAGGGTGAACAACAGTCCTTCCGGCCACCCGCCGCTGTGTCGCCGTCGTTGGAGTTGCGCTGTATTCCAGCACGACCTGACGCTTCGGGTCTTTGATGCCCATAAGGACGACTTTGGTCGAGTAGTTCATCCGTGGCGGCCACCCATCGAGCAGCCGGTTGACCACACCGGGTGGCCTTTATCCGAGTCGCATCACCCGTGCGACAGGCCTTCTGCGCTGGGCCTTTCCGCGTCCTTTGGCCGCTGCGGGCACTATGTGCGCGCTGCCACGCCCTAAGGCCAAAGTAAATCATGGGTTACTTATGTATAGATTTGACAAAGATTCAAAGTATTTGGCTTAAACGATTTTTTTGAGTGACATGTGGGATGAATCAGATAAGGGAGGCCAGATTATCTCTAGGCGCCTGTTGGGAATTTCAAATCCCCTATCAGTTATCGATATATAGCAAGTAATATCAGATACTTTCAGAAAGATAACGAACATGAGCAATGACAACACCGGTGCGCGAGACAAATCCGAGATTGCCAAATTTTTGGACAAACGGATCTATGAAATGAGCCATCGAAAGAGCCAAAGGGACATAGCCAGAGAGATTGGGCTTACTAACGACAACGTCATTTCGATGTATAAAACCGGTCGGATCAAGGTTCCGTTATTTCGCGTTGTGAGTCTCGCCAAGGCGCTAGAAACTGATCCTCGAGCGCTGTTCGTCCTGGCGCTCACGCAGCACGGCAATGAACAGGACCGCGCGGCATATCGAGAAATTTTGCGCGGGTTCTCAGCAAACGAGCAGGAGATTATCGAAGTGGTCCGCAAGTTCTCAAACGGAACGGATCCGAAGCTGTCGGTCGTGTTTAGAAAGATAATACGCGCCATCTTTCGTGGCGTGGGCGGCACGAAATCGAACGCATGACATTGAGAACGCCAAGCGCCGCGGGAGGGAAATGACGAGCAGATCGCCCTCAGCCTGCTAGATCGCAAAATGGTCACGCAGTTGTCGGCAAGCCTCGGCAAAAGATCTGACCATGTCGAGTGTCATCTCCCTGACGTTCACAGCAGGTCCTCTTTCGCGGCGCTATCTCTTGGTGTCTGAGTTCGCGTGAATACCTATGGCCCCGCGCCCTGGAGGTTGTCGTGAAAGCCGTCGCAGCCAGAGGAGTAGCCGCTTAGGCCGTGCATGACATCGGCGAGGCGATGCAGGTCGACCTCCTGATGGGCCAGGGTGACGATTTTGCCGCTGGTGTCGACCGGGTAGCGGAAGGAGAAGGACCTAGGATCCACTTTGGCGAACTCGACGATGATCTCCTCCACAACGCTGTCGGTGCCTTCCACATCCTCGTGTCCATAGCCCGCAAGGACTTTGAGAAAGATCGACCATAAGGTGTGGAGGTCGTGCGTGTTCCACTGGGCGTCCACGCCGACGGTGTAGCCATAGGTGGCGATGAGGTATTTGAGTTCAAGCTCGATGAATTGGCGGTAGTTGAAGATTATGGGGAAGACGAGGGCATCGCCGTCGTGGTGCGACTGTGCGACATGGGCGACCATAAGGTCGGCGGCCATCTTGTATCCGGTCATCATCGTTACCAAACGGCTGTGACCATAGGGGTCGATATAGGCATTGCTCTGCCACTCGTCGGAGCGGGTGAACGGGGCGTCGCCAGCGGTCGGCCACCGAAAATCCGTTCTCAGCAGGGACTCAAAATCGGATGCGGGGGGGCTTGTCGTCGTTGCTCATACCTGGGTTCTCGGAGCGATGATATCCAGTTGACGATGGACTGGGGCCGTGAATTGCCGCCCACTAGTCCAAGTCGTCGAAGGCCTCGATCAGGTCACGGGTGCGCCGTGGCAGAGAGGCAGAAAGCTCTCCCGTATCGAGGACACATTTCATAAGCTGGAAAGTGCCGTGCCGCTCCCGCATTTCATAGAAGCGGACTGCCCGGCGCCGGTTTTCAAGTGCCTTTGTAATTGTGTATTTGACAGTTAAGCCGCAGCGCATCCCGAAGATCACTTCCTCGAGTTCGAGGGGGGAATCGTGCGGTCCGCGCGTGCCGATCAGGCGCCATTCGCGCTCATAGCGCCAGCTACCCGCCTTGCGCAGCAATACGGCCTCGTCCACCCGGCGGCGCGCCACGGCGTCATTGTCCATGATGGCGACGTCACTAGCTTTGACGTTCCTGCTTCCGCCATAGGTGATCTTGTGGAGGCTTGTGGCAGCATCCGCCGGGATCGAGTATCCCGCGCAGATGCCTCGGTGCTGGTCGCCGTAGTGACTCCACATCAGCGGGCACGTTGCGCGCATGGCGAAGGATACGATGCCCCTGTCATAGCGACGCAGGAGTTCGTCCTCGAGGTATTGCGCAAGCAGGAATTTCAGGGGGTCCGCCACCTCATAAATCGGATTGCCGGCGTTGTAGCGGATCTCGTCGATCAACCGGGCAGCCCGGTTCAGGCTGTGGCGCGCGATGTGGTCGATTGTTTTCGGACCGCGATATTTGATTGATGCGGCAGCACTGGTCATCTCGGCTCTAATGCGCTGTTCCACAAGGCGGCTCAGGAGGTGCTCGAGGTCATCGGCCGGGAGATTGGCTTCCAGGTTCGGCCTACTGTCGAGCGGGTCGTTGAAGTCGCTGGGGTCTGCGTAATACAGTTCGTCGGCCATGAGCATATCGAGGATCCGGTTGCTGAAGCCACGATACTTGTATAGCCGCCTAGGCAAACTGGGTTGTTTCAAGATAGATCCCGCCAATACCATATGGTTTGAGTCCACGCATGTTGGACTATCGGCTATCAACGTGCCAGCGTGAGGCGCATTGCCACCGCGAATGACTTTCGGAGTGCACGGAATGGGATTCTGTCCGATCTGCAAGACATCGGCCAGCCTAGAGCAGCCCAACGGCGGCGACTACAGGCGAGTGGAGTGCCGCAAGTGTGGGAATTATCAGATTACTGGGTCGGCGCTGGCGATGCTCCCTGCTCGCCTCCCAAGGGACGATCCGAAGAGTGTCGCTCGCCTAAGCCACGCCACCAGATTGATGTCGATGACCACCGATGCGGAGTGGCCCGAGATCAATTCCGTCAATCTTGATGAGATGCTGAAGCGGCCGCTACCTTCCGTTGATAGGCAGATGACTAATCTCTTGGTCTGGGTCGCCTCCCAACTCGGTGACGATCAACTCGGCACCGTGGAGTTGCCGGACGAGGATGATCTTACGGGGGTGATCGGAACGATTGATGGTCGTCGCGTCGAGCAGTTGATCTCACGGGCAAAGAGCGAGGGCCTGATCGAGTTCGTTCCCGACGACTGCATCAGCGTAACCGCAAGGGGATGGGCAAGATTGGCGCCGTTGCAGGCCCCGGCCGAGCCTGCAACTAATCCATCGCGCCCAGAATCTGCTCCGAAGGTTGACCGCACGATCAAGGCACATTGCAACAAGTGTCGTGGCACCACCAACTCGTGGGTTCGCGCGGAACATTCCACTTCAGGCAACGATGGCCCGATCTCATGGAGTGACACCTTCGAAGTTCTGCAATGCTGTGGATGCGACATTCTTTCGGTTCGGCACGAGCACTGGTTCTCTGAATGGGACGATATGGACTATGACGAGAATGGACGGCCGGTGATGCGACCAGGCATAAAGGAGACCTATTATCCGGCGCCTACCGTGCGTGCTAAGCCGGCATGGTCGGACAGCATCGGCGACGAGGTGTTACGGAACGTCCTGGACGAACTCTATGCGGCTCTCAATACCGGCTTGAATGTGCTCGCGTCGGTCGGCGCTCGCACCTTGCTCGACAGGGCAGGTTATCTCTTGATCGGAGATCCGAAAGGCGGGTTCGAGGGCAAGCTGTCGGCGCTGGAAACCGGCGACTTTATCAGCTCACAAGAGAAGAAGACCCTTGAGGCAGTGGCAGATGCCGGAAACGCATCAGCCCACCGAGGCTATACCCCGACGTCTGCGCGTCTCGAGCATATCGTCGACATTATCGAGAACTTCCTGCAGCGGGCCTTTATTCTGACAGGCGCTGCCGAGGAGATTAGAAAGACTACACCGGCGCGCGGGAAGATCTCCTAGTCGACGGGCTCCCGGTATGGAATGCGGACGGAGTCTATCGTCATAACGCTACCCGGGAGAAACGGGTCCTCGCCTCGCTGACACTAACGGCAGCTTCGTGCACGTCGGAGTCGAATCCGCGCATGCTATGTAGCTAGGTTGTTGCTGCTCTTTCAAATGGGAGTGCCGGCGCTCCTTTGAGCTCGCTTCTGGCGCTGCTTGCTCGTTCCCGTCGAGGAGACGAATGGCGACGTTTCACCCATCTGAGCCATTGGCAGCAGCCAGCTGATCATTCGACCCTACTGCGTCGAGCTCGAGTGCGGACCGGAGCGTAGAGCGCATGCTCGGTCGGTCCCGCTAATCCAGCGGGTCGGCAAAGCCGGCGCGGTCAGTGAGTGCACCACTAAGACAACCAGGTGTTGGATCTAAGATGCCATCAGCGGAAGCTGACGACGATCGCCTGGGTTCCTAGGAACCGATCGACTTTATTTCTGACTCGGGATGATCCCCATAGATGGAAGTCCTAGGTTTTCCATGGTGATATGTAGGGGATGCCTTTTGTTGCCGGAGAAAAAATATCACCCATGCTCCGCTCCATGTGGGGTGTCGGCTGGCCCTCTGAAAGGGAACAGCTTGATTAGGCCCGGGTTGACAATGTCAACTTCGGCGCCCGATTGTGGAAGATCAGCCACCAATTCTGTCAACCAGGAACGTGCGTTCTCTTATGCCGGTAAGAGAACGCATTACATTAAGTTTACCTCAAGTTGACAGAAACCGCCGAAATCCAATTTTTTGGGTAGTTGTCAACTACGGCGGGATCCAGGAACTGTGCTGGGACCGGGGTAGGCTGCGCCGTTGGGACCGAAGGTCGGATGTTCGAGTGCTGTGAACGTCGATACCCCAAGGAAGCTATTTAATTTTCTGCCCATTTCTGAAGGCGCTAGTCCCGTAAGCCTTTGAGAGACCACGCCAAAATAGTGCATTTTACGTGTGCTGAATGCATGTGCTCGGGAGACATACGGGACTTAGTCTCAACTATTTCATTATTCGTTTCGCTGGTTGCAACCTGTGATCAGCGCCCAATGGTTCTCTCCGGTCGCGTTTTCAGCTAGTGTCTAAGCTTGACGTTTGGGCCGTCAGATCTCTCGGGATGACCCATCCATGCGGCGGGCGCTTCTGACCTTTAGGTCCGGTTGGCACTAGTCGTCCTTGTTCGCCAGACGTTGGACTTCGTCGTCGGTCGAAGATTTCAACGCTTCTGAAACAAAATCCGAAAGGCCACCAAGATGCTCCCGTAAAGCATCCTCACTGATGCCTCTGGCCCTAGCATCTTTGACCAGTTGCCGGACGTGAGCATCGATAATCCCCTGAGCGGGATTGTATGGTCCAGCGTTGATGTTCTCAAACACCCAAGCCGTAGCGAAGTCGGTAACCTGTCTGCTCATTGGCTATCCCTTATTGCTTTCCGCAAAGCATATAGGAGGCGGCGCTCGGATGCGACAGGGCAAGGGCTTTGAGATACTGCCGTTTCTTGCAGGTCAGCGTGGCGTTGAAGGGGAACAGGTAGCAGCGCGCCGAATTCACTCACCGCGCTGTAAGGGGTGACTGCCAGAGAGCGCCGTAGTGCGCCGTGTCACATTGCAGCATCCGGTGCTCAAGCTCTCCAGTGAGCTCGCCTGCGAACCTAGCGCAGAAGCCGGCGGACACCTCGATGTAGCGATCTAGTCAAAGAGCTATTTACTGACACCTAGTGCCGACGCGCGCTTCAAGCACATGGGGATTGGCCAAAGCGGAGCCTTCGCGGAATCTCCATTGACACGGTAACGGTCACTATGTTACCAGAACCGTGACTGCCGCCGGAGATTCGATCATGGTCCTGACACCCGCCGAAAAACAGAAACGCTACCGCGAACGCCAAAAGGCCGCCGAGCTAGCCGCGGCGAAGGCTACGCCAACGAAGCCCAGCTATTTGAAGCGGCCCTTCTCAGACTTCGTCGGGGATCGAGACTTTCCCTTTGATGCCAGCTTAGACGCATACGGAGTCCATATTTCGGGTCCCGATTTTCTGAGAACTGAGATTCAAAAATTCAAGTCCGAGTATGATCGCGACGAGCCGGTCACGGCGCTTGAACGTGCTCTAGGGATATTGGGTGCTTGCCTCGACACCGCCGATGAACTTTCGGTTCTGATCAATCAATACAAGCTCACTGAGATAGGTAGGGCAATCGACGACGCCCTGGCGGCGAGTGCTAACCTGCCGAGGGGCGATGTAGAAGCGCTCAAGGTGTCGTTCGCCGAGATCGATCGACTGAAGCTAATTCAGACCCAATTGAGGGTGCCAGCTCGCTATGTGTTCCCGTCAACACAGGTGAAGGCGGAGCGTCTCGACTGATCAAAGAATTTCGCCGGAGTGATTGTCGATTTGACCCCGATGTCACTCCGGCGACGTAGCCAACGGCAGGGGCTAATTCCTGCCGATCACAAGGAGAACCCTAACATGTCCAATATTTCTGAGCAATTTAGCGACGTGCCGGAGACTGAAATCGTAGTCGGGCCTGAGCAAATTCGTCAAGCTGACGCCCTATATCGAGCTGCCTCGCTTCAGATTGAAAAGGCTCATCGTCTCGTCGGTAAACCAAAGGTCCAGGCACGGTTCGACGCCGGCTACATCGCCTATTTGGAAGGGCGCATAATGGAGACCGACAACGAAGGTTTGGCCCTGGAAGATCTTAGGTCAGGCTATTTCCTGTTCCGTCACATGGCTGAGTGGAAAGTCGCAGCATAATTCGTCAAAGGCACAACCCAAGGCCTCGACCCACGATGACCGCAAGATAACCAACATGAGGGCGCGGATCAAAACCGCGCCCTCATCCCGAGGCACGTCAGGGGGGCCGTCAGGGCGCACGATAGTGTGCTGCGGTCCCGGTGCAGCAGTTAGGTGCTCGAGCTCTCCAGTGGGCTCTGGGGCACGTCGTTTACCGTGAGCAGAACCTTGGCCGAGGCTATTTAATCGCTCGCGATACACCGGAGGCGGGCTTCAGGCGCACGCGAATATGGCCTGTGTCTGACTGGCCGACATCCAGAGATTCCATCTTGCGCACAAGATCGCTGAGCTTCTTGAATCCGTAGGTCCGTGGGTCAAAATCAGGTGCGAGATTGGCAAGTAAGTTGCCGAGCTGTCCCAGGTTTACCCACCCGTCGTCGCTTTCATTCTCCGCCATGATCCTCTTGAGGATGCGGGATGCATGAGCCATCGATTCCAATGGCTTCTTGACCTTCGCATTGGCATCAGTGGTGGTCGTTTCCGGAAGCAGGTTCTCCGTGTAGATAAATCGCCGGCAAGCCTGCCGGAAGCTTTCAGGCGTCTTCTGCTCACCGAACCCAAACACGTCCACCCCATGCTCGCGAATTCGCGCTGCGAGTCGCGTAAAGTCGCTGTCGGACGACACCAGGCAGAAGCCATCGAACCGGCCACTATGCAGAAGGTCCATTGCGTCGATGACCAGTGTGATGTCCGACGCATTCTTGCCGGTCGTGTATGCGAACTGCTGCTGAGGAATGATGGCATGCTTGGATAGGATGTCTGCCCATGCCTTAGAGCGCGGACTGGAGAAGTCACCGTATATTCGCCGGACGCTCGCCTCGCCTATTTTGGCGATCTCCTCAAACAGTCCATCGGCGATTTTCGCCGAAGCATTATCTGCGTCGATCAAGACAGCCAGGCGAGCGGAGCGCTGTTCTGCGGGCATATGGGGGGGCTCCAATTCAATGCAATGATGTTTGCCAATCCAAGCACTTACAGATGGAGATTGTGGGCACGATGATCGGGAAACATTCGGGAGGCAAGCCGCAACGGCTCCGCTCGCAAAATGGCAAGGGCCAGGAAGCTGGCAGTCCTGGACCCTTTAATGTCCATAGTCTTGGAGATGATGCTATGTGATCGCGCCACAATATTCGACGCCGAATCGACTTTCGCATTTAAAGTAGGTTACTGTTGACTTACCATATTCAATATCACCATACGGTTTTGTTCGCAAAACCTCAACAGCGATATGCCGTGTTGGCTCGGCACAATCCTTCGACTGCTTTTTTCAGAGCGCCGATATCGGCGCCGCTAAAGGCCCTATTGGACGGATGCCGCTCAAGGTTGGAGATTGATCTGGAGTTCAGACAGGTCGCCCGCCCCAATATCGGTTGCCTTCAAGCTGTGTAGGTATTCCAAAAGATCTTCTTGGCGCGGCTGCCCAAAGACCAAGCGATAGACCGTAAGGCTGCGTTTCAACCATTCTAGGCGGCGGAATTCGCGGCTGAACGGCAACATGGGGACACGGCGCTCGACCTTCACCGGGCCTTCATAGATCCAATATGGCACAAGGTCCGTGTCGATGTCCGTCTGTGCCCTAGCAGCGTCGAACATTGTGTTCCAAGGATCCTTAGCTATGCCGCCTTTGCCGCGGATGACGTCGATTTGCCGATATGCCAGGTTCAACCGGATCGCATGTCCCTTGTAGCGATGGACACGGCCCTCACGTTGTTCCAAATCGACCGGATTGCCCGGCAAGTTCCAATGATAGATCCGGTAGCAATAGGGGTGGAAATCGAGGCCCTCTTGCCCGACCGAGGTCGTGGCAAGCACGAACGGTCGAAACGGCGAGTTAAAGGCGTCACGGACGCTGCCCAAGCGCGCCGCGCCACCTTCCTCGTCCTTGTAATCAGCCAGTCGCATGGCAAACCGGCCGCGCATTTGGAACTTGTTGATGACGAGTGCCTTACCTTCCACGGTCGGATCCTCGACGTCGATCTGCGAAGGTCGGATCGACAATGCGTTGGCGATAGCCTTGCTAACCCCCACAATTCTGTCAGCTGACGACCTTGGACCTAGCCCTTCAGCGTCGACGAGATAGTGAACGTATTCGTCCAGCACGGCTTGGAGATTATGTTCCGCGCCATAGGCCAGCACCAGACGCCAATAGCGATCGTCGTCGTCCTTACGCAGAAGAGCGACAGCATCATGCTGGTTAAAGAGTGTGCGGAAGCCCCAAGCGACCTCGGTCGCCGCGGTGAGCAGGTTGGCATCGTCCCAATCCAGGTCCGGCGCAATACGGCGCAGGGCTCGCAGGGCACACACTGCAGGGCTGCCGAGCGCAATATCGACGAGGAGGCCCATGATCGTTTCACTAACAGGTCCAAGCTGACGCCCTGCGGCCGCAGAGCTAAGTTCGGCGACGTGCTCTTTGAACCCCTCCTCATTTCCCAGGGACGCCAAGCCACCGGGCTCGACCAACCACGCAAGCGATTTTGCACCGGCCATCGCGTCAATAACCGCCGGCGCAGCCCATTCCCAATCCCGGCCGTCCGTGATGACGCCCGACCTTTGCTCTAGTGCTTTGACACTGTCGCGCAGCCGGTCGGCTACAGCGTTCCGCATGTCAGCGACTGAGAGCGTTTCGGAGTGCTCTGCAAAGATCGCCAAAGGATCAGCCAGCCGCGCCAACGTTGGCGACGGATAGATCAGGTTCATGGCACGCATGGCGACAAGGCGCTGTTGGTCCTGCCGGAACTGGATGGGCCGAGGACGTGTGCGCGCGAAATACCGCTGACCTGTGTCGCCAACACCCATTCGACGTTCGGCTTCGTGGGAAAGGATAGCCGCAATCGCGTCTGGGACCATCGACCAGGATGAGAAGATCAGAGCCTTGGTCAGTGGCGGGCTTTGACGTGTGGGTCCGTAGTAGGGCAAGGAAGGCGGTATCCAGAGGTTCTGATCGAGCGCGTTGCTGAACACGTCGTCCATGACACCACGCATTCGTCCATTTGCGGGATCGAGCGGTTCGTAGGCGTCGAGGCGTGCATGGTCCAGCATCTCAGGCTTAGCGCGGATTAGAGCCTCTCGAAGATTGAGTGCAGGCCGGCCAAGGTTTGCCTTCATGATGCGTTTCAGAGCGTAGTCGCGCATGAAGTTCAGTAAATACGGCGCCGACTTCCAGTATTCGGTGATCTCTGGCGCGTCTAAGGCTCGAGCGACGTCAGAAACAGAGGCGGCTTGGCGCAAGTCGGTAGGCCGCACGGTAATGGACATGGGCGGCTCGCCAACCATAGAATCGCGGTCAACTGTAATAGCCACTCGTTCTGTGCGAGCCATTACCGAACGCAGTTGTCGTTCGACGCCGCGTCGAGCATCGATGGCAGCCGGCCGAGACTCGGGCAGAGCGTGCAGGAATCCGCGGAATTGTCGCATCTCGACTTCGAGTGTCGCGGCGATAGCGGGGCCCTTTCCGCGGCCGTAAAGAAACGACAGGGTCTCCAGAAAATCACGATAGTGATCACCATCATCGGGTTCGTCGTCTGACAAGGTCAGCATGCGATAGGGCGTAGCCGACAGGAGTAGTGTCCGTGCAGCGTGACCACTCCCACTCGTATACTCGAACAGTTCGCGCGCTAGGATCGCTGCATCGGTCTCACCGTGCAGAAGGTCTCGAAATCGCTGAAACTCGTCCATTATGATGAGGTCGGGCTCAAGGGCATCGACGCAGGCGTGCGACAGCTTGCCCCGCAACTTGCCTATCAACGCGTCGCGACGCAGGGTCATCGTCACCGGGTAGTGTTCTCGGCGGCGGCGGAACAGATCGCAAACCTCCTCAAGCTCTGCAAACAGGACAGTATCGTCCTTAACGTCGCGTCGGAAACGATCGATGATCCGCTTGTCGACGCCGTCTAACGTCAGGGCATTGACAGCCTTCCGCCATCGCTCCACGCCAGCGTAGACTTGCATCAGGTTGTGTAGGCCTCGGGGGCGGGAAACGCGGTCCGCCAACATGCGCAATATGAATGCCCGCTCTTGGACGACCCCCGTGGTCGATCGCAGATTAAACGTCGTGCCTGGGGTCAAGCTTATAAAGTTGACCTTGTTGGCGTCGAGGCTTTGGGCGCCGCGGACCTGAAGCGGGATCAGGGTCATCCGCGTTGGCAGGGCAAGTTCACGCCGATTGAGCACGTTCAAGCGGCTTATGTTCTGCGCGGCGATCGCCTGGTTGGAACAGATATAGAGGATGTCGATCCGTTTGGTCGTATCCCAAAGTTTTTCGATTGTCCGTGCAATCACTCCGCGGGCTACCATCGTCTTGCCTAGGCCTACTTCGTCGGCGACTAGAAACTGACGGACTGGATCTTGATCGCCGTAAAGCCGATCAAACACATAGTCCACAGTGCGACGCTGGAATGACTTAAGCGGCGCGAGTGCGGCAGCAGCATCAAATCGGCTATCAGGCATGATTGGTTCCTTGATCCCGGAGCGCGATACGAAACGCATCCCATAGAGTGCGGAAGTCATCCGGGATGGGGTCGGCCCCAGTATCATTGCCCGACTCCAGTCGAGCCATAAGCCGTTCGATAGCATGAAGGCGTTCGCCGCCACGGCAGAGGGCACGAACCATGTCCTCGAGTAATGGGGCATCATCAGCGGATGACATCCAAGCAGACTGTCCTGAGACCTCCTGCGCGGCTAGCGCGGCCCCGAAGGGATCGCCGAGCTCGGACAACAGTAGTCGAAGATAGCGGAAGAAGGCGTCCCGACTGTTGATGACCCACCGTAGAATGGCAGCATGTCGTTCGGCTGGAAGCCCTTCTATAACTAGGCTCGTGCTGAATAGAGCAGAAGCCTTCTCGCCTTCATCCCTAAGCTGGAAGGCAAGAAAGCGGGTCAGGTCGACCAGGGGCATCGCGCCCAGATCGATCGTTTCGCCCGCTCGCAAAGCGGTCAGTATGTTGCGCGCATGCCCATCTCCGCGCGTGATGGGCCAAGCATTCAAAGTGCCGACCCCCTTCAATGGCATGGGTTCCGATGGCGTGAGCCAGACGCGCCATGCGTTCTCGCCTTCCTCTGTCTGAGTTCGCTCGCAGCGCAGCCGCAGCGCGCCACGACAAAGTGCGCGACGGGCATTATCGAGGCAAGCTTCCGCCATCGTCACCAATGGATCTATGAGGTCCAGTTCACTGGGAACGAAGGCACGTGTCAGGCGGCCGAAGCCCTTCTCGCCCATGATCTGCTCCACGCCGCCGACCTTGGATCTCTTGCCTCGGAGCGAGGCGAACAGTTCGACGTTATTGCCCGACCGCAGCGCGGGGCGAGTTGCATTGCCTGATCCGACCGTAAGGATAGTGTCCCATCCAATCTCTGCGATGAAGGCCTTGGCATGTAGACCCTGGAGCGCGTTGGTTGGGAATTCTTCACCATCTTCGCTGTTGGCCATTTCGTCGAGGACGGCGACGCGCTCGAATGCGCTGAGGGTTTCGTCTGCGACGCATGCCAGCTGGTCTGGTCGGCTGATAATGATGGGCTTTTCCGCTGTTGGAAGAGAGGCTAGGAATTTCAGCGTATCTGTGTCGCAGAACGGCGAGATCACACCGAGCCTCGCGCACCCGGAGGGCTGCCAGATCTTGTCGGTGAAGCCGTTGACAGCGAATACCACATCCTCGAACCGCTCCGGCATCGTCCATTGAGTGCGTCGCAAGTTGTCAGCGATTTCGGTAGTTATGATGCCGGCCTCTTCAGATATGCCGGCAACCGCTAAGTTCGGCAGGCGGTTGAGCAGATCGAAAAGCGGGCGGTTTTTGGCGTCTGGTCTGCGCGTAAGCTCGCCGTCGAGACGAAGCGAGATATCCCAGGAACGGTCGCGCGTGAGGTTACGCGAAAGGACGAGGAGTCGCAGCAGGGTTGGATCATCGGATCGGGTCGGCCGATAACGCAGCGCCCACATCTTAGGATGAAATGCTCCGCCACGTGGCGCGGCGACTTCGACGATGATCCTTTCAAGAAGGGAGCACAGGCGTGAATGCGGTCGGGTTTGGGCCTGAATATGCCCAGCGTCAGTAAAGACGACGAGTCGACCAGCGATCCGCTCCGCACCCTCAAGCAAGGCTAGCGGGTGGGAGAGAATGTCATCGCGGTTCTCCGCGGCGAATAGAGCCAAGCTGACAGGTGCAGCAAGGGCTGTCTCGAAGTCGAGCGAAAAGGTAGTCGCCACTGCGGCGTCGAAAACGTAGCCCGGCGGGGGCTGAAGACTGTCGCCATAGAGCACCCGACTTTCGGGATCGAGTGTGGTCCTATTTAGCATTGGCGAGATCCCTAAGATGCCTCTTGGTTTGCGGCCAACGGAACGAGAGGCGCTCCGTCCCTGACGCCCCCGTCCAGCGATCTCGAATGGCTCGGTTTGCGAACCGAGACTGGCTGGTTTTCAGCCGACGCTCGCGGTCCTGCACCAGGCGCGACGCCGGGGTCTGGTTGCCCTTGCCAACCCCGCCTGCGCGAACCAGCGCTAGCCATTCGCCAACGAATCGCTTGGCTGCCGGCCGGATGCGGTGAGCGGGGTGATCAACAGCCTGCCAAAAGTCATCAAGTTGCCAGGCGCGAATCGCTGACAGATCCAGGTCGTCGCGCCATTCCTGCAAACGCTTCTGATAGGACTCGATCCATTCGGGGCGTTCACGCAACTCGCTGAGTAACAGATTATAAATCAGCGAGGCACCATGCATCACGCTTGAAAAGACTTCGGCGTGCCGAACGAGTTTTTTCGTTTCGCTCGGGAAATCATTAAGATGCGGATGCTCCCAAATGTAGTCGCATTCGGCTGGCGTGCGGGTATCGCGGGCCAACATCGCCAATAGGCTTCGAGGTTGCTGCACAACTAGGCGGTCTACGATGAACTGCGCCTCGTCATGGCTTAGTCGGAAGGTCGTCATCTTGAGCAAATCTTTGGGCGGTGGCGGCAGCGACGGCGTCCATATCTGCAATGCGTGTCCTTCCGATGCGGCGTCTTCCCTTTCCCGGACCCGCGAATGGCCACGCTGAAGGTGACGCATCGATGAGAACAGATTTTCAGCCGAGCCGGGAAAGAGTCGGATTCCCCACATCCCTAGTCCTACCCAATAGACCGAACTGGGAAGGCGCTGCAGATCGACGCCTGCATCGCGCCCGATGATGCCGTTCGATTCGCCGCCAGCCTTGAGCGCGTCGGCGAGACGGTTCTCAAGGACGCGAGCTTCTGAGGCGAGCGTGTCAGAGGCTACGTTCGAACCCTCCAGAGCCCGAAACAGCCATGGAATAAACAGCATATAGCGCAGTCGGGTCTGGATCGTGCTGGTTCCCGGAAAGAGATGATCGGCAATTGAGTCACGGATACTGCCCAAGCCGAGTTCGTCACGGGTTTCGCGTTCCTGGAACAGCGCCATTATCCGCTGCGCCCTTTGGCGCTCAGCTTCGTCGAAATCAATCCAGGCCAATGATGACATGCGCGGTTCCCGATCTCAGTTCTAGGGGCTAAGTGCAGTGACTTGAGTGGAAGATGTCTGTGTAGCATCTCAATTCCCGAGGCGACGGGGCCGCGCGCTATCCTCCGAGGCCGCAAGAGTGTGGGACATTGACCGGGATCGATCCCAGGCGTTTGCCGTCGTAGCCTTCTGCAACTGTCGCTATCACCGCCGGGTTCCAGCCGTAACCGCAGTGGGCGGTATCCGGGCGCTCTAACAGTCCGAGATATGTCTGATCGTTTGAGACAATCACGTTGGTAATCTTCATGTCCTCCAGGCAGATACGCTTTGGGGAACAGCCGATAGCTCAACAGGTCATTTGGATCCGTGAAAGCTACAAAGCGAATGGGACCGGACGGCTCCGCGATAAACGCCTTGTTCTTTCGAGCTCGTGCGCTGGCGATCACGTCGAGGAGCGATCCACTAGCTCGATCCGCCGATTTGTTTGCAGCAATCATGCCTGTGCCTGGAGCGTAGGTCGCGGCATTCAGGAGAGGTATCTGGTTTGCCAGCAGGAAAACCATCTGGACATCGCTAAGGCGCTGGGCGATCCGCGACTGTTCCGACGCCGGCGTGGTTTGCCATATCGAGACGATCGCGTCGGAGAGCATCTTGCTTCCCAAGCTCTCGGCGATCAGGATGGTCTTCCGCCTCGGCTTGCTGTCGTCGATCAGGCAGTGGCCTGCGGCTGAAATATCGCCGCCCAGAGCGTCACAAACTTCGGAACGGATCCACGATCTGGTCGGATCGCCAGCCGTGCCCGTGTAAATCACGGCGTCGGAAAAGCAATCGTCGATTAGTCCTTTCTTGAGATCCCTGTTCAGGCTGGCGCGCTTCAGTTCATCGTTGTGATCAAGCCCAATCGCGATTTTTGCGCCGGCCGCGAGCGGTGACCAGACGAGAAAGCGGAGTTCGAGCGAATGTCCGTTCACGCTATGGTTGAACGTGACGCGCGCGGCGCGCTCCGGACCATACACAGTGTTTCGCTTAGACGATCCAATTGCGATTGCTTGTTGGAGAAGGGCATGCCGATTATCTGCCCAGTCTTCTTCATGAGTGCACATCCCGTGCACCCAAACGACCCGTAGGTCTTCTTGCTTGGCAAAGTTCATGATACCGCCAAAGCTGGACGGGTTGATCTGACCCGGCTCTTGAATCTTCGGCGGGATGTAAGGGGTGGCGCACCCCGCAATCAACAATGCAGCGCCGAAGATGAATACAGAAAACAGCGTGCACAAAGCGTGCCTAATTACTGTTGCCATGTCTCATCCCCCGCTCCCTCTTCAGTGAAGCTGAGAAAGGGAGAAAAAGCGAGTCGTTTCACCGTGCCAGGATTGTCTCATGGAAAACGCTCGGAAGCCGCGCTCATGGCAGCTGAATGAGCGAGCCCGGGAATCCATCATAGCGCTAAGCCTGTCGACACATCGGTGAGTGTCGCCATCAATGTGTTCGTTTGGCCTTCAATTCCGGGGCAGCTTGTGAATCTCCAGCCGAACCGGGCCGCCTTTATCGCAACTCGTGCAGAAAAGCGCCCTCTCGACAGAACTGAACAGCGCACCCGACTGCTTGCGCGCGGACGGCGGCAGCGTCGCCGTCTGGATGGTGGAGCACGGCCAGGCTTTGGACTGGCCCGGCTACAGCCATGGCGCCTATGCGTCGCCGCAGATGAAGGCTGAGGCGGCGAAGGTCGGGTTATGGGCCGGAACGTTTCAGGCGCCGTGGGATTGGCGGGCAGCACACGCTGACGGTGCGAAGCCGGCAGCGAGATCCGCTTGGCATGATCAATCGCCGCAAGGTAGCGCAAAGCTACTCCTGCCAGCCGCGGCGAACCTGCTCACAAGCCCAATGGTATCTGAGCAACTGCTCTTGGGGCGGCAAGCTGGACCGCGACAGCGACGGGACACCGTGCGAGTCATTGTGCTGATTCAGCATGCGAATAGACTAAGCACGCCAACCACGGCGGTGATGATGGTTGCAGCGCTTGGTGGCAATTGGCCCTCACAGTCATCGTGGCCAGAGCCATTCCTACGCGGCGATGGCGTCTGCTTCGTAGGTCTTATAGGTCGGGACAACAACCGTCTCCGCGCCGAGGGTGCGCCGCACCTCGACTAAAAGCAGCTTGTCATGCTCAAACGCAGGGCTCAGCTCAAGCGCTAGGTAGTCAAATAGCGGGCGTTCATGCACAGCAATGATGATTTTGCGACCGTGAATCTTCGAAAGGGTGCGAAGGAGGGCTGCGAACTGAGCGATGTGCACCTCGTCCATGCTCTGAACCGGATCATCCAACACAAGCCACGGCAGACGCGAACTTGCGACCGAGAAATGGAGCGCCAAGAAAAGTGTTAGCGCCGCAGTGTTCAAGTTACCTGAGCTTAACATCGAGCCGGGAGTGCCTCCGGTCATCCCGGAGCGATTTACCGTTTCAAGGGTCGCGGCGATATCGGTCGCCCCGGAGGGAAGGTGGAAGGCTGGGACGAAAGGCTCGGTCGGCGCCAACCTAACGAAGAGGTCGCGCCAGAGAATGTTGAGGGAATCGTTGAAAACCTTTCTGACCGTTTGTGTGCGCGACTCCCTTGCCAAATCTCCGAGAGCCCTTGCGCGGTTGCGTCGCACGTTCGCGGCGGCGATCGCGGCATTTAGGCCCTCGATGGCTAATGAAAGGGATTGCAGTTCCGCAGCGATCTCGATTGATCGAGACTGAAGACGCAGCAACAATAGGCATCTCGTCTGGGCGCTTTCCCTTCCTCGCTCCACTTGTTGTAGGCTCGACACGCGCACACTAAGCGTCTGCTGCAAGTTAGCAAGAAACGCTTCTATGGGCTCCGCAGAGCCTATCGACCTACCGCCAATAGCAGCGCTCAGACGAGAGGAAGATTCGCGCAGTTCATTAGAAAGCCGATCCGTCTCCCGGAAGGTGCCGAGATCGCGGGAGGCCTCGGCCTCGGCGGCCAACAGAACTGCACCGTGCAGTGATGGATTCTCAATTCTGGTAAGCGTGGTTGCGTTGTCGGATAGCTCGGCTATCCGTTGACCAGTAAGGATTTTCGCCTCTGGCGTAAGAAGAGTCCCTCGGAGTCGTTCCCGCTGTCGACCCAGGTCGGCAAGACGAGAAGTCGCAGCCGCCTGTTCGCTCGAAAGCTGCGCGAGAAGCCCAGAGTCTTCTGTGAGTTTTGCAATCGTGCGCTGCAGATGGGCACTTAACGGTTCCTTCGAAATCTCGTCGAAAGCCCTGTTGCATACTGGGCAGTCGTCAGAATGAACATGCGGCAATACACCCGCCAATGCTGTTGCCAATTGGCCAGCGTCTGCCGCGATCGCTCCCATTCGTGCCGCGATCAGTTTCAGCCGAGCCTCCTCACGCCGAACGCTCGCCTGCAGCTCCTGTTCAGTAGCGAGATTTGCAATATCGGACGCGAGAAGCTTTTGCAGGCGAGCCAGCTCTTCACCCACACGCTCCGTGGCTGCTCTGTAGGCTGTTGCCGGATCGGTCGATGACCACGACGGCAGATCAGGAAATCTCGAGCGGAGACTCTGTGTGATGCCCTCTAGCTCGACCCCTACGCTAATCCGCCAAGCTTCCGCCGCTTTCGACGCATTGGTTGCGGCCGCCTCAGAAGCACCTCTAGGCCCAGCACTTGAATTGATTCTCAAACCATTCCACGCCTTCCGCAAGGATTGAAGTTCGCTGAGCCGACCACGCTCGTCGAGCAGTCTGGACCCTATGTCCATTGCTGCGAGCTCGTCCTTAAGACGCGACAAATCGGCCAAGAACGCTTTGGTTCCTGGCAGAGCATCATCCAAGTCACTCTGAAATGCCAAGAGCTCGGACGATATAAGCGCATCGACATCACGGCGCTCGCTAAAGAATTTCCCGGCCTCGATCTTCTTCTCCTTGAGGAGATCCTCAGCGTCCTTGTATTCCTGCACGAGCTTGCGAATACGGCGCACGTCGCCTGCCTCGTGCAAACCGCCGATGACCGCATCTAGCTGGTCAAGGTTCAGGAGGTCTTTAACGAAGTGAGTAAGTGCACTCTCCTTGTTTGGATCTGCTGTCTGATAGATTTCCAGAAGGCGAGTTAGGACTGATTGCGCGAGCAAACAACGCTCGCTGAAGAATCTTGCGTCCGCCGTTCCCAAGAACGGTTTGCCCAAGGACTTGCCCTGTCGAATCTCGAAACCTCCAGGACCATCTTTGCCGGGCTCGCTTGTGACGATTTCGACGCGAGCGGACTTCGCGTCCTCATGCACCAGAAAATTCAGGAAGTTCGACTCGTCTCTTCGCATCGCGGGCAGGTCGCCCGTCAAAGCAAGTTCCAGTGCAGACAGAATGCTTGTCTTTCCTGCGCCATTCGCACCGTGAACGAGCACAATCGGCGCATCCAGTGGGACCTCGACAGTTCCCCTAATGCTCCTGAAGTTGGTGATCGATAACCGCTGGATTGAATCAAGGATCGTCATCCCGCTTCTCCTGCTCCTCCAGTCGCCTTCTGTATAGCTTCCTGAAGCGGCACCGCAAGTTGCTTTCGCAATACCTCTCTAACCGCCCGCTCACCTCTTGGTGCCGCGGCTAGAACGCTGTCCGATAGGTCATCCTTTTGGTTTCGTTGGCGCAAATCGACCAAAGAATCGGCCATTGCGCCCGCCATATCTGGCAGCTTCAGCGGCAGCAGCACCGACAGCCAGTCTTTCAGAAGTTGGTCATCTGCGGGCCCTGTCGGCGTGCCAACAGGCAGGACCCGGCAAACGCGTGAGATAGCCTCCATCGTAGCGTTGTCAGGTTTGGGACCTGCCAAAATAGCTGTCATGGGGCGCCGCGATCGAATCACATCCAAGGCGCGCCCCAGTCCGCCAATTTTCTGGCGGGTCCGCTCGTCCTTCTCCGCGATTGTGTCAACGACGACAATCAAGTCGGGTGACTTATCAGTGCCAAGGAGCACTGCCGCGAACTCAAACGGGATATTTGCAACTTTGAACGGCGTTCCTAGCCGGCGGAAGCCGGCACCTTCAAGGACAGCCACAACGCGAGAGACCGGGTCGCTCGAGTTCACAATCCTGCCTCCTCTCGAAAACGAATGATCGCTTCGTCTGCGCTCCCAGCTTCGGACATAATGGAGCGTATACCTACCTCGCGCGATGCAGAAGGCAATACGCGGCCCGGCGCACCGTATGGACTCCTCTGCTGACGAATGACTGGAAGCGTGCAGATTGCAACCACAGTGTTGCTATCAGTCTCATCAATCACACCTTCGAGGGACAGGCGCAACGCGGCATCGGTGCTGCTGACGAGAAAGACCTTCGATGTCGCGGCTGGGGTCCTGATAACGAGCGATCCCGTAGCGGTCCCAGTTTCACTAACGGCAACCGTCCAATTGTCGTTCGCGACACCTGTTCCCAAGATACCGAGCAAGGAGGCTAGCTCCGACATCCCTGACGCGAAAAGGTTCGGATCGCCGCCTAACTGAGATACTCCTAGTATGCCCAATGGCGCATACAGAGTGTTCGGTTTGTCGGGAGTGCCCCTGAAGATATTCATCGCGCTGGTTGTGATCTGAGCCGTTTTCCTCACGAATTCCAAGCGATCCCCATCGCCCAATGGTGCAACTTGGTTCCTCAAAATTTTGACGCCACGCGCCAATTCCTCGTGATCCGCGTTTTTCATTTTTGGCGCGGCAACGTGCTTGGCAAACTCCACCATCTTCCGCGCCAGGACTTTGAGAACGAGAGCCGTCAGGAGCGGCTTCGCGAACGCCTGAATCTTTGCACCGGATTCAATTACGGCCTGATGCTTGTTGTAAGACTCCCCGTATACGAGCTTCAGGAGCGTCTCTTGGCTGGCGCCAAGATCTTGCTCCGCGAAAACGTAGGCAGGAGGATGGGCCGGATAGGGCTGCGACTTGAGCTTGTGGGCCTCAGCGAAAATCTCTTTGATGTTGAAGTCTTGTGCCGACAGTCCCACTACGAGCGCAGGGGATTTGCTTGAGAGACTGACTAGCTCGTGCCGCATTAGCGCGAACTTGTCATTGATCCGCCAATCCGCAATCTGGGAATCGCGACCGACTAGATACTTGCGGTAAGTGTCCTGGTCGTGCGCGGCCCGAACGGCGCAGCCGTGAAACTTCAGCAAACGTATGCGACGAGCGCCGCCTTCGAAATCATCCTTCCGCACGCAGACCGACAGCGGGTCAATATGCGCATCGATCATGGCTGCTACAGCCTTCTCGACAAGCCCGTCCCAATTGGCGGTCGCGACGTTTGGAAGGACCCCCTCCAGAGCGAGGATGGCCACGCAAACATGCTCACAGTCCGGTTCCAGATTGTCGCGGGCGTAGGTCTGGCGGACATCCACTACCTCCCACAGCAGATAATCGCCATCCTTGCCCTCAACGGAAACATCTAGCAACTCGGCATATCGGCCGACGAGCCGGTTGATAACAGAGTCAAATCCCGGCCAAGTTTCGGGGGCTTTCGACAAATCCAGAGCCAGGATTTCGCCGTTGCTCAGCGCAAGCCGCAATGCCTTTGCAAGTGCCGTTGAAAACGGTCCGGTCCCGTCTTCTGCTAGGCGCCCTTCCCACAGGTGTTTGAGAACCCGACGGCAAACCTTAAAGAGGTCATCTACCCGATCTCGCGAGATGGCCGAACCGAGCCAAAGCACGTATTCACCTTTTGCAACCGCTTCCGCCATTTCGTCGAACTGATCGTCCAACAGCTCCAGCGTTTTGCCGACAGAAATGTCCGCCGCGGAAACACCGACCGCTCCTCCCGCCATGAATCCCACCCCCAAGCCTTGTTCTATCATCACGGTGTGCAAGACTTTTGCAAGCACATGGTGTTTTCGCCGGTTCGCGTCCTGGCGGTTGATCGTTTCTCCAACCTGTGGTTCACCGCATCGGGTTTTCTGGTGCTATTTTGCGGTTTCGGCAGCGAACAGTCAGATGGACACTGATGCGCTCAGCTTAGTGATCTTACCGCGAGCGCCTGCGAGGTTAGAGAGGTGTGCTCATATCGGACATTTGGTCAGCAGCCGATAGCCTGCGCCAGTCGAACATCTTAGAATAATACCCATGGAATCATCTAGAATTCGCCGAACTTTCCGGGATCTCTCACAGAAGGAGATCGCCGATATTGAGCAGGCCTCGATGCTGGCTCGGATGGGGTGGCCGGGCGCCTTCGGATGGGACGAGCTACTCAAATCGCAACGTGTCCTGATCATCTCTGAGGCGGGTGCTGGTAAGACCTATGAGTGCCGCAAGCAGCAGCAGGCGCTTTGGGACGATGGCGAACCCGCTTTCTACCTCGATCTTGCAGAGCTTGCGCGAGACAGCTTGCGGGAATTGTTGTCGGAGAGGGAAGAAACGCGCCTCGATGCATGGCTCGCGTCACAATCCGATATCGCCACTTTCTTCCTAGATTCGATCGACGAGCTCAAACTAACACTTGGATCGTTCGAAACCGCATTGAAGCGGTTGAGCAAGGCCATCTCGGGGCGGCTCCGCCGCGTGCGAATTGTCATAACTACTCGCCCGATCCCCATAGACCAGCAACTGATCCACAAGCATCTTCCCGTCCCCGACGTTGTCGACCTGGTCGCGAGCGGCGATGCCTTCGCCGATATCGCTACGGGCAGGGTTCAGTTCGTGGCAGGCAACAATGAAGAGAAGATCGCGCCGACCTGGAGAAGCGTTGCGCTGATGCCGCTCACCAATGAGCAGATCCGCGAGATGGCGGCAGTCGAAGGTGTTGATGATCCAGATACGCTGCTCGCCGACATCCGCAAACGCGACGCCGAAGATTTTGCACGGCGCCCGCAGGACCTCGTCGAGCTCTGCGCGGACTGGCGCAACTTCCATCGTATCCGCACCCACCGGGAGCAGGTGTCACAAAATATCGCAGTGAAGCTCAAGCCTCGCTCCGATCGACGCGAACCGTCGTCACTGTCGCCCGATAAGGCGTTCGAAGGCGCAAGCCAACTGGCGCTCGCCGCACTTCTCACGCGCAAGCTCACGATCCGACACAGCGTAGAGGCAGACCGAAGTGGCGAGCCTGGGACGGCTTTGGATCCCACCGTCATCCTGCATCATTGGACACGCGACGAGCGCGAAACGATGTTGGAGCGCGCACTTTTCGGCTTCTCGAGTTACGGTCGTGTGCGTTTTCACCATCGTTCGGTAGTTGAATTCCTCGCAGCGAAACGGCTCGAAAAACTCATTACTCAGGGTATGTCGATGAAGGCGGTCAAACGTCTGCTGTTTGCGGAGACGCCGGAAGGTATCAAGATCGTGAAGCCGACCATGCGCCCGGTCGCAGCTTGGCTCGCCGAATCCTATTCAAGCATATTCGCCGAGGTGCGCGACCGTGAACCCGACGTGCTGCTCGAACATGCTGATCCGGGATCGCTGACTAGCCAGCAGCGCGCTGACGCGTTGCGCTCTTACGTGGGGCTATATGGCCGTGGTGGCTGGCGGGGATTGCACGTGCCGCGCATGCAAGTGCACCGTTTCGCCTCGACAGAACTTGCCGCTGAAGTTCGGCGCCTGTGGAAGGCCGGCATCGAGAATTATGAGGTCCGAGAACTGCTCCTAGAGCTGATCAGCGCAGCACCCATGCAGTCTTGCGCTGACATCGCCTATGCCACAGCGCTGGACGGTAACGCCGAACGAGGCGAACGGCTGGACGCGATTAACGCACTGGCAAAATTGGATGCCTCGCTGCTCGATGAGGTTACCCAATCGATGGAGGAAGCACCAGCGCTCTGGCCCGATGCACTCGTTCGCGGCGCCATAGTCCAGCTTTTCCCGAACCATATTACTGTCGATCGGCTATGCCGCATCCTGAAGCGCGTGCGGGACGCGCGGAACACTGTCAGCGAAATTAGATGGATGCTGCCGCGCAAGATAGCCGAGATCGACCTCGCGCCGGACTATCTCATGGCCCTGCGTTCAGGCCTAACCGCTCTCGCGATCGAGGGTCTCGAATGGAACAAGAACTGGCCGCATATAGGCGGCAAAAACTTGCATCTCCTCCCGGCGCTCGCTGCAGTGTGCCTGCGAATGGTTCAGCGCGACCCCGAGCCCGAAGTCATCCGGTCGTCTGTGATCGCGCTGCGTCTCGCGCGCGATAATCGGCCCCGCGACGAGCTGGCATATGCACTACGCAAAGCATTCGCCGACATGCCCGCGTCCGTCCGGGAAGCAGCATTCTGGGCCGAAGTCGCGTTCAATGAGACGCTTCGTCCTCAGGGGGATCCCGAGAGCCGCATACGAGAGGTGTTTTATCGTGGCGCGCTCGATCTGAAGTTCGAGCAGGACGGCGCGTGGGTCGTTCGAATCCTCTCGGACCAGAGGCGCCCGCTTGTCGAGCGCGCCATGATGCTTGAGGCTTCGATGCGAGGCATCTGGGACGGCAAAGTCGAACCGCGAGTCTACATCGAAGGACTCAAGCCATATATCGCGGACGCGCCTGACCTGCTGGACCGTATCGACAGTCAACTCAAGCTGAGGCCAATAGATCCCGAGGACGCTGAGCTGGAAGCGAAGATCGAACGCGAGCGCAAGGCCACAGAACGACGCGAGGCCAAGGATCACGGGAGGTGGGTTGCATTCTGGCGAGAGGTTGCCGAGCATCCACAGACTGCGTTCAGGCCCGATCGCCAAGGCAACACCGCCTGGAATCTGTGGCAAGCAATGCATCGGTCCGGTGACGAGAGCAGGGCTTCAGGCTGGAACCGGCGTTTCATCGAAAGCTATTTTAGCAAGGACGTAGCAGACCGATTGCGCGCTAGCATGCGGTCTATCTGGCGGAACGATCACCCCACATTGCGCCATGAACGCAGCGAGAAAGAAAAGGGCACGATTCTCATCCGCTGGCAGCTTGGTCTAGCGGCGATAGCCGCCGAGGCGGAAGATCCGGAATGGGCGCGCAAACTCTCGGTCGAGGAAGCTGGACTGGCGGTCCGTTATGCTCCCATCGAGCTCAACGGGTTTCCTGCCTGGCTTGAGAGCCTCGCTGCTGAGCACCCGCTCGCGGTCGAGCGCATGCTTGGACCGGACCTCTCCGCGGAACTCGACGAGATCGCCAAGCCACAGTCCTTCGTAGTCCTGCTTCAAAGTGTGAACCACGCGCCAGCCGCGGTGGCGGGACTTTTCGTGCCGCGCTTGCGCGCTTGGCTCGACGCGAATGCCGAGCGGCTTCGGAAGGGCGAGGATGAGGCGGCCGCCTTCAGCCGCCTCCAGCGGGTGCTCGAGATACTACTCGCGCACGACGATGAGGCCCTATGCACACACGTTCGGACGATGGCCACCGACCAACTCGCATTGGCGAACGACGGTCCGTTCACGCAGCTGTGGCTGACCTTATTGATGCGACTAGACCCTACCGCAGGCACCAATACGCTCGAACGGCGGCTTGCGGACCTTGAGCCAGCGCCGGCCGGACCGGTAGTCCATTGGTTCGCGACCATGTTCGGAGAGCGCCATGGTGATCTTTTGGTCGGCCTCAAGCGGCCCGGATTCACGCCGGCGTTGCTCTTGCGTCTCGTCCGGCTCGCCTATCGCTATGTGCGGCCATCGGATGACATCAGCCACGAGGGAACGTATTCGCCAGGGCCGAGGGACGAGGCGCAAAGTGGGCGAGACGCTCTGCTGAGCGCGATACTTGACACCAAGGGCGCCGACGCATGGGCCGTGAAGCTCGAGATGTCCGTCGACCCGCTGTTTGCGCATTTCCGAGATCGCCTGGCGCTGCTCGCTAGGGAAAAGTCCGCCGAGGAGATGGATGCCGCGGTCCTTATAGAATCCGAGGTCGTCGCGGTTGATCGGTATGGCGAGGCGCCACCAAAGACTCGCGACCAAATGTTTGCACTCATGTCGGACCGTCTTGACGATATCGATGATCTGCTCTTGCAGGACGTCTCACCGCGCGCGGCCTGGGCAGGAATTGCTGACGAGAAGGTGATGCGCCAGCAAATAGCTCTTCAGATGCGGAATGCCGCCAATCACGCCTACAAGGTGGACCAGGAAGCAGTTACCGCCGATGAGAAGGAGACTGACATCCGGCTGCGTGCAACCGCTTCCGACCAGCAGGCGACGATAGAGCTTAAGCTCGGCGACAGCCGTTCCGGGAGGGACCTGCGTGATACGCTCAGAGATCAGCTCGTAACCAAATACATGGCTCCTGAGAGTTGCCGCTCCGGCTGCTTGCTCGTGACCGTCTCCAAGGACCGGTCGTGGGAACATCCTGATACTGGCGAGAACCTTGATGTCGCGGGACTCACAACGATGCTGAATGGCCAAGCCGCCAAGATCGTGTATGACATGGGCGGCAGCATACGCCTTTTGGTCCGAGTTCTTGACTTGCGCCCGCGACTCTCCACGGAAAAACGTCCGGGCGCTCATAAAACCGCAAAGCTGTAGTCTAATTCTCCGATATCCCGGAGCCGTGGCCATCTGCGACTGGGCTAGGTCGACTGACTTCCAGCCGACGCCCTAAGAAAACGGACGAGATCGCCAACATTGCTACGCCAGTTGCGGCGAGCGTTCGCGGGATGTCGGGCACCGCCATTCTGGAGCTTAGAGAAGGGCGAGATGAGACGTTCTGGTGCCGCGCAGATCGCCGCCCTACTCCTGCGCCCTCAATCGTTCGAACTTTTCCCCTTCCGCGACCATCCACGCGACGTAGGCTTGGCCTTCGTCCAGATCGATATCGAGCGGTTCAGCATACTCATAGGCGAGCGTGTCGCGGACTTCCTCGATAGAGCACCGATGTAGCTTCGCGAGCCACTTGGCTCGCCCCAGCTTTGCCCGCGCCTCCTGCTCGTGCGCGTGGTAGTCATTAACGGCGGCAACCAGTTCCCGGTTGTTCCCAGCCGTCTCTCTCGCCAACTTGTAGTCCGCCTCGTGCATCTGGTGCGGTGCCACGCTGACTATCGCCGCGCTGATATCCTGAATGGTAAGGGACCATGAGCTTAAGCCTGTCAGTTTGCAGGCTTCCGTTTGGACATGTCGACAATCCTGGCAGACGAGCACCGCGGCATGATTCCCGATGACCATGTGCGCTGTGGTTTCGGCACCTCGCCAATAGAGCGCTGTCGGGTCTTTTTCCACGAACCAATCATAAAGGACATGCATCTTGGCGGTCCACTCGCCGGAGTTCCGCGACTTCCGGCATATTTCCCGTTTTGAGCGCTGGCAGCATCCGCACCTCCAGCCCTCGCTGACCTTGGGCCAATGCTTCTGGCCTTTGTTCTGCACTTCGATACGTGCATATTCGGCATCGGTAGGAGGCTTGCCCGGAGCGATCACTTTGCGCTTGGCCGACTTGCCTATTGCGTCCCTAGAGACAGATCGTTGGATCAGTCGCCAACCGACGTTGTTGCCGCGACCCGGTGTCGCCCGACAAAACTGTTCCCAAACCACTGTGGGCTCATCCATCCAGAAATTCACCCGAGATGGGGCGTTTTCGCGGCGGTTCTTTCCGTTGGCGAAGCGCTTCCCCATACGTTCGGCAAAGTCCAGTCGATCTTCGAAATCCCCTTTCACCCGGGTCCAAATCTCGCGAGCTTTGTCCAGGTCGATCCCGTGCACGTGATTGTTTGTGACGACGATGAAGGCAGCTATCTCCTTCGGCGAAAAGGTGAAATGGCGATCGACTTCTTCTCCTATGAGCACCTTTGCCCTGTTGTCGGCGAGATTGCAGTCGATACAGACCGGCGTTCGCTCAAACCGCTCGACAAATTGGAGCATGGCGCTCTTGGCTTTCGATCGCTGAACGGCGAACTCCCTGTCGTCGGTAAGGGGATTGAGTTCTTCGAAAAGCTTGCCTGCTCGGTCGGAGAGGTGATCGTGATGAACTTCAAGCTCGCATAGCAAAACCCCTGCCGAGTTGAGCCGGGCAATCTGGGGCTTGGTCCGATTGCAGCAATGACAAGACCATCCATACCATGTTGCGGCCCATCCCCGGTTCAGACTCAGACGGTCGGTATTGAAGCGCCGAAGCAGAGCCTTCGTGTAGCTGCTCCATTTGCCATCCCGCATGAACGCGAAGTCGGCCAACTCTTCGTCGGACATCTCGTCTACATCGGGGATGGTAACCGTTGCGGATCGCGCGACCAATGCAGGCTCCTGCCAGGGTGAACGAATATGGTGGCAGGATTCGCGATGGAACCGAAGGCCGTGACCTTCACTGATGACGTCGCCCCACAGACATCGGCGACCGCCGTCCATACGAGACGAGGGACCAGCGCATCGTTCGACACTGGCAGAAATCAGCGATAAAGAATTTTTTGTCCACTTTGCGGTGCGTTACAGCGTTACAAAATGTTCTATAAGCAATTGATTTTATTATAGTTTGTCAGAGTTCAATCCTCTCTCGCAGCACCAGTTTCCAACCATCATCCTTGTTAGCCCCTTCGTCCTCTGCATCTGCGCGGGCGGCGCGGCGATCATGCCGGCAGACCCGACCAGCAGTGCATTGCTCCAGAAAAGAGTTGCCAAGGCAACCTCCAGCCGAAGCGCATTCTCGGCACCGACACGATTCGTTAACCAAGATGCTGTTCATCGACATGACGTGTTTTGGGATGGATGCCCGTCTACGCCGGTCAAGTCCATGCCTTGTCAGGTCGAGGACGCGAGGTTCTTCATCTCGACGCGACGTCAAATCGCCGGAAACAAAAACAACGTGCAAGGCATGAATGTGATTGAAAGCGAGCAAAACGCGCCCGGCGCTTCCCATCGTTGGACATTGCTGCCGGCCATCATGGCAGCGTTCCTTTGCCTGTGCGTCAGCAGCGCGTTCGCGGAGACGCGCGCTTTGAAGATTCAACATCTCCATACGGGCGAGAAGGCTGAAATCGTCTTCAAGCGCAATGGGCGCTACGATCCGGCGGGACTGAAGAAGATCAATCTCATGCTGCGCGACTGGCGTCGCAACGAACCGACGAAGATGGATCCGCGCCTGCTCGATCTTGTCTGGCAGGCCTATCGCGCCAGCGGCTCAAGGGCCTATATCCATGTGGTCAGCGCCTATCGTTCGCCGGCGACGAACGCAATGCTGCGCAGCCGCTCGAAGGGCGTGGCTCGAGAGAGCCAGCACATGGTTGGCCGCGCGATGGATTTCTTCCTGCCGGATGTGCCGCTGAAGAAGCTGCGCGACATCGGCCTCAAGATGCAGGGCGGCGGCGTGGGCTATTACCCTACCTCCGGTTCGCCTTTCATACACATGGATGTCGGCAATGTGCGGCATTGGCCGGGCATCAGCCGCCAGGAACTTGCCAGGGTATTCCCGAACGGCAACACACTGCATGTGCCGAGCGACGGCAAACCGCTGCCCGGCTACGAGCAGGCGTTTGCCGCCTACAAATCGCGCAAGGGCGCCGGCACACCCAACATCGAGCTGGCAAGCGTCGACGGCGGCCGCCGCAAGGCCCGCAGCCTGCTGGCGACGCTTTTGGGCGGCGGAGACGAGTCGGATGATGTCGCGGAAGCGATACCGGCGCCACGCAGACCGGCCAAGTCCGTTGAATCCAGGCCGGTCGGACAGGGTATCGCTATCGTGCCGCCGCAGGAGGCCCAGCGGGCGGACATCCAGATGGCTGCCGGCGATCCCGGCGAGGAACCGCCAGCTGGGCAGAAGGGGAAGACGCCTGAAGCGATCGTCATGGCCATGGCGCCGGGCTCAGTGCCGCTGCCCGCCTTCGCACCGCGCACCGAGCTTGCGGCGCCCGTTCCGACCCCGGAAACTGCACCGTTCGCAATCGCCGGTGCGTCCACGGCGCGGGCCGAACTGGCTGATGCCAAGCCGGACGTCGCCAATGCCGATGCCGCTGTCGTGGGCGTTGCGCCGGACATGGTGGCGCTCAACGTCCCCTTGCCGACATGGCGACCGGAAAGCCGGACAAGCCCGGCGCGCCAGCCGGAAGCAGTCAAATCTCGCGATGCGGTCGCTGCCCTGCTGGTCAGGCATCATCCCGCGGACGGCCTCGATGGGCTGGCCGGACAGCGGGTTGCGATTCCCCTCTCGCAGCCCGAGGATCGCGTCAGGACCAGCCCGAAGGCCGACCGCGTCCAGCCACGTCTCGATCCTGAACCCACCGCCGTCATTGTGCCAGCCGCGTTGTCTGGCCGGCCGATTGGGACAGGTCGCGGCATCGCCGGTGGCGCCGGGCCTGCGACGGCGGCCGTCATTGCCGCCAATTTCATCCGCGCCGCGCCGGAGCACGTCTATCTCGACGGGTTCCAGCCGCGAGGACAGACGTCCGATCACCGCCGCTTCACCGGCTCCGCGGTCAGGTTCTTGCCCATCGCCAGCTTCAAATAGGCTGGCTGCTGCCGGGATTTGACATATCCGACAGGGAGCAGCCGCAGGCGTGTCATGGAAAGCGAATGCACCGTTCGACCTGACGTGAAATGTGGTGCACAATGCGTATCGCGGGGTCGTCGAGGGATTGCGCAACCCATCCTGAAATCTTGCCGGACGCCTCTGTAAGATAATTTCCAAATTTGACAATCACGCATGAAATTGTAAGATAATCGTCTTCCGTCAGCGATAGGCGATGACCATGTCCATCCGTGAAGAACTGGCCAACACGACCGTGGCGTTCACCTCCGCGGAAGAGAAGATCGTCCAGGTCCTGCTTGCCGATTATCCGATGTCGGGGCTGGGTACGGCGACCAGGCTGGCGCGGCGCGCCGGCGTCAGCGATCCGAGCGTGACGCGCCTGATGACCAAGCTTGGCTATGTCGGCTTTGCCGACTTCCAGGCACGTCTGCTCACCGAAGTCGAATCCAGGCTGCATTCGCCGCTTTTGATGATGGAGGCCAAGCGTCCGGGCGGCTCCAGCGAAGGCACCGCACTCGCCTACTTCCATTCGGTTTCCGACAGCCTGGAGCGCACCCGCACCGCGGTGCCGGTGCAGGCCTATACGCGCGCCGTCAACATGCTGCTCGAGAGCAAGGGCCAGGTCGTGCTGCTGGGCGGCCGGTTCAGCCGGCATATCGCGTCCATGCTTGCCGGCTACCTCCTGCAGTTCCGCTCCGGCGTGCGCGACATCGGTTCGTTGAGCCCTGCCGATTTCGACCTGTTGATCGACCTTGGCAAGCGCGACCTGCTCGTCGTCTTCGACTACCGACGCTACCAGTCGGACGTGGTGAGATTTGCGCAGCAGGCAAAGGAACGCGGCGTCTCCGTCCTGCTGTTCACCGATGTGTGGCTGTCACCGATATCAGAGGTCGCCGACCTGACCATGGTCGCGGCGATCGACGCCAACTCGCCTTTCGACACGCTGGCGACGGCTGTCGCCCAGATGGAAACCGTCTTTGCCCATGCGCTGGAAGGCCATGGCGCCGGGGTCCGCAAGCGCATCGAGGACATCGAGAAAATCCGCAGCGCCAATGCCGTCACCCTCGATGCCGCCCTGTCGCCCGCGGCGGACGACGCCGCCAAACCCCCAAGGAAATAGCGTCGATGCGCCCGGTGCAGCGATGCAAAGTGCGGCGATGCAGAGAAGGAAACGACAATGCCTGACAACCAGACCATCATCGAGGCCGTGCAGGCTGAGATCGAGACCGATCGCGACTGGTTGATCGGGCTGACCCGCGACATGGTTCGCATCCCTTCGGTCAACCCCAAATTCGAGCCCAATCCGGCGATCAACCGCGAGGCGGATGTCCAGGCGCTTCTCGAACCGATCCTCAAGCGGGACGGGTTCAAGACCGAACAATGGGATGCCTTGCCCGGCCGGCCCAATCTGGTTGGCGAATGGGCTGGAGACGAGGACCGCAGCCTGATCCTGTGCGGCCATATCGACGTCGTGCCGGTCGGCGCGATGAAGGACTGGTCGGTCGATCCGTTCGGCGGCGAGATCACCAATGGCCGCCTCTATGGCCGTGGCGCCGTCGACATGAAGGGCGGCGTCGCCGCTTGCGTCGCTGCCGCACACGCGATCCGCAAAGTAGGCATCACGTTGCAAGGCCGGCTGGCCATCCATTCCGTCGTCGAGGAAGCCGGTGGCTTCGGCGCCATGGATGCGGTGAAGAAGGGCAAGCTCGCCAAGGCGGTGCTGGTCGCCGAACCGACCTGGGGCGATGTCCTGCCGGTCGAAGGGGGGCTCGAATGGGCGCGGGTGACGATCCGTGGCCGCAACGCCCACTCGGCGCTGCGCTACAACGAGATTTATCCGCAGCGCCACGACAAGGACCGGCTGGAGCCGGGCGTCAACGCCATCGAGATCGCCGCCCGCTTCATCGCGGCCGTACGCCAGTATGAGCTGGACCGGACGCGGGCGAAGTCCCACCCGCTTTTGCCACTCGGCATGAACACCATCAACATCGGCGTCATGCATGGCGGCACCGGCCTTGGCGAACACGGCCTGCCGACCGTCATGACCAACCCGGCCATCATTCCCGATGTCGCGGTGCTCGATCTCGACATGAAATTCCTGCCGGACGAGAACTCGGCCGACTATCGCCGCGACTTCGAGGCTTTCGTCCATCATTTCGCGCAGACCGATGCGTGGCTGCGCTACAATCCGCCTGCGATCCAGTGGGAACTCGGCGGTCTGTATTTCCCGCCGATGAACACGCCGGTGGATCACCCGCTGGTGACATCGCTGATGAAGCGCAAGGCGATGGTCGGCAGGGCGCCGCAGGCGCGCGGCTTCGTCGCCGTGTGCGATGCCGCGCACTATGCCGGCGCCGGCGTCGACGGTGTCATCTTCGGCCCGTCGGGCGACGGTTTTCATGGTTCCGATGAATATGTCGAGGTCGAATCTGTCGTCGAGACCGCCAAGGTCATTGCCGCTTCGGTCATCGACTGGTGCGGTGTTCGCTGAGGCCGCGGCGCGCCATCCAAACCGCTTGGCGCTGCGGCCGACACATAGGGGGAGAACTGTTACCCATGTATCCGGTTCAAAGTGTTACCCATCTATCAGCTGGACAGAGCGAGTTCACCAGCCTTGGCGCCCTTCCTCTCCCTCCGGAGGGGGGAGAGGTGGCGCTGCGAAGCAGCGACGGAGTGGGGGAAGCCATTCGCCAAACGCGCTGCCGCTGCAAGACAGGCACAACCCCGCGGAGAGGGAAATGCCCGGCAGGGCAATGAGGGGCCGCGCCGACTTCGGTAGATTGATCCTGCCCCGAGCCGATCAGCCCGGGCGTTTGATCCGTCCCGCGACAGCGCCCCATGAAGCCTTGATCATGCCGACCAGCCCGCTGGGGTAGGCCAGCATCACGCCGATGATCAGCACCGCCGTGATCATCGGCCGCCACGCGCCGAAATCGGCCATCCATTCGGCGAAGATCGTCAGCACGAAGGAAGCGATGATGGCGCCGTAAATGGTGCTGGTGCCGCCAAGCAGCACCATCGACAGGATGATGGTCGCCAGGCTCATGCCGAAGACATCGATCGAGGCATTGCGCTGGTAGGCGGCGTAGAAGGCGCCGGCGACGCCGGTGAAGAAGGCGCTCGCGGCAAGCGTCAGCATGCGCTGGCGCACGATCGAGACGCCGCGGCTGATGGCGTATTCCTCATTGTCGCGCAAGGCAACGATACTAGCCCCGGTGCGTGAGCGCACGAACACGCGCAGGAACAGCGTGCTCGCCACCAGCAGCGCCAGCGCGATGTAAAAATAGGCTGATTTGCCGTCGCGGACCATGTTGTGGTCGAACACGTAGAGTCCGGGAATGCGCACCAGCCCTTGTGTGCCGCCGGTGATGGCGGACTGGCTGATGATCACCTGCATGACCAGCTGCGCGAAGCCGAAAGTGACCAGGATGATGTAGATGCCCTTCAGCCGCAGGATCGGGATGGTCACCAGGATCGCCGCCAGCGTGGCGATGACACCGCTGGCAAACAGCGCGATCCACGGGTCGAATTCGGCCAGCTTGGTGAGCAGGCTGTAGGCATAGACGCCGATGCCGAACAGCGCGAGATGGCCGAAATTGAAGACGCCGCCATAGCCGAGGCTGAGGTCCCAGTTCGAGGCGACGATCGCATAGATGAAGGCCATGATCAGGATGTGGCGGGCATAGGTGTCGCCGAAGATCAGCGGCAGCAGCGCCAGCAGCGCGAAGCCGAGCACGAAGCCGATGGCCTCGTGCTTCCACGGCGTGCGGCCGGGAGCGATCGGGGTTGCCGCCTCCGCGTGGCTAAGGGTCATCGGCGATGTCGTGTCGGTCATGCTAGGCCTCGGGAGCGGCTGGCGAAAATGCCCTCGGGGCGCACCATCAGGGTCAGGATGAGCACGCCGAACAGCAGCGCCGGCGTCCAGTACAAGCCGAAATAATAGCTGCAGGCGGCCTCGAAGAAGCCGATCAGATAGGCGGCGAAGATCGGCCCCGAAATGCTCGATATGCCGCCGAAAACGACGACGATCAGTGCCTTGAGCAGCGGATCGCTGCCCATCACCGGCGACATGAAGCGATAGCCCCCCATGAAGATGCCGGCGAGCCCGGCCAGCGATGCGGCAATGGCGAAGGCCAGCCCATAGAGCGCCGTGACGTTCAGCCCAACCAGATGGCTGGCATCTTCATTCTGCGCCACGGCGCGCAGCGCCAGTCCCAGCCGCGTGCGGTTGAGGAACATCCACAGTGCCGCCAGGATCAGCGGCGTGATGACGATGATGGCGATCTGGTGCAGCGAGACGCCGACGCCGCCGATGGTGGTGTTGCCGGCGATGAGCGCCGGGATCTGCTTCGAGCGTGGTCCCCAGATGGTTAAGGCGCCATTCTCGATCAGCGATCCGGCCGCCAGCGTGGTAATGACGACGACCAGCACGATGTTGGGCCGGCCGATCAACGGCCGCACGATGCTCGCCTGGAGGATCCAGCCGACGCCGGCCATGACGACAACGGCGATCGGAAAGGCGACCGCCGCCGGCAGGCCGAGCTCAACCAATTGCCAGGCGATATAGGCGCCCAGCATCATGAACACGCCATGGCTGAAATTGAACACGCCGATCGTCGTCCAGACGAGCGCGAGCCCGACCGCCATCATGGCGTAGAGGGAGCCCTGGAACAGGCCGCCGAACAGGATTTCCGCCAATGCGCTCATTTTCGGATTTTCCTAATGGCCAAAATACATCGACATGATCTCGCCGTGGTCGAGGCTTTCGCCCGGCTTGATCTCGGTCGCCACCGCGCCATGATTGACGAGGTAGAGTTGCTGCGTCAGCTCGAGCAGGAATTCGATGTCCTGCTCGACGACGATAAGCGGCACGCCGCCGCGCGAAATGTCCATGACGGAGGCGCAGAGCTCGTCCTTGATCTTGGGCGCCAGCCCAAGGGTCGGCTCGTCGAGGATCAGCAGGCGCGGATGGCTCATCAGCGCGGTGCCGATCGACACCATCTGGCGCTCGCCGCCCGACAGCGTGCGCACGCGCTGGCGCCAGCGCTCCGCTAGTTTGGGAAACAGCTTGATCACCTTCTCGCGGTTCTCCGCCTCATGCGGCCGGGCGCGCGACGAATAGGCGCCGAGCGCCATGCAGTCGGCGATCGAAAGATCGGGAAACAGCCGGTTGCCTTGCGGCACGTGGATCAGGCCGGCGCCGACGATGGCGCGCGCGCTGTGGCCGACGATGTCCTGCCCGTCGAACAGGATGCGGCCGCTCTTCGGCTGCAGCAGCCCGGAGATCGCCCGCAGCAGCGTCGTCTTGCCATGGCCGTTGGGGCCGAACAGGCCGACATTGCCGAAACGGCCGGCCTCCAGCGAGATATCGTGCAGCACGGTGACGCGGCCATAGCCGGCGGTGACGCCTTCGACGCTGAGGATGGGGTTCACGCCGCCGACCTCCTGGTGCCGAGATAGGCCTCGATGACGCGCGGATCGGCAATCACGCCGGCCGGGTCGCCGGCGGCCAGCACGCGGCCATTGTTGAGCACCAGCAGGTGCTGCGAAAGGCTCATCAGGAAGGTCAGCACGTGTTCGATCAGAAGGATGGTGATGCCGCGTTCGGCGGTGCGACGGATCAGGCCGATCGATGTCTCGATCTCGGGCTTGGTCAGGCTCGACGCCGGCTCGTCGAGCAAAAGCATGCGCGGCTGCATGGCGATCGCGGTGGCAAGCATCAGGCATTTGCGCTCGAACACGGACAATTCTCCGGCAAGTCGGCCAAAAGATGCGGATCCCAGGCCGACGAACTCCAGCGCCTCGGCGGCCGCATTGCGGGCCATGGCCGCTGTCTTTTCCTGCCTGCCGTAGCTGGCGCCGATCAGTGCGTTCTCGAACACGGTCAGCCCGTCGAAGCTGGTCTCGCGCTGAAACGTACGGGCAAGGCCGAGGCGCGCGATGGCGTGTCCCGATTTGCCGTTTATGGCATTTCCGTCGAACCGGATGTTGCCCCGGTCCGGGCCGAACGGGATGCCGGTGATGATGTTGAACAGCGTGCTCTTGCCGCTGCCGTTCGGGCCGGCGATGCCAAAGATCTCGCCGGCCTCGACCTTGAACGACACGCCGTCGACGGCCTTCAGCGAACCGAAGGCCTTCGACACGTCGTCCAGTTCAAGCAGGGCCATTCCTCACTTCATCCAGGGCTGGAGCTTGAAGGCGCCGGTGGCGTATTTCTCCGGAGAGATCAGCGTGCGCTGGCCGTCCCAGATCTGGAAGAAGGTGATCGGGATATAGTCGTCGCCCTGCGTGGCAAGGTGGGTGGCGGGATCGAACTTCAGCCGCCCTTCAGCGACCTGCTTGTCGGTCTCCGACAGCGCCTTCATGATCGCCGCATGGTCGGACGCACCGCCGACCTTCTTGACCGCGTCAAAATAGACATTGGTCATCTCGTAGAGGCCGACGCCATAGGTGCCGCTCTCGACGCCGTATTTTGCCTTGAACTTGGCCGCTACCTCATCGGCGCGCGGGTTCTTCGGCGTCGTCAGCGCGCCGCCGAGCAGATTGTAGATGACGCCATCCGACTTCTTGCCGGTCAGTTCGACGAACTCCGGAACGCTCGGCGCATATTGCAGGAACACCAGGCTCTTGGTCGGCTGTTCGAGGAACTGGTTCAGGAACGACGCCGAATTGCCCGGCAGGTAGTCGGTGTTGATGACGACATCGGGAACGTTCTCGCGCACCTTGGCCAGGATCGAACGCCAGTCGGTCACTTCGCCGAAGGGAACGATCTCGTCGACGGTGATGGTCCAGCCCTTCTCCTTGAAGGTTTTCTTCATGCCTTCGGAGATGGTCTTGGAATAGGCGTTGTCGGAGGAGATGATGGCGACCTTCTTGGTCGGCAAGGTGATCTTGCCATCGGCCGCGAGCTTTTCGACGAACAGGGTGACGTCGGTGTTGTAGGCGTCGAAGGAAGGCGTCAGCGACCAGCAGCACATGTATTTGTCGGGGCTCGGCGCGATGATGTCCCTGGTCTGCTGCGAGGTGGCCGCCAGCATGTAAGGCATGTCCGCTTCGGCCATGTTGTCGATCTCGAAATTGGTCAGGCTGGCATAGCCGGTCAGCATGAAATGCACGCCCGGATCGCCAAGCAGGCGCTCGACCGCGCTGGTGACGTTGCCGGCGGACTGATCCTTGACGTCGCCGACCACCAGCTCGAACGTATCCCCGGCAACGCCGCCGGCTGCGTTGGCCTCGTCGATGGCCATCTGCACACCGCGCTGGAATTCCTGGCCGTCCGCCGCGGCCGGGCCGGTCAGCGGCGCCAGCAGGCCGATCTTGACGACATCGGCGAAGGCGGGGGCGCCTGATGCGGCAAACATGCCGATCAGCGTCGTGCTCATCAGGATATGGCGGATTCGACTTGCGGCGGATTTCGGTTTCATCGTGTGCTGTTCCCTGTTTTCCTCCCGTTCATCGGGAGTTGGATAATTGACAATCTACGCATAATTGTTCTTATTTGAAAAGGATTTTTCAGCGCAACCTGACCGGGAAATGTTTACGGCGGGACACGGGGGAACGGTGGCGCTTTGTTGCGCAACTGCTTCAAAACAGGGCAATTCCAGACGGAGCCGACAATGACGATCTCGCAGAACACCCTTGAAACCAGCCACGGCAAGATCGCGGTGCGCCAGACCGGTGGCCGGGGAGCCGCTGTCATGCTGATCCACGGCAATTCGTCTTCCAGCGCCGTTTTCCGCAATCAGCTCGAGGGCCCGCTGGGCGAGCGCTACCACATCATCGCTCCCGACCTGCCCGGCCACGGAGCGTCCGGCGATGCGATCGATCCCGAGCGCTCCTACAGCATGGAAGGCTATGCCGATGCCATGACCGAAGTGCTCGGGCTGCTCGGTGTCGACAAGGCCATCGTCTTCGGCTGGTCGCTCGGCGGTCATATCGGGCTTGAGATGATCGACCGCTTTCCCGGCCTGCTCGGTCTGATGATCACCGGCACCCCGCCCGTATCGCCCGAGGAGGTCGGCAAAGGCTTCAAGTCGAGCCCGCATATGCACCTTGCCGGACAGGAAACCTTCACCGCGGACGATGTCGAGGCCTATGCGCGCAGCACCTGCGGCGAGCCATTCGAGCCGTTTCTCATCGACACGGTGGCGCGCACCGATGGACGAGCACGGCGCCTGATGTTCGAAAAATTCGCGGCCGGCACCGGCAGGAACCAGCGCGAGATTGTCGCCGGCAAGACACCGCCGATCGCCGTTCTGAACGGCATCGACGAGCCTTTCGTCAACACCGATTTCGTCTCAGCGGTGAAGTTCTCCAATTTGTGGGAAGGCAAGGCGCACCTGCTCGACAGGTCCGGCCACGCGCCGTTCTGGGATTCGCCGGATCGTTTCGATCCGATCTTCGCCCGCTTCCTGGCAAGCGTCGACAAGGGATAGGTTCGTCCGAAAGACCTACGCCACCGACCAGCCACCATCGACCAGAATGTTGGTGCCGGTGATCATCGACGCAGCCGGCGAGGCCAGGAACACCACGGTTCCAGCAACGTCGATCGGGTCGCCGATGCGGCCGAGCGGAATGTGGCCCAGCACATGGGCGTGAAAGTCCGGCTCGGCGAGTGAGGGCCGCGTGCCGTCGGTCCAGATGAAGGTCGGCGCGACGCTGTTGACGGCGATCTTGTGCTGCGCCCATTCGGCGGCCAGGCAGCGCGTCAGATGGTTGATCGCCGCCTTGCTCATGCAGTAGATCGCCTCGCCCTTCAGCGTCACCGTGCCGGCCTGCGAGCTGATGTTGATGATACGCCCGGATTTCTGTGCGATCATCAGCCGCCCGACCGCCTGGGTGGTGAAGAACGTGCCCTTGAGGTTGACGTTCACCGTCAGGTCGAAATCTTCCTCCGTCACATTCTCCGCCAGGTTTTCCGGCCCCAGCCCGACATTGTTGACCAGCACGTCGATGCGGCCGAAGGCGGCATGCGCCTCGGCGACGGCGGCCCGCACCGTGGCGAGATCGGTGAGATCCATATGCACCGCCAGCGCCCGCCGGCCCATGCTCTCGATCTCGGCGACGAGTTCCGCCCCGTCGGCCTTGCCGCGCACGCCGACGATCATGTCGGCGCCGGAGCCGGCACAGGCCAGCGCGCAGGCGCGACCGATGCCGCGCGAGGCGCCGGTGACCAGCACCACCCTGCCGGCCAGATCGAACTTTGGTGTGAACTCTGTCATCGCAACCTCCCCGGAAACTTTGCGGGCCTGCGCGGGCAGCGGCGGCCTCTTTGCCGAACACTACCCGGTCGCCAGATGAAAGCCAGCAGGCTGCTCGCGACAAGAACAGCGCTCGCGATTGCAACGACGCGTGACAATGATGAGCGTATGCCGTATATTGACATAAAGATATCCTTATGTGACATGAAAAGGCTTGTCGCCAAAGGGATAAAAAATGTCGCAGAATTCTGCATCGCTGGACGCTTTGTTCGGCCCCGTCGCGGCAAAGCCCGACGGGTCGGAGGTGCTTGCGGCGCTGACGGCGGCGGCGCGCGAACGCATTCTCATCCTCGATGGCGCCATGGGCACGCAGATCCAGGGCCTGGGTTTCGACGAAGGTCAGTTTCGCGGTGAGGCGTTCGCCGGCTGCGCCTGCCACCAGCAAGGCAACAACGATCTTCTGATTCTGACCCAGCCCGGGGCGATCGAAGAGATCCACTATCAGTACGCCATCGCAGGCGCCGACATCCTGGAGACCAACACTTTCTCCTCGACCTCGATCGCCCAGGCCGATTACGGCATGGAAGATGCCGTCTATGCGCTGAACCGCGACGGAGCGCGGCTGGTGCGGCGCGCGGCTGTTCGTGCCGAACAGCAGGACGGCAAGCGCCGCTTCGTCGCCGGCGCGCTGGGGCCGACCAACCGCACCGCCTCGATGTCGCCGGATGTCAACAATCCCGGCTATCGCGCGGTGACCTTCGACGATCTGCGCCTCGCCTATGGCGAACAGCTGCGCGGGTTGATCGACGGTGGCGCCGACATCATCCTGATTGAGACCATCTTCGACACGCTGAACGCCAAGGCGGCGATCTTCGCAGCGGAAGAGATCTTCATCGAGAAGGGCGTGCGCCTGCCGGTGATGATCTCCGGCACCATCACGGATCTCTCCGGCCGCACGCTGTCCGGCCAGACGCCGACCGCCTTCTGGCATTCGGTGCGCCATGCCAGCCCCTTCACCATCGGCCTCAACTGCGCGCTCGGCGCCAATGCCATGCGTGACCATCTTGCCGAAATATCAGGCGTCGCCAACACCTTCACCTGCGCCTATCCGAATGCCGGCCTGCCCAATGAATTCGGCCGGTATGACGAGAGCCCCGAATTCATGGCCGCGCAGATCGAGGATTTTGCCCGCGAGGGGCTTGTCAATGTCGTCGGTGGCTGCTGCGGTTCGACGCCGGAGCACATCCGCGCCATCGCCGAAGCGGTGCGGAAGTATCCGCCGCGCGCCGTTCCGGACATCGAGCCCAGGATGCGCCTGTCCGGGCTGGAGCCGTTCACGCTCACCGACGAGATTCCCTTCGTCAATGTCGGCGAGCGCACCAATGTCACTGGGTCGGCCAAGTTCCGCAAGCTGATCACGGCGGGCGACTATGTCGCCGCGCTCGATGTGGCGCGCGACCAGGTCGCCAATGGCGCCCAGATCATCGACATCAACATGGATGAAGGGCTGATCGATTCGAAGAAGGCGATGGTCGAATACCTCAACCTGATCGCCGCCGAGCCGGACATAGCCCGCGTTCCCGTCATGGTCGACAGTTCGAAATGGGAGATCATCGAGGCCGGCCTGAAATGCGTGCAGGGCAAGCCGTTGGTCAACTCCATCTCGATGAAGGAAGGCGAGGCTGCGTTCCTGCATCATGCCAGGCTCGTGCGCGCCTATGGCGCGGCGGTGGTCGTCATGGCCTTCGACGAAGACGGCCAGGCCGACACCAAGGCCCGCAAGGTCGAGATCTGCACTCGCGCCTACAAGCTCCTGACCGAACAGGCCGGCTTCCCGCCCGAGGACATCGTCTTCGACCCCAATGTCTTCGCGGTCGCCACCGGCATCGAGGAGCACGACAATTATGGCGTCGACTTCATCGAAGCGACCGGCGAGATCACCGGCACGCTGCCGCATGTCCACATCTCCGGCGGCGTGTCGAACCTGTCCTTCTCGTTCCGCGGCAACGAGCCGGTGCGCGAGGCCATGCATGCCGTGTTCCTCTACCATGCCATCCAGCGCGGCATGGACATGGGCATCGTCAATGCCGGCCAGCTCGCCGTCTACGACACGATCGAGCCTGATCTGCGCGAGGCCTGCGAGGATGTCGTGCTCAACCGCGTGCCGAGGGCCGGCGGCACCGCCACCGAACGCATGCTGGAGATCGCCGAACGCTTCAAGGGCACGGCGGGCCAGGAAGCCAAGGAGCGCGATCTTGCCTGGCGCGAATGGACGGTCGAACAGCGGATCAGCCACGCGCTGGTCAACGGCATCACCGAATTCATCGACGCCGACACCGAGGAAGCGCGGCTGGCCGCCGAGCGCCCGCTGCATGTCATTGAAGGCCCGCTGATGGCCGGCATGAACGTCGTCGGCGACCTGTTCGGCGCGGGCAAGATGTTCCTGCCGCAGGTGGTGAAGTCGGCGCGGGTGATGAAGCAGGCGGTGGCCGGCTTGCTGCCGCATATGGAGGCCGAGAAGCTGGCCAATGCCGCCAATGGCATCGACAATGGCGAACGCCAAACAGCGGGCAAGATCCTGATGGCGACGGTGAAGGGCGACGTCCACGACATTGGCAAGAACATCGTCGGCGTTGTTCTCGCCTGCAACAATTACGAGATCATCGATCTCGGCGTCATGGTGCCGGCGGCCAAGATCCTGCAGACGGCGCGCGACCAAAATGTCGACATCATCGGCCTGTCCGGCCTGATCACGCCGTCGCTCGACGAGATGGTGCACATGGCCGCCGAGATGGAGCGTGAAGGCTTCGACATTCCGCTGCTGATCGGCGGGGCGACGACCAGCCGCGTGCACACGGCGGTGAAGATCCACCCGCGCTATGCCAAGGGTCAGACGGTCTACGTCACCGACGCCAGCCGGGCGGTCGGCGTGGTCTCGTCCTTGCTGTCGAATGAGACCAAGGGCGGCTTCGTCGACACGGTGCGTGCCGAATACAAGAAGGTCGCCGACGCGCATGCCCGCTCCGAAGCCGACAAGCAGCGGCTGCCGCTGACCAAGGCGAGGGCCAATGCGCACCGCATCGACTGGTCTGCCTATGAGCCGCCGAAGCCGTCCTTCACCGGCGTGAAGGTGTTCGGGAACTGGGCCCTCACCGAACTCGCGCGCTATATCGATTGGACACCGTTCTTCCAGACCTGGGAGCTGAAGGGCCGCTATCCGAAGATCCTCGAGGACGAGGCGCAGGGGTCGGCCGCGCGCCAGCTGTTCGAGGATGCGCAGGCGATGCTGAAGAAGATCATCGCCGAGAAATGGTTCGCGCCGCGCGGCGTCATCGGCTTCTGGCCGGCCAACACCGTTGGCGACGACATCAGGCTTTTCACGGACGAGAAGCGGTCACAGGAACTGGCGACCTTCTTCACCTTGCGCCAGCAACTGACCAAGCGCGACGGCAAGGCCAATGTCGCGCTGTCGGATTTCGTAGCACCTGTGGACAGCGGCAAGCCCGACTACATCGGCGGCTTCATCGTCACCGCCGGCATCGAGGAGGTGGCGATCGCCGAGCGCTTCGAGCGCGCCAATGACGATTATTCGTCGATCATGGTCAAGGCGCTGGCCGATCGCTTCGCTGAAGCCTTTGCCGAGCGCATGCACGAGAAGGTGCGCAAGGAGTTCTGGGGCTACGTGCCAGACGAAGCGCTGGCGCCCGACGAGCTGATCGGCGAGCCCTATCGCGGCATCCGCCCGGCGCCTGGCTATCCGGCGCAGCCCGACCATACTGAGAAGGCGACTTTGTTTCGGTTGCTCGACGGCGAGCGCAATGCCGGCGTCAGCCTGACTGAAAGCTATGCGATGTGGCCGGGCTCGTCCGTATCGGGAATCTATCTCTCGCATCCCGAAAGCTATTACTTCGGCGTCGCCAAGGTCGAACGCGACCAGGTCGAGGACTATGCTGTTCGTAAGGCGATGCCGTTGGCCGAGGTCGAGCGCTGGCTTGGCCCCATCCTCAACTACGTGCCGGCAACCTATGCCGAGGCGGCTGAATAGCGGCGGCATGCTCTGTTGTCGGCCGGGCCAGCCGGCAACCACATCTCCATGGCATCGTCGAGACACGATGTGCCAATATCGGCCTCTGCACTGGTGGCTGGCCCGCGATCCAAGACGGCGATAAACCCAAAGCACCTGTCTTTGCAGTTGGAGCCAACATGACCGTACTCACACGCCGCAGGCTTTTGAAAACGGCTGCAATCGCCGGCGCGGGCGGGGTCGGTCTCACGGCCCTGGGTCGGCTTGGCGGCTGGGCTGCCGCCGAGCCTGAGCCAGTGGTGCTACAGACAGCAAAGATCCAGGCGAAGTTGATGGATCTCGGCCTGACCAGGGATGTGTTGACCTATGGCAACGCCGGAATGCCGCCCGTGCTCAGGATGAAAAAAGGCGAGCCCTTTGCCGCGCGTCTTGTCAATGCGATCGACGATCCGACGACGATCCACTGGCACGGCATTCGCGTTCCAAACAAGATGGACGGCGTGCCGTTCCTGGTCCAGCCCTACGTCTATACCGGCGATCATTTCGATTACGCCTTCACGCCGCCCGACGCCGGCACCTTCTGGTATCATCCGCATTGCAATACGCTGGAGCAGATGGGCCACGGCCTGACGGGCGTGATCGTGGTCGAGAACCCCGGCGATCCGGAATTCGATGCCGAAATTGTCATCAACCTGCGCGACTGGCGCCTCGGCGATGATGGCCAGTTCATCGATCAGTTCCGGCCGCGCGACGCCGCAAGAACCGGCACTTACGGCACGGTGCGTACCGCCAACTGGCTCGACCAGCCGCAATATGACGCGCCAGCCGGCGGGCTGGTCCGGCTGCGCGTCGCCATCACCGACGTTACACGGATCTATGCTTTCCGCGTCGACGGTGCGGAGGCGACGGTCATGGCGCTCGACGGCAATCCGGTGCCTGAGCGTTTTTCCCCCGATGCCTTGCTGCTTGGACCCGGTCAGCGCATGGAACTGGCCATCCGCATGCCCGACGACGAGGGCGCGATCGTCAGCCTGAGAGACGTCAGGGGCACGAAGCCAAAAATCCTGGCGACCCTGCGCGCGACTGGAAACTCCCTCAAGCGTGACATTCGCGATCTCGCTCCGCTGGAGGTCAATCCGGTGGCGGAAGTGGATCTCGCCAGCGCCCAGCATATTTCCCTGGCGCTCAGCGCCACGGCGGAAAATGTCCCGAGCGATGGCATCTGCGGTTCGCTTGGCTACAGTTTCTGGGCCATCAACAAAGTGCCGTGGCCCGGCGATACGCCGGATCCGACCGCGCCGCTGGCCGAATTGAAGCTCGGCAGGAGTTATGTCATCGACATGGAGAATCTGACGCCGCAATCCCATCCGATGCATCTGCACGGCATGAGCTTCAAGGTGCTGTCATCCTCGACGCGCCAGGATCAGCCTGTCATTTCCGACACCTATCTCATCGAGCCCAACGAGAAGGTTCAGCTTGGCTTCGTCGCCGACAATCCCGGCGACTGGCTGCTGCATTGCCACATCATCGAGCACCAGAAATCGGGCATGACGAGCTACGTCAGGGTCGTGTGAAGCCTCGTCCTGTCACCGAGGCCGCGCCAGTCTCCGTGTCGCTCCGTGACCGTCACTTGCGCAGTTGCGCCTCGATCTCGTCGAGCACCTTGTCCTTGCCGATGCCGGTGAGGAAGGCGAGGCCCTTGATCACCGGCTTGGTCACCGAAGCGGAGATGGGGGTGGTGGCGACGATGAAGTCGACATTGTCGGCCAGTCCCGGCACTTCGGTGGCCTTTGCCTGCTGGGCATTGAAGGTGAGGCCGCGTTTCTTCATTTCCTCGGTGACGGCGACGTTGACCGCGGTCGAGGTGGCGATGCCCGTGCCGCAGGCAAAGAGAACGGTTTTCTGTCTGGACATCTCTGCTTCTCCTTGTTCAGCCGAGTGCGGCTCGGACGTCTTCGAGGGTTCTGGCCGACCTCAAGCCGTCCAAGGCTTGCGGGTTCTGGATAATGGCCATGACGGCCTGCAGCGCCTCAATCTGCTTGTCCTTGTCATTGATGGCAAGGAGGAAGACGAAGCCGACCGGCAGCATCTCGTCGGGGTCTTCCATGTTGGCGAAGGTCACCGGTTGCTTCAGCGTGCCCATCGCGATGCCCGGCTTCAGCACATGCTCCGGATCGGTGTGCGGCACCGCGACATTGTCGGGGCGCTCCAGCGGCAGTCCTGTCGGGATGGTCAATTCGCGGCGCACGACCGCGTCGGCATAGGAGCTTTTGACATAGCCCAGCATCTCGAGCCGGTCCGCCAGGATGCGGATGATCTCCTCATTGGTCGACGCATCGGATCCGAGCACGATCGCCTCGGGGTCCAGAAGCTGCATGAGGCCGTCAGGCATTTTTTGCTCCGTCGATGAAATCGTGCGCCCTTGAAGGGCGCACGATCGGTTCAAACGCAAGGCTCTATCAGGTTCAGGCCGTCTCTTCGGCCGGCTCATCCTCGGCACCCGCGGCTCGTTCCCAGCCGAGCGGATTGCGGCGGTAGAGGACAAACAATGCCGCGATGACCACCGCGATCACGATGATGCCGATAAGCCCCATTCCCTGGATCGCCTCGATGATTACGTAAGGCACCCACAGGAAGCCGTCGACCACCGAGGTGATCTGCAGCGCATCCGCCGGCAGCTTGAAGCCCGATGCGACGGCAGCACTGGTGAACAGCGGCGCCAGCGCGTTGGCGACGTAGAAGCCGATGGCCAGCGTCACCGTGCCGATCACCACCATGCGGAACACATTGCCTTTGACCAGCGGCGCGGTCATGGCGACGATGAAGGGGATGACCGCAAGGTCGGCGAACAGGATCACGCGGTTGCCCGGCAGGATGATAGACAGGATGATCGCGATCGGCACCAGGATCAGCGACGACGAGATCGCGGCCGGATGGCCGATCAGGATCGCCGAATCGAGGCCAACGAGAAGCTCGCGGTCACCGGTGCGCTTGCGCACGAACGCCTGGGCTGCGTCGGAAACCGGGAGCAGGCCCTCCATCAGTATCTTGACCATGCGCGGCAGCAGCAGCATCACCGCGGCCAGCGTCATGCCGGTGCCCAGGACCTTTGCCAGCACCACGCTGAGATCACCCGCATTGTAGAAGGCGATCGCACCAAGGACGAGGCCGATGATCAGGCCCATCACGACAGGTTCGCCGAACACGCCGAACCTGCGCTCGATCGTATCGGTGTTGATGTTGATGCGGTTGATGCCGGGAATGCGGTCCATGATCCAGTTGAGCACAATGGCGATCGGCAGGATCTGCGCCGAGGCGAGGTGCGGCACGGAAATGCCGGGCACGCCGTAGAATTGCTGCACCGCGCGTGCCGACCAGTCGGCGAAGAGCAGTGACAGTGCGGCGACAAGTGCGGCGACCGCGATGCCATAGGCCAGATTGTCTGTCGCGGCGACGACCAGCGAGCCGACAAAGGCGAAATGCCAGAAATTCCAGACGTCGACATTGAGCGTGCGCGTCATGCGTGTCAGCAGCAGCACGATATTGACGAGGATGCCGACCGGAATGACCCACAGGCCGACCGAGGAGCCGAAGGCGATCGCCGCGGCTGAAGGCCAGCCGACATCGATGATGTCACGATGGATGCCGGTGTTGGTGACGATGGCCTTGGCAACGTCGCCGATCGACGTGAACATGAGGCCAAGCACGAGATTGATGCCGATGAAGGCGACGCCGATGGTGACGGCGGCGCGAAAAGCCTTGCTGACCTTGGCGCCCAGAACCACGGCGATGATAAAAATGACGATCGGTAGCAGGATCGTCGGGCCGAGCGTGTCGATGGCCCCTTTGAGGCCCGCGAGAACAGTATCCATTATTCCTCCCCTGGAGCCCCCGAGCCTTCGCTCGACGCCTCGCAATGATGCTCCATCCAGCCTTTGACGCCACCTTGGCGCAAAGACACTCCCCAGTCCGCCGCGAGGCGCATGCTCTCCGATCTGTCGGTGAACATTTGCCTTTGTTGGCGAACGAATGTTTTATTGTGGCTGTTCACGACAATGTCAATTGGCAACCCTTTGTGCCAATCGCCCAGGACGAACGCCCCTTGTTGGGGCGATTTCGCTGGAAAATGCTGGTCGCCAACGGTTTCGTTGGCAAATGGAGCCCGTTCCCTGCTATCCGACCACAAATCACGAAGCTGTGGACATTCCTGCATGACCAATGTCGCCCTGACCGGCCTTGCCCGCGATCTCGCCAGGCGTGCCGCCGAGGGCCGCCCTGTGCGCATCGGCGTCATCGGTTCGGGCGAAATGGGCACCGATCTTGTCACCCAAGGCATGCTGATGCCGGGCATTTCGGTCTGCGCCGTCTCGACACGCCGCCCGCACACCGCGCGCGATGCCATCCGCATCGCCTATGGCGATGAAGCCATGGCGGTCGAAGCCGACACCGCGTCGAAAGTCACCGGCGCCATCGAGAGCGGCAAGATCGCCATCACCTCCAACGAGATGCTGGTCACCAATCCGTTGATCGACGTCGTCATCGACGCCACCGGCAAGCCGGGTGTCGCCGCCGATTTCTGCCTGTCGGCGATGGAGCATGGCAAGCATCTGGTGATGATGAACGTCGAGGCCGACGTTACCATCGGCTGCTATCTCAAGCAGCAGGCCGACCGGCTTGGCGTCGTCTATTCCGTCGGTGCGGGCGACGAGCCGTCGAGCTGCATGGAACTGATCGAGTTTGCGTCGGCGCTTGGGCTGAGCATCGTCTCGGCCGGCAAAGGCAAGAACAATCCGCTCAACCACGATGCCGTGCCGGACGACTATCGCGATGAAGCGATCCGCCGCAACATGAACCCGCGCATGCTGGTCGAGTTCGTCGACGGCTCCAAGACCATGGTCGAGATGTGCGCCATCGCCAATGCCACCGGGCTGGTGCCGGATGTGCCCGGCATGCACGGTCCGAAGGCCGATCGCGACGATCTCGCCAAGGTGCTCATCCCGCGCGAGGATGGCGGTCTGTTGCTGAAGAAGGGCGTTGTCGACTACACGGTTGGCAAGGGCGTCGCGCCCGGCGTCTTCGTCATCGTCGAGGCGACGCATCCGCGCATCATCGAGCGCATGGACGATCTGCATATAGGCCACGGCCCCTATTACAGCCTGTTCCGGCCCTATCATCTAACCTCGCTGGAAGTGCCGCTGACAGCGGCCCGCATCGTGCTTTTCGGCAAGCCCGACATGGTGCCGCTGCCAAGGCCGGTCGCCGAAGTATGCGCCGTCGCCAAGCGGGACCTTGCCGCCGGCGAGACCTTCGATGCGATCGGCGAGACCTGCTACCGTTCCTGGACCATGACCGTCGGCGAAGCCCGTGCCCAGCGCGCCGTGCCGGTCGGCCTGCTCGAGGGCGGCAAGGTGCTGAAACCAGTCAGGAAAGGCGAATTGCTGACCGCCGACAATGCGTCGCCCGACCAGACGACGAGGCTGTTCGCCTTGCGCCGGCTGCAGGACGAGATGCTGTACGGGGCGTGAGACGATACGCTGGCGTTGCGATGACAAATGAATAGATTGTGGGGACAAATATCGCCAAGGGTCGATCACATGAACCTTCGGATCAGGGATCCGCGTGCGCGCGAACTTGCACTTCAGCTTGCAGCCAAACGAAAGATTTCCGTGACCAAAGCGGTCATTGAAGCGCTTGAATCCGAACTGGTCCGGGAAAAAGGCCGCGCGCCCTTGGCGGAGCGGCTGGCCGCCATTGCCGACGATCTCAGGACCAAAGCAGGCAAGGCTGGTCGGGTCGTGAGCAAGAATGAGATCGATGACATGTGGGGCATCCCGGATGCCGACACATAGGCGATCAGAGTGACGTCCGACTAGCGGCTCATTTGCCCAGTTCGATCGACCGCAACCGCGCAGCCTCCACCGCTTCGGTCAGTAGATTGGTCAGCCGGTCCTCGCCCATCAGCACCTCCAGCGCCGCCGCCGTCGTCCCCTTGGGGCTGGTCACCTGCTGGCGTAGCACGCCCGGCTCCTCGCCGCTTTCGGCGGCGAGCGAGGCTGCGCCGTAGACGGTCTGCATGGCGAGCAGCTTGGCGATCGCCGTCGGCAGACCGGCCTTCTCGGCAGCCACGGTCAGCGCCTCGATGAAATGAAAGATGTAGGCCGGCCCCGACCCCGACACGGCGGTCACCGCATCCATCAAACCCTCGTCGTCGATGGTGGCCACTTCGCCGCTCGCCGACAGCAGATCGGCGACGAAACGTTTGGTTTCGTTGGAGACGAGTGGGTTGGAAAACACCACCATCATGCCCTTGCCGATTGCTGCCGGCGTGTTGGGCATGCAGCGCACGATCGGTGCGTGGCCGCCCAGGATTTCCTCGAAGGTGGCGGCAGGCGTGCCGGCGGCGATGCTGACGAAGGTGGTGCGGCCATCGGCGAAGCGCTTGTAGGCGGCGGTGACGTCGCGGATCACCTGCGGCTTGACCGCGATGACGACGAGATCGGGCACGGCATCGGCTGGAATATCGCCGGCATCGGCCGATGTGCCGCAGCCCAACGCTGCGGCGCGATTGCGCAGATCGGCATTGGGCTCGACCACGAAAACCGCTGACGGCGCAAGCTTGCCGGATTTCAGCCAGCCCGAGAGCATGGCGTAACCCATATTGCCGCAGCCGGCGAGAACAAGCCTGATCGTCATCGAAAGCCCTCCGAAGGAAGGCCTTCACATAGACGCTGGCGCTTCCCTGGGGAAGCCCCCGTCAGGAGGAACGGGAAGATCGCGCGCCGCGATCGGGATCACGCACTGCCATCGGCCGCAGCGACACTTGCCTGAGGCCAAGCACGCCGAGCACGAAGAACAGCCAGACCGGGTCGCCGCGATGGAAGAAGAAGCTTTCGAGGAAAGCGTTCAGCGCCGTGAACAGCACCACCATCATGAAGAAATCGCCGAGAAAGATGTTTTCCCTGCGCAGCGGAATGCGCATGTAGTCGCGCAACGGCGCGATGAGGAAGGTGTAGACCGCCACGCACAGCGCCGGAATACCCATCAGCACGGCGATGTCGAGATAGCCGTCATGGCCGTGCACGATGGTTCGGATGTCCCACGGCCGGTCGAAGGGCTGGTCCTGGTTGAGCAAGAGCGGCGTGCCCCAGAAGCTTTCATAGCCGTAGCCGGTCCATGGCTTCTTCGCCAGCATGCTGCCGGCGAACTCCCACAGCGTCGTGCGGCCGGTATAGGTCATGTCGGGGAAATAGATCGCCGCCAGATGTTTTATCGGCGGCAGGAAGACGATGCCCAGCGTGCCGACCGCCGTGGTGATGATCGCCAGGGCAAACAGGATCGGCGTGCCGAGCCGCATGCCTATCAGGCTCGGGAACATCACGATCAGGATCGAGAACGGCACCAGGCCGGCTGTTGTCTTGGAGCCGGTGTGCAGCATGAAGATCATCGCTGCGAAGAAGATTCCGGCGCCCCAGTACCGCTGCCCGCGCCGGTAGAGGTACAGGCCTGCGAAGCTGAGGCAGGCCATGATCGGACCGGCGATGTTCTTGTGGGTGAACACGCCGCGCCACAGGCCGGCATGTTCGGGCTCCTGCGAGTCGGCGGTGTGCATCGCCTCGTGCGGAAAGACGATGAGGCCGAGATAGGAAAGGCCCATGACCACGACGGCGGTGAAGATGATGACTTTTGAGAAGGCCTCGGCGTCGCGCGGCAGCACCAGGATCGTCGCCATCGTCAGGATGCCGATCAGCGTGAAGGAGGCGGCACGCATGGCCGAGGGCGGGTCGGTTGCCAGCACCACCGACAGGAAAAAGAAGCCCAGCATCAGCATCCAGGACGGGCTGAGCAGCGAGCGCACGACGCGCGGATCGGCAAAGGCCATCAGCGAGAAGATCGATATGGCGCCGAGCGAACTGAAGCCAAGCTGGTTGACGATGTCGCCGCCTTGACCGGTGAGCTCGGCGCCGGCCGGCTGGAACGGCCGGAAGGACACCATGATGACGGTGAACAGCAGCGCGGCAATGGCGGTGGCCACGCCTTCGCGCGTGAACGCGGCGCCGAGCGGGGCGCGCTCAGTTTTTCTCAGGCTGGCGGTATTGCTCATTGGCATATCCGAATTCGGCCAGCACGCGGCCCAGCGCCACATGGACGGGATAGATGGCGATCGCCGGTGATCCGGTTCGCGCCAGCCGCATCAGGCCGCGAAACGGCGAGGCGGCAAGCAGCACCAGGCTCTTCAGCAACACCTTGGTGCCGGCGAGTGGGGTGCCCGCGCATTTCTTCTTTTCGACCAGTGTCGAGATCACGCCGTTGCGCAGGCTGCGGGCACGGATCCAGTCGGCTTCGACACGCCGGGCCGGAACGGTTTCTTGGACCTTGGCCTCCGCGCACCAACCCAGAACAAAGCCCTTCTGCGCCGACCGGCTGAGAAAGTCGGAATCGCCGCCGCCCATGAAGTTGAATTTCAGATCGAGAAAGGGCGGCCCCATGGCGATCAGCACGTTGCGCCCGACCAGAAGATTGCCGGACGAATAGAGCGCGGGCACGCGCCCTGTTTCCCGATAGGGAGGCGCGAACACCGGATGCTCGGCCCATCCCGCATGGGCGGGATCGGCAAACATGGGCACCTGCGGGCCGCCGACGATATCGGCACCGAGCGTCTCGGCTGCCGTGCACATCCGTTCCAGCCACTGCGGATCGGCGATCTCATCATCGTCGATGACCAGCAGATGCCTGAAGTTCGGGAATTGCAGGATCGCTGTCTGCCAGCCGGCATTGTAGGCGCTGCAATTGCCGCGCTCCTGCGCGATGATGACCAGACCTGACATCTCGCCGCGCTCGAACAGCGGCACTGCCGCCTTGGCGCCAGCCCGCGCCTCGGCTTCGTTTTCCATGACGATGACGGCAAAGCGCCTGCCGGTTTGCTGCGCACGTAACGACGCCAGCGTTTCCAGCACTTGCTCGGGCCGCTTGAAGGTCGGCAAGGTGACGACCGCCTCGACGGCCTCGACGTCAAGCCGCGGTGAGCGTCCAGCGATCGATACCGAACCGTCCGATGGCAAAGGGATCATCCGTGTCCAGCCGCATGGTGAGTTGGGTTCTGGTAGCACCCCGGTGATAAGGTTTCGTTAATCACCTTGCACGGAGAAGCCCGCCAGGCAGGGGCTTTCGGTCGTCGAATGTGCTCGCTTAATCAAGGGTTCACCGCACTTTGCTACCGGCTACACCACTGGATAGGTGAGATGCATCTGCTGTTCGCCACATCGATCGTGCCCGACGGCGCTCTCGCCTCGGGCTACGAGATTGCCAACGCCGCGATCATAGCTGCCTTGCGGCGCGCTGGCGCGCGCGTCACCGTCATCGGCTTCACCTGGCCGGGGAAACCCGCGGCCGATCCCGAAAACACCGTGGTGCTGGGTGCGATCGACGTGCGCACGGACAATGCATCGGCACGGCAAAAGCTGGCCTGGGTCGGCAAGGCGCTGCTTTCGGGCCTCACCTTTGCGTCGGTCAAGTTGCGCGCGGTGTCCGACGGCGATGTACTTGCTGCTGTCGAGCGCACCGGCCCGTTTGACGGCTACGTGTTGAATTCCGTGCAGTTCGCCGGTGCCTTCGAAAAGCTGTTCGCTGACCGGCCTTCGATCTTCGTTGCCCACAATGTCGAGCATCTTTCGGCGCGGGAGAATGCCGCTGCGGCCGGAAGCCTCTTCCAGCGCCTGCTGTTCCGCCGCGAGGCGAGGTTGCTCAAGACCGTGGAAGAACGTCTCTGTCGACGGGCGCGCTTCGTCTTCACGCTGGCCGAGGAAGACCGCGCCGCACTCGGTGTCGCCTCGGACGACCGCTCGGCGGTGCTGCCTTTGGTGACCGGCGCAGCGGCGCCAACCCGGAAAAGCCCGCGCCGCATCGACTGCGACGCCGCCCTGATCGGCACCTGGACCTGGCAGCCGAACCGCATCGGCCTCGACTGGTTCCTGGGCAAGGTCGTACCGCATCTACGCTCCGGTTTTCGCATCCGCGTCGCCGGCAGTATGCCTTCCGGTGTTACGTCGAAGCATCCCGGTGTCGAATTTGTCGGCCGCGTGCCCGACGCGCAGGCCTTCGTACGCGGCGCCGCCGTCATCCCGCTGATCAGCACCGCCGGCAGCGGCGTCCAGCTGAAGACCATCGAAACCTTCGAACTCGGCCTGCCGTCCGTCGCCACCAGTCGGTCGCTGCGCGGCATCGAGCATCGCCCGGCGAATTGTGTCGTCACCGACGATCCCGCTGCCTTCGCCAGGGCTCTGGAGGCCGCGGCGGCCGACATCCGCGACGTCGACGGCAGCGCATTCCGGCGTTCGCAGGTCAAGGCGCTCGACGCCGCCATCCGGCTAGGCCTCGAAAAGCTCGGGCCTGTCAGGCAGGAGGCGTTTGCATGAATATGCACTCCACCCGTGCCGCCTCGGGGCGCGACACCTTGAGAACGATCCTCGGCATCCCGGTGCTCGCGATCCGTTGGGATGAGGCCATGGCCCTGCTGACGCGATTGACCAAAGAGCGTCGTTTTACCAAGGTCACCTTCCTCAACGCCCATAATGCCAATATGGCCTGCACGGATCCGGTCTTCGCCAAGGCGCTGGATGACTTTCTCATCCTGCCCGATGGCGTTGGTGTCGATCTCGCGGCGAAAGTCCTCTACGGCGCGCCTTTCCCGGACAATCTCAATGGTACCGATTTCGTGCCGGCCTTCCTGCAGGCCTCGACCCAGCCGCTGACTGTGGCTCTGCTCGGGGCCACCCGCGTCAATGCCGAAGCGGCATCAAAGAAACTGGCGGCGATTGCCGTCCAACATAGTTTCGTAGTCATCCATGATGGCTTTTTCTCCGCTTCGCAGGAGCCGGAGATCGTCGAACGGATTGCAACCCTGCGGCCGGACGTGCTGCTCGTCGCCATGGGCGTGCCGCGACAGGAATTGTGGATCGCGCGCCATATCGACGCGCGCCACTGCACGCTGCCGATCGCCGTCGGCGCGTTGCTTGACTTCCTGAGCGGCTCGGTGCCCCGGGCACCCTTATGGATGCGCCGGTTGCGGCTCGAATGGCTGTTTCGGTTGGCGGTCGAACCGGGCCGCCTGTGGCGCCGCTATGTGGTCGGCAATCCTCTGTTCCTGTTGCGCGTCGTCAGGCAGAAATTCTCGGGTACACCAGAAGCAGCGAGGGACAGCCAGTGAACAGCAGGTTCGTTCCAGGCGCCGCTGTCGAACCGAGCCCGCTTCGGCGGACACCGACGGCGGCAATAGTGACGGCAAGCTACGCGCCTGATTTCGAGCGCTGCCGCCTGCTGTGCGAGACAGTTGATCGCCACGTTTCCGGCGCGGCGCACCACTATATCCTGGTCGAACATCGCGATATCGAGCTTTTCCGACAGTTGGAGACCGGCCATCGGAGCGTCATCGATGAGCGTGATCTGTTGCCGCGTTGGCTGCACGCCTTCGACGATCCGCTCAGCCTGTTTCGCCGGCGCGTCTGGCTCAGCCTGAAGACCCAGCCGCTGCGTGGCTGGCACGTGCAGCAGCTGCGCCGCATCGCCATATCAGCACAAGCATCCGAAGATGTGCTGATCTTCTGTGATTCCGATGTCGCCTTTCTCAAACCTTTCGACTGTGGCGCTTTCTGTCATGACGGCAAGGCGCGGCTGTTCCGTCGGGACGGCGTGCTGGCGAACGAAGGCCATGAAGAGCATCGCATCTGGTCGCGCAACGCGGGGGCGGCGCTCGGCATCGAGCCCTCCCGGACATCGACCCACGACTATATCTCGACGCTGATCGCCTGGCGGCGCGACACCGTGCTGGCGATGTGCGGCGAGATCGAAAGGGTCCATGGCCGCAACTGGGTCGAGGTCGTCGGCTCGGCGCGCAAATTCTCCGAATGCATGATCTACGGCCGCTACGTCGACGATCTGCTGCAGGGCGCCGGCCACTTCCACGGCTCGGAGGAGTTCTGCCGTGTGCACTGGACCGGCGAGGCGCTGTCGGATGACGAGTTCCGCCGCTTCGTTGCCGCCATGGCGCCGGAGCAGGTGGCGATCGGCATGCAGTCCTTCATCGGCACCGATATCGGCCGCATCCGCCGTCTGATTGGGTTGGATTAGACGGGTTTGGCCGGCTTGCGCATCGCCGAATAGGTGAGCAGCGTCGAGGCGAGATACAAAAGCAGGAAGACGACATTGAGCGACAGCACCAGGTTCGGCGTGTCGAGGATGGTCGTCAGCACATAGGTCAAAAGCAGCGCCTTCAGCCCGGCGAGCAGGCCGAGATTGAGCGCCCTCACCAGCGTCTGGCCGCGTGCGAACAAAAGCTCGGCCTGGTATTCGACCAGATTGCGCAGTCCCGGCACGCAGATCGCCAGCACGACCAGCGGGGCGGCCTCGGCGACATTCTTGCCGAGCGCATTGGGGAAGAAATGCAGCACGATGCCAAGCGTCAGCAGCGCCAGCGTCGAGACCGCGAACACGCCGCCTTCGATGCCGCTCTTGACCGCCAGCCGCGACAGCAATTCCGGCGCGCGCATCATGCGCTGCACCAGCATCATCGAGAAGGTACGGATCGGAATGGCCGTCAGGTCGACCAGCCGCATGATGATGGCGTAGATACCGGCCAGATGCGGGCCGCCGATCGCCAGCACCAGCAGCTTGTCGAACTCCATCTGCAGGTAGAACAGCACTTCGGCGCCAGCCACATAGATCGAATCGGCCAATCGCCTGAGATAAAGCTCGGTGCGCAGCCGCAGCCGCTGGCGCGGGTAGAAGAAGCTGAAGGCGATCAGCAACGAGGCGGCGTTGGCGCCGATATAGAACCACGACCATACCCAGACGCTGTGTTGCGCGGAGATCATGAACAGCACCGCGCCGAGCGCCCGCAGCGCTGTCGCCAGGATAGCCAGCAGCGCGGCGCGGCCGAACTTGCCCAGACCGTTGTTGACGATCAGCGCCACCTCCACCGGCCGCCACAACAGCGCTTCGGCAAAGACGATTGCCGCAAACACCGACAGCGGCACGGTGTCGGCGAAGAAAATCAGATAGACGCCGAACGAAGCCGCGGCCAGCAGCGGCAGCGACAGCACGCCGAGCACCAGGAAGCCGGCGGTGAAGGTGCCGATCAGATTGGGGCGGATGGTGGCGGTGCGGTAGAGTGCCGAGATGAAACCGAAGGCGAGGATACGCGACAGCATGACGCCGGCCGCCGATGCGGTGGCGAACATGCCGAACTCGGAAATGGACAGCGTGTTGGCCAGCGCGATGAAATAGGCGAGTGAAAACACCAGTCGCCCACCGGCGCCGCTGATCGCCGAGAAATAGTCGCGAAGCAGCCCCCGTCGTTCGGCCAAAAAGGTGCCGATCCGGGCGAGGGGCCGCCTTTGCGGTATGTCACTGGCCTGCGTCATGTCTCATCGAGAGCCTAGGCCGGAAAACTTAACGTGCGGTTCTGGGGGCCTAAGGTTGTGTCGAAAATAGATGCAACCGAAGAGAGAAACCGCAGGCTCGGCGTGGGAAAATTAACCTTTTGTTTTCCATGCCTGTTTAGCGTGGCTTAACGAATGGCCAATCGCCGTTCGCAGGTCGCCAAGGGTAAAGTTCCAGACGATGGTCGACAGGGAAAACCGCGAAGACTGGAAGCGCGAGCGCTCGTTGCTGGCGCTTGGCCAGGCTGTGCGCGGCGACGACGAACCCGACGCGTCCCTGGTCTCGATCGGGGATCGGGCAGACCCGTCATGGCGCGAGGATGCGGCCACCCGCCATCGCCTCGCCCGTTCACGGCGCGAAACGCGGACGAACCCGAAGCTGTCGGATTCGGTCGCGACAGACGGCTATCAGGCTGGCTACGAGCCAGCCTCGTCGGCGACCCATGCGCAAACCACGCCACGGACACAGTCTGTTGCTGCTGAAACCGCAGGCGCCTCCGATCGGGCCTCCGAACGTTACCATTCAGGCGCCGCACCGGCTTCCCACAATGACGGCGCCGACAGCCAGCAATGGAAGCCGCTGATCGATCCGATGCAGGTCGTGCGTGGTGTTGGCAAGTCGAAGCTGCTGATCGTGACGACGACGATACTGGGTGCCGCGCTCGGCATTGCCATCGCGCTGTCGACGCCGAAGAAATACGAAGCCACCACCGAACTGATCGTCGATCCGCGCGACCTGAAGCTCACCGACCGTGACCTCACCCAGTCGGTCGTTGCTTCGGACGCGACGCTGGCCATCGTCGAAAACCAGGTCCGGGTGCTGACGTCAGGCACTGTTCTCAACAAGGTCGTCGACAAGCTCAATCTCGTCAACGACCCGGAATTCAATGGGCAAGGCAGCGGCGGCCTCAGCGTCATGTCGCTCATCCGCTCCATCCTGTCTCGCAATGACGGGCCGGGGGGTGTCGACGACACCCGCCGCCGTGCGCTTGCCGTCGGCAATCTGGCTGAGAGCCTTTCGGTCGAGCGCGGCGGCAAGACCTTCGTCATCACCGTCAGCGCCACCACGCAAAATGGCGAGAAATCGGCCCTCATCGCCAACACGATGACGGATGTCTTCCTGCAGACCTTCGGCCAGATCCAGTCGGACACCGCCGGCCGCGCCACCGACGAACTGACGGCCAGGCTGGACGAGCTGCGCAAGGGCGTCGAGGCGGCTGAGCGCAAGGTCGAGGATTTCAGGGCCACGCATGACCTTGTCGATGCGCAGGGTCACCTCATCAGCGATGATGAGATGCTGAAACTCAACGAGCAGCTGTCGGTTGCCCGCGCCCGCACCCTGGAACTCAACGCCCGGGCGGCCTCGGCGCGTTCGGTCGACGTCAATTCGGTTCTCACTGGCACCTTGCCGGAGGAGATCAACTCCAACACGATGAGCGACCTGCGTTCGCAATATGCGTCGCTGAAGCAGGAAGCCGACCGCGCCGCCATCCGGTTCGGCCCGCGTCACCCCGAACTCCAGGCGCTCAATGCCCAGATTGCCGGCGCACGCGACCGCATCGCCGCGGAGTTGCGCCGCATCGGCTCATCGCTGCAGGTCGACCTCAAGCGTGCCGTCCAGCTCGAACAGGATCTCGCTTCTCGTCTGGCTCAGCTCAAGGTCCGCAGCGGCGACGTCAACAGCGATCTGGTGTCGATGCGCGAACTGGAGCGCGAGGCTACCGCCAAGCGTTCCGTCTACGAACAGTACCTGCTGCGTGCCAAGGAGACCGGTGAGCAGAAGGACATCAACACCGCCAACATCAATGTGATCTCGAAGGCCTTCGCGCCACTCGAGCCGAACGGGCCGTCGCGGGTCGTGGTGGCGCTTGCCGGCCTGTTGCTGGGCTTTGCCTCCGGGATTGGGCTGGGCGCCATGCGCGGCGCCTATGAGAGCCTGCGCGACACAGCCAATTCGCGATCGCGCCGCGACCGCAGCATGGATGAACGCCGGACGCCCTACGAAGACAAGCCATATCGGGCAGCACCCCCGGCGCCGCCACAACCACCAGTACTGCAGCCATCGACACCCCCGCCTGCACCGCTACCACCTGCGCCGCCACCGCCGGCAGCACCACCGCCTGTCCAGCAGGCTGAGGTCGCGTCGGCCGAAGGTTCCGGCCGGATCGGTGCCTTGCTGTCGAGGCTGCACAAGTCCGTGTCGCGCACGCCGTCCCCGGCGGAGCCGTTCGATACCGAGTGGGTCTCTGCTGAAAACGGGAAGCCAACGCAGGATCCGGCGTACCCCGCCTATCCCCAGTCGGCGCCGGCCTTTGCGTCTCGACAGCCGCTTGCGGCAGCCTATCCGCCGCCGCCTTTCCAGCCGGACGCCCAGGCCCCCTATGCGCAGCAGATGGCGCAGCCGCCATTGCCTCCACACATGGTGCCGCAGCGACCATATTCGGGCCCGCAGCTCTATCCCTATGCGCAGCCATTGGCCTACACGCAGCAGCCCGGCCATCCCCATCCGCAGTCCATGCCCGCCCCCAATGCCGGACAGCAGGCCTATCCGCCTCAGCCTGCTTCTGAATCCTATCCGCAGCCGCGCATTCCGCCGCAGCAGGCGCCTCAGCGATCGGTGAACCCGCCGCAGGACGTTGAGCAGCAGGCGCCAATCGAGGAAATCCGCGCCAGCCTGCGCGAATTCCGTGAAGCGGTCCGCGAACTCACTGAGAGCCGCGCGCGCCGCCGGTATTTCTGAGCCACAAAATTCTTCGCGGTGCCGTACAAAAACATGCCGGTTTCGCGTAAACGGCATGGGAAGGCGCTTTGGCGGGATTGCGTGTTGGAATTTTCGTGAAAATGCCACGCTGTGAAAGATCAAAAAGCGCGTCGCTTCCGGAAGCGACGCGCTTGGGCATTTTGGTGTTGAGGGTGGTCCATGGCCGAAGTGATTGATGGTAAGAGTGTCGCCGAAGACGTGGTGCGGACGGTCAAGGCCCTGACGGCCGAGCTGGTTGCCAAAGGCAACGCCAAGCCCGGTCTTGCCGTGGTCATCGTCGGCGAGGATCCGGCCAGCCAGGTCTATGTCGCCTCCAAATCACGCACCGCCAAGGAATGCGGCTTTCATTCCGTCCAGCACACGCTGCCGGCCGAAACCTCCGAACAGGCATTGCTGAAGATCATCGGCGACCTCAACGCCGATCCGGCCATCAACGGCATCCTGGTACAGCTTCCGCTGCCGGCCCATATCGACGCCGGCAAGATCATCCAGACCATCGCGCCGGAAAAGGATGTCGACGGCTTCCATTTCATCAATGTCGGCAAGCTCGGCACCGGTGAACTCGAGACCGCCTTCGTGCCTTGCACGCCGGCGGGCTCGATGCTTTTGATCGAGCGGGTGCGCGGCAAGGACCTGTCCGGCCTCAATGCCGTGGTGGTCGGTCGCTCCAACATCGTCGGCAAGCCGATGGCCAACCTCCTGCTTGCCGCCAACTGCACCGTCACCATCGCCCACAGCCGCACCAGGGATCTGCCGGCACTGGCCCGCACCGCCGATATTCTTGTCGCGGCTGTCGGCCGGCCGGAGATGATCAGGGGCGATTGGGTGAAGCCCGGCGCGACCGTCATCGATGTCGGCATCAACCGCATTCCGGCACCGGAAAAGGGCGAGGGCAAGTCGCGCCTCGTCGGCGATGTCGCCTATGCCGAAGCGGCCAAGGCCGCCGGCGCCATCACGCCGGTGCCCGGCGGTGTCGGCCCGATGACCATTGCCATGCTGATGGCCAATACGTTAGCCTCTGCCTACCTTGCGGCCGGATTGAAACGGCCGTCCTTCTGACCCGCCAGAAAGCCGCAGCTTTGCCGAACCCCAGTGTTCCCTCAGAACGGCCGGTCATGACTGATCCCGTTCAAGGCGGCCGGCAGTTCGCTTTCCTGCTGGTCGACAAGTTCTCCATGTTCTCGCTGGCCGCGGCCATCGACACGTTCCGGTCGGCGAACCGGCTGCTCGGCCGCGACTTCTACGGCTGGACCACGGTGTCGGCTGACGGCGATCCGGTGATGGCCTCCAATGGCCTGCCGCTCAAGATCGACTATGCCGTTGCCGACCTGCCGCCGGTCGACATCCTCTTCGTCTCGGTCGGGCTGACGACGGAATTTCCCGGCAAGAGCAAGGTGCTGGCGGCATTGCGCAGCTGGGGCCGCCGCGGCAATGCGCTCGGTGCCTTGTCGGTCGGTTCCTACCTGCTGGCCGAGGCCGGCCAGCTCGAGGGCTATCGCTGCACCATCCATTGGGAAAACCGTGCCGGCTTCGTCGAACGGTTCCCCGACATCAACTGCACCGGCAATGTCTTCGAGATCGATCGCAAGCGCTACACCTGCGCCGGCGGCACCACCTCGATCGACCTGATGCTGGAGATTGTGCGCGGCGATTTCGGCTCGAACCTCGCCAATGGCGTCGCCAACCAGTTCCAGCACGAACGCATCCGCTCGGCCGGAGACCGCCAGCGTGTCGGGCCGGAACGCGACCTGACCGGCAAGTCGGAGAAGCTCAGGCGCATCGTCGAATTGATGGCCGATCACCTCGACGAGCCGCTGTCGGCCGTGCAACTGGCAAAATCCGCCGGCCTGTCGGTGCGCCAGGTCGAGCGCCTGTTCCTGCGCCATCTCAGCGTCACGCCTGGCCGCTATTACATGCGGCTGCGGCTGGAGCGGGCGCGCGAATTGCTGCGCCAGACCAATATGCCGATCCTCGACGTGGCGATCGCGACTGGCTTCACCTCGCATTCCTACTTCGCCCAGAGCTACCGGCTGCAATTCGGCAGGCCGCCCTCGGAAGAGCGCCGCACGACCTACTGAGCCTGCCGATGAATGTCGCGATCAAATAACTTCGCGAGACATGCGTCAAAAGTCGACGCGCAGTCCGGCCTTCAGGCTCTGGCTGGTCGTGCCGTCGCCGAACTGTCCAGAATAGCTGAGGCCGAGCCGCGAGGCGGCACTTGTCTGGATGTCGAGGCCAAAGTCGATCAGAGCGGCATTATCGGCGATCGGCGTACCGGCGATGGTGAAGGGAGACTGCCCGGTAAAAGCCAATCCCATCGTCGGGATTGTATCGCCGAAGGCATGGCGCCAGCCGACAAATCCGCGAGCCGTAGCCGCCATGCCGCCGAGGTCGAACGCCGCCGATCCTCTCACGCCCAGCGTCGAAAACGTCACCGCGTTGTCGAGGCCGTCGCTGACCAGAGCGCTGTCGCCACCATCTTCCCTGAAGGCGTCGCTTCCCGTATTGACATAAGCCAGCGCCGCTGTCGGCTCGATGGTCATGCGGTTCATGTGGAAGGAATATCCGGCCTCGCCGAAGACCTGGCCAGTGTGGCCGTTGTACTTGGCTGAAAGCCTGTCGGAGAAACCGGGGAAGGCGACCGCCCGATCCGTTTCGATCGTTTGCCAAGCGTATGCCGCGCCGCCGCGCAGGCCAAAATCGCCCCACTGGCCGGCACCGTAGACCGCCAGATGGATGCTGTCGGCCGACCCGCTGGAAGCCCGATCGTCGGCATCGAAGGTGGCGAGGCCATAGCCTGTCAGAGCCCCGAGGCGGATATCGTCGGCGATCGGCGCATCGACGCCGGCGAAGAACCCGCCGGAATGAGCGCCGAAGTCGGCAGCATTGCCATCGCTATCGCGGCTGCTGAAGGCACCATAGGCCTGGGCCCACGGTCCCGGTGCTCCGAGACCACTGGCCTGGCGGACATGGTCGAGCGCTGCTTCGCGCACGAAACGGCTGTCGTCCAGCATGAGACCCGCGGTCGAGGCGTGGATTTCACCGGAGAGCTGGTCGAAAGCGGCCCGCGCGCCGGGAACGTCCAGCATCAGCGCGGCATCGAAAATAGCGTCGCCGCCGCCGAGCGCCTGCACGCCTGCGCCGGTTGCTCGTTGGTTGAGCGTGCCGCCAATCGCATCAAGGTCGATGCTGTTGCGCTCCAGAGTCAGATAGACGTTGTTGGCATCGTAGGTGAGGATCGGCGCCAGGAAGGCGAAGTTCGAGGTAGCGGCTGAGAAGAAACCGGTGCGGCCGGCTGTGGTTGAAACGATCGTGTAGATGGTGGAGGGCGAATAGGTGCCGCCGGCGGCAAGCACCTGGACGGTCCCTCCATTGATCGTGGTCGTGCCAGTGATGTCGACGAGATCCGCCTGGCCGGCGGGATTGGCTTCGACCTCAAGCGTCGATCCGGCATTGAAGATGACGCTGCCTTGTACCGACAAGTTGCCGATCGAGTTGCCAGCGGCGATGGTGCCGTTGTTGGTGACAGCGCCGACGATCGTGCCCGCGCCGCCGAGCTTGGCACCGTTGCTGACGGTGACCGTGGGAGCGGTCAGCCTTCCATTGACGCGCAGCAGGCCTGTCTCGACCGCCGCGCTGGTCGAGACGCTGCCGATGCCGGTCAGCTCCCAATTGGTACCTTGCATGGCCAATGTCTCGAAACCCAGGAATTTGGCAACGGATTCACTGCCGCTGCCGGTCATCTGCAGCGCATCGACCGCGGTGCCGCCTTGCACATTGCCGTTGAGGACGGAACCGGTATCGAGGATCAGCGTATGCGCGAACGCGCCGCTGAACCGGATTGCCAGTCCGCCGCCAGTCGAGCCGATGGTGCCGCTGTTGGTGATCGTCCCGGTTCTGCTGAACACAACGCCGGTCGCGGCGGAGCTGATGGTTCCGCTGTTGATAAGCGAGCCGCCGCCGCTCATCTCGACCGCCCCTCCTATGGTCGACCGAATGCTTCCGGCATTGATTACCGTCAGCGATGTCCCCGAGCCATTGGCGAAGATGCCATTGTACCCGCCTTCGATCTCACCGGTGGCATTGTTGGTGATCGATCCGGGACCGCCCTGGAAAAAGACGCCTGTTGAGAAGTTGCCGGTCCCGTTGTTGACAATCTTGCCGCTGTTGATGACCGTTCGCTGCGAGCCCCCAGACAGCGAGAGCGCATTGCCACTCGACGTCGCCGAAATCGTCGCGCCTTCGTAGTTGGTCACGATGCCGCCGCCGTAGATGGTCACACCCTCGACTGTCTTGCCGTTGATCGTGCCATGGTTGTTGACGGTTGCCATTGCTGCCGGGCCGCCGGACGTGCCAAAAATCGCGCCGCTGAAATTGCCTTCGATCATTGCGCCGGCGGAGTTGTCGAGTTGCCCGCCCTTCCTGAGCACCAAGGCGTTCGAGCCCGTAATACTGCCGTCATTTTGCACCTGCCAGGGCGCGATCGTGGCATTCATTCCGGGGCTCATGCCGCCGAAAACCGCCGCGCCCGGGAAAACCCGCACGCTGCTGCCGCTCGCCGCGTCGAGATCGACCGCCCCCAAATTGGCGGTGATCTCTACATCTGCCGCTTGAACGGGATGACAAAGTGCGCTCAGCGTGCCAAGCGCGCTGCTGGCTGCCAGACAGCGCCAAAGCCGCAAGCGTCGTCTGCTGTCTCGTATGCACGTGCCTGTCCCACCCCTTGCAGTCACAACGTCCATGCCCCACTATTCTCCCGGGTTTGAATTCGCTGCCGTCAAACGGTGTTGGTGCTTCACGAAAGTTGTCGGTTGACGGCGAAGCTTCGGATTTGATGGGGCAATGCTAGCCTCTGCGCGGCACCGGAAGCGTCCGGCTAATACGGGCAGATGCGGGCATTAGGGGACAGCGGGATCATGGGTTGAACAGCAAAAGCGACCGTCGCTTGCGCGACTGGAAGGAAATTGCCGCGTTCTTCGGGCGAGACGAGCGCACCGTGCGGCGCTGGGAGCGGCAACGTGGGCTGCCCGTGCACCGGATTTCCGGTGGCGCCAGGAACCTGGTCTTTGCCTACACTGATGAGCTAGAGCGATGGCTGCACGGCGGAGAGACCATCTTGCCCGACGACGTCGAGGCCTTGGCCGAGGAACCGGGCATACAGCCCGTGGTCACCGTTTCGGAAACGATCGCTCCGAGCATCCGGGCTAGTTTGTCGACATTACCGCGACGGTCGCTGCTGGCGGTTGGTGCGGTCGCTTTGGTGCTGCTGGCGATTGCGGGCACGCTGGCCGTCCAAAGTGCTGATGCACCGCCAGTCCGAGTGGTCTACAGGCCTGAGCCCAGGGCTCAGGATCTCTATCTCGATGCCGTCTACCATCTCGGCACCCGACAGGCCGATGGCTTCACTCACGCCATCCAGCTGCTGACCGAGGCGACCATGCTCGACCCGAACTATGCCGACGCCTATGTCAAGCTCGCAGAAGCTTACAACACCGTCAGCCAGTTCACATTGATGCCGGCGAACGAAGCCTATCCGCGTGCCTTGGCGGCTGCGCAGCGGGCAATCATGCTCGATCCCCGTCATGCCGGCGCCTATGCGGCACTTGCCTTCACGACCTTCTACTGGACAAGGGATTTTGCCAAATCCAGGCAACTGTTCGAACGCGCGATCGAGCTCGATCCAGATGCGGCGCAGACCCACCACTGGTACGCCCTGACCCTGATGGTCTCAGGAGAAACCGCCGTCCCATTGCGCGAGATAAGCAGGGCACAGGAGCTGAACCCGGAGTCACGCGCCATCGTTGCCAACAAGGCGTTGATTTTGTTCTATGCGGGCCGCGTCGATGACGCCGTGATGATCCTTCAGCAATTGGCCAAGGCCGAGCCGAACTTGCGCTCGGCGCCCGAATATCTCGCCACCATCTATCTCGACCAGGGGCGGTTCACCGATTTCTTGCGCGAGTACAGGCGAGCCGCGGAGATCGCCGACAACAACGTTCGTCAGGCCATCGCCGATGCGGCCGAGAAGGGTCTGCGCCAATCCGGTGGCGAGGGGCTTTTGTCCGCCATGTATGCCGAGCAACTACGCCAGTACGAAAGAAACCTCGAACCCGCCTACAAGGTGGCGGGCACTGCAGCGATGCTGGGGCGCAACGACGAGGCGATCCGCTACCTCGAAGAGGCAGTGCGGCGCAACGAGGACGACCTGCTGGGCATACGCATCGAGCCCATCTTCAAGGGACTGCGGGGCGACGCTCGATATCGCGCGATCGTTCAGCACGAAGGTTTCACTCCTGCCCAAGCGTTTGGCGCTTGAACGTTAGAGGCTTTGGCCGGGCTTGTGTCCCGACACGCGCTCAAATAGTTTCGGCCGGCGGACAGGGTGGCTCACTCAGGAGATTTCGATGGCGGGACTTGCACGGAGCGTCGCTGCGGCGATCCTCCTTTTGTCGATGACGACATTCGGCTTTGCCGCAAACAAGGTCATCATTATTCTCGATGCCTCCGGCTCGATGTGGGCTCAGATCGACGGCAAGCCCAAGCTCGAAATCGCCCGTGAATCGCTGAGGTCAGTGCTTCAATCGGTCCCCGGCGACGATGAGATCGGCTTCATGGCCTATGGCCATCGCGAAAAGGGCAGCTGCGACGACATTCAGCTGATCGTGCCGCCACAGGCAGGCTCGGCCAGCGCCATCTCGGCCGCCGCCGGCAGCCTGAAGTTCCTCGGCAAGACGCCGCTGACGGCGGCCGTCAAGCAGGCGGCCGAAGCGTTGAAATACACCGAGGACAAGGCGACCGTCGTACTCATCACCGACGGGCTCGAAACATGCGGTGGCGACCCTTGCGCGCTCGGCAAGGAGCTCGAGGCATCTGGCGTCGACTTCACCGCCGATGTCGTCGGCTTCGGCCTGACCGCCGACGAAGGCAAGCAGATCGCCTGCCTCGCCGACAACACCGGCGGCAAATACATCCAGGCGTCTGATGAGAAAGCGCTGCAGGAGGCGCTTGTCGAGACCGTGGCGGGGCCAGCGCCGGCACCTGCTCCTGAGCCGGCTCCCGCTCCGGCGCCCGCACCGGAGCCGGCCAAACCGGAATTCAATTTCCTGCCGATAGCGGTGCTTGCCGAGGGCGGCGATCCCGTCACTGACGGCAACGCCTGGGAGATCTACAAGGCGAAACCTGACGGTACGCGCGGCGACTACATCAGCACCGAATACGGCGCCTACAAGGCCAATCTGGAACCGGGCGACTATATCGTCGTGGCCAGTGACGGCCAGGCCAAGACCGAGCAGAAGGTCAAGATCGAGGCAGGCCAAGTCTACAAGCCGCTCTTCAACTTGAATGCCGGCACGCTTATCATCCATCCGCGACCGAGCGAGGGGGCGGATGTCGTCGATGGCGCGGCTGTCGTCATCGATTATCCGGGTGCTGACATGCCCGCGACCTTTTATGGGACCACGAAAGCCGTATTGCCGGCCGGCGACGAGAAAGTGACTGTTACGATCGGCCAGGGCGTGGCTACCGAAACGGTTCAGCTCGCTGCCGGCAAAACGGTCGAGAAGGACATCATCGTCGGCGTCGGGCATATCATTGCCAACGCCTATTATACCGCTGGCGGCGACAAGGCCGACGGTTCGGGCATCGGCTTTAAGGTGTTCAAGGCGAAAAAGAAGATCGATGGGACCAGGGAAGAAGTAACCTATGCCTATGGTCCCGACAGCAAGTTCGATCTGCCGCCGGACGATTATGTTTTGATCGCGACGGTCGAGTTGGCAGAGGTCGAGCAGCCGTTCACGGTGAAGGCCGGTGAGTCTCAGGATGTGAAAGTGGCCATGAATGCCGGCGTGCTGGCTATCACCACGCCGGGCGCCTCGAAGATCGAGATTTTCGAGACGAAGAAGGACATCAACGGCAACCGCAAGTCGATCGGCTATAATTACGACGCGAAGTTCCAGACCACTTTGCCGGCCGGCGACTACGCGATTGTCGCCGACACCTCCGACAACGGCTCAAAGGAAGGTACGGCTACGGTCAAGGCCGGCGAACGCGTCGAGGTCACCGTCAAGTAACTGCCTTAACCCCATGAAAAAGGGCGGCCACGAGCCGCCTTTTTTCATGGACAGGACGCTGATTCCGTCAAGCTGTGCCGAAGGCGCTGGCGCCATGATCGGCGCGGCCGACCAATTGTCGGAAGCCGGCAAACAGCTCGCGGCCGAAACCGAATTCATTGCCGATGAGATCGGCTTCCGCCGTCCGGCGCAGTGCGAATTCCGGCGCCGGCACAAAGACTTCCAGCGTTCCGGCATCGGCGTCCAGCCTGATGATGTCGCCTTCATGGATCCTGGCGATAGGTCCGTCCTCGACCGCCTCCGGCGTGACATGGATTGCCGCCGGCACCTTGCCGGAAGCACCCGACATGCGCCCGTCGGTGACCAGCGCCACGCGCTGGCCGCGATCCTGCAGGATGCCGAGCACGGTGGTCAGCTTGTGCAGTTCCGGCATGCCGTTGGCCTTCGGCCCCTGGAAGCGGATGACGGCGATGAAGTCGCCGGTCAGCGTGCCGGCCTTGAACGCTTCGTTCAACCCTTGCTGGCTGTCAAAGACCTTGGCCGGCGCCTCGATGATGCGCCGCTCCGGTTTGACGGCGGAAGTCTTGATGACGGCGTGGCCGAGATTGCCCGAGAGCACCTTCAGGCCACCGGTTGCCTGGAACGCCTTGTTGAACGGCGCCAGCACTTTCTCGTCGCCGCTTGTCCGCGGCGAGGCTTCGCGCACGACGCTGCCATCGGCGCCCAGCTTTGCTTCGACCGCATAGGGCCGCAGGCCTTCGCCCCATACCGTCTGCACATCCTCGTGCAGGATGCCTTCGTCGAGCAGTTCGCGGATCAGGAAGCCGAGCCCGCCGGCGGCATGGAAATGGTTCACGTCGGCGAGACCATTCGGATAGACCCGGGCCAGCAGTGGCACTGCTTCCGAAAGGTCGGAAATGTCCTGCCAGGTGATGGCGATGCCGGCCGCCGCCGCCATGGCGATCAGGTGGATGGTGTGATTGGTCGAGCCGCCGGTGGCGTGCAGGCCGACAACACCGTTGACGATCGAGCGCTCGTCGATCATCCGGCCGACAGGCGTATAGGCGTTGCCAAGCGCGGTGATCGCCAGCGCCCGCTTGGTCGCCTCGCGGGTCAAGGCCTCGCGCAGCGGCGTGCCTGGGTTGACGAAGGAAGCGCCCGGCGTGTGCAAGCCCATGATCTCCATCAGCATCTGGTTGGAATTCGCCGTGCCGTAGAAGGTGCAGGTGCCCGGTCCATGGTAGGATTTGGACTCGGCCTCCAGCAGTTCGGCACGACCTGCCTTGCCCTCGGCATACAGCTGGCGAACCTTGGCTTTCTCGTCATTCGGCAAGCCGGTCGTCATCGGCCCGGCCGGAATGAACACTGCCGGCAGATGGCCGAAGGTCAGCGCCGCGATCACCAGTCCCGGCACGATCTTGTCGCAGACGCCGAGATAGACGGCAGCGTCGAACATGTTGTGCGACAGGCCGATCGCGGCGGCCATGGCGATGACGTCGCGCGAAAACAGCGACAGCTCCATGCCTGGCTGGCCTTGCGTCACGCCATCGCACATTGCCGGCACGCCGCCGGCCACCTGGGCGATGCCGCCAGCTTCGCGTGCCGTGTCCTTGATCAGCGCCGGAAAGGTCTCGAACGGCTGATGCGCCGACAGCATGTCGTTGTAGGACGTGATGATGCCGAGGTTCGGCACCTTGTCTGCACCCAGAGCCAGCTTTTCCGAGGGGCTGCACACCGCAAAGCCGTGGGCGAGATTGCCGCACGACAGCACGGCCCGGTTGGCGGTGCGGTTCGATGCCTCGGCGATGCGGCTGAGATAGCGCTCGCGGCCTGGCTTTGAACGCTGGCGGATGCGCTCGGTGATGGCTTCGATGTCGCGTCTGGCGGTCATGGTGTCGGTCCTTTCAGGCGAGGTCCCGGAACACAATCCAGCTGTCCGCCGGGACCCTCAGCAAGTTCAAATCAGGGAGCCCAGAAAACCTCTACGGGCTTGCGCGCTGCATCGAGCACGGCGCGGATTGGCTTTCGCGGTCCAGGTGCCACCGCGCTGTCGAAGGCGGTGCGCTTGTCCTCGCCTTCGATGTGCAGCGCGATGAAACCGGCATCGGCGATGCGCGCCAGCGACAGGGTCAGCCGCGGCTCGCCCGCACTGGCCGCATGGACCGGCAGCACGATCCTGTCGGAGGACGGGTCGAGCAGTCTTGCCAGATCATCGGCATCGGGAAAGAAAGAAGCGGTGTGGCCGTCCGGCCCCATGCCGAGCACGACGACGTCGAGCGGCCAGGGCAGCGACTGCAGCGCCGCATTGTCGGATGAAGCCGCATCCTCGATGCTGGTGGCTTCGTGGTAGAGCGGCACGAAGCGCGCCGCCTTGGCCGAATTCTGCAACAGATTGGCCGCCACCAGGCCGGCGTTGGAGCGCGGCGAGGAGACTGGCACGAAACGCTCGTCGACCAGCGTCACGATCACCTTGTCCCAGGCGATGGGTATCGCCGAAAGGGCGGCGAAGAATTTTGCCGGTGTGGTGCCGCCGGAGACGGCGAGCAACCCTGTGCCACGCTCGGCGATTGCCCTGGTCAGGCGGCCGGCGACATGACCGGCAAGCGCAGCCGCCAGCTCCTGGCGCCCGGCGAAGCCGTTCCAGCTATAGGCGGCGCTGTTCAATTGCTCTCGTGCCATGTCCGCCCGTCACGTTCGATCAGCGCTATAGAGGCCGAGGGACCCCAGGTGCCTGCCGTATAGCCCTGCGCTTCCTGTCTGGCGCTTTCCCAGGCGTTCTGGATCGGGTCGATCCATTTCCACGCCGCCTCGACTTCGTCGCGGCGCATGAACAGGGTCTGGTTGCCACGGATGACATCCATGATCAGCCGCTCATAGGCATCTGGCGCGCGGCCATCGAAGGATTGCGCGAAGCTCATATCGAGCGAGATCTGGCGCAGCCGCATGCCGCCCGGACCCGGATCCTTGATCATGATGAACTGCTTGACGCCTTCGTCCGGCTGCAGCCGGATGACCAGCTGGTTGGCGAAGATCGGTCCAGCGCTGTCGCCGAAGATCGAATGCGGGATCGGCTTGAATTCGATGACGATTTCCGAAACCCGCGTCGCCAGCCGCTTGCCGGTCCTGAGGTAGAACGGAACGCCCGCCCAGCGCCAGGTGCCGATCTCGGCCTTGATGGCGACGAAGGTCTCGGTGTTGCTGTCGTGGGCAAGCTCCTCGACATAGCCCTTCACAGCTCCGCTGGCCGAGGCGCCTGCGCGGTACTGGCCACGCACTGTGTGCTTCGGCGCCTCGTTGCCGTTGATGCGCTTCAGCGCCCGCAGCACCTTCAGCTTCTCGTCGCGCACCGCGTCGGCGTCCATAGACGATGGCGCTTCCATGGCGACGAGGCACAAGAGCTGCAGCATATGGTTCTGCACCATGTCGCGCAGCGCGCCGGCCTTGTCGTAATAGGTGACGCGGTCTTCCAGCCCAACGGTCTCGGCCACGGTGATCTGCACGTGGTCGATATGGGCGGAGTTCCACAACGGCTCGTAGAGCGCGTTGGCAAAGCGCAGCGCCATCAGGTTCTGCACCGTCTCCTTGCCGAGATAGTGGTCGATGCGGAAGATCTGGCTTTCGTGGAAATCGTCGCCGACCAGGTCGTTGAGTGCTTGCGCCGAGGCAAGGTCGCGGCCGATCGGCTTCTCCAGCACGATGCGGGAGTTTGGCGTGATCAGATCGTGCTCTTTCAGCTTGTGCGAGATATCGCCGAACAGCGCCGGCGCCACCGCCAGGTAGAAGGCGCGGATGCGGTCGCTGTCGCCGATCGCCTTCTTCAATTTGTCGAATCCGGCCCCGCTTGTCGCATCGGCCGAGACATAAGAGAGGCGCGCCAGGAATGTCTTCAGTTCCTTGGCGTCGATATCGGCCGGTTTGACATGCTCGGAGATCGCCTGCTTGGCGAAGGCCTGGAATTCCTCATCGCTCATCTTCGAGCGTGACGTGCCGATGATGCGCGTCGGCTCGGAGAATTGATGGTCGCGCTGGCGATAGTAGAGCGACGGCAGAAGCTTGCGCTCCGACAGATCGCCGGTGCCGCCGAAAATGATGAAGTCGAAAGGGTCGACGGGGATGATCTGGCTGGTCATGGTCTGTCCGCTTTGACGCCGGTCGCTGTGACGCGGCTGATATAATCTAATCGATTTAAATTTTCCAGTGCCATGGTGTCACATCTGGGTGTATGCGCCTGCCCCTTGACAGTCCGATGACCTGGAGGCTTGTCGACAGGCGCGGCTCCGGAAGCCTTCGCAGTTGCAGCATAGAGCGGGATCGAAGCGAAAGCCAAAGGAGAAATCGGCAATGGCCGCACATCTTTCGCCCAATCTGGTCAGACGCCGCGGCTTTGCAAGGATGTGCGCCATTGGCGCGCCGGCTGATCGCCACCAATCATGAGCGGGAAAAACATGCGTCTGGAAAACAAGGTTGCTGTCATCACCGGTGCTGCGTCGGGCTTTGGCGAGGGCATCGCCAGACGCTTTGCGCAAGAGGGCGCCAGGGTCGTTGTCGCTGATCTCAATGCCAAGGGCGCGGAGCGCGTCGCCGGCGATATCGGTGAAGCGGCGATCTGGACCCAGACGGATGTTTCGCTGCGTTCCGAATTCGACGAGATGGTCTATGCCGCCAAAAGCGCTTTCGGCCGCATCGACATCATGGTCAACAACGCCGGTTACACCCATCGCAACGGCGACATGCTCAATGTCGACGAGGAAACCTTCGACCTGATCACCGCGGTCAACATGAAGGCGATCTATCACGCGGCACTGGCCGTGGTGCCGATCATGGAGCGGCAGGGCGGCGGCGTCATCCTGACCACCGCCTCCACCGCAGGTCTGCGGCCGCGGCCCGGCCTCGCCTGGTACAATGCGTCGAAAGGCTGGGCGATCACCGCCACCAAATCGATGGCGGTGGAACTGGCGCCGAAGAACATCCGCGTCAACTGCCTCTGCCCGGTTGCCGGCGAGACCGGCATGCTGGAGAAATTCATGGGCGCCGACACGCCCGAAATCCGCGAGAAGTTCCGGGCATCGATCCCGCTCGGCCGACTTTCGACGCCGCTCGACATCGCCAACGCCGCACTCTGGCTGGCGTCGGACGAAGCCGCCTTCATCACCGGTGTGGCGCTGGAAGTGGACGGCGGACGCTGCATCTGAGAGCGCCAACGCAATCAAAGTGCCGCACGGTGGCAGCGTTTCGGCGGCGGATCACGACAGGCGTCAGGCGCCGGTCTTGATGTAGCTCTTGTAGACCCAGCCGGTCTTGCCGTTGTAGGTGATCTGGCACCACTTCTTGCAACTCATCACCTGCACCGAGGTTTTGGCTGGCACCGTGATGATGGCGGCGGCATTTTTCTTCGGGCCGCTGCGCATGGTCACGGCCCGTAGGATCCGTCCGGTGCCGGCTGCCGCGACTTTGCGTGGCTTCGCCTTGGCCTGGCTGTCGTCGCCTTCCGTCGCTGCGGGCTGCTCTGACGGCACTTGCGGTTCAACCGCGGGGATGGCGGCGGTTTTCGCGCCATCGGGATGGCTACCCGCCGGCGGAGTGGGTGCGGCAACCTTGGCAAGTTCGGTGCTGGCATCGGTATCGGCTGCCGGTTGCGCGAATGCCACCGCGGCTTTGTCCGGTGTTTGTTCAGCCTGGTTCGCCACTTGGCCGGGAGCAGGCGTACCGGCAGCGGATGCGGCCTTCGACTGCGAACCGGTCCAACGGGGATCGTTGGCTGGCAGCGCCGGTATGGTGGCTTCCGCGGTCGCCACGCTCGGTGAAACCGCGTCGGACTTGCGCGCCGGCGGCACGGCCGCCGTAGCGACTGCGGCCCCCACCGGGGCGATTTTCGTCGTTTTCACCGGAATGGTTGGAATGGTCTGCTCGGGACTCGCCGCCGCTTGCCTGTCATTGGCCGGCAATGCCAGCCACAGCGCCACCGCGGCGACGCTCAGCAGTGCGGCGGTGCCGATCGCGGCGATCACCAGATGCGAATTCGAGCGGACCTCCTGCCAGAAGGACGGCCGCATGTCATATCCGAACTGCATGGCAAAGCGCCGACGTTCCGGCGTGCCGAAACTGAAGGGCTCTCTCACTCTTGCCACCTCCATAAGCGGGCCGATGTTCTTTCGATCGAATGCCAAGAAGCTGGCGCCAGATCTGCATCAGTCCCAAGAACCAAAGCGGGCAAACCCGCAGAATTCCCCGTCAGTCACCCACAACCCGGCATCTTTATATCGGCGATTGTGGCATCACTACGCCCTCACTAGGGATTCTGCTCCTTTGGAGGGGATTCCGCAATGTGCCGTTACGGCAACAAATATTACAACAATATTACATAGATGAGAGCGATCCTGTCCGCCTGGAGCATGATCCCCAAAAGTGGCATCCGATTTTCGCTGGAGATCATGCTCCAACAAATCAGATAGAGCCCCGTCCCGATTCGATCGGGACGGAACAGGCTCTAAATCCTGTCCCGCAGCGCAAACCAGTTGAGCGCCAGGAACAGCAGTGGCGTGCGGAAGCGCCGGCCGCCGGGGAAGGGTGGGATTTTCAGATCCTCGATCAGCTTCAGCCGATCGCGGTTGCCGGCTACGGTTTCGGCATAGAGCTTGCCGAAGAAGTTCGACAGCATGACGCCGTGGCCGGAATAGCCGCCGGCCGAGATCACATTGGGCATCACTTCGCGCACGAATGGCTTTCTCGGCACCGTGATGCCGACATAGCCGCCCCAGCCATGCGTGATCTCGACATCCCTGAGCGCCGGATAGAGCTCGGCGATCTGGCGGCGGATGTGGATGTGGATATCCTTCGGATCGTTGACGCCATAAACCTCGCGTCCGCCAAACAGCAGACGCCCGTCCTTCGATCTGCGGAAATAGCGCACGACGAAGCGGGAATCGTCGACCGCCTCGCCGCCCGGCAGCACGTCTGAGTCCGCGCCCAGAGGAACGGTCGCGCCGATGAAGGAACCGATCGGCATGATGTGCGCCGCACTCACTGGCTCGAGCGTGCCGCCATAGGCATTGACCGCGATCAAGCATTTCTGCGCGGTCACCGTGCCTCCCGTTGTCGAAACCTTGACCTTGCCGCCATTGGAAATGATGCCGGTCGATGGGGTTCCCTCGAACAGCTGCGCGCCGGCTTGCGCTGCCACCCGCGCCGTGCCGATCACCAGCTTCATCGGGTGGATGTGGCCCGTGCCGGTATCGCGCGTGCCGCCGAAATAGGCGGTCGAGCCCAGCCGCTCCGCCGTCTCCCTGGCATCCATGAACGAGATATGCGGGTAGGAAAAACGGCTCGCCATGGTCTCGGCATGCGCCCTGTAGTCGTCGACGTAGCGCGGCTTGTGCGCCACCGAGAGCTGGCCCGGCATATAGTCGATGTCGATCTGGTTGGCAGCAGTGAATTCGAGGAGATGCGTCTTCGCCTCTTTCGGCGAGATCGAACAGCGCCTTGGCGCGGGAGAAGCCATACTCGGCTTCCAACTCCTCCGCCCAGGCGCGCTGGCCGGTGCCGAGCTGACCGCCATTGCGCCCCGAGGCGCCATCACCGAAGCGATACGCCTCGATCAGCACGACATTGGTCCCCGCCTTGGCCAGATGGGCTGCCGCCGACAGCCCGGTAAAGCCGCCGCCGATGATGACGACATCGCACGTCCGGTCGCCATCCAGCGCCGGGTATTCAGGTCTCGGGCCGGCTGTGTCCTCGTACCAGGAGCGGCCGGGGGAGATCGGGGATTGGTAGGGCATGAGAAGTCCTAGGGCAGTAGGGCAGTAGGGCAGTAGGGCAGTAGGTGGGGGCTATTCGGGTGACAATTTCCGGATCAGAAGCCGCAAGAGCGTTCCTACGCTCTCGCTGCGGGTCATCAATCGTTCGACCGTCTCGTGCGAGGCGATTCCGACGCGTTGCGCGATCAGCAGATGGGTCTCCAGTTCCTTAAGAGATCCCTGGGCGATCCTGAGAAATTGCTGATAGGAAGCTCGGCTTTCTCGCCCGTAACCTTCGGCAATGTTGGCGGGAACGGAGGTGGCTGCACGGCGTACCTGAGTCGTCAGTCCGTAGAGCTCATCCCTCGGCCAAGCTCTGGTTGTTTCGTAGATCGATACCGCAAGATCCATAGCTTGCTGCCAGACAATTAAATCCCTGTACGATTCAATCTTGGCCGCCATCCTTGCCCTACTGCCCTACTGCCCTACTGCCCTACTCCCTTATTCCCCTAGACGTTGAGCAGCAGATACTCCCGCTCCCACGGACTGATCACTTCCATGAACGTCTCGAATTCCGCCCGCTTGATCGCCGCATAGGTCGCGGCGAAGGACTTGCCCAGATGCGCGCAGAGTTCCTCGTCGCCCTCGAACAGATCGACGGCTTCGAGCAGGCCACGCGGCAGGTCGATCTCGTCGGCGTTGGCTGTGGTCAGGACGGGAGGCTCGGCCTTGATCTTGTTGGTGATGCCGATCAGCCCGCAGGCAAGCGACGCCGCCAGCGCCAGATAGGGGTTGGCATCGGAGGACGGGATGCGGTTTTCGACGCGCCGTGCCGCCGGGTCCGAGCGTGGCACGCGAAACGCCGTGGTGCGGTTGTCATAGCCCCATTTGTTGTTGACCGGCGCCGACGCCGCCTGTGTCAGCCGGCGGTAGGAATTGACATAGGGCGCGAACATCACCAGCGCGTTAGGCACATGCTTCTGCATGCCGCCGATGAAGTGGAAAAAATCGTCGGTTTCCGAGCCGTCGGCGGCCGAAAAGATGTTCTGTCCGGTCTTCTTGTCGATGATCGACTGATGGATATGCATGGCCGAGCCAGGCTGCCCCTGGATGGGCTTGGCCATGAAGGTGGCGTAGATCTCGTGCTTGAGTGCCGCCTCGCGAATGGTGCGCTTGAACATGAACACCTGGTCGGCCAGTTCGATCGGGTCGCCGTGGCGCAGATTGATCTCCAACTGGCCGGCGCCTTCCTCGTGGATCAGCGTATCGATCTCCAGACCCTGGCTTTCGGAGAAATGGTAGATGTCGTCGATCAGCTCGTCGAATTCGTTGACGCCGGCAATCGAATAGCCGGCGCCGCCGCCGATCGCGCGTCCCGAACGGCCGACCGGCGGTGTCAGCGGATAGTCCGGGTCGGGATTCTTGCGCACCAGGTAGAACTCGATCTCGGGCGCCACCACCGGCTTCAGGCCGAGCTTGTCATAGGCAGCCACCACACGCTTCAAAACATTGCGCGGCGTGAATTCGACCGAGCGTCCGTCCTGGTGGACGAGATCGCAGATGACCGCGGCCGTCGGGTCTTCTTCCCAGGGCACCACTGTCAGCGTCGACAGGTCCGGCATCAGTTTGAGGTCGCCGTCGTCTTCCGGGTAATGGAAGCCGTTGCCATCTTCGGGGTAGCCTCCGGAAATCGTCGTCATGAAGACTGCCGATGGCAGTGCCAGCGAGGTGTTGGAGGTGAATTTCTTCGATGGCATCATCTTGCCACGCGCGACGCCTGCCTGATCGGGCGTGATGCACTCGATGTCCTCGATGCCGCGCCATTCCAGCCAGGCGCTGACTTCCTTCCAGTTCTTGACGCCCCGTTGGTTTTTCACGAAGGCAGGCGTGCGGGCACGTCCTCCGCGGCTCGACGGACGGACTTCCTTTTTTGCAGGCGGCATCATTCACCAGATTGGGTTGCGGATTGTGGAGTATAGCCGTGCGCCCCTATGGAAGGGAAGGGGAGCCGCGTCGGGCATTGGTTGACGCGGTTGAAAATCGCGCCAATCGGCTTAGCTTCGGCGGTCCCAATTCCAATCGAGGCCCCCAATCTTAATCGAGAAATTGAATGCGGCGCGACGGCAATCTAACGACGATCGGCTTCGACGCCGACGACACCCTCTGGCAAAACGAGCAGTTCTTCCGCCTGACGGAGAAGCGCTTTGCCGCCATGCTTGCCGATCATGGCGAAGCGGAGCACATCTCCGCACGATTGCTGGAAGCTGAAAGGCGCAACCTCGCCGTCTATGGCTTCGGCATCAAGGGGTTTACCCTGTCGATGATCGAAACGGCGATCGAGGTCACGCAAGGCCGCGTGCCGGCCTCGGTCATATCGGAGATTCTCGATGCCGGCCGCGAGATGCTGAGCCATCCGATCGAGCCCCTGCCGCATGCGCGCGAGACTGTCGAGAAGCTTGCCGGCGCATTCCGCCTTGTGCTGATCACCAAGGGCGACCTCTTCGACCAGGAGCGCAAGCTGGCTAGCTCTGGCCTGGGCGACCTGTTCGATGCGGTCGAGATCGTCAGCGACAAGAATGCCGCCACCTATAGCAGGCTCTTCAACCGCCACGGCGATGGTCCGGCGAAAAGCATGATGGTCGGCAACTCGCTGAAGTCGGACGTGGTGCCGGCCATCGAGGCCGGCGGTTGGGGTGTCCATGTGCCGCATGAACTGACCTGGGTGCTGGAGCATGTCGAAGCGCCGGCTGCCGAACCGCGGTTCCGCCAGATATCCGATCTCGGACAACTGCCCGGACTGGTTGAAAGCATCATCAATCTGGGCTGATCACCGGGCCTTACCTATTTTGCGCAATTCCGGACGGAAAAACCGTTACACAATTTTCCTGCAATTACTCTAGCGGCCGATCAGGCGATCGATCACCGGTTGCAGCCGTTCGGGCGTGATCGGCTTGGCGACCACCACGTCGATGATATCGGACAGGCCCAGGCTTTCCGTCGTGCCATTCTTGGTTGAAAGCAGGATTACCGGTGGCTGCGATTTGCCGGAGGCCCGCCGCAACGCGGCGATGCTGGACATCAGGCTGTCGCAGTCCTTGTTGTCGGCGCCGCCGTCAAGGACAACCGCACCGGGAATCAGGGACCGCAAGATCCTTGCCGCCGTATCGGGAGATTCCGAAATCGGCTTGAGCCCGGATCGCTCGACGATCTTTGAAATCACGACGCGATTGATTGGCGATCTGCCGACGACAAGCACCTGCGACGGGTCACGGATCGTCTCGGTGCTTGAGTCGCGGGTCACCAGATTCGGATGTCTTGGGGGCTCGCCTTCGCGATTCACTGGGCACACAAGTCGGCCAAGAAGCTCTCCCCCATTTCAATGCAGAGTTGAATCTCAGCGCAATTGGCGTGAGATCGCTACCCGTGTCAAGTTGAAATAAAAGGACCCGAAATCATCTCCGGGAGCAGTGAATTTCAAGCAACGCTACTGTACTGAACTGTCCATGCGTGCATTTGATAAAAAGAAAATTCACCTGCGCAGGGACTGCGCAGGTGAAGGGTCGGTTGCAAGGATTTCGATCAGCCGTGGCTCTGCTGTGTGACGATCACCGGGATCAGCAGATCGCCCCAGTTGCCGTCGCCGCCGTGATGGCGTGCCGAGCGCACGAGCTCAACCGAGACGCCTGCCTCGACCGCCTTCATCACCGACTGGTTCAGGCGGTGCAGGTCGTTGGCCAGCATGCGGATCGTCGCTTGCTGGTCGACGCTCATCGTCGTGGACTGTTCCTCGGCGCGTTCCTTGACACGGCTTATCGATGCCATTGGTCTTCTCCTTGTGTTCCAAGCCCCGTTGGGCGTTTCCTCTGAATTTCTAGATCAGGATGACGTCTGGTCATCCTGATCTATCTCTTTGTTGGAGCATGATCTTTTCCGAAAACCGGTTCCCACTTTTCGGGATCATGCTCTAGATCCGCTATTCCGCGGCCGGTTTGAACTGTGCGTGCTCGGTCGATTCATGCATGGCGGTGGTCGACGACTGGCCGCCTGTGATCGCCATCGACACGGCGTCGAAATAGCCGGTGCCGACCTCGCGCTGGTGCTTGGTTGCGGTGTAGCCATTGGCCTCCGCCGCGAACTCCGCTTCCTGCAACTCGGAATAGGCCGCCATCTGCCGTGCCTTGTAGCCGCGCGCCAGTTCGAACATGCCATAGTTGAGCTGGTGGAAGCCGGCGAGCGTGATGAACTGGAACTTGTAGCCCATGGCGCCGAGCTCCTTCTGGAACCTGGCGATCGTCGCGTCGTCGAGGTTCTTCTTCCAGTTGAACGATGGCGAGCAATTGTAGGCGAGCAGCTTGTCGGGGTGATGCTTGCGCACGCCCTCGGCGAATTTCTTGGCCTGCACCAGGTCGGGCTTCGAGGTCTCGCACCAGATCAGATCCGCGAAAGGCGCATAGGCGATGGCGCGGGCGATGCAGGGCTCGATGCCGTTCCTGACGTTGTAGAAACCTTCCACCGTGCGCCCGGCGCTGTAGTCGACGAAGGGCTGGTCGCGTTCGTCGATGTCGGAGGTGAGCAGCTTGGCGGCTTCCGCATCGGTGCGCGCGACGACCAGGGTCGGCGTGCCCATCACGTCCGCCGCCAGGCGCGCGGCGTTGAGGTTGCGGATGTGCGCCGCGGTCGGGATCAGCACCTTGCCGCCGAGATGGCCGCACTTCTTCTCCGACGCCAGCTGGTCCTCGTAGTGGACGCCGGCGGCACCCGCCTCGATGAAGGCCTTCATGATCTCGAAGGCGTTGAGCGGTCCGCCGAAGCCGGCTTCCGCGTCGGCGACGATCGGCGCGAACCAGGTCTCGACCGAAAGCCCGTTGCCTTCGGACGTCTCGATCTGGTCGGCGCGCTGCAGCGTGCGGTTGATGCGCTTGACCAGTTCGGGCGCCGCATTCGCCGGATAGAGCGACTGGTCCGGATACATCGCGCCAGCCGTGTTGGCGTCGGCAGCAACCTGCCAGCCCGACAGGTAGATCGCCTTCAGCCCGGCGCGCACCTGCTGCATCGCCTGGTTGCCGGACATGGCGCCGAGCGCGTTGACGAAGTCCTCCTCGTGGATGAGCTTCCACAGCCGGTTGGCGCCCATTTCGGCAAGGCTCTGGCGGATCTGCACCGAACCGCGCAGACGCTTCACATCCGCCGCGGAATAGGGCCGTTCGATACCGTCGAAGCGACCTTCCGGCGCCGATGGGACGAGGTTGTAAAAATCAGTCATTGGTCACTCCGAAGGATTTCTGCACTGGGTCCGGGCATCCATCATCTGTGCGCCGGAATATGACTGAATTTACATTTCTCCCCAAAATGAGCCAGAAAAATCAAGGAAATCGGCTAGATATAAGGGAAAACCTGTGTTGCCTTTGACATGCGCCCGCTGTAAATCTGTCATGATTGTAAAAATCAACGCGGCGAGGTAGCCGCGAAATTGTGTAAATTCCTGTCAAGGACAGTCGATGGCTGACCAGAAGATATTCGCCGGGCCGCGCATCCGCCGCATCCGCAACGCCAAGGGCCTGACCCAGACGGCGATGGCCGAGGGCCTTGGCATCTCGCCGTCCTATCTTAACCTGATCGAGCGCAACCAGCGGCCGCTGACGGTGCAGCTGATCCTGAAGCTGGCGTCCGTCTACAAGGTCGATCCGCACGAACTGCAGGGCGAGGCAAGGGGATCTGTCGCCGCCTTGAAGGAGGTGTTCACCGATCCTCTGCTGGTCGGCGAGCTGCCGGGCGATCAGGAACTGATCGAGCTTGCCGAGGCGGCGCCCAACGCATCCGCGGCGGTGATAAAACTGTTCCGCGCCTATCGCGAGCAGGCCGAGCGGCTGTCCGATCTCAACGAGCTTTTGGCGCGCGAAGGTCGCGCAACGGCGCTTTCAGGTGCCCGCCTGCCGATCGACGAGGTGCACGAGATTTTCGAGCGTCGGCCGAACCATTTCGCAGCCCTCGAGGAGGAGGCCGCGGCGTTCACCTCGGTGCTCGATCCCGGCGACGATCTGTTCGGCGCGCTGAAGGCCTGGCTGAAGCGCGAATACGGCATCGTGGTCAAGGTGCTGCCGGTCGCCACCATGCCGAACTGGCGCCGCCGTTATGATCGCCACTCGCAGCGCCTGTTCTTGTCCGAACGCCTGTCGCCGTTCGACCAACTGCGCGAAGTCGCGATGGAGGCTTGTCTGATCCGCATGACGGTCGCGGTCGCCGGCGAGATCCAGGCGCTCAAACTCACCACCGACGAGGCACGCCGGCTGGCCCGGTTCGAACTTGGCCGCTATGCGGCGCATGCGCTGATGATGCCTTACCAGGCCTTTCACGCGGCTGCTGTGCGCGCCCGCTATGACATCGACGTCCTGCGTTCGCGTTTCGGTGTCTCCTTCGAACAGGCGGCGAACCGGCTGACCATGCTGCAACGGCAGGGTGCCTCAGGCGTGCCGTTCTTCATGCTGGAGGTCGACAATGCCGGCAACCGCTTCCGCAAGGCCGGCAGCCAGGGCTTTCCCCAAAGCCGCTTCGGCGGCGGCTGTCCCAAACTGCCCGTGCATGTTGCCTTCACCCAGCCCGGCCAGGTCTTCGTCGAGGCGGTGGAGATGCCGGACGGCGCCGAGTTCCTGTGCATCGCCCGCACGCTGGAAGGACCGCAAGGCGCGTTCTCGGAACGCCCGCGCCGCACCGCGCTGCTGCTCGGTTGCGACATCGGCTTTCGTGACGACATCATTTACGGCGCGGCACTGCCCGGCGTGGTTACCTCCGCAAAGGCCGGGGCCGGTACCGTCGCGGCGACGCCGGTCGGGCCAGCCTGCCGGCTTTGCGAACGCGTCGGCTGTCTGGCGCGCGCCGAACCGCCGGTGACGCGTCCGCTTGGCCTCGACGAGATGGTGACGGGCTTGAGCGCCTTCGATTTCCAGTGACGCCGAGGCAAGGTGCCACAATTGTCGCCGGTCGCTGGCTCACCCCGGGCCTGCATCTTTGCGTTACGCGAACAGAGCATCTTTTCGTCGTCTCCTGCGCATCGTCCCGTCCACAAAAGCCCGACAGTCGCGCCTATGACCGACACCGCATCATCGCCAATCGTCGTATCGCCGGCCGTGTCGCGGCGCGAGGAACGCGTCGGCATGCTTTTGGTGTTCCTGTCGGCGCTGATGTGGAGTTTCGGCGGCACCATCGCCCGCTTCATCGCCGTCGACGACAGCTGGACAGTTATCTTCTGGCGCTCCATCTGGGCAGCCGCCTTTTTGATCTGCTTCATGGTCTGGCGCGACGGCTGGCGCGGCACGCTGAGATTGTTCCGCGACATGGGCCTGCCCGGCCTTGCCGTCGGGATCTGCTTCGCCACCGCGTCGACCGCCTTCGTCGTGGCGCTTGCCTACACCACCGTCGCCAACATCCTGTTGATGCAGGCCGGCGTGCCGCTGCTGGCGGCGCTGTTTGCCTGGGCGTTGTTTCGCGAAAGGGTTGGTATCGCGACCTGGGTGGCGATTGCCGCCGTCATCGCCGGCGTCGCCATCATGGTGTCGGAATCGCTTGATGGCGCCGTTTCGCCGATAGGCGACGGGCTGGCGCTGTTGATCGCGGTCATGTTCTCGATCGCTACCGTCATCACCCGGCGGTTCTCCAGCGTACGCATGACGCCGGCGACCTGCCTCGGCACCATGCTTGCGGCCGGCTTTGCCGCCTCGCAGGCATCGATATTCGCTGTATCGGTCAGTGACATGGGGTTTCTCTTCGCGTTCGGCGTGGTCAATCTCGGCATTGGTCTCGCCTTCTTCGCCACCGGCGCACGGCTGATCCCGGCGGCCATCGCGGCGCTGCTCGGCACGTTCGAGCCGATCCTCGGTCCGATATGGGTCTGGCTCATCCATTCCGAGGTGCCGTCGGCGCGCACCATCATCGGCGGCGCGGTGGTGGTCACGGCGCTGCTCGTCCATATCGGGCTCGAGTTCAAGCGCCAGACACGGCCCGAGCGTGCTGGGGTCACCGGGGTGCCATCGCCTAATTGAGGCGGCGCGCAGCTTTGCCATTGACAACTTCGTAGCCACGCGGGCAGGCTGGGAATACGGCAACAACAAGACAGGCGTATCTTGCCAAGTCTCCCCCCCGGTCAGATAGAGACCGGACCACATCGTCGTATCTTTGCCCGCGCCACGGCGAAAGCCTCTGACGATAGCGGCACGCCTCCCAGGCCGCAGAAGCACAGAACCACCACCTGCCGCTCACCAAACCATCGCCATGGTGTCGGCAGTTCGCGCTTGTCGCCCTCTGGAAAGCTCAATAGGCTGAAACAAATGCACGGTCGCGCGGGATCCGCGACGAGCCGGCGAAGGAACACTCACCAAAGGAGAATAGCATGATCCGCAAAGCGCTCTGGCTTTCGGCAACCTCGGCATTTCTGGCGCTTTTCACCGTCGGCGGTCACGCCGAAGACCGTGTCGTCAACGTCTTCAACTGGTCGGACTATATCGACAGTTCGATTATCGACGATTTCACCAAGGAAACCGGCATCAAGGTCGTCTACGACACCTTCGATTCCAACGAAATCCTTGAAACCAAGCTGCTTGCCGGCGGCAGCGGCTATGACGTCGTCGTGCCCAGCGGCAATTTTCTCGCGCGCCAGATCCAGGCCGGGGTGTTCCAGAAGCTCGACAAGTCGAAGCTGCCGAACATTTCCAACATGTGGGACACGGTTTCGGAGCGAACCGCCAAGTATGACCCCGGCAACGAATACTCGGTCAACTACATGTGGGGCACGGTTGGCATCGGCTACAACATCAAGAAGGTGCAGGCGGCACTCGGCACCGACAAGATCGACAGCTGGGATGTCTTCTTCAATCCCGACAGCCTGGCCAAGTTGAAGGACTGCGGCGTCTATGTGCTGGACTCGCCGGCCGACATCATCCCGGCGGCGTTGAAATATCTCGGCCTCGACCCGAACAGCACGTCGCCAGACGATATCGCCAAGGCCGAGGAGACGTTGCTCAAGATCAGGCCTTATATCAGGAAGTTCCACTCCTCCGAATACATCAACGCGCTGGCCAACGGAGATATCTGCCTGGCGGTCGGCTGGTCGGGTGACGTGTTCCAGGCCCGCAATCGCGCGGTCGAGGCCAAGCAGGGCGTCGAGATCGGCTATTCCGTGCCGAAGGAGGGCGCTCAGATGTGGTTCGACCAGATGGCGATCCCTGCCGACGCGCCGCATGTCGCGGAGGCGCTCGAGTTCATCAATTACATGATGAAGCCGGAAGTTATCGCCAAGTCGTCGAACTACGTGCTCTACGCAAACGGCAACAAGGCTTCGCAGCAATTCGTCGACAAGGCCCTGTTGGATGATCTTTCGGTTTATCCGGATGCCGAGACGATACAGAAGCTCTACACCGTCTCGCCATACGATCCCAAGACCCAGCGCGTCATCACGCGCACCTGGACCAAGATCGTTACGGGCCAGTAAGCAATCGACATGGTCCCGGCAGCCACCTGCCGGGACCATTCTTTTCTGGGGCAAGAAGCAGGAATCAGGACGGAGTGGGACATGAAATCGCTTGGCAGCATCCGCAGGGATTTTGCGCCGTGGAACGACCCGAACGCCAAGCCATATATCCAGTTCGACAACGTCACCAAGAAGTTCGGTGACTTCACCGCCGTCAACAATCTGTCGCTGACCATCTTCGAGCGCGAGTTCTTCGCTCTGCTCGGCGCCTCTGGTTGCGGAAAATCGACGCTGCTCAGGATGCTCGCCGGCTTCGAGGAGCCGACAGCCGGGCGCATCCTGCTCGATGGCCAGGATCTGCGCGGCATCCCGCCCTACCGGCGGCCGGTCAACATGATGTTCCAGTCCTATGCGCTGTTCCCGCACATGACGGTCGAGAACAACATTGCCTTCGGCCTCAAGCAGGACGGCATGCCGAAGCCCGAGATCGCGTCGCGCGTTGCCGAGATGCTGAAGCTGGTCAAGCTCGAGCAGTTCGCCAAGCGCAAGCCGCATCAGCTGTCCGGTGGCCAACGCCAACGCGTTGCGCTCGCCCGCTCGGTCGCCAAGCGGCCGAAGGTGCTGCTGCTCGACGAGCCGCTCGGCGCATTGGACAAGAAACTGCGCGAGGAAACGCAGTTCGAACTGATGGACTTGCAGCAGAACCTCGGTCTGACCTTCGTCGTCGTCACCCACGACCAGGAGGAGGCGATGACGATGGCAGATCGCATCGCCATCATCGACAAGGGCGAGGTGATGCAGGTGGCAACGCCGGCCGAAGTCTACGAGGCGCCGGGGTCGCGCTTCGTCGCCGGTTTCGTCGGCAATGTGAACATGTTCGAGGGCAAGGTCGCGCGTGGCGAGGCCGGCAGCGCCAGCATCGATGCCGGCAATGGCATCACCATCCGCACCGACAATGCCGGCACCGCCAGTGCCGGGACGGCCGTCACCTTCGCCATCAGGCCGGAAAAGATCAAGGTGTCGTCGAAGAAGCCGGCCGAGGCGGTCAACGCCATAGAGGGCGAGGTCTACGACATCGCCTATCTCGGCGACATGACCGTCTATCATGTCAGGCTGGACGACGGCCAGGTGGTGCGCGCGAGCACCATGAACGCGGCCCGCATCACCGAGGATCCGTTGAGCTGGAACGACCGCGCCTGGGTTTCCTTCCGGCCCGACGCCGGCGTCGTGCTGACGCGGTAGGGGGCGACATGTCGAGCGCCGCCGTCACCACCGAATCAGCCTCTCCGGCAACCGATGCCGGCAAATCCCTCCTCGCCAGGCTGGGCGCTGCCTTCTTTGGCCGCCTGGTCATCATCATCCCCTATGTCTGGCTGCTGTTCTTCTTCCTCATTCCCTTCGTCATCGTCTTCAAGATTTCATTGTCGCAGACGGCGATCGCCATTCCGCCCTATACGCCGGCACTCGATTTCAGCGGCGGTATTTCCGGGTTTGTTGCCCAGCTGAAACAACTCAGTCTCGACAACTACACCTGGCTGACGCAGGACGCGCTCTACTTCAACGCCTATGTGACCAGCGTCATCATCGCCGCGATCTCGACGGTCCTGACATTGCTCGTCGGCTACCCGATCGCCTACGGCATGGCGCGCGCGCCAGCGACGATCCGCCCGACCTTGCTGATGCTGGTGATCCTGCCGTTCTGGACTTCGTTCCTGATCCGCGTCTACGCCTGGATCGGCATTCTCAAGCCCGAGGGGCTGCTCAATCAGCTGCTGCTCGCCACCGGCGTCATCCACGAGCCGCTGATCATCCTCAACACCTATACGGCGATCTTCATCGGTATCGTCTATTCCTACCTGCCGTTCATGGTGCTGCCGCTCTATTCCGCTCTCGAGAAGATGGATTATTCGCTGATCGAGGCGGCCAAGGATCTCGGCTGTCCACCGACCAGCGCGTTCTGGAAGATCACCTTCCCGCTGTCGCTGCCCGGCGTCATCGCCGGCTGTCTGCTGGTGTTCATTCCGGCCGTCGGCGAATTCGTCATTCCCGATCTGCTCGGCGGATCGCAGACGCTGATGATCGGCAAGACGCTGTGGAACGAGTTCTTCGCCAACCGCGACTGGCCGGTATCGTCGGCCGTGGCCGTCATCCTGCTGTTGCTGCTGATCGTGCCGATCATGCTCTTCCAGCGGGCTCAGGCGCGCGCTCAGGAAATGGACAGGTGACCTCATGAACACCACCTGGAGCCGCTTCAACATCACCTCGATCGTGCTTGGCTTTGCCTTTCTCTATTTGCCGATCGTGCTGCTCATCGTCTTCTCCTTCAACGAGTCGAAACTGGTCACTGTCTGGGGCGGTTTCTCGACCAAATGGTACGTCTCGCTGTTCCACAACCAGGGCCTCATGGACGCGACCTGGGTGACGGCGCGTGTTGGCCTGATCTCGGCCACCGTTGCGACGGTGCTGGGCACTCTGGCCGCACTCACTTTGACCCGCTACACGCGCTTCAAGGGCAGGGTGCTGTTTTCAGGCATGGTCTTTGCGCCGCTGGTCATGCCGGAAGTCATCACCGGCCTGTCGCTGCTGCTGCTCTTCGTCGCGGTCGGCCTCGACCGCGGCTTCCTCACCGTGACGCTCGCCCACATCACGCTGACCATGTGCTTCGTCGCTGTCGTCGTGCAGTCGCGCCTCATCACCTTCGACCGCTCGCTGGAAGAAGCAGCGATGGATCTGGGCGCAACGCCGGTGAAGACCTTTTTCCAGATCACGCTGCCGGTCATCATGCCGGCCATTGTCTCCGGCTGGATGCTGGCCTTCACTCTGTCGCTCGACGATCTGGTCATCGCCAGCTTCACCTCGGGGCCGGGCGCCACGACGCTGCCGATGAAGATCTACAGCCAGGTTCGCCTCGGCGTGACGCCGGAGATCAACGCTGCCTGCACCATCCTGATTGCCGTTGTGGCGATTGGCGTCGTCATCGCCTCGCTAGCCAACAAGCGGCGTGAGGTGCAGCGCCAACTCGACGAGCAGGCCGCACAACGGGGCTGAGCATGATCCCGAAAAGTGGAAACCGGTTTTCGGGCAAGATCCATGCTCAAACAAAGAGCGCGTCTTTTGGCCTATTCCCCCGAAACGCCGCGGCTGATGGGGGAAATGAACGGCGTGCTCCAGGTCCCGCCGACGAAGAACGATGACTGGTTGGGGCCTTGCTGACCATTGGTCTGTGTTGCCGCCTGGTCCGCCTGAATGACACCACCGGACAATGCCAGTCCTCGTCCGGCGTAGGACGCGATGCCCGACAGCCAGATCTTGTACTTCGCCGAATTGGCCTCGGCCTTGTCGATCCGTGCCACGCCCTTCGAAATGCTGGCCTTGATCTCGGCGCCGTCGATCGGCAGCGTTCCGTCGGAGACGTCGTCAAGCGCGAAGAAGCCGCCTTGCTCGGTATGTTTGAGGAAGGCCGGCAGGTTGAGCTTGCTCAACGCACCTGGCCCGAAGGTCGCCGAAACCGAGCCATCGGCATTGTCAAAGATGGAGTCCCAGGTTCTGCCCGGCCCTTTGAGGATTACCGACACGGTTCCCGTGCCGACCGGCACCAGCCGGGTCATGCCTGCCGCCGTCCCGAAAGCACCGCCGTCGATGTCGGACGCCAGCAGCCGGATTTCGACCTGCATGCCTTCCGGTTTGCGATCGAAGCGAAGGCTGGTCTGGACGTTGCCGCCGAAGGCCGAGGCATCCGAAATATCGAAGACGGAAAGTCCATCCTTGACCTGGGCGGTGGCGGCGACATCGGCGAGTTGGATAGGCCCCGCCGTGGCGTGCGCTGCCGACAATCTGAGATCGAGGTTGATCTTGTCGGCGAAACTTGTGTCGATTTCGCCAGGCCCTGCCCCTCCGGTCGGCGCCAGCGGCGTGAAGGCGGAGAGGAACGATCTGAGGTCGAGCGTGTCGAAGGCGAGCGTGCCGGAGATCACCGGTTGTGCTTCGCCAAGCGAGAGGTCCAGCGCACCCATTCCCGGATTGTTGTCCAGGGCAATCGCGGTGTTGTCGAACTTAACGCGCCCGCCCGTTGCCGTGATCTTGCTGGAAATGCTGACCGAGCCGATCGCGGCACCCGGAGCGATGCCGGCCTGCGACCATTCCAGGACACGCCGCAGCGAGGGTGCCGAGAATTTCGCCTGGCCATCGAAATAGACGTTTTCGGACATGCTGGCCGTGCCGTCGAACGAGAAGGTGGCGGGTGCCGCCTTGAAGGACAGCGTGAGCGGCGCCGTGCCGCCGGCAAACAGCACAAGCGGTTTCGGCGAGGCGACGTCCAGCGCAACGCTTTCGCCGCGCCAGATCCCTGTTGCCGACAGCGTCGCATTGCTGTTCATCGCCGCCCAATTCGCCTGGCCGGTCAGACTGCTCAGGATCTCGACGTCCTTGCCGGCGATGGAGGCCACCATGCGGCCGTCGCGGAACTCGACCGTGCCGAAGGTGTCGGTCGGCAGCTTGTCGAGGTCCGGCTTGGCGGGGTCGGCATTGACCACGCCGCGCGCCGTATCGATGGAGCGCGTGATGCGCCCGCCGGTCGGCACGGCGGGCAGGAAGAGGCCGGTTGGCGTGCGCTGAACCCGGATTGTCGGCCGCACCAGCCGCGCCGTCGAAAACACCACGTCGCCGCGCAACGCCGCCATCGCAGAAAGGTCGACCTCGACCCGTTCCGCCTCGACGACCGGCGGCGCCTCGGTGTCGGTCCATTGTGAAAGCGTCACATCGGTCAGGATGGCGCGGAATGTCGGCCAGACCTCGATGCGCGGCGAACCTTCGATGGCGACCCGAAAGCCGCTCCACGCACTCATTTCCCAGGCGATGCGGTCGCGCACGATACGGGTGGAGGCGATCAGCGGCAGGGCGGCAACCACCAGCGCGATGACGATACCGGCAGCGCCGATCGTCCATATTCCGCGCCGGATCAAAGATGATGGCATATCGCCCCGTATGCTTCCATTCCGACAAAAATCGCCCGACGGGTGTAACCCCCAGTCGTTACCACGACTGCAGTCGTCACCACGACTTCCAGTCGTCACTACGACTTAGGGCTGAGGCATTTCAAGTCTTTATGGCCCGGCGATGGCATTTGCGCACATCTGGTCGCATTGACCGAACAAAATCTTGCTCTGCTGCGCTGCGATATGCATAAGCGATGGCGACCGTGGAGGAACATCATGGCTGCCGAAGTACCGCTCTGGACCCCGACACAAGACCAGATTGACGCCACGCCCTTGACCGCTTTCACCAAGGCAGCCGCTGTGGAAGCCGGCGTAGCGTTTTCTTCGTATGCCGAACTTCACCGCTGGTCGGTCGAGGACCGCGAGGGGTTCTGGAGCCTGGTGTGGGATTTCTGCGGCATCGTCGGCGACAAGGGGAGCAGTGGCGGTGCCAGCGGGAGTGAACGCGTGCTCGTCGACGGCGACAGGATGCCCGGAGCCTCCTTCTTTCCCGACGCCACGCTGAACTTCGCCGAGAACCTGTTGAGGAAGACCGGCCCGGGGGAGGCGATCGTGTTTCGCGGCGAGGACAAGGTCGAGCGCCGGTTGTCCTGGAATGAGCTGCACGCACTGACCTCGCGGCTGCAACAGCTTTTCCTGTCGCTCAAGGTGAAGAAGGGCGACCGCATTGCCGCCATGATGCCCAACATGCCGGAGACCGTCGCCGCCATGCTGGCGGCCGCCTCGATCGGCGCCGTCTGGTCGTCCTGCTCTCCCGATTTCGGCGAGCAGGGCGTGCTCGACCGCTTCGGCCAGATCGAGCCCGTCGTCTTCATCGCGCCCGATGGCTATTGGTACAATGGCAAGGCGATCGAGGTCGCCGACAAGATCGCCGCGGTCGCGGCCAAGCTCGGCACGGTGCGCAAGATCCTGGTCGTCGACTATCTCGGCACATCGAGCGATGTCGCCGCCACCATCGACAAGGCGGTGGCGCTGGAAGAGGCGCTGTCGCCCTTCGCCGGCAAGCCCGTTGCCTTCGAGCCGCTGCCGTTTTCGCATCCGCTCTACATCCTGTTCTCGTCGGGAACGACCGGCATTCCCAAATGCATCGTCCATTCGGCCGGCGGCACGCTGATCCAGCATGTCAAGGAACATCGGCTGCATGCCGGGCTGATCGAGGGCGACCGCTTCTTCTACTTCACCACCTGCGGCTGGATGATGTGGAACTGGCTGGTGTCGGGGCTCGCTTCGGGGGCCACGCTGCTGCTTTATGACGGCTCGCCCTTTTATCCCGACGGCAATGTGCTGTTCGATTTCGCCGATGCCGAGAAGATGACCTTCTTCGGCACTTCGGCCAAGTTCATCGATTCCGTGCGCAAGGCTGGTCTCAAGCCGATCCGCACGCATGATCTATCCACCGTGCGGGCGATTTCCTCCACCGGCTCGCCGCTGTCGCCGGAGGATTTCCGCTTCGTCTATGACGGCATCAAGAAGGACGTGCATCTGGCCTCGGTCTCCGGCGGCACCGACATCGTCTCCTGCTTCGTGCTCGGCGTGCCGACGCAAGCTGTCTGGACCGGCGAGATCCAGGGACCTGGCCTCGGCCTTGCCGTCGATGTCTGGGACGACGACGGCAGGCCGATCCGACAGGAGAAGGGCGAACTGGTCTGCACCAGGGCGTTTCCGGCGATGCCGATCGGCTTCTGGAACGACCCCGAGGGCAAGAAGTACCGGGCGGCCTATTTCGAGCGCTTCGACAATGTCTGGTGTCACGGCGATTTCGCCGAATGGACCGTGCATGGCGGCCTGATCATCCATGGCCGCTCCGACGCCACGCTCAATCCCGGCGGTGTGCGCATCGGCACGGCGGAGATCTACAACCAGGTCGAACGGATGCCGGAAATCCTGGAGGCGCTGTGCATCGGCCAGGACTTCGACAATGACGTGCGCGTCGTGCTGTTCGTACGCCTGGCCGCCGGCGTGCAACTCGATGAGGAACTCGAAAAACGCATTCGCGCCAGGATCCGCAGCGGCGCGAGCCCGCGCCACGTGCCGGCCAGGATCGTCGCCGTCACCGACATCCCGCGCACCAAGTCGGGCAAGATCACCGAGCTTGCGGTGCGCGACGTCGTGCACGGCCGCGCCATCAAGAACAAGGAGGCGCTCGCCAATCCAGAGGCGCTGGAGCTGTTCAAGAACCTGCCGCAATTGGCCGAGTAGCTGCTAATGCATGTCGCTCAAAAGTGGCCCCGGTTTTGAGACACCGATATGCATGAAAAAGACTATCCGGAATGGTTAACCAAATATGTCGGTAGAATTTACCTAGATTTCACGAGTGGTACACATTCGTAAATTTTTTGGCTGCCCGGTAAGGAGTTGTTAAGGTCCGGCGTCGATAGTCGCATACAACTTGAGGGAGAAATCCCGTTCCTCAGCCCCCGGAGGATCCGAATTCGCTCAAGCCCCCGTTGTGACAGCAATCCCATCTCTTAAGGCGTCCTTTGGGCGCCTTTTCTTTTGCCGGAGCAATTCCAGGAAAAGCGCATAGCGCTTTCCCTTGGGAATTACGCCAAACAAAAAAGCCGAACTGTGCCGAGCGCTGCCTATTCCGCGAGCACGCGGGTCGACGGGAAAGCGACCTCGACCAGGGTGCCTTCACCCGGTGTCGAGTTGATGGTGAACCGGGCGCGGTTGGCTTCCACCATCGCCTTGGTCAGCGGCAATCCAAGGCCCGTGCCGTCACCGCGCCCACGCTTCAGCGCGTTGATCTGCTTGAACGGCTTCAGCGCCTGCTCGATCTCGGCCTGGCTCATGCCGATGCCGGTGTCGCGCACCCGCATGACGACGTCGCCCGACGTCTCATAGGCGGTCGAGACGATCACCTGGCCACCGGCCTGGGTGTAACGAATGGCATTCGACAGGATGTTGAGCGCGATCTGGCGCACGCTGCGCAGGTCGGCCACCACTTCCGGCAGCCGCGAAGCGAAGCTGGAGCGGATGATGACGCGTTCGCGATTGGCCTGCGGCTGCATCATCGCCACCGTCTCGGCCAGCGCGTCGTTGAGCGACACCGCCTCGTAGGCCATCTCCTGCTGGCCGGCTTCGATCTTCGAGATGTCGAGCAGGTCATTGACCAGGTCGAGCACATGATTGCCCGAGCGGTTGATGTCGCGCAGATAGTCGCGGTAGCGGTCATTGGCGACAGGTCCGAACTTCTCGTCGACCATCAGTTCGGAAAAGCCGATGATGGCGTTGAGGGGCGTGCGGATCTCATGGCTGATGCGTGCGAGGAAATCGGTCTTCTGCGAAGACGCGCGCTCGGCCACCGCACGCGCTTGCGTCAAATCCTCCTCGGCCCGCTTCCACTGCGTGATGTCGCGCACGACGGCGCAGAAGCCGCTGTCGTTGGGCAGTCGGCCAATGGTCATGAACAGCGGAATGAAGCGCCCCTGCGCCTCGCGTCCGATCACCTCGCGTCCGTCATTCATGACGCTCGCCACGCCGGGCTCGGACAGTCCGTTGAGATAGTCGCGCGCCGCGCGCTGGCTTTCGATCGCGAACAGCGAGGCGAACGGCTTGCCGGTCACGTCGTCGCTGTCGAAACCGAACAGCGCTTCGGCCGGGCGGCTGATCGAGCGGATGGTGCCGTCACGGCCGATCAGCACGACGCCGTCGGTGGCGGTGTCGATGATGGTGCGCATTTCGGCGATGCGCGCCTTAAGCTCGGGAATGTCGGGCTGCGTCTGCTCGTCGCCAACCGCATGCAGGGCCGCCGGTGCGTCGTCCTCGCCGGAGCGGCGCACGACCAGCATCAGCGCCTTGCCGTCGCGCCAGGGAACCGAGCGCAAGATGGCCTCGATCGGGAATTCCTGTCCGTCACGCGTCTTCAACCGCAGCGCGCGATCGGTGCCGTCGGTAGCGCCGTCGTCGGCATAGGGGTCGGCAAACAGCGCGCCGAGGCCGCCGGCATCCGCCAGGTCGTCGAGCGCCTCATAGCCGGTCAGATTGAGGAATTCCTCGTTCGCATAGTGCAACTGGTCGCCGGAATGGATGAGCAAGGGCACCGGCAACTTGCCGAGCAGCAAGGTGTCCGGAGCCTTGTGCTCATCTCCGGCGGAAAACGCCGACGGCACGAAGCCTTCGGTCTTGAGCGGCGGCACCTGCAGGCGAGGGCGCTCGACGCGTGCCGCGACGGCGTCGCTTGTGGTTTCCTCGGCGGATGCGGCCGCCTCCTCGCCAAGCGCCGCGCCTTCCTCGTTGGACTGCGCCCAATCCTCACTATCCTCGGCATCGCGAAAATCAGCTGACGTCATGCTGTCGTCATCGACTGCGTGATGTGTCGCACCAGCGCCAGCCGGGACAGGCTTGGTCATTTCTGGTTCCGCCGCCATCGGTTCGGAAACAGGGGCCTCGTCAGTGTTGACCGCGACAGGACCGCTTTCGTCATCATGGCCGGCAAAGTCGAGCAGCGAGCCCGTCACATTCGGTCCGGAGGGTCCCTCATCAACCGCTTGGTCCGGGTGGCCGCCGTCAAGCCGCGCCAGATCCTGCTCGTCTTCGATATCGGTCTCGGATGGCTCGACCGGTTCGTTGTCTGGCTCTGCCGCGGGGATATCGCCGGCATGCGTCAGGTCGCCAGCCGCCTCGACCGGAGGCTTGGCCTTCGCTGTTTCCGCCAAAGGTTCCGCAGACGTCTCGGTCGTCGCTTCCCCGAGGCCTTCGAGGCCGGGCTTCTCGGCCTCTGCCGGCTCGACCGGGGCGCTGTCCTTCTTCAGCCGCTCGCCGATCTCGCGAAACGCGCTGCGTTCCAGGGTCGACAGGCCCTTGTCGTTGGCCGGCTGGCGATGTTCGGCGAGCCGGATCACCTTGTCGGCAAAGCGTCGTTCCTGTTTCGGCACGATGGTCAGTGCCGGCACCTCACCCTTGAATGGATCCGATGCCTGAGTGTCCTCGGCTTTCGGCTCTTCCAATGCTGGTTCGACGGCTTGCGGTTCCGGCGTCGCCGGAGCCTTGCCATTGGGCACCAGCGCCATGCCGATCGCTTCCGGATCGACGACCGCATCGCTGGCGCGGGCGACGCCGAAGCCACGGAAACCCTCGAAGGCGCGGCTGCGGCCATAGACAGGCAGCGCCGCCAGGTCGACCGGTATCTTCAAATCGGTGCCGACGACCGGCCACAGCACGGAGCGCCCGGACCAGGTATCGCGCCGTTCCAGAAGGCCTGATATCTCGCCGGAGGGGTCGAGCCCGAAGGTGGCCGCGACATCCCTGAAGCGGCGGCCGATCACGTCGGCTGCCGGCTTGCCGACGATGTCGGCGAATTCCGGCGACAGCGCACTGAACTTGCCCTCGGCATCGGTGCGCCAGACGAAGCGTACCGGCGCCGCAGCGCGGTCGATCGACCGCGCCACCGGGTGTTCGAGAGGCGCGACGGCCTTCGTATCGTCCTGCGTCGGATTTTCCGCTGCAACCTCCGCGACGGTGCCGGGAGGCTCAACGGGCTCGGTTGCGGCTGGCCGGTCGGTTCGTTGTGCATCATCCTGACCGGCATTGAAGTACCAGTGATCATGCTGCGCCGGCGTGCCGTCGGCACTGCCCGGGTCGTTGTCCGCCGGTTGCTCGGCTGGATAGACATTCTCAGGCTCGGCAGGCACCGATATGGTCTCGGCGGCTTGCGTAACGCTCGGTTCGTCCACTGCGGCAGCCGGCTGTTCGCTGTCGACTGTCGGTCTGTTGTCCTGATCCGGTTCCGGCTGGGCGATCGTGCTTTCCGGAGCCGCAGTCTCGATTGGGGCTGGCTGCTGTGGTTCCACGATGCTGTCGTCGGCAGCGGCTTTGTCGTCGAGCTGGTCCTCGTCGATCACCACCAGCAGATGCCGTTCCTCGGTCAATCTTGCCAGTCCTGCCGGATAGGAGACCGTGCGGCCGGGGACGAGGCGCTTGACGATGCGGTCGCTCTCGGCCGCGACGTCGGCAACGAGCGCAGCCAGCGTCTCCGGCAAGATGCCCAGTGCCGAAAATCCTTCCGAGGCCGCCTCGACAGTGCCGCCGGCATCGACAAAGGCGATGAAATGGCCATCCTCGGTGAAGCCGCTGATGGCACGCGCGGCGATTTCGCCGGCACTGCGCGAACCTGTCTGCGCCGCCGGCACGGCGAGCATGATCGCCTTTTCGGCGTCCGGCATGGTCACCGCACTGGCCAGGAAGCCGACGGCGCGGCTGGTCAGGCCGGTCGCCAGCCGCACCATGATGGCGCGGTCACTGCCGATCTCGGGAAATCCGCTGGTCGCCATGATCTGGCGCCTGGCGATCAAGGGCAGCTGCGCCGAGGCGCCGATGATCGCCTCGATGTCGGGATAGCCGAACATCGCGGCTCCCGGTCCGTTGGCCCAGATCACCTGCTCCAGATCGGCCGACAGGATCGCGATCGCGTCGCCGGCGGCAAAGCGCTGGCGGACCGCGTCGAGTACGGCGACGTCGAGGAAGGAATATTCGGACGGCATGCGCTTGGCGAACCCTCACGGAGCGGCGAATTTGCAGTTAACGCTTTGTTAATAAAAGCCGGAGGCGCGAAGGTCCACAAGCCAGAACGTGCAAAGGCTGGAATCTGGGCTCTTGGTTAACGGCCCAAAAGAAATTTATGGTGCACTGCAACAAAGATATTGCAATGCACAAAATTTGCCTTTATATTGCCATCATACATGAACGAGACGGCTTTCTGTCAAAGCCGCTGCTGCTGAAAAGGATGGAAAATGTCCAGGACCAAGACCGCCGACACGATCGAAAACGTTGAATTCCCGAGCTTTGACGCTTCCAAGGCCACCGACCAGATGCGCGCTTTCGCCGAAAAGGGCGTTGAGCAGTCGAAGGAAGCCTATGCCAAGCTGAAGACCGGTGCCGAGGAGACCCAGAAGGCTCTGGAGTCGACCTTCGAGACCGCCAAGACCGTTTCCAGCGACCTGTCGCTCAAGACCATTTCCGCTTTGCGCGCCAATGCCGAGGCCGGCTTCTCCCACCTCGAAGCCCTGATCGGCGCCAAGTCGCTGTCGGAAGTCGTCGAGCTGCAGACCGCCTTCCTGCGCAAGCGCGTCGAAACGACCGTCGAGCAGGCCAAGGACTTCCAGGCCGTCGCCTCCAAGGCAGCCGAAGACGTCTCCAAGCCGATCAAGACCGCCTTCGAGAAGGCGATGAAGGAAATCAAGGTTGCCTAACATTTACGCATGATCTGAAGATGCAGCAAAAGGTCGCATTTTCTTAAAAACGATCAGGCGTATGATGGCAGCACAAAGCAATACCCGGCGGGTGGAACCTCCTCCCTCTGCTCCCCGGGGTGACCAGCCAGCACCTCCTCCCGCTGGCTCGTAACAGGAAAAGGCCGGCACCTCCTCCCGCCGGCCTTTTTCTTTGTCTGGTGCCCTGCTCTTGCATTGCGCCCTCTTTTTGCCAGGCAAATGCCGCGCCGATGTGGGGAAGTGACCTTTGCTTTCCAAAAGCCTTGAATTAGAATCCAGAAGCCCGTAAGGACGCATCGCCGAACGACAGAGCGGTCGGGACGAGTTTCTGTTTCGATCCCGCTCAGGCAAACGTGCCGTTGTAGCTCAGATGGTTAGAGCGCCGGATTGTGGATCCGGAGGTCGCTGGTTCGATCCCAGCCAACGGTACCATAATTCATCAAATAATTCCAATAGCTTACGGGTTATTGAGGCGGTTAAGCCGACTTAAGTGTTAATGTCCCTATTAGGGGTACCATTCTGGTACCATATGGAGGTAGTTCAGCCATGTCTAAGACGGTCAACAAAGTTGGCGGCTAGGCGGGAGCGAACTCTACCAACGACGTCGGCAGTCGTTCTGCGTTGAGGTCTTTGCGCAGCCGAAAATGCCGATGGCCACGGGGATTTTGCGGAAACCGCTACGCCCAAAGGCCGAGCAGCCTCAAGCCGTAGACTGATTCACACATGGACGGCTGTAACATTCGATGTTGCTGTCCGGAAACGAAGACGGCGCCGACATTTAGAGCAACTACCCCGCAGAAGACCACTTACTCTGAACGTTGGCCTCATGCTGCGGAGGACGAGGCGAGCGCGCTGGAACAGCTCGTCGAACGTGGGCGGGCCAAACCATGATCGCTGAATTGGAGGCGGCAGTTCCCGACGCCTCCAATCGCTGCGGGATGCCTGAGAAGCCAGGTGGCACCCCCTGCAGTGCCGCACGAACACCGCGAAAAAACGAAACCACGCCTCAGCCGCGTCCGCAGTTTGTGGCTTGCAAGGATGCCCCGCATCCTCTGGGGAGGAGGCCGAACCTCGCGCCTGCCGCTGCAACACGGAGCATCGAATGAAACTCGCAATGACCCCACCGCCCTTCCTCGCCAGATTCGCAAGCCTTTCAGAACGCTATAGGGTCGCGCAGGATCGGTTGCTCGAGCTCGACCGGACTGGCCGCCTGCGCGCCATCGCCGGGCTGGAGTTCGTCCAGCGGCTGATCGACGCCCGCGCTGAACTCGATGATCCGCTACATGGCAGCAATGCGCGAACGATATGGCTGGCGCCGCGGCAATTCGAACGCGAGCTCGCAGCCTTCGAAGAGAAGCTTGTGAAACTCGACGCGAAGCTGCGACCGAACTGACGATTGCCCAATCACATTCCGATGAGCGTCGGCAGTCATGAAGTAACTCATGATGTAACTTGTGCCGATGCGACGCGCATCGCCGCCCAACAGAACGAGATCCTCCTGGAATTCGGAGCCCGAAATTAACCTTGCGATCGTTTGGAGGCAATCCGCGCGATTGTGGGGATTGAGATCTGTTCCGGATCCGTTCACATAAGCATCGTTCCGGCCATGTCCGGGATAAGTCGGCCCTCGACGGTGCGCTAGAGCGTTTCCTACTTTGAGAGAATCGTAGGATTCCCAAATCAGGCTGTTTGTGATTCAAGATGCAGGCTGGGTTGGAGGCCAGCATCTAATGACGCGAGCGCTTTCAAACGATCTTCGTGAGCGTGTTGTTGAAGCAGTTGGCGCAGGCGAGAATTGCCGTACCGTGGCATCGCGCTTTGGCGTTGCAGTTTCCTCTGTCGTGAAGTGGTCGCAGCGCTATCGAGCGACCGGCTCGGTGGCGCCGGGCAAGATGGGCGGACATCGCAAGCGCATTCTTGAGCCGCATCGGGCCTTCATCGTGGAGCGGATCAATCAGACCTCTGAGCTGAGTTTGCATAGGCTGAAAGACGAGTTGGAAGCGCGCGGGGTCAAGGTCTCGCACAATACGATCTGGATGTTCCTGCGCCGCGAGGGCCTGAGCTTCAAAAAAAACACTGTTCGGCCTTGAGCAGGCCCGCGCTGATATTGCCCGCAGGCGTCAGCGATGGCGGTCCTGGCAGGCGGGTCTCGATCCACAGTGCCTGGTCTTCATCGATGAGACCTGGATCAAGACCAACATGGCTCCGCTGCGCGGTTGGGGGCCGAAGGGCAAGCGGCTGCGCGGATTGGCTCCGCACGGCCATTGGCGCACGTTGACCTTCCTTGGCGCGCTGCGCTGGGATCGGCTCGCGGCACCTTGTGTCTTCGACGGACCGATCAACGGCCAATGCTTCCGGGCCTATGTCGAGCAACAGCTCATCACCGTTCTGAAGCCCGGCGACATCGTCGTCATGGACAATCTGGGAAGTCATAAGTCGGCCGCCATCAGGCAGATGATCAAGGCTGCCGGCGCCAGGCTTTGGTACCTGCCGCCTTACTCTCCGGACCTCAATCCGATTGAGCAGGCCTTCGCCAAGATCAAACACTGGATGCGCCAGGCCCAGAAACGCACTGTCGAGGAAACTTGGCGCCACATCGGCCACCTCGTCGAAACCATCGAGGCAGCCGAATGCAAGAACTACTTCGTAAATGCGGGATACGCTTCCGTCAAAACGTGAAACGCTCTAGGCTGCCGTGCGGTCGATGCCAATTGTATCGGTGCAGCCAGACGGGAAGTTCTCCGGCACGATGATCACATACCGGATAATGGCAAGGTCGAACGCATGAATCGACGATCAAGGATGCGACCGTCAAGCGCTTCTACTACGAGAGCCATGATCAACTGCGCCAGCATCTCTCTGACTTCGTCTCAGCCTATGATTTCGGCCGAAGACTGAAGACCCTCAAGGGTCTCACGCGTTTCGAATACATCTGCAAAACTGGACGATCGAGCCTCAACGATTCAGGCTCGATCCAGCCCAGCAAACCATGGGACTAAACATCTAGGGATCGACCCGCGAGCCGAATGATCACATACAGCGCCGGTCATTCGCCGCCGGTATGATTCCTCCGGGCTATCCGTGCTGAAGCGGCTGCGATCTTAACGGGACGACATTTGGCGCTGTTTTGGCCGCTTCCGCGATGTTGTGATCACGTTCGTCGCGGGCGAGCGTCTTTCGGTCGCCGCGATCCGAGGCCGCCGAAACTGCTTCACCGAAATACCGCGCGGGCGTTGTTCCCAGCATTCGCCTGAACATCGAGATGAAAGCGCTGACACTCTCATAACCAAGATCGATGGCGATGTTCGTAACCAATTCGCCTTGCGCGAGGCGCTGCAGCGCCAGACCGATATGCAGTTGCTGGCGCCAGCGAATGAACGACATGCCGGTTTCGCGCTGAAACAGCCGGCTCAGGGTTCGATTGCTCGCCCCGACGCGGGCACCCCACTCGTCGATGGTGAAACGCAGGCCCGGATTTTCAATCATGGATTCGGTCAGCCGCCGGAGCCTCCGGTCGTTCGGCATGGGCAGGTGGATTGGTTCAAGTGGCGCCGCGGCCAGTTCATCAAGCAGCACGGATATGAGTCGTGTTTCGCGCCCGCGGTCCATGTTTTCCAGAGGTGATTCAAAATCGAAGCGCAGGATCAATTCGCGGAGGAAGGGCTGTATGAACAGAATGCCGCAGTCCTGATCAAGCGGAGCGGCCAAACCGGGATCAATGTACAAACTCCCGATCTTGATGTGACCATCCATCCTGCCGGCGTGGGAGACGCCGCTGGGTATCCATAAGGCGCAATGCGGCGGAACCGTCCAGATGCCGCCTGCGGCCTGAACCGTCAAGACGCCGCTGATGACGTACATCAATTGCGCCTTGTTGTGGCGATGAGGCTCCGTTTCACCGACGAGGGTCGCTTCAGTGATCAGACTGAAGACGAGGCGTGGAATTTCATCCACCGTGTCGATGTCAGTTCTAGGCGGAAACTCCATTACATCATTCCAATCCGGCCTCAGCGCTCTGAACAGCGTATCGTGACCCTTTATGATAAGTCTTTCTCCACTCGCCATTGTAGCTCAGGCAGCGTGCTTTTCAAGCAAGAGCAAGCCCTTGGTAGCAGCTTGCTCTTCGTCGGCTGCGAACTGGACGGAAAAGCCCAAAGCTTTGCTTGCCGCCGACGCGGCAATCCGTGCACCAATATTCATCGGAGAGTGGCCTTCGATCACAATCAGTCCAAGGCAATACTTCCTCATCCGATCTTTGATCCGCTTGAAAAATAGCGCCTTTGCCTTGCGCTCCTCGGGCGTCTCGTCGTCGTGATCGTGCGTAGAGTGATCGGCAATCAGCACGAACGGTGTTTGCTTAGCCAGAAGGCTTTCAAGCTGATTGTTCCTGTCTAGCACCTCGTCAATGGACGAGCCGTCTTCCTCGTGCTCGCGCAGAAAGACAAGGGGAAAGCGGGATTCATCCAGGAGCATCGTCTTACCTTTCGTTGACCGTGCGAGTTGCCGGGAGCCGCCGAAGGCCGACATCGTATTCGGTCAACAGGCAAGTCCACGGGCAATAACTGACGTACTTGTCTGTATCACGGGTGGCAGACCGACGCTCTCGCAGACCCGCCAACAAATACCGCGATCCTGCCACGGCGAGTATGCTCGTTCGCGGGAAAGCGCCCCTGTCAGCAAATGCCGCGAGCCCCATCCACCACTTGATTGGCCGGTTTGAGAGATATCTTGGCCGGATCGTTCGATGTGGCGTCCTGCCCACCAGCGTATCTGAGAGCGAACCGCGAACTCGTCGGCACCGCCCGCCAAGGATCATGTGAGCCGCACCGGTCGGCGGCACATGACTTATCAGTTTTTAGGATCGCTTTTTATGCCTCGCCATTCCCCTCGACCATGGTCGATCCTTTTTATCGCCCTTTTGATCCTGCAAGGTTGCGATGCTGGGGATGAACCCGAAGTAGCTGCCGAGCCCGCTCCGATCGTCAGCGTCGTACGCGCACAAATCCTGCCGCTGGTTGCTTCCATCACGGTCAGCGGCTCGCTAGTGCCGCGTCGTGTAGCGCTGGTTCATGCGCAAACGCCCGGCTTGGTGGTGACCGAACTGTTAGCCGAAGAAGGTCAGACGGTGCGCGCCGGCCAGATCTTGGCACGCCTGTCCTCTGAGCGGCAGCACGCCGAACTGGGTGGCGCGCGTGGAGAACTGCACCGCGCCGAACAGGCGCTGGCTCGTGCCGAGGTACTCAAGACGAGTGGCGCGGTGTCGCGCAGCGATGCCGATGCGGCGGCGGCCAGCCACGCCGCAGCGCTGGCGCGCGTGCGCGCCCTGGAAATTGACCTTGCACGGGCCGAAGTTCGTGCGCCGGTGGCGGGGCTGCTGCAGCGGCGGCGTATCGAAATCGGAGAAGTCGCGAACGAAAATTCCCTCTTCGAGATCGCCGCTGAGAGAGCCATGGAACTGGTGGCCGACCTGAGCGAAACGGCATGGCGCCAGGCCAGCGTCGGCCAGAGCGCCGACATCACCTTGGCGGACGGACAAATGCTGTCAGGCGAAGTACGCCGCCTGTCCGGCGCACTGGACAGCAAGACCCGATTGGGCCGGGCCTGGATCAGCCTGGACAACGCGCCCGCAAACCTTGTCTCCGGCGCAGGCGCCAGCGCCCGCCTGCGGATCGGCAGTGCCGACCTCCTTGCTGTTCCACAATCCAGCCTGCTGTTCGACCAACAGGGGGTCTATGTCTTCGTCGTCGCGGACGGCAAGGCCCTGCGACGGGCCGTGACCCTGGGCGCGCAGAACGCTGAGCATGCCGAAATCATCAAGGGGTTGAATGCCGGCGATGCCGTCGTGGCGAGAGCGGGTTCGTTGCTGCGCGATGGCGATCCTGTTCGGACCGCTGCAGTCGGCGATGACGCAAAGGGCATCGCGCGATGAATCTCAATATTTCCGCCTGGGCAATCCGCCAGCCCGTCCCCTCGCTGGTGCTGTTCGTCTTGCTGATCTTGCTGGGCGTGTCGTCCTTCCTGTCGTTGCCAGTCGGGCGCACCCCCAACATCGACCTGCCGCTGGTCAACGTGTCCATTTCGCAGCCTGGAGCCGCGCCCGAAGAGCTGGAAACGGACGTGACACGTCTGGTCGAGAACGCGGTGGCGGGGATCACCGGCATACGCCATGTGAGTTCGTCGATCACCGATGGCCTTTCCTCCACTCGGATCGAGTTCCAACTGAATGTGACGCCTGACACCGCGCTGTTCGAGGTCAAGAGTCGCGTCGATGCGCTGCGCAGCCAACTGCCTGCCGACATCGACGCGCCTATCGTTTCCAAGGTCGATACGGAGGGTGTGGCGCTGGTGACGTGGCAGGTCTCATCACCCGGTAAATCCCTTGCAGAGCTGTCATGGTTCATCGACGATGCCGTTTCCCAACACCTGCGTGGACTGCCTGGGGTTGGCGATGTTGTACGCCGGGGCGGGAGTGCGAGAGAGATTGAAATCGCCCTGCATCCGGATCGGCTATTGTCCTTAGGCATCACTGTCGGCGACGTGCAAAACGCCCTTCGAGGCGGCCGTGTCGATCTGCCCGCCGGGCATTGGAATGCGGCCGATAGCCAGCAACCGGTACGCGTACTGGCGCGCGCACGTTCGGTCGAGGAACTGGCCGACACGCTCCTGCCCCTGGCCGGACGCAGCTTGCGTCTCGGTGACATCGCGCGCGCCACGGATACGACAGCCGAAGCTCAGACATTCCTGCGCCGCGATGGCGAGCAAGCCGCGGTTGCCTTCTCCGTGTTCCGCGCGCGGGGCGCCGACGAGATCGCGGTGGCGCGTGCGGTCGCCAATGCGCTGCCGACACTGCAGGCATTGGCTCCGGACATCACATTCACGCGCATCGATGAGACCGTCACTCCTACGCAGGAGACCTTTGATGCAGCAATGAGCACGCTGCTCGAGGGCGCAGCGCTGGCCGTCTTCGTGGTCTTCGTCTTTCTGCGCGACTGGCGCGCTACCCTGATCGCCGCGACCTCCTTGCCACTGGCCATCATCCCGACCTTCTGGGCGCTCGATCTGGCGGGCTATACGCTGAACATGCTCAGCCTCCTCGGCGTGACGCTGGTGACCGGCATCCTGGTGGACGACGCCATCGTCGAGATCGAGAACATCGAGCGGCACATGCACATGGGCAAGACGCCCCGGCAGGCCACATTCGACGCCACCGCCGAGATCGGCCTGGCGGTGATGGCCATCTCGACCAGTGTCGCCGTAGTGTTCGCGCCGGTGGGCTTCATGAGCGGCGTCGCAGGCCAATACTTCAAGCAATTCGGCCTGACGGTCTCGGTTTCGGTCATGTTCTCTCTGCTGGTGGCCCGGCTGATCACGCCAATCATGGCGGCCAACCTGCTGCGTTCTTCGACGAGGCCGCTATCCGAGGAGACGCCCCCGGTCTCATCGACGGGCTGGTATGCGCGAATTCTGGGCTGGGTGGTACGCCGGAAAGGTACGGTGATCATCGTCAGCGTCCTGGGTTTTGCGCTGTCGCTGGCGGCTGCCAGTCAGTTGCCGGACGATCTGGTGCCAGCGGAGGATACCGGCCGTCTGATATTCGCCGTGGAAGCCTCTCCCGGCGTAACGCTCGAACAACTGGTCGACCGGACGGATGCCATGGCCAGACGCGTGCGTGCCGAAATACCCGACGTTGCGCACGTCCTGGTGGAAGGCGGCGTGTCGCCTTCGGGCAGGCAGGAGCTTCGACTTTCCACCTTGATCGTCCACCTGAAACCAAGGGGCGAGTGCCAGAACAGTCAGCGTCAGGTGCAGCTTGCCGTTCGCGATCTGCTGCGCACCTTGCCGGACCTGCGGGCCTGGCCGCTGAACAGCAACCTCGGGCGCGAGGTGGAAATTTCCGTCGCTACGGCTTCGCCTGCGCAGTTGCAGGAAGCGACGGCGCTGGTCGAGACACAGATGCAGGCGTTGGGTCTGGCGAATGTCTCCACGGACTCCGGCTTTACGCGCAGCGAGATCCACATCATGCCGCGGCTGCCTGACGCCTCCCGGCTCGATATCTCGACCGTGCAGATTGCCGATGCGGTGCGCTTGGCCGCGGTGGGCGACGCGGATATCGTGCTGCCGAAGTTCAAGGCCGAGGACCGTCTGGTCCCCATACGCATACGCCTAGATGCTGCCGCACGGCGTGACATCGAATTGCTGCGCGCACTCCCGGTGGCACGCATCGATGGACGGCCTGTTCCGCTTTCCGCCGTTGCCGACGTTCAGTGGCAAGGGGGGCCTTCGTCGATTGAACGATATGACCGTCAACGCCGCGTTCTGGTCGGCGCCGACCTCGCCGCCGAGCAGACCCTCGGCACGGCGCTCTCTGGAATCCGTGCTTCCGAAGAGGTGCGAGCGTTGTCGTCCGGCATATCGATCCAGGCTGCCGGCGACGGAGAGCTGATGGATGAGGTCATGAGCGGCTTCGTCGGCGCGCTGGGCCTAGGGTTGCTGCTGATGTTCGCCGTCCTGGTGTTGTTGTTCTCGGGCGTGCGTCAGCCCCTGATCATTCTGTTGTCTCTGCCGCTGGCCCTGACGGGCGCGATCCTGGCCTTGTTCGTGACCGGCACACCGATCAATCTGCCCGTGCTGATCGGCGTCCTCATGCTGATGGGAATCGTGGCCAAGAATGCCATCCTGCTGGTGGACTTCGCCAAGATCGGTGAGGATCACGGGATGTCGCCTGCCGACGCCATTGTCCATGCCTGCCGCACTCGCGCGAGGCCCATCCTTATGACCACGCTGGCGATGGTGGCTGGCATGTTGCCGAGCGCATTTGGTGCTGCCGTCGGCGGCGGGTTCCGCGCCCCCATGGCGATCGTCGTGATAGGCGGCCTGATTGTGGCGACGGTGCTGTCGCTCCTGACCACGCCTGCGCTATTTCTGGTAATCGAGGGCCTCCATGGCCGTATCCGGCGCGTCCGGTCACCGGCCCCGACCCGTCCCCGGCGCATTCGCAATAGTCGCTGATCCGTCAATGGCGGAATGGAAATCGGCTAGCCGCCAAGCGAATGGCCGGTTCGAGAGATATTTTGGCGGGATCGTTCGATGCGGCATTCCGCCGGCCGGGATATCTGAAAGCGGTTCGCAGACGAGGCGACGCGCCCGGCAGGAGATGTCCTCGTTGTTCTGACGGCCATCGCGGCACGAGTACTTGGCCCATCCCCGATTCGCCCGCCGTCATTGCGCCTAGAGGTGGTCGCTTGGGAGAGGCAGGCATGGATGGTTTGGAAACCGCATTGCAATACGTGCAGCGGGACGTCGCTCAAATCGACAGGATTCCTCGGCCTGTCGTCGCCATCGGTCTCAGGCAGGTCGCAAACCGCCTTGAGGTTTTAGAGCATCGGCATCGCAGATGCGAACTGATCTATACTGTGAAGGGTGTCCTCACGTGCGAGATTGAGCGTAGCCTGTGGACCGTCTCTCCGCAAAGCGCAGTATGGATTCCATCCGGCACGCCGCATAAGTGCCAGGCGTTCGGCAAGACCGAATATTACGTTCTGTTCTTCGATCCCAATGTCTATCCGAACCTTCCACGGGCCTGCTGCACGATGTCCGTCTCGCCCCTGCTGCGTGAGGCACTGATCCGCGCCGCGCAGTTTAGTGCGCTTTACCCCCTGGATGGACCGGAAGTCCGATTGCTTCCAGTCATCCTCGATGAACTGAGCGCTGCCCGGACTGAAGATCACCGACTTCCATTGCCGTCCGACCCCAGCCTGCGGCGTCTCGCCGACATGATGATGTCCGCTCCTGATGACAAGTCATCGGTGGCGCAGTGGGCGGTGCGCTGCGCGATGAGCGAGAGAACGCTGAGCCGGAAGATGCGACACGAGACCGGCATGAGTCTCTGGCGCTGGCGTCACCAACTTCACGTTACACTGGCACTCCAGCGCATGGCGGGCGGCGACAGCGTTCAGGCGGTGGCGCTGGACCTCGGCTACGAGACGGCCAGCAGCTTCATCACCATGTTCAAGAAGACGACCGGCAAGTCGCCCGGCCGCTATTTCGCGGAGCGCGGCAGTGGCGATGATGCGCGGTGACCGCGAAAGGACGTCTTCTCCCGATAGCCCGGCAGCAACGAGAAAGTCATCTATCGTTTAACGTCTTCCGGCAGGTCGGGGTGAATTTGCCGATGGAGTTCTTCAAACAATGATTGATCGTGAGCGGGTTCAGTCCGCCGCACACCTCTTTTACCTCCAACTGGCACTCGCGGAGAGTGGCCCAGAGAACTCTGCACGTCGAGGAGAGCTTGAGGCGATTTTCCTCGACACAGTTCGATATAGCGTCGGGCGTAGGCCGCCAAGGTCGCACGCAGATTGACAGGATCTCCGCTTCGCAAGCTTTCTTGACAGCAGACTCAGGAGCGGCAGCCAGCACGGGTTGCGGGAACGCCGTGATAAGGCAGATCAACATACATGCCGAACGAAGATGCAAACGCCGGGACCGAGACATCACCGCTACCAGACCCTGGGTGCGGGTCTGTTTGACGGAGAAAGCCTCCAAGAATCGATCATCAAGGGAATCCTTGTCTGCCGGACCATTGCCGGTCTCAAATAGCGGTGCCGCCAGAGTGTCATCTTAACGGGCAAGGATGAGCTGATTGCACCGAGCAGGCGCCAGTAAATAGTCCCTTCCGATAACCCCGAAAGCCCTTAACGAGCATTTTGGCGGGATCGGAAATCTGTTTGGCGAAACAGCGAAAGGCGAGTTTCAGACTCAAGTTTATCAACGTCGATAATGCGGATCATTCGCAGATATGTCCGTCGAATCGTCGTTGGGGGCTGGTATGGCACTTTGGAATAAAAGTAATCTGATGTTGAGCGCGATTACGCTGACCTTCGCTTTCTCTGGAATAGAACCGGCCATTGCGCAAGAAAGCCAGCGCTCGTCGCGTCCCGAAACCGAAAACACCACGGTTCTTGATCCCATCATCATCACCGCGCGCAAAACGGACGAGCGACTTCAGGACGTGCCTGAGAGCATCACCGTGGTCTCGCCGGAAGACCTGACCGCAGCTCCCTTTGCATCCGCCCCTGCCATCGCGCGCAATTCTCCCAATGTTCAATGGGTCGACCGTGGCGCGGGGACGCAGTTCTTTTCGATCCGCGGCATAAGCTCTCTCGGAACGCCGCTCAATTTCTCCGACGGCACCGTTGGCTTCAATGTCGATGGTGTTCCCAACAGCATGATGAGCGCTTCCGGCGTTCTGCTCGATGTCAATCGCGTCGAAGTCCTGCGGGGGCCGCAGGGCACGCTCTGGGGCACCAATGCGCTGGGTGGCGCCATCAACGTCGTGACCAACGAGCCTGACGGGGAACGCGATATTCGCTTCACGACAGAGATCGGATCGAACGGCTACCGCATGGGTGAAGCGGTTCTCGGCGGCAATATCATTCCCGGTGCGCTCGACGGACGGATGGCGGTTCGCTTTGGACACCAGGACGGCGACATCAACAGTCTGTTTACCGAAGATCTCGGCAAACGCGATATCGGCGCTTTCCGTGGTGGCCTGCGCTTTACCGGCCTGGAGAACACCACGATCACCCTGTCCGGCTCATATTTGAGCGACAAGGGCAACGCCCCGGCGATTCTGTTACGCGACACTCCTGGCTTCCCGATCAGCGGAACGCTCACAGAGCCCTACGCAAAAACGACGCATGGAGATGTAACGTTAAAGGTCGAACACGAATTCGATCAATTCAGGTTTACCTCGATCAGCGCGTATCAGCGCAATGAAAGCGAGAGATGGTCCAGTTTTGCTGACAAGCTCGTCTTCGACAAGATTGGTTTGCCTGCTATCCCTGGCGTTGGCGGCACGATCGACAAGGAGAATATCTACAGTCAGGAATTTCGCCTGAGTTCGCTTGAAGGCGATCCGATCCGCTGGGTCGTGGGCGCGAGCGTGGTGCGCACCGAAGGCAGCCGCTTGTGCGACGCCTTGCAATGCACGCTCCCGCCGAACACGACGACGGCGTCCATCGACAGCACGAATCTTGGTCTGTTCGGCGACATATCGATACCGTTCGCCGAGCGCTGGGAAGTCTCAGCCGGCGCACGGCTAAGCTATGACTATATCGATGCAGGCTTCACCAACGCGCTGAACTTGCCGGGACTGACCGGCAGCAATTCGACCACGCAGACGTATCCGACCGGCAGGCTCGCACTGTCCTACAAGTGGACCGACGACATTCAGACGTATGTTTCGGTGGCCCGCGGACACTCGACGCGCGTCTACTCGCTCCTGCCGTTCGTCGTGAACGGCGTCCTTCCCGATCCGTATCCTGCCGCGACAGGCTGGACCTACGAAGCCGGTGTGAAAGCAAGCCTGTTCGACGACCGCCTGCAGATCGACGGGAGCGTATTTCACAACGATATCAAGAATGGCCTTATCGCCTATCTCGATCCGCGGGCACCTCTCGCATTCAAGACGACCTATCAGGATTATAAAACGAGCGGTTTCGAGCTTCAGGCCCGTGCCCGGATCACGGAGGGCCTGAGCTTCATCGGCGGCGTCGGTTATACGCATAGCTCTCTTGGCGCCAACGGAGCGAACTACGCCAGGGTGGAGGGCAATCGCGTCCCGAACACAGCCGACTGGACGTTCTCCACCGCGCTTCAATACGACGCGCCTGGATCGGTCATGAACCTGCCGGGGACGTTCTCATTCAACGTCCAGTATCAGTTCAACGGTTCTCGCGCGGCCGATCCCGAAGATTCCTTCGACCTCGATCCGTACCATATCGTGAACGCGCGTGTTGGCTGGAAGAACGACGGCGGGGATTTCGAGGTCTACGCCTTCGGACGCAACCTGCTGGATGAGCGTTACGAGGCTTTTGGCGCACCCCTCAACGGCGTCCCGACAGTCAATGTCGGCCAGGGCCGCATCGTGGGCGTTGGCATCACCAAGACTTTCTGAACGTCGTCTCGGTCCCGTGTCGAGCTTCAGCCGACCGGGACCAACACGCTCGCTCACGTTTCGATCGGACCAGCCTGTGTCTATTTCTGGCCATAGCTCACCTATTGCTTCGCGCCGCCGGCGTTACAGCACACGAACGATCCTGATCGCCGCGGCTCTCGGTGCAGCGATCGGCATTATTCTAGTCCCGGTCAATCTTGTCCTTGTCGGCTTTACGACCGCCTTTCCGCCCATCGCCTCCGCTTCGTTCGGTTTGTGGGGCATGGCCGCGTTGCTGCCGCTTGCCGTGCTCCGACGCTGCGGCTCGGGTGTGATCGGCGCGGCCGCTGCCGGTGTCGTGTTGATCGTGTCTCCAGGCGCCTTGCTGATGGTCGTTGTGATGGCGATGTGGGGCGCCGTCATGGAGATGCCATTCTTCGTGACCCGATACCGCTGGTTTGGCTGGATCATGTTCACAGCCGCAGGCGTGATCTCTGGCCTCATCTCCTGCGCCATCAGCATCTATACGTACAACCTGCCGAGTATGGACGGCGGTCTGGTCGCTTTGATCTGCATCGTCCAGATCGCCTCCTTTGTCGCGGGGAGTCTGTTGTCCCTCGTCGTCGCTCGTGCGCTCGCCCGAGCCGGCATTGCGGGAGGGCTCCGTGGTGACGACAGCCGATAAGACGAAACCCGTCATCTCTCTGAAAGACGTCAGCATACGTTATGATACGGGCGAGAGATGGATCGGTGATCGGATCAATCTCAACATCGATCCCGGTGAAACGGTTTTGCTGCTCGGTCCTTCCGGCTGCGGAAAGTCCACTGTCATGCTGGCCCTCGCGGGCCTCATTCCGAACAGCGTGGAAGCGGACGTACACGGCCAGGTGCTATGCGATGGCATCGATACCAGGCATATCGACGCCGGGCAGCTCGCTGCAAAGGTCGGGATCGTTTTCCAGGACCCGGATGCCCAGATTGTCACAGGCAGCCTGCTGGATGAGGTGTGCTTCGGGCTGGAGAACCTACTTGTTCCGGTGGATGAGATCGAGATCCGTGCTCTCGCCGCTCTTCGCAGGATGGGCTTAGCCACAAGCCGTAAGGATGCGCTCCGCGCCCCCATCGAACTGTCCGGCGGTGGCCGGCAACGCCTTGCAATCGCCTGCGCGCTGGCTCTTGATCCGCCGGTGCTCGTGCTCGACGAGCCGACCGCGAACCTTGATCCAGTCGCTTCAGCCGAGTTTTACGCAGCTCTCGCAACCCTTAAGGACGCCTCGCGTGCGATTGTCCTGGTCGAACACGAACTCGATGACGCGCTCCCGTTGGCCGATCGTGTCGTCGTGTTCGACGGCAACGGGACCATAATTCACGATGGAACTCCTGCCGAAGTGATCGGCAGGCATGCGCGCGATCTTTCTGAACGCGGAATATGGCTTCCAACCGTAACCGGTGTCGCTCTCCGCCTGGGTCTTGACGCCGATCCCGACCGGGTGTTTCCGCTGATAGTCAGCGAGCTTGCTCAGGCGCTCGATGCGGTCGAAACGCCTGAGAGCACGATCGTATCGACTACCGACCCGGGCAGATCGCACGATCAGGTGCTTGCCCAGCAAGATGTTGCGATCGACGTTCACGCCGCCAGTGTTAGGCTTGGGGGCGTGACTGTGCTCCATGACGTTGATCTTCGGATAAGGTCCGGGGAGTTTCTTGCCATTGCCGGTGTCAACGGGGCTGGAAAGAGCACGCTCACTCGCGCGATCGCAGGTCTGGTTCCGCTCTCGTCCGGCTCGATCGTGCTTGCCGGCACCTCAACCGCCGAGTTGGATACTCGGCAGATCGGTGATCGTATCGGCTATGTGTTCCAGAATCCCGAGCATCAGTTCCTCGCGCGCACCGTCCGCGATGAACTCGCTTACGGCCTGCGCGTCCGGCGCCGTTGCAAACACGAAATCGGCGATCGTGTTGATCGCATGCTCGGGCGTTTTGATCTGGCCCGCTGTGCCGATGTGAATCCGTTTCTGCTTTCCCACGGCGAGAAGCGCCGGCTTTCCGTCGCAACTGCTCTAATTGCGGAGCCGACAATTCTCATCCTGGACGAACCGACCTTCGGGCAGGATCAAGCCCGTGCGCGCGAAATCGTGAGCATGATCTGCGAACTGAACGCCGCGGGCATCACCATAATAATGATCACACACGATCTGCAGCTCCTCGCCGACCATGCCCATCGCGTGGCCCTGCTCTCACAGGGGCATCTCCTCCAAGTGGGCGCGACAGGAGAAGTCCTTTGCGACGCTAGGCTGATTGAGCGAGCAGGCCTCCGTCCCCCGCCGGTGCGCCGAACCGCGCTCGCACTCGCGAATGAAAGACCTGAATGGCACTCGGTCTATCGCACCGGGCAGATCCGGGAAATCACACCATGAGCGACGGGCGCAATACCGCAACCCGCCGGAGTTGGCTGGCGACGATCAACCCGGTAGCCAAGCTCGCCGCCACGCTCCCGCCGCTCGCTCTACTCTTGCTCACCCGCGACATCGCCACCCCCGCTGTCGTCGCAGGGCTCGCGCTCGTCGCTATTGTCTCTGGTGTCCCGCTGCGGCTTCGCGCGTTGCTCGCCGGAGCCGTAGCGATACTGCTGGTCGGCGCCTGGACGACCCTCGTCTTCGCTCTGCTCACCCGATCCGATCTCGTCAGGGACTCGCCTATTATCATCGACGGGTGGATTACTTTGCGCGCCGCCGCCGTGCATGCTGGCGCCTCAACCGCCGTGCGCTTGGCGGCGATGATGATGTTGGCGTTGCTTGGCTCCCTCGGCACAACGACCGACCAGCTCGCAAGCGCACTGGTCCACCAATGCCGCATTCCCTATCGCTTTGCGTACGGTTCGATCGCCGCGATGCGATTCGCACCCCGTTACCGTCAGGAGCTCCTCACATTGCGCGCGGCTCAGCGGGCGCGCGGCATCATCGATCCTGATGGCCCGGTCGGCTATTTGCGTCGCACAGGACGATCGATCGTTCCGCTGCTCGCGGCCGGTGCCCGCTACGCCACACGTCTCTCCCTTGCCATGGATGCACGCGGCTTCGGTGCCTTCAGTTCCCGTAGCGACCGTCAGCCGTCGGTGGTCCGCGCTCGCGACGTGATATTCGTCATGGCAGTCTGGGCTGGCATTGCGGCGGTCTTCGTCACAACTGGAATGCTTGGACTTCTCGCCATAAGCGGAGATTTGCGCGATCCAGGATAAAGTGCGATCGGGTTTGCCTGATCCAAGAGCGGCCCTCGGCGCCTTCATCCGGCAACCGAAACATCGCTATAGAGCTAGGCCCGTTGTCGCCCAATCTGCCACGACACCGATCCGCCCTGCACCATACCGCTCACCTTACGGCCGAGTTGGCGGTCGATGACCGGGCGCCACGGGACAAGGGTGAACTCGTGGCTCTGCTCGACGACGGCGAACTTGCCGCTCGATAGCTGGACGGTCCCGGTGAATTTGCCGCTGACGGTCTCGCCGTCGCTGGCGGCGCGGAACGGCAGGTTCTTCGTCGCAGCCATCTCGCCGCCGATGAGTTCGATCTCCCGCGCGCGCATCGGCGCGGTCCTCGTTCGCTGAGTAGAGCTGGCCGCGCTCGCTGTCGCGCGAGGTGCCGTCGCGTTGGATGTAGCGCAGATGGGCGGCGGACTTGCCGTTCTTGCCTGCGCCCTGAATGTAGCGGGCTTTGACGACGACGCGGCGCGCTCCGGGCGTGCTGTGGCGCCAGCCGCCCGACAGGGTGGGGGCGCGCACGAAGACCGCGCCGCGTCCCCCCGTTTCAGGCCCGGCCCGCTGCTCGTCCGCGACGTCTTCGTGCCCTTGGCGATGCCCTGCGATCGGGACCGCTGCGGCGATGCTGCCGATGGCTGACGCTGTCGCCGCGACAAGCGCGAGGCGCTACCGAAAGGTCCGCTGGCAAACGCACCCAGCCCTGGGTGGCCAGGCATCGAACGTCGAGCATTCGCGCGCCGTCCGCGCGCGTGACGCAGCCCAACGGACCCTCGACGCCGCCACCCGCACGTCCGCGGACCTCGCCGCCGCTCTCGAAAGAGCGAGAACGGACGACGCCAACGCGAACTCTGCGGTGGGAGCGGATCGTGAAGTCAGTCCCGACAAGCTTCCGGAGATGCTGCAGCAAGCGGAGGCGACGTAGCGTCGTGTTCAGGAGGAATTCGCTACGGCAACGCGAGCGCTGGCAGACGCCGACATGTTTGGTCCCGGCATTTGCTGGAGCGGATTGAGTTTGAAGCGTTCCGGTTGTGACGCCCACGCCTTGCAGATGAACTCGTAGGGCGTGAGACCTTGAGGGTCTTGAGCCTGCGGGCGAAGTTGTAGGCGGCGACGAAGTCGGCGAGATGGGTGCGGAGTTGGTCGTGGCTCTCGTAGTAGAAGCGCTTGACGGTGGCGACCTGGCCGTTGGTCCACGGATGCCTGGCCTTGGTCGTACGGTGCCCGATGTCGTTCCTGGCGCAGGCGTATTCGAAGGCGTGAGCGCGGAAGATCTCGCCATTGGCGATTGCCTCCTTGATCAGCGGCACCGCCGAGCCACCGGCACCAGGGGTTGTGAACTGGATGCCGTTGTCGGTAAGCACGGTGTGGATCTTGTAGGGCACGGCCGCGATCAACCGCAGCAGAAAGTCTCTTGATACGGCTGTGGGGGCCTTCTCGTGCAACTCGACGAAGGCGAACTTCGAGGTGCGGTCGATAGCGACGAACATGTGCAGCTTGCCTTGCTCGGTCCTGACCTCGGCAATGTCGATGTGGAAGTAGCCGATCGGGTAGCTCTTGAATTTCCTCTTCGCCGGTTTGTCGCCCTCGACATCCGGGAGCCGGCCGATGCCATGGCGTTGCAGACAGCGATGCAATGAAGACCGCGTCAGGTGCGGGATGGTCGCCTGAAGCGCATAGAGGCAGTCGTCGAGCGGCAGCAGCGTATAGCGGCGGAAGCGACAATGACCGCCTCCTCCTCGATCGAGAGCACCGTCGATCGCGGTTCCTTCGGACCAGTCGGTAGATCGGCGACCGAAGCTCGCCTCTTCCACTTCGCAACCGTCTTCTGGTTGATCCCGTAGCGCTTGGCCAGCGTCCTCAGGCTCTCTTGACTATGCTGTATCGCTCGACGGACCGCCTCTGTCGTTGTGGCGCTCCCATGCAGAACTTGGCCCATAGCGCATCCTTTGATTCGGAAGATAAGGATGCCCCATCAAAGCCCGGGATGAAACATCTAGCCTGATAACGCTATAGCAGCAGGGGCGGCTCCGCCCCAGCAACCACTACCTCTCAGACCTGAGCTTGGAGTTCCGCTTCGATCACGAGCAAGTCGGCTTTTGTCTTCTCCACGATCTCCTTCGTGCAGGCGATGCAGAAGATCGGTCGAGCGGTGAAGCCGCTCTTTTGCTTCGGGATCTGGAAGCAGGTTGCCGCAGTCGCGATTCTCTCTTCGCAGCGATCGCAGTTCGTCGCCTTTCCGCAAGTGTGGAGAACCGGCGACCCGGTCGACATGGAGAGCAACGAGGGGGTCTTACCCTTTGGCTTTGCTACCCAAGATCCCCTTATATCTTCTCGTCAGAGTGTTGAGGATTTCTTCGAGGCTCTTGATGGCTCCCTCAAATTCTTCTGTCGACCAAAATTTGCGCTCTTTCGGGATATTCTTTTTGAGTTCCTTATTTATGAGAGTAACACAGGCGACGAAGTTATTCGTGGCAGGTATACCGCTATTGATAATCTCACGGCCCGCGCGATTGATACGTAACCTGTTCACGAGTAGATTTGCCGCCCGGCTAACCTCATCGTTGAGCCCTTTGCAACGCATACGACTAAGGAGTTGCCTCCCAAGCGGTAGCAGGCGACGGCGGATAGCGCCCGTCGCATGTGGCAACGAATCCATCGTGACGGTATAGTTCACACGCCACGTACGAGCTTGATCCAGCTCGTACCAAAGGCTTCGCGCGCCATTTTCGCGGTGGTCACCGCTTCCTTGACGGAGTGCCAGCCGGCGGTGTTCGGCGCCGTGGTCGACCGTCATCTTCTCCGGGTCTTTGGGGCAGTTGTCCGGTCTTGTAGTCGGTGACCCGGGACGGCCTAGAGGTTGGAGCGCAGATCGAGCCGGTCGATGGATCCAGAAATTCGTCTGTCGGTGCCTGGAAGCAATACTGGCAACGACGGGTCCCAGGGCCAACCAGAAGAGCTGCAATCATGCCGTTCCACCACATTCGTGGAACGCTAGGATGCCAGGTATCCGCCGTCGACCACCAACTCAGCACCCGTAATATAGCTGGCCTCGTCCGAAGCCAGGAATAGCACTGCAGCTGCCACGTCTTCCGCGGTTCCAATGCGCCCCATCGGAACACGTGCGGCAACGCGTCGTGCCAGCACGCTCGGATCGCCCTTCGTGTTGCTAGAACTCATTGCAGTCATTATACCGGGGTGCACGCTGTTTACCCTTATGCCTTGGGCCGCGTACTTAATTGCGATCTCTTTCGTGAGAGCGCGCAGTGCACCCTTGGATGCGGAATATCCTGGGTGAATGCCCGCCCCCACCATCGCCGCGATTGAGGAAATGTTGACGATTGACCCGCTCTGTTGAGCCGTCATGGCAGGCAGGACTTCTCTTATGCCCAAGTAACATCCAGTAGCGTTTATCTCCATAGTACGATTCCAAGCCGGCAGGTCATTGATATCCGAGGTGCCCGAAGCAATACCTGCATTGTTTACTAGAATATCCAGCCGTCCAAATCGTGACATCGTGAGGTCGACTGCCCTGCGCCAATCCCGTTCCAGGCGAACGTCGAGCTGTGCGAAAGCCGACCGCTGGACATATTGCGATACCAACTGCTCCCCGGCCTGAGTTTGGATATCACCGACAACAACCACTGCACCTTCTTGAACAAAACGGCGGAAAATTTCAGCGCCAAATCCGCTGGCGCCACCGGTCACCAGAGCCACTTTGTCTTTAAGACGCATTTCGCAAACTCCACAATTCGCCCGACATTCCTCGCTCGACACTCAGCACTCGACCGTAGCGCTCGAACTTTTATCGGTTTCCTTCAATGTCGTTGAATGAGTAAAGGGATGCGTCTCATAAGGCAAAGTTATTCAACCATCGTCTCGTGAGCTGCCGTCGCCTTTAAAAGCTTGCTCGGAGAATTCCGCAGTTGCGCCTTGCAGGTGGGTGGCAGGCTTGGCAGCGACGGTGATTCGGCTGCTATTTGAGCGTCGGCATGCCCTGATGTGGCGTGCTCCTCATCGCGAAGATCGGGAGCTTTCGGCTCGTAAACCAGACTTGCCAGGTAGCCGCGCGCCGCCGAAAACTTCCAGTTGTCATCTTGTCTCAAAAACCGCCGGTCGTTCGCTGTAATAGTCACTGCGCCGAATTAGAGTCACATAAAGAAAAGTTATTAAGCGGCAAATATTAACGACTGTACGGGCTGCGCAAACTTATGGTCTCGTTGCGGGAAGAACATAAAAAATCGGAAAAGGGGATGGCTGTGAAACGGTTGACGCTCACTCGCAGAAACGTACTCAATCTTTTGGCCGCTGCTGGAACTGCGGCGGGTATGCAGGCGTTGGCGCCGAACAGGTCATTTGCCAGCACGGGTGGTCTTTGCAAATTCGGAATCGATGGCGCCAATTCGACGGACGATCTCGACGCGGCGAACGCCAGGTGGCCGTTCGTCTACCTGTTGCAGACCGGCATGCGGAATTGCCTTGTCGAAATCGACGGCCAGGGCTCCTTGATACCTGAATTGGCCGAGTCTTGGGAGAGCAACTCCGACGCATCAGTCTGGCGGTTCACCATGAGGAAGGGCGTGGAGTTCCACTCGGGCAAATCCCTCACGGCAGAGGACGTTGTCGCGACGTTCAATCATCACAGGCGCCCGGGATCGACCAGCGCGCAACTCGCAGTCGTCGGGTCCATCGAAGACGTGACGACTGACGGGCAAAATGTTGCGGTCATCAAATTGAAGGACGGCAATGTCAGTTTCCCCGGCCTGCTGACGCACCCGAATTTTGCGATCTGCCCCGCCAAGGACGGCCAGCTTGCCTGGCAGGAGGGCGACGGTACTGGAGGTTACAAACTCGAAGACTTCGCGCCTGGAATTCGCGCAAGCCTGTCGCGGCATAAAAACTACTGGAAGGCGGATCGGGCACATTTCGAAGCCGTGGAAATCCTCGGCATCAACGATGCTCAAAGCAAGCTGTCCGCGCTCCAGTCGGGCCAGGTCCACATCGTCAATCGACTATCGCCAAAACTGGCGAAGCTTATCAGCGCGATGGGAGCCGGACCCGTCAAGCTCGCCGCCACGAAGGGGTCGATGCACTACAATTTTTCGATGAGCATGGGCAGCCCACCCTTCAATGACAACAATCTCCGGCTGGCGATGAAATACCTCATCGACCGGCAGAAAATCATCGATATCGCGCTCCAGGGCTATGGCACGGTGTCCGATGACAATCCGATAGCGGCCTCATATCGCTTTCACAACAACAGTCTGCGCGATCCGCACGTCTACGATCCGGAAAAGGGCAAATTTTACCTGAAGAAGGCCGGCTTGACGTCACTCGACACGACCATCCATGTCTCGGACGTCGGCTTTCCGGGATGCGAGGATGCCGCGACGCTCTTTGCGGAGTCGGCCGCGAAGGGTGGGGTGTCTCTGAGCGTGGTGCGATCTCCGAGCGACGGCTACTACAGCGAGACGTGGGGCAAGGTCCCGCTTTATGCGGAGTGGTGGTCTGGTCGCTCCACCGAGGATTCGCTGCTGACCCAGGGATACTCGAAAGCATCGGCCGAGAATGTCACGGGCTGGTCCAGCGACAGGTTCGAAAGCCTTCTTACGCAGGCGCGGCGGGAACTGAATGAAAAACGGCGACAGGAAATGTATTTCGAGTTGCAGCAAATCCTGCATGACGACAGCGCCACGATCGTGATCGGTTTCGTCGATCATCTGATGGCGACCTCACAGAACGTGGTTTTCGGCCCGCTGGCACCAAGCGGCTACGAGCTTGAAAACTTTCGCGCCATCGAGCGCTGGAGATTTTCCTAAGTCTCGCCTCGGAAATCATACTGGATCAAGTGCAAGATGGACATTTTGAAACGGCTTCTCTCGCCGCGCAGCATTGCAATCGTGGGTGCGTCGCCACGCATTGGGTCGGTCGGCCAGAGAACGCTTGAAATATTGATGGACGGCGGGTTTGACGGCGATATTCATCTGGTCAATCCAAAGTACGACGAAATCGCTGGGAGGGTTTGCGTTGACTCGCTGGACGACATCGGCAAGCCCGTCGACCTCGCTGTCGTTGCCGTTGGAGGCAAAAACATCCCCGGCACGTTCGACCAGATATTCCACACCGGCGCAGGCAGCGCTGTCGTGTTCGACCGCTTCGAACTGGAAGACCCAAGGTTTTCCCGGATCGTGGATGTCGCTAGGGAGAGAAGGCTTTTTATTCTGGGCGGCAATTGCATGGGGTTTCGGAACTTTGACGCCGGAACCTCCGTCACCTTCACGCCAGGTAGACCCCGTCAGCCGGGCGGCATAGCGGCAATCATGCACTCCGGGTCGATATTTACCCACTTTTCGACCAGTTCAGCCCGCCATCACTTCAATATGATGGTGTCCACAGGGCAGGAGGTGAATGGCACTGTCGCGGACTATATCGAGTTCGCGCTGCAGATGCCTTCTACAAGGGTCATCGCGCTGTTCCTTGAAACGGTCCGGGATCCAGTGGCCTTTGAGGCCGCCCTCGAGAAGGCACGCAGCAAGCGTATCCCTATCATCGTGACGCGCGTCGGCAAGACCAGTGAAAGCGCCGCTGCCGCCGCAAGCCATACTGGTGCCATCGCGGGCGATAGCGCGGGCTTTGAAGCGCTGTTCCAGCACTATGGCGTAATGGAAGTCGATTTCCATGACGACCTGCTCGCTTGTGCGGATGTGCTGTCGCATTGCCGGGATTACAGAAGAGGCGACCTGCTTTCGGTCATAGATTCTGGCGGTCTGCGCGAACTGCTTATCGACACGGCGCACGATATGGGCGTGAAGTTCGCGCCGCTTGGGCCGCGTTCTCAGGACATGTTGAGAAAGATACTCCCCCCAAGCCTCAGCCCCGGCAATCCGCTTGATGCGGGAGGGCCTGTCGATGACAACTACACGAGAGCCTTTGAAAGCTGCGTGGATGTTCTCACGGAGGAGCCAAGCGCTGCGATCGCCATGTGCGAATTTGATGAAAACGACTTTTTCTCGATCTTCCCGGATTTGCCGGACGCTGCACGGCGCGCCGGGAACCGCAGCAAGATACCGTTCTTCTTCTCCAACAGTCTGTCCGGCACGCTGAACGAGCAGTTTGCAGTCGCCTCGTCTCGCGCAGGTATACCATGCGTAAATGGGATGCGGTCTTCGCTGCAGGCCGTAAAATGTTTCAACCTCTATCGTGATTTCCGGCTGCGTGAAAAAACGCCCGACGATCTGCCCGTCGACCAGGCAATCGTCAGAAAGTGGAGGACGCGCCTTTCGGCAGGTCACGCTCTCGACGAAAGCGACGGACTGAATCTGCTTGAGGATTTCGGCATTCCGGTGGCGAGGAGTGCGAAGGCCGGCAGTCGCGAGAGCGTGGCCGCAGCGGCGGCGGAACTCGGCTTTCCCCTTGCCTTGAAGACGGCGGAAGTTGGCATCCAGCACAAATCGGACGTCGGCGGCGTGATTTTGAACATCACGGGTCAGGACGAGCTTGAACGAGCCTATCAACGGTTGGAAAGCAAGCTGGGGCCCAATGTCATCGCTCAGCAGATGGTGTCGGGACGGGTCGAGCTTGCCTTGGGCCTGACGCACGATCCCTTGTTTGGACCCCTAATGATGCTCGCTCACGGAGGCGAGTATATCGAAGCGCTTCGAGATCGACGGTTTGCCCTTTCGAAGGCTTCGAATGGCGAGTTCTCCACCATGGTTGAGAATCTAAAGGTAAGCCGTCTTTTCCCGGCCATGCGAGGCAGGGAGGCCATTGATGTTTCGGCAATCGTCGATGTCTGCGGACGGTTCTGCACGATAATCAGAACGCTCGGCGATCTGATCGCAGAATTTGACGTAAATCCTTTGAAGATCGAGGGCGACAGATGCGTGGCAGTGGACGCGCTGGTCGTCGCACGCGACAGCCAGGCAATTTCCATCAACGCTCAGATGGCGGCCCAATGACTGTGATGGATGGGAGCCTGTTTAGATCGCAGCCTCAATCGGTGCCCACGGAGTGGCTGGATGAGAACCGCCACATGAACGTGGCGCGTTATTTGAAAGCCTTTGACGACGCATTCTACGAAGTCCACGATGCCTGGGGCGTAAGGACGCAAGATATTGAAAAGACGGGAAAATCGATATTTGTGGCGGAGTGCCACCTTCGTTATCTGGCCGAAATGGTCGAGGGGGAGACGTTCACGATAACGACCCAACTGATTGGCCATGACAGGAAGCGGATGCATTTCTACAACGAGATGCTCAAGGAAGATGACACTGTCGCTGCAACTTGCGAGTGGCTGATGCTATTTGTCGATCTCCATCAACGCAAAGTCGATACGATGCCGGACGAGCAGTTCGACGCGTTGCGGAAGATCGCAGTCAGTCAAGGCCGTCTTCCCGGGCCAACGCAGATCGGTCGTAGCATCTCGCTTGGAAACCGACGGTAGGCGGACGCTGATATGAGTCAAGAAAAACGGACTGGGTCTTTCGGGAAAGAACCGCTTCTTCGGTAGGATTTGCGCAGCGCGACATGGTCAATTTACGCCACAGTGTGCCATCGGATCGAGCGATGATCGTGTTTGAGGCTGCGTCGCGGTTGCTCAGCTTCACGGAGAGCGCAGCGGAACTCAATGTGACACAGGCTGCCATAAGTCGACAGATAAGGGAGCTTGAAACCTTCCTGGGAGTGAAGCTCTTCAATCGCGGATATCACGCGGTAACGCTCACGGCGGCCGGCCAGGCGCTTAGCGAGGAATTGCCAACATATCTGAAATCCATCGCCTCGCTTTGCGAGAGAATTCGATATAGCGGACGACAAAAAAGCATTGTGATCGGGACGACCGGGGCCTTCAGCACTTACTGGCTTCTTCCTCGCATCGAGGAGTTGAAGCAGATCAACCCCGACGTGAACATAAAGCTGGCGATGGATGACCATCTTGTCGATCTGGCGGAGGAGGGGATCGACGTTTCTGTCCGATACGGTGACGGAGTCTGGCCAAGGGTCTCATCACAGTTTCTGGTCGCTACCGACGTGAAGCCGCTGTGTTCCCCATCTTATTTGAAGGTTAGAAAGAAGAGGCCAAAGTATCCCGAAGATTTGCTAGACGAGAACTTACTTTTTATCGAGGGGCCGACATCGCGAGGAGCGGATTGGCAAGATTGGTTCGGGAGCGTCAATGTTCGCGACATCGATGTCAGAAGTCGTACCACGTTTAATAATTACCATCTCATGATCCAGGCGGCGATTAACGGGGTTGGTGTCTGCCTCGGAGGCTCTCCGCTGCTTGATGACCTGATAGCGAGTGGGGCCTTAACACCGGTTTTTACTGAAGGCTCTTTTCGGGTCAAGGGTGCATATTTTCTCGTAAAGCCCTTAAGGGAAAGACATTCAACGCAGGTAGAGGTATTTTCCCAATGGATATTAAAAAAGATGAACGATGATCTAGGAAATTCCACAAAAGAGTCCCTCCTAGAGGCCGAAGTATAGGCGGGTTTTTTGATGAAATTAGATTCGGGAATTTCGTGGTTGGGATCGCAGCATCAGTAATATTAGCGAATAGTCTCAACGCCTAAGAATGAATGAGTGGATCCTGCGCCAAGATCAGGTGCAAGGTAGGGAGTTGTCATGCCGTTAGAGCCTTCTAGGGAAGTGTTCATCACATGTGCAGTAACCGGTTCTGCTGACACTCAGGACCGCAGCCCGCACGTCCCGAGGTCACCGAAGCAGATTGCGGATGCATCCATCGAAGCCGCCAAGGCTGGTGCGGCGATTGTTCACTGCCACGTTCGTGATCCTGTGACCGGCACACCTTCCCGGGAGCTCTCGCTTTATAGGGAGCTCACCGAGCGGATACGCGAGGCAAGTATCGATGTCATAATCAACTTTACTGGAGGGATGGGTGGGGACCTGGTTTTGGGCGGGGTCGAGAGCCCGTTACCAATAAACACGAGCGAGTCGGACTTGATCGGTGCGTCTGAGCGCGTGGAGCATGTCCGCCAGTGCCTGCCCGAGATCTGCACGCTCGACTGTGGCTCGATGAACTTTTCTGACTCCGGCAACATCATGACGAACACGCCGGGCACGCTGCGCGCCATGGCCCGTTACATGACCGAACTGGGTGTCAGGGCCGAAGTTGAAGTGTTCGATACGGGACACCTTTGGTTCGCCCAACAGCTTGTGGCGGAAGGCATACTTGAGGGGGACCCGCTTGTGCAATTTTGCATGGGGGTTCCATGGGGCGCTCCCAATGATCTGAACACGTTCATGGCAATGATCAACAACGTTCCACCCAAGTGGAACTGGTCCGCTTTCTCCCTCGGTCGACATCAGATGGCGTATGTGGCCGCGGCTGTTCTCGCAGGTGGAAATGTTCGAGTTGGCCTTGAGGACAACCTGTGGCTCGACAAGGGCGTGCCGGCAACCAACGCACAGCTGGTCGAGCGGGCGGCGACGATCGTTTCGAATATGGGCGCTCGCGTGATGTTGCCCAGTGAGGTTCGCACAAAACTCAAGCTGAAAAAGCATGCCATCGGAAAGGAATGACGCAATGAAGATTTCGAAAGTGGCGTGTGTCGGAGGTGGACTGATAGGCGGGGGTTGGGCAGCTCGGTTCGCGTTGCACGGCGTGGATGTTGCGATCGCGGACCCTGACCCGCATGCCCAGCGAAAAGTAGAAAGCGTGGTTGATAACGCCAGGCGTGTTTATCAACGAATGTATCCCGACGCTCTCCAGAAAGAGGGCTCCATCTCATTCACCAAATCTATCCCTGCTGCGGTTGAGGGAGCTGAACTCGTGCAGGAAAATGTGTCTGAGCGTATGGAGCTCAAGCACCGTGTCTTATCTGAGATTGACCAGCACGCGCCACAACGAACCCTGGTCGGATCATCCACATCGAGTTTGAAGCCGACCGCATTGCAGTCCTCGATGAAACGTTATCCGGAGCGATTTCTTGTAAGCCACCCCTTCAATCCGGTTTACCTTCTGCCTGGCATAGAAATTGTGCCTGGACAGCTCACAAGTCCGGCAGTCGTTTCGGACGCCGTCGGCATATATGAAGCCGTTGGCATGAAGTGCATCGTGGTCCGCAAGGAGATAGACGGCTTCATTGCGAACCGCATCATGGAAGCTGCGTGGCGCGAAAGCCTCTGGCTAATCAATGACGGTGTGTGCACCACGGAAGAGCTGGATGACATTGTGCGCTTCTCGGTCGGTCTGAGGCTGGCGCAGATGGGGATATTTCAAACCGTTCATTGCGCGGGCGGGGAGACGGGTATCGACCATGTAATCGAGCAGTTTGGGCCGTGCCTGACATGGCCCCTGACGAAACTGATGGATGTGCCCAAGCTGGATGAAAAGCTTCAGCGTAAAATCAAGAGCCAACTGGAAGCGCAGTCGGCCGGGCACTCCGTGGCCGAACTCGAGCGAATACGCGACGACAACCTGGTCGCCATTGTTGAAGGGCTTTCCAGGCAAATGGGAGGACGGGGCTGGGGAGCTGGGCATCTGCACAATAGGTACAAGGCCGGCCTGCGCGGAACTTCCGATTCATGACAGGCAGGCTTCGTCAAACATCAAACCAGGATAGCTACCAAGCATTGTGAGAAAAAAACGAGCTTGATGCTTGCTGGGCACAGGATCAGAGGAAATTGGCTGTGTATGAACTCGTAAAGACCAAGATAGTTGGAAATGTACTTGAAATTTCGCTGGACAGGCCGCCGGTCAACGCTATCAACCGTCAGTTTGCGCATGAGCTTCACTCGGCGCTTCGGCACCTGCAAGAGACCGACGAGTTGCGGGCCGGAGTGATTACCAGCACAGGGCCGAAAGTGTTTTGCGCAGGATGGGACCTCAAGGAAGTCGCGGCAAGCGAAAGCAACATGGCGGTCGCCGACGACGCCCTGTCGACGCCAGGCGGCTTCGCCGGAATTACCGAGTATTGGGGATTATACAAACCGCTTGTAGCAGCCATGAGCGGCGCCGCTGTTGGTGGCGGGGTGGAAATATTGTTGTGCTGCGATGTGATCGTAGCCAACGACCAGGCCCAGTTCTTCTTACCAGAGATGCAACGTGGGTTTCTTCCGGATGCTGGGGCAGTTCAGAGGCTTCCGCGGAAGATACCTTACAATATTGCGATGGAGCTGATGCTGACGGGCAGAAAAATGGGCGCGGAAGAAGCTCATCGATGGGGTCTGGTGAACGAAGTGGTTTCTGCGGGATGTGAGTTGGCTCGTGCCCACGAAATCGCGGCCGAGATCGGACGCGGCGCACCACTGGCTGTCCAGGCCCTCAAGGAAGTTGTTCCAACGATGATGGCAATCAGTGTCGAGGAAGGCTTCGCACTTACCAGGAAGGCCATCGCGAGCCAGGGTTCAGGCGAGAGCGGTTTGGCAGTCTACGAGAAGCTGTTTCAGTCTGATGACTATCTTGAAGGCTCGCGTGCGTTCGTCGAGAAGCGAGAGCCGAACTTTAAAGGCGCATAATTCAGTCGGCGCCGGTCCCAGAAATAGCGCTGCTGCAGCGTCACACACGGTACGGCGGCTCGCCAGAAGTGGAAGGCTTGAATGTCATCTGTAGCGGCGCTCGTCGGCCAGCGGATGGCCTGGGGAATATTGCTCCTGGTCGCGGTCTCGATTCTGATCTTCGTGGGAATGCAAATACTCCCAGGAGATGTAGCGCAGGCGATTCTGGGGAAAGGCGCAACTCCGCAGGCGCTGGCGGCTCTTCGTGACAAGCTGCATCTCAATGATCCAGCCTACCTTCGTTACCTTCGATGGCTTGGGGGCGTGATTACGGGTGATTTGGGGAGATCAATGTCTAGCGGGCAGGAAATCGCTTCCGTGTTGATGCCGCGGCTTCTGAATACCTTGTTCTTGGCGCTTTGGGCGGCAACCGCGGCAATCCCTATCGCCATTGGTCTGGGTCTTGTTGCCGTGCGCTATCGGTACACGTTCATCGATAAAGCGCTATCCGTCATAGCTCTTACGTCGACGTCATTTCCTGAATTTTTTGTCGGATATGTTCTTGTATACTTCTTTGCAGTCAAATGGCAAATATTTCCAAGCTTGTCTATTGTGTACGACGGGATGCCGTTTGCGGAGCGACTATATGCGATGGCCTTGCCAGCGACAGCGCTGGCGGTGGTAGTGCTTGCGCATATGATGCGAATGACACGGGCGGCGCTTCTCAATGTCATTCAATCCCCATACATCGAAACCGCAGAGCTTAAGGGCATTTCTCCGTCCGCAATCATCCTCAGGCACGCGCTGCCCAATGCGTTGGCTCCGATAATCAATGTCGTCTTTCTAAACCTGGCGTATCTCGTCGTCGGCGTCGTCGTTATAGAAGTCATATTTGCATACCCTGGGCTGGGACAGTTTCTCGTAGATCACGTCTCCAAGCGAGACGTCCCGGTAATACAAGATGTTAGCCTGATCTTTGCGTCGGTCTACATCTTTTTGAATGTAGTAGCCGATATTGCCTCGGTGCTTGTCAATCCGCGCCTCCGCTATAAGAGATAAGGACAATTCGATGTTCGATCGTATCTATCTCAGCACAGCCCTCGGGACATTACTGACTTTTATGTTTCTAATGACTGCGCTGTTGGCGCATTGGATTGCCCCCTATGGTTTAACTGAAATTGTAGGCGGAGTGTGGGAGCCGATGTCATCTCAGCATTTGCTTGGTACGGACAATTTGGGACGAGACCTGCTGTCGAGATTGATCTACGGGGCACAAATCACAATTTTTGTGGCCGTTGTTGCAACCTCTCTTTCCTTCTTTTCTGGAGCAACCTTAGGCTTTGCATCCGCGGTGGTCGGGGGATGGTTCGAAACAATTCTTTCTCGGCTTGTAGATCTGGCTATGGCGGTACCGGCGCTTATTCTGGCATTGGTAGTGTTGTCGGTGCTTTCCCCCTCTCTCACGACTCTGATTTGCGTCATGGGGCTGCTGCATGCCACCCAGATTTTTCGGCTGGCACGTGCTGTGGCAGCAGATATCAACGTTATGGAATTCGTTGAGGCAGCGAAAGTTCGAGGGGAGGGGAAAATTTGGGTGATCTTTGCGGAAATTCTTCCCAATGCCCTGTCTCCACTCGTTTCGGAGTTCGGCCTTCGGCTTGTGTACGCGATACTGTTTCTGTCGGCATTGTCATTCCTGGGGCTCGGCGTCCAACCACCCTTCGCTGATTGGGGTGGCATCGTCCGTGAGAATAAGGAAGGAATAGCATTCGGGGTTCCCGCTGCGCTTATCCCCGCTGGCGCAATTGCGGCGCTTGCAATCTCAGTCAACCTCGTCGCCGACGCGATAGTCAAGGGTACCGCAGACCGGAGGGGAGGCCGTGGGAATGTCTGACGCATTACTTGAAATTCGCAATCTTCGTGTCGAGGCAACCTTGAACAGGCCCGGCACGGCTTCCAGCAGCGTGACCCTCGTAGACGATGTGTCGTTGAGTATCGAAAAAGGCAAGGTTTTGGGGCTGATCGGTGAATCCGGTGCGGGGAAGTCGACGATTAGCCTCTCGGCGCTTGGATACTGGCGCGGCGCCGCGAGGATCACCAGTGGTGAGGTGTGGCTCAACGGCCGAGACGTTCTCAGGCAAAACGTTGCGGCAGTTCGCCAGCTTCGAGGGAAGGAGATTAGTTACGTTGCGCAGTCGGCTGCAGCTGCATTCAATCCCGCACAGCGCCTGATAGACCAAGTGGTGGAATCCAGCCTCGAGCATGGTCTTGCGACGCGGCGCGAGGCAGAGGATCGGGCAAAAGAACTCTTCCGCGCACTTAAGCTTCCCGATCCTGAAAATATCGGATTTCGATATCCCCACCAGGTATCTGGGGGGCAGTTGCAGCGTATTATGACGGCAATGGCGCTTTGCCCGAGGCCTGATCTAATTGTCTTTGACGAGCCAACAACGGCACTGGATGTCACCACACAGGTCGACGTTCTTGCAGCCATAAAGGACTGTATCAAGTCTACCGGTGTAGCAGCTATCTATGTAACACATGATCTTGCCGTCGTAGCGCAGGTTGCTGATGAAATCATGGTGCTAAAGGATGGGAAGTTAGTGGAAAGGGGAACCACGTACGACATACTGAAAACGCCGAAAGAGGAATATACCCGTGCACTTGTTTCAAACCAACATATAGAGGGTGGTGGAAACAGGCCTGAACCAGGCAGGCGGATACTCTCGATCAGGAACGTCACCGCCGGTTATGGATCGGCGACAGTGTTAGACAATGTAAGTGTAGACCTTCACGCTGGCCAGACGCTCGCTGTTGTCGGCGAGTCTGGTTCAGGGAAGTCGACGCTCGCGCGTACCGTAGCCGGTTTGCTCGCCCCTAGCGCAGGTGAGATCGTATTCGACGGCAAGGCTCTGCCTGTCGCCTACCAGGGGCGGAGCCGAGAAGAACTGCGGCAGATGCAAATCATATACCAAATGGCGGACGTCGCAATTAATCCTCGCCATACTGTTGGAACGATCGTCGGACGCCCCCTTACACTCTATTTGGGCCTACGAGGACGTAAGCGTACCGAGCGGGTCGTTGAGCTACTTGAGGAAGTCGAATTGGATGACAGTTTTCTAAACCGTTATCCTGGCGAGTTGTCTGGTGGCCAGAAACAGCGTGTATGTATAGCAAGAGCGCTTGCAGCAAAACCGACGGTTATCATATGCGACGAGGTGACCTCCTCGCTCGACCCGCTCGTTGCGAGCGGTGTCCTCAAATTGTTGCTGAGGCTCCAGAAGCTTGAGCAAGTATCTTATCTTTTTATCACCCACGACATCGCGCTAGTGAGAGTGATCGCGGACACAGTCGCCGTTATGCATCGCGGAAAAGTCGTTCGCTACGGACGGAAAGACGACGTGCTTCTACCGCCATATGACGGTTACACCGGACTATTGCTATCATCCGTTCCCGAGCTGGAGGTTGGGTGGCTTGAAAACGCGCTGATGGAGCGTTCGAGAATGAAAGACAGAACAGTATAATCTTCTGTCATGCTGGACTGGTGAATACTCATTGGCGAAGTGGTTATTTGCTCCCTAGAAAACCACGCTCGTGGAATGGTCAACGCCAGTTTCAAGATCTGGGTGCCTTTTGTCCGATATGCGGCGCGTGATCTACGATCTTTTACTCGAATAGTGATCGATCTTCAGGCGATCGACCCGATTTTCTTTAATTGGGGTCAGATGGTGCTCTTAGCGCGCTGCATTCGACCAAAATGAAGGTGGGCAGGTGAACGGTTCGTATGACGAAAGATGGATGCGACGGCAGGGAGGAGTGGGTGCTGGCATATCTTGCGAGGGCATGGGAGAAGTGCAGGAAGGCATATCATCTCATATTCATTTATGAGGAACAGACGGCGCGCCGTGCTTCACCGAGATTAATTCTTAGCGGCCCATTCACCTGGATTGACGTTTATGAAGCGCCATTGAAATCTGGCTCTGGGCAAGAGTGTCCGCCGGGCGGGCGCTCCTGACGCGCTGGTAAATTCGCCTGCTTCATCGAAACGCCAAATAGTGGGACCGGCGCAGAAGGTGAAGTAAGCTGTACCACGTGCTCTGCCGATTGGAACGTCTGGCGTTCGCCATGAATTCGGTCGTGCAAGATCTTTGGCGCTGTGCCGGACTTGTGGCAGCAGCCCTCTGGGCATCGATGCGGCCATGTGGGTATTGGGAGAAGAGCCCTCTCTCCCCCCGCTGAATAGCGCCACAATCGTTTTTGCCAGCGCCTGATCCGGTTTCTCCGGGATACCGCATTCTCACCATGTCCGTTCCGAGGGCTCGCGCAGGAATGCGACGGCACATGTGCCGTCCAGGTGACACGCCATTTCACCGGCATGCAGAACAATTGCTTATGGGCAGCGTCAAATTTCTCATTTTCGCGCGTATACCCTTTAATATAGAGAGAGGGCGAGACTCAAGGATAATACGGTCTCGGTGGAATTTGTTCCAGGTATTCATCGGGAAAATAAAAACTACGTATGGATTAGTAAGTAAAAATTTGCCGACTTGCCGAGTAGTTACGTCAAATTTGCTGAATAATATCATTTATGCCAAGTAAATAATCATATCATACTGTGAAGCGACCTGAAAAAAATAGGGAGGAACGTATGAACATCACCAATCTTACGAATGCGTCACTTGATCGCCGGTCGTTTCTGAGGGCGAGCCTGGGCACGCTGGCGTTGCCACTTGTCGGAGGTGTATCTGTCGCGCGGGCGTCTGATAAGACCCTCACTATAGCGATGGGGGGTGGCATTCTGGAAGATGCATATAGAAAGGCCTATTTCGACAGTTTCGAGCAGAAGACTGGCTACAAGGTGCTTACGGCGCCCTACGTCGAGTCGGCGCGCTTCAAGGCCATGGTTCAATCAGGCGTTATCGACATCGATATTGCAGAAATTGATGCGAGCGAATCCGTCGTGATGGCGAAGGAGGGGCTCCTGGATGAGATCGACATACCAAGCGTATCGAATACGTCGCTGATACCGGGCTCCGTCGAGCAGTATGCGGTACATGACTACGTTGTTGCCTGCGTTAACTCCTGGAACACCGATGCCGTTGCGAAGCTGGGTGGTCCACCCAAAAACTGGGGCGAATTCTTCGATCCCAAATACAACGCGCGGCGATCGTTCTGGAAGAATGCAGGTCAGACGATCGATCTGGCGGCTCTTGCGACGACGACGAAAGAGAAACTCTATCCGCTGAACGTCGACAAGGCTTTTCGGACGCTGGACGCAATCCGCCCTTCCATAACGTGGTGGAGCGGTGGCGCGCAGAGCGCGCAGTTGCTGGCTGACAATGAAACGGACATTGGTGTCTGCTGGAATGCGCGCATCGACGCCCTAAAGCGCCAGGGTGCGCCCGTCGACTACTCATTCGACAATTCCCTTCTGGTTTTGGGGAATCTTGTCCTGCCCAAGGGCGGGGCAAAGCGAGAGATCGCAATGCAATTCTTTGCACACATGCTCCAGCCTGAATCGCAGTCTATTTTTTGCCAGGCTATCCCCTATGGCCCGGTTAGTACCGAGGCGTTCAACCATCTAACCGAAGAGCAAAAGGCGGTGTTGCCCACAACTCCAGACAACCTGTCGAAAAGCATCTGGTCCGACTATAAATACTGGGCAGATAACGGCAGTGTCAACTATGACCGGTTCAACAAGTGGCTAAGTATCTGATTGACCTTTGGCAATCCCTGTTGCGATTTGTCGACTTGAAGTGCGCGGATGCATTTGTGACTTAGGCCGCTCCCCGGGTCCTCATGCTTCCAACGAAGCCGTCCAGGCGAAAGTCTTCGCCCGGACGCGCCCATTGCGCAACCGCTCCGTCGTCTGAGGTTGAGTCTTGGCCTAGCCTCTCGCGCAGCCCACGGCACGGCTTGTTTCGTTCCGCCGAACAAAGGTGGCGGTCTGCGCGAAATCACGCCTCGGTGCGAGACGTCAGTAATCTGAAATGTAAGGGAATAGTCACGATGACCCAATTGGCCGGAAAAGTGGCGATTATCACGGGAGCGGCCGCGGGCCAAGGTGAGGCCGAGGCTCGGCTTTTCGTCGCGCGAGGCGCCAAGGTGCTGCTTACGGACATTAGCACCAAAGGACAGTCGGTTGCCGACTTGCTCGGTCGAGATGCCGCTTTTGTCCCGCATGATGTGTCAGAGGAAGCTGACTGGAAGACGGTCGTCGACGAGGCGGTCCGTCTTTTCGGCGGAATCGATATCCTGGTCAACAACGCGGCGGTATACGAGCCAATGTCGTTGCAGGACACGACTGCGGATGATCTGCTTTTTACCTACCGGGTCAATGTTCTTGGGCCGTTGCTGGGGATGCAGGCCGTAGTCCCCTACATGCACCAAAGAAAATCGGGTTCGATCGTGAACATCTGTTCGATATCGTCGACCCGGCACAGGAAACACGAGCTGGCCTATGCAACGTCAAAGTGGGCCTTGCGCGGCATGAGCGGGTGTGCGGCGACCGAGCTCGGCAGGATGGGCATCAGGGTCAACGCGGTTCACCCTGGCCTGATCGACACCCCTATGGCAGCAAAGGCATCGCCGGAGGCCATCGAGCGATCCCTTGCACGCAATCCGCTGGGCCGAATGGCAGCGCCATCCGAGGTTGCCGAAGTGGTGGCATTCCTGTCATCCGATGCGGCAAGCTATCTGAACGGCGCCGAGATAGTCGTTGATGCCGGCACCAATTTGGCTTGACGGGCAGCTAGTTGAGGACAAAACAACGCTATCCGCTCCAACGCTGACTTGCCCATCATTGCCTAATGACATTTGCCTCCCAAGGCAGAACCGTGCTCCGCGAACTCGTATCATTTGAGGGCGCGGAGCACTCCAGTGTTGGCTCGTGCAAGGTAACCATTCGGCCAGGGCCGAGAGGCGACCTGATTTCGGGCGATGCAGCCTTCGGTGAAGACGACAATAGGTTGCTTTGAGCATCAATCATTCTGACTTTGGATAGCCTTCGTGTATCGACGAGATGCTGTGAGAATTTGAATATCACGCAGGGAGAAGTTGTTTGTCTACAGAGCGATATCGCGGCTTGGAACTTCCGCTGGCATTCGTCGTGCTTGATTGCTCAAACGGATGACGGACATGGTTGCCGGAGAACCGAATGACGTGCGATTGAAAAACGTCGACAGCCAATGGATTGTCCAGGTCGTCGAAAATGGCAAAGTAACTGGGCATTTATTTAGCGCTCAAGCCGTTGCCGAGAGCTACGCCGGAAAGCCACCAATTTGGGAGGAGAACCCGGTGGATGAAGCGCCCTAAGCACGAAATACCAGACTTCATCATCAACGATGTTCTCGACCTTGCCGAGTTCGCCATTCGACGAACGCGACCGCTACGGGTCGGCACGCAGGAATCGGCGTCGCAGGGGTGGCCGGCGATGCTTGGGAGGTTAGCGTCGGCCAGGCGGAATCAGAGTTCGCCGCAGGCCAAGGAAGCCGGCGCTTAGCGCGATCACGGATATTGTCGATCCCCGCAGCAGGCTGTCCTCAGATCGGTATTCGCCTTACCGGCGCTCCAGAGCGTTGGCAATTCCCCTCGCAAAGCAATTCAGAGGTCACGGCTGTGAGGTGGAGACGAAGGCGAACTCCGTATGCATCTATCAGGGGAGTGACAATACCGCGATCAGAGTCGCCGCCGGCTCACCTTGCGCCGAAGCTAATTCGGATGCGGGATAGTCTTCGTAGGCGCTCAGGCAATCGTCTTCCGAGAGCATCCCGATCGAGCAATCGCCGTCTCGTCGCCGACACGCTCGAAGGCGAATGGAACGAGAGGCCCCGTATTTTGACCAAGGCCCCCGAAGGCGGCTCCGCCGGCGTCGGCGGCGCTGGTAGCGCCGCGGCGACCTCCACTGGGACGAGTTTCGGAATGGAGGGCCCGGGGGATTCCTTGCGCCACCGAAATCACTGGCTCACATAGATACCGGCCGACCGCGTGACCTCGGAAACACTGCCCCCCAGACTCAAACGTCGCCGCGACCACACGCTCCTTCTCCTCGCGAGACCAACACCGACGTCGCTCGGCCAACGTGACCACCTCAATCTGATGTTTCGTCATAGGGCTAGTCGTGGTGCTTGCACTAGGACTTGCAGCCTTCAGCCTACCTCAGCAACCGCAGGGATACCGTGCAAGCACGAAGCGTGGAGTTTGTCGGGCCATGTCTTTGGTCGCATCCGCGACTCTGCGCGGTTGGGGTGCCGAACTCCCAACGATAACGGCTTCGTCCATTGATCCCTCGTGACGGACGTCAGGCAGCCAGCTTTCCGGCCGCTAGTTTCGTGAGGTAGGACGCTGGGAGCAAGGTGTCGTCGCATGTACTTGCCGCAAGTTGCTTGAGGCGCGCTGCGATTTCCGCGTAGCCGCGCCTAGCCGCATAGAACATCGGACCGCCGCAATGACGCGGGAAATTGTAGCCATGCACCCAGATCACGTCGATGTCGCCAGGCTTGGTGGCAATGCCTTCGTCCACAATACGTGCAGCCTCGTTGATCATGGGGAGAAGCAGGCGATCGAGGATCTCATCGCGATCGATTTTCCGTCGCTTGATCCCCATTCCGGCGGCCACGCTTTCGATGATCTGGACGGCCATCGGGTCCGCCGAAGGCGTTCTCCCATCCGATCCGTAACGATAGTAACCGCTGCCCGTCTTCTGTCCGAGCCGGCCGGCTTCCACCAATGCATCGGCTGCGGGAGCCGAGCGTCCCGTGGCTATGCGCATTCGCCAGCTGATGTCGAGGCCGGCCAGATCGCTCATGGCGCACGGACCCAGCTTGAAGCCGAACCCGGTAAGCACAGCATCGATCTCCTCGGGCTTTGCGCCTTCAAGTAGCAATCTGTCGACCTGCTCGCTACGACGCGCTAGCATACGGTTGCCCACAAAGCCGTGGCAATTGCCGACAATGACCGGAAGCTTGCCGATCTTCCTAGCCGCGGCCGCCACCGTCGCCAACGTTTGCCACGACGTCTTCGCGCCCCGTACGACTTCGACCAGCTTCATGACATTTGCCGGACTGAAGAAATGCATTCCGACGACTCGCGACGCGTCCTCGACCACCTCGGCGAGGCGATCAATATCGAGATACGATGTATTGGTGGCCATGATCGCCTCCTGTCGCGTCACAGCAGCCAAGCCCTTGAAGATCTCCCGCTTGACATTGATGTCTTCGAACGCGGCCTCGACGACGAGTTCTACATCGTGAAGCGATCCGAGGTCCTGCGCTGGAACGATGCGCGCCATGATCTCGTCGCGAATGACAGGACTGAGCGACCCCTTCGCAACTGAACGGTTATAGGAGCCAAGGATCCGCGAAACTGCCTGCTGCGCAGCCTCAGCCGTCGTTTCCTTGAGCACGACGGAAATGCCACTGGCCGCGAACGCCATGGCGATCCCGCACCCCATAGTGCCGCCCCCTATCACCCCCACCTTCTGGATATCGGAAGGTACGACCAGACCTGCGGCTTCGGGCAAGCTGGACGCCTGTCTGTCCGCAAAGAACATGTGACGCAGTGCGCGCGACCGGTCGTCGACCATAAGGGCTTCAAAGTGAGACCGCTCGACCTTTAATCCAGTGTCGAAATCTGCCGAAAAACTGGCCCTGACGCTATCGATGAGCGCCTCGATCTGCGGCTCACCGGATCGCGACTTCACCAGCTTTGCGGCGGCCGCGTCGAAAGCCTCGGCGGCTTCGGCGTTCACCACGAGGTCGCGGATTCGTCTCCGATTTCCTCGTGCGAGTTCGAGGGCGCGCGTAGCGGCGGCATTGAGCAGTGCGTCGACATGCACGCATTCATCCGCCAGCCCGCATTTCAAGGCACTGTCCGCCTCCCGAGGCTTCCCGTCAGCCATGAACGCAAGCGCTTCGACCGGCCCGATCAGGCGGGGCAGGCGTTGCGTGCCTCCCGCTCCCGGCAGCAGGCCCAAATTCGTTTCGGGCAGTCCCAGGCGCGCCGCCTGGGTTACGACGCGTTGATCGCAGGCAAGGGCAAGTTCAAGGCCGCCGCCAAGCGCCGCTCCGTCGATCGCCGCGACGACAGGTTTGCTGCCTTCTTCAACGATGGCGATCACGTCGCGGAGTGTCGGAGCAAGCTGCGCTTTGCCCAGATCCTTTATGTCGGCGCCGGCGCTGAAAATCTGGGATCGAGAAGCGAGCACGATCGCCTCTATGGAATGGTCTTTGAGGGCCTGAGCCAAGGCATCGGCCAGTTCCTTTCGCACCTCGAAGCCAAGCGCATTCACCGGTGGATTGTTTATCCGAATAATGGCTACACCCGCCCGCTCTTCAAATTCGACGACAGCCATCCAATCCTCCTTTGCCAAAAGTCCAACCTTTGTCCTTGGCCGCGAAGCATGTCGCGGTCGCTCGCAAGTCGTTTGAAATGCCGGATACCTTGTCGCCATTCGAACGTCGCTCTAGTGACGCGCCATAAGTCACGTCACACTCGGCGTCTGTAACCCTGAAAAACCCGCGAATGTAATCTCGTCCTAGACGTCGAGAACTGTGGCGTCATTTCTCGACCAGCCGATATCGACCAGGTCACCCTTGGCGAATAGCTCAATCTTCGAGGTGGCGGCGACTCGGGCCTTAACAGCGTGTGTTGTGCCCGCAATTTCGAGCCCATAGCGTATGCTGCCGGGTGTATAGACGACGCTTGTTACGACTGCGCGATAGGCATTGTCCAACGCCTTTGCAGCCGATCCGACCGTTACTCGTTCCGGTCGAACGCTTATGAGCCTTGCGTTGTCCGTGGAGTGGGCGGCTTGTATCGATATCCCAAGGTCCGGGCCTAACTCCGCCCTTACCATCCCGTCTTCAACCTTACGGATAGATTGGGCCGTCAGGACCGACGTTTCTCCAAGGAACTCGGCGATAAAGCGGCTGTTGGGATTTTCATAAAGGTAGCGAGCCTCCCCGACCTGAGCGACCCTGCCATCGCGCATGATAGCAATCCGATCGCCGAGAAATGCCGCTTCCTGCTGGTCATGCGTCACATAGATCACCGTCGTACCGAGCTCTTCCTGGAAGCGCTTGATTTCTTCCTGCATCTCATCCCGCAAATTCTTGTCCAGGGCGCCCAGCGGCTCGTCCATCAGAAGCAACGTTGGCTGATAGATGGAGGCCCTCGCCAGAGCCACGCGCTGTTGCTGGCCGCCGGAAAGTTGGGCCGGCAAGCGCGAACCGAGGCTCTCAAGGCGCACCATCGCCATGGCGCGCTCCACGCGTGACCGCATCTCTGCTTTGGTGACGCCTCTTACCTTCAGAGGATAGGCGATGTTCGCTGCGACAGTCAGATGGGGGAACAAGGCGTAGTTCTGGAACACCATTCCAATGCCACGTTGGTAGATGGCTTTCTCGACCAGATCGGTGTCGTCGACAAGAATCTGGCCGTTGCTGGGTTTGATATACCCCGCGATCATCCCGAGAAGCGTCGATTTTCCCGATCCGCTTGGACCGATAATGCAGAAAAACTCGCCACTCGCGATTTTAATGGATGTGGGGTGTAAGGCGGTGTGTCGTCCGTAGTTCTTTTCAAGACCGATCAAGGAGACCGCTGCGCCCCTGCTGCCTTTGAGAGTGTCAATGCCGGAAGTCATGTCTATACTCACTGTTTTTCTTCAAGCATCTTCGGGCGAAGCAGCCTGTTGATGATAATCAGCATAACGACTGCAAATAAAATCAGAATCGTCGCGCCAGCCGCTAACTCTGGAGTGACCTGATATCGGAGTTGCTCCCATAGTTGCAGGGGTAGCGTCCTAGTGCTGGGTCTGCTTAGAAACATTGCCAACACAAGTTCATCCAGGGAGGTGGCAAACGCGAATATAAATCCCGACAGTAGAGCTGGGGCAATCATGGGAAGTGTAACCCACCGGAATGTCTGTAGTGGATTTGCACCAAGCACCATTGACGCCACCTCGAGACGATCGGAGTAGCCTCGGAGAGCGCCGGATACTGTTATGAATGGATAGGGCACGCCAATCACAGCATGAGCTGCGATGACTGCATACAGCGTACCGGTGAGAGATAACGAGGTGGATATCGGGAACAAGCCAATCGCTAGAATGATTGGGGGCAGAATGGCAGGTGCTATGGCCAGAACGGTAATTATCGCGCGGCCAGGTGAGCGCCCATAGCGCACCGTACCGATTGCAGCAAAAGTCCCGACGAGCGTGGCGATGGTGGCGGCTGAAACGCCAATGATCATGCTGTTTACAATAGAGTCGTGATATTTGTAATTCGTCAGAAATAACTGGTACCATTTGATAGAAAAAGATGAGGGCGGGAAGGAAATATAGGATCTGGCGTCGAAGGATAATAAAATAACGGTGACAATCGGAAAGGACATGGCGATGAGCGCTGCCCATACAGCCGATCGCAGAAGATTGTATCCCGCTGTCCAGGCCACTTGACTCTGATTCATCAGGATTGTCCTTCGACCCGTTGACCGACCGCCCGGCTCGCCAACCTCTGAGCGAATTTCAAAAGCACGAAAACGAGTGCGGTAAATCCGAGCAGTACGAACGCCAACGCCGAAGCCAGTGGCCAATTCAGCAACCGGTTTGCTTGATCGCTAATCAGGATCGACATCACGACGCTGCTACCGCCGAGCAAGGACGGGGTGACAAAGAAACCGAGAGACATCACGAAAACAACCGTGGAGGCCACAGCAACGCCCGGCAACGACAGAGGCAGCGTAACGACGAGAAATTGGCGGATTGGGTTGGCGCCTAGCACCGCAGCGGCGTGCTTCAGGTTCACATCAATTGTACGAAGTCCATTGAGAATTGGCATGATCGCAAATGGCAGCATGATGTAGACCATCGCGATTATGAGGCCGATGCCGTTGTCGAGAAATCGTATCGGTTCCGATATCGCACCCAGCGAGACGAGAGAAAGGTTCACGGGCCCGTTCCGCCCGAGGATAAGCATCCAGGCGAAAGACTTAATCACGGCGCTTGTCCAGAAGGGGAGCAATACGAGAAATATCCCGATCCCTAACGCTTTGCGCGACATTTGCGAAAGCAGCAAGGCGCACGGATACCCAATTAAAATCGACAGCAGCGTCGTTATGAAGGCGGTGTAAAACGTGTTGTAAATTACAACTCTGATGCCGGGGTTTGATATGACCTTGAAGTATTCACCATACCAACCGTCCGGGCCGTTAAAACTGTAGTATGCCACTATGGCCAGCGGCGCAAAAAAAAATGGAGCAAAAAGCAGCCAAAACGGCGCATACAAATATGAACTAGGTTTCACAATATTATGCATAACATTAAGCAAGTAACTCTGGCGGTTGTTCGCTGGATTCGCGAATGGATTGTGACATGAGACCGGGTTTTGGCGCAGGAGTATCAGATATGCTCGGATGCCAACCCGCATTCAACACAATCTATCAAGCGAAAAGAATGTTGGAAAATGAGAAATTCGACGTTGTCCATGAGCAAATGTTCCTCTTAGTCGGGCGGTCTGCCCGACTCTTCGCGCCGTGTCCAGCCAGAGATTTACGGGTCTGCTGTCGGGCAATGCAGGGGTAACTCGCGAACGGACTTAGGATAATTGGGTCTCTCCATTGCTGGATCTGAAACTGACGCGGCGGCGTCCCGCCGGTTTTTGGAGCGCGGCCACTCGTCACGCAGGCAAAGCGGGTCAAAACATTGCGTTATACTTCCAGAGGCCGTTCTCATTTGCCAAGCAGACCACGTGCTGGCAATCAAGAAAAAGACATCAAGAAATCGCTAGTAGCGCGTCAGGTTAGTGCTCCATGGCAATGGTATGGGTTTTGCAGGTTGGAACGCCGTGGATCTCGTGGTTCGCCCGCGTGGCGGCGGGTGCGCTGACGTATGTGCGGCTATGCGTGCGGGTTCTCTCTGCGATGATAGGTGCAGGAACGGAGACTGCGTGGCGCCGGCAGCATGGCTCCGGCGTGGCTGCCGGTGAGGCACTTTTCTGCAAGGCGTTCGCCGATGGAGCCTTCAGTTCGAGCTGTGGCGCTGCCTCAGGACGTGGATCGAATTCCCGCCAGAATTGGCAGCCATTGCTGCCTTTGGGAGCATATGTGACCGCAGTTGCTCGCACGAGCGGCGGCGCCCAGGACTTGCGGGCGACAGGTCGTCAATGCAGGCAATGTCCCCATTTGCCGGCGCATGGCAGCCGCCCGAGACAATTATCGTAGATACTGACTGCCTAGATTGCCTCGCTGTCGCACCATCGGGTGCGAACGAGATCATTGGTATGGAAGAAGGAGAGTAAGATGGGGCATGGATCGGCCAAGGCGCGTGTTCAGGAATGGCTCGACGCATTAAACTGTACTCTCACGTCAGGAGACACAAAGGCCGCCTCCGAGTTGTTTGGGGATGAATGCTACTGGCGAGATTTTCTGGCCTTCACCTGGAACATAAAGACCATGGAAGGTCGGGCTGCCATCGTCGCGATGCTCGACGCTACGCTGAACCATACCAAGCCTGGAAACTGGACCGTAGAAGGTGAGCCTGCCGAGGATGCCGGCACAATTCAGGGTTGGTTCAAATTTGAAACCGGGGTTGGCTGGGGAAAGGGCATCGTTCGTCTCAGGAACGGACTTTGCTGGACCCTCCTGACGACCATAGAGGACCTGAAAGGCTTCGAGGAAAAGAAACGCACCACCCGGCCGTTTGGAACTGTTCATGAGGCAGTTTCGAATCGACTGACCTGGGGTGAGGCGCGTGCCAGAGAGCTCAAGGAACTTGGGCATCAGGAGCAGCCCTATTGCCTGATAATCGGCGGAGGCCAGGGCGGCATAATGCTTGGCGCCCGTTTGCGGCATCTAGGCGTGCCTACGCTCGTCATTGACGAGAACAAACGCATCGGCGACTCGTGGCGATTGCGATACAGGTCGCTTGTTCTCCACGACCCCGTTTGGCACAACCATTTCCCATATATCCCCTTTCCCGAGACCTGGCCGATCTACACCCCGAAAGACAAAATGGGCGACTGGCTGGAAGCGTACGCTCTGGCGATGGAACTGACCTGTTGGACTGAAACCCGTTGTGTGTCGGCATCGTTCGATGATGCGACTGCGACATGGCGCGTCAAGTTGGATCGCGCGGGCGAGGTCGTGGAGTTGACTCCCAAGCAACTGGTATTCGCAACCGGGTCCTATGGTCCCGCTCGTCAACCAGATCTGCCCGGCCTGGAAGTGTTTCAGGGGGATGTCATTCACTCAACCCGGTACGATAGTCCTGAAGGATTTGCAGGCAAGAAGGTTGCCATAATCGGCGCAGCCGGCTCCGCGCATGACATTGCCCTGGACCTTTGGGAGGAGGGGGCGGATGTTACCATGATCCAGAGGTCGCCGATCTCCGTGGTACGTGCATCGACCATCAGGAGCACTGGGTTCGGCTCTTATTCGGAGGAGGGAGCGGCGGCCGGAATTACCACCGAGCAGTCCGATATGTTGGCCGCGTCCGTGCCATTTGCTATCATCACCGAGTTGCAAAAAGCGGCGACCGCACAAATTCGGGAGCGTGACGCCGAATTCTACCAAAAACTTGAAAAGTCGGGAATGCTCGTCGATTTCGGGCCAGATGAAACCGGACTGCTGATGAAGGCAATCCGTACTGGAGCCGGATACTACATAGACGTCGGCGCCTCCGATCTTATCATTGATGGCAAGGTCAAAGTGTACAACCAGTCGCCGATCAAGGCGCTCAACAAAACCGGTATCCTGTTCGAGAACGGCGATCACCTGGAGGTGGACGCAATCGTCGTATGCACGGGGTACCACAACATGAGCGAAACCATAGCCGCGACAATCTCGCGCGAAATGGCAGACAAGGTCGGCGATGTCCGCGGCTTGGGTTCGAATGTGAAGGGTGATCCTGGTCCGTGGCTCGGCGAGCCACGCAATCTCTGGAAGCCGACGGCGCATGAGTCCCTGTGGCTTCACGGTGGCAGTCTACAAATGTCCAGGTTCTACTCGAAGTACGTCGCAAGACAGATCAAAGCCAGGATGGAGGGTATTCCGACGCCGGTGTACGGGCGTCCCGAACCCGGGAGCTTGAAAACCTAGTATAGCTTTTCAAGGAATTGGCCGGGGTCTGTAAAGCACATCGAAAACGTAGCTGTCCGGCCACTAGGAGCAATCGAATTGAATGTCTTGATGGCGCTGTCGATGAGGCCGCGCCTGTGCAGGACGATAGGCCACTAATTTGGAGAATTCGCTTTCAGCGCGTGTCGCATGTTCTCCATATCGAATTGTTCACGAGAAAGAACACCCACCGCTTTTCGGACAAGGCCCGTCAGTTGCTCCACCGACCTTGGTCGAGCGACGCCCTTTGGATAAATGATTGCAACCGAGTACTCGACTGTCGGAACTATCTTCTTCACCACGATTGACTTGGTTGCGATGCCGAACGCCGTAAAGGGTTCTAGTATAGCAATTCCGTGCCCCAAAGACGCCAGCGTACACAATGTTTCGGAGGCGCTGGCCTCGCAGACCACATGCGGAGTCCCCCCGACACTTTGAAGCGCACCGGAAAAGCGGCGCCAAATTGTGCTTCGCATGCCGAGCGAGAGAAGGGGAACCTCTCCCAGATCCTCCACAGAGATCTGGTCCTTCGCTGCGAGGGGATGGCTTGCCGGCACAACCGCGACCGCCTGCATGATGGGAAGTTGTTCTATATCCACGCCATGTTGTTCACCCTCGACATGGCAAAGACCTATGTCACTTCGCCTGTGAGCAACGTTCTCTACAATCGCCTGAGAGGTCGAGTTCTCCAGCGTCACATTAGCTTGGGGAAACCTCAACGCATATTCGGTTATCAGAAAGGGTAGAAACCGCGTCATAGGCGCCATGATGGTTGAGATTCGCACTGCCCCCATCTCAGCGCTGCGTATGGCAGCGGCGGCCTGCTCGATCCTATCGAGCCCACCGAATTGCGCTTCGATTTCCCGTATCAGTATGTCGGCCTCGGCGGTGGGGCGTATTGCGTTGCCCTTCCGGGAAAACAAAGTGAAATTTAAGTTCCCTTCCAAGTCGCGGATCGATCGACTTACGCCAGGTTGAGTTAACCCCAACGCTTGAGCGCCTCCTGACATCGAACCTGAGCGCATCACCGCGCGAAAGGTCTCGATCTGGCGAAATGTCACCTTACGCACCGTGCTGCTCCCACTAATTTGTCAGCAGATAAAGGCTATCCCTTTTTTCGCCGTTATCGCTCGCGTCACGCATAGTCTGCTGAAACCAATCGATTCAACAAGACCCTGGGACAAATTGCCCGATCCGACGACCACGTCCTAGCCGGCGTTACGCCTGTCGCCGCCGAATACCGTTCGGTAGCTTGTAGGCTTTATAAGCACGCCAGTCATCGACTTGGCGGCCGCTCGAGCTTGGGCCGACATATCAGCAGGATGTGAGTCCACTTCGATACCGTCGGGCGCCCGGTGGGGGGCAGTCGCATGTGTTCGGAGTCCCGCCATACCCGGCAATGCGCGCCTACTTGTGATGAACGTTCTAGAGGGGGGCTCTACCACATTGGCCCAGACCTCCGTGCGGAGCCCTCGCTGGAAAGGAGCAAGAGGCGCTCGTGAGAATTGCAGCGTAGTCTCTTGGAACTGGAAGATGACGAGCCGCTCATACAGCCGGATTGAGGCCAAACAAACGCGGTTCTACAGTCCCGCGACGCTTTTTGACTCAAGAAACTCCTCGATCCCGAAAATACCGCCTTCCCTAGCGCGCCCCGACCACTTTGTACCGCCAAAAAACGATCCCGGCGCTCGCCGGATCCCATTCATAACGACCATCCCGGATTTAAGCCGACGCGCCACGCGATTGAGTTTGTCCTTGTCCTGACTTTGTACATAATTGGTTAGGCCGTAGACGGTGTCGTTGGCAATCGAGATCGCCTGCTCCTCAGTATCGAAAGGGATAATCGACAACACCGGGCCAAAGATCTCCTCCCTTGCGATGGTCATGTCGCAATCAACATCCGCAAACACAGTCGGTCGAACAAAGTAGCCACGACTCATTCCGCTCGGCATGCCGAGCCCCCCTGAAACCAGACGAGCCCCCTCATCGAGACCTGTTTGGATGTATTTTTGAACTCTGTCGAACTGAGCTCTTGATGCCAATGGTCCGATGTGGGCGCCGGCTTTGTGGGCGGAATCAACGGCGACAGAGTTCGCAACCTCCCCAGCGCGTTCAACAGCGCGCTCGTAGATGGAACGCTGGACAAGCATGCGGGTCGGGGCGTCGCAGCTTTGTCCTGTATTGGAAAAACATTGCAGCGTCCCACGCTTCACCGCCGCTTCATCCGCATCGGCGAATACAATGTTTGCACCCTTGCCGCCGAGTTCAAGAACAACACGCTTCAACGTGTCGGAAGCGGTTTTGGAAATTGCAATTCCGGCTCGGGTGGAGCCGGTGAAGCTGATCATGTCCACGTCAGGATGGGCGCACAGGTGAGCACCGGCGCCTGAACCATCACCATTAATGAGGTTAAAAACACCCGGCGGTATACCGGCATTATTCAGGATCTCCGCAAACAGCGTTGATGATACCGGAGCAATTTCCGAAGGCTTCAGTACGACTGTACACCCTGCGAGCAATGCGGGAATGACCTTGAGGCTGACCTGGTTCATCGGCCAGTTCCATGGCGTGATCAAACCGACAACGCCGATGGGCTCCATTATGATTATGTCGTCGTGATCACGAGAAACCTTTCTCTCGAACTCAAAGCTCTTAAAGGCATTTATGAAATTCGTTATGTGATAGGTGCCCGCTGCGACTTGGCGACCTAACGCCCAATCTGCGGGCGCCCCCATCTCCATGCTGATAGCTGCGGCCAGATCCGCAGCCCGCGCTTTGTAGCCTTCCAGCACTGCCTCAACGAGCTTCAAGCGATCTCCAGCGGTCGTTAGGGACCATGGAGCAAGTGCCCCCTTCGCATTCGCTACCGCTCGATCAACATCATTGTCGCTGCCAAGCGTTATTGTCGCGAACGGTTCATCCGTTGACGGGTCGAACACGTCCTGCTCGATGCCCTGCAGCGGATCAACCCAATGACCACCTATATAGAAACGCCGTTTGTCCAACATATCATCGCCCACGTCAAATGCATCCAGCCAACAGGAGGCCGCCCCGTATCAATGAAGCGCTTATTATTTCTAAAATCACACCTAATCGATATATTTTTCTTCATAAAAATTTGCAGAACGGTCTCCGAGAAAAAGTGTATATTTCAGCAACGGCGCCGCATGTATTTCAAATTCACATTATGCTATTTCCCGACTTCCCTGCGTTCGCGGCGCCGATTTGCGCGTTTTTTTACTGGAAACACGAGGGCAACGAATAGCGTTGAACTTGGCTCTCGAACCTGGGTTCGATACACTGCGTGCTTTTGCGATGTAAAATGAAAATACGCCTTGTAAGCATGCGAATATGTTATGGACGTGCCATATGCGGAATTCTCTGCGGTGACCTCCGCAAATCCTTCAATTCGTACGCGTCTGTCGCGCGAATAATCGCGCAGAGCGAATAATCGCGCAGAGCTTGCGTCGCTCCGAGTTTGCGAGGCGCAGGTGAGAGATTTTTGTGGCAAGTCGGAAGATCTCTGACTGGGACCTCCCGGCGCGAGGCGTGAATAACTTTATATTATGCGCCCCATCCGCTTATTCATTTAGCTGCGATTGTAAGAGCCGCTAAAGTTCACCAAGCAGCCTGCGCGCTCACAACAACAGCACGAGGCCGCTGTGTGAATGCGCTTTCCGGGGTGTCAGTTCCCAAGATCATTTCGGCGGCGGCAAATTGACGAGCAGTATTGCTGGTTGTGACAGTTTTCGATGACGTGGCGTCGAGCATGGACGCGGCTCTGGGAATTATGAGGGACCAAAGGTGATGAAGTCCGACGCTCACTCAGCCGTGAAAGATGAGGTGCAGGCCAGGCGCCGTCTCATTGACTGGTCGTCAAAACCTCCGCTTCAGGAAACGTCCATCATATCCGGACACCTGAAAAATTATGAACGCGTTTACGCCAAGACAATACAACAGCCACGGGACGAGAAAATAGAGCAGGCCCTCGACCGCTACCTCGCCGCCTACGATGCGATTGGGGCGGACCATGTCGTCGTGAAGGCGCGTGACTTGGAGACCACGTTTAACGTTAAGATATCCAATGCTGATGTCGCCGAGTTTTGCGCTCGTCATGGCAAGCGCTTCATTGGTTTCGCGGGGGTCGACCCGCACAAAGGTGAGCAGGCCGTACGTGAGCTGGAGCACGCTGTGGTGGAGCTGGGCCTGAGGGGCCTCAATCTCCAGTGTTTCGAACACAAGCTTGAGATCAACAATCCCCTCCTGTACCCGCTTTATGCGAAATGTGTGGAGCTTGATATCCCAGTCAATATTCATTGCGGGGTCAATTTCTCCACCCAGACTTCCATGTCCTACGGGCGTCCGTATCTGATCGACGATGTGATGATTGCCTTCCCGGGACTGCGTGTCTGTGCGGCCCCGCCAGGCTGGCCTTGGGTGCAGGAGCTTATCGCGGTTGCCATGAAGCATGCCAACCTGATGATAGGCCTCGTCTTCGTACGACCAAAATACTTAATCGTCCCGGAGTCGGGGTACGGACCGCTGTTGCAGTACGGGAAGAAGATGTTGCGCGATCGAATCATCTTCGGTTCCGGCTATCCCACCTTGCCGCTCAATTCCGCATTGGCGGAGATCGACGAGTTGCCTCTCGACGACCATACGAAGGACCTTTGGCTCTATGGGAATGCGGCGCGTCTGTTGCGACTGTAGGAAAATGCGCTCCCTGGAAGCCATCGGAGCTTCGAACTTCATTCGGGGTTTGGTTTATAGGTCTCACGGACGGGAGAGATAAGATGCGGTTCAAAGACAAGGTTGCCATCGTAACCGGTGCAGCGTCGGGCGTCGGGCTTGCCATTGCAAAACGCCTCATTGCGGAGGGAGCTTTGGTTGCCGCCGCCGACACGAACGCTGATGGGTTGGCCCAGCTACAGCAGAGTTGTCCGCAGCAGGTGATGGCATTCCCGACTGAACTGCGCAATGAGAGCGAGGTCGAGGCGCTTGTGGCCGGTGCGTCAAAGCACTTCGGTAACCTCGGCGTGTGTTTTAATGCCGCTGGGCTGAGCCGAAGTGACTACATCTTGGATATGAACGAATCGGATTGGGATCTGACCAATGACGTATGCCTGAAAGGCGTGATGTTTTGCATGAAGCATCAGGCGCGGCAGTTCATCAGACAGAACAAGGGTGGTGCGATCGTCAATATCGCATCGATCTGTACCGACATGCCGATCTTTGGCGGTTCCTCCTACACGTCTTCGAAAGCCGGCGTGGAGATGCTCACAAAGAATGGCGCTCTTGAATTTGCGCAGTTTGGAATAAGGGTGAACGCGGTGTCGCCCGGGCTGGTAAGAACTGCCCTGACCGAGCGCTTTTTTGCCGACGAAAAGATCGTCAATGGCTATTTGGCGCGCATTCCTCTAGGGCGCGTCGCCGAGCCCGACGAGGTTGCCGGTCCTGCGCTTTATCTGGCTACTGATGACGCAAGATACATTTCTGGAGCCTCTCTCCTCGTCGACGGCGCCTGGTCAACAAGCGGTTATCCCGACATGCGCCCCTTCCGTCCGAAGTCCGCTTTCCTTGAGGGTCTAGCAATAGAAGCCATCACAGAAGGGACGCCACGGCTTCATGCTGCATTGGATGGTTCGCTGGCGTAACAATCTTGCGATTATTTAGGGGGCAAGATCATCAATGTTGCCGGCAAACCCGCGCACTAGCAGACGGTTCTTCCAGCTTGGCTAGAGCAACAAATTCAGGAGAGCACCCATTCTGAACTTCTCACTCAGCGACGAGCAGCGCATGATCCGCGACTCGGTCCGTGCCTTCATTCGCAAGGAAATCATGCCCCTTGAGGCACAGGTTCTGCGCAACGAACGTGAGGGACGGCCAGCGCTTGAACCCGGCCAATTACGTGAACTGCAAGATAAGGGAAGGAGTTCAGGCTTCTGGGGAATTGTCACGCCCGAGGAATACGGTGGTGCCAATCTCGGTGCAGTGATCAACGCAATCGTCACTATGGAAGTCAGTCGTACGTTCGTGCCCTTCACGTTCGGCGGATGGGCTGACAACATTCTGTTTGCCTGTAACGAGGAGCAGAAGCACGAGTATTTGATCCCTACCCTGAACGGCGACCGGGTGAGCTGCTTTGCCCTCACGGAACCGAGTGCTGGCTCGGACGCGAGCCAGATCCGCACGCGCGCCGTGCGCGATGGCAACGAATGGATAGTCAACGGCGAGAAGATCTTCATTACGTCGGGGCACGAGGCCGATTTCACGATGATGTTCGCGGTTACCGATCCCGGGAAAGGCGCCAACGGTGGCATTACCTGTTTCCTCGTCGATCGCTCGATGGGGTGGCGCTCCGAACTTATCCAGACGATGGGCGCGCCCGGCCCGGCCTGGCCGGCATCGCTCGTGTTTGAGGATGTGCGCGTACCGCATCGCAACATCTTGGGTGAAGAGGGGCGGGGTTTCGAGCTCGCAATGTCCTGGATCGGCGACGGCCGGTACGTAATCCCTGCCTCCGCCATCGGCGCGTCCGAGCGTTTGCTGGAGATGGCGATTGAGCATGCGAAGAACCGTGTCTCGATGGGGCATCCGATTGCAGACTACCAAGCCATTCAGTGGCAAATCGCCGACTCTCATGTCGAGATCGAGGCGCTCAAATATCTTACGCTCTTCGCAGCGTGGCAGGTGGAGAACGGCAAGGATGCCCGCCATGCAGTAGCTATCGCGAAACTTACCGGTGCGATCACCGCCAATGAGGTGGTTGATCGCGTGATGCAGATCCACGGCGGTATGGGCTATAGCCGGGAATTGCCTATTGAGCGCTGGTACCGCGAACTGCGCCTCTTCCGCATCTACGAAGGCACCGATGAGATCCAGCGTCGCACCATCGCCCGCAATCTCATCAAAGGCCACGTCAAACTCGGCGAAATAGGAGGATGAACGGCCTCCGAGATTTGGTTCACGAAAAGCGGTCTTCCGTCAGCGTCGAGAGTGTCGAGCGGCTCTTCGCCCCCCGTTCGATAGCTCTCATTGGCGCGACGGATCGTTCGGGCTGGTCGTGGGAGACCTTCAACAACCTCGTTCCGGATCGCTTTGACGGCAAGGTATATCTGGTCAACTCGCGCGGCGGCATCGTCCATGGACAGACCGCTTTTGCCAGTGTCGCAGAACTGCCGGACGATATCGATCTCGCCTATGTTCTGGTGGGCACGAATGCCGTGCCCGATGTTCTGAAGCAGATGGCCGCCAAAGGCATCCGCCATGCCGTGATCCTGGCCGCCGGCTTCGGCGAAAGCGGGGAGGATGGTGCCCTGCACGAGCGCCTCCTCCTTGATATTGCAAAGGAACACGGCCTAACGATCCTAGGGCCAAACAGCAGTGGATTTGCCAACGTTACCGGTCGGGTTTCCCCGTTCGGACTTGCGATTGCACGGGAGCCTCAACCCGGCTCGATCGCCATGGTGCTGCAGAGCGGTGGAATTGCGTCAACCATCATGAACCTCGCCGCCGCTCGTAACGTCGGCCTGAGATTGCTCGTATCGATGGGCAACGAATTAACCACCTCGCTGACCGATGTCGTACGCTATCTGGTAAATGACAAGGACACCAAGGTGATCGGGGTATTCGTCGAGAGTATCCGCGACCCACAGGAATTCCGGCGAGTGGCCGCAGCGGCCTTTGTGGCCAAAAAGCCGATTGTGGCGATGAAGGTTGGGCGTAGTGCAGCGAGCGCCCGTGTTGCCAGCGCGCATTCAGGCGCGCTTGTAGGCAACGATCGTGTGATCGACGCTATTTTCGCACAACTAGGCGTGATCCGGGTCAACTCGCTCGAGGAACTTATCGTCACGGCCGAATTGCTTGCCACGGGGCCGATGCTGCATGGACGACGCTTCGCGCTTATATCAGACTCGGGCGGGTGCAATGAGATCATCGCCGATTGTGGCGAGGCTTCTGGCATAGAGTTCCCGGAGTTTGCACCGGAGACCGAGGCGGCGCTGCGCGCGACGCTACCTCCACACGCAAGATATCGCAATCCCGTCGACGTTACTGGACTCACGGTCGTGGAACCCGACCTCGTCGGGCGCGCAATCGCAATAGCTGCGTCGGACGAAAACATCGATGGTGTGATAACCTGGAGCGATTTGCCCAGATACGCGGCCCGAGACGAGAGCGAGCACGCTGCGTTCGTCACGTACTACCGGCATCTGGCTGAGGCTATCACAAAGACAGGGAAGCCCGTCATTGTGCTCGGCACTACTTTCACTGACATTACGGAAGCTGGCATGCAAGTCGCGCGAGAAACCGGATACCCAAACGGGCTCGGCGGTATCCATCACGGTGTTATCGCTCTTGGACATGCGGTTCGGTGGCATGAGTGGCAGCAGGCAAGAACGTTGCGTCCGGTCGAGCACTCGGTTTTGACGCCGATCGAAATTGGTGGTCGGTCCGTCGAGAACTTTGGGGAACACCGCGCCTCCGAATTATTACGCGACTACGGAGTGCCCATGGTTCCTGCATCATACGTCAAGTCGGCGGATGACGCAGTCGTGGCAGCAGAACGTGTCGGCTACCCGGTGGTCGTGAAGCTCGCAGCCGATGAGGTTGAACACAAAAGCGACATCGGGGGCGTGAAGTTGAATCTCACTTATGCCGATGAGGTGCGCAGCGCCTTCGAGGCTGTTGTGGAAGCTGGACGGAAGATCGGAGCAACCGACCCTGCGGCGCTTGTTCAACCCCAGCGCTCCGGCGGGGTGGAATTGATTGTCGGCGTCGTGCGCGACCCGGACTGGGGTCTCGTGCTCGCAGTTGGACTTGGTGGCATTTGGGTCGAAGTCTTCAAGGACTCGGTGTTGTACCCACTGCCCTGCGACCGCATCCAAGTCCGTGAAGGACTAAATAGGCTTCGAGCCGCGGCCCTGCTGAAAGGCTTCAGGGGCGCTAAGCCCGCGGACCTGGGCGCAATCACAGATGCCGTAATGCGTATCGCCGAGGTCGCCCAGCGTTTGGGCGATCGCCTGGACTCCCTCGAGATCAACCCGTTGCTTGTTCGAGGCGACGAAATTGAGGCCTTGGATGCACTGATCACTTGGAGATCGGAATGACCCAAGGCCCTGCCACGATAGGCCCTCAGCGCCAGCTCCTCCGCCGTTCGCGCAGAAATAACGATCAAGCAATGCCATCAACGTGTTGAATTACGCGCGACCCGTAACTTCTTCCAGCCAGCCAACTCGCAATTGGGGAACGGCATTGAAGAGCTGTTCACAATATGGATGGGAAGGGGAAGAAAAAACCTGTGACATCGATCCGCAGGCGATGATACGGCCCTTCTGCAAGACGGCCACACGGTCGGCGATCTCGGCCACCGTCGCGATGTCATGGCTGATGAACAGATAGGCGACGTTGAATTCCCGACGAAGTTCGCGCATCAGATCCATAATCTGATTTGCAACCAATGGATCCAAAGAGGCCAGCGCTTCGTCGCACAGAACGAGCTTCGGCTTTGCAGCGAAAGCGCGAGCCAGGCAGACGCGCTGCCGCTGACCACCAGACAACTCGCTCGGATATCTCGAAGCGAAGCTCGCGGGTAGCTTCACCATGTCAAGCAGCTCAGATATGCGCTTGACGCGGTCGGTGCCTCTCAATCCCAAATAAAACGTCAGTGGGCGACCTATCGCGTCTCCGACCGTGTGACGTGGATGAAGCGACAGCTCGGAACTTTGGAACACCACCTGTATATCTTTCAACGCATCAATCGGTCGGGAGCCTGCTCTCGACGCCAATTCCTGGCCTTCGAGCCAGACTTTCCCGCCGACCTGCGGGTGAAGTCCTGCAATAACTCGTGCGAGTGTGCTCTTGCCAGAGCCGGACTCCCCAACCAGTGCAAGCACTTCGTTACGACAAACTTCAAGGCTGACACCATCCAGTATCCGGGGGACCTTTTTTTTGAAGAGGGCTGGTGGTGCGGCATATTCGGCGACGATGTTCTCGGCGGTGACCAGAGGCAAATGCCCGGTTGCTCGCTCGACCGGTACTTTATCGGCTTCGAGGAAGGGGACTTCCTTCACTGCCGCAAGGAGCTTCCGGGTATAGTCTTGTTTTGGTGCATTGATGATGTCGCTGACCGAACCGTGCTCCACGATCTGTCCATCCTTTAGGACAACAATGCGGTCGGCAATTTGACTTACTACAGCCAAGTCATGGCTGACATAGATCACTGCGCAACGATGCTTCCTTACGAGGTTCTTGATTAGCCACAGGACCTCGATCTGGGTTGTTACGTCGAGCGCGGTAGTCGGCTCGTCGCACACCAGAAGCTTTGGCTGGCATGCCATGGCCATAGCGATCATCACACGCTGCTGCTGCCCACCGCTCAACTGATGGGGATATCGGTTGATAATCTCTTCGGGGAAAGGCAACCCAAGCGAGCCGAGCAAAGCGGGAACTTGCTTACGCCAGTTTAGAGCCTTGCCGTGGAGGTGGAGAACCTCTCTTATCTGCTTGCCAATTGTAATCGCGGGATTGAGCGCCGATTGGGCGCTCTGCGCTATATATGCGACCTGCTCACCACGAACCTTTCGAAGATCACTCGCTCGCAACCTCTCCAAATTCAAGCCGTTCAGGCGGATCTCACCTCCGATAATACGAGTGCCAGCGCGCGCATAGCCCATGCTTGACAACGCGGCAGTAGTTTTGCCGGCTCCAGATTCCCCGATCAAGGCAACCACCTCTCCCGGTTTCACGGAGAACGAAATTTGGTGAACCGTGCGAATTTTGGCTTTGGAGGGCAACTTCGCTTCGACACTGAGGCCGGAAACATTTAGTAGGTCACTCAACTCTTCAGCTCCTCTGGAATCCGCTCGTCGGCACCGCTTGAAAGCCAATCCAGGACCAGGTTGACTCCAACAGAGAACAAACTGACGGCCAGCGCCGGTGCGATGCACGCGACAGCATTTCCGGACGTTAGACCGGACAAGTTCTCGCGGATCATGCTTCCCCAATCGGTGCTCGGGGGCTGCAAGCCCAGTCCCAAAAAGCTGAGGCTGCTGAGCAAAAGCACCGAATGAGTAACCCGAAGCCCGAATTCTGAGGCGAGCGGTTTAATCGACGACGGGAGAATGTCTGCGACGATAATTGTGTAAATAGGCTCGCCACGTGCTCGCGACACCGCCACGTAGTCGAGGACGCCGATTGCGAGACCCAGAGACCGACTAAAGCGAATGAAGCGGGGTGCGAGTACAACCACTATTGCCACGATCAACACCGACAAACTTGTTCCTACCGCAGACACGAGGATGAGCGCAAAAAGGAGCCCTGGAAAAGAAAGCATGGTGTCCGCCAGCCAAGTCGCGAAGACATCGAACAAGCCTCCGAGTTCCGCGGCTAGGAAACCGATCGCGCAACCGATAGCCGCAGCGCCGACCACGGCAACGACTGCGATGCCAAGAGAGTTGGTGGCTCCGCCTAACAGTCGGCCAAGCACATCCCTGCCAATTATGTCGGTACCCAACAAATGATCGAAAGAGGGGGGTAAGGATGGACGTCCCCTCGGCAACGAGATGTCGAAAAGGTGCATTACCAGGCCAGCAATGCACGCGAGGCAACAAACTGAGACGATTGCGATACCCAAGATTGCCCACCCGTCCAGGCGGACCAATAAGCGACGCACGCGCACACCGTCTGCGCCAGCTGCAGACATCTTAGCGGGTTGCCCGCCTTCACCTCGGCCAGCGTCTAGTACCATGCCAAACGATCTCTTCCCATTCCGCGAAGTTCACATTCTCAACTAAGCGGCCCTGTAGCGAAGCCGTGGGTTCGCAAGTATAGTTAAAATATCTGCAAGCGTGTTTAGGAGAACGTACATGCCGCACATTACCAACGCGATTGCTTGAATGACATTGAAATCGCGATACTGAATAGAGTCCACCAGCAAACGGCCAACCCCTGGGTAATTGAAAACCACTTCAGTCAGAACAACACCGCTAATCAGGTATCCGATGTTGAGAACGACTGCGTTTGCAATTGGGCTAATTGCGTTTGGTATCGCATGCCGTGTCATCACCCGCCATTTTCCAGCACCTTTGAGCAATGCCATTTCGGCATATCCGCTGGAAAGCTCGTCAATGATTGCAGCGCGCGTCAGTCGGCTGACGTGAGCCAATAGGCCAAACGTCAACACGAGCATTGGAAGAAAAGTGCGATAGAGCGAGGTGCCCAAATCACCCCAATCTGGCCGGGTGATTGTCGATGGAAACCAACGAAGGCCGATCGCGAAAATTGCAACCAGGAGGACTGCAATTGCGAAATCGGGTATGGATATCAAGAAGATAGTAACGACGGAGATACTGCTGTCGAGATAACTGCCCGGGTATGCCGCGGAAAGAAATCCAAGGAAAAGTGCCAAGGGAATTGAGATCGAGGCAGCATAGAGGGCTAGATACAAAGTGTTCTTGACGCGAAGTGTCAGAAGATCCGCGACCGGCGCGCCGTTTGATACCGACGCGCCGAGATCGCCCTGCAGGGTGGTGGAGATCCATTTCCAATATCGCACCGGGAGAGGCTGGTTTAGTCCCAGCTTTTCCCGCATGTCGTCGACCGCAGTCTGATCCGCGAGATGCCCGAGCTTTTGAGAGGCGGCGTCGCCGGGCAACACGTTGGTGCCCACAAAAATCAAACCCGACAGCACAACGAGTGTCGCGAGTCCAATTACGATGCGCTTTGCGATGAAGGCAAACATCTTCGCCCCTGTGTTCGATGCAATCGGATAGGGCGTGTCAGGCGTCTACCCATACTTCGTCCCAGTAGAAGCCGCCGCCCCAATAGTACGGATGAGGCAGCATTCCCTGAACGCGCGAACTAGTGGCATCGATCCAGTTGTGGAATCCCGCGATGACCACCGAACCATCGTCCACCATAAGCTGGGCAGCCTTACCGTACATCTCCTTTCGGAGCCCAGGCTCCTTGACCGCACGGACATCGATGATGAGCTTGTCATATGCTGGATTCTTCCAGTAACTCTCATTTGCACTCGACGTTGAGAGATACGGCGAAGTCATCACGATGTTAGTGCTCGCATTTCCGTACCACTCCGAGAAGCAGATAGGCGCTTGCATCCAGGTATTGGTGTAGTACCCGTCTGTAGGCACGCGCTTGACCCGAACATTCAAGCCGCCGACCCGCATGGACTCAGCCATCAACTCGGCAGCCATGAAGCCGCCGAAGAAGGCATCTGACGCCGAAATCTCAAAAAGCTGATCGTTGGCCAAGTTAGCTTTTCCAAGGTGGAATTTTACCTTGTCTGGATCTTGAGCTGGGACAGCGATCTGCGATGGAAAAACCTCGTCATGAGGTGGGATGGGATGATCTGCGGACGGGATGCCCAGACCGTGCCAAGCCTGATCGACAAACATCTGTCTGTCGAGAGCTGCCTTCATGGCCAAACGCACGTTCACGTCGGTGAATGGCGCGAGATCGCATCTCGGAACAAGGGGGATGTATCCGCCGCCTGCCGTCGTCAACAGTCTCGCAGTCTGCGAATCCTTGATCGAAGCAGAGTAAATTGGGTCGATTGCGCCGGCGAAGTCAATTTCCCCGGCAACAAGCGCATTTACGCGCGACTGATTGTCCGGAATACCGATCGTTTCGATCTCATCGAGATAGGGCCTTCCGTGCTTGCGATAGTTCTCGTGTCGGACAAGAGTGATCGAGACGCCGGGCTCGTATTGAGGGCCGATCTTAAAAGGACCAGTACCGATGGAGTCACGCGGGAATTCACTGGCGCCTTCAGGAAGGATGCCCAGTTTGAAATAGGTCATGATTTGCGGGATCTCGAAATGAGGCTTCGAGAGCTCTATGACGACGGTATTCGGACCGTCACCCTTTACAGATGAAATCTCCGTAAGCGAAGAGGCGGCGTACGATCCGGTCTTTGGATCGCGGACCCGGTTGATAGAGTAAGCCACGTCGGCGGACGTAAGGGTCTTACCGTTGTGGAACTCAACTCCGCTTTCCAGTTCGAACACCCACCGAGTGCCGTCACTGTTCGATTGCCACTGCTTGGCAAGGCCAGGTATCTGAACGCCCTTAGAATTGATGTGAACCAGACGTTCCCAGACAAGCATGCTGCGCATGATTTCGAGAGGGGTATCGTTAAGCGCCGGATCCATCCGATCGGCTGCTGATGTCACATTACTTGCCGCGACAATCCTGCCGCCGCGCTTTGGGCTCTGCGCCAATGCGCTGCCAAAAGGACTGATCAATCCCGAACCGAGTGCGGCGGATCCCGCCAACCCTTGCAGCACACGCCTGCGTGACACACCACCAAATTGCAGACTATTTAACAAAGCCATGACATCCTCCCAAGTCGGTCACCTCCACAAACTTATCACCGCAAAAATTTGTCTTCGTCAAGGGACTCGTCGATCATAAACTAGTGCAATGTGGAATCTTGGCTGCAAAAATTGCCTAATGAACTAGATTTACAGGGAAACGCCTCACTGCAGGGACGGAGAACGGAATGTGGACCCCTACAATCTCGGTGAACTCGAAGCCGAAATATCTTTCGTTGGTTGAGGCCATCGAGGTCGCCATCTCGTCGGGTGAGTTAGCGCCCGGTGAGAAACTGCCCACCCAGCGGCAACTTGCTTCAAAGATTGGCTTCACCAACGCTACGATGAGTAAGGCCATCGCCGAAGCAATTCGGCGCGGATTGCTGGTTGCAAAGGCAGGTAGCGGGACGTTCGTCAATGCGAACACGTCATCCACTGAGGATTGGCAGGTCTTTGACTTTGGGCTGAACATCGTACCGGATACGATTGCCGCGCCTCATATCCAGCGCGGTCTTGTGGATATGGACAGAGAGGCAATCCAAAATTCTTTTGCCTATTCGCATAACGGGTCGAATCGCCAGAAAGGCGCTTGGGCTGAGTGGCTGAAGTTGCGCGGTCTGGACGTTCGCTTAGACGAGATGCGTCTGACGTATGGAGCGCAGCACGGCCTTCTGTCGTGTTTCATAGCGCTCACCAAGCCTGGCCAAAGTATTCTTTGTGAGCGGTGGATTTACGCGGGTTTGAAGAGATTCGCGCAGATGAGCCAGACGAAACTATTTCCGGTCGATATGGACAATGAGGGCATCTTGCCGGGGGAACTTGAGAAAGGCATAGCCGAAACGAAAGCGGGAATCTTGATCTGCAGCGCTAGCGGACAGAATCCCACCACTGCGCTTATGACAAGCGCACGACGCGCTGAGATTGTTCGTATTTGTCGAGAGGCGAATTGTATCATTATCGAGGATGATGCCGGGGGACACCTCAGCGGAGACACGATCCCGCCGCTCTATGATTTCGACCGCAACAATGTGATCTTTATCTCCAGTCTCTCAAAGAGTCTGATTACGGGATTTCGCCTGGGTGTCGTATGCGCACACGAGCGGTTCCTTTCAGCAATCGGGAATGTCGCTTCCGCTATGCAGTTCCCCGCGCCTACTGCTTATGCGGAGCTCTTCGCGCGTATGGTAGAGGTGGGCTCGGCTGTTGACTGTCTGACAGAGCATCAACGGCTGGCAAAAAGCATACTAGGCACTGTCGAAGGCGTTATCGGTGGCAAACACATACCCAAGCATGTGAGCTACCACCTCTGGCTGCCGGTCGGTCCAAAATGGAATGCACAGGAACTCGCCGCGGAACTTTTGGCGCACCGTGTACGCGCGGCTCCCGGCCAGTTATTTGAACTTTCCGACGAAGGGCGTTCTCCCCAGTTTATACGGCTTTGCTTCGGAGGCATTCCCACCCTGGATGAAATCAAGCGGGGCACGGAGACTTTTCGCCGCGTGCTTACCGGGGAGCCCCGCCTCAGTATCTTGACATGAGTCGTCGTGAACCACGACTTTGCCAAACTTGAGGAAGTTCGGGCCACGATGCGCAGATGGGATTGAGCGCGATGCGCGAGTAGCCGGGTCGGATCGGCCTTTCGATATACTCGATAGTGAACTCGTCGCCGGTTCATGTCTCCAACTACCATTGGGCTCGTCAAGTGATGGGTGCGTCGTACGGGAGAGCTCTTCCCTCTAGCCACCGAGTGAATAACTTTACCGCATGCCAAACGTCGCTTTAGTCATTTAATACACTACGAAAAGCACTTAATACTCATAGTGCTCCGACGGGTCGTACCGGAGGTAGGTGAGCATCCTTTGCCGCTCGAGGGCGTGCAGAATGCGCCCTATTGCAGATTTGCCTGGATAGCAGGCAGCGCAGTGGGTTGCAGGCGCACTCGTCGTGCATTCATCGAGGAGCAAGTGTCAGATCCAGCGATAATCAAGATCGCAAATGGTGAGCAATCATCATAAAAATACTTCATTTGGACTCATGTTTGCGCGCTTGAGGTTAATCCTAAGAATATTTAGAGGTCGTATTGTAGCGATATCACGCGATCAGATATACTAGAAAATTGGAACAGTCCGGATGACACAATTGACCGGGAAAGTCGCGATTATTACGGGTGCAGCCATGGGACAAGGTGAGGCCGAGGCTCGGCTTTTCGTTGCGGGAGGGGCCAAGGTAGTACTTACGGATATTAGCACCAAAGGACAATCAGTTGCCGACTCGCTTGGTCGAGATGCTGCATTTGTTCCCCATGATGTGTCAGAGGAAGCCGGCTGGAAAACTGTCGTCGATGAGGCGATCCGTCTTTTTGGCAGGATCGACATTCTGATCAACAACGCAGCGGTATTCAAACCGGGTTCTCTGCTGGATACGACTGCGGATGATCTGCTTTTTACCTATCGCGTCAACGTTCTTGGACCATTGCTGGGGACGCAAGCCGTTACCCCCTTCATGCGGCAAAGAAAGTCGGGTTCGATCGTGAATATCTGTTCAATATCGTCGATCCGACATAGGAAAGATGAGCTTGCTTATGCAACGTCAAAGTGGGCCTTGCGCGGCATGAGCGGGTGTACGGCAACTGAACTCGGCAGAATGGGGATCAGAGTCAACACAGTCCACCCTGGTCTGATCGACACCGCTATGGGGGCACAGTCGTCACCGGAGGCTATAGAGCGTTCTCTTGCACGCAATCCGCTGGGCCGAATGGCTGCGTCATCGGAAGTCGCAGAAGTCGTGGCGTTTCTTTCATCCGATGCCGCGAGCTACCTAAACGGCGCAGAGATAGTCGTTGATGCGGGTACGAATTTGGCCTGAGGCTTAGTCACGATGAGTGGGACTTTGTGTAGCTGCTGGATTGTTGTGACATTCAGAGTTAATGGCCCACCTAAGATCGAATTCGCCTAGACCAACAACGCCTTGCCTGCATGGCTTCGCCGTTCTCCCAGAACTCGGACCCTTCGCGGGCGGGGAGCAGCGGAATTCAGCGCATGCAGGCATCATGGCCTGCCATATGCCATCGGATGAATCAGCAGTCGTTGGATCATCGTGCTATCTGCCACGAAGGTCGATTTCCAAGGCTACTCCCTCACCCCGTACTGCCCCAGCAAGGCCTTATGGTGAGTTCCCGAGCAGCGAGTGGCTAGACCAATCTCGCAGGTTCTCCCCAGTTGCACTGAGAAAGCTGATTGAAAAAGCGGGAAGTGGCGTCTCAATAACAAATCCGTATGGAACATTGTCGGTTAGTAATTTGATAGCTGAGCCGTCATCCAATAAATCGTCCTAGTCCACTTTGGCCGAGGGCATCACGTTTGGGGGGTCTGTCATCGGGCCGGCGCAGCAAGGCAGAAGCGAGGAAGGCGCGCTTGAGATAGCAACAGAGGTCGAGACGGAAGCACCTCAACGTGTACGTGGCACAGATCGTGTCAAACGACACTTTCTAAATTACTACTGGCTCAATACGCATTCTGACGTCGAGCGTTGTTTATGAAAACCAAAAAAAACTAGAATATAATCCTACGGCGTGTTTAGATATAGTTTGACATTATGAGTTATCATAAACGATGAGGCCGGCATACCGATGGATAACTTGGCGGAATTCCACAAAGCAAAAATTTCTTTTGAAGATTCGCAATTACCCCTCAATATTGGATCCTTTGTCAAGGAAAGGGCTGTGGAACTAAACGACAGGGTTCTCGGCAACTGGTTCGAGAATTCTGATACCTTGACCTATCGTCAATTAGATCAGGCTGCGGACAAGATCGCGTGCTCACTTCTGCGGCGTGGTGTTCGGAAAGGCACGCATGTTGCCGTTATGCTACCGAACGTCGCGGCATTTCCGATTGTCTGGGTAGCTATTGCTCGGCTCGGCGCGGTCATAGTTCCGGTAAACAACTCATATACCAGTGAGGAGCTCCACTATGTCCTTGACGATTCCGATGCTCAGTTCTTGATAATAGACAACTCATTCATTGAAGTATTCGAACGGATTGCTGACAGCCTGCCGCTTATTGTGACGGATCGTGTAATCGTACACGGCGATAAGAATGCTCTGTATCTTAGTTTCGACGATATGGTCCTTGAAGGCGACCGAAATTTCGTTTCACCGTTTTCAATCTCGCGCGACGATCTCATGTGCATTCAGTACACATCGGGGACTACCGGATTCCCAAAAGGATGCATGCTAACACACGACTACTGGCTTCTTATTTCCCACAATGCAGCTATATTTCGCCAGAGCAATGGTCGAGCGATCGAGAATATACTGATATGGGCGCCTTTCTATTATATGGATGCTCTTTGGCAATTTTTGATGGCAATCAAGCTCGGCGCAACCGTGTATATCCCCAAAAAATACAGCTTATCAAGATTCTATGATTGGTTGAAAAAATATAGAATAAACTACTGCAATTTTCCTGAGGTTGCTTACCGCCAAATGCCAGAGTGGGTGAAGGCGGAGGATATTCATCTGATTCATGTCAGTGCTTATTACTGGAGCGCGGAGAATCTTCAAGAAATACAAGAACGGTACAACGTTGTCGCGAGGGAAGCGTTCGGGATGACAGAGTGCGGCACCTGTCTGATTGTACCCACTGAAGCCAAGCAAAAGTCGTTAACTTCTACCTGTGGAATCGAGGCTGCTTTCCGCAGCGTGCGCCTTATTGATGGCGACGGAAACGAAGTTCCAAAAGGTGAAGTTGGTGAGTTGGCGGTTACCGGCCGGGGGCTGTTCTGGGGATACTATAAGAGGCCGGACGTCAACGCTGAGCGATTTCGCGGTTCCTGGTTCAAAACCGGGGATTTGGCTCGCCAGGATCAGGAAGGCTTCTTCTATATTGTTGGTCGTATCAAAGATATGATCAAGCGATCTGGTGAGAATATTGCTGCACAGGAGGTTGAGGCCACGTTGCGGAAGCACGATGGCATTGCCGAAGCGGCCGTCGTAGCTGTGCCGGACGACCTGAGAAAGGAGGAAGTCAAAGCTTATATCATGTTGAAGGATGGTTTTACGCCAGAGTCAGTCACCCCGGGGGACATTATCGAACATTGCCGGAAAACATTGGCCCCATTTAAGTTGCCCCGCTATGTGGCTTATGTCCAGGACTTCCCGCGGTCGCCGACCCGTAAAATACGGAAGGGGGAACTGGTAAAGGATGTGCTCGACCTTCGGATTGGCGCGTGGGACAGGGAACTTCAAAAATGGATCTAGTGGCGACAAAAACGCGATAGTTCCGCGCAATATATCTGCTGCTGCAAGCTCGTGCCACACGAGAGGGCGCCGGATATGGGTTCGAGGAGTTGCAGGCAGTGACCGGCCGGAGCTGGTCGTTGGGCCGAACAATGGCAGATCGCGTCGTGCCGGAGGTTTGACATGGCTGAAGCATTCATCTGCGATTATGTCCGCACGCCGATCGGGCGCTTTGGCGGATTGCTCTCGTCGGTGAGGGCGGATGATCTCGGCGGCATCCCGCTCAAGGCTTTGCTTGAACGTAACGCTGCGGTCGACTGGGCGGCGGTGGATGATGTCGTCTTCGGCTGCGCCAACCAGGCCGGCGAGGACAATCGCAATGTCGCGCGTATGGCTCTTCTGCTTGCCGGCCTTCCAAAGGAAATACCGGGCTCGACGGTCAATCGGCTCTGCGGTTCCGGCATGGATGCCGTGACGATCGCGGCACGCGCGATCAAGGCCGGCGAGGCCGAGTTGATGATTGCCGGCGGCGTCGAATCGATGAGCCGCGCGCCCTTCGTCCTGCCCAAGGCCGACAGCGCGTTCTCTCGTAACGCGGAGATCTATGACACGACGATCGGCTGGCGTTTCGTCAATCCCCTGATGAAGAAGCAGTACGGCATCGATTCCATGCCCGAAACCGGCGAGAATGTTGCCGAGGATTTTTCAGTCTCCCGCGCCGACCAGGACGCCTTCGCCGTGCGCAGCCAGGCGAAAGCTGCTGTTGCGCAGGAGAACGGCAGGCTGGCGAAGGAGATCGTGCCGGTGGCGATCCCGCAGCGCAAGGGTGATCCGGTCGTCGTTTCCAGGGATGAGCATCCCCGCGCCACCAGCATCGAGGCGTTGGCAAAGCTGTCGACGCCGTTCCGCCAGGGCGGCACGGTGACGGCCGGCAACGCGTCGGGCGTCAATGACGGCGCGGCGGCGCTGATCGTCGCCTCCGAGGCTGCGGCCAGGAAATACAGCCTCACGCCGATCGCCCGTATCCTCGGCGGGGCGTCCGCCGGCGTCGAGCCCCGCATCATGGGCATCGGTCCGGTGCCGGCGACTCAGAAGCTCTGCGCCCGGCTTGGCCTTAAACCGAGCGACTTCGACCTAGTCGAACTCAACGAGGCATTTGCCTCTCAAGGCATCGCCGTGCTGCGCCAGCTCGGCATCGCGGAGGATGCTGCTCACGTCAACCCAAATGGCGGCGCCATAGCACTTGGTCATCCGCTAGGCATGTCGGGCGCACGCATTACCGGTACCGCGGTGCTGGAGCTGCGCGAACGCAGCGCGAAACTCGCCCTCGCCACCATGTGCATCGGAGTGGGCCAGGGAATAGCGGTCGTTTTGGAACGATCGTGAGTGGGTTGGGGTAATTGCAAGAGCCGCTACCACGAAGGTGCCATGGGTTCGACGGTGCCTGAAGGCCGTCAGGAGCGCCCCCGAATGAGGAAAGCAAAATCCGGGGCTGGGTGCAAGCGGCGGCCAAGCCGCGGTGGAACGCGCACAGCTTGCCCACCGGCGCCCAATTTGCGCGCAAAACGATCTGGGAGGCGTCGGCATGCCGCGTCCACCTGCCGACTACGGTCCCAGTTCCCCGACAGCAAATTCACCGACAGTGCCTCGGCATTGCTCGATATCGAGCGGCGTGAACAATTCGAGGGCGATGGTCAAGGGTCGCGAAAGTGGAGTGACCGAAGGTCCGACGGGGGGCTGTTCGAGAGCAGCTATTTTCTCACCTTCGTCTGGTTGCCGCAGGCCGAGGAATCCTCGCGGATGGAGAACTGGCTCTATGAGGGCCGCGCCACCGCCGGCGTTTGATCCCTGGGAGCTATTGAAGGGGTTCGTGGACCGCACCGACCGCGTCCTGAATCTGATCGAAGGCTTTGTCCCCGAAGCCGCCTGGACCGACGATGTCGAGCCACTGACCTACCTGCATTCCTGCGTTTCCACCGCGCGCCATCGCGTTCGAGTGCCAGAAACCCCCATGCATCTCGATGCACTTCTTGTCGATCCGCGGCTCGTTGGTGGGCTGGAGCCGAAGCTCGGCGATGACCATCTGCGCACGCTCACCATCATCGCTTTCCCCACCGCGACTTTTCCTGGAATCCTCGACGATCTCAACCGGCTTGCCTTCCCATACCGCTGGTAGACGCGGGCGCTTATGCTCGACAAGATCTGTAGATGAAGCCACAGAGCTGGTTGAAAGCGCGGCGGCCGATGGCGCGCGTCCGCGGCCACGCCGACATGCGTTTCGGGCAGCGAATACATCCGGCAGCGCGACGAGCAGGCAATTGGCCCCGGCTCATTCCACTGACATTCAAGAATGTGGTGGCTCTTAGGCAGGAAGATACCAATCACGAGATTTGATAAGGCAGGACTCCCCGCCGTTGATGATCGATTGTGAGTCTGCTCTTCAAAGGAGGCACCGCCCGTTGCGGACAGCTCGCGCGCTCGCAGATGCGGCATGAAATTCCGATCGGGGCGAATGCCAACCGATTGTTCGGGTCGATACCGTCGGCATAGACGAAGTCTTGCGCATAGGCTACCTCGCAGCCCAGGGCGATGGCATAGCGCCTTTGCGGAGCGTTGAAGCCGCCGCTGCCTTTGGCAATTTCGGTGGCTATGCTGAGATAGCGCGCCATCGGGCGTCTCAGCCAGTTGGCGGATGATGCGGCCCGGCGTTTCAAAGGCCTGATGGACATTCCAGAGCGGGCATGCCGCCCCGAAGCGAGCGAATTGCAGTTTCGCGGCACTATGACGCTTGGTGATGTTTCCCGCGCGATCGATGCGGGCGAAGAACACAGGCACACCCTTGACGCCCGGTCGGTGGCCGGACGCGACGCCCTCAGATCAATAAAATAATCGGGCCTTGACTCAAAATTTCTCAAGAAACTCTTGTAACATAACTACTAGGATGTATACTAGCAAGCGCAACATCGGCGGTTAGCAAAGGAGCAGCACACGATGGCAACGATCCGTTTTCCGATGTTTGAACTTACCGGCCGTACTGCGGTTGTTACCGGCGCCGCGAGTGGAATTGGCACCGCCTGCGCGGAAGCGCTTGCAGCGGCAGGTGCAGAGGTCGTGTGCAGTGACATCGACGAAGAAAGGCTTGAACAGGTCGTTTCAAATATTAAAGGCTCGGGCGGCAGGGCGATTGGCGTCAAGTGCGATGTCACAGATGAAAAGAGCGTAGCGGCCCTGGTTCAGGCCGCCGAGAAGAAGTCCGGTCCGCTCGAAATCATCGTTAATAATGCAGGCGTCACGGACAATGAACCGCGAATGGGTCACGAGGCGCCGACGGACGATTGGTTCCGAGTTATGGCGGTCAATTTGAATGGCGTATTCTTTGGGTGCCGCGAAGCACTGAAAGTTATGATGCCGCGGAAACACGGACGCATCATTAATATTGCGTCCATGTGGGGGTTAACTGGGTCCGCCACGGTGGCGCCCCTTCCAGCCTATACGGCTTCCAAAGGCGCCGTGGTCAATCTGACTCGCGAGTTGGGCCTTCAATATGCTCCCCATGGGATCACCGTGAACGCTGTCTGTCCCGGCCATTTTCATACGAGGATTGGGGATAACCTTTATGAAGATCAGGAGATGTACGAAGCTATGAAATCAACGATCCCGATGCAGAGGATCGCAAGCACGGACGAGTTAAAGGGCATTATCGTCTATCTGTCATCGGATGCTTCGAGCTTTGTGACGGGCTCGATGCTGGTGATTGATGGCGGAACTACTGCCAAATAGCACAAACATCTGTGTGCGCGGCATTGTCGTGGACACCAATAGCTGGTAGTCGGTACCAAGCGCGGTAGGAACGTGGTTGATGTGCAGCGTTTGCCGTCGGGTCGCGATACCTTGCAGCTCCCTTTTAGGAAACGAAAGTACTTCCGACCGACTCAGCTCAGAGCTTGGTGCCCTTCGCAGCCAGGCCGACGCCCGTGACCACGGCGTCTATGACGATTGCATAGCCTTGATCGATATGTTCGCGAGCGAGCCGCTCTGATTCCACTTCGTCGCGCGCTTCCAACGCATCTATGAACTGTCCGTGTTGCTGCTGCATGGTCCAGAATTTGGGATGCCGCATGAGGCCGAAGAAATAAGCGCGGTCGATGTCGCTCAGCACTTTCTCCATTAACGAGATAATCCGTTGATTGCGGCTCGCTCGAACGACAGTCATGTGAAAATCGCGGTTCGCGTCAATCACCATTGCCTCGACTTTCCGGTCAACGGGCACGGGATTTTCGAGCATCAGTTTATCAAGCCGGCGAAGCTCATTGAGATCTGCGCCTTCCATTGCTGCTCTTTGGAAGCAATAAGGCTCGACCAGGCGCCTCAACTCGAACGTCTCGCGTAGATCGGTCACGATTATCGGAGCTATTTCGAAGCCGCGCCGATGAATCGGCGTTACGAGCTTAAGTTGGATCAGACGATCCAACGCGAAACGAATGCTCACCTTTCCCAAACCGAACTGCTCTTCGAGTTGCGGCTCTGACACGATCTCTCCAGGAGCGAGCTCGCAGCGGTTGATAGCTAACCAAAGGATTTCGAACGCTTGATCACTAAGGCGCTGCCCGCCCTCGAACTTGCCGGTCGGGCGCTCTGCGTCACGCTTTTTTCGAATGCCCATCAAGTGCCCCTATGCAGCAGTGTCCCACGTAACACCTCACGATATTGCTTGCAAGAGCGCCTTGTGGCATGCATTGTAGGTATGCTACAACTGACTCGAGAGGGCGTTTGTACGTAGCTTACCGGCTCAAATAATCGCTCATAGCCAAGCGCAAACTAGCAGAAGGCTTACCAAAATTGGCGCTAGGTCGAGCAACAGGTGATAGCGGCCATGGGACTTGCCGAAAAAAAATCCCAACGAATGTCGAGTCGCCCCCGGATTACATGCGGGCGCGACTGACCTTCCACCGTAATGGAGAAAGCTAAATGGTGATGCTGGATCACATCACGGTCGCATCTCTGTCCGTCGAAGCGGGAGTTCGACACGTCGAGGAGGCGCTTGGAGTAAAAACACCGCCCGGCGGTGTACATCCGCTGATGGGAACGCGAAATCATCTCATGCAGCTTGGGGAAGGGCTTTTTCTCGAGATCATCGCCCCCGATCCGGACATACACGCCAAACGCGCCCGATGGTTCGGTCTTGACGATTGGGATTTTCTTTCGCAGCTGGAAGCCTCACCTAGGCTTGCTACCTGGGTGGTTCGCGTTCCCGACATCGCCCAGGCGCTGCCGCTCGTCGACGCCTTGGGTTCGGAAGTCGTAGTCGTCACGCGAGGAAACCTGAGCTGGCGTATTAACGTACGACCTGACGGCTCGATGCCCTTCTACGGGGCTTTTCCCACGTTGATCGAGTGGCCGGAGGGGCCGCATCCATCAGAGAAAATGGCGGATCTCGGTTGTCGACTAGCTGCATTCATGGTCTCGCACCCCGCAGCTGACCGTATCGCAACAGAGATGAACACGCTCGGCCTAGACGACAGCCGTGTAGAGATAACGCGGGGCCCGTTTTCTCTAAGCGCAACTATTCTCACGCCTACAGGCCCACGCACCCTGACTTGAGGTACTTTATGAAAACGCTTGGTCTTATCGGCGGTATGAGCTGGGAGTCCACCGCTCTTTACTATAGCGCTCTCAATAGAGGTGTAGCCGACCGACTTGGTGGCCTCCATTCAGCAAAGATGGTGCTTGGAAATGTGGACTTCCAAGAGATCGTTGATTTTCAGAAAGCCGATCGTTGGCTAGAGGCAGGTGTCCTACTTTCAGACGTAGCCACTCGATTAGTCGATGCGGGTTCGGAAGCACTCGCATTGGCAGTAAATACTATGCACAAGGTCGCACCACAGATTGTGGCAGGTCTGGATGTGCCGTTTCTTGATATACGCGATGCTGTCGCGAAGAGCTTGATGGCCAATGACATTGCAGTCTGCGGTATACTTGGAACCGGCTATGTTATGGAACAATCATTCTACCGCCAACACATCGAGCAGGTGGCTGGTTGCGAAGTCTTAACTCCCAATGAAAAAGGTTCAGCTGATCTGAACCGGATTATATACGGAGAACTGAGCAGGGGCGTCGTTGCAAGCAGCTCCCGCGAAATGGTTCTTCAGTTAATCGGCGCCCTTCAGAACCGCGGGGCGCAAGGCATAATCCTTGGTTGCACAGAGCTACCGATGCTTTCGTTGGCAGAGGACTCTCCGATCCCGCTTTTCGACTCCTCTGCGCTCCACGTTCATTACTGTCTGGATTTTATGTTGGGAAAAGGCGGAAGCGAGCAACACGAAGGCCTGAAAAACATAGGTCGCCGCAGTTCACAAAACGTGGGTGACGGATACGGAGCGCCACCTCTCGTTCTTCCTTGATCCCAAGTACTGCGTCGGTGGCATGGCCACGGCGCAATGAAATTGCTGAAAGGAATTGTGATGCGCGCAGTCGTTTTCGAAAAACATGGCACCGTCGATGATCTGCAATGGTGTCATGATTGGCCAGAGCCAGTGGTCCAGCCAGACAGCGTGAAAATCCGTGTCGCGGCCGCGGCCTTCAACGGTTTCGATCCGATGATCCTACGAGGAATTTCAGGAATCAAGACGCCGTTTCCAATGACCCCAGGTGGAGATATCGCAGGGTCCGTCGTCGAGACTGGATCGGAAGTTACCCCAGGGCAATGGTCGGCGGGTGATCGCGTGCTGGTGCAGCCGCTTCGCCCTGATGGGCTAATGGGGGAAACTCTTCCCGGCGGGTTCTGCGAATACGTTGTCGTCCCGGCCCTTAATCTCGTACGCATCCCCGACAACGTCTCCTTTGTCGACGCGGCGGCCTTACCAATCGCTTATGGCACAGCTCATCGCATGTTAATGACGCGGGCCCAAGTGAAAGCGGGAGATAAGATCCTCATTTTAGGCGCAGCCGGCGGCGTCGGGACCTGCTGTGTGCAGCTGGCGAAGCTGGCGGGAGCCGAAGTCGCAGCCTGCACCAGTTCTGCCACAAAGGGAGAGCGACTTCGCGATCTCGGTGCAGATCACGTGATCAACACGTCCGAGATGGACTTCCTCGAGGCCTCACTTAGGCTCTTCGGAAAGCCCAAAGTTTTCTCGCCCGGGGGCGGTGCCGACATCGTCATCAACTTTATTGGCGGTGCTACCTGGGCGAAGAGCCTTCGGGCGGTGCGGCATCACGGGAGACTTCTTACTTGCGGCGCGACTGATGGTTTCGACCCGCCCACAGACATCCGTTACATCTGGTCGCTGGAACTTAATATCCTTGGATCGAATGTCTGGACAAAAGCAGATCTTGAAGCTTTGCTTTCACTTGTGTCGGAGAACAAGTTGAAACCCATAATCCATTCGGTCCGCCCGATGTCGGAGGTTCGGATATCCATGCAGGAGCTCATCGATCGCAAGGTATTTGGCAAGGCGGTGCTGGTACCATGACGCAGCTCACACGAGACGGACTCGCCTCGCTGATAGGTACGTCGCCGATGATCAGCTTTCTTGGGATCGAGCCCGGAGATGTCGATGCGGGTGCTATGGCCGCTACATTCACCATGCCCATGAGGCCGGAATTCGAGCGTGTGAATTTCTCCGGCCAGTATCACGGCGGAGCAATCCTTGCGTTCGCGGATACTGCAGGAGACTTTGCCGTTGCCAGTCTCGTAGGCGGCATGGTGCCGACTATGAACTTTCGCATGGATTTCTTGCGGCCAGCTAAAGGCGGTGCGTTGTCCGCCACCGCGAAAGTCCGAAAGATCGGGCGTACCGTTTCAGTCGTGGATGTGGACGTCTTCGACACGACGGGCAAGCTGGTCGCAATTGGACGGGGATCCTACGGAGCGAGCCCAGCCTAACCCGGTGGTAATACAACTAAGTGAATTTGAGGAGTTGACCGTGGCGCTGGCGGATTTTCTCGGCAATATGGGATACTGGGCATCCGATGCCGCTGCCGAGCACCCCCAAAGAATCGCGATCATAGATTGGGTCGCGGGCGGTGAGCGCCGACTGACATATTTCGAGCTCGAGCAGAGACTAAACTTCGTTGCCGCGGGGCTTGCCAAGCGGTTGAACTTGGGCGCTCGTGTCGCGATTGGGATCGGAAATCGCGCGGAATACATTGAAGCTTTTTTCGGGACGATGCGGGCGGGACTTGTACCGGTTCCGATGAATCTGCGCCAAGGGCGTGAGCATCTGAGCCACATTCTCCAAGACGCCGAATGTCAGGCGGCGATCATCGAAACGCCAGAGCATAATTCCATCGCGGCGCTCGTTGACGAACTCGGCATCGGACTGCGGGTAAGCTTAGGCGAGGACCGAGAGGGCTGGACGACCTATTCCGCCGTGTTCCAGCAGCTGTCTGAGACCTTCTCGCCACCTGAGTTGCCTCCAGGTCACCCCGCAATGCAGCCCTACACGTCAGGCTCGACCGGAACTCCAAAGGGCGTGGTTCTTTCGCACGAGAGTCAAATTTGGTGGTCGCAGACGTCTCGTCAGCTCTATAAGCCTACGCCAGACGAGATATCGCTCGTCTGTGTGCCGCTCTATCATAAGAATGCGATGGTTGGGGTGGTCAAATCCAAAATGCCCGGCGGCGCATTGATGGTGTTGATGCCTGAGTATCATCCCCGCGTCTTTCTCGAGAACCTAACACGCTTCCGCTGTACCCATGCCACCGGCGTGCCCACCATCTACAGCATGGCGCTGCGAGAGCTGGATCTTATGCGGACGCTTGATTTTTCCGCACTTCGATCTCTAACGGTCGGTTCAGCCCCGGTTCATCCGGAACTGCGGCGGGCGATGGAAGCCACCTTTGGATGCCGGGTTGAAGAGATGTACGGGCTGACGGAGGGTGGGCCGGTTGTTTTCGGCCCTGCTCTTGATGGTCGGCCGACGCCACTAGGGTCTTGCGGGAAACTTTGGCCCGCGTGCGATGCAAAACTTGTGAACGAACGCGGCGAGCAGGCGGCGGCAGGCGAACTTATCCTGCGCAATCCCGGTGTGATGACCACGTATCACAACATGCCGGCGGTCACGGCAGCCCGTCTCAAGGATGGCTGGTTAAGCACGGGCGACTTGTTTGATGTCGACCGAGACGGTTTCTGGTACTTTCGCGGACGCACTGATGACATGTTTGTCTGCGGCGGCGAAAACGTGTTTCCGAAAGAGGTGGAAGATGTCCTGTTGCGGCATCCTGACGTACGCGAAGTTTGTGTCGTGCCTCTCAGGCACGACACAAAAGGACACGCGCCAGTCGCATTGGTTGTCACCAACGCAGGCTCGAGCCTTGATGAGGAGCAGCTCAAACGTTTCGCCCTCGAGCGTGGGCCGATTTACGCGCATCCGCGTCGCGTTGTGTTCACACAGGCCTTGCCGCTGAACGGGGCAGGGAAGATCGATCGCAAGCAAGTTGCCAGCCATGTGCAGGCCACCGTAGGCGACCTGGCGTCAGCGAGACAACCAAGCTAGTCGCGAGGCTCCGCTTGCCTGCACAGAGAGCAACAATAAGAGGGGCGCTGGTACCCCTAGGATCGTGAGCCTACCAGTCGAGAAGCTCAGTCACCGACCGTAGGGTACCAGTAACGCCAGCGTATTCAGCTGCCTGTTCAAGCTCGCAAGGCTTCCTGATATGGGCCATGACCCGCAAGAACGCTCAAACATACGTGCCGTTACTTGCGCGAATTCAAGCTTTGGGATCAGAAAATCGCTCAGATGGGCCTGACGGACAAGCGTCGTGGGAGATGCCCCTTGGTCAGTTGTTCTCTCCGCCAAGGAGGCCAATAAAGCGGGCGTTAAACTCAAATCGTCTTGGAACAATCGCCCGCATTCCGCAGGCGATACAGAGCGGTCAGCGTCTTTTTCCTTCGGAAACCCGCGTTGTCGTCTTGAGGAAGATGTCGGCGAGTTCGAAAAAGCGGAGCCATCTCGCCCAGACGTCAAGTTCGTTCGACGAGTTGTTCGAACTCGCTCAGAAAGCGGTTTTGAACCCAAAGACCACTATTCTGTTCAGGCTGATAGAGCCCTTAGGAAAGAGGCCATGGCGTGCCAGGAATGCTCCGTCGCAGCGCAGACCGCTGCAGTCAGTCGCTGGCAAGCTTTTCCAAGGCAATCGCAGGATACCTCTGCCCATCTAGGCCGCATCACCTGAGTCCTCAATCAATTCCCTTGTCCCAAATCACAGAATCGACTTGACCGATTGTGGCAAGAGTGCTTTGTAGCAAGCGTTGTAGATATCCTACGGTTGTGGGTATGGGGAGAGAGATGGCACTAGAAATCAATATCGATAATGGCGGTACTCTGACCGATATCTGTATCTTGCAGGACGACGACGTCCGTCGTGCGAAGGTGCTGACAACGCCTTACGATCTGAGCAAGTGCTTTTTCGAAGGTCTCAAGAAAGCGTCGGGTTTCGTATACGGCAGCGAGAACCTTCGGCGCCTGCTCGAGGAAGTGGACGTCATCCGGTACTCCACCACTCAGGGCACCAACGCCTTGGTGGAGCGCAAGGGTCCGCGGTTGGGTCTTCTGCTGACGACCGGCTCCACTGTGCCCGACGAAATGAAGGTCGAGGACTCGAAGCTCTTCGAGGCTCTTGTCGGTGACCGCCTGGCGATGATCGATCGCGTGAAGGTAGGCGATGAGGAGTGTGAACTCGAAATCGTCCGCCTCATTAATACTCTAACGTCAGCTGGTGCCAATCGCATCATCGTCAGCCTCGGCGGTGAAGACTTCGAAAGGGACGAGCAGAATCTCTTCAAGATTGTTCTGCGTCGGTTTCCTCGCCACATGCTCGCAGCGGTTCCGATCCTTTGCGGAAGCGACCTCACCAGCGACCATGACCCGGTTCGCAGAACGTGGACGGCGGTCATGAACTCGTTCCTCCATCCGGCGATGGAGAAGTTTCTGTACAACGCCGAGAACAGACTGCGCTCGTTCCGCACCAAACGTCCGCTCCTGATTTTCCGTAACGACGGCGATGCGTCTCGCGTGGCAAAGACCACGGCGATCAAGACGTATTCCTCGGGACCGCGCGGCGGCATGGAGGGTATGCGCAGCTTCGCCGCGACCTACGGCATCGACAATATCGTTGGTATCGATGTCGGCGGCACCACGACGGACATCGGTCAGAGCCGGCACGGCGAGATCAGGACGCTTCGACGAGGCAAAGTTGAAGGCGTCGAGGTGTCATTCCCGCTGACCGACGGTCTTAGCGTTGGGGCCGGCGGCAGCTCGGTGTTTCGCGTTGTCGACGGTCAAGTCACCGTCGGGCCCGATAGCGTCGGCGCCTTGCCCGGCCCGGCCAGTTTCGGCCGTGGCGGCGTCGAGGCCACCATCACCGATGCTAGCGTGTTGATCGGATTGCTCGATCCGGGTTCGTATTTTGGGGGAGATCTGCATCTCGATGTCGATCGCGCCAAGACGGCGGTCTTGCGCAGCATCTCTGAGCCATTGGGCGTGTCTCTCGATCAGGCGCTATCGAAGATGGTCGAAGCATTCGAAAGTAAGATCGCCCATGAGGTTGCGGCATTCACCAAGATTGCGCCCGACACCGTCCTTCTCGCCTTCGGCGGAGCCGGTCCACTTAACGCCTGCGGCGTCGCCGAAGCGTTGGGACTGAAACGGGTCGCGATTCCAAAGATGGCGGCGATCTTCAGTGCGTTCGGCATAGGGTCATGCGCTGTGGCGCAGCACTACGCGGCCGCGCTTCGTGATCGCAGCGCCGCCGGCCTCGACGCGGCGCTCGCCGACCTAGAGGCCAAGGCTGAGCGTGACATGTTCGCCGAGGGCGCAACGGTCGGTGAGTACTTGCTCAGCCGCCGTTTGGTCGCTGCGACGGGCGGTGTTGAAACGGTCATCGATCTGAATGAAGGACGAGACCTCCCCGACGCCGTGGTCAATGCGGGCACGATCGAGGTTGAACTAAGCGCCGCCAAGCACATGGCGAGCCGAATCCATAGCAAAGGAGGTGTGTCGTGCGCCGCTTCGGCCAAACCAGACGGCAGTCGAAATCTGCTTACCGGCGGCGCGTGGCAGGAGGTGCCCCTCTATAAGCTGGGCTCGCTCGCGCCGGGCGACCATGCCGTGGGACCAGCAATTCTTGAGGACGAGTATTTTACGGCAAACGTGTCGGCGGGCTGGGCTTTTATAATCAGCGATCTTGGCGACATCTTTCTAGAGAAGAGGTAATCCAATGAAAGTCCTCATGACCGAATATCTCCGCGTCGACCTCGACAAGGAGACCTGGGAATGCCGCGTCTGTGACCATGAGATTGGTCCTGCGGACAAAAACTACAAGCACGGTATGCTCGTCTACGACCGCGATCCGCGCGATATCCACCAGCCGGTTATTGATCCTCAGCGCTACGAATTCACATTTAGTCCCGATCCGGAATGGGTGCGGATTCTCGAATACTACTGTCCCTCCTGCGGGACGCAGGTTGAGGTCGAATATGCAACCCCGGGCCATCCCCCGATCTACGACATGGAACTCGATTTGCCGGCGCTGAAGGCTCAGTGGTCCAAGCGTGAGGAAGTGAAGGAGCCCGTGGTCGGCCCGGATGTCGATTATGCGGCGTCCGACCACCACCACCATCATAATCACTCGCATTAAGTGGATGAGTTTTTGCTAACGGCCGATGAGACGTTGCAAGTCTCACGCCAAAATCAAGCAAGAGGGGTATAATATGAGAAGAATCTCGGTCGATATTGGAGGAACGTTTACCGATTGCTTCGTCGCCTGGGATGAAAGGTATATCGAGGCGAAGGCGCTCACGACGCATCAAAACCTGGCGTTGGGCTTCAATGAAGCCTTGGGCAAGGCCTGCAAAGAGCTGGACGTTACCCTCGAGCAGATCCTGAAGAGCGTTGATTCCGTTCGCTACGCGACAACGCTTGGCACCAATGCGCTGATCGAGCACAGTGGTCCGCGCATCGGCATGCTGGTCACCGCTGGCTTCGAGGCCACCGTCCCCCTGAGCCGCGGTCGCGGTTACGGAGAAGGCCTCGACATCCTTGGCAAGGCCGATCTTTCGGGCGCCAATCGTCCGGAACCGTTGGTGCTGCCGGAGATGATCGCTGGCGTCCGCGAGCGCCTCGACGCGGCCGGCGACGTTGTGATGGCGCTGGATGAAGACGATGTTCGCATCCAGATCCGCAAGCTGGTCGACAAAGGGGCCCAGGCGCTGGTCGTGGCTCTGGTGAACAGCGTGGTCAACCCGATGCACGAGCAACGCGTCGAGGAAATTTTCCTTCAGGAATATCCGCCGCAGCTCTTGGGCGCGATTCCGGTCATCCTTTCGCATCAGGTTGCCGGTCGAAAGGGAGAGTATGTCCGCGCGAGCTCTGCGATCGTCGACGGCTATCTCCATTCCACCATGTATCACGCGCTCTCGAGCCTTGAGCAGAACCTGCGTGCGCACCAGTATGAGAAGCCGATGCTTGTCATCCACAATTCGGGTGGCATGGCGCAGCTCAATTCGACTGACGCGCTGCAGACGATCCATTCCGGGCCGGTCTCGGGGATCAGCGCCTCCGAACATCTGTCGTTGCAATGCGACCTTGGCAACATCGTCGCGACCGATATGGGCGGCACCAGCTTCGACATCGGCATCGTGGTTGGGGAAGGCGTGAAGCACTATGACTTCAACCCAGTCATCGACCGCTGGATGGTGTCGGTGCCGATGGTGCACCTTGTGAATCTCGGCGCGGGCGGTGGCTCGATCGCTCAGTACGATCGCATGTATAACACCGTCAAAGTCGGTCCGCAGAGCGCCGGCTCCGATCCTGGTCCTGCCTGCTACGATCGCGGCGGGCTTCAGGCGACCGTCACTGACGCTGACCTGCTGCTGGGGTATCTCGATCCCAAGAACTACGCTGGCGGTACGATCCCGCTTAATCCGCGCCGTTCGGTCCAGGCGATCGAGGACACGTTGTGCGATCTACTCGATATGGACGTGATCGAGGCCGCGCTGCTGATCCGCGAGAAGGTCGATGACAACATGGCCAATGGCCTGTTCACCGAACTTCGCACCCGCGGCTACGATCTCAAGGACTTCACGATGCTGGCCTATGGCGGCAATGGCCCGCTCCATGCCTGCGGCATCGCCCGAAACCTCGGCATCAACAGGATCCTGACGCCGCCGTTGAGCTCAGTCTTCTCGGCCTTCGGTGCCGGCAACATGCACCAGCTCCACATTCATGAAAAATCTCTTTTCCTGGTGCTGTACGACTCGAACTCGCGCAAGATCTACAACGACTACAAGCGCTTCAACAAAATCGTTGCGGACCTTCGCGAGGCGGGGACGCAGGATCTGCTTCGCCAGGGCGTTGCGCGCGGCGATATCAAGCACTCCCTGGAGCTTGATATGCGCTACGGCAACCAGTTGGTCCAGACGACAGCCGTCATCGACGCCCACGAAATTCATTCGGCGGCCGACGTGATGAAGATCATTGAGCAATTCTCGAACGACTACGGCAAGCGCTTCGGTCAGGGCAGCCAGGCGCCCGAGGCGGGTATCCGCATCAACACGATCCGGGTCGCGGCCTATGTTCGGCTCGAGACCGTGAAGTTCGATCAGATCAAGCCCCGTCCGGTCGGCGAACGTCTCAAGCCGCCAGCGCCGAGCGCCACCCGCAAGTGCCACTTCATTGAACATCCCGACGCAATCGACACTCCGGTCTGGCAAAAATCGGAGATCCAGTCCGGGGTCGAGATCGAGGGGCCTGCGATCATCTCCTCCGAAGTCACGACCTACCTGGTCAATCCCGGTTGGAAGCTTGTCTCGGCCGATGAAGGCGCGATGTGGTTCCTCCGAGAGGAAGGCTGACGCGACACGCCAGTTAAAGCCAACCATCACGAATCTGAGAATATTGAGGATTGGACATGACTGCTTCCGCAACAGACATTGAAGCCCAGCGCGCCGCCGCAGATCAGGCGCTGATTGATAAGTTCCTGAAGGACACGACTTTGTTCCTGGGGCCTGATCCGGAGATCATGGAGCATCATGATCTCTCGGAGCGCACCCCCGAGGAAGAGGAGGCGCTGAAGCATTTCACCGACCCTCATGCCATGTCTAAGATCCGCGACCGCCTGCAGGCAGGAGCCGATGAAGGCTTCGAGATGGTCGCGCAGATGGGCGCTGCGCCCGGTGCGAAATGGGGTGACATGATCACCGGGATCTACACAGCCTCCGGCGATCTCGCGCTTTGCAGCGTGATGGGCATCCTTTGTTTCTCGGCTGTCGTTCATCATCCGGTTAAGTTCATCATCAAGAACTGGGTCAACGAACCGACCGTCGGCGTTCGCGACGGCGACGGGTTCATCCAAAACGACGCGCGCTACGGCAACGTCCACAACACCGACCAGAGCATGATCATGCCGGTGTTCTGGGAAGGAAAGATCGTCTGCTGGGTGGCCGCCACGGTCCACGAGGGCGAGAACGGTGCGATCGAACCTGGTGGCATGCCTTCGATGGCAGAGACATCTTTCGATGAAGGCTTGAAGATGCCTCCATTCAAGGTGGTCGAGAATTACCAGATCAAGAAGGACTTACTGACGTTCCTTCAGAACTCGGTCCGCGAACCCAAGCTGCAATATGAAGACATGAAGGTTAAGCTTTTTTCTTGCCTTCGCATGAAGCAGCGCGTCGAGGAAGTCCTCAAGACCGATGGTCCCGCAGCGCTTAGCGCGGCACTCCGTGGCACGCTCGAAAATGTCCGCAACGAGGTGAAGCGCCGCATCAGCGTGTGGCCGGACATGACCGTTCGCACCTCCTACACGCAGGATTCCACACTTCGTGAGAACTGCGTGATCAAGATCAACCTCGCGATCACCAAGACCGGTGACCGACTGATCTTCGATTTCCGCGGCTCGAGTCCTGAGTTCACCAACCGCTGCATCAACGCGCAGGTGTCGAGCAGCAAGGGGATGCTTTCGACGCTATTGCTGACCTTCGTCTGGCCCGACCTTCCGCGCAGCCAGGCGTGTTTCGCACCGTGCGAGTTTATCACCGACCCGTATTCGGCGGTGGCATGCTCATACAGCGCCCCGAACTCGCAGAGCCTGATGTCAATCTTCATGGTTCTGTCGAGCGCGCAGCACGCCATCGCGAAGCTCCTCTACAGCAGTCCCGAAAAGTACACGAAGGTGATTGCGCCCTGGTTCACCCAGATCAATACCTTCATCTACGGCGGCCTCACCCAGCATGGCGAGTCGGTCGGCAATCTGTGCGCCGACCTCAATGGGGCGGGCGGTGGCGCGCGATCCGACTCCGACGGCCAGCACGCAATGCAGCCGATTTTCGCCATCATGGCTGATCTTGGCGAACAGGAGCTGAACGAGGAGGAAGTCCCGTTCATGCAGATCGTGTCCAAGAAGATGACGAGGGACACGCAGGCGCCGGGCAAGTTCCGCGGCGGAATGGGCTACCAGATGATGGTTGCCACGAAGGATTCCAAGGAGTGGGGCTTCATGACCTGCGCCGTGGGAGCGAAGGTTCCTCCGCTGCAGGGACTGTTCGGCGGTTATGCCTGCAGCACGCACCCGCTCTGTAAGGTTCTTGGCGTCGATGTGTTTGATGTCATGCGCGACAATCCGGAACAGTTCCACTACTCGATCGAAGAGATCATGAACAATCAGCCGTTCCCGGGTGCGAAATACACAACGCATCACATGGGCATGGGCTTTGAACTCTCGAAGCGCGGCGAACTCTACATGATTTCGCAGGGATCAGGCGGCGGCTACGGCGATCTCCTCGAACGCGATCCGAGCATGGTGATTTCGGATATCGAGCAGGATCTCATCTCCAAGCCGGTCGCGCGCAAGCTTTACAAGATCGAATTCGACGAAGACTCGCTGGCGATTGATGTTGAAGGCACCAAGGCGTTGCGCCAGGCCGAGCGCGAAGATCGCAAGAAGCGCGGCAAGCCGTTCCACGAGTTCGTCAAGACGTGGTCGAAGCCCACGCCCCCGGCCCATCTCCCGTATTACGGAAGCTGGGGCGATGATGTCTCCGTCCTCTATGCCGGCGGCGCCGCCGACAAGCGGGACGCCAATGTCCCGAAGCCGATCTTCATGCCCAACCCCAAGGATGTGAAGATTGCGCAACTTGAGGCCCGGCTGGCGGAATTGACCGGCCAGGGCTGACGGGGCATCGACGGATCGTGAGATGTCAAAGATAGGCCGGCCTGTGATTGAACTCAGGCCGGCCTACGGTAATGCCAACAAGCATCCAAGGAGTTTCCCTGATGCAGCGCTCCAAGAAAGTCATCATCACCTGCGCGATCACGGGCTCCGTCCACACTCCGACGATGTCTCCCCATCTTCCGATCACGCCGGACGATATCGTTCGGCATTCGGTCGACGCGGCTGAAGCTGGAGCGTCGGTCGTCCACCTTCACGCGCGCAATCCCGACGACGGTAGGCCGACCCAGGACCCCAAGGTATTTGCCCAGTTTCTCCCGCGGATAAAGCAACAGACTAATGCCATCCTCAACATCACGACCGGTGGCGGTCTGGGGATGACGCTGGACGAACGACTGGCGCCCGCAAAAGCATTCGCGCCCGAGATCGCCTCCATGAACATGGGATCCTTCAACTTCAACATTTCCGGGCCGGCGGCCAAGATCACGGAATACAAGTATCCGTGGGAGAAGGACTACCTCGAAGGCACCACGAACTTTATCTTGTCGAACACGTTCGCCCAGATTGACCGGGGCATGCGCGAGCTGGGCGACCTCGGTACGAAGTTCGAGTTCGAGTGTTACGATCTAGGGCACATCTACAATCTTGCACACTTCGTTGACCGTGGACTGGTCAAGCCGCCACTGTTCATTCAGTGCGTGTTCGGCATCCTGGGGGGAATGGGAGCGGATCCCGAAAATCTACTCCACATGCGCACGATGGCCGACAAATTGTTCGGCGATGGCTATTACCTTTCGGTTTTGGCGCCCGGCCGCTTTCAGATGCCGATGGTCACCCAGAGCGCACTGATCGGCGGAAATGTTCGCGTCGGCCTGGAAGACAGCCTCTACATTCGAAAGGGGGCCCTCGCGTCGTCGAACGCCGAGCAGGTCGCCAAGATCCGCCACATCCTCGAAGAACTTTCCCTCGAGATCGCTACGCCGGACGAAGCGCGCGAGATGCTTCAAACCAAGGGCGGCAATGCCGTCAAGTTCTGACGGCAGAGTCGCAGTTCGGGGTTCGGGAGCTTATGTCGGCAAGATAAAATAAGGCCTAGAAACGCCGGCCCGCTAGGGCAAAATGACAATCGTCCGGAATGCTTGAGCGATAAACAGGCCACTGCCCAAGAGAGCTAAGTTGATGGCAGAACTACTAGAGAGAATCGTTAAACCGGGCAGTGGCCCATGGCTGGACTATACCAGCTATGCGGGAAAGCTGCTGGCAGGGGGCGATATCCCATGGACCTCGGTAGACGGCGTCCTGGCGTGGGTGCGACAAGCCCAAGGTCTTTTGAGATCGAGCGTCGTCTCAATTCCAGTGGCGCCGATCGTGGATGCTTGGCTTGATGAGCGCCCCACGCTCCGCCGCGCCATGGCGGCTCGTTCGCGGGCTGCCTACCCGATAAAGACATTGCTTGCCGACAGTAGCTTGCGTGCTCACCTGAACAGCCTGTTCGCGGCGGTGGGAGCCAGTCTGTCTTCAGCGCCGCTGGTTGCAACAATCCCGTCACCACGCGTCTGGGTGCTTCAGTGCTTCGGCCAGGCGTTTGGCCAGTCGCAATGTGAACTCGACGACGACGCGACTGACTCGGCCGCGGCTTACATCGCCGACTTTCTGCGCGGCTTTCCGCAGTCCGAACTCGCAGGCCTGCTACTGGACGAAAGCGCCGAAGCTGAGGCACCTTCGGCCGAGACCGTGAAGCTTTACCAGCCGATCTTCAACCTCGGAAACCACTATCGATGGGACGTCGGTATCTATGCGCCGCAATCGGGTGCCACCGCCCTGACCGACCCGTCCACCGACGGTGGCCCAGGGTTTTGGATCATGTCTGATCCCGTTGCTGGAAAGGTTAGCGGCGTGCTAGTGCCCGCCACCTTCTGGTCCGACGGCAAACCGCTCGACCCTCGGCCCGCTCAGTTCAGGTTTGCGACGATCCCGAGCGATGCCGTTCCTGAAGTCGTTCTTCGGAGACTGCCGGACCTCAGATAGTCTTGTGCCAGATGCCAGATCGTGGCGCTCATCTTCAAGGTTGGCGCGACCCGGCGGTTGTGGTCGCCGATTGGTCGACCTGACTGGAGCCTAGACTAGCACTACTTTGGCAGATTTTTGAGGGGACGAGCATTTTTTGGGTTCCCGCGGCGGGGTTTGCGTGATTCGTGGGTGGTCGGCCTATGGAGCGCCGACCATGGACGATAAGTGGAAGTCCGATCTTGAGCGCTGGCTCGCGCCGTTTCTGGGGGCTCTGCGGCATAAGGTCCGGGCGCGGATGTACCCGGCTATGTGGCAGGGCTGATCGGTGCAGGAGATCGCAAGAGCGTTCAACGATGGCGGCGCGCGACGGTGGCGTCGGCTACGACCAGCTTCATCACTTCATCGCCGGCTGGGCTTGGGACGCCGGGCCGCTTAAGAAGGTCCTGCTCGCAGAGGTCGACAGGATGGTTGGTGGCACTGAGGCGTGTCTGATCGTCGACGACACGGCGCTGCCGAAGAAGGGTGGGCGCTCGGTCGGCGTCGCGCCGCAAATACGCCTCCGCCTTAGGCAAGAACGCCAACTGCCAGACCCTAGTGTCGCTGACACTGGCTTCCGGTGAAGTTCCGGTCATGGTGGGGTTGCGGCTGTTTCTGCCCGAGAGCTAGAGGAGCGATGCCGCACGGTTGACGCGCGCCGGTGTGCCGGAGGATCACGGGGTCTATCGGACCAGACCGGAGATACCACTCGCCGAGATCGATCGCGTTCGTGCAGCAGGCGCGCGTTTCGGCTGCGTGCTGCCGATGCCGGCTATGGTCTCTCCGGGCCGTTCCGCCAGGGGCTGAGCGAGCGAGGGCTTGTCTGGGCGGTGGGCATGCCCTTCAAGCAGAAGGTCTATCCGGCCGACGTATCGATGATCTTCCCCCCGTCGCCGGGCGCTGCCGCCCGCGCAAGCGCCATGTCCCGGACATGACGTCGATCAGTGCGCAGGCGATGCTGGAGGAAGCGCCCTGGCGGATGCTGAGTTGGAGGCACTGCACATGCTAGACGCACGCCTCGCCGCAATAAACGGCGCTATGCCGCGTACCGCGCGACGGAGGCCGGTAGCATCAGAACGAGCGATAACCACATTATCTCAGGAAAGTACGACCTAATGCCGAGCAAATGATCTTGCTGGCAAAGAGCCTGCGCAAGTGAACAGATATCTGTGTCGACGATTATACACGGTAGTGCCGCAGCCAGCGCCATCGTCTCCGTCGTGACTACCGGCTTGAAGATGATCCACCACCACGAAAGCGTGACAAGAAACAGCACCGTTCCCAAAAAGAATAGTGGCGTCGCCAACCCTGCCCTAGGCATTTGCGACACAGCTCGAGGAGAAGCTTTCTCCGGAGAGAGATCAGGTCCGCGTCGTCTCTCATGCGCGGAAACGGCTTTTCGATCCGACATTCGTGCACCACGCGGGCGGGACGATCGCTGAACACGATAATGCGGTTTGCAAGCAATAGCGCTTCTTCCACGTCATGCGTCACAAGCATCGCCGTAAAACCCGCTGCTTGCCAAAGCCTTAGCTGCTCCTGTTGGAGATCGAGCCGTGTCAGCGAGTCCAGTTTTCCAAATGGTTCGTCCAGCAGCAGAAGCTTGGGGTCGTTGACGAGCGCGCGCGCTATAGCCACACGTTGAGCCATACCGCCCGACAGCTGGTTGGGATATGCGTTCGCAAATCCATCCAGTTTCACGACCCGCAAAGCTTGGTCGATACGTTCTCTATGGCTTTGAAGAAGTCCACGTGCCTCTAGCCCAGTTGCCACATTCTTGTGGACGTTGCGCCACGGGAAGAGGGTTGGATCCTGAAACACGAGAATTCGCGACGGGTCCGGACCACGAATGACCCGGTCCCCTTCCAGCAAGCGGCCTTGAGCGGGCACATGAAGTCCCGCTGCGAGCCGCAGAAGGGTCGACTAGCCGCAGCGAAATATTCGCTTAGGACGAAGCGCGGGTTCTCGATCTGTTTGGCCCTCTGCAGGTGATCGAATTGGCCAACCAGTTGCCTAAAAAGAGGGGCGATGGCCGGCCCTAAAGATGTTCGGTCGTTTTACCGGAGCGGGGATAAAAGTTGGCAGGCTGAAGGTCGTCACGCAGCCACCGCCAGCCACGGGTGACCAGCGCCTTGCTCTTGATCGTCTCCGGAGGAAACGGATCGAGAGTGGGTTATATTGAAGTGCCGGGAAGCTCCTGGTTGTATATTGACCAAGGTTCACCTCTGCCAAGTCGATTCGCAAGCTCATCGGCACAGGCGCAAAGCAACTTATCACCTTTCTCCTCCGAACTGCGCCTCGCGTCACCCAGAACACCTGTGGTCGTCAATTTGTCAAAGGTGACAAAATGCTTGAGTGTCGGCACGAGAGCCGCTGCGACGTCAAAACTCGAACCATGTGCCTCGCCAAGTTGCGAACGTTTCACGAGCGCCGGGGCTATCGCCATCATCATCGAAGTTTCGGCCTCGCAGGCGTGCATAAGACCTTGCTGGTCTTCGAGAACCTTCGCCATCTCTTCTGAAGCAATCATGAAATAGGTCACTGTGCCGATAGGCAAGCCGAGTTCGCGCGTGAGGTCCGCCGATATGGCCGACAGGCCTGCAATATTTCCAGCGTGCCCGTTGACTAAGACGATCTTTCGGAACCCTGCATTTGAGATTGAGCGGCATAGGTCGCGCAACAGCGCGGCGTACGTCGCAAGAGACAGCGAAAAGGTTCCCCCGAACGGCACATGATGATCAGCTAGGCCGCACCAGACTGTTGGCGCAACTACGATTGGAGTTTTTCCCGATAAAGAGCGAGCGGCGCGCAAACATACTTCTGTCACAAGGAAATCGTCGACTCCCGTCGGGAGATGAGGTCCGTGCTGCTCGGTCGACCCAACCGGCAAAAGCGCAACAGCATTCCTTTCCGCTAAGGTGCAAAGCTCGGCGGCGCTCAATCTATTCCATGCGACTTCATTCATTGATTTTGCCTCGTCTGCCGTAATTGAAAGTTGTTGGCGTTATTGGGATTTCTTACGTGTGTGACCTTTGAGAGAAATGACGACGATCGAGCCGACCGCGACCGCAGTCAACAATGGAACGAGACCGCGATAGGCCGCCCCGCCCAACCAATGAACGCGGCGACCAGTGTCGGCGCGAAGGCTCAGGCCGGAAGTTCACGAGAGTTAGCACTAGAGACAAGAACTTGCTATTGGTTGTGAAAACGATGCGGTCCCGGATGTCGTCGGGGATACGTTTCCAGACGCGAGGGCGCGGATGTTCGATCCTCCAGACCTTCGAAGTTGTAGTCAGGAAACGATTCATACGAGCGATAGGAGGTCAGCCGGGAATGCCACGCTTGTTGAGTGTTTGCGTTGCCGGCAGATGGGATAAAACCTTGCTCAGTCAGCGCTCGAAAGCGTCCCGCACATTCGAGTTAGGCTAGGGATCCTATATCGAGCGACCTTCATCGACTTTCGACGTGCAAAACCGGGATTCCGCCTGGCGGCCCTCAGACCGCCAGGCCAGGTTGCGGTCAATGACGACGCGAAGCCATTGTAGCCTTCATCTGATCATCCATGTCTCCGAGAGCAACCATCGCAGCGGCCACGATCTCAGGACCGGCTTTATCAGGCGAGCCAGCCTGGTACGGAGGTTGCGGATCGTATTCGATTATCAACTGCGTGGTCTTCGCGATCTTCTCGCCCTTTAGCTGGGCGAGAAGCTCAAGGCCAAAATCGATTCCCGCTGTCACGCCGGCGCCGCTTACTCTGTTGCGATCGAAGACGACGCGTTCATGGACAGGAATCGCGCCCGTGGCTTCCAAGGCGCCGTAGCAAGCCCAATGGGTCGTCGCTTTGTAGCCTTGCAGCAGACCGGCCATACCAAGCAGAAGCGATCCTGAACAAACGGAGGTGATGTGCTTTGCCGTTTTTCCGCTTTTAGCCAGGAAGTCGATCACGGCTTTATCTCGCATCGCGCCGTTTGTATCCATTCCACCAGGAACAAACAGGATGTCGAGATTGTCGGGGCAATCGGCGAAAGTTGTCGTGGGGTGTATCAGAAGACCAGTTTCCGTCGGCACGGGGTCCATGTTCTTCCAGAGCAGCAGAGTTTTGCCATACAGGCCCAAGACGCCCTGCGGTCCGACGAGATCGAGAAGTGTGAAGTTCGGGTAGAGAACCATCCCTATCGTTAGTTGGTCCGTGGTTCCTGTGTCGCTGGACATCGCTATAACCCTTTATCTGGCCCCACATCGGGAAGCTCTAAATGAGTGATTTGCACCAGCCTTTTTGACTGCCGGCGGCGAAACCTATCCCCCGTTTAATTTGGTGAAAATGACATACTGGCAGCTATTTCTGCCAACCAGTTCCTTGGCATGTGTGAACCCACTCGATTAGAAGTGGATTAGGCCGCGTCCGCCTCGCGGCCTGCATGATGCTAACGGATCGTCGCAATCATCGACTACCCTGGCAGGTCGCCAATGCGGGAATATCCGTCGCTATGAGAGCCGACCCGTTGCGGATTCCGTTGGCGCACGTATAGTCACAGAGGGTTTGGAGCGATGTGAACAAAAATAAAACAATCGATATCTCTCTCGTTCAAGCTAAATGGGGAGTAGTATGTTGACACAACCCGATACGCTGAAAATTAATGGGATTGATACTGAGGCAGGACAAAATAAACCGGCCTGGAGAGACTGTGAGAATTCTCTAGACGGGAGTAAGGGAGATTTTTCCGCGGCCGTGATGCTGGTCGATATCGTGATATATCCGGGAGCGGCTCTGCTCGATATTGCGGGGCCAGTCCAGGTGCTGGAGCTTGCTAACAGGCGGATATCGTCGGGGAAGCGAGCTTACCAAATTACAGTAAGATCTCCGATGGGTGGTTTAATAACGACATCATCCGGCGTGGAGGTCAATTCGATCGGGTTAGACGGTACTGCCGCAGCCGACACGATAGTCGTAGCTGGCGGCTATGGTTTTAATGAAGCGTCTAAGGATGAGAAACTCATTCAATGGTTGGCTGAGCAGAAGTTGAAAGTCCGACGAATATGCTCCGTCTGCACAGGGGCGTTTGCGTTGGCTGCAGCAGGATTGTTGCAGCGACGTCGTGCGGTAACTCACTGGGAATACTGTGACTTGCTGCAAGAGGAGCATCCCTCTACGATGGTTTTGGCCGATGCAATATATCTTCACGATGATCAAATCTGGACGTCCGCTGGGGTTACGGCGGGAATCGATCTGGCTCTAGCGCTGGTTGAGGAAGACCATGGACGGCGCATGGCGATGGAGGTAGCGCGGGAGCTTGTTGTCTTCCTCAAGCGCTCTGGCGGTCAGATGCAATATAGCGTTCCTCTGCGCCTGCAAACGGAGGGAGATGGCTCGTTTGATTCATTGCATGCTTGGGTACAGGCAAATCTCACCGCCGATCTCAGTGTGGACGCGCTCGCTGCTAAAGCTGGAATGTCGCCACGCACATTCGCTAGAGTGTTTTCGAAGACGACGGGGCGGACACCTGCAAAGTCGGTGGAGTTACTCAGACTGGAGTCGGCCAGACGCTTGCTCGAGGATAGCAATCTTTCGCTAAAGGAAGTGGCTGTTAGATGTGGTTTTCTTGAAGAGGATAGAATGCGACGGTCCTTTTTGAGGAGTTTGGGAGTCAGCCCCCAGGCTTATCGCTCGAGATTTGGGTAACCCGGGTAGGCGCTTTACTGCACGCCCTGTGAACCGCGCCAGGTTTAGGCGCCATGTCTGGATGCCCCGTTTCATGCAAGTGCAATTCGCGTCTTTGAACATGTGACCGGTTGCGGTCATGTGTCAGGCCCAGTCTGCGGCGTCGGAGATGCCGCGGGCCGGCATGGAGATGCGCGGATGAGGCGCCACTCGCTCAACGAGTTTTTCGCTGTCGAAGCCTGACCCCGTGCTTGCGGCACAGATCGGCAACCGATACCCCGGCCTCATGTTCCTTCAAAATTCCGATGATCTGCTCTTCAGAGAAGCGGCTACGTTTGATGTCCTGGTCCTCTCGATGGGCCAGAACGAACTTCAAACCGGATTAGATCAGAGGGGCAAGGTCACCTTTCATGGCGTCACAGCCACCGAGTGCAAGCTTATGCTGCTGCGGTGCCAAGTTCCCTCCCGAGTTTCGAGCCCGCCCGCTGCGAATGGTTTTTCGAGTAAAATCGACTGCCGATGAAATAATTGTAGTTGACATAATTTCGATTGAATGCATTTTAAACGTCAAGGCGGAGGGGAGAGTGACGTGCTCCCAACAATCCGTCCTCGGGAACAAGTGTTTAAGGCAGCTTTGCCGACACGTTAGCTCCACAGCCATACCGGCTGGACGGCGCATCGAAGGGGTGTGGGCAATGGACAATCTTAATCAGAGCGGCTCCGCCGACGTGCCGACGCTTGTCGAAACTGTCGGCAACTATGCGGCAAGTCATCTTGCGTCGATCTGAAATGGTATGTTTATCAATGGGAGTAGCTAGCATGACTGAATACAAATTGTTGATTGGCGGAGAATTTGTCGTTGGCGACAGCACGATGACAATTGTCAATCCTGCGACCGAACAGCCAGTCGCCGAGTGCCCTCGCGGATCCGCAGCCCAACTTAACAAGGCGGTTGCCGCCGCGAAGTCAGCGTTTCCTGCATGGGCGGCAACCGATTTCGAGGAGCGTCGCGCCATCATCAATCGAATGGGTGACATCATCGAGCTCAACGCAGATGCCTTGGCACGTACCTTGACTCAAGAGCAGGGCAAACCGCTGGCGGACGCACTCACTGAAGTCAATGCTATGGCGGCCTTCTTCCGTTATTTCGCGACACTCAAGCTGTCGATGAAAGTTATCGAGGATAGCAGTGAGCGCAAGATCGAGGCGTTCAGAAAGCCTCTTGGCGTGGTCGGGGCGATTGTACCTTGGAATTATCCGCTGCTGTTGCTCGCCTTCAAGATGCCGCCCGCTCTTATCGCGGGTAATACCCTTGTAGTGAAGCCATCTCCCACGACGCCTCTGTCGACGCTTCAGTTCACATCATTGGTTGCTGGCCTTCTTCCGCCCGGAGTCTTCAATGTCGTCACTGACCTGAACGATCTTGGCGAAACGCTGACGGCCCATCCGGACGTCGCGAAGATATCTTTCACCGGATCCAGCGCGACGGGAAAGCGCGTGATGGCAAGCGCCTCGAACACGTTGAAGCGCGTTACGCTCGAGCTCGGCGGAAACGACGCGGGAATCGTTCTAGGGGACGTCAACCCGAAGGAGATTGCTCCGAAAATATTTCACGCGGCCTTCCAAAACAGCGGACAGGTTTGCCTCGCCCTGAAACGCCTTTACGTCCATGAAAGCGTGTATGACGAACTTTGCGATGAACTCGTCGCGATCGCAGAATCGACAATCGTCGGCGACGGCCTAGAGCAGGGAACGGTACTCGGACCGCTCCAGAACAAAATGCAGTATGACCGGGTAAGGGAACTTATTGAAGATGCCCGGAAGTCCGGGAATATTATTGCAGGCGGGAAACCCTCTAAGGGACCTGGCTATTTCGTATCGCCGACGCTCGTCAGGGATATCACTGACGGAGCAAGGCTTGTGGACGAAGAACAGTTCGGACCTGTGCTACCCATTATCAAATTCACAGATGAAAGCGATGCGCTCGAGAGGGCAAATTCCTCTCCGTTCGGCCTTGGGGGCTCAATCTGGGCGTCCGACGTAGATCATGCCTACGGCCTTGCCAAGCGCATGGATAGCGGAACAGTTTGGATCAACAAACACATCGACATCCTGCCATACGTTCCGTTTGGGGGCGCCAAGGCCTCAGGGATCGGTCAGGAACTCGGCGAAGACGGGCTGGCTGAATTCACCCAGCTTCAGGTCATCAGCGCCGCTGTTTGATGCACGGTCTTTTGATCCACTTTTATTGAAAGCTGTAGGGCAGGCCATCAGGTTTCGAAGCGCTCACATGACCGCTTCGAAATACTGGCGACAGTAAGTTCTGCCAAAGCCAGAACCTGGTTACTGAACGCGACCCGTTGGATTGGGATCAGCGAGAATCCCTTTCTGCAAGATCGACCTCTAGTTCCATCAAAGCCGCCAGCGGTAGTCGTCCGGCAGCGCAAACAGGATTTTCAGCATGACCGAAGAAAAGCTTATCGAAAATGTAGCCAGCCGCCCGCTCAGCCGCCGGCGTTTCGTGCAGAGCGCGGTGCTGGCAACCGTCGCAGCTCCGTTCGTTCTGCGTACGGCCCGCGCTGCCTCGACCGTGAAAATGGCGTCGATCCTGGATTTGTCCGGTGGTCTGGACGTCTATGGCAAGCCAATGCAGATGGTCATGGAAATGGCCGTGGAAGAAATCAACGCGTCGGGTGGGTTGAATGGTTCAGAGTTGGAACTGGTTACCTACGACACCCAGTCCAACATGCAGCTCTACGCACAATATGCGCAGAAGGCAGCGCTGCAGGATCGCGTCGTCTTCGTGAACGGTGGGATCACATCCTCGTCGCGTGAGGTAATGCGTCCGATTTTGAAACGGTATCAAACGCTGTATTTCTATTCGACCCAGTACGAGGGTGGCGTCTGCGACCAGAATACCTTCTGCACGGGCATCACTCCCGCAATGCAGGGCAAGAATGCAATCGGCTGGGCCGTAAAGGAGTGGGGCAAGAAGATCTACTCCATTGGTGCCGATTACAATTCGCCGCGCATTATTGGAGACTGGACGCGCAAGTTCGCCAAGGACTTAGGGGCAGAACAGATCGCAAACGAGTTCTTTCCCCTGGATGTTACCGACTTTGGTGCCCTGATCACCAAGATACAGGCTGCCAAGCCGGACTTTATCTGCTCCACCCTCGTCGGTGCGGCACACCTCGGTTTCTATCGTCAGTGGGCGGCGGCTGGCATGGTCGGCAAAATCCCGATTCTGTCCTTCACGTTTGGTGAGGGGAACGAACACATGATGATCCCTCCGAGCGAGAGTGAAGGGATTGTCGCTCCTTACGCCTACATCGAGGAAATCGATACTCCCCTCAACAAGACATTCCTTGCTTCGTATCGCAAGAAATATGGCGACAACGCGGCACCCCAGAACAACGTTTCGATCGGAGCGTATGAGGCGACCTGGCTTTGGGCGACTGCCGTGCGAACGGCGGGCACTCCAGATCGCCAGAAGGTCATCAATGCGCTGGAGGCCGGCGCAACTTGGGACGGACCAGGCGGCACATTGAAAATGGACGGTGCGACACATCATTGCGCGCGCGACATCCGCCTTGCGAAGCTCAAGGGCGGAAAATGGGAAGTCATTACAGAATGGAAAAACCAGCAGCCTGTTGAGACCGATGGTCGCTGCGACCTCCTTAAGGATCCGACCTTGAACGTCGAATTCACGCCCGGGGACTGAGTGTCTTTTCGAGTGGTCGCGATAGCTAGCTGTCTGAAAGGGTAGGCATGGACTTCGCCTTAATTGTCACTATTCAAACTGCGGCCTCGATCGCCACGATCCTGTTGTTCTCTCTCGGGCTCGGTGTTGTCTTCGGCATGATGCGAGTGATCAATCTCGCTCATGGCGAGTTCATTATGATCGGCGCATACGGAGCGCTAAAAAGCTATGAGCTGGGCGCAAACCAATGGCTAGCCATGCTTGTCGTTGCCCCCCTGGTCGCTGGGGCCTTTGGCCTTATCGTCGAACGTGTCCTGATCCGCCACCTCTATGGGCGGCTGATCGACACACTTCTGGCGACCTGGGGCCTAAGCCTGTTCGTTGTGGGAGCGGTAACGATGATGTTCGGGAACACGGCGAAAAGTATCCCGACACCTCTTTCCAACTTCCAATTCGGAAACTACGGCATAGGGCAGTACAACCTTGTTATCGTAGCGCTGACTGCCTTTCTTCTGGCGGCCATCTACATCGTGTTGAAATACACGAGCCTGGGCACGCTCTCGCGCGGAACAATGCAAGACCCCGAAATGGTGGCGGCTTTGGGTTACAATCCCAAGACTGTTTACGCGGCCACTTTCGCGGTAGGCGCTGGCCTTGCAGGGCTGGCGGGGGGGGTGCTCGCCCCTCTCACAGGCATCACTCCCACGATGGGAGCGGCCTTCGTGGCAAAGGCATTCATCACTGTGATCACCGGCGGACCTGCGATAATCCTGGGCACCGGTGCGGCATCGGTGATCTTCGGTGCGATAAACCAGGCGGTGACGTTCGTCTCGACCTCCGTATTGGGCGAGGCCGCACTGTTCGTGGCTGCGATTCTGCTTCTTCGAATGTTGCCAAACGGTGTCTCCGGTCGTTTCTTCAAAGGCGGTGTGTGATGCGCGATATCCTCTCGCGGCTTGGTATGGGAACTTGGGCGACCTCCGCGGCAATTCTCGTAGTTACGATTGTCCTTCCATACATCGCCGATTTGTTCACGATCCTGCAGATAACGATCTTCATCGTCATGGCTATTCTGGCGCTGAGCCTTTCGCTGACGTGGGGATTGGGCGGGATCCTGTGCTTTGGTCAGGCTGCATTTTTTGGGCTTGGTGCGTACACATACGCAGTCGCCGTTACGAACTTCGGCGAGAGTACAGTGCCCGTGATCTTGTCCATTGTGGTTCCAGGCGTATTCGCACTCGTGCTCGGCTGGTTCATGTTCATGGGGCGACTGTCTGAGCTCTATGTCGGCGTCATAACACTGTGCGTTTCGCTGACGCTCTTCAACTTCATCAATTCCACGTCCAGTCCCTGGTACCGAATTGGGAATGCTCAGATAAACGGTTTCAACGGTATGTCGGCCGTACCAACGCTCAACGTTCCATTTGACCCGAATGCCATCCTCACGCCAATCCAAATATATGTGTTGGCAATGGTCTCACTGCTTGCTGTCTACATCTTTTGCAAGGTTCTGGCGGCATCAGCTTGGGGCCGGGTCATCGGTGCAACGCGGCAGAACGAGGTGCGAGCGGAGCTTCTTGGGTACAATACGTCACGCATCAAGCTCGCGGTTTTCGTGCTCGGCAGCGCAGTAGCAGGCTACGCCGGCTGCCTGTTCACCAACTGGAACGCTTTCGTGTCGCCGAACGTATTTTCGCTCTCTATGTCTGCTCAGATTATCATCTGGATGATAGTAGGCGGCCGCGAGACATTCGTAGGACCGATCCTCGGAGCTATCGCGCTGCAGTACCTTTCCACCGCCTTGGGCGATAGCAGCGTCAATGCGAATGTCGTCTTGGGTGCAATCCTCATGTTGTTCGTGGTCTTCGTGCCCCGGGGCCTGGTCCCCACGTTTGGCATGATCTGGTCACGAGCGCTGACCCGAAAAGACGATCGCTCGACCGCGCTGGCGACGGAAGCGGAGGGGTCACGATGAGCTTCCTGGAATCGCAAAACCTAGTCATGCGATTTGGCGGCGTTATCGCAATCGGCGGTGTTAACTTCTCGATGTCGGAGGGAACAATCCATTGCTTAGTTGGGCCCAACGGTGCTGGAAAGAGCACCTTCTTCAAGATGATAACGGGACAGCTTTCTCCAACCTCGGGCAGTGTCAGTTTTTGCGGGCGCGACATCACGGGAATGCGCAGCAACGAGATTGCCAATCTTGGGATCGGCATCAAGACGCAGACCCCGCAGCTTTTCGATGACCTTAGCGTCGAGGAGAACATTTGGCTTGGAGCGCGCAGGCTTCCCGGCAAAGAGTCGGGATCCCGCGTTCGGGAGTTGCTGGCTGATCTCGATATCACATCCATGAAGGGCCGGTTGGTCGGTACGCTGCCGCACGGTTTGCGCCAACGCACCGAGATCGCCACCGTTCTTGCCAGTGACCCAAGGCTCATCCTGCTCGACGAGCCGGCCGCAGGCATGAGCGACAGCGACGTCGAGCACATCGGAAACCTCATCTTGCGCCTGAAGTCATCCCACAGTTTTCTGGTGGTTGAGCACGATATGCGTTTCATCCGGAAAATCGCCGATACGGTGACCGTCTTCCACCAGGGAAAGGTCTTCGTGGAAGGCAGTTGCGACCGCGTTCTCTCAGACAGTGGCGTCAAGGACATTTACTTGGGGAAGGGGGCCGTCGCGCATGCTTGATGTTTCTCATCTACGAAGCGGTTACGGACGCATACCGATCTTGGGCGGTGTCAGCTTTTCGCTCGGCGAAGGCGAGCTGCTCGGAATTCTGGGCCACAATGGGGCCGGCAAAACGACACTTCTCAAGACGATTTCTGGATTCATTCCTATAGATAGCGGTTCGATCAAGCTATCCGGGTCGGAGATGAAGGCTGCTGCACCTCATACGCGGGCGCGCGCAGGAATGGGGTATGTGCCACAGGGAAGACGCATATTCCCCGCTTTGACCGTGAAGGAAAACCTAGAGCTCGCTGCAACTCGATCGGGGAGGGCAATCGCTGAAGTGTTGGAACTTTTCCCGAGGATTGTGCGCCTTCTGGACCGCAAAGGGGGGGCACTTTCCGGTGGGGAACAGCAGCTTCTTGCTCTGGCCCGATGCCTCTGCGCTCGGCCAAAGGTGATCTTGCTTGATGAGCCGACCGAAGGGATCCAGCCGTCCATCATCGAAGAAATAATCGAAACGCTTATAAAAATCCGCAAGACGGAGCGATTGACGGTGCTGCTCGTTGAGCAGAATCTCGAATGTCTTGTCGCCCTGACCGATCGCATTCTCGTTCTCAATCGAGGCACGATCATCAAGGAGATGCGCGGTGCGGAAGCTCACAACCGTGATGCGCTGGCTGAGTTAATGATGTGACCGGCTTTCGGTCCACTCAGTCGCAACTTTGATAGCCACTGCGACCGCGCGAACGGCGCCTTTAGCCTGTGGTGCAACGGGTCATGCGGCTTTGGCTGGAACGCAAGGGAGCGGCTCCAAGAGCTCTTTTTCGTTGGACAGATCGGCCGCGCTCGGTGTGCCCGGTCGATTTCCACACAACAAAATCAAAATAAAACAGAAGCTATGCAGAGTAGGCGCCAAAATGAAATGGGATTATATCGTCGTAGGCAGTGGATCAGCTGGGTCGGTCGTGGCGACTAGATTGTCTGAAAACCCTCTCCTTAAGGTCCTTCTCCTTGAGGCTGGCCCAAAAGATAATTCTCCAACGATCAGGATTCCCGCTGGTGAAATCAAGGCGATACAAAATCCACGGTTCAATTGGCAGTATCTTTCCGACCCGGACCCGACGTTGAACAACCGTGAGATTTTCTGGCCAGCCGGCAAGGTACTTGGCGGTTCCAGCTCAATCAACGGCATGATTTATATTCGTGGGCAGCGAGAGGATTTTGATACGTGGGCCCAGACGCTGGGGAATACGAGCGATTGGAGCTACGATGATGTGCTTCCATTCTTCAAGAAAATGGAAACGAATCCTTTTGGGGCGAGTGAGTACCACGGAGATAAGGGACCGCTGAAAGTCTCGAATATCGCAAAGCCCCATCCGTTGCGCGACGTGTTCGTGCGCGCAGGCCAGGAGCAGGATATTCCTTTCAACGCTGACATCAACGGCGCGAAGCAGGAAGGCATTGGCCCCAATCAGGGCACCATTGATTTTGGGCGACGTAATAGTACCGCGCGCGCTTACCTCACCAAGGCGAAGGGCCGCGGCAATCTCAAGATCGTTACGGGAGCGATCGCTGACAGGGTTCTGATCAAGGACAAGCGGGCGATCGGCGTCAGGTATCTGGTAGATGGCCAGGCGAAGGAGGACTTTGTCAATGGCGAAGTTATCGTGTGCGCGGGTGCACTCGGCTCCCCGGCAGTTCTTATGAGGTCGGGAATTGGACCCGCCAACCACCTCAAGGAGATGAGGATTCCGGTGGTCCACGATTTGCCGGGTGTGGGACAGAACCTTCAGGAACACCCGATGATTTGGGTGAGCGGGTATGTGAACATCAGCACGTACAACGTCGAGACCTCGCCACGGTATATTGTTCAGCATGGACTGAATTGGCTGTTGCGCGGCGTCGGACCGGCGGCGGCGCCGATTTCTCATGGCGTCGCCTTTGTTCGCACTCGTCCGGAGACCGAGACGCGGCCGGACGTCCAAATACATTTTATCCCTGTCGGTTACGAGGTGACTGAAAAAGGTATTACGCTGCTCGACCGACCAGCGATTACGCTGGCTGGCTGTGTTTTGCGTCCACTTAGCCGCTCCGAACTAAGGCTTCGTTCTAGCAATGCGAACGATAAGCCGCGAATCCTCTCTCGAATTCTTTCCGATGAAGACGATGTCGACCGTCTCGTAGACTGCTTCCGGATTTGCCAAAAGATTTTGAAGAGCGCCGCGTTCGGGCCATATTACGAAGGGCCCTCGAAGCCATCGCGAGAGCTTCACTCACGGGAGGAGATCACCGATTTCTTCAAGCACTCTGCCGAAGGAAGCTACCATCCGGCGGGTACTTGCAAGATGGGTATCGGTGACGACGCGGTTGTTTCCAAAGAATTGAAGGTAAAGGGCATCGAGGGGCTGCGCATTGCCGACGCGTCTATCATGCCGATCGTGACAAGCGGAAATACGAATGCGCCGACGATCATGATCGGCGAGAAGGCGGGCGCACTTGGTCCTGAATGACTATCGCGGATAGCGTCCGTCCATAATTCATCACGCGCACAATCGAGGAAACGTCTTGACTTCAATTAATGCGAACAAGGTCCCGATCACGGACCTGTTGGTTCCGTCGATCCGCAGCGACGTTCCGCCATTCATGGTCATGGACGTGAAGGCAGCCGCAGGACGACTGGAGGCGGCAGGTGAACGGGTAATCCACATGGAAGTCGGAGAGCCAGCTGCGGCGGCTCCGGCATCCGCGTTGGCTGCAGCGCAACACGCGATACAACAAGGCAAGATGCAATATACGACAGCGTTGGGCATACTCTCGCTAAGGCAGAGAATTGCGAGGCGTTATCGTGATGTTTATGGCCTATCCATCGATCCCGATCGTGTTGTTGTTACCACTGGATCGTCTGGGGCGTTCCTGCTTGCATTTCTCACGCTGTTCGAACCAAGCGATAGAGTTGCTGTAGCTAACCCTGGATACCCTCCTTACCGTCATATTCTGAAAGCCGTGGGGTGCGAGCCTGTCCTGATCGAGACCACGGCTGACACGCGGTTTGCAATCACACCTGAGGCGCTTCTTCAAGAGCATCGAAAGTCACCGTTGAAGGGATTGCTGATTGCGAGCCCCGCAAATCCCACGGGTACTATGATGACGCGGTCGGCACTTCGAGAGCTTATCACCACAGCTGAAGCGATGGGAATTCGAGTTATCTCGGACGAGATCTATCACGGTCTCGACTACACTATGGAAGCTTCCACCGCGGCGGCTGTCAGTGAACGGACTGTGATTGTAAATTCCTTTTCGAAATATTTCTGCATGACAGGATGGCGGGTAGGCTGGATGGTCGTTCCAAAGTCTCTTGTTAGGACGGTTGAGCGCCTGCAACAGAGCCTCTCGATATCGGTCTCGACAGTTTCACAGATCGCGGCGGAAGCGGCTTTTGACGGGATTGAAGAGATGGAAGCCGTTAAACGTGGCTATGAGCTTAACAGGCAGATACTGATCGACGGCTTGCCCAAGGTCGGCCTCACGAGGTTTCAACCAGCCGACGGCGCGTTCTACCTTTATGCCGACGTCTCGGAGTTCACGAAAGATAGTCTCGTGTTCGCTAGCGAAATGCTGGCGCGGGCCAAAGTAGCTGCAACGCCCGGTTTGGACTTCGACCCGTTGCACGGGCGCTCGTTTATACGGTTCTCTTATGCGGGATCTGCCGCGGAGATGCATGAGGCGGTGGAGAATATCGCTAATTGGCTTCGATAGCAGTGTGGGTGCACATCTCGCAGAAGCTTAGGATGATGGCGGCTTGGCTGTGCCCGCGTCTGCGCGTTTGGGGACGATCGCAACTGGCGTAGACAATCTTTGACCCCAGTTCCAATCACTATATCTGTTATGCGACGGATGGACATATTCACCAGGCCATCCATGGCGCGATGTCTTTCGTCTCAAGGGAATGCCTTTACATGAGGCGAGAGAAACGCACTGACCCTTGCGCTAGATGTTTGAACCCGGCTTTGATGGGGCCTTATCATCCGAATCAAAGGATTCGCTATGGGCCAAGTTCTGGGAGCGCCCCGACGAAAGATCCGGTCTGTCGAGCGATACAGCATAGTCAAGAGAGCCTGAGGATATGGAAGGATTGTTGTTGGACGGTGGTGCGGCGAATGATATCGCAACGGGCGGCCCTGCATGATGGCTACACAGGTTGAACTCCGCGCGATGGACGATCCCGGCACACCCCAAATCGGTCCTATTATTCAACGAGAACGGAAAGCCCGTCGGCTGTCGCTCGAGCAACTTGCGGCGTTGTCTGGCGTTTCCAGATCCATGCTTTCACAAATTGAACGCGGCCAGGCGAACCCAACATTCGCAGTGCTGTGGAGTCTTACGCGCGCCCTCAAGATGGAACTATCGGATCTGGTCGAAGGTACTACCGCGGGATCAGATGGTGTGACGATTGAAGTTGTTACAGCATCACACACGCCCGAGATCAAGAACCCAGATGGTTCCTGTCGTCTACGGATTTTGAGTCCACCACGTCTTGCTGGTTCAACGGAATGGTACGAAGTGGAAATTGCCCCGTCGGGTAGTTTGGAAAGTTCTCCGCATGCTCGAGGGGCGTTCGAACACTTCACGGCGATCACCGAAGGATTTGAAGTGACAAGCGGAAATTCTACCATTGCACTTAATATTGGTGAGACCGCCCGCTATCCGGCCGATGTGTTTCATCGAATCGTGAACACATCAACCAAGACCGCAAAAGGACTGATGGTACTCCTTTATCGATAAGGGGTTTCGCTAAACGCTTGACACATTCCGATATAATGGATCTAGTTCCATTATAAAGGAAAGTGAGATCGTATCGTGGCTACAAACTTTCTCGATCATTTGACTGCGGATCTGGCAGGGATTGAAACCAGCGGGCTCTATAAGCGTGAACGGCAGATCTCGGGGTCACAGGACGGCCGGATCAATGTCGTATCAGCCGAGGGAACCCGCCAAGTCATCAATCTTTGCGCCAACAACTATCTCGGGTTGGCAAACCATCCGAAAATTTTGGCGGCTGCGAGGACAGCGCTCGACGAGTTCGGATTTGGCATGGCGTCTGTGCGCTTTATCTGCGGCACGCAGACTTTGCATCGAGAATTGGAACTGGCGATCGCCAACTATCTTGGCAAGGACGACGCAATTCTGCTTGCTGCCTGTTTCGACGCCAATGGTGGCGTATTCGAGCCGCTTTTCGATTCAGACGATGCCATCCTCTCAGATTCTCTCAATCATGCGTCGATCATCGATGGCGTGCGCCTCAGCAAGGCGAAGCGCTATCGTTTTGAAAACGGCGACATGAATGAGTTAGAGGATCGGCTCAAACAAGCTGAATCCGAAGGCGCCCGTTTCAAGCTGATCGTGACCGACGGCGTGTTCTCGATGGACGGTCATATCGCGAACCTCACAGCAATCTGCGACTTAGCCGAGCGGTATGGCGCGCTCGTGATGGTTGACGATTGTCATGCGACCGGACATCTCGGCGACGAAGGTCGCGGAACGCCGGCACTAACCGGCGTCGGACAGCGGGTTGACATCGTGACCGGAACGTTGGGCAAGAGCCTGGGAGGCGCGATGGGAGGGTTTGTCGCTGCCGCGCAGCCGATCATCGATCTGCTGCGCCAGCGAGCACGACCCTATCTTTTCTCGAATAGTCTCGCTCCGGCAATCGCGGCAGGATCGATGAAGGCGATTGAGATCGCAAGAGAGGCAAACGGTCGGCGTAAGATCCTTGCAGATCATGCCGTCCGGTTCCGCTCTAGGCTCGCCGCTGCCGGCTTTGATCTTCTGCCCGGGGAAACGCCCATCATCCCAGTCATGGTTCACGAGGCGCCGTTAGCCCAGAAGATGGCCGCGGCATTGGATGAGCGTGGCGTCTTTGTCGCAGGGTTTTTCTATCCTGTCGTCCCCAAAGGAAAAGCCCGGATCAGAACACAGATGTCCGCGGCACTCAGCGAGAAGGATGTCGATGTCGCTATCGATGCCTTCAAGGATGCGGGCAAGGCGGTTGGAATAATTTGATGGAAAGGGGTTTTTTGATGCGAGCGATCATAAAGGCAGTGGCCGAACCGGGACTCTGGCTCGACGAACAGCCGGTGCCGCCAATAGGGCCAGACGACGTTCTAATCAAGGTCAAAAAGACGGGTATCTGCGGCACCGATATCCATATCTACGCTTGGGACGAATGGGCGCGTCGGACGGTTCCGGTGCCAATGGTGGTCGGGCATGAATATGCCGGAGAGATTGTCGAGACAGGGTCGAACGTTCTCAATCTCAGGATCGGTCAGCGTGTTTCTGGCGAAGGCCACGTCATCGGAATGAACAGCCGTGCCGCCCGGGGCGGTCGCTTCCATCTTGATCCGGAAACCAAAGGGATAGGCGTCAACATTCCCGGAGCGTTTGCCGAGTATCTGAGGCTGCCGGCCTTCAACGTCGTGCCGCTACCGGATACTATCGATGATGAAATAGGCGCCATCCTCGATCCACTCGGAAATGCAGTACACACGGCACTCTCTTTCGACCTAGTAGGCGAGGATGTACTTATCACCGGAGCAGGCCCAATCGGGATCATGAGTGCGGCGGTAGCCCGCCACGTTGGCGCAAGACACGTGGTAATCACCGACATCAATCCCATCCGCCTTGCGCTTGCGGCCGAGGTTGCAGATGTTGTGCCTGTCGACGTGTCGAAGGAAGATTTGGGCTCGGTCAAGGCGGGGTTGGGCATGAAGGAAGGCTTTGATGTAGGGCTTGAAATGAGCGGCGCGCCGGCGGCTTTCGATCAGATGGTTGATCACCTTGTAATGGGCGGCAAGATCGCAATGCTTGGCATTCCGGCACGGCCGACTCCCGTCGACTGGACCAAGGTCGTCTTCAAAATGCTGACCGTGAAGGGCATCTATGGCCGTGAGATGTTCGAGACTTGGCACAAGATGTTGGCAATGCTCCAGAGTGGCTTGGATGTACGCAAGGTCATTACCCACCGTTTGCCAGTAAGCGAGTACAGGGCCGGCTTCCAGGCCATGCAGTCCGGCAACTCCGGTAAGATCGTTCTTGATTGGACGTCTGATGTCTGAGGCAGCAGCTACGATGTGGCCCGAGCAGTCGGCACCATCGGATGCAAGACGGGGCGCAACGATCGTAGCGCGAACGCGATGAAATCAGTCGGCCTGACTGCGCAGGCGTTCATGGACGAGTGACGTCCAAAGGTCGATGCCAGCAGGGATGACCTCATCGTTGAAATCGAAATTTGGCGAATGAAGGCCGGGATCGTCGGGACCCTTTCCTGAGCCGAGAAAGAGATAAGCTCCCGGTATAACATTCAACATGAACGCGAAGTCTTCTGCTACCATGCTGGGTTCCTCTTCCTGGATGGTCAGGTTAGGCATTACGAGACCTGCGGCACTGATAACAAATTCAGCGGCAGTAGCGTCATTGACAGTTGCAGGGATACGCCGATCGTATCGGACGACTGCCATGCAGCCTAATGACGCCGCGATTGCTTGCGCGATATCGTTGAGCCTGCTCTCAATCAGGTCCCCTGTTTTGTCGTCCAGCCAGCGCGTGGTACCGCGTAAAGTGCACATGTCCGGCAATGTGTTCCATGTAGTGCCTCCATGGATCTGGGTGACCGAGATCACACTCGCTCTGCTCGCCGGCACTGAGCGGCTGACGATCGCTTGGATGGCAGTGTGAATGTGACTCGCGGCTAGCAAAACATCGTCGCCCTGATGCGGCGAAGCGCCGTGGCAACCTCTGCCCGTGATCTCAATCTCGAAAACCGCAAAGGCTGCCATCATGATTCCTGGCCGCACAAAATATGTACCCGCTGGGCTCGATGGCCAGTTATGGAGTGCGTAGATCTCGTCACAGGGAAAAAGGTTGAATACTCCCTCGTTTACCATGCGCTTTCCGCCCCCTTCGTTCTCTTCGGCGGGCTGGAAGATGAAATGGACGGTGCCGTCCAAGTCGGTCAATTGAGTGCAGGCGCGCGCAGCGCCAAGCAGGACAGCCATATGCCCATCATGCCCGCAGGCATGCATTATTCCGGGGACGGTTGACGTGTAGGGGGCCCCGGTCTTCTCAAGGATTGGCAGCGCGTCCATATCGGCACGAATGCCAATCGACTTCGTGCTCGTCCCTCGCGACAGCGTAGCTACGAGACCGGTTCCTGCAAGTCCCCTGTGAACGTTAAGCCCGAACGAGGTAAGCAACGAGGCCACGAAATCACTTGTTTGATGCTCGCCGTAGGCGAGCTCCGGATATCGGTGCAGATGGTGTCGCCATGCAATCGCCTGTTCGTCCGAAGGCAGCATTTCTCTCGGCTTGAACTGACCAAACGACAAACTAGCCTCCTTCCGACTAAGACGTATCGGATCGACAGTTACATCCGCGATGTGACTATTAAGCTGACCGAGCGTTTGGAATTTTTGTTCCGTTGCTCGAATTTCTGGCGATCGGTGGACCGAGCTGATTCCACTGACACTTGACCAATTTCCGGTTTAGTGGAAAGTTTGTCGATTGCGGATCGTCACTTCCGTCGGTCATGGTCAGTGGTCATGGTGTGTGCAGGAGACCAAGACGTCGCTCTTACCCGCACTGCTGAGGCGGAACAAACGATGCATACCTTTGATTACGAAAGCTTGTTCGATCGGCGGGTGGCGGAATCGCTTTACGGCGCGGAGCCCGAACCGGTTGGCCGCTACTATGACGATGAGCGTGGATTGTTCGTAAAAACGAAAGTGGACGGCGGTCCGTTCATTCAGGATCTCATCCAATTCGCACCAGATGCGTTTGCCCTGACGGGCGCAGGTGCTCCAACTCCAACTCCGAGATTGGGGCATCATCGACAGACGATCGGCGATCATGACTGGTTGCATTTTTGCCTGCGTCTTGGTGATGGTGGGCAAGAAGAGATTTCAGACTACGGCACGGTTGGCCAGCCAAGCCGTGTGTGTATGGTCACGCGCTACCCTGCGGATACAGAGATCGAACGTACGTGGAAAGGCAATGACAGTTGGCGTGTGGCGTGTCTTTGGCTCAGGCCAAGCGCCCTTTTGAGGCTACTAGAGACTTCAGCGTCTCGGATCCCCGACCAATTGTCCTGGCTCGCGTCGGAGAAGCGAGACGTTGCGAACCACCTGGCTATCCCTTTAAGCCCTCGTATGCATCTGGCGGTCAACGACGTCCTGTCATGCCAGCACACCGGCGGGGTGCGGCGCGCCTTTATCCTATCAAAATATCTGGAATTGCTCGCGACTATCTATCTGGCTGCGGTTGATCAGTGCCATCGCGATGGCGAGCCGACAATGAGGCTTTCGGAACGAGATACCGCCAAGATGGCCGACGTGGCGGCCATGCTGACCAGCAGGTTAGATCAAATGGAGTCGCTCGCCGAGCTTGCCAAGCGCGTTGGCATCAACCGCACCAAGCTAGTACTCGGTTTTCGCGCGATTTATGGCACTTCCGTCGAAGCCTACTGGCGTGGATGGCGACTTCAGAGAGCCAACGATTTGCTTCGCAGTGGGGGGCTTTCAGTCAATGAGGTTGCCTTCGCAGTCGGCTACTCGGAGGTGTCTTCATTCACGCGTGCCTTTACGCGAAAATTCGGTGTCGTTCCCAAGAGCTTCAAGCAGTATTAGATCGAGCGCTGCGTTCTTGGACCGACTAAAGATCGCCTTGTCAAAAAGCTCGATCCGACGGTCATCGTCGCGCCGGTAAGCCTATCCGATCATGCGCCATCGCTATCGGAATGAGGCTTTTGTCATGACCTATTGCTCGCTTGTCGACGGTGTACTTGTCCGCGAGGGCATTTCAAACGCGATCATAAATCCGGCGACAGAAGCCTCAGCTGGCGAAGTGATAATCCCGCCCGCAAAAACGCTCAACAGAGCGGTCCGATCTGCGGCTCGCGCCTTCGAACAATGGCGTGGCGAGCAATTGACTGTGCGAAGCGGCTTGCTGCTTGCTCTAGCCGATATCATTCGCGCCAACGCAGATGAGCTTTCGAGGCTTCTCACACTCGAACAGGGCAAGCCGGCGCATGAAGCGCGTGACGAGGTCGATTGGAGCGCCTCGCTGCTGGACGAGTATTCCAAGAAGGAACTGGTCCCGAACATTTTCAATGGCTCCGGTCAAGCGCATGTCGAGCAGTTCTTTGTCCCCCTTGGTGTCGTAGCCGGCATTATTCCCTGGAATTTTCCGCTTTTTACCGCAGTGATGAAGATTGCTCCTGCGCTCCTTACAGGCAATGCCATCATCATCAAGCCGGCACCAACTACGCCGCTTACGACATTGCGTTTTGGTGAACTGGTAAAGGATGTTGTCCCTGCCGGCTTGCTTCAAACATTGGCCGACGATGGAAAATTCGGTCCTCGTTTGGTAAGGCACCCGGGGGTTGCCAAGATATCCTTCACTGGCTCGACGGGCAGCGGTAAGGCAGTGATGAAGTCGGCCGCACCATCGTTGAAACGGCTGACCCTGGAATTGGGGGGCAATGATCCAGCTCTCGTCTTCGATGATGTCGATCCGGAAGCCGTTGCTTCCGCCATCTTCTCAAAGGCTTTTCTCAATTGCGGTCAGGTCTGTACTGCCGTCAAGCGCGTGTATGTCGCCAAGCCAATCTACGAAAGAGTCTGCCGGAAACTGTCCGAACTGGCGGACGCTGCAATCGTAGGCGACGGTCTTGAACAGGGCGTGACGATAGGTCCGATCCAGAACGACATGCAGTTTGATAAGCTCCGTGCGCTGCTCGATCACGCCAGAAAAGGCGGACGCATCCTTGCCGGGGGAGGGGTAGTAGACGGAAAGGGCTACTTCATCCAACCCACGATTGTCGTCGACCTGGATGACGATAGCCCGCTCGTGGTGGAGGAGCAATTCGGCCCGATTCTGCCAGTCCTGTCGTTCTACGACGAGGACGAAGTCGTCCACCGCGCCAACGATACAAGATATGGTCTCAGCGCCTCCGTGTGGTCGACCGACCTCATTCGTGCGCAACGGGTCGCGCGCAGATTAAATGCCGGCACCGTCTGGATCAACAAACATCTCGAACTCAATTCGGACTACCCGATGAGTCCTTGCAAGGAGTCTGGGATCGGCACCGAGTTCGGCATCGACGGTCTCCGTGAATTCACCCAGGCCCGCCTATTGAACCAGTGAACTTCCCCCCACCGCAAGCTACTTGGTCGGCGAAATTCGACCGACCAGACAACAAAATGGATCGCAAGGTCAACGTCAGGCCCATCTAAGTTGCATAGCGTTGATGCAAAGGAGTTCGCCGTGCAATGGGACTGCATTGGTAGCGGATCGGCGGGATCAATGATTGCCAGTCGGCTTTCAGAGGATGAACGCAATCGGGTGCTCTTATTGGAAGCCGGACCGCGTGACAACTCGCCTGTGATCTGCATTCCCTGGGGTAAGGTCAAGGCGATCGCAAACCCACGTTACGAGATGGGCCTACGTGGGGGCTTCGATACCTGGGCTCACATGCTCGGTAGCACTGGCGAATGGAGCTACGAAGACGCTCCCTCCTTTTTCAAAAAGATGGAGCCCAACCCGTTCGGTGCCAGGGAATTTCATGGTGATCGTGGCCCATTTAGGGTCTCAAATTTAGCTCGGCCGCATGATCTGCGCGATGTCTTTATCCGAGCTGCCCAAGAAGTCGGTATACCTTTCAATCCTGATATCAACGGCGCGACACATGAGGGCGTCGGGCCCAATCCAGGAACCATTGATTTCGGCAGACGCAAGAGCTCGACTCGTGCGTACCTTCGACAAACTTGGAATAGACCAAACCTGAAGATCGTCACAGGCGCGCGAGTCGTTCGGGTGCTGCTCCGAGGCGCGGGCCGTCGGAGTGCGACTTCGAGTCGCCAACGCATCGATCGTGCCTGTGTCACCTGCAGCAAAACCAATGCCCCGACAGTCATGTTCGGCGAGAAGGCGGCGTCACTCATTGTAAACGAACGAGAAACGACAGCTGAGGGTGTAACCGGCGGACGGCATAGAAATCAACAACGAGCAATAAGCTCTAATTAGCAAAGGGGAACACAATGAAGACAACTAGACGGACTTTTCTGGGCGGACTCGCTCTAACTGGCGCCACACTGTCCAGTGGTGCAGTACTTTCTCTTGGTGGGATCGCAACCGCGCAAGGCGTAAAACGGGTTACGGTCGCCTCTGCTGGGTCGATTACAGGAAACTGGGACACCACGTCGCATACGACGGTCGGACAATGGAATGCTGAGCATTTCATCTTTAATCACCTGACAAAGGCTCCCATGAAGCGCGAGAAGCCGGATGAGCTGCTTCCGGATCTGGCGACGAGTTGGACCCTAGTCGACAGGCATACGATCGAGTTCAAGCTTCGTGATGGTGTCAAGTTCCATGATGGCAAGGAGTTTGGCGCCGAAGATGTAAAGGCGACGTTTGACTACGCATCGGATGCCAAGAGGCCGTCCGCCTCCTTGTATCCAGGCAAAGCAGACATAACCGTCGTCGACAAGCTTACGGTGCGCATAAGTACCGAGAAATACGGCTATCCGGCCGCTGCCTTCTATTATATCGTCAGTTTTCTCCCGATTATGTCGGCAAAGGACATCGCAACCCCATCTGTGCTTCAGGGGAGGCCGAATGGTACGGGGCCATTCGCTTTTTCGTCGACCGAGGGTGACAAGACGACACTAAAGGCCAACGTGGACTATTATGATGGTAGGCCGCAGATCGACGAAGTGGTCTACACCTATGTGCCAAGTGCGAACACTCGCGTTCTCGGTCTTCTTAACGGCGAGTACCAGATAATTGAGCGCCTGGAACCTGAGCAGTTCACGAGTCTTCAGGCTAACGCCGATTTAAAGGTCGACAGCTCCCTCTCGCTTGAGAATAAATACCTCCATTTCCGCTGCAACAAGCCGCCTTTTGATGACATCCGGATCAGGCAAGCCGCCTGTCACCGCCATCGACCGCGCACAGATCTTGGAAGTCGTCGGCGTCGCTGGTCAAGCCTCAAGCAGCTACATCTCGCCGTTGAAGTTTGGCTATGCTGATATTCCCGATTATCCGACCTATGATCCGGAAAAATCTCAAGCCCTGCTAGCAGAAGCCGGTTTTCCAAAGGGAGCGGGACTGCCTGAACTTGAGTACATCACATCGATCGGCTTCTATCCGAAGACACGTGAGTACGGCGAATTGATCACCGCCATGCTTCAGGAGCAGGGGTTTCCAGTGAAACTGACTGTGCTGGAACCAGCTGCATGGGAAGAGCAGGTTTATCGCAAAGCGGACGGCCAGGGTGCCGGTCATCTGGTTGACGTGGGGTGGATGACAGGCTCGCCTGAACCGGATCTGGTTCTTTTCCCGAATTGGTCATCGAAGAGTGCCCTGTTCACCGGTTTTGTCGATGCGGATATCGATGCTGCGCTCGATAGGGAACGAAATGCCGCGAGCCCGGAAGAGCGTAAGAAGGTCCTTGCAGAAGAGACTCTTCCGACGATTGCGCGCAAGCTGCCCAGTTTCTCGCTGTTCACGGCTGTATACTTTCATGCAATGTCGAAGTCTCTCGACGGCGTCGTTTTCGCGCCGAATGGCCCGATCGATCTTTCCAAGGCAACAATGGCCTGATCGATTTCCAATCCGGCGGCACCAAGTGCCGCCGGTCTTCCTGCAGGGATCCGGCATATGATTTTCGCACTTGACTTCTTTTCAAGACGCACCGCGCAAGGAATGATCATCGTTCTTCTCGTGGCATTTCTTGTGTTTACGCTTTTGAGAGTCGTTCCCGGCGACCCGGTGCGCATGATGCTCGGCCCGATGACGTCTCCGTCGGTTATCGAAGAGACCGCTCGTGAACTGGGGTTGAAAGACCCCATTCCAGTTCAATTTATTCGGTATATTCGACAACTCGCTTCCGGCGATTTTGGCCACTCGTTCATCCGCGGCGTGCAAGGCGGAAGCACTGGTGGCTCTCGTGGGGAGGGAACCCATGATGCCGAAAACCGCGCGCCGGTCATTGGTCTCATCTTGAATGCGCTCCCCTACAGCCTCTTGCTGGGGGCATTGGGGATTGCATTCGCGCTTGTGATCTCGGTTCCTGTCGGCCTCTTCGCTGGATTGAATTCGGGGCGCTGGCCGGACCGGGCCGCAGTTTATCTCTCGTCGATCCTGGTTTCATTGCCCAATATCTGGCTGGGCATTGTTTTCATCCTGATTTTTTCGGCGAAAACCGGGTGGCTGCCGGCGATTGGTTATCGAGGCGCGTCCTATGCGATCTTGCCTGCGATGGTCATCGCTTTCGAACTGGCACCTGTGCTCATTCGTTCAATTTCGGTTTCCGTAGCGAGTGGGCTGCATGAGAATTACGTGGATTTCGGGACGGTTCGCGGGCTGAGCCGAAGGACGATCATTGTCAAGCATGTGCTCAGAAATGCGGCGATCCCATTGTTGAATCTCTTTGGCGTCCAAGTTGTTGGCATGCTGCTCGGCGGGCTGTTTGTGGTCGAGTTCATCTTCAGCTATCCCGGTCTCGGTTTGCTGACCATCAACGCAGTTTTCCAGCGGGACTTTCCCATCATTCAGGCCGTCGCGATCCTCTCCGGTGCCGCTCTGGTCGCAGTGAACATGCTGGTCGATTTTACGGCTACTAACATAGACAGAAGGTTGCAGTACTGATGGCTGATGTTGCCATTTCGAGCACGCCCGGCACTCCGCGCGGAGAGACGCTTGGCGGTCGGATATTTCGTCTTGCTTGGCAGTCCTTCGACTTCAAGCTCGGGCTTCTTGTAGCAAGTCTTCTGATTCTGCTTTCAATTACCGGGCCTTATTTAATCCATATTTCGCCAACGGCGATGAACGTGCGCGCCAAGTTCCTGCCGCCTTTCCCGATGGAAGGGTCGCAGCTCATGCACATCGCTGGAACCGACCAACTTGGCCGTGACCTGTTCATGCGCTCAATGGTCGGTCTCCGCAATGCACTTATGATCGGTGTGTTGAGCGTTATAGGGATGTTCTCCCTTGGATCGGCAATTGGGATGATAGCCGGCTATTATGGGAAGTGGGTCGACCTTGTGCTCATGCGGTTAACCGACGTGCAGATGTCTATTCCGGTGGTTATTCTGGCGATTGCAATACTCGGGGTCACCCGCCCAAATGAGATCCTGGTGATCTCCGTTCTTATTCTCGCCGGCTGGCCCGCCTACGCTCGCGTCACACGCAGCGTCGTCCTGGCTGAACGACAGAAGGAATATGTCCGCGGAGCGCAGATTATAGGTGCTTCGAGTCTTCGTATTATGCTTCGCTACATTGCTCCCAATATCCTTCCTACCATCGCATTCGTCGCCGTCCTTGACGTCGCGCGTATGATGATCTTTGAGGCGATCTTCGGGTTCATCGGCATCGGGATTCAGCCACCGACCCCGACGTTCGGCAACATCATAGCCGCAGGCACTCAATACCTCATCAACGCGTGGTGGATCACCGTAGTACCAGGGCTGATCTTGGCCGTAACTCTGGCGAGTATCAACCTCATGGGCAGCGCCCTCGAACGCGCCCGCAATAAAGTCATCAGGGGTATTGATTGATGTCCGAATGCGTCTTGTCAGTTCGCGACCTGACAGTCGATCTTGCCGGGCGCCGCGACCCGCGCACGATCGTCTCTGCCGTATCGTTTGATCTCAATGAGAGGCAGGTGCTGGGCATCATTGGAGAGAGCGGCTCGGGGAAGACGGTGTTGTCTCGTGCAGTTGTCAACTGGATCAGCAGTCCGCTGGAGATCAGGCGTGGCAGCGTATTCTTCCAAAAGCGCGATATCCTGAAGCTGCCTGCAAAGGAGATGCAGAAAATCCGCGGCCGCGAAATCGGTTATGTCGGAGCCAACCCAGGGACTGCACTCGATCCGACAGTTTCGATTGGGGCGCAGATCGTCGAAAAGCTTCACTCGGTCATGCCCGGCATTTCGAAAAGTGATGCCCAGGAACGAGTCGTCAGGCTTCTCGATGCCGTGCGCATGCCATCGTCGCGCCAGAGGTTCAACGATTTTCCATTCCAGTTTAGTGGCGGCATGATGCAGCGGGTCTTGATCGTCGATGCGCTTGTCTCGAACCCAGCGTTTCTTGTGGCGGACAATATCACCCAGCCATTGGATGTAACAGTAAGCGCTCAAATATTGAGGATTCTCAAAGACCTTCAGAAGGACTTTAATACGGCTATTTTGTTCGTCTCGTCATCCCTTGGTGTAGTGCAGGACATAGCCGATGACGTCCTCGTTCTCGCTGCAGGAAAGGTGGTAGAAAACAGCAAGATGAAAACGCTGATCGCGTCGCCGCAGGCCGATTACACCAGACGGCTCATTGAAAAAGTCCCGCGCATATGGACTGCGGAATCGGTCACGCCAAAGACGTTCTCTGGAGAGCAGGACATCGTCTTGGACGTTCGCGACATTTCCAAAGCGTATGCCGTGAAGAATCGCAACGCTTTGTTTCAGCACAAATTGGTGCATGCGGTACGCGATGTTTCATTCTCTGTGTCCAGGGGCGAGAATTTCGGGATCGTCGGTGAATCTGGATGCGGCAAGTCAACCTTGTCGCGACTTCTCAGCCGTTTGGAATCTCCCAATTCGGGACAGATCATGTTCAAAGGGCAGGATATTGCGCATATGTCGTCGGCAGAGCTTCTTAAGCTTCGTCGCGGTTTCCAACTCCTCCTTCAAGATCCATACAACGCGATACCGGCTCATTTTCCGGTGGGTCGAACCGTAATGGAGCCGCTGAAAATACATGGCGGCTTAACGTACAAGCAGATCGACACGCGAGCCCGCGAAGCGATTGCGGAAGTTGGACTGCCGGCGTCCGTCTTTGAAAATCTGCCCATCGGGCTAAGCGCCGGCCAGCGGCAGAGGGTCAACATTGCGCGCGCGCTGGTTCTCGAACCTGAACTGATGATCTTGGACGAGACATTGTCAGCGCTCGATCAGATTGAGCAGGGGAAGCTGTTGGATCTGTTCGAGGCGTTACAGGCGAAGCATGGGATGTCCTATATCTACATATCGCATGATCTGGCCATGGTACGACGGGTCTGCACACGGGTTGCAGTTATGTATCTCGGCCGCGTTGTGGAGTTGGCGGACAACGAGACGTTATTTTTCGATTCTGGACACCCCTACACTCGGGCGCTGCTGAGTGCCGCTCCCGTGATTGAGGAGCGCCGCTATGAAACATCTGAGTACTTGCTTTATGGGGAACCACCGGATCCAATCGACATTCCTCCCGGTTGTAGCTTCCGGACCCGCTGCCCGTTCGCATTTGATCGCTGTGCCACGGTAGACCCTATGCTCTACCGGCGAGATAAGCGAAATCTGAGCGCTTGCCATCTCGTTGACGAAAATGCCTCGCCGATCGAATCTTCCTTGTTTAGGCGAAAGGTTGCAACTCACAGAGAGATCTCGCCTCCACCTGGTGTTCCTCGTGTCGACAATGCTCCAGCGTCGCCAGCGTAGCGCTGACCTTGCCCCTCTGATCTAAGCCGGTTTGAAGTTCGTTCTGGCCCATAGAGAGGACCAGGACATGAAACGTAGCCGCTTCTCTGAAGAGCAGATCATCGGAATTTTGAAGGAACATGAGGCCGGGGTATCGGTTGCCGATCTGTGCCGCAAGCACGGGGTCAGCGACGCCTCGATTTACAACTGGAAGGCCCGCTTCGGCCGGATGGATCTCCGAGGCACGCGACTGAAGGCGCTGGAGGACGAGAACACGCGGCTCAAGCGGCTTCTGGCCGACGCCATGCTCGACAATGCCGCGTTGAAGGATCTTGTGGGAAAGAAATGGTGACGCCCGCGGCCAAGCGGAAAGCTGTCGCTCGCCTGAAGGAAGGCTTCGGGATGGCGAACGGAGGGTGTGTAAAGCCATCGGCAGTTGCCGCATGACGGTTCGCTACGAGACCAGCAGGCCGGACGACCGCGAGGTTCGCGAGCGGATGAAGGCGATCGCGCAGGATCGTCGCCGGTTCGGCTACCGGCGTCTTCTCGTGATGCTGAGGCGGGAGGGCCTGATCGTGAACCACAAGAAGCTGTTCCGGCTCTATCGGGAGGAGAAGCTCGCCGTTCGCCGCCGTGGCGGCCGCAAGCGGGCGATCGGGACCAGGGGCGCCGATGCTGGTGCCGCTGAGGCCCGACGAGCGCTGGTCGCTCGACTTCGTATCGGACCAGTTCACCGACGGGCGCCGCTTCCGCATCCTGGCCGTCGTTGACGACTGCACGAGAGAATGCCTGGCACTCATCGTTGATACGTCTCTCTCGGGCATACGGGTTGCCCGCGAATTGGACCGGCTCATTACCGAATGCGGCCGGCCAGGATGATCGTCAGCGACAATGGCAGCGAGTTCACCTCGAACGCCATCCTCTCCTGGGCGGATCAGAACCGCGTCGAATGGCATTACATTGCGCCCGGCAAGCCGATGTAGAATGGCTTCATCGAGAGCTTCAACGGCCGACTACGCGATGAACTGCTCAACGAGACGCTGTTCACCTCGCTGGCTCAGGCGCGCGTAGCCATCGCCCTGTGGCGCGCCGACTACAACACTGCGCGGCCGCACTCCCAACTCGCCTGGCAGACACCGGCCGAGTTCGCCACCACCTTCAATCCGCGACGGTCGCTCGCGCTGCGCGATGCCAAAGGCTCCGCGCCAGCGCCCGTCGCTTCACCCGCCCAGCAGGGCACCCTCTTGCCGGAAACACCAATAGCGCCAACGCCGTGCTTTCCGTCGGGGCGGTCTCGTATGTTTGAAACTCATTATAGAACGCTGGGAGCAAGCAAGAGAGATTGTCTCGAAGAGACCAACTCCAAAATTGGTTCTGTTGTAAGGCTAGAACGCCTAACGCCCGCGGCATATTGCCGGTAAAATAATGGAAGGTGGTTGATGAGTTCACATAGCCGAGCTTTCGATGGCCGCTCGAACGGTGACCGCCACTGAACTGTCACCCAGCGGCGATTAGAGCCTCAACTATTCTTGTGCGGATAAACATTGTCTGGACCGCCGGAAGGTGGAGTCCTTGCTAGTAGACGCTTCGTTCGGAAGGAGCCGGGGCGAATACGACAACGGCGTCAACAATCAATGGACCGACTGGGCTTGCCGGCAACGTCCCCAGACGCCGAGCTCGACTACGATCCCAACCTGGGCAGCCACAAAGTGACTTAGTTTCGAGCTTCGATGCTGTTGTCCAAGCGACCCAGTACGGCGGTTAAAGCGTCTGCGCTTTCTTCGTCCATCACTGCTTTGAGCGCATCGCGAAATTCGGACTCCTGCTTCGACATCACAGGACGGATCTTCTTCAGCAGAACTTTCCCAGTCGTCGACAATATGATGCGCACCCGCCGTCGATCATGCGGATCGGATGCTCGATATACGTGACCTTCCGCGCACATGCGATCAATGACCTTCGTCAAGGTCGATGCATCAATGACTAGAAGCCTCGATAGCTCCGACATGATCAGCCCGGCCCTTCCGCCCTGTTCATGCAGGACCTGAAGGACGCGAGCCTGATCGAGCGCGATGTTGGCTGGCCGCAACCGCTCTTCGAGTTGTCGTTCCAACTTCCTGTTGATGCTCGCGACGATGAAGCCAAGACTGCCGCTGTAGGTTTCTTCTGGCACTTTATGCGTTCCTCTCCGTCCAATGAAAATGCTGCGGCTGGAGTAGGCACGCTAGCCAGATGCGCGTTGACAGGAGCAACGATACCCGTCCAAGTCCATGTGAGGTCATTAGGCCCTAGTGGCCGCCGCGCCCTATAGAAATATTGGCCAATCGGGCCGACATCGCCGCAGGCGCACGTCATTTTGAGCCGAACGAATCCGCTATAGAACTAGCAGTAGATAGTGGAGAGTGCAAGTATCGTAGACGAAATAAAGGCAAACGACAGCTTTTTTCGGCGGGCCTTCTCGCTGGAGATGTCTAGAACTTCGCTACGATATCGAACGCGAACCCGTTTGCCTCCGCGATATAGACCGGTCGGGGCGTTTTCAGGCTTGCTTGCATCGTATCGTACCTTGCGGATCGGTAGCGGACATTGTCAAATGACGCGTGCACCAGATCCTGTCCAAAGGTCGACTTGGCACTCTGCATCAACCCGATTGAGAAGCTCACGCCCTCGTAGAGCGACTGACCATACGCGTTCGGTACTGGCGCATATTCGCCGAATGCCTCCCAGTATTTTTCCATGAAAGCCATATTTGGGCTAGTACGGGCTGTTGCAAAATAGTGCGCGCAGGCGAAGATGCCTTCGGTCATGTCATGACCTAGAGCGACTAGCACTGTCTCGTCCGTTGAAACCGCACACCGTGGAATCTTCCCAGCAAGTCCTGCCTTGTGAAACGCGCGATAGAACGGGATGCCTTGATCGCCCACCAGGAACACGAGAACGACATCAGGGTTGAGAGCACGGATTTCTTCGATTACGTACGCGTCCCAATCGTCGCTTGCATCAATGGGACGCGCGCGAATGCCGACTACCGTGCCCCCACTGGACTGAATCATTGCGGCAGTCATTGGCATTGTTTGCCGCGCCCATCGATAATCGCTTCCGATGATATAGAAACGCCGTGCGTGAAACCGTCCATCAATCCAGGCAAGGAGTGGTCCTACCAGCTTTTCGTCGGTTGAACTCAGCGAAACGGTATTTTCCAGGCAACGACCTCGCTCGTATGTGGGAGTGTATATGAGCGGAGCGGACTGCTGGATTGCCTCAGAAACGGCATCGCGAGAGTTGGAGCCGATGAGACCGACGATAACCGATGCCTCATCTTCCTCAACCATTCCCCGAGCAGCTTCGACCGTATCAGCGGGAGCCCAACTGGCGTCTCTGGTCACAATATCGATTTCGTGACCGAACAGTCCGCCGTTGGCGTTTCCCTCGGCAACGCCCAAAATAGCTGCGTTCAGACAGGAAGGCGTCCAGACCGCGAGTGGGCCAGTTTGTGCTATCAATAGACCGATTGTAGCCATAAGCACCTGCGCTCCAGCATTGGCTGCAGGAGGATAGTGGATTTGCAGGTGTTGGCAAGCGAGGCGCCTAGCGTGAAAGTTCTCCAAGCCTGCGTAGAACTTCGGCCTCGTTGAAGCGGCCAGCTTCGCCGAACAGGAGGAGCGCAGCGCCTTCGATGTCGTGGTCAAGAGGCGAAAGGACTGCGCGATTGCCTGCCAGCTGAAAGAGCAAGCATCGCTCCGTTGGTCCCGCAACGCGCAAAAGTCCCTTCGCACGGAAAAGAACCGGACTGAGTTCATCGACGAGGGTTTGGAATCGGGGCAGGGAGATCGGTATGTCCGACCTCCATTCAAGCGGAACGATCCTCCCCTGCACACGAGATTCATCTGCGAAGAATCTCCCTTGGCTTGCCTGTTTATTGACGTCGGTGAAGAACATTCCGTTGGAAAGATCTGGCAAATCAGACTCGTAGAAGACCCGTTGGTCTCCTAGGTCGAGCACGGCATTCACGACTGCCTCGTTGAGTTCAGCGGAGGCAGAGGTCTTTGATATATAGATATAATCCGCAGCACGAATTTGCGCTTGCCAAAGGGGATCCGAGCAACGTTCGTGACCTGCATCCACCACCGTCAGAAGCGCCTCAACGACCACTACCTTTGCGATGAAAGGATCATGCAAAGCTGACAGTATCCCTCGCGGATCAGCAAGTCCGCTGGCTTCTATAATGATCCCCTCAGGTGGACAGTCCAGAGAGATGATGTTGCGAAGCGTTCGGATCAAATCGCCTTGCAAGGTGCAACATATGCATCCATTCTCCATGCCGAAGATCGGCTGGCCGGCTTTCGAAAGGATTGCGGCGTCGATATTTATGGAGCCGAAATCATTCACAATTGCTGCAAGCCGGCGACCGCGCTGACGTTGCAGCATCTCATTTATGAAGGTGGTCTTGCCCGCGCCGAGTGCTCCCGAGACGACAAGAACCGGAACTTGCGCGCGCTTACCGAGCATCGGCACTCATTGAAGCACGGAGCTGCCGGCCAGGTCTCGCGGTCGTATCGAGGCGACCGGATGTGATCACAGATTTACCGGCTATGAGGACATGTTGCATGCCTTCGGACGGTTGGTTCATTTCAAAGAAGGTCGCCTTCTCTCGGACAGTCTGAGGATCAAAGACGAGTAAATCAGCGTCGCATCCCTCCTGGACCCTTGCCTTATAACGCATCTCAGGCAAACATTTTTCCAGAATTCTGGCCGGAGCAATCGTGCATTTCGCGATAGCGTCAAGCAGCCCAATCGTCCGCCTCTCGACCACGTGTTCGCGCAGAAATTTGGTGAATGTACCGGAGGATCTCGGATGGGATGACAGATCTGCGGGGAGGGGCCATTCCTCGCCGGTGTAGATCGAACCATCTGGCCGCACCCAAGGCATTGCATCCGAGGCGATGCTGCCGCCGGGATAAAGAACGGAGATGTCGAGGAGATCGCGATGATCGACATTGTTCTCGGTGTCGAGAAAATGCCACTTTACAAGCGCGGACGGGTTTGACGAGCTTGCGGCGAGAAGCTCGTCCCTGTCTTCGAAGACCTCTGCTTCCTGGATCAGTCCGATCTGGCGATAGGTCGATCCGGTTCGTTTCGTAAAGTCAGGATCTGAGAAAAACGGCGCCGAGACGACCGTGGATCCGGTCCCATAAGGGTATGCTTCGACAGTGACAGGCAGCCCCATCGCTTGAGCGTGGCGGAGGAGCGCAGCGCACCGTTCGACGTCCAGGAGAGAGGTCGAATTGAGGTGGCACACATGCATATGCGCGCCTGTGGCCCCTGCATATCCGATGAGCCGGATATAGGATTCTTCCGAACTGTTGGGATCAACGTTCGACATGTAGGGGACATGAGAGAATGTCGGCATACTGGAGGCCGCAGCCAATTCGCAAACCTGTGTCAGTTCGATGACGCCGGCGCCCGCCGCGTAAGCATTTGGCAGACCAATGCCAATCGCCCCTTCGCGGACAGCTTCCTTCAACTGGGCCATAATCTCGGAAATCTGTTCTGGGCCGGCCACGTCGGTTACCCAGCAAGGATTCCCCGCGCCGACGCCCATCATTTCAATCGAGTGGAGTGAGGGATCGGGAGTGATGTCGGCAATCGCCTTCTTGCGCGCGAAAATCCACGCTGCAGATGCCCCATAGTTCAGCACGCGACCCTTCGCGACCTGCCTGTCATACCACGCCCCAACAGGCAGCACGCCCATCTCCAATTCCAGGGAAGTGGTGACGCCGTCGAACACCTGCATCCAATCCGACGATACGTTCTGTCCATGAGCGTGGAGGTCGATGAAGCCCGCACAAACGACTTTTCCACGGGCATCAATGACCTGCGTGCAGTCCTTGACATCAATCGCGCCAATCTTCGCAATCACGCCATTGCTGATGCCGAGATCCGTAACGGCATCGGTTCCAGTTTCAGGGTCGATGACCCGTCCGCCAGTGATGAGTGTGTCAAAACGCTCGTGCAAAGCCATAGCCCTTTGTGCTTTCGAGCCGAGGCCATTGAGGTCGGCAATCTGCGCTACGGAGCCGCAACCAACCTGCGCCGTTACGAACGTGATCGTGTCATTCACATTGGTGGAATATGACATAACTCGATCTCAATCAATAACATGTCCAACGAAATATTTGCAGTTGACATTATTTTGATGGAATGCATCCTTGGCATCAAGACGGAGGGGAGAGTGAAGTGCTCCCAACAATCCGTCCTGGGAACAGTAGAAGGCAGCTTTGCCGTGACGTTCGCTCCACAGCCATACCGGCTGATGACGCAACGAAGGGACGTGGACAATGGACAATCTTAATCGAAGCGGCTCCGCCGATGTGCCGGCGCTTGTAGAAACCGTCGGCAATTACATTGACGGTGCCTGGGAGAACGTCGAATCCGAGACTTTCGATGCGGTCAATCCGGCCACCTTGGAGGTTCTGGCTGCCTTGCCAAAAAGCTCTCGGGCAACCGCACGCAATGCCGTAGACGCGGCCGTGGCGGCACAGCGCGGGTGGGCGCGAACAAGCAATTGGAACCGCGCCGATCTGTGCGCCAAGCTTGGCGACGCCATTAAGGCGAGGGCCGGTGAGCTGGCACGCATCCTCTCCATGGAACAGGGAAAGCCGATTGCCGAAGCAGAGGGGGAAGTCGGCACTGCGGCTCACGGATTCCACATGGCGGCAGAAATGGTTCGCTATTCGACTGGCGAATTCCTCGGCGGCGCCACGCCTGGGCGGCAGGTCATAACGAGGCGGTTTCCGCGTGGCGTATACGCGGTCATTACACCTTGGAATTACCCGGTAAACATCCCGATTGAATATATCGGGCCCGGGCTTGCCACTGGCAACACGATTGTATGGGCGCCGGCACCCACGACCTCGCTCGTGGCAGTCGCAATGATGCGCATCATCGCAGACGCGGGAATACCACCCGGCATACTCAATCTGGTACTTGGCGAGGGGGCGGTTGTCGGCGACGAGATCGTTGCATCGGAGAAGACGAATGCGATCGGCTTCACTGGCTCTCCAGCAACGGGTAAGCGGATCGCCGAGCGTGGTGCCGGCAAGCCAATGGTGCTCGAACTGGGCGGGAATGGCCCTTTCATCGTACGCCGCGACGCAGACCTACGCCGTGCTGCCGAAGCAGCTGCATTTGGCGCGTTCAGCAATTGCGGCCAGATCTGCGCGGCTACGGGACGGGTGCTTGCCGATGCCCAAATAGCCGACGCGCTAGCAAGTGAAATCGCAAGCATCGCCGCCAGTCACCGTGTCGGAAATCCCCTTCATCAAGGCGTGACGATGGGGCCGCTGAACAATCGAAGTGTCGCCCGCAAGGTCGCCGAGCATGTTGAGGACGCGATCGCGAGCGGCGCGAAATGCCTTGCAGGCGGACGCCCGATGCCGGAACTTGGAAGCGATCTTTTCTTTGCACCTACGGTCATCTCCGAAGTGACGCCGCAGATGCGGATCGCCAGAGAAGAAACATTCGGTCCCGTGGTTCCGATCATCTCCCTTTCCGGCGACGACGAGATTCTCCGGGTTGCGAACGATACTGAGTATGGGCTGTCGATGGCCATATTCACCAGCGATATCGAACGTGGGCTCGCCATGTCTTCCGAACTGTCGGCGGGCATCGTGAACATCAACGAATCGACGGTTTGCTGGGAAACGCACATGTCCTTCGGCGGCAGTTCGGGGACAAAGAGCGGCGTCGGAAGAATTGGCGGACGGCATGCCATCGAAGCGATGAGCGAAGTCCGATCAGTCTCCATCCCTTTCCCAAACTATCAGGCGGCTGGACGGTGACATGCATCCCAACACTATAAATATCACCTCGCAAGTCGGGAAGTTAGGCAAATCGCTAACTCTCCTGGTGGATGTTCTGATCCCCGGCGGGGGCGGATGGCCGGCCGCGAGCAGTGTCGGCGTCCAGCACGCAATGCTTATGCGTCTGCTTGATACAGGCGGCGATGTCGCTCTGGCGTCGCTGTCAGATCTTCTGGAAAAGTACGAGTTCAATCGATCGCGCACCAGCGAAGAGCAAATCGAATCCGCATCCAGGATCGAAGCCGACGATCCTAAGGCATTCCTATGGCTACGTTCCTCGGCAAACTACGCCTACTACGAGAGCCCGGTGGTAGTCTCGCTGATCGAGAGCAAGGGAACGCCTTACCGGCTGATGCCTCATCTCGAAGGCTACGATCTGGCGCCGTTCGATGAATCAAGCCAGACGCCAAGGCATGGTCGCGGGCAATGGATCCCGACAGAAGCCGTTAAACCAATCGATATCAGCGGTCTCGATCTGCAGACTCGCACGACTGAAAAATGGGGTCTGGATAGATGAGCTCGCAACAAAAAGTAAAAGACTGCGATGTTCTGATCATCGGGTCCGGTGCGTCGGGTGCGCTTGCCTCGATGGTGCTTGCCCAGGCTGGTTTGAGGGTCATTTGCCTCGAGCAAGGCAACTGGATTGATCGCAAGAGCAGGGCGCACTATCGAGCGGATTGGGCTTGGCAGCGACAAGCCACATGGAACCCCGATATCAATTCTCGCGACAACAGCGATGACTACCCTGTCGACACCGACACCAGCCAGGTGCTGATGTGGAACAGCGTAGGGGGATCGACAAATGTCTACGCAGCGATCTGGCCGCGCTATCGCCCGTCGGATTTCCGCAAGGGTACGGAACACGGCTTGCAGCCGAACTGGCCGATCAGCTACGAGGAAATCGCGCCGTTTTATGAACGAGTCGATCGCATACTCGGGGTCAGCGGCCTTGCCGGCGACGCCGCGATGCCTAAGCGTGATCGGCCTCCGACCCGCCCCCTTCCGTTTTCCAACACAGCGCAAACGCTCGCAAAGGCATTCGACCGTCTTGGCTGGCACTGGTGGCCCGCCGAAGCGGGAGTCATCTCTGAAGATTATGACGGGCGACCGGGATGCAACAGCTGCGGTCTGTGCTGGGGCTGCTCCCGCGCGTCCATGTCTCTCTTCACCTACTCGGTCTGGCCAAAAGCTCTCGCAGCAGGCGCTCAGCTTCAGACCAATGCGCGTGTGCTGCGCATCGAGAAGGGCAAGGATGGTCGCGCGTCGGCGGTTGTCTGGAAGGATCGGGTCAGCGGCAAGGAAAATCGCACCACGGCGAATGTCATCGTCCTCGGCGCGAATGGCGTCGGCACGCCGCGGCTGCTGCTCGCCTCCGACAACTTGGCCAACAGTTCCGACATGGTCGGGCGTAACCTGATGCATCACACCCTGGTTTCGGCGCAGATCCGCGTCGATGAGGCGGTCAATGGGCATATGGGGCACATTGTTTCGGTCATCTCCCGCGAGTTCGCAGAGACCGACGTTTCGCGCGGTTTCGTCAACGGCTTCAACTTCAATTGCCTGACTTCCACCCCTTCGGCGGCGGAACTCAGCAATGGCTGGTTGGGCAGCAAAGCAGGTCCATGGGGGGCTCAACACCACCAATGGTTCCAGCAAAACTTCGGCCACGTCATTACACTGCTCGCGATCGGCGACGATCTTCCGGATCCCGCAAACCGGGTTTCGCTCGATCCGAGAGAGACCGACGAAGACGGTCTGCCGGCTGTGCGCGTTCACTACGCCCCGGGGGAGAACGACAAACGCATGATGAACTTCATGCTCGACCGTCTCCGGGATGTCGGGGAAGCGGCCATGGCCAACGACATACAGCTCAATGACTATCGCGATGCAGAAGGCACCTACAAGACGCCGGCTTGGCATCTCCTGGGCACATGCCGAATGGGCGAGTCGCCGGAGACCTCGGTCGTCAATCGTTGGAATCAGAGCTGGGACGTGCCGAACCTGTTCATCATTGACGGTTCTGCGTTCACCACCGGCGGTGTCGTAAATCCCACGCCGACCGTCTCGGCACTGGCATTGCGGGCAGCGGAGTATATCCGCGACAACTATCGAGAGCTTTCCCGCACCACGAAGGTCGAAGTCGCCGCCTAGCTCCTGGCACTCCAGGAGCAGAACCGGACAGTCGCTATGGAATTTACAAAATTTCTGTTCGATCTCGCGGCTTTCGCGTCGATCATGATCCTGGTGGTGAGCGGCCTCGCCGTCATCGCCAGCCTCATGGGCATTTTCAATATGGCCCATGGTGAATTCGTTCTGCTCGGGGCCTACATCGTCTTTCTCGCCCAGGCGAGCGGTGTTCCTGTCTGGTTGGGGATGATCCTGGCGCCGCTTGTGGTGGCCGCCATCGGTTTGATCATCGAGCTGACGATCGTCAGGCGGCTGTATCGAACGCCGATTACCGCGATGCTGGCCACCTTCGCGATCGGACTGACCCTGCGCGAGGCTGTCCGCTTCGCGATTGCCGGCAAGTACTACGAGATTGCCGCGCCGCTGCCGGGGGTGGTTGCGATAGGAGGCGTGGATTTCTCCATCTGGCGTTTCGTGGTGATCGCGACGACGCTCTGCCTCATGATCGCGTCCGTCTATGTGGTCAGGGGGACGCGTTTCGGCTTGCAGATCCGCGCGTCGCTCGAAAATGCACCACTCGCGAGGGCTTCGGGCCTTTCGACCGACCGCCTCTATTCGACGGCGTTTGCGATCGGGGCAGGGCTCGCTGGTCTTGCGGGCGCATTGATGGTGCCGCTGTTCTCGCTATCGGCCGATCTCGGCCTTCAGTTCCTTGTCCAGGCCTTTCTCGCGGTGATGCTCGGCGGCGTGGGTACGTTCGAGGGGCCAATCCTGGGCGGTGCCCTCATGGGAGGCCTGACGCCGGGCGTCCAGTGGGCGCGCGAGTATCTCGGCGTGGCCGACACTATCAGCCCGATCGTAGGGGAGGTCGTCCTCTACGTCCTTATCCTTCTGACTGTGAAATTGCGCCCACAGGGCATTTTCAGGCGCAGCTAAAAGGGGAACCGAGACATGAACAAACCTACACGTGACACACTTTCAAGACGCAGCTTCCTGACAGGCGCCGGACAACTTGCGGCGGCTGGCTGGATCGCAGGAGCCGGCGGCTGGGTTTTGAAGCCCACTTGGGCAAGCGCGGCCGGTCCCATCAAGGTCGGCATCGCCGCCGATATGTCCGGCGGCCTGGCGGTCTATGGCAACACCCATTGGCAGTCGGCTCAATTCGCGGCAAAGCAGATCAACGATGCCGGCGGCATTCTGGGCCGCCCGATCGAGTTGTATCTTGAGGATACCGTGTCCGATCCCGGCAAGGCCGTCGCGAACGTGCAGCGGCTGATCAGCAAACACAAAGTCGACATGGTGATGGGCGGAGCTCTTTCCTCGACCCGCGAAGCCATGAAGGTGCCGGTTATCCAGCGCGCGAAGAAGCTGTTCGTCTATCCCCAGCACTACGAGGGTGGGGACTGCACCGACGGACTTTTCTGTACGGGAGCGACATCCGCCCATCAGCTCGGGCACATGATCCCGTATCTCATCAAGACGGCGGGCGCCAAGCGCTTCGTGCTGACGGGCGCCAACTATCAATGGCCCCAGGTCACCAACAAAATTGCGCGAGAGCTGATCGAAGCGAACGGCGGCGAGGTCGTATTCGAGGAATATTATCCGATCGATCAGATGGATTATTCCGCGACGGTCGCGAAGATCATGAAAGAAAAGCCGGACCACCTGCTGAATACGCTGATTCCGCCGGGTATGCAGGGCTTCATGAAGCAGCTTTATGAGGCCGGGTTTACGAAGAACGGTGGGTCTCAGTCGATCATCCATCTGGACGAGAACGCTGTGAACTTCGTCCCGCCAGAGGTCCTCGAAGGCGCTTACAGCGCACTCGATTTCTTCCACACCGTCGATGACGCTTACTCGCAGCAGTTGCTGAAGGAATATAACGATATGTTCCCGGGCAGCCCGTACCTGTTCACGGCCGGGATCAGCGCGACCGGCAGCTGGCGTGGACTGAAGTTCTTCGAGCAGGCCGTCATCAAGACGAATGGCGACCTCTCCATCGAAGCGCTTTCAGAAGCTTACGCGAACGCCTCGCTGGACAAGGGTCCCGGAGGACCGTCGAAGATTGTCGCAGCGACCCACGCGGTCGCTCTGAACATCTATTTCGCCCAGATGACCGGTGGGAAATGGAAGATCATCGATAAGCGAGAGATGGTGCCGCCCGGCGCATGCCGGAGCTGACGGTCGTTCGATGGCGGCGGGCCTGGCCCGCCGCTGTCGGATCCGGTCGGACTCACTTTGAAAGATTGCAGATGGCGGTTCAACGAACGCGATTTTCCAAACTCCTGATCGTAGAGGGAGCGGTTCTTGGTGGTCTTATTTTGCTCGGCTCGTTGGTCGGGGGCTATGAGCAAACGATCGTCACCAAGCTTGTTCTCCTTTGCCTTCTGGCGCTCAGCTTCGACCTGTGCTGGGGCTATTCCGGGATCATGGCGTTCGGCCAGGCGCTCTTCTTCGGTTCGGCCGGGTACGCTGCCGCGCTGTCGAACCTGCACTGGGGCGTCGACAACTTTTTCGCGGTCGCGCTCATTGGCGCATGCACCGGCGGTTTTGTGGCGGCTCTTGTCGCTTGGTTTCTGCTTCTGACCCGAAGAAAAGCGGAAATCATTTTCGTGTCGCTCGGGACGCTGAGCTTTGCCTACATCGCGGAGCGCCTTATTGGCGGCTGGCAGGCGATCGGCGCCGCGAACGGCCTGTCCGTTTCCAGCCCGTTGATGTTCGGGTCTTACAAGATGTATTCCGGCCCGGTCTTTTTCTACGTGTCGATGGGTCTGCTGATTGCGACCTACGCCCTTTGTCGTTGGCTGGTACGTTCGCAATTCGGGCTCGTGCTGAGCGGAATTCGCCAGAACGAGGAGCGGTTGGCATTCTTGGGCTATCGAATTCAGGTTTTCAAAGCGATCGTGTTCATCCTCGCGGGCGTTATCGCTGGCGTCGCCGGCGCGCTCTTTACGTTCCACGAAAGCTATATCGGACCGAGCAATATCGGTTTCCTGCAATCGACATACGCCGCGCTCTACGCCCTGTTCGGTGGGCCCGGCACTCTGATCGGTCCGATCCTGGGAGTGTTTGCGATCGAAGGACTCGGCTTTGCCCTGTCCGACGTCGAACTCATTCGGGGTATCTGGCCCGCCTTCATGGGCATGTTGATGCTGACCATCGTTGTCTATCGGCCGTCGGGGCTCATTGGGCTTCTCTTGAATGAGCGCGATCGCGGCTCCCGCCAGTTCTTCAGTGCTGCGCAGGCCGCAGACGCAGAGGAGCGTGATTCCGAGGAGGCGGCCAATGTCTCTGCTCGAGGTTAAGGGTGGCACAAAGAACTACGGCGTCTTCAGTGCGCTGAAGGACGTGAATGTGTCTGTGGAGCGGGGCACCTTTCACGGTCTGATCGGGCCCAACGGCTCGGGCAAGAGCACCCTGCTGAAGGCGATCTCAGGCGCACATCTTCTCAACGCCGGCACCGTCAGTTTCGACGGCCAGGATGTCACCCGGCATCCGGCGTATCGACGGGCGCGGATGGGGATGAGCCTGAAGTTTCAGATCACCTCCGTGCTTCCTGAACTCTCGCTGTTCGACAATTTGCTCCTTGCCAAACAGGCTCAGCAATCGATTTTTGCTCTCGCGCGATCGGCAACAGCCAGCGCGATGAGCACTGGCATCCTGGCGGACCTTGAGCGGTTCGGGTTGGGATCGCGGGCCAATGACAGAGCCAGCATCCTGAGTCATGGCCAACAGCAATGGCTTGAGATCGCGATGGCAATGGCCCAGCAGCCGAAGCTCCTTCTGCTGGACGAGCCGACCGGCGGCATGAGCGTCGAAGAACGGAGGGCGACGGGCGAATTCCTGCAACCGTTTAAGTCGTCAACCACCTTGATCATCGTCGAGCACGACCTCAACTTCATCCGGACGATCTGCGACTTCGTCACCGTGCTCGATCAGGGGCGCGTCGTCTACAACGGCTCCATCGCCGGTCTGGACGCTTCCGAGGACGTCAAACGCGTCTACACAACACGGGCGTAGCATCATGCTGGAAATCAAAGACTTGTCGACCGGGTACGGCAGCAGCCGCGTTCTCTTCGGAATTTCTGCGACGTTTGCGCCGACGGGAGGCACCGCTATCCTCGGACGCAACGGCGCGGGGAAAACCACCTTTCTGAAAGCACTGATTGGCGAATTGCCCGCCACCTCGGGGGAGATCTTTCTGGCGGGGCTGCCTCTGCGCGGCAAGAAGACGGTCGAGCGGGTCGATCTGGGTATCGGCTATGTTCCTCAGGAGCACGCGATTTTCAGTGGAATGACTGTCCGGGAAAACCTGTTGCTCGGGACGATGACCCGTCGAGGCCATGCTGACATCGGTGCGGCACTTGATTTCTTTCCGAAGCTGGGCGGCAGGCTGAAGCAGATTGCCGGCACGATGTCGGGCGGTGAGCGGAAAATGCTGGCGATCGGCCGTGCCCTCATGGGCCGTCCGAAAATCCTGATGCTGGATGAACCGACGGAAGGCGTCTGGTTCGGGGTGATCGAGGAGATCGGCGAGCGCCTCGAGGTGCTCTCGAAAGAAATGGCCGTCATCATCGTCGAACAGCATCTGGAATTGGCGCTCCGCCTCGCAAATCAGGTCCTCGTCATCGATCGAGGCCGCATTGCGATTGCTGGAACCGCCGAGGAGGTTCGTAACGATCCCCTTTTGTACAAGAGTATTGCTGTCTAGCGCTAACGCTGGGCCTCGATTTGTGGTGCTGTTTGATGGCGCAAACAATTGTTCTAGGCGCGGGCATGGTTGGCGTTACCACCGCTCTGGCAATCCAGGAGAGAGGCCACGATTGTATCATCATAGATAGATCATCGCCTGGCCGAGAAACCAGCTACGGCAACGCGGGCCTCATCCAAAGTGAGGCGACAGCGCCATACGCGCTTCCCACCAACGTCTTCGAATTGGTGGGAATGGCGTTTGGCAGGTTCAACGCTGTGAGACTCGACGGCGGCTTCGTCGCGCGAAACAGTTTGCCCCTGCTAAGATACTGGGCAGCTTCGCGACCAGCCCGGTACGCTCAGATTGCGGCAATCTGGAGCCCAATGATCAAGGCGGCGACCCGGTGCCATGGGCTTCTGGCGGAGGCAGCAGGGGCAGATCATCTATTGAAGAAGGATGGATTTTGGGAAGCCTATAGGGATGGACGCCGACTATCGGCCGCCGTCCGTCAGGCGCAGAGGCGCAGCGAGGTTTATGGAACAAACCACCGTTGCCTCGATGCGGCGCAACTGTGTGAAGAGGAGCCAGCCCTCAAACCGGGCTTGGCTGGAGCCATTCATTGGAGCGACACTTGGCGGTGTGTCGATCCGGGCGGTCTGGTCGAGGCTTACGCGCAGCTCTTTCTAAGGCGGGGCGGAGCCATTACCGTCGGGGACGCCACATCGTTGGTCCAGACAAAGACCGGCTGGCGCAGCGCCGGCATGGATGCGGAACGTGTGGTGGTCGCACTCGGGCCTTGGTCGCCAGCGCTTCTGAGCCGCTTCGGCTATCGGGTGCCCATGATACCGAAACGAGGCTATCATGTGCATTTCAAAGGGGACCACGGACTGCGTCGTTCGATGCTGCTCGCGGATGACTCCGTCGTTCTCGCTCCTATGGTAAAAGGCCTGCGCATCGCGACGGCCGCTGAATTGACAATGTCCGCGCCAGCCCCCGCACCAAGACAGATGACAAGGGGGGAGGCTGCTGCACGGTCGCTTCTGAAGTTCCAGGGGCCAGTGGAGGACGCCGCGTGGGACGGCACGAGGCCATGCCTGCCGGGAATGCTGCCGCTTGTGCGCGAAGCCCCGAGACATCGCGGTCTTTGGATGAATTTCGGCCACGGGCATCAAGGCTTTACACTTGGTCCGGTGACCGCGCAAAAAATCGCGAGTGCGATGGAAGGAGATGTCTCGGCTATCGAGGGCTTGGATCGGGGACTAAGCTAAGGTTCGATGCTATTAGACAGCCGCTGCGAATTTCGTAGGTTTGCCCTTCGCCGTCAATCCAAGCTCCTTGCCGACCGCAGGACAGCAATCATTTGGCCGGAATTGGAAGGACTGCCGATCTTTTCACCTGACCCAGTGCAAAACTCGTCTCGATCGAAGAGACGTTCTCAAGCCGCGTCAGCTTTTTCTTGAGAAAAATCTCATACGAGTCGAGATCCTTCGCTACGATTCTCAAAAGGTAGTCACGCTGTCCTGTCATAAGGTAGCAGTCGACGACTTCCGGCCATGCCGATATCACTTCACCGAAACGATCCAGATCCTCCTCGCGCTGCCGCTCAAGCTTTATTGAAGCGAAAGCGCTGATGGAGAGACCTACTCCTTTCTGGTTGACGATCGCGGCATATCCACTGATCACACCCCCAGACTCAAGGATGCGGACACGCCGCGCGCAAGGGGACGCGGTCAAGCCAACTTTTTCGGCCAACTCAGCGACGCTCATTTTTCCGTCAGCCTGGAGCATCTGCAGAATTTTCCGGTCAATAGCGTCGAGCTTCAGTTCTGGCACATTTCACCTTTTACGCAGAGATTGTGGCGATTCCGGCCAGTTTCTCAAGGATGGCCTCGATATCGCCAGCGAAGGCTGGCCACTCGATGGGCGGGATGACGCGCCGCACTCGGTCGTAGAGCGCGGTCGTGCGCGTGAAGGCGTTGAACATGCCTTACCCTCATTATGCTCGTGTTGAGTATAATAGAGGTATATGCTTAACTTGAGCATATTAAATGTCAAGCGCGTGAAAGTGGCAATTTCGTCCCCGCGACAGTTCGCTCCGCCAGAACCGTCTGCCGAAAACGAAAGCGCTTGGCCGGAGGGCCTCGTGTTTCCGACACCGTCTCGCCGGTCTCCTCGACCAGATCCTGCTGTTCGATAAGACGCCGGAAATTCTGCTTGTGCACGAGCCTTCCGGCGAGAGCTTCAACGGTGCGCTGCAGCTGCAGAAGCGTGAATGCCGGCGGCATCAGTTCGAAGACGACGGGGCGGTATTTGATCTTGGTTCGAAGCCTAGCTATTCCCGTCGCCAGGATGCGTCGGTGGTCGGCCTGCATGGCTCTGCCGAAGACCGACAACGGAGTGCCTGGAGCGTGGCGACGGTTTGCCTCCTCCACGAAGGCCGCCTCGTAGAGCAGTTCGTAGCGCTGCAGCACCAGTTCCTCGTTCCAGCTATAGCCATCAAGGCCGAAGGCGATCGCCGCTCGCTGCCAGCGGTCATTGTGCGTTGGGCGATCGTCGGCGGCATCCGCCCAGGCCTTCAGGCGCGGAACGATTACGTCAGGCAATGCAGAGGGGACGCCAGCACGGTGATCTTCCCAGGGGAAATAGTCGTACCAGTTGCGCCAGGCTGCTTTGTCGGCGGGTGCCGCCTGCTCCTCCCGGGTCAAGGCGAGATAGCTGATCGAAACCACACGTTGCGCGCTCCCGTTTGCCGGACGGTCGCGATCGGCGAAGGTGTAGAGCTGCTCGATGTAACCCAAAGGGTGTCTTGTCTGCTGTTCAACCCAGTCCCTCAGGCCAGATTGTAGCGAACGATGTCCGAGCTCGAACGGGCCCGAGGGCAAGGACTGACCATGCTCGATGGTCAGCACCCGCGGCTGACTGGCCGCCACCGCGACCAGCACCGCAATCAGCTCCGCACCAACGGAATGCCGTGGGCCGTTTTTTGGGGTTAGCCTCTTCGTCGATGCCACCTTGTCTTGCATCTCTTCAGTGAGCTCCAAATCTCAACCGCCCGGGCGAACCAAGCCGACTGGGCGAGAGGTGACCGATGCTGGGCGTCTGTGAACGTTTGCGGCCATGTTCGATCTTTTTGCAGCCCTTGCATGTCGCATCAACACAAATCCATGCCGAACGCTTCATTGACGTGAGGTAGGGAGTCGCCGATTTCGAACTACACCCGCAGGCTGGACGACAGGGAAGTCGGACAGTCCTGGCTAAACACATTCAAATATGTCGGCATCGCACGAGCGCGTCCTACCGCCTCAATCAGATCTAATAACGCCGACTGAAATCCACGAGGCGCCTCGCCACCTGACAGAAACTTGGATTGGGTAGCGTCTCTGCCCGTGAGCACTGCGGCGGACCGCCAAAGCGAGCGTGTCGCGACGCCGATCGGTCTTCCTGTCAAATCAGGAGATTTGATAAGGTAGAACTCCCCGCCGCTGGTGGTCGATGGTCAACCTGCTTTTCAGCGGGGGGACTGCCCGCTGCGGACAGCTTCCACGTTCGCAAATACGGCAAGAAATACCAATTGGATCGAATGCGGCGCGATTGAAGAGGTCGAGGCCCTCGGCATAGACGAAGTCCTTTGCGTAGGCGAGTTCGCAACCCAAGGCTATGGCGTAACACCGTTGCGGTGCATTAAATCCGCCGCTGCCCTTTGCAATTTCCGTAGCGACGCTCAAATAGCGCGCGCCATCGGGGGTCTCAGCAAGTTGGCGGATGATGCGCCCTGGTGTTTCGAAAGCCTGATGCGCGTTCCACAGCGGGCAAGCTGCTCCGAAACGCGCGAACTGCAACTTGGCCGCGCTGTGGCGCTTGGTGATGTTGCCGGCGCGGTCGATGCGGGCAAAAAATACAGGCACGCCTTTGAGGCCAGGCCGCTGCAGAGTGGAGAGGCGGTGCGCGACCTGCTCGAGGCTCGCTCCAAACCGCGTTGCCATTAGTTCGAGATCGTGACGGAGCTCTTTTGCCGCGGCCAGAAAGTCTTGGTAGGGCAGCATCAGCGCCCCTGCGAAGTAATTGCGCAAACCAATCTTGCAAATATCGCCCGCTTCCTGTGTCCGAAAGTTCGCCTGCCGGACGATCGCTTCGATCTCGCTTTCCCGTTCCAAGGAGGCGATCTGGAACGCCATCTGGAAGGTTCGCGTGGAAACCGCCGAGTAAGGATTCAGGAAGAGCGCGCGAGAGGCGCCATCGTATCGGCGCAAGATATCCTCGCCGGGTTCCGCACGCATCGTGCGTATCCCGTGCCGATTCTCCAGATGATTTGACAGGACAGAGCCGGCTTCGCGGTCAGGAATATCCAGCTCCTTTGCCAACCGCTCAGCCGCCAGATCGAGATCGGGAATGTAGTTGTCTACGAAATGGAAGAAATCGCGGACTTCCTCGTAAGGCGTCGGATCACTGAACGCATTGGTCCGGACCATATGGTCGTCGAAACTCGCAAGTTGTTCGCTGTTGCGGCGATAAGCTTGGTGGCTGGCAATCAAAGCGTGTGCAAATCCGGGCGCGTTCTGGGTGACCAGCTTCAGTTCCTGGAGGCTTGGCGAATAGGCGTCGAAAACCGGATCGGCAAGAGCTTCGCTGAGCGCTGAGAGCAGCCGATCGCTGTCGCTTCCCGAGATCGATCCAATATCGATCTTGAAATTCTCCGCCAGGGTCAAAAGCACGGCGGCAGATACTGGCCGCTGATTATTTTCGATCTGGTTGAGATAACTTCCAGAGATACCAATGCGCTCGGCAAAGGCAGCCTGGGTCTGCTTGCTGCCTTCGCGCAATTCACGGACTTTTTTGCCGATAAAGAGCTTGCCTGTCGCCATATTTGCAAATTCGCATTTTTCACTTTGCAACTTTCTATACTACGCATACCTACCTGTTCAAATGTTTTCTCGCTCGATCAATTCGCTTAAACGCTGACGGCGGGCGCTTGCGTCCGAACAGGAGAAACCAATGACACTCTTGAGTGCGGTCGTCGAAGAACGCGGGGTAAAAAGGTTCGTCGGCGACGCTGCCACCATAGGGAGCGGGCACTGATGCGCGCTGTTCTCGAGCAACTTGAATCGCGCCGCGCCGAAGCCCGTCTCGGTGGAGGGCAAAAACGTATCGACGCTCACCACGCTAAGGGCAAGCTGACGGCTCGCGAGCGCCTAGATGTGCTGCTCGACGAAGGGTCGTTTGAGGAATACGACATGTACGTCACTCACCGTGCGGTCGATTTCGGCATGGCTGGACAGAAGGTCGCCGGCGATGGCGTTGTGACCGGCTGGGGGACCATCAACGGCCGGCTGGTCTATGTCTTCAGCCAGGATTTCACGGTGCTCGGCGGCTCGCTGTCCGAAACCCACGCGCAGAAGATCTGCAAGATCATGGACATGGCGGTGCGCAACGGGGCGCCGGTAATCGGCTTGAACGATTCAGGTGGTGCACGCATCCAGGAAGGCGTCGCATCGCTTGCCGGCTATGCCGACGTATTCAAGCGCAATGTCGATGCCTCGGGCGTAATCCCGCAGATTTCTGTCATCATGGGGCCGTGCGCCGGCGGTGCGGTCTATTCGCCAGCAATGACGGATTTTATCTTCATGGTGCGCGACAGTTCCTACATGTTTGTGACGGGTCCCGATGTGGTGAAGACCGTCACCAACGAGATCGTTACCGCTGAAGAACTCGGTGGCGCACGCACGCACACGACGAAATCGTCCGTTGCGGATGGTGCCTACGACAATGATGTCGAGACCCTGGAGCAGGTCAGGGCCCTGTTCGACTTCCTGCCCCTCAACAATCGCGAGAAGCCACCGGCGCGTCCCTTCCACGATGACCCGTCGCGGCTCGAGATGCGGCTCGATACGCTGATCCCCGACAGCGCGGCGAAACCCTACGACATGCGGGAACTTATCTTGGCGATCGCCGACGAGGGCGGCTTCTTCGAAATCCAGGCGGCTTTTGCAAAAAACATTGTCACTGGGTTCGTGCGCATTGAGGGCCAGACGGTTGGTGTCGTCGCCAACCAGCCGATGGTGCTGGCAGGCTGCCTCGACATCGATTCCTCGCGAAAAGCCGCGCGCTTCGTCCGCTTCTGCGATGCTTTCTCGATTCCGATCCTGACTCTGGTCGACGTTCCCGGTTTCCTGCCGGGCACGGCGCAGGAATATGGCGGCGTCATTAAGCATGGGGCGAAGCTGTTGTTTGCCTACAGCCAGGCAACCGTGCCGATGGTGACGCTGATAACGCGCAAAGCCTATGGCGGAGCCTATGACGTCATGGCCTCAAAGCACATCGGTGCCGACGTCAACTACGCCTGGCCGACCGCCGAGATCGCCGTGATGGGCGCCAGGGGTGCGACCGAAATCCTTTATCGCTCGGAGCTGCGTGACAAGGGCAAGATCGCGCAGCGCACCAAGGACTATGAGGAGCGTTTCGCCAATCCGTTCGTCGCGGCCGAGCGCGGCTTCATCGACGAGGTGATCATGCCGCATTCCTCGCGCCGGCGCATTGCCCGCGCCTTTGCTGCCTTGCGCGGCAAACGCGTCGATCCGCGCTGGAAGAAACACGACACGATGCCGCTGTAGGGCGAAATGATGTGCACGCATGTGTTCTGCGCGGAAATCGCGTGTGCCACGCCGCGACAACTCGCGAGTTTCATCGGGGGAGCGCAGAAGCTGGTCTGGCTGGCGCATGAGGGCGAAATGGATTGGTGCCTTTGCGTGATCGATGTTCCCGAAACCCTGAGCCGCGCCGGGTTGAGGTGGAGACGTGATCTCGACCCCATGATTTTCCGTGTCGAACGATAGGCAATCCATGTTCAAGAAAATCCTTATAGCCAATCGCGGCGAAATCGCCTGTCGCGTCATCAAGACGGCGCGGCAACTCGGCATCGCCACGGTCGCGGTCTATTCAGATGCCGACCGTGAGGCGCTGCATGTCAAGATGGCCGACGAGGCTGTGCATGTGGGCCCGGCACCCTCCAGCCAGTCCTACATCGCCATAGGCAAAATTGTTGACGCCGCGAAAGCCACCGGCGCGGATGCAGTCCATCCCGGTTACGGCTTCCTTTCAGAAAATTCCAATTTCGCCGAGGCGCTTAAGGCCGCAGGCGTCGTCTTCATCGGCCCACCGCCGGTCGCCATCGAGGCGATGGGCGACAAGATTACCTCGAAGAAGATCGCTGCAACCGCGGGTGTCACGACCGTACCGGGCCATATGGGCCTCATCGCGGATTCCGACGAGGCGGTGAAGATCGCCGGCGAGATCGGCTATCCCGTGATGATCAAAGCCTCAGCTGGCGGCGGCGGCAAGGGCATGAGGATTGCCTGGAACGACGCCGAGGCGCGCGAAGGCTTTCAGTCTTCGAAGAATGAGGCGAAATCCTCTTTTGGCGACGACCGCATCTTCATCGAGAAATTCATCACCCAGCCGCGCCATATCGAAATCCAACTGCTCGGGGATCAGCACGGCAACTTGATCTATCTCGGCGAGCGCGAATGCTCGATCCAGCGCCGAAATCAGAAGGTCATTGAAGAAGCGCCATCACCGTTCCTCGACGCTGCGACTCGCAAGGCTATGGGCGAACAGGCCGTGGCCTTGGCCAAAGCCGTCGGCTACTTCTCCGCCGGGACGGTGGAATTCATCGTGGATGGCGACAGGAAATTCTATTTCCTCGAAATGAATACTCGGCTTCAGGTAGAGCATCCGGTGACCGAACTGATCACCGGCATCGACCTGGTCGAGGAGATGATCCGCGTTGCGGCGGGCGAGAAGCTGCGGATCACGCAAGACGACGTCAAGCTGAGCGGCTGGGCCATTGAAAGCCGGCTCTACGCGGAAGATCCGTACCGCAATTTCCTGCCGTCCATCGGACGCTTGACCCGCTATCGTCCTCCGGTCGAGGGCAAGCGCGAAGACGGCGCTGTTGTTCGCAACGACACCGGGGTATCCGAGGGCGGCGAGATCTCGATGTATTACGATCCGATGATCGCCAAGCTGTGCACCTGGGCCTCCGGTGGAGAGGGGAAGCCAGCGCGGTTGGCGGCCATCAATGCCATGCGGGATGCGCTCGATGACTTCGAGGTCGAGGGCATCGGCCATAATCTGCCGTTCCTCTCAGCAGTCATGGACCATCCGCGTTTTCGCGAGGGACGTCTGACGACCGCTTTCATCGCCGAAGAGTATGCCGACGGTTTTTCGGGCGTCGAACCACCACGGCAAGATTCCCTAAAGCTCGCCGCGATTGCCGTCTTCATCAATCTAAGGACACAACAGCGCGATGTACTCATTTCCGGGGCGATGGACAATCACCGTCGGGTGGTTGGCAGCGACTGGGAAGTGACGCTCGCCGGCAAAAGCTACGCTGTCACGACAAAGCAGGAACGCGACAAGATTGTGGTCCACTTCGCCGATGGTCCCCCGTGCGCTGTTGCCAGCGATTGGTTGCCGGGACACTCCCATGCGCGGTTCACACTCGACATCGAGACGATTGGCGTAAAGATGTCGTTTGTCGCAGCGGGTATTCGTCTGCGCTGGCGGGGCATCGATGTGGTGGCTTGTGTGCGCACGCCCCGTGTCGCCGAACTCGCCAGGCTGATGCCACGAAAGGTGCCACCAGACACGTCACGGATGCTGCTCTGTCCAATGCCCGGCGTCATCACCGCCCTTACGGTGGAGGAGGGGGATACGGTCGAGGCGGGGCAGGCGCTGGCCACCGTCGAGGCGATGAAGATGGAGAATGTGCTGCGTGCCGAACGCCGGGCCACGGTTCGTCGCGTGGTGGCGAAAGCTGGCGCCAGCCTCGCCGTTGACGAACTCATCATGGAATTCGAGTAAGCGGCTCATGGCAGCCGGCAGGTCGCGCATCATCCAGAAATTCCAACCTGGTCGTTGCCATCAACAAGCATGAAGAAGCCTCAACATTTCAGGTCTCGGATAGATGGCGCGTCGGTGACCTCTCTTATTTCGCCAGACCTGCAAGCTGTCGTGAGGGCAAAAAGGTTCTCCCATGGGTTTAATGGTTTTCATTCCTCGTGAACTTGATGCCAACGAGCCGCGCGTCGCGGCCTCGCCCGATACGGTGAAAAGGCTGGTGGCGCTGGGCTTCGACGTCATTGTCGAGGCCGGTGCCGGTCAGAATTCGCGAATCATCGATGCCGACTATGCGAGCGCAGGCGCTGCCATCGGCAAGGCTTCCGATGTCGCCAAGGCCGATGTGGTGCTGAAGGTGCGTCGGCCCGGTGATGCCGAGCTGAAGAGCTACAAGCCCGGTACGGCGGTCATTGCCATCATGGATCCCTACGGCAATGATGCTGCTGTCGCGGCACTTGCCAAGGCCGGCGTCACCGCTTTTTCGATGGAGTTCATGCCGCGCATCACCAGGGCGCAATCGATGGACGTTCTGTCCTCGCAGGCCAATCTTGCCGGCTACCAGGCGGTGATCGACGGCGCCTCGGAATATGACAGGGCGTTGCCGATGATGATGACGGCGGCTGGCACGGTCCCGGCGGCGAAGGTCTTCATCATGGGCGTCGGCGTCGCCGGCCTGCAGGCGATCGCCACCGCGCGCCGGCTTGGTGCGGTCGTCACCGCCACCGATGTTCGCCCCGCAGCCAAGGAACAGGTCGCCTCGCTCGGCGCAAAGTTCCTCGCGGTCGAGGACGAGGAATTCAAGGCTGCGGAAACGGCAGGCGGCTACGCCAAGGAAATGTCTAAGGAATACCAGGCCAAGCAGGCGGCGCTCACATCAGAGCATATCGCCAAGCAGGACATCGTCATCACCACGGCGCTGATCCCCGGCCGGCCGGCGCCGAAGCTGGTGTCGGCGGCGATGGTCGCCTCGATGAAGCCGGGCTCGGTGCTCGTCGACCTGGCGGTCGAGCGCGGCGGCAATGTCGAGGGTGCTGTGCCGGGCCAAGTGGTGACAACGGCCAATGGGGTAAAAATCGTCGGCCATCTCAATGTGCCCGGCCGCATCGCGGCATCGGCATCGCTGCTTTACGCCAGGAACCTGTTTGCCTTCCTCGAAACGCTGGTCGACAAGACGACCAAGACGCTTGCCATCAATCGCGCCGACGATCTGGTCAAGGCGACGATGCTTACCGATGGCGGCAAGGTGGTTCATCCAGCTTTCGTGAAGGCCGATCAGCAGCCGCGTGTCGAGCCGGCCGCGATCCCGGCCACGACCATGGTCGCCGACGCTTCAGTCAAACCCGCCACTGCAAAGAAGGCCGCGCCCAAGAAGGCGGCCGCGCCCAAGTCGCCCTCGTCGAAGCCGAAAGGGATCGCGTGATGGACCAGACCCTGCAAAAAGCCCTCGACCAGCTCGACCAGGCCTCCGCCGCCGTTCGGCTGGCGGTGCACAATATGGCGACCGCGCCCGGTGGTGCCGATGCGGCGGGTGACGCCGCGCACGCGCTGTCCGGTGGCGCCATCGACCCCTTCGTCTTCCGCTTCGCCATTTTCATCCTGGCGATCTTCGTCGGCTACTATGTGGTCTGGTCGGTGACGCCGGCGTTGCACACGCCGCTGATGGCGGTCACCAACGCCATCTCCTCGGTCATCGTCGTCGGCGCGCTGCTTGCCGTCGGCATCGCCGCCTCTGGCATTGCCGCCGGCTTCGGCTTCGTCGCGCTGATGCTGGTCTCGGTCAACATCTTCGGCGGCTTCCTCGTCACCCAGCGCATGCTGGCCATGTACAAGAAGAAGGACAAGTAGAGCGCCATGAACGCCAACTTCGCGTCCTTCCTCTATCTGGTCTCCGGCGTCCTGTTCATCATGGCGCTGCGCGGCCTGTCGCATCCGACCACCAGCCGCCAGGGCAATCTCTACGGCATGATCGGCATGGGCATTGCCATCGCCACCACACTGGCGCTGGCGACTCCCTCTGCCGGCCGTTTCGGCCTGATCGTGCTCGGCCTTGCCATTGGCGGCGGTGTCGGCGCCGTCACCGCGCGCCGTATCGCCATGACCTCGATGCCGCAACTGGTCGCTGCCTTCCACTCGCTGGTAGGCCTTGCCGCCGTCATGGTGGCAGCCGCCGCCATCTATGCCCCGGAAAGCTTCGGCATCGGCACGAATGGCGACATACATGCCCAGGCCCTGATCGAGATGAGCCTTGGCGTCGCCATCGGCGCCATCACCTTCACCGGCTCCGTCATCGCTTTCCTCAAGCTCGATGGCCGCATGTCCGGCAAGCCGATCATGATCGGCGGCCGTCACTTCATCAATGCGGCACTTGCCATCGCGCTCGTCGTCTTGATCGTGCTGCTGGTCACCACCGAGTCCAAGCTGGTCTTCTGGCTGATCGTTGCCGCCTCGCTGGTGCTCGGCATCTTGCTGATCATCCCGATCGGCGGCGCCGACATGCCGGTCGTCGTCTCGATGCTCAACTCCTATTCGGGCTGGGCGGCGGCGGCCCTAGGTTTCACACTCGGCAATCTGGCGCTGATCATCACCGGCGCGCTGGTCGGCTCATCCGGCGCGATCCTGTCCTACATCATGTGCAAGGGCATGAACCGCTCGTTCATCTCGGTCATCCTCGGCGGCTTCGGCGGCGAGACGGCGACTGCTGCAGATGACGGCATCGAGCGCACGGTCAAGCAGGGCTCGGCCGACGATGCCGCTTACCTCATGATGAACGCCCAAAAAGTCATCATCGTGCCGGGCTACGGCATGGCGGTCGCCCAGGCGCAGCATGCGCTGCGCGAAATGGCCGACAAGCTCAAGGCCAACGGCGTCGACGTCAAATACGCCATTCACCCTGTCGCCGGCCGCATGCCGCGGCCACATGAACGTGCTGCTCGCCGAAGCCAACGTGCCTTACGACGAAGTGTTCGAACTCGAGGACATCAACTCCGAATTCGCGCAGGCCGACGTTGCCTATGTCATCGGCGCCAACGATGTCACCAACCCGTCCGCGCGCGACGACAAGTCGTCGCCGATCTACGGCATGCCGATCCTCGACGTCGACAAGGCCCGCACCTGCCTGTTCGTCAAACGCTCACTCGGCTCGGGCTATGCCGGCATCGACAACACGCTGTTCTACAAGGACGGCACCATGATGCTGCTCGGCGACGCCAAGAAGATGACCGAAGAGATCGTCAAGGCGATGGATCACTGACTATGACACACGAACATTCGATCTCTGAATGGGAGAAGCTTGCCAAAGGCGAACTCCAGGCCCCCTCGACCATCCCGACTTGGCGTACGCCGGAAGGGATTGATGTCAAAGCGCTCTACACACAGGACGACCTTCGAGGCATTGATCATCTCGGCACCCTTCCAGGCCTTAAACCCTTTGTGCGCGGGCCGCGCGCCACCATGTATGCGGGCCGACCCTGGACCATCCGCCAGTATGCCGGCTTCTCGACAGCGGAAGAATCCAATGCCTTCTACCGCAAGGCGCTGGCCGCCGGCCAGAAGGGGCTATCGGTGGCTTTCGATCTCGCCACTCATCGCGGCTACGATTCAGATCATCCTCGCGTCGAGGGCGATGTCGGCAAGGCCGGCGTTGCGATCGACTCAGTCGAGGACATGAAGATCCTGTTCGACGGCATTCCGCTCGAGGAGATGTCAGTTTCTATGACTATGAACGGCGCGGTGATCCCGATTCTCGCGGCCTTCATCGTCGCGGGAGAAGAGCAGGGTGTTGCGCGCGAAAAACTCTCCGGAACAATCCAGAACGACATCCTCAAGGAGTTCATGGTCCGCAACACCTACATCTATCCGCCCGGACCCTCGATGCGGATTATCGCCGACATCATCGAATACACGGCAAGGGAGATGCCGAAATTCAACTCTATCTCCATATCCGGCTATCACATGCAGGAGGCAGGCTCGACGCTGGTGCAGGAGCTTGCCTTCACGCTGGCCGACGGGCGCGAATATGTCCGCGCGGCAATAGCCAAAGGCTTGAATGTCGATGACTTCGCCGGCCGGCTTTCGTTCTTCTTCGCCATCGGCATGAATTTATTCATGGAAGCGTCCAAGCTGCGCGCGGCCAGGCTGCTGTGGTCACGCATCATGGAAGAGTTTGAACCGAGGAAGCAGGCGTCATTGATGCTGCGCACTCATTGCCAGACTTCCGGGGTGTCGCTGCAGGAACAGGACCCCTACAACAACATCGTGCGAACTGCCTATGAAGCGCTGGCAGCGGCGCTGGGCGGCACACAATCGCTGCACACCAATTCATTCGACGAGGCGATCGCATTGCCGACGGAGTTTTCGGCGCGTATCGCCCGCAACACGCAACTCATTCTCCAGCACGAGACCGGCATCACCAAGGTTATCGATCCGCTTGCGGGCTCCTATTACGTGGAGAGCCTGACCAATGAGCTCGCCGGAAAAGCCTGGGAGTTGATCGAAGAGATCGAGGCGATAGGTGGCATGACGAATGCCGTGGCCTCCGGACTGCCCAAGCGGCTGATCGAGGAGGCGGCAACACGCCGTCAGGCCGCCGTCGACAAGGGCGAAGAAGTCATCGTTGGCGTTAACAGATTCCGGCTCGAGACCGAGGATCGGATCGACATACTGGACATTGACAACGGAGCCGTCCGCCAGTCGCAGATTGCGCGCATCGAAAAGACCAGGCGCCAACGGGACCCCCACCGTGTAGGCGACGCGCTGGCTGTGCTTGGGCAGGTCGCAGCCAGCGGAGAAGGTAACATTCTCGAAGCGGCGGTCGAGGCGGCACGGGCTCGCGCAACAGTGGGGGAGATTTCCGATGCCATGCGCAAGGTATTTGGCGATCATAAGGCGGTTCCCGAGGTGGTCAGTGCGATCTATGGCAAAGCCTACGAGCAAGAGCCGGAGTTCAAGACGCTGGTCTCGCGCCTCAAAGGCTTCATGGCTTCGCGCGGCGCCAAGCCGAAGATCATGGTCGCCAAACTTGGCCAGGACGGCCACGATCGCGGCGCCAAGATCATCGCATCCGCTTTCGGCGATATCGGTTTTGAGGTCGTCACCGGACCATTGTTTCAGACACCCGGCGAGGCTGCTGATCTGGCTATCGCCGCGGAGGTCCATGTCGTCGGCGTTTCTTCCCTCGCGGCTGGCCATAAAACGTTGCTGCCGCAATTGATTGACGCTCTGGTTGCCAAGGGATCCGCCGACATCATCGTCGTCTGCGGCGGTGTTGTGCCGCGTCAGGACTATAAATTCCTGCTTGACCATGGCGTCGCCGCGGTATTCGGTCCCGGCACCAATGTGCTGGAAGCGGCGTGCGCCGTGTTGGATCTCATGGAAGGCAAGCGTCGAAACGCTTAGCCGCACAGAATAGGGATGGAAATGCAGTCAGCAATTTCGGATTTGCCGATGCCTAGGGCGCAATACAACGAGAGCCGCGGGACGTGGACCCTGGGAGAGGCTCAGGCGCTCCATGATGCCCCGTTCAATGATCTGCTGTTTCAAGCGCAGACCGTGCACCGTGAGAATTTCGATCCCAACAAGGTCCAGCTCAGCCGGCTCCTCAGCATCAAGACAGGCGGATGCCCGGAGGATTGCGGCTATTGCAGCCAGTCGTCGCATCACGAGACCGGGTTGAAGGCGTCGAAGCTGATGGAGGTCAAGCGCGTCATCGCCGAGGCGACCAAGGCGCGTGACGCCGGCGCCACCCGCTATTGCATGGGCGCTGCCTGGCGGAACCCCAAGGCGCGCGACATGGATGCGGTCGTTGCCATGGTCGAAGGCGTCAAGGCGCTCGGCATGGAGACCTGCATGACGCTCGGCATGCTCGATCCTGAGCAGACCGCTCGTTTGAAGCAGGCGGGCCTCGACTATTACAACCACAACATCGATACGTCGGAACGCTACTACAGCGAGATCATCAGCACGCGCAGCTTTGCCGACCGGCTCGATACGCTCGAGCAGGTTCGCCAATCCGGCATCAAGGTCTGCTGCGGCGGCATTGTCGGCATGGGCGAAGAGCCGGTGGATCGGATCGACATGCTGGTGACGCTGGCCAACCTGCCGGAACATCCCGAAAGCGTTCCGATCAACATGCTGATCCCGATCGAGGGCACCCCGCTTGCCGCGGCTAAACCCATCGAGCCGATCGAGTTCGTGCGCGTGATCGCGCTGGCACGCATCATGATGCCGAAATCGCATGTCCGACTTTCGGCCGGCCGCACCGCCATGACCGACGAGATGCAGGCGCTGTGCTTTTTTGCCGGCGCCAACTCGATCTTCGTCGGCGACACTCTGCTGACGGCGGACAATCCCGGCGAGGACAAGGATAGCCTACTGTTTCGCCGTCTCGGCATCGAGCCGATGGAACTCGAGGCGCAATGAACGGGGCACCGCTTGCCCGCTATGACGCGACCTTGCAGGGACTGGCGCGCAAGGACCGGCTGCGAACACTGTCGTCGCGCGCCGGGCTCGACTTCTCGTCGAACGACTATCTCGGGCTTGCTGCCTCGAGAAGGCTTGGCGACGCGGTTGCGGCGGCGATCGCACAGGGCACGCCGGTCGGCGCCACCGGATCGCGGCTGTTGCGCGGCAACGCGCCGGAGCATGAAGCCCTGGAGGCGGATGCGGCGGCGTTCTTCGGAGCCGACCGCGCCCTGTTCTTCAGCAGCGGCTATATCGCCAACTTCGCTCTGCTGACCGCCCTGCCGCAGAAGGGCGACCTTTTGGTCCTCGACGAGCTCGCTCATGCCAGCATGCATGAGGGCGCCCGCGCTGGCCGTGCCGAGTTCAAGCTGGCCGCGCATAACGACGTCGATGCCTTCGGGGATGCAATCACGCGCTGGCGCGCCGAAGGTGGCACCGGGCGCGTCTGGATCGTGGTCGAAACCCTATACAGCATGGACGGCGACCGCGCGCCGATGGAGAGCCTGGTCGCGCTTGCCGATCGACACGAGGCGTTCATCGTCGCCGACGAGGCGCATGCCACCGGTGTCTGGGGACCGGAGGGCCGGGGGCTGGCCGCCGCATTCGAGGGCCGCGACAACATCATTGCGCTCCACACATGCGGCAAGGCGCTCGGTGCGTCCGGCGCGCTCGTCACCGGGCCGGGACTGCTATGCGATTATCTCGTCAACCGCTGCCGGCCATTCATCTACTCCACCGCGCCATCGCCGCTGATGGCCGTGGCAGTGCGCGAGGCGATTGCCATGCTGTCCGATGAGCCCCAACGCCGTGTCCAGTTGCAGGAGCGCGTCGCCTTCGCGGGCCGCCAATTGGCCGAGCGCTGCGGCGTGGCACCCAGCGGCTCGCAGATTCAGCCCTTTGTCATCGGCGACAACAGGCGCACCATGGCGGTGGCGGCGGCGCTGCAGGCGCGCGGCTTCGACATCCGCGGCATTCGTCCGCCGACCGTGCCCGAGGGCACATCGCGGCTGCGCATTTCGCTGACGCTCAATGTCGACGAGGCCGACATTTCCGCCATGGTCGAGGCGCTCGTCGAGGTGTTGGCCTCGGCATGACCAAGCGCATCGTCATCACCGGAACGGATACCGGAATCGGCAAGACGGTGTTTTCGGCCGGGCTCGCCGGCCTGCTCGACGGCTTCTACTGGAAGCCGGTGCAGTCGGGCCTCGACGGCGAAACCGATAGCGAGGCTGTGGAACGGCTTGCCGGCCTTCCGCCGGGGCGCGTGCTGCCGGAAGTCTACCGCTTGAACGAGCCGCTGTCGCCGCATCGTTCAGCCGAACTCGACGGCGTCGCGATAGACGTCGCAAAGCTCTCGCTTCCAGACTTGCCAGGTCCGCTCATCATCGAAGGAGCCGGCGGCCTGATGGTGCCGCTCAACCGGCAGACAAGGTTCATCGACGTTTTCACGCAATGGCGGCTGCCGGTCATTCTTTGCGCGCGCACCGCGCTCGGCACCATCAATCACACTTTGCTGTCGATCGAAGCCCTGCGGGCTCGCTCCATCCCGCTCATCGGCATCGCCTTCATCGGCGAAGAGGTAGCCGATACGCAGAAGACCATCGTGGAATTCGGCGGCGTGCCGCAACTCGGCAGGCTGCCGCACCTCGACCCGCTGACGTCCAAAACACTGAGGGACGCGATGACTGCCGGCTTCGACCTTGCTTCGATTACCGGAGGCGAATGATGTCGCAGTCCCGTGTGTGGCACCCCTTCACGCAGCACGCGCTCGAACCGACGATCCCAGAAATCGTCCTGACGGAAGGCGCCTATCTCCACAAGGCCGACGGCTCCCGGATCCTTGACGCCATTTCCTCCTGGTGGGTCGTCACGCATGGCCACCGCCATCCCCGCATCGTGAAGGCCATCGAGACGACCGCGTCGAGCCTCGACCAGATCATCTTCGCAGGCTTCACGCACGAGCCGGCCGAACGCCTGGCCAGGGCGCTTGTCGGTCTCGCTCCCTCGGGACTCGACTGGGTGTTCTATTCCGACAGCGGCTCGACCTCAGTCGAAGTCGCGCTGAAGATGGCGCTCGGCTATTTCCGCAACATCGGCGCGCCGCGCTCGCGCATCGCCGTCATGGAGCACAGCTACCATGGCGACACCATCGGCACGATGAGCGTCGGTGCCCGTGGCGTGTTCAACGCAGCCTACGAGCCCTTGCTGTTCGAGGTCGACACCATCCCTTTCCCTACCGCCGGCCGCGAGCAGGAGACGCTTGATCGGTTCGAGGCCGTCAGCCGCGACCGGCGCGCGGCCGCGCTGATCGTCGAACCGCTGGTGCTCGGCGCTGGTGGCATGCTGATGTATCCGGCCTGGGTTCTGACCGAACTGAAGAAGATCGCCGAGACCTCCGGCACGCTGCTGATCGCGGACGAGGTGATGACCGGCTGGGGGCGCACCGGAACGATGTTCGCCTGCGAGCAGGCATCCATCTCTCCGGATATCCTGTGCACCTCGAAAGGCCTGACGGGCGGCGTGATCCCGCTGGCGGCCACGCTTGCCACCGATGCCATCTTCCAGGCCCACTATTCTGAGGATCGGAAGAAGACCTTCTTTCATTCGAGCTCCTACACCGCCAATCCGATTGCTTGCGCAGCCGCACTCGCCAATGTCGAGATCTGGCAGAACGAGCCGGTGGCCGAGCGGATCGCGGCCTTGAGCGGGATGCAGGCCGCCGGGCTTCAGCGCTTTCTCGACAATGCCAACTTCACCGACAGCCGGGCGACCGGCACGATCGCAGCACTCGATCTGAGCGCCGACTCAGCCGGTTATCTGGCCGAGATCGGACCGAAGCTGCGCGCGTTCTTCCTCGACAAGGGCCTGCTTGTGCGCCCGCTCGGCAATGTCCTCTATCTTCTCCCGCCCTATTGCATCACCGGCGACGAGCTCGAACGACTCTATGACGCCATCGAGGAGGCCGGCGAACGCTTCGGGTCTAGGCCATGAGCAGGTCGTCGCGCATTCTTGGGTTTGGCCATCATGCGCCTGGGCGCAAGGTGGAGAATGCCGAGATCGAGAACAATCTCGGGCTCGAGCCGGGCTGGATCGAAAGGCGTACCGGAATACGTTCGCGCTTCTGGGCAGCGGACGAAGACACGCTGTCTGGTCTTGCCACGCAGGCTGGCGACATGGCGCTGGCGAATGCCGGCATTGACCGCAGCGACATCGGCCTGCTGTTGCTTGCCACCTCGACGCCCGACCACCTTCTGCCGCCCAGTGCACCCCTGGTCGCACATCAGTTGGGGCTCGGACGAGCCGGTGCGATCGATCTCACCGGCGCCTGCGCCGGCTTCATCTATGCACTGATGTTCGCGGATGGATTCACCCGCCTGCATGGCAAACCAGCGCTGGTCATCGCCGCCAACATCCTCAGCCGCCGCATCAATCCAGCCGAGCGCGCAGGCTCGGTCCTTTTTGCCGATGCCGCCGGCGCCTTGGTGATTGGTCCGTGCGAGGATCCCGGCCGGGGCATTCTCGGTGCCTCGGTCGATTCCGACGGCTCGCGCTACGGCCTGATCCAGATACCCGCTGGGGGAAGCAACATCCCGTTCCACGCCGGCCTCGATCTCGGGCAAACCCGCATGACGATGACCGACGGCCGTGAAGTGTTCGCCAAGGCTGTCGAGATGATGACCGATTGCTCGAGAAGCGCGCTTGCCGCTGCTGGAGTACGATCACAGGATGTCGGCAGGTTCGTGCCGCATCAGGCGAATGCCCGCATTTTCGATGCCGTCGGGCGAAACCTCGGCATAGCGGATCAGGCAATCGTCAAGACAATCGCCGACTATGGCAACTCTTCCGCCGCGACGATCCCGCTCTCGCTTTCGCTGGCCCATAAGACGGAGCCGTTTCGGCCGGGCGAGAAAGTTCTTCTGGCGGCGGCGGGTGCGGGTCTCAGCGGCGGCGCGCTCGTCGTCGGAATCTAGCCGAGTGACCGGCCGCGCGCAGGACTAGTCATGAATGGTGGATAGGACAACAGACCAATGCGAAAAATAGTCGCCGGCAAGCTGCATGGCATCTACGTCACCGAAGCGAACCTCAACTACCACGGTTCGATAACGCTGGACCCTGACCACTGCGAAGCAGCCGGGATCCTGCCTATGGAGTTCGTGGAGATATGGAACAAGAATTCCGGCGCGCGGATTTCGACCTATGTCATTCTCGGCGAACGCGGCTCACGCTGCTGTATCCTCAACGGTGCGGCCGCCCGCACCTGCCAGACGGGCGACCAGATCATAATCTGCAACTCCGTCTACCTGGACGAAGCGCAGATCACCTCGCTGAAGCCGCGGATCGTCACGTTCGACAAGGACAACCACATACGCGACCGCCTGAGCTACTCGGTCGATCTTGATGCGCAGGGCCGATACACTTTCTCCATCCTTGACGAGGTGAATGAGGCTTTGGCCATTCCTGCCCTGGCCTCCGGCGTGTGACTTGAAAGTACCGTCTCCAATCGAGGCAAAGCGTTGTTCAGCGCTGGTGGATCTCTGCCTCGATCAATTTGACCATGATGTACAGAGCACTGTTTACGGGTGTCGGAATGCCGAGTGCTTTGCCTTGGCGAACAATATACCCGTTGAGGTGGTCAATCTCACTCACCTTGCGCCGAGCCAGATCCTGGGCCGTCGACGACTTTTGGTTGGGCATCATGCCGGCAAGAGCAACTACATTTTCCATCATTTCGCCAAGAGTAGAAAAGCCCGATCCTGCGGCCACAGCAATACACTTGTCCACCACGTCTTTCATAACTTCCATGACTCCCTCAACCGCAAATAAACGTCCATAAGGAAGCTGGGAGACGGCGGACAGAGCATTGTAGGCACAGTTCAAAACTAGCTTGCGCCAGAGCGCGCCCCGTATATCGCCAGATACGGTTGTGGGGATGCCAGCCTCGGTAAAACTCAGCGCAATATCTTTGCTTCTGGGCGAAGACCCAATCAGTAAGTCACCACGGCCATGATGCCTTACATGTCCCGGTCCCGCGATATCGCTTGCAACATAGACGACGGCGGGAGTCACTGTCCTACCGATAATTGATTGCAGGCGATCCGCATTGTCGACCCCGTTCTGCAGAGTGAGGACGAACGAGTTCTCATTCAGATAAGGTGAAATTTGCAAGGCTGCCGCTTCGGTGTCCGCCGACTTCACACAAAGAAGCACCACATCAGCCTCTGAGACCCAAGACGGATCGATCGTTGCTTGGATCGAAATATGTTCTTGGAAGGTACTGGCTTCGAGAAAGAGGCCATGGTCATTTATTGGGCCGACATGTTGCTGCCGTCCGATCAGGATCACCTTGTGTCCTGCCCGTGCCAACATGCCACCATAATAGCAACCGACGGCACCCGCTCCCATGACCGCTATAATCATATACCACTCCAAATGCGCCTGAGCCGCGCTGGGGACCGTTGACGAGAATAGGCCTTGCCGAAGTATTCCGCAGTAGCAGATGGTCTGATTGTCCCAGTAACCCCGATGGCCCACCGGAGAATTACGGCCGCCCAGTGCAGCGTCGCGCTTCGAACAGATTTTGGATCTCCAGCGTCGGACACTCCGCTTAGCGCGGAGCCACCAGGCTGATCTGAAGTGTTTGCGCCGAGCCGCGACAACCTCATGGGCGCCGTTGTCCCTGCCGGCGCGGGATGTGGGAACCAATGATATCTGCTACCGGATATGCCGTTTTGTATTTCACCTGCTTAAGCGCGAAGCTCGATTTGATTGTTGCGACGCCGGTCACCTTGACCAACTTCTCCACGATGAAGTGCTGAAAGGCCCCTACGTCGTGTACAACAACGCGTAATAGGTAGTCGGAATCACCCGTCATAAGGTAACATTCCATTACTTCCGGAAAACCTTCTACTGCCGCCTCAAAAACGTGCAGCATGTTTTCGATCTGACGCTCTAACGTCACTTGGACGAAGACGCTCACCACGGCCCCCAGTTTTTGGGGATCCAAAAGGGCTACATATTGAAGGATCAGGCCGGATTCTTCCAGGGCCCGGACGCGAGACAGACAGGGGGAGGGCGACAACCCAACGCGGTCTGCGAGCTGCACATTTGTAAGACGACCTTCCTTCTGTAGTTCATTCAATATCTTAATATCAATCGCATCGATATCGATCATCGGCACAGCCCTCTCCTGCTTATCGTCCTGGCCATATATTCTGCCGAGATTTACTAGTGTGACAACATAATTGAGAAGCAGATGCGCCGCTGAAAAAGCTGGCCTTCGCTCGTCGTGTGGGAGGGCCATCGCACATGAGTCATTTTGCATCCGCATCTCTTGATGGACCGCTGGTGGCGACTTTGTCCGTGTCGGCAAGTTGGAGGATGTCTCCTGCCAGTTGATTTATGGGTGCGGTGTAGGTGGGCGGCGTTGTCCTTGCTGGCACGACTGAAGCCCGCGCCCAGATGAACGTCGGGTATCTAGTGCAGTCCGTTCTCGATCTGCCAATGTGCCCTGGTGGGGTCAATTGGTCGCTGCGGTTAACGACAGCGAGGCGATGAACAGGCTCGTCAGCCGGTTTGGCCTGTGATGCGGATGAAGGCGATCCGACGGGATATCAACACTTGGCCGCCGTCGCGATCTCTGCCTGCCCAACTCGCCGGGGCCGTGGCTGGTGTCTGCCCGGGAGTGGAGCGTCCGTCGGAGCTGCGTCCTGCCGTGATCCTAATCTGAAGGGCGTGCACGCAGAATATGCTGTGTAATATGAGATTTATGGCTGATAATGCCGAACTATTCGAAGTTAACGACATATTTGGCAGATACTGCCGCGCTGTGGGTGCTAATTTGCCCGACATCGCGTTGGAGGAACAATGGAAGCTTTAGCAACCGCTCGGACAGAACATTCCACTGATGACCAGGATCCGCAGGAAACTGCTGACTGGCTGTCTTCACTCGAATCGGTGTTTCGATACGGCGGCAGCGACCGGGCCCGTTTCATACTTGAGAAGTTGGAACGAAAAGCCAAGGAGATCGGCGTCGTTGCGGACACGCTCCCATACTCTCCTTACAGGAACACCATCCCCCTCGAGAAGCAGCCTCCCTATCCCGGTGATCTCCAGATGGAGGAGCGCATCACGACGATCATGCGGTGGAACGCTCTAGCGATGGTCGTCCGGGCCAACAAGGCGCATGGCGAGCTTGGCGGACACGTAGCGAGCTACGCATCGGCTGCCGAAATATTCGAGATCGGATTTAATCACTTCTTCCGCGCGGCAAGCGGGGAGCAGGGAGGTGACCTTGTCTATTTTCAGCCGCACTCGGCGCCTGGCGTCTACTCACGCGCTTACCTTGAAGGCAGGCTTACAGAAGAGCAGCTCAAACACTATCGTCAGGAGCTAACTTCTAGCGGCCTTTGTTCATATCCCCACCCTTGGTTGATGCCGGATTTCTGGCAAGTACCAACTGGCTCGATGGGAATCGGCCCAATCAGCGCCGTCTATCAGGCGCGATTCATGCGCTACCTGCGCGACCGTGGCCTCGCCCAAACCGACGATCAGCACGTCTGGTGCGTGGTTGGCGACGGCGAGATGGATGAGCCGGAATCCACAGCCGGGCTTTCTATCGCAGCCCGAGAGAAGCTCGACAACCTGACATTCATCGTCAATTGCAACCTTCAGCGCCTGGATGGGCCGGTGCGAGGAAATGGGCAGATCATCCAGGAACTGGAGAATACTTTCCGAGGTGCAGGCTGGAATGTCATCAAGGTTCTTTGGGGTTCGGATTGGGATTCACTTTTTGCGCATGACGTCAACCATGCTCTACTGAAGAGGTTTGCGGCCACGGTTGATGGTAAGTATCAGACACTCGGAGCGAAAGATGGGGCCTATAACATGGCCAACTTCTTCGACGAGGATCCGGAGGTGCGCGCGCTGGTCTCGCACATGTCAGACCGTGACATCGACTCTTTGAAGCGTGGCGGACACGATTTCCGCAAGCTCTACGCCGCATTTGCAGCCGCCAAGTCAACAAGGGGCCGGCCTACAGTCATCTTGGCAAAGACCAAGAAGGGCTACGGAATGGGCGCTGCGGGCGAATCCCGTATGACCGCCCATCAAGCCAAGAAGCTGGAAATCGATGCCCTGCTGGACTTCCGCGACCGGTTCGGGCTGCCACTGACCGATCAAGAAGTTGAACGGCTGGATTTCTACCGGCCTGCCGAAGACAGTGCTGAGCTGACCTACCTGCGCCAGAGACGAGAGCAATTGGGTGGCTACCTGCCGGTCCGCAGGCGCAGTGCTCCCGCAGTGCCTGTCCCGGTGATCGAGAGCTATGCCGATTTTGCCTTGAAGGCGGACGGCAAAGAGATGTCGACAACAACTGCTGTTGTTCGGTTGTTTAGCAACCTTATTAAGAACAAGGAGCTCGGGCCGCGCATTGTACCAATCGTCGCAGACGAGGCGCGGACTTTCGGCATGGCCAACCTGTTCCGGCAAGTCGGAATTTACTCACCCGTGGGCCAGCTTTACGAGCCTGAAGACGCCGGCTCCATGCTTTACTATCGCGAGGCCAAGGATGGCCAGCTGCTTGAAGAAGGCATTACCGAAGCGGGAGCAATATCCTCTTGGGTCGCTGCCGCAACATCTTACAGCGTACACGGCCTCTCAATGCTGCCCTTCTACATTTATTACTCAATGTTCGGCTTCCAACGCGTTGGCGATCTCATTTGGGCGGCGGCAGACCAACGCGCGCGTGGCTTTCTTATCGGAGCGACTGCAGGGCGAACGACACTCGGTGGTGAAGGCCTCCAACACCAGGACGGCACGAGCCACGTGATGGCCGCGACCATACCGAATTGTCGCGCGTACGATCCCGCCTTCGCCTGTGAGTTTGCGGTCATACTGGATCATGGCGCGCGTGGCATGATGGAGGAGGGGCGTGACGAGTTCTATTACATCACGGCGATGAATGAGAACTATGCGCAGCCCTCTCTGCTAGAAGGATCTGAAGAGGGTATCATCAAGGGCTTATATCGCTTCGCCACATACGGTGCGGCCAAATCGAAAGCGAAAGTGCGACTGGTGGGATCTGGCGCGATCTTTCCTGAGGTTGTTGCGGCAGCCGCGCTTCTGGCAGATGACTGGTCGGTGGCCTCGGAAACCTTTAGCGCGACTAGCTTCAGCGAACTGGCACGAGAGGCCCGGGAGATCGAGCGTGCAAACATCCTTAGCAAGGATGGGGTCCAGAAGGTGAGCTATGTCCAGCAATGCCTTGGCGGCGATGCCCCCGTTGTAGCAGCCACGGATTATGTCCGTGCCTATCCGCAGCTTATTGCATCCTATGTGACGTCGCGTTTCGTCGCGCTCGGTACCGATGGGTTCGGGCGAAGCGACAGCCGCGCGTCGCTCAGGTCGTTCTTCGAAGTTGACCGCCACCACATCGTGGTCGCTGCACTTGCAGCCCTTGCAGACGAAGAAAAAATCGAACGCAAAACGGTCAAGGAAGCCATCACCCGCTATGGGATCAACTCCGAGCTGCCTGCGCCCTGGAACATCTAGAAGCAGTTTCGCCGGACAAATCACTTATCACATTAGAAGGCTGCCCGCATGAGCGCCAGTTTCAGCGTCGCTATACCTGATATCGGCGACTACAAAAATGTTCCTGTAATCGAGATCATGGTCAAGCCGGGTGACCGGATTGCCGTGGACGACCCCATTCTCAGCGTGGAATCCGACAAGGCAACAATGGAGGTTCCCTCCCCAGTCGCCGGGGTTGTTCGCGAGCTACTAATCGAGATTGGATCCAAGGTATCGCAGGGGACCCCGATCTTGACCGTGGAGCCCGCGGCGGCAATTGAGAATCACCTACCGTTAAGTGAAAATCCCTCTCCTCGCCCGGCTACGTTGGCGGATGAAGTGCAAAAAGGTGAGCAAATCTCGCCACGTCCGGCTGCAAGTCCCACAGCGACCATTTTGGATGATACCTTGACGGATCATGCCTCCGTCCACGCAACACCGTCCGTAAGGGCTTATGCCCGTGAGCTTGATGTGGATCTGGCCAAGGTTCGTCCCACAGGCTCTAAAGGGCGTATTCTCCGCGAGGACATTCAAACGTATGTCAAAACGTCACTGGCCTCGGACGCCAGGCCGGTTTCAAGCGGCGGGCAGGCGGTTGGGGTTGGGCTGCCAACGTGGCCGCAGGTCGACTTCGCGAAATATGGAGAAATCGACCGGCAGCCTTTGACGCGAATTCAGCAGATTTCCGGTGCTAACCTTTCGCGCAACTGGCTGACGATTCCGCACGTCACCAATTTCGACCACGCGGACGTAACCGAGCTTGAGGCTTTCCGAACCAATCTGAACCGGGAAAAGCGCAAGCCGGAAGTGAAGGTGACGATGGTGGCGTTCCTGCTCAAGAGCGCCGCCTTGGCACTGCGAGCATTCCCCCAGTTCAATGCCTCCCTCGATGGAGACCATCTAATCTTGAAGAAGTACGTGCATGTCGGCTTCGCGGTGGACACTCCAAAGGGGCTCATGGTGCCAATCATCCGCGATGTTGATCAGAAGGGTCTTCTCCAGATTGCGCTTGAGATGGGCGAGCTTGCCGAAAAGGCCCGCCAAGGTAGCCTGCCATCCTCCCATATGCAGGGCGGATGCTTCTCGGTGTCGTCACTCGGTGGGATAGGTGGCGCAGGGTTCACCCCCATCATCAATGCCCCGGAAGTGGCAATCCTGGGTGCTGCTCGGTCCAAGACCGAAGCAGTGTGGAACGGCGAAGTTTTCGTGCCGCGTTTGATTACACCGATCAGCCTTTCCTGGGATCACCGCGTGGTCGATGGGGTGGCGGCGGCCCGGTTCCTCGGCCACATCGCAGCAACGCTTGGCGATTTTCGCCGGGCAGTCCTGTGAGGGGTTTCGCATGACTAGAATTATTGAAGTTCGCGTACCGGACATTGGCGATATTAAGAATGTCCCGGTGGTGGAGATACTCGCAAAGGCGAATGACACCGTCGAGATCGACCAAAGCCTTCTGACCGTGGAGTCGGACAAGGCAACGATGGATATACCGTCGCCAGCGGCGGGGCGCATCAGCGAGCTGCGCGTCGCAATTGGTGAGAAGATCTCTCAAGGAGATGTAATCGCCCTTCTCGAAGTCGAAGCGCAGGTCCAATCGGCGGATGCGCTAGGGCTTGCGAGCTCCCCTGATCCCAGGCAGGAAATTCCACCAACTGCTTCAAAGGATTGCGAATTGCTCGTAATCGGGGGAGGGCCAGGTGGATATTCGGCCGCTTTCCGCGCCGCCGATCTAGGCTTGAACGTCATTCTCGTTGAGCGCTATCCCACTCTCGGCGGCGTCTGTCTTAACGTTGGATGTATACCATCCAAGGCGCTGCTTCATGTTGTGGCCGTGCGTGAGGAGGCCGAGCGCCTGTCCGCCCACGGCGTTACGTTTTCCGCGCCTGACGTTGATCTGAGCAAGCTTCGCTCCTTCAAGTCTGCGACCGTCGGGAGACTGACTGATGGGCTCGGAAAAATGGCGAAGTTGCGCAAGGTGGACTTCGTCCAAGGTGAGGCGCGTTTCACGGCAACAGACCGCGTCTCAATTGCCCTGTCCGATGGGTCAAGCCGAGAGGTTACTTTTTCCAAATGCGTAATTGCAGCAGGATCGTCACCAGTTGCATTGCCGGTGTTTCCCGAGGACACACGAATCGTGAACTCGACCGGGGCATTGGAATTGGCCAGCGTTCCCCGGCGAATGCTGGTTGTGGGTGGTGGCATCATTGGACTCGAGATGGCTACCGTTTACAGTGCACTTGGCGCGCGCGTGGACCTCGTCGAGCTTTTCGACAAATTGTTGCCTGGCGTTGATCGAGATCTTGTGAAGATTTGGCAGAAGCGAAACGCGCACCGCTTCGACAGGGTGATGCTTGCAACCAAGGTCAGTGAGGTGAGGCTGACGCCCGAAGGGCTCGCGGTGACGTTTGAAGGCACCGAGAGTGCTAGCCAGATATATGACATGATCTTACAAGCCGCTGGGCGCAAGCCAAATGGCGGCGGCCTCGGCCTTGAAGCCGCCGGGGTGAGAGTCGAAGGGGGGATCATCCCCGTTGACCGAGAGATGCGCACTAACGTCAGCAATATTTTCGCGGTCGGCGATATCGTTGGCCAACCGATGTTGGCGCACAAGGCAGTACATCAGGGCCATGTAGCGGCCGAAGTGGCGGCGGGACACAAGACGGGATTCGATGCAGCGATTGTCCCGTCGGTCGCGTATACGGATCCTGAGATCGCCTGGGTGGGCGTCACCGAAGATGAGGCAAAAACCAAAGGACTAGCGGTTGAAGTGAGCCGGTTTCCTTGGAGCGCATCTGGCCGCGCTATTGCCAATGGCGCCGATTATGGGCTGACCAAGCTCATCTTCTCGAAAGAAAGCGGTCGGATCGTCGGCGGCGCCATTGTCGGTCCCGGCGCTGGCGACATGATCGGCGAGGTCTGCCTCGCGATCGAGATGGGCGCCGACGCGGTCGACATAGGCAAAACGATCCATCCACACCCAACACTTGGCGAGACGATCGGTATGGCTGCGGAAGTCGCAGAGGGCGTCTGCACTGACATTCCAGCACAAAGAGGGAAACGATAAGCATCGAGTTGGCGAAAGGAGCTTCCGCATACCCCGATGGCAGTCATCTCCCCCTTTGCGCCTCCGATATGGGAGTGTCAAGCGTCAGGACTCCCATGTCGTTGAGGCGCTTCCCGAGCTGTCCGGTATGGACTGGGGAGACCGTGGCGCAAGCGACGATGACCGCTCCGGGCTCAAGGCACCGGTGTGCCCCGGACAGGATCTCATCGGCCTGCCTCGGCATTGACGACGCGGGTGAACAGGATCGCGGCGGCGGCATGCGGCTTCTGCCGGACTGCTAGTAGCTACCCCTCATTCTGAACGGAACGCCCAAGCACCTCGGAACGAACATCGAAGGTCGAACTTGGAACGGCGCCAGGGAGCGACGTTGATCCGCAGGCATGGCTTGCCAATGTCCTCGCCTGAATCGCCGACACCCGACCACAGGGCTCGAAGACTTGCTTCGGCGGAATTGGAGCCATCTGACAACCGCGGCGGAGCATAACACCCTTCCGCCACGCTGTTGGTTAGGATTTGCCGTAAGCGTTCTGATAGCGCCCCTCGCGGATCGCTTTCAGCATATCTTCTTCACGCGTGACCTGGGCTTCCACGGCTTCGAGAAGACTTGCGGCCTTCGCCGCCGGAAAGGACACTATGCCGTCCTCGTCGCCGACAACGAAGTCGCCAGGCGAAATCACGCAGCCGCCGATCGACACCGGAACGTTTATTTCACCGGGGCCGTCCTTGTAGGGCCCGCGATGGATTACCGTGCGCGCGAAGCAGGGAAAGTCCGACGCAGCGAAAGCCGCCACATCGCGGATCGCACCGTCGATCACGTAGCCTTCAGCCTTACGCCACCGCGCGATGGTCATCATGATCTCGCCGACGAGCGCGCGGGTCTCATCGCCGCCTCCGTCGACCACGATGACATCGCCCGGTCCGACCATCTCGAGCGCGCGGTGGATTGCTAGATTGTCGCCCGGCCGTGTGCGTACGGTAAAGGCCGTGCCAACAAGCTTGCCGCCGCGATGAAACGGACGCAGCCCAACCGATCCTGGCAGCCGGCCGAGGTTATCGGAGATCACGGAGGTCGGCGCGCTCCGGAAGCCCTCGATCAAACTGGTTGGCGGCGTCGGCATGGAACGCTCGGCAATGGTGATGGTCATACGATCTGATCCTTTGATTGCTCAGTCCGCGTGCCCTTGCGCGGCGCAACGACGTGAACATCGACGTCTTCGAACGCCACCGCGTCGCGTTGCTCGCCGGGGTGGGCTTCATCAGGCCTCGTGGATCGCCTGGCGAGGATTGGCGCGGCGTGATCCGCCGATTGTTTGGCCAAACCTTGATCCTTGCGTCTGTGGTGAGGCCAACCGTTACCAGCCCTCCAGCACGATTTTGCCTCTTGACGTGCCGCTCTCCAGCAAAGCATGAGCGCGCTTCAGGTTGTGTGCATTGATAGTGCCGAAGGACTGGTCAAGGGTGGTGCGCAGCACGCCATTGTCGATGTGGTCAGCGACATCGTTTAGCAGACGATTCTGCGCGATCATGTCTGAAGTCTGGAACGTGGAGCGCGTGAACATCAACTCCCAGTGTACCGACACCGCCTTGCCCTTGAACACGGCCACGTTGAACTCCGCCGGATCGTCGATCAGCCCGAACCTGCCCTGCGGTGCGATGATGTCGGCGATGGCTTTATAATGCTGATCGGTGAAAGTAAGGCTGGCAACGAGACCGACCGGCGGCAGCTTCAGCGCTTCGATTTGCTCCTTCATAGGCTTTGAATGATCGATCACGGCGTGGGCACCGAGATCCAGGCACCATTGTCGCGATTCAGGCCGGGTCGCGGTAGCAACCACGGTGAGCCCGGTCAGACGGCGCGCGAGCTGGATGAGGATTGAACCGACGCCGCCGGCACCCCCCGTGATAAGCAGCGTGCGCGGATCGTGCCTGCCAGGAACCGCGCCGAGCCGGTCGAAAAGCAGTTCCCAAGCGGTGATCGAGGTCAGTGGAAGCGCGGCGGCCTGCGCGAAGGACAGCGAGGCCGGCTTTTTGCCGACTATCCGCTCGTCGACCAGGTGAAACTCCGAATTCGTGCCTTGGCGCTGGATCGAGCCGGCATAGAACACCTCGTCGCCCGCCTTAAAAAGACTGACTTCCGGGCCGACCGCGTCGACTATGCCTGCCGCGTCGAAGCCGAGGATCTTGTACTCGCCCTCCGGCGGTGCGGCACGCTTGCGCACCTTGTAATCGACCGGATTAACCGAGATCGCCTTCACCGCGACCCTGATGTCGCGCCCCACAGGCTCCGGCTTGGCGATCTCGAGATCGACCAGCGATTCCGTTGCTTCGATAGGCAGTGACTTTTGATATCCTACGGCTCTCATACGTTGTCCCCACATTATTTTTTGCCCTGAGTGTTGGCGCGGTTCCATCCGCGATACTGATCGCCGAACCCTTCCGAGCCCGATGCCGCTACCGCGACAGTGTCTTCAAGTTTGATGTAGCCCCTCGTGGGATGCTTAATCGCTGTTTCGATTGAGATCACCATTCCGGACTCCAGAGGGCGATCCTCGTCATACCCCTGGTAAGGCACGGGCCCGTTGCTGGTCAGGCGCGGACCTTCATGGCTGACGAGACCCATGCCGTGAGCCAGAAATTCCATGTAAGGCTTATGCTGTGACTTGCTGAGGATCTCAGTTGCGACAGTAAAGATGTCGCCGCCGCGCGCTCCTGCCTTGATCGGCTTCCGCGCCTCGGATTGGATGTTGTCGATCACGCCAAGTAGGTCGACGAGTTCAGCGTCGGGTTCGCCGAGAATTCCCATCCGACAAAGGTCACCAATATAGCCGTGATAATTGCCGGCCGAGTCCAGCGATATGACGTCACCAGCTTGAAGCCTTTGTTCAGACGGCGCCCGATTGAGGTCCCGGCCTGCCGTGATGAGACAATATTCGAACTTTAGACTACGATTGACTTCCTCCCGCCGCAGCTTTTCGACCAGATCGTTCTTAGTCATCCCGACAGCAGCATACTCAAAAGTGGCGGCCATCGACTGCACGACCCGCTCAGAGGACTCGCGTAGCAGGTTGAGCTCCTCGGGACTCTTGATGAGCCGTAGTCTCTCAAGCACAAAGTTCGCTTCCGCGATGCGACAACCTGCTAAGTTGTCGTGCAACAGTTGGCCACCATCCATGGGCAAGAACGACTTTTCAACACCGACGGTCGAAGACGACCCCCCAATCTTTTTGATGTGTTCAACTGCGAGTCGGACCGCGTCTGTGCTGCTCCACGTTGAGGTTTGCACCACCGGCGGCCAGAACTTGCCAAGGTCTTTCTCGAAAGTCTCAAGAGCGGCGCCGAAGTACGCGGAATTCTCGGGCCTACCTTTTTGATAGACGAGAACTGGTAAATAGCGGCTCTCTCCGACCGCATCCATATAGTCGAAAAAGAAAAAGCGGTATCCGCCAAGCAGATATTGCACGTTGTGCTTGGAAGTGACCATCAAGATATCGATCCCGGCCTCATCCAGAAGCCGGTCTAAACGCGCCTCATCGAACGGCACGGAGCGTTGGGGGAAGGCTTTTGCATCGTTCACTGGCAAATTCCCTATTGTTGTTGGTTCGAATCCTGCAGGCACTTCGGCCGTCACGAATTTTTAGCAAGCCGCGTCGGCGCGGTTTTTCGGAGCCCCGTTGCCCTCTGGTGGGGATGCTGCGGCCAGGGTGCCGGCGGTTTTCAAAGCACCTTTCGTAGGCCCGACACCGACGGCCGCCAGGGAGTGCCGTCGCCAGCGCCTTGCCAACCAACAGACCGAGAAAATCTTTGAGGCAGTCAATCGAAGCGGTGATCGGCAATGCGCGCTGGGCGTTCGAGCAGTCGATGGTCCTCAACGCCTGCCTGACGCCCGGCATCGTGCCGTGCACCTGCGCCGTGAAACAGGCGCTGAGTGCCAGGATCTGCAGGAATATCGACGCCATCTTCATGGTCGTTCAGCCAATAGCTCTCTGCCTGAGCGTTGGTCGCTTCAGCGCTGCGTTTGGTCCGTCTTCGTGTTCTCACACGGCGCCGCTCAGAGGCGACGGAATGCCGTAAGAGCGCGACCAATATACCAGCGGCCGCTCAGCGCCGGATATGATCTCGTCAACCCGTCCGATTAACAGCACGTGCGAGGCGATGGGACGCGCTTCAACGAGTTCGCAGTCGAACGCCGCCACTACGCCGTCTAGATAACGTAGCGGCTCACCGGGTACACCTGCCCAGCGGGCTGCGGTAAGATCGTAGGGCCGCCCAGTCCGCGGTCTCCCCGAAAAGCGCTCGGAGTGTTCCACCTGTTCGGCCGAGAGCACGTTGATCACGTAACGGCGATGCGTGGACACCGCCTTGCAAAGGGGACTGCTCGCCTTCACGCAAACCAGCACCATCGGGGGATCCGCTGAAACCGAGATGAACGTACCTACGGTAAGCGCCAACCGGTCCTCAGGGGGACCCGCCACGACCACGGCCACACTCAACGGCACGCGGCTCATCGCGGCCACGAATTGGTCGCGCAGGAGGTCGGGGCGGATATTGGCCGGCGATATTGCACAAGATGTCATGGCGGTTGCTACCTTCGGAAAGGATATAAATGGCACGGTCATCACGGCACCCGCAGTGGTTGCTAAAGTGTCGGGTTGTCGATCGGCAGGCCGAGCACAACACGGCCATGCGTTATTGCGCTCACATCCCAATTCTGGGTGATGTGCCGGTTCGCGGCGCTCATATCGCAGAAATAGCGTGAGAGCGGATTGCGGTCATAGATCGCCCCTCCACCTGCGGCATCCCAAACGATGTTCACCGCGCGGGTCGAGAGCTGGCCGGCAAAGGTGGCTTCGGCCCGGCAGCGCGCGCGCTCCTCGTCAGTGGGCAGACGGCCGGACTCGAGTATCTCCGTCATCTGATCGCAGGCGCCGTAGATAAGAAGACGCGCCGCTTTTATGCAGGCAAGCGCCTCGGCGACCTTCACATGTTGGGTGCTGAAATCGGTGACCGCTCGTGACGAGGCGCGCGAGATTCGGCCCCGTACCTGCTCGAGATAGGTCTGCACCGCACCCTCGGCGATCCCAAGGGCAGTGCTCCCGATGAAGACTCCGAACATACAATAAAGGGGAGCGCGCAAATTGATCGGCTCACCGGGGTAACGCGCCTCACGCGCACGCATGTTTTCGATAGTTGTCGTGCGATGCTCCGGCACAAACACCTCGTCCAATGAAACGTCATGGCTGGCGGATCCCTTTAGGCCCATGGCATACCAAGTATCGAGAATCTGATAGTCGCTCTTCGGCACGAGGAAGTGCCGGTCCTCCTCCTGGCCATCTGGCCCGGGCGTGAAGGCGGTAAACAGAGCCCAGTCGGCAAGACTCACGCCGCTGACGAAGGGCCAGCGGCCCGACAGCACATAGCCACCGTCCACCCGGCGCGCCCGTCCGATGTTTGGAATCAGGATCCCGGACAGCAGCGCGGCCGGATTGTTCCGCCAGACGTCTTCCTGCGCCTCCAACGGCCAGCGACACATCATGGAATTGTGAGAGATGTTCTGTACCACCGCCCAGGCGGTCGATCCACAGGCCTGCCCGAGAGCGGTCATGACGTCGACTGCCGCGCGAAATGGCGCGTCGGCTCCACCAAAGCGAGCAGGCTGGAAGAGCCGATGGACGCCGGTTCGCTGTATGTCCTGACGGGTCGCTTCCGGAGGTTGCCGCAGCGCCTCGGTCTCCGCCGCTCGCTCACGCAGGGCAGGCGCAAGCTCGCGAGCCCGCTCGACGAGCTCTTCGGGCGTCCCCACGCGTTCAATGGCTGGCAAATCGTCAGCCGGCAAGTCTGCGTGGCTATGGGCTGTTTGCGTTCTCAAGATCGTTCTCCGGTTGGGTGTGATTTTTTTTAGAACATACGTTACATAAAACTTTCACGCAAGCCCCAATCAACCGAGCAAGTTCTGCCGAAAAGCTCCTGATTGCGCGGAGGACCAGATACGTTTATATAGAATTGACGTTTGATATGGAGATGATATGCCAAAGCTCGGGATGGAAGCGATACGTCGGCGGCAAGTGATGGACGCGGTTATCCACATCCTGTCGACCCAAGGGTGGCGCGACCTCACCATCAGAGAAGTGAGCGACGTCGCAGGCATCTCTTCGGGCGTCGTGACCCACTATTTCAGCAACAAGCGCGCGTTGACGCTGGACGCTATCAACGACGCCACACTCCAGTTCGTCAAAGCCTTGGGCAAGCTCGAACATCGGCGCGGCACCGTCGTCGACCGACTGATAGCCCTAGTCGAATTTGTCAGCCAGCTCTCGCCGCCCGGCATCCCGGATTGGCGGTTCTGGCTCGGATTGCTAGGTCGCATGCCCTTCGACCGGGTGCTGCAGGCCGAGGTGCAGAAGGTTCACCGGCTTTATGCTGAAATCGTCACGCGGCTGATCGAGGCTGGCATTGAAGAGCGCGAGTTCCGACCCGTTCGGGCGCCCGACGACATCGCGGTAAAATTTGTCAGTGCCGCCGTCGGGATGTACGCGCTTATGGTCGCCGACCCGCAGGACATGCCACCCGACCGCTGTCGTCGGCTGCTGCTGGACCTCTTAAGCCAGGATCTCGACGTGGCCCTTGTGGAGACGCCGGCCGCACGGGCACTCCGGACGCCGTGAACGACTCATAAGATTGCTGGCATATGTTCGTGGCTTTGATATGTTTCATCGAAGCAACGGATCTCAGATATCGAACGGAGCGACCGTTGACAGTCATCTACTCTCACGATTTCAAGGGGAGGCGCGTGCAGAGCCAGGCCCTGATCAGCAGCGCGCGGAGCCTCATCGCGACGCTCAAGGAGCGGTCAGACGAAGCCGAGCGGAATTGCTGCCTGCCTGATGAGACTGGCCAGGACCTTCGCCGTCTGGGCCTGGCGCGGCTGCTGCAGCCGGAGCATTTCGGCGGCGCGGAGGGCACGCTCGAGAACTTCGTAGATGTTATGATCCCGATCGCCGGCGGTTGCCCTTCGACCGCCTGGTGCCTGGCTCAGTATATCTTTCACAACTATATGATCGCGCGGTGGCCGGTGCGGGCGCAAGAGGAGGTCTGGAGCGACCCGAACAACCTCGTCAGCGGCATTCTCATCCCGCGCATGGGCAAGGCCCGGCAGGTGGAGGGCGGTTATGAACTGACCGGCGAATGGCCCTTCGTCAGCGGCGTACAGCTGTCCGACTGGTGCTTGCTCTCCGGAATGGTGCAACAGGATGCGGCTCCGGATGAGGAGCGCTATTTCTTGGTTCCGACTCGCTCGGTCACGATACTCGATACGTGGCACCCCATCGGCCTGCATGGTTCGGGGAGCCACGACGTGCGGGTCGAGAAACTCTTCGTACCAGAACATCTCAGCTTATCGATTAAACACCTGAAGGGCGGCGACTTTCCAGGGAAGGCGATCAATCGCGGCGCGGTTTTCCGCCCGCCTGTCTACATGGTCAGTGGCATTTTGCTTGCTGCCGCGCTCATTGGCATGACGGAGGCGATGTTCGAGAGCTTCCTTGTGCAGTCGCGCAGCCGTAGAGCGCTCATGAGCAGCGAGGAGACGGCGAGCTACGCCACCCATCAGGTCCGGGTCGCGGAGGTGTCGTCGTCGCTGCAGGCGGCCGAGATGCTCATTCGGGCCGATTGCCGAGAGATCATGGAGTCAGCCTCCGCAGACTATGCGCCGACACCAATGGAGCGATCCAACTATCGCTGCAACTCAGCGTATGCCGGACAGCTCGCGCGGCGTTCGGCAGAGACGGTATGGGATCTCATCGGTGCGCGCGGCGCCTACGCGAACAATCTGATCGCCCGACTCTACCGCGACATTGCTGTCGCCTCGCGCCACGCCGCAATGAATTGGGAACTCAACGCAACCGAACATGGTCGCGCCCGTCTAAGATTGCCGCTCTCAAATCCGTCGCTGTAAGGCAGAAAGCTGTTTTTTGTGACGGATGCTTGACAATTTTTTTTATATGGGTTGTTCTATATAAATCGATCGTCAGGTAGCAGAAGCGGATGTGACGGTCGCCCGCCTTTCTTCGGATTTTCGCAGCCAGCGCTCTTGGGAGGATTTCATGCGTGACTTACGTGCACTGACCAAACTGTTTGTCGAAGGCGGCGTTTCGCGCCGCGAGTTCATGAAGTCCGCGGCGGCGCTTGGCGCGGCCACTGCAACCCTTGGCGCAGGTGGCTTTTCGGCGCGCGCCGCGACTGGCCCGTTGGTTGGGTTCAGCTTTCCCAGCTTTGACGCGTTTCGCTGGCCTCATGACCGCCACTATTTCCAGGCGCGTGCCGACGAGTTGGGACTTCAATACATAATCCAAGGCGCGAATGAAGACGTTGCGACCCAAGACTCTCAGATCGACGCGATGCTGTCTCAGGGCATCAAGGTGCTCGTGATCATTCCCGTGAACGTCGAGGCCGGTAAGAAGATTGTGGAGCGCGTCAAGCGCGAGGCGAACATTCCGATCATCTCATACAACTATGTCATCCCATCTCCTGCCATCGACTACTGGGCGGCGCGCGACAATTATCTTGTCGGGGAAATTCAAGCCAAGCAGGCCCTGAAGGAAGCAAAAAAAGGCAATTGGGCCATCGTCAGCGGCCCAGAGGGCATAGATGTGGCGCGTCAAAAGACGGAGGGAGCACTAAGGGTTCTCAAGCCATACATAGATTCTGGAGAGATCAAAATCGTATCCCATCAGTGGCACGATAATTGGCGTCAAGAGTCGGCTCTTAAACAAATCGAGGATGCGTTGACGCAAAACAACAATAATATCCAAGCCGTGGTCGCCAACGAGGAAGGTTTGGCGCTAGGCGCGCTCCAGGCCCTGACGGAGCAGGGATTGAACGGTAAAGTCTGGCTTTGCGGCGAGGATGTGTGGCCCGAAGGCGCTCGTGCGATCGTTAGGGGCGACATGGCGATGAGCGCTTGGACTGACCTGATCCAAATGGGACGCGTAGCCGCTGAGGCGGCATTGGCGCTCACTAGGGGGGAGATGCCGAAAACCAACGAAACTCTTGATGTGGACGGTCATAAAATTCCAGGAATGCGGATTCAGTCGCGCGTTGTAAACAAAGAGACTTTGCCTGACTTCCTCAAGCTGACCGATTGGCTGAAGCCGGAAGATATCGGCCTCAAGGCAGGGTAAATGGAATGGATGGGTTTGTAGCACCGGCTACTTTCGGCGGCCGCAAGGCCGGCGAATTACTACAACTCGACGGTATTACCGTCGAGTTTGGGGCCAATCGCGCCCTTGACAATGTAAGCTTCAACGTCTCGGCCGGAGAGGTTGTCGGCTTGATGGGGGCAAATGGTGCCGGCAAAAGTACGCTTGCAAAAGTTATCGTCGGCGAGATTCCGCATGGGTCTTACCGCGGCACCGTTACCTGCAGCGGCAAGTTGGCGGCGTTCACCGACTCCAGGGATGCCCATCGTGCTGGCGTTGCTCTCGTCCACCAGGAAGGCTCCGTTGTTTCTCAACTGACGATCGGTGAGAACGTGATGCTCGCGATCGAGCCATCTCGTTTCGGCGTCATCGATTGGAAGGGGTTGCACGCGCAAGCGGATGCCGCGTTGCGCAGGCTCGGGTTGGCAATTGATACGCGGACGCCGCTCGCCGGGCAGGGCGGGGTCGCTCTGATGGAGCAGGTGGAGATCGCTCGCGCGATTGCGAGTGGCAGTCGAGTGTTCGTTTTCGATGAATCGACATCGGCGCTCGGAGCTGGTGAGATCACGGTGCTTCTCCAGCGTATGCGCGAGCTTGCCGCTCAGGGCGCAGGCATTATCTTTATCTCCCATCGCACCGATGAAATCCTGCGGGTCTGCGACCGTGTCGTCGTGCTTCGCGACGGCCGCGTCGCATTGGACACGCCAAAGTCGGATCTCGACCATGGGGCGATCGTACGGGCCATGCTCGGCAGCGGCCGGGGCAATGTCGTTTCAGGCGGTCAAAGCATGCCTTCGGAGCGGCGGGAAACGATGGTAAGGCTGAGCGGATGGAGCCTCTCTCGGTCGGTAGAATCTCCGCGCGACCTTGGCCCGATCGACATCGACGTCGCGGCGAATGAGATTGTTGCAGTCTACGGGCCCCTTGGGGCAGGAAAGTCTGAGCTACTGCAATCGCTCTACGGATTCTTGCCAGAATTGACGAGCGGCGCGGTCGAACTGACCGGCACCCGGTTCCGGCCGAGAAGTCCACGCGAATCGATCCTGGCGGGGATCGCCTATGTTTCCGCTGAGCGTCAGCGTGATGGCGTCGTGCCTCATCTTTCGGTGCTGGAGAACATGATGTTGGGATGGCATCGTGGGCCTCCGCGTTGGAGGGGGCCCGTTGTTGATCGTGGAAGAAGCGCAGACCTCTGCAGGTCGCTGATCCGCGACTTAGCTATTCGCACGCAAGGACCAGATCAGCCGATCGCAGCCCTCAGTGGTGGTAACCAACAAAAGGTTCTGTTGGCGCGAGCGCTTATCAACGAGCCGCGTCTGGTCTTGCTGGATGAGCCTACGCGCGGAATCGACCTGGGCGCCAAGCAAGACGTGTATCGGCTGGTGCGTCAGCTCGCATCCACCGGAACCGCCGTTCTATACGCGACAATGGAAGAGTCGGAGGCGCTGCAACTATCCGACCGGGTCTTGGTGCTACGCGACGGAAGGCAGGTCGCGCTGATCAAGTCGAAAGACACGAACCCTCACGAATTGCTCGCATTGGCGGGTGGGCTGCAATGAAATCAACGATGGGACTGCGATGACAACGATAGCTGACTCGAAAAGCGACGCGATTGCGGTGGCATCTTCAGAAGCGAGGCCAGCGCCGCCGACCCGGGCAAACTCCATCATTTCCGTCTTGCGTTCGGCCGCGGGATTGCTCTTGGCGATCGCGATCGTCTGGATAGCCTTCTCGATCCTGACAGATGGCGTATTTGTCAGCGACCGAAATCTAAGCAATCTCATGCGCCAGACCGCCATGACGGCGATGGTTGCCATCGGGATGCTCGTCGTCGTCGTCCAAGGCGAAATCGACCTCTCCGTAGGATCGTTCATGAGTCTTTGCGTTACCGTGGTCGCCATGATCGAGGTAAGCGGAGTGGTGGGCATGTGGGGAACGATCGCGGCAGCGCTCGGAATGGGCATCCTTGTTGGCCTATGGAACGGCACCTGGGTTGCTCGCTTCGGTCTTCCGTCGTTTGTGGCAACACTCGGTGGCTTGATGCTGTTTCGCGGCTTGGCGCTTGCGTTGTCAGGCGGACGCACGATCACTGGCATCTCCGACGACATCCGCTTTTTCGGCGAAGCGTTCGTTACGGGATCCGCGCTCTGGGCATTCATCGGGGTGGCCGCCGTCATATCGCTCTGGCCGCTGCGCAACCTCGGAGAGGACAGCCAGCGTCGGCGTGCACTGGTTCGTTCTGGCCTGGGTTTCGCCAGTGTCGTCCTGCTTGGCTGGGCAACGCTCTCTTATCGCGGCTTGCCCATGCCGGTGGCGATCACGTTGGCCACGGCGGCACTGGTCTCGTGGATGCTGACCAATACCGTGTGGGGACGTCATGTGTATGCGGTTGGCGGCAATCGTGACGCTGCCAGGTCGGCCGGCATACCGATCACTATGCATCTGATGATTTCATTCGTTCTCATCGGAGTGTTGACCTCCGTCGCGACACTGATGCTCGTTGGACGGCTCGGCTCGGCGCCGCCAGAATCGGGTCTATTTCTCGAACTGAACGCGATCGCTGCCGTTGTCATCGGCGGAGCAAGTCTCTACGGCGGCACGGGCACCGTGTCCGGCGTCTTGTTGGGCGCGTTGCTGATGCAAAGCCTCGCAAACGGTCTTTCGCTGCTTAACGTACCAACGGCCTACCAGAACATAACAAGTGGAATTGTTCTTATGCTCGCCGTTTACATCGATGTTTTGTCCAAGCGCGGGGGGAAGCTATTTTCACGCCCGTGAAAAGAGCCGTGGCAACTCTGCTGCTGCCTGCTGCAGCAGCGGCCTTTGCCTTCGGCTACGCGGCGAGCAGCGTTCGCAACTGCTCGCGTGCAGTGCGGCTGGCGCTTCGATGGGACTGGCGAACCATCTGTTATGGGCCGATTGAGGTTCGTACGCCTCCCACGTGGGGGGAAATAGAACTGGGCCCTGACGGCATGCTTGTCCTTCACAACAAGCCGGCAGGGATGAGAGTCGACGGTGATGCTGTTTGGTACGCATCTGCTATCGAACTCAGGATATATCAAGCCAGCGAAGGCCGCCCAATCGTGAACGGCGGCACGCGCTGGTGGAGGCGCCGGATCGGGTCCAAACCAGCAATGTTAATCGCCGACTTGCATGTCGCCAACGGCGCGACGTCAGCTAGGAGCAAAGAGGCCCGACGCGTACTGCAGTCGATGCGCCTCAAGGGAGACCCAGGCTCGATCGTTTGGCCGGCGCGAGCACCGGCTGACACGAGTGTTGCGCTACGCCGCGTGCTGCCACCCCACGATTCTAACGTCGCTCGCGACTTCGAGAGCTTCTAGGCCGACGCACGGAGTATTTCATGGACGAACTTTGGCGTCTGTCGGCCACTGAACTCGCCGGCAATATCAAATCAAAGAAGGTTTCGGCAAAGGAGGCTGCGGAGGCGGGGCTCGCCCGGCTCGAGGCGGTCAATTCGAAGATCAACGCGGTGGTCGATCACCGGCCCGACGACGTGCTGGCGCAGGCGGCGTCGATCGACGCGGCGATTGCACGTGGCGATGAATTGGGGCCCCTGGCCGGCGTGCCCGTCACAATCAAGATCGGTGTCGACCAGCAAGGTTTTGCCACGACCGACGGCATGAGACTGCAGCGCGACAACATAGCCAGGGCCGACAACCCCGCGGTCTCCAACCTGCGTAAAGCCGGCGCCGTTTTGCTCGGTCGCACCAACTGCCCGGCCGTTTCCTATCGCTGGTTCACCACCAACCTCATCCACGGCGACACCAGGAACCCTCGCGATCCTGGCATCACTCCGGGCGGCTCCTCTGGCGGTGCGGGTGCTGCGGTCGCAGCCGGAATCGGCCACATAGCCCACGGCACTGACATCGCCGGTTCGATCCGCTATCCCGCCTACGCCTGCGGCGTACATGGTTTGCGGCCGAGTCTGGGCCGTGTTCCGAGTTTTAACCCAGGCTCGCCTGAGCGCCCGATTGGTGCGCAGCTCGCCGCGGTCTCCGGTCCAATCGCGCGCACCATTAACGATCTGCGCATTGCGCTGGCGGCAATGTCGGCTCCAGATGCCCGCGACCCTTGGTACGCCCCTGTCCCGCTCGAAGGGCCGCCGAGGCCGAAGCGCGTTGCAATGTGCCTTAACCCAGATGGCCTCAATCCTGTGCCTGAGGTGGTCGCCACGGTGGCTGACGCCCGCAAGCGGCTGCAACACGCAGGCTGGGTTGTGGAGGAGGTCGCTGATACGCCAGCAATGCGCGAGCCAGCCGATATTCTGACCAAGCTCTGGCTCGGCGACGGCTACGAAATTCAGCTCGAAATGGCCGAGCGCGAGGGCGATCCAGGCGCGCTGGCTTGTTTGCGCGGCATTTGCGCCAGGGTGCATCCGTTCGATCTCCCACGGGCGTTGGCCCGTCGCGATGCACTGACGCGCGAGTGGTTCGCCTTCCTTGACAAATATCCGGTGCTGCTGATGCCGGTATCGGCCCAACTACCATTCCCCGATCAGCTCGACCTCAAGGACGAGGTGTCCTTCGCACAGGTGTGGCATGCTCAGCTGCCGCAGGTTGCCATCCCTCTCATGGGACTTCCCGCGCTAGCGGTTTCCACCCGGCTAATCGGGCGCATCCCGGTAGGCGTGCAACTTGTGGCCGGCCGCTTCCGCGAGGATTTATGCCTTGCTGCGGGCGAGGCAATCGAGGCCGGCGGCACGCCATCCGCGGCGATCGATCCGGAAAATTACGAGTAGGACGATAACGAGCGCTCCGATTTCACGCCCCAGTGGTTGGAGAGACAGGTGATCCTGGCCGTCAACATGGCGAGCTCTTCGAGCTCTTGTAGCTCGCACTGCGTGCCGCCTGGCGATGCGCGGTTTGCCATCCTCGAATTTCCCCGCAACAAATAGCAATCGTTATGGAGCTGCTTATGACGACCCCCGTTGTCGCCATCTTTCTCGCTAAGCCTGGCGCAGAAGAAAAACTCGAAACCCTGTTTCGCGGCGTGATCGCGACCACTCTTGAGGAAGAAGGCTGCATCAGCTACCAGCTCAACCGTGACCTTGACCAGCCACGCCGCTTCGTTTGGACCGAAGAATGGGAAAGCCGCGAGCTTCTGGACAAGCACGCCACCGCTCCGCACATCACCGCGGTTCTTACCGAGATATCGGATCTCGTCGAAAGCGCCGAGGTGATCCCGCTACGAAAAGTCGACGGTGGGGCGGCCTGAGGCCGCTTAGCTACGGCTATTGCCCATTCTGTATCAGCGCGCTGTGCCGTCGGCTTCGAACACCATCGACAGCGCGTTATATGTTGACGGTCAGCTTGCCCCAAAGCCCAGCAAGCACATTGTCGGCAACGGGCGTCTGAATGCCAGCCAATGCGAAGGGCAACGCGGGTCGCAGTGAGGCTCGAACGGGCATTGATGGTCGTCCACATGCCATTCGGGACGTATGAGGAAAGCCCTGTGCAGGCGGATCATAGTGCCGCGCCTGTTACAGAAAGAGGCGGCGCGGCGGTCGTTGGTGGCGAGACATAGCCCGGACGAACGAATTCTGGACTGCGCGCGGCGTGTTGGTGGTAGCCTACGTCGGCGTGAAGCCGTAACCGTGAACACCTTTGGCGGCTACCGCATGCAGGGCAGCGACCCTGGTCGCGCCATCGCCGGCTTCGATCCGGCAACCTCGTCGACCGGATCGGGCATCCAGCCGAGTGATCCACGGCTCGGCGATCCGAACTAGGTGGGCACTACTACGAGAACAATGCAGTCATTCTGGATGGCGGCTTGAGTCTGCCGGTCTTGCAGCCGGACCATAGGTCGGCTGCAAGACGGTTTCTGATGGGATTCATTGGGAGTTGCAAGGGGTTCGCCGACGTGCAAGGGACGTATACGAAAGCATACGGACGATATGACTGGGCGAACCATCCGCCACCTGATGGCTGGGTTGTAAGAGGACGTGCTGCGAGGCCGCCGCCATTGATTTTGCAACGAAGAAATGCCCTACTTACCGGGGGTGACGGTACTTTTCGAGGCGGGGGAGACACCCCGTCAGGCACCGCAAAGTGCAGAAAATCGCCGATTGGTCCCGATAGTCCATGAAACCTCAAAATATTTTTTGCGGCGATTTTCCATTTAAAATCAAAAGCGTAACTTTTTGGCGGACCATGCGTCGGCTTTTGGGGCCGCAAGCAAGAAAAAACCCAGCTAGATCAATGACCTAACTGGGCTAGAAACAATCGAATGGCGACGTAGCGGATTTCCTCGCCTCTCGAGCCAGCCGCGCGACGATTCTGATCTTCAACAATTTCTGGGAAGATCCCCAGGTTGCTGCGTCCGCGCTCCCACCGCGTCAACTTGCCTGGGGCTTTCCTGCCGCCGGCGGCGTGTTCCAGCCGGATGGAACATTGTACGGCGCGCTCTTCTCGAAGGTAGAATTCGGCACCTTCGGCATCGGTCCAACGCAGCGGGAGATCGCCGCGCGGCAGCTGTTTGCCGCTGCCGGCTTTTCGGTCAAGGAGCACCGGAATTTTCGCGACTGGCTGTGGGTCCATTTTGCCACCAACGCCGCGATCAACGCCCAGGTGCTGAAGGTCGGATCGATGCGTGAGGTTATGGAAAACCGTATCGAGGCAAAGCGAGCTATACTGAATATCTGTGAGGTCATGACGTTGCTGGCCGCGCGCGGGGTGGTGCTGAAGAACCATCCGGAACTGACCATTTTCAAATTGCCGACATGGATCGGCGCGACGGCTGAGGCTTGCTCTGCGCTTCAGCGCCGCTTTTCGCGCCACGGTCGATGGCCACGCCAATCCGCACGAACTGCGTTGCTTCTATCGCGACGTTCTGGCGGAAAACCGCCGACTGGGCATCTTCCTCCCTGGATTCGAAGCAGTGAGTAGCCTTGTCGTATAAATGGTTCGGATGTCGAAAGGAGCCGGTCGGGCGCGGCGCGGAATGTATCCGGGGATGCCTTCCCAGCGGCGGGTGGCGTGAACGACGCGGCAGAGCACGGGCTGTTGGCGCGGGCACTCGACTTGGTTCGGGGAAGGCCGGGGCTTTTGTTCCTGCCCGTCGCCGCAGATTTCGCGCAGCGTCTGGTCGAAACGGAATTCGGCCATTATCGGACCGGCGCCGTGGATGCAGCGGTGCGCCCATTGTGGCTGACGCTGAGCATTGCCAAACTTGTCTTGATCCTTGCCGTGGTGGTGTTTGCCAGTCGATGGTGGCACGTCCGGTATGGGCGGCGGTCCGCTGGCGGGCCGGCATCGCTAGCTGCGGGCATCGCAGCGTTGATCGGCACTTATGCGGCCGGAGGAATGATCGCCGCAGCGATCATCTGTCTGTCGTCGCTGGTGCCTGGCTCCTATTTTCTGTTGGGGGCCGCCACGTCGTTGATCGGCCTGCTGGAATGGCTTTGGCTTTCGACGGCCATTCCCTGGGCGATGGTGCTTGCCGTGGAAGGATCGGCCATAACCGGAGAGCGAGCGGTCCGGCGGCCGCCCGGTTCCGGCCGAGCGTCTGTAGGGCTGCTTGCCGCACCGCTGCCCTTGCTGGCCCTTGTACCACCGCCTAGGCTGGCAGGGGACTTACGACAATTCGGACTATTGCAAATCAATTATGGACCTATAATCATATATAGTCCGGTCCGGCTAGGGTATCTTGGCGTCATCACAAACGAAAGGAGATCGCCATGAAAACCGCGCTTATCACAGGAACCTCATCGGGCTACGGCCTCGAAACCGCCAGGCTTTTTCACGCCAAGGGCTGGAACGTCGTCGCCGGCATGCGTACGCCGCGTGAGGATGTCCTGCCCAAATCCGACCGCATCCGGATTATCCCGCTCGACGTTACCAATGCAGACAGCATCAAGGCAGCGGTCGAAGCGGCAGGCCCGATCGACGTGCTGGTCAACAATGCCGGCATCGGCATGTTCGGCGCCTTCGAGGCGACGTCGATGGACACGGCCCGCCAGATTTTTGAGACCAACACGTTCGGCGTCATGGCGATGACCCAGGCGGTGATTCCCCAGTTCCGCGCCCGCCGTTCGGGCACGCTCATCAACGTCACCTCCAGCGCCGTGCTGGTCCCGATGCCGATGGTCGCCATCTACACGGCCAGCAAGACGGCCATCGACGGCTTCACCGCGTCGCTCGCCAACGAGCTCAATCATTTTGGTATCCGCGTGAAGATGGTTCAGCCGGGTTACGGGCCGACGACGGCGTTCTCCCGCGATGCGGGTTCCTATGTCGAGCGCTTCATTCCCGAGGCCTACGCCGGCTATGCCGGCGAGATCTTCGCAGCGATGACCCGCCCGACGGCACACACCGTGCCTGAGGACGTCGCCGAGATCGTCTGGAAGGCCGCGCACGATGTGTCAGCCGCGATCAGCTTTCCCGCCGGACCCGATGCGGTGGCGCTGAGCCAGGCGCGGCGTGCGGTGGCTGCCTAGGTTCCGCCGCTATCTTTGCCGCACCGGCGAAAGCGTCGTCAGGTGCGGCAGAGGCTCATTGCCGTCGCCGCGAAGCCACCGCCCGCTTGGGCTCTCGGCCTGAACGCAGAAGCTTCTCTTCCTTGTCGCTCACCAGGGAGCGAATTCCGGTGAACACCAGCGTGATGGCCTCATCGCGGCCGATATCGTCGGCGACGGCCTTGCGCAGCCAGAGCCCGTCGAGCAGGGCCGCGATGATGAGGCTCGCCTCGTGCAGGCGCGCCGCATCGAATATTCCGTCAAACACCGAAGCCAGATTGGAACGCAGCCGCCGGTGGAACAGTCGCTGCAGCCGGGCATATTGCTCGTTTACGCCGGCTTCGGCGCAGACCGACATCCAGGCGCTGGCGATGGCGCGGGTGAAAGCCTCTGCGGGAAAGTTCCCCTCGACGATTGCTTCCAGCCGCGCCCAATTGGTCGGCGCCGCACTGAGCCGCGCGATGACATCTTCCATCAGCAGGCGGTTGTTGTAGCGCACCATGCCGAACAGGACTTCGTCCTTGCCCTTGAAATAATAGGCAAGAATGCCGGGCGACATGCCGGCTTCTCGGCATATGCGGGCGGAGGTCATGCCTTGCAATCCGTGCTCGAGGAAGACGCGATGGGCGGCCGCGATCAGCTCGACGCGCCGTATGTCCTCGATTCTGGTTCGCTTGCCCTGAGTCGCCATTTCCCTTTCTAGCAAATAAGATTTTTGTACGCTCATACAATATTTTATATTGACATACAGCGCAAAGGCCATAGCGTTGGCTGGCAGTCGTCTCGTCAAGAAAATGGGGAATGACAAATGCGCACGACAGTCGTTTTTGCCTTGCTTTCCGGGTTGATCGTTTCACCCGCCATTGCCGCCGATGCGGCGCAGTGCCAGAAGGTCCGCATGGCGGATTTGGGCTGGACCGACATCGCCCTGACCAACACCACCGCCGAAGTCATCCTTGATGCCCTGGGCTACGATGCCTCGCAGACCCTGCTCGGCCTTGGTGTCGCCTATTCCGCCCTGAAGGAGAACGACATGGATGTGTTCCTGGGCAACTGGCGACCGGTCCAGGACGAGGAATACAAATCCTATTTCGATGAAGGATCGGTTGAAGTGTTGGGCGTGAACCTGGAGGGCGCCAAATACACGCTCGCCGTTCCGCAATATGTGGCGGACCAGGGGATCAAAAGCTTCGATGATCTCGCAGCCCACGCCGACAAGTTCGGCAGCAAGATCTATGGCATCGAGGCGGGTTCGAACAAGCCGCTGGTCGACATGGTGGCGGCCAATCGGCACGGGCTGGGCGACTGGCAGATTATCGAGTCCAGCGAGGCGGCAATGCTGACGCAAGTCGCAAACTCGGTGGCGGACAAGAGCTGGGTCGTGTTCCTCGGTTGGGAACCGCATCCGATGAACCTCGACCACAAGATAACCTATCTGTCGGGTGGCGACGTCGAGTTCGGGCCGAATTTCGGCGGCGCCACCGTGCGCACAATCGCCCGCAAGGGCTTCTCGGCGGAATGTCCTAACGCAGCCAAGCTGTTTGCCAATCTGGCCTTCGATCTCACCTATGAAAACTATGGCATGCGGATGATTTTGGGGGAGGGAAAATCCGCCGACGAAGCCGCCCGCGAGATGGTCAAGCGCAACCCGGACAAACTCGTCAAATGGCTGGACGGCGTCTCGACCTTTGACGGTCAGGCGGGTCTGCCTGCCGTGAAAAGCGCCTTGGGTCTGTAGATGAGCCACAACATGCTCGCCGCCGTGCTGGAGAGCGAGGGCCAGCCGTTGCGCATCATGAGCGTGCCGCGGCCGGAACCGGGTTCCGGAGAAATACTGGTTCGGCTGGAGGCGAGCGGCATATGCCATACCGACGTGCATGTGTGGCAAGGGCATCTGCGGCCGGCGTCAGGGCAACCGGCGACAATTCTTGGCCATGAAGGCGTGGGGCGAGTGGTGCAGGTCGGCACCAGCGTCACCGGCTGGCGCCTTGGCGAGCGCGTCGGCATCGCCTGGCTACACGACACCTGCGGCGACTGCGACGAGTGCCACGCCGAAATGGAGTCTTTCTGCCAGCACCAGCGCGCGCATGGCTTCGACGTTTCAGGCACTTTTGCCGAATACGTCGTGGCCGATGCGCGCTTTGCCGCGCGACTGCCGGAGGAGGGCGATGCAGCAGTGCTGGCGCCGCTGATGTGCGCGGGCCTGACCGCCTTTGGCGCCGTGCAGCGTGCGGGAGTCAAAGCCGGAGAGATTTGTGCCGTCTTCGGCTGTGGTGGTCTGGGCCTATATGCGATCCAGATCGCCCGGCGGCTTGGCGCAACAGTCGTTGCCATTGATACGGATGAAGCCAAGCTTCGCCTTGCAGTTTCCCTTGGCGCTAAGCACACCCTGCTTGCCTCGCCCGGCTTGGCTGGCAACTGGCCCGCAAATTTCCGAGCGCATGTCTGCATCAATTTTGCGCCGACGCCAGCAACGTGGGATGCCATGGTCGCGGCAATCCGTCCGCGTGGCAGGATCATCGCCGCCGCGATGGTCTCGCAACCGGTGCCCCTCAGCCAAGAGTGGCTCACCGCGAGTGGCGTCTGGATAACGGGCACCAGCGTTGGCACGCGCGCGCAGATGCACGAACTGATGAAGATGCATGAGGCGCAGCCTCTCGAGGCCCAAGTGCAGCACGTTACGCTCGCCGAGGTGACCAGCGCGCTCGACCGGTTGAAAGCGGGAAACGCCGAAGGACGACTGGCGATTGTCTTTGCTACCCATCTGTCATAGGCGAAAAATCGCGGCTACGTGCGTGAACTGATTGTCCCGGTCGGTTCCTTTGACCGCCAAAAGCGGCAAGGCACCGTCAGCCCGATCGGCTGCGGGATTTGGCGAATGTGTCGAAGGTGACTACCAGGAGTTCAGGCGGGCGGCGAGCACGAAGGATCCCAGGCCGAAAAAAGCCGGTGGTGACGTTGACGCTAAGTCGTCGTCCGCCAACAGCTTCGATGCCCTGATGTCTGACATTCGTGACAGGCTTAACCTGGCGGTTGTGCCCTGTTTCGCGAAATTCCGGTGAGTCGCTCTCGGGGAATTCCGGCCTGATTGGTGCAGCGATCATGGCCTTTGATGACCTGGACAGAAACGCCCCCGCCGTCGCGGCCAAAACCAATGGGACATAGTGTGGCCCCCGGCGTGCGCGCCACCCCCGTGTCGATTTTCTGGACTATATACAATTGACAAGGCATTATTCGTTAGCTATCGTCCATTTCATGATCGACCCTCTCTCCGAAGTGATTGAGCTGCTCCGACCTCAGGCCGTGTTTACCAAAGGCATCAGCGGTGCTGGCCGCTGGGGCGTCCGTTATGACGATTTCGGGCACCCAAGCTTTGCCGTGGTGCTCGAAGGGGCGTGCCGCCTTGCGGTGGACGGCCAGGAGCCGCTGACGCTGGAAGCCGGCGACTTCGTGCTGCTGCCGAGGACCCCTAGCTTTGTCATGTCGGGCTTCGAGGCCGTTATCCCGGACTTCATCGATCCGCACGTCGCGGCACAGGCCACGGGTGAGGTGCGTCACGGGACGCAAGATGGGCCGCCCAGCGTGCGCATCCTTGGCGGCTACTTCATCTTCGACAGTGAGGATTCAGGCCTTCTGGTCTCGCTGCTGCCCGGGGCAGGTCCATGTCCGCGGTGTCGAGCGGCTGTCGATCCTGGTGAAACTCTTGATTGACGAGGCGGCACAGCAACATTCCGGACGCGACCTGGTGCTAACCCGGCTCGTCGAGATCCTTCTGGTCGAATCCCTGCGGCTTACACAAACGCCCGACGCGCCGGCCGGACTGCTACGCGGCTTGGGGGATGTGCGGCTGGCCGAAGCTATCCGACAGATGCATGCTGAACCGGGGCGTCCCTGGACGATGGCGCAACTCGCAAAGGAGGCCGCACTTTCCCGATCGGCGTTTTTTGACCGCTTCAGCCGCAGTGTCGGGGTGCCGCCGATGGAGTATCTCCTGGCTTGGCGCATGGCGTTGGCGAAGGATCTGCTGCGCCGTCAGGAAATCGACATCGCCCAGGTCGCCGAGCGCGTCGGCTATGGCTCGGCAAGCACTTTCAGCACGGCCTTCAGCCGCTATGTCGGTCAGCCGCCCGGCCGCTACTCCAAGACGACAGCACACTAGACGCCAGTCATTTTTGAAGCAAGCTCGCCCCAATGGAACCTTTAGCCGCCGTTCTTTCCCTGCTTGGACCACGCATGGTCTTTGCCAAATTCATTGATGGCGCCGACAGGTGGGCTGTGCGCGACTGCGATGTCGAGGACTTCGGATTCGGCCTTGTTCTTCGGGGACACTGCCACCTGGATGTTGTCGGGATGGAATCGGTGAGGCTCGGCAGGGGCGACTTCGTGCTCTTGGCGGCGAACCCCGGTTTTGTCATGTCTAGCCACGGTGATGTGACGCCTGTGGAGATGCGGCCATCCCCGGTGAAAGAGCCATCCAACTGCGGCATGGTACGGCGGAAGGCGAAGCAAATTTTCGCCTTCTTGGCGGCTATTTCCGCTTTGATCCCATCAACGCTCCATTGATGGTCAGCCTCTTACCTTCACTCATCCACATACGCGAAACGGATTCTGCGGCTTCGCGGTTGGTAGGCAAGCTTGATCAGCCAAGCACTGCCTTGCCACCCACCGGCACTTCGTCAAGATAGGTGGACTCACCCTCGACCAAGGGCCCGAATTCGGCCACATAGCCCTTTGCAACCTTACTTGCGAAAAACTTCTCGTGGACCTCTTTGCTCTTCCATCCCTCGGTCACGAAGACGACGTCCTTGTTGCTGGCGGAGCGGCCGACGAGGAACACCAGGCAGTCGTCATTGGTAAGCGCGGGGGACCGCAATAGCAGGTCCACCAGCGCATCGCCCTTGCCGGGTTTGGCGTTGATAGTCGCATGGAATCCGTGGCCGATGGCGGCAGCACCGGTGGCACTGGCCGCCGATGCACCCATCAACCCGATAGCCATCGCGGCAGCCATTTTGCCTGTGTTCACGAAAAGCTCTCTGCGTTGCATGTCGAGTTTCCCTGGGGCCAAAACACCATCGCAGATACCATTGGCTTGTCGGCTGATCCATCAGCAGCCGTCCGTTTGTCTTTATCAATCGTCCAGAAACAAGGCCCCAGTCTCTAGCCGCTCGATTGCAGTTCGCGTCAATGAGGGTGTCGACAAGCGGCGGGCTATTTCGCCAACCACGATTTTGCGAGCTATGAAGTCCCGTTTCACGCGGATATACCTCCATCAGGAGGGGTGATATTCATCGACGAAGTCGACCCGATGACCGTGCCCTTGAAGGTCAAGGGCGTCGGGGAGCTTGGCATCTCGGGGGCGCATAGGGCGTTGCGAAGAAATGGCGTGCTAAGCGACTAGTGCCCGTCAGCTCCGTTCGTTCTGCCGAAGAGCTTGCACGTCGATCGCGAGATCAAGGCTTTGGAGGATGAGGATATCGCGCGTTCGATCTCGACGCATCTGGCTTTTCGGATCAGGGTTCGTGGTGATGAAGATGACCGAAAGGCAATTCGTCCCTCTCATCGTCGATGACGAGCCGGGAGCTCCAATCGCCATGAACCAGCTTTTGCATCGTTTAGCGCAACATTTCAGGGGGAAGTTACGCTATATGCCAAGTGGGCAGCTTCGCTACACCGGTCACAACTGATCCCTGAGTTCACTCCTCCATTTTGTTCAGGCGGCCGGCGCGGTCGGTGCCGCTATTTTCTGCTTGGTGTACTCGTCGAGTACGGCGTCGGTCCAGGCGGTCATGGCCTCCGACTTCAGTTTGATAAACTGCGCCCCGCCGTAGGCCATGAGCGTGATTTTCGCGGCACGCTGCCGCTTGAATTCTTCGAGCTGCAGGGCTGACAGGCGGTCGTCGTTGAGGCTCTCGGAACTCTTGAGCTCATGCGCCATGACCACGCTCGCGCCGCCGGGCATTCCTCGCTCGTCCATTTCCTTGAGCAGCGCGCGCCGGAGGTCATGCAGCGACCACCAGAGGATGCCGTTCGCCACGAAGAGGTCGACGCGTGTGTCGGCGCGGCGATCCGCTTCCGGAACTTCAGCCGCGACCTCCTGTTTGCGCACCTCGTTGAGCAGCGCATCACGCTTGGCGAGGCGCTTGAGTACGGAATAGACACCAGACCTCGTAGTCGCTTTGTCTTTGCCGATCTCGGACGGGAAAGCCCAGTCCACGTTGCCATGGTTTCGGCACGCCTTCAGCAACGGTTCAAGCGCCGCCCAAGCACGGGGAGGGATGGGCAGGATGTGGGTTTTCCCACCTTTCATGACGCCTTCATCCCAAGCCGCCAGCATCCATCCTTCGCGGCCGGGAGTCGTATCGGGATAGAAATCGTAGGCCTTGAGCTTCATACCAGCATCGGCGCGCTGACAGGTGAGCACGAGCCACCAGAGCCCGGTCAGCGTGCCGGGTCCAACTCCTGCTGTCCGGATCGTCCGGCCGGGCAAGGGCTTAGTCGCATACTCCTCGGCAAGCAGCAGGGTTTTCGCGATATCTTCGATCGTCGGCCGCCGGGTGCGGGCCTTCGTCCTGAACGGCGAGGCCAGCATCCGCCACCATGGTTCAACGCCAACTAGCCCGGCTTCGAGCGAGTGAAAGGCCGCGCAGTGTTCCATGACGGAGCGGAAGTGGGTCAGCAGCTTTGTGGATGGCCTCGCGCCGTACGCATCAGCGAAGGCGTTCCTGGCCTTCTCGATGTCGCCGCGGGCGATGAGCGAGACCGGCGTATCCATCAGCACGGCCAGTTCCAGCTTGCCGAAGGTGTTGTTCCAGTCCTCTACGGAGCGAGGTTTCAATGGCTTGGATGCGTTCTTAGCCGTCCGCTGCTTCACCGTCATGTCGACGCACTCACGCAGCGTCCACGTCGTTGCGTTCGGACGGAGAGAGGCTACCGCCTTGGCGTGGTCCTTGAGTGTGTGACGGGCGGCGAGGTAGGCGTCGACAAGAGCGCCTTCCCCGTTGCGCATCAGTGCCTGCACGTGTCCGGCAATCTGTTTCGGTTCGACCACGCCCTTGACGGCCCAGGCGTGGGTGGGAGGAAAGGCGTAGCCGATGACCTTTGTCCAAGTCGCCGTTTTCACCATCCACGACACCTGTCCTCCCGACAGGCGCATCGCGAGGCCCTTGTGCCCCTTGTCCGTTAGGGTGTATCCAGCCGGCGCGCCTTCGCCCTTCAGGTTTTTCAGCGCTGCGCGGTGAGCAGCGTCGACGTGCGTGACCTCTAGATAGACGTTGTTGGACCCTGCCATGCCGTCATGCCTTGAAATTGCTCGTACCATTCCCATACCATTCACACTCTGTTGACAAGTGTTAGCTGTGGCTCAATTTATATCGTTCACGGTTGAACGACCCGCGGTGTTGATCGTTGAAAAATATAGAGATTTCAGGGAGTTGGTCTTTAGAAATCTCGAAATCAGTACGCTTGTCAACTAGTTTGGTTTCGGCGTAGAAGGACGAACTTCGGATTGTGGATCCGGAGGTCGCTGGTTCGATCCCAGCCAACCGGTACCATCGGGCACCTCGTCAAGTCATTGGTTTTTCTGTAGAATTGTGCGCTGGATGACTTGGCGCTTGCACCATTTCGTTGCATCGCTTTGATTTCGTTGATTATGGTGGCTACTGACAACCCGTGGGGCGAGCCACTGTTGCTGCGGACCGGGCGGGACAGGCGCTTCTGCCATTCGTGGTCAGGATATGAAACCGGGAAAACCATTCTGTTCCCCCTACCGCCACGCCCGATTGACGCGGTCCGCAGCAGTCAAGGAACGCCGCCCTCAAACAATCGTTCCAGCGAGGATTGGCGTGGCGGCGGCCAATCGGCAGCGTCTGGAATGACTAGCTAATCGAGTGTCGGAAACGTACAAAGCAAGGGTCGCCAGCCTATGAACAGGCGCTGGCGATTGAAAAAATCGATCACGCTCTCGCCCTCCAGGGGAGATGAGCGATGACGGGTCACCGACATAGCGGACGCCGACCGGCCAAGCACATGTCCAGCGTAGACGCCAAGTCCGAAGAGCAAAAGGACGCCGAAGCCGAAGTCCACGGCTTTCAGGACGACCTTGGCCCGTTTGTGGTTGCCGCGGAGACAAACCGAATGGCCCATGGTTTTCACCGATGAGAAAGAGCCCTGCAATCCCATCATGTTTGCCAATGACGCGTTTCTCGCCTTGACCGGATACGCCAGGGAAGAGGTTTTGGGTCAGCCCTTCAACTTCCTGATGGCGGACGGCGCCGACTCCCGTGCGTTGAAACGCATCAAGGCAGAGTTCGAAGCCAATGCGGAGACGGGTGCGGAAATCCTTTACCGACGCAAGGACGGCAGCGCATGCCCGTGGGTGACCAGCCTCGACAAACCGCACCACACGTTCACGCAATCGAGCGAATAGGGCTTAGGCATGCCAAGGGCCCGATGAAGCACTGCGACGATCCACTTAGCTGCCTCCTGCTTGACTGAATACAACCGTGCCATCATCCTTGCGAACTTCCACCGCTACGATCCGGTCGTTCTGCTTTCGAGCAAGAAATGTCGCCAGCGCGTGCTCTCGCGCGGCTTTCTCGGCATCGAAGGGCGTCTTTTCAACGATGCCCTCTTTCCCGTACCAAATCACCATATAGGCCACCGCTGGACGCTCCCTCTCCATTCGCCCGAAGCGTCGCCTTGGACGATCTATGCTTAAAAGTTCCACTTTAAATTATCGATCTTCCAGAAATAGATTGGCGAAAACCAAGGCGCACGAGGCTGCAATGGGCGCGCTCATTCGTAATTTTCCGTACTCAATGGTTCCTTTCTCGATCTGTTAATCGGTGGGAAGGGTTTTTGGTTGCACTCTGAAAGATTGTTTGCGGACGCAGGCAACGCCACGTCGCCTATGGAAGGCGGACCGTGGTCGGGAGGAACCAAGTGCCGAAGACAGGTTCGAATCGATTCGACTACCATGCCGAAGTCGGGCAGCCGCAGGTCGATCGGCTTGTCGCGACTGTCGAAAGGCTTGAGGCTGAGTTCCAGCAGCGTGAGAGCGTTGAACGGGAGTGGGCCACCGAACGGGGGCTGCTCCGGACGATGATCGACCAGGTGCCAGACTACCTGTTCGCAAAAGATCTTGAATGCCGTTTTTTGGTCGTGAACAAAGCTGTCGCTGACATTCATGGCCGTGCACAACTCGAGGACATGATCGGCAAGACGGATTTCGAACTCCACACTCCAGAACTCGCTGCGAAATTCTACGATATTGAGCAGACTGTTATTCAGTCTGGGCGCCCGATGATCGACATGGAGGAAATAGTCCTCGATTCGACCGGCGCCAAGAGATGGCTTTCGACATCGAAAGTCGCCTTGCGCAACGACCACAACGAAATCATCGGTCTTGTCGGGATTTCACGCGACGTAACCGCACGCAGACAGGCCGATCTCCTGCGGGAAGAACAGGCACTCGTCCTCGAAATGATTGCGATGAACGCTCCTTTGGGAGAGGTTCTGGACCGCTTGGTGCGCCTGATGGAATCTCAGCTTGACGGTGTGTTCGGCTCGATCCTGCTGCTTGACGCGGATGGAGCCCATCTCTGGCACGGGGCAGGGCCAAGCTTGCCCGCAGTCTATTCGAAGGCGATCGACGGTGTTGCCATTGGTCCTGACGTCGGCTCCTGCGGCACCGCCGCCTATCGGCGGGAAGCCGTTGTCGTCGCCGATATCGCAAGCGACCCGCTATGGAAGAACTACCGCGAACTGGCCGCGCTCCATGGATTACGCTCCTGTTGGTCCACACCAATCCTGTCGCACCATGGAGCAGTTCTGGGCACCTTTGCGATGTATTCGCGGGAAGTGCGCGAGCCAGGAGCGGCTGAAACGCATCTTACCGAGATGACGACCCGGATCGCCGCCATCGCCATCGAGCGCAAACGCGCCGAAGACCAGATCATCTTCCTGGCCCATCATGACACGCTGACCGGCCTGCCCAATCGCAGCCTGCTCAAGGATCGCCTGACCCAGGCAATGTTGCAAACCCAACGCCACAACCCTTGGGTGTCGGTGGTGTTCGTCGATCTCGACAATTTCAAGACGGTCAACGACAGCCTGGGCCATACCGCTGGCGACGCGCTACTCAAGATCGTGGCGAACAGAATGGTCGATTGCGTCAAGGCGACTGACACTGTGATGCGGCTGGGTGGCGACGAGTTCGTCATTCTGCTTGTCGATCAGCCCGACAGCCCCGATGCCATCTCGGCGACCCTCAACAGAATTCGAGCAGCCATAGCCGAGCCTGTGCCCTTTGAGGGACAGGCTTTCCACGTCACCTGCAGCATGGGTGTGGCGACCTTTCCCAACGACGGTTCGGACGCAGAGACGCTGCTCATGAACGCCGATGCGGCAATGTACAAAGCCAAGGAAGCTGGTCGCGACGGTTTCCAGTTCTACATGGCCGAGATGAACACCAAGGTTCACGAACGCCTTGCCCTGCAGGAGGCGATGCGCCACGGCATTGCTCATTCCGAGTTCTATCTGCTCTACCAGCCCCAGGTCGATCTCCAGACGGGGCGCATTTTTGCCGTCGAGGCTCTGGTGCGCTGGAAGCATCCAACGCAGGGTGTGATTTCTCCCGTCCAGTTCATTCCTCTGGCCGAAGAAACAGGGCTGATCGTACCGCTCGGTGATTGGGTGCTGCATGAGGCATGTCGTCAAAACAAGGCGTGGCAGGATGCCGGGCTGCCGCCTGTCAATGTAAGCGTAAATGTTTCGGCTCGTCAGTTCCACGAGAAGAACTGGATCTGTCGTGTTACGCGAGCACTTCGAGAGAGCGGCATGGAGGCACGATATCTCGAACTGGAGTTGACCGAGAGCCTCCTGATGCGGAACGTCGACCAGGCGATTGCGACAATGAAGGAATTGCAGGCGCTTGGCATCCATTTCGCAATTGATGATTTCGGGACGGGCTATTCCAGCCTCAGCGCGTTGAAGAACTTGCCGGTGGCACGACTCAAAATCGACCAGTCATTCATCCGCAACCTTGCTCGCGACGAGAACGATCGAGGTATTGCAGCGGCGGTGATTTCACTTGGACAAAGACTGAATATGCGGGTCATCGCCGAAGGCGTCGAGACGGACGAGCAGCTTGCCTTCCTGCACGACAACCATTGCGACGAAATACAGGGCTACCACTTCAGCAAGCCGATCAAGTCGAAGGCAATCGAGGATTTGCTCCGCAGCCAGACTGCCGTGCCTTAACCAATTACAAATCCACGCGGTCACGGGGGATGACGTCGGCACGTGAGCCAGACTCTGCCTAGGAACGAAGCGCAATTTGGAGTCGGTGCCAATAGCCAGCATCGGATCGTTAGGCTGTTGGGCGAAAAACGCACGAATTTCGTTGCGAAATCACTCTGGACCTACCAAGGCGCGGACGCGCTTCGAACAGGACTGTGCGGAGCCTTTCCGCGCAGCAGTCGAGGCGAGAACGCCCGTTCCGGATCCCAAGGCGCCATCGATCCATCCGTGGCGGCACCAATGCCATGTGGGCGCCGGGCACTTGTTGTGCTGGTGCCCACGACTAGGAAAGTCTTCGCAGCAAAAAGTCGAAAAACCTTTCGTCATCCGCCCGTGACACATTTATGCGGATCCCAGCGGCCATTGGACTCTGTTTGTCGATGCAAAAGACGCTTCCAGGCGCTATGAAAATGCTCTCCTTGGCGCCCAGTCGGGCGAGTTCTATGTCGTCGATGCCTCCTGGCAGCATGAGGTAGAGGTAGTAGCCGCCGCCATTGCCGGCGAAGATCGAATAACCATTCCGGCTGAGGGCTGAATGCACGCGAGTTGCTGCCGTCTCGATGCGTTGGGCAAGGCGCTTGAGGTGGCGATCATAGTGGCCTTCGGATGTCAGGCGGTGAAGGAGCCGTTCGACGTGGCCAGAACTGTTCACTGTTGTCAGCATCTTCAGTTCTGCAAGTGCGGCGACCTTGTCGGCGCGGCCTGCGATATGGCCTGACCTCAAGCTCGCGGACAGGGTCTTGGAAAAGGTGCCGATCGAAATCACGTGGTTGAGTTGGTCGAGCGTTGCAAGCCGATTGGGAGGAACGAGGGAGAGATCCGCAAAAGGATCGTCCTCGATGATGGTTACGTTGTGCTTCGCCGCAACCGTGAGAATAGAGTGCGCGACAGACAGACTGATGGAGCCGCCGGTTGGGTTGTGGCCGATTGACTGCGTGAAGAACAGTTTCGGACGCTCCGCCGAAACCTTCTCTGCAAAGTCTTCGATATCTGGTCCGTCAGGCAGGCGCCGGACGCCAATGACTCGGACCTGCGCCAATTTGAGCTTGGCAAAGAGAGGGTAATATCCGGGCTCATCAACGAGCACGACGTCGCCAGGTGCCAGGAACGCCCGAACGACAAGATCGAGCGCATGATTGGCACCGAACGTGAGCAGGATTTCCTTTTCAGTCGCTTGAATGTGTTGGTTCACCAGGCGTCGCGCAATCTGCTGCCGCAGGGGAGGAAAGCCCCAGGCGGACCCGTAGGCGTCCGCTCCCGGGGAAGGGCCGCGACCGAACAACCCAAGATGACGCCTTATCTCGGACTCCTCGGTCCATGCCGGGGGCGGGCGGCCGTCACCAACTCGAATCTCGAAACTCTCCTCCAACTGCGCATTGAGAAGCGAAGCGATGTCGACGGCTTCCGATACGTGCTTTGGCCTCGTTCCGTTCGTTTGCGCAGTCTTGCTGACCGTGAATCCGGACCGTGCCTTCGGCGTCACCTGACCGGCTGCCGCCAATCTGTCGTAAGCTTCGACAATGGTGTTCTTCGACACGCCGTATTCGCGGGCCGCATTCCTGATCGAAGGGAGCTTGCTTCCTGGCGCCCGGTTGCCCGATGCAATGTCCTGGGCCAGCCGCGCTGCGACACTCTCCGCAAGAGTTTCACCGGATTTGCCGCTTGGATTTGTCGGCCTCAACGTCGCCTCCTATGGGTACAGATTCAGACAAATTCTGTAATCTGTACCTTTCGTGAGATGGTAACAATGATCATTCTTGTTTCAAGAAGAAAAATTACACATCGCGTGGGAGGCGCCTGTGACCGATACAGAAAACGGCAGAACGCGTTCCGCCATAAATTCGCGCATTGAGAACCTGCGGAATCTCTCACCAGCTGAGCGACTTGGCCGGGTGGGCGATGTGATGTCGCTCACCGATATCGAACGCAGCGTTTTTGCCGGCGGCGGCCTCCCGATTGCGCTGGCCGATGGCATGATCGAGAACGTCATTGGGACGTTTGAGCTGCCGATCGGCGTAGCCACAAATTTTACAATCAATGGCCGAGACTACCTGATCCCGATGGCCGTCGAAGAGCCATCTGTCGTGGCAGCAGCGTCGTACATGGCCCGTCTTGCCCGCAAGAGTGGTGGCTTCTTCACCTCCAGCACCGGACCGATCATGCGGGCACAGGTGCAAGTTCTTGAAGTGCGCGACCCGCACGGCGCGCGGGCCCGCATCCTGAGGGAACGAGAGGCGATCATTGCTGCTGCAAATGTCAAGGACAAGGTCCTGATATCGCTTGGCGGAGGGTGCCGCGATATCGAAGTACACGTATTTGATCAGACGGCTGCCGGCCCCATGGTTGTCGTCCACCTGATCGTCGATGTGCGTGATGCCATGGGCGCAAACACGGTCAATACGATGGCTGAAGCCGTCGCGCCGATGATTGAAGCGATAAGCGGCGGCGTGGTGCGGCTGCGCATTCTGTCAAACTTTGCCGATCTGCGCATCGCCCGCGCAATGGTAACGGTCGCCCCCGAAACGCTGCAGACCGACGAGTACAAGGGTGATCGTATCGCCCGCGGCATTGTCGAAGCATGCGCCCTTGCCATCGTCGATCCCTACCGCGCCGCCACCCACAACAAGGGCATCATGAACGGCATCGACCCCATTGTGGTGGCCACTGGCAATGACTGGCGCGCCATAGAAGCGGGCGCGCATGTATGGGCTTCGCGCTCAGGTCGCTACACCTCGCTGTCGACATGGGAAATCGATGCCAAAGGCCATCTTGTCGGTACTCTGGAAATGCCCATGGCTCTGGGCCTTGTGGGTGGTGCGACAAAGACCCATCCGGCAGCCCGTGCCGCCCTCAAGATCCTGGGCGTCGAGAGTGCCCAGGAACTCGCCGAGGTGGCGGTGGCAGTTGGGCTTTCGCAGAACATGGGGGCATTGCGTGCATTGGCGACGGAGGGCATCCAGCGAGGCCATATGGCGCTGCACGCCCGCAACATTGCAATTGTGGCCGGCGCAACCGGTGACGAGATCGACAGGGTGGCGTCGACGCTGTCTGCGAACCATGACGTACGCGTCGATCGCGCCAAGGATGTACTTGAGCTGATCAGGGCGGAAAAGGTCTGAGATCATGCTGTACCGCGATGCTGAAAAATCATTTGCGGTCGGTCGGCGATGCGGCGACCGGCAATGTTCATTGCGCGATCCAAGAATCCGGGCAGATATCTCCCAGGCTTGTTTTCCGGGAGAATGACGTGATCGAAACACTTCAGAATGACGCGATTCCAACACGGACGGGCCCGCTGAGCGGGTTGACTGTTCTCGACATCACACGTGTCGTCGCCGGCCCGTTCTGCTCGATGTTGCTGGCTGACCTTGGTGCGACCGTGATCAAGGTGGAGCATCCGGACGAGCCGGACTACGCGCGTAGCTTCCCGCCTTTCGTCGGCGAAGAGGGAGAGGAACTCAGCGCATTTTTTTCGCAGTTCAACCGCAACAAGCTCGGAATTACGATCAATCTCAAATCCGCTGAAGGTAAGGCGCTATTAAAAAAGCTCGTACGCCGGGCCGACGTCCTGGTCGAGAATTTTCGACCGGGAACCATGGACAGACTGGATCTCGGCTACGAGGTGCTCAAAGCCGAAAACCCCAAGCTGATCTATACCGCGATCAGCGGTTATGGTCGCAGCGGTCCAAACGCATCAAAGCCTGCCTATGACAACACCGGGCAGGCTTCAGGCGGGTTGTGGTCGATGAACGGCTACGCGGACCGGCCACCGGTTCGCGTAGGCACCATCATCGGCGACCTCGCGGCGTCCTTGTATGCTGCTATCGGCACTCTTGCCGCCCTGCGTGAGGCGGAAAAAAGCGGCCTCGGTCAGGTAGTCGACATATCGCAGCAGGACTCTGTGCTTACGCTGACGGAAAATGCCGTTGTCCGCTACACGGCCAAGAACGAGATCGCGTCACCACTCGGCAATGAACATCCCTTCGTGCGCCCCTACGGCCAGTTCCCCTGCAAGGATGGTTACGTGTTCTTCGGCGGCTACACGGACAAGTTCTGGGCCATTACATGTGCTCTGTTCGGCGAGCCGGACAAGGCGTGCGACCCTGCGATCGACACGATGGAGAAGCGCTTCGATCCAATAGTGGCGGAGACGAAGGTCAATCCGCTGCTTAACCGCTGGTTCAGCCGCTACACCAAGGCCGAACTGGAGGAAATTGCGGGCGACAAGATCCCGCTGAGCGCGATCAAGACCATTGCGGAAGTCGTCGAGGATCCGCACATCGCCGCGCGGAACATGATCGTCAAAGTTCCGATTGCCGGCAAACTTATCGGCATGTTTGGGCTGCCGATAAAGCTTTCGGGAGCGGTTGAGGCCGCGCCCCAATCGGCGCCCGCGCCGGGAGAGCACAATGAACTGATCCTTGGGAAATTGGCAGGCCTTTCTCCAGAGGAGCTGCATGCGCTCAAGGCCGGGGGAGCGATCTAGATGGCGATTGATCTTACCCAAGACGGTTACGTCGCCACTGTCCGGATCAATCGACCGGAGAAGCTCAATGCGCTGACCTTGGCCATGTATGAGGATCTGGGCCGCGCCTTCAAGGCCGCCAAGGATGATGATGCCATTCGGGTAGTCGTCCTCGCGGGCAGCGGCGAGCGCGCCTTCTGCGTCGGAGCCGATCTAAAAGAATCCATTCCGGCGCTTGCCGCGGACACTTTCGACATCTCTGCCTGGGACCCGGCCCATATCAAGTTCCCCGGGTTCTTCAAGCCGATCATAAGCGCGATCCGGGGCATGTGCTTTGGCGGTGGCTTCGAGATCATGCTCGCGACCGATATCCGGATCGCGGCGCATGACGCCATTTTCCAGCTGCCTGAAGCGACGCTCGGTTTTGTGCCTGCCGGCGGGACGCTGGTGCGCCTCGTCAGGCAGATCGGTTACGCTCACGCGATGGAGATCATGTTGACCGCGAGGCGTTTTACGGCGGCCGAGATGCTCGCCAAAGGCGTGGTCAATCAGGCGGTGGATAGCCAGGACGTCGAGCGTGTCGCTCTTGAAACAGCGCACCATATTGCAAGCCTGAGCCCAACCGCCGTCCAGACGATCAAGGAAGCAGCACTCACATTGCAGGATCTGCCGCTGACAGAGGCGTTCCGCCAAGAAGCGATACTGGGACAGCGGACTTTCAGGAGCGACGACGCCAAGCGTGGCCTTGCTGCTTTCGCCGGAAAGGGGAAGTGACCGTGTCTTGCACCCCTCAAAACCTGGCATCGAATGCCGCGCGCAAAGGCGTCGGCCATCGCATAGGCGTGACGCAGGAGCTGATCGTATTCCTCGTCTCGATCGCTCTCTTCGTCTATTTCTCGATCACGCTCGACAACTTTCTCAGTCGGGACAACATCCTCAATCTGATCCGAAATGTCGCCATGCTCGGGATGCTGAGCCTCGGCATGGCTGTCGTCGTGATCGGCCGCGGTGTGGATCTTTCGCTGGTCGCGGTGATGGCCGTGTCGCTGACGCTCTCGATTGTCCTTGCCAACCAGGGCTACGCCTTTTCAACGGCTTTGGTGCTCGGCCTTGCATTCGTGATCGTCGTCGCGATCGTCATGGGCTTTCTGATTGCCTATGTCGAAATCCCCGCGATCTTCGCAACGCTTGCTGTTTCCGCGATCGTTTACGGACTGGGGCGCGGCGTGATCGCCACGCTCGATGTCAACAATGTGCCGGACAATCTGAGCTGGTTCCTGTTTCTGGGGCGCGGTAGCTTTCTAGGCATCCCGATCCCGATCTGGCTTTTCGCAGTGTGCGCCGCCGCCCTCTATTTCTTTCTTCGCAGGACAGGATTCGGACGGTTCATCTACGCTATCGGCGACAACATCTCGACCGCACGGATCACGGGTATTCCCGTCAGGCCGGTCATCATTCTTCAATACGTGCTCTCGGGCGTGATGGCCTTCCTGGCCGGTTGCGTGACGGCGGCCTCCGTCGCCAGCATGAACATGAGGATGGTCAATTCGACACTCATATACGACGTTCTGCTGGTGGTCATTCTGGGCGGCATCGGTCTCACTGGTGGACGAGGCGGGGTCCGCAACGTGCTGGTAGGCACGATTCTGATCGGCCTCCTGCTCAATGGTATGACGATCCTCGACATCTCTTACACAGTCCAGAACCTGGTCAAAAGCACGGTGCTGCTTGGCGCCTTGATCGTGGACGCACTCCTCAACCCTCGCGATGAACAGACGTCGCAGCAGGGAGATATCTGACGCTCAATATCATCCAACGGGAGGAAACCAACATGATGATAGCGAAGTATGCCGCGGCAGCGGTAGTGGCCGGCATTCTCTCACTTGGAGCTGCCCATGCGCAGGACGGCATGGTCGACGAATTGAGACAGCCGACGCTTGATTCACTCGCCGGCAAGAAGGTCGTCTTCGTGCCGATGTCCATGAGTTTCGATCTGCCGGAGGGGTGGGCGGCGATCATGCAAAAGGAGGCGAAGCGGCTGGGCTACACCCTCGATATCCGCGACGCCAACTGGAGCACGGATACCGGCACGCGTGCATTGACCCAGGCCATCACCGAAAAGCCCGACGTCATCGTGGTGCAGAATTTCGACGTTGCATCCTACGCCCGCACGCTGAAGAAGGCCGAGGACTCGGGCATCAAGGTGATCCAGGTCAACATGAAGTCAAGTTACCAGACGGACGCCTTTGTAGGGGCGGACTGGTATGGCATCGGCCAGTATGCTGCCAATCGCATGATCGAGAAGTGTGGCAAGGCGAGCGGTAAAAGCGGCAAGATCGCGATCATCCAGGGGCCGGCGACAGCAGCGGCCAGCGTCTATCAGCTCAATGCGATCTCCGAGACGCTGAAGGGTCATGACGACATCAAGATCGTTTCCAGCCAGACCGGCGACTGGGATCAGTCGAAGGCGCGCGGTATCGCACAGACGGTGATCCAGCAGAATCCAGACCTGTGTGGCATCATCGGGTTTTGGGATGTGATGGACGCCGGAACCGGCGCCGCGATCCAGGAGTCCGGCAAGGATATTTATCTGATCACATCCGGCGGCGGCAACAAGACGGCATGCCAGGGCGTGGAAAACGGAACGTTCAAGGAGGTCATTTCCTACGACGTCGAAGGCCAGGGGCGCGATCTCAACAACGCGATCAAGGTGTTGCTGCAATCGAAAGAAGCGGCAGGCGCCGTGAAGTTCGCGCTGTACACGCCAAACAAGATCATCAGCAAGGAAACGATGTCGACGAACAGCTGTTGGGATCTGGATCAGCTCAAAAAGTAATTTTGTATCAGGTCACTGCGTGGAAACGCGGTGACCTTCCCAGCAATGTCTGCAGTTAGGATCTTAAGATGGAAGCGATCGAGCGCCTCTATTTTCGCTATTTTCCGGAAAAGGTGCTTGGCGAAGTGCTGACCAAGCGCTGGAGCGACAACGCCGTTCCCGTGCTTGCGACGATCGTGACGATCAGCTTTTTTCTTCTCCAGAATCCGCATTTCTTCACGCTGTCGAGCCTAACAGAGACGTCGCGCCAACTGTCGGAATTCTCGCTGGTCGTCGTCGCCATGGGCATTGTGCTGCTGGCGGGAGGCCTGGATCTCTCGGTCGGCAGCGTGTTTGCCCTGGCCAACATCACGGCCCTTGTTTGCATCACCTTGCTGGAATGGCCGGTCTGGGCCACCGTGATAGCCACCTTGGCCGTCGGCGCCCTGTGCGGTGCGGTCAATGGCTTCCTGATCGGCTATTTGCGGATCCGCGCATTCCTGACAACGCTGGTCACGCTCATCATCATTCGATCGATCGTCGACATCCTTCTCCTGCGTTATGCGGTTCAGATATCGGCGGTTTTCCCGGAGTCCGACCTCTGGTTCTTTATCGGAGAAGGCCAGGTCCTTGGCATTCCCTTCTCGTTCCTCGTCGCCATCGTCGTCATAGGGCTCTGGCACGTCATTCTCACCAGGGCGCGCGCCGGATGGCATATTACGGCTGTCGGCGGCAGCCGTCGTTCCGCCTACAATGCCGGCCTGCGGGTCAAGTTCACCATCTTCACCACCTATGTCTGGTCGAGCGTGCTTGCGTCGTTGGCCGGCGTGTTCTTCGCGGCACGCCTCGGCAGCGCCGGATCAGATACCGGAGTCGGCCTCGAAATCGCGGCGCTGACCGCCGCGGTCCTTGGAGGCAACAGTCTGGGCGGCGGCCGTGGGTCGGTGGTGAAATCCGTACTGGGCGCGGTTGTCGTGCTCATTCTGACTGACAGCATGGTTCGCGTCGGTATCAGCGGCGGCATCAGTTCCATGATCCTCGGAATTGTTCTGCTCGTCGTGGTGGCCATCGACGTCCGTTGGCTGAAGAACCGGCACAAGCTTCTGAACAAGGTGTATGTGTCACCCGGGTATTTCCGTCTCCCGGCACTTCCAGAGACCGACGCGGGATCTGACAGTCCCTACGCGCTCAACGATCGGCTGAAGGATGTTTCGCTCATCGGCAAGGGCGAGATCGAAGGCCCGGAGGACGTCATTTTCGATCGGAACGACAATCTCTATTGTCCAAATCGGCACGGCGATATCGTTCGCTTCTTCGCGCCGGACTACACCAAGTGGGAGATATTCGTTCATATTGGCGGTCATCCGCTGGGGCTGGCTTTTGACGCCAACGAGAACCTGAATGTCTGTATTGGCGGGATGGGTCTCTATCAGGTTTCGCCGGATCGGCAGGTCACAAAGCTGACCGACGAGACCAAGCGGACGGTCCTTTCGGTGATCGACGATTCCCGTTTGAAGCTTGCCGACGACCTCGACATCGCGCCGGACGGCCGCATCTTTTTTTCTGAAGCAACCATCCGTTACGACATGCACGACTGGGCGACAGATGCGCTGGAGAGCAGGGGCAACGGCCGCCTGATCTGCTTTGACCCACGCGATCGTTCGACCAAAACGATCCTCAGAAATTTGCAATTCCCAAATGGGGTCTGCATGGCCGGCGACGGACAATCGTTCTTCTTTGCCGAGACCTGGGGCTGCCGTGTAAATCGATACTGGTTCGACGGTCCCAAGAAGGGCACCTGCGAAACGACGATCCCGAATCTTCCGGGGTATCCCGACAACATCAATCGAGCCTCGGACGGAAGTTTCTGGGTGGCTCTTGTCGGCATGCGATCGCCGGCTCTCGACCTGGCGATGAGAATGCCGTCGCTGCGCAAACGCATGGCCAAGCGTGTCGCCCGCGACGAATGGCTGTTCCCGAACATCAACACGGGGTGCGTGCTCAAATTCAAGCCGAACGGCGAAATCGTGGAATCCTATTGGGACCTTGGAGGCAAGAACCACCCAATGGTGACGTCGATGCGCGAGCACAAGGGATATCTGTATCTCGGCGGGCTCTACAATGATCGGATAGGTCGTCTCAAGCTGCCCGACGCTGATCCAACCTGGACGTCACAAGCGTCCTATTGGGGAGCAAACGCATGAGCATGTCTGGTCGCATCGGCAGTATCTTCGACAAGTTCATGGGTGGGCGCGGCGATCATTCCATCACGGTTCCGGTCATGGACGGCGCGCTCAAGCCCAACAACTACCTGGAGCGCATTGCCAGCGTCTCGATGATAGATGGAGCGGACAATCTGACGATTGCGAAGGGGCAAATGCTGCTCACCTCTGGCAACCGGCTGGTTGAACTTCACGACGACGGAAGTACCTCCATTCGGAGCACTTGCGATACCGAGATCACCTTCCTATCCGCATCACCGCAAGGGGCCCTTGCCGTGGGCTTGGACAATCTTGGTATCGCGATCGTCGGTGGTCGGCATGACGGCAAGCGACTTGCCGCGAATCTGTCCGGCCCAGCAGCTCAACTGTCCAACGGCAGCCGTTTTCCTGGATGAAGACACGCTGGTCGTTTGCAATGGTTCGAGCGCCCATTCGGCCCTCGAATGGAGTCGGGATCTCTTGAATCTTGGCCGCAGCGGAAGCGTCGTGAGAATTGATCTGGGAGCCGGAAATGCGAGCCTCATCAAGGGAGGCCTAGGATTTCCCTCGGGCGTCACAGTAGCCAGGGACGGCAAGCTGGTCATTTCTGAAGCCTGGAAACATCGCCTTTTGGTGCTGGACGTTGTCGACGGCAGCGTCGCAACGGTGCTTGCGGATTTGCCCGCATATCCCGGACGGATTCAGCCAGCCAGCCAGAATGGATACTGGCTAACGATGTTTGCGGTCCGCTCCCAGCTGCAGGAATTTGTGCTGCGCGAAAACCGCTACAGGCGCGAAATGATGGAAACCATTGCGCCGGAATATTGGATCGCACCTACGCTTTCGAGCGGACGCAGCTTCAAGGAACCGCTGCAAGCGGGTAGCGTCATCCGACTGGGCATCCACAAACCCTGGGCACCGAGCCGTTCCTATGGTCTCCTGCTTCGTCTCGATGACAGCTTTCAGCCAATTTGGAGCGCCCACAGCAGGGCTGATGGCCGCCGGCACGGCATCACATCCTGTGTTGAAATCCGCGATAGGCTGTTCATCGCCTCCAAAGGTCGCGGCGAAATCCTTGCGCTCGATCATCTCTCTCCGACCGAGCCGGACGACCTCTCGGTTCTCATGGGGTCGGCAGCATGACACCGATTGTCGAACTCAAGGCCGCTACAAAGGATTTTCGCGGCAATCCCGCTTTCTCGGATGTCGACTTTCAGCTGCTGCCCGGTGAGATTCATGCGTTGCTCGGCGAGAATGGCGCCGGAAAGTCGACACTGACGAAGATCATCGCCGGCGTCTATCCGCTCAGCAGCGGCAAGATGTTCATCAACGGCCGTGAGGAGAAGCTCGCAACCCCGGCTGAGGGGCTCGCGAAAGGGATAGCCATGGTCTACCAGGAAAACAGCCTGGTTCCGTCGATGTCGGTCGCTCAGAATATTTATCTGGGAAAAGAGAAGCCTCTGAACCGGCTTCGCGGCATTTACATTTCCGCTCAGCAATTCCTCCAGTCCCTGAACTTCCACGTCGATCCTTCAGCCATCGTGGGCTCTTTAGGCGCCGCACAGAAGCAGATGGTCGAGATCGCGCGAGCGGTGCATCACAAGGCAAAGGTAATCATCTTCGATGAACCGACGGCGACCCTTACGCCGGAGGAAAAGAGCTACTTCTTCAAGCTGATCAGGAAGCTGAAGGACGAGGGGGTCTCCATCATATTCATTTCGCATGCGCTTGAAGAGGCGCTCATGGTTGCGGATCGGATTACCATCCTGAGAGATGGCAGGCTGGTGGCCTCGGACAAGGCCGCCGCGTTCGATAGGCAGAAGATCATTCAGGCCATGGTCGGTCGAACGCTGACAGATGAGATCTACAGCGGTGCCTCGCGCATGCGCGCTCCAAGGCCGCGTGGCGCAAAAGTGCTCTCGGTCGAAAATCTCTCGATGGGCAACATGGTGCGCAACACGTCGTTTTCGCTGTATGCGGGGCAGGTGACCGGGATTTTCGGCCTGGTCGGCTCCGGCCGGACCGAGACGCTGAAGGTGGTATGCGGGGTTCTGAAACGCGATTTCTTTCATGGCGGAGAAGTCAAGATCGACGGCCAATCCAAGCGCTATCTGGTGCCCGCGCCGGCTGTGCGCGACGGCATTGTCTATGTGACCGAAGAGCGAAAGGCGGAAGGCTTCTTCGAGACGATGAGCATTGCCGAAAACATCTATATGGGCCAGCTCGGCGGACAATCCTTTGGCGGCTTCAACATCGTGTCCATGAAGCAAGCACGGTCCGTTGCCGAGGAATGGCGTAAACGTCTCAATGTGAGGGCCATCGACCCGGACGCGAAAGTCATCGAACTGTCCGGCGGCAATCAGCAGAAGGTCGTGATTGCCAAAGCGCTCGTCCAGAAGCCAAGACTTGTGGTCTTCGATGAGCCGACGCGGGGCGTCGATGTCGGCGCTATCGCCGAAATCCATACCTTCATAAACCAGCTTGCTGACCAGGGGATCGCAGTCGCGGTAATCTCGTCTTACCTGCCGGAGATACTCAGCCTTTCCGACCGCATCCTCATTGCCCGCCAGGGCAAGATCGTCGAGGAAATGGACCGCCGGATTGCCACGGAAGAAACGATCATGTACGCGGCCGTCCATTAATGAGCGGCGATCGCAAGGTCACGATTGTCGAGGTGGGCCCTCGTGACGGCCTGCAAAATGAGAAAAATATCGTCTCGACCGAGGACAAGCTGAAGCTCATCCGTTTGCTGGCAGATGCGGGTCTTTCTCGTATCGAGGTCACCGCGTTCGTCTCGCCAAGATGGGTGCCCCAGATGGCCGATCATGACGCGGTGATGCGACGGACGCCGGCGCGGAAAGGCTTGATACGCTCCGTGCTGGTGCCCAACGACAAGGGTGCCATCGCCGCGATTGCCGCGGGCGCTGACGAACTGGCCGTCTTTACCAGCGCCTCGGAAACTTTCGCGTCCAGAAACATCAACTGCACCATAGCCGAAAGCCTGGAACGATTCGTGCCGGCGATAAGCCTCGCGAGGTCGCATGGCATTCCAGTTCGCGGCTACGTGTCTTGTGCCGTCGATTGTCCTTACGAGGGCGAAATCGCACCCGAAGCAGCCGCAATTGTTTCTTCGCAACTGATGGACCTGGGTTGCCATGAGATCTCGGTAGCGGATACGATCGGCCGGGGATTGCCGGAACGCGTAAGTCTCATGCTGGAACGCGTACTCGACCGGGTTCCAGCACCGATGGTAGCCTGCCACTTCCATGACACTTCCGGGCGAGCTCGTGCGAATGTGGACGTCGCGTTGGATTGGGGCATCGCTACGTTCGATAGTTCCGCGGGCGGCCTAGGGGGCTGTCCTTATGCTCCAGGTGCTGCAGGCAACATTGGCACCGGAGTTATCAACTCCCATCTAACACAAAAAGGTTACGCGACGGGGGTTGATCCCGACGGACTTCGACTTGCTGAAGAATTTGCTCTTGGCTTGAGGTAGGGCAACCACCCGCTAACTGTTTGTTTTCGTTGAAGAGATGACCTCCCTCAGCGATCAGCATGATCGTTATCTATCAATAACTTAAGAAGCGGTTCGCCAATGGCGACACAAGAGGTGGTCCAGCCCCTCGCCGATCGCATTTTGGCAGCTTGCGCCTCATGCCGGACCTAGTCCGGCCATGCGGAAGGAGAGTTTGGAAACCTGCGCTTGGCCTCTAGCTGATCTGCTTGATAAACGTTTCAAGCATATCGCGAAGCCTCTGGGCGTCTTCGTTTCCATACGACCCTTCAACACGTGCTTCGTGGTCCTGCACGCGCCGATTCTGGCTTTCCAACAGGGCAGCGCCTTTATCGGAAAGAAACATCCTCACCTTGCGACGGTCGTTCGGATCAGGAACGCGGTAGGCAAGCGCCTCCTCGACCATGCGGTCGACGAGTTTCGTCAAGGTGGGATGATTGATCGCCAGCTCGTCGGCCAGCTTGCCCATGGTGGAGCCGCCGCCCTCGGACAGCGCCATCATCAGCCGCCACTGGTCGAGTGACACGCCTTCGGCGTTTAGCTGCCGGCTGATGTGCCGATTTGCCTGGGCCAGGAGGTGTGAGAGATGATCGGCGAGGGGACGGCGTTGCATGGTCTTTGATTCTGCAATTGTTTAATCGGAAACTATGTATATTATTTGCTGTGGAAGTGGAAGACGACCACTCCATGAACTGCTCGAAAAGGCAGCACGCGCAATGTCCCACGAAGGCAGGGGCTCCCCGGCAAGGCATGTCGACAGGCTCGAAGTCGACCGGAATATGCTTGTCCCAACGGATACTCTTGCCCGGCCGGCTAGGCCGGCGCCACGGCGATGGAATGTCGGGCATTCCGATCCGCGCTCTTTCCACGTCGTTTCGAAACGACCGGTCCGGGTCGGGCTGCTTGTGCCGTTCCAGGGCGCGGATGCGATCTGGGGTCCCTCTTGCCAATATAGCGCCGTCTTGGCGGCGGCCGAACTCAACGAGCGCGACGGGATTCTTGGTCGTCCGATCGAATTGCTCGCCGCCGATGCCGGCGGCAGCCCTGCCGCGGTTGTCGAGCGCGCGCGTGAACTGGTCGAGCGCGATGGCGCCGAAGTGCTGGTCGGGGTGCACCTGTCCTCGGTACGCGTGGCGCTGAACGAAGCCTTCGCGGGGAAGATCCCGTATGTCTTCGCGCCTCTCTATGAAGGCGGCGAGGAACGGGCCGGGGTCTTCGCGATAGGCGACGTACCCGAGCAGCAATTTCCTGGGCCTGTGCGCTGGCTGATGGAAAACCGCAAGGCACGGCGCTGGTTCCTCGTCGGCAACGACTATGTCTGGCCTCGTGCCTCGCACCAATGGGTGCGGCGGTTTGTCGAGGAAAATGGCGGCGAGGTCGTCGGCGAGGAATATGCCGGTATTGGCCAGGGCCAGACCGAACGCCTGATCGATCTCGTCGCGCGGGCCCGTCCCGACATCGTCTTCGAATCCCTGGTCGGCGCGGAATGCGTCCCGTTCAACCGCGGCTTCGCCAGCAGGGGCCTGAGCGAACAGATCATCAGGCTCTCCGGCGCGATCGAGGAAAACACCCTGATGGCCATAGGGGCGGACAACACAACCAATCTCTATTGTGCCGCGGGCTATTTCAACGCGCTCCGTACACCTGATAATCTCCGCTTCCTCAAACGCTATCGCGATGCCTTCGGTGTGACGGCACCGGTCCAGGGCGTGCTCAGCGAGGCCTGTTACGAGGCATTGCAGTTTTTGCATGCGCTGGCCAACAAAGCGCGAAGCCTGTCGATACCCAACCTCGCGGCCGCGCTCGAAGGATTGAGATACCGCGGCGCAAGGGGAGAGGTCGTGATCCGCAACGGGTCGGCCTGTGGCGCAACGTTCCTGGCGCGTGCCGACGGCACCGAATTCCAGATCCTGCAATCCTTCAATCTCTAACGCCGTTCGGCATCCATTGACCGGCCGACCGCCAAGCGCGGTGATGCCTGTTTGCGGGCGATGCCGAGGGCCCTCGTGCCCGTCTGCCGTCACTTTGGCGCGTCCATTTCTTTTTAGCCGACTGTCGCCGATGGACAGGTTTCGCCGCCTGGTTGACTCGTCAAAAAAGTACTTGAAAAGTGAAATATTGAATATATAACAAATCGGCACGCTTCTCTCTCGCAATTCAAGGCTGGGCCGACCAGGCCAGCCGCGGACGACATCATGTCGGCCGGAGAGGAGGCTTGTCCGATCGACGACAAGAAACAAGAAAAGAGGGTGAACAATGAAGATGAACAGACGTGGTTTCCTGGGCGGGACGGCATTGACCATCGCGGCGCCCTGGATCATGCGGGCGAAGGCCGAGGGCACCATCAGCGTTGCCAGCATCTACGACCTTTCGGGCGGGCTCGAGATCTACGGCCAGCCGATCGACGCCTGCCTCGATCTGGCGATCTCGGAGCTCAATGACGGCGGCGGACTGCTGGGGCGCCAGATTGCGCTGCAGAAATACGACCCTCAGTCCAACATCCAACTCTACACGCAGTTCGCCACCGAGGCAGCCACAAGCCTGAAGGCGTCTGTGGTGTTCGCCGGCATCACCAGCGCCTCGCGCGAAGCGATCCGGCCGATCCTGCGCCGCTACGAGACGCTCTATTTCTATTCGCCGCTCTATGAAGGCGGCGTCTGCGACCGCAACATTTTCTGCACCGGCTCCACGCCCGCCCAGACGATCGGCAAGCTGATGCCATTCGCCGTCAAGAACTACGGCAAGAAGGTCTATGTGCTGGCGGCGGACTACAATTACGGCCAGATCTCGGCGAAGTGGGTCAAGGATTATACCGGGCAGTCAGGCGGCGAGGTGATCGCGGCGGAATTCTTCCCGCTCGACGTCACCGACTTCAGCGCCGCGATCCAGAAGATCCAGGCGGCCAAGCCGGACGTCATCTACACGCTGCTGGTCGGCGGCAACCACATGTCCTTCTTCCGGCAGTGGGCAGCCGCCGGCATGGCCAACAAGATCCCGATCGTCTCGACCTCGTTCGGCGGCGGCAACGAGCACATCGTGCTGACGCCGGCGGAGTCCGATGGTGTCGTCTCGGCCTTCGGATATTTCCAGGAGATCAAGTCGGAAGCCAACGACGCCTTCGTCAAGCGCTACCACGCCAAGTTCGGCGACAAGGCGCCCTACGTCACCGAACATGCGTCGGCGACCTACAATGCCGTCCATCATTGGGCCAATGGCGTCCGAAAGGCCGGAACGGTCGACCGCATGGCCGTCATCGAAGCGATCGAGAGCGGCTCGACGGTGCAGGGGCCGGGCGGTCCCTCGACAATCGATCCCAAGACCCATCACTGCGCCACCGACGTCCACATCGCCAAGGTCAAGGACCACGCCTTCGAGATCCTCGAAAGCTTCCCCAACCAGCCGCCGGCCGACACGGCCGCGGTCTGTGACCTGACCAAGAACCCCGACGACACCCAGCAATACGTCATCGAGTGATCTTGTGCCGGCGGGGCTGCCGCGCCCCGCCGCCTCCGGCTTTGGGAATTTCAGCAGTGGATTTTTTTATTGTCGTCTTGCTCCAGATCGTGGGCACGATCGGAAACCTGGCTCTCGTCAGCGTGGGCCTCGCCGTCATCTTCGGGATGATGCGGGTCATCAATCTCGCTCATGGCGAGTTCATCATGCTCGGCGGTTTCGCGACGATCTTCAGCGTGCATGCCGGCATCAACATCTGGGTCGCCATGCTTCTGGTCGCCCCGCTCGCGGTCGCCTGCGTCGGCGTGGTCGTCGAGCGGCTGATCATGCACCGTCTCTACGGCCGCATGGTCGATACCATGCTTGCCAGCTGGGGGCTCAGCCTGCTGCTCATCGGGCTTGCCACGACTTTCTTCGGCAACCGGGTGGTGGGGGTCGCGGCGCCTGTCGGCAGCTTCCGCATCGGCGCCTACAGCCTCGGCGCCTATGACCTTGTGATTGCGTCGGTCAGCCTTGCCGTCTTCGTCGGCGGCTATGTCGTGTTGCGCTGGACGCCGTTCGGGCTCCTGGCCCGCGCCACGATGCAGAACCGCGAAATGGCCGCTTCGCTGGGCATAGAGCCATCGCGGGTCTACGCGGTCACCTTCGGGGTCGGGGCAGGCTTGAGCGGGCTCGCCGGCGGGCTCTTGGCGCCCCTGTCGGGCGTCGTGCCGACCATGGGCGTCGCCTATGTCGCCAAGGCTTTCATCACCGTCATCACCGGCGGCGCCAGCATCATTGTCGGCACGGCGGCGAGCTCGCTGCTGCTCGGCAGCATCAACACCGTGACCACCTTTCTCACCACTCCGGTCGTCGGCGATGTCGCGCTCCTGGTTTCGGCAACCATCTTCCTGCGCCTTCTGCCGACCGGCATCACCGGCCGCATCTTCAGGGGCGCGCCATGACCCGGTCAACGCCTGTGCAGGTTGGCCTGGCGGTCGTCATCGGCATCGCGCTGATGGTGCTGCTTCCGCTTGCGGCGCCGCTCTACACGGTCATCAACGCGACCCTTTATGTCAGCATGGCCATCTTCGCGCTGAGCCTCGCCCTGCTCTGGGGCTTCGGCGGCATCCTTTGCTTCGGACAATCCGCCTTCTTTGGTCTGGGGGCGTATGCCTATGCCATCGCCGCGATCAATTTCGGCGACACCACGATCGCCTGTGCATTCGCCGTCCTGATCCCTGTCCTGTTTGCCGCGGCACTCGGCTATTTCCTGTTCTACGGCCGCCTGAGCGACGTCTATCTCGGCGTCATCACGCTGACCGTCACCTTGATCCTGTTCAAGCTCATTAACAGCACGGGCGGCGATGCCTGGCGCATCGGCAAGGCGCGCATCGGCGGCTTCAACGGCATCCCCGACACGCCGCCGTTGCGCGCGCCGTTCACGGGCGAGATCCTGGGCCCTTCGCAGCTGTTCATGCTGGCGATGGCATGCCTGATCATCGTCTACGCATTCTGCAAATGGCTGACCGTGACCCGCTTCGGCCGGACGGTCGCAGCGGTGCGCGAGAACGAGGTCCGGGCGGAACTTCTCGGCTACAATTCGAAGCGGCTGAAGCTTGCCATCTTCTGCATCTCCGCCGGCATGGCCGGCCTCGCCGGGCTGCTGTTTGCCAACACGGTCTTCGTCAGCCCGACGATGTTCAGCCTGTCGATGGCGGCACAGGTGCTGATCTGGGTGGTGGTCGGTGGCCTCGGCACCTTCGTCGGGCCGGTCGTCGCCTGTGTCGCCCTGCAGATGCTGGCGGGCACTCTCGGCAAGCTTGGCTGGATCGACCCGAACATCGTGCTCGGCGCCCTGCTGATCGCTTTCGTCGTCTTCGTGCCGAGCGGCCTGCTGCCCGCATTGACAGGGGCCAGCGAGGCTCTTCTGGAGCGCCTTGGCAAAAGCCGGGGCAGAGGCGTCGGGCAAGGCAAAGTCGAAAGGGGCCATGTGTCGTGAGTGGGCCTATCCTCAGCGCCAGCGGCGTGGCAGTGCATTTCGGCGGCGTGAAGGCGCTCGACGGAATCAATCTCTCCATCAATCGCGGCGAGTTGCGCTGCCTGATCGGCCCGAACGGCGCCGGCAAGACGACATTCTTTCGCTGCCTGACCGGGGCGCAAAAGCCCAGTCTCGGCACCATAAATTTCGATGGCGAAAGCATCGGCGGCCATGAGCGCTATGAGATCGCCCGTGCCGGCATCGGCATCAAGACCCAGGTTCCCAGTCTCTTCGACGGCCTCAGCGTCGGGGAGAATTTATGGCTGTCGATGCGCAAGATTTCGGACGAGCGCAAGCGCCAGGCCCGCATCGGCGACGTGCTCGAGCGCATCGGCATCACCGAGCTTCGACAGATGATCCTTGGGCGCATGGCGCATGGCCAGCGCCAACTGGTCGAACTGGCAATGGTGGTCGCGAGCGATCCGGAGCTCGTTCTGCTCGACGAGCCGGCTGCAGGCATGACGAGCGCCGAGGTCGAGCGGCTCGCCAGTGTGATCCTCGACCTGAACCGGAACCATACGGTGGTGGTGGTCGAGCACGACATGCAGTTCATCCGCATGATCGCGAACATCGTCACCGTGTTTCACCAGGGCAAGGTGCTGGTCGAGGACCACGTCGAAAACATCCTGCGCAACGATCAGGTCCGCGATGTCTATCTGGGGAAGAAGAATGTCGCCTGAGATCCTCAAGACCACGGGTCTCCGCGCCGGCTACGGCCGTATTCCCATTCTGTTCGGGATCGATCTGAGCCTGCATGCCGGCGAGTTCGTCGGCATTCTCGGCCACAACGGCATGGGCAAGTCGACGCTGCTGAAGACACTGATGGGGCACCTGCCGGCCACGAGCGGCGCGATTGTCTTCGACGGGCACGAGGTGACACACATGTCGCCGGCACGCCGGGCACGCGACGGACTGGGCTACGTTCCGCAAGGCCGGCAGATATTTCCGGCCCTGAGCGTCCTCGACAATCTTCGCGTCGGCGCCGCTCAGCTCGGCCGCGTCGCTGGCCGCCAGGCCATCGAGCGGGTCGTCGAGGAGCTTCCTCGTCTCAAGCCGATCCTGACGCGCACGGGCGGCGTGCTGAGCGGGGGTGAGCAGCAGATCCTCGCGCTTGGCCGTTGCCTGTGCGCCGAGCCGAAGCTCGTCCTGCTCGATGAACCGACCGAGGGGATCCAGCCCTCCATCATCGAGGAGATGAAGGACACTTTGCGCCATCTCTCTCGATCGCGCGGTATGGGCGTCCTTCTGGTTGAGCAAAATCTCGACTTCATCAGCGATCTGGCCAGCCGCGTCCTGGTGATCCAGCGCGGCATGCTGTCCGCGCAGGTCGATCCCGAAGCCCTGCGCCACGCGGAAATGGCGGCCGGTTACCTGCCATCCGTACCCGAGATCATCCAATCCTAACGAACGAGGCCAAAATGTTGACCATCACCGCAATCATCCGGGCCCGCAAAGGCTACGAGCAGGCCATGTCGCAGGCGCTGCTGGAGGTCGCGGAACATGTCCGCGAAAACGAGGCGTCGACCGTTGGCTTCTTCATATCCCAGGACCTTTCCGACCCTTGCGTCTTCACCACCTACGAACGGTTCACCGACAAGGCCGCCATGGATACGCACAATGGCTCGCCGGTCGTCGCCCGCTTCTTCGGTATCGCCAAGCCCATCCTTGATGGCGCCGTGACGCTGGTCACCTCCCAGGAAGTTTCCGCCAAGGCCTGACTGTCTCGACGTCGCCCCAGTCCACGAGGAGATCGAAATGAACGCACCCATCACGCTGAAGCGCCTAGGCCCTGACGCCGAGACATTCATCGGCAAGCAAAAGAAGCTCTACATCGATGGCAAGTGGGTCGCGGCGGCATCCGGCGAGACGTTCCCGGTGATCGATCCGCGCCACTGGCCAAGTCTTCGACCATGTACCGGCCGGCGACAAGGCCGATATAGACCGCGCTGTCGTGGCCGCGCGACGCGCCTTCGACGATGGTCCCTGGGCGACGATGACGCCGGCCGACTGTGGCAAGCTGGTGTGGCGGCTGGGCGACCTGGTCGAGAAGCACGCCGATGAGATTGCCCAGATCGAGGCACTCGACAATGGCAAGCCGGTCAACGATGCCCGCTTCGGTGACGTCGCCTTCTCCTACGAGTTGTTGCGCTACATGGCGGGCTGGAGCACGAAGATCACCGGGCAGACGATCCCGCTGTCATCCGGCACGCCGTTCCACGCCTACACGCTGCGCGAGCCGGTCGGCGTGTGTGGTCAGATCGTGCCGTGGAGTTTCTCCTTCATGATGGCTGTGTGGAAGATCGCTCCGGCGCTCGCCGCCGGCTGCACCGTCATCTTGAAGCCGGCCGAGCAGACCCCGTTGACGGCGCTCAGGCTCGCCGAACTGGTCGAGGAGATCGGCTTTCCCGCCGGAGTGTTCAATGTCGTCACCGGCTTTGGCGAAACGGCGGGGGCTGCCCTTGCCGCCCATCCGGACGTCGACAAGATCGCCTTTACCGGCTCCACCGAGGTTGGCCGCAAGATCCTTGCCGCCGCGCAGGGCAATCTGAAGAAGGTGTCGCTCGAACTCGGCGGCAAGTCGCCAATGATCGTCTTTCCCGACGCCGATCTGGAAAAGGCCATTCCCGCCGTAGCGTCAGGCATCTTCTACAATATGGGCCAGACCTGTTCGGCTGGAACCCGGCTCTACGTGCACAAGAATGTCTCCGACGCCGTGCTCGACGGGGTGGCGCGGCTGGCTGAAAAAATGCCGATCGGCCCTGGCCTCGACCCGCTCAGCCAGGTCGGTCCGCTCGTCTCCGACGAACAGTTACAGAAGGTGCGCGGCTATATCGAGGAGGGGGTGAGCGAAGGCGCCGAGCTTTTTTCTGGCGGCAAGCGCGTCGGCGATGCCGGCTATTTCCTGCAGCCGACCATCCTCGCCAACACGCGCAACCACATGTCGGTCGTGCGCGAGGAGATTTTCGGGCCGGTGCTGTGCTCCGCCAGTTTCGATGATGAAGGCATAGACGCCGTCGTTCGCGAGGCCAATGACTCGATCTATGGGCTGGCCGTCGGCGTTTTCACCCGCGATCTCAGCACGGCCCACAAGGTCGCCAAAAGACTGAAAGCCGGCACGATCGGCATCAACACGCATCACGTCGTCGATCCTGCCCTGCCGTTTGGAGGCTTCAAGCAGTCGGGCTGGGGTCGTGAACAGGGGTACGAGGCGATCCAGCTCTACACGGAGGTCAAATCGATCGGGGTCGCGCTCTAGATCGATGCCTGTGCCGTTCCGGTCTGGAACGCCGCCGATTGCAAACAGGAAGTAGGAGAGCAAGGACGTCATGGGGTTTTCCCTCGCGCAGCGCATGAACGCGGACCGCTTCTGGTCGACCATCGAAACATCCTCGCAGATCGGTGTCGGCCGGGCAGGCGGCCTGTCCGGTCTCGCGCTCGGCGATGCCGACAAGACGATGCGCGACCTTTTCGTTCAATGGTGCCGGGAAGCGGGGCTCGCCGTGACCGTGGATGCGACAGGCAGCATCTTCGGGCGACGCGCCGGTGTGGATGACGACCTTGCACCGGTCATGATCGGCAGTCATCTGGACACCCAGGCCAACGGGGGACGTTTCGACGGCATCGCTGGCGTGCTTGCCGGGCTCGAACTCGTCCGCACTTTGAATGACGCGGGCCATGTCACCGGACGGCCGATCGAGATCGTCAACTGGACGAACGAAGAGGGTGCCAGATTTTCCCCACCGATGATCGCTTCAGGATGCTTTGCCGGTGAGTACGCGCTCGACTGGGTGCATGCCCGGCCTTCCGACGACGGCCCCACCCTTGGCGAGGCGTTGAAGCGCATCGGCTATCTTGGCGATGCGCCGGTCGGCGGCAGGAAGATCGACAGCTATTTCGAATTGCATATCGAGCAAGGCCCGGTGCTCGATGCGAAGAAGGTGCAGGTTGGCGTCGTCACCCATGGCTACGTGTCACATGGTGCGCTGGTGGAGTTTCGTGGTGAGACGGCGCATACCGGTCCGACGCCAATGGACAGGCGGCACAATGCCCTGTTGGCGGCTGCCCGACTGCTGGTAGCCGTGGACGACATCGGTTGGGAACACGCGGGAACAGGCGGCAAGGCCACGGCGGCAAGACTGGTCGCTTGGCCCAACAAGCCCGGCATACTCTCCGACTGGTCGCAGGCGGTCTGCGATGTGCGCCATGACCATCCGGAAACGGCCAAGGCGATGGCCGAGCGCATGCGCGCTGCAGTGACCGAGGCTGCCAGGCGTGCGGCGTGCGAGGCAAAGATCCTCGACATCTGGGAGTGGGGAGGCAGGATATTCGCGCCGGCACTGATCGATCTGGTCCGGCAGAAGGCGCAAGATCTCGGCTACAGCCATCGCGACCTGCCGAGCCAGGCCGGTCACGATGCCTATTTCCTGGCGCGCATTTGCCCGACCACCATGATCTTCACGCCGTGCAAGGACGGCATCACCCACAACAACGCGGAGTTCACGACCAGGGGCGAGATCGCGCCGGGGCTCAACGTGCTGCTGCATGGCGTTGTGACGCATGCCGATCGTGGGTGACCGTTTGGGTTTTGGCTTGTAGGATTACCGTTTCGACGCGACTATCGGGTCCCTGTCGATATTCTCAAATCGCCGTCCCAATGTTGAAGACATCCTCGGCAACCGACCTCACGGCCTTCGCCGAGCATTATGTTAGGCGCCTCTCTTCCATTCTTGTCGCCGCCACGTTTCTTCGTGACCGTGGAATGTCGAGGCCGTGGCCGGAACCTGAATCAGCAGCTCGTTTCGCAACGCCGCCAGGCATTGCTCCGACCGCATAGACCGCGATCGAACTCAAAGACCGTCTATCTTGCCGATGGGTAATTCGGGAGAACGCTCGCACCGATAAGCAGCTCCTTCTGAAACTCCGAACCCAAAAGCAGCCGGTCGGCATACGGCCCCAATGCGGCCACGCTCATAGCGCTATGGTCAATATGCACTGATTGACCTTCTTTGTGGATAGAACTGAGGCACCCGCGTGCATGGAAACCAGTCCTCCTCCTGGTCGTTCAGTTCGCCAGACCATACGAGAGAATACGAAGGAAGCGGCTTGGCGAGCCATCCGCTAACATATTGATTTTGTTTAGAAAACTCTAACCCACCGGGTCCGCCATTGTCGTTATTTGTCAATGGGTTATGAGGTGATTCGCCACGCGGTTCGCCAATAGGAATCTCGTCATCCCGCAACGGGCAGGACTTGAAACGGGCAGGACTTGAACAGTCGGCCAGCGTGGTTCGGCTCAACGTATCGAAGCGTGTTCGTCGAACGACATGGACCGGAGCCTCGCACACATCGCCCCAAGACCAAACCTTTCGCCATATGCGGTGGAAAAATTAGGCTAATCGATCTGTGCCGCAGATCTGGCGCGGTCCATATCGCCGTGGACGCCGAGTGCTCCGCGGGACGGCGTTAGACCGCCGATGGATGTTGGCATTCAGTTCAGACAGAGGCTTTAGGAGTTTGCCGATCTCTCGCCAACCCCAAGAAAACCGGTCTTCAACTCCCCGAAACAGCAGGCTCACCGACAGTGCGCGGCACAGCACCCGTGGGCGCCTATGCCATTCCGAAACTAGACGAACATCATGACGATGACCGCGCCGATGACGATCAGGACAAGGCCGCCGATCAGCATCGGCAACAGACTGTTGTCCGGATCGATGCCAGACTCAAACTGCCTTGTTATCGGCATCGGCTTGTCGTTCTTCTTTGGTTCAACCATGGCTCGTCTCCGTGCGAGAGAAATCGGCATGCGTCCGGCAAAAGGGGCAACGCCTGCGTGGGTGACTGTGACGACTGTCTGCTCCGTTCTCAAATCGATCCGGCGACAAGATGGTGCGGCTCTTGATCCTTAGTGGCGCAACATTTTGTCTCCGATCGTAAAGAGATGTCGACCTTACCCGCCGCTTTGCGCCACGCCGGAAACTTGGAGTGGTGAGGGCCTGCCGAGGAAATCCTGAGGCATCAGTGTGACGTCGGCCAGCGTGTAGCGGTCAAGGGTGCTCTGGAAAGAGGCAATCGCTTCGCCAAACATCCTTGAAAGCTTGCAGGAGCCGGTGAGCACACATTGGTTTCCGGTGGCAAAGCACTCCACAACCGCGAAATCCGGCTCGGTCAGCCGTATGACATCGCCGATTCGGATCATCTCGGGCCGGAGCCCCAGAACAAGACCGCCGGAACGGCCGCGGACCGCCTTCAGGTAGCCGCCGCGTGTCAGCGTATTGGCGACTTTGTTGAGGTGTGTCTTCGACACCTTGAAGGTGCGAGCCGTCTCCTCGATCGTGATCAAGCGATCGCCGGCGGAGGCCGCGTACATCAACATCCTCAAAGCATAGTCCGAGAAGTTGGTCAGCCTCACCGGTGGTTCCTCTCTTGGGTTGGCGTGCTGTTATGGGAACCGCTAACAAACCAATTCGGCATCACAGGTCTTTCTCGGCAATCGGGTCGATCCCAATCGTAGCCTCGCCACGGCTGAAGGCGACCGCGAGACGGAAACTGTGAGCGATGCGCAACGCGCGCTCCATGAAGAGCGCCGCCACCTCGGGCGGGCAAATGCGGCGTACCGTTGCGCGAAACAACTTCAACCAGCGACGGAAATGCGCCTCGCCGAGACCGGCTATAGCCAGGTGTGGCGGCAGTGGCCGGCCTTCATATCGCGAAGTCCGAAGTAGCGTCGCGGACCAGAAGTCGCACATCTTCGCCAGATGCTGCGGCCACTTGTCGGGCTCAATCCGGTCGTGGAAAATGGGGCCGAGAATGTCATCACGACGAATTTCGTCATAAAAACCGTGGACCACGCCGCGGATCATTGTCTCGTCGAGCACGTCCGGCAACGGGACGCCGTCGACGACGATAATTCTCCTACTCCGACGGTTCTCGCTCATCTGGACACTCTTGTTTTTCCCCAATGCAAGCGGGCTCAAGCCTTGGGTTCGCTCGTCGATGGATGCGACATAAAAGATAGATTGTCAATCTATGTTATAGCGCGACAAAACACACATGAAGTGGGCCCGGGCTTAGCGACTCGGTATTGCCTTGAGCGTTTCGACCTCAATCAGGTCGAGCGCAGCTCGGGTGACTTCCGCGATACGCAGGTGGTGAACGCAATACACCGCACCTGGATTGTTTGGCTTGCACAAGTTGGGAGCAATGCATTGGCAGGGCAGCCGAGGCGCCACGATCCGATGCGGAACTCCGAACGGTCCCCATATGTCCGGCGGTGTCAACCCGTAAAGTCCGACGACAGGAGTCCCCACTGATGCCGCCAGATGCATGGGGCCACTCTCATTTCCCAAGAAGATGAAGGCGTCGCCAAGCAATGCCGTCAGTGTCTCAAGCGAGACTTTCCCGACCGCAGTCGCCACGGGTGACACAGCCAATGAGAGTATTGTCTGCTCGGCTGTTGTCTCATCCGGTCCACCAATCAGCAACGACCGAACACCTGTGGCGGCATAGATTTCATCGATTGCCGCGGCAAACCGCTCGGGTTGCCAGCATCGCCCCTCAAATCGCGCCCCGGCATGCACGGCGATGTAGGCATTTTTGCTCAGCCCTCTTTGCGCCAGGAGCTGCGCGCTTTCCTTTTGAGCGCCTGGTGTCGGCGCAAGCCTCGGTGTGACATCAGCGACATCAAGGTTGAGAGCCTTCAAAGGAGAAAGGTATCGATACACGTAGTGGGTGCCGCCCTGGCCAAGGGGTGCCGCAAAGACATTTGCCGGCTGACTCTCCCAGAATTTCATTGGCCGATCAGTAGGATGGAATCCAACCCTCAGCGGCGCGTCGATCGATCGGTGCAGAATCCTAGATGTCTTGGAGTCACTCAGGTCAATGGTGAGGTCAAACCTTCGTTGGCGGAGATCTGATACCAGGCTCCGAAACTCTACTAGCCGCCGGAACAGGCTCTTTCCCTTGCCGCGGCGATCGAACCCGATTGCTTCATCAGCGATGTTTTGGCTGGTGACGAAATGCCGAAGCCCGGGTGTGCAAAGCATTACTATCCTGGCATCTGGGTAGGCGAGACGTAGATTGCGCACCAGCGCTGACGTCAGAATAACGTCACCAATGTACTTAGTCTGAATGACAAGAATGGAACCGATGGCCGGCCGGTCCTTCGTGGCAAGCGCCGGTTCCGATCCGTCCCCACCATTTCCGAGGCGGAAAGCGCGACGGATCGCCACCTCGGCTGAAGTGCTGCGACCCATCGGCGTCAATTCCGACGCGCTGGACGCGCTGGTCGTTCGGCAGCAGGAGACGAAAGTCCGTCCGCTGGCGTGGCCGCTGAATTAGATGCCTCATATGGTTCACGCCGGCCGGATCCTGGTGGAGATGCCTCCCAGGACCGTTCTCCCCAAAGCGGTGCCTCGAACCGTCCTCCGTCTTCAGGTTCAGAAACCGGCGAGGGCTCAGGCTGTCTTGGGCGGACAAACTGCTTGAGAAGCCTAAGAAAGTCATCGACGAAAGTGAAGATGACGGGAATGGCAACGAGACTGAGGACGGTGGAAGTCATCAGGCCGCCGATGACCACAATTGCCATCGGCTGACGGAAACTGGAGTCGCCGCCGCTGAGACTGAGGGCTACGGGAAGCATGCCGCAGCCCATCGCGATCGTCGTCATGACGATCGGGCGAGCGCGCTTGTGGCAGGCGTCGACAAGGGCGTCAAAGCGCGAGAGACCGGAGCGGCGTGAGATGATCGCGTATTCAACCAGCAGGATCGAATTCTTCGTCACCACACCCATCAGCATGAGCAGGCCGATCACCACTGGCATGGAAAAGCTCGTCCCGGTCAGCACCAATGGCAGCAGGGCGCCGCCAAGAGACAGTGGAAGCGCCATAAGGATCGTGACCGGCTGGAGGAAATCATGGAAGAGAAGGACCAGCACGGCGTAGATGCAGAAGATTCCGATCCCCATGGCGATGGCGAAACTGCCGAAGAGCTCGGAGCTGCGCTCCAATTCTCCCTGCTCGACCAGCTTGACGCCTTCCGGGAGGCTGTGAAGGGCGGGCAAGGCCCGTGCTTCGCCATAGACGTCGCTGAGGATGCGTCCATTGAGTTCAACCGACAGCGTGACATTTCGTGAGCGGTCGATGCGGCTGATCTCCGATGGGCTGCCGCCGATGCTGATTTCGGCGACCGAGCCGAGATCGACGCTGCCCCTGGCGCCGGCAACGCGAAGGTTGGCGATGTCATCAAACGTCGTCCGATTACTGGGATCAAACCGGACGCGGATAGGGAGCTGGCGCTGCGGCAGGTTGAGCTTTGCGAGCGAGGAGGAATAGTCGCCGTTGGTCGCCACGCGAACCGCCTCGGAAATCGCTTCCGCCGTTACGCCGAGAGCGGCCGCTCGGTCGAGGTTCGGGACGATCTGGATTTCGGGGGCCTGCAGGGAGGCACTGGAGGTGACGGCGCCAATTCCCCGGAGGGTTCGAAGTTGCTCCTCGAGCGCACCGGCTGCCTGGCCGAGCGCATTGGAATCGTCGCTGGCCAGCGTTATTTGCAGTGTCGTGCCGTTGCCGCCCGTACCTACAGCGATCCTCGCGCCGGGAAGAACGGCGAGTGCCTGCCGGATGTCGTTTTCGATTTCGGTCTGCTTGCGGGTACGTTCGCCGATCTTCTTCAGATCGACGACAAGCGAGGCTGCCGCCGTGTCGACGGTCGTCGAGGAATCCATCAGGTCAGCCGAGGAGACGCTTCCGACGGAGGAGAACACATGCATCACGTCCGGCAGTCGGGAAACGATCTCTGCGGCTCGCCGCGTAATCGCCTCCGTCTGCTCAATGGTGCTGCCCGGTTGCAGCGTCAGAGTGACTTGTGTCTGCGCATCATCCGAAGCAGGCAAGAAACCATAACTGAGGAACGGGATCGTCGAAATCGAAAGGCCGAGGAACAGGCAGACGCCAAGGATCGTCAGTTTGCGACGCTGCAGGCAGGTTTTAACGACGGCTATGTAGGCGCGCATGATCCGGCCGTCCTTTGCCTCGACGGGATGCGCTTTCATCATGTAAGCGGCCATCATCGGCGTCAGCAGGCGCGCGACGACCAGGGAGGCGAGAACCGCCACGGCTGCCGTAACGCCGAACTGGCGGAAGACCAGGCCGGGAATACCGATCATGAAAGCAGTCGGCAGGAAGACGGCAACGAGCGTGAAGGTTGTGGCGATTACGGCAAGGCCGATCTCGTCGGCGGCTTCGAGCGCGGCCTCCTTCGGCGGTTTGCCCATTTGCAGGTGGCGCGCGATGTTCTCGATCTCGACGATCGCATCGTCGATGAGGATGCCGACCACGAGCGAGAGCGCGAGCAGCGTCACCGTGTTAAGGCTGAAATCCGCAAAGTACATCACAAGGAAGGTCGGGATGACCGATAGGGGCAGCGCCACCGCCGAAAGGAAAGTCGCCCTCCAGTCGCGCAGGAAGAGCCAGACCACCACGATCGCGAGCAGCGCACCCTCGTAGAGCATGTGCATGGAGCCGTCATAGTTTTCGATGATCGGCCCGGTCGTGCTGTAGGCCTCGGCGATCTCAACATCAGGCTTGGCGGCGGCGAAGTTCTGCATGGCAGCGTGGATGGCCGTCGCCACGCCCGTATCCGAAAAGCCGTTCGAGCGTTTGACCTGCACTGCGATTATCGGCTCGCCGTCGAGATAGGCGATGGACGACCGGTCGGCGAAGCTGTCCGTGACCGTGCCGAGTTCATCAAGACGCACCAGAGCGCCGCTCGGGAGCGGGATCGCGAGCGCCCTCAACGCCTCGATTGACGAAACCGCGCCGAGCGTGCGGATCACCTGCTTGCTGCCGCCGATTTCCGCCCGGCCGCCTGAAGCATCCGACTGCATGGATTTGAGCCGCGCGGAAACGGTTGCGGCGCTGAGGCCGAGCGAACTCATGAGTTGGGGATTGAGATCGATATGCACCTCACGATTGATGCCGCCGATCCGGCTGACCTGACCGACGCCGGGCACGACAAGCAGGGCCTTGGTCATGTCATTGTCGACGAACCAGGACAGTTCCGTCTCATTGAGGCGAACGGAGCGCACGGCGTAGGTAACGATCGGCGAGCCCTGCACCGTCGTTTTTGTCACGCTTGGTGTCTGCATCTGTGCGGGCAGGTCGCCGCTCATACCGTCGACGGCATTGCGCACCTCGTTCAGCGCTGCCTCACTGTCCTTCTCCAGCTGAAATGAGACATTGATGCTGACGGCGCCGTCCGTGATCGTGGTCGTGACGTGCTCTAGGAGGCTCAGGGAGGCGAGCTTGTCCTCGATCTTGCGCGCGACTTCGGTTTCGAGCTGGGCCGGTGCGGCACCTTCAAGCGCGGCGTTGATCTGGACAGTCGGCAGCACCATGTCGGGGAAGTTCTGTACCGCCAAGCGGTCGAAGGCGAGGAGGCCGCCAACGGTGAGCAGGATGAACAGCAGGATTGCGGGAACCGGATTGCGGATGGACCAGGCGGAAAAGTTCATCGTGCGTCCTCCTCTGCCCGGACAAGCGCCCTATCCGAAAGGAAAGCGCCGCCCGTCGTCACCACGTCGGCCCAGGGATCAAGGCCCGAGAGGATTTCCACTTCGCTGCCATTGCGGCGGCCGGTTTCAACGCGGACGCGTGACGCACGCCTGGCTGCATCCACGGTGAAGACGTAAGCGATGCCGTCACGCATCACGAGCGCCGTCCCGGGCACGGTGACGGCCTCCGTGGTCGCAAGCTCGATCTGGCCGGTGACGTAGAGGCCGATGGGTGGGTGCGCCTCCGCCGGCAGCGCCACATAGGCGAGCACCCGTCCGGTATCGGTGCTGACCGTCGGCGCGACGAGCCGCACGGTCCCTTTGACGCGCCGCCCCTCCGGACTGACGATCGTGGCGGTCAGGCCTTCCTTGATGCGCGGCAAATAGCGTGCGGATACTTCCGCCTGCCACTCGACGCGCTGCTGGCGCACAAGACGGAATAGCTCCGTGCCGGACGAGACGACAGCGCCGAGTTGGACCGAACGGGCGGTGATCAGCCCGTCGTCCGGGGCCATTATGGTCGCCTGCGCAAGCTTGATCTTCTGGCCTTCCAGCGATGCTTCGGCGGATTCGACACTCGCGATAGCGGTCTGCTCTGCGATCAGGTATTCGGTGATTTTCTCCTCGGAAAGCGCACCACTTCCTTGCACCTTGCGTGCTCGGTCCGCGCTCGCCCTGGCCTTGGCAAGGTCTGCCTTCGCACTTGCCAGCACAGCCGCTTCCTTGCGCAGTTCGGCGCGCACCGTTTCGTCGGCCAGCCGAACGAGGGGCTGATCCTTCGAGACGATCGAGCCAACGTCGGCAAGGACGTCGGTCACACGCAGGCCGCCGATTTCCGCGGCAATGACCGCTTCGTGCCAAGGCTTCAGCCAGCCGCTGGCGGGTATCGTTTCAGGCCACTGGCGTTCCGCTGGCTTTGCCACCGCGACGGTAAGAGCTGCCGCCTCGTTCTGTTGCGCGAGTGCGGGCTTCGCGGCGAAAACAGCGGTCCCGCTCAGGAAAGCGGCGAGGAGAAAAGATGAAGATCGCATCAGAACAGGTTTTCTTTCGATTTTTGTGGCAGGTCCTTGGGAGAGGGGGCGCTCGCATCCCAGCCGCCGCCGAGCGCCTTGTAGAGGGCGATCCAGTAGCGCACGGAGTCACGACGGATTTCGATGAGTGAGACCTCCGCTGACTGCGCCGAACGCCGGGCGTCCTCACGGTCGAGGAGGCTTGCGCCACCAGCCTTCCAATTCGAATCCACGGCTTTGAAATAGGCGCGGTAGTTGCGTGCCGCGCTGCTGGCGTCGCCAATGCGCCGACGCGTACTGTCGATCCGCACGAGGGCGGTCTCGACTTCGGCGACCGCGTCCAGCACGCCTGATTTGTAGGCGGCCACCGCCACCTTGTATGCGGCAGCCGCGCTGCTCACTGCCGCCCGGCGCGAGCCGCCGTCGAAGAGCGGGATCGAGATGGCCGGGCCGAAGGACCACGGCAGAGACGTTCCCGTCAGCGACGAAGTGCCGATCGTGACCGAGCCGCCGAGGTTGAGGCTCGGATAGAGATCGGCTTTTGCCGCGCCGATCTCGGCGAGCGATGCAGTGACCTCGAGTTCCAGGGCGCCGATGTCGGGACGCTGCCGTAAGGCGTCGGCAGGCACGGCGGATAGCTTGAGGATCCTCGGCGTGGGTAACCCTTGCTTGCCCATCGCCAGGATATCGCGAACGCGAGGCTCGTCACCGCCGGTAAGACGAGCGAGGGATTTGACGAGAACCTCGCATTCGGCACTCTGGGCGGTCCGTGTCGAGGCCGAGGTAGCAGCACTCGCACGCCCCAGCGCAAGGTCGGCGTTCGACGTAAGGCCGGAGGTTGCGGCCGTTTCCATTGCCCGGATCGTCTCGCGTTGCGAGGCGAGTTCGGTGGCATAGACACGCTCCAGCTGCCGGCAGGCACGGTATTGCACATAGTAGTCCGCCACCTCCGCCGCGAGGGAGACGCGCGCATCGTGCCAATCGGCGGTTCGCTCGTGGATACGTAGCCGCGCAGCCTCGCTCCTCTGCCGCGTCTTGCCGAACAGATCTATTTCCCAGGAGGCGTCGAGGCCGCCGCTGGTCGTTGTGGCGGCAGCAATCTGGTTGGCTTTGTTGCCGCCCGTTCCTGCGCGGGCGACTGACCCCGAGCTGCTAATCGCGGGGAACAGGCTGGCCTGTGTTGACGCAAGAGTGGCGCGCCCCTTTTCGATCTCTGCCGCGGCGGACTCGAGAGTGGGGCTCTCTGCCTGCGCCGACGCAATGAGGGCCGTCAGCGATCGGTCGGAAAACGTCGACCACCAGGACACGAGATCGCCAGTTCGGCCGCCATGCGGAAGTGTCGCATGCCAAGCATTGGCGATTTTGAGATCAGGTTCTTGTACGCTGGCGATGGTGGTGCAGCCTGACACCACCAAGCACGCCGCAATGCCGATTGTGCCTACAGTCCCACGATAGGTTGCCTTTGTCCGGGCCTTCAATAGGTGGGCGATGTGACCCGGCGTGAAACGGCCAGCGAGAAAGGCCATCATGACAATGGCCATCAGTCGATGCATGTTTACCGCCTTATCCGGGCCACCGCCGGGAGGAGCCATCGAAGTCTCCGTCCGGCGATCGGCATACCCCGCGACCGTTCCTTGCAGTCGCGTCTGGCGGCATTAATCCCGATTTGTCATTGCCGTGGATTATGTATTGTTAAGAGTTGCTAAGGCGCACCGGCTGGAAACACCGGCTGGAAACACGGATCCGTGCCACGCGCAGGATTGCTGCCGCTGACGTAGGGACTGGGACCGGCGGCAACAAAATTAAACACAATTGTTGCTGACAGCCATGATGTGCAGCGTGCTATTCCGAAAGGGAAAGGGCAACGAAAATGGCCAAGCCTATGGATAACGTCGGATGCAATGTCCTTGCTCAGGCTTCAGCCCGAATCCTCGTCGTCGAGGATGATCGGGATATAGCGACTATGCTGATCGAGTTGATGAAGGATGCTGGGTATGCTGCCGAGACGGTCGGATCGGCCATGGAGATGGACCGTGTCCTAAAAAAGAGAGAGTTCAACCTGATTGTGCTGGATGGAATGCTGCCGGGAGAGGACGGTTTTAGCATTTGCAGAAGGATCAGGGCATCCGATACTACACCCATCCTCATGCTCACCGCGCTCGGGAAAGAGGTGGACAGGGTTGTTGGACTGGAAATGGGTGCAGACGACTATGTTACAAAACCGTTCAGCTCAAGGGAACTTATGGCGAGAATAAAGGCGCTGTTGCGCCGATCGTCGTATTCAAGCCAAGTCAAGCCAAGCCAGGACCCGATGACGTTCGCGGGCTGGCGCATTGACCCTGTCACTCGCGAATTAACTGACTTTGACGGTGTGCATGTGCCGCTCACGACGGCGGAATTCGATGTGCTGCTTGTGTTCTGCGAGAATCCTCGGCAGGTGATGAACCGGCAAGACATTCTTGCCCGCACCCACGCTGGCGCTGCCGGACCTGTCGAGCGCAGCATTGATGTGCATGTGAGCCGTATCCGGCAAAAGATCGAGCCGAACTATAAGGAGCCCACTTTCATCAAGACAGTGCGGCTGGGCGGTTACATCTTCACTCCGGAGGTCGCGCTAGCCATATGATCGGTATGATCGGTCGGTTCAGACGGGCGCCCATTCGCCTCCAGTTCGTCGTGCTCGCTGCGATCCCTATTCCGGCAGTGCTCCTTAGCGTTATCGCCCTCTTGCCGGCGCCGTACATCTTCCAGGCTGAGCAAGTGGTTGCGGTCAGAAGCACACAGATCAAATTGATCGTAGAGCAACTCAAAAACACCGCGAATGACGCCGACACCGAGAAGCTGCTGCGAGCGAGCGCTTCCATCGGTCTGGAGATGAGGATCTTGCCGTGGCGTGATCTTAACGTCGGAAGCAGCTACCAAGGGAACATACAATTCATCGCCAATGATCTCCGCGACGTGCTGCCCTCTGAATTTGAGGCCACAGTTCTTCCGCAGGACGCTGAACACAATGCCTTGGCGGTGCGTGTTGACGCCAAGCGCGGCCTCCTGGTCCGGTTCTCTGACGCCGATACCTATCCAGCCGTCTTCGGCACGATTGTTGAACTCATTGCCAAGATCCTGATGTTGATCCTGCCGATGCTTCTGCTGGTGCTTTACATAGGCAGTGTGATCACGTCGCCTCTCGTCCGCTTTGCCGAAGCGGCAAAGAGCTTGCGGCTCGATGGCAACGAGGAGCAGTTGTTCACTGACGCAGGCGCCAAGGAGCTTCGCACCCTCGCAACGGCGCTCAACGATATGCGGCGTGGAATTCGCAAGATGGTTGATGACCGTACGCGGATGCTGACCGCCGTAAGCCACGACCTGAGAACGCCGCTAACACGGCTTAGAATGCGCGTGGAGCGATCAAAGGAGATCCCGTCCAAACAAGCGATGCTTGACGATATCACCACATTGACCGCGATGATCGAGGAAAGCCTTCAATATCTGAGCAGCACGGCCCGCGACGAGCCGCTTCGAAAGGTTGATATCGCGGCCCTAATGAAGACAATCGTTGCCGGGTTCTCCGATGTTGGACACACGGTGATTTACGTCGGTCCTGAAAGATTCGGATACTCGTGCAAGCAGAAAGGGCTGACGCGGGCAGTGACCAACATCGTGGAAAATGCCGTCAGGTTCGGAAAGATCGTGCATGTCCAATTGTCCAATTTCCCGCCAAGCAAAGTGTCCATTGTTGTGCAGGACGATGGCCCCGGCCTTGCAGAGGGTCTCCACGAGAAGGCCCTGGAGCCATTTTTCAAGGCAGATCAGGCTCGGTCCTCGAATACCAACAGTGGTTTTGGACTGGGTCTTTCGATCGCAGATGAGATCGCAAAGAGCCATGGTGGGTCGCTGTCACTCGAGAACATATCGCCACATGGGCTGCGAGCAACGATATCGTTGCCGCCGGCACGGGTTGTTCCCTTGAAAGGCGGCAAGACTGACGATACGCACGGGCAGGCTTCAGCGCGTCAGGCACTCGCCAAAGGCAGATAGTCGACCACATAGCATGACGCAGGGCACGGGATATTGGAAGCGGCGTCCAACGTCTCAGCGCGGCGAGGGCGGCGTCTCCCGGGGCGCAAAGGCTCATCCTTGCCATGACGGCGTCGCGACCGCGTCGCATCCTGCAGCAGCTTCTTCATCTCTCTCAAAGAAACCCGGTCCGCGCGCATCTGTCTGATGAGTGGGTCCTTCAGGATGTCTGCCCGCTTCAATTCATCATGGGCCATGAGAGTCTCCGTCTTGAATGTGTTAGGACCGGCCGCGTCCGAAACTCTGGCGATGTCAAAAGCCGGACAAGACTAGGGCACTTGGTGAAGTTATGTTGCCGACCACTGTGGCGGCTTGGCTTCACTCCGCAGGACTATCGGCAAGCCGATAATCGTGCCGATTGACATGGTTGCCTCATGGTGACGGCAGGTGTTGCGGGGACCATCAACCGCTCTCGTCGCCACCCAAAATTGCCGCGTCGCCGTTTCGGCCGGACCGAGCACCGACGAGCCGCGATTGCCACGAAGTCCTCCTAGAAACGCGCATCGGGAAATCGTGTGGCAATAAATCCTAGCCACGAAATTGGTAGCGGGAGACGGCCGCTCCGCAATTCTATGTCAAAAAATCGTAACATATGTCTCAAACGTGCCATTAGTTTCAAATGAACCACAAGTACAATGTGTCTCAAAATTGGTGATATTTGCGCAACATGAAGTGACATATCGAATAGATGTCATCATAGGATCGAAAAATACCATTGAACAATTCGACCTCATCGACAATCCATTGCGAAGAGGTGGCGCGTCGCGCTGCTTCTTGGACGGGGATTGAGGCTGAAACCTTAGCCAGCCCCTTTAACTTCACTGGAGGTCAGAAAATGAACATCAAGAGCCTTCTTCTTGGCTCCGCTGCGGCACTGATCGCAGTTTCCGGCGCGCGCGCCGCCGACGCCGTGTTCGTCGCCGAGCCGGAACCCGCTGAATACGTCAAGATCTGCGACGTCTACGGCGCTGGCTACTTCTACATCCCCGGCACCCAAACTTGCCTGCGCATCGGCGGCTACATCCGCTACGACATCGGAGTCGGTGACCGTGAGGGCGCGCAGAACGTTCCGGATCATCTCAAAAGCGGCAAAACAAACGATACCTACTTCAAGCAGGCCCGCTTCACGCTGAAGACCTGGACCGGCGAAGAAACTGAGCTCGGCACTTTGAAGACCTACACCGAGACCCGGTTCAACTTCGGCAACAGCGGCGGCGACTATGCTGACCCGGATGGTGCTGGCCCGTTGGTTGGCGGCGCTGGCTGGCAGGCAGGTAACAAGGCGGTTTCGCTGAACTTCGCCTGGATGCAGCTCGGTGGTCTTCGCGTCGGTAAGGATGAATCGGCCTTCGATACGTTCATCGGCTACGCCGGCAACGTCATCGACGATACGATCGTTCCGTATGGCTCGTTCGACACCAACGTCATCCAGTACTACTTCGACGCCGGCAACGGGTTCTCGGCCGTGGTCTCACTCGAAGAAGGCTCGGGCGCTGACACGATCGACAGCTACGTCCCACATGTCGTCGGCGGCGTGAAGTACACGCAGGGTTGGGGTGCGGTCACCGGCGTCATTGCCTATGACAGCAACTATGAGGAAGTGGCGGGCAAGGTTCGTTTGGACGTGAACGCCACCGACGAATTGTCGCTGTTCGTCATCGGTGGCTATGGTTCGGACTCGAATGTTGCTCACAACTTCTACAAGCTGTGGGACGGCAGTTGGGCAGTCTGGGGTGGTGGCACCTACAAGTTCAACGAGAAGACCTCGTTCAACCTCCAGGCGTCGTATGACGAAGGCAAGACCCTTGGTGTCGCCGCCAACGTTGCCTACGACGTCGTCCCCGGCTTCACGGTAACGGCAGAAGTTGACTACTACAACAAGGGTGCCAGCGTGTATCACGCCAAGACCGACGGCGTCGGCGGCATCCTTCGCATGCAGCGCTCGTTCTAAATCTCGCCTGGTTCGGCATGGTCCGCGGCGTCCGCCGCGGGCCATTTTCTTTTCGGCTTTTCGCATGATCGCCGGACCGCATTACCTCAGCGGCGCGGTGTTGAGAGAAAAGGTAGATCTGCGGTGGCGCTCGACTGAGGTCCGGCCCCTCGTTCATCGCCGCAAAGCAACGGCATCTCAGACGCCTAAGCCAGGGAAGGGGTAGTGGTGGAAGCGTTCCGCTAAAAGATTGGACGGACGGAAACATTCAGAAATATTTCAAAATATGTCCAAACAAATTATTGCTATCAAAATCGTTGGCCGCCGTTAGTTTAAGCATGTTTTTATAATAAATCGTAACAGGGGTCTGATTATGCACCATCGTAAGCTGATCGTGCTGACTAAAGCTTTGTTTGGATCCAGCGACGATCAATGCGCGGATTTATATCGCGACAAGGTGATGAAAGTTCCAGGTGTTATCAGCGCGGACAGTTTCCGTTGCGCAGATCATCAGGAAGGCCCAAGCCCGTATCGCTGGGGTTATATGGTGACCTATGATCACGAGACTACGGACATCAGGCAGGTGATAGAAGGGGTGATGGCAAGCCCGGGCAACGAAAGCGAGCTCGGTGGCGCCACGCACGAACCGGACTCCGTCACCTACTTCGAGCCTGTAGCCGAATTGAAGCGCAAGACGGAGTTTGTTCGTGGCCATGTAGGCAAGGGCACAAGGCCGTCTGAGGAAAAGAAAGCCGATTTGGCGCGAGCGAATGCGGGGCGAGAGTCTGAACCCTATTTGACGCGGTGGCGACTGGCCGATGTTGCCACGATGCGCCTGGAAGACTGGGCAGGCGCGGTTGCCGGGCCAACATATCTCGAAGAAAATCTGCAGATTCCGAGATCGACGTTGCACCGCTGGCAGAAGCGTAACCAGGTCATCGCCTTGCGCAAGGGCCTCGGCCGGCACGTGTTCCCGCTGGCCCAGTTCGTTGACGGAAGACCCGTCGCCGGAATACCGGAGGTGTTCGCGCTGGCAAAGCAGCCAAGGCTTGCGTGGTCATGGCTCGTTCGCCCGTCACCCTATCTCGAGGGCAGTGTTCCCATCGACTTGCTGAGACGAGACCTTGTCGATGAAGTCGTGATGGCTGCCAGGCGTTCGTTCTAGCCGAACATTGGTCGAACGCGAGAGTTGAAGCTTGGGGACTCCTGGGTGAACTCCTTTCCAGCAGCCGGCTCCCTGAGCGGGAACCAGTGTCTGCGGCGCGCGCCGAAGCAAGAGATGTCAGGTGAGTCGTCGGTCGGCCAGGGCAGGCACATCGCCAGCCATCGCAGAACCATTTCTCGGCATCATGGGGTTTGACCTCGGCCGGGTCATTCCACGCCAGCCAGATGGTCGTCCGGCGACCATCATGATGATCAACCGTCAAGAGCCGCGGATGACCGACAGCGAGTGCATGCCGTGGGACGACAACAACTCTTAACAATACAAAATCCAAGGCAATGACAAATCTGGATTAATGCCGCCATCCGGAGCGCGTGAGCGCGCCTCGGATGAAACCATCCTGAAGTGTCTGACTTGCATCGACGCAACGGTACCCATCCATCAACATCGCGGCAACTGGCGCACTCAGGACAAATCTCATGCTAATTCTCGTCGTCATGGTCACGCTTGTGGCCGCGAGCATCGTGTATGTCTACCGCTTCCGGGGTGAAGCTCGCTACGAAAGCCTATCTGAGTACTTCCGCAAGGGATGGCCAATATTTTCGCCGTTGAACTGTGCGTTGTACATGACAACGCTGCCGCACGGATCAAAGGCTGTTCTCGACCCCGCCGATTTTCCGGAACTCGACGTGCTGCGTCAGAACTGGCAAATCATTAGCTATGAAGGCATCGAACTGCTGCGCCAGAACTACTTCGACGCCAGCAAACGGCCCGGCACCGCAGGGACCTACGACGTCGGCTTCCGAACGTTTTTCAAGTATGGCTGGAGCCGCTTTTACGTCAAATGGTACGGGTATGAGCATCATTCCGCAAGACGTCTGTGCCCCACGACCGTCAAGATACTGCAGGGCGTGCCGAGCATACGTGGAGCGATGTTCGCCTATCTACCCAAAGGAGCCCAGTTGACCCGGCATGCCGATCCGATCGCAGTATCTCTGCGCTACCACCTCGGTCTGGTCACCCCGAACTCCGACGCCTGCTTCATCAATGTGGATGGTCGCAATCTAAGTTGGCGCGATGGCGAGGTTGTCATGTTCGATGAGACCTACCTGCACTTCGTGCGCAACGATACCGACTGCGACCGCCTCATCCTCATGTGTGATGTGAAAAGGCCCTTGAACCCGCTGGGTGCGGTGTTCAATTTCTTCTATGAAGGCCTAACACGGGCCACGGTGGTACCCAACACGCCGGAAGACCATCGTGGCTTGGCCAACAGGGTCTTTGCGGGGCTCGCGCCTCTCCTGGCGCGCAGCAAGGCACTGAAGTCGACGAACCGTCCCTTGTATCTCGTCATCAAGTGGTCGGTGAATACCTTGCTGTTGCTACTACTGTTGGGGCTGATTGCGGGTGTGGCGTATTTGCTCAGCCGACTTGTCTAAAAGCGTAGCGACAGTATTGCCGATGCCGATCCGCGGTACGCCTTGTCGATCATGGGCCTTGCAGGATCGTGCCTGTTTTCGGGTACATGACGCGCTTTGATTCACTCTAGATGCGCTCCGCGCAAAGCCGGGTGCTGGCTGCGCCTCCAACCAATCCCGCGGATCGCGCCGCAACATTTCTTAACATCACAAAATCCAAAGCAACCTTGTAGTCCGAGACAGTGCGCCCGCTGGAGGTGCGACTGCGTCGGGCTTCCCCTTCGCAGTCGTTGAATAATATCGACCATCCCCAGGAGCCGCTTCGCATGTCTGCAACAAAGTCTCTCTCAACCCGCTCGCGGCATGCCGCTGTCGCTACGAGCCTCTCGGCGGTCGCTTTTCTCCCGCTCCAAGCTGGCGCCGCCGAACTCTTCGAGAACGAACCGGCTGCGACAGCGCCCTCGGCGGACGCCGTCGACGAGAGACGGTACGGCCCCATACGCCAGAAGCTTGCGGACTGGAACGTGATGGTTGCCGCTGGAGCGATGTACGCGCCAAAATACGAAGGATCCGATGAGTTCCAACTCGTCCCCATACCGATGATCTCCGCAACCTTTGGCCGTCTCACCATCGATCCGGGCGGGCTGAGCATGGACGTGCTGGAATCCAACGGGTTCAAGGTCCTGGTGAAGGGCGGCTATGACATTGGCGGAGGGCGTGAAGAGGACGATTCCCCGCATCTGAAGGGCCTCGGTGACATCGACGCCGGCGGTGTCGTCGGAACGCGGCTTTCGTATGAAGTGGGGCCGATGGAACTTTATGCGTCAGTCGACAAGACATTTGGCGGCAGCGACGGACTGACCGGTGGAGTAGGTGCAAACGTTTCCCATCACTACAATGCATTTATGCTTTCGGCGGGCGTGTCCGCCACATTCGCCGATAAGAATCACATGCAAAGCTACTTTGGGGTTACCGCTCTCCAATCAGCAAGATCGGGATTGCGGCAATATGAGGCCGGCGCGGGGCTTAAACGCTTCGATATCGAAGCTTCGGTGACCTACATGGCGTCGCAGAACTGGCTTATCCGCGGCCAAGTAGGGGCCGGTTTCCTCACCGGCGACGCGAAGGACAGCCCCATCGTTCGGAAAAAGGTGCAGCCGTCCGGGATGCTTTTTGTAGGCTACAGGTTCTAATAATCCAGCAAGGCGCACATGCGTCGGCCCAGGCATGAAAGTCGGCTGACTGGCGCCTGACGGGCCATTGGCCAACAGACAGGGCAATCCCGACGACGCGTTCCGGCGAGCGACGACTTCACCATCTCTTCAAACCCTAGCTGGCGTTTCCGGGTAGGGCTCATTCACAAATGAATGTTCTTTCTAGCAATGCGGAGTTGCGCAATGTCGGATTCGACTACTCTCTTCCGAACATGGATGTCGGATCCTTTTCGGACCGCCTTGCTCGTGCCTTCCGGAAAATCTCTGGCGGTGGCAATGACTCGCGAAATCACCTCCGCGCAGTCTCCGGTTGTTGAGCTTGGCCCCGGAACCGGTGTCTTCACCCGACAGCTTATCCTTCGCGGCGTGCCTCAGGAGCGCATAGCGCTCATAGAAAGCGCCACTTCCTTTGCCCACATGCTACGTCGCCAGTTTCCGGCTGCCGCCTTGTTGGACATCGATGCGACGGAGTTGCGCCGATGCGATCCTTTCAATGGCGAGAAAATAGGCACGGTGATCAGCAGCCTTCCGCTTCTCACCATGCCGGCTTGGCGTGTCTTCGCCATCCTGTACGGAGCCTTCCACATTCTTCGTCCGCAAGGAGCCTTCTATCAATTCACCTACGGCTGGCGGTGCCCAGTACCTGACTCTGTTCTCGAGCGGATCGGGCTTGAAGCGACGTTTACTGAATGGGTTTTCGCAAACGCGCCGCCTGCGCAGGTTTACCGGATCGCTAGGCGGCCGGACGCGATCGGAAGAGCGTGATGGACTTCTGGCTTCAAGGCGGGGTCGCTCGCGCGGATAAGCGGATAAGAAGTCTCCTGGGCAAACGGGTCGCCAAATCCAATTTTGGGGAGTCCCAGTTAAAGTGTGGCAATGCCAAAGCCAAACCGTTGGCGACCGAGGCTTTCTCCCCGGCGCGGCTTCTTCAGGCAGGGGGTATCGCCGACGCGTGTCGGGTTGGGGTGCAACAACTCTTAACAATACGTAACCCACGGCAATGACAAATCGGGATTAATGCCGCCAGACGCGATTACCAAAAACGGTCGCGGAGTATGCCGACCGCCGGTGGAGACCTTGATGGTTCCTTCGGGCGGCGGCCCGGGACAAGGCGGTAGACATGCATCGACTGGTGGCCATTGTCCTGCTGGCCTTCCTTGCTGGCTGTTTGGCGCCGGATCGCATTGTTTATGGGCCGAAGGCTGCGACGGTAGCCAGCATCCAAGGGTTCAGCGACATTCGTATTTATGCAGATTCGGCCCGGAAACTGCCCGAGGCGCACGCCTGGCTGCCCATCCCGAGACATAAGGAAATCAATTACCTAGTCTTGTCGAGCGGAGGTGGCGCGGGCGCATTCAGCGTAGGGGCGCTCAAGGCTTGGTCGGACAATGGACAGCGGCCGGAATTCGACATGGTCAGCGGTGTCAGCACGGGTGCGCTGATCGCGCCCTACGCCTTCCTCGGCTCCGCCTACGACCAGCCTCTCGTGGACCTCTATACCAGCGGTGTCGCCAAGGAGTTGGTCGATGCGGATTTCCTGCCGAAGGGCCTGTTGGGGGCAAGTCTCCTGAAACAGGAGCCGCTTCGAAAAATGGTCGAGCGTTATCTGACACGCGACATACTGGAAAAAATCGCGGCAGAGCACCGCAAGGGGCGACGACTGCTTGTCTTGACCTCGAATCTCGATTCTCAAAGAGCGGTGATCTGGAACATGGGCGCCATCGCCAACAGCGGGCGGCCCGGTGCGCTGAAACTCTTCCAGGACATACTCATCGCCTCGGCAAGTATCCCCGGCATCTATCCGGCCGTGCTCATCAAGGCCGAAGCTGGAGGGGAGGCGTTTGAAGAAATGCACTCCGACGGCGGTTCGGCTACCCAAATCCTGACGATCCCAGAGGGGTGGATAGCAAATTCGGACAAGAGCGTGCGACCTGAGAACCTCAAGTTCAACATGTACATCATCATCAACAATGCGCTCATGCCAGAATTTACCACGACAACGAACAACACGTTTGCTGTCATGGCCAGGGCGAATTCCACCCTCGTCAAGGCACAGACCCGCAGTGCGCTGCTGGCCACTTACGTTTACGCCCAAAAGAACGGCATTCGATTCCGCGTCGCCTCGATCGACAAGCAACTCCCCTACAGCATGACCGATCCGTTCAACACCGACTACATGCGCGCCGTTTACAACCTCGGGTACACAAAAATGGCGAGCGGCAGCCTGTGGCAAGACAGGCCCGTCTTCACCGACAAGGTTGATGCCGCTCAGCTAGCGGAACAGAGGCAATAGCCGCCCGCCCGCCTGCCTCCCTCCATACACGAAGCCTCAACAGGAGAACGAAGTGCCAAATCCCCGTACAAACCAGGCTGCCGGTCGACGGCAGCATAGATCGATCGGTTTCGCGCTTCTGCCGTCCCTGCTTGTATCGGCAGTTGTCGGCTGCACCTCGGTGCCCCTCCAACCGGATAACTCGCTGGCCTCCTATGACGGTCTCACCAAGGTCGATGGGCGAATAAGGAAGGCAGAGTACAAGGCCGTCCCGGCGGATCTCAACGTAAGCAAAACAGTGTACATTGAGCCTACGCTGGTTTCGCCCACCGCAGCGCAATCTTCCATAAAGCCCGCCGATCAGGCCTTGGTGGCAACCGTGGTCAGCCGCGCGCTTTGCATTGGCGTCAGCGATCGTTTCGCGGTCACGGACGACAAAGAAAACGCCGATCTAGTCGTTCACGCAACGGTCACCCGCATTGTGCCCACGAACGCTACAGCCGCCGGCCTGTCGACCGTGGCGTCGATCGGGGCCTCGTTCGCGTCCTCCTCCGTCCCCGTTCCGAGAATTCCACTGGGACTGGGCGGGCTTGCGGTCGAGGCCGAAGCAACCACCAGGGACGGAAAACAGGCGGCTGCGATGGTGTGGTCGAAGGGCGCGAATTTCGTGACCACAGGCGCGCGGATGTCGCAGATTGGCGATGCCTACTCTCTGGCGGAGAGTTTCGGAAGTGACTTCTCCAAGATGCTTGTCACGGGCAAGACACCGTTCAAGTTTGGTTTCCCGAAGCTTCCGTCCTACCAGAAGCTGAAATCCGGGCTCGGCGGCAAACCCAAATATCAGGCTTGCGAAAGGTTCGGTCGGGCGCCTGGACTGAAGGACTTCGCAGGGTCACAACTCGGGTTGCCGCCGTCCTGGACCGACAAGCCAGTTCGACCGCAGAGCCAGTAGAGTAGAATTTTGTATCACAGCTGGAAATCCGGCTTTATGGACTGCGCGTCCGCATGCGGACGCGCAGTAAGTCGGTCGGCCTGCACTCCCCAACCCCCGGCAGGCCGACCGACGCACTGATGAATGCAAATCCAACCAAATCAGTCCTCTCATGAACCGAGCCCCGGGCGGACTAGCTTTAGCCGAACTCGCGGAAGAGGCGGGAGTGCCGCTGCCGGCATCTGCCGATCCAGGCATGCTTCTGCAGAGTGGGGCGAGCCTCGAGATGGCACAGTCATGGCACATCGCCTACATTGATCATGCCCGCTATACGAATGCCTTGCGCACCACCAAGGCCGGTGCTTGCTTTGTCACGGAGCGCTTCGCCCATCTGGTACCGCCCGGCACCGTTCCCATCACCGTACGGAATCCCCGCCTGGCTTATGCCAAGGTGCTTGCCCGGCTTCACCCCGAGGCGTTGCGAGCCGCACCGCTTTTGGGGAGCGCCAATGTCACCGAGGGATGCTTTGTCCATCCATCGGCGCAGATCGGAGCCGGCGTCGTGCTCGACCCCGGTGTTGTTGTCGGTGAGCGGGTGTTTATTGGGGCCGGCACCACAATCGGTGCCCATGTCGTGCTGGGGCCAGACGTGGTCATCGGCTGGGATTGCTCCATCGGCCCCAGCGTCACCATCGCCCATTCCCACATCGGCGATCGGGCGATCGTTCATGCGGGAGCCCGCATCGGCCAGGATGGTTTCGGCTTCGCGATGAGCGTTTCGGGGCATGTGAAGGTGCCGCAACTCGGCCATGTCACAATCGGAAACGACGTCGAGATCGGAGCCAACAGCACTGTCGATCGCGGCAGCGGGGGCAACACCGTCATTGGAGATGGGACGAAGATCGATAACCTCGTCCAGATTGCGCACAATGTGCGGATTGGACGCCATTGCGTGATCACTGCCCAGGTCGGAATCGCGGGCTCGACCGTGCTGGAGGACTGGGTTGCGGTGGGCGGCCATAGTGCCATTGCTGGCCATCTGCACATCGGCCGGAGCGCTCAACTTGCCGCGGCATCGCGGTTCATGAGAGACGTGCCGGCAGGCGAACGCTGGGGCGGAATGCCCGCCAGACCTCTGCGAGAATGGTTTCGCGAACAGACGACCCTCAAGAAACTGGCGAAGCATCGCACCGGTTCTTGAACTCTGGAGTCACGCCAATCCCGACTGTCCAGAGTTGCGTGAGCGTAGATACGGCCGCGTATTTCGGCCTGTCGTCGTCGACCCAGCTCGCTCCGGATCCGCGAGAGGGTCCCGGAGCTGGTCCCCACAGTTATTCGACCCAGGGGAGGGAGAGCCTGGCCTTTTTCAATTCCTAGTTCTTCAGCTGGCAGCTGTGGTTGACGGCTTTGAGCGCAATCGAAGGACATCCCATGCATCGTGTGATTTTTCATGCCGTCATTCTCTTGGGCGCCCTGGCCTTGCTCGGGTGCGAACGAAGCAGCCCATTCGGCAAACCTGAACAGCCGGCCAAATCCTCGGCTGAAGCAGCGCGGTCGCCATAACACCTAACGCACTGCGGACCTCATGGCCGATGGAATGTGTTGCTTCCATGGTTTCGACCTGCCGAAAGCGTTCCATGTGCATGTGGGCGTTTAGGGAGTCGCGCAGAGCGAATGGCTGCTCCCAGCGTGTCGCCGTGCTCCACAATTCGCCGAACCATCCTTCCGTGCCGACCGAACCGCTGGCCGATGACGAGCTGTTTCTGATTGGACCGGTCTTATCCGAGCGCGCGCTGCCGCGCGGGCCGGTCGGCCTCGACATCTTCGCCGAGCTGCCGATGATCCTGCCCAGCCGCCCGCACGGGCTGCGACGGCTTATCGACACACCCTGGCGGAGCATGGCATCTATCCGCGTGTCGAGATGGAGCTGGAGGCAATGCCTTCAACCTTGCTTCTGGTCGAGGAGGGCACTGGCTATACGGTTCTGCCCTATGCTTCCGTCCATCTCCTTGTTGAGGCTGGCCGCATCGAGGTCTGGCCGTGCGGTGCGCACGGACTGAGGGACATCATTTCCACCCACATCTGGAAACCGACAACTCATCTTGAATAACCGTGCGAAGAAGCGAACTCCGTCGAGACGAGGCTTTTGCGTTCTGCCTACGCGTTCTCGGTCGATTTCGTCAGGAACCTGAAATCGCAGCCGTGCTCGGCCTGCATCACCTCCTGCCGATATAGCCGTGCATAGCCACGTTCGGGAATCGGCGGCGGCGGCGGCATGGCAGCGCGGCGGCGCGCCAGCTCGACGTCGTCGACGAGGAGATCGATGCGCCGGTCGCGAACTGACAGCCGAATGCGATCATGATTGCGCACGAGGCCGAGGGGGCCGCCTGACGCCGCATCGGGGCTGACGTGCAAGACGATCGTACCATAGGCCGTGCCGCTCATGCGCGCGTCCGAAATGCGCAGCATATCCTTGACGCCCTGGCGGGCGAGTTTGGCGGGGATGGGTAGGTAGCCTGCCTCGGGCATGCGAGAAGCGCTGGTAGGTCCGGCGTTCTGGAGAACCAACACGTCGTTTGGAAGCACGTCGAGATCGGGATCGTCGATGCGCTTGGCAAGATCCTCGACAGAGGTGAAGACGACGGCGCGTCCTTCGCTCTCGAACAGGGCGGGGTCCGCGGCAGCGCGCTTGAAGATGGCACCATTGGGTGCAAGCGATCCGAACAGCGCGACCAGCCCGCCGACCGGCTGCAACGGGGTTTCAAGCGTATGGATGACGTTGCGGTCGACATAAGGGGAGGCTTCGTCGGCAAGCCGCTCGCCCAGCGTTGTGCCAGCTACGGTCATGCAGTCGAGGTGAAGAAAAGGCTTCAGTTCGCGCAGTACGGCTCCGATGCCGCCCGCGGCAAAGAGGTCCTCCATGTAGTAGGAGCCTGTTGGCTTCAGATCGACCAGGACCGGGGTCGTATCGGACAATTCGTTGAGACGGTCGAGGTCGATCTTGATTCCCGCCCGTCCGGCGATGGCGGTAAGGTGGAGGATGGCATTGGTGGAGCCGGATATGGCCAGAAGCACCCGCAGTGCATTTTCGATCGACTTCGGGGTGATGATCTCGCTTGGCGTCAGTCGCGACTTCGCCACTTGCATGGCGGCAACGCCGGAGGCTTCAGCTGCGCGGATGCGGTCGGCATGGACGGCAGGGATCGCGGCCGTGCCTGGCAGCATCATGCCGAGCGCTTCGGCAAGTGCGGCCATGGTGCTCGCCGTGCCCATCACGGCGCAGGTTCCAGCCGTCGTCGCAAGCCGGCCTTCGATCTCGTCGATCGTCTCGCTATCGAATTCGCCGGCCCGGTGGCGGGCCCAGAAACGGCGGCAGTCGGTGCAAGCGCCGAGCTTCTCGCCACGCCAGCGTCCGGTCATCATCGGTCCGGTGACGAGCTGGACGGCCGGAATGTTGGCCGAGACTGCACCCATCAACTGAGCCGGAACGGTCTTGTCACACCCGCCGATTAGCACGACCGCGTCCATCGGCTGGCCGCGGACCATTTCCTCGGTGTCCATGGCCATCAGGTTGCGGAAGAACAGACTGGTCGGATTGAGAAAGACCTCGCCGAGCGAAATGGTGGGGAACTCGAGCGGCAGGCCGCCGGCTGAAATGACGCCGCGCTTGACGGCGGCGACGAGCTCCGGGACCAGACGATGGCAATTGTTGAATTCACTGTAGGTGGTCGCGATGCCGACGACCGGTCGCGCCAGCATCTCGCTCGAATGCCCCATGGAGCGTGCGAAAGACATGCGCAGGTAACGGGAAAAGTCCCTATCCCCGTAGTTGGTCAGACCGCGAGAAAGACCTGTCTCCGACGGTTCAGTCGTCATAGTTCGCCTCGAAATGAATGAAATGCTCTTGGAAGAAGCGGCTGCCGATCAGTCGATCAGGGCTCCGAAGGTCCGCAGATAGGCGTTCTTCGATGCGGGCAGATGGTTGCGGCAGAGTTCTATCAGCGCCGCGCGATCCTGCCGGCTGATCGCGTCGATCATCATATGATGCTCGTCGCGGGCCTTGCGGCGCTGCTCGGGGCTTATCAGCACATGAAAGCGGATGCCGTGGGCGCGCTGCGCGTAGGTCTCGATCGCCTCGGCAAGGAAGGCATTGCCGCACAGGCTGAACAGCTTGCTATGGAAGCGCTGGTTCGAACGGAACACCATGACGAGATCGCCCTGTTCGACGGCATCATCATGCTGGGACTGGATCGATTTCAGTTCTTCAAGATCGGCCGGCTTCGCCGGAAGCTCGATCTGCGCCGCGGCGGACGTTTCGAGCATATCGCGCAAGAAATAGAGCTGATCGACATCGCGTGCCGCGAAGGCCCGCACCAGCGCCCCCCGGTTCGGAATCCGCTCAACCACGCCCATGCGGCTGAGTTCGGCAAAGACCAGTCGCAAAATGTGGCGGGTCACGCCGAAGCGTTCGCAAAGGTCCTCCTCGATCAACCGCTCGCGCGGGTGCAACTTGCCGAGGACGATATCTTCCTCAAGTGCCGCGACGACGCGTTGCAGAATGGGGAGCTGGCGCAGCTGATCGTCCTGCATTTGCCCCGTCGCCGTCGGCGACTTTGCCACTGTTGATGTGCTCAAGATGTTGATCCCGCCATGCTGACTCCACGGAATGGATCGCCTCTGACTCGATCCATGCACTCACCTTCGCACGGTCGGACAAGATTGTCGAACAAATTGTCGACAATATCGTTGACATTTTCATCGACAGTCCATATCGCTGTCTTCCAGCAAGCTAATGGAATGCGCCGAACCGGCTCTCGGCGGGTGTGTTTCGGCTTGTCCGGCGGCGAAACTGTCCAGTGGGGTATGGGAACCATGTGTTCGGAGTGCTTTGTAACGGCAGCAATGAAATCGCGTATTGCCGCCCATGGCGCAGCCTTCCGCAAGGCCACGGCCAGCCCATTCGGTTCCAGTGACGAAATCGGCATGCTGAACCTGATCGACGCCGCCTCGCGCCAGGCAATCATGGATCGCGCCGATCCCACCAAGGTCTACGATCTTTCGGTCGACAATTTCGTCGGCATGCCCGGCTGGTTCGGTGCTGAGGATCAGCCCTACCAGATATGGATGACCCACACGCCGCGGGGCGAGAAGATCGATGACATCATGCGTGTCGGCGGGGCGGCGAACGATCTCGTCTCCTATTCGGGCGACTCGATCTCCATGTACACGCACACCGGCACGCATATCGATGCGCTGAACCATTTCGGCTATGACGGCAAGATCTTCAACGGCTTCTCGGCCGATGAGCATCTCGGCAGCCGCGCCTGGCGCAAGTCCGGCGCGGACAAGCATCCGCCGATTGTCGCGCGTGGCATCATGCTGGACGTGGCGGCACTGCTGGGGGTTGATGTGCTGCCGCCGAGTCACGGCATCGGCGAGGCTGACCTACGCGGTTGCCTGAAGCATCAGGGCGTCGAGCTGCGGCCCGGCGATGTTGTCCTGATCCGCACCGGGCGCATGCGGCTGTGGCCCGATCGCGCTACCTATCTGCCCAATCCTCCCGGGCTCAATCGCCAGGGAGCGGAATTCTTGGCCAAGGCGGGCGCCATCATCATCGGAGCGGACAACCACTGCCTCGAACAGGCGCCATCGGCCGATCCGGAGAATTGGCAGGTGGTGCATACCTACCTGCTGGCCGAGGCCGGCGTACCGATCCTGGAAATCGCGAATCTGGAGGATCTCGCGGAAGACCGCGTCCATGAGTTCGCTTTCTTCGGAGCCTGCATCCGGTTTCGCGGTGCCACCGGGTCGCCGATGCGGCCCATCGCCATGCCGCTGCGGCCGTAGATTGCGGTTGTGGAACGGAATGGCGCGTGCGTAGCCGCGGGCCGGTGCTGTTCGACTGACGGCCAGACTGGCAGCGGCGTTTTCGACGCAAAAATTTCAAGGACGGCAGTGTGGGCATGAAGGTGCATTTGGTGACAGGGGCAGGCGGTCTGGTGGGGCGCGGCGTTGCGGCGCATCTGCGCGGCCGGGGCGACCGCGTCATCGGGATCGACCGCGCGGCCTCGGGTGTGGGTGACGAGCGGATCATCGACTGCGACCTGCGCGATACCCATCGCCTGCATCAACTGGCTTCGGACCCCGATCTGGATGCGATCATCCATTGTGGGGCGCATTCCGGGCCGATGGTGGCGCGTGACAATCCCTATGACCTTGTCGCTGTCAATGTGGTCGGAACGGCCAATGTGCTCGAAGTCGCCCGCACTCGCCGGTTGCGCCGTTTCGTCAATTGTTCCTCGGTCAGCGTTTACGGATCGACGACTGCCGGGCCAGTCCCGGAAAATGTGCCGCTTCATCCGTCGACCGTCTATGGGGCGACCAAGCTTGCGGCCGAGCATCTTGTGACAGCCTATGCGCGCGAGCACCGGCTGGATGCCGTGTCGCTGCGCCTGTCATGGGTATACGGGCCGAATCGGACGACAAGTTGCCTGCTGCGCCGCATGCTGGTCGACGCGATCGAAGGGCGGCCCACTGATGTCGAATGGGGCGCCGACTTCCCACGCCAGTATATCCACGTGGACGACGCAGCCGCGGCACTGGTTTTGGCGGTGGACGCTCCAAACGTTGGACAGCGTGTCTACAACGTCACTGGTGGCAATTATCAAACGCTTTGCGATACGGCTGACGTGGTGCGCCGCGTGCTGCCGCAAGCCAAAATCAGCCTCGGCAATGGCGCTGATCCCGGCGACGATGTCCAGCACCGTTTCGAAATCACGGCCGCCGAGCGCGACCTCGGCTACGTGCCGGCCGTCTCGCTCGAAACGGGAATTCGCCGCTTTGCCGAGGCCATAGAAACGCAGAGGCACTAGGTGAGCAGCTTGGGTACGGACATCTTTTCTCTTGCCGGCCGCACGGCAGTTGTCACCGGCGGGAGCCGTGGCATCGGCGCCGCCATCGTCGAGCTTTTCCTCCACTACGGGGCGAAGGTCGTCTTCTGCCACTCTCATGACGCCGCCGAGGCACAGGTCTTGACGGCGCGGCTTGCCGGTGAGGGCCTCTGCGTGTCCAGTCAGGAATGCGATGTCGCCGACGAGGCGGCGGTCGCTGCTTTTGCGCGGTTCGCGCTGGATCACCTGGGTCACGTGGACATTCTGGTCAACAGCGCAGGGGTAAGCGGCGACAAGGCCTTCGAGGCGATCACAGTCGCGGATTTTGACCGCATGACCGATGTCAACCTTCGCGGAACTTTCCTGATGGCGCAGGCATTTTTTCCCGCAATGGTCGAGCGTAAATACGGCCGGGTAATCAATCTGGCCTCACAACTCGCCTACAAGGGCGCGCCGGCAATGGCGCATTATTGCGCCTCCAAGGGTGGCGTTGTCGGCTTCACGCGTGCGCTTTCCTATGATGGCGCTCCCCATGGGGTGACGGTCAACGCCATCGCCCCCGGTCCGATCGAAACCGCGCAGCTTGCCGGGATGACGGATGAGTGGCGCCTCATGAAACATGCCGAGCTTCCCATCGGCCGTTTTGGAAGCGTGGACGAGATCGCGCCGGTAGCGCTGCTGCTTGCCTTGGCGGCAGGTTCCTATTTTGTCGGCCAGACGTTGTCGCCCAATGGCGGCGACGTGATGCTCTGACCATGCTGCGACGCCCCCCAGCATTCGAGAGCCGAACGCCGCGACGCATCCTGCGCGGCGCGGACCGGCTTGCCGATCTGGTCGAGCTTACGCTTGGACCGGTCGGTCGCGCCGTGCTGATCGATCGCGGGACGGCGGCGCCGCTTGTCGGTGGCAGCGGCTACGCGGTTGCAACGCATTTCGAGACGGCCGATCCGGTTGCGCAGTGCGGCGTCCAAGCCCTTCGCCAGCTAGCCTGGGAAATGTCGCGCGATTTCGGCGATGGAGCGACGACGGCGATCGTGCTTGCCCGAGCCGTGTTGGTCGGCCTGGTCAATATGATGGATGCAGGGCATGACCCGCGGCATCTGGGCGAAGCTGTTGTTCGCCATGCACAGGCGATCGCGGTGCAAATCAGGGCAGGCGCCGTTCCTGCAGAGGACATCGGTACGCTGTCGGCGGTCGCGACGACCGCAGCCGGAGGCGCTGCCGATCTCGGTCGAGCGATCGGTGAGGCGTTTCATGCTGTTGGCAGGGCAGGGACTGTTATCGTCGAGGCCGGGCACGGCGTCGGTGACGAGGTCGAGACGCGGCCGGGGTTGCATTTTGACACCGGCTGGCTTTCGCCGGTCTTCGTCACGGACGAAGCACTTGGCAAGGCGATCTATAACGACGCCTACATCCTCGTCGTCGGTGGCCGCATCGATCGGTTCGACGATATCCTGCCGATCCTGGAAGTGTTCGCCCAGCGCAAGAAGCCGCTTGTCGTCATTGCCGGCGAGGTGGCGGGCGAAGCATTGGCAACGCTGGTGCTCAACCGGCGCAAGGCCGGCGCACTCGTCTGCGCGGTGGCGGCGCCGGGGGTGGGTGACTGGAAGGCCATGAACCTGGGCGACATCGCCGCGGCCACAGGCGCCACTTTGATCGATGACGAGACCGGCCACCGCCTCGCCGACATCAAGCCCGCCATGGTCGGTCGTACCGGTCGCATCGAAATTGGCCGTGCCCACACCGCGATTGCCGGCGGCGCTGCCGACCGGTGGGCGCTCGAAGCGCGCATGGCCCACATACGGGGCGCGATCGCAAGCGCGCGGCATCTTGCCTATGACCGCGAGCAGCATGAGCGAAGGCTGGCTCGCCTTTCCGGCATGATTGCCACCGTTCGGGTCGGCGCGGTGACAAAGCCCGCTCTCGACCAGCGTCTGGAGACCGCCAAATGCGCGGTTGCCGCGACAACGAGCGCGCGCACTGGCGGTGTCGTGACGGGCGGCGGGACGAGCCTTTTGCGCGCGGCCATGCAGGCGGCCCCGGCTGCGAGCGCCAGCGAGATCGAGCGGGCAGCCGCCAGCGTGCTGACGAAGGCTCTGGCTGCTCCTCTGCTCGCCATTGTCGGCAATCGTGGGCGCGACGCGACGCACATTGCGGGCCTCGTGGCTGCCGCGTCCGATGTCGCCAGCGGTTATGATGCCGCCAGCGATCGGGTCACCAACCTGTTCGCGGCGGGTATCATCGACCCATGCGAAATCACAGTCGGGGCCTTGCTTCGCGCCGTCTCGACGGCCGCCACGCTTGCCTCGGTCGCGGCTGCGACCGCGTCATCGAAACGAAGCAACCGGGGGGCGGCATGATGCCAGGACCGTCTCGTCACACCATCACTCCCACGGCCGGTGAGGCCACCGGGTGTCAGACGCGTTGGCGTTCCGACGCGCAGAAGGAAGCTACGATGCCGGAAACCAGATCATCCACATTGCCAAATGACGCCGGCGAGCCGGCCAAACCGCCCATGCTGGAGGTTATCGAGGCGACCCATCGCTATGGCGGGGTGGTGGCGCTCGACGGTGTGACCGTGGTTGCGCGACAGGGTGAGTTCCTGACGATCCTTGGCGAAAGCGGCTCCGGCAAGACGACACTGCTGCGCATCATCTCCGGACTGGAACGGCCGACCGCCGCGAAGGCGGTCCGCATCGGCGGCGCCGATGTGTCGGAGCTTGGCGCCAGTGATCGCGACTGCACGACAGTGTTCCAGCACTACGCGCTGTTTCCCCACATGTCGGTGCGGGAGAACGTGGAATACGGGCTGAAAGTGCGCGGCGTTCCAGCCGGCCAGCGCCGCGAGCGGGCGATGGATGCGCTTGAGCTCGTTCGTCTGGCGCGTACCGCCGAGCGCCGTATCCATCAGTTGAGCGGTGGCGAGCGCCAGCGGGTCGCATTGGCGCGCGCCTTTGTCACCCGGCCTGCCATCCTGCTGCTCGACGAGCCGCTCGGCGCGCTCGATGAGAAACTGCGCCTCGATATGCAGGAAGAGTTGATCGCCATCCAGCGCAATCTCGGCATAACCTTCGTCTACATCACTCACAGCCAGGAAGAAGCCCTGACCATGAGTGATCGTGTCCTTCTCATGAAGTCGGGCAAGATCGCCCAGGAGGGCCCGCCGACCGAGCTTTTCGACCGCCCGAACAGCGCTTTCGTCGCCCGGTTCATGGGTGTGGAGAACATTCTCGAGGGCATCATCGAGAGGGTCGCACTGCCTTACGTGACGCTGGACACCGCAGGCCATTCCATCACCGGTCATTGGTGCGGCAAATCCAACCCGCGCGTCGGTGCGACGGCGGTGGTCGGCGTGCGCGCCGAACGCGTGCGCCTTTCGGACAAGCCGCAGGGCACCAAGTCGGCCAACGAATTTCCATGCCACCGCACGGCCTCCGTCTACAAGGGAAAGTATCTTGATCTGACGCTGGACACTGCGGTGGGGCCGATCCGGTCCCGTCTCTGGGATGTCGGCGCCGCATCGGTCGAGCCCACATACATCCATTGGTCGCACGATACCTGCACCGTCATGGATCTCTGATCTGATCCATCCACAATTCCGCGACCGTCAAGGCACGGGAACAACCAGAAAAAGGGAGAGAACATATGCCTGCATCAGAAAACCCCATGTCCGGCATGAGCCGGCGTTCGTTCATGAAATCCGCCGCCACCGTCGGCGTCGCCTTTGCCGGATCAAGTCTCGGCTTTGCCGGGCTCGGATTTGCGCAGGAGATCGTGCTGCACGCCTATGGCGTCACCACTGCACAGATGGAAGATCCGACTCTCATCACGAAGGCCACGGGCATCAAGCTGGAATTCACGCCGACCGATGCGGATATCGGCGTGTTCATGCGCGACGCGCTCGCCAACAATATCGGCGAGACGCACGATATCTTAATCTTCGACGGTGGCACCCAGAACATCCTCGGGCCGCAGGGCTTCTATGCGGAAATCGACCAGACCAATCCGGCGCTCGACCTGTGGGACCGGACGCCCGATTTCTGGAAGAAGTCCGAAATCAGCATGTATGACGGCAAGACCTACGGCGTGCCGATCCTCGGCAATTGCGATGCCTTCGCTTATTTCCCGGACGCCATCGGCGCCAATCCCAACGGTCAGGACGCAATCCCTTATTCGGTCTTGTACGAAGACGACAGGACGCGCGGTCGCGTCGCGCTGGATCGCGTTTTCTCGCAATCGCTCGCCTGCATGGCGAATTTCCTGCGGGTCAATGGCCGTCTCCAGATCGAGGACCCGGCGAACCTGACGCCTGAGCAGGCCAAGGCCGTGGTCGACTATGCGGTCGAGCGCAAGAAGGCCGGCACGTTCCGTACGCTGCACAACAGCTTCGAGGAGCAGGTGCAACTCATCCAGAACCGTGAAGTCGACGTCCTGGAATGCTGGGAGCCAGCGGTGAAGGAAGCGGAGAAGACCATGAAGGACAAGGCTCCGGTCTATGCCTACGCGGTCGAGGGCGGCAAGAAATGGGGCCATGGCGCCTATATTCCGGCGCAGGCGTTGGCGCGGGGCAATGGCGAGGCCATTTATCGCGTCCTCAACTACTTCCTTGGCGGTGAATTCAGGGCATTCCAGGCGCGCGATCGGTCCTATGCTGGTCCGAACATGGATCTGGGCGTGGAATACGCCGAGAAAGCCGGCTGGAGCAGCGATCAGGTCGAAGCCTTGCGTGCAACCGACAAGAAGATTTCGCGCAAGATGTCGAATCCGAATGCGTTCTGGGCCAAACCTACGGCGCCCAACGCCGACGCCATGGAACAGGAATGGCAGCGCTTCCTGAGCGCCTGACCATCACCAACGAAGACCCAAATCGATCCCGCCGGGCTGGTCCTCGGCGGGGAAAGGTTGAGGCATGACCGCCGCTCTCGCTCCATCATCATCGCCCCGCCGCCGTTGGCGCCTGCCAGGCACCGCCACCGGTTGGTTTACCGGCTGGTTCCTTGTGATGTGGATCGGCGTGGTCGTGCTTCCTCTGCTGATCATTTCCGCGTTCAGCTTCTTCAGCATGCGGCAGTACCAGATTGTCTACCATCCAACGTTCGCCACATGGGTCAGTCTTGCCGAAACGGGGCGCTGGGTGGTCGTGCTGCGCACGATACGCTTTGCCGTGAGCGTCACCTTCCTTGAAATCCTTGTAGCGTTTCCCTTTGCGCTCTGGCTGGCCAAGGACTGCCGCTCCAATGCCGTCCGAGCCGGCATTATCACGCTTTTGACCATTCCATTCTTCATCGATACCTCGTCGCGGATCATAGTCTGGCGTTCGATCCTCGGCACCAACGGCGTCGTCAACAACCTCCTGGTCGGCAGCGGTATCATCGACAAGCCGTTGACCTGGCTCCTCTATTCGGATTTCTCCGTCAACTTCGGCATGTTCGGCAGTTACTTCCCGACCGCCGTCTTCCCGATCTTCCTGACGCTGAGCCTCATCGACGACGATCTCATCAAGGCCAGTTCCGATCTGGGCGGCAGCCGCTTGCAGACCTTGCGCTTCGTCATCCTGCCCTTGGCAATGCCCGGGATCGTCGGCGGCATCGTGTTTACCTTCGTGCCGCTCATGGCAGCCTGGATCGAGCCACAACTGCTTGGCGGTGGCCAGGTTAACCTGCTCGGCCAATCCATCCAGAGCGCGCTGACGAACCTCAACTATCCAGTCGCGGCGGCGCTTTCGACCATCGTCATCGCGGTGCTCGTCCTGATGCTCGCGGTGTTGATCGTCAGTTTGCGCGGACGCTTCAAGATGTCGTCCCTGTTCCAGAGCCTTGACCGTTAGGAGGCCGACCATGACCAGCGCCGCGGAAATGAACGCAATGTCGTCGCCTCTCGGAACCCGGGTGCGGCGGCGGTTCCTCGACCGAATCGCCGAATCGTCGGGATGGAATGTGGTGGCCATCGTGCTGGGTTGCGGTGCTCTCGCGCTCATCTATGGACCGCTGATCTGGCTCGGCGTGATGTCGTTCAGCGCCGAGCCGCTGTCCGGAAAACCTTATCCCCTGACCTTCGCCCACTATGGGGCGCTGTTCGCGAACGACAAGTGGCACGCGCCCTTCATCAAGAGTGTTGTCTTGGGACTTATCGTTGCCTTGGCCTGCATGATCGTCGGCACGTTCTTGGCGCGCGCGCTGGTGCGGCTAAAAAGGCCGGGCGGCGTGTTGTTCGTGGCGCTCTTGCCGCTATTCGTTCCGGGGCTGACGATCGGGGCCGCGCTATTTGTCTTCCTGCGCACGACGCTCGGCCTGCGCTTGGGCATGTGGTCGCTGTTCATCGGGCATATGGTGTGGGCGTTCCCGTTTGCGCTGCTTTTGATCCTGATCGTCACCATTCGCTTCGACGTGAAGCTGATCCAGGCCGCCGAAGACCTTGGCGCCAAGCCGCTGCGCTGCTTCCTCGACATCGAGCTGCCATTGCTCATGCCGGGCATATCGGGAGCGGGGATTTTCAGTTTCCTGTTGTCGTTCAACGAATTGCTGCGCTCGACTTTTCTGCGCGGCAGCGAGACCACCATGCCGGTCTACAACTGGGCCATGGCCTCCGCGCAGCAATCGCAGGTGCCTATCGTCTTTTCCCTCTCGACGCTCATCCTGGCGGTCACCCTGCCGGTGATGGGATGCCTGTTCTTCCTGCTGTTCGCGCGCAAGTGAGGTCGGAAGGGCCCGACACAATTTCCCCGAAACGATTCCGGAGGCTCAATTGACCAACATCGTAACCGTCGCCGTCGCACAAGTCCCCGCAAAGCTCGGTGACGTGCGCGCCAATCTCGACGCCATGGACGGCCATCTGCGCGATGCCGCGGCTCGAGACGCAAAACTGCTCATTCTGCCTGAGTGCTACCTGTCGGGCTATATGTTCGCCGACCGCGCCAGCGCCGCCGCCGGCGCTATCTCGGCCGGCAGCTCCGAGATGCGCGAGATCGTCGCCTTGTGCGGCAAGCACGATGTCGAGGTGATCGTTGGCTTCCTCGAGGCGGACGGGGACAAACTCTACAATTCTGCCGCTGTCGTGGGCGCATCGGGCGTGATCGGCGTACACCGCAAACGCCACCTCCCGTTCCTCGGCGCCGACCGCTTCGTCGACGAGCCGCCAGGCACCGAATTGTCGCTGTTCGAAACGCGCGTGGGCAAGGTCGGCGTGGCGATCTGCTACGAGATCCGCTTTCCCGAAATCATGCGCTCGCTTGCGCTGGCGGGTGCAGACTTCATTGCCCTGCCTACCAACTGGCCAGTCCAGTCGGCGATCTTGGCCGAGCAGTTTACGCGGGTCCGCGCGGCGGAGAATTTCATCTACCTCCTCGTCGCCAACCGGGCCGACGCCGAGGGCGACGCCACCTTCCTCGGTCAAAGTCAGATCATCGATCCGCTCGGCACCGTGATCGGCAATTTCGGCCGCTCGGAAGGCCTTCTCGTCGCCAGCGTCGATGTTGAGCGCGCCCGCAACAAAACAATTGCTGTCAAGGCGGGAGAGTTCGAACTTTCTCCCTGGAAGGACCGGCGCCCGGACACCTACCGGATTTCGTAAAGTGCGTTCATCCCCCTCACCGTGAGGATGTCACTCTATGGCGGCTTCGACGACTTACCTGGGGTGTCCGCGACAGTCGCAGTACCGGGTCTCGTTATTGCGACCGGGATGAGTGGCCACGGCTTCGGCATAGGACCCGGCATGGGCCGCATCCTGTCCGATCTGATCCAGGGCAACGAGACCGGGCACAATCTCCAAAGCCGATCCGATTGAGGCCATCGCTGTAAGCGTTCCAGCCGCCCGCCCAGCCCGTCGGCTCTGGCCTCGAGGGGCCGGCCGCGGGGTTCAGGTGCCGCATGCCCGAGCGTAGACCTCGATGCTTCGCTGGACGTGATCGATCGCGATCTTCTCGCCGTGGCAGGCGCGGTCAGCCCAGGTGACTGCCGAAGGCAGGTGCTGGAGAAACAGCGTCACCGGCACCTTCCGGCCCTTCAACGTATCGAAGAGCCGGTCGCAGGCGGCACGGGCTTGCGGGGTCGCCCAATAGTATCGGATGCGGTCCGAATAGGAGTAGTGGCGCAGCGTCCGCTTGTCGGCATCGCTGCCGTGATAGTGGCTTGCCCAATTCTTGGGAGCATCGAGCATCAGCTCTTCCATGGCGTGGTAGAGCGGCCGCTCGCCATAGAAGGGTACCAGATCGGAAGCGATCAGGTCGAGCGCGTACAGCGCCTCGCGCAGTTTGAAGGTCAGCTCTGGGCCGACCTTGAGGATGGCGAAGCCGTCCTCGACGAGTTCACGCAACGGCCTCTCGCCCTGATAGTCCGTCGAATGGGCTTCGAAAATGAGCGATGCGTTCAGAGTTGCCGCCAGATCGCGGGCCTTCGCCCGATCGTAGAAAATCACATTCTGGTTGCCGAACTCGACGCCCGGCTGCACCACAAGGCCGATGACGCGGGAAAACGCGCTTTCAAGCCCGGCGGCCTGGAATGCTCTGGCGTGAATGGCATGTGTCTGGCGAGCGGCCTCCGGACTGGTCGGGGTGATCGCATCCAATGCGTGATCGGCGCCGCCGGGTGGCGGCACTTCCGTGCCGATGATGTAGACCGGGCTTGCCCCGCTGCTCTGCGCTGCCGCCTGTTCGGCGACGCCCGCCAGCCTGGCCGCACGCTCGGCCACCGTGTGGTCGTCGAGCGCCGCCGGCTCACCCGCGCAGCCCATAGAAGCATCGAGGTGGATCTTGCGGAAGCCGGCGCTGACATAGGCATCGACCATGGTCCCGGCCTGCGCCATCGCCTCCTCGGCAGGTCGGTCTTTCCAGGGATTGGGGCCGAGATGATCCCCGCCAAGCACGATCAGCTCTTTTGGACATTGCTCGGCTACCGCTAGCGCGTCCACCATCGCCGCGAAATCGGCCGGCGTCATGCCTGTATAACCGCCGAGGTGATTGACCTGGTTGCACGTCGCCTCGATGAGGACGGTGGTACCGGTTTCCCGGCCGTGGCGCAGTGCAGCTTTCAGCACCAACGGGTGTGCCGAACACACCGAGGTCACCCCGATTTTCTTTCCTTCCCTGTGCAGGGCCGGCAATTCTTCGATCGCCACACGCATCAGATTCTTCTCGCCGTTCTTGCCATGAAATCTTCCAGTTCGGCACGCGTGCCGGCTCCCTCCATGGGGCCGAGGCGTGTGACGTTGCGCGCCCCTGCCGCGTTGGCGAATTCGAGCGCGGTCTGCAGCGGCATGCCCAGCCGCCGGCATGCGACATAGGCTCCGCCGAAACAGTCGCCGGCGCCAGTGGGGTCCGTTTCCTCAACGATAAGGCCTGAGCAATCGGCGCGGGCGCCGGTGTGTTGACGGGCCGACGCGCCATGTTCGCCGCGCTTGACGGCGATCTCCTTGACCCCTCGTTTGAACAGCGCCTCGATCGCGCGTTCCTCGCCGTCCATGCCGGCGGCCAGGAACAACTCGTTGCCCGACGGCAGCAGCAGGTCCGCCTTGTCCACCAGATCCGCGAATTTCTCCTCGGTCTGGCCGTGCGCCAGCAATTCCTTGCGCAGGTTCGGATCGAGCGACATGGTGCCGCCGCGAGCCTTGACCAAGGGGATCGCCCGTTCGGTGATCGCCCAGGCGGCGGGGCTTGCGAACACCGTTCCCATGACGTGGATATGCCCGCAACGCGCGATCAACGCCTCGACCTGCGGGGTCCATTCCAGCCGAGCAGCGGCGGATTTGGCGATGTTGTAGACGAAATCGCGGCTTCCGTTCTCGCGGTAGCGAACAAAGGCGCTGCCCGTCGGATAGTCCGGGGAAACAGCGATGGCGGAAATGTCGACGCCGTCCCGCTTCAGGCGCTCGATGTTGACGAAGCCGAAATCGTCGTCGCCGATCACGCCCACCATCGCGGCCGCTCCGCCCATGCGCGCACATTGATCGATGAAGATGGCGGGCGCGCCGCTCGGAAAGGGACCAATGAGGTCGATAGGTTCCCGGAAGCCGGTACCGATCTCTCTTGCGACGATCTCTACCAATATTTCTCCAATGGTCACGGTTGGCCCGAGCGAGTCTGGTGCCAGCGCTTTGGGGGTGTCGTTCATCAAGCGTCCAATCCTGGGTGTGGTGTCGTTTGCGATTTTACGAGGCTGAGTCGGAAACCGCGTCCTTGTTGAGCATCTGGTTGTCGAGTGACATGAAGCGCTGATGCATCATGCAAGCGGCTCCGAAGGCAGCTCCATAGATGGCGCTCTCGTTGAAAACGATCTCGGGGATGGGAAAGGTCGCAGCCTGAAGCTCGCGGATATGCGCGTCGACGCGTGCGGCGACCAATGGGTACAGTTCCGCGACCGACCCGCCCAGCACGATGCGGTTTGGATCGATCAACCGCGAAATCTGAACGACTGCAAATGCGAACAAGGCAGCCCATTCCTCGGCGAGTTGCACCGCATGAGGAACACGATCGCGGACGTCACGCAGGAATATGTCCAGATCGGCGTCCGGATCGTACTGGCGATAGGACGACAAGATGCGGTCGCGCCCGAAGGCCTGCTCCAGATTCCGGTATGCCGGGTTCCGTGTCTTGAGGTGGCCGATTTCGCCAGCCAGGCCATTGCCGCCCCGGAACAACTTGCCGTCGATCACGATTCCGCCGCCGACACCGTTTTCGATGACCATGAAGAACGTTACGCCGCTCGCCGCTTCCGGCTGGCTGTATGTGATGCCTATGCCAAATGCATTGCCGTCATTTTCCGCGGATACCGGGATCTCGGCCGGAAGAAGGCTGCGGGCAAGGCCTGTGAGATCGACATTGCGCCATCCCAGGATCGGCGCGACGTGGATGAAACCGTTCTGGTCCATTTGTCCGGGCACCGCGATGCCGAGGCCCTGACATCGCGCCAGGCCATCCTTCCGCATTTCAAAAAACGTCTGGTCGATCGCCATGCGGACCGCGACCTCCGGATCGCTGTCGTGTCCTTCGAAGCGGGTCGTGGTGCTGCGGACGATCTTGCCAGCGAGATCGATCTCGACGCATGTGATGTGTTCGACGCCGATCTCTATGCCGGCGAAGAAAACGGCTTCAGGCACGATTTCCACGAGGATGCCCGGTCTTCCGGCCCTGGGCTGGCCTGGCAAATTCGCGACATCGTTCTCCGATACTTCACGAACGAGTCCGGCCTCGACCAATTCCAGGACGATATTGCCGGCGGACGAGCGGTTGACTCCCATATGCCTGGCGAGATCGGCCCGGCTCAAGGGACCGAGGCGGTGGAGCGCGTTCAGCGTTGCCACCGAATTGCTCTGGCGGATCCTGCGAGGCGAGCTGCTGGCGAAGGTTGCATGGTTCATGGCGGACTCCGCATGTTCGTTCCCAGCCTATACTTCACCCGAGCCTGTTTCTCCTGCGGCAACGCAACGTCCTCAAAGAAAGAATGAATCGCCCGATGTCCAAGGCAAGCCGTTCCCCGCCGCGCCGGACGCAAAGGAGGATGCCGCGAGCGGCATCCTCACCGTTGCAGCATCAATTGCCGACAAGCACCTTGTCTACATTCTCAGAGGTCACCGCCAGCCACGGCACGTAGTAGTGCTGCTCCTTGCCGTCGTTCCAGGCGAGTTTGCCGCCGTTGACGTCCCAGACGGCCGCGCGCGGCTTGTAGCCGTCGCCGACGATCTTGTGCAGCGCAAGGTCGATCGCCCCTTGCGCCTGTCCGTTGGCATCCTGGAGGATGGACATCGACTGCTCACCGCGCTTGACGGCTTCAAGTGCGTCCTTGATGCCGTCCACACCGGCGACCGGGACCGTCTTGGGATCCAGGCCGTGGTTGCGGATGCCCTCTATGGCGCCGACGGCCATCTCGTCGTTTTCAGCCAGGACGCCCTGGATCGCATCGCCATGCGAGGTCAGGAAATTCTCCATCAGCGTGATGGCCTCGGCGCGTGACCAGTTGGCGGTGTTCTGCTCCAGGATGATGACTCCGGGATTTTCCTTCAGCACCTTCTGGATCCCTTCAAGCCGCTGCACCTGGGCGGACTGGCCCAGCATCCCTTCCAGGATCACGACCTTGGCCTGTGGGCCGGCCTGGTCGATCACGGCCTTGGCCAGCATTTCGCCTGCCTCGACATCGTTGGAGTTGATGTAGGCGTCGTAGAGGGCGGTATTGGAAACCATCGTGTTGGAACCGAACACCGGGATGCCGGCTGCCTTTGCGCGCTCGATAGGTTCGTTGCCCGCGTCGATATCGACCGGGATGAAGATGATCGCGTCATACTTGTCGGTGATGGCTGTGTCGAACAGGTTCGACTGCGTCAGCACGTCCTGGCGACCGTCGAGAACCGTCAGTGTGGCGGTACCGTCTGCGAACGCGGGGTGCGCCTTGGCAGCATCCGCCCACAGAACATTGTACTCGGTGTTGAGGCTCTGGACGATGGCCGCGATTTTCAGCGTCTTGGCGTCGGCCGAACTCCCGCCGAACGTCATGCCTGCAAGTGCAAGGCCGGCCGCTGCTCCCATCAGGAAGCGTCTTGTCATTCTCATGTGCATTTCCTCCTTGTTGCGTGCGGCCGCGCCGCTTACGCCTGTTACTCTCTCCCGGCTCGGGAGCGGTCGATCAGCACCGCGAGGACGATGATCGAACCCTTGATGATCTGCTGGTAGTATGAGGACACCCCCATCAGATCGAGACCGTTGCTGATCATGCCGATGATCAGCACGCCAACCAGCGTGTAGCCGATGCGGCCGATGCCTCCGGTGAGGCTCGTTCCGCCGATGACCACCGCCGCGATTGCATCGAGTTCGTAGCCGATGCCCGCCTGTGGCAGGGCGGACGTCGTGCGGGCCGTGAGCATGACACCCGCGAGACCGGCCAGCGCGCCCATGATGACGTAGACTGAAAATATGATGCCGGTGGTGTTGATGCCGCTCGTCTTCGCGCTGCGCGGGTTTCCACCCACCGCATAGACACGCCTTCCGTAGATAGAGTAGCGAAGGACGACCGCTGCGACGGCGAAGACGATGGCGAAAATGATCACCGGTACCGGTATGCCGAGCACGAGACCCTGGCCGAGCCAGCGGAATTCGAGGCTGAGATTGGGAATCGGGCGGCCGCCGCTGTAAAGCAGCGTTGCGCCGCGCGCCACGCTCAGCATTCCGAGCGTGGTGACGAAGGCCGGCACCTTGAAGTAGGCGATCAGCCCGCCATTGAGGGCACCGCAAAGCGCGCCCACGGCCACGCCAGCTGCAACCGCCACGAGGGGATTGAACGCATCCGCGCCCGTGACCAGGCTGGCCGCCACGGCACCGGCCAGCGCCAGGAGCGAGCCGATGGACAGATCGATGCCGGCCGTGAGTATCACGAAGGTCATGCCGACAGCCAGCACGCCGTTCATGGAGACCTGCCGCAGCACGTTCAGCAGATTGTTGGTGGACAGGAAGTTCGGCGACGCCAGCGACAATACGACGAACAGCAGGACGAACGAGATGACGATGCCATAGCGGGCGATGAACTTTCCCAGGCTCATGCCGCTCATGTCTTGACTGGCGGATATCATTGACTTCTCCTCCACGAAATAGGCCGTCTGGCTAGGAAGCCAGATGAACGAGGGTTTCCTGGGTGGCCTCGGGTCCGGCGACCTCGCCGGCGATGCGGCCACGGCGGAAAACGACGATGCGATCCGCATTGGCGAGGATCTCCGGCACCTCGGACGAAATCATCAGCACGGCGTTTCCCGCCTTCACGAAATTGGCAAGGAAGGCATAGATCTCGCGCTTGGCGCCTTCATCGACGCCGCGTGTCGGCTCATCGCAGATCAGGATCCTGGGGTTGGTGTCGACGCAGCGCGCAAGGACAACCTTCTGCTGGTTGCCGCCGCTCAGGGATTGCACGGGCAGGTCCGGCGACGCCGTCTTGATTGAGAAGCGCTTGATGTGCTCGACCACGCTCCTGGCTTCGGCCGGTCCGTTCATGAAGCCCTTGCGCGCATAATGCGGCAGGTTGGCCACGGTGATGTTGTGGGCGACCGATGCGGTCAGCGACAGGCCCGTCTGCTTGCGGTCCTCCGTGACCAGCGAAATGCCGGCGCCGATGGAATCGGCGGGCGTCTTGAGATCGATGGGCTTGCCCTCGATCAGCACCTGGCCGGAATCCCGCGGCTCGTTTCCGTAGAGCGCATTCACGAACTCGCTGCGGCCGGAGCCGAGAAGCCCGTATATGCCGACGATCTCTCCCGCATGCACGGTCATGTCGATGTCGGCGAACTTTCCCTTCGACGCAAAGCCTCGGGCTTCGAGCAAGGGTTTCTGCCGGCCGGTATCCTTCGGCTCGCGATGATGGTCCAGCAGGTCCCGGCCGACGATCGACCGGATCAGACCCTTGCGGTCGATTTCGGAAATCGATCCGCCGCCCACGAAACGGCCGTCGCGGAAAACCGTGTAGTCGTCGGCGATCTCGAAGATCTCGGTCAGGCGATGCGAGACATAGATGATGCCGACGCCTTGCGCGGTCAGAGTGCGGATCGCGTCGAACAGCATCTGCGTCTCGCGCTCGCCAATGGCCGAGGTGGGTTCGTCCATGATGAGGATGTCGCTGCGGCGGCTGATTGCCTTGGTGATCTCGACGAGTTGGGCCTGCGCGATCGAAAGATCGCGCAGCCGCGCACCAGCGGGAATGTTGAATTTCAACCGCGCGAGGATCGCCTGCGCGTCGCTTAGCATGCACTTGTCGTCCACGAAGAAGCGGCCGCGCCGCTGTTCCCGGCCAAGATGAAGGTTCTCGGCGACGGTCATGTCCAGGAAGGGGCTAAGCTCCTGGGTGATAATGGCGATACCCGCATCGAGCGCCTCGGCGGGGGACGAGAAATTCACCTCTCGGCCTTTCACCACGACAGATCCGGCGTCGCGCCGCAGCATCCCCATCAGTACGCCGAGGAAGGTCGACTTGCCGGCACCGTTGCCGCCGCACAAGGCATTGACCGTGCCGGCGCGGAGCCGAATCCGCCCATCGACCAGAGCGGGAACGCCAGCAAAGCTCTTCGCGACATTTTCAGCGCTGAGGAGAAGCGGCGCAGCGGCGCCGTTCTCGTTGGTGATACCTTCGTTCTGCATCATCTTCCCGTCCTCCCCGGGATGAGATGGCTCGGGCGCTTGTCGGCCCGCAGCCTTTCCGTTTTCAGGCAGCTTTGTTGATCTCGGCCCGACGAACGGCTTCTTCCCAACGGCTTTCGATGAAGGCCCTGGCATGCGCGGCGAGCGGATTGTTGTCGGTCCAGGTGTCGCGCCAGATGCCGCACACACGCGACAGGGCCTCGTCGACGATGGCGCTGGAGAAGCTCTCGAAGGTGACGTCGCGATTGTGGAAGCCAATGTCCACCAGCGCGGAAAAGATGCTCGAGAAATCGATCGTGCCGGTGCCGAGATAGCCGCGGTAGTTCTCGTTGAAGTGGAAATAGCCGAGCTTGTCACCGGCCAGACGGATCGCGTCGGCCTGGCTCGCCTCTTCGATGTTCATGTGGAACGTGTCGAGATGCAGGAAGACGTCGTCTCGACCTGTGTCCTTGATGAACTTCAGGCCTTGCGCGGTCGTGTTCAAGAGGTTGGACTCGAAGCGGTTCACCACTTCCAGGACGATCTCGACGCCGCTATCCTTGGCCACCTCGGCGGTCGCGGCGATAGAATCGGCGCTGTTCATCCAGCCGGTGCGCGTGGGCAGCCCGTCATACTTGCCGTGCATCGAATAAAGAATACCGCCCAACCGGATGCCGCCGATGTCACGGACCGCCTTGACCGCGTCGGACAGGAGCACCTTGCCCTTGGCGACCACGGCCTTGTCCTCGCTCGAGACGTCCGCATCCGCCGTCAGGCCCATGGTGACCACGATATCGATGTCCAGGTCCTTGGCCATTTTCGCCAGGCGATCGAGGTCGAATTTCTCGGGCCGCAGATAGGCGAACTCGATCAGGCGGTAGCCATGCTCTGCTGACTTGTCGAGCGCCATTTCCAGGCCCTCCTGGGTCTGGCCGTTTGTCCAGACAAATGAATGGATACCAAGACGCCGCATTCAGATCCTCCGATGACTAAGTTTGCATGTTTAGAATACAAACTAAGTCCTAGATGCCCAAAATTTAGCATCGGTGCAAGAGGATTCTGACAGGGCCGGTTCGAATTGATCAGATGGTATAAGAAATTACACATAAAAAACAGAGTGTTGTATAAAAATCTGGAAATGTAAAAAAGCTTCGCTCTGCTTAGGCCGAGCGAGAAAATATGCATCTTTTCACAACAAACATCGCCATTATGTGCAAATTTGAATGGCAATGGACGGCTCATTCGGGCGGATGCGGCACCGAGCCGAAGACGGGCTGACTCGGCGCCTCATGGGTTAAAGCCCGGTGCCACCAGGATATCTCGATAGAGCCGTTAAGCTTCGCGCAATCTATGCCGCCTATCCTCGCTTGCAGATTGTCGAGGGAACATGAAACGCAAGCCGCTTCTGCTTTTCGCTTTTCCGTTTCTCATTCTTGCGGTCCTGGCAGGGGAACGCATGGCGACCTTCCTGCTGGGCACCTATCCAGCCAGCCCTACCGCTTGGTGGCTATGGCTTGAACTGCGCCCCTTGTCGGGGATGCTTTGGCAGCAGGTCGATGTCTATCTGGGCGGCTCGATGGCTGTCGACGCCGCCATCCTTGCCGCCGCATCGATCGTCTGCTGGATAGCGTGCCACGCCAGAAAGTCGGCTTTCTTCTTCCTCGCCAACCATGTCGCCCTGATTTTCGCCGGGCTGATGATCGCGGTCGGCAGCCACTCGGAAACGGCGAGCACGATCGCTGCATTCACGTCGCCCAACGGTCTTCCGTTCTCGTTGACGGTTGATTTCACCTTGAAGAACAGCCTGGTGCTGCTTCTGGGCACCGTGGCCTGTGCATACTGCCACATCGCCTTCCTCGCCGAAGCGCGAGAGCGGTCCGTCCGGGCCATCCGCATCCTGGCCCTGCAGCGCGATCTCTAGATCGTTCCAGGCAGCGCTCGCTACCTGCGCCCTGCCCAAATCCAGACCCTAGAGTCTAGTTGATCCTTCGGTAATAAACCTTGCCGTCAGGCTGCTCGATGCGCTGGTAGGAAGAGCTTGGGGCAGGGGGCGATGCCGATGCGGTCCTCTTCCTGGGCGCAGGCGGCGCTTCGATGACGCCGGGTTCGCTCGTGCTCGCGCCATCGAGAGCTTCGGGCGCTTGCGCCAGCGTGCTGGTGGTGATCTCGGACGGTTCCGCCGCACTCGACATGGCCTCGCCGCCGGCGACAGGCAAATTCTGTCCCAACCGGGCAATGCTGTCATCGATCTCGTTGAAGCTGCCTTGCAACTGGCTGTCCAGTTTCTCGAACCGGCTCTGGAAGCCGTTGTTGACCGTGTCGAGCCGCGCTGCGATCCGCTGCTCGAACGCGCCGAGCTGCTCCAGCCGCGCTTCGACGAAACGCAGGTCGCTTATGCCCCGATAGAGATAGACCGCGGCCGCCATGTTGATCGCGGTGATCAGCAAGGCGCCGCCGGCGACGATGATGCCGACCGTCCTTGTGCTGCTGGGCCTTTCGACGGCCCGCTGTTCCTGGTTGCCGATGTCGATCGCCGGCATGTCCGGTTCGCTGATCGTCGTCATTGGACCACCACCTTTGCGCCGACCGCGACGCGCTTGAAAAGATCGATCACATCCGTGTTGGTAAGACGAAAACAGCCTGACGTTCCGTCGAAGCCGACACCCGACGGATCGTTGGTGCCGTGTATGCGGTAGAGCGTGTCGCGCCCGTCACGAGACAGATAGAGCGCTCTTGCGCCCAGCGGATTGTAGGGGCCGGCGGGCACCATTTTCGGCAGCTCAGGCTGGCGGGCCCGCATTTCCTGTGGCGGGCGCCATTCCGGCCATTCGGTCTTCGCCCCCACCTTGACGACGCCGGTCCAGCCAAACCCGTCGCGCCCGACGCTGATCTGGTAGCGCAGCGCCTGGCCCTGGCGGGTCACCAGGTAAAGCGCCTTCTCGTCCTTGCGGATGATGATCGTTCCCGGCTGCTCGGCGGTTGCAAAGGCAACGGCCTTGCGCAGACTTGGCCCCATCGCCGGCAGCGGCGGCCGTTCCGAAACTGCCGATCGCGCGTCGGCGAAATCGTGGACGGACATCGCCAGCGCCACGCCGAGCACGCAGGCGCCGGCGAGCCTCCGGCCGATCCGATATTTATCGGGCAGCGTCATCGAGCCGCTCTTTGAACATCCGCTTCAGATCCTTGTTGAAGCGCGCCCGTCCATCCACTTCGGAAGGTGGGATGGCCCTGTTCAGCGCATCGGTCAGAAGCGCGTTGTCCAGCGCGACCGACTTGATGTGCGGCGCCTTGAAGATCTTTTCGAGCTCGCTGCGCGAAAAGTGGTTCCCGAACCATTTGCGCTTGTGCTTGTTGGCGACCAGGGTGATGTTGACCGCGTTGCCGCGCAGCTCGCGGATCTTCTTGTAGAGCCGCTTGCCTTGCCGCAGCGAAGCGACATTGAGCTCGAAGACGATGAAGATCTCGTCGCTCGTCGAAAGCACCGAATTGTGCCAGGGCGTTTCGAGATTGGGCAGGTCGATGACGATGTCGTCGAAGCGGTAGGCGACGAGGTCCAGTAGCCGGAAGACGAAATCGCTGCCATGCGGCTCGAACGGCAGTTGCGGCCTCTCAAACGCGTAGAGGGTGAGGCCGGACGGGCGCGACAGCTTGATCACATCCATCAACTCGACATCGAGCCGTTCGGGCTGGCCTATGATGCCGGCAAGGTCGAACTGGTTGAACAAATTGAGATAGGCGCCGCAATTGGCGCTCTGGAAATCGAGGTCGACCAGGCAGGTGGACGCCGCGCGCTCAGTCGATTTCGAAGCCAGGAATTCGGCCGCCGAAAGCGCCAGCGTCGTCGCACCCGCGCCGCCGCTGGCGCCGATGAAGGTGATGATCCGGCTTTTCGTTCCCTGGTTGCCGGTGTCGTGGAAGGTCACCGCGTTGAGCAGCTCCTTGCCGTCGAGCGGCTTGTGCAGCCAGTCGGAGGCGTTCATGCGCACCAGCACGCGCGTCTGTTCTGACGTCAGCTCGTCGGAAACCGCGATCAGCGGCACGGTCGCCCACAGCGCGCGCGCCTCGACGATGCCGGGCCTGCCGAGCAACTCGCCATTGCCGAGATCGAGGATGACGATGCCCGGGCGCGTGTCGGCGGGCGGCCCCTTGAGAAAGTCGTTCGTCTCGGAAATCCTGACGTCATAGATCGCCAGCGCATCGAGCCGCGTCGCCACATCGCGCCTGAAATTCGGATCCGACGAAAACAGCGCAACCTGCTTTCGCTTGGTCGGCGTAACCTTGGTGTTGATGGCATTCATGGCCAGGTGCTCTTCATGTCTTCGCCCGTAACCGTGCTCAGCATGGAGGGCATGGTGATGTTTGCGAATCCGAGCAATCCGCCCAGAAAGAAGAACTGGAAGGGATGGTTGGTGATGCTGACTGTGATGGTCGGCACCGGCCCGCTGGGACGCGTCCAATAGCCGAGACCGGATGCCTGATATTGGATCCTGACCTCGGACTTCTTTAAAATTGGCAGGAACGTATTCATTCCAGCCCGGCTGCCGCTGCCGTTGAAGATGAAATCGAACGCAGGCTGGCTGGCATTGAGGTTCTTGCACGCGGCGCTCGCGCCGCAAGTGCATGAGGCAGTCCCGGCACTATCGGCTGTACAGATGTAATTATAGGTGGTGGAATTGGCGGGTACCGGCTTGCCTACGTCCAGCGGGTCGGTGGGCGTCTTTGCCTCAAGCAGAAGTCCGCTGGCGACCGGGGCGGAAATCTGCGCCAGCCTTGCGCCGGCTTGCACGGCCTTGTTGGCGGCATTCCACTGGTAGAAGGCGTAGCCGAAATCGACGAAGCCAAACAGCAGGGTCAGCAGCAGCGGCATGAGGATGGTCACCTCCACCATGGTGGCGCCAGACTGATCCACGCGGAAATTTTTGCTCGCCCTCACCATCCGAATACGCGCTCCTGATGGGACGCATCTATGTTGATGGTTGCAATGCCTATAAGCCCCAGCAGCCCGACGCCACTGTAAGGCAACGAAGTGCTGACCTGGACGACGACGACGGTTCCGGTGCTGCTGAGATAGAGTTGAGTCCCGCTGCCATCCACCGCTGGGAAGAAAGTTCTGTCGACATGGACCTGCGAAACGTCCCAGTTGGGAACTCTTAGGCTGCCACCGGTGATGGCGCCATTGACCGCGAGGTTCTTTGCAAGGGTGACGCAATTGTCCCAATTGCTGTCATTGCATCGCGCCAAATAGCGTGCTGCGTCTTCCACGCCAGCCTCGAGCAGCAGGCGCTTGTTCAGAACGTTGGAGAATTCGAACACACCGGCCGAGAGAAGCAGCACGAATGGAACGACGAGTGTCGCCTCTACCAGAGCGCCGCCGCTTTCATCGCTGCGGAATCGGCGGATGGCCTGGCCCAGTGCGATCAACATGGCGCTACCGGTACAACTGTGCTTCGTTGCGGAATGCTTTGTCGAGAAGGGTGTTATTCGCAAACCCACCGTCGACATCGACGATCTCCAGGCTGATGGGCTTCTCGCCGGCCGAAGAATCTTCGTCGTCCTTGCTGTTGTCCTGCTTCTGGATAGGGCTGTTCAAAAAGACGCTCGCATAGCCGTCCGGCTTGAGCTGGACATGGCCATTGATCTTGTCTCGGTTGGCGATGCAGTTGACGATTGCCATGTTGAGCAGCCGCCGATCGGGATCAGCTGTCGGCGTCGTGCCTTTGAAGCACGCCGGAACGCCTGATTCCTTGGTCGGCGCCAGGGACTTGTCGGCGACGCGTCCGTTCGCGATCTCGTATTTATAGACGTCATATCTGGAAGCCGGCACAGCGGTGCCGGTCGGATTGGTGGTGCTCGGGACGGAGGGGTATGACGCGCCATGGTTGATCAGCCAGTAATTGTTGCGATCCCAAGTCGAGTTCGTCATTCCGGTTGCGGAATCGAAGCTGTCGCCCGGCGGCAGCGCCATTGCCGTTCCGTCTGTGTTGGGCTTGTATTTGTTGCAGTTCGCGGTCTTATCCACGCCCTTGCGCACATTGCTCGCCGGCCGATATTGCCAATTGTTGTCCTGGCTCTTCAGCGAAGTGCTGTAGATGTCGAAGCGAACATTGAGACCAGCGTTGACCTGGCCCAAGGTGACGCCGGTTTTCGTGGTCAGCGCGTCACGTCGGTAGCAAGTACCGGCGGTTCCGATAGCGAGCGCGTCCCTCAGTGATGCGAAATCGTTGTCGATCAGCCCGAAATTGCCGGGGCCGGGATTGCTGTCGACTTTGAGGACGCGGAGTTCGCGGCTGTAAGTGAGACCGGCTGCAAAAGCTTGCTGGATGGTCTTGCTGGTCAGGGGGTCGGTCGTCTCGAATGGGTTGCACATGAAGAGAGGCACGGTTTCGCAGATCGACTGAACGAACCCGGCCACTGCCTGGGGCTGGATGTCGATGGTGGTTGTGCCGCCGAGATAGTTTATCGGGAAGAGCGCTGCAAAAGCGCCGGCGCCATTCGTCACCCCTGACGGATTTACGGTCACCTCTGCGAGTGAAACCGCCCTTGGGTCGGTGCTTGCCCAGTTCACGCCATTGGCGTCAACACCGTCAGCCCTCAGCCCAGTGCTGTCGTCGGTGGGTATTCCGGTCAAATATTTAACGGTCACATCTGCCAGGGCAAGCGTGTGATTGCCTGCTCTTGAAAATTTGGTCGTGTTGCTGAGAAGAGTGGTTACCGCCAGGTTTGCTCGCGTGATCGAATCCGATCTGCCGTCCAGTTCTGCAGCTGCGGCAAGGGCGAGCGCATCGACGCCTTTTTGCAGGTCGTTGTGAAGCCCGTTGGCCCGGCTCATATCGATTGCCAGAACGGCGAAGCCAACAAGAACAGGCAGCATGATCGTCACGAGGATCATCGCTATGCCGCGTTGATCGTTCCAGAATGCACGAATGGTCCTCAACATGACCGTACTCTCTGATCCCATGGCGCCAGGATCCCTCGTTTTACCTGACGCGTCGAAACCGCATCCTTCTGTGCCTTAGTTCGTAGGTGTGCCGACATTGACAGTGATCGCTGGCGGCGGTGGTGGTGGTGGTGGAAATTTGTAGCTGTGTGCAACGCCGGCGGCGCGCGCGCCGTCGCCTTCGATCCTGGTATTCCTGGAAGCCGGGTTGAGCGGGTCGACCGTCTGCAGCAGCGAATTGAATTTCTGCGTGTCGCCGGCGGCCAGGGTCACCGAATCGTAATGGTTCAGATAGTCCGCCGCGCAGCCCGACAGCGCACCGGCGCACAGGATGAGGATCAAGGCGCTATTTCTTGACATAGAGCATCTTGTCCTTCGATTTGAAGTCGAGCATGTGGCCGTACGGTCCGGTGACGCCTTCGCCCAGTTCATATTTGCGGACCATGTCCTTGGTCACTTCAAGCTGGCCGAGCACGAAGAATTCGGGATCGTTGGCAGGCCGTGTCTTGTCGAACGGCGTCGCCAGCTGCTCCCCGGGCTTCACCGGCCGCACGATGTGCGGCGTGACGATCACCACCAGTTCGGTCTCTTCCTTCTGGTTGCTCGAATTGCGGAACAGCGTGCCGATGACCGGCACCTGGCCGAGCCACGGCACCTGGTTCTGCAGCTTGGTGGTCTTGCTGGACAGAAGCCCACCGACGGCGAAGCTCTGGCCATCGCGCAACTCGACGACGGTGTCGAGTTTGCGGTTGGTGAAGATCGGGTCGCCGGCGGTGGTGAAGCCGGTCAGGTCGCTGACCTCCGGCGCCAGCTTCATATGAATCTTGTCGTCGGCGAGCACGACAGGGGTGAACTGAAGATTGACGCCGAATTGCTTGTACACGATGCTAATCTTGTCATCTTTGTCGACAGTGCGGATCGGCACTTCGCCGCCGGCGTTGAAGCTGGCCGGCTCTCCGGAAAGCGTGGTCAGGTTGGGCTCGGCCAGCGTGCGCACGACGCCCTTGGCCTCAAGCGCCTCGATGATCAAATCGACCTTGATGTTGCTGTCGATCACCTGGGTGATGAGTGACGCGAATGGATTGGTTTTCGACAACAGACCGGTCACCAAGGTTCCTGGGTCTGCTCCCGGCGGAGTGGTAGCTGCGATGCCCGTTCCAAACGTGGTTGTGTTGCCTCTGCCCCGGAGCGACACGCCGAGATCGCGTCCGGCATTGCGCTTGGCTTCCAGTACGCGCACCTCGAGATTGACCTGCTGGCTGTCGTCGACGGTGACGGCATTGATGACGGCGTCGGGGCCATATTGCTGCGCAACCTCCAGGATCGTCGCCAGCGTGGCTCCGTCCTTGACATGGCCGCCGAGCCTCACCTTGCCGTTGACGGAGCCGATTTCAATGCGCGACCTTGGCGCCACTTGCCGGATCGCCTGCGCCATGTCGCTGACGTCGACGCCGACCTCGATCTGGAGGACGCCGAGCGAGCGTTTGTCCGTCGAGAACAGATTGACCGTTGTGGTGCCCGCGCCCTTGCCGATCACATAAAGCGTGCGGTCGGTCATCGGCTGGGCATCGGCGATCTTCTCGTCGCCGACGACGATATCGCCCAGATTCGCACTCACCTGGACCGTCACCGATTGCGACATCGGCAGGAAAATTCGATGCACGCTGGGGGTCGACACATCGATGAAACGGTCGGCCGCATCGGCCGCAAGGCCCGAAAGCAACAGCGCCGCCCAACAGGACAACGCCGCCACCATCCTCAACCAAGACCCCTGCATCCCCGTCTCCCCAATTGCTGCCGGTGGCAGCCCCATTCCGTTTCGCCGCGTTTAGTTATTGTTGTCGCGGCACGTCATATGTCTCGAGCTTCACGCCCCGAAAAACGCCGATCGTCGCCCGTGCCGGAGGTTCAGGCTGCACGTATTTGACCACTTCCTTGACGACTTCCCGGACTTCAGGAGCCGATGCCACGGCCGGAGCCGGCTTCACCTTGCTCAACTGGTCGAGACGGCTTCCCACTTGTTCCACGGCCTGAGTCAACCCGGCAATCTTGTCCTCGGCGCGCTTGCGCTCGGCTGCAGCCTCCGCTTCCGCTGCTGTCTTCTTGTCGAGTTCCGCCTGCCTGGCGGCGACATCGGCCGGTGTTTCACCGGTCAGGTCGGAAAGAGTAATGCGTTCGGTCGTCTCGCCCTGGCTGGCAGCGGCCTGGCGAAGCGCCAGCGACAATTGGCCGGCACCCGCCGCGAGCGTCAGCTTCTGCGCGTCCCTTGTGCTGGCCTCGAGCGTCACTGCCTTGACAACGGTTGGACTGTCCTTGCTTTCGTCGGCGACCTGGTCGACGGCGAGCACCTTCATGCTCTGCAGCAGGACGTCGACGAAGCTCCTGTCCGCGCCGTCGCTGTCACGCGCGGTGCGCGTCAAGAGCACATCGACACGGTCGCCCGGGAAGACAAAGCCGGCAACGCCGAGGACGTCATTGACCCGGATGGAAACTGCCTTCATGCCTTCGCCGAGCACGGCCGAAAGCGTGGCGCGCTGGCCGGGGCCGGTGATCTTGGTGGCGAGTATGGGCTCGTTGGCGCTGATTGACTGCAACGCCTGCCTGGGGGCGTCGCCGGCCAAGGCTTCCTTCGTTGTCTTGAAGGCGCCGACCGGCGCCGCGCCCGCCGGCCAGGCGATCTCGCGCAATTTGTCCGATGTCAGAGCGTCGCCGAATTTGAGGGCGACAGCGGCCACCACAACGGTGTCACGCGGGACGTCGCTGGTCTGCGCCATCGCGTTGCGCTGATTGGCCAACCAGATGTTGGCTAGCACCACTGCCAACACGCCGAAAACGCCGGCGAGAACGATCATGATGACGGTGTTGGCACGCATGAAGCCTATCCGATCAAATCGAGAAACCTATCCATCAAATCCGATCGCTCCGCGACCAGTCTTGTCTTAAATTGCCTGGAGAGGCCCAAACTCTCTGGCCTGGGCCTCTCCCTAGGCTTCGGTTAGGCGGTCACGACGGCAGCGCAGGCACGGTGGCCAGCGCGGTCGTAAGGCCCTGCCACCGGCCGGTGACCCAGGTGCCGACAACGATAACCGAAGCGATGACCGCCACGGTGATGATGCCGAGCAGGATAGTGTATTCGACCATGGCAGCGCCGTTTTCATCGTCGCGGAACTGCCGGGTCATCGTCATGAGCTTGTTCATGTCAATTTCTCCCTTTGGAGTTTCAACCCGACGAGACAGAGCAAAGGATGAAATCCATACCCAAGCATCCCCCGTCATCTCGATCCTAGGTCCCACGAAAAAGCAGAGTCAAACGAGATTAAGCGTTTGTTAACGTTTGAATACCTGATTTGCCGAGGTTCGAGCCGATCTAAATTCCAACAAGATCTTGATTCGACTAATTTTTCAAGCGATCTTAACCATTCGTTCACAATTTGGCCACGGCTGAGGCTGTGGCACTTTAATATTAGCTGAACTGCATATTCCTTTATATCTAATGGGTTAGAGAGTGATTTCAGGATCACACTGCCTGCTGCGGCTCGCAGAGTTTTGTGAGGTTGGGTGGAAGGGGTGCCTCAGGCAAAATAAACCGATATTTTCAGCGCAACGGCTTAACTATGTTGTAAGTATTGGAATGCAGCGCGCCGCCGGGCGCTTGCTCCCTCCCGTGGTTAATGGTTAGTTTAGAAATTGAAAATTTAGCTGGGACTAACTTTTGTGTTGAGCCTATCGGAGACGGGGCAGGCGGGGAGTGAGGAGCGGTTCGCGAGACCGCTGCAGGACCGCGCATCCGACGTGACACCGCTGGCTCGCAATGATTCTTCGACATCCGATCGCCACTTGGTCCTGCTTCTGGCGGTCTTGCTCGCAGGGCTTGGAGCCGCAAACCTGATCTGGCTTCCGTTCTCGGCCGTGAGCGGCGGCTCAGGAGTTTTGCTCGAAGCTGCGATAGTTGCCGCGCCGTTGGCCCTGCTATGGGCTGCCCTCGCAGCCATGCGGTACCAGTTCCGAGAAATGCCTTTTCGCCACCGCGACCTGTTGAGTAATCATGCGGGTAGGATCCAGATGCTAGTCATAGCCTTGAGCGTTATATTGATGCTCTCGGTCGGCCTTCTGCCCCTGACCTATCTCGCCAGTGCAACGAGACGCCCATTGATGGATTTCTATCTGGCTGCCGGCGATGCGGCGCTGGGGTTCAACTGGGTCACCTATGTCGGCCGGCTCAACGACCATCCCTGGATCGCATCCGCGCTTTCGTGGGCTTATTTCACCTTGAAGGCTCAACTCTTTCTGCTGCCAGCGATCCTTGCCGTGACTGGTCGATCGAAGCGGTTGCAAGAATTCGTTGCGTTTTTTGGCCTGTCCGGTTGTTTGACATGCCTGGTGATGGTGGCTGTGCCAGCGGCGGGAACTTTTGATTTCTACCATCCTTCGTCGGATATTTTGAGTTCGTTTGCTCCCGGCGCCTCGATCCGGCACCTTGAACAGCTCCACGCACTCAGGACCCTGAAGCCGTTTCTGATCGAGCGTCCGGAAGGCCTTGTGACTTTCCCTTCGTTCCACTGCGCACTCGCCGCAATATTCGTCTATTCGGTGCGAGGCATCCGATTTGTCGCCGCACCGGTCTATCTGCTGAACGCCATGCTGATCCTGGCCACGCCTGCCGAAGGCGGCCACTATCTCGTCGACATCCTGGCGGGTTTCGCCGTAGCTGTCGTGTCGATCCAAACTGTCCGCTGGATAGCCCGGATTGGTGCGCCGAAGCAGACGGATTATGGGAAATCGCAGTCTCGGGGGGAACTTCCATGGGCTTGATGATGACCTTGTCTCGCGCCGAAATTGATCGCCTCACGATCCCGTGCCGGCTCACCTGCTGGTCACTTCGCGGCATTCGTCTGGGGATATTGGGGGATCACGGAACATGTTAGGCCGTTTCATCAAGGGGCCGGCGGAGCAGCCGGTCCAGCAACCATCGCCGCATGCGTCGCTGGCCGTTTCGGTATCGCCGGCGCCGGTCCCCGATCTTGCGCCGCATGGCGACGAATTCCTGGCTTTGAAAGTAGATCTCCATCGACATCTGATCGATCGGTTCAACCTGACGGCGCTTGAAAATTCGTCGAAGGACGAAATCCTGAATGAAATCCGACCGATCGTGCGCGAATTCGTTCGTGGCCGCGGCGTGCCATTGAATGCGCGCGAGCTCGACCAGCTGACGGGCGACACCGCTGACGAGATGCTCGGCCTTGGCCCGATCGAACCCCTGCTGAAAGACGATTCGATTTCAGACATCCTGATCAATACCCACAAGCGGGTCTTCATCGAGCGGCGCGGCATGATCGAAGAGACGTCGATCCGGTTCCGCGACGAGGCGCATCTGCTGCGTATCGTCAACAAGATCGTCGCAGCCATCGGCCGTCGCGTCGATGAATCCGCGCCGATGGTGGATGCGCGGCTGGAGGACGGCTCTCGCGTCAACATCGCGGTACGGCCGATCTCGGTCGATGGCCCGCTGGTGTCGATCCGCAAATTCTCAAAAAATCCCTATTCGCTGGAACGTTTGATGGCTTTCAACTCCATCCGGCCGCCGATGATCGACCTGCTGCGGATCGCTGTCCAGGCGCGCAAATCGATCCTGGTTTCAGGCGGCACCGGCAGCGGCAAGACGACCTTGCTCAATGCACTGTCGAGTTACATCCCCTCCAAAGAGCGACTGATCACCATTGAGGATGCGGCGGAATTGCAACTGCAGCAGACTCATGTCGGCAGGCTGGAGACGCGGCCACCCAATGTCGAGGGCAAGGGCGAGGTACGCCAGCGCGAACTACTCAAGAACGCCCTTCGCATGCGGCCGGACCGCATCATCGTCGGCGAGGTTCGCGGCGAGGAAGCCTTCGACATGCTGCAGGCGATGAACACCGGCCATGAAGGCTCGATGACCACCATCCATGCCAACACGCCGCGCGATGCGATCTCGCGGCTCGAACAGATGGTCGGCATGGCCGGCATGCCGATGAGCCATGATTCCATCCGGGCGCAGATTGCGTCGGCCATCGACATCATCGTGCAGACGCAGCGCCTGTCCGACGGCGGCAGGCGCGTGACGTCCATTTCGGAAATCACCGGCATGGAGGGCAATATCGTTCAGATGCAGGAAATCTACCATTTCGTCCGCCGCGACGTGGCCGCCGACGGCGCTATCATTGGCGAGTTTCGCGCCACCGGTGTGCGGCCGCGCTTTGCTCAGGAGGCGGCGACGCTGGGCCACCATTTCGCCAAGGACGCCTTCAATCCGCAGGTTGCGCTCTGATGCTGACCGGCCAGACGCTCCTTTATTTCATCTACGTGCTGGCGGCAGCGTCGGTGATCCTTGCTGCCGAATCCTTTTACCTCTCCTTTTCGGGACGGCGCGCGCGGGCGGGGGCGATAAATCGCCGCTTGCAACGGCTGGGTGAGGAGGCGCCCGCCGAACAAAGCCTCGAGAGGCTGTTGCAGGAGCGCGGGCTGACGGCATCGGGCGACTTTGCCTTTGGTGCGGTCGGGCTCAACAGGCTCTACACGCAGTCCGGGATTACCGGCAATCCTCTGACCTTCGCTGCGGTCTTCATCTTCGCCGGGGCCATATTGGCGCTGTTGCTGAATATGATCCTTGGGTTTTCGGCTCTAGCCGTAACCATCACCTTCGTTTTTGTCGGCTTCATCCTGCCGCTTCTCGTCCTACGGCGCGCGCGAAACAAGCGAATCCAGAGATTCGCCGCCCAGCTTCCCGACGCACTCGATATGATCGTGCGCTCGTTGCGCGCCGGCCATCCGACCACCGTGGCGATCGGTCTCGTGGCGCGCGAAATGCCCGATCCACTCGGCACGGAGTTCGGCATCGTATCCGACGAAATCACTTTCGGCCTCAGCCTCGAACAGGCGGTTCGAAAACTATCGGAGAGAGTTGGCTTCGAAGGCCTTCATCTTCTATCGGTGTCGCTCTCCATCCAGGCCAAAACGGGCGGTAATCTCACCGGCATCCTGTCGAACTTGTCCTCCGTATTGCGCGAGCGGCGCAAGCTGCGGCTGAAGATCAAGGCGCTTTCCGCTGAAGGCCGGATGTCGGCCTGGATCATCTCGCTCTTTCCAATCTTCATGTTCGGCATCTTGATGCTCATCGCTCCAAGCTATTACGGCGACGTCTGGGACAGTCCAGTACTCATGCCGGTTTTTGTCATCTTTGGAGGTTGGGCGTTGCTGGGCGACTTCATCATGTACCGGATGGTCACTTTCGATTTTTGACGAGCGAGACAAACCTTGTTTGCAAACCTTCAAAATCTGGGTCTGTTGTTGTCCATCGCTATTTTCCTGGCGGCGGCGGCGCTGTTCCTGCTGATTGCCTTCACGTTCATACCTGTCGTTCAGACGAGACGGCTCGTGGCCCGCAGCCTTTTGTCCGAAGGAATTACCGATCGTCGCTCGCTCTACGCCCAGCAGGAAATCAACAGGATTTCGGCGCAACGGCCCGTCGATGCCTATTTTCGCGCCCTGGAGAAGGAACGCGGCGAACCGAATGCGCTGGAGGCGAAGTTGTTCCGGGCCGGGTTTTACAAATCCGGCGCCCCAGTAATCTACACGCTATGCCGCCTCGCTGCAGTGTGTATCGGCTTTCTCGCCACCTATGCATTGTTGTCGCGTGTGCTGCCGCCGCAACTGCCCGGCTTGTTCGCATTCATGGGCGCGGCCTTGATCGGACTTGGTTGCATCGTCATTCCCAGTATTGCGCTCGACCGATTCGAGAATCGGCAAAAGCAGACCTATCGTCGCGGCTTTCCTGACTTCATGGACATGATGATCACTTGCGCCGATGCAGGCATGAGCCTGGAAGCGGCGGTCGAGCGCGTCGGCGCCGAACTGGCCGGAACCCACAAATGGCTCGGCATTCAGCTGGCCATCATGAATTTGCAGCTGCGCGCCGGCAAGCCCCTGCGTGAGGCGTTGCGCGAGCTCTCGGACCGGATCGGGCTTGAGGAGGCGCGGGCCCTGGCAGTGCTGTTCCGACAATCCGAGGAACTCGGCACCAGCCTGACGGATGCCCTGCGCGTCTACAGCGATGAGATGCGTAGCCAGCGGATTTTGCGCGCCGAGGAGCGCGGCAATGCGCTTCCGGTCAAAATGATGATTCCGCTGGGTCTGTGCATCTTTCCGGTCGTCATGATGGTCGTGATGCTGCCTGTGGTCATTCGCATGAAGGGCATTTTCTACTAGTTAGGTATATGATTTGGTCCTAATATGAGTCGGGGACCCTAGGGGACACATTTATGAAGAGGGCTATCGCGGTCGCGGCCTGTCTGTTGATGGTGGTGCTTGCCGGCTGCCAGACAAATGGGGCGGACACAACCGACGGTGTCGTTCGCACCAATGAACCGTCGAAAGGCGACGTAACCGCCTTTGGCGATGCTTTCGACGGGCTGAAGACAGTCAGCGACGTCGAATATTATGCCTCGGACCAGGCTGTTGCCGAAGCCAAGAACCAGTTCCGTGCCGAGAATTACGGCAATGCCGGCGCTCTGTTCTTCAAGGCGACGCAGCTGGCGCCCAATGATGGTGGCGCTTGGATGGGGCTGGCCGCCTGCACCGACCGCATCCACCGCTTCGACCTGTCCGACCGGGCCTATCTCAGGGCCTTCAAGCTGGTCGGCGCGACGCCCGAATATTACAACAATGTCGGCTATTCCTACCTGTTGCGCGGCAAGTTGCAGGACGCTCGCAGCAATTTCCTCAAGGCCTATGAACTGGCGCCCAACGACCCGACCGTGGCCAACAATCTGAAGCTGCTGTCGTCAAGCGTGCAGAACATCGAGCGCTAGCATGTTGCTCGTCGAGGCGCTGCTGCTGAAAGTGCTCGCCATCCCTCTGCTGGCAAGGATTGCCTGGCTCGACTTCAAGACACAGAAGATAGCCAATCGCGATGTGCTGCTGCTGCTCTGCTTGGGAGCGGGGTCGCTGCTGCTGCTGTCGCTCCAGTCCGGATCGTGGTGGGACACCGGGCTGAGTGCCCTTGCGGGGCTTCTGCTGTTTGTCGCACTCTTCCCGTTCTGGATCCTGCGCAAGGTCGGTGCCGGCGACGTCAAGCTGATGGCGGTCATGCCATTTCTGATCGGTGGCAGCGGCCTCGTCCTGTTTTCCATGCTGTTGCTGGTCTTTGCTCTGATCTCGGTAATGGTGGTGAAAACCCCTTTCATGCTGCCCGAGGGTGCATTCCGGCTCTACATCCAGCATATGGATCGCAAAGGCGTCGTCCCTTTCGGAGTGCCGATCTCGATGGCGGCGATTTGCACAGTCGTATTCCAAATCTACAGCTACTCGATGGCCTATAGCTTTGTGCAAAATTAAGCAGGGGCCAAAATGAATCGGCATTGGGATTACGACAGAGCAGTCAGGCGACCGAAGTCGTCTTGGGTGAGGATGTTAACTAATAGTAAACCTTTTTCTTGTCGAGACGTGAATGCGATGCTTCAATGAATCTTTGAGGCGGAGGGCAGGATGTTAACAGAGGATTTTATCGGTCGTGTTGCTATCGTCCTTGTGGTGACGGTTTTGACGACGTTTAGTGCAATTCATCTGTTCGTCTATTTTCAGCACGAGACCTCTGCGAGTTCCCTGGCCGTCGGCACTCGAACCGCCACAATCGCCTTTATGTTGTTGCAGCTTGTCATGACTGTCAGCCGCCTCCCCCCGAAGGGAACTGCGCGAGGCATCGAGTCAAGGGTTACCTCCGTAGCCGGAACATTCCTGATATTGGTCGCAGCGTTTCTGATTCCGGCAGTGGACAGCGAAGCCGTGCAAGTCACGGCGCTCTGCCTGATTTTCATTGGCACTGTCAGTTCGATTTTTTGTCTTTACTGGCTTGGGCGCTCTTTCTCCATCATGGCCACCGCACGCAAGCTTGTTACTTCAGGTCCGTATTCCGTTGTCCGCCATCCGCTCTATGTCTGTGAGGCGATATTTGTTTCCGGAGTCATTGTTTCGCGTTTTTCCGCGTTAATGGTGGCGCTGGGTGCGCTCCAATTTCTTTTGCAATATCGGCGCGCCAAGAATGAGGAAGCCATCCTGCGACAAACCTTCCCAGAGTACCACGCCTATGAACGAACCACTCCAATGCTGATACCATCCTTGTCGTCACTCGATTGGCGGTGAAGACCGATTTCCTATTCGTCGCCGGTAGCTGTGCAAGATCTCATTCAGATAGAGCGTTGATGACTAAATAAACGATCACAGGGAGAAGGCAGCATGGCACTTCACCTTTCGGCAGATGCCCCGGTTTCAGTCGCGGCACCCCCGCAGAAATATCTGTTTGGTCCGTTCATCGACTTTTTCCTGCTTGGCGGGAGCGCGTTCGTGATTCTGCCAATACTGTATTTTGTGCCTCTCAAATACGAAGGCCTCGTGGCACTGACGGCGTTTTTGCTGTCCCATCTCATAAACCAGCCGCACTTTGCTCATTCGTACCAGATTTTCTATCGCAATTTTGCGCGCAAGGTGCGGGGAGACGGATACGACAGGAACCTCCAGATCCGCTACATTTTCGCGGGCATTGTGGTTCCGCTGATCATGGGCGCTTTCTTTGCCTATGGTTCCGTAACCGGCAACGCTCGCCTGCTGGGATATGCAACCAATGCGATGGGCTTTTTCGTGGGCTGGCACTACGTCAAGCAAGGCTACGGCATGCTGATGGTGGACGCCGTGTTGAAGCGCAAGTTCTTCAAGGATCAAGACAAGAAAGTGTTGCTGTTCAACGGCTATGCCGTGTGGCTGTTCGCATGGCTCCAGACAAACGTGGTGATCACCGAAAGGCAGTTCTGGGGCCTGGATTACTACACATTCGCTGTCCCTCCGTGGCTCCTCAACATTGCGCTCGCGGTCGCGGCTGCTTCCTCGGCGGCCACCGTCGTGATGTTTGTCAATCGCTGGCGCAGGCACGGTGGCACGCTGCCGTATAATGGCGTCGTCGCTTACATCGTGACCCTTTATGCCTGGATTCTGCTCGTGACCTTGAATCCGCTTTGGCTGCTCGTGGTGCCGGCGCTTCATTCGCTGCAGTACCTGGCGGTGGTCTGGCGTTACCAGACCAATGTCGAGCGCGACCGCGTGGATGCCGTCAAGGATTCGGGACTCAAGGCCCTGTCGATTCTTGGACCGCTGTATAGGCTGCGGGTGCTGATATTCATCATCGCCGGCACAATTCTCGGCGCTCTTGGTTTCTGGCTCGTGCCGATGGCGCTGAGTGCCCTGGTTCCCTATGACAAACAGGTGCTCGGCTCGTCGCTTTTTCTCTTCATAGCGTGGATATTCATCAACGTGCACCACTACTTCCTGGACAATGTGATGTGGCGCCGCGGCAACCCGGAAGTATCGAAATACCTGTTCCGCTAGCCACGTAACCCTTTGCTCGCGAGATGTTCAGTCCCGCAGCAGATCGAACATCGGCTTGAAGAAGCGGTCCGCATCGACCTCATATGCGATGCGGGCATTGTCCTTTTCACCGCGCTCGCCCCAGTAATCGGCGATGGTCGCGCCGAAGGCGTAGGTACCGGACAGGTCGACGCCGATATGGGCAGGGCGCGTGCGCACCAATGTCGGGTCGATGGCCCGCGCCAGCGCCAAGGGATCGTGCATGGCCCCGCCGACGCCCATCGAGTTGCGATGCAGCTTCTCGTAGAACAGCAGCCAGTCGTTGACGAGCCGGCCGAGCGGCGTGTCGATGGTGGCGAGTTCGGCATATTGCGGCGCCTCGATCAGCACCTGCATGGTGACGTCGAGGCCGACCATCAGCATCGGCACGCCGCTGTCCAGGACGATCTTCAGCGCTTCGGGGTCGCAGAACGCATTGAACTCGGTCGGCGTGATGATCTCGCTCTTGCGATAGAACACGCCGCCCATCCAGATCAGCTCCTTGATCTTGGGCAGCGGCCCTTTGCAGGGTCAAAAAATGTCTCGAGGCTTGCTGAAACCGGTCGTCCGGTATTGCGCCTGGGTGCCTTGGGAAGATGGTGGGGCGGATGTTTCGCTGCGCGGACGAGCCTTGCGATCGTCGCCCTCCGGGCGGCGGATCGTGGCGATTACAAGACGCCTGCCTGACGGGCGAAGCGGAATTTATCAGATGTCGGCGGCTCCCGGTTAAGGCCAAGCCCCAATCTTCATGGCTCTACTTCACGCCGATGCCGGCGGTCAGGCCGCCATCGATCCTGTAGTCCGCGCCGGTGCAGAAGCCCGCCTTCGACGAACACAGGAAAGCGATGAGTTCGGCCACCTCCTCCGGTTCGCCGATGCGGCCGATGGGATGCGCTTCGCCGAAGCGCTTGTAGGCAGCCTCGACATCGGCATCGCTGCCATTGTCGCCACGCGCTGCCTTTTCCAGGATCGGGGTGCGGATCGAGCCCGGGCTGACGGAATTGACGCGGATGCCGGAGCGCGCATGGTCGAGGGCCAGGGCACGCGTCAGCGTGTGGATGGCGCCCTTGGTCGTGGCATAGGCGGCGACGTTCTGCTGGCAGGCAAAGCCCTGCACTGAAGCGACATTGACGATGGCGCCGCCGCCCCTGCGGACCATTTCCGGGATACCGAAATGCGCGGTCAGATAGATCGACCCGACATTGACCGACATCGCCTTGTTCCAGGTCTCGAAATCGGTGCTGACGGCGGTTCCGTACGGATGGACCGCCGCCGAATTGACGATGACATCGAGGCCGCCGAACCGCTCGACGCCGGCCGTGACCGCGTCGCGAACCTGCTCCGGTATGGAGACGTCGGCGCTTATGACCAGCGCCCCGGGTCCGGAATTCTCCAGTTCCGCTTGCAGCGCCGCGTTGGCCGCGCGGTCGATGCCGCAGGCGATGATTGCAGCACCGCCTGCGGCGAGGCGTCTGGCGGTCGCGAGGCCAATCCCGGTCGTCCCCGTCACCAATGCCACCTTGCCGTCGAAATCCTTCATCGCGGGAACTCCTTCATTCGCTATCCCGGTTTTGGGCAACGAAATGCATAAAACAAAGACCTACAGCGCGTCGCCTGAATCCGTTCAAACGCGACGCGCTTTAGTTTGACACTCATTGTGGTCCAACAATAGGTTGCCGCTCTCTCGCAGAAGGAAGCGGCAATGGAACAGTGCTGGCGCTGGTATGGACCGAACGACCCGGTAACACTCGATCATGTCAGGCAGGCAGGTGCGACAGGCGTGGTGACGGCCTTGCACGATATCTATGACGGGCGCGCCTGGCCGCTCGAGAGCATTGTGGAGCGCAAGCGGATCATCGAGGCGACAGGGCTGACATGGTCGGTTGTCGAGAGCATCCCGGTCCACAACTCGATCAAGATCGGCGCGCCGGAACGCGAACGCTACGCTGGCTATTATCGCGACAGCATCCGCGCGCTTGCCAAGGCCGGCATCGCGACGATCTGCTACAATTTCATGCCCGTGGTCGACTGGACCCGCACCGATCTGGCCTATCGGCTTCCGACGACGGGCTATGCGCTGCGTTTCGATGCGATCGATTTCGCCGCCTACGATTTGTTCGTGCTGAAGCGCAGCAACGCCGAGGCCGGCTACAGTGCCGCCCGCATCGCGGAGGCGGAAGCGCGGCTGAAGGAGTTGAGCAGCGAGGCGATCGACAGGATCGAGCGCAACCTGATCGCCGGCCTGCCTGCGACCGAGCGCAGCTACGACAGGGACAGTTTTCGCGAGGCCCTGGCGGAGTACGATGCGATCGGACCGAAGGAGTTGCGCGACAACCTTGCCTGGTTCCTGCGCGAGATCATTCCGGTGGCCGAAGAGGAGGGGGTGCGCATGTGCATCCATCCCGATGACCCGCCCTTCTCGCTCTATGGCCTGCCACGCATCGTTTCGACGGCCGAGGATGCGCGTTTCATCCTCAACGCCGTCGACAGCCCCGCCAATGGCTTGACGTTCTGCACTGGCTCCTACGGGACACGCGCCGACAATGACATCGTCGCCATGGTCAAGGAATTTGCCGACCGCATCCATTTCGCTCATCTGCGCAACATCACCATCGAGGATGGCGGCTCGTTCTATGAGGCCGAGCATCTCGAGGGCGGCACCGATATGGCGCATGTGATCCTCGCTCTGATGCAGGAAGAAACGCGCCGCCGCAGGGAAGGCCGCGCCGACTGGCGCATTCCCATGCGACCAGACCATGGCCATCTGCTCGCCGACGACATCGGCAAGACCAGGATCAATCCCGGCTATTCGCTGATCGGCCGGCTGAAAGGCCTCGCCGAGCTGCGTGGCATCATGCGCGCCGTCGAGCAGTTCGGGTTGGCTTAGGGATCGCTGCGCCGCGCCCCCCGGTGCCTACGCGACCTCGTTCAGCAATGCTGTTCCGGCCGCCGCGCGGGCGATGTTTTCGAGCAGCATGTCGACGACGCGCGTCTCGTAGCGGCTGGTCTCGCCCGCACTGTGCGGGGTCACCAGGACATTGGGCAGGCGCCATATCGGCGAACTCGCCGGCAGCGGCTCCTCGTAGGCGCAATCGAGCGCCGCGCCGGCAATGGCGCCGCTGCGCAGTGCCTCGATCAGGGCCGGCTCGTCGACGACACGTCCACGCGCCACATTGACGAGAAACGCACTAGGCCGCATCGCGGCCAACGCGGCAGGACCGATCAGGCCTTCGGTCTCGAGGGTGAGGGGGCAGGTGAGGGCAACAAAGTCGGCTTGCGGCAGCACATCGAGCAATCGCGCCTGCGACACCACTCGCGCCACGCCTGCCACCGCGACCGGATCGCGCTTCACGCCGATCACCTGCATGCCGAAGGCGTTGGCGAGGCGGGCAAGCCGCGCGCCGATGCGCCCCAGGCCAACGATCAGCAGCGTCTTGCAGTTGAGCTCGTCTTCACGCTGCGAACGGTCGCCGATCATCGGGCGCCAATGCTCTCTGGCCTGAAAGTCGCGCGCCAGATGCAAGTGCCGCGTCAGGCCGAGCATCAACGCCATGGCGTGCTCGGCGACAGCGATTTCATTGGCACCCTGGGCACTGGCGAGCTTGATGCCACGGTCGCGCAGGAGCGGCCGCGAGAACTGATCGGTGCCGGCGCTGATCGACTGGATCAGCCGCAGCTTCGGTGCGCGCTCCGCCAGTTCGTTGCGCCACAGGCCGGAGACGACGAGGACATCGGCCTCGGCGACGCGCTGCTCCAGTTCGGCGAGGCTGCGAACCTCGAAGCTGGGCATGGGTTGCCCGCGCGTCAGGAACTCGTCACGCAGCCGATAGGCGGCGTGAGCGAAGCCGATGGTGAGCTCAGCCATGGTGGAGCTGCGCCAATGGGACGACCCCGACACCAGGCAGCGCCTTGTCCGGCGTCGAAACGACGACAAGCGCGGCGCGTGCCGCATTCTGAGGATGCACCGCGTCGACCTCTCTGATTGCCAATTGAATCAATGCGATCCAACCTAGACCCAACCCGAACTGGCTGACAAGCCGCGACCCAGCCGCGGTCCATGTTGCCCATGGCCAAGTCGCGCTCGAAAGGCGGCCCACGAGATGCATTGCGGGTAGAATACCTGTTGGGAACATTATTTGCCGACAGACCACAATATGCAGCGTTGACGTTCTTCCATTCGACCCAGATTGGACTGTCTGTTGCTTTGATCAGCACCTCTTGCGTGTCATTTTGGAAAGGCCATTCATGCTCGAAGCTCTTGCCGGTGACCACTTCTACTTCTCTTGGGCAAGGCAGAGAAAAGAAGGAACCTGACCATGCCCAGAATTGTGCCGGTGCTTGATCTGAGCCGTCTCGAACAAGGTGCGTCCGAATATCGTACCTTTCTCCTGGACTTGCGCACGGCGGCCCGGGACGTCGGCTTCTTCTACCTCAGCGGCCACGGAATTTCCGCCTCGGAGATCGACGACGTGCTCGATGCGTCGCGCCGGTTTTTCGCATTGCCAGAGACTGACAAGCTGGCGATCGAAATGGTCAAGTCCTCGCAGTTTCGCGGCTACACCCGCGCCGGTGGCGAACTGACCAAGGGCGCGGCCGACTGGCGTGAGCAACTCGACATCGGCGTCGAGCGCCAGCCCATCGCGCAGGGGCCCGGAATTGCGCCCTGGACGCGGCTGCAAGGGCCGAACCAGTGGCCGTCGGCACTGCCTGAACTCAAGCCGGCGCTGCTGGCATGGCAGGCCAAGGCGACAGCGGTGGCGATCCGGCTGCTGAAAGCCTTCGCGCTGTCGCTCGATCAGTCCGAGGATGCCTTCGACGCGATCTACCGGGACTCACCCAACCATCGCATGAAGATCGTTCGTTATCCCGGCCGTGACGCGACCGAAGGCGACCAGGGTGTCGGCGCGCACAAGGATGGCGGCTTCCTGACCCTCTTGCTGCAGGACGACAACAAGGGGCTGCAGGTCGAGTACGACGGAAGCTGGGTGAATGTGGATCCGCTGCCTGGAACGCTGGTCGTCAACATCGGCGAACTGCTCGAACTGGCATCGAATGGCTATCTGCGCGCCACCGTGCATCGCGTCGTGACGCCGCCTGCCGGCGTCGAGCGAATTTCCGTCCCCTTCTTCTTCAGCGCGCGGCTCGATGCAACCATCCCGCTTCTCGGCCTTTCCGAGGAACTGGCGGCGCAGGCGCGCGGACCGGCAAGCGATCCTGACAACCCGTTGTTCCGCGATGTCGGGACCAATGTGCTCAAAAGCCGGCTGCGTTCGCATCCCGACGTGGCACGCCGCCACTATGCCGATCTTCTCGAGACCGGAGTTGCGGGCTCGTGAACGCTATGGGGAATATGGAGCACGAATTTTTGCCATTTTGCCTGTTCTTTGGAACGTCATTCGTCGCCAAAGCCCGGAAATAAGCTCAAACAGGTAAAATCGTTCGGCGGTTTCCTCCCATTCCGCTGGACGGTGTTCCCCTCTGAAGGTTTTAACCTTCTTTTGGCCGGGCCGCGTTCGAGCCCGGCCATTTTTTGCCCCGGGGCCTCGGGCGCAAAACTGAAATACTGCAGAAGCCCGGCTCGGCGGAACGGAATACCTTCCAGAGCTGGGCGCATCGTCCGATCCTGAGAACCAGGATTCGAGCGCTGATGCTCGACTGGATCGAACGGTCGGAACGACTTTCATGACACGAAAACAATTGCGGCTTGGCGCCTTCATGCGTCCTGTCAGTCTGCACACCGGCGCCTGGCGCTATCCGGGCGCCTATCCCGACGCCAATTTCAATTTCGCGCATCTGAAGCGCTTCGCCCAGACCCTGGAGGCGGCGAAGTTCGACGCCTTCTTCATGGCCGATCATCTGGCCGTTCTCAACATGCCGATCGAGGCGCTGCGGCGCAGCCATACGGTCACCTCGTTCGAGCCGTTCACGCTGCTGTCGGCGCTGGCCGCCGTCACCGACCACATCGGTCTGGTCGCAACCGCATCGACGACGTTCGATGCGCCCTATCATATTGCCCGCCGCTTCGCCTCGCTCGACCATATCAGCGGCGGGCGCGCCGGCTGGAACATCGTCACCACGTCCAATCCCGATGCGGCGCTGAATTTTGGTCTCGATGAGCACGTCGAGCATGACGAGCGTTACCAAAGGGCGCGGGAATTCTACGACGTCGTCACCGGCCTGTGGGACAGCTTCGCCGACGATGCCTTCATCCGCGACGCCGAAAGCGGGCTCTATTTCGATCCGGCCAGGCTGCATGTGCTCGACCACAAGGGCGAGCATCTCTCGGTGCGCGGCCCGCTCAACATTGCGCGGCCGGTGCAGGGCTGGCCGGTCATCGTCCAGGCCGGTGCGTCGGAGGCGGGGCGGCAATTGGCGGCAGAGACGGCGGAGGTCATTTTCGCCGCCCATGCCGATCTCGCAGCAGGGCAGCGTTTCTTTGCCGACGTTAAAGGCCGTGCGGAGAAGCTCGGCCGGTCGCGCGACGACATCAAGATCCTGCCGGGTGCCTTTGTCGTTGTCGGCGACAGCGTCGAGGACGCGCAGGCCAGGCGGGCGAAGCTCGACAGTCTCGTCTATTACGAGAGCGGCATTGCCTCGCTGTCGATCGCCATCGGACATGACGCGTCCGGTTTTGATCCCGACGCGCCCTTGCCCGAAATCCCCGAGACCAATGCCTCGAAGAGTGGCCGAGAGCGCGTCATCGAACTGGCCCGCCAGGAAAACCTGACAGTCAGGCAGCTCGCGCAAAGGCTGGGCGGCTATTCCGGCCTTGCCTTTGTCGGCACGCCTGAAACAATCGCCGACGAGATGGAGGAATGGCTCGTGGGCGAAGGCTCCGACGGGTTCAACATCATGTTTCCCTACCTGCCTGCCGGGCTCGATGATTTTGCCGAGAAGGTCGTGCCCGAGCTGCAGCGGCGAGGGATATTCAGGCGGCAATATGAGGGATCGACGTTGCGCGAGAATCTCGGCCTGAAGCGGCCACCCAACCGGTTTTTCGAGTAGAACGTCTTTCGCAGAGAAGGTCTCCAATGTCGATCCAGACCAACACCCGCATCGTGCTCGCGGCGCGACCGCAAGGTCGGCCGAAGCCAGGCGACTTCCGCATCGAGACCGTTGAAATTGTTCAGCCGGGGGAGGGCGAACTGCTGCTGCAGATACTCTATCTGTCGCTCGATCCCTATATGCGCGGGCGGATGAACGCCACGAAATCCTATGCCAAGCCGGTCGATGTCGACGGTGTGATGGAAGGCGGTACCGTTGCGCGAGTCGTGATCTCTCGCCACGCCGACTTCGTCGAGGGTGACATCGTCCTGTCCCATTCGGGATGGCAGAGTTTTGCATTGTCCGACGGTGTCGGGCTGCGCAAGCTCGATCCCGCGGCTGCACCCATCACGACGGCGCTTGGCGTGCTCGGCATGCCGGGCTTCACGGCCTATGCCGGCTTGCTCACCATCGGAGAGCCGAAGCCTGGCGAGACGGTCGTCGTGGCGGCGGCCAGCGGCGCGGTCGGGTCGGCCGTCGGCCAGATCGCGCGCATCAAGGGGGCACGTGCGGTCGGCATCGCCGGCGGCGCCGACAAATGCGCCTTCGTGCGAGACGAACTCGGCTTTGACGCGGCCGTCGATCACCGTGCCGATGATTTTGCCGAGCAGTTGAAGGCAGCCTGCCCTGATGGCATCGATATCTATTTCGAGAATGTCGGCGGTCCTGTCTGGGATGCGGTGTTTCCCCTGCTGAACGAGTTCGCGCGTGTGCCGGTCTGCGGGTTGATCGCGCAATACAATGCCATCGCGGATACCGGCATCGACCGGCTGCCGACATTGATGCAGCAAGTGTTGCACCGCAGCCTGACGATCAGGGGTTTCATCCAGCGCGAATTTGTCGACCAGCGCCCGGCCTTCTATCGTGAGATGGCCGACTGGATCGCGTCCGGCCGCGTTCGGTACAGGGAAGATATCGTGGATGGCATCGAGAATGCGCCACAGGCCTTTCTTGGCCTTCTCGAAGGCAGGAATTTCGGCAAGCTTGTTGTGCGTATCGCGGAATAATTGTCGCGCAACGATGAGGCGGAGGCTGCCGAGACAATTTCTGCCACGGCCCGTGGCCGCGCCTTTTTGTTCACCACATCATGAAGGAGGCGACGTCCGCGTCCGAGACCTTGCCCGCATTCACGTCAGCGATCGCCTGGTCGACGATTGCGACGCCCTCCGCCACCTCGTCTTCCGTCAGCGTCAGCGGCGGCATGAACTCCAGCACATTCGCCTTCAGCCCGACATAGGTGAAGGCCGCACCCAGTTCGTAGCCGCGATAGATGATCTTGGCCGTGGTCGTCGCCGCAACCGGCTCGCGCGTCACGCGGTCCTTGACCAGGTCGACGCCGACGGCAAGGCCGCGCCCGCGCACGTCACCGATGATCTCATGCTTGGCGCCGAGTGCCCGCAGCGCATCGGAAAACATCGTGCCGATCCGCGCCGAGCGCTCGACCAGGCCTTCCGCCTCGATTGTCTTCAGCACCGCGTTGCCGGCCGATGTCGCCACCGGATTGCCTGCGGTCGTCTGCAGCGCGAAGGCCGGCGCATGGTCCATGATTTCCTTCGGGCCGATGACGGCCGACAGCGGCAAGCCGCCGCCGATGCCTTTGCCGAAGACGACGAGGTCCGGCGTCAGTCCTTCGTGCTGGAAGCAGTGCATCAGGCCGCTGCGGGCAAGGCCGACCTTGACCTCGTCGACGACAATCTTGATGCCGTGCTTGCGGCAACGCTCCTGCAACGCCTTGAGGAAGCCGGGTGGCGGCACGATCAGCCCGCCATCCGACATCAGCGGCTCGATGAACGCCGCCGCGACCTGATGCGGCGGGCAGGTGGTCTCGAACTGGTAGTCGAGCAGCGCAAGCACGTCCTCAGCGCTGAAGTTCGGCCGGAACGGATCGGGGTAGGGCAGCAGAAGCACACCCGGCCGCGGCAGTGTGTGGGTCATGGCGGTGTGGCCGCTGATGCCCATCGAGCCCGAGAGGTTGCCGTGATAGGAACCGATAAACGAGATGAAGCGCGAACGGCCGGTGGCCGCCTGCAGCACGCGCACCGCGCAGTCATTGGCGTCGGACCCGGAATGGCCGAACCAGACGCGCCGTTCGCCTTCTCCGGGCGTGATTGCCAGCAGTCGTTCGGCCAGCGATACGGCGGGCTCGTTTGGGTAGAGCAGTAGGCTGGCGCCCGCCATGTTGCGGATCGACGTCTCGACCGCTTCGACAACAGCCGGATGGTCGTAGCCGAGCACCGCCGGACCAGCCGATCCCGACAGGTCGAGCAAGGAGCGGCCGCCTTCCTCGATCAGCCGGTTGCCCCGGCCGCCGATGACACTGAGCGGCGAGAAACGCAGCTTGCCGATCTGGGCGATGGTCGCGGCGTCGCGTTCGCGCAGGCTGAGATTGCTCACGGCACGGTTTCCGTCTCTAGTGCGGGCAGTGCCGCCGCCAGGCGGTTCGCCCATTCCTCGATGCCGGACCGTGTCGACAGCAGATCCTGCCGGATCTCGACGAGGACGGCGGGGATACCACGATCGTCGCCATGGATGGGCACGGCATAGTCGGCCTCGCGGCTGATCACATAGGGCACGTTGGCCGCGACATTGAGCGCCGCGTCGGTGCGCAGGCCCGAAAGGATCGCCGCGGCGAGATGGCTAGCCTGGCTATGCAGCACGCCGGCATGCCAGGGCCTGCTGACACCGAGGAAGACCGGCGTGAAGGAATGGATTGTCACGATCCGCGTCTGCCGGCCTGCTTGCGCCCGGCGGTCGAGATACGCGGCCACCCGGCCATGAAACGGCAAAAACATGGTCTCCGCGCGCCGGGTCCGCTCCGTCGCATCGATGCCGACATTGCCGGGAATGTCGGTGTCTTCCGACAGAACCGGAATGCTGCCTTGGCTATGAAGCGGCCGGTTGAGGTCGATCAGCAGCCGCGAATAGCCGCTGAGGAAGGCCGGAGCATCGAGCTTCGACGACAGCAGACGGGTCATCTCGGCGGCACCGATATCCCAGGCGATGTGGCGTTGCAGATGGCTGGCATCGAGGCCGAGCTGCCGATACTCGGCCGGCATGTGGTTGGACGCATGCTCGCACAACAGCACGATATCGGAATGGCCGTGCTCGTTGAGGACCTCGACGGCCTCGGGCCAATCTTTTTGAGGGAGCAGGCCTTTTTCAGTCTGTGCAGTCATCAATAGAGCGTCCGGTAAAGATCGCAGATGGAAGCCGGATCGAGACCGGCAAGGCGCTCTGCCTCGTGTTGCTTGAGGCCGACGAAGGTTTCGATGAAGACAGGCGTGAACCATCCCCTCACGGTGCTGTCGGCCACAAGCGCGTCCAGCGCCGCTGGCAGGGTTTCGGGCAGGCGCACGAGACCGAGCTTTGCCCGCTCCGCCTCGCTCATCAGCGTCGGGTCGCCGGTGACCAGCGGCGGCGAGGGCAGGTTCGCCTTCAGCCCCTCCAGCCCGGCGCGGATGATCGCCGCCAGCGACAGATAGGGATTGCCGGTGGCGTCGGCGGCCCGGTACTCGATGTTGTACTGCCGCGCCGGATCGCGCCCGCCGATCGTCACCGTCGGACAGATGCGCAAGGATGCCTCGCGGTCGCGGTCGGCAAGCCAGGTGTAGGACGAGCTCCAGCTGTGCGGCTTCAGCCGGTAGTAAGACGACACGCTCGACGCCGTCATGGCGGTGATACCAGGCAGATGACACAGCACGCCGGCGCAGAAGGCGCCAGCTTTGGCGGAAAGGCCGCCGGGTTGCGCCGGATCGTAAGTCACCGGCTTGCCGGCCTCGTCAACGAAGCTGAAATGGATGTGGACGCCGTTGCCGACGGCATTAGGCGCTGTCTTGGGCGCGAAGCTCGCACGCCAGCCGGCATTGCGCGCCAATTCGCGCGTGATTTCGCGGATGGCGACGGCGCGGTCGGCTGCTGTCAGCGCGTCCGCCGGCTCATGCGTCACCTCGAACTGGTCTTCGCCGTACTCGGCGATGACCACTTCAGGCGCGACTCCGGCTTCCTCCAGCGCCGCCATCAGATTGGGCGCAAACGGGTCGGCGCGGCGCAGTGCGGCGAAAGACATCGAATGCGCCGGTGCGAAGCCGCCGTCGGCGACATGGAATTCATGCTCGAAGGCGGCGATGACCGACAGGCCGGTTGCGGCTTTCAGCTCGGCCAGCGCGTCTTTGAGCATCGTGCGGGTACAGCCGAGCCATGGGCTGCCATCGAGCTCGACGATGTCGCCGGCGACCATGTCGAACGGCGTCGCCGATCCGGTGCGTGTCGTGCGAAAGCGCGCCTTGAGATCGGGGATCAGCCGCAGGTCGCCCGACGAGCCCCAGGGGTTGGGATCGACGATCGAGTTGAACGGCGTCAGCGACAAATTGGCCTGCAGCCAGCCGACGCCGGTCGTGGCGGTTTTCTGCAATTTGCTTTCGGCAACGAAGCGGCCCCGCGTGACGGCGGAGAGATCCGTGGTGACGACGGCAACCAGGGGCTCGACGGTCGATGTCATGCCGTTTTTCCCAAAGCGTTGAAGCGGTCGACGACGGTATCGGTGTCGGTGACCCAGCAATATCCGCCGAAGGCCTTGAGTGCGATGTCGTGGCGTTCCTGCGTGATGGTGGCGCAGGCGTCCGCTACACAGGTGACGAGGTAGCCGCGGTCGGCGCCGTCGCGCACCGTCATGTCGACGCATTGATCGGTCAGCACGCCGACCACGACGAGATAGCGAATGCCGAGGTTCTTCAGGAGGTAGTCGACATTGGTCGAGTTGAAGATGCCCGACGACGTCTTCGGCAGCATGATCTCGTCGCCGACCGGCGCCAGCGACGCCACCGGCAGGCCCTCGGGGAGGCTGGGCGCAACATGGATCGGTGTCAGCTTGTGGTCGAGCGAGCGGTCGCGACCGTCTTCGGTCAGGCTCTGGATGATCGTGTGCAGAACCTCGACGCCGTTGGCGCGCGCGGCGGCCAGCAGACGCTCCTGGTTGGGGATCGTCTGCGACGATGTCTGCCGGTAGAAATAGTGATCCGGGCCACGCTCCGGATGCGACGGATCGGCGCCCGGTTCCAGCCAGATGCGCTGCATATCGACGAGCAGCAGCGCCGTTTCACCGGCACGGAAGGCTTCGTTTCGTCTGGGTAGGGCCTGGGTCATGCTTTGTCGTCCTGCTTTGCTGATTTGGGTCCCGGCGTCTTGCGTGGTCCGGGTGTATGGCCCGCGCCGTTCTCTTGCGGGTCGCTGTCGAGCGTTACGGCATTGGCATGCCGCACCTTCTCAAGCCGCTCGATGCGAGCACGAGCGTCGTCGTCCAGCGTCGAAACAATATGAGCGGTGAGGGCTTCCATCTGGGCGATCGCCGGCGCCAGCGTGTCGTAGGGCGAGGCCACTTCGAGCGGGCTGACGATGGTGACTTCGGCGAGATCTGATATCGGCGACAGCCACTGGTCGGTGAACAGGACAATGCGCACATCGAGGGCCGCCGCCTGTTTTGCATAGGCCATCACGTCGAGCTGGTAGCGGCGGTAGTCGAAGACGACTAGCACGTCGCGCCGGTCGAGGTCGGCCAGTGTGTCGAAAGTCTGCGGAGAGAGCACACCGAGATCGCGAACCTTGGGGCGAAACTGCACGAGATATCCGGCAAGCATGCCGGCGATGTGGCGGCTGAACCGGCCGCCAACCAGCACGACCTCGCCCTTGGCCTCCATCAGCAGACGGGCCGCCCGCTCGTATGTCTGGACGGGTGTCGCGGCGGTGGCTTTCTGCAAGGCCGTGGTGACGCTGTCGAGATAGGCCAGCACGGCGCTGTCGTTGGAACCGCTCTGCCGCTTGGCCTCCATCATCAGCAGCGGCGAATGCAGCCTTGCCTCGACCTCGGCCAGAAGCCTTGCCTGGAAATCCGGAAAACCCTCATAGCCGAGTTTCATCACCAGCCGCACCACGGTCGGATCGCTGACGCCGGCGCGCCGCGCCAGCGACGAAGCGGTGCCGAGGCCGGAGGTCGGATAGTCCGTCAACAGCAGCCGGACGATCTTCTCCTCCGACGGCGTCAGCGTGAGATCCCCGCGCATCAGAACATCGCGTATCGCCATGGGCCTCCCCGAAATCCGTGTTCTCTTGTTTTGTCGAGTTTATTACAGAGATTTAAATCTCGGTCAACAATGAAGAGATGTTGACATTGCGCGATCGCTGGCCCTACCTTGTCGGAAAGCAGCCAAGAGACTGTGGGGAACAGCCATGCGAAACGGGAGCGACGTCATCGTCGTCGGTGCGGGTATTGTCGGATCGAGCACCGCCTATCATCTGGCCAAGGCCGGTGTGAACCTCACGCTGGTCGAGCAGACCCATCCGGCCGGCGGCCCGTCGGGCAAATCGTCGGCGCTGCTGCACGCCTTCTACCTGATGCCGGAACTGTCGCAGCTTTCCATCCGTGGCCGCGAGATCCTCGTGTCGCTGCCGGAAATCGGGGGCGAAGGCTCTTTCGTCACCGAGGTCGGCATGATGTGGGTCTGCGGCAACGACAACAAGGCAAGCTGGACATCGGCAGCCGAACGCATCCGCGGCGAGGGCGCGCGCATCGAGACATTGTCGCCGCAGGCCTTTGCCGACGCCGCGCCCGGCTTTGCCCTGGACAATGTCGCGCTGGCGCTGTGGGAGCCGGAATATGGTTATGCCGATGCCTTCGGCGCCACCAATGCCATCGCCCGTGCCGCTCGCGCCAACGGTGCGAAGATCATGCAGAACACGTTGGTCGAGAGCCTTCAGCGGCAGGGCGACCGCATCACCGGTGTCGCACTGACCGATGGAACCGTGCTGGAAGCCGATACGGTTGTTCTTGCCGCCGGGCCGTGGACGCGCCGCCTGCTGGCGACAGTGGGCCTCGATTTGCCGCTGCATGTCGAGCGCCATCCGATGGCCGTGCTCGACGCTGCTGGCAAGGCAAGGCAGGTCATGCCATTTGCCTGGTGCGACGACATCTCCTGCAACTATGCACGGCCCGACAATGACGGCGTCATCCTGGCCGGCACCTGGGCCGGCGGCGGCACCGGCCTGCGCCACGAACATGCGGGCCGGCCCCGCTTCGTCGAAAATCCCGACTCCTACATGGAAGGTGTCGAGGAATCAGAATCGGTCGAGATTCTGGAGACCTTCGCCACCCGTGTGCCGGCCATGGCCGAGCTTGGCATCCGGCCGGGCTATGCCGGGCTCTATGACATGAGCCCCGACGATCTGCCGGTCATCGGACCCATGCCTGGCGTCGAGGGGCTGGTCGTTTCGGCGGGATCCTCCGGCCACGGCTTCAAGACCGGTCCGGCCGTCGGCGAGGCGGTCGCCAGGCTGGTCACCGAGGGCGTGCAGCCGATCCTGGCGCCGTTTTCGCCCAGCCGCTTCAAGGCCGCGTGATGGCGTCGGTGACGATAAGCGAGAGCAAGCCCAGCGGCTTCATGCCGGCCGCGTTCCGCAACGCCACGGCCGACGCCTTGTGCATGGTGGCGGTGCTGCTGCTGGTGGCGCTTGCCGCCTTCATCTTCGGCGGCGCCGCCATGCAGCGCGTGGTCACCTATGCCGCGATCATGCTGACGGCGGTGCTTGGCCTGCAGATATTCTCCGGCAACAGCGGCATCGTCTCGTTCGGCCAGGCAGCCTTTGTCGGCCTCGGCGCCTACGCCACCGGCATCCTCACCATGCCGACCGCACTGCAGCGAACGGCACTGCGTGACCTGCCGCAGTTCCTCGCCGGGCATCAACTCTCCTTCTTCGCGGCGCTGGCCGTGGTCCTGGTCCTGGCGGTCGTCATCGGCCTGTTGACCGGCACGCCGCTGCTCAGGCTGTCCGGGTCGAGTGCCTCGATCGCCACGCTGGCCATGCTGATCATCGTCTACACGCTGCTGGTCGCCGGGCGCGAGATCACCCGTGGCAGCCAGCCCTTCTATGGTGTGCCGCGCGAGGTCGGGCTGTGGACCGCCGCAACTGTCGCTTCGGTGGCGCTGGTGGCGGCGAGGCTGTTTCGCGAAACCTCCTTCGGCCTTGCCACGCGCGCCGCCGCCAATGACGAGCGCGGCGCGGCCGCCGTCGGCGTCGACCAGCGCACGGCGCGTCTGGCCGCCTGGGTGGCGGGCGTCGTCGCCGCCATGGCCGCCGGTTCCTTGATGGCGCAATTCCTTGGTGCGTTTTCGCCGCGCGATTTCTATTTCGATCTCGGCTTCACCATGCTCGCCATGCTGATCGTCGGCGGAATGACCTCGTCGCTCGGCGCTTTCGCCGGCGTCATCGTCACCATCGTTTTGATCGAAGTGGTGCGCCGCTTCGAAGGCGGCGGCGAAGTGTTCGGCCTGCACCTACCTGTCCTGTTCGGTCTGACCCAGGGCGTGCTGGCCATCGCCATGATCCTGGTTATCTGGCGACGCCCGACCGGCCTGTTCGGCGAGCGTGAGCTGAACCTCCTGCGCCGGCCCGGACGCCAAGCCGTGACGGCTTCGGCGGCACCTCCGCGGCATGTCGAGAGTGACCGGCTCACCGCCGACCATCTGTCGCGCCGCTATGCCGGCGTCGTCGCCGTCGACGATGTCAGCCTGAATTTCCAGACCGACAGCATCACCGGCATTATCGGCCCCAATGGCGCCGGCAAGACGACGCTGCTCAACATGCTGGCCGGTGATATCAAGCCAAGTGCCGGTACCGTGTCGGTGGGTGGCGCGGTGCGGCAGGCTTCAGCCTTCCGCTTTGCCCGCTCCGGCGTTGCCCGCACCTTCCAGAACATCCGCGTCTTCCCGCACATGACGGTGCTGGAGAATGTCGTCGTCGCTGCACGCCAGGTGGAGCCGGATCTTGGCCATGCCGAGGCGGCGGCCATGGGCGAGCTCGCGCGCATGGGGCTGGAGAAATTTGCCGATCAGCCGGCCGCCAGGCTCGCCTATGGCCAGCGCCGCCGCCTGGAAGTGGCACGCGCCCTGGCGTTGAAGCCGCGCTTCCTGCTTCTCGACGAGCCGGCCGCCGGCATGAACGCTGTCGAGACCGCTGAACTGGTCTCCATCCTGTCGACGGTTCGCACTGAGCGCCGCATAGGCGTCGTGCTGATCGAGCATGACATGCGGCTTGTGATGAACCTGTGCGAGCGCATCGTCGTTATCGATCATGGCCGCGTCATCGCCGACGGCACGCCAGGCGATGTCCAGAAGAACCCTGCCGTGATTGCCGCCTATCTCGGCAGCCGTACGGCCCGCGCCAAGACCGCAACAGCTGAAAACCAGACCGCATGATCCGCAACGACAGCCAATCCAGCCAACCATAAGAAATCCAGAAGGAGAACCGACATGCCAAGCCTCTATCGACTCCATCGCGCCGCCCTGTGCGCGGCCGTGTTCGGCATCGCCGCCATTTCGACGGCCAGCGCCGAGGAGATCATCATCGGTGCCGCGACCGCGCAGACCGGCGGCCTTGCCCCTTACGATCAGCCGGCACTTGCCGGCTTGCGCATGTCGCTCGACGAGCTCAACGCCAAGGGCGGGCTCGGCGGCAAATACACCGTCAAGCTGCTGATCAAGGACACGCGCTCCGACACCGCGCAGACCGCCACTGTCGCCCAGGAACTGATCGACGCCGGCGCCAAGATCATGATCACGCCGTGTGATGCCGATCCCTCGATTTCCGCCGGCCAGCTCACCCAGCCGCTCGGCATTCCGACCCTGACGCTGTGCGGCTCTGCCCCGGTGCTCACCGGCGCGGTCGGCGACGTCATGTTCGGCACCTATCCGGCCGATAATGTGCAGGCGACGGCGGTCGCCGACTTCGCCGTCTCCGAGGGCAAGAAGAAGGTGTTCCTGCTGACCTCGCCGGACTCCACCTACACCGCCAATCTGCCGGAATATTTCGGCAAGGTGTTCGAGAAGAAGGGTGGCGCCATTGTCGGCCGCGGCACCTTCAGCATGGGCCAGCCCGACTTTTCCGCCGAGATCACCAACATCAAGGGCCTGGCCGACAAGCCGGACCTGATCATGACAGCGGCTTACGAGCCCGATTTCCCGGCCTTCATCCAGCAATTGCGCGGCGCCGGCGTCACCATCCCCGTCTATGGCGCCGATGCCATCGGCACGCCGACCATCAAGGCACTTGGCAAATTGGTCGACGGTGTCGTCTACACCGCGGCCGGCTATGCCGAGCCGGGCAGCAAGCTCGAGGCCTTCAACGCCGCCTTCACCAAATATGCCGGCCACGCACCGGAATCGACCTATGAAGTGAATGGCTACGAGATCGGCCTGATCCTCGACCAGGCGGTCAAGACGGCCGGCTCCGACGACCCGAAGGCGGTCCGCGACGCCATCGCCGGCCTCAAGGATTTCGAAGGCATCACCGGCAAGATCACCTATGCCGGCACCGACCGCATGCCGCTGCGGCCAGTGGCGCTGATGCGCTACGAGGGCGGCGAGGGCAAGCATGTCCAGACCCTGATCCCCGACGCCGCCGACGTTCCCGCGCCGTGATGTCATGCTGAGCGTCGAAGCCCTGAAAATCCGGTATGGCGAAGTCGAGGCGGTGCGCCGCGTCGACCTCACCGTCGACAGCGGCGAGATCATCGCGCTGGTCGGCGCCAACGGCGCCGGCAAGAGCTCGACGCTCGGCGCCGTCGCCGGGCTGGTGCCGGCTGCATCCGGCAAGGTGGTCTTCGACGGTGTCGACATCACCGGCCTGGCGCCGGAGGCGATCGCCCGCAAGGGCGTCGCGCTGGTTCCCGAAGGCCGCCGCATCTTCGCCAGCCTGACGGTGGCCGACAATCTGCGTCTTGGCGGCGCGGTGCACCAGCCGGCCGCCGAGGCCCGACTGCGCGAGGAGGAGATGCTGGAGCTGTTCCCGATCCTGCGCCGCTACCATCGCGTCAAGGGCGGCAATCTGTCGGGCGGCGAACAGCAGATGCTGGCCATCGCACGCGCGCTGATGGGCAAGCCGCGCATGATCCTGCTCGACGAGCCCTCGCTCGGCCTTGCCCCGCAACTGATCGACACCGTCTTCGACCTGATCGCCGAACTGCGCCGCAAGGGCCTGACCATCCTTCTGGTCGAACAGAATGTGGCGCTGGCGCTCGAAATCGCCGACCGCGCCGTGGTGCTCGCCAATGGCGAGGTGGTGCTGTCGGGCACGGCAAAAGAACTCGCCTCCTCGGACCTCGTCCGCCAAGCCTATTTGGGAGCTTAAGAAGCATGGTCGCGCAGCAGATCATCAATGCAGTGAGCCTCGGCGGCGTCTATGCGCTGCTGGCGCTCGGGCTGGCGATCGTCTTTTCCATCGTCGGCCTCATCAACTTCGCCCATGGCGAACTGATGACACTGTCGGGCTATGCGCTTCTGGCCTCGCTGGTGCTCGGCTTTCCCTTCCCGGTGGCGGTGCTTGTCGCCGTGTCCTGCGGCGCGCTCGCCGCCGTCGCCATGGAGCGTATCGCCTTCCGGCCGATGCGCGGCGCCAGCGTCACCAGTCTGTTGCTAACCAGCTTTGCCGTTTCCAGCCTGCTCAAGGTCGTCTTCCAGAACGGCATCTCGGCGCGGCCGCAGGCTGTCGCCATGCCTGGCTGGATGACCGGCGCCTTCTCCTTCGGCGATTTCACCATCGGCGTCGGTCCCAGCATCTCCATCGTCGTCTCCGCACTGGCGCTGATTGCGCTGGAAGTCTTCCTGCGCCGCTCGGTGACCGGCACGGCGATGCGCGCCGCGGCGGAAGATTTCGACGTTGTGCGCCTGATGGGCATTCCGGCCAGCCGCATCATCGCCACCGCCTTCCTGCTCTCCGGCCTGCTGGCCGGGCTGGCGGCAATGCTGTGGGTGGCGCAGCGCGCCTCGGTCGATCCGCTGATGGGCTTCACGCCGGTGCTGAAGGCCTTCATCGCCGCCGTCGTCGGCGGGCTGGGTAGCCTGCCCGGTGCTGTCGCCGGCGGCTTCCTGCTCGGCATCATCGAGGTGCTGTTGCAGGCGACATTGCCGGGAGCGATCGCGCCCTACCGCGACGCCATCGTGCTGTCGGGTGTCATCGCGGTACTGCTGGTTCGCCCGCAAGGCCTGATCCCGGCGGTTCGCGCCCAGCGAAGCTGACCCATGTACAGCAAGCCTGAATTCGCGCCGCTGTCGCGCGACGAGGTGTTCGGCCTGATCGAAGCCGCGGCCTTCGCCACGGTGGTGACGTCAGGACCGCAGGGCCTCGCCGTATCGCATCTGCCCTTCGTGCTTGATCGCATGCGCGGTGAAAACGGAACGTTGGTCTCGCATCTCGCCAGGGCCAATCCGCAAAGCGCGCTGATCGCCGAGGGCAGGGAGACGGTCGCCATCTTCCACGGCCCGCATGGCTACATCTCGCCGTCCTGGTATCCGCGCAACCCGGTGCGCGACAGCGCGCCGACCTGGAATTTTGCTGTCGTGCATTGTCATGGGCATCCGGTTCCGCTCGACGATCACGCCACCGCCCGGCATCTCTTGCAGCTTGTCGACGTGCTGGAGAAGGATCGCGACGATCGCTGGCGCATGCGCGAGCTGGGGCCAGGCGGCATGGAGCGGCGCATACCGCATATCATCGGCTTCGACCTGCCGATCGATCGGCTCGAGGCCAAGTTCAAGATGGGGCAGGATGAGCGCCTCTACGATACAAGCGAAGCCATCAGGGCGCTGGAGCAAAACGATCCGGCGCTGGCAACGATGATGAAGGCGCACAACGCGCATCGCCAGGACTGACCGCCCGCGTGCGGCAAGGATAAGAAAAAAATGATCCCCGATCTCAACATCGTGCCCTTCGTCAGCGTTGACCACATGATGAAGCTGGTGCTGAAGATCGGCGTCGAACGCTTCCTCGTCGAACTCGCCGGCTACATCGAGGACGATTTCCGCCGCTGGGAGCTCTTCGACAAGACGCCGCGCGTCGCCTCGCACAGCGCCGAGGGCGTCATCGAGCTGATGCCGACCAGCGACGGCGAGGTCTACGGCTTCAAATATGTCAACGGCCACCCCAAGAACATGCGCGAGGGCCGCCAGACGGTGACCGCCTTCGGCATGCTCGCCGACGTCCACAATGGCTATCCTGTGCTGCTATCCGAAATGATCATCCTGACAGCGCTGCGCACAGCGGCGATGTCGGCTCTGGCCGCCAAGTACCTGGCGCCGGCCGGCTCGAACTGCATGGCGCTGATCGGCAACGGCGCACAGGCCGAATTCCAGGCGGTGGCCTTCAAGGCGCTGCTCGGCGTCGACAGGCTGAGGCTTTACGACATCGACCGCTCGGCGACGCAAAAATGCATCCGCAATCTCGCTGGTCTCGGCTTTGACATCGTTGCCTGCGGCACCGCGCAGGAGGCGGTCGAAGGGGCTGACATTATCACCACCGTCACTGCCGACAAGCAGTACGCCACCATCCTCACCGACAACATGGTCGGCTCCGGCGTCCACATCAACGCGGTCGGCGGCGACTGCCCCGGCAAGACCGAACTCCACCGCGACATCCTGCTGCGCTCCGACATCTTCGTCGAATACCCGCCGCAGACCCGCATAGAGGGCGAGATCCAGCAGCTTGCGCCGGATCATGAGGTGACCGACCTGTGGCGGGTGATGTCAGGCGCCGTGCAAGGCCGGCGCGACCCTGGCCAGATCACGCTGTTCGATTCGGTCGGCTTCGCCATCGAGGACTTTTCGGCGCTGCGCTATGTCAGGGATCAGCTGCGCTCGACCGGCCTCTACCAGGAACTCGACATGCTGGCCGACCCCGACGAGCCGCGCGACCTGTTCGGCATGTTGCTGAGAGCGGCCCACAAGGGTTGAAGCATAGTCGGGTTGTTCAGATAGCCGAACCCCACATGGCATCCGGCACCACCACCAGCTTGCCGACGAAATCCTTGGCGATGAAATCCGCCTGCGCATGGTGGAAATCGGAGAGCTTGTAGACGCCGCCGACCAGCGGCCGGATTTTCTTGGCTTCGATGTATCCGACGATGCGGCGGAAATCGGCACGTGTGCCCTGGCTCGAGCCATGCAGCTGCAACTGCTTCAGATACATGGTCCTGAGGTCGAGCTGCACGACCGGACCGGCGATCGCGCCGGCGGTGGTATAGCGGCCCTCGGGCCTGAGGATACGCAACAGGTCGTTGAAGATGGCGCCGCCGACGAGGTCGGCCACCACGTCGATCGGCTGGCCGCCGGTCGCTTCAGTCATGGCTTGCGGCAGGTCGGCAACGCCACGGGTGATGACAGCCTCGGCACCGATATCGAGCACCGCCTGTTCCTTGCCTTTGCCGACGACGGCATAGGGAATGGCGCCGCGCGCTCGCGCCAGTTGCACGATGCCCGAACCGACTCCGCCCGAGGCGCCGGTGACCAGCACGCGCTCGCCGGCCTTGAGCGCGGCCCGTTCCAGCATCTGTTCGCCGGTGAGGTAGGCGCAGCAGAACGTGGCGAGCTCGACATCAGTCAGGTCGGTATCGACGACATGGGCATTCTCGGCCGGCACGGCCTGGTATTCGGCGTAGCCGCCGTCGCGGCCGTGGCCCATATAGTCGATGTCGGCGAGTGAATCGTCGTCGCGATTGTAGATCGAGAAATCGACCATCACCCGTTCCCCGATACGGTCCGGCGAAACGCCTTCGCCGACAGCGGCGATAGTGCCGACCGTGTCGGTGCCCTGGATGCGCGGGAAACTCAGCGTGTTGCCCTGGCGCCGCCATGTCGACACCGCGGCAGCGTCCTCTTCCGTGCCATAGGCGCCCTGGCGCACCCAGACATCGGTGTTGTTCATCCCGCAAGCACTGACCTTGACCAGCACTTCACCGGCAGCCGGCGCGGGCACTTTCACGTCAGTGCTGTAGACAAGCTTTTCAGGGCCACCGTGCCCGGTGAGCAGCACGGCGGCCATGGTGGTGGGGAGGGTTCTGGTCATGGCATTCATGGTCGGTCTCAGAGATTGGCAAACACGCTCTTCACCGCATCAGCCGTCTTCGACACGACGATGTCGGCCTCCTCACGAGTCAGGCAGAGCGGCGGCGCAAAGCCGAGAATGTCGCCCTGCGGCATGGCGCGGCCGATGACGCCGCTTGCGGCAAGCGCTGTCGCCACCTGCGGCCCGATCTTTTGCGAGGCGTCGAAGAACACCCGGTCGTCCCTGTCGGCAACGAATTCGACCGCCGCCAGCATGCCGTCGCCGCGCACGTCGCCGACATGTTTGTGGCCGCCGACGGCTTTGGCGAGCTCGGCGCGGAAATAGGCTCCTGTCTCGCGGGCATTGGTCACCAGATCCATCTCGTCGATCAGTTCGAGATTGGCGACGCCGGCGGCAACGCAGATCGGATGCGCCGAATAGGTCCAGCCATGGCCGAGCGAACCGAGCTTGTCGGAGCCCTCAACCAGCACCTGCCACATCTTGTCGGCGACGATGACGCCCGACAGCGGCGCATAGGCCGAGGTGAGGCCCTTGGCGATGGTGATCAGGTCCGGCTTGATGCCGTAATGGTCGGATCCGAACATGGCGCCCAGACGGCCGAAGCCCGTCACCACTTCGTCGGCGACCAGCAGCACGTCATACTTCTTCAGCACCGCCTGGATCTTTTCCCAATAGCCGGCGGGCGGCGGCACGATGCCGCCGGTGCCGAGGATCGGCTCGCCGATGAAGGCAGCGACCGTTTCCGGGCCCTCGGCCAGGATCATCTCCTCGAGCTTGTCGGCGCAATGCTGCGAAAACTGCTCCTCGCTCATCGAACGGTCGGCGCGGCGGAAGTAATAGGGCGCCTCGGTGTGCAGGATCGGCGCGCGCGGCAGGTCGAAGGCGTTGTGGAAGAGGTCGAGCCCGGTCAGTGATCCCGTCATCACGCCCGAGCCGTGATAGCCGCGCCAGCGCGAGATGATCTTCTTCTTTTCCGGCCGTCCGAGCACATTGTTGTAGTACCAGATCAGCTTGATGTTGGTTTCGTTGGCATCGGAACCCGACAGGCCGAAATAGACCCTCGACATGCCTTGCGGCGCGCGGTCGATGATCATCTTGGCAAGCGTGATCGAGGCCTCGGTGCCGTGGCCGACATAGGCGTGGTAGTAGGCGAGGTTCTTGGCCTGGGCGGCGATGGCATCGGCAATCTTCTGCCGGCCATAACCGACATTGACGCAATAGAGGCCGGCAAAGGCATCGAGGCTCTTCTTGCCATTGTTGTCCCAGACGGTGACGCCTTCACCGCCGGCCATGATGCGCGTCGGGCTCTCACCGCGCGCATGCGTGCCCATATGGGTCGAGGGATGGAAGAAGTGGTCACGATCCCAGGCGGCGAGTTCGTTGGACTGATCGAGCATTTTTTGACTCCTGACGAAGGGACGATTCCGGCGCAGCTTAGGCTACGTCCAGGCAGAGATATTTTAGATCAGTAAAGGCTTCGAGCCCGTGGCGCGAACCTTCGCGACCGATGCCGGATTGCTTGACGCCGCCGAACGGGATCGGCGCGCCGGTGATCTTGACGCGGTTGATGGCGACCATGCCGTAGTCGAGCGCGCGGCCCATGCGCTGCTGGCGGGCGCCGTTCTCGGTCACGACATAGGCGACGAGGCCATATTCGGTGGCATTGGCGCGGGCAATGACCTCATCTTCGCTGTCGAACGGCGTCACGGCGGCAACCGGGCCAAAAGTTTCTTCGCGCATGATCAGCGCTTCATCGGTGACATCGGCCAGCAGTGTCGGCTGGTAGAACAATGGCCCGGCTTGATGCCGTCCGCCGCCAGTGAGGCAGCGCGCGCCAAGGGCGAGCGCATCGGCGACCTGTTCCTCGACCTTCTTGACAGCACGCTCATGCATCAGCGGCCCGATGTCGGTGTCACCGGCAAGGCCGTTGCCGCTCCGCAACGTCTCGATGCGCCGGGCGAAAGCGGCGCAGAAGCGCTCATAGATCGGACGCTGGACATAGATGCGGTTGGCGGCGAGGCAGTCCTGGCCCGATGTCGCGAATTTGGCGTCGATGGCGATATCAACCGCTTTGTCCAGATCGGCATCGGCAAAGACGATCAGCGGCGCGTGGCCGCCAAGCTCCATCACCAGCCGTTTCATTGTGGGCGCGCTCTGTGCGGCAATCAGTCGGCCGATCTCGGTCGAGCCGGTGAAGCTCATGGCGCGGATGCGCGGATCCTCGCACATCCGGCCAACGATCGTCGAAGCCTTACCGGTGACGATGTTGAAGACGCCGGCGGGCAGACCGGCGCGTTCGCCGAGTTCGGCCAGCGCCAGCGCCGAGAGCGGTGTTTCCGAGGAGGGATGCGCGACGATGGTGCAGCCGGCGGCAAGGGCGGCGGCTGCCTTGCGGGTCAGCATCGCCGACGGAAAATTCCACGGCGTGACGACACCGACAATGCCGAGCGCCTCGCGCCGCACCATCATTTCGGCGCCGGCCAGATGGCTGGTGACGCTCTCGGCATTCAGACGCTTGGCTTCCTCGGCATACCATTCGACGAAGGAAGCGGCATAGTCGATTTCGCCCAGCGACTCCTGCAGCGGCTTGCCCTGTTCCAGCGTCATCAGCAGGGCGAGGTCTTGCTTTGCAGCGATGATCAGCTCGAACCATTTTTTTAAGATTTTCGAACGCTCCTGCGGCAACAGCGCCCGCCATGCCGGAAAGGCGCGCGCGGCGGCATCGATCGCCTTTGTCGTCTGCCGGCCATCAAGCGCGGCGACGAAAGCAACGGTGATGCCGGTGGCCGGATCGGTGACCTCGAAGCTTTCCGCCGCCTCGCTCGCTGTCCAGTGGCCGTCGACATAGGAGAGTTCGCGCAGCAGCCGGCGATCGGCCAGGCGGTCGAGCGCTTCATGGCGATGCGAGCGGGCGAAATGCGCGGACATGGTCGAGGCCTCCCGGTTCGGACTGATGCGGGAAGATTATCCGCCCGATGCAGACAGAGAGGCTGTTTGGATGCCTTGAAGGAGAGAGACTCTCTCTATTGTGCCATCTCGGCAGCCGATCTCTCCGGTCCTACGACGACGCGGGCAGCAGGTCGGCTATGGGCAGCGCAACCTCGTCCTTCACCGTCTTGATGACGATGTAGGTGAAGTAGCGATCGATGCCGATTTCGCGATCGAGCAAGCCATCGACCAGCCGCTGATAGGCGTCGATGTCGCGTGCCATCACCTTCAGCACATAGTCGACGCCGCCTCCCACCGACCAGCAGGCGACGATCTCGGGGATGTCGCGGATGACGCGCTCGAAGCGGTCGAAGTCGGCCTGGCGGTGGTTGGCCAGCGTCACCTCCATCAGCACGGTGGCGACGGGTGCGACGACGCGCATGGCGATCCTGGCGTGGTAGCCCGAGACGATGCCGGCCTTTTCCAGCTTGCGCAGCCGCATCCAGCACGGCGTCGGCGACAGGCCGACCTGTTCGGCCAGCGCCAGCTTGGTGATGCGTCCGTCGCGCTGGATGGCGTCGAGGATTTTCAGGTCGATCGGGTCGAGTTTCGCAGCGTTCATCGGCGTCCACTTTTTCGTCCACTGCACCATGACGGCGCATTATTTCGATTGTCAATTGCACTGATTTCGATCTCTAATAAGTCATGACATTGTGGCAACCCGATCCCGCGCTCATCCGGCGGCCGGCCTATCAATCGCTGGCCGACCAGTTCGCCCGCGCCATCCATGACGGGCGTCTTGCCAATGGCGCCCGGTTGCCGACCCATCGCCGGCTGGCCGACGACCTCAAGCTTTCGGTGCAGACTGTCAGCCGCGCCTATGAGGAGCTGATCCGGCGCGGCCTGATCTCCGGCGAGATCGGCCGCGGCAGCTTCGTCCAGACGCAGCGCCGCGAGCCGGAGCCGCCCTATCTGCCGGAGCGGCTCGGCGAAGTCATCGATCTGTCGATCCTGAAACCGGTCTGCGAGCCGATGCATCTGGAGCGGCTGAAGCAGGCGCTGGGCTGGCTGGCCGAGAACCTGCCGTCGAGTTCAGCGCTGTCGTTCCGCCCCAACATGGTGTTTCCGCGCCACCGCGCGGTGGCGGTCGAATGGCTGAGACTGTGCGGGTTCGACACCTCCGCGCAGAACATCAGCCTGACCAACGGCGCCACCGCGGGCATGACGGTGGCGCTGATGAGCGTCGCACCGCCGGGCTCGACGGTCGCCACCGAGGCGATCGGCCACCACACGCTGGTGCCGCTCGCCCGCTATCTCGGCTTCAACCTTGAAGGCCTGCCGATCGATGACAACGGCCTGATCCCGGAGGCGCTGGACGAGGCCTGCCGGCTTTCCGACATCCGCGCCGTGTTCGTGCAGCCCTCGGTGATCAACCCGACGGCGACGCTGATGGATGCGGCGCGGCGCGCTGAGATCGCGGCTGTGGCGCGCAAGCACGACATCGCCATCATCGAGAACGATGTGCTGGGCCCCCTGGTCGAGGACAGGCCGCCGCCTGTCGCCGCTTTTGCGCCGGAGCGCACGCTCTACGTCACCTCCTTCACCAAGATCACCGTGCCCGGCCTGCGCATCGGCTATCTCGCAGCGCCCGACCGCTATGTCGCCGCCGTCGCCAACCGGCATCTGGTCTCGAACTGGATGGCAACGCCGCTGGTGGCGGAGATTGCCACCAAATGGGTGACCGACGGCACGGCGATGGAGCTTGTCCATTGGCAGCGCGCGGCATTGCGGCGGCGGCAGGATATCGCGGCGCAAGTGCTGGCAGGGGTTGACTATCGCGCCAAGCGCGACGGGCTGCATGTCTGGCTGCAACTCCCGACCGACCGCTCCGAGGAGAGCTTTGTCGCCCAGGCTCGTCTGCAGGGCGTGGCGATTGCACCCGGCACATCCTTCCGCATCTCGGATGCGCCCTGGCATCCGGCGGTGCGCATCTCGCTGGGATCGACCACCGAGGGGGAACTGCGCGCTGGCCTCGGCGTTGTCACCAAGCTTTTGCTCGGCGATCCGGAGCATCTGCTGCTCGCAATCTAGCGAGTACGCCGCTATTCGGGTGATGCCGGCCTGCGAAAGGCAGCCCCCTGCGCTTCCGGTACTCACGTACGAAAAGTACGCTCCGTTCCGGTTCTCGGAGGCTCCCATTCTCGGCTCGGCCTGACCGTATCCCGGCGCACTCTTCGGCACTGATTGCCTGAGAATTGTGCGGAATGGGAAATATTGTCATGATATTATTTTCCCAATTGACATGATTTGGCGCGTTCCGCATCGTTAAGGGGCACAGGCTTCTCCAGCACGGGGAAATTCATTTGTCCGCATCAGCGCCCATCATCAAGATCGACGGCATCTCGAAGAGCTTCGGCAGCTTCAAGGTGCTGGACGGCCTGTCGATGCAGGTCATGCCTGGCGAGAAGCTGGCGCTGATCGGCCCATCAGGCTCGGGCAAGACGACGATCCTGCGCATCCTGATGACGCTGGAGCGCATCGATGGCGGTCATATCCAGATCGACGGCGAGCAGCTTTACCACATGGAGCGCAATGGTCAGTTGTTGCCCGCCGATGAGCGGCACCTGACAAGGATGCGCCAGAAAATCGGCATGGTCTTCCAGCTGTTCAACCTGTTTCCGCACAAATGCGTCATGGACAATGTCACCCTGGCGCCGATGCTGACCAAGGGCACGCCGCGCGCCGCCGCCGAAAAGCGGGCGATGGAACTGCTCGAGATGGTGGGCATGGCCGACAAGGCCAAAAACATGCCGGCACAGCTGTCCGGCGGGCAGAAGCAGCGTGTCGCGATCGCCCGGGCGCTCGCACTGTCGCCGAAGATCATGCTGTTCGACGAGGTGACGTCGGCGCTCGATCCGGAGCTGGTCGAGGAGGTGATGAACGTCATGCGCAAGCTCGCCGCCGAGACCGACATGACCATGCTGCTGGTCACCCACGAGATGGGGTTCGCCCATGATTTCGCCGACCGGGTGCTGTTCTTCGATCGTGGCAGAATAGTCGAGGAAGGCAAACCCGACGAGATTTTCCGTCATCCCAAGCAGGAGCGCACGCAAGGCTTCCTGAAGAAGATCATCGCGGCCGCGGACATCGCGTCTGACCGCCATGCCCCAGGGCGACGAAGTCGTCCCGGAGCGGCTACGCCGCCCCGTAACAAAAGCAAGACAAGAAACAAGGAGTTGGGAACAATGAACAAACCTAGCATTCTGGCCGGCGTTGCCGGTCTTGCACTGACGGCGGTGCTGGCCGCCTCGACCGCCGGTTCGGCTGACGACAGCAAGCTCGAGCAACTCAAGGCACAAGGCTTTGCCCGCGTCGCCATCGCCAACGAGCCGCCCTATACGGCGGTCGCCGCCGACGGCAAGGTCTCGGGCGCGGCGCCCGATGTGGCGCGCGAGATCTTCAAGCGCCTGGGCGTCGCCGACATCGTCGCCTCGATTTCCGAATATGGCGCCATGATCCCCGGCCTGCAGGCCGGCCGCTTCGATGTGGTCACCGCCGGCCTGTTCATGAAGCCGGAGCGCTGCGCTGCGGTGGTCTATTCGGAGCCGGTGCTGTGCGATGCCGAGGCGATGCTGGTGAAGAAGGGCAATCCGAAAGGCTTCAAGAGCTACGAGGATGTCGCCAAGGACACCACCGCGACCATCGGCGCCCCCGGCGGCGGCACGGAAGAGAAGCTGGCGCTCAATGCTGGCGTGCCGCGCGAGCGTGTCATCGTCGTGCCGGACGGCCAGAGCGGCGTGAAGATGCTGCAGGATGGCCGCATCGACGCCTATTCGCTGCCCGTCCTGTCGATCAACGACCTGGTCAAGAAGGCCGCCGATCCGAACCTCGAAGTCATCGCGCCGGTGCAGGGTGCGCCTGTCTATTGCGACGGCGCCGCCTTCAAGAAGGGCGACGAGGCGTTGCGCGATGCCTTCGACGTCGAACTGGCCAAGCTGAAGACATCGGGCGAGTTCGCCAAGATCATCGAGCCCTATGGCTTCTCGGCGGCAGCCGCGATGTCGACGACGCGCGACAAGCTCTGCGCGGCGAAGTAATTTTTCCTTCTCCCCGTTCAACGGGGAGAAGGTGTCACGAAGTGACTGATGAGGGGCCGCGCCATACCTTCGCAAGTTCGCGCTGCCCCTCATCTGCCTGCCGGCATCCTCTCCCGTAAAACGGGAGAAGATGCTGTCGCCGCTGCCTCGCACAACCGCAAATGAAGTGGAATAATAAACGCAGATGACCCAGTGGTCCGGCTATTTCGGCCTGATATTGCAGGGAGCGCTTGTCACCATCGAACTGACGCTGATGGGGTCGGTGCTTGCCCTGTTCATGGCCTTTCTCGCCGGAATGGGGCGGCTCTCGCGTTTCTTCGTGCTGCGCGCGCTGGCCACCGCCTACATCGAATTCTTCCGCGGCACCTCGATCTTCGTGCAGTTGTTCTGGGCCTATTTCGTGCTGCCCTTTGCCGGTATTTCGCTGACGCCGTTGCAGGCCGGCGTGCTGGCGCTTGGCCTCAATGTCGGCGCCTATGCCGCCGAAGTGGTGCGCGGCGCCATCCAGTCGATCGGCCGTGAACAGTATGAGGCCTGCACCGCGCTCAATCTCGGCCGCTGGCAAGGCATGCGCCACGTCATCCTGCCGCAGGCGCTGCTGGTGATGCTGCCGACCTTCGGCAACAACGCCATCGAATTGCTCAAGGCGACCGCCGTGGTGTCGCTGATCTCGCTCACCGATCTGACCTTCCAGGCGCAGGTGGTGCGGGCGCAGACCGGCAACACAATGGTGCCGTTCGCCACCATCCTGATCCTCTATTTCATCCTCGCTTTGCTCATCTCATGGGGCGTGCGCTCGCTGGAACGCCGCATGGCGCGCGGCCTTGATGGGGTGCGTGCCTGATGGCCGGAGTCTGCTGATGGAGTGGGATTGGAACTTCGTCTGGGAAATCATGCCGACGCTGATCCAGGGGGTGAAGATCACCATCCTGGCGACGCTGCTCGGCTCGGTGCTGGCAGCGATCGTCGGGTTGGGCATCGCGCTGGCGCGCCGCTCGCCCAACAAGGCGTTGTCGCGCACGGTCGGCTTTCTCGCCGAGTTCATTCGCGGCACGCCGTTGCTGGTGCAGCTCTATTTCATCTTCTACGTGCTGCCCGACATCGGCATCCTGTTGCCGCCGCTGGTCGCTGGTGTCATCGGGCTCGGGCTGCATTACGGCACCTACACCGCCGAGGTTTATCGCGCTGGCATCGACAATGTGCCGCGCGGCCAATGGGAGGCCGCCAAGGCGTGCAATCTCAGCGCCAGACAGACCTGGACCCACATCATCATTCCGCAAGCCATTCCGCCGATGATCCCGGCGCTGGCCAATTATTTCATCGCCATGTTCAAGGAGACGCCGCTGCTGTCGGCGATCACCGTGCTGGAACTGATGAACCAGGCGAAAAGCGTCGCCAACACCTATTACCGCTATATCGAGCCGATCACCCTGGTCGGTGCCTTCTTCCTCGTCATCAGTCTGTTTTCGGTCGTGCTGCTGCGCTGGCTGGAACGCCGCTACGGCAAGATCGAGAGGTAGCCGATGAAACCCTTGCCCGAGATCAAGGTCTATCCGAAACGGCCGGAGTTGGAGACGCGCCCGCTGGAGCGGCGCATCGGCCTGATCATCCTGGCCACCGACCACACCAGCGAGCCGGATTTCCGCCGCATGGTGGCGAGCGAGCGGATTGGCGTCTACGTCGCGCGCATTCCCTACGCCAACCCGACGACACAGGAAAACCTGCGCAAGATGCAACCGGCGCTGACGGCAGGTGCGGCCCTGATCCTGCCGGACGAGAAGCTCGATGCGATCTGCTATTCCTGCACTTCGGCGTCGGTGGTGATCGGCGATGCCGAGATCGAGGCCGCGATCCAGGCCGCCAAGCCCGGTGTTTCAGTCGTCACCCCACCGATGGCGGGCGTGCGTGGGCTGCGTGCGCTGGGCGCAAACAAGATCAGCATCCTCACTCCCTACACGGTCGAGACATCCAGGCCGATGGCCGCCTATTTCGCGGCGCGCGGCTTCGACATCGCCAGCTTCACCTGTCTCGGCTTCGAGGACGACCGCGAGATGGCGCGCATCGCCCCGGCAACGCTTGTCGATCTGGCGCGTGAGGCGACCGACGCGAGCGCCGATGCGCTGTTCGTGTCCTGCACGGCGCTGCGCGGTGCACTTGCGGTCACCGGCATGGAAAAGGCGATCGGCCGCCCCGTGGTGACCAGCAACCAGGCAACCGCCTGGAATTGTTTGCGGCTTTGCGGCGACGAGACAGCCCATCCCGAATTCGGCCGTCTGATGACGCTGCCATTGCCGCGTGATTGATGATCATGACACAGGTCACCCCTCAGCACATTCGCGCCGCGCGTGAGCGCATTGCCGGCAAGATCGAGCGCACGCCGACCGTGCTATCCCAGAGCCTTTCCGAAAGGCTGGGCGCACTGGTCCACCTCAAGCTCGAGCACCGGCAGACCACCGGCAGCTTCAAGTTGCGCGGCGCCTCGAATGCCGTCGCTTCGCTGAGCGCCGAGGAGAAGGCTCACGGCGTGGTCGCAGCCTCGACCGGCAATCACGGCCGCGCGCTTGCCCATGCGGCGAAGCTTGAAGGCATGCGCGCGGTGATCTGCATGTCGCGGCTGGTGCCTGAAAACAAGCTCGACGAGATCCGCCGGCTTGGCGCGGAGGTCCGCATCGTCGGCAACAGCCAGGACGATGCCCAGCAGGAGGTCGATCGGCTGGTGAAGCAGGAGGGGCTGGTGATGCTGCCGCCCTTCGACCATCCCGCTATCATCGCCGGGCAAGGCACGCTCGGGCTGGAGATGATCGAGCAAATCCCGGATGCTGCTCTCGTTCTGGTCCAACTCTCGGGGGGCGGGCTCGCCTCCGGCGTTGCCGCAGCCATCAAAGGCGTCAGCCCCCGGACAAAAGTCATCGGCGTCTCGATGGCGCGTGGTGCGGCGATGAAGGCGAGCCTCGATGCCGGCCACCCGGTGCTGGTGGAGGAACTGCCGACGCTGGCGGATTCGCTCGGCGGCGGCATCGGCCTGGACAACCGGCTGACCTTCGCCATGTGCCGCGACCTGCTCGACGATGTCATCCTGCTCAGTGAGGATGAGATCGCCGCCGGCATCCGCCACGCCTATGCGCAGGAACGCGAGATCGTCGAGGGCGCCGGCGCGGTCGGCATCGCCGCGCTGCTCGCCGGCAAGGTCAAAGCGAGCGGGCCGGTGGTTGTTCTGCTTTCCGGCCGCAACATCGATATGAACGCGCACCGCACAATCGTTTGCGGCGAGGCGCCGTCGCTTAAGGAGCGTGCCGCATGAGCCGGATGACGATCCTAACCGAGAAAGAATTGCGGGCGATCGTAACGCTCGATCTCGATGCCGTCGCCTGCGTCGAGAACGCCTTCCGCGCGCTTGCCACTCTGCCGGTGGCGATGCCGCCGATCCTACGGCTTGACATTCCCGAGCATCGCGGAGAGGTCGATGTGAAGACCGCCTATGTGCCAGGCATCGACGGTTTTTCCATCAAGATCAGCCCAGGCTTCTTCGACAATCCGAAGCTCGGCCTGCCCAGCGTCAACGGCATGATGGTGCTGCTGTCGGCCAAAACCGGCTTGGTTGAGGCGCTGCTGCTCGACAATGGTTATCTCACCGACGTCCGCACGGCCGCTGCGGGGGCCGTCGCGGCCAGACATCTGTCGCGACCCGATTCCGCTGTGGCCGCGATCTTCGGCGCCGGCGTCCAGGCCGGGCTGCAATTGGAAGCACTCATATTGGTGCGGCCGATCGCCGAAGCACGCATCTGTGCCCGCGATGCGGTCAAGGCCGAGATGGCCGCCGCCGCCTTGCGCGAAAAGCTCGGCATCGCCGTGCGCGCTGTATCAGACGCGGCAGAGGCGGTTGCCGGCGCCGACATCATCGTCACCACCACGCCTTCGGCCGAGCCGCTGATCAAGGCAGGGTTCGTTTCCGCCGGCCAGCACATCACCGCCATGGGCTCCGATGCCGAGCACAAGAACGAGATTGCGCCGGCAATCCTGCGCATGGCCGATCTCTATGTCGCCGACAGCGCCCGCCAGACAAGGCGGCTGGGTGAATTGCATCATGCCATCGCGGCGGGCGTGATGGCCGCCGAGGAAGAGGTGACCGAACTCGGTCAGATCATCGCCGGCGAAAAACATGGCCGCCGCTCGGCCAGCGACATCACCATCGCCGATCTCACCGGCACCGGCGTGCAGGACACGGCGATTGCCACGCTCGCCCGCGACCGGGCGCGGGCGGCCAATTCCGGGACCATTTTCGAAAGCTGATACTGGCCGCGAGGCCCAACAAACGAGGACTAAGAACAATGCAACCGAACCTGAAGTTCTCGCGCGGCGAATATGCGGATCGCCTCGCCACGACGCGCAAAGCCATGGAGGTGAAGTGCGTCGATCTTCTTGTTATCAGCGACCCTTCCAACATGGCCTGGCTGACCGGCTATGACGGCTGGTCGTTCTATGTGCACCAAGCCGTCATCGTGCCGCCATCTGGCGAACCGGTCTGGTACGGCCGTGGCCAGGATGCCAACGGCGCCAAGCGCACTGCCTATCTCGCGCACGACAATATCGTCGGCTATGCCGACCACTATGTGCAGTCGACCGAGCGCCATCCGATGGATTTTTTGGCCAGCGTGCTTGCGGATCGCGGCTGGGGCAAGCTCACCATCGGCGTCGAAATGGACAATTACTGGTTCTCGGCGGCCGCCTTTGCCTCGCTGCAGAAGCATCTGCCCAATGCCCGCTTTGTCGACGCGACGGCGCTGGTCAACTGGCAGCGCGCGGTCAAGAGTTCGCCCGAGATCGACTATATGCGCAAGGCCGCCCGCATCGTCGAGGCGATGCACCAGCGTATCGTCGACAAGATCGAGGTCGGTATGCGCAAATGCGATCTCGTTGCCGAAATCTACGATGCCGGCACGCGCGGTGTCGATGGCATTGGCGGCGACTATCCGGCGATCGTGCCGCTGCTGCCGTCGGGTCCCGATGCCTCGGCGCCGCATCTGACATGGGACGACAGACCGATGCAACGGGGCGAGGGCACCTTCTTCGAGATCGCCGGCTGCTACAACAGGTATCACTGCCCGCTGTCGCGCACCGTCTTCCTCGGCAAGCCGACGCAGGAATTCCTCGATGCCGAGAAGGCGACGCTGGAGGGTATGGAAGCAGGCCTGGCCGCGGCGAAACCCGGCAACGCCTGCGAGGACATCGCCAATGCCTTCTTCGCCGTGCTGAAGCGATACGGCATCGTCAAGGACAACCGCACCGGCTACTCGATCGGTCTGTCCTATCCGCCGGACTGGGGCGAACGCACGATGAGCCTGCGCCCCGGCGACCGCACCGAACTTAGGCCCGGCATGACCTTCCATTTCATGACTGGCCTGTGGTTGGAGACGATGGGGCTGGAGATCACGGAGTCCATCCTGATCACCGAAACCGGTGTAGAGTGCCTGGCCAATGTGCCGCGCAAACTGGTGGTGAAGAATTGAGCCCGATGTCCAGTCTCCGCCCATCGCCAATCGCGCCGACCGTCGATTTCGACCGCGATGGCATACAGCACGGCTTCCTGCGTTTGCCCTACAGCCGCGACGACTCGGCGTGGGGCTCGGTGATGATCCCGATCTGCGTCATCCGCAATGGCAAGGGGCCGACGGCGCTGCTTTCCGGCGGCAACCATGGCGACGAGTATGAGGGGCCGCTGGCGCTCTACGATCTTGCCCGCACGCTCGACCCCAAGCAAGTCAGCGGAACGGTCATCATCGTGCCGGCGATGAACTATCCGGCCTTTCGCGCCGGCACGCGCACCTCGCCGATCGACAAGGGCAACATGAACCGCAGCTTTCCCGGCCGGCCGGACGGCACGGTGACCGAGAAGATCGCCGACTATTTCCAGCGTGAACTGCTTCCCCGCGCCGACATCGTGTTCGACTTCCATTCCGGGGGCAAGACGCTGGACTTCGTGCCGTTCTGCGCCGCCCACACGCTGCCCGACAAGGCGCTGGAGCAGAAAGCCTTCGACGCGGTCGCTGCATTCGCCGCCCCGTTCTCGATGCGCATGATCGAGATCGACGCCGTCGGCATGTACGACACGGCTGCCGAGGAGATGGGCAAGGTCTTCGTCAGCACCGAGCTTGGTGGTGGCGGGACGTCGCGCGCGCAAACCGTGCGGATCGCGCGGCGCGGCATTCTCAATGTGCTGCGTCATGCGGGCATTGTTGATGGTGCGGTCGAGAAGGCCTCGACCCAATGGCTCGACATGCCATCCGGCGATTGTTTCTCTTTCGCCGAAGATGACGGCATGATCGAAACCATGGTCGATCTCGGCGAGCCCGTCGAAGAAGGCGCGGTGCTAGCGCGTATTCATTCCACCGGCCGCACCGGCATCGCTCCTCAGGAAATCCGGGCAAAAATGTCGGGCATGCTGGCGGCGCGGCATTTTCCCGGCCTGGTCAAGGCCGGCGACTGCGCGGCCGTGGTGGCTGTGCACGTCTGAGCGGTTCCGCCAGAGCCCGCCCCGCACGGGTCCATCAACTGCTCTGCATCCTTCGCGGAGCGCTTCGGCGCGGCGGAAAGAAGCAGCATGGCGAGCGGAGTCGACATTGCATGAGGATGACACTATATACCGGCGGCTTCGACCCGCGCGCCTGAGGGTTTGCGCCGCGAAGCGACTGTAAATGTGTTGTGTGTTGCGCCATCTATTGTGACGAAAATCGGCTCGGAAACCGGAAAAAAGCAAATAGAAACAGTGGCGCAAAGCTGGGCATGGCCCAGCCAATGGTAGCGACCTCCCAGAATCAGAAAATGCTCTTGACCCCTCGATTTCCTATGGCTCTGTGGACCTTGGACGGCATCGGCTTGCCGGTTGGTCGCGACTCGGCTCGAATGGGGACATGCATCCTTTGTGGGGTGTCGACGTTTGTGATTACCAACCGGCTTTGCCGCCAGGGAACAGCAGTATGAGTGAACACGCGATCGAGTTCTTGCGGGGATGGATCGGCGAAAAGGTCCATTGCCAGTCATCCCAGGCCCGAATCGACAAGCAGGCCGAGACTTTGGCCAAGGAATGCGCTGCCGAGGCGGCCGAGGTCGGCATTCCGCTGGAGGATATCCAGGAAGAAGTCGGCGATATCAAGGAACTCATCGCCTCCCGGCTCGAGGAAGCGGCCGAGGCCGACGAGCAGCAGGCATCCAGCAAAGCCGCGGAATAACCGCATAAGATGATTCCATCTGAAACACGCGGGCTTGCTCGGCCCGCGTTTTCGTTTCAGCGATCGCTTTCAGCCAAATTTTTCTTTCAGCCACGTCTTCGGCAGCGCCGGTACGAAGTTTCCGTCGCGCCCGGTCATGTCGTCATTGGCGACCAATGCGTTGAGGATCGCTTCCTCCACGCTCTGGATCACCGCATCGAAAAACGGATCGATGTCGGTGTCCGGAATAAAATCGGCGCTGGCGATGCGGCCAGATGGCGAAAGCGCCGCGCTCGCATTGGCGGTCGAGAAGGCGATAAAGATGTCGCCTGAACTGTGGTAGCCGAAGCCGCCGGTCATGGCGACGCCAAGCGGCACGCGGCGGGCCAGTCGCTTCATCTGATGCGGCAGGAACGGTGCGTCGGTGGCGACGACGGCAATGATCGAACCCTTTTCGGCGCGCGGCGTGCCTTCGCGGACTGCCGGCTGGATGAGTTCCGGCCCGGCGCGCAGGCCGCGAACCGTAAAATTGTGCCGCTTGCCGAAATTCGACTGCACGAAGGCGCCGACCGTGTAAGTGCGGCCGTGCCATTCGACGATGCGCGACGCGGTGCCGGAGCCGGCCTTGAAGCCGAAGGTGATCATGCCGGTGCCGCCGCCGACACTGCCTTCCTCGATCGGTCCGCCCACAGCACCGTCCAGTGCCTGGGCGACGTGCTCTGACGTCACATGGTGGCCGTTGATGTCGTTGAGGAAGCCGTCATAGGTCTCCGCCGCCACCGGCAGCCCCCAGCCGCTGTCGAGCGCCGCCGGCAGCACGCTTTGCATCCATCGCAGCGTGCCGTCGCGTGAAACACCGCAGGAATGCGTGTTGGTGATGGTGATCGGGAAGTTGAATGCACCAGTTTCCTCAACGATATGCGAGCCGGTCAGTTCGCCATTGCCGTTCTGGCTGAAGATGCCGGCAAAAACCGGCGTGGCCAGATCGGCGCGAGGCCTGGGCAGGATCGCGGTCACGCCGGTGCGCACCGGTCCCTGGCCGACGACGAGCGCGCCATCGCCCGAAATAAGCGTCGCATAACCGACCGCTACACCAGGTACATCGGTGATCGCATTGAACGGCCCAGGCGTCCCGTCGAAGCCGATACCGAAACTTCGCGCGCGCGGCTTGCCGGAAGGCGTTGCCAGATGGTTCGGATTGTCGGTCATCGTGTCAGAACAGGGACCCTTGATTGCCCGGCTCTTTGGTCTTGGCTGCCGGCTTCGCCAGGACTTTCGGCTTTGCCGTGCCGCTGATTGCCACCGCATCGGCGGTGCCATCGGCGAACTCCAGCGAAAGCGCCATTCCCGATGCCACATCGGCCGCCTGCTTGATCACCACCCCGTCGGCATCCTTCACCAGGGCAAAGCCGCGTGCCAGAACGGCCTTGTGCGACAGTGTGGTGAGTAATCTGTCGGCCTGGCTCAATTGGCCGCGCAGGCGCTCTAACCGCACCGAGATCACCCGATCCTGTCGCCGCGCCAGCACCGCCAACGTGTCCCCCAGCAGTTTCTGGCGCCGTACGATCGGTGCCGGCGACAGCCGCGTCGCGGTGCGCGAAAATCGCGCGCGGCGTTCGCGCACGATGGCAAAAAACGCTGCCTGCGCGCGGGCGAGGTCGCGGCCGGTCAGCGTGCGGGCTTCATTGATGCGCCGCGACAGGGTGGCCGGCGTCAGCCTTTGGCCTTGCAGCCGCGCCCGCTTGCGGTCGACGCTGACGGACAGCGCCCGGCCGAGCCTGGATGTCGCTTCGTCGAGGCGCCGCCGCGGCAGCGCCAGCAATTGATCGGGCGAGGGCAGCGCGCGGGCGGCCGCACGAGCGGCTTGCCGCTTGCGCTCGAAATTGCGCAAGACCGCCGCTTTCAGCCGCGCACCGAGACTGGCCAGCGTCGCTTCGAGGTCGGCCTTCACCGGCACGGCAATTTCGGCCGCGCCCGTCGGTGTCGGCGCCCGCACATCCGCGACGAGGTCGATCAGCGTCCAGTCGGTCTCGTGGCCGACAGCCGAGATCACCGGAATGCCGGAGGCGGCGACGGCGCGGGCCAGCGCCTCATCGTTGAAGCCCCAGAGGTCTTCGAGACTGCCGCCGCCGCGCGCCACGATCAGCAGATCGGGCCGCTGGATGGCGCCATCCCATGCCAGCGCATTGAAGCCGTTGACCGCGGCGGCCACTTCCGCGCCTGATGTCTCGCCCTGTACACGCACTGGCCAGACCAGGATATGCAGGGGGAACCGGTCCTTGATGCGGTGGATGATGTCGCGGATGACGGACCCTGTCGGCGAGGTGACGACGCCGATGACCCGCGGCATGAACGGCAGCAACTGCTTGCGGCCGGTGTCGAACAGGCCTTCGGCCTGTAGCCGCCGCTTGCGCTCTTCCAGCAGCGCCATCAGCGCGCCGGCGCCGGCCGGCTCCAGATTGTCGATGACGATCTGGTAGTTGGACTTGCCGGGATAGGTGGTGAGCTTGCCGGTGGCGATCACTTCCATCCCCTCCTCGGGGCGGAACTTCAGCCGGCTCATCGTGCCTTTCCACACCACGGCGTCGAGCCGCGCGCGGTCGTCCTTCAGCGCGAAATAGGCATGACCTGAGGAATGCGGCCCGCGATAGCCTGATATTTCGCCACGCACCCGCACATTGCCGAAGACGTCCTCGACCGTGCGTTTCAGCGCGCCGGAAATCTCGCTCACCGTGTATTCGGCGGCGTTGGTGCGTGATTCGGATGCTGCGTCGCTCATCGCCCGATTGGGGGACGGTTGGGCGCCCGCGTCAAGGTGGCCGTGTCAGGCCAGGCGTTCATAACCGGCATGCCTGACCCTCCCTACCAGCCATATGCGCTAAGATAGGTGTTGCAGCGGGGAATCGGTTGTGATTCTACGCTGCGATGACTCACGAATCGCTTGTAGATGACGGCTGGGCCGAGACGATTGAACTCCTCGGCGGTGAAGAGTTGATCACAGGGAGTGCTCGCGAGACGAGGGCGTTCCTGCGGCCGCGGGGTGTCAGGTCGGCTACTGATCTGTTGCGCCTGACGCTGGCTTATTGCCTTGGCAAGGTGGGCATGCGGGGCGTCGTGGCCTGGGCGGCGGCAAGCGGGATCGCCGACATCTCGGATGTGGCGTTGCTCGGCCGGCTGCGCAATGCAGGGCCGTGGCTGCAGCAGTTGATTGGGTATCTTTTGAAGCGCGAGGAGAAAGGCCTGGCCAAAGGCCGGCTGATCCGCATCCTCGATGCGACGGCGGTTGCCAAGGCCGGTGTGCATGAGAAGAAGAACAATGGCCTTTGGCGGATGCACTGCGCCTTCGAGCTTGAGCGCGAGCAGTTCGATTTCATCGAGATCACCGACCAGAGCGAGGCCGAGCTGATCGACCGCGTGCCGGTGATACCGGGCGAGATCCGCATCGGCGACCGCGCCTATCTGCAGGCCGAGCGGATCGCAAAGGTCCTGGCGCAAGGCGGCGACGTTCTCGTGCGCGCGGCGTGGAAGAATGTGCGATGGCTCGACGCCAGCGGCACGGCGTTCGATCTCATCGGCCACCTGAAGAGCTGCCGCGAGGAGGTCATCGAAACGCCTGTCTGGCTGGGCCTCAAGAAGGGCGATCCCCTGAAGATGCGCCTGATCGCCTTGCGCAAATCCGAGGCCGCGGCACAAGAAGCACGACGCAAGATCAACAAGGAAGCCAAGGCCAAGGGCACGCAGGTTCGACAGGAGACGCTGATTGCTGCCGGCTTCGTGATCCTTGTGACCTCGCTCGACCAGGATGAGTTTGACGCCGACACAGTTCTCAAGCTCTATCGCATGCGCTGGCGCATCGAGCTCGCCTTCAAACGTCTGAAGAGCCTGATCGGACTGCGCGCTCCCCCCGCCAAAGACCCAAGGATCGCAAAGCCTTGGATTCTTGCCCACTTCCTCATCGCGCTTGTGACCGAACCCCTCTCGCAGGAGTTTGGTGTCTCTCCCCCTTGAGCGACGGGCGCCCGCTACTGTGGCGCGCCACCCGCCAGATCGTCGCCTCTCTGATCGCAGCGATCTTTGCTCAACCTCCCTTGGCAATCCTGCGCCAAAATCTCCCTGCCTTGCGACATCGATGGCGTGAGCCACCACGAAAGCGCAAATTTCAGTCCATGCCAAAACTATCTTAGCGCATATGCCCTACCAGCCGGGCAGGATCTGGTTCGGCTTGGTTCGCCGCAGCTTGGTGAAGGCAAGTGCTGCGAAATCGAATGTCCCGGTGTCTTCGCCGATCGGCACCGAAATATTGTCCAGGCTTTCCGAAATATGGCGGGCGAGCGCATCGACGATCTCGGGTCGCGACGTCTGGCCGCGCATGATGCCGATGCGGCAATCGGGCAGGGCGCCGAAGCCGTCGGCTTCACCCAGCACCCGCATACCGGGCCTGAGCGCGCATTCCGGCAGCACCGAGATCGCCAGGCCGGAAAGCACGGCGGCGGTGATGACGGTTGCCGAGAAGCTGGTGAACAGGATGCGATAGTCGCGGTTCTGCTGGTCGAGCACATCGACGGCGGCGCGCCGCCAGATGCAGTTCGGCCGGCCAAAGGCCATCGGCAGCGTTACCTGCTCATGCGTCGCGTGGTTGGCCGAGGTGACCCACAGCAGCGGTTCGCGCCGCACCACCTCCGACTGGCCGCGTACGTCGTTGTGCGTCACCAGCGCCAGGTCGAGATTGCCGCGCTTGATATGTTCGACCAGCCCCGGCGTCGGCTCGCAGATCACCGTCAGTTCGACGCGTGGATTGGAGCGCGTGAACCGCGCCATGATCTCCGGCAGGAAACGGTCGGCATAGTCGTCGGGCGTGCCGATGCGGATCGTGCCTTCGAGCCGCCGGTCGTCGAAGGCAGCCAGCGTTTCGCGGTTGAGATAGAGCAGCCGCCGCGCATAGGAGAGCAGCTTGTCGCCTTCCTCGGTCAGTCTGTTGGTGCGCCCGTCCTTTTCGAACAGCGGCTTGCCCAGCCGCTCCTCCAGCCGGCGCATCTGCATCGACACTGCCGACTGGGTCCGGTGCACCTCTTCGGCCGCCCGTGTGAAGCTGCCGGTGTCGGCAATCGAGATGAAGGTCTGCAACTGATCGAGATCGAGCGGCGATTTCATCGATATGATCCATCACTGGTGTTGATGCTAAAGATTAGAAACATTCGTTGGATTAATCAATCGAGCGATGGCAAATTCGCATTGTCCACATGAAGGCATGTGAATTGAAGCCGGAACGGCCGCTGACGCCAGCGCCGATCGTCGGGTTTCGTCCGTTCGAGTCTGAAGGAGACCGACATGACCACGTTTGATTTCGCCACCGAGACCTCGCGCATCACCTCGCGTCCGGCCGTTGCGACGCGCGTGGCGAACACCGTCTCCAACGCCTACCGCGCCTGGAAAAATCGCCGTGCCTTCTATCGCCTTGGCGAGATGTCGGATTCCGAACTCGCCGATATCGGCCTGACGCGCGCCGACCTTCATGTCGCCATCGACGTGCCGTTTGGCCGCGACCCGACGGCGATGTTGCGCGAAATCGCCAGCGATCGCGTCGAGACGATCGAGGACATCGCCCGCAAGGTGGCCTGATCTATCGCTTGTCGTTCAGGTTGCCGTGAACCTTTTCGAGGTTCGACGCGACTGAAAAGTATGCAGGCCCCCACTCCCTGCCGGTCCCCGCCGGCCCGCCTGCACTCTGCCCGGTCCCAGGACCGGGCTTTTCTTTTCTTGGCCGGGATGGCGCTTGTTGTCGGCCTACCGCCGGTCCATGTCCCGCTTGAACTGGTCGAAGATCGTTTCCACGCCCTTCTGGTAGTCGTCACGCTGCTGGGCGCCGGTCTCGAACATCTTGCCGAACAGGTCGTCGAACGGATTCCTTGGCCTGCCGCTCGGATTGGCCTGTGGCTGCGGTGCCTGACGTTGCTGCGGGGGCGCTTTAGGCTGTTGCGGCGCCGGCTGGCCGCCCGGCACGCCGAAGCCGCCACCGCCGCCTTGCCGCAGCATCTCCTCGAAGATCTTTCCCAACGGATTGTCGCCATAAGGGCTTTGCGTCTGCTGAGGCTGAGGCTGCGCCCGGCCTTGCGGCTGCGGCTGCGGCGCGCCACCGCCGAACATGTCCTGCAGCACCTTGCCGAGCGGATTGTCGCCATAGGGATTGGGTGCTGGCTGCGGCTGGCTTTGCGGCTGTGGCGTCCCGCCGCCGAACATGTCCTGCAAAACCTTGCCGAGCGGGTTGTCCATCGGGTTCTGGGGCTGCGGCGCCTGGCGTTGCTGCGGCGCCGGGGCCTGCATGCCGCCGCCCTGCCGCATCATCTGCTCGATGATCTCGCCGAGCGGATTGTTGCCGCCGCCGCCAAAGCCGCCGGCGGCTTGCATCTGATTTGTCGTCTGCTTGAACAGCCCGCCCATGACCATCGAGGCGATCGCCGGCAGCATCTGCTGCAGGATCTGCTGATTGACGCCGCTCGCTTGCGCCGCTTGGCTGGCCACGGCACGTGACAGATCCTTCGAGCCGAACAAATGTCCGAGAATGCCGTTGCCCTCATCGACGCCTTGCGGCGAGAAGGCTCGGGTTGCGTCCTCGAAATACTTGGCGTGCTGGCCGCTGGCCATCGCGGTCATGAAGGCGCCGAGCCCATAGGGATCGGCAGTGTTGCGTTGCAGCCCCTGCGAAAAGGCCGGCAGCAATGCGGCAACCGCCGCCTGCGTCTGCTGCATCGAAAGCCCGTATTGTTGGGCAAGGGCCTGCATGCCGTTGCCGTTCTGGGCCTGCGTCAGCATGTCGAACAAGGTAGGCATCGGCGTCTCCTCCGGAAATCCTCGCCGAAGAAGCCTAGTTTGTTTCCACTTCCGATTGAAGCGACTTTTGCCGATCAATCGGCTGCGTCAAATCCGAGCGTTAATAGGCATATTCCATGAACACCGGCTCGATCGAGCCACCCCAGCGCGTGTGGTAGGCGGACAGCATCTCCTCGGCGCTGGTGGTGCCGCGCGCCACGACTTCGTCCAATGTGTTGAGGAACGAGGTCTCGTCGTAGCCGTCGCGGTTCTTCCTGGCGCGGTTCTTCAGCCCCATGCGCGAAATGACCATCACGTCACGCGCGATCTCGCGCAGCGTGGTGTTGCGGAACGGCGCGGAAATGCCTTGTTCCGGCACCGCGTTGCGCATCGCCAGCGTTTCTTCATACGTCCAGCTCGACGTCAGCGCCTCGGCGGCATCGAGTGCGGCCTCATCATAGAGCAACCCGACCCAGAAGGCCGGCAACGCGCAGATGCGCCGCCATGGCCCGCCGTCGGCGCCGCGCATCTCGAGGAAACGCTTCAACCGCACGTCCGGGAATAGTGTCGACAGATGGTTTGCCCAGTCGCCCATGGTCGGTAGCCCGTCCGGCACCTCATCGCGCGCCGCACCGGCCATGAATTGGCGGAAGGTGATGTGCGTCATGTCGTGATAGTGGCCGTCGCGGATGACGAAATACATCGGCACGTCGAGCGCCCATTCGACATAGTCGGCGAAACCGAAATCGGGCGAGAAGCAGAACTCCAGCAGGCCGGAGCGCTGGTTGTCGGTGTCGCGCCAGATGTCGCCGCGCCAGCTCTGCAGCCCGTTCGGGTGGCTCTCGGTGAACGGCGAGTTGGCGAACAATGCCGTCGACAGCGGCTGCAGCTTCAGCGACACCTGCATCTTGCGACGCATGTCGGCTTCGCTCTCGAAGTCGAGATTCACCTGGATCGTGCAGGTGCGGTACATCATGTCGAGGCCCTTGGTGCCGACCTTGGGCATGTAGCGCGTCATGATCTCGTAGCGCGATTTCGGCATTTTCGGCGTCTCGGCCAGCGACCATTTCGGGCTGCCGCCGAGGCCGAGGAAGCGGATGCCCATCGGTTCAGCGATCTCGCGCACCTGCGCCAGATGGGCATTACCCTCCCGGCAGGTCTGGTGGATCGTCTCCAGCGGTGCGCCGGAAAGCTCGAACTGGCCGCCGGGTTCTAGCGAAATCGCACCCTGGCCGGTCGGTTCGACCAGGCCGATGATACGGCCGTCATCGACGATGGGATCCCAGCCGAGCTTCGACTGCATGCCTTCGAGGATGGCGCGGATGCCGCGCTCGCCACCATAGGGGACCGGTGCATTGCCGTCGACATAGAAGGGAAATTTCTCGTGCTCGGTGCCGATGCGCCATTTGTCGCGCGGTTTGTTGCCTTCGGCCAGATGCTCGACGAGTTCGTCGATGCCTTCGATGGGCCGGAAATCGGTTGTGTCACGCGCCATGATCAAGCCCTCAGAGGCGGTTGGACAACCGCCGGCGCTAAATGGACGAAATGTCAGCAGACGATCAAGCAAAAAATCCTGAGCCACAGGTCAACAGGAATTGAACGTTACTGCACTCTCCGTCCCTTGCAAGAGATGAAGTCTCACCAGTCTCCGACCGTTGCCTGCATCACCGCGAGCGCGGCCACCGCCGCGGTATCGGCGCGCAGGATACGGGGGCCGAGCGGAATGGCGGTGACGAAGGGCAGGGCGCGCAGCATCTTGCGCTCGTCGTCGGAAAAGCCGCCCTCCGGCCCGACCAGCAACCCAAGCTTCTTTTCCTTGACCGCCTGCAGCGCGGGCAGCGGATTGTTGGTCGAGGCGTCCTCGTCGCAGAAGATCAGCCGTCGCTCCTTGTCCCAGCCGGTCAGCAGGCGGTCGAATTTTTCCGCGTCGCGCACCTCCGGCACCGCCAGGATGCCGCATTGTTCGGCGGCTTCGACGACATTGGCGCGCAGGCGATCGATAGAAGGCTTGGCCACCTGCGTGTGCTGGGTGATGACAGGCTGCAGGACGCCGGCGCCCATCTCGACCGCCTTCTGGACGAGATAGTCGAGCCGGCCCTGTTTCAGCGGCGCAAAGCAGTAAACGAGATCGGGCAGCGGCGGCTGTGGCCTTTGCAGCGCCGACACCTTCAGCCGCACCACCCTTTTTGTCTTCGCTGCGATGGCCGCTGACCACTCGCCGTCGCGGCCATTGAACACCAGGATTTCGGCGCCTTCGGCAAGCCGCAGAACATGCAGGAGATAGTGGCTCTGCTGTTGGCCGGCGTCGAACTCGATGTCCGGCCGCAGATCGTCGGGCACGAACAGACGTTGCATCTTGTAATTGGCGCGCATCGCCGAGGAATGAGCGAGCCGGTCGCCGGCGTCAAGCCTCGGCGGTCGGATGCCACACCGGCCGAAAGCCGTGCCGCAGCACGCCGAGCGTCGTGGCCGGCGTCAGCAGCGACAGCGTCTTGCCTTTGAGCAGGCCGAAATCGTCGGGTTGCCCATATCCCGCAAAGGACCAGCGCAGTGCCTTGCCCCTACGCAGAGCATAAACGGTGCTGCCATCCGCAACCATGACGCCGTCCGGCAGGCCGGCAAGGCCTTCAACAGCAACCCCTGGCGGCTTGCCGCCCGACGCCAGCCGCTCCTTGTGCAGCCGCTTGTCGACCATCGGCGCACGCGGCTCGGCAATGCCGAAAGCCTCGCCGAAGCGGCTGACGAAATCCTTGGCCCGTTCGCGCTGGCAAAAGAAGCAGGGGCGATGCCCGGCCGCCAGTGCCGTTGCCTCGTCGAGGAAGAACAGCTCGGTCCAGCCCGCTTTACCGCCCTTCCGGTTGCGGCCCATCGGCTCGCGCCGCACATCGCGGAATTGGCAGATGCAGATGATCCAGGCCTGAAGCGCCCAGCGCCTTTTCAGCAGCGTCTTCGTCTGGGGATCGTGGAGGATGCCGCGATTGCCGGTGAACAGTCCGCGCTCGGGCACGGCGTGGATGGCGCCGAACGGATCGACCCGGTTTTGCAGTGGCATAGCTTTCTCTCCGAACGCGCATCTTGGCTGCAATGCTGACGACATGGTATCGCTCGTCGCATCATTTCCATGTCAGCAGGGTTTTTCATGCGGGTGCTGGTGGTCCAGAACTACGACAATACCGGCCTTGGCCAGGTTGGTGCCGCCCTTGCGGAGGCGGGCGCCGATCTCGATCTGCGTCTCCCCTACAAGGGCGATCCCCTGCCGGATGACGCGGCCGGGCACGATGCCATGATCGTGCTCGGCGGTGGCCAGAATGCGCTGGCCGACGATGAGTACCCCTATTTCCCGGCACTGCTCGAACTGACCCGCGATTTCGCCGGCAAGGATCGCGCCGTGCTCGGCATCTGCCTCGGCAGCCAGCTCGTCGCCCGCGCCTTCGGCGGCGAGAACCGCATCGGCGGCGCCAACGAGTTCGGCTGGCACGGCGTGTCGCTGACGCCGGATGCCAAGGCCGATCCGGTGCTGGGTGCGCTGCCGGAAAAATTCCCGATCTTCCAGTGGCACGACGACACCTTCGTTTTGCCTGAAAACGCCGTGCGGCTCGCCGGCAACGATGTCGCCGAGAACCAGGCGTTCCGCGTCGGCCGCGCCGTCTACGGTTTCCAGTTCCATTTCGAGGCCGACAGGCCGATGGTTAGGGACTGGAGCACGTCCTTTGCCCCGACCATTGCCGCGCGCCATCCCGACTGGGCCGGCAAGCTCGATGGCGAAATGGCCCGCAACGGGCCCGACGCGGATGCCGCCGGCCTGGCCATCGCCCGCGCCTGGGTGGCGACAATCTGAGCATCCATCCCTCGGTGCCCTGCCGCGTGACATAATTGGCACGCCGCAATGAATCCGCCTGGGGAAAACGCCTTTCACCCTTGGCTTGTGTGCGCCCGCCAGCCTAGAAGGCGCGCGCTCTGCATCTTCTGTGCAACCGCGATGAACCTTTTGTGTGACCCGCGCGACACACCGTTGATACAGAACATGCCTAGAAGCGCGAAATCGTCGAAACTTTGAAGCGAATTCTCCGTTTCAACGCATTGGTAACCGCCTCGTGCACAGATGCAGAAAGCTCAACAAGAGATGACGTCCGTGAAAGCAGCGCTTCTGTCCTTTGCCATGGTATCCGCTATCGTGCTGTGCGGCCTCGGCATTTATGCCGCCGACGCAGCCAACAACCACAACGCCGTCGACGGCTACGGCGTCACCGCCTCGCTTCGCTAAAGCCGGGGCTGCGTCACGAGCCGAGCGTCTCGTCTTTGGACGCGCCGCGCTCAAGCTTCCTTTATCGTCCCAGGTTCCTTGATCGTCCCGGGTTCCTTGATTGTCATTGTCAGGATGCGTTTGTCCGGCCCGTCGACGACGAGCGCGGTCAACATGCCTGATTGCCAGGCGAGCGTGTCGACATTGACGCGGTTGGCCATCACCTCTGCCTCCGGCACCGGCGTGTGGCCGTGCACCACGATCTTTGGATAAAGGCCGGGGTGGTTGTGGAAGACGTCACGGATCCAGATCAGATCCTGCGGGTTTTGCCTGTCCAGGGGAATGCCCGGCCTGATGCCGGCGTGACAGAAGAAGAAGTCGCCCAGCGTCACCGAAAACGGCAGCGATCGCAGGAAATCGATGTGGCTTTGCGGCACGGCCTCGACCAGGGCCTGATGTCCTTTGCGCACGGCGGACTCGGCCTTGCCGAACCATGCGCTGGTGCCTTCACTGATCGCCACGCCGTAGGACTGCGCCGTCTGGATGCCGCCAAACCGGATGAAAAGTCCGTCCGGGTCGGGGGTCTTGAGAAAATCGAGAAAGCCGATGTCGTGGTTGCCGGCCAGCATCAGGTAGCGCGGGTCGCGCTCTCGCGCTTCGATCAGGAAATCGATGACGCCCTTTGAGTCCGGCCCGCGGTCGACATAGTCGCCAAGATGGATGACGCGCCAGTCGGCAGGCGCCTCCCGCTCGATCTCAACCTTGATGCGCTGATGCATGGCGGCCAGCAGGTCGAGCCGGCCGTGGACGTCGCCAATGGCGTAGAGACGCACACCGTCCGGCCCATGCGCGTCGAGAAAATGGATACCGGGTTCCGCCAACGTCTCGTCGTCTCCGTGGGTCAGGCTGTCACGGGACTTAGCGCCGGAGCTGGTCCTTGCCCATGTCGGTGACCAGACGCTTTCCGCACAGCGCCAGCGTGATGTCCATCTCCTTGCGGATGATTTCCAATGCCTTGGTAACCCCTTCCTTGCCAAGCGCACCCAGCCCGTAAAGAAATGGCCGGCCGATATAGGTGCCCTTGGCGCCGAGGCAGAGCGCCTTCAGCACGTCCTGCCCGGAGCGGATGCCGCCGTCCATGTGCACTTCGATCGTGTCGCCGACCGCATCGGCAATCTCTTCCAGCACGCCGATCGACGAGGATGCGCCATCGAGCTGGCGTCCGCCATGGTTTGAAACGATGATTGCGTCGGCGCCGGTCTTGGCCGCCATCAGTGCGTCTTCCTTGTCGAGAATGCCTTTGAGGATCAGCTTGCCGCCCCAACGCTCCTTGATCCAGGCGACGTCCTTCCACGACAGATGCGGATCGAACTGCTCTGTCGTCCACGATGCCAGCGAGGCCATGTTACCGACGCCTTTGGCGTGGCCGACAATGTTGCGGAAGGTCCGGCGCTTGGTGCCGGCCATGGCGGCACACCAGCGCGGCCGGATGGCCATGTCGACGATGTTCGTCAGCGTCAGCTTGGGCGGCGCCGAAAGCCCGTTGCGGATGTCCTTGTGGCGCTGGCCGAGAATCTGCAAGTCGAGCGTCAGCACCAGCGCCGAGCATTTCGCCGCCTTCGCCCTGTCGATGAGGTTGAGCACGAAATCCTTGTCGCGCAACACATAGAGCTGGAACCAGAACGGCTTGGTGGTTACGGAGGCAACATCCTCGATCGAGCAGATGCTCATCGTCGAAAGGGTGAACGGCACGCCGAACTCTTCCGCTGCCTGCGCCGCCAGCATCTCGCCATTTGCGTGCTGCATGCCGGTCATGCCGGTTGGCGCCAAAGCAACCGGCATCGAAACCTTCTCGCCGATCATCGTCGAAGCCAGCGAACGGTTATCCATGTCGACGAGGACGCGCTGGCGGAACTTGATCTTCTGGAAGTCCTCTTCGTTGGCCCGATACGTGCCTTCGGTCCACGAGCCGGAATCGGCATAGTCGAAGAACATCTTCGGCACGCGCCGGCGCGCGAGGTCCTTGAGGTCGGCGATGGTCAGGATTTGGCTCATGGGCTTCCCGTTTCGATGGCTAGGAGCGTTTGCGTGCAGGTTCGGTATCGGTGGCGTCGACGCGCTGTTTCAGCCGCAGCCGCGAGACGCGCTGCCAGTCGCCGCTGCGCTCGGCCTCCGCCATCGACCGTTCGACGTAGGTGATGTGGTCCATCGCCGCTTGCCGGGCAGCGGCCGGGTCGCCGGCCTTCACTGCCGCATGGATCGCCCGGTGCTGCGCAAGCAGCGCCTCGCGCGCGCCGGGCACGGTGAACACCAGCAGCCGGTTCTGGAACACGCCTTCCGACAACAGCCGATAGCAGGAGCGCAGCGTGTGCAAAAGGATGATGTTGTGGGCGCATTCGCAGATCGCGTGGTGGAACTCGACGTCGATTTCAGCCTCGTCGTCGAAGTCGCCGGTCCGGTGCGCGTCGTCCATGCGTGCCATGATCTTGTCGAGCAGCGCCATGTCGTCCGGCGTGGCGCGCCGCGCCGCGTATTCGGCCGCCACCCCTTCGATCTCGCGGCGGTATTCCAGATAGTCGGTCACAGCCTTGCGGTGCATCGAGATCAGGTCCGTCACCGGCTTGGTGAACAGCTGGCCGATGACATCGGCGACATGCGTGCCGCCGCCGGGTCTTGTCGTCAGAAGGCCGCGCCCTTCCAGCGCCTTCAGTGCGTCGCGCAGGATCGGCCGCGACACGTCGAACTGGCGTGCAAGCTCGCGCTCGCCCGGCAACCGGTCGCCGGTGCGCAGCACGCCTTCGAGGATGAGGCTCTCGATCTGCTGCACCACCTCGTCGGCGGTCCGCGAATGCTCGATCCTGGAAAAAATGTCGCTCAACTCAATGCCTGGAAGGTGAACCGATGTCGCGCAGGATAAAGCCTGCGTCGCCAACTGGTCAAATTATTTATCCAATTGGCCGAAGCGTGTCGAATTTGCCGCCCGACGCCATATCATCTTCGGCTAAACTTTGCTGTTTGCGTCATCAGGCTATTGGCTCTAGAGGGACGCGAGTGCAAGAGGGTTCAGAGAAACCCGGGGGACAAGCCGTGTCAGACGACCCGTCCAATCTCGAATTCCAGCCGCGCGCCAAGGGCAGCGTCATGGGGTTTCCCGCGCATGAGGGCCGGCCCGGTGCGCTCGGCGAGGTCCATGCCCGGCCGCATCCGCTGATCGAAAAGCCGCGTGTCCTGGTGCAACTCGCCTTCATGACGGAGGGCGGCTCCGGCGTCGACATGGCCGTGCTTTCCGAACTGTCACGACGCCTCGGTATCGCCGCTCCCGACCGCCAGGCCCGCCACCACGCCATGAAATGGGGCAAGGGCTCGCTGCGCTGGGAGCGACATACCGAATTCTCGACCTATCTGTGGGAAGGGCCGCTCTCCGAGAGCGGTAGGACGCAGGAAGATTCGCCTTTCGGCAACGGTTTCTCACCTCCAGGCACCGTGATTTCCGGCATCAGGCTCGAAATCCGCAAATGGACGCAAGCGAGCGAGCGGCTGATCGCCGGCTTCGATCCGACCAGCCTGTGCTATTCGCTGGTCGAACGCGGCAACGCCGCCATCATCACCGACTTCCGCCAGGATGGCGACGGCATGACCCGCATGCTGGTGCTCGATCGTGGCCTGACCCCGGCGCGCACCGGCGCGTTGTCGCAGCGGCTGATCGACATCGAAACCTATCGCACGCTGGCCATGCTCGGCCTGCCGCTGGCGCTGAACCTGTCCGGCCGCGCCCGCCGCATCGAGGACCGGCTGGCGCAGACCACGCTGGAGATGAAGGTTGCTGAGACCCGCGACAGCCAGACCTTGCTGGCCGACCTGACCGAACTTGCCGCGGAACTGGAGGCGGACGCGGCGTCGAGCCTCTACCGCTTTGGCGCCAGCCGCGCCTATGACGGCATCGTCGTCGAGCGGCTGGAAGCGCTGGAGGAAGAAGCCGTGCCCGGCTACGACACGTGGGGCGGGTTTCTGCAGCGGCGCGTAGCGCCAGCCATGCGCACTTGCCGCTCGGTCGAGGAGCGGCAAGCCAATCTATCGCGAAAACTGACCCGCGCCACGACGCTGCTGCGCACCTGGGTCGATGTCGAGGTCGAGAAGCAGAACCGCGACCTGCTCGCTTCGATGAACAACCGGGCCCGCCTGCAACTGCGCCTGCAGCAGACCGTCGAAGGCCTCTCGGTCGCCGCCGTCTCCTATTATGTGGTCGGCCTGATTGGCTATGTCGCCAAGGGCGCCTCGATCTTCGGCCATGCCTTCGCTCCGGAGGTCGTTACGGCCGCTTCCGTGCCACTTGCCATCCTACTGGTCTGGTGGGGCGTGCGCCGGGTGCGCCGGATGCATTCCGAACCCGGCAAGCTGGCGGGCGAATAGCGGAACAGGAGGCAGCGGCAGATTGCCGCTGCGGAAGCCCGTCTCGACCCTGAGGCTGGATTCCCCGCCAAGGCAGGATTTGCAACCAACGCGCTTCACTGGTAAAAGATTTTGACCAGTCAAGCGAGAAGAGGCTGCTGATGTCCGGCCTGGCCATGCCGAAACCAGACGACGCCACGATGCGCCGGCGCGACGAGATCGTCGCCGACATGCGCATCATCGTGCCGGGCGAGGGCGTCGTCGACGCCGCAAATTCCATGCGTGCGTTCGAGAGCGATGGCCTGACCGCCTATCGGCAGCTGCCGCTGGTTGTCGTTTTGCCGCAAACGGTGGCGCAGGTTTCGCGCGTGCTGAAATACTGCAACGACCGCAACATCCGCGTCGTGCCGCGTGGCTCCGGCACCTCACTGTCGGGCGGCGCGCTGCCGCTCGAGGACGCGGTGCTGCTGGTCATGAGCCGCTTCAACCGCATACTTGCGATCGATTTCCCCAACCGCGTCGTCGTCGCCCAGCCGGGCGTCACCAATCTCGGCATCACCACCGCCGTCGAGCAGGAGGGCTTCTACTACGCGCCCGATCCATCCTCCCAGATCGCCTGCTCGATCGGCGGCAATGTCGCGGAGAATTCCGGCGGGGTGCACTGCCTGAAATACGGCCTCACCGCCAACAATGTGCTCGGCATCGAGATGGTGCTGATGAACGGTGAGGTGGTGCGGCTCGGCGGCAGTCACCTCGATGCGGAAGGCTATGACCTGCTCGGCGTCATGACCGGTTCGGAAGGGCTGCTCGGCATTGTCACCGAGGTCACCGTGCGCATCCTGAAGAAGCCGGAGACGGCGCGCGCCTTGCTGATCGGCTTCCCGACCAGCGAGCAGGGCGGCCAGTGCGTCGCCGACATCATTGGCGCCGGCATCATTCCGGGCGGCATGGAAATGATGGACCGGCCGGCAATCCACGCGGCCGAGGATTTCGTTCATGCCGGCTATCCCCTCGATGTCGAGGCACTGCTGATCGTCGAACTCGATGGGCCGGGCGTCGAGGTCGATCATCTGATCGGTCTTGTCGAGGCGATCGCCTACAAGAACGGCTCGACCACCTGCCGCATATCGCAGTCCGAACAGGAGCGGTTGAGCTTTTGGGCCGGCCGCAAGGCGGCATTCCCTGCCGTCGGCCGCATCTCGCCCGACTATTACTGCATGGACGGCACTATCCCGCGCAAGGAGCTGCCGCGTGTGCTCGCCGGCATGCGCGAGCTGTCGGAGAAATACGGTCTCGGCGTCGCCAATGTCTTCCACGCCGGCGACGGCAACCTGCATCCGCTGATCCTCTACGATGCCAACGTGCCGGGTGAGCTCGACAAGGCCGAAAGCTTCGGCGCCGACATATTGCGTCTCTGCGTCAAGGTCGGCGGCGTGCTCACCGGCGAACACGGGGTGGGCGTGGAAAAACGCGACCTGATGCCGGAAATGTTCAGCCAGGTCGACCTCGACCAGCAGATGCGCGTCAAATGCGCCTTCGATCCCAACCATCTGCTCAACCCGGGAAAAGTCTTCCCGCAACTGCGCCGCTGCGCCGAGCTTGGGCGCATGCACATTTCGGGCGGCAAACTGCCGTTTCCGGACATTCCGAGGTTTTGACCGGGCATGTCGGTGCTTGAACACCCCCCTCTGTCCTGCCGGACATCTCCCCCGCAAGGGGGGAGATTGGATGTCGTATTGGCTTTCGCCAATCACCAAGGTTTGAAAGACGCGGTCGTGCGAGCTGCCAATCTCCCCCCTTGCGGGGGAGATGTCCGGCAGGACAGAGGGGGGTGTGAAGGAACGCGGCCGATATGGCCTTCCCCGCTTCGCGGGGCGAGGAATCAGCGATAGCCATGACCACCTTCACCCCAACCACGTCAGACGAAGTCCTGTCCACCGTCGCCTGGGCCGCGGCGGAAGGCTCGCCGCTGGAAATCCTCGGCCATGGTTCGAAACGCGGCATCGGCCGTCCGCTGCAAACCGAGCACACGCTCGACCTGTCGAGGCTCACCGGCGTCACGCTCTATGAGCCGGCTGAACTGGTGCTGTCGGCCAAGGCCGGCACATCGCTGGCCGACATCGAGAAGCTGCTGGCGGAAAACGGCCAGCAGCTCGCCTTCGAACCCATGGATTACGGCCCGCTGCTCGGCGGCGAGCCTGGAAAAGGCACGCTGGGCGGTGTGCTCGCCGCGAACCTCTCCGGTCCTCGCCGGCTGAAGGCGGGTGCTGCGCGCGATCATATTCTGGGTATCAATGTGGTGTCCGGCCGTGGCGAGGCCTTCAAGTCGGGTGGCCGCGTGGTCAAGAATGTCACCGGTTATGACATGTCCAAGCTGATGGCCAACAGCTGGGGCACGCTGGCCGTATTCACCGACGTCACTTTCAAGGTCTTGCCCGCCGCCGAAACCGAAGTGACGCTCGCCATTCGTGGCCTGCTCGACGATGCGGCTGCCGCCGCCATGGCCATGGCGCTAGGCTCCAGCGCAGAAGTGTCGAGTGCCGCCCATCTGCCGGAACGGATCGCCGCGCGCGTCGCCGGCGGCAGTCTCGGCAGCGAGGCCGCAACGCTGCTGCGTGTCGAGGGTTTCGGCCCGTCGGTCGCCTACCGCATCGCCGCGCTGAAAACGCTGCTCGGCAAGGCCGGGCCGCTGGAGGAGATTGCCGGCGAAGCTTCACGGCTGATCTGGCGCGACGTGCGCGATATCAGACCCTTCGCCGACAACAGCGAGAAACCGGTCTGGCGCGTGTCGATGACGCCGGGACAGAGCCACCAGATGGTTCTGACACTGCGCATGCAGGCCGCCGTCAGCGCCTTCTATGACTGGCAGGGCGGGCTGGTGTGGCTGCGCATGGAAGAGGGCGACCCGGAAGCCGCTCTGCTGCGCGGGCTTTTGAGAAAACATGGCGGCGGCCATGCGACGCTGGTGCGCGCGGCACCCTCCCATCGCGCCGCCTTGCCGGTGTTCGAGCCGCAGCCGCCCGCACTTGCCGCATTAGCGGCGCGCCTGAAACAGGAATTCGACCCCAAGAACATCCTCAATCCCGGCCGAATGGCCTAGGATCCAACGCGATGCAGACCAGTTTTTCCCTTGCTCAACTTGCCGATCCGCATGTCGCGGAATCGGAAAAGATCCTGCGCAAATGCGTGCATTGCGGCTTCTGCACCGCGACGTGCCCGACCTATGTGACACTGGGCAATGAGCTCGATTCACCGCGTGGGCGCATCTACCTGATCAAGGACATGCTGGAGAACGGCCGTCCGGCCGACAAGGAGATCGTCACCCATATCGACCGCTGCCTGTCGTGCCTCGCCTGCATGACGACATGCCCGTCGGGCGTCAACTACATGCATCTGGTCGACCATGCGCGTGCCCATATCCAGGAGACCTACAGGCGGCCGCTGCTCGACCGCCTGACCCGCGCCATGCTGGCCTTGATGCTGCCCTATCCCGCGCGTTTTCGCGCAGCACTCAGATTGGCGAAGCTGGGCAAGCCGTTCATTGGCCTGTTCGACAAAGTCCCGGCGCTGCAACCGCTCGGCGCAATGCTCAGGCTCGCCCCGGCCGCGATCCCCACGGCCTCACCGATGGCTTCCCCTGGCATCCATGCCGGGCAGGGGGCGAAAAAAGGTCGCGTCGCCATTCTCACCGGCTGCGCGCAATCGGTGCTCGATCCCGCCATCAACGACACGACGATTTCGCTGCTGACGCGGCTCGGCGTTGAGGTGGTGGTGCCGCCGGGCGAGGGCTGTTGCGGCGCCCTGGTGCATCATATGGGGCGGGAGCAAGCTGCCCTTGCCTCGGCCAGACAAAATGTCGATGCCTGGACGCGCGCCATCGAGCAGGGTGGGCTCGATGCCATCGTCATCACCGCATCCGGATGCGGTACCACCATCAAGGACTACGGTTTCATGCTGCGACTGGACCCGGCCTATGCCGACAAGGCCGCGCGCGTGTCGGCACTGGCCAAGGACATCACCGAATATCTGGCCGGCCTCGACTTGCCCGACCCGGTGCGCAAGCCCGGCACCATCGTTGCCTATCACTCGGCCTGTTCGATGCAGCATGGCCAGAAGATCACGCGCCAGCCGAAAGAGTTGCTAGCCAAGGCCGGCTTCATCGTGCGCGAGCCGCGCGAAGGCCATCTGTGCTGCGGCTCGGCCGGCACCTACAACATCCTGCAGTCCGAGATTTCAGCCAAACTGCGCGACCGCAAGGTGAAAAACATCGAGGCGACGGGTGCGTCGATCGTTGCCACCGGCAACATCGGCTGCATCACGCAGATCGCCTCGGCGGCTAAGCTGCCGGTGGTTCACACGATCAAGCTGCTCGACTGGGCCTATGGCGGGCCGAAGCCGGAAGGCGTTGCAGAAGAGAGCCTAGTCGCCGCCGAATAGTGCGTTCGGCGTTTACTCCGCCGCGAGCCTGTCCGCAGTGCCGTAGGTCGCCTCATAAAGCGCGCGCTGGCGGCTGAGCGCGACCATCGTGTTGCGCAGCAGGATGGCCACCGTGATCGGGCCGACGCCGCCCGGCACCGGGGTGATCCAGGATGCAACCTCGCGCACGCTTTCGGTGTCAACGTCGCCGACGATACGGCTTGACCCGTCAGGCCCAATCTCGGAATTGATGCCGATGTCGATGACGGCCGCACCCGGCTTGACCATGTCGGCCTTGATCAGCCGCGGCTTGCCGACGGCGACGAACAGCGCGTCGGCGCGCCTTGCATGGGCGGCAACCGATCGCGTCATGTGGTGGCAGACCGTCACTGTCGCGCCTTCGCTCATCAACAGGAAGGCGATCGGCTTTCCGACGATTTCCGAATGGCCGACGATGACGACTTCCAACCCCTTGAGGTCGAGGCCGGTCTCCTTCAGCAGCTCGACCGAGGCGGCCGCCGTGCAGGGGGCGAGGTCGAGCTGGTTGTAGACGATGTTGCCGATCGAAGCCGGGTGCATGCCCTCGACATCTTTCAGCGAGTGCACCGCCGCCTGCAGCGTCCTGATCGGGATATGGGCAGGAACCGGCCGCTGGATAATGATGCCGGTGACGCGCGGATCGGCGTTCAGGCCGTGGATCGCCGCTTCCAGTTCGCCTGAGGTGATGGTGGCGGGAAAGCGCCGTTCCTCGAAATCGATGCCGGCCAGCTGCGCCTTGGCGCGCTGGTTGCGCACATAGACATCCACCGCGTCGGTGTCGCCGACGGTGATCGAGATCAGCTTGGGCGGAAAACCCTCGGCTTTGGCAATCGCGGCATCTTCGCGCACAGCGGCGATGATGCGCTGGGCGACCGGGCCGCCCTTGAGATAGCGGCTGTCATCGGACAGGGGCATGAATGAACTCTCTGGCTGGAACGTGCCGCCGAGATAGCAAAAGAATCTGGCGAAGGGCAGCATGAAAGCGAACCGCTATGCCCTTGGCGCGACGTTCGGGCGAAGTCTTGCCTTGCTGTCAGCTCGCTTTTTGCTCAAAAACGGAAAGGGCAGCGCGGTTTCCCGTGCTGCCCTTCCTGACTGGCCGCATCCCCATACGACCCGTCCCCCGTTATCTCTGAACTGATCTCGAAAAGCGGACTGCTTTGCCGGCCAGGTGATTCGCCAACACTATCATATCACCTCGACCGTGGTTCCGACATTGACGCGTTCATAGAGGTCGACCACGTCCTCGTTGCGCATGCGGATGCAGCCCGAGGACACCGCGCCGCCGATCGTCCACGGCTGGTTGGTGCCGTGGATGCGGTACTCGGTCGTGCCGAGGTAGAGCGCGCGTGCGCCAAGTGGGTTCTCCATGCCGCCGGCCAGATAGGTCGGCAGATAGCGGCCCTTGGCGGCTTCGCGCTTGATCATCTCCGCCGGCGGACGCCAGTCCGGCCACTCGCGCTTGTTGGTGATCTTGTGCGTGCCCGACCACTCGAAGCCGGGTTTGCCGGTACCGACGCCATAGCGGCGCGCCTTGCCGTTCTTCTCGACCAGGAAGAGGAAATTCTGCGTGGTGTCGATGACGATCGTGCCCGGCTTCTGCGGGCCGTCATAGGCGACTTCCTGCGGCAGGTAGATCGGCTTGATCTGTGGGCGCATCGCGATGCGCTTGGCCTGTGGCTGCACCGCCGCCGTCTGCACCCGGTCGGGCTGGGTCAGGCGCAGGCGCCGCTGTTGCTGGACGACCTGGCGGTTCTGGCGCACGATGCCGGGCGCCTGGCCAAGCTGCAGCACCCAGGGTGCGGAAAGGTCGGGACTCACCATCACCGGCGGCCTGTCGGCATAGCGGTCGCCGGCGGTGGAGGGCGTGACGCCGGCGGCAAACACAGCCACCGCGCCGAGCACGGGAAACAACACTGTCTTCATCGGAACGCACCTTGATCGTCTGATACAAACGGGTGGAAACGTCCGCCCGGTTCGGCGATCATTGGCGTGGAAGCAGCAACCGAAACATGAATCGGAATGCGTAAAATGCGCAAGTGTCGATAAACCTTTTGGTGTGGTTACCGCCGGGTTCAGGAATCTGGTAAAGCCGCAGTAAATGCAGCGCAAAAGCGCGTTAACGAACGGATTTTGGCTTATGGACAAGGAAAACACCGGCCTGCTCGCCGGTCCAGACGGTATCGCGCGCTGCTTCTGGCACGGCAATCTGCCCGACTATCTGCACTACCACGATCATGAATGGGGCCGGCCTGTGGCGGACGACCGCAGGCTGTTTGAAAAGATCTGCCTCGAAGGTTTTCAGTCGGGCCTGTCATGGCTGACCATCCTGCGCAAGCGGGAGAATTTTCGCGAGGCCTTCGCCAATTTCGAATTCGACAAGGTCGCCGCCTTCACCGACAAGGATGTCGAGCGCCTGCTCGGCAATGCCGGCATCATCCGCCATCGCGGCAAGATCGTCTCGACCATCAACAACGCCAAGCGCGCCCGCGAAATGGCCGATGAATTCGGCTCGCTGGCAGCCTGGTTCTGGAAGTTCGAACCCGGCAAGGACGAGCGGCCGGTGATCGTCGATCTCGCCCATCTGCGCGCCAACCCGACCACGGCGGTCTCGGTGCGGATTTCGAAGGAGTTGAAGAAGCGCGGCTGGAGCTTCGTGGGGCCTACCACGGTCTACGCCTTCATGCAGGCGATGGGTCTGGTCAACGACCATCTCGAGGGCTGCGTCTGCCGCAAAGAGGTCGAGAAGGAGCGGAAGGCGTTCAAAAGGCCGAAGTAACCCCTCCTGCTTTCGGTAAGCCGAGTAATTTCAGGTGCCGTTGGCGCTGGCCAGCATCAGACCGGCGACGATCGCCACCACCGTGGCCACGGTCGGATAGATCACCAGCAGGCCGGTCATCAACGCGTCGCGCATGGAAGGTCCCTTGCCGGTGTCGGCAGGTACTTCGAACGGGCCGGCAGCCTGGCTGACCATTTTCGGAGCGTGGATGTCGGCCGGGCGCAAGCACGCGGGCAATTCGCCCGCATCGCTGTCGATGGCATGGAATCTTGCTGTGCTGGTCATGGCCGCGAACCCCTCATTTCGACGCGTTTATGTCTTGCGATTGTGTCGGCACGATGCCGCGCTCATGGCGGGATTGTTTCATTTTTGGTGCGGTTTTGTTTCGGAGGCAACGGAAACGAAGGCAAGCGCCCGCGTCCATCTTGCTGAGAGAGCGGAGATGGCTGCCCCTCGGCGGCCTTGCCGCACAAAGCCGCTTCGGCTAGGACACGCGCACTCGAAACAAGTCCGCATTTACCCAACAAAAAGACCCCAGCTCATGGCCGACAAATCGGAAAAGACGAAAGCGCGACTGCCGCGCGGTTTTGCCGACCGCAGCGCCGAGGACATCCGCGCCGTCGAGAAGATGATGGCAACGATCCGCTCGGTCTATGAGCTTTATGGTTTCGAACCGGCCGACCAGCCGCTGATCGAATACACGGATGCGCTCGGAAAATTCCTGCCCGACCAGGATCGGCCGAACGAAGGTGTGTTCTCGTTCCAGGACGATGACGACCAGTGGCTGTCGCTGCGCTATGACCTGACCGCGCCGACGGCGCGTTTTGTCGCCGAGAATTACGAGCGGCTGCCCAAACCCTATCGCAGCTATCGTTCCGGCTGGGTGTTCCGCAACGAGAAGCCCGGTCCCGGCCGCTTCCGCCAGTTCATGCAGTTCGACGCCGACACGATCGGCACGCCGGGCGTGGCCGCCGACGCCGAGATGGCCATGATGATGGCCGACGTCATGGAAGCGCTTGGCGTCAAGCGCGGCGACTACGTCATCCGCGTCAACAACCGCAAGGTGCTGGACGGCGTGCTGGAGGCGATCGGCCTTGGCGGCGAGGAGAATGCCGGCCGCCGGCTGACGGTGCTGCGGGCGATCGACAAGCTGGACAAGCTCGGGCCGGAAGGCGTGAAGCTTCTGCTTGGGCCGGGGCGCTGGGATGGCGGCAAGGAAGGCGAAGGCGACTTCGCCAAGGGCGCCGGGTTGAACAGCGGGCAAGCCGAGGCGGTTCTTCTCGCGACAGCGAAGAATATACAGGCCGGCCAGGATTCCATGGTCAGTTCGAACTCGACCTATCAGGAAGGCGTTGGAGAACTCGCGACGATTGAAGCCCTGGTCAGGGCGGCAGGATATGGCGAGGACCGTATTGTCATGGACCGCTCGGTCGTGCGTGGCCTTGAATACTACACCGGTCCGGTCTTCGAGGCCGAACTGCTGGCCGAAATCCCCAACGAGGACGGCCAGATCGTGCGCTTCGGCTCGGTCGGTGGCGGCGGGCGCTATGATGGCCTCGTCTCGCGCTTCCGCGGCGAGCCGGTGCCGGCGACAGGTTTTTCCATCGGCGTTAGCAGACTGATGACCGCGCTGAAGAACCTCGGCAAGCTCGACGCCTCGGATGTGATCGCGCCGGTCGTCGTGCTGGTGATGGATAAGGACACCGACAGCCTCGGTCGCTATCAGAAGATGGTGGCGGAGCTGCGTGCCGCCGGCATCCGTTCCGAAATGTATCTCGGCGGCGCCGGCATGAAGGCGCAGCTCAAATATGCCGACCGGCGAGGCTGCCCGGTCGCAATCATCCAGGGCGGTGATGAGCGCGCCACGGGCGAGCTGCAGATCAAGGATCTGATCGAAGGTGCGCGCATGTCCGCCGAAATCACCGACAACGCCGAATGGCGCGCCGCGCGCCCGGCGCAGGTGACCGTGGCGGAGGGCGAACTGGTCGCCGAGGTCAAGAAGATCCTGGCGGCGCAGGCTGCTGATCGCGCGAAATAAGAGCGCGACCAGTGACATCCCGCTACCCCGCCATATCAGCCGACATCACAAACCTCTTCGCCAGCCGCAACACGCATGCGGTCGAGGTTGCCGTGCTGCAGCCGGCCGACCCGTTCCTCGATATGGCCGGCGAGGATTTGCGCCGCCGGATATTCCTCACCGAAAGCGAGACCGGCCAGACATTGTGCCTGCGGCCGGAGTTCACCATCCCGGTCTGCCTTGATCACATAAGTTCGCAGGCCGGCACGCCGCGCCGTTATTCCTATCTCGGCGAGGTGTTTCGCCAGCGCCGCGAAGGCGGCAACGAGTTCTTCCAGGCCGGCATCGAGGATCTCGGCGACCGTGACACCGCCGAGGCCGATGCCCGTTCGCTGGCCGACGCGCACGCGCTGCTGTCGCTGGTGCTGCCTGGCCAGGCGCTGGCGGTCACGCTCGGCGACCAGACCATTTTCGAGGCGGTGCTGGCCGCCCTTGGGCTGCCGCGCGGCTGGCGCATGCGCCTTGCCCGCGCCTTCGGCTCGGCGCCGATGCTTGAGGCGGCACTCGCCGACCTCGCCAATCCGCCGCGCAACAGCCAGCTCTCCGGGCCGGTCGCTGCCCTTGTCCTCGACGGTGACCTGGACGGTCTTTCTGCGCACATCACCAGTGGCATGGAAGAGGCAGGCTTGTCGGCCTCCGCCGGACGCGCACCGTCCGACATTGCCCGGCGGCTGATCGAGAAAGCCGAATTGCGCAGCGTGCGGCTGTCGAACGAGGCCTTCGCGGCGCTGAAGGGCTTTCTGGCGATCGACGTGCCACTCGATAGCGCGTCCGAGGCGCTGGCGACCTTCGCCAGCGATGCCGGGCTTTCGCTTGAGACGGCGCTGGAGAAGTTCGCTGCCCGCGCCAAGGCGATCGAGACGCATGGCCTGCCGGCTGGAAAAATCCGTTACGACGCCGCCTTCGGCCGCCCGCTCGATTACTACACCGGGCTGGTTTTCGAAATCGCGGCTGACAATGGCGACCGGCCGTTGGCCGGTGGCGGCCGCTATGACCGGCTGCTGACCCTGCTCGGTGCGAAGACGCCGATCCCCGGCGTCGGCTTTTCCGTCTGGCTCGACCGCATCGAGGCGTTGCGGGAGACGGCGCGCCATGATCACGCTGGCGGTTCCGTCGAAAGGCCGGCTCAAGGAACAGGCGCTGGACGTGCTGGCCAAGGCAGGGCTCGCCGTCAGTCTGCCCGGCGACGAGCGCAAGTACCACGCCCGCGTCGAGGGCCTGGACAATGTCGAAGTGGCGTTCCTGTCGGCTTCCGAGATTGCGGGAGAGATCGGCCAGGGCACGGTCGATCTCGGCATCACCGGCGAGGATCTGGTGCGCGAGAACCTCGCCGACTGGGAGACCCGCGCCGAAATCGTCGCCCGTCTTGGCTTCGGCAATGCCGATGTCGTGGTGGCCGTGCCCGACATATGGCTCGACGTCGACACCATGGCCGATCTCGACGACGTCGCCGCCGATTTTCGCCAGCGTCACGGCAGGCGGCTGCGCATTGCCACCAAGTACTGGCGATTGACCCAGCAATTCTTTTCGCAGAAACACGGCATCCAGGTCTACCGCATCGTCGAGAGCTTAGGTGCCACCGAGGGGGCGCCGGCGGCGGGACTGGCCGATGTCATCGTCGACATCACCACGTCAGGCTCGACGTTGCGCGCCAATCATCTCAAGGTGCTGGGCGATGGCCTCGTCCTGCGCTCGCAGGCCTGTCTCGTGGCGTCGCGCAAGGCGCGAGCGGTGGCCGATGAAGCAGTCTTGCGCGACATTGCCGCCAGGATGGCATCCCAGGTCGGATAGACCCCAGTACCATGGACGGGATTTCCTCCATCCCGGCAGGCTGATAGGCTCGGCCAGTCCCGGGAGGAGAGAGCGATGCCAGTCAATCTCGACGAGCTGAAGAACGCCACCAATTTGCGCGGACGCGGAGCGCACAATGGCGGCACCTTCGTCGCACCCGTCGACGGCAAGGCGCATGTCTCAGGCGAGCGCACGGTGCCGCTGCTCAACAAGACAATCCCCGCGCTGTTTTCCGACACGGCCAGCAAATATGCCACGCAAGACGCCGCCGTCTTCGTCGACCAGGACAAGCGCTTCACCTGGAGCGAACTGTCGGACACGGTCGATGCGCTGGCCGCCGGCTTCCTGGCGCTGGGCCTCGAAAAGGGCGATCGCCTCGGCATCTGGTCGCCCAACCGCTGGGAATGGCTGGTGACGCAATTCGCCACTGCCCGCATCGGCCTGATCCTGGTCAACATCAACCCCGCCTATCGACTGACCGAGCTCGACTATGCCTTGAACAAGGTAGGCTGCAAGGCGCTGGTCACGGCGGCCAAATTCAAGACCTCGGATTATCTCGGCATGATCGAGACGCTGGCGCCTGAGATCGCGAAGGCCACGCCGGGCAAGCTCAAGGCGCAAAAGCTGCCGGCGCTGAAGATCGTCATCCGCATGGGCGATGAGAACTCACCCGGCATGTTCAATTTCGGCGACGTGCTGGCCATGGCCGGCCGCGACGAGCACGACAGCCTCGACCGCATCTCGGAGGGGCTGAAGCCCGGCGACGCCATCAACATCCAGTTCACGTCCGGCACGACAGGGGCGCCCAAGGGCGCGACGCTGACCCACAACAACATCGTCAACAACGGCAATTTCGTCACCTCGGCGATCAAGCTGACCGTCGACGACCGGCTCTGCATCCCGGTGCCGCTCTATCATTGCTTCGGCATGTCGATGGGCACGATGGGCTGCGTGTCGAAAGGCGCCACCATGGTATTCCCAGGCGAGGGGTTCGATCCCGGCGCCACGCTGAAGGCGGTGGCGCAGGAACGCTGCACCGGGCTCTATGGCGTGCCGACCATGTTCGTCGCACTCCTCGATCACCCCGAGTTTTCCTCCTTCGATCTCTCCAGCCTGCGCACCGGCATCATGGCTGGTTCGCCCTGTCCGATCGAGGTGATGAAGAAGGTGGTGTCGCTGATGCACATGGAAGAGGTGACCATCGCCTATGGCATGACCGAAACAAGCCCGGTCTCGTTCCAGAGCGGCGTCGACGACCCGCTGGAAAAGCGCGTCTCGACCGTCGGGCGCATCCACCCTCATGTCGAGGTCAAGGCGGTCGATGCCGATGGCGCCACCGTCGCCGTCGGCGCGCCGGGCGAGCTTTGCACGCGCGGCTATTCGGTGATGAAGGGCTATTGGGACGACGACGACAAGACCCGCGAGGCGATCGACACCGACGGCTGGATGCACACCGGCGACCTCGCAACAATAGACGCAGAGGGCTATTGCAACATCGTCGGCCGGGTCAAGGACATGGTCATCCGCGGCGGCGAGAACGTCTATCCCAGAGAGGTGGAGGAATTTCTCTATCGCCATCCCAAGGTCAGGGAAGTGCAGGTGTTCGGCATTCCCGACGCCAAATATGGCGAGGAGCTCTGCGCCTGGATCGTGCTCAAGCCCGGCCAGATCGCCACCGAGCAGGAGATCAGGAATTTCTGCGCCGGCCAGATAGCCCACTACAAGATCCCCCGCCACATCCGCTTCCGCAGCGAATTGCCGATGACGGTGACCGGCAAGCCGCAGAAGTTCCTGATGCGCAATGCGATGGTCGAGGAACTGGGATTGGTGACGCAGAAGACGGCGTGAACGGATGAACGCTTCGATCTGTCGGTGCGCGAATGCAGCCACGGTTCGCAGAAGCGCGCAGGGGCTTGCATGAGCGGTTTCGGACGATCAGTGACTTCTTATGCGATGCCGCTGGCCGCCTTGGTGATGGCTGTCGCCGTCAGAGCCAGCGGGCTGTCGGTAGACGTAGGTTCGCCGAGCACCAGGGTCCTTGTCGGAGCGCTTTCGAGTGCGATCATGTTCGTCACCATTTTCGTGGTGCTCGACCACGCCGAGGCGGTAGCTCGGCGGGTAGGGGAGCCGTACGGCACGCTGGTGCTGACGTTTGCCGTCACGGCGATCGAAGTGTCGATCATTGTTTCCATGATGCTGCATGGAGAGAACAACCCGACGCTGGCACGGGAGTCCGTCTTCTCGACGGTGATGATCGCATCCACCGGCGTTGTCGGCATGTGTCTCGCGCTTGGCGGCTGGCGTCATCGCAAGCAGGCCATCGTGCGGCAAGGGACCAGTGCCTATCTGGCGGTTCTGATCGCGCTGACCGTCATGACGCTTATTCTGCCGACCTACACCCAGACCACGGGTCCCGGCACGTTTTCGGCAGCCCAACTTGGTTTCGTCAGCGTCCTTTCAGTGTTGCTCTATGCAAGCTTCGTGTTCGCGCAGACCGTCCGGCACCGGGAAGACTTTATCCAGGGACAACCACACGACGTTTCGGTGCGCGCTGCCCCTCACGAGAACATCTCTGCCAGCGCTCTGCTGCTGATGGCCGGGCTGATCGGAATTGTCATGCTCGCCGAGCAGGTCGCGGCAAGCGTCGAAGATACGCTCGTTGCCTACCAGGTAACCCAGGCTGACAGCATTGTGGGGGCAATGATCGCGGGGCTGGTGTTGATGCCGGAGGCCATTTCGGCGGTGCGCGCTTCACTCAACAACGAGCTGCAGCGCGGCTTGAATGTCGCGATGGGTTCGGCTTGCGCCACGATCGGCCTGACCATACCGGGAGTCGCAGCCGCCAGCCTGCTGACGGGGAGAGGAGTGACCCTGGGGCTGCCGGCTGCTGATGCGGTCCTTTTGGTCTTGGCGCTTTTCATATGCAATGTAAGCTTCAGCACTGAAAGAACGACGTTCTTGACCGGAATGGTCCATCTTGTAGTATTTTTTACTTATGTATTTCTGATATTTATACCATGAAGGCTCCGGTGCAACCGAAGCGCCAAGGTGCGGCACCTTCGTTACCTCAGGCCGCGGATTTGAGGTGATCGATGAAGGCGCGCAGCTTCGGCAGGACCTGGCGTTTGCCGGGATGATAGAGGAAGACGCCCGGCGTCGTGGCGGCGACGTCGTCCAGCACCGATTTGAGTTTTCCCTGTTCTATCGGAGCTTCGGCGACGGGTCGCGGCACCTGTGCCAGCCCGATGCCCTGCATCGCGGCCCCGAGCAACGTCGGGTAGTCGTGCGCGATCAGCGGGCCTGAGACCATCGCTTCGATCGCCCCGTTGCCGTCGACGAAGGACCAGGGTGCGATGGCGCCGTTCGAGCGGCGCAAGCGCAAGCAGGCGTGGTGGCGTAAGTCCTCGACATGCTCGAGGCTGCCGTGGCGCTCGATATAGTCCGGGCTGCCGACGACCACGAACGGGAACGACGGCGTCAGCCGCACAGCGACCATGTCGGGCGCGATGAACTGGCCAAGGCGGATGCCGGCATCGAACCCGCCGGCCGCGAGATCGACCATCTCGTCACTCGCGGCGATCTCCAGTTCGATCTCGGGATAGGTTCGGCAGAACGACGCGATCATCGGCTCCAGGATCAACGGCACGACGGCGCGGGGTACGGACAGGCGTAGCAGACCGGTCGGCCGCTGGCCGACATCGCGCGCGGCCTCGCCTGCCGCGACGAGTTCCTCGAAGGCGGGGCCTGCACGATCGAGGAACCGCTGACCAGCCTCGGTCAAACCGACGCTTCGCGTCGTGCGCACGAACAGCGCAGCACCTATGCGAGCCTCCAGCGTGCGCACCGCCTGGCTCACGGCGGACGGCGTCACGCCGAGATCGGCGGCCGCACGGCGGAAGTTGCGGCGCCTGGCGACGGTCAGGAAAACCTCGACGCCCTCCAGCGCACCGTGCCGGACTGTGTAGTTCTGCTTCATAGGTTGTTGTGATTACACCGGGTAGTCGAACTATGGAAGCGGGCTTAGAGGTAACCGACTGAAGCAGGGGCCGCGTGAACCAGCTGCTGACAGGAGGCCAAATGTCCACGGAAATGCTGTTCCAAACCCATCTCGTTCTAGGCTACGTCGCGTGGCTGCTCTGCTTCGGCGCATACGGTCTGCCGTGGCTGAGCTCAATGGACCGGGTCGCGGCGCAACGTGCTATCGCCACTCTGCACAGCTTCCGCTTCTTCGGGCTCGTCTTCATCCTGCCGGGCGTCGTGGGCCTCGATCTCCCAGCCGGCTTCGCCGTGTTCGCCGCCTACGGTGACTTTGCAACAGGGCTGCTGGCCATGCTGGCGCTGCTCACGGTGAGGCTACCTCGGCTATTCTGGCCGTTCGTCGTCGCCTTCAATCTCGTAGGCACAGTCGAACTCGTCATCGACTATTACCATGCCATCCAGGTCGGCCTTCCTGCACACGCGGAAGAACTGGGCGCTGCCTATGCGATCCCCGTCATTTATGTGCCGCTGCTGATGATCACGCACATTGCCGCATTCTATTTTCTGCTGCGTCCTCACCGGAGCGCGACTCGCGCCATCGCAGACGGTGCGACTGTTTCCTAGAGGATCGAAGAAGGTCCGTCTTCGGATGCTAACGCCGCCCGCTCCGCATCTCCGACGGCCTCGGCGCCGTACCCGGCTCCTGCACAAGCGGTCCGAGCAGCACTTCTCCGAACAGCGGCTGGTAGCGGCGGCGCACGGCCGGGTCTTCCTTGAAGGACAGTGCGTACTGGCCGATCTGATGGAAATAGGTGATGCGCGCCCGCACGATGCTCTCGTCCTGCGAATAGCCCATGGCGCGGAACGACCGGATGAGCAGCTCGATGCGCAGATCGTCGATATCCTTGACCTCCTGGGCGAGCTTTTTCGACGTCCGCGACCAATCGCGCACGGCCAGGTCAAGCAGCGGGCTGAAAGGGGCTTCATCCACCCAGACATGCACGATGTCGGTGAAGAACTGCAGGCCGTCTATGTCGTGAATCTCCCGCATTGCCCAGAACGGCGCGCAGTTGCTGTTGCGCCATTCCTGCAAGAGGCCGCCGCGCAGGTCCGCCAGGCTAGCAAAATGGAAATAGAAGCTGCCGCGCGTGACCTTCAATTGCTGCGCCAGGCGGTCGATCTTTACCTCGCCGATGCCACGCTTTTCGAGCACCTTGCGCGCCGCCGCGATCCAGGCCTCGCGGCTCAGCGTCTGCCGCGCCGCTTTTGATCGCGCCGCCGGTCGAGGCGTTTTTTTCGTTTTCGCCAGCGCGCCTTTCTCGTTCATCGGATTCGAGACCTTCGTCGCCGCGCGCAATGCGCATGGCCGATTCGCCAATCGAACCGACCCCTGACTGCTTCGCAATTCTCCGTGTCACCGTCTATCGCTGAACACGCATTTTCAGGGCAGTGCACTGATCCGCTCCAGCATCAGCGCGAAGAACGGAGCCGGATCGATCCGGCGCAGGACGTTGCAGTTCTTGCGGCGGCCGGTGACATGCCACCAGTCGACGACGGTCATGCCTATGGTCTCCGGCGAGACGATATCGACCGTCACGGCGCACTGGCGTTGCTCGTAGATTTCGGGCGCCAGCAGGTAACCGGTGACGCACGCATCGTGGATAGGGCGTGCCGCGGTCGCGAATTTATGGGTGCCGTATTGGCGATAGAAGTCGGCCATGTTGGCGGCCTCGATCGCCGCGCGACTGCCCGTGGCACGCAGGGCGTCGAGCCATTCGGGCGTCATCAGGGCGGTGTAGGTGCAGTCGATGCCGGCCATCGTCACCGGCGCGCCGCTGTCGAACACTTTGTGCGCGGCATGCGGATCGACGAAGATGTTGAACTCCGCGGCAGGCGTGGCATTGCCGCCCTGGAAAAAGCCGCCGCCCATCAGCACGACTTCGCGCAGCCGGGGGATGATTTTCGGTTCCATGGTCATGGCCATGGCCAGGTTGGTCATCGGGCCGAGCGTGCAGACGGTCAACTCGCCTTCCGGCGCATTCATGATCGTGCGCACCAAATAGTTGACCGCGTGTTCGCCCTGCAACGGCGTAACAGGTTCGGGCAGATCGGCGCCATCGAGGCCGGTTTCGCCGTGGACATATTCGGCCGTGATCAGCTTGCGCACCATCGGCGCCGGGCAGCCGGCAAAGACCGGCAAATCGGACCGCCCGGCCAGTTCCACGACCTTGAGCGCGTTCTTCGACGTCAGGGCGAGCGGCACGTTGCCGCCGACCGTCGTGATGCCGACCACCTCGAGTTCGGCTGGCGAACCGAGCGCGAAAAGGATTGCAAACGCGTCATCCTGACCAGGATCGGTGTCGATGATTATCTTGCGTGGTGCCATTGTGCCGCGTTTTTCCCGTTGCGTTCGAAAGCCTATTGCTGAGGCGATTTGGATGTGTAGAAATACAGTACTGTATCTTATGTTCAAGACAAGGTGTTCGAATGGACGCACGCGGCGACTTTTCCGAAATTCCGATCCTCGACGTGTCGGCGCTTTACGGCGGCGACCAGGATGCGATCGCCGCGACGGCGGCGACACTGCGCAGCCATCTCGAGACGATTGGCTTCGTCTATGTCGTCGGGCACCCGATCCCGCGTGCCGACGTCGAGGCGGTTCGCGAAGCCAGCAAGCGCTTCTTCGCTCTGCCCGACGAGCAGAAACTGGCGCTGAAGATCGACAGGAATTTCCGCGGCTACCTGCCCTTTGCCGGCTCCACCATCGTGACGTCGTCGGTGGCGACCGTGAGCAAGCCGAACCAGAGCGAATCGATCTTCTTCATGCACGAGGTCGAGGCCGACGACCCCAGGGCGTTGGCCGACAAGCCGCTGCAGGGTCCCAACCAGTGGCCGGACGAGGCAGCACTCGCCGACTTCCGGCCCATCATTGAACGCTATGTCGATGAGATGAGCACGCTGGCCCGCAAGATGGTCGGCGCCATCGCGCTTTCGCTTGGGCTTCCGACCGACAGTCTCGACCGCTATTTCGATCAGCCGACGACCTTCCTGCGGTTGCTGCACTATCCGACGCAGCCCCAGGAAGAGGGGCTTTTCGGCTCTGCCCCGCACACCGATTACGGCTTCATCACACTGCTGGCGCAGGACAATGTCGGCGGCCTGGAAGTCAAGAACAAGGCGGGCGACTGGGTTCCCGCGCCGCCGGTCCCGGACTCCTTCGTGATGAATGTCGGCGACATCCTGGCGCGCTGGTCGAACGACCAGTTCGTCTCGACGCCGCATCGCGTCATCAACCGGTCGGGGCGTGAGCGTTATTCCCAGCCCTTCTTCTTCGACCCGTCGATGGATGAAACGATCGAAGCGCTGCCGGTCTGCGTGCCGGCCGGTAGCCAGCCGAAATATGAGCCGGTGCTTTACGGCGACTATCTGATGGAGCGCATCGACAAGAACTATCACTACCGCAAGAAAAAGGCTGCGGAAGCGGCCGGTTCATAGACGGATCAATGCTTGGCTGCGTCGGTGCGGACGCGAGGCCCGGATTGGAGAGCAGACTGCAAGAACCGTTGTAATCAAAAAAGGGGAACGAAAATGAGAGCACATTTGCAGATGGCCGGCTTCGCGCTGGCTGCACTTGCCGTAGCCTGGGGCGGACCTTCGGGCGCCGCCGAGGTGACGAAATCGGCCGAGGTCCAGCGGACCGGCATGCTGACCGTCGCCAACACGCTGGACTATGCGCCGTTCGAGTATCTCGACGCAGAGGGCAAGCAGACCGGGATCATTATCGAACTGGCCGGTGAGGTGGCCAAGCTGGTCGGCGCCAAGCTGGACGTGGCGCGCACGCCTTTCCCCTCAATGATACCGGGGTTGGCGGCCGGCCGTTTCAAGGTCGCCTGGGAGACGTTCTCGGCCACGCCCGAACGGCTCAAGCAGGTCGATTTCGTCATGTTCCTGAAGGCCGGCCTGGCCGTTTCGACGTCGCCGGACAAGAAGGCGAGTTTCAGCGGCGACACCCCGCTCTGCGGCAAGCGGATCGGTGTCTCGGCCGGCAGCGCATCGGATTTCCTGGTCGACAAGCTGAGCACGGAGTGCTCCGGCAAGGGCCAGGCGGCGATCGAAAAATCGGTCTTCAACTCGTCGACGGATATCGTCCAGGCGGTGCTGTCCGACCGCGTCGACGCCCGCATGGACGATGCGACCGCATCGAGCTATTTCGAGGTCACCAGCAAGGGCCAGCTTGTGGTGCTGCCGACCCTCTATGAAGTCGCGCCGCTCGGCATGGCGATCGCCAAGGACGACAAGGAGACCGCCGACATGATGGTGGGCGCACTCTCCGAACTGTTCAAGAATGGCACCTACAAGGCTGTTCTCGACAAATACGGCATGGGCGCCTACGCAATCAAGGAGCCCTATTTCGTCGGCACCATGGAGGCGCTGCGCGCCGACTGAGGCCTTGTGCGTCCCTTCGGACGCGCTTTGAGACTTTGAAAGTTCGCATCGTGCTTTTCGCACGCATGTGGGAGCGATTGTCGGCGCCCGGTCTCGCATCGGGCGCCGTTTGCGGATCAAGACCAGGAGAAGCCGAGATGGGCGTGGCCCACCCAACCGAGATACGCATCGAGCCAGGCGTCGCCGAGGCGGTTTCGCGCCTGACCGTCGTGCCGCAGCGCCGCTACGGCATCTGGGTCGGCACCGCGCTGGCCCTGTTGTTGGCGTTCCTCGTCATCCGGGCCTTCGCCAGCAACCCTGCCTTTGCCTGGCCCACGGTCGTGGGTTACCTCCTGCATCCCTCTGTTATGCGCGGCCTCGGCAACACCTTGATGCTGACCGGCGTGATCATGATATTGGCGATCATTGTCGGCACGGTCATTGCCATCATGCGCGTGTCGCCAAGCCCGGTGCTGCGTTCATTCGCGGGTCTGTACGTCTGGTTTTTCCGCGGCGTACCGGCCCTGATACAGCTGATCTTCTGGTTCAACCTGTCGCTGCTCGTGCGCGAGGTCTCTTTGACCATCCCGTTTGTCGGCACGCTGTTTTCCGTGCGCACCAATGATTTCATGACGCCGTTCTTTTCTGCGGTCGTTGCCCTTTCCCTGTGCGAGGCGGGCTACATGGCCGAGATCATCAGAGCCGGCATCAAGTCGGTGCCGTCGGGCCAGGCCGAGGCGGCGAGCGCGCTTGGCATGCCCTACCGCATGATCCTTAAGCGCATCACGCTGCCGCAGGCGATGCGCTTCGTGCTACCGCCAACCAGCAACGAAGCCATCAACCTCCTGAAGATGACGTCGCTGGTGACGTTCATCGCCGTCGACGATCTGTTCTACTCGGCGCAGAGCATCTATGCGCGCACCTTCGAGACAATCCCGCTGCTGATCGTGGTCGCCTTCTGGTATCTCGCTGTGGTCAGCATCATGTCGGTGGGACAGCATTTCCTCGAGCGCCATTTTGGTCGCAGCGACACGCGCCGCGATCCCATGACGAGGCGCTTCCTGCGCAATGTCATCAGTCTGCGGGGCATGTCCCGATGAGCGACGTGAAGGACGAAAATCGCGCCCGCTTCGGCGTGCCAGCCGACTCCATGGTTTTCGCGCGCGGCGTGCGAAAGTCCTATGGTCCGCTCGAGGTTCTCAAGGGGGTCGATCTCGACGTACCCGCCGGATCGGTCGCCTGTATCATCGGCCCTTCGGGTTCCGGCAAGAGCACATTCCTGCGTTGCATCAACCATCTCGAGAAGCTTAGCGCCGGCATCCTGCTCGTCGACAGCCAGTTCGTCGGCTACGACCTCAGGGACGACAAGCTCTACGAGGTCAAGGACGACCTGCTTTGCCAGCGGCGTGCCGAGACCGGCATGCTGTTCCAGTCGTTCAACCTGTTCTCCCACATGACCGTGATGGAGAATTTGATCGAGGCGCCGACGCAGGTGCGGCGCATCCCGCCGGACCAGGCAAAGGCCGAAGCGGAGATCCTGCTCCGGCGCGTTGGTCTCCTGGACAAGGTCGACCGGTATCCAAGGGAACTGTCCGGCGGCCAGCAGCAGCGTGTCGCCATTGCGCGGGCCATGGCGATGAAGCCCAAGGTTCTGCTCTTCGATGAGCCGACATCGGCGCTCGATCCCGAACTGGTCGGCGAGGTACTGCAGGTCATGCGCGATCTGGCCGAAAGCGGCATGACGATGGTCGTGGTTACCCACGAGATCGGCTTTGCCCGTGAGATCGGTGATCAGTTGGTGTTCATGGATGGCGGCGTGATCATCGAACGCGGCGCTCCGCGCGAGATGATCGCCAATCCGGTATCGCCGCGAACCCGCGAGTTCCTGTCGCGGGTGCTTTGACGGCAAGGCATCCACCAAAGAAAAAGGCGCGGACCTGGCCCGCGCCTTTTTTGTTCAGCCTTCCAAAGCTCAGTCCTTCTCGAAGATGCGTGCCTTGGCGACGACGCCGGCGATGGCGCCGCCGATCAACGGTGCAACGATGAACAGCCAGAGCTGGCCGATCGCCGCAGTTCCCGAAAACAGCGCCAGGCCGATCGACCGAAAGCATCACGCCTATCAGAAGGTCGGGCACAAGGGTTATTGACCAGCGCGCCTCAAGCCGGGCTGCTTCTGGCCGGTTTGGTCAGTTCCTGCTCCAGATCGATCAGTTCCTTGCCGCCCGCCATCAGATTGAGCAACTGATCGCGATCAATTTCGCCCTTTGCGTAAGTGCCGGTGCTTTTGCCGCGCTTCAACAGCGTGAAGCGATCGCCAACCACATAGGCGTGATGAACGTTGTGGGAAATGAAGATGACGCCGATGCCGCGCGCCTTGGACTGCACGATCAGCTTCAAAACCACGGATGCCTGATGGACTCCCAGCGCCGATGTCGGCTCATCCAGGATCAGAACCTTGGCGCCGAAGTATACGGCGCGGGCGATAGCCAGGCACTGACGCTCGCCGCCTGAAAGCGTGCCGACGGGTTGCTCGGGATCGCGCAGCTGGATTCCCATCGCCGCCAACTCGTCATACGCGGTGCGGTTCGCGAACTCGGTGTCAAACTGTCGGATCGGTCCGAACTTTCGCATCGGCTCGCGCCCGAGAAAAAAGTTTCGCGCCACGCTCATCAGTGGCACCAAGGCGAGGTCCTGGTAGACGGTGGCAATGCCGCTGTTGCGCGTATCGGCCGGTGAGGCAAACCTTGCGGGCTTGCCCTGTACGCGGATTTCACCTTCGTCAGGGGTGTAGACGCCGGATAGCGTCTTGATCAGCGTCGACTTACCGGCGCCATTGTCGCCGAGCAGGCAATGCACCTCACCGGGACATACATCGAAAGACACGTCTTTCAGCGCGACGACCGACCCAAAATACTTGCTGACCGATCTCAGTTCGACATAGGGCTCGGCCATCACCGGCTCCTCATGGCGCGGTTGCGCACATAGCTGTTGAACAGCACCGCGATGACCATCATGGCACCCATGAACAGCTTGAACCAGTCTGTGTCGATGCCGGTGTAAAAGATGCCCATTTGCACCACGCCGAAGATCAATGCGCCGAACATGGCGCCTATGGCCGATCCGTAGCCACCGGTGAGCAGCGTGCCGCCGATGACGACGGCGATGATGGCCTCGAATTCCTTCTGGGTGCCGCGCAGCGTGTCGGCAGAGCCGGTGACCAGGACCTGGATGGCCGCAAAGAGCGCCGCCGCCATGGCCGTCATGACGAACAGCGTGATTTTGGTGCGCGCCACCGGCACGCCGAGGTTGCGCGCGGCATTGGCTTCACCTCCCGCAGCGAAGATCCAGTTGCCGAAGCGGCTGCGCGTCAGCAGCCACGTACAGCCTAGGGTCAATACGATCCACCAGACGATCGACACTGGAATTCCTGATATCGACGGCAGGCCGTCTGCCCGCTTGCCGACAAGGCCGATGTCCGAAAGCCACGCGATCAGACCGGAAAACACTTGTCCCGAAAACAGGCTGTTGAGAGGATCGTTCGCCGCCAGTTCATGCACGCCGGAAACCTGGGTCCGCCCTGAAATGCCGCGCGTGAGACCGAGCGTCAGGCCGCGCAGCATGAACAGGCTTCCAAGCGTCACGATGAAGGAGGGCAGGCCGGTCCTGACGACGGCGAGCCCGTTGAGCGCACCGATGCCGCCGCAAACTGCGAAGGAAAACAGCAGCGAAAGCCAGATCGGCCAGCCCCAGAATACGGAGGGGATGGCGATCAGGATTCCGGCAAACCCGATCATCGAGCCGACCGACAGGTCGAACTCACCCGCGATCATCAAAAGGGCCACGGGCGCAGCGAGAATGCCAAGCTGGGCCGAGACTTCAAGGAAATTGATGATGCCCTTGGCGCTGAAAAGCCCCGTATTTCCCGCCGTGATGGCGAAGAACACAAAGACCAGAACGGTTCCGGCCGCCGCGCCAAGCTCCGGCCTGCTCAGAAGACGGCTCAGGCGGGAGACGGAGCGGACCCGCTCGTCGCGAAGCTCTGCAGTCATGGATGCGTTACCTTCGTCAGTGAAGGCGGCCGGGCTGATGCCCGGCCGCGAACTGTCAACGCTTGCCCAGTTTTGCCAGCTCGATGACCGAGGCGGCGGTATCCTTGGTGACGAAGCCAGGCCCCGTCGGATAGTCGGCGATCGGCATGATCTTGTACTTCTTCCAAAGGTCGAACATGGCGACCGGTATATAGCCCATGGCATATTGCTGGGCGTCGATACCCCATTCCATCTTGCCGGCAACTACGGCCTGCAGGATCGTGGGAGAAAGGTCGAATGTGCCAGTCTTCACCTTGCCAGAGAGGCCCAATTCATCAAGCGCGGCCAGCGTCGGTTCGGCGCCGCTGGCGCCGACGGCGAGAATGAACTGTGTATCGGCATGAGCGGTCATATAGGCGATCACGCGGTTCTTCATTTCGGTCGGGTCAATGACGCCGTTCATCACCGGAACATCGACACCAAGACCTTTGGCGAAGCCGGCACAGCGGTCATCAAGGCTCGAATTGCCCACTTCATGATTGGCGCAGACTGCCTTGGTGAGGCCGAGCGCCTTGATGCGCTCGCCCGCCATGACGCCCGCCTGGAACTCGTCCTGGCCCATGAACAGCAGGCCGCCAAGGTCATGCGTCAGTTTGGAGCCACCGGAATCGATGACGATGACCGGGATGCCAGCGGCAATGGCATTCTTGACAGGCGCTGACAGAGCCGCCGCGTCGGGGATCGAAACAACCATTCCGTCAGGCTTCGAGGCTGCAATGGCGTCTATCATCTGCGCCATCTTGGCCATGTCGAAGGTTTCGGGCGCCAGATATTCAGCCTTGACGCCCAGGGTCTTGGCCGCGTCGTCCATGCCGTTCTTCACGACCGACCAATACGGATCGCCGCTCTGGCCATGGGTCACAAATACCACGCGCGTATCGTCGGCGGCCGCAAGGCTCGTGGCCGCTGTCATCAGTGTGACGCCGGCCAAAAGGCCGAGCGCAGGCTTTATTAATTTCGCGAGCGAAAACATAGAACCTCCTGTTTGTTTTCCGCCGCCGCAGTTACGGTCGGCAGTCCAGTTGCCCCTTCAGTCCAGTTTCATTCATCAGCACTGGTTCCCTTGGAGGCCGCATCGCGGCCTCGATCATTCCATGACGGTAAATCCGGCTCCCCTGGCCATGCGCGAGAGATTTTGGAATCCCATTGTCGCATAGGTCAGCGGGTTGGCCTTGTTGGGATCCTGCTCGGCCTCGACGACCATCCAGCCACTGTAACCGTTGTCGGCAAGCACCCGCAAAATGGCCGGGTAATCGATGAATCCGTCACCGGGGACCGTGAAGATCCCTTCCATGACCGCGTCCATGAAACTCATGTCGCCTGCGCGGGCACGATCAAGGACGGCTTTGCGCGCGTCTTTGCAATGCACATGCACGACGCGTTTGACATGCGCCTTGATCAAAGCCAGCGGGTCGCCGCCTGAAAATATCGAATGGCCGGTGTCATAGAGAAGGCCTACCGCCTCGCCGGTGTGTCGCATCAGCGAGCCCACCTCGGCATCGGTCTCGACGATGGTCCCCATATGGTGATGAAAGGCCATGCGCACGCCGAGATCCGCCATCCTCTCGGCCAGCGCGGTCAGTTTTCTGCCGTAGGCCGGCCATTCCTCAGTGCCAAGAGCCGGGCGCTGCGAGATCGGCCCCCAAATGGCATTGTGGCGCCCTCGCGAGGTGTCGGCATAGACGACATGGGTCGAGCCCATATCCTTCAGAAGCTGGAGATGCGGCGTGATCGCATCCATTTCCGCGCTGACATCCTTCTCGTCGCAACGGCCATCATACCAGCCGGAGATCACGGCAAGTCCATACTGCTCCATGATAGGCTTCAGTTCAGCCGACCGCCGCGGAAACTTGCCGCCAAGCTCGGTGCCGGAATAGCCGGCCTGTTTGGTTTCACGAAGACAGACCTCGAGTGGCGTATCGCCGCCGAGTTCCGGCACATCATCGTTGGTCCAGGTGATGGGATTGATGCCGACGCGAACCTTCACGGGCGAACTCCTGATTGCTTGAGTTGGGCAAGGTGATGCCGCGTGAGGCCGACCAGAAGCACCATGTCGCGACGAGCGTGTTCGGCCGTGTTGCGCACCGGCGTGCCTTCGACGATCGCCGACCAAAAACCTTTCAACTCTTCGACAAACGCCGCTTCGTAGCCGCTTCGAATCTCCCGGCTGGAGAGGGTGTGGCCGTCACTTGTGCGCACGGTCAGGCGCGTCGGCTGGTGGTTGAGATAAGGCGAGGGAAATTCCAGTTCCAGCGAGGCATCGTCGAAGTAGAGAGTGATGCGCTCGCGGTAGTCGGCCAGTCCCGGTACGGCCAGATGCACCATGTTCCACAGTGCCTGGCCATCGAGCAGCCGTACGGCGCCCTGGCCGCCTTCGCCCTTGGCAAAAAGCGAGCCACCAACAATTTCGCCGTCCGCGACTCCGAGCGCGTCGAGCAACCCGTGGATGGCGTTCACGTCATGCACGATCGACGAACAGTAAGCGCCAACGAAGCCGCGAAAGGCGTCCGTGTCGTCTATACCGGGCAAGGCGCGTTCCACCTGCTCGCGCTGCTTGGCTGTGGTCGAGGCAATCAACATCGCCGCGACGTCGTCCCCCCGGCATGTGGAATGATGACGTACGAAGGGCCACGCGTCGGCATCATTGACCTCGACCGAAACGTAGCGAAGCGCTTGCGCCGTGCCCGGCAGCATTTTCAGTGCCGCCTCGTAGCTCGGATCGAAACGCTTCATGTAGCCGACCTGAAGTACCGTTCCGGCGCGGCCCCTGGCGACGATCAATTCGTCAATGTCCTCGGCGCTGTAGCAAAGCGGCTTTTCGCAGAAGACGTGCAGGCCCCTGGCGAGGGCAGCGAGACTCTGTTCCAGATGCAACGCATCCGGCGAAGCTATGACTACGGCGTCAAGCGGCATCGCAAGAAGCTCATCGAGCTCGGCAAATGTCCTGAGGCCGAACTCCTCTTCGACAAAGGCGCGGACTTTCTGCGACGGATCATAGACCCCGAGGACCTCGAACTGCCGGTGCAATTTGAGCAGATTGGGAATGTGTTCGACCTGGGCAACGCCACCGGCACCGATCACACCCACCCTTATGCATTGCATCGGTCAGCCCCATCTGAACCTGATCGCATTTTTCTTGAGCCTAGGACTGCTTTGGTTCCATTGTTAGAACCAGATCGCTTTGATTTTTTGGAACCACAATGAAGACCAGCTTTCCAATCGACGGCATTTCACTGGATCGCGACAGCCCCGCCAATTTGCATCGGCAGATCTATGTCCAGTTGCGTGATCTGATCGAGCACCGTGTGTTGCCGAGCGGTCACGCGCTGCCCTCGACACGGGTTATGGCGCGGGATCTGCACGTTGGCCGCAACACCGTGATTGCCGCTTGCGACCAGCTGGCGCTGGAAGGCTACCTGGCCATGCGGCCGCGTAGGCCCTCGGTGGTGATGGATCTACCAACCCGTTCGACCGTGCAGGAACATGTCTCGGCAGCGGACGAGAACCCAATATCCTTGCGTGGGCAGACTATGCTCGCCCAACCCTACCATCATGGCCGGCCCGGTATGCTGGCATTTCACCCCGGCATGCCGGACCCGGATAACTTTCCTTTCAACACCTGGTCCAAGCTGCTCAGTCGCCGTGCAAAATTCGCGCACATCGACCTTTTCGGAACCTATCACGTCAAAGGCTATCCTCCTCTTTGCGAAGCCATAGCTCGCTATCTCACGGCTTCGCGGGGCGTGAAGTGCAGCCCCGAACAGATCGTCGTGACCAATGGTGCCCAGTCGGCGTTCGATCTTCTGGCTCGGCTGCTGATAGATGAAGGCGACACGGTATGGATGGAGGAGCCAGGATACTACGGCGCGGGTTCGGCTTTCGTCTCGGCGGGAGCGAAACTGGCCCCGCTGCGGGTGAGCAATGCAGGGTGGGACCTTGATCCACCGCCTGTCATTCCGCGCATGATTTTTGTGACGCCCTCCTGCCATCACCCTCTCGGCATAACCATGCCGATGGAACAGCGGCTCAATCTCCTGCACATGGCCGAGACCTGGCGCTCATGGATCATCGAGGATGACTATGACGGCGAATACCGTTTTCAAGGACAGCCGATTCCTGCGCTGCAGGGCATCGGCGCGTCAAATCGCGTGGTCTATGTCGGCACCTTCGCGAAGATACTGTTTCCAGCCATGCGCCTCGGCTTTCTGGTGGCGCCCAAGGCCATAGACCCTACGATCGTCTCGGCGCTGAGCGTGACCGGCCAGTTTGCCCCACTGCTTACCCAGGCTGCACTGGCCGACTTCATGAACGAGGGGCACTTTACTCGCCATCTTCGACGCATGCGGCGTCTCTACTCGGAAAGGCGGCAATTCTTCCTGGAAAGCTCCCAGAGATATCTCGGAGAATGGCTGGATTTCCACGCCACCGAATCCGGCATCCAGGTTGTCGGCATTTTCCGCGAGAGATGTAACGACACGTCGATTGCCGAGGCGGCGCTCCAGCACGGGATCAATGTATCAGCCTTGTCGATTCAGTACCGTCATGGCACGAAACAGAACGGTCTTGTCATGGGCTTTGCGGCTGCCGATGCGCAGGCGACCGAAAAGACTATGCAGAAATTTCGGACCCTGCTGAAAACCTGTTTCTCAAGAACACCTGATCTCGGGTAAAATGCGAGATTAATCATTGTTTTGAGGCCGAGCCGTTGGCGAGAATTGGATGGGTCTATGGCCAACAAAAAAAGGCGCGGACCTGACCCGCGCCTCTCGATGTCCGAGCTTTCGAAACTCAGTCCTTCTCGAAGATGCGTGCCTTGGCGACGACCCCGGCAATGGCGCCGCCGATCAACGGTGCAACGATGAACAGCCAGAGCTGGCCGATCGCCGCACTTCCCGAAAACAGCGCCGGGCCGATCGAACGGGCCGGGTTGAGCGACGTGCCGGTCACCGGGATGATGGCGAAGTGCAACCCTGCCAGCGTCAGGCCGATGACCAGCCCGGCGAACGCCGTCGAGTGCTTTTCAGCCGTGACGCCCAGGATCACGGTGACGAAGGTGAAGGTGCCGATCACTTCCCACAGGAATGCCGAGCTGACACCCCATTTTGCCACGTCCCAGCCATTGGCGCCGAAGCCTGTGGTGTGTCCGCCAACCTGGCCGGAGACGATGATCCACAGCGCCAGCGAAGCAAGGACGCCGCCGATGACCTGCGCGATCCAGTAGGGGATGACATCCTTGGCCGGCAGGCGGCCGGCAAGGAAGACGCCGAGCGTCACCGCCGGATTGAGATGCGCGCCCGAAATGGGGCCGATCGCATAGGCCGCCGCAATCAGGCCGATGCCGAACGCCAGACCGATGCCTTCCTGGCCGAGCGGCAGCGCACCGCCGAAGCCACCCGTCACCACCGAAGCCGTACCGATGAACACCAATAGAAATGTGCCTAGAACTTCCGCCAGATAAGTCTTCATTGCCCTCTCCTCGTGTCGACCCGCCGGTCCGCCTTTTCCGCGCCGCGAATCACAACCGAAAGAGTATTCGCAACCAGAAAAGTTGGAAAGCAGAGCGGTTGTGCTGGCCGGCCTGCTTGTGCGCGCCGGTTGCGCGCTCTAGAGCAGGGCCGGAATAATTTTCTGCGTAACGGAACAAGACCATGCGACTTGGCGGACGGCTGGCTGCGGCCATCGAAGTGCTGGAAGACATCGGCCGGCGCCACCGGCCGGTGGCGGACGCGCTGAAGGATTGGGGCCTGTCGCATCGCTTCGCCGGCGGCGGTGACCGCGCGGCGATCGGCAACATCGTCTATGACGCCTTGCGCCACAAGCGTTCCGCCGGCTGGCTGCTGGGCGAGGACACGCCGCGCGCCATCGGCTTCGGCGCGCTGCTGCTCGAATGGGGCCAGACGGCCCAGTCGCTCAACGACGCGCTCGATGGCGACAAGTTCGCACCGCCGCTGCTGACCGCCGCCGAGCTTCAGGCGATTGCCGGGCAACGGCTTGCCGATGCGCCGGACGCGGTGCGGGCGGATGTTCCCGACTGGTGCGCGCCGCTTTTCGAGCGAGCCTTTGGCTCCGCTTGGGTCGATGAGGGTGCGGCGCTGGCGACACGCCCGCCGCTCGATCTCAGGGTCAACACCTTGCAGGCCAGTCGCGACAAGGTGCTGGCCGAACTGACGGGAACCGGCGCGAAACCCGCGGCAATAGCCCCGCACGGCATCCGCATCCCGCCGATCGACGGCGACGGCAGGCACCCGAACGTCCAGGCCGAGCCGGCCTTCCAGAAAGGCTGGTTCGAGGTCCAGGACGAAGGCTCGCAAGTGGCGGCCGCCCTTGCCGGGGCGCAAGCCGGCATGCAGGTGCTGGATTTCTGCGCCGGCGCCGGCGGCAAGACGCTGGCATTGTCGGCTTCGATGGACAACCGTGGCCAGATCTTTGCCCACGATGCCGAAAAGGCGCGGCTGGCGCCGATCTTCGACCGCATTCGCCGCTCGGAAAACCGCAATGTCCAGATCGTCACCAAGCCGGCCGAACTCGCCCCCCTCGCCAACCACATGGACATCGTGCTGGTCGACGCGCCTTGCACCGGCAGCGGCACCTGGCGGCGCCGTCCCGATGCCAAATGGCGGTTGACGCAAAGACAGCTCGATGCCCGCAAGGGCGAGCAATCGGCGATCCTCGATGCGGCCAAGGCCTATGTAAAACCCGGCGGCCTGCTGGTCTACATCACCTGCTCGGTCTTCGATGAGGAGAATGGCGAGCAGGTCGCGGCCTTTCGGGATCGTGACAACGGATTTGTCCCGGTCGACCATCGCGCGCTCTGGGACGGCCGTTTTCCCGGCCATGAGGCGGCCGCACGCATCGGTGCCAAAGGCGACATCTCGCTGTCGCCAGCGCTGAGCGGCACCGACGGGTTTTACTTCTGTGCGCTGCGCCGGGCAAACTGACGCTGCCGTTGACAGATGACGACAGCGTCCCAGTTTCAGATGCGCGGCGTCGGCCGCCCATCAATGGGGAAATCCTTGCAAAGATATCTGTCGCTTCTGCTCTTTCTCATCGTGGTGTTGGGTGGTGGCCTGCTGATCGGCTACGCGACGCTGCCGGGCGAATGGTACAAGTCGCTGGCCAAGCCGCCCTTCAACCCGCCGAACTGGGTCTTCGGACCGGCCTGGACACTGCTCTATGTGCTGATCGCCGTGGCCGGCTGGCGGACATGGCAGCGGGAGCCCACGGGGGGCGCGATGAAGATCTGGGGTACCCAACTTGTCCTGAATTTCCTGTGGTCGCCAACGTTCTTCGGTGCCAGGATGATGGGGCCGGCTCTGCTTGTCATCGCGCTTCTTCTCGCCACCATCGTCCTGTTCATCGCCAGGGTCTGGAACCGCGATCGGCCTTCCGGCTGGCTGTTTGTGCCATACGCGGCATGGGTGGCGTTCGCCGCTTTGCTCAACGCTTCGCTTCTCTGGTTGAACTAGTGCGACCTTGGATCGTTTTGCTGCAGTGCAGCAAAAGCATTTGCCTGCCGCCCATGCCTCTGCAATAAGCTTATCCGCATAAAGGAAGGCAGCGGCCATGGCAGCAAAGATCGTACCCGCCCCGGACTATGAAGATCGCGTCAGGACCTCCTTCGCGCGCCAGAAGGCGATGGCGACGATCGGCGCCGAACTGACGCTGGTGACGCCCGGCATCATCGAGATCGAGATGCCCTATTCGGCGGCACTGACCCAGCAGCACGGCTTCCTCCATGCCGGCGTCATTTCGACGGCGCTGGACTCGGCCTGCGGCTATGCCGCCTTTTCGCTGATGCCTGAAAACTCCGGCGTGCTGACCATCGAGTTCAAGGTCAATCTGCTGGCGCCGGGCAGGGGCGAGCGCTTCCTATTTCGCGGCTCTGTGACCAAGCCCGGCCGCACCATCATCGTCGCCGATGGCCAGGCCTATGCCTTCGCCGCCGATGGCGAGGCCAAGCTGATCGCCACCATGACCGGGACCATGATGACGGTGGTCGGGCGGGACGGCATAGAAGGGTGATCCTATGGGCAACGTTGCACGAATAGGCGGCAAGGACGTCCTTTTCGTCATGGCGGCGCAGGCCGAATACGGCCCGCACCTCAAGCGGCTGTTCACGCCGCTGATGACCGGCGTCGGACCGGTCGAGGCCGGCGTCAGGCTGGGCGCGGAACTCTCCTGGCTGAAGTCGCAGAAGGCACTGCCGGATCTTGTCGTTTCGCTCGGCTCAGCCGGCAGCCGGACGCTGGAGCAGACGGAAATCTACCAGGCCGTTTCGGTCAGCTACCGCGACATCGACGCCTCGCCGCTCGGCTTCGAGAAGGGGGCCACGCCATTTCTCGACCTGCCGGTGACGGTGCCGCTGCCGTTCAGGATTCCTGATGTAAGGGAGGCGACGCTGTCGACCGGTGGCGCGATCGTCACCGGCGCGGCCTATGACGCGATCGCCGCCGACATGGTCGACATGGAGACCTTCGCTTGCCTGCGCGCTTGCCAGTTGTTCGACATCCCCCTGATCGGTCTGCGTGGCATCTCCGATGGTGCTGCCGATCTCAGGCACGTCGGCGACTGGACCGAGTACCTGCACGTCATCGACGAGAAGCTGGCGGACGCCGTCATACGGCTCGAACGGGCCATCGGCTCAGGCGCGCTTCGGACGGAACCATCCCATAAAGATGCCAGACCCGTCTGAAGGTCAGGCCTCGCAACCCATTGCGCCGACTCATTTCTTTCTCTAAACGCTCGCCATGAAAACAGCCAATCATCCCGATACCGTCCTGATTGTCGATTTCGGCAGCCAGTTTACCCAGCTCATCGCCCGCCGCATCCGCGAGGCAGGTGTGTTTTCCGAGATCGTGCCGTTCCAGTCGGCCGAAGCGGCGTTCAAGCGCATCAATCCGAAGGCTGTCATCCTGTCCGGTGGCCCGGCGTCGACCGGCGATATCGGCAGCCCGCGCGCGCCGCAGATCGTCTTCGACGCCGGCGTGCCGGTGCTTGGCATCTGCTATGGCCAGATGGCCATGTGCGTGCAGATGGGCGGTGTCGCCGAAAGCTCCGACCATCGCGAGTTCGGACGCGCCTTCGTCGAGATCGAGAAGGACAGCCCGCTGTTCGAGGGCCTGTGGGCACCCGGCCAGCGGCACCAGGTGTGGATGAGCCATGGCGACCGCGTCATCTCCTTGCCCAAGGGGTTCGAAGTGTTCGGCAAGTCGGAAGGCTCGCCCTTCGCCATCTTCGGCAACATCGAGCGCAAGATGTACGGCATCATGTTCCACCCCGAGGTGGTGCATACGCCGGACGGTGCCCGGCTGCTCAGGAACTTCGTCCACAACATCGCCGGCATCCAGGGCGACTGGACCATGCGTGCCTACCGTGAGCACGCGGTCGAGACGATCCGCAAGCAGGTCGGCAATGGCAAGGTCATCTGCGCGCTGTCGGGCGGCGTGGATTCCTCGGTCGCGGCCCTGCTGATCCATGAAGCGGTCGGCGACCAGCTGACCTGCATCCTTGTCGACCACGGGCTGATGCGCAAGGACGAGGCCGCCGGTGTGGTGGCGATGTTCCGCCAGCATTACAATTTGCCGCTGATCCTGGTCGATGCCTCCGAAAAATTCATCTCGGCGCTGGAAGGCGAGTCTGACCCCGAGAAAAAACGCAAGACCATCGGGCGGCTGTTCATCGAGGTGTTCGAGGAAGAGGCCAAGAAGCTTGGTGGCGCCGATTTCCTGGCGCAAGGCACGCTCTATCCCGATGTTATCGAGAGCGTCTCCTTCACCGGCGGCCCGTCGGTGACGATCAAGTCGCACCACAATGTCGGCGGCCTGCCCGCGCGCATGAACATGCAGTTGGTCGAGCCGCTGCGCGAACTGTTCAAGGACGAGGTGAGGGCGCTCGGCAAGGAGCTCGGCCTGCCCGAAAGTTTCATCGGCCGGCACCCGTTCCCAGGCCCCGGTCTCGCCATCCGCTGCCCGGGCGGCATCACCCGCGAAAAGCTGGAGATCCTGCGCGAGGCCGACACCATCTATCTCGACGAGATCCGCAAGGCCGGCCTCTACGACGCCATCTGGCAGGCCTTCGCCGTGCTGTTGCCGGTGCAGACGGTCGGCGTGATGGGCGACGGCCGCACCTACGAGTTCGTCTGCGCGCTACGCGCCGTCACCTCGGTCGACGGCATGACGGCGGATTTCTATCACTACGACATGACATTCCTCGGCGCCGCCGCCACCCGCATCATCAACGAAGTCCGCGGCATCAACCGCGTCGTCTACGACGTCACTTCGAAGCCGCCGGGAACAATCGAGTGGGAATAAAGCTTGGTCGTTCGCCAGCATTTGGTGGCTATCGGCGGCATACATGTAACTCCTTGAACTGTAACTGTTTTCCCCTCTTTGCCTATCGCTGACTATCGCCCACAAGCGGAATCATTTGGCGGTAGACGTGACGGCATCCTTTCCCTCATCATCCTCCCTTGAAGCTAGTACCGTCACGACCTTGTTTCCTAGTACGTTAGCTAATCTCTAGGTAAGCCGTTGAATTTTCGATGATACGGTCGGGCCTTGACGGTAAAATCGATGACGGTAAAATCTGGCGCTGGATATGTGGCCACGCACTTAGATTGTCCTCGCCATGCTTACTGACATTGCACTTAAGAAGCTGAAACCAAAAGACAAAATATACAAGGTCGCTGATCGTGACGGTATGTACGCCACGGTGTCCCCCGCAGGGCAGATCTCGTTCCGATACGACTACCGAATGAATGGTCGGCGAGAGACAGTCACGCTAGGCCGCTATGGTGAGGGTGGCCTCTCGCTAGCAGAGGCGCGCGACCGCTGCATTGCAGCTCGAAAAATGGTGGCAGCCGGACAATCGCCGGCGCACGAAAAGCAGCGTGAAAAGCGGCGCCTGTCTGCAATGGCCACCTTCGGCGATGCCGGCGGGGGGTGGTTTAAGGAGGCCAAGATGGCGGATAGCACGCGCTCAATGCGCAAAGCCATCTTCGATCGAGACATCTTGCCGATTTGGGACAAAAGGCTCCTCACAGAAATAACAGCTGACGACTTGCGGGCGCTCTGCGCAAAGGTGCGCGACCGCGGCGCGCCGGCAACAGCCATTCATGTCCGGGATATTGTTAAGCAGATCTATGGTCATGCCATTCTGCACGGCGAGAAGATTCCCAATCCAGCGGACGAGGTAGGACCGGCCTCGATTGCCACGTTCGAGGCAAAAGACCGAGCATTGTCCCCCGCAGAAATCCGAATCATGCTGAACGAGTTGGAAAATGTGCCAACGTTGCCGACGATACGGCTCGGGCTAAAGCTGATCCTGCTCACGATGGTTCGGAAGGGTGAGCTGCTGGACGCGACGTGGGACGAGGTCGATTTTGAGAATGCTGTTTGGAGCATTCCCAAAGAGCGAATGAAACGGAAAAAGCCGCATAACGTCTACCTGTCCCGCCAATCCCTCGATATCCTGATTGCGCTCAAGACTTGCGCAGCGAACTCGCGATACGTGCTGCCATCTCGCTATGACGCCGACGAACCCATGTCGCGCGCCACCTTCAATCGGGTCACCATGGCCATTGTCGACCGCGCAAAAAAACAAGAATTGCCGCTTGCGCCCTTTACAGTGCACGACCTACGGCGGACCGGCTCGACACTCCTAAACGAGATCGGATTCAATCGCGACTGGATCGAAAAATGCCTTGCCCACGAAGACAGCCGTACCTCTCGCGGTGTTTATAACAAGGCTGAATATGAGCCGCAGCGTCGCCATATGCTGCAGGAATGGGCGGACATGGTTGAGGCATGGGCGGCGGGCAAGAAGCACACGCCCGTACTCCAGCCGGCTGCCGGGGCGGCGATCATCCTCGATCCGATTTGACAGGTCTCGTCTTCCGCGACCGCACATCTGGACCTGGGGCAATTTCGATCGCGCCGGCAGACGATGCGTTTCGCCTTGCCTGAACCCAGGCTTCGACCTCCGCCAGATCCCAAACAACACAGCGGGGGGTCAGATTGAAGCGTCGTGGGAACTCGCCACGCTGTTCCATCTCATAAATGGTCGTGTCCGATAAGGGGACGATTTCTCGCAATTGTGACCGGCGGACAGTTCGCACGACTTGTCGCGCCTTAATGTGCGGCAAAACGGGGAGGGACCGGTCTTCTGGTATGCTTCGGTAGCTTTCCGGTTGATTCTGCCATTTGACCATGTGTATGACCGGGAAGACTCCTTGGGAGCGAATGATCGCGTGTCTGCCCAAATTCCGATATAGCTCTCAATTACGACCACATCGTCGTCTTTGACCAGCAGGCGGACCTCATCAAAGGGGAGCATTCCCTAGCGGAACCTCAGGCCTGGTTCTCAAGCATTCTGATTTTGGGAACGTCGGAAATTTCCGGTCAGTGGGTTAGGGTCCGTCGGCGCGCAGACATTCGAGTCTCTGGCTCCTCCGGCAAATGCTGGAGTGTTCGACTTAGAGAGCGTCTTTCGACTTCACACCTAACGCGCTGAAAACATTGACCTGTTCGCGCTGTTCGTTACACAGTTTGTTACACGGATACAACGACGATTTAAGCTCTTGGCTTCTGAGCTTGCCCGCCCAATCCATCCCACCTGATGGAGCCGAAGCCTTGTCAATACCTGCTTGCGCGGGTGCGCCAGCCGGACGAGCCTGTGCGCCAGATGCGGGCGGTAGAGCGTATGGGTGATGAAGAAGCGCAGCGCCGACACGATGCTGTTCATCGTCGGAACGGGAACGCCGTCCTCCTGCTGTTCAACCTGGAATCGTCGCAGGTCGTCGGCCGTGGCCCTATGCGGAGATCGGCCGAGGAAGCTGGCGAACCTTCCGACATCGCGGAGATAGTTGCGCTGCGTCTCCTTGCCGAACCGGCGCAGGGTCATATCGTCGATCAGCCGCTGGCGCAACGGGCTGATCGGAGCTTGAGAACAGGATGGGGCATGGTTAGGCTCCTTGCTGAAGAAGCCCGTCATCCTCTGCCGCTGCCGGATTATGCTCAATGCGAGTGCGACGGCCGGCAAGTGCCCTCTACCTAACCGCGCGCGCCCATCCCGCGTAGCGGGTTCGTTCTTCGGCCCCACTCCAGCCATTCACCACGTGGTCACCAACCTTCGCAAAAGGCGCGATCTGGACACCCCATGTTGGGTGCCTGCATCGAAATTTGGAGAGCGAACGGCCCCGGAGGTTTTTATGCGTCTTTCAGCCGTTCTTGGTTCGCCCATCTTTCGGGGCGCAGTCGCCATGCAAAGTGCGATCTTCTGCACGACGATCACTCTCCGGTTTTGAGGTGCGCTTCCCGCGGCGACGAAACTGAGTGGAGCAGCGCTGCGCGAGCGATGCGCCTAGAGCGTTTCCAGATTTGACGGAATCGAGGGGATTCCAGATCTGTCTGTTTTGTGATTCAAGATGCTGGCTGGAATGGAGGCCAGCATCTGATGACCCGACCCCTTTCCAATGATCTTCGCGAGCGGGTGGTGGCGGCGGTTTTGAGCGGCGAGAGCCGCCGGTCGGCCGCGAAACGGTTTGGCATTTCGGTTTCGGCGGCAGTGAAGTTGTTGCAGCGCCATCGGGCGACCGGCTCGGTAGCACCTGGCAAGATGGGTGGACATCGCAAGAGAGTGCTGGAGCCGCACCGTGCCTTCATCGAGGCGCGTATACGTGAGACACCTCATCTGACGCTGCACGGTCTGAAGGATGAGTTGGCTGGTCGCGGGGTCAAGGTCTCGCACAACGCGGTGTGGTCGTTCCTGCGCCGTGAGGGTCTGAGCTTCAAAAAAAACGCTGTTCGCCCTTGAGCAGGCACGCGCCGATATTGCCCGCAGGCGCCAACGATGGCGATCCTGGCAGGCAGGCCTCGATCCGCAGTGCCTGGTCTTCATCGACGAGACCTGGATCAAGACCAACATGGCTCCGCTGCGCGGTTGGGGGCCGAAGGGCAAACGGCTGCGAGGCTTGGCTCCGCACGGCCACTGGCGCACATTGACCTTCCTTGGCGCGCTGCGCTGCGATCGGCTCGCGGCACCTTGCGTCTTCGACGGGCCAATCAACGGCCAATGCTTCCGCGCCTATGTCGAGCAGCAGCTCATCACCGTGCTGAAGCCCGGCGATATCGTCGTCATGGACAACCTGGGAAGCCATAAGTCGGCCGCCATCAGGCAGATGATCAAGGCTGCCGGCGCCAGGCTTTGGTACCTGCCGCCCTACTCCCCCGACCTCAACCCGATCGAGCAGGCCTTCGCCAAGATCAAACACTGGATGCGCCAAGCCCAAAAGCGCACCATTGAGGACACTTGGCGCCACATCGGCCACCTCGTCGAAACCATCGGGGCAGCCGAATGCAACAACTACTTCAAAAACGCTGGATACGCTTCCGTCAAAACGTGAAACGCTCTAGTCCAACTCGAGACTGCCCAATCTGGTCGAGCTGGTGCTCTCTCGCCCGCCTTGTCTCCACCGGCATGGTCCAGGAGAGGCTAAAAGGGAGCATGGAGCGCTCCACCTCCTCGGGAAGCCAAGTCTGCGCGAGATAACGCGGAGGGGGAAGGTTCCGAGCGTCGCGAATGATCCGAGACCGAGCTTCTCCGTAATCCTCAGCGACCGGGACGGTCGCCTCGCAACACTCTCTTGATCCACGGAAGCAGGTCGTCGCGGTCGACTTTCCCTTTGGCACGCTCTCCCCGCTGAATTGCGTGCTGTGAGAATCCGCGGCTACCGAAGGACGCGGCCGAGCACCCCGACATCTATGCGTCGTCGGCCGTCGGCGTCTGCATGGAGCCCCTGATTTCTCGGGGCTCAAAGACGCGGTTTTCGAAGCTGAAGAAGCTGGTGCCCGGGGATATCGTGATTGAATGGGTGAAGCCGGAAGGATACGGCGCGGGCTCGAGCAATGCCGCGTCAAGCGCCCTGCTGGCGATCTCTGAAAGGGTTATCTCCTCAAGTTGTTGAACCTCGGGAGCGAAAGCGGTTCCGTTGGGAGAGCAACGCGCTAAATAAGTGCGTCGGCTTGTCTGCCGCGTCACATTATTCCGCTGGAGCCTGCGAACTGCCTCCTTGATCTCTACGGCCTGAAGGGTTCCCAAAGCGAACCTTTCCGTTTGGGCGGTGCATTCGGTCCGTCAGATAGAACAATCCCAGCAATGTGTTCGACAGAATGTTGGAAATGATAAGCGAATACGTGAACCAGAACACACCGAAAGCCAGATCTAACCCCTCAGGCCAAAAGGGACGGATTAGATAAGGCTCTGCGATGGTAAAGGCGATGCCGTACACGTAAACCGCCAATGCCATAAATGCTAAATATCCAAACAAGAAAGACAGGAAGCGGCGTCGAGTGAGCTTCTCCTCGTGGGGGACTGAATTCCGATTGTGCTGAAGAACAACTGGACCCGGCATCTCCTCGTCCATTTCGGAACTGCCAAATGTCGCAACAGCCGCGAGCGCCGCAATAAAAAAACCGACTAGCAAGCCGACAAAGTTGCCAAGCGTGCCAACTATGTCGAGGGTAGCGATCGCGTCGGAGCGGAACTTCGCGGAAAATAGCGGGAGGCAAGAAAAAGTACAAAAGATCAGCGGCAAAATCAAGTCGAACTTGATTTTCTCCGGATGCAATATCCGCAAGTAGTAAAGTGGGACTGCCGCTCTCCACATAGCCTAGGATATCTGCTTTAGCATTCTTCCGATCAGTTCTTCACTTATGTCGGCGGATATGTCGGGCAAGGGGTTGTCGAGCGATAGTTCCGCACTTTTGGTGAAAAGGGCTTCGCCAGCATCCTGGCGCGCTGTTTCCACTTTCGCTGACTGAGGCTTTTTCACGCCCTCTTCACGCCAACGCACCCTCATACTCTCATATCCGTTGTTCTTTGCCCATACCTTCACCTTTTCGATAAAGCGGAGACCCTCACCATGGGGCAGCGTTTTGGCGATAGAAAGGCTGATATCCTGCCGGGCGTTTTTTATATATCTCCCTTCGTCGAAGCCCCAATCCTTCTCAATCGGCGTGAAGAGTTCAATGTGAAGCAGCCGTCCTCTTTCTAAGGAATTCCGTAGACAATCGGATGCGTGGCCAGCTATGTCGACCATCGGACGAGTTTTGATGCGACTTTTTCCCTCTCTGAGGAAATGTGTGTCGAGGTCGTCGCATACGATGCGAAATTGGCTCCGAAGAAAACGTTCGATCAGGCTCCTGCCAAACCCCGTCACATCTTCGTATAGCATCCGGTAGATGTGCCCCTTGGGCTTTGTGGGCTGCAGCTCAAGAAGCGCGTGAACGGACAATCCACCGGCTTCACCTCGCTCGGGTTTGATGACACGTACCTTCCCGGTGCTGAAATTGGTGAACCCTGGCTCAGCTTTGTTTTTGTCCCCAAGACAGAACAGCAGAGCGATTGCTTGCCTCGTCTCGTCGACAGCCAAGCGCTTTGTTGCCGCAAGCCGGATCACGCGTGACTCGTTGTCGATAACTTCGAATGCCTTACCATCATCGCACGCCTTTTCGAGGTGCGGCATCAACTCATCAAGTGGAATAGGCTCCGCATCAGAAGGATAGGGCGACATGGCCAAGTCAAAGAATAGCACATGTCGGATGTTTGCCTGGATCATTACGCGCCTACCCCACCCTTAAGCGATTGCAGCGCATCTCGCGCATCTCCTGACCCTCAGGGATTCTCGCTCCCATTGCAATAAGGGTAAAGGTTTTCCACCACAGAGATAGCGCCCTGCCGCTATCGAGCCAAAGAGGAGACCGGCATCAGCTTCCGTTGGCGATTTCTGATAGCAGCTTCTTCAAGAATGATGTGAAGTGTTGCCTTGTGAAATTGTCTATTGTGCCCCGGAATCCAGCGTCGCGACTTCCATTTTGCCCCTGCACCTGAGCGTATGTCGCGACATGCCGGGCATCATCCACCTCCAACGTGTATCGCGGGCTCTTATGTCCTGAACTTTCCAGTGCGCCGACAAAAAAGGTGACACTGCAAATCACGTGTCCGCTTATCTCGCGAACCTCAACGTCTTCGTAATTAACCAACACCTTCCCAGCCAAGCCATCCTTTGCTGACTTTAATTCAGGCAGAATATTATCTGTCAGCCAGGTTGTTGCGTCTGCGCGATTCTTTTCGGACTTGTCTTTGTTTTCCTGAGCCTTGGCCCTGGCTAGCGCCTCTCGTGCGGTCTTTGCCGCCTGCGCCTTATCCCAGAGATCGCTGTAATCGGTCATGTCACCCCTCCATTAAATCCCGCTTAGAATGGCATCGCGGGGCGGGGGAGTCGATTCGCGTCTTGCCGGCCGACCGTATTCTAGGGCAGGCTGAAGAGCGAGTTGGTTTTCCAACTGGCCACTGCGTTACACGCGACAGCCGTCGCTACACTGATCCCAGTGATCCAACAGGCCAACCATGACGCGCGACTGGGAACATGAAATACGTCCCAAGCATGGAAACCAAGATGGCGCGATCGGTGCCAACCGGTTGCTAAAGATAAGGTTTCCTGAGATAGACGCGCGCATTAGAGAGATGGAGCGATTGGCAGACACAGGCCGATGGAAGGTATGTTGGCATTATTCTAGTCGAGATCAAATCCCGCGCCTGATAGCGGAATAATCGAGGATTTTCACGGCTGAGAGCTTAAAATGGGGAGCGGGGGAGACGAAGGAATGTCGAAGGTAAAAACACTCATCACTTCATGCCAACAAGCTGACGCCGATCCTGGAATCGATCGCAGACGCCGTGCATCTCCTCCGAAACATGGCTCCGAGCGAGAGAGTGGGTGAGGCGGAAGCTTTAACCAACCGGATCTTGGCTGAGTTGTCGAAACTGGATACGCCGCGCTCGATCAACGAACGCACAAAGCAAGCTCAGAAATTCAATTTGGAAACGGCAAAACCGCTTTTATGGCGAAAGCTCCGCGACTGAATTTTGTCCTTTCGGACGGGATTAGGGATAAACGAAAGTTTCGTGAATAGAAGCTGTTAAAACAAATAGATAGCGACAACAAGTGGCGGAGGGAGTGAGCGTATTTTTGTGGCGTCAAATGTCGTCACAAACAGCCAGAAGCGCCTCTATTGTTTTGATTATCCTCAACCTTAGCCGCTCACTAGCGATCAAGAGCGGTCAGGGTCAAAAATCAGATGGTGAGGCGGATTTGGTGAGTGGTTAGCGTGGCGACTAACCAAAAAGGACACCCACCAGATGACCGTCGCAACTCCCAAAAAGGGCTTGTCGCCCCGCATCATTCAAACCCTTGTTGAAGCCGCCGAGCCGGGCCTTTGGTCGCATCGGTACGGGTTTTCGCGATCTATCAGCAAGGCCGGTTCCGCGACATGGACGTTTCGCTACAGTGCACCGGACGGTAAGCGCCGATTGATGACGCTGGAAACCGTCAAACTCAAATGAGCCGATAACCGTCGCCAGCCTGAAAGCCCTTGAAGTGCAGGCGGAAGGATTGCGGCTGAAAGTCCCGGGCCGGTCACGATCCGCTTGCGGCACGGAACGCCGCTGCGAACAAGCCAGAGCGTAGCGCAGGACCACGCACCGCGTCGCGCGCGACTAAATTGCGCAGCATGAAAGCGACTGGAAAAACGACAAGCACCGGGCGCAATGGACGGCCACACTCGAAACCTACGTCTATCCGAAGATCGGCAACAAAGCGCCGCACGAGATCACAACCGATGACGTGTTGGACGGTAAGCGGTGCACCAAGGCACCTTGCAATACGCCGATGAACATGGAGTTTTTGCGCCATGACATTGGAACATGCAAGGGGCGATACGGTCGCCGAGTTAAGCGGCGCCGCGGCGGCTGAAGATGGTGCAACGATTCCCGGCCGCGCGCGGCAACGGAGGCTGTGGAGTTGCGCCGAGAAGAGCGCGTTGGTCGACCTTGCGAGCGCGGCGGGATCGTCGGTGACCGAGGTCGCGCAAGCGTTCGGCGTAGCTCCTTCGCAGCTCTATGCCTGGCGCAAGCAGATGGCCGGCGGCGAGCTCGATGTCGACCAGGCGGTGGCAACCTTCGCGCGGATCGAGGTGAACGATCTGCCCGAGGTCGAACGCCCCGTTGCCGATTGCCCGCATCCGGCCGGCAGGATCGTCGTGGTTTTTCCGAGCGGTGCGCGATTGCGCATCGACGGTCCCGTCGATCCGACAGCGCTGCGTATCGTTATCGCGGAGTTGACCAGGTGATCACAGTGGTGCCGACCGACCGGATTTATCTGTGCTGCGGCGCGACCGATATGCGCCGCGGGATCAACAGCCTGGCGCGGATGGTGCAGCAGGTTCTCGCGCTCGACCCGCACACCGGCGCGATCTTCTGCTTCCGTGGACACAAGGGCCATATCATCAAGATTCTGGCGCATGACGACCAGGGGTTCTGCCTGTTCACCAAGCGGCTTACCGATGGTTGTTTTGCCTGGCCAACCACCAAGGAGCAGGTCACCGTGTCGCTCACCAAGGCGCAGCTTTCGCTGCTTTTGGACGGGATCGATTGGCGCCGACCGAGCAAGATTTATCGACCGCGTTTGGCTGGCTAATTTGGACGTTTCTTATTGATTTTGTGATGATTCTGCTTCCGTAACGAGGGCCTTTCGGGTATAGGTTTTGGGTGTCGGAACAAGCTCCCTCAACCGCAGATTTCTTCGCTCGGATCGCCCTTCTGGAGGCGGCCGTTTCTGCCCGCGACATCACCATCGCCGAACGCGATGAACAGCTGCGAAGAGAGCGCGCCGAGGCCTCACTTCGCATCCAGCGCCTGCAGCTGCAGATTGATCGCTTCAACCGCAAGGCCTTCGGCCGCTCGTCCGAGAAGCTGGGCCAGATGCGGCTAGAACTCGAAGATCTCGAGACTGATTTCGCCGCGAGCGTGCCCGATATCGAGCTGCCCATCGTCGCTGACACCGACAAGGTTCGGGTGTTGCCGGTGCGCAAGCTCACCCGAACCTGCCGCGCAAGCGGGTCGTTCGCGAGCCGTCTTGCGCATGTTGCCCAGGCTGCGGCGGCGATCTGCGCGCCATGGGCGAAGATAGCGACGAGATGCTCGATCTGGTCGCCCAGACCTGGCAGGTGATGGAGACCGTTCGACCCAAGTACAGCTGCCGGACCTGCGATAAAATCATCCAGGCGCCGGCACCAGCCAAGGCCATTGCACGCGGCAAGCTCAGCTATGCCGCGCTCGCCCATATCATGATGGCGAAGTGGGGTTATCATCTGCCCTTCTACCGTCAGGGCCAGATGATGGCCGCCAAGGGCGTCGATATCGAGCGATCCACGCTTGCGCGCAGCGCCGGCTACGCCGCCGCCTTGCTCGATCCCATCTACAACCGCATTCGCGAGATCGGCCGTACCCGCACCAAGATCCACACCGACGACACGCGGCTTCCGATCCTGGCGCCCAGCACCGGCAAGACACACAAGGGCGCGCTCTGGGTTTACGTCGCCGACGACCGCAACTCGGGTTCGCAGGAGCCGCCGATCGCCTGGTATCGCGCCACCATGGGCCGCGCCGGCGAGAGCGTGATGACCGAGCTCGCCGGATTTGCCGGCACGCTCCAGGCCGACGGTTTCAGCGGCTACAATCAGATCTACAAGGGCGGCGCCATTCGCGAAGCTGCCTGCCTGGCCCATCTGCGTCGCAAGATATTCGACGTTCACGACAGCCAGCCGACCGAGCTCAGCACGACGGCGATGGCCGGGATCCAGGCGATCTACCGGATCGAGGAAGAGATACGGGGGCTCCCGCCCGCCGAGCGATTGGCCGCACGACGAAGGCGGTCCCGACCACTGGTCCGGGCGCTGCGACGACAGCTCATGCGGCAGGGCAAGGGTTTGTCGCGCCATGCCGATATCGCGAAGGCCTTCGCCTACGGCACCAGGCGATGGCGCGCGTTCAACCGCTTCCTCTACGATGGCCAGCTCGAGCCCGACAACCTGATCGCGGAGCGGGCCATTCGTGGATTTACGGTCGGCAGGCGCAATTGGCTTTTCTCGGGCAACTTCGCCGCGGCAGAGCGGTCAGCGGTCGTGCTCAGCATCATCGAGACCTGCAAGCTCTGCGGCGTCGATGCCGAAGCCTACATGGCCGATGTCACCGAGCGCATCCAGAACCACTGGCCAGCCTCGCGCTGGGACGAGCTGATGCCCTGGAACTGGGCGCGCCGCCAAGAGATGCCGCTCCCGTTGGCGGCATGAGCGCGCTCGATGACATGGCGCTGTCGGACGAGGCGCTCGAGGCCTGGATGGCTGCCAAGACCAACCGCCCGCTGGTGCGGACCATGTCGGCGCTGGATGGCTTCGTAACGGCAGCGATCACCGGGCCGCGGTTTGCGGACCCGCAGGACTGGATGTGCCCGCTCATGGGGTTGCCGCGCGACGTCTTGGCCAAAGGGTCTGCAACCGATCACGCCGTGTTTGCCAGCGTCGCCAGGATCCACAACCGGATCAACGAAACGCTGTTCGACAGACCGCAGGATTATGCGCCCCGATTCGCCATCAAGCCCAGCGGCGGCATCGATCCCCGGCCGTGGTGCCAGGGGTTCTACGCGGCCATGAATCTCAACATCAAAAGGTGGAAACGGCTACTCGACCTCAACAATCCCAATCACGGCCTGCTGCTGCCGATCCTGATCTACTGCGTTGACAAAAAGGGCAGGCCCGTCCTCGGCAAGCCCAGGCCGGGGCCCGAGACCGCGCACATCATCGAGCACGAGGCGTAAAAGACATCGCCCTGGTCATCCCCGCCCTCCGCGAACTCCACTACGTCACCCATACCCGGAGTGATCGCCGCCGGCGCGCCGACTAACGGCTGACCTACCATAGACGCATCACAAGACGATATTGGGAGGTGCCTTGGCGCACCGCTTACGTTGGACGTGCTGCCGCAAGATCACTCTCGCAATGGAAAGACGGGGCCGCTTTGGAAGAATGCCCGCGAGACGGCATCGCGGACGGCAGAAAAGAACGCTGCATCCAGATACAGTTGCAGAAATGGCGTTGGCACAAAAAGGTTGTGCCGCTTATCGCCGTGGCACGAGGCTTTTTGAACGTCGTTAATGCAACAATGGTGTGACTATTTTTTTGTTAATCCAAATATGTACGTGAAAAAATGGCGCCGACTGCTTGCACAACCTTATGCAAAAGCATCATGAGCGATGAAGCATACCGCTCATTTCCGCCGCAATCCCACGCCGGAGCAGGTACATAACACATCGACCTTCACGAAATGAGACGGAGTTGGAATGGAGCTAGCCGCGAACCATCAACATCTGTTCCCGGCTTTGTAGCCAAGCCAAACAAAAGGTTCTCGATTTCTTCCTTTGGCAGGTCAAGATCGTTAGCAATCTCTGCCTTGGTCACTCTCTCTTTCCAAAGTTCAGTCAAAACTTTCTGCCAAACAACGGACTGTTCCCGTTCAATCCCAAACGGCTCGGATCGACGATAACCGAGTTCTGTCGCCTGGATGCAAAGCATCCGGTATTGCCAATTCGACATCGTTCCAAGCTGGTGTAGGCGGTGAATAAGAGCCATTGCTGAGACAGCCCATCGCTTCTTTAGCGCGACAACTTGATTCAACGTATGAACGCGTGGGATAGCCGCGATTACATCAGCCGCCGGCATCAAGAATGCGGATGCAAAACCATTCGCATCGTCCTCAGCACGGCGGCCACGTGGTCCACCATGTCGGTGCAAAACCAGATGTCCGAGTTCATGAGCAGCATCAAACCGACTGTGTTCCGGCGTCTTTGACGTGTTAAGGAAAACAAACGGACGATTGCCGCGCCAAAGGGAGAAAGCGTCAACGGTCCTGGTGTTTTCCGCCAAAGTAAAGACGCGGACACCTTTCGCTTCCAACAAGTTGACCATATTTTTGATTGGCCGCTCACCGAGCGCCCAACGCTCCCGCAGCGAACGAGCCGCAATTTCGGGGGGATCGCCGTCCAAATCTTCCAAGTCAACACGGGGTAAATCGAACCGCTGATCAACCCAATCTGAAAGAAGGAAGGATAATGTGCCCGCCGCTAGCGCGGCATCTCTTTCGCCTGCGGACATTGCTGACATGCTGCGGAAACTCGCAGCGCCGTCTTGGGGTTCTTGGATGTCATTTCCTGCGAAAAATTCCACAGGGAACTGAAGCGTTCGTGCTATTACCCGGAGCGTTTCGGGTCCCGGCACTATTTCTCCAGCCTCGTACCGAAAGACAGTGTTAGGCTTTACCCCGACCGCCTCGGCGAGTCCTTTCTTGGTCAACCCTCGCCGGCGGCGAGCGAGGCTAAGTCTGCTAGGCGTGAACATAAAAGCTACCGGCGGCGAACGGCGATATCGAAATCCGGTTCCTGCGGCTCAACCGGAGACGCCACGGCAATTTTCGACCAATCATCCCCGCTTAGGATGAATATGCGCTCGCTGAATTTTTCGAAGTACCCAGACTTAAAGCTAACGGGTCTAGAAAGCTCCGCTCGGACGTTCTTACCGTCATCAAAAATGCACAAATACCAAGTTGGATAACCACTCGGCTCCGGACCGACTTCCTTGTGAGAAAACATTTCCAACTGGTCATTTAAGTCCGTAACTTTACCGGCGGCTGGTCCTTTTATTGTATGGTTGCGCGGAGAACGCGCGGGATCAGAAGTCCCTTTGTCGGCATTCATAATAGTGACTTGTACTTTAAGCTCATGGTTGACAATGGTTTCGATCCCGCCATCGTCCCCTTTCACCCATCCTTCCCTGCGGAAGGTCTGACGGAGGCGTGCTATTGCGCCTGACCAAGCATGAAATCCGGGGGCCGACTTTGGGTAGTCGTCGGTACATCCACCGCGGGCCGCTACAGCCGCCTTTACAACCTCCGTCCACTGACCTCGATCCGACCAAAAGTACTTCCGAAGGCGGCGATCAGCCTCACGGGCGGTCTCATAGATAACGGCAGCCATTAGAATCAGCCTTCACGTTGTTTTCTTCGATCACGTTCGTGAGCCGAAAAAACGACGCGGTCAAGGCAAAATGAAGCGATTTCCCTGTTTTGCCCATTCCGACAGGCAAGTAGACGCTTATAGCCCTTGGCCATTCAAGTGCTTCGGTACGCGTCAATTGCGTGATATGGATTCCAGTACATGCGGTGGGGCTCTAATGTCCGACGGCATCGATCAAATTTCGAATGGCTTCTTGAAAGCGATTTTCGGCGCGGCGGGATCGGCGGTTGATAATTGGCGTCGAAAACGACGCCTGAAGCAAATGCTTCAGGACAAACGATTCCCGAAAGGCTTCAGAACGACTAAGCAGCTTACTGATGGGATCGGCTGTGACGTCGAGACTACCAGGCGGCTGCTGCTCGCAATCGGCGCGAGAAAATCAGAAACGACCGATGAATGGACACTCCGCCCACGGGCGGCCTGAGGCACATGCAAGGCATTCAACTACTCGAGATGCGCCACTAGGTTCAAAATGGCAGCGAAATGGGGCGCGGATTCGTGCGCAGCCTTCGCCTCTCGGTGCTGTTTCAAGTGGTACACAGTCGCTGATCTTGATACCTGCACGTACTGGTCATGCTGGCAGGCGGAGTCCGGCACACCGCTTTTGCTGACTTCCCGGACTTGAAAGTCGAATGCAAGCTGTCGAGCATCTTCCTTATGCATAGTCGACCTCCGCCTTAATCAGGTGCTTCTCACGGAGGCCCTTCACAACCAACGCTTCGAGCGTAGGAAGAGCTTCCAATGTTTTGTCGAAGCGCGGTTCAGAACGCCTCGGGTCTACTCTAACCATCTTGCCCCCCGATTTGCGGGTATCACGAGGCACCTTGAAGAGCTTCATGAAACGTGATGGAGCAACGCCATCGTAGGGTAGTATCCTGACTCTTCCACTATCCGACTCTTCTTCGGTAACGGCATCATTGTGCAATTTGGTTGCCAAACTTTTACGATAGGGCTCGATGTAGTAAATTTCGGTTATCCCAGCAGCGACCAAGTGTCTCGCACAATTATGGCAAGGATATGTTGTCACAAACGCTTTTCCGCCTTCAATCCGATCGCCCGCCAATTGCCCCGCTCTGATAAGTGCATGCATCTCTGCATGAACTGCACGAGAGAATTCAATTAAACTTTTCAGTTTGCCATTCTTCAGTATCGTATGCTTGGCAACAGCCATGTTCTTATCGTCTATGACGCCGGCTTTATTAAGTTCATGCACTAGCAGATGCGAAATTGCGGTCTTCTCTTCATCATTAAAGCAGACCCCTCCCTGAAGATTCCAGCAGCGCTTGTCCTTGTCAGAAGTCGGGTCGTTTACGGGGTCAGTCATATACAGGCTGCCGCCAAATTTCGGAACGTCATTCCATCCAACGGCAATTACCGCGCCGCTCTTATCCGTCAAGGCGGCACCGACCTGGCGAGAGAGGCAGGCAGAGTTCCCAGCCGCCGAAGCCGCTGTATACATCGCAGTTTCTGAAGGGGTGGGGGTTATAACCCGCGTCCCCAAAATCAGGTGAAGAAAGCGCTCCACTCGTGACTTTATCTGCGTATCGGTATCCGCATCTATCCGTAGAAAAAAATCGGCATTTGGAAAGGTATCGCGCACCGTTTGACCATGGATCACCTCTTCCCCAGAATCTTGGTCGATTAGTTCATATATTTGCGCCTGAGACATTCCGTTCTGCTCAAGTGACTTCACTCGCGCGGGCAACGGTGCATAAACGCCAACGAAATAAATCATGTCTCCGTAAACAAGGCGCAGAAGTTCCAATTCTTCCTGATTCTTTATCGAATCGATGATGTGGCAAGAACGGCGGGGGACAAAAGCGGCAGAGCCGGACGCGGATTTAATCCGTTGCCGCTCAAGGACTATTTCACTCACGGCCAATTCTGCGAGCACACTCGGTCCGTGCTTCTCCCGGAGCAGGTCACCTTTTTCGATAAGGCTTTTGGTGCGGTCGAAGGGATTGCTGTCGGCTGCATAGCCCCCGTGCTGTTCGATGATTTTGCTGAGACGTAGAATTGTGCATGGATCGTATCCGAACTCGGTTTCCAGGGACGCCTTGAATGCCTGGGCGACCTTATGGAGTGGCGACCCGATAGGCCCACAAAGCGCTATTACTAGTTCGCTCGTGTGGGTGGATTGAATCTGCTGCTTGGCATCGAATAAGCCAGCGCCTGCTGCTGGTGCTTTCTTGATCTGCGCGACGGTACTCATGTTGATAAATGGCCCCCCTGCCAATGGAGAGCGTAAACGGGAATCAGGCCAGCCGCAATTGGGTATGGGCCGGAACTGTGGACTGCTTCCACTACAGGTCCGTGACTGCTTGACGCACGTGAGCGCTTGTGTTTCGTCATGAATGCCGCTCGACCGGATGGCAGCCGCGCAATGGTCGGATGACCTAAGCCGCTTGGACCTGCGCTCGCTGAGCGGATGACAGCAAATCCCCAAAAATCCGAGATTTTTGAAGGCATCCTACCATGTCAGACAACACCACAAAATTGTGTGTCTTCTCATATTCTCACGCTGACGAGGCGCTGAGAGGTCCGCTCGAAAAGCAGTTGTCGATGCTCAAGCGCCAAGGGGTGATCGATACCTGGCACGATCGCAGGATCGGAGCCGGCCAGGAATTCGCCCATGCAATCGACGAGCAGATCAACTGCGACGACATCATCTTGCTGCTCGTCAGCGCCGACTTCCTAGCTTCCAACTACTGCTACGACATCGAGATGAAGCGGGCGATGGAACGCCATGAGGCCGGGGAGGCGATCGTCATCCCGGTCATCCTGCGGGCTTGCGACTGGCATCATGCGCCATTTGGCAAGCTCAACGCGGGTGCCGGGCGACGGCAAGCAGATCACCCAATGGGCGGACATCGACGAGGCATTCCTGCAGGTCGCGAAAGCCGTCCGCGAGGCTGCGGCTCGACTGAACAAGGCAGCCAAGCACCTGCCCTGGGTGCGTCGGCCACTACCCAGCCAGACCACGTGCCGCTGAAGGGCCGCGTTCCAGCAACCTGCGCCTGGCCAAGTCCTTCACCCAGCGGGACAAGGACCGCTTCTAGTCGGAAGCGTTCGAGTTCATGGCGCGCTTCTTCGAGAATTCGCTGGCCGAACTTGCCGAGCGCAACCCAGGCATCGAAGGAGTATTTCGGCGGGTCGACGCGTTGCGACGCTCTATCGTGACGGCAAGGACGTTGCCAAGGCGACTATCTACATGGGCGGCGACAGCTTCGGACGGGGCATCAACTACGTCCAGGGCCACACGACAGCCAAACAATACGATCAACGAGTCCCTCAGCGTCGAGGCCGACGACCAGACCATCTACCTGACGACTATGGGCATGATGCATTACGGCAGCCAGAAACCGAAAAGAAGCTCTCCCACGAAGGCGCTGCAGAGCTCTATTGGGAGAACCTGATCCGTCCGCTGCAGGAAAGGTGGTAGTCGATGCTTGCGCCTGAAGAGTTCACCGTCGGGACGTTTGCCTGGCTCCCGCTGGAAGCCTGATCCTGCCTCGCAACAATCATGAAGCGCCGTCATTGTCGGGCTCCTCGACGAGGCACCGACAGCCGTCTTCCTCAGCGATCAGTTCCACTTCCACTATTTCCCCACTGCAGGTTCAGAGAACTGGTCAGGCCTGATCATTCCGAATGTGCGTATTGAGGTCGACGAGTCGACTGCCTTCGATCCGACGTATACTGCTTCACCCTTGGGTACCGTGGTGATGGAAGCCACCCAGTTGAGCGTCTACGCCAAGACGGAACGATCCGATTGGCCGGTGTCGAGCGGTGCCGCTGGTGTCAAACCTGCCGGCTACCGACAACGGCAGCGTTGGGTTCACGAAATGGCAGGTCGTGCTTAGGGTGGGGCCTGACAAGCGAACACTCCACAAGATCGAGGTGCACTGCGGTTCATGAGCCGCAGATCGCTTGTGGACCGAAAGGTAGCGGGGCGATGCTCGTGAATGCGGAGGGATCCAGGCGGAGAGGCCGCACTAAGGGGACAGCGACACCTGGGCAGGCGGATGCATATGCCTCTCCACCGTTGCGATAGACCTGTTCACTGCCGCGGCTGCCGTGACGCGAACACCTCAGAACGACAACGGTCAGGCGGAGCGGGAGTTACCTCGCCAGTCCCCCCGGGCCGCCAATCTGTGCTAACCCGCCACTGAACAACCAAAGGAGTACAACCGTGAGCGAGCCGACCGTGTCCGAGGCAACCGACAGCATCTATGCATCGCTCCAATCAAACAATGCCGAACATCGACCTACATATCGCGATCCTCAAGGCAGCGCTGACACGGGAGGCATGAAAGAGGCAGTGTTCGATCCGACCAGGCTGGCATAGAACAACCGTTCGGGCCGCAAGCCGATGCAGGCTTATTTTCGGCACGCGGTGTGAGCGTGAGGTTTTCCGCCTAGTAAAGCCGCCCGGGTGCGTGATTAGTACTCACGGCAGCGGGTGACCACATGATTGGAAGCGTTCGTCTGGCGCTTCCGTGCCGCGAGCGGCAATGATGGCTTTGCGCCGATCAGCTTCGATTGAGAGTCTGAAGAACGGGCGACGAAACGAAGGATTGCGGAAAAAGAGCATGACAACAGTCACCCCTTTCCGAGGTCTGTCAGCCTTCCCGCTCACGACGGCGGACGAACACGGTCGCGTCGACACCGAGACGCTTGCCCGCCTCGTGGAGCGGCTATGCGAGGCAGGTGTCGACTCGATCGGCCTTCTCGGATCGACGGGCATCTATGCCTACCTCTCGCGCGAGGAGCGGCGGCGTGCCGTCGAGCCCGCAAGCGAATGCGGGCGCGGGCGCGTGCCGCTCTTCGTCGGAGTGGGCACGCTGCGGACCGACCATGCGATGGATCTCGCGCGGGACGCCGAGGCCGCGGGTGCCGACGCGCTCCTGATGGCGCCGGTCTCCTACACGCCGTTGACGCAGGACGAGACCTACGAGCATTACCACGCGGTGACGGGCGCCTCGGGCCTGCCGCTATTGCATCTACAACAATCCGGGCACGACGCAGTTCACCTTCGGGATCGACCTGCTAGCGCGGCTGTCACGCCGTCCGCCCCCGCCAGCATTGCATCGGCCATGCCCCAGTCGCCGCTGTAGCCCACAGCGAGCGCCGTGCGGCCGCGCAGGCTCCCCAACTCGCCTACGAAGTCACCGCCTGCCGGAAGGGGCATCTTCACAGCCCGGATCGTCGGGAGACGGCGCTGGTACCAGCCGAGCGACCTGAGGGAAATCTTTGGGGACGTTGAGGCCGAATTGGTGGGAGCAAAATGAGTTGCAAACGCGAATGGACGCTCAGCAATGCCCATGAGATTGGGCAGCTTGTGGTCGTTCAAGTTCGGGCTCTGCAACGTCAGGCGCGCTGCCGCGCTTTCGTCTTCCACCAGTATCGGGCATAACCAAAAATAGGAACTCATTCCTCGATGAGTCAATTCGCACTTGACTCTTTTGTTCCGTTTTTGTTCACTGCAGCCAATGGAACGTTCGGGGTGATCGCCATGGACCACATAGTGACGCTAGACAGCCGCTAGGAGGCCCGCCCTACAAGCAATCGCCGACAAGTTCTTGCCCAGCACAAGGGCGATCCAGTGAAGGCGCTCAAGGAAATGAGCGTCCTCAACGGACACCTTCAGGAGCGGCTCGACGCCTTGTCCGTACCGCGCCGGGCAACGCGGTAAGCCACCAAATGGGCATTATGCATCTTGATCCCGACGCCAAGGCGGAACTGCACTCCGAAGCCGAGAGACTCATCGCTCGCTACGACAGCCCGCTTGAGACCGTGAAGGCGCTCATGGCCTACAACTGTGAGCTTGAGACTCAAATCGTCGCCCTCGCTCACCGGCATCCGGGGCTGGTGCACGTCAGCTACGACGACACGCCTGCCGTCTTGGGCTGACAATCCGGGAAACGCGAACAGGTCATGCAGGAACTCATCGCCTTTTTAGAAACCAACTCAGCGCTGGTGCTGTCGAATCCTGCCCCGTTTGCCACGTTTGCCGTTCTGTTCGGAGGAGGCGGCTTCCTAGTTGGCCGCTACTTGCTGACCGAACGCGTCTCCAATCTGGAAAGCCGCATTGCAAGACGTGATGAGGAAATCACAGACCTTAAGGCCAAACAGAAAGCGCCAAAGCGGGAGCTGCCGATGGTGCCAATAGTCGGCACTGTTGAGGCCAGTCCGCGTGAAGTCCTACCATTGAATAAGCTCGTCCCCTTGGGGGCTGAGCGGCGGTTCAACGAAAGACAATGAGCATGTCAGAGAACATTCTTCCGCAGCAGAAGACCCCCAAGCTCATTGTCGTCACCGCGTTCGACCGTGATGAAACCGGCGACCTTCAGCCTGCCTTCGGTCCAGCCGAGCAGCAGACCGAAGACCGCGCAATAAGGACCGCCAAGGGTCTGGCGGGGAAACATGCTGGTGTCATTGCGTGGTCGCGCGATGCTAAACCGGCGCTCGGCGAATACGGCGAGCCGACAACGCTCTTTGTGGGTGGCGACGTGCCGGACATGGAGTGACGGTTGGCCAGTACCCCTTAGGCTCCCCCTGAAGTTCCTCTCAGGGTGTAGCCGAGGGGGCACAGGGCACAGGAGATCCGCCTGTTTATTAGTCCAGACCGTAACCAATGCCCCCTGACAGCTATCTACCGGTAGAGTCTCGGGTACTTGGCCTTCTCAGTCTGGCAATCATCCCCGCGCCGCACCGCTTTGTTGTAAGCGGCTTCATAGGCGCGGATGGCCCTCTTGAACTTAGGTGGATTGGGTGTCAGGTGTTTATCCAGACCGTCCCACAAAAGGGATGGAACAGCTATAATGGCTTTTCCAGCCTCAGCGCCCGGCATCTTTGCATAGCACCGATGACGTTACCTGCCATTGTAGCGGTCAAATTCAACCTGGCGTCGGGCATCCGAGCCATGAAGTTAATGTTTTGCTGCTCTCCCTGTCCGGCTGAAGCAGCCGAAGATATGACGCAGACTGCCGCGCCGAGGGTAATCAAAATGCGGTTCAAAAGTTGCCCCCTCAATATTTCGGATTGGAGACCGCCCTGGCGGTTCGGGCATGGCCGCAAATCTCAGCAGATGACCGATGTCTAATACAACCGAGGCCGAAGGGTGCCTTCCCCCAGGGCCTCGGTTTTCAGAGCACTATTCGTCGTCCTCATCATCTGAGGAGTCGGCATTCTGTTCGACGTAGGACTGACAACCTTCGATAAACGAGTTGCTGTTCCCGCCGCAATCGGAAGCGCTCGCAACGCCTTTCCGTTCTGCCCAGTCATAACCGGCCTGATGGCCGAGCAATCCTGAGTGCAGTCGTAGCCGTTAAAAGTCTGAGCGAGGCACAAGCTCGGCACAAAGACACCCACGAAACACGTCAGGCATAGCAGCTTGAGTGGCTCACGAATGCCTAGTGACAATGGTATTCCCCCGTCTTCCTATTGTGGTGACACCCGTTTTCGTCTGTGCCACCGCTGTGTGCGACGGCAGTGCCGATTGAAAAAAGCAAGCAAGCAATAGCCAATGCGTACTTCATTTTTAGCCCCTATGTTAAGCCCAAGTGCGAATCCCAATAACCACGGATGGCCTGAACTCTACAAGTGGGCCTTTGACTTGCCGGTAAAGAAAGCATGTATCCGAAGGACCGCAAAACGCATCGGCGTGACCTACAACGTGAACAACGCCCATGCTGCAGCCGAGCAGCCGATTGAGTGGTACAAGAGGGGCCCCAAGTGGCAGAAGGCCGGGGAGGTTGGAGGGCACGGGTTCCCCTCATGAAGTCCGCAAGTGCCTCGAGGCAGCGGCCAATGCCTCGGGGATGCTTCCCTGGTCGATAAAGTGGCGCGCGGTCTCCAGCCCGAAGCCAGAGGAACATCCGGTGATCATCACGGTATTCATGATTGTGTCTCCTTTTCTTGGATGCCTCGGCATATCGACCTTGCAGCGCGAACTTTCTATAATCACATGTCCGTAGTTGTTTATCGAAAGTCCGAAATGTCAGATCCACTCTCCGAAGTGATTGCCCTTTTGCGCCCGCGGGCGCCCTTTTCGAAGCTGGTGGATGCTTCCGGGGCCTGGCGCGTGCGTCGGAATGAGGTGGGCCAAGTCTACTACTGCCTGCTCCTTGCCGGTCGGGCGCGTCTCGAGGTGGACGGCAAGCCGCCGATGGAACTGCGCCAAGGCGATTTCGTGCTGGTGCCGGCAGTGCAAGGGTTTTCCATGTCGAGCGCCGATCCCGCGCCACCACCTGGGCTGGAAAGCCGCCCTTCGATCCGTCCGGACGGAACGGTGCGGATCGGGCCAGAGCGACGCCCCTGTCGAGGTGCAGCAGCTCATCGGGTATTGCAGCTTCGGCGCCCCGGACGCGGAGCTGCTGGTGCCGCTGCTTCCCGACATAGCCGTGGTGCGGGGTGAGCAGCGTCTTGGCGATCTAGCGCGGCTGGTGCGGGACGAGGCGTTGGCAGATCGCCCGGCCCGCGACGTGGTTCTGGAACATCTGCTGCAGGTGCTGCTTATCGAAGCTCTGCGTTGTTCGACGGAGACGTGCGCGACGCCAGGCCTACTGCGCGGCCTGGCGGACGACCGGTTGACCGGCCCGCTGCGCGCCATTCATGCGGCGCCGGCCCGCGCATGGAGCGTCGCCGAACTGGCGCGCGAGGCGGGGCTGTCCCGCTCAGCCTTCTTCACGCGGTTCAACCGGGTGGTGGGCATAGCGCCGATGGAATACCTGCAAAGCTGGAGGATGACGCTAGCCAAGCACATGCTTAGATCGCGGCAGCGCAGCATCGCAGAGATTGCGGCGAAGATCGGATATGGCTCGACGAGCGCCTTCAGCTCGGCGTTCTCGCGGCGCATGGGGGGCACCGCCAGCGCAGTACGCCCGCGGTGCATGAAGCTGCGAAATAGGTGTTTATAGCGGTGCCAGTTTGCGGCCGTTTGCCGACCGGCAGTTTCTGGCGTCCAAAAAAGCGATAGCGACATTCGATCCGGTAGGTCCGAGGTCCCTGACTGACCCGTTCGAGACCTTCATTCTCGGCGTTGCGAATGGCAGCAACGCGCCTCAAGTCGGTCATTCCACGTACAATTGCGGGTGTCAAAAGCCGCCATTGTGGCGCCGTCGCAATGGCTCAACGGCTTGCCCGATTTCCTATCCCGGTTTCCCCGGCACTAGATCGATAGCGACATGAACCAGTCGGTCGGGTATCGGCGCACAGACAAAACGCGACAGGGCATTCTCTTGCAAGGCTGATTTGGATGAACAAAGTTATGATAACAAGAAGATCCGGTCACCTCCGCACGCTAGGAGTCTCGATCTTCAGGCCGGGGCCACATGGTCGTAAAAAGCTCGAGATCGACATACTCCTGAGAGTTCGGTTAGTGGGGCTCGTCGCGCGCTGCGTCGTTGCACCGAGCAAAAAACGTCCACAACGCGAATCTGATAAGCGCCAAAATTTGATACTCATAATCCTACTCTCCCTAGCCTCGCCGCCCATCCGACACAGTCAGAGATGATCCGGATTGCCAACATCGACGCGCGGAGATCCACGACGCCAAGTGCGACGCGGAGAAGCGCCTTGGCTAAGTGTCCTAGAGGCGGCTCGGTGAGTTAGCGTCGGGGAGGGGCGCCGTGCATCCAGGCGATCCGGGCACGAAGCGCATGCGCGACCGGCACGGCCGTTTACTGGTGACGATCACGGTTGACGGCCGCGACGTCGGCAAGAGCATGATTGCTGAGCGTGGTGCGCGCGTGCGAGGACAAGCGAAAGCTATGGTGCTCTCATCATCAGGGGCACTAGAAGTGGTCGCGGCATTTAAACTCCAAATCCCTGGCCCTTGTCGAGTACGGGCTGAACTGGCAACGGCACGACACGCCTCAACCGGTGTTCCAATGTCGTGACGAAAAAGCGCATCGCCGCGTAGATAAGAACAACGAATATCAGCATCTGGCCAGCCATGAACGCCGGCTGACGCACATAGCCTTGATCCGTCAACAAGATCAAAGCGTGTAGCCCAGTAGGTAGAATACAAGCAAGCAAACAGATCTGGTTGAAGTATCGTCTATTCTGTTTGATGCCACGATTCACATCCTCCGCCGCCCGCGCAGAGACAATGTCGGTCACTATGCAAAGGCAGACCGACGCTGAAGCCAAGGCGAAAGCTATGCCAACGTTTATCTGCATGACATGGATCAGATTGTCGCGATCCGCCAACTCGCCAGCTCTCGCATAGTATACGATCCACTGAAGCATCAGCGCCGGCAACGCCATGATCCAGCCGATCAAAAACAACCCAAAATAGGACGAAACGGGGGTCGTTGGCAAATCATAAAACGGCAGCCATTCCTCATTTCGAATTCGTGACGACCTCATAAAGAGCGCGATCGACGCGGAAAGTAAGAATGCTAGGCCAAGAAAACCAACGTCTGACGCCGAGCTTGTGAATGAGTTACTTATGAGACTGTCCAAGGTCTGGGGCTTAAGCTTTTTCAGATTCTCGGCCGGAAGGACATATCTCCGAATGACGTCATTGTCGGTCGCTAATCGATAGAGCACGCAGAAAGGATATGCAAACCCGGAACCCACCAACGTTGCAAGCAAGATACTGTTGAACCATGGCTCGGCGGATATGTTGTTGCTTCGTAGGAGTTGCGCGAAGAAGCGCAGTCCAGGGTCAGCGTAACGCTTATCAAGCACGCCAGGCGAGGTAGTTTTGGAGCTTTTCGCATTCTCCGGACGGACGAGCTCACGCATCGTGCGACGGTCGTTCCGAACAACTATTGAAAAGAGAGCGATCAGCCTCTTAGCGTCAACTTCGGACGCCTTTATATGCTCTGACCATTCCTGACGTGCGAACTTCAGATCTTCTAAGAGCGGAATCTGATTAGGGACCACGCCCTTCTTCTTGCCCTGAGTTAGCAGCTTCTCTGCCTCGACCCGAAGGGTCTGCGCCGAACTCGCATCGATCCGACCGCCAAGTAGCACAGTTGGGTTGCTAGCTAGAACGCTCTTCACGAACGCGTTGGATTCCGTCTCAAAAATTAGATCTTCAGTCTTCGCGCGGAGAGAGAGGTACTGTGGCTTCAGCATAGCAACGACGTCGGTGTAGCGCTGATATTCCGCTTGAGACCAGAGGTCTGGTCGTTCCAACGTCCACTCGCCAAACAATCGCAGGGACACACATCTGCGCGATCCGCGCACGGCGTCATCGTATTCGATGCCGAGTATCGACAGGACAGCGATCAGCGTCCAGAACGTCTCAATATCACTTTCGTATTCGGGCGCTCCTGCCACCACCGTCTCTATCTCTTGGGCAGAAAGAGCGGTTACACGATTGTAGAACTCGTCTGGAATGTTCGCGATCGCGTGCGCAAACCTACGAAGTGAGTGTTCGATCTGGGCCACAACAGGAGTAGCGGGGAGAACGCCAACCACCAGAAGAGCTGCGAAAAGTGGCCAGGAAGCACCCTGGAATTTGATCGTTGTCTGTCCGCCGATAATATCCACCAGCGGCTGGAAAATACAGAGGACGAAATAGAAATACAATAGAAGAAAAACGTAAAAAATTTTTGCTCGATTATATGTATCTCTCCCTACAAGTAGAGGGAGAGTCAGCATACTGGTGAAATCGTATTCTGCGCCCTTGGGCGGTGTAATCAACTCGCCCAGTCGCTTCCCGGCATAGAGAGCAATGACCAAAGTGCCGAAGAGGAAAGACAGACCGAAAGATTTCTCTGCCAGTTTGGAAAGAAGTTCTACTAACGAACCCGCAATTTGATCCGGGGCTGGAGCCTGCTGAATCGGCTCGGGCACGTTAACAAATCGATACGTTCGGGTTGCAACCTGCTGCAGAACTGGTCGTGGGCATTGCGGCAATAAATGTCGTGCAGATGCTGAGGGCCGCTATCAGCAAAGCTGCATTCTTAAGCGCCTTGCGCATTACGCGTCTCCATATATACAAGCTGCAACATTAGTATGCGCTTCACAAGCCGTCAATCGGTGTGAGTGCTGATCGCTGGAAACTCGGCCTTGCGACCAGTTGCTGAGGGTTCCTGAGCTTGCCTCCAGCCAGACCTAGCCGCCCGGATTGCGGTGGAATTTATTCTGGAGCAAACCGGGCCTTGTTGCAGCGGTACCCGACGGGGGGCTTAAAGCGAGTGCGACAATACACGGCTCTTCCAATGACCTAGACGAGTTCGCACCGCGACTAACTCGTTCGCGCATAGGCTGCACACCTATGCTCAGGATGCTAAGCGGTATGTCACCATCGACGCCTGTCTTGTCGCGGCGGCAGCCAAAGAAGACAAGCGTCGCCGCCACTGCCGCCGACGGCGAGGAGGTCGGTTACCGAATGACAGCTATCCGCTGAACTCGCTCGATAGCGGACAGTCGGCTGTCGTGAAGAGTTTCGGGCGCCGGCAGGCGTACGAAAGTCCCCGAGGAAGGAACCCGCGGGCCACGGCGATGGCTATGGAGATTTCGATTTTCGGCTGGTGAGGGGGATGGCGCGACCGCCGCCGGGAAGCGGCGGGATTGATGCACACGGACCGCCTTGTCTTCCGGCCGTGCGGCATCGTCGGCTCGGCACGCGGTCGGACGCAGCCCTGTCGACGCCGATGATCACCATGGACGCGCGTGGGTTCGTTGCCGGAGGCTGAGTGCCTGCGCCTGAAGGCTGCATCAAGCTATGCCGGGTCATGGGGCGTTCTCCCGGCCCGGTGTACTTGCGTAGGGCGGTCCGCGCTGCTGCCTCCACCGTTCGAACATCTCGATGACGATCATGCGCCCGCCGCAGCACGGGCACGGCGGGCGGAAGTCGTCCGGTTCGGCCGATGATCGTTCGTGGCGGGAGGCGCGGCCGCGAGCAGTTCGCGCGCGAGTGCGAGGCTGCCTTGCGGGCGGAGCGGGCGAGCAAGCCGTAATGGCGGATGCGATGGAAGCCACGCGGCAGGACATGGAGCAGGAACCGACGGATGAACTCGTCTGCGGTGAGCGTCATGACCTGCTGCCGGTCCGCGCCGTTGAGACGATAGTCCTTGTAGCGGAAGGTGACGTCGCTCTTGTCGAACGGATGATGCGGCGGTTCGAGATGGCGACCCGGTGCGTGTAGCGCGACAGATAGGCGAGCACCGCTTCCGGCCCGGCGAAGGGCGCCTTGGCGTAGGCCGACAGCATGGCATTGCCGTACCGCCCGCCCTTGCCACGCTCGATGCGCAGCAGCATGCGCTCGCTGTCGACGTCGGTGACCTTCAGCGTCGACACCTCCGCGACGCGCAAGCCCGCGCCATAGGCGACCGAGAGCGCGGCCTGGTGCTTGAGGCAGGTGGTGGCGTTGAGGAGACGGGCAACCTCGTCGCGGCTCAGGACCACCGGCAGCTTGCCAACCGGACCAGCTTGCGCGCCAGGTCCGGGCGGTCGACCGTGTGGGTGAAGAAGAAGCGCAGCGCCGACACAATGCTGTTCATGGTCGGCACGGGAACGCCGTCATCCTGCTGCCCGACTTGGAACCGGCGCAAGTCATCCGCTGTCGCCGTGTCCGGCGATCGGCCAAGGAAGCTTGCGAACCGCCCGACATCGCGGACGTAATTGCGCTGCGTCTCCTGGCTGAACCGGCGCATGGTCATGTCGTCAATCAACCGTTGGCGCAGCGGGCTGATCGGTGCATCGAGAACAGGGTGGGGCATGGTCAGGCTCCTTGTTGAAGAAGCCTGTGATGCTCTGCCCCCGCCGAACGACGCTCAATGCGGGCGCGGCAACCGGATCGCGACCTCTACCTCACCGCGCGCGCCCATCCCGCGCAGCGGGTTCGTTCTACGGCCCAAAGCGGACGTACATGGCGCGAACGCCTTCCCATCTGGACGTCGACAGAACCAGCCACGCTTGAAAGCTGGACATCGACCTGCAGCGGCTTAGACTATACGATGCCCAACGAAGTTGGAGCCATAGTCACCTTTTCGACCGGCCCCAACCAGCCGCGCGCGCCTCGTCTTCCGAACAGAACATTTGCTCACCCGTGGCAGGGCTGATTACTGTCTTGTCATAGAAACGCTGGCCGGGGAGGTGGTAGATGCGAACGCCCTTGTTGCTGATGTTGCCCTTGATGTCGCATGAGCGGGAGAGCAGTCGAACTGGATTCGTGGTTTCACGCTTAGGCGCCTGCTGCGCGGCACGCCATTCCCACGGAGGCTGAAACTCGCCTTGCCAGATTCCGCGCTTCGCCGGCCGAGCTTCATCCTGATAGCTCGCGTAGGCGCCGCCCGAATGCCGCGGCCAGTCCATTGCGTGCCCAGCGCTGACCAGCCATGCGGCCACCGCCGCGCCATCGGAACGATAGCAGTCGCCTACGAAGCGGCCGTAGCTATCCCACTCTACAAAAATGCAAGTCACGGGCCGGGACTTCGCCAGCCAAGCATCAAGCGCTTTCGCGGCTGACTGGCCGCAGCGGTAATTCTTACCGTTGGCGTTCTGGCAGAGCTGAGCGCTCTCAGGCGCATCGATGCCATTGAACCGCACTCTTGTGCCGGAAATGTCGATCGTGTCTCCGTCGATGATGGTAGCGCGGCCTGAGATTGTGTTATTGTCAGAAGTTGACAGTGCGCTTGCGACCTGCGGTGCTAACGGCGAAGTAGTTGCCGCTGGTTCAGGACGCGGCTCCGCGAGATAATCGCCTCGAATCCAGCCCGAATAGTTCCCGTATGAAACGTAGTGCCAAGGCCCCTCGCTCTTTGACGACAATACTGCAGATCCAACTGGGACGGTAAGCACAATCGGCGACTCAGCCGATGGGGATGTCCGTAGGCGAACATTTGTAGTGCTATAAAGTGTCTTTTCAACGGAAGAGGCGGGCCCGGCATAAGCTTCTGTAATCTGGGAGGCCCGCGGGTCCGGTTCTGCTGTCGCGGGTTTTAGGTTCGGCTGTTCAGACCCGTTCGTCGGGGAGCGCTCGCTGGTAAACTTGGTTTCGTTGGACGGCGCGGCGCACCAGACCAGTCCAGCACCAATGGCAAGTAGCAGAAGCGCGATCGGGCCCTTCGAAGACGGCTTGGTTTGAGAAGCATCAAGTTGCGATGGGGCGCTAGGCACTGACTGTCGCTTCGAAGAAACACCCTTCGAATACGAAAGACCTGTGCCGGGGATGCTCGCACTAAAGCGCTTTTTGCCTGTCGTGCTAATTGTATACCCGAGCCCTTTCGGTCCAACCCGAACGCTGGCACTTTTCGCGCTGAGATTTATCCGGACTCCTGGCGCAATCCTTAAAGATTTTCGAAATCGGAATGCCATCCCTCAAGCGTTCCCCCCATGAATATTATGATGTGACGAAAGCGATCGCGAGTCGAGTCGGTTGGCGAAACACTTCATACACTGCATTCAACTGACGAGGGTTACGAAGGAGCGAAGCTGCAGAAACCTCTTCGTACTTGAAAGCCTCCCGTCCGGTCCCGGCCGATCTTCAGTCACCTGCCCATTGAAGCACTGTGGAGGGAAAGGGCGCAAAACTTCTACGCTGCGGCGAAGAACGTTGACGCGGATGTTCGCATTCGCTCGTACATACTTGAGAAGACAGCTTCGAAGCCTGCCGGCATGCCGCTGGCGCTTACAGTAGCCAAAGGAGATCGTAGATCGGACCAAGCTTCCGACACTGACCTCGGAAGGCAGAGGTCACGGTTCGAATCCTGTTGGGTGGTACGCCTCCGGCGAAGGCCGCCTTGCGAGAAGATGGCACGATAGCGAGGCTGCGCTCTTAAGGTCGTCCTTACGAGCGAAGTTAGCAGCACAGCATGAGCCATGTGACGTTATTGACCGGGCCGGAGCGGCGGCGTCGTTGGAGTGAAGCGGATCAGTGCCGGATACTGGCCGCGGCATTCGCGCCCGGGGCCACAGTGGCGGCGGTGGCGCGTCAGTACGATGTCGCGACCAGCCTGATCTATAAGTGGCGCCGCACGATGAGAGCCCGCGAGACGGGCTTTGCCGAAGTTGTCGTGGCTCCCGACGAGCCTGTCGCCGTTTCGCGGCCGGCGGCATCCCCAGCGGTGATCGAGCTGGAGGTCGCCGGCAAGGTGCGGCTGCGGATTCCGCTGACCACGCCGCCAACACTGGCGGCGGCGATGGTGAAGGCGCTGGGCGTTTCATGATCCCGGTCCCGAGCCAGGTGCGGATCTGGTTGGCGGTCGGCCGGACCGATATGCGTCGCGGGATGCAAGGGCTCGCTCTGCAGGTTCAGGAGACGTTGGGCCGGGACCCGCATGCCGGCGATATTTATGTCTTCCGCGGACGCAGCGGCAATCTGATCAAGATTATCTGGCATGATGGGCTCGGCATGTCGCTGTATGCAAAACGGCTCGAGAAGGGCCGGTTTCTATGGCCGTCGCCGGCGGACGGCACGGTTTCCATATCACCGGCCCAGCTCGCCTACATGCTCGACGGGATCGACTGGCGCAACCCGCGTCACACGTTCCGACCGCAGCGCGCGGGCTGAGTTTTTCTTTGAGTTTGCGCCATTTTCCGCGAGTCAGCGGACTCGTTTTATGATTCACTCCAGGGCATGGTTGCCACCGCCCAGGATGCTGTTCCGGACGATATCGGCGCGCTGAGAGCAGCGCTGACCGCGGCGCTGGCCAGAGCCGAAGACGAGGCCGCGCGCGCTGCGCTGGTCGAGGCCGAACTGGCGGTCGCCAGGGCCAAGGCATCGGATGATGCGGCGCTGATCGCACATCAGGATCTGACGATCCGGAAGCTGCAGCGGGCGCTGCATGGTCAGAGTTCTGAACGCTCAGCCCGCCTGCACGACCAGATGGAGCTCACCTTCGAGGAGCTCGAGAGCACCGCGACGGAAGACGAGATCGCCGCCGAACAGGCCGCGGCCCGGACCACCGAGGTGGCGCCTTATATGCGCAAACGACCGGCGCGCCAGCCATTTCCCAAGCATCTGCCGCGCGAACGCGTGGTCGAGCCGGCGCCGGCCGCTTGCCATTGCTGCGGCGGTCATCGGCTGCGCAAGCTCGGTGAGGATATCACCGAGACGCTGGAGGTGGTGCCGCGGCAATGGAAGGTGATCCAGCACGTGCGGGAGAAGTTCACCTGCCGCGACTGCGAGACGATCAGCCAGGCTCCGGCGCCCTTCCACGCCACCCCGCGCGGCTGGGCCGGTCCCGGCCTGCTGGCGATGATCCTGTTCGAGAAGTTCGGCCAGCATCAGCCGCTCAACCGCCAGGCCGAACGCTATGCCCGCGAAGGCGTGCCGCTCAGCCTGTCGACGCTCGCCGATCAGGTCGGCGCCGGCGCCGCGGCGCTGATGCCGCTGTTCAAGCGGCTCGAAGCCCATGTGCTGGCCGCTTCGCGTCTGCACGGCGACGACACGACGGTGCCGGTCCTGGCCAAGGGCAAGACCGATACCGGCCGATTATGGACCTATGTGCGCGATGACCGACCGTTCGGCGGCGCCGATCCGCCGGCGGCAGTGTTCTACTATTCCCGCGATCGTCGAGGCGAACATCCCGCGGCGCATCTCGCCGGCTGGAGCGGCATTCTGCAGGCTGATGCCTTTGGTGGTTATGGCGATCTCTATGCGACGGGTCGTCAGCCGGCGCCTGTTCTTGAAGCCAGCTGCTGGGCCCACAGCCGGCGCAAAGTGTTTGAGCTGGCCGATGTCGAAGCGGCGGCGCGCAAGAAGGCGCACGGCGAGAAGCCCAACCTGGTCTATCCGCTAGCGGTGGAAGCCGTGAAGCGCATCGATGCCCTGTTCGATATCGAGCGCGCGATCAACGGCCTGTTGCCGGCCCAACGCCACGCCGTGCGCCAAGAGCGGAGCGCGCCGCTGGTCACCGAGCTCGAGCGCTGGATGATCGAGACACGCGACAAGCTCTCGCGCGGGCACGACCTGACCAAGGCGTTCAACTACATGCTGCGCCGCTGGTCATCCTTCACCCGGTTCCTCGATGATGGGCGGATCTGCCTATCCAACAATGCAGCCGAGCGAGCCCTGCGCGGCATCGCTCTCGGCAGAAAGTCCTGGCTGTTCTGCGGTTCCGATCGCGGCGGACAGCGCGCGGCCATTCTCTACAGCCTGATCGTCAGCGCCAAGATGAACGATATCGACCCGCAGGCCTGGCTCGCCGACGTCCTCGCCCGACTGCCCGCCTATCCGGCCCATCGGATCGATGATTTGCTGCCGTGGAATTGGAGATCCGCAAAACTGCGGACCCAACCAGCTGCGGCCTGATCATGCAGCGCAATAAGGTGCATCACGTCTACACCGTCGAACGTGTCGCCAGGGACCTCGGCGTCAGCGAAGCGCTCATCCAGGAACTGACCCTCGGTCTCGAGCCCGAGGACGGCGTCATCTGGGTGTACGGCGCCAACGATGACGACGGGATCTTGGCCTTCACCGATGAAGGCATCGAGGAGGTCATACTCCTCCTCGAAGAATATCATCGCGTCTCCCCATCGAAAGCTTGACCTCAGCACCGCGGTGCTCAGGCCCTCACGGCCGCCCGATACGCACGTCTGCGGTCTTCACCGGATGCGTACGTTGGGTGCGCCGCACGAGATGAAAATGGGCACGCTTATGTCATTGCTTTTGCAGTGTAATTTCTGATCAGCCTAAAAAGGGCTAAATTCACATACGTAACCGACCATGCGTGAATCCGCGCAATATCGCCGACCCCATGAGTGCGCTCGAACCCAAACCATCCGCACGTTTCGCGCGCGCCGCCCCTTCTCCCGCGGGAAGCCTCAAAAAGGCCGCGAAGCTGTAGCCAATCTGCTCCTTGATCGTTTCAAGCTTCATCAGGTCCGTTTCATCCGGCACTGCGTTGGTCGACTTCTTGACCTCAATGACAAGGATGTTCTCACGATCATGGCCCGGTTGATGGACAATGATGTCGGGAAACACGCGCGACCTTGTAAGAACGCCATTTGCATTCGGAAGCTCAATTTCCTTAGGATCAACGCCATGCCGGTTGTACTCGGCATGGACGGAGTGGTCGCGAAAGGAAGGCTGCAAGATAGCTGACAGCCGCGCGCATAGTGTCCGTTCCGCGACGTCCACAACGATCATCTGCTGGTCGTGCTCGTAAAGCGCATCGAGGGCAGCGTTCAAGATTCTATCAAGGTCCTCCTGGTCCATAGGCGCTTCAAGCGGTTTCTAATATTCTGTTTTCACGTACATGCCGCTGCGGCCCAGACACGCGTACGGTGCTGCTCGGCTACCGGACACAGATGCAGATGACGCATTCCTATATTGCCTGTGTGTCAGGGCTGTCGAAAGGGCGGGCACGTCTTCACACCATCTTTGACTGGGCGTGTACGCCACTCGACGCTAACCTGGAGCCGGTCTCGCCCGCGGTAGTGCGCGGTGAGATAGAAGACCTGCTCGCCAGTTAGCTGGAAGCAAACGTATACGGCGGCACAATTCGAAGGGCGGCCGCCCAGACGATCGCGATGCAGCCGCCCCGCCGGTCCGCGGCCGCGCGGAAGCTTTGCTCCTTGGCACCGGCGGCCTTCATCAACGAGCGGCAAAGACATGGCGCCATCCTGGTGCGCAATCAAGGGATTCAAGAAAGACTGAGCATCCTAATGAGGTTGGGCAACCCAGCCCCTTGCATATAACGATCACGCCCGAGATCGGTACAACTGTCCAAGAGGATTTTCTTTGACCTGTCCGGATAGCCAATGAACTCGCGTCGCATCGATAGGAACGCGGCAAGCACTCCGGATACGTGGGGGGTTGCCATCGAAGTCCCGCTCATCTCCACGTAGAGGTCGTCCACAATCCGTTGTTCGTCGTCCGTCCAGTTGTGGAGAGCAGACAGAATCCGCTCTCCGGGAGCAACAAGGTCCGGCTTTTGACGACCGTCTGCTGTCGGGCCGCGGGAGGAGAAATAGGAAATCCCATACGTGTGTGGGTTTTCCTTGTGAACCGACCCGACAGCGATAGCCTCTTCCAGATTGGCTGGATCACCGATTGACAGATCCCGGTTCGTCGGCACGAAGCCGCCCTGTTCCTGGACAAGTGCCCAACCCTCGTTTCCTGCCGCGAGGCACACGACAACACCTTGCCGCCAGAGACGGCGAAGCTCCTGGCAGAGGGGCGTATGCCCGACACCGTAGACGCGGGGGTCGAAGTTGCCGCCGAGAGAGAGATTCACCCCATGGATGAGCGGACTCGATGAACTCTCGTTCACATCGGCGATGCAATCGAGCGCCTTGATGATATACGAATCTTGGCCGTTGCCGTTATCGTCGAGAACTCTGAACCCGTAAAGCTTCACTTCAGGGGCCATCCCAGCGAATTCAATCGTTGGCACCTCTTCCGGCTTTTCCTCTCCCTTTCGTCGGCGCGGCTGCACCTTGAGCGCTCCACCGATCGTTGCCGCGACATGGGTACCGTGTCCGTTCCTGTCAAGCTGGTTCCATTTTCGCGAATCCGGTTCGAGCCTGACTGGATCGCCTCGACCTACGCAATCCCACTGAGGTCCCAAATTCCGATGTTTTCTAAAGTGCGGATGGTCGCCTCTTATGCCCGTATCGAGGATTGCCCAGCCGATGCCTTTACCCGTCGCTCCATAGCCGAGATTGGCTGGTTTCGCCTGCACGGTATGGGTCGATTGATGGATCAGGGCTCGCTTGGCGGCATCGGCCCAAATGTATGAAATCTTCAGGTCTGCGTGCCTCGTGCGTAAGGTCTCGGCTTCCGCTCTGGTGAGATCAGCAGCAATGAAACGCTTGAGACGTTCAGGTTGGAGGCGTTCGCTGTTACCACTTGCCGCGACAAGTGCACGGATTTCCTCGACGAGACGATTTCCGAGCGCTGTTAGGTCTTCGACCTGTCCGTCGAGAGATGCATCGTTCGATTTTAGCTGGATGAGCGTGGGAATGGGCTCGTTCTGCCGGGCATCCTCGAAACGCTCGGAAAGATCACGCGAAATGACAAATCGGCTTATGGCCTGAGTAAAACCATTTCCTAGTGTCTGCAGCACAGCTCTCCGCACCCAGTCGGTCCCGAGGTATCCAGTTCCCGAGTGGGGATGACGCGGGCTATCGAGGTTCAGGCCGAATGAAGCATGGTTTTCGATCTTGGGGGTGGCTACAAAATCGTTGCTGATGTCGGAATCGAACGCGACCGGATCGAACTTGTCTGCGACATTGACCCAGCGTGAGACACAGGATGGCGCCTCCAATTTCTGCTTTCCGGTCCAGGTCCGGAAGGCGTCCTGAACTTCTTTGAGCCCAAGCGGCGATCCGATCGTGACAAAGAGCGGCACCTCCACCTTGGCACGATCGAGCTGTCGCAGGACCTCGTACGCAATCATAGTCCCTTGGCTATGGGCGATGACCACGAATGGCCCGCCGCCACTCGCAAGGCGCTCGACAAGGCTGTCCGTCATCGCCTTGCGGCGATCTGCGTGAAATAGGAAATCGTTGACGTCACGCAAAAAGGCACGCGTTAGGTGGCGAACGACGATCCGACGAAGAAACCGTGGAAGCGGCAAAACCCGGGCGCCAACCGCAGCCGCAGAAGTACCGGTCGGAAGGGCTGCTTCAGACAACGCCATCTTGTCAGCAATCGAGGCTAGGAAGGACTTCTGCTCCGGGGTTTCGGCAAGTGCATCGATTTCCCGTTGTATCGCCTCGCGGTCGGCTTGGCCGAACTTTGCGGCATCGCCCGACAGAGCCATAATAGTCGACGTGGTGACCTCGTCGTCTTCCACTTCGATCAGATCCTGGTCACGACATGTAGCGATCTCTGGCCTGGGGTAGTACTGTCGATTGACCCAGTAAGCCATTCGGCTCCTGTCACCGAGTTCGGTCCCGAAGAGCGCGTGATCCCACTGACATTTCAAGACAGAGGCGATCGGCTTGTTGCCGATGCCATGAACGTAGACGACTGTACGAGCGTTCGGTTCAGCACCGGCCGAGACCGTAAGATTGCCGCGAAGCACGGTGACGGGAGGGTCGATCTCGATATTTCCGGGGGCTGGCATCTGACTCAGCGCGGAAGATCTCGCAGCTTTCGGATATTTCCTGTGGACGGGCGACCCTGAAGTCCTGGTTTTGTTTCGGGCAAGTCCTGTGCGCGCCCTCGTTACCTTCTTTACCATGGTATTCCTCCTCCCTATGGGTCCGTACTTAAGCGGCAATATTGGAGACGACGGCAGAGTAGAAGGTGATAACGCTCTAAGTAAGGACGAAATACTTGGGCCGGTAAGTAGCCGACGTCAGCTACTGTGCAGCCGCTGCAATTTCGCTATCTTATCCAACGTTGCCGTGAAGCCTGCCTCTTCTTCCCCCATCCTGCTCCAATCAGAGCAGTGATCTCCTTTGTGTTGCCCTTCTCGTCCACATCCGTGAAGATTCTGACTAGATCACATCCTTTGTTCTTCAGCCATTCTCACACAGCCTTCGCGCCCGGGGCACTTCCCCGTAAAGCGGCAGTTCGCCTGTCTTATTGACACCGATCACCACGGCCGCACGTTTCATCCCCAAGACCCCTTCTAGCATAAGTGGTTCGAGGACCCGTCGATTGTGATCCTAGCCGTAAGGTAAGACTGGAACGCAACTCAGCGTATTAGCTCACAACATCCATCCCATTCCTATGGGCAATTGCAAGCTTGCGGTTAAGGCTTTAGGGCACGCGATACATAATCGGGCCAATACAAGTTCACGATCCAACCGAATCTCGTAAGCGCCAAGCAGGCCCCGTGTTTCGCGGACCGATGAAGGACGCGACACTCTCGTGATGATTCTCACGGGAGGTTTGTTTGCAGTCTGCACCCAAGTCCAGACCTGGAACTTTTACAGTCATCGAGGCGGTTCCCGATCGTCTCGAGGCGAGCCCGGCGGTGCCGCGCCGTCGCTGGTCGGATGAAGCAAAGGCGCGGATTCTGGAAGAGGCGATGACGCCGGGCGCGAATGTCTCGGCGGTAGCGCGATCGCACCAAGTAAGCCCGCAGCAGGTGTTTGCCTGGCGGCGGAAGGCGATCCGCTCCGGCGCCCTCGCGATCCTGTCGGCAAAGCCGGAGATCCAGACGCAGAGCTTCGCGCCAGTGGAAGTGGCGCCTGGGGAGGGCGATCGTGCGGGCGGTCTGGAGATCGTCATCGGCGATGCGACGATCCGCGTGGGCAGCGGTATAGCAGCGACCCTTCTGGTCGAGGCGATCCGGGCGTTGCGATCGGCATGATCCCTTCCGGAGCCAAGGTCTATGTGGCGACGCGGCCGGTCGACTTCAGAAAAGGTCCGGACGGTCTGGCAGCGCTGGTGCGCGACACAGGCGCTGATCCGTTCTCCGGCGCGCTTTACGTGTTCCGAGCCAAGCGTGCGGACCGCGTGAAGATCGTATGGTGGGATGGGTCGGGTCTATGCCTGTTCGCCAAGCGGCTGGACGAGGATAAGTTCCGCTGGCCAAGGGTGGAGAATGGGGTGATCCGGCTTGCCGCGCCGCAATTGATGGCGCTCGTTGAAGGCATGGATTGGACGCGTGTTCGGGCCGAGCGGAGGCGACGCCCGACATCTGCCGGATAGACCGTGGCGAAGTGACTCAGGCGGCACAAAAGCAGTCCCGGAAGCGGGTCGAATATGCTTCTGTTGGCCTATGACGAATAGCGCTTCGGCCCTTCCCGACGACGTCGACACGCTCAAGGCGATGCTCGTCGCCATGGCGTCGGAAAAGGCCGAACTGCAGACCGAGGCGGGACAACTCCGGGGCGAAACGGCGGAACTCAAGGCCGAGATCGTCCGGATGGCGACGCTCAACGAGCGCGCCGAAGAGCGGATCGCCAATCTTCATGTGATCATCAAGCAGTTGGAGCGCGCCCGCTTCGGCCGTAGTTCCGAGAAGCTCGATGCCGACCAGCAGGCCTTCGCCTTCGACGAGGTCCAGACCGGGCTTGGCGCGATCGAGGCCGAACTCGAGGCGGCAAGGTCGACAGGCGAGCGGCGACGTGCGAGCCGCCCGCGCAAGGCGTTCCCGGCGCATCTGGAGCGCGTCGAGATCATCGTCGAGCCGGAGACTGTCGCCTGCGCCTGCGGCGCTTGCCAGCCGGTCAGGATCGGCGAAGACGTCTCCGAGCGGCTCGACGTGACGCCGGCGAAGTTCCGCGTCATCGTCACCCGTCGCCCCAAATATGGCTGTGCGCAGTGCAAGGAGGGCGTCAGCCAGGCGCCGGCGCCGGGTCACCTCGTCGAAGCCGGTGTGCCGAGCGAAGCGCTGCTCGCCCATGTCGCCGTCTCCAAATATGCCGATGGCCTGCCGCTCTATCGCCAGGAGGGCATCTATGCCCGCGACGGCGTCGAGATCAGCCGCAACTCCATGGCCAACTGGATGGGTCATGTCGGCTTCCATCTCGCCCCGCTCGCCGACCGTATCCTGGCGCTGATCAAGGAGGGCGCGCGGGTCTATGCCGACGAGACGACGCTGCCGACCTTGTCGCCAGGTTCCGGCAAGACGAAGACGGCCTGGCTATGGACCTACGCACGGGACGATCGAACCTTTGGCGGCACGGCGCCGCCCATGGTCGCCTACCTCTTCGAGGACAGCCGCAGCGGCGACTGCGTGGAGCGCCATCTCTCCGGCTACACAGGACTGCTTCAGGTCGACGGATGGGGTGCCTATAACCGGCTCGCGGAAGCGAAGCGCGCCGGGGGTCCGCTGACGCTGGCGGCGTGTTGGGCGCATCTGAGGCGCAAGTTCTATGAATTGCACGTGTCCGGCGTCTCGCATGTGGCGAGCGAAACCGTCGAGCGGATGGCCGAGCTGTGGGCGGTCGAGGAAGAAATCCGCGGCCAGGACCCCGACGTCCGCCGTTCCGCACGCCAGGAGCAGTCGGCCTCCATCGTCGCCAAGCTCTGGCCGTTCTGGGAAAAGGAACTGGGCCGCATCTCCGGCAAATCGAAACTCGCCGAGGCAATCCGCTACACCAGGAGCCGCCGTGAGGCGCTCGAACGCTTCCTGCACGACGGCCGTCTCGACATCGACTCCAACGCTGTCGAGCGGGCAATCCGGCCCCAGACAATTACAAGAAAGAATGCATTGTTCGCGGGCAGCGACGGTGGCGGGAAGACATGGGCCACGATCGCCACACTCCTGCAGACCGCCAAAATGAACGGCGTCGACCCCTTCGCTTGGCTCACGAAAACGCTTGAGCGCATCGCCAACGGCTGGCCGAACCGCGATCTCGACCAACTCCTGCCCTGGCATCATCACGCAAACTGAACGGCCACGGCTGGGCGCTTACCGAATCTCGCCTGTTGACCGCAGTCAATCGCAGTCTCGCTTCGTCGGGCGCGGGTTCATAATCATTGCAGTCCTTGCGGCGTGGAAAGTTGTGCGAATGTCTTCGTAGTCCGTATTGTAAGCCAACAGGCGCAAACAAACGGATAGCGGTGTACCAGACAGCACGGTGCGGAAAAATTGTTGCATTGCCGCATGCTTTTGTTGCGTAATGATGACGTTGACAATCTTCTGCTCATAACTTGTCTCAGGGGCTTATGTTGCCGCACCAGAGATTGTCCCCTTAAAACTTATTGCCCGCATCATAAAAACGATATCGACAACAATTACTGATTGCAGTTAAATCAATTGGAGTGTTTAGTCGTACTTCGCTTCGTGTTTAAGTTGCCGACGCTGGGGGCATTGGATTTCATGGCGCGATTGCTCGTCGTTGCCACCGTGACGATGCTGGTGCTTCAGACCACCGTTTGTGGCCAAGCGGCAGCGTTGCGCGATCTCCCAACATCGCAAGCGGAACTCTGCGCGTTGCGCGACAACCTTGCAGCAGCACTGAAAACGTACAGGAACCTGAATTGGCCGGCGATTCGAGAAGCCTGTAGCGCCCAAGTCGATACCGCTAAGAAACGCGACCCAATCGGCTTTTCCTGGTTTGCCAACGCCGGAAATGGGTTCGTCGGAACACCGCTCGTCATTCAGAAGATCTTGCCAGACCTAGCGCCGGAGATTTGGGGCCCACCGCACGATCTCTTCCAGAGCTTCGGGCTTTTCACAGACCCAAATCAGCCGAGCCGCATCCTGCCGCGTGGTCTTGGTGTAACCGCTACCAGCGGGCGACCTGTCAATGCGACCGGCAATGTCCTCGGTGAGATCGACTACACCAAGCCTGACCTCTACTTTGTCACTCTAGCCTGCGGCGCGTGCCACACAGGCCAGGCAATCGGTCCCAACGGACGGATCGTACTGGAGGGTGCCCCAAATACGCAGTTCGACGTGCGCAAATGGCGGCAGGCGTTTTCGATGACACGACAGCGCTATCTCACTCGCGAGCAGATCGGCACCCCTGATGCCCCAGGAGATACCACGCAGCGGATCATCGCTATGATCGACTCTAAGCCGGTCGGCTTCTTTGCCCGTGGCCTGCCTGGCCTGAAGGACGACGCGATCGCTGCGGTCGATGAGATGCAGCGAGCAGTGGTGAAGGGGCGTATTGTCCCAATTCTCGAGGCGTTCTCAACCGGCACAGGCGTGCGTGCCGCCGCAGTCATGCTGCAGACGAGGCCGGGGTCAAGCTATGGCCACGGGGACCGGTCGCCGCCACTCGTCGGCTTCAGCGCCGGCCAGTCCGACGGCAGCGGCGATCTGTTGGCCGACCTCTTGGCGGCTCAGAAGCTCGGTAGCGGAATGGATCTGCAGACCTTCCTTGGCGGCACCTATGCCGAACTACCGCCCTTCGCCACCGTCACCGACGCGCCGTCGGTGTGGAATCAGGAGAAGCGCTCCGTGGGACAATGGGATGGCAGCGTGCTCTATAGCTTCTGGCGCAACATCGCTGCCCAGCTTCCGATCGTCGGCGACCCGAGAAAGCTCGATCTGCACAACACCCACATTGTCGCCGACTTTCTACGCGGGCTGCCGGCGCCGCCCTATCCCTTTGAGGTCAATCTGGACCGCGCGGCACGGGGCGAAGAGTTGTTCAACCGCCATTGCAGCGACTGTCATCGGCCTGCAAACAATCGGCAATATTGGCAACTGCATACCGACTTCAACCGCGCCCAGGTGCTGACCCGGGCCGGCGCGGCGCTGTTTACTAACGCATTTCGCGCCGCCTGCCACGACAAGGATTTCGCCTATACCGATCGCAACGGCACCCGCGTCCAACCTTGCATCGCCCCAGACAGCCATATCCTTAAGGACACGACGGCAGCGCAAAACCAAGGCTATATTGCCGGCGTGCTCGACGGTATCTGGGCGCGGGCGCCTTATCTGCACAACGGCTCGGTGCCCTCTCTGATGCATCTGCTCAAGCCGATGACGCGGCCTGAACGGTTTTTGCGCGGCGTCATTGAATACGACACCACCAATGTCGGTTGGATCTGGAACGTCGACTTCAAGAACACCTACAAGGCGAATATGCCCACTATGTCCGAACATGACACTCGCCGGGACGGTTGGACCAATGTAGGTCATGACAAGGATATCGTGATCGACGGCAAATCCTACCAGCTCGATTGGAGTAATCCAATGCGCGCCGAAGCGCTGCGCGACCTCATCGAATATCTCAAGACCATATAGAGCACCGTAATGGTCGACCTGCGGACCACAATACCTCTCGTCATGAAGGGACGATCATTTACATGGCCGATATTGCGCTTCCAATTCAGACGGTAACAGCCATTCAACTTGCCTTGCAGAAGGCCACGGCACCCGACGGGCGCGGCCAGCATGCCAAGATGCACGGCTGCGTTGAGGCGATATTTCGTGTCAGATCGGATGTTCCCGAGGCGCTGAAGGTCGGCCTCTTCGCGACCCCGAAAGAATATGCTGCTGCGGTCCGCTTCTCCAACGGCGCGCAACGCGATGACCGCAAGCCGGATATCCACGGGATGGCAATTAAGCTTTTCGACGTTCACGGCGCCAAGGTTTTGGAGGCCGAGACGGAATCACTTGAGCACGATTTCATTCTCGCCGACAATCCAGTGTTCTTTATCCGCACAGCCGCCGACTACGTGCTCTTCATGCAGGACTTTGCTGCCTCGGCGCCCCGCGGCCTGGGGCCAGAAAAGTTCATCGCCTATTTGAAAGATCACTACCCTGCGGACATTCCTGTCCTCCTCGGCTTCCGCCAGCATCTACAGGACAATCCGCTGACCACTACTTACTGGAGCCAAGTGCCCTACGCGTTCGGTCGTGGGGTCATCTGCCGGTACCGCTGCATGCCTCTTCCAGCAGCGCCGCCGTCCGGCTCAACAGGCCCGACCCATGACTATCTTAGAGAGCGTATGGTTGAACGGCTTGGCGATGGACAGCAGGATATCGTCTTCGAGTTTGCGGTTCAGGTGAAAAATGGCGCCGATGCCGAAGTAATCGACAACCCGACGATCGAATGGCCCGAACCCTTTGTTCCCGTCGCAACTATCCACATTGCGGCGCAGACCTTCGACACAGGCGAGCGCCGGCAGTTTGGCGACCGGCTTTCTTTTACGCCGTGGCATGCCCTCGCCGAGCACCAGCCTGTCGGCGAGGTCAACGAAATCCGCAAAGTTGTCTATCTGGCCAGCAAGAATGTCAGACAGCAGACGCTGGCGATCGCCCACGACAATCTGCGGCTAACCGAGCAAGAACTAACCCAAAATATCGACGATGAGTTCAAGGCCATTATCGATACCTTGCAGCGCACTTTCGGATTTCTCGCCCATCAGAAGCGTGGCCGGGCGACCCACACGTGGGGTGCGGCCGGACGGGGCACCGCGCGCTTCATTGTAGCAGCGGAATTCCCGACCAACGGGTATTTTGTCGCCGGCAAGACAGTGCCGGTCATTCTGCGGCATTCGTCGCCCGGCGCGCGCGAGGACGATCGGGCTCGCGATGGCGTCGCGGCGTCGATCAAGTTCTTTCCAGAGAAGTCGAATTATTCCGGACCAGGCGAACTCGACATCCTGATGAACGCCGGGCAGCAGTTGTTTGTGCGCTCGATCCGCGATTTTAGCAGCTTCGTCCACGCATCTCCCGAACAGCGCAAGGAACTGGTGGCGCAAGGAATCATGATGGAACCGGAATTAATCGAGGCCTATCGGATCAGAGGATCGTTCCTCAATTCGCGCTACCATTCGTGGCAGTGTTTTGAATTCCTCCCCGACGACGGTGTGATGCGCTATATCCGCTTCCGGCTGATCCCCGGCGACCGCGGACCTGAACGCGGGCTGCCAGCAGGAGAATTCCGTGCTGAAGGCGCACCGTCGATGGACCCGGTAGCCGACGATCCGCGCGCGCCCGACTTTTTACGCCAGGAATGGATCTACCAGGTCAAGTATTCGCAGGTCGCGTACATCCTTCAAGCCCAGCTTCATAATGCGCCCACAACCGGCGACAAGAACCCGGAAGTCCTCAATCCGGCAAAGGCGTGGGACGAGAAGCTAAATCCATGGATGGACTTATGCGAGATTCATATCGACGAGCCTATCCTGGACCGCGATGTAGTCAGCCGTCTGGAAATGAATCCCAATCGTAGCCCGCCTTGCATCACGATCCCGCTGGCGACCTCGCCGGATCAGTTCGCATCGCTCGGCCACGCGCGGGCAATCGTCTATCCCGGATCCCGAGCTGTACGGGCGGCCGTCGAGAAGCCGGAGAATAACTAGTCGAGATCGGGCAGGGGGCAGCCATGCGTGACAAGAGCCGTGATGGCCTTATCAATCGAGTCGAAGCTTATTCACTCTCTCATTTCTCGCTGTTTTGGCGCCTGATAATGGCAATACCGCCGCTACGCCGGTGGGCCAACAAGCGGATCATTGGGCGGGCGGCGCAACGCGCGCCGAGTCGGCCCCACGCCTTAAGCTCAATGCCGTGCAAGGGCGATCCTAGCGCCGCGATGGCTGGCTACACATCTTGGGAATCGCTGACCGACCGCAACTGGTTTTCACGGCATCTGCCGCCCAGGACACTAAAGGTCTATCCCGACATGAAGCTTGTCGCCGAACTTTTCAAGGTTCGTGATGATGGCCCGGTGATTTCCGAGGATTCGACTGTCCTTTTCCTGTCGTTTGCACAATGGTTCACTGACGGATTTCTGATGACCGACACCGCTGACCGTCGGCGTACCCACGCTTCACATCATATCGATCTCAACCCGCTTTATGGCCTCACGCGCGAGCAAACCCACGCGGTCCGAATGATGTCGGAAATCCGCGGAGAGAGGGGGCGGTTGAAATTCGAGGAGATCGGCGGTGAGATCTATGCGCCCAAGCTGTATGATGAGAAAGGCGTGGTGAAGCCGGAATTCGCAGTCCTGCGCGCTCCGCTCGGCATCGGGGATTATCTCAACAGGCTTCCGCCAGACCGCGCTGCGGAAATTCGCAAGAACCTCTTCGCATTCGCCGGGGACCGAGCAAATTCAACGCCCTTTACGACAATGCTGAACACACTGTTCCTTCGGGAGCACAATCGCCTCGCGAAGATATTGGAGACGGCCTATCCCGCTTGGGATGATGAGCGGATCTTCCAAACTGCCCGGAACATCAATATTGTTGAGCTGATAAAGATCGTTGTTGAAGATTATATCAATCACATTTCACCTTACCACTTTCAGCTCTTAGCCGATCCGAATGTATGCTGGCGGGAATATTGGAACAAACCGAACTGGATCCCGATCGAGTTTAACCTGCTCTATCGCTGGCACAGCTTGGTGCCCGATAGTTTTATGTTTGAGGGCGAGCGTGTAGCGGCGAAAGAAGTCGGCTTCGACAATTCCTTTCTTATCGCATCCGGCCTCGGGTCACTTGCCGCTTCGGCGAGCCAGCAACGCTCCTGGGAGATTGGCTTGTTCAATACCGCGCCATTCCTCGTTCCAATCGAACTCGCTGCGGTCGAACAGAGCCGGACCCATCTGGTTGGCTCGTACAACGACTACCGCGAGGTCTACGGCTATCCTCGAGTCAATCGGTATGAACAGATCACCGGCGACCAAGGCAAGATCGATGCTTTGCGACGGCTTTATGGCGACGATCCGGGCAATGTTGAACTCGTCATTGGTCTGTTTGCGGAGGATGTCGGACCGCGAGCGGCCGTGCCGCCGCTGATTGGCCGCATGGTGGCGTTCGATGCCTTCTCGCAGGCTCTCACCAACCCGTTGCTCGCCGAGTGTGTCTTCAACGAAAACACCTTCACCAAGGAAGGCTTGGGCGTGATCGCAGCAACGGCGCGTCTACAGGATGTCGTCAATCGCAATCTTGCGGCAGGCCAGAAGTCTGTCGTCATCAGTATGCAGATCACCAAACTCGAATGACATACGTGGGGAAGCTGATTACAATGCCTATGAGAATAGGGGGAAGTAAACATGGACGCGCAAGCCGTAAGCGTGCAAATCAACAGTACGCTATTTTGGATTGGTGGGGGTGTAATTTTCTTAGCCGCATTGCTTGCAATAATCACGAATAGAGCGGTGTCGACCGGGCATAGCTTGATGATTGCGATCGGCGCGGCCGTTGTGCTTGTGCCGTACGTAAGCAACTTCGAGTGGTCTGACAAAAGCATCAAGTTCACTACTCGGCTGGAATCGGCTGCACTCACCCGAAACGTTGCAGACACTGCACAGAATGAAGTGCAACTCCGCAGTCAGCTCACCGAACTCGCAGCGGCGCTTAAGGCGGCGACGGATCGTATCGCTGCCCTCGAAGCAAGTACCGGTCAGGGCACAGGCACGCAAAACGGTGGGCTGACCGGACTGACGTTGGAGGAGTTCATGAAACAAAACGACTGGGCAAAAGACAAGGCTCAGAAGCGCTTCGATAATCTTCTGGGATTGGAACAGCAGCTAACCCGCCCCGCTATGTAGGCCATGCGTATCGGCCTGCTCCCCCGAAGGTTCACAGCGCATCGGTTGCCATCGTTGGCCGTGGATGCTGGTTGCGACTTGGTCTTCTTCGACGACTCTTCTCACATGCAAGTCTCGGTAACGAAATGAGAAACGGAAACCGGATTGGGGACAACCAATGAGACGCTTCAGCAAACTGGCCCTTGATGCAGGGTCGAGGCTCTACAACTGGCTTGGAGAGAGGGTGAAGCGATTTGTCCGCTCGTGGCGACGGTTTGACGCCTATGCCAACCAGCCGATGCCGGAGGGGCGGAAGTGGTTCTGGACATGGCTCGGACCCGATGGGTACGCTTGGTTTGCTCCGGCGCTGGCAATATCGCTCATAACTTCGCTCGCCCTCGGCCCGACGGTTGAAACTACCCCAGCCAATATCGGTTTGCTGGCGCTAGGTCTTGTCCTTTTGCTTTTCCTGCATATCGGTGTCCGCTACTCGCCTTGGCTGCACGAACACTTGTTGGCCGGACAGCTTGCAATCTTCGGCCTACTCGCTGCCATTCTGGCCTACTTTTCCGTCCCAGAGACCTTTAGTGACGGTTCAGAATCATTACACTTGCACGTGTGCGTCGCGATTGTCGTCACCCTGATAGTGTCGCTCGGCCTGGTGTGGCTGATGGCCCGAGGTCTCTTCCGACCTGCGGCCTACGACAATCTCGATGCGTTCCTGCCAGAGGTCGAGTTGTTCGCGCCGAAGGACCGTTACGATTTTATGGGGCGCGAGCCGGTCGTCGCGCTGCTTTCGGCCTGGTTTGTTGTGCCGGTGCGTCATCCGGTCGAACTTCTTCTGCCAGGGTCGCTGTTCGCGCTTTTTGTTCCCGACCGTTATTTGCTCGCTGTTTTTCTTCTAGCCGGCGTTGCCACTTGGAGCGCACTTTTCCTCGGGACGCTTTTCGACCGGCTGATGGAAGTGCTGAAAACCGTCGGGCGTTTGTTCTTCATCGGACCGCAATACGCCGTGAGCGTGGCGGTGATCGCCGTCGCGCTGCTGCGCCTCTTCGAGGTTCACTACATCACCTACCTCTTTAATGCCGGCAGCGGCGGGTACGGCAATACCAGCATCATGATCTATGTGCTGATCACCTATGTCGCAGCTTGGTACTACGCGTATTGGAGCGATGTTTTTCTGGCCCGGCGGGTCATCCGCCTCCTCAACAACACTTACGGCAAGGCCGCGCCGGTGCAGGTTGCCTATCCCTATCACGGGAAATCGAATCTCAGCCCCGTCAAGCCCGAAGGGCGCACGATTGCGCAGCACGGCGCAGGTCGATTGAAAATCCAAGGAGATTATGAGGCGGACTATGACGCCGATGGGCCTGCCCTGCAGTTTCAGACCCCGCTCGAACTCCTTTCGTGTTTCCGCAGTCAGCTTGAAAGCCTGGCGCAGACGAAGACGCAAGGCTCCGATGTTCTGGCCGGCCTGCGCAATCTCCAGCGCTCCGCACTCGTCTATCCAGTGATCACCAGCACGCTGGCGTTTCTTATTCTGGGCATGCCCGCGTGGCTGGCATTCACGGCCTCGGTCCAGCCGCCGGAACTTTTAATCCGGGAGACCAGTCCGGCAGAAATCAATCTGGCAAGCCTCCTGACGTCCGGGACTGGCAAGACCGGCGAGTGTCCTCCGCTTGGCGCCGACGCACCACGCATCGCTGTGGTAGCATCTGGGGGTGGCACGCGCGCCGCAATTTACACCGCATCAGTGCTGCGTGGTCTGGCGGAGCAGGGGAAAATCTGCAACGTCGTGCTTGCAAGTGGCGTTTCAGGAGGCAGTGCTGCGCTGGCCTACTTTGCCCTGCATGAACGCGAACTGCGGCGCTCGGGGCCGATCGATGAGCAGGGGTCGAAGGCGTGGGACCGTTTCGCCGAGACGATGGCGCTCCCGTTTATTGAATATGTGCTCGACGGTGCCAGCGACATGCGCATCGCATTCGGACGGCGTAGCTGGCGGAATTTTGCCTGCGATGAGCCGGCAGAGCCGGAAGGGAATGTGACCGGATGGTTGCCGGCGCGCAGCCGTTTTGGCAACATCCTGGCTGAAGCCTTCGTTTGTAAGATGGGCGCAGGGAAGATGAGCGATCCGTCGTTCGGCTTGATGCTGAACACGGCGATGCTTGGCTCGTTCGATGCCGGGAGCCGCTCCTGTGATGGAAAGGAGCTTTCGCTAGCGGAGCACGCCAGCAAATGCCGCGACGCGCTCGACGGCAGTTCCGCTGGCGGCAGGCTCGTGCTCACCAATCTTCCGGTGCCGCCGCAACCTGCTCCTGTCGGGAACAGCGACCCCGTCCTGCAGATCGTGACGCTCAACGATGCCAGCATGTCCATCGCGCGTGCTGCTGCATTGAGTGCCAATTTTCCGCCGGTTTTTTCCGATGCGGCAGTCGACGTGTTGCCCGCCGACGGCGGTGCCGGCAAGCGGTACTGGGTCACCGATGGCGGAGCCGTCGAAAACCGCGGCGCGATGACGCTCTATCTCGCCATCCGGGAAACCATGAATTGGACGATGGCGCCACCGCCACCGCCACCGCTCCATATCGTCGTCGCTGACGTGTCCGCAGCCGCTGGGAACTACGAGGAGAGCTTCGGTTTCGGATCTGTCCTTGGGGCTGGCGGACAACTCGGACTGGGGATGGAGGGCGAGGTGCTCTCCGACATAAGGGATATCTATTGCAACCTAGGTTCGACGGTCACAGTGCATGAGATCACTATGCCGCCTGTGTTGCGCAACGGCGGCATAGGCACCCATTGGCTTCTTCCAGGGACACTTACGTTCAGGGAACCCATTTCGGATGGCGCACGCGTAACCCTCACCGCAGCCGATGTCAAAAAGGTTGTGATTGCCCTGCACAGCAACCAAAGCTCGAAATTTGAAAACGCCGCCGATGCTGAGACTTTGCTGGGCTGGGCAAGAAGTGACCCGCAATCGCTGCATCGGGTGAAATGGCCTGAATTGGTGGCTGCACTGTCACGTGCAGCGAGCGCCTCGCCAGCGACAACTTGCAGGAACTATTTCGAAGGCGGCGTCAGCTACGTGCAATAGCTGCGGAAAGGGCGAACAATTGACAACTGGCCGGGAGCTGCAAAAATACTGTCCCGAAGAAATGGCGGCAAGCGGAACACCTCTTGCGCGATCGGTATGGCAAAAACGCCGAGCCTCGGGCGAAACTAAGCGGATTGCTTCTGAATAGCCGACAAGCAGCCTTTGAACCACGCCTGCATTCCGGCGACGGGTCCAACATGTGGTTGGATGCATCGAAATAGGCCGCAATCGATCTCGCCAACAACAGGGGAGGCAACATATGCCGGCGCTCAAGTTCAAAGACATATCGGATCTAGTTGCAAAATGGATAAGCATTGTCGCGGCGATTTCGGTGGAGTTATTTGGCTAAACACCTATGTAGACAGCAAGAGAAATGAGGTCACTGGACGGCAGCAGGAAAGCATTAAATTCGTCAGAGAATATAATAATCCGGATACCTTGAAGCTCAGGCAGGATTATTTCGGCGTGAAGCAAGCAGTTCATAACGACGTCGATGAAAAGAGATCGCGTCGCTGGGAAGTTTGGATGCGGCTTTGGCCGAAGCCGAGCGTCTAATCCGCAGCACTGCGTTGAGAATCACACTAAATAACAACAAGGGTTTGGAAATGCGAAGACTGATCGAACTCTTCGACCGAATTGCAGCTTGTGTCGAACATCAACGTCTGCGACAAGCAGGTAGTTTATCGATTTCTCAACGCTGAGGCTTACGACATTCGCTACGTGCTGATGGACTTCATCAACCAAGTAAAACGAACCCGTCCAGATTTTGGCAGTGGCATCGAGGCACTCTCGTACAGGCCGAAGGCTTGACCAGGCTTCCGGCCGAAATCGAACCCGTGACTTGTGATGAATGCGCCATGCCAGCGCACTCCTTACCGTCGAACCGGCAGTGGCGCGCCTTGCGACGCTGCGCGCTACGGAGAAAGACATCGCGGTCGTGCGATGGGCGCGTTCGGGTTGGAGAGCGACTTCACACTCGGACCCGCGGCGGCGGAACAGCGGCGCGCAATGGTCGCCGCCAGGTTGCCTCGCCCTGGATGGTCGGACAGGCCGATGATCGTAGTGGCCATCGACGCGCATACCGGCGAGTTGGCTGCGTTCGACCGCGATTCCGGCGCCGACCTCGTGGACGCTGTCACCGCGAGTACCGCGATGCCTGGTCTGACACCCACGCACAGCATCAACGGCCCCCGCTACATCAACGGTGGCGTGCGCTCCGCCGAAAACGCCGACTTGGCCTCGGGCTATGTGAACGTCATGGTGCTCTCGCCGTTTGGCGGGCGGAGCGGGACACTACCGGCAGGCCAGTTCGAGGGCCTGCGCAGACCACCGGAATGGGGCGCGGACCTAGAGGGCCAGGTCGAGGGCCTGCGCAACCAGGGCAGCCGCGTCGTGGTGATCACACCGGACCCCGATTCCCGAGCCGCAAAGGGCACGAACCAGATGGATCTGGCGACCCGCATCCCCGCGGCCCGTGCCGGCTTCGCCCAAGGCAAGCAGGAAGCGACCCGCGTGACGTTCCTCTGACGATTGCACGCCGACGCCCAGCGCTACACCCGTCATCTGTGAGAAGCCCCTGAGGTTCGTGCCCGAGCCGGAAATCTAGCCAAGTGATGCCGCGGCCACCAGGATCGATGCTTGGCTAGAGGCAAGGCTTAGCGAAGGCAAGAAGGACTTCCAAACTCATCTCGACCTTGCGGCGCGTGCTGGTTCCACCAAGAGCAACGGCGACGAAACCGCGCGCTGTGTTTGCCCTGCTTGTGGGGTGCCGCGGCGCAATGCCGGCAGTTCGCTCGGCAGGGGAAGAACTCGCGACCAATTCCAAGCGCCGGTCTATTTTGCTCCTAATGATATGGATGCTCAAAGATCGCGATCAGCATGTTGCTGAGCAAATAGGCGCGATGCTGCCCGCAGGCCACCAAGGCGTAGCATGGGCATTGGGCTCCACGCTTCTCAAAGTCGAGGATACGACGATTACCGATCTTGGCGATCGTGCCGTTTGTGCGGAAGTCCTGCGCTATATGAAGATCAGGCCCGATGATCCCAAGCGTACTGCGAGGAGCCGTCGAAAGGGCAAAACTCGGAGATAGCCGGTACGCCAATCTGATCGCATTGCAATGCGAGTCGTGCTGATGGTTGCGGCTACTTTCCCCGCCACACGACGTGCAGGGCGCGGAACGTCACAAACACCGCGAACACGCTCAACAGCAACATGACAACCGGCTGGACGAACGGAAAGAAGGTTGTCGCATCCTTGCAGGCGTCTTTGTCTACGACTTCGCCGGCTAGCCGATAGTAGTCGCCGAAGATGCGTCCGAAGGTGGCATTTGCTGGAAACCGGAAGAAATCATGCGCACCGACGGCCAGGGAAGACCAATTGTCTTTGGTGATTTCGCTGCAAAGTCTGCCCTCGCCAAGGAACACACGCCAGAAATGCCCTAACGCAAAAAGAGGCAGGATCGAGAAGAAAACATAGGCGAGAACCTGGCCCTTTCGCCCAAGGCCTATCGACGGCGAAGCATCCCAAAGCCGGAACGGATATCGCTCGTACCAGGTCGGGCCCGAGCGATGGGCATGCTCGCGCATGACCGCTGCGCTAAGGATGAGCAAGATCGACAGGATCAGGATGCCCCACATCGCAACGATGGAGTCCAGCAGACCTGGCACGAACGAAAAGCCGACGCTCGCACTGAGCTTGGGGTCGATGTCCGAACCTTGAGTCTGGCCATGTGCAACAATGGCGAACAGGTTTGTCGCAAGCGCGAGCGAGAGCCAGAGCTTCTGTGTTGTCGCAAGCGTAATCCCATTGATCGCGGGATCATCGCTCGGCTTCGTCTTCGGTGCTTCGAGCTTCGAATTCATCGACGTCCCTCACTTCACAGGTTGAGCAACAGTCCGGCTACCGCCGGCAAGGTGCCTTCGACGACCAGACTTGGCTTGGCGCCGATCATGACGAAGCGGCCGGTAGAGAGCGTCACGCCGAGGGCCTGAACCGCCGGCGGCAGTGTCAGACCCGCGTCAGGCGCAGATAGGGCCTCATTCAGCAGCGCGCCCAACTTGTCGCTTACCAAGTCGTCGAGATTCAATGCTTTAGCGGCGTTTCGCGTGAAATCGTTCGAGATGTTGAACTCCGCGATACGACCGGTGAGCGCGACACGATTGTCGGCCACCGTTGGCACGAAATAAGCCACAACGCTGCCATTGGAGCTTGGCACGACTTCGGGGCGCACGTGAAAATGCACCTTGGCGCGAAGCGCCGGACCTTCGATCGAAAGAAGGGTGCCGTTGTGTGTCAGCTTGCCGCCGAGGTCGATGTTTCGCTTTGTCCAAACGGCCCCGATCAAGGGATTGACCTTGGCCACAAGGTCGGACAGGTCAATCGTCAACGCGATGGCCACGGGCTGCGCGGGATCATTTCTGTTAGCGGTGATGCCAACTGGGAATTTGATCTCGATCCCTTCGATGGTTTTGGAAATGACGGTAGCCGGCAGCTCGACGCTTTTGGCGTATCCCGGCAATAGTCCAACGATCATCCAGAGGCATGCCGTGACCAGTCTAATTCCCATTGTCGCGCTCCTCCGTGCTCTGTTCACTCGCCATCGCCGCTGGTGTTCCAGACTCGCGATCAAACTCAACGCGGCCTAGTCGATCGCCATCCAGTCTGCCTCATAGGCACTACCCTTGATCCTGCTCTTGTCGGGCCGGTCGTAGACGATCAAGTGGCCGGGCTTCCCGTTACGCTCGAGAAAGCACAACCCTTCCGGTTTTTCGCTGCCGGTCGGCCAATCGTAGAGCTTTTCGGGGTGCTGGATCAGCGGGGTTGCTGCCGGCTGCCAGCGATAGAGGCGAAACGGCTCCATGGCATCGCCCACCGGGCCGGCGATGATAAAAATGGCGCTTCCATTCCGACTAAGGTCACGGATCGCGAGGCTGCCGAGATCGAGAAAGGACAACCTGTAGCTCTTTACCTCCAGATCCTTGTTGAGCCTGAGGTGAACGACCAGCGCGCTGTTGTCGAGCCGCGGACCGCGAAGCCCCAGAAGCGCCTCGTTTTCGGTTACCACCAGACCTTCAATATCGAGGCCGTTCTCCTTGCTCGGCAGATCGAGGAACGGCTTGAGATAGGCATCGCCGGCCAGCACGGCGCGAATGGAACCCACGCCCTTTCTCGGGGCGACTTTCACCTTGCCCAGGCGCGATGCATTGCCCTTGAGGTCGATGCGCGCCAGCAGATGCCGGCTCGGCCGCGCGCGGATTTTTGACCGAAGTAGGTCCTTGTCGTCATCGTCGGAGGCCAGGCGGACATGGCAATGGGAGCCGCAAAGCCAGAGTGCTCCCTGCGCGACATCGACCGCTTCCAGGTCGAGTTCGGCACCGCCCTTGCTTTCCCCGGCGCCGGGCCAGCGCGCGATCAAGTCATCAATTCGATACTGGCGGGTCAGCATATACCCGGCTTCGTGTGCCTCCAGGCACTCGAATGTCCGCCCTTCGTCCGAAACGGTCCACAGCAGGCTCCCGTCGGCCGCTAACCCCGACAGATTGTGCAACAAATCCTCCGAGGCGGCCGCCGCATAGTCGAGCCGCACGCGTTGGGCCGGGTTCTTCGCCATCGCGCCCTTCAGCTCTGAAACGGTATGGTGCGACCAGGCTGCTGTGCCTGTTCCTTGGTATAGGAAACGCCATGCACCTTGATGCCCCGCTCGTCGAGCAAGGTAATGATGCCGCCCTTGTTCGACAGCGCAACGGGCGCGACGATCTCGACGACCCGGGCCGCGCCGGCTTCGATGGTGCCGGCCAACTTCATGCGCTGCTTCTGCTTGTCGGCGATCGCCCAGCCTGACAGGTCGACGGCCACGTCTGCCGTATTGAGCAGGGTCACGGTCTCGCGCTCCGGCGATTTCGTGTCGTTGACATAGGCGGCGATGATCCGGATCAGCCCGTCTGGCACCTCGAAAGTCGGGATGTTGTCACGCTCGATCGGAGTGTGCGGATCCTTTGGATGTTCCGCGTCGGGTGCCAGGATGACGTTTCCCGTGGCATCGTCGGTATGCCAGGCCTGCGTCTGGAACTTCAAGAAGACGGCCATCCACTGCCCCTCGTCGGGAAAATTGAACAGCAGCGCGCCGTCCTGATAGACGCCATTGTCCTTCTCATATTTGCCGGGCGGATTGCCTTGGTTCATATGGATATCGTGAATGCCCTGGCCGGGTTTGAAGCCGAAAAACTTGTCGGCGGTTGCCGGCTCTGGCCCCCACGGCGCGCCGAAGGCATAGACCATGGCGTTCTCATCGGACATGGCGCGTTGCACAAAGGCGTCGATCTTCTCGTTCAGGTCGTTGTCGGGTCCGGCCGCGTCATAGGGCAGGGGTTGGAATTCCCAAGGCTGACCAACGTTGCCGCGGATGAAGTCAATCGCCATACCGCCAGGGGCGGATACCAGCTTGTGCAGCCCCGGTTCCAGCGCGGCGAGCCCGTCGATGACCGGGTGTTCGAACGGCGCACGCACCAGGAACGCGACCTCGCTGCCATCGCCTGACTCGACATTGATGGCGATCCGGTACGGATCGCCATTGGCGGATATCAGCACCTGGTAATGCTTGTTCTTCTTCATCCCCAAGCGGTTATTGGTCGGGCGCCCCTTGAGCACTGCATACGGTATCGGCATCGCACATCCTCCACGAATCGGCGTCAGGAAATTCGACAGCATCACAATTTTATGGGCACGTTTCCCGGCCGCCGCTCCGCGGCGACCTACTGATCGAGAATCGTGTATTCGAAATAGAGATCGGTCGCGGTTACATTGGCGACGAATTTCTGCCAGTCGGCCTTGATGGCCCCATCTGGCAGCTCCGGGTCGAAATCGGTGTCCGACTTGAACAGCCGTCCGCTGGTCTTGGCCTCCAGATCCTCGCGGATGGCCTTGAGCGGATGCTCCCAGTGTGGGTCGTTTTCATCCCACGCCCATTGGGTGTTGGCGGGAATGACGGCGACGAATTCCTTGGCGTGTGCGCCCAGAGCCATCCAGTCGAGATTGGCGTAGTCGCTGTCGGCCTCGCCTTTCAGAGTCGCATTATGGCTGCCATGGTGCCCGACCTTGTAGAAGACCGTCCGCGCCAGCAGATCCTGTACCGTCACGGTCCTGGCCTGGGCGCCACCTTGGGCGGGAATCTGGAAAGGCGCAGCAGCCCATGACATCCATGAGCCGTACTGGGCATCGCCCGGGAACAGCAACACCTTGCGGCTGTTGACCAGCTCGATGGCCACGACCAGGCTCGAATTGTTGAGTTCGGTGTTGATCTTGTCGGCAAACCAGCCGGCGGCTGCCAGCCACTCGATATTGATGCGCCGCCATTCCTCGCCCGTCGGCGGCGCGAAATAGCCAAAGAATGCGGCAATCTCGCTGCTCCACTCCGGCCCGTTCTCCACCAGTTTCAGACCGGGAGCGAACGGGTCGTGGCTTTCGGCATCTTCCCCCAGGAAGCCGTGATCCGCTCCCAAGAACATCCCGTCCAGGCCGCCGATGAAGCCAAAGCCCAGGCCGTGGCCGCGATCCGTCCTTTCATACATCCGCGCCTGCCCTGCCGCATCGCTTTTTGCGGGCTCGTCTTCGTTGAGACGGTCGTCGCGCGGGGGACCCAACGGATAGAGCCTGAGGCCGCTCACTCCATTTAGCGCGAAAGGGGTTTCGTGAGGCGAAAAATAGCGTGGTTTCCCGACCTTGCTGGTCACATAATCCATGCATTTGGCGACGCTGAGGCCCTGGACAATGGCTGCGCTTTCGGCGGCTCCGAACACGCTGCCATCCGTCGGACCCAGTTTCTTCAGAAAGTCCGCGTCGGCCCCCTCGAATGCGAGCATCGCGTCAACGAAATCCAAAGTCTGTTTTACGTCCTCGCCCGCGGCGGCGAGCCCCGCCAGTCGCCGTCGCGCCGCCAGCAGCCGCATTAGCGCCTGAAGCTTCATCTGGCGCAATTGCTGCGCTTCGGTATCGTCCGGATTGGCGGTCCAGCCCAGAAGTACGTCGCCGAATGTGATGTCGTCGAACATCGATTTCCCGCCAAACTTTGCGAGAAACATGTTGGTGTGATCCTGGTGCTCGTGCGTGATTAATACCGCATGAATGTGCCCGCCGGTGGCGTCCCGGATATTGGCTATGACGTCCTCGATCGTGGCCTTGATCTCCGAGCCTGGCTTCAGCCCACAATCGATCAGCAGATAGAACGGATTGCCGGCATCGTCGGGCATGGCCAGAAGGAAACAGTCGCCATGTCCTTGGCGATACATCCTGATGGTAACCCCGCTTGGCGGCGCCTGCAGTTGCGGTGCTGGCATCTTCGTCCCCTAATCCCGGTGCACGGCAGCGAACGGATTGCTCACCCGTCCGGGCGCGACCGGCCCTTGAAAGGCGTTCTGCACCGAGACTGGGTTGCTCAGCAGGAATTGCCGCAGCGCATCGAGTTCGCCATTGTCGCAGATATTCTTGTCGGTGCGCGCCACCCAGCGGATTTCACCGGTCCGCTGATTGACCACCAGGGTGCAGCCGCGGCGGAAGGTGAAATCGCCCTTGCCCGCTGTGTCGCCGGTCGGCTTGGCTTCGTCGGCAGCTTGCTGGTCTTTCGTGTCGAAATAGCCGGCCCGGCGCTGTGTGATCTCGATAACCAGGTCGGGCACCAGGTTGGTTTTGCTGCCGCGCCGCAGCGCAGCCCGCACCGAGTGGACCTCGAAGACAGGCCGGCCTTTCCTCCGATTGACCGTGCCCGGCACCTTGTCCTTCGTGCCGGTGACGATACCCATTGCCTCGAGCAACCCGGCGCGCTTCGGCCGCGCCAGCCATTCGTGCACTTCGGAGGCGGCGCTGTTCATCAGGTCATAGGCATCCTTGCGGTCAGTCTCGTTGTCGACATCAGCCTTCATCCCCGGTGGCACCGCCCGTCCTAGGGCGGGATTGCCCGCTTGCAGTAACAAGCCTTCGAGTGACACGTTGCGTACCGCCCGCGGCCGGATGCCGAACAGCGAGAACGACTGCATAATCGCGGTGCGGTAGTTGTGCTCGTCCGCCGGGTAGAGATCTGCGTCGGCGGTAACGATGGCCTGGAGATAATCGCCAAAGGTGACGTTGACAGGCGGACAATAGTCCAGCGCCCGGATGCACATCTGCAGTACGTGCTCCGACGTCTTGGCCGCCTCGTCGGCCAGACGATTGACCAGGTCGATATTGAGTTCCCCGGCCGGTAACTGGCCCGTCCCCTGCGAAGCAATGCGCAACAGGTCGACGACCCGGGCTTTGTACATCTTGAGGAAGGCGTCGAACACCGCAGCGACCAGGATCGCGCCTCGTTCATGGGCTTCTGTGGCGTCGCGCAGGTAGGTGGGGTTGGGCTTGTAGCGCTGCCAATTGCCCTGGCCGTCGACATAGCCCAGCGCATCGCGCAACGCCTCGCCGCGGCGCGTGGCACGGCCGAACTGCTGCGCCAACTGCCCCAGCATGTTCTGCTTGTCGAGGTCGCCGCGCGTGCGCCCGATCTGGTCTTTCAGCACATCGGAATTGGAGAAATGCTGGAAGATTGCCACGATATCCGCAAATCCCTCATGCAGGCCGAGCACATCGACATTGGTTGACTCGGCAAAGCGCCGGTGCAAGCCGTCGAGCAAAGCGTGCGTCACCTCATGTGCGATGACGTCATGCGACAAGCAGGTGAAGACCGTGGTGCCGGGCGCGACGGCGGTGGAATCGGGAGGCACCTGAAAATAGCCGAACAATACGGCCTTCTTGTCCGGGTTGTAGTAAGCATTGGCCTCGCGCAGCGCATGCGGATAAAGCCGCAGCCGAGGCACATACTCATAGCTCTTGTCCGGCAGACGGCGCGGGGCCCACAATGCCGAGCGCCCCAGCGCACGCTCGAACTTGTCGATCGTGATCATCGCCACGGCATAGACCATTTGCTGGTGGAATTGTGGATTGAGCTCGGAGGGGTTGAGCCCGTCCTGTGCGAGAACGAAAGTCTCGTTGAGATCGACGGGGGCGTAGTAGCAGCCGCTCGCCGGGTCGTAGTCCACCACCTCCAGGTAATTGCCGACCGGCCCCAACATCTGTGGGCGGCTGAGCACGCCCTCGATCCTCGGATTGCTTTCCCAGGGCACCATCAGGGTTAGTTCATTGAGCCCAACCGTTTCGTGCCGGGCGGCAAGGCCAGGATCGATGGCGTAGACGCGCAGACGGCGGAATTCGGGCGAACGCCTGACCATGAATGCCCCCCCATTTACCCCAGTCGACGATAATACTTTCACATAACCGAGGTTGCTGCAAGCTGGAGAATATTACTGTCATAATTCACCGGGTAGAACTTCGTTGTAATCTTGCCCCCTGTCATTGCGTGTTTGAGCGGCAAGCCAGACTTTAAAGTCTTACCCGCCGGACGAGTGGACAGAACAACACAGGGTCCGCGGTCAGCGGATGGATGCCTACTTGACCCTCAGACGATACGACAAAGCAAAATTTGAGCGGGCGACCCGCGAGTCCAAAGCCGTGCTGCCAGGGAAGCAAAAACCGCCCACCTCACAAAGCAGCGCCTGGAACGGCAGACGCCAACTTCATTACCCGAGCCGGTTGCCGTAAAGCGAACATCCATCCACCGAAAGCCGACGCGCAAAATCATCGAGATCGACTGACTGGATAGCGTTGCTTAGCCATGATGGAACGCCTGATTTTTGACAAGCCGGCAACAAAAGCAGACCGTCAACTTCCGGCCCATTGCGGTCATTCGCGAGTATGGATCTGGCTGACTGGTATTGGCGCGAAGGAGGCATTGGACGGCTAATTTGAGCGGGCGGCGGGTGGGCGGAACCATACGGAACGATACGGGAAGGATGTCCGACATGTCCCCACGAAAAAGCCAATGAAATCAATGATTTTTCTACGTCCTCCGGGCCCACCAGATTATTATATATCAATAACTTGCGCCTAATTCTTCGAGTTTGAATTGAGTGCTGTCGGGCAAATCTATGGCTTCTGGGTGAAATGGTTTTGGGCCCGTTCGTCAATTTTCTCCGTTTCGTTGATGGCACCGTCACACGTAGCCCAACATTCCTGGCTTCAAAAGACCTTTCAGCGATGCGTGCGGTAATCGGCGGCAACGACGTGCAATCAGGCAGGTTCTGACCTCAGCCGCATCCTCAAAATGCTCGAAGGTGCTGGTCAGTTCGGTTGATCTCGGGGGCAAAGGCGCTGCAGTGAGCGCGATAGCAGGCTCCAGGGAGAACCGTCCGGATCCTCGGGCCTTGTAGCGTCATTTGTCTACGCACCGCAGACGCGATCGCTCCTTGCCGGTCCAACGGTGCGGGCGTTCAGTCTCGATAACGACAGCAGCGTCACTGGGATCGTCTGGGGGGCGCGCAGCCGGAGTTGCCCTCCGAGGTTTTCGTTCCGATGGGCGGCGCGGCTGCTGCTCTTCCCAATTGCTCAACAGAGAGCGGATTCCGCTAAACACCAGGGCTATAGCTTCGTCGCGACCGACATCATCGGCAGCCGCCTTGCGCAGCCAAAGCCCACCGATCAGGGCCGCGATGACAAGGCTTCCCTCACGAAGGCGTGCCTGATCGAATATCCCATCAAACACCGAAGCCAGATTCGAGCGCAGCCGCTGGTAAGGCAGCCGCTGCAGTCGGGCATATTGCGGATTTACGCCCGCAGAGCTTCTTGCGCAAAACTGGCTTTAGAACGCTTCTTGGATGTCAGCGGACTAGCAGGCTTTAAGGCTGCCTGCAGGTGCTCCGCGTGTTCGATGGACTGCACGCACGGAGCACCCTGGGCCTTGGGAGGCAACGCTTGCTCAGTGCGGCCCAGCCATTAGGGCATATGCGCTAAGATAGGTGTTGCAGCGGGGAATCGGTTGTGATTCTACGCTGCGATGACTCACGAATCGCTTGTAGATGACGGCTGGGCCGAGACGATTGAACTCCTCGGCGGTGAAGAGTTGATCACAGGGAGTGCTCGCGAGACGAGGGCGTTCCTGCGGCCGCGGGGTGTCAGGTCGGCTACTGATCTGTTGCGCCTGACGCTGGCTTATTGCCTTGGCAAGGTGGGCATGCGGGGCGTCGTGGCCTGGGCGGCGGCAAGCGGGATCGCCGACATCTCGGATGTGGCGTTGCTCGGCCGGCTGCGCAATGCAGGGCCGTGGCTGCAGCAGTTGATTGGGTATCTTTTGAAGCGCGAGGAGAAAGGCCTGGCCAAAGGCCGGCTGATCCGCATCCTCGATGCGACGGCGGTTGCCAAGGCCGGTGTGCATGAGAAGAAGAACAATGGCCTTTGGCGGATGCACTGCGCCTTCGAGCTTGAGCGCGAGCAGTTCGATTTCATCGAGATCACCGACCAGAGCGAGGCCGAGCTGATCGACCGCGTGCCGGTGATACCGGGCGAGATCCGCATCGGCGACCGCGCCTATCTGCAGGCCGAGCGGATCGCAAAGGTCCTGGCGCAAGGCGGCGACGTTCTCGTGCGCGCGGCGTGGAAGAATGTGCGATGGCTCGACGCCAGCGGCACGGCGTTCGATCTCATCGGCCACCTGAAGAGCTGCCGCGAGGAGGTCATCGAAACGCCTGTCTGGCTGGGCCTCAAGAAGGGCGATCCCCTGAAGATGCGCCTGATCGCCTTGCGCAAATCCGAGGCCGCGGCACAAGAAGCACGACGCAAGATCAACAAGGAAGCCAAGGCCAAGGGCACGCAGGTTCGACAGGAGACGCTGATTGCTGCCGGCTTCGTGATCCTTGTGACCTCGCTCGACCAGGATGAGTTTGACGCCGACACAGTTCTCAAGCTCTATCGCATGCGCTGGCGCATCGAGCTCGCCTTCAAACGTCTGAAGAGCCTGATCGGACTGCGCGCTCCCCCCGCCAAAGACCCAAGGATCGCAAAGCCTTGGATTCTTGCCCACTTCCTCATCGCGCTTGTGACCGAACCCCTCTCGCAGGAGTTTGGTGTCTCTCCCCCTTGAGCGACGGGCGGCCCGCTACTGTGGCGCGCCACCCGCCAGATCGTCGCCTCTCTGATCGCAGCGATCTTTGCTCAACCTCCCTTGGCAATCCTGCGCCAAAATCTCCCTGCCTTGCGACATCGATGGCGTGAGCCACCACGAAAGCGCAAATTTCAGTCCATGCCAAAACTATCTTAGCGCATATGGCCATTAGGGGCGGCTCGCCACTGTCGTTCCGAAGTGATGAGTATGGCGCCCCATCAGGCTGTAGTGTAGGCTTTAACTCGCTGGGAGGAACGGGTTCGAAATGAACTGCGTCAGTGATCGCGTCCTCGAGGATTATGTCAGCTCCTTTCGCACCGATCATAATCGTGGCTGCATTCGTATTCCCACCGATGAGGGCAGGCATGATCGAGGAGTCGACGACGCGTAAGCCCGTGAGGCCGCGCACACGAAGGCGCGGATCCACAACTGCTGCGTTATCGACTCCCATCCGACAGCTTCCGACGGGATGGTAGTCTGTCTCAGCTGATTGCCTGACATAGTCCAAGATTTCTTGATCGGTCTTGATGTTCGGCAGCGGAGCGTAGGCACCCGAGACAAACGGCCTGAAAGCGTTCGATTCCATGACTTCGCGCCCAATCCGCACGCAGGCGATCATCTTTTTAACGTCGACCGGATCAGCCATGTAGTTCGGGTCGATGAGAGGGGCGTGGTTGGGATCGCTGGACGCGAGTTTCACCTCGCCACGACTTAGCGGTCGCATATTGTTGTTGTGGAGCGTGATGCCGCTTCCGATCTCCTTCTTGAAACCGTGCTCGATAACCCACGCAGGAAGGAAATGAACCGAAATGTCTGGCTGCTCGAGGCCGGGTTCGCTCTTGGTATAGGCCACGGCCTCGCATCCGGATGAAGATACCGGACCCGTCCGCGACAACAAATAGCGGGCGCCGTGCAGATACTTCCGTGGAAAATGCGCGTCACGGTCGTAGGTCAGCGGCGTCGACGCGCGATAGAGAGTGGCGGCGTCCAAATGATCTTGAAGGCCCTTTCCAACACCTGGCAGGTCGTGAACCACGGGGACTCCGAGGGGCCGCAGTTCGTCGGCTGGTCCTATCCCCGAGAGAAGAAGCATTTTCGGCGAATTGAACGCCCCGGCGCTCACGATTACTTCGCGCGTTGATCGGATTGTCCTACGGGTCTTGTTTTCGATAATCTCGACCCCGACGGCTCGCTGCCGCTCGACGAGAATCTTGCTCACCACAGTGTTGGCACAGACGTCCAGATTTTGGCGGGAGCGTCTTGCCGGGTGAAGGAATGCGCGAGCTGCGCTGAGGCGCCGGCCATTTTTAACCGTGTGCTGGAAATACCCGGCTCCATACTGCTGGGTGCCATTGAAATCGTCGTTGTTCGGGATACCGATTTCGGTGCAGGCTTGGAGGAACACCTCCGTCAGGGGGTTCCGGTAGGTGAAGTCGGTGACGTTGAGCGGTCCGGCGTTTCCATGAAACTGGTCTCGGATCCGCGTGTTCGCCTCTAGGCGCTTGAAGATGGGCAGGACGTCTTCATAGGCCCAGCCCGTGCAACCTTGGCGTGCCCAATTGTCGTAGTCCTGGCGGCTTCCCCGAATATAGATCATCCCGTTGATCGAGCTTGTTCCGCCAATCGCCTTGCCCTGCGGGATGAACATCCGCCGGTTGTTCATGTGTTTCTGCGGAACTGTCTTGAAGGCCCAGTTGTAGCTGGTTCCTTCAATGAGGCTTTGGATCCCCGCAGGCATGTGGATCATGGGTGACCAGTCCCAACGACCCGCTTCGATCACCAGAACCCGATGATCGGCATTTCGACTGAGTTCACTGGCAAGGACGCATCCGGCAGATCCGGCGCCGATGATGATGTAGTCGTACTCGCTATGCATATTTCCTCCGCCGAACGGTCGGCTATGGGTCGGGATGCGAGAGCAATCGCCCGCCGCAGTATTCAAACTGAGACAATCCGGCCCGTCATCGTGGCGTGGCCGGATAAGTGAGGCGTATGTCCGACGCTTACCGTTCAGGCCACCAATCGCGGCCGGATGGCGTCGGCGCCCGGTATGGGCCGCAGCTTAGCGCTTTGTGCCGCCTTCCAAAGACGGTCAAGCTCCGCGGGGCCCAGGCGCAGTTGCGGCGAGCGCACTGCGGGCGAGGAAATGGCACCCACCATGAAGGCGACCTCTTTGTAGCGCGTGTGGAGGTCCGCATAGGGGAATCCGTAAATCGCGTGATTGAGGGGAGCAAGCCGCGTGTGCAGGGATTGTGCCGAATACAGGTCACCTTCCTGGATGAACTGGAGCATCGACACGCACTCGTAGGGTGCCAAGGCAGCGAGACCCGACAGGATGCCGTCTCCGCCGGTCGACAGGTTATGGAAAAATGAAGAGCCCACCGATGGCAGGCATACGATGTTCTTATTCAGCGACTTGAGCGCGTAATAGTCGCGATCGTAGCGGACGCAGTCCCCGGCCTGCGCCATTTTCACGCCAACGACGTGGTCAATCTCGGTCGCCATTTTGACCAGCGCCTCATGTGGATAAGATAGTTGGTCGCCGGACGCGAGTTGGAAGAGCAGCATGGGCATGTCGAGCCCTTCGGCGATCTCCTTGTGGTAGTGGAAGGCATATTCCGGGCTATGGTTGGCGTTGTAAGCCGACAGGTAAGGCGAACAGACCATCACCGCGTCCGCCCCGGCTTCCTTCACCTCCTCGCCGCGTCTGATCGTCGCCGGCGGTGCCCAGTCCATGATAGCTGCCACGATCGCCTGATCCGGGCGAGCATTTTCACGGTGTACGGCAACGGCCCGCTGCCTTTCTTCGGGCGAGAGCGAGGGCGCCTCGGCTGCAAAGGCGTTCACGACGAACCCGCGAATGCCAGCGACTGATGCAAGGTCCCGCGTGCGTTTGGCCATTTCGACCCAGTCCACGCTGAGGTCTTCTGAAAACGGAGTGATATTGGCAATCAGGACGCCGCCGTCGAGTTTCATGACTGTATCTCCTAGTGATTATTCGGCTGCTTGTGATTTCTGGTCGGCTGGCATGTAGACGATCCCATCGTCGAGGAGCCGCTCGATCTCGGGAAGGCTGAACCCCAGTTCTCCCAAGATCTCGATTGTGTGCGAACCGGTCGCCGTCGATAGCGTATGCAGAGGCGGCACCTGGTCGTCATACCGTAGCGGGTGATTCACGAGCGTTGCCGTTTCGCCATTGACGTCGACGTGACGAAAGACGTTGTTTGCTGCGATCTGCGGATCGTTCGCGACGTCCTCGTAATCCTGAACTATCCCGTACCAGACGCCGTGCCCATCAAATGCTTTTGCCAGATCATCATACGTCCAATGCTTGACCGCTTCGGCTACAGTGGCCGCCAGTTCGTCCCGGTCGGCGTACCGGTCCAGATGCTGCAAAGCCCGAAGTGCGTCGCTGTCGAGCGCTTCAGCCAGCTTTGGGATTTCATTCGTTGGAATGACAACGTCTCTGTCGGCAATTTTATAGACGCCGTAGGGTGCCTCGTGGAACCAGGAGATGAGATTTTCCTGCCTTTCGAAGACCGATCGGCCTGGACGGCTGGACATATAGTTCGTCAAAGGCTCCGTCTGCAGATCGAGACCTGAGTTCAGCAAACTGCCCTGAACATGCGTGCCTTGGCCGGTCGTGAGCTTCTTCACGTAGGCGGCAGTTACCCCGAGCGCGAGCAGAGCCCCGCCATGCTGGTCGACCACCGCACAACCGATCGCCGTCGGGCGGTCATGGGGACCGGTTGCCGCAACCAGGCCCGAACGTGCCTGAATAATCAAATCCTGTGCGGTGCGCCCGACCATCGGCCCGTGTAGGCCCCATCCGGTGCCGCTCGCGAAAATGATGTCGGGTTTGCGTTTGCGCAGGTCCTCATAAGCCAGTCCAAGCTTTTCCATGACGCCTGTGCGGAAATTCTCCACCACGACATCCGCCTGATCAATGAGGCGAAGGACCAGTTCCTTTCCCTCAGGGTTCTTCAAGTCGACGGCAAAGCTACGCTTGTTGCGGTTTGCGGCCAGAAAGAAACCGCTTACACCACCGACAAATACGTTCGCGCCAGACCAATGCCTCTCGAACGGTCCCTTTGCAGGCTCGATTTTGATGACATCAGCACCCATGTCCGCGAGGTATTGTGTGCACGCTGGGCCCTGCAGAAAATGACAGAAGCTGACGACCTTCATGCCGTTAAGCAACATCCTGGTTATTCCTTGTTTATGCGCGACACGCTATTGCGCCGCTCGAAGGGAGCGCACTCCGGTCTCGATCGTCGCAGCGGTTGGGCGAGGCGCGCTGTGCGCAGTGGTCAAGCTGAGCCCAGATATCGGATCGAAGACATGAATGTGTTCCGCGGAAAAGGTGAGAGAGACTGGCTCTCCGGAAGCAAGCCTGAGGAAGGGGTCAACCCGCGTGACGGTGATCTGCCGATCATCGACGCGGACCTGAACGAGTTGCTCGGACCCCAGCAACTCCGTGAGATCGACGGTCCCTGAAGCAAGCCTCTCGCGGCCTCCGTGGCTCCCCCCGAGTTGAATGTGCTCCGGCCGAATTCCGACGAGGGCCGTTGATCCGTGGAAGTTGCTAAGCGCCTCCACAAGGCGCGGCGGCACAGCGAATTCCATGCTGCCCGCCTGGAAAACCTGTCCTCCAGCACGATCGATTATGGCCGCCTCGATAAGATTCATTGGAGGCGAGCCGACGAAGGTGGCGACAAATACGTTACTCGGGCGATGGTAGATATCCTCAGGAGACCCAGCTTGTTGAACGATGCCTTGCGACATAACGACGACACGGTCGCCAAGTGTCATCGCTTCCACCTGATCATGTGTGACGTAGATCGACGTCGCGCTAATGCGAGCCTTCAGGCGCTTCAGCTCCTGGCGCATTTCCAAACGAAGCTTCGCGTCCAAATTGGAAAGCGGTTCGTCGAACAGGAATACCTTGGGATGGCGGACGAGACAGCGTCCGAGCGCGACCCGCTGCTGCTGGCCGCCGGAAAGCTGCCGCGGTTTACGCTCAAGCAGCTTCTCGATACCTAACACGTCCGCCGCACGTTTTATTTCCCGTGCGACCTGTTCACGTGTGGCCCCTCGGTTGCGGAGACCGAACGCCATGTTGTCGTAGACATTCATATTGGGGTAGAGCGCGTAGTTCTGGAACACCATCGCGATATCGCGTTCAGCGGGAGAAAGGTCGTTCGCGCGTCTGCCGCCGATCAACAGATCGCCAGAGGAGATCGACTCGAGCCCGGCGACCATCCGCAAAGTCGTCGTCTTGCCGCAGCCCGACGGGCCGACAAGGACAACAAACTCGTCCGATTGTATCGCAAGCTGCACGTCCTTTACGACGTGCACGGCGCCGTAAAGCTTGTTCAAATTGATCAGTTCAACACCCTGCATACCGGAGTCTCATTCCCTTTGGTGGGCACATCGGGGCCGCTTACCCTTGACGATGCGATTTGATCGTGGTGTAACCGCTTACAAATGAAATGTCCAGAGGGTGGCCGTGACAACTGCAAACCAACAGTTTGCCTTCAATCATGCGACCTTCGGCTGGAATCTGCCCTTCGTTGATTTCGTGTCTGTCGTGGCGGAAGCGGGCGCGGGCGGCGTGGGCGTCTGGTCGGACAGGCTAGGCGGCCTTTCGCCCGAAGAGGCGCATCGGCGGATCGAGGACGCCGGCCTGAAGATCACCGCACTCAATCGAGGTGGCTTCTTTGTGGCTGGCTCCGCAGACGGCCGCCAGCAGGCCATCGACGAGACTCTTCGACAAATCGACATTGCTTGCCGCATCGGAGCGAGGGTGTTGCTCGTCGTGCCAGGCGGGATGTCCGACGAGGTCCGCGACATCGAGCGCGCCCGCGATCAGGTTCGAGAGGGGTTGGATGCTGTGACCGCCCATGCTTCGGCCGCCAGGATCCGCCTTGGAATCGAGCCGTTTCACCCGGCGCTCACAGCGAGCCGTGGCGTTATCAATACGCTGGATTCCGCGCTCGACCTTTGCGACGGGCTTGGCCTGCCGCTCGGCGTGGTTTTGGATATCTACCATCTTTGGTGGGATCCGAACGTATTGGCAGCCATTGCTCGGGCGGGCGATCGCATTCTCGGGCATCATTTGTGCGACTGGAAGCTTCATCCGGCAGATGTGTTGACGGATCGCGCGATTATGGGCGACGGCGTAGCTGACGTTGCGGGTATAACCCGTGCGGCCCGACGGGCGGGCTATAGCGGGTTGCTGGAGATCGAGATCTTTTCTAAAAACGACCTGTGGCTGCGCCCTGCGCGGGAGGTTGCGAGTCTTTGCTTGGAAAGGGCGCGGGATTGCCTTGCGGGCGGTCTCTAGGCGTAGCGCACGGCATCCTTTGAAATGCTGCGCGTGTGCAAACGATTGATCAAGCGGATGGCCCTCTTTTCACGACCGTAGTGGTTGCGATATTGGCCCTGGCCGCATTATGAGACAGGGTGATGATCTGGCGACTTGACTGGGAAATGGGTAGGTATGACCAATTGACGACCGCGGCAGTAACCGACCCTGGGATGCCGAGATTGGAAAAGGCGTGACGATTTCTCGAAACGACAAAGTGCCGAGAAGCCGCGTGCAGAGCGGCAGCCGCCAACAACCGCGCCTCGCAGACGTCGCCGAGGCAGCAAATGTCAGCACGGCCACCGTCTCACGGGTCATTAACACGCCCGGTGTGGTTTCCGACGAAGTCAGGGAGCGGGTGCAAAGGGCCATCGAGGGCTTGAGCTGGGTTCCAAATGCATCGGCAATCGCGTTGGCGACAAACCGTACGCGCACCGTCGGGGCGATCATGCCCACATTGGATCACCAGAACTTCGCCCGTATTGTCGAGAGGTTACAGGCTACCCTTTCGGCTTCGCGTTACGATCTGCTGATCAGTTGCACACACTACGATCGTGGGTCCGCAACCCACCAGGCAAGGACAATGGTCGAACGCGGGGTGGAGGCCTTGGTTCTCGTCGGCGCCGATCAGCCCGAAGATTTGTTCGCGCTCATGGACCGGCAAAAGACGCCGCATGTGCTGTTGTACGTGGCGCCTGGTAGCGTTCCCACGCGACAGGTTGTCGGCTACGACAACTATAAATCCTTTGGCCTGATCACCCAGCATCTAATCGAGCTTGGGCACCGTTCATTCGGTCTCATCGCTCAGTCGACGGTTTTCAATGACCGCGCGCGAGCCCGACAGGAAGGCGTTCGGGATACACTGGCTGAGCAAGGTCTGGCTATACGCCCGCGCCACTTCGTCGAAGGAAATTGGAAAGTTGAGGACGGCATGAAGGCGTTTCAGGCCATCATGTCGACCGGCGATCCGCCGACAGCCGTAGTCTGCGGCAACGACTATCTGGCGATCGGTTGTCTGCTCCAGGCGCGCGCCATGGGACTGGACGTGCCGCGCGATGTTTCGGTAACCGGCTTTGATGATGTCGACATGGCGCGACTACTGGACCCTGGTCTTACGACCATGCGGGTTCCGGATGCCGAGGTCGGAACGATGACTGGCCAGTATCTGGTCGATGTGCTCGAGGGGCGGGCCGCGGTCCTGGGCAATGTGCCGGCACCCGAACTGATCCTGCGCGGTTCGACCGCCGAGCCAATCTCAACAAAACCGTAGGGAGACTCACAAATGTACCGGCTAGCTTCAGACCTCAAAAATTGTAAGCGCTTACCAATTGGTATGATCGGAGGTGGGGCCGGATCGTTCTTCGCTCCCTATCACCGGGCGGCGATGCGCTTGAGCGACCGGTGGTATCTGGCCGCAGGGGTCTTTTCCTCTGATCCGGAAAAATCGATGAGTGCTGGCGGCGCTCTCGGCGTCGAGGAAACGCGTGTGTACCCGGATGCCGCCACTCTAGCGCGCGAGGAACGAGGCCGCGCCGATGGTGTGAAGGCGGTCGCTGTGGTCACCCCGAACCACCTTCATTTCGAGGCCTGTCATACCCTTCTGCAGGCCGGCATCGGTGTTATCTGCGACAAGCCGCTGGTGAATGACCTCGATGAGGCCAAGGCACTTAGGAAACTGGCAAAGAACCAGGGTGTCTTCTTTGGAATGACCTACACGTATTGCGGATATCCGATGGTGCGCGAGGCGCGCGCCCGGATTCTGGCTGACGACATCGGTCCAATCCGTTTCGCCTATGCAGAGTATCTACAGGAGTGGCTGGCCGACAAACCGGAGAATTTGGGAGCCAAAGCAGATGGTTGGCGCACTGACCCGACGAAAGCCGGGCCAACAGGGACAATGGGCGACGTCGGAACCCACGCCTTCAACCTTCTGGAATTTGTCACCGGAGCCCGTGTCTCGGAGCTGTCGGCGACCCTTCTTACAACGGTTGAGGGCAGGCAACTCGACGACAACGATATCCTCAAATTGCGTTTTGATCACGGGTTTTCAGGCCTCGTCTGGGCGACCCAGGCCGCTCCGGGACACAGAAACGGATTGCGATTCAAGATCGTCGGCACGCGAGGAAGCCTCGAGTGGCGGCAGGAAGCGCCAGAGACCCTGTTTATCGGCCGCTTGGGAGAGCCCGATTCGATCCTGCATCGCGGGCAGAGGACCATGACGCCGGCTGGAGCGGGTGAGGTTACGCTTCCGGCGGGAAATCCGGAAGGCTATCTGGAAGCCTTGGCTATCCTGTACAGCGACTTCGCGGATGCCGTAGGGGCGGAAGCTGGAGGCGATCGGTCTCCATCAGCGCATTTCCCTTATCCCGATCTGGAAGAAGGCTTGCGCGGCGTAGCTCTATGTGCCGCTGCCCTGGAATCCAACCGGAATGACGGCAGGTGGACTCATCTCGCCGTGTAATGACCCTGTTGACAATCTTCTGTAAGCGGTTACATTGCCGACGACTTGATAGGTGGAATGATGATCCAAGCGAGAAGACATGAACGAGATAGCTGACGCAAAAGTCTGGCTGACGCCCAAGCAACCGCGTGAGTTTAAGCTCCTGATCGATGGGAGCTTGGAGAGCGGCAGTTCGGGCGAGTGGATAGAGCGGAACAGTCCGGCGCACCGCGCCGCCGTTAGTCGGTATCCGAGGGCAGGTGAAGTCGATGCCGAAAAGGCAGTCGCCGCGGCGAAGCGCGCTTTCGACGAAGGCCCCTGGCCGCGCCTGACAGGCGCAGAGCGAGCACGCTTGCTCCTGCGGGTCGCCGATCTCATCCGCGAGCATCGAAGCGAACTGGCGCTTATCGAGGCCTTGGAGGGTGGAAAGCCCGTGTCGTCCGTCGAGGGCGAGATCGACGTCTCCGTTGATCTTTGGGAATATGCCGCGACCCTGGCGCGCCATTGCTACGGCGACACCTACGATTCCCTCGGGGACAAGACGATGGGCTTGGTACTTCGCCAGCCGATTGGTGTGGTGGCGATGATCACGCCGTGGAATTTCCCACTCCTCATCCTCAGCCAAAAGCTACCGTTTGCACTGGCTGTCGGATGTACGGCGGTGGTCAAGCCGAGCGAGCTTACCTCGGGTACGGCCCTGAGGCTCGGCGAACTTCTTCTCGAGGCAGGACTCCCGCGGGGGGTCGTAAACATTCTCGCGGGCTCCGGCTCGGCCCTTGGATCGGTCTTGTGCAAGCACCCCGACGTGGCCATGGTGTCATTCACCGGTTCGACCGCCGTCGGGAAAACCATCAGCCACTATGCCGCCGACACACTCAAGCGTGTCTCCTTGGAGCTTGGCGGCAAGGCTGCGCACATTGTGTTCGAAGACGCGGATCTCGATGCTGCGGCAGACAAGGTCGCATTCGGAATCCTGCACAATGCGGGTCAGTGTTGTGTAAGCGGTACCAGACTCTTGGTTCAGAGGGGAATCGCAGACCGCTTTTCCCAGACTGTAGCGGGCTTGATGAAGTCGGTGCCCTTCGGCGATCCGTTGGACCCGCACGTCAAGGTGGGGCCGGTGATTTCGCGGCAGCAGTACGACACGATCACCTCCTACATCGAGACTGGCAAGCAAGAGGGTGCCAAGCTGGTTCTTGGCGGGGTCGCCAACGAGGAACGGAACGGCGTCGCCGGATACTTCGTCGAGCCGACAGTTTTCACCGACGTCACGCCATCCATGCGGATCGCCCAGGAAGAGATCTTCGGGCCTGTCCTGTCGGTGATCCCGTTTGACACGATCGACGACGCCATTCGGATCGCCAATGGCACCATTTACGGGCTGGCGACTGGGGTGTGGACCAGCAACGTCGACACCGCCTTTCAATGCGCGCGCGAAATCCGTTCCGGCACCGTGGAAATCAACACCTACATCGCCGGCGCCGCCGAACTCCCGCTGGTCGGGCATCGACAGAGTGGCGTGGGACACGAGAAGGGGCGTTTCGCCGTCGAAGAATTCACGGAACTCAAGACGGTGCAATTTCAATTTGGGCCGCTGAAGGACCGCTGGGTTCCGCGCTCGTAGCAACTTGGACCGGCTGGAGAAGACCAGCCGTAGACCAAGACAACGAAAGGGAGGAAGTGAAATGACAACAAAATTCACCCGTCGCGGGTTGATGAAGACCGGCTTGGCGCTCGCTGGCGGGACGGCAATCGGTTCGGCCGGATGGACGCCGGCCAAGGCCGCCGGGAAGCTCGAGATTTTCTCCTGGTGGACGTCCGGCGGCGAGGCAGCGGCTCTTGATGCCCTGACTTCCTCCTATGCTCAGAAGTTTCCAGGAACGGACCTCGTCAACGCGACTGTCGCGGGCGGCAGCGGTACCAATGCGCTACCGGTTCTGCAGGCTCGTCTGGCCGGCGGCAACCCGCCTGACAGTTGGCAGGGCAATACTGGGACGGCCTTCTTCAATTCCTATGTCGATCCAGGATTCGTGGAGGACATCACAAATTTGTATGAAAGCGAGGGCTGGATCGACAAGATCCCTCCCGCGGTTCTCGACCTCATTCGCAAAGATGGTCACTACTACGCCGTGCATGTGGGCGCCCACCGCTGCAACGAGGTCTGGTTCAACAAGAAGGTGCTCGCGAAGAACGGTATCGAAATCGGCGACACCTTGTCGTTCGATCAATTCTTCGCAGCCGCCGAGAAGTTGAAGAAGGTCGGGGTGAACGCACTCGCCGTCGGCGACAACGGCATCTGGGCCAATCAGCGCATGTTCGAGAACACCTTCAACGGTGTCCTCGGCTACGACCAGACCCAGAAATTGTGGAAGGGTGAACTCGCCTTCAACGCGCCCGAGATGAAGGAGGCGATGAAGATTCACCTGCGGATGCTGGAGTTCCAGAATCCCGATCATTCCGCCCTGAGTTGGGATCAGGCTGTGGGCAAGGTGATCAACGGCTCGTCAGCCTTCAACATGATGGGCGACTGGGCCTATGGCGAGTTCGTCAAAGCAGGCGCCAAGGACGACGTGGATTTCGGATGGGTCAGCCATCCCGGCACCGACGACATCTTCATCATCGTCACAGACTGTTTCCCGATAGCGAAGGGCGCGCCAAATGCCGTCGAGGCCCAGAACTGGTTGAAGACGATTGGCTCGGCCGAGGCGCAGCTCGCCTTCAGCTTGAAGAAGGGCGCGGTGGCGCCGAGGCTCGACGTCGACAAGTCGAAGCTGCCTCCGTACCTGAAGTGGTCCTACAACAAGTTCGCGACGAACAAGTTCATCGGCTCCAGCGTGAACGGTGAACAGGTTCCCAGCTCGTTCATCCAGGCAAGCACCGATGCTCTGACGACCTTCGTGGTGAGCAAGAACGTCGATCGTTTCGCCGATGCGCTGAAGGCCGCACAAGACGCCATCAAGAGCTGATCAACGTTCGGAGCCGCACGCCGCGGTGCGGCTCCGAAACGCAACAGGTCGGGCCAATCGCGAGTGATCGGAGACGCCAATGGCACGCTCATCGTCTGAACGATGATTGCGCCGCTGCGAGACTGCAAAACCGCATTTTTATCCAGGGAGGACTTCAGTGAACAACAGGGTGACGCGTCGTGGTGTGATGAAGGACGGCTTGGCCTTGGCCAGCGGAGCGGCAGCTGCTTCGATCTTTGGACCGAGCACCAAGGCTTGGGCGGCAGGCAAACTTGAGATTTTCTCGTGGTGGACGTCCGGGGGCGAAGCCGCCGCTCTGGAAACCTTGACGTCTGCCTACCTGAAAACGTTCCCCGGCACCGAGTTGGTCAACGCGACCGTGGCTGGCGGGGGCGGCACCAATGCCCTGCCGGTTCTGCAGGCCCGTCTTTCGGGGGGCAATCCGCCCGACAGTTGGCAGACCATCAGCGGGCGCGCGCTTCTCGACACCTACGCCGCGCCTGGCTTCGCCGAGGACATCACGGATCTGTATGAAAGCGAAGGCTGGATCGACAAGATCCCGCCCGCGGTGCTCGATCTCATTCGCAAAGACGGACGCTACTATGGCGTAAACACCGGCGCTCATCGCAGCAACGAGGTTTGGTTTAACAAGAAGGTGCTTGCGAAGAACGGTATCGAAATCGGCGACACCTTGACGTTCGATCAATTCTTCGCAGCCGCCGAGAAGTTACAAAAGGCCGGAGTGAATGCACTCGCCGTCGGCGACAACGGCATCTGGGCCAATCAGCGCATGTTCGAGAACACCTTCAACGGCGTTCTCGGCTACGACCAAACCCAGAAATTGTGGAAGGGTGAACTCGCCTTTAATGCGCCCGAGATGAAGGAGGCGATGAAGATTCACCTGCGGATGCTGGAATTCCAGAATCCCGATCATTCCGCCCTGAGTTGGGATCAGGCTGTGGGCAAGGTGATCAACGGCTCGTCGGCCTTCAACATGATGGGCGACTGGGCCTATGGCGAGTTCGTCAAAGCAGGCGCCAAGGACGACGTGGATTTCGGATGGGTCAGTCATCCCGGCACCGACGACATCTTCATCATCGTCACCGACTGCTTCACGGTTGCCAAAGGCGCGCCAAATGCCGTCGAGGCCCGGAACTGGTTGAAGGCGATCGGCTCGGCCGAGGCGCAGCTCGCCTTCAGCTTGAAGAAGGGCGCGGTGGCGCCGAGGCTCGACATCGACAAGTCGAAGCTGCCCCCGTACCTGAAGTGGTCCTACGACAAGTTCGCGACGAACAAGTTCACCGGCTCCAGCGTGAACGGCGAACAGGTGCCGGCCTCGTTCGTGCAGGCTAGCGCTGATGCTCTCACCTCCTTCGTAGTGAGCAAGAACGTCGATCGTTTCGCCGATGCGCTGAAGGCCGCGCAAGACGCCATCAAGATTTGAACCAAGCGTTCGAACTGGCTCGCATGGCGAGCCAGTTCGTTGAGCCTAACGCGGAACGGGCGCCAGGGCGCGGTTCCATGAAGAGCAGGAAACATGGCCATCATAGAAAGCGTCGTGACCCCCGACGACTACAAGTCATTCAAGTTTTCTGCCAGACGCAGCTTCCTGTGGGACAAGTTAGCGCCGGTACTTATCATCTCACCGGTTATCGTGACGACACTGATCTTTGTCTATGTGTTCATCGTGCTGACGGTGCTCATTTCACTCTCTGACTGGTCAGCGGTCAATCTTGGCGGCGGGTTTTCCACGCCTCTGCTGAAGAATTATTCGGAGCTGTTTGGCAACCCGAGATTTCAGATGGACCTCCGCAACACCGTGGTTTTCACGGTTTTGTTCCTCGTGGGTTCGGTCGGACTGGGGCTGGTGCTCGCCCTGCTGGTCGACCGCCAAATCAGGGGAAAGGGCCTGTTTCGGACCATCTTCTTGTTTCCGTACGCCATTTCGTTCATCGTGACGGGAGTCGCTTGGCGATGGATTTTCAATCCTGAAACCGGCATCAACGAGCTGTTCAACGTTCTTGGTATCAACAATCTGTTGCTCGCCGTCGGCCTCGATCCATTCAAGCCCGGATGGCTGACAGACCCCACGGTGTGGCCTCCGTTGAATGAGGCTCTCTCCAACATCTTCCCATCTGTCGCGCAGCTGCAATTCGACATTGGTGTGCCCGTCGCGTTGATCGCGGTGGCAATTGCTGCGTCGTGGCAACTGGCCGGATTTGCCATGGCGACATTCCTGGCTGGCCTTGCAACCATCCCCGCGCATATCCGCGAGGCCGCCCAGATCGACAACGCAAGCGGGTGGACCTATTTCAGCAAGATCACCTGGCCAATGCTGGCGCCGTTTACCGTCATCAATCTCGTCATTCTCGGGCACGTCTCGCTCAAGATTTTCGACCTGGTCTATGCAATGTCCGGACCGGGCCCCGGATTTGCCACGGATGTTCCCGGCATCTTCGTATTCGAGATTACTTTCCGCGCATTGAAGTACGGAGTCGGGGCAGCCGGGTCGCTCGTCATGCTTTTCATGGTCGGCGTGGTCGTCGTCCCCTACCTCATTCGCAACATGCGGGAGGACTCGTGATGAGTGCAGTAGCTTCAAACATCGCGTCCGTCCGCAAGAGCCGCCTGCCTGTCAAGCAAGTTCTGACCTACGCACTTTTGATCCTGCTGTCGGCATTCTTCCTCATGCCGGTCTACATGATGGTAGCGAATGGCCTGAAGACGGCGAGCGAAGTGTCCGTTGCCTCGATGTGGACGTTGCCGTCGCATCTTGGCACCGGTGGATTTTCCGGCGCATGGGAGAAACTGGCACCGTCCTTCATGAACAGTCTCATCGTCGCAGGGACCGCGACGGTGATTTCGTGCATGATCGGTTCCATCACAGGTTATGTGCTCTCTCTTTGGCGCATAAGATGGTCGAACGTAATCTCGACCCTCATCATATTTGGAATGTTCATCCCCTATCAGAGCATTATCATTCCGCTGGTTTTTTTTGCGCAGAAGATTGGGCTCTACGGCACTTTGGCAGGGCTGATCACGGTGCATGTTATTTACGGCCAGTGCATCAATATCCTGATCTTCGGCAATTATTATAGGAGTATTCCACGTTCTTTGATCGAGGCTGCTCGTGTCGACGGAGCCAATGTTCTCGTCATATATTGGAAGATCATTTTGCCCTTGTCGGCGCCAGGCTTCGTCGTGGCGGCAATCTTCCAGTTCACCAACATTTGGAACGACTTCCTTTTTGGCGTGACGCTTGTACCCAACCCATCATCACAGCCCATCACAGTGGCGCTCACTAACCTGTCAGGAAACTACTCCGTCGATTGGAATGTCGTGATGGCTGGCGCGGTTATCGCCGCCCTACCGACAGCCGCTGTCTATCTGGTCATGGGCCGTTTTTTCGTTCGAGGGCTCGTGTCAGGATCGGTGAAATCATGACCGGTCGATCGGAGGCAAAGATGACAGGCGTAGCCATCGTAACAGGCGCCCGTCGCGGCATCGGCCGAGCCATCGCAAATGCTCTTGCTTCGAGGGCGTTCAACATCCTTGTCGTCGACATCGAAGACGACGCCTCAGCACGCGAGACCATGTCGGCCTTGCACGAGAAGGGCGTGATGGCACGTTTCGTAGCCGCCGACATTGGCGATGAGTCAGCGCATGGCAGCATTCTGGACGCAGCGGTGGAACTGGGGACACTGACCACACTGGTCAACAACGCTGGGGTCTCTTCAACCGTGCGCGGTGACATGCTGGATCTTCCCATCGACAGTCTGGATCGGTCGTGGCGCGTCAACCTTCGCGCCCCTTTCCTGCTCACGCAGGCTTTCTCAAAGAGGGTGATTGCGCAGGCCGCCCGTGGCGAGGGGACCTTTCGCTCGATCGTCAACATCACTTCGGTGAATGTCGAGATATTGGGCCTCAATCGCCCGGACTACTGCATGACCAAGGCGGCGCTTTCGACCATGACGCGATTGTTCGCGGCGCGTCTGGCGGAAGCCGATATTCATGTCTACGAGGTTCGCCCGGGGATGACCATGACGGATATGACGGCGCCCTCTCGTGAAAAATATGACCGGGTCATCGAGGAAGGCCTGGTTCCCATGCGGCGCTGGGGCACTCCGGCGGACGTCGGGGAGGCAGTGGCGGTCCTCGCCACTGGAGCTTTCCGCTTCTCCACAGGAGACGCCGTGAATGTCGATGGCGGTCTCCACATGTACCGGTTGTGAGTACAATGTCTGAGCAAGATCACCTCCTCGTCGAACGTCCCGTGCCGTCTGTCATGCTGCTGCGGATCAACCGTCCGCAGCGCCGCAACGCGCTCACCGCTGCTCTCGTCATCGACCTGGCGCATCGCCTTGGCGAAGCGGCTGCGTCAGCCGAGATCCGCGTCGTTGTGCTGGGGGGAGACAGCAAGGCGTTTTGCGCCGGTGCCGACATTCACGAGATGAACGAGCGTGGTATCGCAGCCATCCTTGATACGGAGCGGCTGTCGGCGTGGCGCAGCATAGAAGCGTTTCCCAAGCCGCTGATTGCGGCCGTGCGTGGCGTCGCGTTCGGCGCCGGTTGCGAACTCGCGATGGTTGCCGACCTGATGGTCGTGGGCGAGGGGGCACGGTTGGCGCAACCGGAGGTGAAGATCGGAGGTCTAGCGGGAGACGGCGGAACCCAGCGCCTGCCGCGCCTGGTCGGACGCCAGCAGGCCGCCAAGATGCTGCTGACAGGGGAGCCGGTCAGCGGAACCGAGGCCAAGGCGATTGGTCTTGCCTGCGAGGTTGTCGATGACGACAAGGTGGAGGCCACCGCAATCCAGATCGCTGAGAAGATTGCTGGAAATGCTCCCCTGTCAGTCATGGCGACCAAAAGGCTGATCCGGCAGTCCGATGAAACCGGAATTGCCGATGGCATTCGAACCGAGCGTGATTTTCTGCTCAGGCTCTTTCAGTCGGCTGACCGGGTGGAAGGTATGACGGCCTTTGCAGAAAAACGCCCCCCCACTTGGCAGGGGAAATGACGCAACGGATTTGGCGACCGTATTGCCATGTCGCGCCGAATGTAAGCGCTTCCATCAAGACTAAACCAAGGAGGAGAAAATGATGAAATTGTCCAAGATCGGAACAGGACTTGCGATGGCGCTCATCGCAATAGGCGTTGGCCACGCGCAGGCGGCAGGGAAATCCTACGTGGTAGGCGTCTCCAATACGCTGATTGGCAACGGCTGGCGTGAAGAGATGATCTGCTCGATCAAGGCGCAAGCGAAAGCGTCGGGCCTCGTGAAGAAGGTTATCCTCGCCAACCGCAATGCCGGACCAACCGAGCAGATCGCCGACATTCGCAATCTGATCTCTGCCGGTGCGAATGCCATCATCATCAACCCGTCTGACAGGACGGCGCTGAACGCGGTGATCAAGGAGGCGGCGGGGCGAGGCATAGTCGTCGTCTCGGTCGATCAAGCGGTCACGGCGCCTGATGCCTATGTCGTCAGCAACGACCAGGTTGCCTACGGAGCCACGAGTGCGAAATGGCTGGCGGAGCGATTGGGCGGCAAGGGATCGGTGGTCGAGATGCGTGGCATCGACGGCGTGCCTGCCGACAACGATCGACACCAGGGCTTTACCGACGCGATGAAGGCCTATCCGAACATCAAGGTGACGACCGTGTTCAACGGCTGGTCCTTGAACACGACCTCCAAGAAGACCAAGGACATCATCGCTTCTGGCCAGAAAGTCGATGGCATTTTCACGACTGGCCAGGACGCGGTTGTGGTCGAAGCCTACAAGGCCGCCGGACTTGCCTATCCGTTGATTGTGGGTGCCGACAACAACTCGTTCATTGGCCAACTCGTCGACCTCAAGGCTGCGGGCCTGACAGGGGCGGCGGTCACCAATCCCGCGGCGATCGGCGGCGCCGGGCTGGCGGTCGCTCTGGATGTTCTTGAGGGCAAACATGTCGAAAAGGCCGTGAAACTCGACCCGGAAGTCTGGACAAACGTCGATGAGGCGAGCGTGGCGAAGCTCAAGGCGGCCTACAACCCCTCTCTCGATCCGTACTACAGCGTCGCGGTCGAGCTCAAACCCTACACCACTTACGAGACGAAGGACGTGCTGGCCTGCGAAGGTCCCTGATCTCGAGGATTCGCATCAAATTCCGGGGCGCCGCCAGGCGGCGCCCCGGTCCAGGACGCACCGTGAATGCAGGTTCTTAAACTGCCTATGAGCAACTCCCCTGTCCTCGACATAAGTGGTCTGGCGAAGCGGTTCGGCAAGGTCATAGCCTTGCGGAGCGCATCGCTATCCGTGATGCCCGGCGAGGTTCACGCATTGATGGGCGCAAATGGCGCCGGCAAGAGCACACTGGTCAAGGTGTTGACAGGCGCGCTGCGTGGCGATGGCGGCACTGTGCTTTTGAACGGCGAGGCGCGGTCGTTCCGCTCGCCACGAGAGGCGCGCGAAAGCGGTATCGTATCGGTCTATCAGGATCCGGCCCTCGTGCCCGACCTCAGCATTCGTGACAATTTTCGTGTGGCCGGCGTTGATTTCGACAAGGGCGGACCCTGGCTTGCAAAGTTTGGGTTGGACCGCCTTGACCCTGGGAGGCGCGCCGGCGACATGCCTCTGGCGACATTGCGGATGATTGATCTTGCCCGCGCGCTGGCCTCGGATCCGCAGATCCTGATGCTTGATGAGATTACCGCATCGCTGTCTGCTGATCTTGCCGAACTGGCGTTCGATGCCGTCCGCGCATGGCGTGATATGGGCCGCTCGATCATCTTTATCTCGCACCGGCTCGCCGAGATTTCATCTATTTGCGATCGGGCCACGGTTCTTCGCGACGGCCATACGGTGGGTGTGATTGACCCGGTCGCCGGCCATGAGACCGATATCGTCAATTTGATGCTGGGACCAGCCGCCCATGGGTTGGACGCTTCTGCGAGCGCGCCATCGGCGGTGCAGGCGTCAAATGTCAGGACCCAACTCGACGTTCTCAATTTGAGCGTCATGCACCGCCTGCGTGATGTGAGCTTCACCCTGCGGGCAGGGGAAGTCTTGGGAATTGCGGCTCTGGAGGGGCAGGGTCAGCATGAATTGTTCGAATGCCTTGCCGGCTTAAGAATACCCGATAGCGGTCGGATCGAGCGGCGAGGCCAACGTTTGGTTCTCAGGCATCCCGCCGACGCGATCGATGCAGGCATTGCACTCGTCCCGGCGGACCGAACAGAGGCACTGCTGCCGCACAGGTCAGTGCGCGAGAACGTCACGCTTCCCGACATCCGCAAAATCGGTGGTTGGGCCAAGCTTTCCCTTACGGCCGACAAAAGGCGAGCCGCCCAGGCCATAAGTCAACTCGAAGTCGATACCAGGGTGGGATCCGAAGTCAGGCTGTTGAGCGGCGGAAACCAGCAGAAGGTTGTCATTGCGCGCTGGATGGCCTCAGGGTTTGAGGTCCTGCTTTGCTATGATCCGACGCGCGGTATCGATGTTGGCACAAAGCGCCAGATCTATGCACTGCTGCGGAAGGTGGCTGCGGGAGGAGCGTCCGTACTGCTCTATACCTCCGAGCTGGCCGAGATTGCGATTGCATGCGACCGAGCTCTCGTCATGTTCGGTGGCCAAATCGTCGGTGAGGTCGCAGCGTCCCAAGCGGACGAAGCCAGCCTGCTCAAGATGGCGCACGGCATTGTCTCCAGCCAGGTGGCGTCAGCATGAACTCCTCTCTGAACAAACACGGCGATGTGATCTCGAATGGCCGCAATGATATCGTCGGCCAGCCTATGCAAGCTTGGTTTGTGCGCCATCGCACCGCTTTGCTGCTGCCTGCTGTTTTCGCGTCGTTGCTCGGCCTGGCCGCCTGGATACATCCTGGCTTTGGCGCTTTCGATATCCAATCCCTGGCGTTGGTCGCATTGCCTCTGGCCTTGGCTGCCGCGGCTCAGGCATGCGTCGTGGTCGGCGGGGGTATTGATCTCTCGGTCGGCTCCTTGATGGCTGTCAGCAATGTCCTTGCCGCGCGCACGATGCAGGGTGCGTCGATTTCCGAAACATGTGTGCTCGTTTTTGTGGTTCTTGTGATTGGCGCCCTGTGCGGCGCCCTGAACGGCTTCATCATCATCGCCTCGGAAGTTCCAGACGTCGTCGTGACGTTGACGACCGGCTTTATCTGGGGCGGCGTCGCGCTGCTGATCCTGAACCAGCCAGGCGGCGGCGCGCCCGACGAGTTCGTTGCGCTTGGCGCCGGTCAGCTATTGCCGTGGATTCCCAATGCTCTGGTCCTGCTCCTGGCAGTCGTGATTCTGATCTGGGTCCCGATCAGCCGGACGCGGCTGTTCCTTCGCATTCAGGCTGTCGGAAGCGACAGGACGGCGGCCTTTCGCAGCGGGGTTGACGTCACGCGATCGGTTGTCGCTTCCTACGCCATCGGCGGTCTGTTCTGCGCTTTGGGCGGCCTCTTTCTCGTCATGACGACGGGCATCGGCTCGCCTTTGGGAAGCGCCCACTACACGCTCTCAAGCATTGCAGCGATCGTGTTGGGCGGCGTGAGCCTGACTGGCGGGCGCGTCCACATTTTCGGACCGGTGGTTGGGACCTACATTCTATCGTTCATTCCCGCGATCCTCATCTTCCTCGAGATCGATCCAAATTACGGTGAAGTTGTCCAAGGCGGCCTCCTCGTCGGCATCGTGATGGCTGCAGGGTATTTCCAGCTCGCCGGGAGGAGCACGCTGTGACACACATCAACACGACGAGCAGCAGCGCGGCGAGCCTGCAGGCCAGACTCGGTCTGGCCCTCCTGTCCAACCGTTCCTTCATCGTCTTGCTTGCGCTTTTGTTCGGGCTGCTTGTGATTGTTCAACTCATACGGCCAGGCACTCTTGGTCCTGCGTGGGCGTCGAATATTGTGCTGTTTGCGGCGCCTTTGGGCTTGCTGGCCGGAGCTCAGACACTGGCCTTGTTGACCGGTGGGATCGATTTGTCGGTCGCCAGCATAGCAACAGCGTCGGCCTATGTGATGGCGACCAACATCGATCTGGGGGCCGGTCAGGCCGTTGCGCTCGGATTGCTGGTTGCCATTCTTGTCGGTCTTCTCAACGGTATCGGTATCGCACTGTTTCGGGTGCTGCCGATGATCATGACCTTGGGGACAAGCCTGATGATCATGGGTCTTCTCACGGTCTACAGCCAGATCGCGATGGCTCAGCGGTCGGGCGTTCCTGCGTTCTTGCTGGTCCTCGGCAGTTCGAAGGTTGGCGGTTTGGTGCCATACTCGCTTTTCGTTTGGCTGCCGATTGGCGCGGTGCTGATCCTTGGTTTGAGCCGGTCGGGCTTCGGCCGGTCGCTCTACGCCGTTGGCGACAATCCCAAGGCATGCAAGATCGCCGGGATCAGGATCTGGAAGGTGCTCGTCGCAGACTATGTCGTGAGCGCAGTCCTGTCGGGCGTGGCTGGCCTGCTTCTTGTCGGAAGCACCAATGCTGCCGATCTTGGCCTCGCAAACACCTACCTGCTGCCTTCCGTCGCGGCAGCTGTGATCGGTGGAACCTCGATCTTTGGTGGTCGTGGTGGCTATGGCGGCACCGTTATCGGCGCGTTCATCCTTACAATCCTTGAGAGCTTGATGACACTGCTCGATGCGAGCGAGCCGATCAAGCAGATCATCTATGGATCGGTCATCCTGTTGATCGCCACCGGATACACGAAATTTTCGAAGTGAAACCTTGCCGATCCACGGATCAAGAAATCAGGACCAGAGCATGCACGTAATGATAATTGGGGCGGCTGGAATGATCGGCCGGAAGCTGGCGGACCAGTTGGCCAGCGACGAGGCGTTAAACGGTAGCGAGATTCGATCTCTTACCCTTGCCGACGTGGTAAAACCGCAGGCTCCCGTCGGCTTCACGGGCGCGGTGGATACCGTGGAGACGGACCTGTCCGAGCCTGGCGCGGCGGAAAAACTCGTGGCCGCTCGACCCGACACGATCTTCCATCTTGCAGCAATCGTGTCAGGGGAAGCCGAGGCGGATCTCGAGAAGGGCTACCGGATCAATCTCGATGGCACGCGCTATCTCTTTGATGCGATCCGCAAGGAGGGCTCGCGGGAGCCTTACAAACCGCGCGTGGTCTTCACATCATCGCTGGCGGTGTTTGGTGCGCCGCTTCCAGACAAGATCGGGGATGAGTTCTTTTCGACCCCGCTAACCAGCTATGGAACCCAAAAAGCCATCTGCGAACTGCTGCTCTCTGATTATTCTCGTCGAGGCTTCCTTGACGGCATCGGCATCCGCCTGCCCACCATCTGCGTGCGGCCTGGCAGTCCCAACAAGGCGGCCTCAGGCTTCTTCTCCAGCATTCTGCGTGAGCCGCTGAGTGGCATCGAGGCGATCCTGCCGGTCCCGACCAGCGTCCGTCACTGGTTCGCCAGTCCACGAGCAGCTGTGCGTTTCTTGACGCATGCGGCAACGCTGGACCTGTCACAGCTCGGATGGCGCCGAAACCTCAATCTGCCCGGTCTTTCGGCGAGCGTTGGTGAGCAGATCGAGGCGTTGCGCCGCATCGCGGGCGACAAGGCTGTCAAGCTCATCCGGCCGAAACCCGATGAAGCGATCTTCAAGATCGTCGAGGGTTGGCCGCGCGAATTCGAAGCCATGCGCGCCGAGAAACTCGGCTTCGAAGCCGAACACTCCATGGACGAGATCATACGTGTCTTCATCGAAGATGAGCTTGGCGGGACGATCGGCGGATGATGCGACAATGCCATTCCTGCTGACAAGGCCAGCGCGAGCGATCTTCGAGCCGCACGTCAGTACCGGTTTCGGGGCAGATCATTTTGAGGCGACATCATGCTGTTAGGCTGCATAGCGGACGACTTCACCGGCGCCAGTGACCTCGCCAATACACTGGCCAAGAGCGGAATGACGACCGCGCAGTTCTCGGGCGTGCCAACGGGGACGACGCCGGAGTGCGAGGCCGGGGTCGTCGCGCTCAAGACACGCTCAGCAGCTGTGGCCGATGCCGTGGCCCAGGCGCTCGACGCATTTCGCTGGCTTGAGCAACAGGGCTGTACTCAGTTCCTCTTCAAATATTGTTCGACATTCGATTCGACGCCTTCAGGCAACATTGGACCGGTCGCGGAAGCCCTGCTGGATGCGACGGGCGCGCGTGTGGCCGTGGCCTGTCCTGCTTTCCCGGAGACTGCACGCACTGTCTATCAGGGCCACCTCTTCGTGAAGGACCAGCTCTTGAATGAGTCCGGCATGGAGAAGCATCCGCTCAACCCCATGACTGACCCAGATATCCGGCGCTGGCTGCGTCTCCAGACAACCGGTGATGTCGGGTTCGTCGGCTACGAGACGGTTCGAAAAGGGGTGCAGACCATTCGCGCGGCTTTTGAGGCGCAGGCGACCACAGGCCGCCGACTTGTCGTCGTGGACGCCTTGGCGAATGAGGATCTGCGCACGATCGGAGCAGCGCTTGCCGACCACAAGCTTGTGACCGGAGGGTCAGGGATCGCTCTCGGGCTTCCCGAGAATTTCCGGAAGGCCGGCAAGCTCGGGACATCCGGCGTCGGGTTTTCCGGCATTCGGGGGCCTGGCGTCGTGCTGTCCGGCTCCTGCTCCGTGGCCTCGCGGACCCAGCTGGCCCACCATCTGCATGGGCATCCAGGCTTTGCCGTCGAACCCGAAGCCCTGATGGAAGGCAAGACGACTGTCGACCATGCGGTTGCTTTCGTGCGCAACCATAGAGACTCTGCGCCGGCGGTCTACTCAACTGCCGACCCCGTGGCGGTTGAAGCTGCCCAGGAGCGCTATGGGCGCCAGCCTGTGGCGGACGCCATCGAGCAGTTCTTCGGGCAACTCGCGAAAAGGCTGGTCGCCGATGGTGTCACCCGTCTGGCGGTCGGCGGAGGCGAAACCTCTGGTGCAGTGGTCACTGCGCTGGGCTTCGAACATTTCATCGTCGGTCCAGAGATCGATCCAGGCGTACCAGCCCTCGCCACCTTCGGTCCCCACCACAATGTCCGTATCGCGCTGAAAAGCGGCAATTTCGGCGCAACCGACTTCTACGAAAAGGCTTTGCGCGTTCTGGAGGCAATATGATGGAAGGCGAAATGCGCCGACGAATAGCCCTTTGGGGTGGTTCCCTGTTTGGCCGCAACTTTACCGTGGGCTCTTCCGGCAACATCTCGGTGCGCTGCGGGGATGGCTTTCTGGTCACCCCGACGAATTCCTGTCTAGGCATGCTTGATCCCGACAGCCTGTCGAAACTGGACGCCAATTGGACCTACGTTTCAGGCGACAAACCGACCAAGGAATTGCCCTTGCATCGGGCCTTCTATGAGGGACGCCCGCAAACGCAAGCGGTTGTGCACCTGCATTCGACATTTGCAACCGCTTTGTCGTGTCTCGCCGACACCGATCCGCAAGACGCGATCCCGCCCATCACGCCCTATGTCGTGATGCGTGTCGGTCGCGTGCCGGTATTGCCCTATACGATGCCAGGCTCGCCCGACGTTGCGCCTCTGGTGGCAGCCGTGGCACCACGGCACGCTGCCGTCTTGCTGGCCAACCACGGTCCAGTCGTGGCCGGCCTCTCTCTCGAGGCGGCTGTCTACGCTGCCGAAGAACTGGAGGAGACCGCCAAGCTCGTCGTGCTGACGAGAGGACTTGCGGTTCGGCACCTAGCCGGTGATCAGATCGCGGCACTGAATGCCGCCTTTCAATTGAGGTGAGATCGTGCTGCGCTTTTCTGCCAATCTCGGCTTCCTGTGGCCGGACAGACCCCTTCTCGACAGGATCGACTCTGCCGCCCGTGCGGGCTTCAAAGCCATCGAATTGCATTGGCCTTACGATGTTCCGGCCAGCGCTGTGCGTGACCGTTGCGTCCAACACGGTCTGACTTTGCTTAGCACCAACACCGCTCGGGGAGACGTCAAGGCTGGCGAGATGGGGCTCGGGGCGCTTACCGGCCGGGAGGATGAGTTCCAAGCCACGGTAGATCAAGCGATCCGGTTTTGCGTTGAGGCGGGCGGCTCGGCAATTCATTGCATGCCAGGCAAGATTCTGGAGCGGAGGCGACGCTCCGCCCACAGCGTCTTCGTACAGAACCTCAAAGAGGCCTCGTCCAAGGCCGCGGCAGATGGCCTGACGTTGCTCCTCGAGCCGCTGAACACGCGTGATGCGCCTGGATATTTCTATTCGACACTCGCGGAGGCGGCGGCCGTGCTCGAGGAAGCCGATCGGCCGAACATCAAACTGATGTTTGACGCCTATCATGTCGGAGTGTGCGGCAAGGATGTGATCATGGAACTGGAGCAGTACTTTCCATGGGTAGGCCACGTCCAGATCGCCGCAGTTCCAACGCGCGATGAACCAGATCAGGGCGCGTTTGAATACCGCCCCTTCTTTCTTGCATTGGAAAGGCTCGGCTACGATGGCTGGATCGGTGCAGAGTACAAGCCGCGCCTAGGAACCGATGATGGGCTGCGTTGGGTAAGGGCCCTTGGCGTGGAGCTGTAATGAGGGCGTCCAGCGGTCGGCGGCAAACGGCCGTCCATCACGGCGATTGCGCATGCGTCACGTGATCCGAAATGACCGTGGGGTATCGAGCGGGATCGTTGTGCACCAGGATTATCCTGCTGTTTTGCATCGAGACGAATTTTCCATTCAGATGGCCACCATCAGCGAGTGTCGGTATCGGTGGTTGGCGCCTCTCTGCACGCCCCTGGGTCGTTGCCTTTGACGATGTGACGAGGCGAGCGGAGCAGAGCCTCAACTGGAGTCTCATTATTGGGTTCGCCACCGAATACGAGAACATACGAAGGATATGGCTGGGCTAACCACCCGCTAACCGATTGTTTTTGTTGAAAAGACGACGTCCCTCCGGGCCTACCATAACCATCGATTTTATTGATAGAAATATGCCTCGGCTCAAAACGTTGTGGGGCCATTATGGGCCCACAGGAAAAGGGCGGCCGATATGCCATCCTGCGCATGGGGGTAATCGAGCGATACGGACTACCGACGGTTCTCGCTCCTGGCAATCACGAGTTCTACAGCAATCGCGGAGTCTGGCCGCCGCAAACGAGGCCTTCAGACCATCTCCTGATGAAGGAGGTGTAGCGTGTAGCAAGCCGGGCGCCGGTTCGTGCGTTCAGTTTTTGATCCCATAGCGGATCAGCAAACAAATAGTTGGAATCGCGCATCGTGCCATGGGAGACGGCGAGACCGATCCCCAGCGTACAGCGCGGATCAGGTTCTTCAACCCCAGTCGAACGTCACGCCGTTGAATTCGCGGGGACCTCCTGTTTGACGCGGACAGTCGGAGGCGTCTCCAGTTGATCCGCTATGGCCTGCCAGCGATCGGCGAAATGGCCGTATGCGGTCTTGATCTGCACACCGACAGGAAGTTCGGGGCATTCATTCTCGCCATTGCTGCCCCAATTGACCCAACCGGACTGGCGCCGCTGGACGATCTGGAAAGCCCCTGACGGCTCCGAGGTCCACCAGATCATGGCACGGCCCGTGGCCTCGTCGAATTCCACCGTCTTGTCGGCTGGACCGGGGAAGATCGTTTCGTGCGCGACGGCCGACACGTCGACCGGTTGATCTGTCAGGATCCAGTGCCGGTCCGTAAGATCGGCCTTGACATGCGCCGCGGCGCGCACATGTGCGAGGCGTTCGCGTAGCTCATCGTCCGTAAGCACGCCTTCCCATTTGCAAAACAGCCGCCAATAGAGGTCCCAATGGGCGGATTCGATGTCGCCGAGGTGCGAACGGAATTCCTCGAACTTCCGGCTCTGGTTGGCCGAATTGGTCACCGTGTCGGCCACCATGGCGACGAGTTCGCCGGCGTAGGGGTCACCTGCACGATAGCGCGTTCCGCCATAGGCGGCGAAGCGATCGAACACGAGCTTGCCCTTGCCGCCCTCGAACTCGTCCCCGACGGTGATCTTGTTGGTGACGGAGCGGCCGTTAATGACGGTCTGGAAAGGGTCGACGCAATAGCGGCGCTGGAAAAAGGGTGTCCCGTGGGTGAACATCCAGTCGATCGAGAAGCACTTGCCCTTGAGTTCATCCAGCAGGCCGTCCGGGATCGTGCCGTGCATCCGGTAATGGTGCAGAACCGGACCGCGCTCCAGCGTCTCGATTTCGACGGTCGTATGCTCGGGAGGGTTGATAAGGCCGTTCTCCGGGGTGAAGAAAGGCCCGTAAAAGCCGCCGATGGCATTGTTGCCGGAGGGCAGCAGCTCGAAATCGTCGGCCAATGACCGGAAGTGGCGGATTCCCCACTTGGACGAACCGAGGCCTTGCGCTGTGCCTGAGCAGAGCTCGAGGTCGAATACACCGGTATCAAGGCGTACGAAGCAGTCCGCTTCCCTGCCTTTGAGAACAGTGATGCCGTGGGCGTTAACCGAAGCTGCGTCGCAGGGCTCGTCCAGCGTTAGCCGTAGGTGGCCGCTGAAGCTCACGGTCGCCGTGAAACGCGTTTCGCCTGGCTTGGCGTCCTGCGTCAGGCGCTGGCACAACACCCGGTTGCCGGCGTCGTCGCGAGCCCACCAGAGGGCATGCGGCAGGTCCGCGGCGACGGAAAAGACGATCGGCTCATGGTCGCGCCGGCCTGCAAGAGGATCTGTAATGGTGACGGCAAGGGTCATGGAGGTCCCTCCAATGGAAAGTGGTGAGTTGGGTAATGCCTGCCGCGTCAGGGCGGGCCGAGACGCCGTGGCGGTTATTGGCTGGACGCGCCGGGTGGCGCGTTTCTGCGAAAGCGGAAAAGCCCCGGCCGCTGCTTCAGGCTGTCGATGGCGACGGCCAGGATGATGACCACACCCTTGATCAGCAACTGAGTGAAGAAGGGCACGTTGAGCAGGATCAAACCGGTACCCAGCACACCAAGGATCACCGATCCTATGAGCGTGCCGACAATTCGGCCGCGGCCTCCGGCAAGGCTGGTACCGCCGAGCACGACCGCTGCGATCGCGTCGAGTTCATAGCCGGTCCCGGCGGTGGGCTGGGCCGAGATGACGCGAGCGGAGAAGATGACGCCTGCCAGACCAGCACAAGCGCCGGCCAGGACATAGACGGATGTGATGACCCGCTTGACGCGCACGCCGGCGAGCTTGGCTGCCTCGGCATTGCCGCCCACGGCATAGACATGGCGGCCATAGCGCGTCCGCTCCAGGATGAACCAGATGATCAGGTAGACGATTGCCATCACAATGACCGGCACAGGGATGCCCCACAGGTATCCATTGCCGATGTCTTTGAAATTCAGGGAACTCGAAACGATCGGCTGGCCTTTGGTGATGGTATAGGCAAGGCCGCGCAGGAAGGTCATCGTCCCCAGGGTGACGATGAATGGCGCGAGCGAGAGGTAGGCGGTCAGCGCTCCGTTGACCAGGCCACAGGCTGCGCCGACGGCAATGCCGACAAGGATGGCGGCGGGGGCGGGCACACCCGCTATGGCGGCGATGACAGAGACCACGCCAGAAACGGCAATGATCGATCCGACGGAAAGGTCGATGCCGCCGGTCAGGATGACGAGTGTCATGCCTGCCGCCAGGATAGCGTTCACCGAGATGGCGCGCGCAATGTTGAGCAGGTTGTCGATACGGTTGAAGTTCGGCGCGATGGCCGACATCAGGATCACCAGCGCGACCAGCACCATGAGAATGCCCACGCGGTCCCACCATTTGGCGAAATCGAAGGGGGCGCGATCCCGCGTGGTCGGTGTTGGCTGAGTGGTCTCGTCTCGAGCAGTATTCACGGTTGCACTCCTGTGGTTCCGCCACGGGTCGCGGTACCCGTCGCATGAAGCATCACCTCCTCTTCCGAGGTTTTCTCCGAAACCAGTTCGGACACGATCCTGCCCTCGCGCATGACCAGCAGGCGATCGCTTATCCCGATCGCCTCCGGCAGATCCGACGATATGATCAGGATTGCCTTGCCGGCGCGGGCCAGTTGGTCGATCTCCTCGTAGATCTCGCGCTTTGCCCCGATGTCGACACCGCGGGTAGGCTCGTCGAGGATCAGCACCCTGGAATCGCGAAGCAGCCACCGGGCGAGTGCCGCCTTTTGCTGGTTTCCTCCAGACAGGGCCTTCACAGGCAGCGAGAATGCGTTGAGCCGAAGGTTGAGCCGCTTCATCTGCTCCATGACGGCATCGCGTCGTTCTGTCCGATTGACCACGCCTGCCGCGACGAAGCGGTCGAGCGAACTGATGGCAATGTTGTCTTCCACCGAATGGTCGAGGAACAGGCCTTGCTCCTTGCGGTTCTCGGGCACCATGCCGATGCCGTCGGCAATCGCCTCGAAGGGATCAGACGGATGACTGGGACGGCCTTCGATCCTGACTGAACCAGCGGTGCGCGGGTCGGCGCCGAAAATCAGGCGTCCGACTTCGGTTCTACCCGAGCCGATCAGCCCCGCCATGCACACCACCTCTCCGGCGCGAACCGAGAGGTCGACCGGGCCGACGTCTTCGCTGGCTAGTCCCTCGACGTCGAGGACGGCGGCGCCGGGGGTGCGTTTGTCGTGGTGGTAGAGGTCGGCGACCGGACGGCCGACCATCATGCGAACCACGTCTTGCGGACTGATCTCGGCCAGGGTGCCGGTCCCCACGTAGCCGCCGTCACGGAACACGGTAACCCGGTCCGCCAACTGCCAAACCTCTTCCATGCGGTGCGAAATGTAAATCAACCCCACGCCCGCCGAGCGCATCTGGCCTATGATCCGATAGAGTTCCTGTGCCTCGGCGCGCGACAGCGCCGCGGTCGGTTCATCGAGGACGAGGACGCGGGCGTTTTCGCCGACGGCGCGCGCGATCTCGACCAATTGCTGCATGCCCACGCTCAACGAGCCGAGCGGCTGCCGCGGATCGATCGTCGAGTGTATGCGTGCCAGTTTCTCACGCGCCTGTTGCTCCAAGCGGCGACGGTCGAGCATGCCGAAGCGCGTGCGTGGCTCACGTCCGAGCGCAAGGTTTTCCGCGACCGTCATGTCGCGAACGGTATTAAGTTCCTGGTGAATGATGGCGATGCCGTTGGCGGAGGCATCGATCGGGGAGCGAATCTCGACTTCGTGGCCATCGATAAGGATACGCCCCGCGTCACGTTGGATGTTGCCGGCGAGGATCTTCATGAGGGTCGACTTGCCTGCGCCATTCTCGCCCATCAGCGCATGCACCTCGCCCGCTCTCAGGTCGAAATGGACCTTGTTCAAGGCCAACGTTGCCCCGAAGCGTTTGGAGACGCCTTCGATGACAAGAAGCGGACGTTGGGTACTCATGGCAGCCTCACGGGTCCTGAGGCGGGGAGCGGCGCAAGGCCGCTCCCCGCAGGGCTGGTCTGGGAGATGGTTACCAGCCGGGATACTGGGTGACGTTGTCGCGAGTGACGAGAACGCTTTCGATGAGGATTGTCTTGTCCTTCGGCGCCTTGCCGGCAATCATGTCCTGCGCGACCTTGACCGCCTGGCGCACCATCTCCGCCGGGTTCTGCGTGGCGGAGCCGATGAACGGCGACCCTTCCCGCTTCAGTTCGGCGACGGCTTCGGGGCTGCCGTCCACGCCGGTGACCTTGATCTGGCTGGTCTTGCCGGCCTGTTCGACAGCAAGCACCGCGCCGAGCGCTGACGGATCGTTCATGCCGAAGATACCGGTGACGTCCGGATTGGCCGTCAGCATGTCGGTCGTCACGGCGAGGCCTGAGGCACGGTCATTCTTCGAGGCTTGCTGGCCAACGATCTTGATGTCGGGAAACTTCGCGGCGACCGTCTTGCAGCCATTGATGCGGTCGATGATCGTCTGGATGGGTGTGCCGTCCACCAGGAGCACCTGACCCTTTCCACCCATTTGCTGGAAGAGGTACTCGCATGATTTCTCACCCGCCTGTACCGCATTGGTCATGATCACCGCGTCGGCGCCGTGAGCCGGAGTATCGACCGCGATAACGATGATGCCGGCATCCTTGGCCCGCTGGATAGCCGGCTCGATGCCGGCTTCGTCTACCGCAGAAATGACGATCAGATTGACGCCCTGCTGCATGAAGGCGTCGATCTGGGTGTTTTGGTTGGCCAGGTCGAGTTGCGCGTCCTGCACGTTGACCGTGGCGCCGATCTGCTTGGCTGCATCTTCCGCGCCCTTCGTCATGGCGGAGAAGAACGGATTGGACATGTCCTGCACCATCAGGCCGATCTTCTCGATCTTGCTGGGTAGCTTGCCTTCCGCCGAGGCGGGGGCTGCCCCGAAGGACAAGCCAAGCGCCACAAGGGATGCAGCAGTCATAAGCCGGATACTGGTCTTTGCTTTCATGTTTTTTCCTCCTTGTTGTCTGCCGCCGTGATGTGACGGCAAATTCGGTTTCCTCGACTTCCAAGCCGCGACTATCACCGCGGCAGATTCCGGGTTTCGATCTGCCTAATCGTTTAGGTTCAAGCGCGAAGTAGTCCGGTCATCGTCCTTCCATTCCAGTTGTCGCTAAGCTGCCTGCGAGGTCATTGGGCCTTGCGCATGCGCGCTGTCTCTCGAACAGCCGCAGGAGCAGCGGATTATCAGGCGGGCAGGCACGCGCTGCTGATCCTCCGGAAGATAGACCGGGGTGGGCGCCTGGCCCCTTTTCTCGGCTTCGACCTGCTTGTCGATGATCCTGCGCAGGGTCATCGCAGCAAGGCGGCCGATCTGTTCGCTGTGCTCGTTCAGCACCGTCATCGGCGGATCGGTAAGCTCCGACCAGGCGAATTCGTCATAGGCCACCACCGCCATCTCCTGCGGTATTGTGATGCGCCTTTCAGCGGCAAGTTTCATGGAGCCGAGCAGCAGCGGGTTGTTGCCTGCGATCAGCGCGCGCGGAACCTTGCCGGTGGAGTCGAGATGGCGTGCCAGCGTGCCGTAGCCGGACTGGGCGTCGTTCTCCGACTCCAGCACCAGCAGGTCGGCCCCGTGGATCCGCGCCGCCTCCTTGATGCCGCGCTCACGGTCGAACCGCGTCGACCATTTCGACGGATAGACCAGAAACAGCCAGTCCTTGTACCCATGATCGGCGAGATGCTTGCCCACCATCAGGCTGGCATTGTAGTTGTCGGTGGTCACGCTTGGTGTGTGCGCGGCCTCGGCAGGCGGCGAGGAGTCCACGAAGACCAGCGGGATATCCCAGCGCTCGAGCAGTCGCGTGTTCTCTGCCTTCAGGGTTAGCGTCGAAATGACGCCGGCGGTCCGTGACTCGATGAGGCGGCGGATCATCCGATCCTCGAGGCGGGCGTCATACACGCCGTTGACCGCGACGTCGCCGACAACCACCGTCCACTCGGAAGGTTCCAGAGCTTGCTGTATGCCTGCCATCAGGTCGAGATAGTAGGAGTTTGAGGTGCTTGCGGTAATGACGGCAACCGAGTCGCGGCTGGCCCGCCGCAATTCCTGGGCCGCGCGGTTGAGCACGTATCCGAGATCGCTCGCCGCCTTCAGCACCTGCTCACGACTTGCCTCGGAGACCCCGTCGGCTCCGCTAAGAGCCCGGGATACGGTGAACACAGACAGGCCTGTTGCGCGACTGATGTCGCGCATCGTTGATCTTGCCAAGATGCGATCCTCCCTCGTCGAGGCCAGTCCAAAAACTCTGACCTAAACGATTAGGGTAACAAATAGCCCTTATTCCGCGCCTTGTCAATGAAAGCCGAGTTACGTCCAGGCGACCGGGTTCGTTTTCGCGGCCTTGGCAGTTGCCGCAAGATATCCCAGTTGGGTCGCTCGGCGCGATCTGTCTGCCGGATTCGGTCGTTCCGAAACAATGGCGGCACCAGAACGCCGACACCAATGCCAGACCCACAATGCCTCCGCCTGCTTTCAGCCTGTCTGCAATCGAAGGGATGATGAACTTCGGCTGCCGGTTGGAGTCATTATAGGCAAGCCGTGGAATCGTGTCAGCAATCTTGGGGTTCAGGAGGCGCTGTTGGACCAAGCTTTCCTTCTGCAGGATTTCCCATAGTCGCAGCAATGGGAAACTGCGGCCATTCGATAAGTCATACTTATCAATTCAGCGGCTGCAGCTTTCTGGAACTATGGGTGATGCTGGACCACAATCATCATGACGAAGGTGCTCTGAGGGCGAACCTTCAAAGCATCGGGAGGGCGTCGCAATGCAGGACTGTATTTCGCACGCGGCCCGGTCTTTCCGTCGGGCCACTGACTGACCCGCCGTCGCAAGGATCGGATGGACCGGAAAATACTGCAGTCCCCGGTCGACTGACATCTTTGACAGCCGGGGCAAGGAGAACTCCACGGATTGAAATGAAATCGCTAACCATAAGAAACAGGGGAAAGGGTAAAAACCCATGAGCAAGAACTTTCACATTCTCGACCTGATCCGGCGCAACCGTTCGCCGCTTGAAAATCACCTGATCGATGGCCTTGTCGACGGCCGTGTCAGCCGCCGCGACTTCGTGCGCCACGGCAGCCTGCTTGGCCTGTCGCTGCCGCTGCTGGGCCGTATCGGCATGGCAGCCGGCCTCGGCGGCATGCCATCGCTGGCGCGCGCCCAGGGCGCACCCGGCGCCACCATCCGCGTCGCATGCCACGTGCCTGGCGGGGTGATCGATCCGGTGACCGTCGCTGACGGCGGTGGCCTGGTGATACTGCAGCAGGTCGGCGAATTTCTCTGCATCGACGGCCCCGACCTTGTGCTGCTGCCGGCGCTGGCCGAAAGCTGGAAGCCGAACGACAACGGCTCGGTGTGGACCTTCAAGCTGCGCAAGGGCGTGAAATTCCACAGCGGCGGCGAGATGAAGGCCGACGACGTCGTGGCCAGCATCGACCGCCTTGCCGACCCGGCCAATTCGTCCAACGCACTGTCGGCCTTCAAGGGTATCCTGCAGAAGGGCGCCTCGAAGAAGGTCGACGACTACACGGTGGAATTCCACCTCGACGCGCCGAACGGCAACTTCCCTTACATGCTGTCGTCCGACAACTATAACGCCATCATTCTGCCTGCGAACTACAAGGGCGATTACGAGAAGAGCTTCGACGGCACCGGGCCGTTCAAGATCGAAAAGTACACGCCAAAGGTCGGCGCATCCTTCATCCGCAACGACGACTATTGGGGTGAAAAGGCGCTGCCGGATCGCACCGAATTCACCTTCTTCGCCGACATTCAGGCGGAAATCCTGGCGCTGCAGGGCGGTCAGGTCGACATCATCAATCTGTTGCCGATAACGGCCGGCGTCGGCCTGCTCAACGACCCGAATACCGAGATCGTCAGTTTGAAGTCTGTTGGCCACTATCAGTTGCACATGCGATGCGATACCGGACCATTTCAGGATCCGCGCGTGCGCCGCGCCGTCGCGCTCAGCCTCGACCGCGAGAAACTGGTCGCCGGACTGCTGAAAGGGCGGGGTCTGCAAGGCAACGATAGCCCATTCGCTGCGGTCTTCCCCTCCACGGACACCAGCGTGCCGCAGCGCAAGCAGGACATTGCCCAGGCCAGACAGCTGATGGAAGCGGCTGGTGTCGGCCAGGGCTTCAAGATGACGCTGACCACCGAGCGCTATCTGGAAATCCCCGAATACGCCCAGCTCATCCAGAACTGGGTCAAGGAGATCGGCATCGATCTCGACCTCAACATCCTCGACCAAGGCGCCTACTATGGCGACGCGGTGCCGGGCAAATCCAACTGGCTGGATTCGGTGATGGGCATGACCGACTACGGTCACCGCGGCGTGCCCAACGTTTATCTCAATGCGCCCTTGAAGAGTGACGGCGCCTGGAACGCGGCGCATTTCAAGAACAAGGACTATGACGCGCTGGCGGCCAGCTACGTCGCCGCACTCGATCTCGAAGCGCAGAAGGCCGACGCCGGCAAGATCCAGAAGCTGCTGCTCGAGGAAACGCCGGTGATATTCGGCTATTTCTTCGATTTTCTGATGGCGACGGCCAAAGGCGTGACCGGCGCACAGCCGACCGGCATGTCGCAATTGTTCCTGGACAAGGCGTCGAAGGCCTGAGCGGAAGACAATTGTCTTCTACGACCGGCCCTTCGCAAAGGACCGGTCCCAACAGGAGTATCCCGCTATTTCTGCCTTTCTTACGCGGCGTGTCTCGCTGTCGCTCGTCACGCTGTTCCTGCTCAGCATCATGGTGTTTCTGGGCGGCCAGGTGCTGCCCGGCAATGTCGGGCGCGCCATATTGGGGCCGTTTGCCGACCAGCGCGCGGTCGATGCACTCAACCACACGCTCGGCGTCGACCGCCCGCTGCTGACCCAGTACTGGGGCTGGATCTCCAACTTCGTCCAGGGCGACATGGGCACGTCCTACATCTTCCGCTCGCCGGTCGCGCCGTTTGTCATCGATGCGCTCGGCAATTCGATGAAGCTGGCGGCGGTCGCCTTCGTGCTGGTGGTGCCGATCGGCATCCTCGGCGGCGTCGTTGCCGCGCTCAATCTCAACCGCCCGCTCGATCGCATCATCAGCCTTGGCGGCCTGTCGGTGACCGTGCTGCCGGAATTCGTCACCGGCATCATCCTGATCCTGATCTTCGGTGTGTGGCTGCGCTGGCTGCCGATCTCGGCCGCATGGCCGCGCGATGCCGGCTTCTTCACGCAGCTCTACTACCTGATCCTGCCTTCACTGCCGCTGTTCCTGGTGCTGTTCGGCTACATCGCCCGCATGGCGCGCTCCGGCATGATCGAGGCGCTCGATTCCGACTACACGCGAACGGCCGTGCTGAAGGGCCTGCCGTGGCGTACGGTGATCTGGCGGCATGTGCTGCGCAACGCGCTGTTGCCGACCATCACCGTCATCGCGACGCAGACCGGCTATCTCATCGGCGGCCTCGTGGTCATCGAAACGCTGTTTCGCTACCAGGGCATCGGCTCGCTGATCTTCACCGCGGCGCGCGGCAAGGATTTCCCGATGCTGGAATCCGGCATTCTCACCATCGGCATCGTCTATGCCGTGGCCACCCTTGTCGCCGACTTCCTCTATTCCGTGCTCAATCCGCGCATCCGGCTGGGGTCAGACCAATGAGCGCTGTCCAAACCAGCTCCCCGACACCAGACGACACGCGTAAGCGCGGCCCGCTGGCCGAGGTCTTTTTCTCCCTGCTGCGCTCGCGAACGTTCCTTGTCGGTTTCGCCATCGTGCTGTTCTGGGTTGCCTGCGCGCTGTTCGGCGAGCATTTCGCGCCCTACGATCCGCTGGCCGACGACATCATCAATGCGCTGGCGCCGCCCTCTTCAGAACACTGGTTCGGTACCGACCAGATCGGCCGCGACGTCTTCTCGCGCGTCATTGTCGGGTCGCGCGACATCCTCACCGTCGCACCGCTGGCGACCTTGCTGGCGACGGTGGCCGGCACGGCGCTCGGCCTCATCACCGGCTATTTTCGCGGCCTCGTCGACGATGTCGTCAGCCGCATCCTCGAAGCCTTCATGGCGATCCCAGTGGTCATCGTCGCGTTGCTGGCAATCGTTGCGCTCGGCACGTCGAAGACGACGGTCATCGTCGTCATCGGCCTCAGCTTCGCGCCGATCATCGCGCGCACCGTGCGGTCCGCGGTGCTGGCCGAGCGCGAACTCGACTATGTCGCCGCCGCACAGCTCAGGCATGAAAGTGCGCTGCATACGATGTTCGTCGAGATCCTGCCCAACGTCATCCCGCCGATCCTGGTCGAAACCACCGTGCGGCTCGGCTATGCCATTTTCGCGGTCGCCACGCTCTCCTTCATGGGGTTTGGCATCCAGCCGCCGTCACCCGACTGGGGGCTGTCGATCTCCAACAATTACGGCATGATCGGCGGTGGCTTCTGGTGGACGGTGCTGTTCGATGCGCTCGCCATCGCCTCGCTGGTGATCGGCGTCAACCTGGTGGCCGACGGCGTTCACGGAGCGCTCAATGACTAACACCGCCAAGGGCAAAAACGCGCTCGAACTCACCGATCTGTCGGTCGCCTACCGCGTCACTGGGCGCAACCGCGCGGTGCTGCGCAACCTCAGCCTCACCATCGGCCAGGGCGAGGCCTACGGGCTGGTCGGCGAATCCGGCTGCGGCAAATCCACCGTGGCGCTCACCGTCGTGCGCTATCTGCCGCGCAACGGCTCGATCACTGGCGGCGCCATCTCGCTCGATGGCCAGGACGTCATGAAGCTGGATGCCGAAGCACTCAGACGCGCCCGTGCCGAAAGCGTCTCCATGGTCTACCAGGACCCGGGCAAGGCGCTGAACCCGTCGATCCGCATCGGCCGCCAGTTGACCGAGATTTTTGAACTCGGCGGCGTCTCGGGACAGGCGGCTACCGACCGGGCGATCGCCATGTTGAACCGGGTGCGCATCTCCGATCCGGTCAGCGTCATGCAGCGCTATCCGCACCAGCTTTCCGGCGGCATGCAGCAACGCGTGGCGATCGCCATGGCGCTGGCCAACGATCCCTCGATGCTGATCCTCGACGAGCCGACGACCGGCCTCGATGCGACTGTCGAGGCCGAGGTGCTCGACCTGATCGCGCAACTGCGGCAAGAACTGTCGGCCTCGATCCTGTTCATCAGCCACAACCTCGCTGTCGTCTCCAACATGTGCGACCGGGTCGGCGTGCTCTATGCCGGCATGCTGGTGGAGGAAGGGCCGACGGATGTCGTGTTCAACGATCCGCGCCATCCCTATACCGTAGCCTTGCTGCGCTGCCTGCCGCGCGGTGGCCAACGCAAGGATCAGGGCCGCCTCGACACCATCCCGGGTTTTTCTGCCCGGCATTGGAGCTGACATCAAGGGCTGCGCCTTCGCCGACCGCTGCGCGCTCGCCGACGATCGCTGCCGCAGCGAATTGCCGCCGCTCTACGATCTGAGTGACGAGCGCGGAAAACGCCTGTCGCGCTGCTTCCATCATGACAAGGCGCAGGCGCTGCCGCGCGCGACACCGAGCGATGTGGCGCCTGCACCAAAGACGACAGCCGCACCGGTGCTGCGGGTCGCCGGGCTGAACAAGACCTATGCAAGCCATGGCCATGCACTGCGCGCCGTCAAGGACGTGTCGCTTGATCTCAGGCCCGGCGAGACGCTTGGGCTGGTTGGCGAGTCCGGCAGCGGCAAGACGACCTTCGCCAGGCTGCTGCTCGGCCTGGTGCCGCCTGACGCGGGCGGTACCATCGAGCTCGAGGGCAAGGCCCTGGCGCCCAGGCTGGAGAACCGCAGCGACGACCAGATCAAGGCGATGCAGATCGTCTTCCAGAATCCGGACTCCGCACTCAACCGCTCGCATTCGATCCGCCACCTGATCGGCCGCGCGTTGAAGCGGCTGGCGGGCCTCTCCGGCAAGGCGCTGGAGGCCCGTCTCAACGACCTCGTCCGTTCGGTTCGCCTCACCGAGCGCCATCTTGCCGTCAAGCCGCGCCAGCTCTCCGGCGGCCTGAAGCAGCGCGTCGCCATCGCGCGCGCCTTCGCCGGCGACCCGCGCATCGTGGTGTGCGACGAGCCGACCTCGGCGCTCGACGTCTCGGTGCAGGCTGCCATCCTCAATCTGCTCGCCGACCTGCAGTCGAAGGAAGACGTCAGCTACATCTTCATCTCGCACGACCTTGCCGTGGTGCGTTACCTCTCCGACAAGATCGCCGTGCTCTATCTCGGCCGCATCATGGAACTCGGACCGTCGGAAGACGTCTTTTCCGGGCCGCATCACCCCTATACCGAAGCGCTGCTGTCGGCCGTGCCCAAGCTCGACCAGACCGAGACGGCGCGCATTCGTCTCGACGGCGAAATCCCCAGCGCCACCAACCCGCCGTCGGGCTGCGTCTTCCACACGCGCTGCCCGCGCAAGATCGGTGCGATCTGCGAACAGCAGGAGCCGCCACTCAGCGAGGCTCAGCCCGGTCATTCGATCCGATGCCATATCCCTTACGCTGAGTTGGCCAGGTTGCAGAGGGCGCAGGCCCTGGAGCCCGTATGATCGTGGGCAAGAGCCCGCCATGCCGAAGCGGCAGTTCCTAAAGGTAACAAGGGTAGGAGCGACGACCATGCCCGTGCTGCTCGACTATGCCTACCAAGGTGGCTCTGTGCAGCCTGGGCCTCTCAAGTGGTTCTGGCCTGGATCGGATCGAACAATCTGGAGATGTCGCGTTGACCGAGCGCAATGAAAGTCTGCAGTCCTTCGTGGCTGCGGCCCATGAAGCATTTGGCAAGTTTGCCATGGGGCCACAGGCGCGCCGATCCGTCGGCGGCATATTCACCGCGTTGCAGCGCCCGGGTGTCATGCGCTCCGGACTCGGAAGCCGGTTGCCCGCCTGCGATCAGCTCGAAGCGGCACTCTCCATCCACACCACAGACCCGGCGCTCATGCGCTTGGTCGAGCGGTTCAAGGCAATCGAGCCGCAGCTCCAATGGCGTCGAAAGATCAACTATGACGCGACCGCGAGTGCGAATTTCGACGCCGGGCATGCCAATGCGATGATTGTCGGACCCGGCGGGCTTGAAGAGCGCAGGGACTTATGGCTGGGCGTCACCCTGATGGCGCCGAATGTGCGTTATCCTGATCATGACCACGCGCCCGAAGAGGTCTACCTTGTCCTCACCCCGGGGGAGTTCCGGCAAGGGGAGGGGGTCTGGTTCGCCCCTGGCCTGGGCGGATCGTTCTACAACCCGCCGGGACTCCGACATGCGATGAGATCGCTCGATGCGCCGTTCTTGGCGTTCTGGGCCTTGTTGGCAGACCACTCCGGCTGAGTGTCATCGTCCCATAAGTCACACCTATCAATCTCGCTGGAAGCGCATATTGAAACAATGTGTCTACCTGTCATGATGGATTGCACCGGAAGCTTCTGCCCCGATGGCAGTCGATCATCAAGTGCCGGTCAACATCTGAGAGAGCAGGTTCCTCCCTCCGTAACTGCACCCTCACGGGCCGCGGCGGGAGAGGCGACGAGATCGGGACCTGACACCGAGAATTGAAAGAGAGAAGGCGAGATGGGAGCGCTGTCCGGCGTAAAGGTCATCGACCTCACCTCAGTGCTGATGGGGCCATTCGCGACCCAGTATCTTGGGGATTTCGGCGCGGATGTGATCAAGGTGGAGCCGCCCTCGGGAGATCTGATGCGCAGCGTCGGACCGTCGCGCTCGCCGGCGATGGGGCCGTTGTTTCTGAATGCAAACCGCTCGAAGCGGTCGGTCGTCCTGGATATCAAGACCGCCGAAGGGCGCGAACTGCTTCTGGACCTATGCCGTGATGCGGATGTCATGGTCTATAACGTGCGACCCGCGGCGATGAAACGCCTCGGCCTGTCATGGGAAGAGGTCCGCGTCGTCAACCCGCGCCTCATCTACGCCGGGCTCTACGGCTACGGTCAACAGGGGCGCTACGCGGCGCGCCCCGCCTACGACGATCTGATTCAGGGCGGCGCGACGCTTTCGCATCTGTTCATGCTCTCGGGGTCGGATGAGCCGCGTTATGTTCCGGCGGCCATTGCTGATCGCGTCGTCGGACTGACCGCATTGAGTGGCATCCTCGCCGCTATCATCGAGCGCAGCCGCTCCGGCAGCGGTCAGCGCGTGGACGTGCCGATGTTCGAAACGATGGTCAGCTTTGTCCTGAACGATCACCTGGGCGGGTTGACCTTCGATCCACCGCTCGATCATGGCGGTTATATCCGCCAGCTCGTACGTGATCGCCGCCCGCTTCGCACGGCCGATGGCCACGTTTGCGCGCTGGTCTACACCGACGATCACTGGCGGCGCTTTCTGGCGGTCATCGGCCAAGACGATCTGACGCACACCGATGGCCGCTTCGCCAGTTTCCGCGCGCGGATGGACAACATTTCATTTGTTTATGGCTGGCTTGCCGAGATCTTCCTGACCCGCTCGTCCGGCGAGTGGATCGATCTGCTCGACGCCGCCGATGTGCCTGTCATGGCGATGCACACTTTCGAGACCGTCCTGCGCGATCCCCATCTGGCGGATGTGGAATTCTTCAAGACGGTCGAGCATCCGAGCGAAGGCAGAACCATTGCCATGGCCAACCCGGTGCAAATGTCCGCGACCCCGGTCGAGATCACCCGCTTTGCCCCCATGCTGGGGGAGCACACAGTCGAAGTGCTACGGGAGCTTGGCGTGTCGCAAGACCGGATATCAGACCTTCTGGATCGGGGCATCGTCGCCACCTCCGCCGCGGCTGTTGACAAGGCAGGTCACGGCTTCGGCGATCGGCCGCCCGCATAACTCCAATCTGCTCGGGCCCGTCCCGACCGTCAAACGGGGAAACAAAATGCCTCTCAGCCCGCCGGGCCCTCTCAGCCTCGTGCCCTTCGTCAGTGTCCAGCACATGATGCAGTTGGTTATCGACACCGGAGTCGAACGGATGCTGTCCGATCTCGCCGCCTACATCGAAGAAGATTTTCGCCGCTGGGAACTGTTCGACAAGACCCCGCGCATCGCTTCACACTCCACGGACGGCGTGATCGAGCTGATGCCGACCAGCGACGGAACCACCTACGGGTTCAAATACGTAAACGGCCATCCCAAGAACATGCGCGGCGGGCGGCAAACCGTCACTGCCTTCGGCGTTCTGGCCGATGTCGACACCGGTTATCCCATGCTCTTAACGGAGATGACGCTGTTGACCGCGTTGCGGACGGCCGCGACTTCGGCCATCGCCGCGAAATACTTGGCGCCGAGAAACAGCCGTGTCATGGCGATCATCGGCAACGGCGCGCAATGCGAGTTTCAGGCGCTGGCCTTCAAGGCGATCTGCGGTATCGACACCGTGCGGCTGTATGACATCGATCCCGCGGCAACAGCCAAGGCGCTGGCAAACCTGCAGGGCAGCGGCCTCATAGTCGTCGCCTGTGCAAGCGCGGAACAAGCGGTCGAAGGTTCGCAGATCATTACCACCAGCACCGCCGACAAGCAGTGTGCGATGATCCTGACCGACAATATGGTCGGCGCCGGCGTCCACCTCAATGCCATCGGCGGAGACTGCCCCGGCAAGACGGAATTGCACCGCGACATCCTGCTGCGGTCCGAGATCTTCGTCGAGTATCCTCCCCAGACCCGCATCGAGGGAGAGATCCAGCAGCTGGTTGCAGACTACCCAGTGACCGAACTATGGCGCGTGATTGCAGGCACCGCCATGGGGCGTGCGGACGAACGGCAGGTAACGCTTTTTGACAGTGTGGGTTTCGCGATCGAGGATTTCTCGGCCCTGCGCTACGTCAATGACCGGATCAAGAGAACGGCGCATTACACCGCTTTGGATCTTGTCGCAGATCCGGACGAACCGCGTGACCTTTACGGAATGATTCTGAGAGCGGCTGCGTGACATGACGAACCGATTGTCTTTCCCCCTGCCGACCGAAGATGACCTTCGCGAACTGATGGCCTTCCGCCACGAACTTCACCGCAATCCCGAACTTTCGGGTGAAGAACAGGAGACCGCTCGGCGTGTCCGCGAGATGCTGGTGCCGACGCATCCCGACAGGGTTTTGACGGAACTGGGCGGTCACGGTGTCGCTGCGATCTATGACAGCGGTGCGCCGGGGCCGACGATCCTTTTCCGCTCGGAGCTGGATGCGCTGCCTATTCAAGAACTGGGTGGGGTCGAGCACCGTTCCGCGGTGCAGGGAAAGGCGCATCTTTGCGGCCATGACGGCCACAGCACGATTCTGCTGGGGCTCGGCCGCATCCTGTCGCGAGCGCGCCCGGCCAGCGGACGGGTCATCCTGATGTTCCAGCCGGCCGAGGAAAACGGCGCCGGGGCCGCCGCCGTGATTGCCGATCAGCGCTATGGTGAGATCAAGCCCGACTGGGCATTCTCGCTGCATAACATGCCCGGTCTGGAGTTCGGCATCGCCAAGCTTGGCCCCGGCCCAGCAAATTGTGCCTCTCGCGGCATCTGGATCCGGCTGATCGGCAGCACCGCTCACGCCTCGCGCCCCGCCGATGGCCGTTCCCCCATGAAGGCAATCTCCGAGTTGATGCCTGTCTTGGAGTCCTGCGGCAGCGGCAAGCCGCTGGGGCAGGGATTTTCGATGATCACGATCACGCATGCTTCTATGGGGGCGGTGTCTTATGGCGTGGCGCCCGGCGAAGCCAAAATCCTTGCAACGCTGCGCACGATCGCCGATGAGGATATGAATGCGCTGATCGCGCGGGTCGAAAGCCTGGTTCGCGCCACGGCGGATCGCCATGGGCTCGCCTGCGAGATTGGCTATGAGGATATATTCCTTGCCTGCACGAACGATTTGGAGGCAACCGAGCTTCTCCAGAGCGGGGTCGAGCGCGCTGGGGTCGTGCACCAGGTTCAAACCCTGCCATCGGTCGGCTCCGAGGATTTCGGCCGGTTCGGCCTGAGCGGTGCGAAGTCGGCGATGCTTTTGCTTGGTTCCGGCCTGGATTGGCCGCCGGTGCATACGCCGGAATACGACTTCCGCGACGACCTGATCCCGATCGGCATCCGCGTCTTCTCGGAAACGCTGGCGGCTTGCCTGGAAAACCATTGAGCATTTTCGCCGGCCGCCGCCCCAAGAGGCGGCTGCGCGCGCCATTCAATCTTCCGGAGTTCACATGAAGTCGCATTACAAGGTCGTGGTCATCGGTGGCGGCGTGGTGGGCACCGCCATCCTCTATCATCTCGCCAAATTCGGCTGGAACGACACGCTGCTGATCGAGCGCAACGTGCTGACCTCCGGGTCGTCCTGGCACGCTGCGGGCGATTTCCACCGGCTCAACGCCAACACCAATGTCGCAGCGCTCCAAGCCTACACGATCGATTTGATCTCCGAGGTAGAGAAGGAGTCGGGCGTCAACATCGGCATGCACCGAACAGGTGGCATTTCCTATGCCTGCAACGCGGATCGGTGGGATGCGCAGAAGGCATCTTTCCGCATCTACCAGTCCATGGGTATCGACGATGTGCGACTGATCACGGTCGACGAGATCCTCGAGCGCTGCCCGATCGTCAAGCCTGACGGCATCGTCGGCGGTATGTATTCCGAGCGCACGGGCCATCTCGATCCCTCCGCCGTGGTGCACGCCTATGCCAAGGCGGCCCGCATGCGCGGCGCCTCGATCGTCGAGAAGAACCGCGTGGTGGAGCTCAAGCAGAGACCCGACAGGTCCTGGGACGTCATTACCGAACAGGGCACCCTCCAGGCGGAGCACGTCGTCAATGCCGGCGGCCTCTGGGCCAAGCAGGTCGGCCGCATGGCTGGCCTCGAACTGCCGGTCTCGCCGCTCGAGCACATGTATCTCGTCACGGAAGCGATCCCCGAGGTCGCCGCGCTCAAGGCCGAACTGCCGACCATCGTGGATCTCGACGGCTTCTCTTATCTGCGCCAGGAGCAAAAGGGACTCATGCTCGGCATCTATGAAACGGATCACCGCCACTGGAACATGGATGGCGCACCGTGGGACTACGGCTTCGACCTGATCCAGGAAGACCCCGATCGCATCGAGCACGAACTGACACTGTCCTACGAACGCTATCCGGTCTTGCAATCGGCTGGCATCAAGCGCTGGGTCAACGGCGCCTTTACCTTCACGCCCGACGGCAACCCATTGGTCGGCCCGGTGCGCGGTGTCAACAACTACTGGGTCGCGTGTGGCGTCATGGCCGGCTTCTCGCAGGGTGGCGGCGTCGGTAAGGCATTGGCCGAATGGATGATCCTGGGCGAGCCTCAGGACGACATTTTCGGCATGGACATCGCCCGCTATGGCCAGCATGCGTCCAACCGCCGTTACATCAAGGAAACCACCGGCCAGTTCTATTCCCGCCGCTTCGTGATGACCTACCCGAACCAGCAACTGCCCGCCGGTCGTCCGCTGAAGGTCCCGCCTTCATACGATCCGATGACCGAGGCTGGCGCCCGCTGGGCGACTTCCTGGGGCCTCGAAGTGCCGATCTACTTCGCGCCGAAGGAGTATGTGGAAAATCACACGCTGCGCCGCTCCACCGCCTTCGACATCGTCGGCGAGGAAGCGCTGCACACCAGGGAAAAGGCGGGCCTGATCGATATTTCGGGCTACTCCCGTTACGAGGTCGGCGGTCCAAACGCAGAGCGCTGGCTCGACCGCGTCTTCGCCTGCAGGCTGCCGAAGCCCGGCCGCTCCGTGCAGGCGCCGATGCTCGCGCCCAACGGCAAGCTCAAGGGTGACCTCACCATCTTCAACTGGGGTGACGGCACCTTCTGGATCATGGGCTCGTACTATCTGCGTGAATGGCACATGCGCTGGTGGGATGAGTTCGCAGAGCCTGGCGTGGCCGTCCGCGACCTCTCCGACGACTGGGTCGGCTTTTCGCTCTGCGGCCCGCTCTCGCGCGAAGTGCTGCAGCGCGCGACCGAGGATGATGTCTCCAATGACGGCCTCAGGTTCCTCGGTTGCAAGACCATTGATGTCGGTCTCGCCAGAGCCAAGGTCGGCCGCCTGTCCGTGACCGGCGAAATGGGTTTCGAGGTCAACGTTCCCGCCCGCTATCACCGCACCGTCCGCGAGACGCTGCTCAAGGTCGGCAGGGATGTCGGCCTCAAGGAAGTCGGCTTCGCCGCTCTGAACGCCATGCGCCTGGAAAAGAGCTACGGCATCTGGAACCGCGAATTCACGCAGTCCTATACACCGCAGGAAACCTTATTCGACCGCTTCATCGACTTCTCCAAGCCGGATTTCGTTGGCAAGAAAGCGGCGGTGGCGGAAAAGCAAACCCAGTCCGCGAAGAAGCGGCTGGTGACGATTGAAGTCGACGCGACCGATGCCGACGCATCGGGCTACGAGCCGATCTGGAAGGACGGCGGGCTCGTCGGCTATGTCACATCGGGTGGCTATGGCTACACGATCGGCAAGTCGATCGCGCTTGCACTGGTCGACCGCGAATTCGCGGTGCCTGGCACCGAACTCCGGACCCACATCGTCGGCGACGAGCGCGTATGCCGCATCATCGAGGACTCGCCCTACGATCCGATGGGCAAGGTAATGAGGGGCTGATCGGGAATGAAGACCCTTTCCCTAAGGAAGGGACCAAACCGGGCAGGTTGGCGCTGGCGAGAGTTTGAAAAGTCAATACTGTAGGCAGCCTGAGCAACGTCCCCGGGGCAGGTTCTCAGGCTCTGGAGCACGCGTAGAGGTCGCTTTGGGCAAAAAGTCGAGCGCCGCAAATCTTGAGCTTCGCCATTTGCGATATTTCCTGGCCATCGCCGATGAAATGAATTTCGGTCAGGCGGCCGAACGGCTCGACATTGCGCAACCGGGGCTGAGCCAGCAGATCAAAATGCTCGAGCAGATCCTTCAGGTCACGCTGTTCGACCGGTCCCGCCGTCGCCTTCGCATGACCCTTGCGGGCGAACTGTTTGAGGCCGAAGCGCGCAAGATCATGGCCCATGTCGAGCGCGCCACACAGACTGCGCAGCGCGCCGCACGCGGAGAAGTCGGCCGGCTGGCCATCGGCTATGTCGGCTCGGCCGCCTATACGGGGATGCTGACGAAACTGGTCGGGGAGTTCCGCGGGAATTACCCTCAGGTGGACCTCGAAATCTCGGAAGTTGAAATGCTCCGCCAGCTCGAGGCCATCGCGGAGGGGCGTCTGGATATTGGCTTCATCCGACCACCGGTGCCGTTGCCGGAAGGTCTCGCTTCGGTTTCAGTTTTGACGGAATATCTTTTGATCGCCTTGCCTGGTGTGCACCAGCAAGCCGATCGGACCTCTGTCGCCCTCGGCGACCTTTCCGAAGAGACGTTCATAACCCCGCAACACCCGCCCTTGGTCAGCTTTCATGCCCACACTGTGACAGCCTGCGGTTCCGCGGGTTTCGAACCGCGGCTCGGGCCGCAAGGGCGAGATTTCATGACCATTGCCAGCATGGTTTCAGTAGGTCTCGGCGTTGCACTCGTTCCGCAATCCGTGCATTGCATCCAACTGCCAAATGTCGTCTACCGCCCGCTTGTCGATCCCATTCCGAAAGCGGAGCTTTCAGTGGCATTTCGGCGCGGGGATGTTTCGATGGCCGTCAATAACTTCATTGCATTGGCGCGCAGGTTCTCAAAGTCGACCCAGTAGTAGCTGACCATCAATCCCCTCACGCGGCGCCGACATTCCACGGAAGCGGCCAGCTGTCGCCGCCAGGACAAGTCTGTAGACCGGATACCGCCGTAGCATACCAATAAGGAAGTGCTCTTTGACAATCTTCCCCTTCACCGAAGCCACTCCAATCCAGTTTCAAGAGCCGCTGCCGAAGACCTCGGACGTCGTGATCATCGGCGGCGGCGTCATTGGCGTGACCACGGCACTGTTCCTGGCGCGACGCAACATCTCGGTGACGCTGCTGGAAAAGGGACGCATCGCCGCCGAGCAATCCTCGCGCAACTGGGGCTGGATCCGGCAGCAGGGCCGCGATGCCGATGAACTGCCGATCGTGATTGAAGCGCAGCGCCTCTGGCGGCAACTGGCCGAGGAGTGCGGCGAGGACATAGGGCTGAAGCAGACGGGCGTTACCTATCTTGCGCGGACGGACAAGGAGATGGCCGGTTTCGCGAAATTCCTGAAGATCGCCCAGACTCATGGCGTCGACACACGTCTCCTCGACCAAGGTGAGGTGGCAAGCCTGATCCCGGCCATGTCGCGACCGTTCAAAGGCGCCATGACCACCCCATCGGACATGCGCGCCGAGCCTTGGGTCGCCGTGCCCGCGATCGCTCGCCTGGCCGTCCGGCAGGGCGTCACGATCATCGAGAATTGCGCGGCACGTATGCTCGACATCTCGGCGGGCCGGATCAGCGGCGTCTGGACCGAGCGGGGCCACATCGCCACCTCGAGCGTCCTCGTCGCCAGCGGCGCGTGGACGTCGCTCTTCCTGCGCGCGCACGGCATCTCGATTCCGCAACTCAGCGTCAGGGCGACCGTCGCCGCGACAGCGCCTATGGCGGAAATCCACGCCGGTGCCGCCACGGACGAACACATCGCTTTCCGACGCAGGCAGGATGGCGGGTACACGCTGGCAGCGGGGGGCAGTCACCTGCTCTATGTCGGGCCGGACGCAGTTCGCCACGCAGCGAAATATTTCCCGGCCCTGAAGGCGAATCCCCTCGGCACGCGCTACCTGCCGGTGGCGCCGCGCGGGTACCCCGATGGCTGGTCGACCCCGCGCAGATGGGACGCGGATACAGAAAGTCCGTTCGAACGGATGCGCGTCCTCAATCCCGCTCCCGAGGCCTCGGCACTTCGTTCCATCGACAGCGGGTTCAGAGGGCTTTTCCCGCAATTCAAGACCGTGCCGATCAGGGCGAGCTGGGCAGGCATAATCGATGCGATGCCGGATGTCGTGCCTGTCGTCGATCGCGCCGCTGCGATCCCGGGTCTCGTTATCGCGACCGGGATGAGTGGCCACGGCTTCGGCATAGGACCCGGCATGGGCCGCATCCTGTCCGATCTGATCCAGGGCAACGAGACCGGGCACAATCTCCACAGGTTCCGTCAGTCCCGTTTCAGCGATGGCAGCCCGATCCGATTGGGGCCATCGCTGTAAGCGTTCCAGCCGCCCGCCGGCCCGTCGGCATGCACCGTTGGCGGGAGCGAGACGAGGTTTGCCGCATTCACTGCCTTCTTTCCCGGGCGCGCGCCGGCGCGCGCCCCTAAACTCGGTCCATTCGAAACGGTCCTCGAGGTTGCGAAATGGATGATCGTGCGCGCTCGTTCATCGAGAAGGCGCCCCTGCTGTTCATTGCGTCGCGCAACGCAGCCGGGGCAATGGATGTGTCCCCCCGGGGAGGACAGCCGTCCGTCGCAAGGCTGCGTGATGATGGCTGCCTGCTGCTGCCCGATTATGTGGGCAATCGCAGGCTCGACACGATCGGCAATGTGCTGGGCAATCCCGACGTGTCTCTCATCCTGCTCAACAGGCGCGCGGAAGACTATCTGCGGATCGGCGCCCGGGCCGAGATATGGCGGTCGCAGGCCGACATCGCGATGTTTCCGGCGGATGAAAACCGGCCGTTGAGCGTCATGGTGCTCACCCCGCGGTCGATGGAATTCGTCGCCACCGCGGCTTTCGCCAGAGGCGGCCTATGGGTAGACGCCGACGCCAGAAAGCCGCCGCTCGACCTGATGGATATCTATGTCAAGGACACGCGGTGGCAGGCCGATGGCGGGCACAAGCCTGTCGCGTGGGATGTCGCGGGCGAACGCAATATCGCGGACGCCGGCCTGCGGGAGATCTACGGAACGCCGAGCATTCCCGTGCAAACGAAGGTCTACAGGGCTGCGGGGCCGGGTGCCATGGCCTATCTCGACGAAGCGCGCTTTATCGTCTTCGCGCGCGAGGGCGAAGACGGTGGCATCGCGCTCGATCTTGTCGGTGGCACGACGCTGCGCCAGGATCCGGTCGCGAACGGGCAGTCCTTTCTGCTCTTTCTGCCGCACGGCCAGGCCAAACACTGGATGCTTCCGCGATCGGGAAAATGCGCGCTGCTGGCCGTGGAACCCGGCCGATGCGAGAACATGCGGATGAATGGCGCCTACCGCAGCCGTCAGCCGGCCGCCGGAGACGCGCGCCAGCTCACCATCATGCCCGAGGAGATTTACTTTCATTGCTCCGCGGCGTTCGCGCGATCGCGCATATGGAGCGATGCGCGTCCGTTCGCCTGGAGCGGCCGGCGCGGCTTTTCCTGTGTCGAGCGGCGACAGGAGAGCCCCGACGTCATGTCCTTCGTCCTGGCGCCGCGCGACAACGCGCCGCTCGGCGCGGTCGCGCCCGGACAGTATGTGACTGTGTCGCTGCCGAAGGATATGCGCCAGCCGCCACGGTCTCGATGCTACTCGGTTTCCCGCATCCCGCACGAACGATCGCTACGCATATCGGTGCGCCGTATCGGGGGAGGGGGCGTGTCGGATTTGCTGCACGAGTCGGTCGAGGTTGGAGACGAGATCCTGCTCGGCGCTCCGGCCGGCGGCTTCGTGCTCGACAGTGCGCCGCCGCGTCCGGTGGTGCTGATCAGCGCCGGCGTCGGTATCACGCCGCTCCTGCCGATGCTGGAAGCATTGGCGCGCGAGCCAGCCGGCCGCGATGTCTGGTTCATCCACGCGGCTCGTGATGCCAGACATCACCTGTTCAAGGACGAGGCGTTGCGCATAGCGGGGCAATCCGCGGCAACGATCCGGCTCTTCAACGCATACTCCCGGCCCCAGCATGGCGATGCATACGACCATCGCGGCCGCCTGGATGCCAGCATGATCGCATCGCTGGTGCGGGTCTCAGATGCCGATTTTTACATCTGCGGTCCCGACGGTTTCATGTCGTCGCTCCGGCAAGACCTGATTGCCCTAGGTGCGACCGCCGAAAGCGTCAGGACCGAGGCGTTTGAACCGCGCGCTGGGGGCCTTGCGGGCGCGCTGTCCAGCGCCATGGCAGGTCGCGCGGCATGCACGGTGACGTTCGCGCGCTCCGGCAAGAGCGCGACATGGAAACCCGAAAGCGGCTCGCTGCTCGACCTTGCCCTGGCGAACGAAATCGACATTCAATATTCTTGCCGCAACGGCGAATGCCAGTCCTGCGTGCAGCGCCTCATCGATGGAGACACCGACTATCCGGCGGGGGACGAGCCGTTCCTGGCAAGCGGGCAGGTGCTGCTCTGCCAGGCCATTCCGCGCGGGAATCTGGTCATCGACTGCTGAACGTCGGACGAACACGAAAGTCGCTGGGCGGGGCTCCGACGATCTTGCGGAATATCGCGGCGAACGCGCTGGGGCTGTCATACCCGGCTTCCCAGGCGACGGTCTGGATCGGCCGGCCCTGCTGAAGCCAGGGTATCGATGCCAGGACCCGGCACAGCTGCCGCCATGCGGCAAAGCTCATTCCCGTCTGCTCGCGAAACAGGCGCTCAAGCGTGCGCCTGCTCGCGCCGGTCTTGCACGCCCATTCGGCAAGCGTCCGGCGATCGGCGGGATGGGTGATCAGAGCACGGCAAACCGCAAGCAGGCGCTTGTCGGATGGCATCGGCAGGGTCGGCGGGCTCGGCCTTGCCACGGCGAGTTCGCTCAAGGCGAGGGCGACGAGATGCCGGTAGGTCGTCGGGTCGCCTTGTCCGCAGGAAAGGCCGACCAGGCGCACCAGAAGCTCGGCCATGAAAGGCGAGACACCGACGATGGTCATGTGTCGATTGAAGGCCTTGGCCAGATCCGGCCTGACATAGAGCGAGCGAAAGACCGGCGCGACGGCGCCGGAGACCCTGTGGTCGAGACCGCCGGGCAACCATGCCGCCTGGCCTGGCACCAACCGGCAGCGGTTGGCCGAGGTTTCCAGATCCATTGAGCCGGCGGCCGCATAGACCAACTGTGCCCGGTCATGCCTGTGCATTTGTCCGGAAATACGCGTCGCATGCCGCACTTCTTGCGCCACGATCGGGTCGGTGGACGCCTGAAGCTCGTCGAAATCGCCTTCCGGAAAGCGAATGGCGGCATCAGGGCTCGCCGCATCGCCTCCGAGAGGCAAGTCGACGGGATGGCTCCTATTCCAGGGCATCCGCCTTGTCCGCAAGCGTGGCGGCCGCTTTGAAACCCGATTCTTGTATCGCCGCCGCCATGATCCGGGCGGTTTCGGGCCTGCGTTCCAGGCAGCGCGAAACAGGCCCGGCCACGACAATGGAAAGGCATTTCGCGTCCAGGGCGATCGGGAAGGAAACGCCCGCCAGGTCGGGGATGTATTCGGAATTGCTCTGATGGTAGCCACGCTCGGCGGCCGCGCGCAATTCCGTCTCGATGTGCTCGATGCCCATAGGGGTGGTGTTCGAATATTTCTCGAAGACAAGCTTGCGGTAGAGCAGTTCCCGCTCCTTCGGCCTCATCTGCGCCAGGATAGCCCGTCCGGCCGAGCTGGCGTGAATCGGAACCCGTGTTCCAACCTCTGCGAAGTAGCGGATCGGCTGGCGTGATTCCTTTACATAGAGGAAGATCGCGGACACGCCGGATGCGCATCCGACGGCCGTCGTCTCCCCGGTGCGTGCCGAAATATCGTCTACCAGTTCAAGCAGGGCGCTCGGAAGCGGATCCCTTTCGCCGATAAGCTGCACGACCGTTTGCCACCGTGGGCTCGGGAAGTAGCCACCGCGCAGACGGGGTTCGTAGAAATAGCCCATGTCCACCAGCGTTCCGACGATGTTGAACGTGCTGGAACGAGGCCAGTTGAGTGCGTCCGCGATCTCGGCGAGCGTGGCGGGCTCGCCGCGCTTGGCGAAAAACTCCAGAAGCTCAACGACATTCGCGGCTTGTCTGACATGCATGCAGCGCCGATCCTTCCGCCGAGGCCCGGCCCGCCATTACGGCCGCCGCGCGCGCTCAACGAAGACGTCTATAATTCAGGTATGTGAACACCGCAATCGCTTATGTGCATTTCATGGAATACAGGTCGTCGACTGGAAGGCAATCGCAACTGGTTACAAGTCGTAAATTTGCCGATCGCGGAGTTCCTTGGGGAGTGAGGCACGGGTCGGAGTTGACATTATTCCTGGCTGTGATTTAGAAATTCACAAACAGGAATTATGTGGAGAGCTGCCTTGATCGCTGATGATGTCCCTGGTCGCAACGGGACGGAGCCGCTGGGGCAGCTTGTCCGTTACGAGAAGCTGTTCATCGGCGGTGCCTGGATCTCTCCCGAAGACGGCGGACTTATCGAGAGCATCGATCCCGCGACCGGCAGGCCCTGGGCCGTCGTCGCCTATGGCGGCAAGAAGGACATCGATCGGGCGGTGGGGGCGGCCCGCGCGGCCTTCGAGGGGCCGTGGGGCAGGATGCCGGCCCATGAGCGCGCGGCGCTGATGCGGCGTTTTGCTGACCTCTACCAGAGGCATGCGGCGGAGCTTGCGGTCGTCGAGTCCCGCGACAATGGTCGGGCGCTGCGCGAGTCGCGGGTCGATGTCGGCGGTCACCACAACTACTATCACTGGTTCGCGTCCCTGTGCGACAAGCAGGGCGGCCGCACGATCCCGCTCGACGACAGCGTCCACGCCTTCACGTCGCGGGTTCCGGTCGGTGTCGTCGGCGCGATTACGCCGTGGAACGTGCCGCTGATGGCGGCCTGCTGGAAGCTCGGACCGGCGCTGGCGGCGGGCTGCACCATCGTGCTCAAGCCCGCCGAGCTGACTCCGGTGAGCTCGCTGGAACTGGCGCGGCTGTTCGAGGCGGCGGGTTTTCCTGCCGGTGTGGTCAATGTCGTGCCGGGCTACGGTCGCGATGGAGCGGGTGACCATCTGGTCACCCATCCCGGCGTGGACAAGATAACGTTCACCGGCGAGGGCGCCACCGCGCGCGAGATCCTGAAGCGTGGATCGGATACGCTCAAGCGCTTCACCTTCGAACTCGGCGGCAAGGCGCCGCACATCCTGTTCGCCGACGCGGACCTGGAGCAGGCGCTGAATGCGGCGACAGGCTCGGCCTGGGCGCTGTGCGGCCAGAGCTGCGCGCTCGGCTCCCGCATTCTGGTCGAGCGGCCCGTCTACGAGAAGGTGGCGCAGGAATTCGCCCGCCGCGCCGAAAAGGTCCGCGTCGGCAGGCCACTCGACGAGGCGACGCATATGGGGCCGCAGGCTAGCCAGGAGCAACTCGACAAGACGCTCTCCTATATCGGCATTGGCCGCGAGGAAGGCGCCCGTCTGATTGCCGGAGGCAACAGGATCGAGCGCAACGGGCTAGAGGGCGGCTATTTCGTTGAGCCCACGGTCTTTGCCGATGTGGGCAACGACATGCGCGTCGCCCGCGAGGAGATTTTTGGTCCGGTTGCGGCGCTCATTCCGTTCGAGGGCGAGGAGGAGGCGATCGCTCTCGCCAATGACACCAGCTATGGCCTGACGGCGGGCCTGTGGACCCGGGATGTGGGCCGGGCGCATCGGGCGGCGGCACGGATCCGGGCCGGCGTCGTCTGGGTGAACACCTATCGCTATCTGCGCTGGAGCATCCCCTATGGTGGATTCAAGGCGAGCGGATGGGGGCGCGAGAACGGCCTGGAAGCGCTCGATCCCTATCTGGACACGCGCGCGACCGTTGTCAGCACGACGGGCATGTTCCCCGACGCCTACGCACAGTGACGTCTTGAAGAAAGTTGGAGAAATACAAGCATGCGTCTGGCCAACAAGCTCGCCGTCATCACCGCAGCCGCCTCGGGCATGGGGCGCGCCGGGGTCGAACTGTTCCTGCGCGAGGGGGCTACAATCTGTGCAATCGACATCAACGCCGACGCCCTTTCCACACTGAAGGCCGATCTCGATCCGTCGGGTAAGCGCATCCACACCGTACAAGCCGATCTCGCGGAGCCCGAGGGCGCGCGCGATAGCATCAATCAGGCTGCCGAAGCGCTCGGCGGCGTTGACATCCTCTGGGCCCACGCCGGCATCCCCGGCCCCGGCGGGATCGAGGCGCTCGACATCACCGCTTATCAGCGGGCGCTTGCGCTCAACGTCCAGTCGGCCACGCTCGCTGCCGGCGAAGTCATCAAGCATATGCGCAAGCGCCGCGGCGGATCGATCGTCTTTACCGCATCGGTCTCCGGTCTCGTCGGCTCGATGTTCAGTCCGGTCTATTCGAGTTGCAAGTTCGCCGTGGTGGGCTTGACGAAATCGTTGGCGCAGACGTTCGCCCCCGATGGAGTACGCGTGAATGTAGTATGTCCGGGACTGGCCGATACGCCGATGAAGATGGGCTTCACCGGCCGCAGTGGCGATGCCGGGGAAGCAGACGCGAACGAGCGAAAGATGATGGCGCTGGTACCGATGGGGCGGCTCTGCAAGCCGGAAGAGGCTGCTCACGCGGTGCTCTGGCTCGCGTCCGACGATGCTTCCTTCGTCACCGGCGTGGCCTTGGCTGTGGACGGAGGTTTTACCTGCCGATGAGGTCGATCAAGCGCCCTTGAACGTTCACCAACGCTCGATCTTTCGAGGAAAGCCCTGGACATCCGGGGCCCATCTGCTTCCATCCAAAGCGTCCATGCCGATGCCAGCCCCGGCGCCTCAAATCTAATCCAGGGAGTCTAATGTTAACCCATTCGTTTATGTCGGTCAGTTCACGCCCAGGTCGACGGTCCCCTTGCGAATAATCACGTTGCCGTAGAACAAGGTTTCGCCAGTGGCTATGACGGCGAATGCCTGCTTGGCGCGCTCGTAAAATGCGAAACGCTCAATCCGGGCAAGCTTTGTCGGCTGGCCGGGCAAGGCATCGAGCACCGCCTGTATTGCGATATGTGCCGGTACGATCTTTTCAGGATCGCCTATGACTTCCATGCCCATCACCGGATCTGGCTCGGAATCGTCCACTGGCATCACCGACAGCACCGCCTTCAACATGCGCGGCAAGTCGCTCGCTTCCATGCGGACAAGACGCTTCGACACCGTTTGTGCGGGGAAGCTCCCATCGGCGATAACAATTTCGTCGCCATGGCCCATGGCACGCAATGCGTGGAGAATGTCAGCATTCAGGATAGGGTCGATGCCAATCAGCATTGTGAAGGATCCTTCAGCTCAGATCATGGAGATCGGTGGTGATGGCCGGACCGATCGAGAATTCCGAAAAGCGGACGCTCAGCCCGCTGCGCTCCGGCGTACAGGCCGTCGGGCCGACCGCGTAAGAGGCGGCGGCCGGGAAGGGCGCCAGGCGTAACAGCGGCCAGAATTTACCGTCCCGCGAGGCTTGAATGCGCATGGCGCCCCTGGCAAGCGTCAGCCGGATGTGGAAGTCCTCCAGTTCCTTGAAGGGCTGCGAGACCGACCAGTCGGATTTTCCATCGGTGATGACGGTGCTGAGGAAGAGTTCGCCATCGGTGAACTCCACGCCGGTCTTGACCCAGCGTCTCTCGTCGATACGGACCATGAGGCCTGCCTGATCGTACAGGGTGCGAAATTCGCCCTGGATGCGAATCCTGGCGGTGAAGTCATCGGTCGCCGGAAAGCCAAGGAAATGACCGCTGTCCCGGGTGAAATCGTAATGGGTTTCTCGCCAGAAATCGGTCTTGGCGTCAGTCGTCATGGTGAGGCTGGCATCCTCCGCCAACCAGTTTGCCGGCTGATTGAGCCATGTGCCGTCCTTGAAGTTAATGTTCATTCCGTTTCCTCTGGTGAGAATGATGGTCATGGCCCCGCGGCCTACCGCAGACGATACGCATCGCTCGCGTTGAGATAGAAAAATCGGCCGGCCAGTTCGGGATTGGCATCGCCCAGCCGGCCTGCGATGTCTCTCACGTCCTTGTAGCCAGCCGCCAATGTGCAAACCGGCCAATCAGAGCCAAACATTATGCGCTCCGGCCCGAAAGCATCCAATGCCAGCCGCATGTATGGATCGAAATCTTCAGCCCGCCATGATCCCCATTCCGCTTCGGTAACGAGGCCGGAAATCTTGCACCAGACATTTCCATGCGCGGCGAGCCTTTTCAGGCGGGACTGCCAGGGGAGCTTGACCCCGGACGCGATCGGGGGCTTGGCCATATGATCGAGCACGAACCGCCCGCTTGGAAATTCTCGCACCAGGTCGATTGCGGCAGGCAACTCCCGGGTGCGCACGAGCAGATCGAAGGTCAATCCCGCCTCGAAAACGGCCGAGACGCCGGCACGGACCGCAGGCCGTCGCAGCCAATCCGCATCGGGCTCGTCGTGAACGTTGTGGCGGATGCCGATGAGCCGGTCCCCGCCGGGAAGAGCACGCAGCTTCTCGATATGGCGCAAGCAGTCGTTCGACTGAAGATCAATCCAGCCGACAACGCCGGCAACGAAGGTATGCTCTTGCGCTATCGCGAGAAAGTCGCGGGTCTCCTCCCCATCATGACGGCATTGCACCAAGATGGTAGAATCGACGCCGGCTTCCGCCATGAGCGGCAACAAGTCGTCGGGACCGAAGTCACGCCGTAGCGGGCGCATGGCGTCGCCCGCCATCCATGGGTAGCTGCCTGTTTCCAGATTCCAGAAATGCTGGTGAGCGTCGATCACGCGCGGTCGCATGCGGTTCAGGCGGTGGGGGCTTGAGATGAGATCAGGCCCGCAGATCGTAGGTCGTCCCACATGGCCGCTGGGATGGGCTGCCGGAAAAGCTTGTCGTTTTCGATGATCTCCTCCCGGCTTCTGGCTCCGGTCAGGACGCTTGCGACCGCTGGGTGCAGCGTCGGAAACTGAATGGCGGCAGCCTTCAGCGGCACGCCATGGCGCAGGCAGACCCTTTCGAGTTGCAGGGCGCGGTCGATCAGCGCCTTGTCGGCCTCCTGGTAGTCGAATTTGGCGCCGGTTCCCGGATTTGCGAGAAGGCCGCTGTTATAGACGCCGCCAATGATGATGGAGATCTGCTTTTCCACGCAAAGCGGAAGGAGCTCGTCGAGCGCACCTTGTTCGAGAAGCGTGTAGCGGCCGGCAAGCAGGAAGCAGTCAAAGATGCCGTCGCGCGCGAACTCCACCAGCATTTCGCTCTGGTTCATGCCGGCACCGACGGCGCCGATCTGCCCTTCGGAGCGCAGTTCATCCAATGCCTTGTAGGCGCCGTCCATTGCCTGCGCAAAATGCGCATCCGGATCGTGGATATGCAGCACATCGATGCGGTCGAGACCGAGACGCTGCAGGCTTTCTTCGACCGATGTCATGACCCCGTCATAACTGAAATCGAAGACCGGCCGCTCAGGGGGCGTTCCCTTGTAGTACGCATCCTCGTCCTCGGGCTCTTGGGGAAGCCGCAGCAGCCTGCCCACCTTGGTGCACAGAACATAGCTGTCGCGCGGTTTGGTTTTCAGGAAGGCGCCCAGGCGTTGTTCGGCCATGCCGTTACCGTATTGTGGCGCCGTGTCGAACAATCGTATGCCGAGATTCCAGGCAGCTTCCATCGTCTCAAAAGCGGCAGCGTCGCTGGTCGCGGAGTACAGCCCGCCGATCGCCGTCGTCCCCAGGCCCAGGGCTGTGGCCTTCAGCGAGGTGCGGCCTAGAGGCCTCCGTACAGATGTTTCTCGCATGAAAGATTCGCCCCAAAAACGCGCCTCAAATCCGTTGGACAGCTAATTCCCACTCTCTTTCTTGTGTGTCAATAAATTTCTTTGAAGAAAATTATCTTGCAAATAGGCAATTTTCTTGTCATCTTGTGCATGCCGATTTCAGGAAGTTAGAAGCATCCATGAGCGCTAAGCATGCAAACGGCGTCGCCTTTAGCGATGGCAAGTTCGTCCCAGTCGGCGATGCCAAGATATCCGTTCTCGATTGGGGTTTTACCCGTTCGGATGTCACATACGACGTCGTGCATGTGCGGGACGGAAGTTTCTTTCGTATGGACGATCACCTTGCGCGGTTCGAGCGATCGATGCTGGGCGTCCGGCTGACTCCACCTCATTCGATGGCAGAGATTGCTTCGATAGCAGAGCGATGTGTTGCCCTTTCTGGGCTGCGGGATGCCTATGTAGCGATGGTCTGCACCCGTGGGAGCCCGCGCGTTTTCGGCTCCAGGCGGCCGCAGGACTGCGACAACAAGCTTATCGTTTATGCCATTCCATGGATCGACGTCATCCCGCTCGATGTGCAGGCCCGCGGAGCCCATCTCCATATCGCTTCGGTGCCACGCATCCCCCCAGCCTCCATCGACCCGACCGTCAAGAACTACCATTGGGGCGATCTGACACGCGGCCTCTTCGAGGCCCATGATGCGGGAGCCGACACCGCCGTCCTGCTGGATTGCGACGGCTATGTCACCGAAGGGCCGGGGTTCAACGTCTTCATCGTGCGCCACGGCGAAGTGCTCACCCCCGATCGCGGCGCACTGGAGGGAATCACGCGCCGCTCTGTGCTCGAACTTTGCGAAATGCTCGCCATTCCGGCGCGGATTGCGCCGTTGCGGAAGCAGGATCTGCTGTCGGCGGATGAGATGTTCTGCACAACGACGGCGGGCGGCGTCATGCCCGTATCGCGCGTCGACGATCACATCATGAGCGGCGGCAAACCAGGAAAAATAAGCACGCGGCTCAAGTCATTCTATTGGGAACAGCACAAGGCAGGTTGGCACCAGACACCAGTTAACTACTCCGCATAAACTCAACGAAGGGGAATCAAAATGAAAAGACGTGAATTTCTGTCTCTGACCACCACTATGGCAGCCGGCGCATTGGCGTCTTCCGCGTTCAAGCCGGCCAGGGCGGCCGGCAAGGAGCTGCGCATCCTGACCTGGGAGGGATATGCCGACGATCAGTGGGTCAAGGCCTTCGAGCAAAAGACCGGATCGACCGTAAGCATCAGCTATACGGGCAGCGTTGATGAAATCTTCGCCAAGATGACAGCGTCGGGTGGCGCGGATTTTGACGTCATCGCCATCGAGACGTCATCCTACAAGCGGCTGACGCAGGAGAAGCTTCTCCAGCCTGTCGATCTCGCCAAAGTCCCGCAGTCGAGCAATCTTTTGCCGGCTTTCCGTTCCGTGTCGGCGATTATTTTCGATGGCAAGCCATACGCGGTTCCCTTCGCCTGGGGTTCCATTCCGCTGATTTACAGCACCGACACGTTCAAAACAGCGCCTGATAGCTGGAGCATTCTTTGGGACAAGAAATACAAGGGTCGTATCATCGTGATGGATGATGCCAACAACGCGATCGTCACCACGGCGCTCTTGCTTGGCATCAAGGATCCCTTCAACCTCTCCGTCGACCAGTTCTCACAGGTCAAGGCCAAGCTTCTGGAGCAGAAAGCCAATGTCGCGAGCTACTATGCCGGCTTCGACGACGGCGTCAGTATTTTCGCTCAAGGAGGCATCGATCTAATGATGTCGATGGGTGAGCCTCAGGCGCCGATGTTGCGCAGCCGTGGCGCCAATGTCGGGCTGACAATCCCGAAGGAAGGTGCGATCGGCTGGATCGATTGTTGGGCGATCAGCGCCAAGGCCCGCGATACCGAACTCGCTCACGCGTGGGTCGACGCCATGCTTGAAAAGGCGGTTGGAACCTACATCAGCGAAAAGACCGGTTACGGCAACACCACCAACGGCGACGCCAATGACAAGATCGGCTTGACCTATTCCGACAGGCTTGTCTTCCTCCAGGCGCCCGAAGATTTCGGCCGTCGCATCGAATTGTGGAACGAGATCAAGGCAACTCCGGTTCAACAATGACTGCTGCACTCTCCGAAGAAGAGGTCGTCAGACCAAACGTCATCCAGCTGGTTGGCGTGACCAAGTCCTATAGGAACCTCAACGTTCTGAAACCGGTCGATCTCGACATCAAGGATGGTGAGTTCCTCACCATCCTTGGACCATCCGGATCGGGAAAGACGACAATCTTGCGGATGATCGGCGGCTTCACGCCGCCGACGTCCGGCCGCATCTTGCTGCGCGGCGCCGATATCTCCCAGGTGCCGATCTTCAGGCGGCCGTTCAACACGGTGTTCCAGGACTACGCGCTTTTCCCTCACATGACGGTGGCAAAGAACGTGGCCTACGGGTTGCGGATCAGGCGCAGACCGGCTGAGGAGATCAAGACAAAGGTCTCTGCCGTCCTTGACACCGTCAACCTGACTGACAAGGCCGAGCGCTATCCCAGCGAATTGAGCGGTGGCCAGCGCCAGCGCGTGGCCCTGGCGAGAGCCATCGTGTGCGAGCCGCAGGTCATCCTGCTGGACGAGCCGCTGGCAGCGCTGGACGCCGAGTTGCGGCGTTCGATGCAGGAGTTTCTGAAGGACCTGCAGCGGCGCATCCGCACGACATTCGTGTTCATCACACATGACCAGGAAGAGGCGATCTCCATGTCGGATCGCATCGCCGTCATGGATCACGGCAATCTGGTTCAGGTCGGCACCCCTCAAGAAATCTACTACAAGCCGCGGAGCGAATTCGTGGCGAAGTTCTTTGGCGAGAACAATCTGCTGCCCGCGCGGCTCGATACCGACGGTCCTACGAGCGTTGTCCAAAGCCCGCTTGGGAGGCATCCCATCCCCGCATTGGCGAACAGTGGCGCCGACCTCTTGCTCGCCATAAGACCAGAAAGTTTCGCAATCCACGACGGCAACGAATTGCGCGGCGATCAGCGTGTTTCCAAGGCGCGTCTGGAGAACGTCACCTTCCTCGGTGCTACAACCCAATTGTCGCTTGCCATGGCGGGGGCAGAACACAGGATCAAGGTCAGGGTGCCGACAGACCAGTCAGGGAAGAATCTGAGTTCGGGCGACGATGTGCTGCTTCGATGGTCTGAGGCAGATGTCAGCTTTCTGCCGAGAGGATGATGCGATGACCGTGTCTACCGCCGACATCGCGCACGCCAACAATGGCGGCCCGTTATATTGGCGCCCGTCGTTCGGGAGACTTGCTGCCAGGATACTGGTCTATGGTGTCCCGACAATCCTCATTCTAGTGCCGCTTTTGTCGTTTCTGACTTACAGCTTTCTCGAGATGAAGGACAACCAGGTCACAGGGCAACTGACGCTGTCAAACTATGCGGCGTTTTTCCAAAGCGGCAGCTATCTCTATGTCTTCTTCGGGACGGTAAAGCTTGCCTTTGTCGTTGCGGCGGTAGCGCTCATTCTGGGATATATCATCTCCTATCTGATATGGCGGCTGGAAGGCTCAGTACGCTATCTTTTGCTGCTGCTCAGTGCACTGCCGCTGGTCATGAATTATGTAGTCAAGATCTATGCAATGCGCAGCATTCTCGGCTTCAATGGCTTCCTGAATTCCCTCCTGCTCACGGCTGGCATCATCGATGCACCGAGCAAACTGTTCATCTTCAACCAGACCGCCGTGATGCTAACGATGGCGGTGATCTATCTGCCATTCGGAATCCTTCCGATCTTTCTGGCACTGGAGCGCATACCGCAATCGCTTCTGAGTGCAGCGGCCGATCTCGGCGCCAAGCCTGGCCAGATATTCCTCAGTGTTGTCCTACCCCTCAGTCTGCCCGGGTCGATCGCCGGCGCGCTGTTCGTGATGGTGATCGCGCTCGGCGACTACCTCACTCCACAGATGGTAGGCGGAAGCGAGGGCTTCACTTTCGGACGCGCCATATGGAGCCAGTTCGGGATGGCCTTCAACTGGCCTTTCGGCGCTGCATTGGCTGTTGTGCTTCTCGTTACCGTAATCACGCTGATTAGCGTCGCGTCTCTCATCTTGCGAAATGCGAGGGTGAAATGACCAGACTGGAACGTCTAACCGTCGCGTGTCTCTGGGTTATCGCCGGCCTCACTTTCGCGGTACTCTACGCGCCAGCGCTGATCGTAATCCTGTTTTCATTTTTCGCCATGAAGAACCATCAGATCGACTGGTCGAACTTCAGTCTGGAATGGTACGGGCGGCTGGCCGACAATTCGCAGCTATTGGCGGCCCTTTACAATTCGATCGTCGTCGGAATCTGCGCTGTGGTCAGCGCGACGATCATATCGTTGGCGCTGGCGTACTACATGAAAACCGGGGTGCGACGTGGCCGCGCCTATGTCGAGTTCATCATCTTTCTGCCGTTCGTGCTGCCGGCCATCATCACCGGAATCTCGCTGCTGGTCGCATTTCGGGAAATCGGACTGGAGCGGAGCCTGATCACGGTCACTATCGGCCATATCGTGCTGATCCTGGCGGTGGTCTATCGCATGATCACAATCAGGCTCGACACACTTGAGAATTCGCAGATAGAAGCGTCTCTCGATCTCGGCGCAAACGGTCTCGAAACCTTCCTCTATGTTGTTCTCCCCCAGTTACGATCGGCGCTGTTGACCAGCTCGCTGCTTGCTTTTGCGCTGTCGTTCGACGAAACATTGGTTACGTTCTTTCTCGTCGGCGGGGAAACGACGCTGCCCATGCGGCTCTGGGCAATGATGCGAACCGGCTTCACCCCTGAAATAAATGCGCTCGTTTCGATCGTGCTGTGCGTGACATTGTTGTTCGCAGCGTTGGGTGCGATGTCACTTCGTGAGAGTATTGGACGCAAGCCATAGGTTGGCGAAGATTGTGGTCTAGGCAATTGGAATCGACGGCAAGATATGAATAAAAAAACCAAAGATCTTGGAAAATTGCTGAAGGAGCGGCGCGCCTATCATGGATGGACGCTTGCCGAAGTCAGCTCCATGACTGGCATTGCCACTTCGACATTGTCGAAGGTCGAGAATGGTCACATCTCACCGAATTTCGACACCATATTGAAGCTGTCGCACGGCCTTGGCGTCGAGATCGGCGACCTGCTGAATTCGGCGCCCAGCGAGCCCACGCCACCGCTTGTGGTTGCCCGGCGCAGCATCAGCCGCAATTTCGAAGGCCAGAGGCTCGAGCGCCAGCATTACAGCTACAGCTATCTGTCCGCCGACGTGGCGCACAAGCGCATCATCCCGATCTATATCGAGGTGCAGGCGATGACCCCTGAGGAGATGGGGCCGTTGACCGCGCATGTGGGTGAGGAATTCATGCTCGTCCTGAGTGGCAAGGTGCGCCTGTACAGCGAGTATTATGAGCCGATGGATCTGGAGCAGGGGGATAGCGTCTATCTCGATAGCACCATGAAACATGGCTACATGTCGCTGCAGGAGCCAACCAGTTCCATTCTCGTTTGCTGTTCGAGCGCCACGCCGAATCTGGCGCAGACGTTGCGGGAGATCATCAAGGACCAGATCATTCAGGAATCGCAGTCCGGCCCCAAAGCTGACTGAGCGGCGCTGCCTGCGTGTCCCGGTGCTAATCGAGCAGATAAGGCATATGCGACACAACGCTGATTTTGCGAAACGCCCGCAAGCGCTCAATGGCCTTGTCGCTCGACCGCTGCAGATGTTCGCGCAGCGCGCCCTGCGCCGAAGCCGGGTTGCCAGCAGTGATGGCGTCCATGATTTCCAGATGCTCGTCCATGAACGCATCGATAGGCAATTTGCCCCTCACTGCCCTCTGGATATGCTTGCCCGCGACGAGGATGCCACGCGTGCGGATAAGGGTTTCCAGTATGTCGGAATTGGAGCTGTACTGCAGCAGATTCACGTGCAGGTCCTCCTCGAGCCCATCCAGTTCGGCCGGCTCCACCAGTGGAAATCTTGCCGAGGCCTGCGTCAGGCGATCGCGCATTTCGGAAAGCGCGTCGCTAGGAATGTGGGCCATGGCGGTACGCAAGGCCGCCGGTTCGAGCAACAGCCGTATTTCATACAGATTCTGGAATCGGCGCTCGTCGAGCGGATTTATCCACCAGCGGGATTTCTCGTCGCTTGTCACGATGCCGTTCTTCGCCGCATGGTTCAATATGTCGCCGGCAACAGTCCTGCCGACCTTGTAGTGGCGCGCCAGAGCCAGTTCGTTGATGCGGCAGCCCCCAAATACGGCGCGCAGGACGACCGTTTCCTCGAAGTCATAATAGAAGGTTTGCCAGGCGAAGGCCTTGGCATTCTTCGGCACTTCAAGATCGAGCATCTCGCCCGTTATCTTCAGCCGCAGCGGCGGCCCGCCTTTTCCAGCCAGCACGCCACGGCCCTCGAATCGACGCACCAGCCCTTCCGCCTCCAGTGTAGCAAGCGCCTGCTTGACCGGCGACCGGCTCGAACCAAAGAGGGCGGCAATCGGTCCCTCGAGCAAGACAGTGCCTTCCGGAACAGATCCGCCAAGGACAGCCCTTCTGAGGTTGTCGGCGATGGATTCATAGGCGAGCGGGCGATACCCCATGCGATCCCTTCCGAAAAGTCAGGTTACCGCCCCTATTTGCCAAGGGACGAATTCGGAGTCACCATAATTGTAACCTTCGCTCAGCGTGCGTTCGCCCGAAGCGATGGCGACAATCTTTTCGAAAATGCGCTCGCCTGCCTTGGCGATGCTGTCGCTTCCATCGATGATGCCGCCGCAATTGATGTCCATGTCCTCGCTCATATGCTCGAACATGGCATTGTTCGTGGCAACCTTGATGCAGGGCGCCGGCTTGAACCCGGAAACAGAACCGCGACCCGTCGTGAATACGATCAGGTTGCAACCGCCCGCGACCTGTCCGGTGACAGCGACCGGGTCGTAGCCGGGAGTGTCCATGAAGACGAAACCGGGTTCCCGGATCGGTTCGGCATATTCATAGACTTCTCGCAGCGGCATCGATCCGCCCTTGGCGACCGCACCCAGGGATTTCTCGAGGATTGTCGTGAGGCCGCCCTCCTTGTTGCCGTGCGAGGGGTTGTTGTTGAGCTCCGCGCCGTTCTTTGCGGTGTAGTCGCGCCACCATTCAATTCGCGCCATCAGCTTGCGCGCGATCTCCGGTGTCGCCGCGCGGCGCGTCAGCAAGTGTTCGGCGCCGTAGATTTCGGGCGTTTCGCTGAGCACCGCGGTGCCGCCATGCTTGACCAGAAGGTCGGCGGCATAGCCGAGCGCGGGATTGGCGGTGATGCCGGAGTAACCGTCGGATCCGCCGCACTGAAGCGCCAGCTTGATGCCGGAAAGCGAAACGGTCGTCCTTTGCTCGGCATTGATGGCCGGCAGTATCTCGCGAATAATGCCAATCGCCTCTTCGATCGTCTTGCGCGTGCCGCCAAGCTGCTGGATCGTCATGGTCCGCAGCATTGGCCCTTCCTCCAGGTCGAAGGCCTTGACGAGATGGCTGATCTGGTTCGTCTCGCAGCCGAGCCCGATCATCAGGATGGCGGCGAAATTCGGGTTCCTCGCGTAGCCACTCAACGTTCGGCGCAGATACTGATATCCCTCGGTGTTCGTGGGGATAGCACATCCCGTACCGTGAGTGAGCGCTACGACGCCGTCGACATTGGTGAATTCACCGAAGCCGTTTGTCTTGAAATGATCGGCGACTGCGCGAGCCACCGTGGCCGAGCAATTCACCGAGGTGATGATGCCGATATAATTCCTGGTGCCGATCAGTCCCGATGTGCGCTGGTACCCCTCAAAGGTCCTGCGTTCATTTTGGGGCAGCAGAGGCGTCGGTCCGCCGTCAACGGCGAATTCATGCGAAACGGCGCTGTCGAGCATTGCCAGGTTGTGCAGGTGGACGTGGCTACCGGGAAGGATGTTGGTACTCGCACGGCCGATGATCTGTCCGTATTTGGACACCGGTTCGCCTTCGCCGATCGCTCGCAAGGCAATCTTATGACCGCTGGGAATCTCTGCTTGAGCGATAACCTCGCCGAGGTCTTCGGCTATTTCAATCCGCCTCGTGGCGACCGCGACATTGTCCGCGTCGTGCAGTCGGATGATGGCCGGAGCCGATCGACGAACTGGCATTGTCATCTCCATTAATGAGTATTGCATGCAAAAATCATTCATGTTAGGTAGGTGAAAGTCAAGAGAAGACTTTGAATCACGAAGGTTCTTGGGGGATTTTCCGAAAATGGCTAAGGACGAACCGTATTCGGGCCTGTTTCCGGTGGCGCCGACACCCTTTACCGAAACCGGAGAGATCGATATTGCAGGCCAGCGCCGCGTGCTGGATTGCATGATCGATCAGAAGGCCGACGGCATCTGCATTCTGGCCAATTATTCAGAGCAGTTCCTGCTTTCAGACGACGAGAGGGGGCAACTCACCGATCTATGCCTGGAGCACGTGGCGGGTCGCGTTCCGGTGATGGTCACCTGCAGCCATTTCAGCACCGAGATCGCCAGTGCGCGCGCTCGCCACGCGGCTGATCGCGGTGCCAAGCTGATCATGTTGATGCCTCCCTATCATGGCGCCGGCATTAAGCTCGACGAAGCGTCGATTCAGGAGCATTTCGCCAGGGTTGCGGACGCAGCGCGGTTGCCGATCATGGTCCAGGACGCTCCATTGAGCGGCGTTTCTCTCTCTGTCGAATTCCTCGTGCGCCTGGCGCAGTCCCTCCCTCTGGTCCGTTATTTCAAGATCGAGGTGCCGGGTACGGCCGCCAAGCTGCGCGACCTGATCGAAAAGGGTGGCGACACGATCGAGGGTCCATTCGATGGCGAAGAAGCGATCACCTTGATGGCTGATCTCGACGCTGGCGCAACCGGCGTCATGTCGAGCGCATTGCTTCCTGATCTCATTCGTCCGGTCATCCAGCATCATTGCGCTGGCCGGCGACAAGAGGCGATGAAGGCTTACGAGCGCATCCTACCTCTGATCAATTACGAAAACCGGCAATGCGGATTGCGGGCGACGAAGACGGTGATGGCCGAAGGCAAGGTTATCAAGTCCGACCATGTCAGGCATCCGCTGAAGGCCCTGCATCCAGCGACGCGCGATGGCTTGCTGGAACTTGCCCGTAGTATCGATCCTTTGGCCCTGCATTGGGGCAAGTGAGACTTGGCGGTATCGCTCAACCACATGATGCCGTCACGGACAATGCATCACGGTAAAACCGCATGCCGAACGGAGCTCGACCGGTCTGTGGCGAAGCAAAGTTGCTCTGCCCGTAGAAGGGACTTGCCTTAGATGCTGTCAGGTCTTGAGCGCAAAAATGGCGAAATTACCGGTAGGACACGCCTTCTTGGAATCCTGGCGCATCCAACCGAACATGTCAAAGCGCCCCCTGAGATCAACCGCATTGCCCGGCTGAGGGGCGCAGACGCTGTCATGGTGCCTCTGAATGTGGCGCCGGCCGATCTGGAGAGCTTTGTCGGCGGACTGCGCGTCCTGAAAAGTTTCGACGGAGCGATCGTCACCGTCCCGCACAAGCAGGCAATCATCCGCCTCTGCGACGAGGTCAGCCCGCAGGCTCGCGCTGTCGGCGCTGCCAATGTGCTGCGCCGCGACCATGATGGCCGGATAATTGCCGACCAGCTCGACGGTATCGGCTTCGTCGACGGGCTGCGGCACGCTGGCATCGAGGTAGAAGGCCGCTCAGTCTACATCGCAGGCGCGGGCGGAGCGGCGAATGCTATTGCCTTTGCACTTGCCGCAGCAGGCGTGCGGCGTCTAACCCTTGCCAACCGAACGCAGGACAAGATCGAGGCACTTCGCGAAAAGCTGATCGCAACCTACGATCAGATTGACGTCCGACTGGGTTCTGGGAATCCCACTGGCCACGACCTTATCGTGAACGGAACGACGCTGGGCATGAATGCATCCGATCCGCTTCCGCTCGACACGCTCCTGCTGACTGCGGACATGGTGGTCGCCGAAGTCATTATGGAGCCCGAGATAACGCCGCTCCTCGATGCCGCACGCACAATCGGGTGCAGGATCCATCTCGGCCGACACATGCTCGAGCACCAGCTTCAACTCATGGCCAACTTCCTCGGCCTTTAGGCATTCATCAATTCGCCAGCAAACAAATGTTCCAGAACCCGAAGAGAGACATCCTAATGCAAGACCTGGCCATCAATGGCGGTCCTCGCGCTATAGAGGGGACCCTTCCGAGCTTTCGCGATGCATCGGGGCGCACGCTCGGCGACGAAGAGATGAAAGAGTTGTCGGACGTCCTCAAGTCTGGCAGCCTTTCCTTTCTCGTTGGCCCGAAAACGGGTGAGTTCGAAAGGCAATTTGCGGCGAGATATGGCGTCAGCCACGCGGTAGCCGTCAGCAGCGGGACTGCAGCACTTCACACGGCAGTCATCTACCTCAACCCCGAGCCCGGCGATGAGATCATACTCTCTCCCATTACAGACGTTGGCACGGTCATCCCGATCATTTCCCAACTCGCCATCCCGGTTTTTGCTGATGTCGATCCACACACCCACAACATCGACCCGGCGTCCATCGAGCGGAACATCAGCCCGCGCACCCGCGCGATCATCGTCACGCATGTTTATGGTCATCCAGCGGACATGGACGCCATCATGGCGATCGCGAAAAAACACAACCTCTTCGTCATCGAGGATTGCGCGCAGGCCCATCTTGCCTTGTACAAGGGAAAGCTGTGCGGCACCTTGGGCAATCTCGGCTGTTTCAGTTTCCAGCAGTCGAAACACATGACCACCGGCGACGGTGGCATGGTGATAAGCAATGAAGACGAGCGTTTCGGACGAGGGCTCAGACATTGCAGCGACAAAGGTTGGCCGCGAGAAAGGGGAGGGCGCGACCATTTGTTCCTCGCGCCGAACTACCACATGACGGAGTTGCAGGCGGCCGTGGGCCTGGCCCAGCTGAAGAAGCTGGACCAGTTTGTTAAGGCACGGGTAGACGCAGCCGACCGGCTCACCACGTTGCTTTCGAGTGCCGATGTCATCCCGATCCTTCCGTTGCAGGGGACGACAGGCGTCTATTTCTTCTACTCATTTCGCCTGGATCCCCAAAGACTGTCACGGCCGATCCCGGAAGTCATGAAAGCCCTGACGGCCGAGGGCATCGACGGATTCATCGGCTATCCCGGTCAGATCCCCCTCTATCGCTATCCCTTGATCAGGGAACACAAAACGTTCGGCAATTCCGGCCTGCCGTTCACGCTCGCTGGCGTTCGCAAGGACGACTTCGAAACCGAACTTTGTCCGGCGGCTGAGCGTGCCTGCCGAGAAACTGTCTGTATGTGGTGGACCGACAGAATGGAGGACCATCATCTCAGGCAGATCGCCAATGCGATCCAAAAGGTCACGACGGCATATCGCACCTAGCTTAGGAATACTCATGTCGCAAATGATGTGCCGATGCTGCGGTCAGGCCCGACAGGCAAGCTTCTTCGACCGTGCGCCAGCGGAGGACCTCACCGCATGGCCTCTGCTATCCGCAACAAGGCTGAATACATGATCTCCGGATCGCTTGGTGCAACGGCGTTTCGGGTAAGCACTTCGGCGTTAGCGACAATCTCGTGGGCCGCACGCAATGCCGACCGCCCAGCCGGCGTAAGTTCGGTAGTTCTGACCCTACCATTTACAGGGTGGGCCATTCGCTTAATGAGGCCGGCCCGTTCGAGTATCGCTATGATGGACTGCATCGTCTGAGGCGTTACGAAGGCCCGCCGCGCCAGCTCCGCACTTGACAAGCCCGCGCTGAACTCGAGTCCCGCAAGTACCGAGTATTGTGGGGTCGTCAATCCGATGTTTCTAAGTTCATTGTCGAGATGGCCCCGCAGCGCCTGTTGCGCCCGCTTCAGCGCATATCCGAGCGAGCGGTAGGTGTCATCTATCGGCGGGACTATCAGGCTGGACATATCAGGGCCCTTACATTATATCAGGGCCCTGATGGTACTGCGTCACGTGTACAAAGGAAAGATAGCTCATGCCCCGACTAATTGGACCGGATTTCATCGGAATCCAGACGAAGGATCTGGACGCAGCACGGACCTTCTATCGGGATATTGTCGGGCTTACGCCATCGGCAAAAGCCCCTCCGGGCGCGGTTGTTTTCGAAACGCACCCCATCCCATTCGCCGTACGCACGCCGATCGAGGACTTTGACGACACCGACAAGCTGGGGGTTGGCATCGCGATCTGGTTTGGCTGCGACGACGCTGACGAATTGCACGCTCATCTATGCGAGCGCGACGTGCCTATAGCTTTCCCGCCGAAGGACGGTCCGTTCGGACGCTATTTCGCCTTCGTCGATCCATTTGGCTATACGATAACTGCGCATACCGTCCCAACGAAGTAACTGAAACCGCGTCCGCATATAACGATTTTACCCTAACGGTCGTGGCAAAAAGGCGATCCGGAAGGCCCCACTACTGTTCCGCGTTCCCGCCAATCAGATACGAGTGATCGGTTGAGCCGACCGACCGCTCCTTGGCGGGAAGCGGTACCTTTGGGACTTAGGCGCACGACATGCCTACAGGCAGTTGGCGTCGACCGAGGCAGACGTGCAAAACATGGCCTCGCCGGAAATGCGGCCCACCGAAGGCGCCACAAGCAGGACATGTCATTCCATCGGCCGTTTCTTGTCCGAACGGGCGACAAAATAGAGCACCGTGATCGCGGCAAACACCAGAATGTTGATGATCGACGAAAGCGCGTAGAGTTCGGGCTTGACGCCGTAGCGCAGTGCGCCCCAGGCGACCGATGGCATGGTGGGGGTTGCGCCGAGCAAATAGAACGAGATGTCCAGGCCATTGAGCGACAGCACGAAGGCTACGATCAGGCTGCCCAATATGCCCGACCAAGTCAGTGGTAGCATCACCTCGTAGAAGGCGCGTGCCGGCGAAGCGCCACAGACCACAGCTGCCTCGTTCATGCGCCAATCATAGCGGTAGAGCAGGGCGGCCATGATCAGGAAACAGAACGAGAAGCAATGCACCGAATTGGCGATTATGGCGGTGACCATGTTGCCCTGCAGTTCGAAGACCAGATAGTAGAGCGACATGGACGAGATGCCGAGCAGTATCTCGGATACGAACAAAGGGCCCGCAAAGAAGGCCGCGTAGAGGAGGGCTTTACGCCCGCCGAACCGCAACACCCCTACCGTTGCCAGGAAGCCCAGGACTGTCGAGAGGATCGATGTACAGGTCGCGATGATCAAGCTGTTCAGGAATGCGTCCTGGTATACAGTATTGGTGTAGAGCCTGATGTAGCTCCCATAGTCGAACTCCGGAGGATAGGGAAAGTTCGGCCGACTCGACAGCGAGGCGAACAGGATGTGGATGATCGGCATGTAGAGGAACGCATAGGCTATCACCAGGATCGCGCCCATCAGCCATTTCGTCAGCCTTTCATTGCTTGCCTGTGCATACATCACTGTCGTCCCATTCCGGTGAAGCCTGTGCGGCGCAGGTCGATTCCGAGGCTGAAGACGCCGAGCACCAGCATCGAAAACAAGAAGAGCACGACACCCATGGCGGCGCCGAGCGCCCATGTGCCGGACTCACCGAACTGCTGCGCGATCGACATGCCGTAAAGAACGCCATTAGGACCGCCGAGAAAGCGAGGCGCCAGCGCGGCCGACAGCGTCGGGATGAAGCAGAGGAGGAACCCTACGATTGTGCCCGACAGATTGAGTGGCCAGACGATCTCTGAAAATATCCGGAAACGGTTAGCACCACAGGCGCTCGCCGCGCTGGCCAGCCGGAAGTCGAAATTCAAGAGCGACAAATACACTGTCGTTACCACCATAGGCAGGTAGAGATAGACCAATGCGATGAAGGTGGCCGAATTCGAATACATGATAAAACGCAGCGGTGCGGCCCCTAGCTTCAAAAGCACCCCGTTGACCAAGCCGGTCGGCCCCAACATGCCTTGCAAGGCGATAAGGCGCAGCACTTCGCCGGAGAGGAACGGCACGGCAAGCAACAGCGAAAGGATCAGCTTGTAGCGCCCCCCGTGGCGCACGATGAAGAAGGCGATCGGCCAGGAGACGACGACCGAGAACACTGAAACGAAGATCGCCATGAACAGCGAACGTATGAAGAAAATGAAATAAGCTGGCTCGGTCGCCAGCGTCACATAGTTCATCGCCGTCCATTCCCGGACGATCTTGTAGTTCTCGGTCTGCCATAGGCTCAAAACGACCAGTGCGATCAAGGGCAGGACAAAGAAGATGACCAGGAAGACGGTTGGTATGTGCAGGAACAGGCGCCTGTTAAGCCTATTTTCGGCCTCGGACATCATTCACCTCCCTGCCGGAAACACGTGGCACTGTGAGGGGTTCCACGACAGCGAAAGCTTGGTTCCGAGTGCCAGAGGTTCCTCTCTCTTGGGCTGCACGGCGATAATGCGCTCGTCGGCCTCGGTTTCGAGGATGTATTCCACGAAAGGTCCCCTCAGCACCACGTCGGCGACAATGCAGGGAATGCCGGCACCTCCCGATTTTGACGGCAACAGTTCGAAACGCTCGTTCTTGACGAAGACCTCGACGCGGGCGTTGCCCTTGCGCTCGGCAACCTCTTCATAAGGGAAAGAATAGTTGTAACGCTGCAGATCGACCCTCTTCGAGGCTGCATCGAACGCCCCATCAAAGCGTGTCGACTTGCCAACGAAGCGCGCGACGAAAGGCGTCGGCGGATGGTCGTAGATCAACTGCCGTTCGCCGAGGGCTTCGAGTTTGCCACCGTTGATCACGGCGACGCGATCGCTCATCGACAGCGCTTCCTCCTGATTGTGGGTCACGTAGACGAAAGGGATTCCGAGTTGCTTTTGATAGCGGCGGATTTCCACTTCCATTTCGTTGCGCAATTCACGGTCGAGATTGGCGAGCGGCTCATCGAGCAGCAAGAGAGTGGGATGGGTGACCAATCCACGGCCGAGCGCGACGCGCTGCTGCTGGCCGCCGGAAAGTTGATTGGGGTACCTGTCCATCAGCCCGTTAAGCGACAATATGGACTCGGCCCAGTCCAGGCGCTCGAGGATCATCTTCGGCGGCTGGTTGGTCATCCGCAGCGGGAAGGCCAGATTTTCGCGAACGGTGCGATGCGGAAACAACAGGAATTCCTGAAACACCATCCCGATGCCGCGTTTGTGCGGCGGCAGGTCTGTGACGTCGGCGCCGTCGAAAAAAATGCGTCCCGCGGTGGGCCGGTCAAGTCCCGCTATCAGCCTGAGCAGCGTGCTCTTGCCCGAGCCGCTGGGGCCAAGAATGGCGATGAACTCGTGCTTGTCGATATCGATGCTGAGATCGTGCAGCGCGCGGACCTGGCCATATTGACGCGAAATATTGGCAATCCGGATGTAGGGGGCCTCGGCGCCGTTTTGGCTCTGATTCATGTTGGATCACCTGACATTGAGGGCCGTGGTCCCTCCGACAGGGCAACGCCCTGCCGGAGGGTAGCGTCATTGCTTGGGAGAATGACGGACAATTAGGCTGCCTGTACGTTCGACCACACGCGTTCCCATTTCTCGGGAGAGGATGGCTGATCAAACATGAAAAGATCCGCGATCTCGCTCGACCGGTCCATCAGATAGACTTTACGCTCTTCCTCGGTCGAGATTCCTCTTAGATCGATTGTGGTCGAGCAGCCGGCCACCTCGCCGATCCGCTTCATGATTTCAGATGAGATCATTCTGTCGATGAACTTGTTGCACAGGTCGAGCTTGGGGCCATCCTCGACACCGGACGTTACAAGCCAAGTGTCGACCCAGCCCAATCCCCCTTCCTTCATCTTAAGCGTATGGCGGAAATCCTGTTTCGGGTTACGGTCTTTGGCCGTCAGAAGCTGACGGAATACTTGCGCGAATTCGGTCGCCGCCACGACGGCGCCACTCTGCAGAAGCTGGAACAACGTCGGGTTGTCCTGATAGCGGGTCAGAAGCAGCGCCTTCTGTTCGATCAGCAATTTCTTGACACCGTCAAGTTCCTCATCGGTCAGGACATATGGGTTGAAAGGCTTTCCATCCGGGCGAGGTTTCTCGCGCGAGCCCAGCCGGTCCGTCACCAACAATGCCGCCAGGGCGATGTTTTCCTCGAAACGCGCGCTGGTGGACAATTGGCCTGACAGGGCGGGATCGAACATGCATTCAATCGTGCCCGTCTTCTCCGGTGCAACGACTGCCGCGTTGTACGTGATCCCATAGGCGCCCCAGCAGAACGGATAGCCGATCTTACTGCCGGATGCCGGGTCAGTCAGCACCTTGAACTTTTCGGCATGGAATTCCGGAAGGTAGTTTGCCGCGCTCGGCACATGTGCGTAGTCGACACTTCGGATCAGTCCGTCTCGAAAATAGAGTTGCGGCCAGAAGCCATCAGCCTGGACCAGATCGAATTCCTTGGCACCGCCGACGCGCAGTTTGTTATAGGCTTCTGAATTGCCATCGAAGAACGTGGCGACAAACTTGACGTTGTTCTCTTCCTCGAATTTGGAAACGACATCGGGAAGTACATAGGCTTCCCACATCAGCGCCCGCACGGTCTGTGTCTGTGCCCAGGCGGGCCTGATGAATGGCATGCATAGGGCAGCGCCCGCACCCGCGGCCAGCACGGTCCGTCTGCTAATCGTTTTGTTCTGCATAGTGATCCCCTTTTCGATGTTAGTATCTTTGTACTAATTTCATGGTCTGTGGCACGTATAGATTCTGATCTGTTCTCCCGATCGCCTGATTTGGGCTTCTGAATCAAGCGATTCCATCGGCCTCGATTGAACCTAATACGTCATCAAGCACATCGAGCGCGCGCGACATGTCTTCATGCGAGCAGTCTAACGGCGGCTTCACCTTGATCAGATTGCCGAGACCGGCGTAGCGGCTTTCACCAAAGAGCACCCCCTTCTCAAGAGCGCGCCGATAGACTTCCGAGGCGGCCTTGGTGGCGGGCTCTTTGCTAACCCTATCTTTGACGAGCTCGAGCGAGACGAACAGGCCAGGACCGCGGATGTCGCCAATCAGCTTGCGGCGGTCCGCCATCTCGTGGAGTCGCTGCGTAGCATAGGCACCATGGTCGCGCGCCTTGCCGCACAGATCGTCGGCAATGATCGCGTCGATGGTGGCGACGGCTGCCGCCATCGCGACAGGGAACTGGCCGAAGGTCAGTGCATCCTCGCCAGATTCGAAGCCGTTCAGCCGTTCACTTGCCAGGATGCCGGCAAGCGGAAAGCCGCCGCTGATGCCCTTGCCGAAGGTCATGATGTCGGGAACGATGCCGAAGTAATCGGCCGCGAACATCGCGCCTGTGCGGCCGAAGCAACTCTGGATCTCGTCCCAGATCAGGATGATGTCGTGCCGGTCGCAAATGTCGCGCACGCCTCTAAGGAAAGACAGCGGCAGAGCGATGTGACCCCCATTGCCAGGGATCGGCTCCATCATGATCGCGACGACACCGCCGTCGACGCCCTTGTGGATCGTCTCTTCCAGCAGTTGCAGACAGAGTCTCGATTCCATCTCGACGTCCATGCCCAGTCGCGGGCGATAGGGGTCCGGATGCGGCACACGGGTGAAGCGCGGCTGGATTGGCAGGAAAGGGTTGTTTGGATGCGGCCAGCTCGCCGCCATCGTGGTCAGCGAACGACCATGATAAGCGTCCTGCAGCACGATGATATTGTGGCGACCAGGCTTGTTCTTGAACGCAAGCTTGATGGCCATTTCGACGGCCAGGCTGCCGTGCAGGCAGTAGCCAATGCGATTCAAGTCGCCGGGCGAAATCTCGCGCAGCTTTGCAGTGAGCTTCAGCAGTGGGATCGTGTTGAAATTCGGCCGGGCGTGGGTGATTTCGCGCAACTGAGCGATCGCGGCTTCCACCACACGTGGATCATTGGCGCCGAGATTGTTCGACCACGCCTGTGAGGTGCAATCGAGATATCGGCGGCCCTGGTCGTCCCAGACATACGAGCCTTTGGCGCGCACCAGCGTGATCTTTGCTTCGTCGCCCCCCAATGGATCGTGGATCAGCGACTGCTTACCCTGTTCCAGAATGTTTCTAGAATGAGACGTGTCTGTCTGGCTGATATTCATGGCTCACCTCAACCTATTGGAATGTGGCTGATTATCGGCGTGGACCGCTTGACAACAAGGACGAATAGCTGAACGATTAATTCGTGACGCTTATGAATATCCAAGTCCGCCACATTCATTCCTTCATCGCCGTCGCGAATGAGAAAAGCTTCGCGCGGGCTGCCGAGAAGCTGAATGTCTCTCAACCAGCCCTGTCGCAGACCATCATCCAATTGGAACAGACCCTGGGCTTTCCAGTGTTTGAGCGCACCACCCGAAGTGTCAGCCTGACGCCGTCGGGCGAAAAGCTGTTGGCTAGGGCGCGGGCGCTTAGCCAATCGCTCGAAGCACTGTACGGTGAGGCACGGTCGCTGCAACTCGCGCTCAAGAACGAACTGCGCGTGGGCTATATGATCGGTACCGCCGTGCAGTTTATCCCAGCGATCGTTCGCGCGTTTGAGCGAATTCGTCCGGGTGCCTCCCTCCACCTGCAAGAGTTTGATTTCTCGGATCCGAGCGCCGGCCTGAGAGACGGCAAGGTCGATTGTGGTATCATTCGGCCGCCGATCGACCTGGACGACATCGACCTTGTCGAAATCGCACGCGAGAAATGTGTCGCATGTCTCCCTACGGGACACCGCCTTAGTCGGCAGGAAACGGTTGTGCTCGACGATATACTCGACGAGCCGATCATTGCCGCGCCGGTGCCGGGCGTATGGCGCGACTACTGGTTGGCAAATGACTACCGCGTCGGCAGGCCGGCGAAAGTTGTGTTCGAGGCGGCCACCGTCGAATCCGAGCTTCAGGCGGTCGCATCCGGCCGCGGCATAAGCATCACCGCCGACAGCACCGCGCAATACTACGCTCGGCCAGGCGTGGTCTTCAGGCCGATCCGTGACATGCGGGAATGCGTCATCGCCATCGGTTATCGAGGCACGCCGAACAAGCTGGTCGCAGATTTCATTTCGGTGGTAAACCGGGTTTCCCAAGGCCACGATGGCTAAGTTGGGATATAGCGGCGCGCCATGTTTCTGCTGTCCATGTCCTCTGCCGCCTAACAGCACCTCGATCGAGGCATGAGGATTGCGGAGTTGCAGCCACTCCCCCGAGAATTCCAGCCTGTCGTCACGCGCCCTGGCCGCAGACGCTTCAACACGCCGTGATCATTGGTAGGCAACCCACGCTTCGCCAGCGGCGGGGAAATCATCCGCGGGTATGATGAAGTCAACAGCCCTCGACAGTGCATCCATATCGCGTCGTTCAGGACATATGTCCTTAGTCGCCATATAGAGCGCTCCCGTTTTCGCGGTCGAAGACGTAAATGCTTTTGGGATCGACGCATAGGGTAAGCCGGCTTCCCCGTCTTAGCGAGGCATCAGGCGACACGCGCGCAACGGCCTTCGTACCGGCGATGATGAAGTGTACCAGGGTATCCATCCCAAGAGGCTCGACAAGCCCTGCAACGGCTTCGATCCGGGTCGATATTTGGCCTCCGTTTGGACCGAGGGATAAATGTTCGGGCCGGATACCGAGGTCGACTGTCCGCCCCACCGCGTCGGCGAATCTGGAAATGCCTCCAGGCAGTTCGAGACGCGAGCCATCGGACAGGACGCCAATCAGTTGTTCTCCATGTCGTTCTAACGCTGCGCTGACGAAATTCATGCCAGGCGACCCGATGAACCCGGCTACGAACTTGGTCGCCGGTTTCAAGTATAGTTCCTGAGGCGCAGCGATCTGCTCTATCTTGCCAGCATTCATGACGACCACCCTGTCGGCAAGCGTCATCGCCTCGATCTGGTCATGGGTGACATAGACCGTTGTGGTCGGTACCGCCTCGTGGATCTGTTTGATCTCCGCGCGCATCTGGACGCGGAGCTTGGCATCCAAGTTCGAGAGCGGCTCGTCGAACAGGAATACCGCCGGATTTCTGATCATGGCGCGCCCCATGGCAACGCGCTGGCGCTGCCCGCCAGATAACTGCCTTGGTTTGCGTTTGAGCAGGTGTTCGATATCCAGGATCCGCGCGGTCTCGGCCAGTCGCGTCTGGATCTCGCCACGTGGCGTCTTCTTCAAACGCAGCCCGAACGTGATGTTGTCCTCAACCGAAAGATGCGGGTAAAGCGCGTAGTTCTGGAAAACCATGGCGATGTCACGTTCTCCCGGCAGGAGGTCGTTGACCCGTCGCTCGCCGATTTTTATCTCTCCACCCGTTAGGGTCTCGAGTCCGGCGATCATGCGCAGTGTGGTGGATTTTCCACATCCGGAAGGGCCGACCAGCACCACGAACTCGTGATCTTTGATGCTGAGGTCGATTCCGTGGACGGTTTGAACGTCCCCATAGGCCTTGACGACTTTGTTCAGCTCGATGGCGGCCATAAGCCCTCCGGTGTTGGGTCTTGGCGGTTATCGATCACGGACGAGGATGTTATCGCTCTTGAGCCAGAATGGCGCGAAATAGAGCGGTGTCGAGGAAAGCGGCAGGATGTCCGCCCGTAGTTCCACGCCAATCACGTTCTTCATGAAATCGCGGCGCGCGGCGATGCGCTTGAACGTCGATGGATGCTTGACCTCGATCTGGGATCTCAGCGGTGCGTCGGCAAACACCACGGCGTCCTCGCAGTTCAACGCCCAGCCGACTGCGATCGGCGTCGGGATCACGTCGACCTGGAAATGCATGCCCGAGCGGATGCGGTCGTTCGAGTCAGGCCGAACCGGGCTATGTGTCCACTCCTCGTAGCCGCCGAGATGCCCCGGATTGAGAGCCGGCCCGAGCTTCGATTTTGCAAGCGTCGATACTACCGTTTCATGAAGAGTGCCGCCCTCGACGCCGATCGTGGCCGTCTCGTACCAGGAAATCAGACCTTGAAAATAACCCTTGGCGATAGCGAGAAAATCGTCGTTGGCGACATCGAAAAGGCCCGCTCTGGAGGAAAGACCGCCCCAATGTCCGATTGCGGTCGTAACACCGTCGCCACGCTTGAGCTTGCGGCCCGTTGCGCTTCGCAGGCCAATCACGGTTTCACCCTTGCTGGCCGACGCGAACATGGTGTGGACGTTCAGCGGGTCTCCAGCATATCCCATGCGCGAGACGGCATCGAACTCGCTGTCACCCTCCCGGACCCCGGAAACGATCCTCCACGTCGCCAGTGAGCTGCGTGTTGCAGCCCATTCGAACGCCGCGATCTGATCGGCGTCGACGGTGACGGCGACGCCGTTTTCCGGGTGCATCAGGACATGGGTCGTATCCCGCAGCCTGCCGGAAGGGCCGACCGCCCGCTGAAACGCCTGTACGTAGACCGCGGGGACGAAATAGGCTGTTTCGGAAGCTTCGTCCTCAAATGGCTCGAGATACTTCCAGCCCACCAGCCCTATGGTGTCGCCAGCCTTGATTCCAGCGTCGCCAAGACGGTCGGAAAAGCGCGGGAAACGAGAGCGATCCTGCGCCATGAGGCTCAGGGTCTGGCTCAAAAGCACCGTCACTCCCGACAAGCGCGCGAGTGGAGCGTAGCTTTCGGACTCGTTGCCTGTGAGCAGTACGCGCTTGTTGTTCGGCCCAAGAAGAAGGAAGGCTTCTTCGAAGCGGGGCTCGAAACCCGTCAGGAAAGCGATGTTGCCGAAATGCTCCCGATCGGCATAAACGGCCAGCCAGTCGCACCCCGCTTTGCCATAGGCGGCGCGGACACGAGCGTCATATATCTCAGCGGGAACGTGCGGCCTTTCGCCGAGAATGCCGAAGTCCGGCAACCGAACGGATGTGAGGGAAATGGTCATTTGGCATCCTTTTGTTTGTGCCGGCGCGAGAGCTGTTGAAATTGGCTACGAGGGAGATCAATCGCCGTACATCCGGGCCTGCGCGTCCCATTCGAAATCCTTGTCGAGGGGGTAGGTCGGACGAGGCAACAGGTTCCATTGCAACTGCGTCATATCCAATTGCGAGGTACCGTCGCTCAGCAGCAGGATATGGCGAGCCGAGACATCTTCGAGCTGAGGATGGAGATATCCGAGCTTGACGACATATGCCTTGTGCTCGGTTGGACTGATGTCCATTGCAACGAAATGGTGCGGCGTGGTTATGCCGATGGCATTGGCGTGGAATGTTGCAATCACGTTGCCGCTTCGCACCTTGGCCCACGCGCCCTCCTTGGATCGGTATGGCTGAAATCCCGGCAGCACCAGCTCTTCTCCGCATGCCTCCACGAGCACGCTGACGCGGCGCGCCGTCTTCGGACGGGAAAGATGCTCGGCCCCCAATTCGATTTCCACCGTCGAGCCGACACCGGCCTGGACGAGTTTGCGGACAGTCTCGGGAGCCGTAATGCCGGCGACCACGACATCGCGGACCTGTTCGTCGTCGAGCGCTGCCTGCAAGACAAGGGTCAAATCTCCGGCCGCACCCGCCGTGGTGTTGTCTCCCGAATCGGATACGAACACGGGGCGCTGCGGGCATTCGACCGCGAGTCTCAGTCCCTGCCGAACCTCCGCGGTCTCCATCTTGAGATTGAATTCTGCGCGCTTTGCCCATATCGCTTGCGCCAACCGTGTGGCCTGTACGCGCGCCAGCTCGGCGTCGCCGTCGCTTACTGCAATCGCCGATACGGCGGTCCAGGGTCTGTCGTTCCACGCGAATCCGACAAGGATGTTCGCCTCCATCATGCCTGGCACGCTGTCGTATTCGGGCAAGGAGCCATAGAGGCTTTTCGCGGGCTCCAGGGCTGTGACCGCCGTCTCCCCGGGGACGAGAATTGGTAGGCTCACGACGGATTTCTTGGGCGTAATGCCGGTTCGAATGACCCGGATAAGCTGGTCGGCGGCTCGGTACCCCGTCTGCCTGTCGTCACGATGCGGCGCGGTGCGCAGAACGCTGATGACCGTGGACGCCTCGAGAAGTTCCGGAGTCATGTCGCCATGGAGATCGAGCGACACGCCGATCGGCACATCAGGCCCAAGGACATTCCTGATGGCTTGTATGAAATCGGTGTCTGCGTCGATGTCCAAACCCTGGACCTCCAACGCGCCGTGATTGGCAACGAGCATCCCGTCGAACGGCCCGCGTTCGCTGATGAGCGCGAGCGTCTTTTCCTTGACGTCTTGGTATGCCGACAGTTCCAGCGGCCCGCCGGGCAGCGCAGTGGCCCAGTACAACGGGACCGCCTCGACGTCGCTATCCTGCGCCATGCGCGCTAGCATGCCCCGGACCATCCAGACATCGCCTTCGGACAAGTCCCTGCCGGTGTAGTGTTGTATCGCGTCCCGCGTGGTTGGAACCGGAGAGGCGAGCATGATTTCAATGGAGAGGCCGACAATAGCTATGCGCATTCTCTGACTTTCGAACGGACTTGGATTGAGTTCATGGAAGGACGTGCGGAGAATCGAGACCCGTGACACCGTCCAGCGCGAGTGCGACACCGCCGAGAAACGGGCTGACCGTCGACAACTGCGAGAAAATGACCTTGGTCTGGACCGACATCGAAGGATGCGCCAGTCGCTGCAGGGCGCGTTCGACCGCTGGCCGAAGGTAAGGTTCTGCGCTCGCCATATCGCCGCCAAGGCAAACCAATGGCGGATTGAAGATGTTCACGAGACTGGAAATCGCGGAACCCAGGACTGCGCCAGCATTGTCGAGCACACCGACAACGACCTCATCATTCGCGTTGGCGCGCTCAATGATCTCTTTGAAGGAGGATGGCAGATTGCCGGTCAGCCTGCCGATCTCCTCTGCCAGTGCAGGCTCGCAAAGGTAGGCTGAAAGGCAACCCGAGGCGCCGCAGGAACAATAGCGGCCTTGCGGGACCACCTTGATATGTCCCAGTTCTCCCGCCAGTCCCGTCGAACCGCGATAGATGTCGCCGTCGAGGAATAGAGCGCCGCCGACGCCAGAGCCCGAGAACAGATAAATAAAATCTCTGACGTCGACGCATTCACCGAACATGTATTCCGCCATCGCGGCGGCCTTGCCGTCATTGCCCGCAAAAACGGGAGCATCCAGTGCGGAGGAGAACATGTCCACCACAGGGACGCCGCGCCATCCAAGGACGGGAGCGTGAAGCAGTATGCCCTCGTCCGTGAGGAGGCCTGGAAGTGAAATGCCGACTCCGAGCGTCTCGCTGCCGCGACCGCATTCACTGACGATTTCCTTCACCCCCCGAGCGACGACATCGGCGACCTCGTCGAGCTTTCCATCGAAAGCCTGGACCTTGGAGCACACAGGGATTCCGTCGAGTGCGGCGGCGACATAGCCGATTGTGTCAGCCTCGATCTGAACGCCAACGATCAGACCGCTTTCGGGAGAGATGGTGAGGCCTTCCATAGGGCGACCAGGTTTGTTGCTGGTCGCCACAGGGTTGCGTTCAACCAGTCCCAACTCACTGAATTGATTGACAATGGAGGAGACGACAGACTTGTCGATGCCCGTCTTGGCGACGATGTCGCGCTGCGAAACGTTCGGCTCGATGCGTATCCTGTGAAAGATCGCATTGGCATTGAAATGCCTGATGTACGACTTGCTCAAGCCTTGCTCCGATATTTTTCTTGTTTTGAGAATAATTCATACGAGGAGGCCGTACGAGTTGTCAATCGACGAACGCCTGTGAATTTCATTTTCGTATAAAGATCGTTGCATATCAATCTGTTGTGTGAATTGTCTTCATCGTAGGGGCTCGCTCGCTGGGATATTTTGAACGCGATCTGTTGACGTGCATCGTTTTTTGGAGGTAGGTTTTTCTTGTTTACAGAATATATGCCGACGGCAAAACGCTCGGCTCAACAGAGGGTAGAACAATGAGTAACTTGAAATGGATCGGCATGGCGCTCGGGGTGCTCGCGAGTGCATCAGCGGCAAGGGCCGACGGTCCCAAGGAGCTTTGGCACTATTATGCGGCGGGATCTGAAAAGGCCGGTATCGAAGCCCTGATCGCTTTCGCCAACAAGCAGAATCCCAACAACCAGATCGTCGGCAAGGTGATTCCGGGCAACGCCGTTGAAATGCGTCGTCAATTGCAGACCGCGTTCATGGGAAACACGCCGCCCGCCGCCTATCAGAGCTCGATGGCATCGGAGCTGAAGACGTTCGTCGACAGCGGCAAACTCCATGATCTCTCGGAGACCTGGGCAAAAATCAAGGGCGACGAGATTTTCCCGGAGGGCGTTCAGCGGGTCGTCAAGATCGGCGGCAAGCCCTATGGCATTCCCTATGACCTGTCGCTGATAAACAACATCTTCTACAACAAGGCCATCTTCGAAAAAGCCGGGCTTCAGCCTCCCAGGGACTACGAAGGCCTGGTGGCTGCATGCGACAAGCTGCGCGCGGCGGGCGTGGAGCCTTTGGGCAATGCGGGGGGGCCGTTCTGGAGCCTGTATAATTTCTACGCCCCTCTCGTCTCCACTGTGGGCACCGAGGGCTACTACAAGATCGCGAGCGGCGAACTCGGCTTCGATAGTCCGGATTTCCGCAAGGCCCTCGACCTCTACCGCAGCACCATGGTGAAGTGCTACGCCAAGAACTGGAGCGGCAAGACCTGGACTCAAACGGCCGACGATGTCGTCAACGGCAATACCGGAATGTTCATGATGGGCGCCTGGGCGGCCGCCTATTTCAAGCAGGCGGGTTTCGCACCCGTTGAGAAGTTCGATGTGTTTCCGGCGCCAGGGACAGAAGGCAAGGCGATTTTCCAGATGGATGCCTTTGCGGTTCCGGAAGGACCGGCTGATACGCTTGAAACCGCTGAAAAATTCGTCATCTCCGCTGCGTCGGCGGAAGGTCAGGCGGCATTTGCCGTTCCGAAAGGTTCACTCGCACCAAATGTGACGGTCGATCCGTCGATCTACGATGCCGTGGGTGCCAAATTCGCGAAGGAACTGGCGGATGCATCAAAGGCCAACGCTGTGCTGCCGAACCTGTTTTTCCTGCTGCCCACCAAGGTCGGCACGGAATTGGGCGTCCAAATGGAGAAATTCGCGATCGACCCCTCCGATGCAAACGAAAACGAGATGATAACGACGCTTGAGGGCTTGCGGCAGGAAGCTTTGACGGAGGGATCTTATCTGAAGTGGTGATACCGTGGTCGGGCCGACACATGTCGGCCCGACATCCCGGGACGTTGACGATACGATTTGTTGATTCCGCTCGCCGAGAGAACAACCCGACATGCCGAACTTCCAACTTATGCGCCGGAAGTTTCAGACTGCAGGGGTGACCCACGCAATCTTTCTGTCGCTTCCTGTAACCCTTTTTGCTGTTTTCTATGTCTATCCCATCGTTTCCACATTCAATCTGTCGCTTCACAGCTGGGATGGTTTCTCACCCTCTCCGAAGTATGTCGGGCTGCAGAACTACGTCGTGCTGCTTCACCAATCGCGCTTCTTCCACGCCCTTTTGAACAACATTTCCTGGCTCGTCTTCCTCCTGCTTGGGCCGACGAGCCTCGGCCTGCTCCTGGCGGCTTTGCTCGACAGGGGCATGAAGGGTGAATCGGTGTTCCGGGTCATCTTCTTCCTGCCCTTCACGATCCCGGCCGTGGCCGTGGCCGCGATCTGGCGCTGGATGTATGAGCCGACTAATGGTCTGCTGACTACAATCATGCGGTCGGTCGGGTTGGGCGGCCTGGCTCAAAACTGGCTGGGGGACCCGTCGATCGTCAACTTCGCGCTCATGGGCTCGATGATGTGGTGGACGACGGGTTTTGCTTTCCTGGTATTCTTCGCGGGGCTTCGCAACATTCCCGTGGAGTACATAGAGGCCGCGAGGATCGAAGGGGCGACACCCTGGCAGGTCTTCTGGAAGGTCAGCTTCCCGCTTCTATGGCCCTCCACGATCGTCGTCCTCGGTATGGCCGCGGTCGACGCGATGCGCCTGTTCGATATTGTCTGGGCGATGACCAACGGCGGCCCCGCATATGCCTCCGAAGTCCTGGCCACGCAGATGTACGACACCGCCTTCGGTAGGTTCGAGATGGGCCGCGCCAGCGCGATTTCGGTCTACCTTCTGGTGATCGCCGGGGTCATCATCATGCCGTACATCTACCAGCTGGCAAAACGCGTCCAGGACAGCGAGGCGGAATAGATGAACACTGCAACCGCCAAGCGCACGGCTCTACCCTTTTCGATCCTGGTGGCGGCGGCGGTGATCTTTGCCGCTCCCCTGGTGGTTGCGTTCCTGACGTCGCTCAAATCGCCGTCCGAAATAACGCGAGTGATCGCGTTGCCGAACGAACTCTTCTTCCAGAATTACGCCATCGCCTACGAGCGGATGGGGCGAAGCTTCCTGAACTCGATTGCGATTACAGTGCCATCCGTGATCCTGTCGCTGCTGGTGGGGGCGATTTCTGGCTACCCGCTTGCCTATATGCGCGGAGCTGGCGGACGAGTGGTCTATCTTTTCCTGCTGACTGGGATGCTCGTTCCCTTCCAGATCGTCCAAATTCCTTTGTTTTTTCTGATCAGGGCGATTGGTCTTTACGACACTATTCCCGGCATGTGGCTGGTCCACACCGCCTACAGCGTTCCCTTCTGCACCTTCTTCATGCGGAATTTCTTCGCGTCGGTGCCCAGGTCCATGTATGAGGCGGCACTCATCGACGGCTGCACCCCGGCAGCTTACTTCTGGCGGCTTCTTCTTCCGGCGTCGGGATCAGGTCTCGCCGCTCTCGCGATCATCCAGAGTCGCGCCATCTGGAACGACCTTCTCTTTGCCATTACCTTGACAACGAGCGACGAGGCCAGACCTGTCACGGTGACGATAGCCGGTTTCGCCAGCAGCCTGCAGGTTGAATACGGTCCGCTCATGGCCGCCACGCTTATCTCGCTTCTGCCAGTGATGCTCGCCTACCTGCTCTTCCAAAAGGCCTTCGTGCGCGGTTTGCTCGGGGGAGCCGGGAAATAATCGGATCCAGATCCATCAGATCTGAATAGCGATCACCAGTTTTAGTCCGACGCATGCTTGGTTGAGTCAGGTAGCGCCAGCTCGACGTCGTCGACAAGCGCGCGTCAGCAGATGGTTCCTGATTCGAAGGTCGGGTGATAATGACGGCGCTATTCGGCATCGTTGGGGATCCGATCGCCCAGGTTCGGTCCCTTCAGGTCTTCAGCGCATTATTCCAAGCTCAAGGCATCGACGAGTCATCCCGCTGGGGCGCGCTGTCGTGGGCCAACTGTGTCGCAGATTTCTCCAGCGCCGCCGTCCGCCTCGTCGTCAGGTACCAAAATAATAGCGTCGACGTCCCTACCATGGGCGCTCCAGGCAGATCGCGACGCCAAGCCCGCCGCCGATGCAGAGCGAGGCGAGGCCACGCTTGGCACCACGCTTGCGCATCTCGTGCAGCAGGGTGACGACGATGCGGCAGCCGGATCCGGCCAGCGGGTGACCCAGCGCGATGGCGCCGCCATTGACGTTGATCAGCCCGCTGTCCCAGCCCATCTCGCGGTTGACGGCGATGGCTTGAGCGGCGAAGGCCTCGTTGATTTCCATAAGGTCGAGGTCGGATCCCGCCCAGCCGGCCTTGGCAAGCGCCTTGCGCGAGGCCGCCACCGGCCCCAGCCCCATCTGCATCGGCTCGACCCCGGCCGAGGCATATGCGGCGATGCGCGCCAGTGGCGTCAGGCCGAGTTCATTCATGCGCTTTTCCGATATGACCATCACCGCCGCGGCACCGTCGTTTAGTCCGGACGAGTTGCCCGCCGTGACGGTGCCTTCCCGATCGAAGACCGGCCGCAGACGCGACAGGCGTGCCAGCGTCGACGCGGGGTTGGGATGCTCGTCGCTGGCGATGACGCGCTCCTCGCGCTTGCCCATGATTGCTACAGGCACGATCTCGCCGGCGAAGCGGTCGGTCGCGATGGCGCTGCCGGCCTTTTCCTGCGAAGCCACGGCGAAGCGGTCCTGCTCGTCGCGGGTAATCTGGAAGCGCCGTGCCAGGCCCTCGGCGGTCACGCCCATGTGAACCTGGTTGGGTGCGTCCCACAGGCCGTCGACGATCATCGAGTCCTTGATCTCCTGGTCGCCCATCCTGATGCCGCGCCGTGCGCCGTAGAGCAGGTGCGGCGCCTCGGTCATCGAGTCCTGGCCGCCGGCAATGACGATGTCGGCGTCGCCGCAGCGGATCGCCTGGGCGGCGAGATGGATCGATTTCTGGCCGGCGCCGCAGACCTTGTTGACGGTCATTGCGGGCACGCTAACGGGAACGCCGGCCTTCAGCGCCGCTTGTCTTGCGGGGTTCTGTCCGGCACCACCGGTCAGGACCTGGCCCATGATGATTTCGGAGACCGCGTCGCCTTCCACCTGTGCCTCCTCGAGAAGTGCGCGAATGACGGTCGCGCCGAGTTCGGCGGCAGGGACGCCGGCAAACGCTCCGTTTAGCTTGCCGATCGGCGTGCGCCTGGCGGCGACGATGAACACATCCTGCATACGCTTTTCCGCTCCTAGGCAAGGCGGACAAATGGCCGCCTCGGCGTTCTTGACATTCTGGTTATAACCAATATTCTAGCTGCTGTCGGGCGTATCGCCAAGAGCGAAACGCCAAACGAATTTCCGGGAGGACTTGATGACATCCAGCGTGCTTTGGACGCCGGCGGCGGCCGCGTTCAAAACCTCCGGCCTTGCGCGTTTTGCCGCCGCAAACGGCTTCGATCCGCATGACTACGAAACGCTGCATCGCTGGTCGATCGGTGAAAAAGGCGCCTTCTGGCGCGCCGTCTGGGATTTTGCGGGCATCATCGGCGAGCCAGGCGAGGAGGCGTTCCAGGTCGATCCGTCGGCGCCGATGACCGGCAGTGCCTTCTTTCCGCAAGCCAGTCTCAACCTTGCCGAAAACCTGTTGCGCGGCGATGACGCGACGCTCGCCGTCGTCGAGGCCGACGAGACCGGCCATTTCCAACATTTCAGCCGCGCCGAGCTGCGCGCCATGGTCGCTCGCACGGCGCATGGCCTGAAAGCGGCCGGCGTGGTGCGCGGCGACAGGGTCGGCGGCATCCTGCCGAACCGCATCGAGGCGCTTGCCGCGCTGCTCGCCACTTTGTCGATCGGCGCGGTGTGGTCGTCCTGTTCTCCGGATTTCGGCGTAGCGGCCATTCTCGACCGGCTTGGCCAGATCGGGCCGAAAGTGCTGTTCGCCACGCCGCGCTACCGGTATGGCGGCAAGGAACACGACATCGCTGGCAGGCTCACCGAGATCGCGGCGGGAATGCCGGAGTTGACGATGCTGGTGATTTGCGGCGATCAGGCAGCGATACCGGCGCCGGCCGGCGTCACCGGCATGAGTTTCGAGGCGTTCGGCAAACCGGGCGAGCTTGAATTCGAGCGGGTGCCTTTCGCCCATCCGGCCTATGTCCTCTACACCTCAGGCACGACCGGCACGCCGAAAGCCATCGTGCATTCGGCCGGCGGCGTGCTCATGCAGCACGTCAAGGAGCATCTGCTGCATGGCGATGTCCGGCCGGGCGACATCATGAGCTGGTACACCAACACCGCCTGGATGATGTATCACTGGCTGCTCTCCGGTCTCGCCTGCAACGCGGCCGTCGTTCTCTATGACGGCGCGCCGATCCTGAAGACTTCAGAGGGGCTCGACCCGAGCCCGCTGTGGCGCGTCGCCGAAAAGGCCGGCGTCACGCATTTCGGCATCAGCCCGAAATATCTGGCGACACTCGCCGACGAGAATTATGCGCCGGGCAAAAGGTACGATCTGTCGGCGCTGCGGTCGTTGCTGTCTGCGGGCGCTCCGGTCTCGCCCAGCCAGTTCGACTGGGTCTACCAGAACGTCAAATCGGACATGATCTTCGCTTCGATCTCGGGCGGCACCGAGATCATCGGCTGCTTCCTGCTGGGATCACCGCTGCACCCGGTGCGCCGCGGCCATCTGACCGTCAAGGGCCTCGGGCTGGCGGTGGCGGTGATGGACGAACGCAATGCGCCTGTCATTGCCGTGCAAGGCGATCTGGTCTGCACCGAGCCGTTCCCGTCGATGCCGCTGACCTTCTGGGGCGAGGGCGGCACCGAGCGCTATCACGCGACCTATTTCGCCGCGCGGCGCGAGATCTGGACCCATGGTGATATCGCTGAAATGACCGTGCATGGTTCGGCCATCGTGCATGGCCGTTCCGACACCACACTGAAGCCCGGCGGCGTCAGGATCGGCACCGCCGAAATCTACGCGGCCTGCGAAAGATTTCCGGAGATCGAGGACTGTCTGGTGTTCGGCGCGCCGATCACCGGCGACGAGGAAATCCTGCTCTGCCTGAAGCTGAGGGAGGGCCGCGCGCTGACGGCGGAGCTTGCCCTGCGCATCCGCAAACACATTCGCGAACAGGTTTCGCCGCGTCATGTGCCGCACCGCATCCACGCCGTCTCCGAGATTCCCTACACGCTGAACGGCAAGCGGGTGGAGGGTGCTGCCCGCACGGTTGTCGAGGGCAAGGTGGTGAAGAACCTGGGGTCGCTCGCCAACCCCGAAGCGCTCGACGAATATCGCCATCTCGACCGGAGCCATGCGGCATGAGCGTGGCACGATCACGCGGCGCCATTGCCGGCATTGGCGAGCTCAAGCCGACGCGCCGCACCGAAGGGCGCACGACGCTGGAAATGATCGCCGAGGTCTCGCGTCTGGCCGTTCTCGATGCTGGGCTGGAGCCCGCCCATATCGATGGCCTGCTGGTCGGGCCGCAGGTCGGCGAGACGCCGCAGCACGTTCCCGCGACGGTCGCCGAATATCTCGGCCTCAGGCCCAACATGGCCGATGTCGTCGATCTCGGCGGCGCCTCAAGCGCCGGCATGGTCTGGCGCGCGGCGGCGGCGATCGAGGCCGGCATGTGCGAGGCGGTGCTGTGCGTTTTGGCCAACACCCGCGAGGCGGAGCCGGCGCGCTCTCCCAACCGCAACCCGATCCGTGAATTCGATGTGCCGTTCGGCGCGTCCGGCGCGAACATTTCCTACGCACTGCTGATGCATGCCCATATGGCCGAACACGGCTCGACGCCGCACGATTTCGCCGCGATCGCCGCCTGGGCCCGCGCCAACGCGCAGCTCAATCCCGACGCGATCTTCTATGGCAAGCCGGCCGATGTCAGCGACGTGCTGGCGTCTCCCATCGTCGCCTCGCCTTTGCACCTGCTTGAGATCGTCATGCCGGTTGCCGGCGGCGAGGCGCTCGTCGTCGTCTCGGCCAAGCGCGCCCGCCAACTGGCAAAGCCCGCCGTGCATCTGCTCGGCGCCGGCGAGAAGGTGACGCACCGCGCCGTCTCGCAGGCGCCGAACCTGACCTCCGGTCCGCTCAAACCGGCCATGGCGCGCGCCTTCGCGCAGTCCGGCACAAATGCCGCCGAGATGAGCCTTTTGTCGCTCTATGATTGCTACACGATCATGGTGGCGACGACGATCGAGGATGCCGAACTCTGCGCGCCGGGACAGTTCGGCCGCTGGATCGCTGATCATGACCTCGGACCGTCCGGCGATGCGCCGCTGAATACGCATGGAGGCCAGCTCGGCTTCGGCCAACCTGATCTCGCCGGCGGCATGACCCATGTCGTCGAAGCCGTGCGACAATTGCGCGGGCAGGCAACCGGACGGCAGATCGCCAACGCGAAACTGGCGCTGGTCACGGGCAATGGCGCGACGATGAGCGAGGCGACGGCACTTGTCCTGGGAGCCGATCAATGAGCGTCGATCTCGATCTCCTGAAGACGCCGGGGCCGACGATCACCATGCTGACCGCGCCATTCTGGCAGGCGGCGTCCGAGGGGCGGCTGGTCATCCAGTCCTGCGAGGCCTGCGGCAAGGCGGTGTTCTATCCCCGGTCGATCTGCCCGCACTGCTGGAGCAACCGACTGATGTGGCGCGAGGTGTCGGGCCGTGGCCGGCTCAAATCCTTCTCGGTCGTGCACAAGCCCGGCCATCCCGGCTGGCTGCCCGCTGCGCCCTATGTCGTCGGCCTGGTCGAGCTCGAGGAAGGGCCGACCATGTTGAGTTTCATCGTCGCCGAAGAGGCCGCATGTGCGGTTGGGCAACTGCTTGTGCTCGCGCCGACGCGCATTGGCGGCCGCACGCTGCCGGCGTTCAGGCCGTCGGCCAAGTACACAAACCAAAACATCTCAGCAGGACAGGACATACGCTCATGAGCACAGAGACGAAGGATGGCTGGATCGGTGTTGTCAAGGGACGGCCGCAAGTCGGCGCTTTCGCCGAGCGTTCGCGGCGCACGCGCCTCGAGGACATCGAGGCCTTCACCGAAATGACCGGTGATCGCAATCCGCTGCACTATGACAAGGCGCTGGCCGAGGCTTCCGTGTTCGGCAAGCTGATCGTCCAGGGCGGCGTCACCTCCGGCATCCTCAATGCGCTGGTGGCCGAGGATCTTCCCGGCCCCGGAACCGTGTTTCTCGAAGTCGGCTGGAAATTCGTCAAGGCGGTGGGCGTCGATGAGATGATCACGGGCCGCGTCGAGATCAAGGAGGTGCGGCCCGACAAGCCGATCTGCAAGATCGAGACCTCCGTGCGCAACGAGGCCGGCGATGTCTGCCTGACCGGCACCGCGACGGTGTTCACCGTGCCGCTGGCCAAGGCCTGAGTTTTGGCAATGACGCTCTGGCGGGATTCCAATGCGGCTTTGCCGGCAAAGCTTGCCGAAGATGCGCATCGTTGGAGCGTCCTTGGCCTGCTCTGTCTTGCCGTCGTCCTGTCGCTGACCACCTGGTTCTCGGCAACTGCGATCACGCCCGAACTGAAGGCGGCATGGCATCTGTCGGGCACGATCGAGGCCTGGCTGACCAATGGCGTGCAGATCGGCTTCGTTGTCGGCGCGCTTGTCTCAAGCCTCGTCAACCTGCCTGACGTGGTCAGGCTGAACCGGCTGATGGCGGTCTCCGCCCTGCTTGCCGCCGCCGCCAACGCCTGCCTGCTGTTGCAGCCCGGGCCGGTCGGCCTCGTCGCCGCGCGCATCCTCACCGGCGTAGCGCTGGCCGGCGTTTATCCGCCGGCGCTGAAGCTGGTCTCGACCTGGTTCATAAGGGGCAGGGGAGTGGCGCTCGGCGCCGTTATAGGTGCGCTGACGCTGGGCTCTTCGCTGCCGCATCTGTTCCGGGCACTCGCCGGTACGCTCGACTGGCAATCGGTCGTGCTGGCCGCAAGCATCGCGACCCTCATTGGATCCACGCTCTTCTGGTTCTTTGCCAGCGAAGGCCCGCATCCGTTCGGCAAGGCGGTGTTCGATCCGCGCCAGATCGGCGCGATCTTCCGTGACAGGCCGCTGGTGCTGATCAACATCGGCTATCTCGGCCACATGTGGGAACTCTATGCCATGTGGGCCTGGCTGCTGGCCTATACCCGCGCGGCCCTCGAGACACAGCAACAGGCCTCCCCTTTCCTGGCGTCGCTGCTGACGTTCTGCGCGATTGCCGCCGGCGTCGGCGGCTGCCTGGTCGGCGGCGTGCTGTCCGACCGCTTCGGGCGCAGCTTGACCACGGCCGCAATGATGATCGTCTCTGGCTTCTGCGCGCTGACGATCGGCTTCGTCTTCGACGGACCGCTCTGGTTGTTCGCACTGATCGCGCTCATCTGGGGCATTTCGGTCATAGGTGATTCCGCGCAGTTCTCGGCGGCGGTGACCGAGCTTGGCGACCGGCGTTTTGTCGGCACGGCGCTGTCGGTCCAGCTTGGCCTCGGTTTTGCGCTCACCGTGCTTGCGATCTGGTTGGTGCCGCATGTCGCGACCCTTCTTGGCGGCTGGCGCTGGGCGTTCCTGATGCTGGTGCCTGGGCCGCTCGTCGGTGCCGCCGCGATGCTCGTCCTGCGCGGGTTGCCCGTCGCGGCGAAGATGGCTGGCGGCAGGCGGTGATTTCGTCAACCTTGCCGGCTCGCACGGCCGGACTTGATTTCTCGCGCAAAGATTGAGTGTATCAGGCACGGTGATGATGCTGGTGCCCGGTTCGCCGACCGAGGCCTGAGAATTCAAGGTGGGGAATGCTGAAGACCCGGGGAAGACCGCGCTACGACCAGGAAGACGCGGAGGCCGCGGAAACCTTTCGCGCCATCGGCGAGAAGATCCAGCTCAACCGCAACGATGCCGCGCCGCTGTGGGTGCAATTGCGCAACCAGATCGAGGAGGCGATCAACACCGGCGTGCTGGCCGCCAATTCGCGCATTCCGTCCGAACAGGCGCTGTGTGACTTCTTCGGCGTCTCGCGGCCCGTGGTGCGCGCCGCCATCGGCTCGCTGTCCAATGGCGGAAGGGTCATCAAGATGCCGCGCAAGGGCATGTTCGTCGCGGCACCACGGGAGCATGTCGACTTCATGACCTCGAACCTCAGCGTGTTCGGCGACTTGACCGCGAAGGGCCACGTCGTCTCGACCCGCACCTTCGAATTCTACCGTTGCCCGCCCAACGAAAAGGAAAGCAGCGTCTTCGGCATCCCGGAAACCGGCAGTGTCGTGCGCATCGGACGCGTCTACATGACCGACGGCTCGCCAATCACGCTTACCCATATCAGCCTGCCCGGCCACAAGGTGCCGGGGCTGGAGACCGTGGACATCGAGAACCAGTCGGTCTTCCAGACGATCCGCGAACGCTATGGCCTGACCGTGCTGCGCGCCGAGCGCTGGTTCACCGCGGCGCTGCCGACCAAGGAAGAGGCAGAGCGCATGGGCGTGTCGCCGGCGACGCCGCTGATCTCGATCGAATCGATCGCCTACGATGCCGATGGCGCGGCGCTCGAATATTACCAGGCGCTCTACAATTCCTCTGTGGCACGCATCCACATGTCGATCGAGCAGAGCAGCGCCACGAACGCCTAGGATTTGCCAAGGCAAGACATTGCCGGTCAGGCCAGATTCCGGAAATATTATTTCTGGTAATAACCAGATTGACATGAGTGGTCGAGGACTTTAGGGTCTGCTCATGCCGCCGTCCTTCGGGGTGGCGGGAGGAGTATTTCGGACGTGGGTCTTGTCAAAAGCCGCCAGCGCGATTGGCGGCAGGCGCAAAGCTGTTGCTCTGCGCTCGGCGAAGCCGTGTCCGCGGAGGAATTGCAATGGACTACAGGCGTCAACTCGATCTCGATGGCGAGATCGCCATTGTCACCGGCGGCGCGCGCGGCATCGGCTTCGAGGCCGCGAAGGCGCTCGGCAGTTGCGGCGCGCATGTCGTGCTGATCGACCTCGACCGGAGCGCACTAGACGCCGCTGTGTCGGCACTCGCTGATGCCGGCGTCACCAGAGTCTCCATCCGGCAACTCGACGTGACCGACCCGAGCGCAGTGGAGGCAGCCGCCGCCGATCTGGCGGCTGAATTCGGCAAGATCGATATCCTCGTCAACAGCGCCGGCATTGCCCGCCTCAACTCGGCGCTCGACACGCCCGACGAGGAATGGCGGCTGGTCATGGACGTCAATGTCAACGGCGTCTACTGGGCATCGCGCGCTTTCGGCCGGCACATGGTGGCCAAAGGCAAGGGCAGCATCGTCAATCTCGGCTCGATGTCGGGCCTGATCGTCAACCGTCCGCAGACGGCGGCGTCCTACATGGTCAGCAAGGGCGCGGTCCACATGCTGACCAAGGCGCTCGCGGTGGAATGGGCGCCGATGGGCGTGCGCGTCAACGCGCTCGCCCCCGGCTATGTCGCGACCGACATGACGCTGAAAATGCGCGACCGCCCCGAACTGTTCAACGTGTGGATGGACATGACGCCGATGGCGCGCTGCGGCGAGCCGCAAGAGATCGCCTCGGCGATCCTGTTCCTGGCGTCGCCCGCATCGAGTTACGTCACCGGGGCGATCTTGTCGATCGACGGCGGTTATACGGCCTGGTGACGGGTCGACAAGCAATGGGAAAAGACATGTCCGCCTCAGACACGCAAATACGCCAGTCGATCATCGATGCCTGCATCGAGATGAACAGGGTCGGCATCAACCAGGGTACGTCAGGCAACATCAGCGTGCGCCACGGCGAGGGCATGCTGATCACGCCGACGAGCACGCCCTATGCGACGCTGAAGCCGCAGGACATCGTGTTCATGAACTGGGCCGGCGACGCCGAAGGCAGGCTTGACGCCTCGAGCGAATGGCGCTTTCACCTCGACATCCTCAAGGCGCGGCCGGAGGTCAATGCGATCGTCCACGCCCACCCCACCTACTGCACGACGATCGCCATCATGGGCAGGAAGATCCCGGCGATCCACTACATGATCGCCGTCGCCGGCGGCAGCGACATACGCTGCGCCCCTTACGCAACCTTCGGCACGGCCGAGCTGTCGGTCAATGCGGTCAAGGCACTTGAGGGCCGCAAGGCGTGCCTCCTGGAACATCACGGCATGATCGCCGTCGGTACCTCGCTCGACAACGCCATGTGGCTGGCGGTCGAGGTCGAAACGCTGGCACGGCAATATCATGGCTGCCTGCAGGTCGGCGAGCCGCCACTGCTTTCGGATGAAGAGATCGAGAATGTCATCGGCAGGATGGCCAGCTATGGCCACCGCGATGCCGCCGATGCCGCCTGAGGAGGCGGCTACCAATTCCGGGCGATGCGTCCGGTGCAACGCTTCAGAGACGGCTCTGGAGTTTCTTTGGCTAGGGAGGAATTCGACATCATGTCCAACATTTCCGGAAAGAGCATTGTAAAGGCGGTTGCTCTCGCGCTTGCCATCACCAGCGGCGTTGTTGCCGCCTCTGGTGCGCAGGCGGATGAGCTTTCCCTGAAAGGCAAGACCATCGGCGTCTCGGCGATCGGCACCGATCACTATTGGGACCTGATGGCGTTCCGCGGCATCCAGGACGAGGTCAAGCGCCTCGGCGGTGAAGTGATCGCGCTCGATGCCGGCCGCAAGGACCAGCAGCAGATCGCCCAGTTGCAGACGCTGATCGCGCAGAAGCCCGACGCCATCATCGAGCAGCTCGGCAACCTCGAAGTGCTGAACCCGTGGCTGGCCAAGATCCGCGAAGCCAACATTCCGCTGTTCACCGTCGACACGGCGACGCCTTACGCCATCAACAACACGACCTCGAACAACTACAACATCGGCGCCGAGATCGCGCTGCAGATGGTCGCCGATATGGGCGGCAAGGGGAATGTGCTGGTCTTCAACGGCTTCTACAGCGTGCCGGTGTGCAAGATCCGCTACGACCAGATGAAATATGTGCTGACTTCGTTCCCGGACGTCAAGATCATCGAGCCGGAACTGCGCGACGTCATCCCCAACACCGTCCAGGCGGCCTATTCCAACGTCACCGACATGCTGACCAAGTCCCCGGAGAAGGGCTCGCTGAATGCGGTCTGGGCCTGCTGGGACGTGCCGCAGATCGGCGCCACCCAGGCCGCAGAAGCCGCCGGCCGGCCGGAGCTGAAGACCTACGGCATCGACGGCAGCCCGGAAGTCATCAAGATGGTGATGGACGAGAAGTCGCCGGCCGCCGCCGTCGCAGCCCAGCAGCCCTATGAGATCGGCAAGACCTCGGTGCAGAACGTCGCAAAATTCCTAGCCGGTCAGAAGGTGGCGCCGTTCACCTTCGTGCCCGCCGTGCTGATCAACAAGGAGAACGCCGCCGTCACCGGCAAGCCGTTCCTCGAGGCGGCCGAAAAGGCCGGCGTGAAATAAGGCCTCCCAAGGCTCCCATCCAGTCGGTAAGCATTGACTGGTTCCGGCCGCGCCGTTTCGACGGCGCGGCTGCCAATTCCTCCGCGCAAGGAGCAGGCATGACCGCCGCAGCAACTGAAATCGCCATCTCGATGACCGGCATCTCCAAACGCTTCGGTCCTGTCCAGGCGCTTCACGACGCCGACCTTCAGGTGGCGCGTGGCACCATCCATGGTCTTGTTGGCCAGAACGGCGCCGGCAAGTCGACGATCATCAAGGTGCTGGCCGGAATCCTCAAGCCCGACAGCGGCACCATCGCCATCAATGGCGAGACCGTCGGCAATCTCACGCCTTTTTCGGTCGAGCGGCTCGGCGTTCACTTCATCCACCAGGACCGCCTGCTGGTGCCGACCGCGACGGTTGGCGAAGCGGTGTTCCTGCGTCACGAACTCGGCTTCGGCCCCTTCGTCAGCCGCCGTTCGATGAATCGGCGCGCCGCCGAACTGCTCAAGCGCTATTTCGATCTCGAACTCCCGGCTGGCATCCTGATCCAGGACCTGACGACGGCACAGCAGAAGATCGTCCAGATCACCCGCGCGCTGGCGCAGAAGGCCTCCGTGCTGGTGCTCGACGAGCCGACCGCGGCACTGGTCAAGCGCGAGGTGGACAGCCTGTTTGCGGTGCTGCGCCGGCTGCGCGACGACGGTATCGCCGTTATCTTCATCTCCCACTACATGCAGGAGATCGAGCAGCTCTGCGACCGCGTCACGGTGATGCGCAACGGCACCGATGTCGGTACCGTCGATCCGGCGCGGACCCCGATCGACGAGATCATTGCCATGATGATCGCGCGCGATGTCGGCGAGATGTTTCCCAAGCGCACGGTCGAGATCGGCGCGCCGATGCTGGAGGTCTCGCATCTCGGCATGGCCGGCAGTTTCGAGGACATCTCGTTCTCGGTGCGCCGCGGCGAGATCGTCGGCCTGACCGGCCTGCTCGGCTCGGGCGCCAAGGAGGTCGTGCAATGTCTGTTCGGGCTGGATCGCGCCGAGCGTGGCGCGATCAAGGTCGAGGGCAAGACACTCTCGCTGTCGTCGCCGGTGCATGCCGTCCAGGGCGGCATCGCCATGCTGCCGGAGGACCGTCGCGCCCATGGCGTGGCCATCGACCTGTCGGTGCGCGAGAACATCAGCCTTGCCAGCCTTGGCCGCTACAGCGGCAGCGGCTTCGTCAAGCGAGGGGTGGAGAACAAGGCGATCGACGGGCTGATCCGCGAACTGTCGATCAAGACGCCCGGCCGAGATACGCTGGTGCGCCAGCTCTCCGGCGGCAACCAGCAGAAGGTTGCGATCGCCAAATGGCTGAGTTGCCAGTCACGCGTCTACATCCTTGATGAGCCAACCGTAGCTGTCGATGTCGGCGCCAAGGTCGAGATCTACAATCTGTTGAACCGGCTGGCCGGCGAGGGCGCCGCCATCCTTCTCCTGTCGTCCGACCTGCTTGAACTGGTCGGCGTCTGCGACCGCGTGCTGGTCGTCTATCGCGGGCGGCTGTCAGGCGAATTCTCCGGCGCCGACCTCGACGGCGACCGGCTGCTTGCCGCCTCGTCGGGCGCGCGCACTGCGAAAGCGGAGGCTTGATGATGACCGCAACAACGATGAAACCCGCCGTGAAAGCCGCTGGCGCGTCCTCTGGCGTCGTGCACAACGAAAAGCCGCAGCTGCAAAACACCGGCAAGCGCATTGGCGCGGTCGCGGTGCGGCTTGGCGCCATCGCCACCTTCGCCGCGATCCTGGCCTATTTCGCGCTGTTCGCGCCCGGCTTCCTGTCCTCCTTCAACCTGATCAACGTCGTCGAGCAATCGGCGATCCTCGGCGTGCTCGCCTTCGGCATGGCGGTGGTCATCATCGGTGGCGGCTCCAATGTCACCGAGGGCGGTATCGACCTGTCGATCGCCGCCAATATGGGCCTTTGCGCGGCGGTGTTCGCAACAGCCCTGCAGGCGGGCTATCCCGATGTGGTGGCGATCCTGGCCGCCATCGTCGTCGGCATCGCGGTGGGGGCGCTGAACGCCATCGCCGTCGTCGGTCTCGGCATCCTGCCGCTGCTGGCATCGCTGGCGGTGATGAACATCGCCGCCGGCGCCGAACTGACGCTGACGCAGAACACGGTGGTGGGCGCCGCTTCGCCTCTGCTGGCCTTCCTGGTGTCGGGCAGCTTCCTCGGCATCTCGGCGCTCGCCTGGTGCCTGATCCTGTTCTCCGCCGTCATGCTGGTCTTCATCCACAAGACGGGTTTCGGGCTTAGGCTCTATGCCGTCGGCGGCCATCCGGAAGCGGCGCGCGCCGCCGGCATCAGCGTGCCGCTCTATGTCGCCTTCACCTACATGTTCTCAGGATTTTGCGCCGCCACCGCCAGCGTGCTGGCCGTCTCGCGGCTGAGCGCCAGCACGCCAGGCTCCGGCGAAATGCTGCTGTCGGTGCTGGCCGCTGCCCTTCTCGGCACCGTCTTCTCGCGGCGCCTGGTGCCGACGATCGGCGGCACGCTGCTCAGCGTGCTGTTCATCGGCTTCCTCGCCAACGGTTTCCAACTGCTCAACGTCTCCAGCTACTGGGTCAATGGCGTGCAGGGTGCGCTGATCCTGCTGGTCGTCGCCGTCACATCCTTTGCCCGCGGACCGGAGGCATCCCGATGAGCATCGCTCCCAACACTGAGGCAACCGGCGCGCAGAAGATCGGCGGCTTCCTCGCCAGCTACAGCGTGGTCATCACCTTCCTCGCCATCTGCCTGTTCTTCGCCATCGCCAGCCCGACCTTCCTGACCGGCGCCAACCTCTACAACGTGCTGGTCAACAATGTGGTGATGCTGGCCATCGTCGCGCTCGGGCTCACCATCGTCATCTCGTCGGGTGGCATCGACCTGTCGGTCGGCGTTTCCGTCGACATGGCCTCGATGGTGTTCGTCATGCTGCTCGCCGCCGGCTATGGCGGCGTCTTCGGCGTCACGGTCGGGCTGCTGGCGGCGGTCGCCGTCGGCGTGCTCAACGCCATCCTGATCACCAGGCTGAAGATCAGCCCGTTCCTGGCGACGCTCGGCGTGCTGTTCATCGGACAGAGCACGCAGCAATTGGCGACCAGCGGCGGCCAGCCGATCTATCTCATCACAGGCTATGCCGGCGACCAGTTCAACGCCATCGCCAGGACCACGCTGCTCGGCGTGCCGACGCCGGTGCTGGTGCTGATCGCCTGCATCGTCGTCGTCTACCTGCTGCTGCACCGCTCGGTCTTCGGCCGCGCTGTGCAGGCCATGGGCGCACAGCCGGGCGTCGCCTGGTATTCGGGTCTGCGAGTGCCGCGCCAGCAGTCGCTGGTCTATATCGGCTGCGCGCTGCTTTGCGGCATCACCGGCATCCTGCTCTCGGCGACGGTCAAATCCTATGTGCCGCTGTCGGGCAACGCCTTCCTGCTCGATGCCATCGGCGCCACCTTCATCGGCACCACGCTCAGCGCCGAACGCCGGCCAACGGTGGTCGGCACACTGCTCGGCGTGCTGCTGCTGGCGGTGGTCAAGAACGGGCTGCTGCTCATCGGCTGGAATTTCTACTGGCAGCAGGTCGGCATCGGCGTGCTCGTCTTCCTGGTCCTTGCTGTCAGCTTCGGCCTGCGCCGAACCCGCCACTAATCTCACTGCCGCTTCGTCAAAGGAATTGTCCCATGCCCAGGTTTGATGTCAGTTCGGTCGGCTTCTACGTGCTTGACATTCTCGGCCGTCCGGTCTCGCGCATTCCCGAAGGCGGCAGGGCCGACTACATCGAGGAAATCCGCATGACCGTTGCCGGCACCGCCGGCGCGACCGGAATGGACTGCGCCATCCTTGGCTTGAAGACACAGGCCGTGACCACGCTAGGCACTGACGACATGGGCGACTGGTTCGTCGCCAAGCTCAAGAAATACGGCCTCGACTGCGGCCTGGTCCGCCGCGACGGCAGCGTCCAGACCTCGTCGACCATCCTGCCGGTTCGCCCCAATGGCGAGCGGCCGGCGTTGCATGTTCCCGGCACCGCGACGGTGTTCCGCGTCGCCGACGAGGATCTTGACGCCGCGCTCGACGCGACCGTTGTCCATGTCGGCGGCACCGGCCTGCTCAAGAGCTTCGACGGCGAGCCAACGGTGCGGCTGCTGAAGCGCGCCAAGGAGCTCGGCCGTATCACCACTTTCGATCTTATCCAGGCCACACCGGAAACCATCGCCTTCGTCGAGCCGTGCCTGCCTTACATCGACTATTTCGTGCCGAGCATCGACGAGGCCAGCGAGATGGCGCATGAGCAGGATCCCGCTAGGGTCGCCGCCTACTTCATGTCGAAGGGCGTCAAGAACTGCCTGCTCACGCTCGGCGGCGAAGGCGTCTATGTCGCGCCTGAGCATGGCAAGCCGTTCCACTTGCCAGCCTTCGACATTGGGGTCGTCGACACCACCGGCTGTGGCGACAGTTTCACCGCCGGCATCATCGTCGGCATCGTCAAGGGATGGGATCTCCACCAGTCAGCGCGCTTTGCGTCGGCGGTCGCGGCCAAGGTGGCGATGGGCCTCGGCTCTGACGGCAAGCTGGTCTCCTTCGACGACACGCTTGCGGCCATGAATTCACTTCCGATCAAGACGCCCAAGCGTTCCTACGCCGCGGCTTGAGCAGCATTTGAAAGGACATCTTATGAGCAATTCCAAAGTCGGCACGGTTGCACTGGTCACGGGCGCCAGCCGCGGCATCGGCCGCTCCATCGCCGTCGGCCTGGCCAGGTTCGGCTACGATGTCGCGGTGACCGATCTGCCGGGGCAGGCCAGGGAGCTCGACGTGACGCGCGCCGAGATCGAAGCCATCGGCCGCAAGGCCTATGTCTACACGATGGACGTCAGCAGCAAGAAGGATGTGGACGCTACCGCCGCAACGCTGCTGAAGGATGCCGGCCGCATCGACGTGCTGGTCAACAATGCCGGCATCCTCAAGCCGAGTCTGCTCCAGGATCTCGATGAAGCGTCCTGGGATGCCCATTTCGACGTCAACGCCAAGGGCGTGCTTTTGATGTGCCAGGCGGTGCTGCCGCATATGCGGGAGCGTAAATCCGGCCGCGTCGTCAACATCGCCTCGATCGCCGGACGCCAGGGCGTGCCGACGCAGGGCCACTATGCCGCGACCAAGGCGACCGTCATCACGCTGACCCGCGTGCTGGCGCAGGAAGTCGGCATGGACGGCGTCACCGTCAATGCCATCTGCCCGGGCATCATCCTGACCGAGATGGGCAAGAACAATCTCGGCAGTGACGAGGCCATCCGGCACTGGGAAGAAGTCGCGGCGCTGAAGCGCCTCGGCTATCCCGAGGACATTGTCGGGCCGGTCTGTTTCTTCGCCTCCGACCAGTCGGCCTTCGTCACCGGACAGGCGTTGAACGTCTGCGGCGGGATTTACTTTCATTAGCCCATAGTTCTGGGCATCGGCCTCCAAAGCTCCGGGGAACTGATCATTATCGGCCATCGCGACGAGGCGGTCTGCAGCGGCTCGTTGTGCACCAGGATCATAGTTCTGTTTTGCTTCGAGACGAATTCTCCATTCAGATGGCCACAATCAGCGATTGTCGGTATCGGTGGTTGCGCCTTCCGCAACCTAGCTTCTTGGTCGCGGGACTGTATGGAACGATACGGGAAGATTTCTGATTTGGGCCTACGGAAAAGCCAATGAAATCAACGCTTTTGCCACATCTTCCGGGTCCGCAAAACTATTGTATATCAATACGCTACGCTCAATCCCTCGAGATTGAATTGAGGGGTATCGGATAAGTCTAAAGCTTTCAAAGAAAATGATTTTGGGCCTGTGCGTCAATATTCTCCGTCTTGTCGATGGCACCTACCATTCGTAGTTCGAGCTCCCCGGTTTCGAAAGACCTTTCAGCGATACGTGCGGTAATCGGCGGCAACGAGGTGCAATTAGGCGGGTTCTGACTTCGGCCGCAGCCTATGCTCGGAAGGCCCTGATCGCCACCGAGGTCGTCGCCTTGTCTCGCGCCACATTGTTCCCGGCTTCGAGAGCGTGCAGCAGCACCGGCGAACATTCCGCCTGGATGCCGACGACGCGGACATGCGGCGCCATCAAGCCCACGTAGTTCGTCACTTAATAAAGCGCTGGTTGGAGCGCACCGCCAAGGCGCAATCCGGGAGAGGAAATTTAATCTATAAACTTAGTAGAAAATAGAAAGACAGGTCATTCTCTATTTCTCGTATGGCAGGCTACTCTCTCGGCTCAGGAACAGCGACGAAGTGGATGGGGCAACGACATGGCCGTGGAATTCATCAGCATGGTTTACCCCAATGCCTCGACGGACATCAGTCCGCTGCCGGGCGCGCCCGTCGATCCGCAGTTTCTTGCCCGCTATGCCAAGGCGGTAGAGGATGCCGGGTTCAACTACACGCTGGTACCCTACGACTCGTCGTCTTTCGACAACTGGACACTCGCAGCGACGATCGCGGCCCACACGACACGGCTAAAGATAATCGTCGCGCTGCGGCCCAACACCGTCTATCCGACCGTGGCGGCAAAGGCCCTGGCGACGCTGGATCAACTCTCGAACGGCCGTGTCCTCGTCCATTTCATTGCCGGCGGTAGTGACGACGAGCAGGCGAAGGAGGGCGATTTTCTTCCAAAAGCCGAGCGTTACGCGCGGCTGGAGGAATATATCGCCATCCTGAAGCGCATCTGGTCGCAGACCGAACCTTTCGATTTCGATGGCCAACATTACCAATTCAAGGGCTTCCGCAGCAATGTGCGGCCGATCCAACCGACCATCCCGGTGTCGGTCGGCGGTTCATCGGCGGACGCGTATCGGATCGGCGGCAAGGAAGGCGACATCTTCGGACTGTGGGGCGAACCGCTCGCCGCGACCCGCGAGCAGATCGACAAGATCTATGCCGCTGCTCGCGATGCAGGGCGCACTGACAGGCCGCGTATATGGGTGACCTTCCGACCGATCATCGCCGAGACGGATGAATTGGCCTGGGCCAAGGCGCACCGCATCCTGGAGCGGCTCAACAAGCAGCATGGCGGTCCTGGCAAGCCGCAGCCGCAGAACGTAGGCTCGCAGCGGCTGCTTGATCTCGCCTCCAAGTCGGAGGTCCATGACAAGGCACTCTGGTTCGCCCCCGCGGTCGCCACCAACGCGCGGGGGGCTTCCACCGCGCTCGTCGGAAGCCCGGAAACTGTTGCCGGAGCTATCCTCGACTACGTCGATCTCGGCGCGGAGCTGGTTTCGATCCGCGGCTACGAGAACCTCTACGACGTCATCGACTATGGTCGTTACGTGCTGCCGCTAGTCAGGGAAGGCCTGGCGCAGCGCGGCCTGATCCGGCCGAGCGAGGCCGCCGAATAGGTATCCGCTTCCTCGCGTTACGTCCTTCAACTGGCTGAGATTTATGACAACCGCGAAGCTTTCCACTTGGGCTACGTCCGACGTGCACCCGATCGATCTCGATCGCCTGGATGCGATCGTCGAGACGATAGCCGGACACGCGCCGCTGCATGACGCCGAGGGCTCGTTTCCGGCCGAGGCGATCGATCTCATGCATGCTGCAGGGTTGCTGACGGCGTCGGTCAGGCCTGAACACGGTGGTACAGCGTTTGGCGTTGCGGACCTCGTGCGTCTCGTGTCCTCGATCGCTCGCGGCGATCCGTCGGTGGCGCTTATCCTGCTCATGAATCTTCAGTTTCACGCCGGACAGACCAACAACTCGCCACGCGCGGTCGCGCCGCATCTTTACAAAAAACTGCTGGCAGAATCCTTTGAGCGGCCAACGCTCGTCAATGCCTTGAGGGCCGAGCCGAATCTTGGGGCGCCGGCGCGCGGCGGGCTGCCGGCGACTGTCGCGCGCTATAGTCGCGAGGGCTGGGTGCTGTCAGGCCGCAAGATGTTCTGCACTGGATCGACCGGTCTCAGCTATCATCTCCCCTGGGCCGTGACGGACGAACCGGTGCCGCGCGTCGCCGAATTCCTCGTGCCGGCATCATCGGCCGGTATCGGCACCGTTCCGACCTGGGATCATCTCGGGCTCAGGGCGACCCAGAGCCACGACATCGTCTATGACGAGGTCGTCGTCCCGCACGACCATATCGTCGGTCCGCAGGTGATCACCGCGGACACGAGGCAAGATCCGCGCGCCGCCGCATCGACGGTTCTGCTCATCCAGTCAGTCTATCTCGGCGTCGCCAGGGCGGCCCAGCAAGCATACGCGCTGTTTGCTCATAACCGAGTGCCGACCAATCTCGGCCGGCCGATCGCCACCACCGAGCACATCCGCAGCGCAGCGGGCCGGATAGAGATCGCCATTATCCAGGCCGAGTCGCTTCTTTATCATTTCGCCGAACGGATGGATGCCGGCGACGAGACGGCCTTCGCAACCGTCGCCGCCGCCAAGACCGCGATCTCGGCATCGTTGATTGCAGCCGTCGAAGTGGCGGTCAAGGCGCTCGGCAATCCGGGCCTTTCCCGCAGCAACCCGCTCGAGCGCCATTTCCGCGACGTGCTCTGCTCGCGCATCCATTCGCCCCAGGAAGATTCGGTCTTGCTGACCGTCGGTGCCGAAAGCCTAAGACGGTTCGCCCCCCAAAACCGACCAACGACAATCCAAATCCAGGCAAAGGAGCACTGACACATGACCCGCATTCTGAACGACTCCGGACGGCTCAAGCTCGTTCTCTCCGACGGCATTCTCGACGTCGCCCGTGCCAGCGACGGACGCTTCGGCTCCGATCCGCAGGAAATCTATGCTCAGTGGGACGCCTTTACCGAGTGGGCGGCGTCAGCCAAACGCTCGGCGGAAGAGCCGCTACCGCAAGGCACGCGCATCGGTTCGCCCGTTTCGGCACCGCGCCAGATCATCGGCGTCGGCCTGAACTACCATTCCCATATCCGCCATTCCGGGCTGAAGACCCCAACCGAACCCGGCGTTTTCGCCAAGTTTCTGACGTCGCTGACAGGCCCCTATGACGAAATCCCGCTGCCGAGCGAAGCGGTATTGACCGAGGCGGAACTTGCCGTCGTCGTCAAGCGCGAGGCCTACCACATCTCCGAACGTGAGGCACTCAGCCATCTGGCCGGTGCGACAGTGGCCCAGGACCTGCTCGACCCGGCTTCGATCGTCAAGGTGCCGAAGCTCGACGGCGGTCCCGGCGCCACCTACCTCAATCCGTCCAAATCCCTGGCGGCCTTTACGCCGATCGGTCCGCAGGTCGTTTCGCTGGACGAAGCCGGAGACCTCGGCAATCTGGACATCGAGCTCGACTTCAACGGCGCTCCGGTGCAGCGCGGCAATACCAGTGACCTGATCTTCGCGGTGCCGGAACTGATTGCCCGCCTGTCGCGTAAGCTGCGTCTGCTGCCCGGCGACGTTATCCTGACCGGTAGCCCGGACCGGGTGCATGGCTCTGAATCACTGGTGCTGAAGTCCGGCGACAGGATCCGCGCCTCGGTTGGCAATCTGGGCCAACAACTTTCGGTCGCTGTCGCCGTCACGCAGTCCGTCGCTGCCTGAGCCGCGACATGAGCTCGGTGGTCCTGCAACCGCTCGAAATCCGGCAGCAGCGGGCACTTGCCCCGCTGCGCTGGTACGCGTTGCGCAACATCGTCCGCTTCCTGGTTCCGGTAGTCATACTGGCGGCCTGGCTGATTAGCAGCTCAGCGGGCTGGATATCGTCGCAAACCCTGCCGTCACCCGGCGAGGTCGTCGATGCCTTTGCGGAACTCATCGAGACCGGCGACCTGCAGGCCGCCCTGCCGGCCTCACTCGGCCGCGCCGCGGCCGGGCTTTTTCTCGGCCTGATCATCGGCATCGGGTTTGGCCTGCTGACGGGGCTATCGCGGCTTTCCGAAGAGGTCTTGGATTCAACCTTCCAGATCGCCCGGCTCGTGCCATTCATCGCGCTGGTGCCGCTATTCATCGTCTGGTTCGGGATCGGCGAGCAGCCGAAAATCCTGCTGATCACGCTCGCTTGCATCTTCCCGGCCTATCTCAACACCTATGCGGCCGTCCGCAATGCCGACGGCCGCCTGGTGGAGGCCGCCCGGACCTTCGGCCTCACGCCGGCAGAAATCACGTTTCAGGTGCTTCTGCCCGCCGCGTTGCCGGGCGTTCTGGTCGGGGTGCGCTATGCCATGGGCGTCTCGCTCCTGGCGCTGATCGTCGCCGAGCAGACCAACAGCCGGGCCGGAATCGGCTACCTGATCTTCGTCGCCAGCGGCGCGATGCGCATCGATCTGATCATCGCCTGCGTCCTGATCTACGCAGTGCTCGGTATCGCCATCGATGTCGTCATGCGCGTGGTCGAAAAGCTGGCGCTGCCCTGGAGGTAAGTTCGTGAACGCAATCACCAACATCTGGCCTGTGACGGCCAATAGCGACGACTTCCCGGCAGCTGGCGCGACTGCTGCCGCGGAGCAGCGCGATCCGGTCGTCCGTCTCCAGCATGTTTTCAAGAGCTTCGGCACGCAGACCATTCTCGACGATGTCGATCTCGCCATCGGGCAGGGGGAGTTCGTGGCACTGCTCGGCGCCTCCGGCTCGGGCAAGACGACGCTGCTGCGCATTCTCGCGGCTCTCGACCATGCCAATGCCGGGGAAGCGCTGGTTGCCAAAAACCGCTCCGTCGTCTTCCAGGAGCATCGGCTCCTGCCTTTCCGCCGCGCCTGGCGCAACGTGCTGCTCGGCACACGCTTCGGGCGCGGCGCCAGGGCTGTGGCCGAGAAGGCTCTTGCCGAGGTCGGGCTCGCAGCGAAGGCTAATTCCTGGCCAAAACATCTTTCCGGCGGCGAGGCGCAGCGCGTGGCGCTCGCCCGCGCCTTGGTGCGGGCGCCGACGCTTCTCTTGCTCGACGAGCCCTTCGCCTCGCTCGACGCCCTGACTCGCATCAAGATGCATGCCCTCGTCGAGCGGCTGTGGGGCGAGCACAAGCCGGCCGTCCTCATCGTCACTCATGACGTCGATGAAGCGATCCTTCTGGCTGACCGGATTCTGGTGCTGAAGAACGGCCGCTTCTCGCTCGACATCAGTCTCTCCCCGGCACTGCGGCGCAATCGCGCAGCCCAGGAGGAAGCAGCCGAGGAAATTACCCTTCTGAAACATCGCCTTCTTGCCGAGCTCGGTGTCTCGGTCGGGCGGCAGACTCAAAAATTGTGAGAACGGACATCCAGGAGATCGGAACATGACAGGATTTAAGATTGAAACACGCATGCGCGGCCTCTTCCGCTTTGCCGGAATATCGGTGCTCGCTGCGGTGGCGCTTGCCGCTGGGCTTGGTGAACACTGCGCCGAAGCGCAGCAACTGACGCTTGTGATCGGCCAGAACGGCCAGGAGTTGGAGCCCGGCTGGGAGGCTTCCGGCATCTGGAAAGACGCGCCCTACAAGCTTGAGTTTGCGACCTTCCCAAATGCCGTCGAGAACGCCACGGCGCTCGCCGCCGGGAGGGTCGACGTCAGCTACTTTGCGCAGTTCACGGCCATCCAGGCGCAGGCGGCCGCAAGCCCGGACTGGACCAAGGACACCGTTCCCTACAAAACCATCGTCGTGGCCGCCACAGGCGACACGGTCAACCACGAGCGTTTCGTCAGCGTTGCGTCGAAGGCTTCGGGCATTACGAGCCTGACCGCGGATTCCGTTCGCGGCAAGAAATGGGCATCGTCGCCGGGAGCCACGAACTTCCTGCTCTATCTCCAGAGCCTCAAGCATCTCGGCCTGACGCCGAAGGACGTTGTCCCAGTGACGTTGAACAATGAGGCCGGGGCTCTGGCACTTCTGCACGGCGAGGTCGATCTGGTTTCCGGTGGCATTGATTCCTATGGCGTAGCAATTAGCAACGGCGCCAAGGTGATCGCCAAAAGCGGCGACGTTGGTCCCGGCAGCCCCGGCGGCCTGATTGCTAACTCGAAGTCGCTGGCTGATCCGGCCAAGGAAGCAGCGATCCGCGACCTCGTTCGCCGCTATGTCGAATACCAGAACTGGTACAACACACATCCGAAGGAAGCCAGGGAAGCGCTGGTCAAGGTCCGCAAGCTGAAGCCGGAGATCGCCGAATTCACCTGGTCCTATACTCGCGTAAGGCCGCAGCCGATCGACGAGGCCCGCATAGACGAAGCACGCAGCATCGCCAAGGTCACATACGATTTCGGCGCCATCGGCAAGTCGATCGATCCATCGCTCGCCTACGACAACCGCTATGCCGACACGATCGAGGCGGCACTGAAGGAAACCCATTTCGATGACAACCTCAAGCAGTCGCTGGCCGGCGAATAAGGAGGACACCATGACCCGTTACGTGATCATCGGCGCTGGCGCGGTCGGCGCAAGCCTGGCCGCCCAGTTTGAAAGCGCCGGCATCTCCTATGCTCTCGTCGGGCGCGGTGCCCAGATCCGCCACATCCGCGAACATGGGCTTACCTACGAGCGGCCGGCCGGAGCACGGCAGGTGCGCCTCAATGCCTTCGATACCGACAATCCGCCCGAGCTGACCGTCGACGACGTTCTCGTTCTCACCGTCAAGTCGCAGGACGTCGAGCACGCTACCGCTTTCTGGGCGCGCCGGCCGGTCGCCGGTACGCCCGAGACGGCTGGCTACCGCCTTCCGCTCGTCACGCTCCAAAACGGCCTTGCCGCCGAGCCCCTGGCGAGCCGGCGCTTCGCGCATGTCTACGGCGCGAGCATCATGACACCGGCCCGCTTCACCGAAACGGGAACGGTCGTCGCGGGCGGGTCGCCGCAGGTTGGCGCATTCATCCTCGGCACATATCCCTCCGGCGTCGACGATACCGCCAAAGCCATCGGCGCCGATCTTGCCAAGGCCAACTATCTTGTCGAAGTGCGGGCCGATGTCCTGCGCTGGAAGGCGGCCAAGCTGGTCTACAACGTCAAGAATGTTCTGGAGATTTTTGCCGGTAACGCCGAAGAGGTCGCCTCGATCGGCGAGGCGCTTTCGCAGGAGGCGGCTCAGGTTCTGGCAGCCGCCGGCTACCAAATCGCCCAGCCGTCGGAGCGAAAGGTCAGCCTCCAAGGCTGGGGTCCCGCACCCGACAGCGGCATCAAGCCCGGCCAGCAATCGACTTGGCAGAGTTTTACGCGCGGGGTGCCAAACGAGGTCGATTACCTGAATGGCGAAATCGTCCAGCTGGGCCGCATTCACGGTATCAAGGTGCCTTGGAACCGGTCGGTTCAGGAAGCGGCGGCCCGCCTGGCCTTGGCGGGAGCGGCACCAGGCGCCATTACGCTTGCGGAAGTGCGCGCCATCCCGCAACAAGGCAGGCTGGCCGCGTGACCATCATCGACGAGGCCCTGGGCATGGCCGGGGCCTTCGGCCATAGAAGTAGGGATCAAGAAGTCCATATTCATGAAAGTCACCATTCGCGATGAAATACTGACCGTGGCCGGGGCCTTGTTCTATAGCGAGGGAATCCGCGCGGTGGGCGTCGACCGTATCATCGAAAAGGCGGGCGTCGCCAAGGCGACGCTTTACCGCCATTTCCCCTCGAAGGAAGACCTCGTCGTCGCTTATCTGAGCGACCGCCACGAACGCGTGCTGAGCTCGCTGGACGACGTGCTGCACGCGGTTCCGGAACCGCGGGAACAGCTACGCACGATTTTCGAAAAGCTCCACGAGAAGGCGGACAGCCCGGAGTTCCGAGGCTGCGCCTTTGCGCTGGCTGTCGCGGAGCACGGCGAATCCGAGCGTGTGGTGAACATTGCCCGCCGGCACAAGCAATCGGTACGCGACATCTTCGCCTCGGTCCTGACCCGCGCCGGATCGACGGATGACCAGCCTGTCGCCCATCTTGCCCTGCTTTATGAGGGCGCACTGGCGACGGTTGCCGTCAGCCGCAATCCGGCGGCTGTCCTTGCAGCGCGCGACGCCGCCCTTGACGTCTTCGATTGGGCGCGCCGCACGTCAACGAAAGCGACTTGAATGACCTCGATCGATTATTATTTCGGCATCGGGTCGCCTTGGTCCTATCTCGGCCTTGCTCCGCTGCTCGATCTTTCACGGCGCTTCCAGCTCGATATCCGACCTGTTCTGATACCGCTTATCGAGGAGAACGGTGCGATCTATTCCCGAAACCGGCCGGAGGCCCGACGCACCTACTGGTTCACGGAACTGCGTCGATGGGCGGAACTGCGCGGCAAGACGCTCAAGCTTGAAGGCCGTGTTGGCCTGTCCGATCCGACGCCGGCGGGCTTTCTCGTCATCGGCGAGATCATCGACGGCGGCGACTGGGCGTCGCTGGCGGCAACCCTTCAGGCAGCTTTTTGGGAGGACGCGCTCGACATTGGCGACGCCGTTGTGCGCCGATCGGTGCTCGACGCCGCCGGCTTTGATGCCGCTCGACTGGAGGCGCGGGGGCGGGCGGAAGATGTCGCAGCGGCATGGAAGGCAAATTATGCCGAAGCGCGTGATCGCGACGTATTCGGGCTGCCGACATATCGTTTCGAGGACGAGCTTTACTGGGGACAGGACAATCTTCCTTTCCTGGAGCGCCATCTGGAAAGCCGCAAGCTGCCGGCTTGAGTCCGACGTCCTCACCATTCAAGACGCGCACCGGTTCGGCGGCGTTGACCGAAGCATTTCCATACAGGTGACCGTCAATACCGCTGACATGCCCCGAGGCGCGCCGACATGGCGTTGTTAAAAGAAACGGTCGATCCGGCTGAAATATTGAATCCGGGAAAAATCTCCCAACCTCAAGACTGAGGTGAAGGCCTGACACGCAAGTCGGCGGCGCGATCATGCCGCCCCTAAAACCAGAATTTTCACGAGATCGCCTGAATGAAAATATAATCTATAGACTTTATAGATTATAGAAAGACAGGTCGTTCTCGTTTGCCTCCCGCCCGCTACAGTACCCCTCGACCGCATTGGCAGGCGGTTTTTCCAAGGACGCCCGCTTGGCGGGTCGCTTGGGAAATCGGTCCTTCAAGGAGAAGCAAGATCACATGACCCGGTTGATAAATGTGTCCGGAAGGCTGAAACTGAAACTTGCCGATGGCGTGATTGATGTCGAGAAGGCCAGTAACGGTCGGTTTACCTCCGATCCGCAACGCGTCTATGAGCAGTGGAATGCCTTCGCCAGATGGGCTGCCTCGAAGACGTCGGCGGAAGAACCGCTTCCAGACACCGCGGCCCTCGATGTGCCGGTTCCGGCGCCGCGTCAGATCGTCGCCGCCGGCCTCAACTATCATTCGCATATCACGCATTCCAAGCTCATCGCGCCGTCCGAGCCGGGCGTCTTCGTCAAGCTGCTGACCTCCCTGAGCGGCCCAAGGGCCGAAGTCGAGGTCGAAGGTGATGCGGTCTTCACCGAGGCGGAACTGGCCGTGGTGCTTGGGCGAGAGGTTGTCCGCGTCAGCGAAAAGGACGCGCTGGACTACGTGGCCGGCGCGGTACTGGCCCAGGATCTTTATGATCGTCACTCGGTCGTCAAGGTCGTCTCCGCGGAAGGGGTTGGCGGCGTCAGCTATATCAATCCGTCGAAGTCGCGGCCGGGCTATACACCGCTCGGTCCGGAAGTCGTGTCGCTCGACGAGGCCGGCAATCTTGCCGATCTGCCGATCCATCTCGACATCAACGATACGCCAATCCAGCGTGGCAACACCTCCGATCTTGTGTTTTCGGTACCGGAGCTTATCGCCCGGCTCTCGCACAAGATCCGGCTCCTGCCAGGCGACGTTATCTTGACTGGCAGCCCGGCGCGGCTTCCCGAAGCCGAAAGCAGGGCACTGCGGCCGGGCGATATCGTCCGCGCCTTCATCCCGGGTCTTGGCGAGCAACGAACCGTCGCCATCAAGCCGACGTACGAGGTCGCGGTTCGAAAGGCCGGATAGGCAATCGCGCCAGCCTTAGAGGCCGGACATTCCCAAGCATCTCATTTCAATGCGCCGCGCCGATTGCGCGACGAAACGATCTGCCTTGCCAAAATTCCATGAAGGACACGCCATGACCGATCGGCAAATCGACGAAGGGTTCGAAAGCCTTCCCCGGCTTGTTTCGCTGATTTGGCCCCAGGACAAAACGGCGGAGGAAAACGATGCCGACCTGACGCGGCACATCAACCAGCGTCTGATCGAGAAATTGAATTCCGATTGGGGGCGCGGTGCGTCGTCCTACCCGTCAGCCCCGTTCCGTGCCGATGCGCATGCCTCCGCCGGCTGGCAGGATTCGCGCAGCCCACGTGACCTCGTCGTCCTGCTTCTCGCGGTTCTCGGCGAAAGAGCGGGCGTAAAGCGGTTCCGCGATCTCGATGACGAGGCAGCCGGGAACGTCCTTTCATTGGTAACGGCGGCTGGCGATGCGCAGTTCGGCAAGGACACATCGACGGCCTTCGGCCTGTTGCGGCAGCTCGTCTACGACGTGTTGTTTGTCGATACATGGGAAGGCGAGGCTCTTGGCTGGGGCTGGCTCGACCGCGGCGGAAATCGCGGCACGATGGGAGCCTGATATGGGCAGCTCACATGATCTCGTCGTCGTTGGGGGAGGCTGGGCCGGCGCGGTGGTCGCAACCGTTGCTTGTCGTAGCGGCTTGAAGACACTGGTGCTGGACAAGGGCGAGACCGCAGGGCTGATAGGCTCCGATGTCTTCTATCGCCCGCGCGCCGCCAGCATTCCGCCAAGGCGCCTGCCCGATCCGACGCAAGAAACCTTTACCCTGCGGCATGACAGCCGCTCGCCGTCCTTTCCGATGCGGACACTCGGCACATTCCTGGCCGGTCGCGGGCTTGGCGGCGCTGGCTTGCTGTGGGGTGGCATCAGCGCCCGCTTCCACCCACACGCTTTCCAGTCCAAGACTTTCTATGGCGAATTGCTGGGTCTTCCCTGGGCTCGTGATTTCGATTATCTCGACTGGCCGATCGGCTATGCCGACCTCGAAGCCGATTATAGCTGGGCGGAAGCCATCCTCGGCGTCGCGACGACCGACGGCTTGCCGCCGGAAGCCTATCGGCGCTCCCGAACGCTCCCCGGCAAGCCGCTGCGGATGGGCCGCGGGGCGGCCCTGCTAGCGGAGGCCGCGTCGGAGATCGGCCTTGCGGTCACGGAGATGCCGGCAGCGGTTGGCTTCGAACCCTATGCCAACCCGCTTGGCGTCGTGCGCGGCATCAACCCGCGCCACGGCTATTCGCTGGCCACGCCGCTCAACACACTCTGGCCAGCCGCGGCTGCAACTGGCAACCTCGAGATTCGGTCGGGCCATGCCCATCGCATCCTGCATGATCGTGACCGGGTAACGGGCGTCGTCTATTCCGATGAAGACGGCGAGCGGAGGACTGTTTCCAGCGCGTGCGTGGCCCTCTGCTGCTGGACGCTGAACAACGTCCGGTTGCTGCTGCTCTCCGGCATCGGCGAACCCTATTCGCCGGGCGAGGGCGGCCGGGTCGGACGCCACTATGCAAACCACATCGGCGCCCAGGCGCAGGGCTTTCTACCTGACGCGGTATCCAAGGTGCAGTCGACCGATGTTGCCGGCTGGGCGAATTCCGATTTCGATCCGGGTCCGAGCCTACCGGCAGACTACGTCGGCGGCGCCCGCATTCATGTGCCGGGGCTGAACAACCCGCGGCGGGAAGCACCGACGGTACCAGCGGATGCGCCGCAATGGGGCGCTGGCTGGCAGCAGGCCTTGCGCACCTATGCCGGCCGTGCCGTCAGCGTGAGCATGCTGGGTGAGGTCGTGCCGCACAAGCACCGCTACCTCGATCTCGACACGACGTATCGCGACGCCTGGGGCGATCCGCTGCTGCGGTTGAATTTCGACTGGCTGGACAACGACCGGCGCATGGTCCGAAGGGTCGGCGCCACGCTGGACGCCATCCTGCGGAAGGCAGGCGCAGCCCTCTCGAAATCCGGTACGACGCTGCCGGAGCACTACGACACCGTCCACTACACCAATTCCCACGCGACCGGAGGAGCGGTGATGGGCAGCGATCCGTCGACCTCGGTGGTCGATCCGGACCTGCAATCGTGGGACGCTCGCGGCCTCTGGGTCGTCGGTGCGTCAGCCTTCCCGACAAGCCCTGCGCCCAACCCGACGCTCGCCGTCATCGCCCTTGCGCACCGTGCGGCCCGCTCCCTCGTCCGTCAATCGATCGGCACCAGAATTTCCGAAACAGTCTAACCCCGGCCCCAGGTCAACGGAGAACACCATGCAGTTTGCCATCAACAGACGCCATCTTCTTCTCGGCTCAGCCGCCCTCGGCACAGCGCTTTATTCTGGTATTGCCGGCGCGGCCGGCAAGCTGGCACTGACCGATCCGCTGCCGACCGAAGTTCCGAAAGGCACGAAGCTTCGCATCGCCGACCAGAACCAGACCAACGTGACGCTGCTTCGCTTGTCTGGTGGGCTCAAGGAACTGGAGAAAGACGTCGATATCGAATGGCAGAACTTCAATGGCAACAATTTTGTCCTTGAAGCGCTGAGGGTGGGTGCCGCCGATGTCGGCTGGGGCACGGATATCGCGACGGCCTTCGGACGCGCCCAAGGCGCGGAAATCTACAATATCGGCTATACTCGCAACACCCGCGACTACTATGGCTTCTACTCGGCGCCCGGCAGCGGCATCACCTCGGCGACCGAGCTCAAGGGCAAGAAGATCGCCTATCCCAAGGGAACGCAGATGTCGGCCTATATCCTGCGCGTGCTCAACAAGGCCGGCCTCAAGCCAGCCGACGTACAACTGATCAATGTCACAATCCCGGACGTGGCGGACACTTTCCGCTCCGGCGAGGTCGATGCGGCCGCCATCACCGCGCCGCTGCGCTCGCGGATCGAGGCGGAGTTCAAGGACCGGATCCACCTGCTTCCAGAGGGTGTGAATCAGGGTAGCGGCCTCGGACCGATCTATGCGACCCGTGCTGCCTTGGAGGATCCGGCAAAGGCGGCCGCGCTCGTCAAGTTCGCTCGGCTCTGGACCATCGCCCAGCTCTACAAGGACGACCATCTCGACGAGTATGCTGACGCGGTCTATGTGAAGCTGCGCAACTACGATCCGGCTACGGCCAAGAAACTGGCCCAGCTCGAAGGCAAGACCGATATCCCGGCCTTCACGCCGGAGCTTGCGGCCGAATTGCAGACCACGGTCGACTTCATGGCGTCGGTCGGCGAGCTTCCGCAAGGTCTCAAGATCGCGGACTACTTCGACTATCGCTTCGACGCGATCAATCAGGCTGCCCGCAAGGAATACGCAGGCATATGAGTTTTTCACGGACGGTCCGCATCAGGACCGAACAGCCCATTCCGTTTCTGAGGCTGCTCGGCCCCTTGCTGCTTCTTGCCATCTGGGCCGCTGCATCGGCATTCGGCGTACTCGACCCCAGAACGCTTCCGGCGCCCTGGGAGGTCGCCGAAAGGGCGTGGCAGTTGCTGGCCGACGGAGTCCTTCAGAAGGCCCTTGCCGCATCGTTGCGCAGGTCGATGAGCGGCCTCGCCCTCGGTGTTCTGTTCGGAGTCCTGTTCGCGCTGATTTCTGGGCTCAGCCGTTGGGGCGAAGCGCTTGTCGATGGGCCGCTGCAGATATGGCGTGCCACGCCGGTTCTCGCGATCATCCCTCTCGCCATCTACTGGTTAGGCCTCGGGGAGCAGATGAAGATCATCCTTATCTGCCTCACTACGATGATTCCTGTCTACATCAACACCTCGGCGGCAATCGCCGGTGTCGAGAAGCGCTACATCGAACTGGCACATACGATCAGGCTCACCCACTGGGAATTCATCCGCCTTGTGGTCGTGCCTGGCGCCCTTCCTGGCTTCTTTACCGGCTTGCGCCTTTCGGCCGTGAGCGCCTGGCTGGTGCTCGTCGTGGTGGAGCAGACGAACGCGATCAACGGGCTTGGCTATATGGTGGGTGAGGCGCGGCTGAATGGTCAGGTCGACATCATGGCCGTGGGCCTCCTGGTCTATGCCCTGCTAGGCCTGATAACGGACGGCATTCTCAGAGTGGTTGAAAAAAGGGTGCTTTCATGGCGCAAGACGTTTCGGTGATCCCGCCCAAGCGTGGCGTAGAGGCTCGCGGCCTGACCCGGCGTTTCGAGGGCAGAACCATTCTCGAAAACATCGACCTGACCATAGGTCCAGGCGAGTTCGTCGCCCTGCTCGGTCACAGCGGGTCTGGAAAAAGCACCATGCTTCGCGCGCTAGCAGGGCTCGATCCGGACGTCGAGATCAGCGGCGCTCTTGTGGTGCCGGATGCCACAAGCGTCATTTTCCAGGACGCGCGACTGCTCCCCTGGCAGCGAGTGCTCACAAACGTCAAGGTTGGACTTAGGGTCGCAGACGCGGGGAAAGTGTCCATAGCTGCCCTTCGCGAGGTCGGCCTGGCCGGACGCGAAAAGGCCTGGCCGGGCGATCTGTCGGGCGGTGAACAGCAACGCGTGGCGCTGGCGCGAGCGCTTGTGCGCGAGCCGGAACTACTCCTGGCCGACGAACCCTTCGGCGCGCTCGACGCATTGACCAAGATCGTCATGCATCAGTTGCTGCGCGATCTCTGCGCGGTTCATTTGCCCGCCGTCCTGTTGGTCACCCACGACGTTGACGAGGCCTTACTACTGGCCGACCGCACGATTGTCCTGCACGGTGGGCGGATCGTGCTGGACGAGATCGTGCAACTGCCCCGTTCCCGCAGCCGCGCGGATCCAGAATTCATTTTCCATCGCGCAAGGCTACTTGAGGCATTGGGTGTGTCAGCTTACTGATCCGCATGCGCACTGTCGATGAGATCGGCTTTGTCTGCATCGACGACGCGCCTGCGATTGTCTCGTCGAAGGTCGGTACGCGCGGCTCTTCCAAATGGGTGTGTTCATTCTCAAGCTTATGCGGAACTCCTCGGCTGAGACGCTGAGATCAAGACCTTTCCCAATCCAGCCCGATATCGAGGATCGGCGCACTGTGTGTGATCCAGCCGATCGAAATCAGGTCGACGCCGGTCGCGGCAATTGCAGGGGCCTTCTGCGCAGTCACGCGGCCCGATGCCTCGGTAATCGCCCGTCCGCCAACCATTGCCACGGCCTGGGTCAGCTGCTCGAGCGACATGTTGTCCAACAGCACTGCGTCGGCTCCGGCCGCAAGTGCCAGTTCGAGCTGCTCAATCGTGTCGACTTCCGTTTCGATCCGCACCAGGTGGCCGACCCCGGCGCGTGCCCGCTCGATGGCCGTGCGGATATCACCGGCAATCGCAATGTGATTGTCTTTGATGAGAACGGCATCGTCGAGGCCGAAGCGATGATTGGCGCCGCCACCGGCGCGCACCGCGTATTTCTCCAAGGCACGCAGGCCAGGCGTCGTCTTTCGCGTACATACGATTTTGGCCTTGTGGCCACGCACGGCGTCGACGACCGCTGCGGTTTGCGTGGCGATGCCGCTTAGATGGCAAAGGAAGTTGAGCGCGGTCCGCTCGGCGGCGAGCAGCGCTCGGGCAGGTCCTCGCACTCTCGCGGCGACATCTCCGGCCGAAATGGCGGCGCCATCTGAATGAATCACGGTGACTTCGGTCCGTGGATCGATCAGCGCGAAGGCGAGGGCGGCGACATCGAGGCCAGCAATCACGCCCGGCTGCCTTGCCGCGAGCACCATCGTCGCGGTGGCATCACCTGGAACGATCGCGTCGGTGGTGATGTCGCCGGCGCGCCCCAGATCCTCGAGCAAAGCGGCGCGCACCGCCGGCTCGACCATTATGCGCGACAGCGGCGTCAGCGTCATGGTCAAGCCCTTCCGCCGAGCAGCATCGCGGTTTCGGAAGTCCTGTCCCAAAGGATCGCCGCCGCCTCGAAGGTCCCGTCAATGGTCAACCGCATCGATCGTGACCACGCATCGCGCCGAGCGAAATCGGTCCGAAAATGCGAGCCCCGGCTTTCCTCGCGACGAAGCGCTGCGATGGTGATCATCAGCGCCACCAGAGCTGGATCTGACGCAGCATCCCGACCGGCGGCGATCGGCGCCAGGCTCCTCGCCGCTTCGCACAGCGTCTCGCCGTCGCGCTCGATACCGAGCGCGTGCGAGGCGATCGCGCGTATGCGCGAGGCGTCGGGCCGCGCCGGCACGATCGCCGGCTTCAGCCGTTTGTGCGTGCCCGGCGGCGCCGCGGCTACGCTCTTCGCGACCCACGCGGCCGACGTCACGGCTTCTGTGAGCGAGTTGCTGGCAAGGCGGTTGGCTCCATGCAGCCCGGTCCTGGCGACCTCGCCACAGGCCCACAAGCCGCGAAGCGAACTGCGGCCGTCGGCGTCGACGGCCACTCCACCCATGTGATAGTGAGCGGCGGGACGCACGGGGATCCGCTCCACGGCAGGGTCGATGCCGGCCTCGTGGCAGAGCAACGCGATCGCCGGAAAGCGCTCGGCAAACCTCGACCCGAGACACTGCCGCGCATCGAGGAACGTGCGATGCCCGGCGTTGAGCTGGCGCCAAACGCCCCGCGCTACCACATCGCGCGGCGCCAATTCGCCCGCAGGCGTGTCGGCGAGGAAGCGCCGGCCAGCCTCATCGACGAGAACCGCGCCTTCGCCGCGCACCGCTTCGCTCACCAGCGGCATCGGGCGCCGCAGGCCGTCGAGCGCGGTCGGGTGGAATTGGACGAATTCAAGGTCAGCAAGCTCCACGCCGGCGCGAGCGGCAAGTGCCAGACCCTGGCCGAATGAGCCAAGCGGGTTCGTCGTGTGATGGAACAGGCCGCCTATGCCTCCCGTCGCGAGGATCACACGGCCTGTCGAGAGCGTCATCGCGTCGGTGGGTCCGACGGCAAGCACGCCGGCTATCTCACCGTCCTCGACAAGCAGGCGCCGCGCCTCGACACCTTCAAGGACTGCGATCGAAGGCGCCCGTCGTACGGCTGCGGCGAGCGCTCGGATCAATTCACGGCCGGTGGCGTCGCCGCCGGCGTGGACGATCCGCCGGCGCGAATGCGCGGCTTCGAGCCCAAGCAGAAACGTACCCTCGCAATCATGGTCGAATCTGACGCCCAGCTTCGCGAGATGCTGAACCGCTTGCGGCGCCATCTCAACGACGCGCCTCACCGTCATCTCGTCGCAAAGGCCATCACCGGCCGCGAGTGTATCGGCAAAATGAAGGTCCGGGCTGTCATCGCTGCCGAGGCTGGCCGAAAGCCCGCCCTGGGCGAGCATGCTGGAGGCTTCGCCTCCCAGCAAGGCCCTGGAGATAAGGACGACCGGTTCCGGCGCGAGATGAAGCGCCGTCATCAGCCCCGCAATCCCGCCGCCGACGATGACCGGCAGGCCATGGAGGTCTCGCCCGTTCATATGGCGAGCATCCGCTCCACCGCCCGGCGTGCCCGCTCGGCTACTTGCGGATCGATGGTGACGATGTGACGGTTCTGCTCGAGCGCTGCGCGTATGGTGGCAAGCGTGATGCGCTTCATGTGCGGACAGAGGTTGCATGGGCGCACGAAGTCGACTTCCGGATGGTCGACGGCGACGTTGTCGCTCATCGAGCATTCGGTCATCAGCACGACCCGTGCCGGCTTGTGCCGCCCGACATAGTCCGACATTGCCGCTGTCGAGCCCGCGAAATCCGCTTCCGCGACAACGTCCGGCGGACATTCGGGATGGGCTAGCACCGTGACGCCGGGATACGCCTCGCGCACCTCGCGAATGTCGGCGGGCGTGAAGCGCTCATGCACTTCGCAGTGCCCCTTCCAGGCGATAATCTCGATCTTTGTCTGCGCCGCGATGTTCTTTGCCAGATATTCGTCGGGCAGCATCATCACTCTCGGCGCGCCGAGCGCCTCCACCACCGCCAGCGCATTGCCTGACGTGCAGCAGATATCGGACTCGGCCTTTACCGCGGCGGACGTGTTGACATAGGTCACGACCGGCACCCCTGGATAGCGTTGCCTCATCAGGCGCACGTCCGAGGCCGTGATTGAATCCGCCAGTGAGCAGCCGGCGTCGAGATCCGGAATGAGTACAGTCCTGTCAGGATTGAGCAGCTTGGCGGTCTCGGCCATGAAATGCACGCCGGCGAGCACGATGACATCGGCATCGACCGCCATCGCCTTGCGGGCTAGTGCCAGGCTGTCGCCGACGATGTCGGCGACGCAATGGAAAATCTCAGGCGTCTGGTAATTGTGCGCCAGGATGACGGCGTTGCGTTCGCGCTTCAGGGAGAGAATGGCGTCGATATCGTCGGTGAAAGCCGGCCATTCCATCGGCGGGATCACCCGCCGAACGCGATCATAGAGCGACGCGGCTGTAGGCAGCAAATTGGACATGAGCACTCCAATTATTCTCACAGTGAGTATAATTAACGATATACTCACTGTGAGAATAATGGTTGTCAAGCCCGTGACTGTGGTAATTTCGTCCCTGCGACAACCCGCTCGTCGAGAATGGCGTGGCGGAAGCGGAAAAGCTTGGCCGGCCGTCCGACAGCGTCGGCTGTCGTTTCTCCCGCTTCCTCCACCAGGTCCTGCTGCTCGATCAGGCGCCGGAAGTTCGGCTTGTGAACCAGCCTTCCGGAGAGCGCTTCCACGGTGCGCTGCAGCTGAAGCAAGGTGAAGACGGGTGGCATCAGTTCGAACACGACGGGCCGATACTTGATCTTGGAACGCAGTCGCTCCATGCCCGTCGCCAGGATGCGGCGATGATCGGCTATCATTGAGGTCCCGGATGCCGACGGAGAGGAAGGCCCCAACTCCGACCCCCGCTTGGCCTCTTCGACCAAGGCTGCCTCATAGAGGAGTTCGTAACGTTGCAGTACGAGCTCCTCGTTCCAGGGACGGCCGTCAAAGCCGAAGGCAATCGCAGCCCGCTGCCTCCGCTCGCGCTTCAACGAATCCTGGCCAGCATCGTCTGCCCAAGCCAGCAGCCGCGGTTGAAATATGGATTCTATGATGGACGGGATACCGGCGCGGCGGTCTTCCCAAGGGAAACAATCGTACCAGCCCCGCCACGCGCGCTTGCTGGAGCCGGCAGCATGGTCGGCCCGCGTCAGAGCGAGGTAGCTGATCGAGATCACCCGCTGCTGGCGTTGCTCGCCGATCCTGTCGCTGTCGGCGAAAGTATAGAGCTGCTCGATATAGCCGAGTTGGTGACCGGTCTGGTGTTCCACCCAAGCCCTCAGGCCAGACTGCAGGGAGCGATGGCCAAGCTCGAAGGGACCGGAGGGCAGAGTGTCGGCCTGCCCGATGGTGAGAACGCTCGGTCCTTGATCCGTCATGGCCACGACAACCGCGATCAGATCCACGTTCGCTTCGTGGGCTTTTCTGGGAGCTGTCTCTTCGCGGGTTATTGTTTTCTGGTTCTGCATGATTATCGCAAGGGCCTCGGCCCGCTGTAATTGAGGCCCGATTGGATTGAATCGATACGAAGGTGAACCGCCTCCGTTTCTTCGTCAACGGGCACCCGGGGACGACGCGATGGATGAAGAGTTACGTCGGCTATATCGAGCTCAATTCCGTCCGGGACGGACGCTTGCCAGGGGCAGGCCCACGCTGGTGCGTGAATCGGTGGCTTTTGTGGTCTCGTCGCATTCCGCGAGCAAGAACGGCTTCCTCAATCCGCAACGACGGCTACTTGCAGACAAGGCGCATGATGGTATCGATATTGAACTGCAGCCTTGTATCGAGAGCTTCCCGTGACATCAGATCACGCTCGTAGATGATGGCGCCCGTAAAGCGATTGGTGAAGTAGTAGTAGCCGATGGCGGCGATCGTGATGTTTAGCTGAACCGGATCGATGCCGTCTCTGAACAAGCCCTGCTTCGCGCCGCGCTCCAGAAGCGTGTCGACCATCGTGACCAGGCGTCGGCTGATGTCCTGAACGACCTTGGATTTCTTGAGATGGCGCGCCTTGTGCAGGTTCTCGCTGTTCACCATGGTGAGGAATTCCGGATTGTCGAGATAATATTTCCAGGTGAAGCGCACCAGCTTTTCCAGCGCATCCTTGGGGTCGAGATGGTCGAGTTCCAGCTTTTGCTCGGCCGTTCGGATATCGACATAGGCGTCTTCGAGCACACGCTGGAACAGGCTCTCCTTGCTGTCGAAATAATGGTAGATCATGCGTTTGTTGGCTTTTGCGCGCGCGGCTATGTCATCCACTCTGGCGCCGCCCAAACCCTTCTTGGCGAATTCCTGCTTGGCGGCCGCGAGTATCCGCTTCTGGGTAGCCTCCGCATCGCGAATTCTTGGCTTTCGTGTCTTCGCCACCAACATCTTTTTTCCTAACTGGTCCATTTTGGCTCCGCCATTTGACCATCGATATGGCGCACTAACTGGATTGTGACCAGAGCGGCCAGCGAATTGTCACAAGGCACTCCGCGGCGGCCAGGGGTCGGCCGATAGCGTTGGTCGGGTTCACGGCAGACATCGGCGTTCTGCTGCATTCTGCAAAGGCTTCCTATTCCCGTCTGCCTCCGAAGTTAAAGGCCAGTTCAACTAACCCAATAGTTACATAGAGACACCCTGCAGCGCAATCGGGTGGGTCGCCCAATGTCCAGAGGGACGCCGGCACAGCGGCCGGAGTCCTGTTGACAAGCTGGTTCTAAAAAAGTAACTAGATAGTGCGTAAAGGTTCAACGGAGTGCGCGTCTTGGGAGGATGCTCACTCGAATTCGGATCAGCAGGGAGAGAGAAAAAATGTCGTTCATCAAGAAATTCATCGAGCAGGAAACCATCAATCGCCGCAACCTGCTTCTCGCGTCGGCCTACGGGCTTGGCGGTGCTGCGGCGCTGCGCACCCTGGGTGCGACACCGGCGCGCGCGACAACCGCAAATCCGACGATCGCCTGGAGCTACCGCGATCGCACAAACCCCTACTGGAACTACATCGTGTCGGGCGGCGAGGCCTTTGTCGAAAGCCTCGGCAAGCCGAAGAGCGCGCTCGTCAACCTCATCAACGAAGGATCGAGCGAGAAGTCCCTCGCCGACGTGAAGGCGCTTCTGGGCAAGGAGGGCAGCAACCTCGCGCTTGCGATCGATGCGAACGACGCGCCGAACTGCCGTCCGGTCGTCGAGGCGGTCGCCGCCGCCGGCGCCTATGTCTCCACCATCTGGAACAAGACAGACGACCTGCATCCATGGGATTTCGGCGACAACTATGTGTCGCATATGACCTGGTCGGACGAGGGGCCTGCCGAGAAGACCGCCCGCATCCTTTTCGATGCCATGGGCGGCAAGGGCGGTGTGGTACATCTCGGCGGCATCGCGTCCAACAATCCGGCGATCGAGCGCCTCAACGGCTTGAAGAACGCGCTGAAGGATTATCCGAATGTGCAGTTGCTCGACGCCCAGCCTGCCGACTGGGACACGCAGAAGGCAAACCAGATCATGGCGAGCTTCCTGACCCGCTATGGCGACAACATCAAGGGCGTGCACTGCGCGAACGACACGATCGCCTACGGTGTCATAGAGGCGCTGCGTGCCGAAGGCATCGAAGGCATGCCGATCGTTTCCTATGACGGCAACCAGCAGGCTGTCGAACTCGTGGCCAAGGGCGAGATCCTGGCGACCGTCTTCACCAATCCGCATTGGGGTGGCGGCATCACGGCGGCACTTGCCTATTATGCGGCGACAGGCGCGTTCAAGCCTTCGGCCGAGCCCAAGGAACATCGCGAATTCTACGGCCCGACCATCCTCGTCACGCCCAAGGATGCCGCCGAGTTCAAGGCGAAGTACCTCGACAGCACGCCGAAATACGACTGGAAGGACTTCTGGGGTCCGGGCAACGGTCAGATCAAATACAAATAATCGACCTGCCGGCGGACGCGCACCGGCAGCGGCGCGCGTTCCGATTCCGGCGGTCTGCGATATGCTTGCGACGGCGACCCGCTTCGCCGTCCCTTGCCCGTGGGAGAAGAGCGTGGACAATTTCTTGACCAGAGACAATTTGCAGAAATGGGCGCCGCTTCTGGTGCTACTCGCGCTCGTCCTGTTTTTCTCGATCGCCAATCCGAATTTCCTTTCCATGCGCAACTTCGCGCGCATTTCCATTCTGTCGACCCCGTCACTGATGATCGGCGTCGGTGTGACTTTCATCATCCTCATGGGATCGATCGACCTCTCCATGGAAGGGGCGGTGGCTGTCTGCGCTGTGCTGTTCGCCACCATGTTCACGGCATTGGGGGGGAGCCTGGCAGGATGGGGATGGCTGGCGATCCTTGGCGCGCTGTTCGTTGGAGCTCTGTTCGGTCTGATCAATGGGCTGGTGCATGTCGGGCTGAAAATACCGTCCTTCATGGCGAGCCTGTCGATGGGCTTCGTCGGCATCGGCCTGTCACTGCTGATCACGGGCGGTGACCGAATCCGCGTCGAGGACCCGCTCTTCCGCTCGCTGCTTACCTATCGGCTGGGTGGCTTTCCACTGATGGTCTATGTCGCGCTGGCCGCGCTGCTCATTGCCGGCTTTATCCAGGGACGGACGAAGATCGGGCGCAATTTCTATGCCGTCGGCGGGGGTGAGGATCTCGCCCATGCATCCGGCCTGAACGTGGCCAGGGTGCGCATCATAGGCTTCGCCATTGCCGGGGTTTTCTACGCACTCGGCGCAATGCTGGCGGTAGCGCAGATCGGCATTGCCGAGACAGTTACCGGACGCAACCTGATGTTCGTCTCCATCACTTCCGTGGTCGTGGGCGGCACCGCGCTTTGGGGAGGCGCCGGCGGCGTGTGGAACACACTCGTCGGCGTCCTGATCGTCAATGTCATCGGCAACGGCATGGTGGTCATGGGATTGCCGAGCTACGTCCAGGACGGTGTGCTCGGCCTGCTGGTCATCATCGCGGTCTATCTGTCGACCGATCGTCGCTCTTTGTCTTTCGTGAAGTGACGCGCAAATGTTCGAACTTCAAAAAGTCGAGAAGAAATTCCCCGGCGTGCACGCGCTGAAAGGCATCGATTTCACCATCAAGCGCGGCGAGATCGTCGGCCTTGTCGGCGAGAACGGTGCTGGCAAGTCGACGCTGATGAAAGTCATCTACGGCGCCTATCAGCATGACGGCGGGCAGGTGCTCGTGGATGGACGGGCGGTGCGCTTCCACAACCCACGCCAGGCCATGGATATGGGCGTCGGCATGGTGTTCCAGGAGCAGTCGCTGATCCCGAACCTGACCGTCATGGAGAACATCTTCCTCGGGTTCGAACAGCAGTTCGTGCGCCTCGGCGTCGTCAACTGGAAGAAGATGGCGACGGCGGCTCGTCAGCAGCTCGAGAAGGTCAAGCTTTCGATCGATCCGGCAACGGTCACCTCGAAATTGTCCTTCGCACAGCGCCAGTTGGTGGAGCTCGCCAAGGTGCTGACTCTGGAGGAGCGCGTGCAGGGCGATCTCGTCATCCTGCTCGACGAGCCGACATCGGTGCTGGCCAAGGAGGAAATCGAACTTCTGTTCAGCCTGGTCAGGGACCTGCGCAACCGCGCCTCCTTCATCTTCGTTTCGCACCGGCTGGACGAGGTCATCGAATTATCCGACCGCATCTATGTGATGAAGGACGGCTCCGTGGTCGATGTCGTCGATGGCAAGGATGCCGATGTCGCGTCGATCCAGCACAAGATGGTCGGGCGCAACATCAGCAAGGAATATTACCGCGAGGAGAAGCAGAAGCCCTTCGATGCCGCAAAGCCTCTGCTCGAAGTCGACGGAATCAGCCTTGCGGGTCGCTACAAGGACATTTCGCTCAAGCTGCATGCCGGCGAGGTTCTCTGTCTGGTCGGTGTCGAGGGTTCGGGGCGCGAAGCGATCTTGCGCACCATCTTCGGCCTGCAGAAGCCGCATCTCGGCCACGTCACCCTGAAGGGCAGGCGCGTCGAGACCTTCAGTGCCGCGCATGGGGTGGAGTGCGGTGTCGGCTACGTGCCGCGCGAGCGCAAGGTCGAGGGCATGGTCGGTGGCATGACCGTCTATGAGAACATGACGCTGTCGCAGATGCACAACTATTCGAATGCAGGCGTATTGGAGATTGCCAAGGAGCGAGGGCTTGCCCGCGACTGGATCAAGCGGCTTTCGATCAAGGCGTCTTCAGAGAACGTCGATTGTGCCAATCTCTCCGGCGGCAATCAGCAGAAGGTGGTGCTCGCCAAATGGCGGAGCGGCGGTTCCGACATCATCCTTCTCGACCATCCGACGCGCGGCCTGGACATCGGCGCCAAGGAGGACGTCTACGATATGGTGCGCGACATGTGCGGTGCCGGCGTAGGCATCATCCTGGTCGCCGACACGCTCGAGGAGGCAATCGGCCTCAGCCATACCATTGCCGTCATCAGGGATGGCGAAATCCGCAAATGGTACGACTGCCCGCCCGGTGGCAAGCCGTCTCTTTACGATCTCATCCACTACATGACATGATCCAGGAGCGCGCAATGTCATTTGGTCGGCTCAAGCGACACTTTCCATGGATCACGCTGGTGGTTCTGGTGCTCATCGTCGGCACCATCCACCCGAGTTTCCTGCGGCCGCAAAATCTGATCGAGCTCGCCGGAGACATCGTACCGCTGTTTATCATGGCGCTTGGCATGACGCTCGTCATCTATATCGGTGGCATCGATCTTTCCGCCCAGTCAGTGGCGAACATGACCACTGTGCTTGCGACCATATCGCTGCCGATGTTCGGCGTGTTCAGCGGTGTGCTCGTCATCCTGGCAGGGTTGGTGTTCGGTGCCCTTTCCGGCTTCGTGACGACACGGCTCAAAGTGCCGTCCTTCATTGCCACGCTTGCGGTGGGGGGCCTGGCGCTATCCGTCGGGCAATATGCTTCCAGCCAGCGCGCGCTTTACATGGATGCCGGCGAACGCGACCGTGCCTTCGGTTGGATGGTCGGCAGCGGGTGGAGCGGCGTGCCGCATGAACTGATCCTGGCCCTGGTCCTGGTCGTGCTTGCCTGGTTCCTGCAAAACCGCACCACGACAGGGCGCGCTTTGAAGGCTATCGGCGCCGGCGAGCCTGCCGCCGTCGCTTCCGGCCTGAAGGTCGAGCGCTACAAGATCCTGGCTTTTGCCTTCTCCGGCATGCTCGCCGCGATTGCCGGGCTGCTCTTCTCCGTCAAGCTTTCCGGCGGTTCGCCGACGCTTGCCGAAGGCTTTCTGCTGCCGGCGATCGTCGCCGTCCTGGTCGGCGGTACGCCGCTGACCGGCGGCGTTGGCGGCGTGCTGAACACCTTGGTCGGTGTGCTGATCGTGGCGGTCGTGCGCGCCAGCATGCTGTATTTCGGCGTGCCGGCGACAAGTCAGCAGATCGTCTTCGGCATCGTGCTGATCGTTGCGATCGCGCTGACGATCGACCGTTCTAAAATGCGTATCGTGAAGTAGGCCCGGCCATGGAAACGATGACGGCGGCGGTCCTGGTTGCGCCGCGGCGCTTCGAGATCAAGGAATTGCCCGTCCCGGTTTGCGGACCCGATGACGTCCTCATCAAGGTTGATCGCTGTGGGATCTGCGGCACTGATATCCACATGTTCAATGGCCACTATGCCGTCGAACGGCTGCCCATCGTCCCCGGCCATGAATTCACAGGCACGATCAGCCGGATGGGCGAAAAGGCGGGCCCATTCGTCCTCGGGCAACGGGTGGTGGCCGACATCAATATCGGCTGCGGCGGATGCTACTACTGCCGCAGGAATGAGGTGCTCAACTGCGCCGAAGTTCGGCAGGTCGGCATCTCGCGCGACGGTGCATTCGCGCAATATGTCTCGATTCCGGGTCGTCTGGTCATTCCGGCGCCCGACGACGCCGCGCCGCCCATGCTGGCGTTGACCGAGCCGGTCGCCTGCGTCGTGCGGGCCGCGCGCAAGGCCGAGGTGCGATTTGGCCAATCCGTCGTCGTTCTTGGCGCGGGGCCAATCGGCAATCTTCATATCCAGATGATGCGACTGGTCGGGGCGGCGCCCATCATCGTGGTTGAACTTTCTCCAGAGCGTGCTCGGCTCGCCGGGCTGGCAGGCGCCGACGCGGTTGTGAGCGATCCCTCGCGGGTCAAGGGCACCGTGCTCGCCATGACCGGCGGCCGCGGTGCCGACATCGTCATTGAAAGCGTCGGCCTGCCGCAGCTCTACGCTCAAGCCTTTGACCTGATCCGGCCCGGCGGTCATGTCGCCGCATTCGGCATAACCGGTCCTGGTGACAGCATTCCGCTCGCGCTGCTCGACACCGTGCTCAAGGAAAATTCGGTCAAGGGATCGGTCGCGGGCATGGGAGAGGATATGCACGACGCGCTGACCCTGCTGCTGCATGGCCGGTTCGATGTCGCCCCCTTCGTGAATACTACCTACGAACTCGCCGCGATTCAGGAGGCGTTTGAGACGCTGAAGGACCGGCCGGGTGTTCTCAAGACACAGATCGCAATCTGAGCAAGCCCAGGAACCCAGCGAGCAGTGGTACTTGGAATAACCGAATAGTTACTTATAGTGCTGTCGCGGCGACGGCCGGAGGAGAAAACCATGGATCATCAACCCGCCAATTTCTTGCTGCCGTCCGATCCACGGACGTTCGGTTTCTTTGTCGACGGCAAGATCGTTGAGGCTGGCGCACGTCCGTATTTCGAGCGGCACAGTCCGGGGCACGGCGTTGCGGTCACCCGCATCCCGAAATGCACCAGGGATGATCTCGACCTGGCGGTTGCCGCAGCGCGGCGGGCCTTCGAGGACGGGCGCTGGTCGCGCATCCCCTCGGTCGAACGGGCGAGCGTGCTGCTACGGGCCGCGCAGATCATCCGCCGGCGTGCCGAGGAGATTGCGCTTTGGGAAACGCTGGAGAATGGCAAACCGATCAGCCAGGCCCGTGCCGAGGTCGATGGCTGTGCCGGGATCTTCGAATACGCGGCCGGCGCAGCCCGTGCACTGCATGGCGACGCTTTCAACAATCTTGGCGATCGCCTGTTCGGGCTCGTCACGCGGGAGCCAATCGGGGTCGTTGGTCTCATCACGCCCTGGAATTTTCCCTTCCTCATCCTGTGCGAGCGCGTGCCGTTCATTCTCGCAGCTGGCTGTACAATCGTCGCCAAGCCGTCCGAAGTGACTTCGGCAACGACGCTGATCCTCGCCGAAGTGCTGGCGGAAGCCGGCCTGCCAGCGGGCTGCTACAATGTGGTGACCGGGTCGGGCAGCACGATCGGCCAGGCGATGACGGAGCATATGGATATCGATATGCTGTCCTTCACCGGCTCGACCTCCGTTGGCCGGCGCTGCGTCCAGGCGGCCACCGGAAATTTCAAGAAGCTCGGCCTGGAACTCGGCGGCAAGAATCCGCAGATCGTCTTTGCCGACGCTGATCTCGAGGACGCTGCCGACGGTGTCGCCTTCGGGATAGGCTTCAACACCGGTCAGTGCTGTGTTAGCGGCAGTCGGCTGATCGTCGAGCGCTCGGTGGCGCGCGCGTTCGAAGAGATGGTCGCGGCGAAGTTCGCCAAGGTAAAGGTCGGCGACCCGCTTGATCCAGCGACGCAGGTCGGCGCCATCACCACGGCCGCGCAGAACGACACCATCATGACCTATATCGCCAAGGGCAGGGCGGAGGGCGCAAGACTGGTCTGCGGCGGCGATCAACTCGACTTCGGCCATGGCCACTACATCGCACCGACCCTGTTCGGCGACGTGACCGGCAACATGGCGATCGCGCGCGACGAGATCTTCGGGCCAGTGCTAAGCATCATGCCGTTCGATACGGTCGAGGAGGCGATCGCCATCGCCAACGACACCATCTATGGGCTGGCGGCCAGCGTGTGGAGCAAGAACATAGACAAGGCGCTGACGGTGGCGCGGCGCGTGCGCGCCGGACGCTTCTGGATCAACACAACGCTTGCCGGCGGACCGGAACTGCCGCTGGGCGGCTTCAAGCAGTCAGGCTGGGGGCGCGAGGCCGGCATATACGGTGTCGAGGAATACACCCAGATCAAGTCCGTCCATATCGAACTCGGCAAGCGTGAGCCTTGGGTGTCGTGACAAGCGAACGCGGATACGATTTCGTCATCGTTGGCGGCGGCTCGGCGGGCTGCGTGCTCGCCGCACGCCTGTCGGAAAATGCGGATGTGCGCGTGCTTCTGCTCGAAGCCGGCGGCCGCGACAGCAACCCTTACATTCACATGCCTGTCGGCTTTGCCAAGATGACCTCCGGCCCTTTGACCTGGGGATTGAAGACCGCGCCGCAGAGGCATGCCAACCAGCGCGAGATTCCCTATGCCCAGGCCAAGGTGATCGGCGGCGGATCGTCTATCAACGCCGAGGTCTATACGCGTGGTCATCCCGCCGATTACGACCGCTGGGCGCGCGACGAGGGAGCCGAGGCTTGGTCCTTCGCCGACGTGCAGCCCTATTTCCTGCGCTCGGAAGGCAACACCATGTTTTCGGGAGAGATGCACGGCACGGATGGTCCGCTCGGCGTTTCGAACATCCCTGACCCGCAGCCGACGACCCGTGCATTCGTGCAAGCGTGCCAGGAATTCGGCATGCCCTACAATCCCGATTTCAACGGCAAGGCTCAGGAAGGAGCGGGCATCTACCAGACGACCACCAGGAACGCACGGCGCTGTTCCGCAGCCGTCGGCTATCTCAGGCCGGCCCAGAGCCGCCCCAATTTGACCGTCGAAACCGGATGCCTGGTCGACCGCATCCTTTTCGAGGGAGTTCGAGCCATCGGCGTGGCGTATCGCCGTGCCGGCGAGATGCGTGTTGCGCGTGCCGACAGCGAAGTGCTGGTTACCGCCGGCGCGATCGGTTCGCCAAAGATCATGATGCTGTCCGGCGTTGGGCCCGCGGCGCATCTGAAACAGCACGGCATCGAGGTCGTCCATGACCTGCCGGGCGTCGGTGAGAACCTTACTGACCACTACGGTGTTGATATCGTTGCCGAGCTGAAGGGCCCTACCAGCCTCGACAAGTACAACAAGCTTCACTGGATGGTCTGGGCTGGCCTCCAGTACAAACTGTTCAAGAGCGGCCCGGTGACGTCAAATGTCGTCGAAGGCGGCGCGTTCTGGTATGGCGACCAGTCGTCCGCCATTCCTGACCTTCAGTTTCATTTCCTGGCCGGTGCCGGCGCAGAGGAGGGCGTTCCGAGCGTCCCGTCCGGCTCTGGCATCACGCTCAATTCCTATACGCTGCGGCCGAAGAGCCGCGGCACTGTCAGGTTGCGCTCGTCCGATCCCGCCGACAAGCCGGTCGTCGATCCGAATTTTCTTGCCGATCCCGCCGATCTGAAAATCTCGGCGGAAGGGGTGCGCATCAGCCGCGAAATCTTTCAGCAGCCTTCCCTGCAAAGATACATCCAGCGCCTGCATTTGCCGGGCGAGGACGTCAGGACGCAGAAGGATTACGAAGACTATGCGCGCCGCTATGGCCGTACCTCCTACCATCCGACCTGCACTTGCAAGATGGGCGTCGATGCCATGGCAGTGGTGGACCCGAAACTTCGAGTGCGGGGGCTGGAGAACATCCGCATCTGCGATTCGTCGGTCATGCCCAGCCTTGTCGGCTCGAACACAAATGCCGCGACGATCATGATCGGCGAAAGGGCAGCAGACCTCATCCGCGGCAACAGGTAGCCGGAATTCTCCCGACAGGGCGCAGCCGTGCAGGCTGGCGCGCCCTGTCGTCTACGTTCCGGGGCTTGGCTGCCCTGTTAATCCCAGTCGGGTGCCCACGGCACCAAATCGGAGCCTATTATGCGTTTGTTCGTATGGGTGAGCGCATCGATGCGCGCCATGTCGACACTGGAAAGCGTGAAATCCATGATGTCGAAATTCGCCCGGATATTCTCGGGCTTGGTCGACATGGTGTTCACCGAAACACCTTTCTGCAGGATCCAGCGCAGCACCACCTGACCGGCGGATTTGCCATAGGCTTTGCCGATTTCAGCGAACTGCGGATATTTGAAGACTTCGCCGCGGGCAACGGAGGTGAATGACGACAGCGGAATGCCGGTCTCGTTAGCCGCCCGAAGCAGGATGTCCTGGTTGAGAAGCGGGTGGAACTCGACCTGGTTGGTGACGATCGGGCCGTCGAGGATGGCGCGCGCATCGCGCATCATGCCGGCAGTGAAATTCGACAGGCCGATATGGCGTGCCAGGCCCTTGTCGTGCGCGCTCTGAAGCAGCCTCAGGGGTGACGCAATGTCACCATCGAGCGGCGGCCAGTGCAGAAGCAGCGCGTCGACATAGTCCAGCCGCAGATCCTTCAAGCTCTTTTCGACGGAGGCCAGGAAGAGCGCTTCAGCGTAGTTGTCGGGATGGACCTTTGTAGTGATGCAAAGATCCTGGCGCGGCACATCGGCCTGCGCGAGGCCTTCTCCGACCTCGGCCTCGTTGCCGTACATCTGCGCGGTGTCGAATGCCCGATAGCCGACGTCCAGCGCGACCGCAATCGCGGCCATGCAGGCGTCATGGCGTAGCGGAAACGTGCCGAAAGCCCTCTGGTGCGTCTTCTGAAAAAAGATGTTCACGACTTTACCTCCAGCGTCGTCGGTTGCTCTCAGTAAATAACTGAATAGTTACTTATATCACCTTGCACACCATTGGCAAGATCGCCGGCCGCCGATCCCGAAGTGATTTTTTGGCGCCCACGCACGACCGTCGTCGATCGGTCTTGACCAAATTCAGAGGCGTGGTAATAACTAAACAGTTACTTTACTCGATGTAGGCGGGCTACTTCATGTCCAAGGTTACCAGCGCGGCGGACGCGGCAAGGGCAGTCAAGGACGGCGCGATTGTCGCGGTCAATTCGTCGAGCGGGCTATGCTGTCCCGATCTGGTCCTGAAGGCGCTTGGTGAGCGCTATCGTGATGAGCGCCATCCGGCCGGGCTGACTATGGTCCACCCGATCGCAGCCGGCGACATGTTCGGCACCAAAGGTATCGACCATCTGGCGCAGGATGGCATGATCGACACCATCATCGGTGGGTCCTACCCGTCGGGACCGTCCTCGTCCGAGCCGCCGCTGATCTGGCAGATGCTCGGCGAAGACCGGATCGCTGCCTACAACGTCCCAAGCGGCATCATCTTCGACATCCTGCGTGAAGCGGCCGGACATCGCCCGGGCGTCATCACCAAGGTCGGCCTCGAAACATTCGTCGATCCCAGCCTGGACGGTTGCGCCATGAACGCACGCGCACGGGCACGGCCAATCGTGCGCAAGATCGAGTTCGAGGGCGATGAGTGGCTGTATTTCCCGTCGATCAAGCCGGATGTGGCGATTATTCGTGCCACGACCGCCGACGAGCGCGGCAACCTGACATTCGAGCATGAGGGCGCCTATCTCGGCGCGATGGAGCTTGCGCTTGCTGCGCACAATTGCGGCGGGGTGGTGATCGCCCAGGTCAAGCACGTCGCCCAGGCCGGCACGCTGCGCCCGCATGACGTGCGCGTGCCGGGCGTTCTGATCGATATGATCGTCGAGGATCCCGAGCAGATGCAGACCACTGCAACGGCTTACGATCCGGCCATCTCCGGCGAATTGTTCAGGCCGCTCGATACCTTTCGGCTGCCAGCCTTCGATGCGGCCAAGACGATGGCGCGCCGGGTCGCGATGGAGCTGCAACGGGGATGGGTCGTCAACATCGGCTTCGGCATTTCGGCCAACGTGCCGCGTATCTTCCTTGAGGAGGGCCGCCATGGCGACGTGACGTGGGTGATCGAGCAGGGCGCGGTCGGCGGTATTCCGTTGCTCGATTTCAAGTTCGGCTGCTCGGCAAATGCGGAGGCGTTCGTCGCCTCACCGCACCAGTTCACCTATTTTCAGGCGGCGGGCTTCGACGCGTCCTTGCTCTCCTTCCTGCAGATCGGTGCCGACGGATCGGTCAACGTCTCGAAACTGTCGGCGCGGCCGCACGTCACCGCCGGCGCTGGCGGCTTCGTTGACATCACCGCGCGGGCGAAGAAGATTGTCTTTTCCGGGTACTTCAACGCGGGGGCGAAACTCTCAGTCAGCAACGGAAAGCTCTCCATCGACAAGGAGGGCAAGGTGGCCAAGCTGGTGCCCAGCGTCGAGCAGGTGTCCTTTTCCGGCAAGCGTGCAACGGCGCAGGGACAGGATGTGACCTATGTCACCGAGCGCTGCGTGCTTCGGCTCATCGATGGCAAGGTCACGGTGACCGAGATCGCGCCCGGAATTGATCTGAACCGGGACATTCTTGGCCAGGCGGCGTTTCCGTTAGCGGTTGCCGACACCATTCGCCCGATGTCGGGACATCTTTTCATGCCCGACCGTATGGACGGCCATTTTCGCCCCGCCGTGGCTGCCGAATGATGCCGGAAAACCGGATCGGCCTTGAGATCGACGGGCAGGTCGCGGTCGTGACACTCGACCGTGCCGAAAAGCGCAACGCGCTGAATGCGGCGATGATCGACGGGCTTGCGATGGTCTGCAGGACCATCGAGCACAGTGCGGCGGTCAGGGTCGTGATCCTGACCGGCGCGGGCAACAGGGCCTTCTCGGCAGGTGGTGATATCCAGGCCTGGAGCGGTCAGGCGCCGGAGGATTTCGGCCGCTTCTGGCTGCGCGAAGGGCATGATGCCTTCGCGGCCGTTGCCCGGCTTCGGCAGCCGGTGATCGCCGTCCTCAACGGGGATGTGTTCGGCGGCGGACTGGAATTGGCAGCTTGCGCGGACCTCCGGATTGCCGAGCAGCATGTCAGGATCGCTCTGCCGGAAACCGGGCTCGGCATTATTCCGGGTTGGTCGGGCACACAGCGCGCGGCGCGCCGTTTCGGCGCGCAACTGGTGCGGCGGATGGCACTGTTCGGCGAGGTCTTCGACGCCGGACAGGCACTTGGCCTCGGCATCGTCGATCATATCGCGCAGAGCGGCGCGGGAATGGCCAGGGCACGGCAGATCGCCACGCAAGTCTGCGGTCGCGCGCCGCTTGCGACCGAGCTGACAAAGATGCTTGTCAACGCGGCCGAAGGCGAGGAATCAGAACGTGTTCTCGAAGCGCTTGCCGGCATTGCGGCGGCGCGATCGAAGGATCTCCAGGAGGGGCTAGCTGCCTTCCGCGAAAAACGGCCTGCGCGCTTCTGAAGGCCGTCAATCTGCCGGCCGGCAAATGCCATATGATGAGGGAGAGGTTCCGATGATCCGCCATTTTGTGCTGCTGCGGTTTCGTGCCGATGTGAGCGCCGAAACCAAATCCGGGCTCTATGAGGAACTGGATCGCTTGCGGGACCATCTGTCGGGCATTATCGCCTTTCATGGCGGATCGAATGTCAGCGTGGAAACGGACCTGATCCGCGGCAACCATGACGCATTCTGGGTCGACTTCGCGGATGAGAATGCGCGTGATGACTATCTTCGCGATCAAAAGCACCAGGAGGTCGGTGCGCGGATCGTGGCTCATACCGAAGGCGGCATTGATGGCGTGACGGTGGTCGATCTTCGGTTCTAGACGAGACACAACTCGACTGATCTAGTGATAGATCATCAGTTTGTTCTCTCCGGACTGCACCGTTTCGCCGCGTTGGTTGGTGACGGCGAAGCGCAGGGTGAGGATCCCGCGCGCCGCATTCCGGGTCTCCCGTTTGTTGGCAACGACAATGCGCGCGCGGATCTCATCGCCGGCAAGGACAGGCGTCACGAACGTCCAGTCCCAGCCCAGCGAAGCGATTGCCCGAAACCCGACCTGTGCCTGGTTCTTCAATCCGTCCACCAGCGACAGCACCAGCAATCCATGCGCGACGCGGGCCTGGAAGCCATGGCGTTCCGCGCCTGCCGTGCTCATATGGATTTCGAAACGATCGCCTGTCAGCTCGGCGAAAGTGTCGATCATCTGCTCTGTGACGGCCACGGCACCGGTCTCGAACCAATCGCCGACGGCGATCTCCCCATAGGACAGGCCTTGCGCTGTGAGCTGGCGGCCCGGCGCGTTCTCGGCCGTCATGCCGGCACCGGGGCATCCTCCCGGATCAGCTTGCGCTGCTTCAGGTCGGCCCAGAACTCGGTCGGGATCGGATGGCTGAACCATGTGAGGTTCTGGGACAGCTGCTCCACCGTTCGTGTGCCGGCGCAGAAGGAGGGAATGGCGGGGTGGGCCACCACGAATTGCAGCGCGGCCGCGGGGAGGGGCACGTTGTGGTCACGGCAGACGGCCTCGATCCTGGCGACCTTGTCCATGACCGCCAAGGGCGCCGGTGCGTAATTATACTTGGCGCCGTCGACCGCGCCTGTGGCCAGGATGCCGGAGTTGAAGCCGCCGCCAACGATCACCGCGACATTGCGCTCCTCGCAAAGCGGCAGGAACTCGTTGAGCGCATCCTGCTCCAGGAGCGTATACCGCCCTGCCAGCAGGAAGCAGTCGAAGTCGCGTTGCCTGAGCGCTTCGAGGCAAACCTCCCACTCGTTGACCCCAACGCCGATCGCCTTGACCAGGCCTTCCGAGCGCAGTTTTTCCAGCGCGCGCCAGCAGCCGTCCATTGCTTGCCTGAACACTTCGGGCTGGGCGTCGCCACGCGTAAAGCGATCGATGTCATGGATGAATAGCATATCGATGTGCTCCAGCCCCAGGCGCTGAAGCGAATCCTCGAACGACCGCATCGTCCCATCATAGCTATAGTCGAAGATCATCTCGTTGGCCGCAGCATTCGTCCATGGCGAGAAGTCGATCTCGGATCGCTTCTTCGCCTTCAGCACACGTCCGACCTTCGACGCGAGTACGAAATCCGAACGGTTCTTCCAGCGCAGTGAATGGCCGACGCGCAGTTCTGAAAGTCCATGACCGTACATGGGGGCGGTGTCGTAAAATCGGACGCCGGCGTTCCAGGCATGCTGGACCATGACATCGGCCGTGGTTTCGTCGATTTCCCTGAGAAAGTTCCCGATCGGCGCGGTGCCGAAGGCGAAAGTCGTGACATCGAGACCGACCCGGCCGAACCTGCGCCTGTCTGAAGGTTGCATCCAATTTCCTCCCATTAGTAACCATCTGGTTATTTTTATCGTAACTTCTCACGCTGGGCAAGCGGCAGTTACACGGGTCGACCGGCCGCTTCGATTTTCCGCGCTTGACGGGGAAGCCGCATCCGCGTTAGGAGTAACTAGATAGTTACAAAATGATGGACGCGATGCTTATCACAGACACTCAGCGCCAAGTGCGGGACATGGCTCGCCAGTTTGCCGACGATGTCATCAGGCCGGCGGCCGAGGCCCTTGATCGCGACGAGCGATTCCCAGTGGAAATCTACGAGCAGATGGGCGCGCTCGGTCTGTTCGGCGTCGGCGTTCCCGAGGAGATGGGTGGTCCCGGTTTCGATACGCTCACCTACGCGCTGGTGATGGAGGAGCTGTCGCGGGGCTACGCCTCGGTCGCGGACCAGTGCGGCCTGATCGAACTGATCAGCACGCTGTTGGTGCGCCACGGCACGCCGTCTCAGCGCGAGCAATGGCTAGGTTCGATGATGCGTGCCGAAATCAAGGTTGCTTACTGCATCACTGAACCGGAAGCCGGCACCGACGTCTCCGGCATCCGCACCACGGCAACGCGTGACGGAAGCGGCTGGCGGCTGAACGGTGGAAAAATCTGGATCCACAACGCGCCAGTCGCCGATGTCGGGTTCGTGCTGGCCCGCACCGACAAAACCGCCGGGCATCGTGGCATGAGCATCTTCATCGTCGACCTGCATGCCAAGGGCGTCGAGCGCGGTCCGAAGGAGCACAAGATGGGCCAGCGCGCCAGCCAGGTCGGCGCGCTCAATTTCGCCGATGTCATGCTCGGTGAAGAGGCCCTGCTCGGCGAGGAGGGCAAAGGCTTCCACATGATGATGAGCGTGCTTGACAAGGGGCGCGTCGGCATTGCTTCGCTTGCCGTGGGCATCGGGCAGGCCGGATTGGAAGCGGCCGTCGACTATGCCCAGCAGCGCAGACAATTCGGCAAGGCCATCGCCGAGTTTCAAGGTGTCCAGTGGCTTTTGGCCGACATGGCCAAGGACATCGAGGCGGCGCGCCTTCTGGTGCAAAGCGCGGCCGCCAAGATCGACGCCGGCGAGAACGCGACCAAGGCCTGCTCGATTGCGAAATGCTTCGCCGGCGACATGGCCGTCGCCCGCACCGCGGACGCAGTGCAGGTCTTCGGTGGCTCCGGCTATATCCGCGGTTTCGAAGTCGAGCGGCTCTATCGCGACGCCAAGATCACGCAGATATACGAAGGCACCAATCAGATTCAGCGCATGATCATCGCGCGTGAACTGCTGAAGCACGGGGCACGGGGATGAGTGCAGCGCCGCGCCATGCTGCCCTGATCACCGGTTCGAGCCGCGGCATCGGGCTTGCCGCCGCGCTTGAGCTGGCCAGCATCGGATTCGCCATCGCGCTTAACGGCCCGACCGACGACGACGAATTGCGCGAGGCCGAGGCGACGGTCGCCGCGACTGGTGTTCCTGTGATCCGGATAGCCAGTGATGTCGGCGATCTTTCATCGCATGATACGCTCCTCGACCAGGCCGAAAATGCGATCGGCCCGCTGTCGACGTTGATCAACAATGCCGGCGTGTCGGTGATGGATCGCGGCGATCCGCTTGATGTTTCGGAAGCGAGTTATGACCGCTGCCAAACGGTAAACGCCAAGGCGCAGTTCTTCCTCGGCCAGCGTTGGGCCCGGCGGTTGCTGACGCGCCCGCGCGACGATGGCCGTTTCTACAGCCTCATCAACGTCTCGTCGTCCAACGCCTCCGCGGTGGCCGAGCCGCGCGCCGAGTACTGCATCTCCAAGGCCGCTTCCGCCATGATCAGCAAGGTGTTGGCCGTGCGTCTCGGGCGGGAGAACATTGCGGTTTACGACATCCAACCGGGTTTGATCGAGACGGCGATGACCAGACCCGTCTCGCAGACCTATCAGCGGCGGATCGATGAGGAAGGCCTGACCCTGATCCGCAGGCTCGGGCAGCCGCAGGATGTCGGTCGCATCATGGCAACCCTGGCGTCGGGCGCGCTACCCTATACGACCGGTCATGTCATCTCGGCAGATGCCGGGATGCTGGTGCCACGTTTCTGAGCTCCCGAGCCCCTGTGAGACAGGAGACGACCCGATGATGATCAGGCTTCCCGATGCAAAGGGCGTATTTTCCGACTATCGCATGAGCGGAAAGACCGTTCCGGTGGCCAGGCTTTCGGAGCGTTCCGCTCGCGTCGTCTTTTCGGCCGCCCATGTCGTTGCCGACCCATTCACGGGCAATGATCCGATGGGGCCGGCCACCGTGGACTGGGACGCTACCATGGCATTTCGGCGCTATCTCTCGGATATGGGCCTGGGCATCGCGGAGGCGATGGACACGGCACAGCGTGGCATGGGCCTCGATTGGTCCGGTGCGCTCGAACTGATCCGCCGCACGAGACAGGAGCTTCCTGGAGCGCTGGTGTTCAACGGTTGCGGTACCGATCATCTCGATCCCGCCGGCGCGGGCTCGCTTGACGACGTGCGGCGTGCCTATTTCGAACAGATCGAGGCGATACAGGCGCTCGGCGGACGGCTGATCCTGATGGCGAGCCGCGCTTTGGTGGCGGTCGCCTCCTGCCCGGACGACTATTTGTCCGTCTATCGCGACGTGCTTGGCCGATGCGACAATCCGGTGATCCTGCATTGGCTAGGCGACATGTTCGATCCGGCACTTGCGGGCTACTGGGGAACCGACAGCTTCGAACAGGCGATGGAAACGGTGCTTGCCATCATCGCCGAGAACGAAAGCAAGGTGGACGGCATCAAGATTTCGCTGCTCGACAAGGACAAGGAGATCCAGATGCGCCGCCGGCTGCCGGTGGGCGTCAAGATGTATACGGGCGATGATTTCAACTATCCCGAACTGATCGCCGGCGACGAGCACGGCTTTTCGCATGCGCTGCTCGGCATTTTCGACCCGCTGGCGCCGGCGGCTGCCCATGCCGTGGCAAGGTTGGGAGAGGGCGATGTCAAGGCGTTCCGTGACACGCTGGACCCCACCGTGCCGCTGGCGCGGTTGGTCTTCCGGGCACCGACGCAACACTACAAGACGGGTGTGGTCTTTCTCGCCTGGCTGAACGGCTTCCAGGATCATTTCGTCATGTTGGGCGGTGCGCAGGCGAAACGCCCGCTGCCCTATTTCGTGGAGGCCTTCAAGCTCGCCGATGGCTGCGGACTGTTGCGCGACCCCGACATGGCGGCCAACCGCATGCAACGGCTGCTGGCGCTCCACGGCGCCTGAAACAGACCGATGCGCGATTTTTCGAACGATCATTCCGCGTTGGCCCTCAACACAGCCACGCTCGGCCACAATGTCGACGGGCATGGAGCCGGTTGGCCGGTCGAGCGGGTCATCGATGCCTGCGCCGAGCGGGGTTTCGGCGGCATCGTCTTCTGGCGCCGGGAGATCGGCAGCCGCGGTGTCGAGATCGGCAATCGCGCCCGTGCGGCGGGGCTAGCCGTGGCCGGCCTCTGCCGGGCGCCTTTCCTCGTCGGTCCTTTGGCGCTGCCCACAAGATCCGCGATCATGGACGAATTTCGCGCCTCCATCGATATGGCGGCGGACCTTGGAGCGCCGGTCCTGACCATCGTGACGGGCGGTGTCGAGCCACGCACGCTCGGCGTATCGGAAAGTCTGAAGCGTGTCGCCGACCGCGTCGCCGAAGCAGCCTCGTATGCCGCGAAGTGCAGTGTCAAACTGGCGCTCGAGCCGCTCAATCCCGTTTACGGCGGCGACCGCTCATGCCTGGTGACCATTCGCGACGCGATCGATCTCTGCGATGCCATCGGGCACGCCAACGTCGGCGTGGCCGTCGATGTCTACCACGTCTGGTGGGATACCACGCTCGACGCAGAACTGAAACGCGTCGGCGCGGGTCGCATCCTTGGCTACCATCTGTGCGACTGGCTGGCCGAAACGCGCGACGTTCTTGTCGATCGGGGCATGATGGGCGAGGGCGTTGCCGATCTAAAGGCGATCCGGGCCGCGGTCGAGACGGCCGGCTACAGCAGCTTTTGCGAAGTAGAAATCTTTTCCGCTGGGAACTGGTGGAAACGCGATCCGGCCGACGTGCTCGATATCTGCGTCGAGCGCTTTCGAACAGTTTGCTGAAAACGGCAGCGATCGCGAGTGGAGTTGCAGCCATGAAGATCCTTGTGCCCGTGAAGTGGACTGCGGATGCGAATGTGAAGGTTCGCGTGAAGGCTGACGGTTCGGCGGTGAAACTCGCCAACGTCAAGATGGCGATGAACCCGTTCGACGAGATCGCGGTCGGAGAGGCGATCCGGCTGAAGGAGGCCGGCAAGGCGGAAGAGATCATCGTCGCCTCGATCGGCCCGCAGCCCCGCCTCGTCATCCTCGGCAAGCAGGCGATCAACCACGATTCCAACCAGACCGGCCAGATGCTGGCGGCACTGCTGGGCTGGGCGCAGGGCACCTTCGCCTCCAAGATCGTGCTCGACGGCGACAAGGCCAAAGTGACGCGCGAAGTCGACGGCGGCCTGCAGACGGTGAAACTGAAGATGCCGGTGATGGCCCGGGAGTCTGTCGTTAAATTGAGCGCGTAACATCGGCAATCAGATCGACGCTGGTTCGATCCAAGATTGATCGACTAGTTATAACCAGTTAGTTACTTGTAATCAAAGACGCGACCTGGCCGTCACTTGAAGGAGGAACCCTTATGGCAGCACCGTTTGATTACATCATCACCGGGGCGGGGTCGGCAGGGTGTGTTCTTGCATCGCGCCTCACGGAAGATCCGTCCGTCTCGGTTCTGCTGCTTGAGGCCGGGGGTGGCGACGACAATTATCTTTTCCACTGGCCGGCGGGCTTCGCCAAGATGACAAAAGGGGTTGCCTCGTGGGGCTGGTCTACGGTGCCTCAGCGGCACATGCAGGACAGGGTTCTCTGGTATACCCAAGCAAAGGTGATCGGGGGCGGCTCAACGATCAACGCCCAGATCTATACCCGTGGTAACGCGCTTGACTACGACGCATGGCCGGCTGCGAGGGCTGGGGCTACAGGGACATTCTTCCGTACTTCAAACGCGCGGAAGGCAATGAGCGATTCTGCGATGATTTCCATGGCGCGGAGGGGCCGCTTGGCGTCTCCATGCCGCGTGGTGCGCTGCCGATCTGCGACGCTTTCATTCGTGCCGCCCAGGAGGCGGGTATTCCCTACAATCCTGATTTTAACGGCCGGCAGCAGCGTGGTATCGGCTACTATCAGTTGACCCAGCGCAATGCGCGTCGCTCCTCGGCGGCGACAGCCTTTCTGTCGCCGGCGCGAACGCGGCCCAATCTCACGGTTATGACCGGGGCGCAGGCGATCCGCGTTGCGGTTGAGGCGGGGCGCGCTCGCGGCGTTTACGTGGCGCAAGATGGCAAGATCGAGCGTATTGAATGTGCGCGAGAGGTCTTGATCACCTCAGGCGCAATCGGTTCACCACGTCTCCTCCTGCTGTCGGGCATCGGGCCGGCCGACGACATCAAGGCCCTTGGCATCGATGTGGTTCACGATCTGCCAGGAGTGGGGGCTAACCTCCAGGATCATGTCGACATCTGCGTGCTTTGTGAATGCACTGGCGACCATTCCTATGACAGCGTGCAGCGGCCGCACCGAACGCTCATGGCCGGGCTGCAATACCTGCTTTTCAAGTCTGGGCCGGTCGTCTCATCGCTGTTTGAGACGGGTGGCTTTTGGTACGCCGATCTTGATGCGCGTTCGCCAGATATGCAGTTTCATTTCGGGCAAGGCTCGGGGATAGAGAAGGGCATCGCCCGTCTGGATAACCCAGGTGTTACACTGAACACGGCGTTCATGCGCCCACGCTCCAGGGGAACGGTTCGACTGAAGAGCGCCGATCCTGCAGCCATGCCGTTAATCGACCCGAACTACTGGGCCGAGCAGTATGATCGTGAGATGTCTATGCGCGGCCTTGAGATGGCGCGCGAGATCATGTCGCAGCCGGCGTTGAAACCGTTTATCAGGCGCGAGGCGCTGCCGGGCGCTGCGGTTGCCGAGGATCCGAAGGCGCTTCTCGGCTACGCGTGCCGCATGGCCAAGACGGACCACCACCCTGTTGGAACTTGCAAGATGGGGCATGACTCGATGGCGGTGGTGGGCACCGACCTGAAGGTGCATGGGCTGGAGGGGCTGCGCGTCTGCGACTCTTCCATCATGCCGTTGATCAATTCCTCGAACACCAACGCGCCTACCATAATGATAGGCGAGAAGGCCTCCGACATGGTGGCCGGCAAACCGGCGCTTGCTCCGACAATCTTCGATTGGGAACGGAACGACGGACCACGCTTCGCCGAAGCTTAAGAGAGCCCGCGATCGCGTCTTGTCGGTTGACAGCTACCTGGCGCTATGAAATAACTAATTAGTTACAAATGAGCTGCCTCAGATAGCTTAATCGAATAAGCATGGCAGACGAAGGGGAGCAGCGATGATCAAGGTTCACGGCATACAGCATGTCGGTCTGACAGTGCCCAATATGGAAGAGGCAGTGCGTTTCTTTCGGACGATGTTCGGTGCGGTGACTATCATGGAGTGCGGCGGCGTCGATGTCGACGATACCTTCATGGTCCGCCGGCTCGGCGTGCCCGCGGGTTGCCGCATCAAGGATCAACGGGTCATTCGGTGCGGGAATGGCGGCAATCTTGAACTCTTCGAATATAGCGGCGAAGCCGAATCCGGCAAAATCAAACGCAACAGCGAGGTCGGGGCGTTTCATCTGGCTCTTGCCGTCGACGACGCGGTCGCTGCGGCCGATCGCTTGCGCGCCGCGGGTGTCGACGTCCTGGAGGGACCGACACTGATTTCATCGGGTCCCATGGAGGGCCTGACATGGGTCTATCTGCGGACGCCTTGGGGCCAGTTTCTTGAACTGGTGAGCACGACCGGCCCGATGGGGTACGAGGAGAGCGGCGGTCCGAAAATGTGGTCTCCAATCAGCGAATAGCTGAAGACCAGGACAAGGCATTCTCTCTCGATGCTTGCGTTTGGGAGGGCCAATTTTCGATCGACGCTTAAGCGTATCAGCAAGATTTTTTCTGCAACGCAAGCCAATGGAGGATCAAGCTAATGATGCAATTGAAAACAATGGTCTGGGCAGCCAGCGTGGCGACGCTTTTAGGCGGAAGCGCCCTTGCCGATGACAAACCTTTCGCCGGCGTCGAGCTGAAAATGCTTGGCATAGGGGATACGTCTGTCACCCGTGTCGCGCCAATCGTCGGCGAATTCGAGAAGCAGACGGGAATAAAAATCCATATCGATCAACTCCCGTATCCCGGCCTCATCGACAAGATTGTCGTCGAGGCGAGTTCGAGCAGTCCGACATATCAACTGCTTTGGGTCGACAGCCCGTGGGTCGGTCTTTTAGGTGAAGCAGGGGCGTTGGAGGATATGACCGCCCGCGCCAAGCGTGATGCCAAGGAGATCGGGCTGGATGACATCATTCCAGTCCAACTGCAGGAAAACACCTGGCAGGGCAAGCTTCTCGCTTTCCCCGCTTCAGGCATGATCTGGATGCAGCAATATCGAGCGGATTTGCTCGAAAATGCTGACGAGCAGGCCAACTTCAAGAAGAAGTACGGCTATGATCTGGCGCCTGCCAAGACATGGGCTCAATATCACGATATTGCGGAATTCTTCACACGCAAGAAAGGTGAGCTTGCCGGGGGTAAGCCGCTCGATTTCGATCTCTATGGTGCGAGCCAATCCTATAGTCGTGTCCAGGGGGCTATCACTCACGACTACTTTCCATTCATGCGCTCGTTCGGCGGTGATTACTGGGATCCAAAGACTGGGCTGTGCGCCATGACGAGTGACGCGCATGTCAAGGCAGCAGAGTACATGAAGTCCCTCATTCCGTTCAATCCGCCGGACTACCTCGGTCTGATGTGGGACATTCAGTCGGGCTTCATGGAGCGAGGCGAAGCTGCCGAGGCGGCCTATTGGAGCGTGCGTTCGGTGCGCCTGACGAACCCCAAGGAAGCGACGCTTGCTACAATCGGCAAGGCGGGCTTTGCAGAAAGCCCCGTATCTGACGCTGGTCCCCAGCCGACCTATACCGGCACACTTGGCTTCGCCATTAACGCCAAGTCCTCCGACAAGGAAAAGGATGCCGCATGGGAGTTCATCAAATGGGCAACCAGCGAAAAGCTGATGAGGCGGTTCGCTGACGAGGGAAATGGCGTCAGCCAGTTCCGCAAGTCGATCCTGTCTGACCCTGCGCTGCAGAAAAAGTATCCCTACTACAAGGTGCTTCTCGACAGTCAGGTCAATGCTCGCCGCCGCATCTTCCATCCCTTCTATCAGGATATGGAAGAAAACTTTGGCGTGGAGCTGAGCAAGTACATGGCAGGTGAAACGCCGACTGCTCTGGAGGCACTTACCAACGCATGCAATGCCGTCAACTCGCGGCTCTCGATCTTTCCGCTGGAACAGCGTCTGCGCTGGATCCAGGACGTACCGGCCGAAGTTCTAGCGAAGTAATTCTGATCTACCCGCCCCGACCTTTTCGCGGTCAGGGCGGGCTCCTTCAAATGGGAGGAGGAAGGAGCCGTCATGAGCCACGCTGCCAGCCGTAACAAAAGCATCGCGCTGATATTTCTTTTACCAGCTGTCCTCATTCTGTTCGTTACGACCATCTACCCGATGGTCTACGCATTGTGGCTAAGCTTTCGGAATTACGACCTTTCCAAGCCCTTCATCCCGCGAATTTTTGTCGGACTTACCAACTATATCGAGATCCTGAGCTCACAGGCTTTCTTCCATGCGCTGCTGACGACGTTCAAGCTGATGGCGATGACGCTTTCCGTACAGCTTGTGCTTGGAGTGGGGATTGCCCTGCTCGTGACCCAGAAGTTGCCCGGCATGGCGTTGGTGAGGACGCTGCTGCTTATTCCGATGATGATTTCGCCGGTCATCGTTGGGTTGGTCTGGCTCTTCCTCTATTTTCCCGAGCTTGGCTATCTCAACTATTTCATCGGTCTTGTTGGCCTGGGTCCCATACCTTGGATTACGAGCACCCGCTGGGCGCTCACCGCTATAGCGATAGCTGATATCTGGCAGTGGACGCCCTTCATCATGATGGGAACCGCTGCCGCGTTGCAGAGCCTTTCGCCGGAACCTTATGAGGCCGCGCGCATAGACGGCAATTCGCGTTGGGATGTGTTCCGCTACCTGACATTACCGCAGCTCAAGCCGGTTCTTATAAGCTTGCTATTCCTGCGTGCCATCGACGCCTTCAAAATTTACGACATCATCTACGTGTTGACAAAAGGTGGGCCGGGCGACGCGACCGAAGTCATGTCGCTCTACATCTATCGGCAGAGTTTCACCTTCTGGCGCATGGGCGTCGGGGCCGCTGCGTCTTTCGTGTCGCTCATCATCATAACTGTACTGATCACTTTCTTTTTCAAGTCGATGCAGCGCAGCCAGGCCACCCAGGCTCGGTAGGAGGGAAATCGCCATGACATCGAGTGTTCGCGAAAAGTTTCTCGTCTACCTGCTGCTCAGCGCTGTGCTCATTATCTTCATGACGCCGATCTATCTGATCCTGGTGTCCTCGCTGAAGCCGGCGGCGCTTATGTTCTCCAGACCGCCAGCCTTTATCTTCACGCCGACGCTCGACAACTACTATGACCTCTTCACGATGCGGCCGTTTCACCTGCAAATCCTGAACAGCCTGATCGTGGCGCTTGGTTCGACCGCGTTCAGCCTGACGGTTGGGACGCTCGCCGCCTATGCGATCTCGCGCATCAAGAGCAAATGGATCAACGATGTAGCGTTCTGGATCCTGTCGATGCGCATGTTTCCGCCCATCGCGGTCGTAGTTCCCTACTACATCATCTTCCAGTCGCTTGGCCTGCTCGACACGCCGCTGGCGCTCATAATCGTCTACTCGACTTTCAACATCCCGCTCACTGTCTGGCTGATGAAAGGGTTTTTCGACGAGGTGCCGGAGGTGCTGGAGGAGGCAGCCCAGGTTGACGGTCACGGCGTGTTCGCGACCTTTCTTCACGTGACCCTCCCGCTGACGGCTCCCGGCCTCGCTGTATCCGCGGTGTTCTGTTTCATCTTCTCATGGAATGAGTTCCTGTTCGCGTTGATGCTGACGGGATCGAAAGCCCAGACGGTGACGGTGGCGGTCATGTCCTTCTGGTCGAGCGATGCGGTCCAGTGGGGCCGCATCATGGCGGGATCTTTGGTCGTCCTGATTCCAGGTGTGATCTTTGTGCTCACCTGCCAGCGTTGGCTTGTGAAGGGCCTGACCATGGGGTCGGTAAAGGGATGAGCGCGATCCCAGAAATCAATTCAAGAGGAGGACGTCAATGTCGTCGGTGACGTTGCGAAATGTGGTCAAGCGCTATGGCCAGGTCGAAGTAGTGCACGGTATCGACTTGGCTGTCGAGGAGGGCGAGTTCGTCGTTCTGCTTGGCCCGTCAGGCTGCGGCAAAACCACTACCCTTCGGATGGTCGCCGGACTTGAGGACATTTCGGGTGGCGAACTTGAGATCGCGGGCCGCCGGGTAAACGATATTCAGCCGAAGGACCGGCAGATCGCGATGGTCTTCCAGAACTATGCGCTCTACCCGCATATGACTGTCCGACAGAACATGGAGTTCGCGCTAAAGCCTCAAAAACTCTCCGCGACTGAAGCGGAAGGTCGTATCAGCGAAGCTGCGCGTATTCTCGGCCTCGAATCGCTCCTAGCGCGAAAACCGTCGCAACTTTCAGGCGGCCAGCGACAGCGCGTCGCGATGGCGCGGGCCATGGTGCGAACGCCGAAGGTTTTCCTATTCGACGAGCCGCTTTCCAACCTCGACGCAAAGCTGCGCACGCAGGTCCGGGTCGAGATCGCGAAGCTGCACAAACGGCTTGGCACCACGGTCCTTTATGTCACCCATGACCAGATCGAGGCGATGACACTGGCCGACAAGATCGTCATCATGAAGGATGGCCACATCGAACAGATCGGGTCGCCGGTGGAGGTCTTCTCGCTGCCACGCAATCTGTTCGTTGCCAGTTTCATTGGCAGCCCAGCGATGAACCTCATGCCGGGGGTCGTCGAAGCCGCTGGCGGAGTGGCGGTTCTTACCTGCGGGTCATTGCAGATCCCGGCCCCCGACGCTCTGAGCCGCGTCCTGAAAACAGCGCAGCAGGTGACGGTTGGCGTACGACCATCGGACATCCGGTTGGTAAGTGGCGACGTGGCGGCGAGCTCGTATGACACGTCGATCGAGGTCGTCGAATATCTCGGCACAGAGGCGCTGCTCAATCTCAACGCTGGCGGCCAGGAACTTGTAGCACAGGTGCCTGCTTCGGCCAGGCCCGCGCCCGGCCAGGAAAATATCCGCATCGCCTTTGATCCCGACAAACTGCACATCTTCGATACGCAAAGCGGGCAGGCCATTCGGCCCTGATCTTGCGGCCACTACAGAATCCACTGGAGGACGCCATGGGGCGAGAGATCGTCTTCACCGGAAAGCGCAAGTTCGAACTCATGCATTACGACGACGCTCCAATCGGGCCAAACGAGGTACGTGGTCCAACATTGGCGACGCTTGTGAGCCCCGGCACTGAACTTGCGTGGGCTGATGGCGGTGATTTCCCGGTTCGTCCCGGCTATGCCGCCGTGTTCGAGGCAGAGGAGATCGGTTCGGCCGTCTCCGGCATCAAGTCAGGCGATAGAGTGCTATGCATGGGTGCCCACCGGTCGACCCAGAAATTTGACGCCAGATACGCAATCAAGCTTCCTGAAGGTATGGCGCCGGAAATAGCGGTGGTGGCTCGTCTTATGGGGGTGTCGATGACCACCTTGATGACGACCAACGCGCGACCTGGCGACAAGGTCATCGTCTGTGGTGCGGGTCCTGTGGGTTATCTGGCGGCGCACCAGTGCCGAATCGCCGGCTATGAAGTTACCCTTGTCGAGCCTAACGAAAGACGGCGGGCTCAAGCGGTTCGATCAGGCATCGTCAACACTCTTCCTGCGATGCCAGTGGGCGATCCAGCCTATGTGGGTTCGGTCGCATTGGTCATCGATTGCTCGGGGCATGAACAGGCGGTACTTGACGGCTGCAAAATTGTCCGCAAGCGCGGCGAGGTCGTGTTGGTCGGCGTGCCGTGGAAGGCGAACACAGCAATCCTGGCCCACGAGATCCTTCATGCGGTATTCTTCAACTTCGTCGTTTTGCGCAGCGGGTGGGAATGGGAAGTTCCGATCCTCGCCCGTACCTTCGTGTGGGAGGAACTTTACGAGGGCTACAACAATGCCACTCACAGCACCTTTACCGGTCTAGCCAAGGCGCTGAAATGGTTGTCGGAATGCCGTGTCCCGATCGATGGCTTGGTGCGCAGCCTGAATCCTGGTGACCCGTCCGCAGTCTATCATGCGCTGCTCAACGGAGAGATCGATGAGCCGTTCGTGGTGCTCGATTGGAGCGATGCCACGTGAATGACCAGTTGGTTTGCGATCTCCTAGAGTGGTGTGATTGGAAAAAGCGGGGGCACAATTACGCAATGGTATTGAGTGCAGCCAGACGTGCACCTGAACCCAGGCGCTCCCGGCAGTCCTGTCACAATACCGAGCGTAGGAAGTCGGCCGTCTCGGGTTTTTGAGGGCTGTCGAAAATCTGCGCGGGCGTGCCGAGTTCATGAATTTGCCCTTGGCAGAAGAAGGCGACACGATCCGACACCTCTCGTGCGAAACGCATTTCGTGGGTCACCACGATCATGGTCATCCCTTCTTTCGAGAGCATACGCAGAGTGTCCAGAACCTCGCCGACCAATTGCGGATCGAGAGCGGAGGTCACCTCGTCGAACAGCATGTAGTCAGGCGACATGGCAAGCGCGCGTGCGATTGCCATTCTCTGCTGCTGTCCGCCAGAAAGACGTGAGGGAAACGCCGTAAGCTTTTCACCGAGCCCGACATGGCCAAGCTGCTTGACGGCGATAGCCTCTGCTTCCTGCTTCGACTTGCCCAACACCTTTCTGGGGGCGAGCATGACGTTTTCGAGGACGGTGAGGTGTGGGAAAGCGTTCCACTGCTGGAAGACGATGCCGATCCTGCGGCGGAGCTTGTTTAAATCTGTGCTCTTCGCATGGACGTCGGTGCCGTCAACGCTGATCCGTCCCTTCTGGATGCCCTCGAGACCGTTGATGCACATCAGCATGGTCGATTTGCCGGAGCCTGATCCGCCAATCATCGATAGAACTTCGCCCTTCTTCACATCCAGGCTGACACCCCTGAGAACGTGCAGAGTGCCGAAGTGCTTATGTACGTTTTCGATCTCTATCATTGTATCCGCCATCTCTTCTCGAGCTGTGCTCCGAGCCTCGCGATTGGGAAGCTCATCAGGAAATAGATCACACCGGCGATGGACAGGATCAGGAGCGGTTCCTGCACTCTGGTCGTGACAATCTGCGAGCTTCGCAGGAGCTCGACGATGCCGATCCAGAGCACGAGGGCGGTGTCTTTCATGACCCCCAGCGCCAAACCTATCCAGCTCGGAAACACGATCCTGGTTGCCATGGGCAAGGTGATTGCCACGACCTCCTGAAACCAGGTCAAACCAAGCGATCGGGCCGCTCGCCTCGTCGTTGTCGGGACTGCCGTTACACCACTCCTGACGATCTCGGTGCAAAACGCCGCGGCATAGATGCCCAGGCAAAGGCAGGCCACCAGGTAGGTCGGCCAGTGAAGACGAAACATGCTGTTGAACGAGTTGAACAGCACCAGCTGGATGAGCAACGGAATGGACCGGAAGATGTCCAGAATTCCGCCAATTGGCCAACTGACCCACCAGGGTGAACCGGCCCTGGCAAGGCCGAACAACACGCCAAGGCCAGTGCCGATGGCCACGGAGGCCAGGGTGATGGCGATTGTGGTAACAGCGCCATTCAACATAAAGAGAATGTCGCTCCACGATAATGAGGCGCCAAAAAACATTTGCAGCTCCTCAGTAACGGAACAGGCGTGACGCAAGCAGTCGTGCACCTACGGTGAATATTTTTGATATGAGATAGTACAGGCAAGCCGCGACAAAGAAATATTCGAATGTGCGGTAGGTCACAACGTTCAATTGTTGCGTAACGCCGGTCAGGTCACTTGTCAGGCCGACTACCACCCCAAGCGATGTCATCAGGATCGACCAGACCATCTGGTTCGTCATGGCGTGGAACACCGCGCGCAGCATTTGCGGCAGGACGACGTGCCACATGGTCCGAATCTGACCCAATCCCAATGAACGTGCCGCACGTGTCTGGGTCTCAGGGACAGCGGAAAACCCGCCGCGGAAGGTTTCGGCGAGATAGCCGGCATTGTTGAAGGTGATGCCCAGCAGGAGCGCGGAGTAGGAGTCGACACGCAGCCCAAAGGATCCCAGGCCGAAATAGATCAGGTAGATTTGAAACAAGGCAGGGGTGTTTCGCGCGGTCTCGATCCATATGTCGGCCAAGCCCGAGAGCGTTTTTCCGCCCGACCTTTTTGCGAGAGCCAGCAGAATGGCGAAACTCGTGCCAATTGCCATCGCCAGGGCAGCAATTTCGAGCGTCACCAACGCCCCCCACAGCATCTCTGGCAGTGAGTGGAGCACGGGACGCCACTGGAAGGTGTATGCCATGCGAGTATCCCTTCATGCGATGGATACTGTTCTTCGGATCAGCAAAGACGTGTCGTCGCCGAGCATCCCGGACGCAATCGCAAGACTGCATCCGGGACGACCGTGAACTGCTACCGATAGACGCCTGCAACGGTGAGATCGGGAGCCGGGCCGCCTTCTGTCCCAACCCACTTCTTGTAGAGTTCGGCATAGCGACCGGAGCGAACCTGCCGGTTCAGGAACAGGTTCACATAGTTGAGCAGCCCCTGCTCCTGGCGCTGTACGAGGATGGCGCAATAGTCGGCATCGACGGGAGCGTCACCGACAATCTTCAGGCCTGGATACTTGCCCGACTGGATGATGGACGTCGCGATCGTGGACGTCGTGTAGGTCGCGTCGATCTGCTTCTGGCTCAACGCCAGGAAGGTGTCCGATTGAGACTGGAAGGTCAGCATCTTGCTGTTTGCGTCATTGAACCCTTTGACGGACGATTCAAGAGCAAGCGTCTCGTAGGCGCCTGCCGGCCCTCCGACGGTATGCCCCTTGATCTCAGCAGGGCTTTTGATGCCGGAATCTTCCCGCACCAGAACGATGGTCTTGAAGACGAAATAGGGGATCGAGAAGCCGATCGTTTTTGCCCGCGCAAGCGTGTCGGATGCAACCGCAATGCCGACGTCAGCACGCCCTGAAAGAATAGCCGGAATTCGATCCGGATCCGGCGTGTCGACGATCTCGGCTTCCACACCAAGCGCCTTCGCCAGGTCATTGCAGTAATCGACGTCAAAGCCGATCGGCTTGTTGTCCTTGTCGCGCGCCCCGTTTGGTGGGAAATCCAGTTCGATCGCGCATCGCAGCTTGCCGGCCGAGATGATGTCGTCCAGCTGGTCGGCATGCGCTGCAGTTGCAAGCCCGGATGCCAGGGCGGCGGCGAATATGAACGGAGAAATGCGCATTTCAGTTCCTCTCTTTGTTTTGGGTTGTAAGTTTGCAAATTTAATATCGTATCTAGGATATCGTATACGATACTACTGTACAAGAAATCCGTAGGTAAGCGGATCGGACTCATCGATGACCCAGTTCGCGAAACCGCAGATGGAGGCTCGCCCGCTCACTTCGGGGATGACAGCGTCGAATTCTCCGACCTTTGTTTCGCTGAGAACACGTCCTTTGAAGATTGTCCCGATGATCGACTCATTCACCAGGGTTTCTCCGGCGGACAGCTCTCCACGCAGATACAGTTGCGCAAGCCGGCCGGCTGTGCCCGATCCTGTCGGAGATCGGTCGATTGCCCGATCAGCGTAGACACAGCAATTTGCCTGGGTTGATCCCTGGTGACGAGGTGCGCCATAGACCATGACGCCGTAGACGTCATTGAACTCGGGAATTTCAGGGTGAACAAAGGGCATCTTAGCATTGACGGCGGACTTGATCTCGTAGCCAAGCTGCATGACTCTCTGCAGATCCTTCTCTCGGATGGCGACGTCGTGCCGGCGCCCGTCGACGTAGAAGTATGTCGCGCCGCCATAGGCAATGTCTCCAGTCACCTGCCCGAACGTCGGCGTCTCAACGGTGACATCCCGTTTGAAGACGAATGAGGGCACGTTCACAAACCGAACAGACCCAACCCTCTCGCCGTCCCATTCGACGAAGGCTTCGATGAAGCCACAGGGAGCGTCGATGCCGACGCGGGTCTCCGGGGACATCCGCTCGATCCAGCCCAACTCCACCGCAGCGGTTGCGAGCGCGATGACGCCATGGCCGCAGTGCGGGCTGTAGTCCGTGTTATTCAGGAAAATTATGCCGAAATCCGCTCCTGCGCTGACAGGCGAGGTCAGGTAGCCACCATAGAGGTCCTTGTGGCCGCGCGGCTCCAGCATCACGGCGCGCCTGTAATGATCGGCGTTTTGCTTCAACCAGGCGGCCCGTTCCACAATGGTCTTGCCCGGAATTTTCGGGAGCCCCTGCGTTACAAGTCGGAACGTCTCACCACAGGTATGCAGTTCGACAGTATTCAATGCCCTCTCGTATTTCATCGTACTCCCCAAAACGGTATTTCTCGCCAGTCCTGCAACGGAGCAGCGGGCAGGTAACATCGTTCAGCATCCGTTGGAGGCTCTGAGATAAACGAGGTGTCATTCAGAACGCTCATTTAGAATATCGTATACGATAAACGATGCGTGTCAAGGGGAAAAGTTGCCGCTTGGAATCGTCGCAGGCGTTCCGGCCGCGGAGACGAGTGCTTCGCCCGAAAGTGCCTATTTGCGAATATTTGCCAGCAGGGACACGCATGCCTTGGAAATGTGGTCATGCAGCAATTGTGCGGCTCGATCGGCATCGCCATCGCGACACGCCGCCAGAATCTGGCGATGTTCCCTGTCGTCAACGCCAGTTCCGCCCGAAAGCGTGAGCTGGATGCGCAGATAGCGCTCAATCCGGTCGTTGACAGACCGAATGAGGTTCATGAGGAAGGTTCGGTTGGCGTCTTCGTACAGGCATGAGTGAAACTGCCAGTTGAGCTCGGCCCATCGAGCCACATTCGTCTCGCGTGCGAACGCGTCGCAATATTCTTCAGCCCGCCGGAACGTCTTTGCCGTCATGTGCGGCACGGACAATTTCAGTGCGCTCGACTCCAGCATGGCTCTTACTTCGAATATCTGCGCGATCTCAGGCTCCGAAACGCTTTTGACGACAGCGCCGCGGTTGCGCTGGAATTCCACCAGACCTTCGGCTTCGAGGCGCTTGAGCGCTTCCCGTACCGGAATCTTGCTGACATCGAAGAGTTTCGCGACGTCGTCCTGGCGAATGGGTTCGCCCTCATCGAACTCGCCGGTGATGATGGCTTCCCGTATGTGCTTGGCGATGAGGTCAGAGGCCGTTGGCGCTGAGCCGAGAGATGGCAGACCTGCAGGGTTCAGGGGCAATGGTGTCTCCAGGTCCGCAAGGGATAGCGGTCGCAGAACATGTTGCAGCATTGGTGTTTGCCTTCCACACCCGGCAACGGTTCACCGGTTTCTGGAGCGCAAAACGTATACAATATTCGGCATAGTGCTGGGTTCATTGGATGTCCAGTGCTGTAGCCTGTTTCCAACCGGGGTGACCGTTGGGCTGACAAAACTCCTGTTGACAAAATGGAGTATCGTATACGATATGCTATCTAGCATGTTATCTAGAGCATGCGTTTCATCATTGCAAGCTGTTGTCCGCGTCTTCGCCGAACACTGAGCTTGGTGTCTCTCGCAAGGTACGACATGCTCAATACCGAACATCCTCTCCCGGCGGTCATCGGCTACGTGACGCCCCTCAGTGCGAAAGCGGGGGAAATTCTCCAGTTCAAGATCTCGTCGGCGGGTAACCGGGATGTCGCGGCAAGCGCCTTCAGGCTGAACTGTTGCGACCCGAATCCGGCCGGCCCTGGGCCAAAGAGCGAGAGGGTCGATTTTAGATTGGAACGGCGGTATCGGGCAGCTGAGCAAAGTGCTCATTTGGGCTCCTGCGCCATCGGACCCATCCCAGAACGTCCGGAAATTCAGGGTCTGGTCGTCCGCCTTATCGTCCAGCCCAAACTCTCAGTCGCCTTCAGCCAGACTATTTTCTCGCTGCAGAATTCTGATGCTTCCAATGGCTTTGCTTTGCTTCTGGTCGACGGAACTCTCTTTCTGAAGACATTGCGGCAGCCTCAAACAACCATCGACCTGAAGCTTGATCTGCGATTGAACGAATGGACCAAGCTCGCTCTCGCCTTCAGCGAGGAAGGTATTTCCGCCTATAGCTCTGCCATTCGCGGCCACGACAATTCAGAGGTGGCCGTGGCGGCGAACGATGTTTTGAATGTGCTTCGCGATGTCGACCATATTTGCTTCGCGGCTACCTGGGTCGGGCATCCCGAGGATTGCTTCAACGGCTCGATTGAAGCACCCGATATAAGCGATGCCTGCGGCGACGTTCTGGCCAGTTGGAGCTTCGCGGCTGCCATCGGCGACGAATGGATCGAGGACGACGTCGATCGGTCGCGGCGCCTTGCATTGGTCAACATGCCGATGCGCGCTGTCCGGTCATCAAGCTGGACCGGGCACAACATGGATTGGAAGGTTGCGCCACAGGATTATGCCGCGATCACTTTCCATTCCGACGATCTGAGCGACTGCAAGTGGGACACGACGATAGCAGTTGAGGTGCCGGCCGGCATGCCTTCAGGCGTCTATGGTCTCTCGATCGACAATGGGATCGGCAGCGACATCATTCCGTTTTATGTCCTTCGCAGTCCGGACCTGCCCAGGCAGAGAATTCTGTTCCTGGCGCCAACGTTTACCTACATGGCCTACGCGAACCACGCTCGCGGAAATTTTGCCGGCGCGCTCGAAGCGCGGGTCAAGGAGTGGAACGCTTACCCCCACAATCCCGATGTCGTCGGTGCCTATGGCTATTCCACCTACAATCGCCATCTAGACGGATCGGGCGTAACCCTGTCATCGCGGCTGCGGCCGATGATGACGATGCGCCCGCACTATCTCACATACTTCGACGCAAATGGCTCGGGCATGCGCCATTTCTCCGCGGATTCCCACCTGACGGACTGGCTGAGGGTCAAAGGCTTCGGGTTCGATGTCTTGACCGACGAAGACCTGGATCGCGACGGGGCCAGCGCCCTGTCCGCCTATGATGTGGTCCTGACGGGAACGCATCCCGAGTACCAAACGCGTGAGACCCTTGAAGCACTCATCTCCTACAGGGAGGGAGGCGGCAAGCTGATGTATCTCGGCGGCAACGGCTTCTACTGGAAGATCGGTCGCAATCCGGATGTGCCCCACATGATTGAGATTCGCCGCGCGGAGGGCGGCATGAGAGTTTGGGCCAGCCAGGCTGGGGAATACTACAATCAGCTTGACGGCGAATATGGCGGGTTGTGGCGGCGCAACGGCATAGCACCACAGAAGGTCGCCGGTGTCGGCTTCGCCGCCGAAGGCGCCTTTGAAGGGACCTACTATGTCCGCACCAAAGAGTCGTTCGAAGCCGACCTGGCATTCTTGTTCGATGGCATCCCGGACGACGAGAAAATAGGCGACTTCGGCCTGTCCGGTGGTGGCGCTGCCGGATTTGAAATCGACCAGGCCGCCGCGGATCTTGGGACGCCGGATTTTGTGCGCGTTGTTGCCGCGTCCGAAGGCCATGGGCCGACGTTCGAAACAACATTTGAAGAACTGCTGCTGCCAGGCGTCTTCGACGGCGGTCCACGACCCTATGGCGGCATCCGCTCGAACATTGTTTACGGGATGGCGGCCAATGGCGGAGGCCTGTTCTCCGTGGGTTCGATCACCTTTTGCGGCAGTCTCTCGCACAATGGCTACGAGAACAACGTTTCACGCCTTCTCGAAAATTGCCTGCGGAAATTTCTTGAGGCGCCGCAATGACCAACCAACTGGCCGATGTGCACATCAATTTCGACGATCTCCAATCGCTGCTTCGGGACATCTTTCTCAACAACGGAACATCGAACATCGCTGCCGACATCCTCGCCACAAACTGCGCAGGCTGTGAGCGAGACGGCGCCATCAGTCATGGCATATTCCGCATTCCTGGATATCTGGCATCACTCAAGACCGGCTGGGTTGACGGCAATGCAAAGCCCGACGTCGATCTGGCAAGTCCTTCCTTCATTCGTATCGACGCGCGGAATGGCTTTGCTCAACCAGCTCTGGCCGCAGGCGCGGAGGCGATCAAGATCGCGGTGGAAAGCACCGGCATAGCCGTCGTCGCAATCCGAAACTCTCACCATTTCAGCGCGCTCTGGCCCGATGTCGAGCCGTTTGCCCGTGGAGGCTTCTTCGCGCTCAGCTTCGTCAACGGTTTGGCCAATGTTGTGCCGTACGGTGGCCACATCCCCGTTTACGGAACGAATCCCATTGCCTTCGCAACGCCTGTGGCAGACGGCGAACCACTGGTGGTCGACCAGGCGACAAGTGTTATGGCCAATGGCGAGGTCAGACTTCATGCCCTTGCGAACAGCCCGCTCCCGCCAGGGACTGGGATAGACAGTGCCGGAAGGCCTTCCACCGATCCTCATGCGATCCTGGCAGGCGGAGCGCTTAACACCTTCGGCGGCTACAAGGGGTCATCCATCGCGCTCATGGTTGAGCTCATGGCCGGCGCGTTGACTGGCGGTCAACTGTCCTTCGAAAACGACTTTGGCGACTGTGTCGGCGCGCAGACACCGAAGGCTGGACAGCTGCTTCTGGTTATAGACCCAACGCGCGGCGGCAATGCCGGATTTGCTCAGCGCGTTTCACATCTATGCTCACGACTGATCGACGCCGGCCAGGATCGGCTGCCAGGTCAACGACGGTACGCAAGCCGCCTCAACGCAGAACGCTTCGGCATTCCGATCTCAAAGGACAACCTTGTTCAACTAAAAATCTTGGCTGCCTGACGAGACGGTTTTCTTACGGAAACGCCCGATCGAATTCACATCCAACGTCATTGGAACCAACATGACCAACCTTGTTCAAGACAAAACCCGGCTCGCCCTCAAGCGGTCGCTTACATCCTCGCAGATCGACCAGTTGGTTGCCTTGTTCCAGACCGAGTGGTGGACAAAGGGCCGAACCCGGGCAGACACCGAAAGAGCCTTGCAAATGGGCGGGCCGATGTTCGCGTTCGTGGATCCCGAGGGCGACGATCTCGTCGCATTCGCCCGCACCATTACAGATGGCATCTACAAGGCGATGATCTTTGACATCATCGTCAACGCCTCATGGCGCGGCACAGGATTAGGCGCCCTGTTGATGGAGACCGTGTTGAACGATCCAGCACTCGTCAATGTCAAACATCGGGAGCTCTACTGTCTGGAGGACATGGTGCCTTTCTATGAAAAATGGGGATTCACGGCTGGCCTGCCGGGTCTGTATTTTATGCGGAAGTCCGCCTGAGAGACGAGATTCGGATGTGGTCTACACCAATCAGATCTCTTCTTCGGGTCGCCTGGCCATACGGCGGCAGCGACGTATGAATGGGATGGTTTGAGCGCGCTCGAGCGTCCGGCGCCATAGCGGACTACGGCTCTGCAAATATATCCGCCGTGCTTCCGGGCTGATCGAGCGTCCAGATGCGGGCTATGCACACGCGCATCTCGTCAGCGGTGGCGCCGCCTCGAAATTCGGCAAGGCGTATGGCCTTGGCTTCCAATTCCTGTTTCGCAAGCGTGTTGCCGGGGTCGCCCTTGGGCTCGTCGACGCGGGCATCGAGTTTGCGGCCGTCAACGGTCGTGACGCTGACCTTGCCAACCCATTGCTTGGGATAAAGTCTGTCGACCTCGGCGTCGCGTTCCATACGCACCTTCGCGCGGAAACGGGCGACGCGGTCATCGGCAAGTGCGTGGTGTTCGAACTCGTCGAGGTCGGCGACACCATGGACGGCGATCAGCCCCAAAACCGTACCCATGGAGAACTTCGCCTGATGGACGGTTTGCGGAATGACCACCGCGCCCAAGACATCGATGGCCCCGTGGTGGACATGGGTCACCACATCCGTAATGTCGTCCGGGCCGAGCCCTTCGCGGCGCATGAGAGACTGCAGCGCGTCAGCGGCCGGATGGGTGTGCCGGCAGGCGGCGTGCCATTTGAAGGAGGTCTCCTCGGTTGCCCAACGGCTGCCGAGGCCGTCCGTCAGCCGGGCCGGATCTGCGTCGCTGGACATGCCCGCCGCCATGCCCTTTTTCCCTTCGAGGATCTGCGCGGCCCCCTTGAAGCCTTCGCGCGCCAAATAGGCAGAAAACAGGCCGTTGGCGGCCGCTCGCGCCGTATGAAGCTGCTTGGAATCGGCGGCATCGCGCAGGAATTCCCAGAGTCCCGCCGCCTGGGTGCCGGCGGAGCCGAGAGCATGGTTGAGGCCGGCTGCGTCCAGTCCGATCAACTTGCCGACCGCCGCGGCCGCGGCGACAGCGCCAGCGGTGCCGGTGGTGTGGAATATCTCGTAGTGCGAGCGTCCGAGGAACTCGCCAACACGAATACCCGTCTCGTAGCCGGCTATGCAGGCAGTCAGGATATCGCGGCCGGACTTGTTCTCCGCCTCGGCAACCGCCAGGACGGCCGGAAAGATCACCGCAGCCGGGTGAAAGACAGAGCCGTTATGAACGTCGTCCTGTTCCACGACATGGGAGGCCGCCGCGTTGACCATCGCCGCGAAGTAGGGGCTGGCGCGCCGCCTCGTCGGGATGATGGTGCTTGGACCGTCCGCCGGTCCCATCGCACGAGCGAAGCCGTCGATCATCTCGACCTGGTGCGCGCCCTTGCCGGCCAGCGCCGAGCCGAGCCAGTCGATCATCAGTCCTTGCGCGAAATGAACGACGCGCGGCGGAATTTGCTCGAACTCGAGTTCGGCAATGAAGGCGCAAAGTCTGGCAGTCGGCCAATCGGCAGTGTCGGGGCTCATATGTTCCTCCTCTGCACGCGGCCTCTAGACCGAGGCGGTCCGGTGCAGGATCCGCCTTGCACGTTCGATGACCGGCCGATCCACCATTTCGCCGTTCAATTGGCTAGCTTCGCCTGATGAGGCTGCGCCAATGATGTCTCGTGCCCATGTGATGTCATTTTCGCTCGGGCGAAAGCCGTTGCGAATTGGCTCGATCTGCCTTGGGTGAACAGCCATCTTGCCGCCGAAGCCCATCTTCATGGCGTGGCGGGCGTCATCCTCGGTGATTTCGGGATTGCTCAGGTCGGTCGTTACGCCGTCGATCGGCGCGGCGCGGCCAGCCGCTCGCGAACGCCAGACGATTTCGTTGCGCGCCGCAAGCAGGATCAGCCGGTCATGCGCGCAACCGAGATCGAGCGAGAAGTCGACCGAGCCGAACGCGGCGGCAACGACGCCGGGCGTGGCCAGTATATCCGGCAGGTTGGCGAGGCCGACGGCGCTCTCGATGAGCGCGATGACGGAAACGCTGCGGGCCATATGCCTGGTCATACTGGCAATGTTTTCCGGACGTTCGGCCTTGGACAGCATGACGGAAACGCCATCGAGGCGCCGCACGGCGTCGATGTCCGCTTCATGCCAAGGTGTGCCGACCGCGTTGATGCGGACGATGACTGGAGATTTCAGCCCGGCTGCATGAGCGACAATTGCCTCGCGAGCGCGGTCCTTGTCGCCAGGGGCGACGGCATCCTCGAGGTCGAGAATGACTGCGTCCGCGCCGCTGCCGTCGGCCTTGGCAAACCGCTCCGGCCGCGAGCCCGGTACGAAAAGCGGTGCGACAGGCGTGACGAAGCTCACCATTGTGCCGTGGCCTTCACTGTCACATGGCCGTCCGCAGACCGCACCTCGAGGGCCATGCCGTCTTGGCCTGGGGATGTTGCGCTCAGAAGCAGGCGCTGTGGGCCGGTCGCCGGACGCACACCCCTGAACGAGAAGCGGCGCGGCGAGGTGCCGACAATGGCGGCGGCGAAGTTCATCAGCAGCGTCGCCTGCAGCGGGCCATGGATGACGAGCCCGGGATAATGCTCGACCGTCATGGCGTAGGGCGTGTCGTAGTGGATGCGATGCCCGTTGAAGGTCAGCGCCGAATACCGAAACAGCAGCACCGGATCGACGTCGACCGAAAGCTCGTGCGATGCTGCCGGGGTTGGACTTGCCGGTGGGGCAGGGGTCGCTGCGGCAGCGTCGGCTGCGCGATAGACGATGGTCTGATCCTCCTCGATCACCAGACCGGAATCGTTGGTGATGTCGTGCCGGACCGTGACGAAGGTGAGCGGCCCGGTGCGGCCCTGCTTCTCCTCGATGGCGGTCAATGTCGAGCGGCGGCGGATGCGATCGCCAGAGCGGATCGGAGCGATGAAACGCACATCGCTGGCAGCCCACATGCGGCGTGGAAGCGGCACCGGCGGCAGGAAGCTGCCTTTGGCCGGGTGCCCGTCAGGCCCGAGTTCGCGCATGTCGGCAATATCGGGCGTCAGGCACCAGTGCAGCCCGGGCGGGGCCGCGCCCTCGGCCGTTTGCGCTGCGTGGTCTCCGAGCGTGGCGCCAAAGCTGGCCAGCAGGCGCGGGGTCACAACATCCTCGACCTCGTGGGTGCGTCCAACCCATTCCTGCAGAGTGCTTGTGTCCAGGCTCATGAGTTCCTCGTCAGGCGGCGAATTCGAACCGGATCCGGTCCGTGTCGGCACCAAGGGCGGGAACGCCGGGGACCGTTGCGAATCCCTCCGGCCGCCCTGCCGGCACCGGCACGGAGATGCGCCTGCCGTCCGGCAGCGCTAACTCTGTCCGGCGCAACGCCTTGTGGTGCGGCAGGTCGTGCATTGCGCTCACCCGGCCCCAGGCGATCTGCGCCTCGTTGAGACGGTCTATAGCCGCTTCGCAGTCGATTGCCGCGAAGATCGGTTCGATCTCGGCGTCGAGTGCCGTGCGGTTGGCCACCCGCCAGGCATTGGTGGCGAAGCGTTCGTCGGCGAACAGATCCTGCCTTTGCAGCACGAGGGTGCAGAAGCGCTTCCATTCATTGTTCTGCTGGATGGACACGACCACGCTGCCATCCCGACAGGCATAGGGTCGATAGGGGTAGATCGAAGCGTGCGCCAGGCCATATCTCTGGGTCTCGCGGCCCGCATGTTCGTAGTGCAGCAGCGGCACGGTCATCCAGTCGGCCATGGCGTCGAACATGGCAATCTCGACAATGCGACCGCGCCCGGTCTTCTCGCGCGCCAACAAGGCTTCGAGGATAGCCGCATGGGCATTCATGCCGGTGGCGATGTCGGCGACGGAAACCCCGACCTTGCTCGGCGTGTCCGGTGTGCCGGTAACGGCGCAGATGCCGCTTTCGGCCTGCACCAGCATGTCGTAGGCGCGCATGGCCGCGTAAGGCGTGTCCTGTCCGTAGCCGACGATGTTGATGGCGATCAGCCGAGGAAACTCTTTCGCAATTGCATCGGCGGAGAGGCCGAGCCTGTCGATCGCGCCCGGCGCGAGATTCTGCACGAGAACATCCGCGCGCGCGACCATCCGGTGCAGCAAAGCCAGGTCGTCCTTTCCCTTCAGGTCGAGCACCGCGCTCTCCTTGCCGCGGTTGAGCCAGACGAAGTAAGCCGACATGCCTTCAACAGTGGAATCGTAATGACGCGCGGTTTCACCTTCCGGGCGCTCGATCTTCACGACACGTGCGCCAGCGTCGGCAAGGCGGACCGTGCAGAGCGGAGCGGCGACGGCCTGCTCGATGGAAACGACAAACAGGCCCTCCAGCGGGCGGGCGCCGTCAGACATTGCGCTGCACTCCGGAGCGGGCGAGTACGCCAGGCTTCAGCCGCTCGTTCTTGCCGTAATCCCCCGCTGGATGGAAGAACAGCCGGGGCGTGTCATCGATGTCTTCGAGCCTCTTGCTATAGGCTTCCAGATAGGCCTTGCGACCATCGTCGCCAACACGGCCCGGCATATAGGCGACGAAGGGCGGCAGCACGTCGAAGCCGGAGTAGCGCAGCAGGCCATTGTGGATCGGCCACAGCACCGTGAGGATGTCGCCATCGATGCCATCGGGCGCGTAGGTGTCGGCCGATGTGCCCGTGGTGGCGGCCACCATGGCGAGCTTTCCCCTGAACATGCCGGTGTCGTATTTGCGGCCCGGCAGATAGGCGAAACCGCGCGCGAACACACGGTCGGCCCAGCCCTTGAGGATTGCGGGCATTCCGAACCACCAGACCGGGAACTGGAACAGCACGAAGTCCGCCCGCTTCAGTCTGTCGATCTCGGCGTTGATGTCGACCGACAGTGCGCCGGCCTCATAGGCGGCGGTCTGCTCGCGCGGCAGGCTGAAGAAGTCCGGATCGTTGCGCTCGCCTGATATGTCGCCCAGCCCTGCGACAGGATTGAAGCCCATCGCATAGAGGTCGCTGACGACCACATCGTGGCCTGCGCGGGTCAAGGTTTCCACAGCCAGATCCTTCATGGCGCCGTTGAAGGATTTTGCTTCCGGGTGGGCGTAGACGATGAGGACGTTCACGGCGGCACCTCCTAATAGGAACGCGGCAGTCCAAGCACGTGCTCGGAAAGATATGACAGGATGAGGTTGGTCGAGATCGGCGCGACCTGATAGAGACGCGTCTCGCGGAACTTGCGCTCCACATCGTACTCTTCCGCGAACCCGAACCCGCCATGCGTCTGGATGCAGACATTGGCGGCTTCGTTCGAGGCGTCGGCCGCCAGCATCTTGGCCATGTTCGCTTCGGCGCCGGGGTTCTTGCCGGCCTCGTAGAGGGTCAGCGCCTCGCGTACCATCAATTCGGCCGCGCGCATGTTGGCGTAGGCCCTTGCGATCGGAAACTGGATGCCCTGGTTCTGGCCGATCGCCCGGCCAAACACGTGCCTTTCCTTGGCATAAGTGCTTGCCTTCTCGATGAACCATTTCGCATCGCCGACGCACTCGGCGGCAATCAGGATACGCTCGGCGTTCATGCCCGAGAGGATGTAGCGGAATCCCTTTCCCTCTTCGCCGATCAGGTTTTCGGCCGGCACGCGCAGATCGTCGAAGAAGACTTCGGTGGTGGCGTGGTTCATCATGGTGCGGATCGGCCGTATCGTGAGCCCGTTGCCGACCGCTTCGCGCATGTCGACGATGAGGACGGAAAGGCCGTCGGTCTTCTTCATGCCGTCCTTGAGCGGTGTGGTCCGCGCCAGCAGCAGCATCAGATCCGAATGCTCGGCGCGGCTGGTCCAGATCTTCTGGCCCTTGACCACGAAATGATCGCCATCTAGCCGCGCGGTGGTCTTCAGCGCCCCCGTATCGGTGCCGCTGGTCGGTTCGGTGACGCCGAAGGCCTGCAGGCGCAATTCCCCCGCCGCGATCTTCGGCAGGTATTGCTGCTTCTGGGCTTCCGAGCCGTGGCGAACAAGCGTGCCCATCGTGTACATCTGCGCATGGCAGGCGCCGCCATTGCAGCCGGCGCGCTGGATTTCCTCCAGCACGGCAGCGGCGGCCGAAAGTGGCAGGCCCGAGCCGCCATACGCCTCCGGAATGAGGATCGAGAGCCAGCCGGCCTGCGTCAACGCTGCGACGAATTCACCGGGGTAGGTCATGTCCCTGTCGAGTGCGCGCCAGTATTCTCCGGGAAAGCGCTCGCACAGCCTGGCGACGGCATCGCGAATGTCCTGATAGGATTCCATGAGGTTTGTCCGGCTTTTCGTCTTTCTGCGGGCCTCACTATCGCGCCTCCATGCTCTGTCAGCAATGCAAGGCGGACGTGAGCAGATATAACGGAATTCGAATGCTTAGGGCGGAGGACCGAGAAGCTGGCCGACCCAGACGGCCCGCCCGACAAAATCCTTGGCGATGTCCTCTATCGCTTGTCCGGCAAACCGCGCCAGCCGCGAGGCAGGCCGGTCCGCCGGGTATGCAAGGATCAGGCGGCGCACGGGCACCGGATCGATCAACGGCGCGGCGGTGAGCAGCCCGGCGGTCACATCGGCATGGATGGGAGCGAGCGGCAGGATCGTCCAGCCATGGCCGTTGCGCACCAGGTCCTTCAGCGCCGAGTACGAGTCCGCTTCGATGCCGACATCGAGCGTGATGCCGGCATCCGTGGCGCAGCGTTCGACGATGATGCGCAGCCCGTGCTTGATGCTGGGCAGCAGCAGGCGCTTGCCGGCGAGCGAGGCGAACGATACGGCGCGCACGGTTGAAAATCCCGCGTCTGGCGGTCCGATCAGGAAGAGGTTTTCCAGGAGCAGCGGGCGCGAGCGCAGCGAACGCGCCATGCGGGGGTCGTAGAGCACCGCAACGTCCACCTCGCCGCGATGCATCCAGTCCAGCAAATAGCCTGTGTAGGCGCTGACAAGTCTGAGCTTCGCCTTGGGGTGGGCCTTGCCGAAGGCGGCCGCCAGCGGCAGCGAAATAATGTCGGCAACGGTGGGTGGCAGGCCGATGGCCACTTCGCCGGTCAGCGGCGCATCGGCAGGCGTGGCCGTGGCGCGGATCTCGTCGATCTCGGCCATCACGCGCATGGCGTGCGTCAGAACCTCCTTGCCCTGCTCGGACAGCACCATGCCGCGTCCGTGGCGCAGGAAAAGGGCAAAGCCCAGTTCCTCCTCCAGCATGCGAACCTGCCGACTGAGTGCCGGCTGCGCAATGTGCAGCCGGTCGGCGGCCTTGCTGAGGCTGCCGAGTTCGGCGACGTGGATCAGGGTGCGTAGCTGCGATAACTCCATGAGCTATCGAATATCATTATATCTGGTCACGAGAAAGGGACGAAGATTAGATCGGATGACCGAGGTAATCTAATGGCAGTTCAGTTCTCGGAGGTCCAAGGTGACGGCGAGCGTAGAAGCAAAACATCCGGAAGCAGCAGCGCTTGCAGCCGCTCCAGCGGCGTCTGAGAAGCAGTGGCCAGATCAGGTCTATGACGTGCTCAAGGCTGCCGGCATCAGCCATATGTCCTATGTGCCGGACGCGGGCCATACCACATTGATCCGCCTTTTCAGTGAGGATCCCGAGGTCGTCACCAACGTGCTGACGACGGAGGAGGAGGGCATCGCCATTGCCGCAGGCTCCTGGCTCGGCGGCAAGCGGAGCGTCGTGCTCATGCAATCGTCTGGTGTCGGCAATTGCATCAACATGTTGTCGCTTCCCGTGCAGGCGCGCTTTCCCTTGCTCGTCCTGGTGACGATGCGGGGCGAATGGGCCGAGTTCAACCCGTGGCAGGTGCCGATGGGGCAGGCGACGGAGGCCTCGCTGAAGGCGATCGGCCTCAGGGTGCTGCGCGCCGAGACCGGCCCCGACCTGGTGGAGACGGTGGCGCAAGCAGCCTTGATGGCTTTTGACGCTGACCAGCAGATTGCCGTGCTGATCGGGCAGCGGCTGCTCGGCAAGAAGAAGTGGTGAGCGAGATGAATCTACCGACGATGGATCGCCGGATCGCGGTGAAGAAGCTGCTTGACGCCCGCGACGGCGCGTTGGTCGTGACCGGTCTCGGCTCTCCGAGCTACGACGTGCATGCCGCCGGTGACCGCAACGACAACTATTATCTGTGGGGCGCCATGGGGGGTGCGGCGCTGATCGGCCTCGGGCTCGCCCAAGCCCAGCCCGACAAGCGGGTCATGGTGATTACCGGAGATGGCGAACAGCTGATGGCGTTCGGTTCGCTGGCGACGATCTCGGTGGCGCGGCCTAGGAATCTCGACCTGATCGTGCTCGACAACCAGCATTTCGGCGAAACCGGCATGCAGTCCAGCCATACGGGCAAGGGCATTGGTTTCGACAAGGTCGCGGCCGCTTGCGGTTTTTCGAAAACAGCTGAGTTGCGTTCGCTGGAGGAAGTCGACACGCTGTGTGAAGAGCTGCGTCGCCCGGCCGACGGCCCACGCCTTTTCGTGCTGAAAATCACCGCCGAGAACCTGCCGCGCTCGCTGCCGCCGCGCGACGCGGTCGAGGTCAAGAACCGCTTTCGCGCCCATCTGGGCTTTGCCACCTGTTGAGGGCCGATATGACGCTGGTCAGTTTCCAGAACACGGTCGGCGGTCGGCTCCAATCGACAGCCGATACATTCGAGAGCCATGATCCGTTTACCGGCAAGCCCTGGGCGCTGATCCCGCGCGGCGGAGAGGCCGAGGTGGACGCTGCCGTGGCGTCCGCCAAAGCGGCTTTCCGGTCGAAGGAATGGGCCGGCATTACGCCCACCGCGCGCGGCAAGCTGCTTGTGCGACTGTCTGAGCTGATCGCCGAGAACGCGGATCGCATTGCCGCCATCGAGACGCGCGACAACGGCAAGCTGATCACCGAAATGACGGCGCAGCTGCACTATATCCCGGAATGGTTCCGCTATTTCGGCGGCCTTGCCGACAAGATCGAAGGTGCGGTGCTGCCGATCGACAAGGCTGGCATGTTCGCCTTCACCCGCCACGAGCCGCTGGGCGTCATTGCGGCAATCGTGCCCTGGAACTCGCCGCTTTTGCTTCTGACCTGGAAGCTCGCGCCGCTGCTGGCGGCTGGCAACACTGTTGTCATCAAACCGTCGGAACACGCCTCGGCCTCGACGCTGGAGTTCGTGAAACTGTTTGCGCGGGCGGGCTTTCCCCCCGGTGTGGTCAACACCGTCACCGGCATGCCGCTCGACGTCGGCGTGCCGCTCGTCGCTCACCCCGACGTCGCCAAGATCGCCTTCACCGGTGGCGAGCCCGGCGGGATTGCCGTCTACCGTGCGGCTGCCGAACAGCTCAAGACCGTCACGCTGGAGCTCGGCGGCAAATCGGCCAACATCGTTTTCGACGATGCCAATATCGAGAGCGCGGTCAACGGCGCGATATCAGGCATTTTCGCTGCTAGCGGCCAGACCTGCATCGCCGGCTCACGCCTGCTTGTGCATCGCAAAATCCATGACCGGTTCGTGGAGGGCGTCATAGCGCTGGCGGCCAGCGCCCGATTGGGCAATCCGGCGCTGCCCGAGACGCAGGTGGGGCCGATCACCACGCAAGGCCAGCGCGAGAAGGTGCTGTCCTATCTCGGCATCGCGCGCCGCGAGGGTGCGCTTTGCGTGCTGGGAGGCGGCAAGCCGGCGGCTGGCGAACTGGCCGAAGGCTGGTTCGTCGAGCCGACCATCTTCACCGGCGTGAACAACACCATGCGGATCGCGCGTGAAGAGGTGTTCGGGCCAATCTTGTCGGTCATTCCGTTCGACGACGAGGACGAGGCCTTCGCCATTGCCAATGACAGCCCCTACGGGCTGGCGGCGGGGATATGGACCAGCGACATGGGCCGGGCGCTGCGCGGCGCGGCCGCGATGGAAGCGGGGATGGTCTGGATCAATTCATACCGGGCCGTCTCCTACATGGCGCCCTTCGGCGGCTACAAGAGGAGCGGTATCGGTCGCGAGAGCGGGCAGGAGGCGATCAATTCCTATCTGCAGACCAAGACGGTGTGGATAGACACGGCCGGCAAGACCGCCAATCCCTTCGTTATCCGCTAAAGCCGGATGATTTCAGGTCGAATCGACCTGAAATCTGAATCCGCCTCTAAATCAAAGAGATAGAGCATGATGTCGTCCGAAAACCGCTTCACACTTTTCGGCATCATGCTCTAGGTAGGCTTCGGTGGGAGAATTATCCTTATCCGTGGCCAAGCTCGGCACATCGCTCCCTGAGACGGTGGCCGACTTACAATGATCGAGGGACTGGACATGAGACAGGCAGGCAAGGTGGCGGTTGTCACGGGAGCGGCGCGCGGCATCGGACGCGCTTGCGCGGAACGCTTTCTGGCCGAAGGCGCGAAGCTCGTGCTCGGCGACATCGATGCCACGGAACTGAGAAAATGTGCCACTGAAATCGGCACCACCGACAGCCTCCTGGCTCTCGTTACGGATGTCAGCAAGAAGGACCAGATCGATGCGCTGGTTGCGGCGGCGGTGGCGAAGTTCGGCCGTGTCGACATCATGGTCAACAATGCCGGCATCGCTCCGGTCCAAGACTTTCTCGACATCAGCGAGGCGGACTACGACAGGGTTCTCGCCGTCAATCTGAAGGGCGCGTTCATGGGCACCCAGGCCGCGGCCCGCCAGATGATCGCGCAGGGTGGAGGCGGCGTCATCATCAACATGTCGTCGATCAATTCGGGCCTCGCCAACCCGCGCGTCGCCACCTACGCGATCTCCAAGGGCGGCATGAACCAGGTCACCAGCACCGCGGCCGTCGCCTTCGCTCCTCATGGCATCCGTGTGGTCGGTGTCGGCCCGGGCACCATCGCCACGGACATGGTCATGGACGGGACATTCATCGATTCGGAAGAAATGCGACGGGCGGTTCTTTCGCGCACACCGCTCGGGCGCCTTGGCACGGCAGCCGAGATCGCCTCGGTCGTGGCCTTCCTGGCCAGCGACGACGCTTCCTACATCACCGGCGAGACGATCTACCCCGACGGGGGGCGCCGCGTTTTGAACTATACGGTCCCGATCAAGGAGTGAGAAGAATGGGGAGTGAGGACATGGGCAATTTCGACAAGCTGCATCACATCTGCATCGTCGTGCACGATATCGACAAGGCGCAGGCCTATTATGACTCCATCGGCATCGGGCCATGGGAGTCCTATCCGCCGCTGGCCGAATACGAAGAACTCCAGGTCCCAAGCCCTGAGGGTTTCAAGGCGATGCAATACCGGATTTGCAACCTGCCGAACACTCAGCTGCAACTGTGCCAGCCGAACCACGATCCTTCGCCGCAGCGGATTCATCTCGACACCAAGGGTGAAGGCGTCTTCCATATCGGCTTTGAGGTTCGTGATGCGGACGCAGCCGAAACCAAGGCGAAAACCGACGGACTTGCCGTGCTGATGCGCGGGCGCCGGGAAAACCGTACCGGCTTCACCTACTACGACACAGCCGACAAGGCGGGCGTGATCCTGCTGACGCGGGCGACCAATCTGCCCGGCAAATGATCCAATCGCGTGAAGGGAAAGGCGACACGGGTCGAGTGGGGCATGACTGGTCCGTCAGCTGCCCCGCAATTCCTGAAGCCGGTCGACCAAGAATTTGCCGCTGGTGATGATATGCATTTCCAAAAGGCCGACGGCGCGCAGCGTATCCTTGGCTTCGCACAGGTCGATGAGCTGCCAGTGGTCGCGGTCGGACTGGGCCTGGATCTCGGTCAGCGTCACCATCATGCGCGTGTACCGTTCCAGCTGCTGGTAGATGCGCCCCACCAGTTCGATCGTAGCTTTGCGGGCGGACGGCGCGTAGAGCGCGGCGTGGAAGTTCCAGTTGAGCTGGTTCGAGTACTCGCCTGTCTTGCCCTGCTCCTGGTGCTGCTTTGCACGTTCCCGGGCAAGCGCGAGGTCGGCCTCCGTCATCCTTGGAATGGCAAGGGCCAGTAGCCATGTTTCGATCCGGGCCCGCAATTCGTAGAGCTCGAGGATCTCGTCCAGGGAAATGGAGGTGACGACGGCGCCCTTGTGGGAAACCAGCGTGACGAAGCCTTCCGAATGAAGCTGATGCAGCGCCTCTCGTACCGGAATTCGGCTGACGCCGAACTCGGCGGCCAGATGCTCCTGCCGCAGCTGGAAGTTGGCCTCGTATTCGCCGACCAGGATCTTCTGCCTGATGGCATCGGCGACCTGGGTCGAGATGGTTTTCTTCTGTACGAGCATGAATCAGCCTGGGGCGGCCGCCTTGTTTGTCGACTGGCGCCGTTTTGATTGAAGAAGTGGACGCATAGCACCGTTGTCACTGCGATGCCATGTCGCCCGTTTCGCTTCAGTAGACATGTTCCTCGATAGGCTGGTTGCCAGCGATCCGTTCGTAGCGGAAGGCGGACAGGTCGACAGAGCGGTACTCGCCATAGGCAATGAGGTCACTGACACCCGACCCGGTTGCCGCCGCATGCATCATGCCGTGGCCGCTGAAGCCGGTGGCCAGGACAAAGTTCGAGACCTCGGGATGCCGGCCGATGATGCCGCTGTGGTCGAAGGTGTTGTACTCGTAGAGTCCCGCCCAGGCGCGCAGCATGCGCAATTGTTCGAAGCCGGGCACACGATGGGCCAGCGCCGGCCAGATCAACTCGTCGAACAGGTCGTAGTCCACATCCAGGCCGAAATCGTCTGGCTCGTTCTCGCGCACCGGCGGAATACCGCACAGGAAGAGCTGGCCTTCCGGCCGCAGCCAGAAGCCGCTCGAGTCGAAGACGAATGGGCAGTTGTCGATCCTTGCTGGCGTTTCGAAGACGAAGACGCAGCGCTTGCTCGGGACAACCGGCAACTCGGCGCCGGCCATCCTGGCAATGCCCGCGCTCCATGGTCCGGCCGCGTTGATCACCGTGCCGGCGGCAAGTCGGTCGCCATTGTCGAGCACCACTTCGCCAACCTTGCCAGGAGACGCCATGGTCAGTCCGGTCACGGTCGCGGCAACATAGTCCACGCCTTGCGTGCGCGCCTTGCGACGAAATGCCTGCATCAGGCCAGGGCCGTCGAACCAGCCTTCGCTGCCAAGGCCGAGTGAGCCGAGCGCGAGATCGTCCGTGTTGAGCCACGGGAAGCGTCGCGCCAGATCGGCCTGCTCGATCAGCTCGGCGTCGACGCCCATGCCGCGCTGAACGCTGTTCTTGGCGCGCTGCGCGTCGGCCCGCTCGGGGGTCGCCAGTATGAGATAACCGGACTCATGCAGCCCGATGTCGGCCAACTCGTCGCCAATGGCGAGCCGTGTCTTTACCTGGCGCAGGAAGTCGATGCTGAACTTCGACATGGCGATGTTCGGCGCCGTGCCGAACTGCTGGCGTATGGCGCTGGTCGATAATGAGGACGAGGAGGCCGTGTAGTAGGGGTCCCGCTCGATCACCGCGATCCTGCCATCGAAATCCGGATTGGCTGACAGGAAATAGGCGATCGAGCTGCCGACAACGCCGCCGCCGACGATCACCACATCATAGTTTGTGCCCATTCCAATCGTGTTCCCTATCTCGAATGTTATCCGTGGCGACGAAGGATTGGATACTTTCCTCTATCGACCCACCTCCAAAATGAGACATAACCCGGTCTTCGACGCAGAAAAAGGGGTTTGACGCGAAAATCAGAATACATTATCCAATTTGTACCAAATATCAGACATGCCGAGGATTGCTCCGTGGCCCTCATCGCTCCCCGTCTCGACGTCATCAAGCCAAGCCCCAGCATGGCGGTCACCGCGCGGGCCATCGAAATGCGCTCCGCCGGCATCGACGTCATCAGCCTGAGCGCCGGCGAGCCGAATTTCCCGACGCCTCCGCACATCGTCGAGGCGGCCTACGAGGCGATGCGCAGGGGGGAGACGCGCTATACGGCGGTCGACGGCACCGCCGCGTTGAAGAAGGCGGTGGCCGGAAAATTCAGGCGCGAGAACGGCCTCGACTACAAGCCTTCGCAAATCAGCGTCGCGGGTGGCGCCAAGCAGATCATCTACAACGCCCTGCTGGCAACGCTGGCCCCCGGCGACGAGGTGGTGGTCCCCGCGCCCTATTGGGTTTCCTACACCGACATCGTCCTGCTCAGTGAAGGCAAGCCCGTGGTCGTTCCCTGCACGGAGGCGGAGGGCTTCAAACTGACGCCGCAAGCCCTGCGCGCCGCGATTACCGAGCGCACCAAATGGCTGCTCCTCAACACACCATCCAATCCGACTGGCGCCGTCTACAGCCGCGACGAACTTGCCGGCCTGGCCGAAGTGCTGCTCGACCATCGCCAAGTCCATGTGCTGACCGACGACATCTACGAGCATATCCTGTTCGACGGGCGCGCCTTCCATACCATCGCCGGTGTCGAGCCGCGGCTGAAGGACCGCACGCTGACGGTCAACGGCGTGTCGAAGGCCTATGCCATGACCGGCTGGCGGATCGGCTATGCCGGCGGGCCGGAGGAGTTGATCCGCGCCATGGCGACCGTGCAGAGCCAAAGCACGTCGAACCCGTCATCCATCTCGCAGGCCGCGACCATAGCAGCACTGGAAGGTCCTCAGGACTTTCTTCGCCCGCGGGCGCTCGAATTCCAGGCGCGGCGCGACCGCGCTCTGGAGCTGCTGCGCAAGATTCCCGGTCTCACCTGCCAGACGCCCGAGGGCGCCTTCTATCTCTATCCCAATTGCTCGGCCTTGATCGGCCGTCGCCGCCCGGACGGCACTCCCATCGGCAGCGATGACGACTTCTCGCTCTACCTGCTCGACCAGGCACGGGTCGCGGTGGTGCAGGGCTCCGCCTACGGCCTGTCGCCGCATTTCCGCATTTCCATAGCCACGTCGATGGAGCTGATCGAAAAAGCGATCGGGCGCATCGCCGAGGCTGTCGAAGCGCTGCGATAGGCCGGCGATGGATCTCGACTTCGTCCAGAAGCTGATCGAATTTGTCTCGCGTTCGCCGATTGCCGAACTGGAGATCGAGCGCGACGGCGTTCGCATCCGCATGTCCAGGCAGGCGGCGCCGGCGCAATCCGCGTCGCAGGCGCAGCCTTCGCCACAGCCAGCCGCAGGCCCTGCCGTCTCCTCAAATCCGGCTTCGACAGTTCCGCCCATCACGCGGCATTCGATCCGCGCGCCGCTGACGGGCGTGTTCTACCGGTCCGGCACCGAAGGCGAGCCGCCGCTCGCTTCGGTTGGCGATGTGGTTGCGGAAGGGCAGAAGGTCGGCGTCCTCGAAGCCATGAAGACGTTCAATGTCGTGGAATCCGATCGCACTGGGCGGATCGTCCAGATCGCGTTCGACGATCATGCCGCCGTGCAGTCCGGCGATGTTCTGTTCGTTCTCGAAGATTTGGGCTGAGGGGCGATGTTCGATACTGTCCTTATCGCCAACCGCGGTGAAATCGCGCTGCGCATCCTGCGCGCCTGCCGCGATCTCGGATTGAAGACGGTGGCGGCGCATTCGGAAGCGGATGCGAGCCTTCGCCATGTCGCGCTGGCGGACAGGGCGATCTGCATCGGGCCGGCTGCCGCGACGGAGAGCTATCTCAACATCGCGGAGATCATCGCGGCCGCGCAACTCACCGGCGCGGGCGCGGTCCATCCGGGCTATGGTTTCCTCTCTGAAAACGCCGCCTTCGCCGAGGCTGTCGAGACAGCCGGCCTTGCCTTCATCGGGCCGTCGGCGACTGCGATTCGCACCATGGGCGACAAGGTCTCCGCCAAGCGCACGATGATCGCTGCCGGCGTTCCCTGCGTTGCGGGGTCGGAGGGGGCGCTGCCGCAGGACGAGCAGGCGGTGCGCGCCATTGCCGAGGCCATCGGCTATCCGGTCATCGTCAAGGCGGCGGGTGGCGGCGGCGGACGCGGCATGCGCATCGTGCGCGAGGAGCGCGCATTGACGGAAGCCGTTTCGATGGCGGTGAAAGAGGCGGACCGGGCCTTCGGCAACCCGCAAGTCTATCTGGAGAAATTCCTCGAGCACCCGCGCCATATCGAGATCCAGATTCTGGCGGACAAGCATGGTAGGGCGGTCTGGCTCGGCGAGCGGGATTGCTCCATGCAGCGCCGCCACCAGAAGATCATCGAGGAGGCGCCGGCGTCCGGCATCGCCCGCGAGGCGATTGCCGAGATCGGCGAGCTGTGTGCCCGCGCATGCCTGACCATCGGCTATACGGGCGCCGGAACGTTTGAATTCCTCTACGAGGATGGGCGCTTCTATTTCATCGAGATGAACACCCGCGTGCAGGTGGAGCATCCCGTCACCGAACTCGTCACCGGCATCGATATCGTGCGCGAGCAGATCCGCATCGCCCGGGGCGAATCCTTGTCGTTCAGCCAGGAAGACATCCGCATTCAGGGCCATGCTGTCGAATGCCGCATCAACGCTGAAGATCCTTACAGCTTTCGGCCGCATCCGGGCCGCGTCGAGCGCTGGACGCCGCCTGGCGGCCCCGGAATCCGCGTCGAATCGCATCTCTACTCCGGCTACACGGTGCCGCCGCATTACGATTCGCTGGTGGCCAAGCTCTTGGCGCATGGCGCGACGCGGGCCGAGGCGATCCGGCGCATGAGCGGCGCGCTGGGCGAGATGGAGGCTGTCGGCATCGCCACCAACGCGCCGCTGCACGGCCTCCTGATGGAGGAGCCCGGCTTCGCCGCCGGAGGCTTCGATATCCATCATCTCGAACGTCTCATTGAAGGCGGTCTGCTCCAGGGGCGAGGCGGCAATGACGGTTGAGGAGATCGAAAGGCTGACCGCCTGGTGCGCAAGCGCCGGCATCGGCGAGATCGAACTGTCGGAGTCCGGCTTTTCGCTGCGCCTGCGTGTGCAGGCCGTTGCCGAAACACCCGCAGCCGCGGCCGAAGCGCCGAAGGCCGAAACGGTCTTCAAGGGCGTGCGCGCGCCCGGCGTCGGCGTGTTCCGTCTCGATCATCCAACGACCGGCCGCCCGGTTGCCGAACCTGGCCAGACGGTCCGCAAGGGCGAGACGGTCGGCGTCCTGCAGGTCGGCACATGCCTGAAGGCCGTGCTCGCGCCGGCAGACGGCGTTCTGGGCGCGGCGCTGGCCGAGGACGGCGCGGTCGTCGGTTACGGCACGCCACTCTACGAGCTGGCGTGAGGGCAAAGGCGATGGTTCGAACCACTGAGGAAAGTGCCATGGCGGCCACGGGATTGCAGGTCGATATCAATTCCGACATGGGCGAGGGTTTTGGAGCCTACAGGCTCGGCGACGACGCAGCGATCCTCGACATCGTCAGTTCCGCCAATGTGGCCTGCGGCTTTCATGCAGGCGACCCCGAGATCATGGCGGCGACGTTCTCGATGGCGCGCGACAAAGGCGTCGCCGTTGGCGCGCATCCGAGCTTCGCCGACCTGTGGGGATTCGGACGCCGCATCATTCCGCATTCCATGGATGAGATCGAAAGGCTGGTCGCCTACCAGATCGGCGCGGCGCAGGCGCTTTCCGCCTATGCCGGCCACCCGATCCGCTACGTGAAGGCGCATGGCGCGCTGGGCAACCTTACCCAGACAGACCGTGGCGTCGCCGAAGCCGTGACGCGCGCGGTGAAGGCCGTCGATCCCGGCCTGATCTGCCTGGCCATTGCACTCGGCTTCCAGGACAGGATCGCACGTGACGCGGGCCTGACGGTCAGGTCCGAGATCTTCGCCGATCGCGCCTATACGGAGGAAGGCTTTCTTGTTTCGCGCAAGCTGGAAGGCGCGGTCATCCACGACGCCGAGAAGGCGGCGGAACGGGTCGTGCGGATGGTCAAGCAAGGCGCCATCGAGACGCTCTCCGGGCAGATGCTGCAGACGCCGATCGATTCGATCTGCGTCCACAGCGACACGCCGGCCGCCGTCGCCATCGCCGCGCGCGTCAGGAGAGGGCTGGAGGCGAGCGGCGTCAGGGTTAGAGCATTCGCGGCAACAGCCTGAGCACGGCCGAACGGTTATACGGCCGTGCCGAAGGGCACGGCCGCGTCCGTTTCAGAACCAGACGTCGCTGAGGCGATGCCCGCGCGGATAGGGATCGGTGGGGTCGAGGCCGTATTGGCCGATGCTGGTGATCCAGGCCTGTCCGGCGATGGTGACCACGACAGCGTCGTGATCGCCGACGCGCGCATTGGCGATCACGCGGGAATCGAAATGGGTCCCGATGATCGACTTGTTGCGGAACAGTTCGCCCTTGGCGATCTGCCCCTTGGCCGACATCACCGCCAGCCGCCCGGTGGTGCCGGTGCCTGTCGGCGAGCGGTCGAGCCTGCCATGCAGGCACACCGTGCCGTTGACGCTTTCCACGCGCCCATCGATGCGCTCGATCGGGCCTTCGAAAATCACGTTGGACACGTCTCGGATCTTCGCGTTCTCCGGATGTACGACCTCGAGCTGCTCGTTGACCGCCTTCTTGATGCGTTGGCCCATCAGTGACATCTGGTGGGCCTCGTCGGGTGTTATGGAAAAGCCCAGTGAGCGCGCATCGACATGGGCGAAAGTCATGCCGCCATAGGAGGTGTCGACGGTGATCGTGCCGAGCCCTTCCACCTCGATGTGTGTGTCGAGGTGGAGCGCGAAAGCCGGCACATTGGTGAACTCCACCTGTGTCACCTTGCCGTTCTCGCAGAGGCAGCGCACCTCGATCATGCCGGCCGGCGCCTCCATGCGCAGCCGCGTCTCGGGTTCCTTCATCGGCACCATGCCCGTCTCCAGCGCCACGGTGGCGACGCAGATGGTGTTCGAGCCCGACATGGGCGGATATTCAGTGCTTTCCATGATCACATAGCCGAGGTCGGCCGAGCGATCGCAGGGTGGCAGGATGATGTTGGCGTTGACGTAGGGCGCACCGCGCGGTTCGAAGAGGATGAGCCCGCGTATGTCGTCCATATACTCCTGGAGATATTCCTTCTTTTCGAACATGGTCTTGCCGGGTACGTCCATGACGCCACCGGTGATCACATTGCCGACCTCTCCCTCGGCGTGGCAGCCGACGACCGTGAATGTTCTCGACCAGCGCATTTTTTCTCCCTTTCCGATTGATGACCAAAGCCTGGGTGAGGCGGACGAATCCCTTCAAACGCTGCCGAGTCCTCGTTCGAGAAAACGGTCGAGCTGTTCGATCTCTGGGGCTGAGAGGCTGATGCCCTCTCTCTCCGATGTCGCACGGGCAAGGAACCGCCGCTGCGAGGGCAGGCGTGCACCCTGGCCAAGGATCGCCTCGAACAGAGCTTCAGCACGGCCCAGCGGATTGCCGGGACGGCCGGCGGCGAAGGCTTGCGGCGAAAAGGCGATGATCAGCTCTCCATGCGATGGATAAAGCGTCGTGGTGCCGAGCAGATCGAGCGCCTCGGGGCTGGTCAGGTCGCCGATCATGATCCCGGCGAGCAGCTCGATCATCGTCGCGATGGCGGAGCCTTTGTGCCCGCCGAACGAAAGCATGGCGCCCGCCAGGGCCGCCTCGGGATCTGTCGTCGGCCTGCCATCGACATCGATCGCCCAGCCTTCCGGCAGCTTCTTGCCGGCCCGGCGATGAAGCTCGATCTCGCCCCGCGCGGCAACCGATGTCGCGAAGTCGAAAACATAAGGCGGCTGTCCTTCGCGCGGCCAGCCGAATGCAAAGGGATTGGTCCCTAGCAGGGGACTGTTGCCGCCGGTCGGAGCGACGGTGGCATAGCTGGGGCACATGGCCAGGCCGGCAAGGCCGGCTTGCGTCAAGGCTTCGACCTCCGCCCAAAGAGCGGAAAAATGCACGGCATCGTTGATCGCCAGCGCGGCAAGGCCGCAGGCGCGGGCTCGCTCGACCAGCACCGGCAGGCCCAGCTCGAAGGCCGGGTTGGCGAAGCCGCCCTTGGCATCCACTTTTACGATGGCGGGCGCGTCCTGCGGCAGCAACTCGGGCACTGCTTCCGGTTTCACCTTCCCGGCCTTGATCGTCCGCAGGGCACCTTCGATCCGGTAGATGCCATGTGACTTGCAGGCGTCGCGTTCCGCAGCGACGATGACCCTTGTGATGGCGCTGGCCTGGATGGGGTTCAGTCCGGCCTTGCGGAAAATTGCATCGACGCGCTCATGCAGGGCATTGATGGTGATCGTGGTGTTGGTCATTTCTGGCCTTCGGGTTTGGCTGCGCGCAAACGCTGCCTTTAAAAATCCAGACCACCGGCAAAGGCTCTTAGATCCTGTGCAAGCAAAGCGGGCTGCTCGAGGGCTGCGAAATGACCACCGCGCGGCATCGCTGTCCATTGCCGAACGTCCTTGAAGACGCGCTCGACCCAGCTCCTTGGCGGCATCGGCAGCTCTTTGGGAAACAAAGCCACCGCAAGCGGGACGTGGATCGCCGTGCCGGGCGCGAATGCAAGCGGGCGGGCGCGCGTTTCCCAATAGAGGCGCATCGACGAAGCGACGGTCCGGGTGAACCAGTAAAGCGAGATGTTGGCGAGCATGTCGTCGCGCGAAAAAGCGGCGTTGGCCAGATCGCCATCGCAATCGCTCCAGTCGCGGAATTTTTCGATCATCCATGCCGCCAGTCCGACCGGCGAATCGGTCAGCCCGTAGGCAAGCGTTTGCGGGCGCGTCGCTTGAATATGAGCATAGGCGCCATGAAGATCCGCCCATCCGGCCTTCCGTTCCAGGAAGGCGCGCTCTTCCAAAGTCAAATCGCCATCCGGGCTAGCATCGTGAGGCGGTGAGTATGAGCCTGGGATGAAATTCAGATGCACCCCGGCGAGACTGTCGGGATGCGCGTGTGCCAGACATGTCGACACGCTGGCGCCCAGATCCCCTCCCTGGGCGAGATATCGTTTGTAGCCAAGGCGGCTCATCAACTCGGCCCAAAGGTCGGCAATTGTGAACAGGTTGAGACCAGGCTTGGTCGGCCGGCTCGAAAGGCCATAGCCGGGGATCGAGGGGACCACGACATTGAAGGCGTCCTCCTGTCTTCCGCCATGTGAAAGCGGGTCGGTCAGAAGGGGGATCATCCTGTGAAATTCGAAGACGCTGCCTGGCCAGCCATGAGTGAGTATGACCGTTCTGCCGGTCGAAACAGCGGCGCGCGCATGGATGAAATGGATGGTTTCGCCGCCGATATCCGTCTGGTAGTGCGGATGGATGTTCCAGGCGGATTCCTGCTTGCGCCAGTCGAAGCCGGTGCGCCAGTGCTGCATAAGCCGCCGCAGTTCCTCGTGCTCCGTTCCCTGCGCCCAGCCTATTGCCTGCAACTGGTCCGGCTCGCGCCAGTTCGAGATGCGCTTGTTCAAATCGTCGATTTCAGACTGGGCAATCTCGATCGTGAAAGGGCGAATTTTCATGGGGCCCTCTGCTCGCCGGCCATCAGATTCCGGGCGGTGATAAAGTCGCTACGTCGCTGCCAGTTCGCGCGGAGCGCTTCTGTCGATGCTTCCATCGAGACTGGCAAGAAACGCAGACGCGCGCCGACCGGCGCTTGCGCCAGCCGCCAGAAATCGGCTTCGATCACCGTGGCGATCTTCGGATAGCCGCCGCACGTGTTGGCATCGGCAAGCTGGATGATCGGCTGGCCGGACGGCGGAACCTGAACGGTGCCCGGGACGATGCCGTGGGATAGCAATTCCAGCGGTGAGAGGAGGGAAAGCGTCGCCCCGGAAAGGCGATATCCCATACGGTTGGCGTCGTTGGTGATGCTCCATTCGCTGCCGGTGAAAGCCGCCTGGGCCTCCGGCGTGAAGGCGTCGAACTCGGCGGCCGGCAGAACCCGCAATTCGATTGCAGAGGCCAAGCTGTCCGCCGCGCCGCGCCGCTCCTCCAGCGCTGCGCCAAACCCGCCCGCGGGAAGGCGGCATTGCGCAGGGTTGAGCGCAAGCCGGTCGCCGCGGGACAGGCCGCGTCCGGCGAGCCCGCCGAAACCGCCTTTCACATCCGTCGCGCGCGACCCCATGACGGGCGGCAGATCGAGCCCGCCGGCAAAGGCGATGTAGGAGCGAGCGCCGACGTGCGGCGCTTCGAGGACAAGGGTCTCGCCGGCGCGGATCGTTATGGCCCACCAGGGCGGGCAGGGCCGGTCGCCGACCCTGACGGCGCAATCCGCGCCGGTGATGGCGATGGCGGTGTCCACGTGCGCGCGCAGCCGGAACGGATGAAGCGCGATCTCGATCCCGGCAGCCGAGGGATCATTGCCTAGCATGAGATTGGCGATCGCCAGCGCTTGCCTGTCCATGGCGCCGCCATGGCTGACTCCTAGTGCCAGATGACCGGGCCGGCCGAGGTCCTGGATCGTGTTCGGCAGGGCCGGTGGTGAGGATCTCGATCATGCCTCGATCCCTGCGATCGTGAATCGGATCTTGTCTCCGGGCCGGAGCAGCACGGGCAATTCCGCTTCGGCGTTGAAGAGCTTTACATCGGTATGGCCGATGATATGCCATCCGGATGGCGCGGTCATCGGCATGACACCCGCCTGCGCGCCGCCAATGATGACGGCGCCCTCCGTGACTTTCAGGCGAGGCGTACTGCGCCTCGCCCAGGCAAGCTGTGGGTCGAGACCGGACAGATAGGGAAAGCCCGGCATGGCGCCGATGGCGGCAACGGTATAGCTGGCCGCCGCGTGCCGCCTCACGGTCTCGTCGATAGATAGGTCGCAATGTGCGGCCCAACCGGCGAGATCTTCGCCCCGAGTTCCGCCATAGCGAACGGGGATGGTATGATGCGTGCCGGTCACCGCGTGGGCATCGGTGCAGGCCCAGAGCGACATCAGCTGATCGCCGATGCTGTGGGCGTCGGTGGTGAGCGGGTCGAACACGACGAGCAGGTTGTTCATGCCGGGAACGGCCTCGCGCACACCGTCGAGGGTCAGCGCCGCGTTCGCTACCGCCCAGACCAGCTCCTGGGTGGCGTCGGTGAAGGCGCCCTGAGCGCCATCAAGCAGCAGCGCGCCTGAACCCGCAAGGCTGATGTGGGGCGTGCCGACAACCATGGGCGGTCAGTCCTTCACCGGCACCGTATAATTCAGGATCAGGCGACCGCCATCCGGATAGATGGTCTGGCCGACAATGTAGGAGGCGTCGTCGCTGGCCAGGAAGGATGCGACGCTGGCAATCTCCGAAGGTTCGCCGCAGCGACCGCTCGGCGTGCGCGACAGAATGGTCTGGCGCTGCGCTTCGCTGGCCATGACCGAGCTCTTGACCATGTCGGTCAGGATGGTGCCGGGGCCGATGGCGTTGACGCGGATGTTGTGCGGGATCAGTCCGACGGCCATCACCGCCGTCAGCTGCTTGATGCCACCCTTGGACACGGCATAGGCGACGGAATTGGGAATGGCCAGAATGGCATTGATCGACGACATGTTGATGATCGAGCCGCCGCGTCCCTGCGCGATCATGGCTCTTGCCGCGGCCTGCCCGAGCAGGAAGGGCGCCTTGAGATTGACGCGCTGAACCAAGTCGAAGGCCTCCTCGGGGAAGTCGACGAAATCGTCCAGATGGATGATGCCGGCATTGTTGATGAGCACGTCGACACCGCCGAAGCTTTGCATGGCCTTGGCAATGATGCCGTCGGCCATGTCCCTGCTGATTTCGGACAGGTCGGCGGACAGCCAGACGGCGCGCTCGCCAAGACGTTCGGCATGCGCGCGCCCGCGATCGGCCTGCACGTCGACAAGCACAACCTTGGCGCCATCGGCATGAAAGCGCTCGGCGCAGGCGAGGCCCAGGCCTTGTGCCGCCCCGGTAACGATCACGACTTTTCCTGCGTGCTTCACAACCCAATCCCTTTTTCACAATCATGACGTTTATGGATATGTTATCCAATCTATCTTGAACTTTGACGCCATTGCAAGTCCGGATAGGTGAAGTTGTTGGGTCGTGCAGGCCGGCACTACGCCGTTCCAAGACTGCTTTGGCTTTTTTCCGCCGACCATCGCAAGGTCGGTTGACTCCACCGAATTAATTGTGATTGGATACTATATTCACAAAACGTGCCGATGGTGGGAGTGCAGGCGATGGCAGATGGATCACTGGGAAGCGAACTGATCGACGCGTTCCGCGCTCTTGCGACGCCGTTGATCAGTGACAATCTCGCCCGTGTTCCCGGGGCTGTCGGGTTGCGGCCCTTTCATCGGGTGAGCGGCGTCATGGTGGGGAGGGCGCTGACGGTCAGGACCCGCCCCGGCGACAACCAGTTCATCCATCGTGCGCTCGATCTGCTGCAGCCCGGCGACGTCATCGTCGTCGATGGCGGGGGCTATGAGGGGCGCGCGCTGGTCGGCGAGATCATGACAAGTGTGGCGGCGTCGCGCGGTGCCGCAGGCATTGTCATCGACGGTGCCATCCGCGATGCCGGTGCCATCGGCCGCAGTCCGTTTCCATGCTTCGCACGGTCGGCCATCCATCTCGGACCGTACAAGGATGGTCCGGGAGCCATCAATGTTCCCGTCTGCATAGGCGGCATGGTCGTCGGTCCTGGCGACATTGTCGTCGGCGACGAAGATGGCGTCGTGGCGTTTCCAATCGACGGTGCCGCGGCCTTGCTGGCCGCCGTCCGGGCGCAGGAAGCCCGCGAGGCCGAGATCATGCTCAGCATCCGGGAGAACCGCTATCAGGGAGCCTATGCCCGGGCCTCCGGCGACAGTCACTGATCTGCCAGGTCAGCCCTTGCCGGAGACAAATCGCGTGGCCGGCTGGCGATCTTGCTCAACATAACCGCTCCGCAGCCGAACGAGGGGCGAAACAATGCATTTCGGGCACGCCGCCTGGATGCGCCAACAGGGGAAATGGAGAGAATTAATGGTTGTTTCCTTCAAGAGGCTTGCCAAGAGGCTGGCTTGTGCGACCGCCCTTGCCGGGCTGGCTATGACCACTATGGCCGCGGCTGCCGACATCAAGATCGGCATTGTGGCTCCCATGACTGGCCAACTGGCCAGTGAAGGGCAGGATATGGAGAACGCCGTGAAGATGGCGATCGATGCCGTCAACGCCAAGGGCGGCGTCAACGGCGACAAGATCACCACCACGACGGCCGACGACGCCTGTGATCCGCAGCAGGCGGTGACCGCAGGCAGCAAGCTTGTCTCGGAAGGTGTGACCGCCATCGTCGGCGGCTACTGCTCGGGCGCCGTCTTGCCGACATTGAAGATCTACGGTGACGCCGGCATTCCGTTCGTCATCATCGGAGCGAACTCGACCAAGCTCGTCGCCGCCAATCAGGGCAATGCCTTCCTCGCCAATTCGACCGGTGACATGCAGGCGACGACAGCCGTCGAGCTCTTCAAGAAGAACGGCTACAAGAAGATCGCGGTCGTGGACGAAGGCGATGCCTATTCGTCCGACCTGGCCAAGCTGACCGCCGAAGCCTTCAAGAGCGCAGGCGGCGAGATTGCCGCCAAGGAGACCACCACGGCCGGCGAGCAGGACTATTCGGCGGTCGTCACCAAGATCAAATCAAGCGGCGCCGACGCTGTCTTCTGGACCGCCTACCATGCCGGTGGCGCCCTGCTCACCAAGCAGCTTCGGCAGGCCGGTTTCCAGGGCGGTATTGTGCTCGGCGACGGCAACAATTCGCCGGAATATCTGGAAATCGCCGGCTCGGCCGGTGAGGGCGTGTATCTGTTGTCCCCGCCCACCGTCGACCTCTTGTCTGGTGCGGCCGACTTCAAGGCCAAGTACAAGGAAACCTATGGCCGCGACGCCGGCGCCTATGCGGCTCTCTCCCATGATGTGGGCAACCTGATCGCCGATGCGATCACGCGGGCCAAATCGGCGGATCAGAAGGCAATCATCGAGGCGCTCAAGGCAAGCGACTTCAAGGGCCTCGCCGGTGAAATCAAGTTCACCGACAAGAACACGCTCCAGACCTCGAACTTCCGCCCGGTGATCGCCAAGGGCGGCAAGTGGGTGGCAGCCGAATAAGGCGAACGGGTCGAAGCCGAGGCGGGCCTTCCAGCTGCCTCGGCTTCATTGCCGATTGCCTGGCGTGCACTGACGCTGCGCCCAGCCAAGACTCACTCAATTCTGTACCTGGAGCATCAATGACGCTCGACCTGCTTATTCAGCAACTGGTGAACGGTCTTATCGTCGGCTCGTTCTATGCCCTGATCGCGCTTGGCTACAGCATGGTCTTCGGCGTCATCAAGCTCCTGAATTTCGCCCATGGCGACATCTACATGAACGGCGCCTTCGTCGGCCTCATCGTGTTTTCCTTCGTCGGCATATGGGTCGGCAACGGATGGCTGGGCGTGGTCTGCGCCCTGCTGGTGTCGATGCTGGTCGTCGGCTTGCTCGGCGTCGTCATCGAACGCTTCGCCTATCGGCCGATGCGCAATGCGCCGCGCCTCTCCATCCTCATCACGGCGCTCGGTGCGTCGATGGTGTTGAACGGCACGGCACTCGCGCTGACAGGTGGGCGACACTATGCCTTCAACACGGACCTCGGTTTTGCCGGCGTCGATATTTCCACCGTTCACATCACCTACACGCAGATGGTGCTGGTGGCCGCCTCCATCGCTCTTATGGCCGGCATGCAGGCCTTTGTCTCACGCACCATGTACGGCAAGGCGATGCGCGCGGTGTCCATCGACATGGGGGCTAGCCGCCTGATGGGCATCGATGTCGACCGGGTGATCGCCTTGACCTTCTTCATGGGTTCCGCGCTCGCCGCCGGCGGCGGGGTCATGGCCGGCGCCTATTATGGCAGTGTCCATTTCTTCATGGGCTTCATCATGGGGCTGAAGGCGTTCACCGCCGCGGTCATAGGCGGGATCGGCAGCGTGCCGGGTGCCATGCTCGGCGGACTGCTGCTCGGTCTGCTCGAGGCTTTCGGTTCGTCCTTGCCCTTCGTCGGATCGGAGTGGCGTGACGTCTTCGTGTTCGGGACCCTGATCCTGTTCCTTGTGTTCAAGCCGACCGGCCTTCTTGGTCGCTCGGTGGTGGAGCGGGTGTGATGACCGACGAAGTGAGGACCATGTCGGCCACCGCGCAACCGCGACTGATGCGCTGGTCCGTCGTGCTGCCCGGCCTGGCGGCGCTCGCCGTTGCGCTGGTGTTGCCGCAATTCGCCAACGCCTATGTAACGGAGGTGGCGACCACGGCGCTGCTCTATGTCGTTCTGTGCCTCGGCCTCAACATTGTCGTCGGCTATGCGGGCCTGCTCGATCTCGGCTACGCCGCCTTTTTCGCGGTAGGCGCCTACACATCAGGCATCCTGACTGCGGAATTCGGGTTCAATTTCTGGCTCACCATCCCGGTCGCCATGGCGGCAGCCTGCGTGGCTGGCATCATCATCGGTGCTCCGACCTTGAGGCTGCGCAGCGACTATCTGGCGATCGTGACGCTGGGCTTCGGCGAGATCGTGCGCATCATCGCCCGCAACCTCGACATCACCGGTGGCGCCAGCGGCCTCATCGGCATCGAGCGGCCGGAGATCTTCGGCTTCAAGCTGATGCAGGTGCAGCATTTCTACTATGCGTTCCTGGCGCTCGCGCTGCTCACCGCCTTCGTCTGCCTGAGCGTCGAGCGGTCGCGAATGGGACGAGCCTGGTTCTACGTTCGCTATGATGAGGACGCCGCCGCCGGTATCGGCATCAACCGTGTCACGGCCAAGCTGCAGGCCTATATGATGGGCGCGGTGATCGCTTCCGTGGCGGGGTGCCTCTACGCCGCGAAGATGACGGCCATCTCGCCAGAGAGTTTTACCTTCAACCAATCGCTTCTCATCCTGCTTGGCGTCGTCCTGGGTGGCATGGGCCGCATTCCCGGCGTTGTGCTCGGTGCTGTTCTCGTGGCCCTGCTTCCGGAGGTGCTGCGCGGGGCGGGCACCTACCGTCCATTGGTGACCGCGGTTGCGCTGCTGGCAATCATGCTCTTCAGGCCGAACGGGCTGTGGCCGGACAAGCGAGTTTGACCATGGCCTTGCTGGAAGTCCGCGATCTGCGCCTCAGTTTTGGAGGACTGAAAGTCCTTCACGACATTTCGTTCTCGGTGGAGAAGGGCGCCATCAACAGCCTTATCGGACCGAACGGGGCCGGCAAGACGTCGCTCTTCAATTGCCTGACCGGCTTCTACAAGCCGAAGGGCGGCTCGATCAGTCTGGGCGGCCGGCCAATTATCGGTTTGCCGCCGCATCGCATCACCGCGCTCGGGCTCGCCCGCACGTTCCAGAACATCAGGCTGTTCAAGGAAATGACCGTTCTGGAAAACGCCATGTCCGGCCAGCATTGCCGCAGCCGCCACGGCATTGTGTCGGCGATCCTGCACTTGCCGGCACAGCGGCGCGAGGAGGAGGCGATCCGCGCGGCCGGCATGCACTGGCTCGGTTTCGTCGGCATCGAGCAGCATGCGCATCGCCGTGCCGGCGGTCTTTCCTATGGCGATCAACGGCGGCTCGAACTCGCAAGAGCCCTGGCGTCGGCGCCCGAGCTCATCTTGCTGGACGAGCCTGCCGCCGGCCTGAACGAGCGCGAGAAGCTGGACCTTGTGCACCTGATCCGCCGCATCCGTGACGAAACCGGTATCACGGTCCTGCTGATCGAGCATGACATGGGCCTGGTCATGCAAGTGTCGGAGAAGATCGTGGTGTTCGACTACGGTCAGAAGATCGCCGACGGGCCGCCGGAGACCGTCCGAGCGGACCCCAGGGTCATCGAAGCCTATCTGGGTACGGAGGAATGATGGACGCCGAAATCGTTCTTTCCGCGGACCGCATCGTCGCGCGCTATGACGGCATCGAAGCCCTTCATGGTGTCAGCCTTTCGGTCAAACGCGGCCAGATCGTCGCCCTGCTTGGCGCGAACGGTGCTGGCAAGAGCACCACGCTACGCACGCTGTCCGGCCTTGTTGCCGCATCCTCTGGGAGTGTCCGCTTCCTGGGCGAGGACATAACCAAGGTCCCTGCCCACCGCCTGCCGCATCGCGGGCTCGTCCACGTCCCGGAGGGAAGGCGCATTTTCGGCGACATGACGATCAAGGAGAACCTTGACCTCGGCTCGTTTACGCTTGCCGACGACGTCGAGCGCCGGCGGCGGCTGGACCATGTTTTTGAGCTCTTCCCCATCCTGGCGCGCAGACAGAATGGCGATGCAAGGAACCTCTCGGGCGGTGAGCAGCAGATGCTGGCGATCGGCAGAGCCCTCATGGCGGCGCCGAAGGTGCTCTTGCTCGATGAGCCTTCCATGGGCCTGGCGCCGCAACTGATCAAGGAAGTCATGAACATCGTGCAGCGCCTCAATCGTGAAGGCGTGACCATCCTGCTCGTGGAGCAGAACAGCAAAGTCGCCTTGAAGTTCGCCGACTACGGCTATGTGCTCAAAGCCGGGCGCGTTGTGCTTGAGGGACTAGGCAGCGATCTCGCAAGCAACGAAGCGGTCATCAGCGCCTATCTAGGCGGCGTCGCCGCCTAAAGGCGACATGGGCTCAAACCGCTCGTGGCTGGGTCGCGGGACCATACGAAACAATCCGGGAAGTTTGCGAGGCCGGTCGCGAGTCGGCTGTCGCGCTATTTGACCGTCATACGGGTTTGTCATCCGGGTGGCCGAGTTCGCAAAACCAGCCGCCCAAATACTTCACCGAGGGTGCCTTCGGATCGGGAACCGGCGTCCTCGCCTCCACCGCTGCGCGGAACGGCTCGGCACTGTCCTGCGGTACAAATCCGATATGGTCGGCGCCACTGTTGTCGACCATCTTCAGCTTGTTGTCGGATATGCCGAAGGAGATCGTATGCCCGACGCGCGGCGCGGTCAGCGCGGCCTCGACCAGGCGCACGCAGTCGGCGAAGGAAAGATACGACCACAACATGCGGCGGTCGGCCGGTTCGGGGAAGGACGAGAAGATGCGCAAGCACGCGGTCTCGATGCCGAACTTGTCCCAATAGAGCCGGCTCAGGCTCTCGACGAAGTTCTTCGAGACGCCGTAGAGGCTGTCGGGGCGCACCGGCGCGTCGACGCCGATATGCGCTTCGACTTCATGGTAGCCGATGGCATGCACCGAGGAGGCATAGATGACGCGCTTCACACCGTGTTTCCGGGCGCCTTCGTAGATATGATACGAACCACGGATGCTGGAATCCAGGATCGTCTGCCAGGCGCATTCGAGCGGCGCGCCACCGAAATGCACGATCGCGTCGCAGTCCTTGGTGGCCGCAATTGTCGCCTCCATGTCGGCGAGATCGAAGACCGCTTCTTCCTCGTGAGCAGCAAGATCGCCGAACGGCTCGCGACCCGCCAGGCGGATGGTTTTTGCCAGCGGTACCAGTCCCTTCCGCAGTTCCGAGCCGAGCCGGCCGGCGGCCCCGGTGATCAGGATGCGTTCGTAACGGGGCATGGTCTACTCCACTTGGGCGACGGCGGCGTTGATCCGCGCAATCGCCTCGGCAAGCACCTCCTCGCTGGTGGCGGTGGAGATGCGGAAATAAGGTGAAAGTCCGTAGGCAGCACCCGGCACCGATGCCACGCGGCCTTCGTTCAGGAGATAGGTCGCCACCGCCGTATCATCCTCCAGCACGACGCCTTTGGGTGTCTTGCGGCCGATCAGGCTGGCGCAGCCGATATAGGCATAGAAGGCGCCTTCCGGCGGCGGAAGCGTCAGGCCGTTGATGCGCCTTATGCCATCGACCACCAAATTCCTGCGCGCCTCGAATGCCCCGCAGAAACGAGCCACCTCGTCCTGCGGGCCGTTCAGCGCGGCGACCGTTGCCGCCTGGGCGATCGAGCAAACTGAGGTGACCGACTGGCTCTGGATGGTCGACATCGCCTTGACGAGTGGTGCCGGCCCGGCTGCGTAGCCGACACGCCAGCCGGTCATCGCATAGGCCTTGGCCACGCCGTTGACGATAAGACTTCGGCCCCGAAGATCCGGGCAGGCCTTGCCGAAGGATACGAATTCGCGGCCGTCGAAGATGATGTGCTCATAGATCTCGTCGGACAGGATGAGCACCTGCGGATGCCTGGCAAGGACAGCACCCAGCGCCTTGAGATCGTCGGCCGAGTAGACCGCGCCGGATGGATTGCCGGGCATGTTCAGGAACAGCCATTTGGTTCTCGGCGTGATCGCCTTTTCCAAGAGCTCGGGCGTCAGCCTGAAGCCGCCGCTTTCCCTGCATTCGACCGTGACTGGCGTGCCGCCAAGCAGCTTCACCATCTCGGGATAGGACACGAAATAGGGTGCGGGCAGGATGGCCTCGTCGCCGGGTTCCAGCGTCGCCATCAGCGCGTTGAAAATGATCTGCTTGGCGCCGTTGGCCACGACGATGTCGTCGGCCGTGAAGTCCAGCCCATTCTCGCGCCTGAACTTTCCGGCCACGGCCTCGCGCACTTCTGGCGAGCCGGCTGCGGCGGTGTAGAGGGTCTGGCCCGCCTTGGCGGCTGCATAGGCCGCTTCGATGATGTGGGCAGGTGTCGGAAAATCAGGTTCGCCAAGGCCAAGGTCGATGACGTCTACGCCTTTGGCCCTTAGCGCCTTGGCCGCCTGCGAGGCCGCCATCGAAGCCGACGGCTTGACCACGGACAGGCGCGAGGAAATGTAGCTCATCGGCTTTTCTCCGAAATATAGCCCCTGGACACGTCCTGTGCCCGCGCCTCCGTACTGCGCCTGGAGGGATCGCCATAGCCGCCACCGCCGGGAAGTTCCAGAACCAGACGACGCCCTTCGGGAACGTGCTGCCAGCCCTTGGGGCGCATCAGCGTGCCATCGTCGAGCCTGACGATGCCGGCGATCCCGTCCTTGCCGCCATCGCGGCCCTTGGCTGGATGGTTGACCCGGTCGAACATGGCGGAGAAATCGAACTCGTGTCCCTCGGTGGCTGCGATTTCGAGGATCTGGCCGAGGCCGCCGCGAAATTCCCCGTCGCCGCCGGAATCGGGACGCAGTTCCTTGCGCCAGATGACGATCGGTCCGGTGTGCTCGGTCGCCTCGATCGGCATCGTATGGACACCGGATGGAAAGGCGGTGGCGGAAAGCCCGTCCAGCGTCGGGCGCGCGCCCATGCCACCGGAATTGAACATCAGCACCTCGGCGCGGCGCCCGTCGCCGCCGGCGACCGGCCTGACAGAGATGTGGATGTTCCAGAGTGCTGCCGCGCCTTCGGCCAGGATCTGGCCCGGCAGCGCCTTGGCCAGCGCGCCCAGCACCAAATCGGGCACCATGTGGCCGATGACGTGGCGCAGGGACACCGGCGCCGGCCGCGGGGCGTTCAGGATGTTGGCCGGCGACGAAATGGTGAACAGAGCGAGCGAGGCCGCATTGTTCGGGATCTCCGGCGCCACCACGCATTTCAGCGCGTAGCAGGCATAGGCCTTGCTGTAGATGATCGGGACGTTGATGCCCCATCGGCTTATCGGATCGGTCCCGGAGAAATCGACGTGCAGATGGTCGTCGCCGATCGTGACGGCGGCCGCCAGCTTGACCGGCGTGTCGTAGCCGTCGGTCACCAGTTCGTTCGACCAGGTGCCTTTCGGCAGCGCCTTGATGCGCTCCAGCGTCGCGTCATGCGTGCGCGTGAAGATGAACTCTCCCAGCCTGTCCAGCGACGCCAGGCCGATCTCCCTCATCATGTCGACCAGGCGGCGGTGGCCGACCTCGTTGCAGGCGGCCAGCGAATAGAAATCGCCGACAACCTGGTTCGGCTCGCGCACATTGGCGCGCAGGATCTTCACCAGGTCGAGGTTCACCTTGCCGCGCTCGGCGAACTTCATGATCGGAATCTGGATGCCTTCCTCGTAGACCGATTTGCCGTCGGCGCCGAAGCCGCGGCCGCCGACATCGACCACATGGGCGGTGCAGGCAAAGAACGCCACCAGTTCGCCGTTCAGGAACGAGGGCGAGACCATAGTGATGTCGTGCAGATGGCCGGTGCCTTTCCAGGGATCGTTGGTGACATAGGTGTCACCCTCGTACATCCCCTCGCGCGGGATTTCGTTCATGAACTGCAGCACGGCCTCGGCCATGGTGTTCACATGCCCGGGCGTGCCGGTCACGGCTTGCGCCAGCATCTCGCCGCGCGGATTGAACACGCCGGCCGACAGGTCGCCCGATTCACGCACCGATGTGGAGAAGGCCGTGCGCAACAGGGTCAGCGCCTGCTCCTCGACCACCGAGATGAGGCGATTCCACATCACCTGCATGCGGATTTCCAAGATGTCGCTCATGCCTGGACCCCTTTGCGGATCAGGAGGATCGAACCGTCGCTCTGCAGCACGGCATCGAAGAGAGTGGTGACGACCGTCGACGTCTCACGCTCGACGATCACCGCCGGGCCGCTGATGCGATCCCCGGGCGAGAGGTCGGCGCGTTCGATGATGGCTGAAATCTGCACGGTTCCGGTCGACGGATCGAAAACCTCGCGCGTCTGCGCAGCCGCGACAATCCTGGTTCCCATGGTGATCTCGTGCCTGGCAGGGGCCGGCCGCATGTCCTGCGCCTTGACCGACCAGGTGACGATCTCGATTTCCAACCCGTCGAGGCCGTCGATGGCGCGGCCGAAGAAGCGCGCGTAATTGTCCCGGAAGGCGTCCTTGACGCCGACCTCATCGCCGGGCTTGAACGCCCTGTCGGGCAGCGGCACCGGGATCTCCCAACCCTGGCCAGCATAGCGCATGAAGGCGGTGATCTCGCGGGTGATGGCACCGTCGGTACCGGCCCGCACGAAGCTCTCAGCCGTGGCCTTCAACCCGTCGAGCAGCGCATTCACCTCGCAGGCATCGAAACGCGACAGCCGCATCAGCTTGGACGCCAGCGCCTCATAGCCGAACGGCGCCTTGAGGAAGCCGATGGCCGAGCCGACGCCGGCGCCTTGCGGGACAAGGCACTGTTCGACGCCAAGCTTTTCGCACAGCCGCGCCGCATGCAGGGGAGCGGCACCGCCAAAGGCGATCATGACATTGTCGGAGATGTTCTTGCCGTTTTCCACCGCATGGACGCGGGCGGCATTGGCCATGTTCTCGTCGACGACCTCGCAGATGCCGAAGGCGGAGGAAACGGAATTGAGCGAAAGCCGGGTGCCGACATCGCGGGTGATCGCCTGCTCGGATGCCCCGGTGTCCAGCCTGATGGCGCCGCCGGCGAAATTGTCGGGATCGAGCTTGCCCAGCACCAGATCGGCATCGGTGATGGCCGGGCGGTTGCCGCCGCGCCCGTAGCAGGCGGGGCCGGGTTCGGACCCGGCACTTTCCGGACCGGTCTGGATGCGCCCCATGGCGTCGACCCAGGCGATCGATCCGCCGCCGGCGCCGATCTCGATCATCTCGATCACCGGGATCGAGATCGGCATGCCGGAGCCCTTGCAGAAGCGATAGGTGCGGGCGACCTCGAAGGTCCGCGCGGTGCGCGGCGAATAGTCCTCGATCAGGCAGATCTTCGCGGTCGTTCCGCCCATGTCGTAGGAGACGACGGAATCCAGGTCGAAGCGCCGCGCCACGTCGGCGGCGAAGATCGCGCCGCCGGCCGGACCGGACTCGACCAGGCGCACCGGAAATTCGGACGCGGTTTCCACCGAGATCAGGCCGCCGCCCGAGTGGATCATGAACACCGGGCAGTTCGCCCCCATCTCCTTCAGCCGCACCTGGAGGCGCACCAGATAGTCGGCCATCTGCGGCCGCACATAGGCGTTGGCGCAAACCGTGTTGAAGCGTTCGAACTCGCGCATCTGCGGCGAGACCTCGGCGCTGATGGAAATCGGTATGTCCAGCTTCGCAGCGAGGATCTCGCGCGCCCGCCGCTCATGCACCGGGTCCATGTAGGAATGGATGAAGCCGATGGCGACGGCTCCGAAGCCGCCGGCGGCGATGCTGTCGGCGATCTCGTCGAGCGCCGCCTCGTCCAGCGGCTGCAATTCCTGCCCATCCGCGCCGATGCGACCCTTGACCGTATAGCGATGCTCGCGCGGGATCAGCGGCGGCGGCAGCTTCAGGTTCAGATCATACTGTTCGAACCGGTTTTCCGTGCGCATCTCGATGACATCGCGAAACCCTTCGGTGGTGACCAGCGCCGTCTTGGCGCCACGCCGTTCGATGAGCGCATTGGTCGCCAGCGTGGTGCCGTGGATGACGATGTCGAGGTCGGCCAGCGTGATGCCGGCGTCGCGCACGACGATCTCGATGCCGTCGAGGATGGCCTGTTCGGGGGCGGCATAGTTGGTCAGTATCTTGGTCGAAAAGATCGTGCCGCGCACATCGACCACGATATCGGTGAACGTGCCGCCGATATCCGCGCCGAGACGGATGTCATTTGCCGTACTGGTCATGCGTTGGCCTTCTGCGAAGCGAGCGCTGCGTCGCGCATTTGGGAAAGGGTCTGACGCGGCGTGATCGCCTCCGGGGAAATATCCAGCTCCAGGACCGCGCCGGTCGCGGACGCCAGCGCCCTGCCGAAAGCGCCAGCGAAATCGCTGGTCGTGCCGACCCGCTCGGCATGGAAGCCATAGGCCCGGGCGATGCCGACGAAATCCGGGTTCTCGATGTTCGTTCCCGACACGCGCGCCGGATAATGCCGCTCCTGATGGGCGCGGATGGTGCCGTAGATGCCGTTGTTCAGGATGAGGACGATCGGCTGCGCCCCGGCCTGCATCGCCGTCCCCAGCTCCTGGCAGTTCATCTGGAAATCGCCGTCACCGGCAAAACAGACCACAGTGCGTGAGGGAAAGGCAACCTTGGCGGCGATGGCCGCCGGCAGGCCGTAGCCCATGGCGCCGGATTGCGGCGCCAGCAGCCGTGCCTTTGGTCCGAATTTGAAGAACTTGTTTGGCCAGACGGTGAAATTGCCGGCGCCGTTGGTGAGGATCACATCGTCGGGCAGGTTCTCGCGGAGCCAGCGGCTGACTTCGACCATGTCGACCGGACCCGGCTGGGCCGGCGCCTCGAACGTGCCCTCATAGCTTTCGCGCGCCTGCGACCGCCACGCCGCCCAGTCGCCCTTGACCGGTGAGAGCGCCTTGGCGAAGGCGTTTGGCCCGGCATGGATGCCAAGCAAGGGCACATAGATCTTGCCGATCTCGCGATCTGAACCATGGACATGGATCAGCTTCTGCTTCGGCTCTGGCACCGACAGCAGCGTGTAGCCGTCCGTGGTCATCTCGCCAAAGCGCACATTGATCGCCAGGATCACATCGGCGTCGCGGATCAGCTTCTTGACATGCGGGACCATGCCGACACCCGCCTCGCCGACGAAGACCGGCGAGCCATTGTCGAACTGATCCTGGAAGCGGAATGCCGCGACCACCGGAATGTCGGACGCCTCGGCGAAAGCCTGGAGCGCGGCACGCCCTTGCGCCGACCAGTTGGCGCCGCCGATCAGGATGACCGGCCTGCGGGAGGCGGCCAGCATCGACCGGGCCTCGGCCAGCGCATCGGCATCGGCCGAGGCCTCGAAAACCTTGGCAGGCCCGCTGAGTGCCGCGACATCGGTCAGCGTCGTCAGCATGTCCTCGGGCAGGGCGATGACCACCGGGCCGGGCCGCCCGGTGAGCGCCGTGGTCCAGGCCCGGGCAACGATTTCCGGCAGGCGCTCGACATCGTCGATCTCTACAGCCCACTTCGCCATCGTGCCGAACACGGCGCGGTAGTCGATTTCCTGGAACGCCTCGCGGCCGCGCATGTCGGTGCCGACCTGGCCGACGAAGACGATCATCGGCGAACTGTCCTGCATGGCCGTGTGCACGCCGATGGACGCATTGGCAACGCCGGGTCCGCGCGTCACGAAGCAGATGCCCGGCGAGCCCGTCAGCTTGCCATAGGCCGAGGCCATGAATGCCGCACCGCCCTCATTGCGGCAAAGTACGTAGTCCAGCTTGCCATGCGTGTCGTGCAGCGCGTCCAGCACGGCCAGGTAGCTTTCGCCCGGCACACCGAAACTCTTGGTCGCGCCGAGCGCGATCAGGCACTCGACAAGAAGGCGACCGCCATTGCGGATCATGCTTGGACATCCTTCATTCACGCGGCAAGCGGACCGAGCCTGCCCTTCGGATTCATACGTGCACGCTGGCGGATCAAGACGAAACCAAGAAATGCCGTCTATTCGAAAGTTTTTCTTTACTGAGAGACGCGCACCAGGACGTCCGGGTTCATCGTGCCCAGCGGATCGAACGCACCCTTGAGCCGCGCCATGAGCTCTCGCTCCACCAGGCCGCGATTGCGGTCGGCCATGACGATTTTTGCCCGGCCAAGCCCGTGCTCGGCTGCAAAGCTGCCGCCCATCTGGGTGGCAAGAGATGACAGCGCCTCGGCGAACAGCTCTGCCTTGCCGTCGAAATCGGCACGACCTTCCGGCGGAGACAAATTGTAATGGATGTTTCCGTCGCCAAGGTGCCCGAACGGGTTTATCCGCACGCCGGGAAGAATGCCGCCGCAGATCTTCGCGCCTGCCTCGACGAAACGGGCGATTGCACCTGGAGGCACCGAGATGTCGTGCTTGACCTGCTCGCCTTCCAGCCTCTGTCCCTCCGGTTGCTCCTCGCGCAGCCGCCAGAATTGCGCCCGATGCGCACCCGTCGCCGCCAGCGCGCCGTCGCGGACCAGGCCCTGTTCCACGCCCCATTCCAGCGCCGAAGCCAGGATCTCGTCCAAGGGAACACGTAGCGACCCCGATGCCAGTTCCACCAGCAGATAGACGTCGCCGCGTGTCTCCAGTTGGTAGGCAAGGTCGGGCAAATGCTTGAGCGCCAGTTGCAGGCCGAAATCGGAGAAGAATTCGAGGCCAGTCAGGAATTCCCCGGCCTCGGCGCGCAGGAAAGCGCCGAACGAAACGGCGGCGGCAAAGCCGGGCAGGACCAGAAGGGCGCTCGCCTGCTGCCGAGGCTTGGGATAGAGCCGCAGGATCGCGCGGGTGACGATGCCGAGCGTGCCTTCCGCGCCGCAGAACAGCTTGCGCAGCTGATAGCCGGCATTGTCCTTCTGCACCGCGCGCAGTCCATCCCAGACCTTGCCATCGGGCGTCACGACTTCGAGACCCAGGACGAGATCCTGCATCATGCCGTAGCGGAAAGCCTGGCTGCCGCCGGCATTGGTGCCGATCAGGCCGCCGATCCTGGCGCTCCCTTCCGCGCCGAGATGCATTGGAAACATCAGGCCATCCGGTTCCAGCGCCTGGTGCAGCGCGGCCAGCACGACGCCGGCCTCGACGACGATCGATCCGCTGTCCAGATCCGGATTCCCGATCGCCGTCATGCGGGAAAGCGAGACGACCACCGCATTCGACTGCTGGGCGACGGCGGCGCCGCAAAGCCCGGTGTTTCCGCCTTGCGGCACCACTGCCAGTCCGACCTCTCGGCATAGCTTGACGACACTGGCAACCTGCGACGTATCCGCGGGCCTGGCAACGCCCAGAGGTGCGACGCCATAGCGATTGAGCCAATCGCGCCGGTAAGGCTCGGCATCGCTGCCCGAAAGCCAGCCTTTCGGCCCGAGAATCTCGTGCAATGCGGCGGCGGGATCAATCATGGAGATGCCTGAGGGCGTGCGGCGCGGCGCATTCGGAGCGTTGCTTTCAATCAATGACCCAGCACCTGCGACAGGAATTCTCGGGTGCGCTCGTTGCGGGAAGAGGTGAAGAACTCGTCCGGAGGCGCCTCATCGAGAATCTCGCCTCCATCCATGAAAATCACCCGATCGGCGACCCGGCGCGCAAAGCCCATCTCATGGGTCACGCAGATCATCGTCATGCCCTCGGAGGCGAGCGTAACCATCACGTCGAGCACTTCGGAGACCATTTCCGGATCGAGCGCCGAGGTCGGCTCGTCGAACAGCATGATCTGCGGCTGCATGCAAAGAGCGCGCGCGATCGCCACCCGCTGCTGCTGACCGCCGGACAATTGGCTGGGATATTTCATGGCCTGCTCTGGAATGCGCACCTTTTCCAGGTAGCGCCTGGCGGTCGCCTCGGCTTGCGCTTGCGGCTGCTTGCGCACGATCATCGGGGAGATCATGCAGTTCTCCAGCACCGTCATGTGCGGAAACAGGTTGAAGTGCTGGAACACCATTCCGACCTCGCGCCTGATCTCGTCGATGTTGCCGACATCGTCGTTGAGCTCGGTGCCGAGCACCTCGATGCGGCCGCCATTGTGCTGCTCGAGGCGGTTGATGCAGCGGATCATGGTCGACTTGCCGGAGCCTGAGGGGCCGCAGACGACGATTTTTTCGCCCCGTTGCACGGAAAGGTTTATCCCGCGCAGCGCGTGGAACGTGCCGTAGTATTTGTCGAGGTTTTCGATGCGGAGCGCCGGCCCAGCGGTCGAATTGGTCGAGATCACCTGCACGCCTCCTTACCGTTCGCTGACCGACATGCGGCGCTCGAGAAAGGCGCCATAGCGGGACAGGCTGAAGACGAAGATGAAGTAGATGAAAGCGATGAAGGCATAGACTTCGACATAGGCGAAGCGCCATTCGCCGGTGCCGTAGGCGGCATTGCCGGAAGCCAGGATCTCGAAGAAGCCGACGATGACCACCAGCGAGGTCTCCTTGAACGAGATGACGAACTGGTTGATCGTCGCCGGCATTGCGTTGCGCATGGCCTGAGGCAACAGGATTCGACTGATGCGTTGCCAATAGCGCATGCCAAGCGCCATGGCAGCCTCCTCCTGTCCTGTCGCAACGCCCTGCATGCCGCCTCTCACGATCTCGGCCTGATAGGCAGAGAAGAACAGAGCGGAGCCGAGGATCACCCGGTAGAGCTTGTCGCCCTGCAGCCATTGCGGCAGCGCGAACGGCAGAACAACGGCAAAGGTGAAGAGGATCGATATCAACGGAAGCGAGCGGACCCCGTCGATGATCAGGCCGGTGGTGCGCGAAATCCAGGGCAGCTCCGACCGGCGCAGCAAAGCGAGGCAAATGGCCAGCGGGAAGCCGATCAGGCAGGTGGTCACGAAGATGAACAGGGTCAATGCCAGCCCGCCCCAGGCTTCCTCGCCGACATGGGCAAGACCAAGCACGCCGCCTTTCATCAACACGTAGAAAAGGGTGGTTCCGGCTCCCCATACCAGCGCGATGCGGCGGCCGGTCCAGAATGCCGGGATACAGCTCAGCACCGTCATCACCACCACGACCACGCAGGCCAGGGCCGAACGCCATTGTTCTTCATAGGGATAGAGGCCGAAGAAGATGATCCGCCATCTCGCTGCGATGACCGACCAGCAGGCTCCCGCCGCCGCCTGACAGGCTTCGGGCCCGCCACTGGTGGTGAAGACAGCCGAGAAAACCGCCCAATTCAGCAGCTGCCAGGCCAGGAAGACCATGATCGTCAGGCAGGCCAGCGACAACACCGCCTGAAGCGGCGTCGCGAAGAAGCGTCGCCTCAGATCCTCGAGCCTGCCGGGAGCGGGTGGGAGCGACAACGACCATCTCCATCTCTCAGCCCCTCAGTTGATTGCCCTTGAGGGCAATGGCCTTGTTGATGCGATTGAAGACGGCGGCAAGGCTGAGATTGATGGCGAGGAAGCCTGCCATCAGGATGCCGATCGCTTCGAGGGTCTGCCCGGAATGGTTGATCGTCAGCGCCACGATCATGAAGAAGTCGGTGAAGCCCACGGCGATGCCCATCGTGGTCGCCTTCATCAGCCAGACATACTGGTTGGCAAGGATCGGCAGCATGGCGCGCAGCGCCAGCGGCAGCCGCACCAGCGTGAAGACCCGCCAGGGGCTGAGGCCCAGGGAAAGTGCCGCCTCGACCTGGCCGGTGCCAACAGCCTTGAAGCCTCCGCGTACGATCTCCGCGATGTAGGAGCCGCCATAGATCGCGATGGCAATGGCGAGTGTGGCGAACTCCGGCGGGATACGCAGGCCGCCTCTCAAATTGAGGCCTTGCAGGGCAGGGAAGTCCAGCAGCGGCGTATCCGGCAGACGTCCGACGGCCAGAATGATGGCCGCGCAAGCCAGCGCCACCGCGGCGGCGGCAAACTGGATGGTGCGCCGCTGGCCGATGGGCTGCGCAAGGCGCGACGTCCTGCCCAGCCAGGCCGGCAGCACGATGGCCGCGATGACAGCCACCGTGGCTGCGGCAAACGCGGCACTGCCGACGTTCGGGAATGGGATGTAGAGCCCCCGGCTGGTGAGCAGGAAGCCCCAGGCTTCGTGCGCGCTGCGCGGCGTCGGCAGGTGCGTGATGATCGCGTACCAGAAGAAGACCTGGAGGATCAGCGGGATGTTTCGAAAGATGTCCACATAGGTGCGACCGAGCAGCCGCGCCAAATCGTTCGAAGATGTCCGCGCCAGGCCGACGATCGTTCCCACGATCGTCGCCAGTATCAGGCCGACGCTGCCCAGGAACAGCGTGTTGATGATGCCGATGAGGAAGTACCACCAATAGGGATCATTGGCCGTGGCGGGCAGCAGCGAGAAATTCACATCCCAACCCGTCGACTTGAACAGAAAGTCGAATCCGGAGGTGATCCCCTGGTCAGCCAGGTTGCGGCGCGCGATCACGATGCCGGCAAGCACCATCGCGGCGATCGAGCCGACATAGAGGACCTGCAACAGCGCGTTGCGGACCTTTTGATTTCTCAGCAGGCTGACCATCCAAAGATCCTTGCCGAATTGTCGCCGGCCCCGCCCGGCAAGTGCCGGGCGGGGCCTGAAGCGGGATGCGTTCAAATTTGCCTAGCCGCATTTCTGCGACGCCAAATGATTTCATTTGGCTGCAAAAAAATGCTCCAACGGATCAGTCGATCACCAGCGGGAACAGGACACCGCCATTGTTCCACAAATTGGTCAGCTCGCGGTCCATCTTGTAGGGCGAGTCCTTGCCAAGGTCGCGCTCGAAGATCTCGCCGTAATTGCCGACGTTCTTGATCACCTTGTAGGCCCAGTCGTCATCGAGACCGAGACCCTTGCCCATGCCTGGCGTGACGCCGAGGAACTTGGCGACTTGCGGCGACGTCGGCTTGGCCTTGATCTCATCGACATTCTTGGAGGTGATGCCTTCCTGCTCGGCGAAGATCAGGGTGCTCAGCGTCCAGTTGGCGATGTCGACCCAGTTATCGTCGCCTTGCCGCATGATCATGACTTCAGGCTCGACGGCGAGCACATCGGGCAGGATGACATGGTCGTCGACCTTGCTCTTGGCGATGCGCGCAATGGCCAGCGTCGGGCCCCACTGCGCATAGAGATCGCAGCGTCCCGAGAAATAGGCCTGCTCGAGCTCCTCCGTCTTTTCGATGAGCACGGGTTCGAGCTTGATGCCAAGCTTGGCCGTATAGGCCGCGACCTGCTGTTCCTGCGACGTGCCGGCGGGAATGCAGATCGTGCCGCCAGCGGCATCCTTGAGCGACTTGAGGTTGAGCTCCTTGTGCGCCATCACCTTGGTGGTTCCGAGGTAATAGGACATGGAAAATTGCAGCCCGAGCTCGGTGTCTCGGCTGAGCGTGCCGCCCGACGCCTTGATGATGATGTCGACATCGCCCGACTGCAGGGACGGCCAGCGCTGCGCCCAGCTGATCGGAACGACCTTCAGCTTTGCCGGGTCGCCGAGCACGGCCGTGGCCACCGCCCGGCAGAGATCGATGTCCATGCCTTTCCAGTTGCCCTTGTCGTCGACTTCGGCGAAGCCGAGATAGGATCCGTCATGGCCGGTGCAGTTGAGCACGCCGCGCGCCTTGACGGCTTCCAGCGTCTTGCCGCCGGCTGCTTCTGCCGGCGCTGCAAAATGCACAAGTCCAAGGGCCATGGCCGCGGCCCCCCATTTCATCGTCTTCATGTTCCGTCTCCACTGTTGAGGTTGTTTGGTTTCTTGTTGTTGGAGGTCCGAAAGTTTTCTTTCGGAGCTCGGTCTCAAAGCCGCTCCTAGTCGGAAAGCGGGGTCGGTTTCGGCACGGAGGAAATCTTCAGATCGCTGCCCCAGTCCTGCTGGGCGAGCCATCGATGAAGGGCAGCGACCGCCTTCACGCGCAGGTGCCCGCGCGGGACGATCAGGTAGAACCCAGGAACTTCCTCCGGCCGCATATCGGCAAGGGCGTCGCGGCCAACCGGCGCGACCAGCGCGCCCGACCTCAAATCTTCCTCGGCGTCGATGACGGAGACCAGACCGACGCCGATGCCTTGCAGGGTTGCACGGCGCATGGTTGCGGCATCGTCGAAGCTGATGCTTCGGTTGCCATCCGTCTGCTCGATGGCAAGGTGCCGTAAAATGTCCGGCCAAAGGCGCTTCGACTTGACGGTGTCCAGCAAGGTGAACAGCGTCAGGTCCTGCGCCGACTTGATGCTTTCGCCGATGGCCGGGGTGCAGCAGATGACCTTGGGATCCGGCACCAGCAGGATGGTCTCGTAGTCCGACCAATTGCCGTAGCCCCACTGGACGGTCATATCGATGTCGTCGCGTCCGAAATCGGGCAGGTCGACCATCGTCGTCAGGCGCAGATCCGCACCCGGCAATATCTCCCGGAACAGGGATAGCCGAGGCAGCAGATAGTGGGTCGCGAAGTAGGGGCTCGCATTCAGGTTGATGCGGTCCCGATAGTTCGACTTGGTGACGCGGCGAACGCCTTCGGAAAACTCGTCGAACCCGGCTTTGACATAGTGCGAGAGAAGGATGGCCGATTCTGTCAATTCGACCGACCGCCCCTTGCGCTCGAACAGCGTCACCTGAAGCGTATCCTCCAGAAGCTTGATCTGCTGTCCGACGGCCTGCGGCGTGACCAGCAATTCGTCCGCCGCCTGCCGAAAACTCTTGTGCTGCGCGACGGCGTGGAAAACGCGAAGCGCGTTCAGCGACGGAAGGCGGAGCTTGCCGGTCATCGTGTATTCCACCTCCTTTCGCTTGCGTTCCTGTTGGACAAATCAGCGCCGCAGGCACCGCGAAGATAGTTCAGGCGTATATGTAACCACCTGAAACAATTACATTTTCTCCGGTCATGTAGGTATTCTTAGGACCACCCGTCATGAGCACCCACTCGGCAATCTCCGTTGGCTCGGCACCACGACCCAGCGGACTTGCCTTGGCCAGTTCCTCCAGGAAGCCGAGGGCCTTGGCCCGCTCCGTGGCCATGCCTGCGGGGGCCACCGAATTGACCAGGATCCCGTGTTTTGCGACGTCATGGGCAAAGGAGCGCGTGAGGCTGACCACGGCGGCCTTGGTTGCCGCATAGTGGGCGTTCTGCGGATGCGCCTTGAAGGCGTCGACGGAGGTCAGGTTCACGATCCGCCCGCGCACATGGCTCTTCGGCTCCTGCGACTGCATGTGGCGAACGGCCGCCACCATCATGTGGTAGGTGCCCTTGATGTTGATGCCATTGGAGGCATCCCAATCGGCGTCGCTGATCTCGAGGAGCGGACGGCGAGGGTAGATCGCGGCGCAATTGATCAATGTGTCGATACGCCCGAGCTTCGAAACGATGGCGTCGAAGGCGGCGTGGCACTGAGGGCCGATCTGGATGTCGCATGGGGCGGTCGCGGTCGGCAGCCCGTTGGCCTTTGCTGGTTCCAGCGCGGCTTCGGCGGCTTCCTGGTTGATGTCGATGATGCCGATCTTTGCCGCTCCGGCTTCGACAGCCATCCGGGCCAAAAGCGCGCCGAGGCCGGCGCCGCCGCCTACGATCAGAACGGAGAGATCCTTCATTCCAGTTTTCCTTACTTGCTGCCGCTTGGCGAGGTCGGCCAGGTCGGCATGATGTCGAAACGGGTAACGTCAGCCCATGCGGGCAGGCCGAGGACCGCGACGACCATTCTGGCCACGTCATCCGGCTGCACCACTTTGCTGGCGTACATAGCCGCGCGCGCCTTGGCGTCGAGGATGTCCTGGTAGAGCTGCGTCTCGACACGACCGGCGACGATCTCGGTGACGCGTATACCTGATGGGGAGAGGTCGGCGCGCAACGCGGCGGCAAAACCGGAGATCGCCGCCTTGGTGGCTGAATAGACGGCAATGTTGGAATATGCCGCGTGGCCCGCGGTGGAGCCGGTAAACAGGACGTGGCCGGACTTGCGCTCGCGCATCTGTGGGACGACGAGGCGGGTGAGCAGGATTGCCGCGCTGAGGTTCACCTCCAGCGTGGTGTCGATGTCGGCGATCTTCATGTCGGCGAAATTGCCCAGCGGCGGCATGATCCCGGCATTGTTGATCAGCACGTCGATGGTCAGATCCGCCAGAACAGCCTCCAGCGCCTCGCGATCGGTGACATCGACGGCAATGGGCACGATGCCGGATCGCTCGGCCTGCAGCTCCTTGAGCGCGGACTGGCTGCGCCCGACCGCATAGACATCATAGCCGGCGTCGGTCAGTGCGATCGCCATGGCCCGCCCTATGCCGCTCGTTGCACCTGTGATGAAGGCTGTCGTCACGTGGGGCTTCCCTGATTGCCTAGTTTCAGTCTGCGGCCTGGGCCGATGCCGCGAAACCAAGAAAACCAGCAAAAAGGAAAGATAAACTTTCGAAAGCCCATTCAGCCTGCAAAACCTCCTAGGGTGCCCGGGCGATCGCGGAAGCCGCAAACCCAAGGAAACGCCGGGAGAATGGCGCTTTCAACGCGTGGGGAAACGGGTGCCGCTGGTCAGCGGAGCAAAAACAAGGCTTTCGCTATGCGTGGCCGATCTGGTCCACGCGCCTGTGCATGCGAAGCGAAGTCGCCGGCCTTACCCGCCTGTCTAAGCAGGCCTCTTCATATCGGTAAAGAGCGAGGCCGCAGCCGCCTTCTGCTCGGCCTCTGTCGCCGCGACGCCCGAAGCCCGGGCCAAGGCGCGCACGCGCCCGAGGCTGTTGTGCAGGTGCTTGCGCATCGCCTGGCGAGCAGCGCGACCGTCCTGCCTTTCAATGGCGTCCACGATGGTTTTGTGTTCGTTGTGGATGCGTGCGTAGTAGCTGTCCTTGAGCGCTGACGTGACCACATAGTCCAGTTGAAAGCGCGGAACGATCATCGGCCTGAGATAGCTTAGGAAGCCGTGGATGAATTCGTTGCGCGCGGCTTTGGCGATCGCCAGATGGAAATCATAGTCGTAATGGATCTGTACGACAGCGGGATCCGCTTGCTGGGCGTCGACCTGTTCCATCAGGGCCCGGATTGCATTCGCCTCCGCGTCGGTGCGCCGTTCCGCGCACAGCCCGGCGGACTCCACTTCGACGCTCAATCTCAGTTCGAGCAAGGCAATGGTTTCCGGCAAGGTCCTGAGAGCCTCGTCCGGTATCGAGAAATTGCGTGGCGCCGGCGTTTCGCTGACGAACATACCGCGGCCTTGCTGCGGCACCACCATGCCTTCGGATCGCAGCCGCGCCACCGCTTCCCGCACCACCGTGCGGCTGACGTCGTATTCGGCGCAGAGCTCGGCTTCTGTCGGCAATTGTGCGCCGGGCAGCAGCTGCCCGGAGCGGATCTTTTCGGACAGGCTCTCGGCCACGACAGTGGAAAGTGGCTTGCGCTTCGTCATCAGTGTTCCTCAGTCCGATGCCAGATGCAGGATGATGCCCGAACCGGCAAGGCCATTCAAACCGCCGCGGTGACGATCAGCTCGACCAGCATTCCGGGCTTGGCCATGCGCCCTTCGCCGGAAGAGCGCGCCGGTGCGTGCTCCTTCGGCATCCATGCGTCCCAGACCGTGTTGACTTCGTCGAAATCCCTGATGTCGTCCAGCCACATCTGCACGTGAAGGATGCGGGTCTTGTCCGTACCAGCCTTAGCAAGCAGGACGTCGACCTTGCCGAGCGCCTCGCGCATCTGGTCGGCGGCGGACTGACCCGGCTTTGCGACCTGGCCGGTGAGGTAGAGGGTGCCATTGTGGATGACCCCGTGGTGGATGCGGGTGTCGAAGTCGAAGCGCTTGATGTCACTCACTGGATTGTCCTTGTCAGATTTCCGGCCTCCGCCGGATGGGGTCAGATTTCCGGCCTCCGCCGGAAGAGTCAGATTGCCGGCGTCGGGCGGATGGGGTTTCCCTGCAGATATTGCGCGTAGGGCGCCTGAACGAGCCAGCCGGCGTCGACGGGCAGGGTCACACCGGTTATCGACGCGGCCCGGTCCGAGCAGAGGAACAGGGCCGCCTCGGCAACGTCGCGCGGCTCGACGAAACGGCGTAGCGCGGTGGTCGCCCGGATGGCTTCGGGGTTGCGCTCTCCCTTGGCTATCCTGGCTTTCAGCCCGTCCGAAAGCGTGTAGCCAGGTGCCACCGCATTCACCCGCACCCCGTGCGGGCCGAGCTCGGCGGCCAGGATCTGGGTCAAGGCCAGAACGGCATGCTTTCCGGGCGTGTAGGCAGGCAGGGACAGCGGCGCGAAAGAGGCCAATGAGCCGACATTCAGGATGGCGCCTCGCCCGGCAGCCGACATCAGCCGGCCAAAGATCTGGCAACCCAGCAGGGTGCCGCGATAATTCACCCGCCACATCCTCTCGTCCTCGTCCAGATCCTGGTCGAGGACGTGCTTGCCGCTCTGCAGGATGCCGGCGCAATTGACGACGATTTGAGGTGTGCCGAACGCAGCGCTGACGGCCTGCGCCAGCGCTTCCACCGAGCCGGATTCGGCAACATCGGTTTGGACGAACAGCGCGCGCGGTGCGCCCGCCGCCTCGCAAGCGCCAACCGCCTCCTTGCCCCGTGCCGCATCCCTGCCGGCGACCACCACGTGGTAGCCGTCCTCGGCGAAGCGCAGCGCTATCGCGCGTCCGATACCGGAAGTGCCGCCAATGACGACGGCCGTCAATGTCTCAGCCATTGCCGCGGCCCTTGCGCTCGATGTCGAAGAATTCGGACATGGCCCGGACCTGGAAATCCATCATCGGACGCCCCGGTTGAACGCGGCAGCCAGCCTCTTTCGCCGCCCGCAGCAGGGCGGTCTCGGCGGGCTCCATGATGATGTCGACGACCGTCATGTCCGGGGTCAGCCGGCTCACATCCAGCGGCAGCGGGTCGCCGGCATGCATGCCGACCGGCGTGGCGTTGATGGCCATATGCATGCCGGAAGGCTCGGCCTCTCCGACCTGGATGCGGCATTTGGGGAAGACCTGCGCAACCAACGCCGCCAGTTTTTCGGCGCGACCGGTATCGATGTCGGCGAGGCGGATCTCTTCCGCGCCGGCTTCCGCGAGACAATAGGCCAGGGACGCGCCGGCACCACCGGCGCCGACCTGGAGGATGCGGCGGCCGGCAATTTGATGCCCGCCTGCGTTGAGGCCATCGATAAAGCCGACGCCGTCGAAATTGTCGGCGTACCAGCTTCCATCCGGCTGGCGGCGTACCGAGTTGGCGCTTTGCACGCGCGCGGCGCGGTCGTGAGCGGCAGTGCATTTGTGATAGACCGCGACCTTGTAGGGCACCGAGATGATGACGCCCCTTATGTTCTCGGCCGCCGTGATGCCGGCCCAGAAGGTTTCGAAATCCTCCGGGCGGCAGCTCAACGGCACCATGAGGCTGTCGAGCCCCTTCTGCTCGAAGATCTCGTTGAATATGCCGGGGCTCTTGGCATGTGCCACGGGATGGGCCAGCATCACGAAGATGTCGGCCTTGCCGGTTCCGCGCATCGGTTCACTCCTTTTCTTTTGACAATTCATGGGCGTTGAGGATCTCCAGCGCCTGGACGAGGGACGAGTGGCCGTTCTCAAACCCTGCACGAAGGTTGGTGCGCATTGCATCTTGCAGCAAATTATTGCCATATGATATAGGACATCATACAAATTTCAACGTCCTTTCGCTCATCGGAGACTGTTCGCAAAATGCAAGAGCGCCTCAACACGTTGAAGGCTGCCGTGTCGGCCGGCCGGGCTCATATCGGCATCTGGTGCTCTCTGGCTTCCGCCCTCACCACCGAGATCGTTGCCGGCTCCGGAGCCGGTTGGGTGCTGATCGATGGCGAACACAGTCCCAACCATCTGCGCAGCATCATGGCGCAGCTGCAGGTCATGGGCGGCTTCGATAGCGAGGCCGTCGTCAGGCTGCCTTCCGACGATTCCAATCTGATCAAGCAGGCCCTGGATATCGGTGCACGCAGCCTGATGATCCCCAATGTGCGGACGGCCGATCAGGCCCGCGCCATTGTCGCGGCCATGACCTATGCGCCTGGCGGGTCTCGCGGCTTCTCGGTCGGTCATCGTGCCAACGCGTTCGGCCGTATCGCCGGCTACCATGCCAAGGCGCGTGAGCAGCAGCTTCTCGCCGTGCAGATCGAGGATGAATTGGGCGTTGCCAATGCTGCCGAGATCGCGGCGGTGGACGGCGTCGACGTTCTCTTCGTCGGGCCCGGCGACCTCTCGACCAATATGGGCGCGATGGGCAATCCTGGGGCCGCACACGTTCAAGAAGCGATCGCCTCGGTTCGCAAGGCAGCAACAGCGGCAGGCAAGGCCAGCGGAATCCTGGCTCCCGCAAAGACCGATGCCGACCGCTACCTCGCCGACGGCTTCACCATGGTTGCCGTCGGTTCCGACCTCGGCCTGCTTGCGCGGGGCTCGGATGCCCTGATCGCTTCGTTCAACCAATAGGCCGGAGACAGAATATGGCGATCCCCCCTTACAAAGCGCCGTCGCGCACCGTCTACGACATCGTCATCGTCGGCGGCGCCGTCGTCGGTTCGTCGACCGCCTACTGGCTGAGCCGGGCACTGGGCAGCGGCGCTTCGATCCTCGTGGTCGAACGCGACTCGAGCTATGAGTTCTCGTCGACGGCGCTCTCCACCAGCGCGATCCGTCAGCAATATTCCAATCCGATCAATGTGAAGATCAGCCAGTTCGGCATCGAGATCATCCGCGGGTTCCAGGAGCGTATGGCACCTTTCTACAAGGACGAACCGGCGCCCGACCTCGGCTTCAAGGAGCATGGATATCTCTACTGCTGTTCACCTGACGGCGTCGAAGCAGCGCGCGAGCGCGTCGACCTGCAGCGCAGTCTCGGCGCCCACACGGTGTTCCTCGAGCCGGGCCCGCTGAAGGATCGCTTTCCCTGGCTCAATGTGGAGGATCTCGGCGGCGGTTCCTGGGGGGCCCGGGAAGAGGGCTGGTTCGATTCCATGGGGCTGTTGAACGGTTTCCGCCGCGCCGCCCGCGCCAGCGGCGTCGAGTATATCGACAATGCCGTGACGGGGCTGGATATCGCCGATGAGCGGGTCGTCTCGGTGCGCCTCGCGACCGGCCAGACGGTTCGTTGCGGAACATTGGTCAACGCTGCGGGCCCGCGCGCGCAACAGGTCGCCGCCATGGCCGGCCTGTCGATCCCGGTCGCGCCCTACAAGCGCTACAGCTTCGTCTTCGCCAGCACCAACCCGATCCCCGGCCGGATGCCCAATGTCATCGACCTTTCCGGTACATTCGTGCGTCCCGAAGGCGAACTTTTTCTCACCGGCAACACGCCGCAAGGCGACGGGCCGGCCGGCTACGATGACTTTGAAATGCACCATGAAGAGTTCGACGACTACATCTGGCCGGCGCTCTGGCATCGCATTCCGTCCTTCGATGCACTCAAGGTCCAGACCAGCTGGACTGGCCACTACGAGTACAACATGCTCGACCACAACGGCATCGTCGGCTTCCACCCGCAGGTGACGAATTTCATGTTTGCCAACGGCTTTTCAGGGCACGGGCTGCAACAGTCGCCAGCCGTGGGTCGGGCCGTTTCAGAACTCATCGTTCACGGATCTTTCCAGACGCTCGACCTGTCGCCGTTCTGTTACGAGCGCATAGAGCGCAACGAGCCGTTCCTGGAAGAGGCAGTGATTTGAGATCGGTTCACCTGTGTTTATTCAAGGGAAGAATCGATGAATCCTTGTGCCCGTGAAGCGGGCTGCGGATGCGAATGTGAAGGTTCGCGTCAAGGCTGACGGTTCGCGGTGGAAGCGGGCTGAAGGAAGTCGGCAAGGCGAAAGAAATCATCGTCGTCTCCATTGGCCCGCGGCAGGCGCAGGAACCCAGAGCGGCACTGAAAGACAGCGGTTCAACGTCTGATTCATTGAACCGCTCCAACCATTTGTTTTTGCGCGATTATGGATGGAAGACCGCTGCACTCTTTTTTCGCGAATTGCGCTACAGCGACGATCCCCGGCCCAGGGTCATCTCCGCTGCCCGCTGTCCGATCATCATGCTGGGCGCATTGGTGTTGCCGCCAGGCTTAAACGCCTGATAGGTGCCGAACACCTTGCAGACGCCCTTGATCTCGACAGCCTTTCGAGGTGCGCCGTGGCCGGCCTCACCATTCATAGTCAGGCGCTCCGGTAAGGACTTTTGCGAGCTCGGCGATGAAGGATTTCGACGCCGCGCACCAAAAGCGGGCGCGGCGTCGATCCGGTGGTTACATCTTCTCCCATTTGCCGTTGCGCACGACGAACATGTCGATGTCGATGGCCATGTTGGTCTGTCCGTTCGCATCGAACGAGACGTCTCCCAGAATGCCGTCGTGATCGAGGACATCCGCGAATGCATCGGCTGCAACATCTGCATCCCCGGCGACATGACCATGTCGATCTCGCGCTGCACGCAGAACCCGACCTTCATGGAGGAGTGGCGCAAGGGCTGGCATCCCGAACGCATGCAGGTCAAGGGCGACAGCGACAGCGTGCTGATCGTCGGCGCCGGTCCCGCCGGGCCGGAAGCGGCGCGTGCGCTCGGCCTGCGCGGCTATCAGGTGGCCATTGCCGAAGCCGGCACCGAGCTCGGTGGCCGCGTTGCGCGCGAGTGCCGCTTGCCCGGTCTCTCCGCATGGGGGCGGGTGCGTGACTATCGCCAGTACCAGATCAGCCAGATGTCCAATGTCGACGTCTATTTCGAAAGCCGGTTGTCGGCGCAGGACATTCTGGACTTCGGCTTCCAAAACGTCGCCGTCGCCACCGGCTCGACATGGCGCCGCGACGGCGTGGCGCGCGCGCATGTCGTGCCGATGCCGGTCGACCCGGCCATGCCGGTGTACACGCCGGACGATCTGATGGGCGGCAATGTGCCGACAGGCAGTGTGGTGCTGTTCGACGACGACCACTATTACATGGGCGGTGTTCTGGCCGAGCTGATGGCGCGCCAGGGCGCGAAGGTGACGCTGGTGACGCCTTCGGCCTATGTGTCCGACTGGACCCGCAACACGCTGGAGCAGGGCGCCATCCACCGCCGGCTGGCCGAACTCGGCGTCGAGATCGTGCTGAACCGGACCGTGACGCGCATTGTGCCGGGCGGCGTTGCCACGGCCTGCGCCTATACGGGCAGCCAATTTGACATCGCCGCGGACGCCGTGGTGCCGGTGACGTCACGCCAGCAGGACGATGGCGTCTGGCACGAGCTGAAGGCGCGGCGGGACGAGTGGGCCGACAGCGGCATTCGCTCGATCAAGGTCATCGGCGACGCCGAAGCGCCGGGCCCGATCGCCTGGGCAACCTACGCCGGCCACCGCTTCGCCCGCGAGCTGGATGAAGCCGATATTGGCGACGCACTGCCCTTCCGCCGCGAGGTCACGGCGCTGGCTGTGGAATAGACGCCGGTCGTTGCGGTCAGCGAATGTCGGGGTTGTTCAATCATACCGCATTGCACAATTCCTTCGCTTGGTCACAATACAGGCATGGTCCGAACCGCACTCGCCGTCCTGGTGATCGACGAAAACCGCATTCGCGCCGCGATCATCGAGGCGGGTTTGCGCGAGGCCGGCCATGAGCGGGTCACCGTCATCCATGACGTGACCGGCATTGCGCGGCGGATCGCCGAGATCGAGCCGGACGTCATCGTCATTGATCTCGAAAATCCGAACCGCGACATGCTGGAAAACATGTTCCAGCTGTCGCGCGCGGTGAAGCGGCCGATCGCCATGTTCGTCGACCGCTCCGACCAGGCCTCGATCGAGGCGGCGGTCGATGCCGGCGTTTCGGCCTATGTCGTCGACGGTCTGCGGCAAGAGCGCGTCAAGCCGATCCTCGACATGGCGGTCAGCCGCTTCAACGCCTTTTCGCGCATGGCGCGCGAACTGGATGAGGTTCGCGGCGAGCTCGAAAGCCGCAAGGTGATCGATCGCGCCAAGGGCATTCTGATGAAGTCGCGTGGCCTCACGGAAGAGGCGGCCTACACGCTGCTGCGCAAGACAGCGATGAACCAGAACCGCAAGATCGGCGACATTGCCCAGAGCCTGGTGACCGCCGCCGGGCTGCTGGGACCGGCGGAGGACGAATGAGCATGGGCGCCGAACACCAGATCACCGCCGGCTTCATGCCGCTTTTCGACAGTGCAGTGCTGGTGGCGGCCGGCGAGATTGGCTTCGCCGCACGCGAAGGCATTGACCTTACGCTGCACCGAGAGACTTCCTGGGCCAACATCCGCGACCGCATCGCCATCGGCCACTTCCATCTCGCCCATATGCTGGGGCCGATGCCGCTTGCCTGCAATCTCGGGCTGACGCCGCTCGCCTCGGAGACCATCGTGCCGTTCTCGCTCGGCCTCGGCGGCAATTGCGTCACCATCTCCAACACTGTGTGGGAAGGGATGGCGGCGCATGGCGCCGTGGCCGACCTCGATCCGGCGCGCGCCGGTGCCGCACTTGGCGCGCTGATCCGCGAGCGCGCTGCTGCCGGTGGCGATCCGCTGCGCTTTGCCGTCGTGCATCCGCATTCCGGGCATAATTACGAACTGCGCTACTGGCTCGCGGCCTGCGGCATCGATCCAGAGCGCGAGATCGAGATCGTCATCGTGCCGCCGCCCTTCATGGCCGATGCATTGGCCGCCGGGCGGATCGACGGTTACTGCGTCGGCGAACCCTGGAACAGCGCCTCGGTGGCCGCCGGCACCGGCCATATCGTCACCGTCAAGGCGCTGCTGTGGAGGAATAGCCCTGAGAAGGTGATCGGCGTGCGCAAGGCCTGGGCGGACGAGAACCCCGAGGCACTGGCCGCACTGCTGCGCGCTCTGCATCACTCTGCGCGCTGGTGCCAGGATCCGGCCAACCATGGCGAATTGGCTGCTGTCATGTCGCAGCCTGGTTTCCTCGGCCTGCCGCCGGCCGTGCAGATGCCGATCCTGACTGGACATCTCCAACTCGGCGACGGCGCGGAGCGGACGATCGACGACTTCTTCCTGCCCTTCGACAAGGCCGCGAACTTTCCGTGGAAGAGCCATGCGCTGTGGTTCTACACGCAGATGGTGCGCTGGGGGCATGTGGCGCACACGCCTGAGAACCTCGCCATCGCGCGGGATTGCTATCGTCCCGACCTCTACCGCTCGGCGCTGAAGCCGCTTGGCGTCGCACTTCCCGGCGCCAATTCGAAGGTCGAGGGCGCGCTCCGCGTCGCCACCGCGGTCGGTGCGACCGGTGCCGGTCTGGTGCTCGGCCCGGACGGTTTCTTCGACGGCCAGATCTTCGATCCCGACGAGATCGATGCCTACATTGCCGGCCAGAAATCGGCCCGCACGGAAGCCTGATCATTTCCGCGTCATTCTTGTGCATTGCACAAAAATTGTGCGTGCATTTGCTCTAATGAACAATCTTTGGCCTGCCCGCTATATCGCCGGGCGCGCTGTCGATCGGTGCGTATCGCGGATTTCATTGATGTTTTTTCTGTTTCTCCAAACTGGCATGGTTCATGCTTTGAAATAATCAGGCCCTTCGTGGGTCACGGAACAGGCGTCCAATGGCGGGCGCCACAGGCAAAGCTGCCGCTCAGGTTCATGCGCTCCCGGTCACCCGGACGCGAAGACCTGGCTGGCGGCTTTTTTGTTTTGATCAACACGCAATCGACGACGCGGATCCCAAGCCGCGCCCAACCGGAGACGACGATGACGAAACGGATCAGGACTGGAACAACCCTCAAGGACATGACCCGCCGCGATTTTCTGGTCAGCAGCGCGATGACGGCGGGGCTGTTCGTGGCCGCCCGCAAGCTCTTCCCCTCCGGTGCCTATGCCGCTACCGCCACTCCGGAGGTCACCGGCGCCAAACTCGGCTTCATTGCGCTCACAGATGCGGCACCGCTGATGATCGCCAAGGAGAAGGGACTGTTCGCCAAGTTCGGCATGCCCGATGTCGAGGTGCTCAAGCAGGCTTCCTGGGGTGCGACGCGCGACAATCTGATGCTCGGCGGCGCGGCCAACGGCATCGACGGCGCCCATATTCTGACGCCGCTGCCTTACCTCATGCACACCGGCAAGGTGACGCAGAACAACCAGCCGATGCCGATGGCGATCGTGGCGCGGCTCAACTACGACTGCCAGGGCATTTCGGTCGCCCAGGAATATGCCGACACCGGCGTCGGCCTCGACGCCTCGAAGCTGAAGGACGCCTTTGCGGCCAAGAAGGCGGCCGGTAAGGACATCAAGGCCGCCATGACCTTCCCGGGCGGCACGCATGATCTGTGGCTGCGCTACTGGCTGGCCGCCGGCGGCATCGATCCCGACAAGGACGTTTCGACCATCGTCGTGCCGCCGCCGCAGATGGTGGCCAACATGAAGGTCGGCAACATGGACGTGTTCTGCGTCGGCGAGCCGTGGAACGAGCAGCTCGTCCACCAGGGCGTCGGCTTCACCGCTGCCACGACGGGCGAGTTGTGGAAGGGTCATCCGGAAAAGGCGCTCGGGCTGCGCGCCGAATTCATCGAGAAGTACCCGAACGCCACCAAGGCGATCCTGATGGCCGTCATGGAAGCCCAGCAATGGTGCGAGGCCACTGAAAACAAGGACGAGATGGCCGCCATCATCGGCAAGCGGCAATGGATGAACGTGCCCGTCGCCGACATCATCGGCCGCCTCAAGGGCGACATCAACTACGGCAATGGCCGCGTCGCCAACGGCACCGATCTCTACATGAAGTTCTGGAAGGGCGGCGTCTCCTACCCGTTCAAGAGCCACGATTCGTGGTTCCTCGCCGAGAACATCCGCTGGGGCAAGTTCGCGCCGACCACCGACATCAAGGCGCTGGTCGACCAGGTCAACCGCGAGGATCTGTGGCGCGAGGCGGCCAAGGATCTCGGCGTCGCGGCAGCCGACATTCCGGCGTCCTCGTCGCGCGGCGTCGAGACCTTCTTCGACGGCAAGATCTTCGATCCGGCCAACCCGTCCGCCTATCTCGATAGCCTGAAGATCAAGGCATCGGCTTGAACCCCCCGCGCAAACGGCGCATTGCGCCGTTTGGCGCTCGAATTATCTGCCCCACGGAGTTTTCCCCAGACATGTCGATCCAGACTATCGAGGACACAGTTGTGAAGGCGTTCCCCGCGAAGCCGGCGGAGGTCGTCGCCTTCACCGCCAAGGCGCGGCGCCGCTTCGATCCGCTCGCCATCGCCGGCAAACTGGCGAGCGCGTTGGTGCCGCCCATCATCGTCATCGCCCTGATGCTGGTCGTCTGGCAGATCGCCTGCTCGTCGCCGACATCAAGCCTGCCGCCACCGAGCCAGGTTTGGAACGAGGCCTACGATCTGATCGCGCATCCGTTCTTCGACAATGGCCCGCAGGATATCGGGCTGGCGTGGCGGGTGCTGATCTCGCTGCAGCGCGTTGCCATCGGCTTCGGCCTGGCGGCGGTCGTCGGCGTCGCTCTCGGCGCGCTGGTCGGCCAGTCGATCTGGGCGATGCGCGGCCTCGACCCGGTGTTCCAGATCCTGCGCACGGTGCCGCCGCTGGCCTGGCTGCCGCTGTCGCTGGCGGCGTTCCGCGATTCCAGCCCGTCGGCGATCTTCGTCATCTTCATCACCTCGATCTGGCCAATCATCATCAACACCGCCGTCGGCGTGCGCAACATCCCAGAGGATTACCGCAACGTCTCGCGCATCCTGCGGCTCAACCAGTTCGAATTCTTCGTCAAGATCATGGTGCCGGCCGCCGCGCCCTACATCTTCACCGGCCTGAGGATCGGCATCGGCCTGTCCTGGCTCGCCATCGTCGCCGCCGAAATGCTGACCGGCGGCGTCGGCATCGGCTTCTTCATCTGGGACGCGTGGAACTCGTCGCGGCTGCCCGACATCATCGTCGCGCTCGCCTATATCGGCGTCACCGGCTTCTGCCTCGACCGGTTGGTCGCGGCGGTCGGCGCCTTCGTCACCCGCGGCACAACGGCAAAGTGAGGAAAGCGCCATGACGGCCTATCTGAAGCTCGACCACATCGACAAATCCTTCGCCCGTGGCAATCAGGTCAGCGAGGTTCTGAAAGACATCAGGCTGACCATCGACAAGGGCGAATTCGTCTCCATCATCGGCCATTCCGGTTGCGGCAAGTCGACCTTGCTCAACCTGATCGCCGGGCTGACCAAGGTGTCCGCGGGCGCCGTGCTGCTCGAGGACAAGGAGGTCGACAGCCCCGGTCCCGAACGCGCCGTGGTGTTCCAGAACCACTCGCTGCTGCCGTGGCTGACCGTCTACGAAAACATCAACCTCGCGGTATCGAAGGTTTTCGGTCGTTCGAAGAGCAAGGCCGAGCGGCACGACTGGATCATGCGCAATCTCGACCTTGTGCAGATGGCGCATGCCAAGGACAAGCGCCCGGCGGAAATCTCCGGAGGCATGAAGCAGCGCGTCGGCATTGCCCGGGCGCTGGCCATGGAGCCGAAGATCCTGCTGCTCGACGAGCCGTTCGGCGCGCTCGACGCGTTGACGCGCGCCCATCTGCAGGACGCGGTGATGGACATCCATTCCAGGCTCGGCTCGACGACGATCATGATCACCCATGATGTCGATGAAGCGGTGCTGCTCTCCGACCGCATCGTCATGATGACCAACGGCCCGGCGGCGACCATCGGCGAGGTGCTTGCCGTGCCGCTGGCGCGCCCGCGCCGGCGCGTCGAACTCTCTTCCGACCGGACTTTCCTGCGCTGCCGCGAGGCGGTGCTGAAGTTCCTCTACGAACGCCACCGCTTCGTCGAAGCCGCGGAGTAGCACCATGAGCGAAAGATTGGTCATCATCGGCAACGGCATGGCCCCCGGGCGCATGCTCGAGCACCTGCTGGAACAGGCGCCGGGCCGCTACACCGTCACCATCTTCAATGCCGAGCCGCGCGTCAATTACGACCGCATCATGCTGTCGCCGGTGCTGTCGGGCGAGAAGGCCTATGAGGAGATCATCATCCACGGCGACGGCTGGTACATCGCCAACAACATCACCCTCTACAAGGGCCACAAGATCGTCGCCATCGACCGGGCGGCGAAGACCGTCACCTCCGACCATGGCGTCACCGAGCCCTATGACAAGCTCGTCATCGCCACCGGCTCGGTGCCGTTCATCATTCCGGTGCCCGGCCATGACCTGCCGGGCGTACTGACCTATCGCGATCTCGACGACGTGCAGGCCATGATGCTCGCCGCGCAGTCGCGGGCCAAGGCGGTGGTCATCGGCGGCGGCCTGCTCGGGCTGGAGGCGGCGGCGGGCTTGAACGCACAAGGCATGGACGTCACCGTGCTGCATGTCATGCCGACGCTGATGGAGCGCCAGCTCGATCCGGCCGCCGGCTATCTCTTGCAGCGTGCGGTGGAGCAGCGCGGCATCAAGGTCATCACCAAGGCCAACACACAGGCGATCACAGGCAACGGCAAGGTCGGGCAGGTGGAACTGGCTGACGGCACCATCATTCCGGCGACGCTGGTGGTCATGGCCGTCGGCATCAGGCCGAATTCGGCGCTGGCCAAACAGGCCGGCATCGCCGTTAACAGGGGCATCGTCGTCGATGCAGGCATGCGCAGCAACGATCCCGACATCTACGCGCTCGGCGAATGCGCCGAGGTCAACGGGCAGGTCTATGGCCTCGTCGCACCGCTCTACGAGATGGCGCGCGTTACTGCCAGCCAGCTTGCCGGCAACGAGGCGGCGGCCTTCGTCCATATGGACACGCCGACCAAGCTCAAGGTCACCGGTATCGATCTGTTCTCGCTCGGCGACTTCGCCGAGGGCGAGGACCGCCAGGAGATCGTGCTGCGCGACGCGGCCGCCGGCGTCTACAAGCGCCTTGTGCTCAAGGACGACCGCATCATCGGCACCGTGCTCTATGGCGAGACGGCGGACGGCGCCTGGTTCAACGATCTCAAGAAGAAGCAGACCGACATATCCGAAATGCGCGATACGCTCATCTTCGGCCAGTCCTACCAGGGGGGTGCCCCGCTGGACCCTATGGCGGCCGTTGCAGCCTTGCCGGATGATGCGGAAATCTGCGGCTGCAACGGCGTTTGCAAGGGAAAGATCACCGGCGCGATCACGGCCAAGGGCCTGATCTCGCTCGACGACGTGCGCGCCCACACCAAGGCCTCGGCCTCGTGCGGCTCCTGCACCGGGCTGGTCGAGAAGCTGATGGTGCTGACCATCGGCGACAAATACAATCCGGCGGCGGTGCAGCCGATGTGCGGCTGCACGACGCTCGGCCATGACGAGGTGCGCCGGCTGATCATCGCCAAGAGCCTGAAGACCATTCCGGCCGTCATGCAGGAACTGGAATGGACGACCTCCTGCGGCTGCGCCAAATGCCGGCCGGCGCTCAACTACTATCTCGTCTGCGATTGGCCGGACGACTATGCCGACGACTACCAGTCGCGCTTCATCAACGAGCGCGTCCACGCCAACATCCAGAAGGACGGCACCTATTCGGTGGTGCCGCGCATGTGGGGCGGCGTCACCAATGCCGCGGAATTGCGCGCCATCGCCGACGTCGTCGACAAGTTCGAAATCCCGATGGTCAAGGTCACCGGCGGCCAGCGCATCGACATGCTCGGCATCCGCAAGGAGGACCTGCCGGCGGTGTGGGCCGATCTCGGCCAGGCCGGCTTCGTCTCCGGCCACGCCTATGCCAAGGGCCTGCGCACGGTGAAGACCTGCGTCGGCTCCGACTGGTGCCGCTTCGGCACGCAGGATTCGACGGGCCTCGGCATCCGCATCGAGAAATTCATGTGGGGTTCGTGGACGCCGGCCAAGGTCAAGATGGCGGTGTCGGGCTGCCCGCGCAACTGCGCCGAGGCGACCTGCAAGGATGTCGGCGTCATCTGCGTCGACTCCGGCTACGAGATTCATTTTGCCGGGGCTGCCGGCCTCGACATCAAGGGCACCGAGGTGCTCGGTATGGTCAGGACCGAGGATGAGGCGCTGGAGCATATCGTGGCGCTGACGCAGATGTACCGCGAGCAGGGCCGCTATCTCGAGCGCATCTACAAATGGGCCAAGCGCATCGGCATCCCCGAGATCAAGCGCCAGATCATGGACGATGGCGACAAGCGCAAGGCTTATTACGACCGCTTCGTCTTCAGCCAGAAATTCGCCCAGGTCGACCCGTGGTCGGAGCGCGTTTCCGGCAAGGACAAGCACGAATTCCGGCCGATGGCCTCGGTCGGCTTTGCGCAGGCGGCGGAGTGACCACGATGAACTGGGTATCAATCGGTTCCATTTCGGACATCCCCCGCCGCGGCGCGCGCTGCGTCGCAACGCCAGAAGGCAAAGTCGCGGTCTTCCGCACCCAGGACGACCAAGTCTACGCCATCGACGACCACTGCCCGCACAAGGGCGGACCGCTCAGCCAGGGCATCGTGCACGGCACGGCGGTGACCTGTCCCTTGCACAATTGGGTGATTTCGCTGGAGACGGGCAAGGCGCTGGGCGCCGACGAGGGCGCCGTGCGCACCATTCCGGTGCGGGTCGAAGGCGAGCGTCTGTTCATTGCGCTGGAAGCGCTGGCCAGCCGCGCGGCCTGAACCATGGAGATCGACGCAGCGCGCGAGGTGAGGACCACCTGCCCCTATTGCGGGGTGGGCTGCGGCGTGCTGGCGAAGGTCGCCGCGGACGGGCAAGTGTCCGTCCGCGGCGACCCCGACCACCCGGCCAATTTCGGCCGGCTCTGCTCCAAGGGCTCGGCACTGGCCGAGACCATCGACCTCGACGGCAGGCTGCTCCATCCGGAGATCCACGGCCGCCGTGCCGGCTGGGACGAGGCGCTCGACCTCGTCGCCTCGACCTTCTCGCAAACCATCGCCGAGCACGGCCCGGATGCGGTCGCCTTCTATGTCTCCGGCCAGTTGCTGACCGAGGATTATTACGTCGCCAACAAGCTGATGAAGGGCTTTGTCGGTTCGGCCAACATCGACACCAATTCTCGGCTGTGCATGGCTTCTTCGGTCGCCGGCCACCGCCGCGCCTTCGGCTCCGACACCGTGCCGGGAACCTATGACGATCTGGAGCTTGCCGACCTGATCGTACTGGTCGGCTCCAATCTCGCCTGGTGCCATCCCGTGCTCTACCAGCGAATCGCGGCGGCCCGGGAAAAGCGGCCGGAGATGAAGATCGTTCTGGTCGACCCGCGCCGCACCATGACCGCTGACATCGCCGACATGCATCTGGCGATCGCGCCCGATGGCGACGTCGCATTGTTCACCGGGTTGCTCGCTTATCTCGGCCAGCACAACGCGCTCGACCGTACCTATATCACGGCGCACACGACCGGCTTCGGGCAGGCGCTTTTCGCTGCATCGGCGCTCGACCTGGCCGGCGTCGCCGCCGCCACGGGCCTGAGCGAGGACGAGCTTGGCCGCTTCTACAGCCTGTTTGCGGCGACCGCGAAAACGGTGACGGTCTACAGCCAGGGGGTGAACCAGTCGTCTTCGGGCACCGACAAGGTCAACGCCATCATCAACTGCCATCTGGCCACAGGCCGCATCGGCAAGCCCGGGGCTGGGCCGTTCTCGGTGACCGGCCAGCCCAACGCCATGGGCGGGCGCGAGGTTGGCGGCATGGCCAACATGCTGGCCGCCCATATGGAGATCGAAAACCCCGACCATCGCGAGCGCGTGCGGCGCTTCTGGAACGCGCCTGATATCGCGCAGAAGCCCGGCCTGAAGGCGGTCGAGATGTTCCAGGCGCTGGCCGACGGGCGCATCAAGGCGCTGTGGATCATGGCCACCAATCCGGTCGATTCGATGCCGGATGCCGGCGCCGTCGAAGCGGCGATCAAGGCGTGCCCGTTCGTCGTGGTGTCGGATGTGCTGGCCCAGACCGACACCGTCCGCCACGCCCATGTCCGGCTGCCCGCCGCCGCCTGGGGCGAGAAGGACGGCACCGTCACCAATTCCGAGCGCTGCATCTCACGCCAGCGCGCTTTTTTACCCGTGCCCGGCGAGGCGCTGCCCGACTGGCGGATTGTCGCCGAGGTGGGCAAGCGGATGGGGTTTGGCGAGGCGTTTTCGTATGCGGCGGCATCCGAGATATTTGCTGAGCACGCCGCTTTGTCGGGGTTCGAGAATGACGGCGTGCGGGATTTCGATATTGGGGCTTATGCTGGTGTCGATGCGAAGGGGTATGAAGAATTGGCTCCGTTCCAATGGCCAGCGCCGAGCCAAGGCACCCCCCTCTGGCCTGCCGGCCATCTCCCCCGCAAGGGGGGAGATCAGCTGGTGTCGCGGTCTTCGCCAATTACCAACGATGAAGGAGATATGCGACCATCAAAGCTGCCAATCTCCCCCCTTGCGGGGGAGATGGCCGGCAGGCCAGAGGGGGGTGTTCAAGCTGGACTTAAACCAGAAGGCGAAAACACCCGCTTCTTCGCCAACGGCGGCTATTTCACACCCGACCGCAAGGCGCGCTTCCTCGCCATCCGCCCCACTGCGGAAACCCGCACCAGTCCCGACTATCCGCTGATCCTGAACACCGGCCGTATCCGCGACCATTGGCACACCATGACGCGGACGGGGAAAAGCCCGCGGCTTTCGCAGCACATCGCCGAACCCTTCGTCGAAATCCACCCGGCGGATGCCCAGCGCTTCGGCATCGGCGACGCCGACATCGCACGCATTTCCAGTCCGCGCGGCGACGTGCTGGTGCGTGCGCTGGTGACGGCGCGCCAGCGCCAGGGCAGCCTGTTTGCGCCGATGCACTGGACCGACCAGTTTTCGGCAAAAGGCCGGCTCGACACGCTGACCGCGCCGCTCACCGATCCCATTTCCGGCCAGCCGGCGCTGAAACATGTCGCCGCCCGTATCGAGAAATTCACCGCAAAGACCTTCGGCTTCGCCGTGACGCGGCAGAGGCCGGCGCCTGATACCGCGGCCTACTGGGCCGTGGCCAGATGCAAGGGCGGTTGGCGGGTCGAACTGGCCTTTGCCGATGACGACATCGACTGGGCGGGCTTTGCCGGGTCACTGTTCGGCGCGTCACCGGGTACCGAAATGCTTGCCTATCACGACCGCGACGCCGGTCAGCATCGCATCGCCGCCTTCGATGGCGATCAACTGTCCGGAGCCTTGTTCGTCGCGCCCGGCCCGGTCGCGGTGTCGCGCGGCTGGGCGGCGGAACAGTTGAGCGCCGATCCTATCGAGCGGCGCGGCAGGCTGGCGATCGTGGCCGGGCGGCCGGGCGGGATCGACGTCGACCGCGGCGCCATCGTCTGCTCCTGTTTCAGCGTCGGCGCCAACGAGATCGCCGAAGCGGTGCGCCTCGGCTGCGGCAGCGTCGCGGCAATCGGCGCGGCCCTGCATGCCGGCACGAATTGCGGTTCCTGCCGGGCCGAGATCAGGGTGATCATCGACGCACAGAGTCTCCAGGCAGCCGAGTGATTGTCCCGACCAAAGGGGGCCTGCGCGACGGCGCCGGTTGGGCTATGGTGGCGCAAGCGTGCGGCGTCGTGCACGAATCGCTTCAGTCAGGGTCATCCAATGGCAAATCCCCCGCGCCGACCGACAAATCCGATGACGGCCGCCGAGGCGGCTTTCAAGCCGGTGAAGAAGCCGGCTGCCCCGGTTCGTGAGCCCTCCGCCGCTCCAGGCGTCAGGGAGCTTGTTTCGATCCGGATCGACCGCGCCGTGCTGGACCATTTCCAGGAGGACGGTCCCGGTTGGCAGGACCGCATCAACGACGCCTTGCGGCAGGCGATTGAAGGCAAGCCGATCGCCGCCGGGGATGTTCGTTCAGACGACGAGTAGCGGCAGTTCCACGGGCTCACGCCTCGAAGTGCAGGATATAGAGCTTCCGCGTCTTCTCGTGGATCGTCCATTCGCCCTTCCAGCCTTTCGGCAGCACCAGCATTTCGCCCGGGCCGACGTCCTCGCTGCGGCCGTCGGGACCATGCAGCGAGACGCGGCCCGAGACGATGTGGCAGGTTTCGGAGTTGCTGTCGCGCGACGCGGTGAAGCGGCCTGATGTGCACTCCCAGACGCCGACTTCCAGTGTGCCGTCTGGCGAGGTCCACAGCGTCTTCGACGCTTCGAGCTGATCGCCGCTGATTGAAGTCGGCTTGGGTTCGGGCTCACCGAGGTCAATCGAGGCGAGATGGGCGAAGGTCTGGAAGTCGGTCATGGCGGTCTCCGGGCAGGCACTGAAAATGCAGAAGGTTTTTGGGGTCGCTCCGAAGGCTCAATGCCCGGTGATGCGGTCGGCGATTGCGGCCAGTTTCGACGTGTGCTGGAGGCCCGCCTCCTCACGTTCGTCGGCGACGCGGTAGAGCTGATACATCGAGTGGACGCCGAGCCAGCGCATCGGCTCGGGCTCCCATTTGCTGACCTGCCGGTTAACCCAGGGCAGGCGGGTCAGTTCGGTGTCGCGGCGCAGGATGAGGTCGCGCAGCGTGCGGCCCGACAGGTTGGAGCTCGACACGCCGAGCCCGACATAGCCGCCGGCCCAGCCGATGCCGGTTTCAAGGTCGAGGCCTGATGTCGTGCACCAGTCGCGCGGCACGCCAAGCACGCCGCACCAGGCGTGGTCGATGCGAAGCTTGGCTGTCTGCGGCAGAAGCCGGGTGAGGATCGCGTGCAGGCTCTCGATGGTCGCCTGCTGCGTCTGGCCGCGCACATCCGTTTGCGATCCGTAGCGATACGGTACGCCGCGTCCGCCCATGGTGATGCGGCCTTCCCTTGTGCGCTGCGCATAGCAATAGGCGTGCGCTGCATCGCCCAGAAGCTCATGGCCTTGCCAGCCGATCTCGTCCCATAAGGATTGCGGCAGCGGCTCGGTGATGATCTGCGCGCTGTTGAGCGGCAGCCAGAGCCGCTCATTGCCCGGTATGCCGGCCGTGAACCCCTCGGTGGCGCGGATGATGATGGGCGCTCGCACGGTGCCGCGGTTGGTCGTGACCTTGCCCTTCTCGATACCGGCCACCGTAGTCTGTTCATAGATCGGCACGCCAAGCCGCTCGACGGCTTCGGAGAGCCCGCGCACCAGCTTGGCCGGCTGCACGCGCGCGGTGCCGTGGTGGATATAGCCGCCAAGCACATTCCTGATGTTGATGCGGGCCTTGGCCTCTGCCTGGCCGATCAGGCTGACACGCTCGCTCGGGACGCTCCAGCCGATCGCATCGGCATAGGCGGCTTTGATCCGTTCGAGCTGCGGCGGGTTGGTGGCAACCGTCAGATTGTCAACGCGGCGGATGTCGGCATCGATGCCTTCGGCCTCGGTCACCTTGATCACTTCATCGACCGTGCCATGCATGGCGGTTTCCATGTCGATGACGGCGCCACGGGTCGACGTCTGCAGATATTTCTCGCGCGACCAGCTGAAGCCACCGGACAACCAGCCGCCATTGCGGCCCGATGCGCCGAAGCCGGCGAACTCCCGTTCGACGATGGCGATGCGGATCGAAGGATCGGCCTGCTTCAGATAGTAGGCCGTCCACAGGCCGGTGTAGCCGGCGCCGACGATGCAGACATCGGCTTCGAGGTCGCCCGGAAGCGGCGCGCGATAGGCCGGCAGGCCGATGTCGGCATACCAGAACGAGACGTTGCCGTTGACTTTGGCGTCCATGTCTAAAATTCCTGCGGGGAAAAGAGCGGTCAGGTCATCGTCATGTCGGCGCGGTCGTCGTCGGCAAGAAGTTTTGCATCGACGACGGACCAGCGCAGATCGACCGTGTCACCAATCGAGAACGATGTGGCTTCCAGAGACGAGCGAACGATGGCGACCGAGCCGTCGCGAAGCGTCACCTGGTATTTCGAACCGGACCCAAGATAGATCGCTTCGCTGACCTCACCGGTGAGGCTGTTCTGCCCTGCGGTCAGAGTCGTTTTTGCACTGGCGAGCGAGAGCTTTTCCGGCCGCAGCAGGACCACCGGTTTCTGACCGCCGGCGAGCTTGCCGCCAACAACGATCTTCTGGCCGGCGATCGTCAGGCTGGTCTCGTTGCCGGACGTCTGGGCCGCGCCACGCAAACTGGTCGATTCGCCGATGAACTTGGCCACGAACAGGGTCGTCGGCTCGTCGTAGAGCTGGCGGCCGGTTCCCACCTGTTCGATGCGCCCCTGGTTGAACACGGCGATGCGGTCGGACAGAACCAGTGCCTCTTCCTGGTCATGCGTCACATAGACGAAGGTGGTGCCGAGTTCGCGGTGGATGCGCTTGATTTCCAGCTGCAGCCATTCGCGCAGTTTCTTGTCGAGCGCGCCGAGCGGCTCGTCCATCAACAGCAGCGGCGGATCGAAGACGATGGCGCGCGCCAGCGCCACGCGCTGCTGCTGGCCGCCGGAAAGCTCTGAGGGATAGCGATGCGCGAAATCGGCCATCTTGACCATGTCCAGCGCGCGCACGACGAGACGGTCGCGCGCCTGCTTGTCCATGCCGCGCAAGGTGAGGGGATAGGCGACGTTCTTGCCGACGGTCATGTGCGGAAACAGCGCGTAGTGCTGGAAGACGACGCCGATGTTGCGCTTGTGTGCGGGCAGGGCGACGATGCTTTTGCCGCCAACGGCAAGATCGCCGGAGGTCAGGTCGGTGAAGCCGGCAACGACGTTGAGCGTAGTGGTCTTGCCCGAGCCGCTGGGGCCGAGCAGCGTCATGAACTCGCCCGGCTCGATATGCAGGCTGACATCGTCGAGCGCGGTGAAATTGCCGTAGCGCTTGGTTGCGCCCTTGATGTCGATGGCCGCGCCACGTTCCCTCGCAGTCATCTCAACTCCTCGTCGATTTCGAGCTGATGATCAGCCCGGCGCTGATGATCAGCGTCGTGGCAATGAAGATGATGGTTCCAACGGCCGTCACCGTCGGGTCGGCGTCGCGGGTGATGCTGGTGAAGATCTGAACGGGCAAGGTCTTCAAATACGGGCTGGTGATGAACAGCGCGACGATGATTTCGTCGAAAGAGGTGACGAAGGCAAACAGCAGCCCCGACAGGATGCCGGGCGCGATCAGCGGCAAGGTCACCGTGCGGAACGTTGTGAGGCGGTTGGCGCCGAGGCTTGCCGCCGCCGTCTCCAGTCGCACGTCGAAGACTTCGAGGCTTGCCGACACGGCGATGATGACGAAGGGGATCGCCAGCATCGTGTGCGCGATGACGAAGCCGGTGGTGGTGCCGACGAGCTGGTAGTCGAGATAGACGGCATAGATGCCGATCGCCAGCACCACGCCGGGCACGATCATCGGCGTGATCAGGATGGCGCGCAGCAGGCCGGCGCCGGAATGTTTCATGCGGCTGAGGCCAAGCGACGCCAGCGTGCCGATCAGCGTCGCGGCGATGGCGACGAGGCCGGCGACCCTGAGCGAATTGAAGAAGCTCGACAGCCAATCGGGATTGGTGAAGAAATTCTCGTACCACTGCCAGGAGAAGCCGGAGGGCGGGAAGGCCAGCGACTTCTTCTCGTTGAACGACATCGGGATGATGACCAGCGTCGGCATCACCAGCCACACGGCGACCAACAGGCAGAACAGGCCGAGCAGAATGCGGAATGGCGCCAGTCTCATGATCTGGACGCCTGCTTGTGGCGCTGGCGCATCAGCGGGGCGGCGAGCGCCAGAAGCACGAAGGTCGCGACCAGCAGCACGACGCCCATGGCGCCGCCACGGCCCCAGTTCAGCAGGCTGAGCACCTGGCTCTGCACCAGCGTCGACAGCATGGTGCTGCGCGGGCCGCCGAGCAGGGCCGGGGTGATGTAGAAGCCGAGCGACAGGATGAAGACGATGATGGCGCCGGCGAAAACACCAGGCAGCGACAGCGGCAGATAGATTTGCAGGAAGGCACGTGCCGGCCGCGCACCGAGGCTGCGCGCCGCCTGGACGAGGCGCAGGTCGATACCGCGCATCACCGAATAGAGCGGCAGGATCATGAACGGCAGCAGCACCTGCGCCATGCCGATGACCACGCCGGTCTGCGTGCGGATCAGCTTCACGCCGTCAAAGCCGAGCAGCCTGATCACGGAATTGATGATGCCTGAATCCTGCAGCAGGATCACCCAGGCCAGGGTGCGCACCACGCCGCTGACCCAGAACGGCACCAGCACGCACAGGATGAGGACGAGCCGCAGCCGCGGCCCGACGGCCGTCATGAGATAGGCGTAGGGATAGGCGGCGATGACGCAGACGATGGTCACCCAGGCGGCGATGGAAAAGGTGCGCCACAGGACGGTGACGTTCACCGGCGTGGAAAAGAACCAGACATAGTTCTGCAGGCCCCAGGCCGGGTCCGAAAAACTGCGCAGCGTGACGGTCAGCAAGGGATAGCCCATCGCCGCGATGAGCAGGAGCAAGGCCGGCATCGCCAGCAGCGAAGGATAGGCGGCAAGGCGCGGGCGCCGTTGCGGCCCCTGCACGGCACCTGCCGGCCGGGGATTTTCACCCCCGGCCGTCGGCGTATGCGATGTCTGGCTCACGCCGTCACCTGCGGTAGCCGGCTCAGTTGCCGGCCATCAGCGCCGTCCACTTGTCGGACGCCGTGGCGAAGTTGGCGACCCAGAACTTGATGTTCTGCTGGTAGCCGAGCTTGGCGTGGTCCGGCGTGTTGGTCAGGAAGGCGCCGACGGAGGCATCCACCTTCGGCTGTGCCTCGCTGTTGATCGGCGAGTAGGAGGTCTGCTCGGTCAGGATCTCTTGCGACTTCTTGCCGAGATAGGCGTTGATCAGCGCATAGGAGGCGTCGGTGTCCTTGGCGCCGACCGGGATGGTTAGCTGATCCATGACGACCAGCCAGTCCTTCCACACCGGCGTGTAGGCGGCGCCGTTCTTGACCGCCGTCATGGCGCGGCCCGTCCACATGATGATCATGTCGGCCTCGCCGGATTCGGCGAGCTGCTGGGATTCGGCGCCGGTCTTCCAGAAGATCGTGTCCGGACCGATCGCTTTGATCTTGGCGATGCCCTTGTCGATGTCGGCCGGCGTCATGGCGTCGACCTTGCCGCCGTCGGCCAGGATGGCCTGTTCGATCAGGCCGCCGATCGGGCTTCCGCTGCCATCGATGGCGCGCGTGCCGGGGAATTTCGCGGTGTCGAAGAAATCCTTCCAGTCCGTCGGCGGATTGTCCTTGTACTTGTCGTTCTTGTACATCAGGACCATGCCGTAGTTCATCGCCGGCACGCTGCATTCACCGACCTGTCCGGCCGGGATGTGCGAGATGTCGAGCTTGGTCAAATCGAGCTTCTGGAACAGTTTGCCGCAATGCACGAAGGGCGGAAAGTCGTCGGTGTCGACGACATCCCAGGTCACATTGCCTGATTCCACCTGCGCCTGAAGCTTGGCGATTTCGGTCGGTCCGTCGTTCAAGAGCTTGACGCCGCTCTTGTCGACGAATTCCTTGAGCGCCGCGACCTGGCCGTCCTGGTAGATGCCGCCATAAGAGACGAAGGTCAGCGTCTTGCCCTTCAGCGACCCGTCGACGACGGTTCCCGCCGGCGGTGCGTTCTGCGCGTGAGCGGCGGCCGCGAGCAAGGCCAGTGCGGCGGCACCGACAAATCCGGCCAATCTTGATCTGCTTCCCATTTTCTAACCCTCCGATGGCTCGCTGTTTGATTTTGGCAGACCGGGCGCGAGCGTTTTCCGGGCTACATATTGGTCGAGGTCGACGGCGCCGCTGGTCGGCGGCGCAATGATCCAGAGCACTTCGGCCACCGTGTCGCCGACATTGATTGTTCGGTGCGGCGTCGAGGTCGAATATTCGATGCTGTCGCCCTCTTCGAGGATGAAGCTCTCGTCACCGAGCGTCAGCTGCAGCCGGCCGCGCAGCACGAGGAACATTTCATGTGCGCTGCCATGCGTGTAGGGCACGTCGCCGGTCGAGCCGCCGACGGCGAATTCGCCGCAATAGACTTCCATCTCACGGATTGGCCGGCGCGACAGCAGCGTCTTGCGATAGCCTTCGCTGGTCGGCAGCGCCGGCCGCTCGGCGCGTGTCAGCACCGCGTGCGGCGAGACTTCGCATTCGTCGAAAAGGTCGGCGAGGCTGATGCCGAGCGCATTGGCGATCAGCATCAGCGTGCTGGTGTTGGCGCCGGAAAGGCCGCGCTCGAGCTGGCTCAGGAAACTGGCGGTGGTGCCGATCATGTCGCCGAGCTGGCGCAGCGTCAGGCGTCGCGTGGTGCGATAGGCTTTGACGCGATCGCCCAACACCGTCGAGCGGCGCGCTTCCGCGCTGGACGCGGCGCTGTCGTCTGGGATGTGATCCTCGGCAATCTTCATGGCGATCTCAGGGTTCACTTAACATGCTATTAAGTGAAGCCTCCTGGCAAGCGGATTCGCTCGGGTCACCTGAAAATCACCGATGGACCTGCAGAGGGATGCATGATCGGCCGACCGGCAGGAGCAAACGCCGGTTCGGCCCGATCACTGGATCATGAAGCGCGAACTGAACGGCAGGCTTGCCGCGCCGACGGCCTTCGGGCTGATGGTGACGCGCGCCGGCAACGCTTCGATGGTGGCGAATTCCCGGCTGATGTCGGCGCACAAAGCCTTGGCGATCTTCTGCGGCGCGTAGCTGGACAGGACGACCGTCCTGAATTCGACAAACTGGGTCAGTGCCGAGATCGACGCTTTCAGGCGGTTGGAGCATTCCCCCAGCCATTCGCTGTAGGCCTCGCCAAGGTCAGGCCACTCAGGGCTGCTGCTCCAGATGATTTCGGACGGGCGCCCGCGCCTGGTCAGTTCGCTCTCCAGGCGCACAAGGCCATGATCGAAGCTGGCGCTGGCGTTTCCCTTGTAGATCTGGTGGTTGAGGATGAGCCTGCTCTGCAGCCTTGCCCCGAGATAGAAGAACAAATAGTCGTTCAGCGGCTTGGCGACGCCGAACATGCTTTCGCCGCCGGCCGCTGCGGTGATGTCGTTTTGCACGAAAACCGGCAGCTTGCTCTGCTCTTCGATCTCGCCTTGCAAAGCCTTGAGGGAGGTGCTCGATCCGTTGCGGGTTGCAGCCATGGCGTCGACTTCGTCGGGAACAGCCAGCCCGATGCCGGCGACCCGGCTGCGCGCCTCGACGGGCAAGCTCGTCATGGCTTGCCCGATTGCCCCCAGCAAATCACTGCTTTGCGGAAACGGATTGGCTTCATCCGCCGGCAACTGCTTGTGGAAGCGCACGGTGCCGATGAAGTCGATGAGCGCGATGTCGATCCTGCGCCGGCTGAAGCCGACGCCGACCGCATAGGCGCCCTCCGGATTGAGCGAAAGCGGTATGGTTGGCGGGCCGACGCGGCCGCGCTGCGCCTCGCCCTGCGAGACCAAGCCTTCCTGCTCGAGCGAGCGGACGATGACCGAGGCCGTCTGCGCCGACAGGCCGGTCTTCTCGCCGATTTCCATCCGCGAAATGCCTTCGTTCTGCAGCAGCAGCGACAGCACCAGCCGCTCGTTGTAGCTGCGCACGCTCAACGCATTCAGCCCACTCGCACGATCGGCGATGCGCAAGGGATTGGGTGGTGCGAATCTCATGTCAGGCAAGGGTCGCCCCGTCGGTAAGAGCGCATTGCCTGGCGGCGCCGGGATTGCTCATGTCGAGCGGCTCCAGCCGATGGCATCGACCGCGCGGGCGAGTGCGGTGCCCAGCAATCTGTGCGCCTCGGCATCTATGTGAAATCCGTCTGCTTCGCTGCACGACACCACCGCGCCGGCATCGAAAAAGTGCAGTTCGAGCGAGTCCGCCAGAACCTCGAATTCGAGCGCGAGCAGGCGCGATTTCTCCGGCGCGCCGGCGAAGATGGACTTCCATTCCTTGACGTCGTTCTGCATCGGCGGCGGCGCCACGATCATGATCTCGGGCGTCGAGCCGCCCGGACCGGGCGCCAGCTCCTTGATGTCGTAGACGAGGCAGCCAATGCCCATCGCCACTTCCGACGGCGGCTTGTTGAAGCGGATCTTCAGATCGTTGGTGCCGAGCATGATGATGACGAGATCAAGCGTCGCATGGCTCTGCAGGCAAGGACGAAGATAGGTCCGGCCGTTCTTGTGGGCGCCCTCGATCGGGTCGTCGTGGACGGTGGTTCGGCCGCTCAATCCCTCCTCGATGACATACCAATCGGGACCTAGCTGAGAACGCAATATCCCCGGCCAGCGCTCACATGGACCATAGCGCTCGAGCGGCCCCCTGCCGGGGATCTGGCCGTGCGTGTTGGAGTCGCCGTAGCACAAGACTGATCGCATGTTTTTCCCGCCGGAACTGACAGCGCGCCGATGCCGGCGCGCGCCATTCATGATGGATAGAGGAGCGATGAAAGGCAAGCAAGCGAATAGTCATTCAACATGACTAACTATTGACAGGCCGAATCCGCTGTGCTTCTAAAGTGCCCGGAGGAGTTCTCGACCGTCATCATCGTCCAGCAGAAGTTGGGCCTCGACACGCGTGTGTTCGGGGGGGCGGGATTGTGTGCATCGGTCGGTTTGCGACGACGAGCATGCATTGGGAGAGCGTCTCGCGGCCGTACGAATTCGTAAGGCCGGGGCAACCACAAGGAGGAGAGTTCAATGTTAGGATTGCTGAAAACCGTCGGTCTGGGAGTGCTCGTCGTATCAGCGCTTGCCGTGACCTCCCTGGCGCATGCGGAAGACGTCAAGCTGATGGACGGCGTCGCGCCGCGCGCCGACGACACGCGCATGACCGCGGCCGGCGCGTTCAAGAAGGACCCGCCCTGGGTCATCGGAATGAGCGACTTCGGCGTCAACGCCAACACCTGGACGGTGCAGGTGGCGCATGAGGCGGAGAACGCCGCGGCAAAGGACAAGCGCATCTCGAAATTCATCCTGCTCGATGCCGGCTTCGACCAGAAGAAGCAGGTGGCCGATATCGAGGATCTGATCGCGCAGCATGTCGACGCGATCATCGTTCAGCCGGTGACCAGCACATCGGCCAACGCCAGCATCGCCAAGGCGGTCGCCGCCGGCATTCCCGTCATCCTTCACACCGGCCGCATCGATTCCGACGCCTACACCACAGAGATCCAGGGCGGGGCCGAGCACTTCGGCAAGGTGATGGGCGACTGGCTGGTGAAGACCGTCGGCGACAACGGCAAGATCTGGGTCCTGCGGGGTCTGGCCGGCCATCCGGAAGACACCAACCGCTACAACGGCCTCCTGGAATCGCTCAAGGGCACGCATGTGCAGATCATCGCCGAGGAGCATGGCGACTGGCAGTACGACAAGGCCAAGAAGCTGTGCGAGACGCTCTATCTGAACAATCCGCAGGTCGACGGCATCTGGTCGTCGGGCGCCGACATGACGCGTGCCTGCGTCGATGTCTTCAAGCAGTTCGGCACGCCCATTCCGCCGATTTCCGGCGAAGGCAACAATGGCTATTTCAGCCAGTGGATCACGGATGGATTCAAGTCGATCTCGCCGGAATACAGCCCCGCCCAAGGTGCGGCCGGCGTGCGCGCCGCTGTCGCTTTGCTCGAAGGCCAGCAGCTCTACAAGCGCTATGTCTACAACCCCGACGGCTGGGACAAGGACAAGGCCGCCAAATACTATCGCGACGATTTGACGGCCAATGTCTGGTGGCCGAGCGAACTGCCCGAGGACAAGCTCAAGGAATATTACGGCAAGAAGTGACGGCGCCGTGGCTGGCGGGGAGTGGACAAACATTCCCCGCAGGCCTTTCCAGCTGTTGAACCCGGTTCGTTCGAGGATTTCGTGACCAATCTTATCGAGATGTCCCACATTTCGAAGGCGTTCGGAGGGAGCAAGGCGCTCCACTCCGTTTCCCTCGATCTCAAGGCGGGCAGCGTTCACGCCCTGATGGGGGAGAACGGCGCCGGCAAATCGACGTTGATGAAGATCCTGGCGGGCGTGCATCAGCCCGATTCCGGCGAGATCTTCATGAACGGGGAAAAGCTCGATCTGAAGTCGCCGCGCGACGCACTGGATGCAGGTATTTCCACCGTTTTCCAGGAGCATTCGCTGCTGCCCAATCTGTCGATCGCCGAGAACATGTTTCTGGGCCGGGAGCCGACGACCCGGTTCGGCTCGATCGACTATTCCGCGATGAGCAGCCAGACCGCCAAGGCGCTTGGCGAACTCGGCCTCACGCTCGACCCGTCGCAACTCGTTTCCAACCTGACGATCGCCGAGCGGCAATTCGTCGAGATCGCGCATTGCATCCATGCCGACGCCAGCGTGCTCATCCTCGATGAACCGACGGCCGCTCTCAATGCGGCCGATGTCGATGTGCTCAACCGCAACATCCGCCGGCTGCGCGATAAGGGAAAAGCGATCGTCTACATCTCGCATCGCATGGAGGAGATCTTCGAGCTGTGCGACACGGTGACGGTGTTGAAGGACGGCGCACTGGTCGGCACCAGAATGGTGTCCGAGATCACCACCGACGAACTCATCGCCATGATGGTCGGACGCGAACTCCAGGACCTTTTCCCCGATCGCACTGATGACAAAGGCGATGAGATCCTGCGCGTCGAGAACCTCAGGATCACGGAGACCTCGCAGCCGCTGTCGCTGACATTGCACAAGGGTGAGATCGTCGCCCTGGCCGGACTGGAGGGGCAGGGCCAGCAGCGCTTCCTGAGATCGCTGATCGGCCGCTACCATCCCTTTGCCGGGACGATTTCCATCAACGGCAAAGCGCTGAAGATGCCGCTCTCGGGGTCGGCAGGCGTTCGCCATTTGCAGCAGCTGAAGGTCGGCTTCGTTCCCGAGGACCGCAAGGAAGAGGGGCTCTTTCTCGCTTTGCCGATCGCCCACAACATCGCCATCGGATTGCATTCGAGGCGACCCGAACTTGCGCCGGCGCGGCCCTATCGAAACGTCATCGCCCGCATGATGGAGGTCATGAACATAAAGGCGGCGGGTCCATCGGCTCCGGTCGGCTCCCTGTCGGGTGGCAACCAGCAAAAGGTTCTGCTCGGCCGGTATCTGGCCGCCGATCTCGATCTTCTGTTGGTGGAGGAGCCGACCCGCGGCGTCGACATCGGCGCCAAGTCCGAGATCTACCATCTGCTGCGCGACTTCACCCGCAAGGGCGGTGCCGTGCTGGTGCTGTCGCGCGAGACGATCGAGCTGATCGGGCTCTGCGACCGCATCTACGTCGTCCATCATGACACGATCGTTGCCGAAATGCCGGCAGCGCAGGCGACGGAACACAAGATCCTCGACGCGGCCCTGACGGGCGGCTCCACGCGCCAGCATTAGGGGCCTCCATGCATCGTTCGCTTTTCAACATCCTGAGTGGCCGGAACACACGGCAAGGCCTGTGGGGCCTGCCACTGCTGGTTGCCTTGCTCATTTCGCTGTGGCTGACCGTCGAGACGACACAGTTCGCGACGGCCGAGAACCTCTTCAACCTGGTTGCCCAGGCAATGCCGCTGATCATCGCGGCGATCGGGCAGCTCGTCGTCGTGCTCATAGGCGGGCTCGATCTGTCGGTCGGCTCTGTCATCAGCTTCACGACGGCGGTGCTGGCGCTCGACCAGCCGGCGATCGTGCTGATCCCGGCGGTCTTTCTGCTGGCCGCATTCATCGGTCTGATCAACGGCCTGGCGATCACCCGCTTCAACGTCCATCCGATCATCGCGACGCTGTCGACGCAGTACATCGTACTTGGCGTCACGCGCATCTTGCGTCCCGTCTCCGGCGGCACCGTGCCGGAGATCGTCATCGCCGCCGTCTCGGGTAGTTTCCTCGGCATTCCCTATCCGGTTTTCTGGGGCATCGTCGTGATCCTGGTGGCGTGGAAGCTGCTCTACGGATCGCGATACGGGCTGCATCTGTTTGCGATCGGCGGCGGCATCGCTTCGGGTGCAGAGAGTGCTGCCCGCAATTTCGGCGTGGCCGACCGTCGTAACATCATCCTCGCCTATGTGGTCTGTTCCTGTTTCGCGGCCGTTGCCGGTGTCTTCCTGGCCGGGCGCATCGTGTCGGGCGATCCGAATGTCGGGCTGCTTTTCGAACTCGACACCGTCACCGCCGTGGCCCTTGGGGGCACCCAGCTCTCAGGCGGCATCGGCAGCCTGCACGGCACGGTGATCGGCGCGCTGGTCATGGCGCTGCTGGCCAATGGCATGAACCTCGCCAACGTCTCGCCCTTCGTCCAGACGGCGATCAAGGGCGGCATCCTGCTGGCGGTGGTCGGGCTGCAATCGCGCAAGAAGATGGGGCTCTGAACCATGGCTGCCGTTCTCGCAAATCCGATCGCCCGACGACTGCTGCGCATACCGCCGTCCTATTTTGTCTTCCTCGTGCTGCTGGCCACGCTGTGGATCGCACGGCCGAACATGCTCAACCTCAACATCATGGGCATCTTCATCAGGCAGATCGTCCCGCTCGGTATCCTGGTGCTGGGGCAGCTCGTCGTCATGCGGGTGAAGTCGATCGACCTCTCCGGCGGTGGCATCATCCTCTTGATCAACTATTTCATCTCGTCGGGCAGTTTCCCGGGCGCGTCGCTGCCATTCTTCGTCGTGCTGGCGCTCGCCACGGGCCTCGTCATCGGTCTGTTCAACGGCTTCATGATCGGCAACCGGCGGGTGTCGGCCGTCATCGTCACGCTGGCGGTCAGCATCATCCTGGTCGGGCTGGTGCAGTTCCTGTCGAGTGGCAATCCACCCGGCGACGTGCCGAAGCTGTTCAACGACCTCTACAACACGAAATTCCTGTCGGTTCCGACGCCGGTGCTGTTCTGGATCCTGCTGACCGCCGCGGTGTGGCTGCTGCTGTCGCGGACGGTGTTTGGCCGCTACGTCGCCTCGGTCGGAGAGAATGCCGAAGCAGCCCATTTTTCCGGCGTGCCGGTCCAGCGCACCGTCATCCTGGCGCATACGCTCGCCGGCCTGATCGCGGCGATCGCGGCCCTGGTGCAGACAGGTTCGATTGCTGTCGGCAGCGTCCGCGTCGGTCTCGACCTGCCGATCCTGGCCGTCGCGGCAACGATCCTTGGCGGCGTCGTCTTCGGCCGTGGCGACGGCGGCGTCTGGGGGCCTTTCTTCGGTGCGCTGTGTTTTGCGCTTTTGTTCGTGGTGATGACGGTGCTCGGCATTGACGAGCCCGGCAAGCTGATCGCCCAGGGCGTCATCATCCTCGGCGCGGCGATCTTCTACGGAGTGCGCGTGCGAACCCCCTGACTTGAAGCAGCGAAGGCAAACCGCACCGGCGTCCGCCCGGACCGAACCGCGTGTTCAGACAATTGGCAAACAAATGGAGAAACATGGATGTCACCGCCAAAAAACATCATGTGCTACGGCGACTCGCTCACCTGGGGCTGGGTTCCGGTCAAGGAGGGCTCACCGACCCTCCGCTATCCCTATGACCAGCGCTGGACGGGCGTCATGGCGGCGGCGCTCGGAGCGGGCTATCACATCGTCGAAGAAGGCTTGAGCGCACGCACGACCTGTCTCGACGACCCCAACGATCCGCGCCTGAACGGGGCCAACTATCTGCCCTCGGCCATCGCCAGCCATCTGCCGCTGGACCTGGTCATCGTGATGCTCGGCACCAACGACACGAAGTCCTATTTCCGCCGGACGCCCTACGAGATCGCCAATGGAATGGCGAAACTGGTCGGGCAGATCCTGACCAGTGCCGGCGGCATCGGCACCCCTTATCCGGCGCCCAAGGCGCTGGTCATTGCACCGCCGCCGCTGACGCCGATGCCCGATCCGTGGTTCGAGGGCATGTTTGGCGGCGGCCACGAGAAGTCCAGGGACCTGGCCAGGCAGTACAAGGCGATGGCGGATTTCATGAAGATCGACTTCCTCAATGCCGGCGATTTCGTCACAACGGACGGTGTCGACGGCATCCATTTCACTGCCGCAAACAACGCCGATCTGGGGCGCGCCGTCGCCGACAAGGTCAAGTCGATCCTCGAGATGGGCAAGGTCAGCACCGCCGCCTGAATCCGCCACGCCCGTCGGCTTGCGGCACACAGGCCCAGGGCGCAGGTGTATCGCAGGTTCCTCCGGCGATACACATCGATGCGGGGCCGAACGATGCGTTTGGCCCCGTATTGATGTGGCCAAGCCTCCGGCAGATGTGCGTCGATCTAGGGCTTTGGCCCCAGAGGAATATCATCGGCGGACGCTTTGGTTTGGCGATCGAAAACGACCGCCAGCCCGTTCTTGACGGCAAGCGAGGCGACCATGTTGTCGAGTTCGCGATCGGGAATGGCAGGTTTGAGGACGTGCCGGATGGCCTGATAGGCCTGCTCGGTCGACACATAGTCGTGGCGCTTTTTGCGCGCTTCCACATATTGCTCGATGAGAATGCCCAATCGGCGGGCGGCGATGTCATCTGGTTGCTGCTGCAAGGGAGCCTCCTCAAGCGTCGATCGTTTGCAGACCCCTCAGATGTAAAAACCCACGCTGCGAAAGTTAAGGCCTGCAGCCGGCCGGAGGCCAAATAAATACGCTGTCGTCATCGACGAACCGGGCGGCAGCCAGCAAGGCTCGCTCAAAGGCCTTGTCAAAATCAGGATGACAAACGATCGGGTCCGAGTGGGGAACGATCCGCCCGCTGCGACATTTTCCGCAGAAGGAGGCACGCAATGCTTACGAAGAACGACACCGCGAAGGCCGCCCAAAAACAGCGGCGCATTCAGCGCAAGGTGGATGAAGACGACCGCCAAAAAGGCCGGTCGAAACCGGATCGCGCCATGCAGGCCGGCGCACGCAACTACCCGGTGCCGCCTTTCCCGAAACAGCATCATCCCAAGCCTGGCGAAGAGGGGCGGGTCGAGCCCGCACCGCTATACGATGCGCCCTACTGGATCGGCTCGCGCAAGCTGGATGGCAAGATAGCGCTGATCACCGGCGGCGATTCCGGCATAGGCCGTGCGGTCGCGGTTCTGTTTGCACGTGAGGGAGCCGACGTGGCGATCGCCTATCTGTCCGAAGACAAGGATGCGGACGAGACCAAGAAGGCCATCGAGGCGGAAGGCCGGCGCTGCCTGCTGCTGCGCGGCGACGTCTCCCGCCGTGCCTTCTGTCGCCGGGCGGTTGCCGCCACTGTGAAGCAGCTAGGCGGCCTCGACGTGCTGGTGAACAATGCCGCCTTCCAGGTCCACTCGGCCGATTTTGCCGACCTGACCGAGGAACATTTCGACACCACGTTGAAGACCAACCTCTACGGCTATTTCCACATGGCGCAGGAGGCGGTGCCGCATATGAAGCCAGGCTCGGCCATCGTCAACACCGGCTCCGTGACCGGCATAGACGGCTCCAAAGCGCTGGTCGACTATTCGATGACCAAGGGCGGCATCCATGCCTTTACCAGGGCGTTGTCGGGAAACCTCATCAGCAAGGGAATCAGGGTGAATGCGGTGGCGCCGGGGCCTGTCTGGACCCCCTTGAACCCCTCCGACAAGAAGGCGGACGACGTTTCCAAATTTGGTGCCGACACGCCCATGAAGCGTCCGGCGCAGCCCGAAGAACTGGCTCCGGCCTATGTGTTTCTCGCTTCCGCGCAGTGCTCCAGCTACATCACGGGCGAGATTCTGCCGGTGGTCGGCGGCTACTGATCCTGGCATCGCCGGCTGGCGGCCAAGCGCAGGGTCGACAGACGTGTGTTCACTTCAGCTCCGACAGAACCGCCATGAAATGGTCGTTCTCCGAAACCGAGCCGATGCTGACGCGGACATAGGTGTCGAAGCCCTGCTGCTTCCACGGTTTGACGATGACGCCTTGGCGCAGCAGGCTCTCGACGAAGACGGAAGCATCTTGCCGGCAGTTGAAGAACAGGAAATTGCCCCTGGAGGCGGCGACGTCGAGCCCCTTGCTCCTGAGGAAAGTCTCGACGCGCGCTCTCTCCGCCGTGGCCAGCGCGACGACCCTGGCAAGATGATCCTCATCTGCCAGCGCCGCCAGTGCGGCGGCCTGGGCCATGGCGTTGGCGTTGAAGGGTGTGCGGACACGGTCGAGCAGCGCGCGCAGTTCCGGGTCGCCGACGATGCCGAAGCCGATCCGCAGTCCGGCCAGGCCGAATGCCTTGGAAAAGGTCCGCAGCACGATCCAAGGCTGGTCGAGCTTGCTTAGATAGGCGAGGGACGACGCATAGTCGTCGCCCTTGGCATATTCGGCATAGGCTTCATCAATGACGATCAGCGTCTCGTCGCTTGCCGCATCCAGAACCCTCGAAAGGTCGCCGCCGGGGAGCCAGCTGCCGACCGGGTTCATCGGGTTCGAGAACAGCAGCATGCGGGGCCGTTCGCGCACCGCCTCGACCAGCGCATCGACGTCGATGGTGAGATCGTCGTTGACCACAACGCGTTTGACGGTAGCCCCCATCAGCGTCGCGTAGTCCTCATGCAGTGGGAACGACGGGTAGAGGGTGACGACGGTATCGCCGGGCCGCAACACGGCACGGCTGATGACGGAGAGAAGATCTTCGGAGCCGTTGCCCAGGATAATCTGGTCTTCGGTGACAGCATGCCTGTCGCCGATCGCCTGGCGCAGCTTGCGCCCGGCAGGGTCCGGATAGAGGCGGAACATCTCGGAGCCGGCATGCATGGTCGTGGCGAGGGTTGGGCTCGGCCCGAGCGGGTTTTCGTTCGAGCCGAGTTTGGCGATCCTGGCCGGCGCGTATCGCTCCATGACCTCGTCAATGGTCAGCCCGGAATTGTAGGGCGACAGACGCGTGACTTCGGTTCGCACCATATCCGAGGCTTTCGACACGAGCGGCTCCTCTGGGGCTGGCCGACGGATTCCCGTCATCGGCCGGGTTCTCAAACACTGGCTTTCGCTGCATCTTGCCCTGGGCAAGCCTGGTCACCGGCGGGGGTACTCGTGCAGCGGATTTCGTCATCAGTACCGTAGCAGAAATAGTTTGTATATGCTTGTATATGTAACCTATGGCCTGATAGCATTGAAACCGGTGCCGAAGCCGACACCGACCAGGAGGATCACATGCGCAATGCTTCTCTCTTCGATCTCTCCGGCAGGAAGGCGCTTGTCACCGGCGCAAGCCGCGGCATCGGGCGCAGCATCGCAGAAGCGCTCAGCGCTGCCGGCGCCGACGTCGCGGTCACGGCGCGCAGCCTGACCTCATTGGAGGAGACAACGACAGCCATCCGCGCGGCCGGCGGGGTGGTGCACGCCATTGCTCTCGACGTCACCGACGTCGGGCGGTGCAGCGCGGCAACCGCCGAGGCCGCCAGCCTGCTTGGCGGTCTCGACATTCTCGTCAACAATGCCGGGATAGAAGAGGTGCGGCCCTCGCTCGATGTCGACGAGGCGCTGTGGGACAGGATCGTCGACACGAATCTGAAGGGAGCGTTCTTCTGCGCCCAGGCCGCCGCGCGGCAGATGCGGGACGCCGGCCGGTCCGGCGCCATCATCAATCTATGTTCGCTAACATCGGAAGTCGGAATCCCCACCGCGGTGCCGTATGGCTCGTCGAAGTCGGGCCTGCTTGGCATGACACGGGCGCTGGCGGCGGAGTGGGCGGAGCTTGGCATAAGGGTCAATGCGATCGCGCCGGGCTATTTCAGGACGGCGATGACTGACGCTTTCTACAGCAACGAGGCATGGCAGCACTCCATGCTGGCCAAGATCCCGCAGCGCCGTTTCGGCGATCTGCGCGATCTGCACGGCATCGCGGTGTTCCTCGCTTCGGATGCGGCAGCCTACATCACCGGCCAGTCCATCCCGGTCGATGGCGGCTTTCTCGCCTCGATCTGATGACGCGGTTTGTCTCGGCAGTTTCGACCGGAAGGATGATGGAAAAATTGCTGGCGACCATCATACATACATGTATATACTTTTGCCTGAGTGAAGCCATCTCGATGGCTTTGATCCTTGTCCCGGGTCGGCCTGTCGGCCCGCAGAATTATGGCCGACCTGCGCCAACCGTCATTGCGTTCCAAGAGTTCCAGGAGAACGAGCAGCCATGTCCGACATCAGCTTCCACGATTTGTCATCCATTGATGCCGACCAGCGCGCCAGTCTGCTGAAGCGCGCCGAGGCCGATCTGACGGTCTTCGTCGAGAAGGTCCGGCCGATCATCCAGGCCGTCAAGGACGAAGGCGACGCCGCCTTGATCCGGTTTGCCAGGGAACTCGACAAGGCCAATGTCGCTGAGGGCGAACTACGGGTGTCGGAAGCCGAGTTCGACGCTGCGTTCGACAAGGTGGAAAAGGATGTCGTCGAGAGCATCCAGTTCGGCATCGACAACATCAGGCATTTCCATGAGGAGCAGAAGCCGGAAACGATGTGGCTCAAGGAAGTCCGGCCGGGCGCCTATGCCGGCGACAGGTACACGCCGATCGCGTCCGTTGCGCTCTACGTTCCGCGCGGCAAGGGCGCCTTTCCGTCGGTGACGATGATGACGTCGGTGCCGGCGGTGATTGCCGGCGTGCCGCAGATCGCCATCGTGACGCCGCCGACATCGGATGGTTCGGTGGATGCGGCAACGCTGGTCGCCGCGCGCCTCGCAGGCGTCGGGACCGTCTACAAATGCGGCGGCGCGCAAGCGGTCGCCGCCGTCGCCTACGGCACGCAGACAGTGAAGCCCGCGCTCAAGATCGTCGGCCCCGGCAGCCCGTGGGTGGTGGCCGCCAAGAGCGTGTTGTCGTCGGTCATCAACACAGGCCTTCCGGCCGGTCCGTCCGAAGCGATCATCTTTGCCGATGACAGCGTCGACGGCGGCCTTGCCGCGCTCGACCTTTTGATCGAAGCCGAGCACGGGCCAGATTCCTCGGCCTATCTGGTGACGCACAGCCGCAAGGTCGCCGAAGCCGCATTGGCCGCAATCCCGGAGCACTGGTCGCGAATGACCGAACAGCGTGTCGAGTTCTCGCGCGCGGTGCTTACCGGCAAGCGCGGCGGCATCGTGCTGACCGCGTCGCTGGAAGACAGCTACCGCTTCATCAACGACTATGCGCCCGAACATCTCGAGATCCTGTCGAAGGAGCCGTTCGCGCATCTCGGGCGCATCACCGAGGCCGCCGAAATCCTCATGGGCCCGCACACGCCGGTGACGCTTGCCAACTTCGTCCTCGGCCCCAATGCGGTGCTGCCGACCAGCCGCTGGGCACGGACCTACGGGCCGCTTTCGGTGACGGATTTCGTCAAGCGCTCGTCGGTCGGCTATGTCACCTCGGCGGCCTATCCGGAACTGGCGCTGCATGCGCGCAGGCTCGCCCGCTACGAAGGGTTCAGCTCGCACGAGAACGCGGTCTCGGAAATCCGCGACCGCTATCTCGCCGGCTGAGCGGAACGATCGCGATGAAGGCCGCTCGACTTTATGGACCCGGCGATCTGCGCGTCGAGGACATCGCCACGCCGGGCGCGCCGGATGCGGGCTGGGTGAAGCTCAGGGTCGCCGCCGCCGGCATCTGCGGCTCGGACCTGCACAATTTCCGCACGGGACAGTGGATAAGCCGGTCGCCTTCGACGGCCGGCCACGAGCTGACCGGCACGGTGACCGCCATCGGCGCGGGCGTCGACACCGTCGCCATCGGCGACAGGGTGGTTGCCGATTCCCGGTTCTGGTGCGGAGACTGCGCGCAATGCCAAGCCGGCAGGCGGCATCTCTGCGCGTCACTGGGCTTCGTGGGAGAGATCTGCGACGGCGGCTTTGCCGAACAGGCGGTGCTGCCCGCACGGCTTTTGCATGTCATCGATGCCGGGCTCGACGAGCGGGTCGCGGCGATGGCCGAGCCGCTGGCGGTGGCGCTGCATGCGGTGCGGCGGCTGCCGAAGACGGCAGGCTCCGTGCTGGTCGTCGGCTGCGGGCCTATCGGCGGTCTTGCCGCGCTGCTGCTGTCGCGAACCTTCGCCGGTACCGTACTCGTCGCCGACCGCAACCAGGCCCGCTGCGCTCGCGTGGCGCAGGTAACGGGCGCCACGATTGTCGATCTGAACCGGGATGCCATTGCCGCCGCAACCGCCAATGCCCCGCTGCTCGCGGCCATCGAAGCGACCGGCAGCGTCGCGGCCCTCAATCAGCTGCTCGGCGTTCTCGATCCCGGCGGTACGGTCGCCATGGTCGGCATCTTCCATGACCGCCTCGACATCGATCCCAACACATTGGTCGAACGCGAGATCGGGTTGCTGGGATGCCACGCCTTTGCCGACGAACTGCCCGAGGCCGTGCGGATGCTGGGTGAACTGAGCGAGCCGCTGCTGGCGCTGATCGACCAGGAGATCGGCCTCGATGAGGTTCCCGCCGCCTATCAGCGGCTGTTGGCGGGGCGCAGCGACGGCTTGAAAACAATCATCCGCATGCGGCAACCTGTCGAGCAGTCGTGATTTCCGATAAATCGCCGGAAAGGACTTTTGAAATGATCACTTTGCCCGATACCGCCAGCCCTCTCTACGAGAAGGTGAAGGACTACATCCTGGCGAACATCGGAACGGGCCGGTGGGGCAAGGATCGCAAGCTGCCGTCCGAAAATGAGTTGGTGGCGTCGCTGGGCGTGTCGCGGATGACGGTTCACCGGGCCCTCAGAGAGTTGACCTCGGCGGGATTCCTGATCCGTCTGCAAGGTGTGGGAACCTTCATCGCGCCACCGCGGCCGCAATCGACGCTGATCGAGATCAACAACATCGCAGCCGAGATCGTCGAGCGCGGCAATAGGCATCGCTCCGAAGTCCTCGTCCTCGAAACCATCATGCCGACAAAGGAGCTGGCGCTGTCATTCGAGTTTCCAAAGCGCGTCTCGATCTATCATTCCGTCGTCGTCAATTTCGAGAACGATTTGCCGGTGCAGCTCGAAGAGCGTTTCGTCAATCCGAGCCTCATCCCCGACTATGACAAGCAGGATTTTTCGAAGACGGCGACCTATGACTACCTCATGCAGAAAACCCCGGTGACCGAGGTCGAGCACATCATCTCTGCCATCCCGGCGGATGCCGAGACGGCGCGGCATCTGGGCATCGATGTCGGCGCCTGCTGCCTTTTCCTGCATCGCCGGACATGGACGGGCGCGGTGGTGGCGACGATCAGCAAGCTGACTTATGCCGGCAGCCGCTACTCGCTCGGCAGCCGCTATTCCCCCTCCAAAAACAGCTGACGGCAATGGAGCGAATGCAAGCCGGAGCGGTTTCGTTGCCAATGTATATACATGTACTGATGAGACCGGTTTCGCCCTCGGCGAACGAACTGGCTGGAAGGAGCGACAGATGACGCCGATACCGAGCCGCACGGCGCGGATCCGGGCACTCGCGCAGCATGATGTTGCCGAGGCACAGAGCGCGCTGGCGGCGCTGCTGGGCGACCTGTTCGCGATGCGCCCCCGCAACGTCCGCATCAACTTCGACAAATACAGCCTCAATTCCCTGAACGGCTTCTTCGAGGACGACGGCAACGCCTACTTCTTCAAATTCCACCAGGAGGAACGGGAAGAGGCGATGACGGGCGAGTATTACCGCGCCGAGATTCTGTCGCGCGCCGGCCTGCCGGTCGATCAGCCGGTTCATATGTCCGCCCAACCCGGCGAGCAGATCCTTGTCTATCGCCGCCGCACGGATCCGCGCTTCTCGGATGTGCTGTTCGCGCTGGATGCGCAGGACGATGCCGGCAAACGGCGAGAAGCCGTTCTTGCAGAGCGCGACCTGTCGGCAAGGCTGCTCAAGGTCTATCTGGAGACGCTGCATCCCGTGACTGTCGAGGACGTAGCGGCGGAGCCGATCCACAGGCTGTTTCATGAGCGGCTGATCGATGCCGACACACGCTTGTCGCCAGGCGGCCGGCTGGCCGATTTCTATGTCGGCAAACCGTTTGTCTTCCCCGGTGCGGAGCTGGATTGGGATCGGTTTTCCCGGCTGAAATTCGTCATCAACGGCCAGCGCTACGCCAACAGCGTCGGCGAACTTTTCGATGCCGCCGCGGTGCGCTTGCGGCCGGACCGGCTTGCCGATGCCGGCGGCGTGGTGGCGCATGGCGACGCCCACAATGCCAATGTCTGGTACACGGCGAAAGCGGGGAGGGCGGAGTTGTCCTTCTTCGATCCCGCCTTTGCCGGCTCGCACATCCCGACGCTGCTGGCGGAGGTGAAGGCGACGTTCCACAACATCTTCGCCCACCCGTTCTGGCTCTATGATCCGGCGACCGCGACCGAGGCTTTCCGCGCCCAGGCGCGGCTGGACGGAAACCTGCTCCATGTCGACACGGACTGGGACCTGAGCCCGGTTCGTCGCGACCTGCTGGAGGTCAAGGCGACAGCGCTGTGGCGGCCATTGCTGCTGGAACTCAAACGGCGTGGCATGCTGCCGGTCGATTGGCGCGCGGTGTTGCGCTCAGGACTTTTCCTGTCGCCGACGCTGGTCATGAACCTGCGCGCCGGCGCGCGCAGCCACACGCCGGTCTCCTCCCTCATTGCCTTTTCAGTCGCGGTCATGGTCGGCAGCGAGCCCGTTGCCGGGGTCGATCGAGTGACCGATTTCCTTGACCGGATCGATCCGGAAAAAGCCTGAGTGATCGTCGCGGCGGGGCAGGCGGATGCGCCGATCAAGGTGAAAAATTGAGTCCGAGCAACTTGTATATGCATGTATGTATTTTAGCCTTGACATCCGCTCCCGCTGACGCTGAAATATCCTCGCACTTCACCATGAAGTGGCAGGTAAGACGCCGAGGCACAGTGCCGCAAGAGCAGAAACCCGCAGTCTCACCAGACCGGCTACCTGGGTTAGAAAAAGCGGTCTGATCATCAAGGGAACAAAGATGATGCGTAACCTAACAGGACAATTTCGCGCGCTCGTGATGGCCGCCGCCATCGGGCTCGCCGCTGCCCCGGCAGCCTACGCGGCCGATGCGGCCATTCCCACCACGCCCGAGGCAGGATCGTTCAAGATCGGCATCGAGCCCTGGCTTGGCTATGGCCAGTGGCATGTCGCCGAGGCCAAGGCGCTGTTCAAGGCAAATGGTCTGACGGACGTCCAGATCGTCAACTTCGCCGAGGACAAGGACATCAACGCAGCACTTGCAAGCGGCCAGCTCGACGCCGCCAACATCGCCACCCACACGGCGATGGGCATGGTGGCGGCCGGCCTGCCGGTGAAGATCGTGCTGCTGCTCGATGTCTCCATGACCGCCGACGCCATCATCGCAGGCAAGGACGTCACCTCCATCGCGGACCTCAAGGGCAAGCAGGTCGCTTTCGAGGAAGGCACGACGAGCGACATCCTGCTCAAATACGCACTCGCCAGGAACGGCATGTCGATCGACGACGTGAAGCCGGTTCCGATGCCGGCGTCTGACGCCGGCAGCGCCTTGATCGCCGGCCAGGTGCCGGTCGCGGTGACCTATGAACCGTACCTCACCGTCGCCATGGCGCAGAACAAGGATCTCAAGCTGCTGTTCACCGCCGGCGAGGATCCCGGCCTGATCAGCGACGTGCTGGTGGTGCGCGACGAGGTGATCAAGTCGCGGCCCGGCCAGGTGCTGGCCATGATCAAGAGCTGGGACGCGGCGCTCAAGGATTACAATGCCGACACGCCCGGCGGCCGCGCCATCATCGCCAAGGCCGTCGGCTCGGACGTCAAGGACCTCAACACGGCCTTTGACGGCGTGCGCTACTACTCGCTGACCGAAAACAAGACGGCGCTGACCGGCGACTTCACCACCAAGACCTTCGCCGATGTGGAAGCCGCCGCCAAGAACGCCAAGCTGCTGCAGGCCGATGTGACGCCGGAGCAGATGATCGACCCGTCTTTCGTCAAGGCGGCGGAATGACCAAGGCCGGATCGCGGTGGTGACGCAGATGCCCGGGGAGCCCCCCGCGAAAACGGGTCCGGCGCACTCGGCGCCAAGCCCCATCGCGAAACTGGCGAGGCGCCGCCGATCCTCCGGGATCGGCGTGCCCATCGCCAGGTCGCGCTTCCTGATGATCGCGGTGGCCGTGTTCGTCGGGCTCGGCCTTGCCTGGTGGGCGGCAACCGGACTGGGGTTGGTAAAGGCGATCTTCCTGCCGTCGCCGGGCAGCGTCGCGACGCAGATCGCCAAGCTCGCGACCGACGGCACGTTGTGGCTGGACCTCAAGGCCTCGATGTACCGCATTTCCATCGGCTTCCTCATCGCCTCGGCACTGTCGATACCGATCGGCGTGCTGATCGGCAGTTTCCGCTCCTGGGAGGCGGCCATCGAGCCGCTGGTGGATTTCATCCGCTACATGCCGGTCGTCGCCTTCGTGCCGCTCTCCATCCTGTGGGCGGGCACCGGCGATTCGCAGAAGTTCCTGATCATCTTCATCGGCACCTTCTTCCAGCAGGTGCTGATGATCATGGACAATGTGAAACGGGTTCCCGCCGATTTCATCGGCCTTGGGCGCACACTCGGCCTGCCGGATCGCAAAATCCTGACGCGCATCGTCGTTCCCAGCGCCTTGCCGGGCATCTGGGATACGCTGCGCATCAGCCTGGGCTGGGCATGGACCTGGCTGGTGCTGGCCGAACTTGTCGCGGCGACATCGGGGCTCGGCTATCGCATCACCGTGTCGCAGCGCTATTTCCAGACCAACACCATCATCGGCTACATCCTGCTGCTTGGCCTGCTCGGCCTCATCACCGACCAGGTGATGAAGGCGCTGGAAAAGGTGCTGTTCAAGCAAGAGGGCCGCTCGCAATGAGGTCCAGCCGATGAGCCCCCCCAAATTGCGGATCGCCGGTCTGCACAAGAGCTTCGGCACCGGCGAGCGGCGCAAGGAAGTGCTGCGCGATATCAACCTCGATCTTGCCGACAACGAGTTCGTCTCCTTGGTCGGTACGTCGGGTTGCGGCAAGAGCACGCTGCTGTCGATCGTGGCCGGACTGCAGGACTTCGACGCCGGCGATCTCAGCATCGATGGCGCGCCGATCCTGCAGCCGGGTCTCGACCGTGGCGTCGTCTTCCAGTCCTACACGCTGCTTCCCTGGCTGACGGCGCGGCGGAACATCGAGTTTGCCCTCAAGGCCGCCGGTTACGATCGCCCGACCTGCCGCAGGATCGCGCTGGAGCATCTCGAACTCGTCAAGCTGTCCGACAGCGCCGACCGCTATCCGGCCGAACTCTCGGGCGGCATGAAACAGCGCGTCGCCATTGCGCGTGCGCTTTCCTATCGGCCCAAGATGCTGTTGATGGACGAGCCCTTCGGCGCGCTCGATGCCTTGACCCGGCACCAGATGCAGGAATTGCTGACCCAGATCTGGGAGGAACACAGGTTGACCGTCCTGTTTGTCACCCATGACGTGGAGGAGGCGGTCTATCTGTCGGACCGGATCGTGGTCATGGGCATCGGCCCGGGACGCATCACGCAGACCTTCAACGTCGATATCGAGCGCCCGCGCCGCGAAGAGGTGATGGAAAGCCCTGCGTTCATGGATCTGCAGCGCGGCGTGCACAAGGCCATCCGCGAGGGCTCAAAACGTCCCGAAATGGCGTAAGCGCCTGCGGTCACGTGCCGGCTTCGGGGCACCAATCACGTCGCCTTGCCGCGACCGCCGCTTCCAGTTCCAGCTCGCCTTCCGAAATGTCGTCGAAGGAGGCGTAGTTCATGTTGTAGAGGCGGGCGTAGAGGCCTTTTCTGGCCATCAGCTGTTCGTGGTTGCCGCTTTCGACGATCTCGCCGTTCTGCAGCACGATGATGCGGTCGGCGCCGCGGATGGTGGCCAGACGGTGGGCGATGACCAGCCCGGTGCGACCTTCCAGCAGTGTTATCAGCGCCTTCTGGATCAGCATCTCTGTATAGGAATCGATGCTGGCCGTGGCTTCGTCGAGCACCAGGATCTTTGCATCCGCCACCAGGGCGCGCGCAAAACTGATCAGCTGGCGCTGGCCGAGCGAGAGGTTGCCGCCGCGCTGCTCGAGTTCGGTGTCGTAGCCGTCGGGCAGGTTCTCGATGAAATCGTGCGCGCCGACGGCCTGCGCTGCGCGCACCACCTCCTCGCGGCTGGCTGATGTCTTGTGGTAGCGGATGTTTTCCAGCACCGAGCCGGAGAACAGGAACGGCTCCTGCAGGACCATGGCTACCTGATCGCCGAGCGAATCCTGGGTCAGGTCACGCACATCGTGGCCGCCGACTAGGACCTCGCCTGACCAGACATCGTAGAAGCGGTGCACCAGCGCCATCGAACTGGATTTGCCCGACCCGGTCGGGCCGACCAGGGCCACGGTCTCGCCCGGATTGACGCGAAAGGAGATGTTCTTCAGCACCGGCTGGTTCGGCCGGTAGCCGAAGGTGACGTTCCTGAACTCGACCGAGCCGTCCATGTCGCGCGACAGCGCCACTGCACCTTGCCTGTCGCTGACGTCGACCGGCACGTCGAGCACTTCGGAGATGCGCTGACCCGAAGCCATGGCGCGCTGCATGACGCTGTACTGCATGGTCAGCGAGCGGATCGGGTCGAAGAAGCGCTGGATATAGAACAGGAACGCCACCATGACGCCGATGTCGAGGCTGTGCGAGAGCACCATCGAACCACCGACGACGATGACCGTCGCCATGGCGATGCCGGTCAGCGTGTCGACGATCGGCACCATCACCTGCGCATATTTCGCCGAGGTCAGATGGGCATTGAGATTGGCCAGCACCTTCTCGTCGTAGAGGTCGAAATTGACGTGCTGGCGCTCCAGGCTCTGCACCGTGCGCACGCCATGGATGCCTTCGGCCAGCGCGCCGTTGGCGATGGAGTTGGTCTCGTGCGCGGCCATGAAGGCGACCTTGGCGCGCGGCAGCCAGAACAGGCGCACGATGAACAGCACCGGCATGGTCGACAGCGTCAGCAGGCCGAGCCGGAAATCGAGCCACAAAAGCACGCTGACGATGCCGAACAACAGCACGATGTCACCCACCGACATGACCGACGTTTCGAGGAATTCCTGCATCGAATTGACGTCGCCCTGCAGGCGCGACATCAGCCGGCCGACCTCGGTCTTGTCCATGAAGCTCAGCGAGACACGCTGCAGGTGGCTGAACATGGCGCGGCGCAGATCGGACAGGACATTCTCGGCCACCTTGCCGACGACGCTTTCCTGCACATAGCTGGCAGCATAGTTGATGAGGATGATCGCTGAGAAAGCGCAGATCGCCGCGATCATCACCGACCGGTCGAGCCTGCCCTCCGTCATGCCGTGGTCGATGGCGTAGCGGATGACCAGCGGGATCGCCAATTGCGTCAGCGTGAACACCAGCACCGCGGCGACTGAGATGAAGATCCGGCCCTGATACGGCTTCACGAAGCTCCAGATGCGCCTGACGATGCGCGGATCGTAGGCCTTGCCGAAAACCTCTTCCTCGTCGCGATGCGAGCCGACGACGGCTTTCGTCGGCCGCCCGCTGGTGTCTTCCTTGTCGTCGTCGGCCTGTGTCGACATCACGCGGCTCCCGCCACGACAGGCCGATCGTCGTCCGGCCGCAGCTGCAAATCGTAGAGCGCGCGGTAGCGGCCACCGAGCGCCAGCAGTTCCTCATGCGTGCCGCGCTCGACGATCCGGCCGCCTTCGACGAACAGGATCTGGTCGGCATGCATCAGCGAGCTCAGCCGGTGCGAGATGATGAGCGTGACGCGATCCTTGGCGAAACGCTTCATCGCCGCCCGGATCCGCTGCTCGGTGCCGGCGTCGATGGCTGCGGTCGAATCATCGAAGATCAGCACCGATGGCCGCAGCATCAGGCTGCGCGCGATGGTCAGGCGCTGCCGCTGGCCGCCGGAAAGCGATGCGCCGCGTTCGCCGACGACCGTGGTATAGCCGGCCGGAAGGCCGATGATGTAGTTGTGCAGCTGGGCGTACTCGGCCGCTTGCCCGATGAGGGTCTCGCGCGCCCAGGGATTGCCGTAGGCGATGTTGTTCTCGATCGAGGTGGTGAACAGGAACGCGTCCTGCTGCACGACGCCGACGGCCTTGCGCAGCGATTGCAGCGTCACCTCACGGATGTCCTGGCCGTCGATGGTGATCGCACCCGAGGTGACGTCGTAGAAGCGCGGGATCAGGTGCGCGATGGTCGACTTGCCGCTGCCCGGTGGGCCGACAAGGCCGATCGTCTCGCCGGATCGGGCCTCGAACGAGATGCCGGACAGCGTCGGGCGGCCGCCCGCGCCCTCATAGCGGAAGCCGACATTGTCGAAGCGCAGCACGCCGTCGGTGACGATGAGGTCCCTGGCGCCGGGCGCGTCCTCGATGTCGAGCTCGGCGTCGAGCAGTTCGAACAGCCGGGTGCCGCAGGTCGAGGCGCGCGCGAAGGAGTTGACCATCAGGCCGAGCTGGCGCACCGGCATCTGCAGGATGGTCATGAAGGTCAGGAACTGGGCCAGCGTGCCGACGCTGATCTGGCCTGCGATCACCTTCTGGCCGCCGAACCAGAGCACCAGCCCCATGGCGGCCAGGAACGAGAAGTTCATGGCGCTGGTGTTCGAGACGCGGATGTCGACGCGCTGATTGGCAAGCTCCAGCGCCGACAGCTTGGCGCGGTCGAATTTTTCGAGCTCATGCCGCTGTGCCGCAAAGGCCCGCACGACGCGGATGCCACCGAGATTCTCGTCCATCACCCGGCTCAGCACCGAGAGGCGCTCCTGCAAAGTCAGCCAGGTGCTGCGCAGTGCCAGCTGAGTGACCGAGGACCGCCAGGCGACGAAGGGCACGAAACTCAGGCTGAGCAGCCCGAGCACGAGATCGGTGCTGATCAAGAGATAGGCGCCGACGCCGATCAGCACGCCGAGCAGCACGACGCGCAGGATGCCGGTGGAAAAGAACATGCGCACGCCGTCGAGATCGAGCAGGCCGAGCGTGATCAGATCGCCGGTGTGGACCCTGTCGTGGTAGGCGAAGCTCAGGCGCTGGATCTTCTCATAGAAGGCCAGCCGAAGTTCATAGCCGGTGCGGTGGCCGACGGCCTCGCCATAGTAGTTCTGCGCCATGGTGAAGAGGCCGCGCAGGATGCTGACGACGAGCAGCGTCAGCGCCGTGTTCCACAGCGCCTGCTCCGCCGCGGCTCCGGCACCCGCGGCCATCACGCCCTGCGCCTGGTCGATGGCGCGCCCCAGCAGGCGCGGAATGAAAAGCTGTAAAGTCGCGGCGATGAAGGTCGAGACGATGGTGATGGCGACCTGCCAGGGATGGCGCAGCGTCATGCGCACGATGCGGAGCAAGGTGCTGAGGCCCTTGCCCCAGGAGGCTTCCGCCACATGGGCAAACGATTTGCCGCGCTCCGGCGCGCCGCCGATTGCTTGCGTGTTCAAGGAAAATATCCAAGCCGATCCGGACGTTAGCCCGGACTAATAAAGCAGACTCAATTCAGATGGTGCGATGTTACGCGTGTCCGAGTTGACCGTTCAAGAGCCAATTCGAGTAGCGCACTGGGCCTGAAAGAAAACGTGCTGTTGTTCGTGTTCGGAGTGCGGGTGAGTCGTCCTCGGCGGTCGGCGAAGCAACACTCTTGTTCGAGATGTTGGCAGGTCCGTTCCGCGCTTGGACAGATGGTTTCGGTTCGGAACAGGACATCTAGAAGCGGGCTCTTCTCTGCTGTTGTCAGCACCAAAGGCGGGGACTCTTCTTTGATTTGAAAACAGAGTATAGATGTCTCGGGCTGTGGTTTCTTTAAATCTGGGGGTTTGTCTATGCGTTTGAAATTGTCCGCGCTCTTGTCGCTGTCTGTCGCCAGCCTCTGCTTGACGTTGATTCAAAGCCGCCCTGCCGGCACGCAGAATATGCAGGCCCAACAGGTGCAAGGCCTGCCGGCCCAACCGGGTGGCGGCGACAGGTTCGACAACCGGCTGTTGCGACCTCGGGAATTTCAGCCGTTACTGGACGATGCGCCAAGGAAACCCATGGGGCTGACCGACTTCACCAAGATCGACAAGACAGGTTTCGACCTGAATAGCGCTTTCATTAAGGGGAAGCAGGATACTTTCGACCTCGAAATCAGATCCTTTAACACAGAATTTGCGCATAAGGCTGTTCCTGACGCGCTTCAGGACAAGTTCGTTGACGTGCTGAAGTCCGGTGGACTCACCGGCAAGGGGCCAGCCGCCTTCTTCGTCGACCCGGCCTCTCCACTGATTTCCAAAAACGAAACCGAGATTGCCGCACTGTCCTACAGTGCGAAGAAACTGATCAATATGGGCGCTTGGGAGGGGTCGTCTTTCCAGAGCCTCTACGGGCGGTTGCTACACGAGAAGGATCCGTTGATCTCGCCCGGCCTGCCCGTGAGTTCTGACCGGGATTTCTTCGAACGGACGCAGGTCTCACTCAGAGGCAATCTCGGCTATGTCGAGCATGTCGTCGTCGATGATTCCAAGTATGATTCCGGCACGCTTTTCACCCCACCTGACCCACTTGGGCCGAAGCTCTTCCCGCCGCCAATCTTTGCTGGCGCGCCGACCGGCCAGTTCTTCCCTCACGTGCAGCCCTACTATTCAGACAAGGGCGGCTTGTTGCCGGGTGTTGGCGTCATCGTGCAGAGGGACAGGCTGACTTGGACTGGCAGTGGCTGGCACCTCGCCACGACCGACATGAACATTCCTTTTGATACTACCGGCACCAAATATCCGCCTTGCGCGGTACCGGAAAGCTTTGTCTACAAATCGCGCGATAAGCCGCGTGTGGATGGCCGGGTGTGTACCGGCTTCCTGCTTGGTGGCGCCGACCATTTGGTCACAGCACGTCACTGCATGCACGATATCAATCTGCCGATTCCCAAGGATATTGAGATCAACCCTTTGCTGGCTTCGGTACGGGCTGATCAATATGCCGTGGTGTTCGGATTCAAATACCTGGAGAACGTTGCTGGCAACTATCTTGCAGTTTACCCGAGGGAAAACGTCTATTTCCTGTCTGAAGCGTCGACATCAATTGAAATAGCCCAGTCCGACATCATCGAACTTCAACTTGACCGGTCAGTGCCAGGTGACATAGCGACGCCTTTCGAGATGGATGAGCGTCCGCTCGACGATGCGTTGCGCCCGCTGCGTCTGACGATCGCGGGTTATGCTGAAGGCCTGCCGATGAATGTAGATTTGGCGGAACCTCAGATTAGCCAGATCAACCAGGACTATTTCGGTACCTTCTTTATCGGTGCCGACAACTACGGCGGTGATTCCGGCGCTCCAGTGTTCGATTCCCAATCCGGTAAGGTGATCGGAATGATGCGGGCAGGGCGGACCGATTTCTCGCTGACCGAACAGCCACCCGGCAACAAATGCTATATTTCGGAGATCACCAAACTGGCGGCGGATTCGCAAGAGGCTGCCCTCCACCTGAAATCGTTCTTCTGAATTGCCAAGGAACGTTTCCGGCAGATTCAGTTGTTCACATCAGCAGCCAATTCGGCTGGTGTCACCGATTGCAACTGGACACCTTCTCGGGTCAACCAGGCAAGAACGTCAGAGTGGCCGACGCTGCTGTAGATGCCGCCACCGCCGCAATGGTCGGTTCCCGCAATGTGGACGACCCCGGCCATCGGCCGTGAGGTGATGCCGACCAGTATGCTTTCCATGGACACGGCAGCAGAGTTGCTTGGATCTTCGGACTGGCGTTTGTGACGAAAGGCAAATACCGGCCCGCCGCTATCGCCACCGCAAGTGTCCACTTTCTTGTCGGTCGTCGCGTCGCGCGCGCCCGAAAGCGCAAATTCCCGAAATGGCTGGCACACGGAAAGTGCGGCCCTACCCGTCGAGCAGTAGAGCGAGAACACCGGTACGAAGCCAATTTTCGGCGGTGTTGGCAAGGTGTTGTTTTCATCGAGGCCGAAGCCGACCACTGCCAGTTTCTCGATCGTTTTCGCGAGCTGCAGGTCAAAGAGATGAGCGACTCTTGGTGCAATGCCCGGGTGCACACGGCCAGCGACGTTCAAAAGCGCCATGTCTCTGCCGGCCTGGGCGGCAGGTGAAGCAGCGCAATAGTAGCCGGGGAAAGGACGCGGGTAACCGACTATGCCTTCGGGCTTGGTCCCGTCGGAAAACATGATCTTGTAGTCGGTGCCGCATGCGCAATGGCCGGCCGTGAGCACTTGGGTTGGCCCTACAACAACCCCGCTGCAGATGTCATGCTCGCCATTGGCGACACGATAGACGATGCGCACGAGCGATTTGAATTCATGCCAGTCAACGACGGCGCCATTGGTAACCTTGATGGTATAGTCCGACCTAGCGGGGTCGAGGCTGTTGGCTTCGTCGGACTGTCCCGACTGCACTGCCATATAGTCGTGCCACACGTCCGCCGCGGCGGCTGGATGCGCCCGAACAAGCGCCGCAAACACCACAAGCAGAAGGGCGAAGCTCCGCCGCATCAGGTCACTGCCCCTGATCGACGATCTGCTGACACAGGGTCAGGCCATCCGGATCAGTGCGGAAACGCTCGTCGAGCATGCAATTGGTGATAGCCGTCGAGCGTGGGCTGACCGGAAGGCCTGCCGGAGTTGCCGCTACCGCCCCCGGCTGAACCACCTCGCCAGCCTCGGCCAACACCGCGGTTCTCGGTGTAATGATGGTCTGTTGCGCGCGTTCGTAATCGTCGATCGCCTTGAGCAACTGCGAGTTGGCGGCGATCAACTTCTGTTCGTTCTGGGCCGTGTTCAGCCGAATGGTCAGCGCCCGCATCGGCACCGAGACAGCGACCTGAACGGCCCGAACGACAACGTCGGCGACAGCGTTCAGTTCGCTCTTCTTGGCGATGGTCACATCATAGGGTACGCCGTTCTCGAACAGGATGTCGGTGACGCGCTCGACGAACATGGAGCGCTTGACCTCCAGCAGAAAGATCGGTGCGCCGTTCGGCAACTGTATGTCGACCGATTTCTGCAGATACCAGGGGAAACGCTTGGTATCGCTCGAAGTCGGATCGTCGCGCTTCATGATCACCAGCGAGTATGTGACCGGTGGCCGATAGAGGATGCCGCGACCGACGAATTTGATCGGATCTACCCTTGCCGCGGCCCCGGCCGGATCCTTCAGGTCGAAGCGCGGTGGTGCGGCTGGGTAGCCGGTGTCAGCGCAGATGTCGTTGGTCCAGGATGGAGCGAAGGCGCTTTGCCGGGCATCGATGAACACGCAATAGCCGATCTTCTTCAGATCGTCGTTCTTCTGCTGCATGTCGGCACGGTCGAAAGGGTCGATTTCGTAGTGGCTGTAGATAGGCTTGGTGCCGCTGGTGACCTTGGAGTCGATATCGACCGAGCGCCCGCCGCCCGCTTTCGCTGCCGCCGCGTCTCCCGCCGCCTCGAGCAGGGAAATGGTGACTTCCTTCGAACGGTCGAGCGCCCGATTGGAGACGCGCAGCAGCGCCTCGTTGTTCTCCTCCTTGTCAATGCCCAGCGTGTCCTCGGCAAAGGGCGAACCGAGATAGTTGAGGCAGAACGGGCCATAGGCGCCGTCGGTCACCCATTTCACCTTGGGCGCGGTCAGCGTGAAGCGGCGTGGTGGCCCATCACTTTCCTCGGCGTCGAAGACGATGATCGCTTTCGGCAGAGAGTAGGCGCTGGCCGAGCCAGCGCAGCTTTGCGCGCCCGCGGCCTCATCGGGCGCATAGGCCGCCGCCGCTCCATCGGTGGAGTATGACTGCGTGTCGAGCACTGCCGAGCACGCTGGCAGCGCCATTAAGGTGCAAAGGACGAAAAGGCGGCGGACAAGACGACTGACCATGGTCAGCCCCCACTCGCGGGCGGGTTTTCGAAGTTGTTGAACGAGGCGTTGAAATAGCTTGTGAACGTGCTTTTCGGATCGTCGGTCTTCAGGCCCTTGCAGATGGTATCGATCTCCGTCGTGCTCACTGTCGCCGTCGGCTCAGGCACCGCAGGTAGCGTCGCCACCTGTGAAGCCGCGTCGGTTTTGCCGAGCACAACGCCATCCTTGGCGGTGGTGCTGTTCTGGCCTGCGAGTTCCGCGATTTTTGCAGCGTTGCGCTCAAGCTGAGCCTGCCTCAACTGGATCAGACGGTTTTGCATATCGATCACGGATTTTTCCGCCGCGTAGACTTCCTGACTCTTGTTGATCAGGGCGATCTCGGCACTGATCGTGGCCGAGGGCAGTTGCACGAGATCACTGACCAGTTCCAGCACCGGCGTGATGGCGCCCTTGACCTCCGACCCCTTCAGCAGGCACACGGTCTTCAGCCGGCCATTGTCGAAGATGACCGCGGTCTTTTTCTGGGCGAACATCGCCCGATTGATGCGCAGTGCCAGCACCGGTGAGATGTTTTCCATTTCGATATAGACAGTTTTGCCAATGCGCCATTCGCCACTACCCTGTGGATCCGGATTGACGAAGATGGTGACCGGATAAGCAATCCGCGGTCGGTAGTAGAGGCCTTCGATGTGGCGGATGGATGCATCGCGGATCGCCTGGGCTCCCGCCATCCTGGGCGAGGGATGCGCCGCCTCCACTTCGACAGGATTGTCGCAATAGTGCGTGGCATCGATGGCGCTGTCGAAGGAGTAGTCGGCGACCGCCACGCAGAAACCATAGCGGCGCAGCGACTTGTTCCATTGCGCTACCGAGGCGGCGTCGAACGGATCGATGCTCGGCTCCAGCACCGGCGACCAGTCAGATTCCGACACGTCGGTAGCCGAACGTCCGCTAATGTAGCCGTTGCCACCGCTGAGGTAGATAAAAATCGCCCTGATCACCTTGGTCAGGATGACGCCTGACATGTCGACCGAATGGGAAGCGACAAGATTAAGCAGTCCGGACGAAGCCCTGTTCCTGATCGCGCCGATGGTGCTGCCGGTGTCGGCGACCAGCGTGGTGCGCCTGACTTGCACCTTGTCGTCGGCGAACCAGTTTTCCATGAAGTCGAGGCAGAAGGAGTAGCGCTGCGGATCGTCCGCCACCTTGATGTCGGTGACATCCCTGAGAACGCTAATGCCGCTCGTCTTGTTTTGAAGCACCGTTAAAAGGAGCTTGGTCTTCGGCAGCGTGTAGCTGCCCAGCGAGCTTTCGCATTTGTGCTCGACGACAGGGAAATAGGCGCTCGTCGGGTCGTAGACCGGGCTGGTGGCAACGACGCTGCAGGCTGCAACCAGCATAAGACCGATCAGGCCGGACGCGGCCACGCACGCTCCCACGAGCGGGTATCGCCTGCGGGGTGACTGTGGGGCCATCACTTCGGAATCTTGGCGCACGCGATCTCCATTTCCCTGCTCTGGATCACGACCGGTCGAGGTAGCCTTTTGGACAAGAGGGCGCCGTGCGGCGCGGTGACGTTGCGCGTCCAGGTATCTTCGTCGCCTTTCTGGCAGTCATAGGAGATGAAGGCGCCGCGATCCCGTTTCTCGACAAAGGGAGCCGGATCGTAGCCGCACAGCGTCGTCTCGAACCCGTCAGGCAAGGTACAGCTTGGCTGTGCCTCACAAGCCTTGCGCACGGCGGCGGTGGCGTCACAGATGCGATTCGATGAGCCGGAACCGCGTATGTCGCCATAGTAGGCGTAGAAGACGTGCACGCGCGGGATGGCCACAGCCGTGATTTTGTCGATCTCGCCGCGTAGTGTCTTCAGCGTGTCGATCGTGGTCGCTTTATCCTTGAGGAGGGCTTCGGCGATGGCGGCGTCAGTGAGTTGCGGCCACGCCATCTTGATCGTTGCCGTCAGCTTGTCGGCATTGTCCTTGACGTTCTTCAGCAAGTCCTGGTCGCCGTAGAGCAGCGGGCCAAGCGCGACCCACATGGCCTTTGCCGAGGAATTGATGGCGGAGTCCTGAAACAGGGCGGAGTATTTTGCGTTGCCGGCGAAAGCCTGGATCCGGGCAATGTGGCCGGTTAGCTCATCCCCGGTAAAAAACGAAACTTTCGAGATTATGGTGCCCGCGAGTTTGCTCAGCTCAACATCCGAGCCCACCTGGTCGAGGACCAGCAACCGATTCATCTCCTTGATGACTTCCGGCAGCAATTTGGCCGGGGTTTTCGCCAGCTTCGCTTCAAAGTTGGTCGAAGACAGGCTGTTCAGCTTCTCTTGCACCTCTTCTGGCAGAGGAATTTCAGGGTAATCATGCTGAAAAGTCTTGATGTAAAGCTTCGATTGCTGAAGCATTCTTGCAGAAATCGCTGACCTGTTGGCTGCGATTGGTCGATGTGTCCGCACAGGTTGCCGCGGCCGCCCCGTGCGATGCCATAGCTATGCAAGCTGCCACCAGAGCAGCAGGTAAAGCATCCAAGTATTTCAAGAATCAGCCCCACCTGTTTCCGACTAAAGATTACACAAGACCCGTGGCCCATGTGAGTGGATAAGATGATTGCTGATAAAGTTTTCTGTGGAAAATGCAGCCATGGGCAAGCGGCAGCATTTGCCAGTCACCTGTCTGGACAAATTTTTTGGGGGCACGATTGAAGCAAACCTCGAAACGCCCGCTCAACGAGACTGTCTCAGAAGGTGTTGATGTTTGGGGGGAAATGCTATGTTAGACTATCGATTTGAGGTTGGTGCGAGCTGATCTGGTTGTCCGGCTTAATAGCTGGTGAGCCGCTCAAAAACCCTGGCCGCGCCGCCAGCAGGCGATCCGGTGGCCGGCTGCGACCTCCATGGCTGATGGTTCCGCCTTTCGGCAGTCGGGCAGGACCAGGGGGCAGCGGTCGGCGAAGGAGCATCCCGTGTTCGGGACAGCTGTAGCCTCGATCTCGGCTGGAGCAGATAGTTTCGGCGCGGCCTCATCGGAAGATGCCGCCAGAAGCAGAGCGGTATAGGGGTGGTTGGGGCCGCGAAAAATCTGGTCGGATGAGCCGGTCTCGACGAGGCGGCCGCGATAGAGCACGCCGATCCTGTCGGCCATGTAGCGCACGACCCTGAGGTCGTGGCTGATGAACAGATAGGTCGTGTCCTTGTCGCGCTGCAGGTCGTTGAGCAGGTTGAGAACGGTCGCCTGGACGGAGACGTCGAGTGCCGAGGTGGGTTCGTCGAGCACGACGACCTTCGGCACGCCGGCGAAGGCGCGTGCGATGGCGGCCCGCTGCCGCTGGCCGCCGGACAGCGATCGCGACTTCTGCTCGGCCGTGCTGCCGGCGAGGCGAACCGATTGCAGCAGGTCGCTGACGCGGGCTCTCACCTCACCGCTGCGCAGGCCGGCGAGCCGCCGCAGCGGGCGGCCGAGGATCCGGCCGATCCGCTGGCGCGGGTTGAGCGTGCGATCCGGCGACTGGAAGACCATCTGCACGTCGCGGCGCTCGGCAAGGTTCCTTTTTTCGACGCGCGGCGCGACCGTCCTGCCGAACAGCTCGACCGATCCGGCGTCAGGCGTCTGCAGGCCGGTGACGATCCGTGCCAGGGTCGATTTCCCGGAGCCGGATTCGCCGATCAGCCCGAAGGTCTCGCCCTGGCCGATGTCGAGATCGATATCGTTCAGTGCTGGCTGGCTGCCGAAGGCATGGCTGATGCCTTTGCAGGCGATCGCGATCGAGCGTTCTTTCGGCGCGCCGGCGTCTTCATCCCGGACAGCCGGGTGCGGTGGCAGATCGGGTCTACCGGTCTCCGCCAGCCTTCCGTCCCGCTTGGTGTAGTTGAGCGCGGGGATCGAGGCGATGAGCGCCTTGGTGTAGGCGTGAGAGGGGTTGTCGAAGACATCGCCGGCGCCGCCGCTTTCAACCACGGTGCCCTCCTGCATCACGGCCACCCGGTCGCAGGAGCGGCGGATCATGTGGATGTCGTGGCTGATCAGCAGGATGCTGGTTTTGTGATCCTTGCGCAGGTCATGCAGGATGGCGATGATCTCGGACTGGACGCTGGCATCCAGCGCCGTCGTCGGCTCGTCCAGCACCAGCAGCGACGGGTCGAGCGCAATCGCGATGGCGATGTTGGCGCGTTGCTGCATGCCGCCGGAGAGTTCGTGCGGATAGAGCCCCAGCACCCGTTCCGGATGGCTGACGCGGACACGGCCGAGCAGTTCTGCGGCGCGCTCGCGCGCCTCGTCGAGGCGAACCGGGCGATGCCGCATGATCGTCTCGGTGATCTGGCGGCCGATCGTCATGCTTGGATTGAGGGCCGCGCCGGGGTGCTGATAGACGGCGGCGATGCGATTTCCCCTGAGCCGGCGCAGCTGCTCGGTGGAGAGGTCGCGGATTTCCCGGCCCTGGAATTCAAGCGCTGACGCCGCGATGCGGGCGTTCTTCGGCAGATAGCGCAGGATGGCGAGCGCCACCGAGCTTTTGCCCGATCCCGACTCGCCGACCAGACCGAGCGCTTCGCCTTCGCCGATGTGCAGCGACACGCCGCTGACGGCGGGATGCGATCCCTTGCGCCCGTCATAGGCGATGGACAGCTGGTCTACGTTTAGAACCGAGGAGGACATGGGACTTGAAACCACTTTCTTCGAGCGCCGCCATCGAGGGCAATCGCTTCCGCTTTCGCAATGCATTATCTCTATAAAATTACTCGAATTAAGCTGGAGCGCAATCTACCTTTCTCGGATCGGGAGAGATTGTCGCCGCTTGCCGAGGCAGCGTGACGGTCTCCGGAGCAGATCTGGAAGGAGGCCGGCATGGCTCGAGACCACATGATCCTCAGCGCATTCTTCTTCAACCCGCAGGGCGATCATCGGATGTCGTGGCGCCATCCGCGGGCGCCGGGCCGGGACGTGCTGGATTTCGAGTTCTACCGCGATCTCGTGCAGGCGGCGGAACGCGCCAGGATCGACACGATCTTCGTGGCCGACCACGTGTCGATCTGGGATTCGGTCAAGAGCGGCGTCGCCCACTATGCCAATGCCCGCCTCGAACCGCTGACGCTGCTGTCGGCGCTGGCCGGCGTGACCAAACACATCGGCCTGATCACCACGGCGTCGAGCTCCTACAGCGAGCCCTACAATGTGGCGCGCATGTTTGCCTCGCTCGACCATATCAGCAAGGGCAGGGCGTCGTGGAACGTCGTCACCTCGGCCATGGACGAGGAGGCGCGCAATTTCGGCCGCGACGGCAATATCGAACATGCGTTCCGCTATGAGCGCGCTGCCGAATTCCTCGATATCGTCAAGGCGCTGTGGGACAGCTGGGAAGACGAGGGGCTGCTGATCGACAAGGCGTCAGGCTATTTCGCCGACCCCGACAAGGTCCATCCCATCGATCACAAGGGCAAGCATTTCAAGGTGCGCGGGCCGCTCAACGTCTCGCGGCCGCCACAGGGCCATCCGCTGATCGTCCAGGCCGGATCGTCCGAGGACGGCAAGAACTTCGCCACCGCCCAGGCCGATGCGCACTTCGCTATCTACAGCACCAAGGAGGATGGCATCAGATATCGTCAGGATATCAACGAGCGTCTCGCCCGCCACGGCAGGCGGCCGGAGAGCTTCAAGATCCTGCCCGGCATCCTGCCGATCGTCGCGGCTTCCGAAGCGGAAGGAAGGGAAAAGCAGGAATATCTGCAGACCCTGCTTCCCGATCAGGTCGGCATCGACCTTCTGTCCAGCTGGAGCGGGCTGGACCTGTCGGTGTTCCCGCCGGACGGGCCGCTGCCGCCGCTGCCGGACGAAAGCACCTTCAATGGCGGGCGCACGTCGCTCAACCGGGTCAAGCAGTGGGCGAAGCAGAATCTCAGCCTGCGCGAGATCGCCCGCAAGCTCGCCAACAGCGGTTCGGTGCCGACCGTCGCCGGCACGCCGAAGCAGATCGCCGACCAGTTGCAGGACTGGTTCGTTTCGGGTGCAGCCGACGGCTTCAACCTGATGTTCCCGCTGCTGCCCGAGGACTGGGTGAACTTCGCCGAACAGGTGGTGCCGGAGCTGCAGCGCCGCGGCGTGTTCCCGACCGAATACGCGCCGGGAACGCTGCGCGACCGCTTCGGCCTGGCGCGGCCCGCCAACCGCTTCGCCGACCAGCGCGACAACACGCGCGCCGTGTCCTGACCGGGAGAACAATCATGACCGTCGCTCCAAGATTGCAGCCGCGCGAAGCGACCACCCCGCAGCTCGTCAATGTCCTGCACAGCCCCAAGCGCGTGCGCGTCAAATTCGGCGGCCGCACCATCGCCGACAGCCGCAACGTGCTGGTGCTGCGCTCCAACCATTTCCTGCCGATCTATTTCTTCCCGCCGTCAGCGGTCGACCCATCGGTGCTGAAACCCTCGCTGCATCGCGAACCGCATCCGGTTGGTGGCGAGACCGCCTATTGGGATATCGACAGCGGCGACAGGCGCAGCGCCAACGCCGCCTGGTCATTCGTGTCACCGCCGGATGAAAACCTGTCGCCGCTGGCCGGCCGCATCGCCTTCACCTGGAAGGCCGTCGACCAATGGTTCGAGGAGGAAGAGGAAGTCTTTGTCCATGCCCGCGACCCCTATGCACGCATCGATGTGCTGCAAAGCTCCAGCCACGTGCAGATCTGGTTCGACGGCGAGCCGATCGCCGACAGCCACCGCCCTGTGCTGCTGTTCGAGACGCATCTGCCGACGCGTTTCTATCTGCCCGCGGAAGACGTCCGTCTGGAGCGGCTGACAGCGTCCGTCACAACGACGCGATGTCCCTACAAGGGCATCGCCTCCTACTGGTCGGGCCTGCTGAGCGACGGAACGGTGCGCCCGGACATCGCCTGGAGCTACCGCGATCCCGTAGAGGAAATGCCCAAGATCAAAGGGCTTATCGCCTTCTATCCGCAGGCTGTCGACCGCATCCATCTCGACGGCGAACCCGTCGCATAGCTTTTCAATCTTCATTTCAGAGCAGGGGTTTAACATGACCAAACGCAGAGATATCGACGCACTTCGCAACCTGTCGGGGGACATCTGGAATGTCGCCGTCGACGAATATCAGGGCGGCTTTCTCAAGCGCCGCGATCTCCTGAAATATGCCGCACTGCTCGGCCTGACCGGCTTTGCCGCCTCGCAGGGGCTGGGAGGCGCGCGCGCCGCGGCTGCCGCCGGCGGCACGGTGCGTGTCGGGCTCGGCCAGCCGACCAAGGCGATCGATCCGGTTTCGGTCACCGATCCAGCCAGCATCGGGGTGATCAGCCAGGTCGGCGAATATCTGATCCTCGACGATCCGAAGGACGGTCTGCAGCCGAAGCTCGCTCTGTCCTGGGAGGCCAACGAGACGGCCAGCCGCTGGACCTTCAAATTGCGGCCAGGGGTGAAATTCCACGATGGCCGTGCGGTCACCGCCAAAGACGTGGTGGCGAGCTTCGAGCGGCTGGTCGACCCGGCCAGCGGCTCATCGGCCTTGTCGGCCTACAAGGGCATCCTGTCCAAGGGCGGCGCCAAGCTGGTCGACGACGAAACCGTCGCCTTCGATCTCGATGGTCCGAACAGCAACTTCCCGTTCTATGTCTCGTCAGACGTCTACAATGCCGTCATCCTGCCGGCCGACTATGCCGGTGATTTCGAGAAGAGCTTCAACGGCACTGGTCCGTTCAAGCTCGAATCCTTCCGTCCCAAGCAAGGCGCGAGCTTCGTTCGCAACCCGGACTATTGGGGGGACAAGGCGCTGCCCGACCGCGTCGAGATCAAGTTCTTCGACGATGAGCAGGCGCAGGTGCTGGCCTTGCAGGCCGGCCAGCTCGACGTCATCCCGAGCACGACGCGCCTGGAACTGGCGATCGAGGGCAATCCCAACTTCAAGCTGCTCAGCGTGCAGGCAAGTTCGCATGACCAGGTGCATCTCAGAACCGACCAGGCGCCGTTCACCGACAAGCGCATCCGCCGCGCGCTGGCGCTCACCATCGACCGTGAGGCGGTGGTCAAGGGCCTGCTCAAGGGCCGCGCCATTGTCGGCAACGACACCCCGTTCGCGCCGATCTTCCCTTCGGCCGATCCATCGGTGCCGCAGCGCAAGCAGGACATTGCCGAGGCCAAGCGCCTGCTTGGCGAGGCCGGCGTGCCGAACGGCTTCGAGGTGACGCTGACCACCGAACGCGCCTATGACATTCCCGACTATGCGGTGATCATCCAGAACTTCGCCAAGAAGGCCGGCATCGACGTCAAGCTCAATGTCCTGCCGCAGGACGCCTATTACGGCTCGGCGACCTTCGGCAGCTCACCATGGCTCGATTCGGTGCTCGGCATCACCGACTACGGCCATCGCGGCACGCCCGACATCTTCCTCAACGCGACGCTGAAGAGTTCGGGAGCCTGGAACGCGGCGCATTTCAACAACCCGGCCTATGATGCGCTGCTGCTCGACTACTCGAAGGCGCGCGACCTGCAGGCACAGCGCCTGGTTGCCGGCAAGATCCAGACCTTGCTGCTCGACGAGACGCCAGCGATCATCAGCTACTTCTCGCAATACAGCCGGATCGTCAGCTCGAAGGTCGAGGGCGTGCGCTTCACCGCGATCTCGCATCTGCTGCTCGATCGCGTTTCCTTCGTCCAGGCATGATCGCGACATGCTGACCGGCCGCATTCTGTCAGCGCGTGTGGGCACGCTTGTCCTCACGCTGTGGCTGGTCAGCATCCTGGTGTTCTTCGCCGGGCAGGTTTTGCCCGGCGATGTCGGCCGTGTGATGCTCGGTCCCTTTGCCGATGCGCAGGCGGTGGCGGAACTGAACAAGCGGCTCGGCGCCGACCAGCCGGTTCTCGTCCAGTATTGGCTCTGGTTCAGCAAGGCCGTCACCGGCGATTTCGGCACCTCACTGTCGATGCGCGGGCCGGTGGCGCCGTTCGTGCTGGAAAGCCTCAAGCGCTCCGCGGCCCTTGCCGGCATTATCTTGATTTTTCTCGTTCCGCTCGGGGTCGGTGCCGGCGTCGTCGCCGGTCTCAATGCCGGCCGCCTCATCGACCGGCTGATCGTGATGGCGGGTGTTTCCTTCGGCATCGTTCCGGATTTCGTTTCCGGCCTGATGCTGCTCATCGTTTTCGGCCTGTGGCTGAACTGGTTCCCGATCTCGGGTGTCGCGCCCGATGGCGCGGGCTTCTGGACGCATGGCTATTATCTGATCCTGCCGGCGCTGCCGCTGGTGCTGAACCTTGCCGGCTACATCGCCCGGATGACGCGGGCAGGGGTGATCGAGGCGATGGCCGCCGATTACACGCGCACCGCCGTCCTGAAAGGGCTCGAGCGGCGCGAGATCATCTTTCGACATGTGCTGCGCAATGCGCTGACGCCGACCATCGCGGTGCTGGCGACGCAGACCGGATACATGCTTGGCGGGCTAGTGGTGATCGAGGCGCTGTTCGGCATCCAGGGACTTGGCAATCTGGTTCTGAACGCGGCCAGGGCGCGTGACTTCCCGATGCTCGAGGCCGGCGTGCTGGTGATGGCGGCGATCTTCGTGCTGTCGGCGGCGGCGGGTGACCTCGTGCTGGCCCTGCTCGATCCGCGGCAACGCCGCCGGACCTCGCCATGACGGATCTTGCGGAGTTTCCCGCACCGCGGCGCGCCGTGGTTGGCTTTCCGGCAGTGCGCCGAATCCGCAGTGCTTTCTCCGAAATGCCCCTATCGGTCGTGGTCGGATCGCTGCTGCTGCTGTTCTGGGTCGCCTGCGCGCTGTTCGGCAACCTCTTCGTTCCATACGATCCCTATGCCGAGGATTTCCTCGCCATGCTGACGCCGCCCGACGCGCTGCACTGGTTCGGCACCGATCAGCTCGGCCGCGACGTCCTGTCGCGCATTATCGTCGGATCACGCGACATCCTGCTGGTTGCGCCGCTGGCCACACTTGCCGGCGTTACCGCCGGCAGCATCATCGGCCTGGTGCTCGGCTATTTCGACGGCCTGGTCGATGCCATCGGGGCGCGGCTGCTCGATACGCTGATGGCGTTTCCTTTCATCGTTCTCGTCACCATGACGCTGGTGGCGATCGGACCGTCGAACCTGACCGTCATCTTGGTGATCGGCATCGCCTACGCGCCGCTGGTGGCGCGCACCGTCCGCGCCGCCGTGCGCGAGCAGAAGGAGCGCGACTATGTCAGCGCCGCCCGGCTCGGCGGCGAGGGCGCGCTTGCCATCATGTTCCTGGAGATCCTGCCCAACATCAGGGAAACGATCCTGATCGAGCTCGTCACAAGGCTGGGCTACGCGTTCTTCTCGATCGCGACGCTGAGCTTTCTCGGTCTCGGCATCCAGCCGCCATCGGCCGACTGGGGGCTGGCCGTCGCCGACGGCTACGGCTTCCTGACCGGCGGCAAATGGTGGGTCGTCATCTTCAATTCCGCGGCAATCGTCTCGCTGGTCATGGCGACCAACCTGATCGCGCAAGGCATCGGCGCCTTCGAGAACAGCGATGCATGAGCCTTGATCGGGCGTGCCGAAAATCTCTTTTGCATTGAAGCCTGACGCGCATCCTTATATCGCATGGCTATGAAGAAAATCGGTTTCCTGTCATTCGGGCACTGGACGCCCTCGTCGCAATCGCAAGTGCGCTCGGCTTCGGACGCGCTTTTGCAATCCATCGATCTCGCCGTCGCGGCCGAGCAGCTGGGCGCGGACGGGGCGTATTTCCGCGTGCATCATTTCGCCCGCCAGCTCGCTTCGCCATTCCCGCTGCTGGCGGCCGTCGGCGCCAGGACCAGCCGCATCGAGATCGGCACCGCCGTCATCGACATGCGCTACGAGAATCCGCTCTATATGGCCGAGGATGCGGGCGCGGCCGACATCATCGCCGGCGGCCGCCTGCAGCTTGGCATCAGCCGTGGCTCGCCCGAGCAGGTGATCGATGGCTGGCGCCATTTCGGCTACGCGCCGCCGGAAGGCAAAAGCGACGCCGACATGGCAAGGCACCACGCCGAGGTCTTCCTCGAGACGCTGCGCGGCGAGGGGTTCGCGCAGCCGAATCCACGGCCAATGTTCCCTAACCCACCCGGCCTCTTGCGCATCGAGCCGTATTCGGAGGGTTTGCGCGAGCGGATCTGGTGGGGTGCGGCCACCAACGCCACGTCGGAATGGGCGGCGAAGCTCGGCATGAACCTGCAAAGCTCGACGCTCAAATTCGACGAGAGCGGCAAGCCGTTCCACATCCAGCAAGCCGAGCAGATCCGCATCTATCGCGAGGCCTGGAAAGCGGCCGGCCACAGTCGCGAGCCGCGCGTCTCGGTCAGCCGCAGCATCTTTGCGCTGGTCGACGATCGCGACCGTGCCTATTTCGGGCGCGGCAATGAGAGCCGCGACCAGATCGGCTACATCGAGGAGAACACCAAGGCGATCTTCGGGCGCAGCTACGCGGCCGAGCCGGATGTGCTGATCAAGGAACTGGCGCAGGACGAGGCGATCGCCGAGGCAGATACGCTGCTGCTCACCGTTCCGAACCAGCTCGGCGTCGATTACAATGCGCATGTCATCGAGGCGATCCTGACCCATGTCGCGCCGGCGCTGGGCTGGCGCTGACGCCGGATCGATCGAGGCGACGTTCCAGGGAGGTACACCATGCCAAAGAAGGCCCTGATTGCCTGGGGTGGCTGGGAAGGCCATACACCGGAGCAGAGCGCGAAGATCGTTCGCACGCTGCTTGAGCGCAATGGGTTCGACGTGACGCTCGGCGAAGGCACGGCGATGTTCGCCGATCCGCAGCTTGCTTCCTTCGATCTCATCGTGCCAGTCATCACGATGTCGACGATCGAGAAGGCCGAACTGCAGAACCTGACACTTGCCGTTCGCGGGGGCAGCGGGCTCGGTGGTTTCCACGGCACGATGGGTGACAGTTTTCGCAACGAAACCGACTATCAGTTCATGACCGGCGGCCAGTGGGTCGCGCATCCCGGCGACATCATCGACTACACGGTCGCCGTCACCCGGCCTGATGATCCGATCATGTCGGGCATCGGCGATTTCGCCTACCGATCGGAGCAATATTACATGCATGTCGACCCGAGCAACGAGGTGCTGGCCACGACCACCTTTACGGACGCGCATTTCCCGGGGATAGGCGGCGTTATCATGCCGGTCGTCTGGAAGCGCCGCTATGGTGCGGGAAAGGTCTTCTACAGCGCACTCGGACACAATGCCGATGAGTTCGCGGTTCCGGAAATGGCCTTGATTGTCGAGCGCGGCCTTGTCTGGGCTGCCCGCTAGATTCTGAGGACACGAGCATGACCGTACCGGTGAGGGACTTGCCGCTGCACACGCCCATCGACGGCCGGCACCGCAAGATGCTGATCGACGGCGCCTGGTGCGACGCGCTCAGCGGCCGGACCTTCGAGACGCGCAACCCGGCGACCGGCGCCGTGATCGGCACCGTGCCGCTCTCCGATTCCCGTGACATCGACCTCGCCGTGGCCGCCGCCCGGCGCGCCTTCGACGGGCCTTGGAGCCGGTTCAAGCCCTATGAGCGCCAGGTGTTGTTGTTGAAGATCGCCGACCTGATGGAGCGCCATTGGGAGGAGATCGCGCTTTCGGACACCACGGATATGGGAATGCCCATCGTGCGCACGCTGGCCAACAAGAACCGGGTGCTGGGCATGCTGCGCTTTTATGCCGGCATGGCGACGTCGATCCACGGCCACACGATCAGCAATTCGCTGCCGGGCGAGATCATCTCCTACACGCGCAAGGAGCCGGTCGGCATCGTCGGCGCGATCATTCCTTGGAATGCGCCGACCGCCGCCTCGATCTGGAAGATCGGCCCGGCGCTGGCGACCGGCTGCACCATCGTGCTGAAGCCTTCCGAGGAAGCGCCGCTGACGCCGCTTTTGATCGGCGCGCTGATGATGGAGGCCGGTGTGCCGCCCGGCGTCGTCAATATCGTCACCGGTACCGGTGCGGAGGCCGGCGCGCCGCTTGCCGCACATATGGATGTCGACAAGATCGTCTTCACGGGCTCGACAGTGACCGGCCAGAACATCCTGCGCGCCTCGGCCGGCAACATGAAGCGGGTTTCACTGGAGCTCGGCGGCAAGTCACCGGTCATCGTCTGCACTGATGCCGATCTCGAACGCGCCGTGCCGATCGCGGCAATGTCGGTGTTCGCCAATTCCGGCCAGATCTGCATCGCCGGCTCGCGGCTGTTCGTCGAACGGCCGATCCATGACGAATTCGTCGAGCGGGTCTCGGCCTATGCGGCAAAACTCAGGATCGGCGACGGCGCCGACCCCGCGACCGAGATCGGACCGCTGATTTCGCTGAGGCAGCTCGAACGCGTCGCGGGTTTCATCGAGGACGGCACCAGGCAAGGCGCAAGGCTGGTCACCGGCGGCACGCGCATCACCGAAGGCGCGCTCGGCGCCGGCAACTTCATCACGCCGAGCGTCTTTTCCGGCGTCACCGACGACATGCGCATCGCCCGGGAGGAAATCTTCGGCCCGGTCATCTCGGCGCTGCCCTTCGACACGCTGGACGAAGTGGTGCGGCGCGGCAACGACACGCCCTATGGGCTGGGCGCCGGCGTGTTCACCCGAGATCTCGGCAAGGCGCACCAGCTGGCCAACCGCCTGCGCGCCGGCTCGGTCTGGGTCAACACCTACCACGCCATCGACCCGGCGGTGCCTTTTGGCGGCTACAAGATGAGCGGCTACGGACGTGAGGGCGGGGCCGAGCATCTCGACGAATATCTCAACACAAAGGGCGTGTGGATTCGCACGGATTGAGAGGGGTCGTCTGGCGACGTTTTGACGATGGGGTAATCCAAGGACGGAGAAAATCATGGATTCCAGGGAAAGCTGGTCCGCATCCGAAAAGAAGATCGCACGCCACGCCTTCGACGCGGCACTTGAGGTGGCGCTCGCAAGGACGATGGCCGAATTCAAAAGCAAGGCCAACGCCGCGACGCTCCCCGGCGAGATGTGGGAGGTCGAAGACTATTTGCGTGAACGGCGGCGGGAGATCGACCGGACGTTCGACTACCGCTACTCCCAGCTTCTGTACGTCTTCGCGGGTCTCATTCGGGCAGGCTATCTCGACGAAGGCCTGCTTGCCGGCCTGTCGCAGGACAAGCGGGACGCCATTCGCCGGGATATTGCTTTTGCCGAGAGCCGCTGAGTCTCAAGGGCGCAGGAAAGGCAAGATGGCGCTCTACGGCGCCCCCCTCTGTCCTACCGGACATCTCCCCCACGAGGGGGGAGATTGGCTGTCACCACGGCTTTCGCCAATTTTCAACATTGCAGAAGAGAGCCGACGCCGAAGCTGCCAATCTCCCCACCTGTGGGGGAGATGTCCGGCAGGACAGAGGGGGGCGCGAAGGAACTCGACGTTTGTTGCTGGACTCTTCCCGCTCCGCTCACCCGATGCCGCCAGTGACCGCATAAGTACCTGCGGTGCGCCCATCCTCCAGCCGCACTACCGCCGTCGCGATCGAGCCATACGGACCGCGCCAGACACTGTGGAGCCGCTGATGCTCTGCGGCCGGGACGAGCGTGCGACCGCTGAAGCGCGCGCCGCTTCGCTGCAGCGCGACGGCCTCTCCGTTGACATGCACCTGGATGCTGGCCGTCTCGGCTCCCTCACCAGGCAGGTCGAGCGTGATGACGATCTCGTCCTGATCGCCGGAAGGCCGGGTCTCGGCGGCAAGCACTATTGCAAGCGGAGGCGCCTTGCTGTTCCCGGCGTCGGGGCGGCAGGAAAAGACATCGCCGGGCAGTTCGGGCGTGCGCGGCGGGCGGGTGCGGCGGTGGGTGGAGCGTTCGTAGTCGCCGGCCATGCACAGCAGCCTTTCGTCGTCATAGGCCTTGCCGGCGAAGGTCAGGCCGACCGGCATGCCGATGTCGGCCATGGTGCCCATCGGCACGGTGACGGTCGGGATGCCGAAATGACGCCAGACCAGATTGCCGTTGGCGACCCAGGTGCCGTTGCGCCAGGCAAGCGCGGCGGATGCCTCGTTGATGTCGGCATCGGCCGGGCCGACATCGGCGGCGGCGGGCAGCACCACGGCGTCGATGCCTTGCGCGTCCAGCCAGTCCTCGAAATCGATCCGCCTCGTCGTTTCCAGTCCCTTGAGGCCGTCCGCAAGCGTTGGAATATCCAGCACAGGCGTGAGGCCTGATCGCGCGCGTTCGACATACTCTCTCAGGTCGAAGCCGCCCTCATAGCGATCGGGCAGCGTGCCCGGCGGCTGCGGGAAGATTTTTGGGCCGTCGACCGAGACGAGATCGGGCAAAGCCGGGTCGGCATTGGCGCGCAGGAAATCGTCCCAGCCCCAGATGCAGAGATCCCAGAGCTCGCGCTCGGCGAAATCTTCCGGCACCAGCCCACGCTCGACCATGCTGCGTGCGCCGGGGCGGTCGCGTTCGTAGTTGGAGACGACGGGAAAATCGACCTCGACCACCTCGGCGCCAAGCCGGGTGAGATCGGCCGCTGCCTGCTTCCACAAGGTGAGCACCGAGGCGCGGGTTTCGATCTGCGCATCGGCCTCGCTGTCGCGGCCGATATACATTCTGGGCACGCCGAGCCGCTTGCCTTTCAGCGAGCCGGCAAGTGTCAGGTCAGCGTAGCGCGGCGGCCGCACGTCGGCGCTTTTCGGCAGCTCTACCCAGGGCTGCGCGCGCCAGAAATCGCCTCGCGTCTCGGGATCGTCGGCGACGATCACGTCGAGCAACTCCAACATGTCGGGCATGGTCCGCGCGTGCGGCACCACGACATCCATGGTCGGCACCAGTGGCCAGTTGCCGCGTACCGAAATGACGCCGCGCGACGGCGTATAAGCGACCAGCGCGTTGTTGGTGGCCGGGGCCCGGCCGGAAGACCAGGTTTCCTCGCCGAGCCCGAAGGCGCAGAAGCTGGCTGCCGTCGCCGTACCGGAGCCGTTGGACGAGCCGGACGCGAAGGCGGCGGTCAGGTAATCGGCATTGTAGGGGCTTTCGGCGCGGCCATAGACGCCGCGCTGCATGCCGCCATTGGCCATTGGCGGCATGTTGGTGAGGCCGACCAGCACCGCGCCGCCGGCGCGCAGCCGGGCGATGGTGAAGGCGTCCTCATTGGCAATGAGATGTTCGACGGCCGGCGAGCCGGCGGCCACCGTCAGGCCTGACACCTTGTAGCTGTCCTTGGCGGTGTAGGGGATGCCATCGAGCGGCCCGAGCACCGTGCCGTTGCGCCGCCGCTGGTCGGAAGCGGCGGCCTCCTCGAACATCGCTGGATTGAGCACCGGGACGGCGTTGAGGGCGATGCCGTGGCGGTCGAAATGCGCGATGCGCCTGAGATAGGCCCCGACCAGTTCGACGCTGGTGACGGTGCCATCGTCGAGCGCGCGGCGCAGTTGGTCGATCGTCGCTTCGACGAGATGAAGGCCGGCATCGTTCATCACTGGTTCCAGGCTGTCGTTTCCACGCACCATGGATGAGCAAGCCCGCAGGCTTCGGCAAGAGCCTATCGCGGTCTTCGTTGGAACTTTTGTCCGGCTGGCGATTTTGGATGTATGGTATAATTCCGGAATGGCCAGGAGGGTGTTGCCGATGACCACGAAATGCGTTGCGATCCTAGCTCTCGCTCTGGCAATGGGCTCAAGCTTGTGCGCCCCGGCCTTCGCTGGCGACCGGCATCACGACCGCCGGGTCCAATCCGAACGCTACGTTCCCGCCGATGGCGATCTCATCGACGTCCTGTTCGGCGGACCGCGCTACTACGATCAGCAGTTGGTCACGACGGCGGCCGGCGCGTGCTCCTACCATCGGGTCGGACCGGACGCGAATGCGTTGAACAAGATCAACGATCATCACTGCGGGAAGTAGGGCAGTAGGGCAGTAGGCTTCGCCTCAGCGCCGGTCGCTCTCCTTCATCCGGTCGATGATTTCGGCCATCAGCGCCAGGTCGCGACGGGAATCGGCAAGGTCGGTCAGGGGCTTCGTTCCTTCGGTGATGTGGCGGTGGAAGATTTCCAGTTCGTTGGAGAAGGCATCGCCGTAGAGTGGGCCGAAGGTTTTCGTCACCGGGCCGAGCGGGCCGGCATCGGTGACTTCCAGCCGCGTCGGCAGGCTGCGGATGTAGGGCGTGTCGTATATGATGCGCACGCGCCTGGTGTTGGAGCGCACCTCGATCATGGCGTCGAACAGGCCGAGATCGTCGACAACGGCGTCATACAGGCAAGCGAAATGGCCATAGTCGAAGGTGATGCTGGTGTTGGCGCCGCCATTGGTGCGGTGCGCGGCCAGCACGCGCGCCGGCTCGCCGATCAGCCCCCGCATCGCCGAAATGTGGTGCGAGGACAGCGCCGTCAGCCCGCGATAGGCGCGCACCAGGTCGGCCGGTGCGTCGGCGCCGACCACCTCGCGGATCAGCGCGTCGCGTTCGCTCGCGCCACGCGCCAGCAGGGCAGGGTCGATATCCCTGGGATAAAGCACGTTCTGGCTCTTCTTGAGGAAATGCCGGCCTTCCGAGATCAGGTCGAAGATGCGGACATGGGTGATGTCGGCGTATGCCGGCAGCTCGTCCCTGGCCGCCAGATAGGCCGGCGCGTAGCGGCGCATGTAGCCGACGAACAGCGTCTTGTCGTAGCCCGGCATCAGCGCCAGCAGGTCGTCGATCTCGCGCACCGTCAGGCAGGCGGGCTTTTCCAGCAGGATGTGTTTGTTGGCAGCTATCGCCGCGCGCACGAAGCGGCTGTGGGTGTCATCGGACGACAGCACGAACACCGCGTCGATGTCGGGCGAATTGATCAGCGCCTCGGCCGTCTCGAAGGCCTTAGCCGTCGGATGTTGCGACGTGCACAGCGCCACCAGGCTCGGCGACACGTCATACACGCCCGCGATCACCCAGCGGTCGCGCTGGTCGCCCAGAACCGGCAGATGGATCGACTGCGCGACCTCTCCAAGACCGACAAGTCCGACGCGAATTGGTGCCATTCGCAAACTCCCTTTGATTTCAAGTCTGGGGCTGGCCAGGACGGCCAGCTGTTGATTGACCGATCAGGCCGCGCCGGTAACCAGCGCGACAAGCTCGTTGCCTGATGTTTCCGAGGCACGCACGGTTGCCGCCATCTTTCCGGCCCGCATCACCCAGATCTGGTCGGACAGGCGGCGGACCTGATCGAAATTGTGGCTGACCAGGATGACGCTGACCGACTGCTCGCGCAGACGCCGGATCAGCGCCTCGACATTTGCCGTTTCCTGCACGCCGAGCGCCGCTGTCGGTTCGTCCATCACCACCAGCTTGGCGCCGGAGCCGACGGCGCGGCAGATCGAGATCGCCTGCCGCTGGCCGCCCGACAGGCGCCGCACACGCTGGTTGATTGACGGCACGTTGATCGACAGCCGCGACAGCATGGAACGGGCCTCGCGTTTCATCGCCTTGCGGTCGAGGAAAGCGAAGGGGCCGATGCGGCGCACGATCTCGCGGTTGAGGAACAGGTTCTGCGCCACCGTCAGTTCGTCGATCAGCGCCAGGTTCTGGTGCACGGTCTCGATGCCGGCCTTGCGCGCCTCGTCGGGATTGGCGAAGGGCCGTGCGCGGCCGTCGAAGAACAGATTGCCTGCGTCGGGCTGATGCACGCCGACCAGGCTGCGGATCAGCGTCGACTTCCCGGCGCCGTTGTCGCCGATGACGGCGGTGACCTCGCCGCGGCGGGCCTGGAAGGCGACGTCGGTGAAGGCGCGGATGCCGCCGAAATGCTTGCTCAGCCCTTCGCAGGCGATGATCGCCTCGGTGGCGGGGATGTGATGGGGAGCGCTCATTTCTGATACCGCATGATCAGCGCCGCCAGCACCACGATGGCGCCCACGGCAAGCGGTTGGTAGAAGGCCGACACGTTGAGCAAGGTCAGGCCGTTGACGAGTGCCGTGAGCATCAGCGCGCCGATGGCGGGTCCCAGAATGCTGGCGCGGCCGCCGAACAGGCTGACGCCGCCCAGCACCACCGCCGCCACCGAATTGAGCAGCAGGCTGGTGTTGATCTGCGGTTCGGCCGAGCCGATGCGGGCGACCAGGAGGATTGCCGCGATGCCGGCGCAGAGACCGGAAATGGTGTAGGCGGCGATCTTGACCCGGTCGGTGCGGATGCCGAGCGCGCCGGCACTTTCGGCCTGGCCGCCGGTCGCCAGCAGATGCACCCCGAAGCGCGTGTGGTAGAGCGCGATATGCGCAACGATGACGGCTGCGATCGCCACCCAGACGGGGTAGCCGAACGGTCCGAACGAGCCGGAGGCGAGCCTGAGCAGGAACGTCGAGCCCACCATGGTCGGTTCACCGCCCGACAGGATCAGGCCAAGGCCGGTGATGCCCGACAGCGTGCCGAGCGTCACCACGAAGTCTGGGATCTTGCCTGCGGTGATGATCAGGCCGTTGAGGAAGCCGACGGCGCTGGTGGCGAGAACCGCGAGCACGCAGGCGATGAAGATGCCGTAGCCGGCGGCATTGACGAGGCCGAGGATGATGGCGCCGAGCATGACGGCTGCCGCCAGCGACAGGTCGATGCCTGAGGTCGCGACGACGAAGGTCTGGCCGATCGACAGCACGACCAGGATCGCCGCCGCCAGCAGCAGCGCCTGCAGATTGGCGACGCTGAGAAACACCGGCTGGGCGATGCCGAAGACGATGACGAGGCCGACCAGGCCGACGACGGATGCCCAGTCGGCCCAGAAGGAGGGATCGAGGAGGAGAGCCGCCAGGGAGGGACGGCTCTCCTCCGCACCCGCCGAATGGGCGGCGGGCGCGTTGTCTGCAGGTGTGCTCACTTCAGCATCTCGCGGAAGGGATCTGGATAGTCGCCGCCGGGACGCGGAAAGTTCTTCAGCGAGGCTTCGGCATTGTCCTTGTTGATCAACAGCACAGGCGCCGGCACGTTGGCGGGCAGTTCCTTGCCCTTGGCGGCGATAGCACAGGCTTCGACGCCCATGGCGCCGACGACATAGGGGTATTGCGCGACGGTAGCGGTGAGTTCGCCTGATGCAATCGACTTCAGCGCGTCGACGATGCCGTCAAGGCCGATCACCTTGACGTCCTTGCCAGAGGTCTGCACGGCACGCTCGACGCCGAGTGCCATGATGTCGTTGGCGGCGAAGAAGCCGGCGAGGTCCGGATGGGCGGCAAGGATATCGGTGGCGGCGGTCAACGCCTTCTCGCGATCCCAGTCGGCGCTGACCATCACCACGACCTCGAGCTTGCCTTCGACGGCCTGCTTGAAGCCCTTGATGCGGGCGTTGGAGCCGACATCGCCGACGATGCCGGCGACCAGCGCGACCTTGGAACCCTTCGGCACCAGCTTCAGCATCTCTTCGCCGGCCAGCGCGCCGGCGGCGACATTGTCGGTGCCGATATAGGTCGAGACGGCAAAGCCGGCGGTCTTGGCCTGCTCGGGATCGATGGTCGAGTCGATGTTGACGATCGGCTTCTTCTTCTGAGCGACCGGCACCAGCGCCTGGACGAGATTGGAGACGCTGATCGGGTTGACCAGATAGCAATCGAAATCCTGCATGGCCATGGCCGTCAGGCGGTCGGCCTGGCCGGTGGCATCACCCATATTGGCGGCGGCCTGGACGCTGACATTGACGCCGTTGGCCTTGGCCTGCTCCTCGATGCCCTTCTGCATGGTCTGGAAGAACGGGTTGTCTAGGCCTTTGACGATGGCCGCGACTTTCGCCGCATCCTCGGCGTGGGCGGGCGCTGAGACGATGGTTGCAAGCATGCCTGCGCCAAGCAGGCTGGTGCCGAGTTTCAGGCAATTGTACACGCGCATGGTTTTTCCTCCTCCTGATTGTTTTATGTGCTGCATCAATGTCGCTGTCGGGCGACTGCAATGTCCGACGGTGCGCAAGCGACACCGGCGCCTGGCGCGACGATCCGCCAACAGGTTGCTGCCCGCCCTGTGGTGTGCGGGTCGCAGCCCCGGTTCGGGCGCTTTTTGATGTCAGGCATTGCTCCTCCCAGAGCGCTGGCCGATGCCATGCCAGCGTTTCCGCATGTTTTAGAAAAAATTGACACGCGTCAAGATTTAAAATTGTGCGCAGCGATTTTTACTGTGCGGTCTCCTAAGGCATGACTGGCCAACTGATATGCGCTACAACCAAGACGCGAAAAAAATGCCGTTCGAAGGGAACCTCTTGGAGGGCATCCGCGTTGGTCGCTGCTTTTTGTGCAAGGGGGAGGTTTGGGGATGGAGCGTTTCGAAATCCTGGAAGAGCCAACAGGCACATTCTCGATTTTCGATACGTTCACGGAATTGCCGGCAACGGTCGAGGGCCACGCGTGCATCGGGCTTTACCGGCACGAAGTGCCGCTGGTGCTGCTTGCAGCGATTGAAACGGTTCAGCCCGGCAATTTTTCGCTGCTGCCATCCTTGGCGGCGTTGAACGGCTGGCGGGCCAATGAAGACGATCGCTCGCTTTCAGATGACCTGCTGGCATGAACAAAGCCAGCCGCCATCGGATCAGAAAATCATACCGCAAGGGAAATCACGCCCTGTCGTCGAAAGCGGCGGTCAGGCATGGGGGCAAGGGGAGGTTGCAGAGTGTTGGGAGGTAAACAATGTCTGATCAGGACGACCTGATCCGAGCGGCCATCGGACGGCTGCTCGCCGAGAAGACAGGCACCGCCGTCATATCGATGAGAGAGAGCATCACCGAACTCCTGGCGCTGACTGGTGTCGCGCTGGATGAAAGACTGCAGGACCTTTTGCTGGAAATGGCCGAAGTCCGCGGCATGACGGTCGCTCTCGATATCTAGAACCGCCATCGATCTGGCAGGTCGTGCCGACGCCGTCCGCCGACCGCGACACGTCGGGCGCTTCAGAAGGTCTCATAGACCCCGCCGTTCTCGCGGTAGGTCGGAGATCACGATCGTCGTGGATCAATTCGTCCTGGTGGGATCGATCGTCGTCAGGCGTGCCCTGGCCTCGATGAGGCGCCTTTGCGCAGCCCTTATCCGTCCGCACAATGCGAGATTAAGGGCGACGCCACCTTCCTCATCCAGCAAGGCATTCGCGCGCTTAAGAGAGTTCTCAGCTGTTCTTATGCGCAGTCTGGCGTTGGCCGTTTCGATGCTATGAATTTCAATCATCTGTCCAGAGTCCTTTTTGGAGTTCCGGTCCCTTCATTGAGTAAACCGCTGCTGATCGGATTGGTTCCGGCGATGGCGGGCACCGCCGTGGCGCGCGGCGCGATCCGGTCGTGCCTTCAACGCTATCGAGGCGATGGTGACGATACCTCCCAGGCTTTGACCGGATGACCTCCGGCTCGGCGTGATCCAATCCGGCACTGTCGTTTTGCCCCCGGCTTCGAGAGACAATCCGCCACTTCCCTGGGCCTATGGCTGCGGCTTACCCCGTGGGGGCGATCCGCTCGCTATTTCGTTGTGGTGTTGAATTCACGGTTTGCCGCATAATCGATAGTGAAGGTACCCGCTGGAGCGCGATCGCCCTGCTTCACATTGAATATCGTGACCGTCGTGGTGAGGCCCCTTTCGTCGGTAAGGCTCCATTTGCGTAAATCGAGCGATTTCCTGTCAAACACCATAGTAATGTTCGAATTGCCGAAGGCCGACTTGTCAGCCAGCTTAATGATAATTTGAGCGCCATCGTCTCTGATGCTTTTGAGGCGACGGCCAGAGAAGTCGACCTTGTTGTCGAGCAGCAGCTTGAGCGGCGTCTTCGAGAGGGCATAAAGCCGCGATGTCTTCAGCTTCTTGTTGTAAACCACCAAGGATTTGCCATCTGCAATGACGCTGATACCTGACTGGCCTGCATAGTTGAACCTGATCCTGCCCGGGCGTTGGAGAAAAAACCTGCCGCTGGTCTTTTCCGCTTTTGGGCCCGACTGGACGAAGTCCCCGGACATCGACTTTATCGATGAGAAGTGATCGGCAATCGTCTTCGCGTCCACTGGCGCGGCCGAGATCGCGGTCGTAAGTCCGGCATCTATCGCGGCAGCGCAGACAACGGCGAACCAGAAACCCAGCAGTTTTTTGATTTTAGATGCCATTCACCTGTCCTATCGCGAGCAGGCGCGTGATCTAAAGAGATCACGCGCCTTGAGATCAGTAGCCGTCTGGGCAGCATGCAACATAAACTCGACCATGCCGACCGCGATATCTGCACTGGCCGGCTTCGACCCTTGCCTGTCGAGCGTCAGCCGCGCCGCGCCGCGTCGATCACCGCGACGTCGATCTTCTTCATGTCCATCATCGCATCAAAGGCGCGCCTGGCTTCGTCGCCACCTGCCGCTATCGCCTCGGTCAGCGTGCGTGGCGTGATTTGCCAGGACACGCCCCATTTGTCCTTGCACCAGCCGCACGCGCTTTCCTGGCCGCCATTGCCGACAATGGCATTCCAGTAGCGGTCGGTTTCCTGTTGATCGTCCGTGGCGATCTGGAACGAGAAGGCTTCGCTTTGCTTGAACGCGGAGCCGCCGTTCAATCCGATACAGGGAATGCCGGCAACGGTGAATTCGACCGTCAACACGTCACCCTTCTTGCCGGACGGAAAATCGCTCGGCGCACGGTGAACGGCGCCCATCCTGGTGTCTGGAAAGGTTTCCGCATAGAAGCGAGCCGCGGCCTCGGCGTCCTTTTCGAACCAGAGGCAAATCGTGTTCTTCGGCGTCTTTGGCATTGCGTGTTCCTTTCGATCTGAAGCCTGATTTCCGTCTGTCCCAGCCAAGCCCTTCCGAAATAGGTCGCCAACCGCTTTTCTCCACCGTGGCGCAAGCAAGCCGACAGGCGCGGCTGACCGCTTCGCGTCAGCGCGCTCGGCGGAATGCCGTTTTCCGCGCCAGAGGTGATCTGGCAGACGTCAGCCCAGAAGATTGCGTGCCGTGCGCATGAAGATTTTTGAGCCGATCGGGATCAGGTCGTCAGGAAAGTCATAGTCTGGATTGTGCAACGCAGGGTGCCGCTCGCCTGCACCGAGGAAGAACATCGCCGACGAAGCGCTGTGGCCGAACAGGCCGAAGTCCTCCGAGGCGCGCATCGGCAGGGCTTCTTCGCCGTGCACGACGCCCTCTTCCTGGAGCGCCCGTTGCAGATGCGCCACCGCATCCGGCGCGTTGACGCTGGCGACGAAGATCTCGTGATAGTCCCAGCGGGCGGAAAGGCCGTGCTTGCCGGCGATCTTGGCGACCAGCGCTTCAGCGGTGGCGCACAGGTTTGCCATGCGCTCGTCGCGGCGGGTGCGCAGCGTCGCCCAAACCTCGGCGTAAGCAGGCGCGATGCCGAACACGGCTTCGCCCATCGCGGCATGGGTGACGGTCACCATGGAGAAGTCATCATCGGCGAATGTTCCGCTGCCGAGTGCCGGCAGCGCCGGCATCAGCTCACTGATTGCCAGCATCGGCGAGGTGCCGGTCTCGGGCATGGATGAATGCGCGGTCTTGCCCTCCAGCACGATGCGCATGCCGCGTGAAGCGCAGTTGACCACGCCGGTTTTGACCCGCACCTCGCCCAAGGGTACGCCGGGCAGATTGTGCAGCGAGAAGGCGAAATCCGGCGCGATCTCGCCGAAGCGGGGATCGGCGACGACGCCGGCCGCGCCATTGCCGGTTTCTTCCGCCGGCTGGAACATCAGCACGACGCGGCCGCTTGCAGGCCTCTCGCGCCCCAACTGGCGGCCGAGTGATGCCAGGATCGCCGTGTGTCCGTCATGGCCGCACATATGCGACTTGCCGGGCACGCGCGAGGAATGCGGCACGCCTGAAAGCTCTTCGATCGGCAAGGCATCGAGTTCCGAACGGAACAGCACGGTCGGCCCCGCTCTGCCGCTGTCGTATATCGCCGCCACGCCGTGCCCGCCCAATCCGGTCAGCACCTTGTCCGGTCCTGTATCGGCGAGGAAATCGACGACCTCTTTTGCCGTCTTCTCCTCTTCGTTCGAGATTTCCGGGTTCTGGTGCAACTGGCGCCGCCACGCGGTCAACTCGACAATATCTCGATTGGTCAGGGTCACGCTTTTAGCCTCCGCTGCATTCTTCATGACACGCGCCGGGCGTGTCCAAACGCGATGATGAATTGCTAGCGATAAATGGCGGCCCCCGCCACAGTCCAAGTTTCAGGTGTCAGGGGGCCAGAAACGCGGCAGCCTCCTACTGCGCCAACGGCTGGGAAGGGGTGCGCGGATGCGCTCCGACCTGCGCTGAAGAGACAAGAACGAGCGGCGAGCCTGCCTTGGCGTCGACGTCAAATCGACGGCCGGTCCTTCCAGCGGCAGCTTCCACCGCCCTGCTTATTGATTGATCTCGGGTTCGACGAGCCTTGCCAGGTTTCTGAGCGACTCCTGCCAGCCGAGATAGCAGGCCTCGACCGGAATGACGTCCGGAATGCCGGCCTGGGTGATGTCGATTTCGGTGCCGACCGATACTTTTTTCAAGATTACGGTCACCCGGATTTCGCCGGGCAGATTGGGATCGTCGAACCTGTCGGTGTAGAGCAGGCGCTCGGCCGGAACGAGTTCGAGATACTCACCGCCGAAGGAATGGCTGTCGCCGGTGGTGAAATTGCGGAAGGACATCTTGAACGTGCCGCCGACCTTTGCCTCGAGGTGATGGACCGTGCAGGTGAAGCCGTTCGGCGGAAGCCACTTGGCCAGTGCGTCCGCTTCAACGAAGGCGCGATAGACCTTCTCCGGGCTGGTTGTCAGAACGCGATGCAAACGTACGGTGCCGGGCATATCCTGTATCCTTTCATGATTGCCATTCGATACTCCAAGGACGAACGAGGCTCGGTCAATCCGACAAAGGCTCTCTGATTTTCTTAAAGTGCGTGACTGCGGCCTGACCGGCTGGCGGCCGCATTGAAGCGGGAACGTACAGTTCATCAGAAGTTCCGGGCCGATGCCTTCGCACGGCCCGAGTGCAGAAGTTGCTCAACCAACCCGGACGACCTGCATCGCCCCCATCTCGGCGGATAGGTGCCGGTGTTCATTCGCTGAATCGGAATCCCGCTCTATCCTCTTGTTCATAACGATCCTGTACCGAAGGCGTCAGCCTATGCGAGCAATCCGTGGATGGTCGCGGCGACCGTCTCCGGGGCATAGGGCTTGGGTAGGAAGACGCCGCCGCTCGGCATCGCATCCTGGGTCGGCCGGCGCTTGCCGGAGGTGACGATGATCTTGACCGGCGGCCAGCGGTCGCGCACGGCGGCCGACAGGCGCAGGCCGTCCATCGATCCCGGCATGTCGATGTCGGTGAACAGGATGGCGATATCCTGCCGTGTCTCCAAAATCCGGATCGCCTGATCGGCGTTGGTGGCTTCCAGTACGTCGAACCCGGCCTCCCGCAATTCGTCGGCGATGGCAAACAGCAGGAACGCTTCGTCTTCGACGATGAGGATGGTGGCAGGGGACGGAACTGTCATGATACGCTCTATCTAGTCAGTAGGGCGCTGTCGGCAACTGGGGTGCCGGTGCATTCAGGACACATTCGACCCCGTCGAGATGGTAGTCGATCTGCACGGAACCGCCGAAATCCGTGCCAAGCACACGCTCGACCAGGAAGCGGCCGAAGCCGCGCCGGCTGGGCGGCGTCACCGGCGGACCGCCACTTTCGCGCCAGCGCCAGATCAGGCGCGGTTCGCCTGAAGTCTCGTACGGCTGCTGCAGCGACCATTCGATCGATACCTTGCCGTCCGATACCGACAGCGCGCCATATTTCAGCGCGTTTGTGGCGAGCTCGTTGACGGCGAGAGCGAGCGTCAGCGCCATCTTCGGATTGATCGGCAGCGCCGGTCCCGAAACCGAGATCTGATTGACCGGGAAGGCGGCAATGGTGTTGTCGACCACCTCGCGGATGGAGGCGCTGGTCCAGCGCGTCTTGTTGAGAATGTCATGGGCGTTTGCCAGTGCCCGCAGCCTTTCGTTGAAGGTGGCGCTGGCGGTCGCGATGTCGGTGTTGCGCAAGGTCTGCGAGGCGATGGCCGCGACCATGGCCAGGATATTCTTGATGCGGTGCTCCAGTTCGTGGGTCAGGAGTTCCTGCCGCGCCTGCGCTTCGCGCCGGTCGGTGACGTCCTGCATGACCCCGAACATCTTGATCGGCTTGCCGGTCTCGTCATGGACGAAGTCGATATGGCGCGACAGCCAGCGCAGCTCGCCATTGTCGGGCCGGCGAATCCGGTATTCGACGGCAGGCGCCGCGGTGCCCTGCCTGCGCGTCTCGGGGTTGGAGCGGACGTCCTTGTCCTCGGGAATGACGATGTTTTCCAGAACGCTGATATGCACGCTCTCGCGCGCGGAGAGACCCCAGAGATCCCAGAAGCCCTCGGAGCCGACCACGGTCCCGCTGGCGATATCGAGCTCCAGCGCGGCGATGCCTGCCGCATTTTGCGACAGCTGCAAGCGGCGCTCGCTCTGCAGCAGGGCCTGCGTCGCCTGCTTCTGGTCATCGATATCGGTGTTGGTGCCGATCCAGCGCAGGATGGCGCCGTCGCTGTCGCGGATCGGTACGGCGCGTGCGATGAACCAGCGATAGGCGCCGTCCTGCCGTCGCAGCCGGAACTCGGTCTCGTAGAACAGGCCGGCCGACAGCGCCTGCCGCCATTTCTCCGCTGCCGGGCCGACATCGTCGGGATGCACGATCGCGGCCCAGGCCTGGCCGTCGAGTTCACCCGGCCTGGCACCCGAATAGTCGTAGACGCGCGGGTTGAACCAGTCGAGCGAGCCGTCTGGCGCGGCGGTCCAGACATGGTTGGGCATCGCCTCGGCGAAGGTACGAAACTGCATCTCGCTCTGGCGCAGCGCCTGTTCGGCAATCAGCCGGTCGGTGACGTCAACACCTTGCACGAAGATGCCGAAGACGTCGCCCGAGGGGTTGCGCACCGGTTGATAGACGAGATCGATGAAGCGCTCTTCGGTCGCGGCTCCAGGTGTGCGCTGCAATTCGGCCTTCAGCGCGTAGCCGATGAAGGCTTCGCCGGAGGTGAAAACCTGGTCTAGCAGCTCGAAAAACCCTTGTCCCTCGACCTCGGGCAGGGCCTGCCGGATCGGCATGCCGATGATGTCACGGTGGCCGACAAGTTGCATGTAGGCGGCGTTTGTCAGGTCGACGACATGCTGTGGGCCGGACAGCATGGCCATGAAACCAGGCGCCTGTTCAAACATCTGGCGCTGCCGGTCGCGCTCGCTCGACCGCCAGCGCTCGGCCGCGACCTTCGCGGTCGTTTCGATGACGATGGCGATGACGCCAGCCGGCTCGCCGCTTTCGTCGAGCACCGGGGAATAATCGAGATCGAGCCATACCTGCTCGGGTTTTCCCGTGCGATTGAGCGTCAACACCTGCTCGCGATAGGCAAGCGTGCCGCCGGCCAGGCACACCTTCATGATGTTGTCGTTGAAATCGGCCACTTCGGGCCAACCTTCGCGCACCTTGGAACCGAGAAGTCGGGGGTGGCGGCCGCCGGCGAATTCCGAATAGCCGTCATTGTAGATCATGACGCCGTCCTCGCCCCACAGCATGACGATCGGCACGTTCGAGCGCAGGATGAGCGACACCGCCGTCTTCAGGCTTTGCGGCCAGCCTTCTATCGGCCCGATCGAGGTCGACGCCCAGTCGAAGGCTGCGATCAGGCAGCCAAGCCGGCCGCCGCCGGCGAGGAAAGCATGCCTACGATCGACTACGATTGTGCTGGAGTCTGGCATGGCGTCTCATGGATCCGTCGGCGTTGTTTCGAAGGGGGATTGGCTAACGTGTCAGAGTCTCCGGACGACCAGCCGCATGGCCTGTTCAGCCACAAGCGAGCTGAGCTGTTGCCGGTGTTTGATGAAATCTCGAACATCATGCCCCCGAGCGCCACAACACGGGACGATCCATTCGGTTCCCGCCGAGCGCCGATTTTCCTATGGTTGCCGAGCATTAGGTCGGGGACAGGCAGGCGATAGCCGGCAATTCGACCTATTTTTTTTGCAAACCGTTAATGCGGCCATGCTGTTAATCAGTATTGGCTAATGAAGAGGTCGACCTCGGGGGTACGCCATGACCAAGAATCTCGGCAACGCACGTTACATGCCGCCAAAGGATGCCAAAGTCTCCTTGTTCGGCAAGGCCGCACCGGCTCTGTTCCCGCTGGTCGCAGCGGCGCTGGGCTACATGATCGGCAAGCAGTTTTTCGGCATCTAGGACCGGCGACCATCCACTAATGTCGCTTGCCGCCTATGGCCTTGGCTGCCGGCAAAACTTTCGCGGACAGAGTCCTGGGACGGCGCCGGGGCGTCGGCGGGAGGCGGCTCCCAGCCGAAGACGCTGCGGCCGCCGAGCTGGTGCGACTGGTCGAATTCGCCGGCGACGATCTCCTTCAGGCTCGGCCCGGTGACGTAGCGCTCCAGCCGCCGCGCCTGGCCGTCCAGCCGCTGCAGGGCGCCGAGTTCCTCCTCATTGCCGAGCTTTGCCTTGCGCACCGCGGACTTCATCACCGCGATGGTCTCGTCATAGACTTTCAGCGGCACCGGAGAGGGATGCCGGTCCTTGCCGCCATGCGCCAGCGAAAACCGCGCCGGATCGGAGAAGCGGCACGGCGCGCCATGCACGACCTCGGCCACCATCGCCAGCGCTCGCACGGTGCGGGCGCCGACGCCCGGCACCAGCAGCAGTTCGGGAAAATCCGCCGGGCCGCTTTCGATCGCCGCGGAAATGTTGCCGTGCAGGCGGCGCATGACGATATCGCTTTCGCGCACATCATGGTGGGCCGGCATGACCAGATTGGGCAGCATCGGCTGGGCGGATTGCGGCTTTGCCGATGGTTCGATGGCGGCAAACTCGCGCACGATGCTGTCGGGACCGAGTTGGCGCAACAGGTCCAGCTGGCCGCTGCGCGAGGCCTCGGCGCGGTGATCGGTGAGATTGACGATCTCGCCCTGCCGCTCGCCCTCGATGGCCGCATGCGGCTCGTCGACGAAGCTTTTCAGGCCTTCAGAGAGCCAGTGGTAGCGACGCGCCAGCTTGCTGTCGCCGTTCATGCCTTGCTGGACGACCACCCAATGGCTGTCATCGGTGACGATGAAGCCGTGCAGATAGAGATCGAAGCCGTCCTGCACGGCGGCGCTGTCGACCTTGGCGACCAGCCGGCTGGCCGTGGCCAGAGCCTTGCCGTCGAAGCCGACACGCTCGCCGATCGCCTCGAGTTCATGCGGCGTCTTGCGCGAATGGGTGCCGCGCCCGCCGCAGACATGGATGCCGAGTTCGCCCGACAGCGGTGTCAGCCCGCGCTTCAGCGCGCCGATGACGCTGGTGGTGATGCCGGAGGAATGCCAGTCCATGCCCATCACCGCACCGAAGGACTGGAACCAGAACGGATGCGCCAGCCGGCGCAGCAACTCGTCGCGGCCATAGTGGTGGATGATGGCTTCGCACAGCAGCGCACCCAGGCGCGTCATGCGATCGCCCAGCCATTTCGGAACCCGCCCGCCATGGAGCGGCAGGTCGGCGCTGCCGCTTCGCTGCGTCACTGATACCTCCGGCCGGTGAGTCGGGCACCGGCAGCCTCGGATAGAGATGGCACCGGGGCGGCGATTTGCAAGCGGATGCGCGAACGCCGATTCGGGACCTGAATCAGGTTGGGGCTCTATCTCACTGTCTGGCAATGATTTTCTTCAGTCGGCTCTTCTAGACATGGACGTCGCCGAAGGAGAGTTCGCCGTCGTCGCCAGGCGTCAGGAAGGCAGCCGCCAGGAGGCCGGCGTAGAGGAGCGCAACCACGGCGACAATGACTGCACCCGGAATGGGACCGAGGGCGGCGGCGCTGACGGCCTCGCGCAATGTGCCGACGAAGCCGGGCGGCACAGCTTGATCGATCAGGCTCGGCGTCGACAGTTTGAGGATCCAGGCGAGGAGCAGAATCAGCATCATATGCAGGTAGTTGCGGCGCAAACGCCGCGCCAGCGCCACCCTTTGCGAGACCAGGAACTTCGGCGTGCGCAGGCTTTCGCCGACGATCAGCAGCCAGTCAGAAGCGAAGTCCGGCTGCGGCGAGAAGATCTGCGCGAAATAGTGGCGCTCGAACTGGCGCACGCGGGCGCGATAGACATCGAAGAACCGGTAGCGACGCGCCTCGATCCATAACAGAAGGAGTACCAGCAGCATGGCGAAAAGCAGCACGCCGTGATGGGCACTGGCCGTCGACAGCGACACTGACAGCATGGCGGCGACAACGGTGATCGCCCAATTGCTCGTGCGGTCGAGGCGGTCGCGCCAACCGGCCATGCGGGCGATCTCGGCGCGGTGGAAATGCGACATCACGGTGACCAGTTCGCCTGACGAAAGCGGCCTGCCGATAGGCGTTGCCGGCGCATCGTTCATGGCTTCCTCCCAACCAGATAAAACGCATCAGATTTGATCTCGTTCCGGTGGAAGTCATCGATTGCCCGGACTTCAAGCCGCAGGTGCGCGCATGGCTGCTGCATCGCCCGCCGGCGGGAAGGTGCCGATGCCGCTGGTGTCGTAGATTGGGGCGGGGAGGGTCCGCCCCGGGACCGTCTAATCCCGTTCCGCCTCCAGCCGCTCGCGAAAATCGTCAAGCTCTGCCTGCGCAATGCCGGCGACTTCGGCGTTGGCGGGATAGCTGCCGCCCGCGACCTCGTTGCGGAAGCCCGACAAAGCCTCGACGCGCGCGTCCCTCACTGCCTTTTGCAGAACGGCCAGATTGCCCCAGGCGCGCGCATGGCGGGGCAGGCGGACGCTCTCGCCGCAAATGTCCGAGGTGAACAGGAAGATCACGTCGGCCTCCGCGCCCGAGCCGAGCGACACGGTGACCAGCGAGGTGCGGCGGTTGATCTCGGCCATCACCTCAGCCGCGATGATCTCGCATTCGACGGCAAAGGCGCCGGCATCTTCCAGCCGGCGAAAACGGTCCCACAGCTCAAGTGCCTCGGCTGCGGTCTTGCCGACCGCCCGGATGCCGCCGACCCAGGTGGATTTGCGCGGCACAAAACCGAGATGGCCCATCACCGGGATCTGTTCGTTGGCGAGCATGCGCACGGTATCGAGACCGCGCCCGGTGATGACCGCGTCGGCGCCCGAAGTAATGGCGGAGAAGGCGGTGCGCAGGATCTCGTCTGAAGTCACCGCGTCGGCAAAGCCGAGCGCGGCGGTGACGAAGACGCGGCGCGATCCCTCCCGCACGCGGGGCACGTTGGCGGCGCGACAGACGACCATTTCGATGCCGGCGGCTTCAGCAGCGGCTGCCTCCTCGGCGGTTTCGGCCGTCACCTGGGCGGCGTGCCGTCCGCTGCCCTTCAGCGCGCGCAAATCCGCAACCGTCACGCTGCGCTCGACCTCGCGGCCGCCGAAGTCGAAGATGCGCGGCATCTCAGCCCTTCAGCTTCTTGGCATAGTAGTCGGGCGCGACGACACCGGGTTTGGAGAACCAGGCCGGCACGTCGACGCCGGAATAGAGCAGGATGTTGCCCCACGGGTCGAAGGCGCCGGTGCGCACGATGACCTTGGCCTTGGCCGCCATCTCGCCAAGGATGGTCTCGTGCGTCGTGGTCTCGAAATCGGCGTCGGGGAACAATTGCTTCAGCTTGGCCAGCAGCGGCGCATTGTGCACCGGCAGCGTGTCGGCATAGCCGACGCGCTCGGCGATCAGGTTGGCGGCGATCGGCGCCAGCACGGTTTCGAGGTCGGGGACGTCGGGCGAGATGGCGAGGTCAATGCGCCAGGCACTCGACGGGATCGGAAAGCCCGCGTCGCAAACGATCATCAAATCGCCATGGCCCATCGAGGCTATGGCGTGCGCCAGTTCGGCGTTGAGCAGCCGGTTCCGGTTCATATCTGTTCCTTTTATGTTGTCTTAGGGGGCCATGTTGTCTTGAGAGCTTCCGCGAACAGCGCGTCGGCCTGAGCGCGTTCGGGCAGGCCGGGAATGACGCCGAGCTGGGTGCAGGCGATGCCGCCGCAGACGACGCCGAAGCGGACCGCGTCGACGATGTCGCGGCCCTCGGCCAGCGCCACCGCGAAGCCGGAGTTGAAGGCGTCGCCGGCGCCGGTGGTGTCGACCACGGCGACGGGCACGGCTGGCACCATGACGTCGAGCTCATCAGTCAGGATCAGGGCGCCGCTGCGGCCGAGCGTCACCACCACGTTGCGCACGCCGCGCCGGCGCAGTTCGCCGGCAAGCTCGCGCGAGGAGCGCGGATCGTCGGCCGGCAGACCGAGCAGGATGCGCAATTCGCTCTCGTTCGGGGTGAGGTAATCGACATTGGTGAAGATCGCGTCGGGAAGCTGGCGCGCGGGTGCGGGATTGAGGATGGTGCGGGCGCCATGCTTGCGGCCAAGCTGCATGGCGCGGGCGGCGGCCGCGATCGGCACTTCAAGCACGGTCATGACGACATCGCTTTGCGCAATGCGCTCTTCGGCCGCGTCGACGGTCGCGGCATCCATCAGCTCATTGGCACCCATGTCGAGGATGATGAAGTTCTCACCCTTGTCGTTGAGGATGATGAAGCCGACGCCGGTGGCACGTTCGGTTCGCGTCGTGACCAGGCTCGCATCGACGCCCTCGGCGGCATAGAGGTCGGTGGCAATGCCGGCGAGCTTGTCGGTGCCGATAATGGCGACCAGCGCCGAGCGCGCGCCGAGCCTTGCGGTGGCCACCGCCTGGTTGGAACCCTTGCCGCCGGCGCCCATGTCGAAATCGGTGCCGAGCATCGTCTCGCCGAAGATCGGCAGTTTTGGCGCCCGCATGGTCAGGCCGACCGCGAAACTGCCGACGATGGTAATTCTGGGTGTGCTCATCAATGCCTCGTTCAGGACGCCATGGCACGCGCCAGGATCGCTTCCTCGTTGATGCCGGCTCCGGTCAGCTCGCCCGATATGCCGCCATTGCGCAGCACCAGAACGCGTTCGGCGTTCATGATCAATTCGGGAATCTCCGACGAGATCATCACCACCGCCACGCCTTCGCCGGCGATGCCGCGCAAAATGGCGTAGATCTCGGCCTTGGCGCCGACATCGACGCCGCGTGTCGGCTCGTGCAGCACCAGCACGCGCGGGTTGGTGACCAGGCTGCGCCCGAGGATGATTTTTTGCTGGTTGCCACCCGACAAGGTGGCTAGCTTTTGGCCGAGATGTGAAATGCGCGCGTCAAGCCGGGCGACCTGCGCGCGGGCCTCGCGGCGCACGGCACCGCGCCGCATGAAGCCGGCCATAGAGAAGCGCGGCAGCGAGGCCGAGACGACATTGTTGGCGACGCTCATCGACAGCAGCGCGCCGGCGCCGCGTCGGTCGGCCGGCACCAGCGCCATGCCGTTGCGGATCGAGGCCTGCGGGTCGGCGGCGCGCAATTCCTTGCCGTCTATGGTGACGCGGCCGCTGCGCTGGCACAGGCCGAACAGCGCCTCACCCAGCATGTCCTTGCCGGAATCCGGCAGGCCGCCAATGCCGAGGATTTCGCCGGCGCGGGCATGAAGGCTCAGCCCGTCCAGCCCCGGCGCGGTCAGCTTCTCGACGGACAGCACGATTGCCGCGTCATCCGACCGCGCTTCAGGCTGCAGCGACCATTGCGCCGCCGTGTCGAGGTCGCGGCCGACCATGGCGCGGATCAGCCGGTCCTCCGACAGGCCGTCACTGTCGATGGTCTCGATGGTGCGGCCGTCGCGCATCACGGTGATGCGGTCGGCAAGATCGAGCACTTCCTTGAGATGATGCGAAACGTAGATGACAGTGACGCCTTCGCCGCGCAATTGCCTGACGATCTCGAACAGCCGCTCGCTCTCGCGCTTGGACAGCGCCGAGTTGGGTTCGTCGAGCACCAGCACGCGGGCGCGCTGACGGATGGCGCCGGCGATCTCGACCAACTGCATCTCGGCCACCGACAGGCGCGAGACCCTGGTGTCGGGGTCGAGCGCGCCCATGCCGAGCCGCGTCAGTGCCGCGCGCGCCTCGCGCCGCATCTGGTCGCGCGGCACGAAGGACAGCGACGAGCGCGCGGCCACGTCCGACATCATGATGTTTTCGGCGATGGTCAGCGTCGGGCAGAGCGCCAGTTCCTGGTAGACCACGGTGATGCCGGCGGCGCGGCTGGCCAGCGGCGAGGCAATGGTGGCGCGGCTGCCGTCGATGCGGATTTCGCCGCCGTCCGGTTGCAGGTCGCCGGCCAGGATGTTCATCAGCGTCGATTTGCCGGCGCCATTCTCGCCGATGACGGCATGTACCTCGCCGGCGCGGAAGTCGACGGAAATACGGTCGAGCGCCAGCACGCCGGGGAACCGCTTGGTCAGGCCGGAGATTTCGACGATGGGGATCTGTTGCTCTGTCATTGGCTGGCTGGCACCGAGCGGCTGCCGGCAAAGGCCGGCAGCCGCTTCACGCGGGCTTGTTACTTCTTGGCCACCTCTGCGATGTTTTCCTTGGTGTAGATGCCGACGCCGGTGTCGACATTGTTGATCGGCTGGCCCTTGAGGAACTGCACGATCAGGTCGACCGCGGCAAAGCCCTGCTTCTCCGGCGCCTGGTCGATCGTGGCGTCGACATTGCCGTCCTGGACCAACTGCACCGTCTGGTCGAGCAGGTCGAAGCCGACCACCTTGACCTTGTCCGCGGCCTTGTTGCGTTCGACCCAGGTGCCGGCGGCCGGCGTCGAGCAGCATTCGAGCGACAAGACACCTGATATCGAAGGATTGGCGAGCATGGCGTTCTCGATCGCCGCGTAGATCTTCTGCGGGTCGGTGCCGGTGTTGAGCGTCGAGACCACCTCGATGCCGGGTTCGGCCTTCAGCGCCTCACGCGCACCCTTCTCGCGGTCGAGTGACCACTGAGCGGCGGCGTCGATGGTGGTGATCATCACCTTGCCCTTGCCGCCCAGCACCTTGGCCATCAGCTTGCCGGCCTCACGGCCGGACTGGACGAGATCCTGGCCGGCGAAGGCCAGGCGCTTGCTCTCCGGATTGTCGGTGTTGAAGGTGACGACCGGGATGCCGGCGGCGATGACGCGGTCGATCACTGGCGCCAGCGCGTCTGTGGAGACGGAGGAGATCGCCAGCCCGTCCATCTTGCCCATCAGCGTCTCGATCTCCGAGATCTGGCCGTCGGCATCGGCGCCGACGGGGCCGATGAACTGGGCGCCGACCTTGTCCTCCTTGGCGGCGCGCTCGACGCCGGCCTTCATGAACGGCGCGAATTCGTTGGAGACGTCATGGTAGGAGACGTAGATGTCGAGCGGCTGCCCGGCATCGATCTTGGCCTTGATGCGCGGCGCCAGCGTGAAATCGGCGAGCTTGGATTCGGCGTGCGCCGACAGCGGAAGCAGGCCGAGCGCGGCTGCGAGAATGACGTGTCTGATGTTCATGGATAGTCCTCCCTTTTTGGTTCTGGTTGCTTCTGTTTTCTGCGACTAACCCGTTCGGCGCGTGCTCCATTTGTCGATGCCGACCGCGATGATGATGACCAGGCCGATCATCAGTTCCTGCACGAAGGGCGATACGCCGAGCAGCACCAGGCCGTTGCGCATGACGCCGATGATCAGCACGCCCAGAATGGTGCCGAGGATGGTGCCTTCGCCGCCCGACAGCGAGGCGCCGCCGACGATGGTGGCGGCGATGACATCGAGCTCCAGGCCGAGCCCGGTGCGCCCGGCCTGGCTGGAGGGCAGGAAGGCGAGGCCCAGAATTCCGGCGAGGGCGGCGAGCAGGCCCATCAGGATGAAGGCTGATATCTTGACCTTGTTGACGGAGATGCCGGAGACACGCGCGGCCTTGGCGCTGCCGCCGACGGCATAGACGCGGAAGCCGAAATTGGAGAAGGACAGCACGATCCAGGCCAGAACGGCGACGATGACGAAGAACACCAGCTGCATCGGGATGATGGTGAACAGGTAGCCCTGGCCGATGAAGGAGAAGGTCTGCAGCACTTCCGGCAACGCGCCGTTGCGGGCGTTGACCGTCACCGGCTGGCCGTTGGTCAGGATGAGGGCCGCGCCACGCACGATGGAGAGCATGCCGAGCGTCGCGATCAGCGAGGGCAGGCGGCCATAGGTGGAAAGCACGCCGTTGATCAGGCCGATGGCGACGCCGGTGAGCAAGCCGACGCCGATCGCCGGCAGCAGCGTCCAGCCGGCAATGATCAGCATGCCGGTGGCGAGGCCTGAGAACGCGTAGGTCGAGCCGACCGACAGGTCGACCTCGCCGGCGATCAACACGAACGTCATGCCGACCGCCATGATCCCGAGCAGGGAGATCTGGCGCCCGACATTGAGCAGGTTCAGCGATGTCAGGAATCCCTCGGTGGCGAAGGACAGGAACAGGCACAGCACGAGCAGCGCGATGAACACGCCTGCCTCGCGCGCCCGCAACAGCCGCGCCATCGTGAATCGGTCCGTGGCTGGCGCGCGCGCGCCGGTCCTGACCGCATCGGCCATACAGCATCCTCCCTGCGCGTGGCCAGCCGGTCCTCACCAGCGTGGCCACTCCTCCGTTTCATCGACCCGAGCCGAGCTCATGCACGGGCCGTTGCTTCAGAGCCGGTCCCAAACTGATTCAGGATCAGGCTCTATCTCCCTGTTCGGCCATGATTTTTCGGGAGTCCGGTTGCGACTCCCTGGATCGTGGCCGGGCGTGGGCTGACCGCCCATACCCTGTGTTCGTGGCGTCAGGACGCCTTGCGGAAGGACCCGGCCGGCACCTTGCGCATCTCGTCGTAATTTCCGTAGTCGCGCACCTTCTTGAAAGGCGCGTTCTCGACGGCGTTGTAGGAGCAGATGTAGCCCCAGCGATAGGTGTCCGAACGGTTGGCATCGGAGCGGTGCAGCAGATTGCCGTCGAAGATCAGCGCGTCGCCGGCTTCCATCTCGACATAGATGTGCTCGAAGCGTTTCAGCGCCGCGTCCAGATGTTCCTGCTCGACATTGGTCTGGTCGTTCTCCCTGATGTGGTTGAGACGGCCGAGCTTGTGCGTGCCTTTCAGCACCTGCAGGCAGCCGTTCTCGCGCGTCGCCTTGTCGAGCGCGACATAGATGCTCATCATCTCGGGCGCCAGGCAGCCGTAATTGTACCAGTAGCCGAAATCCTGGTGCCATTCCCAGGCGCCGCCCTCATTGGGCTGCTTCATCGTCATCTTGTGGCTGTAGAGATAGATCGGCTTGCCGACGGCGGCCTCGGCCAGATCGACCATGCGTTCGTCGCGGGCCAGAAGACCGTATTTGTCGTCCTCGGCCTTGGTCCACATCTTCAGAAGTGTGGTCTTGCCCTCCTTGTCGCCCTTGGCCATCACGGCACCGCTCTTGTTCTCGGCCTCGAGCTGCTTGCGGGCGTGGTTACGGAAATCCTCCACTTCCGCGACGCTCAGTAGCCCCCTGCGGATAATGTACCCGTCGCGGGCGTAGAGCTCGGTTTCCTGCTTGGTCATCGCCAACATCGTCTTGCCTCCCTGGTCCATCGGGGCCGCCGCTGGCGCAAGGCGCCCGGAAAGCCCGCAAAACTTGGGGGATCCGGCCGCTGCCTGCCGAAATCCCGTCCTCTTGAGAGCGACCATAGCGACGCCTGGCAACGAACAAAATGGACAGCAAGGCACTTGTTTTGTATAAAACGCGCATCATGGCAAAGACGTCGGTTTTCGAGAGTTTCCACTATGTGCCGGCCGCCGGGTGGACGCGCACGGCGTTCAGCGTGCTGCGTGCCGGCAAGGTCGCAGCGGCGCCCGATTACCGCATCGAACGGCCCGTCTATCCCGGCCAGGACATCCTCTATTGCCTGTCGGGCCGGGGTTTCGTGGAGACGCTGGGGCAAAGGCTGGAGGTGCGCGCCAACCAGCTGGTGTGGATGGCCAACGAGGCGCCGCACGTGCACGCGGCCGATCCGGCCGATCCCTGGACCTTGCTCTGGTTCAGGCTCGACGGGCCCGATCCGGCCATCTTGCGGCGCAAATTGTTCGGTGAAGGGATATTGCGGACCGTGTTCACGGAAGGAAGCGGCCCGGCGCCATGGTTCGAGCGGCTGTTCGCGGCGTTGCGGCGGCGCGACGCCGGGCTCGACCTGCGCCTCAACCAGCTGGTCGCCGAATTCCTGCTTCTGGTCGACCGCGCGGTGAACGGCGCCGGCAATGACGATCTGCCGAAGCCGCTTGCCGCCGCACTCGACGCCATGCGTGCCGCGCCCGGCTCCGCCTGGACGGCTCCTGATCTCGCCACCGTCACCAGCCTCGGCGCCTCGCAGATAAGGCGGCTGTTCCAGAAGCATCTGCGCACCAGCCCGCACCAATGGCTGATGCGCGAGCGGCTGATGCAGGCGCAGTCGCTGCTGGTGCAGGGCGACCAGCCGCTGGCCGAAGTGGCCGAGGCCTGCGGCTTCTGCGACGTCTACCATTTCGGGCGCGAGTTCAAGCGCTCGGTGGGCATCTCGCCGGCGGCCTGGCGACGCAGCGAACTGAGCGCGGCGCCGGGGCGTTAGGACAGCCGATACTTACGAATCCTTTCAGGCGGTTGGGCGCGGCCGTTCAGATTTTGAGTCGGTGCGTCCGACTGGCCGGCCCTTGAGAATCTGCTTGCCTTGGGCAACATGGTGCGATGCCTGAGGCGCGAACATGAACAAGCCGATTTCTGCCGTATCGCCGCGCAAGGCGCCGATGGCGCTGACCGAAGCGCTTGTGGCGCGCACCATGCGCGCGGTCGAGGATGCAGGGCCGACGCCGGGCATGGTCCACATGACCGATGCCGACTATGCGCGCATCCGCGACGAGGTGCTGGCCACGGCTCCGGCCGGGCCTGTGAAACTGTTTGCCTATGGCTCGCTGCTGTGGAAACCCGCCGGCGAGGTGAGGGGCGGCGAGCGGGCGGTGGCGACCGGCTGGCATCGGTCGTTCTGTTTCACGGTGCGGCGCTTTCGCGGCACGGTCGAGCAGCCCGGCCTGATGATGGCGCTCGATCGCGGCGGCCAGTGCCAGGGCATGGTGTTCGAGATCGCCGAGCCGGTGGCCGCCAACCTCGAAGCGCTGCTGCGCCGGGAGATGACCATCCTGCCAGCCGTCAACGTGCCGCGCTGGCTGCAGGTCAGGACCGAAGGCGGCGCATGCCGTGCGCTCGGTTTCGTCGTCGATCCCGCCAATCCGCGCTATGCCGGCAAGCTCGACAAGCGGGCGATCGCGGCGACGCTGGCGACAGCCGTCGGCCATTGGGGGTCGGGTGCGGAATATCTGTTCGAGACCATCCGCCACCTCGAAGCCTGCGGCATCCGTGACCGCAATCTGTGGGCGTTGCAGGTGTTGGTGGCCGAGGAGATTCGAGGCATGCAGGCCAAGGATGCTTGAGGCCAAAGCATTTTGCGAAGCAAAGCTTTGATTTCGGAAGTCGAAGTAGCGAGAATTTAATGAATCGAAAATAGTCCTGTCCCAACGATGACTTGAACACCGGCGCCAGACTCGGTGCGCGTGGGCCAACTATGAAATCCTCCACCGGAGAGCATTATCCAGCGCTTGACCACATTCGAGGGCTTGCGGCCTTTCTGGTCTTCACCTGGCATTTTCTGATCCAGGCGCCAGAGGCGCCAGCTACCTATGACTTCGTACCGGCCTTACCCATGTTCAGCATTCTGGATGAAGGGCACACCGGCGTTTCCTTGTTCATGGCGCTCTCCGGCTATCTGTTTGCCAAGCTCCTCGACGGAAAACAGGTCAGATATCTGCCCTTCTTTGCCAACAGGGCGCTCAGGCTGCTGCCATTGCTGCTGGTCGTCCTGGGCATCGAGGCCTACCGCAGATATCTGGTCGGCCAGTCCCTGGATGAGTATGTCACGGATATCGCCAAGGGATTCATCTTCCCAACGCTTCCGAATGGAGGCTGGTCGATAACCGTCGAAGCCCATTTCTATATATTGCTGCCGTTTTTGCTGATGGCATCCAGGTGGTCCGTGTTCGCGCCCCTGCTGTTCATCGCGGCAGCCATTCTGCTGAGGTCCGCGCTGTATGTGGAAGTCGGCGAGGTGCAGTCGGTAGCGTACTGGACCATCATAGGACATGTGGATCAGTTTCTGGCCGGCATACTTGCCTTCCACCTGCGTGCCCACGCGAAGAACCGGCACTGGCTGGCGCTGGCCGTTCTCATAGCATTTTCGGGATTCTTCTCGTGGCTCGATGCCGCCGGCGGATTCTACCGGCTGGAGGGCTATCCGTCGCCTCATTGGATATGGATCATCCTGCCAACCCTGGAGGCGGCGGCCTATTCATTCGGCATCGCCTACTACGACATGAGCTTTTCCAAGAAGCGAACAAGTCTGCCGTTCAAGATCCTGGAGAAGGCGGGGGCCTACAGCTATTCGATCTATCTTCTGCACCTGTTCTTCATCGGGCCGTTGACTGCGTTCATAGACACGAATGTCATGAGCATCAGCAATTTCTACATTGCATGCCTCTGGTCCGCACTCTGCTTCGTGGCGGCAATTCCGATCGGCTATTTCAGCTACACATGGGTCGAAGCGCCATTCCTGCGCCTGCGAATGCGCTACGTGGACCACAAGCCGGAAACCGCGGAAACAGTCGAGCCCGGGATTCGATCGGTCGTCGCCGCCGCCGATACACCAAACATCGTTCACCCGTCCCTGAGCCACACCAGCATTTCGCCGGCCTCGCGGTTGTCCCAGGCGAAATAGGGAATGGCGGTCAGCCGCGTCTCGGCGGTGGCCGGCGGCTCGGGCCGGTAGAGCCCGCTTTGCCAGCCGTCGGCGGCGTCGGCAAGTGCTGTAGCCGACAGCGTCACCACGCCGCCGAGAAGCTCCGGCTGGTGCTGGGCTTCGACGCTGGCCGTCCTCGGCAGGGACAGGCGATGCAGCTGGCTGTCATTGTCGGTCGCCTCGACACAGTAGATCAGCGGACCGCGCGATAGCGCGACGCGGCCGGCATCCTGGCGAACCTGCGGGTTGGCGTAGAGCCGCTCGATCGGCATTTCGAGATCGAGCCGCACCTGGTCGCCTTTTTTCCATGTCCGCCGGATCGCGGCGTAGCCGTCGCTGGTGATTTCAGCCAGCTTGACCGCCTCGCCATTGATCTTCAACTCGGCGCCGGTGCTCCAGGCCGGGATGCGCAGGTGCAGCGTGAACGCTACCGGCGCCTGCGGTTCAACCGTGATCTCGACGTCGCCGTCCCAAGGATAGCGGCTTGCCTGCGTCAAGCTCACCGGTGTGCCTGATATATCGAAGCGAGCTGTCGAATCGCCATAGAGATGAACGGCCAGCGCATCGTCGGCCAGGCTGTAGAAATAGCTGCCGATCGAGGCGACCATGCGCCCGATATTGGGTGGGCAGCAGGGGCAGCGGTGCCATTTCCACCTGTTGTGCTTGCCGCGGCTTTCCAGCGGGTTTTCATAGAAGAACAGCGAACCGTCGAGCGACAGGCCCGAGATCGAGCCATTGTAGAGGGCGCGTTCCATCATGTCGGCGTAGCGGGTGTTCGGCCCCATGCCGAGCATGCGGCTGGCCCAGAACACCAGGCCGACGGCGGCACAGGTCTCGGCATAGGCGCTCTCATTGGGCAGGTCGTAATCGCTGGTGAAACCCTCATTGTGCGCCGACGGTCCCAGTCCGCCGGTGATGTAGAGGCTCTTGGTGGTGAGATCGTCCCACAACCGGTCGAGCGCTGTCCGCAGCGTGTCGTCGCCATATTCGGTGGCGATGTCGGCCATGCCCGAATAGAGATACATCGCCCTGACCGCATGGCCGACGACCTTGTCCTGCTCGCGCACCGGCCTGTGCGACTGGCTGTATTCATAGGTCTTGAAATGATAGGCCTTCGGGTCTGCGCCACGGGCACGCGCCTCCTCGTCGAAATAATGCGGTTGTTGGCCGCGCTGGTCGATGAAGTACTTCGCCAGATCCATGTACTTCTGCTCGCCGGTCACCCGCGCCAGCTTGACCAGCGCCAGCTCGATCTCCTCATGGCCGCAATAGCCTTTCTTCTTGCCAGGCTCCGGCCCCAGCACCGAGGCGATGTGGTCGGCATAGCGGCTCATTATGTCGAGCAGCTTGCGTTTTCCCGTCGCCTGGTAGTAGGCGACCGCGCCCTCGATCAGATGGCCGGCGCAATAGAGCTCGTGGCAGTCGCGCAGATTGGTCCAGCGCTTGCCCGGCTGGATGCGCTGGTACCAGCTGGAGAGATAGCCGTCCTCCTGCTGCAACTTCTCATACATGTCGATGACGGCATCGATCTTCTGTTCCAGTTCGGGGTTCTTGCGCCGGTAGAGCGAATAGGCCGCGGTCTCGATCGTCTTGCCGAGATCGGAATCCCAGAACATCTGCGTGGTCACCGTCGAGCCGGTGAATTCGGCGCCCTGGCGGTCGGCTTCGTCGGGAGAGGGCGAGTGGAACGGGATGACGATTCCGGGCGAGGGGCGGTCCGGATCGATCTGCTCCAGCATGCGGGACTCGACGCAGCGCTCGTAGAGGATGTCGGCGGTGCGCGCGGCGACGGCGTCGGCACGGTCGCCCCAGAAGCCGTGCACGTCGACCTGCGGCACCGGCAGCGGACGGAAGGCGAGTTTCGGCTTGGCTTCCGGCTTGGCCTTTTTTGCGGTTTGCGATGCGGTCATGAAACTTACTCCATTCGGTCGATTACTTAACGGCCCCGGCCATCAGGCCGCGGATGTAGAAGCGCTGCAAAGCGAGGAACAGGATCAGGCACGGCACCATCATCACGGTGACGCCGGCCTGTACCGCGCCCCAGTCGATGGCGCCGAAGCGGCCCGACTGCAGTGCGGTCATCATCACCGGCAGCGTAAATTTGGACTGGTCGGTCATCAGCACGAGAGCGGCGAGGAATTCGTTCCAGGCGCCGAGGAAGGCAAACAGCGCGATGGTGACGACGCCCGGCCAGACCAGCGGCAGCATTACTTTCACAAGCATGGTGAGATTGCTGGCGCCGTCCATGCGGGCGGCTTCCTCGATCTCGCGCGGCACCGCATCGAAGGCGTTGCGCATCATGAAGATGGAGAACGGCAGTTGCAGCGTCACATAGACGCCGACCAGGCCGGTCAGCGTGTTGTGCAGGCCGAGCTTGGTCAGCACCAGGAAGATCGGCGTCAGGATCGACTGGAACGGGATCATGATCGTCGACAGGATGAGGATGAAGAACAGGTCCTTGAACGGAAACCGGAAGCGCGAAAAGCCGTAGCCGGCCAGCACGCTGACGGCGACCGACAGCACCACGGTCATCACCGAGACATAGATGCTGTTTTGCGCCGAGACCCACAGACCGTCGCCGAAGCTGTTGAGCGTGGCATAGTTCTCCAGCGAGAAGCCCGATGTCGGCCAGGGCGGCAGCGGCGGCTGGCGCGCTTCCTGCGCCGGCTTGAAGGCTGACAGCATCGCCCACACGATCGGCGCCGCAAACAGCACCGAAGCGATGATGCCGGTAGAATGCTCGCCGATGCGGGCGGCGAGCTTGCGGTTGCGGGAGGCGGCCTGCGCCATCAGTCGAGCCCCTCCGGCTTGCGCAACAGCCACAGCTGGACGAGGCTGAGCGCCACCAGGACGACGAGCAGCACCATGGACAGCGCCGCGCCATAGCCGAGCTTGAACGACACGAAGGACTGGTTGAAGATCCAGTAGACCGCCGTCAGCGTCTGGTTGCGCGGGCCGCCGCGCAGGATGATGTAGAACTGGTCGAAGGCAAGGATCGAGCCGGCGACCGACAGGATCAGCGCCAGGGCGAGCGTACGGCGCATCAGCGGCAGGGTGATCGCCCTGAACCTGGCGAAAGGACCGGCACCGTCGATGACGGCCGCCTCCTGCAGGTCCTGCGGGATCGATTGCAGGCCGGCCATCAGGATGATCATGGTGAAGCCGGCGACCTTCCAGACGACCATGGCGATGATCGACCAGAAGGCCGGCTGGAAGGTGGCCAAAAGGTTGAACTTCTTGTCGATCAGCCCGAGGTCGTAGGCGGCCGGGCTGAACAGGCCGGAATCGACGTTCAAGAGCCACGACCAGAGCAGGCTGGCTGAGGCGAAACCGACAACCGCCGGCATGAAGAACATCGTCCGGTAGAGATTGGTCAGCGGCCGCGGCCGTTCGACGAACAGCGCCAGCGGAAACGCCACCACGAAGATCGCGATGGTGACGATCACGGTGTAGTAGGCGGTGAAGCGCAGCGCGTTCCAGAACCTGGTGTCGCGCAGGATGGCGACATAGTTGCCGAGGCCGATATAGCTGTGCTCGCCCATCAAGGGCCAATTGTGCAGCGACATCCACGCCGTCATGCCGAGCGGGATCAGGAAGAAGACGACGACCAGCGCGACAGCCGGCGCGACATAGAGCAGGCCGATCCACTGCCGGCGGCTAGCGAGTTTGCGGGCGCGGGGCGGGGCGGTGGCTGCTGCGATGGAGGTCATGGCTGTTCCCTTGGCGCTGCGTCCCCCTCCCCTCGAGGGGAGGGCCCGGCCGAAGGCCGGGGGTGGGGTCCTCTGCGAAGCATGCCGACGAAAAAGGAACGTCGAGCGCTGCCGAGACGACGACCCCACCCGGACCTGCGGTCCGACCTCCCCTCGAGGGGCAGGTGGGTTGGCGCTTATTTCTGCGGCGCCTGGTCGATGATCGACTGCATCGTCTCCTGCGCATTGGCGATCGCGCCGTCGACATCGTCGCCGAAGAAGACCTCGTTGATCATCTGCGTCCACGGCCCGTTGGCGGAGTTGATCAGGTCGTTGAACACCACCGAATAGGGCGTGCGGCCCTTGGCCATGGCCTCGGCGGCGATCTGGTAGCGCGGGTCGAGATCCTTCAGCGCCTCCTTGGCGATGTCGCCGCGCACCGGCAGGCTGCCGTATTTGGCGAGGATCGTCTGGCCTTCGAGCGAATAGGCGAAATCGAGGAACTCCTTCACCACGGGCAGTTTCGTGGTGCCCTTGGTGACGACGAAATTGTCGCCGCCGGCAAAGGACGACCAGCCGCTATCCTTGCCCGGCAGGAAGGTGACACCGTAATCGATACCGGGGTACTGGGTGTTGAGCGCGCCGATGGCGAAGGCGCCGGACGGCGAGATGCCGATATTGCCGGCGGCGAAGGCGGCAAAGAAGTTGGCGCCGGTGTCGGTCTGCGCGCCTGCCGGCACCAGATCCTTCTTGACCATCGAGCGGTAGAGATCGATGGCGCCGCGCAGCTGCGGGCTGTCCAGCGTCGCCTTCGAGCCGTCCTCCGAGAGGATGTCGCCGCCAGACGCCCAGATCAGCGGCGTGAAGGTGAAGATGTTGCAGCCGCCGCAATTGCCGGAGAAATAGAAGCCCTTGATGTTCCCGCCGAGCGCGTTGACCTTCTCGGCGTCGGCCGCGATCTCGGCCCAGTTGGCCGGGCCTTTTTCGGGGTCGAGGCCGGCCTGCTTGAACAGTTTCTTGTTCCAGATCAGCACCGAGGCGTCGGCGGAGAAGGGCAGGCCGTAGATGTGGTCCTTGTAGGTGCCGGTCTTCACATGCGCCGGCGACAGGCTGGCGAAATAGGGCAGGGACTTGGCCCAGTCGGTGATGTCCTCCAGCTGGCCGGCGGCGGCGAAGGAGGGCGTGTAGATCAGGTCGAGCGACAGCGCGTCGGGCGCGGTGCCGCCGGCGGCCGCGGCACCGTATTTCGGGATGATCTCGGCATTGGGGATGATGTCCAGCTTGACCTGGTTGGTGTGCGCCTTGTTGTAGGCGTCGACGATCCTCGGCATGAAATTCGAGCCGTCGGCGCGCACCCAGATGTTGGCCGTCTCGGCGGCGGCAGTGCCGAGACCGCTACCCAGAACGGCAGCGGCCAGGGCCAGTTTGGCAATCAGGTTCCTCATGTTCTCCTCCTCCAGGGTTGGCCGCGCTCCGCGGCTTGGCGCCGATCACGCGGCGCTTCGTCTTCAGCCATCCAGCGGATGGCCGCATGACTGTCGCACCACCAGCCGGCACGGCAGTTTTCGAATGCCCGGCGCGGCGGGCTTGCCGCCGACCAGCGAAAGCAGGGTCAGCCCGGCCTCGCGCCCGAGTGCGACCAGGTTCATGTCGACAGAGGTCAGCGGCGGGCGCGTCGCCTCGGCCACGATCTCCCAATTGTCGAAACCAATGACGCCGACATCGCCGGGAACGCTCAAGCCACGCTCGCGCAAGGCATCGATGACGCCGCGCGCGATCTGGTCGTTGCCGCAGAAGACGGCGTCCGGCCTCTCGCTCTTGCCGCCGTGAAGTCCTGGGCCGTCGAACAGCTGCGCCACCGCTTCGTGGCCCCAGGCTTCCGACCAGGAGCCGAGCAGCGGCTCGGTGACCGGCAGGCCGGTTTCGATCAGCACGTCGCGGTAAGCCTGGGCGCGGGCGTGCACCACTGCAAAGCTTGCCGGCCCGGTGACATGCGCAATGCGCTTCCAGCCCAGCCGGCACAGATGCTCGACGGCCAGCCGGGCGCCGTCGGCGTCGTCCGAAACGAAGGCGATGGCGTCGGGATCGGGCTGCGTGAAGGCATAGATCACGGGGACGCGCAGATTGGAGAGGTCGACGGGCAGATGGCGGTCGATGCGCTTGCCGGTGGCGATGATGCCGTCGACGCGCTTGTCGAGCATGGCGTCCACATGCATCTGGCCAAGACGCGGATCCTCCTCGACATTGCACAGGAACACCGAGACGCCATTGTCGACCAGCGCGTCCGAAATGCCCGACATCAGCGGCAGCGAGAAGCGGCCATAAGTATCGTTGGTGAGCAGGCCGACGGTGAAGCTGCGCCGCCTGAGCAGGCTCTGCGCCAGGCTGTTGGGCCGGAAGCCGAGACGCCGGGCCGTCTCGCGGATGCGCTCGCGCGTCTCGGCGGTCATGCGCCCCTGGTCGTTGAGCGCCTTGGAGGCGGTGGCGACGCTGACGCCGGCCTGCGCGGCCACGTCACGCAAGGTGACTGGCTTGGAAAAGACCGGGACAGGCAGATCGTCCGATGGCATGGCGCCGAGAATCCTTGGTTGGGAAAAGGTTTTCTCTTAAGGCCCGAAAAAGACCCAGCACAGCTAAACCCGATCGGAACTGTTTGGAAAAACCTTTTCTCAATCCAAGGCTAGGCCAGATCAGATGGTCGTTCAAGGGGAAAAGTGGTTGGAGCTCCATCGGCAGGACGAAGGCCTGAGGTAGCAGGGCCTGGGGTTCCTCGCCCGCAAAGCGGGGAAGGTGGCCGCGAAACGAACGGAGAGGGCGGCGTTGGCGTCTCACGCCGAGTTCATGAAAAGTCGAGCCGCTCGCCCTCTCCGTCTCGGCTGCGCCGAGCCACCTCTCCGTGGGGCGAGGAACCCACGGATTGTGAGCGAAGTGTTAATTGCTTGCGGGCCATGGTGGTCTCCCTCCAAGACAGCAGAGCTCCGTCATGTCCGATACGCCCTACAGTCCGAAAGGCCCGGCGCGGCCGAGCGCCGCGCCTCGCGCCGGCGTGACGGCGGCCATGCAAGGCGCTGACGACCGACGCCGTAACGCGGCCACCATCGCCCGGCTCAAGGCGGAACTCGCGGCTCAGGCGGCCCTGATCGCCAGCCAGGAGCTCTCGCTGGTGCACAGCCGCAAGATCTTCGACCGCGCCTCGGTCGCCGCGCGCCTCGGCGTGTGGGAATGCAGCCTGCCCGGCGAGCAACTGGCATGGACCGACGTGGTCTATGATCTGTTCGACCTGCCGCGTGGCTCGGTGCTCGATCGCTCGGAGATCGTCAAGTGCTACCCGGCGGAGTCGCGCAAGGCGCTGGACACGATGCGCGGCCGGGCGATCGCCGAGCGCAGCGGCTTCAATCTCGACGCCGAGATCACGACTTTCGCCGGCCGCAGCCGCTGGATCCGCATCACCGCGACGGTCGAGTGCGAGGCGGGCGTTCCCGTGCGCATCTTCGGTATGAAGCAGGACATCACCGAGGAAAAGATCCTGTCGGACCGGATGCGCTATCTCGCCGAATATGACGTTATGACGGGGCTGGCCAATCGCGGCCGCTTCCAGGCGCGGCTTGCGCATGCGGATGAGGGCCGCCCGCTCGGCGCGCTGCTCCTGGTCGACCTCGACGGCTTCAAGGCCGTCAACGATACGTTCGGCCATGTCGTCGGCGACGAATGCCTGAAGGAAGCAGCGAAACGGCTTGCCGCCGGCTGCGGCGAGGCCGATCTGGTGGCGCGCGTCGGCGGCGATGAGTTCGCGGTGCTGGTTGGGCCGCATCTCGACCGCGGCGCGGTCTCCGGGCTGGCGCGCCGCATCATCGAGGCGATGGGCAAGCCGGTCGCGGCTTGCGGCCAGTCGCTCGGGCTCGGCGCCTCGGTCGGCATCGCCTTCGCCGAAGCCGGCGCGCCCTGCGATCTGTTCGCGCAGGCCGACACCGCGCTCTATGCCGCCAAGGCGGCAGGGCGCAATACGTTCCGCATCTTCAAGGCCGAGGCCAGCGTGAGAGGCCGCAGCGCCGCGGCATGAGAGCTGGCGGCTGTTGTTGTATAGCGCTCGCCGACCTGGCGCGCACATCTTCCAACAATGCAATCGGTGGTGCCTTATTTGCATTTGGCATGCAGGGCGCTTGCGAAAAGAGTGCTATGGAAGGGCCAAGAGCGTCCTTGCTCCACTCTTCCCGACATTCGAGGTCTTTTCGTGCGTGAACCGCCGCTGCTGCCCGTCTTTGGAAAACTTGGCCTCAAGCCGCCTGTCACCTCGATAGCAGCGCCGGTCCGTTCGGCAGGCGTCGTGCCGCGCCTGCGGGAGCTTCTGGCGGTGCATGGCGGCATGGTGCTGAAACTGTCGGTCATCGCCTGGACGGTGCTGATCCTGGGCGCCGTGTTCTTCATGATGCAGGGCTGACCGACATGGCCAACCGCTACACGCTGCGCATGGAGCTTCCCCAGAGCTGGAGCATCATCGACGTCTTCACCGGCCAGCCTGCCGTGGTCCGGCAAAAGGTGATGGTCGGGATGGGCTCGCGTGAGGCCGAGGACATGGTCGTGCAGATGAATGTCCGCGACGTCAAACGCCGCGAGCGGGCTGAGCGCAAGGCCTGATCCGCAGCCGCCGCCGGCAGAAACCCGCCGCACCGCAAATCAAAGGATTCCCGTGAGAGCCAGCCTGAAGCAGAAGATACTGGAGGTCTGCGACCGCAAGATTTCCGAAAAGGGGGCCGGCGTCGGCGTGTCGTTCTATGCGTTCTTCGCCAACAGGAACGACGACCCCGAACTCTTGATGGAAGCCGCCGAATGGTGGATCAGAACGCACCGCCTCGACCATTTTGAAAAGGCCGCGAAGATACGCGCGATGGTCGAGGAGATGGATCTTCAATCTTCGTTTTGAGCGACATGCATTGCGCTGATCAGCCGAAATCGGCTGCCGTCAGCACATACATGCTCTTGTGGGTGCGGTCGTAGGCTTTCGACGCCACCTCGCGGATAGCGCTGCTCTCGGTGTCGAATGTCTGGAGGTAGCCGGCTTCGTCGGCCGCGGTTCCCGGCCGCATCTTGGCCATGGCGTCGGCGGCGACGGAGAAGGAGATCTGGAACATGCCGTCATGGCCGACGAAACGGATGCGCTTGCCAGCTTCGTCATAGCTGCGGCTGCGGTTGGGGAAGGTGAGGCTCATGTCTTGACCTCCGTCGCGGCGGCCTTCTTGGTCACCCGCTTCTTCTTCGGCGTCGGATTGAGGGCCTCGGCGACGCGGTCGGCCTCTTCCTTGGCCAGCCGCAGCTCCCTCAGCCTTGCCGTCTTGATCTCTCGGGCCCTTGCCTCGGACATGTATTCGGCGGTTGCCTTGTTTTTCTCCGCTGTCTTTTTCTGCTTGTCGACAAAGCGGGCTTCAGCTTTTTCCATGATCGTCTGATTGCCTTCGGCCATCGAAGAAATCTCCCTTGTGCCTGAAATCGTGAAAATGAACTTGTCCGATAAATAGGCACTCGATCGGCAAAATTCAATCTTTTGAAATATTTGACACTCTGCGGATAGCACGAAACGGCTGGCCGAAATAATACTTTTGAATATTTAATCTGGCTCGCGAATAATTTTTGGCACTCCTATCTATCGAGTGCCAACGCGTCTATAAAGGACGGGCGTGGCCGCCTGTGCCGGCCCCAGAAAGAAGTTCCCATGAAATTTCGGCCACTCCACGACCGCGTCGTCATTCGTCGCGCTGAAGGCGATATCAAATCCAAGGGCGGCATCATCATTCCCGACAATGCCAAGGAAAAGCCGCAGGAAGGCGAAGTCATCGCCGTCGGACCGGGTGCACGCGACGAGAACGGCGCGCTTGTTCCACTCGACGTCAAGGCCGGCGACTTCATCCTGTTCGGCAAATGGTCGGGCACCGAGGTCAAGATCGACGGCGAGGACCTTCTGATCATGAAGGAAGCCGACATCATGGGCGTTATCGACAAAACCGGCGTCGAGAAGACCGTGCCTGCCAAGAAGGCCGCCTGATTGGAGCGCTGCGTGTCCTTCGGGATGCGCAAGGGACGCTCCGGGCTTTGATCATGGAGGGCTCTGCCTTCCTCAACCGAACTGGATAAAAAATCATGTCTGCCAAGGAAATCAAATTCTCCACCGATGCGCGCGACCGCATGCTGCGCGGCGTCGAGATCCTCACCAATGCGGTGAAGGTCACGCTCGGCCCCAAGGGCCGCAACGTCATCATCGACAAGGCCTATGGCGCGCCGCGCATCACCAAGGACGGCGTCACCGTCGCCAAGGAAATCGAGCTTGCCGACAAGTTCGAGAACATGGGCGCGCAGATGGTGCGCGAAGTGGCCTCGAAGACCAACGACCTCGCCGGTGACGGCACCACCACCGCAACCGTGCTGGCCGCCTCGATCCTGCGCGAAGGCGCCAAGCTCGTCGCCGCTGGCATGAACCCGATGGATCTCAAGCGCGGCATCGACCAGGCGGTTTCCGCCGTGGTCAAGGAAATCCAGGCGCGCGCCAAGAAGGTCAAGTCGTCGGCCGAGATCGCACAGGTCGGCACCATCGCCGCCAATGGCGATGCCAGCGTCGGCGAGATGATCGCCAAGGCGATGGACAAGGTCGGCAATGACGGCGTCATCACCGTTGAGGAAGCCAAGACCGCCGAGACCGAACTCGACGTCGTCGAAGGCATGCAGTTCGACCGCGGCTATCTCAGCCCGTATTTCGTCACCAATGCCGACAAGATGCGCGTCGAGCTGGAAGAGCCCTACATCCTCATCCACGAGAAGAAGCTCGGCAATCTGCAGGCGATGCTGCCGATCCTCGAAGCGGTGGTGCAGAGCGGCAGGCCGTTGCTGATCATCTCCGAGGACGTCGAGGGCGAGGCTCTGGCGACGCTGGTCGTCAACAAGCTGCGCGGCGGCCTCAAGGTCGCGGCCGTCAAGGCGCCTGGCTTCGGCGATCGCCGCAAGGCGATGCTGGAAGACATCGCCGTGCTGACATCGGGCCAGATGATCTCCGAGGACCTCGGCATCAAGCTCGAAAACGTCACCATCGAGATGCTCGGCCGTGCCAAGCGCGTGCTGATCGAGAAGGACACCACCACCATCATCGACGGCGCCGGCACCAAGGCAACGATCCAGGCGCGTGTCGCCCAGATCAAGGGCCAGATCGAAGAGACGACCTCCGACTACGACAAGGAAAAGCTGCAGGAGCGGCTGGCCAAGCTCTCCGGCGGCGTTGCCGTCATCCGCGTCGGTGGGGTCACCGAGTCGGAAGTCAAGGAAAAGAAGGACCGCATCGACGACGCGCTGAACGCAACGCGCGCCGCGGTTGAAGAAGGCATCGTGCCCGGCGGCGGCGTGGCTCTGCTGCGTGCCCGCTCGGTGCTTGGTGGCCTGACCGGCGCCAATGCCGATGTCACGGCCGGCATCACGATCGTGCTGCGCGCGCTCGAAGCGCCGATCCGCCAGATCGCCGAGAATTCCGGCGTCGAAGGTTCGATCGTCGTCGGCAAGCTCACCGACAGCAAGGACCACAATCAGGGTTTTGACGCCCAGAACGAGACCTATGTCGACATGATCAAGGCAGGCATCGTCGATCCGGCTAAAGTGGTGCGCACCGCACTGCAGGATGCCGGCTCGATCGCGGCCCTGCTGATCACCGCCGAAGCGATGATCACCGACATCCCGGCCAAGGATGCCACGCCGGCAGGCGGCGGTGGCGGCGGCATGGGCGGCTACTAGGATTCAGCCGGCCTGCGAAGGTGGCTTCATGGAAGCCACCTTTCAGGCCTGACCTGAATCAGCCACGCCGGCTCTTCATTGGAGCCTGGGACAACTACCGCCGGGGGATTTCTCCCGGCGCGCAGGCCTCTAGCCCAGGAGACGGATCCATGATCACGTTCGTGCGGAAGCCAGAGACGGTCGTCACGACCGAAAAAACCGAGGAAAGCCGCTTCGACCGCATCCGCAGGATTGCCGCCGACAAGCACAAGAAATCCGATTCCGACACGGCAACGCCAGCAAAGAGCGAGCCCAGACGCCCGATGTGAGGCGGCGGCACGTACGTCTCTACTTTCCGCTCAACCTCAGCACCACGTCGCGTGTCAGTGGCGCGAGTTCGATCGCGGGCCGAGCATAGTCCAGCCAGACACCTTCCTGTCGGCGGTATCGGGATGTCTTCTCCCGGCTTTCGCGACGACCGGAATTCACGCTAGTATCGTCCGGTGGTCGTTTGGTGCAGAGAGCTTGCGGAAACGGAACCGCTATTCTCGATACGGAGACAAGTTCATGTTTGCGGCCAAGGCCATCGACACGTCAGACAAAGCCGCATTCTATCGCGACCTCGCCGCGCAACTGAAGGCGCTGCTCGACGGCGAGCGCGATTCGATCGCCAACGCGGCCAACACCGCGGCACTGATCTTCCAGATGGTGCCGGACCTCAACTGGGCCGGTTTCTATTTCCTGCAGTCGGACGAGGAAATGGTGCTCGGACCGTTCCAGGGCAAGCCGGCCTGCGTACGCATCGCCGTCGGCAAGGGCGTGTGCGGAACCGCGGTCGAACTCGGCACCTCGATGCTGATCAAGGACGTACATGATTTTCCCGGCCACATCGCCTGCGACGCCGATTCGCGTTCGGAACTGGTCGTGCTGCTCGAGGACGATGACGGTGTCTTCGGCGTGCTCGATCTCGACAGCCCGCTGCCCGCCCGCTTCGACAAGGCCGACCAGGCCGGTATCGAGACGCTGGCGGCGATCTATGCCGCGGCGAGTTCCTTCGAGGACTGAGCTGCTCGTTAAGGAATGACGGTCGTTCGCCGTAGAGGACTACCTTTGGGTTCTAGGCGAGCTTGACCAGCATCAGGCTGAAGCAGCCGATGAACAGGAAGGCCGAGAAGGCGAGCGCCAGCGGGCGCAGGCCGCGTGAGCGCAACTGCGAAATGTCGGCCTGCAGGCCCATGGCGGCCAGCCCCATGGTCAGCATGATGGTGGTGGCGAGCACCATTGCCGACTTCACCTCGGCTGGCACCGTGACCAGGCTGTTCAGTGCCACCACAGTGACGAAGGCGGCGACGAACCACGGCATGGGCGGCCTTGCGGCCGAGTGGTCTCTCCTCTTGCGGCGGGCCATCAGGCCGAGTGCTACGACCATCGGCGCCAGCATGGCGACGCGGGTCAGCTTGGCGACGGTGGCGATCTCGCCGGACTGGGTGCCGTTCTGGAAACCTGCGCCGATGACTTGCGCCACCTCATGGATCGAAGCACCGGCCCACAGGCCGAAAGCGTGCTGGTCGAGGCCGAGCATGGGCGCCATGAGCGGAAAGCCGAGCATGGCGACGGTGCCGAACAAAGTGATCGAAGCGACGGCGTAGGTGACGTCCTCGTCGCGGGCATCGGTGACGATGTTGGTGGCGACGATGGCCGAGGCGCCACAGATCGAGGTGCCGGCGGCGATCAACTGCGCCAGCTTGGCGTCGACGCCGATCAGCCGGCCGAGCGTGATGGTGAAAACGAAGGTGGCGCCAAGCGTCAGCGCAACAATGCCGACGCCGCCGGCGCCGATCGAGACGACCTGGCCCAGCGTCAGTTGGAAGCCGAGCAGCACGATGGCGAAGCGAAGCAGCCGCTTTTGCGAGAATGCGATGCCGGCCTTGGCATGGGCGTGCGTGCCGAGCACGTTGGAGTAGATCATGCCGGCGACCACGGCGAGGATCATCGGGCTGAACAAGGCGAAGCCGGAGACATTGCGGGCCGAGAAGGCGACGGCAGTGATCATCGTGACAAGGACGATGCCGGGGACGATTCCATTCCAATTGAGGGATTTTCGCCCTTGTGCCAGATCGGCAGGAAACGCGCTTTCCGGAATATCGTTCGCGAAGTGGGAAACGGAAGACAATGCAATGCTCCAGGCGGGTACGCTGGGAGAATGTCATTCCTACACCGATCTTTCCAACGAATTATTCTCGTTAGAACGATCGATTTTTACGAACGATTCCTCGGGCGCTAACGCCGCCCCTCATTGCCCTGCCGGGCATTCTCCCCGCAAACGGGGAGAAAAAAGCTGCGGCAACGACGGCAATTGGCGAAATCGTCGATGATGGCGTCCTTCTCCCCGTTCCACGGGGAGAAGATGGCGGCAGCCAGATGAGGGGCGGCGCAGACGTCGCCTTCTGGCCGATCTGCATCAAAGCTGCGCTTCGATGGCCGCCTTGTCGATGATCGACCAGACGTGCCTGATCCTGCCGTCGAGAAATTCATAGAAGACGTTCTCGCTGAAGGAGACCTTCCGGCCGTTGATGGGCAGGCCGAAGAAGGTTCCCTTCGGCGTGCAGTTGAACTGGAGCCGGCTGGCTATGAACGGCGGTTCGGCGATCAGCAGCTGGATGTCGAAATAGAGATCCGGGATTTCCCGAAAATCGCGCTCCAGCATTTCCTGGTAACCCGACAGCCCGACGCGGTTGCCGTTGTAGTGCACCTCGTCGTGAACGAACCGGTGCAGGTTGCGCCAATCCTGATCGTTGAGGCAGGCGATGTAGCCTCGGTAGAGGTCGGTCACGGTCACGGCGATTGCTCCGGTGCTGGCGTCCTTGGAAAAGACCTCGGTCGCGCAGGAAGATAGAACGACCAGTCCAGACGTTCTAATCCCGGTAGCGCAGCGCGTCGACCAGCAGGGAGAACGCGGGCGTCGCCTGCCGGCGGCTGGGGTAATAGAGGTGGTAGCCGGGGAAGGGCGGGCACCAGTCGGCAAGCACCCGCACCAGTTCGCCACCGGCAAGCCGCGTGCGCGCCTGGTCCTCGGGCAGATAGGCGAGTCCCAATCCGGCGACCACGGCATTCATGCGCAACGCGGCTGTGTTGAACACCAACTGGCCTTCGACCCGCACCTTCAGCTCGCGCCCGGCCTTCTCGAACTCCCAGGCATAGAGCCCGCCATAGGTCGGCAGCCGCAGATTGATGCAATTGTAGTCGGTCAGGTCCTGCGGCACGCGTGGCTTCGGCCGCGTGGCGAAATAGGCCGGCGACCCGACCACCGCCATGCGCATATCGGGGCCGATGCGCACCGCGATCATGTCGCGCGCCACCTGTTCGCCGAGCCGCACGCCGGCGTCGTAGCGCTCGGCGACGATGTCGGTCAGGCTGTAGTCGACGATGATCTCTATCCTGATGTCGGGATAGTCGGGCAGGAATTTCGCCAACGCCGGCCACAGGATCGCATCGGCTGCGTGCTCGCCGGCGGTGATGCGGATGGTGCCGGCGGGTTTTTCCCGCAAGGCGCTGAGCGTGGCGAGCTCAGTCTCGATCTCGTCGAGCCTTGGCCCGATGGTGCGAACCAGGCGCTCGCCGGCTTCGGTCGGTGAGACGCTGCGCGTGGTGCGCGTCAGAAGCCTCACGCCCAGCCGCTCCTCCAGTGCGCGCACCGTATGGCTGAGCGCCGATTGGGAAACGCCGAGCTTGGCCGCCGCCCTGGTGAAGCTCTGTTCGCGCGCGACGGCAAGGAAGGCGGTCAGCTCGTTCAGATTGTCTCGCGGCATTCATGAGCCCTTCTCATAAGTACATGCCGGCTATAGCAGCTAATCATGGGCAATCGCAGGCCCTAGATTGGCATCATCACAATTGGGCGGCTCGGCGACCCTGATGACCGGTCGCAGTGTCCTGCCCGGCGCAGACGAAGGGAAGAAACCATGGACATCAAGCGAAGCGGCTCTCAAGCTTCGGCCAAGGGACCGGGCGACTGGTTCACCGGTACAGTGCGCATCGACCCGCTGTTTGCGGCCATTGCACCAGCCCGTGCGGCCGGCAACGCCGTCACCTTCGAGCCCGGCGCGCGCACCGCCTGGCACACCCATCCGCTCGGCCAGTTGCTGATCGTCACCGCCGGCTGCGGTCGCGTGCAGCGCGAGGGCGGCCCAGTCGAGGAGATCCGGCCCGGCGACGTGGTTCGTTTCGAGCCGGGCGAAAAACACTGGCACGGCGCGGCACCCACCACCGCCATGACCCACATCGCCATCCAGGAAGCGCTCGACGGCAAGGCGGTCGACTGGATGGAGCATGTCAGCGACGCGCAGTACCAAGCCTGAACAAAGGAAGACGACAATGCAAAAGCGCACACTTGGAAACAACGGCCTCGAAGTCTCAGCCATCGGGCTGGGCTGCATGGGGCTGAGCTATGGCTATGGTCCGGCGACCGATAAAAAGCAGGCCGTCGAGCTCATTCGCGCCGCCGTCGACAGCGGCGTCACCTTTTTCGACACAGCGGAGGCCTACGGTCCGTTCGTCAATGAAGAGCTGCTGGGCGAGGCGCTGGCGTTGGTCCGCGACAGGGTCGTCATCGCGACCAAATTCGGCTTTGCCGGCGGCGAGGTGTCGCGCGGCATGGACAGCCGGCCGGAGCACATCAGGGAGGTCGCCGAGGCGGCGCTGAAGCGGCTGAGGACCGATCACATCGATCTGCTCTATCAGCATCGCGTCGACCCCAATGTGCCCATCGAAGATGTGGCGGGTGCGGTGAAGGAACTGATCGCCGAGGGCAAGGTCGGGCATTTCGGCCTCTCGGAGGCCGGCGCGCAGACCATCCGCCGTGCGCATGCCGTGCAGCCGGTCGCGGCCCTGCAGAGCGAATATTCGCTGTGGTGGCGCGAGCCGGAGAAGGAGGTCATTCCGACGCTGGAAGAACTCGGCATCGGCTTCGTGCCGTTCAGCCCGCTGGGCAAGGGGTTTCTGACCGGCGCCATCAGCGAGGCCACCACTTTCGCCAGCGACGATTTCCGCAACATCGTGCCGCGCTTCTCGCCCGAGGCGCGCAAGGCCAACCAGACGCTGGTCGACGTGCTCGGCGCCATTGCAAAGGCCAAGCAGGCGACGCCGGCGCAGATCGCACTGGCCTGGCTGCTGGCGCAGAAGCCGTGGATCGTGCCGATCCCCGGCACCACCAAGATCAGCCGCCTGAGGGAAAACATCGGCGCGGCCAGCGTCGTGCTGAGCGCCGACGAATTGCGCGACATCGAGAGCGCCGTGTCCACGATCACCGTGCAAGGCGACCGCTATCCGGCGCATCTGCAGGCGAGGGTCGGGCGCTAGAGCCAAGCGCAGGAGGGCGAGATGAGCCAACCGGTCTCAAGACGGAGTGCACTGATGACCGCGCTTGCATTTCCACTGGGTGTCGGTGCCGGATCGAGCCTGCCTGCCGCCGCGTCGAACGCGCGGCAGGCGGGTGGCGCAAAAATTCTGGTGGCATACTACACCCGCACCGGCAACACGCGTGTCATCGCGCGCCAGATCAGCCGGGCCCTCGGTGCGGATCTTTTCGAGATCCGGACCGTCGATCCCTACCCGGAAGACTACGAGCAGCAGGTCGCGGTGGCGGAGCAGCAGCGGGTGTCCGGTTTCGAACCGCCGCTCGCCGCCACGGTGCCCGACATCGAATCCTGCGAGACGGTGTTCCTCGGATTTCCGATCTGGGGCATGACCGCGCCTTCGGTGATCCGCTCCTTCCTGGCGACACACGATCTGTCCGGCAAGACATTGGTGCCGTTCATCACCCATGGCGGCTACGGCCTGGGGCAGAGCCTGAAAGCCCTCGCCGACCATGCACCAGCGGCGCGGCTCATCGAAGGTTTTTCCAAACAGTGCGACCAGGAGCGCGAGACGCTTGAAGAGGTCACAGGCTGGCTGGGCAAGATCAAAATGCCCGGCTGAGCCGCCAACTCGAACGCCGAGGGCTGCCGTGGGCAGCGAAGCTGAAGATCGGAAAGGACATCATCATGACCGAGAACATCAAGGGCAAGGTCGTCGTCATCACCGGCGCCAGCAGCGGGCTGGGCGAAGCTGCCGCGCGGCTTCTGGCGAAAGAGGGCGCAAGGCTGGTGCTGGGCGCGCGGCGCCTTGACCGGCTGCAGGCGCTCGCCGGCGAGTTGTCGCTTGGCAAGGACGCCATCCTGGCGACCGACGTGACCGATGTCGGCCAGGTCCGGCGTCTGGTCGACCATGCGGTCAAGATTCATGGCCGCGTCGACGTGATCATCAACAATGCCGGCCTGATGCCGCACTCGCCGCTGGAGCGCGGCAAGGTCGAGGACTGGGACCGGATGATCGACGTCAACATCAAGGGCGTGCTCTACGGCATTGCCGCGGCACTGCCGCACATGAAGACGCAGAAGAGCGGCCACATCATCAACGTATCGTCGGTCGCGGGCCACAAGGTCGGGCCGGGCGGGGCGGTCTATGCCGCCACCAAGCACGCGGTGCGTGTCATCTCGGAGGGCCTGCGGCAGGAAGTAAAACCCTACAACATCCGCACCACCATCATCTCGCCCGGTGCCGTGGCGACCGAGCTGCCCGACAGCGTCACAGAGGCCGATGTCGCCGAAGGCGTGCGCGCGCTCTACGACCGGGTGGCCATCCCCGCCGATTCCTTCGCCAAGACGGTGGTGTTCGCCATGAGCCAGCCCGACGAGGTCGACATCAACGAGATCCTGTTTAGGCCGACGGCGCAGGAGTATTGAAGCCGCAAGGATCGTGCCCGGATCGGGCGGTCGTGTCTCAGTTTGAAATTTGGCTTTCTGCGAACTCGCGTCTTGCGGCCGTGAAAACCTCGCGGGCAGCGTCCGCATTCATGACGGCGATTGCAAGGCCAATGACAATATCTGGCCAGGCCGAGTTCCACACAAATGCCGTGACCAGGCCGGCGGCAATGATTGCGACATTGGCCAGGACATCGTTGCGCGCCGACAAGAATGCTGCGTGGGTAAGGCTGCCGCTGTGATGGCGATAGCGAGCGAGCATCAGCGCGCACGACAGGTTGACGAGGATCGCGCCAGCCGCGGTAAGCGTTAGCGGAACGGGCGCTGGCGGGATTGGAACGTTGAACTTCTCCCAAGCCGTCCAAAGGGTCGCCAAAGCCGGGATCAGAAGTACCCCGGCCAGCGCCATTCCAAGCCGCGCTCGATTACGGATAGTCCAGCCCAGCGCAACCATGATCAGCAGGTTGACGGATGCATCCTCGAGAAAATCGATGCTGTCCGCGAACAGCGATACAGATCCGATCCAAACGGCGACGGCAAACTCGATACCGAAATAGCCAAGGTTCAGGATGGCGACCATCCGCACCGCCTTGCCTAGCGTTCCGGTCATATCCTGTCCTCATCAATTGCCGCTGCCGCAAGGCATATAGGGTTTCCATGACATGAGACATTTCCGATTTCAGCGGTCGCCTTGACAACGCTGCGTTTCCTGCTCCAGCTTGGCGCCATGTTCGTCTTTGCACCCGTCATCACCAAGCGACGCCGCACCTGCACAGTGCGGAGCGGCAAGCTGATTGCGCGACGAAAAAGACCGGCAGGATAGGCACGGTTCATTCGTTTCCAGCCCCGCTCACCTCAAACAGGTCGGCGGGGTTTTCATGTCTGGAGCACTTTGATGACCATCGTTTCTTCCATCCGGCTTCGGCCGGCCGCGGCGTCGGATGCCGCCGCGATCAGGGATATCGTTCGGGCGGCCTATGCCAAATGGGTGCCGGTGATCGGCCGCGAGCCGCTGCCGATGCGCGCCGACTACGACAAGGCCGTTGCCGAGCATCCGTTCGATCTCGCCGTCGAGGGCGATCAGATCGTCGGGATGATCGAAACCATCCTGGCCGACGACCACCTCTGGATCGAGAATCTCTGCGTCGTCCCGCAGGCGCAGGGCAGGGGGATCGGCCGGCTGTTGCTGGAGCTGGCCGAGCGCAAGGCGATCGAAGCAGGACGTCCCGAGCTTCGCCTGCTGACCAATGGAGCGTTCGAAGCGAATGTGTCGCTCTACAAGAGGCATGGCTATAGCGTGGATCGGGAAGAGCCGTTCCTGAATGGTGTGACGGTCTATATGAGCAAACGATTGGCTGGCTAACGCACATAGATCGCCGCTGGCCGCTCTGGCTCAACGACTGCCGCGCTGGCTTAACCACTTCGGGGGTTGCGTTTGACAGCGGCGTTTGTGCATCGTTATCTCCAGCCAGATATGACGGCCGGCACGGCCATGCGGCCAAGGAGAAAACCATGTCACACAATCTGCAGTTCTATATCGATGGCGCGTGGGTCGATCCTGTTGTGCCCAACACGCTCGACGTCATCGATCCCTCGAACGAGGATGCCTTCGCCCAGATTTCGCTCGGCTCCAAGGCCGATGTCGACAAGGCGGTGGCCGCCGCCAAGCGCGCCTTCAACAGCTTTGGTTTCACCGAGGTTGGCGATCGGCTCGAACTGTTGAACCGCATCATCGCGGTCTACAAGAAGCGCAGCGCCGATCTTGCTGTCGCCGTGTCGCGCGAGATGGGCGCGCCGCGCCAGATGGCGTTGGACAGCCAGGTCGGCATCGGCCTTGCGCATCTGCAGAAGATGGCTGACGTGCTGAAGACCTTCGAATTCCGCCACGTCAAGGGCAACCATCTCGTGGTCAAGGAGCCGATCGGCGTCGTCGGCCTGATCACGCCGTGGAACTGGCCGCTCAACCAGATCACCTGCAAGGTTGGTCCGGCGCTCGCCGCCGGCTGCACCATGGTGCTCAAGCCCTCCGAGATCGCGCCGCTCGACGCCATCATCTTCGCCGAGATCCTGGACGAGGCCGGCGTGCCGAAGGGCGTCTTCAACCTCGTCAATGGCGACGGTCCCGGCGTCGGCCAGGCGCTTTCCAGCCACCCTGACATCGACATGATGTCGTTCACCGGTTCGACCCGCGCCGGCATCCTGGTGGCCAAGGCCGCCGCCGACACGGTCAAGCGCGTGCATCAGGAGCTTGGCGGCAAGTCGGCCAACATCCTGTTCGGGGATGTCGACCTCGCAAGCGCCGTCAGCAAGGGCGTCGCCGGCTGCTTCAGCAACAGCGGCCAGTCCTGCAACGCGCCGACGCGCATGTTCGTGCCGCGCGACCGCCACGACGAGGCGGCCGGCTATGCCAAGGCGGCTGCGGAAAAGTTCACCGTCGGCCCCGCCGACGCTGCCGGCACCAAGCTTGGCCCGGTCGTCAGCCAGGTCCAGTTCGACAAGATCCAGGACCTGATCCAGGCCGGCATCGACGAAGGTGCGACGCTGGTCGCCGGCGGCCCCGGCCGTCCGGCCGAACTCAACCGCGGCTATTATGTCCGGCCGACGGTGTTCGCCGACGTCACCCACGACATGCGCATCGCGCGCGAGGAGATCTTTGGGCCGGTACTGGCGATCATGCCCTATGACAGCGTCGACGAGGTGATCAACACCGCCAACGACACCGTCTATGGCCTCGCCTCCTACATCCAGGCCAAGGACATGAAGAAGGCGCGCGAAGTCGCGGCGCGCATGCGCACCGGCAATGTCTACATCAACTATCCCACCTGGGACGCCGGCCTGCCGTTCGGCGGCTACAAGCAGTCGGGCAATGGCCGCGAATACGCCGAATACGGGCTCGAGGATTTCCTCGAGATCAAGGGCATCGCGGGGTATGAGGCGGCGGAGTAAAACTGGTCAGGGGCACGCCACGATACGTGGCGCGCCGTCTGCCCGGTATTGCCGAGGTCCGCGCCGCCCCTCATTGCCCTGCCGGGCGTTCGTCATTCGAAAAGCCAAGCAATTGGCTTTTCGTCCGCTTGGCGGACCATCCCTCAACTCCCCGTATAGTGACGGGGAGAAAGACGCCGTCATGGACGGTCTCGCCAATCTTCAATGTTGCAGAATAGGCGCCAGCGATGCGGCCATCTCCCTTCTCCCCGTCACTATCCGGGGAGGAGGTGCCGGCAGGCGGATGAGCGACTATCTGGGGTGTCAAGTTGCATTTGCGAAATCGATGCGCGCGTCGCGTGCTTTTGCATTGAGAATGACGAGCAGCTTGCGGGCGAGCGCGATGCGGATGACCATCTTCTCCTTTCCCGCGCCCTGCAACCGTTGATGGAAGGCAGCAAGGTGAGGATCGTATCTGGCGACGGTGCGGGCAACGAGGAAGAGAATGGAGCGCGGGCCTTCGCGACCACCGCGCACCGACCGGCGGCCACTGCGCTTGCCACTATCATTGGCGATCGGCGCGAGGCCCGCGAGCTTGGCGATGGCTTTGTTGGAGAGGATGCCGATCTCGGGCAGTTCGGCCATGAGGCGGGCCACGGTGCGCGAGGCGACGCCCTTGAGCGATCGGAAGGCCTGGTCGAGACAGGCCCACAAGGGATCGTCGTCGATCAGCGAGGCGATCTCGCCTTCGAGCCGGCGGCTCTGGCGCTTGAGCAGAGCAATGACCTCGTCGAGGCTGATGATGGTCTCGGCATCGCGAGCCGCGCTACGGCGCTGCTTCTGGATGGTGAGGTCGCCGGTGACCTGGGAAAGCCGGGCGACCAGCGCCTTGAGCCGTTGCTGGGCCACGCTCGGCGGCGGCGTCGGCTGCAACCGCTTGACCTGCCCGTAACGGGCGATGACGGCGGCATCGATCCTGTCGGTCTTCTCCAGATACCCCATCGCCTCGGCGAAGTAGCGAACGCTCCTCGCATTGGCCATGCCGCAGGGTTGCCCCATCTCCCACAACAGCAGGAAGGCCAACCGTTCGTAGCCGCCACTGGCCTCCATGACGACGAGTTCGACGTCATTGGCCTGACACCAGGCGGCCAGATCGGCGATGCCTCCCGCATCGTTGGCGAAACGGCCTGCCGTTCCGATCGGCTCGATATGGACGTCGAGCCAGTCTTTCGAAATATCTATTCCACAGAGGGTCTTGTTCACGGTAACCTGCCTTGTGCGTGCGATTGGAGCCAAGCGACTATTCGGTCGTGCGTGACGAAGGCGAAGATCCCAGGCTCATCCACGGTTGTAGCCGCAGGGGTAACGGGCGACTTCGCCAAGCCTCGGGCCGGACGGCCATCCAGCCCGAGGCTCAGTCGCTTCCATCGCACAAAATCATCCCTGTGCAGATACAAGGGGCAGCGCTGACCTCGGCGATTGGTGGTCTCAATCACGGGTGGGAATTATCGCCGGCTGAAGCGATCGTTTGTGCTGCTTTGGTCTCATTTCTTGCCATTTGGCAAATACATGCTATATCTCTGCCAATAGCGAGGGAGCGAAAATGCAGCTTCAGCCCATAGTCACCACACCGGCCACGGTCGGAGCCGCCATCACTGATGACGAGGCGGGCGCCTTGGCGCGCACCACTGTCAACCTGTTCAAGGCCTGGAACCTCACCGACCTCGAGGCCTGCATCCTGCTCGGCGGCATATCGGCGCGTACCTGGGCCCGCTGGAAAGAAGGCGGCATCGGCAGGATCGACCGCGACCTGCGCACCCGCATGGCGCACCTGATGGGCATCCACAAGGGCCTGCGCTATCTGTTCACGGAGCCGGCGCGCGGCTACGCCTGGATCCGCAAGCCCAATGCCGCCTTCGGCGGCCAGTCGGCTCTCGACCTGATGCTGCGCGGCGAAATCTCCGATCTCTCGGCGATGCGGGAATGGCTCGATGCGGAGCGTGGTGCATGGTGAGTGGGCTTGCGGTCCGTCGCCGCGTCGACTGGCACCAGACCTTCCGCATCATCCGCTCCATCCATCCACCGATCGACCTCTTCGAGGACATTGCCGACCCGCGCGACTGGGAGGCGCTGGCCGCCGTCGAGGCGAAGACCAACCCGCGCATAAGGTTCGAGATAGGCGACCTCGGCAAGGTGTCGGCCGCAAGGCGGGTTTCCGGCCCCGGCGCCAGCTTCGTGATGGCGCCCTTCGTGCATTGTTCGACGCTGCGACCCGGACGCTTCTCGGATGGCAGCTACGGCATCTACTATGCCGGCGACAGCGAGGAGGTGGCGCTGGCCGAGACCATCCACCACCATCAGAAATTCATGCGCGCCACCAACGAGGGTCCGGGCTGGACGGCTGACTTTCGCGTGCTGATCGGCAGTGTCGACCGCGACCTCGATGACGTGAACGCCGTGCCCGGCGTGCTCGATCCGGACGACTACACCGCCTCGCAGGCGGAAGGGCGGGCGTTGCGGGCTGCCGGCAGCGATGGGCTGGTGTGGAACAGCGTGCGCATGCCGGGCGGCGGCTGCATCGGCATGTTCTGGCCCGACGCGATCACCATTCCCGTCCAGGGCCGCCATTACAGCTACCACTGGGACGGCGCCCGCGTGGATTTCGTGCGTCAGCACGACACGGGAAAGGTGCTGGCCGTCACCTGATGGCGGGCGATCACCCTTTACAGATCGCGGAGAAGCCGATATCCATAAATCCAAGGATTTGGATGTATGGATAAGATAGACAGTTTGAACGCGCTGGCGGCCCTTGGCCAGGAGACGCGGCTGGATGTCTTCCGGCTGCTCGTGCGCGCCGGACCGGAAGGCATTCCGGCGGGCGAGATCGCGACAAGGCTGGACACAGTCCAGAACACCATGTCGGCGCATCTGAAGGTGCTCGCCCATGCCGGGCTGATCCGCCCCGAACGCGACGGCCGGATCGTGCGCTACGTCGCCGACATGACCGGCTTGCGCGACCTGCTGGCCTATCTGATGGAAGATTGCTGCAATGGCGCGCCAGAGCTCTGCCGTCCGGTCATCAACGCCGTGACCTGTGACTGCTGACTGTCCGCCGCGCGTCGTCAAAACAAGGAAGGCCATCATGACCGATCACGCTCTCAACGCGAACGATACGGCGCGGCCCGGCATCGGCTTCGTCGAGAAGTATCTGACGGTGTGGGTGGCGCTGTGCATCGTCGCGGGCATCGCGCTCGGCCATCTGCTGCCAGGCGTGTTCGGCGCCATCGCGTCGGCCGAGATCGCCAGGGTCAACATTCCCATCGCCGTGCTGATCTGGCTGATGATCGTGCCGATGCTTTTGCGCGTCGATTTTGCCTCGCTGGCCAGTGTCGGCACCTACTGGCGCGGCATCGGCGTGACGCTGTTCATCAACTGGGCGGTGAAACCGTTCTCGATGGCGCTGCTGGGCTGGCTCTTCGTCGGCTGGCTGTTCCGGCCCTGGCTGCCTGCCGCGCAGATCGATTCCTACATTGCCGGGCTGATCATCCTTGCCGCGGCGCCTTGCACGGCGATGGTGTTCGTCTGGTCGAACCTGACGCGCGGCGAGCCGAATTTCACGCTGTCGCAGGTGGCGCTCAACGACGCGATCATGATCGTTGCCTTCGCGCCCATCGTCGGCCTGCTGCTCGGCCTGTCGGCGATCACCGTGCCATGGGGCACGCTGATGCTGTCGGTCGGGCTCTATATCGTCGCGCCGGTCATCGTCGCGCAGCTGGTTCGGGGCCGGTTGCTGGCGGCAAGCGGGCAAGGCGGGCTCGATGCGTTGCTCGCCGCGCTGCAGCCCCTGTCGATGGTTGCGCTTTTGGCAACGTTGGTGCTGCTGTTCGGCTTCCAGGGTGAGCAGATCATCGCGCAGCCGCTGGTGATCGTGCTGCTGGCGGTGCCGATCCTGATCCAGGTCTATTTCAACTCCGGCCTTGCCTATCTGCTCAACCGCGTCAGCGGCGAACGCCACTGCGTGGCCGGACCATCGGCGCTGATCGGCGCGTCGAATTTCTTCGAGCTGGCGGTGGCCGCCGCGATCGCGCTGTTCGGGCTGAATTCGGGCGCTGCCCTTGCCACTGTGGTCGGCGTCCTCATCGAGGTTCCGGTCATGCTGTCGGTGGTGTGGATCGTGAACCGCAGCAAGGGTTGGTACGAAGAGGGCGGCGCCGTCAGGAGTACCATGTCGACTGAGAGGATCGCCAAATGACCATCACCATCTATCACAATCCGGCCTGCGGCACGTCGCGCAACACGCTGGCCATGATCCGGCAGTCGGGCGAGGAGCCGGAGGTGATCGAATATCTGAAGATGCCGCCGTCGCGCGAAAGACTGGTGGAGCTGATCGCGGCGATGGGCATGATGCCGCGCGACCTGCTGCGCGAGAAGGGCACGCCCTATGTCGAGCTCGGCCTTGCCGACCCGAAATGGTCCGACGAGCAAATCCTCGATTTCATGCTGGCGCACCCGATCCTCATCAACCGGCCGATCGTGGTCAGCCCGCTCGGCGTCGTCCTGGCACGGCCGTCGGAAAAGGTGCTGGACATCCTGCCCAACCCGGAGATCGGCGCGTTCACCAAGGAGGATGGCGAGGTGGTCACCGGCGCCTCGGGCAAGCGGGTTGGCTGACGCTATTTCCATATTTTTCGAAATTGAGTTGACGGCATGAAAGATGTCGCCTAGCTTATTTCCATGAAACTCGAAAAAGCAGCCGCCCAACTCGAAGCGCTCGGCAATCCGACGCGGCTTCAGCTCTATCGCATCCTGGTGCGCGCCGGTGATGACGGGCTTGCCGTCGGCAGTGTCCAGGGCAAACTCGACATTCCGTCCTCGACGCTGTCGCATCACCTCAAGCGGCTGGTCGATACCGGCTTGGTGACGCAGGAGCGGCAGGCGACGACGCTGATCTGCCGCGCCAACTATCCCGGCATGAATGCGCTGATCGGCTATCTCGCCGACGAGTGCTGCGCCGATGCCACCTGCGCGCCCGCCGCCAGCAAAACATTGGCCTGATTTTTTTTGGACGTATAATTCGAAGATACCGGAAGGATCGAATCTATGGACATGATGACAGATCTCCCCGTCGCGGTGATCGGCGCCGGCCCGGTCGGGTTGGCCGCCGCGGCGCATCTGGTCGAGCGCGGCATCCGTCCGCTGATTCTGGAGCGCGGCGAAAACGTGGGTGCGGCACTGCTCGAATGGGGCCATGTGCGGGTGTTTTCGCCATGGGAATACAACATCGACGCGGCGGCGCGGGCGCTGCTCGACCGCGCCGGCTGGACCGCGCCGGACTGCCAAGGACTGCCGACGGGCGGCGAGATCGTGCGCGATTATCTGGCGCCGCTTGGCCGGCTGCCCGCGATCGCCGCCAATCTGAAGCTTGGCGCCGAGGTCACCGCGGTCACCCGTCAGGGACATGACAAGGTCGCCAATGACGGCCGCAAGGACGCGCCCTTCGTCATCCGCTATCGCGATGCCGGCGGCGAGCACCGCGTTCTCGCGCGTGCCGTCATCGACGCATCCGGAACATGGTGGCGGCCAAACCCGATCGGCGTCGACGGCCTGCCGGTTCCCGGCGAAAGCGCGGCTTCTCGGCGCGTCGCCTATGGCATTCCCGACGTGGTCGGCAAGGCGAGAGAAGACTATGCGGGCAAGCGCGTGCTGGTCATCGGCGGCGGACACTCGGCCATCAACGTTGCTCTGGCGCTGATGGAACTGCAGGACGCGGCACCTGGCACCGAGATCTTCTGGGCGCTGCGCCATGCCAGCGTCGACAGATTGCTCGGCGGCGGGCTGAACGACCAGTTGCCCGAACGCGGCGCGCTCGGCCTAGCAGCCAGGCAGGCGATGACGGATGGCAGGCTGAACATGCTGGCGCCTTTCGCCGTAAACCGCATCGAGACGCAGGGCGAGGGGCTCGTCGTCGATGCCCACCTCGCCGGCGAGCCGTTCAGCCTGGCCGTTGACCGCATCGTCGTCACCACCGGCTTCCGGCCCGATTTGTCGTTCCTCGGCGAAATCCGCATCGCGCTCGATCCCGTCGTCGAAGCGCCGCCGGCGCTGGCACCGCTGATCGATCCGAACTTCCACTCCTGCGGCACGGTTCCCGCGCATGGCATCGCGGAACTCGCACATCCCGAACCCGGCTTCACCATCGTCGGCTCGAAATCCTACGGCCGCGCCCCGACCTTCCTGATGGCGACTGGCTACGAGCAGGTCCGTTCGGTGGTCGCCGACATTGCCGGAGACCATGCCGCGGCCCGCGAGGTGCGGCTGGTGCTGCCGGAGACCGGCGTGTGCAGCGCCGTCGGTGTCGTGACGGCACCGGAAAGCGCCGGCTGCTGCGGCGGGCCAGCGCTCGCCACTGTCGATGCCTGCTGCGTCGAGGATGCGCACGCCAAGGCCAAGGGCGGGTCGGGCTGCGGCTGCGCCACCGCGCCGGCCAGCACCGAGGCGCGAGAGAATATGGCAGCCAGCGTCGATGCCTGACCGGTCGGTCCTGCGCAAGGCGATCTGGGCGCTGGGGCTGACCCAGATCATCGGCTACGGCACGCTCTTCTACAGCTTCTCGATCCTGGCGCCGGCAATGGCCAGGGAGTTCGGCCTTAGGGAAGGCTGGGTGTTCGGCGCCCTGTCCGCCTCGCTGTTTGCCGGCAGCCTGTTCGCGCCGACGGCCGGGCGGTGGGCCGACCGCTTCGGCGCCGGCCGCATCATGACCATCGGCTCGGTCGCGGCGGCGGTGGCGCTGGCGCTGTGCGCCATCGCGCCCGGCCGCGTGACCTTCGCTCTCGCATTGCTGGCAATGGAGCTGGCCTCCAGCTTCGTCCTCTACAGCGCCGCCTTCGTGGCGATCGTGCAGATTGGGGTTCCCCGGCCGCAACGCAGCATCACCCACCTGACGCTCATCGCCGGGTTCGCCTCGACCCTGTTCTGGCCGCTGACCTCGGCGCTGCATGCGCAGCTGACATGGCGCGAGGTCTATCTTTTGTTCGCCGCACTCAATCTCGGGCTCTGCCTGCCGATCCACGCCTGGCTGATGCGCCTGTCGCGCCGCCACGCCACGGCCGCGAGCCAAGAGCGCGGGCCGTCCCATGAAGCGGGCGCGCCGCTCGGTCCGCGGCGCGGCCGGGCCGCGTTCCTGCTCATGCTGGCGGGGTTCGCCACCGAGGGCTTCGTGCTGTCGGCGATCCTCATCCACATGGTGCCGCTGACGGCGGCCCTTGGGCTCGGCACCGCCGGCCTGTTCGTTTCGACCCTGTTCGGACCGGCGCAGGTCGCCAGCCGGTTGATCAACATGCTGTTTGGCGGGCGGCTTCAGCAAACGCATCTTGCCGTCATTGCAGCTTTGCTGCTCACCGCCGGGTTGTGCGCGCTGCTGCTGACCACGCCATGGCTACCCGGCGCCTTCCTGTTCGTGTTGCTGTTCGGCCTCGGCTCCGGCCTCACCAGCATCGTCGGCGGCACCTTGCCGCTCGAACTCTTCGGACGCGAGGGCTATGGCGTGCGGCTCGGCTGGGCGAGCGCTGCCCGCCAGTTCACCTCGGCCTTCGCGCCGTTCGCGCTTGCCTTCATGATGGCGCGGACATCCGTCGCCAACTCGCTATGGGTGCTGGTGGTCGTCGCCGCGAGCGGCGTGATCGCCTTCCTCGCCATCGCGCTTTTGAGACGGCGCGCTGGCCGGGTCGCGTTCGCGATTGGCGGCAGCCCGGAAGAGGCGACCTGAAGCGCGTTGGCATGCGGTGCCTTCAATGCCTGAGTATCTTGCTGAGGAAGGCGCGGCTGCGGTCGGTCTTGGGGTACGAGAAGAACTCGTCCGGGGTGCCGCTTTCTCCGATCACCGGCAAAAATGGAATGGTTTTCCTGCCATATCGTCTCTACCCGATCTATATATCGGTTGAGATCGATGCAGGTGAATATGGACCAGGACATCATATTGAAGGCGCTGGCGCATCCGTTTCGACGGGATGTCCTGGCGTGGCTGAAGGAGCCTGAACAGCACTTCGCCGCGCAGGCGCATCCGCTCGAGATGGGTGTCTGCGCCAGCCAGTTCGACCGTCGCGGCCTGGCGCAGTCCAGCGTCTCGGCGCACCTGGCGACGCTGGCGTCGGCCGACCTCGTCACGACACGGCGGGTCGGCCAATGGGTGTTCTACAAGCGCAACGAAGAAACCATCGCGGCCTTCCAGGCCTCCCTGTCCGGTCTCTAACGATCCTCCCCCGTCCTCCCCCATGAAAGGCTTTTCTCATGACTACACTCTTTGATCCGCTGCAGGCCGGCGACCTGGCGCTGGCGAACCGCATCGTCATGGCGCCGCTGACGCGCAATCGTTCACCCAATGCGGTCCCCGGCGACCTCTCGGTCACCTATTATGGTCAGCGCGCCACGGCCGGGCTGATCGTGACGGAGGCCACCGCCATCAGCCATCAGGGCCAGGGCTATGCCGACGTGCCAGGTCTCTATGGGGCGGATCAGCTTGCCGGCTGGAAGCGTGTCACGGACGCGGTCCATAGAGCCGGCGGCAAGATCGTGGTCCAGCTCTGGCATGTCGGACGCATCTCGCATGTTTCGTTGCAGCCCGGCGGCGGCAAGCCGGTGGCGCCGTCGGCGATCAGGGCAAACTCCAAGACTTTCCTGGTCAGGCCGGATGGCAGCGGCGAGTTCGCCGAAACGTCCGAGCCGCGCGCGCTCGATGCGGCCGAAATCCCCGGCATCGTCGATGATTTCCGCCGCGCCGCCAAGGCGGCGATCGAGGAGGCAGGTTTCGACGGCGTCGAGATCCATGGCGCCAATGGTTATCTCGTCGACCAGTTCCTGCGCTCGGGCACCAACCATCGCACCGATGACTATGGCGGTTCCATCGAGAACCGGACGCGCTTCCTGTTCGAGGTGGTCGACGCGGTCGCGGGCGCCGTCGGCGCCGGCAGGACCGGAATCCGGCTGTCGCCGGTGACGCCCGCCAACGACACTTCGGATGCCAATCCGCAGCCGTTGTTCAACCATGTGGTGGCGGGCCTGGGCAGCCGGGGCCTGGCCTATATCCATATCGTCGAAGGCGCGACTGGCGGCGCGCGCGACTTCAGCCAGGGCGACAAGCCGTTCGACTACGCGGAACTCAAGGCCACCTATCGCAAGGCTGGCGGACGCGGTGCCTGGCTGGTGAACAATGGCTACGACAAGGAACTGGCCGAAAAGGCCGTTGCCGACGGGAAGGCGGACCTTGTCGCGTTCGGCAAGCTGTTCATCGCCAATCCCGACCTCGTGAGCCGGTTGAAGCGGAATGCCGAACTCAACGCCCCCGACAAGGCGACGTTCTATGGCGGCGACGCCAGGGGCTATACGGACTATCCGACGGCAGCCTGAGCCACCCGGACGGTTTGCCCTTTCGCCCGCAGCGGAAGGGCAGCCGGTCGGCGTACAGATCCGTTGCAAGGCAACGCTATTCTTCGATTGATACAATGGCCGCCGGACAGATTGACGGGAAGCGCCGAGAAGGCGCTCCCTGTCGCCGCCCTCAATGCCTCAGAATCTTGCTCAGAAAAGCGCGGCTGCGGTCGGTCCTGGGATGCGAGAAGAACTCGTCCGGCGTGCCGCTTTCGACGATGGCGCCGGCGTCCATGAATACCACGCGCTGGGCGACCTTGCGGGCAAAGCCCATTTCGTGCGTCACCACCATCATGGTCATGCCTTCCTCGGCGACCGCGACCATGACGTCGAGCACTTCGGAAATCATCTCGGGGTCGAGCGCGGAGGTCGGCTCGTCGAACAGCATGATCTTGGGCCGCATGCCCAGGCAACGCGCGATCGCCACGCGCTGCTGCTGGCCGCCGGAGAGCTGTGCGGGATAGGCATTGACCTTGTCGGCCAGGCCAACCTTGGCCAGCAATTCGCGGCCGGCTTTTTCGGCTTCAGTGCGCGGGATCTTGCGGACATGGATGGGGGCGAGCGTCACGTTCTCGAGCGCGGTCTTGTGCGGGTAGAGGTTGAACGACTGGAAGACGAAGCCGATCTCGGTGCGCAGCTGCGTCATGTTGGTGGCGGGGTCGCCGAGGCGTTGGCCGTCGACGACGAGGTCGCCGTCCTTGATCGCCTCCAGGCCGTTGACGCAGCGGATCAGCGTGCTCTTGCCCGAGCCGCTCGGGCCGCAGACGACGACCACTTCTTTCGGTTCGACGCTGAGCGTGATGTCCTTCAGCACATTGAGCGAGCCGAACCATTTGTTGACGCCGCGAAAGTCGATCATGCCGGTTTTGGTCAAGCCCGTTTTGGTCATGTTTTCTGGACCTTTGGGGTTGGAGGTCACAACTGCACCTCGCCATGCGCCGCACCCATGCGGCGTTCGAGCCGGCGGGCCAGCATGATCAGGGGATAGCAGACGATGAAATAGCCGACCCCGACCAGGAAGAAGACCAGCAGGCCGTTGGGCACACGCTGCACCACCAGCCAGCCGACGCGGGTGAGGTCGGTCAGTCCGATCGCCGAGACGACGGAAGAATCCTTGATCAGCAGCACATATTGCCCGACCAGCGGCGGCAGCACGATGCGCATCGCCTGCGGCAGCACCACCTGGCGCATGCGCTGCCAGCGCGACAGGCCGGACGCGAGTGCCGCCTCGACCTGGCCGGTTGGTACCGAGCGGATGCCGGCGACGACGATCTCGCAGATAAAGCAGGCGGCCAGATTGGTCAGCGCGATGATGCCGGCGGTGAAGGCGTCGAGCTCGATGCCGAACTCCGGCAGGATGAAGAAGATCAGGAATATCTGCACCAGGAACGGCGTGCCACGGATGAGATCGACCCAGGCCCCGATCAAGCCCGAGATCAGACGGTTGCCGCCGGTGCGCAGGATGCCGAGGCCGAAGCCGAGCATGGTGCCGAGCATCAGGCTGATCAGCGACAGCACCACGGTCATGCCGAGGCCGCGCAGGGCCAGCGGATAGGAGCCGGCGAGGCTTTGCAGCTGTTGCCAGATCATGTCCGCGCTCCCGCCGTGCCGAGCCAGCGGCTGGAGAGGCCAGCCAGTCCCTTCAGTCCGTAATAGAGCAGCAGATAGAAGGCGGCGATGGTGAGAAAGCCTTCCGCCGGCATGAAGCGGTCGGAGGCGAGCAACTGGCCGGCGCGCGTCAGTTCGGAAACCGAGATCAGCGACAGCAGGGCGGAATCCTTGACCAGCACGATCGCCTGGCCGAGCAGCGGCGGGATCGTCACCTTGAAGGCCTGCGGCAGGACGACCAGGCGCATGCGCTGGACATAGGTCATGCCCGAAGCGACGCTGGCTTCGACCTGGCCGCGCGGGATCGACAGGATGCCGGCACGGATGATTTCAGCGATGTAGGCGCCGCTGTTGAGCGACAGCGCCAGGATACCGACGACGAGCTCCGGCAGGACGAAGCCGAGCCGGGGCAGGCCGAAATAGAGGAAGTAGAGCTGCGCCAGCAAAGGCGTGGCGCGCACGGCATCGATATAGGCCTTGGCTGGCACGCGAAACAGCCAGCCTCGCTGCAGGTTCATGGCGCACAGCACGATGCCGACGATGAGCGCGCCGACAAAGGACAGCGCCGACAGCCAGACGGTCGTGACCAAGCCCTGCCCGAACAGCGGCAGGTATTCGACGATGGTGCGGAAACTGAAATTTTCGAGCATCGTTGGGTGAAATCCCCAGAGTGCAGGAAACGACGGATGAAGCGAAATTCCGGGCGGTTTCGCGGCGCTTGAGGCGCGCGCGAAACCACCCGGATTCTATCGCTGCTTAGTGATCCTTCTTCCAGGCGTCGGAATTGACCCAGTAGTCGAGGTTCTTCTGCAGGCGGCCGTCGATAGTGACCTGGTTGAGGAACAGGTTCATCCAGATCAACAGGTCCGGCTCGTCATAGCGGGTGGCGAAGGCAAGCGGCTCCTTCGACAGAAGGTCCGGCATGATGGTGAAGGTGCCGGCCGGATAGGCGGTCGACTGGCCCTTGACCGCCGAGACGTCGTTGACGCCGCAATCGGCCTGGCCGTTGTTGACGGCGTCAAGCAGCAGCGGACCGCCGCCCTTGTAGCTCTTGATGTCGGCATCGGGGAAAGCGGTCTTGGCTTCCTTCTCGCCGGTGGCGCCGAGGAGCACGGCGATCTTGGTGCCCTTGGCCTTGCAGTCCTCGGTGGTCTTGAACTTGCTGTCGGCCTTGGTGAAGACGGTGCTGCCCGTGTACATGTAAGGCGTGGTGAAGGCGACCTTCATGCCGCGTGCCAGCGTCGGTGTCATATCGGCGACCAGCAGGTCGGCCTTTCCGGACAAGAGCGCCGGGATCAGGCCATCCCAGTCGAAGTCGAGGAAGGTGATCTTGACGCCCATTTCCTTGGCCATCAGTTCAGCAAGTTCCACCGAGCTGCCGGTGCGTTCGCCATTGGCGCCGACCAGCGAGAAGGGGGGACCTTGGGTCTGCACTGCGACGCGCAGTTCGCCGCGCTTGGTGATGTCGTCGAGCGTACCGGCGCTGGCAGCAGTGGTGAGCCCGGCGAGTGCAAGTCCGGCGATGAAAAGTCTGGCAATCTTCATTTCGTATTCCTCCTTGTTTTATTGTTCCACGTTGTTTTTCACCCCTGGGGGTGCTTTTTGAGCGGCAGCGCCGTTGCCGGCGGCAGCCACCGTTCGAAAATCTTTTCTCCTCAGTCCCGTGCCACCGTCTCGGAAACCGTGATGCCACGCTTGGCCAGTTCGTCGAAGAACCTGATGTCGGGCACATCCAGCAGCGGGTTGAGCAGGCCGGGTTTGGTGATCTCGCCGCGCGCCAGCATCTGCGCCACGATGCTGGCGGGGTAGCCGACACCGAGGCTCATGCCGAACAGGCCGGAAGCCAGGTCGCGTTCGATGATCAGGTCCGACGTCACCGTCTTGGCGCGGCCGCCTTCGAGGCCGGAAAAGACATTGCGCATCACGCACAGATCCTTTTCGCCCGGGCCATATTGCAATTGCGGACCGAGCAGCCGGCCGAGGAATTCGCGCGGACTGTTGGAGGTGCCGGGCACCTTATCTTCGGAGAGGAAGCCGAGCTCCTTCAGCGGCGCCCAGAAGGCCGACCATCCCGGCCAGCGCAGCGTGTAGCGGCCGGAGCGGCGCAGCCCCTTGGCCGCGTCCAGCATCTCGACATAGTGCAGCGCATCGCCATTGGGGAAGGCTTCCAGCCTGCCGAGGCCCGCGACCTCGATCTCATGGATGAACGGATTGTCGTGCTGCTGGCCGGCCGGCACAGCGACGCGTTTTCCGTCCTCGATCATCACGCTGTCGCGGTTCTGGCTGACCAGGACCATGTCGAAATTCCAGCTCACCTTGTAGCAAAGCGGCTTGGCCATCGCCTTCGGTTCGGGGATGCCGCCGCAATAGGAATCGATCGAGGAAATCGAAGAGAACTGCCTGGCTGCGCGCGCGTAGAGCACGAGGTCGATGCCGGGGTCGAGCCCGCATTCGGTCATGATCGAGACGCCCGCCTGTTCGGCGGCCGGCGCCAGGTCGGCGATCGACTTGGCGTAGTTGGTGGTGACCAGCGGCGTGCATGTGGCGATCGCGGCCTGCACCGCCTCGCGCATCAATGGCTGCGGCAACAGGTCGATGGCGGCGTCGACCTCATCAAGCACGTTGGCCAGCGCCGGGCCGATCGCGCCGTCAGGCACCACGAAGCGCACGCGGACAAGATCGGTCAGGCCGGCAAGCCGGGCCGGGCCGTCCGCTGCGGTGTCGACGCAGACGATTTCCTCGACACCGTCGCTCGCGACGAGGTCGGCGATGGCCGCCCGGCCTTGCAGGCCGAGGCCGCCGAGTACCGCGATCTTCATGCCGGCTCCTTGCGGTCGTCCGACCAGCAGCCTTCCGGCAGGCTGACCCATTTGTTGCAGGACGCCATGACGACGAAGGTCTCGCTGCGCACGACTTCACCCGGCTCGCCGGCACCCGGGATCAGCTCGCTGGTGACGCGGTAGAGGTCGGCGACGTCACCGGCCACCGTCACGTCGACGATGATGTCGAAGCGCCCGGTGACGACCGAGGCTGAATTGACGAAGGGCAGTTCGGAAATTCGCTGCGCCAGCTCGCGGGCCCGGCCGCGCCCCTGGGCGTTGATGCCGACAATGGCCGAGATCAACTCGGGCCGCTCGGTCAGGTTCAAGAGCCCGACGATCTTGAGCAGGTTGCGATCGAGCAGGTTGCGCAGCCGCGTGCGCACCGTCGGCACCGAAATCGCCAATATCTCGGCGATGCGGTTGATGCCCGGCTGTGCATCCTGCGACAGCTGTTTGACCAGCCGCCGATCGGTCAGATCGAGATGTTCCCGCAAAGTCCCCGTCTTTCATAAAAGGAAAAAACTTCGGCAATTTTTTTGCCAATGTGCAAACAAGCTACGTCACGAATATTTGAAAAGCAAGGCCATGATTCAACGCTGATGGGGATGGCGGCGCCGGTTGGCTCAGCCTTGCGGTCGCCGGTCCGGCTTCAGACCAGCGCTGCCGCCAGCAGTTTTGCCTGTGGTGTCAGCTCGTCGAAGCGGCGGGCGCAGAGGTTGAGCTGGCGCGTCGCCCAGTCGTCGGTCAGCCGTAGTGTGCGCAGCGAGCGTGCCGAGTGGCGCGCCGCACTTTCCGGCACGATGGCGATGCCGGCGCCTTGCGCGACCAGGCGACAGACATTGTCGAGGCCGGGCACGCGGATGCGAAAATGCAGGTGGCCGCCGAGACGGGCGGCCTGGCGGGTGATGTGCTCCTGCAGCGCATGACCGGTGCTGAGGCCAACGAAGGATTCGCCGAGAACCTCAGTGAGGCTGACGGTTCTGCCTTCGAGGCCTGGCCGGTTCCGCGCGGCGATCACCACCAGCCGGTCGATGAAGAACGGTTTCTGCTCGAGATGCGACAGGCCGGCCCAGGTCGCGGCAATGCCGAGATCGGCGGCACCGCTGGCCACGGCCTCGGCGATCTCGTGGCTGGGGCGCTCGTCGAGGTCGATGTCGATGGCGGGGTGCGCGACAAGGAAGGCGGGCAGGATGTCGCGCAGCAGCTCGGCTGTGGCGGCGGTGTTGGCCATCAGCCGCACGCGGGCGCGCAGGCCCGTGGCATAGGAGGCGAGGTCGCCGGCCATCGCCTCGACCTGGTTCTGCACGGCGCGCGCATGATGCAGCAGCGCCTGGCCGGCGGCCGTCGGCACCACGCCACGGCGGCGGCGCTCCAGCAGCGGCGCGCCGAGCCGCTCCTCCATGCCCTTGATGCGGGCGCTGGCCGAGGCCAGGGCCAGTCCGGCAAGCTTGGCGCCATGGGTAATGCTGCCGCGTTCGGCCACCAGCAGGAACAGCCTGAGATCGACCAGATCGAAGCGCATTTTTTGCTCCTGCAAATGCTCCGGCGACCGCAGCCGGCTCCTTGCCTCAGCCTTCGTCCTGGCCGAAGGCTGGCAGCGCAACTTCCACATTGTGATCGGCCGAGATGTTCGTCAAACAGTTTTGCGTGGAGATCTGTGATGAATGAACGAACATCAGGCCGGCTCGGCATTCTTGAAAGCACGGCGATTGTGCTGGCCGTCGCCGTGGCTTGCCTTGCCATGGCGCGTGCGGAGCCAGGCCTGCGGGGATGGACGGCGACGGTCGCACCCACCAGCCGCGATGCGGCGCCGGCAAAGGCGGAGGCCGCTAACCCGGATGCCGACGCAACCGACATGCTGCTGCATGACTGATCCCGCCCTGAGCATGAGCGCCGGCGTCCTCGCCTGGATCGGCGCCGTCTTCCTCGCCGCCGGTTTCGTCAAGGGCGTCGTCGGCATGGGGCTGCCCACCGTGGCGATGGGCTTGCTGGCGGTGACGATGCCGCCGGCGCAGGCCGCCGCTTTGCTGCTGATCCCGTCGCTGGTCACCAATCTCTGGCAATTGCTGACCGGCCCGTCCTTCAGCGGCCTGTGCAAGCGGCTGTGGACGATGATGGCCGGGGTGGTGCTCGGCACCGTCACTGGTGCCGGCCTGCTGACCGGCGCGCATACGGGCGCGGCCTCGGTGGGGCTGGGCGTGGCGCTGGTGCTCTATGCGATCCTTGGCCTCGCCAAGGCCGGCTTCACCACGCCGGCGCGCCATGAGGCCTTGATGTCACCGCTGGTCGGCGTGGCGACCGGCCTGGTCACCGGCGCCACCGGCATCTTCGTCATTCCGGCGGTGCCCTATCTGCAATCCCTGCGGCTGGAGAAAGAAGACCTGATCCAGGCGCTCGGCCTGTCCTTCACTGCGTCAACGGCAGCGCTCGCCATCGGCCTGTTCAGGACCGGCGCCCTGGCGTCGCCGACGGCGCAACTGGCGGGGTCGCTCGTGGCATTGGCGCCGGCGCTGGCCGGCATGTTCGCCGGTCAGGCGCTGCGCCAGACGATGAGCGTTGAGACCTTCCGCACGGTGTTCTTCGCCGGGTTGCTGGTGCTGGGGGGCTATCTGGCGGGTGACGGTATTCTGTAGCTTGCGGCAGGCGTTCAGAACACAGCCATCGCCTTGGCGATCACGGCGAAAGGCAGGACTAGGGACAATGGCGCGTCATCGAGACGGACCGCACCGTAGCCCTCATACCAGTGTGCCGCCTGGTCCCCTTTGGCATCGATAAGCAAGGCAACGCCGCCGACTTCTTCCGCGACTGCCATACAGCGCTTGCCGGCGGCGAGCAGCAAACCGCCGCCTAGGCCGCGGCCTTGTATCGTACGGTCTACGGCGAGCCGACCTAGACGGTAGACCGGCACATCATAGCGGCCAAGGCCGCGCCTGGCGATTGCCGGGGTCCTGGCAAAGTCGATCGAGGCTGGGCTGAGAGAATAGAAGCCGAGGATGTGCAAAGGATCTTGCGCCGTCACGGCGACGAAGGTTTTCGCGCCACCGCTTTCATGGTTTTGACGCGCGAAGCGCTGCAAATAGGTGTTGAGGTCCGCGTCGCCGCAGTCGAAGGCGGCACGGTCATGTCGTCTACCGATCGGCACTTCTTGCCATGTGACGGAGTTCACGCGAGAGTCTGACCGGCCTTGGCGGCACGGATAAGGCGATTGGTCGGGGAGGGCGGGTTTTCAAGCAGGTCGAGGATGCGCAGGCTGTCCCGTTCTGACAGCGCAAGATGTTCTGCGCGCTCGATCGCGGCCTGGGCGTCACGCAGTGCGGAACGCGTAATGAACTCGGTCAGGCCGACATTCGACAAGGCCGCCGCACGTGCGATCACGGCTTTCGCTTCGGGCGGAATCCGGAAATCGATTCGAGCGTTGTCACTGACGTTGCGAGGCATGGCTATCTCCCTTGCCCTCCATTATACGGTACGGATTGAATCCGTACAACACAAATCCCGTCGCTTTAGCCTCACTGGCATGTGAGGCGCGCGCTGGGCCAATCTATTACCGCACCACCAGAACCGGGATCTCGGTGTAGGATAGCACTTCCGCCGTCTGGCTGCCGAGAAGCAGCTTGCCCAGTCCGCGACGGCCGTGCGAGGCCATGACGATCAGGTCGCAACCCAGGGCCTGCGACAGCTCCAGGATGGCTTCGGCGGGCCTTTTGTCCTCGACATGCACGACCTCCGCGGAAACGCCGGCGGCTTCTGCCGATGCCTTGCATTTGTCCAGAACCTCCTTGGCGTATTTGCGCGCTTCTTCCTGATAGGCGGCCAGTTCATCGCCGGCGGCATAGCCGGCCATGGCGCCGCCCCAGGCGAAGATCGGGAATGGTTCGGAGACGGTAACGAAGGTGACGGAGGCGCCGAGGCCCTTGGCCAGCGTCAGGCCGTGGGCAACGCCCTTGTCGGCCAGTTCCGATCCGTCGGTGGCAATAAGCAGATGTTTGTACATGATGACATGACCTGTTGTGCAAGGGCCAATGCCCTTGAGGGCGGGGAGCCTTGTGGAGGCTGACCTTGATATAGTTGCGGCATCGGGCCGATCACAGGGCCAGTTCGACGCGGATCAAGGCCAGGCGGCCACGCAGTTTTGTACCAGGCGGATTCCCCTTTGCCGCATCGTCGCTTAAGGTGCCGGCGACATTGAAAGGCATCCCATGAGCAGCGCGTATCCCCAAATCCATCTGGTCCGGCATGGCGAGACGGCGTGGAGCCTTTCGGGGCAGCATACCGGCCGCACCGACATGCCGTTGACGCCGGCCGGCGAGGTCGCCGCGCGCGGCGTCGCCGAGCGACTCAAGGGCCTGTCGTTTTCGGCCGTATGGTCGAGCCCGTCGCAGCGCGCCTACAACACCAGCGTGCTGGCCGGCTTCGGCGCGCAGAGCGTCAAGAAGGATGATCTGCAGGAATGGGACTACGGCGCCTATGAGGGGCTGACCACGAAACAGATCCTGGCCGAACGGCCCGGCTGGACTGTGTTTCGCGACGGTTGCCCGCAAGGCGAGATGGCGGTCGATGTCGGCGCGCGGGCGGATGCGATCGTCAGACAGCTTCGTGACGCTGGCGGCTCGATCCTGGTGTTTTCCAGCGCACATTTCCTGCGCGTGCTGGCAGCGCGCTGGATCGGGCTGCCGCCCGAAGGCGGCGCGCTGTTCGTGCTGGATACGGCCAGCATCAGCGTGCTCGGCTATGAGCATGATCTGAGCGAGCCGGTCATTCGCAAATGGAACCAGAAGTAAGGCGGCAGTAACGCCGGCTCGGCGCGGAAACGCCGTCCTTCGCTCCTGCTCCGACCGTCGATGACGAAGTTGGGAGGCTTCGGCGTCCAAATGTCTCTATTTATCGAACTTCCGGATAGCCTCTGCGGTCACCGGCGTGAAGAAGTTCACCAGATTGCCATCGGGGTCGCGGAACAGCAGCGAGCGATTGCCCCAAGGCATAGTGGTCGGCTTCTGCACGGTGACATCCCTGAGGAGGTCCGAGAGCCTGGCGAATTCCGCATCGACGTCGCCGACGCGGAATTCGATGATTGCGGTGTGGTTATCGGCGGGGCGCGCGATGTCGCCGCCGAACAACATCAAGGTCCGCGTGCTGCCGATCGCCAGCGTGCAGGCCGGTGTCGCCAGTTCGGCGAAGTCCTCCGTGTAGACCGTCACGGGCATGTCGGTGATCTCACCGTAGAAGCGCACGAGGCGCTGGACGTCCGATGTGATGATGCGGACAGAGACGAAATTCATTCCTATGGCTCCTTGATCGTTGAAGCCGTGGCCGGCTTCCAACCGATCTATAGGCCAGGCCTCCTGACAGCTTTCTGTCAGGAGATGGACCCGCGCCCTACAGCAATGATCAATCCCTGGTTCCGGCCAACCCTGATCGGTCACGCTTCTGGTTGGGCCAGGCCAACGGCAGACCGAAGCAAGAAAACGGCCGTGGCCATGGCCGCTGGAGAGTTGCAATTGTCGGTTTGTGCTTCGGTGCGGGCGACGTTCTCCGGCGCGTATCGCCTGGTGTCGTGCGGATTGATTGTTGAAACAAGAGACCATCGGCATAGAAGCCGATTCCATTCTGATAACCGTGAATTGATGGGCCGGGCCGCTTCCGTGATTGGTGCCGTTCTTGAGGTTGCCATAGAATTTCGTGCGGGAGCATTCTCATTGTCCGAGGGGAGCAGACATGAATTACCGCACGACAGGCGTCATAACGGTGGCAGCGTTTCTGGGGTTTTCGGCCTGTCCGGCGGCCGCGTATACCCACTCGTTCAGCTATGAAAAGACGGCACTCTCCGGACACGAGATCTTTCTCTACGGAGGATCAACTCTCAATCCCGACTGTTCGAAGGCGGGCAGGGATGATGTGAGGGCAACTTCCGGACCAAGTCATGGAAAACTCATGATCGTGAACGGGAAGACCTATGCGCACTATTCCAAGAAAGATGTGCGCGTGAAATGCGATGCGCGCAAGGTCGATGGGATCAAGGTTATGTATCGGTCGAACCCCGGATTCAAGGGGCGAGACGAGGTGACTTTATCTCTCCACACGTACTACGGATATGCTTCCAAGACGGTCATAAACATCAACGTCGAATAGCAAATCCGTTTTTCAGCTGATGGCGCTGCGACCCGCCGATCAGCCGTCCAGCAGCGCCAGTTCCTCCGGCGTCAGGTGCCGCGCGGTGCCCTTGGCGAGGTCGTCGAGCGGCAGGCCGCCGATGGCGATGCGGATGAGACGCTTGACTTCGACGTCGTGCGCGGCGAGCAGCCGGCGGATGTGCCGGTTGCGGCCTTCGTCGAGCACGATCTCCAGCCAGGCGGTGCGGCCGCCGCTGCGCAAGAGTTCGATCGAGCTGGCGGTCAGGGTCTCGCCGTCGACGGTCACGCCGGCGCGAAACTTGTCCAGCATCGCCTCATCCGGCACCGTGCCGATCTGCACGTGGTAGGTCTTGGGCAAATGCGAGGCCGGGTTCATCAACCTGTTCGCAAATTGTGTGTCGTTGGTCATCAGCAGCAGGCCTTCGCTCGCCTTGTCGAGGCGGCCGACCGGCGAGACGAAGGGCAGGTCGAGCCCTTCGAGGCAGGCATAGACGGTGTCGCGCTGTTGCGGGTCGTCGCGGGTGGTGACCAGCCCTCGCGGCTTGTTGAGGATGAGATAAACCTTGCGCTCGGCAACCACCGGCCTGTCGTCGACGACGATGCGGCCGCGGTTGAGATCGACGCGCAGTGCCGCATTGCGCACCACCTTGCCGCTGACGCGCACGCGGCCTTCGGCGATCAGCACCTCGGCCTGCGTGCGCGAGCACAGGCCGAGCTTCGACAGTGCGCGGTTCAGGCTGACGCCCAATGGCTTGCTGGTGTGTGGTTTGCCGGCGGGTGGCCTGCCGTTAGGCGGTTTTCCGGCGGGTGGTCGTGCTGCCATGCTGCTGCGGATCGCTCCGTTGTGTGAGACAGATGCCACGGGCGGTGACGGCTTCGCAAGCTGGATACGGCGAGCGCCGGCAACCCGAGGCCAAGCTTGATCCAGGTCCGCCGTGCATTGGAAGCCGATGAGGGTCAGAACTTTCGCGGGTCGATGCCCTTGGTTCCCGGCCCGTAAGGGCTCGGATAGATCTCGCCGATGGTCATCAGTTCGATCTGGCCATCGAGTGTCGAGCCGATGATCTTCACGTCGGGATCATCGCAGCAGAATTCCCAGATCACCTGCCGGCATTCCGCGCACGGCACGCCCGAATAGGGGCCGTGGCAGACGATGGCCTCGATCTGCCGCTCGCCCGCCGCCGCCATCTGCATCACAGCGTTGCGCTCGGCATGCACCGATTGCTGCAAGGTGACGATCTCGACATTGCAGGCGGCGAACAGGCGGCCAGATGCGGTGCGAACGGCCGAGCCGACCTTGTGGTTGGAGTAGGGCGTGTAGGCCTTGTCGCGCGCTTGGGCGGCGGCTGTGACAAGCGCCTGGTCGGCGCTTGAAAGCTTGTCGAAGCTGGTCTTCTTCATCGGTCTCTCCACATCCATGCCCCATCCCGCACTGATTCAGGATAGGGCGCTATCTCTTTGCTTCCTTGCGACCTTTTGGCTCAAGCGGCCTGCCGCTCCGACCGGGTAACGAGCCCGGCGGCGAACGGTACGACGGAAAGGAAGAGGCCGACCAGCGAGGCTGGAATGCCGCCGGGTTCGCCCATCAGCACGAGGATGGCGGTCGAGCCGGCGCCCAGCACGATGGTCGCCAACATCGACCAGGAGGGAATGCGCCAGCCGAACGTGGCCGATAGTACTGGCAGCAGTAGGCCCGGCACATAGACCGAGAAGCCGAGCATCAGGATGGTGACGATGCCAGGCACGCTGAGCGCCACCACCAGTGCCACCAGGCCGAGCACGAGCAGCAGGATGCGGCTGGTCCACAGCCTTTCCCTGTCGCTGGCGTCGGGGCGCAGCCGCGAGATCACGTCCCGTTGCAGGGTGGTGGCGGTGATCAGCAATGTCGTGCTGGCCGTCGACATCGCCACCGCCAGGAAAGCGGCCACCAGCACGCCGATGATGCCATGCGGCAAGATCTGCACCATCAGGTCCGGCATGGCGTTGACCGGGTTGGTGCCGGCCGGCAGCAGCGCCTTGGCGGCGACGCCAAGGAAGGTGAGGATGACGCCGAACACGGCCATGATGACGAAGCCATTGATCAGGCCCTTGCGCGCCGTCTCCGGCGAGTTGGCGGAAAAGACACGCTGGAAGCCGATCGTGTCGATGAAGCCGGCGGGCAACAGCAGGAACCACACGAACAGCGTCGCGGGCGGCACGTTGGCGAACAGATTGTAGAAGCCGGGAATGTCCCTGGTCGCCTCATAGACATGCGAGACGCCGGGTCCGAAGATGACGAACAACGGTGCCACCACGCCGATGACGACGAGGAAGATGACCGCCTGCAGCACGTCGGTCGCCACCACGGCGAGGAAGCCGCCCAGCATGGTGTAGACGATGACGACGAGGAAGGCGACGATGGCGCCGGTGGTCGGGTCCATCCCCGAAAACAGCGTGAACACCATCGAGATGCCGAACACCTGGGCTGCCGCCCAGGCGAGGTAGTTCCAGCTGGTGACCAGCGAGGCGGCGACCCGCACCGAGCCCGGATAGTCCTGCGCGACGATGTCGGGCGTCGTCACATGCATGCGCTGGCGCACGATCTTGGCCAGGAAGATGCCCATCAGCAAAAGCCCGATCGGGAAGGTGAACCACCACCATGTGCCCGAGATGCCATAGCGGACCACCATTTCAGGCGTGCCGAACAGGCCGGCAAGCCCGGTCCACGAGGCGAAGGCCGAAATGGTCAGCCACAGCGGCCCCATGCGCCGGCCGGCGACAATGTAGTCTTCCTCGGTCTTGATCGAGCGGGCGAAGAACAGCCCGATGGCGGTGACCGCGACGAGATAGACGGCGACAACCGCGATATCCAGATTTCCCATTTTCTACCCCTTCAGGTGCAAAGCCAAATGGCGCGCCACGCCTTGGCGCGGCGCCGTTCTGTCCGTTGCCCCGTTTTTTGGTGGGGGCTTGACGACCCTCTGCAAGATTTGTCACATGCAAAAAACTTTTTTGCAAGTGCTGAATCTGAACCGTGATCGGAGACCTCGAATGACCCAAGCCCAGGCAAATCCGGCAAACCCGGAGCTGGTGGAGCGCGGCCGCGCCCGTGTCGCCTGGATCCGTTCGTGCATGGCGATGCTGGCAGCGCTGCGCGCGGAGTTCCGCGACACCCAACCTTTCGCCGGCCGGCGCATCGGTGTGTCGCTGCATGTCGAGCCGAAGACGGCGGTGCTGCTCGAGGTGCTCGCCGAAGGCGGCGCCGAGATCGTCGGCACCGGCAATCATGGCTCGACGCAGGACGATGTCGTCGCCTTCCTGCAAAGCCAGGGCATCGGCGTGTTCGGCAGCCGCGCCGACACGCTGGCCGACCATCACGCCAATCTGGCGCGGGTGCTGGATGCCAAGCCCGACATGCTGCTCGACAATGGCGCCGACCTTGCCGCCGGCATCACCGAACGCGGCCGGGCGACCTCCATTCTCGGCGGCACCGAGGAGACGACGTCCGGCGGCGACCGGCTGCGCGGCGAGCTGGCCGGCAAGGTGCCGTTTCCGTCGATCGTCATCAACGACAGCCCGCTGAAGGCGATCGGCGAGAACAAGCACGCGGTCGGCCAGTCGGTTGTCGAAAGCTTCATGCGCATCACCAACCTGATGATCCCGGGCCGGCGCTTCTGCGTCATCGGTTATGGCTGGTGCGGACGCGGCATCGCGCAGTACCTGCGGGCGCTGGGCGGCCGCGTGGCGGTCGTCGAGGTCGACGAGATCAAGGCGCTGGAAGCCGCCCTCGACGGCTACCGGGTGGCGCCGCTGGCGGATGTGGCACCATGGGCGCAGGTGTTCATCACCGCCACGGGACGCGCCGGCGTGCTGCCGGTCAGCGCGATTGCAGCCATGGCGGATGGTGCGGTGCTGGCCAATTCAGGGCATTTTCCGTGGGAGATCGACACCGAGGGGCTGCGTGCCATGACGACCGGCAGCACCGATCTCGACGGCACCTTGCAGCGTCTCGACCTTGCCAATGGCCGGCATGTCATCCTGGTCGCCGACGGGCGCATGTTCAACCTTGCCGGCAGCGAGCCGAAGGGCAATTCGATCGAATCCATGGATATCGGCTTCATGCTGCAGGCGCTGTCGCTGGAGCGGGTGGTGAAGGGCGTTGGCGACGAAAGACTGGCGCCAGGCGCGCAGCCGGTGCCCGACGACATCAACCGGCGCATCGCCAGGCTGATTATGGCTACGATGGGGGCTGCCTTGTAACTATAGTAAGCCCCTGATTCTATCTCTCTGTTTTGACGCAATTCCTGCCGGAAAACCGTTTCACACTTTTCCTGGAATTGCTTTGGTCCGGGAAGGATTGTGGGCATGGCTGGCAAGATCGCGGACGCACCGGACTATTCGGTTCCGGCCCTGGAAAAGGCGTTCGACGTCATCGAGCTCCTGGCCGAGCAGAAGGACGGGCTGAACCAGGGCCAGATTGCCGAGGCTGTCGGCCGCTCGATCCACCAGATCTACCGGGTGCTGCAGGCGCTGGAGCGGCGCGGCTATATTTTCCGCGATCGGCCGGCCGGGCTCTATTTCCTGTCGACCCGCCTGTTCGAGCTGGCGCACCGGCATGAGCCGCTGCGCGGCCTCGTCCAGGCTGCGCTGCCGTCGATGCGGCGGCTGTCCGACGCCATCCAGCAGTCCTGCAATCTTGGCGTCCACAATGCCGGAAGGGTGCTGATCCTGGCGCAAGTGGAAAGCCCCGCGGCCTTCGGCTTCCGCGTCCGCGTCGGCGCCGAGTTCCCGCTGTTTGCCACCGCCACGGGCCGCACGCTGATGGCGTTCCAGCCGCAGGACAGAGTCAACCAATGGCTGCAAGTCTCTGGTGTTGTTGATGAAAAGGTCGAGGTGGAGCGTGCGCTTGCCGGCATCCGCGCCGCCGGCCACGAAGAGGTGGCGGACGGGCTGCAGCCAGGCGTCATCGATCTTGCCTTTCCGGTCATCGGGCCGTTCGGCCACTCCGTCGCCGCGCTCACCGTGCCTTATGTGGCGACCACCTACAGCATGCTCGACCTTGCCACCGTGCGCCGCCACGCCGCGCAGGCGGCGCAGGAGATCCGGCTGGTGCTGGCGCCCGAGCCATCAGGCCAAAGCGAGGCTTCGTGACCGCTTCGTCCGCGCCGATCATCAAGACCGTCGTCATCGGTGCCGAGCCGGCCAAGGTCTGGCGGATACTGACGACGCCAGAAATGATCCCGCAATGGATGTCCGACGAGGAGTTGACCGTCAGCCTGCAAGGGCATACCGGCGGCGCGATCGTGATGCGCGGACTGCTGCACGGAATGCCGTTCGAGAACCACGGCACCATCCGCGCCTTCGCGCCGGAGCGGGCGTTCGCCTACGGTTATTGGAGCACATTGTCGGCTGCGCGTCTGGCGGATTTGCCCGAGAACCACACCGTGGTCAGTTTCGATCTGGCGCCGGCGGATGGGGCAACACTGCTGACGCTGACGCTCAGCGACTTCGCCGAACCGGCGATCCGTCCGCATGGAGATCTCTACTGGGGTCCGACCTTGCAGATCCTGAAGGCGGTCTGCGAGCGCGCTTGAGGGTGGGCGGGCGTCATCGCAGCGGACGGGTCGTCCTGCCCTTACTCTCTGGGGTGTCGGGCGAGGGCCAGCGCGCGAATACGGTCGGCGACGGCGCTGTCGACCGGGTTGTAGACGGTCAGGCTCAAATCCGGGCGGCCGTCGACAGCGAACCCCGAATACTCCAGCTCGATATCGCCGAGTTCCGGGTGCTTCAGGCGCTTTGTCCCGTCGCCGTGGCTGAGCACGTCGTTTTCCCGCCACAGGGCGGCAAACTCGGGGCTGACGCTGCACAGTTCGTCGACGAGCTGGGCGACCTCTGAAACCGCGCCGGCGCGCGCCGCATCGGCGCGGAACGAGGCGACCACGAAGCGGGCCAGGTTTTCCCAATCGTGCTGCTTGGCGCGGATGACAGGGCTGCGGAACATAAAGCGCAGGATGTTGCGCTCGCCCTCGGGCAGGGCGCTGTAGTCGGTCAACACGACCCGCGCGGCGCGGTTCCAGGCAACGACATCCCAGGTCGCGGTCCTGACTATTGCGGGGCTGGCATCGAGCGTGTCGATGAGGCGCTGCAGGCGGGGGCTGACGCCCTCGACGCCTCGGTAGCGAACCTCGGGCGGGCGCCCGAGCCCGAGCATGAAAAGATGTTCGCGTTCCGCCTCGGTCAGCAGCAGTCCCTTGGCGATGCGGTTCAGGACATCGGCGGAGGGCGCGCCGCCGCGGCCCTGTTCCAGCCATGTGTACCAGGTCGGGCTGATGTTGGCGCGTTGGGCGACTTCTTCGCGGCGCAGTCCCGGCGTGCGCCGGCGGCCCGAGAAGCCGAAGGACGCCGGATCGAGCCGCGTGCGCCGGTCTTTCAGGAACGCTGCCAGTGAGCCGGCGGAATTGGAAGGCATCCTGTTAGCCATTATACCATGATAAGATCACTACTTTAATAGAATAATAGACCAGCAATATTACGCAGGCAACTGTGCAGGAGATTTTGCATGCGTATCTTTCTCACCGGCGCGACCGGTTTCATCGGTTCGGCGCTGGTTCCCGAACTCATCAAGGCGGGCCATCAGGTGGTCGGCGTGACCCGCTCCGACGCCGGAGCCGAGGCGCTGGCTGCCGCGGGTGCCGAGGTGCACCGGGGGACTCTCGAAGATCCCGAGGGGCTGCGCGATGGCGCGGCCAAGGCGGAGGCCGTGATCCACACGGCATTCGACCACGACTTTTCGCGGTTTGCCGAAAATTGCGAAAAGGACAGCCATGTCATCGCGGCACTCGGCGCCGCCCTTGCCGGTTCCGACCGGCCACTGGTGATCACCTCGGGCGTCGGCATGGGCAGCCCCGGGCATGGCCAGTTGGCGGTCGAGGACGTCTTCAACGCCAGCCATCCCAATCCCCGCATCGCGTCGGAACTGGCCGGCAATGCCTTGCTGGAGGCCGGCGTCAATGTGTCGGTGGTACGCCTGCCGCAGGTCCATAACCCGGTCAAGCAGGGGCTCATCTCGCCGCTTATCGAGATCGCGCGTGAAAAAGGCGTCTCGGCCTATGTCGGCGAAGGTCGCAATCGCTTCTCCGCGGGCCATCTCCTCGACGCGGCGCGCCTCTACCGGCTCGCCGTGGAAAAGCGGCAGCCGGGCGCGCGCTATCACGCGGTTGGCGAGGAAGGTGTCGACGTGCGTGCAATCGCCGAGGCGCTTGGCCGGGGTCTGAAATTGCCGGTCGTTTCCATCGCGCCGGAAAAGGCGGCGGAGCATTTCGGCTGGATGGCCATGTTCGCGCCGATGGATCTGCCGGCCTCCAGCGCGCTGACACAGGCACGGCTAGGCTGGCATCCGACCGGCCCGACGCTGATCGCCGATCTCGACGCCATGCAATACGCCGATTGACGGGCTGAAGCATCGGCGCTGAAGCGGGCCACATAGGGCCGGTAATCTCAGTCAGATTGCCGGCCCTTCTGTACGAGGCGGTCAGCGCATCATTCAGGGGTGACTGCGTAGCGCAGGTGGACGAGCCCATGCGCCAGCGCTTCGCAGCTCTTCAGGGACAGTTGCACCTTGCCCGGCAGGCCGCTCTCGCCGAACTCGACGAAGGCCTGGTTGCCGGCGCGCCCATCGATCGCGGGTGCGACGAGAAGGCTCAACTCATCGACAAGCCCGGCCGCAAGGAAGGAACCGTTGATGCCGGCGCCGCCCTCGAGCAGCAACCGGCGGATGCCGAGTTCACGCCCGAGCACCTCGAGCATCGCGGCGAGATCCATGTCCACCGTTTCCGCGACGATATAGGACACGCCGTCGGCGGTAAGCTCGGCCAGATGGCTGTCGGCAACGTCGCGCCCAAGCAGCACCACGACGTGATCGCCGCCGATGTCGGGTTTGGAAAAGTGAAGCTTGCCCGAGGCATCTAGCGCCACGGCATAACTGCCCGCATCCCTTTGCGCGAAATGACAGGGCCGGTCGACCTTGCCGGCATGCGCCGGCGGATGCGCGCCGGCCTTGCTCATCTCGGCCATGGTGACGCGGCCGACGATCCAGGCGTCAGCCGCGAGATCCCCGTGGATCTGCTCATAGAGGCTTGACCACTCGGCCCGGGTGCCATCGGGGCTCGTGGTGTAGCGGCTGGGGTGGAGGCCGCCGTCAAGGGATGCCAGCATATGGCAGATGATTTGCGGCTTCATGCGGGTTCTCATGTCAGGGGTTTCGAAAGCTCAGCTGAGTTTAAAGTAGCGCTGGGCCGAAGAAATGAAAGCAGCGAACAGGTTATCGGCCCCGGTCACGCAGCCCTTGTGCGCATATCGCGACAATTCAAACCCGCGCCGTAACCCTTTGTTTTCTTGCGCGGCGTATCCACAAGGGCCGCGTCGCCTATGGTCGACGCACCAATGGACGCGTGAAGCATGGGTTCACCCTGGTCCGAGTTGCTGGCCAATCTCGCCGTCGTGGCGATGTTCGTTTCCGTCTGGATCCACACCCATGTGTGGCTGGACCGCAAGGCGGCTTTGACTCGGGCGACGGCTTTCGGCCTGCTGATGGGAGCCGGCGCCATCATTCTGATGCTGACGCCGATGCAGTTGCAACCGGGCGTCTTCGTCGATCTGCGCGGCACGATGATCGCATTGGCGGGCTTCTTTGGCGGCCCGGTCGCCTGTGTCATCGCCGGGCTGCTTGCGGTTGCTTTCCGCTTTCATGAAGGTGGCATCGGCGTTTTCGCGGGCGCCATGGGCATTTCTATCTCCACCTTGATCGGTATTGCCGGCCATCTCGCCCTGAGAGGGCGTGCGCCCGGCCGCGTTGACATCCTGATCCTGGCCGCAACGGCCGCCGCCAGCTCGCTGCTCAGCCTGCTCGCCCTGCCACGGGAGATCATGCGGGCGGTGCTGCCGCAAGTGGCGCTGCCGACGTCGCTGCTGATCTTTCTTTCGATCATGCTGTCGGGACTTGCGCTCTACCAGGAACGGCGCCGCATCGAGGCACTGCAATCGCGGCGCATCTACAAGGCGGTCGTCGAGGCGCTACCCGATTGCCTCAATGTCAAGGATCTGGAGGGCCGGTTCATCGCCGCGAATCCGGCTACCGCAAGGCTGATGCGGGCCGTGGATGCCAACGCGCTGATCGGCAAGACCGATTTCGATTTCTATCCGCGGGAAACGGCCCGGAAATTCCACGAGGACGAGCTCGCCATTCTCGCGGCCGGCGTGCCCTCCACCATCGAGCAGCGCCTTCATCACGAAGACGGCCCCGACGGCTGGCTGTCGACGCTGAAAGCGCCGTTCCGGGATCAGAGCGGAACCATCGTCGGGCTGATCACGCACAATCGTGACATCACCACGCGCAGGCAACTGGAGGACGAACTGGCTGAAAGCCGTGTCCGGCTGGCGGACGCCCTGACGCATATGGCCGACGGCCTGGTGATGTTCGATCGGGATGGCAAACTGGTGCTCAGCAACGCCCAATACATTGCCATGTTTCCGCAGACGACCGACATCCGGATACCCGGTGCCGATTATCGCGATATCCTGCGCATCTCGGCCGCGCGCGGCGAACAGATTGTGCCGCCGGACAAGATCGAGGATTGGATCGGCGGCATCGTGGCGTCACGGAAGCTTCCCAGCGACCGCCAGGAGATCAGGATTTCCGACGGGCGCTGGCTTGACGTCAGGACGAGGCCGACCAGCAATGGCGGCAGCCTCAGCGTCTATTCCGACATCACCGAGGCCAAGCATGTCGAGGCTGAGTTGCTGGCGGCCAACGAGAAGCTGAACCTGCTGGCCAACCGTGACGGCCTGACCGAACTGCTGACGCGCCGGGCCTTCGATGAAGCGCTGGCGCTAGAATATGCGCGCGGCAAGCGGAGCATGGCGCCGCTGAGCCTGCTCATCATCGACGTCGACTGGTTCAAGCGGTTCAACGATCATTACGGTCATCCGGCCGGTGACGAATGCCTGCGCGCCGTCAGCGGCTGCATCAAGGCCACGGCCCGGCGGGCGGCCGATGCGGCCGCCCGCTACGGGGGCGAAGAGTTTGCCCTCATCCTGCCTGAAACCGATGCGCGCGGCGCATTCGTGATCGCCGAAAATCTCAGGAAAGGCGTGCGCGACCTCAAGCTCGCACACGCCGGCAGCGAAAAGGGCATCGTCACCATCAGTGTCGGGGTGGGGACCTTCGATCCGGGCGGCGCCTCGATCGAGATCGCCGATCTGCTCAGGCGTGCCGACGAGGCCCTCTATGGCGCCAAGGTGGCGGGGCGGGACCGGGTCCACGGCTGGCGCCCGCATGTCAGCGAGCCGCACGCGACAGGCGCACGACGCCGGTCGTAAGCAGGGGCGGGCCGGCCTCCGGTGGTGGCGCCCATGCCCGCAATCCAAAAATCCGACAATTCCGATAATTTGCCCGGCAGCTCTGTTATATCGATGTTGCACAAATGGTTGACCCTGGGCTAGCATCTCCGCGCAGGCGTCGGTGGGAGGCTCTTTTTACAGCGGCGGCCAGCTGGAGCGGCATGCGTTTTCGGGCGCAGGGAGGATGCTCCAACACTTTGAACCGACGCATGATCCTTCCTGAAACCGATCCCGGTTTTCGGGGTCGTGCGTTCTTGTGGAGGAGGATCCCATGAACAGACGCGAATTCCTGCTGTCGTCCGCGGCCTTTGGCGCCATGATGCTTGCCGCACCTTCGGTGTTTGCGCAGGACAAGCTCACCATCCTGGGCTCGGTGCCCAATCTCGGCTTTCCGTTCTTCGTGCACATGCTGAACGAGATCAAGGCCGAGGCCGCCGCGCAAGGCGTCAATCTGACCGAGAGCGACGGCCAGAACTCGGCCACCAAGCAGACCGCCGACATCGAGGCGGCGCTGGTGCAGAAGGTCAACGCCATCGTCATCTCGCCGCTCGACGTCAATGCGCTGGCGCCGGCCATCGAGGAAGCGGTCAAGGCCGGCGTTCCCGTGGTGACGATCGACCGCCGCGTCGACGGTGTGGAGGGCATTCTGGCCCATGTCGGCGCCGACAACGTCAAGGGCGGCGAGGCGGAAGCCAACGCCATGGTGGCGGCATTCCCCAACGGCGCCAAGATCTTCCATCTGCAGGGCCAGCCAGGTGCTGGGCCCGCGATCGATCGCAACAAGGGCGTGCACAATGTGCTCGATCCCCTGAAGGACAAGTACCAGATCGTCTTCGAGCAGACCGCCAACTTCGCCCGCGCCGAGGCGCTGTCGGTGACCGAAGCCGGCCTTGCCGCCAACGGCAAGCCGGACGCCATCGTCTGCGCCAATGACGACATGGCGCTCGGCGCCATGGAGGCCTGCGCGGCGCGCAACTTCACCGACGTCAAGATCTACGGCTTCGACGCGCTGCCGGAAGCGCTGGTCGCGGTGCGCGACGGCAAGCTTGCCGGCACCGTCGAGCAGTTCCCCGGCGAGCAGTCGCGCACCGCGGTGCGCATCGCGGTGGCCTTCGCCAAGGACAAGACCGAGCCGAAGGAGAAGCTGGTGCTGCTGACGCCGATCGTCATCGGCAAGGACAATCTCGACAAGGCGGAGCGGATTGGCGAGACGAAGTAGGGGCTTGGGTTGAGCACCGACTGTCGAGGTTGGCGCCGCCCCTCATCCGCCTGCCGGCACCTTCTCCCCGTATAGTGACGGGGAGAAGGGAAGCGCTCCAACGCTGGCGACCCCTCTCTCCGTCTCTGCACGGGGAGAGGGTAAGGGTGAGGGGCAGCGCTGACGTTCCATGTCTCCGGGAGCAACCATTGCCCACAGCTGAAGCCGCATCGCCCGAACCCGTCCTGCTCGCCGTCGAGGGCATCACCAAGCATTTTGCCGGCGTGACCGCGCTGAGCGACGTTTCGCTCGACATCAGACCCGGTGAAATCCTAGGCCTGCTCGGCGAAAACGGCGCCGGCAAATCGACGCTGCTGAAGATCCTGTCGGGCGTCATGCCGCCGTCGAGCGGGCATATCATTTTCGACGGCGCCGACTATCAGCCATCCAGCCCGCAGGACGCCAAGCGGCTCGGCATCGTCACCATCTATCAGGAGCTCAGCCTGATCCCGACGCTGACGGTGGCGGAGAATATCTTTATCGGCCGCGCGCCGGTCGGTCCGCTCGGGCTTGTGAGCTGGCGCAAGATGGAGGCGGCGTCTCGCGATATCATCGCCCGCGTCGGTCTCTCCATCGATCCGATGACACCGGTGTCGGCGCTGTCGGTGGCCGAGCAGCAACTGGTCGAGATCGCGCGGGCGCTGTCGCTGAAAAGCCGGCTGATCATCATGGACGAGCCGACTTCGGCGCTGACCGAGACCGAGGTGCAGCGCCTGCTGTCGATCATGGACCGGCTTCGCAAGGACAAGGTCGCCATCATGTTCGTCACCCACCGGCTGGAGGAGGCCTCCGCCATCTGCGACCGCATGACGGTGCTGCGCGACGGACGGCTGGCCGGGCATCTCGACCGTGAAGGCGGGCCGATCGCGCTGCCAAAAATCATCGAGAAGATGGTCGGCCGTGCGGCGTCCGAACTCTATGCGCGGCCAGCGCAGCGCGCGGTTGCCGGCGATGTCGTGCTGTCGGTGCGCGGTCTGCGCACCGTGCGCGACCCCGAGGCGCCGCATGCCATCGTGCTCGACGGCGTCGACATCGACCTCAAGGCCGGCGAAATCCTCGGCGTTGCCGGCCTCGTCGGATCGGGCCGCACCGAACTGGCGCGCGCCATCTTCGGCGCCGACCGCATCGCTGCCGGCACCATCACGCTCGATGGCAAGCAAATCGCACCGGCATCACCCGCCGATGCCATCGCGCTCGGTATCGGCCTGGTGCCGGAGGACCGCAAGCACCAGGCGATCTTTGCCGCGCTCGGCATCCTGCCGAATTTTTCCGTCGCATCGCTGGGCAGCTTCAGCAACGGTTTCGGCTTCATGGCCGAGCGGCGCGAGCGCGATGCGCTGGCCGGTTTTCGCAAGATGCTGTCGATCCGCATGGCCTCGGCCGAGCAGGCGATCGAGGGCCTGTCGGGCGGCAACCAGCAGAAGGTGATCCTGGCGCGCTGGCTGGCGCGCGATCCCAAGGTGCTGATCGTCGACGAACCGACGCGCGGCGTCGATGTCGGCGCCAAGACCGAGGTGCACCAGATCCTGGTGCAGCTTGCGGCGCGCGGCATTGCGGTGATGATGATCTCGTCCGAACTGCCCGAGGTGCTGGCGGTGTCGGACCGCATCGTCACCATGCGCCGCGGACGCATCACCGGGCAGATGCCGGGCGTCGAGGCAAACGAGGAAAGACTGATGGAACTGATGGCACTCGACCGCAAGGAGACACCATGAGCGTGGCGGAGGACCAGCGCGGCGGCATCAATTTCGCGCGGCTTTTGATGAGCTTCGGGCCGCTGCTGTTCCTGGTGGCGCTGATCGTCGTCTTCACGGTGCTGAAGCCGAGCTTCATGGACCCGATCAACCTGTTCAACATCACCCGGCAGATCTCGATCACCGGACTGATCGCGCTCGGCATGACCTTCGTCATCCTCACCGCCGGCATCGACCTGTCGGTCGGCTCGCTGCTCGCCTTCTGCGGCATGGTCGCCGCCGTGGTCGCCAAGGGCGGCACCGCCAACACGCTGTCGCTGTCGACGAGCGGAACGCAAGGGTTCGGCTGGTTTGCGGCGCTGCTGGCCGCCGTCGTGGTGGGTGCTGCTGCAGGCGGCGTGCAGGGGCTTGTCATCACCCGGCTGAAAGTGCCGCCCTTCGTCGTCACGCTGGGCGGGCTGACGGTGTTTCGCGGGCTGACGCTGACCATCTCCAATGGCGGCCCGATCTCGGGCTTCGACGCCTCGATGCGCTGGTTCGGCACCGGGCTGATCGGCCCCGTGCCGGTGCCGGCGCTGATCTTCGCGGCGGCCGCCATCCTGTGCCACATCGTGCTGCGCTACACCCGCTATGGCCGCGCCGTCTATGCCGTCGGCGGCAATGCCGAGGCAGCCCGGCTGTCGGGCCTGCGCGTCGACCGCATCCTGGTCTCGGTCTATGTCATCGTCGGCTTCTTTGCCGGCCTTGCCGCCTTCGTGCTGTCGGCGCGGCTGAACTCCTCGGAAGCGGTGGCCGGCATCGGCTATGAGCTGACTGTCATTTCGGCCGTCGTCATCGGCGGCACCTCGCTGTTCGGCGGCATCGGCTCGGTCGGCGGCACGGTGGTCGGCGCGGCTCTCATCGGCGTGCTGCAAAACGGGCTGCAGTTCAACAACGTCTCGTCCTACACGCAAAGCATCGTGATTGGGCTGATCCTGATCCTGGCGGTGGCGTTCGACCGGTGGCTGAAGTCGCGGGTGCGACGGTGAGGGAGGCGGAAGGACGGCTTTAACTGGAGCTGTCGATCAGCTACTGCCCACCTCACGCCGCTTCCCTTGCCCAGAACCGCTGGCCGTACCGTCGGAAGAAGCGCGCCACGAGCCGCTGCTGCTTGGCTCTGATCAGGTCGGGCAGGCGCCGCTCCTGGCGCCAGCGCGGCATATTGCGCCAGCAGACGATGAAACGGGCGGCATCCTCGATGGCTTCCTCGGCCGACAGCGCCGGGCCAATCGCCGCCAAAAACAGCGCCTCCGACTGCTTCAGCTCGTCGATGACAGTCTTGCGCCTGATGTGATCCAGGCGGGCGTGGGCGATGCCGTTGCGGCGGATGGCTTCGAAGGCTTCGAGGAGGGCAGGGCTGTCGCCGGTGTAACCGCAGGCTCGGGCGAAATCGGCGGCGTCCATCGTCACTCCCGGGCTTGATGTGGCGATGGGTTCGCGCCCCGACTCACATTTGCGAGTTATATAAGCATAACTCAAATATATGTAGAAGAAAAACTTTTGAGACTGTTTGAAAACTGCGACTCGACTCCCGGCGCAAAACACAGGAATATGCGAACAAATCAGGAACAAAGGCGAGGGGCGATGGCATTGCCGGGCAGGGAACCAGTGATCGCGCATGTCGCCTCGATCTCGGTCGAGTGCGCCGATTGCGGCCGCAACCGTTGGTGGCGGCCCGATCAGCTGAAGCGGTTCGGGGTGACGGGGAACACGCCGCTGGCCGCCTTGTCGGGCCGCATCGTCTGCTCGGCCTGCCGCGCCGACGGGCTGCCGGGCGCGGCGGTCTCGATCCAGGCGGCGTTCATCGACGAACGCCAGCGCGTGCGCAGCGAAGCGCGGATGCTGAATGAGCGCGAGGTGCCGCTGGAGGGGTCGAAGCGGGCTTGAAGGTCTGGGGGAGGGTGGGGCTGGTTTTACCTTCTCCCCTTGTGGGCCCGTCTGCTTCACCGCCATCGTCATTCCCTCCGAGCGCTGCTCTCGGAGAATCGCAACCAGCAAATTACGCAACAGGCCCACAAGGGGAGAAGGGAAGGATCTGCTCTAATACCCCAGCAATTCCTTCAACGGGATCACCCGCCAGACATGCTTGATCGCGTAGCGGTTGAAGGTCAGGGTCTTGGGCGGATTGTACTGCTCGACGACCAGCTCGGCTGCGGTGCGCTTGACCAGCTTCTTGATGAAGGCCTTGCCGTTGCGCTCGTTTTCTTCCGGGAAGGTCTCGATCACCACATGGTCGCCAGGCACGGCGTCGCGACCGCCGCAATAGATCAGGTCGCCGGGCTCGTAACGCGGCACCATGGAATCGGAGAGCACGTGCAGCGCGAAGACCTTCGGCAGGCTGCGCACGCCCGGCGGGCGCTGGACGTAACCGGCCGGCTCGCCGTTGAAGGTGAAATCGCCATCGTCGCCGCCGACGGCCGCGCCCAGCACCTCGATGTCCATCGAGCCGGCCGGTAGCGGACCGGCATCGGTGACGATCTCGGCGTCGGCGACCGGGCCGGCATCGTCGAGGAAGACGACCTGCCCTTGGCCGAGCGCCACCGGGTCGACGCGCAGGAAGGCGGCGGTCTTCAACAGGTTCTCGGTCTTGGGCAGATTGCGGCCGGTTTCCCAATTGCCGACGGCGGCGACATCGGTGTCGTTGTGCTCGGCAATGTGGCGCATGACCAGGCCGCGCTGCTTGCGCGCCTTGCGGATCGCCGCCCCGACCTTGATCGACAGTTCCGTTTTAGCCATGGCGCCCATGTGAGCGATGAAAGCGGCTCTCGTCTATGAAAGAATGGCTTGCATCTTATTTTGAGTTATGCTTATATCTGGTCATGCAAAACCTGTCCAGCTTTGATGGCGCAACGGCGCCGGCCTCACGCGAGGCGCATCCGGCGGCAAAGGCCGCCACCCATTCCCTTCCGCTCCGGCCGTCCTCCTCCCCGGCCGGGGTGAAGCCCGAGGCTCAGTGCCCCAAGGCACCAGTCTCGGATCCGGTCCGCCCATCACCGGCGACCGGAACGGCCGGAGCCGCCGCTCCCAGCGGCTCCGGCCCCCAATTCGACCGGCCCCAATTCGATCGGCATGGCGCCGGTCTGCCCGCCAGGTCGTGCATCCGCACCGAAGACGGCACCGTCATCCTGTTCGACAGGCTGACGGGCAGGGCGGTTTCCGCTCCTGACAGAAAGACGGCCGAGGCGCGACTTTCGCGCTTCGTTGAATCGGCCGGGCTGCAAACCCGGCCCGGCTGAGCCGGCGCCAGCCGGCCCTCGAACCACACAACCCCGACTGCGGCCCGGTGGGCCCAAACCTTGACGCTTGCCTGACGGCGCGCGGCCGAAGGCAGAACCTTGGATGGAGCCTGGACATGGCAAGCTATACCGACGCGGAATTGCAGGAGATCGCCCGCTGGCTGAAGGACGGGCTTTCCGCCTCCAGGATTGCAGCCGCGTTCAGCGCGCTGCGCGGCGTGCGCGTGTCACGCAATGCCATTATCGGCATCGTCCACCGCAACGCCATGCTGGGCGCGATCGGCTTTGCCAATGGCAAGGGACTGCCGGTCGGAGCCAAGCGGGCTGCCGGCAAGCGCACGGTGAGCGAGCGGGCAAATGGAACACTCGCGAAGGGCAAAGCGAGCATCAGGCCGGTCGCCGGCACGATCAACGCCGTGCTCGCCACCGGCGGCGCCGGCATGCGCAAGGCGGCGACCAAGCGCGACGCTTCGCCGGCCTGGCTGCCGCCGCGCCTGTTCGTGCGCGAGGTGGGCGTGCTGATCGCCGACGGCGAGGCCTATCGTTTCAAAGTCCCGGTGCCGCCGCGCACGCCCGTCGGCCGGCAGCCGCATGGCGTGGCGATGCGCTTCATCGACTGCTTGTTCAACCGCTGCCGCGCGCCGCTGGACCTGACGCTGGAAGAGAATCCAGACAACGATGCGCCAGGCAGCCGCCCGGGCGCCGACATGCTGTGCTGCGGCATGCGAACCAAGGCGCTGAAAAGCTATTGCACCTACCACCAGGCGCGCTTCCAGCGCCGGGTTTTTGTGGCGGTGGGGTGAGGCCGCTCTCCCATTGCTGTTGCCGCCAGCCCCCTCATCCGGCCGCTTCGCGGCCACCTTCTCCCCGTGGGGGAGAAGAGGAAGGCGACGGCGCTGCAAGTCTCCTCTCCCCTCGGGGGTCCGAAGGACGGGCGAGACACGCGGCTCGCCCCGGAATGGTCAGCCGAGCGAAGCGGAGGCTGGGTGAGGGGGGCTGCCACGCCGTCACCACCAGAGGTGAAGGATTTGAAATGAATCAAGCCCGAAACAAAATCGCCAAAACCCTATTTCGGCATCTGCCGGCCCTGTTTGGGCGTGCGGCTTTGCACGCTCTTTGCGTCCATCACGATGGCCGGGCCGCCTCCGTCAACCAATATGTCGGCCACGCGGGCGAAGCCGGTGAACACTTTCATCGCGTCGGCTTCGGAAATCTGCGCGGCCATGGCCGCGCTGCAGGCGTTCAGCGCGCTACGGTAGACATGGCCGCGCCGCTCGAGCGGCCAGCGCTGCAGGAAGTCGGCGGCTTCGCTGACGCTGTCGATCTCTTCGATCTGCTCGTCCATCCGCACCTTGAGCGGCAGTCCGGTCTTCATCGTACCCACGGCGTTCACCTTCGCTCTGCGCGCGGCCTAATCTACCGCCTTCATAAACGCGCCGCTCCGCCGCGCGGTTGCATCAATTTTTCGGCCGGCGCGCGCCTCTCACGGGCTGGCCACGGCGTCCAGCCAGTCATGGGCGCGGCTTTTCGGCTTGACCACCATTATGTTCTGTTGCCTGGCCGCCTTGGTGAGAGCCTCGAAGGCGATGCGCTGGCAGCAGGTGCCGTCGACGGCGAGCGCCACCAGTCGGGCTGCTTGGACATAGGCCGGCGAGGTCTTGTCGGGCCATTGCTGGCTCAGCGCCTTGGCGGCCTCGGCCACCGAGCCGACCAGCATGGTCGTGTTGTCGCAAAAGCGCAGGGTAACCGGCATGAAGGCTGTCATCGGCATCTCTCCCGTGTCCGTGGACGCCGCATAACGTCGAAAATTCGCGCTGGTTCCATCGGCCTGGATGCCGGCTTGGCTGGGCGGGTACTGCCATGAGCGAGCGGCCCTTCATGCAGCTCTACGTCTCCGATTTCGTCGGCGACACGTTGAAGACCGGCAACGCCCAGTTCTGCCCCTCCAGCGCGCAGCTCTGCATCGAACTGCGCGAACGCCGCGCGATACGAGAGCTGCTGGCAAGGCGGGCGGCCGGCACGCTGGGGCAGGCTGCCATCAAGAGGAGCTAGACCCCCTTGTATCTGCACAGGGATGATTTTGTGCGATGGAAGCGACTGAGCCTCGGGCTGGATGGCCGTCCGGCCCGAGGCTTGGCGAAGTCGCCCGTTACCCCTGCGGCTACAACCGTGGATGAGCCTGGGATCTTCGCCTTCGTCACGCACGACCGAATAGTCGCTTGGCTCCAATCGCACGCACAAGGCAGGTTACCGTGAACAAGACCCTCTGTGGAATAGATATTTCGAAAGACTGGCTCGACGTCCATATCGAGCCGATCGGAACGGCAGGCCGTTTCGCCAACGATGCGGGAGGCATCGCCGATCTGGCCGCCTGGTGTCAGGCCAATGACGTCGAACTCGTCGTCATGGAGGCCAGTGGCGGCTACGAACGGTTGGCCTTCCTGCTGTTGTGGGAGATGGGGCAACCCTGCGGCATGGCCAATGCGAGGAGCGTTCGCTACTTCGCCGAGGCGATGGGGTATCTGGAGAAGACCGACAGGATCGATGCCGCCGTCATCGCCCGTTACGGGCAGGTCAAGCGGTTGCAGCCGACGCCGCCGCCGAGCGTGGCCCAGCAACGGCTCAAGGCGCTGGTCGCCCGGCTTTCCCAGGTCACCGGCGACCTCACCATCCAGAAGCAGCGCCGTAGCGCGGCTCGCGATGCCGAGACCATCATCAGCCTCGACGAGGTCATTGCTCTGCTCAAGCGCCAGAGCCGCCGGCTCGAAGGCGAGATCGCCTCGCTGATCGACGACGATCCCTTGTGGGCCTGTCTCGACCAGGCCTTCCGATCGCTCAAGGGCGTCGCCTCGCGCACCGTGGCCCGCCTCATGGCCGAACTGCCCGAGATCGGCATCCTCTCCAACAAAGCCATCGCCAAGCTCGCGGGCCTCGCGCCGATCGCCAATGATAGTGGCAAGCGCAGTGGCCGCCGGTCGGTGCGCGGTGGTCGCGAAGGCCCGCGCTCCATCCTCTTCCTCGTTGCCCGCACCGTCGCCAGATACGATCCTCACCTTGCTGCCTTCCATCAACGGTTGCAGGGCGCGGGAAAGGAGAAGATGGTCATCCGCATCGCGCTCGCCCGCAAGCTGCTCGTCATTCTCAATGCAAAAGCACGCGACGCGCGCATCGATTTCGCAAATGCAACTTGACACCCCAGATAGTCGCTCATCCGCCTGCCGGCACCTTCTCCCCGTGGGGGAGAAGAGGAAGGCGCCGGCGCTGCAAGTCTCCTCTCCCCTCGGGGAGAGGGTGGCCGAGCGAAGTGGAGGCCGGGTGAGGGGGAGCCAGACGCCAAGCTAACCGGCCCATCACCAACACCCCAACCGAGGACCCCAACCATGCCCAGGAAAACCAAACCCGCCAAACCCCAGGCGCCGAAACTGCCCAAGGGTGAGGCCGAGCAGGTGCGTATCCGCCGCGAGGTCGGCCATGATTTCGCGCTCAGGGATGACGCCTTCGGCCGCAAGCGGCTGGCCGCCGGCACGCTGGAAGCAAGGCGCGTCTACGAGGTGTCGAATGACGGCTTCACCTCCACCGGCGGCATCGTGCGGGTGCGCACGATCGACCCGCTGCTGGGCATCACCTCGCTGTCGCGCCAGCAGCGCGAGGCCGGCTTGCGCTACCGCGAGGATTTCCGCTGCAGCCAGCAGGCTGATGTCAAGCCGATGCGCTGGACCGAGCGCGTCGACAGCGGCCGCCATGGCGGCGGCATCGCCGACAGCGTGCTGGACGCCGGCCGCGCGCATGCAGCCGCCACAAGGGCGCTAGGCCATTGGGAGGTGGCCGCCGTGGTGCGACAAGTCTGCTGCGCGGAAGGCTCGATCAAGGGCGTCGCGGAGCAGACCGGCGAGGGCCGGGATGTTGTGACGAAGCTGCTGAAGGTGGGGCTGGATCTGCTGGCGGTGCATTATGGGATGATGATGGGGCGGTGAGGGGGCGAAATCTCATCTCAAGTTGATTACAAGGAAGTGCTCGAATAGATGATATTCGGGCTACAGCAATTAATTAGCCGTTTGAAATGATGTCGCGATTTTGGTGGGTTAATCACAATCAAACGGCCCGCCAAGAGATCGACGGGCAGTACCTCTGGTCTCCTAAGACCGAGAGCAACGGCGCACGGAGCGAGTTCTACAACAATATGCGTCGGGCCACGCCCGGCGACGTCGTGTTGTCCTATTCCGAGCAAGCGGTGCGTTACGTTGGCAGGGTCACGGATTTCGCATTCACAGCGCCGAAACCTGAAGAATTCAAAAACACTGGGGCCTATTGGAACCAGGAAGGATGGCTGCTTCCTGTGTACTGGACGCCGCTTGCGCCGACGGTTAGTCCGAAGGCGCTGATCGGCAAACTAGGTCCGCTTCTGCCCACCCGTTATTCGCCGATCCATCAGACCACTGGCTCGGGCAATCAAAAGGCCTATCTCGCGAGCATTTCGCCGGATGTGTTTCGTACTATCGTCGCTGGTGCGGCTTTCAACCATGACGCTCTTTTACGCGGAGGCGCCAATAGCCTCACTTATGAAGTCGTCAACGAAATGCTGGAGGATGCGGTTGAGCGCCGTATCCTGGAAGACATGCAACTCGAAGAGACTGTGAAGAAAAGTGTCATTCAGGCGCGTCGCGGCCAGGGGAAATTTCGCACGAATGTTGAGACTATAGAGCGCTCGTGCCGCCTCACTGGCGTCACCAACCCCGCGCTCCTAATCGCTAGCCACATCAAACCTTGGCGCCTATGCAGGTCCGCCCAGGAGCGCCTTGATGGCATGAATGGCCTTCTCCTCACGCCAGACGCTGATCATTTGTTTGATCGTGGGTTCATCAGTTTCGCAGATGATGGCGAGGTTCTTGTCTCCTCGCGCGTCGACAAAACAGATTTGCAGCGTCTCGGGTTCGAACAGTTGGCAATGCAGCGCTTTGGCTTTGCAGAAGCCCCTGCCGTCTGGCGCGCCGGAGCCTTCTCGCCGCCGCAACAAGGCTATCTTGCCCAACATCGGGCAGATGTATTCGTGATGTAATCCCACCGCCCCCCTAAAACAGCGCCCGCTCCAGCGGCCCCTCCAGCGTCTCCGCAAACGCTGTCGCCAGATGGTGCCTGTCACGAAACGCGAGCTTGCCGCCGATGACGACGTGGCAGGCGGTTGGGCCGCAGAAGTGGTTGGTGAGGTCGACATAGAGCGTGTCGGGCACGCTTGCCACGATCGCGCGTTCGGTGGCGGCGGTGCTGTCGTTGGCGGCGTCCGCCCTTGGCGTGTCGCAGTGCGGCGAAGGTGCCTCGCGCCACCACAAAGCGCGCGCCACGCAGGAGTCGGCGAAGCTGGCGTTGATCGGCGTGTCGCGGATGACGGCCGTCTCGACGCCGGCCCGGCTGAAGGCCTGCAAGGTCGAGCGCAGGCCGGCCTGCCAGCGCGTGGTCTCGGCCTTGCGGCCGGCGGCGGGCATGTCGCGCGTCAGATTGCCGATGGAGAATTCCGAGATCACCACCAGGCGCGGCCTGGCCTGGATGATGTCTGCTATCGCCTGCTCGCGCCAGGCGTCGCATTCGGTGTAGTCGCGCTTCAGCACGGTGTTGAAGGTGGAGAGCCGCGAGGCGCGGCACGATGATTTGAGATAGGTGACCACCTTGGTGTCGTCGCGCCTGGCTGCTTCGATCAGCGGCGTCGACCAGTGGTCGGCATGCGAATCGCCGAACAGCACGATGGTGTGGGCGGCGTCGGTCGCGCCGAACACGCAGGGTTTGGGCGTCACCGTGTGGAAGTCGGCCAGGCAGTTTTTGTTCCTGGCGCGCGCGACGGAGGGTTGTTCGGCCGCCTGCTCGATGCCGCGCTGCTCAGGACCGATGTTGCGCGTCGCCAGATGCGCGTTGGCATAGGCGACCGCCACGCCGGCACCGGTCAGGGCGAGCCCCGGAGCGAGCGCGCGGGCGCCCACCGTCAGCCAGGCGCCGCGCCGCGCCGGGTTCTCGATGAGGTGATAGGTGAGCACCGACAGCGCCAGCGCCAGCACGCCGCAGCCGAGGCGCTGCGGCACGGTGAGATCCGGCGCCAGCATCCCGGCATAGACGATGACCGGCCAGTGCCACAGATAGAGCGAATAGGAGAGCGTGCCGATCCATTGCAAAGGCGGCAGCGACAGAGCGGTGGCCGGGCCAGGGGCCTGCCTGCCGGTCCGCCCATCGGTCTGTTCCACGCCGACACCGCTCAGGAGCACCAGCACGGTGCCGGCGACCGGCAGCAGTGCATACCAGCCGGGGAAGGGCAGGTCCTCGCTGAGAAGGAGATAGGCCGTCGCGATCAGCGCCAGGCCGAACCAGCCAAGGGTGGGCCGCAGCCAGGCGCGGTGCCGCAGCAAAGCCACCGGGACCAGTGTCGCCAGGCCGCCGGCGGCGAACTCCCAGGCGCGCAGCGGCGAGAAATAGAAGGCCCAGGCCGGTGCCGCGCTGGTCAGCCACAGGCAGGCGGCGAAGGAGGCGAGGCCGGCCGCGCCAATCACGGCCACGGCCGTTCGCCGGCCCGGACGCAGCCAGGCGGCCAGCAGAAGCAGCGCCGGCCAGGCCAGATAGAACTGCTCCTCCACCGACAGCGACCAGAAATGGATGAAGGGATTGGCGGTGGCGTCAGCGGCGAAATAGTCGAACGACCAGCGCAGCAGCCACAGATTGATGGCATAGGCGGAGGCGAACATGGCGCCGCGCGAATAGAGCGCCTGTTCCTGCGGCGCCAGGATGAAGTAGCCGGCGGCCAGCGTCGCCAGGATGACGAACAAGGCTGCCGGCAAAAGCCGCCGCGCGCGCCTGGCATAGAAGCGCCAGAGGTCGAGCCGGCCGGTGTCGTCGATCTCCTGCATCAGGTGGGTGGTGATCAGCCAGCCGGAGATGACGAAGAAGATGTCGACGCCGGCAAAGCCGCCCGGCAGAGCGGTGAGGCCGAAATGATAGGCAACGACGCCGCCGACAGCGAGCGCGCGCAATCCTTGTATGTACGGCCGGAACGATGCTGCCACGGAGACTCCTTCGTGTAAGCCCGACCCCCAAATCCACCCGCTTGGCAGTGTTGGCGGGGCAGACTGATATCGCAACGCAACAAATCTATCGCAGTGCAACATGACCAGAATGGGACGACGCTGTTGGGAGTGGGAGACGATCCAGGTCTGGCGACGCTCACCAAGACGTTCTTGGCCGCAGCTTGACAGGGCGGGCACGGCTGATGCCTCTTGGCCTTATCATTTGGGCCATGGGGACATCGATGAAGAAGATTCATGAGAAGCCGACGCTCGACAAGCGCGGGAAGCTGTCCACCGTGACAGCGGGCCTACCCAGTTCCGGGAGATAACAAACACCCTTCGACCTTTGGCTGCTTTCTGTGCCATCCCGGGCTTGCCCGTTTCGAAGCCCGAACGCAAAACAGCCCCGCGACGGGGCTGTTTTCTCGTCGGTCCGGTGGACTGCTACTTGCTGCCGCCGTTCGCTTTCACGCTGCTGCAGAATTCTGGATGGGCGTTGGCCGCAGTGGCGTCCTTGGACTCGTCCTCGCAGGCCTTCATCATCGCGGCCTGGTCGTCGGGCGACAGGGCCTTCCAAGCCTTCACGAAGTCGTCGTTGCTGACCATCGTCTTCATGCCGGTGTCGGTGTAGAAGGGCTGCATCTTGGCCGGATCGTCGAGAGCCGACGTACCGGTGTTGCCGGCGGCAAGCGCCGAGCCGGCAACCATCGAAAGCGCCATCGCGCCAAAACAGATCATCTTGATATTCATGGTATAATCCTCCTGTTGCTTTGAGATCGTCGAGCAACGATCGTCTGGAAAAACGACAGGTTTGGATGAAAGTTCCAGGAAACAGGCCAATCCCGGGTAAAATATAGTCGAAAAAATCTTGAAACTTTTTCGGATTTTGCTCGTTTCGGCCAAAGTGGGATTCCATGACAGGAATCATTTGCCGCGCGATCAAGATTGCGCGGCGACTTGCTGATGCTCAGCTGCCGCTCTGCAGCCACAGCCAATCAACCGGCATGTCAGGCGGGAAACAGGAACGCCGCTGCCGGATCGAAAAAGACCTGCCGGCTGCAGGGCGTCAGATCCTGCGACTGCATGGCGGCGGAGGTCGGCCTGATGTCGACCCCCTCGCCGCCGGCGGTGCGCGCGACGATGCGCCGGCGCTCGCCGTAGAAGGCGACATCGACGATCTCGACGTTGAGCCCCGCGCTCGCCGGGCTCCGCTCCATGCCAAACGCTTCCGGCCTGATCATCAGCCTGGTCTTCTGGCCCTTGCCGAACGTGCCGTTGGCCCTGACGCCGGAGACGACTGAACCGTCGGCCAGCCGGATCGTTGCCGTGCCATTTCTGGTGTCGAGATGTTCGGCGGCGAGGAAATTTGAATTGCCGATGAAGCCGGCGACGAAATCGGTGGCTGGCCGGAGGTAAAGGTCTTCACCGCTGCCGGTCTGCTCGATGCGGCCGTCCTTAAACAGGGCGATCCGGTCCGACAGATGCAGCGCCTCCTCCTGGTCGTGCGTGACGTAGAGGATGGTGACGCCGGTCTCGCGATGGATGCGGCGGATCTCGCCCTGGATTTCCTCGCGCAATTTCTTGTCGAGCGCCGACAAGGGCTCGTCCATCAAAAGGATCGGCGGATCGTAAGCCAGCGCGCGGGCCAGTGCCACGCGCTGCTGCTGGCCGCCAGACAGGGCACCCGGCAAGCGCTGGGCGAAGCTTTCGAGCCGCACCAAGGCCAGCATGTCGGCGACCTTCAGCTTTACCTCGGCCTCCGGCCTGCGGCGAACCCGCAGCGGAAAGGCGACGTTCTCGGCCACCGTCAGATGCGGAAACAGCGTGTAGCGCTGGAAGACCATGCCGATGTTGCGCTTGTGCGAAGGCACGGCAAGCAGCGACTTGTCCTGCAGCAGCACATCGCCGGAACTCGGATCCTGGAAGCCGGCGATGGCGTAGAGCGTCGTCGATTTTCCTGAACCCGAAGGCCCGAGGAAGGTCAGGAACTCACCTTTGGGTATCTCGAGCGTGACGTCGTGCACGGCGGTGATCGCGCCGAACACCTTGCGCAGATTGCGGATGGAGAGGAAGGGCTGGGTCATGTCCGGACCTTTCGCTGCAGCAGCGCCGTCACCACCATCAGGGCAAGCGTCAGCCCGACCAGCAGGCTGGAGGCGGCGGCGATGACCGGGCTCAGATCCGAGCGCAGACTGCCCCAGATCTTGACGGGCAGGGTTTGCAAGGAGGGGCTCGCCATGAAGATCGCCACCACGACTTCGTCCCAGGAGGCGAGGAAGGAAAAGATCGCAGCGGAAAAGATGCCGATCCGGATCGACGGCAAGGTGATCCTGAGCCTGGCCTCGAGCGGGCTGGCGCCGCAGACGATGGCCGCGTCCTCGATCGACTTGTCGAAGCCTTCCAGTGCGGTCGCAATAGGAATGATGGCGAAGGGCAGCGCCAGCACGGTGTGGGCGATGACGAAGCCGATCGTGGTGCCGCCGAGGCCAAGGCGCAGGAAAAAGGCGTAGATGGCGATGGCGAAGACGACGACGGGCAGCACCATCGGCGTCAGCAGCAGGCCGCGCAGGATCTCGCGCCCGGCAAACTGTCCACGAACCAAAGCGAAGGAAGCGAGAAGGCCGATCACTACGGACAGGATCGCCGTCATGGTGGCGATTTTGGCGCTGGTCAGCGCGGCGTCGAGCCATGCCGGGTCGGCAAACAGCTCCTGGTACCATTTCAGCGTCCAGCCGGGCGGCGGAAAGGCCAGCCAGCGCGACGAGCCGAAGGAGAGCAGGACGATGAAGACCACCGGCAACAGGAGAAAGCCGGCAACCAGAGCGGTGAAGCCGAGCAGGGCAATCTTCAGCCAGCCCATGCGGTCATAGTCGAGCAGCATCTCAGGCACCTCCGCTCATGCGCCTGGCGCCGACAAGGCGCAGCTGCAGCGCGTAGAGCGCCATGGTGACAACCAGCAGGATGAAGGCGGCCGCGCTGCCGAGCCCCCAGTTGAGCAGCGACTGGATCATCTGCGCGATCATTTCGGCCAGCATCATGTTCGAGGTGCCGCCGAGCAGGGCCGGGGTGACGAAGTAGCCGAGCGACATGACGAAGACCATCAGGCCGCCGGCAGCGATGCCGGGCAGCGACAGCGGCAAAAGGATGCGGCGGAATGCCTGGAAGGGACTGGCGCCGCACAGTGCGGCGGCACGCAGCGTCATCGGATCGATCGCCCGCAACGTGCCGACCAGCGGCAGGATCATGAAGGGCAGCATGATGTAGACCATGCCGATGGTGACGCCGGTGAGGTTGTTGATGAGCGGCAGCGGCTGATCGATGATTCCAGCGGCCATCAGCGTCCGGTTGATGACGCCGGTGCGCTGCAGCAGCACCATCCAGGCATAGGTGCGGGTCAGGAGATTGGTCCACATCGACAGGATGATGACGCCGAAGACGATCGAGGCCAGCGCCGAGGGCATGATCGCCAGCATCCAGGCGACCGGAAAGGCGACGAGGACGGTGACGATAGTGACCACCGACGCGACCAGGAAGGTGTTGAAGAACACGCGCGCATAGGTGCCGTCGCCAAGCAGGGCCGCGTAGTTCTGCAGGCCGGGTTCGGGCTCGGTAACGCTGCGCAAGAGCAGGGCCAGGACCGGAACGACGAAGAACAGCACGATCAGGACCAGGGCCGGCAGCAGGCCATTGAAGCCTGCCGGCATGCGAAATGTTGGTAGGCTCTGGCGTGTTTCGACCGACATGGCAGGGATCCGGCTATGGGACGAGACGGCGTGCGCCGTCCCGTCGCTTGCTGTTCAGAGGCAGACTTATTTCGCCTGCCAGGCATACCAGCGCGTGGCGATCTCGTCGCGGTGCTCGGCCCAGTAGTTCATGTCGAGATTGATCTGCCCGTCGACATGGGCGTCCGGCAGCGCCTTCACCACGTCGGCCGGCATCTCGGCCTTGGCCTTGGTGTTGATGGGCGCATAGCCGCTGGCTTCGGCGAATTTCGCCTGGCCGGCCGGGCTGCTCGCCGCGGCGAGGAACTTCATCGCTGCATCCTTGTTCTTGGCGCCCTTCGGCACCACCAGCACGTCGGCCGCGGTCAGGTTCTGGTTCCAGGAGACGCCGACGTCGGCGCCGTCCTTCTCCAGCGCGAAGACGCGGCCATTCCACAGCTGGCCGAACGTCGCTTCGCCGGACGCGATCAATTGCTGCGACTCCGCGCCGCCGCCCCACCAGACGATGTCGGACTTGATGGTGTCGAGCTTCTTGAAGGCGCGGTCGAGATCGAGCGGATAAAGCTTGTCGACGGGCACGCCATCGGCGAGCAGCGCGATCTCGATGACGCCGGGCGCCGACCATTTGTAGAAGGTCCGCTTGCCCGGGAATTTCTTGGTGTCGAACATGTCGGCCCAGCCGGCCGGGTCGCCCGAAACGGCGCCCTTGTTCCAGGCGAGCACGAAGGAATAGTAGAAGCTGCCGACGGCATGATCGGTGGTGAAGCGCGGATCGAGATCGGCCTTCGGCACGGCGGTGAAGTCGATCGGCTCGAGCAGGCCATCCTTGGCCGCCTTGATGGCGAAATCCATCTCGACGTCGACGACATCCCAGTTGACGCTGCCGGCGTCGACCATCGCCTTCAGCTTGCCGTAGTCGGTCGGGCCGTCCTGCATGACCTTGATGCCGGATGCGGCCGTGAAGGGTTCGGCCCAGGATTTGGTCTGCGCTTCCTGGGTCGTCCCGCCCCAGGAAGTGAACACCATGTCCTCGGCCTTTGCGGCCGTCGTTGCCAGAAGTGTCGTTGCCAGAAGTGTTGTTGCAAGAAGGCGGGCAAGGACGCCGGCGGTGATCAGTTTCATGTCGTTCTCCTCTGTTTGTTTTCGTTGTTTCTGTTTGCGACCGGCGTTTTCGCCTTGATCGCGTTTCCCCGGCCTGCGGCGCTTACCGCATGACGAAAGGATCGGGAATCGGGTCGTCCGAGGTGCGTATCCAGACCGATTTCGAACGCGTGTAGTCGCGGATCGCGTCCATGCCGCCTTCGCGGCCGAGGCCCGACTGGCCATAGCCGCCAAACGGAACCAGCGGCGAGACGGCGCGATAGGTGTTGACCCAGACCACGCCGGCATGGATGCCGCGCGCCATGCGGTGGGCTTTGGCGAGATTGGTGGTGAAGACGCCGGACGCCAGGCCGAACGGCGTGTCGTTGGCAAGCGCGAGCGCTTCGGCTTCCGTATCGAAGGCGATCACGCTGAGCACCGGCCCGAACAGCTCCTCGCGCACACAGGGCAGGCCGGTGTTGTCATTGGCATCGATGATCGTCGGCGCGTAATAGAGGCCGCCGTCGTGGCCGGCGGGCCGTTTGCCGCCGGTGACCAGCCGTCCGCCCGCGGCAAGGCTTGCCGCAACGATCTTCTCGATCCAGTCGCGCTGCCGTGACGTGGCAAGCGGCCCCATTTCGGTTGCGGGATCCTGCGGATCGCCGATCTTGATCGCTTCTGCCTTGCGCTTGAGCCGGGCGAGGAATTCGTCCTTCACGCAACGCTCGACCAGCAGGCGCGAGCCGGCGACGCAGCTCTGGCCGGTGGCGGCGAAGATACCGGCCACGACGGCGTTGGCGGCACTGTCCAGATCGGCATCGGCGAACACCACGACCGGGCTTTTGCCGCCCAGTTCGAGCGTCGTGTAGGCGAGATTTTCAGCCGTGTTCCGGACGATCTGCCGGGCGGTTGCCGGGCCGCCGGTGAAGGCGACGCGGGCGACGAGCGGATGGCTGGTCAGGCGGTGGCCGCAATCATGGCCGAAGCCGGTCAGGATGTTGACGCTGCCTGGGGGAAATCCGGCCTCATGGACAAGTTCGGCGAAGGCGAGCAGCGGGGCAGGGCCATCTTCCGATGCCTTGAGGACGACGGTGCAGCCGGCGGCCAGCGCCGGCCCGAGCTTGACGGCGGACAGGAAGAGCTGCGAATTCCACGGCACGACGGCGGCGACGATGCCGATTGGCTCGGGCCGGACCGTCACTTCCATGTCTGCCTTGTCGATGGGGACGAACGCGCCTTCGTGCTTGTCGGCCAGTCCGCCATAGTAGCGGTAGTAGTCGCCGACATAGACGATCTGGGCGCGGGTCTCGCGGATGATCTTGCCGGTGTCGCGCGTCTCGAGTTCCGCCAGCCGGTCGGCATTGGCGACCACCAGGTCGCCGAGCCGCACCAAGAGCTTGCCGCGCGCTGTCGCCGTCATCGCCGCCCATGGGCCGGAGCGCAGCGCAAGGTGCGCGGCTTCGACGGCGCGGTCGACGTCATCAGCCGATGCGGCGGGCATTTTTGCCCATGCCGTGCCGGTCGACGGGTCGATGCTGTCGAAGGCCGCTGCTGCGCCCACGAAGCCGCCGTCGATATAGTTCTTGAATTCGCCGGTGCTCATCGCGATCCCGCTTTCGGCTCGGAAAAGGCCGGCATCACCTTGTCGATGAATAGCTGCAGCGATTTCTTCTTGCGCTCATGCGAAATGCCGCTGTCGATCCAGATCGAATACTGGTCGTAGCCGAGCGCCTCATAGGCCTTCAGCCTGGCAATCACCTCTTCGGCTTCGCCAATGACGAGGTTCTGCCGGATCTTGTCCGGCGCATATTGCGGCATGGCCGCGATCTCGGCCTCGGTCAGCGGCTCCAATATGCCCTGGCGCACCGGCTTCTTGTTCTGGAACCAGGCGCCGAACTGGCAGTAGAACTGCGACAGGTCCTGCGCCAGGCGCTCGGCATCGGCCGCGTCCTCGGCGACGAATGTGTGCATCAGCAGCATGATTTCCGGCCGCGCTATGTCGGGGTGGGCAGCACAGGCGGTGTTGAAGCGCTCCATCAGGCTGGTCACCTCGCTGTCGCCGGAGGCCAGCGGCGTCACCTGCACATTGCATTTGCTGGCCACCGCGAAGTCATGCGAATTGGGATCGCGCGCGGCCACCCAGATCGGCGGATAGGGCTTTTGCAGCGGCTTGGGCGACGAGGTGGTCGGCGGAAACGACCAGAACTCGCCTGAGAGTTCGAAATCGCCATCCCACAGGCCGCGGATCGCCGGCACCATTTCGCGCATGCGCTGACCGGCGCCCCAGGCCTCGAGGCCGGGAAAAAGCCGCTGGTATTCGTAAGCGTAGGCGCCGCGCGCAATGCCGATGTCGAGGCGGCCGCCAGAGATCACGTCGGCCATCGCCGCTTCGCCGGCAAGCTTGATCGGGTGCCAGAACGGCGCGACGATGGTTCCAGTGCCCAGCCGGATGCGCCTGGTCTTGGCGGCGAGCCAGGCGATGTTGATGAACGGGTTCGGCGAGATGGTGAATTCGATGCCGTGATGCTCGCCGATCCAGGCGGTCTCGAAGCCTGCCTCTTCGGCCTGCACAACCAACTCTTCCAACTCACCGACAAGCTCGGAATGCGGCTTGGCCAGATCCGAACGCTCCATATGGACGAACAGCGAGAATTTCATCAGCGTCACCCGCGACCGGAAAGAAGAACTGGCGAGGGCTTGGCGAGCGGCCGGACTTCGCCTTCGACCTCGTTGCCGACATAGACCCCGAACGCATCTTCCGTGCGTTCGCGAACATAGCGGGCAAGCATGGAACGCACCGCAGGGTCGGCGATCCTGAGATCGGTTATCTGCTCGATGTCGACAAGCCGGATCCGGCGATCGTCGGAACACGGGCCGTCGATCGTTCCGCGATAATAGACATGTGTGCGCGATGGAGCGGCTGCGTCGTCCCAGACGGCGAACAGGAAGCCGAGTTGCGCGTCGATGGTCTTGGCGGCAAGGTGCCCCTTCAGGCTGCGCGGATCTTTCGGCGTGCCCAGTCCCCGTCCGGCCGGCAATTCGTGGAAGCCGTCGGATGTCTCGAAGAACAGCACGCGGCCGTCATTCTCGAGAATGGCGCCGACTTCCGTATCGGGCGGCACGGCCGCCAACGCCTCCTGGCTGAGGCCGGGCGTCACATAGGTGCCCCGGCAATAGCCGAGAGGCTGCGCTCCGTTGTGGCTGAAATCGCGGACGCGGCCGATCAGGATCGAGTGATCGCCGGCGTCGACCAGCTGCTGCATGGCGCAATCGAACACCGCGACGGAACCGTCGATCAGCGGATTGCCGGTCCGGCCCGGTTGCCAGGCCACGCTCGCGAACTTGTCGGCGGCCTTGGAGGCAAAGATGCCGGATTGCGCCTTCTGGCTCTCCGACAGGATGTTGATGGCGAAGCCTTTCGATGTCGAGAAGGTGCTGTGTCCCAGCGCCTTCTTGGCGATGCAGACGAGCACCAGCGGCGGTTCGAGCGAGACCGAGGTGAAGGAGTTGGCGGTGAAGCCGCGTGGCTCACCTTCCGCACTGACCGTGGTGACGATGGTGACGCCGGTCAGGAAGGAGCCGAGCGCGCGCCGGAATTCGCCGCTGTCGAAGACGGGATCGTCCTGCGGCGTCGCGGCTTCGCCAGCGTCGAGAAAAGCGCTGATGTGGTGAGTCACTTTTTCGGGTGAAGCCATTGCCATCATGTGCCTTTCTGCGCCGAGCACCAGGCATTGGCCGCGCGGCGCCAGCCTCGCCATCGCCGCCGACATGGCCGGGGTCGAATTGCTGTCGTCGGACCCGGTCATGAACAGGGCTGGTGCGGCCAGCCCGGCCAGGGCATCGGCATGCTCGGCATCGGCATGGGCAAAAAGGCGATAAGTGCGCGCGTAGCCCTCTGGGTCGACGCCTTCAAGGGCTGCGCGCGCCGTTGCCGCCGCACCCGCCAGGCTCTCCGGCAGCGGGTCGCCGAACCAGCGCGCAAGCGTTGCCGCGATGGCGGAAGGATCGCCATGAGTGCCGAGGGCTGCCGCACGCTCGCGCACGGCCTGAGCCAGGGCTTCGGGGCGGCGGAAGACTGCGTTGAGGCAGACGATGGAGCGGATGCGCGACGGCGCGCGAAGGGCGATTTCCAGGGCGACCAGCGCGCCCATCGAATGGCCGACGATCGACACCGAGGCGAGACCGAGATGGTCGAGCAGGCGCAGCGCCTGCTCTGCGAAATCCGAAAGGGCGGCATCTTCCGGCGGCAGGGGCGAGGTGCCGTGGCCGAGCATGTCGATGGCGATGAGATCGTGGCGATCTTGCATCGACGCGATCTGATCCTGCCAGATCGTTGCGTTCATGCCGACGCCGTGAATGAGCAGAACCGGCGCGCCGGAGCCGGCGCGGATGAAGCCGGTGCCGTCCGGCGCCGTGTTGCGGACCCTTGCAGGGGCGGCGACATCAGCCATGCAGGTCTCCCACCTCCTTGAGGTCCTGATAGCGGTCGCCGATACGGTGGTGCGGACGGCCGCCGATCGAAGCGCCGAGCGCCACAACCAACTCGTCGGGAGCAGGCGCGTCGCCGATCTGGAAATGCACGGTCAGATAGTGGGAGCGGCGGCCCTCGTCGTTCTTGTCCATCAGTGGGATCATGATCGGCGTGTTCGGCCCGCCGCGCAGATTGGTGAAGGCGAGATAGGTCTTGGCGCCCACCGCTCGACGATAGTGATTGCCAAAATGCAACGTATGGATCAGCGCCGACGCATGCTCGATCTCGCCCGCCGTGCCGCAGATGGCGGCCTTGCCGTAGCCTTCGATCGCCTCGCCTGAACCGGCGACGGCGATGATCTCGCGGGTCAGAAGTTCGCCGAGCACGGGAGCGATGGCGCGAATCTCCGGAGACAGGTCTTCGGTGAAACCGCGGCCGGCCCAGGGGTTCGTCAGCACTGCGGCGACGCCGATCAGGCGCAACGGCCTGGGCGCGGCCTTGCCGCCCTCGATAAGCGTGTTCTCGATGTAGGTGACGGTCTTTCGAATGGCCGGTTTCATCAGCAGTCCTTGGTCGCGATGGCGCGGTGCAGCGCCGTCATCCCTGTATCGTCTTATGGTATACCATGCTATGGAGCGCCAAGGACCTTGTCAATCGGCTGCGGAATCTGTTTTGTGGCGGCGCAAGCGAAGGCGGAGAAAAAATGTCAGACGATACGCTGCGGATCGACCGCTCCGCCAAGACGTTGCGGACGCTGGCGCTGGAACGCATGCGCGATGCGATCATGGGCTTCCACTTCCAGCCCGGTGAAAGGCTGGTCGAGCGGCCGCTTTGCGATCAGCTCGGGGTGAGCCGTTCCGTGGTGCGCGAGGTCCTGCGGCAGTTGGAGGCGGAGGGCCTGGTGCAGATGATACCCGGCCATGGGCCTGCCGTGGCCAAGCCGGATCTCGGCCGCACCGATGAAATCTATGAATTGCGGGCGCTGCTGGAGGGGATCGCGGCGCGGACTTGCGCCTTGTCGGCCACCGACGCGCAGATCGCTTCGCTCGATGCAGCCTTGGCGAACCTGCTTGACGCCTGGGCGTCAGGCGCGCCGGTCGAGGTGATGCGGGCGACGACCAGATTCTATGAAACGCTGTTCGGGGCGGCCGACAAGCAGATTGCCTGGGAAATCGTGACGGGGCTGAATGTGCGCATCAACCAGCTCCGCTCGATGACCATCGCGTCGGAAAACCGCCGCGAGCCGGCGATCGCCGAAATGACGGAAATCATGGATGCCATCCGCTCGCGCAAGCCGGACGAGGCGGAGGCGGCGGCCCGGCGGCATGTCGAATCCGCCTGGCAGATCGCACGCAACACGCTTCGCCTTGGCTGACTGCGAACGCCGCCGCCGCTGGGTCAATCAGGCCTCACGCGCGAGACTGACCACCAGCTGATCGACGCCGGGGTCGTCGAGGCTGACGATGTGGGCCATCTGCATCGCCCGTCTCATGCTGATCCTGGTGACGTCCTGGCGCATGATGACCGATACGCAGGTTGGCCCCGATCCTGTCAGGACGAAGGCGCTGCCGACCAGAACCGGCTCCGAGATGGGGGCCCACTGCACGGTCATGATCGAAGGCTCGGCGGTCTGGCGGCGGTTGATGCCGCTGAAATAGATCCAGTTCAGGCGCGAGATCGCCACGCCGTAATGGTTGCCGGGCACTCTGGCTCCGCCCTGGCCATCGCCCGGGTCCCACCGCGTCACCCGCCTGAAGGTGACCAGCTCGGCCTCACGCCGCATGAAGGTGACCGAGCGCATCAGAAGGTCGGGGCGGTCGGGGACCGAAAAATAGGTGAAATAGGTGCCGCCGGCGATGGCGGGCGAGGGGGGCCGTACCATGTTCTCATACAGTGTCTGGCGCAGCGATGCGTGGCCGTCGTCTCCCACTACCCCGGCCGCGGGCTCGCGATACAGCTCATTCTCGTCGATCTTGAAGTAATCGCAGATCAGCTTGGCGGTGGCTTTGTTCGGAACGGTCCTTCCTTGCAGATAACGCTCGAACTGGGTGCGGTTGACGCCAAGCTCACGGCACACCGCGCTCACGGAAGCGTGGCGCCGGATCAGCCGCCTGAGGTTGGCGGCGAGATTCTCGCGAATTGGCACGACATCTTCCCCGCGACAGACGTACGAACCAGATTATTCAAGCGATAGCTTATATAATTGCAATCTCTCACACGGCAAAGATGGCGCAAAGAGAGACCTTTGACCAATGCCGGACCCGGCTGCGCGAAGACTGTACGTTTTTGACAGTTTGGCTATGCAAGACCTGCAAATGGGCGTATTTTAGCAGCCAAGAGCGACCTCAGATCGGCCTCTCGACATCCTATGATGGAGGGCGGTTTGGATCATACCGACCTGGTCGAGCTTCTGGACTACACGCAAGCGCAATTGAGCAAGATACGCCAGGCGGTCGCGGCGAGCGATCATGCCGGTGCTATGTTCGCTATCGATTGCCTTGTCGGAGCGGCAGCCGAACAGACAAAATGCAAGCTCGCAAGCCTGGAGCATGCCGGGTTGCCGATTGGCCGGGATGCATCTGAAGGCGGTGCGGCACTGCCCGGCAAGATGACACCACCGGGCAAGTCGGCCGCAGGCGGCAACCGCTCTTGATCAGGCCTGGCGGATCTCGCCGATCAGCCTGACATATTCGGCCTCGGCTTCGCCGTAACTGCCATTGGCGAGCTCGATCAGCCCGACGCGGTCGCGGATGACGATCTCGCCCCGGCGCGCCCGGATTAGCGCGCGGCCTTCGAGCAGCTGGAGGGCGACAGTGACGCCCGGCCGCCTGACACCAAGCATGATGGCCAGGAATTCGTGGGTGATGGCGAGGCGTTCGCCAGGCACCCGGTCGTCGCACATGAGCAGCCAGCGCGCCAGCCGCTCCTCGAGCTTCAGCCGCGCGTTGACGAGCGCGGTGCAGCCTGTCTGGGTCAGCAACGCGTTGACGAAGCGCAGCAGGAACATGCGCAAGGTCGCACTTGCCGCGAGGGCTGCGTTGAAAGCGCCGGCTTCGATGCGGATGGCTTCGCCTTCGAGCTGTACGAAGCACGCATGCACCGCACGGTCGTCACCCATCACCAGGGAGGACCCGGTCATGCCTTCGAAGCCGATAAAGCCCACTTCGGCCTCGTGGCCGCTTGTTGTGCGGGCGACCACCGAACCAATGCCCTGTTCGATGAAGTAGACGGCCTCGATCGGAACACCGGGGGTCACCAGCATCATGCGCAACGGCAATTCGCAACGCCGCATATGCGGCTCGAGCAGTGCCAGATCATCCGCGAGCATGCGGCGCAGCAATTGATTTCGATATTGAAGGTTTTTATCGGGGTCAGTCATGGCGTGGCCCTATGCAGGGCAAGAGCCATCCGATCTCCCAGCCGTCCGCGCCCGTATCAACGTGCCGACGATTGCCTGCATATAGGATCTTTGAACGAAAGAACCTAGGAATACTGTATGAAATGCGATGCACGGCGTCCCCCAATGCCGTTCGCATACGAAAAGATCGACTTCAACGTTAGTGTCGGAAACGTACCAAGTGCTTCTTGGTACAAAACCGACATTTTGCCGGGAGGCGCCAGATCGGGGGATGGTGGATAAAATCCGCCGGCTAACCGTTAAGCGCATGTCACGCCTGCCCTGTGACCGGCGCGAAAGCGCGTCCAATTCCAGCCGGAGAATTGTACGATTTTTACGCTGATGTCGCCGATATTGACTCTTCCTGCGGTCAAATTAATTTTTCGATCCACAGCGTCAGGCAAGTGGGTCGCTGCTCCGAAAAGGGGCATCTCATGTCGAGCCGTCACAGGACCAATTCAGCCTTCCATCCTTCTGATCTGCAACTGTGCCAACGCGTCTTCGATCAGGTCTGCTCCGATCGCAAACTTGACCCGAAATCGTTGGAGCCGGATGTGCAGCGGCTCGCAGCCACGGTGTTCTCTCTGTTCGAGAATGGCTACAGCAATGAAGCCGAATTGCTCTACAGTTTCAGGCGGCCGCGCCAATGACCAAGGTCAGGGTCACTTCCTCCACACCGGGGACTGAAAACGAGCCTTACGATACGGCGGTCTTTGCCAGGAAACACGGCATGTCGGAGAAGGCCGCGGAGGTCGTGCTGTTTGCAAACGGACCGTCCAGGACGGCTTGTGACGCTGCCGCACGCTCCTTTATGGAAGCGGTCGCCCGCAGATCAAAAAAGCAGCCATGAAGCTGACGATATGCCGAGGCCGACCGGCGTTTCCATCGAGCCTATCGATGGCCAATGGGCCGTTCGGATCGTCGAGAACGGTGAAACCATACAGCGCCTGTTCGAGGAAAAGCTGCTCGCCCGGAACTTCGCCGCTGGTCGGCGGCTCCGCCTGGGCTCCTGCCAATGAATGCCGAAAATGCCGAGATCATTGGATGCCAATGATCGGGAAGGCCGGCTAGGCCTCGGGCGCGGTTCGCGCTGCCTCTTCCTCGAGTTTGCCGAGCTTCGCCCTGATATCTTTCGGGTCGGCATGCTCCAGCCCGACGACATCGTTTCTGGTGTCGTTGAGGGCGACGATGATTTCGTCGAGCTTGGCATGGATCGCGGCGGTGTCGGTAGCCCTGGATCAGGACGACACCGGTGATGATGATGGCCGCGACCGAGAGCGCGTAGGTGACGGCGTTCGTCAGGCCAAAAGGCACCAGGGCGGTGCACACCACCATGGCTATGATCATCACGTAGAAGCCCGGCGGGCGAGACAGAAAATCAGCGGCTGCGAAAAGGAACTTGTTCATGGTGCCGACCAACCTTGCAAATGCTCAGGCGCTCATGACGCCAGCAAGTTCAAAAAAGGGATTTCGTTCCAGGAACCTAGGTGGCTTCCCAGGGTTTCGCTGACAGGAGGCCAGCCATGCCGCGTTACCAGATCGACGAAATGGACGGAGAGTCACTGTCTGCTTCGCACGTTGCCAGCGGGGCCACGGCTCTTGAGGCGCTGCAGAAAATCACGGGCAAGGCCATTTCGCCCCGCGCCCTGCAGAGCCATTGGTTTCGGGTGGTCGACGAAAGCGAGGGCAGCGTGTTCGAATACAGCGTCGATCCGGAGACCGCGTCACGGCTCTAGTTCCGGGTGTCACCTTCCGCCGGCCTGCTGGCGCGGACGCTGCCAGATTTCACGATCGGCAAATCTGTGCCGAGGCGATTGTCGTTTTGACAGGCCTCGTAAATGACCAACGCGGCTGCCGGGAAAGCATTGGTAAGGCGGCTACTTTTCAAGGCATACGTCAGGCTTCAAATTCCCGACCCGCTGTATCTGGCGGCTTCCTTCCACAATGCGAGCGCAAGGGCAGGTGTCCGTCCCTTCACCTCATATTTGCGATCCCGGTAACTTCCCGCTGCAATCCACACGGTCTTTGAGCGTCGGTAGACAACAATGCCTCGTGCGCTCGCCCAATTGCATAGTTTTTCATCATTCCGATACATCGCTTCGGCTCCCGTTACCCCCTCAAGTTCTTGGATGCATCAAACGTGCCACAATTGCGTGTAGCTAATGTTACACATTTGGTTGTGCCGCTATTAGCGGCGGCGCATAGTTTGGATCGTGCGCAAATAGGCGCGAGATGCTTGTCGGATACGGCACATTGGGAGCGTCACTCCAACTCGATAGTCTTGCGGGTCGCTTTTCGGGCGCCAGGCGTGCGCTTTGTCATGGCGGTCCCTGTCGAGATTGGCGCCTCTGAGGAAAGTCGCAGTTCTCGCAGCCGGGCCGTCTTTGCCTCACGCGCCTGACGTTCGATGGCGATGATGGATTGAGCCTCGCGGGTGGCGCGTTCAATCCGTTCTTTGTCCTGAGGCAATCTGGTCAAGGGAGTCTCTCCTGTCTTTCGATGGCACTCAAAATGCTGGCCGGGAGAAAACGTTCCGACCCGCAGCGCCTTGGTACGGAAAAAACACCATCCCGCTCCGATCTCATTTGTTATTGAGCGCGTGCGCAAAGCCACTATGTGCGAGGCGTCATCGGCCACGAAATGGGCGCTGGTGCTTGAGAGTGCGATGTACTCCCGCCCCGCCGGGAGACTTCAGATGGAAGACGACCAAAGCCCAAGCAGCATGATATCCGCTCTCGATACCGATATTTTACGGAACGCCTTCAAGGCGTCGATCGCCGAGCTGCAACTGCCCGAGGTGAAATGGGCGGAGCACGCGACGGCGATGATGCGCGAACTCATGGGCAATCGTCACGTCGACACCGGAATCATCGAGTTGATCATCACGCAAGTGAAGCCACCGGCCGTCGCTAAGTTCACGAACGACAACGATAGGCCGGAGGATCACCTGGCAGCGGTTACGTTGGGCTTGCATGCCACCCTCAAGGGCTTGGCAGCTCCCGTCGAATTGCTGGTCGAGGCTCTAACCTTCGAGGCCCCCGTGGATGTTATCAAGCCATAGGCAAGGGTAGCTCGCGCCGTACACCACCAGGTCAACTCTTCGCCTGGCGGGCAAGCTTGTCGTCCTCGCCTTTCAGCAGGCCGAAGTCGGCGGACCGTGTTCCGCTGCTGGCGTGCAGGAAGCCCTCAGCGGCCAGTCCGCGACGAAGCAGTTCACGCACGGCGGCTGCACGGCTCGGCATGCGCTTGTCGAAGCGCCATGTGTCCAAAGCCGCGAATTCCTCCTCGTTCAGCATGACCTGCAGCCGTTCGGGGCGCTCAAGATTATCAGTCATCGTGGGCCTCCTTGTGCCGGCGATCCAGGCCGGTGAGCCGAATGAGTAAGCGACTTATCTGCCTCACAATTTGCCAATGGCCAGTTTGGTTCCGAAACAGTCAAACGCTTTTGTTGCGCCACGTACTCACAGTGCTCGGTTTGCTGTACTGGCTAAACATACTAACTAATTGATTTTATTAATGAATTTTTACGAATTGTCTTGCTTTAACGGGGTGTGTGGGCGCATGGTCAAGGTGAGGGAAAACCCAGTCCAAAGGACAGGAGTTTGCCATGAACAACTACCCGATCGAGCTGCGTGACGATCTTAATTACACGCTGGTCAAGACAATCTACGAGTATGGAATCGTCAACATTCCGGTGCTGGCGGCACAGTTGGTCGGCCGACACAGCGATCTGTCGCTGGCTGACGCCGAACGGCTGGTGCTCGGTTTCGCCGAATTCTATTCCGCACCCATCGAGTTCGACCGGTCGGGGTGCGATTGGTCAATGAGGGAGCCTGTCGATCGAGACAATGACGGCCTGCTTCTCGACATCGTCGAGAACGAGTTTGGCCGCGCCGCCTGACCTGTCACTTGCGAATGATGCGCAAGATGATTTCAGGGTCGACAACCCTCGATCCTGTCAGATCTCTGATCATTTCCTCGGCATGGTCGACCCACATGGATTCAGGCAGCAAGCCTTCGGCGACCAAACTTTTGAATGCGCTGCGAAGGGTATCGAAATCGAGTGCGGAGACCGAGCTGCCGGCATCGTCATTCATCGTCTGGCTCCCACAGGGGCGGGAGTACGATGTACACTCTCAAGCGCCAGCGCCCGTTCAGTGGCCAGCGACAACAACGCTGTATGCTTCCGACAATCGGATAGCGAGTCTTGGTATGAAATCAACAAATGTAAGCCCACCACCGAGGGGTCAGTGGCGGGGCTCAATGAAAGCTGTTTGACCAACTTTCCGGCGCCGTGTCGGCCGGGGGGCTTCCGAGGCGCCTCCAAGAACGGGCTGTCGTGTTCCGTCTGCGCGTGAAAAGTACGAGAGAGGTTCGTTCCGGCGCCCGGTATTCAATACCGAGGCCGTTTGTCGGACACCACAACCAGCCTCCCTCCAACATTTTGGCACCGTTTGCATACCAGCTTCGATACCAGCCGCCTTTCGGTTATGAAATCGTAGTGGGTACCGTAAATCTCGATCAGGCAATCGAGATCCAGCGAACGCAAATGACCGCAGCGCGCATTGCCGCAATATACGCTGAGGCCCATGCCTTGTTCACGAAGCTCAGCGAGCTTGCTGGGCAGCGCGGCTGGAACCAGGATGTCTTCGGGCATCGTAGGGTTCGCCACCGCCACGAGAATGGGTTTTCGAAACTCGGCCCGGTCGATGTCGCCGATCGCGTGGACTGCCTTTTCTTCCGCGACGCCTATGAGGGAATCGATCTCCTCCATCGCTTCGATATGGCCACGAACAAACAAAGACCGTCGCAGCACATGCAACGCATCTCTGGTTTCGCAAAGTGTCGTCCGCAGGGTGACGGGCATTTCGCGCTCACTTCTTCATGTAGCTGTCGGGGAGACAATCGGCTTCAACCGCTGCCGCTATGAAGGCTCGATGGACATCCCTTGTGCTGCAACATCCCACCCTTTCCCCCACCAGGGCAGCAAGCGCAGCCAGGAACATTGGGCCATCCGATGGCCAGCCGTCCGCCAAAGCGTCGGCCATTTGAGGAAGTGTACATAGGACCAGGATGGTGCCGTCACTTCTCTCAATGGGGATTCCGGAAAACATATTTTGCTGGTTGACTGTCATCGCATAGCTCCCGCTGGGGCGGGAGAACGGTAATCTCTCTCAAGCACCAGCGCCCGTGTCATAGCTGATGACGATTTTACTTAATCACCTAAACAAGTCGCCGTCTATTAACTATGACACATTGGGTGATTAATATTCAGTTTTGATCACTTTAAAATTTACTTATAGAACGGTACGATTCCGACATTTCTTCATCGAGTATTGGTACAAAGCCGACAATGTTGAGCCACAAAAGGCAACAGACGCCGTGCTCGGTCATCAATCCCCCGAGCTGGTCTCTCCCAAAAGCCTGCTATATTCAGCTTCTGGCTCCCCATATCCGCCATTGGCCAGCGCAATCAGCCCAGGGCGGTCCAGTATGATGACCTCACCCCGGCGCGACCTGATAAGTGCAAGGCCTTCCAATTCTTGAAGGGCGATGGTGACGCCTGGTCGTCTCACGCCCAGCATCGTGGCGAGGAATTCGTGGGTAATGGAAAATCGTACCCCCACCACGCGGTCGTCGCACATCAGCAACCACCGCGCCAAGCGGTTCGCCAGCCGCAGCCGCGCATTGACAAGCGCGGTACATCCGGTCTGGATCTGCAGAGAATTGACGAAGCGCAACAGGAACAATCGCAAGGTGGAACTGGTCGTCAAGGCCGCATTGAAGCTGCCTGCGTCCATGCGCATCGCTTCGCCTTCGAGTTGAACGAAGCAGGCTTGCGGTGCGCGATCGTCGCCCATCACCAGCGAGTATCCAGCCATCCCTTCATTGCCGATGAAGCCGATCTCGGCCTCGTGTCCACTGGACGTGCGCGCGACGACCGACGCAATGCCGCGCTCGATGAAATAAACGCATTCAATCGGCACGTCGGGCGTCACAAGGGGCATTCTCAGCGGCAGGGCTACTCGGTGCAAACCCGGTTCGAGCAACGCAAGGTCGGCGGCGGTCATCTTCCGCAACAGTTCATTTCGGAACTGGGAAGAGGAGTCGAGAGCCAGTGCCAGGCCGGTGACAGTCGATTTGGGGATTTCGTAGTTCAATGTGCAGCTCCCGCAGGGGCGGGAGCACGATCGACACTCTCAAGCGCCAGCGCCCGTTAAAGTGGCTAGCGACAGATGAACCGTACGCTTTCGACAATCCGATAGCGAGTCATTCCGTGCCTTGTTGCTATTCGGGATCTTTTCCGTGGAGGGGGCGTGGCGACGAATTGGCGGAGTGCTCCACCGCATTCGCTTGAGGGAAGCGCGATGCTCCGCCGCCACCCGAACCAACTGTCTCGGCAAGGGTTGGTTCCGCCTGGGCTGCCTCGACCGCCCACAGGGCGGGCTTTTGTGAAGATGACGACGGCAGATCGACTTCATCAAGCCAATCGTCGTAGCTGGAGTTCAGGGCTGCAAGCAGGTCCTCGGCCTTGTCCATGCCGCCCTGGAACAGCTCCATGACACGGCGTCCAAGACGTTGCCTGGCCGGATGGCCCGCATCTATGCCGGCCTGACGGCAATAGTCATCGAGCACCTTGGCCAAGCTCGAAAGCTGATCCGAATCCGCTGAGCCGTTGAAAATCATCGCGCTTCTCCCATCGTCGGGGCGAAAGCGCGATCGGCTCTTTCAAGCGCCAGCGCCCATTCAACGGCCAGCGACAAACGGACTGTACGCTTCCGACAATTGGTTAGCGAGTCCCATGAACCGTCCGAAAGCGTACCAAGCGACTCGCGCAATTGTTCCCCTGGCGGTAACTCGCTAGCCTCGCAACGCGGCGGACCTCAGGAGCCGCCTTGGCCGACTCGGGACCCGGCCCCCCGCCCAATCCAACCTCGGCGTCGGCAATCGATAGAGGTGCCTCGATTGGGGGGCCATGCGAACAGGATACTTGATGCCGGGAGACGAAATCGCCTGATGCCGAAAGACAGATTCGAATGCCTGCAGGAAGCGCCTGGCAGATGGATGGTGTGGGACCATACGGGTGGCACTCCGGCAAGGCTCGGCGGCGTCGAGTTACGCGGCCAGGACAAGCACCGGGCCGAGATCGCGCGCGACATCCTCAGGCGGATCTTTCGAACCGGCCGGGATGTCGACTCCGCGAAGAGCGACCCTTCGGACGCATGAGGCGGCCTAGCCAGCCAGCTTGACCTTCGGCTCACGTGCCCACCAGCGCAACTCGCCGAGCCTGGTCACAAAGCCTGCAATGTCCTTGGCTGACGCGAGCGGGATCACCGCCTCGTCTTCGGCCACGCCTGCCTTCGACAACAGAGGCGATGCCGCTTCGACGAAGCCGATGAACTTGCAATGGGCGAAGGCATCCGCAACGAAGTCGCGGGCGGTCGATTCCTTCAGCAGGTCGGCCATTGCAGGCTTTGCCGGCAGGAGCGCTACGGCGTCGTAGAGAACCGATGGCGCGCCCGCGATCATCTGTTGTGCGTCGATCCAGCTGCCGTCGCTGGCCTTGGCCCCGCCGACCTTCGGCGCGATGATCTCGAAGCTGGCGCCGGCCTTTGTCAGCGCCTGCTTCAGCGCATTCAGCAAGGCGGCATCGGTTCCGTCTGTCACCAAAATCCCGAGCTTGCGGCCCTCGAACCGGCCGGGGCCGTTCTTGAGGATGCTGAGAGCGTCCGACGCGGGGAGATCCCTGCGCGTCGCCACCGCTGCATCGGCAGGCTTCGGCATCGCCTTCAGGCCGAGCGCATCCGCCACCTTGCCGGCCAGGCCGTCATCGATGTTGAGAAGGTGGGAGACGATGCGCTCGCGGATCACGGGGGTCTGCACCTTGCTCAGTTCGAAGGTCAATGCCGAGGCGATGTGTCTTTGCTCCACCGGCTGCTGGCTGATGTAGAACTGGCGTGCCTGGCTGTAGTGATCGGCAAAGGTCTCCGAGCGCAACCGGGCCTTCGGTCCGGCTTCGACTTCGGCAAACGACCGGAATCCCTTGGCCGGAGATTCACGCGGACCTTCGTCCCATGAATTCGGCTGGTAGTTGGCGCGGCCGACCGGGTTGCGCATCGCCATGTGTCCGTCCTGCTGGAAATTGTGGAAGGGACATTTGGGCGCGTTGATCGGAAGGTGGGTGAAGTTGGTGCTGCCCAGCCGTTTGATCTGCGTGTCGAGGTAGGAGAAGTTCCGACCCTGCAGCAGCGGATCGTTGGAGAAGTCGACGCCGGGCGGCACGTTCTGCGTCATGAACGCGACCTGCTCGGTTTCGGCGAAGAAATTGTCGGGCATGCGATCGAGCACCAGGCGGCCGACCGCTATCGGCGGCAGAACCTCTTCGGGGATGATCTTGGTGGGATCGAGGATGTCGAAGTCGAAGCTGTCGGCGAAGGCCTGATCGAAGAGTTGAAGCTGCAGTTCCCATTCGGGGAAATTGCCGGCATGGATCGCGTCCCAGAGGTCGCGGCGATGGAAGTCGGGGTCGGCGCCGTTGATCTTGACCGCTTCGTTCCAGGCCACGGACTGCAGACCGAGCTTCGGCTTCCAGAAGAATTTCACGAAGGTCGATTCATCCTTGGCGTTGAGCAGCCGGAAGGTGTGGACGCCGAACCCTTCCATGAAGCGCAGCGAGCGCGGGATGGCACGGTCCGACATCGCCCACATGATCATGTGCATGCTTTCAGGCGTCAGCGAGATAAAATCCCAGAAATTGTCATGCGCGGTCTGCGCCTGCGGGAAATCGCTGTCGGGCTCGGCCTTGGCGGCGTGGATCAGGTCGGGAAACTTGATCGCATCCTGGATGAAGAACACCGGCATGTTGTTGCCGACAATGTCCCAGTTGCCTTCCTGCGTATAAAGCTTGACGGCGAAGCCGCGCACATCGCGCGCAAGGTCCGCGGAGCCCTTGTTGCCGGCAACGGTCGAGAAGCGCACGAAAGCCGGCGTCTTTTCGCCGGCGCGCTGGAAGATGTCGGCACGCGTGTATTTGGCCAGCGATTCGTAGGTTTCGAAATAGCCGTGGGCGCCGTAGCCGCGCGCATGGACGACACGCTCGGGAATGCGCTCGTGATCGAAATGGAAGATCTTTTCGCGGAAGTGAAAGTCCTCGAGCACCGTCGGCCCACGGGCGCCGATCCTGAGCGAGTTCTGGTCGTCGGAGACCGGTCCGCCCTGTGCGGTGGTCAGCACCGGCGTCGAGCCGGATGCTGTCTGGTGCAGCTCGCCACCTGCGCCGCGCTCGAGTTTCTGATCGTGTATGGTGGCGGCCGTTCCCGCCGATTTTGATGCTTGCTTCGCCATGCCGTTAATCCTTGAGCTGAATGCGCGGGCTGCGCTGGTTCTCAATCTCCCGGATGGCGATGCGTTCCCTTGCTGGTTTCAGATCTTGACAGGTTCCAGATCCTGGAATGACGAAGGCCGCCCGTTTGCACGGACGGCCCTTCAGCTGCCTTCAAAGAGCTGGAAGCCTTCAGAGGTTCTTGTTGATCGCCGCCGCCGTCTTGTTGGTGGCGTCCTTGACGGCGGACTTTGCGTCGCCAACAGCCTTCTGGACCTTGCCCTTGGCTTCCTGCGCGGCGCCCTCGGCCCGCAGGCGATCATTACCGACGGCCTTGCCGACGCCTTCCTTGGCTTTGCCGACCGCCTGATTGGCGAGGCCCGAAGCCTTGTCGCTGGTGCTTCCCATGGAATTTCCCTTTCGCGGATTGTTGCCTGACCGGCGAGGACCAACGTCGCTTTGTTTGGAAAGTTCCGCCCGTCGCGGGGGCCCAAAACGAAAAGGCCCGCCACCGACGCGAATCGTGACGGGCCTTCTGGAGTAGGCCGGGCGTCCCACCGCCCGGCCGTTTGCAAAACCCGTCAGCGGGACGATCGTTCCATCAGAACCGGAACGGTGCGTTCCATGGGAATGAAAAACCCCGCCGGCCGGAGCCTGACGGGGCATTTGATTGGAGCGGATCGAATGGGAGACGATCCGGGGGAAGAACGCAAAGGCCGCGCAAAGGTTCCAGACGGTGCTGAAGTGCGTCGCGGGAATGCCCTGTGGCGGCGTCAGCCTGACGGGCCTATCGGGCCCGACGACGGGATTGCCTGCGCCGCCAAGGCCGACAGCTTCTGCCGTTTGACCAGCACCGGCTTTCATAGGTCCTCTTCATGGCTTGCCCCTCCGTAGAGTCCGATTGCGGCAGCGTCGTCGCCGGCCCCGCGCCTTGTCAAGCCGAGGCGGTCAAGGCCGGCCAACCGGATGGCGGCTAACCGGCTGCCCTTTCAGTTCCTGTCGGCGGGCTTGGAGCGCATGCGCGAAACCGTCTCGCGTTCGGCGCGCTTGGAGCGCAGCGGCGGTAGGCCGCGGTCGATCAGGTCCATGTCCTCCAGCACCATGTCGCCCATGCGCTTGAAAGCGATGTCGAGCGCCCCGGCGCGGTGGGCCGAGCGCAGGAAGCCGGGCAGGGCGCGCACGGGGTGGTCCGACGCCAGCGGCTCCTCCGGGAAGACGTCGCTGGCGGCGACGATATGGCCGCTCTTCACCGCCGCCATCAGTGCCGGGAAATCGACGACGCCGGCGCGGCTGAGCAGGATGAAGGCGGCGCCCTTGCGCATGCTGGCAAAGGCCTCGGCACCCAAAAAGCCCTGGTTCTCGCTGGTGACCGAAGCGACGACGAAGACGAAGTCGCTTGACGTCAGCACTTCGTCCAGCGAGGCCGGCTCGACGCCATTGTCGATGAGGATCGACGGCGGCAGCCAGGGGTCGAAGACTTTTGTGCTGACACGGAAGCCCGACAGAAGCCGGTTCAGCGCGCGGCCGAGATCGCCGAAGCCGATGATGCCGACATCGGCTCCGGACAAGAGCCGTGCCGTCTGGTTGCCATCGCCGCCCCACAGTTCCTTGCCGTTCCGGAAGGCGAGGTCGGCATCGACGATGTTGCGGGCGAGGTTGAGCGCCATGGCAAGGCCAAGTTCGGCCACCGGTTCGGCAAAGACGAGGCCGGTGGTGACGACATGGATGCCCCGCGCGAACAGCGTCTCGTAAGGCATGTTGTTGATGAGGTTGGTCTCGACATTGAAGACGCAGCGCAGCGCCTTCATCTGGTCGAGCGTTTCCGGCGTGATCGGCGGTTGGCCGACGATGTAGCGGGCTTGCGCCAGCACATCGGCCGGCAGTTTTGCTACCCCGTCGGCGGTGGTCTCGACTATGCGGTATTTCGACCTGAGGCGCGCCAGTTGCGGCTGGGTGAAGATGAGGTCGAGCGCGCGTGGTTCCGGCGCGCTGATGACCAGCGGCAAATCCTTGTTTGACATGATGGTTCCTCCCGGAGCGATCCGGATCGCGTTTTACAGGACAAATTACCTCCAATTAAACGATTTACAATCGCGAAAAATCGATTTACCCATTTCTCCAGCGGACGAGAAATGCTGACGTCCCCGCCTCGGGAGGAGGACCAATGGCGCATCGGCAAGGCCAGCAGCGGCGTGCCTCAATCCACGACGTGGCAAGTCATGCCGGCGTGTCCGCCGCCACCGTTTCCAAGGTCATGGCCGGCGTCACCACGGTGAAGCCCGAGAATGCGCAGCGCGTCTTCGATGCTGTCGAGCTGTTGGGCTACCGCGTCGATCCGCTGGCCTCCGACATGCGCAGGGCCAAGCGCCGCATCATCGGCGCCATCATGCCCGAATTCGAGAGCGAGTTCTTCGGCCAGATGGTCACGCAGCTCGAGAGCCTGGCCGAGCAGCGCGGCTACACGCTGGTGGCGGCATCGAGCCGCGAATCCGAGGCGCGCGAAACCGAGATCCTGGCCCGCATGCATGACTGGCGGGTGGCCGGCGTGGTGCTGGCGCCGGTTCGCAACGAGCATGGCCCGGCGGCCGCGTTCATGAAGGCCAACGGCATGACCGGGGTGTTGATCGACCGCGTGCTGTCCGACGATGCTTTCGACACGGTGTCGGCCGACAGTGCTTCCGCAAGCGCCGAAGTGGCGCACGAACTGATCGGCAAGGGCCACCGCCACATACTGGTCATCGGTCTTGGCGAACAGGCGGCGACAGTGCGCGCCCGCCTCGACGGGTTCCGCGCCACAGCGCTCAAGCTGGCGCCGGATGTCCGCATCGACGTCGTGCTCGCCGAAACCGATGTCGAGCCGCTCAGGGCGCAATTGCGCGACTATTTTGCGAAGGGAGAGCGGCCGACGGCGGTCTATTCGCTGTTCCTCAAGGGCACGCTCCTGGCGCTCTCGGAATTCCGCCGGCGCGGCTGGCACTGCCCCGACGACATTTCGCTGATCGGCTTCGACGATGCCGAATGGATGCAGGTGACATGGCCGGCCATCGCCACCGTGGTGCAGCCGGTGCGCCAGATCGCCAGCCACGCGATGGAGGCCTTGTTTGCCAGGATCGACGGCGGGGAGGGGCCGCCGATCGCGCGGCTCGAGCCTTGCAAGGTTTTGATGCGGGAATCCGTCGGCCTCGCGGCGGCGTTCCTGGCGCACGAACATAGAGGCTGAGCCGATGAATGTTTTTGGATTGCACACGTTCGCCATTGCCCCGGTCTGGGACCTCGACCTGATCGAGCCGCAGATTGAGCGGTTGAAGGAACTGGGCATCGGCCTGCTCGAAATCCCGCTGCTGCGCCCCGAGGAGATCGACACGCTGCGCACGCGCGCCTTTGCCGAACGTTGGAATGTCGAGCTTATTCCGTCGCTTGGCCTGTCGGCTTCGCTCGACGTGGTGACGCGGCCGGACGAGGCGCTGGCCTTCCTCGAGCCGGCCTTCGGCGTGTGCGAGGCAGTCGGCAGCGAAGCGCTCGGCGGCGTCACCTACGGCACGATCGGCAAGACCTCGGGCCGTGCGCCCACGTCGGAGGAAATCGACGGCATGTGCGGTTTTCTCGGGCGCGCCGCCAGGGCGGCCAAGGCGCATGGGCTGAAGCTCGGTATCGAGCCCTGCAACCGCTACGAGACGCATCTGATAAACCGCGGCATCGACGCGACGCGGATCATCGAGCGCGTCGGCGCCGACAACATCTTCATCCATCTCGACACCTATCACATGCATATCGAGGAAGAGAGTTTCGAGGCCGGCTTCAAGGCCGCCGCGCCCTATCTCGGCTACGTCCATGTCTCCGAAGCCAATCGCGGCGTGCCGGGGCGCGGCATGCTCAACTGGGCGGCCTGCATGAAGGCGATATCGGAGATCGGCTACACCGGCGCCATCACGCTGGAAAGCATGAACCATGTCGATGTCGACATTGCCGGCGGGCTGGCGGTGTGGCGGCCGGTGGCGGAGAATCCCGACGATGTCATCGCGATCGGTCTGCCGTTCCTGCGCGAGGAGGCGCGCAAGGCAGGTCTGACGCTGGGGTGCGCCGCGAAGTTGTGAAACTGCCCACGACACAATTGACACCAGGCAGCGGATTGGCTCTTGTGGTGCCGTATTCGAACGGGGAGCGCTATCCATGAAGAAATACGAGAAGCCGACTTGGCAGAAGCGAGAAAGGCTTTCGGCCGTCGCGGCCCAGACCAGTCCGTCGTCGCCGCCCTGAGCGGCCTGATACCTTCGCCCGGTGGGCGATAACACAAAGGCGCGATTGGTTGATCGCGCCTTTTGCTTTTGCTGAGCTGGCTCCCAGGCCTCGACGCTCCCGTTCGCCGCAGGGAGAGGAGAAGGGACAACGACGTCGAGCTGGATGTGCATGAGGGTGGCCCTCACGCCATGCCGGGTGCCCGCCGCTGTCCGAGATGCCGCACCTTGCGGCCAATGATCATCAGCCGGCGCGCCGTGTTGTTGCGCAGGCGCCGTACACGCCATTCCAGCCCGGTTTCGGTGGTGATCGACTTTGCATAGTAGCTCACCCGCATGCCGTCCTCGTCGGTAGCCACCTTGACCGGGTCGTCATAGAAGGCGTTGATCTTGTCAGCCGCCATGCCTGGTGTTTCGAGCCAGCGCGGAATGTGAACCGAATGGAGCTGATCGACATCGGTCATCACCCGCCCGATACCGACGCCCGGCGTCGGACACGTCGTGCAGAAAGCGTCGCCGATGAAGACGACCCCGTCGCGGCGATGGCCTTGTGTCGTGCTCAGGCTGACCTGCCTGACCTCGACGGGACTTGCCACTTCGAAGTTGCCGCATAGCGCCGATATCTCGGGCATCAGTTCGCAAAGCATCTTTTGCGGCTCCTGGCGAAACGCCCACGTCCACGGCTCGGCCACGGTGCGATAGACGAACATGTTCGCCCGCATCTTGTTGCCGAGAGGAAAGATGCTGATGTAGGCGACACGGTCCGCGGCCCGCCTGCCGTAGCAGGTGAGAGACTGATAGCCGAATTCACGCTGAGAGATGGCGAGGTCGAATCCCATCGACAGCGAATGCGCCTTCGATTGCTCGACACGCTCGACCCCGACGGCGCGCCGCAGCGCTTCGCCTTGGCCGGTGGCCACCACCAGCAGGCGGGCATTGATGACGGTGCCGTCGGCCAGCACAAGCCGCTGCCGGTCCGGTCCGGTCGAGACCTCGGTCACCTTGCCGACGGTCAGCGGCACTTCTGCCGGCAAGGCGTCGCGCAGGCCATTGATCAGCGCGCCATAGGAAAATGTGAATTCCGACTTCTTCTCATGGGCGAAGAATTCGCCGAGGCGGAAGACATGCGTGTCGGTTGTCGAGGTGACGAGACGCTTGACCGTCGCATCGAGGCCGAGCTTTTCGAACAGCAGCATCTGATCCATGCCGATTTTCTCGGCCCTGAACTCGTCGTGATGGACGCGGTGCGGATCGATCAGCGCCACCTTGCGCCCGGCCTGTCCCAACACCGTTGCCAGGGTGGTGCCGGCCATGCCGGCGCCGACGATCGCCACGTCGACTTCGATTTGGCCAGCCTCTGCGATACTCATCCTGCTGCCCTTTCTGGTGCAACTTCCGGAGTGCGACTGCGGTAGAATATATCTCCCCGACCTAATTCAACCTCAAGCAACCGGAGCATGTATCTGGTGGTAAAGCAGTTTTTAGGTTAATCGCGGACCCGTCGTTTCCAGCGCGGCGCGATCGCCGAGCCATCGATGAACTCAAAACCGCCCGCCTCGTTGAGTGTGTGCAGTTTGCGCCCACTCCATAGCGCACCTGGATTTAAGATGGTTTCAACGACTTGCTCCATGCCGATCAAATCAAGGTGAGAAATGCGTGCGATGCCGAGAGCCGCGCCATAGCTCCTGCGGCAGTCCTGAACCGGGCGCAGCAGGTCGTTGCCGCGCTTGACCATGCGCCCGGCCGGCCGCGCCGAAGCGATGTCGATCAGCACGGGATTGTTCGGATGCGGCGTCCAGGGACCGCGAAAATCCGGCGCCGACCACAGATGCAGCGCGTCGGAGAAGGCACCGCCGCCATCGCGGACAGTGGCGAACAGCCACCAGGCGCCGCCGTGTTCGACCAGGGTGGCGTCGCTGGCGATGATGCCGGACAGAAGCGTCGCCTCCTTGACCCATCCGCCGGGAAAGGCGGTGGCCCGGTAGAGATCGACGGTAGCGTTGGCGCAGCTTTCCGGCACCATCCAGACCTCGCCGTCGCGCTCGAAGACGAAGGGATAGGAGAGATGGTAGGGCAGGTCGAGCACCGGCTCAGGGCGGCCGAGCGGACCCGACGGGCCGAAGGGCACGGCGGAGATGATGGCCCGGCCCAGCCGATGGATATAGTCCTCGACGAACAGGGTTAGCTGGCCCTGGTAAAGGATCGGGAACGGATCGGCGTAGAAGCGGCTGCCGTCGTCCGGCAGCTCTTGCCAGCCCGATGCCGGATGCGCGCGCAGGTCGAACAGGTCGCGGCCCCCGGTCTGCCGCCAGCCGACTTTCCAGTGCGGCGCGTTGTAGCAAAGATGGTAGATCTTCTGGACGATCCGCCGCGCCAACGCCTTGCCGGCTCTGACGCCAAGCTTGCCGGCTGAAGGCATCGGCGGCGGGCCACCTGCCTGCGACGGTTCGGGCAGATCGGGCACCGACTTTGCCGCGCCTGACAGGGCAGCTATGATCAGGCTTGCCGTGCGCGCCAGCATGTCCTGGAAGGACGCGAGCGCGATGCCGCCATATTCGGTTCCCAGGCGCCCGGCGGCAATCGCCACACCGTTCTCCTCGATGCGGGCAAGCGGCGTGCGGCCGGCGAGGATCAGGGCCAGCAAGGCCGCTTCGCCGCTGGCGCCGTCATAGGTGACGCGCCAGACCCGCGTGCCCTCCAGCCTGACATCGCCGCAGAGGTCGATCACCAGGTCGGGCGAAGCGGGGAACTGTGTCTTGTAGGGAGCGAGTGCTGAAAGTGGCACACGCTTCGCGAGCCCATCATGGGACAGGCCGTGTATCGCCGTTTCGAGTTGAAACAGGGCTGCGGCGCTGCGCGGGATGCCGCCGCCCGCGGGCCTGATATCGACGGACAGCTCGACATCGCCAAGCGCGGCGAGACGTTCCAGCAACGCGACATGGAAGGCACGCACGCAGTCGCCGTCCAGGCGCAGGCTTATCCGCATGTCGGAGACCTGAAAAGGCGGTATCCGGCCTTGCCGGTCCGGTCAAATTGTAGCCCCATCCGCACACGTCTCCGCTCGCTGTGCACCCAGCACCTCGGTATGTATATTTTTAAGCAAACCGCGTGCCAAAATTCACATGACTTCTCAACATAATTAACAAACTTTTAACAGTTGGAGGAATAGCTAGGTTAGTGCCGCAATCTGATCTTGCCGGCATATGAGTATTGTCGGAGGCAGCCATGCAATCATCTCTGCCCATGGTTCCTCAGCAACACGCTCCAGATGCGGGACAAGCGGGATCATACGCGGCTTCGACTGTCGAACTGGGCGATCTGAAGCGCATCCTGGTGCGCCGCCGGTTCTGGATCTTCGGCACCGTCGCGCTGCTGACGCTGGTCACCTTGCTCTACGGTCTTTTCACGCCCGCGCTCTACAGCTCGGCGGCGGAAATCCTCATCGATCCGCAGGACCTGCAGGTGGTCACCAACGACGTCAATCCCAGCCGTATCTCACCCGACGGTGGCATCACGCAGGTCGAGAGCCAGGTCAGCGTGGTCCAGTCGACAGGTGTGCTGATGCGGGCGATCGCGGCGACAAACCTGACGCAGGATCCGGAATTCAACGGACAGGGCCTGCTGTCGCGCCTGCTCGGTTCGGCATCGGCCGAAGGCGACAGGTCGGCGCAGACGCTCGACGCGCTGCGCCGACGCCTGGCGGTGAAGCGGGCCGACAAGGTCCTGGTCCTCGACGTCATCGTCACCGCCAAGAGCGCCGACAAGGCCGCCCTTCTGGCCAACGCCATCGCCCAGGCCTATCTGGTCGACCAGGCCAGCGCGCGGGCGCAAATGGCCAAGGACGCTTCCGAGTCCATCACCGCGCGGCTGGACGAACAACGCAAACGCGTCCAGCAAGCCGAAAACGCCGTAGAGGCCTACAAGTCGGCCAACAACATGGTGATGGCGGCGGGCAATCTGGTCAGCGACCAGGAACTGACCGAGATCAACACGCAGCTTTCGGCGGCGCAGAGCCGCACCGCGGCGCTGAAGGCGCAGGTCGACCAGATGCGCCGGCAGAGCGGCACGGCGGACGCAACCTCGGAAGCGATGCGCTCTGCGGTGATCTCGAGCCTGCGGGCACAGGAGGCGACGCTGGTCGACCAGGTCTCGCAGCTCGGCACGGAACTGGGACCGCGTCATCCCTCGCTGATCGCAGCCCAGCAGCAACTGCGCGACACGCGCCAGCTGATCGTGCGCGAAATCGGCCGCATCGCCACCGCCACCGAGACCGACTACGAACGGGCGCTGGCCAACCAGCAGGCCCTGGAAGCCAAGGTCGCGGGCATGAAGAGCAAGTCGCTCGACACCGACCAGGCCTCCGTGCGGTTGCGCGAACTGCAGCGCGACCTCGAGGCGCTACGCTCCGTCTATGCGAACTATCTCCAGCGCGCCCAGGAGACGCGCGAGCAGATCAATGTCGACAGCACCAATGCGCGCATCATCTCCAACGCCATGCCGGCCCTGAAGAAGAGCTGGCCGCCTTTGTCGCTGCTGCTTGTCGGCGCGATCTTCGGCGGGCTGGGGCTCGGCACCGGCCTGGCGCTGATCGCCGAATATGCCTCGCCCACGGTGCTTTCCAGCGCCCAGATGCAATCGGCCATCGAGGCGCCGGTGCTGGGCGTGGTGCCGGCAAGGTCAGGCACTGGCCGGCGCTGGTGGCCGTTCGGCGGGAGTGCAGCCGCCGCGGCCAGCCAGAAGACCGATGCCGTCGTCGGCCTTGCGCTGAGGCGCATGTTCAGTTCGGGCCAGCGGCCGCCGGACTGGCCGCTGGTGCCGTCCATCCTGGTGACATCGTCGCCGGGCGAGGGTGCGCAGCGCAGCCGGGTGGCACGGTTGCTGGCCAATACCGCGGCGTCCAGGGGCAGCCGCGTGCTGTTCATCGATGCCAATGGCGGCGGCAGCCAGAAGGATCCGCAGCCGGGAATCCTCGACGTGCTGCGCGGCGAATACGCGTTTGAAGCCGTCAGCCACTACGCGGCCGGCAGCAACGTAGCGCTGCTGGGCAGGGGCCGCTCAAAGGCGGTCTTCCAGGAAGCGCATGGCATCTACTTCGCGCAGCACATGCTGGCCCAGGCCAGCCGGAGCTTCGAGCTCGTCGTCATCGACGGCGGCGCGCTGGCCGACAATCTCAATGCCTCGCCGCTTGTTGCGATGGCCGACGAAATCCTGCTCGTCGCCACGCTGAACGCCACGCCGATGCGCGACGTCACCGCGACGTCGCAGGCCGTCTCCGTCATGGGGCGGTTGCCGACAGGCGCCATGCTGGTCGACGAGGCGGCCTGATATGGCTGCCAGTTGGAGCGGAAGTGCTTCGAACTACGGTGCTGCCGCGCCCCGCGCCGGCACGTCGGTCGATGCGCTGACGCGGTTCGGACTGATCGCGGCGGTGGCGGTGCTGTTCAGCGTCTCGGGCGGCATGTTGTGGCTGGTGGGCTACAATTACGACGGCCTGTTCGGCAATCCGGCGACCAAGATCCACCCGTCCACCTATCTCATCGTGCTGCTGCTTGCCTGGCGCTCCTGCACCTTCGGCAATCCGGTCGGCTATCTGGTGCATGTCGCCGACAGGCGGCCGGCCAGCGCGCTGATGGCGGCCATCTCGATCGTGCTTCTGGTCGTCGTCATCGCCAGGCAGCGTCCAGGCATGGCCGGCATGATCGATACGTTCGTGGCCGCTGCACTTGTCGTGCTGATGCTCAGCGAGGATGATGAACGGACGTTCGCCGGGCTGCAGACCGTCATTCACGTGGTCATGACGGCGAATGCGTTGCTTGCGCTTTTCGAGTTCGCCACCAAGACGCTGATTTTCCCCTATCGCCTCGACGGCGTGGCGTTTACCACCGATCTGCGCTCGAGCGCGCTGCAGGGGCATCCGCTTGCCAATGCCATGGCGACAGCGATCTACGTGCTTGCGCTGCTCTCCGGTGCCAGATCCCTGTCGATGCCTGTGCGGATAGGGCTGATCGGCCTGCAATGCGCGGCACTCGTCGCCTTCGGCGGCCGCACGGCGATGGTGACGACGGTGGTGCTCGGCGGCTTCTATCTGCTTTTTCAGGGCATTACCAAATTGCGCCGGGGCCGCGTCAACCTGCTGGGAGCAGCGCTCGGCTTCATGCTTGCCGCGCTGTTGCCGGTCGTCATCGTCGTGGCGGCATATCTGGGCTTTTTCGACGCGCTGCTGGAGCGCTTCGTGTCGGACAGCGGCAGCGCCAATGCCCGCGTCGAGATGTTCGAACTCTTCAAGTATCTGGAATGGCGCGATCTGATCGTGGGGCCGGATGTCGACCTGGTCGACAGCCTGCGCCGCATCAACGGTCTCGAACAGGGCATCGAGAACCCGATCATCCGCACGATCGTCTACCAGGGCGCCTTCTTCACCCTTTTGCTGACGTTTGGCTTCGTGCTGTTCTTGTTTGAGGTGGCGCGGCGCTGCCATCCCGGTATCTGGCTGCCGATGCTGGGCTGGATCATCCTGATCAACACCTCGGAAAGCGTCGCGTCGAAGACGACGCTGCTGACCAAATTCGTGGTCCTGGCGCTGGTGCTCTACCGGCCGGCGCGGGCGGTGGTGCAACGAAGGCCGCAGTCGGCGCAAACGTAGCACTCTACGGCGGATGCCGGGATGGCGGGTGCCTATTCCGGCATAACCAGCCCAAGCGCCTCGATCATCGCCGGGTCCAGCGCCCGCGTGGTGTCGTCCATCATGCCCATGCCGTCGAAGAGATCCCAGAAGGCCCAGGGGAAGCCGAACGACTCGGCGCTCTGCCTGACATCGGCGATGTAGCGCGCGCGATCCGGATTGGGCGCGGCGACATAGCGGGCGTCGGTGCGCAGCGCGCCGAACTCGCCCATGATGATGCGTTCCGGCGCAAGGCCGTGGCTATCGGCCCAGGCGCGAGCCTCGGCAAGATATTTGTCGACAAACCAGCGGTCGGGCTTGGCGTCGAAATAAACTTTCAGCACGCGCTCGGTTTCGGCATAGGCGGCCTGCTTGGTGTCTTCAGGGGTTTCGGTGTCCTGCGCCATGCGCGCCCTGACCGACGCCAGCGTCTGTTCCAACGAGCCGGCGGATGCCGGCCACGGCACATTGTTGAGCGACCGGTAGACGGGCTCGCGCATCCACGGCGCGCCCTGATGGCTGAACAGATAGGGCTCGTAGAAATGGAAGGTGAACAGGATCGGCTCGAACGGCGCCAGGGGTGCCGGATCGAGCGCGGTCAGTCCGCCTACCATCGAGCCGCAACCGCCGGTGACGACCAGCGGCAAGGTTGCCGCCGACGCCCTTGCGGCGGCCAGGAGTGAAAGCTGGATCTGCGACCAGACGTTCGACGCGCAGGACTGCGCCGGCTCGTTGACCGGTTCGAGCGCTATCTTGCCGGGCTGGAACCGCTCCAGCCTGCCGGCAAGCTCGGCGACCAGCCCGCGATAGAGATCGAAGGCGGGTGCTGCGGTGCCGGAGACCATGCGGTCGGGGTTCCAGTAATGGGTGGCGCCATTGGCCTGCACGTTGACGATGATGCCGAGGCCGGCGTCGAGCGTGGCGGTGACGGCCGCGTCCAGCATGTCCAGCAACCGGCCGCGCGTCTTGGCGTCGGCGGCTAGGAAAGGACCGGGATCGACGGGCAGACGGATGAAATCGAGCCCGGTCTGGCGCAGCCGACCGAGGTCGTCGAGGGTCGGCACCGGCCGCTGCGACTGGAAGGGCGGCCAGTCATAGTCGGTGCGTGGTGCCGGAAATTCGCGCGTCAGCGAGAACCAGGGCCAGGCGTTGACGCCGCGCCGAAACAGCGGCCCGGCGGCGTGGGCGGTTGGCGCGATCGGGAGCGAACCAAGGGCCGCCGCCGCGGACAGCGCCGTCCGCAGCACCCGCCGGCGCGACCAGCCTGTCATACAGTTCCGTGCGATGCGTGATCCATCGCGGTGGTCTTGGCGGCGGTCACGCCGAGCAAGCGGTAAGCCTCATTTTCATAGGCAAGCAGGACTTCGTCCCAGCGGAAGGCTTCGCGGGCGCGCGCCCTGGCGGCAGCGCCGCAGGTCCTGACCAGGTCATCATCGTCCAGCGCCTGCTGCATCCGCGCGGCGCAACTGTCCTTGTCGGTGAAGTAGATCGCCGCGGCCCCCGCGGTCCACCTGTTGTAGGGATTGTCGTGCGCGATCACCATGTTGCCGGCCGCCAGCGCCTCGACCAGCGACGGGTTGGTGCCGCCGACCGTGTGGCCGTGCAGATAGGCGCGGGCGTGGAAGCGCAATGCCTTCACCGTTGCCTGGTCGTAAATGGCGCCCGGCAGGACCACCGAACCGTTCGCCGCCTTGCGGATGGCGGCATGGTAGGGGATGTCGTCGGACAGTGTTCCCAGCACCACCAGCTTCATGTCGCGTTTGCGGCTGCAAAAGGCTTCGACGATCGGCAGGATGTTGTTGTCGGGTTCGATGCGCGCGATCGAGACCAGGTAACGCCCCGGCTCGAGGCCGAGCGCCCGCACCGGCGCCTCCGGTGCCGATGTCACCGGATCGGCGCCATAGGCGATGGTGGCGATGGCGCTGCGCGGCCGGCGCGTCGCCAGGTGATCGGCGATGGCGGGATGATCGGCGACCAGCCGATGCGAGGCCCAGGCGCCGATCCATTCGTTGAGCCAGAACCAGGTGCGCGCCGCCATGCCCCATTTGGGGCGGCGCCACTCAATGCCGTCCATGTTGGTGAAGATCTTGCGTCGCTTCAGCCTGAGCCAGGTCAGGAAGACCGCGCCGTTGTAGCCGAGCACGAGGCAGACGCCCGGCCGTCCGGCGGCGTCGCGGACGCATTGCCAGTCGAATTCCAGGGTCGCGCGCGGCCCCTTGGAGGCAACCTGGATGTGGATGAGCTCGATGCCACGCCAGGTTTCGCTGCGCACCCGCTGGTCGATCCGCTCGACCTCATCCTGGCAATAGACGCCAACCTTCCAGCCTCGCCCGACAAGAAACAGCGCCAGTCTTTCGGCAAAGGTTTCAAAGCCGCCATGGGCCGCGGGTATTCCGCGGGTCCCCAGGATCAGAATGGCGGGCGTCTCTGGTTTCATGGCTGGTGGCACTTTCAGATGCATCATATATATTAGCTTCTGCTTAATTTTTAGGAAGCAGGGGGCAACTTCCGTGCCATCCGCCGATTTTCGGCGTACTGGCGGGTGATCATCGCGCGGGGTTGTAAAAAAAACGGTGTTGAACCCGGTGGTTGTTTCATTCTCGGTCAACCCTTCTGTGCGTAGCTGTATCGAAACGAGGCATTGCCAGGGTCGTGGCCAGGGTCGTGCGGCCGGCAGTCGGACATATCGACCGATAGCCGGGCATATCGACCGATAGCCGGGCATATCGAACCAGGCATGATTCTTGCGACAAGGATTCTGGACACCCTCGTCGAGCGCGATGGTTGCAGCACCTGGCGGGATACAAAGATGCGGATTGCCTGCGTTCATCAGGGCTATGAACTCTATGGTTCCGACCGCAGCTTCGCGGAGAGCGTTGCTGCGTTGCGCGCCGCGTTTCCGTCGGCCGACATCGAGGTGGTCTTGCCGCGCAGCGGGCCGATCGTGCAGATTTTGGAAGCGCATGCCAGCCGGATCGTTTTCGAACCGCTCTGGGTGCTGAGGCGCCAGGCCATAGCGCGCCTTGCAACGGTCGAGATGGCGCGATTGCCGGTTGCGGTCTTCAGGGCGTGGCGGCGTCTCAGGGATTGCGACCTGGTCTACGTCAACACCTCGATCGTGGCCGATTATGCGCTGGCCGCGCGCTTGCTGCCTCACAAGGCCGTCCTGCACATCCACGAAATCCCCGAAGGCGCCATGCGCAGGATACTCGTCGGCCTCATGCACTGGAGCCATGCGGATCTGATCTTCAACTCGCGCGCAACGCGCGCCGCTTTCGGAGATCCCAAGGCCGCGCGCACGCATGTCGTCTACAACGGCGTTGCCGGGCCGGCGGCGGTCGAACCGACGACCTATGACGGCAAGCGCCCGTTGCGCGTGCTGCTGCTCGGCCGCATCAACCGGATCAAGGGGCAGGAGGTTCTGCTGGAGGCGATCGCGTCGATGCCGGCAGAACTCCAGTCGAGGATCGAGGTGCGGCTGGTCGGCGGCGCCTTCGAAAGCACCGAGCGCGAGCGCGCTTTGGCCGAACTGGTCGAGACGATGGGCCTCACCGGGCGCGTCAGCGTCTTGCCCTTCGTGCCGGACCCTTCGGAGCACTACCGCTGGGCCGACATCGTCACCGTGCCGTCGCGGCGTCCGGAATCGCTGGGGCGTGTCGCCATCGAGGCGATGGCCTACGGCCGGCCGCCGCTGGTGTCGGCGATCGGCGGACTGGTGGAAGTGGTCAGCGACGGCGAGACCGGCTGGCATGTTCCGCCCGGCGACGCAGCAGCTCTTGCCGCGAAATTGCAGGAGATTGTCCTGCAGCCTCAGGCCTGGCGCGGGTTTGTCGCTGCCGGGCGCGCGCGCTACGAGGCAATCTTCAGCGAGCCGGTCGCGGCCGCCGCGATCGCGGCGATCGCCGCCGACAAGCTGAGGACGACCCTAGCGCGGCCGGGTAGGGCGCGGGCTCCCCGCCAAGCGGAGACAAGGCCGTGAAGCTCGCGTTCCCGAGCCATCTGGTTCGACGCCTCGTGCTGATGATCGGCGGCGAGGCGATGCAGAGCGGCTTTCACTTTGTCCTCAACATCATGCTGTTGCACATGCTGTCGGCGCAAGGCTACGGCCTCTTCGCCATCGGCATGGTGATGGGCGGCGTCGGCCTGTCCTACATCAGATCGCTCACCGCCGTTCCCGCCAGCATCTGGATGAGCAAAAGCACCAACAGCGCCGGCGTCGATGCCTATGACGTGGCGTTTGGAACGGCAGCGCTGATCGTGGCGTTGCTGATGGCCGTCGGTACGGCTGTTCTGATGCATCTCCTTGGCGATCCAAGCGGAATTGCCGCCGGCTGCTTCGTCGGCGCCTGGTCGTTGCGCAGCCATATGCGCACGGCTTTCTTCGCACGTCGCCAGCAGGTGGTCGTATCCATCAGCGATGGCGCTTTTACAATCGCCGGCATTGTCCTGACGGGGCTGACGATCTGGAAGGTCCAGGACCCGCTGCAGACCGTCTTTTATGCACTTGCCGCGGCAAATGTGTTCGGCATTTTCGTCCTGGCCCGGCTGGCGCGGCGCACACTTCGCATCAGCTTCCGCATGCCGACGCGGCGACGCTATATCGGGCTCTGGCACCAGTTGCGCTGGTCGGCATTCAGCGCGACCACCACCAACATCCAGGGTCAATGCCTGGCGCTGCTGGTCGCGGGCATTGCCGGGCCTGCCGCCTACGCACCGCTGGCGGCGGTCCTGGTGCTGTTTGCCCCGCTGCGCATCATCAGTCTTGCTTTCGTCAACATGACGCAGCCGGATCTTGCCAGACTGATGCGCAACAACGAAACAGGCCGTGTCTGGGCGCAGGCAAAGATCTGGGCGCTCGTCATGGGGTTCGGCGGCCTGGTCTATGGATGCGCCATCATGTTCGTCCTGCCGATGATAAAATCCCAGGCCCTCCAGGATGCTTCGATCTGGTTCATCGGGATTTTCGTGATCGCGAATTTTGTCCCGATCATGCTCTACATCATGCCCCGCATCGTGCTTGAGATACTCGGCGATTTCCGGATCGTCGCGTTCACCACGCTGGGCGGCGCGGTGGTCGGGCTGGTCCTGATCGCGATCCTGCTGGCGATTGCGTCTCCGCCGTGGGCGCTGGTGGGTTCCGCCGTCTCCGAGACCTTCGTGCTCGTGGCATCATGGTATTTCGCGCATCACCGCATATGGAATCTCGAGCATCCGGATGAGGCTCGCGACAGCCGGTTGGGCTCGTGGCGGCGGGCGGTCACGTTCGCGACGGCAAAACGATAGGAGAAGAGAAGATATGGCAGGCCAGGCAGTGCAAAGTGCTGCGGCGACCGGCTTGCCCGAAGGGCAGGCCCCCAATCCCGCAACCGTCGCCGCGAACGATGCCTACACGGCGCGATTGCACACCAGCCTGGAAGCGGCCAGACCACTCTGGCTGCGCTACGAGGCGGACGGTGTGTGCACCGCCCACCAGCATTATGCGTGGGCCGAGGGAATCGTCGCGCGGCTGATGCCGAAAGGCGCGGACGTGCTCATCGTGGAGGTGAACGACGCCGCGACGGGCGCGCCCCGTATGCTGGTGCCGCTGATGCGGCGACCGGCTTTTCGTCATCGGGTGATCGAATGGCTGAGCTGTGGCGTTTGCGACTATTCGGCACCGCTGCTGGCCGATGCGAGCCCGTGGACGAGGCAATCCGCACAGGCCGCGTGGGCCGCGGTGCGTTCCGTCCTGCCGCCGGCGGACCGCATCAACATCACAGGAATTCCGCAATCGATCAGCGGCGTCGCCAACCCGCTGGCCTTGCTCGCGGCCACGCGCGATTCCCCTCATACCAGCTTCGGCCTCGCTATCGACGGCGACCCGGAAACCGTCCTCAAGCGTCTATGCAGGCCATCCTTCGTCAAGGCCTTCAACAAGGACTGGCGCCGGATCGAACGGCTCGGCGGCGTGGAACTGGTCGAGGCCAACACACCGGCCCTGGTGGAGCTCATCTTCGGCAGCCTGGTACGGATGCGGCTCAGCCGCTTTCGCGAATTGGGCCGTTTCGACCTGCTGACGCAGGGGACGGTTGTCGACTTCTACCGAAACGCCGCCCTTGAGGGGCTGTCGGATGGATCGGTGCGGCTCTTCGGGCTGCGCGTTGGCGAAGCTCTGATCGCGGTCCAATACCTGCTGACCCATCAAGTCACTGTTCATGCTCTGCTGATATCAATCGACCAGGGCGCGGTGCCCAACGTCTCACCGGGACTTCTGATCATGGGCAAATTGATGAGCTGGGCGCGCGAGAAGGGTTTCGACTATTTCGACCTGTCGGTAGGCAACCAGAGCTACAAGGAACATATGGGCGCCACGGGTTCGGTCCTGCGCGAACTTTGCCACGGGATTACGCTCCGGGGCAATGCCGTGAGCACCGCCCTCGAGGCCCGCAACCGGACCGAGGTGTTCGTGCGCTCCAAACCGCGGCTGCTCAAGACGATCCAGGGACTGATGCGGGGTTTGCGGCGCTTGCGTAGGGGACCGGAATGACGGGACAAGCACGTGGCAAGCCGGGCAATGCAAGTGGTTGCGATGACGGACGATGGCCCGGTTTCCCCGATTGCCGCCAGCGCCGGCGCCGACGCGTGCTATACGGCGCGGCTGCACACCAGCTTTGAGACCGTCAAGCCGCTCTGGCTGCAATACCAGGCGGACGGCGTCTGCACGGCCCATCAGCACTATGCCTGGGTCGAAGGAATTGCCGCACGGCTGATGCCCAAAGACGCGGACCTGCTCTTCGTCGAGGTGAGCGACACCGCTACGGGCGCGTCGGCCATGCTGCTGCCGCTGATGCGGCGCCGGGCCCGGGGCCACCATGTGATCGAATGGCTAAGCTGCCGCGTGTGCGACTATTCGGTGCCGCTGCTGGCGGATGCGAGAGCGTGGACCAGGCAGGGTGCCGACGCCGTCTGGGCGGCGGTCCGCGCCGTGCTGCCGCCGGCCGATCGCATCCACATCGCGGGAATCCCGCAGCAGATCCACGGTGTGGCCAATCCGCTGGCGCTGCTTTCGGTGGCGCGCGATTCCATCCAGATCACCTCCGGCCTCGTCCTGCATGGCGAACCGGAGACGCTCATCAAGCGAATCTGCAAGCCGTCCTTCGCCAAGACCTTCCACAAGCAGTGCCGCGCCTTCGAACGGCGTGTCGGCCTCGCTCTGGTCGAAGCCGACACGCCTGATCTGACCGAGGAGCTCTTCGACACACTGCTGGAACTGCGGTTGAGGCGCTTTCGCGAGCTTGGGCGTTTCGACCTCCTGACGCAGGCCCCGGTCGTCGACTTCTACCGCCACGCGGCGTTGCAAGGCCTGTCCGACGGATCGGTGCGGCTGTTCGGGCTGCGCGCCGGTGAAGCCTGGCTCGCCTCCATCTATGTGTTGGCCAGAAAAGGCACGCTTCACACCCTCCTGCTCGGCATCGACCAGAACGCGGTCGCCAATGTTTCACCCGGCCTGACGACGATGGGCAAGCTGATGATGTGGGCGCGCGGACATGGGTTCGACTATTTCGACCTGTCTGTCGGCAGCCAGGGCTACAAGGAACATATCGGTGCCGCGAGCTCGGTTCTGGCCGAGATTTGCGAACCGATAACGCTGCGGGGCAGGGCTGCGAACGCAGCCATTCTGCTGAGCAGCCGGACCGAGCTTTACGTACGCTCCAACCCGCGGCTGCTCAAGGCCGTCCGGAGCCTGATGAGCCGCTTGCGGCGATTGAAGGACTGAGGGAAGGCCCGTTTTGCCGGTCACGCCGACGACTGACGCGACAAGGCCCCAGGGTCGGCGCGGCAAAATTGTTGACAGATTTGGTTGCCTCTATATTTGAAGGGCGCCGTTTGACGTTCAGAAATGAGTGTCATCTGCGGACTTTTTCAGGCGGAATTTTTCGGCAGATCATTTCAATGAATTCAATTTTAGGAGATGGGATTCGTTCCATCCTCATTATTCAAACAAAGTACATTGGAGATGTCACTCTGACATCTGCTTTGGTTCGCAATTTACGTCTCGCCTATCCGCAAGCATCGATAACAATGCTTTGCACTCCGGGCTTCAAGCAATTCGTTGTCGCGCAGCAGATTGCCGACATTGCTGTTGGCTTTGAATCCGGTGGCAAAAGAAGGACCCCGCTCAAGCGATTGACCCACTATTATGCCGTCATTTCTGAGCTGCGGCGTCGAAAATTCGATCTCAGCATCGATCTTACGGATACAAAAACCTCACGGATCATGCACCGTTTGACCGGCGCCCCACTTCGCGTTGGCTTCGATCCTCCCGAGCGTCCGCTTAAGTTCTGGGAAATCCAGCTGGCAAACGTTCTCGCGGCGACCTTCGGAGATGGCGGGTCCCATTATCTCTACAGGTACCTGTCTCCGCTGGGTGCCCTCGGGTTGGAGATTCAAGACCCAACGCCTCGACTGCAGCCAACCAAGATTGCCCAGGAGGAGTGTGCCAGGCTTCTTTCGGAAAACGCTTTGGCGAAGAAATCATATGTGGCCGTGCATGCGGGCGCGAGGTCTGAGGGGCGTCGTTGGCCGCCGCAATATTTTGCTGCCGTCATTGACGAGATCCATGCCAAAACCGGACTGCGGTCTCTGGTCATCGGCGGGCCTGATGAAAGGCTCGTCGCGCAAAGCATAATTGAAACGGCAATGTCGCCGGCGGCTACTGTCGTCGGCATGGCCTCGCTTGAAGTCCTTGTCGCGTTGTTGGCCGAGGCGGCAGTTTTCCTCGGCAATGACAGTGGCCCGATGCACATTGCAGCGTCTGTTGGAACTCCGGCTGTGGGACTGTTCGGTCAGCAGTCGCCTGATCTATGGGGGCCGTTTGGTGTCCCCAACAGAACGCTTCGGCCGCCCATGCCCTGTCCATGCACCACTCCATGCAACAATTGTGTTCAGCGGCTTCAGATTGCTGAAGTCGCGGAAGCGACACTGGATCTCATCGAGGAAGTTCAAAAATCTGTTCGTTCGGGCTTGCCTGCCTCATAGTTGGGTGGCTGGGCCAAGCTTTACGCGCGCTCCAATCCGGGGCTGCCCGAGGCCGTCCGGAGCCTGATGAGCCGCTTGAGGCGATTGAAGGACTGAACTTGGCCGCATGCGAACTCTCCGCCGCAAGGCACGGATCTGCTTTGCCGGCTCCGGGACAGCACAGGCGCTATCAATCGGCGCCAAAGCTTAACGTGTTGATTCAGGCCCAGACTCGAGTCCCTTCAAAAGTCCGGCAATATTTAACCTAGCTGCAACCTGCGGTCTGTATGGAGTGTGTGAGGGATAAGAAACCAGGGGCCTTAAAATGCCAAGAATAGTTTCTCGCTTCATGCGGGACGAATCCGGCGCGACTGCGATCGAATACGGTCTGATCGCCGCTCTCATAGCGCTGGCCATCATCACCGGCGCAGGTGCGCTCGGCAACGCAATAAATGGCAAGTTCACGAAAATCGGCAACACTCTGAACAGCAGCGGATCGTAAGCAGCGCAGAGCCGCCATTCACCGAAATTGACAGGACTGGGCGTCTCCGTCATCCTTGAGCCCAGTCGCCAGGCTGCGCACAGCGGCCATGTTGCGTGTCAGGGCGACCGAGGGCAGCGTCATGTTCAGTCCCGTCATCGGCCAGAATTCCAAGCGCGCCGCGGTGCGCAAGGCGCTCGACCGCCACAAGGTCTACATCACCGCGCAGAGTTTTTCGGCCGGCACCTACCAGGCCCGCGTTCTGGTCGACGGCGAGGCTTATTGGGTGGACGAATTCCGGTTGAGCCAGCTGCGGCAGGGACTGTCGCCGGCGGAGCTTGAGTTGACGCCGGCCACTGACGATTGAGAGCGTGACTGGCGTGTTCCTGGCCGCCGTGCTTCGCTCCTGGTCATGACAACTCCACCAAAACTCAAAGCCTATCGCGCCAAGCGCGAATTCTCGAAGACGCCGGAACCGGCCGGTGGGCTCATTGCCGGCGACGGCAACCGCTTCGTCGTCCACAAGCACCACGCCACCGCGGATCACTATGATCTACGCCTGCAGGTCGGCGATGTCTTGAAGAGCTGGGCGGTGCCGCGCGGGCCTTCGCTCAATCCGGTCGACAAAAGGCTGGCGGTCCAGACCGAGGATCATCCGCTTGAATATATCGACTTCGAGGGCGTCATTCCCGAGGGCGAATATGGCGGCGGGCCGATGATCGTCTGGGATACCGGCACCTGGGCGCCGATGGACGACGTCGAAAAGAGTTTCAAGACCGGCGCCTTCAAGTTCCGGCTGGCCGGCGACAAGCTCAATGGCGGCTGGATGCTGACCAGGCTGAAACCGAAACCAGGCGAGGATGCTGAGAAGAAGAACTGGCTGCTGTTCAAGGAGCGCGACCTTGCTGCAGACACTGCGCTCGACATCCTCACAGCGCGGCCGGAAAGCGTCAAATCCGGGAAACGCATCGAGGAGATGGTGGCGCCGGCAAAGCCGGCCGCCAAACCCGCACCGAGGCAGGGTTCGCTGAAGCCAGGCACGCTGCCGGGCGCTTTCAAGGCCCCGGCACTCAGCCGCATCGAGCCGCAGCTGGCGACGCAGGTGCCAAAACCGCCTGACGGCGAGGACACAAGGGAAGTCTGGCTGCATGAGATCAAATTCGACGGCTACCGCACCATGGCGCATTTGAGCGACGGCGTGGTCAAGCTGATCACCCGTGGCGGCATCGACTGGACGAAGCGCTATGGCGACCTGCCGCATGCCTTCGCGAAGCTGCCGTGCCGCGATGCCATCATCGACGGCGAGATCGTCGTGCTCGACGCCAAGGGCATCAGCCGTTTCGCGCTGCTGCAGGATGCGCTGGCCGAAGGCGCCGGCAGCAGGCTGCACTTCTACGCCTTCGACCTTCTCTATCTCGACGGCTGGGACCTGACCAAGGCGCCGCTGGTCCGGCGCAAGGCGCTGCTGGCGCAGGTGCTGTCCGGCCTCGGCGCCAATTCCGCCATCCAGTTCTCCGACCATGTCGAGGGCTCTGGGCAGGGGCTCTACGACCAGGCGTCGGAACTTGGGCTGGAGGGTGTCGTCTCGAAGCGCGCCACGGCTATCTACCAGAGCGGCCGCACCAAGAGCTGGACCAAGACCAAGGCGCTGCAAAGCGGCGATTTCGTCATTGCCGGCTACACCACATCGGACGCGGCGGAGGGGTTGGCAGCCCTTGGGCTTGCCGAATTCGAGGACGGCGAATTGCACTATCGCGGCAAGGTCGGCACCGGCTTCGACAGCGAAACCGCTGCAGAATTGCTTGCCCGGCTGGAGCCACTCACCTCCGGCGCGTCCGCACCGGAAGGCGCGCCGCGCGAAATCATGCGCGAGATGAACTGGGTCAAGCCGCTGCTCTCGGCCCGTATCCACTACGCCAACCGCACATCGGACAATGCGCTGCGCCACGCGGTGTTTCGCGGCTTGCGCGATGTCGGCCTGTCGACGCCGGTGTCCTCGACACGCAAGCGGCTGATCTCGGAGGCTGATCTCGCCACCATCTGGGTGACCAATCCGACGCGGCGGCTGTTCGGCAAGACCGGCCCGACCAAGCTCGACATTGCCGTCTACTACGCGCTGGTCGGCGACTTCATGCTGCCGCACATCCTTGGCCGACCGGTGTCGCTGGTGCGCTGCCCGACCGGCCTGCCGAAGGATTGCTTCTTCCAGCGCCATGCCTTCACCGGCATGCCGCCCTCGGTGGTGACGTTCGAGGCGACCAATTCCGAGGGTGAGACCAAGTCCTACCTCTCGGTCGAAGGGGCAAAAGGCTATCTGGCGCTGGCGCAGTTCGGTGTCGTCGAGTTCCACACCTGGGGCACCCACCGCACCAGCCTCGACAGACCCGACCAGATCGTCTTCGACCTCGATCCGGGCGAGGGGATCTCCTGGCGCGAGGTGGTCGAGGCTGCCGTGCACATCAAGGGTGAGCTGGAAGGGCTGGGGCTGGTGCCGTTCGCCAAGACGTCCGGCGGCAGCGGCATCCACATCACGGTGCCGGTGACGCGCAAGCAGAACTGGAAGAAGCTGCACCAGGCGACCAGCGCCATATCAACGCATCTGGCGGCAACCGCGCCCGACACCTTCACCACCACCATGGGCAAGGACAACCGCAAGAAGCGCATCTTCATCGACTACCACCGCAATGCGCGCGGCCACACCTCGGCAGCACCTTATTCGCTGCGCGCCCGCACCAACCTGCCGGCCTCGACACCGGTGAGTTGGAGCGATCTGGAGAGCATCGATGCGCCGCAGGATCTGAACTACTCCTCGCTGCCGGGGTTGCTGGCGACGTCGGGCGATCCATGGGCGGAGATCGAGGAATTTGCGCGGGATTTGCCGGCCTTCCCTTCGCCCTAGGATAACGAAGCTTCGAGGCATTCGGCCAATCGCCTGCGCCTCGCCCTCCATCGACGCTTCATACAATTTGAATTATCCTCCGCCGCGACCCCTCCGGCGACCTAAAACATTTCGTCAGGGATTTGCCTGTATTGTGCGGGGTCGGTGTAGGATTTGCGCAGCCTCGTTCGTCCTTCGGACGAAAACTGCAGCAAATGTCAGTGCATGGCCGCGTAGGAGTGTTTCATGGCGCCCAGAGCAAGTTGGAAAGGTTACCTCAAACTCAGCCTCGTCAGCTGTCCGGTGCGGTTATACCCCGCCACCAGCGCGAGTGAGCGCATCTCGTTCAACCAGCTGCACAAGAAGACCCACAACCGCATCAACATGAAGCCGGTCGACCCCGAACTGGGGCTGGTCGAACGTTCGGATCTGGTCAAGGGCTACGAATACGAGGACAAGCAGTACATCATCATCGATGACGCCGATCTCGACGCGGTGCGCATCGAATCCAACCACACGATGAACATCGAGGCCTTCGTCGACGAGGGCGAGGTCGACGTCATCTACCAGGATGCGCCATACTATCTGGCGCCCGACGGCGCGATGGCGGAAGAAACCTTCGCCGTGCTGCGCGAAGCGATGCGCAAATCCGGCAAGCTGGCGATCGCCCGCCTGGTGCTGTCCAGCCGCGAGCGTGTGGTGACGATCGGCGCGCGCGAGAATGGTATGTTCGTGTGCACGTTGAGGAACCCGAACGAAGTGCGCGGCACAGCTGAATATTTTGGCAACATCCCGGCCGGCAAGCCTGACGCCGAAATGCTGCAGCTCGCCGAAGCGCTGATCAAGCAGAAGGAAACCACCTTCGATCCGAAGAACTATGAGGACCGTTATGAGGCGGCACTCATGACGATGATCCGCGAGAAGCTGAAAGGCCACAAGCCGATCATCGCGGCCGCACCCGAGCGCGGCAATGTCATCAACCTGATGGATGCGTTGAAGGCGAGCCTGTCGCAATCGAAGCCGCCGGCCAAGTCGAAGAGCAAGGCCGACGAGGTCGCCAAGCCAGCCGCGAAGAAGGCGGCAGCGGGTGGTGCTGCTGAAAATCCGCTGAAGGCCAATCTGCTGAAGGCGGTCGGCAAGAGCAAGAAATGACGGCACCGGCCGTCCTGGTCCCGGAGGCCGTCTTCGGCACTATCGGTGCACTAGCGGCGTTTCCGCTCAGGCTGGCAGCGCGTGAAGTGGAACGCCAGCATGGCCAGCTGCGGCGCGGCATCACCAGGCGCACCACGCATGTCGTGTTCGGCCGGACATTGTTGGCCAAGGCCGGACTTTCCAAGAACGGGGATGCCGAGATCGAGCGCCGTGTCGCCGCCGAGCGCGCGGCCGCGCACAAGCTCCTCAGCGAGAACGGCTTCCTGCGCCTGCTCGGGCTGATGAAGGCGCCGGAGGCGTCCACGCTGTCGCGGCATTCGCTGATCGAGCAATCGCGGCTATCGGGCGCCGATCTCGACCTGTTGTCGCTGTTCGATGCCTTCGAGCATGACGCAGAACCCTATTCCTTCCGCGACCTGATCCTGGCGCGCAAATATGCCGGGCTCATCGCCGGCGGTGCGACTTGGGGCGCGATCGCGCGCTCCGTCCATCGCTCCGGCCCGGTGGCTTCGCTGACCGCCAAGTCGCTCAATGTCGGCTCGCAGCATGGGCGCGCTGACGCGATCTATCTCGAGGGTGGGCAGAGCGAACTCGACGGGCAGCTGCTGTTCGATTTGGGCACCGCCGGGGCGGAGGGCGATGACACGCTGGAAGAGTTGTTCGCCGAGGCCGAAGCGGCGGAGGAGGGCGATGACCACGATGGTGCAGCCGCACTCTACCAGCGCTGTCTGGCCATCGACCCGAGCGATGCGATCGCCGCCTTCAACCGCGCCAACTGCCTGCGCGCTGGCGGCCACGCGGCGGACGCCGCGCATGACTATGCCAGGGCGATAAAGCTCGATCCGGCCTTCGTCGAGGCCTGGTTCAACCTCGCCGGACTGATGAGTGAACAAGGCCGCGAGGCCTCGGCGCGACGGCACCTGCAGAAGGCGATCGCGCTCGACAAGAATTATGCCGACCCGGTGTTCAACCTGGCGAGGCTCGAATTCGATGCCGGCAATCTGCTGGAGGCACGCCGGCTGTGGGTGCGCTATCTGGAGCTCGACGCGGATTCGGAATGGGCGCGGGTGGCGGCCAAGGGGGTTCAGTTCGTGGATATGCAGTTGGCGCGGACGGCGGGGTGAGGGCAATGGTCGCGCTTGAACACCCCCCTCTGGCCTGCCGGCCATCTCCCCCGCAAGCGGGGAGATTGGCAGCTTCAGTGCTCCGCTTATACCTACAAAGTGGGAGATTGGCGAAAGCGGTTGAGCGCGCAATCTCCCCCCTTGCGGGGGAGATGTCCGGCAGGACAGAGGGGGGTGCGAAGGAACGCGACCTCTCCGGGAAGGCCGCCCCATGACCAGCTTCCTCTTCGACGGTCCCGACACCGCGCCTGTCACCATCCTGCTCGCGCATGGCGCCGGCGCGTCGATGGATTCTCCCTCGATGACCGCCACCGCCAAGGCGCTTGCCGCAACCGGCTTCCAGGTCGCGCGCTTCGAGTTCCACTACATGGCCGCCCGCCGCTATGGCCACCGCAAGCCGCCGCCGCGCGCCGAGACGGTGAACCCGGAATATGTCAAGGCGATCGCCGACCTCAGGGCGAAGGGCGTGGCCGGCCCGCTCATCATCGGCGGCAAGTCGATGGGTGGGCGTGTTGCCTCGATGGTCGCCGACGAGATGTTCGCCAAGGGCGAGATTTCAGGGCTGGTCTGCCTTGGCTATCCCTTCCACCCTCCGGGCAAGCCCGAGCAGCTGCGGACAAAACACCTCGCCGGTCTGAAGACGCCGACGCTGATCTTCCAAGGCACGCGCGATGAGTTCGGCACGCCGGACGAGGTTGCCGGATATGAGCTGTCGGACAGCATCGAAATTGTCTGGCTGGAGGACGGCGACCATGACCTCAAGCCGCGCAAGAGCATCTCGGGATTTTCGGCTGGCGATCATCTGAAGACGCTGGCCGAGACCATAAAAGCCAAGCTGGCGCGACCATCGATTTCGTCATCTTCGGGTCAAGTCCGAGGATGACGAAGCGCAATGAAAATCGCCACCTTCAACATCAACAACATCAACAGCCGGCTTGAAAACCTGCTGGCGTGGCTGGCTGCCGCAAAGCCCGATGTCGTCTGCCTGCAGGAGCTGAAGGCACGCGACATGCAGTTTCCGCGCACCGCGCTGGCCAATGCCGGCTATGGCGCGGTGTGGAAGGGCGAGCCGACCTGGAACGGCGTTGCCATCCTGGCGCGGGGGTCGGAACCGGTGCTGACCCGCGATGCCTTGCCCGGCGACGATGCCGACAGGCAGAGCCGCTACATCGAGGCGGCGGTGAATGGCATTGTCATCGCTTGCCTGTATGCTCCGAACGGCAATCCACAGCCAGGACCGAAATTCGCCTACAAACTGGCCTGGCACGAGCGGCTGGAGGCGCATGCCGAACAACTGCTCGACACCGGCCTGCCGGTGGTGCTGGCCGGCGACTACAACATCGTGCCCGAGCCGCGCGACATCTATCCCACCCGCTCCTATGACGATAACGCGCTGGTGCAGCCGGAAAGTCGGGCTTCCTTCGCCGCCTTGCTCGAGCAGGGCTGGACGGACGGCCTGCGCAAGAAGCATCCGAAGGAGACGCTCTACACATTCTGGGATTATCGCCGTAACCGTTGGCCGCGCGATGCCGGCTTGAGGCTCGACCACATCTTGCTTTCGAAGAAGCTGGCACGGCGCCTGACCGCCGCCGGCATCGATCGCGACGTGCGCGGTGAGGATGGCGCCAGCGACCATGCGCCGGTGTGGGTGGAATTGAAGTGAGCGATCTTCAAGCCTGCGGCCGCGGTCCCCCTTTGCCGCCGCCAGCGTCGTCTGTGCAGCGACGTCGACGCAGGCTAGTCTGTTGCAAAGTGCTCCAACGCAGCCGGATTGCCCATGATCACCAACAAGACCTGTGGATCGAGGCCCCATGTTTGACCTCGGCCCTGTCGGGATCCTGCTTGCCGCCATCGTGATGCTTGCGGCTGCTGCTGGCGTGGTCTGGCTGCTGTGGCAGAGGCGCAGCCGCCGCAAGGGGCGGCGGCAGGCCAATCCAGCGGACGACTACGCCGTTCGCAGCGATTGGAGCGGCAGTGGCGGCACTTTGAACTATTCGTCCTTCGTTTATTTCGACGTCGATCGCGACGGCAAATATGGCGTCGGCGACCGGCCGATGGCCGGCATCATGGTGCGGCTGTATGACGAGGCCGGCAAGCTCGCCGCTTCAGTGCGCACCAATAATGCCGGCTTTGCCAATTTCCCCATGTCGGTGAAACGCAGAAAGGCCGTGATCCGCGCGCCGGGCAACTGGCGCTTTGCGGTTTCAGTGCCGCCCGGCTGGCAGGCGAAAAGCGAAAACGACATCCAGTCCCGACACCTCCTGTCGATGCCGGGTTCGCCGGCCGGGCTGGTGTCGCACGAGATGCTGCAGCCGGTCGGTCTGGCGCCGCCCCGGCGCCTCGGCGGGCGCGTTGCCGGCGACGGGTCGGCGACGCTGTCGGTGTTGGAGAAAGGGCGTGTGCTGGAGACGCGGCCGCTGGCGCCAGGTGCCGCCTTCAACGTCGATCTGGCCGATGACGCCGATACGGTTCTCGTCAGTGGCGACGGGTTTGAGCGACGGCTGTCGCTGTCGCCCTATCCGGCCGATCTCGGCCTGTTGTCGCCGCAAACCGCTTGCATTGCGTCGGACGTCGCCCTGGAAACGATCGATTTCGACGATGTGACGTCGCGCACCTTCAGGAAGATCCCGTCCGGCCATGCCGGCTTGGCGTGGCGCAACCTGAATGCGATGGCACGCGACTACACCAAGGACAGCCAGGGCTATGTCAATGGCAACGTCTCCGGCGACCATGTGGTCTACACCAGCAGCGGGCTGCCGGCCGAATTCAGCTGCGAACAGCCGTTCGGCTTTCACTCGGTCATGTTGAGCGCTGCCTGGCTGAAGTCGGAAGGGGAGGTGGCGCAGATCGAAAGCTGGCTTGGCGAGCAGCTGATCTCAAGCGATCAGGTGACGCTGTCGGCGCTGACGCCGCTGCACTACGCGCCGATGCTCAAGGCGGTAACGCGTGTTCGCCTGTCAACGAAACACTATTGGCAAATGGTGCTGGACGATCTGGTCCTGACGCGCTGATATCAGGATATCGAGGCGCCGTTTGCCGCCGTGATCGCCGAAAGACGCTCTTTTTTCAAAAGGATCGGCTTCACATAAATCTTCTTCATTTTCAGACTCTCCTAAAATCCCAACTGGATGATGGCAGACTGCGGCCATCTGTCAACCATGCGGGCTGGAAGCAATAATCTTCAATAAATCCGAGGGCAAGCGACAAAGTGCTTGGTCTGTAATTCTTTGTTTTGCGCAATTCCGTCCGGAAAGCCGGCGCGATCCAGCCAGAATGCGCCGGGATTATATTGTGGGGCTGCTCGGGCCGTTTGCCGTGACGGCTGAAAGCTTGCCCTTCCTGACGAAGGTCGGCTTGGCGTAAGTCTTCTTCATCGTGGTCTCTCCTGAATCCCTTTGCGATCAGGGCAGATGCGCGACATGTGTCAACCAAGCTGGGCGCCCAAAGCGGGCTCTTGGCGACACGAGCTCGCCGCTGATAGTCTCGACCTCGAACCATGCGGCGGCGACCGTCACATCGTGAGGGCCGCCAACAACGCCCGGGGGAGTGATGAACAGGGTTGCCGACAGGTTGCTTGCGCTTGCCCTGGCCGTTGTCGCCATAGGCTGCCTGGCGCGGATCTATCCGTCGATCGACGGTGAGGCTCTCGCCTGGTGCGGCTTTTCAGGCCTGCCGGCGGATCCGGCCTCGTTGCGGCTGGTCGGCTTCCTGGCGGCGGCGCTCGCCTGCCTGCTTGGCGCCGGGCTGTTCTGGGCTGGCCTTCTGCCGGGCCGGTCAGGCCAGGCGGCAGGGGCGCCGCTGTTTGGCCGCGCGGCGGAAGTGCAAGACGGTGGCAGGCCCGGCCTGCGCAAGGCCTTTCTCCTGTTGCCATTGGTCGTGGTCGCAGCGCTGGCCGCCGACCGGTTCGGCCCCTGGCATGATGGCGGCGGCGAGATCGCCGGCCTGCCCGGCGAACCGAAGGTCGGCGAACCCAAGGGCAACGAACCCAAGGGGCAGGATGTCGCCAGTGCGCCGCCCGCTCCGCCGCCTGAAGCCGCCAATCCGCCTGCGGCACTCGCACCACCGACGCCGCCTGCGCTGGTGCCACCGTCGCCAGCGCCCGCCGCTCCGACGCCGCCGGAGGTCGCGGTCATTCCGCCGCCCACCGTGGCGCCGCTGCCGCCGGCTCCGCCACCGCTGCCAACGCAGCCCGAGGGCCACCGCGATGCCGTCGTCTGGCTGGCGGTCGCGCTCGACGGGCACTCGATCATGAGCGCCAGCACCGATCACACGATCAAGCTCTGGGATATCGTCGGCAAGCACCTGATCCGCAATCTCGGCATCCACAAGGATATGGCCCGCACGGCATTGTTCATGCCCGATGGTGTCAGCGCGCTGACGGCCGGTGACGACGGCGAGATCGTGCAGCGCAAACTCTCCGATGGCGCGGTGCTGCATGTCTTCTCGTCGGGCGGCAATGGCGGCGTCAACAAGCTGGCGATCAGCCCGGACGGCAAACGCGCCGTCAGCGGGCACGATACGGGCAATGTCATCGTCTGGGACCTCGAGAAGGGCGCCGTGCTGCACGTCATGAGCGGGCACGACTGGTCGGTCAGCGCCGTCGCCGTCTCGGCCGATGGCAAGCAGGCCCTCAGCGGCAGCATCGACGGCACGCTGAAACTCTGGGACATCGAGACCGGCAAGCAGCTGCGCAGCTGGCACGGGCACGAGCAGGGCACCTATGGTGCGGTGTTCACCGCCGACGGGCACCATCTGGTCACCGGCAGCGGCGACTACACGATCAAGCTCTGGGATCTCGACAGCGGCCGCGAAGTGCGCCGCTTCGAAGGCCATGAAGGCACAGTCTATGCATTGGCGCTGTCGGCTGACGGCAGGCGCCTGGTCTCCGGCTCGCTCGACGGCACGGCGCGGCTGTGGGACATGGACAGCGGCAACCAGGTCGCCATGTTCGACAGCCAGACCGGCCCGATCTATGCGGTGGCCTTCGCCGCCGACGGCACGGTGCTGACCGGCGGCAATGACCGCACCATCCGCGACTGGCCGGCCACCGGCGGTGATGGCGTGGTGCTGTTTGCTGGCGCGCCGGAGTGAGCATATCCTTGATCACCTTCCCCGCCGTGCTATGTAAAAACCATGTCAGCTCCCAACCTCCCAGACAACGCGCCGCTCATTGTCATCGATCTCCAGACCGGTATGTTCGACGGCGTGCACGAGCCGCCGATCCATGATGCGCCTGATATTGTCGAGCGCACCAGGACGGTGATCGACTGGGCGCGGCGCGGCGGACGCAAGGTCGCTTTTATCAGGCATGATGGACCCGAAGGCGATCCGCTGGCACCGGGCGAGCCGGGCTGGCCGGTATGGCCCGCACTTGGCCAGGCGGCGGACGAGCCGACTTTCGCCAAATCCGTGCGCGATGCGTTCAGCAATCCCGCCTTCGGCGACTGGGTTGCCGGGCAGGGCGCGGATGCTGTCGTGCTCTTGGGCGCACAGACCGATTTTTGCGTGGCGGCGACGGTCAAGGGCGCGATGGCCAGGGGGCTCGGCGTGACCGTGGTCTCCGATGCCCACAGCACGCTGGACAATGCCAGCGAGAGCGCGGAGCAGGTCATCATCAGGCACAATGGCGAGTTCACTGAAGCCGGCGTCAATTTGGTGACGACGAAGGCGCTGGTCGGCGGCTGAAGCAGCAAGCAATGTCGCGGCAGGTTGTCGCTTGGCGCGATGGCTCGCATGATAGCGCCAGGCGGCTGCCGTGGTCGACGCGGACGGGGGGGCGCATTGTTGGGATGGCTCGGGCGCCCGCGTCAACCAGGGCGGCTCGTACCGCCGCATTAGCAGCATTGCATATTGCGCGCCGGTCGAAACTTCCGCGAAAGCGGAATAGGCCGGGGCTAAAGTGCAGATTCGGCGTCTGGGATTTCGGCGTTCCTGCGCACTGACCGTCGGCGGGCGAGCGGCGACGACTCGCGCTTCAATCCATGGATGGCGCTCAGGCAAGCTGGCGTCATCGTGTTCGGCGGCTCCCACAACATCCGCGATTCCTGGTGGCCTTATGGCGATGGCGACATGCTGGGCCGCGCCAACTGATCGGCTATCGCTCCGGCTTCGTCGAGGACGACGAATTGGCCGCCGCCCTCGACGTGGTGACCCATGCCGGGGGCGAAAGCGCTGGGGCTGGTGGGCTATGGCCTTGCGGTCGGCGCCGGCGCCGACTTCGTCACTCTGCCGCGCAGCATGTGCCCGAGGCGGTGGTGGCGGTGCCCAAGAAGCGCACGGTTTATCGGCAGGGCAGGGCGGTGCCCAGCAGGATGGTGGTGCGCTGACGCATGCCGCATTGCCGGGCGCGTGAAGGCAAGGAGAAAAATGGCCCGGCGGCCAGGTGCAAAGGGAGGCACGCCGGGCCTGGCCGACTTCTGGCGGTCGCCGGCCGATTTATTATATTTTCTATCTCTAATATTAATTCAAGCGCGGTCAAACCTCTTCGGTGGATAAAGGCCGTCCACCTCGGCGTCAGAAGCCGACCGTTCCGGCCACCATCAGCACCAGCATGACGACCGCTGCGCTCCAGACAGCGGCCGTGGCTAAGGTTCTTCCGTTTGGACGAAACCTGCGGTGCGCCTTGGGCGGCGGTAATTTCGACATCGCTCAGAAGCGGTCGGAATTGCAGATGCGCACCTTCTTGATCACCCAGTGGTGGTGGCGCCATTGCTTCTTCACCTTCACGAAGCAGTGGCGATTGTGATGCTTGCGCCAGTGATGCTCGCGGTCGTGATGCCGGCGCCAGTTATGCCGGCCCATGCCGTTATTTCCGTTGTCCGTCGTGATGACGAGGCTGGCGGCTTGCGCTGGGGCGACGATGGTGGGTGACACGACGGAGATGGCGACAAGGGCCGAAAGAATGAAGTTCTTCACTATAGATCCTCCTTAATTAGTTTTTGCTCATGTTAATCTGAAAGACGGCTGTTTGTTCCGCCGTGGTGCGGATCAGTTTGCCGCTCTGCCATCCACCGCCTGGACCGATCGGGCCGGTGGGGAAGACAGTGCGCGTTGATCCGACGGCTGCTCGCTGAAGTAGAGCGAACTGCCCAGAACGAGGAATACGAAGCCCACCGCCATCAATCCGACCATGAGCACGGCGATAGCCGTGCCGGGGCCGTGGCCTGTTTTGATGATGGTGGATCGATGGGGCATTCGCGTGTTCTCCGAGTTGGGCGCGGGCTGTTGTCATACCGGAGCCCTGGCGACAAACGACAAGCAGGCCCCTATGTTCCCTTGTCCGGGCTTCAATCGGTCACATCGGACTTTTGCTTTGTCCTGTAGGACCAAGGTCTTAGCTGCAAAACGCAAAGGTCCGAGGGGCCCTGTTCGGTTCCGGCAATGTCCATTAGACGTTCCGTTATGTTAGTCAAAACTGATATAATGCCCAAGCAAAAACCTCAGCCGGCCAAGCGTCTTGGCCAAGAATTCGGGCATGGAAAATGTGGTTTTGGCAAGTTTCGAAGTCACGCCGTCACATCTCGGCGGGGGCTCGCGGCCCGGTCTGCGTCCCGGCTTGCAGGACTCGCGCCGGCCGAGCGGCGGTGGCGAGATGTCATGGTTCCCACGCGGCTGGATCGTTCGCCGGTGGGGATAGCTCCGGGGCATTATGTCGGCATTACGGGGAAGGCGCTTTATGGCGCAAGACGTCAGAGTGGCTGGGCGTCGCCGCCTAGCTCGCCTATCTCCTTCCTCCCACGTCCTAGTGCTCCGGCTCACGGCGTTTGTTCCCGCGCCCGCCGGGCAAAGACTGGTTCTGGATTGCCGGCGGCTGGAGTCAGCCCAGCCACCACCACAGCGCCGCAAGCACGGTCACTATCGCCGCGATCGCCAGCCCCAGCATGATATAGGAGCCCTTGATGATGTCGCGGATGATCTTCTTGATTGTTTCGCGGTCGTTGAGGTTGGGGAAGGGCTCGTTGGGCAGTGCCACGTCGAGGAACTCGCAAAGCGGGGCCCAGCCTTCGGTCACCTTGTAGACCAGCAGCTTTTGCGGCGGCACCGCCGCTCTCACCTCTTCGATATAGGCGTTGTAGCGCGCCACTGCCTTGGCGCGGCCGTCCATCACGCCTTTCAGGGTGCGGCCCCACACCAGCTTGCTCGACATGTCCCCGAATTTCCGGCCGAAGGGCGTCAGCCATTCCAGGATCTTGAACTGCCAGACAGTTTCGGTGAAATAGATCGTGTCGATCGTGCTCTCATACCATGCTTCGGCGCCGCGCGGGTGCAGAGTCAGCAACACCTTGGCGTCGGGGTAGGCGGCCATCAGTTCCTTCCACACGCAACAGCCGGGATTGTCGACGGTGGCCGTATAGTTGGCGAACACTCGGTTCCAGTCATGCTGGCTGCCCGGCGGGCTGTTGGCCACCTTGCGCCAGAAATCGAGATGGCCTTTGTTGGCCTTGTTCATGACCACTTCCTGCATGTGATAGGATGGCAGACCGAGCCTGTTCAACGCGGCAAAGGTGGACCACGTACCGGTGCGGCCGAAACCGGCCCCGATCAGTTTGAGCGTCATGCCCCCATCCCCCGAATTTGTTTTCTTCGTTACCCCAGTCCGTGAGCATCAAATTGCTCCCGACGAGGTCGGTGCGCAACAAATTTCGCGAGCGCCTGCCGGGCGGGCGATCACGCAGTTGCGAAGTTTCTAAAATAATGGAACGTTGTCCGCGGGTAACGGGAATCTGGGCAGGGAGTCGTTGGAACCGGGCGGTTTCGACGATTTTGGGAACGATGTATTTTGGACAGTTTCTTGTAGGGATGTCAGCCACGGCCGTCATCGTCGCGGTCTGGACCTACATGGCCACCGGTTCTTTCTGGGAGGCATTTGCCTGGACGATCGTGACGCTGCTTGTTGTGCAGGTCGGCTACTTCGTGCTCGTCGTGAGGCTGATCTTCAGGCGGGCGCACCATGCCGCGACGAGCCAGGATCCGGTCGACGCTGCCCCGCCGCTGCATCGCGACGGTGTCTGGCTTTGAGTCTTCCATGGCCTGTCGTTTCGTAGAAAATGTGGGCCGGGCGAGTTAGCCCGGCAGCGTGATCTCGCGGCTGAGCTTCACCAGGTCGCCGCGCGTGTGACGCCCGGTCTTCTCGAATACCTTGAGCAGGTGGGTGCGCACGGTGCTTGGCGCTACGCCCAGCGTCTGCGCGATGGCGGCGGTCTTTTCGCCGGCCACGACGAGCTCGAAAACGCGCTGCTCGGCTGGCGTCAGTTCGTAGAGCAGGCGCATGGCATCGGCGGGCATTTCGAGGGGAGCGGCGGCGTCGCCGATGAACACGGCGACCACGGCACGTCGGTCCACTCCGCCGCGCAAAGAGCGGTTCTCGAGCGGCATAACCTGCACTGCGAGCGCTGTTCCGTCTCGGGACTTTGCCGCGATGCCGATGCCGCGACGCCCAAGTTCCTGTTCGGCGCGAGCGGCGGCCTGCACCGCTGCTTGCAAACGGTTTGGCACGAGTTCGCGCGGCAAGGTGAGCTTGCCGCGCACGGAGGCTATCGGATCACCGTTACCAAACATGGCCCTGGCCACGGCATTGGCATGCACGATCGCCATGTCTTGATCGACCAGCACCACGGCCGAACGCGTTGCGTCGAGCGCGGCCTCGAATGTCGCGGCGGCCGAAGCCGAGTTGTCGAGCAGGCGGCTTATGATCGCCGCGCGCCGCACATGAGGCGCCATGAAGCGCAGGCCGTCCATACGCGACTGCGTGAGCGGTTGAGAGGATTCGTGAATGCCAAGCCCGATATTGCCCACCATTGTCCGGTCGCGCGCCAACATGATGCCGACCTGGTCGACAAGACCGAGCGGGCGCACCCATTCCTCATAGAAGCGGTTGCCTTCCCAGATATCCGGCCCTGTTATCCGCGACTGCAGGATGGGTTCCTCCAGCGGCATCTCGGCCATGCGAGCCACGCCGCCCCAAAGCTCGATCACATCGTCATTATAGGCCTCCATTCCAGCTGCGTATTCAGCGGGGATATTGGTGGATACCTGCACCACGGCGCTCCCCGTCGGCAGCGAGATCACCGAGATCGCCCCCAGGTGGAAGCCGAAATGGCGCCGCATGTCGTCGAGCGCCTTCTGCCACAGGCCAGGTTCAATGACGGCATCATAGAATGTGCCGATCATGCCTGCGAGTTCCGCGAATTCATCTGCCAAGGTTTGCTCCCCCGAAAAGCGCCCAATGGCCGAAATACAGCATAGTGCCGATGTCTTGGCTAGTTTGGACAGTGATCTTGTTCAGCTGGTGGTCGAGCCGCCGTCGATAAACTGATTCAAGCTTGATGTTCTCCACCAGTTGGTGGATGCCGTCCTTCAATCCCGCCGCTAACCTTCAAATCAATTGCGAATCTGGCGTTCGATCAGGCGGGGCGTTTGCGGATGGAAGAACAGTGTGGCGGGGCGCACAGTGCGTTTGAGGTTGGCGGTTCGCGGGGCGGAGTGTTTCCCAGTTCCCCGCCGAGGCTGCGAGCGCTGCTCGGCGTTTCATCGCTCGTGCTCGGCCTCATGATGTCTTCCGAAAGCTCGGCCCTTGCCGATGATTGCGGCGATGGCGACGGCCTAGACGGCGCCTACGCCTGCGGCGTCGACGCCCAGGCATCGGGCAGTGCTTCCAACAGCGCGTTCGGCAACGAGGCTCACGCCTTTAACGGCGGCCGCAACACCGCGGTCGGGGCCTCCGCCCAGGCCTTCAACGGGGCCAACGCCACGGCCTTGGGCGCAGGTGCCGTCGCATTCGGCGACGACACCACTGCTGTCGGCCAAGGCAGCAATGCGGGGTTCGCCGGGTCCACCGCCATAGGCAAGGGCGTTGCCACGACGCGGGCAAATCAGGTCGCCATCGGCGGCAGCCAGGCAACCTATACGCTAGCGGGCCTGCCTTCCGCCGCAAGCACCAGCGCCCAGTCCGGCACCACCTACATGGTGACGACCGACAGCGCCGGGAACCTCGCGGCCTCGACCTTCGATTTCGATTCGCTGGCGGATACGGTGGTGCAAAACAGCTCCGACATCAGCGCCCTGCAGGGCACGGTGAGCGGCCACACCACGGAACTCGCCGACCACGAGACGCGCATCACCAACAACGAGGGAGATATTGCGCAGCACACGACACAGATCGCATCGCTCGACACTAGAGTGACCACGACCACTGCCGACATCGCGACCAACACTGCCGATATCGCCACTAATACCAACAACATTGCCATCAACACCGCCGACATTGCGACCAACACCAACAATATCGCGTTGCTGGACGGCCGGGTGGGAAGCCTGGAGAGCGGGCTGAATGCGGTCAACGGCAGGATCGACAAGGCTTTCGAAGGCACAGCCATGGCGCTGGCGATGGCAGGCAGCGGTCTTCCCGGCGACAAGAACTATGCGGTCTCGCTGAACTGGGGCACGTTCCAAGGCGAAAACGCCTTCGCCGGCAGCGCTCAGGCCCGCATCAGCGAGAACGTCATCCTGAGCGGCGGCATTGGTGTCGGTGCCGGCAACCATACCGTCGGCGGGCGCGCAGGCGTGACAGTTGCCTGGTAGTACGGGATCGGGCCGGGCTATTGGCCATGAGCGCTGCCCACCGGTCAGCTTCGCCCTGGAGAGGAATTGTCCTGGCCGCGCTGCTGCTCGCGATGCAGACAAATGTTGTCGCCTGGCCGGCAATGGCGCAAGCGTCCGGCGCATCTGACAGGAAGCCCCAGCCCAAGCCGGCCCAGATCGATCGCAACGGCGTGCTGATCTTGACGCGCAGCGTCCTTTTGGCACTCGACCAGGCCAACAAGACCGGCAATTACACCGTGCTGCGCGATCTTGGCTCGCCCAATTTCCAGGCCAACAGCGCGGCAGGGCTCGGCGAAATCTTCGCCGCTCAGCGCAAGCAGGCGATCGATTTCAGCGCGATTGCCGTGCTCGAACCACAGCTGACACTTCTGCCGCAGATCGAGCCCAACGGCATGCTACACTTGGCCGGGTTCTTTCCCTCGGCGCCGCTGCAGGTGAATTTCGAACTGCTGTTCGAGCCGATAGACCGCCAGTGGAAGATTTTTGGCGTCTCGGTCAACCTCACGGCGGGCGGGCCGACGGCGCCGGATAGGCCGGCGCCCGATCAGCCCAAGCCTCAGTCATCACCGCCACCCGAGGCCCCATCGGTTGCCGTTGGGAAAAGGACCAAAACGACCAAGCCATAGTTTTGGTTTTGATTTACCCGGGTGGGTGCGAAGCCTACCAACCCATCCACTCGCGCGTGCGCCAGGCAAGTCCGGCGAACGGCGCCACCAGCGCGATGACGACGAATATCAAGGTGAAGGGATGCTTGGTCACTGAAGGTCGGGGCGCCATCCGGAGATCCTTTTGGAGATTTTCGCCACAACGTCATCGTAGCGACATGGTTGCATCCGCGACGGGCTTTGAGGCTGTGTCTGCACAGGCCGCCATAGGTCGGAACCAGTCCCGATGCGTCGCGTTTTCCTGGCGTGACCGGTGAGGCTGCCACCTCCGCCGGCGCTGTCTAAGGCTCGCTCTGCTCCCGGCAGGGCGAGCCTTTTTCGTGTGGAGCTTTTCTTGCGATGCCGGGACAGGCGCTGGAACGACATGGCTCGTCCTACGTTAGCCGTAGCTAAGGCAATTGAGCATTCGAGGCGCAGTTCCGGCCACTGCCGACCTGTCGCCTTGCCAGAGAAACGGGCACTTGCCGTTGCGGCTGCCGTGCGTCAGGCGCCGCTATGTGCTCTCAGCATAAACATACAATCCAGAAATGCAATTTATGCGCGAGATTTTAGCCGTTCTCGCGTGGAAAACCGAATATACGAGAAGCATATGATTACTATTATTGCCGATCCTGTGGTGTCTTGAATTCTGAATCTGAGATGGAACCTCACGGCAGTGGTGGAGTTTCAATGCAGGGCGGAATGAATTCAACCAGTAGGAGATGGTCATGAGATTTTATCTTAAGAGTGCGGCGGCTGCGGCCGTCCTGATTGGCGGCATGGGTGTTGCACTGGCGGAAAATGTCGTCGTCGTGCAGCCGGAGCAGGAGACGGTCGTTCGCGAATACGTCAAGAAGCAGCCGCTTGCATCGGTGAACCTTCTGGGCCTCGAGCTCAAGCTCGGCTCGCCAGTGCCCGATACGGTCGAGTTGCGTGAGGTACCCGACGTTAAATACCGCGTCGCCGTGATCAATGACCAGACTGTGCTGGTCGATCCCGAGACCCGTCAGATCGTCGAAGTCCTGCACTAAAAGTCACCACGTCAGACTTGCCTTGGGAAAAACCCGTCTCCGACGTCGCGTCGGGGGCGGGTTTTCCTTTTGAGGCCGGTTTTTGCGTTGGCCAATTGGGCGGTGAGGGTGCAGGTTGCAGCCGTGCGAAACGTTCGCAAGCCGGCATATTCGCATGCAGCCGGCCTTTCGGCCGAGACCTGAAAGCGCTTCGATGACCATCCCGCCCATCGAGACTGTGCGCGATGACGCACCCCGCATCCTGCTTCTGCTTGGCAGCGCGCCCGACGCGGTGCGCTGCGAGCCCTGGCCGAAGCGGGCGTTCAGCCGGATCGTCGCCATCAACAATGCCTGGCGGGTGCGCCCCGACTGGGATTTCCTCGTCCATGCCGGCGATTTCCCGTCGGACCGGCTGCCTCAGGACGCGACCTTGCGGCAGGCTCGGATATTCAGCGCCACGCAGTATGTCCCGGCGCAGAACGCCTTCGGTGGCTTCGTCTATGCCGGCGCCACGATGGCGCTGACCGCTGCATACTGGACCATTCATAGCCAGAAGCCCGATGTGCTGGCATTCCTGGGCTGTGACATGATCTACGACTGGCCGGACAAGACGCATTTCTATGGCATCGGTCGTCCCGATCCGCTGCGCGATGACGTCACCCTGCGCAACCTCGAGGCCAAGTCGGGGCGCCTGCTCGTCCAGGCGCTGAAGCACGGCTGCCTGTGCATCAATCTGTCGACCTGCCGCGCAGCCGGCTGGTCTTTCCCAGACTCGCCTTCGACGAACTTGGCGGCCTTTCGCAGCCGCGGATTGCCGAAATGAAGGCGGACATTCTTGGCAACATCAGGCTCGACAAGGCCGAAAAGGCCGAGGAGATCGAGAGGGACCTCGGCTATTTCTACGAGGACGGCATGTACTGGAACCACCTCGACGAGATCGACGAGACGTTTCTTGCCGACATCGACGGGCTGTGGATGTCGGCCGTCGAGAAGAGGTGGGCGGGTTGAAGTTGAAGCTGCCAACCTCCCCCGCAGCGGAAGGAGGTCGGCGCGCTAGCCGTTCAGCTCACTCGGCCGCCAGCTTGTCTTGCGTGTTCGTGTCGAAGTCGCTGGCGTCGTGGCGCTCATGCAGCTGCAGGGCCGGTTCGCCGAAGGCGCGGTTGACCATGCGGCCGCGCTTGACCGCCGGGCGGGCGTCGATCGCCTTGGCCCAGCGCTGCACATGCTTGTACTCCTGCACGGACAGGAACTCGGCGGAATCATTGTACATACGGCCGAGCGCCAGCCCGCCATACCAGGGCCACACCGCCATGTCGGCGATGGAGTAGTCCTTGCCGCCGAGATATTCAGCCTCGGCCAGCCGACGGTCGAGCACGTCCATCTGGCGCTTCACCTCCATCGAGAAGCGGTCGATGGCATATTCGAACTTTTCCGGCGCATAGGCGTAGAAATGGCCGAAGCCGCCGCCCAGATACGGCGCCGAGCCCATCTGCCAGAACAGCCAGGACAGCACCTCGGCGCGCGCCGGCTGTTCGCTGGGAAGGAATTCGCCGAATTTTTCGGCGAGATAGACCAGGATCGAACCGGATTCGAAGATGCGCACCGGCGTGGCGCCGCTGCGGTCCATCAAGGCGGGGATCTTGGAGTTGGGGTTGACCTCGACGAAGCCGCTACCGAACTGGTCGCCATCGTTGATCCTGATCAGCCAGGCATCATATTCGGCGCCCGTGTGGCCGCGTGCCAGAAGCTCCTCCAGCATGACCGTCACCTTGACGCCATTCGGCGTCGCCAGCGAATAGAGCTGCAGCGGATGCTTGCCGACCGGCAGTTCCTTGTCATGCGTCGGGCCTGCGATCGGCCGGTTGATGCTGGCAAAGGCGCCGCCACTCGGCTTGTTCCAGGTCCATACTTTCGGCGGGGTGTATTCGGTCATCTCGGGGCCTCGTGTCTTGGGGTAAAGGATGGGCGGGAGCGGGTCTGGCAGATCCACCTACAATTAGGGCTGCAAACAGGGAAGTTCAACTTGCGTTGAACTATTGTCGATGTCAGCGCCGCCCCTCATTGTCCTGCCGGACATTTCTCCCCGTATAGTGACGGGGAGAAAGACGCCTGCGCGGAAGCTTTCGCCAATTTCCGACGTTGAAAAAAGGGCACAACGTTGCGGCGGGGCAGCGCCAACATTGGCAATTGGATTTCTTCTACCCTTGCACCATCTCCCTTGCGGCATACCTATAAGAGATATCGCCAGAGCATTGCATCGCAGGACAAAAGCATGACCATCAATCCCAATCCGCGCTCGGTCGTTGCCGTGCGGGCCACTGTTCCCGAAGATGCCTTTACGGCCGGGGCACTCGGCACGCTCAGGGAAGGCAGCGGCGTCGTCATCCGCAATGACGGGCTGGTGCTGACCATCGGCTATCTCATCACGGAGGCGGAAGAGGTTTGGCTGACCAGCCATGATGGCCGCGTCGTTCCCGCGCACGCGCTCGCCTATGACCAGGAATCGGGCTTCGGCCTGGTGCAGGCGCTGGCGCCGCTCGGCCTGCCGGCCGTGGCGCTGGGCGATGCCGGCAAGGCCAGGATCGGCGACGCGGTGGTGCTGGCCGACGGCATCGGCCAGTCGGTGCAGGCCAGGATCGTCACCAAGCAGGAATTCGCCGGCTATTGGGAGTATCTGCTCGACGAGGCGATCTTCATCGCGCCGGCGCACCCGTCCTGGGGCGGCGCCGGGCTGTTCGGCGCCGATGGCTCGCTGCTCGGTATAGGCTCGCTGCGCCTGCAGATGAGCCGCAACGGCGAAGTCGCCGATATCAACATGGTGGTGCCGATCGATCTGTTGCCGCCCATTCTCGACGATCTCCTGACGCGCGGCCAGGTGGCCAAGCCGCCGCGCCCGTGGCTCGGCGCCCTGTCGGCCGAAAGCGACGGCAAGGTGGTGGTGATGAGCGTGACCGAAGGTGGCCCGGCGGCCAAGGCCGGCCTGCGCCAGGGCGACATCATCTCCGACATTCGCGACGGCGCGGTCGACGGGCTGGCCGATTTCTATCGCAAGCTGTGGGACAGCGGCTCGGCGGGTGCCGAGATCCCGATGCGGGTGCTGCGCGACGGCCGCGAAACCTGGCTGCGCGTCAAGTCGGCCGACCGCGGCAGTTTCCTGAAGAAGCCGCAACTGCAGTAGGCGCGTCAGCCACGCGATGCATCCCAGGCTGCTCAAGACCTTCCTGGCGGTGGCGCGAAGCCGCAACACCACGCGTGCCGCCGAGGCGGATCCAGGCGCTTGAAGGCCAGGATGATGGACATCATGGCTGACGCCGGCAGCGCCGCCACCAACCTGAAGTCGGTCGAAGGCGCCGGTCACGCGCCGCAAGCGGTGAAGGTGGTGCCCGGGTTCCAGTCCTTGAAGGCGATGGTCTGGCCTTCGACAGAGACGGTCTTGTGCTTCGTGCCGCCGTCCGGCTGCTTTTCACTGCTGGTGCCTTTGCCGGTCAGCACATTGTACTCGCAGGCGCTTTCGGCATTCTCCTCCATATAGTCATAATGGTCATAGGCAAAGCTGGCGACGATGAAGGCACCGTTGCGCCAGGCGATGGTCAGCGTCATATCGGTCCGTTCGCTGCCGACCGGCATCGCCGGAAGATAGAATTTGATCGAGCCGTTGGGCAGCATCGTCAGTTCCGGCTCGGTGTCGGAGTTCTCGTAGCCCGGGCGGTCGTAGTTGTTCCATTCGCCGAGGATCTGCCCGTGCACGATTTCAACGGGCTTGAGGTAGTTGTGCTCCTTGTCCCTGAGGAAGAAGTGAACGTCCAACGGATGGCCGGGCTCCGTCTCGACCACCATGGCAAGGTCGACGGCGCCGTCGCCGTTGAAGTCGCCGGTCACCGCGGTGATGATCTTGCGGGTTTCGATCGGCTCGGTGAGGGCGGTTGTGGGCAGCAGGAAGGTGAGGGCGAGCAGCAGAGATTTCATGGCAGCATATTCCCCCGAGGGCGCTATGACCTGCCCGAGCACGAGCATGGCAGGTATTCCGGGATTTTCTACAGCGGGGGCGGGAGAAAAATGTTTCAGGCCGCGAGACAGAGGGGGGCGCGAAGGAACGCCGTACGCGCCCGACAAGTTTGCTGACGGAAACTGACAGCAATTCATGCCACGATGCTGGCCAATGACGATGGGCACGATGCCGGAGGCGGGACGACAGTGAAAGCGATGGTGCGAGCGACAACAGCACTCAACGTGCAGGCCAACTGATGGCGCCGGTCAAGGTCGATCCCGAGAAGGTGCACGAATTCGCGGATCCTGCCAGCTTCCATGCCTGGCTCGGCAAGCACCACGCCACGGAAAGCGAAGTGTGGATCAAGGTGCACAAGGTGGGGTCGGGACTGAAGTCGATCACGCCCAAGGAAGCCATCGATGTGGTGCTGTGCTTTGGCTGGATCGATGCGGTGCGCAAGGGACTGGACGAGAAGAGTTTCCTGCAGCGCTACACGCCGCGCGGCAGGAAGAGCATCTGGAGCCTGATCAACATCGACAACGTCGCGCGGCTGGTCGAGGAGGGCCGCATGACCGAGCATGGGCTCAAACAGGTCGAGGCGGCCAAGGCCGACGGACGCTGGGCGCGCGCCTATGGCAGTGACATGAAAATCCCCGATGATCTGCAAGCGGCCATCGATGCCGAACCGGCGGCGAAAGAGATGCTGGCAAAGCTCAGCGCGCAGAACCGCTTCGCGCTCGCCTTCCGCACCCACAACATGAAGACCGAGGCTGGGCGCAAGAAGAAGATCGAGACTTTTGTGGCGATGTTGAAGCGCGGCGAGACGATCTATCCGCAGGGCAGGAAGTAAGCCCCTCAGGCGCCGGAGTGCGGATCGATGCTGTAGGGATGGACCGGATGGCCGGGACCAATGGCGTCGCGCACGCGGCCAGTCCACGCGGCGAAAGCCGGGTAGTCCGCCAGCGAGAAGCCGCAATCCTCGGCGCGATGGGCGTAGGCATAGACGGCGATGTCTGCGATCGTGACGTCGTTTCCGACGAGAAACGGCGTGTCGCCAAGGCTGCGGTTGAGTGCGGCGAGGGTGCGGGCTCCGGCTTCGCGCTTGCCAGCAACCATGCCCTGGTTGCGCTCAAGCCGTCCGGTCAAGGTCCAGAAGCGCAGCGAGCCGATGACCGGCTCGACATTGTATTGCTCGAAGAACAGCCACTGCATGGTTTTGGCACGCCGATAGCGGTCCGAAGGCAGGAACGGCGTTCCTTCGGCGAAGTAGGTGAGGATCGCATTGGATTCGGCGATGGCGCTGCCGTCTTCGAGCTGAAGCACGGGAACCGAACCGGCCGGGTTGAGAGCAAGGAAGGCGCCGGTGCGGCTCTCGCCCTCGAAAATCGAGACGATGCGACTGTTATAGGAGATGTCGAGCAGCCCGAGGAGGACGCGGGCTTTCCAGCCATTTTGCGATGGCAAATAGTCGTGGAGTGTGAGCATGGCCCATCCTTCTGCGGCGAGAGGTTGGCGTTTCTCATGCGGTCCCGCCACCCGATTCCTGCGCGGGAAATAGGGCGCCGGTGCGAGGCCGGCGTAATCCCGGCGCTAAAAGCTGCTGCCGGCAAGGATGATGCCGAAGCCGGCAAGGCAGATGGCGCTGGCTTGTCGCAGCGACCGCTGGCTGAGCAGGTTTGAACCGCTGCGGCGAACCGCCAGGCCGACGACGACCCAGGCCGCTCCTGCAAGGCCGACCAGAGCGGCGATCGTGGTCAGAAGCTGGGCCGCCATGCCTTCGGACTGAACCAGCATGGCGACGATCATCGCCTTGGGATTGATGAGCGTGGTGAGGAAAACCTGCCTCACCGTCACCAGCCGGACATCGCCGCCGCCGTCGTGCGCCGTCCAGACCCTGTAGGCCAGCCAGAGCAGCCACAGCACCGCACAGATCCTCACGCCGGTCCGCAGCTCGATCTGGTTGCCCGCCGGGACCAGTGCGGCCAGTGCGGCCACCGCCAGGATGATCGCCATATAGGCAAGCACGGCCGCACCCAGCATCGGCACCGTGCGCCGTGCCCCGGACGAGACGGCCGAGAAGGCCAGAAGGATGTTGGTTGGTCCGGGCGTCAGCAGCAGCCCGCCCAGTTCCAGGAGATCAAGCTCGAGCATCCAGGCCATTGTCCCGTATCGTGTCAACCGGACCGGACTGTTAGCGGCCGCGGCGCCACGAGTCGAGCCGACACGGAGCCGCGGCCGTGAGTGCCGCTTTGCCATCCGCATCAAGCAGTTGAACATCTGAATCGTCGGGCCGCTGTAACTGATTGATTTTACGCTATCCTGGGCAGAAAGTCTGCTGCGCGGTTTCCCTGGAGTCGCGGCCAAGAAAAAAGCCGCCCTCGCTTTTGCGAGCGGCGGCCTTTTCCCGGGAGGATGTGAGAAGGGGGGGATCAGGCAGCCTTCGCGTGCTTCTTGCCGGTGTGCTTCTTCACAATGGTTGATGGTCACTGGTTCAGGTCGACCGGTGTCACTCCAAGAAGCTTCAGGGCGTTGGCGAAGGTCCTGATGCCTTGTGCCTGCTTGCGATCGGCACAAAACCGATTCGCCTTGTCCTGGAGCGCGGTTGCCTCGGCGATCTGGCTTGCGTTGGCTCCGGGTTCGGCCTTCGCTTGAATGGCCCCGTCGAGTTGAAGACCGAGCCGGCTGCAATATTCGCTGCGGGTAACCGCCGCTGCCGCACCCGGCTGTGCGACCGCAAGCATGGCGAGCGAAATGCCTGTCAGGGCAGCCATCCATCCGGTCGAACGTCGTTGCATGTTTCGGGACCATTTCTTCGCGTTGCGCCGCAGCCCGCTTCGGCCGCCGCGAGGATGGTTATGACAGGCGATGTTTTCGCCAGTTTTTCCGGAGTGTTGAAACTTGTTTCTGGAGTGTGTCTGAGGTGAAGCTGCCAATCTCCCCCCTCGTGGGGGAGATCGGCTGTCTGCGGCGCTTGCGCCTCTTCCTTTGTAGCCATCCTTCGCGTAAGGCGCCGGGCAAATCCTTTCATCGCAGGCTCAGCCCCGGAAACCGCATGATCAGACTGGAAAGCATCAGCAAGCAGAACGGCCGTCAGCTTGTCTTCATCGAAGCGTCGGCGTCCCTGCAGAAGGGCGAGAAGGTCGGTCTTGTCGGGCCGAACGGCGCCGGCAAGACGACGCTGTTTCGCATGATCACCGGCCAGGAGCAGCCCGACGAGGGTCAGGTGCAGGTCGATCGCGGCGTCACCATAGGCTATTTCAGCCAGGATGTCGGCGACATGGAAGGCCACAGCGCGGTCGCTGAAGTGATGAACGGCGCCGGGCCGGTCTCCGAAGTCGCGGCTGAAATGGCAGCGCTCGAGGCGGCCATGGCCGATCCCGACCAGGCCGACCAGATGGACGAGATCATCGAGAAATATGGCGAGGCACAGCACCGCTTCGAGGAGCTCGACGGCTATGCGCTCGACGGCCGTGCCCGTGAGGTGCTCGATGGCCTGGGTTTCAGCCAGGAGATGATGGACGGCGATGTCGGCAAGCTCTCCGGCGGCTGGAAGATGCGCGTGGCGCTGGCACGTATCCTGCTGATGCGGCCCGACGCCATGCTGCTCGACGAGCCAAGCAACCATCTCGACCTGGAAAGCCTGATCTGGCTGGAATCCTTCCTGAAGAATTATGACGGCGCGCTCTTGATGACCTCGCACGACCGCGAGTTCATGAACCGCATCGTCAACAAGGTGGTTGAGATCGATGGCGGTTCGCTGACCGCTTATTCGGGAAACTACGAATTCTACCAGCAGCAGCGGGCCATCGCCGACAAGCAGCAGCAGGCGCAGTTCGAGCGCCAGCAGGCGATGCTGGCCAAGGAGATCGCCTTTATCGAGCGCTTCAAGGCGCGCGCCTCGCATGCCGCGCAGGTGCAGAGCCGAGTGAAGAAGCTGGACAAGATCGACCGCGTCGAGCCGCCCAAGCGCCGCCAGACCGTTTCCTTTGATTTCCAGCCGGCGCCGCGCTGCGGCGAGGACGTGGTCACGCTGAAGAATGTCCACAAGGGTTACGGCAGCCGCTCCATCTATGAGGGGCTCGACTTCCAGGTCCGCCGCCGCGAGCGCTGGTGCATCATGGGCGTCAATGGCGCCGGCAAGTCGACGCTCTTGAAGCTGGTCGCCGGCGCTTCCGACCCCGACACCGGCACGGTCGCGCGGGGGCCGAGCGTGAAGATGGGCTATTTCGCCCAGCATGCCATGGAAGTGCTGGAAGGCGAGCGCACCGTGTTCCAGACGCTGGAAGATGCGTTCCCCCAGGCCGGCCAGGCGCCGCTGCGGGCACTTGCCGGCTGCTTCGGCTTTTCCGGCGATGAGATCGAGAAGAAGTGCCGCGTGCTGTCAGGTGGCGAGAAGGCGCGGCTGGTGATGGCGCTGATGCTGTTCGACCCGCCCAATCTGCTGGTGCTGGACGAGCCGACCAACCATCTCGACATCGCCACCAAGGAGATGCTGATCACGGCGCTTTCGCAGTATGAAGGCACCATGCTGTTCGTCTCGCACGATCGGCATTTTCTGGCAGCCCTTTCCAACCGCGTGCTGGAACTGACGCCCGAAGGCATCCACACCTATGGCGGTGGCTATACGGAATATGTCGAGCGCACCGGGCAGGAGGCGCCCGGACTGAGGAGCTAGGAACCTGCGGCTATCGCTCCACGACGGTCATCCGGTCGGTGTCCAAGCATCGGAGCGGTCTGCTTGTGGGAAGAAGAGTTCTGTGTACTCTCCACAATGCTTAGGAAAGGCTTCGGGATGAGAATTGCCATGTCCGTCGCATTGGCCGCGACAGTCGCTGGATGCGCGACCTCTCCGGTCGACTATGGAGCGTCGCTTTCGCAGCAGGACCAGAAATGGGCGTCGCCGCAATGCCAGCAAGCCAGGGCAGCGGCTTCGGATTACGACGCTCGCGAAAAACAGCACCCGGGTTGGGCATTCGTCGCGCTTGGCCCATACGGGTTGGGGATTCTGGCGGCCGTCAAGGAGCACGAGCAGAAGCAACGAAAGTTGATCGCCCGCGAGGTGCACTTGCAATGCTCAAGCCTTCCACTGCCGAAGGAACTGCAGGGCGATTTAAGCCCTGCGAGCACAAATCAGAAATATCCATAGCCACGACAGCCTCCTTCGCGACGAAGCGGAGGTGCCCGCGAAGGGGCTCTGAGAAAGGCCCGCATCAGCCGGCCGGTTGCTTGCCGGCGTTGACCGCCAGTTGCGCGTCAAAGGCACGCTTGTAGGCGGGCCGCGCTTCGCCGCGGGCGACATAGGCGGAGAGGTTCGGATAGTCGTCGAGAATACCCGACATTTTCAACCTGAGCAGCACCGACACCATCATCAGGTCGCCGGCGCTGAACGCGCCATCGAGCCAGTCGGCATCGCCAAGGCGACGGGAAAGTTGGCCCAGCCGGTTACGGACGCGATCCTGGACGAGAGGCATGCGTTGCGCGGACCAGGGCTTGTCGCCCTCATGGATCCTGGCGATTCCGAGGTCAAGGATCGGCGGCTCCACCGTGCTGAGCGCGGCGAACATCCATGTGATCGCGCGCGCCCGGGCATTCGCATCGTCCGGCAACAGGCCCGCATGGCGCTCCGCGATATGGAACACGATCGCGCCTGACTCGAACAAACCGAGATCGCCTTCTTCGTAGGTCGGAATCTGCCCGAAAGGATGAAGCGCCAGATGTGCGGGCTCCTTCATCGCGCTGAACGAAACAAGACGAACCTCGTAGGGTTGGCCCACTTCTTCCAGCGCCCAGCGAACGCGCGTATCACGCGCCAGTCCCTTGCCGCCATCGGGCGACCGTTCAAAGGCTGTAATGGTGGGGGTCATTGGAAGGCTCCGGGTTGTCTGCTGTCCAGTTCTCGCTTTGCCTGCAGAGGACGAACGACCGGCGCGACTCCCGACACCTTATCTCGTTTTTTAGCCATGGGATTTCGCGTGCCTCACCTGTTCGGGTTCGCCGAACCATCGCAGCGCGACCTTTGCAGCTTCCTCAAGATCAGGAGCAGCGTCAGCGGCCCAGGCGACGACCCCGTCGGGGCGCACGAGCACGGCGCTCAAGCCGAGCTGCTCCCTGGCGTCACTTGCGACATAGGCGATCTCCCTCCAGCGGCTTGCAAGCGCTTGAAGGGAAGGGCTGATGTCGAAGTCCAGAAGCAGGCCTCGGCCATCCCTGAGGCGCTCGCCGAGCCTCGTCCCGTCGACCAGCTCGAAGTCGGGCGCGCTGCGGCCAACCAGTGGGTGCCCGCAGCCAAGATCGTAGCGGAGAGAAACGCCCCAGACGCGCTCGGCGAAGTATGTCGCGCCGTCGCGTGTGTCGATGAGGTCGCGGATGATCGCTTCGAGCGCACGCGAACTCCGGCTCGGTCGCATGAGGGCGACCTGGGCGCGCGACCAGTCAAGAACCTGCGCTCCCACCGGATGCCGTTCGCTCAAATAGCTGTCGAGCAGACCGGCCGGCGCGTCGCCACGGATCGTGGAAGCCAGCTTCCAGCCAAGGTTCATTGCGTCGCCAAGCCCGAGGTTGAGTCCCTGGCCACCCAGAGGGGAATGGATGTGCGCGGCGTCACCGGCGAGCAGCACCCGTCCCTTGCGGTAAGCGGTCGCCTGGCAGGCGCGATCCGTCCAGGTGGTGGCAAGCCGGAGTGCTGTCACCGTGACGTCTGTGCCGGAGATGTGCCGCAACACCGCCTGCACATGGTCAAGCGTGACCGGCTGGGTTCGGTGGAACGCGCCGTCATCGAAATCGACCATCGCGATCACCCCGGGCGGCGCATAAGTATACATGCCGGTCGGCGTGTAGTGGCGGCCCAGGTTGAGCTTGTCGGGATCGGCCATCTCGACCTCGACGGAATAGCCGGTGAATTCGGGATCGGTGCCGACGAACTCAAAGCCGCCAGCCTTGCGAACCGTGCTGCGGCCGCCATCGCAACCGACGAGCCAACGTCCGCGAAAAGTCTCGTCGCCGGCGCGAATGGTCACGTCTTCATCCGACTGGTCGAGGTCTTCGACGCCGACGCCGCGCCTGATCTCGACCCCCATCTCGCTTGCGCGGGCGGCCAGGGCGGCTTCGAGGGGCTCCATTGCGACCGCCATGCTGGTGCCGGCCGGACCTGGCAGGCGATACGGCCATTTCGAGGCGTCGATGTTGTCGTGGTAGAACTGGATGCCGGCGAAATGGCCAGCCGGGCGGCGTGGCTGTTGCATCCAGTGCGCGACAGCCGAAGCGCTGCCCGCGTCATCTTTCGTGCGCTGAGGCGCCGCGATGTCGTTCAGCAACCCGCGACGATGGAAGGCTTCAAGAGTGGGCGCTGAGAGGCCGCGCATGCCGAATGGAAGCCGCTTCAACGGCGAGCGCGGATCCTCGGCCTGCTCCAGCACCAGGACCCGGAGGTTCGCGAGGCGCAGCTCGCAGGCGAGAAACAATCCGACAGGGCCGGCTCCGGCGATTACGACGTCATAGAGAGGGGAATATCGTTCATACATGGAAGACTCCTTGGTCGATGTTCGACCGGAGCGTTCCTCAAGCTTGAGCACCACACGGACGAACGATTGAACGCTTGGGAAGCGTCCGATGTTCGTCGTGGGGATCTCGTGCACGAAGCCAAAGACCAGAGCTTTCCCTGGCGAAAGGATTTTCGCCTGCGAAAGGACTTGGGCTTACCAAACCAAGTCTGCCTTTTCCGACACGGGCTATATAACGATGTGGCGATTGATCCGCAACGGGTGGCGGTGGTGAAGAGGGTAGTGCCATCGGCCCAAACATTGACTGCCCGAAAGCCGCCTTTCGCTTGGCTGCCGTCCGGTCGTCGGGCGGTTGGACGGTCAGCTCAGCACCTCATTGAGAAACCTGGCCGCCTCGGCGAGGCCGGTGTTCGAAACCTGGTGGCCCAGACCGGGTTCAATCGACGTCCTGGCATGGACACCGGCCGCCGTCAGCAGCTCCGCCGCTCGCACGCTCTCGCTTGACGGCATGACCGGATCGGCGCCGCCGTGAATCAGGAGCAATGGGGTGCCGGTTGCAGGGACAAGCGGCGCTGGGGACGCCAGCCGCCCCGAGAAAGCGACCACCGCCCCGACAGGCCAGCGCCCGCTGGCCAGTGCAGTGCGTCGAGCGCCATGATGGAGCCTTGGGAAAACCCCAGCAGCACAACGCGGTCAACGGCATTCGAAAATCCATGTTGCTCGATCAGATTGGCGATGACCGCGTCAAAGCCGGGCCGCGCCGCAACGACGCGCTCCGGCCGATTGACCTCGGTAACGCCGATGACGCTAAACCACTCACGGCGCGGGCCGCTGCCGCCTGGCGCATCGGGGCTTTCGAAGACGAAGCTGGGCAGTGCGGGTGCCAGCGCCCGCCCGAGCGCTGCCATATTGGCGCCGTTGCTGCCGACTCCGTGCAAAAGAATGACCAGGCCGCGATCCATCAGTGCTGTCCTGTCACGGAGACGGGTGCGAGGCCCGGCAGGTCGGGCCCTTTCGGCACGATGCCGTTAGGGTTGAGAGCCTTGATCGAATAGTAGCCGGCCTTGATGTGCTCGATGCTGACGGTCTCAGCGACGCCCGACACGGCCAGAATCGCGGCCAGATAAGCACTCAGCGCCGGATAGTCGACCAGGCGCCGCAGATTGCATTTGAACAGGCCATGATAGGCGGCATCAAACCGTACCAGCGTGACGAACAGCCTGATGTCGGCCTCGGTAAGGGCGTTGCCGAGGAGGAAAGGGCCACCTTTGCCGAGCCGGGCCTCAAGGATCTCCAGCATCGAGAACACATCGTTGAAGGCTTCTTCGTAGGCGATCTGAGTGGTGGCGAAGCCGGCGCGATAGACGCCGTTGTTGAGCCGCGGATAGATATCGGCGTTGAGCGCGTCGATCTCGGCCCGCAGCGGTGCAGGATAGAGATCCGGCCCGCTGGCGAGGTTACCGAAGCCTGAATTGAACATGCGCACGATGTCGGCGCTCTCATTGTTGACGATGGTGCCCAGCTGTTTGTCCCAAAGCACCGGCACGGTGGCCCGCCCGGTATAGAGCGGGTCGGCCCTGGTGTAGATTTCATGCAGATGGCGGGCACCGTTTATGCCGTCCGGGCCAGTGCCGGGATAGCCGCCGAACGCCCAGCCTTCATCATCCAGGCGAGGGTTGACGATGCTGACGGAAATGGCGTCCTCGAGCCGCTTGAGCTTGCGCGCGATCAGCGTGCGGGATGCCCAGGGGCAGATGAGCGCGACATAGAGATGATAGCGGCCCGCTTCGGCGGCGAAGCCCGCATCACCCGTCGGCCCGGCGCTGCCGTCGGGCGTCACCCAGTTGCGAAAGCCGGAAATCTGCCTGACGAAGCCGCCCTTGGCATCGGTGGCCTGCACCGGCTGCCAGTTGGCCGTCCATTTTCCTTCAATGAGCATAGTCTTCGTCCTTCACCGCAATCGCCGGGGGATTGTCCACGGGTGCTGCGGCGCGTCACTTGGGCGATATCAAGTGACGCGTCGCGGCTTGCTATTTGTTGCCTTATGTCGCTCTCCGGCCATCGTCGCCGGGGAGCGATGAGTGCCTGGGTTATTAGATGCCGACCCAGGTCGGAGCGATATTGGTGCCTTTGCCCTGGCCATAGCCGAGCCCAATGTTGAGAGCGGCCACGGCTTCAATGTTACGCGACGCTGCTAGGGGACCGGCGACGATGGCCTTGAGGCCGGCTGAATTCACCAGCGCCTCGACCTCGGTGACAGCGTCGGCGTCGTCGCCTGCGAGCAGTACCGTTGCCGGGATGTCGGCGACCTGGCCGCCATTCTGCAGCACCGAGGCAAACAGCGTATTGAATCCTTTAACCACCTTGGCCCGCGGGGCGAGCCGCGCGATTTCTTCCGCGGCGCTGGTCGAAAAGCCGATGGCCAGGCCGGAAAAATCGGCCTTCATGGGATTGGTCAGGTCAACGACGATCTTGCCCGCCAGGTCGCCAGCCGCCTTCACCACTTCGGCCGCGGCGCTGTACGGCACGGCGAGGAAGATGATGTCGGCCTTGGCCACGGCATCCGGGATCGAGGCGGCGGAGACGGTGCCGCTAAAGCCAGCGGCGACCGAAGCGGCCTCCGAGGGATCGCGCGAGCCGAAGACGACGGCGTTGCCGGCGCGTGAAAAGACCGTTGCGAGGCCTTTGGCCATATTGCCGGTACCGATGATTGCGAGTGTCATGTTCTGTGCTCCTGTCAGCTTTGCCCTGCGGCGATGACGGGAATATGCATCTGTTCCGGATCGATTATTATCCAGCAAAATTGCAGAAGATTTCTTCCAAAATGGAAAGTCTACCAACCTTGGTCCCAGGGCGGGCTGTCCTGGAAATGCGAGACCAGGAAATCCACCATCACCCGCACCTTGGCCGCCAGGTGCCGGCCGGTGGTGTAGACGGCCCAGAGAGCCATCGGGTCGGCCTCGTGGTCGGCCAGCACCGGAATGAGCTGGCCGCTCCGAATGCGCTCGCCGGCGACGAAGCTCGGACCCTGCACCAGACCCAGACCGATCGCAGCCGCGGCCGCACAGGCCTCGGCGTTGGAAAAGCGCAGCCGGCCGCGGATTGGCACCGTCAAGCCGTGGGCAAAACGCCAGCTGGCCCCGTCGGCGAAGTTGGTGTCGAGAATGCAGGCGTGTCCGGCAACATCCTCGGGACGATCCGGAGCACCAAATGCCGTGAGATAGGATGATGCTGCCGTCGTCACCAGCCGGATCGGGCAAAGCTTTCGCGCAATGAGGCTGCTGTCGCGCAAGGTGCCGATGCGCAAGGCAAGGTCGAAACCTTCCTCCACCAGATTGACCATGCGATCGGAGAACGACACGTCGAGCTCGATCAGCGGATGCGCCCGCGCGAATTCGGCCAAAAGCGGCGCAAGGACCTGGGTGCCAAAAGTAATCGGCACGGACATGACCAGCCGCCCCCGCGGTTCCCCAGAAGCGCTGCGGATGGTGGAATCGAGTTCGTCCATTTCTTCGAGCAGGCCTTTGATCCGCTCGAAATAGGCGCGGCCGGCTTCCGTGGGCGATACGGAGCGGGTCGTGCGGTGGAGCAACTGCACGCCCAGTTCTTCCTCGAGCCGGGAAACCAGCTTGGACGCCTGGCCCGAACTCACGCCGAGCTTTTGCGCCGCGCCGGACAGGCTGCGGCGCTCAATGACCGCGACGAACATCCGGTCGCATGCCAGTCTGTCCATACTGGGGAACCTCAAGCGCGGAGACTCTTTGAGCACCCACCATAATCGCAAACAGTGCGAAGGGTTTTATGAAATACGGTCGGATCTTGGACGAGTTTCTCGATGGCGATCGGCGCGAAGCGGACAAATTAGCCCGCGGCCAGCCATTTGCGCGACTGGGCGAAGGCCTTGAAGGCCTTGGCCTCCATCGGGCGGCCAAAAAAGTAGCCTTGCAGGATATCGCAGCCAAGCTCTTTCAGGATGCGCGCATGCTCCATCGTCTCGACGCCTTCGGCAACCACTTCGATGCCGAGCGATTTGCCGATCTCGATGATCGACGCAACCAGGTGCCGTTGCGCCATCGAGCCGGTGATGGGCGTGATCAGCTGGCGGTCGATCTTGAGGCGGCGCGGCCGCAGCTTGAGCAGTGAGACGATCGAGGCATAGCCGGTGCCGAAATCGTCGATCTCGATGTCGATGCCGAGATCCTTGATGTGCTCGATGTTCCAGGTGACCAGATCATCGTTCTCGTCGAGGAAGATGGACTCCACCAGTTCGAACGATACGGTTCCCGGCTTGATGGCGAGCTTGCGCAGGCCCTCGATCAGGTCCTTGTCCTCCAGGCGCCTGGCCGAGACGTTGACCGACACGCGCGGGATGTTGAGATGGCTGCGTGACCAACGCTCGAGATTCTCCAGCGCGTGTTTGAGGACGATGCGGTCGATCAGCGCCACGACATTGAGCTCTTCGGCCACCTTCAGGTAGGCGTCTGGGGCCAGGATGCCGCGTTGCGGATGCTTCCAGCGCGACAATGCCTCGACGCCGACGATCTCGAGCGTCCGGGCATCGAACTGCGGCTGGTAGTAAGCGATGAATTCGTTCCGCTCCAGCCCGCTCAGGATCTCATCGGCGATCTGCTTGGTCCGCACGATCTCGCTCTGCAGCTCTTCGTTGAAGAACTCGTAGCGGTTGCGGCCGCGGCTTTTCGCCCGGTAGAGCGCGAGATCGGCGTTGACGAGCAGTTGCCTGGCATCGACGCCGCTGTTGGCGGCAATGCCGATGCTCACTCCGAACCGGCACGGATGGCCGCGATAGTCGACAGGCTGGCGCATTGCCTCGATGATGCGGTCGGCGAGCGCCGAGAGGTGTGCGTCGTCACGCCCATGGCTCACCACGACGAACTCGTCGCCGCCGATGCGCGCAACGAAATCGGCTGCGTCCGCATTGGCCTTGATGACATTCGAGGCATGCATCAGCATGGCATCGCCGGCGGCGTGGCCGAGCGTGTCGTTGATTTGCTTGAAGCGGTCGAGGTCGAGATGCAGCAGCGCCGTATGGCGGTCCGGTTCGCTGTTTTCGACCAGCAGCTCGTCGAGATAGCGGCGGTTTGGCAGGCCGGTCAGCGAATCGTGCAGCGCCGCATACTCAATATGCGCCTTGGCAAGCTTCAGCTCGGCATTCTTCGATTCCGTCAATTGGCGCTCGCGCACAAGGGTCTCGTTGAGCAGCACGTCGCTGGTCACGTCCCATTCGGCGCCGATCAGCTTTGGCGTGCCGTCTATATCCTGGAAGAAGCTGGCGCGCGTGCGCACATGGCGGATCGTGCCGTCGGGGCGCAGCAGCCGGTATTGTGAGGAGTAGAGGCCTTTTTTCGCGGTGGCCAGATCAAAGTCCCGCTGCGCCCGCCCGATGTCGTCGGGATGGATCGTGTGCGCCCAGTCATCATAACCGCGCGGCTTGCCATCGGCTGGCTTGCCGTAGATCTCGTTGACGCGGTCATCCCACAGCATTTTGTTGGTGGCGAGGTCGTGTTCCCATACGCCGATGCCCGAGGCCCCCAGCGCCAGCTCCAGGCGCCCGGACAGGCGTCTGAGCTCGGCATAGTGTTTCTGCCTTTCGCCGAACAGCCGCCCGGCAACGAGGATAGGCAGCACCACCAGCGCGCCAGCGAGCGTCATGAGCGCCCTTAGCAGCCACAAATTCTTCGGAGCGGCCGGCCAGCCACCCTTGGGTATGGCCGAAATCCGCCAGGAGCCTGAAGGCAGCTGCACATCGGCAGACACGGGGTTGCCGGCCACGACATTGTCGCCGCCAAAGAAACGTTCGCCGCCTCCGCCGAGCGCATCCGCGCCGGTGAGCGCGACATCGATGTCGAGTTCGGGGTTGGTCAGCCCGCTCGCCGCGTAGAGCCGGTCGACATCGACCACCGCCGAGACGATGCCCCAGAAGCGGTTGCCGCCGCCCGCCGTCGGCACGAAGACCGGAATGCGGCCGATGAAGCCGCGCCCGCCTTGCGCCAGATTGACCGGCCCCGCAAACACCAGCACGCGCTGGTCGCGCGCCCGAAGCGCTGCCATGCGTTGCGCCTCGTTCTTGCGATAATCGAGCCCGATCGCCTTCTCGTTGCCTTCCATCGGGTACATCAGCGAGATGACGAGGTCGGGCGCGCCGGCGATGTTGCGCAATTGCGATTTCTGCTGGAACAGATTGCGCGCGAGCGAGGCAAATCTCTGCTGGCCCATATAGGGCTCCGTGACGATGGTCGAGACGAGCCCCTGAACAAGCTGGAGATTTCCGCCGATGTTGCCTTCGAGCTTGGCGCGGATGATGTTGACCTTGGCCAGGACATCGGCGCGCGCCAGTTGATCCGAGACCCTGCTGTTCTGCTGGTCGGCAAAGACGGCGCAAGCCAAAAGCACGACAAAAGCGATCGTCGCCGGCAAGTTGGCGGAAGAAAAAACGGCCTGCCTCACGCGGCCGAGACTGAGGTTCGTTGTAACCAATTCGACCCGAATACCTGTCCTGAACAATAGCCCACTGGTCGAATCTAGTAGCAAACGCTTAAATTTGCCCTTCCAGGCTGGCGGGAAGTTTCAGCATCTGCCTATGCTGGTCGAGGCCGCGCTCAGCATGGCTTCGACGACATCGACGCCGTCGCTTCGCGCGAAGAACGCAGGAGCGTAGTGCGCGGCTACGCATCCCTGGCCGGATTTGCAAAACCAAACTGATCGCGAGGGGGGCCGGCACTCGTCGCGATCTGGCCGGCGGCCAGCTGCAAAAGCTGCACGCGCGAGGCGACCTCCAATTTGCGGTAGATGTTGTTCATATGGATCTTCAGCGTGCCTTTCGAGATGCCGATGTCGGACGCGACGCGTTCGTACGGCGTGTCCGTAGCAACCAGTCGGGTGATCTCCATTTCTCGCCTAGTCAGCCGCGACGACAGTTTCTGCCATTTGATCCGGCGCGACGCCTCGTCATGCACGGCCTTGCCGACAATCTCGGCCGGCAGCCAACGGCCGCCGCCTGCGACCTCGTGCAGACATCTGAGCAGCGCCTCGACGGCGGTCTCCTTGAACACGATTCCGGCAACGCCAACCGCGACCGCGTCGTAAAGCTGGGCTTGCGAGGCGCCGACCGTCAGAAGCACGCAAAGCGTCGCAAGGCCCTGCCTGCCGATTTCGGCGGCGATGTCGACACCGCTCAATCCCGGCATGCTGATGTCGAGCACGGCAACATCAGGCACGTCGCGCCGGATCATGGCCATGGCGACAGTGCCGTCCTGCGCCGAGCCGATCACCCGGAAACCGGGGTCGCGGGCAATCAGGTCGGTCAGACCGTGCAGCAACAGCGGATGGTCGTCGGCGACGAAAACCGTGGTGACCATCGTCAGATCGCCAGCAGCCGGCCTTTGGCGCCACGGCTCCACGCCGGAAAATTGCCTGCGATGGGTGGCGGCCTGGGCTCGTGCTCGGTCATGGCGTCTTCTCCCTTTACGTGTCTTCGTGACGCGCCAGTGACTGCTTCTTGCCGGAAGCGAGCATCGCAACCTGGCTCGCAACCCCCGAAGCGTGAAGCCATGTTGACAGAAGCAGTGCGGCTGCGCAAAACATTAGCAGTTGCTTAGTTAATCCCGAAGCGGCACCTCCAGCAAGGCGCGCGACGTCGGACTGAAAGAAGACGACGCTCCGGCCTACCGATGCTGGTCTTCATCTTGACAAATCCGCCGGTTGCGCCAGGAAATTTTCATAAATCCATCGTTAAGCTCACCTGATAAAAATAATTCAATCGATATCGTAGGTCTATTCTTTAAGGCAATAAGCACTTTTCCGAAATTAACGCTGCCTTGCTGTCTATAACCGGGGATATATAGACGGCCGCATTGCAACCTGCGAAATATGGTTTGGGAAATATTAACGTCTGGGCGATCGTTGGGGGTCGTGTAGGGGTTTGGGGCTTTGGGCGTGGGTGTAACAGTCAGTCCGACGACGGGCCAGTTCCGTCCGGGGATAGCTGTGTCTGGCGATCGAGAAGTAGTCTTCCCGCCCGCCCTTTCCCTGTTCAAGGCTTTTGTCACGAAACGATTGCTCGCCGGCCTGGCCGTGTTTTGCGGACGGCCGAACGCTCTGCGTTGCAAACAGGTTTGGGTAGTCAGCCGCCTTGCGCGGCCAACAAGGGAACGCGCCTGCGGGCGTAGGAGGAGTTGAGAAAATGGCCACAGAAATCGATCTGACCGGTGCAACCACCTCGGATACATTGACCGATGGCACCATTTTTGCGGCCGCACCTCAAGGTGACGCCGGTACAGGCAACTACGATACGTTCCTTGTGCTTGGCGCGCAGGGTACGGAGAGTGGCTTCAACACGGATGGAACTCCACTGCCGCTGAATGACGGCCAGCAGGAGCACACCAACGCGCTTCTGTTGAGCAACATGCAGGTGGTGACCTTAGAAGGCCACGATTATTACGTGTTCAAGCTCGACGCCAATGAGCCTAATAGCGACAAGGGATCGTTGCTGTCCCTCAATTCATTGCAGATCTATTCGGCCTCAGATCCAAATATCACCAGCCTCCCGACGCTTCAGGGCCAGCAATTGCTTTATAATATGGATGGGAACGTCACCGACGGCGACGTAACCGTTGACTTGAATGCCGGCAAGAACGCCCCCGCAGGCAGTGGCCAAGGCGATCTGTTCGTCTATATCCCCACCAGCTTCTTCGCGAACGCAAGCGGGAACTATGTCTATCTGTATTCGACCTTCGGCACTCCCAACCAATCGGACGGTGGGTTTGAGGAGTGGGGGGTTATCACCAAGGCCAGTGTCGACCACGCTCCAACGGTCGCGATCGAGAAGACGGCCGATCCGGCCTCGATCGACGAAGGCGACGCGACGGCCGTCACCTACACCTACAAGGTGACAAACACGAGCGCGGACGGAGCCGCCGATCCGCTGACGCTGACCTCGCTGGTCGACGACAATGCGACGCCGGGAAGTCCGGGCGACGACATCAACCTGCTCGACGGCTTCGTGGCCAACAGCACGCACGGCACCCACTACGTGTCCGGCGATGCCGACAACGACTATCTTGTCGACAGCAACGAAACCTGGACGTTCAATGCGACCGTCAACATCGCCGCGCACGATGCTGGAAGCAGCATCGTCAACACGGTGGTGGTGCATGCTCATGACGACGACAGCCTCACCGACGTGACCGCCAACGACACGGCGACCGTGACGGTGACGGATGTCGCGCCGTCGATCGCCATCGATAAGACGGCGGATACGGTCTCGATTAATGAGGGCGCGTCCGGCGATGTCACCTACACCTACAAGGTGACGAACACGAGCCCGGCCGGTGCGTTCGATCCGCTGACGCTGACCTCGCTGGTCGACGACAATGCGACGCCGGGAAGCCCGGGCGACGACATCAACCTGCTCGACGGCTTCGTGACCGGCAGCACGCACGGCACCCACTACGTGTCCGGCGATGCCGACAACGACTATCTTGTCGACAGCGACGAGACCTGGACCTTCAACGCGACCGTCAACATCGCCGCGCACAATGCCGGCAGCATCGTCAACACGGTGGTGGTGCATGGCCATGACGACGACAGCCTCACCGACGTGACCGCCAACGACACGGCGACCGTGACGGTGACGGATGTCGCGCCGTCGATCGCCATCGATAAGACGGCGGATACGGTCTCGATTAATGAGGGCGCGTCCGGCGATGTCACCTACACCTACAAGGTGACGAACACGAGCCCGGCCGGTGCGTTCGATCCGCTGACGCTGACCTCGCTGGTCGACGACAATGCGACGCCGGGAAGCCCGGGCGACGACATCAACCTGCTCGACGGCTTCGTGACCGGCAGCACGCACGGCACCCACTACGTGTCCGGCGATGCCGACAACGACTATCTTGTCGACAGCGACGAGACCTGGACCTTCAACGCGACCGTCAACATCGCCGCGCACAATGCCGGCAGCATCGTCAACACGGTGGTGGTGCATGCCCATGACGACGACAGCCTCACCGACGTGACCGCCAACGACACGGCGACCGTGACGGTGACGGATGTCGCGCCGTCGATCGCCATCGATAAGACGGCGGATACGGTCTCGATTAATGAGGGCGCGTCCGGCGATGTCACCTACACCTACAAGGTGACGAACACGAGCCCGGCCGGTGCGCTCGATCCGCTGACGCTGACCTCGCTGGTCGACGACAATGCGACGCCGGGAAGCCCGGGCGACGACATCAACCTGCTCGACGGCTTCGTGGCCAACAGCACGCACGGCACCCACTACGTGTCCGGCGATGCCGACAACGACTATCTTGTCGACAGCGACGAGACCTGGACCTTCAACGCGACCGTCAACATCGCCGCGCACAATGCCGGCAGCATCGTCAACACGGTCGTGGTGCATGCCCATGACGACGACAGCCTCACCGACGTGACCGCTAACGACACGGCGACCGTGACGGTGACGGATGTCGCGCCATCGATCGCCATCGATAAGACTGTCGATGCCAATCATGATGGCATCTTCCATTCTTCCGAGACCGTTCAGTCAGGGGCACAGAACGCCACCTATCACTATGCGATAACCAACACGAGCCCGGCCGGCGCGCTCGACCCGTTGACGCTGACTTCGCTTGTCGATGACAACGGCACGGCGAATACCGGCGACGACATCAATCTGCTCAGCGGCTTCGTGGCCAACAGCTCGCACGGCACCCACTATGTGTCCGGCGATAGCAATGGCGACTACCTGGTCGACAGCACCGAGACCTGGGTCTTCGAAGCGACCAGCGCCTTCAACCTGGCTCCGAATGCCGCCTCCAGAACCAACACCGTGGAAGTCGCCGCTCATGACGATGACAGTCTGAATGAGGTCACCGCCCAGGACACCGCAACTGTATCGTCGTTCGCCGGCCCCGGGGTGCGCACGCCAGGGTTCTGGAGCAATCTCGGCAAGTCGTTCTGGGACGGGGTTGCGGGTGCCGACAAATCAGGCCCGAACTTCGCCTCGGGCGAACTGCGCTACGTTGTCGATGCCGATCACAACGGAAGCCTGGATGCAGGTAAACCCGGTCTTCTGATCGGAGACTACAATAAGAACGGATTGAGTGACGCCGGGGAAGACACGTTCTTCATCTCCTATGCCGATGCGCTCAAGGTGATTGATGCATCCTCCAAGGACTTGCAGGATACGCGCTTTGTGCTTGCCCGCGACGCGGTGGCCACCTGGCTCAACTTCCTCGCCGGGAATCCGATCGGCGATGCTGACGATGCCAACAGCCCGCACAAGTATCTCGACCAGGCGATCGACTGGCTGCAGGTGACGAATGGCGGGAACTCTTCCTCTCAGTTCGAGGATTGGGGTGGCGGGACCGCGGTGAAGGCGAGCACTGCAGCCTGGAACGTCGGACTGGATGCTGAGTCTCTCACCGCCGGATCCGAACTTGCCGGAAACCTCATCCACCAGGAGCTCGATTTCTACAACAACACCGGCATGACGTTCCAAGGGGCGATATTGCACATCTACGCCAATGATGGCGGCTGATCAGGAAGCGCTCGGCATGACACCGCTGATCAGATTTCTCAGGCTCATCATCGGCGCCAGCGTGTTTACGCTTGTATTGGGCGGAGTCGAACTGACAGCGCTGGAAAGCAGCACACGCTGGGCGATTCTTGGGGGAACGCTCGGCGTGCTGCTTTTGCTCCATGTATGGAGCTCTCCTCGGCGCGGGACCGCTGACGATCCGCGCCCGGCTCGCATGTCCGACGGCAAGCCACAGTCGGGGAGGGCAAAGCGGCAAGGGGCGCGACCCTCCGAACTCGCGGCCGCATTGGCCGCGTGCCGTTCAGCCCTCGCTTCGGTCGCGCTTTTCAGCGGCGTGCTCAACGTGCTGATGCTCGCCGGCTCGCTCTACATGCTCGAAGTCTACGATCGCGTGCTGCCGAGCCGCAGCGTGCCGACGCTCATCGGCCTCAGCGTGCTCGTCGCAATCCTTTATGCCGGGCAGGGCGTGCTCGATTTCATCCGCGGCCGCATCCTGGTGCGCATCGGCGGTGCGCTTGACGAGGCGCTCGGCGCCCGCGTCTATTCGAGCGTCCTCAAGCTGCCGCTCAAGGTCGGGCGCAATGGCGACAGCATGCAGCCGGTGCGCGACCTCGACAGCGTGCGCAATTTCCTGTCGGGCACCGGTCCCACCGCACTGTTCGATCTGCCATGGCTGCCGCTCTATCTGGCCATTATCTTCATGTTCCACGTGCTTCTCGGCCTGACCGCCCTGGTCGGGGCGATCGTGCTGGTGCTCTTGACGGTCTATGCCGAGCGGCTGACGCGCAAGCCGGTCACCTCCGGCACCCAGGCCGGCATCGTCCGCAACGGCCTGACCACGGTCGGCAACCGCAATGCGGAAGTCATCGCGGCACTCGGCATGGGCGGCCGGATGGCGAAGCGATGGGAGGAGGCCAATCGCGACTATCTGGCCGAGCAGCGCAGCGTCAGCGATATCGCCGGCGGCTTCGGCGCCGTGTCCAAGGTGCTGCGCATGCTGCTGCAATCGGCGATGCTCGGCGTCGGCGCCTGGCTGGTGATCGAGCAGCAGGCGACGGCCGGCATCATCATCACCGCGTCGATCCTGAGCGGTCGCGCGCTGGCGCCCGTCGATATGGTCATCGCCAACTGGAAAGGTTTCCTGACAGCGCGGCAAGGCTGGCAGCGGCTGAACAGGATTCTCGCCTCCGTGCCGGCCGACGCCGAGCCGATGGCGATGCCGACCCCGAACCGCCACGTTTTCATGCAGGTCGTCAGCGTCGCGGCGCCCGGCACGCAGCGGCTGCTGGTGCAGGATGCCAGCTTTGCGCTGGAGGCTGGACACGCCGTCGGCATCATCGGCCCTAGCGGTTCGGGCAAGTCGACGCTGGTCAGGGCGCTTGTCGGGGTCTGGCAGCCGGCCGCCGGCAGGATTCGGCTCGACGGCGCCGATCTCGACCAATGGTCGCCGGAGGATCGCGGCCGCTTCGTCGGCTATCTGCCGCAGGACGTCGAGCTGTTTGCCGGCTCGATTGCCGAAAACATTGCCCGTTTCGAGTCCGACGCAGATCCCGCGTTGATCATCGCCGCCGCCAACGCAGCCGGCGCGCATGATCTCATCGTCGGTTTCCGTGACGGTTACGAGACGCAGATCGGCGAACTCGGCGAGGCCATCTCGGCCGGCCAGCGCCAGCGCATCGCGCTGGCCCGCGCGCTCTATCGCGATCCTTTCCTGGTGGTGCTTGACGAACCGAACTCCAACCTCGACGCCGAAGGCGAGCAGGCGCTGTTCCAGGCGATTGTCTCCGTGCGGCAGCGCGGCGGCATCGTCGCGCTCGTGGCGCACCGTCCAAGCGCGCTCGTCACGGTCGACTTCGTCCTTGCCATGAACCAGGGCCGCGTCCAGGCGTTCGGTCTCAAGGAAGACGTCCTCAACAAGCTGTTTCCGCGGCCGCAACCAGTGACTGCCGTGCCACACCTCAGGCTCGCCACCGAAGAGCCGGCGCCGCGGCCTGGCGTGGCAGCGGCTGGTGAATGAGGCTCCACGATGCTTAGCTCCTCCCACCAATCCATTCGAGGCTACATGCGTTTAGGCCTCATTGCGGTCGCTCTGCTGGTCGGCGGCGTCGGCGGCTGGGCCTCGCTGACCCGGATTTCGGGAGCGGTCATCGCATCGGGGGTTCTCGTCGTCGATTCCCACGTCAAGGACGTGCAGCATTCGACCGGCGGCATCGTCGGCGAGATCGCCGCGCGGGACGGCGACCGTGTCAAGCGCGGCGCGCTGCTTGTGCGGCTCGACCCGACCATGCCGGCGGCCAATCTGGCCGTCGTCACCAAGGCCCTCGACCAATTGTCGGCACGCGAGGCGCGCCTCGAAGCCGAACGCCAGGGCGCCGACGCCATTGCCTTCCCGCAGGACCTTGTCGATCGCCGCGGCGATGCGGCGATCGCCGAGATCATTGCCGGCGAGGAGCAGGTGTTCGAGACGCGGCGGGCGGCTCGTTCCGGTCAGAAGAGCCAGTTGCAGGAGCGCATCCTCCAGCTGCAGAAGGAGATCGGCGGCGACACGGCCCAGGCGGATGCCAAGTCGCAGGAAATCGCGCTTGTCGAGGAGGAACTGGGCAGCATACGCGCGCTGTGGAAAAAGCGGCTGATCTCGATCGACCGCCTGACCGCGATGGAGCGCGAGTCAGCACGGCTCGACGGCGAGCGCGGCCAATTGACGGCGGCGCTGGCGCAGGCCCAGGGCAAGATCGCCGAGATCAATTTGCAGATCATCCAGATCGATCTCGAGCTCAGCACCGACGTCAACAAGGATCTGCGTGAGATCGACAGCAAGGTCGGCGAACTGACGGAGCGCAAGATCGCCGCCGAGGACCAGCTCAAGCGCATCGACATCCGCGCGCCGCAGGACGGCGTCGTGCAGCAGTCCATCACCCATACGATCGGCGGCGTCATCACTCCTGGACAGACGATCATGCAGATCGTGCCCGACAGTGACAGCCTGACCGTCGAGGCCAAGATCGCGCCGAGCGACATCGACCAGCTCTGGATCGGCCAGCCGGCGGCGCTGCGCTTCTCGGCCTTCAATCAGCGCACCACGCCGCAAATCAACGGCACGGTCGAACGGACCTCGCCGGACACCACGACCGACCAGCGCACCGGCATCAGCTACTACACCGTCCGCATCTCGACCACGACCTCCGAAGTGGCGCGCCTCGGCGAGGTCAAGCTGGTTCCGGGCATGCCGGTCGAATCCTTCATCAAGACCGCCGACCGGACCGTGATCTCCTACCTCGTCAAGCCGCTGCAGGACCAGATCAGCCGCGCCTTCAGGGAATGAGCGAACGCTCGGGCCCCTTCGATCCTTACCCCTACAGGTTCGCCTCGGCGAAGATGTGCGACGCCCAGTCGAGGAAGACGCGAAGGCGTGGCGAGAGCTGTCTGTTCTGCGGGTAAAGCGCCGACAGCGGCGTCGGCGATGGCGGGTAGTCGGCCAGAACCTCGACGAGCGTGCCATCGGCGAGATCCTTCTCGAAGCGATAGCGCGGCGCCTGGATGAGGCCGAGGCCAAGCCGCGCCAGATCGGCGGCGGTGTCGGAATTGTTGGCCGCCACGCGCCCCGGCAGCCTGACTTCAAGGGTCTTGCCGGCGACAGTGAATTCGAACGGAACGGTCTCGCCGGTGCGCGACGAGACAAAGCCCACCGCCTGGTGGCCATCGAGCGCGTCGGGGGAGGCGGGTGTGCCGTGGCGCTCAAGATAGGCGGGACTGGCGCAGGTCATCTCGCGGATGACAGCCAGGCGGCGCATGATCATGCCGCTGTCGGGCGGCTCGCCGACGCGGATGACGCAGTCGACGCCTTCGCGCACGAGATCGACCAGCCGGTCGCTCTGGCCGATCTGCAGGTCGATGCGCGGATACCGGGCGAGGAACTGCGGCAGGCGCGGCAAAAGGAAGGTGCGGGTGAGCAGCGTGCTGGCGTCGATGCGCAGCAGGCCGAAAGGCTCGGCGTTGCGGAAGGCGGCCTCGGCATCCTCGATCTCGGCCAGGATCGACAGGCAGCGCCGGTAATAGGCTTCGCCGTCCTGCGTGGCGTTCACCTGCCGCGTCGTCCGTTCCAGAAGCCGCGCGCCGAGATGCTCTTCCAGCCGCCGGATCGCTTCCGTCGCGGTTGAACGCGCCAGGCCGAGATCGGCCGCGGCAGCGGTGAAGCTGCGCCGCTCCAGAACGCGAACAAAGAGCCGCATCGTGTCCAGTCGATCCATGGTCTTTGTTCGCAGTTTCCGAATAGTGATGTCAATAGGCGGCTGATTATCCGGAATGCGGCTTGTCCTATATCCGTGTCACCAACAACACGGAGACACTTCCATGACATCCAATCAAACAAGTACGGGTGACCAAACCAGAACGGCGATCGTGACCGGCGCCTCCAAGGGCATCGGTGCCGCCATCGCACAGCGGCTCGCCCGCGACGGCGTCGCCGTCGTCGTCAACTATGCAAGGGGCCGCGCGGAGGCCGAAGAGCTGGTGCGCCGCATCGAAGCCGGCGGCGGCAAGGCGATCGCCGTTCAGGCCGATATCGCCGATCCGAACGGCATCGCGACGCTGTTCGACGCCGGCGAGAAGGCGTTCGGCGGCATCGACATCCTTGTCAACAATGCCGGCATCATGAAGACTTCGCCGATCGCGCAGACCGACGATGCTTCGTTCGACACGCAGATCGCGATCAATCTCGGCGGCGTTTTCCGCGGCATGCGGGAAGGTGCGCGCCGGCTTCGCGACGGCGGCCGCATCGTCAACTTCTCCAGCAGCGTCGTTGGCCTCTACCAGCCGGGCTACGGCGTCTACGCCGCCACCAAGGCGGGCGTCGAGGCGATGACCCACATCCTGGCCAAGGAGCTTGGCGCGCGCCGCATCACCGTCAACGCGGTGGCGCCCGGGCCGATCGAGACCGCCCTGTTCACGGACGGCAAGAGCGAGGCCCAGATCGAGGCCATCGGCAAGATGATCCCGCTCGGCCGGCTTGGCCAGCCTGACGACATTGCCGGGCTGGTCTCGTTCCTGGCCGGGCCGGACAGCTTCTGGGTCAACGGACAAATCATCCGCGCCAATGGCGGCGTGGTCTGAGGAGATAATCATGCAAAAGACAATCCTGATCACCGGTGCTTCCAGCGGCTTCGGCGCGATGACCGCACGCGCCCTGGCTGGAGCAGGCCACACGGTCTATGCCTCGATGCGCGACCCCTTGGCGCGTGGCGGCGCGGCAGCCGCCGAGATGGAAAAGTTCGCTCGCGACGAGGGCCTGGCGCTCAAGCCGATCGCGCTCGACGTCACCTCGGACGCTTCGGCCGAGGCGGCTGTCCGACAGATCCTCAGCGAGGCCGGCCGGCTCGACGTGCTGATCCACAATGCCGGGCACATGGGGTTCGGATCGACCGAGGCGTTCTTGCCCGAGCAGCTGGCGCAGCTCTATGACGTCAACGTCGTCGGCACGCAGCGCGTCAACCGTGCGGCCTTGCCGCACATGCGCTCGCTCGGCCGGGGACAGATGATCTGGGTCGGTTCGAGCAGCACGCGCGGCGGCACGCCACCGTTCCTGGCGCCCTATTTCGCGGCCAAGGCCGGTATGGATGCGCTGGCGCAGAGCTATGCGCTGGAACTCGCCCGCTTCGGCATCGAAACGACGATCGTCGTGCCGGGCGCCTTCACCAAGGGCACCGAGCATTTCCACAATGCCGCGGCACCCGCCGACGCCGAACGCGCCGACGCCTACTGGTCCGGTCCCTATGCCGGTGCCGATCAGCAGGCGCTGAAGGGGCTGGCCGCACTGGAGCCGGCGGATGCCGATCCAGCTGATATCGCGGCGGCCATCGTCGATCTCGTGGCGATGCCGCATGGGCGGCGGCCGCTGCGCGTGCACATCGACCCGTCCGACGATGGCGCCGCGATCGTCAACGGCGTTGCCGACCGCGTGCGCGCGCAACTGATGGAACGGATCGGCCTTGCCGACCTGCTCCATCCCAAAGCCTGAAATCCATCCTCAAAAGCAAGGAACACGATCATGCCATTCGCCAACATCAAGATGCCGCAGGCCGCTCTCTCCAAGGCGCAGAAGGAAGACCTCATCCATCGAACCACAGCCATGTTCGTCGACTTTTTCGGCGAGGGTGTGCGCCCGTACACGATGGTGCTGGTGGAAGAGGTCGCCGATGGCGGCTATGGCCGTGCGGACGAAGTGTTCGTTGTGCCGGAGGCCTATCGCGCGAAGGAGTAGGAATCTATCCCGGAAGAGGGCTGCGCTCTCAGGACACCAGGCTCAGTGGTTGCGATGCCTGGTCATCCGGGCGGGCTTGCCTGGCCATGCGGTAGCGTTTGGGGGCGCTGCCGGTGACGCGCTTGAAGGCGTTGCTGAAGGCGCTTTCCGAGGTGTAGCCGAGCGAGCGGGCGAGCACCGCCACTGGCATGTCTTCTTCGCGCAAGGCGCGTTCGGCCAGATGCATGCGCCATTCCGTCAGGTAGGTGAGCGGCGCCACGCCTGCGGTCTGCCTGAAATGGAAGGCGAAACTGGTGCGCGACATGGCCGCTGCCCTGGCGAGTTCCTCGAGATGCCAGACGCGGCCGGGATCGCCATGCATGAGGCGGAGCGCCGGCGCCAGACGCGGGTCGGCGAGCGCGCGCAGCCAGCCGGCGGGCATCAGGTCCGATGTCTGCAGATGCGCCCGCAACACCTGGATGAACAGCAACTGGGCGAGTTGCGCCGAGGCAAGACTTGATCCCGGCTGGCCATCCGCCTGCTCGCGCACCAGCTGGTCGAGAATCCAGCGCAGGATCGTCGCCTGCGGCGATGATGCCTGAATGTGGATCCATGGCGGCAGCACATCGGCCAGCAGCCGCCCGCTCGCCTGGTCGAGAAGGACATGGCCGCCAATATGCGCGAAGTCGCTGCCGTCGCCGAGCTGCGCGATCTTGCAGCCGGCGAACACCGCCATTGCATCGAGCGGCGCGACCGCGAGGTTGCTGGCGAGAATGAAGGCGCGCCGTGAGGCGAGCAGCAGCACGTCGCCGGTTTGTGCATGCACCGGCTCGTCCTCGCCCTCGAGGCGGATCCAGCAATCGCCCTTCACGACGGCAAAGAACTTGATCTTGTCGGGTGCCGGAAAGCGCAGCGCCCATGGCCCGCCGGCGGTGAAGCCGCCTGTCACCATGGTTTGCGCGCTGGTGAATTTGAGGATGTCGGAGAAGGGATCAGCGGTCATTTTCGTACTCTCACGCAATTTATGCGGATTTTCAAGCATTCACAATCCGAATAGCTGGGCTTAGCTGATGGTCAACAAATGGCCGCCTCGACGGTGGGGATATCAGGAGACCGACATGAATGACGAATTGGTGCTGGTGACCGGCGGCTCCGGCTTCATTGCCTCTCACTGCATCCTGAAGCTGCTCGACGCCGGCTATCGCGTGCGCACGACAGTGCGATCGCTTGCGCGAGAAACCGAGGTGCGCGCGATGCTCAGGGAAGGCGGCGCTGAACCCGGCGACCGGCTGTCCTTCGTTACCGCGGACCTGTCCGCGGATGCGGGTTGGGCGGCGGCGGTGGCCGGCTGTACCTATGTGCTGCATGGCGCCTCGCCGACGCCGTCGGGCAGCCAGACGCGCGAGGAGGATTGGGTGAGGCCGGCCGTCGACGGCGTGCTGCGGGTGCTGCGCGCTTCACGCGATGCCGGTGTGCGGCGCGTGGTGCTGACCTCGGCCATCGGGGCAGTCGCCATGGGCCATAAGCCGCAGACAAGGCCGTTCAACGAGACGGACTGGTCCGACCTCAGCGGCGCTATCGCCCCCTACCAGAAATCGAAAACGCTGTCGGAACGTGCCGCCTGGGATTTCATCGTCCGCGAAGGCGGCGGCTTGGAACTGTCGGTCGTCGATCCGGTCGCTGTGCTTGGCCCGGTTCTGAGCGCAGACTTCTCGCATTCGATCGGGCTGATCAAGCGGCTGATGGACGGCATGCCCGGCTGTCCCAAAGTCAATTCCGGCTTTGTCGATGTGCGCGATCTTGCCGATCTGCATCTGCTGGCGATGACCCACCCGGCCGCCAAGGGCGAGCGCTTCATCGGCATTTCTGGCAACAGCTTGTGGATGCTCGATGTCGCCAAAGTGCTGCGGCAGCACTTTGGCGAGGCGGCGGCCAAGGTGCCGACAAGGGAGATCCCCAATTGGGTGATCCGCCTGCTGGCGTTGCGTGGCGATCCGACGACGAAGATGCTGGCCAGGCATCTCGGCGTGATGATGAATGCCACCAGCGAGAAGGCGACGCGTCTGCTCGGCTGGACGCCGCGCCCGACCGAGGATGCGATTGTCGCCACGGCCGAGAGTTTGCTGCGGCTGGGTTTGGTGGGTGAGGAGCGGGGTTAGGCGAGGGGCCGAGACATCGAGGTGGTAGGGCCGGAGCGAGGCGCTGAAGCTTCCAATCTCCCTCGTGGGGGAGATGCCCGGCAGGGCAGAGGGAGGGCAGAGGGGGCGCTGTCCCGCCGACCTGTCCTGCAACCAATGTGCTCCGCTTGTTCTACCGCCTCGGCTTGACGCACTTCTCAGGACACCGTTGCTCGGCCTTGGTGGTGGATAAACGAGGTTGGTTCTCTACGGCGCCCCCCTCTGTCCTGCCGGACATCTCCCCCACGGGGGGAGATCGGCAGTTCGGGTGCCTGGGAGTCGTTGGAACTGGTCACCTGAGCCGGGACGGCTGAGAATTTTCTGGCGCTTGTCTAACGGCCAGCCATGTGATCGGCCAGCTCCTGGGCCTGGGCGAGAAGCGCCGGGAAGATCGGTTCGCTCGGCAGGTGCTCGCCCATGCAGGCGCGATAGTCGGCGTCTCCTTTTTCCCAGGCGACGTTGGCGGCATCGTACGCCGTTTCGTCCTTGAGGTCCGAGGCCTGGTAGGCTTCCTGGAATTTCTGGGCGGCGGCGTCCGCCGAGGCCCACACGGCGTCGCAGGCGGCGATCTTCGGTACCGGCGCTGCCGCGGGCGTCGAGGCGATCATGACGCTGTTGCCCTTGACGATGGTGACGATGACCTGCTGGTCGGGGTTGGGCCCTATGTCCTGGGCCCAGCCGCCGAGCCGCGCAAAGGCAATGTCGGCGCCTTCGGGCTTCTTCAGGGACAAGTCGAGCGTCCCCGTGAACGCGGCGTCGCTGTTGATCGCCTGGGTGTAGAAAGCATCGAGCTTCAGCGCCGCATCGATGTCGGCGGGCAGTCTGAAGTTTTCGTCGAGTTCGGCTGCCCTGGACTGGAGCCAGCGCTCGAGCAGCCCCCGCGTCGTTGCCACGAGGCTCGGGCCGTCATCGCTTTTGGCGTATCGCAAACCGTCGAGCATGCCGAATCCGATATCGGCATCGCTCAGGCTTCCGAGATTGATGGTGCCGTTTGCGGGGAAATCGGCAACCGACAAGGGGCCGATAATGGTGGACAGACGCCCTTCGAGATCGGCCAGGGCCTTCGTTCCGGCGGCATCGAGCGTTTCCACGGGTTCGTTCGCGCTTGCCATTGCCGCGATGGCGGAAATCGCCTTGTCGCGTGCTGCGATATAGTCGTCCTCCGGCGAGGCCGCGAAAACCGCGCCGGTCACGAACGCGAAGATGATGGTCCAGACCAGCCGCATGACATACCCCCTGTGGCGATCCACAAGCCGGGAGCCATCGAGCTGCTTTGCGGCAATTGCGCGGCAGCGACCCTCGAAGCCAAACATCCTGATCCGTGAGGGATGCAACCGGCCCATTAACCATCGATTAACTATCCGGTCGCCTTTGAATCAAATTTGGCGGATACTGTTTTTGGGCCGAACGAGGCTGCTCGAGGGACCTAGAAAGACAGCAATTGTCAGCGTGGCGTGCCGTTTTCGGTCGCCCTGCAGTCTGAACTCAAAGAAGAAGCGACGGACCACCGTCGCCTTGCGGGGAGGCGCCAGCATCATTTTTGATGGAGCGCCAGAATGAAGATCGAAGACGCAGTTACGGCGGTGACAGCCGAGGCCAACGCGCTGCTGTCTTGCCTCGGCCAGCCCGTCGTCGCCTACCACGTCACGGCAATCATGCGAGAGGCGGACCTGGAACACGCAAGGCAGATGCAGCTTGCCTTGATGCGGCGAAGCATCGAGGCGCTCGTCGATGACGGCCTCGAGAGTGTGGCCGCCGAACATTTTGCCTCGCAGTTCCACGGTCGCGTTGGTTTGACCTGGAGGCTGCTCCACGCGTCGGATGGCGTGGCACACTGAGGCGATGGCTTACGAAGCGACCAGGTCATAGGGGCATAGCTTGGTCACGCCTTCTGGCTGGCCAACCGCTCCAGCGCATCCACGATCAGATCACAAAACTTCGGATGGTCGAGCTTCATCGCCACGGTGTGGCGGAAATTGGTCTGCTCGCTCGCCGTGCCGCCGAAATGGTGCATGCCCCCCATCTTCTCGAAATTGCAGACCGTCATGCCCTTGGTCCACCGGCCCGCAAGCTCGACGCGGATATCGGCCTTCTCGGTGGTGAAGACGGTCGGGTCGATCATGGCCGCGACGCAGCATGCGTCATGGACGGCGGGATACTCGATCTGCAGCAGGCCGCCATGCGTGGTCGCGATGAACTCCCAGATATCGAGGATGAACTTGGCCATCGGGCCGCCGACGGCGCGCACCCGGTCCTGAAGCTCTTTGGTGGCGAGCGCCTGATGGGTGAGGTCGAGACCCACCATGGTGACGTCCCAGTTGGCCCGGAACACCACGTCCGCGGCTTCCGGATCGCCATAGACGTTGAACTCCGCCGCGGGCGTGATGTTGCCCCTGGTATAGCTTCCGCCCATGACGACGACCCGCTTCACCCGCTCGACGATGCGAGGATCCTTGCGCACGGCAAGCGCGATGTTGGTGTAGGGACCGACCGGCACCAGCGTGACCGTCTTCGGCTCATGCGCCATGACGGTGTCGATGATGAAGTCGACGGCATGGCGCTTGTCGAGCTCGAACGAGGCGGGCGGCAGCACGGGGCCGTCGAGCCCGGTTTCGCCGTGGATCTCGATCGCCAGCACCTGGTCGATGAGGAGCGGGCCGGGAGAGCCCTTCGCCACCGGCACCTTGATGCCATAGGCGGTGCACACGGAAAGCGCATTGCGGGTGGTGTTCTCGACATTGTGGTTGCCCTAAACCGTGGTGATGCCGAGGAGATCGATGTTCGGGTTGCCGGCCGCCAGCAGGATGGCGATGGCGTCATCATGCCCAGGGTCGCAGTCCAGGATGATCTTTTCCATGGTGGCACTCCCTTGTCGGCCGAACCTGTTGGGAACAAGAGACTGCCGTGCCCGCGCCGTCAAGGTTCCGGTCCTCGACCGATCCAGAGCCACTCGGGCACCCGCGCAGCTCCGCTCACCCCTTCCGCTTCTCCACCTCCGCCTTCCTCAACAGGAACCGCTGGATCTTGCCGCTTGGTGTCTTCGGCAACTCGCTGACGAACTCGACCTCGCGCGGATAGGCGTGGGCCGAGAGGCGCTTGCGGACGTGCTGTGCCAGTTCCTCGGCCAGTTCCGGGCTGCCGCTGTATGAAGGCGCCAGGATGACGAAGGCCTTGACGATTTCGGTGCGCTGCGGGTCGGGCACGCCGACGACCGCTGCCTCGTTGACCGCCGGATGCTCGATCAGCGCGCTTTCGACGTCGAACGGGCCGATGCGGTAGCCGGCCGAGGTGATGACGTCGTCGGCACGGCCGATGAAGGAGATCGAGCCATCGGGCTCGAACTCGACCGTGTCGCCAGTGCGGTAGTAGCCGCCTGCTATCGCCGGGGTTTCGGCCTGATGATAGCCGCCGAACCAGCGCAGCGGCGAGTTGGCGATGTCGACGGCGAGGATGCCGGGCTGGTTGGGGCCAAGTTCGTGGCCGGCCTCGTCGAGCACGACGATGTGGTAGCCCGGCATGGCAAAGCCGGCCGAGCCGTGGCGCACGGGGTGCGACAGGCCGTGATGGTTGTTGACCATCATTCCGTTCTCGGTCTGGCCGTAATGGTCATGGATGGGTGCGGCGAGATGGGCGTCGAACCAACGGATCACTTCCGGATTGAGCGGCTCGCCGGCGCTGCTCACCACGCGCAGGCGGCCCTTGACGCGGGCGGCCGCTTCCGCGCCTTCGGCCAGCAGCAGGCGGAAGGCGGTGGGCGAACCGGCAAGGCTGGTGACGCCGAGGCGCTCGATGATGTCGTAGGTGCTCCTGGCGGTGAAGGCGCCCTCGTTGAAGGTCGTGGCGATGCCAAGCAGCAGGGGGCCTGTGATGGCGTAGTAGAGGCCGTAGGCCCAGCCGGGATCGGCGATGTTCCAGAAGACGTCGTCGGGCCTGAGCCCGATGGCATCGCGCATATAGGCGCCGAAGGCCATCAGCGCGCTGAGCGGCACCGGCACACCCTTGGGGAAACCGGTCGTGCCCGAGGTCGACATCATCATGAATAGGTCGTCGCCCTTGCGCATCACCGGCTGGCACTCGGGCGAGGCGGCGGCAAGGGCGGCGCGGAAATCGATGTCGCCGGCCGGCGAGGGTTCGCCGGGGGCAAGGATGGTCGCAACCTCAGGGCAATCCTCCACCTCGTCGAGCTTGCCGCGATTGGCAATGTTGGTGACGACCAGCTTCGCGCCGCTGGTCTTCAGCCGGTGGTCGATGGCCTTGGGGCCGAAGGCGGTGAACAGCGGCTGGTAGACCGCGCCGATGCGCCAGGTGCCAAGGATCAGCGCCACCAGCTCGGGAATGCGCGACAGCATGCCGGCAACGACATCGCCGGGGCCGACGCCGGCCTGTTTGAGGACATTGCCGACGCGTGCGGACATGTCCTTGAGGTCATCGAAGCTGAATTCCCGCAGCTCGCCACCGGTGGAGATGGCGCGCAACGCCAGCCGATTCTGGCCGGTGTGACGGTCGCAGCATTCGATGCAGGCATTGATGCCTGTCGCGGGATCGCCGTGAAGTTTTGCGATCTCATCCTCGATGCGAAAGCGCGCAACGGCATCGCTATAGCGCGGCGGCGGCGCCGGTGTGTTGGTCATGGCAGTCCTCCCTGGCGGCGCCGCATCTCCCCATGCGGCGCTGTCGCCTGTGAGCTTGCCCGAAATTGCAGGCGTGGTCGATGCGGCGAAAGTTGGTGGATGGGAAGGTTGGTGCTTGAACACCCCCCTCTGCCCTGCCGGGCATCTCCCCCGCAAGGAGGGAGATCGGCGCTTCAATCACGGCGCTTGTCTTGCGACTTTGACGGTTGGCGAAAGCGATGGTGGCATCCAATCTCCCCCCTTGCGGGCATATGCGCTAAGATAGGTGTTGCAGCGGGGAATCGGTTGTGATTCTACGCTGCGATGACTCACGAATCGCTTGTAGATGACGGCTGGGCCGAGACGATTGAACTCCTCGGCGGTGAAGAGTTGATCACAGGGAGTGCTCGCGAGACGAGGGCGTTCCTGCGGCCGCGGGGTGTCAGGTCGGCTACTGATCTGTTGCGCCTGACGCTGGCTTATTGCCTTGGCAAGGTGGGCATGCGGGGCGTCGTGGCCTGGGCGGCGGCAAGCGGGATCGCCGACATCTCGGATGTGGCGTTGCTCGGCCGGCTGCGCAATGCAGGGCCGTGGCTGCAGCAGTTGATTGGGTATCTTTTGAAGCGCGAGGAGAAAGGCCTGGCCAAAGGCCGGCTGATCCGCATCCTCGATGCGACGGCGGTTGCCAAGGCCGGTGTGCATGAGAAGAAGAACAATGGCCTTTGGCGGATGCACTGCGCCTTCGAGCTTGAGCGCGAGCAGTTCGATTTCATCGAGATCACCGACCAGAGCGAGGCCGAGCTGATCGACCGCGTGCCGGTGATACCGGGCGAGATCCGCATCGGCGACCGCGCCTATCTGCAGGCCGAGCGGATCGCAAAGGTCCTGGCGCAAGGCGGCGACGTTCTCGTGCGCGCGGCGTGGAAGAATGTGCGATGGCTCGACGCCAGCGGCACGGCGTTCGATCTCATCGGCCACCTGAAGAGCTGCCGCGAGGAGGTCATCGAAACGCCTGTCTGGCTGGGCCTCAAGAAGGGCGATCCCCTGAAGATGCGCCTGATCGCCTTGCGCAAATCCGAGGCCGCGGCACAAGAAGCACGACGCAAGATCAACAAGGAAGCCAAGGCCAAGGGCACGCAGGTTCGACAGGAGACGCTGATTGCTGCCGGCTTCGTGATCCTTGTGACCTCGCTCGACCAGGATGAGTTTGACGCCGACACAGTTCTCAAGCTCTATCGCATGCGCTGGCGCATCGAGCTCGCCTTCAAACGTCTGAAGAGCCTGATCGGACTGCGCGCTCCCCCCGCCAAAGACCCAAGGATCGCAAAGCCTTGGATTCTTGCCCACTTCCTCATCGCGCTTGTGACCGAACCCCTCTCGCAGGAGTTTGGTGTCTCTCCCCCTTGAGCGACGGGCGCCCGCTACTGTGGCGCGCCACCCGCCAGATCGTCGCCTCTCTGATCGCAGCGATCTTTGCTCAACCTCCCTTGGCAATCCTGCGCCAAAATCTCCCTGCCTTGCGACATCGATGGCGTGAGCCACCACGAAAGCGCAAATTTCAGTCCATGCCAAAACTATCTTAGCGCATATGCCCTTGCGGGGGAGATGTCCGGCAGGACAGAGGGGGTGTGAAGGATCGCGGCGCTGACAATCTGCGGCAAAGCACGTGGTTGACCTCACCAGCCATCCGCCCGATAGCTCCGCCCCAAGCATGCCACCCCGAGAAACTCCGATGCCTTCAGACACCAACCTCCACGATGCGCCCGCCGACCCCGACACCGCCTGGCAGGCCGATGTCCGCGCCGGCGTTCGCCATGTGCGCGATCTCGCCTCCCTGCCGCTGTCGATTGCCGAACGCGCGGCGGCTCAAGGTGCTGCCGCGAACCACAAGGTGCGCGTTCCCAAAGCCTATCTCGACCTGATCGACTGGAACGACCCCGCCGACCCGATCCGGGCGCAGGTCATCCCGTCGCCGCAAGAACTTGAGGAAACGGAGGGCGAGCTCGACGATCCGATCGCCGACCATGACTTCAGCCCGGTGCCGCGATTGACGCATCGCCATGCCGACCGGGTGCTGCTGTTCCCGACCTATCAATGCGCGGTCTATTGCCGGTTCTGCTTCCGCAAGGAATCGCTGACCGCGATCGGCAGGGGTTATACGCGCGAGGCGCTGGAGCCGGCGCTGGCCTATATCGCCGGCCACCCCGACATCCGCGAGGTGATTCTGACCGGCGGCGACCCGCTCTCGCTGCCCGACAAGGCGCTGGCCGAAATCTTCGCGCGCATCGAAGCGATTCCGCATGTGCGGCTGCTGCGCATCCACACCCGCGTGCCCGTTGTACTGCCGTCGCGCATCACGCCGGGGCTGGTCGCGGCCTTGCAGGGCCGGTTGATGGTCACGGTCGTCACCCATTTCAACCACGCGCGGGAGATCACACCCGCGACCGAGATAGCCTGCCGCGCGCTGCGCCATGCCGGCTTCGTGCTGCTCAACCAGAGCGTTCTGCTCAAGGGCGTCAACGACACGGTCGAGGTGCTGGAGGAGCTTTGCCGCGAGCTGATGTACCGGCTCGGCGTCAAACCCTATTACCTCCATCATGGCGACCTCGCGCGCGGCATGGCGCACAGGCGCACGACGATCGCGCAGGGTCAGGCGCTGGCCGGCGCGCTGCGGGCGCGGCTGTCGGGCATCTGCAACCCGGTCTATGTGCTCGACCTGCCGGAAGGCGGCGGCAAGGTGCCGATCGGACCCTGCTATGTCGAGGGACGGGAGGGGGAGAGCTGGCGGCTGCGCGGGCTGGATGGGGCGGTGCGGGAGTATACGGAGATCGTTGGCGAATAACGCTACCGCGCATCACTCTCGACAAACGCCAGCACGACCACACGCGGGGTAACGCAGTACGCGAGGCTGACCTTGCGGCCTGTCTTCGTCGTCGCGTGGTCCGCGTTGAGATCGACGGTGATGTCCTCATAGCCCAGCACCTCGCGATCCAGCGGATAGACGGCCTTGTAGACCGCTTCCTTGGCGGCAAAGAGGATGCGGCCGGCAAGATGGCTGTCGGCTGCGTCCGTCCGGTCAGCGGGCGTTGCAACGAGCGCGAAGATGTCGTCCGGCAGAGGCTGCGCGGGCTCGACGTCGATACCCAGCGAGCTGAAATGGCCAACGGGCGCAACCGCCGCCACGGCCATGTCGTCGTCATGAGCGAGCGAACCGGTTATCCCTTGGGGCCAGGCGGGTGCGCCGGATGGCGTGCGCAGGAGGGCGAAGTCGTCGACGCCAAGTTCCGCCAGCAGCCGGTGCGCGATCCACCGGGCCGCGCCGCTGGCTCGCCGCATGGCCGGCTGGCGCGCGGGGATGGAATGCGCCTCTTCGGGCAGCAGATGGGCTTCATCGCCTTCGCGGATCAGGCGGCATCCGATCCGGACACCGCTCGGCGCGAGCGCAGCCATGGCTTGCAGCAGGGCTGTTTCCCCCGATGAATTCGCGGCGGGCGGCGTCAACGGTCGCCCACCGGCAGGACGGCGATCATTTCTCCGTCCTCGTCGATCCCTTGTTCCACGAAGCCGGCGGCGCGATAGAGGTGGCGTGCGGCCTCATTCTCGGGCTCGTAGCAGATCGAAACCGAGCGCACATGGGCGAGATTGCCGATCTCGCCGAGCAGGGCGCGCAACGCGGCCTTGCCATAGCCTTTGCCCTGCTGGGCACGGTCGATCATGAAGCGGTAGACCAGCGCCTCGCGCTCCGACGCATCGTACATCAGGAACCCGACGACACGGGTCCCGGCCATGACGACGCGCGGCCGCGCGTCTTCGTCGGTTTCGGCTTCTTCCAGCGAGTCCGCGTTGCTAGCGACGAAATCCATCTGCTCCGGAGCAAGCTCCAGGGCCGCGACCAGGGGTCGGTTGGCCTCGGTCACGGCAACGAGACGGATGTCCGCGGTCTTCAAGTCGATGCCTTCTTCAAGCCGACGTTGGGGAGCCATCGTCCGTGATCGGCTCGACGAAGCGATGCAACTTGGCCGGGTTGCCGCGCCATATGGAGTTGGGCTCCAGCTCTTCGCCCTTCATGACGAAGGAGTCGACATCGACCACCGAGCCTTCGCCCATCACCACGCCGTAGTGGACAAAGGCTGAAGGTCCAAGCGTGCAGCCCTTGCCGATGCGGATGAAGTCGGACTTGAAGGCGCCTTCTTCCAGCGAATGGGCCTGGATGACGCAGCCCTCGTTGAGGGTGACATCATCGCCGATCTCGACCAGGGAGCGTTCGGTGAGGTTGCTGCCGCCGTCATAGACACGGCTGCCGACCTTGACGCCCAGCAGGCGCAGGATCATCGGCCGGAACGGCGTGCCGGCGAACAGGCGCACGATCGGCGAATCCGCGAGCTTCCAGTGGCGTTCGTGGCGCCAGAACGCGACGTCGTAGATCGTCGTCATCTGCGGCTTCAGCCGGCCAAAGCCAAGGCTTGCCCGCTCGACCAGGATGTAGAACGGAATGGTGATCGCCGAGGTCAGGAGCACGGCGACGAACAGCGCGACCTCCGCCCATTCGGTATAGTAGTTCAGCGCCCGGTCCCAGATTGCCAGCGTGGCGAACAGCATGACCCATTGCGTTGCCACGAACAGAAGGATCGTCACCAGATTGTGCAGGTTCTTGTGCGGGATGCGCTGGCGTCGGTCGGCTTCGTCGACGCCAGCGATGAGTTCCTTGTCGCGGTTCACCATGCGCGGGATTTCAAAGGCAGGCGAGCCGAGAAGCCCGACATTCTCGCGCAGCGGCCCGTCGATGGGGATCATCACCTTGGTGCCGAGCAGGACGTTGTCGCCGGTGCGTCCATCCGGCGGATAGTAGATGTTGTTGCCGAGATAGTTGCGCTCGCCGATGCGCGTCGGCTCGAGCCGGAATGCGGAGGCGGACTTGTGCATGTTGATCATGAAAAGCCCGTCCGACACCATGGTCTCGCTGCCGATCTCGCACAGAAGCGGGTTTTCGTGCTGCTGGTTGGAGCCGAAATTGGAACCGGTCTGCACCACCTTGTTGAGGTTCCAGCCGATGGCCCTGATATAATACACGATGGCCGAACTGTCGCCGAACAGGAGGCCGAGCACGCGGGAATTGCTGGTGAATTCGGCGACGGTCTGCAACCAGTAGCGGAAGCCATAGAGCGTGTAGGTGCGGCCCGGCTTCAGGATCAGGTTTGTCAGGCGCGGTACCAGCGTCGCCGCCAGGAAGGCCACGGCGATGTAGCCGAACAGCGTGACCGTGGTGCCGATCGCGACGATGCCGATCGTCTCCTGATAGTCGTCGCCGACATTCTCCCAATAGCTGTGGAACAAAAGCGGCAAGGGGGTGACGATGGCAAACAGGCCGATCAGCTGGACCGCCTCGAAGAGGAAGCGCCGGATGTTGGAAGGATCGACATTGCGCACCTTGCAATAGTCCGCCGTGGTCGGCACGGCCGGCGATCCATGCCAGCGTTCGCCGTCCGGGATGCTTTGCCCGCGATGCAGCGAGGACGAATGGCCGAGCTGGGCGCCGTCGCCGATCCTGGTGTCGATGTCGAGCGTGGAGCCCACACCGACGAAGGCATCGCGGCCGATGGTCAGCGGCCCGGTGTGGATATAGCCGGACTGCGCCCGGAAGCCGAGGATCATCGATTCCTTGCGCAGGATGGTGTTGGCGCCGATGGAAATGAGATCCGTGCAGACGGGCACGGATTTCGATTCGATGACGGCGTTCTTGCCGAGCTTGGTGCCCAGAAGCTGTAGGTAGAAGCTGTAGAGCGGGCTGCCGCGAAACAGCACGACGGGTGCGGTGCGGATCAATGTCTTGACCACCCAGAAGCGGAAGTAGCGCACGCCCCAGATGGGAAACGCCTCGGCCTTCCAGCGGCCGATGAGCAGCCATTTGACGATGACGGCAAAGCCCGACATGCCGAAGAACACGGCGGCCGAAAGCCCCACGCAGCGCAGGTACAGCTGCAGCGGATCGTCGAGCGCGTCATACATCCAGTTAAGGCCGTCATTGATCGCCCACAGGGCGACATAGCTGTAGAGCCCGTAGAACATGAGCTGTGCGGCGCCGCAGGTCCAATAGGCAAAGTTCGATGCCCGGCGGGTGAGGACAGGCTCATTGGTGGCCATGGTCATCTCGTCCGCCACGCCCAGATGCCGCGCCAGGCGCGCCACGGTCGGATGCAGGTAGATGTCGCGCATCGACGCCGTCGCCCATTCCTTCCTGGTGCGCACGCGCGCGCAGAAATGCGCCATCAGCAGCGAGTTGGCGCCGAGATCGTCGAAGAAATTGTCCTCGACCGACACCGCGTCGAATTTCAGCACGGTCGCCAGCGCTTCGGCCAGGAAACGCTCGTCGTCATTGCCGGGCGGCACCATGGCGCGGTCGGCCGAAAGCCGGATGCCTGTCGGTTTCGGCAGCTGGCGCAGGTCCACCTTGTTGGAAACCGTCATCGGGATGGCAGGCAGTTCCTCCAGATAGGAGGGCACCATGTAGTCGGGCAGGCGCCGCTTCATCGTCTGGGCGAGATCGGCGCGGGAAATCGCCGGCTGGCCGGCCTTTGGCGCATAATAGGCGACGAGTTCGACGCGGCCGGGCTCGATCTCCCAGGTGGTGACGGCGGCCTGCGCGATCTCGGGCTGGTCGAGCAGCACTGCCTCGATCTCACCGAGTTCGATGCGGTAGCCGCGGATCTTCACCTGGGTGTCGATGCGCCCGGCATATTCGATCTCGCCACTGTCGTTGATCCGGCCAAGGTCGCCCGTGCGGTAGATGCGCTTCGACGGGTTGTTGGGCAGGCCGACGAAATCGGCGATGAATTTCTGTTCGGTCAGGTCCGGCCTGTTGAGATAGCCGACCGCGAGCCCGATCCCGGCAATGCCGATCTCGCCCAGTTCGCCCGGCTCGGCAAGCTGCGGCAGCGAAGCGTCGAGGATGACGATCGAGTAGGTGGGCAGCGGCGCGCCGATGGTGACCGGGCTGTCCGGCGTCAGCGCGCCCATGGTTGCGGTGACGGTCGCCTCGGTGGGGCCATAGGTGTTGAGGATCCGACGCCCCGGCTTCGACCAGCGCACCACCAGATTGTGCGGGCAGGCCTCGCCGCCGACCAGAAGCGTCCGCAGGCTGGGGACATCAGATGTCATCGAAGACAGCAGCGTCGGGCTGCAGGCCATGCAGGTGATGTCGTGTTGGCGCAGGAAGTCAGCCAGTTCCTCGCCCACCAAGGGCATCTGGCCCGGCGCCGGCACGACCGTCGCGCCGGCGACGAACGGCACCCAGATCTCTTCGGAGGAAAAGTCGAAGGCGATGGTCATGCCCTGATAGACACGATCGCCCGGCCGGTAGCCGTAGGAGGCGGCGGCGACGCGGATGAAGTTGACGAAGCTCTGGTGCCAGATGACCACGCCCTTGGGCTTGCCTGTCGTGCCCGAGGTGTAGAGGATGTAGCAGGTGTCGTCCGAAGTCCTGGCATGCGGCTTCAGCGGCGCGCCGGACTGTCTGGAGATCTCGGTGGCCGCGCTGTCGATCAGCAGATGCGGAACCGGCAGTTGACCGGCGCGTGAGGCATAGGCGGCGATGGTGACGATCAGGCTCACGCCGGCGTCCTCGATGATGAGCGTCATGCGCTCCTGCGGAAACGCGGTGGCGAGCGGCACGAAGGCAGCGCCCGCCTTCATCACCGCGAGCAGCGCGACATAGGTCTCCGCCGAACGGTCGAGGATGAGCCCGACGCGGTCGCCCGGCCGCACGCCGCGCTTGACCAGCAGGCGGGCGAACTGGTTGGCACGGCTGTCCAGCTCCCGATAGGTCCAGACGCGCCCGTCGGAGATCACCGCCGGCAAGGCGGCAAAAGTCTGCGCAAGCTGTTCGAACACCGTATCGAGCCGCTCGCCGGGCAGCCCTTGTCGGGCAAAGTCGGCGCCCGTCAGGATTTGCCCGCGCGCGGCTGTCGCGGGGGCCGTTCTTACCAGCGCATCGAGGCTTGCCAGGCCGGCTTCGGGCTCCGGTCTCACCGCGTCCATGTCCAGTCCGGCGATATCGAGACCGTGATCCATTTCCATGCTTTCCCGTCCTGGCCGGGCGACGCCCGGCGCGGCCATTCTCCCGGCCGTTGCGGGAGGCTTATGCCATCCGATCTTTTCGCCAGTTTTTCCGAACTGTTGAATATTGTTTCTGAAGTGTGTCTGGGCGCTGTTGCTGGCACGCGCCTGAGGGCTGCGAACTCAGGTCAGGCCCGACGACGGCCAGTCCGGCGGGTGGCTTTCGATAGGAATTTATTCTTGACGCTGTGCGGTCAGCCATGCTACATGTCCGTCCATGGTGCTGATCCGCGCCAGTGACCCGCCCGCACCGGCGGGTTTTTGCGTTCCATGCTTCGTCAACCAACGCGCCGGGGCCCGCTAACCCGGATTCTTGCGCTGCTCTCCCCTTGTTGGCCCTTGCGGGGGAGGGAACGCTGCCGCCCTCTCTGTGGATGTGGGGTTGCGGGTTCAAGGCGCGCGCTGACCCTCGCGGCCGGCATTCGCCGCGCTTTCCGGCCGAATTCAACGCAAAATTCCACTCTTGCAATGGTTGCTACCACGCCGGTTCCCACGCCGGCACAAACACCACGCCCCTATAAGACGCCCCAACAGCGCAGCAACGAACCAGGACGGTCGTGCGCTGACAACCTGCCGCCGCGGATCCCTTGGGGATCGCGGCTGGCCGGTTTCGCCCGAAGAGCAAAAGACAGCCTCATGAACGCGATGCGGGCGGCGCGTCGAGGCCGATGTCAACTTTCAAAAGATGGAGACTTGAAATGAAGAAGATCATTCTCAGCATTGCCGCGTTCCTGTTTGCCTCCGGCATGGCTTTTGCCGGCAGCGACCACTTTGGCTCGGACTTCGTCCCTGCCGCCGGCAGCTATCCGAACACCCATTCGATGGTGTCCGGCGGCGCGGTCGACATGAGCGTCACCAAGAGCGCTACCGACAGCGCGGTGGAGGGCAATGCGACCTCCGGCATGCCTGCACCGGGCTATGGCCAGGGCATCTGGGGCCGCTGACACCAAAGCCGGCCGCCACGGCCGGCATCCAGGCGGCGGACCGCCGCCTGGATCATCTCGCCCGGGCTCTGCCCGGCGCCTTGCGTTATCCTGACCGCCAGCGACCCGACGCCGGCCAACGATCACGCAAATTTTTTGGATCGTTCGGATCGGCGCGGCGTTCTTCCCTGACGCAACCGGAGGAATGATCATGGGCGACGAACGGCACGAGAAAATCCAGCAGCGCGCCTACGAGATCTGGCAACGCGAGGGAGGCCTTCACGGCGACCCGGAGCGGCACTGGCACCAGGCCGAGGCCGAGATCGACCGGGAGGCGGCGCTGCCGCTGACGGCAGGCGATGCACTGCCTGAAACCGGCGAGATCGCCAGCTCCGACGTGCTGGAGGTCGAGGCGCTGGCGGTGCGCACCGGCATATCGGGCGACGAGGCGCAGGCGCTGATCGACAGGCTGGGCAGCGACCGCGCCGCCGTCGAACAAGCCGCGCGCACCCTCAAGACCAAAAGGCGGCGAAGCACTGATGAGGGACAAGCGAAATGATCCGAAAACTGAAAGGTGGAAAATACCGCCTCTATTCGCGCAAGAAGGACGAAAAGACCGGCAAGCGGCGCAACCTGGGCACGTTCGATACCCGCGAGGCGGCGGAGAAGCATGAGCGCGAGGTGCAGTATTTCAAGCGGCATTGAGGAGGCATGGTTGGCACACCTTTCAACCGTCCTCGCGAGGTCACGTCAGGTACCGAACAGCAGCACCTGGCCGCCCGCGCGGTCCAACTCGCGGCGTGAGCACGATGCACCGCTGACCGAATTGTCATGCCGCGTTGCCGCGTTGGCATGACAATTTTCGCCACTGCGCTGGCCTCCCGCAGGCTTCCCGGCTCTCCTCAAGCGATCTTGACGCGCCGCGTGACCTGGCCATTGCTCTCCCAGTATGTGTGCTTCCTGGCGATCAAGGGATCGTCCATTGCCGGTTGGACCTGTCCCGTGGTGCTGACCGCGCGCGAGGTCACCGTGTGTTCTCCCGGCGAGGGGTTTGCCCAGGGCAGGGACCAGATTTTCCAGGCGTGTTCGGCCTCCTCACTATGGTCAATGGTCGCCGGCGCCCAGGGCGCTTTATCGATCTGCACTTCGACCCGGTCGATCGGTGCCCCCCAGGCTGCCCCGACGATGGCGTAGTCCGAGCCTTTCCGGGTAACCTTCGCGGGCGCCGACTTCAGCAGCGCCCGGCCCACCGAGGTCTCTGCCCATACGGTCTCGCCATTGTGGTCTTCCTCCCGGATGGTGACATAGTCGCGGGCCATCAAAAGGCTCATGAACCTTGTGTCGCGAACCTCGATGCGCTTCAGCCACTTGACGTTGGCGATCCCGTACCAGCCCGGAGCAATGAGCCGCAGCGGGGAACCGTTGGCCGCCGGCAAGGCGGCGCCGTTCATTTCATAACAGAGAAGATTATTGGGATTCATCGCGTCGGCGAGCGACATGCTGCGCGCGAAATTCTGCTTCATCTTCACGTCGCGTATTGCGACCTCGCTTTCGTCAGTACCGAAAAAGACGACCTCGATGCCCTCTTTCAGAACGCCGGCTTCCTCGAGGATCGGCGCCAGCGGCGTCCCTGCCCATTTGGCATTGCCGATGCCGCCGGTGAAGAAGGGAAAACCGTGGTTGCCCGAGCATTCCACCGTAAAAACCACCTCCTGGCGCGGTCGCGCCTTGATGTCGGCGAGCGTCAGCTTCAGGGGCTTCTTGACCAGGCCCTCGATCCCCATGGACCATGTCTTCTCGTCGATCGTCGGCCGATTGAAATGCGAGATGCTGAAGAACTTGTCGTTTGGCGTTATCCAGCTATCCAGATCCTCCCAGACAAGCTGCGTCTTGATACCTTCCGGATTGGGGTTTTCGGTCGGCTGATCCAGCCACGGAACAACTTCCTCGCCCGCCTGTGTTGGAAAAGCGTAAGCGCGACGCGAGAGAGCAGTGATCGCGACAAGAGCAGCACTTCCTTGAACAAGAAATTCCCTGCGTTGAAAGCTATGCATGTTGATACCTCCCAGTTGATCCGGAACAGGCTGCAACGTGCGTTAGGCCGTAGCCTGATCACGGATAGGCGACAATAAAAGTCCTGCCCATCCGGAAGTATCCGGGTAGGTCAGACAATCACCGACGCACCTCAAGCATGTGAAGCGTTGGGCGAAACTCTAGCTGCGTTTCGCAATCCAAGAGTGCGCTTTTGAAAGGGACATGTCCACAACTTGGACGGGACATGACAATTTTGTGGCATTCCAGAGCGATCTCCTGTCGCGCCGGGATCATTGCTGCTCAGATCGCACAGGCCGGCCTTGGTCAGGGCCTGATCTGCCGCGGCGTCCGTGCACTCTGCCAAAACCAGATCGCGAGCGCGCCGGATCGTCCACGGATCTGTGTTTCCACAGGTCCTCTCATTGTGCCGGATTTGAACAACGCGCAGTCGCGGCCGGCGACATCGAGCATTTTGTCACTCACCGCGACGTCGGCATTCTGGTCGGCCGCGATCTCCATCAAGCGACTGGCAACGTTGACTGTGTCACCGATGGCCGCGATGTGCTGACGGCCTTCGCCGCCGAGCCGGGAGGCCACGATTGTTCCGTGGTGGGCTCCGATCTTGAAGCCGAGCCGGGATGCGGTCGATACAGGCAACGAGGCGAGCCAATCGTTGGTGCGGCTGGAGAGCCCCACGCAACAGCGGGCGGCATTGGACGCGTCATTCGGCGCTGGTTCCGGCAGACCGAACAGGATCATGGCTCCGTCACCCATGAAACTCGTGACGACGCCACCGCAGCGCGTCACTTCTTCGTCGACCAACGCATGAAAATTGTTCAGGAGTTCGCGTGTGGCGACCGGCCCCAAGGATTCACTCAGTCCGGTGAAGCCGGACAGGTCGATGAACAGGATGGCGGCGTCTCCCCGGACGGGGTCCGAGAGGAAGTCGCCATGCTTGGCGAGCCACTCCCCCATGCCCGAGGCTTCAACGCGTTGAAGCAATTGGCTCTGCGTTGCGAAAAATTGGGCCCGGCTCCTGCCCAGCCAAAGCTGCGCGGCTCCAAACAAGATAGAAGGCGGAACGGCGGCGGCCATCGGCAACGCGGCGCTCAGCCAGATGTGGTGCGAGAAAGCGGTCATGTTGACCACGAACCAGATCAAGACCACGCCGGCGATCGCCGCGAGGCCGCTGGCGTTTCGCCGCCATGCCAACAGCCCCACGAGAATCATGGGCAGCACCGTTGCAAAGCCGGCATCCGCAAGCCGGACATTCTGGTCCCGCACTGTTGCGTCGCCGGTCATCAGATGGGCAATCGCCGTCGACATGACTTCGACGCCCGGGAGTATGGGATCGAACGGTGTCGGGAAGACATCGCCGGTGCCGGTCGCGGTCGCTCCGATCACGACAATTCTATCCCGGATGATGCCGGGATCGAGTTGGCCCTCCAGCACGGCCGCCGCGCTGATCGTGCGGATCGTGCCGCGAGGGCCGTAGAATGTCAGAGGCAGGATGTGACCAATGTCCGTCCGGATCGGCCGTCCGCTTAGGGATAGATGATCGGGTGCGATTTCCGGATCCTCACCCGCCGCCATGGTGGCGACACGCAAGGAGAAAGACGCTTCCAGATGGTCTCCCGCCCGAAACAGCAACGGCACGAAGCGAGGCGTTCCCGTCTTGTCGGTGACCACGTTGACGACGCCGACAGCGGCGGCATCCGAGAACGCTTTCAGGGGCCACAGGAACCGCTCGGCATTCGGCACGCGGGCGAGGGGCCCTTCGCCCTCGGCCATCGTCCATTGTTCACCCGCGGGGTAGACGGCCGCGGCAGCGATGACGCTTCTGCCCCCGCTCAGCGAACGCGCGAGCGCCTCGTCGTTGTCTTTTGCCCCGGGGTCGACCAGCAGCAGGTCGAGCGCAATGGCTTTTGGTCCAAGGCCAGCTATCGTATCGACAAGCCGGGCAAGCGTGGTGCGGCTGAGGGGATATGTGCCCTCGTGGCGCACCGCTTCATCGTCTATGGCGACAATGGTGATCAGCTCTGGTGGCTTTGCCGTTCCTCGAACGAGCGTTCGAAGGTCGGTCATCGTTGCTTCGACGCGATCGAGAAACCACAGATGACCGCGCCAGTGCGCGAAGCCCAGGCCGGCGCCCCAAAGACCTGCCAGGATGAGCGCGATCAGCGTCGGAAGCGCCCGCCTGCTCACCGCGGCTCACAGGCCGAAACGGGCCAGCAACCCGGAAACGCGCTTGGCGGGCCAGCGCTTGACGGTCAGTGGTGCCGTTCCGGGCTCGACGTCGACGCCTTCGCCCGGCGCCAGCACCACACCGGCATCGGACGCCGACCTGTGCACGGCGACGCGACCCCTGAGGACGAAGACAGACGTCTTGCCCTCGCCAGTGTCGACCGCCCATTTGGTGCCGCGCACCGCGGCGATCGCCTGCGGGGTGACGACCGCGAAGCCACCCGGGACCGAGCCGGCCGGAGCATCGAGCAGCAGCGCCTTGCGCCGCAACCTCACCGCATCGGCCTTGCCGTTTCGATCGCCGTCCTCCAGTCTAAAACGAGCGCCCTCTTCCACAATGATGGTGAGGCCCTTGCGACATTTCAGGATCTGCCGGGCCGTACCGGCCACCGGCTCCAGCCTGCACCCCGCGTCCTGCGCCAGGGCGGCATCCACCCGGAAGACACCGGCAAACAGACCAGCCGCCATAAGGCTGCGGAAAAATCGGTCGCTTGCGTTCATCGACGTCCCCCTTGCTCCTTCGAAATCCGCGACAAGAAAATCTTGCCGGCGCCAGCCCGGCAGCATCCTTGCGAACTGGCGCTTGCAGCCGTGTTGCGCCGAGGGATGCCGACCGGCGATCCTAACACGACAACCCTGCTCCGATGGAGTAATTATGTCAGTCCGCCTCGTCGCCAGAAGGCATTGCGGAAATGTCCATCCACATCGCGCCCACGGCATGGCCATCGGGATCAGCGAGGTCGCGGGTATACATGAGCCCATGATCTTCGATTGGATTGATGTCGGCGGTGCCACCGTTTGCGGCAGCCGCGGCGGCCATCGCGTCGACCGCCTCCCGGCTGTCCAGCGACAGCGCCAGCATGACCTCGCTGGACGTTGATGGCGGGATGGGACGCGTAGTCATGGTCTGCCATTTTTCACGGCTGAGCAGCATGAAGTTGATGTCTTCACTCCACACCATTCCCGCAGCCGTCTCACTGGTAAACCTGGGATTGTTCTTGAACCCGAGAGATTCATAGAACGCCATGGATGCCTTCACATCGGTCACCGGCAGGCTCACGAAAATCTTCTTGCTCATCGACTATTCCTTTGGTTGTCGAGACCAGCGAATGGCGCCTGCTTTAAGACGGTTGACCGCCTGCGGATCCGACACCGCATCTCAACTTTTTTAAATCGCCAGCGCAGCGGCGTGCCACGCAAGGCGCCACCAAATTAGGAGTATCAAAGTAGCAGGAAAAATTGGATCATAACACTTGTCTAATTTGAGGACCTCTCGTGAATACAGCGGAAAAAGGTGATGATCTAGAGGCCAGGTTTTATGAATATCTCGTCGAACAAAAAATCAAAGGCGAGCTCGTATATGGACTCTATCCACCAGAAAGTTGCAAGGTATTTTATAAGAAAGGGTATCATTGCAATGAAAGAATGGCTGATGTTCAATTCGATATTGTGATAGAGATTTATCAGAAAGGCAGGAACAAACCGTTTTCTTATGTTGTTTTTGAATGCAAAAACTATGAAAACACCATCCCAGAGACGTGCGTAACTGATTTTTCGGACAAGCTGGCGCGGATATTCAGGCATGCAGCCAAAGGTGTGTTAGTCGTATCTTCACGTTTGCAATCGGGTGCAGAGAGCGTTGCCCGCAGCAGATCCATGGGGATCGTGAAATATGACCAGGCCGGACTCGAAGTCGTAGCCGACCGCAGAGTCCGTTATTGCTTAGAGAACCGCTTCGTAAAATCACAAATTTTTCAAAGCGAACGTCCTGTCAAGGCTCTAAAATTCTCAGCCTTTCATGACGGAAGGTTCTTCGGCACCCTCAATGATTTTCTTCGCGGCCTTGAATTAGGACCAGCCTTCAATGTTGAAAGTGAGGATGAAAAGACCAGAGTATCTGTGCCCTATCTCCCCGCTGAACACATAGAAAAATCGGCCGATGAGATATTGGAGAAGGTGGGTTACAAGCTTGGCCCAGTCGACCTCACGAAGGTTTGCTCGGTTCTATGCTTAGACCTTCAGTTCAGCGAAAATTTTGTTGAGCATGAGGACGGAACACCGATACTCGGTTCGGCAAATTTTGATCGTAAATCGATCCAAATCAATTCTCATGCGAACAAGGGCCGAGAACGTTTTACGCTGGGGCATGAGATAGGTCATTTTTGTTTAAGGCATGACAAGTATCTACGTTCAGAGACAATTGTTGAACGGGATTTATTTATTAGTAGGGAGGCTGGTGGTGGAGATTTTGATTTTGAGCGTCTCGAATTACAAGCCAATTACTTCTCTTCCAGTATTATTTTGCCTAATAAAATATTCCATGCTGCGGTTGGTCTAGCTCGGAAAAAATTTGACATCCGAGATCGAGGGCATGGCTACATATTCGTTGATGACCAGGCGTGCAACTTTATTCCCTACGGTCAATTGCTTCAAGAATTATCGTCATACTTTGAGGTCTCAAAGCGGGCGACCGAAATAAGATTGAAAAACTTGGGTTTGTTAACTGATCAGAGGACGGTAAACCAAGCCTCCTCGACTGCGCAGCTGTTGGAACATATTATTAGACCTGGGCGGTGAACTACCTTCGACTGGCCGTACAGGGGCACGCGCCAACAACGCTTGGACAATGCAATGCTCGCCTTAATAAAAAACGAATCAGTTGTCCGACCGAAATGGGGTCTTCCGCAGAACGACAGCGATCCGCTGAGATCGCATAAATTGCGGACAGTCCGCTCTCGCCCCTATAAGACATCCAGTGCGTCGCCGGGTAGCGGCCCAACTGGCTTTTGGCCGACCTTCTAGTTCTCGGCACAGTAGCCAAGCTCCCCCACCCCGTTAACCATTCGTTAACCATTCCCTCGCTAGCGTTTACCTATCAGTAAGGATTCGCAGCCCGTGACTTTTTCCGCTCCCCTCGAGGCCAAATCCATTCGTTTTCGCGCCCGCTCTTTCGTCGCTTTCACATTGACTCCGGAAGATCCCTTGGCGGCCTGGCTGGAGGGGCTGGATCACTGGATCGGCAACTCGCCGGGCTATTTTGCCGGCCGGCCGGTGGTGCTTGATCTCAACACCTTGAAGCCCGATGTCGCCGCGATCGAATCGCTGGTCGATGTGCTTGGCCATCGCGGCATCCGCATCTATGCCATCGAGCTCGACGGCCACACCGCACTCGAGCCCAACCTGCCGCCGGTGCTGGTCGGCGCCAAGGAGGCGACGACGGATGGGTTGCTGCCCCGCAAGGCGCGGGCGGAGGGTTTCGACAAGGCCGAGGGCAGGGCGCTTGAAGATCGCGGGAATGCGCGCGCGGACGCGGGCAGCGCGGATAAAGCCGGCGGCGGCAAGGCTGACGCAAGCAAGGCGGGCGATAGCGAGCCGCAGGTTGAAGCTTCCGGCACGCTGATGATCAAGGCGCCGATCCGCTCCGGCCAGGCGATCGTGCATCCGCATGGCGATGTCATCGTGCTGGGCTCGGTCGCGTCCGGTTCGGAGATCATCGCGGCGGGCTCGATCCATGTCTATGGCACGCTGCGCGGGCGCGCTTCGGCGGGTGCGCTGGGCAACAAGGGCGCGCGCATCTTCTGCCGCAAGAACGAGGCTGAGCTTCTGGCGGTCGACGGCTGGTACGTGACGGCCGAGGAGATGGAAGGTGTTTCGCGCGGCAAGCCGGTGCAGGCGTTTCTCGACGGCGAGAGCCTGCGGGTTTCGACGCTGAGCTGATTTCGACATTGGGGCGGCCGAGGGCCGTCAAGAACACGATATTGGGCGGCCGGGCCGCCCGGCAACAAAACAAATGAACAACAACGGAGGCTTTTCAATGGGCAAGGTAGTGGTGGTCACCTCGGGCAAGGGGGGCGTCGGCAAGACGACCTCGACGGCGGCCCTTGGGGCCGCGGTCGCCAAGACCGGCAAGAAGGTGGCCTTAGTCGATTTTGACGTCGGCCTGCGCAACCTCGACCTGATCATGGGCGCCGAACGCCGCGTGGTGTTCGACCTCGTCAACGTCATCCAGGGCTCGGCGAAACTCTCGCAGGCGCTGATCCGCGACAAGCGGGTCGAGACGCTGTTCCTGCTGCCGGCCTCGCAGACGCGCGACAAGGATGCGCTGACCGAGGAGGGCGTCGGCGAAGTCATCGACAAGCTGCGCTCGGTGTTCGACTACGTGTTCTGCGACAGCCCGGCCGGCATCGAGCGCGGCGCGCAGCTCGCCATGCGCTTTGCCGACGAGGCGGTCATCGTCACCAATCCGGAAGTGTCGTCCGTGCGCGATTCCGATCGCATTATCGGCCTGCTCGACGCCCGCACCATGAAGGCCGAACAGGGCGAGCACATCGCCAAGCATGTGCTGGTCACCCGTTACGATGCTGCCCGTGCGTCGCGTGGCGAAATGCTGTCCATCGACGACGTGCTGGAAATCCTGTCGGTGCCGCTGCTCGGCATCATCCCCGAGAGCCAGGATGTGCTGCGCGCCTCCAATCTCGGCTCGCCGGTGACGCTGTCGGAGCCGCTCAACGCCGCTGCCCGCGCCTATCTCGACGCCGCCAGGCGGCTCGAGGGCGAGGACCTGCCGGTCGTCGTGCCGTTCGAACGCAAGGGTTTCCTCGATCGTCTTTTGGGAAGGAGGGCGGCATGAGCCTGCTCGACATCTTCAAGCGGCGCTCCAGCGCGCCGGTGGCGCGCGAGCGGCTGCAAGTGCTGCTCGCCTATGAGCGCCGCAACCGCAGCCAGCCCGACCTCGTCTCCATCCTGCGCGAGGAGATCATGGCCGTCATCGCCAAGCATGTGCAGATCGACCAGGATTACCTGCAGGTCTCGATGGACCGCGGCGAGACCATGTCGACGCTGGAGATCGACATCCAGATCCCCAACAAGAGCGCCGTGCCGCTGGCGATGGCGGGGTGACTAGCAAGATTTGGGTTCCTCTCCCCCACTCCGTGGGGCGAGGAACCCAGGTTCTGCAAGGCCAGCGCCGAACCCTCACGTCGCGTCGCTCGCGGCATCCAACCCCCAAATGTCCCAAATTTACCTTGCCGCCAACGGGGGCTTCCCCTGTGCGGTCAGCGGATGTAAGGTCATGTTAGTAATTCGTTAAGTACCGAGTTGGGGTAGGCGTAAAAGGAGTTCGGACATGAACTTCAAGGGCTTGATCAAGCGGGCTGAAGACGTAGACAAAGCATTCCAGGAACTGCAGATCGATCTGGCCGATGCGCTGGATTCGGATCTCGGCGCCGAGGGCCAGGCGCCGCCAGAGAGCGACACTGTCGCGGATGCCTCGGATCAGGCGGCAGGACCGGACGACGCGCCGCCCGAGGCGAATGCGGCAAATTCGGATGGCGCGGACAATACGGATGATGCCGATACGGGCAGTCCCGAAAACGCGCCACGGCTGACCCCCCATACCCAGACCCGGCTGGCTGCGTTGAGTGCCTTCGAAGGGCTCTTCCACGACGCCAGGGATTATCTGGACGAGATCAACGGCAAGCTGTCGGAGATCGCGACCTCACACCATTTGACGCGCGAATTCCTCAACATCCTGCACAACGACATTCTTCGCGCCAACGAGTTCGAGCTTGCCAATGCGGGCCTCGGCGCGGAACAGAGAACGCTGTCGGAAAAGCTGCACGACGCGGTGAGAAAGCTGCGCGAGCGTGAGGGCGCTTTCGAAGCGCTGCAGCAGCGCGAGACAAGCCTGGTTCAGGACAGGGAGGCGCTTCGCGCAGCGCTTGCCGCGGTCAGGCTGGAGCTTGTGGAGACAGCCAATGCGAGCGCAAAACGCGACGCGGAGTTCGGCGACATCGCCAAGCGGCTGACCGCCAGGACGGTCGAGGCCAACAGGCGCTTGCGCGAGAGCAAGATGCTGCGCGAAAAGCATGTCAGCCTGTCGATCGAGCTCGACAAGGCGCTGAAGCGGGAATCCCAGGCGCGCCACAGGCTCGACGAGCTCTCGACGATCCATGCCAGCGAAGCAGCGCGGCTTGCGGAACTGCTGGCCGCGCTGGGCAAGAGCGAGAAAGAGGAGATGCGACTGCAGAAGGCGCTCGAGGCCGCGCAGGCGAAGTTGTCGGAAACAACCGAAGCGACCCGCATGATGGAGAGCGACAGGGAAGCCGAGCTGGCTCGCAGTCAGGCGGAAATGCGCGGGTTGCGTTCGGAGATCGAGGACCTGCAATCGCGACTGGAGCAGGCCTCGAACGAGAACAGCGAGGCCGCCAGCGAAATCGCCAGGCTCAAGAGCGAATTGAACGACACGCTGGCCGAAAAGAAAATCGCCGACGAAAGATTGTCCGCTCTCACGCATGAGAACGAAAACGACAAGATGAGCCTTTCCAGGTTGAACGCCGATCTTTCACAGCTGACGCTGCAACAGGCATCGGAACAGATACAGCTCGATGTCCAGAGGCAGGAATGCGAAGACCTCAGGGCCGAAATCGAGTCACTCAATGCCCGGGTCAAGGAATTGCTGCCCTACGAGCGGCTGCACAAGGCCACCAACGGCAGATCGCGCGAGAGCGGCGTGGTCGAGATTGCCGGCGTGGTGGCGGAGAAGGCACGGGCAACGGGCAGGCGGCGCATCCGCAGGAACCTCCGCGCGGCGACGTAGCTCACGTCGTCGTTCCAGCGTTTCCGCGACGTCGCTTCGCTCCGCTTCCATGAATTCGTCAAGCCCATAACGCCGTTTCGGCGACCCCGGTGTCATCTGGTTCCTTGCGTCGACATCAGGCAACCGCCTCGAACACCACCGTCTGCTCCAGCCCGCCGCCCCGCCGGTTCTGCAGCGTCACCGTCCCGCCGTAGCGCTCGATGATTTCCTTGGCGATGGCGAGGCCCAGGCCAGCGCCGGGAATGGATTGCAGGCGGCCAGGGTCGACGCGGAAGAAGGGCTCGAACGCCTTGTTCAGCAGCTCCGTCGGAATGCCCGGCCCATGGTCTGATATGGTCAGCACGGCGCGATTGTCGGCCACGGCAAGGTCGATGCTGCACGCCTTGCCATGGGTGGCAGCGTTGACGATCAGGTTGCGGAGCGCCCGGCGCAGGCCGAGTGCGCCGGCCCGCACGCAAACCTTGTCCAGGTGCCCGATGGAGACGGGATGGCCGAGCGACACCATCTCGGCTTCGATGTCGCGCACGGTCTTTTCGAGATCCACCGGTTCGACGGCGTCCTGGTTCACCTCTTCGCGGACCAGCCGAATGGCGCTGTCGGCGATGCGGTCGAGCTCGTCGAGGTCGTGAAGCCATTTGTCGCGCTCGTCGTCGAGGAATTCGGCGCGCAGCCGCATGCGCGTCATCGGCGTGCGCAGATCATGGCCGGCGGCGGCGACCAGCCGCATGCGGCTTTCCATGGCCACCTTCAGCCGCGACGAGAGCTGGTTCAGCGCCTGCGCGGTGGCCTTGACCTCGGCCGAACCCACTTCCGGCACCGCCGCCAGCACGCCATCCGAACCGATCTTGGAGACGGCGGCCTCCAGCATCTCGAGCGGCCGGATCAGCACCGAGGTGAAATAGACCGACACCGCCGTGGCGCCGGCGACGATCAGCGAGATCCAGCCGGCCAGAATCAGCCATTCGCGCCTTGGCGGATCGATGTGGGGGACCTCCATGATCGCCCAGCGATGGTCGGGCAGGCGCACCGATGCAAGCTGGCCGGGTTCATTCGCCTTGTCGCTGACGACGGCCAGGACGTCGAAGCCCCGGCGGCGCAATATGTCGTTGAGCATCGCGGTTTCCGGGCGAGCCACCTTGCCGCCCGCCGGGTGGTCGGCGAATTGCACTTGCAGGACGTCCGGGATCGGGCCGGGCAGCAGCCGCATCACCAGCTCCATCTGCTGGGCAATCCAGGGCACGGTCAGTTCCGGAGGCGGCCCGCCGCCGCGCACGCTGATGACGGCGGCCGTCGCCAGGCCGACGACGCCGACGATCGAGGCGACCAGCAGCAGGATGAGGCGGCGGCGCAGCGAGTTCACGCGTGGCTCTCCACTGTGTCGACGCGCGCGGTGAGCTGGTAGCCGCCATTGCGCACCGTCTTGAACAGCGGCCCGTCGCCGGTATCGCTGAATTTGCGGCGCAGCCGGCTCACCAGCACATCGACCGAGCGTTCGAGCGGATCGCGTTCGCGGCCTTGCGTCAGATCAAGCAGCTGGTCGCGCGACAGAAGCCGGCCGGGACGGTCGAGAAACACCTGCAACAGGTCGAACTCGGCGCCGGTCAGATCGACGGCGACGCCTTGCGCGTCCGTCACCTTGCGGGTGTCCGGCTCCAGCCTGTAGCTGGCAAAGCGGTAGATGCGGGCGCGCGCCGGCGCCGGCGCCTCCTCGGGCGTCGAGCGCCTGAGCACCGCGCGGATGCGGGCGATGAGTTCGCGCGGGTTGAACGGTTTGCCGAGATAGTCGTCGGCGCCAAGCTCCAGTCCGATGATGCGGTCGACGTCTTCCTTCAGCGCCGTCAGCAGGATGACCGGGATGTGCGGCTTGCGGTCGCGCAGGCTCCGGCAGATATCGAGCCCGGAGCCGTCCGGCAGCATGACGTCGAGCACGATCAGGTCGAACTGGCCCGTGCCGAGCCGCTGCTCGCACTCGCGCCGGTCCGCCGCCGCGGTGACGCGAAAGCCCTGGCTGTCGAGATAGCGCTGGAGAAGCGTCCTGATCTCGCGGTCGTCGTCGACGACGAGGATATGGGGTTGTGACTGCATCAATCGTGCCCTTGCCTTGGTCGCGATTATAGGGAGAGCCGCGCCCAAGCGGCATGGAAAATTGCAACCGAACGTTTCTGGCAGGTCGGTGGAAACATTCGGAAACAAATTGCCCTTTTGCGGAAACCTTCGGCAACATGCCGACGCGAAGCAGACAAACACGCTTCCTATCCTCTCATTTGTCCGAAGCATGAGAGAAAGGAACACCGTCATGCGTAGCAGACTTCTTGCGCTCGGCCTGTTTTCCGTCGCCGCAATTCACCCCGCGCTGGCGGCACAGCCCGACCCGGGTGCTGCCCCCGGCGAGCCGCCACCGGCCATGGCGATGCAGGATGGGCCAGACCATGGCCCGATGGCTGGACCGGGCCCGCATGGACCGATGCGGCATGGTCCGCAGAGCTTTGGCCCACAGGGTTTTGGCCCGCAAGGTTCTGGACCCGAAGGCTTTGGGCCCCGCCGCATGGGTCCGCCGCCGGAGTTCATGCTGGCCGCCCGGCTGGCCGCGCTCGAGACCCGCGTCGGCATCCGCAGCGAACAGCTCGACGCCTGGCGCGACTACACCAGCGCGCTGCAGGCGGTGCTTTCGCCGTCACGGCCCGACCATGGTCCCGGCGGGCCGAAAGCAAAAGGCCCTGACGCGGCAGACCCGGGTGGCAAGCCCGATCCCTTCGCCTTCCAGGAAAAGCTGGCCGATGACGTCACCGCCCGTGCCGTTTCGGCCGGCAAACTGAAGGACGCGATCGCGGCACTGCGCGCCAAGCTGACGCCCGAACAGCTCGAAATCCTCGCTTCGGCGGAACGTCCCCACGGACCACCCCCCGGTCCCTGGGGCGGTCCGCCGGATGATGCAGCCGGCCCCAGAGGCCTGCCCAACGATGGCAGTCGGCCGCCCCAGCCCGGGAACGGCTGATAACCCTGACCGGCTGCGCCGGCCGGCCCGGTACCCAACCCGTTCTCGGGCCGGCCGGTCTCTTCAGGGATGGCGGGCGTATCTCCGCCATCCCTCGTATTCAAATCATGCCCAGTTCAAATCATACAATGGAAGCACGACAATGTGGGAAGCCATGATCATGCTGCGGCTCCTCGCATCCGCCAGCCCGAGATTGTCGCTCGGCCATGCCGGACGCGGTCTTCCGCTGTCCTTGCCGGCCGACACGCTGAAGGGCGCGATCCGCCTGAGCTTCGCCGCCTGGCGGCTGTCGCTTCCACCAAGCAGTCACTCAGATCATGGCAACCACGCAAATCATGACCGCCAGATCGCGTAAGACCTATCTTGTCCTGGCCGGCGTGCTGATCGTCCTGGTCGCGATGGCGGCGCTGAGCGCCTATGGCCGCGCGACAGTCGAGCCCGCCGCGCAGGCCGTGGCGCCGTCGCCTGCGGCCAGCCTGACGGTTTCGGTCGAAAAGGTGCGCTCCGAGCCGATCGCCTCGTCGATCAGCGCCACCGGCACCGTTGCCGCCTGGCAGGAAGCGACCATCGGCGCCGAGGCATCGGGCCTGAAATTGACCGAGGTGCTGGTTGCCGAAGGTGACCATGTGCGGGCCGGCGACGTCGTCGCGCGGCTCGACGCCTCGGTGCTCAAGGCACAACTGGCGGAGCAGAAAGCCGCGGTCGACCAGGCCCAGGCGACACTGGACACGGCGATCTCCGCCGCCGGCCGCGCCGACAGGCTGCTGGCAAGCAAGGCGATCAGCACCGAGACCGCCGAGGAAAAGGCGACCGCCGTCAAGACCGGCCGGGCACAGGTCGAGCAGGCCAAGGCCGCCGCCGACAGGCTGCAGGCCGAACTCGAACAGGCAACCATCCGTGCGCCCTTCGACGGCATCGTCTCCAGCCGGCCGGCGGTGGCCGGTTCGATCGTCCAGGCCGGCACCGAATTGATGAAGATCATACGCGACGGCAGGCTGGAAGTCGGCGCCCTTGTGCCCGAAAAGCAGCTTCCGGCGGTTTCGGTCGGGCAGGCGGCAAACGTCGTCGACGCTTCGGGCCGGACCTTTTCCGGCAGCGTGTCCTCGATCGCGCAGACGGTGAGTTCGACGACGCGGCTTGCCACCGTCTATGTCGCGCTCGGCGAGGGCTCGGGGCTGCGGCCCGGCATGTTCGCCCGCGTCTCGATCGCGTCCGCCGCCGCGCAGCGGTTGAGCGTCGCTGAAACCGCTCTTGTCTGGCAGGACGGCAAGCCCATGGTCTTCGTGGTCGACGCCGGCAAGGCCGGGGCGCGGCAGGTAACGGTCGGGGCGCGCCAGAACGGCCGGGTCGCCATCGAAAGCGGGCTGTCGGAAGGTGACAGCGTCGTCATTGCCGGCGCCGGCTTCCTCGGCGACGGCAATCTCGTGCGGGTTGCCAATGCCGAAACGGCCAATGGGGCCGAAGCGGGTGCGACGGAGACGGCGCGATGAACGCCATCTCGTCCTGGTCGATCCGCAACCCGGTGCCGACCATCGTGCTGTTCCTGTCGCTGACCATCGCCGGCCTCTACGGCTTCACCCAGCTGCGCACCAACAACATGCCCGACATCGACCTGCCGACGGTCACCGTCACGGTCTCGCAGCCGGGCGCCGCACCGAGCGAAATGGAGGTGCAGGTCGCCCGCGTGGTCGAGAACGCGGTGGCGACGCTCGAAGGCGTCGACGACGTCTCGACCACGATCAGCGAGGGATCCTCCGTCACCATGGTCGAGTTCACGCTGGGTACCGATCCCGAGACGGCCACCAACGACGTCCGCAACGCTGTGTCCGAGGTGCAGTCCAGCCTGCCGGCCGCAGCCCAGACTCCTGTTGTGGCCAAGGTCAGCGCATCAGGCAATTCGGTGCTGACCTATGTCGTCGAGGCCCCCGCAATGTCGCCGGACGCGCTGAGCTGGTACATCGACAATGACGTCGCCAAGGCGCTGCTCGGCGTCGATGGCGTCTCCAAGATCACCCGTTCCGGTGGTGTCGATCGGGTCATCCGCGTCGAGCTCGACCCGGACCGGCTCGCCGCGCTCGGCATCAGTGCTGGCGACGTCAGCCAGACGCTCGCCTCCAACAACGTCAACCAGCCGGGCGGCCGCGCGACAGTCGGCGGCCAGGAGCAATCGGTGCGCACGCTGGCAAGTGCTGCAAGCGTCGAGGCGCTGGCCGATACACGCATCGCGCTGTCGGGCGTCGGCGACGTCAAGCTCGCCGATCTCGGCACGGTGGTCGACAGCTGGGAAAAGCCGCGTCAGGCCGCCTATCTCGACGGCAGGCAGGTCGTTGCCTTCAACGTCTACCGGTCGGTCGGGTCGAGCGAGATCGACGTGGTCAAGGCCGCGCGCGCCGCGATCGCCGGGATTGCGTCGAAGACCGACGCGGCAAAGTTCACCGAGGTCACTTCGTCCTCCGGTTTCGTGCAGGAAAGCTACGATGCCGCGTTCGAAGCGCTCTGGCTCGGCGCGCTGCTCGCCATCGGTGTCGTCTGGCTGTTCCTGCGCGACATCAGGGCGACGCTGGTGTCGGCAGTCGCCATGCCATTGTCGCTGATCCCGACTTTCGCGGTGATGGCGGCGTTCGACATCTCGCTCAACAACATCACCTTGCTGGCGCTGTCGCTGGTGGTCGGCATCCTCGTCGACGACGCCATTGTCGAGATCGAGAACATCGTGCGCCATATGCGCCAGACCGGCGCCAGCGCCTACCAAGCGGCGATCGAGGCAGCCGATGAGATCGGCCTTGCCGTGGTGGCGACCACGGCGACCATCGTTGCCGTGTTCCTGCCGGTCGCCTTCATGCCCGGCATTCCGGGAAAATTCTTCTTCTCCTTCGCCGTCGCGGTCTGCGTGTCGGTGCTGTTCTCGCTGCTGGTGGCGCGCATGCTCACGCCGCTGATGGGCGCCTATCTGGTGCGCGCCGGCGGTCATAGCGAGGACGACATGCCGGCCTGGGTGCCGACCTATCTGTGGCTGCTGCGCAAGGCGCTCCATCACCGCTGGATCACGCTTTTCGCCGGCATCGCCTTCTTCGCCGGCTCGCTGGTGCTGGCGACCAAACTGCCGACCGAATTCATGGCGGCGACCGATCGCGGCCGCTCGATGATCTCCGTCGAGTTGCAGCCGGGATCGACGATCGAGCAGACGACCGCAGTCGTGCAGCAGATCACCAGCCGCCTGAAGGGCGAGCCGGCGGTCGACAGCATCTTCGCCACCATCGGCACCGCCGCGGCCTCGGGCGGCGGGCCGAACCGGGGTTCGACATCAGCCGAGGTGCGCACCGCCAACGTCACCGTCAATCTGAAGCCGCGCGGCGAGCGCGCCGTGAGCCAGCAGCAGTTCGAGGCCGAGGCATCGCCAAAACTCAACGACATTCCCGGCGCGCGCATCCAGTTCGGCGCCGACGGCTTTGCCGGCGCCAAGGTGGCGATCACGCTGGTCGGCGACGATGGCGAGGCGTTGCGGAAGGCGAGCGATGCGCTGATCGACGGGATGAAGTCGGTGCCCGGCCTCATCAACCCGACCTCGACGGCGGCGACGACCAAGCCGGAACTGATCGTGCGCCCCGACAGCGCCAGGGCGGCCGAACTCGGTGTCACGCCGACCGAGATCGCGGCGACGGTGAAGATCGCCACCATCGGCGATACCGACACCAGCCTGGCCAAGTTCAATCTCGGCGACCGCCAGGTGGCCATCGTCGTGACCTTGCCCGACGGCGCCATCGCCGATCCGTCGAGACTGGCGCTGCTGCCGCTGAGAGGCAGCAAGGGCACCGTGCCGCTCGGCGCCGTCGCCGATATCGGCTTCAATGCCGGGCCGAACAGCATCACACGGGTGGAGCGCAGCCGCAGCGCCACCGTCGAGGCGGACCTTTCCGGCCTGACGCTCGGCGAGGCGACGACTGCCATACGCGCCTTGCCGGCGATGCGAAACCTGCCGGCGGGCGTCCGCGAACTGGCGCGCGGCGACGCCGCGCGCATGCAGGAACTGTTCTCGGGCTTCGCCACCGCGATCGCGGCCGGCATCCTCTTGATGTACCTGACGCTGGTTCTGCTTTTCCGCAGCTTCGTGCAGCCGGTCACCATCCTCGTCGCGCTGCCGCTTTCGGTCGGCGGTGCGCTCGGCTTCATGCTGGTCACCGGCAAGGCGCTTGGCATATCGCCGTTGATCGGGATATTGATGCTGATGGGCATCGCGGCCAAGAACTCGATCCTGCTTGTCGAGTACGCTCTGGTCGCAGAGAAGGAGCGCGACATGAGCCGCTTCGAGGCATTGCTCGATGCCGCCCGCAAGCGGGCACGGCCGATTGTCATGACATCGATCGCCATGGGCGCGGGCATGCTGCCGATCGCGCTCGGCATCGGCGCCGACGCCGAGACCCGCGCGCCGATGGCGATCGCCGTGATCGGCGGCCTTATTTCCTCGACAGTACTCAGCCTCGTCTATGTTCCGGTGATCTATACTTTCATGGACGACATCCAGCGCTTCCTTGGCCGGCATCTCGGCCGGCTCCTGGTCGAACGATCCGATCCCGACAGCCAGACGGCGACCGCAACTCAAGCGAAAGATCATCCAGGCCATGTCTATCCAGTCTAGTCCGTCTTCCCTGCCGGCACGCCGTCTCGCACCCTGGGCGGGACTGTTTGCCGCCACCGTTCTGCTGGCCGCCTGCTCGCAGGAGAGCAGCGCTCCCGCCGGCATGGGCGCGGCCGGCAAGCCGGAAGTCGGCGTCGTCACCTTGCATCCGCAGTCGGTGGCGATCACCGCCGAACTGTCGGGGCGCACGGCGGCCTCGCTGATTGCCGAGGTGCGCCCGCAGGTGAACGGCATCATCCAGCAGCGCCTTTTCAAGGAGGGCAGCGAGGTGGCGGCGGGACAGCCGCTCTACCTCATCGATCCGGCAAGCTACAAGGCGTCCTATGACAGCGCGGTCGCCGCACAGCAGAAGGCCGAAGCGGCGGTGCCTACCGCGCAGGCGAAGTTCGACCGTTATGCTGGCCTGTTGAAGCAGAACGTTGTTTCCAAACAGGATTATGACGATGCCGCCGCCACGCTGGCGCAGGCGCAAGCCGATGTCGCCTCGGCCAAGGCCAGCGCTGAAACAGCGCGCATCAGCCTCGACCGCACCTCGATCACGGCGCCGATCGCCGGCCGCATCGACAAATCCACGCTGACGCCCGGCGCGCTGGTGACCGCCAACCAGGACACGGTGCTGACCACCATCCGTGCGCTCGATCCGATCAACGTCGATGTCACGCAGTCGAGCACCAATCTGCTCAATCTGCGCCAGGCCATCTCGGAAGGGCGGCTGAAGTTCAGCGGCCCCAATGTCAGCGTCAAGCTGAAGCTCGAGAACGGCACCATCTACACGCAGACCGGCAAGATGGAATTCGCCGGCGCCAATGTCGACCAGACCACCGGCACCTTCGCGCTCAGGGCCGAGTTCCCCAATCCCGACCGCCTGCTTTTGCCCGGCATGTATGTGCGGGCGCTGGTCGAGGAGGGCGTTGCCCAGAACAGTTTCCTGGTGCCGCAGCGCGGCGTCAGCCGCAACACCAAGGGTGAGGCGACGGCCATGGTCATCAATGCGCAGGGCAAGGTCGAGACGCGGGTGCTCACTGTCCGCAACAGCGTCGGCAACAACTGGCTGGTGGATTCAGGGGTCGGCGACGGCGACCGCGTCATCGTCGAGGGCATGCAGCTCGTGCGCCCCGGCGGCGACGCAACCGGCGTCGAAGTGACGATCGACGAGACGACCGGCGAGGTCAAGGACCGCGGGCAGGGCGCTTCGGCCGCGCCAGCCGCGTCCAACGCCGCCAAACCAGCGGCTGCCGCCGCGACCGGGAACTGAGCGATGTCCGTATTCTTCATCAACCGGCCGATCTTCGCCTGGGTGATCGCCATCGTGATCATGCTGGGCGGCCTCTTGGCGCTCACCTCGCTGCCGATCTCGCAATATCCGCAGATCGCGCCGACCACGGTCAACATCAGCGCCACCTATCCGGGCGCCGACGCATCGACGGTGGAGAATTCGGTGACCAAGGTCATCGAGCAAGGCATGACCGGCATCGACAATCTCGACTACATGACGGCGACGTCGACCTCGACCGGTTCGGCCTCGATCACGCTGACCTTCACCACATCAGCCGATCCCGACACCGCCCAGGTGCAGACGCAAAACAAGCTGCAGCTGGTGCAGTCGCAGCTGCCGCAGGTGGTGCAGAGCAACGGCATCACTGTCTCCAAATCCTCGACCGGCTTCCTGATGGTCATCGGCTTCGTCTCGACCGACGGCAAGATGAACTCGACCGATCTCGCCGACTATGTCGACGCCACCGTCAACGACACGCTGAAGCGCGTCGAGGGCGTTGGCTCGACGCAGCTGTTCGGTTCCGGCTATGCCATGCGCATCTGGCTCGACCCCGACAAGCTCGCCAAATATGCCCTGATGCCGAGTGACGTTGCCTCGGCGATCGAGGCGCAGAACACGCAGGTTTCGGCCGGTCAGCTCGGCGGCCTGCCGGCGCGCAAGGGTCAGCAGCTCAACGCCACTGTGACGGCCAAGAGCCGGCTGCAGACCGCTGAACAGTTCCGCAACATCATCCTGAAGAGCCAGACGGACGGGTCGCTGGTTCGCCTCAACGACGTTGCTACCGTCGAACTCGGCGCCGAAAGCTATACGACGCAGGCCAACTACAATGGCAAGCCGGCGGCCGGCGTGGCCGTCAACCTGGCGACCGGCGCCAACGCTATCAACACCGCCGAGGCGGTGCGCTCGACGATCGCCCGGCTGAGCTCGACCTTTCCGCAAGGCGTCGAGGTCGTCTATCCCTACGACACTTCGCCCTTCGTGCGGCTGTCGATCGAGGAGGTGGTCAAGACGCTGGCCGAGGCGATCGTGCTGGTGTTCCTGGTGATGTTCATCTTCCTGCAGAATTTGCGGGCCACCATCATCCCGACAATCGCCGTGCCGGTGGTGCTGCTCGGCACGTTCGGCGTGCTGTCTTTGTTCGGCTATTCGGTCAACACGCTGACCATGTTCGCCATGGTGCTCGCCATCGGCCTGTTGGTCGACGACGCCATCGTCGTCGTCGAGAATGTCGAACGCGTGATGCAGGAGGAGGGCCTGTCGCCGAAGGAGGCGACGCGCAAGTCGATGCACGAGATCACCGGCGCGCTGATCGGCATCGCCACCGTGCTTTCGGCCGTGTTCGTGCCGATGGCTTTCTTCGGCGGCTCGACCGGCATCATCTACCGGCAATTCTCGGTGACCATCGTGTCGGCGATGGTGCTGTCGGTGCTGGTAGCACTCGTGCTGACGCCGGCACTGTGCGCGACCATCCTGCGGCCGCCCAAGGACCATGCGACGCAGACCGGTCCGTTCGGCTGGTTCAACCGGGTCTTCGATCGTGGCACGCTTGCCTATCGCGATGGCTCGCAGGGCATCATCAACCGGTCCTGGCGCTTCCTTGTCGTGTTCCTCGCCATCGTCGTTGCCGTGGGCTGGATGTTTGCCCGGCTGCCGAGTTCGTTTCTGCCGGAAGAGGACCAGGGCATCCTTATCACCAGCGTGCAGCTGCCGGTCGGCGCGACGCAGGACCGCACCGAGCGCGTGCTGGCAGAAGTGACCGACCACTATCTGAAGGACGAGAAGGATGTCGTAGACGGGGTGTTCACCGCTTCCGGCTTCGGTTTCGGCGGTGCCGGACAGAATGTCGGCATCGCTTTCGTGCGGCTGAAGGATTTCGACCTGCGGAAATCACCGGCTTCCGCCGCACAGGCGATCGCCGGCCGCGCCATGGGAGCGTTTTCGAAGATCAGGGATGCGCAGGTCTTCGCGCTTGCGCCTCCCGCCATCCAGGGCTTCGGAAACACCAATGGCTTCGACTTCTACCTGCAGGACGTCAACGGCGCCGGCCATGACGCCCTGATCCAGACGCGCAACCAGCTTCTGGCCCTTGCCGGGCAGAGCAAGGTGCTCGCCAACACCCGCCCCAATGGCCAGGAGGACCAGCCGCAATTCTCGGTCGATATCGACCAGGAAAAGGCCAGCGCGCTGGGCGTCAGCCTGGCCGACATCAACAACACGCTGTCGACCGCCTGGGGCAGCGACTACGTCAACGATTTCATCGACCGTGGGCGGGTGAAGCCGGTCTATCTGCAGTCGGACCCGAACTTCCGTATGCAGCCGGAAGACCTGGAGAAATGGCAGGTCCGCAATGCCAGCGGCGCCATGGTGCCGTTCTCGGCCTTCGCCTCCAGCCACTGGACATTCGGCTCGCCCAGGCTGGAGCGCTACAATGGTTCGGCGGCGGTCGAAATCCAGGGCGCGGCGGCCACGGGCGTCAGTTCGGGTGCCGCCATGGACGAGATCGACAAGCTCGTCGCGCAGCTGCCAGCCGGATATTCGCACGAATGGACCGGCCTGTCGCACCAGGAGCGGCTTTCCGGCAATCAGGCGCTGTCGCTCTATGCGATCTCGGCGCTGGTCGTGTTCCTGTGCCTGGCAGCACTTTATGAGAGCTGGTCGATCCCGTTCGCGGTCATGCTCTCGGTGCCGATCGGCATCTTCGGCGCGCTGCTGGCGGCGAGCCTGTTCGGCCAGTCCAACGACGTCTATTTCAAGGTCGGCCTTTTGACCACGATCGGTCTCGCCGCCAAGAACGCCATCCTCATCGTCGAGTTCGCCATCGAGCGGCAGACCGCCGGAATGGGGCTCGTCGAGGCGACACTGGAGGCGGCGCGACAACGACTGCGACCCATCCTGATGACGTCGCTGGCCTTTATCCTCGGCGTGTTGCCGCTGGCGATTGCCAGCGGTGCGGGCTCCGGCGCGCAGAACTCCGTCGGCATCGGCGTCATGGGCGGCATGATCGCGGCGACCGTGATCGGCGTGTTCCTGGTGCCGCTGCTGTTCGTCACGGTGCGGCGCATCTTCAAGGGCAAGGTGGCAAAACAAGATACGGGCGAGACGCCGGTGACGGCCAACCAGCAATAAGGGTTCTTTCCATGACAGGTTTTCAACGTGGCTCGGTGGCCGCGAGGCGGCTCATTGTGCCTATGCTTACCGCTATCCTGCTGGCAGGATGCGTCGTCGGTCCGGATTATCAGGCACCCATGCTGGCGATGCCGGCGAGCTGGAGCGGCCAGAAGCCGACAAAGCCGGCCCAGCCCGCGCAACTGTCGAAATGGTGGCAGAGGCTGCGCGATCCGCAATTGAACACACTGATCGATGAAGCGGTGGTCGGCAATCTCGATGTCGCCACCGCCAAGGCCAAGATCCGCGAGGCGCGTGCCAGCTATCGCCAGAGCGCCGGCACCTTGCTGCCCTCGGTGGACGGCTCCGGCTCGGCTACCCGCAACAAATCGTCCGCAACCACGTCCGGCTCAAGCACCACCTACAGCGAGTACCAGGCCGGCTTCGACGCCAGTTGGGAACTCGACCTGTTCGGCGCCAACCGCAGGGGTGTCGAGGCCGCACGTTATGGGCTGGACGCCTCGCAGGAGGAGCTGCGCTCGACGCTTCTGACGCTGGTTGGCGATGTGGCATCCTATTATGCGCAGGCGCGCGGCTATCAGGCCCGCATCGCGCTCGCCCGGCGCTCTGCCGCGTCGCAAAGGCAGACCGCCGAACTCACCCGCACGATGGCAGTGGCGGGCACGGCAACCGCCGCCGACGTCGCCAAGGCGATGGGGCAGGCGGCGAGCACCGAAGCCGCCGTGCCGACACTGGAAGCAAGCTATGCCGAGGCCGTGCATCGTCTCTCGGTGCTGACCGGCCGCCCGCCGGCCGCACTCAGTGATCGGCTGAAGCGCAGCGCGCCGATCCCGACGCCGCGCCTGCCGATCCCGACCGGCATTCCCGCCGACATCCTTTTGTCGCGGCCCGATGTGCGCATGGCGGAACGGCAATACGCGCAATACACCGCCAAGATCGGCCAGGCCGAGGCGGCCCGCTATCCCTCGGTCAGCCTGACCGGAGACATCAGCACGGCGGCGCTGAAGCTCGGCGACCTCGGCAAGAATTCGTCGATCGGCTGGTCGTTCGGGCCGACGCTCAGCGTGCCGGTGTTCAATGCCGGCCAGTTGCAGGCGGCCGTCGAGGTCGCCAAGGCGCAGCGCGATCAATATTTCATCGCCTACCGTTCTTCGGTGCTGACGGCGCTCGAGGATGTGGAGAACGCGCTCGTGCTGTTGTCGCAGGAGCGTATCAGGATCGGCAAGCTCGCCTCTTCGGCGAAATCCTATGGCGATGCCGCGCGCCTTGAAGGCACGCTCTACAAGGCCGGTGAGACAAGCCTCCTCGATGTGCTCGACGCCCAGCGCTCGCTCTATTCGGCCGAGGACACGCTGCTGCAAAGCCGCGTCTTGCTGGCGACCAACTACATCGCCCTCAACAAGGCGCTCGGCGGCGGCTGGGATGGCACGGTCGACAGCGCCAAGCCGGAGATCGTCGACGTCAAGACGGGGCCTCGGCTGGCGTCGAAGCCGGCCTCGTGAGGCGCTCCCAAGGCCTCGGTTGCTTGCTTCGAGGCGGCTGCGCCACACGTCGCTCATCGCCGATGCGGCGCGTGAAAATGCCGCCTCCAGCTTTGGTGATGGCGGGCGCGTCGCTTGGCTGATATTGATGACGTCCACGCATAGTACAGGCGCCACAGATGACATCCGATACACAGAAGGCCGAAGCGGTCGGGCAGTTGCTCGAAACGCCGGACCTTGCCAGCGCGCTGGAGAGCGAGCAGTTCAAGAAGTTCCTCGATCAGGTGCCGATCGCCATTGCGGTCTCGGACCTGGGTTCGAAGGAGCGTGTCGTCTATGCCAACCCGGAATTCGAGAGACTGTCCGGCCTCAAGGCGGCGACGCTCGCCCAGAAGCACTGGGCGGCTCTTTCCGGCACCGGTCTGCACCGGCAAAAGGACCGGGCGCTGTTCGAGGCCGTGGTCGAGGAGACCGATTTCGTCGGCACGTTCCGGCTGGAGCGGACGGAAGACCAACCGGCGATCGTTGACGTCTATTCCAATGTCATCGAGGACGACAATGGCAAGGTCTGCTTCCGGCTGGTGGCGCTGGTCGACGTCTCGGCCCACGGCGAAACGGAGGATGCGCGATCGATCGAGGAGCGCATCCGCGAGAAAGACACGCTGTTGCGCGAACTGCAGCACCGGGTGAAGAACAATCTGCAGATGATCACCGCGCTGATCCGGATGGAGACGCGCAACGCGGCCGAGCCGGACCAGAAGCGTTTCGAGAGGCTGGCGGGGCGCGTCGACGCGCTGGCGATCCTCTACCAGACGCTGTCGGGGGACGATGACAAGGATGAGGTCGATCTTGGCGTCTATCTCAGCCAGATCGCGTCGGCGGTGATGAACTCGCACGCCGTCGAGGGCATCCGCCTCGATATGAGGGTCGATACCTATCCGGTGTCGATCAATGTCGCCATGCCGACCGGGCTGGTGGTGAATGAACTTTTGACCAATGCGCTCAAACATGCCTTCCAGGGGCGCGACGGCGGCACGATCACGCTGCATAGCATCGTTGACGGCGATGGCTGCCGCATCGTGATCGCCGATGACGGCATCGGTCTGCCGGAGGGCGAGACCTGGCCCAAGAGCGGCAAGCTCGGCGCGCTGATCGCCCGTTCGCTGACCGAGAATGCCAAGGCGGAATTCGACGTCAATTCGAGCGCCGGCGAGGGCACGAGGGTCACCATCGTCTTCAAGCGCTCGGCTGCCGCCGCCGGCTAGTCCGGGAAACCAAGCGGAACGGATGGCCGTAACCGCTTGGTTGATTTTCGACCTCATACCGGCCCTTGCCCCAGCCTGCAGCTCCCCTCCGCATCCATGCCGCCTAATTCCAGCGGCAGGGAAGGGCGGAACCCAATTGCATCCACGCCAGTCGCGAAGCCGTGCTTTCCCGTGCTTGACAGGCATAATTAATTTATTAACATTAGAAAATAATAGGGAGGAAGGAATGGGCGCGCATCACGGAGCGATCCTGCGAATCCTGCGCGACGACGGTCCGCAGTCGCGCGCCAAACTGGCGCGGCGCACCTCGCTGTCGCCCACCGCGCTTACCCATCTGACGGCCCATCTCCTGAGGGAGGGCACCGTGGTCGAGCTCAACCAGGCCACTGCCGGCGATGCGCCCGTCGGCCGGCCGGCGATCGGCGTCGCGCTGGTGCCCGACGCCCTGTCCGTGGTTGGCGTGCACATCGGCGCCGGAACCATCCATGCCACGATCACCGACCTCAGGGCCGCCTCGAAAGCCATGGCTTCGCAGCATTTCGACACCGCCACCAGCGAACCCGCCGCGGTGATCGGCATGGTCGTACGGATCGTCGAGCAATTGATCAAGAAAACCGGCGTCGATCGTTCGCGTCTCATCGGCCTGGGGCTCGGCGTGCCGGGACCGGTGGACACCAAGCGGCGCCGCAACCTGCAGTCGGTCAACTATGACTGGAAGGATGTGCCGTTCGCCGACGAGCTCGAAACGGCGCTCCGCATGCCGGTGGTGGTCGAGCACAATGTCAGCGCGATGGCGCTGGCGGAATCGCGCTACGGCATCGGGCGCGACACGACCGCGCTGCTCTACATCTACCTGCGCACCGGCCTCGGCGCCGGCCTGGTGATCAACGGCATGCCGTTCCGCCCCGGCGGCTACGGGGCCGTCGAGCTCGGCCATGTCCAGGTGGTCGAGGATGGCGAGCGCTGCGCCTGCGGCAATGTGGGCTGTCTGGAGACGTTTCTGTCCGAACGCGCGCTGGCCCGCGCGGCCCATGTCGACACGCCTCATCCCAGGCACCTGCTGGCCGCGGTGGAAAAATACCCCGAGGCGTGGGACGCCGCACTCCGGCATCTGACGACGGCGATCGCCACCGCGACCAACCTGCTCAACCCCGACCTGATCGTCTTTGGCGGTCATCTGGCCGAAGCGCCGGAAAGCTTCATCGATCATATAAGGCGGGGCGTGCCGCCACGCGTGCTACCGCCGATGCGCGACGTTCTGCGGATCGAGCGGTCGAGCCTTGGTCCCGGCGCCGGCGCCATCGGCGCTGCTGCGGCGGCGCTCGACCATTTTTTCTACTCGGGGGTGTCGCGATGAGCGAGGCGCCGAAGACGGCACGCTCCAGCGGCGGGCCGCCGGAAGGTTCGGGCGTCGATTACGCCGGCCTTGCGCTCAATCTTTGCGGGCTCGTCGCCGGCATTGCCATCTGGTGGGTGCTGACGGCGGGCGGTGCGGTTGGCCTGCCGCCGCCACCCGAGGTCGCCTCGAGGTTTGCCGATCTCATCGCCAACGGGCAGCTCGCCACCGACATCATGTCCAGCCTGGCGCGGGTGCTGACCGGCTTTCTCCTCGGCGTCATCCTGGCGATCCCGGTGGGCTTCGTCATGGGCTGGTACAAGGTCGCGCGTTCGCTCATCGAGCCGTATCTGCAGTTCTTCCGCATGATCCCGCCGCTTGCCATCATTCCGCTGGCGATCGTGACGATGGGCATCGACGAGACGCCGAAGGTCTTCGTCATCTTCCTGGCGTCCTTCCTGGCCAGTGTCGTCGCCACCTATCAGGGCGTCATCAGCGTCGACAAGACGATGATCAACGCCGCACGCGTGCTCGGCGCCAGGGACATGACGATCTTCCTGCGCGTCATCATTCCCGCATCGACGCCGTTCATCCTGGTCGGCGTGCGCATCGGCCTCGGCTCAGCCTGGGCGACGCTGGTGGCCGCCGAACTGATCGCCGCGCAGACCGGCCTCGGTTTTCGCATGCAGCAGGCGCAGCTCTACTACGACCTGCCGACCATCTTCGTCAGCCTGATCACCATCGGCCTTCTCGGCCTCGCCATGGATCGCATCCTTTTGGTGATCGAGCGCCGGCTGACCATCTGGCAGGAGCGCGTGTGATGCCGCCCAAGATCGTCCCAAAGATCGTCTTCGACAATGTCACGCGCCGGTTCGACCTCAAGGACAATGCCTTCATCGCGCTCGACCGGCTGTCGCTCGACATTGCCGACGGCGAGTTCGTCACCGTCGTCGGTCCGTCCGGCTGCGGCAAGTCGACGGCGCTCAACATCGCGGCCGGCCTGTTGAAGCCGAGCGAGGGCACGGTGCTGGTCGACGGCAAGGCGGTCGAAGGGCCGGGCCCGGAGCGCGGCATGATCTTTCAGCAATATGCGCTGTTTCCCTGGCTCACCGTGCGGCAGAACGTCGAGTTCGGGCTGCGCATCAAGGGCGAGGGGGCTTCGCGCCGCAGGCAGATCGCCGAGCGCTTCATCGACCTTGTCGGCCTCGGCGATTTCGCCGATGCGCTGCCGAAGACGCTGTCTGGCGGCATGAAGCAGCGCTGCGCGATTGCCCGGGCCTATGCGGTGGACCCCTCCATCCTTTTGATGGACGAACCCTTCGGGGCGCTCGACGCGCTGACCCGCGTGCAGCTCCAGGACCAGTTGCTCGACACCTGGAGCCGGGAGCGGCGCACCGTGATGTTCATCACCCACGATGTCGACGAGGCGGTCTACCTCGCCAACCGCGTCATCGTCATGGCGGCGCGGCCCGGCCGGCTGAAGGAGATCATCGACGTCGGCCTGCCTTACCCAAGGACCGAGGAAATCCGGCTTTCGGCGGCATTCATGAGCATTCGCAACCGCGTCTGGCAAGCCGTTTACCACCAGTAACAGTGACAGTGACAGGAGGAGAGTATGGTGACACTGACAAGACGTAAACTCATCGCATCATCGGCGGCACTTGCCGCGTTCGCTGCCTCTGGCATTCGTGCCGGGGCGGCGGGAACGGCGGCGCGCATCGGCTACAATGGCGACTTCTGGGGCGCCAGCGTTGCCGGCGTCGCCGCCGACCAAGGCTTTTATGCCAAGCACGGCGTCGATGCCAATATCAAGGTCTTCACCAACGGCCCCATCCAGGTCCAGGCGCTTGGCGCCAACAGCCTGGAATTCGGCTATCTCGGACCGGGCGCGTTGTGGCTGCCGGCAAGCGGCAAGGCCAAGATCATCGCCGTCAACGATGTCGGCTTCTCGGACCGGGTGATCGCCCAGGCGGGCATCACGTCCATCGCCGCCCTCAAGGGCAAGAAGGTCGCGATCGCGGCCGGTACGTCGGGCGACATGCTGTTGCGGCTGGCGCTGCGCAAGGCCGGCATGGCGATGACCGACCTCGACATCGTGCAGATGGACCCGAGCACCATCGTGGCGGCCTTCGCCTCCAAGCAGGTCGACGCGGCCGGCATCTGGTATCCGTTCGTCGGCATCATCCAGAAGAGCGTTCCCGATCTGGTGGAACTGGCCAAGAACGACGACTTCTATCCGCAGACCACTTTTCCGAGCGTCTTCATTGCCCGCAACGACCTGATCGAGGGCAATCCCGATCTCGTCCGCAACGTGGTGCGCGCCATCAAGGACGCGCAGGATTTTCGCGCCGCCAACCAGGACAAGGCGATCGAGATCACCTCCAAGCTGCTCGGCATTCCGGCCGACCAGCTGAAGACGGAGGCCGGCTATGGCCGTTTCATGACGTCGGCCGAGCTCATCAAGCTGACCAAGGACGGCACCGTGAACGGCTGGTTCTCGACGATGAACGACCTGTTCAAGACCTTCGGCAAGCTCGAGACCTCGCTCGATCCCAAGGACTATTATCTCGGCGATCAATACATCTCGGCCTGAAACCGGCATGCATTAAACCGCAGGCCCCAGCGTCGAGCCGGGGCTTGCCTTCTGACAATCACAGCAGCGGCGAGGCCATTCATGAACGTTCTCTACATCGACATCGACAGCCTCAGGCGCGACCATCTCGGCTGCTACGGCTATCACCGGAACACCTCTCCCGTCATCGACGGCCTTGCCGGTGACGGCATCCGCTTCGAGAACGTCTATGTTTCGGATGTGCCTTGCCATCCGTCGCGCACGGCGCTGTGGAGCGGCCGCCACGGAATGCGGACCGGCGTGGTCGGTCATGGCGGCACCGCCTGCGAGCCGTTCCGCGAAGGCGCCGAAAGGGCCTGGGCCGGCACCTTCTACGAAGAAGGCTGGATGCGGGCGCTGCGCGATCTCGGCTACCACACCACGACGATCAGCAGCTTCGGCGAACGGCACGGCTGCTGGCACTGGTATGCCGGCTTCAACGAGATCATCAATCCGGGCAAGGCCGGCATGGAAAACGCCGACGAGGTCTCGGGCCTGGCGATCGACTGGCTGAAGCGCAATGGCTCGGCAAAAAAATGGTTCCTGCATGTCAATGTCTGGGATCCGCACACGCCCTATCGCGCGCCGGACGCCTTCGGCGACCCCTTCGCCGACCAGCCGCTTCCCGACTGGATGACCAAGGCGGTGTTCGAGAAGAGCCATGCCGGCTACGGCCCGCACAGCCCACAGGAACCCTCGGGCTTCGACATCGAGCCGGGCGGATCGAAATACCGGCGCATGCCGTCGCCGATCAGCGACATGGACACCGTCAAGGCCTGGTTCGACGGCTACGATACCGGCGTGCTCTACGCCGATCATCATGTCGGGCTCATCGTCGAGGAGTTGAAGCGGCAAGGCCTGTTCGATGACACGATCATCGTCATCGGCGCCGATCACGGCGAGAACCTCGGCGAGCTCAATGTCTGGGGCGACCATCAGACAGCAGACGAATTCACCTGCAACGTGCCGCTGGTCATCCGCTGGCCCGGCGCCGAGGACATGCGCGGGGTCAACCGCGGCCTGCACTATCATTTCGATTGGGCCGCCACGCTGATCGACCGGCTTGGCGGCAGCGTGCCGGCGCTGTGGGATGGGCGCTCCTTCGCGCCGGCACTCGCCGCGAACGAGGAGGGCGGCCGCGAGTTCCTGGTGCTGAGCCAGGGTGCGTGGGCGGTGCAACGCGGCGTGCGGTTCCGGCTCGGCGGGGCCGACTGGCTGATGCTGCGCACCTATCACGACGGCTACAAGGATTTCGGCCCCGTCAGCCTGTTCAATTTGAGCGAGGATCCGCATGAGCAGCACGATCTCTCCGGTGTTCGAACCGATGTGGTCGATCATGCCAGCCGGCTGCTCGAGGACTGGCGCAGCACGATGGCCGTCCGCAGCGACAGCGATGTCGATCCGCTGGTGACGGTGATCAGGGAAGGTGGGCCGTTCCATTGCCTTGGCGAGTTGCCGGGCTACCTCGAAAGACTGCGCCGGACCGGCCGCACTGATGCGGCAGCGGCACTCGAGCAGCGCCACCCTGCACCGCCGCCGCGGCGCAAATCCCTGAACTGACGCGCGCTCTGACGGGCGCCATCATGAACCTTGCTGTCCATGTCCGGTGCCGACGCCGTCGAGGGCGGCGTGGCACTCGCGCATCATGCGTAGCGCCTCTTCCTCGGTCAGCCCGAACTTGCGCATCAGCCGCCGGATCTCGGGCCCGACCGTCATCTGAACCGGTTCGGCGGCAAAGCGGGTCTTCTTCGCTTTCTTCTTGGACATCAGAGCCTCTCCCGGCCTTGTCGGTGCGCCCTTCGCATCAGCCTTGACCTGGTCTCACGGTGCCGCGCCAGACCATCGGTGCATGGCAGGTCAGGCGGCTGCCGGCGCCGGCTTCCCCCAGCGAACCCGTCGCCAGCCGCACGGCCTGCGTGGCGATCTCCTCGATCGGCGGCGCGAAGGTCGTCAGCCGGTACGAAGCCCAGTCGGCCTGTTCGATATCGTCGAAGCCGATGACGCAGAGATCGCGCGGTACGTTGATGCCGAATTCGTGGCGTGCCGTGTCCAGGAAGCCGCACGCTATCAGGTCGGTGACGCAGAACGCCGCGTCCGGCCGCTGCCGTCCGGAAAACAAGCGCCTGGCGCCTTCGGCGCCGGTGGCGTAGCTGGTGCGGCCCTCGCGCCACAGGATCACCTCCAGCCCTTCCTTCTGCGCCGCGGCGATGAAAGCCGTCTCGCGGGCCAGCAGGCTGGGCGTGCCGGCGGCCGATGTCACCAGGGCAGGCCTGGTGCACCCGGCGCGGATAAAGGCATGCAGGGCCGCCTCGGCGGCGGCGGCGTTGTCGACGCCGATGTTGTGCGGCCCGTCGAAGCGGTCGTCGCGATTGATGAGGATCAGCCGCTGGCCGTTTTCCAGGCAGGTGCGGATCAACAGCTGCGGCGGTGAGCCGGACAAAACGATGGTCGCGTCGGCGCGGTAGTTCAGCGTGTTGCGCAGCGCCTGGTCGACATGGTGGCTGGGGCCGGAGGTGTTGAACACCATCGCCACTTTGCCGGCATCGCGCAGATGCTGGGTCAGCGCCCGCTGCAGCCGCGCGTGATAGGGCGTGTCGCCATCGGCAACGATGAGGCAGACGATGCCGGTCGACGCCCGCATCAGGCCGCGCGCCAGATGGTTGACGTGGTAGCCGAGCTGCTCGGCCGCCAGCAGCACCCGCTCGCGGGTTTCTTCCGAAACACTGGCGCCGGGCGTGAAGGTGCGTGATACGGCCGAGCGCGAGACGCCGGCGAGGTCGGCGACCTGCTGGGCGCTGGAAAAACCATTGCGGACCCTTGGAACTGTCAAGCGAACACTCTTGCTGCTGTTTCTCGTAATTCTTGCACGGCAGTGCAACATAGCGCAAGTTCGACACTGTTTCTACTGCCCCACTTGACACCTGCGCGGCGATGAAACAGTTTTGCACAGCCGTGCAAGGAAAAACGGCGTGGGAGGATACCCTGTTCATCTCTGTGAAGACGCCCTTGCGACCGTCATCGACCGGGCCGGCTGTATGAGCGGCGCGGCGCTGCACCTGGAGGCGGCCCGGCTGTCGGAGGCCGAGCTCGACAGGCGTGCCGATGTCTGCCGGCAGTTGCTGGTCTCGGCGGGGAAGCTGGCGATGGAGGGCTATAGCAGGCTCGACGCCGCCGAACCGGTGGCAATGAAGGGTCCGCAGGATTTCCTGACCGAAACCGACGGCAAGGTCGAGGAGCACATCCGCGCGATACTTGCCGCAGCCTTTCCCGAAGACGGGTTCCTGGGCGAGGAAGGCGGCGGCAGCACCGGCGCTGCCTGCCTCTGGGTCGTCGATCCAATCGACGGCACGGCGAATTTCATGCGTGGCATTCCGCATTTCTGCATTTCGATCGCCTTCATCCAGGACGGCCGCAGCGAGATCGGCGGCATCGCCAATCCGGCCATCGGCGAGGTCTATTTCGCCCGTCGTGGGCAGGGCGCCACACGCAATGGCGCTGCGATCCATGTTTCGCGCACGCAAGCCTTCGATCGTGCCTTTGTCGAGTTCGGCTGGTCGCCGCGGATTCCCAACCGCGAGTATCTGGACAAGGTGAGCCTGGTCTGGGCGCTCGGCGCCAATGTGCGCCGCTCCGGCTCAGGGGCGCTTGGGCTCGCCTATGTCGCCGACGGCCGCTCGGATGCCTATGCGGAGCTTCATATCAATGCGTGGGACTGTCTGGCCGGATTGCTGCTGGTGGAGGAGGCCGGCGGCCGCGTGAACCGTTTTCTCGACGGCGATGGCATGGCGAAAGGCAATCCGGTGCTGGCCGCCGCACCTGGCGTGGCGGCGACCTTGTCCCAGGTGATCGGAGTGCCACTCGACGACGGCTAAGTTATTCAAGAGCAAGAAAGGGAGGAAATATCAATGACAGGTCCATCTGATCGCAAGCAGCGCAGGCATGGTGTCTGGCTCGCACTCACCGCGGCGCTGGCCATCTTCGGATTGTCCAATGCTGCCCATGCAGCCGATCGCAACCTCGTGATGTATTGCGCCGTTGACGAGGCCTGGTGCCGGGCCATGGCGACCACCTACCAGAAGGAGACCGGCGTCAGCGTCGACATGACCCGCATGAGCGCCGGCGAGATCTACGCCCGCCTGCGGGCCGAGAAGGACAATCCGCAGGCCGACATCTGGTGGGGCGGCACCGGCGACCCCCATCTCCAGGCAGCGGAAGAGGGGCTGACCCAGGAATACAAGTCGCCACAACAGGCAAACCTGCGCGACTGGGCGCTGAAGCAAGCCGAACGGGCCAAGAACCGCACCGTCGGCATTTATCTCGGCGCGCTTGGCTATGGCTACAATGAGGACGACCTGAAGCAGCGCGGGCTGACCGCGCCGGCCTGCTGGGCGGATCTGGTGAAGCCCGAATTCCAGGGCGAGGTCGAGATGGCCGATCCGAATTCCTCAGGCACGGCCTGGACCATGCTCGCCACCATCGTCCAGCTGATGGGCGAGGATAAGGCGTTCGACTATCTGAAGCAGCTCAACAAGAACATCGCCGAATACACCAAGGCCGGTGCCGCGCCAGCGCTCGCCGTCGGCAAGGGCGAGACGCTGGTCGGCATCGCCTTCCAGCATGACGTCATCAATGCCGCCAAGCAGAACCCGGCGGTCAAGGTGGTTTCGCCTTGCGAAGGCACCGGCTTCGAGATCGGCTCGATGAGCATCGTTGCCGGCGCCAAGCATGTCGAAGAGGCGCAGAAATTCTACGACTGGGCGCTGACGCCTGATGCGCAGAAGCTGGCGGCGCCGAACGGCAGTTTCCAGATCCCGTCGAACACCGGCACACCGGTGCCGCCCGAAGCGCCGGATCTCACCAAGATCAAGCTGATCGAGTACGACTTCGCCAAATACGGCTCGTCGGCCGAACGCAAGCGGCTCTTGAAGAAGTTCACGGAAGAGGTCCGCAACGGCGGCTAACTGCCAGTTTCCAGAGTCTATCTTGCGCGGCCGCATCATCGCGGCGCCGTAAAGCCGACCGCCTGTCCTGTCGTCGGCTGCCCACGCGGCAGCCGACGCCTGACCTTCGGCATCGCCAGCACAGAAAGGCATCGCATGGCCTCGGCCTCATCCATGGTCAATTCCGCCCCGGCACGCAGTGCGACCGCCTGGCTGATGGCGGCGTGGGCGAGCTTCGTGCTGCTGCCGTGGTACAAGGTCGAGGGCGGCTTCCTGTCGCTCGACTGGCTGGCGCGCCCGGCGGATGCCGCGCCGGCCATCCTGTTGTCACTGAACGGCCGGCTCTGGCTACTGGCGTTGATCCTGCCGCTTGCCCTGGCAAGCTGGCTCATCGCGCGCCAAAACCTGCGCGGCCTTGCTGTAGCGGGCGCGGCCGGCCTTGCCTGGCTGGCCATCGAAGGCTTTTCCATCATCCATTCGGGCTGGGGATTTGCCTGGCTCAACCAGCTTGCCGGCACGCCGGGACCGATGCAGCCGGGGCTTGGTTGGGGCGCTGCGCTCTATGCGGTGGCGATGCTGATGTTCATCGCCGAGGCGCTGGCCGCACGCGGCTGGTGCAAGGGCGACCGTTTCGTCGTCGGCTCGCTGCTGATCGTCATCGCCTCGCTGGTCCTGTTCGTCGCCTATCCGCTGCTGTCGATCCTCGCCTCCGCAGTCGAGGACAATGACGGCAATGTCGTGCCGGCGCTGTTCATCGAAAAGATCTTCAGCGCCAACATCTGGAGCCTGCGCTGCCTCCATGGTGACGGTTCCTGCGGCGTGGCGTGGAACACGGTGGCGATCGCGGTCCTGGTCGGCTTCTTCTGCACAGCACTTGGGCTGGCCTTGGCACTGATCGCACTGCGCACCAGGCTGCCGGCCAAATGGCTGCTGCGCGGCCTGTCGATCCTGCCGATCATCACGCCGCCTTTCGTCATCGGCTTGGCGCTGATCCTGCTGTTCGGCCGCGCCGGCATCGTCACCAATTTGCTGTCCGAACATTTCGGCATTCCGCGCAGCCGCTGGATCTACGGCATGGCCGGCATCACCATCGCCCAGGTGCTGGCCTTCACGCCGATCGCATTCCTGGTGCTGGTCGGTGTGCTGCAAGGCGTCAGCCCGAGCATGGAGGAGGCGTCGCAGACCTTGCGCGCCAGCCGCTGGCGCACGTTTCGTACCATCACATGGCCGCTGATCCGGCCGGGACTGGCCAGCGCCTTCCTGATCTCGTTCATCGAGAGCATGGCCGATTTCGCCAATCCGCTGGTGCTGGGCGGAAATTTCAACGTGCTGTCGACGGACATCTTCTTCGCCGTGGTCGGTGCCGCGCATGACCAGGGCCGCGCCGCGGTGCTGGCGATCGTGCTTTTGATGTTCACGCTCGCCGCCTTCGTCATCCAGCGCCGCTGGATCGGCAGCCGCTCCTATGTCACCGTCGCCGGCAAGGGCGATGGCGGCGTGCCCGCCACGCTGCCCAGGGCCTTGCGCATCGGCTGCTATGCCGCCGTCATTCCGTGGCTGCTTTTGACCATCGTCGTCTACGGCATCATCCTGGGCGGCGGCTTCGTGCAATCGATCGGCCGCGACAACACGCCGACGCTGGAATATTTCCTCACCGCCTTCTCCATCTCGCAGGGCGTCAATGGCTGGTTCCTGAGCGGCTCGGCCTGGCCGTCGCTGCTGATGACCATCGGCCTGGCACTGGTGGCGATGCCGTTCACCGCCGCCCTTGGCATCCTGACGGCCTATCTGCTCGACCGGCAGCGCTTCGCCGGGCGCACGATGTTCGAATTCCTCGCCATGATGAGCTTTGCCATTCCCGGCACGGTGGTCGGCGTCAGCTACATCCTCGCCTTCAACGTGCCGCCGGTGCAACTGACCGGCACCGGGCTGATCATCGTCATCTCCTTCATCTTCCGCAACATGCCGGTGGCGATCCGCGCCGGGCTCGCCAATCTCGGGCAGATCGACAAGAGCCTGGACGAGGCATCGCTGACGCTCGGAGCGCGGTCCTTCGCCACCTTGCGGCGGGTCATCCTGCCGATCCTGAAGCCGGCGATCGTGACCGCGATGATCTACAGCTTCGTGCGCGCGGTGACGGCGGTCAGCGCCGTCATCTTCCTGGCGACCGGCCGCTTCAACCTCGCCACGGTCTATATCGTCGGACGCGCCGATGTCGGCGAATACGGCATCGCAATCGTCTATTCGGCGGTGATGATCGTCGTCATGATGCTCATCCTCATCGGCATCCAGCTTCTGGTCGGCGAACGCCGGCTTGGCCGGCGCCGGGCGAGCACGCAAGCCGTCGTGGTTCCAATCTGATGGGGAGAAGTGGCATGGATCAAACGGCCAAGACGGCTGCCCCCGGCATGGTGGAGAAGCCGGCGGTGCGCTTCGAGGGCGTCACCAAGAAATACGGCGCTGTCACCGCCGTCGACGATGTCAGCTTCGACATCGCGCCGGCAAGCCTGGTGACGCTGCTCGGGCCTTCGGGCTGCGGCAAGACGACGACGCTGAGGCTGATTGCCGGACTGGAACACACCAGCACCGGGCGCATCATCATCGACGGCAAGGACGTCACCTTGCTTTCCGCCGCCGAGCGCGACGTCAGCATGGTCTTCCAGTCCTACGCGTTGTTCCCGCACATGAATGTGATGGAGAATGTCAGCTACGGACTGCGGGCTATGGGGCTCGGCAAGGCCGAGACCGCCGAGCGCGCCGCCGAGAAGCTGAAGCTGGTCGGCCTGTCCGGCTACGAGAAGCGCCAGCCGAGCGAACTGTCCGGCGGCCAGCAGCAGCGCGTCGCGGTGGCGCGCGCCATCGTGCTGGAGCCGAAAGTGTTGTTGTTCGACGAGCCTTTGTCCAATCTCGATGCCAAGCTGCGCCGGCGCGTGCGCGACGAGATCCGCGGCCTGCAGCAGGATCTGGCGCTGACCATGGTCTATGTGACGCACGACCAGGAAGAGGCGCTGGCCGTGTCGGACCGCATCATCGTCATGAATGCCGCCCGTGTCGCCCAGGACGGCACGCCGCGCGACCTCTACAACGAACCGACGAACCGCTTCATCGCCGACTTCATGGGCGACGCCAACCTGCTCGATGTCGAGGTGATCCGCTGCAACGAGACCAGCGCCGACGTGAAGGTTGGGCCGCTTCGGCTGGAATTGCCGCATCGCGGCATCGCGCCGGGACCGGCCGTGCTGGCTGTGCGGCCAAACGCCGTGCGCATCCTTGCCGGTCAGCCGGCGGCCGGCGGAATGAGGGGGCGCGTGGTCAAGAGTTCGTATCTTGGCGACCATATGGAGTACCGGATAACGGTCAGCGATCCGGCGATCGAGCTGTTTGCGACGTCGCCTGATGTCACGCCCGCCGTGGCCGAGGGATCCATCGTCACCGTCGAGTTCGATCCGGCCAAGATCGTGCTGATTGCCAGCGACTAGCTTTGCCAGGTGTTTGCAGCGTATCCGCACTGCCTTGCCCTAGCAGGCAGTCGCCGCTGCATCACGACAGCCGGGCCGGTTCACCCTATTGCGGTGCTGCCAGGCAGGTTCTTACCCGGCGGCAGGAAGGGTGAATTGAAGTGACATCGACGTCCGTTGCCCGTCGCGAAGCGGCGCCCTTGCCGGTCGCGGCACTGATGGGCGCCATGGTGTCGATCCAGATCGGCGCCACCTTCGCCAAAGGTCTGTTCCCGCTGATCGGCGCTCAGGGCACGACGACGCTCAGGCTCGTCGTCGGTGCGCTGATGCTGATCGCGGTGCTGCGGCCGTGGCAGATGCGGCCCTCGCGCGCCACTTTGCCGTGGCTGGTCGCCTATGGGGTGACGCTTTGCGTGCTCAACCTTCTGTTCTACGCAGCACTCGCCAGGATTCCGCTCGGCATCGCGGTGGCGCTGGAGTTTTCCGGCCCGCTTCTGGTGGCGACCTTGACCTCGCGGCGCGCCAGCGACTTTGCCTGGATCGCGCTGGCGGTGGCCGGCATCCTGCTGTTGTCGCCCTTCGTTCATTCACTCGTGCCGCTTGATCCGATCGGGGTGATGCTGGCGCTGGCGGCCGGCGGCTTCTGGGCGCTCTACATCGTGCTGGCCCAGAAGGCGGGCGCGGAGCTTGGCACCCGCACCACCGCCTACGGCATGGCGATCGCCGCCGTGCTGGTGCTGCCCTTCGGCATCGCGCAAGCGGGAACCGCGCTGCTGGCGCCCTCGATCCTGGTCAGCGCTTTGCTCGTCGGCCTGTTCTCCAGCGCGCTGCCGTTCTTTCTGGAGATGGTGGCGCTGACCCGGATGCCGGCACGCATCTACGGCACGCTGACCTGTCTGGAGCCGGGGCTGGGCGCACTGGCCGGCTTCCTGTTCCTGCACGAGAGCCTGACCGCGACGCAATGCGCCGGGATCGCCGCCGTCATTGCCGCCGCTTTCGGCACGGCGATCACCTCAAAGCCACCGGTACCGTCGCCGGAGTAGGGGAGGGACGCGCGGGGTCCTGGACATCTCCGAGTATTTCTGGAATTCAACCGACCAAACGGCGAAGCTTGGCCGCATTCTTGTCCAGAACAGCACTGAAATTGTCGCCTGCGGCATCAGTATTTCCGGCTCTGGACAGAGGGTGATCTGGTCCAATACGGTGTGCGTCGAAGTGAAGACGCGTGTGTGGAAAAGGCCGGTCGCTGCTTGCAAAAGAATGTCTTCTCATCGACCGACCTGCCGCCGCATCTGGACCACCGCGCGCGGTTCGCGCTCTGGCAGGACATCCACGTCGCCGAGATCTGGTCGGTCGAATATACGATTTCCGAGAAGCTGTCGTTCGAGGCCGCGATCGAAGCCACGGCCGTCGGGTCGCTGGTGCTGGGGCAGATGGCGGGGACGATTCGCCATGCCAGCCGCAAGGCGAGCAACATCGTCGCCGACGGCCGCGACGGCTATCTGCTGCTGGTCAACAATGGCGATACGGTGCTCAGCGGCACCCAGATTGGCCGCGACTATCACGTGGGCAAAGGTGAAGCAGCACTCGTTTCGGCTTCGGAAGCGTTGCAGATGACCGGCGGCGACAACAATGTCTGGGCCAATGTGGTGCTGCCGCGCGAAGTGCTGGAGAACGCCTTCACGCATGTCGAGGACCGGTTGGCGTTGACCATCGGAGCCGACAATGAGGCGCTCGACATGCTCAAGCGCTATTGCAGCTTCCTGGAAGCAGGCCCCGTCTTGCTCTCGCCCGATCTCGTCGGCCACGCCACCGAAACGATCGTCGATCTGATCGGCCTGGCGACCGGCGCCAAGGGCGAGGTGGCCGAACTGGCCGGCCTGCGCGGCCTGCGCGCGGCAAGGCTGCAGGCCATCCTGCAAAAGATGCGGGACAATTTCGCCGATCCCGCCATTTCAGCGCAGAGCGTTGCCGGGCAATTGCGGCTGTCCGTGCGCTATGTCCATGATCTCCTGCAGGAAACCGGGGTGAGCTTCGCCGAGCGCATCCTCGAACTACGCTTGCAGAGAGCCCATCGGATGCTCTCGGACAGGCGCAACGACCGGATGCGGATCAGCGAGATCGCGCTGCTCAGCGGCTTCTCCGACGTGTCCTATTTCAACCGCTGCTTCCGCCGCCGCTTCGGCTCGACGCCCAGCAGCGCCAGGTAGTCTCGCCGGCCGCTAATCCCGCCGGATGCACGGCGCGCCCATCGACTGAGGCTGAATGGCCACACCGATCGGGAAAGCGCCGCGGTGCTTTCCCGGACAATTCGGGTGCGGCCCAGCCCAAGACGCGGCCGGCGGACAATGCAACACCGGATTTCTCGACAACAGCTGGATCTTCGCGAGGCGAGGACCACACCATTTCCGGGGCGGCAGACAAACCATGAAAACTCTTCTTCTCGCTACAGCCATCATTCTTGCGCCGGCCGGCATGGCATGCGCGGCCGACATCAATGAGCCTGTTGCCGCCTATGACTGGTCGGGTCTCTATGCTGGCGTTCACTTCGGCTACGCGGCCGGTCAATCGAATCTTTTCATCGCCGGCGGCGGCCTCGGTGGCGCCTCCGACCTCAACGTTCCCGTCGATCCGAACGGCTTTGTCGGCGGCATCCATATCGGCGCCAACTACCAGATGGAGAACAGCTTCGTGATCGGCGCCGAGGCTGACATTGCCTATAGCAATGTGGATGGATTGACGCCCCTCGACGCTGGCGGCGGCGGGGTCTCCACATTGCTCAAGAGCGAACTCAAATGGTCGGGGTCGGCGCGGCTGCGGGCCGGCTATGCGTTCGATCGGACCTTGCCCTACATCACCGCCGGCGTCGCCGCTGCCAAGTATGAATTGATTGCAGCCAGCGCCGGCGGCCCCGCCGCCGAAATAACGCTGCACAGCGACAGCCATGTCGGCTGGACCGTCGGCGCCGGCATCGAGCACGCCTTCACCGACAGGTGGATCGCCCGGGCCGAATATCGCTACTCCGACTTCGGCAGCCAGGACCTCTCGGTGGCAGCCGGTCTGCCAACGGAAACCCATGTCGATCTCCAGACACAGGATGTCCGGGTCGGGCTGAGCTACAAGTTCTGATCTGCCGAAACGGGCAGAAACCCGCGGCGGCCTTTTCCGCCGCGGGGAACGCACATTTTTTGAGGTAGCAGACAGACAATGAAATCCATTCTTCTCGCCACGGCCTTCATCCTCGCACCTGTCGGCATAGCGTGCGCGGCGGACACCAGCGAGGTCTTGCCTGTTGCGGCCACCTACACCTGGTCCGGCGCCTATGTCGGTGCGCAGGCCGGCTACGCCAGGGGGGACGCAAGGGTCGGGCAGAACTTTGCACCCGGCAGCTTCGACAATTACGGCTGGGGCTACAGTCCGTCCGGTGGTTTCGGCGGTCTTTATGCCGGCTACAACAAGCAGTTCGACGGCGGGCTGGTTCTTGGCATCGAGGGCGACTACAGCTTCGCAAGCGTGAAGGGCACGACGCTGTATCGGGCGCTCGGCGTCGATGACCCTGCCTTTGGCGGCGAGCTCGAGCTTGATACGGTCGGGTCGGTGCGCTTGCGGGCCGGTTACGCGATGGATCGCTGGCTTCCCTTTGTCACCGGCGGCCTGGCGGTGGCAAGCTACAAGCACACTACCACCGACATTCCAGGCGGTCCCTATGCCGACGCCAGAGACACCGTCACCGGCTACACGCTGGGCACCGGTGCGGAATACGCAGTCACCGACAATTGGGTGGTCCGCGGCGAGTACCGGTTCGCCGATTTTGGCCGCCATGCTTCCCAGCGTCACCTGATCGTCAACGGCGCTCCTCTCAATCCCGACGAGATCGAGTTGACGACGCACGATGTCCGGATCGGTGTTGCCTACAAGTTCTGATCGCTGAAGCTGCCGATCTCCCCCCTCGAGGGGGAGATGGCCGGCAGCCCAGAGGGAGTCGGTTCGACTGGGCTCGGCCTGCTGCTGCAGATGAGGTTGGCGCTCTATGTGCGGCGATCCCCTCTGTCGCCTTCGGCGACATCTCCTCCTCAAGGGGGAGACAAAGCCGGCGCTGGTTAAATCAGCTTTTCCAGTGTGATCGGCAAATCCCGCACGCGCTTGCCTGTCGCGTGGAACACCGCGTTGGCGATCGCCGGTGCGACGCCGACAATCGCCAGCTCGCCGACGCCCTTGCCGCCGAGCACCGAGGAATGCAGGTCGGGGATGCCGACCGAGATCACCTCGATGTCGGGGATGTCGGCATTGGTCGGCACCAGGTAATCTGCGAGATTGTTGTTGACGATGCGGCCGTGGCGGCGGTCGACGATGCCTTCTTCCAGCAGCGCCTGGCCTATGCCCATGATGATGCCGCCCTTCCACTGGCTTTCGGCCAGCTTCGGGTTGTAGAGCCGGCCGGAATCCAACGCCGACACCACGCGTGAGACGCGCACCGTGCCGAAATCCTCGTCGACGCGCACCTCGATGAAATGCGCGCACCAGGAGTGGCGGGAATAGTCGCCCTCGGTATGTGGCAGCGCCATGGCGATGGTGGTGTAGTTCTTGTAGCGGTCCTCGGCCGTCGAATTGGCTGGCATGGTGTCGCCGGTGGCTTCGATCTGGTCGCGGCCGACACTCTTGAGCAGTTCGGCGATCGAGACATCAGGGCCGTCGCCGCGCGGCGAGCCGATACGGCCATTGGCAACGACCAGCGTGTTGGCCTGCAGCGCATGGAAAGGCGAGCGCGGATCGCTGATGGCGAGGCCGACCAGCTGGTCGAGCGCCGATGTCGCCGCCTTGTAGACCGCACCCGTCATCACGCCGGCCAGCCGCGAACCGCCGGTGACGCCGGCACGGGGAAAGCGCGAGTCGCCGAGCTTCACCACCACGTCGTCAGCTCGCACGCCGACCGTTTCGGCGGCGGTCTGCGCCAGGATGGTGTAGGTGCCCTGGCCCATGTCGATCGACGAGCTTTCGACCTCGACGGAGCCGTCGGCCAGGATGCGCACGATCGCCTCGCCATAGGCGCGCCGCACCGGATAGGTGCCGGCCGCGACGCCCCAGCCAATCAGCTGGTTGCCGTCGCGCATCGAGCGCGGTTCGGGCGAGCGCCTGGACCAGCCGAAGCGCTCGGCGCCGGTGGCAAAAGCCTCGCGCAACTGTCTGGTCGACCAGGCTTTTTTGGCATGCGGATCCTGCTCGGCATAGTTCCTCAGCCGGATCTCCAGCGGATCGATGCCGACCTCGTAAGCGAGCTCGTCGATGGCGCTTTCGATGCCGAAGGCGCTAGGGTTTTCGCCCGGCGCGCGCATGGCGCCCGGCACCACCGAATTGACCCGCACGACATTCTGCCTGGAGGAAAAATTCGGTGTCGCGTACATGATCGAGGTGACCGAGCCCAGCGGCTCGACCCACATGCCGTCTATCGACGTCTCGTTGACGCCGCGATGCACGATCGACTGGATCACGCCGTCATGGTTGGCGCCGATCGTCACCGTCTGGCGGGTCGCGGCGCGGCCACCATAGCCGGTAAAGGTCTGCGGCCGCGTCATCACCAGCCGTACTGGCCGTCCCAGCATTCTGGCGGCACATGCGGCCACCGCGCCATGGCTGAGCGCCAGCGCCTTGGAGCCGAAGCCGCCGCCAATATAGGGCGAGACCAGCCGGACATTCTCGAACGGCACGCCGAACCATTCGGCATAGGTGCGGGCCATACCGTCCAGCCACTGGCTCGGCTCCCACACGGTGAGCTGATCGCCCTCCCAGCGGGCGATCAGGCCGTGCGGCTCCATTGGCGCCTGGTATTCGCGCGGCGTGTTGTAGGCAGCACAAATCCGCACCGGGGCCGAGGCGAATGCACCTTGCGCGTCACCCCATTCCTTGGTCATGGCGTCGATCGGGATGCCGTCGCCGGCCTTGGCGTCGCTGAGGTCGACGATCGAAGGGGCCTCGTCATAGCTGACCTTGACCAGTGCGGCCGCCGCAACCGCCTGTTCGAAGGTCTCGGCGATCACGGCGGCGACATGCTGACCGGAGAAGCCGATGTCGCGCGCCAGCGGGCAATAGGGCTTGTCGGGCGGCGGCGTGCCGAACCAGTCCGAGGCGGTCCTGAGACTGATGATGGTGTCCGGGGTCAGCACTTGCAGCACGCCGGGCGCTGCCTCGGCCGCCTTGGTGTCGATCGCGCGCACCTTGCCCGATGCAATCGTGCTTTCGACCAGCACGGCATAGGCGAGGCCTTCGAGCTGCTGCTCGACGGCGTATTTCGCCGCACCCGTGATCTTGGCCGGGCCGTCGACACGCGACAGCCGGCCGCCGACGGCTTCCGCACCGTCGGATGCGTCACCATGTCTGATGTTGTGAACCGTCATGCCGTTTCTCCCATCTTGAGAATAGCCCGCGCCACAACGCGCGGCGCCAGTTCGATCTTGTAGTGGTTGGCGCCATGGTCGACGGCGCCTTCGACAGCGAGCAGGCTGGCGGCGCGGACAACGTCCGGCTCCAGCACCTTGCCCTTCAGCGCCTCCTCCAAGGCCCGTGCACGCCACGGCTTTGTCGCAACGCCGCCGAGCGCCACGCGCAAATCGCGGATGGTGCGGCCATCGGCCTCGAATTCGATGCCGACGGCGGCACTTGCCGCGGCAAACTCATAGGATTGGCGATCGCGGATCTTCAGGTAGGTCGAGCGCTGGGCAGAGGCCGAGCCGGGGATCTCGATCGCGGTGATCATCTCGCCCGGCTCGATCGCGTGTTCCCTGTCCGGCGTGGTGCCGGGCAGCAGGAAAAAGTCGTCGACCGAAAGCTGGCGCTCGCCCAGATGCACGACCGCATCGAAGGCGACCAGCGCCACGGCGAGATCGCCGGGATACATGGCGATGCAGGCGTCGCTGGTGCCGAGCACGGCATGGCCCCTTGTAACGCCGCCGATCGCCGAACAGCCGCTGCCAGGTTCCCGCTTGTTGCAGGCAGGGAAATTCGCTGGGTCGCGGAAATACGGGCAACGCGTACGCTGCATCAGATTGCCGCCGATGGTCGCCATGTTGCGGATCTGCGCCGAGGCCGCCTGCCACAGGGCTTCGGAGATAGCGGGGAAGTGGCTCTTGATGCCGGCATGGTCGGCGACATGGCCCATCCTGGCGAGCGCGCCGATGGTGGCGCCGCGCTCGCCCAATTCGATGCTGTTCAGCCCCTTGAGATGGGTGATGTCGACTAGGCTGTCTGGCTCGGCGACGCCGCATTTGGCGAGGTCGATCAGCGTGGTGCCGCCGGCGAGCAGCATGGCACCGGGCAGGGCAGCCGCCTGGCGTGCCGCATCAAGTGAATTGGCGCGCAGATAGGAAAAATCCCTCATGACTGGACCTCCAAGGCCGCTTGGCGAATGGCGGCGACGATGTGTGGATAGGCGCCGCAGCGGCAGAGATTGCCGGCCATGTATTCGCGGATTTCCTCGTCCGAGCCGGCATGGCCTTCGCGGATGCAGGCGACCGCCGACATGATCTGGCCGGGCGTGCAATAGCCGCACTGGAAGGCGTCCTGTTCGAGGAAGGCAGCCTGCACGGGATGCATTTCGCCCTCCCGTGCAAGCCCCTCTATGGTGGTGACGGTGCGGCCCTGAGCTTGAGCTGCAAGTGTGAGACAAGCCAGCACGCGCTCGCCGTCGACATGCACGGTGCAGGCGCCGCACTGGCCGTGGTCGCAGCCCTTCTTGGTTCCGGTCAGGCCGAGGCGGTCGCGCAAGGCATCGAGCAGCGTGACGCGCGGCTCGAGTTGCAGCTCGTGATGGTCGCCGTTGATATCGAGATGGACGGGGATTGTTGTTTTGGTCATGGCGTCTGGCTCCAGTTGCTTGACGCGAAGTCGGTTGATCTCATGTTGGGCAGGCGGCGGACCTAGTGCCCGCTGTCCGGCCCTTCGCTGTCGCTCCGTGCGTTCGTCGTTCGGGAAGCCAAGCTTGGCTTCCCGCCCGCTTCGCGGGACCACTCCTCACCCCAGCAGGTCCTCGATGCGGATCGGAAAGCGCCGGGGCCGCACGCCGGTTGCATGCCAGACCGCATTGGCGATGGCGCCGGCCGTGCCGGTGATGCCGATTTCGCCAACGCCCTTGATGCCGAGCGCGTTGACATAGGGGTCGTCCTCGTGGACCAGCAGCGCCTCGACCGACGGCACGTCGGCATTCACCGGGACATGATATTCGGCGAGGTTGGCATTCTGGATCCGGCCCGAGCGCCGGTCGGTGATGGCTTCCTCATGCAGCGCGAAGGAGACGCCCCAGATCATGCCGCCATAATACTGGCTGCGCACCAGCCGCGGATTGATGACCCGTCCGGCGGCGAACGCGCCGACCAGCCTTGTGACGCGGATCTGGCCGAAATCAGGATCAACCTTCACCTCGGCGAACACGGCGCCGTGCGCGTGCTTGGCATAGGTCTCCTGGGACGCCGGGTCTGGAGCGCCCTTGCCATGGGCTTCGATCTCGGTGAGGCCCGCGCGTGTGAGGATCTCGGCATAGCTTTCACCGCGGCTTTCATCGTCGCGCCGGTAAAGGCGGCCGCCGCGCGCCAGCACGCCTGCATTGCCGGCGCCGAACAGCGGCGAGGCCTCGTTGCCGGTGGCGAGATCGGCGAGCCTGGCGATGACGGCGGCGCCCGCATTGTGGATTGCCATGCCGGCCGTCGCCGTGTGGCCGGAGCCGCCGGCAATGCCTGCATTGGGCAGGTCGGAGCTGCCGGCCCTGAACTCGACCCGGTCGATGTCCAGTCCAAGCCCATCGGCGGCGATCTGAGCAAATGCTGTCCAGGCGCCTTGCCCCATGTCCTGCGCACCGGTCTCCATCAGGCCGCTGCCGTCGCTTCTCAGCACGGCGCGGGCCTCGGCCTGGAACATGATCGCCGGAAAGGTCGCCGTGCCCAAGCCCCAACCGGTGAGGAAACCGTCCGCGTCGCGCATCAGCCGCGGCTGAAGCGGGCGGCTCGCCCAGCCGAACGTCTCAGCCGCCTGTCTGTAGCATTCGCGCAGCGCCTTGGAGGAAAACGGCTTGCCGGTCATCGGCTCGACCTCGGCATAGTTCCGCAGCCGAAATTCCAGCGGATCCATGCCGCAGGCGTGAGCCGCCTCATCGATAGCGCTCTCCAAAGCGATCGAGCCGGTGGCTTCGCCGGGCGCCCGCATGAACAGCGGCGTACCGGTGTCGAGCCGCACGGCATCGTGCGAGGTGGCGATGGCCGGGCTGGCATAGAGCGTGTGCGAGGCATCCGCGGCCGGTTCGAAGAAATCGTCGAACGTGCTCGACGTGGTCCTGGCGTGATGGTCGATCGCCGTCAGCCGCCCTTCGCCATCCATGCCCATGCGCAGCGTCTGGCGCGTCGGCGCGCGATGGCCGACCGGACCGTACATCTGCTCGCGCCGCAGCACCAGCTTGACCGGACGGCCGACGAGACGCGCCGCCAGGATGCCCAGCACCTGCGGACCGGAAATCATGCCTTTGGAGCCGAAGCCGCCGCCAAGGAACGGGCTGCGGATGTGGATGTTTTCCGGCGCGATGCCGAACAGGCCAGCGATGCGGCCCTGCGCCATGGCAAGGCCCTGGCTCGGCGTGTCGATCGACAGTCTGTCGCCATCCCAGGCGACGACGATCGCATGCGGCTCCATGGCATTGTGGTACTGGGCCGGGGTCTCATAGGTGGCTTCGATCCGCGTCTTTGCCGATCTGAGGCCCGCCTCGACATCGCCCTTGTGCTGCACGGCCGGACCGCCGATACCGACACCACGCGGCACGAAGCTTTCGGCGCCATCGAGGCCAACGCGCGGCGGCAGTGCTTCATAGCGCGGCGACAGCAGTGCTGCCCCCTCGGTCGCAGCCTCCAGCGTCTCGGCGATCACCACGGCGATGCTCTGGTTGGGGTAGCGGACCTTGTCGTTCTGCAGCAGGTCGAGCCGGAACATGAAGGGATGGTCCTTGGCATCCGGATCGATGGCAAGCGCCGGCCGGTTTTGCGGCGTCATCACCTCGACCACGCCCTTGTGCGCCTTGGCCGCCTCGGTATCCAGCGCAGCAACGCGGCCGCGCGCGATGCTGCTGACGGCCAGCACGGCGTAGAGCATGCCGGGCGGATGGTTGTCGGCGGCATAGCGCGCGGCACCGGTGACTTTCAGAAAGCCGTCGCGGCGGGTCAGCGGCTGGCCGATGCTGGAGCCCTGCCGGGCATGGGCGGGTTGCTGGTTGAGGCTCAGTTCAAGCGTCATGGCGCACTCCGGGAATGTTTGAGAACGGGGAGGCAGGAAGGGCCGGCAGGCGCTCGGGCGTTCCCGAAAGGGCTGACATCAGAACCCTGACCACGATGCGGCGGGCAAGCTCGATCTTGAATGCATTGTCGCCGGAGGGGCTGGCATCGGCCAAGGCGGCGTCCGCCGCGCTGGCGAAGGTCGCCTCGTTGGCATCCGCGCCAAGCAGGATGGCTTCGGCCGAGCGCGCCCGCCACGGCTTGGCCGCGACGCCGCCCAGCGCCAGCCTTGCGGCGCGGATCTTGCCACCGTCGACGACGAGCGCTGCCGCGGCCGATACGACGGCGAAGGCATAGGAGGTACGTTCGCGCACTTTCAGGTAACGGGTATTGGCGGAGAAGGAGACAGCCTCCGCCGGCAGGCGCACCGCCACGATCAGATCGCCGGGCTCCAGCGCATTCTCCCGCTGCGGCGTTTCACCGGGAAGCCGGTGGAATTCCTCCAGCGTCACATGGCGCCGGCCCTTCTTGCCTTCGATCTCGACCACCGCGTCGAGCGCCACCAGCGGCACGCAGAAATCCGACGGATGGGTGGCGATGCAGGCGTCGCTCCAGCCAAGCACGGCGTGCAGGCGGTTCTCTCCCTCCAGCGCGTCGCAACCGGCGCCAGGCTCGCGCCTGTTGCAGGCGCTGGCGGTGTCGTAGAAATAGCTGCAGCGCGTGCGCTGCAAGACATTGCCACCGACGGTGGCGGCGTTGCGAAGCTGCGCCGAAGCGCCCGACAGCAGCGCTTCGGCCACCGCCGGATAGGATTTCGCGAACTCCGGATCGTAGGCGAGGTCTGCATTGCGCACCAGTGCGCCGATGCGCACGCCGCCATCGGCCAGCCGCTCGATGCGGTTGAGCTCCGGTAACCGGGAGATGTCGACGATACGTTCGGGACTGGTGATGCCGCCTTTCATCAGGTCGAGCAGATTGGTGCCGCCGGCGAGATAGGCCGAACCCGGCTCGGCCGCGGCTGCGATGGCGTCTGGGATGGTGGCGGGCCTGATGTAATCGAAGTCTCTCATGCCGCGGTCCTCCGGTCTGCTTTGGCAAGCTGTTGCTGGGCCTCCAGGACGGCCCCGACGATGCCGCCATAGGCCGCGCAGCGGCATATGTTGCCGCTCAGCCCCTCACGGATGCGTTCGGGATCGTCGCCGGCCTGTCCCTCGGCGATCAGGCCGAGCGTGCTCATGATCTGGCCGGGCGTGCAGAACCCGCACTGGAAGCCGTCATGGGCGATGAAGGCGGCCTGCACCGGATGCAGATCCTCGCCGTGGGCGACGCCTTCAATGGTCAAGACATTGGCGCCGTCATGGCTGACCGCCAGCGCCAGGCAGGAGTTGATGCGCTTGCCGTCGACCAGCACCGTGCAGGCGCCGCACTGGCCGCGATCGCAGCCCTTCTTGGTGCCGGTGAGATCGAGCCGTTCGCGCAGCAGGTCGAGCAGGGTTACGCGCGGATCGACCTCCAGTTCGTGTCGGTGTCCGTTGATGGTGAGCGTGATGGGAAGGCTGGTCATGGGCGTCTGGCTCCAGTTGCTTGACGCGGATGGGGTTGAACTGGTGCCTTGCCGGAGAAGGGCAAGGTAACCGTTTGGTCAGGTCTTGGCGGCGAAAGCGGAAATTGCAGCGAATCTCCCGCGAGACAGGCGGGCAGGGGCGATGTCGGCTTGCAGGTTCGAAAGGCGTGACATACCGGTTCCCCTTCTTATATGATAAAGGTACTCCACTAAAGCGGAGGCGCCTCCGTTTATTACGTGGGGGTTGACCCGGCCGGGTTCAAGCCCCCTGACACGACGTGGAGAAAAAATTGGCCACCGAGCCGTCCGACATTGCTGAACAGAAAGCCGAAGCCGCGGAGACAAAACCGCTGCGCGCCGATGCGCAGCGCAACCGCGACCGGCTGGTCGAGGTGGCCGCCGCCGTGTTTGCCGAGCGCGGCATCGATGCTTCGCTGGAGGAGATCGCGCGCCGCGCCGGCGTCGGCATCGGCACGCTCTACAGGCATTTCCCGACGCGCGAGCATCTGGTCGAGGTGGTCTATCGGCGTGAGGCGGAGGGACTGTGCGCGGCCGCCGGCGAACTCGCTGGAAAACATCCGTCCGATGTCGCGCTGGAACAGTGGATGCAGCGCTTCGTCGACTACATCGCCACCAAGCGCGGCCTGGCGACCAGCCTGCGCATCCTGCTCACCACCAATTCGACGCTGTTTTCCGACACTTCCGGCAGGGTGTCGCAAGCCTTGCGGCAACTGGTCGAGGCGGCGGCGGCCGACGGCACCATCCGCGGCGACGTCGAAGCTTCCGACGTGCTGCACGCGCTGTCGGGCATCTACTCGGCGCCCGATACCCCCGAATGGCGCGACCGTTCGGGCCGGCTGGTCAAGCTGCTGATGGACGGGCTGCGGTTCGGGGCGGTGAAATCCACCAAGGCCTGACGGTCCGCGCGATCGGTCCAGACGGGAGCCTTGTAACAGGCATGGCCGTTGGCCATGTCCGGCCGGATTAGCACACCGCGCTTGCAACTGAACGAGAGCGGTTGTTAAATTCCTCACATTTCAGGCGACCGACAGGCCCACGCATGACTGCTCGCAAAGCGCAACGGACAGCCCGGCTGATCCATCTTCTGTCGGAACGGCGGGTCATTCATCTCAGCGAAGCGGCAACGCTTCTTGGCGTCTCCGAGATGACGGTGCGGCGTGACATCGCCACCAACCAGGGACAGATCGCCTTCCTCGGCGGGCATATCCTGGCGGCGGCCGAGATCGACACCGACGCGCCTTACGAACTGGCGACCGCGGCCGACAGCCATGCGGCGGCGAAGCGCGAAGCCTGCCTGCACGCGGTGCGCAAGATACGGCCCGACGAGACGATCTTCATCGATTGCGGCACGACACTGATCCATCTGATCGACCTCATTCCCGATAATTACCGAATAACGGCAATATGTTACGCCATGAACGTGGCGGAACGCCTGACCCGCAAGCCCAATGTGACGATCATCATGCTGGGTGGTGTCTATCATCCGGCATCGGCGTCTTTCTCGGGCACGCATGATTTCGACATCTTGAAGAGCGTCGGCATCAACGTCGCCTTCCTGTCGGCCGCCGGTGTCGATGCCAAACGCGGCGCCACCTGCGAGCATTTTCACGAGGCGGTGGTGAAGCAGAAGGTGATGGGCCTGGCGCGCGAGAACTATCTCGTCGTCGACAGCAGCAAGATAGGCAAGCTCAAGCGCGCCTTCTTCTCAGCCATGGACGGCTTCGACGCGGTCATCACCGAACATGGTGAGGTTGGACCGGAGTCGTTTTGATTCCTTTTGGCGATTGGCGGCAGACATCCATCGCTTCGTCATCCACGGGCGGAGCAAGGAGCGTAGCGACGCGGCGCAGACCCGAGGATCCATGCCGCGACCTCCGGGCGCCGCAGCGGTGCAGAACTTCCGCCGTGTTCTTCGATCCATGTCGCGGCATGGATCCTCGGGTCTCCGCGACGGAGCTTCGCTCCTGCTTCGCCCGTGGATGACGAAGTTGGGGAGGCCTCTTCCAAATTCCCTGTGCAGCGCCGATAGCCGCCGGCCTGACTCCGTTTGACATTTCCCCAACGTGATGGAAAAGTCACAAAAAAAGTAAGAGAAGTCTCAAAAGGACTCTCGACAGCCTGGGGTAGGGGACGCGTCAAGGGAAGGAAATGCAGGCGTCATGATCGAACAGAGTTCGATTTCGCCATCGTCCGAGGCCCCCTTGCTGCGCGTCGAGGGCGTCAGGAAGCGGTTCGGCGGCGTCAATGCGCTGCGCGGTGTCAGCCTCGAAATCCAGTCCGGTGAAGTTCATGCCCTGCTTGGCGAAAACGGGGCCGGCAAATCGACATTGATCAAGATCCTGAGCGGCGTGCATGTGCATGATGGCGGCTCGATCGAGATCGACGGCAAACCTGTCTCGTTCGCGTCGCCCGCGCAATCGCGCGACGCCGGCGTGGCGGTGGTCTACCAAGATCTGAGCCTGGTCGAATCGCTTACGGTTGCCGACAATCTGATGCTCGGGCGAGAGCCGAAGACGCGGCTCGGCTTCCTGAAGAAGCGCCAGCTGGTGGCGCAGGCCGAGGCCTTCCTGAAATCGCAGAACATCCCGCTCGATGCGCGCGCCATGGTCGGCTCGCTGCCCTTCGCCTACCGCCAGATGACCGAGATCGCCAAGGCGTTGATGGGTGATGTTCGCCTGCTCATCCTCGACGAGCCGACCTCGGCACTGACCGACGATGAAGAGAAGATCCTGTTCGAGGCGATCCGCGCGGTCGCCGCACGGGGCGTCGGAGTGATCTACGTCACCCATCGCCTCAATGAGGTGTTCCGGATTTCGAACCGGGTGACCGTGTTTCGCGATGGCCAGAACGCCGGAACATTTGTCACGGCGCAAACCAATATGCGGCAGTTGGTCGGCGCGATCGTCGGGCCGGATCACGCTGTTCTGAAGGCGGATGGCGAGGCAGCCGGACAAAGCCTGCCGCGGTCGGCTCCACATGGTTCATCTGAAAAACCCGTGCTCGAATTGACTGATGTCAGCAACGACCGGCTGGACCGGACCGATCTCGCGCTGCGCAGCGGCGAGATCCACGGCCTCGCCGGCTTGATCGGCAGCGGACGCACCGAAATCCTGCAAACGATCTTCGGCCTGCGGCCGGTGCAATCGGGCGAGGCCAGCCTCGACGGCGTTTCGCTGAAGGGCATGGATCCGGCAGCGGCAATACGACAGGGCATTGCGCTGGTGCCGGAGGACCGGCATGTCCAGGGCCTGGTTCTCGAGCATTCGATCGAGCGCAACCTGACCTTGCCCCGGTTGCCCTATTTCTCGCGCCTTGGCTGGCTGCAGCGCCGTTCGGCGAGCGAACACGCCAATGCCGCGATGCGCAGGCTGGCCGTCAAGGCGCCAGGCGCTTTGACCCCTGTGAAGAACCTGTCCGGCGGCAACCAGCAGAAGGTCGTGTTCGGCAAATGGAACGAGCCGCGGCCGCGCGTGCTTTTGCTCGACGAGCCGACGGTTGGTGTCGATGTCGGGGCGCGCGAGGAGATTTACGGCGTCATTCGCGCGGCGGCGGCGGCGGGAAGCGGGGTGCTGTTGGTGTCTTCGGATCTGTCCGAACTGCTCCAGCTCTGCGACCGTATCTCGATCGTCGTCGATGGCCGGATCACCAGGACGATTTCGAGGGCGGAATTCGGCAGCGCCGAGGACCTTCATCACCTCATTCAACTTTCGCAGCCATCGGAAGAGCACGCGGCATGACCGACACAGAAAGCTCGGCAAACGCACCAATGGCAAAGGCTGCCGTCAACCAACCGGGCGGTCGCTCGGCGCTGCGGCATCTGCTTCAGGGTGAGCGTCCCTACATGCTTTACGTCGCCTTCGCCGTCATGCTTGTTGTCTTCAGCCTGGCGTCGCCCTGGTTCCTGTCGATCGACAATTTTCTCAACATCGGCCGGCAGACGACGCTGGTCTCGATCATTGCCGTCGGCATGACCTTTGTCATCATCTCCAGGCAGATCGACCTGTCCGTCGCCTCGACGCTCGCGCTTTCGGGCATGAGCGCGTCGCTGGCCATGGCGTTCGTCGCCAACAACTGGGTCGTCGGCGCGCTGGCGGGGCTGGGCACCGGGGCGCTGATCGGGCTGATCAACGGGGTGCTGACCACCCGCCTAGAGATCCCGTCCTTCCTGGTGACGCTGGGCACGCTGAGCGGTGCGCGCGGCCTGGCGCTGATGGTCACCAACACCAAGCCGGTCATCATCACCAACGAGTATTATTTCGCCATCTTCGGCGAGGGCTCCGTGCTTGGCATCCCGGCGCCGATCCTGTGGACGCTTGGCGTGACCATCGCCGGCATCTTGCTGCTGCATTACAGCGTCTACGGGCGGCGGGTTTATGCGGCGGGCGGCAATCCGACGGCGGCCCTCTATTCCGGTGTCCACATCAAGCAGGTCACCACGCTGGCCTTCGTGCTGACCGGGACGCTCGCCGGGCTGGCGTCGCTGATCCTGTCGGCGCGTTCGCATGCGGCGCGGCCCGACGTAGTGCAAGGCATGGAGCTCGACGTCATCGCCTCGGTGATCCTCGGCGGCTGCAGCCTGTTCGGCGGCCGCGGCTTCGTGCTCGGCACGCTGCTCGGCAGCCTGATCATCGGCACGCTCAACAACGGGCTGGTGCTGCTCGGCGTCAGCTCGTCGCTGCAACTCGTCATCAAGGGAGCAATCATCGTCGCCGCGGTCGCCTTCACGAGGAGGTAAGGCGCGCATCTCGCGGACATCTGCAGAAGAACGCCGGCTCCAAACGGCAAATAGAACGTCAACGATCAACGGAGGAAAGTCATGAAACAACAGGCAAGAATCCTATTCGGCACATTGAGCCTCGCCGCCAGTGCCTTCGCGCTGTCGACGTCCATGGGCCTGGCGCAAACGCCCGACAGCTGCGTTACCGGCGTCGACCTGGCGACGCTCGGCCCCAAGGGCATTGTCGGGCAGGGCCCGCATGGCGAAAAGGCAGCCTCGCCCGACGAGCTGAAATTGACCGACGACGAGGCCGCCAAGGTCAAGGCCGGCAAGTTCAAGGTCGGCATTTCCATGCAGACGGTGAACCTCGACTGGTCGCAGCTGCAAGTGGCGGGCATCAGCGAAACGCTGGCCAAATATGGCGTGACCGTCACTGGCGTGGCCTCGGCCGAATATCAGGTCGACAAGCAGATCGCCGATATCGAGAACACCATCCAGCAGCACCCGGACGGCATCATTTCCATCCCGGTCGACTTCACCGCGACGGCGCCGACCTACAAGAAGGTGGGCGAGGCTGGCATCAAGCTGGTGTTCATGGACAGCATCCCGGTCGGCCTTGAATCTCCAAAGGACTTTGCCTCGATGATCTCGGCAGACAGCCAGGGCAATGGCCAGATCGCGGCAACGATCCTGGCGTCCTGCATGCCCAAGGGCGGCACGATCGGCCTGGTGAATTTCGGCGTCGACTATTTCAGCACCAACGAGCGCACCAAGGGCGTCAGCGAGTGGATGAAGAAGAACCGGCCCGACATCGTCATGAAGCAGGTCGACTTCACCGATCCCTCGAAAGTGTCGCAGATTGCCGGCGACTTCCTCACCGGCAATCCCGATGTGAAGGGCCTGTTTGCGGTCTGGGACCAGCCGGCGCTCGACACGCTGTCATCGATGCGCGCGCAGGGCATCGACATTCCGATCACCACGGTCGATCTCGGCCTGCAGTCGGCGATCGAGATCGCCAAGGGCGGCCCGCTCAAGGCAACCGGTTCGCAGCGCCCGTATGACCAGGGCGTCGCCGAGGCGATGGCCATGATGAAGGCGCTGATCGGGCAACCGACGCCCGCCTGGGTCGGCGTGCAGTCGCTGCCGGTGGTGCAGTCCAACGTGCTGGAATCCTACAAGACCGTCTTCCACAAGGATCCGCCGGCCGAACTGGTCGACGCCTGCAACAGCGCCAAGCCGAAGTGCAACTGAGGTCATGAGACAGCCATGGGCATGGGGTTGCCCCTGTGCCCATGGCTGGTTTTGCCGGGATGAGGCCATTCATGGCGATCACGCGATATGCTAGGCGTGACGACTTGATTTGCCTGTCGTCCATGATCCCGGGGGCATCCGATGTATGTAGGCCGTTCCTACAAAGTAGTCGATTTCGCGCTCTGGTCGCGGCGCAGCGTCATCTACATGGTGGTGGTGAGCGGACTGGCTGTAGCGGCCTACCGTCTACCGGGGATTGCCGGGTTCTCGGTGCCATGGTCGGTTGTGCTCGTGCTTGGCACGACGGTGTCGCTGGTCGCCGGCTTCAAGAATTCGCAGGTGTTCACCCGCAGCAGTGACGCGCTGCAGGCCTTTACGCAGATCACGGCGAGCAGCCGGCTGTGGTCCAATTTCTGCAGGGACTTCATCGATGCGCCGACGGCCCGACAGCTCATCTACCGCCATATCGCCTGGATGACGGCGTTGCGCTTTTCGCTGCGGCGGCCGATGCCTTGGGAATCCATGGGGAAGGCGGCCAATATCGAGTATATGCGGCGCTACCGCATCCGGGAGGACAAGGGCTCGCTCGCCGAGGAATTGCCGCCGCTGCTGGCGGAACAGGCCGACAAGGTGCTGAAATCGCCGCAGCCGGCGTTGGCCCTGCTCGAAATGCAATCGGTCCAGGTCAACGCGCTGTTCAAGGACGCCAAGATTCCTCCGCAGATCTATGGCGAGCTGACCAAGCTGATCCGCGATTTCCATGACCAGCAGGCGCGCTGCGATCGCGTCAAGAACAATCCCTATCCCCGGCAATACGCCATCGTCAGCTCCATGTTCGTCATGATCTTCTGCACCCTTTTGCCATTCGGAGTGGTTCCGGTGTTTGCCGACATGGGCAAACTGGGCGGCGCGCTCGGCCCGGTGGCGATCTGGCTGACGATCCCGTTCAGCACGCTGCTGGGCTGGGCCTACATGTCCCTCGACCAGGTCGGCGAGAGCAGCGCCAACCCCTTTGAAGGCAACGCCAACGATGTTCCGATCTCGCAGATCTGCCGCGACATCGAGATCGAGCTGCGCAGCGGGCTTGGCGAGGCTGACCTGCCCAAGCCGTTGCTGCCGGTCAATGACATCGCGACCTAGGGTGTGTTGATATTCAGGTGATGCCGGCCTGCAAACGGAGGCTTCCTGCGCTTCCCCGTTCTACCGCGTCGCGGTAGAACTGAGCTCACGTACCCAAAAGTACGCTCCGCTCCGGTTCTCGGAATCCACCGTTTTCGCCTCGGCCTGACCTGAATCTCAATACACCCTGGAGCGGTTCATCGTTTCACGGAAAACGCAGAACCGCTCGCGCCCGGCCGGCGACATGCACAAAATCTCGGTGCGCATGTCACACCAGCGGATCCTGCCTCGTCATGATGTCGGCACCAACAGAAGGAAGCCAATCATGACTGCAAAACTTGATCTCTTCGCCGCTGCCCCTTCGCTGATGAAGGAATGGCAGCGCGCATCCTTTGCGATTTCCTCCAGCCTCGAGCCGAGCCTGGCCGAGCTTGTGAAGATACGGGCCTCGCAGATCAACGGCTGCGCCAACTGCCTCAACATGCATACGGTGTTTGCGCGCGAGGACGGAGAAACCGAGCAGCGCCTCTATTTGTTGTCGGCGTGGCGCGAGGCGCCTTGCTACACCGATCGCGAGCGCGCCGCGCTTGGCTGGACCGAGGCGCTGACGCGGATCAGCGAGGGACATACGCACGAAAGTGCCTATGATGCCCTGAAGGCCGAGTTCACGCCGGAGGAACAGGTGAAGCTCACCTTGATGATCAATGTCATCAATGGCTACAACCGCCTTGCGGTCGGTTTCGGCGGTTGGGCCGATCCGGCGGCGATCAGGTCCGCCGCCAAGGCGGCCGCTGCCTGATGACGAACGCGGGGCCCGAGGATAGAGCGCCGGATTTCGGCGTGCTCGGTCCAAAGCTCAGGCGCGTCGCCTATCGCATGCTTGGCTCGGTGGCGGACGCCGAGGATATTGTGCACGAGGCCTTCATCCGCTGGATGAAGGCCGACCGCAGCGATGTGCGCGAGCCCGAGGCCTTCCTGCGCCGCACGGTCACGCGGCTCTGTCTCGACCAGCTCAAATCCGCGCGCCGCCGGCGTGAGAGCTATATCGGCCCCTGGCTTCCCGATCCGCTTGTGGAAGAGGACGACGAGGAAGATGTCACCCTGCCGCTGATGCTGGTGCTGGAGCGTCTTTCCCCGCTCGAGCGGGCAGCGTTCCTGCTGCACGATGTGTTCGGGCTGGGATACGAGGAGGTCGCCGCCGCCATCCAGCGCGAACCCGCCGCCTGCCGTCAGCTCGCTGCCCGCGCGCGCACCCATGTCCGTGAAGCGCGCCCGCGTTTCAAGGTGGAAAAGCAACGCGGCCTGGCGTTGGCCGAGGCGTTTTTCGCCGCCTCGCGCAACGGCGACATGAGGGCGCTTGGGACGATGTTGACGACCGATGTCAGCGCCCATGCCGACGGCGGCGGCAAGCGTCCGGCCGCCATGGATGTGGTCCTGGGCTTCGATGCCGTCATGCAGCAATATGAGCGTGTGGTTGCCTGGCTCCAGGAGAACCGCTCGACCCTTGTTCGCATCGGTTTCGTCAACGGATTGCCCGGCTTCGTCACGCTGGAAGCCGATGGCGAACTGCAGACGACCGCGCTCGACATCGAGGACGGAAAGATCGCGGCCATCTATGTGATGCGCAATCCCGACAAGCTCAGGCACCTGCATTGAAACCTGTCGCCCGAAAAGCGGGCGGTTACCCCTTTGCTTCGACCAGGATCACCAGCGACTCCGGCACCACGCCGTCATAGGCCATCGCGTCGGCCGCCGCCTTGCTCTGCATCATTGCCGCTAGTGCATCCATGTCGGGAACGTCCATCATCAGGGCAACCTGTTTGGGGTTTTGCGGATCGACAAAGGTGCGTATGTTGGTGATCCCGAGCGAGCCGAAAAGCTCCTTGCGCTTGGGTGAATTGAGCCAGTGCTTGCTGTCTTTGGTGATGTTGTGATGGCCGATAACGGTTGGCATGGCGTCCTCCCTGGTTCTGCGCAATTCCCAAGGGAAAGCGCTATGCGCTTTTCCCGGGAAAACCGTTTCACGCCTTTCCCGGAATTGCTGAGGTGACGCCGGCGGCCGACATCGCCCGCCTGATGCTGTCCACCTGTGCCAGGCAGTGAGCGCCGTTTCTTTCGGACTGTCAATTAGCTGCTGCTGATGGACGCTGGGTGGTTTGTGGGACTGCTGGCGCCTGGGGCGCGCTCAGACTTCGAGGCAAACCTTGCCGAAATGCTTCTGGGATTCGTAGTGCGCGAATGCGGTGGCGATGTCCTGCAGCGGGAAATGGCGGTCGACCACTGGCTTCAGGCGGTTGATCTCTATCGCCCGGATCATGTTCTCCTGGTCGGCCCGGCTGCCGATGGGAATCCCGCTGATCCGGATCTGATTCGAAAACACCTGTCGGCGTGCTGCAAAGGCGGGCAGGGTGGCAACCTATTGCCGGGCCTGCCGGCCGGAGATCACCCGCAGCCAGGGCGCGAGATGGAAGGCGCTCATCAGAAGATACATCGCCGGCATTCCGGTGAATGGCGAGGCATTCTCCCCCATGCACAGCATGGCCGCATCGCCACTGAAGACACAACTGAGCAGCGCCATCAAGGCGAAGGTGGGGGCCGCGGCTAGGCACAGCCAATCGGCGATGCCGAGGGTGAACGCATTGGTGCTTTCGGGGATCGCTCCGCTGGTGGCTGTATGGATATCGAGCATGGTCTTTTCCTTGATGGTTGTGCTGTGCGGAGGTCAGGGGGACTGCGCTACGAGCCCCCACTCCGGCCGCCACGCGGCCACCTCTCCCCCGCCAAAGGCGGGGGCGAGGAACCCAAGCTGGATAGGCCTTACTGGTCCTTGTCGCGGAACGCCGCTTCTCCGGCAGCAGACACTTTTTCCCATGTCTTGTCGGCCCCGGCGTCGTAGTTGTCGTGCCAGTTCCACCAGCTGTAGAGCGGGGTCTGCGGATAGCCTTCGGGCGAGTCCTCCCAGATCTCCTGGCGGCCGAGCGGCGTCGCGTCGAGATAGCTCCAGACGGTGCCCATCGCCTCGTCGCCGCGGCTGTTGATGAAATAGGTGCGGAAGATGCGGTCGCCGTCGCGGATGAAGACGTTGTGGCCGTGCCATTCGTCGACGCCGAAGTCTTTGTCGAAACTGTCGGTGATGGTGTACCAGGGCATCTCCCAGCCCATCCGATGCTTCAGCCGCGCAATGTCGGCCTGCGGGGCGCGCGAGGCGTAGGCAAGCGTGGTGTTGCGGGCGTTGAGATGGGCGAGGTGGCCGACCTGGTCGGCGCCGAGCGAACAGCCGCGGCAGGCATGCTCGGGCCAGCCGAACACGCCGGGTTCGAAGAAGGCGCGGTAGACGATCAGCTGGCGTCGGCCCTCGAACAGGTCGAGCAGGCTCGCCTTGCCATTCGGCCCCTCGAACACATAGGCCTTGTCGACTTCCATCCACGGCATGCGCCGGCGCTCGGCGGCCAATGCGTCCTTGGCGCGCAGCGTTGCCTTCTCCTTCACCAGCATCTGTTCGCGAGCGGCTTCCCAGTCCTGCCTTGAAACGATCGGCGGGGTCTTCATTGCGGTGTGCTTGGTCATTGGTCGTCTCCTCGTCAGTTTGCCGCCGCACTGTCGCAACGTGTTGCTGCTTGCTGGTCGTGAGCTAGGGTAGGGCGGTCGGGCGCGGCGGTGGGAGTTACGGATGCGACGGGATTTGAATCGTCCGGCCCACCGCAGCAGGGATGGCGAATTCGTCCGGCGTGCCTGGCCGTGTCGATTGTGGCGTCGAGGGGTAGATCGTCTGAACTGGGCATCTACTTCTCCGTTGGCGTGCCGTCGGTTGCCGGCACGGCTTGCTGGTTGACGGTGCTGACTTAAGTTAGGGCGGTGAAGCGCGGGGGTGGGAGTTACAAGTGTGACGGGATTTGAATGGACTCGCTGATCACCGCGGCGGCACTGGCGCTGGCCGGGGGCGATCCGCTTGGCGCGCTGGATCGCGTCGCCTTGCGCGAAGACGCGCCGGCGCTGGCGCTGCGCGGCATTGCGATGGCGCAACTCGGCGATCTCGATCGCGCCAAGGCGCTGCTGCGGCGGGCCGCGCGCGGTTTCGGCCCGAAAGAGGCGGTGGCGCGCGCCAGATGCGTTGTCGCCGAGGCCGAGATCGCGCTGGTCTCGCGGGATCTTGGCTGGCCCGCCAAGGCGCTTGATGCGGCGCGCGCCACTCTGGAAAAGCACGGCGACCGGCTGAACGCCGCGCATGCCGGCCATCTCAAGGTGCGGCGCCTGTTGCTGATCGGCCGTCTCGACGAGGCCGAAGACGTGCTGGCCGCGCTCGACCCGGCACCGCTTCCGCCGGCCTCGCGCGCCGCGCACGAGCTCGCGGTCGCCGGCATCGCCATGCGCCGCCTGAAGACGAAGCCGGCGCGCCAGGCGTTGGAGTGGGCCCGCCACGCCGCCCGCCGGGCCGGCATTGCGGGCCTCATCGCGGAGGTCGACAGCGCATTCCTGGCGCTGGACACGCCAGCCGCGCGGCTGATCGCGGCTGGCGAGCAGCGCCCCGTGCTGCTCGAGGAGGTCGAGGCGCTGCAGGCGTCGCCGGCACTGGTCGTCGACAGCTTCCGTTATATCGTGCGCCGGCAGGAAATCATGGTCTCGCTGGCAACGCGCCCGGTGCTGTTTGCGCTGGCACGCGCGCTCGCCGAAGCATGGCCAGGCGATGTGTCGAGGGCAAGGCTCATCGCTGAGGCCTTCGGCGGCAGGCACGCCGATGAATCGCATCGGGCAAGGCTCAGGGTCGAGATCGGCCGGCTGCGCGCCGAATTGCGGGGGCTGGCCAACATCGGCGCGACCAGCCGAGGCTTCGCGCTGGCGCCGCACGACGCACGCGAGGTGGTGGTGCTGGCGCGGCCGATCGAGGAGCGGCACGCCGCGGTGCTGGCTTTCCTTGCCGATGGTGAATCCTGGGCGACTTCCGCGCTGGCGCTGGCGCTTGGCACCGGCCAGCGCAGCGTGCAGCGGGCGCTGGAGCAGCTTGGCGAGGCCGGCAAGGTGCAGTTTTTCGGGCACGGCCGGGCGCGCCGCTGGATGACGCCGCCGGTGGCGGGATTCACGACGACCTTGTTACTCCCGGCACCGCTGCCGAGTGGTTAGTAAGGGACATCGGACCATCTCAGTGAGGATCAAGACATGAAACAATCAGCCGCCAAAATCCTGCGCGAGTACGGACCCTTTCCCGATGTGGAGAGGGTGCATGGGGTGAGCTTTGACGGCAACAATGTCTGGTTTGCCTCGGGTGAGAAGCTGAACGCCTTCGATCCGGAAAACGGGCAGGCGCTGCGCTCGATCGATGTCGCGGCGCATGCCGGCACCGCCTGGGACGGGCAGCATTTCTTCCAGCTTGCCAACGACCTGATACAGAAGATCGACCCTGATACCGGCGAGGTGCTGGCGACCATTCCGGCGCCCGGCGGCGGCGGTGATTCCGGGCTCACCTGGGCCGAGGGGACGCTCTGGGTGGGGCAATATCGCGAGCGCAAGATCCACCAGATCGATCCGAAGACAGGGGCAATCCTGCGCACCATCGAATCCAACCGTTTCGTCACCGGGGTGACATGGGTCGACGGCGAGCTGTGGCACGCGACCTGGGAAGGCGACCAGAGCGATCTACGCCGCGTCGACCCGCAATCAGGCAAGGTTCTGGAGAAGCTCGACATGCCGGCCGGCATGGGCGTGTCGGGACTTGAATCCGATGGCGGCGACCGCCTCTACTGCGGCAGCACATCCGCCGGGGTGGTGCGGGCGGTGCGCCGGCCGCGGTGAGGCTGACGCCGAGGTCACATGCAGGCGAACTTCGACAATTTGTCGCTGTCGGCTGGCCGTCGCCCCCTGTCGAACCTAGATAGGCTGTGCACCGGGCGGACCGCCTGGACCAGCCTTGCAAAGGACCTCGCCATGCCCGAACAGCCCACCATGCCTGCACAGATTGCGTTGAACGACGGCTCCGCCATTCCCCAGCTCGGCCTTGGCGTGTGGCAGGTCGACCAGGATATCACCGCTGAAGTGGTGGGTTGGGGCATCGAGGCCGGCTATCGCCTGATCGACACCGCCGAAGGCTACCAGAACGAGGAGGGGGTCGGAGAGGCGATCCGCAGCGCCGGCGTGCCGCGCGGCGAGCTGTTCATCACGTCCAAACTGCGCAACGGCGCGCACCAGCGCGACGCGGCGCTACGCGCCTTCGACGAGACGATGGGCAAGCTCGGCATCGAGCAGCTCGACCTGTTCCTGATCCACTGGCCGGTGCCCAGCCAGGACAAATATGTCGAGGCCTGGAAGACGCTGGTCGAGCTCAGGCAAGGCGGCCGTATCAAGTCGATCGGCGTTTCGAATTTCAACCAGGACCATCTGGAGCGGATCATCGGCGAGACCGGCGTGACACCCGTCGTCAACCAGATCGAGCTGCATCCTCGCTTCCAGCAGCGCGACCTCAGGGACTTTCATGCCGCCCACGACATCCACATCGAAAGCTGGAGCCCGCTGGGCAGCGGCCGGCTGCTCAGTGATCCGACCCTCGAAGGCATTGCCAAAAAGCATGGCAAGTCGGTGGCGCAGACGATCATCCGCTGGCATCTGCAGGAGGGGCTGATCGTCATTCCAAAATCGATCCGCAGGGATCGCATCGCCGCCAATTTCGATGTCTTCGATTTCGAGCTCGATGCGCAGGACCTGCAGACGATCCGCGGCATGGACTCGCCCGACGGCCGCACCGGGCCGAATCCCGCCACGGCCGCGTTCCTGTTCTGAAGGGAACCGAGCCTAAAGCTGCCAATCTCCACCACTTGGGGGGAGATTGGCTACCTTCGATCATCTCCGCCTAAATCCCCGAGCCGTCCAGCTGCTGGGCGTCTTCGCCTTCCCAGGGCGCCGGCATGGAGGCGCGGCTGAGATTGGCCGTCGGCAGCGGCATCCAGCATTTCAGTTCCGGGTCGGCATATTCGATGACGCGCCCGGGCGAGGAGTCCGACGCGCGCCAGCCTTCCGAGGCGAACTGGTCGGCGCGCGACCAATAGGCGAGGTCGACTTCCGCCGGCCCCTGTTCGGACGGGCGCACCGTGACCAGGATGCGGCTGCCATCCCTCGGCGCCGTCGACATGTGGCGCCACCGTTCGGGCTCGTCCATCGCAATTCCTCCTCGCACCTGTTCGTCGGGTGGAGTGTCGCCTTGCGGTCCGAAGGGGTCAACCCAAAGTTTGCGCCGCTGGGCGGCTCTGAACGACGCCAGAACTTGGCGGGATCAGGCGACGTTGGCGACCGACATATACTTGGAGAGGGAACTTGAAACGTCGGTCGCCAAGGGGGCGGGGTTGGGACGCATCACGTTGGGGACGCAATGCAAGGTCAGGCTAGGCGCCTGCCGGGCGTCTGCAATCGGAACATTGGCCTATGGTGAACGACTGGTTACTATCCACAGGGGCACCCGACAGACTGCGTCAGGACAGCTGTGTGCAACACGCCACGACCGGCCATCGGCGCTCGACTGGCTATGCTTCGATTGATAAGCCCGTCTGCGAAAGGAGCGCCTGAGTCGAGATGACCGTTGCGATCGAGATGGGACACACGACCGCAGGCGCCCCGGCGAACCTGGATCTCGAGGAACTGCTGGCGACCCGGCTTTTGGTGCAGGGCAATTCGGGCTCCGGCAAGTCGCATCTGTTGCGGCGCCTCCTGGAGCAGAGCGCGCCCTGGGTGCAGCAGACCATCATCGACCCAGAAGGCGACTTCGTGTCGCTGGGCGACCGTTACGGTCATCTGGTGATCGATGCCGAGCAGCATACCGAGCGCGGCCTGCAGGCGGCCGGCGAGCGGGCGCGCATCCATCGCGTCTCCACGGTGCTCAATCTCGAAGGGCTCGACGCCGAGAACCAGATGCGGCGCGCTGCTGCCTTCCTCGGCGGCCTGTTCGAGGTCGCCCGCGACCACTGGTACCCGATGCTGGTGGTGGTGGACGAGGCGCAGCTGTTTGCGCCGGCGGTGGCCGGCGAGGTGTCGGACGAGGCACGAAAGCTCTCGCTCGGCGCCATGACCAATTTGATGTGCCGCGGCCGCAAGCGCGGGCTGGCCGGCATCATCGCCACCCAGCGGCTGGCCAAGCTCGCCAAGAACGTTGCCGCCGAGGCGTCCAATTTCCTCATGGGCCGCACCTTCCTCGATATCGACATGGCGCGCGCCGCCGACCTTCTGGGCATGGAACGACGCCAGGCGGAAGCCTTTCGCGATCTGGAGCGCGGGCAGTTCATGGCGCTTGGCCCGGCGCTGTCGCGCCGACCGCTGGGCCTGCGCATCGGCCCGACCGACACAAGCCCGCGCAACGGAACACCGCGGCTGATGGCGATGCCGGAAGCGGCGTTGGAGGATGCTCGCGCGATCATCCTGGCGGCGCCACCGCCCGAGACCGTGCGCGCGCCGCGCCGCACGACGTCACCGGACCTGCTCGACCAGCTGATGGCGGCCAAGTCTGCGGCGCTGGAAATCCGCCCCGAGCCGGTGGAGCCGCAAGTCAGCGCCGAGGATCTGGCGGAGCGTCGCGAGCGCGTCGACCGTGTGCTGCGCGCCATCCTGGCGCAGCCCGACGCCGGCTTCCGTGTCATCGGGGTGCTCTATCAGGAATTCGTGGTCCGTTGCCGCATCGAAGGCCTCGCCTCGGTCGTGCCTGATCTGCCGGAGTTCCGCCGCATGCTGACACGCGCCCGCGCCGGCCTCGGCTCCGAGACGACGCAGGATGACGCGTGGCGGGACGTTTCCGTCCGCGCGTCGCTGCTGCCCGATGACATGCAGGGCGTGTTCATGATGATCGCCCGTGCCGCGAAGGAGGGCTGGCCGTGCCCGAGCGACGCCGCTATCGCGCGTGCCTACGGCTCCCACTCGCTGCGCCGCGCCCGGCGCCTCTTGACCTATATCGAGGAGCAGGGCCTCATCGTCTGCCAGCTCGACGGAACAGGCCGGCGCACCGTGACGCTGGTCGAACTGGCCTGGGCGACGGCACCAGGCGATCCAAATGCCGCGGAGGTGGAGCAGGGGACCCTGGCGCTGTGAGGCGGGTGGATGGGGGCAGAAGTCGCCATTCGCCACGGCCTTGTCTCGCCGCCACCCTCGGATCCTGTCGCTGGTTGGATTTTGGTGAGGCGCGGTGCGGCGGCGGGGGCCGGGGAGATTTCATGCCAAGGTGACGGGCGTCACGAGGGGACTTAGCCCGTGAACGCTTCGAATGTATCCTTGGAGGTCAGCATCGCCTGGCCCTTGAACGAGATCGAGAAGTCACCAAGCTGGTACTGGCCCTGGTCATTCTTGACCAGAATGTCGCCATCAACCTTGTTGAAGCCACTCTCGATGCTTTTGACGATCCTGTCGACGTAGCGCAGGTTGCTCTTGACGGAGAGAATATCGTTCTTGGCCACCTGCTGCGCGAGACGTTGGAGCTTCGGGTGGTCGCCGATACTTTGCAGCCGCGCTTCAACGGCCTCGGGGCTGGTGCGCGCTAACGCCGCGTTCAGAACCGGCAATGCCTTCTGCAAGCTGGACACTGCATCGGAAGTCATCTTGCTTGCGTCGGTGTAGCTCAGGCTCTGGTTGCTGATCGCCTTGTTGGTCTGCGCCTGTGGGCTGCGGTCGGCGGCGGCCTCCATCTCGTCCTGGACGGCCCACATATAGTCATGCTCCTCCATTGCCATCACCGTTTCCCGCGTTTCGCCGGCAGGGATGAAATAGCGCGCAACGGTGGAGTCTTCGTGCCGACGGTCTGCCTCGACCATCGAGCTGATGAAGCGCGTATACTCGGCATAGATTTCGCCATAATTGGCTTGTCCGGCGCGCATATAGGGGTCGTCCGCCGTCGTGATGGAGGCCTGTGCCGCACTGGCGGATGAAGTCGCTGGCACGTCCGCCTTGGAGGCCTGGCCAAAGCTGCCGAACAGATCATACTCGGTGGTGTCCTCATTGCCGGCGGCGCCCGGTCGGATGACCGGAGCCTCGGCCCGCAACGCTGTACCAGCTTTGAGGAACGTCGGCTGGCCAGTTCCAGCAAAGCCGCTCCTGGCGGACACCAGCTTCTGTATCGTAACAGTGAGGTCCGAGTTAATCTGCATGGAGGAATCCCTTGAATTTCCCATGCCTTGCATGCGATTTGCAGAATGAAGCAGGGCAGTTAATCAATGGTTCAAGATGAGCGCTGGACAAAAATAGTTAGTCGAGTGCCAACGGCGTTTCCCAATATAATTCAAAAACAACTAATATAGTTGGCAGAATCCGCGAGAGCGGCGAGCTTTCAGAACCCCGATTCATTCCGATGTCCAGCATGAGGAATGCGCCGCAGTGATCGTGGATCTTAGCGCCACCAGCCGCGCGACCTCGCCGGCGAGGTCGATGTCGGCTGCGATCAGATAGGACGCGTTGGCGGAGACGGCATGGAATGCCGCATCCTGATGCGACCCGACGTGCACACACAGAAAGGGCAGGGGCCGATCCATGTGCAAACGGTTGCCGAATTCGCGGGCGGATCGGCTTGCCGTCCCGGAAAAGCGCGTCCAGATCCGCTTCGATCAGCGCCAGTGGAGACGCGGGCTCGACGAGCTTCGGCTTCATCGCAGGGCCCGCAGCGCCTCAACCAGGACGGGCACGGTCGATGCCAGTATGGCGCGCAGCCGCTCGATTGTGCCCCAATCGGGTGCGCCGCTCCATTCGTCCATGAAGATCTTCTTGAACTCGACCGCGATGGCACATCCGGTTTCTGGGAAATTGGCATGGACGAAGCGGGTCTGTTCGCCCTTGCCCTGGAAGGATACGTTCTCGCGCACGTCGATCGGCTCGCCGTTGAGACGCTGGCCGCGAAGCGCTTCAATGAAAGCGTCGACGACCGGCGCCCAGCGCTCGCGGTCCATCGAGAATGTGCCGATATTGATATCGGGCGCGCCATCTTGTGACGCGGGCGCGCCTTGCGGCCCTTCGCGCCGGTGGTTGTAGCTGTGGACGTCGACAAGGACGAACCTGCCGTAGCGTTTTTCGACATCGACGAGGACACGCTTGAGCTCGGCATAGAACGCGTCGTGAAACGCGAGGGACTCGTTCACGATCTCCTGGGCCGGTGGCTCTCGCCACACATTCAGGCCCCAGGATTGCTCCGGCGACAGGTAGATCGCAGCCTCGCGCGCCCGGTTCAGATCGACTTGAAAGCGCGATCGATGAACGATGAGCTGGGTCGGGAAATCGGCGATAAACTGTTCGGTAAAGGGGTCCTCCTCCCGCAGCCGGTCGGCGTTGGAGATGGCCAGGAGCGATTGGCAAACGGGCCCGACATCGCAGCCGCTGTGGATCGCCGTGCCAATGACGGGCGATTGACCGCGCTTGATTGTCCAGCCTGCCGCTGACCCGTTGGAAGTGGTGTTGAAAATGGGCTTGTTCACGATCGACTGAAATGCGCGGAGAGGGCGGACGGTTCCGGTTCGGCACGCAAGCCTAACGTTTTACACCCTTGAGGAAACCGGGAATTTGCTCCAAGCTGGGCTTTCTCAATGACTTCCGGTTTGCACGGCGTACGCCAATTCAGGTTGGGCGCCTGGCTCAATGCCGCGATGCGGAACCGGATGGTCATTATGAGGAGACTGTTTATAACGGTCGCTGAAATCGCGATGATCAAGGGGAGAGACGATGCGCTACATACGTCCGCTTTCAATGGAAGATGCCGTTGGCCAGTTGGCCGGCTCGTCCGGTACATCAGCAATCCTCGCGGGAGGCAGCGACCTCCTGGTGAGGATGAAAGGCGGCTTCATCGAGCCCGACCTGATCGTCGACATCAAGGCGATCGACGGCTTGAGCGAGATCAGGGAAACGGCTGAAGGCTTCAGCATCGGCGCCGCTGTTCCCTGCGCCGTCCTGGGAGAGAGCGCTGCCTTGAAGAAGGCATGGCCTGGCGTCGTCGAGGCGGCCAAGCTGATCGGCTCGAAGCAGGTGCAGGGACGCTGCACCATAACAGGCAATCTCTGCAACGCTTCGCCGGCCGCCGACAGCGTGCCGGCGCTGGTTGCCGCCGGCGCCAGGGCAGTGGTCGTCGGACCGGGGGGCAGGCGCACGATTCCCGTGCAGAGCGTGCCGACCGGGCCGGGCAAGACGTCGCTGGCCAAAGGCGAGATCATCGAGGCGATCCTGCTCGACAAGCGCGCGCCGCGGTCGGGTGATGCGTATCTGCGGTTCATTCCCCGCACGGAGATGGATATCGCGGTGGTCAGCGCCGGCGTGAACCTGACGCTCGATGAGCACGGTGTCGTCAAATCGGCCCGCGTTGCGCTGGGCGCGGTGGCGGCGACGGTGCTTCTGGTCGAAGAGGCCGCGCAGGTGCTCATCGGCTCCAGGCTGGACGAAGCGACGCTGGAGCGGCTCGCCAAGGTCTGCGCGGGGGCCTGTCGTCCCATCGACGACAAGCGCGGCACCGTCGAGTTCAGAAGAAAAGTTGCGGGCGTGCTGGCCAAACGGGCCGCCACGACCGCCTATGCACGTGCAGGAGGCAAATGATGGCTGGTGTAGCAGTTTCAACCACGATCAACGGCGACACTGTCGAGTTCCTGTGCCAGCCTGACGAGACGCTGCTCGATGTCCTGCGCGATCGGCTGGGACTTACGGGCGCCAAGGAAGGCTGCGGCACCGGCGACTGCGGCGCCTGCAGCGTCATCCTCGACGACCGGCTGGTGTGCTCGTGCCTGGTGCTCGGCGCGGAGACCGAAGGGCGGCGCGTCGAGACCATCGAAGGCATGGCGCATGGCGACAGGCTGCATCCGCTGCAGCAGAAGTTCCTCGAGCATGCCGCGCTGCAATGCGGCATCTGCACGCCTGGCTTCCTGATCGCGGCCAAGGACCTTTTGGCCAAGAACCCCGACCCGACCGAGGAAGAAATCCGCTTCGGCCTTGCCGGGAACCTCTGCCGCTGCACCGGCTACGACAAGATCGTGCGCGCCGTCCAGGACGCGGCCATCGTGATGAAGGGAGCCTGAGATGAATTTCGATCCACGTTTTTCCGGACGTAAATTCACATCCGTCGGCACTCGCCCGATCCGTCCCGACGGCATCGACAAGGTGACGGGCCGCGCCCGCTACGGCGCGGACTTCAACATGGCCGGCCAGCTGGTCGGGCGCATTTTGCGCAGCCCGCATGCCCATGCCAGGATCGTCAAGATCGACACGTCGAAGGCGGAAAAGCTCGCCGGCGTCAAGGCGGTGATCACCGCGGCCGACCTGCCGGACCTCACCAATGGCGATGCCGCCATGTACGACGTCCTCGACAACTGCATGGCGCGCACGAAGGCGCTCTATGACGGCCACGCGGTGGCCGCGGTGGCGGCGGTCGACGCCCGCACGGCCAGGCAGGCGCTGAAGCTCATCGAGGTCGAGTACGAACTGCTGCCGCATGTCACCGATGTCGACGAGGCGGCGAAGCATTCGGCGCCCTTGATCAATGATGCCATCTTCACCGAGGGTCTTGAGGAAAAGCCGGTAAAACCCTCCAACGTCACCAAGCGCAGCCAGTTTGGCCATGGTGATGTCCATCAGGGTTTCGGGCACGCCGACTTCATCGTCGAGCGCTCCTTCAAGACCGAGCAGACGCACCAGGGCTATATCGAGCCGCATGCCTGCGTGGCGAATTTCAGCTCCGACGGCACCGCCGACCTCTGGGTATGCACGCAAGGGCATTTCGTCTACCGCCAGCACTGCGCCCAACTGCTTGGCATGGAAGCCTCGAAACTGCGCGTCACCTCGTCGGAGATCGGCGGCGGTTTTGGCGGCAAGACCCATGTCTGGGCCGAGCCGGTGGCGCTGGCGCTGTCGCGCAAGGCTGGACGGCCGGTGAAGCTGGTGATGACCCGCGATGAGGTGTTCCGCGCCTCGGGCCCGACCAGCGCCACCTCGATCGACGTCAAGATCGGCGCCCGCAAGGACGGCACGATCACCGCCGCCGAAGCGACGCTGCGCTACAGCTGCGGCCCGTATGCCGGCTCCTGGGCCGAGATCGGCGCCATGACGGCTTTCGCCTGCTACAAGCTCGATAACGTCAAGACGGTCGGCTACGAAGTGCTGGTCAACCGGCCGAAGACGGCGGCCTACCGCGCGCCCTCCGCGCCGATGGCGGCGTTCGCGGTGGAAAGTGCTGTCGACGAGCTGGCCAAGAAGATCGGCATGGATCCGGTCGACTTCCGCATCAAGAACGCCGCGCAGGAAGGCACAAGGTCCTCCTACGGCCCGGTCTACGGCCCGATCGGAATCGGCCCGACGCTCGAGGCGGTGAAGAGCCATCCGCATATGAAGGCGCCGCTCGGCCCGAACCAGGGCCGCGGCATGGCTTGCGGCTTCTGGTTCAACTTCGGCGGCCAGACCTGCACCGACCTCAACATCGGCATGGACGGCTCGGTCTCGCTTGCCGTCGGCACGGTCGACGTCGGTGGTTCGCGCGCCTCGCTGTCGCTGGTGGCGGCGGAAGAACTCGGTATCGACTACGCCCAGGTCAAGGCGATCGTCGCCGATACGTCCAGCCTCGGCTACAACGACATGACGGACGGCAGCCGCGGCACCTTCTCCTCCTCGATGGCGACGATCTCGGCCGCCCGCAACGCGATCAAGATCCTGCGCGAGCGCGCCGCGCAGATGTGGGACATTGCCGTCGACGACGTGGTCTGGGAAAAGGGCCACGCGATCGCCAAGGGCGAGAAGCACGGCAATCTCGGCAAGCTGTCGCTGAAGGAGATCGCGGTCGAGTCGGGCAAGACCGGCGGGCCGATCGCCGGCCACAGCGAGCTCGTCGCCGATGGCGCCGGCGTCTCCTTCGCCACCCATATCTGCGATATCGAGGTCGATCCCGAGACCGGCGCCACCAGGGTCATCCGCTACACGGTCGTGCAGGATGCCGGCAAGGCGGTGCACCCGACCTATGTCGAGGGACAGTACCAGGGGGGGGCCGCGCAAGGCATCGGCTGGGCGCTCAACGAGGAGTATATCTACGGCAAGGACGGGCGGCTGCAGAACGCGGGCTTTCTCGACTACCGCATCCCGGTCTGCTCGGACCTGCCGATGATCGACACGCAGATCCTCGAGATCCCCAACCCCAACCATCCTTACGGCGTGCGCGGTGTCGGCGAGACGTCGATCGTGCCGCCGCTGGCGGCGATCGCCAATGCGGTGTCGAACGCCGCGGGCGTGCGGATGACGCATATCCCGATGTCGCCGCCGCGCATCCTGGCGGCGATCGAGGCGGAACGGGAATGGTCGAAGTAACGCTCTGGGGCTCGCTCGCCGCGACCGCCGGAGGCAACAGCAAGGTCGAGATCGAGGCCAAGGACATAAGGGAGCTGTTCAGGAAGCTGGCTGAACAGTATCCCGGCCTCGAGCCCTGGATCGACAAAGGCATCGCGGTTGCCATCGACGGGACGATCTATCGGGACACCTGGTCGAAGAAGCTGCCGGAGGGGGCGGAGATTTTTCTACTGCCGAGGCTGGCGGGGGGATAGGCGAGCCATTGACGACGATGTGCTCGATGCGACGGGACAGGCCGGGTCTCGGCAGGCGTGCCGCGAGGCGGTTGGCCCCGCGGCGATGCTGAGGTCGCTCGTCGGTTTCCGGTGAGAGTGGCCGGCAAAGACCGGTCAGCCAGCCGCCGCGATGCCGGCATGGTGGCTGCCCAATTGCCAGAAGGGCAGGGGAAACCGGCCGTGCTGGACTTCGAGCAGGCGAAAGCCCGCCCCGCCGATCAGGCTCAGCGGATCGCGGTTGAGCTGGCAGCCGCCGGCGATCGATCCCCACAGCCGGTTCAGGCGCTCCTGCCACCTCCGGCAACGCGGCCCTTCGGCCTGGCCATGCTCGATGAAGATCAGCCGGCCCGTCGGCTTCAGGATGCGCCGGATTTCGCTCAGCGCGGCTTGAGGGTCGGGAATGGTGCAGAAGGCATAGGTGACGACCACCGTGTTGGCGAAGCTATCGGCCAAGGGCAGGCTTTCACCGCTGGCCCGGATGCATTCGACAGGGAAGGGCGAGGCGCGGCTCTTCGGTGCGGCGAGGCCGAGCATGGTGCCGTCGGGATCGACGCCGACCAGCCGCTCCACCCTGGCGGCGTCATAATAGGGAAGGTTGAGGCCCGAGCCGAAGCCGACCTCTACGACGACACCTTCGGCCCTCGGGATGACGCGCCCGCGCATCCGCGAAAAGGCACCGGCCGAACAGCCGGCATGGACGAAATAGGGGGCGACGCAGCGCGCATACCAGGAGAGGCAGGTCTGGCACATGGCTCAGCCTCCATGCCCGGCGTCAGGGGCGCCGAGGGCAAGCGGTTCTGCTGTGCGATGGCTTGATGTATTGACCGGTGACATTTCTCGCTCCAAGGGAGTTGATCGGGCCGGATCGGCTCGAAACCGGGGGGATGGATAGACGGCCGGCGTCCCCTCAACGTCCTCTCGAAACCCTTGCCTAGCCGCGTGCGGATCGATGGATCTGATACAACTCAGACTTCTGGGTTTTCCGGAGTTCCGGCTGAACGGGCGGCCGATAGCGCTCGCCCTGCGCAAGGCGGCGGCGCTCGTCATCTACCTCGCCGAGGCCGGCGGACCGGTGGCGCGCGAGGTCGCCGCCACGCTGCTGTGGCCCGAAGCCGACGCGGAAGCCGCCCGTGCCCGCCTGCGCCGCACGCTGTACAAGATCCGCATCGCGTTCGGCGAGGAGGTCATATCGGCCAGTGCGGCATCCCTGGTGGTGCGCGCGCCGCTGTCCGTCGAGGCCGATGCAAGCGCCTTCGAGCAGGCCTGCGACGCCGGTCTTCTCGACGATGCCGCCGGCCTCTACACCAGCGACTATCTCGCCGGCTTCTCTGTGCCGGATTGTCCCGAATTCGAGGAATGGGTGTTCTTCCGCCGCGAGGCCTTGCGCAGCCGGCTCGTGCAGGCGCTGGAGCGGCTGGTCGAAGCCAAGATCGCCGGAGGCGAACCGCGCGACGCTGTAGTCCACGCGACGCGCCTCGCCGCCCTCGACCCGCTGAGCGAAAGCGCGCACCGCCATCTGATCCGCGCCCATCTGGCGGCCGGCGACAGGGCGGCGGCCGAGCGCCAGGGCGAAACCTCCGCGCGGCTCCTGCGCGACGAACTCGGCGTGGCGCCGGACCCCGCCACGCTCGCTCTGTTGCGCGCGAGCGATGCCGAGGTGCCGAGGACCCGCTATGTCGAGGTGGACGGCATCCATATCGCCTACCAGACCGTCGGCAGCGGCCCGGCCGATATCGTGCTGGTGCCCGGCTTCATCTCGCATGTCGAGCGCATCTGGGAAGACAGGAGCTGCCGCGCCTGGCTCAATGCCGTGTCGCGGCTCGGCCGCCTGATCTTGTTCGACCGGCGCGGCATGGGCCTGTCCGACCGCGTCGGCGCCCGCCCGACCGTCGAGGCCACCGCGCGCGACATAGTGGCGGTGATGGATGCGGCCGGCAGCCGCAAAGCCTTGCTCGTCGGCGCCTCGGAGGGCGGCCCGGGCTGCATCCGCTTTGCCGTCGACCACCCCGACCGCCTGACCGGCCTGGTTCTCTGGGGCTCGCTCGCCAAGGGCAGCCACGCGCCCGACTACCCCTTCGCGCTCACATCGGCACAATACGATCTGTGGCAGCAACGCCTGCTCGCCGGCTGGGGCGGCCCGGCCGAAATCGAAACCTTCGCGCCGAGCGTCGCCGCCGACCGCCAGGCACGCGCCTGGTGGGCCGGCCTGCTCAGGGCCGCCTCCAGCCCCGGCGCCGTCGCCGGCCTGCTGCAGGCACTGCGCGACGCCGACGTGCGGCCGCTGCTGTCAAAGGTCTCGGCCAAGACGCTGGTCCTGCACCGCACCGGCGACCGCGCCGTGCGCGTCGAGGCCGGGCGCTATCTGGCGGGAAGGATTGCGGGCGCGCGGTTTGTGGAGGTCGAGGGGGAGGATCATTGGTTCTGGGTGGGGGAGCAGGGGGTGCTGCTCGAGGCGATTGGGGGGATGGTGAGGGGTGGGTGAGGCGTGGGCGTGCTGGTGGTCACCTTCGTGGCGGTTGGCATCATTGGCATGCAACACAAGGAAAAAGCCACAGGGCAAAAAATGCACTGTCATCGTAATACTGGTTGAGGCTAGCTTCATCCGGCGAAGGCAGAGCCTGACTCGTCGAGCTTCAACTTCCGCACGCCCCGAGGCTTCGAGAGACGGAAAACGTAAGCAATTGTCGTCAGGTTGGATTTAACAGAGGAATGCGGCATTCTCTTATAGGTTGGGACCTGGGGGATTCGCAGATTGTTGCTAGGAAAAATTGCACGGCAGCGACGGAAGAACGATAAATCGCATTTAGGCTGGCTAAATCCCTATACGGGAATAATTAGTGCTTTTTCTGCCGTGGTTGTCTCTTTTGTAAGCATTTATAATATCTATCTCACGACTCGCCAATCCGAAATCGCGGAACGTACACTCAAATTGTCAAATCGCAATACGGAAATGGCAAATCTTCTGATGTCACTTCGTAAGACTTGCCAATCGATCACGAAGCTACGTTCCGATTTTTTTGGTAGCACTAGCTTTTACTACAAGGCCGACTTTAACATGCGGGAACCGCAAAAGCCGGTTAACGGAGAGAAATTTAAGATTACGTTTGTGGAGGTTTCCAAATATCCAAACCCGAGCGCGCAACAAGTTTTGAAAGACGGAAAGGAATTTCTGGACCTTTCGCAGGATACGCTGAGCCGTTTTCAAGTAGTTGAACTTTACCTTACGGATAAGGAGGCAGCCGAAGAGAGGGATGCAAACCTCCGATATGCATTCGAAGAGCTGGTTGATGTTGCTGATATGGTGACCAATCAGGAAGTCAGCACTCACGACTTGATCGGTAATATGATAGTCGCATCATCAATGTGCCGGCTTTTGCCGGAAAAGCTTTCACCTTGGTTTCGAAACTCAGAAGCCAATAGGCTCGGATACATTTTTACCGAAAGCGACGTCAGATTCGAATGGATCAAAGAACCGGAAGATTTTGGATTGACTCGTCAATCCTGGGGCCTAAGCCTTGAAGACCGAACAGAGAATGAAGGCACGTTGCGTCAACGATTCCTAAATCCTGCGTATGAGTTCTGAATGAAAACGGCGATAGCCCTGTCGTCAGCGTGATGGATTTCGCTCACACTTTTTGCAATGAAGCAATTGCCGTAACACCATAGGTCTTCTCTTCGGTTAGCGCTGAGTTGGTCCGAATTATGTGTGACTTGCCGAGCATTCGACGCAGGTGCTGACGAGACAGCTAATTCGCACGGAGTCTGAGCCTGGAACGTCACTGTGTAAATTGGATGGAATGACTTTACAGAAATCCACCGTCCTCAAAATATTATCGTCTTTCGATTTCGATTGAAGGAACAACATCATCAATCCTATCCCGACAATATCCGCCGCTCAGTTCGCGACCGCCTTCGATCTCAGGCCAAATCTGGTGGCATGGTTCCTCGGTGCCGGCGCATCGGCAGCCTCCGGCATTCCGACCGGCTATGCTATGATCCGAGATTTCAAGACGCAGATATTCTGCCGCGAGACCAATCTATCTAAGCGGGAGATTGACACGGCGGATCCAATCTGGATCGAGAGGATCGATGCCTTCTTCCGGCAAACATCGCTGCTGCCGCCTGACGGCGATCCGACGGAATATGCCAAGGCATTCGAAGCAATGTATCCGCAGCCCCGGCATCGCCGACAATATATCGACGACGCGATCTCCAAGGGCACGCCCTGCTTCGGGCACAAAGTGCTTGGGAGCTTGATAGCGGCCGGCAAGGTGGACTGCGTCTTCACGACGAATTTCGATCCGCTGATCGAAGAGTCGACGCATTCGGCAAATGCTATCCTCCCGGTAGACGACCAGAACCGGCCGACCGTGGCGGCGATCGATTCCGCCGACCGTGCAATGCGGTGCCTCAATGAGTCGGACTGGCCATTGGTCGCGAAGCTCCACGGCGATTATCAGTCGATCGCGATCAAGAATACGGGATCGGAACTGGAAGAGCAGGACGCCCGGATGCGGCATGTGCTGGTCGAAGCCGGCAAGCGGTTCGGAATGGTCTTCGTCGGCTATAGCGGACGCGACGCCTCGATAATCGAGGCCCTGACCACGGTTCTCGACGCGCCGTCGCCATTTCCCAATGGGCTGTATTGGCTCACGTCGTCAGCCTCTCGCCTATTACCCGCGGTCACGGAATTCCTGAGTCGGGCCAAGACGGCAGGCGTGGACGTAGCTGTTGTCGAGTGCGCGACCTTCGATGAACTTGTTGCCAACATCATCAAGACAACCGATCTGCCCCGACCGCTCTTCGATCGGTTGATGGAGGGGCGCCCGACACCACGCCTGGTGTCGGTGCAACTGCCGACCGCCGAAGCTAGAGCGTTTCCCGTCCTGCGCTATTCCGCGCTTCTGGTCGAACGGATGCCGCGTACGGCGCGGCGCATGAGATTGGCGAAATCCACGACTTCTCCCGCTGTCCGGGAGTTGCTGAAGGAGAAGGGTGTTCGGGCGACGGTCGCAGCGCAGGGCCGGGAACTGGCTGTCTTCGGCAGGGATCGGGATATCCTCGATGCGCTTGCACCACTGGGCGCGACGCTCGATGGCGAGGTCGAACTGGATCCGTTCGCCGACAGCTGGGCGATGGGCCTCCTTTACGACGCGCTGGTCAGGGGGCTTGCAGGAGGCCTGCCACTCATTCCGCGCTACAAGCGTGCTGGACATTCACTCGTTATTGCCCCACCCCGTGAAGGCGACGATCCGGAACGAGCCCGATGGCGCACACAAGTGCTGTCCAACCTTCGGAGTGCCTACAAGAGTGATCTGACCGGCACTGTTCCAGGTCTCGGATTTCCATTCCAGGAAGGCGTGTTCCTGAAGTTGGACATGGTCGACGGGCGCTGGTGGTGCGGCTTCGAAGCCTACACCTTCGTTCATATCCCACGGCCCGAGGGGCCCCAGGGCGGGGATTCGGAGCTTGAGGGATCCCCCAATGTGGATCCGATGGATGCGCGTCCTGACCGCGGCGGCGATCTGGCAGGCGACTGGCGCCGGGAACGCTGGGCGCAGCGCTACAACAGGAACTGGGCGAACATCATCGCCGCCTGGGCCCAGCTTCTCACTAACGCCAGGGGCGGGACGAAGCGGGCGTTCGGGCTGGAGGACGGCGCCGGGATCGATGCCGTGTTCCAGATGTCCCCGGTCACCGGCTGGAGCCGGCCAGGCCATCACCACGTCTATTTCGACAGGACCACGTAATGAACGCTCCTGCCTCGTTGACAAAACTTCCGCCGTTTACGCTGCTGGACGAGCCCGGCCTGTCCTTCTCGTCTTCGGATGCTACCCAGGTTGACGTTCATCCGCTCCGGGGGCTTGCGAATTTTGGGCCTTATTCGAAGGGGTCGTTCGGTAGCTTCACCTCCCGAATAAGGGTCGCGACCGTGGGTCCGGAGAGCGCCTTTAAGCGGCGCGGCGAGTTGATGCTGTTGCTGCGCAACGTGCATCGCCCGACTGACAGGTCCGAATATGTCCCGCAATATCCGGGCTTCGAACGGCTCTTCCATGTCGCACTAGAGTCAGCTCCACGCGACGCCCATATCAAATGGCCAGAGCATCTGCACGAGCTGCCCGGCGAGGGCAATCCACAAACCCGGCTCTACCTCGCGATGGAGGCGGCACTCCGGCGGCTCGACATGGTCCGCAACGCGTTCGATGTCGTTTTGGTCCACTTCCCCGATAGTTGGAACTCGGCCACCCGCAGCAAACTCTTCGACGCGCATGATGCACTCAAGGCGCTGGGCGCCAGATTCAATATCCCGACCCAGGTGCTGAACGATCGGGCCTTCACCTTCACCCACAAAGCGTCGCTCGCATGGCGGCTGGCGACCGCCCTCTACGTAAAGGCCGCTGGCACGCCGTGGAAGCTGGCACCTCTGAATGGCGTGCCGGCCGATACTGCCTATATCGGGCTGGCCTATGCGCTGCGCGGCGACCAGCGGGATGCGCATTATGTGACTTGCTGTTCGCAGGTGTTCGACATGGACGGAGGCGGCATGCAGTTCGTGGCATTCGAAGCCCAGGACCCCGTCGCTGACGTTGCCGAGGCGCGCAGAAATCCGTTCCTGAGCCGCGACGACATGCGCGCCGTTCTTGCACGCAGCCTAGAGCTCTACCAGGGACGCAATGGCGGTAACTTGCCTAAGCGAATGGTCATCCACAAGACCACTGCCTTTAAGGACGGGGAGATTGAAGGGGCCTTCGATGCGCTAGCTGGCGTCCCAGAAATCGAGTGCGTCGAGGTCAGTTCGGCGTCGTGCTGGCGCGGCGTCTGGTTGATCGAGTCGGGCGTGCCAAGGCCCCCTACCAAGCCGTCAGGCTATCCGGTGCCGCGGGGAACGATGGTGGTACGGTCCGGTAATTCTGCGCTGGTCTGGGTCGCGGGCAATGCGCCCGAGGTCTCGACCAAGGGTGACTATTATCAAGGCAAGAAGAGCATTCCACGACCATTGCAGTTGATCCGACATGCCGGCAGGGGCCCGCTCGAACTGATTGCCCACGAAGCGCTGGCGTTGACCAAGATGGATTGGAACAACGACGCGCTCTACGATCCGGTGCCGGTTAGCATCCGTTACTCACAGAAACTAGCGCGCACGATCGCGAATGTTCCGGACCTGCCGCGAAACGCCTATCCCTATCGCCTATTCATGTGAGTTTCTTTCGCCCCCACTGCCGCCAAATTCGCCTGATAAGATCGGCCCGTTGCCGTCGTGCGAGGACATTCCGCTGGCGGCCCCGCTGTGGCCAGTCAGCTCACCCCCTACCGCTCCTCCACAATCCTCAAATAAGCCGCCGTCACAAACAGCACGATCAACCCAAACAGGATCCGCCTTGCCCCCTCCGGCATCTGCAGGATCGTCAGCAGCGTCGTCAGCACCGTCAGGATCAGGGCGCCGATGATGGTGCCGGTGTAGCCGCCGCGGCCGCCGAAGATGGAGGTGCCGCCGATGACGGCGGCGGCCACCGAGGGCAGCACCAGCGGTTCGGCGAGCGACAGCGAAGGGGCCTTGATCAGGCCGATATAGAGCAGGCCGGTGATGCCGGCGAGCACGCTTGAGATGACGTAGAGCGCGGTGATGACCTGCCAGTATTGCACGCCGGACAGGCGCGTCGCGCGTTCATTGTCGCCGACGGCGTAGAGCAGGCGGCCGAAGCCGGTGCGGGCGAGCGTGAAGACGATCAGCGCCGCCAGCGGCACGAACAGCAGCAGCGCGTTGGGGATGCCCCAGGTCAGGCCGGTGCCGAGCCAGGCGAGGAAGTCGGGGATTTTCGCACCCGAGGCAATCACCGTGCGCTGGTAGACCTGCAGGCAGCCGGTGCCGATCAGGCTGGTGCCCAGCGTCATGATCAGCGGGTGGACGCGAAAGACGCCGACGCCGATGCCGTTGACGAGGCCGATCAGCACCGCCGGCATCATCGCCAGCAGGAAGGCCACCGCCGGGTCCTGGTTGACGACCTGCGTCGCCATGATGAAGGCGCTCATCGTCGCCACCGTGCCGACCGAGAGGTCGATGCCGCCGGTCAGCATGGTCATGGTCTGGCAGCCGGCGAGGATCGCCAAGGGAATGGCGAATTTGATGGTGTTGGCGATCCAGCGCTCGTTGACGATGCCGGGTCGCAGGATCTGCAGGATCACCACCAGGATGACGAGCAGGATGATCAGCGGGATCAGCGGCCGGTCGGCCATGAAGCGTTTGACGCGGCGGCCGAAGGGGACGGGTTGGGGGATGGTTGCGGCATTGCTCATTGTTGCCGGCTCCGCATGGTGATGAAGGCGCCGAACATCACCACGGCGACCATGATGGCGCCTTCGATGATGGCGGTGACGTTGGGGTCGATGGCGAGCAGCGTCAGGTCGGTGCGCACCAGCCGCAGCACGAAGACGGCGACGATGGGACCGAGCAGGCCGCCCTTGCCGCCGCCGAGCGCCACGCCGCCGAGCACCACCGCCGCGACGCTGGCCAGCAGATAGGGGCCGGGAATGGGCGCGCCGATGCCGGTGCTCATGGTCAGCGCCAGCCCGCCCATGGCGGCGAACAGGCCCGACAGCGCATAGGCGATGATGCGGGTGCGCTTGACCGGCACGCCTGAGCGGAACGCCGCCAGCTCGCTCGAGCCGATGGCGTAGATGGAGAGGCCGAGGCGCGAGCGCCTGAGCGGTATCCAGATGATGCAGAGGCAGACGATCAGCACCAGCAGCGCCTTGGGCAGCCAGGCGTCAATGCTGTCGGGCAGGCCCGGTATCGGCACGGTGCCCGAGATCAGACCCTTCAGCCATTCGGCGGCCGCACCGCCCGGTGCGTCGAGCACCAGCAGGGCCGCACCCTGCAGCACGAACAAAGTGGCCAGCGTGACGACGATGTCGGGCACGCGGGTGACGACGATCAGCATGCCGTTGACGGCGCCGAGCACGAAACCCATGGCGAGCACGAAGGGCACCACGAACAGCGCGTATTCTTCCGAGGCGCCGGCCATCATCGAAGCGGCGGTGACGCTGGTCAGCGCCATCATGGCGGCGACCGACAGGTCGATGCCGCCGGCGATGACCACCACTGTCTGCGCGGCGACGGCGAAAGCGTACGGCAAAACGGCGCGTGCGAGCGAGCCGAAATCGCCGCTGCCATAGGCCGGCTGGATCAGTTTCGTGATGATGAACAGGGCAACGAAGAGGGCGAACAGGCCTGATACCCAGCCCTGGCGGCGCAGGAAGTGGCTCATGGCGTCGCCCCCGGCTCCGAAGCATGCGCCGTGGGATCGGCCAGAATGCCGATATCGGCCTTGACGCCGCGCGGCAGGCCGTAGGCGGCGCGCATCAGCGCCGGTTCGTCGGCCTCCTCCACGGGGAAGATATCGACGACGCGGCCGCCGAAGATGACGATGACGCGGTCGCAGACACGCTGCACCTCTTCGAGTTCCGAGGTGTAGAACAGCACCGACTTGCCGTTGCCGGCGAGCTCGCGCACCAATTTATAGATCTCCTGCTTGGTGCCGACATCGATGCCGCGCGTCGGGTCGAAGCACAGGATGGTGCGGGCGTCCGCCGCGATCCAGCGGGCGATCGTCACCTTCTGCTGGTTGCCGCCGGACAGGCGCTGCACCTCGCCTTGGGCGCGGGTGTCGATCTGCAGCCGCTCGATGGCGCTGACCACCTTGGCGCGCTCCCGGCGCATGTTGATCGGCCCCCAGTTGCGCAGCGCTGCACTGAAGGGCAGGGCGATGTTCTCGCGCACCGAGCGCTGCATGGCGAGCGCCTCGGCGCGGTCGCCCGGCACATAGGCGATGCCGGCGCGGATGGCGTCGATCGGGTGCGAGAATTTCACGGGGCTGCCGTCGACCTCGATGGTGCCACTGGTCGGCCGGATCGAGCCGGCAAGGGCTGAAAACAGTTCGTCCTGGCCCTGGCCTTCGAGCGCCACGACGCCGGCGACCTCGCCATCGGCGAGATCGAAGGAGACGTCGTTGAGCTTGGTGCCGACGCGCAGGTTTCGTATGGCAAGCCTGGGCCGGGCAGCGATGGGCTCTGCCTTCTGGGCGGCGCTGCGCGCGGCGACATGGGTCTTGACGATGCGGGTGCCGAGCATCAGCTCGACGATCTTTTCCTCGACGCCGGGCACGATGTCGACGACGCCAACGGTCTCGCCATCGCGCAGCACGGTGGCGCGGTCGCACAGCGCCGAGATCTCGACGAAGCGGTGCGAGATGAAGATCACGGCGCGGCCGCTGTCACCCTGGCGGCGCACCACCTCCAGCACCTTTTCGGCGAGATTGGCGGGCAGCGCGGCGGTCATCTCGTCGAGCAGCAGCACGTCGGGCTCGACGGCCAGGGCGCGCGCCAGGTCGAGCACGCGCAGCACCGCCAGCGGAATGTCGCGCGCGGTGTCGCGGATATCGAGGTCGGGAATGCCGAGTTCGCGTACCCAGGCGCGGAACGGCTCGACCGGCGTGCCGGTCAGCCGCAGATTGGACAGCACGTCGAGGTCGGGGATCAGCGACGGCTCCTGGTAGACGGGCAACAGGCCGGCGCGGCGCGCGGCGGCGGGCGAGCGTATGTCGCGCGCCTCGCCACGGATCAGGATGCGCCCGGCATTGGCAGAAATAGCCCCGGTCAGGATCTTCACCAGCGTCGACTTGCCGGCGCCATTGGCGCCCATCAAGGCGTGAACCTCGCCCGGCAGGACGGACAGCGACGCGTTGCGCAGGGCCGCAACCGCGCCGTAATTCTTGGCGACGCCAGTGGCGTCGAGGAGGGGGTTGGTTGTCAAATTGGGTGGTTCTCGGTTCAGATGGCAGCTATCGCGTGTGGAGAGGCCCCCTCATCCGGCCGCTTCGCGTCCACCTTCTCCCCGTGGGGGAGAAGAGGCTGGCGCTCGTGCCGGCTCCCTCCTCTCCCCTCGGGGAGAGGTCGGATTGCCCCGAATTGCCCTCCGCAATTCGGTTGGCAATCCGGTGAGGGGGCCTTCGCCCATATGTGACTTCCCGCCGTTGTAAGGCAGGGATATCGGAGATTTACTCGCCCGGGCCCTTGCAGGCCACGATCTGTTCCTTGGTATATGTCGTCCAGTCCGGGATCGAGATCGAGACCGGCCATTCGGGGCTCAGCGACGGGTCGGCGGCGGCCTTCAGCTTGGCCTTGCCTTCCTCGGTGGCGTTTTCCCACAGCTGCGGCTCGACCAGCACGGTCTGCTGGGCCGGCTTCTTGCCGTCGAGGATCTGCAGGGCGAGCGTCACGCCCGCGCCGCCGATCGAGCCGGGGTTGGTGACTGCGGCGCCGACGAGGCCCTTGACCGAGCTGAGCTGGCCGACGAAGCCGGCATTGTCGGCGCCGACAACCGGCACCAGCGGGGCCTGCGATTCGACCAGCGCGTCGACGATGACGTTGTCGATGCCCGAGGTCCACACGCCGTTGATCGGCGTGCCGGTGGCGAGGAAGGACAGCATCTGCTGCTTGGCCTGGTCCTGCTGCCAGCCGGTGAAGACTTCCTGCGCGACCTTCACGTCGGGGAATTCGGCGAGCGCCTTCTTGAAGCCCTTGTCACGATCGCTGTCGGCGGACGCGCCGGCGGCACCACGCATGTAGAAGACGTCGCCCTTGCCGCCCATCTGCTGGAACAGCCACTTGGCGCCGAGATAGGCATACTGTTCCTGGTTGTTGGAGATGATGTAGGCCGACGGCTCGGTGACCGCCTGGTCGACGGCAACGACGACGATGCCGGCCTTGGTGGCTTCCTCGAGGCCAGCCTTGATGCCGGCCGGATCGGCCGGGTTGACGACGATGGCGTCGACCTTGGCGCTGATCAGGTTGCGGATGTCTTCCAGCTGGCCGGCGGCATCCGTGTTGCGGTGGGCGATGTTGAGCTTGGCGACTTCGCCGGAAGCCAGCGCCTGTGCCTTCATGGCGCAGACCATCTCTTCGCGCCAGCCATTGCCCTGCACGGTGTTGGAGATGCCGATCGTGTATTTGCCCGCGGCGGACGAGACGCCCACCGAGGCCAGCAAGGCTACGCCGCCAAGCAGCGGGACCATGGTCAGGATTTTCTTCATTTCAGACTTCCTCCACATTGTTTTTCAGTTTCAGTTCCAAGTCGTTGAGGCATGCCGTTCAGAAAGAGATTCATGCGGCCCGCTTCAACTCGTTGTTCTCCTTCGCATGTCGTTGCCGACATGCTTTTCCTTCACTTGACGAAGGGACGCAGCACGTCGCGGGCGAGCAGGAAACCCCGCTTGACCTGATCGTCGCTGCCTTCAAATCGCCTGTCCTCGTGTTCGATGATGACCGATCCGTCATAGCCGGCACGGTAGAGGCCGGAGAAGAAGCCGCTCCAGTCGACATCGCCCAGCCCCGGCATGCGCGGCACCTGCCAGCCTATGCCGGAAGACAGGATTCCGCGCTCGTACAAACCATCATGATCAATCATCAGGTCCTTGGCGTGGACATGCAGCATGTAGGGGCCGAATTCCCGGATGAAGCGGGCCTGGTCGATCATCTGCCAGACCAGGTGCGACGGGTCGAAATTCATGCCGACATCGCCGCCCCAGGCTTCGAGGATGCGGCGCCAGACCTGCGGCGAATAGGCGATGTTGTGCCCGCCCGGCCACTCATCATAGCTGAAGATCATCGGGCAGTTCTCGAAGGCCAGCTTGACGCCGTGGCTGCGCGCATAAGCGACGATTTCGGGCCAGACCTTGAGCGCCTCCTGCCAGTTGACGTCGACGGTCTTCGAGGCGTCGCCGCCGCAGAAGGTGTTGACGACAGGCACGCCCATATTGGCGGCCAGCACGATCACCTTCTTCAGATGGGCGATCACGTCGTCGCGGTGAGCGGCGTCGGGGTGCAGCGGGTTGGGGTAGTAGCCGAGGCCGGAGACGGACAGGTTCTTCTCCGCCAGCGAGGCGACGATCTCCTTCGCCTGCGCGGAGGAAGTCAAAGCGGCGTCGATATGGCTGGTGCCGGCATAGCGGCGGCTGGCGCCCGATGATTTCGGCCAGCAGGCGATTTCCAGCGCCTCGAAGCCGGCCGTGCTTGCCCAGCCGGCGACCTCGCCAAGCGGCGTCTCCGCGAACGGTGCGGTGAGCACTCCAAGTTTCATACTGCCTCCCTAGAGCGCTTCATCGTTTCACGCTGAACCGCTCTATCCCTTTGTTTTTGCGCAATTCCGGACGGAAAACCGTTTCACACTTTTCCTGGAATTGCTTTTGTCGTGTCTTCACGGCCAATGCCTATAATGCCGATTGTTTGGATCGCTTCAACCTCGCGACCTCATCTTGTTCAAGACTGTGCCTGACGGCCGCCATCGGATCGTCCGACAGCAGGTCGCGCAGCGCCGATGTGACGGCCGCGCGAAACGCAGGGTTCGCGGCAAGGCCGGGGTCGAAAATCGTGTCGATTGCGAGGATGCCGGCCACCAGTGCCTTCGCATCGCGGCCGATTGCGTCGGCAATCGCGGCGACCTTGCCGGCATAGGGGTCCGACACCGGCCAGCGTTTGCCGAATTTTTCCGAGGCCTGGATCAGATAGGCCATCCAGCCAGCGACAGGGATCGACAGCAGCGCGATGCTTTCGCCCTGCCTCAAGCGGTCACGGATCGGATTGAGCAGGCGCTGGACGATCTTCTGCGAGCCGTCGGTGGCGATCTGGTGGTTGCGGTGGCGGATGGCGGTGTTGCGCAAGCGGCCGAGGCTTTGCTCGACATAGGCCAGCGGCTCGATGCCTGGCACCGGCGTCAATGTCGGCAGCGTTTCCCCGACAAGCATGCGGTGCACGAAGGCCGCCAGCAGCGGGTCGGCGATGGCATCCGATGTGTGTTCGAGGCCGGCCAGCACGCCGAGCGTGGCGAGCGTCGTCTGGGCGCCGTTCAGCACCCGCATCTTGAGATGCTCGAAGGGCGTGACGTCGTCGACGAAACTCGCGCCGACGAGATCCCAGCGCGGCACGCGGCCGGCAAATTTCCGTTCGATCACCCATTGCCGGAACGGCTCGCCGACGGCAACGGCTGCATCGCGGTAGCCGAACCACTGTTCGACGCTGTCGAGATCATCCTGCGTCACCGCCGGCGCGATGCGATCGACCATGGCCGAGGGGAAGGCGGCGTTGGCTTCGATCCACTCGGCCAGCCCATTCTCGCGCTGCTCGGCAAAAGCCCGCACGACATTGGCCAGGATGACGCCGTTGGCCGGGATGTTGTCGCAGGACAGCAGCGTCAGCGGCCGGCCATGCTTGGCCCGGCGCAGTTCCAGCGCCTTCGCGAGGATGCCAGGCACGCTGCACGGCATCTGCGGGTTGGCGAGGTCATGGACGATGTCGGGATGGCCAAGGTCGAGTTCGCCGCTCGACGGGATGTGGCAATAGCCTTTCTCGGTCACCGTCATCGTCACCAGCTCGATATCAGGTGACGACAGCACGTCGAGCGCCGGTGCGGCGCTTGCCTGGCTGTCGACCACCTCTAGGATGCTGCCGATGACGCGCGCCTCGACATGGCTGTTCTCGCGGATGAGCCTTGTGTAGAGCCCGCTCTGCCGGCCGAGCGTCTCAGTGAGGCTGGGCGGGCGGATGTTGATGCCGACCACGCCCCAGCGATCGAACTGAAGCGTGAGCAGATCGTCCGTGTATTCGGCCTGGTGGCAGCGATGGAAGGCACCAACGCCGAGATGCGCCATCCCCGCGGCGAGCGCCGCGCGGTCATAGGCCGGTGTCTGGACGGCTGCGGGAAGCCTTTCCAGCAGTGCGGGACCGAGCGTTTCGATGGCGCTCACCGGTTCGCCCCGATCACCCATTGTTCCTGGTCGATAAGCGTGCCGGTCATCGGGCCGGCGGCATCGGAAAGCAGGAAGACGGCGAGGTTCGCGATGTCGCTCGTCGAGAACAGGCGGCCGAAGGGCTGCGATGCGTTGGCGGCGTCGAACCAGCCGGGGCCGTTGCCCAGCGTGTCGGCCTGCATGACGCGTTCGGCCGGCGTGTCGGTCCAGCCGACATTGATGCCGTTGACGCGGATGCGGTCGAAGCGGTGGGCGTTGGCGGCATTCTTGGTCAGCGTCGCCAGCGCGCCCTTGCTGGCGGAATAGACGGCGAGTTCCGGCGCGCCGCAATGCGCGTTGATCGACAGGATGTTGACGATGGCGCCACCCTGGCCGCGCTTCTTCATGTCGGCGATGGCCGCCTGCATCAGGAAGAACGGGGCGCGCGCGTTGACGGCAAACAGCGACGCCCAGTCATCGAGATCGGCCTCGAGGAAGGAGGCGCGGTCGGTCAGGCCGGCGGCGTTGACCAGCGCATCGATGCGGCCGAAGCGCTCGATGCAGGCCTGCGCCAAAAGGGCAGGGGTTGCCGGGTCGGCGAGGTCGGCGGCGACGAACATTGTCGGCGTTCCCAGCCGCGAAAGCTCCGCCGCCACCGCGTCGCCGCGCGTCTGCTCGCGCCCGGTGACCAGCAGGCCGCCAGCGCCGGAACGTGCAAGCGTCTCGGCGATCGCGCGGCCGATGCCTTGCGTCGCGCCGGTGACCAGCGCCACCTTGCCGTTGAGTTGAAGCTCCATTCCTCCTCCCGGAACAAAGTTTCTATTTTTTGAAATATGGAACGGGAATTCCCGATAGTCAATTGTGCCAGCGCCACCTCATTTGCCGCGGCGCGCGGCGACACCATGGACCAGCGCCATGCCGACGGCGAGCGAGGCAGCCAGCGAGCGGAAGCCGGCGAAATCCGACTCCACCACTTCCAGCCAGCTGTCCGACAAAGGGATGAGCGGGCTGAAGGTGCTGTCGGTGATCGTGACGATGCGGGCCTTGCGCTCATGCGCTACGGCGACGAGGTCGGGCGTGATCGAATTGTAGGGGCTGAAGGAGACCGCCAGCACCGCATCTCGGCCGCCGATGCAGCCGACCTGGTCGATTGCGGTGGAGCCGACATTGTCGACCAGCACGTTGCGCACGCCTTGCTGCGAGAGCGTCAGCGAGAGATAGGTGGTGACGGGAAAGGCGCGCTTGGAGCCGATGACATAGATCAGGTCGGCTGCCGCCAGCAGCGCCACCATTTTCTCGAAACTTCCGACGTCGAAGCCGCTCTCGATGCGGCCGAGCGAGGCCTGCGAGGCGCCGACCATGCCGTGCAGGAAATGCAGATTGGGTTCGGTCTCGGTCCGCGGCTCGCCGCGTCCTTCCGGCCACGATCCCTTGACGTGCTCCTTGAACAGGCCCTGGAAATCGGAAAAGCCGGAGTAACCGAAGATCTGGGCAAAGCGCACCAGCGTCGAGGGCTGCACGCCGGCCTGTGCCGCCACCTGGGCGATGGTGCCGAGCGCCACGTCGCTCGGATGCTGCCACAGGAAGATCGCGACCTGGCGCAGCCGCTTGGGAAAATGCACGGTGCCCGACGACAGCACCGCGCGCAGCTCCTCATAGGTCTGCGGCTGGATATAACCCAACGCCGCGAGCGAGCGCCCGCGCTTGCGCGTCGCAGCCTCGTCGGCAATCGATCGTCCGGATGTTTTGCCCGCCCCACTCATGATTTCAGGCTAGCGCGGCACGATCGTTTTACAATATGGAAATTGGAAATTGTGTTCGAAAGTGCTAGCGGCCTCATGGGGTTGCACCTGCCGGGAGGAGTTTGAATGGTCTATGCAACATCGGGCGGATCGACGCGCCAACGTCTGCGGGTCGGTATGGTCGGCGGCGGCCGCAATGCCTTCATCGGTGCCGTGCATCGCCTCGCCATGCGCCTTGACGACCAGATCGCGCTGGTCGCCGGCGCGCTGTCCTCCGATCCGGAGAACGCCGCTGCCTCGGCCGCCGAGATCGGCATCGCGCCGGAGCGCAGCTATGCCGACTATCGCGTCATGGCGCAGGCGGAAGCAGCGCGGCCGGATGGCATCGAGGCCGTGGTTATCGTCACGCCTAATCATCTGCACGCCCCGATCGCCACGGCCTTCCTCGAGGCCGGCATCGACGTGATCTGCGACAAGCCGCTGTCGACAACACTGGCCGACGCCGAAGCGCTGGTGGCGCTGGCACGAGCGAAAAAGCGCCGCTTCGTCGTCACGCTCAACAACACCGGCTATGCCATGGTGCGCCAGGCGCGCGAGATGGTGGCGGCGGGCGAGCTCGGGCGGATCGTGTCCGTGCATGGTTCGTATATCCAGGACTGGCTGACCAAGCCGATCGATGCCGAAGGCCAGAAGCAGGCGGAGTGGCGCACCGATCCGGCGCGGGCAGGGCAGTCGGCGGTGCTGGCCGACATCGGCGTGCATGCCTTCAACCTGGCGAGTTTTATCTCCGGCTGCGAGGCCGAGGCGGTGTCGGCCGATCTGTTCACCGCCGTGCCGGGACGCCGGCTCGACGACAATGCGCATGTGCTGATGCGCTGGACCGGCGGGGCGCGCGGCACGATCCTGGCCAGCCAGACCTCGCCCGGCCACTACAATGATCTGTCCGTGCGTATCTATGGCGACAGAGCCGGGCTCGAATGGTCGGGCGCGCGGCCGGAAGAACTGCGCTTCTCCCGCTACGGCGAGGAGACCCGCACGCTGGTGCGCGGCGGCTATGGCTCGACCGAAGAAAGCCGGCGTGTGTCACGCATGCCCGCCGCGCACCCCGAAGGCTATATCGAGGCCTTCGCCAATTTCTACCGCGACGCCGCCGACATCATCCGCGCCCACCGTTCCGGCGGCACCGTCGACCCGGCCCGTGCGGCGCAGGTGCCCGATGTCGTCGACGGCGCGCGCGGCGTGAAGTTCGTTGCGGCGGCGGTGGATTCGAACGTGGCCGGTGGCGCGTGGACGGCTGCAAGGTTCGGGTAAGGGCGATGCAAGGTCGGTTCGCCAACGCGTTCACGCGGAGCGCCATCGCATCCAATCTTGTGTGGGTGCCGGATATGTCGGCTGTTGGAAAAGCACCGATCACCGCTGAAGCCTATGTCCAGGCTTACCTGGTGGATCCCGACGTATGGTCCTGGACGACGACTTTGCTTCACGATCCAAGGGACATCGTCTTGAAACGGGTTCTCGCCATTGTTGCGAAAGCCCAATTGCCCGACCACGAGAAGGCGCTTGGTCAATTGGGCGCTGGTCCGCTCGAAGACATGATGTCGGATGAATTGCTCGATGATCTGCAATCCTGGCTGCCGTTCAAGCCTGCCATGCGTTACGCGCTCAGCCAAGTGCGGATGGCTGTCGAACCTGCTTCGTTGCAACCGCGTCTGAAGACGATGTTTTTGCGATAGGGCGCCTCAGGCTCACTGCCGAAGGCATTGCAACTCCTTGCCAGGAAGGCGTCGTTGTCGTTGCCCAATCGGGCCAGCGCGTCAGCAAGACTGTCCTGTCCTGCCCGAATATCGCATCTCCGCATCCCTCTTCCGGTTAAAAAAGTATCATCCTTTGTCTTGAATCGTGGTGGCGCCTGTTGTCATGAGCCGATACCGTGGCTCCTGAAATGCAGAGCCGAAACCAATTCGGCCGGTTTAGGGAATGTGGGCCGAATGCGGCAACGATCCGTGCCGGCCCGGGAGGAAACGGACATGGAACCGGACCTGGAAGTTGTCCAGATACGACGCGGTGAGTCCTTCAAGGCGTGGTCGCATGGCTACCCCTTCCACACGGTGCGCTGGCATTTCCATCCCGAATATGAACTGCATCAGGTGATCTTCACCAACGGCCGCTATTTTGTCGGCGACTTCATCGGCGAGTTCGAGCCGGGCAATCTGGTGCTGACCGGGCCGAACCTGCCGCACAATTGGGTCAGCGACATCCCCAGGGAAAGCTCGATCCCGCTGCGCGGCCGCATCATCCAGTTTTCCGAAAGCTTCATCGGAGATGCCATGCATGTGCTGCCGGAGCTGGCGGGGCTGGGGCATCTGCTCGAGGCGTCGCGTCGCGGCGTGCTGTTTTCCAACCGCACCAGCAAGGCGCTGGCGCCGCTGATGGAAGAGATGATGCAGGCGCAGGGCGTGCGCCGCATCGAGTTGTTCATGATGATCGCCGGGTTGCTCAGCCGCGCCCAGGAATTCCAGCTCTTGGCCAGCGCCAGCTACCGGCCCGATCCCTCGGGCTACATGACCGCCGGCATGAACAAGGCGCTCGCCTATATCAGGGAGAACCTGACGCAGCTGTTCGACGAGGCGGATCTTGCGGCCATTGCCGGCCAGTCGACCGGCGCCTTCTCGCGCTCGTTTCGCCGCCACACCGGCATGTCTCTGGTGCAGTATGTCAAGCGGTTGCGCATCAACCTCGCCTGCCAGATCCTGATGAGCGACGAGCAGGCCTCGATCACCGACATCTGCTACGAGGTCGGCTTCAACAATCTGTCCAATTTCAACAGGCAGTTCTTGGCGGAGAAGGGCATGCCGCCCTCGCGATTCAGGCGCCTGCTGGCCGACAACATCAATGCGGGCAAAGCCGCTTAACGGAGGAGCCAGGGAGGAACCAAGGGAGGAACAATACTTTTTCGCCTGAAGACGTGGCCCGCATGGTGCGGTCCGCGATGGAGAGCGCTTGTCTTGAAAATCCTCCGTCAGCGGAGGATGGCGGCGCGGCTCGAAAGGCCGGCGCCGGGTCCTGGTTCCCAATTGCAGTTGGGGCGAGGGCGGACGCGTGTCTCCACACCAAAGCAGTCAACGACCTTCTTACAACCATATCCAGAAACGGAGAAGACCGAATGACCAAACTTTCATTGAAATCCGCTGGGAAGTCCGCTGGCATGGCAGCAATTGCGCTGTCGCTGCTGGCCGGCACCGCCGCGATCGCCCGGGCCGCCGAAGTCACCGACGCCACCGTCGCCTTCCTGATGCCCGACCAGGCCTCGACCCGCTACGAGCAGCACGACTATCCCGGCTTCGCCGCCGAGATGAAGAAGCTGTGCCCGGGCTGCAAGGTGCTCTACCAGAACGCCGATGCCGATGCTTCACGCCAGCAGCAGCAGTTCAACTCGGTGATCTCGCAGGGCGCCAAGGCGATCGTGCTCGACCCCGTCGACTCGACCGCCGCCGCCTCGCTGGTCAAGCTGGCGCAGAGCCAGGGCATCAAGGTCATCGCCTATGACCGGCCGATCCCGACAGCACCGGCCGACTTCTATGTCTCGTTCAACAATGAAGGCATCGGCAAGGCCATCGCCGACTCGCTGGTCGAGCACCTGAAGGCGCTGAAGGTCGATCCGGCCACCGGCGGCGTGCTGCAGATCAACGGCTCGCCGACCGACGCGGCGGCCGGCCTGATCAAGAAGGGCATCCATGCAGGCCTCGACAACAGCGGCTACCAGATCCTGGCCGAATACGACACACCGGAATGGGCGCCGCCGAAGGCGCAGCAATGGGCCGGCGGCCAGATCACCCGCTTCGGGCCGAAAATCCTCGGTGTCGTTGCCGCCAATGACGGCACCGGTGGCGGCGCCATCGCCGCCTTCAAGGCGGCCGGCGTCGATCCCGTGCCGCCGGTGACCGGCAATGACGCGACGATCGCGGCACTTCAGCTGATCATCGCCGGCGACCAGTACAACACCATCTCCAAGCCGAGCGAGATCGTGGCGGCCGCCGCCGCCAACATTGCGATCAAGCTGCTTTCGGGCGAGACGCCGAAGGCCGAGATGACGCTGTACGACACGCCCTCGCAGCTGTTCACGCCAGCGGTGGTGACGCAGGAAAACCTGAAGGCCGAGATCATCGACAAGAAGATCAACACCGCGGCCGAACTCTGCGTCGATCGTTACGCGGAAGGCTGCAAGAAGCTGGGCATCGGGAACTGACCGCGCCCCTTGCCCGCTCCGCTGTCTGGCCGCCAGACCATGATCCCGAAAAGTGGGACCCGGTTTTCGGGTAAGATCATGGTCCAACAAGAAGCCGGAACCACCCCGAATGTACCGGGGTGGTTCTGGCGGCGGCCAGGCAGCGCTCATCCGATATTTTTGAACCGGTTCTTTTGAAAGGTCTCTGGCATGATCGATACCCCGGACGGACCGGTTCCGACAGGCGAGCTGGTGCTCAGCCTGCGCGGCGTTTCCAAGAATTTCGGCGCCGTCTCGGCGCTCACCGACATCGATCTCGATGTCCATGCCGGCGAGGTGGTGGCGCTGGTCGGCGACAATGGCGCCGGCAAGTCGACGCTGGTCAAGATCCTGGCCGGCGTGCATCAGCCGAGCTCGGGCAGCATCAGCTTTCGCGGCACGCCTGTGACGCTTGCCGACCCGAGTGCGGCGCTGACGCTCGGCATCGCCACCGTGTTCCAGGATCTGGCGCTGTGCGAGAACCTCGACATCGTCGCCAACATCTTCCTCGGCCGCGAGCTCAACCCGCTGCGGCTGGACGAGGTGGCGATGGAAGTGCGTGCCTGGACGCTGCTCAACGAGCTTTCGGCGCGCATCCCCAGTGTCCGCGAAGTGGTCGCGTCGCTGTCGGGTGGCCAGCGCCAGACGGTGGCGATCGCCCGCTCGCTGCTGCTCGAACCCAAGCTCATCCTGCTCGACGAGCCGACGGCCGCACTTGGCGTGGCGCAGACAGCGGAGGTGCTCAACCTGATCGAGCGGGTGCGCGACCGCGGCCTCGGCGTCGTCATCATCAGCCACAATATGGAAGACGTGCGCGCAGTTGCCGACCGCATCGTCGTGCTGCGGCTTGGCCGCAACAACGGCATCTTCTCGCCCGACGCCTCGAACCAGGAACTGGTCAGCGCCATCACCGGCGCCTCGAACAATTCGGTGTCGCGGCGTGCCGAGCGCAGACAGGCCAGGCAAGACCAAACCGCCCTGCATGATCAAAAAGGGGAGCCACACCCATGAGCCGCGAAGCCGAACAGGCCGCCCCCGTGCCGCCGCAGCTCGACCGCGCCGATGTGCGCGTCAAGCACGAGGCCGGGATCGGCGGCGCCATCCGCAGGTTCTTCGACCGGGTTCGCTCCGGCGATCTCGGCTCGCTGCCGGTGATTGTCGGGCTGGTCATCATCTGGACGGTGTTCGCCAGCATCAACCCGATCTTCCTGTCGAGCAGCAATCTGGTCAACCTGCTGTTCGATTGCTCCACCGTCGGCGTCATCGCGCTCGGCATCGTCTGCGTCTTGATGGTCGGCGAGATCGACCTGTCGGTCGGTTCGATCAGCGGCTTTGCCTCGGCAATGGTCGGCACGCTGTGGGTCAACCAGGGCTGGCCGGTGGCGCTCGCCATCCTCGCCGCCGTCGCCGTCGGCGGCTTCATCGGCGCGCTCTATGCGCTGCTGTTCAACCGGCTCGGCATGCCGAGCTTCGTCTCGACGCTGGCCGGCCTGCTGGCGGTGCTCGGCCTGCAACTCTACATCCTCGGCTCGACCGGCTCGATCAACCTGCCTTACGGCTCGAACCTGGTGAATTTCGGCCAGTTGCTGATGATGCCGAAATTTGTCTCCTTCGCTCTGGCGGCCGTGCCCGGCATCGTCATGCTGGTCACCGGCCTGCGCACCGTCGCGCGCCGCCGCGCCGCCAATCTGTCCGCGCCCTCGACCGGCGGGCTCATTACGCGGGCGATCATCATCACGGTCATCCTCGAACTCATCGTCTTCTATCTCAACCAGGCGCGCGGCATTCCGTGGATGTTCGGCCTGTTCGTCGGCCTGGTCATATCAATGCATTACGCGCTGACACGGACCAAATGGGGCCGCTCGATGTCGGCGGTCGGCGGCAACCGCGAGGCGGCGCGACGCGCCGGCATCAATGTGCGGCTGATCTATTCCAGCGCCTTCGTGCTGTGCTCGATGCTGGCCGCTTTCGGCGGCGTGCTGTCGGCCGCCCGCCTTGCCTCGGCCAGCCAGCAGGCCGGCACCGGCGACGTCAACCTCAACGCCATCGCGGCAGCCGTCATCGGCGGCACCAGCCTGTTCGGCGGTCGCGGCAGCGCCTATTCGGCACTGCTCGGCATCATCGTCATCCAGTCGATCGCCAGCGGCCTGACGCTGCTCGATCTGTCCTCGTCGCTTCGGTACATGATCACCGGCGCCGTGCTTGCCATCGCAGTCATCGTCGACTCGCTGGCACGCCGCTCGCGTGTCTCGCATGGCCGGGCCTGAACCTATCAACAGGAAGCAAGACATGAGCGAAGAACTGTCCGGAAAAGTTGCCGCCGTCACCGGTGCGGCATCAGGCATCGGCCTCGAATGCGCCAGGCATATGCTGGCGGCCGGCGCCACCGTGGTGTTGGTCGACCGCGCCGAGGCGACGCTGAATACACTGTGCGCGGAACTCGGCCCCAAGGCGATCCCGCTGGTGATCGACCTGATGCAGCCGGCAAGCGTCGCCAGCATGATGCCGCAGATTCTGGAGAAGACCGGCCAGCTCGATATCCTCCATGCCAATGCCGGCGCCTATGTCGGCGGCGAGGTGGCGACCGGCGATCCCGATGCCTGGGACCGGATGCTCAACCTCAACATCAATGCCTGCTTCCGCTCGATCCAGGCGGTGCTGCCGCACATGATCGAACGCAAGACCGGCGACATCATCGTCACCAGTTCGATCGCCGGACTGGTGCCGGTGGTGTGGGAGCCGATCTACACGGCTTCCAAGCACGCCGTGCAGGCTTTCGTCCACACGGTGCGGCGGCAGGTCGCCAAGCACGGCCTGCGCGTCGGCGCCGTGGCGCCCGGCCCGGTGGTGACGGCGCTGGTCAGCGACTGGCCGAAGGCTAAACTCGAGGAAGAACTCGCCGCCGGCGGCCTGATGCAGCCGCGCGAAGTCGCCGAAGCCGTCATGTTCATGCTGACCCGGCCGCGCAACGTGACGATCCGGGATCTGGTGATTTTGCCGCAGAGCAATGATCTTTAGGGGGGTAAGGCAGTAAGGCAGTATGATTGCTCTGCCGTTCAATGCCCGGGCCTAAGCTAAGCCACGATTGCTTGTTCCCCTACTGCCTTACTGCCCTACTCCCTTACTGCCCTAAACCAAAGGTTCCCCATGCCCCACTATCTCGGCATCGACGTCGGCACCGGCAGCGCGCGGGCCGGGGTGTTCGACCATACGGGAAACTTGCTCGCCTCCGCCAAGCAGGACATCGAGGTCTGGCGCGAGGCCGGCGACATTGTCGAGCAGTCGAGCAATGACATCTGGCGGGCGGTGTGTGCCGCCACGCGCGCTGCCGTTGCCCAGGCTGGCATAGCGCCCGAGGCAATCGCCGGCATCGGCTTCGACGCCACCTGTTCACTGGTGGTGCTGGGCGGGGGCGGCGTGCCCCTGGCGGTCAGCAAATCGGGCAATCCCGAACGCAACATCATCGTCTGGATGGATCACCGCGCGGTCGAGCAGACGCGCCGCATCAACCGCAGCGGCGAGGCGGTGCTGAATTATGTCGGCGGCGTCATTTCGCCGGAGATGGAAACGCCGAAACTTCTGTGGCTGGCGGAAAACCTGCCCGCCACTTTCAATGCCGCCTGGCAGTTCCTGGACCTCGCCGACTTCCTCACCTGGCGGGCGACCGGCAGCCTTGCACGCTCGGTCTGCACGGTGACCTGCAAATGGACCTATCTGGCGCATGAGAGCCGCTGGGACGAGGGCTATTTCCGCAAGGTCGGCCTCGGTGCGATGGCCGACGAGGGGTTCGCGCGCATCGGCACCGAGATCGTGCCGGCGGGAGCAGCACTCGGCGGCGGACTGACCGCGCAGGCGGCAGCGGACCTTGGTCTCAGCCCCGGCACCGCCGTGGCGGCGGGTCTGATCGACGCGCATGCCGGCGGCGTCGGCACGGTCGGCGCACGCGGCGAGTTCGGCAGCGTTCTGTCGCGCATGGCCTATGTCTTCGGCACCTCGGCCTGCACCATGTCGTCGACCGCGCAGCCGGCCTTCGTCGACGGCGTCTGGGGTCCGTATTTCTCGGCCATGGTGCCGGGCCTGTGGCTGAACGAAGGCGGCCAATCGGCGGCGGGCGCGGCCATCGACCATCTGGTGCGCATGCACCCGGCGGCCGGCGAAGCGACCGCCAAGGCGCAGGCCGAGGGGCTCAGCCTCAGCGCCTGGCTAGCGCTGCAGGCGCAGAGCCGCAAGGGAGCCGCGGCGACGCCGGCGCTGGTCGGCGATATCCATGTCGTGCCGGAATTCCTCGGCAACCGCGCGCCTTTCGCCGACCCGGACGCGCGCGCGCTGATTGCCGGGCTCGATCTCGACACCAGCCTCGACAGCCTGGTCGGGCTTTATGTCGCCGGGGTCTGCGGGCTGGGCTACGGCGCGCGTCAGATCGTGCGAGCCGAGCACGACAAGGGCATTCCTGTCGACACCATCGTCGTCAGCGGCGGCGCCGGGCAAAGCCCGCTGGTGCGCCAGCTGCTTGCCGACACGACAGGCATGGTGGTGGTGGCGTCGACCTCGCCCGAGCCGGTGCTGCTCGGCTCGGCGATGCTGGGCGCCGTCGCCGCCGGTGCTTACGCGGATCTGGTGACGGCGATGGCGGGCATGTCGGAACTCGGCGAGGTCTATCATCCCGACGCGGCGCTGGCCGGCTGGCACGCCAAGCGCTTCGCGGCGTTCGAGCTGCTGCAGCAGGCCGGCAAGACGATCCGGGGCTGAGACAGCGGTTTCTGTCCGGCTCTGTCAGGAGCGTGGCGAACACCGCTTGGCGATGATGCCGGAAGCTGGCAGCTTTGTTCCGTCGCCACGAGGTAGGCGGCAGGATCAGGAGGCCTGATGGCAGACGACAAACCGCCCGTGCCATTCGCATCGGATGCGGTGCCGTGGACCGAATGGTCCGATGTACCTCGCTTCGGCGTGCGCTATCGGCATCTGTCGCTGGCCGCCCTCGGCGAAAACCACCATGTCGGCGTGGCGATCGAGGAGCTGCCGCCGGGCAAGCAGACCTCGCCGGCGCATTACCATATTCTCGAGGAGGAGCATGTCTTCATCCTCGAAGGGACGCTCACCGCGCAGGTTGGCGACGCCACCTATGTCATGACGGCCGGAGACTACATCTGCTTTCCGGCGGGTGCCGCGGCGGGACATTGCCTCATCAACGCCGGCGACGCGCCGTGCCGTTATGTCATCGTTGGCGAGCGAAATCCCAACGACGTTGTCGTCTACACCGCCTCCAACAAGGTGCTGGTGCGCGCGCTGGGCAGCCGCGCGATCTTCGACCTCGCGGCAACCCGAAGCTACTGGGACGGCGAGAACACCGGCCTTGCCGCCGGCGACCCGCCGCCGTCGGATGTGATGGCCGGTGTTACCAAGGCAGCAGCCACTCCGATCCCGCCGGTTGCCAGCGATGCCGTCGAGTGGAAACAGGAGGGCGAGGGGGCGCGGTTCGGTGGTCAGTCCAAACACCTAACCTATGCCGCCTTGGGACGGTCCGACTATCATGTCGGCATGCTGATCGAGGCTCCGGCCCCCGGCATGCGCCTGGCGCCCAGGCATTATCACATGCTCGAAGAGGAACATGCGCTGATCCTGGAGGGGCAGGTGACGCTGCTGCTTGGCGAGGAGCGCCATGAGCTGAAAGCCGGCGACTATGTCTGCTTTCCCGCCGGCCTGGCGGTCGGGCATTCCTTCCTCAACAGCGGCACCGGGCCGTGCCGCTATCTGATGATCGGCGAGAAAAACCCCAACGAGGTCTGCGTCTATCCCGATTCCAACAAGATGGCGGTCGACGCCTTGCGCCGGCGCGACGGCATTTTCGACATGGCAGGGGTGAGGCGGTATTGGGATGGCGAGCAGATGGAATAGGCTGCTCCAGCCGCATCAATATCGTGCGCTGAAGCTGTCATTGAACGGACTGGATCAGCCATAGGAGAGCGAGAAGGTTGGCGAGCGATGTGCCGGCCGGGCCGAAGGTCTTCATCCGATCGTCGATCGTGGTGCCTATGACAGCATCCCCAGCCTGCACAAGGATCATTATCCAGGCGATGGCTTCAAGCCACTCAGTCGAACCTGTAAAGAATGGTACGGCGCTAGCGACAACCAAAGCCAAACTGCGTGCGCAACCGTACAATGCCACTGTCCGGGCGCTGCCGGTTTCGTTCGTGACGGCGGCCAGGGAGAAACCGAGACTGACAACCGCGCTAAGAGCTGTGACCAACGCGCAAACGATGAAGGGTGCGAACATGAGAGTCCATGGCTTGTGTCAGCTGCATCCTACTCGAATAGCCAGTGTGCGGAGATCAAGATTTTTCACTGCCTGCCGCCCCTCGGTTACCGTGCCGCGCGTCCACATTCAGGATAATGTCAACAGTGCTCACAGCTCCTTCTCCGCCAGCTCCCTGAATTCGTCGGGCACGGAGCGTGCCGCCTCCAGCGCCACCGTGCCGTAGCCGACGGCCTGTTTGCCGAAGCGCTCGCGGATCTTGTCGATGGCGCGGTCGGCGTCGAAGCGTGCCAGGCCTTTCCTGGTGCCGGGGCGGCGCTTCTCATCGGCGAGGCCGAGCGGCAGGTCGAGCTGCAGCTCGAAGCTTTCCTCGAGATGCGACACCGAGATCGCCAGCAGCGAGATCGTCTTCTCCTGGCGGTGGTCGGCAAGCACGCCGCTGACCAGATCGCCGGCGATCTCGGCCAGCATCGTGGTCGCCGAGATCGGCTGGTCAAGAGTGATCGAGCGGGTGACGGCGCTGAGATCGGCAAAGCGTACCCGCACCGTCACCGTGCGGCCGGGCCGCGCCTTGGCGCGCAGCCGGCTGGCGACGCGGTCGGCCAGGTGCAGCAGCGTGGGCACGATGACATCAGCCATGGCGGCCTTCTGGCCGAGCGCCGATTGCGCGCCGGCGGAATGCGCGCGGCGCTTTGTCTCCAGCTTGCGCGGGTCGCGGTTCCAGGACAATGCGGCGAGCTTTTCGCCGGCGGCGGGACCGAGCAGTCGCGTCAGCGCGCCACTGTGGGTCCTGGCCAGCTGGCCGATGGTCTCGACGCCGATTTCGGCCAGCCTCGCTCTGGTCGCCGGGCCAACGCCCCACATCAGGCCTACCGGCAAGTCGTGCAGGAAGGCGATCTCCGTGCCGGGCTCGACGACGACCAGCCCGTCGGGCTTGGCGACCTGCGAGGCGATCTTGGCCAGATGCTTGGTGCGTGCCACGCCGATCGAGATCGGCAGGCCGAGTTCGGCCCGCACGCGGCGGCGGATCGTCGTCGCGATCTCCTGCGGCTGCCCGAACAGATGCATGCAGCCGGCGACGTCAGCAAAGGCCTCGTCGATGGAGATGCGTTCGACCAGCGGGGTGAAATCGTCGAGCACCTTGATCGCCGCGTCGCCCAGCCGCTGGTAGTGGCTGAAATTGCCGCCGACGAAGATCAACTGCGGGCAGAGCTCGCGCGCCTTGCGCCCCGGCATGCCGCCGCGCACGCCAAAGGCGCGCGCCTCATAGGAGGCAGCAAGCACCACGCCACCGCCCACCGCGATCGGCTTGCCGCGCAGCGACGGGTCGAGCAATTGCTCGACCGAGGCATAGAAGGCGTCGAGATCGGCATGCAGGATGGTGGCTGTCGTTTCCATCCCGACCGCACATCCGCAGTTGCTGATAGATATGAACAAATAGAGAACAAAGACAGATCATTGTCAAGTGGAGAGCGATTTGTGCAGCAGAGGGCAGTGCGGGTGCGGCTTGAGTGCCACCGCCTAGACAATATGTTCCGCCCGCAGCGCCGTTTTCATCCGTTCCAACGCCGCCTCGCCACCGACCGCCAGTTCATCGGCGATCCGGGCCAGATGATCGTCGGCCTTGCGGTGCTTGCTGCCCCAGGCGCCGAGCGTCGCCAGCACGGGCAACAGGTCGATGCCGGCTTCGGTCAGCCGGTAAACCGTCTTTAGCCCATGCGTCGGGTCGTCGCTTCTGGTGAGGATGCCTTCGTCCTGAAGGGTCTGCAGCCGCTCGGCCAACGTGCGCGACGAGATGCCTTCGTCGGATTGCAGGAATTCGCGAAAATGCCTTTTCCCGGCGAAGACCAGGTCGCGGATGATGAGCAGCGTCCAGCGGTCGCCGACGAGTTCGAGCGACAGGTTGATCGGGCAGCCGGATCTTTCGCGCGTCGACATCTATGGTTCCATTTTTAAATCACTTTACTATTGATACTGTTTCCATCTGATGTCAACGGTTCCAAAAGTAAACCATTTTCCGCTGGCCAAGGAGAACGATGATGAGAAAGCTGATCCTTCAGATGCAGATGTCGGTCGACGGCTTTGTCGGCGCCAACGAGGACCATCCCTGGCAGCTCTGGGAATGGGGTGACGACAGCGCTTGGGACGCGGAGCTGAAGCGGGACTTCAACGCCGTCTTCGCCGGCATCGACACCATTCTGCTCAGCCGCAAGATGGCGCAGGAGGGTTATCTCACCCATTGGGGCAACGCGGCGGAGAAATTTCCGCGCGATCCGTTCTATGCCTTTGCGCAGCGCGTCGTCGATGCGCACAAGGTGGTGCTGAGCGACAAGCTCAAGGCTTCGCGATGGGAGCGCACTACGGTGTCCAGCGGCGACCTGCCGCGCGAAATCAACGCGCTGAAGGCAGGCGAGGGTGGCGACATGGCGGTGTTCGGCGGCGCCGGTTTCGCCTCGGCGCTGATCGCGGCCGGGCTGGTCGACGCGTTCCAGCTGTTCATCAACCCGGCGGTGCTGGGTGCCGGCCGCCGCATCTTCGACCAGGGCGGTTTCCAAAACCTGGCGCTGCTCGGCTCGAAGGCCTATGCCTGCGGCATGGTGGTCAACCGTTACGCGCCGGTGGGGTGAGGCGCCTCACCATGCTCACTTGGCATCATGAAAAATGATGCCGACGGTGTGGCGCATGCCTGAGCGCAGGCGGCTGACGCCGTGGCGCAGATTGACGCGGTAATTGCCTTTGGTTCCCTGCACCGGCCGGTTGTGAACGGCGAAGACAACGGCATCGCCCTGGCGCAGCGGCACCACCTCGACCCGGCTCTGCATGCGCGGCCGCTGTTCGGTCAGCGCGAACTCGCCGCCGGTGAAGTCCTGGCCCGGTTCGGACAGCAGGATCGCCACCTGCAGGGGAAAGGCGAGGTCGCCATAGAGGTCCTGGTGCAGGCAGTTGAAATCGCCAGGCACATATTGCAGCAACAGGGGGGTTGGCCGCGTCTGGCCGGCGGCATGGCACTGTTCGAGAAATGCGGCATGCGTCGCGGGATAGCGCTTGGCCTGCCCCATGCGCTCGTTCCACCGATTGGCGACCTCGGCCAGCCTGGGATAAAGCGCGCTGCGCAGGCCGCCGAGCAGGTCCGGCAAGGGATAGCGGAAGTAGCGGTACTCGCCCTTGCCGAAGCCGTGCCTGGCCATATGGATGTGGCTGCGGAAATGCTTCTCATCCGGATAGAGGCCGGCGATCTGCCGGCATTCTTCGGGTGAGAGCAGCTTCTCGATTACCGCGCAGCCGAAGCCGTCGAGTCCGACGGCAAGGGCCGGCCAGTCGTAACCGGCAACACGCGTCTGAGCGGCTTCGACCACCGATGCGGCAACCTTGGCATGGGCGTTCATATAGCAGCCTCCTTGTTGATCAGGGCGCGCTTGCGTTCGACGCCCCAGCGATAGCCCGACAGCGTGCCGTCGGCGCGGACAACGCGGTGGCAGGGAATGCCAAGCGCAATCGCGTTGGCCGCACAGGCCGTCGCTACGGCGCGGGCGCCGTTCGGCTGGCCGAGGCGGCGTGCCAGTGCGGTGTAGGTGATGGTGGCGCCGCACGGGATGGTGCGCAGCACGTCCCAAACCTGCTGCTGGAATGGCGTGCCGTGGTGCATGTCGAGCGGCAGGTCGAGACCGGAGCTGGGCGTTTCGATGAAGCGCGCGATTGCCGCGAGATCGTCGCGCAACCCGGCCTCGTCCTCGACCAGCACCTTGCCGGGGAAGCGGTCGCCAAGGTCCTGCTCCAGCGCCTCGGCTTCCGAGCCGATCAGGATGGCGCAGACGCCGATGTGGCTGCGCGCCGCCAGGATGTTGCCGATCGCGGATTCGCCGATGGCGTAGGCGATGGTGTCGAGGGCGGCTGCGTTGGAGGCTGTCGCCGGCATATTTGCGTGCATGAGGTTCATTGCCTTCACTCCTTTGTCTGTGCCTGAACCCTACAGACACGGCTTCTCGCGCTCACTCCGGTGCTTGCTTTCAAATTCGAATCTCCAAGGCAGGTGCTCTACGGCGCTGATGGTGCTCATTCGACGCGTGTGACGAACATCTCTCCGAGCAGAAACACCTCACCGGTCAACAGCCGCAGCTCAATCTCGCCGGTCGCGGTACGGCTCCACACGGCTCTGCCGTCATCGACCATCTGGCCGATGGCGGTCAGCACTCGCGATTTCGCGTCAGGGGCGCGCCGGCCGGCGGCTTGGGTCTGGCTGGTCGCATCGGTGGTGGGAGACCTTGCCATCGCGCGCATTGCCGGTCCTCGTCAGGCCCGCACCGACCGGTTGGCGTTGTCGGACGCCGCCTCGCGGTCGAGCAGCGCGCGCTTGCGCTCCGCGCCCCAGGCGTAGCCGGACAGGGCGCCGTCCTTGCGGATCACGCGATGGCAGGGAATGGCGACGGCAAGGCTGTTGGCGGCGCAGGCGGCGGCGATGGCGCGGGTCGCCTTCGGTGCGCCGATGCGCTGCGCGATCTCGGCATAGGAAACCGTGCGGCCGACGGGGATGTTCTGCAAGGCTTGCCAGACGCGTTGATGGAAGGCGGTGCCGCGCACGTCGAGCGGCAGGTCGAGGCCGAGCGCTGGCGCTTCGACGAAACCGACGACGCGGGCGACCAGCGCCTCATAGTCGCGGTCGCCGCCGATCAACCGTGCCCTGGGGAAACGGTCCTGCAGGTCGCGCACCAGCGCGTCGGGATCGTCGCCGAGCAGGATCGAGGCGACGCCCTTTTGGCTGGAGGCGACCAGTATGGATCCGAGTGAGGATTCGCCGACGGCAAAGCGGATCTCCTCATGGGCGCCGCCGGCGCGATAGCGCGTCGGCGTCATGCCGAGCATGAATGTGGATTTCTCGTAAAAACGCCCGCTCGAATTGAAGCCGGCGTCGTAGATCGCCGTCGTCACGCTGGCGCCGTCTTCCAGGCCCTGGCGGACCTTGGCGGCGCGGTGCGCGGCGGCATAGTCCTTCGGCGTCAGCCCGGTGACGGCCTTGAAGATGCGGTGGAAATAGCCGGCGCTGCGGCCGGCGGCATCAGCCAGTTCACCGAGCGACGGTTCTTCCTCGCTCTGCTCGATCCTGCGGCAGGCAGCGGCGACCATCACCGCGTTGCCGGCCTCGAGCGACGGGCCATCCGGGTTGCAGCGCCGGCACGGGCGAAAGCCGGTTGCCCTGGCCTGATCGAGCGTGCCGTGCAGCTGCACATTCCTGGGGTTGGCGCGTCGCGACGGGCAGGAAGGCCGGCAATAGACGCCGGTCGTCGCCACCGAATACCAGAACTCGCCGTCGGCCGACTTGTCGCGGGCAACGATGCGCGCCCAGCGCGGATCGTCGGCAACCGGCAGCGGCGCGGATTTCAGATTCTTGGCCAGGGTGATGAACATGGCTGCATTGAAGCCGCCAAAAGCCCGCCTCGCCACCCGTTTCCTGACAAGCGTCAGGAAAGTGCAAGCCTGTTCGTCGTCACGCACAAGGAGTATGACAAGATTTATCCGGAGAAGGTGTGATGGAAAACACGCGACCCATTGGACCGAAGCCGATTACCATTGGGCGATCGCCGAAATCACCAGCTATTTTGAGAGCGAGCCGGAGCTTGGCACTCCCGATGGTGACCGCTTCGACGTTCTCGCAACTCTGATCTAGGCTTATGAGGAAAAGCGCTACCCGATCGGTCTTTATGCCGCCTGATCCGGGATCGCCAATCCCACTTCGCTGATATCCTGGCTCGCTCGCGGCAAGACGAAGCGTCCCGTCACGTACCAGAGCAGGGACACGACAACGATCGAGAGATAGCCATCCACGGCATAGTGCCAGCCGGTGTAAACCGAGCCGAACAGGATGAAGGCCGTGAAGGACCAGCCGGCGATTGCCCACCGACGACCGAAGCTGGCCAGGAAGAGTGCGTTGAGCGTGGCGATGGCGACATGCATGCTTGGCATGGCGGAGATGCCGCCGCCCAGTTCCGGGCGGCCACTCTGGTAGGCCACAAGCAGATAGTCGGCATAGACATGGACCGACGCGGCGTAGCGGTTCTGCGCCAGGGCGGTTTGCAGCGCGGCAAACCGGTCACCGCCGTAGAACTGGTCGTGGAATATCGGGCCGGTGGACGACAGCAGGGTCGCAAGAACGGTGCCGCACAGGATCGTGGTCAGCGCGAACGCCCATAGGTAGCGCAAGCGGCTGGCCGGATTGTTCCAGAAGGCGACGAAGAGCACGGTGCCGAACCATTGCACGAGCCAGCCATATCCATAGCCGGCGAAAATGGCGGCCGAGACCGGTTCGGGGACGATGCTGTGCGCCCATGTCCAGGGATCAATGCCATGCAGCCGAAGGTCAAGCTCCGCCAGGGCACGGTCGGCGTAGAACGGCACCGTGTCCGGGATGGCCACCTTCAAGGTGGTGAAGGCGGTGATGCCGAGAAAGAACAGAAGGATAACGGGCGCGGCTGTCAGCCAACGCTGCCCGAGTATGTCGAGGATGAACCTCGTCGGGGTATGTCGGGCAAATGCCAGCCCCGCCACGCCAAGGCCAGCCGCCAGAAGCGCGGGCAGGAAGAAGGCGAACGGCTCGGCATAGGATTGCGCCAGATGCAGGTAGCGATCTGGCTGCAGGCAAAGAGCGGTCACGGCATAGGTCAGACACAAGGCAACCAGCAGCCAGCCGCTCCTGGTTGTCGCGATGTCCAGGTCAAGGATTGCAGCTGGGCGGCGATTGTCGCCGCGCTGACCGGTATGCTCATTCATCGAGGGACATCCCGCCAGCTGCCCAAAAGACTGTTGTGGAGTATCTTGCAGATCAAGTATTACCATCCAGTTACACTGTAGTGCAAGTAGAGTTTTCTAAATTAGATGGTTATAATGCGTAATTTGTTGGCAAGGATTCATTGACGAAGATGTTGCACCGCAGCCCCGGCATCACGTTTGCGCGCTGGTTTCACCCGTTGCAGCCTTCCGTGTCATGAGGCTTCGGTCACGATTGAAACAGGGCCATCGCCTGGGTGGCGACGGCCCCCTTTCAATCATGCGGCTCGATCAGGCGGCCTTGATCAGGCCGAGCTGGGTGAGGGCGGCAACGCCGTCATCGAGGCCGATCTCCTCGACGATCCTGCCGTCGACCACCTTCAGCACGGTGGTGCCGGTGAAGCGCATGGTGCGGCCGGTGGCGGCCGGCAGCGAGCCGGCGAGGAAATCGCCGAAGGCCGGGCCGGTATGCGTGCCGCCGCCCGCCCACTGGCCGACGACATAGTCGCCCTCGGCGATCAGGTCAGCCGTGGCCCAGAAGTTGAGGTCCGGGAAGGCGGCGCGGAAGTCGCTCATGAAGGCCTTGATGTCGTCGCGGCCGCGGCGCGGCTCGTGCAGTGAGTATTTCAGCAGCATGTCGGGTGCCGCGATGTCGTCGACGACGGACAGATCGCAGGTTTCACCCCAGAAGTCGGTGAACCATCTGACGACGACGGCCTTGTTGTCTTCTTGCTTGGTCATTGGGAGGTCCTTGTTGTTGTCGCGCATGCCGTTTTCCCAAACCGCGGGGCACTTTGGGCGGCATGCTTTTGCCGGGGATCACCGGTCTTCGCCGATGACCTGATGCAAGCACTAGGACGATCCGGCAGGCACAAAACTCCGGTTCTTGCCGGCCAATCGAAAGGCGGGAGGGCACCGGCGTGATAACAGACTGGGCGGATTGTTTTTGCCGCGATTCAGGCGCAGTTCGGCGAGCACCACGAATGACTAAACAACGGCCGCGCCGCGCGGATCATCCCGCGTCCCCACGCGGTAACTGTTTCTTCTCTGGTTTTGCTGCAGATTGCCGCGTAGCGGGGGATGAGCGAAACCAACGATGGCTGGTCGAGACAAGAAAAATCGCAATGGAACGTTCTGGGAAAAAGCCCTGGCGCGCGCCCATCTTGGCGTCTGGGATTGGGATCTTGCGACCGGCGAGTGCTTCTATTCCGCGACCTGGGCGCGGATGCTGGGCTATGATGAAAGCGAACTTGCCAACACCAGCGACCTGTGGCTGCAACTGACCCATCCCGACGATCGGGAGCGGGCGCTGGCCAGCGGCGACCGGCACATTGCCGGCCTCACCGACGCCATCGAGACCGAACTCAGGCTGAAGCACAAGCAGGGCCACTGGGTGTGGGTGCTCGATCGCGGCGGCATCGTCGAACGCGACGCGATGGGAAAACCGCTCAGGCTGATGGGCGTGCAGACCGACATCACCAAGCAGAAGGCCGCTGAAGCCGAACTCGAACAGGTCAATGTGCGCTTCCGCCTGGCGCTCGCCGCCAGCGGCACCGGCATCTGGCATTATGACCTCGCCACCAACAAGAGCTATTGGGACGCCCGCACCAGGGACATATTCGGCCTCGTCGCCGATATCGACGAGGTGACCGCCGATCTCTGGCATACTTTCCTTCATCCCGACGACAGGGAAGCCACCGAGCAGGCGCATTTGCCGACCCCCGGCTCGGACGCAGTCACCGCCTCGCAGTACCGCATCATCAAGCGCGACGGCGTCATCCGCCACGTCGAATCGCTGGTGCGCTTCATCGCCGCCGCCGGTGCGGCTGGCCAGGTCCTTGGCACCGTGCGCGACATCACCGAGGACAAGCTGCGTGAGCAGGAGCTCGCCTATGCCGCCCGTCACGACGCGCTCACCGGCCTGTGGAACCGCTCCGCCTTCGACCGGCTGCTCGCCGACCATATCGCGTCAGGTGCGCCGCTGGCGGTGTTCTATGTCGATCTCGACTACTTCAAGGCGCTCAACGACTTTGCCGGCCACGCCGCCGGCGACCTGGCGCTGAAGAGCGTTGCCGCCGGCATTCGCGGCTGCCTGCCGCCGGCCGCGCATGCGGCGCGGCTGGGCGGCGACGAATTCGCGCTGCTGGTGCCGCATTGCGATGCCGCACAGGCCGAGCGCATCGCCACCGCGGTGCTCGGCGCTGTGCGTGAGGCCGATCTCGGACTGGCCGCGTCGACGCGCAAGCTGGCGGCCTCGATAGGTATTGCCTTCATCGACGACGCCAACACCACGGTGGCCGACGCGTTGGCCTGCGCCGACGACGCCTGCTACGCGGCCAAGGCTGCCGGCCGCAACCGTTTCGCGGTGTTCTCCGCGGCGGCGGAAGCAGGATCAGGCGGGCTGAATGCCGCGCGCGTCGCCGCCGACACCGTCGATGCCATGGAAGACGGGCGGCTGAAACTGTTCGGCCAGGAAATCCACCTGCTGGGCCGGCCCTGGCAGGAAAGCCGCCATGTCGAAGTGCTGGCCAGGCTGGTCGCACGCAACGGCCGGCTGGTGCCGCCCGGCGAGTTCATTCCGGTGGCCGAGCGCTTCGGTATAGCGTCGCGGCTCGACCGCTGGATCATCCGCACCGCGCTGTCGCGCCATGGTGCTGCCTTGCGCTCGGGCGCGTTGACGCTAGGCTTCAACCTGTCGGCGCAGACGCTGAGCGATCCGCAGCTATGGGACTTCGTCGACAGCGTCATCGAGGAAACCGGGGCGCCGCATTCGGGCATCGGCTTCGAGATCACCGAAACCGCCGCCGTCACCAATTTCGACGCCGCAGAACAATTCGTGCGCAAGGCGCGCGAGCGGCACTGCCGGGTCAGCCTCGACGATTTCGGTGCCGGCATGAGCTCGTTCGAATATCTCAGGCGTTTCCCCGTCGACACGATCAAGATCGACGGTTCTTTCATCGAGCACATCACGCAAAGCCGCTTCGACCGCGAGATCGTGCTGGCCATCACCAGCATCGCCCGCAGTCTCGGCTGCGACGTGGTCGGCGAGAAGATCGAACGGCAGGACACGCTGGCGATGCTCAGCGACATGGGCGTCGCCTACGGCCAGGGATTTTTGCTGCATCGGCCGGAGCCGCTGGAGCAGATTGTCGAGCGTGCAACCGGGGTGGTGGCGGCCCGCAAGGCATCGTGATCCGGGGTGTCGAGATTCAGGCCGGGCCGGCCGGCCTGACCTGAATCTCAACATATTCTATCCGGTTCGCCGCGCCGTCGATTGCGGAAACTCCAGTACCCCAGCTTCGGATGGCCTGTGCTGCGCTTCCGCCACGGTTTCGATCAACAGATCGAGGGCGTCACAGGCCGTGCGGCTCGCCTCGTCATTGCCCTGCAGATAGTGATAGGCGCGTTCGAGGTGGATGCGGGCGGCTGAAAAATCGCTGGTCAATGGTCTCTCCATTATCCCACCCGAAAATACCTTGCCGGAGGCGAGGGAACGGGGGGTAAATATCCACAGGCGGCTTTTATTCAAATGCCACGGAAGGAGGGCGCGGCAGATGCGCCGTCAGGAGTGACGCCGCCCTACCCTTTGCCATGCCGTGCCGCGCGGCTAGACTGCGCCTCCCTTTCCGAGGTGAGATCGATGATCGTCCAGGCCTGCATCAACGGCGCGCGTCCGCGCGATTTTCATCCCCGGTTGCCGTTGAATGCCGAGGCGATGGCGAGCGACGCGGCCGCCTGCGTCGCCGCAGGTGCGGCCGAACTGCACATCCATCCGCGCGGCATTGACGGGCGTGAAAGCCTGGCGGCGGTAGACGCGACCGTGCCGGGGGTGCGCCAGGCCTGCCCGGGCACGCTGGTCGGCGTGTCGACGGGCGCCTGGATCGAGAACGACGTCGAGCGGACCCGCGCGGCGATCGTCGGCTGGCGAGAGCTACCCGACTATGCCTCGGTCAACCTGTCGGAGGCAGACGCCCCTCACGTGATGGATCTGCTGCGCCAGCGCGGCATCGGTATCGAGGCGGGACTTGCCTCCGTTGCCGATACCGAGCGCTTCGTCAGCCTAGAGCGTTTCACGTTTTGACGGAAGCGTATCCCGCATTTACGAAGTAGTTCTTGCATTCGGCTGCCTCGATGGTTTCGACGAGGTGGCCGATGTGGCGCCAAGTTTCCTCGACAGTGCGTTTCTGAGCCTGGCGCATCCAGTGTTTGATCTTGGCGAAGGCCTGCTCGATGGGATTGAGATCCGGAGAGTAAGGCGGCAGGTACCAAAGCCTGGCGCCGGCAGCCTTGATCATCTGCCTGATGGCGGCCGACTTATGACTTCCCAGATTGTCCATGACGACGATGTCGCCGGGCTTCAGAACGGTGACGAGCTGCTGCTCGACATAGGCCCGGAAGCATTGGCCGTTGATCGGTCCGTCGAAGACACAAGGTGCCGCGAGCCGATCCCAGCGCAGCGCGCCAAGGAAGGTCAACGTGCGCCAATGGCCGTGCGGAGCCAATCCGCGCAGCCGCTTGCCCTTCGGCCCCCAACCGCGCAGCGGAGCCATGTTGGTCTTGATCCAGGTCTCATCGATGAAGACCAGGCACTGTGGATCGAGACCCGCCTGCCAGGACCGCCATCGCTGACGCCTGCGGGCAATATCAGCGCGGGCCTGCTCAAGGCCGAACAGTGTTTTTTTTGAAGCTCAGGCCCTCGCGGCGCAGGAACATCCAGATCGTATTGTGCGAGACCTTGACCCCGCGCGCTTCCAACTCGTCTTTCAGCCTATGCAAACTCAGCTCAGAGGTCTGATTGATCCGCTCCACGATGAAGGCACGATGCGGCTCAAGAATGCGCTTGCGATGTCCGCCCATCTTGCCCGGCGCCACCGAGCCGGTCGCTCGATAGCGCTGCGACCACTTCACGACAGAGGAAACTGCAACGCCAAAGCGCGATGCCACGGTACGGCAATTCTCGCCTGCGCCAACTGCTTCAACAACACGCTCACGAAGATCGTTTGAAAGCGCTCGCGTCATTAGATGCTGGCCTCCAACCCAGCCTGCATCTTGAATCACAAACAGCCTGATTTGGGAATCCTACGATTCTCTCAAAGTAGGAAACGCTCTAGCCGACCACGTCCGTGTGCTTCGCATCCTGATCGAGATCGATATCCAGGACCTGTCGGGCGCGCTGGACGAGGCGCACGGCATCGCCGAGGTGCTCGAACGCGCCGGGGTGCGGCGGCCGATCCTGCTGCATGGCGTCGACGTCACCGTCTGGCCGTTCGTCGAGTTTGCGCACCGCAAGCGCTGGTCGACGCGGGTCGGGCTGGAAGACGGCAAGACGCTCGCCGACGGAACGACAGCGAAGGACAATGCGGAAATCGTCGCTGCGGCCGTGGCGATTTTTCGCGGCGATGTCAGGAACTAATTTTCCAGAATGATCCTGATCGCCTCGTCCATTACCGGATGCAGCCCACTGGCCTGGAAGGACAGCCGGTTGCCGGAGCCGACATTGCTGGTCATGGCGATGGTCAACCCCGAGATAGGGTCGTGCAGCATGACGGCGACGTAGCCGGGGATGCTGCCCTGGTGGCCGTAGAAGGCGCGGTCGGCGTAGGCGCTTTGGAACATGCCGGCACCGGTCTCGCGCATGCGGGTGCCGGGGAAACTCGCCGGCACGCGGTGTTCGAACATCTCGACGAAGAAGGGCTGATACAGCAGCCTGCCGGAAAACAGGCCACGCATGAAGCTCACCATGTCGGACGGCGTCGACACCATGTCGCCGCAGCCATAGGCGGCGCCGAACGGGAAGGAATCGGACGAATCCTGCAAGTCGTCGGAGTAGGACAGCACACCGTCCATACGCCACATCTCGCCGCCCGAGGCGATGTCGGTGGGCGCATTCGCTGGCGGCGGCGGCCGGTGGTAATAGCCGCGCACCATCGACTTTTCCGGAAAGGCTTCGGTGGCCGGCGACCAGGTATTTTCCAGGCCGAGCGGCTGCAGCACGGCGCTTCTGACGTAGCCGCCCAACGACTGGCCTGAGACCGCCTCGATCACCATGCCGGCCAGCACATAGCCGGTGTTGTTGTAGACGGCGGGTCCGCCCGGCGCCTTCTGCTTGTCGGAGGCGAAGGCGATGTCGACCAGCTGTTGCGGCGTCCACTGCCGGCTCGGGTCCATCGGAATGTAGTATTCGAACTCGGGCAGGCCGCTGCGGTGGTTGATCAGCTGGAGCACCGAAATGGCGCCGGCGCCCGGCAGGTCGGGAAACCAGCCGGAGATCGGCGCGCCAAGGTCGAGCTTGCCGTCCTGGGCGAGCTTGATCAGGGCCGCGGCAACGAAGGTCTTGGTGCAACTGCCGATCTTGAACAAGCGGTCGGACGAGACAGCAGCGCCATGCTCCCGGTCGGCGAGACCGGCGGTGACGGCGGTTGGTGCGGCGCCTGTCGAGTAGGCGAGCGAGGCGCCAACCGCACCGTCGGCGAGGTAGGTCTTGAGGAGGGCGTTCAGGTCTTCACGCATGGATTCTGCTTTCGCCTCTAAATCGCTGGTTTTAAACATGTCGGTACGCCCTCGGGCCGAACCCGAGGGCAGCGTCGCCGCACCTCACTCCGCCATATCGACCGCGGCAAAATTCTGCCGGCCGAAGGGGTCGAGCACGTAGTTGAGCACGCTCTTGCGGATCGGGATCGCCACCACCGAATGGGCGATCGGCGCCACCGGCACCTCGACCTTCAGGATCGCCTGCGCCCTGGCGTAGATGTCGGCGCGCTGCTTGGGATTGGCGGCGACGCGGCCGTCCTGAAGCAGCTTCTCGAAGGCCGGATCGCACCAGCGCGAGCGGTTGGAGCCGCCCTTCACGCCGTCGCAGGAAAGCAGGTAGCTCAGCATGTTGTCGGGGTCGCCATTGTCGCTGCTGCCGCCGAGCAGGTAGGCGTCCTGTTCGCCTCCAGCCGTGCGCTTGAGATATTCGCCCCATTCGAAGCTGACGATCTCGGCCTTGACGCCGACTTTCGCCCAGTCGGCCTGGATCATCTCGGCCATGCGCTTGGCGTTGGGGTTGTAGGGCCGCGACACCGGCATCGCCCACAGGCTGATTTTCAGGTCGCTCTCGTGGCCGGCTTCCTTCAGCAGCTTCTTCGCGCCGTCCGGGTCATAGTCGATGCCGGCGTCGGTGACGGCGCCGATCTGCGCCGGCGGCACGACGCTGCCGGCCACCGTGCCGGCGCCGGCATAGACGGCGTCGACGATCGCCTTGCGGTCGACGGCCTTGGCCAGCGCCATGCGCACGCGCACGTCGCCGAGCGGCTGGTGTTCGACGTTGAAGCCGAGGATGCCGATGTTCTGGCCCTTGAGGTCGAGCACGGTGATATCGGGATCGGTGCGCAAACCGGCGACCGCACTTGGTGGGGGCGGGGCGGCGACCTGACACTCATTGGCCTTGAGGCGCTCGACGCGGGTGGTCGGCTCGGGCGTGATGGCGAAGACCAGCGTGTCGATCTTCGGCGCGCCGCGCCAGTAGTCCTTGTTGGCGGCGTAGCGGATCTGGCTGTCGGGCACATAGGCCTGCAGCACGAATGGGCCGGTGCCGACGGGTTCCGAGTCGATCAGCTCCGGCGTGCCGGCGGCGACCATCTTTTCGGTCTGCTCCAGCGACAGGATGGAGAGATAGTCGAGCGCGATGCCGGGCAGGAAGGTGACATTGGCCGCCGTCAGCGTGAAGCGCACTGTGTAGTCGTCGACCTTGTCTATCTTGTCGATCAGCGTGCCCATGCCCAGCGCATTGAAGTACTCGTAAGCGCCGCCGCCGAGCTTGTGGTAGGGATTGTTGGCGTCGCGCTGGCGGTTGAAGGTGTAGAGCACGTCGTCGGCGTTGAGATCGCGCGAGGGCGTAAAGTGGTCGTTCGACTGGAATTTCACGCCGTGCCTGAGATGGAAGGTGTAGGTCTTGCCGTCGGCTGAGACCTCCCAGCTTTCGGCCAGCGCCGGACCGACTTCGGTCGTGCCCGGCTTGAACTCGACCAGCCGGTTGAAAATCGTCTTGGCGGCGGCGTCCATGGTGGAATCGGCGATGCCGATCGCCGGGTTGAAGGTCTCGGGATTGGCTTCCGAGCAATAGACCAGGGTTTTGGCATGGGCCTGCCCGCCGAGAAGGACGGATGAGGCCAGCAGGGACGAGGTAAGCACTGCGCGCAGAACGGTGGATTTCATCGCAAACGCTCCTGATGACACTTTACGGGTTGAGGGAAGGGCAGGCCGGTGAAGTTCATGGCGTCGCCGCCGGAGTGAGGAAACGGTCGGGCGCCAGCGCGGCAGAAGTGACGCCGCGTGCCGCGAGATCGTCGGGCAGGGGTTGGCCGCGCAGCAGCGCCGAACCCAACCGCGCCAGCGTCAGCGAGACCTGGAAACCGTAGCCACCCTGGCCGCCGAGCCAGAAGAAGCCGGACAGGCGCGGGTCGAAGCCGACGACCGGAGTGCGGTCGGGCGAAAAGGTGCGCAGGCCCGCCCAGGGCGTCGACGGACGGCCGATGCGCAGCGACGTCGCCTGTTCGATGCGGTCGACGGCGATGGCGACGTCGATGTCTTCCGGATAGGCATCGCAAGGCTCGGTATCGGTTTCGTCGGCGAGCGAGCCGATCAGCCTGCCGGCATCGGGCTTGAAGTAGAACTGTTCGTGCAGGTCGACCACCAGCGGCCAGGCGCTGATGTCCGTGCCGGCGGGCGGATCGAACAGGAAGGCGGTGCGGCGCTTGGGCCGGAAGCCGAGGCCGGAGAGACCGGCCAGCCCGGCGACGACATCGACCCAGGCGCCGGCGGCGTTGACGACGGTGTCGGCCTCGTAGGCGCCAGCATTGGTGGTGACGCTGAAGCCGGCTGCCGTGCGCGCGATCTCACGAACCTCTTCGCCTGTGCGGATCACGCCGCCGCCCGTCTTGAGTGTGGAGGCTGAAGCCGCAAGCATCTTTCCGGTGTCGACATCGAGCGCGCCGGGTTCATGCACGCCGCCGCAGGTGGATTCGGTGGCGATGACCGGGACCAGTGCGTTGACTTCCGCAGCCGACAGGCGCCGCACGCTGGGCACCAGTGCCTGCATCTCCGCCGCCATGCGGTCGACGGCAGCATCGTCCTCGACGCCGCCGACATGTAGCGCGCCGCGTCGGTGAGCGGCAAAGCCGCCATCGACGATTTGTGGCCGGCTGGCCAGCGACAGCGCCCGCACCAACGCATTGCCGTAGGTTTCGGAAAACAGTGCCGCCGAGCGGCCGCTGGCGTGATAGCCGAGATGCGGCTCGCGCTCGAGCACGGTGACCTCGGCCCAGGGCCGCACGGCTGCCGCCAGCGAGAGGCCGGCAATGCCGCCGCCGATGACGACGATTTTTTGAGGAGGCTTTGACTGCATCCTCTAGGGGTAGAAATAATTTCATATACAGTCAATATTTAGCGTATAAGAAAATTGTTGGTGTTGTTGATGGCGACGGGGGTTTCGACTACCTAAGTGGAGAAGCGGTTCGACCGCCGCCATGGAGCTGACGATGTCGGAGCAACCGAACCTCGGTGATTGCCTGCGCGGTCTGAGGAAGACGCATGGCTGGACCTTGCAGGAGGTCAGCACGCTGACCGGCGTCGCGGTGTCGACGCTGTCCAAGGTCGAGAACGACCAGATGTCGCTGAGCTACGACAAGCTGCTGCAGATCTGCGAGGGGCTTGGCATTCATGTCACCGAGCTGCTCAGCGGCGACCGCAAGCAGCCGGCGGCGCGAACCCGGCGTTCGGTGACCTCGCAGTCCAACACGCTGCGCCAGCTGACCCGCAACTATGACTACCACTATCTGGCCACCGATCTGGTGCGCAAGCGCATGGTGCCGATCCACGCCTATGCGCGTGCCCGCACGCCGCAGGAGTTCGGCCCGCTGACCAAACATGCCGGCGAGGAATTCCTGATCGTGCTCAAGGGCGAGATCGAGCTGCACACCGACCAGTACGCGCCGGTGCGGCTGAAACAGGGCGAAAGCGTCTACATCGATTCCACCATGGGCCATGCTTATTTGTCGGTCGGCGAGGGCGACGCCGAGGTGCTCTGCGTCTGCTCCGGCGACGAGCCTGATATGGAAGGCACGTTGCTGAGCGTGCTGGAGACGGTGGAGGGGTAGGGAGCGGGAAGGTCTCGTCCCCGACTCCCCGACCATCTCGGCGCCCAACGATCCGGCATTGCGTCGCCCTCATCTGGCACACCACATGTGCGGAGTTTCAAAACGTTATGGTTCGGTCCGGTGACTGAAACTAGATACATTGCCGATGTAGTCATTTTTCTTCCTGCCCTTGCCAGTTGGGGAAGGAAAACAGACGAGTGCAGAAAATAGCACAGTGACTCGCCGACGACAAAGATACGACTTGCTTCCTCTCATGCGTTAATATTGGATAGGAAAGACACGTTCGCGGTCTCTGGGGGGAGAAATGCGTATTGGGAAGGTCGCTGGAATCAGCGCGGCTATATTGGTCGTGCTGGGTGTCTTGGTTTGGATTTTTCTACCAATGATTGCAAGATGGCAGCTTCAAAGCCATCTTGGTTCGCGAACATATACTGAAACGCTTCGAAAAGCCGAGCAGGCCAACCAGAGCGCGTTGTCTTCTATCAAGGACGCCCAGGTGCTGGTGGACGTACCCAGCTCGTCGGTCGTGCCAGTTCTCAAGACCGAGTTGGGCAAGGCGCTCGCCAAAGTCGATACAAAAGGCGAATGGACTATCACCGAGAACGGCGATACGAGCGTAGACTTTCTTCCGCACGCCATAAGAGCTGGCCAACCTCTAAGACTTGTCAGTCCGAAATGGGGCAGCGTTGATCTCAGGGTGCTGGTCGATGCGGTGCCCCGTCTTGATAATGGCAGTCTTGCTGTCGACACAGCGTTGGCCGATGTACGCGTCGATGCGCTCAAGCCGCTCGGTCTTTCCGTTCCCGGCGCGATTACATCCCAGATCGAAACTGCTGTCATCGCCAGCATCGACAGCCTCAACACGCTGATGCCCTCGCTTAGTGTGCCGATTGCCTTGCCGCCGGCGCTTTTGAATGCCGATATGGCGCAGCCTGCTATCCTGGTTACGACGGATACCATCTCGGTGATGCTTGGCAGCAAGGGCGATGCCGCGGCCCCGACGGACACGTATACGAAGCGTTTCCTCGCCGTCGCGCGACGCCTGATGCCAGACTACAAGCCCGGTTCGGGCATTATCGCGGCGGTAGATCATTCCCAGGATTTTGTTGCCGCCAGCGAGCAGATGCGGGCTCAAGCGACGGCAGCGAATCTTGGTGCCGCGGAAGCATTACTTGGTCTTGCCGCCGACGCTGATCCTGCCAAGATAGGACTGGACGCCACGGCCCGCTCGATCCTGCTGTCAGCCTCATCAGAATGGCTCGCGGGCCGCCTGCACCAGTTGGCGCTGGATGCGATTGCCAAATTGGATGATTCCGAAATAGGCATCGACGTTCCATCCGACAAACTTGTGGTCAAGATAATCGACGGTGCCGCCGAAGTGACGGTGGAAGGCAAGGCGAGCTTCCTGAAAGGCGCGGTCTCCGTGCGGTTTTTCGCGACTGCATGGGCGGTGCTGCAGCCCGGTTCGAGTGGCCTGACGGCTCGCTATGCCTTGCGCGAGTTGCGTATCAGGAATCTGTCGATCAATTGGGAGGGCAGGGAAGCTGGCTTTCAGGTTCCCTACGAAAGCGCCCTTGGAAGCCTGGCTGCGAAGTTCATCGGCGAATTGCCGATATCCGAATTGAAGGTGCCCGACTTGCCGATCAAGCTCGGCACGGAATCGGACAAACAGTTCCGTATCGTCGTCAGCGACACTGCCCAGCCGACTGTTCAATTCGACGGTCGCGCGGTGCTGCTTTCACCTGGCCGCGTGATGGTGCTGGCTTCACCCAGGATAGGCGGCCAGCCGGCCGAGGTCAGCTCGCCGTCGCAGGTGACCGTCGATCAATATGAACGATTGAGGACATTAATGACTTCCGCGGAAAAGCTGCTCAATGGGGCAAGCGGGGACCGGAAGCTCGTTCTTCTGGCAGCCAAGCCGGCGTTGGCGGCTACGCTTCAGAGTGTCTTTGCGGCCTACAACCCGCATGTAGAGGCAAATGTCACTTCGAGCGAGACCTTTGATGCAGGGGAGATAAAGGCTATCCCCGGCGATGCCTCATGCGGCAATCCATGCGCGGACGTTTCCTCATGCGGTAGCCTGAACGGCTGCAAGATACAGGTCTGTTCGACTTATGTGGATCACGTCTGCAGCAGCATCTGCCCCAGATTCTTGGGCTTTTGCAGAGATATCTGCAACGATGTGGCGAGAGACGTCTGCCATGAGGACACGGACAACAATTGCTTGTCGAAAGTGAACAACTGCACCGGCGCAATCAGCCAGTGCGTCGCCTCCTGGGGATCCGGATTGCAGGTCGCCTGCGAGGCTGCCATGGCCGCTATCAAGGCGACGGATTTCACCGGGCTGGCCAAGGTCGCGGGTGATGTGTCGCTGAACGCTTCCGGTCAGACCTATGCCGATGCGCAGCTCAATGTGGCGGCTGACCTCGGCACGCTCGATCTGTCGCTGGTGGCCAGTGCGCACGCCACGGCGGATGCGAATGTCGACATCACATGGACCGATTTCGGCAATTTCTTCCTGTGTCCAAGCGGAAGGCTCTCAGGCCATTTCGACCTTGCAGCCGATCCGCAGACAACAGCGTTGCATGCGGGCGTTATCTGGAGCGGCGGCGGCGAAACGCCTTTGATCGCCAAGGTCACGCCGGACGATATGACGGTCAATGTTCATGCATCCGAGCCACCGATACAGACTCTTGTGAAAAGCAACCCCGCATTGCTGAGCTGTTCGCTTGGCAGGGCCATTGTCGGTCTCGGTGTGCTGACGCTGCCGCGCGTCACCCAGGACCTTCTATCGGATGCCCTTCGCAAGGTGATAGGCAAGAAGAACGGCCCCCTGGCGGCTGCGATCGTCGATGGCCAATATACATACAAAGGCGCGGCCTCAGCCTTTTCCTTCGAGATTCCCGGGAGCACACTCGACCTGCTCGGCGAAATCGTTACGGTCAGCCCAGCGATGACGTCCTCCTCCATGACCTACGGGACCAAGGACTGAGTGGGTCATGGCGGACAGCAAAAGTGGAACGACCCAGGCGGGACTGCAACGGGACCTCAAGCGTTTCGAAGATAGCGCGGCGGCTTTCGAGAAGACGGCACTGCTCTTTGGATTCTTGAACCTTTTCGTTGCCATATGGGTGAGATCACCTGGCCTGCAGATGAATCCCGGCTCCGTGACGGGCCTTTCGATCGTCGGTTTCAATGTTGGTCACGGCATCGTGTTAGGCCCACTGATCGCGATGCTTTCGATGGCCGTCCTTGTCTCGTCGCTGTACCGGTGTAACGCATTGCGTCAAGCTGTTGGCAGGAGTCTTGCCTTGTCGAACGAGCAGCTCTCACCTGGCGATCGCCTTGTCCTTGGCACTTTTGGAGACGCGCGGTTCAACCGCTTGGAGAGGTTCACCGACAGTGCATGGCGTACATTCTGGTATTTCTTGATCCCGGCAATCTCGGCGTTCTTGGCGCTGCGGCGATATTGCGATTTCGTTCCGAACGAGGCGGCTAAAGCATGGTCACTTATGGGAAGGATCGAGTTCCTGTTTTTCGGGATCGGCGGCTGGGAAATTCGTCCTATCCTTCCGGCTCGCGAGCTAGAAAGTGCGAATTTGATGATGAACCTGCCATACATCTATGCGCCTTTGCAAAGCTGGATCGAACTCGGCCTTTTTGCTGCCACGTGCTTGTTGGCATGGCAAGCTTGGCGGCAATATTATTCCGGGCTATCGTCTCCAATGCAACAGCCGCGCTGAGCGAGCGATCTGGATCGCAACACGGCCGGCTGGATGTTCAGCACCACCATTGACCGCGACGCTTCATGTCGGCGCCTCTCGTCCCGCATCCAGCAGCCATTGCCGCACGGCCTGCGTCGGCTCGGGGTGCCGCTGCTTTCTCGGCATCACGACATAAAAATCCTGCGTGCCGCGCATTTCACCGCTGACCGGCTGGATCAGCCGGCCCGCGGCGAGGTCGGCGGCGACGAGAAAGCGGCTGGCCAGCGCTATGCCCTGGCCGGCGATGGCTGCATCTATGGCGAGGCCGGTCTGGTTGAAACGCATGCGTTTGAGCTCGGTCGTCATCTTCAGGCCGACCGCCTTTTCCATGAACTCCGGCCACAGATTGTGCGCATCGTGCAGCAGGACGTGATGCTGGATTTCGGTCGCCGCGATTTCGGTTGTGCCGGCCGGCAGCAAGACCGGGCTGCAGACGGCGACGATCTGCTGGGGAAACAACAGGTCGACCATCAGGCCAGCGCCGAAGGGCGGGCGGCCTTGCCGCACCGCGATATCGACGCCATCGGCCTGAAAGCTCGACAGGCTCTCGCTGGCCAGGACGCGCAGGTCGACCAGCGGATTGTGCGTCACAAAATCCTGCAACCGGGGGATCAGCCATTTGGTGGCGAAGCTCGGCGTCACGCTGATCGTCAGCCGCGCCGGCTCGGGACGAAGCAGCAGCGTCGCCTCCGAGATCAGGTCGAAGGCGCGGCGGATGTTGGGGACATAGGCGCGACCCTCATCGGTCAGCGCCAGGCCGCGCGGCAGCCGCTCGAACAGTTTTGTGCCGAGGTCGGCCTCCAGCCCGCGAATGTGCTGGGCCACCGCCCCTTGCGTGACGTTGAGCTCTTCGGCGGCGATGCGGAAGTTGAGATGACGCGCCGACGCTTCGAAGGCGCGCAGCGCATTCAACGGCGGCAGGCTGAGGAAGGCTTCGGGCATGCAGGAGTTTTTCTACAGGTTGATTTCAGGCATTCTGGTTCGAACCAGAGGAGAAAACCAGCTATATCAACGCTCAACTCCCGAAAACACCGCCTGCGGTGCCCGCCAACCCTGAGAGGAAAATCCAATGAGTGTAGAAAAAGTAGCTGTGGTCGTGGCCGGCGGCAGCGGCATGGGTGCGGCGGCGGCGAAGCGCCTGGCGGCGGATGGCTTCAAGCTTGCCATCCTGTCCTCCTCCGGCAAGGGCGAGGCGCTGGCCAAGGAACTGGGCGGGCTCGGCGTCACCGGCTCCAACCAGTCGAACGACGATCTGCAGCGCCTGGTCGACCTGACGCTCGAGCGCTATGGCCGCATCGACGTACTGGTCAACAGCGGCGGCCACGGGCCGCGGGCGCCGATCCTGGAAATCACCGACGAGCAGTGGCACACGGGGATGGACGTCTATCTCTTGAACGTCATCCGGCCGGTGCGCATCGTGGCGCCGCAGATGGTCAAGCAGAAGGGCGGCGCCATCATCAACATCTCGACGGCCTGGGTGGTCGAGCCGAGCCCGATGTTCCCGACTTCCGCCGTGTTCCGCGCCGGTCTTGCCGCCTACACCAAGATCTTCTCCAACACCTATGCAGCCGACAATGTGCGCATGAACAATGTGCTGCCCGGCTGGATTGACAGCCTGCCGGCCACCGAGGAACGCCGCGACAGCGTGCCGATGCAGCGCTACGGCACCTCAGAAGAGATCGCCGCGACCATCGCCTTCCTGGCGTCGGAAGGCGCCGGCTACATCACCGGCCAGAACATTCGGGTCGACGGCGGCATTATCCGCGCTATCTGAAGGCGTCGACCGGGAGGGGAATTCTGGCATCCCGACCCAAGGAGCAAAAATGCGGCTTTTGATACTCGGCACCGGCTGGATGGCGCAGGAACATGCCCGTCGCTTCGGCACCATCGAGGGTGTCGACATTGTCGGCGCTGTCGATGTCGATCCGGCGCGCGTCGGCGAATTCGCCGACAGCTTCAACATTCCCAACCGCTTCACCGCGCTGGAGGAGGCGCTGGCGTGGGGTGAGTTCGACGCGGTGGCCAATGTCACGCCAGACCGCATCCATCACCCGACCACCATGGCGCTGATCGCCGCCGGCAAGCCGGTGCTGTGCGAGAAGCCGCTGGCCGAAAACTTCGCCAAGGCGACCGAGATGGCCGATGCCGCCGAGGCTGCCGGCATCGTCAACATGGTGAACCTGACCTATCGCAATGTCGCCGCACTGCAGAGGGCCCGCCAGATGGTGCTGGCAGGCGAAATCGGCACGGTCAGGCATGTCGAGGCGTCCTATCTGCAAAGCTGGCTGGTGTCGAAGTTCTGGGGCGACTGGCGCACCGATCCGAAATGGCTGTGGCGGCTGTCGCGCGGCCACGGATCGAACGGCGTGCTCGGCGATGTCGGCATCCACATCCTCGATTTCGCCAGCTACGGTGCGGCGCTCGACATCGACCATGTCTTCTGCCGGCTGCGCGCCTTCGACAAGGCGCCCGGCAACCGCATCGGCGACTACGGGCTCGACGCCAATGACAGCTTCGCCATGACGCTGGATTTTTCCAACGGTGCCTTCGGCGTGGTGCATGCCAGCCGCTGGGCATCGGGCCATCTCAACGAACTGCGCCTGCGCATCTATGGCGACAGAGGCGGCATCGAGGTGGTGCACAATCTCGACGGCTCGGCGCTCAAGGCCTGCGTCGGCGAGAATGTCGAGAGCGCCAAATGGGAAGAGTTCGACCCCGGCACGGTGGCGACCAATTATCAGCGTTTCACTGACGCGGTGCGAACCGGCGTGCAGGCCGAACCGTCCTTCCGCCATGCCGCCGAGTTGCAGAAGGTGCTCGATCTGGCAGTGGTGTCGGACGAGAAGCGCGCGGAGCTACGGGCGAGCGCCGACACGCAGTAGGGGCGCTTGCCTGGCTTGCTTGGGGCCTCGATAGCGCGCGCGCCGAGTTCCTTCGCGCCCCCCTCTCCGTTGCTCGCTGCGTCAGCCGCCGATGGGCGACCTGAGCGCGGCGCTCGACCTCTGCCGATAGGGCCAGGGGGCCAGCTTCAGATTCTGCCGCCGCCTCGCAACGGCGCGGTGGCCTGTCTCAAGAGCCGGTCACCAAGGCGAAAACCAGTTTCTGCAAATTGCCGCCGGACCCAAATTCGACGCGGTCGAAATCGCGGCTTGCCTGCACACGGGCCTTCGAGATCGCGTCGAGCCGACGAACCACCTCGGCCCTGGTCTTGCTGCATTTGGGATCATCGGCAATGGTCAGGCCGTCCGTCGCCGCTTCGATATCGTGGACCATCTGCACCATGCTGGCGCCATGCACCTTCTCGTGGGCGCTGACGCCTGCGATGAACACATCCCAGTTTTTCTGGACGGCCGGCGGCAGGGAGCCGGAGGGTTCTGGCAAGGTGTAGGTGATGATCAGCTTCGGCCGCCCCACCGTCAGCACGCAGTCCTTGCCCCTGGGCCTGTAGTCCCTGCCGCTCCAGGTCAGCTTGAAATTGGTGTAGGCCATGGTGCGCGTCTTGGCGCCGCGGATCAGCGGCCCTTTCTCGCCGATCGAGCGGTAGAGCTCGGCGCCGGACTGGCCCGAAATGGCGTAGGGTTCGACCTTCTCAACCGGCTTCCACTCGGCATGGGCGGCTAGCGGCAAGGCCAGCAGGACGGTCAGCAGAAGACACAGACGAACACAGGCTCTCAACACCGCTCTCCGCGAAATCGGGACTGGGCGACATCGCCGCGACGGGCAATGCCACAGGACAGCTTTTCCTATAGAATGCCTGCTGGTGCTGCAAATGTCCTAGAGGCAGTCAATTGGGGGGAAGTCATGAGAACGAGATATCTTGTTGTCGTCGGCGTCTTGGCGATCTTGCAGGCCGCGCAACCGGCGTTTGCCGCGTCCTGCGGCGGCTGGAGCGCGAAGATGGAGGAAGACGAGGGCGGCAGCGTGCTGACCGCCTCGGTCTGCGGCGGGCCAAAGGGCGATGCGCATCTGATGCTGATCTGTTTCGACACGCCGGTGCTGAGCTACGATCTGGGTGCTGCCGGCCAGCAACTGGAGCCCGGCCTCAGCGGTTCGTTCGAGTTCAAGGCCGATGGCAAGACATTGACCAAAACGCTGCAGCTCGAGGCCATGTACAATTACTTCGTGGTCAATCTGGTGAAAGCCGATCCGCTGCTGGACCTGCTGCGCGGGAAAGGCGAGATCAACGTCAGCGCAGCCAAATACGGCCAGGCCAGCTTTCCGCTGAAAGGCTCGAGCGCCGCCATCGGCAAGGTGCTGGCGCAGTGCGGCAAGGCCGAGCCTGCGGATGGGGATTGATAGGGATCCTTCGCCACAGCTGGCATGACGCGGTCTCTACGTCTCGCCATGTGCCGCGACATAGTCGATCTCGGACCGGCTGATGCCGATGTCCTTGAGCATGAAGTCCGGCATCGTCTCCAGATGGCGCCGGTCGCGACGGTGACGCCAGCGACGCAGCAGGCGTGCCAGCAGGATTGACGGCATGCGCCATTCGCGGGCGCTGATCAGGACGCGTTTGGTTTCAGTCATGGCTTCCTCGGAAACAGGCGAAGCTCTTGCCGGCGGCGCGCCGGCAAGAGCTGACGAGACCTCAATCGGCCATCTTCATCGCGTCGCAGGACACGTCGGGGTTCATGTCGGCGAAGGTGCCGGTCGGGTTCTTCTTCCAGGCCCAGACGTGCAGCTCGTAGAAGGCGCCCAGGCCATAGCGATTGGGTGCGCTGTTGAAGTTGAACAGCTGCCCCTCGAGCGAGGCCGGGCCTTTCGAGGTGATGTATTCGACCGCCACCAGTTTCAGCTTTCCGCCGGCCATCGGCTCGTACATCACAGCCTCGGGCTTGGAGAGATCGACGATATCGTCCTTCAGGTAGGCCGCGTTGACATAGTGGATGCCCATGGCGCCGCCGGTGATGCCGCTGGCGCAGGGGATGGGCGCGTAACCCTCGGCGGTGGCCGTGGCCACGGTCTCGAACCGGCCGTTGGCCGTGCGCACCTTTTGCGCCAGGACATTGGCTTCACCGGCGCTATGGGTCGCGGCGTCATGGGCATGCACCACCGTCGCCGCGACGGCGAGAGCGGACAGGAGGAGCGGGGCGGCAAGGCGTCTGGTCCAGGGCAGGAATGTCATGTTGACTCCATAGGTTTGCTGTCGCGCAGCGGCCATCCCGGTCCGAGCGCGTTGGTTGCGGGAGAGGCGCGTCCCGATCGCGGTGTCAGGCTCCGGCGGTCCGCGGGCCGATGAAGGCGGCGATCTCCGTCACCTTGTTGGCGGGGAAGCCGCCTTCGCGGGCATGCCGCTCGATCATTTCGGCGCTTTCGGCCTCATGAATGCAGTAGATCTTGTCGCCGGCGACATAGGAGGTGAGCCATTTGTAGGGCGCGCCGAGCCCGGCCACGACCTCATTGGACTTGGCCGAGATTTCCTTGAGCTCATTGGGGCTCAGCCTGTCGGCGCCGGCGATTTCGCGTTCGATGATGAATGTCGGCATTGTCGGTCTCCGTTGTTGTTGACGGCCCGATAAATCCGATCGACGTTGGACCCGGTGTGCCGCCCGCGAAAGAAACAAGGCGGGAGCGGTCACACGCTTTGTCCCACGGCGGTGGTGCAAGCCGCATGTGAGGATGGGGCAGGCGAGCATGGCGGCGGAAAAAGTGGGCGGTACGATCAGGCTTCTTGGCGAACCCGCCATCCTCGATGCGGATGGGCAAAGCCAACCCGTGCGCGGCCATCAGGCCTGGGCGCTGCTGGCCCGCGTGATTCTGGCGCGCGCGCCGCTCGACCGCCGCGCGCTAGCGGCGGAGCTGTTTCCCGAAACCGTCGATCCGCTGGGTTCGCTGCGCTGGTGCCTGGCCTCGCTGCGCAAAGCGCTCAACAGTACAGACTGCCTTTACGGCGACCCGGTCGAGGGGCGCTTTGCCGACGATCTGGACATCGACGCGCTGCGGCTCGACCGCGATGATTTCGACATCGAGGCCGCCGGGCCGCTGCTCGGCACGCTGGAGCCCCGTTGCAGCCCGGAATTCGCCACCTGGCTGCTGGTTGAGCGCGAGCGCATCGCCGGCATCGTCGAAGCCCGCATCCGCCAGGAAACCATCCGCGCCATGTCCGTCGAGGATCATGGCCGCGCGACGCGGCTGGCCGAACTTGGCGTCCGTCGCAACCCCTATGACGAGGGCGCGCACATATTGCTGGTGAAGAGCCTGGCATTGGCCGGACGCTACCAGGCGGCCCTCGATCATGTCGAAGCGACCGAGGCGGTGTTTGTGGCGGAGCTCGGCGAGAAGCCGTCGGCGGCCTTGCGCAGTGCCGCTCGCCGCACCATCTCGTCGCCGCCCAGCGGAATCTCACGCCAGGCCTTCGTCACCTCGCTGATGCAGTCGGGCCTGGCCGCGCTTTCTGCGGGCGCCGTGGATGCCGGCATCGATTGCCTGCGCCGCGCCGTGCGCGACGCGGAGAAACACAAGGACGCGCAACTGACGGCGCGCGCCATGTTCGAGCTTGGCACAGCACTTGTGCATTCGGTCAAAGGCTATGATGACGAAGGCTCGGTGCTGCTGCGCCAGAGCACGGAACTGGCGCGCCAGGCGGGCAGCGCGGCCATCGCCTCGGCGGGGTTTCGCGAACTCGGCTATGTCGAGGCGCTGGCGGGGCGGCGACCCTCGGCCGCCACCTATCTTTCGCAGGCGCTGGACCTGGCCGCCGGTGGCGAAAACCTGGCCGGCATTCATGGCGTCATCGGTTTCAACCTGGTCGACTGGGGCCGGGTCGGCGAGGGGCTCGATCACTATGCGCTGTCGCTGGAGCATGCGCGCTCGGCCGGCAACCGCCGTCGCGAGATCTGGTCGCTTGGGCTCGGCGGCTGGGGGCTGATCGCCGCCGACCGGCTGGAGGAGGCTGATCGCTGGCTGGAAGACTGCCTGGCGCTGGTCGAGGAACAACGCTGGATGTCGTTTCGACCATGGCCTGTGGCGGTGCTGAGCGAATCCCGCACCCGCCAGCGGGCGCGCCCCGATGATTTGCGTCCCCGCTTGGAGGAAGCCTTCGCGCTGAGCTGCCAGATGAACGATCCCTGCTGGGAAGGGGCCGTCGCACGCGCGCTGGCGCTGACCTATGCGGCGCAAGACGCATTCGTGCCGGCCATGGAATGGCTGGGCGAGGCGCGCCGGCGCTGCATGCGCGACACCGACAGCTATGCCGGGCTGCAGGTGGAGATCCTGGCGAGCCAGGTGGACGTCAATCTGAAGCTGGACCGGCCTGAAACGGCCGACGCTATCGCGCGCGAATGGCTGGCGTTGGCGGCGCGCACGCATCGCGATGCTCATGTCGTGCGCGCCGCCGCGTTTATCGCCCAACGCAACTGACGCTACCGCAACAGTTTGCCCAGCCTGACGGTCGCGGCCATCAACGCCTCGTCCGAAAAGCCGGAAAAACCCAGCACCAGGCCTTGCCGGGGCGGGCCGTCGATGAACATCGAGGAGAGGGCACGCGCACCGACGCCCACCGCTTTCGCCGCCTCGACGATCGCGGTGTCCGGCCCGGTGCGGTTCAGCGTCGCCATCAGGTGCAGCCCCTGTTCGGGTACGGTCACGTCGAGGGCATCGCCGCAATGCGCCTCAAGGCCGGCGACCAGCACGTCGCGCGCGGCCTGGACGCGGCGGCGCACGCGCCTGAGATGCGCGGCGAAATGGCCTTCGTTCAACAGGTCGGTCAGCGCGCCTTCGGCCAACGTCGAGGGAAAGCGGTCAGAGCGCGCCCTGACCGCCATGACGGCATCGAGCAGCGCCTCCGGCACCACGATGTAACCGATGCGCAGGCCGGGGAAGAGCACCTTGGAGAAGGTGCCGAGATAGGCGACACGGCCAGAGCCGTCCATGCCTTGCAGCGAGGTCAGCGGCGGGCCGGCATAGCGGAACTCGCTGTCGTAATCGTCCTCGATGATCCAGGCATCGTTGTGCCGCGCCCAGTCGAGCAAAGCCAGGCGGCGGCGCATCGTCATCGTCACGCCGAGCGGATATTGATGCGAGGGCGTGACATAGGCCGCGCGGGCTTTCGGGCACAGGCTTTCGCCGATCTCGGGATCGAGCCCTTCCGCGTCGACCGGCACGCCAAAAACCCTGGCGCCGCTGCCAGCCAGCACGGCGTGCGCCATCGAGTAACAGGGGTTTTCGATCCAGACGTCTTCGCCGGGGCGAAGAGCGGCGCGCACCAGGAGGTCGAGCCCTTGCTGCGTGCCCGAAGTCAGCACGATCTGGCCGGCATCGCAGCGCACGCCGCGCGCGGTCCTGAGGTAGGTTGATATTGCCGTGCGCAGAGGCAGGCCGCCGCGCGGGTCGCCATAGCGGAAATGCTCCGGCCCGGGCCGTGCGAGGTGGCGCGACAGAAGGATGCGAAACAAATCAAGCGTACGCGGATCGGACACCGCCACGCCAAGGCCGCAAGGCAGCGAGGTGGCCGCGTCGATCTCCGGCGGACGTGGCTTGACCAGTGTTGTCGGCAGATGCGGCACGTCAGGCGCGACGAAGGTTCCGGCGCCCACCCTGGCGACGGCGAAACCTTCCGAGATCAGCATCTCGAAACAGGCGACCGCCGCCGAACGCGACAGGCCGAAGCGCGCCGAGAGATCGCGGGTGGTCGGCAGCTTGGCGCCTGCGGCGAGCGCACCGGTCTCGATCAGCCGTCGCAGTGCCGTGTAGAGCTCGCGGCTGCGCGGGCCGTCGCCCGGCAGGACCGGGATCAGCGCCGACCAATCCGGCGGATTGGTCTGAATTTTATCGCCATGATTGGTTCTTTTATCGACCAATGCCATGGCGCATGGTTGGCAGACAACCGACAAGGATGCAAGCCGTGAACGATAGCGTCGCCAGCTTTCCGACCACCAGGCGCAACCGGGTGAAGCGCCGGCATGACCGTGGCAGCTACGACCATGCGGCTGTCTTCGCGGTGCTGGATGCCGGGCTGCTGTGCCATGTCGCCTATACGTTCGACGGCCAGCCCTATTGCACGCCGACCATCCACTGGCGCGAGGAGGACTGGCTCTACTGGCACGGCTCGTCGGCCAGCCGCATGCTGCGCCATCTGCGCGGCGGCACGCCTGCGTGTCTGACGGTGTCGCATCTCGACGGGCTGGTGCTGGCACGCTCGGGCTTCAACCACTCGGCCAACTACCGCTCGGCGATGTGCTTCGGCACGGCGCGGATCATCGATGAGCCGCAGGAAAAGCTGAAGGCGCTGGCCGGCGTGGTCGACCGTTTCTATCCCGGCCGATCCGAGACCTTGCGGCCGATCTCGGCGCAGGAGGCCAAGGCGACGACGGTGATCGGCATGCGCATCGAAGAGGCGTCGGCCAAGGTGCGCGCCAAGGGCGTCGCCGACGACGAGGAGGATTACGGGCACCCCGTGTGGGCCGGCGTCATCCCGGTGCGGATGGTGGTCGGCGCCGCCGAGCCGTGTCCGAGGCTGCTGCCTGACATGGAGCGGCCGCGGAACCTGGCGGGCTATGCGGAAGGTGAGCGGCTCGATCAGGCGCTGACGCAGGCGCAGAGGGTGTATGAGGGTGAGGGGTAATTGGCGAGGTTGGCGCCGCCCCTCATCTGCCTGCCGGCATCTTCTCCCCGTATAGTGACGGGGAGAAGGACGCGGTCGCCAATGATTTCGCCAATCGCCAACGTTACGGAAAAGGCGCCGGCGTTGCGGCGACCCCTTTCGCCCCGTTTACGGGGAGAAATGTCCGGCAGGACAATGAGGGGCGGCGCCGGCCTTTGTCAATTTATCCACTATCGAGCTTTCGCTGTTCGAAGGCTCTGACTCAATACCACGTTGCCGCCACCACGGCCCCGCGCTATTCCGGCGCAATGATCACCTTCCGCCGTGCGCAAGCCTCCGACCTGCATGACATCGTCGCCATGCTGGCCGACGATCCGCTTGGCGCGGGCCGCGAGGACGCCTCCTTGCCGCTCGCGCAAGGCTATGCCGATGCCTTCAAGGCCATCGATTCCGATCCCAACCAACTGCTGGCGGTGGCCGTCGAGGGCGCCGAGGTGGTCGGCACCTTGCAGATCTCTTTCCTTGCCGGTCTCTCGCGCAAGGGCGCGTGGCGTGGGCAGATCGAGGCGGTTCGGGTTACCGGCCACAGGCGCTCCGGCGGCATCGGCAGGCAGATGATCGAATGGGCGATCGATGAATGCCGCGCGCGCGGCTGTGGCCTCGTCCAGTTGACCACCGACAGGTCGCGCGCGGACGCGCACCGCTTTTATGAAAGCCTCGGCTTCACCGGCAGCCATCTCGGCTACAAGAAGAGCCTCTAGGCACAATTCCGGACGGAAAACCGCTGCATACTTTTCGTGGAATTGCTCGCGGCGTTCGTGCATTGCGCCAGCGCTGGCGCATTCGGGAAATCGTTCAGGCACACTTCAATTCGCGGGCAAGAGAGGATATAGGTCAGGCAAGTTGACCTATATTACAGCGTCTGGGGAGGCGTGACTTGACCCTTATGAACCTGTTGGCTTCGCGCTCGTCGCGCATGAAGGCGTCCGAAATCCGCGAGCTCCTGAAGTTGCTCGACCAGCCCGACATCATCTCGTTCGCGGGTGGCATTCCCGATCCGGCGCTGTTTCCGGCCGAGGCGATCCGCGACGCCTATGCCGATGTGCTGGGTGGTGCAGAGGCAGGGGCGGCTCTGCAGTACCAGGTCTCGGAGGGCTATCTGCCGTTGCGGCGCTGGCTGGCCGGGCAGATGGGCAAGCTCGGCGTCGCCTGCGACGAGGCCAACATCTTCATCACCTCCGGCTCGCAGCAGGCGCTGGATTATCTGGGAAAGCTGTTCCTGTCGCCGGGCGATACCGCGCTGGTGACATGGCCGACCTATCTCGGTGCCTTGCAGGCCTTCAACGCCTATGAGCCGCGCTATGAGCGGCTGACGGTGGACGGCGGCAACATGACGCCCGCTGCCTATCGCGCGGCGGCGACTGCTAATGGCGGTCAGGCCAAGTTCGCCTATCTGGTGCCGGATTTCGCCAACCCGACCGGCGAGACCTTGAACCGCCAGCAGCGCGAGGCGGTGCTCGACCTTGCCGGAGAACTCGACATCGCCGTCATCGAGGATGCCGCCTATCGCGCGCTGCGCTATGACGGCGAAGGCGTGCCGCCGATCCTGGCGCTCGACTGCATCAGGTCCGGCGGCATCGACAAGGCGCGCACACTCTATTGCGGCTCGTTCTCGAAGATCCTGTCGCCGGGCATGCGCGTCGGCTGGGTCTGTGCGCCGCGCCATGTGGTCGAGAAGCTGGTGCTGATGAAGCAGGCCTCCGACCTGCACAGCCCGTCGATCAACCAGGTGGTGATGCATCGTGTGGCCGAAGCGGTGTTCGACGGCCAGGTGGAAAAGCTCATCGGCGCCTATCGCGAGCGCCGCGACGGGCTGCTGGCAGCCCTCGAAGCCAACATGCCGGAAGGCGTGAGCTGGAGCCGTCCGGAAGGCGGCATGTTCGTCTGGGCGACGCTGCCCGAGGGGTCCGATGCCACGGCACTTCTGGCTCGGTCGGTGAAGGAAGCGAGGGTGGCGTTCGTGCCGGGCAGCGCTTTTTATGCCGATGGCAGCGGGCGCAACACGCTGCGGCTATCCTTTACGCTCGCCGACCGCCGCGCGGTGACCGAAGGCATACCGCGGCTGGCGGCCATCCTGAAGGGATAGGCCAGGCGCCAGCTTCCTACGCTGCTACGTTCGCCAAGTGCTGGAGCTTCGAAAGCCTGGCGCGAGCCAGCTTGCCCAGTGATTTCCGGAACCCTTGCTCGCCGGTCTCGACGACGAAGACCAATGTCTTGAAGTCTAGCATGAACTCGTCGATCGCCGCCGTGAGCGCCTGCGACCTGCCGTTGAACCGGCGCAGCAAAGCGTTCGCTTCTTCGATGCCGCTGATGCCGGCGCTATCGATCAGCGCTTCGAGCCTTTGAAAACAGTCCAAGCGAAATTCCTCCCAGCCGCGCCACAAAACCCGGTTGGGGGCGGAAGGTTCCAGTCGGGAGGGATCCCGCGAAAAGAAATCGCCTTCGCCGCTAGAAATTCCTGGATTCGACGGCCCGTGGGAAATCTTTTTGTTCGGGTGGAACCTCCGCGGCCAATAAAAGTTCTTACCCTGTCTGATCCCCCGTCAGACATCTGAAAGCTTGAATATCAGCTTTCCAAAGGCCCGCTGGATCCCCCCTCCTGGCGGGCTTTTTGTTTGCAAGACTGACTGGGTATATGGGGCCGGGCCTGCGGCAGGGGTTGGCAGTTGGAAAGCGTGCCCACATTGACGGCGTCCTGTCCGAACCTAAATTCGAAAGCCTCACGAGGAGGCGTTTTCATGGAAACCCAGGAATTGCATCGCGGCCGGCTCATCGACCATATCCAGCTGGTGGTCAGGGATCTTGCCGCCAGCAAGCGTTTCTACGAGGCGATCTTCCGGGTGCTCGATGTTCCGATCGGAGGTGCCGGCGAGGATTATTTCTGGGCCGATGAACTGTTCATCTCCAGCGCCGACAGCCCGGCGGCGTTGGGAAAACTCACTGGCCGCCATCATCTGGCCTTCCAGGCAAGGGACCATGCCATGGTCGAGGCCTTCTACAAGGCCGGGCTCGCCGGCGGGGGCGAGGACAATGGCGCGCCGGGCGAACGACCCTATCACCCCGGCTATTACGCTGCCTTTCTGCTCGATCCAGATGGCAACAACATCGAGGCCGTCTATCACGGTCCACACAAGCGCAGCGTCCCTTCGGTGAAGATCACCTTCTAGGAAGCAAACGTTATCCTGATCAGAGCGAAACAGCCCTCTGAGCGGCTTTTCATCCATCTCGTATCCCCGTATACGAGATGGAGTTCGCTGCCCGAGGAGTCGCATGAGCCCGCTGCCTGAAACCGTGCCGTTTTTCAGCCAGTGGGAAACGCCGGACATGACCATGGCCGTGCTTGCCGACGGCGCCAAGGTGGCGCTGCGGCGCGATCCGCTGTGGCAGGGGTCGGGGGCCAAGACGCTGGACGAGTATGCGGTCTGGGCCGCCAACATTTGCGGCATGGCCTGCCTGAAGATGATCCTGGCGACCCGCGGCGAGATCGTGCCGACGATCGAACTGGCCAGGCGCTGCACTGGATATGGCGGCTATGTCGTCAACGAGGGGTCGATCAAGGGGCTGATCTACGCGCCCTTCGTCCGTTTCGTGAAGGAGGTTTTTGGACTCCGGGCCGAGGTGATGACCAATGTCGCGACATCAGACATTCCGGCGATCCTGGAGCGGTCGCGCTTCTTCATCGCTTCGGTCAGCAGTTCGATCCGCTGGCCAGAGCGCGAGCCGCCATCGAAGGGCGGCCATCTGGTGCTGGTCACCGCGGCGTCGGACAAGGGTTTCCGCTTTCACAATCCGTCCGGCCATACCAGCGCCACACAGGCAAACGCAGTGTTGGCGCAGGCTGATTTCGACCGCTTCTTTGCCAATCGCGGCATTGCCGTCGCCATTTAATTTTTTGAGAGTTGAGGGATTTCGATGACCGGTAAGACAAGAGTGGCCATCCTCTATGGCGGGCGTTCGGCCGAGCATGACGTGTCGCGCCTTTCGGCCGCCAATGTGCTGAAGGCGATCGACCGGATGCGCTACGACATCGTGCCGATCGCCATTTCCAAAAGCGGCAGATGGCTGCTGCAACAGTCGGCCGCCAGCGACGGGGCAGGGGCGCCGGCATCCGAGGACGAGATCGAGGTCGCCCTGCTGCCCGGCGGCAAGGGCCGGCTGGTCGCCGTGTCGCGGGATGGAACCCAGCCCGACCTGCCGCCGGTCGACGTCGTCTTTCCCGTATTGCACGGGCCGTTCGGCGAGGACGGCTCGGTGCAAGGTTATGCGGAAGTCGCCGATGTCGCCTATGTCGGCTGCGGCATCCTCGCCTCGGCCGCGGCCATGGACAAGGATGCCGCCAAGCGGCTGATGCGCGAGGCGGGACTGGCGGTTGCCCGCTCGCTGACCTTGCGGCGCGGGGAGCCCGTGTCCTTCGAGGACGTCACGGCGAAGCTCGGCCTGCCGGTGTTCGTCAAGCCGGCGCGCCAGGGCTCTTCCTTCGGGGTCAGCAAGGCAACCGACAGCGCTGGCTTCACTGCTGCCGTCGAAGCGGCTTTCCGGCATGACAGCAAGGTTTTGGTGGAGGAATTCGTCGAAGGCCGCGAGATCGAGTTCTCGGTGCTGGAGCGGGCCGACGGCACGCTGACGGTTTCATTGCCCGGCGAGATCATCCCGGCCGGCAAGCACGGCTTCTACACCTATGAGGCCAAATATCTCGATGCCGACGGCGCGGTGGTCAAGGTGCCCGCCGACGTCCCGGAAGCTGTTGCCGACAGGGCCAGGGAGATGGCGCGGCAGGCTTTTCGGGCGCTCGGTTGCGAAGCCATGGCGCGCGTCGATTTCTTCCTGCGCGCCGACGGCAGCCTGCTGGTCAACGAGGTCAACACCATTCCCGGCTTCACCGACATTTCGATGTACGCCAAGGCGCTTGCGGCGTCAGGCATCGGCTACAGCCAGACCATCGACGTGCTGATCGAGCACGCGCTGGCCAGGCATGCGGCGCGTTGATCCTGTTCGGGAGCGGAGTGGCGCAGGGAAGTGGGCCCACGCCAAGCCAGGGCTCGTCTATTAGCCAGCTCTTGAAGGCCATGTGAAGCGTAGTTACATCAATGATCAAGCGTGCATCGCACGCGAACTTAACGCTTTGGTCAAGCTTCATCTATGGAGGTTGTCATGGCTAATACACTCATGGAAGGAAAGAAGGGCCAGGACTGGCTTAATCTGGTCCTTGCCATCTGCCTGTTCATCTCACCTTGGATAATCGGCTTCGCTGCTGAAACCGCTCCCGCATGGAACGCCTGGATTGTTGGCGCCGTGCTGGGCGTCATGGCTCTGGCGGCGCTTGCCGCATTCGCCGAGTGGGAGGAATGGGTTAGTATCGTTCTCGGGCTCTGGCTGATCGTTTCGCCCTGGCTGCTCGGCTTCGTGGCGAACGCGATGGCCACCCACGTCATTCTCGGCGTGCTGGTGGTTGCCGCATCGGGTTGGGCCGTCTGGGACTTCCGTCACCCACACGCGCATGCGTGACCGGTAAACGGTGGGGGCGCGGCGCGCGAGCGGTGGGCTCCTCCGGATTTGAATACGTCCATGCGTTTGTCGTCCAGGCCGCGCAGGCCGGGTTGCCGGCTTGCAATCCTGCGACCGCGCCGTGGATTTCGGTGGGATTGGGTCCTGCCCAGGGAGCTTTGAGCGTGACCTTCGCGCGGGTGGCCCTTATTGCCGTGGCCTTCGTCGCCGCAGCTGCCTTTTCTCCCTTCTCTTCGGCCGGGAGCGAGAGGGTCGCGCTGAGCGTCGCCATCGACGGCGCCATCGGACCAGCAAGCACCAGGCAGCTCGAGGACGCGCTTGATGCAGCCACCACGCGGGGCGCCGAAGTTCTCATCCTTCAGCTCGATACCCCAGGCGGACTGGTCACCTCGATGCGCGAGATGATCGCCGATATCCTCGCTTCGCCGGTGCCTGTCATCGGCTATGTCGCGCCAGCCGGTGGCCATGCCGCCAGCGCTGGAACCTATATCCTCTACGCCACCCATGTCGCGGCGATGGCGCCCGGCACCAATCTGGGTGCGGCGACGCCGATTGAGATGGGTGGGCTGCCGTCGCTTCCCGGCGGCGACAAGGACAAGGACGAGAAGGACGCCACCGGGCGGCCGGCGGGCGACGCGATGATGGCCAAGGTGACCAATGACGCGGTCGCCCTGATCCGCTCGCTCGCGGAACTGCGCGGGCGCAATGGCGACTGGGGCGAGAAAGCCGTGCGCGAAGCTGCGAGCCTGTCGGCCAATGCGGCGCTGCAGGAACATGTTATCGATTTCGTCGCCGGCGATACCACCGAGCTGCTGCAACTGGCCGATGGGCGCACCGTCGACGTGGGCGGCAAGAAGCGAGTGCTGGCGACGAAAGGGCTGCCGGTCGAGGCGCTGGAGCCCGGCTGGTTCATCCGGCTGCTCTCCGTCATCACCGATCCGAACGTCGCCATCATCCTGATGCTGATCGGCGTCTATGGCATCATCTTCGAGTTCACCAGCCCCGGCGCGGTGGCGCCCGGCGTCATCGGCATCATTTGCGTGGTGCTCGGCCTCTATGCGCTCAATCTCTTGCCGATCAACTATGCCGGCTTTGCCCTGATGCTGCTCGGCATCGCCTTCCTCGTCATCGAGGCCTTCAATCCCACCGTCGTGCTTGGGCTCAGCGGTGTGGCCGCCTTTCTGCTCGGCTCCACCATGCTGCTCAAGACCCAAGGTCCGGGCTTCGAGGTGTCGTGGGCCGTGACCGGCGCCGCCGCCACCGTCACGCTCGGCCTGGCATTGCTCACCGGCACCTATCTCTGGGCGGCGCGCAGGAGCCTGCCGCGCGTCGGCGGCGAGGCGATGCGCGGCTTGCCGGCCGAGATCCTCGACTGGCAGGGCGGTGAGGGCCATGTGCTGGCCCAGGGAGAGCGCTGGCGGGCGAAGGCCGACGAACCCGTCGCACTGGGTGACAGCGTCGAGGTGACCGACATCAGGGACCTCGTGCTGACGGTGCGGCGGCGCGATGCGGGAAGGAATGGAGCAAGACAATGATGATTGGTTATGTGGCCTATCTGATCGTTGCGCTGGTCGTGATCATGTTCCTGTCCGCGGCCATTCGCATCCTCAGGGAATATCAGCGCGGTGTGGTCTTCACGCTCGGCCGCTTCACCGGGGTCAAGGGTCCCGGTCTCATCATCCTCGTCCCCTTCATCCAGCAGATGGTGAAGGTCGATCTGCGGGTGGTGGTGCAGGACGTGCCGCCGCAGGACGTGATTTCGCGCGACAACGTCTCGGTGAAGGTCAACGCGGTGCTCTATTTCCGCATCGTCGACGCCGAGCGGGCGATCATCCAGGTCGAGGACTTCATGGCCGCCACCAACCAGCTGGCGCAGACCACATTGCGCTCGGTGCTCGGCAAGCACGAACTCGACGAGATGCTGGCCGAGCGCGACAAGTTGAACAGCGACATCCAGGAGATCCTCGACCAGCGGACCGATGCCTGGGGCATCAAGGTCTCCAATGTCGAGATCAAGCATGTCGACCTGAACGAGAGCATGGTCCGCGCCATCGCCAAGCAGGCCGAGGCCGAGCGGCTGCGGCGCGCCAAGGTGATCAATGCCGATGGCGAGCAGCAGGCTGCGGCAAAGCTGGTCGAGGCAGGCAAGATGCTGGCGCAGGAGCCGCAGGCCATGCAGTTGCGCTATTTCGAGGCGCTGCACGATATCGCCGGCGAGCGCTCGTCGACGGTGGTGTTTCCGCTGCCGATGGACCTGCTGACGATCTTCACCAAAAAGCCGGACGGAGCCAAGTGAACTGGCCTCGTGCGGCGAGCAGCCACGCCGCCCAAAATGAATCGTCGTTGCGTGCATTTCCGGCTCTTGCCGACCTCACGGAGCGCCATAATTCCATTCAAGGCTGAGCGAATTCAGCTGCTGAATAGGAGGCGTCCGTGAAGCATCAAACCGTTGACCAACTGCATGCCGTTGCCGACGTCCACGCCGAGGCAACCTATCTTGTCGCGACTCGAGGCGAACGCCTCGAACGCTGGGCGCAGCTTCTGGAGCAAAATCCCAACAGGTGCCTGGGGGCGCTGACGGGGACCGAGTACCAATCCGTGGAGACGCGCGAAAGAATGCGTTCCGCGGGATCACCGATCACAGTTGCTTTCGAAGATCCGATCTTTCGCGCGCTGGGCTTGAAGGAGGATACCTACGGTGAGGCCAAGCGCTTCTTCGAGCTGACCGATTGGCAGCTCCACGACATTGTCTGTCATTGCCATGTCGGCGCCACGATGCCGGCACGATGGGCCGCGTCCCGTGTCCGCGCGGCAATGTCGGGAAGATCCGGTTTCTTCGCATGGCTGCGAGGAGCGTTTCTGCACTGATGGCCGATGCTCCGGCTGGTAAACATCGCGCACGGTGTCGGCTGAGCGACTGCTTGAAGATCGATGAGGCGGCAGCGAGGCTCTCCGCCTCCTGTCGATTGTTCTGGATGGTGCCGCTTGTAGGTTGCCAGCGGTCGATCGAACACTATGTCGAGCGAGCCGATCTCATCGCGTCGAACATGGGAACGCTGACAACAGCATCCGATCTCGCCATCCCGGCGCAGGCATGGGATGCGTTTCCTCGAGCGGGCGGCGCGGCCAGCTGATGGACTGAGAGAGTTGCACGCCGGCTCAATATGCCAGATCATGGCGGCTGGCAGGGGGAGACATCGAGTGGCGGCCAATCATCGAAACGGCACGGCGTCTCCGGCTGATGGGTCGGAGGACATGCTTTCGGCCGCCGCGCCCCGCCCACGAACCGCGTTGCCCAACGTGGCAACCACCGTCACCACGGTGGCGGCGCTGTATTTCGGGCGCGAGGTTTTCCTGCCGATCGCGATCGCGCTGTTGCTGACCTTTGCGCTGGCTCCGCTTGTCTCGGCGCTCAAGAAGGTCGGCATACCCCGGATTGCCGCCGTCATCGCCAGCGTGCTCGGCGCCTTCGCGGCGCTTGGCCTGTTCTCCTTCATTGTCGCCACGCAGGTCAGCGAACTGGCGCAGAACATCCCGGTCTACCAGACCAACATCCTGACCAAGATCCGTTCGCTCAAGGAAACCGGGGTCGGGGGAGGGATCATTGCCCGATTGAGCCAGGTGGTCGAGCGTGTCGGACAGGAGATCGACAGGCAGGATGCCTCGCTGCCGGCCGCCACCCCGGAAAAGCCGCCGCGCGAGCCGGTGCCCGTCGAGATCGTCTCGCGTGAAAGGCCGCTCCAGGTCCTGCAGAACATCGTCGGGCCGCTGATCAGCCCGCTCGGTTCGGCCGGGCTGATCATCGTCGTCGTCATCTTCATGCTGCTCGAGCGGGAGGATCTGCGCGACCGCTTCATCCGGCTTGTCGGTTACGGCGACCTCCACCGCACCACCGAGGCGCTTCGGGATGCCGGCAAGCGGGTAGGCCGCTATCTCTTGATGCAGTTGGTCGTCAACATCGTCTACGCCATACCGATCGCGATCGGGCTCTGGATCCTCGGCATTCCGAATGCCTTGCTGTGGGGGCTGCTGGCGCTGGCGCTGCGTTTCGTTCCCTATATCGGCCCGATCATCGGCATGCTGCTGCCGCTATTCCTGGCGCTGGCCGTGGCGCCGGGCTGGTCGCTCGTCCTGTGGACGGCCGCCCTGTTCGTGGTGATGGAACTGATCACCGGCAACGTCATCGAACCCTGGCTTTACGGTTCGCGGACGGGGCTGTCGCCGCTGGCGATCATCGTCGCGGCGATCTTCTGGACGTGGCTCTGGGGGCCGCTCGGGCTGATCCTGTCGACGCCGCTCACCGTCTGCCTGGTGGTGCTGGGCAGGCATGTGCCGCAGTTTGAATTCCTCGACGTGCTGTTCGGCAACGAGCCCGTGCTCGAACCTCATGCGCGCCTCTACCAGCGGCTGCTGGCCGGTGATCCCGAAGAAGCCACCGACCATGCCGAGGAGATGCTGGAGGAGAAATACCTCGTCGAATTCTACGACAAGGTTGCCATACCGGCACTGCTGCTGGGTGAGCGCGACCGGGTGCGCGGCGTCATGGGCGACCTGCAAAGACGGCAGGTGGCGGCCAGTGCCCTGACGCTGGTGGCCAACCTCGATGACAGCGCGCAGGAGGAAGCGGGCGCGGAGGAGGAACCGCACGTGGCCGCAGAAGCGGGTAACGATAGCGATTCCGGCGGCGAGGACGAGACCGAGTTGCCCGATGGCACCGGCCTAACAGTGCTTTGCGCCGGCGGGCGCGGCGAGCTCGACGATGCGACTGCCGCGATGCTGGCGCAGGTGCTTGAGGTCCAGGGCGCGACAGTGTCGAGGGCTGGCTTTGCCGATATGGAACCGTCAAGCATTCGTCACCTCGACCTCGGCACCGTCGACACCGTCGTGGTCGGCTTCCTGAACCGGGATTCCTTCAAGCACGCCCGCTTTCTGGTTCGCCGGCTGAAGCGCGCGAAGGCCGCACTGCGGGTCGGAATCGTGTTCTGGTCGGAGACCGCTGCTGAGGACAAGGAAACGGCGGCCAAACTGGCCCAGGACATGAACGCCGATTTCGTGGCGCATGGCATGGTCGACGCCGTGCTGGGCGCGCTGTCAAACGAGCCGCCGGTTGCCCTCAAGCTGATCGCCAAACGCCGCATGCGCCGACAGCGGGCGGCCCCCAAGAAGGTTGCGGCAGCGGCGGCGAGTTAGGTCGAAACTCGGAATAATCGAGTTCAGCCCCGAAACAGATCCTCAGAGGTGGAAGGCGCGCATGGCTTACGCCTCGAAGCCGCCATTGGCATCGTCAGGTGCGGATGCGACGAAAAAGCGTTTCTACGATCACGTTGAACCGCTCCGGGTCATCAAACGCCCGGGCGGCAAGCATGGCTCCGTATACGGTCGCCATGAAAGCTTGCGCCTCGACCTCGGGGGATGCCTCGAGATGCACAGCCCCCTGCTTTACACCGAGTTCCAACAGCCGCTCCAGCCATTTGCCGAGGTCGACGAAATGACCGCGGACCGAAACTGCCACCTCTTCGGGCAGGCCGGGCAATTCGGCCGCCAGCACGGCAGCCAGGCAGAAGGGCGCGGACTGATCCTTGATACAGCGTTCCCAATAGCCTGTATAAAACCGCAGCTGATCCAGTGCGACCGGCGAGCCTTCCTCCAGCACCGCACTCTGGGCTCGGATACCGGTGCGCGCTTGTTCAACGACTGCCACGACCAAATCGACCTTGGAGGGGAAGTGATGGTGAATGCTGGCCTTGCGGATACCAAAGCGTTCCGACAGGTCGGCATAGCTGAAGCCGTTGTAGCCGACACGCATGATCAGCTGGGCGGCTCCGCCAACCAGTTTGCCTGCGGTGTCACTCAGTGCAGCGTTCATTGTCACCCTTCCGGTAGTTGAGGTAGGAAATTTTGCCGATCCTCGCAAGGTTTGTCCGAGCCAGCGGAACAGGAGCGCGGCTTGACCGCCAATCCTTGTGAAAGGAGATGCGCCGTCCTCCAGGAAGACGGCGCATCGGGCTTCACGTCAGGATATCGGACAGGTCTTCAAGGAGCGCATCTAGCTGGCGATCCGCGGTGACTTCCGAAGGATGTCGCTGACCGTCAGCCAGACAGCCGAGACCAGGAAATAGAAAGCGCCGAACGCAGCGTAGGGTGCGACATTCGTGATGCCGATATCTTCAATGCCGCCGGCCATCTTCACAAAAAAGATGCCGGCCAGTGCCGATTGAGCGCCGCTCAGGATCATCGCCCACTGCGCGCCGCTGGTCTTCCAGCGCCGCAGCGCGGTAATCAGTTGAAACAGGCCAGATAGAGCAGCCCAGACGCCGTAGACCGCGAGCACTGCGTTCATACTGCTGGTCAGCGCGACAGCGACCGCCAGGGTGGCAAGCACGCTGACGACAAAATTCAGCAACTGCGACTTATTGCGGTTCAATCCGCCGGTGCGCTGGGCATCGACGACATTCGCAAGGGCGTCCCAGGCAGGATACGCCACCAGCATGATCGCGGCCAACGGCGGCATGGTCTTGGCGAGGGTAAAGGCTAGTGCGACCCATGCCGCGGAAACGCCGAACCGGACAAAATAATAGCTTTTGAGCCATGTGTTCGAAGCTTGGGCGAGGATGTCAGTGTTTTGAACAGGCATATCGGTTTCCAATGTTGGTTGATGAGCGATCTACCTACTAGAAGGTAGTTTAACTTTGGTCAACCGATTTCACCGCTCATCGAGTAAGTTTGGCTGAGGGCGAGGGCTGGCCGTGGCCAGAGGCCGGGCGCCCCTGGGCGAGACTGCGCGGCACCGCAACGCCAGAAGAGCCGTGGCTGCTGGATCTCGATCGGACGTCATGCAACCTTTTGATTTTTAAGCCGTTACCGCCCTTATGTCAGGGGTTGCATCCAAGCCGAAACGGGCCGACGGCGCCAAACCACGCGGTGCTGAAAAGTCGCGCCAGGAAAAGGCATCGGCTGTCGAAGCCGCGCCTGAGGTCGACGGCCAGGCCGCGCCGCCACCCGATGCCGTCGAACCCGATCCAGAACTGACGCCCGAGGAGGCGGAGCAGGCGCGCAAGCGATACTTGCTGCGGCGTTTCTGGATCAGCGCCCGCGATTTCTGGAGCCGGCGCGGCGACCGGCTGGCGTGGCCTTTTACGACCGGACTGCTGATGCTGATATGCATCAATATCGGCTTCCAGTATGGGATCAATCGCTGGAACCGCGCGATTTTCGACGCCCTCGAGCAACGCGATGCCCATAACGTATATTTCCTGAGCGCAGTTTTCGTGCCGCTCGTGCTCGCAAGCGGAAGCCTTGTCGTTGTACAAGTCTTCCTTCGCATGACGATTCAGCGCCGCTGGCGTTCCTGGCTCACCACCGCGGTCATCGCGCGTTGGCTGGCAAGCGGCCGCTACTATCAGTTGAACCTCGTCGGCGGCGATCACCAGAACCCCGAAGCCCGCATCACGGAGGATTTGCGGATTGCCACCGAATCCCCGGTCGACTTCACCGCCGGTGTCATCAACGCGTTTCTGTCGGCCTCGACCTTCATCGTGGTGCTGTGGACGATCGGCGGGGCCCTGACCCTGACGATCGCAGGTTCGACCATCACTGTTCCCGGCTTCCTCGTCATCACGGCAATCATCTATGCCGCGATCACGTCCACCTCGATGGCGGTCATCGGCCGCCATTTCGTCCACCTCTCCGAGGAGAAAAATCAGGCGGAAGCCGAATTCCGCTACACGCTGACGCGCGTGCGGGAAAACGGCGAGAGCATCGCATTGCTCGGCGGCGAGGAGGAGGAGCGTAACGGCATAGACAAGAATTTCGCCCATGTGCTCAGGCAATGGGCGCTTCTTACAGGCCAGCATATGCGCACGGCGCTGGTGTCGCAGGGCTCGAGCCTGTTTGCGCCGGTCGTGCCGATTTTGCTTTGCGCGCCAAAGTTCCTCGAAGGCTCGATGACGCTTGGACAGGTCATGCAGGCTGCCTCTGCCTTCGCCATCGTGCAGGGCGCGTTCGGATGGCTGGTCGACAACTATCCCCGTCTTGCCGACTGGAACGCCTCCGCGCGGCGCATAGCCTCGCTGATGATGTCGCTCGACGGGCTTGAGCGCGCCGAACAGAGCGATGCGCTCGGGCGTATCAACCGAGGCAAAACCAAAGACGGCGCGATGCTCAGCCTGGACAATCTCTCGGTGACGCTCGACGACGGCACTTCCGTGGTCAAGGAAACCGAGGTCGTGATCGAACCGGGCGAGCGGGTGCTGGTGGCGGGCGAATCCGGTTCGGGCAAATCGACGCTGGTGCGGGCCATTGCGGGCCTGTGGCCGTGGGGCGGCGGCGGCGTCAATTTCCACGCCGGCAGGCGTCTGTTCATGCTGCCGCAACGCCCCTACATCCCCTCGGGGACCCTGCGCCGCGCGGTAGCCTATCCTGCGGCGGCGGATAAGTGGACGATCAAACAGATCAAGGCCGGACTCGACAAGGTGGGCCTTGGCTATCTTGCCGACAGGATCAAGGAAGAAGCGCCATGGGACCAGACGCTGTCGGGCGGCGAAAAGCAACGCCTCGCCTTCGCGCGCCTGCTGCTGCATCGCCCCGACATTGTCGTGCTGGATGAAGCGACCTCGGCGCTCGACGAAAAGAGCCAGGACAAGATGATGGAGACTGTGATCCGCGAATTGCCTGATGTCACCATCATAAGCGTGGCGCATCGCGCCGAACTGGAGGCCTTCCATAGCCGCAAGATCACATTGGAGCGGCGCAAGGGCGGGGCAAAGCTTGTCAGCGATATCGATCTGGGCCAGCGCAAGGGCAGGCGGAACCTGCTCGGGCGCGCCCTGTGGGGCTCCGGCGCTCGCAACAGAAGGCAATAGTGAGCTTCACTAGAGCGGAAGAGCGGACCTCGGACGTGGTCACGCCAGCCGATAAGGTTGCGCCACCGAGCCGCCTGGAAAGGCCTTCGAACTGACCAGCTTGAGCAGCCTCTCCGCGGGCAGGCCGGAGAAGGTCGGCACGATTTTGGCGATCGCCTAAGCGCGGAAAGCAGGGCGCGGGCGACGCATTGCCGAAACCTCCGGCGGAAGCGCGTCACCCGAACTCATAGCCACCGCGGCCTTGGCCGCATGGATAGCTACGCCGCCTGAACGATCTCAACCAGTTCGACCTCGAACACCAGATCCTGTCCGGCCAACGGATGATTGCCGTCGAGCTTGACCTTGGCGTCGTCCACTTCGACGACTGTTACCGGCATGGGGCGCCCGTCGCGGGTTCTGACCTGCAATCGAGCGCCGATATCAACGTTGATGTTGTCCGGCACCTTGGCGCGGTCGATGGTCACGACCGCTTCGGGGCGGTGGGGGCCATAGGCGGCTTCAGCGGGAACGGTGACGGTGCTTTTCGCGCCCACCTCCATGCCCTCGACATGGGTTTCAAGACCGGGGATCACTTGTCCGTCACCCAGCGTGAATTGCAGCGGTTCGCTGCCGGAAGAATCGAATTGAGTGCCGTCGGCTAGGCGTCCATTGTAGTTGATGCGCACGGTGTCGCCATTCTTGGCCTGTGTCATGGCAGCCATCCTTTCGGAAGTTTTTGAGGGACCGGCTAGAGTTCACGGTCCCGTTCTCGGTCATACCTGCACTCAGGTGCACGGCGCGAAACCCCAAAACTAGGTGCCTGGCTGCCGATGTAAACCCCGATCGAACCACGCGGGGTATGATCCGAAGGTGCCGACCCCCCAAAGGCATTTCAACATCGGTAGGTTCAAATGCATGACGTGCGCCTTGCCTGCGCTCGGGCCCTCGGAAAGCGCTGAGATGCCGACATGCACTTTGTAAGCGGCGCCAGACTGATCCGAAAGTGGCTGTGATCGTTGCCGGCTCGCGCCGAGGGGCCTTGTACGCCGAGGTGATTTGGAAGACAGGTGACCCTAGCCTAGAGTATGAGTTTTTTCGCCCTCGCGAAGAAGCCATGTTGATCAATGTAATCGACGTAGGCCCGATATTTGGGATCAGGCATTAAGGCGATTTCCTCGCCTTTTGCGCGCAGGTAATAAACTCCATTCAAGACGAGCATGAGCATGCACCCCCTGATGGCCGTCAAAGGGCCATCCGTCACAATGAATGGGGCTGACATAAGCCAGAACCCAATATTCTTGAATAGATACGCCGGGTGTTTGAACCAGGCATAGGGACCGGACGTCATGATGCCCCGATGAGCAATATTGGAAAAGCGGAGTCCGAATACAATATTCGCAAACGTGTTCATTCCAACAGAAAACAAAATTGCGATCATGAAAGCTATACCTACGGCTGAGTCCATAGGTACTAATGAATACCAATTTGCTCCGGAATAATAACCTCCAGAATATAGAAGCGTTGAATTTATTGGACTATAGCAAATTAGCGTTATCGCCCATATCCATGCCTCAGTATATACATATCTGATATGTGAGTTTAGAATGCGAAGCGTAAAAACATAACCAATAGATCCAAAGATAACATCTACCATCCATATCTTGTCAAATATGTAATAAAAATACGCCAATGAGTATTTTAAATCGGACGTCGAAATTTGATTGGACGTCTCAAGATATGACGTTATTGCTGGAATCAGCATTGGCAGAAAGATGCCCTTCAATGCGTAGCCAAGTACATGGCACTTGGCCCGATTGAGGTCTGTGCTGCCGTACCTTCCGCGAAGCAGGAAGTTGCCGAAATGCCAAGCGTCATCTCTAGGTTCTGTTTGATAGCGATCTAATAGAAACAAATAGGCAGGTACAGCCAAAGCCATCCAGGGAAGGCATATCCAGAGGGTCTCGAAATAGACCTGATAAAATGGTGCACGGTATTCAGGTATCGTCCAATAAATGAGTGCGATTGCGCCCCAGCATGCCCAGTGAGCGATCAGCTTTACGGCACTCCGATTCAGGCGGACTATCAGTTCGGGTCGCGGACAACCAAAGTCGAGGCCTGCAGACGGCTGCCGGTGCTCCTTCAGAATCGCGATGTCAAATACACCCATTGCAAGAGCCGGCAGGGCTATAACCCAAATAGTCGCCAGCCCGCTGGTAAGTTGCAACATTTCAATCGCGATCAGGGACAGTATGACGGACGCCAGGCCGACCAGGCTCGTTGCGATATGAATATCGCTAGCCGGCCGCACTTCCGTGCGACGTCCAGCCCCTTGCAGTTCCATGTTCACTGCCATCCGCGCCAAGGGATCGTGCATTTTTTTGATTGGACGAAACTGGCCGGGGCCGCAGAGGTGCTTGACCATTTCGCAAATATGGAACGGCTACCGATCCTGACTGTGCCGCACACTGCCTCCCCATCGGAGGCGAGCGTGATGGCAAGGCCGACCGAAAAGCCCAACGCCGCCGTCAGTACTGATAGGATAAGAAAGCGCAAAGATGGCCCTTCTGGAAATTCCTGTTGCCATTGCGACGATAATCGGAGCCGCGCGGAGACTCGGCCCTTCGGTCAATTTCCGTTGATCATCCAGAGGGGCAATCTTCCTGGTGTGTAGGAAGCGTTGTTACCGCCACCATTATTATTGCCGCCGCCGTTGCCGCCGCCGTTCCCATTGCCGCCGCCGTTATTATTACCGCCGCCGTTGCCGTTGCCGTTGCCGCCGCCATTGCCATTGCCGGTCCCATTATTGCCGCCGGTCCCATTGGCGCCGCCGTTGGTGCTGCCGCCGTTCGCGCCACCTTTGCCGTGATCGCTATGGCTACCATCTCCATTTCCTGCCCAAGGCTGACGCCCCGGGCAACTAGACTGCTCAGGATAGCACGGCGAGTTTGGAACGCTCGCAGTGTACTGCAGAAGCGACCCCGCCAGAGCACCGCCTATCAATGCTGCGGGTAGAAGGAATAACGTCTTTCTTGCCATCGAAGGTTGGAGCCTTTCGGGTCGTGGAACGGTGGGTGAAATCAACTCAACAACACAGGGCGAGGCTGCCAACCCTTACGGTCAGTTGCCCTGAAGAGCGTTTTCGCAACCAGGAAGCCTTGGATTGGCCTGACACAGACATGTAGGCGTCTGGGCGTTGGCCGGATCCGAGCATGATATGCTCGACGACGAATTGGAATGAGGGCGCACGGCATTGGCGATGAGGCCGCCTGTGACCCCTCCCGTAACGCCAGCGACTGCCGCGCCGACGACTACGGTGCCGAGACCAGCGCCGGAGCCTGTCCCATCCGCAACAAGAGCAGCGCCTCCCCGCTCGCCAATCCTGAATGTCTTGACGTGCGTCACTACTGGTGCCGTGCCAGTCTTGTCGGCGCCTATCGTCACAACGTCCTGAAGCCTTGTGCCATCCGCCAATCGATAAGGTGCTAACACTTGGGTGCCAGAAACCGCGCAGCCCGTGAGCAGAATCAGGCTTGCCGCCAAGAGCGTTCTGCCCCTCGTTCGGGGTCGCGGGACAACGCAGGAATAATCAGAAACAAGTGAATCGGACATAGGTCCCCAGGCGGCGCCGGTCGGTGTCAATAAACTCGGTGCCAACGCTAACAGGGTGAATATTGTCCGCATCCCCCAAACGAGGGATGTCAGACCGTCCGAAATGGGCAAATGGGGCAAGTCCAGATCGACGCTGGCAGCCAACCAATGTTTGTGCAAATGTACTGGACTGCGGTTGGTGGGGGCCAAGAGAGTGATTGGGGCGGAAGGGCTGGCGGAATTTGCCAGAATAGATCGACTTTTGTGGACGCGTTGCCCTAAGGAATCTGGGCAGTCACTATTTGATCGACCATGATCTCAAGTGAAAAGCGTTTGTCGTCCGACATCGCGGACCTCAATACAATCATAAACGCCGCAGCCTGTGACGTGAATCGTTGGACAGACGTCGCCGAATTGCTGCAGCGTTTCATCCCAGGATCAAAGATATTGTTTCAAGTGGTGGAGAAAGAAAGCACAACCGTACATCAGGTTGTCTATTCTGGCTTCAGCGACAGAACCATTCAGGCCTACGGGGACCACTATTGGAAGGTTAACCCTTGGACGAAGGGCGTGAATGAGATGAGCATGTCAGCGTTCAAAGGATCGTCAGAACTATACCCGGACCGATTGCTTAGGAAGACGGAATTCTTCACTGACCTTGTGAACCCGGAGCGTGAATGCGATGGGGCGACGGCTTTGAAATTCGCCGCGCATAGAGATCGATACGCGGTGTTAGCCGTGCACCATGATTTTAGGCATCACGAACAGATTCATGCTCGCGGTCAGACCTTACTGCGCACCGTTGTCCCTGCCTTTCGAGCTGCACTCGAAGTAAACCGGCTTACCAACCCAACGTTTCATCTGCCGGGGGGGCGCGGATTAATTGATCAGCTCGTTGACGCAGCTATTTTGGTTGATGAGAACTGCCGCCTGCTCGCTTCAAATTCCGCCGCAAACGAACTTTTGACAGACGCCGGCCTTATTTTGGTTCGGGGGCAGGATATCGTCCAGATCAATAATTCGGAAGCAAACGCAGCTTTTGCAAGACTTGTGCGAAACAGCTGTACGCTCGGGAGCGGTCGGGCCAGGCTGAACGATCTGATCGTCAATGCCGAATCCGGAAATTATGTCGTTACATGTGTCCCCGTCGCGATCGATCAAACGAATGCCTTGCCGGTCGGGCTTCTATCGATCTTTACTCCAAAGACCGTTTCACTGGTCATTGTTCGCCCGCGTGCAGGGGAAGACCTAGCCGCGCTGATGGGAAATCTGCGCCATCATTTTGGATTGACGAAAGCGGAAGCCGGCCTGATCCTGGAGTTGGAGCGCGGCGGCACATTGTCAGAAATCGCCAATCGCGTTGGTGTTTCGCGCTCGACTATCCAATCGCACCTTAAATCGATCTTCGCCAAAACCGGCACCTCCAAGCAGCGGGATGTCATTACGCTGGTCACGCGCCATCGAGCTTCTGACAGGCTGTTTTTTCTCGACGACTTTTGAAAGCCACCTGCTAACTGCTGTTTTCCTTGGCTGTTGACGGCAGTCAGCTGATCGAGTGTCGATCTTCCTCCTTCCCGATTGAAACAGGATGGGCTCGTTCTTCTTGTTTGGGTGTGACTTCTCCGAAAGCCGGTTCCCACCTTCTGCTCGGCGTGCGTCCTACCGGTCGACCATCGCCATGGCGCGCTCGGTGTAGCGGGGGCCGGAGATTTTTCCTGGCGCGAGTGCCTCGTCGAGCGCGGCCATTTCGGCGGCGTCGAGGTTCAGCGATGCGGCGGCGACGTTCTCCTCCAGATAGCTGATCCGCTTGGTGCCAGGGATTGGCACGATGTCGACACCAAAGCCGTTGCCCTTCGCCAGCAGCCAGGCCAATGCGATCTGGCCGGGCTTGACGCGGCGGGCCGTCGCGATGTCGCGCACCTTGGCGGCTGCCTCGACATTGGCATCGTAGTTTTCGCCCTGGTAGCGCGGGTCGTTGCGGCGGTAGTCGCCCTCGGGATAGTCCTCCGCACGCTTGACCGCACCGGTCAGAAAACCGCGGCCGAGCGGCGAGAATGGCACCAGGCCGATGCCGAGTTGCCCAAGCAGCGGGATGATCTCCGGCTCGAGATTGCGCTCCCACAGCGAATACTCGCTCTGCACCGCCGACACCGGATGCACGGCATGCGCCCGGCGGATGTTGGCCGCACCCGCCTCCGACAGGCCGAAGAAGCGCACCTTGCCTTGCGCGACAAGTTCGCCGACAGCGCCCGCGACATCCTCCATCGGCACCGCCGGGTCGACGCGGTGCTGGTAGATGAGGTCGATATGGTCAGTGGCGAGCCGGCCGAGCGAGGCTTCCACGGCCTCGCTTATGTGCTCGGGCCGGCTATCGGTTCCGACCTGCTTGCCGTTTTCGATGCGGAAACCGAATTTGGTGGCAATGGTCACCTGGTCGCGCTTGCCCTTCAGCGCCCGGCCGAGCAGGGCCTCGTTGGTGTAAGGACCATAGACCTCGGCGGTGTCGAGGAAGGTGCAGCCGAGCTCGATGGCGCGATGCAGCGTGGCGATGGATTCGGCCTCGTCGGCAGGGCCGTAGGACTGGCTCATGCCCATGCAGCCGAGGCCGATGGCCGAGACCCGCAGCCCCTGGCTGCCGAGCTTGCGTGTTTTCAGGGTCATTGGTGCGCTCTCCGGTGGCGGCTCGCCACGACTATAGGCGCGCCCGCTCCATTCTCAACAGGCGTACTGCTGCATGGGACCATGGAGCCTCGGCCTGGCCGCCAGGGTCGGCGGCCAAGGCCTATCCTGGCGCCTCCAACAAGGTTCGCCGGCGGTATTCTTGAAGCCAGCCGCTCAGGCCGGAATACCGCCGCGCCCGGATCGCTGCCCGGTCATCCAGGGCAGGACGTTCGAGACATCCTCCAGGATGCGCGCCGATCTTGCCCAGCCGGCGAAGGCTTCCCGGGCAACCGACGGCGGCAACAGCCCGTCAAAGGCGCGATGGCAGGCGCGCCGGGCGGTATCGAAGATTGGGCCGCGGCGGTTGCTCGGCCACTCGTCGAGAAAGTCGAGGGCCTCGTCGAGGCAGGTGATTTCCTGGACGATCATCCGACCGTCCTTGACGAAAACGGGGTGGTTGAAACGCCTGTCGTTCATCACTTCCTCCAATCGCTTGAACGATGCTTTGAACTGGCCGGCAACGTGGCTCCGGCCATCGAAAAATATGCGAGGGCCGGGTTTCCGTGTCAAGAACAGACACGAGCGGCCAGACTACTCGACAAGGATATGCGCCTCGCGGGCGGCCTCGACGAAAGCCTCCCGGGCGATGTCGGAGGACCCGTCACCACTCGTCGCCCGGCGGCAGGCGCGCAATGCCGATTGATGTTTTGGGCTGCCGGCGTCACGCCAATGTGTCGTGAGCAATTCAATGGCTTGCTGCGTGTTGGATAGATGGCGGATGGAACCGGTGACACCGACAGACACCGCCACGGGTTTGGAGAACCATGCAGTTTGCATCGGAACCTCGATTGCGCTGAAGCTATAAACGCCTTTGGCAGTCCAAGGTTTCGTCACTCCGGCGTGAAGTTCCGAAAGGGCGTTCTTCAACGAACCATCCATATCGGGAGACGCCCGGTGTGTTCGCCTTTCGCCGTTACTCACATGTTCGAGGCGACGTCGCGGGTGGGCGGTGGTTTGGGCTTGTGGGCAGCACGCTGCCTTGTCATTTGTTCGGCGAGGCGGGGCGCGGCCTTGACCGTGTTTACGGTATTGGGCGCTTGCGTCTTGCGGCGCTTGAGCCAGCTGGATGACAGTTCGGCAAGGAGACTGCGCAGGTCTTTCACGACGTCCTCCTCTTGTAAGGCGACAGGATAATTTCCGTCATTCCAACTTGTTCCACCGGGAAGACTTGTTCGCCGAAAAGATGAAAGGACCCGGGCGTATCCGCCGGCGTTTGCCTGACTATTGGATCGAAGCCGGGCGCGGCAGATCGAGCGGGGCGATCGCGCGCCCGCCGTCCTCGTCAGCCAGGCCATTCACGAACAGACCGGCCAGGCCGTCGAATTCGATTGCCGCACCGATGAGTTGCGCCGCCTGCAGGACCAGGTGCTCGATATCCTCGAGGGCGACGTTCTCGGCCAGGTTCCTGACCCTGATCTGTTCCGCCACCGCCGTTATGTTGACGATACCTGCCGTCTTGAAGGCCATCTGGACCGCTGAACTGACGTCATCGCGCAGTTGCGTCGAGTAATCATACCGCATCGAAACCTCCCAAAGGGATGGGTTTTCTCTTCAGATTCCACCATGCACCGGGTGCTGCGCGCGAGCAAGTAACAATATAAATATTATCCAAATAAATCAATCAGTTAGCATAGTTACACAAATGCGCGTCCGGCGCCGAATTCGCATCATGTGTGGGATGCTCCGTTCACCCATAGCAGGGTCTTGACGCATTATGCGAGCTATCCTAATTATACGCCAAGTGAGCTAGATACTAACTCAACGTATTCTTGGTCCTGAGCGAGGAAGCGCCATGGCTGAACTGGAACGCCCCGAACGACTGCAAATCATGCTGACATCAGACGAACTGGCGGCGCTGGAAAACTGGCGCTACGACAAGCGCATGCCGAGCCGCTCGGCCGCGGTCAGGGAGTTGCTGCGACGCGGCTTGGCCTCGGATGGGTTCCTGACGGCGGAGCAGGGGGCGAAGTCGCAGGATTTTGGCATCCTGCCTGCGGACGGCAACGGGATTGCCGAGGGCGGCAAGGAATAGGCGGGCCGCCCGTCTACCGGTCGCGACCGGCGGCAGGCGCCGGCTCGTATGCCGAACCTGACTGCTCCGACCCTACAGGATGTTGGTCGTCACTTCGACGACGATCGCGGCACCTTCCAGCGTGCCATTGGTTACATGCACGACTCGCGATACCCGCAGATCCTGCGTCGTTCCGTCGATCGACAGTGAAACGCTTTCGCCAATCCGGGGAACTGCCTGGAAAACGGCATCGGCTGCTTCCGGACGGTTGTCGATGGATATGCGGCAGTTGACGGTCATGAGATGTCTCCTGTGTCGGGCCCCCGTCGTCAACGCAGGCTCTGCGAAATGGTTTCAGGAGCGCCGGATGCAACTTGGTGGCGCTCGAATTCGTACAGCAGGAATTGCTCCATTGTCATCGTAGCGGAGCAACAGGCTCGCTGGGATGGCGTTGGGGCTGCCCCGGCGAGCTCCTCGTGCCATCGGTGTCGCGCCAGCAAGACCAGCGTCAGTGATGGCCAAGCGGGGCAGGAGGCTTCGGCGTGCTGCCTCTGCTCATTTCGTCGCCCGCGGCACGAGATAGCTCGTTGCGGCGCCGTTCCCAATGCCTCGCGTGACCACGACCGTGGTGTAGTCGGCCGGTAGTGAAGCAGTGACGGTCGGATCAATTGACCGGCACCTTCCGACAATTTGCCCATTGGGCGAACTTGCCAGCCTGTCCGTCAGCGAAGCCCGGCATTGATCAAGCGAGGCATACAGTGTCGGCGCCATATCGGCCGGTTTGCATATTGATGCCGCGCCCGGGCTGCAGGAGAGCAAAAGCATCACTGCCTGGGTTGCCGGATCCATCTTTTGAGTTCCCATGTTGAACGAGCCTCAACGTGGAAATGCGACCTTGGTTTCGCCGTCGCTAAAATATGGATTCGTGTTGCCTCGCAAGTTCAGATGGTGCGGCCGTCAGGGTGGGCGAGGCTCACGACGGCTTGTCGGGAATATTGCGCTTCAGCAGGTCGCCCAGCACCATGGCTGTTTCGCGCAGGAGCGCGGCAACGTCTTCCGGCTTCATCTTTTCCAGATAGTCGGCGGCAGTCACAAGCTCATAAACCAGTTCGACGCCGCGTTGATGAAGCTGGGGCATTGCGGTCCTCCATTCGCTTTCCGACGGCGGAGCAAATCGCCCTTCGGTCCTCAATAAAAAATGAGGTGGCAGCCCAATTTCTTTGCTGGAACATTTCCGCAGGTTGCTACTTTTTGAGCTGTTGGAACAGAGGAGGCTGTCGTGAAACGAAAGGTTGATCGCGAAAAGATCGAGAGAGCGGACCGTGAGAGCAAAATGGTCTTGGACGCTGAACGTCAGGCCAGGGAAGCCAAGACGGCGCGTCTACGCGAACAGAGATTGGCCGTAAGATCAGGAAGACCGGCCAATGCGGGGGCCGAACGTGCGAATTGACAGCGATCAATCCAACCCCGAGCGGTTGATGCCTCAGCCGCCTGTCTGGGCAGACGAGAAGGGCAGGCGTTGCGGGTGATGTTTGTCCGATCCCGCGTGTGCCGGACGATAGGTTGGTGTGGAAGCGGGCAAGATTCCTGGTAAGCCCCAACCAGCCCGGCCCTGATTGGTGGATGTCCCGTCGCCCCAAGGGCGACGGGCTCACGCGGATGCTGTTCAGTCGTAGACCTTGATGATCTTGTGGGTGCCGGGATCGACGACGACCGTGCGGTTGTCGATCACGGTGTAGCGATACTTGACGTCGGGGACCTCGTAGAGCTCGACCGTATCAGGCAGGGCTGTACCGATATTAAGTTCTACACCGGGGACTTTGATCGAAGCCACGGACTGCTTCTTCACATATTCACGGATGACCGTGTCCTGCTCGGGCTGGATGATGATGTCATCGGCTGTGGCTGCACCGATTCCTGCAAGCAACAGAAACGCCGCAGCAGCGCTGGTAAGATGCGTTCTCATAGGTTCCTCCTTTATGAGATCGGCGCAGGACGCCATCGACCCGCGCTCAAAAAGCCGAACTTGGGGCAACCCCAAACGTTCCCATGGCTGGGCTCCGGTCGGGCGGCTCGTGCGACTTAGGTCCGGCCACAAAACGCAATGGTCCTACTGGCGGTGTCCATCGGAACAGCGGCCGTCTGCGGTAGTTGTCCGAGTGTATTTTTACGGGAGGAAGAGATGGATAAGAGCGTTGGTCAGGCGCGCTGGTTGCTCGCACCGATATTCGCGGTGGCCGTCACGTTGCTGGTAATTGGGATTTCGCTTGGATGAGCCGCCGTCACCCAAGTTTGCGAGATCTGCGCAGTCATGTCCCTTTTCCTGCGCTGATAGGGTTCGCCCGTTGCTCCCCGTGTGGCGAGCGAACCCGCATCCTGGATTTGGTGAGTGTGAGGTGATCTGATGTTTCGTGACAAAGAGACCCGATTCCTGGAGGCAGGCTTGCTCGCGGCGGTGCCTATTTGCGTGGCCATCACCGCACTGATCGCCTTGTTGACCGTGGCAAGGATATGAACCGTATCCTTTTCGTGGCCGCCGACTTTCTGTCCCGGCCACCCGGTTTCTACGTCCTGATGATAGCCATGGTGTTGTGCACCGCGCTGGTGCCCTACGGCCTGACAAATGCCGTCACCTACGCCCTGTCGGTCGTGGCTATCGTGATCACCGGGGTGGTCCTGATACAGGGCTATCGCGACACCGCCGCCATCCACGCCAAGCTCGATGAGATCATCGTTTCACTGAATGAAACCAGAAACGACGTTGTGGGGTTGGAACATGCCGAACCGGAGGAGATCCGGAAAAGCTCACGATGCTCGAAGAGGAAGCGGCACAGGCAGTCGGACCATCTCCCTCACTCTGATTCTTCGCACCTCTCCCCGGTTTCAGATGCCGACCGTCCCGCACAGTCGGCGAAAAAACAAGCGAGCAGAACCAGCCTACCGGAACATTAGCCTACACTAATAGTTGATGCGTGCGGCAGGTGGTGCCCTCCATCGCCTGCTGAAGATCGGGCCTCCGATCGGCCCGCGCTCTCCGCCAGGGCGCGGGCTTTCACTGATCCGGCCACGGTTTACGCAGTCAAGGGAGTTCCTATCGCTTCCTCCCTCGGGCGTGGTGTCACTGAGGTGAGAGGGGAACGAGTTTCGGTGACCGCAATTCTCCGGCCATTTTTGCCGCCTGAAAAATTGTCAGCAAAACGAGGATTGGCTCACCCTCAGTCGGGTTGATGGTCAGGACCACCCGGCCAAGCCCGTCGCTCATGCCGCAAGACCAGTCCTTAACCGCAATCATTTTTCTCGCGGCCATATACCCCTCTCCCAGATGGCCAGGATGATGGTCCTGATTCGGGAGAAATACAAGCATATGCTAATAAGCCAGATATGTCGGCGGGCTGGTCATGCACGCAGCTTCGAAATGATCAATCTGCTCTTTGCAAACATTTGATTTTGGTTCCCGCTCATGGGCTCGAACCACGATTCACGCCTTCAAAGGGCGCTGTCCTACCATTAGACGAAGCGGGAAAATGCAAGTCGCGCCTACACCCCTAGCCGGTTCGAGCGCCGGGATCAACGCAGTGCAGCGGCAAAGGATGGTGGCAAGCGACATCAGTTCGGGAAGTTGTTGACCGGTTCTTCGCAGCGGTAGACCGGGCAATGGCCGTCACGGGTCGGGACGTAAGCCGACATCGGCACTTCGGGCCAGTCGCATTCGTTGCCGAACTGCCTGACATAGCGATCATAGGTGTTGGGGCCGGTGGTCAGCACCACGGCGCGATGGCTTTGGATCAGTTGCTGGAGCTGACCGCAACTCATCGTGCGCGTGTCGGGCCGGGCGTCGGCCAGGCCGGTCGTGGCAAGCAGGATCGATGCCGTCATCAAGGCAGTTCGGCGCGTCGGCATGGCGGTTCCCTCGAGCTGATGTGTGACGCGAAACTCGCATCCAGGCCGGTGGTTCCGCAACAACCGGCTGGCCGGCTTTTTCAGCGCAACCAAATGGTCCGTCGCGCATTGCTGGGGATGGATGGCAGGAAGCCCTACGAGACCCCGCAATGGCGGCCCGGAAACGGGGATCGTGAAGCCATGTGCTGTTCCTTCTGTGGCGGCCGCGACCACCGCTACGAGGATTGCCCGCAGCGGGATCCCGCCGATCCTCCGTCGGATGCTCCTGACCGTGTCACCCCCAAACCGAACTGATTCTGAAATTGGCTCCCAGCTCGCGGCCACGCAATGTCGGGTGCCGACTGCAACCAAAATGCTCTGCCACGCATTGCTGGGCGTGGGCGGAATCCCTTGTGTGAGCCCAAGGGTTGCGAGACGCGAGACGCAAGGCGGCCGACGTGATATTGGAAGGTGGGGGCAATGACAGAATTGGCAAACAGCGGCCTGGTCCATATCACCGCCGATTCCCGGCTGGCGGCGATCGTTGATTCGTCCTTCGACGCCATCATCAGCAAGGATCTGAACAGCGTCATCACCAGCTGGAACGGGGCAGCGCGGCGCATGTTCGGCTACACCGCCGAGGAGGCCGTGGGCCGGTCCATACTCATGCTCATTCCCGATCACCTCAGGGATGAAGAGGCCGATATCATCGGCCGGGTTCGCAATGGCCAAGTCGTGGCCAGCTATGAGACGATCCGGCGACGCAAGGATGGCGGGATCATTGCCGTTTCGCTGACCGTCTCGCCGATCAGGAATGCATCGGGCGAGATCATCGGCGCCTCCAAGATCGCCCGCGACATCACCGCGACCAAGGAGAGCGAGCGCCGGATCCGGCTGTTGCTGCGCGAGGTGAATCATCGCGTCAAGAACCAGTTCGCGGTGATCCTCTCGATGGTCAGGGAGACGAGCAAACGCTCGACCGATCCACGCGAGTTCGAGGCGCTGATCCGCTCCCGCATCATGGCGCTGTCGCGGTCGCACGATCTGCTGGTGAACTCGGAATGGGCCGGCGCCAGCCTTTTCGATCTCATCCAGGAGCAGCTCAAGCCGTTCGGGCACGAGGAGCAGGTATCGCTCTCCGGACCGCTTTTGACCTTGCAGCCGAACGCCGTGCAAAATCTCGGAATGGCTTTTCATGAGCTCGGCACCAACTCTTCCAAATATGGCGCTCTGGCTGGTGATGAAGGGCGGCTCGAGATCACCTGGCAGATCGCTGCCGGTGTCTCGGGAAAGCGGGAAATCCATCTCGTCTGGGACGAGACGATGCCGGTGCATGAAGGGGAGCGGCGGGACGAAAGCACGCGCAAGGGTTTTGGCACCGTCGTCCTGCAGCGGGTCGCGCCGCAATCGCTGAACGGCTCGGCGGTGCTGGAGCGCAGCCCCGGCCATCTCAGCTGGTCGCTGACGGCGCCGCTGGACTCGATCATCGTTCCGCAACTCGGCGCCGAAGCCCATGCTGCCGGCACCGAGACGTCCTTCAGCCCTTGAGGATCCGGTCGCCTCACCGCAAAAGCGTTTCAGGAAATTGGGGAGCCTTTGCCGCATCCGTCGTGAATTCAGGAACCGTGGCCCGGCGGCCACGTTGTGGGCGTCAGGTCTTCGGAGGGACATCATGGAACAACTCGTCGAGGAATTCGGCCATCCCACCTACACATCGTTTCCGGTCATTGCGGCAAGGCTGCTGCTGGCGACGCTCTATGGCGCGGTCATCGGCTTCGAGCGCGAATGGCGCAACCGTCCCGCCGGGCTTCGCACGCATATTCTCGTCTGCGTCGCCGCCGCGACCTTCGGCATCCTGACGATCGAGATCGTGCATGCGCCGATGTTCGCGCAGGGCTCCGTCAAGGTCGATCCGATCCGGGTGGTGGAGGCGGTGACCGCCGGCGTCGCTTTCCTCGCCGCGGGCTCGATCATGTTTTCGCGCGGAGAGGTGCACGGGCTGACGACCGGCGCCGGCATGTGGCTGGCGGGCGCGATCGGCGTTGCCTGCGGATTGGGTCTTTGGCAAGTGGCCGGGTTCGGCACGCTGATCGTGCTGGTCGTTGCCGGGCTTCTGCACCGGCTCGAGATCGGACCCGACGTCGCCGGCGAGCAGGATAAGGGAGCCACCTCGGCACCGGCCAGGCGACGGCGCGGGTAGATCTCTGGGAAGAGAGCCTGCCGACGCGGCCGGCGCGGAGGCGGCCAACCTTTTTTATCGACAGGCGTTGTCCCTGTGAAGGGAAAGGTCGCCGCGGGCGGCCGTGAGCAGGAAGAAGGAGGCCGAGATGAGACTTCTCGCCATTGTCCCATTCAATCTGATGCTGGCGCTGGCAATGCCGGCTGCGGCCCAGACGGACCAGCAGAACGACAGCCAGGCGCCCCAGGCCGACAAATGCCGGGTCCAGACAGAGCAAGGTGCAAAACAGCAGCCTGGCAGCGACAGTCTGACGGAGACGCTCAACGATTGCGGCGGTGTGCTGAAACCGCCCGCCACCGGCGACCAGGGCATGGCAGCACCGGCGCCCGATGAAGGCAAGACGCCGGTGATCAAGCCGGGGCAGGTGCCGGCTCAGCCGCCTAAACAATAAACGCAGGCTCGCCGGTATCATCGCTCAAGCTAATGGAACTTCGGTTTCTTAGGAACGTTTCTCTCACGACTGGAATCTGGAGAAATTATTGTGAGAGATATTGCGACCACGGCCACATTGCTTGCCTCGATTGCCGTTGTGATTGCTTTGGTTCTGCTGGCGCCAAAGAGTTTTGGCTTCGAAAGCTCCAACCCGATCGTACAAGGCGAGCTTCCCGCCGACTGATCAGACCGATTTTCAACAAAAAGCAGGCGAGGCATGATGCCCCGCCTGCTTTTTCATCGAAGTCATGAACCTCCAGGAGACAGTTGGGAAACAAGGTGGCGGTTTGAGGCGGTCCATGATTCAAGCTGACCTGGATGCCCGCCATCGAGGAGCAACGCGGTCATACTCTCATGCAGGAGACTGAAACATGGCGCTCAAGCGCATGGACAACGTAGGAATCGTCGTCGAAGACCTCGGTGGGGCGGTCGAGTTCTTTCGGGAACTCGGCCTCGAACTCGAGGGGCGGGCCACGATCGAAGGAGAATGGGCCGGACGTGTCACTGGTCTGGGCGATCAGCATGTCGAGATTGCCATGATGCGCACACCGGACGGCCATAGCCGGCTCGAACTCTCCCGCTTCCTCACGCCGCCTGTCGTCGCAGATCACCGGAACGCCCCGGTCAACGCCCTTGGCTACCTCCGCGTCATGTTCACCGTGGACGACATCGACGACACGCTTGCAAGGCTAGGCACGCGCGGGGCGCGGCTCGAAGGCGAAGTGGTCCAGTACAAGGACGTTTATCGGCTCTGCTACATCCGTGGGCCTGAAGGGCTTCTCATCGGACTCGCCCAGGAACTCTCCTAAGCGCAACCACTACCGCACCAGCACGCCGGCATGGCTGCACAGCGCCGCAAACGCCTCCTGCGCATCGGCGGCGCCTGCCTTGCTTTCCAGCGCGGCTTCGACCTTTTCGCGCGCGGCCTGATAGAACGGGCCGCGCTTGGCCTGCGGCCAGTCGATGAGAATCTCGCTGGCATCCGCGAGCGTGGTGATGTCGCGGATCGTGTCGGAGCCATGCGGCCTGATCCGCATTGGCGTGGACAGCATCAACTGGGCCATGTGGATTTCCGCTACTGGAGGAATTTTGCTTCGCGGGCGGCGTCGATCATCGCCCGCATCGCCTTTTCCGGCGGCGTCCAGCCGTCCAGCGCGTCGCGACAGCTGCGCAGGGCCGCCCGGTATTGCCGGCCCTGGCCGGCCGGCCAGTCGCCGAGGCATTCCAGGCCTTCCCAGGCACTGCGGACAACGCGCTCACGCTCGGGGGCAAACTTCAACCTGATGGGGTGGGGAAACATCTTGTCGTTCAACGGTCGTCTCCGTGACTGATGCCTGTCGCCCAAAAGTGCACAGCGGTTTTGGGAAACGATATGCACAAAGGACGAGGCGCCGGATAACGTCGCCGGCAGGGGCGGGTTCCCTGCCGGCAAAATCAAATCTTACTCGGCCGCATCGACGTCCGACAGCGATCTCGGCATCGGCACTTCGGCGTCGTGCGCCGCCGGCCGGTCGTGCTCGAACTGTTCCGTGCCGGGCAAGGCATGCAGCCAGGTCTCGCGCCTCGATGTCCACAATTCATATTCGGGTACGAGATCGGTCGGCGCGATGTCGAGGCTGCCGATCATCACCTCGGCCTCGTTGTCGTCGACCCAGGCGACGCGGCCGCCGCAGGTCGGACAAAAGCTGCGCGTGCCATAGGAACTGACGAGGCCCGTCGTCTCGAAGGCCTCGCGCGGCCAGATGGCAAAGGCCGAATAGGCGGAGCCGCCGGCCTTGCGGCAATCCTTGCAGTGGCAGAGACCAATGCGCAGCGGCGCGCCGTGCACCTGAAACTGCACGCCGCCGCACAGGCAACTGCCGGTCCTGCGTATGGTGTCGGACATGGCAACCTCCGTCATTGCGTGGCGCTGCGGGCCGGGTGGGACAGGTGCAGAGTTGCAGCCCCGTCCCGATCCCGGGAAAAGGCTCTAGCCGCGCGCCGCCATATGGGCGTCGAGCTTCTTGCGCGATGGTCCGTAGCGCTTGATGATGGTCTGCGCCTCGCTTGGTGGAATGCCGTATTTGCGGGCAAAGGCAGCGACCTCGTAGGGCTCTTCGCTCGAGACCAGCTTGCGGTCCTGTTTCGTCTTCGACTTGTCGTCAGCCATCTCAGGCCTCGCTTTCTGTTGTCGGGGAAACGCGCAGCCGTCGGCGCCCGATCCCGCGATCAACAGGACATAACACAGATCGGCGTCGCTGGTTCCACCGGCACGACAATAACGCCATGCCCCGTCGAACGCCATCAGGTGCGGCTACGGGGCTGGAAAGGCTTCGCAAGCTTGTATCAGGCCGATGGCCGCATCGGGTCGCCGTCGGAAAGGTGATCGCCGTCACATTCGGTGCATGCGGTGCTGACGCCGGGGCAGCCGCGCTGGTGCGTGCCGGCGGGGCAGCAATGGCCGTTGGAACTGGTCCAGCGCGGACATTGGAAGACTTGACCGCCGCCGCCGCAGCCGCTGCACTCCAGCGCCGTAGACTGGACGCCATGGGATTTCGTCCTGAACCTGACGCGCGTGCCCATTTCAACCCACCCGAATAGCTACACCGGTACAAACCGGTGCATTAGCCCCAACTAACAATAACACTTTCGTGGTTACCAACAAGTTTCATGTTTTCGCGAGGCGCGGGAAGGCCGCACGAGCCGGGCGGCGCGCCGTCAGGCGGGCTTCAGGCGCATGGCGGCGAGGTACATGAGCGCCGATGCGGCCTGCCCGCGGTCCCAGCCGGCGGCCTCGACCTTGTCGAGCAGCGCGTCGAGATGGGGAACGAGCATCTCCCTGCACTCCTGCTCATAGGCGGTGCTCATCGCCTGATGCCGCGGTGCGCCGATGGTCAATGCCTTGGCCATGTCCGATTCCCCCTTTGAGCGGGCAATAATATACGGTCAGCCGGCAAACCGAAAATCGATCTTGCCGGCACTGTGCATGGTCTCAAGAGGCATCCCAATCTGTGGCGGAGCGCCTGCATCGCGCTTGTCGAGAAAAAATTGACTTGGGGGTGTCGGACCTGGCGATCGTCGCGCGTCCTAGGAGCGAACAACCTGCAAAGCTGGAGAAAGAGCATGTCGTCGCAAATCACCCAATCGCCATGGCAGACCGCGGCCCTTCTCATCGCCCGGCTGATCTTCGCCGGCGTCTTCCTGATGGCCGTGACCTTCAAATTCATGGGTATGGAGGCGACCGCCGGCTACATCGCCGCCGCCGGCTTTCCGTTTCCGCTGTTGCTCGCCTGGTGCGCGGCGATCCTGGAAGTGGCGCTTGTGCTGTGCTTCCTGACCGGCGCCTTCTTCACCCAGGCGGCCCTGATCGCCGCCGTCTATGTGCTGTTCCTCGGCTTTTCTTTCCACGGACCCAGCCACTGGGCCGGCAACCAGGCCGAGTTTGGCTTCTTCATCGACCATTTTTCGTTCATGGCCGGACTGCTGTTTGCAGCGGTGCATGGTCCGGGCAAGGTGCTTTCGCTCGACCTGGGATGGCCGGGCAGGGCTTGAGGCGCCGAATCACAGCTGGTCGTTATAGGGTTCCTTCACCTTGCCGACCATGCGGGCCAGTTTTGAAAAGGAGGGCATGTCGGCCTCCGGCTGGCACTGGTTGGCGAGTTCCAGCAGCCGTATCGGAAAGTTGACGGCATCGCGGCTGGACGCCGACATGCCTTCGGATCGCTCCTGGCTGGTTTCGCTGGCTTCGGCCTTGCGCAAGGCGATGTCGATCTCCTCGGCCGTCAGTATGCCTTTTCGAACCAGGACGTGGTTGATCGATGCGACGGCCATGAGCAGGCCCTCGAGTTGCAGGTTGGCGACGTTCATGGCGATTTTTCCCTCCATTGCTCGTAATTGAAACGCGCCAGCGGCGTTTCCGATCCGGAAGGCGGCGCGGAACCGGTTTCGGCCGGAAAGACCGCAGGCCGGGGCAAGCGGCCTATTCCTGCGTTAGGCGCTCGCCATATTCGCGCCACAGCGCCTTCGCCTCCAGGCTGCCGAGGCGCATGACCGAAGGGTCGCTGCAACTGATGGCGACCGCGCTGATGTCGTATTGGGGGTAGGCGTGGGCGACGAAGCGGATCGCTTCGCCGAGCGACCGCACGCGGATGACCGGATCGGCCTGGCCCTGGCCGGTGCTGCGCACTCCGGAAACCGTGGCCGGTGCATGCCGCATCCTGAACACCGATGCCATGGCTGGTCTGTCCATCGTCCTCTCCCATAAGGGCGTGTGACGGGAATCATTCCATGAGCTTTGACTGATGATTTCACAGCTGCGGGCTCATGACCAGCCGGCCGGCAAAAGCGGCCTTCCACGCTTACCGGTGGGCGTCGGGGCAGGGGCTTCGATCGAGATAGGAATTTTTTCTCAGAAAATCGTTGACTGGGTGAGGGCAGCCATGCTACATATTTGTCCATGGTGCTGATTTGCGCCAACGACCCGCCGCCGAGGCGGGTTTTGTGTTTCTGCCCCCTTGCGGAGCGACCTGGGCTCCGGTCAGGCAGTCTTCGAGACGATGACGGCCAGCGATGCCAGCTTGCCCTCGCTCAGGCTGCGGATGTAGTTCTTGCGCCGCTGCACGAATTCGGCGCCAAGCACGATCTCATTGGCCTGCTGTTGCGCGGGCGACGGGACGATGCCGGAACTGGCTCTTTTCAACGCCAGTTCGACATGTTCGCCGGTCTCGTCGACGATTTCGTCAATGTGGAAGCCTGCGTCGACGAACAGGGTCTTCAGGGTGTTTCGATCGACAAGGTGGCTTGTCTCCGGCGCAACCGCCCACGGCAACGGATAGTACGGCTCACCGCCGGCCAGCACGGCTTCCGTCCAGATCAACTTGCCGCCCGGCTTCAGAACGCGAAGAGCCTGCGCGATCACGGCGGCCTTGTCGGCGATGTTCATGCCGACATAGAAGCAGATTGCCGCGTCGAATGTGTTTTCGGCAAAGGGCAGTTTCGCCGCATTGGCTTCGTGGAAGCGAACCTTGTCGCCGAGGCCGGCGAGTTTGGTCAGTCGGCCGGACGCCTCGACAAAGGCTGTCGTGAGGTCGACGCCGTCGACATCGCAGCCATAGGTGGCGGCAAGGAAGCGCGCCGGACCGCCAATGCCGCTGCCGATATCGAGGATCCGGTCGGTGGGCGAGGGGGCCAGACGGGCGGCATGGTCCTGCGTGGCGATGAGCTCGCGGCCATGAAGCTGGTCGAACGGATAGAGTTGTGCGGCACTGAGACTATCGGGTTTCGCGTCGGGAATCGCGGCCAGTATGCGCTCGACGATGCCATCGCTGCCGTAATGCGTGGTGACGCTGCTCATGGCCGTCCTCCGTCAAACAGCCAGCTTCCCATCAACGGCTCGTTTCCGCAACGCGCGCTGACTCAGGAACGTGATTCATGACCCGCTACGCCACCATCATCACCGGAGATGACGGCCAGGAGGTCGTCAGCGCCATCGGCGAGTTCGAGGGCGCCGCGCCGCGGCCGCGTCTCGGCCGTGTCGAGCAGGTCGCGCCCGGCGTGCTGATCGGCATGGTGCGGGATGCGGCCGGCGGCTTCGGGTTCCCGCAGGCCGGCATAGGCGGGCAGCTTGTCGGTCTGGTCATGGCGCGCCTCAAGGCGCGGGCCGGCGCGGCGAAGCCTGCCCCGGCGCAGAAGCTTGCCAACGCGGCAAAGCCAAAGCGCACCAAGAAGGCAAAGAAGAAATCCGCCCGCTCGAAGAAGCCGGTCAGCCGGGCCAGATCGGCGACGCCAAAGGCTGGACTGGTTTTCGCTGCCGATGCCAACGCCACGGACGGCCTAGTCCATGACTGACAAAACCGCCGCCGGGCCGACGCGCCGCAAGCCGACAAGGCGCAAGCCGGCCGCCAAACCGGCGGCTGCGCCGAAGCCGCGCCCCAAGCGCGCGAAGAAAACGCTGGGTGATGATTTCCTGGCCGCCGTGCGCGCCGATTTCCGCGCGTATGGCGCCGGCGTCATTGCCGAGGTGCGTGCCGACAAGCCCGATCAATATCTGAAGATCGTGCTTTCGGTGCTGCCCAGGGATTTCAATGCCACGATCGACCAAATGGACGGCCTGAGCGATGACGAGATCCGCAGCCGCATCCGCGCCCTCGAAGCCGTCGTCAAACCGTTCCTCGAAGACTTCGCTGATGTCGGCCAGGACGGAATATCTGGCGCTGCTGGCGGAACTGGACCGCAGGCGGCGCGGTAATCTGCTTGCCGCTTACAAGCCGTATCAACGCCAGGCCGAGTTTCACGCGGCAGGTGCCACCAATCGCGAACGGCTGTTCATGGCCGGCAACCAGCTCGGCAAGACCAGAGCCGGCGGCGCCGAATGGGCCATGCATCTCACCGGTCGTTATCCCGCGTGGTGGCAAGGCAAGGTTTTTGACTCAAGCGTTCGGCTGTGGGCGGCGGGTGTGACCGGCGAAGGCACGCGCGACAATCCGCAGCGCGTGCTGATCGGCCCGCCGCAGCAGCAGGCGGCCTGGGGCACTGGCATGATCCCCGCCGACGCCATCCTCCAGACCAGCATGGGCCGCGGCGCGCCGGGCGCGCTCGACAGCGTCGTGGTGCGCTGGGGCGGCGGCGGTGATGTGCAGGCCGATGAATCGGTGCTGTCGTTCAAGAGCTTCGAGAAGGGCCGCGAGAAATGGCAGGGCGAGACCCTGCACGGCGTCTGGTTCGACGAGGAACCGCCGCTCGACATCTATTCCGAAGGCCTGACCCGCACCAACGCGACGGGTGGGATCACGATCGTCACGTTCACGCCGCTCCTGGGGATGTCGGATGTGGTGCTGTTGTTTTTGTCGGCGGCTGAGGTGGAAAAGATCGGGAAGGATTGACGCATCAGAACGGTCTTATGTAGCAAAAGCACCAAGCAGAAACGGCAAGGAGCAGACGCTAAATGTAGACCGGTCCTAAAGAAAGGACCGCATTATGCGCGCGTGTAAATGGATTGCCTTAGCCATCTGCCTTTGGCCCGATGTCGCGAAATCTCGGGTCATCCATCCTGATCTCCATTTTGCCAGTCCGAGTCCTTCTCTTCTTTGGGCTGGAGGGAGAGGCATCGATAGCCGCGCTCATGCTGACGGTAAATTCATGCTGCCGGTCAAACACGTCTTTCCAGCCAATCGTAAGATCGAACCACGCCTCATTCCCTGTCCTGAAAATCGACTCTTTAAAGCTGTATTCATCGGTTTCGACGACGAAACTGTGGTCCCAGAAAAACGGGACTTCTTCCAATACCAAGCCGTTGGCGACAATAGGTTGGACATCGACTGCGGTGGTCTCAGAGCCGAGCCACGCCAAAACTCTCGGCATCGATGGTCTCCCTCCAACGTCATGAATGTTGACACTGCCGGATATCTTGACGGCCGCCGCCGGCGACTGCCCAGCGTTACCGATTTCAACAATTGCGCTTATCCAGTCTTTGCCGAGCTTGTAGGTCGCCGACTTGCAGTAGAGGTAAGCTCGGACCTGGGCCGAGCCGATCATCTCGGACGCGATAATCGCTCTGTCGGCGGCGTTAGCGCTTCTCTCGGCATGATCGGCCCCGGCTTTGGTATGCATAGCAGCGTCTCTGGCAAACTTAGCGGCGGCTATGGCGGCAAACAAAGTGGCGGCACCTATGATGGCACCGGCGAGGATCAGCCAGTAGGAGCGCCTAGCCCAATCAGCCGACTCCTTAGCGGCGTCGGCAGCCTTCCATTGGGCGCAAAGGTCGGAATTGCGATTGTCTTGTCCGGCATCGCAGGGTGGATTGGTGTTTTCGGGTTTGTCGGCGCTCTCGACTGGAGGCTGACTTACTGGCGGCGGACTAGGCGCGGTCTGTTGGTGTTGTTCGGGCTTTGCCTGTTCTGCTTGCCCGCCGCTTTCTGGTGGCGAAGCGGCAGCGGCGAGTTGTGGAATTAGCACCATGAGCAGCGCAAAGAAAAAACCTCGCATTGGACCCCCCCAGAATGCACAAGCATTCATCTTGCGGGAGAAGTGGCTACTCCACAACAGATAGGCGCGGTGATCGCGCGGGCGGCATTGGCCGCACTAGTCGGCGTCGTTGCCCATCTGATGGTATCTAGCCTTGTCGGCGGAGAGGATATGTCGGGTCTCGGTCGGGGCGGGGGCGCTCGCGGGTTCCTCGTCAAATTCCCGATTGCGGCCAGCGATAGCGTACCTATGGCAGAACCGAGTGAAACACCGCTTGTCGAAGCCGTCAAAGTAATAGACCACGCCCCAAACATAAACGTACTTCCATTCATCCGGCGTGATGAAATTAAGCGGCTCCCGGTCCTCCGATCCTTGGGCGGGATTGTCGCCCGGTTGGACCACCCTGTCGATGAACGCCAGCTCACTCTCAGTCAAATCCTTGACGACTGGCAATTCCGCGAGGTCGCGAATGCGCTCGTTGAACAAGCCCATTCGGACATGGATAACAACCTTGCGCGCGGGCTGACGCCCGACGTTGCGAACCTCTATGTGGCCCATCACCTCTCGCGTGCCAATCAGTTGATTCACGCCCTTTGGCGCAACCGCGAGATAGGCCCGCAGATCAAGTCTGGACGACTTCTCGGCTTGCTTGACGGCGGCCCACGCCGCTTCAGTCGACTTTCGATTGGCTTCAAGCGTTTGCCAGATGAATCCAATGCCGATCACCGTCGCAAGCAGCCCTACCAAGCTAATCCGATCTATCCTTGTGGTGTCCTCGGCAACGCTCTGCTGAGCTGCGAGGTCACACCAGTCCGGGTTGGATTGATGGCCGTCGTCACTTGGTTTGGCTGGTGGTGCGTCGGTAGAGGCATGAAGTTTGGCGGACGCAAAGGGGCTGTCTGGGTACTTTGCGGCGCACTTCTGGGCATAGTAGGAGCTTTGATATTTATCGGTCTTATTTGAATCCAGCAGCGCCCCGAAAACGAGCAGTCCTACAATTGTGGCTACCCATCCAAACGTAATGTAGTCGTAGCGATTGCCGTCAGACATTGCAGCAAGAACGCAGCACTAAAGCCCCCCGGCTTATTTTGTTGTTCAAGTTACGCTCCGTCTCGTGAATGTCCATAGTCGCCAGCTTTTCGGCCAATTGGGCGTAGGTGACGCCCTTTCGCTTCAATTCGGCTTTGGTGCTTTTGCTACATAAGACCGCATCAGAACTTGGGTTCTTCGCCCCCGCCTGCGGTGGGGGAGAGGTGGCCGCGCAGCGGCGGAGAGGGGGCTTCGTAGAGTGCAGGCTCAACGGGATTGGATTCGCTTCGCCTGGTTACGTCCGCGCCATTCCCCCTCTCCGTCGCGGCTTCGCCGCGCCACCTCTCCCCCACATTCGTGGGGGCGAGGAACCCCAGGTTCTGCCAGACCTCACTCCGTTTCCTGCGCCACCATGCGGTCGAGGTTTTCGTTGAGCCGCCTGAGCAGGCCGAGCAGCGTTGCCACCTCGCCTTCGCTGAAGCCGGCGAGCGCCTGTTCCGAACCTTCGCCCAACGCTTCTCGCGCGGCGGGAAGGCTCGCGAGTGCTGGTTCCGTCAGCGAAATGAGACTGCTTCGGCCATCCTTCGGGTCGGGCGTGCGGCGGATCAGGCCGTCGCGCTCCATGCGGGCCAGCATCTGCGCCATCGACGGTTGCTCGATCTTGGCGAAGCGCGCCAGCTCCTTCTGCGACATCGCCCCGCCGTCTCGCAAGAGATAGATCACCGGCATCTGGCCGATCGAGAAGCCGAATGCCTTGACCCGGCGCTCGCCGAGACGCGCAAGGCTGCGCGAGGCCATGTTGATGAGCGGGGCGGGGTTTTGGAACAGATTCCAGTCGATCATGATGTCCAGACTTGCATTGGTGCCTATGTTTATTATATAGGCTCCTATATAAATCAATGCGAGACCCCTGTCCATGACCCAACCACGCATCGCCATCGTCGGCGCCGGCCCCGCTGGGCTGACCCTGGCGCGCATCCTGCACCTCAACGGCATCGCCGCCACGGTCTTCGAGCGCGAGGAGCATAAGCTGGCCCGCCCGCAAGGCGGTACGCTCGATTTGCATGCCGAATCCGGCCAGCTCGCCTTGCGGCGCGCCGGGCTGGAAAAGGAATTCCTGCGCATTGCCCGCTATGAGGACCAGGGCAGCCGGCTTTACGACAAGAATGGCCGGCTGATGCTGGCCGATGACGACGACAGCGGCGACCGGCCGGAAGTCGACCGCTCGGCGTTGCGCGACATCCTGCTGGCCTCGCTGCCGGCCGGCACCGTGCAATGGGGCCGCGACTTGCGCGAGGTCTTTGCGCGCGCCGACGGCGCCTATGATCTCGCCTTCGGCGCCGATTTGGTCGGGCCGTTCGACCTCGTCGTCGGCGCCGACGGCGCCTGGTCGCGGGTGAGGCCGCTGGTCTCGCGCTACCGGCCGCAATATACGGGCCTGACTTTCATCGAATTCGGCATCGACGATGTCGACGCCAGCCATCCGGCGCTGGCGAAACTGGTCGGGCGCGGCAAGATCGGCGCCGAAGGCGACGGCAGGAGCATGATCGTGCAGCGCAACGCCAATGCGCATTTCAGGGGCTATGCCATCTTCCGCGTGCCGGCCGAGTGGGCGGAGAAAACCTTCGATTTCGCCGCGCCGGCAGCGGCGCGTGCGCGCCTGATGGCCGAGTTCGCCGACTGGGCGCCGGCACTTGTCGATCTCATCGCGGCCAGCAACGACCACATCGTCGCCCGCGCCATCCACGCGCTGCCGATCGGCCACCACTGGCCGAACCGGGTCGGCGTCACGCTGTTGGGTGATGCCGCGCATGTCATGTCGCCCTTCGGCGGCGAAGGGGTGAATGCCGCCATGCTCGACGCCGCCGAACTCGCCCGCCATCTGGTGGAAGCTGGCGACTGGAGGCAAGCGGTGAAGCTCTATGAACAGGAGATGTTCGAACGCGTGGTCGAACCGGCCGCGCGTGCGGCCGAGGCCGCCGCGACCGAGCTGTCGCATATCGGGCTGGAACTGACGCTCGAGCATGTCAGGCAGCATGCGGAGATGCGGGCTGAGATGGTAGCGGCTGGGTGAGGTAACTCTTGATCAAACTGTTTGCGCTGATGAGTAGCCATTCGTCGGTCGGTCGGCGCTGCCCCCAAAAAATCGCGTCGGAACAACGCCATACAGCCGCCACCTCGCAACGTGATTTAGGAATTCCCCCCATGTCCCGCCACGTCACCTTCATGACCATCGACGATGCCGAGCATTATTCCCCTGACGAGCGCGCGGCGATCGTTGCCGCCTATCCGGCGCATGAGCGCGAGGCCCGGGCGCGCGGCATTCCCGTGCTGGGCTCGGGCCGCATCTTCCCGGTGGCCGAGGCGCTGATCGCCTGCGAGCCGTTCCGGCTGCCGCGCTACTGGCCGAGGCTCGGCGCGCTCGATTTCGGCTGGGACCATCCGTCGGCCGCCGTCGAGCTCGCCTGGGATACCGAGGCCGATGTCGTCTATGTCTCGAAAGCCTGCCGTGCCTCGCAACAGACGCCGGCGATGCAGACGCAGACCTTGAAACCGTGGGGCGACTGGCTGCCCTTCGCCTGGCCGCGCGACGGCCGCCGCGAAACGCTGGAAGGGGCGGGCGTGGCGCTCGCCCGGCAGTATTCAGCACATGGGCTGAACATGCTGACCCGCCACGCGCAATTCCCCGACGGTTCGGTCTCGGTCGAGGCCGGGCTGATGGAGATGCTCGACCGCATGCAATCCGGCCGCTTCAAGGTGTTTTCGACGCTCGCCGACTGGTTCGAGGAATTTCGGTTGTTCCATCGCAAGGACGGCCAGGTGGTCAAGCTGCGGGACGACCTGATGGCGGCGACCCGCTATGGCGTGATGATGCTGCGGGAGGCGGTGGTGGATCCGGCCGAGTTCAAGGCGGCGAGAAGGCCGGCGGGGCAGAGCGATCCGCTGGGGGCGTTTCGGTGATTGAGTTCGTGCGGCGCTTGGACGAAGTGTGCCGGTTGTTAGATCGCGTCTGGGAACACCGCCTGTTCGGAATGTTCGACAAGTTCAAGAGCCTGTCGCCTTCTCGACAACGTTTCGTGATACTCTTGGGCTTCGATATCCTTGAAGAATGGCGCATTTGGTGCAAGGCGTTTCACCGCAGCTTCCACATCGTCAAGAGAAGCCCTGAAGAACTCCTTTCGATAATTCTGGGCATTCACCCGCGTCGGCTCAAACTCTCCGTGAAGCGCACGCTCCAACGTCGGGGCATCGTCGCTATAGATGATCGCATGGGTATCGAAAACAAATGGGACGCTTGCATCGCCAAGCTCCCGGACGCGATCCAGGGGGTCTAGTCTCCGCGTGAGCCCTATTTTCACGACATCGCCGCCGAAGGAACCTATATTCGAGATGATATAAACGTATCCCGAGCGCGTCTTCTCTGCCATGGCTTGCGCTCTTTCGACTTTCGCATGCGCCGCCGCTAGGTCTTGTTCGAGCAGTTTGATTTGATCGGCGAAGGCATCGAGCTTTGGTCCCACTATTTTCGCAGCCTCAATCTTTGCCTTATCAAGCAAGCGCTGATAATGCTCTTCCTCCTCTTGCGCCTGCTCCATATCACGGATTAATCGTTGCTCTTCGCGGGCGAGGCGCGCAGCTTCGGCTCTCTCCTCCTTTTCGGCTTTCAATTTCTCGCGATGCTCGTGCGCGAGGTAAAGTTCTCTAAGCTTGAGCTTGACGAAGTCATCGGTGACGAAAATAGAGTTGGACGCGTTGTGCTTGTCAATCTGAGCCTGGGCATTTAGGATGCGTTTTTCCATAGCATTGACGTTGTTCCAGCGCGTATTGGCGATCGCGGCATCGCATTCGTTGTTGAAAGCTCTTAGCGTCAACCGAATGTTACGGCGGGTCATCGTCTGGCCCTTCGCAGAGCTGCCATCTACCTGCCATTGAGTGGTGCAGATCACAGCCCTTTCGGCTGATATCATGGCTTTCTGCTGCTCACGCGCCGCCAAGATCGCGGCCTTGTATTCCTCGCTGTCCGTGAAATCGAAGTGTGGCTCGTAGACACCCATTTCGGCGAACGCCAACTTGTCGTCGAAGACCGCAACTTCTCTGAGCAATCGGTCAAAGATCGCCTTCTTATCGGAGTAGTTTGATCGCAAGTTCGAGATTCTGTCTTCGTGAAATTGCGCATCTCCAGTCAGGCGTGCTACCTCGGCTTCTATATTCAATATCGGCTTGTACTTAGTTTCCAAGCGTTGGATGTGCTCCGCGAGCAAAATCTGATTCTCCAGCGCAATCTTCCGTTCCTTCCTCATTTGAAAAAACTGCCAAATGGCAATTATCAATAGGCCAGGACAGATTGCTACAATTGCTAAAAACACACTGACTAGCATGCAAATGCTCCCCGCCCTGTTGTTCCCACCCGCGCGATGGTCGCGCAATAGTAGAAATCAATCAATTGCTTTGTGAGAAAAGATTGAATTGGTCAGCGCACTTCGTGGCGATCCTTTAATTCTGTCTTGCCGCTGGACGCTAATCGCCTTGCGTCTGACTCTGAGAGCCGATAATTCGCACGGGCGTTCGCTACGATATTTCTCGAGAGAGTTCAGGGCGGGGTGGCGGGCGAAGGCCTAGTCGAGACCTAGCCGCGATGTCTCGAATTGACGCCGTGGGTTACTCCACGATCTTCCAGTAAGAATCCTTGCGGATCACCTTGCCGTCGCGAAACGTGTAGAAGTCGCAGTCCCGGACTTCCTTTTTCACGCCCTCGCGGGTGGTGCCGGTGAGGGTCCATTTCGACATGCCGGTGTCGGCGGCCTCGTCCGCAAAGTGCTCAGCCTTGCCGTAGTGGACATCGGGCAGGCCTTCGAAGCGTGTCGCCAGCGCGTCCCGTACGCTGCGCTTGCCCTCGCAGCGCGTTCCCCAGGGTTCGGCGCCCCTCGGCATCTCCAGAACGCAGTCGTCGGCAAAGAACGCCATGATGCGATCGAGATCGTGCACGTTGAAGGCTTCGCATAGCTCCGTCAGTGTCGCTCGAATGTCCATTCGCCCGTCTCCCACCGTCGATGTCCGAAGTAGGTCACTGGCGACGGGGGCGGTCAAGTGCGCAAGCTGCGGAGACTCCGCCCGAAAGCGGGACGTGCAACCCATTGCCAAGATCGACTGCCAGCTCGACCTTGGTCGCCTGCGCTCTTGGCGCTGACGGTGCTGCAGGGGTTCGCCTATGTCGCCGAGCTTGGCGGCAACGCAGGCGCTTCCTGAAGCTTGGTTCGAATTGCAATGGCGGCTTCCACGAAGCGATCGAAGTCCTGCGGAGGGAAGGGGTAGCTTGTGCTTTCTCCTGCTGAAGAGCCGATCAAGTAGACTTTCCTTTCGCCCTCGCCATTTTCCCAAATCTTGAATGAGATAGTAAAGCTCTGCCCGGGCACGTCAATTCGCATTAGGAGTTTTGCGTTCCAAGCTCTACGGACGGCTCCCATGAGTCTCTGGAATAGCAACAGCTTGGCCCCTCACACATATGCCGCGTCTGTTTAATACATATCCATTTCTTCTGCTAGCGGTATCATGACCCTTCGCATCATTCCCGCCACGCTGCGCGATCTCTCCTACATCGCGGCCAATCTGCGCCCCGAAGACCGGGCCGAGATCGACTGCCAGCTTGATCATTGGTCGCCGGCGCTGCTGGCGCTGACGGCGTTGCAGGGGTTTGCCTATGTCGCCGAGCTCGACGGCAATCCGGAGGCCGGCTTTGGCGCTGCCGAGCAGCGTGGCGGGCTGTGGATCGCCTGGAGCTGGGGCACGCGCCGCATGCGGCGCTGCGTGCCGGGCATTACCGAGTTCTTCCACACTGTGCTCGGGCCGCAGGTCGCGGCGCGGGGTGCCTGGCGGGTCGAGGCCCGCGCCTTGGCCGCCAATGATCTCGCGCTGCGCTGGCTTGGCCGGCTGGGCGCCACGCAACGCTGCCTGCTGCCGGGCTATGGCCGCAATGGCGAAGATTTTTTCCTCTACGACTGGACAAGAGAAGGCTGGAACCATGTGCTTGTTGCAAAAACCACCGGAACTGAAGCCGCTGCCGCCAACGCCGACGGCGCAGGACAAGGACGTGCAGGCGCGCGAGGCGGCACTGCGGGCTGAGCTCGAACAGCGCCAGGGAACCGCCAGCACCATCAAGACCGACCTCGCACCGGGCAGCCTAACCGGCCAGCGCCGCGTGCTTCTGGGGATGTGACCATGACCGCGATGAAGCGCAGTTTCAGGAAGCGTGTGTGGGATTGGTGGGTGTGGAGAAGGCATGCGAGGGTGATGAGAAGGCGGCGGTAATCTCCCCCCTTGAGGGGGAGATGGCCGCGAAGCGGCCAGAGGGGGTCGGTACGACTGGACTCGGCCTTCTGTCTTTAAAAAGAGAATGCCGGCGTCCAGTCGCACCGACCCCCTCTGTCGCCTTCGGCGACATCTCCCCCTCGAGGGGGGAGATTACGCTCGCCTCGCGAACGCCCACACCATCAGCGGGTATTCCTCGTCGTTGCTGAGGTCCCGCCACAGGCCGTAGGCGCGGACGGGGCCGCCGATATGGGCCCTGGCGCACGCCTTGTTGCCCCAGCCGTGGACCTTGACGTTGGCTTCCGGGAAGCCGCCCTCGACCATCAGCTGCTTGAGGCCGGCGGGCGTCCATCTGTTGTAGTCGTGCGGCCTGGCGTGCACCCGGAAGAGGAAGGGCGTCGCCACCATCGCCCAGCCGCCAGGCCTGGTCATGGCGTGGATGTTTTGCACCGCCGCCTGCGGCCGCCGGACATGTTCAAGCACCTGGTCGGCGATGACGATCGAATATTGCTCGTCGGTGCGGTCCTTGCAGATGTCGAAGGCGGGGAAATCGACCGACCTGTAATTGGGGCAGATGGTACGCCAGTAGCGGTTCCAGCCGGGCGAGATCTCGATCACGTCGGAAGCCTTGCGGTTTCCGGCCTCGAGGAAGAGCGTGAACGCCTCGATCTGGCGGATGCGCAGCCAGTTGCGGGAATCATAGCCAAGCAGGCGCTTCGCCACCTGTTTGCCGCGGTTTTTCAGGGTGCCGGCAAGGCTTGTCGTCGTCACATCGACCTCCTCCAAAACCCCGCCTGGAAAACAACGTAGTCTAGGCAAATGGGCAAAAGATGACAGCGGCCTAATCTCCCCCCTCGAGGGGGAGATGTCGCCGAAGGCGACAGAGGGGGTCGGCACGACCGGGTGCGGCTCCCCGTCGCCGACAGATGAGGTTGGCGCTCCACGCGAGGCGACCCCCTCTGGCCTGCCGGCCGTTCGTCGTTCGAAAAGCCAAGCAATTGGCTTTCCGTCCGCTGCGCGGACCACTCCTCAACCCCCTCAAGGAGGGAGATCCGCAGCTTCGCCGGCGGCTCCCACCTTCTTCCACATGACCCCATTCCTCACCTCAACGAGGCCTTCCATGACCGATTCCCGCGCCCGCGATATCCTGTCCCGCCAGTCCGAGCTCGAGAGCGAGCGCAGCCAGTATGAGGCTGTGTGGGAGCAGGTGGCGGAGTTCTGCGACCCCGATGCGCCCGATATCTGGAGCGGCCGCCGAACCGGCGGCCCGGACTCGCAGGCCGAGCGGCAGGAGCGGCGGGGTGCGCGCGTCTACGCCAACACCATCAACTCGGCCGCCAACCGGCTGGCCGCGGGGCTGGAAAGCCTGATCATCCCGCAGTCGGAAAAATGGCATGGCCTGTCGACGGCGGCCATGAACGATGAGGAAACCGACGAGGAGAAGGAATGGGCGGAAGGTCTGCGCGATTTCCTGTTTGCGCTGCGCTACTCCGCCAATTCGAATTTCGTGCCGGCGACGCAGGCGTGCCTGCGCAATGTCGTGCGCTATGGCCCGGCCTATCTCTATGCCGAGGAAGGGTTCGGCGCCACGCTGATCCGCTATGCCTCGATCCCCGTGGTCGAGGGCTATCTCAGCCGTAACCGCTGGGGCCAGGTCGACATTTTCCACCGCCGCTACGAACGCACGGCGCGGCAGGCGGCACAGCTGCTCGGTTATGAAAAACTGCCGGCGCGCATCAAGGTTCTGGCCGACGATCCGGCCAAATGCGAGACGAAAATCTCGCTGATCCAGTGCATCCAGCCGCGCGACGAGCGCAAGATGTATCGGCTGGGCGGCCAGTATCAATATCTCGACACGGCGTTCGCCTCCTACCATGTCATCGAAGACGAGGAGGAAATCGTGCGGGAAAGCGGCTTTCGCACGTTTCCGGTGTCGACCTTCAACTGGCGGCGTTACGAGGGCGACCCTTACGGCATCTCGCCGACCATAGAAGCACTAACGACCGTGCGCGAGGAGAACGCGGTGCGCCGCTCGGGTCTGCGCGCGCTGCAGCAGATCACCGATCCGGCCACCGCCTCGAAGGCCCGGCTCGACTATGTGCCGGTGCTCAATCCGGGCGAGAATTATCCGGGCCTGATCGACGACAATGGCCGGCCGCTGATCGCGCCGATCTCGACCGGGCAGAACCCGACCTATGCCTTCAACTACGCGCAGAGCCGCGCCGACGAGATCCGCGACATGATGTTCGTCAACCTGTTCCAGACGCTGGTGCAGAACCCGCAGATGACGGCGACCGAAGCGCTGATCAGGCAGGAGGAAAAGGGGGCGCTGCTCGGCCCGTCCGGCTCGATCATCCAGGCCGGCTTCGCCAGCAATCTCGACCGCGAGCTCGGCATTCTGGAGGACAAGGGGCTCTATGACGAAGACAGCCGCTTTGTGCCGCCGGAGAGCCTCGCCGGCAAGGCGGTGCGGCCGACCTTCACCGGCCCGCTCGACGTGCTGCGCCGCTCGGCCGAAGCGCGCGACACCATCCAGGTGGTGACGACGGCCATGCAGATGGCGCAGTTCGACCCTGGCGTGATGGACAACATCGACAGTGACGAGGCGATCAAGATCGTGCAGAGCGCCGGCCGCAGCCCGCAGCGCATCTTTCGCCGCAAGGAGGAGGTGGACGAGTTGCGCGGCGCGAGAGCCAAGACCCAACAGGCGCAGGCCGGCATGGCGGCGATCGCCACCGCGGGGAAGGCAGCCAAGGATGCCGTGCCGGCGGCAGTGCAGGCACGCGACAGCGGCCTGCTCGACGGGTTGCAAGGCATGCTGCAGGGCGCTGGTGGTCAAAGCGGGCAGCCCGTCGGCCCGGCGGGCAGCGGCGCATGAGCCGGAAACGCTTCGCCCATTCCGCGCAGGCCGGCAGTCCTGCCAGGGCGCGGGAGGCGCTGGCCAAGGCGTATCTCAGGGTGTTTTCAGGTGAGGACGGCGAGATGGTGCTCGCCGATCTCGCGGCGACGACCGGCTATTACCGGCGTCCGTCCTATGGCGAGTGGATGGCGCGCACCAGGACGGCCAACGGCTTCGAGCTGCACAGCGCACTCAGCAATGCGCGGGCCGAAGTGGTGCAGCACATCATGGGGTTTCTGACGCTGGACGAGGCGCAGCTGGTGGCGCTGGAGAAGGCGGCGCGGGCGGAGGGGTAGGCGCTGAAGCTGCCTCCCTCGCCCCGTTTACGGGGAGAGGATGCCGGCAGGCAGGTGAGGGGCGGCGCCAGCATCTCGGAACGAGCGCTGCCCCTCAACCTCCTGCCGGGACCTTCTCCCCGTGAACGGCAGGGCTATCGCATATGAGTGATGGCCTGGATGAGATAGTCGTCATTCCACGCGCATTTTTTGATACGGTGGCTGATGGGGACTTTGTCGATGTCGGCGGCCTGAAGGATATTTCTGGCGATGCGGTTTAGGAGCGCGGTGTTGGCAGGGGCGTTGTCCTTGCGGGCACGGCTGAGGTCCTCGCGCAGATGAACGTCGAGCATCCAATGCAGCCCGTTCTCGATCTGCCAATGGGCTCTGGTGAGATCGATCGCCTGCTGCGGGGACAGCAGCGTTGAGGCCATGAACAGGCGCGTCAGCGGCTTGGCCTGATCGCGCCGGCTGGTGATGCGGATGAAGGCCTTGTGCCCAGGCATCAGCGGGTCGGGCGCCGCCACGACTTCTGCCTGCCGCCATTCGTTGCGGCCATGGCTGGTCTCGGTCCGCTCAGTGACGGCGGGAGTGGTCTGGGCCAGTTGTTGTTTGGCCCGAGCCAACCAATGCCGGCGGTTTCCCTTGAGCGTGAGCAGATAGTCGCCGCCGCGCTGAATGATGGCCTTGGCCATGCGCGTGTGGCAATGAAGCGCATCGGCCGTGACCAATCGACCAGTAAGATCAATGAGTTCGACGACCTTGAGGGCAGCCTCGACCTCATTGTCTCCATCGCCGGGCGAGGCCGCCGCCAAACACAGCCGCGTCTGGCTGGCAAAGGCTGACACCGTCAGGGGCGGGCTGGCCGCAAGGCCTTTCTCATAGGCCCGTCGCAGCGCCTTGCCATCAAGTGCGACCACACCCTGGCGTGCCTGGGCAAAGCCCGCGGCAAAGGCGGCGAACGCACGTCCGAAGGCCTCCGGATCGAGCAGGCGCAACAGCCGCGAGAAGGTGTCGTGGCTGGGCGCCTCCTCATAGTCGATCAAGCGCGACAGCGCCTGTTTGCGCTCTTGCGCGAACAACGAAAACTCCGTTGCGCTGGTCGCGCCACACAGGCTCGCAGCGATCATCATCACGATCAGGTCGCCAAGCCGGTGCGTGGCGTTGGCCGCGCGCGGATCAGGGACCGCGCCGAAATAGCTCTCAAGGCTAGAAATGGCAGTCACTCCTCAGTGGACTGCCTTCCCAAAGAATCCCTTCTCAAACCAACTTCAAGCTCAAAATCGCCATATGCGATTCCCCTGCCGTGAACGGGGAGAAGGGGCTAGCGGTCAATGTCGCCGCGACGTGGTCGCGCTGCCGACCAAGTCCACTGATCCACCCCGGGCAGCACCGCTGCTCCAGGATTTTCCAGAAAAGTCGATCCGACAAAACCCGCGAACGCGACAGCCAGCGTGCGTGCGACCCGGCCGTGCCGTGATCGCCAGCGCGCCCTTTTGTTCAAAGCCAGTTGGGCAGGAAACAGCCGATGGTCAGCATCATCCCCCTCTCCATTGCCCAGCGCCGGCTCGATACCGGCAACGCGGTGCAATATCCGCAGGGGTCGCCGATCGGCGGCGCCGTGCAGGGTCTTGGCGACCAGCTTTCCGCTGTCGCCGAGCGCTACCGGCAGATGAAGGACCAGCAGGAGGCGTTCGACGCCGAGCTGGCGCGCCGCCGGTTCACCAGCCGGATCGCGCAGGCGGAAGACGAGGTGGCGGCGAACGCACCTGCCGATGGCAGCGGCCTGCATGAGACCATGTACGGCCTGGTCGATCCGCGCAACGGCCAGGTGGTCAAATCAGGCCTGTTCGACACGCTGTTCGATGATGCCTTGCCTGGTATCCCCGAAAGCCAGCGCGCCAACTTCGCCAGGCAGAAGGAAGCGATGCGCGCGGTTGGCGCGCGGCGCATGGCGCAGCAGCAGAAGACTCGACGTCAGGACTACGAGCAGGCGCAGGTCGACACGGCGCTCAAGACCAGCGCCATCGCCATCGGCAACGCCAACCCCGACGATCCCGTCACCTTCGAAGCAGCCCGCCAGGAAGGGCTCGACTTGATCGACAAGATGGGGCTCGACCCGGGGATCAGGCAGCAGAAGGTAAAAGACTGGTTCAGCACCGCCGCAAAGACGCGCTTCGAGGCGTTGATCGCCAAGGATCCGCAGCGGGCGCTGGAGATGTTCGGGGGAGGGACGCCGGCAGCCTCTTCCGGCAGCGATGCCTTCGGCGATGTCGCGCAAACCGCAGGCGCCTCTGGCAGCTCAAAGATGGCTGCGGGAAAAGGTGACCGCGTTGGCAAACAGACGCCGGAAGAGATGCTGGCGCAGGTGTTTCGGGACGACCTTCCGCAACAGGAACAGGCCGCGCTGGTTCGACAGGCTGAGGTGGCCAAACGGCTCAGCAGGTTGAGCTTCGCACCAACATCGGTCTCGCCGAGCAGAACGCGCCGGACGCTATCGCAAGGACCGGCGCCTATTCCGGCAAGATGCCTGGCCGGGACGCATTCAGGATCGCCTATGGGCTCGATGAGGGCGACCAGCACTTCCGGGACTTTGACTGGCGAGCCGATGTCGGTCGTCAGGTTTTCGGCATGCGCACCATGCCGAACCAGGCAATTCATGCCGCCCTTCGCGACGCCGATTCCGGGCCGAACGGTTCGCAGGAAGACCAGACGCGCCGTGAGGCGACCGCCGCTGCGGTAGGGCTGGTGATGAATCACAGACGAGCCGATGGCGGGGGCTATGTCAGCGAAGTGTTTTCCAATGTCGATGCCGCCTGGAAAGCCGTGATCGGCGGTGGGCTCGAGGATCCAAATGGCTATGACAAGGATGCCTATGACAAAGCGATAGCCATATCTGTCGCCGCGCAGGAACAACTGGGTATTGAGAACCCTCAGCCCGTGCCGTTGTCCATCCTCCGTGATCTCTCCGATAATTACGACAGCCCGAGTACATACCAGCAGGAGATAAACGCGAAGGTAAGCGGGTTGCTTGCGGAAACGTCCGGCCCTGTCGCTCGAGCAGCCGTGGCCCGGCAACTGGCCGATGCCGGTCTGGGTTGGATCATTCCGGTTGCTGGCTACAAGGCCCCTTCTACGCTTTCGGTGTTGGCATCACAGGGCAAAGCCCTTGCCAAGGCGGTCGCCAATACGGGGATCGGAGCAGCTGAACTCGCGGCCAAGGTGGTTACCATGGCTGCCGACGGCAATACCCAGGCAACGCTCAGCCCTCCCGATTTCACGGATGCTTACTACGACCCGTCAAACCGTATCGAGAACCTGACGATGCATCAGGGATATGATGCGTTGGGCTGGTTCATACCGTGGCCCGGGGTTGGTCGAACTGTTGTCGCCGACAAAGGGATCGCGCGAGCAGTTGACCCGACGAGTGCCATTGCGGCGGGGCGTGCCGAACGACTCGTTGCCAACAAGAGCGGTTCCGAACTTGCCGTGGAAGATGCGGGTACCGGAGCAATTCGGGCGCCTACAGGTCAATTCTATAGTGTAATATATGAAATGAGGTTGAGCCCGAGCTTGTATCCGGGCTCGTCGCGCCCAGTACACGTCCAAGCTGCAAACGAATCCCTATTGCAAACGATGGAAGGAGAAATTGCTTTCGCTCAGGATTTGCTGAATCAGGGTCTCAATCTTCAGCGAACGCCGACAGGGCTAGCCTCCCGCGCTGCACCTCTCGGCTTCAGCTGGCACCATGCAGACGAACCCGGTGTGATGCAACTCGTCCCTAGATCTCAACATGATGGAGGGAATATCTTCCAGAAGACACTGCATCCGAATGGCCGAGGAGGATTTTCCCTATGGGGAAAAAAATGAAGTTGCTGGATATCGTTGGACGGCTGTCGGAATTTGACGAGGAGGACCCGGTCTACGCAGCGGAGCCCACAATCTACGCGGCGGAGCCTTGGACAGAGGATTCAGACGCAATGGTTTTGCCTCAGCAGGATGGGGTGTTGGTACCAGCCGAGGCAGCTAAAGAGGGCCTGGCATACTTTCTCGAAATCAACCTTGCGATCGAGATTGCCGAGGCTTTGGTTGCATCGCAGAAAGAAAAGCCAAGCATTCCCGCTATCTGCGAACGCGTTATTTATTATGCCACCTATGATGCGTGAGAGGTTAAATGTCGACTAACCCACGTTATGACGGACAGCCGCTGCTTAGACTGCTGGATGTTTATGTGCTCTGGGCGATTGGAGAACTTTCTCAAGAGTCGGAAGAGGGCTTGAAAAGAATGGCCCCCAAACTGCAATCTCTGTTTGGTGGCGATGGACGGTGGCATGACGCAGTCGCCCAGTCCATGCACATGCCCGAGGGAATGCCGGCAGCAATCCGGGATATGTGGGTGAGGAATGTCGAAATCGCTCGCGTCAACGGCACGACCCTCCCGCCCGGGAGATTTGCCGAGATGTTCGTGGACGAGAATTTCAAAAGTTGAACGTTTGATTGGAATTGCAGTGATTGCGCCCCTTATCCTGCCTGCAGTGCCCCCTTTCATCGGCCGCATCACCTTGTTGGCTTGAACCACCGGACTGCAACATGGAAAATAGTGCACTGAACCGTAATTCGCATCGTCGCCCCCTCGTGAGTGCTAAACGATAGCGTCGAACTGCTCCGAATGTAAGGGTAGCACCAGCATCTCAGAGCATCGCGCTGCCCCTCATCCCCCTGCCGGGACCTTCTCCCCGTGAACGGGGAGAAGGGGGGGCTAGTGATCAATAATCGCCGTTGTAGTACCGGTCGTCGCAGGGCGCGGTGTAGATGCGGCCGCGGCGGTCCTGGTAGCGGCACATCTGTTCGCCGCGGCGCTGCGGCGTGGTGGAGCTGCCGACAACCGCGCCCAGAAGCGCGCCGGCGCCGGCGCCAATGAGCGTGCTTTCGGTGTTGCCGCCGATGGCCTGGCCGACGAGGGCGCCGCCGGCGCCGCCGATCAGCGCGCCGGTTCCGGCCCGCTGCTGGCCCTCGGTCTGCGCGCAGCCTGCCAGCGCTGCGGTCATCAGCACGGCGGCGATGGCTTTGTGAAAGTTCATGTGCGGTCTCCCTTGAAGGCCTGAAATCCCTATGGCTCGTCCCGTGCGTTCGCATTGCGGCGGAACGGGGGCACGCGGCCTCACGATATAAGACATGGTTTCTCGGGCGTTGATGGACCGAGGGCCGAAAACACCCCTTTCGAACAAGGCGCTAGCGGTGCTCCTTGTCAAAATGATTCAGCTTCGATGGTTCGCCCCGGTGTCGGGATTAGCTCGGCCGGGCGTTCCAGAATTTCACTCACCAATGGAGAAATGCCATGACCCGAGGTCTTCCCCGGACACTTGTCCGCGCCGCCGCCCGCGAAGCCGGCCTTGCCCCGCCCAGGCCCGGCCTGAAAGCCGTCACCACAGGGCAGGGCGGATCGTATCGCACCGTCTTCACCTTCGCCGGCATGCAGGTGCCGGTCACTGATGCGCAGGCCTATGCTGCCCAAAAGATCTTCGACTTCACCGAGGGCAAGGTGCGCATCAAGGGCGGCACAGCGCGGCTGCAGTTCGCTGTGCTCGGCACCCGTGCGGCGACCATCAACGACAATGCGGCCATGACCTGGTCGCTGGGCTCGGCCGCCGCATCGAGCGCGACGCTGGCCTCGACCATGGTCAACGTGCTGGCCTCGACCGCCCGCACGCTCGACGGCGTCGGCGCCGCACTCTCCACCGCCTCGACCGCCGATATCGCCGCCGCTGTGACGCTGGATGGGACAGTGACGCCGGTCGATCTCTATCTCAACCTGGCGTTTGCGACCGGCACAGATATCGATGCCGACGGTGTGCTGACGGTGACGGGCACCATCACGCTGCTTTGGGAGAACTGGGGGGATAATACCTGAGCGCCGATCTCCCCCCTCGAGGGGGAGATGTCGCCAAAGGCGACAGAGGGGGTCGGTTCGACCGGACACGACTCCCTGTTCGGAGACAGACGAAGTTGGCTTCGGAGACAGACGAAGTTGGCGCTCCACGCGCGGCGACCCCCTCTGGCCTGCCGGCCATCTCCCCCTCAAGGGGGGAGATACCAAGCCTTGCCGCCGGCTCATTTCTAACCCTCATAAAGGAACACCACATGACAGATCTGGCAGACGCCGGGTCCGTGGCTGCGCGTGCGCAGCCGGCGGGCAACCCGGCACAGTCACCGGCAGGCGCGGACAATGGGTCCGCCGCGCCTGGCGCCAAGAGTTGGTTTGACGGTCTTTCCGAAGGCAACCGCAAGCTCGCTGAAACCAAGGGCTGGACCAAGCCTGAAAGCCTCGATCGGGTTTTCACATCCTATGCGGAGCTGGAGCGGCAGCAGGGTGAGAGCCTGCGCGTTCCCGCCCCGGATGCATCGCGGGAAGACTGGGACCGGTTTCATGCCCGGCTGCCAGAGGCCATGCGTCCGGTGACCTCGTCCGAAAAGGTCGAATATCTCAGGCCGGAAGGACTGCCGGAAAACTTCGCCTATTCGGACGAACTCGCCAACGCCTCCAAATCCTGGGCGGTCGAAGCGGGTGCTTCGCCAAGAACCGCGCAGGCCTATCATGACAGGTTCGTCGGCTACATGGCCGAGCAGGCCAAGCGCCAGGAGATCGCGCTCGCCCGCTCGGTGGAAGCCACCCATGACGACCTTGTCAGGGACTGGGGACCGACCGATAGCGACGGCTTTCGCCAGAAGCTCGAGGTCGCCAACCGGGCGATGAAGAAGCTCGGCCTGGTCGACGCCTACAAGGCGAAGGGCATCCTTCTGCCTGACGGCGCGCTGACCGATCCGCAGATCGCCAAGGCGTTCCAGGCGATCGGCGAGGCGATGTTCCGGGAAGACACGATCGACGGCGGTGCCTCTTTCAGCGGAGCCAATCCGTTCAAGCGCAACGCCGCCGGCGAACGCAACCTGACGGCCATTTCAGCCCTCGTCAAAAGCGACCCCGCCCGCGCAAGGCGGCTGGCACGCGAGGCCGGGGAGAACCCCGACCAGTGGATGCCCAATAATCCTCTCTAAAGCTGTGTCGATATTCAGGTGATGCCGGCCTGCAAACGACGGCTTTCTGCGCTTCCGGTGCTCACGGACCCAGATGTCCGCTCCGCTCCGGTTCTCGTAAGCCATCATTTTCGGCTCGGCCTGACCTGAATCTCAACACACCTTCTCCACCAACCAAACCTGAAGGAAGAGAAAAATGGCAGACGCCTATACCCGTATCGCGGACGCGATCGTTCCGTCCGTCTATGCGCAATATGCTTTCGAGGAACATGTGCAGTCGCTTGAGATCTACCAGGCCGGAATCCTGTTTTCAGACCCGGCGATCTCGTCGAAGCTGTCGATGGGCGGCCGCTCCGTCGACATGCCCGGCTGGAAGGATCTCGGCAACGATCCGTCCGAGCCGGTCAATGACGACCCGGCCGATTCCATCGAGATGAAGAAGATCGGCTCGCGCCGCGAAGTCGCCGCCCGCAATGTCCGCGCCCAGGCGTGGGGCGTTCCGGACCTGACCTCGATCCTGGCGGGCGACGATCCGCAGAAGCTGATCGTCAAGCGGCAGACCGAGTACTGGCAGCGCGCCAACAAGCTGACCTTGCTCGGCATCCTGAAAGGCGTCGTCGCCGACAACATCGCCAATGACGGCGGCGACCTGGTGCGCACGACAGGCGCTTCGATCGTCGACACCGACATCATCGAGGCCGCCTATCTGATGGGCGACCGCGCGGACAAGTTCAAGACGATCTGGATGCACTCCAAGCAGATGAAGGCGCTGAAGCTCGCCGACCTCATCGACTATGTGCCGTCCTCCGAGCAGGGCGGGCCGCTGATCCCCTACTACATGGGGCTGCGCGCCGTCGTCGACGATGACATTCCGCAGGCCGCCGGTGTCTATACCGCCTTCATGTTCAAGGACAAGGCGATCCTGTGGAACGAGCTGCCGGTCAACACCGAAGGCGGGCCGCTGGAGTTCGACCGCAAGCCGCGCCAGGGCCATGGCGGCGGCGTCACGGAAATGGTCGGCCGCCGGCACTTTGTCCCGCACGTGCCCGGCACCCGCTTCCTCGACGCCTCCTCGGCCGGCGAATTCGCCACCGATGCCGAGCTGGCGCTGGCGGCGAACTGGGACCGCACCGCGTCGAGCGTCAAGGCGATGACGTTTATTGCGCTGAAGACCACCGAAGCCTGATCGGGCCGAGGCGAGGGGCGGGGGCGACGAGCCTCGCCCTTCGCCTATCTCGTACTGACAGCGTTCCGTCGCGCCCCCCTCTGTCCTGCCGGACATCTCCCCCACGGGTGGGGAGATTGGCAGTTCAGGCGCTGGCGCTGTTCCTGCAACATCGGAGATTGGCGAAGCGGCAGTAACATCCGATCTCCCCCCGCGTGGGGGAGATGTCCGGTAGGACAGAGGGGGGCGTCGTAGAGCGCGATCTCTGAATATCGCCATCCAATTCCCAAGCCGCTTCGCAGCGGCTTTTTTCATGTCCGGAGAAAAGTCATGACCCAATCCACATGGACGGAGGCCTGAGCCATGGCCATCACCCCGCTGGATATCGCCAACATGGCGCTGGCCGTGCTCGACGAGGCGCCGATCGACAGTCTCGATCAGGACGTCAAGGCGGCACGGCTCTTGAACCTGCATCTCGATCTCACCCGGGAAGCGGAGCTGACCAAATATGCCTGGGTGTTCGCCATCCTGCGCGCCACGGTGGCGGGCGCGGATACCGGCGGCGATTGCGGCCTGACCTTTGCCTACGAACTGCCGGCCGATTGCCTGCGGCCGCTGCCGCTGACCCACAATGGCGAACCGGACGGTGTGCCGATTTCCTGGCGGCAGGAGGCGGGGCTGATCTATTCCGACCGGTCCGGCCCGCTGACCCTCCGCTACGTCGCCAACCTCACTGACCCCAACGATTGGGACGCGCTGTTCACCGAGGTGTTGGTGGCCGCACTCGCCATCAAGGTGGCGCATCCGCTGACGCACAAGTCGGGCATGATCGACATTGCCCGCTCGGCCTATGACCGGGCGCTGGACGCGGCGCTCAACGCCAACGCCATCCAGCGCGGCGGCCGGCTCTACACCGCCTCCTGGGCCAGCCAGCGCGGCGACAACAGGATTGCGCGCTGATGACGACGCTCTATCCGGTCCAGGACGTTTTCACCCGCGGCGAAATCAGTCCGCGCCTGCATGCACGTGCTTCGCTCGATTTTTATCGGGCGGCGCTGTCGAAATGCGAGAACTTCGTCACCCTGCCGCATGGCGGCATCCGCAAGCGCGGCGGCACCTATTTTGCCGGCGAGGTAAAGATTTCCGCGAAGACAACGCGGCTGATCCCGTTCATCTTCTCGGCCGACCAGGCCTACGCGCTCGAATTCGGCGACCAGTATATCCGCGTCTATGCCTATGGCGCGCGCGTCGGCACGGTGGAGGTCGCCTCGCCCTATCTCGAGGCGGATCTGTTCGAGCTCACCTATGTCCAGTCGGCCGATCAGATGTGGATCACGCATCGGAACTACCAGCCCAAGGTGTTGACGCGAACCGCGCACACCACATGGACGCTCGAAGATTTCGAATTTCTCGACGGTCCCTATGATCCGCTCAATGACACGGCAACGACGCTGACGCCATCCGACACCGGGCATCTCACACCGCGGATGACCAGCAATTCGGCGCCCTCCGGCACTGCCTCCACAGGCAGCGGGAGCGCGTCGGCCTGGCAGATGTTCGACCGCGACAAGACGCAGGACATCGAAATCGCGAGCGGCGGCGATGGCTACATCCGATATCGCAACGCCGGCGGTGCGCAACGCGTGGTCGATGCCTACTGGATCACCACGTCGCGGGTGGCAACGGGCAATTACGATTTCTTCACCGCATGGGAATTGCAGGGCTCAAACGATGGCACCAACTGGGTGACGCTGGACACGCGCACCGGGGAACTCGGCTGGGGAAACGGCGAAACCCGCTTCTACGATTTCACCAACAAATCAGCGTTCGAATACCATCAACTGGTGTTCAGCGGCGGCGGTGGCGACGATGCCGTCGGCAGCGTCTCCGCCGAACTGGCCATGCATATCGCCGCTTTCGATCAGACGCCGTTCGACCTCACCGCCTCGTCGATCGTCGGCATAAACGACGATACCGGCTTTCAGCCTTCGGATGTCGGTCGCACCGTTCGCCTTCTCGGTGCCGATGGCATCTGGCGCTGGGCCAGGATCACCAGTCGCACGAGCACGACTGTCGTCAAGATCAGGCTGTATGGTCACGCCTTGCCAAACACGAACCCGATCACGCGTTGGCGGCTCGGTACGTTTGTTCCTGGAAAGTATGTGGAGAGCGGCTCACTCTACGAAGAGCGGCTGGCCTTCAGCCGGAAATTCTCCGTCTATGCCTCCGCCACCGGTGACTTCGACAATTTCGCGCTGGGTGAGAAGGACGACGACGCGCTGGAGTTCGTCCAGGCCGGCGGCGGCCAGGCCAACGACATCGTGTGGATCGCCGACAGCGACGGCGCGCTGCTGATCGGCACCAGCGGCGGCATCCGCGCGCTGTCGGGCTCGGGCATAGACGAGGCGCTGACGCCGTCCTCGTTCAAGAACCGGCGCTCCCGCACCTTCGGCTGCGCCCGCATCCGCCCGGTCGATGCCGGCCAGTCGTTCCTCTATGTCACCCGCTCGCGCAAATCGATTGCAGAGCTGACGCAGACGGCGCAGAGCCGTTTTGCTTCCGACGATGTCGGCCAGATCTCAGAGCATATTCCCAAACAAGGCGTGGTCGAACTGGCCTTCCAGACCGACCCCGACCCCTTGCTTTGGTTCCCGCTCGAGAATGGCGAGCTTGGCGGCTACACCCATCAGCCGAGCCAGGAGGTGCGCGGCATGCACCGGCATCGCCTCGGTGGCAGCGTCAGCGGATCCAGCTGGGCGGTCGTCGAAAGCGCTGCGGTGACGCCGGGCCAGGACGGCAATGACGATCTCTGGCTGGTGGTCAAGCGTACCATCGGCGGCGTGACGAAGCGCTACATCGAGATCAAGACCGCACCGTTCGAATATGGCGCCATCGCGGACGCCTTCGAGGTCGATTGCGGCCTGGGCTACTCCGGCCTTGCCGTCACCACGGTGGGCGGCGCCATGCATCTCGCCGGCCAATCCGTCGATGTACTGGCCGACGGAAAAGTCTATCGCGGGCTGACCGTCAGCGGCGGCGGCACCGTGACGCTGCCGGGCGGTTCGACCGCAGCCAAATGGCAGCTCGGCCTGCCCTATGCGGCGGGCGCCGACACGCTGGAACTCGATGTCGGCGGCCGCGACGGCTCCATCATCGGCCGCCGCAAGAAAGTGGCGAAGGTGATCCTGTCGCTGCTTGAGACCGACACGTCAGGGCTCCAGGTGCAGTCCTTCATGCGCGGCCGCTGGGAGCCGGTGCGCATGCCCTCGATCGTGGCGCCCGACGGTCGGGCAACGCTGTTCACCGGCAATGTCGAGGTGCCGATCGATGACAGCTGGGAAGGGCAGGGCCGGGTGAGGATCCGCCACGTCAATCCCACGCCCTGCACGATCAGGGCGTTCACGCCGGTGTTTGACGCCGAGCCGTAGAGGCGGCTGATCTCCCCCCTCGAGGGGGAGATGTCGCCGAAGGCGACAGAGGGGGTCGGCACGACGGGACGCCAACCTTCATCCGCCGCAGGAGGTCGCATCCGGTCGAACCGACCCCCTCTGGCCTGCCGGCCATCTCCCCCTCGAGGGGGGAGATAACAATCCATCCAAAAGGACCCCCCAATGACCCACCATGCCGAGCAACTCGGCAGGGCGCGGACGGCTGCCGAATTCGCTGCCGTTATCGCCTTGCTCGACACCGACCTCAACGATGCGCTCGCCCGCAGGGCCGAGCTGGCGGAGGCCGAGGACCGTGCGGTCTTCGGCGATGGCGACCTGGCCGCCGCGCGTGCAGCCCTCGACGATTGCAACGACCAAATCGCGCTGCTGGAAAAGACCATCGACGTCGCCGGCAAGCGCCGCGCCGATGCCGCCGCTGGCGAAGCCCGGGCCGACGTCGCCGCGCTTGGCGACGAGATCAAGGCCAGGGCAGCAAACCTCGGCGAGCGCTGGCGCAGCGTCCACCGGCTGGTCGAGCAGTTGCGCCAGCAACTGTTCGAGGCCGATGCGCTCGCCCGCACTATTGCCACCGCCAACGGCCTGTTCGACGCCGCCGGCGTCGCCGAGCTGAAGGTCAACCTGACCACCACGCGCCGCGCCGCCATGGCCGGGCCGCGGGCCGCCCCGCCAGCGCGTCTCAGCCGGCCGGCGCTGCAGGCCGACAGGCTGCTTCTGTCGTTCCTCACCCCCGGCGGCGCGCTCGACCCGCGCCCGGCGCTGGGTGCTCCCGTGGACGGCATCAAAAGCAAATCCATTCCCGCAAACACGTCCTTTGGCGAACGAGGCTGAACCATGTGCACACTTGCCCTTGTCGGCACGGCTCTTTCGGCCGGCGGCGCGCTGGTCGAAGGCCAGCAGTCGAAGCAGATGGCCGACTACCAGGCCAAGGCCTACGAGCAGCAGGCGCAGGCCGAAGCCCAGTCGGCAGCCTTCGAGCAGAGCCAGGAGCGCCACAAGCAGGATCTCCTGCAAAGCCAGGCGCGCGCCCAGGCCGGTGCCTCGGGCGTCGGCATATCAGGTTCACCGACCGAAGTGCTGGCCGCCAATGCCAGGCAGGGCCAGCTCGACCTCGGCGCGATATTGTACGGCTCGCAGATTCGCCAGAACAGCCTGAACACGCAGGCCGCCATCTCGCGCTTTTCCGGCAAGCAGGCCGTGACGGCGTCGATCTTCAACGCCGGCAGCGCGCTCGTTGGTGGGCTTTCCAAAATCTACGACCCGACCAAGGCCGTGAGCCTCGGCGGTTCGGCATTTTCGCCTCGGGCGAGCGCGGCCATAGCCGGCGGCTATTCGGGGCTCTACTGAAATGGTCCACATCATCCCCCTTTCCATTGGCCAGCGCCGGCTCGATACCGGCAACGCGCTGCAATATCCGCAGGGGTCGCCGATCGGCGGCGCCATGCAAGGCTTGGGCGAACACCTTTCTGCTGTTGCCGAGCGCTATCAGCAGATGAAGGACCAGCAGGAGGCGTTCGACGCCGAGCTGGAACGGCGCCGGTTCAACGGCCGGATCGCGCAGGCGGAAGACCAGGTGGCGGCGAACGCGCCGCCCGACGGCAGCGGCCTGCATGAGGCGATGTACGGCCAGGTCGATCCGTACAACGGCCGGGTGGTCAAAACAGGCCTGTTCGACACGCTGTTCGACGATGCCTTGCCTGGTATCCCCGAGAGCCAGCGCGCCAACTTCGCCAGGCAGAAGGAGGCGATGCGCGCGGTTGGCGCGCTGCGCATGGCGCAGCGGCAGAAGGCGCAGCGCGACGACTATGAATTGGCCGAGTGGACCAAGGTCGACAACATCTCCACCAGTTCCATCGCGCAAAGCGACCCGAACGACACCGCGAACTTCGAAGCGATCAGGCAGAGCGGGTATGACCTGATCGCCAAGATCGGCAACCCGCTTGCCCGGCAAGCGGCGGAAGCCGCCTGGCGCACCAACACGGCAAAGGCGCTGGTCCAGGCGATGATTGCCCAGGATCCGAAGCGGGCGGCCGAGATGCTGGGTGCGGCGCAGGCTGGAAGCCGGACGAAGGACGACACGGCAGAGGCGGTTGGTGGCTCCAGTGCCTCGGGCAGCTCAGATTCAGCTGCGGCAAATGGTGCTGGCAAGATGATGCCGGTCGAAGATAGTGCGCAGGCATCTGACGGAAGCAGCGCGACGCAGCCGGATGACAAGACCTCCATTTCCCTCGACGCCATCACCTACCTGAAGCCCAGCGATCTCGCGGCGTTAAGGGAACAGGCCAACACCGCGACCGCAGCACGATTGGTCGACGCCCGCGCGAAGGTGCAACTCGCTGAGCAGAATGCCCCGGCTGTCATCGCCGCGACGGGCGAATATCCCGAGGAGAAACCGACCGCACAGGATTTCGTCAATATCTATGGCGCGGAAGAGGGTCCGAAGCATTTCGAGAATTTCAGGATAACGGCGGGCGTCGCCAAGGCCTTTAACGACATGTATCGGGCGCCGAACCAAGCGATACATGCGGAGCTTCGGGATTTCGAACCTGGGCCTAACGGCGCACCGGAAGAGCGCGAACGATACGATGTAAGAGCCGGTGCCGCCCTGTTGATCATGGCTGCGAGGGACGCCGATCCTGCCAGTTACGTCGGCCAATTGTTGCCGGGCCGAGCTCCGGACTGGAGCAAGGTCACAACACCTGAAGATTTCCAGGCTGCAGTCACTTGGGTCACCGCCGCCCAACAGGAAATGGGTTTCGATAGAAAACTGCCATTGCCGTGGGCTGTCGCAGATCATGAAGCCGCGCAATACATCGACCCAAGCGTACCGTTCAACAGGCGTTTTGCGAGGGCGAGTTCGATTGTCCTAGCGATCCGCGACCCGGGTGCGCGCAAAGCGACGGCCGAACAGTTTTCTATGGCGGCGGAAGCCCAATGGCGGGCGAGGGCCGCCCAAGATCCGAACATGACGCCAGAGTTGTTGGAAGCCCAGCTTGCGGCGCTCAGGGCAGGCTTGGCTTGGATTGGGGAACACCCGGCCCAAGCCCAGTACAGCACCATGTCGACGCTGCAACAACTCGGCACGGCATTCGGGGATATCGGTCGGATCACGGCCAAGGGCGCGACCGCCGGAGGTGCGGACGCGCTCGTCGCGGGGTTCGCCCCTTCAGGGGCAGGCGAGAGCTACGAGGACCGTCTCAATCAAGAACAGGCCGCGACGGAGGATGCCGAGGATCGGGCCGGTTCGGCCGGTTGGGTGGCGGAGGCCCTCGGCGCCGGCCTGTCAGGATATGGCCTGACGAAGGGGTTGTTCGGCTTGCTGGGCCGGGCAGGCATCGGCGCGGCGGAGAGCGGCGGCTTGACCGGCCTTGCCGCCCGAACCGGCGTAGGGGGCGTGGCGGGTGGCACTTATGGCGGGGCATACGCTTACAACACAGGCGGCAGCATTCCCTGGGGGATTGCCAATGGTGCGCTTTGGGGCGCTGGAGGCAATGTTCTCGCCGAAGGGCTCAGTGCCGTTGGCAGCCAGGTGGTGGCAAGGCTCGCCGGGCGCGCCAGCATTGCTAAACCCGATGTCGTCCCGGATAGTGGGCCGGACTCGGTCCCAACTGCCAATAAAGAAGAGATTCCGATCTCTACTGGCAAGGCAGACGAAATAAGAAGGCCGTATGCGCATTTGGAAGATCCTCCCAACGTTGCGCCTGGCAAGGAGCCAACGAAGAAGCAGAGAATGATCATTAATAAAGAAAATATGAGGATGAACGGTGGAGTTTTGCGATCAGATAAGAGCGGAATAGAGATAATCCCAGGAAAGCAGAGCAAGAAGGGTGTTACTCCTCCAAGAAATGAAGCTCATATCGATCATATAGATCCAGTTAATCCTGCTGATAGAACAAAAACTCCTGGCTCAAATAGCTATAAAAATCTGCAGCTTATTGCTAGGTTTGAGAACATAGAAAAATCAAACAAATAGGTGCCACTATGGGCGAATGGAAATTCGAAGATCCGAAAAATTTGGCGGTTATGTCGACTCGGAAAATATTCAGTAGTTCGGGTTGGATTGCGTACGTATCACATGACGCCGATGACGAGTCGTGGCAATTTTATGGAAATGAAGCTGAAATTGATCAAGATGATCTAATTTTAGTGGGCTTGGTCGAGATAGTGGAACTTGATGAAACTGTTGCGCAATTGGCAGATTTGCCTTTGGGCTGGCATGCTCGGCGCGATACAAAAAGCTCGCCATGGAGGCGGAGCAAAAAGCCTCCCGAACCTCCAGAAATGGAGCTGAGCTAGGTCTGTCGTCCCATGCTGTAGCCGCTCCCTATGGCCTGTGGGTGATTGCAACACAGAAGCGACGGATTGCCAGTTCAGTATTGTAGGTGTTCAAGACGCATGTATATTCATTTTATTCCATTTTAGATTGGGTATACTGGAGTGAGGTAAGGACTTGCCTAGAGATCCCGATACAGGCTGGAATATGGATCTCTATCACAAGTGTCTACGTTCAGCAGGCCGGACAGCCGACGTGTGGAGCTATGAGCTTCTGAGTAAAAAAGACCACATCGAGCATCAAAAGGAACAAGATAACTTTAAGATATGGGGTAGTTGGAGCAGAGGAAACAGAAGGTTAAAGCCGTGGCAACAAGCGTGGATGCCGATCCCGATCTGAGCAAAGTAAAGCCTCTGCCGCCCGAAAATTCGCGTGGTAGCGTAGAATTCAAGCGTGACCGTCGTCGAGCTCGTGCATATCTTGAATCTCACAGCTGGATATCAGCTATCAAGGGTGAATACCTAGGATACCGTCTTGACGGCGTCATATATGTATTTCTCTTCGAGTTTATACCCGCCGAGCCGAATGTGCCGTCATGGACATGGGTCATCGTTGGCGACGTACCGTCGGCCTATATTAGCTGCCACTACGCCAAGACGCCCTATGTGGCACTGGACGGCTATATTGGCGCCATGGAGGAGTGGGTCGAAGCCGCGCGGGAAGGAAAGTCGGTTGAGGACATTATTCCAGTCAACGTGCCGGCCACTCCTGAATATGCTGAAAGGTTGGGTGGCCGCCTCAATTTCCTCCGGAAAAATGTTCTTCCGTTGCTGCGAAAATGAAGTGGTTCGCAACAGCAAGCCAACGGCAGCGACTTGGGTTGTAATGCTCAGCGGCAAGAGGGCATTGCCTCGGCTCTGATCGCAATGATCCGAATTACGGTGAATTACGGTGACAGTGCATTTTTAGAGGTTACACCCAGGTGATTGGAGTGGAACTCCGGACTGCCACATGGAAAATAGTGCACTGTCACCATATTCCTACACCCGGGTCCGAACTGCTGACAGAAGAAGCAGGCGACGGCGCCAGTCGAGGACCGACCGGCCAGTTCTATAGTGTGGTGTTCGAGACAAGGCTAGATTCTGCGTTATATCCGAACGTTTCGCGCCCACGCCATTTCCAGGCGGCCAACGAAGCCCCTGCTGGTGCTAATGGAAAGAGAGCCGGGTTTTGCGAAAGTTCTGCAAGATGCGGGAATTAACCTTCAACGGACAAAGAGGGGGCTCGTTCCCCGAAGAGCGCCCCCCCGGCTACACTTGGCACCACGACGCAAAAGCCGGTGTGATGCAACTTGTCCCTAGATCGCAGCATGATCCTGGGACTATCTTTCAGAAGACATTGCACCCGAATCGTCGAGGAGGATTTTCTTTATGGGGAAAGTAATCAAGTTATTGGACATCGTTGGCAGGCTCTCAGATTTTGACGAGGATGACACGATTTATGTGGCGGAACCTTGGACTGAAGATTCCCATGCAATGGTTGCGACCGCACCCGACGATAGCACGGTGCCTCCGAAGGCGGCAGCCAAAGCGGGGCTTACATATTTCATCGAAATATTCATCGCGATCGAATTCACCGAAGCATGGGTCGCGTCGCTGAAGGAGAAGCCCAGCCTGTCGGCTATCTGCCAAAGACTTATCGAATACGCCACCAATGATGCGTGAGGGGAAAAATGGCGACTAACCCACGTTATGATGGACAGCCGCTGCTTAGGCTGCTGGAGCTTTATGTGCTCTGGGCCATCGGAGAACTTTCTCAAGAGTCGGAGGATGGCTTGAAAAAGATGGCCCCCAAACTGCAATCTATCTATGGCGGCGATGGGCAATGGCATGACGCAATTGCCCAGGCCATGCACATGCCCGAGGAAATGCCGGCAGCAATCCGGGATATGTGGGCAAAGAATCTCGAAATCGCCCGTGTCAATAATGTAACGCTTACGCCCCAGCAATTTGCTGAGATGTTCGTGGACAACAACTTCGCGAATTGAGCGTTCTTCTCTGATGGAATTGCGGTGATGGCTGGCCTTCTACGGCGCCCCTCTCTGTCCCGCCGGAGGTTCGTCGTTCGAAAGCCAAGCAATTGGCTTTCGTCCGCTGCACGGACCGCTCCTCAACACACAGCAAACGGGGAGGGACGGATCAAACATTCGGCCTCGCGCGAGGGCCGATCATATAAAGCGGCATCGGGATGCCGGAGACCACAGACGCTGGGCTATACAAAGATGGCAAGGGAGTTAATCAGGAGAATACTGCCAAACCCGACTTAAGCAGCGTCACACGTCTGCCTCCGGCCGATGTCAGCACAGGCGACGATGAGCTTGATTCCGCCCGGATCGAAGCGCGCCAATACCTCGAATTCTATACTTGGGTATCAGATATCAAGTGCGAATATCTTGGTTACAGCGCGGAAGGGATAATTTACATTTTCCTTTTCGAGATAGAGACCAACCGAGTAGATATGAACCCATGGCCATGGGTGATCGTCGGTGATGTGCCGCCGACGTATCTGCCAGCCGACGACGGAAAGACCCCATTTGAAGCGTTGGATGGGTATATCGGCGCCCTTGAAGTCTGGGTTGACGCCGCGCGCCACGGAAAATCCGTAGCGAAATTGATACCAGTCAATGTCGACGCGAATCCTGCCAACGCCGAGATGCTGGCAAGTCGGCTCAAATTCCTCGACGAAAAGATTCTGCCGTTGCTTCCGCACTGATCTGCCGCACGTACCCGCGCGAGCATCGTGAGTAGGGCTGAGGCCGGGCGGCTACCGAGTTGCTGTACGAGGGGTCGGCAGGGCCGGCCGACCTGTAATTGAACCGCAATTTTCACAGCCTTGCCTTCGCGGGGCTTTTTTCATGGAGCAAGCCTCATGGCCCGACCCGCAACCGCCGCCGTTCGCCTGTTGACCGGCGAGCGCGAACCCGTGCGCCTGGCGACGACGGTGAACCTGGAGACGATCGTCATCGACGGCGTTGCCTGGATCGAGGGCCTCAAGGTGGTCGACGGCCTCCAGACCGCGACCGGCGACCGGGTGCTGGTCAAGGACCAGGCGGATGCCAGGCTGAACGGCATCTATACGGCCTCGGAAGGCTACTGGTACCGCGCCGCCGATGCGCGAGCGGGACGCACGATGCAGAAGGGGACGACGGTGCATGTCCAGGAGGGCACGGTTTCGGCGGATTTCGTCTTTGCCTTCCAGACGTTGAACCCCGTGATCGGTGCCGACGACATCGTGCTGTCGTTCTACCAGTCCGACGATACCGTCGGGGACATCCAGGCAGCCGCGCAAGGCATCATCGACCAGGCCCAGGCGGCCGCGGATGTGGCGACGGGCGCTATGACAACCGTGCTCGATCCGCAATTCGCGACCAAGGCGACGGCCGAGGCATACTCACCGGCAATTGCGCCGGATTATATCAGGACTGCCGGCTATTCGCAGGTCGGCGACGGCCAAGCCCTCTACAGGAAGAATGGCACCACCTTGGCCGGTGGGGGCGGTCTGGCGATCACGCTGCAAGGTGGAGCGAGAGCCGGCTTCGACATCATCAACGCACCGAGATCGAAGGAGATCAACATTCGCGCGGCGGGCGCCGACACGGCAGCCGGCAACAACAGGACCGCGATCGTCAACGCCATTACTGCCGCCGGGCAGGGCAGGCTGATCATTCCGGCCGGCATATTCTCGCTGGCCGGCAATATCGACATTCCGCAGGGGCTGACGGTCGAGTTCGACGACAAAGCGCTTTTGCAGCGCACCGAGGACGCCACGCACCTTTTCAACCTGAAGGGCGATAACCGCATCATCGCGCCAAAGGTCAACGGCGCCTGGGATCACGTCGCGGCTGCGAACGGCTTTGGCGTCTTCAACATCAGCGGCATTTCCGGCGCCACGATCGAGCATGGCACGATCACCGGTACGCAAGGCGACCACTACCGCATTGCCGATTCCAGCTGGGTCTACATCGACGACGCCAGGGGCGACGCAGCGCGCAACATCGTTACGATCAACGATGATGTTTCCGGCACAAGTCACGTATTTGTCCGCCGTGCTCGCGTGAGCGCCTATTTGAATGGTTTCGATGCGGAGAGCGACGACGACTGGCCGGTGAGCGATATCGAGGTGGATATCGACTGGACGCAGCTTGGCGGCGTTCAGCTTGGCGCCGCCGTCGCCTTTACCCGCAGCGTTGTGCCCGCCGGGTCGGTGTTGAAGTACAAACGCCTTCGCATCAGCGCCAAGTCCAGGGATGGCCTCTACGGTCTGGTGCTGCGAGGAGCCAAGGATGTCGAAGTGCGCAGCCTGGTGACCGAAGGCGTCCAGCAGGGCATTCGCGCCGGCACCGGCCATCATATCGAAGATCTTCGCCTGCTGTCCTTCGACATCCAGGCGACGCATCAGGGCATCTATATCGAAACCCCGGCCGGGCAACAGATTTCACGCGGCGTCAGGATTGGCGCCGGCCGCATCTTTGGGTTCACCCAGGCCAATGCCTACGGCGTCTTCAGCGCGGCGGATGAAACCAACGTGTCGGCCGACACGCTTGTCGACATGGGCGGCGCGGCTGCGTCCATTGGCGTTCGATTGAACGGCGACATGTCGCAAACCCATGCCAGCATTGCGGATGCGCGATCGTCCTATGTCGCCCTGTCGACACTATCGAGCGAACGGCAGAGGGCGACGGGTGGCCTTTTCAAGGCGACGACCGGCAGCGTCGTCAACGACGTGAAAGTCAGCGGATCCTCGCCCAGCGTCGAGGTGCGGGACAACATCTACTCCGGCACGGCGACGGGCAAGCCAACCGATGACGGATCGCACATCGCGCTGGTTGAAGGAAACCGCGGCGGCGACCTTTTCAAGGGCTATAAATCGACGCTGGACGCAACGCCCGTTCTCATGGTCTTCGAAGCCGGAAACAGCTTTGTTCCGATCAGGCCAGGGCAAGGCGCCAAATTCACCGTCGATGTCGCCGCTCGCCGCACGGATGGCTCATCGTCGACCAGCGCCGGCTATGTGTTCGCCGGCGTGATCCGCAACACGGGCGGAACCCTGGCGGTCGAAGGTGCGATCACCAAAACGGTGATCGGCGAATATGCAACCGACGCCGCATCGCTCGACGCGTCCGTCGCCGCCGGAGCTTCCGGAATTGAGGTGACCGTTACCGGCGTCACGGCAAAGACCTATGGCTGGAACGCAGTTGTGCGGCTTCAGGAGGTTTGATTTTCCGGAGAGGTTCGACGCCGCCTGCCGGCTGATCGGCAGGCCCGAGGGACGGGCTCCCTGCATCTCAAGACCAAAATCTCTTTCAGCTTCGCTTTCGCGGGGCCTTTTCATGGAGCAAGCCAGCATGGCCCGATCTTCAGCCGCCGCCGTTCGTCTTCTGACCGGCGAGCGCGAACCTGTTCGCCTGGCGACAACCACCAGCATTGCGCTCTCCGGCCTCCAGACCATTGACGGGGTGGCGACGGAGGTGGGTGACCGCGTGCTGGTCAAGGACCAGGCCAACCCGACGCAGAACGGCATTTACACGGCGAGCCAAGGCCGATGGTCCCGCGCCGCCGACGCCCGCAGCGGGCGAACCATGCAGAAGGGGACGACGGTGCATGTCCAGCAGGGCGCCGTCTCGGCCGACTTTGTCTTTGCATTCCAGACGCTGAACCCTGTCGTTGGAACCAGCGACATCCTCCTCAGCTTCTACCAGTCCGACGACATCGTCGGGGATATCCGGGACGCCACGCAAGACATCATCGACCAGGCCCAGGCCGCGGCCAATGTCGCGGCCGAGGCCATGACAACGGTGATCGATCCGCAATTCGCCACGCTTGCTGCCGCCCAGGCGTTCTCGCCAGCCATCGCCCCGACATACGCACCGCATTCTACGACAGCTATCAGGTGTCGGGCAGCGGCGCGGTTTATCGGAAGAACGGGACCACGGCTGGGGATCTGGTGATTACGCTGAGCGATGGCGCGACGCTGGCGGGGTATTCGTTGGCAGACACGCCTCTTGCTTCACAGAAAGGCGCTCGCAAGAATAACTACAATGACGATGCGCCAGCCGTGCAGGCGGCGCACGACCTGGCGCTGGGCGGGGTCAGGCTGCCAGCCGGTTCTTACAAAATGGTGCCAGGTTCGGTCTCGCCTTTCACCTTCGGCAATTTCCCTTCGGTGAATGTCTATCGTGCGGTTGCGCTGACTGCGGACAACGTTACTTTCAGTGGCCATGAGGCGGTGTTGCACGGCGTGAGCCGGGCCAGTGTTATCGCGGCGGATGTCCAGCCGGTCTTCTCGACTGACAAGAACATGACCGTCGGCACCCGGAAGAACATCACGTTTGATGGTGTTACCTTCGATCCTGAAAATAATACCGATGCCACGAACGGCAACCAGCGCTTTGTCTATGCGGTCGGCGTCGACGGACTGAGGTTTCTTGATACCAAGGGTGGTTCCAGCGGCAGCCGGCGTGGCTACTACGCCCACATCCAGAACAGCAAGAATGTGCAGGTCGATGGACATCGTCACCAGAAGGTGACGGGCGGCTTCAATGTTCGCTATGTCGACGGCTTCGTGATGACGAATTTCCTTTTCGAAGATTTCTCGGAAGCGATCGATCTTGACGGCGCCAGCCAACGTGTCGTCATCCGCAATGGAGTGTTCAAGTCGACCTCGCGCGTGAACCAGTGCATCGACGTCAACGACCAAGTCGACGCTTCGATCGGCGATTTTTCAGTCAACAACACCGGAAACATCGTCACCGTAAACTACAAGACGACGACGCCCGATACCTTTGCGGAATATGTCGCAGGCACGATTGTCAGGAATTTCCAGGTCGGGAAACGCATCCTTTTATCAAATATCTCCGGCTCGGCGGTCGGCTCAGCGGCCATTCCGGCTTTCTACATCGGGTGGGATTGGTCGGCAGGGAATCATGCCGGAGCGGCCCCGGTGCAGGACATTACCCTGCAGAACATTGTGCTCGACGATCACGGCTACTTCGATATTCGCGAGGCGCTCAGCCTTAAGCTCAAAGACATTACCTCCTACCGGGCGCAATGCGGCTTCAACCACGCCGTGAACTGTATTTCGGCCGCGTCGAATGCCGATCAGATCGGTTGGTCTGATCTCGACGTCGATATCGACGGACTGCGCATCGAGGCATCTGACAAAGGCGGCCTGAATATTTCGGCACCTTCACAGGCAAAGGTTCGTCGGCTGATCACGCGGGGGAACAACACGCTTGGTGGCACACTTACGGATCTAACAATCACGGGGCTCGCCACTCGCGCCGGGCGCGCTTCCGTTGACGAGTGCGATATCGGCGGTAATGTGGTGCTGAATGGCGACAGCACCGCCGTAGCGGCCTGGGCTGGTGACACGATCTACAAGCGCAACGCTATTGTTACCAATGGCGGGAATTTCTATCGCGCGACAGCGGAGGGGAAATCAGCCAGCAGCGGCGGGCCAACCGGAACGGCGCTTTCTGTCACAGATGACGGCTCGGCATCGATTGCCGTGTGGGCGGCGTCGACGGTTTACGCTGTGGATGCAGTGCGATCGAACGATGGCGCGTATTTCATCTGTATGACGGCAGGCACTTCGGCGGTTGCAGGTGGTCCGGCTGGGACGGATCATCGGATCGCCGATGGCACTGTAGTTTGGCGGCCATTTGGCGGCGCGGTGAAGTGGGAATATCTGCTTTATCCGTATTCTCTTAGATGGGGGAAAAACAATCATGTTAGGGGAACGGTTACACTACAAGGTGACGCGCAGAAGTATATATTCGGCGAAAGCATCGCCGCTCAACTTGGCGATTACACTGCAACCGGGTTGATAAACAAGAGCATGTTCGTAGCGCGTCGCCGTGGCCGGATTGTTCGAGCCAGCTACCAAGTGACTGCCGATGCGACCGCTGATGCGGCCAATTACCGGAACCTGATCTTGCGACGCCTCCGGGCAGGTGCTTCGGCAAACGTGTCGACCATTGATACCAGCGCAACAGGGCTGACTGCGTTCGTCATGCGCGACGGCGCTGTTACTGCCAACTCGGCTGGCGCTGACCTGGAGCCGGGCGACATCATATTCGTCAACTCGAACTCAGCCGGTACAGGCAGGGCTCTGACGGGGCTTGGCGTGACAGTTGAGTTCATTGAGTTTTGAGCCCCTATCGGGACAGCATCGGAGGTGCTTTTAACGTTGATCAGCGGGCAGCGTGAGTCGCGCTCACCACGAAAAATGAGGACCATGTCTAGTGAGCCCACGTGGCGCCAGTCGGCAACTTTATTGGAGAGCGTCAGCATTTGCGTTTCGCATGACAATAATGAAGGTGCTATTGCACATGTCGCCAAGAATCAAAGAGGCGTTCGAATGCGGCCCATTCGCCAACTCTGGCTCCCCACGTTGTTCTTTCTAGCCCCGGTGCTCATCTTCGCGGCTTCTCGAACCGACTATGCGAATTATGTCTCGTATGCTTTGGAAGGTGATATCGTCGCCTACTCGAGAGATTTCGCCTATGCGACCAGGGCAACGTTCCTAGTCTATATGACGGCTGTGGCGCACGAGCCCGTGTTCATCGCCATGCATTGGATATACGCCAACCTGGGGTTTTCGATCTCTGACAGCATGCTAGCCAACAGCATGGTCATGGTTTCGGTCTACTATCTTTACTCGGTCAGACAAAGCGATAGCGTAGTGCTTGGTGCGATATCGACTGTCGGCCTGATCATGCTGCCATGGTTCGAGCAACTGGGCCAAAACACGTTGCGTCAAGGGTTTTCGCTTATCTTCATTCTCGCGTTCTTCCTAGCGTTCAATGGCGGCAAGAAATATCGAGCAATATTATTTGCTGCTTTGGCAATCTTTAGCCACTACAGCGCTTCTCTATTTGTTTCGATCTATGTATTGGCAGGTTTTCTTCCTCGCTCTGGAAAATTGATAGTTGGTGTAGTTGCTTTAATTTTTGTGGGTTACATTACAAATTTCATATCTGGTATTTCCAATATAATAATAACCCCGATTTTGGCGCAGGCCGGTTTATACACTAAGTACTCTTCAGACATGTTTATGAATTATCGAGTAGGGTTTAAGTCTTTGTTTTTTGCCTATTCGCTAGCCCAGTGCGTCGCCAGTATCTTTTTGATCAAGAGGGCGGCAAAGAAGTCGGATGAGCGCTTGGGAAAATATTGTATCCTCATGACCGTTATCTACATGCTGGCGAGCGGACTACCTTACTATAACCGGGTCGCCATGATGCCCATGCTTTTGCTCCCGGTGGTGCTCGTGACGCTGTATGCTCGTATAACCGCGCCGCGCCGTTTTTTTCGGCACACCGATCCGCGTACTGAAACTCGCTCGTCCAGCCGCTGGCAAGGCGCTTAACTCATCCACGGCGTGCTCGGTTCTCGCGCAGTCTTCTGCCTAGCCTTGATCATCGCATGAGCATGGCTCTGCGCATCGACTGATGTATCGCGCGCGCGGTTTTGCGCGCATCTCGACCGTGCAATTCCCCATCGGCCCTTCCGAACAATTTTCAAAGGAACCATCACCATGGACCGCAATTTCGCGCGGGCGCTTGCGCTTGTTCTCAAATCGGAAGGCGGGTGGTCGGACAATCCGGCCGATCCCGGCGGCGCCACCATGAAGGGGGTGACGCTTGCCAATTTCCGTCGCTATGTGAAGGCTGACGCGACAAAGGCGGATCTGCGCGGGATCAGCGACGCGCAGATCGCCGCGATCTACCGCCGATTCTACTGGGACGCAGTGCTCGGCGCCGAGCTGCCCGATGGTGTCGACTATGCCGTGTTCGATTTCGCGGTGAACAGCGGGCCTGGCCGAGCGGCGAACTATTTGCAGGCGGCCGTGGGCGTTGCCCGGGATGGCCGGATCGGACCGGCGACCCTTGCCGAGGTCAAGGCAAGGCAGGCCGGCATCGTCATCGATGCGCTTTGCGATGCGCGGCTGGCGTTTCTCCAACGGTTGCCGACATGGAAAACCTTTGGCCGAGGCTGGTCCGATCGCGTCAGGTCGGTGCGGGTTCAGGCCTTGCTGATGTCGGCGCAACGACCGGTGGCATCGGTGGCCACGCCGGCGCCTGTCCCGGCGCCGCCCAAGGTCGAAACGCCTTCTGGTGGGGCGCCGGCGGTCCAGCCCATGCCGCCGGCACCGCCATCCGGCGGCACGACGGCTGCCGCGGCCGGCATCCTCGTTCTCATGGCCGGAGCGCTCGCAGCCTTCTGGCATCACTTCACCGGGTTTTTCGGGAGCCTCTTCTGATGGCATGGTTCAACACCAACGCGTTGCACAATCTTCTCAACACGCTGATCGCGATCATCTGCGGCGGCGCCCTGGCCGGCTTCGACTGGACGCTGTTCGGGGTCAGCGACCGCACCGCGCTTCAGATCAGCGGCGCTGTCGCCCTCGCCAAGATCATCATCAACGCCGTTCGCGACGGCCCGCGCGGCATGGTCGCGCCGCCGCCGCCGGCAGAGGAGAAGTAAGATGGAAGGTCTCCAACAACTCGTCGTCGCTTGGCTTGAAGTGGTCAAGCCATATTGCATCGGCTTTTCGATTGGTATGTCCGTTTGCATCATAGTGAGGCATCTATGACCGCGCTCATCGCCTTTCTGCTCGAGCATGCAGGGATAGCCATCGCGGCTCTTGGTGCCATCGCCACCGTCGTTGCGGCGGGGTGGGGCAATCTGCGAGGCGCAAAACGAGAGCGGGACAAGCAGGCTGTGAAAGATGCTGCTGCTGTGACCGAAGCCCAGAAGATCGACGACGCCGTCGCCGGCCGGACGCCGGACGACAACCGGGGGAGGCTGGCCAGATGGTCAAAATCATAGCGCTCTCGCTCACGCTGGCCGGCTGCACCACATCAGGCGGGTCGTTCTGCGCAGCCGGGCATCCCATCCGGCCGACAAAGGCAGAGGTTGCGACCCTTTCCGATGCGTCGGTGGCTGCGATCCTGGCGCACAACGAAAAGGGCCAGACGCTTTGTGGATGGAGGCCGTGATGCACGATCTTTTCGACCTGCTCGGTATCAAGGGGCCGGTTGTCGCCGCCGGCCTTGCCGGCGGCGTTCTGCGTGCGCTGTCGCGGCATCGCTACAAGTTGCGCGAAATGGTGGCCTCGCCGATCTGCGGCGCGCTTGCCGCGGCCTATTTGACGCTGCCGGCGGTGTCCTACGCCAGGATAACCGGCCTGCCGATGCCTGACCCGGCTGACGACACCACCACGCTGGCCGCCGCCTTCCTGATCGGCGTCTGCGCCATGTGGATTTCGGACATGCTGTTCGAGTTTGTCGTGAGGCGGTTCAAGTCGGTGCCAGACGAGTAGCTATTGGCGCCGGTTGGTGTTGTTTGCTAGCGACTGCTTGATAGAATTCCCGAGACACTTTCGTCATAGCCCGCTCCGGTTCGCCGGGGCGGGCTATTTTTGCGTTTCGGCACCGGCGTGACGGCCGGCATTGCCTACGGCGTGGGCTGGTCGAGAAACGCCGGCAGCTGAAAATGGCGACAGAGCACGCTTTCCGCCGTTTCCAGCGCGCCCTCTATCCACGCCTGCCTGGACGACCATGCCTCGCCGCAGATATGGATCGGCGTGTCAGCGACCGGCTGCAGGGCCAGCTTCGCTGCCTCGTCCGGCTTGCTGCTCGCCGCCCACAGGTGGAAAGCGCCGCCAAATGGCGCGGCCATCCAGTCGCGGATCATCACCTTCACCGGGGCGGGCGACTCGCGACCGAGTTTCTGCCCATACATCACTGCTACCATGCGCTGGATTTTCGCCGCGGCGAGATGGCCGGGTGCCAGCCACTCGCCGTTTGGCAGGGGCGCGAAGGTCTCGCGCCAGAAGGCGCCGCGTGCGCCGTCGGCAAACATGGCAAGCGCGCCCATGCCCTGGTGGTTTCGCCAGCCCTCGGCGCCGAAATGCCTGACCACACCAAGCGGCAGATCGGTCACTGCGACAGAAGAGCGGAACCCGATCGGCGTCCACCAGCAGTCAGGATAGAGAATGGCTGAAGTCACGACAGGCCAGGCGTCGACAGCGCCAAGCAGTGTCCGGACAGTGCCGATCTGGTTGAAGCCGTCGATCTCAAGGATGGCCGCTTTGGGAAGTGCCAGGATCACCTTGTGGGCGCGAACCGCCTGCCGGCCGGGTCCGAAGCCAAGCGTCACCATGCCGCCGACGTCATGGTCCAAGCCGACCAGACGGCAGCCGGTGATAATCTCCACGCCCAGGCCGCGGACCGCCACCGCCAGTGCGTCGACCAGGCCGGACATTCCGCCGGGAAGCTCGAACAGTTGGTGTCCGCCCCGGAAGAGATTTTGCGCCGCCCAGTGCAGCACGGCCTCGGCGTCGACGGGTGCTGTCCAGAAGCCGTAGCCGGAACGATCCAACAGATAGGCCATCTCCTCGGCGCTCAGCAATTGCGACAGGCGCTGGCCGAGGGCCATGGCGGGTGCTTTCACGTTTGCGGACCTTTGCCGTGCCGTTTGCAGCAGCCGGGCAGGGCCGCCACGCTGAAGGCCGACGGCGACGTCATAGGCGAAGGGGCGCCGCCAGCGCGCCTTGCGGATTTCGCCAAGCGATCGGGTTCGGCCCCGCAGGTGCACCAGCCCTTGGCTTTCGTTCTGAACACCAGTGGTGGCTACGTCCAGATGCCGCAGCAACCGCAACAGCAGACCATGGTCGTCGCGGATCGATTGCGCGCCAAGCTCGACCGTCAGGCCGGGCGCGGGGTGGAGCGTATGGATCCGGCCGCCAAGCCGGTCCGAGGCCTCGAACAGATGAATCCGTTTGCCGCCCGCCATGGCAAGCCGCCAGGCTGCGTACAGCCCGGCAATGCCGGCGCCGACGATAGCAACATCCGTTTCCACCTGGCCCCCGCGCCCAAAGTTCCGCCCCAGCGAGCTTTGCCTCAATGATCCGGCTTGGCAAGTCTCAAGCCAGGATGTTGACCGCGCGCGCCGCGACCAGCGCGATGGTCAGCAGCGATATCATGGCCTCGGCCATCATCAGCAGCTTGGCGCGTTGGGAGAGTGGCAAGGTATCGGTGGGCGAAAACGCTGTTGCATTGGTGAAGGCGAGGAAGAAATAGTCGACGAAGCCGGGCAGCCAATCGCGAAGCTCACGATCGTTCAGGGTCATCTGCGCGAACAGGAAATCGGCCTGCGCGAGCTTGACGAGGCCGCAGGTCGGCGGCCCGCCACGGTCGGTGCTCCAGAACCACAAGGCAAAGACGATGACGTTGGTGACCCAGATGTTGAGCGCGTCGATCAGCAGTGTCGTGCCGCTGTTGCCGGCATGGCCCTCCAGCAAGGCGCGCACCAGCAAGACCAGCGAACCGCAATTCATGACGCTGATGATGGCGGTCATTGTCAAAGCGGTTCTGCGGATCATGATGCGAAACTGGCCGATCGCATGCCACTCGTGATCCTCGACCGCCTTTCGGGTGGCGGCCTGTGTCCAGGCCGTGGCCACCGACAAGGGCAGCAGCAGGGCGGCCTCCAGCGCCGGCGCCAGCCAGCGCGGCCCGAATGAGAGGTTGTTGATGACCAGAAGCTGCAGGCAGATGATGACCAGAACGGCCGCGCGCGCCATCCAGAAGTCTAGCGCACGGTAGTGGATAACGGCATGGTGATGGCGCATTTTGAATCCTGGATGCTTGTTGGTGGGGGTGGCGAGGATCTGGTCAGGCCTAACGACGCCTGCCCCGATCACGACCAATGCGCCTGCCCGGCACGTTCGAAGTGTCGCAGGGCGCTTTTCATTGTCGTCTTGCTTGCATGTGAGGGGAGAGGCAGCATCGTGAGGTGAAATTCTGCCTCAATCTTGGTTTTGCAATGGTCGCCCAAGTATACATTTTTGTAAGCTTTGAGTTCTGGGCTGTTCGAAAAACCGTCCGGTGTGATTTATCCACCGCATGACGCGAATCGATGAACCCATGAACGGCTGGCTGCCGGTCGGCAGCTCTGTTCCAGGCGACTGGCGCCGGTCGGCGATCTGGTCGCATCTGACCCGATATCCGGAGGCTGTTCTGGCACTGTTATGCCTGACGCAGATCCTGTGCTGGACCGTGGTGCCGGCGCTTGTCGACGCCGCCCCGCCCGGCGATGTCGTCGAGGGCTTCATGTGGGGCCGCGAATGGGTGCTGTTGACCTACAAGCATCCGCAGCTTCCTGGTTGGCTGCTCGAGACCAGCCATCTTCTGACCGGATCGTTCCGCTGGCCGCAATATCTGCTTGCCCAGCTCGTCGTCTCGGCGACCTTCATCATCGTCTACCTGCTGGCCCGCGACATGCTCGGGAGAACCCGCGCGCTGGCCGCCGTGCTTTTGATGCCGTCGCTCTATTTCTTCGGCTGGCCCACCCCGCAATTCAATCATGACTATGCGCAGATGCCCTTCTGGGCCGCTATCTGCTGGCTGCTGTGGCGTGGAAGTCGTGGTGGCGGGCCGGGCTGGTGGCTGGCGCTCGGATTGGCGTCGGGTGTCGGGCTCTATGCCAAGTTTTCCACCGGGCTGCTGTTGCTCTTCGGCGCGATCTGGCTGTTGTCGGACACACGGGCACGCAGTCGGCTCGCCACGCCCTGGCCGTGGCTCGGGCTTGCGGTTTTCATTGCCGTCGCCGCGCCGCTGGCCGTCCAGCTCTACCGCATCGATTTCCTGCCGCTGACCTATGTCGCCGGCCGCGATGAATGGGTTCTGGCCCACCGCTCCCGCCTCTACTATATCGGCGTCCAGATGGCCGGGCTCTGCGGCTTTCTCCTGGTGCTGGCGATTTCGGGCCTGTTGCGGCGCTCGCCTGCGCCGGAAGAGCCCGTCGAGCGCGGCACGCTGGTCTATGTCGTGTGGATGGGGCTCGGTTCGGCGGCCCTTGTCATGGTGGCTTCGCTGTTCACCGGAGCCGGCGAGGCATGGGGCGCACCGATGTACAATCTAGTCGGCGTTGTGGCGCTTGCCTTGCTGGGCCATCGGCTCGGCGCCATCGAGATGCGACGGCTGGCGATCTGCGCGTTCGCCTGCATCATCGGCATGTCCGGTGCCTATGCGGGCATCCGCTGGACGAGCTGCAATTTGCGCGGGCGTATGGACGCCGTGTGCTGGCCGGCGCGACAGATCTCGGATGAGGCCGAGGTGGTCTGGCACGCGGCGGTGCCCGGTCGGCTCGACATCGTCGGCGGCGATACCCGTATGGCGTTGCTGGCGGGCCTCAACGCCTATGACAAGCCGTCGATCTTCACCGAACTCGACATGCGGCTCGCCCCCTGGATCACTAGTCAGCGGCTGCGCGACCACGGCATACTTCTGGTCTGGCCTGGGCACGAGGTACCACCCTATCTGCAGGCGTGGCTGGGCAACATCCCGGTCAAAACAGTTCTTTTCGACTGGTCGCTCAAGGCACCGCCGGTGGCAATCAGCTTTGCCGCCGTTCCGCCCGGCGCGCCGCAGTTGCCGAGTGTGATCGCGAGCCTCGCCCGGCCGAGCAACTGAAGCAGATCCGCCGGCCCGCTGGACGAAGCAGGTGACAATGCCCATTTATGAGGAGATCCAACTTGCTTTTGAGGAGACGTGATATGGCGACTTCGACCGAACGCGCAGTCCTTGCCGGTGGCTGCTTCTGGGGGATGCAGGATTTGATACGGCGCTATCCCGGCGTCATCTCCACCCGTGTCGGCTACAGCGGCGGCGACGTGGCCAACGCCACCTATCGCAACCATGGCAGCCATGCCGAAGCCATCGAGATCAATTTCGATCCGGCCGTCATAAGCTATCGCACGCTGCTGGAGCGGTTTTTCCAGATCCATGATCCGACGACCCGCAACCGGCAAGGCAACGATGTCGGGATGAGCTATCGCTCGGCGATCTATTACACCAGCGACGAACAGAAGCGCCTCGCCGAGGACACCATCGCCGATGTCGATGCCTCGGGTCTGTGGCCAGGCAAGGTCGTCACCGAAGTCGCGCCGGCCGGTCCCTTCTGGGAAGCCGAGCCTGAGCATCAGGACTATCTGGAGAAATACCCCAACGGCTACACCTGCCACTTCGTCAGGCCAGGCTGGAAGCTGCCGGTCCGCGAGAGGGCGGTTTCGTAGGGTTCACAGGATCGGGGCCAAGCCCCGATCCTGTGCCTTGCCGATTATCCCAGATCATGCCTGCTGCGTGGGGTAGAGCGTCAGGATGTTGACGTTGACCCTTGGCGGTTGCGACACCGCGTAGAGCATGGCTGCGGCGATGTCCTCGCTCTCCAGCTGCTCCATGTCGCCCAGTCTTTGCTCTACCGCCAGGCGCACGTCATGGCGCATGTTGGCGGTGAACTCGGTCCTGACCGCGCCCGGCTCGATCACGGTGACGCGGATGCCATCCTTGCCGAGTTCGCGGCGCAGCGATTCAGCCATGGCGCTGGCCGCATGCTTGGTGCCGGAATAGACGACCGAAGGGTGGATGTAGCGGCCGGTGCCCGACGAGACGATGACGATGTGGCCTGAACCCTGCCGTTTCATCGCCGGCAGCGCTGCGTTGACCGTATAGAGCAAACCCAGAATGTTGATATCGACCATCGCCCGGTATTCGCTGGTGGTGGTGTTCTGGAAGGGGGCGGCGACGCCGACGCCGGCGACATTGCACAGCATGTCCAGTCGGCCATGGCTTTCCAGCACGCGACTGACCATGGCGGTTGCCTGCTCCTCGTCGGTGATGTCGGCCTCGATCACGAGCACCTCGCCGCCAGCCTCGCGGATGCGCTTGGCCAGATCGTCAAGCCGCTGCCTGCGCCGTGCCGCAATGGCAACGACCGCGCCTTGCGCCGCCAGCGCAAGTGCGGTTGCCCTCCCGATGCCGGAGGAGGCGCCGGTCACCAGGGCGATTTTTCCGTTGAGTTTCGGCATGCTCGTTGCTCCTGTTCAGAGGGAGATTCAGATGCGCTCGAGGCCGCTGATCGGCGACGTTCGAGACATGTCCTCAAGCTAGGCAGCAGACGTCTTGCGGAAAATGGGATAGAATTCCATCATACTCATTGGAGAATATGGCATAATGCGCGGAAGCGACTATGCGGAGCTGAAGGCCTTTGCCACTGTCGTCGCGCATGGCAATTTTGCTCGTGCCGCGGAAGATCTCCGGATTTCGGCATCGACGCTCAGCCAGACGATCCGCCAGCTCGAAGCGCGGCTTGGTCTGCGCCTGCTCAACCGCACGACCCGCAGTCTCTCGCTGACCGAAGCCGGTGCGCGCCTGCATGCGCGCTTCGCCCCGGCCATGGCCGAGATGGAGGCGGCGGTCGGCGATGCCGCCGCCTTGCGTGACATGCCGGCCGGCATCTTGCGCGTCCATATGCCCAGTGTCGCTGCCGCCACCTATCTGGAGCCGGTGCTCGGTCGTTTCTATGAGACATGGCCGGACATCGTGCTCGATGTGACGATCGACGATGCCGCCATCGACATTGTCGGGGCCGGCTATGATGTCAGCGTCAGACTTGGTGAATTTCTCGAAGCCGACATGGTTGCCGCGCCGCTTGGCGGTACGCAACGCCAACTCGCGGTGGCTTCGCCGGACTACATTGCCCGTCACGGATCGCCATCAGCACCCGCGGATCTGCTCCAGCACCGCTGCATCAACTGGCGCCGGCCGGGCAGCGCCGGCCTCTACACATGGGAATTCGCCAGGGATGGCCAATGGTTCTCGGTCGCGGTCAACGGTCCGCTGGTTGTCTCCAGCCGCGGCATGGCAATTGCGGCCGCGGTGCAGGGCGTCGGCATTGCCTTCTGGGCGGAAGAGCTGGTGCGTCCGCTGATCGACGCCGGCAAACTGGTCTCGTTGCTGGATGAGTGGTGCGCGATGTTTCCGGGCTGGTTCCTCTGCTACCAGAAGCAGCGCCATACACCGCCGGCGGTGCGCGCCTTCGTCGATTTCCTGCGGCATGCGCATGCCGGCCGGCAAGCAATGCCGGGCGGTTGACCGATTGTCCGTCGACCCTGCGGAGCATGCGCCGGGCAGCTTCCTCGATGACAGCCGGCCCAGGCCTGGCGCAATGCTTTTGGTGCAGGGGGCCGAAAAAACGGCTTTCACTTCAGCTCGAATGGTGCTTTAACCCCCGCATCCACAGGGGTGCTCCGTACGGTCGGGGCTGAGACGGGGGCGGCAAGCCCACAGACCCTAGAAGCTGATCTGGGTAATACCAGCGGAGCGAGGCGGGCGATGTTTTCAGGCGCACAAATTTCCCTATATCCCATGGCCGACGATTTCGTCGGCGTCATTCTTGGCGCGCTGGGCGCGCTCGATCCCTACCGCGATCGACTCAGGATCGAGACCGACGACATCTCGACCTTGCTGGTCGGGCCGCCCGAAGTGCTGTTTCCCGCCATGCGCGACCTGTTCATGGCGGCGGCACGCAGCGGCAAACATTGTGTGTTGTCGGCCACCATCTCGCGCGGCTGCCCGGGCGAGCCGGATGACCCGATCTGCCGCTCCGATGCTCTTGGTGGGCCTGTCGGGCCACTCGGTCCGCGCAAGGATGCGGCCATCGCGGCGGTGCGCAATGCCGATGCCACCGGCCAGCCGGCGGCCGCGCAGTTCTCGCTCTATGTGATGGGCACCGACGACCACATGGACGAGATCTACGGCTGCATCGACTTTCTCAAGCAGTCCGGCGTCTATGAGCGTTCCAAGCATTTCTGCACGAAATTGCGCGGTGATGCCGGTGCGGTCTTTTCGGCGTTGGACGAGGCTTTCTGCCGCTTCGGACCAGGCGCCGGCCACGTAACCCTCGACGTTACGGTCTCGGCCAACAGCCCGTCGGCTGTCTGAAGCTGCCGCCGCTCCCGCGGCCCGTCAAGGTTATCTCCCGTGGTCTCATCATCAGTCGCTTCGCGTCCGATCGCGAGCCTGCTTGCCAAGGCAGTGCCGGCCATGATCTCGGTCGGCTTGCTCCTGCTGGCGTGGCAGCTTTATGCCACCTATTCCGGCATCAAGCCGACGACATTGCCGGCGCCGTCGCGTGTCTTCGAGCAAGCGATGCTCAATCGCGAGGCGCTGGTCGAAAACGCCATTCCGACGATCCGCGCCACGCTGCTTGGCTTTGCCTGTTCGCTCAGCGCCGCCTTTGCGCTGTCGATGCTGGTCGACTTCTTCCAGCCGCTGCGGCGTGCGCTGTTTCCCGTCTTCATCGTCAGCCAGACCTTGCCGCTGGTAGCGATTGCGCCGTTGGTGGTGCTGTGGTTCGGTTTCGGACTGGCACCCAAGATCATGCTGGTGGCACTGGTCACCTTCTTTCCGATGTTGGTGGCATTGGTCGAGGGCTATGAGGCGACCGAGGCCGAGATCGGGCAAATGCTGCGCGCCATGGGAGCAGGGCGCTGGCGCATCTTCGTGCTGGCGCGGCTGCCTTCGGCGCTGCCTTACTTCTTTGCTGGCCTGAGGATCTCCATCACCTATGCGGTGGTCGGCGCCATCTTCGCCGAATATGCCGGGGCCGCGAAGGGGCTGGGCATCTACATGCTCAACGCCAAGAACAATTTCCGCCCCGATCTGGTGCTGGCCGCCGTCGGTGTCAGCGCCGCGCTGACACTTGTCCTGTTCGGGTTGACTGTGTTGCTGCAGGGCCTTGCCATGCCCTGGGAGCGCGCCGGCAAGGAAACCGCAGGGAAGAGGCCGTGGCGATGAGCAGGCTCGAGCTGCGGCATGTGCACAAGGCGTTCGGTGGGCTGGACGTGCTGGCCGATATCTCGCTGAGTGTCGGCGCGGGTGAATTCGTCTCGATCCTCGGGCCCTCGGGTGCCGGCAAATCGACGCTGTTCCAGCTTCTGACCGGCGCCGAGCATGGCGAGGGCGAGATGTTGTTCGACGGCGTGCGACTCGACGACCACGGCAGGCACTTCGCCTTCATGCCGCAACGCGATGCGCTGATGCCGTGGCGACGCATCCTCGACAACACGACGCTCGGGCTCGAAGTGCAAGGCATCAGGCGCAAGGCGGCGCGGGCGCGCGTCGCGCCGCTGTTTGCCGAGTTCGGGCTTGCCGGCTTCGAGGAGCATTTTCCCGCGCAGCTGTCCGGCGGCATGCGGCAGCGCGCGGCGCTTTTGCGCACGGTGGTGCAGGAGCGTGACATGCTGCTGCTCGACGAGCCGTTCGGTGCGCTCGATGCACTGACCCGCACCGCCATGCAGCGCTGGCTCGAACAGATGTGGCGGCACCACCGTTGGACGGCGCTTCTGATCACTCACGACGTACGCGAAGCCGTGTTCCTGTCCGACCGCATCTATGTGCTGTCGGCGCGCCCGGCCCGCATCGTCCGTGAAATCAAGGTGCCGCTGCCGCGCCCGCGCAGCGTTGGCGGCGCTGCTGCGCGCCAGGCAAGTGCGCTCGAGGCCGAAATCCTCGACATCATCCTCAACCCCAACCCATCCAAAGGACACGACCATGACTGACTTGACGCGCCGGCAGGCCTTGTTGCTGACCCTTGCCACAGGCCTTCCGCTCGTTGCCGGATCGGGGCGAGCCCGAGCACAATCGGCGGCACAAAAGGTCACCGTCGCCCTCGACTGGACGGTCAACACCAACCACATCGGACTGTTCGTCGCCCGCGACAAGGGCTTTTATCGCGAGGCCGGTCTCGAGGTCGACATCCTGCCCTACAGCGATACCGGTGCGGGCACGCTGGTTGCAAATCGCGTCGCCGATTTCGGCATCAACGGCACCATCAGCCTGTTCACCCAGAAAACCGCCGGGGCGGATCTGAAGGGCGTCTATGCGGTGGTACAGTCTGAAACTGGCCGCGTGGTCTTCAATGCTGCGCGCGACGAGATCAAAAGCCCGAGAAGCCTTGACGGCTTGACCTATGGCGGCTTCGGCAGTGCCTGGGAGAACGCACTGATATCGACCATCATCCGCCATGACGGCGGCAAGGGTAATTTCGAGACGGTGACGCTCGGTACCTCAGCCTATGAGGCGCTGGCCAATGGTTCGGTCGATTTCACGCTTGAAGTCTCGACCTGGGAGGGTGTCGAAGCCGAACTCAAGGGCGTCAAACAGCGCAGTTTCGTCTATGCCGATTACGGCGTGCCTGATGAGCACACCACACTGATCTCTTCGAGCGAAGCCTATCTCCAGGCAAACCCCAAGCTTGCGGTCGCCTTCGTCCAGGCGACACGGCGCGGCTACCAGTTCGCCGTCGACAGTCCCGATGAGGCGACAGCCCTGTTGATCGCGGCCAACAAGGATGCACTGACCAATCCGGCGTTGATCCACGCTTCGCTGAAAGCGCTGATCGACGGCCATTATCTATGCAGTCAAAGCGGCGCCATCGGGACGATGGATCCGGCCAAGATGGACGCGATCGGCGACTATCTCTTCGCCTCCGGTATTTTGCGCGATGCCGATGGCAAAGCTCTGGCGCAACGCCCTGATTTCGCAAAGTATTTCAGCAATTCAATTCTGGGGTAGGGAGTCAATCGGCTTCTCGAGCTTCGAGGAAATGGCTAGCCAGTCAAAGAGGTCACGAGGCGCGACAGATCCACGTCGGACGCATAGATCAGCGAGTCCCGGCTAATTCCGGGCGATCTCATAGAGCAGAGTGGCTTTGATGTGCCGCCCGGGTTCACCCTGCAGCGACAATGCGGCTGCGTAGAGTTTTGCCACGGCTGGGCAGAGACCTTCGAATTCCCGGCTGACATTGGCAATGGCAGTTATCTCGGCGGTAGTGCCGCCAGCGTTGATGAAAGCGTCGGCCAGCAGCGACCAGTCTTCATCGCTGGCTGAAGCGGCGGGCAGGCCGCCCTTCTTCGCTGCGCCGAAGGCGTGGAACAGGGTGGCGCCGACCTTGTCCATGTCGATCAGGAAATCCTGGTCCGGCGCGTTGAGCGCGCCGGCCCTTCACGAAGGTAGTTGTTGCAGATGGCAGTGGTTTCCCGCGCCATGACATGGTTGAGCATATCCAATTGTGCACGTAGTGCTTCGGCGGCTTTGCTGTTCGGAGCCGAGGACAGCAGGGATGCGCATCTTCGCCTGAGATCGTCGACAGCCATCCTGCTCGTATTTCGCACTTGATCGACATTTCCAAGTTTGGCCACGGCCGTGATGTTTTCTACGACCGCGTCGTAGTCGTCTGGAAACTCCTGCTTGATTGCCCTGAAAATCTGGCTTCCCTGGCTCCGAATCTGTTCGCTTACCTGAGCTGCGGTCAGCGTTTGTGGATCGGGCGAACCCGCCCACGGTCTGGTAGAGATATTTACCGCCGGCAAAGCCGACCGCCCAGGGCAATACCTTTGCCGCAACAAAGGACAAAGCAGCGACCGCCGCCACGCCCAAGCCTTTCCAACGTGACATCTGGCAGCCCTCACAAACCTTGTCTCTATTTCGCCCCGAGGCTCAGCGCTTTCTTGCGGTCGGCCTCGGCGCGCTTGCGGTTGCCCTTGGCGTCCCACGCCCTGCTCCGCACTTTGTAGGCGGCGGCGAAATCCGGTTTGAGCTTTATCGTCTGGCTCAAATCGGCGATGGCCCCGTCATAATCCGCCTTGCTGATCCGAATCACGCCCCGGCCCAAATAAGCAAAGGGGTTCTTGCGATCGAGGCTGAGCGCCCTTTCGAAATCACGTAACGCTGCGACGTCCTCATGCCTGCCCATCAATATGAGGCCCCGATCGGCATAGACCCTTGCGTCCTTGGTATTGAGACTGATGGCCTTTCCGTAGTCAGCAAGCGCCCCGTCGTAATCTCTTTGGAAACCGCGGTTCTGACCACGATCGTAGTAGGTGTCGGCAAAATTCGGATTGAGCGTGATTGCCTGACTGTAATCGGCGACGGCATGAGCGTAGTCGCCCTTGGATCCCCAGGCCATCGCTCGGGCCAGATAGGCGTCGTGGAATGCCGGAAAGAGCGCAATCGCCTTGTCGTAAAGCGCTATGGCGCCGTCATAGTCGTCCCTCTCGTGCAGCGTCCAGCCCTTGCTGAACGCCTGCGCGGCTGGCGAAGCGCTACTTGGCTTGGCCTCCTTGCCAGCTTGGCCAACGGCTTCGTCTGACGTCTTTAAGGCGTTCGCCTTTGCCGCCACTGCCAGTTTGCGGCCTTTACGAGCGAGGGCCAGCTTTGGATTGAGCTTCAGCGCCTGATCAAAGTCGGCAATGGCTTGGTCGTAATCGCCCTTCGCGAACCAGGTGTTGCCACGGCCGAAATAGACGGGCGCGTAGCCGGGCTCGATTTCGACCGCGCGATTGTAGTCGGCGATGGCGCGATCCAGTTCGCTCTTCTTGCCCCACGCAATGGCGCGGCCGAGGTAAGCGTCGAAATAAGTCGGATAGAGCTCGATCACCTTGCCGTAGTCGTCGATGGCACCATCATAATCACTCTTCTCGACGCGTGACAGTCCTCGCCCGACATAGGCGGCGGCCTTCCTTGGATCGAGCATGATCGCGCGGCTGTACTCGGCGATCGCGCGATCGTATTTGCGCTTCCTGTAGAACGCATTGCCACGATCCATGAAGGCCTTGAGGTTCTTGGGATCCGAGCCGACGGCACCCGGCGCGGCGCCGCCTTTCTTCAACGCGGCCACGGCCGCCTTGCGGGCGACCGCGTAGTCCGGATTGCCCGGATAGAGCCTTATCGCCTGGTCGAAGTCGGCAATGGCGCCATTATAGTCCTTGCTGTCGGCTCGTTCTATGCCGCGCCCGTAATAGCTGGGGGCATTCTTGGCATCGATCTCGATCGCCGCCGAATAGGCTGTGATGGCTCGCTGGGTATCGCCCTTCACGTGCCAGGCCATGCCGATGCAGAAATATGCATCCAGCACCTTCGGATCGAGCGTGGCGGCCCGGCCGCAATCGAGGAGAGCACCTTCGGCATCCTCGGTCGTGGCCTTGGCCATGCCCCGGCGAACATAGGCAGAGACCATATTCGGGAGGAGCTTGATCACCTGGTCATAGTCGGCAATCGCTCGATCATAGGCGCGCTTGGCGTCCCAGGCTTTGCCGCGGCCGAAATAGGCAAGGGGGCTGTCGGGGTCGAGCGTGATCGCCTTGCCATACGCGCCGATTGCCTGGTCATACTTGCCGGCATCCGACAGGCTATCGCCGTGCCTTACCGCGGCCAGAACGTGCGGGTCCGTCGCCTGAATGAGCTCCGCCATCTTGGCGGCGGACAGCTTGCCGTCGGACCGGGCTTTATTGGCGGCGTTCTGCGGGGCCAAGGGTTCGGCGCCGGGTTGCAGCTCGGCTTTCGCCGCCGCCGCTGCTTTGCGGCTGACGAAATAGTCCGCATTGCCCGGATCGAGCTTGATCGCCTCGTCGAAATCGGCAGTAGCGCCGTCATAGTCTTTCCTGCCGGCCCGCACCATGCCGCGCCCGTAATAGCTGGCATCGTCCTTCGGATCGATCTCGATCGCCACGGAATATGCGGCGAGCGCGCGGGTGGCATCACCCTTCGCATGCCAGGCCATGCCCTTGCAGAAGTATGCGTCGCGCGCCTTCGGATCGAGCGTGGCGGCTCGGCCGCAATCGGCGAGAGCACCATCGATGTCGCCAAGGGTGACCTTGGCGAGGCCCCGGCGAAAATGAGCCGCGGCAAAATCGGGGGCGAGTTCGATGACCTCGTCGTAGTCGGCGATCGCCTGCTCGTAGGCTCGTTTGGCAGCCCAGGCCTTGCCGCGGCCGAAATAGGCAAACCGGTTGTTCGGATCGAGCGAGATCGCCTGGTTGTAGGCGCCGATCGCCTGATCGTACTTGCCCATGTCCAGGAAGGCATCGCCGCCAAGGATCGCTTCCAGGGCGCGCGGGTCGGTCGCCTCCAGGGCCTTCGCGGCCAGCGTGTCTTGCGTGGCCGCCATATTCGAAACGGTGGCTCGCGGATTCGGCTCTTGTGTGTCTGGCAACGGTGCCGACTTGCTATCGTTGCCCGCAACCTGTTCCCGGCAGCTTCCCGCCCATTTTGGATCGAGCTCGGCGGCACGACGGCAATCCGCCGCCGCACCGATCATATCGCCCTTTAGTGTCCTGGCGCCGGCCCGGCTGAAATAGGCTTCGGCGTTCTCGGGATCGAAGCTGATCGCCTTGTCGAAATCGAGAAGTGCGCCTTCGACGCCATATTTTGCAAGCCGCGCCTCGGCGCGCTCGAGCAGGACTTTTGCGGCTGCCGGGTCCCTTGTCCCAGTGGCAACCAACGGAGCTGTTTCGCCTGGCGCGCGTTCGCTGCAAGAGCCTGCGCGCTTCGGGTCGAGTTCGATGGCGCGCCGACAGTCGGTGGCGGCAATGGCGTAATTTCCCTGGGATGCCTCGGCAAGCGCCCGGTCGTGAAAGGCTTCGGCGTTGTAAGGATCTAGCTGGATCGCAAAGCTGAATGAGTCTATCGCGCCTCTGACGTCGCCTTGCACCTGCTGTTCCAGCCCCCGTTTGAGGTTCCAGGCAACAAGCTCGGAGTGGTCCTCTTTGGGGTATAGTTGTAGCGGTTCGTACACAGGGGATGCGGCAGGTTTGGGTGTCTGTGGCACAGCAGGCGCCTTCGCACCCTCCGGTCCTATGTCGCAGCCACCTGCCTTCTTCGGATCGAGTTCGATGGCTTTTCGGCAATCGGCGGCTGCGCCGACCGCGTCGCCGTTGCGTGTCCGCACCAGGGAGCGGCCGAAATAGGCCCTCGCATATTTCACATCAAGGGCGATCGCCTTGTCGAAATCGGCTATGGCGAGATCATTGTAGCCCTTGCTCGCCCAGGCGACGGCCCGGTAGTAATAGCCGTCGATACCAGCGGCATCGAGTTCCACCGCGGTGCTGGCGTCGGCAATCGCGCGAGTCCAATCGTTCTTGCCGAGCCAGGCAGCACTCCGGTTGGCATAGGCGTCGGCGTTCTTGGGATCAAGGCCCAGCACAACGTCATAGTCGGCTATGGCGTGGTCGAATTCGCCCGTGGCGGCGCGAGCAATGGCACGGTTGATATAGACGATCAGGTCCTTCGGATCGATGCGGATCGCCTCGTCATATTCGGCGACGGCGCGCACCAGGTCGCCCTTCCTGTCCCAGGCGGTGCCGAGGCCGGCATGTGCCTTGCCGTTTTGTGGATCGGCCTCGATCGCTTGTTGAAAATCGAGAATGGCCGCATCGGTACGGCCTTTGCGCAGGAAGGCGGCGCCGCGGCTGGAATAAGCATCGCTCGACGATGGCTCCAGGCTGATGGCGAGGTTGAAGTCCGCGATAGCGCGGTCGTTGTCTCCCTTGTCGTACCAATCGGCTCCGCGGTTGAAGTATGCCGATGCCTGTTTGGGATCGAGCGCAATCGCCTCGCTGTAGTCCGCGATCGACCGATCGTAGTCCTGCTTGTCGTCCCGGGCGACGCCCCGATGGAAGTAGGCCATGACGCGGATACGAGGCGGCTCCGTGGTGTCCTCAGCGATCGGCGTGCAGGCGGCGATGCGCTTGTCTGGCTCGATGTCCTTGCCTATGCAGGTTGCGTAGTCCCTCTCTGTGGCGAGCGCCGGTGCGTTCAAGGCAAGAATGACAGCAAGCCCAGCCAACAGCCGGCCGGGCGAAACTTTCATCGGCACACGCAATCCAATCACGGCGAAGGGCAGCGCCGCACCTTTCCAGCTCGCCATATCGCTGGTCCTCCCCCCGAAAAGCCTTGGTCCGCCTCAGCGGTAATTGACTTATTGTTCTTTATTTGTTCCAAAATGCAAGCATAAATTGCAATGTTGCAGAACGATCTGTCCCGCGGTGCGGGGGCAGCTCGGATGCCTTCGGTAGCATTGATCCCGTTTAATGCTGATCCGATCTTGTTGATTAACTGCCCGGCAATGGTTGCATGCAAAGGTTGCCCTGAGGGATCATTGGGATGCTTGCCTTGCTCATATCAAAAATCGAAACCCCTTCGCACGTCAAAGACTACGGGATTCTGTCCGCAATCCGAAAGCGCGAAATCCTCGTCGACTTGCGCGAAGGCTTCTTCAGGGCGTGCGCGCTGGCTTTCGCGGGGATGTTCGTCTACCGCGGCGTGTATCACCTTATGCTCGACCCGACCCGTATCAATGTGGCGCTGGTGGCGATTTCCGAGATCCTGACCTTTACCTGGCTGCTTCTGTCTCGGCGGCCGACGGTTCGCGACTGGAACCCGCTCACGGTGGTTGTCTCCGTGATCGCCAGCTTCGGTGTCGGCTTCATAGCCCTCGAGCCAGGCGTGGCCATCATACCGGTCTATGTCGCGGCGCCGCTGCAGGTCTTGGCATTAGGGTTCGTGATCTGGGGAAAGATGTCGCTGGGGCGCTCGTTCGCCATTCTGCCGGGAAATCGCGGCGTGATGACCGGCGGTGCCTATCGTCTGGTGAGGCACCCGATCTATGCCGGCTACCTCATCGGTCATGTCCTGTTCCTGCTGTCGGCCTTTTCCTTCTACAATCTTGCCGTCTATGCCGTGATCACCTTCTTCCAGGTGCATCGCATCCTGCGCGAAGAGGCGTTGCTGGCCGCCACGCCGGAATACCGGGACTATATGAAGCGCGTCCATTACAGGCTGTACTACGGGATCGTCTGACAACAGGGCGACCAACCCCCTGCTGCCGCCTGCCGTATTTGCGAGCAGGTGCGTGCTTCCGACCATCGTCCGTTTGGGCCTGATCTGGCTTCAGCTGTAACGGTGTCTGGGGCCGGCGATGGGTAATTTTCCGGTCGGCTGGTCACCGTAGTCGCGCCAGCTTTGCAGCGATCGAACACAATCGCTCGCTGAGATATAGGTCACTTAGTGGCGGTCAAAAAATCGATTCTGATCTCTAGATCAAACTAATGTCGAGTATATGCGAAATTTATATATAAAACTTTTTACAATTAAATTTTTAACAATAATATTATTGTCGATTTGCAATTTCAAAAATAAATACCATCAGTATTGCTTGTTGTTCTGTATTTGAAACTGAATCTCGCCTGCTGCGTATTTGATCTAGTAATCGGTATTCACCGGCTGCCTCAGCGCAACGAAAACAGGAGAGTGTTATGGCTTTTACCATCAAGACAGTCACCAGTGTGTTGGCAGGTAGTGCAGTAATCTTGGCTCTTTGCCTGCCGGCGAATGCCGCAGGCCTCGGTCTTGGCGCTGGTGCCTCGGTGGGTGGTAGCGGCGGCGTCAACACTGGCGCCGGGACCTCCATTGGCGGCAGCGGTGGCGTCAATGCGGGTGCAGGAGCAAGTGCCGGGGGTAGCAACGGCGTTAACGCAGGACTTGGCACCACGGTTGGCGGTCAAAATGGTGCGGGTGTCGGTATCGGCACCGGCATCGGCGTCGGCGGAACAAACGCAAGCAATCCTTCCAACACCAGCCTGCCAGGTGTCGTCGCCGACATGTCGGATAGCCAGGTGGCGCGTATGAAGAAGCGTTGCGTCGACGTGTTGAACAGCTCAGGCAGCTACGACCGCGACCTGCGCCAGCTGTGTCTGTTGATCTCGCGCCGCTAAGGTAGAAAAATACCCGGCCCGCTGCCGCAAGGTGACGGGCCTTTTCCATTTGCCAGCGACTCTTCTTCGGGCGGTTTGCTTGGCACAATAGCGCGGAACGGTAGGGCCGCTCGAACGTTCAAGTCATCGAAACATCGCATGCGACGATGTTCAAACCGGCGCGTCAGCGCCTACAGGAGCGGGAACAGCCATGAGTCTAGGAACCATTCTCATCATTATCCTCATCATTGCGCTGCTTGGCGGCTTCAGCGGCCTTGGCGGCGGTCCGTTCTACGGAACCGGCTACTATGGCGGCGGTGGTCTCGGGCTCGTTCTGCTGATCCTCATCGTGCTGGTTGTGCTTGGACGGATCTAGCCGCGCTGCTCGCTTGATTGACTCCGGGGCGATCGCAATCTCGTGACCGGGTCAGTGCCTGTCGCGCACCGGATTGTGATGTGTGCGGGCCTGCTTGTGATCCGGCCCGTTTCGAAATTCTTGTAAGGTGATCGCGGTCCACACCCCCCGTGGAAACAAGAGGAGAGGGTCCCACCCCTTGTCCTCCTCCAAGGCCCGCTCCGGTTCACCGTGGCGGGCTTTTGCTTGACGGGCGAGGGAACCGGCTTGCGTCGATGCCGTTGAGTTACGGAAGGCTGCCAAATGCCCCCGACGCTGCGGACAACACTCTGCGAAATTCGCGATGATCTTCACGTCCTGCGGCGGATGGTGGCGGCTCGCGGCCATATCGAGACCATCCAGGGAATCGATGCGCTGATTGGCGTGGCGGAAGCAGAGGCCATCAAGATCATCCGCCGTATCGACCGCCATGCCTGAACGGAAAGAAGGATCGCAATGAACGTCAAGGAAATGACGCGGCCGGACTGCGTTGCCCTGTTGAAGACGCAACGCCTTGGCCGCCTGGCCTGTGTGCGCGACCTCAGACCCTATGTGGTGCCGATCCATTTTGCCTTCGGTGACAACTTCATTTTCAGCTTCTCGCTTCCCGGCAGGAAGGTCGAGTGGATGCAGGCCAACCCTCGCGTCTGTCTTCAGGTGGATGATGTCGGTGGTACCAATAGCTGGAGGAGTGTCGTCGTGGATGGCCTTTTCGAGGAGTTGCCCAAAGGACCGGACCTGGACGGCATCGCCGGCGTTGAAAGAATGACTGCTCCCGTCGATGGTGATCGCAAATTTGCCTGGTCGCTTCTGACAAGGCATGCGAACTGGTGGGAACCGGGAGCCCTGAAGCCAGGCAACGCCGCGACAGTTTCGGGCAGCCATCTCTTTTATCAGATCAGGATCGAGGCGATATCCGGAAGGCAAGCATCGTGGTAGCGACTTTACGCCGCTCGCGGCACCCGTGAGGTGAACGTCGCCCGGGTGACCGACACGCTGGTGCCGTCAGTGTCGCTGACAACGTCCACCTTGGCCTCCAGCTGTTTCACCAATGCTTCCACGATGGCTGTTCCAAGACCGGTAGCCGGTACATCGTTGGCGATCTTGCCGACGCCATTGTCCGAAACCGTCAGTTTCCAGTCGCTGCCCGCGGTCTCGTAGCTCACCTGGATGCGAGCGCCGGCCTTCTCCTTGGGAAAGGCATATTTGATGGCATTCAGCACGAGTTCGGTGACGATCAGGCCGAGGCTGACGGCCCTTTGCGAATCCATCCTGCCGGCTTCGGCCGTCACGGTGACCGTGATCGGCTGGGCTTCGCCGACCATCGACGAGGCGAGGCTGCCGCACAATTTCGGAAGGTAAGAGCCGACATCGATCTCGTCGACCCCGGCGGAGGTGTGGAGATGGCGTTGCACCTCGGCCACGGACAGAACGCGCTGATGGGCGTCCTTGAGATGCTGGCGCGTCTCTTCCGACGTGACCGAGCGTGCCTTCAGCAACAGGATCGAGGCAATGATCTGCAGGCTGTTGGCAACCCGATGCTCCATCTCGCGCAGCAAGACGTCCTTCTGCCGAAGCAGATCTTCGGTGCGGCTGAGCAGCTCTTCCTTCTCCCGCTCGATGACACGACGGGCGGTTATGTCATTGAAGGCGAGAAGAATGGTGATGGCTGAACTGTGGTCGTAAAGCACCTTGCGGGCATTGAGCAGCATGGTACGGCGGCCGATACGGGGGAAATCATGCTCGACCTCGAAGCCGTCCATGGCGGTTTTTTCGGGAATGATGGTCTCAAGCAGCAGGCGAAGTGCGGGAATATCCCACTGACCGTCGCCGAGCGCGTAGAGCAGCGAGCCCTGGGTCTGCGCGGGGTCCACTTCAAATGTCTTGTAGAAGGAGCGGCTGGCCGCCAGCACGCGAAACTGCTCGTCGAGGACGAGAAAAGGCTCGGTGATCGTGTTGACGATCGCCTGCGCCAGCGTCTGCGCGTCTTCGATATTCGCAATAGGTTGAAACATGGGCACAAGCCAAATGAGCGGCGTTCTGCCACTCCAAGCATGGACACTACACATTTGCCGGACCGCTGTCGCGAATTGAATCCGCCGGCACGGTGATGTGATGTCTCACATCGCCACTAAAAAAGGCGGGCACTTTGCCCGCCTTCATCCGGCTGTTTCCGGGCATGCGCCGTGCGTCAGTTCGCGCCGCCGAGCTGCTTGGTCATCTTGCAGAAATTGTCATGCGACTTGGCAATGGCCTCGTCGCCACATTCCTTCATCATGCCTGCGCGGTCTTCTTCCTTCATAGCCATCCAGGCGGCCTTGAATTCCGCCTCGGATTTCATGGTCTTCATGCCGGCATCGGTGAAGAAGGGCGACATCTTCGCCGGATCGTCGAGCGCCGACGTGTTGCCAGCGGCCAGCGCTGAGCCAGTCATCATCGCAAGCGCCATCGCGCCCATAGTGAGCATCTTGAGGTTCATTTGGGAATTCCTCTCTGTCGAGGTCATTGGAATAAACGACCTGCAGACAAACGGGATCGAGAGAAAACAGTTCCTTCAGAGGAGTATATATTAAAACGAGATTTTATTTTGTCGGCCCGTCCTAGCACGGTGCCGAGCCAATTGGATCCGCGGCGATATTCTCGATTCTCGGCGAGGTCACAGACATTGAGTTGAGCCGAGGTCGGGCGGCTGCGGATTACTCCATGTCAGGCACGTCGCCGCTGACGAAGAGCGTGTTCGGCGGGCCGTATTCGCCCAGCGTCGGATCGGCCTCGCGGCTCCAGGCGATGACGCCGGCATGCTTTGCCGCCAGAGCTCTGGCGGTGCGTATGGCGCGATCCTCGCTCTGCTGGTCGGCGGGCCCAAAGGCTGGAAACAATTCGCCATCCTCGCCGCGATCGAACGCGACCACGACGATCAGCCTGGGATTTTTCTGGCCACTGGACTCGGACATCTTGCACCTTTCTTCCGGAACCTATCACAATACAGGGAATTAGGTCGGCACGTTCGATTCCGGAGGTGGGGTGGTGCAAGACCAACGTTTCGATGAGCCGGTCAGGATTGCGCTCGGCCGATCGCGAAACTCGATCTTCAACGTGGAGAGGGTTGCTCAGGCTGCCGACATCCTGATGAACCGCTGGCCGGTTGTGACCGGGCAAAGGCACATGGTTGCCCGCAAGGTCTGTCTGGCCGTGCTGGAGGGCAAGAAAGAAGCCTCGGCGGCACGGGCGGCATTCATCAACGCCGCGATCGAGGCGGACATCCTCGTTGAGCCCCGTGAGGTGTCGATACCGTAGCGTGTCCGGCCAAGGTTGAATCAAGACCTGGCGCTATCCTCTTGATTGATTGCGGTCTTTTCGGTTGATCGGTGGTCGGCTTTTCGGAATCCGTATGCCGGCCTGTCGTCGGCGGTTTTGTTGGCATTCCGCAACCTTCGCGCCCGTTGGCCTGCTTTTGGATCCGTTGACACGGCGTCGGTGTCCATATATTGAACAGGATTATACAGGTTCACTGAACAGGTACCTATATGAAGCGGCGCGCGGTTCAACTGTCTCCAGGCACGGGCAAGCCCGAGCAGATCGCTACCGTTCTGGAACATGAAATCCGGTCCGGCGTTCTCGGCTTCGGCGACCGCCTGCAAAGCGAGAATGAGCTGGTCCAGCGCTTCTCCGTCAGCCGCAACACGGTCCGCAAGGGCCTCGAGGAACTGTCCAGCCGCGGGCTGATCACCACCAAGGTCGGCATCGGCTCGTTCGTCACCTTCGACGGCAAGCCGGTCGATGACGCCATCGGCTGGTCGCGCGCGCTGGCCAATGCTGGCGCCAATGCCGAGACGCGGACGCTGCGGCTGGAGGTCATCGAAGACACCGATCTGGCTGCGCTGCTTGGTATCGAAAGCCCGTTCTTCATTGCCGTCGACCGGGTGCGCACCAACGCCAGCGACGGCCATGCGATCTCCATCGAGCGCAGCCGGCTGCCATTGTCACCCGAGCTTGAGGACGTACCGTTGCGCGGATTGCGCGAGGGCTCGCTGCACCAGACGCTGCGCGTCGCCGGCCTCATTCCCGACCATGGCGAGGAATGGGTCGAGATCGAGATGCTCAATGCCGAGGATGCGGCTATCCTCGGCTGCCCGCAAGGCACGCCGTTTCTGCGCGGCCGCCGGCTGACGCGTGCCGCCGACGACCGGCCGATCGAATATGTCACCAGCCTGCTCAACCCGGCGCATTTCGCGCTGCATATGAGGTTCTGAGCGATGTCCGATGCAACCAGCAAGGCCATTGATCGCGCCATAGGCGCTCTTGTCGGCGGGGCGCTGGGAGACGCGCTTGGCATGCCGACGCAGCTTTTGTCGCCGGCCCGCATTGCCGAACTCTACGGCCATGTCGAGGATTTCGTCGCGCCTTTCGCCGATCATCCGGTGTCGAAGGGACTGGCTGCCGGCACCATCACCGACGACACCGAACAGGCGCTGCTGCTCGGCCGCATTCTGGTCGAATCCGGCGACTGTTTCGACAACGCGCGCTGGGTCAATGCGCTGCTCGACTGGGAGCGCGAGGTGAAGGCGCGCGGCAGCTATGACCTTTTGGGGCCGTCGACCAAGCGTGCCATCGACGCCATCAACAATGGCGTGCCGGCCGAGGAAGCGGGACGCAGCGGCGACACCAACGGTGCTGCCATGCGCATCGCGCCGGTCGGCATCATGATGCCGCTCGAACCATTGGAGGCGTTCGTCGCCAAGGTGGCGGAGACCTGCCGGGCGACGCACAACACCTCGATCGCTATCGCTTCCGCCGCTGCCGTTGCCGCTGCCGTCAGTCGCGGCGTCGCCGGCGGCGGCTGGCGCGATGCTTGCGCCAGCGCCGTCGCGGCGGCGAGGCGAGGGGCAACGCTCGGCCATTGGGTCACTGGCGGCGACATCGCCGCGCGTATCGTCTGGGCACAGGACATCGTGCGCGGCAAAGCGATCAGGGATGCCGTCCGGCTGATCACCGATCTGATCGGCACCGGCGTCGCCAGCCAGGAATCCGTTCCGGCGGCCTTCGCCGTGCTGGAAGTCGCGCGCGGCGACCCTTGGCAAGCAGCCGTCATCAGCGCCAATCTCGGCGGCGACACCGATACGATCGGCGCCATCGCTGCCGGCATGGCCGGCGCCTGCACCGGTTTTTCCCGATTGCCGCAACAGCACATCGCCCGGCTTGTCGGCATCGACATGTCAGAGGTTCGCGCGCTCGCCGCCGATCTTGTCGCGGCAAGGGTGGCGAAAACCGGTTCCGGCAAGGACGCGGCGGCATGAGCGGGCGTCTCGTCCATGTCGGTAGTGCCGTGGTCGACTATGTCTACCGCATCGACACCTTGCCGGCGCCTGGCATGGAAAAGACGGCGTCGAGCTTCGCCCAGGTCGCCGGCGGCGGCTTCAACATGATGGTCGCGGCCAGCCGCACCGGCATGCAAGTGGTGTTCGGCGGCCAGCTTGGCAGCGGATCCAATGGCGACTTCCTGCGTGCTGCTTTCATAGCCGAAGGCATCGCGACGCTGACCCCGCCATCGTCCTTGATGGACAGTGGCAATTGCGTCGCCATGATCTCGAGCGACGCCGAACGCACTTTCGTGTCGTGGCCAGGTGCGGAGAGCGTGCTCAGCCTCGACATGATGGCGCCGGTCGCGGTGGCGCCGGGAGACTGGGTGTTCACCTCCGGCTACACGCTGAGCTACCCCAAGAGCCGCGATGCGCTCACCGACTGGATCGAGGCATTGCCGGCTGAAACACCTTTCGTTTTCGATCCGACCCCTGTCATCACGGACATTCCGCGCCCCATCCTGTCGCGGGTGCTCGCCCGCGCCACATGGCTGAGCTGCAACACGACGGAGGCGGCCGAGATTGCCGGCCCGGGCGATGTCGAGGCTGTCGCGGCGCGACTTCTGGTCGACCATTGCCCGCGCGCTGCGGGCGTGGTCATCCGTTCCGGGCCCAAGGGTTGCCACGTGCGATTGGCCGACGGGTCAGCGCGGACCATTGCCGGCTTCAAGGTCGCCGCCATCGACACCAATGGTGCCGGCGACACCCATATCGGCGCTTTCGTCAGCGCGCTGGCGCGCGGCATCCCGCCCTTCGAGGCAGCGCGCTATGCCAATGCGGGGGCGGCCATTTCGGTCACCCGCCATGGCGGCTCGTCGGCGCCGACAAATCGCGAAATCCAGACATTCCTGAGCCATGCCGCCGACCCGCCGGATGCAGGCCGGACACAGAAGGCCAATGCATAACAGCTGGAAAGCCTGACAAGCCCGGGAACCGGGCAAACCCACAGAGAGGAACCAACCATGCGCATGCCTGACTTGACTGCTCTGCTGACGGCGACCGCCGTCTTTACCTCCGCACTCGCGTTCGCCGCCAAGGCTGACGAAGTTCATGTGCTCAACTGGAAGGGCTACGGCGCTGACGAGCCGTGGGCCGTCGAGGCTTTCGAAAAGGCAACCGGCAACAAGGTCATCAACGATTTCTTCAATTCCGAACAGGAAATGCTGACCAAGATCCGGACCAATCCCGGCCTCTACGACGTGGTCATGATCAATGCAGCCTTCAACGACCAGGCGATGGACGGCAAGCTGATCCAGCCGATCGATACCTCCAAGTTGCCGAACTACGCCGACATCAGCAAGGACAAGGCGGGATCGCCGATGCTCGTTCATGACGGCAAGGTCTATGGCGTGCCGTGGGTGTGGGGCCTCACCGCACTCGCCATCAACGACAAATCCTTCGATAAGCCGCCGACGAGCATCGCCGAGATGTGGGATGCCGCCCACAAGGGCCGCGTCGTCATTCGCGACGATGCCGTCGAAGCGGTCCAGTTCGGCGCCATCGCCACCGGCCAGAACATCAACGACATCAAGGATATGGATGCGGTCAAGGCGAAGCTCACCTCGCTGATGCCGCAGATCAAGACCTTCTGGAGCTCGGAGAACGACTGGAACCAGATGGTCGCCTCCAACCAGATCGACATCGGCACCTATTGGAGCGGCTCGGCCGATCGCGCCAAGACGCATTTCAAGCTGCCGGTCTCGCTGGTCGTGCCGCAGGAAGGCGCCGTCGCCTGGCTCGACGCGTTTTCCATTCCGGTCGGCGCCAAGAACGTCGCCGGTGCCGAGGCCTTCATCAACTATATGATCGACCCGAAATTCTATGTCGAATGGGTCACCAAGGTCGGCGCTCCGGTGTCGGCCAACACCAAGGCGGTGGAAGCGCTGCCCGAGGATGCCTTCAACCGCAAGGTCATGGGCGACCCCGAAGTGGCCAAGCGCATCCAGTTCCAGGCGCCGATCACCGACACGCAGCGCGAAGCCTATCTGGCGCTCTGGCAGCAGCTGAAGGTCGACGTGAAATAAAGCCAACATCCAGGCCAGCCGGCGGTTCGCGCCGGCTGGCACTTCAATCCTGGGGAGGAGGGTATCATGGCAGCTGCGACAGCGTCGCGAAGCGGGCTGAGATCGGCGCTGCCGCTGCTGGCGCCGGCCTATCTCTGGCTGACAGTGGCGATCTTCCTGCCTCTGTCGGCCATGGTCTTCTTCTCGTTCATGACCGAGCTGCCGCTATCTGGAAAGCCGTGGGCATTCACGCTTGGCAACTATGCCGCTTTCTTTTCGCAAAGCCTTTATCTGACGCTGCTGCTGGCCTCGCTGCGCCTCGGTCTCGAGGTGACGCTGTGGTGCATCGTCATCGGTTATCCGGCGGCTTACGTGCTCGCCAAGGTGCTGAAGGGGCGCAGCCGCGAGGCGATCTTCCTGCTCGTCATCCTGCCGTTCTGGTCGAACGGGCTGGTGCGCATCTTCTCCTGGGCGATGGTCTTGCGCGAAGGCGGCATCCTCGACACCGCGCTCAACGCGGTGCTGCCGTTCAAGATCAACATCGACCTGATGTATTCTTATCCGGCCGTCATCATTGGGCTGGTGCATTCCTATGTGCCTTACATGGTGCTGACCTGCTATCTCACGCTGCAGGCCATCGATGACTCGCTGATCGAGGCCGGGCGCTCGCTTGGCGCGTCGCGGCTGCAGGTGCTGAAGCGGGTGATCATCCCGCTGTCGATGCCCGGATTGGTCGCGGGTGCGGCACTGATCTTCGTGCCGGTCGTCGGCTCGTTCATGGAGCCGCGCATCCTTGGCGGCCGTACCGGCACCTTCTACGGCACGGTCATCGAGGACCAGTTCGTCGCCGTGTTCAACTGGCCGCTCGGTGCCGCTCTGTCCTTCATCTTGCTGGCGGTGGTGCTGGTCATCCTGGCGGTTGCCTCGCCGGTGCTGCGGAGGGCTGCGTGATGGCAACGACCCGCATCCTCGAATGGCTCGGCCGCCTCTACATCTGGCTGCTGCTCGCCTTCCTTTATCTGCCAATCATCATCATGGCGCTGATGTCGTTCAACGTCTCGCCCTTCTACCAACTGCCGTTCGAATGGACGACCGAGTGGTACGCCTCGCTGTGGCAGAACGACCAGTTGATCGCGGCCACCTGGAACAGCGTCGAGATCGCGGTCATCACCACGATCATCTGCGTCGTGCTCGGCTCGGCGGCATCATTGGCGCTCTATCGCTATGAGTTTCGCGGCAAGAAATTCCTGCAGGCACTGCTGTTTCCGCCCATCGCCATACCCTGGCTGATCACCGGCACGGCGATGCTGATCTTCTTCTTCGGCGTCGGCATCGGTCGTGGCCTGCATGCGATCCTGCTCGGCCATGTCGCGCTGGCGCTGCCCTATGTCATCGTCGTCGTCTCGGCTCGGCTGCAGACCTTCGCGCCGGAGCTGGAAGAGGCGGCGCGCTCGCTCGGCGCCAACCAGTGGCAGGTGACGAGGCGCGTCACGCTGCCGTGGATCATGCCCGGCGTCATCGCCGGCGGGCTGTTTGCCTTCGCCGTCTCGTTCGACCAGTTCGTGGTCTCCTATTTCCTGGCGACACCGGGGCAGACGACGCTGCCGGTCGAAATCTACGCGGCGATCCGCAAGGGTTTCACGCCTGAGATCAACGCGGTCTCGACGATCATCATTGTCGTGTCGATGGCGCTGATGCTGCTCACGGCGCGGTTCTTCAAATTCGGCGGAGAGAAATAATGGCCGGCGTGCAGGTATCTGATGTCTCGCGCAGTTTTGGCGCGCACAAGGCGCTGGACGGCGTCTCCATCGATTTCGCCGATGGTGGCTTCTATGCGCTGCTCGGTCCTTCGGGCAGCGGCAAGACGACGCTGCTGCGCCAGATCGCCGGTTTCGACTTTCCCGACTCCGGTCGTATTTCCATCGGTGGGGAAAGTGTGGAACGCGTGCCGGTCGAAAAGCGGCGCATCGGCATGGTGTTCCAGAACTACGCGCTGTTTCCCAACATGAGCGTTGCCGACAATGTCGCCTTCGGCCTGTCGGTGCGCGGTGAGGCCAAGGCAGTGATTGCCACGGAGGTGCAGCGCGCGCTCGATCTGGTACAGCTCGCCAAGCTCGGCGGCCGCCGGCCACACCAGCTCTCCGGCGGCCAGCGCCAGCGTGTGGCGCTGGCGCGGGCCATCGTCACCAAGCCGCGCGTGCTGCTGCTCGACGAGCCATTGGGCGCGCTGGACAAGGCTTTGCGTGTCGACATGCAGATCGAGCTCAAGCGCATCCAGCGCGAGATCGGCATCACCACCATCTTCGTCACGCATGACCAGGAAGAGGCGCTGACGATGAGCGACCGCATCGGCATATTGCGCGACGGCCGGCTGGTGCAGGAAGGGCCGCCCGAGGAAATCTACGACCGGCCGAAGAGCGAGTTCGCCGCCACCTTCCTCGGCGACGCCAACATCTTTCGCGGCGACACGACGGGCAATGGCATCCGGCTGGCTGACGGCACGGCGATTGCCGCCGGCGCCGGTGCGACGCTTGCCGCCGGCGCCAAGGCAAGCTGTGCCGTGCGGCCCGAACGCATCCGCATCGCCACGGATGCAGGGGCGCCGGATGGCAACGCCAACTCGCTCAAGGGGCAAGTCTCCAAGCGCATCTTCGCCGGCAACAATAGCACCTATTTCGTCGAGCGTGGCGGCCAGACGTTGAAGGTGATCGTGCAGAACACCGGCATGGAACGGCTGGCGGAGGGCCAGGATGTCGTGCTGCGCTGGTCGCCTGAGAGCACGGTGTTGATCGCGGCGAACTGATCCCCCGGGTCTTGCCATACTGTTCGCAATCGGGGACAGCATAGACGGGCAAGAGCCTGGAGCATGCCGATGACCTTGGAGCTGAGTGCGCGGGACCGATCCATGCTCGACGGCGAGCAGGGCCCGTCCGCCGCGGCTGCCATGAAAATCCTCGTCGCATTTTCCAATGCGGTCGGGGCAGGCAGCCTGCTCGATATTTCCGGCTCCCATATCGACGGTTGTCTCTACCATGGCAAGGCGGGGCTCGATTTCGTCGAGAGGCTCGTCGAAGGCGGTGGCCGCGTCCAGGTGCCGACGACATTGAACGTCGGCTCGTTCGATCTCATCCATCCCGGCATGGTGAAAATGCCGGCGGCGGAAGAGGTGCCGGCGCGGCGGCTGATGAAAGCGCATCTTGAGCTCGGCTGCCAGGCAACCTTCACCTGCGCGCCCTATCAAACGCGGTTCCGGCCAGCCTTCGGTCAGCAGATCGCCTGGGGCGAATCCAATGCCATCGTCTTTGCCAATTCGGTGATCGGCGCGCGCACCAATCGATATGGCGATTTCATCGATCTGTGCTGCGCCATGACCGGACGGGCGCCAGCCTGGGGCCTGCATCTGAGCGAGAACCGGCGCGGCCGGATTTTGTTCGAGTTGGATGTCCCGGACGGCGAGCCGAGCGACAGCCTGTTCGTCGGCGTCGGGCTGATCATCGGGCAGGCGAGTGGCGACCGCATTCCGGTGATTGCCGGCCTGCCGCAACCTCGCGACGAGGACCAGCTGAAGGCGCTGGGGGCGGCGGCGGCAACGACAGGCGCGGTGGCGCTGTTCCATGCGGTCGGCATCACGCCGGAAGCATGCACGCTCGATGAGGCGTTCCAGGGCCATGCGCCTGACGAGACGATGCGCATCAGCCGCGCCGATATCGACCATGCGCTGGCCAGGCTGTCTGGCGTGCCCGACGGTGCGCCGCTGGCGGCCGTGTCGCTCGGCACGCCGCATTTTTCGCATGAGGAATGGATGCGGCTGTTGCCGTTGCTGCGCGAGGTCGCGCCGGGCAGGCGCATCCCGATCTATGTCAACACCGGGCGCGCGACGCTGACGCGATTGCAGGAGGAGGGCGCGCTTGATGGCATGGAGGCGTTCGGTCTGATCCCGGTCGCCGACACCTGCACCTATGTCACGTCGATTCTCGAGCGTCTCGACGGCGTGGTGATGACCAATTCCGGCAAATGGGCGCATTACGCGCCCGGCAATATCGGCGTGTCCGTCGCCTTTGCCGAGATGAGGGATTGCATCCGCTCCGCTGCGGTCGGGCATGTCGTGCGGAGCGCCTCATGACGCGAGCGGTGGAACGAACCGGCACCTTCCAGCTAACCGGTGAGGCCGAGGGCCTAGCTTTGGTGTTTTCGCAGCCGCTCAGCTTCTGGGGCGGCATCGATGCCGAGACCGGCGACATAACAGACCATTCGCATCCCGGCCTCGGCCAAAATGTCGCCGGCACAATCCTGGTCATGCCGAGCGGGCGCGGCTCGTCGTCTTCATCCTCGGTCCTGGCCGAGGCGATCCGCAGAGGCACGGCGCCGGCCGGCATTCTTCTGGAGCGGTCGGACCCGATCCTGGCGGTCGGTGCCATCGTTGCCGAGTTTCTCTACGAGATCCGCATGCCGCTGGCGGTATGCGACATTGCCGGCATAGCCTCCGGCGACAGGATCATGATTGGTGTTGGTGAGGACGGTGCTGCAACCGTCAGTATTCAACCGGCCATCAATCCCGCAGAGCCACGCCGCCAGTAGGCGGCGGCCAGCGTCTCATCGCGGCCGAGCCCCAGCGTGCCGCGCCAATACTCGCGTACGATCTTTGCGGCGGTCGCTTCCGCAGCAAACCAGCCGAAGGCCGAGCCGCCTTGCGGCCACGCCACTGAACGGACAACCTCTGCCAGACGCTTGTCCTCGCCCGTTGGCACGCCGTCCCTTGTCAACCAATGCAACTCGATGCCCGTGGCGTTGGCGATCTCCTGCCGTTCACCGTCATTGGCGATCTCGACAAAGGCGACGCCTTTTGTCTCGGCCGGTAGCGTCTCCAGCAGCCGCGCCAGCGCCGGCAAGCCGGTCTCGTCGGCGCCCATGACATACCATTCTGCCTGCCGCACCGGGCGGCCGACCGGTCCCATGATGCCGACCCTCATCCCGGGCGCTGCCTGCATCGCCCAGGCGGAGCCGACGCTGTCGCCGGGATGGACGAGGAAATCGACATCGATGATGCCCCTGGCCACGTCGAGCGCGCGAATGGTGTAGACGCGCGCCACCGGACGCCGGTCATCGGCGGGCCAGACCGGCAAGCCATTGCCGCCGAGCACCGGCCAGAGCGGATCGGGCACATCTCGGGTCGGAAACAGCATGCGGACATGCATGCCACCGAACTTGGCGAAGCGCGAGAGATTGTCGCCGGCGAGGCGAACGCGACGCATATGCGGAGTGAGGTCGCGAACATCCTTCACCACCATCTCGCGGAACTGGGCGAGGGTGGTTTCACCCGACAGATCGCCGGTCCAGACGATCTTTGGGTTTTCGTCCCCGGCGTAGACCTGCACCGCCGTGGCGAGCAGATCCTTGATACGGGCCAACCCGTCGCGGTCAGCGGCATTGGCCCGCATGACCCGTCGTTCCATATCGATGGAGGCGCCGCCAAAGGCAAAGCGGAAATCGATCCGCTGGCCATGGTGCGAAGCATCGGCCTCGAAGCTCTGCAGCCTGTCGGCGATGCGGTCCATGTAGTCGGGCAGGTGTCGCAGGTCGAGACGCGCCTCGCAGGTCAATTCGCTTGCCGATGCTTCGCTCATTGTCAGCCTCCGATCCTGCCGGTCAGCGCAACCTTGAAGGTCCGGCCCTTGCCTTGTTCCGTTGCTGCCGAAGTCGACCATGCGCTTTGCGGGTCGGTGTAGGCGGTGTTGAAGACGTTATCGACGCCGAAATCGAGCTTCAGGCTGTCGTTGACGCGCCAGTTGGCGAAGACGTTGACCAGGTCGAAACCGTCGTCGACAACCGGCACGGCGTTGGGATTGGTGCGGCTGGTGCGGGTGATCTTGCCGACGCTGAGATACTGCGCGCCCACGGTGAGCTGGTCTTCGAGCATGCGGAAGCCGATGGTGGCCGAGAAACGGTCGAGCGGCGTGTTGTTCAACGCCTGGCCGGAATAGATCCCGCTGACGACCTTGGCGTCGATCAGCGCGCCGGCAAGGTTCACGAAACCCCAGCCATAATCGTAGACAACCTCCGCTTCGATACCCTTCAGCCGGGCGTCGCCGATGTTGATCGCAGTGCGCTGCACCCCGGCACGCAGGTCGGCTTCGATGTAATCTTCGACATCGGTGTGGAAGAGATTGACCTTGGCACGAAGGCGGTCACCCTCGGTCAGTATATCGTCGTACTTCACATTGATGCCGGCTTCCCAGCTCTTCGCCGTTTCGGGTTGAAGAAGCAGGTTGGGCACATAGGCGTCGCCGCCGCCATGCGCGCCGCCGCCGCGGAAGACATCCTGCAGGCCCGGCGCCCGGTAACCTTCGGAATAGGTGCCGTAGAGCTGGAAACCGTCGAATGGCGTGACGCCGACGGTGAGGCGCGGCGACCAGCGGTCGCCGGAGATCGAGGCCTGCTGCGGCGGGACAGCGCGGGTCTCGCCGTCGAGCTGGTAGCCGTCATAGCGCATGGCCGCGATCACCTGCAGCCAGTTTTCGTAGTCGCCCTGCCACTGCAGGAAGCCGCCATAGCCCTGCTGCTCGCCGGCGCCGAAATGCGCCGCTTCCGACGATGCTTCGAGGTGGTAATAGTCGAGCCCGTAGGTCAGCGTGTGGGCAAGCCCCCAGGCGTCGAAGCGAGAGGAGTTCTTCACGTTGAAGCCTGTCGTGGCGACGTCGTAGAAGCGGAAATTGCCGATCGCCGAGGTGGGCCAGACCTGTGTCTGCTCGGCGCGGGTGCGGTTGTGGTAGGCATTGGCACTGAAGTCGATCAGTTCGCTGTCGTCAGGCTTCCAGGTGTAGGCCGCAGTGTAGGTCTGGTTGGTGGTGTTGGTGTCGTAGCGGCTCAGCGTCGGTGAGGTCGAGCCGCTCGATCCGGTGATCTGGTCGTTGTAGCGCTGCAGGATGGCGCCGAGCTTCAGCTCATGGCCATCGGCCGGCCGCAGCGTCGTCTTCAGATAACCGCTGGTCACCCGCTCGCCGGTCCATGGCACGCTTTCGCCATTGCCGTCGGTGTAGCTGTCGCGGTCGCGGTAGATGAGGTTGCCGATGATGTCGGCATCGTTGCTGAAGCGATAAGCGCCGGTGGTGCTGGTGGTGAAGCCGTCGCCATTGTCCTCATAGCCGAGCTTCTCGCTCAGCGCCCAGCGCTCGTCCTTTTTGAGGAAATCGCCGGCGTCCTTGGTCTCGAAGGAGACGACGCCGCCGATGCCGCCGGAGCCATAGGCATTCGACACCGGGCCGCGAATGACGGTGGCTTCCTTGATCAGGTCGGGTTCGACATAGAACGAGCCAGAGCCGTGGCCGACACGCCAGTAATCCTGCCGCGCGCCATCGAGCGTCACGACGACGCGGCCATATTGTTCCAGGCCGCGAATGTTGATGGCGGTGGCTGGATCGTCGCCGTTCATCGAGGCGGCGACGCCGGGCGTGGTGCGGAAGATGTCGGCGGCGGTGTCGGGCTGGATGCGGTCGAGTTCGTCCTGGTCGATGGCGCTGATGGCGGCCATCGATTCGATCACGGCGGTCTTGATCATCGTCGCCGAGATGGTGATGAGGTCGAGCATCGTCGCCGGTTGCGCGGCATCGGCCGGCGCCAGGCGGCCGGTTTTGGCGGCGGCCTTTTTCGTCTGGTCCTGTTCCTGCGCGCTGGCAAAGGGCACGGCGCAAAGGCTGAGCACCAAGGTGAGCGCCGTGCTCGCCATCAAGGTCGTGTTCGTTGTCGTTGTCATGGTCATGCAGCCCCAAGCAAAAGCAAAACTGCTGGCGGTGGCCGGAGGGCCTTGGCTGGCATGATCGAAAATCCCTCGACCAGGCGGGTCAGGGCACGGGTCACATATTAAAACATGATGACATGAGTCAACTTTAAATTTATAGCGACCTTCATTGAGAGGCATCTGGCAGCGGAGCAGCGGCATGGTCGGCAGTGTGGGCGAGGGCAACAGGATCGGCTGGTCGCGACCGGGCAGGATCGCGGCGGTGCTGTTTCTGGCGCTGTCGGTGCTGGCGCCTTCTTGCGGCTTCAAGGCGCTGGCCGCCGAGAGCGTTGTCGACGCGCTGGGACGAACCGTCGCGCCGGGACCGGCAATAAGGATCCTGACGCTGGGCTCTGATGTCACCGAGATCGTCCACGCGCTCGGCGCCGGCGAGCGGATCATCGCCGTCGATCGCGGCAGCAAGTATCCGCCTGATGTGACGCAGAAGCCCAATGTCGGCTACCGCCGCCAGCTCTCGGTCGAGGGGCTGGCGGGCTTGCGCCCCGATCTGATCCTGGCGGCCGAGGACAGCGGGCCGCCGGAGGCGGTCGAGGTGCTGAAGTCGTTGGCGATCCCGATCGTCTTCGTCCCGCAGGACAACACACCACAAGGCATAGAGCGCAAGATCACACTGATTGCCGCCAGCCTTGGACTCGAGGACAAGGGCAAAGCGGTTTCCGCCGAGGTGCTGACGGCCTTTCAGGCTGCCGCCGATCTGGCGTCGAAGATCCCGCCGGAGCGCCGAAAGAAGGTGGTGTTCTTCCATGGTCTGGTGAAATTGAGTGCTGCCGGCGCCGGCACCTCGGCCGATGCCATCATCCGCTATGCCGGTGGCCTCAACCCGATGGATGTCGTGCAGGGCTACAAGGCGGCGTCGGAGGAGAAGCTGATCGAGATGGCGCCCGACGTCATCCTGATGATGAGCGACGGCAAGGGCGGCCCGACGCCCGAGCAGGTGTTCGGCAACCGCGCGCTGGCGGCAACGCCGGCGGCGGCGAAGAAGGCGCTGATCGTGCTCGACGGCGCCTACATGATCGGCTTTGGGCCGCGCACATCAGACGCGATCCGCGACCTGGCGAAGGCGCTCTATCCGGAAGGGTAAGCGTTGACTGGGCTTGCTGCTCAAATCTCCGGGATATTCTCCTTGAATATCACCTGCAGCCTTGGCTGGTGCAATTCATAGGGCAATCCCCGGACCGCATGGGTCAGAGTGTTGAGCGCTTCGCGGGCCTCGACGCGCGGGTTCTGGTCGATAACCGCGTCGAGCGTGCCGTCGAGCAGAAGGTCCTTGGTGCCGTCCGTCACCTCATGGCCGAGGAAGACCATGGATTGGGCGCGGCCGCGTTCCTTGAGCGCGCGGGCAATGCCGGTGTTGCCGGCGCCGACATTGTAGATCGCGGCAAGGTCGGGGTGCCGCTCCAGCAGGGCGGACGCTTCCGAATAGGCCTTCTCGCGGTCGTCGAGCATTTCGCGCATCTCGACAATCTGCAGATTGGGTGATTCCTCCGTCAGAATATGGCGGAACCCCATCTCGCGCTCTTCGTGGCCGCGATAGGACAACGAGCCGGCGAACAGCGCCACCTTGCCCGGACGCCCTGATCCCATGAAGCGGTTGAGCAGATAGCCGGCCAGCCGCCCGGCGGCGCGGTTGTCGATGCCGATATAGGCGACCCTGGGCACATGCAGGATGTCGGAGGCGATGGTCACCACCTTGATGTCGTTGGCCGACAACGAGCGGATCGCCTCCCGCACCGTCGGATGGTCGAGCGCGATGACGCCGACGCCTTGCGTCTGTCCGCGCAGGTCCTGCAGCAGGCGGGCAAGCCGGTCGGGATTGAAGCCTTCTATGGTGGCGATGTGGACATCGAGGTCGGGCCGTGACTGTGCCTGCGCCTCGATCTGGCGGTGCAGCATCTTGATGAAGGAATTGGTGCCGGCCGGCAGCGCGAAGTCGAGCCGGATGACCTCGCCGGGCAAGGACCGTGGCGGCACGCCGTTCGAGCTTTCGGCGATGTAGCCGAGGCGCTGCGCCATTTCGAGCACGATTTCGCGCGTGCGCGCTCGCACGCCGGGGCGGTTGTTGAGCACGCGGTCGACGGTGGCGGCGGAAACGCCGGCTTCCCGGGCTATGTCAGTCAGGGTGGAACGCACCGTCTTTCATCTCCTCAACGCATCAGGATCACGCGATGCCGGCAGCCCGTCTGACGGCGATGGCTGCCTGTCCTCGGCGATTCTGATGGGAAATGATGTATCCGGCCTTGGCCGAAGCGCAAGCCGTTGGGCTAAATCAAGTCGTCCGGCACGGCTATTCCGGGATGGGAAGATACATTTCCCATCAAATCGAGGCATCTGGAGCGGTATGTGGACCCAGGCATGACGCATTTCCTCGCCTCATTGCGATGTTGTGAGGTATTTTGATTATTTATGATGTTGACAGCCTTCCGATACTGCCGTCAATATCCCTCATGGGCTCGTGGAGGAACGTGGGCCCTGAGGGAGGAATTCCAATGTCTGATCTGATCCGCATATCGCGACGCCGACTGCTGACGTCCGGAGGAAAGGCGGCGGTGTTCGTGGCCGCCACAGGTATCGCACCGCAATTCATTCGTCCCGGCCGCGCCTATGCGGCCGACGCGCTGGCGCCAGGCATGATTGGTGGCCCGACGGGCTTCGATGGGGCCGAGCGCTACCAGTATGGCGCCGACACGCCGGAAGGCCGCGCCATCGAGGCGGCCAAGGCGCTGAAGGGCGCCGGCAAGGCGCCGGCCAAGATCGTGCTCGGCCTGTCCGATGGCTCGATCGGCCAGCTCACACAGCCGTTTCCGGCCGGCGCGCCGTCGATCAAGGATTTGTGGGAAAAGGAGACCGGCATCCCGATCGAAATCGTCGGTCTGCCGAATGGCCAGGAATTCACCAAGACGATGCAGGACATCTCCACCAAGGGTGGGGCCTACGACATCTATTCGACCGAATGGAACCGCCTCGGCGACCTCGCCGAAACCGGCGGCATCGCCAAGCTCGATGACTTCGTCGCGCAGCACAAGCCCGAATGGGACGATCCCACGACAGGCTATGTCAACGGCGCCAAGGGCGTGTCGCTGCTCAACAAATACCGCGGCTCGAACTATGGCGTGTCGCTGGACGGCGACTTCCAGACCTGGGTCTACCGCACCGATCTGTTCGGCGACGAAGCCGAGAAGAAGGCCTTCAAGGACAAATACGGCTACGATCTGGCACCGCCGAAGACCTGGAAGCAGCATGGCGACATCGCCGCCTTCTTCCAGCGCCCGGACAAGGGCCTGTTCGGATCGACCGACCTGCGCAACCAGGGCTGGGGCTATACCAACTGGTATCAGCGCTATGTCTCGATGGCCTCGCCCAACCAGTTCCTGTTTGGCGATGACGGCAAGCCGATGATCAATTCCGAGCAAGGCATTGTCGCGACCAACGAATATGTCGCGTCGCTCGCGCATCATTCGCCGGATGCGATCTCCTGGGGCTGGCCGGAACAGTACGGCAATTTCGCCAAGGGCGGGGCGGCGATGACCTGCGCCTTCTCCAACCTGCCGAAATTCCTCGACAATGCCGGCAACAAGGACTCGGCTGTCACCGGCAAGATCGGCTCGATGCTGCCACCCGGCCGGGAGATCGACGGCAAGCTGATCAGCCGTTCCGTGCTGTGGTTCTCGCTGACCGGCATGGTTTCCGCGCAGTCGAAAAACCAGGAGGTCGCCTATCTCCTGCTGCAATGGCTGGGCTCCGCTCGCATCTATGCCTGGATGAGCGCCAACCCCGGCGGTTACCTGGATCCGTTCCGGCTTTCGGATTTCTCCGACCCGCTGGTGCGCCAGACCTATCATGCCTACCACATGGACGTGGTGCGCGAGACGGTGGCGCGCACTGTGCCGACCATCAACTATCCGGGCGCGACAGCCTTCCACAATGCGCTCGACGAGAACCTCATGGCGGCGCTGACCAAGGCCAAGACATCAGAGCAGGCGATGGCCGACACCGAGGCCGAGTGGAAGAAGATCGCCCGGCGCACCGGCGAGGACAAGTTGCTCGAAGCCATCAAGACCAACAAGGAGGCCTGGCCGACAGTTCTCGATCCGATCGTCTGATCCATCTCCCTGGATCACATCGAAGGAGGGGAGGAGCCTGCTTCTCCCCTCCGCCAACGCCACCAGCAAAGCCGCCAGATGAAGCGTTCCATTCCTTTCGAGATCTTCCGCTACGCCGCGATCTTCGCGGCCATGGCGGTGACGCTGGTGCCGATCCTGTGGATGGTGTCGATGGCGTTCAAGCCGATCGCCGAATGGTCGGCGACCGGCGCCGACCTGACATGGTGGCCGAAGAACCCGACGCTCAGCAATTTCCGTTTCGTGTTCGGAGAGTCGACCAACAATCTGATTGTCGCGCTCGACCGCACGGCGCTGAAACCGATCCTCTCATCGCTGCTGTCGGCGGTTTTCGGCACGGCGATCGCCATGTCGGCGGGCACGGCCGCGGCTTACGGACTGTCGCGTTTCGGCTCCGGCCAGAACCTGCCGCTGGCGCTGATCCAGCTCAGGCTGTTTCCGCCTATGGCGGTGATGATCCCTGTCATGATCATGTGGGCCTTCCTCAACTTCACCGACAGCTGGTGGGGGCTGGCGCTGATCTACGGCATCGTCACCTTGCCGTTCGCCTTCTGGCTGATGAAGACCTTCTTCGACGACATGCCGCGCGAGATCGAGGAGGCGGCCCTGGTCGAAGGCTGCTCGCGGCTGCGCGTCTTCACCCGCATCACGCTGCCGATGATGCGCGCGCCGCTGGCCAGTGCCGCACTCTTCGTCTTCATCCTCAACTGGTCGGACTATCTGATCGCGCTGCTTTTGACGACGCGCGAATGGGTGACCATCCCGGTCTACATGGCTTCGCTGTCCTCCTCGATGACCGGGCAGCTCTACGGCGCCAAGGCAGCGCTTGGCCTGATCGCCGCCGTGCCGCCCGTCATCATGGGCATCGCCATCCAGCGCCATCTGGTGCGCGGACTGACTTTCGGGGCGCTCAAGCAATGAGCGCGGTGACTGCCATGATTTCAGAGGACAAGATGAAAGCCGTCGGAGCAAGGCCCGGTTCGCGCGACGAGGGCGCAAGGCTGGGTTTCCGGCTGACGCTGCCGGCGCAGATCCTCGTCCTGTTCATCTCGGCCTTCCCGCTTTTGATGCAGCTCTACATCAGCGTCACCGACTGGTCGCCGCTCTCGGGCCTCGGTTGGTGGAACGCGTGGTCACTGTGGAACAACTTTGCCAATTACACCGACCTTGCCGCCGATCCGCGCTTCTGGAGCGCGCTGAAGCGCACAGCCATCGTCATGATCGTCTGCGTGCCGGTTGAGTTCCTGCTTGGGCTCGCGCTGGCAACGCTGTTCGCCGACGATTTTCCCGGCAAGCGGATATTCTACTCGATCCTGCTGATGCCGATGATGGTGGTGCCGGCGGTGGCCGGCTACATGTTCTTCATGCTGTTCCAGTCGGGCGGCCCGGTGAACGACATCTTGTCGGCGCTCACCGGTTCGCCCGTCACCATCGCATGGCTGTCGGACCCGACGCTGGCACTGATCGCTGTCATGGTCGCCGACATCTGGCAGTGGACGCCGCTGATGTTCCTCATCCTGCTTGCCGGCCTGGTCGGCGTGCCGGAGGACCAGATCAAGGCGGCGACGCTGCTCGGCGCCAATCCGTGGCAGCGCTTCGTCACCATCGTGCTGCCGAAGATGAAGACGATCATCATCATCGCGCTGGCGATCAGGGTGATCGAGAACTTCAAGATCTTCGACACGCTCTACATCATGACCGGCGGCGGTCCCGGCGTCGCCACCGAGACCATCTCCGTCTACATCTACAAGCTCACCACGCAGGACCTGATCTGGGGCTATGTGGCGGCGATCGCGCTGGCCATATTGATCGTGCTGTCGATCGTTGCGGTGTTCGCCATGAAGCGCATGGCGCGGGCACGCGAGGTCCCGGCATGAGTGCCATTCACCTGCAGAACCTGGTCAAGAAGTTCGGCGACTTCACCGCGCTGAAGACAATGGACCTGGCAATTGCCGATGGCGAGTTCATGGCGCTGCTCGGGCCGTCTGGCTGCGGCAAGTCGACGACGATGAACATGATCGCCGGCATGGAAGAGCCGACCGGCGGCAAGATCCTGTTTGGCGAGCGCGACATGGCCGGGGTACCGATGGGGCGGCGCGGCGTCGGCTTCGTGTTCCAGAACTACGCCATCTTCACCCATATGACGGTGCGCCAGAACCTCGCTTACGGGCCGAGGATGCGGGGTGCCGCGAAAGCCGAGATCGACCGTCGCGTCGGCGCCATCGCCGAGATGCTGCAACTGACCCCGCTGCTCGACCGCAAGGCCGACCGGCTCTCGGTCAACATCTTGCAGCGGGTAGCGATCGGCCGTTCGGCGATCATGGAGCCGGCGATCTTCCTGCTCGACGAGCCGCTCTCCAATGTCGACGCCGCCTTCCGGGCAGTCATGCGCACCGAACTGAAGCAGTTGCAGCGCCAGTTTCGCCAGACCATGGTCTATGTCACTCATGACCAGCTCGAGGCGATGACCATGGCCGACCGCATCGCCGTCATGGACCATGGCGTGCTGCAGCAGGTCGGCACGCCGCTCGAGGTCTACAACGATCCGGCCAATGTCTTCGTCGCCCGCTTCATCGGCGCGCCGGGGATGAACCTGCTCAGGGGCAGGCCAGCGGAGAGCGACCGCGGGCTGGTCGTCGATCTCGGACCGTTGGGCATCACCCCGCCGCTGCCAGACGCACTCGCGGCGGCCATGCGGGGTGCGCGCGGTGAGGTGCTTTACGGATTTCGGCCGGAGCAAGTGACGCTGGTGCAGAATGGGCGGGGCCTCGGCATGCAGGTTACTTTCGTCGAGCGGATTGGTGCGCGCACCATCGTTCATCTCGGGCTGGGTGAGGCTGCTGTGAAAACTGTGTTCGACAATGATGTCGGGCTGGCGATCGGTGACACCGCCATCGTCGCCCCCGCCGCGTCGTCGGTGCGCATCTTCGACGCCGCTACCGGCCTTGCGATGAAGGCAGGGTGAGATGGCCGATATCGTCTTCCGCAATGTGAGCAAGCGTTACGGCAAGACACTCGCCGTCGATGACGCTTCGTTCACGGTCAACGACAACGAGTTCTTCTGCTTCTTCGGGCCGCCACTGTCGGGCAAGTCGACCATCCTGCGTCTGGTGCTGGGGCTGGAGACACCGGATACCGGTGAAATCCTGATTGGTGGCAGGCCGGTCAACACGGTGTCACCGGCGGAGCGCAACGTCGCGATGGTGTTCCAGAACCTGGCGCTGTTCCCCCATATGAGCGCGCTCGACAATGTCCGCTTCCCCCTGGTCGAGCGAGGGGTCGCCGAGGTCGCGATCAAGAAGCGGGTCGCCGATGTCGCCGCGAAGCTGCATATCGGCCACATCCTGCACAAGCCGCCGGGGCAGCTTTCGGGCGGGGAGCGGCAGCGTGTTGCGATTGCGCGTGCCCTGGTGCGCGATCCCAACGCCTATCTGATGGACGATCCGATCTCGGCGCTCGACGCCAGGCTGCGCGAAGAAACCCGCGTCGAGCTGAAGCGCATCCAGCGCGAGCTCGGCAAGACGCTGATCTATGTCACGCATGACCAGGAAGAGGCGATGTCGGTCGCCGATCGCATCGCCATCCTGGAGAATGGCAGGATCAGGCAGATCGGTGCACCGGCCGAGATTTATGACCGTCCGGCCAGCACCTATGTGGCGCGGCTGCTCGGCTCGCCGATGATGAACATTCTTCGATCAGTGCGCGGCGAGGGCGGTGTCGAGGCGGCCGAAGGCACGATCCGCATCGAAGACAAGGCGGCACCGGCGGATGCCATCGAGATCGGGCTGCGGCCGGAAGACATCAAGGTCAAACCCTGGGCGAATGGGGGCCGGGGGCGCCCGGCGCGGGTGTTCGAGGTCGAGCCGCTTGGCGGCTATACCGTGGTGACGCTCGCTGCCGGGCAGGCGCGGCTGAAGGCATTGCTGCGCGGCCAGCCCGACATCCGGCCGGATGCCATGGTGGCGATATCCTGCGAGCCGGCTCGCGTGCATTATTTCGGACAGGGCGGGGGAGCGCTGGCACGATGACGGCGGCCGCAAGAAACGAGCTTCGGGAGGATCTGATGGCACACAAGGGCTTCGAGCCGGACGTGAAGGTCCGCACGAAGGAATACAGGATCGGCTGCGTCGGCGCCGGCATGATCATGGCCGAATGCCATCTCGCCGCCTACAGGCAAGCCGGGTTCCCGGTGGTGGCAATCGCCTCACGCACCAGGGCCAGTGCCGAGAAGGTGGCGACACGCTGGGGCATCCCGACCGTCCACGATACGCCCGAAAAGCTGATCGAGGATACGAATGTCGAGATCATCGACCTTGCCTTTCCGCCGGACCAGCAGCCGGCGCTGATCCGCCATGCGCTGAAGCAGAAGCACATCAAGGCGATCCTGGCGCAGAAGCCATTGGCATTGTCGGTCGAGGAAGCGGTCAAGCTGCGCGACGAGGCGGCAAAAGCCGGCAAGATCCTCTCGGTCAACCAGAACATGCGCTACGACCAGTCGATGCGCGTGCTGAAGCAGATCATCGACAGCGGCGCGCTGGGCGACATCGTCTTCGCGCAGATCGACATGCACGCCATCCCGCATTGGCAGAGCTTCCTCGAAGACTACGACCGGCTGACGCTCGCCAATATGAGCGTGCACCATCTCGATGTGCTGCGCTTTCTGTTCGGTGATCCCGACGAGATCACCACGCTGACGCGCAAGGATCCGCGCACGAAATTCGACCACTCGGACGGCATCACGGTGTCGACGCTGCGCTTCCCGTCCGGCGTGCTCGCCGTGTCGCTGGAGGATGTCTGGTCCGGCCCGCGCCAGGATGGCTACAAGGACGACCAGCACATCAACTGGCGCGTCGACGGCACCAAGGGTGTCGCCAAGGGCACCATCGGCTGGCCGACGGGCGCTGCCTCGACGCTGACCTACGCCTCGGCCGAGACGACCGGAGGCGAGTGGGTCAGCCCGAGCTGGGACACGATGTGGTTCCCGCATGCCTTTATCGGCGTGATGGAACAGCTCCAGCATGCGGTGAAGACCGGTACGCCGCCGGCGCTGTCGGTCGCCGACAACGTCAAGACCATGGCGCTGGTCGAGGCGGGCTACCGTTCGATCGACGAGGGCCGCACGGTCAAGCTTTCCGAAATCTCGACAAACTGAATCAACTGAATCGCTTACAGGGAGGAATTCACACCATGATGCAGGCAGGTATTTTCACGGGCTATTTCCCGTACGGCCTCGAAGAGACGGCGAAGAAGATCCGCGGGCTCGGTTTCAACACAGTGCAGCTCGACCTCCATTTCAAGGATGTCGACCTGTCGGCCGGACAGATCACCAAGGACAAGGCCAAGAAGGTGCGCGACGTCTTCCGCGACCACAATCTGCCGGTCTGCTGTGTGTCGGGCTACACCAACATCATCCATCCGGACAAGGCCGAGCGCGACAAGCGCGTCGGCTACCTCAAGGAGATCATCCGCAACGCCCGCCATTTCGGCTCACCCTACGTGATCTCGGAAACCGGCACCTACAACACCGAATCCGACTGGGTGCATCACCCCAAGAACAAGACCGAGGAAGGGTTCGAGGAATGCCGCAAGGTGATCGCCGACCTTGCTCAGACGGCCTATGACCACGGCGCGGTCTTCCTGCTCGAAACCTATGTCAACAACGTCGTCGGTTCGGTCGAGGAGACGGTGAAGATGTTCGCCCAGGTCGACCATCCCGGCCTCGGCCTCTTGATGGATCCGACCAATTATTTCGAGACGCACAACATCGACAAGATGGACCAGATCCTGAACCAGGTGTTCGACACGCTTACCGACAAGATCAAGATCGCTCACGCCAAGGACGTCAAGCGTTCGGGCGGCGACAAGTCCGAGAAGCACGCTGATATTGGGGACGAGGACGCGCTGGAGAGCCATACATTCCGTGGCGTCGGTGAGATCGAGCTGCCGGCACCGGGCCTCGGCTCGCTGAACTATGACCTCTATCTCCAGCGGCTGGCGGAAAAGCATCCGAACATCCCGGTGATCATCGAGCATCTCTCGGAAGACGACGTGCCGCGGGCCAAGAAATTCCTCGACGGGAAGTTCCGCGCCAACGGTCTGTGACGGTCACTGCGCGCCGCCGGTTCGCGGCGGCGCGGCCCAAAAGCAAGGGAGGAAAGAATGTTGAAATTCGCATTGAAACTGGCGGCGGCCGCGACAGTGCTCGCCGGTGTTTCGTTGAGTGCGCCGGCGCTGGCGCAGGATAACCAGAAGACCTTCTACCTGCTGTCGCATGGCGGTCCGTCGGATGCGTTCTGGCTCGACTGGAATGCCGGCGCCACCAAGGCCTGCGACCAGCTCAAGGTGACCTGCAAGATTTCGTTCAGCGGCGGCGACATGGCGGCGCAGAAGGAAGCCTTCAACTCAGCGCTTGCGGCCAAGCCCGACGGCATCGCCACCACCTCGGCGCAGCCGGGCTTGTGGACTGAGGAGGTCAAGGCGGCCAAGGCAGCCGGCATCCCGATCGTGTTCTTCAACACCGACGATCCGGCGACCGGACGGCAGGCTTATGTCGGCGCCGATCTCAAGGAGGCGGGCGTCATCTGGGCCAAATACCTTGTCGACCACAAGATGGTGAAGCAGGGCGACAAGGTGTTCCTGCCGGTGGAGGTGCCTGGCGCCAGCTACCAGCAGCTCGAGACCGAGGGCATCGCCAGCGTCTTCGATCCGCTCGGCATCAAATATGATGTGGTCGATTGCGGCACCGACCCGGCCGGAATCATCGCCAAGATGACCGACTATATGGTCGCCAACAATCCGCCGGCGATCATCGCGCTCGGCGATTCCGTGGCGGCCAGCGTCAAGCGGGTGTTCGACGGTGCCGGCGTGCCGGCCGGCAAGATCCCGGTCGTGGGCTGGGGCAATTCCAAGGAGACCGCGGAAGCCGTCAAATCCGGCTTCGTCAACGCGGCCGCCTGGCAGTTCCCGTCTGCGCAAGGCTTCATGCCGGTGGCGCTGCTCGGTTTAGCCGCGTCCGGCGAGCCGATCGGCTACGACATCCACACGTTCAGCCTCTACGACGCCTCGAGCGTCGAACCGATCCTGAAACTCTACAACACGAAGTGAAAACCGGTGCCCGCGTCGCAAGTCGCGGGCGTCTCTTCAAAGCATGGTTCAAGCAGTCATGACGATCGCAGCAGAAGACGAAATGCCTGTCGGGAAACGCAGATCGAGCCTCCTGCGCTCGCCGCAATTCTCTTCGCTGGTCATCCTCATTGTCCTCCTTGCGGTGTTCGCCATCGCCGACGCCAATTTCCTGTCGCCGCTCAACATCTCCAACATGATGGCGTTCCTGCCCGAGCTTGGCATCATCGCGCTCGGCATGACGCTGCTGTTGACGGCGGGTGAGTTCGACCTGTCGGTCGGCGCCGTGTTCGGGCTGGCGCCGGTCGTCGTCATGCTCCTGGTGCAGAACGGCGAGGCAAGCATCGGCGTGGCGCTGCTGGCCGGGCTTCTGCTGTGCGTGGCGATCGGCGCGATCAACGGGTTGATCGTCACCAAGATCGGCATTTCGTCCTTTCTGGTCACACTGTCGATGCTGCTCGTTGTGCGCGGGGCGGCACTCTACATCACACAGGGCTTTCCGCTGAAATCCTGGGACCAGCCTGGCTTCTTCGTGACGCTGCTGGCCGGCAGCTTCAATATCGGCTCGTTCCGGTTCTACACCTCGCTGTGGTGGTTCATCGGCCTGTCACTGCTGGCGATCTATGTCCTGCGCTATGCCAAGCTCGGCAACTGGATCAGCGCCATCGGCTCCAACCGCAACGCGGCGGTGGCACGTGGCGTGCCCGCGGACGCCGTCAAGGTGTGGCTGTTCATCCTCACTTCGGTGCTGGCTGGCCTTGCCGGCATGATCAGCGCCTTCCGCATCTCGGCCGCGTCACCGGTGGCCGGCACCGGCTACGAGCTCGAGGTCATCGCCATGGTGGTGGTCGGCGGTACGGCGCTGACCGGCGGGCGCGGCACGATCCTCGGCACCATCGTCGGTGCGCTGATGCTGCGCGCCATCCGCAACGGCATCGTGCTGATCGGCGTGCCGGGCCTGGCCTACAACATCTTCGTCGGCGTCATCATCCTGGCCATGCTCATCCTGCACGCTCTGCTGCAGAAGAACGCCGCAAGGGGCTGATGATGGAAGTTCTCCGGCTGCAGAATCTACAAAAATCATTCGGCAGCGTGCGTGCGCTGAAGAACGCGTCCTTCGCCCTCAACGAGGGCGAGGTGGTGGCTTTGCTCGGCGACAATGGCGCCGGCAAATCGACGCTGATCAAGGCGATCTCGGGCGTGTTTCCTATCGACCGTGGCGACATCTATGTGCGCGGCGAAAAGGTCTCGATCCGCTCGACCCGCGATGCGATGGATCTCGGCATCGAGACCATCCACCAGGACACGTCGCTGGCGCCGGATCTCAGCATCGCGCGCAATCTGTTTCTCGGCCGCGAGCCGGTCAAGCTGAAATGGCTGGGCGTGTTCGCGCCGCTCGATCTCGCTAAACTGCGCGGTGCGGCATCGGCGTTGTTGAAGCGCGTTGGCATTTCGAAAAAACTCGATGCCGATGCGCTGGTCTCGACGCTGTCGGGCGGCGAGCGACAGTCGATCGCGATTTCGCGCGCCATGCAGTTCGCCGCCAAGGTCATCATCCTCGACGAGCCGACCAACAATCTCGGCGTCGAGGAAACCCATGGCGTGTTGCGCTTCGTCAAGGAGGTGCGTGACGCCGGTCATTCCGTGCTTCTGATCACCCACAACATCCATCACGTGTTCCAGGTCGCCGACCGCATCATCGTCATGCGCCGTGGCGAGATCGTCGCCGAGCAGACGGTTGCCGATACCGATCTTCTAACCGTGGAAAGCATCATCACCGGCGCCGATATGTCGGCCCTGCTGAAAGAGACGAGAGCGAAGTGAAGAAGCTGGCCGTCACATGGTAGAACTTTACGGCAAGACGCTTTCGCGCCGGCAGGTGTCGGAACGCTCGGGCATGCTGTCGCAATTCGCCGGCATACGGCTGATGACGCTCGGCGACGGGGTGGAACGCGGCATCCGCATGCTCGAGTTCCGCACCGGCTCGGGCCTGCGTTTCACCGCGCTGGTCGACCGGGCGCTCGACATCGCCGATTGCGACTTCAAGGGCCAAGCGATCGGTTGGCATTCGCCGAGCGGCTTTCGTCATCCCGGCCTGCACGATTATGAGGGGGAGAGCGGGCTGGCCTGGGCGCGCTCGTTTTCAGGCCTGCTTGTCACCTGCGGCCTCGACCACATATTGGGCCGGGAAGAAGTGCCCGCCGATAGCTACAACTACCCGGGCAAGAAGACCGTGGTTCATTCGCTGCACGGCCGTGTCGGCACCATTCCGGCTCGGCTGACCGGTTATGGCGAGGCCTGGGATGGCGACCGCTGCGTGCTGTGGGCTGAAGGCATCGTTCAGCAATCGGCGGTGTTCGGCGAGGACCTGCATCTGCTGCGGCGTATCGAGGCCGATGTCGGCGGCAACGAGATCCGGCTGTCGGACCGCGTCGTCAATCACGGCTTCAACCGTACGCCGCATATGTATTTCTACCACGTCAATGTCAGCCATCCCTTGCTCGACGAAGGTTCGCGCTACCTGGCGCCGATCCGGGATGTCGTCTGGGCCGGGCATGACGGCGAGCGCTATCAGGCGCAGAAGGTCGGCTACCGTACCGTGCCGGCGCCGCGACTGGGTTTCAGCGAGCAGGTCTGGCAGCACGAAATGGCGGCCAATTCTCTCGGCGAAGTGCCGGTGGCGGTGGTCAACGATCAGCTCGGGCTCGGCTTCGAAGTGGTGACGCGCAAGGACCAGCTGCCTTGCGCCTATCAATGGCAGAATTTCCAAGCGGGGCAGTATGCGTTGGGCATCGAGCCCTCGACGCACCATGTGCTCGGTAATCTCGCGGCGCGTGAACGCGGCGAAATGATCTGGCTGGAGCATGGCGAAAGCCGTTCTTACGACGCGGTGTTCCGGGTGCTTGACGGTGCCGGCGCGATCGCCGCGGCTGAAGAGAGGATCGCTTCGATCGCCAGGCAACCGCAACAGGATTATCCTGCGCCGTCGGGAAATTTCCTGAGATTGGCGGACAGGGCATGATGCGAAACGAATGCCCCGGCTGGCGGGCCGGAAATCGGAGGTCGGTGTGATGGAGAAAAAGCGCGACTACAGCTTGGTCGGCGAAAGCACACGCATCGCGATCGAGACCGGGCTGGCCTCGGCCGAATGGTATCACACCGATGTGCCGCGCAAGGCGATGAAGGAGCTGATGCAACGCTCCGACGGGCCGGCGATCCGCGACACGATCATCTGGATCGTTGCCATACTGGGCTCGGCCGCTGGCATCATCTGGTTCTGGGGCACGTGGTGGGTGGTGCCGTTCCTGCTCGTCTATGGCGTGCTCTACGGCTCGTCCAGCGACTCGCGCTGGCACGAATGCGGCCACGGCACCGCCTTCCGCACCCGCTGGATGAACGATGTCATCTACCAGATCGCCAGCTTCATGCTGATGCGCAATCCGGTGACCTGGCGTTGGAGCCATGCCCGCCACCACACCGACACGATCATCGTCGGCCGAGACGCCGAGATCGCCGTGATGCGTCCGCCGGACCTGCTGCGCGCCGCACTCGCCTTCACCGGCATCCTCGATTTCCGCTATTCACTGCCGACGCTGGTGCGCAATGCGTTTGGCAGCATCTCGCCCGACGAAAAGAGTTTCATCCCCGAGATGGAGCTGCACAAGGTGGTCACCGCCGCGCGCTGGCATGTTGCCATCTATGTCGCGGCGATCGCCCTGGCGCTGTATTTGTGGTCGTTCCTGCCGCTGGTGCTGATCGGCCTGCCGCGCCTCTATGGCAGCTGGCACATGGTGCTGACCGGCCTGCTGCAGCATATCGGGCTGGCCGACAATGTCACAGATCACCGGCTGAACACGCGCACCGTCTACATGAACCCGATTAGCCGCTTCATCTACTGGAACATGAACTACCATGTCGAACATCACATGTTCCCGATGGTGCCCTATCACGCGCTGCCGAGGCTGCACGAACTGATCAAGCACGATCTGCCGGAACCCAATCCGTCGATGTGGCATGCCTACCGCGAGGTCTGGCCGGTGCTTATCAAGCAGCTCCAGTACGAGGATTATTTCCTCAAGCGCGAATTGCCGCCGACGGCGCGGCCGTACCGGGAGGAGTTCCACGCGCTGACCGTCCCGGCGGCGGCGGAATAGAGTTGCGGGAGGGACAGATGGCCGACTGGGTTGAAGCGTGTGGCGTCGATGATGTCGAGGAAGAGGATGTCATCCGCTTCGATCACGGAGGACGCACCTTTGCCATCTATCGCAGCCCGGATGACGAGTATTTCGCCACCGACGGCTACTGCACGCATGAGAAGGCGCATCTGGCCGATGGGCTGGTGATGGACGACATCATCGAATGCCCCAAGCACAATGGCCGCTTCAACTATAAGACTGGTGCCGCCAAGGGCGCGCCGGTATGCGTCAATCTCGCGACCTATCCGGTGAAGGTCGAGGCTGGCAAAGTGATGATCCAGATCGGCTGACCTGCCGTAGCATGTGACAGAGGGGAACCTTTCGATGAGCCGAAAAAGACCGACGGTGGCGGATTTGCGCGCCATGAAGGGCAAGCGCCAGCTGACCATGCTACGCGTGCTGACGATGGACGAAGCCGAGGCCGCCGAGCGGGCAGGGGTCGACATCGTCTCGGTGCCGCCCGAACTGGTGCTCAACCCGCAATACCGCGACGCGGCACCCAGCCTGTTCACCATGCCGGGAGACAATTTCTTCGAGATCGGCACGGCGGACGATTTCGTACGCTGGGCCTTCCGGCTCTACAAGGCCGGTGCCGACGCGGTCTATTGCAGCGCTGGCTACGCCACGATCAAGCGGATGGCGGACGATGCCATACCGGTGATTGGCCATGTCGGCCTCATTCCTTCCCGCGCGACCTGGACCGGCGGCTTCAAGGCTGTCGGCAAGACCGCCGATACCGCCATGGAGGTCTTCGCGGCGGTAAAGCAGCTGGAGGCGGCCGGCGCCATCGGCGCCGAAATCGAGGTCGTGCCGGTCGAGGTGGCCAAGGCGATCTCGGAGCGCACGTCGCTGATCATGCTGTCGATGGGGGCGGGCACCGGCTGTGACGCGCAATATCTGTTCGCCGACGATATCCTCGGCCAGAACCGTGGCCACATGCCCCGCCACTCCAAGGTCTATCGCAATTTCGCTGCCGAATATGATCGTTTGCAGACTGAGCGCATCGCCGCGTTCTCGGAATATGTTGCCGATGTCAACAGCCTGGCCTATCCCGAAGACAAGCATGTGGTGCATATGGACCCGGCTGAACTCAGCCTGTTCATGAAGAGGGTCGACGGGGCGTGAAATCTCAAGGCAATGATGCGACGGTCGAAGCCGCGCCGGTTCATATTCTTACCCTTTCCTGCGAGGACCGGCCGGGGATCGTCGCCGCCGTCACGGCGGAGCTTGCCGCGAACGGAGCCAACATCGCCGAAAGCAGCCAGTTCTGGGACCGGCAGACCAATCGCTTTTTCATGCGGATCGCCTTCATCAGCCCGCCAGGCTCGACCAAGGACAGTCTGGAACGGGCCCTGAAATCAAGCGTCGATCGCTTCGGCATGAAGACCGCGCTGGTCGATCAGGGACGCCGCCCGAAGATCATCGTTATGGTCTCCAAGTTCGATCACGCGCTTCTCCATCTGCTGTACCAGATCAGGGTCGGCTGGCTGAACGCGGAGGTTGCCGCCGTCGTCTCCAATCACGAGGATGCCCGCCGCTTCGCCGAGATGGAGGGCATTGCCTACCACCATTGGCCGACCACCATGGAAAACAAGGCAGAACAGGAACAGAAGCTGCTGGACCTGGTGCAGCGGACGGGGGCCGAACTGGTGATCCTGGCGCGCTACATGCAGGTCTTTTCGAAAGGCTTGTCGGACCGGTTGTTCGGACGAGCGATCAACATCCATCACTCCTTCCTGCCGAGCTTCAAGGGCGCCAAGCCCTACCACCAGGCTTTCGACCGTGGCGTCAAGCTGATCGGTGCGACCGCGCATTACGTCACCTCCGACCTCGACGAGGGTCCGATCATCGATCAGGAGACCGAACGCGTCACTCATGCGATGAGCGCCGAGGATTTCGTCGCTGTCGGACGCGACATCGAAAGCCGGGTGCTGGCGCGCGCCGTCAAGTTGCATCTCGAAGCCCGCGTCATGCTCAACGGCCACAAGACCGTCGTCTTCTGAGAAGCCGCGTCAGGCCGGCCAGCTGCCACCGGCGAGCGCTGCGTACAGCGCCTCTGCGTCGATGCCGAGCGGCCGGTCCTCCTTCAGGGCAGGGACCAGCGCGCGTATTGCCGTGTGAACAGCTGATGTGCGTGGCGCCAACGTGAAACCTTCGCGCAGGTCGACGGCCTGTGCCGCTGCCATCAATTCGAAGGCGATCAGCCGCCGCCATAGCACGATCATCCCGGCGCATTTCGCGACCGTGAGAGGTGTCTGCGTGGCGTGATCCTCGACGCCCTCCGAAACGGGCAGGAAGTCGAGCATGACGGGATTGGCCTTGTGACGGATGGCGGCCAGGATCGCAGTCACTGTCTTTTGCAAGGGCACGAAGCCGGCCGAAGCGCCGCCGATCGGGGACAGATATTTCGGCAGGCGGTTGCGGCCCGAGCCGGTGAGCTGGATGAAGCGGGCGGCACTGGCGGCGGCGCATTGAGCGATCGCCAGGCCGAGCGTCTCGAAGGTGAGCGCCAGCGACGCGGTGTGGAAGTTGCCGGTCGACAGCACCAGTTCGTCGTCGCCCAACACCAGCGGATTGTCGGCGGCGGCGTTGAGCTCGATCTCGACGGCCTGCCTTGCCTGATCAATCGCATCGTTCAGCGCGCCATGGATCGACGGCATGCAGCGGATCGATAGCGGGTCCTGCAAGGTGGTCGGCGCCGGCGCCTCGTCTCGGGCAAGCAGATCGTGCAACGCCTTGGCTGCTTCCTGCTGGCCGGCCGCAGGACGCGCCATATGCAGGCGCGGGTCGAGGATGGTGCGGTTGGCACCAAAGCCTTCCATGGTCAGCGCGCCGGCCTGCTGTTGCTGGGCAAGGGCGGAAAGCGCATCCGTCACCGCAAGTGCCCCGCTGCCGGCGGACACAGCCGAGGCGTTGATCAGCGACAGGCCGTCCTTGGGCGCCAGACCGATGGGGGCGAGACGCGCCATCATCAGCGCCTTGGCCGCCGGCATGCGACGGCCCTGATAGTCTGCTTCGCCTTCGCCGGTGAGCATGCGGGCGAGTGCTGTCATCAGCACCAGATCGCCGGCGCCGATCGAGCCGAGCGAGGGCATGACGGGATGGACGCCGGCATTGAGCGCGTCGACCAAAGCGACGAAGACGGCAGGCGAAAGGCCGGAGCCTCCGGCTGACAGCATCGCTGCACGCGCCACCATGGTTGCCCGCACGGCATCAACCGGCAGCGCTTCGCCGACAGCGCCGCTGCGCCCTTCCAGCAGCTGGCGCTGGAAGGTACTGGCGTCGCCCTCCACAGCGGTACCGAGATTGGCACCGAGGCCGGTGTTGAGGCCGTAGATCTGCTGGCCGGACGCGGCAGCCTGGTCGAGCACTTTTCGTGCCTTCTGCAGCCTGCCGATGACATCGGGTCCGATCTCCACCTTGCGACCATCGCGCGCGACAGCAGCAACATCGCTAACGCCGACGCCGGTTCCGATGAGGACGAGCGCGGTCATGCGAAGCGCAGCCTCTGGCCGATGCCTTGCGCCTGCGCCTTCGCCAGCATCGCCTTTCCCAGTGCGATGTCGGACAGCGACAGGCCGCGGTGCCAGAACAGGATCGTTTCGTCGTCGTTCTCGCGCCCAGCCTTGAGGCTTGCGGCGATCTGGCCGAGCTCGGCATGCAGCGTCTTCTCGCTCAGCCGCCCGGTCTCGACATGGGCGCGCAGCGAGCCGAACTTGCCGCCCTTGCACTGGCCCCAATCGTCGACGACCATTTTCTGCATGATGTCGGTCAGCGACAGTTCGACCGCGCTCATCGTCCCATAGGGCACGACCAGCGCGCCCGGCTTGATCCATTCGGTTTTCAGCAATGGCTGCGGCTCCGGCAGCCGCGAGGCCTCGACGACGATGTCGGCGCCCTCGATGCAGCTCTTCCAGTCGGCCACCGCCGTCACCGTCTTGCCGAGATCGGCGGACAGTTTGGCGGCGAAACCGTCGCGGCTTTCCGGCCGGCGCGAATGGACGCGGATCTCGTCGAAGTCGAAGAGATGGTCGAGCAGGCGCACATTCCAATAGGCGGTGCCGCGCGCGCCGATATGAGCCAGAACCTTGGAATTCTTGCGCGCCAGATGTTTGGCGCCGATGGCGGTGACGGCGCCGGTGCGCATGTCGGTGATGAGGGTGGCGTCGAGGATGGCGCGGGGCGTGCCGGTGCGCGGATCGAACAGATTGAGGATGCCGAATTCGGAAGGCAGCCCGTGCAGGTAGTTGTCGACATAGTCGCCGACGATCTTGACGCCGGCGGTGTCGAGCGGCGCAACGTAGCCACGCAAGACATTGAAATGACCGTGGAAGGACGGGTCCGGCTCGAGATGGACGCGCGGCTCGATCACGGTCTGGCCATTGCCTTGCGCCACCAGGCCAGCCTCGACGGCGGCAATGATTTCAGCATCGGTCATGGCAAGGGCGTCGATGTCGAGGGCATTGAGGTAGTCGATATAGATGGGCTTCATGTTACGCGTGCACTTTCCTCGGCCGCCCCGTTCATCCCATAGCAGGGCGTCGGGCGACACGAAAGTTTCGCGACACGAAAGTTTGTTGCGCTATCTCTGGACGCGGCCGGCCAAATGCTGTTCAAACCGGTTCCGTCATGACTGCCATTCCCGACACCGAAGCCTTACCCGAAACGGCCACCAATGCGCGGCGCGTGGCGCTGATCGTCGCCATTGCCTTCTTCATGCAGTTGCTGGATTCGACGATCATCTCGACCTCGCTGCCGCAGATGGGGGAGTCCTTCGGCGTGTCGGCGGTGGCGATGAGCATCGGCATCACCGTCTACATGCTGACCATGGCGGTGTTCGTGCCGCTGTCGGGCTGGCTTGCCGACCGGTTCGGCGCGCGCAACATCTTCCTGCTGGCGATCGTCCTGTTCACCCTGGCCTCGCTCGCCTGCGGCTTCTCTGAAAATCTGCCCCAGTTCGTCGCCGCACGTGTCGTGCAAGGGCTGGGCAGCGCGCTGATGACGCCGGTCGGGCGCATTCTCGTCCTGCGCAACGCGTCGAAGTCGGAGCTGCTCAACGCCACGGCCCTGATCACCTGGCCTGCGCTGTTCGCGCCCGTGGTCGGGCCGGTGCTTGGCGGCTTCATCACCACCTACCTGTCCTGGCACTGGAATTTCTTCATCAACATTCCGCTTGGCGTGATCGGACTGGCGCTGGTGGCCCGCTTCATTCCGGGCGACCGCGAGGCCGACCCCAAGCCGCTCGACTGGCCGGGTTTTTTCCTGACTTCGGCGGGACTTGCCTTGCTGCTCTACGGCCTCGAGCGCATCGCGCATCCCGAGGACGGCGTGCTGCCGACGGTGCTACTGATCGTAGCCGGCATCGTCATCGGCTGGCTGGCGGTGCGGCATCTCCGGCGCGCGCCGCATCCGCTGCTCGATCTCTCATCGTTCAAGGTGCTGACCTTCGCCATTTCGACGCTTGCCGCCGGCACCATTTTCCGGGTGGCGATCAACGCCACGCCATTCCTGCTGCCGCTGCTGTTCCAGGTTGGCTTCGGCCTTTCGCCTGTCGATGCCGGCTTGATGATCCTGGCCTATTTCCTGGGCAATCTCGGCATGAAGACGGTGACGACGCCGACGCTGCGGCGCTTCGGTTTCCGCTCGGTGATGGTCGTCAACGGCATCATCGCCTCGGCGGCGATCATGGCCTGCGCCGCGATCTCGCCGCAGACGCCGCAAGCGCTGGTGGTGGCGCTGATGCTGATCGCCGGCCTGTCGCGCTCGATGCAGTTCACCGCGCTCAACACGCTGGCCTTCGCCGATATCGACGCGGCGCAACGCAGCTCGGCGGCAACGCTGTCCTCGATGCTTCAGCAAGTGGCGATGCTGTTCGGCGTCGCGGTGGCGGCGGCGATCCTCAATTTGTCGCAGATCGCCAGGGATCGACCCGCTCTAGACCTCGTCGATTTTCGAATCGCCTTCCTGGCGATCGGCGCCATCGGGCTGGTGGCGGCGTTGCGTTTTCTCGCGCTGCCACCGGGTGCGGGCGCCGAGGTTTCCGGCCATGCGCCGGGGAATTGAGATCGAATTTTTCCACCTGATGCGGAGATAAATTCCGTCTTGTCCTTTCGCCTTGGTGCAGCGCTTTCGCGAGTGGTCGAAATGGCGCAACCAATTGCCAAAAGCGCAGAGTTTTCCGCGCATTGCGCCAGCTTAGGCAATCGATGCGTCCACTCGCTGAATCTCGCTGCCGGCCCGGGTTCTGAACGCGGATTCATTTGACGAACCGGCGCTGAGCCGATTAGCTTTCTTCCCAGGGATGGCAGCGCTGCCATCGGGGCAAACGCAGACATGAACACGATCGGCTGGCCGAATTTCAGGAGCCTGAATCAGGAAGGCATTGTCTTTGCCATCGCGGTGGTGCTGTTCGTTGCCGCTGCCCTCGGCCTGCCGGGCTTCATCGATCCCAACAACCTAGTCGCCATTGTCCGCTCCGTATCGGTGCTCGGCATATTGGCGCTTGGCATGGCCGTGGTCATCATCGGCCGCGGCATCGACCTCTCCGCGGTGGCGATCATGGCGATGTCTGTCGCCTGGTATTTGCAACTGCTGAATTCGGGCACGCCGGACGGGCTGGCCTTCGCCTATGTGCTGGCCGGTGTGCTGGCCATCGGCCTGCTCAACGGTTTTCTCGTTGCCTATGCCGATGTGCCGGCGATCTTCGTGACGCTGGCGACAGGCTCCTTCGTCTTCGGCTATGTGCGCTCGCAACTGATCACGCAGGATGCCGTGCCGGTGCCGCAGGGCCATTGGGTCGAGCTGCTCGGCGGCCTGCGCTTCCTCGATATTCCCATCGAGGTTTTCGTCTTCGCCGGTCTGGCCTTCCTGTTCTTCCTGTTCCTGCGCTACACCAAATGGGGCCGCTACATCTATTTCGCCGGCGACAATCCGGTGGCCGCGCGCAACATCGGCATTCCGGTGAGGCCGATGCTGGTGCTGCGCTACGTCGTCTCCGCTTTCGTCGCGCTGATCGCCGGCCTGCTGACGGCGGCCAGCCTGCATTCGATCAACACCCGCGTCGTCAATTCGACGCTGCTCTATGACATCGTGCTGGTGGCGGTGATCGGCGGCATCGGTCTGTCCGGCGGGCGTGGCGGGGTGCGCAACGTGCTGGTCGGTGCGGCGCTGATCGGCATCCTGCTCAACACCATGACCATCATCGACATTCCGCTGCTCTACCAGAACCTGATCAAGGCGGCGATCCTGCTCGGCGCGATCATCGTCGACGGCATCATCAATCCACGTGACGAACAGACCGCCCAGCAGGGCGATATTTAGGGGTACCCGGTCCGATCCATCCCGATCGGCCGGCAATGAAAATCGAAACGAGAGGATCTGACATGAAATTCATCAGGACATTGATGGCCGCCGCCACGGCACTCGCCCTCACCGCCTTCGTGGCGCCAACGTTCGCCGCCGACGATCCGGGCCCGGCAGCTTACGCGCAGGCGCTCAAAGGCAAGCGCGTCATGCTGGTGCCGCTGGCGATGGGCTTCGACCTGGCGCAGGGCTGGGCGCACTACCTGAAGACCGAAGTCGAGGCCTGGGGCGGCGTGTTCGAAACGCGCGATCCGAACTGGGTCGTCGATGCCGGCGCGCAGGCGATCACGGACGCCATCTCGTCGGACACCAGGCCGGATGTGCTGATCATCCATGCGCCGGACCTCAACTCCTATTCCAAGCTGATGAAGAAGGCGCAGGCCGCCGGCACCTATGTCATCCTGGTCGACAATCCCGCCAACTTCCCGGCCGACGCCTTTATCGGCAGCGACTGGGACCGGCTTGGCCAGCTCGAGGCCGAAGCGGCGATCAAGGGTTGCGGCGAAAACTCGTCGAAGAAGATCGGCCTCGTGCAGGGCGACCAGGCCAACTCTTCCAGCCTCTACCAATATGCCGGCATCATGAAGGTGCTGGACAAGCATCCCGACTTCAAGGTGGTGGCCAAGCCCGACTCCAACTGGGACGCGACGACCTCGCGCAACGTGACGACGACGATGCTGCAGCAGAACCCGGATATCTGCTCGATCATCGATTTCTGGGATGGTGATGCCACCGGCGCATCCGCCGCGATCCGCGACGCCAAGCTCGACGGCAAGGTGTTCCTGGTCACCACCGGCGGCGGCGAGAAGGCGGCCGATTGCGACAAGCTGCAGGACGGCACCTATGGCGCCGTGGTGATGACCGATCTTGCCCGCCAGTCGGGCGACATGAACGCCATCATCAAGTTCCTGCTGCAGAGCGGCCAGCCGGCCGGCACCTCGCACACCTACATCTACACACTGGAGAAGGCGACGACCAAGGCCGACCTCAAGCCCGACAGCTGCTGGGACCTGAAGGCGCTGCAGGCCGAAGCGGCAGCGGCAAAGTAAGCCGCACTCTTTCGACTGAAGTATAAGCGAGGTGGCCGGAAGGATCCGGTCACCTCGTTCCCTCATGGAATAGCAGCCGCCGATGTCCTTTCGCGAACGCCTCCAGTCCTGGCGCTACAATCTCGTGCCCGACCATGTCGTCGGCGAGATACTGACCAAACGCTGGACCGACAACGCCATTCCGTTCCTGGCGCTGGTGGTGACGCTGGCAACCTTCGGCTCGGTCATTCCCGGTTTCTTCAAGCTGACGGCGCTGCAGGAATCGACCCGCCAGCTCGGCGAGTTCTCCATGGTGGTCACCGGCATGACAGTGGTGATGCTGGGCGGCGGCATCGACCTGTCGGTCGGCTCGATCTTCGCGCTTTCCTGCTTCTCCGCCGTCTATGTCTTCTTCATCCTTGAACAGTCGATCTGGCTGGCGCTGGCCGCGTCGCTCGCCACCGGCCTCGTCTTCGGCGCCATCAACGGCTACCTCGTCGGCTACCTAAGGCTACGCGCCTTTCTCACCACGCTGGTCACCTTCATCTTCGGCCGGGCGCTGTTCGACATCCTGGTCACCACCTATGCCGCCGACGTGCAGCTCTCGACCGCGACATCGGATGTGCTCGACTTCATCGGCGACAGCACTTTCTGGGGGCTGTCGGTCTCGGTGTGGCTGGCGATCATCCTCGCCATCGTCACCCATATCGCGCTGACGCGTTCGCGGCCGGGCTGGCATGTGCTGGCGGTCGGCGGTTCCAGGCGCTCGGCGCACAATGCCGGCATCCGCGTGCGCCGCACTGTGTTCATGACCTATGTCTTCTCCGGTTTCTGCGCCTCGATCGGCGGCTTCCTCATCGCTTGCCGGTTGAGTGGGGCAGGGCCGGGCACCGGCCTCAATCTCGAGATCATGGCGCTGACGGCGGCGGTGGTCGGCGGCGTCAGTCTCGGCGGCGGCCGTGGCTCGGTGATCAAGGGGCTGATGGGCGCTATTATCGTGCTGACCATGACCAACGGGCTGATCCGGCTGGGCTATGGCACCGGCACCAACCAGATGGTGCTCGGCATCATGCTGGCGGTGGCGGTGACCATCGACATTCGCTGGCTGAAGAACCGCCACAAGGTGCTGAACGAGGTCTATGTCGCGCCGGTCTATCTCAAGATGGGCGAGACGCAGTCGGCCGAGCCCGGCTCGGGCACACCCTACGAGCTTGATAACAGGCTGTCGGTCGCCGACCATATCGGGCTTGGCGAGCTGGAAGGGCCGGAAGATGTCATTCTCGACCGCGACGACAACCTCTATTGCGGCACGCGCCATGGCGAGATCGTCCGCTTCTTCGCGCCGGACTATGTCAGGTCGGAAGTGTTCGCTCACATTGGCGGCTTTCCGCTGGGCTTGGCCTTCGACAAATCAGGCAATCTGATCAGCTGCGTCGGCGCCATGGGGCTCTATTCCGTTTCACCGGATCGGGAGGTCAAACGCCTGTCGGCTGAGACCTCGCGCTCGTGGACCTCGATCGTCGATGATGCGCGGCTGCGCGACCCCAACGACTGCGACATCGCGCCCGACGGCCGCATCTATTTCACTGACTCGACCAAGCGCTACGATGCGCATGACTGGGCGCTGGACTCGATCGAAAACCGCGCCACCGGCCGGCTGCTGGTCTACGATCCGAAGGACGGGTCGACGAAGACGTTGCTCGACGGCTACCGCTACACCAATGGTGTGTGCATGGCGCATGACGGCAAGTCGCTGTTCTTTGCCGAAAGCTGGGCCTGCCGCGTGCACCGCTACTGGCTGGAGGGGCCGAGGGCGGGCACCGCCGAATGCGTCATCCGCGACATGCCGGGCTATCCCGACAACATCAACCGCGCCTCCGACGGCAATTACTGGATGGCGTGGCTGGGCATGCGCACGCCGAGCTTCGACCTGTCGCTGCGCCATCCCGATATGCGCAAGCGCATGACGCGCCGACTGCCGCAGGACGAATGGCTGTTCCCCAACATCAACACTGGTGGCGTGGTGAAATTCACAGAGAAGGGCGGCATCGTCGAGGCTATGGGCGACCTCACCGGCGGCGCGCACCCGATGGTCACCTCGATGCGCGAGCACAGGGGATATCTGTTCGTCGGCGGCATCCTCAACAACCGCATCGGCCGCTACAAGATTTCAGGCGCCGACCCGAACTGGACCAGCCCCGCTTCCTATTGGGGGGCAAAACCATGATCCTCGATCCGGTGCTGGATATGTTTCGCGGCAAGGCGGTGACCATCCCGCCGCTCGACGGCGCTTTCCGCCCCAACACGCGGCTCGATGATGCGCCGACGTTTGCCGAGCTGACGGAGCCGGACAATCTGCTGGTTACCGGTGACAGGCTGCTGGCCTCCAGCGGCAACGCGGTCCATGCGATCGCAGCCGGCGCAGACCCTGTCGTGGTCGAGATATTTCCCTCTCCCATCACCGCGCTGGCGATCTCGCCATCCGGCGAACTGACGGTCGGGCTGGAGAGCGGCAAGCTGCTGATTGGCGGCAGGGAGGTTTCGCTGCCGGCTGATATCAGTTGCATCACCGCACTTGCCTATGCAGACGATGGTACGCTGTGGCTGGCCAACGGCTCGGCCGGGCATGCGCCGTCGCAATGGGCCGCCGATCTGATGAAGAAGGGCGCCTCCGGTTCGCTCTGGAAACGAGACGCGGCAGGCGGTGATTTCCGCAAGGTTGCCGGCGACATTGCCTTTCCCTATGGGCTGCACTCCGTCGGCAGGGATGTTCTGGTCAGCGAAAGCTGGCGTCACCAGCTCGTCCGCTTCGACGGCGCGACGGGCAGCCGTTCGACGGTTCTTGCGCATCTGCCGGGCTATCCCGCGCGGCTGTCGCCATCGGGCGATGGTGGCGCCTGGCTGACCTTGTTTGCGCCGCGCAACCGGCTGATCGAATTCGTGCTGCAGGAAACGCATTACCGGCAGGATATGCTGAGCCAAGTGCCGCCGGCCTACTGGATCGCGCCGGCGCTGGCCTCCAGCCGCAGCTTCCTCGAGCCTCTGCAATGCGGCGGCATCCGCACCATGGGCATCCACAAGCCGTGGTCGCCGAGCCGCTCCTACGGGCTGGTGGTCAAGCTCGACCAGAAGATGCAGCCGCAATTCAGCCTGCACAGCCGCGCCAACGGCACGCGTCACGGCATCTGCAGTGTCGCCGAGAAGGATGGCCTTCTGTTCATCGCCTCCAGGGGCGGCGACTGCGTGCTGGCCATCGACCTCGCATCGGGAGGTTTCTGATGGAACCGATCATCCGTCTGGAGAACGTCACCAAGAATTATCGTGGCGTACCTGCGGTGAAGAATGTCAGTTTTGAGCTGCGCAAAGGCGAGATCCATGCGCTGCTCGGCGAAAATGGCGCGGGAAAATCGACGCTGACCAAAATCATCGCCGGCGTGGTCGATGCCACCTCAGGCAAGATGTTCCATAACAGTCGGGAGATCGCCTACGCTTCGCCGCATGCCGCACTTGAAGCCGGCATCGCCATGGTGTTCCAGGAGACCAGCCTGGTGCCGTCGATGACGGTCGCGCAGAACCTCTATCTCGGCACCGAAAAGTTCCTCAACCGGCTGCGCGGCACCTACATTTCGGCGCAGCAGTTTCTGCAATCGCTGAATTTTCCGGTCGACCCCAACGCCATGGTGGCAACGCTGGGTGCGGCCAAGCGGCAGATGGTCGAGATTGCGCGCGCCGTCCACCACAATGCCGAGATCATCATCTTCGACGAGCCGACGGCGACGTTGACGCCGGAGGAGAAGCGCCACTTCTTCGCGCTGATCCGCCGGTTGAAGACGAGCGGCGTGTCGATCGTCTTCATCAGCCACGCTCTGGAAGAAGCGCTTGATATTGCCGATCGCATCACCATCCTGCGCGATGGCGAACTGGTCATCACCGACGACACATCCGCCTTCGACCGCGACAGGATCGTCGCCGCCATGGTCGGGCGTACACTGTCGGGGCAGATCTACCGGCAGCGCGACGAAGCCAAGCTGCGCAAGGCGGGCCGAAAGGTGCTGTCGGTGCAGGACATTTCGATGAGCAATGTCGTGCGCAACACGTCCTTCTCGATATTCGAGGGCCAGATCACCGGCGTGTTCGGGCTGATCGGCTCCGGCCGCACCGAGACCTTCAAGATCGTCTCCGGTATCTACAAGCGCGATTTTCTGCGCGGCGGCGCGATTGAACTCGATGACAGACCGGTGCGCTATCTCGTGCCGAGCGAAGCGGTGGCCGACGGCATCGTCTACGTCACCGAGGACCGCAAGAGCGAAGGCATTTTCGAGACGATGGGGATTGCCGAAAACCTGTTCGGCGGGCTGCTGGCGGCGGGCCGCGAAAGGGCCTGGGTGATCAACCAGCAGGAGATGCGCGCGCTGTCGGCCGAATGGACGAAGACGCTGAACATCAAGGCGATCAACGACAATGCGCGTGTGGTCGAACTGTCTGGTGGCAACCAGCAGAAGGTGGTGATCGGCAAGGGACTGGTGCAGAAGCCGCGCATCGTCATCTTCGACGAGCCGACACGCGGCGTCGATGTCGGCGCGATCGCCGAGATCCACCAGATCATCAACCGGCTGGCCGATGAGGGCCTGGCCGTCGTCGTCATCTCGTCCTACCTGCCGGAGATCATGAACCTGTCCGACCGCATCCTGGTCTGCCGCCAAGGCCGCATCGTCGAGGAGTTTTCGCCGGCGGAGGCTACGGAGGAGAAGATCATGTACGCGGCCGTTCACTAGGGTTCGGGCCGATGCGTACGTCGATAATTGGCCGGGACGTCCATCCCTTCGTCATCCACGGGCGAAGCAAGGAGCGTAGCGACGCGGCGCAGACCCGAGGATCCATGCCGGGACTCCGTAGCGCTGCTGCGGTGCGGAATTCTGCTCAGCTGCACTCTTCGGCTAAGGCCACGGAATGGATCCCAGGGTCTCCGCGACGGCGCTTCGCGCCTGCTTCGCCCGGGGATGACGAAGGTTAGGTGCCTCGGCTAATCTTCAACGCTATTGCGCGCCAAAAACTGAGTCAAAGAAACTGGTTAGCCGCCTCTGCTCGAAATTTGATTCAACGAGCCAGTTCATCGATCCAAACGAAAGGAAATTCCATGGCGACCACAAGACTTCTCAGCGATGCCGAGGTCGAGAAAATCCCGGCGGTGAAGGCCGTCTTCGACGACATCCGCGCGACGCGCAAATCCGATTTCGTCAACAATTTCTGGCGCGGGCTGGCCAATGATCCCCCGGCGCTGAAGCGGATCTGGGAACAGTTGAAGGTGGTGATGGTCACTGAGAGCGCCATCGATCCGCTGACCAAGGAGATGATCTACATTGCGGTGTCGACCGCCAATGGCTGCTCCTACTGCGTCCATTCGCACACGGCCGCCGCTCGCGCGAAAGGCATGACCGACGCGCAGCATGGCGAGCTGGTGTCGATCATCGGATTGGCTGGGCAGACCAACCATCTGGTGACGGCGATGCAGATCCCGGTCGATCCGCAGTTCGAGGTGAAGTGAGGAGGCGCACGGTCTTCCCTCTTCCACGGAGGGAGAAGGGAAGAGCGTTCTCACACCGGCCGGTAGACCTTTTCCGCTGTGTTCCAGAAGATATCCGCCTCTGCGGCCGCACCATGCTTGGCCACCGCATCCCGGTGCGCCTTGATCAACTCGGCGTGGCTGATCCAAAGCTTCTCGATCGGGAAGTTCGAGCCGAACATCAGATGGTCGGCGCCCAGGATGTCGATCGCATTGTCGACGATATAGGCGATCAGCGCCGGGTCGTTGCGGTGGACGAAGGTGCCGAGGCCGGACAGCTTGGCATAGAAATTGGGCGCCGCCGACAGCGTGCGCAGGCCTTCCTTCCAGGCTTCGGTGGTTTCCGGTTCCATGCCGGTCAGCATGCCGGCGTGGGTGAGGATGAAGTTTGTCTCCGGGTTTTCACCGACCAACGTCAGGCCGTCCTTCATCTGGGCAGGGAAGAGCTGCAGATCGAAGGAGAGGCCATAATCCTTCAGCCTCGCCACGTTGGCGCGCACCTTCGGGTCGATCACCTGGTCGGCCGAAGCTGCGAAACGGAAGGCCGGCGTCTCGTGCCAATGCAGCTGCATGCGCACGCCGCGCAGCAGCGGATATTTTTTCAAGCGATCGATCTGCGGCCTGATATCGTCCACGGTCATGTCGGTGTAGCCGACGATGGCGTGTGGCCAGCCGGTCTCGTCGGCTGTCTTCTGCAGGAAGGCGACTTCCTTCTCGAAATCCTCCTTGGCCCAGTTGGTCTGGACATAGACGGCCTTCTCGACGCCGGCGCCTTTCTGGTCAGCCAGAAACTCCTCGATCGGGTAGTCGCGTCGGATCGGCTCGTAGGGGCCGAAGATGCGCGGCACCATCGGGCCGACCAGCCAGGGCTGGTCCTTCTGGCGCCAGATGTGGAAATGCGCGTCGATTGTTTTCTGCATCATGAAACCCTCTTCCAGATTGCCGCCGCCGCCGGGGCAGGGCGGGCAAGCGACAGGATGAAATCGGTGAGACCCTTGAGCGACGAGCCGTCGACGAGATCGTCGAGGTCAGGCAGGATGGCGCGAAGTGCCGCCGTTGCCGGCCGGAAGCGCGGGTCGCCGGCCAAAGGGGTTGCCAGCGAAAGCCGGAAGGCGCGGGCGCTCAGCCGGCGCATGGCTGTCTCCAATTCAGCATGGTCACCGCGTTCCAGTGCATCGGAGAGGATGACGACGGCAGCACCGCGGGCGAAGGACGAGAAGCGCGGCACCGAGAGAAAGGCGAGCAGCGTCGGCCCCATGCGGGTGCCGCCGTCCCAGTCGTCGACCTGGGCGGCCGCGCGCGCCAGCGCCTGGTCGCGGTCGCGGATGCGCAGCGCCGTGGTGATGCGGGTCAGCCGCGTGCCGAAGGTGAAGATCTCGGCACGGTCGGCGCCTTGCACAGCGGCATGCGCGAGCTTCAGATAATCCGCGGTGTGCAGCTTCATCGAGCCGGACACGTCGATCAGGAGCAGCAGCTTGCGCGGCACGGTCTGGCGGCGGCGCAGCAGCGGCGAGGGGACGTCGCCATCGGCGCTGACGATTTCCCTGAGCGACCGGCGCAGGTCGAGCTTGCCACGCGAATGCGTGCGCACGGTGCGGAAAGAGCGGCGGGCAGGCAGGGCGGAAGCGAGCTTGCGGCGGAAAGCTGTCAGCCGGTCGTCTTCGCGCCGAAAATCACGCGCGCTCAATTGCTCCAGGGCGGAGGATAGCTCTCCGCCTTCTTCGTTGCGCTTGGCCTCGGTCTGCTCTTCCTCGGCGCCGCCATCATCCTTGATGCGGGTTTCCTCGTCGGCGTCGCCTTCGACCACGGCGGATGTGTTGCCATAAAAATGGCTCTGGAAATGCGCCTCGAATTCGTCGCGGCGGTCGGGGGGCGGCGCCAGCGTCGCGAGGGCCGCCTCGCGGATGTCGGCCATCGAGCGCGGCCCGAGCAGCGTCACCGCCTGCATGAAGCCGGAGACCTGCTCGGGTGCAATGGCAAAGCCGTAGCGGCGCAGCAGCCGACCGAAGCCGAGCAGGGGCGTGGCCGCGCGAGGCAACGCGCTCACGCCAGCGCCTCCTCGACAATCCGGCCAAGCTCCGGTGCGATGTAGGAGAGATCCTCTTCGTCCTTGATCAGCACGCCGATGGCGCGGCGGAAGGCTTCCGGCCACGGACTGCCGCCTTTCTCGAGGATGGTGGCGGCATTGGCCCATTCGACCGCCTCGGCAATGCCTGGCGGCTTGGCGAGCGGGCGGGCGCGAATGGTCTGCACGGCTGCAGCCACGGCGCGCGCCGTTGCCTCGGCCACATCGCCGGCGCGCAGCATGATGATGGCGGCCTCGCGCTCGGCGTCGGGATAGCCGATCCAGTGATAGACGCAGCGCCGGCGCAGCGCTTCGGCGAGTTCGCGGGTGCGGTTCGAGGTCAGGATGACGATCGGCTGTGCCGTGGCGCGGATGGTGCCGCGCTCGGGAATGCTGATCTGGAAATCGGAGAGGAATTCCAGCAGCAGGGCTTCGAATTCATGGTCCGAGCGGTCGATCTCGTCGACCAGCAGCACGCGCTGCTCGGGCGCCCTCAGCACCTGCAGCAGCGGCCGGGCGATCAGGAAACGGTCGTCATAAATGTCGATCTCATGCTCGCCGGCATGGCGGATGGCGAGCAGCTGGCGCTGATAATTCCATTCGTAGAGCGCATGCGCGGCATCGATGCCTTCATAGCATTGCAGCCGCACCAGATCGCGGCCGAGCAGTTGTGCGATCGCCTTCGCCGCTTCCGTCTTGCCGACGCCCGGCGCGCCTTCGAGCAGCAGCGGCTTGCCCAGCCGGATCGCCAGGAAGATGGCGGTCGAAAGGCTTTCATCCGCCAGATAGCGCGAGGCGGCCAGATGCGACGCCACCGCCTCCGGCGAGGTCGCGACAGTCTCGGCGCTTGTCCCGGTCATTCCAGCCCTCAGTTCGCCGCTTGCGCCTTCAGCGCGCGCAGGATGCGCTCCGGCGTGATCGGCAGCGTGTCGATGCGCACGCCGACGGCGTCGAAGACGGCATTGGCGACCGCCGGAATCTGCGGGTTGGCGCACATCTCGCCCGGTCCCTTGGCGCCATAGGGCCCATCAGCCGAGGGCCGTTCCAGCACGATGATCTCCGTTTCGGCGAGGTCGCCGGGGCCGGGCATCAGATACTGGTTGAAGTCGGTGCCGCCATGGTCGCGGTTGGGATAGTAGGGCTCGGTGGTCTCATAGAGTGCGTGGCTGATGCCCATCCACGAGCCGCCGACCAGCTGTTGCTCGACCATTTTAGGGTTCAGCGCGCGGCCGATCTCGAAAATGTTCTTCACCGTCAGCACGGTCACCTCGCCGGTCTCGTCGTCGACCTCGACCTCGGCCACCGTGCAGGCGTGCGCGTAGCAGGTCGACGGCTTCATCGCGCCGGTCTCTTTCTCCGGATAGGAGCGCGGGATGAGGAACATGCCGCGGCCGGAGATCGAGCGGCCGCGCTTGAAATGCGCCGACAGCGCGACATCGAAGATCGAGATCGACTTTTGCGGCGCGCCCTTGACCAGGATGTTGCCCTGGCCGTCGGTCTCGAGGTCGGAGGCATTCACCTCCAGTTCCTCTGCCGCCACTTCCAGCATCACCTGGCGGGCTTCCCTGGCTGCCTGGATGACGGCGTTGCCGGCGCGGTGGGTGCCGCGCGAGGCAAACGTGCCCATGCAATGCGGGCCGGTGTCGGTGTCGGCGGTATCGACGACGACGCGGTCGGTCGGCACGCCGATCGTCTCGGCGCAGATCTGCGCCATGATCTGCTTCATGCCCTGGCCGAGATCGACCGAGGACAGCGTCACCATGAAATTGCCGGTCGGCGTCGAATGCACCAGGGCCTGGGTAGGGTCGCCGCCGAGATTCATGCCGGTGGGATAGTTGATCGCGGCGACGCCGCGTCCACGCCTGATCGCCATCTCAAGCTCCCTTCACGTAGGACGACATCGCCATGAATTTCTCCGCCACCGGCCAGTTGGCGGCGCGCGAGGCTTCCTGCATGCATTCGATCAGCGCCGCCCCCTCGGTCGGCTGGCGGTGCGCCTTCATGTCGCCGTCGCGATAGGCGTTGATGAAGCGGAATTCGAGCGGGTCCATGCCGATCAGCCGCGCCAGCTTGTCCATCTGCACCTCCAGCGCGAAGTCACCGATGGTGACGCCGAAGCCACGCATGGCGGAGGACGGTGTGCGGTTGGTGTAGACGCAATAGGTGTCGATCCAGACATTGGGGATCGTGTAAGGGCCGGGATAGTGCCCCGCACCCTTCTGCGCACCATAGGGCGAGTGGCGCGAATAGGCGCCGGCGTCGGTATAGCCGGTGACTTTTCGCGCGACGATGCGGCCGTCCTTCATGACGCCGTCCTTGATGACGACCTTTTCGGCCGCGCGCGGCGACGATATCTGCATCTCCTCCTCGCGGCTGTAGATAAAACAGACTGGTCGCCCGGTTAATTTTGCGCCGAGGATGGCGATCGGCTCGACAATGACGTCGACCTTGCCGCCAAAGCCGCCGCCGACGGTGCCGCCGACGAAATGCAATTTGCTGCCGGGCATCTGCAGAATGATCGAGGTGTTGTCGAGCGTGAAGAACATCGCCTGCGTGTTGGTGTAGCAGGTGAAGCGGTCGTTACCCTCGGGCGCCACGACGCAACCGGTGGTCTCGGTCGGCGCATGCTCGATCGGCGAGGACTGGTAGCTCTGTTCCAGCACGTGGTCGGCGCCGGCGAAGCCCGCTTCGACATCGCCGAAGCGCACCTTGCGGCACTCGCCGCTGTCATAGAGATAATAGTTCTGGCCGTGATATTCGTTGACCAGCGGCGCGCCGGGCTTCAGCGCCTCCTCCATGTCGAAGACGGCCGGCAGCACCTCGTAATCGATCTTGACCTTGGCGGCAGCCTCTTGCGCGGCGCGCTCGGTCTCGGCCAGCACCGCCACCACGGCCTCGCCCTTCCAGCGCACCTTGCCGTCGGCCAGCACCGTCTCGTCCTCCGGCCCGATCTGGATCAGGATCAGGATGGTGTAGACATTGTGCGGCACGTCCTTGGCGGTCAGAATTTTCACCACGCCCGGATGCTTCTCCGCCTCCGACGTGTCGATCGAGCGGATGCGGGCATGGTGATGCGGGCTGCGCACCATCTTCAGGTGCAGCATGCCGGGAAAGTTCCGGTCGGCGAAAAAGGCGGTCTTGCCGGTGACATGGCCGGGCGAATCCGAGCGCGGGCGGGGCTGGCCGATCTCGTGCAGATCGTCCTTGCGGACATCGGCGAAGTAGTTCTTGCGCAGTTCCATTCTTTTGTTCCCTCAAGCCGCGTTCTGAGAGTTGGATCGGGCGGCGGTCAGCACCGCCTGGATGATCGGCTCGTAGCCAGTGCAGCGGCAGATGTTCCCGGACAGCGCCTCGACCACCTCGTCGCGGCTGGGGTTGGGCGTATGGTCGAGCAGCACCTTGGCCGCCATGATCATGCCCGGCGTGCAGAAGCCGCATTGCGTGGCGAACGTGTCGAGGAAGGCGCGCTGCAAGGGATGCAAGACGCCGCTTTCCGAAAGGCCTGATGTCGTGCTGATGGTCGCCCCGTTGCAAGTCTCGGCCAAGGTCAGGCAGGAGAGCCGGAGCTCGTCGTCGATGATGACGGAGCAAGCGCCGCAGGTGCCTTGATGGCAACCGCCTTTCGGCGAGGTGTCGCCGATCTTGTCGCGCAAGGCGTGCAGCAACGTCGTGCCGCTGTCGACGAATTCGGCCTTTTCAGAACCGTTGAGCGTGAATTGAACCGGAACCTTTGCCATGTTTTCCCTCCCAGCGCGCCTGCCCGAACCATCGGACAGACGCGCGCCCCCCGAACGAAATATTATGCGAGCAGCAGCCGGCCGAGATGGACCGGCAGGACTTCGTTGCGATACCAGGCGCTGGCAATCGGATCGGTGATGGGCGAGGTGCCATAACCGGCTGCGGCCAAGGCCGGCGCGATGCCGTCAGCGGTCAGCGTCCGGCCGAGCAGGGCCTTTTCCGCCGCGCTGGCACGCACTGGCCGGTCGGCCATACAGCCGAGCGCGATCCGCGCCGAAGAGACGGTGCCGTCTGGCGACTGTGCCAGAATAGCGGCGATGCTGAGCACGGAGACGCCTTTGGGCTTGACCCTCGACACTTTCAGGAAGCGGAAACTGTCGGCCTTCGGAAGCGTGAAGCTCACCAAAGTGACGATGGCGCGACTGCCGTCCCGATCGGCCAGAAAAGTCTCGATCGGCATCTCGCCGTCATCGGTGCTGATCGTGGCGTCGAGCGCCAGCAGGGCAACGGCGAAATCGCCATAGGGAGCCGGGGCAAACAGATTGCCGCCGACCGTCGCCATGTTGCGGATTGCCGGGCCACCGACGGCGCGGGCGGCCTTGGCAAGTGCGCCGAGGTCCGGATGGCGGGCGATCGCCGCCATGGTCACCGAAGCGCCAATGCGGACTTTATCGCCCGCAACTGCGATGGTGGACAGAGACGGCTCGGTCGAGCGGATAAGACCGGAGACCGAAACATCGCCTTCATTGGCCGCGCGGACCACCAGTGTACCGCCACCGAGATAGCGCGTGCCAGCGGCTTTCAGCGCCGCGTTGGCGTCCTTCACCGTTGCAAAAGTCTGCAGTGCTAGCGCCATGGCTCGGCTCCTGTCAGCTCTGGCCGGCGAAATGGCTTTTCAGGGCGTTGAAGCCGCCCTGGAAGACATTGGCGCCCATGCCCTCGGCAATCTTGTCGGCTTCCTCGGGTGGCGCGTCGAAGCTGGCGGTCCATTCGGCATAGGTGCGGTCGCCATCGGTCACGCGACGCAACTGCAGCGTCGCCTTGTGATTGGTCAGCGGCTGCGGCGTCTCCAAGATGGAGTAGCTGACGAGGAAATTCTGATCGGAGAAGTCGAGCAGTTTTTCACGGATGCGGGCGCCGCTGGCGAGCTGGAAGTTGCGCACGCTGCCGATCGTTGAGGCGTCCTTGCCGTCTTCGATATGGCTTTCCACCATGCGCGGATGCCAACCTGGCAGGCCGTTGAAGTCGCGTATGCGCGCCCAGACCTTTTCGACCGGCGCGTCGATGACGCTGGAGATGGTGACTTTGGCCATTCAAATGTTCCCTTGCAAAAACGATCCGGAGCAAGGGTAGGGCGGCCGCTTCACCGGCGCTTATCAATGCGTCTTGAGCGCGTATCAAGGAGTCTGAAAAAGGGTTGACCTCCGGATTTCTTCCTTTGCCACACTTCAAGATGCATGAAGCCTTTGATTGCGCCGTTTGCCAGCAGCGATTGTAGGCTGCTGGGTCCGTTTTGCGCCAAGCTACCTCTCGCGGCGCATCCGCCTGGCTAGAAAGGGGCGGTGCCATACCGCCCCTTTCTGGACCTCAGTTCCGGCAATTGGGACTGACAGGGTCATATATTCGTGGGCTCACCCCGAGACACTTGGACGTCGGCTCGGCGCCGGCGTTCCCGATGGCCCCTGCCTGGACAGGGTCCACCATGGCTTTGGCGACGAACGAATCTCGAGTCGCCGGGTCGCCCCAAGTATCGAAGTCGCCATTGTCGGCACGTAGACTGTGAACGCCGACGAAGGGGGCGGTATTCGAGTAGGCGGCTTCGCTCACGATCGAGTTCGCCAAAAGGCCGAACACTACAAGTGAAACCGTACGAGTGGTGCGAGTAGTCTGGTTAGAAGCAAAGTACAACATGTCAACCTCCTTTTATTGATTATTAGTCTCTCGTGATTGAGAAACTGCATGGAGGTTACGAACGGGTCCGGAGCCTTCCGTGAAAAAAAGAAGCCCCGATCGTGAAAAACTCGAAACCGGAAATTCTGATTTGACGGGCGATGGCTGCCGGAAAAGGATTGGAGACCTAAGACGTGATACATGATATTGAGCTAAATTACACGATGTGAGGCGTCGTGACCTATGGTCGGAGCAACTGAACCAGACACGCGGCCGTACCTAAAGTTGCTGGGCAGAGTTGCCTTGCACGATTGCGACGGGCGCGACCTGACTCCAAAATCCCGAAGGTCTGTCTGCTTACTCGCTTTTCTGGCGCTCCAGCGCGATGGGCAAGCCACGCGAGAGAAAATCTGCGGATTGCTATGGAGTGGCAGAGGTGACGAACAAGCGCGCGACTCGCTTCGCCAAACCTTGGCCGACCTCAGGCGCACATTCGGAGCAAGAGCCAAGCAGCTCCTTCGAGCCACAAGAGACACGATTGGAATAGATCTGGGAGAACTTCGCGTCGATGTGCGGATAGTCGAACAGATGTTGGCTCAAGGGAACCCCGAAGCAATCCTCTTTGCGGCGGACCATTGGGATGGTGGACTCTTGGAGGGCCTGCTTTCTCCGGATCCCGAATTCGACGCCTGGTTGAGCATCGAGCGGATGCACATAACAGAAATTTTCGTACGTTCGGCTGGCGTGGCTCTGGCGGTCGCTGTTCGAACGGGATGCGAGCCGGACCTTCACAAACTGGCGGAGTATCTCATTCGAATTGAGCCAACAAACGAGGCTGCTCACTCGGCGTTGATTGGATGGGCGCTAGACAAAGGCAATGCATCCGCAGCTCTTCGACGCTATGAGGCATGCCGCGAGGCATTTAGACGTGATCTTGATTCCGAGCCCCCATTGGCTTTACGGCGGCTCGCCGAAGCCGCGCAGGGTCCCCAGCGCGAAGCTTTGAACCGACAAGAATCAGGCCGGTCATTGACTTGCCGGCGGCTGCCTTCCGTCGCGTTGATTGCCAGGCCACCAGTAGGGCCGCCGGAGTTTACCAACGGGCTCGCTGGTTTCCTGTTTGAGGAGCTGGTGGGTGCATTGGGACGATCGCACAGTCTTGCGTTGTTGCTCCCAACGCACCCCGACGAACGCCTCGATGCGACTTACACGCTCACAATGAATATGTGGGTCGACGAAAGGCGACTGCAGGCTTCTTTCAGATTGAGCAGGAACATCGATCGGACGCATCTCCTTTCGGAGCGAATGGACAATGAAAACCTGGGCATTGTTGCAGAGTCGCTGGCCGATTTGGATCGGATTGTCAGTCACGTCGAATACGCAATCGCCACCGACCATCGTCAGGCAGCCAAAGAACTAGAGGACGCTTACAGTCTATGGCTGAATGCCGACCAACTAACCGAAAGTTTTCGTCCTGCTGATCTCGCCAGCGCTGTCTCAATGTTGCATCGAGCCGCCGCGCTGGACTCGGGATTTTCTCGCCCAATCGCAGGACTTGCCTCCATTCAACTTTCTTACCCTATGGCGAATCCCGGCAACGAGGCCACGCCACATTCGTTTAGCGAGGCGCTCGCATTAGCGAAGAATGCAGTGGCGATCGATCCATGGGACGCCAGGAACCACGGAGTTCTAGGATGGGCTTATTATCGCACGGGCCTTTACACCCAAGGTGAAAGGGAGTTCAGACGCGCGGTCGAGCTTGACCCCTGTGATCCTTTGGTATTGATTGCCGCGTCTGAGGGCCTCGCTTACAGCGGTGACGCAAATGCGGCCGTCAGGTATGCCGAAAGGGCGTTTCTGCTTCATCCTGCCGCGCCCGACTTTTTCCACTGCTTCGGACTTCAGGCATTTGCCATACTCGGGGCCTACGAACGAGCCCTTTTCCACGGCTCGGCACTGCGGTCATTCGGATTGGCCGAGCCCCTTGCTTGGAATGCGTTCGCGTTGGCCAAAAGCGCGCGCCACGACGAAGCTCGCGCATCCACGGTTGCATTCCTGCAGGTAGTTGAAAATCATTGGGGAGGCGCGTGTAACTTTAGCCCTGCTGCTGCGCTAAAGTGGTTGGATCAGATCATCCTGGTGGCTGACAGGCACAGACGCGAGGAGTTTCTCGCCTGCATTGCCACACTTCTCACAGAGGTCACAGGTTCTCCGATGCCGATTACTATTTACACCCCATAATTGTCACGAAACCCAGCTCTCGTAGGTATTTTTTTAAGCCTCCTTTGCTCTCATTCACCACCGGTATCACGATATGCACGACAGACTTTTTGTCTCGGACAACCTTTATCGTCAAATCAGCCAACTGCGACGGCTTTATATCGGCTTGCCCCAAGAAGAGTTTTGGGTTCTCGGCGAACTTGTCGAATTCGGCTTTGTCAGTAGCGGCTCGATAAATAAGTTCTCCCACTTTCAGGCAGGCCGTTGAGTTGGCTTTAAAAGTTAGCGACTTGCTGCCCTTTACGGCAGGGATGGTCCGGAGTCGCATCTCATACCTCCTTGGTAAGCTTTTCAAGCTTTCGTAAGTCCAGAATGTATGGCTCAGAGCAATTTTAGAGAACTCTAACACATAAGACCGTCAGCACAAAGAGGGCGTACTGAACCGGTGAACCGAAATTTCGATTTACTTCATCTGGCGCATACTGATGCTCCTGCGGAGTTCATCATCGCTGCACGGGAGTCCGCTGGCAAAGCCGAGATACTCGGCTCGGGACGGGGTCTGACGCGCCAGAATGCGCTGGCATCCTGTCTAGGCGAAATGGCGGAGCGAGCGGCTGCTTCTCAAATCGATGCTCTCCAGATTATTGAGGCGCGTGCAACCGATCTGCCAGGAAGTTCTATCGCGCCCAACCATTTTTGGCAGTTTTCGGATATTCAACTCCGAGATGGTGCCGATCCAGGTGAATTGATCACACCGCGCGCATGGTCGGTCGTCAAGGAACATGTCTCCAACTGCACCAGTTGGTGCCTGGCGAAGCCAAATCGCGCTGGCCCAGACGTATTCGTGCCAATCGTCAACGTCGTGCTCGGTGAGGGACCGACAGATAGCAATGGTCTTGCCGCTGGCATTGACCGCTCCACCGCCCAGGTCGCCGCGCTGCTGGAACTTGTGGAACGAGATGCTGTCGCTATCTGGTGGTACGGACGCATAAGACGTCCTCCGGTGTCGCTCGGAACGCTTGATGAACCGGCCCATTCGGATCTGCGACGTTGGCTTGAGCGGCGGCAACGACGCACCTGGCTCCTGGATCTTACAAACGACCTCGGCGTGCCAGTCATCGCCGCCATTTCGGCCGATCAGAACGGCTCGAATATCGCCTATGGTTTCGCAGCGCATTTGTCGGTCCGGCAAGCCAGCCAGTCGGCCGTCCTCGAGATGTTGCAGAGCGAGCTATCGCTTATCCTCGCCGAGAAGAGGGCGTTGCAGTCCGGTAGGCCAGAAGGCCCAGCCGGACGGTTCTTGTCTTGGTCGCGCTCCGCATCGGTTACACGCATGGCCCACCTCTTGCCCGATCTCGACGCAACGACCATTCCTTCTACCAACTCGCCAGCTGCGGATCTGAGCGATGTAGTTGCGAAAAGGACAGGGGCACCAGTGGTATTTGTGGACCTTGATCTGCCGGACGATACATTCAAAGTTGTTCGTGCATTATCACCTTGCCTCCGGTCATGGCGGCCCAGGTTTCGAAGAGGCCGACTGCAGTCTGTACCTCGGACTCTTGGTTGGGCGCGCGAGGCATTCGACGAGACCTCTTTCGATGGTAACGTCATTCTAATCTAGCATCAGGGATCGCAATATCGACTGATGCTGAAGCCGGTCGGCTCCGCCAGCTAACAAGCGAGAGATAGCGCCGTCATCGCAACATTGGCGCGCTGCGGTAGTTCAATGCCCGCTGGGATCATCGGCAATTCGGCCGAGCGCAAACGAGCTTCCGCTCCGGGTCGATACGCGACGGTCCTGATGGCTATACCGCACGGGCGGCTGGCGGTTGGTTCAGGCGATCGCTCGCGCCGCTTCGCGGTAGAGCGTCGGCGGCACGCCGACATGGTCGCGGAAGAAGCGCGAGAAATTGCCTTGCGTGGTGAAGCCGAGATTGCAGGCGACCGAGATCAGCGGCTCCTGCGACCATTGCAGCTGCCGCACCGCTTCCTCCATGCGCAGCGTGTTCCAGTAGACGTTGGGCGTCAGATTGGTCTGTTCCTTGAACAGCGCGAAGAAATGCGGCCGCGACAGGCCGACGCTGCGTGCCACGTCGTCGAAGCAGATGCGCTCGCAGACATTCGCCTTCATCAACTGGATCGCCTTGCGGACGCGGAAATCCTGCATGGTGTTGATGCGGACACGCGCCTCCTGCGGCGCCGAGGCATCGGCGGCATCGAGCACGCTGTCGATGAAACGCTCGATCTCGTAATTGGCGATGTCGTCGATGCTCTCATTGTCGCTGAGATGGTCGAGCAGATTTGCGGCGGCCTGGTGCAGCCATGGTTCGAGCGTTATCGCCGCCTGCGCAAACAGCGGTGCGGCCGAAGGCAGGTCGCGCCGTCGCCGCGCCCAGTCCGGATCGATGTAGAAGGCGAGAAACAGACCGGGCGTCCCGTTTTGCGATAGAATATGGCTGTGCGGCTGGAAGGAGTTGATGCCGGCGGCGGTGCGCGGTCCAAGCGGCACCGTTTCGCGGCCTATGGTCATTTCTCCGGCCGTGCCTTCCAGCCAGATGATCAGATGTGCCTCGACATGGGCATGGGTGACGAAGTCGCTTGCGACATTCAGGACAGAAACATGTCCGAACCGGCCCCAGTAGAGCCTGATCGCTTCCGTCATGGGTATATCCTCCCGCAGACGACTGGCCTCCCTTCGCCTGCAACGGGGATAGTGTGGCTGAGTTCGGGCCCGCGTCAAGACGCGGGGTTGGGGCGAGGGTGAATGGTGGCCGATGTGGGCGGATTTTCAGACTGAGCGATAGGCGGGAAGGCAAGGTGGCCCTCAAACCGAAGCCGTCATGCCGCCATCGACATACAGCGTATGGCCGTTGACAAAGGACGAGGCATCTGACGCCAGAAACACCGCGGCGCCGATCAGCTCGTCGACATTTCCCCAGCGCCCGGCCGGCGTGCGCTTTTCCAGCCAGGTGGAAAATTCCGGATTGTCGACCAGCGCCTGGTTCATCTCTGTGCGGAAATAGCCGGGCGCGAGCGCATTTATCTGCAGGCCGTATCTCGCCCAGTCGGCGCACATCCCCCGGGTCAGGTTGCGGATCGCACCCTTGGTGGCGGTATAGGGCGCGATGTTCGGCCGGGCCAGTTCACTCTGCACGGAGCCGATGTTGATGATCTTGCCCTTGCCGCGCGGGATCATGTGGCGGGCGACCGCCTTGCCGGCATGGAAGGCGCCCGACACATTGGTCTTGAATAGCCGCTCCCATTGCTCCTCGGGAAAATCCTCGAGCGGGGCGCGGAACTGCACGCCGGCATTGTTGACGAGGACATCGATGGCGCCGATCTCGGCCTCGATGCGGGCAATGTCCGCGTTGACCGCTTCAAAATCGGTGACGTCGAAGGTCGAAGCATGCGCCTTGAAGCCGGCATCACGCAGCGTATCGACCGAGCTGCCGATCCTGGCGGCATCGCGGCCGTTCAGCACCACGCTGGCGCCGTGTTCTGCGAGACCGCGAGCCAAGGCGAACCCTATGCCTTGGCCGGAACCGGTGATCAGCGCAAGCCGCCCATCGAGGCTGAACAGGGAGTTCGTCACGGACTGTCCCGGCCTAGTCGCTGCGGCGGAAATTGCGGATGCGGTCGAACAGCACCGCCAGCAGGATGGCGCCGCCGATGAAGACACCTTGCCAGAAGGCATTGATGCCGAGCAGGCCAAGGCTGTTGCGGATCACCTCGATCAGCGCCGCGCCGACGATGGCGCCGAAGGCGGTGCCGACGCCGCCGGCCAGATTGGCGCCGCCGATGACGGTGGCGGCGATCACCTGGAGCTCCATGCCGGTGCCGAGATTGGTGGTGACGGCGCCCAGCCAGCCGGTCTGGATGATGCCGGCAATGCCCGCCGACAGCGCCGAGATCATGTAGACCGCGACCTTGATCTGTCGCACCGGAACGCCGCGTCAGCGTCGCCGCATGCTCGTTGCCGCCGATGGCGAAGATATGCCGGCCGAACTTGGTCCAACGCAGGATGAAGCCGGTGATCAGTGCCAGAAGGATCATGTAAAGCACCGGATTGGCGATGCCGAACACCCAGGCGCCGCCGCCCAATGCCAGAAGCTTGGCGTGATCCGGTCCGAACTGGAAGACGACGGTGTTGTTGGAGGCGACCATGGCCAGGCTGCGGGCGATCGACAGCATGCCGAGCGTCACCACGAAGGGTGGAAAGCCGAGATAGGCGATCAGGATGCCGTTGAAAGCGCCAATGGCGAGCGCGGTGGCGATCGAAGCCAGGATGCCGACCTCGATCGAGTAGCCGGCATGCATGGTGACGGCCAGCACCATCGACGACAGGCACAGCACCGAGCCGACCGACAGGTCGATGCCGCCGGTGATGATGACGAAGGTCATGCCGAGCGCGATGATGGCGACGAAGGTGATGTTGCGGGTGATGTTGTAGAGGTTCTTCGACGTGGCGAACGCGTCGGTGGCAAACGACAGGAACAGGCAGGCGAGGATGACGGCGATCACCACCCAGAAGGTCTGGCTGGCAAACAACCGCGCGGCCAAGGATTGCTGCTTGTGTTCGATCGGCTGGTCAATTGTCAGTGCCATCGTCGACCTTCATCTGCTGTGCGTGGTGGAATTCGCTGAAATCAAACCTGTTCGATGGCGCCGGTGATCAGCCCGGTGACTTCCTCGGGCGAACTCGACGCAATCGTCTTGTCGGCAACCTTGCGGCCGCGCCGCATGACGATGACGCGGTCGGCGACGGTGAAGACGTCAGGCATGCGGTGGCTGATCAGTACCACGGCGATGCCCTGATCGCGCAAATGGCGGATCAGATTCAGCACCTCGGCGACCTGACGCACCGAGATTGCCGCCGTCGGTTCGTCCATCAGCACGATCTTGGCCTGCGACAGCATGGTGCGGGCAATAGCCACCGCCTGGCGCTGACCGCCCGACATCTGCTTGACGAGGTCGCGCGGACGGGTCTCGGACTTCAATTCGGCGAAGAGCTGGCCGGCGCGCCTGTACATCGTCGCATAGTCGAGGATGCGGAACGGGCCGACGCCGCGCCGCAGCTCGCGGCCAAGATAGACATTGGCGGCGGCGGTCAGATTGTTGCAGAGCGCAAGGTCCTGGTGGACGATCTCGATGCCGTGCTGGCGGGCTTCCGCCGGCTTGTGCAGGATCAATTCCTTGCCGTCCATGTGCATGGTGCCATGGCTTGGGCGGAAATTGCCGGCGATCATCTTGACCAGCGTCGACTTGCCGGCGCCGTTGTCACCCATCAGGCCGACCACCTGTCCGGGCTCGATCGACAGCGAAACGTCGTTGACCGCCTGGATGGCGCCGAAATGCCTTGAGATGTTGGTGAGTTCGAGAACCGCCACCAGCCTTTGCCTCCCCGTGCCTTGCGGCCTGCTGCTGTTCCCGGCGTGAATGCCGGCGCTGCTTTGGCCCCGCTCTCCCCAGCTCCTCCCGGAAACAGCGTTAGCGTTGTTTTACGCAAAAGCCGGCGCGCGTCAATCAATTGTCGGACGAATTGAAGTCCGGGTTATTCTAAAAATCCGTTTTGTAGGACAAATAGCATTGACGTTGGCGGCGAGCCGATATTAGCTAAGCGTCGGAGGAGATTATGCCGATCCCCGCTGGCGGTTCGCCTGACGGAATCGGCGGAGGTTTATCGGTCGAGGGTCCGGCGGCACGCGTGTTTGAGCCGGTCCAAAGCCGCATCTGGAAATGCTTATCGATCTGTCCTGGCGACAAGAGCGCTCGCGAAACGAACGTCTGTCATCACGCATCCGGTCGATCTGTGTGGCGGGCACGCCGTGTCCGTCTGTTTCAAGGGAGGACTGACATGAGGAAAACACTTTTGCTCGCCGCCGTCGCCGCCATGGCATTGGGCGCCGGGCCGGCTTTGGCCAAGAAACAGCTCGTCATCGTTGTGAAAGGTCTCGACAATCCGTTCTTCGAAGCCATCCACCAGGGCTGCGAGAAATGGAACAAGGAAAACGCCAGCTCGGAATATGAATGCTTCTACACCGGTCCGGCGTCGACTTCCGACGAAGCCGGCGAGGCGCAGATCGTCCAGGACATGCTGAGCAAGGCCGACACGGTGGCAATGGCGATTTCGCCATCCAACGCGCCGCTGATCGCGCAGACGATCAAGACCGCCAATCCGACGATCCCGATCATGACGCTGGATGCCGACCTCAGCAAGGAAGATGCAGCCCTTCGCAAGACCTATCTCGGCACCGACAACTATTTGATGGGCAAGAAGATCGGCGAGTACATCAAGAAGGGCAAGCCGAATGGCGGCACGATCTGCACGATCGAGGGCAATCCCGCGGCCGACAACATCCTGCGCCGTGCCCAGGGCATGCGTGACGCATTGTCGGGCAAGGACGGCCTCGCCGCACTGGCCGGTGAAGGTGGCTGGACCGAAGTCGCCGGCTGCCCGGTGTTCACCAATGATGACGGCGCCAAGGGCGTGCAGGCGATGACCGACATCCTCGCCGCCAACCCCAAGCTTGACGCGTTCGGCATCATGGGCGGCTGGCCGCTGTTTGGCGCGCCGCAGCCCTATCGTGATCTGTTCGGGCCGCTCAAGGACCGGATCGCCAGCAACGACTTCGTCATCGGCGCCGCCGACACGATCGGCGACGAGGTGGCGATCGCCCGTGACGGCCTTGTGACTGCTCTGGTCGGTCAGCGGCCGTTCGAAATGGGCTACAAGGCACCGTCGGTGATGATCGACCTGGTCGAGGGCAAAGCCGTCGCCGATCCGGTGTTCACCGGCCTCGACGAATGCACCAAGGACACGGTCGACACCTGCATCCAGAAGTAGGGTTTCGATTTCGGGGCGCCCGGTGACGGGCGCCCCGTCAATTCCTCAACGGACGCGATAGGTTGGGGCAAAAGGCTCCGGCTTTGGTGCGCCCATAATCTGGATTTTCGGCAACGAGATCGGCGCGCCGCGCAGGTTCGGTCCAGTCCGGACGACAGACGGCCGACGCATTGGAACGTGGATGCCGGACGAGAAGTCAAAGAAGCGAGCCGCCCGGGCCAAGGCAGAAGCCAGCTCCCGTCCGGCCATCATGCGCAAGGCTGGTGCCGCGCACTTTGCGGGAGCCAGCGTCCATGTCTCGCTGGCCGGCGAGATTGGCCTGCGGATCGTGCGTGGCGACTATCCGCCCGGCACCATCCTGCCCAACGAAGCCAAATGGGCCGAGATCTTCAATGTCAGCCGTTCAGCCGTGCGTGAGGCCATCAAGATGCTGATGGCGAAAAGCCTGTTGGCATCGCGGCCCAAGATCGGCAGCTGGGTCGAGCCGAAGGAGCGCTGGAACCTGCTCGACCGTGACGTGCTGGCCTGGTACGCGACGGCGCCCGATCGCGAGGCGTTCCTGCGCACCGTGCAGGAATTCCGCCACATCATCGAGCCGGAAGCATCGGCCTTTGCCGCCACGCGGCGCAGCGACGAGCAAATGGCGGAAATCAGCCAGGCCTGCCGCGAGATGGGCGAGGCCTTGAGCCTGCAGGAGCGTATCCGCGCCGACACGCGATTTCACCTCGCCATCCTGCGCGCCTCGGGCAACGACCTCCTGGTGCCGCTCGGCGTGCTGATCGAGTCGGCGCTCGACCATCTCTTCGCATTTACGACGCAGCAGGTCGGCGATCAGCGCCAGGCTCAGAAGCTGCATGAGGCGATCGAAAAGAACATCCGCCTGCAGCGCCCGGCCGCAGCGCGTAACGCCGTGCACAAGCTGCTTGCGGATACCGATGAAGGGATCGGGCGCTGGAGGCGGTGATCCACGCTTGCGTTTGGCAATCTCAAATCGTCTGTTTCTTCCCATCCTTCATCGGCATCAGGTCGACACCGTTCACCTCAGCGATATGCGTCGCCAGCATCGGCACGAATTGCTCGGCCGGGCCGGTTGCATGGGCACCGGCGAAGGAGTTCTTGGTGGCGTTGCCGAGCGGGTTGGCGATGCCGGCGGCACCGGCCATGGATTCCAGATAGGTCAGGTCCTTGAAGGCGTTGGCGATGGTGAATTTGTGGGCGTCGCGGTCGCCCTCCAGCGTCCAGCGCATAAAGGTCTGGTAGAAGCCACAATCCATACGGCCATTGCGGATGACGCTGTCGAAGCGCGGCGGCGAGATGCCGACCTTCTCAGCCAATGCCAGCGCCTCGGAATAGATCGCGGCATAGCCGAGCGAGATGAAATTGTTGAGCAGTTTCATGCGGTGACCGTCGCCGGTGTCGCCGATATGGACGATGCGCCCGGCCCAGGTTTCGATCACCGGTTTCACCCTGGCAAAGAGGGCGTCCGGCGCGCCGACCATGGCGTCGAGCGTGCCTTCCCAGGCTTCCTTCGGCGTGCGGCTGAGGGGTGCGTCGACAAAATCGACGCCGAGCGCCTTGAGTTCCGCTGCCAGCGCTACTGTCGAGACCGGATCGGAGGTCGAGCAGTCGACGACGACCGAGCCCTTTTTCAAGCCCTCCTTGAGGCCGCCGGGGCCGCGAATGATGGCTTCGACCTCGCGTGAGCCGGTGACGCAGATGAAGACGATTGTCGATGCCGCCGCCACATCGCGCGAGGTCGATGCTTCCTTCGCACCCCGACCGAGCAGGTCCTCCGCCGGCTTGCGGTTCTTGCGGCCGAGGAAGGTCAGGCTGTAGCCCTTGTCGACGATGTTCTTGGCGATCCCGTGCCCCATCAGGCCAAGGCCGATGAAGCCGATCTTTTCGCTCGCGGCAGTCGTGTTCATGTCTTCAAGTCCTGTTGCAATGATTGATGTCAGGCGCTGCCGTTTTGCAGGCGAGGGTGGTTGCGGATGGCGATATTGTCTGACAATACACATAAATCCCAGAGGATGTGGAGAGCAAAATGACGAAGCGGATCATGTTCACCGGCGGCAGCGGCAAGGCCGGACGCCATGTCGTGCAGTATCTGGTGGAGCAAGGCTGCCAGGTGCTCAACATCGACACCAAGCCGCTCGACAATCCAAAGGTGCGTACGCTGATCACCGACATCACTGACAGCGGGCAGGTGTTCAACGCGCTGTCGAGCTATATGGGCCTGCATGAATTCGACCCGTCGCTGCGTCCCCAGCCGGTCGATGCCGTGGTCCATTTCGCCGCCATTCCGCGCATCATGATCACCACCGACAATGAGGTGTTCCGCATCAACGCGCTCGGCACCTACAACGTCATTGAGGCGGCGGTGAAGCTCGGCATCCGCAAGGTTATCATCGCTTCCAGCGAGACCACCTATGGCCTGGTCTTCGCCAACGAACCGCGCGATCCCAAATATTTCCCGCTCGACGAGGACTATGATGTCGACCCGATGGACAGCTATGCGTTGTCCAAGATCGTCAACGAGAAGACGGCGCGTGCCTTTGCGCAGCGCGATGGTACCGACATCTACGCCTTGCGCATCGGCAACGTCATCGAGCCGCACGAATATTCGCTGTTTCCGAAATGGTTCGCCGATCCGGGGTTCCGCAAGCGCATCGCCTGGAGCTATGTCGACGCGCGCGACCTCGGCCAGATCACGCTGCGCGCCATCGAGAAGGACGGCCTCGGCTATCAGGTTTTCAACGCCGCCAATGACGACACCTCGTCCGACCTGCCGACCGCTGAACTCTTGAAGCGGTTCTATCCGGGCGTTCCGGTCAAGGCCGAGCTCGGCGAATACGAGACGCTGCTCTCCAACCGCAAGGCGCGCGACGTGCTGGGTTTCCGCCCGGAGCATAGCTGGCGCAAATACGTCAAAACCGCCTAAGCGAGCAGGCAAACGGGGTTGGGCTGTGCATAGCAGTGCGCTTTGCGGCCCAACCGTTCGGTGGTGCTTGACAGCCTCTGCAAACCGGCCTTTCTGAAGTCTATGCGGGACGCAAAGCCGAACAAGGAAAAATCGCCGAAAAAGCCTGCAGCCGCCGAGCGCCCCTCAGGTGTTCGCCGGCCCGACGCGGCGCGTATTCCCGGCGCCAGCGTGCACACGTCGCTGGCCAGCGAGATTGGCCTGCGGATCGTGCGCGGCGACTATCCGCCCGGCACCATCCTGCCCAATGAAGCGAAATGGTCGGAGACCTTCAGCGTCAGCCGCTCGGCGGTGCGCGAAGCAATCAAGATGTTGATGGCCAAGAGCCTTTTGGCCTCACGCCCCAAGATCGGCAGCTGGGTCGAGCCGAAGGAACGCTGGAACCTGCTCGATCGCGATGTGCTGGCCTGGTACGCGACGTCGCCGGACCGCGAAGTGTTCCTGAAGACCGTGCAGGAGTTCCGCCACATCATCGAGCCGGAAGCGACGGCGTTTGCCGCGATGCGGCGCACGGACGAACAGATGGCCGAGATCAGTCTGGCCTGCCGTGAGATGGGAGAGGCGACGAGCCTGCAGGAGCGCACCCGCGCCGACACGCGATTTCACCTCGCCATCCTGCGCGCCTCGGGCAACGACCTCCTGGTGCCGCTCGGCGTGCTGATCGAATCCGCCTTCGATCATCTCTTTGCCTATACGACGCGGGAGATCGACGATCTCAACCACGCTCAGAAGCTGCACGAGGCGATCGAGAAGAACATCCGCCTGCAGCGGCCGGACGCGGCACGCAATGCCGTGCGAAAGCTGCTCGCCAACACCGACGGCGTCATCCGCGCCCGATAACCCGATAAAGGGAATAGCTTCTAGTCGTCCTTGTCGCGCCCGAAAGCGGTGCGCAGTTCGTTCTTGGCGTCCTCAAGCACTTTTTTGCGCGTGGCAGGCAGGTTCTTGCCCGCGCGGTTGATGTAGAAGTTGAGCATCGACATCGCGGACTGGAACGGCTCGGCCTTGCGCCGGTGGCTGTGTTCGGCGGATCGCTTGAGCGAGGCGGCGATATTCCTGGCGTCGTCAGATTCGAAGACGTGATCCTCGAGATCCATCGCGTCGCTGTGCTCGGTCACCTCGGCCGACCATTTTTTCCTGGTGGCGGTCATGGCTGGACTCCTCTGCGGGTTTGCTTGTCGGGAAACTCCGCATACTGGCATCGGTTCCTGCATTCGCCTTAGGTCTGGAGCCACGGATTTGCCCGCTGTGGCGCTGCTGCGGCCTGAGAATGCGCCGATAGTGGCGCAAACGGCAGCCGATTTTCGAGACAGCCGACAGGAAACGCCTTGACCCGAACCGATTTGAGCCGGCCGAGCCCCGGCATCGACAGCTCCTATGCCTGGATGCGGCTTGCCATTTCGATGCTGCTGGCGACGATCGGCGCCGTCGGCATGTGGGCTGTCGTCGTGGTGCTGCCCGCCGTGCAGGCCGAATTCGGCGTCGACCGCGCCGCGGCGTCCATGCCCTACACCGCGACCATGATCGGCTTTGCCGCCGGCAACGTGCTGGTCGGGCGCGCCATCGACCGGATGGGCTACTGGATCCCCGCGCTGCTCTCTACGATCGCGCTTTCCGCCGGCCTCCTGCTCGCGGCGCTGTCGACCTCGATCCTGCAATTCACCCTTGCTCAGGGGTTGCTGATCGGTGTCGGCACGTCGGTGATCTTCGGGCCGCTGATCGCCGATATCTCGCACTGGTTCAACCGCCGGCGCGGCGTCGCCGTGACCGCGGCGGCCGCCGGCAACTACCTCGCGGGAGCGTTCTGGCCGACCATCATGCCGACGCTGATGAAGGCGGAAGGCTGGCGTTTCACCTATGCGGCAATCGGCATCTTCTGCCTGGTCACCATGGTGCCGCTGGTGCTGATGCTGCGGCGCGGCGCTCCTGAGGCGGCCGCCGCCGGTTCGCCCGGAAGCCGGACGGTGCAGCCGATCTCGCTGTCGCCGGCGGCGTTGCAGGTGCTGCTGGTCGTCGCCGGGCTCGGCTGCTGCGTGGCGATGTCGATGCCGCAGGTTCATATCGTCGCCTATTGCATGGATCTCGGCTATGGCGTGGCGCATGGCGCCGACATGCTGTCGATCATGATGGCAGGCGGCGTCGTCAGCCGGCTGGCATCGGGCTTTCTCGCCGACCGCATCGGCGCTGTGTGGACATTGATGATCGGCTCGGTGCTGCAGTGCCTGTCGCTGCTGTTCTACATCCCGTTCGACGGGCTTGCCTCGCTCTATGTGGTGTCGCTGGTGTTCGGCCTGTCGCAAGGCGGCATCGTGCCTTGCTACGCGATCATCGTGCGCGATTACATGCCGGCCAAGGAGGCCGGGCAGCGTATTGGTATCGTCATGATGGCGACGATCTTCGGCATGGCGATCGGCGGCTGGATGTCGGGCTGGATCTATGACCTGACCGGCTCCTATGCGGCTGCGTTCCTGAACGGTATCGCCTGGAATTTGCTGAACATACTGGCGATCGGACTGTTGTTCTGGAGAGCAAAGCGCGGCGCCGCTGTGATGGCCTGAACTGTCCCCGACCATTTGGTTTGGAAACTGCGCGGCTTGACAACCACCCAAGGCTGCGCGACGCCGGAAGGCGAGTGTGTGCGGCAATAGGCCGGTTTGGCATGGCGACAGTGGCAAAGAATATGGTTCTGCAAGCGCTTGGTTGCACCAGCCTGTCGCAAGGAGCGCGTCCTTGACCAAGCCGCGCTCACGCCGGGGCGGCGGCCGCCCGACCATATCCGATGTCGCGCGCAAGGCCGGCGTCGGCGCCATCACCGTGTCGCGCGCCTTGCGCGAGCCGGAGCGTGTCTCGGAAGAATTGCGCCGCCAGATCCAGGCCGCCGTCGACGAACTCGGTTACGTGCCGGACCCGAATGCACGGGCGCTGGCCTCGGCGCGCGCCGAGGTGTTCGGCGTGCTGGTGCCGTCGCTCACCAACAATGTCTTCGCCGAGGTGGTGCGCGGCATCTATGACAGCCTGTCGGCCAGTCCGTTCCGCATCCAGCTTGGCAACACCCATTATTCCGGCCTCGAGGAAGAGCGGCTGCTGCAGGTGTTCGGCTCGCAGCGGCCGGCGGCACTCATCGTCGCCGGCATCGACCAGACGCCAACCTCGCGAAAGCTGCTGGAGAGCGCCGGCTGCCCGGTGGTGCAGGTCATGGAGACCGGGCCCGATCCGGTCGACATGATGGTCGGCTTCTCGCATCTCGATGGCGGCCGGACGGCGACGGAACATCTGGTCGAGGCGGGCTGCCGCCGGATCGGCTTCATCGGCGCGCGCATGGATCCCCGTTCGCAGCGGCGTCTTGCCGGCTATCGCGCGGCGATGGAGGCTGCCGGCCTGTTCGACCCGCGCCTTGTCACCACCACGCCGGTGCTGTCCAGCGTGTCGCTCGGCCGAGAGATGCTCCGCGACGCGCTGGCCAAGGTGCCGACGCTCGACGGTGTCTTCTGCAACAATGACGACATCGCGCTCGGTGTGTTGTTCGAGTGCCATCGCGCCTCGATCGCGGTGCCGAAGACGATCGGCATCGTCGGCTTCAACGACCTCGACATGATGCAGGTGGCGTTTCCATCGATCACCAGCATCCGCACCCATCGCTATGAGATCGGCAGGCGTGCAGTCGCCATGGCACTGGCGGCGATTGCCGGCAACAGGCCGGAGCAACGGATCGTCGATCTCGGTTTCGAACTCAAGCGCCGCGAGAGCACGGCGCGTTGAAACGCACAGAGGCGACTGTGCGAATGCCGGTTTACACACCAATTTGGTAGCGCTACCATCTTTGGTGAACGGGTGGACAAGCGACAGGTCGCGCCTGTTTATTATACATAAGCGACAACTAAACCTTGTTTATTATGGATAATATGATAATTTTCGCCCCGCTGGCGGCGACAAGGGAGGAACCGGGTCGGCCACCACCGGCGGCCAAAAAACGCGCATGGCGAGGCGGGAGGTGCCGGTCCATCGCTGGGAAATTTCGCAGAGCGAAAATCACAATCAGAACTGCAATCGGGAGGATTATCGATGATCAAGTCACTTGTTGGTGGCATCGTTGCCGCCAGTGCATTCGTCATGCTCAATTCGGCCGCCATGGCCGCCGGGCCCGAGGTCGTGCCGGGCCCCGCCGCTCAGGCGGACTGCTTCGCGCCGTGGAGCGCGGATACGAAATTCTTCAAATATCCCAAGAAGGAAGGCCCGTTCCGCATCGCTTTCGCCAATGGCTATATCGCCAACACCTGGCGCATCCAGATGGTGCAGACCGCCAAGGCGTATGCAGCGCAGCCCGACGTCAAGGCCAAGCTCAAGGAATTCAAGGTCGTGTCGACCGGCGAGGACGTGCCGGCGCAGATCTCGGCGATCAACAATTTCATCGATTCCGGCTATGACGCCATCGTCACCGACGCGCAGAACCCGACCGCCTTCGGGCCGGTCATCAAGCGCGCCAAGGAAGCCGGCATCGTGCTGGTCGCCTTCGACAACATCCTCGACACCAAGGACGCCATCAACGTCAATGTCGACCAGAAGGGGCTTGGCGAATTGTGGGCCAAGTGGCTGGTCGCCAAGATACCGAACGGCGGCAAGGTCCTGGAAGTGCGTGGTGTGGCCGGCACCTCCGTAGACACCGACCGCCACAATGGCATCCACGAGGTCTTCGACGCTTCCGGCAAGAAATGGGACGTCACCGAAGTCGCCGGCAAATGGGATGACGGCGTGGCGCAGAAGGTGACCGCCGACGCGATTGCCACCAACGGCCCGTTCGATGGCATCACCGGGCAGGGCGGCGACACCGGCATCGTGCAGGCGATGATCGACGCCAAGCATCCGTTCGTGCCGTTCGGCGGCGAGACCGAGAACGGCTTCCGCAAGTTCTGCGCCGCGCATTCGGCCGACGGGCTGAAGTGCTCGTCCGCTGGTTCGGGCCCTGCCCAGGTTGCTGTCGCCATCAAGACGGCGATTGCCGCGCTCGAGGGCGAAGTGGTGCCGCAAGAAGTGAAGCTGCCGCTGGCGATCGCCGAAGACCCGAATATGAAGGAAGGCACGGATTACTTCGCCAAGGAATCCGACAATTTCTTCGTCGGCAACTCCTTCCCGACCTGCGGCATCAATTTCAGCGCCCAGGAAATCATGGGTCAGACCAAGGAAAACCAGTAAATCATCGCTGGCTATCGCCTGGCGCCGCGGCTTAGGCTGCGGCGCCTGTTTCCAATCCCATAATCGCCCTGGGAGGGCCGATGGACGGTGTGGCTACGCTCTTTCGCATGGAAGGCATATCCAAGCGCTATGGCGGCGTGCGGGCGCTGGAAAAGGCCGAGCTCGTCGTGGAGGCCGGCAGCATCCACGCCATTCTCGGTGAAAACGGCGCTGGCAAATCGACGCTGATCAAGGTCATGGCCGGTGTGGTGGCGCCCGACGAGGGCCGCATGACCCTGGACGGGCGCGAGGTGGCCTTTGCCTCACCCGGAGCTGCCAACAAGGCCGGCATCGTCTGCATCTTCCAGGAACTGTCGCTGGTCCCCGAGCTCAGCGTTGCCGACAACATCGTCATTTCCGATCCGCCCAAACGCTTCGGCATGATCGACCGCAAGGCGCAGCGCCGCATTGCGGAAGAGGCGCTGGCACGCGCCGGTGCGGCCGACATCCACCCGCTGGCGCTGGTCAAGGACCTGCCACTGTCGCGCCGGCAGATGGTCGAGATTGCCAAGGCCCTGGCCCGCAAACCGCGCATCCTCATCCTCGACGAAGCGACCTCGGCGCTGACGGCGGCTGACGTCTCGAAGATCTTCGCGGTGCTGAAGCGGCTGCGCTCGGAAGGGCTGGCGCTGCTCTACATCTCGCACCGCATGAACGAGATCGCCGAACTGGCCGACCAGTGCACGGTGTTCCGCAATGGCCGCAATGTCGCCAGCTATCCGGCCGGTTCGAAGAGCGACAATGAAGTGGTCGAACTGATGATCGGCCGCGAATACAGCCACATCTTTCCGCCCAAGCCGGCGGCCGTGCCTGCCACCGCGGCCCCCAGGTTAGAGGCCCGCAAGCTCTCCTGGGCCGACCGGCTGCACGACATCTCGCTCACCGTCAGGGCGGGCGAGGTGGTCGGCCTCGGCGGCCTCGACGGCCAGGGCCAGCGCGAATTGCTGCTCGCCTTCTTCGGCGTGCTGCGCGGCCTCGGCGGCCAGATCCTGATCGACGGCAAGCCTGTGTCGATTACCAGTCCATCCGTTGCGCGCGACGACGGTATCGGCATGGCGCTCATTCCCGAGGACCGCAAGACCGAAGGCCTGATGTTGCCGATGACGGTGCGCGAAAACCTGTCCTTCGCAGCCCTCGATCGGCTGTCGAAGGCGGGCATCATCGATCGCGCCGCCGAGCAGCGGCTGATCGACGACATGGTCGGCCTTCTGGCAATCAAGACGGCGGGTCTCGACATTCCGGTCGGCGCGCTGTCAGGCGGCAACCAGCAGAAGGTGGTCATCGCCAAATGGCTGATGCGCCAGCCGCGCATCATCCTGCTCAATGATCCGACGCGCGGCATCGATGTCGGCACCAAGCAGGAACTGTATCAGTTGATGCGCAAGCTTGCCGATGCGGGGGCTGCGATCCTGTTCTATTCGACCGACTATGACGAGCTGATCGGCTGCTGCGACCGTGTGCTGGTGCTCTATGACGGGGCGGTCAAGCGCGAGCTGGTCGGCGCCGAGATCACCGAGCGGGCGCTGATATCAAGCGCACTCAACATCCATGGCGAGGAGAGCCCGGTGGGCCTGGGAGCAAGTGCGTGAAAGATTGGCGCTACTGGCTGGCCGAGCAGCGTGGAACGCTGCTGGCATTCGGCATTTTCATCGTCATGTTCGTCATCTACACCTCGAACCATCCGGCCGGCTTCACCGCCAATGTCGTGCAGACGGCGTCCAACAAGGGTGTGCTGCTGGCCTTCGTCGCCATGGCGCAGACGCTGGTGGTGATCACCGCCGGCATCGACCTGTCCGTCGGCATGATCTTCCTGCTCACCAACTGCCTGGCCTCCTGGCTGGTGGTCGGCACACCGATGCAGACGACGCTCGGCGTCATCGCCGTGCTGGCGGTGGGGCTGCTGTGCGGCGCCATCAATGGCGCCATCGTTATCTATGGCCGGCTGCAGCCGATCGTCGCCACCATTGCCACAGGGGCCGTCTATTACGGCATCGGCCTGTTGCTGCGGCCATTCCCGGGCGGCTCGGTCAATGAGGATCTGGCCGACGCGCTGACCGGCCGTGTGTTCGGCGTGGTGCCGGCGAGCCTGGTCGTGCTGTTGGTAATCGTGCTGGTGATCTGGGTGCCGTTCAGCCGCTCGGTGCTCGGCCGCGCCGCCTACGCAGCCGGGTCGTCGGAGACGGCGGCCTACATGTCCGGCGTGCCGATCCGGCGCGGCAAGTTCGCTGCCTACACGCTGGCCGGCCTGCTGGCGGCGATCGGCGGCCTGTTCCTGACCTTTTTCACCTATACGGGCGAGGCGGCCTACGCCAGCGGCAACTCCTACACGCTGTTTTCGATCGCCGCGGTGGTGCTCGGCGGCGTCTCGCTGTTCGGCGGCAAGGGCAGCGCGATCGGTGCGATCTTCGGCGCACTGGCCTTCCGCACCATCGGCGACCTGTTGTTCGTCTTCGATTTCGATCCGCTCTGGCAGCCGCTGTTCCAGGGCGTTATCCTGCTGGTCGCCGTCAGCCTCGGCGCCTTCGCCCTGTTTCGGGTCCGTAACCGGCTGGAGTGGTTCCTGTGAGCGAAACGACGCTTGGCGGCATTGCCGGCCGCATGCCCAGATTCATCCGCCGCGCCGATCCGGCGGTGCTGACGGCCTTTGCCTGCATCGTGCTTTTGCTGTTCCTGGGCAGTCTCTATTCCAGAAGCTTCCTGTCGCCTGAATATCTTCTGCAGCAGCTCAAGGTGGCGTCGTTCCTCGGCGTCATCGCCACCGGCATGATGCTGGTCATCCTGCTTGGCCAGATCGACCTGTCCGTGCCGTGGGCGGTGGCGGCGGGCGCGATGATGGCCTGTGCGGCGGCGGCCTATGGTCCAGTCGGTGTGGCGCTCGCCATTCCGTTCGGTATTCTCTGCGGCATGCTGATCGGCGTCGTCAACGGCATCGGCGTCGCCTATCTGCGTATCCCCTCGATGATCATCACGCTGGCCACCAACGCCGTCGCGCAAGGGCTGATGGTCGTCTACACCGGTGGCTTCTCGCCGCAGGATTCGGCAACGGGCGCGATGCGCTACCTGGCAACCGGCTTCACCATTCCGGGCGTGCCCAACGCGGTCATCATCTGGGCGCTGATCGGTGCTGCAATTGTGTTCGTGCTGACCCGCACCAGCTTCGGCCGCACCGTCTACGGCATCGGCAACCGCGAGCGTGCCGCCTACCTCTCCGGCATCGACACACGGCGCGTGGTGATGATCGCCTTCGCCGTGTCGGGCGGGCTCTCGGCTTTCGGCGGGGTGCTGCTCGCCGGCTATGCCTCCAAGGCCGCGCAGTCGATGGGTGATGCCTATCTGCTGCCATCGATCGCCGCTGTCGTGCTGGGCGGCACCTCGATCCTGGGTGGGCGCGGCTCCTATCTCGGCACCGTCGCCGGCGTGATCCTGATCACGCTGCTGCAATCCATCCTGTCGGTCATGCAGATGCCGGAGGCGGGGCGGCAGATCATCTACGGCGTCGTCATCGTCGCCATGCTGCTGCTCTACGGCCGCGCGCCGGCAAGCCGCTGACTGTGGACGAAAAGGCAGCACAGGCGCCAACGGGCGCTCCCGGCTCGGTGCCTCCGGCCATCGTGGTGATGGGCGTCGCCGGCTGCGGCAAGTCGGCCGTCGGTGTTGCACTGGCAGCCGCGCTGGGCGTTACCTTTATCGAGGGCGACAGGCTGCACCCGCCGGAAAATGTCGCACGCATGGCAAGCGGCGAGCCGCTCACCGATCAACTGCGCGAAGGCTGGCTCGACGCGATCGGCGAGCGCATCGCTGCGTCGGTTGGGAAGGGCGAAGGCGTGGTTGCCGCCTGCTCGGCACTGAAGCGCAGCTATCGCGACCGGCTGAGCGGCTTCTGCCCGCAAATCGTCTTCCTCTATCTGGAGATCGACCCTGCCACGGCCAGGCTGCGCGTCGGCAACCGCAAGGGCCACTTCATGCCGGCGAGCCTGGTCGATAGCCAGTTCGCTATCCTCGAGCCGCCGGCAGCGGATGAGCGGGCCTTGACGCTCGATGCGACACGCCTGGTCGGTGAAGTCGTCGCTGCCGCGATCCGCCAGATGCGCCGGTCATGAGCCTTCATCCGTGCCGATGCCGGTGCTGTCCTGAGCCTCGGTCAGCCGCTGCCGACGGGACCATGTCATCATCTGCTCGGGGCAGAACTTCAGCGCCTCCAGCAGGCGGTCGCGCTTGAGCAGGATGTAGTGTGCCTGCATGGCCAAGTTCCTGGTTCCATCCCTGGCTATGTCCGGTGCCGGGGTGACAGGCGCCTCCGGCATCAGCGCGGGGCTGAGCACGGCACGGTATTCGATGAAGGGAACCACTTCGAAGGTCGACATGGCAAACAGGGCAGTCCTGCCCCTGGCGGCGAAATTCGCCGGCGCCGAGGCGAGATGGGTCCAGCCGCTTTCGCCCATGGCGGCCTCGGTGAAGGTCGTGCCGGCATGGATGGTGTTGGTCATCATCACCACGCCATTCTGCTTCAGGATCTTCTGGATGCGGATTGTGACTTGATAGGCGTCGTCGCGATCAAAGGCGACCCGGCTTTTCAGGAACCGGTTCTCGACATTGATCAGCGGCGGGTTGAGGAAACGCAGGCCGAACGCCGTTTCGGAAATGCCGTGGGTGTGGACACTCACCTGATGCGCCTCGATACCAGCCTCGCATAAAGCGCGCTTGCCGATGATGGTCTGGGCGGTGAACTGATCGCACCAGAGGATCGCCCCGTGGCCCTGCTGCAAGGCCGACTGCAGCCCGTCCAACCCCTCCAGCCGGATCGTCGGCGACCAGCGGCGAGCCACCAGATGTGCGGCGAGCTGCAGGCGGCGGCGATGGCGCGCCGCCAGCAATCCCTCGAACAGCTTGCGTGCATCGGTGCCGTCGCCAAGCACCGCGCGTGTGGCGGCCGCGTAAGCGGGAAATTCCTTGCGCATATGGCGCTTCAGGCGAAACCTGGACATGCGGCCGCAGATCGGCGCCCACCAACGCACCGGCAGGGCCGCCGCGACCATGAGATAGAAGACGGACAGCAGGCTTTCGCGGAGGTCCCTGTTGGAAAAGCGGCGAAGCCGGCCGGGGTGAACCAGCTTGCGGGTGAAGAAACGCACCTCCTCGGCCCGTTCCGGGACGAAGACGTCAGCGATGATTTCAGTGCGGAAACTGGCTGCCGATGGCGGCTTGCGGGCCGCCTTGCGGGATTTTGCGAACCACGACAGCCTCATCGGTCCAGCCCGTTCTTCGAACCCCGCTTTACTGCGTCGGCATGGACCGCGCAACCTTGCGATGGCGAACGCCGGAGTTAGATTTGCGACGTCAGCTCGACCGGAAAATCATCATTGTCGGCATCGCGCATGGCGGCGAGGCTGCGGTTATCAAGCACTTCGGCGATCGCCTGCCGCACCTCCAGCATCATGTGCCGGACCTGGCAGGTCGCTTCGTCGCAGTCGTCACACCGCTGATACTGCGTGCGGCTGGCGCAGGGGATCGGCGCCAATGGCCCGTCAAGCACGCGTACGACATGGCCGATCTTGATTTCGGAGGCCGGCCGGGCGAGGCGATAGCCGCCTTCCTTGCCCTTGCGGCTCTGGACGAAGCCGGCATTGCGCAACTCGCCCAGGATGGCATCGAGGAATTTCTTCGGGATGTTGTTGGCCACCGCGATATCGTTGACGAAGGCCAATTGGCCGACCGGCAGGCCGGACAGGTGCACGAGAGCCTTGAGGCCGTATTTGCCTTTTTTTGTCAGCATGCCCAGATCAACCCATAAAAGCCCCAACCACCCGCATCTGGCGACTGTTTGTGTGCAAATAATGACGTTTTCGCCGCGCGATGATGTTTCGCGAAAACAACCCGCCGGATTGCACGTTAGGCACAAACGCGTTGATTCTTTGTAACGTTTTTCACGGACGGGGCCGATATTCCGCTGCAGACCGGGTCTCCGGCGCACAAAACGAAAAAGCCGGCAAAGCGCCGGCTCTCTCGTTTACCCTGGATATTGCTTTGTCAGCGGCTGCCATAGGTCTGGTCGAGCAGGCCGCCGGCGGCGAAATGCTCCTTCTGCACCTTGTCCCAGCCGCCAAATACCTCTTCGACCGTCAGCAGGCGGACATCGGGAAACTGGGCTTTGTACTTGGCCTCCACTGCCGCATCGCGGACCCTGGTGCCGTTCTGGGCGAGGATGTCCTGACCCTCCGGGGTGTAGAGGAAGTCGAGATAGGTCTTGGCCAGATCGCGGGTGCCGTGCTCGTCGGCGACCTTGTCGACGATCGCGACCGGGAATTCGGCGAGCAGACTGACCGAGGGCGTGACCTGCTCGAACTTGTCGTCGCCATACTCCTTGCGGATGCCGCGTGTTTCCGACTCGAAGGTGATCAGCACGTCGCCGATCTCACGCTGCACGAAGGTGGTGGTCGCGGCGCGGCCGCCGGTGTCGAAGATCGGCACGTTGTTGAACAGCTTGGTGATGAACTCCTTCACCTTGGCGTCGTCGCCCTTGAAGGCTTCCTTGGCGTAGGCGGTTGCCGCCAGATAGGTGTAGCGCGCATTGCCGGAGGTTTTCGGGTTGGGGAAGATCACCTGCACATCGTCTCGCACAAGATCGTTCCAGTCCTTGATGTGCTTGGGGTTGCCCGCGCGGACAAGGAACGAAGGCAGCGAATAGAAGGGCGAGGCGTTGTCGGGGAAATCCTTCTGCCAATCGGCCGAGACGAGCCCCTTCTTGACCAGAAAGTCGATGTCGGTGACCTGGTTGAAGGTAACGACATCGGCGCCAAGGCCCTCGGCGATGGCGCGCGCCTGCGCCGAAGTGCCGGCATGCGACTGGTCGACAGTGACGCCCGGATGCTGCGCGACGAAGGCCTTGTTGACCTGCACGAACAGTTCGCGGCCGACATCATAGGATGCGTTGAGCAGTTTGTCGGCCGACCACGCTTGAGAGGATGCGAGGAACAGGCCGGCGACGGCGGCAAGCCCGAGGAAAAATCGCTTCATGAAAACAGGCTCCGATGCAATGGTTTATGGTCGAACCATAGCCGTGGCGCAGGGCGCGCGACGAGGCATAGGTTCAGGGCTTAGTGCTCGTTCCTAGAAAAACCGTTGCCGAAATGGACGGTTCGTAGGATTTTCTTTCAGGGAAGATAGATACACATTGTGTATGCGAGTGTGTTATGATTGAGCACAGGAGTTTTTCATGACAAAGACCGCACCCGAGACCCACGCCAAACCTGTCAATCTGCGCATCCGAGAGGACATGCGTATACTGATTGACCGCGCTGCGAAAATACGCGGGAAAACCCGCTCCGACTTTATGATCGATGCCGCCTATCGTGCGGCAGAGGACACGCTGCTCGACCAGGCACTGATCAAGGTGGATATTGAGAGCTACCGCCACTATCTCGACATCCTCGATGAACCGCCGAACGGTGAAGGTTTTGCACGCCTTATGAACGTGCCCAAGCCGTGGTAGGGGTGATGCTATCGGCGCCCGCGCCTCTGGCCGAAAACCACGATCTCGACCTCTTCCAAAGCGGGACGGAAAGTCTCGACCAATGGCTTCGCCGCAGGGCTCGGGCCAACCAGGTCAGCGGCGCGTCGCGCACCTATGTGGTGGCGGAAGGTGCGCGCGTTGTCGCTTACTACTGTCTCTCTTCGGGCGGGCTTGATCTCGCGCAGGCACCCGGCGCCATCCGCCGCAACATGCCTGATCCTATTCCCATGGTCGTGCTCGGGCGTCTTGCCGTCGACGCGGACTGGCAAGGAAAGGGGCTGGGTGCCGCGCTGCTGCAAGACGCCGTTTTGCGGGCAGGTCACGCTGCGACGATCCTCGGCATTCGTGGTGTTTTTGTTCATGCCATATCGGATGAAGCGAAAGCCTTTTATGAGCACTATGGCTTCGCGGCTTCCCCGAAGAATCCAATGACCTTGGTGTTGTCGCTGAAGGGCGCGCTGAAAGAGTAGTCGATGCCGCTCAGCACGAAAGAGGCGACCGCCACCAGGTCGGGATGTTCCCCTTATAACTAGGCAGTCGGAAAAAGCTTCCAGCGTCCGGGGCGGAACGCCACCCGGCTTTTCTGGGCCGCGGGGTGATCGACCGGCAGTTCGATTTCGACCCGCTGGCGCTCGCCGCCGATCTCAAGCTCGACCCGGCGCGTGCCGGCGACGCGGCGGCTGGCGGCGACCGTGCCGGCGATGCAGCCGCTGCAGCCGTCCAGCAATTCGACATCGTGCGGGCGGAAGTAGAGCGTTGCATCGCCCGAGGGCTCGTTGGGCGCGGCAAGCCCGATCGGACGGTCGGCGAGCCAGATCTCGCCATTCTCGACCTTGACGGGAAGCGAGCTCGATTCACCGATGAAACCGTAGACGAAGGGCGAGTTCGGCGTGTCGTAGATGTCGTCGGCGGTGCCGACCTGCTCGATGCGGCCCTGGCTCATGACAACGACGCGGTCGGCAAGCTCCAGCGCCTCTTCCTGGTCGTGGGTGACGAAGACGGTGGTGTGGCCGGTGGCGTCATGGATTTCGCGCAGCCAGCGGCGCAATTCCCGGCGCACCTGCGCGTCAAGCGCGCCGAACGGCTCGTCGAGCAGCAGCACCTTGGGTTCGATGGCCATGGCGCGCGCCAGCGCCACGCGCTGCCGCTGGCCGCCGGAAAGCTGCGCCGGATAGCGCTTCTCCAGCCCCGACAGCTGGACAAGGTCGAGAAGCTCGGAGGCGCGGCGGCGGATCTCCTGCGCCGGCGGGCGCGACGGCCCGTGCCGGACCTTCAGGCCAAAGCCGATATTGTCGGCCACCGTCATGTGCCGGAACAGCGCATAATGCTGGAAGACAAAGCCGACATTGCGATCCTGGATCGACTTGTGCGAGGCGTCCTCGTCGCCGAAGAAGATGTTTCCCCGCGTCGGCCGCTCCAGTCCGGCGATCAGCCTGAGCAGCGTCGTCTTGCCGGAGCCGGACGGCCCCAGCAACGCGATCAGCTCGCCCGACTTGATGTCGAGCGACACATCGTGGAGGGCCGGAAACCGGTCGAACTCCTTGCGCACGTTGGCAACGCGAACTTCCATCGACAGAACCTTTTTATTTGATGCATGTCGTTATCCCAAAACCGCCAGGCACTTTTGGGCAACATGCATTAATGCCCGCGCGCGGCGGCGATCTCGGCGCCGTAACGCATCTCGAGAAGTGTTTTCAAGACCAGCGTGACGAGCGCCAGGCCCGCAAGCAATGAAGCGACGGCGAAGGCGCCGACGGCGTTGTACTCGTTGTAGAGGATCTCGACATGCAGCGGCATGGTGTTGGTCAGGCCGCGTATGTGGCCCGACACCACCGACACCGCGCCGAACTCGCCCATGGCCCGCGCATTGCACAAAAGCACGCCGTAGAGCAGCCCCCATTTGACGTTGGGCAAGGTCACGAACCAGAAGGTCTGCCAGCCATTGGCGCCAAGCGAGAGCGCTGCCTCCTCGTCGCCATTGCCCTGTTCCTGCATCAGCGGGATCAACTCGCGGGCGACGAAGGGGAAGGTGACGAAGACGGTGGCCAGCACGATGCCCGGCACGGCAAACAGGATGACGATGCCATGCGCTTTCAGCCAGCCGCCAAGCAGCCCCTGGGCGCCGAACAAAAGCACATAGACGAGGCCCGATATGACCGGCGAGACCGAGAAGGGCAGGTCGATCAGCGTGGTCAGGAAGGCCTTGCCCTTGAACTCGAACTTGGCGATCGCCCAGGCGGCGGAGATGCCGAAGACAATGTTGAGCGGCACCGAGATCGCCGCCACCAGCAGCGTCAGCCGGATCGCCGAGCGCGTGTCGGCATCACTCAGCGACTGCGTATAGGCACTGACGCCTTTTGCCAGCGCTTCGTGGAAGACGATGATCAGCGGCAGCAGCAGGAAGATGCCAAGGAAAGCGAAGACGATGGCCATCAGCACGGCCTGCGCCGGCCGGCTCTCGGTCACCGCCGCCGAGCGGCTCTCGTGATGCGGTGCGTAGGATTTGATCTCGGGATCAGCCATAGCGCTTGCGGCTCCATGACTGTGCGAGATTGACGATCAAAAGCATCAGGAACGACAAGAACAGCATGATCGCCGCGATCGCGGTCGCGGCCGGATAATTGTACTCCTCCAGCCGGATGACGATCAGAAGCGGCGCGATCTCGGATTTGTAGGGCAAATTGCCGGCAATGAAGATGACCGAGCCGTATTCGCCGACGCCGCGCGCGAAAGCCAGCGAAAAGCCGGTGGTGATGGCCGGCGCCAGGCCCGGAAACAGGATGCGGGTGATGATCTGGAAGCGGCTGGCGCCAAGCGTGGCGGCGGCTTCCTCCACCTCCTTGTCGATCTCCTCCATGATCGGCTGCACGGTGCGCACGACGAAGGGCAGGCCGATGAAGATCAGCGCGATGACGATGCCGAGCGGCGTGTAGGCGACCTTGATGCCAAGCGGCATCAGCAATTTTCCGATCCAGCCGTTCGGCGCATAGAGCGTGGTCAGCGCAATGCCGGCCACCGCCGTCGGCAGCGCGAAGGGCAGGTCGACCATGGCATCGACGATGCGGCGGCCGGGAAAGCGGTAGCGCACCAGCACCCAGGCGACCAGCGTGCCGAAGACGACGTTGACGGCGGCCGCGATGAAGGCGGTGCCGAAGCTGATTTCAAGCGCGTTGACGGTGCGACGGTCGGTTGCGATCGACCAGAACTCGGGCCAGCCCAAGGCGGCCGAGCGCCAGATCAGCCCCGACAGCGGGATGAGGATGATAAGGGTGAGGTAGGCAAGCGAGAAGCCGAGCGTCAATCCGAAACCCGGAATGACACTCGGCTGTCTGAACCGCCACCCAGCCTGCGCGGGTGCTGTGGTCATATCGTCCTGATCTAGATTTAGCTCACTGGGCCGGCTTGTAGATCTGGTCGAATATACCACCATCGCCGAAATGATAAGGCTGTGCCTTCTTCCAGCCGCCAAAAAGCGGATCGTCGATGGAGATCAGCTTGATTTCAGGTGTTTTGGGCAGATCCGCCGGAGCCACCAGTTCGGGCTTGGCCGGACGATAGTGGTTCTTGGCGATGATGGTCTGCGCTTCCTTGGAATAGAGCCAGCCCAGATAGGCTTCGGCGACCTTGCGCGTGCCCTTGGCGTCGACATTGGCGTCGACAATCGCCACCGGCGGCTCGGCCAGGATCGATGTCGGCGGGTAGACGATGTCGAAATTGTCGGCGCCGAATTCGTCGAGTGCCAGATAGGCATCGTTTTCCCAGCCGATCAGCACGTCGCCGATGCCCTTTTGCGCGAAGGTCACGGTCGAGCCGCGCGCGCCGGTGTCGAGCACCGGAGCATTGGCGTAGAGCTTGCCGACGAATTCCTTGTTCTTGGCCTCGTCGCCGCCGTCATTGGCGTTGGCGTAAGCCCAGGCGGCGAGATAGTTCCAGCGCGCGCCGCCGGAGGTCTTGGGATTGGGCGTGATCACCTGGACGCCGTCCTTGACGAGATCGCCCCAGTCGTGGATGCCCTTGGGATTGCCCTTGCGCACGAGGAAGATGATGGTCGATGTGTAAGGTGCCGAATTGTTCTCGAATTTCTTGCGCCAGTCGGGATTGATCTTCTTCGACTTCGAGACGATCGCATTGATGTCGCCTTCAAGTGCCAGCGTCACCACATCGGCATCGAGGCCATCGATCACGGCGCGGGCCTGGGCGCCCGATCCGCCATGCGACTGCTGGACGGTGACCGTCTCGCCGGTCTCGGCCTTCCAGTGGGCGACGAAAGCTTCGTCATAGGCCTTGTAGAGCTCGCGTGTCGGATCGTAGGACACGTTGAGGATGGTGGTATCGGCAAACGCGAAACCGAGCGTGCCTGATAGAACAGATGTGGCGACCAGTGCGCCGAGCAGTTTCCTGAAATGAGGTTTGGTCATTTCTGCCTCCGTTGAACCCGCGCCAAATCTACCGAATTGATAGAAATTAGATGCATTCAATGTTGCCTTTTTTGCCCCCTTGGAGAAAATATTCGACGATCTTTCGCTCTGTGGAGAAATTTCTTCCTCATGGCCGCATTGAGCGAGCTCCGAGCCCGTCTGATGTTTCATCTAGGCTTGGGAGCCGCCGGGACAAGAACTTCGCCGGCGAGGGAGGTTTGGCTCAGCCTTCGCTGTCGATGGTGATCAGCGAGGCCATGTTGGGGCTGTTGAGCGGCACCGACGAGGGACAGCGGCAGCCCGGAATGACGGCGATGTCGAACAGCTCGGTGATATGCCCCTTCAGTTCGATCCACTCGGCGATGCCGCCGGTATGCAGGTCGATTATGTAGAGCGCGCAGCGCGGCTCGGCGTCGCGTGTCTGGAGATTGGCCTGCAGCGGCAGATCCTTGAAAAGCCCATCGCGCGGCAGCGACGTGGTGACGATGGCAAAGCGGCCATGAAAGCTCAGACCGCGCAGGAAGCCGGGGCAGAAGGCGATATTCTGCTTTTCCTGCGTCCTGGGATCGATGCGGACCAGGAAGCCGCGGCCGGAATCGAGCACCCACAGCGCGCCGTCATGGACGCGCGGCGAATGCGGCATCGACAAATCGCCGACCACCACCTTGTCTTCGGTGATGTCGATGATCATGCCGCCTTCCCAGCGGCGGTCGCGCCAGCCGCCGACCGAGTCCGATCGGCTGATCGCGCTGACATAGCGGGCGCGCCCGTTCTGCATGGCGAGGCCGTTGAGATGACAGCGGTCCTCCGGCACCAGCTTGCTGATGAAGGACGGTTTCCACAGCGGCCGGAACGAATGCGTCGGGCTCAGCGTTGCCAGGCAAGAGAATTTTGTGTTGATGAACACGATCTGCCCATCCTCGCGGACGGCCAGCTCATGGATGTCCAGGTCGCCGGTGTAGGATGCGGCGCGGGGCACATACATGCGGTCATAGACGGCGTTGGCGACCTGATCGGGACCAAGGATGTTCTCCAGCCGCCACACCGCGGTGTCCGATGCGAGGATGATGCGCTGTCCGGCAACGGTTACGCCCATGGCCCTGGTGAAACTGGTCTGGTGGATGGACGCTTTCCGGTCGCCGGTGAGGCCGACGAGGAACAGCTGCCCGGTCTGGTAGGAGGTGAAGGCCAGCGAGCACTGCGCCGTCTCCATCCAGTTGATGAAGCCGCGCGACAGCGAGACGTTGGTCTGCTGTTCGGCCGGGGCGGCAGGCGCGGCTTCCGCCAGGATCTCGTTGGTCGCCTCGGATGTGCTCACGCTTGCTCCATGGATGGACACATTCATGACTACGCCGGCCACGAGGGCCGGCGCAAGAACTTCAAGATGCAATCCGCTTGACTACCAGCCGTAGCGGAGTGCCGCGCTGATGGAGCCGGCGCTGTAATTGTCGCCGAAGCGGACGCTGCCGTGCACCACCCCGGACCAGTTGCTGGCGCTCGCCACGTTCACGCCGACGCCGACCTCACCGAATGTGCCATTGCCGGCGCTGTCGGTGGCCGAGAAGGCGTTGCCGGGGAAGTCGATGTTGACCGCATTTTCGCTGCCGAAATGGTTCCACACGCTGAGCGTCAGGTCGGGGCTGACGGTCAAGCCGTTCATCTGCATGTCGGTGCCGACGCGCACGCCGATCCTGGCGCGGCCGCTGCTGCCGTTCTGGAAGTCGATATCGCCGCCGAACAGCGAGACCGAGTCCATGTTGGTATGCACCCATTCCAGGCTGGCTTGAGGTTCGACGAAGCCCCAGCTCGTGGCGACGCGGTAGCCGGTGTCCAGGCGCACGCCGAGGTTGGTGGCGTTGGTGCCAGCGCTGTCGCCGACGCCGCCCTGGCTGTCGTTGATGTCGACATTCAGGAAGTCCGCCTTGACGAGGCCGTCGAGGTAGAAGCCGCCGTTGAGATAAGTCGCATAGGCGCCGACCGTACCGCCCTTGTAGCTCCAGCTGTCATCCGTCGCCTTGAAGTCGAGCTTCGAGGTGACATAGCCGGCCATGACGCCGAACAGCATGTCACCGCCGGCGACGCCTTCCAATCCCATGTCAATGCCGCCGAGGAAAGCGCCGGTGCGCTGGCTGCGATCGAGATTGAGCGTTTCCGTCCGCAGCGAGACCGGATCTATGTAGCTGGCGTCTGCGTCGCGGCTGGACCAGTCGCCCATAGCGCGCGCCCAGACGCCGCCCATGCGTGCGGCGAGCTTTTCCTCGGGCATGTCGGCATTGTGGGTGCCGCTTGCCTGCGTGCGCAGGTCCGCCATGCGGTCCTGCCAGAAGCCGGTCGTGTCCTGCCAGACATCCTGCGCGCCGGTGATGCCGGCAGGCAGTTCGAAGGCGGCGTTGCCAAGGCCGACATAGCGCAGGCCATGCGTGTTGCCTTGCAGGAAGAGGTCGTAGGCGAACAGGCCGGCATTGACCGGTGCGGGAACATCGAAATTGCCGTCCGATGTCGTGCCGGTGACGGTGACGACCGGGATGAAGGTCGCGGTCGGCACGCCTGATGCAATAGCGGTGACGTTCACCACAAGGTTGGTATGGCCATAGGAGTTGCCGCCGATGGTCAGCGTGTCCGCTGTGTTGTTCGAGAAGTCGGTGTCGACGCCAAGCTTCGAATTGCCCTGGCCGGTGAAGTTGCCGCTGGTGGTCAGGCTGTCGCCGACCACGCCGTCGATCATCGTCGTCAGGCCGGGGCCGGAGCCAAGGCTGCCGTTGACGAAGTTTTCGAGACCGGTGAGCGTGACGGTGTTCGGCGATGAGCCGAAGTAGCTGCCCGATGCGTTGACGATACCGGAATTGTTGAGCGTATCGTTGCCGGCGCCAAAACTGCTGTTGGTAAACGCCCGGAAGGTGCCTTTGTCGTCGATGTTCATGACGTTGCCGGCGTCGCTCAACTCGACCCGGCCAGCAATCACGCCATTGTCGTTGATCTCGACCGTTCCGACCGTCGACTTGATGGCGAGGTAATTGTCGGCGCCGACATAGCCCGACGTGCCGATATTGACCGTCGCACCGCCAGTCGAATTGACCTTGATGCCGCCCATCTCGCCGTACACATCGCCATCGTTGGTTACGGTGATCGTGCTGGCGGCGCCGGTCGTCTCGGCAACAATTGCGTAATTGGCACCAAAAACGCTCGAGTTCTTTTCCGTGGTAATGATGATGTTGCTGTCGGTGCCGCTAGATTTAGCGTTGATTCCATCTTTGCTGTCGGAATAAATGCTGCCGCCATTGGTGATGGCTATCAAGCTCGACGGGCCGGTGGTCTCGGCAACCACTGCGTTGCCAGAGCCGTATATATGCGAATTTTCACCGGTGTTGTTGATGACGATACTGCTGTTGACGCCGCTTGCGTATGCCGCGAGCGCTGCCGCGGTGCCATACGCGTTGACGGATCCGGAGTTGGTGACGGTGACATTGCTGTTGTCCCCGTTCGATTTCGCAAAGATGCCTTCCTCATTGGCAGAGTAGACATCGCCTTTGTTGGTGACGGTGACCGTGCCATTCGAACCATAGGTATAGGCTCCGATGCCCTTGCCGCCCGCGTCGATGGTCGCGGCGTTGGTGACGGTGACCGTGCCGCCATTGTCGTCGTTGGGGGCTTGGTTCTGTGGGTTGACGCTTCCGGCTTGGGCGAAGATGCCAAAGGCGTCGCTGCCTGTCGTGGTGATCGTGCCGCCGGCCTTGTTGTTGACGACAACGCTGCCGTTGTTGGTGGGGACGATGACGTTACCGTCGCTAACACCATAATAGTTCGCGATCGCTGAAATGCCTGCCGCACTGGTGCCGCTTGTTGTGATTGCGCCGTTGTTGGTGACCGTAACCAGACTGTTGTCGCCATTGACGTCGGCGAATATGCCGGTCGATCCGCCATTGGTCGTGGCACTGGGCCCTGTCTGGATTGCGCCGCTGTTGTCGACGGTCACCACGCCATTGGCACCGGTTGAGGCGGCCTTGATGCCCGCTGATTCCGCGCCTGTCGTGATGCTGCCCGAATTGGTGACGGATATAACCAGGTTGGTGTCGTTGAACCCAGGGCCGTTGACGGCTTCGATGCCGACGGACTTGTCGCCACCGCTGGTCGTATCGATGTTGCCCGTGTTGGTGATGGTGATGGTCGAGTTACCGCTGTTGGCCGACGCCTTGATGCCATCCGAACCATCGGCGCCGCCGGTGCCTGATGTGACGTTGCCCTTGTTTGATATGGTGATGTTGCCGCCGCTGCCATAGGTGAAGCCGGCAACGCCGATGTAGCCGGCGCTGACGGTGGCCGCATTGGTGATCTTGACGGTGCCGCCATTGTTGGGATTGGGCGGTGAATTGGTCGGGGCGATGCTGCCGGCCTGGGCGAAGATGCCATAAGCGTCGTTGCCGGTGGTGGTGATATTGCCGCCGGCCTTGTTGTTGACGACGACACTGCCATTGTTGCCATGGTAATAGTTGGAGATCGCCGAGATGCCGGCCGCACTGGTGCCGATCGTCGTGATCGCACCGCTGTTGGTTACGCTCACCTTGGTGTTGTCGCCATCGGCGTCGGCGAAGATGCCGGTTGAGCCGCCGATGGTCGAAACGCTGGCGCCGGTCTCGATGGCGCCGCTGTTGTCAACGGTCACGACGCCATTGGCGCCGGTCGAGGCAGCCTTGATGCCGGCCGATTCCGCGCCCGTCGTGATGTCGCCAGAGTTGGTCACGGAGATGTTCAGGTTGGAGCCGGTGAACCCCGGGCCGTTGACCGCTTCGATGCCGACCGACTTGTCGCCGCCGCTGGTGGTATCGATGTTGCCGGAGTTGGTGATGGTGATGGTCGAGTTACCGCTGTTGGCCGACGCCTTGATGCCGTCGGAGCCGCCAGCGCCCCCGGTGCCGGACGTGATGTTGGCCTTGTTGTCGATGGTGATGTTGCCGCCGCTGCCATAGGTGAAGCCGGCAACGCCGATGTAGCCGGCGCTGACGGTGGCCGCATTGGTGATCTTGACGGTGCCGCCATTGTTGGGATTGGGCGGTGAATTGGTCGGGGCGATGCTGCCGGCCTGGGCGAAGATGCCGTAGGCGCTGACGCCGGTCGTGGTGATCGTGCCGCCGGCCTTGTTGTTGATGACGATGCTGCCATTGTCGCCATTGTAGTAGTTGGCGATCGCCGAGATGCCGGCTGCACTGGCGCCGATCGTGCTGATGGTACCGTTGTTGGTGACGTTGATCTTGGTGTTGTCGCCATCGACATCGGCGAAGATGCCGGATGAGCTGCCGCTCAGCGAGGCGCTGGATCCCGTCTGGATGTTGCCGCTGTTGTCGACCGTGACCATGCCGCCATCACCGACCGAGCGGGCGAAAATGCCTTCCGAATCTGCGCCCGTGGTGATGTCGCCCGTATTGGTCACCGAAATCTGCAGATTGGAGCCGGAGAACAACGGGCCGTTGATAGCCTCGATGCCGATCGAATTCGCGCCGCCCGCAGTGGTGTCGATGGCGCCGCTGTTGGTGACACTGAGCGTGGAATCGCTGCCATTGGCGACGGCCTTGATGCCGTCCGAGCCATCGCCGCCGCCGTTTCCGGAGGTTATGGCGGCTGTGTTGGATATGGTGATATCGCCACCGGTGCCGTAGGTGAAGGCACCGACGCCGATATAGCCGGAATTGATCGTGGCGGCATTGGTGAGCTTGATGGTGCCGCCATTGTCGGGATTGGCCGGGCCGATGCTGCCTGCCTGCGCAAAGATGCCGTAGGCGCCGTTCGTGGTGTTGATGATGCCGCCGGCCTTGTTGTTGATGACGATGCTGCTGTTCGAGCCGTTGTAGTAGCTGGCGATCGCCGTAATGCCGGCAGCACTCAGGCCCGTGGTGGTGATGGCGCCGCTGTTGGTGATGTCGACAAGCCCGTTGTCGCCGCCGACATTGCCGACGATGCCCGTCGAGGTGCCGGAGGTCGACGTGCTGTAGCCGGTCTGGATGCTGCCGCTGTTGTTGATCGTCACGACATTGCCGGCGCCATAGCTGGCGCGGGCGAAAATACCTTCGGCGTTGGGGCCTGCGGTCAGGTTGCCCGAATTGGTGATGGTGATGTGGGTGTCGTTGCTGAAAACGGTGCCGCTCGTGGCGGCATCGGTCGCCTTGATGCTGTCGCTGTACGAGTTGATAGTGCCGGTGTTCTTGATGGTGATGTCGGCGCCGATGCCGTTGGTGCCGGCATAGATACCGCGTGCGCCAGTCGACTGCGAGTAGCTGGGACCGGGAATGAGTGAGGTCGAAGTCGTCGTCAGCAAGCCGCTGTTGGTGATGTCGACGGTATTGCCGTTGCCGGTCGTCACAATGCCGATCGCGTTGTCGCCGGCCACCGTTGCGGTGCGCGCAACGGTGTTGGTGCACGAGATCGGTGTCGCTGCACCCGTAACTGTGATCGGTGAGGGCGAGGCCGGCTGCGTGCAGTTCGCCGCGAGGGACGGAGAGGCGGAGAACGCCATGAGCGTCGAGCCGAGCGCCGTGCCCAGAAGGAGCAAGCGGCGACGCTTTGGACACAGTTGAACAGTGCCGCGCGTGAACGCGACATCAACACCCGACGTAAGCCCCATAAGGAAAGCCCTCCCGCGGCCATGCCTACTCTTGCGGAAGAAAATTGCAATTGACTCGGGCCGTTTTTCGATCACGTCTTAGTCATCAGTAATTTGTGTTGTAATAATACAACAAAAATGAGGGCTAATTCTTGTTGACAAGGCATTTCCTGTGATCGAGGAGGCGGGGCGCCGATCATAACAGCAACCTCGGCCCTCTCGGCCCTAGTTGCCGGTAATGGGAAAGTCAAAACGCTCCTTGGCGAACGGTTCATTTGTCAGCGTGAAGTGCCACCATTCCCGTGCATAGTTCTTGAAGCCGGCTACATGCATGGCATCGACAAGCATCTTGCGGTTTGCCGCCGCTTCACTGGCGAGGCCGCGGTGGGCGGTTTCGCTCATCGGGTCGAAGCAGTCGAAGCCGGTGCCGAAATCGAGCGTGTCGGCATCAACGGCGCCGCAGGCCGGGTTTGGGCTGGACCTGCGGTCCGTTCGGGCGATGGCAACGTCGATGGTCGAGCCACGTGAATGGGTTGATAGTTCTCCGACATAGCCCTTGGCGATCAGCTCGCTGCGCCTGACCTTCGGATACCATTGCGGATCGGGCGGCCCGCCCTCACGCGTCCATTCGCCCATGTCGGCGACGGCGCGGGCAGGGCGGTAGCAATCGAACACCACCAGGGTCAGGCCTCTGGCGGCGATCGCCTTCTGGACCGCGGAGAGTGTCTTTGCCGCCTGCTCGGTGAGAATGCACGCCGGCGCGTCATAGCCGTTCACCTTGCGATGCAGAAAATTGTCCGATCCGGCGTAGGGGATGTCCTGGCGGATCGAGGGGTCGACATCGGCGAGCCGGACAAAGCCGGCGGGGAGGGGGTTGGCATGTGCCGGCGGAACGAAAGCTGCAAGCATCAGCGCGTAAAAGCCAATGCGCTGAATCGCCTGGCGCATTCTATTCAACGGACACTTTCACTCGACGAACACCTTGACGCTGGCCGCGCGTCCCGCGGCGTCGATCACGGTCAGCGTCGAATAGCCGGCGCCGTCGGGTTGCCAGGTCGCGGTGCGGCGGCGGTCGATGCCGGTGAGCGGCTTGCCATTGGCCAGCCAGCGGAACGGCGCGCGGCCGCCTTGCAGCTTCAGCACCAGCGGCGAGGCGTCGACTGAATTGGTGCCGAGATCGACGCGGGCGCCGTCGGGCGGGAAGATGATGGTCGGAGCGGGTTCGGTCACTGTCGCCTGCACCAGGCCGTCCGACCCGGCGCCAAAGCGGGCGAGCGTCACCGGCAAATCCTCGCGCCTGGGGCTGAACACGCCGGGCGGCTTGCCCGGCAATGGGACGGTGGCCAGGCCCGAGCGGACAAAACCCTCGAACAGAATGGGGGCGGCCGAGACATAGCCGGACAGGCCGGGCACCGCGCCGGCGTCGGGGCGGCCGACCCAGACACCCAGCACATAGCGGCCGTCGAAGCCGACCGACCAGGCGTCGCGGTAGCCGTAGGAGGTGCCGGTCTTGTAGGCGATGCCGCGCTGCAAGGCACCCTCGGGCGGCTTGACGCCCGACAATATGTCGATGATCTGCCAGTTGGCCTGACCATCGAGAATGGTGGCGCTGGTGCGCTCTGCAATGGCAGGCTCGGTGCCATCATGCAGCGTATGCGTCTTGCCGCCATTGGCGAGCCCCGTGTAGAGCTGGACGAGGTCGCGCAGAGTGACGCCTACGCCGCCAAGGCCGATGGCCAGGCCCGGCGCCTCGTTGACCGGCAGTATGGGGTTTACCCCTGCCTGGCGGAAGCGCGCCATCAGCCGCGTTGGCCCGACAGCGTCGAGCACACGGATTGCCGGCACGTTGAGCGACAGTTGCAGCGCTTGCCGGATGCTGACATCGCCCTGATAGCCCATGTCGAAATTCTTCGGGCGATAGCCGGAGAAATCGACGGGGCTGTCGTCGATCAGCGTCTCCTGCGCCACCAGGCCCTGTTCGAAAGCCAGACCGTAGATGAACGGCTTGAGCGTTGAGCCGGGCGAGCGGACGATCTTGGTCATATCGATCCAGCCGGAGCGGCTGGCGTCGAAGAAATTGGCCGAGCCGACTTCGCCAAGGATGTCTCCGGTGCGGGAGTCGGCCAGCACCATGGCGACCGACAGGCGAGGCCCAAGCTTGGTGGCCGCGTCCCTCGCCACCTGTTCCAGCCCTTCCTGGACGCTCTTGCGGATCGTCAGTTGCAAGGGCTGGCCGGGAACGGCTTTGGGCAGCATCGCATAGGCGGCGTGCGCGGCGAGCGCCGGCAGCGTGCGGCGCAGGCCCGCCACATCGTCGAGGGCGGCACGTGCGGCCTCGCGCTCGCCGAGCAGGCCGGAGGACACCATGCGGGTCAGCACCCGGTCGCGTGCGGCGTGGGCGATCTTCAAATTGCGATCGGGCCGGCGCTTTTCCGGCAGTTGCGGCAGGGCGACGAGAAGAGCGGATTCGGAAACGGTGAGCCGCTTCGGCTCCTTGCCGAAATAGGCGAGCGAGGCGGCGCGCACGCCTTCCAGATTGCCGCCATAAGGCGCCAGAGTCAGGTAGCGTTCGAGGATCTCGCGCTTGGATAGCCGCCGCTCGATCTGGATGGCGCGCAGCATCTGCTTGATTTTGGACCCGAGGCTGCGGCTTTCGCGCGGCTCGATCAGCCGGGCAAGCTGCATCGATAGGGTCGAGCCGCCGGAGACGATGTGGCCGCTGGTGGCGAACTGACCGGCGGCGCGCGCCAGCGCCAGCACGTCGACACCCTCATGGTCCCAGAAACGCTTGTCCTCATAGGTGACCAGCATGTCGACGAATTGCTTGTCGACCTGGTCGAGCCGGGTTTCGAGCCGCCAGTAGCCGTCCGGCGTGGCAAAGGCGCGCAACAGCTGGCCGTCGCGGTCCTGCACTTCGGTCGAGACCGTGAGTTCGGCCGGCAGCGGGGGCGGGAAGGCACGGTCGAGTTCCCAGAGGGACGCAGCGGAGAGAGCGAGGAGACCGACGCAGGAAGCTGCGGCTATGGCCGTCCGCTGGAGAAGTTTTCTGGAGAGCATGGCGCCGCCCCTCATCCGGCTGCCGCCACCGTCTCCCCGTATAGTGACGAGGAGACGGGAGCTGTGGCAAGCGTCGGCGCTATTTCTGCAACGTTCAAAGTTGGCGAAAGCTTCGGCGCAGGCCCCTTTCTCCCCGTCACTATACGGGGAGAAATGCCCGGCAGGGCAATGAGGGGCAGCGCAGGCCTCACGCTCATATTCGCCAAGGCCCCTTACGGCGCCTTGATCTCCATCATGCCGGTGGCGGTGCGGGCCGAGTATTGCGGCCGGTACATGTCCTCCACCGTCGCCGCCGGGTGCGCATAGGTGCCAGGTGTCACCGCGCGCACGACGTAGGCGAGGGTCAAATTGTGGTCGTGGTCGCCGTCGGCCGGGTTGAACGCCGCGACGAAACGGTCGTCGCGGAATTCGAGATGGGCCGCATCGGTCTGCGCCAGCCACGAGAAGTTCGTCAATTGGGCGCTGGACACCAGGCCGGGATTGTCGATCTCGAAGCCGGCCGGCAGCAGGTCGGTGACCAGCAGGCGCGACGGCCATGTGTTCTGCTCGTTGACCTTGAGCACGACGACATAGCGTTCGTTCTGCGTCGCCTCGGTGACGTTGGCTTCGGTGCCATCGAGCTTGTAGTAGGTGCGGCTGATGGTGAAGCCGTCGCCACCGGCCGGCAGGGGCTGGACCGGCGACGCCACCGTGGTGACGACGGCCTGCAGCGGGGTCTTGCCGGTGTTGGCGATGGTCAGCGGGCTGTCGACCAGGTCAGAACCTTCGACCTGGTTGGAATAGCCGCCGGAATGCGCAGCGCCATTGACGGTCAGCGTGATCGTATCATTGCCTTCCCTGAGCGCGCGTGCCGCCAGCAGCATCCAGGATTCGTCCTGGGTGCTGGTCCAGCGGGCTTCGGCGCGTTCCCTGGTCACCAGCTTGATCAGCTCCGGCACGATCGTCGGCACCGGCTTCGATTCCGCTGCCAGCGCCAGCATCGCCGCGCCGTCACGCAGCCGCGAGCCGTAGTCGGAGCGGTAGTAGTCATAGTCGGTGGTCGACCTGGCGAGCTGCAGGGCGGTTTTAAAGGTCGATTCCGCACGCGGCGTATCGCCGTAGAGCGCCAGGCTCGCCGCCAGCTGGGCAACGGCCATCGGGCTCGAGAAAGCTTCGAGCTGGGTGTCCGCGTAGTAGCGCAGGTCGCCGATCGAGGCCTTCTTGTTGCGGGCCAGAACGTAGAGGGCGTAGGCGATCTCGCTGCCACGGTCCTGTACGCTCTGGTCGTAGCCGAGCGAGTTCTGCAGGTTGCTCAGCGCCTGGTTCATGGCCAGGCTCGGCACGTCGTATTTCTGCTCGCGCGCCCTGGTCAGGAAGTCGGTGACATAGGCATCGAGCCACAGATCGCCGGAGCCCGGACCCCACAGGCCGAAGCTGCCGGCCGAGGCCTGGTAGCTCAGAACCTTGTAGATGGCGTCCTGGATGCGGCCATGGATGTCGGGGTCGCTGGCCATGCCGATGCCGGATGCCAACTCATTGACGTAGAGAAGCGGCATGGCGCGGCTGGTGGTCTGCTCGGCGCAACCATAGGGGTAGCGGTCGAGCGTCATCAACAGCGACGGCACGTCGAAGGCGGCGGCCTGCGAAACGCCGACGCTGACGGAGGCGCCGTCGAGCAGGCTGGCCGCCAGCAATTCCTTGTCGACGCGCAGCGCGCCGCCATTGCCCTTGAGGTCGACCACCAGGCGGGTGGTGACCGGCAATTGCGCCGGGCGCACCGGCACATAGAGCGTCTGCTCGACCTTGGTGCCGTCGGCATGGGCGAGCTTGATGGTGAGCGAGGCATTGCCGGCCGTCTGTGCGATCAGCGGCACGGTCAGCGTCTGGCGCTTGCCCTGGGCGAGCGTCAGCTTCTGGGGCAGGGGCTTGTCGCCTGTCGACAGGTCGCCCGTCGTTTCGATCGAGAAGGCGTAGTCGCCGGCAGGACCGTCGGTGTCGGCGACATCGAGGCGCATGACGGCGGCGTCACCGGGCGCCAGGAAGCGCGGCAGGCCGGCGGTGATCACGACGGGATCACGCACGATCACGTCGGACTGGGCGTGGCCGACCGCTTCCCTGGTCCAGGCGACGGCCATGACGCGCACGGTGCCGTTGAACTGCGGGATGTCGAAGTCGATCCGCGCCTTGCCGTCAGCGTCGAGTTCGACAGGACCGGAGAAGAAGGCGACCAGCTTTTCAGTCGGCGGGCTGCCTTGCGCCTGCATGTTGGCGCCGTCACCGCCGGTCCTGAGCTTGCCGGTGTTGCCCAGCGAGCCGTCGATCAGGCGACCGTAGATGTCGCGGATTTCCATGCCCAGCATGCGCTGGCCGAAGAACCATTCCTCCGGATCCGGCGCCTTGTAGTTGGTCAGGTTGAGGATGCCGACATCGACGGCGGCAACCATGACATAGGCGTTGCTGCCCGGCTGCACGCCGGCAACGGAAACCGGGATCGACAGCTGCTGGCGCGGCATGGTCTTGTCCGGTGGCGTCAAGGTGATGGCGAGCCTCTTCGAGCCCGGATCGACCTTCAGCCATTTCACGCCGATGGCGCGCGCCGGCATGCGCGTCTCCTGCGCCTCGCCCGGCCGGAACAGGGTTGCCGTGACATAGGCGCCGGCGCCCCAGTCGTCGCCGACCGGAATGTCGACGGTGCTGCCGCCGGCCGGCACTGACGCCGTGACGGTCTTCAACAGCTTGTCGGAACCGATGTTGATGAGAAGTTCGCCGGCAAAGTGCGGCGAGACTTTCAGCTTGGCCACTTCGCCGGCGGCATAGGTGTCCTTGTCGAGGGCGATCTCGAGGCCGTCAGGCGTTTCGGTGGTGGTCGAGGAGACATACCAGCCGGCATCGAACTCATAGCTGGTCGCCGGTCCCTCAGGATCCGATGTCTCGACCTCGAGGCGGTACTGGCCCCAGTCGACCGGCACGGAGACCGTTGCGTCGCCGTCGGCGTTGAGGTCGACCTGGCCGTTGGCGATCGACTTGGTGAAGGTGACCGGCTCGTAGTTCCAGGAATTGTTGGAGCGGTACCACTGGTAATTGCGTTCGACCTTGACCAGCGTCCATTGCGCGCCCTTCAATGCCTCGCGCTTGCCGTCGGGATCGACGGCGATCAGGCTGAACTTGGCTGTGCCGCCCTGCGGCACTTCATTGTCGGCGAAATCCGGGCGGATGCCGATCATATGGCCTTGCGGGCGGATGCCGATGTTGAGCGAGCGCTCGATGGCGCGGCCGCCGGTTTCGCGCATCCTGACCGTCACCTTGGCGTCGACCAGCTTGGTGGTCGAAGGCAGTTGCTCGACAGAGACCGGGAAGGTCACCTTGCCGTCATCGCCAACCACTGGCAGATCGGCGAGGGGGGTGACTGTGGGTTCGGCCGACTGCTCGTCGGCGAGACCGAAGGAAAAGCCCTGAAAACGGTCCCAGTCGCGCGACGTCGACAGCGTCAACTCCCCTTCCAGCGCCAGGCCTGCTGCCGGCGCGCCATAGAGGAAGCGGCCGTCAATGTTGATGGTGGCGGTTTCGCCCTGCGCGATTTCCTGCTTGTCGGCCTTCATGTCGAATTCGATGCGATCCGGCACGAAATCCTCGACCAGGAACATCTGGCTGGCCACCGCCGGCTGCTTGGGATCGGTGTAGATCGACACCGACCAGGTGCCGCGCATGGCGTTGGGTGCGAGCGGCAGGTCGACGGCATGGCCGCCGGCGGAGGCGCCGTCGCTGACGATGCGGCGGTCCTCGACGCCGTCGGGGCGCGAGAAGATGAAGGTCAGCGGCAGGTTCTCGACCGCCTTGGCGGCGCCGTCGCGGGCAAGGGCCGCGACATGAACATCCTCGCCGGCGCGGTAGATGCCGCGTTCGGTCCAGGCATAGACGTCAAGCGCGCCGGGCGCCGCGCGCCCGGTGACGCCGCGGTCGGACAGGTCGAAGCCTGCCCGGCCCATGTCGAGGAAGACGAAGTCATTGTCGCCCTGCTTGGCCATCAGCACGGCCGGCACCATGCCGCCGTCGCCGCGCGTCAGGCCGGGGTTGAAGACGGCATGGCCGTCGGCATCCGATGTCGCCGTGCCGAGAACCTCGTTGTTCCTGGCAACCAGGGTCAGCTCGGCGCCTGCTATCGGCTTGGCGCTGCCCAGCGAACGGGCAAAGACATTGAGCCCGTCCTGTCCGGTATAGGTCGACAGGCCGATGTCGGAGACGACGAACCATTGCGTGGCCATTGAATTGTAGTCGTCGGCCTTGTCGTTGACGGCCTGGGCGGTCAGCACATAGACGCCGGGCTTGCGCTGGGGCAGCGCTTCGTCGACCGGGAAGGAGGTGGTGACCTCCTTGTTGAGATCATTGGCGATGTCGAGCTGGCCTTGCCAGACCGGCGCGCCCATCTGCTCGGAAATGTTGGAGATGTCATAGCCGTCGAGCTGGTGCAGGAACTGGTAGCCCGACAGAAGCTGCGCCAGCGAACGGTCGCCGATGCGATAGAGCTTCATCTCGGCGGCGTTCATATTGACTGTGACGACCGGGATGCCGCGGCGCGCGCCGGCCGGCAGCACGAAGCTGTCGCCGGTGAAGCGGGCGGACGGTGCGCGGTCCTGGACATAGATCGACAGCACCACGGGAGCCGCGGTCACCTCGCCGATTGCGGCCGGCAGGCCGGCGCGGAAGGTGACGTCGTAATGCTGGCCGTGCTCCAGCCCCTCGACGCAGATCTGCTTGTCCTTGGCCTCGACGCCCTTGGGCGGCGCGTTGTCGACGGTGACAAACTGCGCGTAGTCGACGCCGGTCTTGACCAGATCCTCGGAAAATTGCGCGCAGATGCGAGGCGCGCTGGTGTCGGCATCGACGGTGTGGTCGATGACGCGGAAACCCTTGCGCGCCTTCAGATCGGCATAATCGGCCTGGACCGCGGGCGAAGGAACCAGGGCAAGGCTGGCTTCATAGGCCTGCAGCGCCGGCCGGTAGAGATCACGCTTGTCGAGGCCGTTGCCGAGCAGCGCCAGCACGTCGGCGCGCGTCTTGGTGGTGCGCAGCAGCTTGTAGGCGTTGAAAGCAGCCGAGGTGCCGTTTGCCGGCAAAGTGGATGCATCGGAGGTGTTGGCGGCCGGTTGCACTGCCAACGTTTCACGCGCCAGATTGAGCCAGAGCTGGCCATCGTCGGGCAGCACCGAGACCGCGGCTTCGTATTTCAGCATGGCGGAGTGGTGGTCGCCGGTCAGCACGGCCTGCTCGGTGGCATTCATCAAGGCCGCCATGCCCTCGGTCGGCTTGTCATAGGCCGGGCCGAGCAGCTTGTTGCGGTATTGCTGGGCCTGATCGGCCATCCAGTTGGGGAAGAAGGCGAGTTCCGGCGGCGCGCCGATATCAGGATCGCCATCGATGTTGACGACCTTGCCGGCGACCGCTCCATTGAAGGTTTTCAGCTGGTTGTAGTCGGATTTGAGGAAGCACCATTTGGCTTTTTTATTGTAGGTGAAGGCGCGGCAGGCCGGGTCGCCCAGACATGTCGTCTTGCACTGGTCGAGCGTGACATTCTGGTCGGACCTGAGATCAAAGCCGAAATAATCGGAATTGTCCGTCGTCGCGATTCGCCGGGCTTCTGCCGCTTGCGCGACACCGCTCCAGGCCAAGACATTGGCCCAGGCAAAAAACAGAAGAATCAGGATCGACAGACCACGAGCCGCGCGCATTGCCATAACACCCTCCAGACAGTGCTAACGTCCGGGCATGATCAAGCTTCAGTCAAGCTTGTCAACACAGGGACGCGGCAGGGTTCCGCCTGCCAACGGTTTCCTTTCCGGCCGATGACCGGTAGTACCTCCATAGGACAGGGGATCACGCTTTCTTGCGGCGACGCAAAAGGTGTGAATTCCAAGCCCGCCCTATTTCAGACAATTGGATTGTGGCCCCTTTACGAGCGCTTCAGAACTTCATTCCAATTTTAGTTTTATAACCTAGGTTGTCTTAATGCCGGCGCATGAAGAGCAGATGTCAGGAGGTCGCGCGCCAGGGCGTGCGCTTCCGCGCGCCCTGCTTTTGGCCATGATGTGCTCGACCGCGCTGGTCGCCGAATCGCGGCCGGCGGCGGCTTTCGAGCTTTTCGGCATCAAATTGTGGGGATCGTCCAGCGACGAGGATGCCGACATTGTCGATCCCATGCGCTACGCCGTCACCATCAATGCCCCCGACGCCGACAAGGATCTGGTCAAGAAGCTGGAAAACGCCTCGACGCTGAAAAGTGACGAGGAACGTCCGGTTTCCGGCTCGCTCGGACTGATGGCCAAGGCGCGCAGCGATCGCGAACAGCTTGTCGCCGCGCTCTATGCCGATGCCCGCTACGAAGGCGTCGTCACCGTCACCATCGACGGCAAGCCGCTCGACGATCTGCCGCCCGATGCCGAATTCAAGGGTCCGCAGCCGGTTCCCGTGGTCATCGACATTGTCAGCGGGCCGAAATTCACTTTGGGCAATATCCACCTTGAGGGCGACGCGGCGGGGCTGATGAGCGCCGATTACGGCCTGATATCGGGCGGCGACGCCGGGTCCGGCGCCGTGCTCAAGGCCGAGGCGCTGATCGTGCGGACGCTGAAGGAGCAAGGCAGGCCGCTGGCCAAGGTGACGGACCGCCAGATTGTCGCCGACCATGCCACCTCGACGCTCGACGTGACGCTGACGGTCGCCGCCGGGCCGGTCGCAGGCTATGGCCCGACCACGGTGGAAGGCACTGAAAAGGTCGATCGCGACTTCACCGAATACATGACCGGCCTCAAGCGCGGTCGGCAATACTCGCCGCAAGAGATCAGCGACGCGCGCGACCGGCTGCTGGCGCTCGAGGTGTTCAACAGCGTGACGTTCAAGGAAGCCGACGCGCTCGATGCCGACGGCAACATTCCGATCGGCGTCCAGGTCAGCGAGCGCAAGCCGCGCTATTTCGGCGTCGGCGGCACCTTCTCCAACACCGAGGGGCTGGGCCTGGAAGGCTATTGGGGCCACCGCAACCTGTTCGGCCGGGCCGAGAAGCTGCGCATCGACGGCGCCATCAGCGGCATCGGCAGCAATGATCTCGGCGAGCTCAACTACAATGCCGGCATCATGTTCGAAAAGCCCGGTGTGATCGGACCGGCATCGAAGTTCTTCGCCAGCGTCAAGACCGTGCTCGAACATCCGGATGCCTATGACCATTTCTCGGTCAAGGGCAGCACCGGCCTGTCCTACGAACTGACCAAGAAGCAGACGGTTTCGGCTGAGGTGGCGCTCGACTATTCCCGGATTCACGACGCCTTCGGCAAGCACAAATACCTGATCGCCAGCATTCCGCTGCAATATGTCTATGACAACCGAGACAACCGGCTGAACCCGACCAGCGGATTCCGCGTGCTGGCCTACGCCGAGCCCAGCTACGACATTTTGAGTGGTGCGGCCTTCCTCAAGCTGAAGGGCGAGGGATCGGCCTATCAGTCGCTGGATTCGGCTTCGAAGTTCGTGCTGGCCGAACGTGTCGCCATCGGTTCGATCGTCGGCACCAGCCTCGAACACGTGCCGGCCGACCGGCGCTTCTATTCCGGTGGCGGTGGTTCGGTGCGCGGCTACGCCTATCAGGGCATCGGCCCCAAGGACTTCACCGGCCAGCCGATCGGCGGCCTGTCCTTCTTCGAAACCTCGGTCGAGATGCGCATCGCCATCACTGACACGATCGGCATCGTGCCGTTCGTCGATGCCGGCACCGTGTCGACCAAATCGGTCCCCGATTTCTCCGACGTCAAGGTCGGTGCCGGCGTCGGCCTGCGCTATGTCACGCCGTTCGGGCCGCTGCGCATCGACGCGGCCGTGCCGCTCAACCGCGATCCGGGCGACCCGCATTTCGGCATCTATGCTGGCATCGGGCAGGCGTTCTGAGCGATGAAGACGGTCTGGCGCATCCTTCGCATTGTCCTTTACACGCTGCTCATCGTGGTCGCGGGAGCGATCGGTGCACTGGTCGTGCTGACCAAGACCGAGCGCGGACGCGACAATCTCGCCGGCATCATCTCACGCATGGCCTCGAGCGACGACCGCAAGATCACGGTCAGCGGCATAGACGGCATCTGGTCCGGGGCCCTCAGTGTCGACCATGTCGTGCTGGAGGACCGCGAGGGCGCCTGGCTGGTGGCACGCAAGGTGGCCGTCGACTGGTCGCCGCTGGCGCTGCTGTCGAAGAACTTCAGCGCCGACCGCATCGCGGCCGAGCGCATCGAACTGGCCCGGTTGCCGGTGGCCAGCACGCAGCCAGCGCAGAGCAGCGGCACGACGACGCTTCCCGTTTCGCTCGACATTAAGCAGATCGACCTGCCCGAGATCGCGCTGGGGCAAGACCTTGCCGGCAGCGGCATCGCCGAACTCGCCGCCAAGGGCATGCTCAAGGCCGATGCCGCGCCGCTGGCGGTCGAGACGACGCTCAACGTCTCCCGCCATGACGGCAAGCAAGGCAATGTCGACGCCAAAATCCACTTTGCGCCGGCAGACAACAGGCTCGATCTCGACCTTAAAGCCTCGGAGCCGGCAGGCGGCATCATCGCCAATCTGCTCAAGCTGCCCGATACGCCGCCGGTCGACATAATCGTCTCTGGCACGGGACCGCTTGCCAACTGGAACGGCATCGGCACGTTTTCGGTCGACGGCAAGATCGTCACCCAGCTGACGGGCCGCCATCAGTTGACCGACAAGGGAAATCACATCGAGGCCAAGGGCGACGGCGACTTCGCCCGCTTCCTGCCGGAGAATTTGAAGCCGCTGTTTGCCGGCAAGACCAGTTTCGATGTCGCGGGCACCGCCACCTCAGCCGGCGGTGTCAGCGTCGACCGCGCCAATATCGACAGCGATGCGGTGCATGGCACCGCCACCGGCATCGTCGATCCTGCCGGTGCCAGCGATCTCTCGGTCGAACTCGCCGCCAAGGGCCCGCCCGTGGTGATCAGCGTCGGCAGCAAGGCGCAGCCGATCACGCTGGCCATCAACAATGCCACCGCCCGCGCCTTCGGCGACGGCAAGGCGCCGATCATCGACATCGGCGCGTCCTTCGTTTCGATCGTCGCCGGCGGCACGCGGCTGGACGATCTGGCGGCGCAGATCCATTCCGACGGCTTCGACATCCAGAACCGCGCCGGGCCGGTCACCGTCAAGCTGGAGGCGGGTGGTCTCAAGACCGACGTGGCGACGCTGGCGCCGCTGATCACCGGTAAGGTCGATGTCGATCTGGCCGGGTCGGTCAGCAAGGACGCCATTGCCATCGACCAAGGCACATTGCGTTCCGACGCGCTCAACGCTTCGCTGACAGCCACGGTGGGACTTGCCGATCTGTCGATGCAGCTCAAGATGAACGCGGATGCCGTGGCGACGGCCTTTCCGCCGCAGATCGCCTCGGTGCTCGGCGCCCGCGTGAAATTCTCGGCCAGCGCGACGCGCGATCCGCAGGGGTCCTTCGCCGCGAATTCGATCGAGTTCACGTCCGGTACGCTCAGCGCCGCCGGCACGGCCAGCATGCAAGGCACCGACATCCAGGCCGACATCAAGGGCAAGCTGGGTGATGTTTCGGTGCTGTCGCCGACGGTCGGCGTGCCGGTTGCTGGTGGTATCGACTTCGCGCTGTCGGCAAGCGGCGCCATGACGGCGCCGGATTTCACTGTTACCGCCGACAGCGACAGCCTGACCGCCTCGGGCCGCACGGTGAAGACCGTCAAGCTGACGGCGAGCGGCAAGGCCGACATCGCCAGCCCCGCAGCCAATGTCTCGCTGACCGGTTCCGTCAACGACCAGCCGCTCGACATCAAGGCGCGGCGCTGGTGACGAGCGAAGGCAAGCGTTCGATCAATGGTTTTCTGGTTTCACTGGGCGACAACAAGGTCTCGGGCGATCTCGCGCTGGACGACAAGTACATGCCGCTCGGCACACTGACGCTCGACGCGCCCGCTATCGACCAGCTGGCCGCACTGGCCGGCCAGGCGGTGACGGGCGACATCGACGGCACCATCCGCTTTGCCAAGGAGGGCGACGCACCCTCCGTCGCCATCGACGCGAAGAGCACGTCGATCGCGCGCGGCGAGGTGACGGCCAAGGCCATCACCGTCAATGCGCTGATTGCCAATTATCTCAAGGCGCCGGCGATCGCTGGTTCGATCAAAGCCGACAGCATCACCTCGGGGACCACCGAAATCGGCGGCATCGGCGTCGACCTGAAACGCGACGGCGACTGGACCAATTTCACTGGCGGCGCCACCATAGCTGGCATTCCGGCAACCGCTGCCGGCCGGGTGAAGATTGCTGACGGCACGACCAGCGTCGAGATCGCCTCGGGCGAAGCCACTGTTCGCGGTATCAAGGCGGCAATCGCTCAAGCCTCGACGCTGAGCATCGCCAACGGCACGGCCAGCATTGAAAGGCTGGCGCTCGATGTCGGCGGCGGTTCGGTCACCTTGTCGGGTACCGCCGGCCAGACGCTCGACCTCGCGGCGCAATTTTCGGCACTGCCGGCAGCGCTCGCCAATGATTTCTCGCCGGGTCTCGATGCCGTGGGCACGCTCGGCGGCACGGCGCAGGTGACCGGATCGCCATCTGCGCCAGATGTCCGTTTCAACGCGCAACTGGCCGGCGTCGAAACCAGCCAGACCCGCCAGGCGGGGCTCGGGGCGCTGGCCGTCGACGCGGCAGGCAGCTACACCATGGCCGGCGGCGTTGTGCTCGACCATGCGACGCTGACCGGCGACAAGATTTCCGGCAAGGCGGCCGGCATCCTCAACCCGAACGGTGCCAGCGATTTCGCTCTCGACCTCATCTCATCCGGCCCCAGCCTGCCTCTGACGGTTGGCAGCGCCGAGAGTCCGGTCAAGATCGAGATCCAGTCCTTGTCGGCCAAAATGGCGGGCGAAAGCACACAGGCCCGGCTGGATATCTCCGCGATCCTGCCCTCGGTCACCACCAGTCCCGCCAAGGTGGACGGGCTTGTCTTGGCATTGCACTCGGATGCGTTCGATCTCAAGAGCCGCTCTGGGCCGGTTTCCGGCACGGTGTCGGTGGACAAGGTCGGTCTCGACAACCCCGCGATCGCGCCACTGATCGCCGGCAAGGTCACGGCAGCGCTCAACGGCCGCCTGACGGCCGATGCGGTTGCCATCGACAGCGGCTCGCTAAAGAGCGATGCGCTGAACAGCCAGGTCGCCGGCCAGGTGTCGCTGCGCGACGGCGCCATCGATCTCAACCTGAAGGCGGATGCTCCATCATCGGCCCTGCCGGCGGCGGCGCGCGGCATGCTTGGCGAACGCGCGCAGATCAGCGCCACGCTGAAGCGCGACCCCAACGGCAGTATCGATATAAACGCATTGAAGCTGGTCTCGGGCGCGCTGACCGCCGACGGGCAGGCGAGCCTTGCCGACAACAAGGTGGCCGCCGACATCAAAGGTGCGCTGAGCGACATCTCGTTGCTGTCGAAGGATGCCAAGGGCGCCATCGCCTTTGCGTTGAACGCGCAGGGGCCGGCCACGGCGCCGGATCTGTCACTCACGATAGACAGCGACAGGCTGCTGGTGGCATCGCGCGAGATCACCGGGCTGAAGCTGACCGCCACTGGCAAGGCCGATGCCGCCAACCCGGCGGCGAATGTGCAGCTGACCGGCAATGTCGCCGGCCAGGCGCTGCAAGGCAGTGCGGTGCTGGCGACGGCGGACGGCAAGAGCGCTATCAACGGCCTGCTGCTGTCGCTGGGCAAGAACAGGATTTCCGGCGATCTGGCGCTGGATGAGAAGTTCGTGCCGGTCGGCACCATCGCGCTCGACCTGCCCGATATCGGCCCGCTGGCGGCACTGGCGCTCGAAAAGGCCGAAGGCGACGTACGCGGCACGATTGCTTTCTCGAAGAACGGCACCGCACCGCAGGTCGCGATCAAGGCGGCGACAGCGTCGATTACGCGGGGCGACCTTCAGGCGAAAGCTGTCTCTATTGATGCGCTGGTCGCCAACTATCTCGCCGCACCCGTGATCTCCGGAAAGATCCGCGCCAATACCGTCACGTCGGGTGGCACCGTGATCAGCGGGATCGATGTCGATTTGAAGCGTGACGGCGACTGGACCGGCTTCTCCGGCGGCGCAACCGTCAAGGGCATTCCGGCACAGGCCGCCGGCCGGGTGAAAGTGGCCAACGGCACGACGACCATCGAGCTTGCGTCCGGCCAGGCGATTGTCCAGGGCATCAAGGCAGCCATCGCCCAGGCCTCGACCGTCACCATCGCCAACGGCACGACGACGCTGGACCGGCTGGTGCTGAACCTTGGCGGCGGTACGGCAACGGTGACCGGCAAGGTCGGCACGGCGCTCGACATCAACGCGACGCTGGCGCGGGTGCCGATGTCGCTCGCCAACGGTTTCTCGCCGGGGCTTGATGCCGCCGGCTCGATTTCGGGCACGGTCAAGGTGACGGGTGCGCCGGCGAACCCGACAATTGCCTTCAATATCGACGCGGCCGGCGTGCAGACGTCGCAGACCCGAGGTGCTGGTGTCGGTGCGGTGAGTATCTCCTCGTCAGGCACCTTTGCCGCCAACAAGCTGACCTTCAATGCCAATGTCAGCGATGGAGCCGGCCTCGGCCTCAAGGGCGGTGGCACCGTGACGACGGCAGGCACGCCGGCGCTGGTGCTCGACTTCAATGGCGCCGTGCCCTTCGGCCTGCTCAGTCAGAAACTTGCCGCGCAGGGCCTGGCGCTGACAGGAACGGCCAATGTCAACGTGCAGGTGCGCGGTCCCGCGACTTCGCCTGTCATCGGCGGCAGCGTCAGCACCTCCGGTGCGCGCCTGGTCGATGCGCGCTCAGGCCTGGCTGTCAACGATCTCGCCGCCGATGTCTCGATCGCCGGCGGTGTCGCCCGGATCAACCGGCTGACCGGAACACTGTCGACGCGCGGCAGCCTGTCAGCCAGCGGCACGGTCGGCATCAATCCGGCGCAGGGTTTCCCGGCCGACCTGTCGATCAAGCTGGTCGACGGCCGCTATACGGACGGCCGTGTGGTGACCGCCAATCTCGGCGGCGACCTGACGATCAAGGGACCGCTGACGTCCGCACCGGTGATTGCCGGCACCGTCAACCTCGCCAAGACGGTGATCACGGTTCCGGACAAGCTGCCGGGCTCGCTGGCGGCGCTCGACGTCAAACACAAGAATGCGCCGGGTGCGGTCAAAGCGCAGGACAAGGCGCTGCGGCCGCCGACGACCAGCGGCAAGGGCGGCGGCACGGGCCTCGCGCTCGATGTCACGGTCAACGCGCCGAACCAGATCTTCATCCAGGGCAGGGGTGTCGATGCCGAACTCGGCGGCTCGCTCAAGCTGACCGGCCCGGCCTCGTCGCCGCAAGCGGTCGGCACCTTCACCCTGCAGCGCGGACGGCTGTCGATCCTCGGCAAGCGGCTGACCTTCACCGAAGGCACGGTCGGCTTCTCCGGTTCGCTGGTGCCCTATCTCAACCTGACGGCGACCACGACGACGACCAGCGCCACCGTCACCATCGTGGTGTCGGGCGAGGCGACCAATCCGAAATTCACCTTCTCCTCGGTGCCGGCGCTGCCCGAGGACGAGGTGCTGGCGCAATTGATCTTCGGCCGCTCGATGTCGAACCTGTCGCCGCTGCAGATTGCACAGCTCGCGGAGGCCGCCGGACAACTGGCCGGTGTCGGCGGCTCGACGTCGCTGCTGGAAAACCTGCGCAGCGCGATCGGCGTCGACGATCTCGACGTCACCACGGACGACAAGGGCGGCACGGCGGTTTCGGCCGGCAAGTACCTCAACGACCGCACCTATGTGACGATCCAGAAGGGCGACAAGCCGGGCTCGGGCAAGGCGACGATCGACCTCAATGTCGGGCGCGGCGTCAAGCTGCGTGGCGAGGCCAACGATGCCGGCGAAGCCAAGGGCGGCATCTTTTACGAGAAAGAATACTGACCTTTCGATGGGGTTTTTGGCCCCATGTCAGCTCGGAGCTGGCGCTGTTCGAGCTCCGCTAAATGTCCCAGTTTAATCGACTATCGAGATTCCAGAGGAATCCGTCGCATAGTAGCAAATTTGCGCCAAGACTGTCGTTATCACGCGAACCGCTCCCGTTCCAAAGTTGCACATTCCCTAACATGTTCCCAATCCATGTCGTCTTTGACATCATGGCCTGGATGCGGAATGTTAAAAGGCGGAAAGCCAACAATGGGAGTTAAGTCATGACAATTTACAAGAGTAACGGCGATCGCGTTCCGGATCACATCCTGGCCATGGCCGAAGAAGCCAAGGCAGGCAGGGTCGATCGCCGCGAATTCCTGGCCATGGCCAGCGTCTTTGGTGCCTCGACGGCAATGGCTTACGGCTTGCTCGGCCTCGCCGACCCGACGCCGGCGAAGGCCGAAGAGGTGAAGGGCAAGAAGGGCGGCACGCTGAAGATCGCCCAGTGGATCAAGGATCCCAAGGACCCGCGCAAGGCCGACTGGTCGGAAATCGCCAATGCCGAGCGCCAGGCACTCGAACCGCTGGTCAAGTACACATCCGAATACACGTTCCGCCCCTATCTGCTGGAGAGCTGGGACGTCAACGACGACGCCACGCAGTACACGCTGCATGTGCGCAAGGGCGTCACCTGGTCGAATGGCGATGCCTTCACCGCCGATGACGTTATCTTCAACCTGAAGCGCTGGGCCGACAAGAAAGCCGAAGGCAATTCGATGCCCGGCCGTCTCGGCTCGCTGGTCAAGGACGACAAGCTCGACGAAAGCGCCGTCACCAAGCCGGACGACCACACGGTGGTGCTGAAGCTCACCAAGCCCGACATCGCGCTGATCCCGAACATGTGCGACTACCCCGGCCTGATCGTCCACAAGAGCTTCGATGAGAAGGGCGGCGATTTCAAATCCTGCCCGATCGGCACCGGTCCGTTCGAACTCGTCTCCTACGATGTCGGCCAGAAAGTGGTCTACAAGCGCCGCACCGATGACAAGTGGTGGGACGGCGAAGTGTTCCTCGATGGCCTGGAATTCATCGACTACGGCACCGATCCGGCGGCCATGGTCAGCGCTTTCGAAGCCGGCGAAGTCCACACCAATTTCGAGACCTCGGCCGACTACGTGTCGATCCTCGACGGCATGGACCTGGTCAAGTCGGAGATCGTCACCGCGTCGACCATCGTCTGCCGCACCAACGTCAACAACAAGCCCTATGGCGACCAGAAGGTGCGCAACGCGCTGCAGCTTGGCGTCGACAACAATGTCGTCCTCCAGCTTGGCTACGGCAATGCCGGCTCGGTCGCCGAAAACCACCATGTCTGCTCGATCCACCCGGAATATTACGAGCTGCCCAAGATTGCCCGTGATCCGGCCAAGGCGAAGGCGCTGATGGCGGAAGCCGGCCAGGCCGACTTCGAACACGAGTTGATCACGGTCGACGAGGACTGGCACAAGAACACCGGCGATGCGATCGCCGCCCAGCTGCGCGACGCCGGTATCAAGGTGAAGCGCACCGTACTGCCGGGTTCGACGTTCTGGAACGACTGGACGAAGTATCCGCTGTCGATGACCAACTGGAACATGCGCCCGCTCGGCGTCCAGGTCCTGGCCATCGCCTACCGCACTGGCGAGGCCTGGAACGAGGCCGGCTGGTCGAACCCGGACTGGGATGCCAAGCTCAATGCGGCGCTCGCCGTTGCCGACGCCGCCAAGCGCAAGGAAATGATGAAGGACATCGAGCAGATCCTGCAGGATTCCGGCATCCTGATCCAGCCGTACTGGCGCAAACTCTACAGCCACTCGGTCAAGGCGGTGCAGAACTACAAGATGCACCCGACCTTCGAGCGCGACTACGGCAAGGTCTGGCTCGACCAGGCTTGATCGCATCGATAGGGGGAAGGGGCGTCGCCCCTTCCCTCGCTCTTTGCATCGTCCGTCCCTGTTGGTCCGCGCTTTCTCAAAAAAGTTGCGGACTCGCGGGCAAGGCCATGCAACAAAAACAGGGTTGATCGCATCCGAAGGCCTGTTTGACAGCCAGCCCCGCCGGTCACGGCAGGGTTGGCTTTCATAGCCGGCTCAAACCCCAACCCATCGGCAGGGGGCCGCCATGCTTTCCTTCGTTATCAGGCGTCTTGGCACCATGGCATTGACGATGCTGTGTCTGACCATGGTCGTCTTCTTCCTGATCAACCTCGAACCCAATCTGAAGAAGCTGGCGATCAGCCAGACCGAAATGCACACGTCGGCCGAGCAGCTCGAGAGCTGGCTGGTCAACCATGGCTACCGGCAGAACTTCTTCGTCCGCTATGGGCAGTGGCTGGGCCTCGTGCCCAAGCAGCCGGTGACCGACCCGGCGACCGGCAAGCCGGCGCAGCGTTTCTCCTTCTGCAACGACCCGCTCGTGTCGACATTCTCCGGTGTTCTCGAAGGCGACTTCGGCTGCTCGACCAAGTTCAAGGCAACCGTCGCCTCGAAACTGTTTCCCGCGCTCGGCGCCACCGGCATTCTGATGTTCTGGGTGCTGGCTGTGATGGTGCCGATCTCGCTGCTGATCGGCATTCTGGCCGGCATGCGGGAGGGGTCGCGAACCGACCGCGTACTGTCGGTGGCCTCGATCGCCTCGACGGCGACGCCCGAATACGTGTCTGGCGTCATCTTCACCGTCATCTTCGCCTCATGGCTCGGCTGGCTGAACGGCTCGGCGGCCTCGGCCAGCCAGGGCATCACCTTCTACAATTTCACGCTGCCGGTGATGACGCTGGCGATCTACGGCATCGGCTACATCGCCCGCATGACGCGCGCTTCGATGGTCGAGGTGATGACGCAGCAATATATCCGCACCGCCCGGTTGAAGGGTCTCTCCTTCGGCAGCGTGGTGGTCAAACATGCGTTGCGCAACGCGCTGATCGCACCCTTCACCGTCATCATGCTGCAGTTTCCCTGGCTGCTCACCGGCGTCGTCATCGTCGAGGTGATGTTCCGCTACCAGGGCTTCGGCTACACGCTGGTCGAGGCGGCCGGCAACAACGACATCGACCTTCTGCTCGGCTGCTCGCTGGTCTCGGTGTTCATCGTCCTGATCACGCAGCTCATTTCCGATGTCGGCTACGCGTTTCTCAATCCGCGTATCAGAGTTCAGTAGGGGACGAAGCGGATGCCTGTTCAATATATCAGTGGCTTCACCGTCGTTCTCGAAGTGCTGTCGCGCTTCTGGCCGGTCTGGATCGCGCTCCTCATCGTCATGGGTGCGAGCTTCGCCTACAAGAAGAAGCTGGCGCTCTACGGCCAGCTGTTCGACAGCGGCGTCGGCATCGTCGGCGTCGGCATCTGCCTGTTCTGGCTGTTCACGGCGATCTTCGCCGCGACCATCTCGCCCTTCGATCCGCTGGCCCAGATCCCCATCATGAAGGACGTGCTGCCCGGCGCCGTCGAACCGCAATCGGGGCTGACCTATCTGTTCGGCGGCGACAAGCTGGCGCGCGACGTGTTTTCGCGCATGGTCTATGGCAGCCAGATCGTGCTGATCATCGCGCCTGCGGCAACTGGCTTCGCGCTGATGGTCGGCATCACGCTCGGCCTGCCCGCCGGCTATTACGGCGGCAAGATCGACACTGTGCTGTCGTTCCTGGCCAACCTTGTGCTCGCCTTCCCGGTGATCCTGCTGTTCTACCTGCTGGTGACGCCGGGCATCATGGACACGCCGATCCCCTATGGCATGGCCGGTGTCTTCTTCCTGTTTCCGATCATCTTCTTCAGCGTGCTGTTCTGGACGCGCTACAAGAACCGACCCGACCGGCTCTACATCCTGCTTGGCATTACCCTGATCCTCGGTGGCTGGATCTATGCCGGCCTGGTCTTCGACGCCGATCCGCTGAAGATCGTGCACATCGATCCCAACCAGCTCAACATCTTCGTGGCGGTGGTGTTCGCCTCCAGCCCCGGCGTGTTCCGCATCGTGCGTGGCCTGGTGATGGACATCAAGACACGCGACTATGTGGCGGCGGCGCAGACGCGCGGTGAATCGCCGTGGTACATCATGCTGTGGGAGATCCTTCCCAATGCGCGCGGGCCGCTGATCGTCGATGCCTGCCTGCGCATCGGCTACACCACGATCCTGCTCGGCACGCTCGGCTATTTCGGCCTTGGCCTGGCGCCGGAAAGTCCGGACTGGGGCACCGCGATCAAGGACGCCAGCCGCCTGCTGCGCTCCTTCATCCACCCGGCGCTGCCGCCGACGATCGCACTGATGTCGTTCGTGCTGGGCTTGAACCTGCTCGCCGACTCGCTGCGCGAACAATCGATGAAAGACTGATCTCACGGGTTTCGACCCGATGCGCCTGGAAGAACCAGGCCCGAAAGAACCAGGATTGGAGCGACCCATGAATGAGGCAGTTCGAAATCCCGCCAAGCCGACCCCCGGGCCAACCAAAGGGCCGATTATCGAGATCGAGAACCTGTCGATCTCCTTCTTCACCCGCAAGGGTGAGATACCGGCGGTCATGGATTTTTCCTGCACCGTCATGCCGGGCGAAGCGATGGGCATCGTCGGCGAATCCGGCTGCGGCAAGTCGACCGTGTCGCTCGGCATCATGCGCGACCTCTCCAACATCGGGAAGATCGTCGGCGGCAAGATCAAGTTCCAGGGCAAGGACATGGGCGAGCTGTCCGATGAGGAGTTGCGCTCCATTCGCGGCAACAAGATCGCGATGATCTACCAGGAGCCGATGGCGAGCCTGAACCCGGCAATGAAGGTCGGCCAGCAATTGATGGAAGTGCCGCTGATCCACGACAAGGTGTCGAAGGAAGAAGCGTATAAGCGCGCGCTTGATATGGTGCGCTCGGTCAAGCTGCCCGATCCGGAGCGCATGATGCGCTCCTATCCGCACCAGCTCTCCGGCGGCCAGCAGCAGCGCATCGTCATAGCCATGGCGCTGCTGTCGAAGCCGGCGCTGCTTTTGCTCGACGAACCGACGACGGCGCTCGACGTGACGGTCGAGGCGGGCATTGTCGACCTGGTCAAGGGGCTCGGCGAGAAGTTCGGCACATCGATGATCTTCGTGTCGCATAATCTCGGCCTGATCCTGGAGACCTGCGACCGCATCACGGTGATGTATTCGGGCGAAGCGGTCGAGACCGGCAAGATCAAGGACGTGTTCGACCGGATGCGCCATCCCTATACGCAAGGGCTGTTCCGCTCGATCCCGCTGCCTGGCGCCGACAAGAATTCAAGGCCGCTGATCTCCATCCCCGGACAATTGCCGCTGCCGCACGAGCGGCCCAAGGGCTGCAATTTCGGCCCGCGCTGCCACCATTTCGTCGAGGGCGTCTGCAACGCCGCCGAAATCCCGATGATCGAGGTCGCCGGACACGAAGGCCATTTCTCGCGCTGCGTGCGCTTCAACGAGATCGATTGGGAGGCACTGCCGCCCGGCGCCAAGAAGGTCAATGAGCGCGTCGTGCCCGGTGCGCCAGTGCTCAAGATCGAGGACCTCAGAAAATACTACAAGGTCGGCGGCAGCGAGGTGTTCGGTTCAAGCGAAGGCCGTGTCGTCAAGGCCAACGAGACGATCTCGTTCATGGCGCGCGAATCCGAGACGGTTGCCATCGTCGGCGAATCCGGCTGCGGAAAGTCGACGCTGGCCAAGGTGCTGCTCGGGCTGGAGACGGCAAGTGCCGGCACGGTGACGCTGGGCAACAAGGAAATCCAGTCGACCGGCATCGAGAAGCGCAGCGTCGAAACCGTATCGTCGATCCAGATGGTGTTCCAGAATCCGTTCGATACGCTCAATCCCAGCCATTCGGTCGGTTCGCAGATCATCCGCACGCTGGAGAAGTTCAATGTCGGCAAGACGGTTGCCGATCGCCGCAAGCGCATGCTGGAACTGCTCGACCTGGTGAAGCTGCCTCGGGCGTTCGAGACCCGCAAGCCGCGCCAGCTGTCGGGCGGCCAGAAGCAGCGCATCGGCGTTGCGCGGGCCTTTGCCGGCGATGCCAAGGTGGTGGTGGCCGACGAGCCGGTCTCGGCGCTCGACGTGTCGGTGCAGGCGGCGGTGACCGAACTGCTGATGGACATCCAGCGCAAGAACAAGACGACGATGCTGTTCATCAGCCACGACCTGTCCGTCGTGCGCTACATCGCCGACCGCGTCGTTGTCATGTATCTCGGCTACATCGTAGAGCAGGGCACGACCGACCAGATCTTCGCGCCGCCCTATCACCCCTATACCGAGGCATTGCTGTCGGCGATCCCGATCGCCGACACCAGCGTGGTCAAGCGGCACATCGTGCTGGAAGGCGACATCCCGTCGGCGATGAACCCCTCCGTCGGGCTGTCCGTTCCAGACCCGCTGCGGCTACAAGAAGCTGGTGCCGGACAATCTGTGCGAGACCAAGGTGCCGCCGGTCAAGCATCTCGGCGACGGCCATATGAGCTTGTGCTGGCTCTCCGACGACGTGCTGGCCAAGATGGAGCCGGTGATCAAGTTCGACAAGGAACACGCGGCGCATGAGGGTGTGCCGGAAGACGCGCCGCATGGTGATGGCCCTGGGTTTGTCGGCACGCCACCGAAACGTCCGCGCGGCAAGAAGCCGAACTTAACAGCATAGAGGCAATGCCGTGCGCGTGCCTCCGCAGCGTCGCGATACCTCATGTCTGTCAAAGAATGACAGGCTACGTTCGCTTGAATATGCCCGTCAATCGTTCTATGTGATGCGTGATGTTTGATGCGCAGTAAGGAAAAGTACTGTGAGAACGACACTTGCAATTGATGATGACGTCCTTCTTGCCGCCAAGGCCATGGCGCGACAACAGGATCGCAGCGTTGGCGAGGTCATTTCCGATTTGGTTCGCCGCTCATTGCGCAGGCCGCACGCTGGCGGCGAACGCAACGGCATCCCCTTACTTGCCTCGCGGCCCGATGGCCCTTTGGTCGATCTCGAAATGGTCAATGCGCTTCGCGATGAACTGCCGTGAGCTTTCTGCTCGACGTCAACGTCCTGATCGCGTTGATCGATCCGGCTCATGTCGCGCATGAAGATGCGCATCGGTGGTTCCAATCCACTGGGCATTCGTCGTGGGCTACATGTCCGATTACCGAGAATGGTGTCATCAGGATTTTGAGCAATTCGAAATACCCTAATTCTCCTGGTTCGCCTGCTGTCGTAGCGCAGATCGTCGGCAAACTGCATGCCCTTCCAGGGCACCAGTTCTGGTCGGACGACATCAGTCTCGTCGGTTCCAGCGACTTCGATACAGGCAAGATCCTAACCTCGGCGCAAGTAATGGACAGTTATCTGCTGGGACTGGCCAAGGCACGTGATGGCAAGTTGGCGACCTTTGACCGAAAGCTGTCGACGGCGGCAGTAAGGGGAGGAAAGCTGATCCTCCACTTGATCCCGAGCGAATGAATCGCTGAGGATCTATTCCGATCCGGAGTTGATTTCTCTTAGCAGCGAAATGCCCCGGCGAGTTAATTGCCGCACTCGCTCAACTGCTGCGCGTAGTCCCGTGCCATCTTTTCGGTGGCCCGGGCATAGCCCTGGACACCGGCATCGCCACGGTTGCCGCGGCCATAGGCGGTCCAGCCGAGATAGTAGGCGAGGTAGAGGTTGTAGGTGTCGTTGCGGGCGACGCCGAACGTGTCTGATGTCTTGGAGTGATACCAGCCGACGAAATCGACGGCATCGGCGAATTTCGTCCGCCGTGCCGCCCAGTTGCCGGTCTCTCGCTGATATTGCGACCAGGTGCCGTCCAGCGCTTGCGAGAAGCCGGTGGCCGACGAGACGTGCTTCCACGGAATGAAGCCGAGAAGCTTGGTGCGCGGCGGCCGGGCATTGCTCTTGAAACCGGATTCCTTGCGCACCGTCGCCATCAGCACGGGAACGGGGATGCCGTATTTCTGCTGGGTGCGCTCGGCGGCCGACTGCCAGTTGTCGAACCAGCCGTCATTCTGGTCGAAGACGGCGCAGACATTGTTGATGTGATTGGGCGGCGTGGCGCAGGCCGAAAGCGCCAGCAGCACGCAAACCGCACCAATTTTACTAAAACTCGAACTACGCATTGGCAGAGCAATAGGCCGAAATCATAAAGGGAATCTTGCAGCGTCCGTTAACGCTTCGCCCGAGCAATCGCTTGAGGAAATCCCGTATCAGCAATCCGACGCATTTCGTCGCTTTTTCTAAACAGATATTGCAAAAATGCCGCCGTGGCTAAAATCACGCCCGCAAACGGCGCATTTCTGACAGCTTGCCTGGTTTGCCGGGGCTTTGATGCCGGGCATGAACGAACCGAGACGCAAGCGCGGCGCCGAGCGCACCAGCAACAGGGGGCCGTCGGCCATCCCGCAATTGCCGCTCAGGCGGGTGACCAATCCCTATCCGCCGATGGCGATGCTGTCGCCCGACCAGATCGAGCAGATCCACCAGGCGTCGATGCATATATTGGAGAATTTCGGCATCGAGGTGATGAGCCCGCGGGCGCTGTCGCTGTTCGAGAAGGCCGGCGCCAAAGTCGATCATGCCTCGGCGAATGTCCGCATCGATCGCGGCCAGATCGCCGAGGCGCTGAAGACTACGCAGTCCAGCTATGTGTTGACGCCGCGCAATCCGGCCAAGTCAGTTCATCTCGGCGGCAACACCATCAATTTCACGCTCGTTGCCGGGCCGCCCAATGTGCACGACATGGAGCGCGGCCGCCGCGCCGGCAATTTGCGCGACTATGCGGACCTCACCCGGCTGGCGCAGCATTTCAACTGCATCCACATGCTCGGCAACCAGGTCTGCGCGCCGGTGGAGCTGCCGGCAAACTCCCGCCATCTCGACACCTACTTCACCAATCTGACGCTGACCGACAAGAGTTTCCATGTTTCGGCGATCGGACGGGGCAGGGCACTGGACGGCATCGAGATGATGGCCATCGCGCGTGGGTTGACGCTCGACCAGATGCGCGATGATCCCGGCATCACCACCATCATCTCGGTCAACTCGCCGCGCCGCTTCGATGAGATGATGGCCGAAGGGCTGATGACCATGGCCGAGTTCGGCCAGTCGGTGGCGGTGACGCCGTTCACGCTGATGGGGGCGATGAGCCCGGTGACGCTGGCAGGCGCGCTGGCGCAGCAGAATGCCGAGGCGCTGTTCGGCGTCGTGCTGACGCAGCTGGTCCGTCCAGGCGCTCCGGTCATGTATGGCGCCTTCACCTCCAATGTCGACATGAAGTCGGGCGCGCCGGCCTTCGGCACGCCGGAGAATACCAAGGCCAATATTGCGTCAGGGCAGTTGGCGCGGCGCTACGGGCTGCCGTACCGCACGACACCGGGCTCGGCCTCCAACGCCGCCGATGCGCAAGGCGCCTATGAGACGCTGATGGCGCTGTGGGGCGCGGTGCTCGGCCACGGCAACCTCGTCTACCATGCCGCCGGCTGGCAGGAGGGCGGGCTGACGGCGTCGTTCGAAAAACTTATTATCGATGTCGAGATGATCCAGCACATGATGGAGTTCTTGCGCCCGATCGAGGTCAACGAGGCCGAACTTGCCGTCGAGGCGCTGGGCGCGGTGCCGACCGGCGGCCATTTCTTCGGCGAGCCGCACACGCTCGAGCGCTACGCCACCGCCTTCTACCAGCCGATGCTGTCCAACTGGCAGAATTACGAGGCCTGGCAGGAGGCCGGCGGGCTCGACGCGACGGCGCGCGCGACGCGGCTGTGGAAAAAGGCGCTGGAGGACTATGTCGAGCCGGTGATGGATATCGCCGTGCGCGAGGCGCTGGAGGCTTACATGGCCAGGCGCAAGGAAGCGATCGGGCAGGGCGAGCCGTGATGCCTCGCAGCTTGAATCCACTCACCCATCCAACTCACTGATATCAGAGAAAAATCCATGAAATCGCATGCAAAGGTCGTGGTCATTGGCGGTGGTGTCGTCGGGTGCTCCGTTTTGTTCCATCTCGCCCGCCACGGCTGGACCGATGTCGTTCTTCTGGAGCGCGACGAACTGACATCGGGCTCGACATGGCACGCGGCCGGCGGCATGCACACAATCAATGGCGACCCCAACGTCGCCAAGCTGCAGAAATACACGATCAACCTCTACAAGGAGATCGAGGAGCTTTCCGGCCAGGCGACTGGCGTGCATCTGACTGGCGGCGTGCTGCTGGCGGCGACCGAGGCGCGGCTCGACTGGCTGCGCGGCGTCGTCGCCAAGGGCCGTTATCTCGGCATCGAGCTCGAGGAAATCTCGCCCAACGAAGCGGCCGAACTGATGCCGCTGCTCGATCCCAAGCAGTTCGTCGGCGCCGTCAGAAACAAGGAGGACGGCCATCTCGATCCGTCGGGCGTCACCCATGCCTATGCCAAGGCCGCACGGAAGTTGGGCGCCGAGGTCGAGCGCTTCACCAAGGTCGAGGACATCGTGCGGCGTCCCGACGGGCTGTGGCGGGTCATCACCAACAAGGGCGAGGTGGTGGCCGAACACGTCGTCAATGCCGGCGGCCTGTGGGCGCGCGAGGTCGGCCGCATGGTTGGCCTCGAACTGCCGGTGCTGGCGATGGAGCACATGTACCTGATCACCGAGGACATGCCGGAGGTCGCCGCCTGGAACGCCAAGACCGGCACGGAGATCATCCACGCGGTCGACTTCGACGGCGAGCTCTACCTGCGCCAGGAGCGTGGCGGTATGCTGATGGGGACCTATGAGAAGGCCAACAAGCCGTGGTCAGAATACCAGACGCCGTGGAATTTCGGCCATGAATTGCTGGCGCCCGACATCGACCGCATCGCGCCGTCACTGGAGGTCGGCTTCCGGCATTTCCCGGCCTTCCAGAACACCGGCATCAAGCAGATCATCAACGGCCCTTTCACCTTCGCGCCGGACGGCAACCCGCTGGTCGGACCGGTGCGCGGCCTGCCGGGCTTCTGGGTCGCCTGCGGCGTCATGGCCGGTTTCAGCCAAGGCGGCGGCGTCGGGCTGGCGCTGTCCAACTGGATGATCGAGGGCGATCCTGGCGCAGACATCTGGGCGATGGATGTCGCGCGCTACGGCGACTGGGCGACGATGGCCTACACCAACGCCAAGGTGCGCGAGAATTATTCCAGGCGCTTTTCGATCCGCTTTCCCAATGAGGAACTGCCCGCCGGGCGGCCGCTGAAGACGACGCCGGTCTACGACCTGCTGTCGGCCAAGGGTGCGCAATGGGGCGTTGCCTACGGGCTGGAGGTGCCGCTCTGGTACGCGCCGGAGGGCGTCAAGGACGAGTTCTCGTGGCGCCGCTCGAGCGACTTCACGCAGGTCGCCAGGGAGGTCGCGACCGTTCGTGACGGCGTCGCGCCTGTCCGAGATTTCGAGCTTCGCCAAATACAAGGTGACGGGCGAGGGGGCGGCCGCCTGGCTCGACCGGATCCTTGCCTGCAAGCTGCCGAAGCCCGGCCGCATGACGCTGGCGCCGATGCTGAAGGAGGATGGCAGGCTGATCGGCGACTTCACGCTGGCCAATCTCGGCCCTCTTGATCGAGATGGCTGGTTCCTCGCGGGCTCCGGCATTGCCGAGCAGTACCACATGCGCTGGTTCGAGAAGCACCTGCCTGACGATGGCTCGGTACGCATCGAGGCGCTGGGCGCGAAGCTCGCCGGCCTGTCGATCGCCGGGCCGAAGGCGCGCGATGTGCTGGCAAAGGTCACGCGCTCGGATGTCTCCAATAAGTCATTTCCATTCATGGCCATAGGCAGGATGGATATTGGCATGGCGCCGTGCCTGGTCGGCCGCGTCAGCTACACCGGCGATCTCGGCTACGAGATGTGGGTAGCACCGGAGTATCAGCGTGCCGCCTATCAGGCCCTGATGGCCGCAGGCGAGGAATTCGGCATCGGCTTGTTCGGCTCGCGCGCGCTCAATGCGCTGCGGCTGGAAAAGAACTACGGCTCATGGGGGCGCGAATACCGGCCGATCTATGGACCTCTGGAAGCTGGGCTCGACCGCTTCGTCGCTTATGGCAAGGAGGCCGATTTCATCGGCAAGGCGGCGGCTCTCGCGGAGCGCAAGCAGGGCGGCAAATTGCGCCTGCGCGCCTTCATCGTCGAGGCTGACGATGCCGATGTCATCGGCGACGAGCCTATCTGGTTCGACGGCGCCGTACGCGGCTGGGTCACTTCGGGCGGCTATGCGCATCATTCGAAGAAGTCCGTCGCCGTCGGCTACGTGCCGAAGGAGATCGCCGACGAGAGCGACGGCTTCGAGATCGAGCTGCTGGGCAAACGCCATGCGGCGCGCATGCAGCCCGCGCCGCTGTTCGATGCCAATTTCGAAAGGATGCGTGCCTGAAACCAGGCACGCTTTTTTCAAGGTCTCAAGACGTCAGGCGCTACGGCGATTGTCCAGCGCGAAGGCGCCGGCGCCGGCAAACACCAGGTAAAGGAAGATGAAGCAAAACGAGATTGCCGAATCACCGCCGTTGTTGACCGGGAAGAAGTCGCGCGGCATGTGCGCCATGAAATAGGCGATCGCCATTTCGCCGGCCAGAAGGAACGCGACCGGCCGGGTGAGCAGGCCCAGCGCCAGCAGGATGCCGCCTCCGAATTCGAGAATTCCAGCGGCGAGCGTCAGCCCGGTGAGGGTATGGGGTTGGTCGCTGACGGGAAAATTGAACAATTTCTGGCTGCCGTGCTCGATGAACTGCAGCGCGGTCATGATGCGCAGCACGCCCAGGGCGTGCGGCTGGCATTTGGCGAGGCCTTCGAAAAGCTTCATAAATGACTCCATTTTAGCCGCCCCGGCCATAGATTATCATCCGGCAATGGACCATTCATGTCCCATGGCCTGCCATCAACAATCGGTGATTGGAAATGTCCCCGCCTGATGGTCATATTGTTCTCGTCATAGTTGCATTTGTATCGCTATGGTTGTATTGATATATGGCTATTCCGAACATGTGGGGTCCACTTATCATGAAAAAATTCGCCATCAGCCTGTTCGCAATCCTTGCAGGCACCAGCTTCGCCATGGCGGAGGACGCCGGCTGTGAGGCGTTCAAGTGGCCGGTGACACGGGAACAGGCCCTGTTTGCTGCGGCACCCGCAACGCCGTCCGGAACGACGCTTGCGGTGGGCGCTGCCGCGGATCTGGCACTGGTGCCGGTCGAAAAGGCCGGCTTCGAGCTGTCGCCCGAACGTGCCCCGGCATCAGGCACGTTTGGTGCTGTCACCAGCGTGGAGGTGCCGGCCGAGGGGGCCATCCAGATAAGCCTCTCGGGCGAGGCCTGGATCGATGTCATTCAGGACGGCCAGGCCATCAAGTCGGCGGGGTATAGCGGCGTGAAAACCTGCCCCGGCATCCGTAAAAGCGTGCGGTTCAAGCTTGCTTCCGGCCCGGCAACCATCCAGTTCAGCGGTGCAAAAACGGCTGACCTGAAGGTCGCGGTGCTGACGCCGGAATAGGTCAGCGCTAAAGCCAGGAAAGACGCCCTTCATCGGTGGTACGATGAAGGGGCGGCCATTTGTATGTGCGCTGTTGATCGCCGTCAGCGCACCGGCGCCATCAAGGCGAAATGGGCGCCTTGCGGGTCCTGGCACTGGACGATCCAGCTGCCGCCGGGGACCTCCATCGGGCCCATCAGGATCTTGCCGCCATTGTCGGTCACCCGCTTGGCCGCCGCATCGATGGCCGGAACGTTGAAATAGAACTGCCACACCGGCACCGGAATCTGCTCCGGCTTGTTCATGATGCCGCCGCCGGATTCGGGGCCGGCCGTGAAGGTCTGGTAGGTGCCCATCGGGCCCATGTCGAAATCGCCGGCATCGACCCAGCCGAACTGGTCGGAATAAAAATCGAACGCGGCCTTCCAGTCACTCGTGTAAAGCTCGTGCCAGCCGATATGGCCCGGCGTGCTGGCCGGCACGACAGGCTGGTCCGGGCCGTTCGGCTGCAAGAACATGAACGTCGCGCCCTGCGGATCGGCGACGACGGCAAAGCGGCCGACGCCGGGAATGTCGTCGGGCTGGCGATGAACGGCACCGCCGGCCTTCTTCAGCGATGCCGTCGAGGCATCGACATCCCTGGTGTGGATATATCCGAGCCAGGCGGGCGGCATGCCCATCTTGGCGGCATCCTCCGGCATTGTCATCAGGCCGCCGACGCCGCGTTCGCCGACATTCATGACGACATAGCGCGGCATGCCGGGCGCCACGTCGAATGGCTGCGCCGTCCAGCCGACCACCTTGGGGTAGAACGCCTCGGCGGCGTCGAGATCTGATGTCATCAATTCGTACCAGAAGAAGGGCATCGGGGCTTTTGGCATTTTCGGTCTCCTCACCTTTCATGCATCGATCGTCGTCCGATCTATCATAGGACGATCCTCACGACGGAAATCCGACACCGCCCGGACAGTAATGGTCGAACCGCGGCAAGCGTTCCGAGGCTTGCACGCCGAGCGGTTTTCGATTTCTCTGCGGTGATGAGGGGATGTCGTTCATGCGCTTGATGTCGCTCACGCCCGAGCTTGTCGCACTGTGCCACCGGGAGGAGGCCGATCCCGGTCCGGACCCGAGCTGGACGGAGTTGAACGACGAGGATTTCCGGACCCTTGCCTTGCGGCTGTCCGAGGAAGCCGACGAGGGGCCACTATGGGTGTTCGCCTATGGGTCGCTGATCTGGAAGCCGGAATTCGAGTCGGTCGAGCAACAGCTCGCCACTGCCTTTGGCTGGCACCGCTCTTTCTGCCTCGACATGGTGCGCTGGCGCGGCAGCGCCGAGCAGCCGGGTTTGATGATGGCGCTCGAACGGGGCGGACGCTGCAACGGGGTGATCTACCGCTTGCCGGAGGGCGAAAAGCCGGTCCAGATCGAAAGGCTGCTGCGGCGCGAGATCAGCGACCATGAAAGCGTCGACACGGTCAGGTGGCTGCCGGTGCATACGGCGCAAGGTGCGCTGCGCGCGCTTGGCTTCTGGGTCGGCGTGAAGGGCAGGGGAACGTCGCTGAACCAGCCGCTGGACAGAGTGGCAAGCGTGCTGGCCAGAGCCTGCGGGCATATCGGATCCGGTGCCGAATACCTCTACAACACGGTCAGCCACCTCGAAGCGTTCGGCATCCACGACCGCAACCTGTGGCGGTTGCAGCAATTGGTCGCGGACGAGGTCAGGGCTATCCATGGCCATGGACTTGAGCCCGGCCATTCGCTCACGCTGCAAACGCAACCGCAGTCGCCATAACATGAGTAAAAAAATCAAGTTATTGTCGAGCCTTTTCAGGGGCTTACGCCGAAAATTGACCAATTGATAAAAAAATAAAACGTGCTAGCCTTCCCCAAAACAAAACATGGGGAACTGACGATGCCAGAAGGCCAGTTTAGGGAAGGCATTGCAGGCGGCAGGCTCTCGGCCGACCAGTATGCGGACAATTTTTCCGACATGCACCCGCCGCTCGATCACCACGAGGCGCTGGTCGAATCCGACCGCTGCTATTTCTGCTACGACGCGCCGTGCATGAATGCATGCCCGACCTCGATCGACATTCCGCTGTTCATCCGCCAAATCTCGACCGGCAATCCGATCGGTTCGGCCAAGACCATCTTCGACCAGAACATCCTGGGCGGCATGTGCGCCCGCGTCTGCCCGACGGAGACGCTGTGCGAGGAAGTCTGCGTGCGCGAAGTGGCGGAAGGCAAGCCGGTGCAGATCGGCCGCCTGCAGCGCTACGCCACCGATGTAGCCATGAGCGAGAACAAGCAGTTTTACCCGCGCGCCGAGCCGACCGGGAAGACAATCGCCGTGGTCGGCGCCGGCCCGGCCGGCCTTGCCGCCGCGCACCGGCTCGCCCGCCATGGCCATGACGTGACCATTCTGGAGGCACGGCCAAAGGCCGGCGGCCTCAACGAATACGGCATCGCCGCCTACAAGAGCGTCGACAATTTCGCCCAGGCCGAAGTCGACTACGTGACCGCGATCGGCGGCATCGATATCCAGAACGGCAAGGCGCTTGGCCGCGACTACCAGCTGTCCGACCTGATCCGCAATTACGACGCGGTGTTTCTCGGTATGGGGCTTGGCGGCGTCAATGCGCTGCGCGCCGATGGCGAGGACGCCGACGGCGTCATCAATGCGGTCGAGTTCATTGCCGAACTGCGTCAGGCCAGTGACCTTTCCGGCCTCCCTGTTGGCCGGCGCGTCGTCGTCATCGGCGGCGGCATGACGGCGATCGACGCCGCCGTGCAGTCGAAACTGCTCGGCGCCGAGGAGGTGACGATCTGTTACCGGCGCGGCCAGGAGCACATGAACGCCTCCGAGTTCGAACAGGATCTGGCCGCCGCCAATGGCGTCACCATCCGTCACTGGCTGCAGCCGAAGCGGGTGATCGCCGACGGCGGCAAGGTCAGCGCTATCGAACTCGAATATACGGCGTTGAACGGCGACAGGCTTGCCGGCACCGGCGAGACGCTGACGCTCAACGCCGACCAGGTGTTCAAGGCGATCGGCCAGAGCTTCGTGCCGGCCGCTCTCAACGGCAGCGGCGCCTCCATCGACCTCGAAGCCGGCCGCATCAAGGTCGACGCGGAAGGGCGCACCTCGCTGGCAACAGTCTGGGCCGGCGGCGACTGCATCTTCGGCGGCGACGATCTGACCGTCTCTGCGGTCGCGCAGGGCCGCGACGCGGCGGAGAGCATCAATCGAGCACTGACCTCGAACGGGAGGGCATGAGCATGGCAGACATCCGCAACAATTTCGTCGGCATCAAATCGCCCAATCCGTTCTGGCTGGCCTCGGCGCCACCGACCGACAAGGCCTACAACGTCATCCGCGCCTTCAAGGCCGGCTGGGGCGGCGTGGTGTGGAAGACGCTGGGCGAGGAAGGTCCGCCGGTGGTCAACGTCAACGGCCCGCGCTATGGCGCGATCTGGGGCGCCGACCGCCGCCTGCTCGGCCTCAACAACATCGAGCTGATCACCGACCGCGACCTGCAGGTCAATCTGCGCGAGATCAAGCAGGTCAAGAAGGACTGGCCCGACCGCGCCATCGTCGTCTCGCTGATGGTGCCTTGCGTCGAGGAGGCCTGGAAGGCGATCCTGCCGGTGGTCGAGGAGACGGAGGCCGACGGCATCGAGCTCAATTTCGGCTGCCCGCACGGCATGTCGGAACGCGGCATGGGTGCCGCCGTCGGCCAGGTGCCGGAATATATCGAAATGGTGGTGCGCTGGTGCAAACAGAACACCCGCATGCCTGTCATCACCAAGCTGACGCCCAACATAACCGATGTGCGCAAGCCCGCGCGAGCAGCACACGCCGGCGGCACCGACGCGGTGTCGCTGATCAACACCATCAACTCGATCACCGGCGTCGATCTCGACAGTTTCGCACCGCAGCCGACCATCGACGGCAAGGGCTCGCATGGCGGCTATTGCGGCCCGGCGGTGAAGCCGATCGCCATGAACATGGTGGCCGAGATCGCGCGCGATCCGGAAACTCACGGTCTGCCGATCTCCGGCATCGGCGGCATCACCACCTGGCGCGACGCGGCCGAGTTCATGGCGCTCGGCGCCGGCAATGTGCAGGTGTGCACCGCGGCGATGACCTACGGCTTCAAGATCGTGCAGGAGATGATCGCCGGTCTGGAAAACTGGATGGACGAGAAGGGCCATGCCTCGCTCGACGACATCGTTGGCCGCGCCACGCCCAACGTCACCGACTGGCAGTATCTCAACCTCAACTATGTCGCCAAGGCGCGTATCGACCAGGACGCCTGCATCAAATGCGGCCGCTGCCACATCGCCTGCGAGGATACCTCGCACCAGGCGATCACCAATATGGTCGATGGCGTCAGGCACTTCGAAGTGATCGAAGCCGAATGCGTCGGCTGCAATCTGTGCGTCAATGTATGCCCGGTCGAGAACTGCATCACCATGGAACCGCTGGCGGTCGGCGAGATGGACCAGCGCACCGGCAAGCCGGTGTCGCCGATCTACGCCAACTGGACAACGCACCCGAACAACCCGATGGCCAAGGTGGCGGCGGAGTAGGGAACCGTTCGACGAAAAAAGCGGCGTCTTCGGGCGCCGTTTTTTCATTTTCCTATTGCAGATAAAAATTATCCGCGATAAAATATATCCATGAATTGGAGATCAACACAATGAAGCTGGGCGAGGGCGTTGAAGCAGCCATCCACTGCGCCGCCACGCTGGCCAGTGTGGAAGGCAACAGCACCATGCCTGGCGCTGCTCTCGCTGAGGCCTTTGGCCTGTCACCGAGCTATTTGCTGAAGCACCTCAATATGCTGAGCGCCGCACACATTCTGGAATCGGTCTCGGGTCCCTCCGGTGGCTACCGGCTGGCTCGGCCGGCTGAGCGCATCACGCTGCTCGACATCGTGCTGGCCGTCGAGGGCCGCGAGCCGGCTTTTCGCTGTGGCGAAATCCGCCAGCGCGGTCCCGTGAAGCTCGATGCATCGGCCTATGTCAAACCCTGCGGCATCAATGCCGCGATGCTGAAGGCCGAGCGCGCCTATCGGGCCGCGCTCGCCGAGACCAAGCTGTCCGATATCGTGGCCACTTATGCGGCAGAAGGCGATCCGAGGTCGCTTGCCGCGAGCTGCGCCTTTGTCGAGCGCCACCAGCGGCCGCAGAAATCCAGTTAACCCGCAGACCCAAAACCCAAAGCAGACGTGAAAGGACAAGACGATGAAACAGAGGCTGCAATTTTTCGCCAAGGCGCCGGAAATCATGAAGGCGGTGTCGGCGCTCAACAAGGCGGTGGACGAATGCGGGCTCGAGGAAAGCCTGCTGCACCTGATCAAGTTGCGGGCGTCGCAGATCAATGGCTGCTCGTACTGCGTCGAGATGCACAGCCGCGAGGCGAGGCGCGACGGCGAGACCGAACAACGGCTCTATCTGGTTTCGGCGTGGAAGGAATCGCCGCTGTTTTCCGAGCGCGAACGCGCCGCCTTGGCGTGGACCGAGGCCGTGACCCTGATCGCCAGCAATGGCGTGCCGGACGAACTTTATGCACGCACGCTCGAGCATTTCTCGGAAGAGGAACTGGTCAAGCTGTCCGTTGCGCTCGGCATGATCAACACCTGGAACCGGCTGTGCATCCCGTTCCAGGCCATTCACCCGATGCCGGCGGCCAAGGCTGCCTGATTGTCCGGATTGTGTTTGGAGCGCCGTCGAAAGGCGGCGCTCCAATCGTTTTCAAAGGGAGAGTTTGATGCCCGCCGATTTGCCATCAATCTTGTTGTTTCTCGGCCGTCTGCTGCTCGGCGGCGCCTTTGTCTTCGCCGGCCTGCGCAACATCCAGAATGCGGCCTTCCTGACCCAGCTGATGGCCGCGCGCGGTGTGCCGCAGGCGGGGTTGGCGCTGTGGGCCGGTATCGTGCTTCAGGTCGCCGCCGGTATGCTGGTCATCGCCGGCCTGTGGACGGCAATCGCGGCTGGAGTGCTGCTGCTGTTCCTTGTCGTTGCCACGCCGATGTTCCACAATTTCTGGGACCATCAGGGCCCGGACCGCGCGTCGCGCATCAATGGCTTCGTCGGCAATGTTGCACTGAGCGGTGGCTTTCTGACGCTGATCGCTCAGTCTGCTTGATGCGGTTCCATGCCGACTTCGGCAGTGAGGCGCCGACGGCATCGATCTTAAATCGGAACCAATCCAGCCGTTGACGCATTTCGCACCTGTATGCCCAGCATCCAGGATGAAATATGAAAATCGCCCACGTCGCGCCGCTTTATGAATCGGTGCCGCCGAGACTCTATGGCGGCACCGAACGCATCGTCTCGTATCTGACCGAAGCGCTGGTCGATTTGGGCCATGAGGTGACGCTGTTTGCCAGTGGCGACAGCCAGACTTCCGCAAAGCTGGTGGCTGGCCGGGAATGCGCCCTCCGCCTCGATCCGCGTCCGCTGAAATCCGAGATCGCGGCGCATCTTTCGATGCTTGCCGAGGTGAGGAAACGGGCGTCGGAGTTTGACGTCATCCACTTCCACCTCAGCCACTTCCTGCATTTTTCCTTCTTCGAGGACATTGCGGGGCGGACGGTAACGACGCCGCATGGCAGGCTGGATTATGTCGACCTGGCGCCGGCCTATGAGCGTTTCCCGCGCTTTCCCCTGATTTCCATTTCGCACAGCCAGAAGGCTGGCCTTGCCAAGGCCAACTGGCTGGCAACGATCCATCACGGACTGCCGACCGGTATTTACGAACCGACTTTCGAGACGACGGCGGAAGAACCCTATCTTGCCTTCCTCGGCCGGTTCTCACGCGACAAGCGTCCCGATCGCGCCATCGAGATCGCCTTGCGCTCGGGGCTCAAGCTGAAGCTTGCGGCAAAGATCGGCGACGACGATCGCGCCTATTTCCATGAGGTGGTCGAGCCTTTGATCGACGGCGATCGTGTCGAGTATGTCGGCGAGATCGAGGAGGACAGGAAGGCGGAATTTCTCGGCAAGGCGGCCGGCCTGCTGTTCCCGATCGATTGGCCGGAACCGTTCGGCCTTGTCGCCATCGAGGCAATGGCCTGCGGCACGCCGGTTATCGGCTGGAATTGCGGCGCACTGCCCGAGATCATCGATCAGGGCGTGACCGGTTTTATCGCGGACACGACGGACGGCGCGGTCGCCGCGGTGCCTGACCTGCTGCAGCTCGACAGGCGAAAGGTGAGGGCCGTTTTCGAAAAGCGGTTTTCCGCCAGAAGAATGGCCGGCGACTATCTGGCCGCCTATGCGCGGCTGATCGGCGTCCCGAGCGAGGCGAAGGCGTCGTGAGCAGCGACGTGCGTCAGCGACAAGACCGCAACAACAGGGATCTGTGACCAATGGCTCTACTCGACGAGCGCCAGCTCGATCCCGCCGTAGCCCTTGCCTCGCTCGACGCGACCGCTCCTCGCGAGCCGCACCGGCTGTTTGCGCTCAAGCAGGGCGACTGCTTTGCGGTTGCGGATGCCTATGGCGACATACGCGGCGCCGGAGACGGTTTCTTTCGCGACGACACACGGGTGCTCTCCGAATTCCGGCTGACCGTCGGCGGCCGGCAGACATCGTTGCTTGGCGCCTCGCTCAGCCAGGACAATGTGCTGTTCACCACCAACCTGACCAATCTGCCGATGCAGAGTGCTGCCGGTCGCGACATTCCGCAGGGCGCGATTCATGTCGAACGCGTCAGGCTGCTGTGGCAAGACAGGCTGTTCGAACGCATCACCCTTTCCAACTACAGCCGGGAAACCTCGACAATCGGCGTTTCCCTGCACTTTGCCGCCGATTTCCGCGACATGTTCGAAGTGCGCGGCTCGACACGGCTGCGGCGCGGGCTGGCGCATGTGGCCGAGATGGACGCGACATCCGTGCTGCTGCGCTATGACGGGTTGGATGGGCTGGCGCGCGCATCGGCGATATCGTTCTCGCAGGCACCGGACCAGCTGACAGCCGACCGCGCCGATTTCCTGCTCGCCGTAACCAAGCGCAGCAGCAAGGTGCTCTATGTCGAGGTCGGTCCCGAGTTGGCCGAGCCGCCGGACCGCGACCGTTTCCGCGCCGCTGCCGCCCGGGCGCGCTTCGGCATGCGGGCCAAGCGTCGCCATGGCGCGACGGTGCACAGCTCCGGTCGCGTCTTCAACGACTGGGTCGAGCGCGCCCGCGCCGATGTCGCGCTGCTGACCACCGAGCTTGCGACCGGACCCTATCCCTATGCCGGCATTCCCTGGTTCTCGACGGCGTTCGGACGCGACGGCGTCATCTCGGCGCTGCAGATGCTCTGGCTCAATCCAGGCCTGGCGCGGGGCGTGCTGGCCTTCCTGGCCCAGCATCAGGCCACGGAGACGTCGCCGTTCAGCGATTCGCAGCCGGGCAAGATCATGCACGAGACCCGCAAGGGCGAGATGGCGGCGCTGCGGGAGCTTCCTTTCGGCCGCTACTATGGCGGCGTCGATACGACGCCGCTCTACATCCATCTCGCCTGTGCCTATGCCGATCGTACCGGTGACATGGCGTTCATCGACAGCCTGTGGCCGTCTCTGTGCGCCGCGGCCGAATGGACGGAGGAGGCGGGCCGCGAGACCGGCTTCGTGACCTACCAGCGGGCCGCCGAGTCCGGCCTCGCCAACCAGGGATGGAAGGATAGTTTCGATTCCGTCTTTCATGCCGATGGCCGCATTCCCAAGGGTCCGATCGCGCTGGTGGAAGTGCAAGGCTATGTCTTTGCCGCTTTCCGGGGGCTGGCGAAGCTTGCCCGCCGCCGTGGCGAGGACGAGAAAGCCGATCACTGGGAGGACCGTGCCGAGGCCATGCGGGTGGCGGTGGAACGCGATTTCTGGCTCGACGATCTCGGCTTCTACGCCCTGGCGATCGATGGTGAAGGCGAACCCTGCAAGGTGCGGACCTCGAATGCGGGCCATCTTCTCCTTGTCGGATTGCCTGAGCCGGCGCGGGCGCAGATGGTCGCAGACCAGCTGCTTTCCGCCTCCTTCCATTCCGGCTGGGGGCTGAGGACGCTTGCCGACGATGCCGTGTTCTTCAACCCGATGTCGTACCACAATGGCTCGATCTGGCCGCATGACACCGCCATGTGCGGTGCCGGCCTGGCGCGTTATGGCGAGCGTGAAAGCGTGGTCCGCCTGATGAGCGGCACGTTCGAATCCGCGGTCCATTTCAACATGCGGCTGCCCGAACTGTTCTGCGGTTTTACCCGCGCGCCGGGCGAAGCACCCATCGCCTATCCCGTCGCCTGCCTGCCGCAAGCGTGGTCGGCAGGCTCCGCCTTCATGCTGATGCAGGCGTGCCTTGGCCTGGAGATCGACGGCTGGGATGGCGAAATCCGGGTTACCCGCCCGAGGCTGCCGATCGGCATCGACACGCTCACGCTGCGCCACCTGGGCGTTGGCGAAAGAGTGGTCGATCTCACCTTCCAGCGCGTCGGCGACCGGGTCGTCGCTTTCCTCGCCGACCGCCATGAAGGGCTGGTGCCGCTCATCGTCAGAACATGATTCGAACAAAATTGGCGGAACCGATCCGGGCTTTGTGCGTTGCAAAAATACAGGTCCGGACGGCGACCCCTGTCGCCGCGGACAGTTTCAAATCGGAAACACGAACAAAACGGCCGCCGAACGGCCGGAGGTGAGTTGGCATTCCCATGACAAATTACGGTGCGGACCTGCTCTGGGTTCTGATCCTCGCGAGCCTCGGTTTTTCCGCTTTTGCCGTTTTCTTCTCTCTATCGCGGCAGCGCCGCAGTCATCCTCCGGCGGTTGCGCATACAGCGGGCGAAGACGTGGCCGCCGAAGCGGCGCGCAAGGTGATACGGGAGTTCGAGAAGAACGGCCAATCGGCCGATGCGGCGCTGGTGACGTGGTCGCCCGAAACATTGCGCAAGATCCTCGCCGACGATCTGCCCGATGCGCAGGTCATCGTGGTGTCCAACCGCGAACCCTATATCCACAACATCAGGGATGATGGCGTCGAATTGCTGGTGCCGGCCAGCGGGCTGGTGTCGGCGCTCGAGCCGATCACCCGTGCCTGTGGCGGCACCTGGATCGCCTATGGCGGTGGAACCGCCGACCGTCTGACGGTCGATCAGGACGACCGGGTACAGGTTCCGCCCGGCCATCCGTCCTACACGCTGCGCCGGGTCTGGCTGACGGAGGAAGAGCATCAGGGCTACTATCTCGGCTTCGCCAATGAGGGCCTCTGGCCGCTTTGCCATATCGCCTTCACCCGGCCGATTTTTCGCGCCTCGGACTGGGAGGCCTATGAGGCCGTCAACCGGAAGTTCGCCGACACGGTGGTTGCCGAAGCGCGCAACGAGCGGCCGATCGTGCTGGTCCAGGACTACCACTTCGCGCTGCTGCCGCGCATGATCCGCGAACGCCTGCCGGAGGCGATCGTCATCACCTTCTGGCACATCCCATGGCCGAACTCGGAAGTGTACAGCATCTGTCCGTGGCGTGAACGCATCCTGGAGGGGCTGCTTGGCAGCTCGATCATCGGTTTCCACACCCAGTTCCACGCCAACAATTTCACCGAAAGCGTCGATCGCTTCCTGGAAAGCCGCATCGAGCGGGCGGATGCGGCGATCTCCTATGGCGGGCAGACGACACTGGTGCACGCCTATCCCATCTCCATAGAATGGCCGGCGGACCTGCTGGCAAAATTGCCTGATGTCGATGACTGCCGCGCCCGCCTGCGCAACAGGTTCGGACTGAAAGCGGATGTGAAGCTGGCCGTGGGTGTCGAGCGTCTCGACTACACCAAGGGCATTCTGGATCGGTTTCAGGCGCTGGACGAATTGTTCAAGCGATACCCTGAATGGATCGGAAAGCTGGTTTTCCTGCAGATCGCGGCGCCCAGCCGCGGCACGCTCCCGGCCTACAAGCTGCTCCATGACGAATGCCACCGCTATGCCGAGGAGCTCAACCAGCGCTATGGCAGCGAGGGCTACAGACCGGTGGTCATGGTGGCCGAACATCACTCGCAGGAACAGGTCTACGAGATCTATCGCGCCGCCGACATATGCATGGTCACCAGCCTGCATGACGGTATGAACCTGGTCGCCAAGGAATTCGTCGCGGCGCGCGACGACGAACAGGGCGTCCTGATGCTCAGCACCTTCGCCGGCGCCTCGCGCGAATTGCTGGAGGCGCTGATCGTCAACCCCTACGACGCGGCCATGATGAGTGAAGCGCTGCTGCAGGCGCTGACCATGACGCCGGACGAACAGCGCGAGCGCATGCGGCCGATGCGGCAGATGGTCCGCGACAACAATGTCTATCGCTGGGCCGGCAGCATGCTTCTGGACGCGGCGCGCCTGCGCAAGCGCGGTGACCTCGATCGGGTAACAGGTGCTGGCGACCGGCCGGCCGGCATCGACAATGTCGTATCCATGTTCGAACGCAAACGGGTGGCAATGCTATGAGCGAGACCCTGCAAAAAATTGCTGGCGAAAGCTTGCAAAGGCCGCCGGCCTTGCTGACCGGCGAATGGGCGTTGTTCCTCGACATCGATGGCACGCTGCTTGAACATGCGGAACACCCGGACGCGGTCTCGGTCAGCGACGAGCTTCGCTCCTTGCTGCAAGGCCTGGATCGCAAGTTGGACGGGGCATTGGCCTTCATCACAGGCCGCTCCGTTGCGGCAGCGGACCAGCTGTTTCAGCCCTTGAAGCTGCGCGCTGCCGGGCTCTATGGCCTGGAACACAGGCTCCTGCCGGACGACAAGGTCGAGGTCGCCGGAGAGCCGGCGGATATCGCGGCGCTTGCCGATGAGATCCAGGCCGAGCTCGGTCGTGGGGCCTATATCGAGCGCAAAGGACGGGTGCTCGCCATCCACACGCGCGCTGCGCCGCATCTGCTTCCCCGCGCGACGCAGCTTGTCGAGCAGGCGCTGGCCACGCTGCCAAAGGGCTACCGCGTGGTTCCCGGCAATGCCGGTGTGGAACTGCTGCCGCTCGAGGCAGCCAAGGGCGCCGCGATCCGGCGTTTCATGGACATCGCGCCATTTGTGGGCCGCCGCCCGGTCTTCCTGGGCGACGACACCTCGGACGAAAACGGCTTCGAAGCCGTCAATGATGCCGGTGGCCTGTCAATACGGGTCAAGCCACCTGCGCATACCACCGCGCAGTACGGGCTCGCCGGCGTTGCCGAGACGCTGGCCTGGCTGAGAGCTCAACTTTAGGTCCAATCGAGGATGCCACCGCGCCCGCGCATCCTGGAAAGGGCAAGGAAAGGAACGGTTCGATGGGACGCTTTGCACAATTGGTTCGAGAGATCACGCCGAATTGGCTTCACTCCCGCTCCTCCCGCCATGGGATCGCCGCCGTTTCACCGTCCGATGCCGACTCCAGCTGGCAGGAAGCGATCGACAACAAGATGTATGGGGCTGATACGCCTGATTATTCCTATGTTCCGGAAAAGCCCGTTACGCCGCAAACCGCAGACCACCGTCGCAGGTCAGCACCTGACCGGTCATGAAGCCGTTGGAGACGAGGAAGGCGATTGCCGAGGCGACGTCTTCGGCACGGCCGATGCGGCCAACCGGCGTCTTGCCGGCATAGTCGGCAAAGATAGCCTGCCTCTGCTCCTCGGCCAGAAAATTCCACCAGGGCGTGTCGATGACGCCGGGCGCCACGACATTGACGCGCAGCGGCTTCAATTCCAGGGCCAGGATGGGCACCACGGTCAAAAGCATGCCGTTGATGGCGGCGATGCCGGCGACGCCGGGCGTTGCGAGCTGCGCCGAAACCGCCGAGATGAAGGTGACCGATCCGGCCTTGTTCAGAGTGGGCAAGGCCGCCTGCAGGCAGGATAGCTGCGGGCGGACTTTCTCGTCGACGCCACCGCCGATGTCGCTCAGGTCAAGCGTCGGGAAGGGGCCAAGGCCCTTGCCGCCGCTGGCCGCCAGCACCAGATGGTCGAAAGGACCGAGGTGCTCGAAGAACTGGCGGACCTCATCCGGCTTCGAGGCGTCGAAAGCCGCCTTGTCGGCAGCGCCGCCAAGGCTTTTCCACGCGCTCTTCAGTTTCTCCTCGTTGCGCCCGGTGATGGTCACCTTCATGCCTGGGCCGAGCAGGTTGCGCGCCGTCGCCAGGCCGATGCCGGACGAGCCGCCGATGATGACGGCATGTTCGATTGTCTTGGTCATGAATGCTGTTCCTCCGATGTGGGGGAGACCGGGCCGATGAGGTCGAGACTCAAAGCTCGCAACTGTTGCCTTGCCTTGGCGTCATAGGCCTGGGCGTCGGCACGGGATTCCCGCAGGCCGTCGAAATAGAGGCCGCTTTTTCCGTCAAGCGCGGGTGAGATGGCGAGGTTGAGGATGGCGTCGGCACCGGTTTCGACCGAGCTCCATGGCGTCACGCCGGCCTGCCGGACCATGGTGGTGTTCATGTAGCTCGCCGGATGCAGAGCGTTGACGGTGACGCCGCTGCCTTTCAACTGCTCCGCAAGGTCGACGGTGAACAGGATCTGCGCCAGCTTGCTCTGGCAGTAGGCACGCACGCCGTCATAGGAGCGGGTCAGCATGACATCGCTGAAATCGATCGCCTGCTGACCTGCCGAGGCGACATTGACGATGCGCGCCGGCGTGCTCTCCTTCAGCAATGGCAGAAGCTCGGATGTGAGCAGGAAACCGGCGAGGTAGTTGACGGCGAAGCGCAGTTCGTAGCCATCGGCGCTGACTTGCCGTTTGGCGCCCTGGCTCGCGGTACCGATGCCGGCATTGTTGATAAGGACGTCGAGCCGGTTCGTGCGGGCGCGCACCGCCTCGGCAAGGCGGCACACTTCTGCCAGCGAAGAGAGCTCGGCGACCAGAAGCTCCGCCTTGCCGCCGGCGGCTTCGATCTCGGTGACAACAGCCTTGCCGCGCGTCGCATCGCGACCATGCACCAGGACATGGGCGCCCGCGGCGCCGAGCCGTTGCGCGACGACGCGGCCAACGCCATCGGTTGACCCGGTGATGAGGATCGTCTTGTCTTTGAGTTCCATGTTCAGAGCCTCCATTCTGTTGCTCTGAACGGAAGATGGGACAGTTGGCGCGAGCCAAACAGTTCAAACTTTATCCTGGTATCAATACTGCTATAATAAGCCCATGGAGTCCCAACCCCATTCGGCCCCCACACACTCGGCTGAAGACAGCCGCCGGCGCGAACTCGGCGCCTTCCTGCGCTCGCGCCGCGAAAGGCTGACGCCCTCGGCCACAGGCATCGCCACCGGTCTCAGGCGACGTACGCCCGGCTTGCGGCGCGAGGAGGTGGCGATGATCGCCGGTGTCGGCACCACCTGGTACACATGGCTGGAGCAGGGGCGCGAGGTCAGGCCCTCGGTCGAGGTGCTGACGGCGCTCGCCGAAGCGCTGCGCCTCGACGCGGCCGAAAAACAGCATCTGTTCATCCTGGCCGACCGCCAGCAGCCGGAGCGCCGCGCCGTCGCGCCGGAAAAGGTCGATGGTCCGTTGCTGCATATGCTGCAGAGCCTGGTGCTGCAGCCGGCCTATGTCGTCGGGCGGCGCTGGGACGTGCTGGCCTGGAACCCGGCGGCGGTGGCGGTGTTCGGCGATTATGGCCTGCTGGAGGGTGACGCCCGCAACATCGTCCACATGGTGTTCACCAACCCGCACCATCGGCGCCTGCTGGTCGACTGGGAGGAATTGGCGCGCACCGTGCTGGCTTCGTTCCGGGCCGCGAGCGCCCGCTATGTCGGCGATCCGGATTTCGAGCGGCTGATCGAGTTGATGACGCGCTCGAGCCCCGAATTTCGCAGTTGGTGGCCGCAGCGCGACGTCGCGCACCGATTGTCGGGGGTGAAGCATGTCCGGCACCCGAGCGCGGGCGCCATGACCTTCGAGCATATGAGCCTGTCGATCGGCGACGGCTCCGACATGAAGCTGATCGTCTACACGCCGCTCGCCGAGCAGAACTCGGTCGCCAAGCTGCAGACATTGCTGGACGCGCTGCCGGCCGAGCGCCGCAGCGCCTGAGATTGGCCGGCGGCAGCCCCTCAACTTCGTCATCCACGGGCGGAGCGGGAGCGAAGCGGACGCGGAGATCCGAGAATCCATGCCGGGACGTTTGCCGAAGAGTACTACGGAGCAGAATTGGACCGTTGCGGCGCGTTGAAGTCGCGGCATGGATTCCTTGGGCTACGGAGCAGCTCCAGGGGGCTGCGCCGCGTCGCCTCGCTCCTTGCTTCGCCCGAGAATGACGAAGCCATCTAGCCCTTCGGCTTGAGCCCATCGAGGAACAACTGCTCGAGAAATCTTGCCGCATCCTCGAAGCGGCCGTCGCCGCCTCGGTTCGGCCCGAGCACGGCGCGGACCTGGACGTCGAAATCGGCATAATGCTGCGTCGTCGCCCAGATCGAGAAGATCAGGTGCCAGGGGTCGGTGCGTGCGATCTTGCCGGCGCGCATCCAGCCCTTGATGACGGCGGCCTTCTCGTCCACGAGCGTCTTCAGCTCGCCGGCCAGCAGCGGCATGATGCGCGGCGCGCCTTGCAGGATCTCGTTGGCGAACAGCCGGCTCTCGCGCGGAAAATCGCGCGCCATCTCCAGCTTGCGCCTGATGTAGCTGCGCAATTCGGTCAAGGGGTCGCCGATGTCGTCGAGTTCGCGCAGCGGCGCCAGCCAGGTGTCGAGCAGGCGCTGCATCAGTGTCTCGTGGATGTCTTCCTTGCGGCGGAAATAATAGAGCAGGTTGGGCTTCGACATGCCGGCGGCTTCGGCGATCTGGTCGATGGTCGAGCCGCGAAAGCCGTTGGTGGAGAAAACCTCGAGCGCCGCCTCCAGGATGAGTTCGCGCTTTTCCTGTTGGATGCGGGTGCGGCGAGGGGCGTCCGTGCTGGTGGTCATCGTTGCCAGCCCTCGCGTTGAGGGTCATCTGGACCAATTCTCTGGACCAGTTTTTCCCTAGCCTGTGGAACGCACTTCAGGTGCCGCATTTCCGCTAGTAATCCCTTGACCGCCGACAGGGCGGTGCTAACGTTTGTCCAATCGGTCAAAAATTTGCGTAGCATGAAAACGCAGCAAAGACCAAGCGTTGGGCGCACCGAAACAGATTACAAGGGGAAGTCCTGGTCATGTCCAACCGGCTGAAAGTCACGCCGAACGATCTCAGCGCATTCTGGATGCCGTTCACGGCAAACCGGCAGTTCAAGCAGGCGCCGCGCATGATGGTGTCCGCCAAGGACATGCATTACACGACCAGCGACGGCCGCAAGGTGCTCGACGGCACCGCCGGCCTGTGGTGCGTCAATGCCGGCCACTGCCGGCCGAAGATCACCGAGGCGATCCAGCACCAGGCCGCCGAGCTCGACTATGCGCCCGCCTTCCAGATGGGCCATCCGATCGTGTTCGAACTGGCCAACCGCCTGGTCGACCTCGCGCCCAAGGGCATGGATCATGTCTTCTTCACCAATTCCGGCTCGGAATCGGTCGAGACGGCGCTGAAAATGGCGATCGCCTACCACCGCGTGAAGGGCGAGGGGTCGCGCACCCGGCTGATCGGCCGCGAGCGCGGCTATCACGGCGTCAATTTCGGCGGCATCTCGGTCGGCGGCATCGTCACTAACCGCAAGATGTTCGGCACGCTGCTCGGCGGCGTCGACCACATGCCGCACACGCATCTGCCGGAAAAGAACGCCTTTACCAAGGGCGTGCCGGAGTATGGCGCGGAACTCGCCAACGAGTTGGAGCGCATTGTCGCCCTGCATGATGCTTCCACCATCGCCGCCGTCATCGTCGAGCCGGTGGCCGGCTCCACCGGCGTCATCCTACCGCCCAAGGGCTATCTGCAGAAGCTGCGCGAGATCTGCACCAAGCACGGCATCCTGTTGATCTTCGACGAGGTCATCACCGGTTTCGGCCGTCTCGGCACGCCGTTTGCCGCCGATTATTTCGGTGTGACGCCCGACATCATGACCACCGCCAAGGGCGTCTCCAACGGCGTCATCCCGATGGGCGCGGTGTTCGTGAAGAAGGAAATCCACGACGCCTTCATGACCGGCCCCGAGCACATGATCGAGTTCTTCCACGGCTACACCTATTCGGGCAATCCGATCGCCTGCGCAGCCGCACTCGGCACGCTCGACACCTACAAGGAAGAGGGCCTGCTGACCCGTGGCGAGGAACTGGCACCCTATTGGGAAGACGCCCTGCATTCGCTGAAGGGTGAGCCGAACGTCATCGACATCAGGAACATCGGACTGATCGGTGCGATCGAGCTGGCGCCGATTGCTGGTCAACCGACCAAGCGGGCCTTCTCGGCCTTCGTCAAGGCGTTCGAGCGCGGCGCGCTGATCCGCACCACCGGCGACATCATCGCGCTGTCGCCTCCGCTGATCATCACCAAGGGCCAGATCAACGAATTGATCGACCATGTGCGTGATGTGCTGCGGTCGATAGATTGAAGAACTGGGCGCGGATATCCCTCCCCCTTGAGGGGAGGGTGGCCGCGAAGCGGTCGGGTGGGGTCGGTGCGGCAGTGCGCCGACCTGATCTTTTGCTGCGAGGTCTATGCTGATGCCCCGTACCCGCGTGAGCTTCGAAATACGCCAGAAGCCGCGCGCGCTTCGAGTTCATGCGACTAAGGGCGAATCTCTGCTGTGGTATGAACTGCGTGAGCTGAAATCGAGCGGCATCAAGTTTCGCCGTCAGTGCCCGATTGGGCCTTACATCGTCGACTTCGCTTGCCTCGCGGTGAAGCTGATCGTTGAGGTCGATGGTGATCTGCACGAACACGAGAAGGGCAAGCGGCACGATGCTGTTCGTGATGCCTATCTGCGCTCACTCGGGTTTGATGTCTTCCGTGTTGACGAGCCCGATGTCATAAACAGCGCGTGGCATGTCGCGCAGGTGGTCAAGGAGAAGGTCGAGCATATGTCAGCCGACCCCACCCGACCGCTTCGCGGCCACCCTCCCCTCAAGGGGGAGGGGGACGCCGGCGATCCGCAATCGATGAGGTTTTAGAGCATGGCCGCACCCGGCGAGAATCTTCGAATCAATTCAGACCGTTTGTGGGATTCCATCATGGAGATGGCGAAGATCGGCCCCGGCATTGCCGGCGGCAACAATCGCCAGACCGTGACCGACGAGGACGGCGAGGGCCGGCATCTGTTCAAGCGCTGGTGCGATCAGGCCGGGCTCGAAATGGGCGTCGACGAGATGGGCACCATGTTTGCCCGCCGCGAAGGCACCGATCCCGGCCTGCCACCGGTCTATGTCGGCAGTCATCTCGATACGCAGCCGACCGGCGGCAAGTATGACGGCGTGCTGGGTGTGCTGGGCGGGCTGGAAGTGGTGCGCTCGCTCAACGACCTCGGCATCAGGACCAAACATCCGATCGTCGTCACCAACTGGACGAACGAGGAGGGCGCGCGCTTCGCGCCGGCGATGATGGCGTCCGGCGTGTTTGCCGGCGTACTCGAACAGGCCGATGTCTACGGGCATGTCGACAAGCAGGGCAAGAAATTCGGCGAGGAGCTCGAACGCATCGGCTGGAAAGGCAGCGAGAAGGTCGGCGACCGCAAGATCCACGCCTTCTTCGAACTGCATATCGAACAGGGACCGATCCTCGAGGACGAAGACATTGACATTGGCGTCGTCACCCACGGCCAGGGCCTGAAATGGCTGCAGGTGACGCTGACCGGCAAGGAAGCCCATACCGGCTCGACGCCGATGCCCAAGCGCCGCAATGCCGGGCTCGGCATGGCACGGGTGATCGAGCTGGTGCATGAGATCGCCATGGACTACCAGCCCGACGCCGTCGGCGCGGTCGGCCACATGGAGGTCTATCCCAACTCGCGCAACATCATCGCCGGGCGCACTGTCTTCACCGTCGACATCCGCTCGCCGGAAAAGGAAGTGCTGGATGCGATGGACGGCCGCATCCGCGAAGGCATCGACACGATCTGCGAGGCGCTCGATATCCAGTACAAGATCGAACAGGTCGGCGCTTTCGATCCGGTTACCTTCGACGCCGGCTGCGTCAAGGCAATCCGCGATGCCGCCGACCGCCTCGGCTATTCGCATCGCAACATCGTTTCCGGCGCCGGCCACGACGCCTGCTGGATCAACCGCGTCGCGCCCACCGCCATGGTGATGTGCCCCTGTGTCGACGGGTTGTCACACAACGAGGCCGAGGAGATCACCAAGGAATGGGCAGGCGCCGGCGCTGACGTGCTGTTCCATGCGGTGGTGGAGACGGCTGTCATCGTGGAGTGAGCCTAGAAATCTACCTTCCAAACGCTGCTCGCAAGAAGCGCGAAGAGAACAAGGGAACAGAAAATGACCAAAGTCATCAAGAACGGCACCATCGTCACGGCCGACCGCACGTGGAAGGCCGATGTGCTGATGCAGCATGGCAAGATCGTCGCCATCGGCTCCAATCTGCATGGCGACCACGAGTTCGACGCCACCGGCTGCTACATCATGCCGGGCGGCATCGACCCGCACACCCATCTCGAAATGCCGTTCATGGGCACCTATTCGGCCGATGATTTCGAATCCGGCACGCGGGCGGCCCTTGCCGGCGGTACCACCATGGTGGTCGATTTCTGCCTGCCGGCGCCGCAGCAGTCGCTGCTCGAAGCCTTGCAGATGTGGGACAACAAGACCTCGACGGCGTCCTGCGACTACTCCTTCCACATGGCGATCACCTGGTGGGGCAAGCAGGTGTTCGACGAGATGGCCACCGTCGTCGACAAGGGCATCACCTCGTTCAAGCATTTCATGGCCTACAAGGGCGCGCTGATGGTCGATGACGACGAGATGTATGCGTCGTTCCAGCGCTGCGCCGACCTCGGCGCGCTGCCCCTGGTGCATGCCGAGAATGGCGACGTGGTCGCCGCTTTGTCGCAGAAGCTGCTTGCCGCCGGCAACAACGGCCCCGAGGGGCACGCCTATTCGCGCCCACCGGAGGTGGAAGGCGAGGCGACCAACCGCGCCATCATGATCGCCGACATGGCCGGCGTGCCGCTCTATGTCGTGCATGTGTCCTGCGAGCAGAGCCACGAAGCGATCCGCCGGGCGCGCCAGAAGGGCATGCGCGTGTTCGGGGAGCCGCTGATCCAGCACCTGACGCTGGACGAGAGCGAGTATTTCGACAAGGATTGGGACCATGCGGCGCGCCGCGTGATGAGCCCGCCATTTCGCAACAAATTGCACCAGGATTCGCTGTGGGCCGGCCTGCAGGCGGGATCACTGCAGGTGGTGGCGACCGACCATTGTGCCTTCACCACCAAGCAGAAGCGCAACGGCGTCGGCGATTTCACCAAGATCCCGAACGGCACCGGCGGACTTGAGGACCGCATGCCGGTGCTGTGGACCACCGGCGTCAACACCGGCCGGCTGACGATGAACGAGTTCGTCGCGGTGACTTCGACCAACATCGCCAAGATACTCAACATGTATCCGAAAAAGGGCGCCATCGTCGAAGGCGCGGATGCCGACATCGTCGTCTGGGATCCGAAGCGGAAGAAGAAGATCTCCTCGAAGAAGCAGCAGTCGGTGATCGACTACAACGTCTTCGAAGGGTTCGAGGTGACCGGCCTGCCGCGCTTCGTCTTCTCGCGCGGCGAACTGTCGATCCAGGAGGCCGAGGTCAAGGCCAAGCCCGGCCATGGCGAGTTCGTTGGCCGCGAGCCGAATGCGGCGGTCAACCGGGCGCTGTCGACGTGGAAAGAGATTTCCGCGCCGCGCAAGGTGGAACGCACCGGTATCCCGGCGACCGGGGTTTGAGCTTGGCGCGTTCGGCCGCGCTCATTTCACTGGTCCTGGTGGCAAGTGTCGCCGGTCCGGCAGCGGCAGGCGGCGTGCTGGCCGGCTCCTGGGGCAATGATGTCGGCTGCGCCGGCGTCAAGGCCGGTTATCAGGACAGCGATGCCTATATCGTGCTGACGGCCGAAGGCATCGAGACTTATGGCAGCGGTTGCCGGTTCGCGCAGCAACTGACGCCGTTGCTGGGTGCGCAATCGCTGACTTCGACCTGTTCCGCCGAGGGCGAGGCCGGAACGACAATCGAAACCGTCGTGGTCACCAACAAGGGTGAGGATGGTTTCTTCGTCACCATTCCAGGCCTTGAGGAAATGGGGCCGCTGCAATCATGTTCGTGATGTCGGGGGGATGAGCATGCGCGGTTTTGCTCTGTCTGTTGCGATGGTACTCATGCTGGCTGCTGGTCAAGCGTCAGCGGCGGGCATCGATCTGTCCAAGCCCTATGGCAACAAGTCCGGCTGTATCAACAAGAACGGCCAGGAAGTCTATGCCGAAGACATGCTGCTGTTGACCGACACCGATCTGGTCACCGCGGCCAGCGCCTGTACCTTCACCGACAAGCAGGCGAAACCAGATGGCTCGCTCGCCATCAAGGCGCAGTGCGAAGCGGAAGGCGAGGATGGCCAGTCACCGACCGAATTCACCGTCAAGCGCAGCCCCAAGAATGCCAAGAAACTGGTGATCACCGATGCGGACGGCAATGTCATGGGGGAAGTCTCCCGGTGCCGATGACGATCAAGTTGCCATTGGTTTCAGGCAACCAGCGCATCCAGTTCCGGCAGCAGGACGACGCTTTCCTGTTCGTTGGGATCCGTGCGGGCAATGACGGCCGAAGACGGAGCGCCGCTCAGATTGGCCGGCAGATGCGGCACGCCGGCCGGAATGTAGAAGAGGTCGCCGGCCTTGACGACGATATGGTGCTCGAGCCGGTCGCCATACCAGGTATGAACTTCGCCGGAGAGGACATAGATCGCCGTCTCATGGCTCTCATGCATGTGCGCCTTGGCGCGGGCGCCGGGCGGCAAGGTGAGCAGGTGCATGCAGATGCCGGAGGAGCCGACGGTCTCCGTGGCGATGCCGGCGAAATAGGTCAGCCCTTGCTTGCCTTCATAAGTGCTTTCAGGGCGGATAAGATGACAAGTGGGTTTGGGCGACATCGGGAAACTCCGGGCGTCGATTGAGTGGGACAAGACCAATGGGACAGGGCGAGTGGAAAACAACATCGCGATAAAAGCAATCGGATTCCAGCCGGCGCCGCGGGGGCGGGAACGGGCAGGCGGCAGCCGATGACAGGGACTTCGCCAGCCGTCGTCGCGGCAAGCAAACTCGGACTGACCTTCCAAACCAATGACGGGCCGGTCCAGGCGCTGTCCAATGTCGATCTCACCATCGGCAAGGGGGAGTTCGTCTCCTTCATCGGGCCTTCGGGCTGCGGCAAGACCACGCTGCTGCGCGTCATCGCCGATCTGGAGAAGCCGACCTCGGGGACGATTTCGGTCAACGGCATGACAGCGGAACAGGCACGCGAGAAACGCGCCTACGGCTATGTCTTCCAGGCGGCGGCGCTGTTTCCGTGGCGCACCATCGAGCGCAATGTCGGGCTGCCTTTGGAGATCATGGGCCTGTCCAAGGCGGAACAGGCACAGCGCATCAAGCGCACGCTCGACCTCGTCAACCTCTCGGGCTTCGAGAAGAAATATCCCTGGCAGCTCTCGGGCGGCATGCAGCAGCGCGCCTCGATCGCCCGCGCGCTGGCCTTCGATGCCGACCTTCTGCTGATGGACGAGCCGTTCGGCGCGCTGGACGAGATCGTGCGCGACCATCTCAATGAGCAATTGCTGGAACTGTGGGGACGCACCAACAAGACGATCTGCTTCGTCACCCATTCCATTCCGGAAGCGGTGTATCTGTCGACGCGGATCGTCGTCATGTCGCCGCGGCCGGGCCGCGTGAGCGATGTCATCGAGTCGACGCTGCCGAAGGAGCGGCCGCTCGACATCCGCGAGACGCCGGAGTTCTTGGCGATCGCAGCGCGGGTCCGCGATGGGCTGCGGGCAGGGCACAGTTATGATGATTGAGCGCCCTGACAAGCGAGCGGCCAACCCTGCCTTCGTCATCCTAGGGCGAAGCAAGCGCGAAGCGGCCTGCTGGGAGGGAGCGGCCAACCATGCCTTCGTCATCCTAGGGCGGAGCAAGGAGCGAAGCGACGCGGCGCAGACCCTAGGATCCATGCCGTGACATCAGTCGAAAAACACAGACGGCCCAGAATGACCGCAAGGCAAATCACGGCGGCGGACTGTTTCCCTGGCTCGGGAGCCATGTTCAGCACCGTCGCGGAGCATAGAAGTAACGGCATGGATCCTAGGGTCTGCGCCGCGTCGCTTCGCTCCTTGCTCCGCCCTAGGATGACGAAGAAAAAGGCGCTCGACCTCCGCTTCGCTCCGGCCACCCTCTCCCCGTTGGGGAGAGGAGGGCGCCTGTCCGGCGAGGCTTGCTGATGGATAGCTTCCGCGACAAGCTCATTCCTGTCACCTCGATCCTCGCCGGCGTGGTCGTGCTCTGGTATGTCTTCGCCGTCATCCTCAACACGCCATTCCAGCGCGATCTCGACCGCCGCGCCGGTGAAACACATACTTTGAGCGAATTCATCGGCAAGACGCTGGCGCAGCCGAAGCCGACATTGCCGGCGCCGCATCAGGTGGCGGTGAATTTCTTTGAAAACACCTTCCTGCGGCCCATCACCTCGAACCGCAGCCTCGTCTACAATGCCTGGGTGACGCTGTCGTCGACACTGCTCGGCTTCGCTTTCGGCACGGCGCTCGGCATCATCATTGCTGTCGGCATCGTGCATGTGGCGACGCTCGACCGCAGCCTGATGCCGTGGATCATCGCCTCGCAGACCATTCCCATCCTGGCGGTGGCGCCGATGATCATCGTCGTGCTGGCGGCGATCGGCATCACTGGCCTGGTCCCGAAGGCGATGATCTCGACCTATCTGTCGTTCTTCCCGGTGACGGTGGGCATGGTGAAGGGCCTGCGCTCGCCCGAGATCATGCATCTCGACCTGATGCACACCTACAATGCCAGTCGTGCGCAGACCTTCTGGAAACTGCGCGTGCCGGCCTCAGTGCCGTTCCTGTTCACCTCGATGAAAGTGGCGGTGGCGGCAAGCCTGGTCGGCGCCATCGTCGGCGAACTGCCGACCGGCGCTGTCGCCGGCATCGGCGCCAAGCTGCTCGCCGGTGCTTATTACAGCCAGTCCATCGACATCTGGTCGGCGCTGGTTGCCGGTTCGGTGGTGGCGGCACTTCTGGTCATGGTGGTCGGCATTGCCGGGCGTATCGTCGACCGCGCCATGGGCGGGAGGCCGGCATGAACTGGCTGAAACCCTCCTGGCAAGCGGTGCTGGCGATCGTGCTGTGCCTGATCGCAGTCGCGCTCGGTGCCATCGCCGCGCCGAAAGTGGATCCACTGGCACAGCCCGCTGGCACGTTGATATATCCCTATGTAGCGACGACCTGGCCGATCTTCGGCGTGCTGCTTCTCGCCGCTTTGATCTCGATGGCCAGAATACCGTCCATCGTCGAAGCTGTTGTGCTTTTCATCGGCGCGCATCTGGTCGCCTGGCTGCTGATTGGAGGCATAGCCGGATTCGAGGGTCTGGCGCGGGCGCCGTTTTTCCTGCTGCTCACCGCTGCCTGGCTGCTTGGCTGGCGCTGCGTCGCCGTCCTGTCGGGCCTTCGCCCGATGGCAAGCTGGGCGCGGACCGCGCTGCGCCTGATCATCCCGGCCATCTTCGGCGCCTGGATCCTGATCATCTGGGAAGCGGTGACGCGCGGCGCCGGCATTCCCTTCATCCTTTTGCCGCCGCCAAGCGCCATCGGCGCCCGCATCGCCAGTTCGCTGCCGGTGCTCGGCGCCGATGTTCGCCAGACCATCTTCAAGGCGGTGATCTTCGGCTATGTCGTGGGCAGCGGCGCCGGATTCATCACTGCCGTGCTCGCCGACCGGGTGCCGTTCCTGCGGCGCGGCCTCTTGCCGATCGGCAACATGGTCTCGGCGCTGCCAATCATCGGCGTCGCCCCGATCATGGTCATGTGGTTCGGTTTCGACTGGCAGTCCAAGGCGGCGGTGGTCATCATCATGACCTTCTTCCCGATGCTGGTGAACACGGTCGCCGGGCTGGCCGCCTCCGGCCATATGGAGCGCGACCTGATGCGCACCTATGCGTCGGGCTATTGGCAGACGCTCTTGAAGCTTCGGCTGCCGGCCGCGGCGCCTTTCATCTTCAACGCGCTGAAGATCAACTCGACGCTGGCGCTGATCGGCGCCATCGTCGCCGAGTTCTTCGGCACGCCCGTCGTCGGCATGGGCTTCCGCATCTCGACCGAGGTCGGGCGGATGAACATCGACATGGTCTGGGCCGAAATCGCAGTTGCAGCACTTGCGGGTTCGGTCTTTTATGGCGTGGTCGCTCTTGTCGAAAGAGCCGTCACGTTTTGGCATCCCTCTGTCCGTGGTGGATAGGGGCGGTGGGTTTAAGGGCACTAACTTCAGAGGGTAAAAACATGAAAAGACTGATTATTCCCGTTCTGGCCGGCGCGATGTCGCTGGCCGCTTTCCAGGCAATGGCCGCCGACAAGGTGACGTTGCAGTTGAAATGGGTCACGCAGGCCCAGTTTGCCGGCTACTATGTCGCCAAGGCCAAGGGTTTCTATGAGGCCGAGGGTCTCGACGTCGACATCAAGCCGGGCGGTCCCGATATCGCGCCCGAGCAGGTGATCGCCGGCGGCGGCGCCGACGTCATCGTCGACTGGATGGGCGGTGCGCTGGCGGCCCGCGAAAAGGGCGTGCCGCTGGTCAACATCGCCCAGCCGTTCAAGAAGGCCGGCATGGAACTGGTCTGCCCGAAGGACGGCCCGATCAAGACCGAAGCCGACTTCAAGGGCCACACGCTCGGCGTCTGGTTCTTCGGCAACGAATATCCATTCTACGCCTGGATGAACAAGCTCGGCCTCAAGACCGAAGGCGGCCCGGATGGCGTCACGGTGCTCAAGCAGAGCTTCGATGTGCAGCCGCTGATTCAGAAGCAGGCGGATTGCATCTCGGTCATGACCTATAACGAGTACTGGCAGCTGATCGACGCCGGCTACAAGCCGGAGCAGCTGACCGTGTTCAACTACTCGGCGATGGGCAACGACCTGCTCGAGGACGGGCTCTATGCGTCGGAAGACAAGCTCAAGGATCCGGCCTTCGAAGACAAGATGGTGCGTTTCGTGCGCGCCTCGATGAAGGGCTGGAAATACGCCATCGACAACAATGACGAAGCCGCAGGCATCGTCATGGACGGTGGCGGCCAGGACGAGAACCACCAGAAGCGCATGATGAGCGAAGTCGCCAAGCTGATCGACAATGCCGACGGCAAGCTCGACCCGGCGACCTACGAGCGCACCGCCAAGGCGCTGCTCGACCAGAAGATCATCACCAAGGAGCCGACCGGCGCCTACACCACCGCCATCACGGACAAGGCTGTGAAGTAGGCCTAGTCGGCAACATATCGATCTAGAGACGGCGCCTTTTGCTAGAGGCGCCGTTCCTTTATGGTGTTCATGACGAAGCTGGTTTCGATCGAGGCGACGCATTTCAGCCGCGCGATCTTTTCCTTGATGAAGCGCTCGTATTGCTCGAGGTTTCCCGTCACCACCTTCAGCACATAGTCGCGCGAACCGGTGACGAGGTGGCATTCCAGCACCTCTTCCCAACCGCAGATCGCGTCCTCGAACATCACGATCTCGTCTTCGTTCTGGCGGCTGAGCCGGATGGTGGCGATGGCGACCATGCTCCAGCCGAAGGCTGAGGGATCGACCAGCGTGGTGTAGCCTCTGATGACGCCGGTTTCCTCCAGCCGCCGCACTCGCCTCAGGCACGGCGACGGCGACAGGCCGATCCGCTCGGCAAGCTCGTTGTTGGTGATGCGGGCGTCGGCCTGCAGCTCACGCAGGATCTTGCGGTCGAAATCATCGGCTATCTTCTGCTGCACTTTTGGTCTCTCCGGGCAATTTGTTGCGGGAATGCAGCCATGCGAGCCCAAGAATAGCAAGGACTGGCGGATCGGGATCGCATAAATTGCCGTACGACACTCCTCAAAAAGCAGGAAAAGCCATGACCGCGCCACGCCCGTCGAAAACCCATATCGGCAACCACAAGCTCCACCCGGAGACGCTGATGCTGAGCTATGGCTTCGATCCGCAGCTTTCGGAGGGCGCGGTCAAGCCACCAGTGTTCCTGACCTCGACCTTCGTGTTCAAGTCGGCGGAAGAGGGACGCGACTTCTTCGACTACACGTCCGGCCGCAAGGAGCCGCCGAGCGGCACGGCGTCCGGCCTGGTCTATTCGCGCTTCAACCATCCCAACAGCGAGATCGTCGAGGACCGGCTGGCGATCTATGAGGGGACGGATGCCTGCATCCTGTTTTCATCAGGCATGTCGGCGATCGCCACGACGCTGCTCGCCTATATCAGGCCGGGCGACGTCATCCTGCATTCGCAGCCGCTTTACGGCGGCACCGAGACGCTTTTGACGCGCACGCTTTCCGGTTTCGGCATCGGCGCTGTCGGCTTTGCGGACGGCGTCGATGAGACAGCGGTGCGCGCCGCCGCCGACGCGGCCGTCGCGAAGGGCCGCGTGTCGGTCATCCTGATCGAGACGCCGTCAAATCCGACCAACAGCCTGGTCGACATCGCGCTGATGCGGACGATCGCCGACGAGATCGGTGCGCGCCAGGGGTCGACGCCGATCGTCGTCTGCGACAACACATTGCTCGGCCCGGTGTTTCAACGGCCGATCGAACACGGCGCCGATGTCTCCGTTTATTCGCTGACCAAATATGTCGGCGGCCATTCCGACCTGATCGCGGGCGCCGCGATGGGCAGCAAGGCGGTCACCAAGCCGATCAAGGCGCTGCGCGGCGCAATCGGCACGCAGCTCGACCCGCATTCCTGCTGGATGCTCGGCCGCTCGCTGGAGACGCTGTCGATCCGCATGGAACGGGCCAACGACAATGCGCGCCTGGTCGCCGAATTCCTGCGCGATCATGCCAAGGTCGACAAGGTGCACTACCTGCCGTTCCTGGGCGAGGATACGCCGGCGGGCCGCGCCTACAGAGCGCAATGCACCGGTGCCGGCTCGACCTTCTCCTTTGATATCAAGGGCGGGGAGAAGGCGGCTTTCGCCTTTCTCAACAACCTGCAGATATTCAAGCTGGCGGTGAGCCTGGGCGGAACGGAATCCTTGGCCAGTCACCCCGCAGCCATGACCCATTCGGGCATTCCCTTCGAGGTGCGCCAGCGCATTGGCGTGTTGGAGACCACGGTCAGGCTGTCGATCGGTGTCGAGCATCCGGACGATCTGATCGCCGACCTGACGCAGGCGTTGGCAGCGGTCTGAACCGCCTCCGGGTCGTCCGCGGCTCCGTTTGCACATAAGCGTTACCGGGTGGAGCCTTCTGCTCTCACAACCGTTGTGTCGGTGCATCCGTGCGCCGGGGGGCCGCGGAGGATGTTGCTCGTCAAACGGAGATTCTCATGCGTATCCAATCCTTGGCACCAATGCTCTCGGCACTGGCCATCTCGGCGTCCTTCCTCATGGCTTCACCGGCTTTGGCTGAGACAGTGAAGCTGACGGCAACGCTGGACGGCGGCCAACAGAATCCGCCAGTGACCACGAAAGGCAAGGGAACGGCCGCTCTCACCTTCGACACGGTCAAGAAGAAGCTCAGCTGGAACGTCAAATATTCCGGGCTGAGCGGGCCGGCCACGGCCGGACACATTCACGGCCCAGCCGCGGTTGGTGAGAACGCCGGGGTGGCGATCCCGTTCAAGGGCAAGCTCAAGAGCCCGATCAAGGGTTCGGCTGTCCTGACTGACGCGCAGGCCGCCGACCTGATGGCCGGCAAGGACTATGTCAATTTGCACACGGCGGCCAACAAGGACGGCGAGATCCGTGGGCAGATCGAGGCCGCGAAATAGCGCGAGCGGTATGACAAAAAGGGGCGGGCGACCGCCCCTTTTTGTTTGGATTACGCCTTGTCGCGGATCTGGGTCATCGTCCGGGTCGGTGTGATCGCTTCGGGGTCGAGCCGGATTTCGACGATCGCCGGCTTGCCGCTGGCGCGCGCACGTTCGAAGGCCGGTGCGAAATCGGCGGTCTTCTCAACCGTTTCGCCATGACCGCCATAGGCGCGGGCGAGGGCCGCAAAGTCGGGGTTCTTGAGATCCGTGGCCACCACGCGGCCGGGATATTCGCGCTCCTGATGCATGCGGATGGTGCCGTAGATGCCGTTGTTGACGACGACGACGACGATCGGTAGGTCATATTGCACGGCGGTGGCGAACTCCTGCCCGTTCATCAGGAAGCAGCCGTCGCCGGCGAAAGCGACCACGGTGCGGTCCGGAAACAGCTCTTTGGCGGCGACCGCCGCAGGCGTGCCATAGCCCATCGAGCCCGATGTCGGCGCACCTTGGGTGGCAAAGCGGCGGAAGCGGTGGAAACGGTGCACCCAAGTGGCGTAATTGCCGGCGCCGTTGGTGAGGATGGCGTCGTCGGGCAGCATTTTTTCCAGGTAGTTCATGATCGGCCCCATCTGGACCGAGCCGGGGCCGCTTTCCGGCGGGGTCGACCAGTCGAGATAGGCGGCATGCAGTTTTGGCGTCTCGGCTGCCCAAGTTGGCGCCGAGGCCGGCTTGCGCTTGGCGAAAGCTTCGATGAAGGAGGAAGGCGAAGCGTTGATCGCCAGTGTCGGCCGGTAGACGCGGCCGAGTTCGCCGGCGTCGGCATGGACATGGACCAGCGTCTGGTCGGGGTAGGGGCTTTTCAACAGCGTGTAGTCGGACGACGGCATTTCGCCCATGCGGCCGCCGATCAGCAGCACGAGATCGGCTTGCTTGATGGCTGTGGCCAGCTTCGGATTGATGCCGATGCCGACATCGCCGGCATAGCTCGGATGCAGATGATCGAACAGCATCTGGCGGCGGAAGGAACAGCCGACCGGCAGCGACCACGCCTCGGCGATCGTGCGCATCCGCGCCACCGCCTCGGCATCCCAGCGCGTGCCGCCGAGGATGACGAAAGGCCGCTTGGCCTTGCCGAGCAGCTTCTCCAGCGCGTCGAGTTCGGCTTCGCCCGGCCGGGTTTCGACCGGTGTGTGCGGCAAGACGATGGGTGCCTCGACGACGCTGGTCAGCATGTCTTCCGGCAGCGAGATGACAACCGGGCCGGGGCGGCCCGATGTCGCCACCGCGAAGGCGCGGGTGACGAATTCCGGGATGCGCGAGGCATCGTCGATCTCGACCACCCATTTGGCGATGTCGCCGAAGAACCTGACGTAGTCGACTTCCTGGAAGGCCTCGCGCTCCTTGGCGTGGCTGGCGACCTGGCCGATGAACAGGATGACGGGTATCGAATCCTGCATGGCGATGTGGATGCCGGCCGAGGCGTTGGTGGCGCCGGGGCCGCGGGTGACGAAGCATATGCCGGGCTTGCCGGTCAGGCGGCCGTGGCAGTCGGCCATCATGGCGGCACCACCTTCCTGGCGGCAGACGATGGTGCGGATCGCTGAATCGTGCAGCGCGTCGAGCACCGCCAGATAGGATTCACCGGGCACGCAATAGATGCGGTCGGTGCCATTGGCTTCGAGCGCGTCGACGATCAGTTGTCCGCCGGTCTTCATTGTCCAGACTTCTCCAGTTCGGCAAGGATTTCTTGCGTGTGCTCGCCCAGGCGCGGTGAGGGGCGCTCGTAGACCAGCGGCGTGCCCGACATCACCATCGGCGCACGCACCGAAGGCAGAAGATTGCCATGGCCGTCGTCGAGATCGAGCCGCATGCCGCGCGCGATGGTCTGCGGATCGGCGAACATCTGGCCGATCGTGTTGATCGGGCTCGCCGGCACGCCGGCCGCTTCCAGCTTTGCCAGCAACGGATCGCGGTCGAAAACCTTCAGCGCCTCGATCATGCGCTCGCGCAGCTTGACCCGATTGGCGACCCGGGCAGGGTTGGTGGCGAAGTCGGGATTTGCAGGCAAATCGTCCAGCCCAACGGCAGCGCAGAACTTGGCGAACTGGCCGTCATTGCCGACCGCCAGGATGATGTGCCCATCCCTGACCGGCACCACCTCGTACGGGGCGATGTTCATATGCGCATTGCCCATCTGCACGGGCGACTTGCCAGAGACGAGGTAGTTCAAATTCTGGTTGCCTAGGGCCGAGATCTGGGTGTCGAAGAGCGCCATGTCGATGTGCTGGCCGTCGCCGGTCTGCTCGGCATGACGCAGTGCTGCCTGGATGGCGATGACCGAATAGAGGCCGGTGAAGATGTCGGAGATGGCGACGCCCGCCTTTTGCGGCTCGCGGCCGACCTCGCCGGTGATCGACATCATGCCGGCCATGGCCTGGATGATGAAGTCGTAGCCGGCGCGTGGCGCGTAGGGTCCGTCCTGACCAAAGCCGGTGATCGAGCAATAGACGAGGCGGGGGTTGATCTTGCGCAGGCTGTCATAGTCGAGGCCGTATTTCTTCAGGCCGCCGAGCTTGAAGTTCTCGATCAGTACGTCCGAAGTCGCGACCAGCCGTCGCACGGTCTCGGCTCCCTCCGGCATCGAGAAGTCGATGGCGATGGAGCGCTTGCCACGATTGCAGGAATGGTAATAGGCGGCCGACAGGTTCTCGCCGTCCTTGCCCATGACGAAGGGCGGGCCCCATTTGCGGGTGTCGTCGCCGCCATCGGGGCTCTCTACCTTGATGACATCGGCGCCGAGATCGGCAAGCAATTGCCCGGCCCATGGCCCGGCAAGGATGCGGGCGAGTTCGACGACGCGGACGCCTTTCAGCGGGGGCTCAGCCATGGATCACCGTGGTTGCTGCAATCACCTTGATTGCTGCGAAAGCAGAGCCTCTATCAAGCCCTGCAACGGCTGTCACGGCTCTTGCGATAGGCCAATCCGTTGCGCTTTCAGGATATCGTCCGCCCAATCTGTGAAATCACCCATGATGATGTCGCGGTTCACCTCGTTCAGGCTTTCGTGGCGGGTGTCGGCGTAAACCTTTGAAACCAGATTCGAAAAGCCCATCGCGCGCATGCGATTGGCAAGATGGGTGATCCCTTTGCCATAGTCGGAAGCCGGATCCTTTTCGCCGCCAACGATGCTGACGGGGAGGTCGCGCCTGATGCCGGCAAAGCCGGCATCCTTGCCGCCGTTGAGCGCCATCGAGACCACGTCGCGCCACATCGACACCGAGGCATCCCAGCCGCAGAGCGGATCGGCGATGTATTTCGCCACTTCCGCCTCGTCGCGTGACAGCCAGTCGAACAATGTGCGGTGGTTGGGTACCGCCTTGCCCCAGGCCTGGAAGGTGAGCTTCGGCAACAGCCGTGACGGCACGTCGGAGCCGAGCCGCATCCGTTCCCACGCAAGGATGCCAAGCGCTACCTGTCCGAGCAGGCCTTGGGAGAAATTGCCGTTCCAGATCGCGGCGGCATGAACGCGCGGCGAGTGGCGCAACAGGTAGTTCAGCGCCACGGAAGCACCCATCGAATGGCCGAAAAGGATGACGGGCAGGTTCGGCTGTTCGCTGGCGATCAGATCATGGATGGCGTCGACGTCGACGATCACCTTGGCGGGGCCGTCCCTGTCGGCGAACCTGCCGATCGGCGCGTCTGGGGCCTTGGTCGCGCCATGGCCGCGATGATCGTGGACATAGGTGTGGAAGCCGCGGGAGCCAAGAAAATCGGCAAAGCGGGCATAGCGCGCAGCGTGCTCGGCCAGGCCGTGATTGATCTGGACGACGGCACGTGCCCGGCCATCAGCCTGTTTGACGAAAAGATTGAGCTCGGCACCGGTCGGCGAGGTAACCACGCGCTGCTGGCTGAATGACATGCCGCTCGGTCTCCAGGCTCTGGCCGCCACCGTGGCGCCGGCTTTGTTTGCGCCGACGCCGGTTGTGCGTCAATTGGCAAAGCCGGCTTTTCCGCGACGATGTTTCTTGCGTTTGGCCAGCAAAATATCGCAATTCTGACATGGAGACAGCTTCAGTCTGTCGCCCACTTCTTCAGCCGGGGATTTTCCATGCGCATTGGTGTCGTTTTCGGATTGGCCATGCTGGCGGCTTCGCTGGCCGGGGCGGCGCGTGCCGACGTCAAGATGAGCGGCACTTTCGTTGCCGACGCTGCCTGTCCGGCGACGCAAGCCATCAAGAACGGCAAGAACCCCGGCAATGTCTCGACCGATGCCGGGCAGAGCTACCAGCTGCTTGCCGGCAACAAGGATGCGCCGACGCACTATCTCATCCTGGTGCCGGGCGCCGATCCGGAGCGCCGCTGGGTGAAGGTCACCTGCGGCCATGTTTCGGGCAGCAGTGCCGCGACGGTGCCGGCCGCACCGGGCGGGCAAGGCAAGCCGGCGGCGTCGGGAAAACCCGAATACGTCTTCGCGCTGAGCTGGCAGCCGGCCTTCTGCGAGACCAAGTCGAGCAAGACCGAATGCAAGGCGCAAAATGCTGGTGATTTCGACGCGACGCATTTCACCTTGCACGGCCTGTGGCCGCAGCCGAACGGCAATTTCTATTGCCAAGCGACAGCGAGCGACAAGGCCAACGACAATCCGGCCCACTGGAAGGACCTGCCGCCGGTCAATCTGGACGCCGACACCCGCACGGAACTCGATCAGGTGATGCCGGGGACAGCTTCGAAGCTCGAACGGCATGAATGGATCAAGCACGGCACCTGCTACGGCAAGAGCCAGCAGGAATACTTCTCCGACGCGCTCAACCTGATGCGCGCGGTGAACAGCTCGCCGGTGCGCGATCTCTTTGCGAAGAACATCGGCGGCAAGCTGACGGCTGACCAGATCCGCGGCGCCTTCGACACTGCCTTCGGGGCGGGAGCAGGGGACCGCGTGCGCGTTTCCTGCGTCATCGATCCGTCGAGCGGCAGGCGGCTGATCGGCGAACTGACGCTCGGCCTCGCCGGCCCGATCGGACCCAACAGCGCGCTCAAGGATCTGTTGCTGGCCTCGGTGCCAACCAACAAGGCGGGCTGTCCGACAGGCAATGTCGACGCGATCGGCTTCCAGTAACACTCAACAGAGACTCCGGACTGTCGCGCTGCCGCGCCCTGGTGCTATGCTGCGCGCGCATCATTCGGGCGGGGGTCGCAATGGATGGCATGACGAGCAGCGCACTGGCGCGGCTGGCTTTCTGGGCCAGGGGCATGGTCTCGATAAACGATGCCCGCATGGAATGGCCGGGCTTTTCCTATAGCGACGCAGAGTGGGCACGCATGCGAACGCTCTCCGAACCTATCGGCGTCGGCACCTACCGGCTGTTCACGATCGTCAATGCGGTGATTTTCATCGCTATTGCGGCGATCGGCATTTTCGGCGTCTTCCTGCCGATGGCGACGTTGCTGTTTCCTGTGCCGGCGGAAACCAGCACGCTGACGTTTTCGCTGCTGCTGGCGGCTTGTGCATTCCTGATCATTGGGCTCGGCCTGCCGATCTCGATGCGCCTTTCGGCCATGCTGGTGGGTGGCAAGACGATGCGAGCAGCACTTGTTTCCGCGCCCGGCGACGCGGCACTGGCGTCAAAAGTGTCCTGGCAGATCAACCGCATCATGCTGATCATGTGCGGCCTGCTGGTGCCAGGCATCCTGCTGTTCATTGCCTTCGATATCCAGGCCGGGCCGATCATCACGGCGCTGAAATGGCTGGCGATCGCGCTGATGGCGGTTTCCACCGGGACAGGCCTTCGGCGGCAGAAGAAGTCGCAACAACGGAATTAGATCTGCGCGGATTTCGTCCAGGCAATTGCTGCGTCGGCTTCGTGACCGCCCGGCTCGCCGACGACGCGATCGCGACCGGTCGATTTCGCCTTGTAGAGACGCTGGTCGGCAAGAGCGAACAGGTCGGCCAGGCAGCGTGTCGTTTCGCTGACGCTTGAAACGCCGGCACTGACGGTCAGCTCGAAGCGGCGGGTGGCGGCCGATGCCTTGACCGCGTAGCGGATGCTTTCGCCAAACAGCCTGGCGACCGAATGCGGGCGCGAACTGAGGATGGCGAATTCCTCGCCGCCGATCCGGAACACCTGGTCCTCGGCGCTTGCCGCCTCGCCAAGCAGGGCTGCGACCGCTTTCAGCACCTTGTCGCCTTCGGCATGGCCGAAACGGTCGTTGATCGACTTGAAATGGTCGACATCGATGATCAGCAGGCTGAGCGGCCTGGCGGTGCGCAGGCTTACCTGGACGGCGGCTTCACCGTCGGCGTCGAAGCGCCCGCGATGCAGCAGGCCGGTCAGGCCGTCACGTCCGACATGTTCGACCAGCGCTTCGTAGCGTTCGCGATAGGTTAGTGTTTCGAAAATGTCGGTCAGCCCGCGTGGCGCCGTGATCTGGCGCTCTTCGAACCATTTGAGATAGGCGACAAGCATGGTGCTGAAGGTCAGCGCCGCCGCCATCTTGGCGACCCAACCGCCGAAAAAGACTGCGATCGGTGCGCCGGCGACGAAATGCAGCGCGATGAAGAACCCGGCCTGGTCGAAGGTCAGCACGCAAGCGACCGAAATCAGGATGCGTGCGAACTGTGCCTTGCGCAGATGCCGCCCGAGCTTTTCATAGAGCAGTATGATCAGGATGGCGTCGACGAACAGCAGCGTCGTGCCCCAGACCATCAGCCAGCCCATCTGGTCGATGAAGCCGATGTCGGGAAGCCTGCCGTCGGGAAGTGCCGCGATGGCGTGGAGGCGCAGCAGCAGTACCAGTCCGATCATCAGCGCATTGCCAAGCAGCAGGCCGTAGATCGGCTGACGCACGGTGGCGGCATCCTCTTTCATGTAGAGCAGCAAAAGCATCACCAGCTTGCCGGAAAACAGCACTGCCGAGCCGGGAGAGACCATGCCGAACGGCAAGGCAACGTAAAAGACGCTGGCGAGATAGGTCTCGAGGAAGTGCATGACGCCGAGCGCGCAGACGAAGACGCCGAGGCCGATGCGCCGTCTAAAGCGGAAAAGCGTCACCATGACGCTGAAGTAGACGACCGCTTCGGCAAGGAGCAGGAAACTGTTCAGCAATGCCGTCGATCCGATCTTTCTCCTGAAATCGCGGCAAATCAGCGATTCCACCTCGATCCTGTTTTGACGCGGAAGGGTTAACCGGAGCTTTCAGCGCGCCCGGTGAGCGTGGAAAACCTCAGCGCTTGGCGGACACTTCCGCGTGTGAGCGGCCAGATGCGGCAAAAGCGATTGCCGTTCGCCGCCGCATCGCCTACATAGCGGCCAACCTCCATTCAATTCGACAATCCAGTCAGTTTTTTCAGGGAAAGCGCGCGTGGCACGCCAGTTCATCTATCACATGGCCGGCCTCAACAAGGCCTATGGCACCAAGAAGGTGCTCGAGAACATCCATCTGTCCTTCTATCCGGACGCCAAGATCGGCATCCTCGGCCCCAACGGCTCGGGCAAGTCAACGATCCTCAAGATCATGGCCGGGCTCGACAAGGAGTGGAACGGCGAGGCGTGGCTCGCCGAAGGCGCCACTGTCGGTTACCTGGCGCAGGAGCCGGCGCTCGATCCGGCTAAGACCGTGTTCGAAAACATCATGGAAGGCGTCGCTGCGAAGACCGCCATCATCGAACGCTACAACGAACTGATGATGAACTACTCCGACGAGACGGCCGACGAGTCGGCCAAGCTCCAGGATGAGATGGACCGGCTCAACCTCTGGGATCTCGAGCAGCAGGTCGAGATGGCGATGGAAGCGCTGGGCTGCCCGCCCAAGGATTCGGAAGTCACCAAGCTGTCGGGCGGCGAGCGCCGCCGCGTCGCGCTCTGCCAGCTCTTGCTGCGCCAGCCCGACCTTTTGCTGCTCGACGAACCGACCAACCATCTCGACGCTGAAACCACGGCGTGGCTGGAAAAGCATCTGCGTGCCTATCCGGGCGCCGTGATGATCATCACCCACGATCGCTACTTCCTCGACAATGTCACCGGCTGGATCCTCGAACTTGATCGCGGTCGCGGCATTCCCTATGAGGGCAACTACACCAAGTACCTCGAAGCCAAGGCCAAGCGGCTCAAGCAGGAAGGCCGCGAGGATGATGCCCGCCAGCGCGCCATCGGCCGCGAGCGCGAATGGATCCAGTCGAGCCCCAAGGCTCGCCAGACCAAGTCCAAGGCGCGTATCCAGGCGTTCCAGGATCTTTTGGATGCAGCCGACAAGCGGCGTCCGAGCGATACGCAGATCGTCATTCCGCATGGCGAGCGGCTCGGCAATGTGGTGATCGAGGCGGAAGGCCTGTCGAAGGGCTTTGGCGACACGCTTTTGATCGACGGGCTGGAATTCAAGCTGCCGCCCGGCGGCATCGTCGGCGTCATCGGCCCGAACGGCGCCGGCAAGACGACGCTGTTTCGCATGATCACCGGCCAGGAAAAGCCGGATGCAGGCTCCGTCCGCGTCGGCGAAACCGTGAAGCTCGGCTATGTCGACCAGAGCCGCGATGCGCTTGATCCGTCAAAGACGGTGTGGGAAGAAATTTCCGGCGGCGCCGAAGTGGTCAAGCTCGGCAAGTTCGAAGCCAACACGCGAGCCTATTGCGCGTCGTTCAACTTCCGTGGCGGCGACCAGCAGCAGAAGGTCGGCAACCTGTCCGGCGGCCAGCGCAACCGCGTGCATCTGGCCAAGATGCTGAAGACCGGCGGCAATGTGCTGCTGCTCGACGAACCGACCAACGATCTCGATACGGAAACGCTGGCCGCACTCGAAGACGCGCTGGAGAACTTCGGCGGTTGCGCCGTCATCATCTCGCACGATCGCATGTTCCTCGACCGTCTGGCGACGCATATCCTCGCCTTCGAAGGCGATAGTCACGTCGAATGGTTCGAGGGCAATTTCGAGGATTACGAGCAGGACAAGATCCGCCGCCTCGGCCCCGATGCCGTCAACCCGCACCGCATGACCTACAAGAGGCTGACGCGGTAAGGGGCAGGGGTCCGTTGCGGGCGATCGTCGTTTGACCTAAATTGGGTTGACGGAGCTTTTCATGATCACAGTGAAACTGCCGCAAAAGACCGAAAAGCTGCTGGCCGACATGGCCAAGGCGAGTGGCCGCACGACCGATCAGGTCGCAGTCGACGCGATCCTCGAGGCCATCGAGGATTGGCAGGACGCCAGGATTGCCGAGGAACGGGTCAGGAATGATGACGGTGTTCGTATCCCGCTGGAGGAGATGATCCGTCAGCTTGAACTTCGTGAACGCGACGAGCTTAGCAAGAAGCCCGCCGCTGAATGAGTTGGCGTGTCGAGTTCACGCCGCGCGCTAAAAAGGACATTGAGCGGCTTTCGACGAAGGATCAGCGCCGTGTCCTCGAATTCCTCGACGGGAGAGTTTCAGCGCATCCCGATCCAAGAGTTCTTGCCAAACGCCTTACCGCAACCAAAGAAGAAGCTTGGCGGTTTCGCGTCGGCGACTACCGGATCATCGTCCAGTTCTGGGATAGTCGTCTTGTCGTCCTGGTCGTGGAAATAGGCAACCGTCGCGAGGTCTATCGATGAACACCAGCGCCATTTCACAAAAGTCAGATTGGTCCGCCGCCCAATATCTGAAATTCGAGGACGAGCGCACCCGACCCGCGCGGGACCTTGTGGCGCAGGTGCCCGTCGACTTCCCGCGCCGGGTCGTCGACATCGGCTGCGGGCCGGGCAATTCGACCGAGCTGCTTGTCGAGCGCTGGCCGGATGCGCAGGTGAGCGGCTTCGACACCTCCCCCGACATGATCGAGAAGGCGAGGGCGCGCCTGCCCGAGGTCACCTTTGATCTCGCCGATGCCGCCAAATGGCAGCCGGCGGAGCCGGTCGACGTGATTTTTGCCAATGCGGTGTTCCAGTGGCTGCCCGAGCATCCCGCGGTCTTCCAGCGGCTGATGGGTTTTCTCGCCCCAGGCGGCGCGCTCGCCATCCAGATGCCCGACAATATGGGCGAGGACTCCCACCGCCTGATGCGGGAGACCGCCGCCGAAATGCCATTTGCCGAAAAGCTGAAGGGCGCTGCGCGCGGCCCGCTGCTGCCGGTGTCGTTCTATTATGACCTCCTGTCGCCGCTCAGTGATCGGCTTGATATCTGGCACACGATCTACAACCACCCGCTTGCCGACGCGCAGGCGATCGTCGAATGGGTGAAATCGACGGGCCTGAAGCCTTTTGTCGACCCGCTCGATGCGAATGAGAAGGCGCTGTTCCTCGACAGCTACACGGCCAAGATCGCCAAGGCCTATCCGAAGACGGCGAGCGGTAAGGTGCTCTTGCGCTTTCCGCGCATTTTCATCGTCGCCAAACGGGCCTGATTATCCACGTTGCACGGCGCCCGTTGCGGCCGCTTGACCCGGTTTCGCCGCCATGCATCGCGTTGGGGTCACGATGGCCCATGGCAGGGGGGTGGATGATGACATTGAAAAAGATGCTTTTCGGCGGCAGTGTGTGCGCGGCGGCACTTCTGGCGTTCTCGATCTCGGCGCAAGCCAAGCGGGCGCGCTGCTTCACCAGCGATGACGGCTATTTCGCATGCAGCTATCGTGCGATCGATGATGCGGGCAGCTTCCGCATCTCGGCGCCGGGCTATCCGACCTATGTGCTGGAGATCGACGGGCCGGGCTTTGCCTATGGCTATGTCAATCTCGGCCGTCGCAACGTGCCGTTGCCAGGCCAGTTCGTGCGCAGCCGCGACGACGGCGCCTGCTGGAACAACCCGCAGACCAACACCAAGCTCTGCGCCTGGTGAAACCAGGCTTAAGTTGGCCCAAACCTTTGGTTTAAGCCGGTGTAAACCGCCGCGGTGAGAAAAGTGTTGCGCCGGAGCGTTCCGGCGCCCACATGAAGCCCGCAACGCCTGCGGATGGGACGGACTGGATATATGCATCGCGTCATCATCAGCGGCATCGGCGTTGAAATCCCTGAAGCCAAGATCACCAACGAAGAGCTGGTCGCCAGCTTCAATGCCTGGGTCGACACGGAGAATGCGCGCCGCCTGGGCACCGGCGAGCCGCCGCTGCCGAAATCGGACAGTGACTTCATCGTCCACGCCTCGGGCGTGCGCACCCGTCATGTGATCGAGCGCGAGGGCATTCTCGATCCGACCCGCATGGCGCCGCGCATTCCGGCACGGCCTGATGATGCGCTGTCGCTCGAAGCCGAGTTCGGCATCGCCTCCGCCAAAAAGGCTCTCGATCATGCCGGGCTGAAGCCGTCCGATATCGACCTGGTGATCTGCTCGGCCTCGCATCACCAGCGGCCCTATCCGGCAATCGCCGTCGAAATGCAGGAGGCGCTGGGGACAAAGGGCGCTGGCTTTGACATGGGGCTTGGCTGTTCTTCGGCGGCGGCGGCCTTGCACATTGCCGTCAACCTGGTGCGGTCGGGCGCGCACAAACGGATTCTCGTGACGACGCCGGAGATCATCACTGGCCACCTCAATTTCCGCGACCGGCAGACGCATTTCATCTTCGGCGACGCTTCGGTGTCGATGGTGGTCGAAGGACTGGCCAAGGGCGACAAGCGGCCAGGGCGCTTCGAGGTGCTCGACACGCGCGTCTGGACGCAGATGTCGAACAATATCCGCACCAATCTGGGCTATCACACCCGCACTGCCCAAGATGATCCCTACATGATCAATCTGGAAGGCAATCTGATCAAGCAGGTCGGCAACAAGGTGTTCAAGGAAGTCACCGTCGCCGGGCAAAAATTCATCGTCGAATTCCTCGCCGAGCATGGGCTGACACCGCAGGCGATCAGGCGCTTCTGGCTGCATCAGGCCAATGCGCGCATGAATGCGATGATCCTGAAACTGTCGTTCGGCCACGAGGTCGACCACGATCGCGCGCCGATGGTGCTGGAGCGGCTGGGCAACACGGCGGGCGCCGGCGCCATCGTCGCGCTGTCGGAAAACCATGCCGACATGAAGCCCGGCGATTTCGGACTGATCTGCGCCTTTGGCGCGGGCTATTCGATAGGCGGCGCGCTATTGCGGATGCTGTAGAGCATTCGATGTTCAGGTGACGCCGGCCTGCAAATAGCGGCGTGCCCAAGGTGCTGCCCAGCCGGCTCACGCCCGTCTCCCATTCCCGCTCAGCCTGACCTGACGCTCAACACCCGCGTGTTGGGGCGTGTCCCGGTTTGAAATCAAACGATCTCGTTTCAGAAACGGAGGATTTTCCGATGGTTGATGCCCGATGCAGTTGCGGCGCTCTCACGTTGACGCTGCCAGGACCTTCAAAACTGGTCGTCGCCTGTCATTGTCTTGATTGCCAACGCAGAACCGGCGCGCCCTTTGGCGTCGGCGCCTTCTATCCGGCCGACGCGGTCGTCATTTCCGGACCCGCGAAAGAATTCATCCGCGATGCGGCAAGCGGCGGCAAGGTCCACACCTACTTTTGTCCAAATTGCGGCTCGACGATCTGTTGGAAGGCCGACAACCTGCCGTCGATGGTCGGTGTTGCCATCGGTGCGCTGGCAGACCCAAAAAGCCCGCCCCCTGTCAGATCGGTTTTCGAGCAGTCGAAACATGATTGGGTTCAAATCGGTGGCGCCGTCGAACATTTCCCGCAAAGCAGTGCGGCAAAGAAATCGGGCTGAGACTGGCATTCAACCACCGTGTCAGGCTGGGGCGAACGGCACCAGCATCGGCACGCGCCTGGCGTAGTCGTCATAGGCCGTGCCGAGTTCGCCGCGCAGGAAGCTTTCTTCCAGTCTTGCCTTAGTCACGATGCCGATGATGAGCAGGGCAGTTCCGGCTATGCCCCAGACGGTGCCCTTGGCCGCCATGGTGGCGAGGATCGCCAGCAGCAATCCGGTGTAGATCGGATGCCGGACAAGGCCGTACGGGCCGGTGTTGATGACCCGGTGCCCGGCCTTGGCGGTGATGGTGCCCGACCATAGCCTGCCAAGATGCAGGCGCGCCCACCAGGCAAAGGCGATGCCGATGGCGATCAGGGCGACACAAATCCAGGCTTCGGGGAGATCAGGCATCCACAGCCTGAGCCGGCCTTCATAGCCGTGCGCCGGAATGAACAGCAGCACCGCGCCGGCCAGCCAGAGACCCCGATAGCGGGCCTCCGCCCTCAATCCGGCGCGCTTCTGGGCAGGGTCGGACCACAAAGCGGCTACGGCCCAGGTTCCTGCCCAGATCAACCAAAGCAACGTGATTGCTGTCACGGGTCGCATCATCAGCCTCCGCGAACTGTCCTGATATCACCATGAAACCGGCACAGCGCGGCGGCAATGCGGCGCGACGCCGGACGGGCTTCATTCCTGGTAAGAAGATCGTGATCCGCGGGCCTATCCCCTGGAACAACTGAACATCCATTGCACGCCGAAGGCGTCGACCAGCATGCCGAAGCTGGCTCCCCAACCTTGCCGCGCCAGAGGCACGGTGATCCGCCCGCCTGCGCTCATGCGACCGAAGAGCTCCTGCATGGCGGCCAAGTCTTCGAACTCCAGGCAAAGGGCGGAGCCCTTCATCGGCTCGGCGTCGTCATTGTCGGAGGCATGAAACAGGACGCCGGAGCCTTCAAACCGGGCATGCAATACCTTTCCGCGCATGGCTTCGGTTCGCACCGGCATGTCGTTGTCTCCCCAGCGCAGCAGGATCGTTGCCCGGCCGAGACCGCACCGCTCGTAGAAGGCCAGTGCCGGCTCGCAATTGGTGGTGAAGAACAGCGAAGGGGAGAGCCGCATCAGGTAACTCCTGTTCATCACAACGGTCAGATCAGAGCGCGGCTGCGCTGGCGGCGGCGATGAGCATGTCGCCCGTATATTGTCGGTCACCGATGCCCCAGCCGCCGTCGGGCGCATTGACGATGTTGATCCAGGTGTTCTCAGGCCGGTGCCCCGGCACGCAGAGTTCGGCGACAATACCGGCGGCTGCGGTGATGAAGGTCCTGCGGGCTTCGACCGAGCCTAGTCCGATGTTGGGCAATTTCAATTCCACCATGACGACAGGCCGATTGGCGCCGCCCGCATAGATGTGGTGAGGCGGCAAGATGTGGACCGTGCCGCCGACGATCGCGGTGAAGAACGAATTGCCGGTGGCGCCGGAGGCTTCGATGAGGGCGGTGCTGAGACGCGGCAGGATCTCGCGCTCTCCTGCCGGGGTCAGTATGCCTTCCGGCGCGGTCACGGTTATTGGCATTTGGCCCTCCATTTTGCTGGTTCTCCATGGGCCTTCCGACTGACATGTCTTCCGGCTTGCCATGTTTCGTATCGATTGGTACGTTACACGGAGAAGTCGAGTCAATAGGTTTCGTATCGATCGCTATGGATAATTCGGAAAAGCCCCGCGGCGGCCGGCCGCGCGCTTTCGACCCCGACCGGGCGCTGGATGCGGCGATGCATCTGTTCTGGGAGCATGGCTATGAGGCGACGTCGCTGGCCATGCTGCGCGAGGCGATGGGGCTGACGCCGCCGCAGATCTACAACGCCTTCACCGACAAGGAGACTTTGTTCCGAAGGGCGCTGACACGCTACCACGAGACCGAGATCGGCTTTGCGCTGGAAGCGCTGAGCGCGCCGGTATCGACGCGGGAGGCGATCCGGCGATTGTTGCTCGGTGCGGCAGAAGCCTATTCGAGGCCCGGCAAGCCTGGTGGCTGTCTGTTCGTCAGCGGCGCGCTGGCAGCCTCGCCACAGGCGCAAGCCATTGCCGATGAACTCAGAACCTATCGCAAGGCGAGTGAAGCGGCGATCGCGGATCGGCTGGCCAGGGGCAGGGCGGTGGGCGACCTGCCGGCGGACTTGTCGGTCGAGGGATTCGCCAAATACCTGGCCGGCGTCATGAACGGCATGTCGATCCAGGCGCGGGACGGTGCTTCGGTCGAAGAGTTGCGCGTTTTGGCCCAAACCGCTCTTGCGGCCTTGCCAGCCGAAGGGCAAAACCAAGTGGCATCATCCAAGGAATGAAGCCATGCTGGATCTCTTCCCCGAGGCTGAAAAGCCGGTTGAAATCATCCCCGCGCAAAAGCTCACCGCCAAGGCGGCAGCGCTTTACGTGGCGCCAGCGGATCATTTTCAGACGCGCCCGGTGGACGAATTGCGGCTGGGCTTCGACGGCATATCGGGCGATTTCCATGCCGGACCGACACGGCGCTCAGGCGGGCGCGAGCCCTGGTATCCGCGGGGCACCGAAATGCGCAATGAACGGCAGATATCCATCGTGGCGGCGGATGAACTCGCCATCGTCGCCGAACGAATGAGCCTCACCGAAATCAAGCCAGAGTGGATCGGCGCCAATCTGGTGATCGAAGGCGTGCCGCATCTATCGATGCTGCCGGCCGGCACGCTGTTGTTCTTCAAGGGTGGCGTGACCGTCAAGGTCGACGCGCAGAACGGGCCTTGCCGCATCGCCGGCCGGTCGATCGCCGAAAATGCCGGAATGGCCGACGTCGAAGCCGGCGCGCTGCTGTTCCCGAAAGCGGCGAAGCGGCTACGTGGCGTCGTCGCCTGGGTCGAGAAGCCCGGCACGATTAAGGTAGGAGAGGAGATATCGGCGCGGGTACCCGAGCAGTGGATCTACACGGCATAGCCGCCGGTTCTCATACAGCCAAGGGTAGGGGGCTACGCCACCTTAAAAGGCGGCGTAGCAAAAGCGCTGGCCTTATGCCTTGCGGTTCTTCTTGGCGCCTTGCGCCATGATGGAAACGTGGTCCCACTTGTCCCAGGTGGCGAGGCGGTTGGCGTATTCCTGGCGTATCATGGGCAGGCCGCTGTCGCCGAAGAACACCCGGAGCGGCGGCTCGGCGGCGTCGACTATGGCCAGCATCGCAGGACCGGTGGCTTCGGGATCGCCGGCGACGGAATTGGCGCGGCGCTCGGCCATCTTGGCACGGGCGGGCGCATAGGCCTCGATCGGTTGGGACACCTTTGCAGACGGGCCGGCCCAGTCGGTGGAGAAGCCACCGGGTTCGACCAGCGTCACATGGATGCCGAATTCCGCGATCTCGATACTGAGCGACTGGCTGAAAGCCTCCAGCGCCCATTTCGAGGCGTGGTAGAGGCCGAGCGAGGCAAAGGCATTGACGCCGCCGATCGACGAGATCTGGATGATGTGGCCGGACCGCTGCGCCCGCATGATCGGCAGCGCGGCCTGGGTCACCCACAGGGCGCCGAAGACATTGGTTTCGACCTGGTCGCGGGCTTCCTGTTCGCTGACCTCCTCGATGGCGCCGAAATGGCCGTAGCCGGCATTGTTGATGACGACGTCGAGCCGGCCAAAGCGCTTGTGCGCCTCGGCGACAGCGGCATCGACGGCTTTCTTGTCGGTGACGTCGAGCTTTATCGCGGCGACGTTATCGCCATATTTGTCGACGAGATCGGCGAGCGTGCCGGCGTCGCGGGCCGTCGCCGCGACGCGGTCGCCACGCGCGAGCGCCGCCTCGGCCCAGACGCGGCCAAAGCCCTTCGACGATCCGGTGATGAACCAAACCTTGTTTGTCATGATGTGGAGTCCTTGCCCCTGCGGGCGCGATTTCAGGTGAAAGCGGAGGCTTCTCCGCTTTCAGGCATATACGGCTTAACCCGGTGACTTTCCAGAGGCGAGGGGAAATCTTTTGAAGAAGGCGCCGGGTAATCAGGGATAATTCACCTGAGACGACCAGGCCGGATCGTCGTGCTTTTCCCAGTAGCGTGCCATCAGCCGGCTGGTGATCGGCCCGACCTTGCCGTCCGCGATCCGCACGCCGTCGATCTCCGTCACCGGCATGATGCCGCCTGCGGTCGAGGTGATGAAAACCTCGTCTGCCCCGCGCAATGCGGCAACGCTGACATCGGTGGCGGTGGCGGCAAGACCTTCTTCGGCGCACAGATCAAAGACAGTGCGGCGGGTGATGCCGGGCAGCACGCCGATAGAAGGCGTCGACAGTTTGCCATCCTCGACGCAGAAGACATTGAAGCCCGGGCCTTCGGCGATATTGCCGTTGAAGTCGAGGAGCAGCGCGGTCTCGGCGCCGTGGTCATAGGCATCGTAGAGGCCGCGCACCAGATCGAGCCAGTGGTAGTTCTTGATCGCCGGGTCGATCGAGGCCGGCGGAATGCGCACCTTGTCGCTGATGGCGACACGCAGACCGCGCTCCAACTGCTCGGCATTGGCGACCGAGCCGAAGGGCACGGCAAACGCCATGAAGCGGTTGACCGCCTGGCGCGGGTCGCGGCTGAAGGTCGGCGAGGCGCCGCGCGTGCACAGCATTTCGACATAGGCGGCGCGATGACCCGACAGCGCCACGCAATTGTGCAGGATTTCGGCCACACCGTCGCGATCGAAGGGAATGGTCATGCGCAGCTTTTCCAGCCCGCCGAAGAAGCGGTCGAGATGCAAATCGAGGCGGAAGAAGCGGCCATTCCAGACATGCACGGTGTCGTAAGTGGCATCGGAATGCAGAAAACCCCAGTCCAGCACCGAGACCTTGGCTTGCGACATCGGCAGGTATTGGCCGTCGAGGAAAGCGACCCCCTCGGGGTAGGAGTGCGGGTCGATATGGAAAGCGCCGAGTGCAGGCAGTGAGTTCGCATCGGGCGTCGCTATCGTCTGGCTCATCGGTGCCTCCTCCAACCAGGGCGGATCAGCAGGCTATCGGCGCTGGGCAGAAGGCATAGAGCCACTCGCCCGGCGCTGTTTGGCCTCCATGGCGATCTCTCCGATACATCGGATCGGAATTGCCTTACAATTTGCGAGTTCTGAATGGGAGGGGAAGATGGGCAGGCTTGGGGCCGTCATAGCAGCCATGATGATGTTCGCCGTCGCGGGCGAAGCCAGCGCCCAGTGCGCGCGCGAAGGCGAGGAATTGTGCCAGAGCGGACAGATCTATCGCTGCGAGAAAACCGGCAGCGAATTGACACCGATCTTCCAGAACGTGCCTTGTGCGGTGAATCTGCCGTCGCTGAGTGGCACCTGGGTCGGCAGCGGCCACCAGAGCCCGGCCGGCGATGCCGGGGCCGACTGGCCGATTGCCATGACGATCAACGATGGCGGTGCGTCGATCGACTATCCGTCGCTCGGCTGCGGCGGGTCCCTGTCGCAGACGTCCAGGGACAACACATCGGCGGAATACCACGAGAGCATTACCTACGGTCAGGACAAGTGCATCGATGGCGGCAACATCACCGTCAGGTTTTGGAAATCTGTCCTGGACCTGGGTCGGCCAGGCCGACGGCCAGCCCTACAATGCGGTCGCCGTGCTGAAGCGGCGGTAGCGGCGTTCATTCCTCGTCGTCATCCGCGTCGAGCAGGCGCGTCGCGCGCCAGCGGGTGAGCACGATGTTGGTCTGCTCGATGACGAAGAAACGCGCCGAGTCGCGGTCGTAACCTTCGGCCAGAAGCTTTTCGTAGTCAGTGTGCATGTGGCGGATGTGGGCAATCGTCGCCAGCCATACGGCGATGCCTGGCGGCAAGGTCTTCATGTGAACCGCGCCGGCGTCGGTTCGGATCTTCTCCATATCGGCATAGGGCGCCAGCGGCAGAAGTGCGGTCAGCGCCTTGGCGATGGCGCGGCGGCGGCCGGTCGGCGCTGTCATCGCCGGATCCGATCGGGCTCATCGCGCCCTTCGATGGTCGCCTCGGCAATGGCGTCGGTCGAGGCGAAATAGGGTTTCAGGTCGATGACCGGCGTGCCGTCCAGCACGTCGATGGCGTCGAGATCGACGCGGCCGGTGCCGATGTCGACGGCAATGAGCCTGGCGATGTGCAGCCCGATGGGGTTCGGTCGGGCAGGGGAGCGCAGCGAAAATACGCCTTTCGCTTCAGCCGCATGGCGCGGTTTCTGCACAATCAGGTCCCGCGGCGAGTGATGCAGCCAGGACAGGATGATGACGTGGCTGGCGCGCTCCAGCCCTTGCAGGCCACTTCGGTAGGGTGCGTCGATGATCAGCACCGCGGGCTGTCCGGTCTCGCGCGCGGTGCGCATGTTCTTCGGGCAGGTTTCGCTCGTCTTCCATGGCGAGGTGATGCGGCCGATGAAGACGATCCCGCCATCCGGCGGCATAAGTGCCGGATCGTTCTCCAGCCTCTGCTCGCCTTCGCGCGTCTCGAACATCTCACGCGTTTCGGTCATCCTGCTCTCATCCCGCATCATTTTTTTGTGCATGTCATTGTCCGAAAACCGCGGCCCAGTTTTGGGCTATATGCATCGAGAGTCGACGCATGCGCCATTTTCTTGTCCGGAAGCGACATAGCGCTTGCAAGGTTTTGAAAATCGACATAAACATATGTTTATATCTTTTCAAAGAGAATACGCTGATGCATGTCTCGCTCGACACCATGGTGGATACATTGAAGGCGGCGGCCGAATCCAGCCGGCTGCGCATATTGGCACTGTTGTCGCGTGGCGACCTCACCGTTTCCGATCTTACCGAAATTCTCGGCCAGTCGCAGCCGCGCGTTTCGCGGCATCTGAAGCTGCTTCTGGAGGCCGGGTTGATCGGCCGCTACCAGGAAGGGTCGTGGGCCTTCTTCCGCCTGTCGGACGCGGATTCCGCGCGTGACTTCGTCATGGGGCTGGTTTCCGGCATTCGCGGTGCCGATCCGCAGGTCGAGCGCGATCTGGAGCGCCTGGCCTCGGTCAAGCGCAAGCGGCAGGACCGGGCGGTCGAGTATTTTTCCGTGAATGCGGCAAGCTGGGACCACATCCGCTCGCTGCATGTGCCGGACCGCGCCGTCGAAGCCGCGATGTTGAAGCTGGTCGGCAAGCGGCCGTTCCAGTCGATGCTCGATCTCGGCACCGGCACCGGGCGGCTGCTCGAGATCTTCTCGCCGCTCTATCGGCGCGGCGTCGGCATCGACATGTCGCGCGAGATGCTGACCGTGGCGCGCGCCAATCTCGACAAGGCCGGCGTTTCGAATGCGCAGGTGCGGCAGGGCGACATCTTCGCGCCGCCGGTCGAGCGCGATGCCTTCGATCTCGTCACCATCCATCAGGTGCTGCACTATCTCGACGATCCCGCCCGCGCCATCCACGAGGCGGCGCGGCTTTTGCGTCCGGCAGGGCGGCTGGTCATCGTCGATTTCGCGCCGCATGCGCTGGAATTCCTGCGCGAGGAGCACGCGCATATGCGGCTCGGCTTTTCCGACCGGCAGATTTCCGACTGGTTTTCGGAAGCCGGCCTCGATCTCGAAGACAGCCAGGAATTCGAGCCGCGCGGCGGCAACGAGGCCAGGCTCACCGTGAAACTCTGGCTTGGCCGCGATCGGCGCCTGCTGATCGCCGATCCTTCCAACGACACAAGGCAGATAAGGGAAATCGCCTGATGAACCAGTTCCGCTTTTCCCGCCGCCCCGACATTGGTGACAAGGTCCGGGTTTCCTTTGAATTCTTCCCGCCGAAGACGGACGAGATGGAAGCAAGGCTGTGGGAGACCGTCACAAGGCTGGAGCCGCTGAAGCCGAAATTCGTCTCGGTGACCTACGGCGCCGGCGGCTCGACGCGGGAGCGCACCGCACGCACTGTAAAGCGCATCCTGACGGAAACCGCTATTCCCGCCGCGGCGCATCTGACCTGTGTCGGGGCAACGCGCGACGAGGTCGATGCGGTCATCCAGGATTACAAGTCGATCGGCATCAACCGGTTCGTGGCGCTGCGCGGCGACCCGGCTTCCGGCGTCGGCGAGCCCTATCGGCCGCATCCCGGTGGCTACGAGAATGGCGCGGAACTCGTCGCCGGGCTTAAGGCGATCGCGGATTTCGACATCTCCGTCGCGGCCTACCCGGAAAAGCATCCGCAAAGCCCCGATTTCGCCACTGACATCGAGATGCTGAAACGCAAGGTCGACAATGGCGCGACGCGGGCGATCACCCAGTTCTTCTTCGACAACGATCTCTACGAGCGCTATGTCGAGCGCGTCCGCCGCGCCGGCATCTACATCCCCATCGTGCCGGGTATCCAGCCGGTTCATAGCTTCAGGCAGGTCGCGAACTTTTCCGCGAGGGCGGGCGCGCATGTGCCGGGCTGGCTGGCGGAACGGTTCGAGGGCCTTGACCGGGACCCGCAGACGCATGCGCTGGTGGCCTCGGCGGTGGCGGCCGAACAGGTCATGGACCTGGTCGAGCGCGGCGTCGGCGATTTCCACTTCTACACCATGAACCGGGCCGACCTGGTCTTCGCCATCTGCCACATGATCGGCATCCGGTCGCACGACGCGGAGACGGCGGGTTCTGCCGCGGCTTAGGGGCGCTCCGATATTCAGGTGAGACCGGCCTGCTCACGTATCCAAAAGTACGCTCCGTTCAGGTTCTCGGAATCCACCATTTTCGACTCGGCCTGACCTGAATCTCGACACACCCTGGCTCCAAAAGAGCGTCCGAAATGCAAAAAGGCCGGGTAAAAACCCGGCCTTTTCAATGATTTGGACTATGTGGTGCTGGTCTTCCCCGTCTTGGCGGGTCAGGGAAGAAAGCCCATAATAAGGGCTCCGATGAAAGCGAACGCAGCACAGATCATCAATGCGTTGATAGGCCTCGTAAGTCCCATGACATAGCCTCCTCTAAAGAGCTATGCCTGAGAGTCTAGGTTCATTTGTGCCACAGGCAAGCGGAAAATGTGCTGCATTGCGACGTGATTGTGGGATTTGCGACTCCGCTTTTGCCGTTACGCGTTGAAACTCCTAGGCAAAAACCGGCTTCAGACCTGTGAATAAATTATGGCGGCGGTGTGTCGCTACCGTGTCGTGGTAGCGCTACCTGCGAAAGTCGCCTTCGACTTTCGCAGATGCGAGGGTTCAATTAAGTGGGTAAAGCGTCCTTTGCACATCCAGGTGGACGCGCAGCACTCTAACGTCGACCAAGCAGTCGCCCGTCGATGGTGATAAGGCCGAGTCCGATCAGCAGCACGCCGCCAATCTCGAACAGCTCCAGCCGCTCGCCAAGGAACAGGAAGCCGAGCAGCATGGCGCTGGCCGGCACGACAAGCGTGACCAGCGAGGCGTTGGTGGCGCCGGCCGAGGCGACGAGGTTGAAATAGAGGATGTAGGCGAAGGCGGTGGACAAAAGCGCCAGCGCCAGCACCGCCGCCCAGACCGGCGGCGAGGCCGAGAACAGGCCGGATGGACCGTAAGTGAAGAGCACGATCGGGATCATGATGATGGTCGAAGCCGTCAACTGTCCAGTGGCGATGACCGGCGAGGGCACGCCCTTGAAGCGGCGGGCGACCATCAGCGCGACGCCGTAGGACAGCGAAGCGCCGATCAGCGCGAATTTTGCCCAGACCGGGCCGCCGAGTCCGGCAAGCAGGCCAGGGCCGACCATGACAGCCGTGCCGGCGATGCCGAGCGCAATGCCGGCGAGCTTGTTCCAGGAGAGCTTTTCGTCCGATGTCAGCGCGTTGGCGAGAATCAGCGTCCAGAACGGCGTCGTTGCGTTGAGCACCGAGGCGACGCCGGCGCCAAGCTCTGTCTGGCCGGCGAAGATCAGCGAGAAAGGGACGACGTTGTTGGTGAGCGCCAGCAGGAAGAACAGGCCGGCATGGGGAAGGGCGAGGCGGAAGGACGGGCCACGCAGGCCGAGATAGATCTGCAGCGCGATCGCGGCGATGGCGACGCGAAACAGCACCAGCACCAGCGGATGAAGTTCCGCCACCGCGATGCGGGCAAAGAAGAACGAGCCGCCCCAGATCGCACCGAGCAGCAGGAGTTGGGCCCAGTCCTTGAGCACCATCGGCCCGCGTGGTGCTGATGTCGCGGCTATTGCCATGTGAGTCGCCCTCCCAGACGGACTGTATGCCAGTGAGGCAGAAGCCATATCGGGTTCACAGACAAGGGCCACCCGAAACATGATTGCTGGCAACGGTCGGCCAAGGACCTAGCGCCGCTGCGTCAGCGCTGCGAGACACAGAATTGTTTTCATTAGCCGCTAGCTTGGATTAATTGTGCGCAGCCGAGGTGAGGATTCGTCCATGCAGCGATTCGAGAATGCCCGCGAAGCGGCACTGGCGCTTCGCCCGGACGATCCGATCTATTGCTTCCGCCCGCAGGTGCTGATGGCGGATGCCAGGCAGTTCATGGGCATGTTCCCCGGCAAGACCGCCTATGCGGTCAAGACCAATGGCGAGCAGATCGTGCTGAAGGCCCTGGTCGAGGCCGGCGTCAACGCTTTCGACGTCGCTTCGCCGGGCGAGTTCGCCGCCGTGCGTGCGGTCTCTCCCGATGCCGAAATGCTCTACATGCACCCGGTCAAGGCGCAGTCGGACATCAAGCTGGCGCTGGAGAAGTACGGTATCCGCGTCATTTCGCTCGACCATGAGGACGAGATCACCAAGCTGACGCGAGTGGTGCGGGCGCTCGACATCGATCCGGGCTCGATCAGTGTGTTCGTGCGCATCCAGACGAAAGGATCGGCCGCCTATGAACTGTCGAAGAAATTCGGCGCCGGGCCGGCCTATGCCGTCGAACTCGCCGAGCGGCTGAATCGTACCGGCTATAAGGTTGGTCTCTGTTTTCATGTCGGCAGCCAGATCGAGGATCCCGACACCTATGAACGGGCGCTGGCCTCGGCCGACTGGGTGCGCAACCGGCTGACCTTCGATATTGCCGGGCTCGATGTCGGCGGCGGTTTTCCCGCCGAATACGGCCACGATCCTAACCGCAAGCAGATCGAGATGCCATCGCTCGGCCAGATCATGTCGCGGCTGTCGGGCGATCTGAAAGAGTATCACTTCGACCAGATGCCACTGGTGGCCGAGCCGGGCAGGGTGATCGTGGCGCGCTGCCTGTCGCTGATCGTGCGGGTGCTGCTGCGCAAGGGCAAACGGCTCTACATCAATGACGGCATCTGGGCGTCGCTGTCGGATTCATGGACCGGCAAGATCACGCTGCCGGCGCGTTTCATTCCCGATCCGGCGATCCGCTCGCGCAATGGCGAGGAGAAGAACATCGTGCCGTTCAAGGTTTGCGGCGCGACCTGCGATTCCGTCGATATCCTGTCGCGGCCATTCTGGCTGCCGGAAACCGTCGATACCGGCGACTGGATCGAAATCGGCCATATCGGCGCTTATTCGCTGTCGCTGAGAACCCGCTTCAACGGCTTCTATCCCGACACCTTCGTCGAGGTGACGACGCCCTTCGATGAAGGCGACGCGCCGCAAGGGTTTGCGAGTCTGGAGACGATGGCGGATTAGGGAATAGGGAATAGGGAATAGGGAATAGGGGTGGCCGGCACTGCGTTCGGAGTAATTTTCTACTGCCTACTGCCTACTGCCTACTGCCTACTGCCTACTGCCCTACAATTTCCCCAACAGCTCCGGTGTCGGCCAGCCGTCCACCGCCAAACCTAGCCGCATCTGTTCCTTGCGGATAGCCTCGCGGGTGTTGGTGCCGAGGATGCCATCGACGGTGCCGACATCGTAGCCCCTGGCTTCCAGCTTGGTCTGCAGCGCCTTCATCTGTTCGTTGTTGAGGCCGGTCTCGGGATTGCGCGGGTCGAACTGTTTTGCCCCCGCCAGCCGGGCGGCGAGGTTGGCCGCGGTCAGCGCATAGGTGAAGGACTGGTTCCACTCGAGATAGACGTCGAAATTGTCATAGGCGAGGAAGGCGGGCCCCTTGCGGCCCATGGGCAGCGCAAGGCCGGCCTTGAGGCCGTTGTCGATCAGCGGCGTGCCGTCGGGGTTGGTGACGCCCCATTGCGCCCATTGCGACAGCGGCAGCTTGTTGGTGCGCCCGGTCTGGTCCCACGGCATGTCTTCGGGCACGCGGACTTCCTGGATCCAGGGCTCGTCGCGTTTCCAGCCGCGCGACAGCACCTTGTTGGCGGTGGTCATGATCACGTCCGGCACGCTGCCGCGCAGGTCGACCTTGCCGTCGCCGTCACCGTCGACGCCGCGCGCCAGGTAGTCGGAAGGCAGGATCTGCGTCTGGCCGATCTCGCCGGCCCAGGCACCCCTGACGTCGGCCGGCACCACGCCGCGATCGATCAATTGCAGAAGCGGTATCAACTGAGGCCGGAACAGTTGCGGGCGGCGGCAATCATGCGACAGCGTCACCAGCGCGCTCAGCGTGTGGAAATCGCCCTGGACGGCGCCGAAATCGGTCTCCAGCGCCCAGAAGGCGGCGATGATCGGCGCCTGGACGCCGAACTGCTGGTCGGCGCGGGCGAAGACGTCGGCGTATTTCTTTAGGTTTGCCGCACCTTGCTTCAGCCGGTAGGCCGAGATCATGCGGTTGGAGAATTCGATGAAGGTCTGGGTGAAGACGCCCTGGGCGCGGTCGCGCGCCAGAACCTTGTCGTCGATGGTCGCGGCCTCCAGCGCCTCGAGGCCAGCGGGGCCTACACCGGCAGCCTTGGCTTCCACCGCCACGCTTTGCTTCCAGGTTTCGAAGTCGCCGCCGCATTCCTGCGCCATCGCCGGCAAGGCCGTGGCGCACAGGAACAGCGCCGCGAGGGCTTGAGAACGCAGTCGCATCAGCTTCCTTTCGAAACGAATGGGGCATTTGTCTTGCTCCCCTGGGAAGCCCAACGCCCTGAATTGCCTGCGGTTGCACTCTTTGCCGCTGGCTGTGTCGAAAGCAGGCGGCAGGTCCGGTGTCAACGGGTGTTCTGCCGCAGCCATTTATTCCAGGCAGCTTCGCTGCCGTTGAAGACGTTGATGTCGGCCTTGCCGGGCATGCCGGGAATGATGCCGGTTCCGGTGTACTGCCAGAAGGTGAAGGGGTGGCTGCCGTACTTCTCGCGCGGGTGGCCGGCGACGGAGCGCAGCCAGTAGGGGTAGCCGCGGAAGCTCGACAGCTCGTTGTCGTCGAAGAAGTCGACCGAGGTGTAGATGATCGGCTTCTTGCCGTAGTGCCGTTCGACGATTTCGAGGAAGGTGGTCATCTCCGCGCGCACCGTGGCTGCGTCGGGGCGCAGCCTGCAGGTCGGCGATTGCGGGTTCCATTCCATGTCGAGAACCGGCGGCATCGCCGAGCGATCGACAGGGACGTTGCGGATGAACCAGCGCGCCTGCACGGCAGCCGGGGTGCAGAAATAGTAGAAATGATAGGCGGCTCGCGGAATGCCGTTGGCCTTCGTGCGCGCCCAATGCTCGTTGAAATACTCGTCGAAACGGTCGCCGCCCTCGGTCGCCTTGATGAAGGCGAAGGAAATTCCGCTGGCCCTGGCTGCCGGCCAGTCGACCGAGGTCTGGTATTTGGAAACATCAGTGCCGTGGACGGCATAGTTCCAGGGCGCGCCGCTGTCCCATTCATGCGGCTTGGAATCCTCGAAGCGCGGCGCACGCACGGCGACCGTCGGGCTGCTGGAAGCGGACGGCGACAGCGGCGACAGATCGTCCACGGTCGAGCAGGCGCCAAGCAGCGTCAGCATGATGAGGCCCGCGAACCGGCGCATCGCTTCTCCTGAGCCGGAATCAGCCGGCCGCTGATGGGTTCTGTTGCGGGTGGCCCCCTCGAATGGCCTTATCAAGCGATCGCCCCACAGCATCGCCCGTATATCCTGTGATCGCCGATCATGGTTGATATCAGGTTGATGGCGCTCGACAAGCACAGCGATTTGCTGAAGCAATGGCGGCAAATCGATGTCATCGGGTGGAACTCCGCTCGAACGAGGGTGAAAAATGCGGTTTGTCGTCAAGATCGTCAAATGGCTGCTTGGCCTGATCGCTCTGGCGATCGCTGCGCTTTTTGCATGGCTTTACATCGCGCCGCCGGAATTGATCCGCGTCGGCTCGGGCTATTCGGCCAAGATCGTCTGTTCGAACGTCTTCATCGCCGGCCGCGACGCCAATGAGGTGCTCGCCGTCGACGTGCAGGCGCCCGGGCACCCGCTGCTGCGGTTGATGCGGGTCTCGGTGGACAAGAACAGGGGAACGGTCTCGGCCGGCCTGCTTGGCTTCCTCGGCAAGAGCGTCGCTGTCGCCCGCGACGGGCTCGGTTGTGCATCGGTTCCGGACGGCGACGTCGGCAAGGTACGGCGCACGGCGATCCATGCGGAGCCGTCGGCGGTCAGTGAGGACGCGCTGTGGCCAGAAGGAGAGCGGGTCGAGGCATCACAGGATCCGGTGATAGCCAAGCTGCTGGACGATGCGGCACTTAACGGCACCGGCATGCGCGCGGTGGTGGTGGTCAAGAATGGCCGCGTCGTCGCCGAGCGCTATAGCGACGGCTTTTCGGCCAAGACGCCGCTGCTCGGCTGGTCGATGACCAAGACGGTGAACGCCGCCATCGTCGGCACACTGGTCAAGGACGGCAAGATGGCCATCACCGACAAAGAACTGTTCGCGCCGTGGAAGGCGGATGGCCGCACTGCCATCAGCCTTGCCGACATGATGGCGATGTCGAGCGGGCTGGAGTTCAACGAGGATTATGGCGATGTCGCCGACGTCACGCGCATGCTCTACCTCGAGTCCGACATGGCGGGCTTTGCCGAAGCCAAGCCGCTGGCGGCCGAGGTGGGCAAGGTGTTTTCCTATTCGAGCGGCACGGCGGTGATGCTATCGCGCCTCTGGCAGGACGCGATCGGTGACAAGGCCAAGGCGCTGACGTGGCCGCGCATCGCCCTGTTCGAGCCACTTGGCATGCACAGCGCGGTGCTCGAGACCGACGAGCAGGGCACTTTTGTCGGCTCGTCCTATCTCTACGCAACCGCGCATGACTGGGCGCGCTTCGGCCAATTCCTGCTGCAAGGTGGGGTGTGGAACGGCAACCAGATCCTGCCGGCAAGCTTCGTCGACTGGATGCGCGAGCCGGCACCGGCCTCGAAAGTCTACGGCAAGGGCCAGGTGTGGATCGAGGCCCCGGGCGATGAGGAAAACCCCGGCGCCGGCGTCGCCGCGGGTCTGCCCAAGGATACCTACTGGATGGAAGGCCATGACGGGCAGACGGTCGCCATCATTCCCTCGGAGCAACTGGTGGTGGTACGGCTGGGGCTAACGCCGGCCAAGCTCGGCTACCGGCCGCAGACGATGGTGGGAGCGCTGCTGAAGGCGCTACACTAGTTTCTATCGACGCGGCCCGATCACGGCCAGCCAGGCATAACCGCGATAAAACGTGCGGAAACGGAAGCTTGCGCCGGTTCGCCGAGATTCCGATTCCAGAACCTCGCACAGCGATTCACGCGGCGCGACGTGGAATTTTTTGAGCCAGCCACGCAGCAAGGTCCGGAACCAGTCCGGCAGGCCTTCCTGCTGGCCGAAATCGACAATGTGCAGCGAACCATTCGGTGACAGTGCGGCAAGCGCTGCCGACACGGTTTTTTCCCAGCCGGGGATCATCGACAGCGAATAGGACACGAAGACGCGATCGAAGCTATTGCGTCCGAACAGCGCGTTGGCATCGAATGCCGTGGCGTCGCCCTGAGCGAGCGTGACACGATCGACAAGGCCTTCGCGGGCAATCGCGGCACCGGCCGTCTCCAGCATTTCGGCTGAGATATCAAGGCCGTAGAAGCGGGTGCCGGGATAGCGGTGCGCGGCGAGGATGACGTTGCGGCCGGTGCCGCAGCCGAGTTCCAGCACGGTGCCGCCGGCCGGGACGTCGAGCCCGTCGATCAGCCGGTCGCGGCCGAGCAGGTAGTATTTGCGGGTCAGGTCGTAGATGTGGCGCTGCCAGCGGTAGACGCCGTCCATCAACTCGGCATGGCTGGCCGGCAGCTCGGTGGTGCTCATGCCGCGCGCTTCACATAGAGATGGAAGCCGCCATAGATGGCCGAGCGGTCGCGGGCCGAAAATTCCCGCGAAGCCTCGATCTGATACTCCCACTGGTCGAGCAGCGAGCTGGAGACGCGGCCAGGCAACAGGCTGGGCTCGGCGGCGGTGCGGAAGATGACGCGGGCGCCGGCGGAAGCGGTGCGGGTGATTTCTGCCCACAGCGCGTTGAGCTGATCGTCGGTCATCCAGTCCTGTGCATCGAGCAGGACGAAACGGTCGACCGCGCCGGCGTCCTTGCCGGCGAGGAATTCGATCAGATTGGCGTGGTGGATGGCCACGCGATCGATGTTGCCGCGGATGGTGCCGTAATTCTGTTTTTCGAGATAGGCGGGCAGGGCGGCCTCGCCGGGGTTCGGATAGCGCCGGGCGAAGGCCTGCCAGGCGAAGTAATTATTCTGCAACGGAAAATCGCAAGCGAGCTTTTCCAGCCGGGCTTTCAGCACACTGGCCATGGTGCCGTCACCGGAGGTGATCAGCGAATCGTACTGCGCCGGCGGAATGCCGAGGCCGAACAGCGAGGCCTTGCGCGACGTCGCCCATTTCAAAAGCTTCCTGTCGAAGACCGGCGCCAGTTCCTCATGGAAGAAGCGACGCTGCTCGCCGATGTTGCGGGCCTGCATGATGCCGGCAGGGTCGACGCCGAAGAACTTTGCCGTGCGGTGGCCCATGGCGATGAACAGGCCAAGCAGGCCGGTCTGGTAGAAGTTGCGGTCGAAAACAGCGATGCGCCTGATACCGCGCCAGTTGCGCCGCTCCCAGTAGTGGCGGCTGACCGGATCGAGATGCGGCGCGATGAAACGGTCGTAGGCTGCCGAATTGTGACTGGTGTCGGCGGCGCCGAAGAAGCGGAACAGGTCGCCCTGCGAAGGCAAATGACGCACCGCCTCCAGCTTCATGCGGTTCAGCGCGATGTGCGCGGCGTTGAGATCGACGGCGTCGACCCGTGCCGGCGAACGGGTGAGATAGGCCAGGATGTTGCAGCCGCCCGAGGCGATGGTGACGACGCGGTGGCCCTGGCCAAGCTGCATCGCCTCCATGTCGACGTCGGGGTCTTCCCAGATCTGCGGATAGACGAGGCCGGAAAACAGGAAGGCAAACAGCCGCTCGGAAATGCCGGCCTTCGACAGCGGGCGGTTCTGGTAGACGGCCTTTCCAACTTCCTTGCCCCGGCGAAAAACCAGATCTGCGGAGACGTCGGTCATGGCAAGATGATTCCCCATTTGCTTTGCCGCAAGCGGGTAGCGCAGGGTCATGACAGCCCGGTGACAGCCTGTTGACGCGTCCTTACAGCTTGCCAAACCCGCCCGGCGTCGGCGTCGTCAGGATGACGGCGTCGCCGGCCTGCAGCACGGTCTGGTCGCAGGCCTTCAGCACGTCGATCGTCCCGTCCTTGCGGCGGACCTTGGTCGAACCGACCTCGCCATCGCCACCGCCGTCCAGCCCTTGCGGCGGCCGGTTGCGGTGCGAGGACAGGATCGCGCATTCCATCTTTTCCAGGAAACGGATCGTGCGCCTGGTGCCGTCGCCGGCGCTCCATCTGCCCTTGCCGCCTGAGCCTTCGCGGATGTGGAAATCCTCGAGCATGACGGGAAAGCGCAGCTCCAGCACTTCGGGATCGGTGAGGCGAGAATTGGTCATGTGGGTGTGGACGCCGGAAGTGCCGGCAAAGCCGCGGCCGGAGTTCATCTGGCCGGCGGGTGAACCGGAGCAGATCGTTTCGTAGTACTGGTAGATCTTGTTGCCGAAGGTCAGGTTGTTCATCGTGCCTTGCGCGTTTGCCATGGCGCCCATGGCGCCGAACAGCGCGTTGGTGACATGCTGCGAGGTCTCGACATTGCCGGCAACGACGGCGGCGGGGTAGGCGGGTTTCAGCATGCAGCCATCGGGAATGATGATGTTGATGGGCCTGAGGCACCCGGCATTCATCGGAATCATGTCCTCGACCATGACGCGGAAGGCATAGAGCACGGCAGCGCGGGCGACGGGTTCCGGCGCGTTGAAATTGTTCTTCATGACCGGTGATGTGCCGGTGAAATCGACGGTCGCCTCGCGTTTTTGCCGGTCGACCGTGATCTTCACCTTGATGACCTGGCCGGTGTCGGTCGGGTATTCGTACCCAGAACTATCCGGCAGCCGCTCCAGCACGCGGCGCACGCTTTCGGCGGCGTTATCCTGGACATGGCCCATATAGGCCTCGACGACATCGAGGCCGAAATGCGTGACCATCTTGCGCAGTTCCGCGACGCCCTTCTCGTTGGCGGCGATCTGCGCCTTGAGGTCGGCGATGTTCTGGTGCGGGTTGCGGGCCGGGTATCGGTGATCGGTGAGCAGCGTTTCCAGCTCCTTCTCGCGGAATTTTCCGCGATCGACGATGCGGAAATTGTCGAACAGCACGCCTTCCTCGTCGACCGTGGTGGCAAGCGGCGTCATCGAGCCGGGTGCCGTGCCGCCGATATCGGCATGATGGCCGCGCGAGGCGGCCCAGAAGAGGATGTGCTGCTTGATATCGTCGAAAACCGGCGTCACCACGGTGATGTCGGGCAGATGCGTGCCGCCATTGTAGGGTGCGTTGAGGGCAAAGACGTCGCCGGGGTGGATGTCGCCGGAATTCAGCCGGATGATGGTTTCGACCGAACGGTCCATAGAGCCCAGATGCACCGGCATATGCGGCGCGTTGGCGACCAGCGCGCCGGTGCGGTCGAAGACAGCGCAGGAGAAATCCAGTCTTTCCTTGATGTTGACGGAATAGGCGGTGTTCTGCAGCGTCACGCCCATCTGCTCGGCGATCGACATGAACAAATTGTTGAAGACCTCCAGCATGACCGGGTCGGCCTCGGTGCCGAGCGCTGCCTGCCGGCGCTTTTTCTCGACGCGGCGCAGGAGCACATGGTTCCTGGCGGTGATTTCGGCCTGCCAGCCCGGCTCGATAACGATTGTCTGGTTCGGCTCGATGATCAAGGCAGGTCCCGCAATCCTGTTTCCCGGCTTCAGCGCCTCGCGGCGGAAGATGCCGGAAGCGCGCCACTCTCCCTCGGTGAAGATTTCGCGGGTCTGCGAAGGCCTTACGGCAAGGTCTTCGGTTTGCGATTCAGTTTCGTCGCGGCCGGTGCCGCCGGTGTCGGTGCCTTCGACGCCGACGGTCTCGACGATCATCGGCTTGTCGTCATAGACGAAACCGAACTGCGCCTTGTGGGCGATTTCGAAATCGCGCTTGGCCTGGAAAATCGAGTCCGCCTCGAAATTCACCGGCAGCGTCGTGTCGGTGCCGTCATAGCGAATGTGCAGCACCGGCTTGGCGGCGACCGTATCCTCGGCGATGCCTTGCGCTGAGAGTTCGGAGATGACTGCTTTTCTCAAGATGGCAATGAGGTTGCCGATCTCCGTTCTGGACTCTTCGGCAAGCGGCTTGAGCAGCGCCTGCTGGCGCGAGGCAAAGACCGAGGACAGGCCGATGCCATAGGCCGACAGCAGGCCGGAGAAGGGATGGATCAGCACCGCCTCCATGCCGAGCGCGTCGGCGACCAGGCAGGCGTGCTGGCCGCCGGCGCCACCGAAGCAGTTCAGGAGATATTCGGTGACATCATAGCCGCGCTGGACGGAGATCTTCTTGATGGCGTTGGCCATGTTCTCAACGGCAATGGTGACGAACCCTTCGGCGACAGCCTCGGGCGTACGGCTGTCGCCGATTTCGGCGGCCAGCACGGCGAATTTTGACCGCACCGTCTCGACATCGAGCGGCTGGTCCTGGCCGGGTCCGAAAATGGCCGGGAAGAAAACGGGCTGCAGCTTGCCCAGCATGACATTGGCATCGGTGACGGCGAGCGGGCCGCCGCGCCGGTAGGCGGCAGGGCCGGGATTGGCGCCTGCGGAATCCGGCCCGGCACGGAAGCGGCCGGCCTCGTAGTGCAGGATCGAGCCACCGCCGGCTGCGACAGTATGAATTCGCATCATCGGCGCGCGGATGCGCACGCCGGCGACTTCGGTGTCGAAGGCACGCTCATACTCGCCGTCATAGTGGGCGACGTCGGTGGAGGTGCCGCCCATGTCGAAGCCGATGACCTTGTTGAAGCCGGCGAGCTTCGCCGTCTCGACCATGCCGACAACACCGCCGGCCGGCCCGGACAGCAGCGCGTCCTTGCCCTGGAACATGTCGGCGGCGGTGAGGCCGCCCGACGACATCATGAACATGAGATGAGGTTGGTGCGGTCCCTCGGCGGCAGTGCTGGCGCCGCTTCCAGCAATGCCCAACTCTCCCGCCACCCTTTGCACATATCGCGACAGGATCGGCGACAGATAGGCGTCGACCACCGTGGTATCACCGCGGCCGACCAGCTTGATCAGCGGCGAAACCTCATGGCTGACCGAGACCTGGCTGAAACCAAGCTTGCGGCAGACTTTTGCCACCGCTTTCTCGTGGTCGGGGTATTTCCAGGCATGCATGAAGACGATGGCGACCGCATCGATGCCATCGGCCCTGGCCTGTTCGATCGCCGGCCGGCAGGCGGCGATGTCGAGCAATTGTTCGACGCAGCCGTCGGCGCGCACGCGCTCGTTGATTTCGATGACGCGCTCGTAGAGCTGTTCGGGAAGGATGATCTCCTTGGCGAAGATGTCCGGGCGCGCCTGGTAGGCGATCTTCAGCGCATCGCGAAAGCCCTTGGTGATGAGCAAAAGCACGCGATCGCCCTTGCGCTCCAGCAGTGCGTTGGTGGCAACCGTGGTCCCCATCTTGATGTCGCCGATCAGGCCGGGCGGGATCGCGTCGCCGGAGGACAAGCCGAGAAGGTCGCGAATGCCCTGGATGGCGGCATCGGTATAGGCTTCGGGATTTTCGGAGAGAAGCTTGCGGGGATGCAGCCCGCCTTGCGGGTCGCGGCCGATGACATCGGTGAACGTGCCGCCGCGGTCGATCCAGAAATCCCACTTGGTGGTCATGCGGCATGCTCCCGGCATTTTGTCGATGCAATCTGTTAGTTCGCAATGGCTTGGCCGGCAACGGCCATGCGCATGATGTTACATGCGGACACGCAACGTTACGAAACTCATGGCTAGCTGATGCATTTCCTATTCAACCGTTCACCGCAACGTGAACGTGTGTTGAAGGAGAGATGTTATGAAAAAGCTCATTCTTGCGTCCGTTTCCGCGCTGGCCTTGCTTGGCGTTGCCGCCTGTAGCGACAGCGGGACGGATAACACCACCACCCAGAGCACCAACCCGCCGGCCGCCGAACAGCCGATGAAGCCGGCCACGCCTGATGCACCGAAGCCTGCCGAACCGGCTCCGGCAACACCGGCTCCTGCGCCCGCGCAGTAGTTGAGTAAGCAGTACTTCGTGTGATGAATGAGAAAGGCCGGCTCACGTCGGCCTTTTTCATGTTGTCCGCTGAGGTTGCGTCGTCGTCAGCGTCAAGCTGATCGGACGTGTCGGGCCTGCGGCACTGTCCCGGCTTGATAGCGGGGGGCGGTGGCACTAAGAAGCAGGCCATGTCGATTTGGGATCGCCTTGGCGAGTTCATCACCCGCGTTTCATCCTCAACCTCGTCGGGTGTCGCCGACGTCGTCGAGGCCGTGCGCACGGTTTTCTCCGGCGATGCGGATCTGCGCCGGCGTGTCGCCTTCTCGGTGGCGATGATTGCGCTGTCGGCCAAGATGGCCAAGGCCGATGGCATCGTCACCCAGGATGAGGTGCGCGCTTTCCAGGAAATCTTCGAGGTGCCGCCGAAGGAGACGCGCAATGTGGCGCGGCTGTTCGATCTCGCCCAGCGCGACGTGGCCGGTTTCGAGACCTATGCCGAGCGGATGGCGCAGCTGTGCGGTTCCGGGCATTCCAACTGCGTGATGCTGGAAGACATACTCGACGGCCTCTTCCACATCGCCAAGGCCGACGGCCTTGTGCATGAGCACGAAGGGCTCTTCCTGCACCGCATCGCCGAGATTTTCCGCATCGACGAGGCGCATTACGAAAGCATCATGGCGCGGCACGTCAATCTGGGCGCCGGGGATCCCTATATCGTGCTCGGCATCGAGCGCGGCAAGCCGTTCGAAGAGGTCAAGAAGCGCTATCGCAAGCTGGTGTCCGACAATCATCCGGACCGGCTGATCGCGCGCGGCCTGCCACAGGAATTCATCAAGATCGCGACGACCAGGGTCGCGGCGATCAACGCCGCGTATGAGATGATCGAGCGGGGCCTGCGCCACGCATGAGCGGCTTCCTGCCCGACGAGCCACGTGCCGAGGTCAGGGTATCGCCGAATTTCGGTCCGCGGCGCGACACGCTCAAGCCTGATATGATCGTGCTGCACTACACCGGCATGGCGACCGGCGCCGGAGCCGAAGCGTGGCTGTGCGATCCGGCGAGCGAGGTCTCGTCGCATTATCTTGTCCATGAGAACGGCCACATCGTGCAGATGGTCAGGGAAAGCGACCGCGCCTGGCACGCCGGCAAGAGTTCGTGGTTCGGACGCGCCGACATCAATTCCTGTTCGGTCGGCATCGAGATCGTCAATCCGGGACATTCGCTGGGCTATCCCGGTTTCCCCAGGCGGCAGATCGATGCGGTGATCGAGCTGTGTAAGGGGATCGCCGGTCGGCATTCGATAGCCGCCGAGCGGGTGCTGGCGCATTCCGACGTGGCGCCGGGGCGCAAGATCGATCCGGGCGAGAAGTTTCCGTGGCGGACGCTGTTCGATGCCGGTGTCGGTCATCTCGTGGCGGCCGCACCTGTCAGGCGAGGAGCTACGCTGACAACCGGCGACACCGGCGGCGATGTCGAGGCCTTGCAGTCGATGCTGGCGCTCTACGGCTATGGCGTCGAGATATCGGCCATTTTCGACCGGCAGACGGAGATCGTCGTCGGGGCCTTCCAGCGGCATTTCCGGCCGCGCAAGGTGGATGGCGTTGCCGATGGCTCGACGCTGCGGACGCTGCAGAGGCTGCTTGCCTCCATGAGGTACTGACCCCTGGGGAGGCCTCTCTCAAGCAACCCCTTCCAGTCCTTAAATTACAAGTTGTCACTTAAAGTGACTTGCCTGGCCTTGTTTGACACCAATTCGAGCGTCAAACGGCTGACGTGCAGATGTCGGACCCCCAGCCCCCCGGGTTGTTCCGATATTGATTAGGCGTTGCTGCGTGAACATCTTCACGCGGTTCAGACAGAACAGGATCACATGCAGAAATTGACCGTTTTAACGGCAGCTCTTGCTGCTGGCGTAATGACTTTTGCCTTCAGTGCCGCAGATGCCACACCACTCAGCCCGCGGGCCGATCAAGGGCTTGTCTTGGCATCCGCAAAAAGCGGCAAGGCCACGCTGGCAAAGAGCGGCAAGGCAGGTCACGACGCCAAGGCGACAAAGCTGGCTTCCGCCAAAGCGGAAAAGGCAAGCTGGTCCAAAGCGAAGAAGTCCACCGCCAAAAGGCAGACGAAGCGCGGCCGCAAGACCGTCGACATGACGGCAACGGCATCGATTGGCCTCAGGAACGTCGCGGCGTCGACGGCCGCGGTGCCCAGCAGCGGCCAGTATTCCGCAATCGTTGCCCGCTATGCGGCGATCGAAGGCGTGCCCGTGTCGCTCGCCACGGCGGTTATCAAGATCGAGAGCAACTATCGGCCCAACATCGTCGGCAGCGCCGGCGAGATCGGCCTGATGCAGATCAAGCCGGCAACGGCGCGGATGATGGGTTACAACGGTTCCGCCAAGGGCCTCTTCGATCCCGACACCAACATCAAATACGGCATGAAATACCTTGCCATGGCGCGGAATCTCGGCGGCGGCACGACCTGCGGCACGATTCTGAAATACAATGCCGGACACGCTGCAACGCGGATGAACCCGGTGTCAGCCGCCTATTGCGGCAAGGTCAAGGTGCAGATGGCTGCGCTTGGATCGCCCGCATAAGTCTGCTTTTTCGTTTGCGTTTTCGGGCGTGAACCCCTTTATACGCCTTGCCAGCTGGCTGGGCGGCCGCACCCGCAAACGCCGAAAGGTCGCGGGTGAGGAAAGTCCGGGCTCCATGGAAACACGGTGCCGGTTAATGGCCGGCGGGGGCGACCCCAGGGAAAGTGCCACAGAAAGCAAACCGCCACGATCCGGCTTGCCGGATTCGGGGCAAGGGTGAAAGGGTGGGGTAAGAGCCCACCGCGCGACTGGCAACAGGAGCGGCACGGTAAACCCCACCGGGAGCAAGACCGAATAGGGGCGGTGCGAGGGGAAACTCTCGAGGGCTGTTTCCGGCTCACCGTCCGGGTAGGTTGCGTGAGGCGCATGGCAACATGCGCCCAAGATGAATGGCCGCCACGTTCTCGCCTTGCAAGGGGCGAGGGCCATACAGAACCCGGCTTACAGGCCAGCTGGCAATTCTCTCCATATCGAAGAGAAGTATTTTGAGATCAGCAGGTTGCGCCCTCGGGCGCGCCTGTCGATTCAAGCTTGTTCAGCGATCCATCCATGCAAGCCGGGACCGGCGATTGCTTGAAATTGGTGCGATTAAATCGTACCATGGATCGGGAAATGGTATCGGGAGCGCCTTATGGGACAGGTCGACAAACGCAGCATCACGCTGTCGCCGGAACTGGCGCAGGCAGTGGACGACGTGGTCGCCGCCGGCGAGTATGCGTCGGCCAGCGAAGTGATCCGCGATGCGCTGCGGCAATGGAAGGATCGGCGCGACCTGCACGGCTATACGGTCGAGGAATTGCGCAAGCTGGTGCAGGAGGGCATCGACAGCGGGCCGGCGCAAGACGGCCAGCCAATCATGGAACGTTTGCGCGCCAAATACATGAAAATGGCCGGGGCTTCCACGAGTGAAGTATCGCCTGCTTCCCCAAGCAGTGGTCGACCTCGAAGACATCGGTGATTACATTGCCGGCCATGATCCCCGGGCAGCAGTCCGTCTCGTGGATACGTTGGAAAGACGGTGGGATTTGCTGACTTTGCATCCCTTCTCAGGCGCGCCGCGCGACGATATCGCGCCAGGCATCCGTCATCTGGTCGTCGGCGACTATCTCACCTTGTATCGGGTTGGTGACGACGCGATCGAGATCATCCGCTTGCTGCACGGCCATCGCAACATCGAAGCCGATGATCTCGGCCCGTGATCGACCCAGTCAGCCGCTGATCTTGTCCAACGACGCCTCGATCGCCTTCCAAAGCTCTTCCACCGGCTCGCAGCCGACCGAGAGGCGAACGAAACCGGGGGGAACCGCATCACCTCGCTTCAAGCGCCGCTCGGCGGAGGTGTGGACGCCGCCGAAGGATGTCGCGGCCTGCATCAGTTCGCAATTGTTGATGAAATCTTCGGCTTTGTCTTCCGAGGCGAGCTCGAAAGAGATCAGAAAGCCGAAGCGCTCCATCTGGGCGCGGGCGAGGTTGTGCGACGGATCGCTTTCCAGCCCGGGAAAACGCAGGCCGCTGATTGCCCTGTGGCCTTTCAGCCGCTGTGCTATGACTTCCGCCGAGGAGCACATGCGATCGAAGCGCACATCCAGTGTCTCGAGGCCGCGATGCACCAACCACGCTTCGAACGGACCGGGAATGCTGCCCGAAACCTCGCGCCAGCCGGTCACGGCGGCGATGATATCGGCATTGCGGCTGGCGACATGGCCGAACAGCACATCGGAATGGCCATTGGGCGCCTTGGTGTCGGCGGCAATGACAATATCGGCGCCATGGTCGAGCGGCCGCTGGCCGAAGGGCGTCATGGTCGTGTTGTCGACCACCAGCAACGCGCCGGCTTTGTGAACAGCGTCGGCAACGGCCGCGATATCGCAGATATCCAGCCCCGGATTGGCAGGGGTTTCGACAAACGCCAGGCGATAGCCATCGAAGCCGCTATCGAGGAAGGTCGAGGTCGGCCTGACGTCGTAGGTGATGCCGAGTGGCTTGAGGAAGCGCTCGGCCAGCGCCCTTGTCGTGTGGTAGCCGTCCGAAGGCAGCAGGATACGGTCGCCGGTTTTGAGCACGGCAAAAAACGCCGCCGAGATTGCCGCCATTCCGGAAGGGAAGGCGACGCAGGGCGCGTCCTCCAGATGGGCCAGCATATGCTCAACCGCATCCCAGGTCGGGTTGCTGAAGCGGCCGTACTGGTTGAAGCCGGTAGCGTCGCCGGGCGCGTGAAAAATGGCGGCCATGGTCAGGGGCAGCGGGATGGAATCGCCCATGGCAAGCCTGCTGCGACGCAAATGAGGAAGTGCTGCCGCGCGTGACTTTGCTGTTTCAGACATCGAATTTCAAACCCTGTTTGTGACCGGCCGGATGCGGCGAGACGCTATGCTGGGCAGCGGCTCGCGGCAAGGCGCGTCCGGTTGGGCCAGGCGGCTCTAAACGCTTCGTTAGGCTTAATGATCCATAAAGACGAGACATGCCGTCACGGCTGCTCTCATTGGTTGCGGCGCGCGTGTTTGTGAAGCCTATTCCCGTTGACGCCCATAGTGCCCCATGATATCCCATTTCGACATCAAAGCCTTCGTTCCGCGTCAGGGTAAAGCGTACGCCAATCGGGCAGCCGCGGCGGCTGCGCGTTTGCCGGTTTTTGCCCATGCGAACGAGGTTGATACGGGGCAGGGAGCGCGCTGCGGCGGCGCGTGCGACAAGATGGAGAGGGGTGCGGCGGCGCAAGCGGCTGTAGCGTTTAATGGACCGGTTTCTGTCAAACACGGTAAGCAGGATCGATGCGAAGGGACGGGTGTCCGTTCCCGCGCATTTCCGTGCCGTCGTGCAGAAGCGCGGCTATTCGGAACTCTACGCACTGCGCTGCCTCGACCTGCCGGCGATGGATGTCGGCGGGCTCGACCTGCTCGACCGCTACGAGCAGCGCATCGCGCTCGAGGATCCCTTCCTGCAGACGGCGGACGATATGTCGTTCTTCTGCCATGGCGATGGCACCTTCTTGAAACTCGACCAGGACGGCCGCATCACGATGAGCGATTTCATTCGCGAACACACCGGCATTTCGGCGGAAGTGGCCTTTGTCGGACGCGGCAATTTCTTTCAGATCTGGGAGCCGGGACGGCTTGCCGCCTATGGGGCGCAGGCGCGAGCTCGGCTTTTGCAGCTTCGGCAGGGGACGAAGCCTGGGGAGCGACCGGAATGACGGCGAGCCACGGCGATGACCTGCCTCACGCCGTAGATGGGCACGCCGTTGGCGGATCGGCCCGCCACATTCCGGTCCTCCTTGGCGAAGTGCTCGAAGCACTGGCGCCGGCGCAGGGCGACATCATCATTGACGGCACGTTCGGCGCCGGCGGCTACACCCGGGCCATTCTGGCGACGGGTGCCTCCGTGGTGGCGATCGACCGCGATCCTGATGCCATTGCTGCCGGGCGCGATCTGGAAGTGCAGTCGGGCGGCCGGCTGCGGCTGGTGCAGGCACCGTTTTCGACGCTGGACGAGCATGTCGAGACCGCCGACGGCGTCGTGCTCGACATCGGTGTGTCCTCGATGCAGCTCGACCAGGCCGAGCGCGGGTTTTCGTTCCGCGCCGACGGGCCGCTCGACATGCGCATGGCGCAGGCTGGTTTGAGTGCCGCCGACGTCGTCAACAGCTTCAAGCCGGGCGACCTTGCGCGCATCTTCGGCTTCCTCGGCGAGGAGCGTCATGCCGGGCGCATCGCCCGCATGATCGAGGCTCGCCGCGAAAAGCGTCCGTTCGAGCGCACGCTGGAACTCGCTGACGCCATCGAGACTCATGTCGGTCGCGCGCCGAAGGACAAGATCCATCCGGCGACGCGCGTCTTCCAGGCGCTGCGTATCTTCGTCAATGACGAGCTTGGCGAACTGGCCAAGGCCTTGTTTGCCGCCGAACGCGCGCTGAAGCCGGGCGGACGGCTCGCCGTGGTGACGTTCCATTCGCTGGAAGACCGCATCGTCAAGCGTTTCATCGCCGATCGGGCCGACGTCGCCACCGGCTCGCGTCACCTGCCCGAGGCTCATGCGCGCACCGCGACCTTCCGCAAGGTGGGTGGCGGCGTGACGGCCGGCGATGCCGAGGTGGCGGCCAATCCGCGTGCCCGTTCGGCCAGGCTGCGCGCGGCGATCCGCACCGAGGCGCCGGCACGCAGCAGCGACTTTTCGATTTTCGGCCTTCCAAAGCTTCCCGGCCCAACACTTCCCGGCACAGGCCGGCCGGGGGAGAGGTAAGCACGTGTTTCGTACCAGCGACATCGTCCTGATCGCCGTCATGGTTGCGGCGGCCGCCCTTACCTACAAGGCCAAGCGCGAGGCTGAGGAACAATTGGCTTCGGTGCAGAAGATCCATGAGCAGATCCGCTATGAGGAGGACACGATCGACCTGCTCAAGGCCGACTGGAGCCTGCTCACCCAGCCGTCACGGCTGCAGAAGCTGACGGAACTCTACAAATCACAGCTCGAACTCGAGCCGGTCAGCGCCCGCCAGATCGTCGGCATCGGCGACCTGCCGGCCAAATCCCTGGACATTCAGGACATCCTGAACGGACGCCAGGGTGGTATGGCCGACAATTCCGACCAAGCGCCTCCGGGCAGCAGGGATCCCGTGGTGACCGGAGGCATCGCCCAATGATCGGCAAACTGCTGAAGCGTCGCGCCAGGACGAGTGAAGACGGATCGATCGTCGTCGAGGGCGCCCGCAAGGCGACCGGCGGCAAGGGCAGGACGCGCATCGTGATGACGATGGCGGTGTTCTTCGGCATCTTCTCGACCATTTCCGGGCGGCTGGTCTATCTCGGCTTCCAGACCCCCGACATGTCGGGCGGTCCGCAGAGCCGGGTGACGGCATCGCGGCCTGACATTGTCGACCGCAACGGCGAAGTGCTGGCGACGGACATCAAGACGGCGTCGCTGTTTGCCGAACCGCGTCGGATTGTCGACGCCGACGAGGCGATCGAGAAACTGTCGACGGTGCTTCCGGATATCGACTATGAGCAGACCTACCACAAGCTCAAGAGCGGCGCCGGTTTCGTCTGGCTGCAGCGGCAGCTGACGCCCAAGCAACAGTCCGACATCATGCAGCTCGGCATTCCCGGCTTCGGCTTCCGCACCGAGAAGCGCCGCTTTTATCCGAGCGGCGAGACCTCGTCCTACATTGTCGGCCTCACCAACATCGACAACCAGGGCATCTCCGGCATGGAGAAGTATGTCGATGAGCAGGGCCTGAGCGACCTGCAGGCATCGGGCCTCGCGGTGGCCAAGGATCTCAAGCCGGTGAAGCTTTCGATCGATCTGCGCGTCCAGCATATCGTCCGCGACGAGATTGCCGCCGGCCTGGAGCGCTACCGCGCCATGGGCGCCGGCGCCGTTGTGCTCAACGTCAAGACCGGCGAAGTGGTGGCGATGGCCTCGGTGCCGGACTTCGATCCGAACAATCCTTACAATGCGCAGGACAAGGACCGGCTGAACCGCATGTCGGCGGGGCTCTATGAGATGGGCTCGACCTTCAAGAGCTTCACCTCAGCCATGGCGCTCGATTCCGGCAAGGCAACGATGGCGAGCCGCTTCGATGCCTCGCATCCGATCCGGGTCGGCCATCAGGCGATTCACGATTTCCACGGCAAGAACCGTGTGCTGTCGTTGCCGGAGGTGTTCCTCTATTCGTCCAACATCGGGTCGGCCAGGGAGGCCGAGATGGTCGGCATCGAGGGGCACCGCGAATTCCTGCATCGCCTTGGCATTCTGGACAAGATGCAGACTGAACTGCCGGAAGTCGCCCGCCCGACTGAACCGAAGGTCTGGAAACAGGTCAATTCGTTCACCATCGCCTTCGGCCACGGCGTGTCGACGACACCGCTGCAAGCGGCTGTAGGCTGCGCGGCCTTGATGAACGGCGGCTTCCTGATGAACCCCACCTTCCTGATGCGTACGCAGGAGGAAGCGATGGCCACCGCCAAAAAGGTGGTCAGCGAAAAGACCGTTGAAGGCATGCGCTACCTCTATTCGCTCAACGCAGAGAAGGGCTCGGCCAGAAATGCCAGGGTCCCCGGCTATCGCGTTGGCGGCAAGACCGGAACAGCCGAGAAGGTCATCAACGGCCGCTACTCGAAGGACTTGAATTTCAACACCTTCGTCGCCGCCTTCCCGATGGACGATCCGCAGTATCTCGTGTTTACGATCGCCGATGCCCCGCACCCGGAAAAGCCTGGCATGACAGACGTCGCGGCCGCGAATGCGGGGGTTATGGCCGGTAATATCATCAGGCGTGCAGCGGCCATGCTTGGCGTGGAGCCAGATTTCAGCCATGAAAATGGTGCAACGCTGGTTTCCTATCAGTGATTCTTAGGGCGCGCCGGTAACTGCGCGCTATTTTATTGCGGTGAACGGGACTCGATGAAGCTCAGAGATCTAGCCGGTATCCTGCCCGTCGAGGGAATAGCTTCCGTCGATCTGGAGGTTACAGGGATTTCTTCGGATTCCCGCCAGGTAAAACCGGGCGTTGTCTTTTTTGCGCTCGCCGGAACCAAGGCCGATGGTGCCGTTTATGCCGCCGACGCCGCCGCACGCGGCGCGGCCGCGATCGTGGCGGGCAAGGGCAGCACCATTGCCGGGCTGTCGGTTCCGGTATTGGCGGTCGACGATCCGCGCCTGGCGCTGGCGCTGAGTGCGGCCCGCTATTTCGGCAAGCAGCCGCAGACCATGGTCGCGGTGACCGGCACCAGCGGCAAGACGTCGGTCGCTGCCTTCACCAGGCAGATCTGGGAGCAGGCCGGCTATGCCTCCGCTTCGATCGGCACCACCGGCGTGGTGGCGCCGGGCCGCAATGATTATGGCTCGCTGACGACGCCCGATCCGGTCGCCCTACATCAATTGCTGCGGGAATTGGCCGATGCTGGTGTCACCCACGCCTCGATGGAAGCCTCCAGTCATGGGCTCGACCAGCGCCGCCTCGATGGCGTGAGGCTGGCGGCCGGCGGCTTCACCAATCTCGGCCGCGACCATATGGACTATCATCCGACCATCGAGGACTACCACCGCGCCAAATTGCGCCTGTTCGACGCACTGCTGCCGAAGGGCGCGCCGGCCGTGATCTTCGCCGACGATCCATGGTCGGCGCCGACGATCCTGGCCGCACAAGCTGCCGGGCTCAAGGTGCTGACGGTCGGCCGCCATGGCGATTTCCTCAGGCTGAAGCGGGTCGAGCACGAGCGCCACCGCCAGCGCGCCGAAGTCGAGGCCGACGGCGTGCTCTACGAGATCGACCTGCCGCTGGCCGGTGATTTCCAGATTTCGAACGCGCTGGTTTCGGCGGGTCTTGCCATTTCCACGGGAACACCTGTCGCCAAGGCCTTGATGGCGTTGGAGAAACTGAAGGGCGCGCCGGGCCGGCTCGACCTCGTCGGCACCACCGGCAATGGCGCGCCGGTCTATGTCGATTATGCCCACAAGCCCGACGCGCTGGAGAACGTGCTGGCCTCGGTGCGCCCATTCACCACCGGCCGCGTCATCGTCGTGTTCGGCTGCGGCGGCGACCGCGACCGCGGCAAGCGACCGATCATGGGCGAAATCGCGACGCGGCTTGCCGATGTCGTGATCGTCACCGACGACAATCCGCGCTCGGAAGTGCCGGAAACGATTCGTGCCGCCATCCTCGCCGCTGCTCCCGGCGCCATCGAGATCGGCGACCGGCGCCAGGCGATCCATGAGGCGGTGGCTATGCTGCATGCCGGCGACACGCTGATCGTGGCCGGCAAAGGCCATGAGGAGGGCCAGACGATCGGCTCCGAGACCTTGCATTTCTCCGATCATGAGGAAGTCCGCGCAGCCCTCGTGGAGCGTGCCGCATGAGCTTGCTGTGGACCTCCGAGGCGCTGGTTGCTGCCATGGACGGTCGGCCGCTCGGGCCGATGCCGGAAGGCATTTCAGGCATTTCGATCGACAGCCGCAGTCTGCAGCCGGGTGACGCCTTCTTCGCCATCAAGGGCGAGGCGATGGACGGCCATGACTTTGCAACCGCCGCCATCAAGGCCGGCGCCGGCGTGTTGGTGGTGGCCGAAGGCAAGCTGCCGTCGCTCGGCCGGCTGACGGCGCCGATCATCGTCGTCGAGGACGTGCTGGTCGCGCTGGAAAAGCTCGGCGTTGCGTCGCGCGCCCGCTCGAGCGCGAAAATCATTGCGGTGACCGGTTCGGCCGGCAAGACCACCACCAAGGAAGCGCTGCGCCATGTGCTGCAAGCGGTCGGCAAGGTGCATGCCTCGGCGCAGTCGTTCAACAATCACTGGGGCGTACCGCTGACCTTGGCGCGGATGCCCGATGATTGCGATTATGCCGTGTTCGAGATCGGCATGAACCATCCCGACGAGATCCGTCCGCTGGTCAAGATGGTGAGGCCGCATGTCGCCATCGTCACCATGATCGCTGCCGCCCACCTTGGCTTCTTCCGCAATCTGGACGAGATCGCCAAGGCCAAGGCCGAGATTTTCGAAGGGCTGGAGCCTGAAGGTGCTGCCGTCCTCAACCGCGACGACGCGCGCTTCAAGATTCTCGACAAGATGGCGCATGCCGTCGGTGTCGAGCACGTTTACGGCTTCGGTGAGAATGCGCGCTCGACCTTCAAGCTCACCAAATGCGAATTGCATGCGGATCATTCCGACATCACCGCCAGGATCAGCGGCCACGAGGTGACGGCGCGGATCGGCGCGCCCGGCCGCCATATGGTGCAGAACGTGCTGGCGGTGCTGGGTGCGGCGCATCTGGTCGGCGCCGATCTCGACAAGGTGGCTTCATCGCTGGCCGATCTTTCGGCCGAACGCGGGCGCGGCAAGCGCCATGTGCTGCGCCATTCCGGTGGACTGATCACGCTGATCGACGAGAGCTACAACGCCAATCCGGCATCGATGGCTGCTGCCATGGCATTGCTCAACGCGACGCCGGTGACGGGCGAGGGCCGTCGCATCGCCGTGCTCGGCGATATGCTCGAACTCGGCGACCACTCGGCCAAGCTGCATGCAGCCCTTGCCGAGCTCATCGTTGGCACCGGGACACAGACGGTCTTTCTCGGCGGCCCCGAAATGCGGGCGCTGGCGCAGACGCTGCCGGCTGAGATCAAGACGGAATACCGCGCCGGTGTCGAGGAACTGAAGCCGGTGCTGCTTGCCGCGCTGAAGCCGGGCGACGTGGTGATGATCAAATCGTCGAAGGGCATCGGTTTTGCGAAACTGGTCGATGCGCTGCTGGGCAAATTCCCGGCTGAATCGACAACCAGAAAACAGACCTAGGTCGGGGGACGAAAAGCGCATGTTTACACTGCTCGTCGATTTTGCGGACAAGGTCTCGGTCTTCAATGTCTTCCGCTACATCACCTTCCGCACCGGCGGGGCGCTGATCACGTCGGCGCTGATCGTCTTCATCTTCGGGCCGACCATCATCAATTCGCTGCGGCTGCGGCAAGGCAAGGGCCAGCCGATCCGCGCCGATGGACCGCAGACGCATTTCAAGAAGGCCGGCACGCCGACCATGGGCGGTCTGATGATCCTGTCCGGCATTATCGGGTCGTCGCTTTTGTGGGCGAACCTGTCGAGCATCTATGTCTGGGTGGTGCTGCTGGTGACGCTGGGCTTCGGATCGATCGGCTTTTACGACGACTATCTGAAGGTGACCAAGCAGTCGCATCTCGGCTTTTCCGGCAAGGCACGCCTTGCGCTTGAATTCGTCATCGCCGGCATCGCCGCCTGGGTGATCATGCACAATGGCCAGGCGCCGTTCTCGTCGTCGCTGACATTCCCCTTCGCCAAGGAATTCATCATCAATCTCGGCTGGTTCTTCATTCCGTTCTCCTGCTTCGTCATCGTCGGCGCCGGCAATGCGGTGAACCTGACCGACGGCCTGGACGGGCTGGCGATCGTGCCGATCATGATCGCGGCGGCCTCCTTCGGCGTCATCGCCTATCTCTCCGGCAACGCCGTGTTCGCCGAATATCTGCAGATCCATTTCGTGCCCGGCACCGGCGAACTGGCGGTCGTGCTTGGCTCGGTCATCGGCGCCGGCCTTGGCTTCCTCTGGTTCAATGCGCCGCCGGCGGCGATCTTCATGGGCGACACCGGATCGCTGGCCATGGGCGGCCTGATCGGCACGGTCGCCGTCGCCACCAAGCACGAGATCGTGCTGGTCATCGTCGGCGGATTGTTCGTCGTGGAAATCCTGTCGGTCATCATCCAGGTCGGCTACTTCAAGATGACCGGCAAGCGGGTGTTCCTGATGGCGCCGATCCACCATCATTTTGAAAAGCTCGGCTGGACCGAAAGCCAGGTGGTGATCCGCTTCTGGATCATCGCCGTCATCCTGGCGCTGGTCGGCCTGTCGACCCTCAAGCTGAGATAGGAAGCCCTTTGATCCCCGCCGCATCCTTTTCAGGCAAGCGCGTTTCGCTCTTCGGGCTCGGTGGCTCGGGGATCGCGACGGCGCGCGCGCTGATCGAGGGCGGGGCGGACGTGCTGGCCTGGGACGACAATCCCGAAAGTGTGGCCAAGGCCGCCGTTGCCGGCATCGCAACCGCTGATCTGCGTGGCGCCGACTGGGCGAAATTCTCAGCCTTCGTGCTGTCCCCCGGCGTGCCGCTGACGCATCCCAAGCCGCATTGGACGGTGGAGTTGGCGCGCGGTTCAGGCGTCGAGATCATCGGCGACATCGAGCTTTTCTGCCGCGAGCGGATGCTGAGCGCGCCAACGTCGCCCTTCATCGCCATCACCGGCACCAACGGCAAGTCGACGACGACCGCGCTGACCGCGCATATCCTGAAAGCTGCGGGACGGGACACCCAGATGGGCGGCAATATCGGCCGCGCGGTGATGACGCTCGATCCGCCTGAGCCAGATCGGCACTATGTGGTCGAATGCTCGTCCTACCAGATCGACCTGGCGCCCTCGATCAACCCGACGGCCGGCATACTGCTCAATCTGACGCCCGACCATCTCGACCGCCACGGCACCATGCAGCACTACGCCGCGATCAAGGAACGGCTGGTGGCCGGCAGCGAGACGGCGATCGTCGGCATCGACGATTCCTGGTGCGCGCAGATCGCCGAGCGGTTGGAGCGGGCGGGGCGTCATGTCATCCGCATTTCCAAGCGGCTGCCGCTGACCGACGGCTATTTCGCCGATGGTGGCGATCTGATGGAGGCGGTGCACGGCCGCTACAGCCGTGTCGCCTTCCTCGAAGGCATCGGCTCGCTGCGCGGCCAGCACAATGCGCAGAACGCGCTGGCAGCGGTCGCCTCATGCCTCAGGGTCGGATTGGAGCTTGGCGAAATCCAGTCGGGGCTGGAAAGCTTTCCCGGCCTCGCGCACCGCATGGAGCAGGTCGGCCGCAAGGACCGTGTGCTGTTCATCAACGATTCCAAGGCGACCAACGCCGATGCGGCGGCCCCCGCGCTGTCGAGCTTTGCGCGCATCTACTGGATCGCTGGCGGCTTGCCCAAGGAAGGCGGCATCGAGCCGTTGCGCGGCTTCTTCCCGCGCATCGCCAAGGCCTATCTGATCGGCGAGGCCGCTCCCGCCTTTTCGGCGACGCTGGGCGAGGCCGTGCCCTACGAGATTTCAGGCACGCTGGCCGCGGCGGTCGAGCATGCCGCGCATGATGCGGCTAAGGACGACAGCGGCGAGGCGGTGGTGCTGTTGTCGCCGGCCTGCGCCAGTTTCGACCAGTTCAAGAATTTCGAAGTCCGCGGCGAAGCCTTCAGGCAAGCTGCGAATGCTATCGAGGGCGTGAAACCCATCGGAGGGGCACGATAATGCAGAGCCGTCTCGACAAAAGTCCGGTTGCGACCTGGTGGTGGACGATCGATCGCTGGTTCCTGGCGGCGTTCCTGTCGCTGATGGGGCTCGGCATCGTGTTGTCCTTCGCCGCCAGCCCGGCGGTGGCCGAACGCATCGGTCTCGACAGTTTCCACTTCGCCACAAGGCAGATCATCTTCACCGTGCCGGCGCTTGGCGTGATGCTGGCCGTGTCCTTCCTCGATTCCAGGCAGATCCGGCGCATGGCGCTGATCATGCTGTGCCTGATGCTGGTGCTGATGGTGGCGGTGCTCTACATCGGCGTCGAGGTGAAGGGCGCGCGCCGCTGGGTGTCGCTTGCCGGCCTGTCGATCCAGCCGTCGGAATTTCTGAAACCCGCCTTCGTCATCATGTGCGCCTGGCTGTTCGCCGAACACAAGCGCCAGCCCGACATTCCGGGCAATCTGTTCGCCATGCTGCTGCTGGTGCTGGTGGTGTCGCTGCTGGTGGCGCAACCGGACCTCGGCCAGACCATGCTGACGACCGGCACCTGGGGCATCATGTTCTTCATGGCTGGGCTGCCTTGGCTGTGGATCGTCGCACTGGGGGCGGCCGGCGTCGGTGGCGTTTTCGCCGCCTATACGGTGTTTCCGCACGTTGCCTTGCGCATCGACAAGTTCCTCACCGGCGAAGGCGACACGTTCCAGGTCGACATGGGGCGCGAGGCGCTGATCAATGGCGGCTGGTTCGGTGTCGGGCCGGGCGAGGGCACGGTCAAGCGGGTCATTCCCGACAGTCATGCCGACTTCGTCTTCTCGGTCGCCGGCGAAGAGTTCGGGCTGATCATGTGCTTCTTCATCATGTCGATCTTCGCCTTCATCGTGCTGCGCGGCCTCAACACGGCGCTGAAGGAGCATGACGATTTCACCCGCTATGCGGTCGGCGGCCTCGTCACCGTGTTCGGCCTGCAGGCCGTCATCAACATGTGCGTCAACCTGCAGCTGGTGCCGGCCAAGGGCATGACGCTGCCGTTCATCTCCTATGGCGGCTCCTCGCAGATCGCCATCGCCATCTCGATGGGCATGGTGCTGGCGCTGACACGCAAGCGGCCGGAAAAGCGCAAGCAAATGGGCTTTGGCCTGTCGCAACGCGCCGTGCCGGCGGAGTGATATGGCCAGAGGCGTCATCCTTCTCGCGGCGGGCGGAACCGGTGGGCATCTTTTCCCGGCCGAGGCGCTGGCGCATGAGCTGAACGAGCGCGGCTGGTCGGTGCATCTGGCGACCGACGACCGTGCCGAGCGTTTCGCCGGCCATTTTCCGGCCGCCGCCATCCATCCGATCCAGTCGGCGACGATGGGCTCGAAAAATCCTTTTGCCCTGCTTGGCGCCTTCTGGAAAATCTGGCGCGGCGTGCGCCAGGCTTCCGCCGTCATCGGCAGGATCAAGCCGGATGCCGTCGTTGGCTTCGGCGGCTATCCGACCTTGCCGCCACTCTACGCGGCGACACGGCGCAAGGTGCCGACGCTGATCCACGAGCAGAACGCGGTGATGGGGCGCGCCAACCGGGCGCTGGCCGGCCGTGTCGATGCCATCGCCGGCGGCTTCCTGCCGCGGGACACCAGTGCTGCCGGCGTCAAGACGGTGACGACGGGCAATCCGGTCAGGCCTGCCGTGCTGGAAGCGGCCAAGACGGCTTATGCGGCGTCGACGGGGGAGCAGCCGTTCCGCCTGCTGGTGTTCGGCGGCAGCCAGGGCGCCCAGTTCTTTTCCGATGCCGTGCCGGGAGCCATCGCGCTGCTTTCCGATGCGCAGCGCAAGCGGCTGGTCATTACCCAACAAGCTCGCGCGGATGACGTGGCGCGGGTCAAGGCGGCCTATACCGCCCTTGGCGTCGCCGTCGAGGTCTCGCCCTTTTTCACCGACATGGCGGCACGCATGGCGGCGGCGCATCTGGTGATCTCGCGCTCCGGCGCCTCGACGGTTTCGGAGATCGCGGTCATCGGCCGGCCGGCGTTGCTGGTACCTTATCCCTATGCGCTCGATCACGATCAGGCGGCGAACGCAGCGGCCCTTGCCGCTGCCGGTGGCGGCGAAGTGCACCCGCAATCCTCGCTTTCGCCCGAACGCATCGCAGCGCTTGTCGGGGGGCTGATGGACGCCCCCGAGCGGCTGGCGGCGATGGCAGCGGGCGCGAAATCGGCCGGCAGGCCGGACGCGGCACGGTTGCTCGCCGATCTCACAGAGGCTATTGCGTCCAAAAAAACCGTTTCGGATTTCAGGAAGGGGACGCACGCATGAAGATGCCGCAGACCATCGGCCTTGTGCATTTCATCGGCATTGGCGGCATCGGCATGAGCGGCATTGCCGAAGTGCTGCACAATCTCGGCTACAAGGTGCAAGGGTCCGACCAAGCCGAAAGCGCCAATGTGCAGCGGCTGCGCGACAAGGGCATCGAATGCTTTGTCGGCCACAAGGCCGAAAATCTCGGCGATGCCGAGGTTGTCGTCGTCTCGACGGCGATCAAGAAATCCAATCCGGAGCTGAAGGCCGCGCGCGAAAAGCTGTTGCCGATCGTGCGCCGGGCCGAGATGCTGGCCGAACTGATGCGCTTTCGCCAGGCGGTGGCGATCGGCGGCACGCATGGCAAGACGACGACGACCTCGATGGTGGCGACCTTGCTCGATGCCGGCGGGCTCGATCCGACCGTCATCAATGGCGGCATCATCAACGCCTATGGCACCAACGCGCGCATGGGGGACGGCGAATGGATGGTGGTCGAGGCCGACGAGAGCGACGGCACCTTCCTCAAGCTGCCGGCCGAGATTGCCGTCGTCACCAACATCGATCCCGAGCATCTCGATCACTATGGCAGCTTCGACAAGGTGCGCGAGGCGTTTCGCCAGTTCGTCGAGAACGTGCCGTTCTACGGTTTTGGCGTGATGTGCACCGATCATCCCGAGGTGCAGGCGCTGGTCAGCCGCATCGAGGATCGCCGCGTCGTCACCTATGGCGAAAACGCGCAGGCCGATGTGCGCTTCACCAACCACCGCATGGCGGGCGCGACTTCGGAATTCGACGTGGTGATCCGCGATCGCAAGACCGGCGGCCAGACGACGATAGCAGGCCTGCGCCTGCCGATGCCCGGCCGACATAACGTCTCCAACGCTACCGCGGCGATCGCCGTCGCGCATGAGCTTGGCCTGTCGGCCGAGGCGATCAAGAAGGGCCTGTCGTCCTTCGCCGGCGTCAAGCGCCGCTTCACCCTTACCGGTTCGTGGAACGGCGTCGATGTGTTCGACGATTACGGCCACCATCCGGTCGAGATATCGGCGGTGCTGAAGGCGGCGCGCAGCGCCACCAAGGGCCGCGTCATCGCTATCGCCCAGCCGCATCGCTTTACCCGGCTGCATGATCTGTTCAACGAGTTTTCCGCCTGCTTCAACGACGCTGACACGGTAATGGTGGCGCCGGTCTACGCGGCCGGCGAGGAGCCGATCGACGGCGTCAGCTCGGACGCGCTGGTGTCGCGCATCCGCGCCGGCGGCCATCGCGACGCGCGCTACATCGAGGGTCCGGCAGCGATTGCGCCCATCATCCGTGATCTGGCCAAGCCGGGCGATTTCGTCGTCTTCCTTGGCGCCGGCAACATCACCCAATGGGCCTATGCATTGCCCAAGGAGCTTGGCGGGACCGTCTCATGATGCACGGCCAGGCCCTGATCGACAGACTTGGCGACCGGCTAGCCGGCCTGCGCGGCCGCCTCACGCCGAATGCCGAGATGGACAAGATCACCTGGTTCCGTGCCGGTGGCCTGGCTGAAGCCTTGTTCCAGCCGGCCGATGAGGAGGATCTTGCAGCGTTCCTCAAAGCTGTTCCGGAGGACATCCCGCTGGCCATCGTCGGTGTCGGCTCGAACCTTCTGGTCCGCGACGGCGGCATCCCGGGCTTTGTCATCCGGCTTTCGGCCAAAGGCTTTGGCGAGGCCGAGGTGATTGGCCCAACAACGATCAAAGCGGGGGCTGCGACACCTGACAAGCGTGTTGCCGCAGTGGCGCTCGAGGCCGGCATTGGCGGTTTCCATTTCTACCACGGCATTCCGGGCGCCATAGGCGGTGCGCTGAGGATGAATGCCGGCGCCAATGGCGTCGAGACACGCGAGCGCGTCGTCGAAGTGCGCGCGCTCGACCGCAAGGGCAATGTGCAGACGCTGAGCAATGCCGATATGGGCTACGCCTATCGCCATTCGGCGGCACCTGCCGGGCTGATCTTCACCTCGGCCGTGTTCGAAGGCTTTGCCGAGGACAAGGCGGCGATCAAGGCGGCGATGGATGCGGTGCAGAGCCACCGCGAGACCGTGCAGCCGATCCGCGAGAAGACCGGCGGCTCGACCTTCAAGAATCCCGAAGGCACGTCGGCCTGGAAGGAGATCGACAAGGCGGGTTGCCGCGGCCTGATGATAGGCGGCGCGCAGATGTCGCCGATGCATTGCAACTTCATGATCAACACCGGAACCGCGACCGGCTACGACCTTGAATATCTCGGCGAGACGGTGCGCACGCGGGTGCTGGAGAATTCCGGCATCCGGCTGCAATGGGAAATCAAGCGCATCGGCAATTTCCGGCCGGGACATGCGGTTCAGGAGTTTCTCGGGCAACTCCTTTAGCCCGCCTTGAAGTTCATGTGATGCATGAACTTCAAGGGGGCTGAAACGGCCCAAAACCGTTGCTGTAAAGACTCAACGACACGCTTTTCGCATCCATTTTCTCAGAAAGTGAATCTCTCGGAATCGTAAGCACTTGCCAGTGAATCAACTCTCTGATTCTCTGCTCAAAAGCGTTTCCTGATTTGAGTCGTTCGACGCGTTACCCGCGTTTTCCGTCTGGGGGGTAGCCTACCGGGAGACTCGGACTCAATGTTGCGGAAAATCTTGGTTTTTGGTCCGCCGTGAGAGGGGATGCCGGGGAATGAAAAGCAAGCATGTGGCCGTCCTGCTGGGTGGGTTTTCGTCCGAGCGGCCCGTGTCTCTGTCCTCGGGAAAGGCTTGTGCCGATGAGCTCGAGAAGGAAGGCTACCAGGTCACGCGCGTCGATGTCGGGCGCGATGTCGGCTCGGTGCTTGCCGAACTCAAGCCCGATGTCGCCTTCAACGCGCTGCATGGCCCCTTTGGCGAGGATGGCACCATCCAGGGCATCCTTGAATATCTCGGCATTCCCTACACTCATTCCGGCGTGCTCGCTTCGGCTCTGGCCATGAACAAGGAGCAGGCCAAGCGGGTTGCCAAGGCGGTCGGCGTCCCGGTTGCCGAATCGAAGGTTGCCAGCCGCTTCGCCATCCAGAACAAACATCCGATGAAGCCGCCCTATGTGGTCAAGCCGGTCAATGAGGGCTCGAGCTTCGGTGTCGTCATCGTGCATGAAGGCCAGTCGCATCCGCCGCAGGTTCTTGGCTCGTCGGAATGGAAATATGGCGACACCGTCATGGTCGAGCGCTACATCCACGGCAGGGAGCTGACCTGCGCGGTCATGGGCGATGTGGCGCTGGGGGTCTGCGAGATCATCCCGACCGGCCATTCCTTCTACGACTATGATTCAAAATATGTCGCCGGGGGATCAAAGCACGAATGCCCCGCAAAAGTTTCACCGAATATTTACCAAAAAATACAAACACTGGCGCTCAAGGCTCACCAAGCGATCGGCTGTCGGGGCGTTTCCCGGTCGGACTTCCGTTATGACGATCGGCATTCCGAAAACGGCGAGATTGTCTGGCTCGAGGTCAACACCCAGCCGGGTATGACGCCGACGTCCTTGGTGCCTGAAATCGCCGCCCAGGCAGGGCACTCGTTTGGCGATTTGTTGAGTTGGATGGTGGAGGACGCTTCGTGTCTGCGTTGAAATGGGGGCAGGGTAAGGAGAGGGGCGCGGCCGGGCCGGCGCTGTTCGGCTTGCCGTTGTCGTTGGACCATTTCGTGCTGCCGCGGATGCTGCGTCGCCCGGTGCGCATTCTGACGCGCCTGGGTGTCGGGGAATTCCAGGCGCCGCGCTTTTCCGCGGCCATGATGTCGGCCGTGCTGATTGCTTCGAGCGGTGCCTATGGCGCCTATCTCGGCGGCCATGTCGACGGCATCGTGCAGAGCATCACCGCCCGCACCGGCTTTGCCGTCGATCAGGTCAAGGTGGTCGGCAATCGTCAGACCTCGGAGATAGATATTCTCGACAGGCTCGAACTCGACGGCTGGACGTCGCTGATCGGCTTTGACGCCGAGGCGGCGCGCGAGCGCATCTCCGGCCTGCCGTGGATCGAGGTTGCCGCGGTGCGCAAGGTCTATCCGCACACGCTGGAAGTGCGCGTCGAAGAGCGCGAGGCCTTCGCGCTTTGGCAGCAGGGCGACGAACTGTCCGTCATCGAGAAGGATGGCGCCGTGATCGCGCCGTTCTCAGGTGGCAAGCAGGTGCTGCTGCCGCTGCTGATTGGCACCGGCGCGCCGGCGAGCGCGCCCGACTTCATCGCCAAGATCGAAAAATATCCTGATCTCGCGACCCGGATCAAAGGCTATATCCGCGTCGGCGAACGCCGCTGGGACCTGAAGCTGGACAATGGCATCACCGTCAAGCTTCCCGAGGATGGCGAGGACCAGGCGCTCGCCGAACTCGTCAAGATGGACCAGGACAAGGGCCTGTTGTCGCGCGATATCGCCGCCGTCGACATGCGCCTGACCGACCGGCTGGTCGTGCAGTTGACGCCCGAGGCGGCAACGCAGCGCGAAGCCGCACTCAACGAAAAACCCAAGAGCCTGAAGCGCAAGCCGGAGACGAAGATATGAGCTGGCTTGGCGGTCATGGCGATGCCTCGTCGCGCCGGTCCGGCACCCTGACGGTGCTGGATGTCGGTTCGAGCAAGGTCTGCTGCATGGTGGCCAAGCTGAAGCCGTGCGATGACGGCAAGCTGTTGCGTGGCCGCTCGCACCGGATCCAGGTGATTGGCATCGGTCATCAGAAATCGCAAGGCGTGAAATCGGGCGTCGTCGTCGATCTCGACCGCGCCGAGCATGCCATCCGCCTCGCCGTCGATGCGGCCGAACGCATGGCCGGGCTGACGGTCGATTCGCTGATCGTCAACATGACGGCCGGCCGGCTGAAGAGTGAAGCCTATTCCGCTACCATCAATCTGGGCGGCCACGAGGCTGACGAGGCCGACATCAAGCGCGTTCTCGGCGCCGGCGCCAAGCAGGCGCTGAAGGCCGAGCGCGAGGTGATCCATTCGCTTCCTGTCGGCTTCTCGCTGGATGCGGAACGCGGCGTGCGCGATCCGCGCGGCATGGTCGGCGACGCACTCGGCGTCGACATGCATGTGCTGACCGGTGACGCGGCTCCGATGCGCAATCTGGAGCTTTCCATCAACCGTTCGCACCTGTCGGTCGAGCGCATGGTGGCGACGCCCTATGCCAGCGGGTTGGCGGCCCTGGTCGACGACGAACTGGAAATGGGCGCGGCCTGCATCGACATGGGCGGCGGCACGACGACGATCTCGGTGTTTTCGGAAGGCAAGTTCGTCCATGGCGACGCCATCGCCATCGGCGGCAATCATGTCACGCTGGACATGGCCAAGGGGCTGTCGACCTCGCTCGATGCGGCGGAACGGCTGAAGGTGATGCATGGTTCGGCGCTGCCGGGCAGTGCCGACGACCGCGACCTGGTCTCGATCCAGCCGATTGGCGACGATGGCGATGTGCCTTTGCAGATCCCGCGCTCGGTGATGACGCGCATCGTGCGCGCCCGCATCGACGAGACGCTCGAATTGTTGCGCGACCGGCTCAACAAGTCTGGCTACGGCAATGCGGTTGGCAAGCGTGTGGTGCTCACCGGCGGCGCCAGCCAGCTTGCCGGTCTGCCGGAGGCGGCGCGCCGCATCCTGGGACGCAATGTGCGCATCGGCCGTCCGCTTGGCGTGGCCGGCCTGCCGGAAGCGGCGAAGGGGCCGGCCTTCTCGGCAGCGGTGGGGCTTCTGATCTATCCGCAGATGGCGAACTTCGAGAGCCATCCGGCGAAAGGAATTTCCGGTCTCAGAATGACCGGAACGGGCGGAAAACTGCATCGCATGAGTCAGTGGTTGAGAGACAGTTTCTAAATTGACGGGGACAGCCCCATAGGCGGCCGCGGCGGCGAAGCGGCGTGAAAGGCAAAGGACGGAGACAATGACCATCAATCTGCAAAAGCCGGACATCACCGAGCTTAAGCCGCGCATCACCGTGTTCGGTGTCGGCGGCGGCGGCGGCAATGCCGTCAACAACATGATCACCGCCGGTTTGCGCGGTGTCGAGTTCGTGGTGGCCAACACCGACGCGCAGGCGCTGACCATGTCAAAGGCCTCACGGCTGATCCAGCTTGGCGCCCATGTCACCGAGGGTCTGGGCGCCGGCTCGCAGCCGGAAGTCGGCCGAGCGGCGGCGGAAGAGTGCATCGACGAGATCCTCGATCACCTGACCAACACCCATATGTGCTTCGTCACCGCAGGCATGGGCGGCGGCACCGGCACTGGGGCGGCTCCCGTCGTAGCGCGTGCCGCCCGTGAAAAGGGCATCCTCACCGTCGGCGTCGTCACCAAGCCGTTCCACTTCGAAGGCCAGCGCCGCATGAAGACGGCGGACTTCGGCATCGAGGAACTGCAGAAATGCGTCGATACGCTGATCGTCATCCCCAACCAGAACCTGTTCCGGCTGGCCAATGACAAGACCACCTTCGCCGACGCCTTCGCCATGGCCGACCAGGTGCTCTATTCCGGTGTTGCCTGCATCACCGACCTGATGGTCAAGGAAGGCCTGATCAATCTCGACTTCGCTGACGTCCGTTCCGTCATGCGCGAGATGGGCAAGGCGATGATGGGCACCGGCGAGGCTTCCGGCGAGGGCCGTGCGATGGCCGCCGCTGAGGCTGCGATCGCCAACCCGCTGCTCGACGAGACCTCGATGAAGGGCGCCAAGGGCCTGCTGATTTCGATCACCGGCGGCCGCGACCTGACGCTGTTCGAAGTCGACGAAGCGGCGACCCGTATCCGCGAGGAAGTCGACCAGGACGCCAACATCATCCTGGGCGCCACCTTCGACGAGGAACTCGAAGGCGTCATCCGCGTCTCGGTGGTTGCTACCGGCATCGACAAGTCGGCGGCTGAAATCGCTGCTGCGCCGATCTCGATCCGCACGGCGCCGCCGAAGCCGGTCAGCCGCCCGGCCGTTGCCGCGGTGGAAAGCCGCCCGGCGCCGGTCCAGCAGACTGCGTACGAACCGCGAGCCGTCGACCCGGTCGCCGAAGCCATCCAACTGGCCGAAGCAAATGCCGCGGCCATGGCTCAGGCGCGCCCGGCTCCGGTCGCTCACGCTGAAGATTTCCGCCCGCAGAGCAAGATCTTCCAGGCGCCGCCAGCACAGCCGATGCCGCAGCCGGTGGTCCAGCAGATGCAGCCGGCTCCGCAGCCGCGCGAAATGCTGCAGCGCGAAGCCCCGCAGCCGGTTGCCATGGCACCGCAGCGTATGCCGCGCGTCGAGGACTTTCCGCCCGTCGTCAAGGCCGAGGTGGATGCCAAGAGCCGCCCGGTCGACCACGAGAACAACAGCGGACCGATGGGCCTGCTGAAGCGCCTGACCAACGGCCTGACCCGCCGCGAAGAAGAGCCTGCACGGCTGCAGCCGGCGCAGCCGCGCGAGCCCAAGCTGCGCCAGGCAGCGCCCGAAGTGCGCCGTCTCGCCAGCCAGGACGCGCAGCTCTACGCGCCGCGCCGTGGTCAACTCGACGACCAGGGCCGCCTGACACCGCAGGTGAGGTCGACTCAGGAAGACGATCAGCTGGAGATTCCGGCGTTCCTGCGCCGCCAGGCCAACTGATTGGTAAACGGACTGTAACATTTGTTAACAGGCAAGCGAGGAATCGCTTGCCTGTTAACGTTTTAAATGATGTGATTTCAATCACTTACCAAGTAGCGCCCATTCCAGTTGCGGTTACACAGAGTAAGAAACCGTGATTTGGAGTCTCCCTGACGGGACATTATCTTCGCTGCCTACCATCGTCGGTTTGCCGGGATTTCGGGGGAAGTCGCCCTGCCTGCCGATTCACACAAGAGCCGCGCCCTCGGGCTGGAGAAGCGGACCTAGGCATTACGGGCTTATGGGGATTGTCTTGCACGACTATCAGACGACATTGAAGACGCGCGCGTCGCTTACCGGCACCGGCGTCCACAGCGGCAAGGAAGTGTCCATCAGCTTTTTGCCAGCGGATGCAGACACCGGCATCGTTTTCCAGCTTTTCAACGGTGCGGAGCAGGGCCGCGAGTTTCGTGCCCTGGTCTCGGAAGTCGGCGCCACCGACCTGTGCACCATGCTTGGTGATCCCGCTGGCGAGCACATCGCCACGGTCGAGCACATCATGGCGGCGCTGTTCGGGCTCGGCATCGACAATGTCGCCATCGAGATCGATGGTTCCGAGGTTCCGATCTTCGATGGCAGCGCCATGGCGTTCGTCGAAGCCATCGACCAGGCGGGCATCGAGACGCTCTCTGTCAAGCGCCGCTATATCAGGGTCATCAAGCCGGTCCGCATCGAGAACGGCGCCTCCTGGGCGGAGTTCAGGCCGTATGACGGCACCCGTTTCGAGATCGAGATCGACTTCGAGAGCCCGGCAATCGGCCGTCAGCTGTTCGCGTCCGACCTCAATGCCGATATCTTCCGCCGCGACATCGCCCGCGCCCGCACCTTCGGCTTCATGAAGGATGTCGAGCGGCTGTGGGCCGCCGGCTACGCGCTCGGCTCCTCGCTGGAGAACTCGCTGGTGATCGGTGACGACAACCGCGTCATCAACATGGGCGGCCTGCGCTATCCCAACGAATTCGTGCGCCATAAGACGCTGGACGCCATGGGCGACCTGGCGCTGGCCGGTGCCCGCTTCATCGGCTGCTTCCGCTCCTATCGCGGCGGCCACAGGATGAATGCCGCGGCCCTGCGCCGCCTGCTGTCGGATCGGACTGCGTTCGAAATCGTCGAGACGACGCGCCGCGAGCGCGGCCGCAGCGCCGAGATGAACGCCGTCAACGCGCCGCTCTACGCGCCCTGGATGATCTGATTTTCTTCATTTTTCTCGGGTTCCAGCGCGGGCGGCCGGTGTTGCATGAATGCACCACCTGCCGGTGAAATCACATGGGTGTCGGGCCGCCCGCTTGTCGCCACAAAAATGCGCGATTGGCCGGCGATAGCGTTGCCCGGCAAGGCGGTTATGGTTTATGGCTGCTGCCGTCGATTAGTGCATGTCGTTCAAAAGTGGGGACCAGTTTTGAAACAATGGCATGCAACCGGTATTGAAATAACGCCGAAAGGGCGGAATCCAATCATGTTCTTCAAGCGAGTTGGTCAATTGAAAGCGCCGCAGAGGGCTGTTTTCCTGGCGCTTTCGGTGGTTGTTCCATCGCTCTTCCTGTCAGCCTGCATGTCGTCGGAGAAAGATATCGACCTGTCGACCTATGTCGACCAGACCGAGCCGGCCGATGTTCTCTACAATCAGGGCCTCGCCAACCTCAATGCCGGACGCCTGCAGGAGGCAAGCCGCAAGTTCGACGCTGTCGACCGCCAGCATCCCTATTCGGAATGGGCCCGCAAATCCATGGTGATGGGCGCTTTCGCCGATTACCGCCAGGGCAATTATGACGAGGCGATCGGCTCGGCCAAGCGCTATCTCACGCTCTATCCGTCGACCGATGACGCTGCTTATGCGCAGTACATCATCGGCTTGAGCTACTACCGCCAGATCAAGGACGTGACGCAGGACCAGAAGGAAGCGCGCCAAACCGTTCAGACGATGCAGGACCTGGTGACGCGCTGGCCTACATCGGAATATGTCGACGATGCCAAGGAAAAGATCCGCTTCGCCAACGATCAGCTGGCCGGCAAGGAAATGCAGATCGGCCGCTATTATCTCGAGCGCCGCGAATACATCGCCGCCGTCAAGCGCTTCCGCACCGTGGTCGAGAGCTATTCCAACACGCGCCATGTCGAGGAGGCGCTCGCCCGCCTGACCGAAAGCTATTACGCGATGGGCCTGACCTCCGAGGCACAGACCGCCGCCGCCGTGCTTGGCACCAACTACCCTGACAGCCCGTGGTACAAGGATTCCTACAAGCTCTTGCAGAGCAATGGGCTTGCACCGCGCGAAAATGCCGGGTCGTGGATATCCAAGGCTGGGAAGATGATCACCGGCGCCTGATCCCAAGCAGACTGCGCGGGCTTCGCCTACGCGCGGTCCGCTTGGTTTTCCTGGTTTGTCGCAGGTTTCTTGTCGCAAAACCGCACGACACTTTTGCGCAACCTGCTTGGAGTACTCGGACCGAAGCGTGCGCAGCGCTTTTTCGGATTGATCCGATGCTCAAACAAAAAGATAGTGCGGCGCTGCGACTCCAAATGGTCGCGTGCCGTTCTAGATTCGGGTTCTGATGCTTTCCAGACTATCGATCCGCGATATCGTCCTGATCGAGAAGCTGGATATCGACTTCCAGCCGGGTCTTTCGGTGCTGACCGGCGAAACCGGCGCCGGCAAATCCATCCTGCTCGATGCCTTGTCGCTGGCGCTCGGTGCGCGCGGCGACGCGTCGCTGGTGCGCCATGGCGCGGCGCAGGGCCAGGTCATCGCGGTCTTCGACGTGCCGCGCAACCATCCGGTGCGCGCGCTGCTTGCCGAGAACGCCATCGAGGATGATGGCGACATTATCCTGCGCCGCCTGCAGACGGCGGATGGCCGCACCCGCGTCTTCGTCAACGATCAGCCTTCGAGCGTCACCTTGATGCGCGATGTCGGCCGCGCGTTGGTCGAAATCCACGGCCAGCACGACGAACGCGCGCTGGTCGATCCCGGCGCCCACCGCGAGGTGCTCGACGCTTTCGGCGGCCATCTCGGGGCCGTCCGCTCGACGGGCGAGGCATGGCGGCACTGGCGCGCCTGCGAGCAGGAGCTGTCGCGCCATCGTGCCAAGGTGGCGGCGGCCGCGCGCGAGGCCGACTATCTGCGTGCGGCGGTCGCGGAACTGACGAAGCTCGATCCGCAGCCGGGCGAAGAGACCGATCTTGCCGAACTGCGCGCGTCGATGATGCGCGTGGAGAAGATCGCCTCCGAAATCCATGATGCGCAGGATGTGCTGTCCGGTCCGTCCTCGCCCTTGCCGCAACTGGCCAGCCTGCTGCGACGGCTGCAGCGCAAGGTGACGGAGGCGCCCGGCCTGCTCGATGACGTGGTCAAGTCGCTGGATGAGGCGATGCTGTCGCTCGATGCTGCGCAATCGGGCGTCGAGGCCGCACTTCGCGCCACCGAATATGATCCGCAGCGGTTGGAGAAGGCGGAGGAGCGGCTTTTTTCGCTGCGCGCGGCCTCGCGCAAGCACAGCGTCGCCGTCGACGATCTGGCGCAGCTGCGCGACACGATGTCGGCCGATCTCGCCGATCTCGACGCCGGCGAGGAACGCCTGCACGGGTTGGAAAAGCAGGCCACTGCCGCGCGCGAGACCTATGACATCGCCGCCGCTCAGCTGTCCTCGCTTCGCCATGCGGCCGCGGTCGGCCTGACCAAGGCGGTCATGGCCGAATTGCCGGCGCTGAAGCTCGAACGCGCTGCCTTTATCGTGGAAATGAAGAGCGATGCCGAGAGCCGCATGGAAGAGGGCATCGACCAGATCGAATTCTGGGTGCGCACCAATCCCGGCACGCGACCCGGCCCGATGATGAAGGTGGCTTCCGGCGGTGAGCTTTCGCGCTTCCTTTTGGCGCTGAAGGTGGCGCTGGCGGACCGTGGCTCGGCGCCGACGCTGGTTTTCGATGAGATCGACACCGGCGTGGGCGGCGCTGTCGCCGACGCCATCGGCCAGCGGCTGGCGCGATTGTCGAAGCGCGTCCAGGTGCTCTCGGTGACGCACGCGCCGCAGGTTGCGGCGCGCGCGGCGACGCATTTCCTGATCTCCAAATCCGGCACCACCGACAGGGTTGCCACCGGCATTGCCGAGATGGACCGGCCGGCGCGGCAGGAAGAGATCGCGCGCATGCTGGCTGGCGCCACCATCACTGACGAAGCGCGCGCTGCCGCGGAGCGGCTGCTGCGTGAAAATACCACGGCGGCATAGGAACGACGGGTGTCAGGGATCGAGTCAGGATATGGCTCCATCCCGCTGTTCAGGAATGCTTTTCCCAAAATCCTGATCTATTGTGGCGGGCCACGGTTCGGGGAAGGAAAGCATGGCTGAAAAACCTGTCGATTCGCTCAGTGAGAACGAGGCCGAAGCCGAGCTGAAGCGCCTGGCGGAAGAGATCGCCGAGCACGACCGGCGCTACCATACCGAAGACGCGCCTGTTATCACCGACGCGGAATATGATGCCTTGGCTCGGCGCAACCTTGCCATCGAGGAGCGCTTTCCGGCTTTGGTGCGCGAGGATTCGCCGTCGCGCAGGGTAGGTGCGGCACCTGCGGAAGGCTTTGCCAAGGTGCGCCATGCGGTGCCGATGCTCAGCCTCGCCAAGGCCTATACCGACGAAGACGTCACGGATTTCATCGAACGCGGCCGGCGATTCTTCGATCGCGACAAGGATCTCGACATCGCCTTCACGGCCGAACCGAAGATCGACGGGCTGTCGGCTTCGCTGCGCTACGAGAAAGGCGTGTTCGTGCAGGGCGCAACGCGCGGCGACGGCACTGTGGGCGAGGACATCACCGCCAATTTGAAGACCATCGCCGACATTCCCGCCAAGCTGGAGGGATCGGGCTGGCCCGAAATCATCGAGATCCGTGGCGAGGTCTACATGACCTATGCGGAATTCGAAGCGCTGAAGCAGCGCTCGGCCGCGGTCGGCGGCCAGGATTACGTCAATCCGCGCAACACGGCGGCCGGGTCGCTGCGCCAGAAGGATCCGTCCGTCACCGCCAGCCGCAACCTCAAATTCTTCGCCTATGCCTGGGGCTACACGACAGCGGACCCGGCTCCGACCCAATATGATTCGGTGCAGAAATTCGCCGAGTGGGGGTTCAAGATCAGTCCGCTGATGGTGCGGGCCAAATCGGCCGAGGAGCTGATCGCGCATTATCATCGGATCGAGGAGCAGCGCTCGGCGCTTGGCTACGACATCGACGGCGTCGTCTACAAGGTCGACCAGCTGGAATTGCAGCGCCGATGGGGGTTCGTCACCGGCGAGCCGCGCTGGGCCGTCGCGCACAAGTTTCCGGCCGAACAGGCGATGACGACCGTGCAGAGGATCGACATCCAGGTCGGCCGCACCGGTACGCTGGCGCCGGTTGCCCGGCTGGCGCCGGTCACGGTTGGCGGCGTCGTGGTCGAGAATGTCACGCTGCACAATGAGGACTACATCAAGGGGCTGGACAGCACGGGCCAGCCGATACGCGACGGCATCGACGTGCGCATCGGCGACACGGTCGTGATCCAGCGAGCGGGCGATGTCATTCCGCAGATCGTCAGCGTCGTCATCGACAAGCGGCCCCCCGACGCCGTGCCATACGAATTCCCGCATACCTGTCCGATCTGCGGCTCCCCGGCGACGCGCGAGATCAACGAGAAGACCGGCAAGGAAGATTCGCGCCGGCGCTGCACCGGCGAACTGATCTGTCCGGCGCAAGCGGTGGAAGGATTGCGCCACTTCGTGTCACGCGGTGCCCTGGACATCGAAGGCCTTGGTGCCGAAAACATAGACACCTTCTTCAATGCGGGTCTGATCAAGACGGCCGCCGATATCTTCACGCTCAGGGATCGCCGCCCGGCCGTCACCAGGGCGCTGGCCGAGCGGCGCGAGGAGCAGGCCAGGCAGCGCGAGGCCGCATCGGGCAAGACGCGCAAGAACGTGCGCAGCGTCGAGGATCGCAACTATGAGGGCCTCGACAAGCTGTTCGCCGCCATCGACTCGCGCCGCGAGCCGGAACTCGACCGCTTCATCTTCGCGCTCGGCATCCGCCATATCGGCGAAACAACGGCCGCCGTGCTTGCCCGAACCTTCTCGACCATCGAGGAGCTGATCCGAGTCGGCAAGGAGACAGCGGCAGCAGCCGATCCGCACAGTGTTTTCCCATCGGTCAACGGCATCGGCGATACCGTGATCGATGCGTTGCGCGACTTCTTCGGCAATGAGCGCAATGACGACGTGCTTGATGCGCTGCTCACGCAGGTCAAGCCGAAGCCGTATATCGTCAACGTCTCGGCCGACAGCGAGGTCGCCGGCAAGACGGTCGTGTTCACGGGCTCGCTGGAGAAGATGACACGCTCCGAAGCCAAGGCCATGGCGGAGCGCCTCGGCGCTAAGGTCGCGGGCTCGGTTTCGGCAAAGACGGATCTGGTGGTCGCCGGGCCGGGTGCCGGCTCCAAGCTGAAGCTTGCCAGCGAACTCGGCATCGAGGTGATCGACGAAGATGCCTGGCTGGCGCGGATCGGCAAGGCGTGATGGAAGGCGCATTCAAAGGGTTCGGCCCAAAGGCCATTCCGTTCCTCAAGGCGCTGGACTTCCACCAGAGCCGCGAATGGTTCCTGGAAAACCGCGAGCTGTTCGAAAAGGAACTGCGCGATCCCTTTGGCGATCTCGTCGACACGCTGACCGAGCGCTTCGCAAAGGCAGGCCTCGGCCTGCGCGGCGACCGCAAGAAGTCGCTGTTCCGGATCAATCGGGATGTGCGCTTCGCCAAGGACAAGCGGCCCTACAACAGGCATCTGTCGGCCATCCTGTCGCCTGACGGCACCAAGATGGAGCAGGGCGTGTTCTACGTGCATATCGGGCTTGAGCGCTGCTTTGCCGACATTGCCTGGTGGCAGCCGGAGCCGCCGCTGCTGCTGGCGATGCGCAAAGCCATCGCGGCAAAGCCGGAAAAGTTTCGTGCCCTGGTGGCGGCGTTGAAGAAGAACCGTCTTGAACTCGAGACCGAAGGCCGCATGAAGCGCACGCCGCGTGGCTTCGAGGAAATCAGCGATCCCGATCTGGTCGCCGCCATCCGCCACCGGCATTTCTATGTCCAGCATGTCATCGATCCGGCGGGAATCCATACGGCTGATCTGGTCGACGAGCTCGTCGATTTCACCTTGCGCGCCAAGCCGCTACTTGACTGGGGCAGGGCGATCGAGGGCAAGGTTCTCGCCGGCTAACCCGTCTACAAGGCGCCATCACGATCATTTCCGCTGATCATTTGGCTCAAGCGAATTCGTGTGACAGCGCAGGTCGCGCCACCTACATACCGCCATTCCCTTGTTCCCAAAACCGCTACGCACTTTTGGGCGACATGCATCAGGAGTGGTCGATGGCGACGGACGTAATTTCCGAGAGCGGCGCGAAAAGCGATTTCTGGCAGGGCGTGCGGCTCTCGATGCCTGTCGTGGTAGCGTCGGCGCCGTTTGCGGTGCTGTTCGGTGCGCTCGCCGTCGACAATGGCTTCTCGGTCCTGGAAGCCTTCCTGATGAGCGCGCTGGTCTATGGCGGCGCCAGCCAGATGGTCGGCATCCAACTGTTCGGCCAGCATGTGGCGCCGTGGCTGATCGTGCTGTCGATCTTCGCCGTCAATTTCCGCCATGTGCTCTATTCCGCCGGCATCGGCCGGCGCATCGCCCACTGGCCCGTTATCAGCCAAGCGCTCGGCTATTTCATCCTCACCGACCCGCAATTCGCGGTTGCCGAGGCGCGGGCGCAATCCGGCCAGACAGTCGGCTTTGCCTGGTACCTGGGACTTGGCCTGCCGGTCTATGTGTTCTGGGTGATCGAAAGCGCGCTCGGCGCGGTGTTCGGCAAGCTGATCCCCGACACACATGCCCTGGGCATCGATTTCCTGCTGCCGATCTATTTTCTCGGTCTTGTGCTGGGCTTCCGCAAGCGGCCGCTGTGGCTGCCTGTCGTGATTGCCAGTGCGGCTGCCTCCATCGTCGCCTACAAGACGGTGGGCTCGCCCTGGCATGTCTCGATCGGCGCGATTGCCGGCGTGCTGCTGGCGGTCATCCTGCCACCTCACCACAGCGGCGTGAAGGCACGGCCATGAGCACGACATTCTGGATCATCATCGCCGGCGCGATCGCCACCTATCTGACACGGATCGGCGGCCATCTGGTCATCTCTCGCTTCGACACCATCCATCCGCGTGTGGAAGCCGGTCTCAACGCCGTGCCGGCGGCGGTGCTGACGACGCTGGTGGCGCCCGAACTGTTGAATGCCGGGCCGGCGGAATGGGCAGCTCTGGTCGTCACCGCTGTTGTGTCACTGCGCGGTGGGCTGATGGCGATGTTTCTGGCGGGCGCGGCGGTGTTGATTTTGGCGCGGCAATTTGTGGGCTAGGGTCTGGGCGCGATCGACTTGAACCGTTAGCGCTGCCCCTCATCTGCCTGCCGGCATCTTCTCCCCGTATAGTGACGGGAGAAGGGAGCTGTCTCAACCTCGGCGCTTTTCTGCAACGTTGGCGGTTGGCGAAATCGTCGATGACGGCATCCTTCTCCCCGTCACTATACGGGGAGAAGTGCCCGGTGTCCGAACCGGATAGATAGGTAACAGAATGGACCGATTAGATGGGTGACAGTTTTCTGCCTCGCCGGGAGGACCGGCGATGGTTTGGCGAGAGACTGCACTCATGGATGATCGGCTTCGGTTTGTTGTGGAATGCCTTTCTGGCGAGGAGACGATGACGCAGGTGTGTGCGGCCTTCGATATCTCTCGCAAGACCGGCTACAAATGGCTTGAACGCTACCGGGAGTATGGACCGGGAGGCTTGCATGATCTGCCGCGTGCGCCGCTCAATCACGGTCGGGCGACGGCCGTGGATGTGGTGGAGCGGATCGTGGCCATGAAGGAGGCGCATCCGTTGTGGGGACCCAAGAAGATCATTGCCAGGCTCAAGCTTGCGGAGCCCTGCTGCGGCTGGCCCGCGGTCTCGACGGCCGGTGAGCTTCTGAAGCGGCATGGACTTGTGGGGCGCAGGCGCAGGCGCTGGAGGGCGGCAGGCAACGGCCCATGGCCGGAAGCTTCGGAGCCGAACGCGGTGTGGACGGGGGACCACAAGGGCTGGTTCCGGACCCGCGACGGGTGGCGCTGCGAACCGCTGACGGTGATGGATGCGTTGAGCCGCTACCTGTTGGGGCTCGAGGCAACGAGCTCGACGTCGGATGAAGAGGCTTGGCCGGTGTTTGAGCGGTTGTTTGAGGAGAACGGCCTGCCGGATCGCTTCAGAAGCGACAATGGCTCCCCATTTGCGTCGGCCGGCGTCACCGGGCTGACGCCGCTTGCGGCGCGCTTCATCAAGCTCGGCATCGCCCTTGAGCGCATCCAGCCGGGCAAGCCGCAGCAGAACGGGCGCCATGAGCGTTTTCACCTGACCATGCTGCCGATGGCCAAGGCACCGGAGGCTGACAGGGCGGCTCAAGCCCAGGTCTTCGAGGCCTTCCGGCGCAGCTACAATGAGGAGCGCCCGCACGAGGCCCTTGGCATGGGCACCCCGGCGCAGCATTACCGTCCCTCGACCCGTCCCATGCCCAAGACGACCCCCGAGCCGGACTATCCGGCCGAGGCGGCCGTGCGCAGCGTGCGTCAGAACGGCGCCGTCAAATGGCAGGGCACCGAGATCTATGTCTCGGCCACGCTGGCAGGCGAGCCGATTGCCATCGAAGAGACCGAGAACGGCGAATGGGCGATGCGCTTCTATGCCCATCCGCTCGGCTTCATCGACCACAAGCACATGAAACTGGTTCGCCGCAGCGCCGCGCCAACCCAACCGCTCGGCGCTGCGCCGAACCCATCATAAGGGGAGAAAACTGTTACCTATGTATCCGGTTCAAACTGTTACCCATCTATCGGCTGGACACCGGCAGGGCGATGAGGGGCGGCGCCGCCCTTCCAAGACCGATTTCAAATCTTGGCATCATGCGGCAGCGGGGCCGTTGCCTTTTCCAGCCAGGCCAGCGTCTCGCCGTCGAGCATCGGCCCGATCTCGGCCAGCACGCGCGCGTGGTAGGCGTCGAGCCAGTGCAGCTCGTCGCGCGTCAGCAGGTCTGACCGCACCAGTCTGGTGTCGATCGGCGCCAGCGTCAGCGTCTCGAAGCCGTGCATGGCGATGTCGCCGCCCTCGATCTCTTGCGCCGGCGTCACCAGGATCAGGTTCTCGATGCGGATGCCGTAGGCGCCTTCCTTGTAGTAGCCGGGCTCGTTGGACAGCATCATGCCTTCGAGCAGCTTTTCGGTGCCGGTGCGGGCAATGCGCTGCGGCCCTTCATGCACGGCCAGATACGAGCCGACGCCATGGCCGGTGCCGTGGGCGAAGTCGCAACCGTGCTTCCACAGCGCCATGCGCGCGACGGCATCGATTTCCGAGCCGCGCGTGCCGGTGGGAAAGCGCAGCGTCGAGATGCCGATCATGCCTTTCAGTACCAGCGTGAAGCGTTCGCGCATCTCCTCGGTCGGCTGGCCGATCGGCACGGTGCGGGTGATGTCGGTGGTGCCGTCCTGATACTGCGCGCCTGAATCGAGCAGGAACAGTTCGCCGGTCTGCAGCTTGCGGCTGGTGGCGCGCGACACACGGTAATGCATGATGGCGCCGTTCGGGCCGGCGCCGGAAATGGTGTCGAAGGAGACGTCGCGCAGCGGCATCTGGGTTTCCTCGCCCGTCTGCCGGCGCGACTCCTCCAGCCTGGTGACGACTGATATCTCGTCAAGAGAGCCGGGTTTCTGCCGCTCCAGCCAGCACAGCAGCTTTGCCACAGCCGCGCCATCACGACGATGCGCGGCGCGTGAGCCGTTGATCTCGGCCTGGTTCTTGGTGGCGCGCGGGATGCGGGCTGGGTCGACTGCTGCAATCACGGTGCCGCCATTCTCCTCGACCAGCATGCGCAGCCTGTCGGCCGCCAGCACCGGATCGAGCGCGATTTTCGCGCCACTCTTGGCAAGCGCTGCGATCGCCGCTTCGAATTCGCCGGGCTCGTGCGGCTCGGCGAGCTGGGTGAGGTAGGCCGCGACCTGACGCGAGAACTTGCGCTTAGCCATGAAAATCTGGTGCGATCCGTCGGCGGCGAGGATGGCGAAGCCGAGCGCCAGCGGCGTGTGCGGCACGTCACCGCCACGGATGTTGAAGGCCCAGGCGATGGAGGAGGGGTCGGTGAGCACGGCATGGGTGGCGCCATCCTTGGCGATCGCAATTGCCAGCCGCGCCAGCTTGTCCTTGGCGAGTTCGCCGGCAAAGCCGATCGGGTGGAGTTCGACTGATGCCACCGGTGCCTCGGGCTGATCCTTCCAGATGATGTCGATCGGGTTCTTGTCGAGCGGCACCAGCACGGCGCCTGATTTGTCGGCCGAGGCCTGCAGCGCCTTGACCTCGCTGATCGTGTGCAGCCAGGGATCGAAGCCCAGCCGCGCGCCCTTGCCAAGATTGTCCTTGAGCCAGAGAGCCGGCGGATTGTCGACCAGGCTTTCGACGGAAAAGACGTCGAGATCGACCTCGCCGCGCACCTGCAGCGTGTAGCGCCCGTCAACAAAGACGAAGGCGCGGTCGCGCAAGACGATGGCGACACCGGCCGAGCCGCTGAAGCCGGTCAGCCACTTCAGCCGTGCCGAACGATCGGCGACATATTCGCCCTGATGCTCGTCCGCGCGTGGCACGATAAAACCATCGAGGCCATTCGCGGCCAGCCATTGGCGCAGCAGGGCCACGCGCGGCTTTCCGACTGCCGGGTCGCCGGCGGAATCGAAGGTCTGGAACATGATGGGCCTCCTGATGTCGCGTGACCGTAGCCTATGGGTCCGGAAAGCGGAATCGATTTCCGGTTGGCGCAACCTGCTACAGCGCTGCCTGGCTGACAACCAAATGGGGCTGGTCCAGCCGCAGCACGAAGGCTGGGTTGTCGTTGTTCATCCCCGACACGACGCGGCTTCGCTGCGCTGCCCGCCAGCACACGAGAATTGCAACCAGAAAAAGTCAGCAACGCCTGCTTTTTGAGCGTGCGTCACTTCGCACGGCAAGTTATCTGGTTCGGGGTCAGGGTTGGTGTCGGGAACCAATTTCGGCACGCTGTTGAAAGCCATGATGCTGGTCATGCGCCGCCTGCAGGGTCGATGTTGAAAATGAGGACTATATCCTGAGCCAGTCAGCCGGTAAAAAAACGTGCTTGTGCGCAGTCTGGCATCTGGTGTGGCCAAATATTGATTGATGCAAATTCGCAACGGATTTGCTCTGATTTCTTGTCTGAGCTCCGTGTTGCTTGGTTCCGGTAATCTTTACGGCTTACATTCGCTTGTCTCGCGGCAGCGGGTTTCGTAGCGTCGCCACGGGCTTAAAGGGTCGATTCAGCCAGTGGATGGTTGGTCGGGGGGATTTTGGATGAGACATTCTGTTTCCGCAGCGCGTGCCAAAGGCGATGGCGAGATGAATGCGCGGCTTGCGGGCTCGCTTCTGTCGTCCACGTCGCTTCCGGCTCTGCTGATAGCCGGGCTGATTGCGACCGCTGTAACGCCGATTATGTCAGGTGTCGCCTCGGCCGAGGATTTCGCTCACAACAGCGGCGATTGGGGTACGGCTGCGAACTGGACTCCCGCAACGGTTCCCAACGGCGTCGATGCGGTCGCGAACTTCAACCATGATGCGCCGGACCAAGGGCTCGGCTATACCGTTTTCCTGACTGGCGGACCCTATACGGTCGGCACGCTGAACTTGAATGCCACGAGCACCTCCGGCGGTTACCGGTTTTCAAGCGGCGTTTTGAATTTCCAGGCCTCCGGGCAGGCCTCGATCAACGTGCAGACGAACAATTTCATTCCCGACCTGGACGCCGGCGCCAGTTTCAATCTCGTCTCCGACACTGTCGTCACGGTCGATGCCGGTGCTCATTTTACGGCCGATGGAGTGATCTCAGGCGCAAGCCTCACCAAGAGCGGTGACGGCTTGCTTACCTTGAATGGCGCAAACACCTACACCGGCGGTACCAATCTCTATGGCGGCACGCTGAGCCTGGGCAACAATGCGGCGCTTGGGACGGGACCACTATCCGCCTTCAGCGGAACCGTGATCGACATCAAGGATGGCATCACGATCAACAACAACCTGACCATCGACACGATCCAGACCATCAATGTCGGTTCGGGAATAGCCACCTATGGTGGCCAGGTATCAGAAAACGAGGTTGCGACCATCCTCAAGACCGGCGCGGGCACGCTCGTTTTGACCAACAATACCAACAACTTTAGCCTGGGAGCCCAGATCAGCGGGGGCACGATCCAGGTTACGGCCGGCCACGTCCTTGGATTCGGGACGATTACAATGGACGGTGGCACTTTGCAGGCTGGAGCCGCCGATATCGAACTGGACAACAACCTCATCCAGTTCACGGCCAATGGCGGCTCGATCGACACGCAGAATTTCAATCTCACCACCCATGCTGTCATGACCGATATCGACACCGCATCTGGTACGTTCACCAAGAAGGGTTCGGGAACGCTGACCATCACCGGCATCTCGGACGGCAACAATTATTCGACGGCCACAGATGTTGCACAGGGTACGCTGAAAGCGGGCGCGACTGACATTTTCAGCGCAAACAGCGCATATACGGTCGACAGCGGCGCCACGCTTTCACTCAACAACTTCAGCCAGGTGATCGGTTCACTTGCCGGTGCCGGAACGGTTGATGGCGGAACAGGCACGCTGACGACCGGGGGCAATAATGGCTCGACGGTATTTTCGGGCGGCATCAGCGGTTCCGGCGGGCTGATCAAGGACGGGACGGGTACCTTCGAGCTGTCGGGTACGAACTCGTTGTCGGGCGGGACCGAGGTGAAGGCCGGTACCTTGCTGGTTTCCGGTTCTCTGATCGGTTCGGCCATAACAGTCGACAGCGGCGCCACGCTCGCCGGCGGTGGCGCGGTTGGTCCGCTCGCTGTTTCCGGCACGGTCGCGCCCGGCAAGAATGGGATCGGCATGCTGTCGGTCTATGGCGACGCCAGCTTCGCATCCGGCTCGACCTATGCGGTGGAACTGAATTCCACCGGCGCTGCCGATCTGATCAGTGCTGTAGGCACGGCAAGCATAATTTCGGGCGCCGGCTTGAGCGTGACCAACATTGGACTGGGCGACCTGGTGCCGGGTACCCGCTACACGGTGCTTCAAGCCGCCAGCGTCAGCGGAACCTTCACCCTGGTGGGCGATCCGCAGGTCTCCGCCTTCGTCAGTCTGAGCACCACGTCAGACACGACACATGCCTATGTCGACGTCACCCAGACAAAGACCTTCGGCTCGGCCGGCTTGACGCCGAACCAGATCGCCACCGGTGACGGGCTGGACAGCGCGGCCGGCAGTGCCTTGGTCAGCGCGGTGCTTGCCCTGCCGAGCGACGCAGCGGCGCAGGCCGCCTTCGACCAGCTTTCCGGCGAAATCCATGCCTCGGCCAAGGGCATGCTGGTGCAGGACAGCCATTTCCTGCAGGACGCGGTGACGGCGCGCCTGCGTGCCGCCTTCGGCGACAGCGGCAAGACCGCCTCGCTGCCGGTCATGGCCTACGGCGAGGACGGCGTTCAGCCCGTCGCCGCCGACACGGACCGTTTCGCCATCTGGTCGCAGGGTTTTGGCTCCTGGGGCGGTACCGACAGCGACGGTAATGCGGCGGCCTTCGACCGTTCGACGGGCGGCCTGCTGATCGGCGCCGACGGCCTAGCCGGCAACTGGCGGGTCGGCATGGTCGGCGGCTACAGCCGCACCAGCTTCGATGCCGATGACAGGAACTCGTCGGGCGACAGCGACAATTATCATCTCGGCCTCTATGGCGGGACCAATTGGGGTGCCATCGCCTTCCGTACCGGCGCCGCCTACACCTGGCATCGGATTTCGACGTCGCGCTCGGTCGCGTTCCAAGGCTTCACCGACAGTCTGTCGGCCGGCTACGACGCCGCGACCGCGCAGACCTTCGGTGAACTGGCCACCAAGACCGATGCCGGTCCGTTTGCCTTCGAGCCGTTCGCCAGTCTCGCCTATGTCAATCTGCACACCGATGGTTTCGCCGAGAGCGGTGGTGCCGCGGCGCTGACCAGCAGCAGTTCGACGACCGACGCGACCTTCACCACGCTCGGCGTCAGGGCTTCCACCGAAGTCACCATCGGTGGCGTGGCAGCGACCGCGCGCGGTATGCTCGGCTGGCGCCACGCTTTCGGCGATGTGACGCCGCTGTCAACCGTCGCCTTTGCCGGCGGTGGCGACTTCACCATCGCCGGTGTGCCGATAGCCAGGGATGCGATGCTGGTCGAAGCCGGCTTCGACGTGCAGCTGGCGCAGAGCGCAACCCTTGGCCTGTCCTATGCAGGACAGTTCGGGCCGGATGCCTTCGATAATGGCTTCAAGGCCAATCTGGGCATCAGCTTCTAATGCTTGAGGTGGATCGTCACCCAGCCTTCGCGGTGCAAGGTGCGCACGTGGCGAAAATTCTGGCCGACATAGGCTGAGATGACGGCGTCGCGCTGGCGCTCGAGGATACCCGACAGCACGATCGAGCCGCCAAGTGCGATGTGACCGGCCATTTGCGGCGCCAGCCGCATCAGCGGCCGCGCCAATATGTTGGCGACGATGAGATCGAAAGGCGCACGCTTGCCGAAGATCGGGTGGTGGAAGCCCGGCGCGGTCACGGTCTCCACCAGCGCCTTGACGTGGTTGAGCCGTGCATTGGCGGCAGCGACGCGTACTGCCACCGGATCGATGTCGGTTGCCAGCACCGGAATGTGCGCGAGCTTGGCGACGGCAATCGCCAGCACGGCGCTGCCGGTGCCGAGGTCGAGCGCGTTGCGCGGGTGTTCGCGCCGCACCACCTTTTCCAGCATCTCCAGGCAGCCGGCTGTGGTGCCGTGGTGACCGGTGCCGAAGGCGAGGCCGGCCTCGATTTCGATGGCGAGCTCGCCGCTGTGGCGCTTCCTGCGGTCATGCGCGCCGTGGACGAAGAAACGGCCGGCGCGCACCGGCTTCAGCCCCTCCAACGAGCGTGCCACCCAGTCGATGTCGGGCAGGGCCTCGCGCTCGATCGGCTTCGACAGGGAAAGCCCGGCAAGGATGTCCTTGACCTGCGCCTCCACCGCATCGACATCGCCATCGGTATAGAGCGACACTTCATAGATGTCGCGATCCTCATCGACCTCCAGCACGGCGATCGGCAGGCCTTCATCCTCGAAAGCCGCCTCGAACGCTGCAAAAATGCTGATGGACTCGATCTTTCCGGTGGTGAAGTAGAGGCGCGTCTGGGTCATGAAATGGTGATCAGCCTTTCGCCGCCAGCCGCTTCAGTTTGGCGACGGCCGTGTCCGAACTTTCGCCATACGCGATGGTGCCGGCAAAGTCTCCCTTGGCGTTGAGCAGCAGTACCGAGGCGGTGTGGTCCATCGTGTAGTCGCCGTCGCCAGTGTCGACCTTCTTCCAGTAGATGCCGAACGACTTGGCCATCGCATGGACCTTGTCCGGATCGCCTGTGATGCCGGTGATGCGGTCGGAGAAATTGCTGACATAGGCGTTCATCACCTCAGGCGTGTCGCGCTCCGGATCGACCGATACGAAATAGGCGTGCAGGTTCTTGCCGTCGTCGCCGAGTGTCTTCAGCCAGCCGGCCAGTTCGAACAACGTGGTCGGGCAGACCTCGGGACAATGGGTGAAGCCGAAGAAGACGACGCTGGGCTGGCCCCTGAATGCAGCCTCGGTGATCGGCGCGCCTTTCTGGTCGACCAGGGTAAAGGCGGCGCCGAAGGGCTCGCCGCCATAATGGCCGCGGTACCAGTCGAAGGTCAGCCAGCCAATGCCGGCCGCCATCAGGACGAGAATGCCGACCAGGATAGAACGCATCATCAGAAAAGTCCGTCTGCAGAAATCGTCGCGCCGGCTCAATGCCGCGCCTGTGCGACAGTCTTAGCGGTTCGGCCCCGCTCAGGCAAAGTGCCGCGTTGCCGCAACCGCCGTGGTGTTGACGTATCTGCTTGCAAAGCGAGGCTGCTCGCCCCACCTGTGACCGGCAACTCGAACCGCAGGAGGCTCCCTTGCACGGACTGAATGGGCACGGACTGATTGGGCACGGACGGATTGGGCGAAAACTGATCGGCGGCGCGTTGGCCGCGTGCGTTGTCCTTGGCGCTGGCGCTGCCGCCGCCGAGGAAGTCGGCAAGGTCGGCGTCGACTGGCTCGGCAACGACATCATCGTCGAGGCGATCAAGGATCCGAAGGTGGAGGGCGTGACCTGCCACGTCTCCTATTTCGATCGCGGCATCATCGATCGCCTGCACAAGGGGAACTGGTTCGAGGATCCGTCCGATTCCTCGATCTCCTGCCGCCAGACCGGTCCGATCACCATCGGCGATATCGACATGGGCGAGGGCGGCGAGGAAGTGTTCAAGCAAGGCATCAGCCTGATCTGGAAGAAGCAGGTTGTGAACCGCATCTACGACAAGGCCAACGAGACGCTGATCTACCTGTCGCATTCGCGCCAGGTGCAGAACGGATCGGCCAAGATGTCGGTCACCACCGTGCCGCTCTACGGCCAGAACGTGGTGTGGAGCAAAGGCAAGCCGCAATAGGCGGGTGGGCGTCTTTTGTGCTGATTGGCCCCACGGACAATTGCTCCTGCCTTGCAGGAGCAATTGCTCTGAAGTAAAGCGCCGCATGGACCGTTCTGAAAATCTCGTCCCGAAAGACCCCGAGCCGCGCATCCACCCGACCGCGGAGCTGAAGGCGTGCAAGCTCGGCCGCTATGCTTCGATCGGCGAGCGGGTGGTGCTGCGCGAGGTCACGGTCGGCGACTTCTCCTATTTCGAACGCCACTCGGAAGCGATCTACACGACGATCGGGAAATTCTGCTCGATCGCCGCCAACAGCCGCGTCAACGCACTGGAGCATCCCATCGAGCGGCTGACCCAGCACAAGGTCAGCTACCGTCCGAACGAGTATTTTCGCTGGCTGGGCGTCGACGCCGCCTTCCGCGAGCGGCGGCAGGCGAAAGCCGTGACCATCGGCCACGATGTCTGGATCGGCCACGGCGCGGTGATCATGCCCGGGATCACCATCGGCAATGGCGCGGTGGTCGGCGCCAACGCAGTGGTGACGCAGGACGTGCCGCCCTATGCAATCGTCGCAGGCGTGCCGGCGAAGGCGCTCCGGCCACGCTTCGCTGCGGATATTGCGGCGCGGATCGAAGCTCTCGCCTGGTGGGATTGGCCGGTCGAAAAGCTCGCCAGAGCGGTTCCCGACATGCAGGGCAATGCCGATCGAAGCCTTCCTCGACCGCTGGGAAAACGACGCCGTTTGAGCTTCCACAAACACGTCGACGCTAACCGGGCGGCGCTTTTGCGAAACCATGCTCCGCGCTCCACAGACTGAAACCCCTTCCGCCATGCGGGGGTGGCGCAGCGGAAGGGGCTGGAGGTAAACCGCTGTGAAGCGGAAGGAACAGGCTCTCTTGCCTGCACGGTTACTGTGCCATTGAACCCGTAAAGTGTGTTTTCGGCCGTATTCTCTTTATGCGTGTATTCAATTGTGCGGCTTGTATTTGTTTGCGCCGGGAACCTGAGACGGTCGCCGGTTGTTTCTCATCGCGTCGCAGCGTTGAGGGATTTCGGTACATGGAAAAGCTTTTCACCAAGATCGCCAACTGGGTCGCCCATATAACCGGCCTGCCGCTGACATTTGCCGTCTGCTGCCTGATCGTCATCGTCTGGGCGGTGAGCGGTCCGTTGTTCGGCTTTTCGGACACCTGGCAGCTCGTCATCAATACGGGCACGACCATCATCACCTTCCTGATGGTGTTCCTCATCCAGAACACCCAGAATCGCGACGGTGCGGCGATCCAGGCCAAGCTCGACGAACTGATCCGGGTCGGCGAGGGTCACAACCACTTCATCGGCATCGAGCACCTGACCGAATCCGAAGTTGAGGAGATCCGCGACAAATGCGAGCGTGCGGCCAAGCGGCATGACGAGAAGATCGCCGCCATGGCGGCGAAGAAGGCCGTGACGCAGAAGCGCGGGCCGAAAAAGCACGCGGCGTAAGGATCAGCCCTTCATGAACGCGGCGAACGCGTCCTTGTGGTCCGGATGCCAGCGCGACAGGGCAGGACGGTTCTCGATGATGTCGCCGATCGCCCAGGCCATGCGCTTTTCATCCAGCGGCCGCGCAGCCTCATTGTCCGGGCACAGGATATAGAAATCTCCCCTGGCCAGGGATGCCAGCATGAAATCGACAACCTGTTCGCCGGTCCAGGCGCCGGCCGGTTTTTCCGTCGCGCCCTCAGTGAGACCGGTAAAAGTGAATCCGGGGATCAGCAGATGCGCGGCGACATGAGCGCCGGGTTCGTTGCGCAGCGCATGCGCCAGGCCTTCGGTGAAGGTCTTCACCCCGGCCTTGGAGACATTGTAGGCAAGGTTGCCTGGCGGCATGGTGATGCCTTGCTTGGAGCCGGTGTTGACGATCAGGCCCGGCCTGGCCGAGGCCAGCATGCGCGGCGTGAAGGCCTCGACGCCATGCACGACACCCCAGAAATTAATGTCCAGCAGCCGTTTCCAGGCATCGCGGTTTTCCCAGGGCTTTCCGGGGTTGTCGCCGACGCCGGCATTGTTCATCAACAGCGACACGTCGCCGAAGGCGCCGAACGCCCGTTCTGCGAGGCGGTCCACCTCCTTCGCCTTCGAAACGTCGGCGGCGACGGCAAGCACGGCATCGTCGCCGGCAATCGCAGAGACGGCACGCGCGGCGTCGTCAAGGCGCGCGCCGCCAATGTCGGCCAGCACGATCTTCATGCCCATCATCGCAAACCGCTTGGCGGCCGCAAGACCGATGCCGCTGGCGGCACCGGTGATGACGGCGGCGTTGCCGGGGCCAAGCGCGGGCAGGGCGGTCTGAATCTCGGCGTCGGTGATCATGGGCGATGGTTTCCTTCTTCGATGGCGCCGAACTTAGCGCTGGAACCGGCTTGCGCAAGCCTCTGCCCGCCCAATGCGCGTCACGTTTGAGGGAGGTCCGTGCGGCGTGCTCGGGATCCTGTTTTTGTGCATGTCGGCGTCCCAAACCCGCCGCGCACTTTTGGGCGACATACATTGGCCCGGGTTGACCGCTCGGGTCGAGGCTGCGCATGTTGCCCCGGCAAAAGAAGACTTTTGCGGGGACAAATGGAGATTTCCTGATTGACGGACTGGGTCGCAATTCTGAAGGAGCAAACCGCCACCGGCGACCAGATGGGCCGTGAGGTGCCGCAGATGCTGGCCAATCCCGACATCAGCGAAGCGCAGGTGAAGACGCTCTTTTCCGCCTTGGAGAAACAAGCCGAATTCGTCGAGAAACTGCGCATGGCGCTGGAAAAGTTCGGCCATGATTTCTCGATCATCAAGGCCGCGGAACGGCTGGAGGAGCGCTATGCCGACCTTGCCGCATCGGTGGCGGAAAAACTGAAAGCGATGCGCAAGTAGAGTAGTGCTGGGAAGCAGCTACTTATCGATCACCCGCGCAAAACGCGTATCCGGCACGAGCCACACCATCGCGACCAGCACATAAAGTGCGACGCCGATCCACTGGCTGACGAAGGTCAGCACGACGGCTGCGATGTAGACGGCCAGCGAGAGCTTCCCCTTGCGGTCGTTGCCCAGTGCCTTGGCAAAGGCGGTGTCATTGCCGTGCAGGCGATGCAGCGCGGCGGCCAGTATGGTGTAGGCGATGGCGCATAGCGCGAGGTCGGCGCCATAGACGGCGACCGGCACCGGCGCAAAGTGGTTCTCGCCCATGAAGGCCGTCGTCACCGGCATCAGCGACAGCCAGAACAGCAGATTGAGGTTCGCCCACAGCACGCGGCCGTCGACCCGCTGCACGGCGTGGAACATGTTGTGCAGGTTGTTCCAGTAGATGCCGACATTGATGAAGGACAGCACGTAACAGAAGAAGATCGGCCACAACGGCACCAAGGCGGAGAAATCCTCGCCATGCGGCACTTTCAGCTCAAGCACCATGATGGTGATGATGATGGCCACGACGCCGTCGGTGAATGCCTCTACCCTGCCTTTGCCCATGGATCCCGCCTTTGCCCGCAACGGATTGTCGAAAGACGGTAAACTCTTAGCGGATGTTGAAGGGCCGATAAACGGCTGGACCCTCAGCCGTTCGGCGTTTCAGGCGAGAGATGCGCGCGTCCGCGCGGCACACCGAGCCCGGTGTCCGGCGGCTCGCCGGCGGCCGGCCTGTCCTCGATCATGTGCATGGTGCGCCAGCGGCCGAAGCGGTAATAGGCGGCGGCCAGCACGAGCGACGCGATCGAGCCGGCCGGGAAACTCCACCACAGCGCTTCTTCGCCGATGACGCCGCGCATGAAATAGGCAAAGCCGGTGCGTACGACCAGCACCGAGATCACCAGGATGATCAGCGGCGGCATCACCGCACCAGTAGCGCGCACCGTGGCAAACAGCACGATGGTGATGCCAAACAGGATGAACGACCACGACGCGACGCCGTTGATGTGGACGGCGATGTCGATCGCAGCACTGTCGCTGCTCAGGAACAGGCTCAGCACCGAACGGTCGAAAACCGACAGCACGGCAACCAGTGCGCCGGTCAGGACCAGGTTGAAGCCGACGCCGGAGGCGGCGATGCGGCCGATCCGGTCCCAGCGCCCGGCGCCGACATTCTGCGCCGCCATCGAGGAGACCGCAGCACCGATGGCGAGCGCCGGCATCTGGATGTAGGTCCACAGCTGCGCGGCGATCCCGTAGGCGGCGGCAACCTGCGAGCCGTAGGAATTGACCATGCCCATTACCGTCAATGCAGCCACGGAGATGACGATCATCTGCAGGCCCATCGGCACGCCTTTGAAGACGACGATGCGCAGCAAGGTGGGGTCGGGACGCAGCAAAGCGAGGTTGGCGCCGGCCAGCCGCAGCGGATGCTTGCGCACATAAAGCACGATGAGGATGGCGATCACGCTCACCGTCTGGCCGATCAGCGTGGACGTGGCGGAGCCCGCGATACCGAGTTCGGGAAACGGGCCGATGCCACGGATGAGCAATGGGTTGAGGACGATGTCGAGGACGACGGCCAGCGCCATGAAGAAGAACGGCGTGCGCGAATCGCCGGCACCGCGCAGCACGGTCATGACGAAGGAGAGGAGGTTCATCATCGGCACGGCGACGAAGATGATGCGCAGATAGGAGCGCGCCAGCGGCAAGGCGTCGGCCGGTGTGCCGAGCGCGCCCAGGATGGCATCGACCCAGATCCAGCCGCAGACCGCGAACACCATCGAGACCAGGAAGAAGAAGGTGGCGCTGGTGCCGACGATGCGGCGCGCTTCGGGCAGGTCGCGGGCGCCGACCGACTGCGCCACCAGGATGGTCGCCGCCATGCCGATGCCGAAAACCGTGCCGAGGATCAGGAACAGGACGAGGTTGGCGTTGGAGGTGGCGGTCAGTGCCGATTCGCCGAGGAACCGGCCGACCCAGACGGCGTTGATCGACCCGTTGAGCGACTGCAGCACGTTGGAGCCGAGCACCGGCAGGGCGAACAGCAAAAGCGTGCGCGGAATCGGCCCGCTGGTCAGGTCGCCGGTGCGCCGGCGCGTGGGCATTTTTTCGTCCATGGCTGGCAACTCGGCGAAGGTTTGTTTCAAGTCGCGGTCCGCGATGATTGCCGATTCAACGGAACAGGTCGTGCCTTGATCTAATCATGTTCTCAAAGCTTCCGGAATGGGATATTGATCCTCGGTGCGTGGGGCCGCATTCCTACATATCTTGGATAGACCGGGGGGTTCATGTCCGATATTCCGCTGTTTTATGAGCGCCTGAGCAGGCGCGCGTTCCTCGGTGCATCCGCCTTGGGCGCGGCCTCCGTGGCTCTTTCGGCGTGCACCACGACGGACGTGGCGCCGCCGCCGGTGGCAGCACCGAGCGATCCGGCTTTCGGCGACACCGCAAGCATGTATGCGGCGCGCGTCGATGAGGGCTATCAGCTGCCGGCAATCCCGGTCGCCAAGCTCGATCCGAAGTTCGTGCGCCAGATCGTGTCCGACCCGACCGGAGAGAAACCCGGCACGATCGTCGTCGATGTCTCCGAGCACTTTCTCTATCTGGTGCGCGACGGCGGCAAGGCCATCCGTTATGGCGTCAGCCTGGGCAAGGCCGGTTTCGGATGGACCGGCAGCGCCATGGTTCAGGCGAGGAAGAAGTGGCCGGTCTGGACGCCGCCGCCGGAAATGATCCAGCGCCGGCCGGAATTGGCGAAATACAAGGACGGCATGCCACCCGGCCCGCAGAGCCCGCTCGGCGCCCGCGCGCTGTATCTCTTCCGCGACGGCAAGGACACGATGTACCGTCTGCACGGCACGCCGGAGTGGGATTCCATCGGCAAGAACGCTTCGTCCGGCTGTGTCCGCTTCATGAACCAGGACATCATCGACCTCTACAGCCGGGTCAACGGCCCCGCCCAGGTCTTCGTGCGTCCCAACCTGTCGGCTGCCGGCAAGATCATGGCCGTGTCGAGCAGGACCGCCGAGCCGATCGATGCGGGTGTCCCGAAGGACGTGGAGTTCTTGAAGTAAGCCGTCACGACCTGCCTGGAACAATTCCAGGAAAAGGCCCCAGACGGACGCGCCAAGCGCGCCCGCCTGTGCCGTAGTTACTTCTTGGCGAGCCCCGGCAGCGTGACCTGATAGACCAGGAACATGGTGTCGACATCGGCGCCGTCTTCGGCCTTGTAGGGCGCGCCGACCTGGAAGCCGTCCTGGGCGAGGAAGTCGTTGTCGTTGGCGACGAACAGGAAGTAGTCGTCGGGCAGCTTCGGATCGAGAACGCTGACCACCGACATCGCCTCCCACTTCTCCGACAGGTTGTTCTTGTCGTTGGGCGCGCCATTGTGCAGGCCAAAGCGGCCGAGTTCGGCACTGTCGTTGATGTCGATGAACGGCGTCAGCTTGGCCGGCGTCACCGACGGGTCGAGCACGCCCTTGGGCGCCAGCGGCTTGTCGGCGGCATCGAAGGCGCCGTCGGCGATGTCGGTCGAGGCCGAGACGTCGACGACGAAGATCTGGCGCACCAGCGAAGTGTCGCCCTTCAACCCCTGGCCGTTGCCGCTGTCGCGCGCCAGCATCAGGAAGGTCTTGTCGGAGAGCGCCACGATCTCGCTCTGCGCGGCGACCTTGGTCTTGCCCTTGGCATCCTTGAACACCGGCAGCGGCACGACATACTCATGCGCCAGCTTGAGATGGGCGAGGTCGGAGGCGTCATAGACCAGCGCCCTGGTGTTCTGGCGGGTCGAGCCGGAATCGCCGCCATCCTGCCTGGTTGCCGACTGCAGCACGGCGATCAGGAACCTGCCGTCCGGCGTCATCGCCATGCCTTCAAGACCCTGGTTGTTCTGGCGACCGGTATCGGGATCCTTCGGATCGGGCTCGGCGGCACCCGGACCCGGATTGTCCGAGGCGAAGTTCGGCGCGCCGTGGCGCATCGGCACCAGCGCAGCCGGTGGCTGGGTCGCCGACAACAGATGTCCGTCGGCGGAGAACCGGTAGATGTTCGGGCCGTATTCGTCGGAGATGAACATCGAGCCGTCGGGCAGCCGCACGATGGCTTCGTTGTCGAGCGCCAGCTTGCCATTGTCGGCCTGCGGCAGGACCGGCATGTCACCGCTTGCCGCGCGCACGCCGTTGAGCGGATCGAGGCCGGTAGCATCAGCGCCCTTGTCGTCGGTGAGAAGCATGGTGTCGGCAAGCGTTGCCTTAACGCCCGTCTGTTCCTGGCCGGCAGCGGGTGCCGCACCCGGTGCGACCGGGGCAAACTCGATGCCGATCGTGTTGAGGCGCGGCCGGTAGTCGGTGGTGCCGACGAGATTGTAGCCGCGGTCCGGCAGCAGCCAGAGCGAACCCTTGTAGCCGGCGGCGTCATGCGTCCAGCCTGATGTGTCGATCGACATGCCGGAGCCCGAGCCGAACGTCTCGCCGAACTTGTCGCGCTGAGCGGCCGGGATGCGGCCGACGCCGACCAGGCCCTTGTTGACGAGGCCGCCGACGGTCGCGGTGCTGTCGGCGAGCGCCGGGGTCAAGGCGGTGAACAATGCCAGCGCGACGCCGAGCGACGCGGTTCGGTGCAGGTGTTTCATGGACAATCCTCTTTGTGACAGATGTGCCGGAGCGGCCGCAGGACGAAAAGCTGAAAGAGGTGCGACATCGATGATGCCGCGCGCGCCTCCCCGAAACGCGGTCTACGGCGCGAACATGATGCTTGCGTGACAGCGCGTGGTGCACGCCCGCCGTCTTCTTCACTTGCCGATAAAAACGTGCGCCTGGCGGAAAGAATTGATCACTCCGTCGGACTCCGGTCGACGAAAAGACGCGCGTGCGCTGGCACTGGACACTTATGTCTAGTGCGTATATGGTCCAGCCTTCGGACTAACCGTGGAGGGGAAGCCTTGAAGTCGCACTACCGCGCTGTCGTCATCGGGGGTGGCGTGGTCGGGGCCTCGGTGCTTTACCATTTGACGCGGTTCGGCTGGAGCGATGTGGCGCTGATCGAGCGTGCCGAACTGACGGCTGGTTCGACCTGGCACGCGGCGGCAGGCTTCCATGCGCTCAACGCCGACCCCAACGTGGCCGCGCTGCAGGACTACACCATCAATCTCTACCGTGAGATCGAAGCCGAATCCGGCCAGGATATCGGCCTGCACATGACCGGCGGCGTCAACATCGCCAGCGATCCCGCGCGCTGGGAGTGGCTGAAATCGGCCTGGGCGGTGTTTTCAGTCGGTCGGCATCGAGACCGCGCGGCTGGTTACGCCTCACGAGATCAAGGCGATCTGTCCGATCGTCGACGTCACCGGCGTTCTCGGCGGCCTGCATGATTCCAACGAAGGTCATCTCGACCCGTACGGCACGACGCACGCCTATGCGGGTGCTGCGAAGAAGCGCGGCGCCGACATCATCCTGCGCAACCGGGTCATCGAGCTGAGGGCGCGTGCCGACGGGCGCTGGGATGTCGTCACGGAGCAGGGCACCATCATCGCCGAGCATGTCGTCAATGCCGGCGGGCTGTGGGCAAAGCAGCTCGGCCGCATGGCCGGCATCGACCTGCCGGTGACGCCGATGGAGCACCACTATTTCATCACCGAGGACATTCCGGAGATCGCAGCACTTGACCGGGAGATCGGCATCGCCGTCGATCTCGACGGGTTTTCGTATCTGCGACAGGAGCGCAAGGGCGTGCTGCTTGGCGTCTACGAGCAGAACCCCAAGCACTGGAACATGGACGGCGCGCCGTGGGATTACGGCATCGAGCTGATCCCGGAAGACATCGACCGCATCAGCCCGGAACTCGCCAAGGCGCATGAGCGCTTCCCTTGCCTGGCGACGGCCGGTATCCGCAAATGGGTCAACGGCGCCTTCACCTTCACGCCGGACGGCAATCCGATCGTCGGGCCGGTGCGCGGCCTGAAGAACTACTGGGTCGCCTGCGGCGTCATGGCCGGCTTCAGCCAGGGCGGCGGCGTCGGCAAGTCGCTGGCTGAGTGGATGATTTATGGCGAGCCGCAGGCCGACATATTCGGCATGGACATCGCTCGCTACGGTGCTTTCGCCGCCAACCGGGAATATCTCAGGCAGACGACGCGCCAGTTCTATTCGCGCCGCTTCGTCATGACCTTTCCCAATGAGCGGCTGCCGGCCGGCCGGCCGCTCAAACGCCCCGGCGCCTATGACGGGATGAGCGCGGCGGGATGCGAATGGACGGCGTTCTGGGGCCTGGAAATCCCGGCCTATTTCGCGCCGATGGGTTTTCGCGAGAACACGACGCTGCGCCGCTCCAACGCCTTCGACATTGTCGGCGACGAGGCGCTGCAGGTGCGGCGCGCCGCCGGTCTCGTCGATATCTCGGCCTATTCGCGCTATGCGGTCTCGGGGCCTGGCGCTGAAGCGTGGCTCGACCGGCTGCTCGCCTGCAAGCTGCCGAAAGCAGGACAGGCGAGGTTGGCGCCGATGCTCGGCCATGACGGACGGCTGAAGGGCGACCTGACCGTCTTCAACTGGGGCGGCGGCGCCTATTGGCTGATGGGCTCCTATTATCTCAGAGAATTCCACATGCGCTGGTTCGAGAGCCATGCGGCGCAGGGCGTCACCGTCGCCGACCTGTCCGACACGATGAGCGGCTTCCTGCTGACCGGGCCGAATGCACGCAAGATCCTGGAGCGCACGACGCATCAGGACGTGTCCGGCGCGGCATTGCCATTCATGGCCTGCGGCGCTTTCGACATCGGCATGGTGCAGGCACGTGTGGCGCGGCTGTCGATATCAGGCGAACTCGGCTTCGAAATCAATTGCCCCGCCACCATGCATGCCACTCTGCGCGAAACCCTGCTGGCCGCCGGCGAGGATCTCGGCTTGGCCGAAATCGGCTACTATGCGCTCAACGCATTGCGGCTGGAAAAAAGCTTCGGCATCTGGTCGCGCGAATTCACGCAAGGCTATACGCCCGGCCTGACCGGTCTCGACCGCTTCATCACTTTCGGCAAGGGTGATTTCATCGGCCGCGAAGCGGCGCTGAAGGAGCGGGATGCCGGCAGCGGCCAATGCCTGGTGACCCTGGAAATCGATGTGCTCGACGCCGACGCCAGCGGTTTCGAACCGGTCTGGCACCAAGGCCGGCGCGTCGGCTTCGTCACTTCGGGCGGCTATGGCTATACGGCTGGCAAGAGCCTGGCGCTGGCGCTTGTCGACCGCGATTTCGCAGGCGAGGGCACCGCGCTCTCGGTGCATGTCGTGGGTGAGGAGCGGCCGGCGCGTGTCATCGCGGCTTCACCCTACGATCCCCTGGGCAAGGCGATGCGGCAATGAGGAGGATTTCTGATGGTCGATGACGCGGCACGGGACAGCAGGCGCGAGCGCCGGCGTGGACGCACGGGCGAGGCCGGCAGCGAAAGCAGCCGCCGGCCCAATTACCGGTCGCTGAAGAACCCGTTCCTGCCGCAGCCGATTTTTTCGGACGATCAGGTCGCCGCCATCCACGACACGGCTCTGCGCGTGCTGGAAGAGCTCGGCATCAAGGTCCTGCTGCCGCAGGCGCGTGAGTATTTCGCCAATGCAGGCGCCCTAGTCGACCCCGACACAGACATGGTGCGCATCGGCCGTGACATGGTAACCGCAGCACTCGCCTCGGCGCCGAAGTCGATCCACGCCCATGCCGGGTCCCGCGCCCGAGATTTGACGCTCGAACTCGGCTCGATGACCTTCCTGGCCGGGTGCGGGGCGCCGAACGTCACCGATCTCGAGCGCGGCCGGCGGCCGGGAACGCTGGCCGATTTCGAGGACCTGATGCGGCTAGTGCAGCATTTCGACGTGCTGCATATGCTGGGGCCCTGCATCGAGCCGCAGGATGTCGACAACCGTTTCCGCCACTATGCCGTCAACCGCGCGCAGCTGACGCTGTCCGACAAGCTTCCGTTCGTCTTCGCGCGCGGCACGCCGCAGGTCGAGGACGGTTTTGAGATGCTGCGACTGGCGCGCGGCCTGTCGGAGGACGAGTTTCTGGCGGGCGCACATTGCTACACCGTCATCAACACCAACTCGCCGCGCCAGCTCGACATTCCGATGGCGCAAGGCATCATCGATTTCGCCCGCGCGGGCCAAATCTCCGTCATCACGCCGTTCTGCCTGGCGGGCGCGATGGCTCCGATCACGGTGGCCGGCGCGCTGACGCTGCAGCATGCCGAGGCGCTGGCCGGACTGACGTTGGCGCAGATCGTGCGGCCGCGTGCGCCGGTGGTCTACGGCTCATTCTCCTCCAATGTCGACATGAAGTCGGGTGCGCCCGCCTTCGGCACGCCCGAGCATGTCAAGGCGACGCTGGGCGCCGGCCAGCTGGCGCGCTTCACCGGACTGCCGTGGCGGTCCGGCGGCGGCAGTGCGGCCAACATCTCGGACGCGCAGGCCGCGCACGAGACGCAGTTCGCGCTGTGGGGCTCGGTGCTGGCCGGGGCGACGATGTGCATCCATGCCGCCGGCTGGCTGGAAGGTGGTCTCAGCGTCTCCTTCGAGAAACTGGTCACCGACATCGAGGCTTTGCAGACGGTGGCGGAACTGTGCGCCGCAACACCCGGCGACGATGATTCCATCGGCTTCGAGGCGATCGCCGAGGTGCAGCCGGGCGGCCATTTCTTCGCGGCCGGCCACACCATGGCGCGCTACCGCACCGCCTTCTACGAGCCGCTGGTGGCCGACTGGTCGAATTTCGGCAACTGGACGCAGAGCGGTTCGAAGACGGCGAGCGAGCGCGCCACCGGCGTCTGGAGACGGGCGCTGGCCGATTTCGTGCCGCCGGCTGCGGCCGTCGCCACATCAGGCGTCCTCGACGAGTTCATTGCGCGACGCACCGCAGAGGGCGGAGCGGCGCCGGTTTCGTGAGCACTGGCGGAATTACAGCGATGATGCGGAACCGGCGGCATCCCCGGGCATTCATGGGAATGGCCAACGGAGGACGACATGGGATTCGACCAGTATCACGAACCGCCTGAAGAGCTGACGCAGAAGGTACGGACCTTTGCCCGCATGATCACCTCGCTGATCGAGGAGGCGGAAGCAATCGGCTGGTACGAACAGCGCATGTCGGTGGAGAAGGACCCGCAGGCCCGCGCCATCATGAAGAATGCGCAAGGCGAGGAGTTCAAGCATTTCGGCATGGATCTCGAATTCCTGCTGCGCCAGAAGAAGGACTGGCGGGCGGAACTGAAGGAAATCCTGTTCACCACGGGCGATATCGTCAAGGCCGGCGAGAGGGGCGAGAAGAAGGTGGATTGAGCGCCGTTGCCGGCTTCGCCCACCATCAATCGCTGTCGCGCGCCACCAGTTCCAGCGGCCAGACCTCGCGGATGATGCGCGGGCCTTCGGGGCCGGCGAAGGCCGGTAGCGAGGCCAGCAGCATTTCGGCCAGTCGCCTTCCCATCGGCTCCAGCGCCGGACGGAAGGCGGTCAGCGCCGGGGAGAAATAGCGGCAGAGCGGCGTATCGACGATGACGATCACTGCGATATCATGGCCGGGCCGGATGCCCATCTCGGCCAGCGCCTTGCAGCCGCCGAGCGCCATGGCGTCGTTGTTGAAGATGATGGCGGTGGGCCGATCCTTGGAGTGCATTACGTCCGCCGTCACCTGATAGCCGCCGGCCTCGTTGATGAAGCCGTCGGCGATCAGGCCGGGGTCGACTTCAATGCTGTGCCGCTCCAGCGCCTTGCGATAGCCGTCCAGGAACAGGTAGCCGAAGTTGAGGTCGAGCGACGGGCGAACAGCGGCGATGCGGCGGTGGCCGCGCGCGACCAGCCGGTCGACGGCTTCATCCCCCGCCTTCTCAAAATCGATATCGAGCGAAGGATAGGTATCGCCGCCGGATTGACTTCGGCCAAGCGTGGCAAAGGGAAAGCCGGCCTTGCTGAGATAGTCGATCCGATCGTCTTCCCGCCGTGTATTTGCCAACACGACCGCGTCGGCCCGGCGCGTCTCAACCACACGGCGCAGCCTCTCCTGCTGATATTGGCCGGGCTCGCCCATGACGACCATCAGATCCAGGCCATCGTCGGCGAGCCGCGCCTGCAGACCGGTCAGGAACGGAATGAAGAACGGTTCGCCATATTGCTGGTCGCCCGGATGCGGCTGCAGCATGAAAGCGATCGAATGGGTGGCGCCCTGCCGCAGACTGCGGCCGGACTGGTTGGGTGAATAGTTGAGCGTCCTGGCCGCCTCGAGCACGCGCTGGCGCGTGTCGGCATTGACGTCGGCGCGGCCGTTCAGCGCCCGAGACACGGTGCCGATGGAAATGTTCAGGTGACGGGCAAGGTCGTGAATGCTGGACGCCAAGTGACTGTTCTCCCCCTTGTTTGGCTAGCACCGGTGGCCGCTCAGGCCAAGGCGACAAGGCGATTTTCGCGAGCGGCCGATTGACATTCTACGCCTTCGGGTGTGTTCTCGTAAACGTTTACGGAAAAACGTTTACGGTCTTGCCGTGAATGCCGTGGCGATCGGTCTGGAGGGACCGAGCGGAGGAGGAGCGCTGGATGATCAATGTCGTCCTGGTCGGCTGCGGAGCGATGAGCAAGGCTTGGCTCGATGCCGCGCGGCAAATCGACGGGCTCGCCATTGCCGGCCTTGTCGATCTCGACGCCGACAGGGCACGGGCGAGGGCGCAAGAATACGACCTCACCAATGCCGTCATCGGCACCAGTCTCGACGCCATGCTTGACCAGACCAGGCCCGATGCCGTGTTCGATGTGGTGGTTCCCGCCGCCCGGCGAGAAGTCGCGCTGTCCGCCTTTGCGCATCATTGCCATCTCTTGACGGAAAAGCCGCTCGCCGACAGCCCGGAGAATGCGCGCGCGATCGTCGAAGCTGCCCGCCGCGCCGGACGCATTCATGCCGTCGTCCAGAACCGCCGCTATGTCGCCAATGTCAGGCGCATCAGGCGCTTTCTTTCTTCCGGCGCCATTGGCGCGCCGACCAGCATCCATGCCGACTTCTTCGTCGCGCCGCATTTCGGCGGCTTTCGCGAGGAGATGGCCCATGTCCTGCTGCTCGACATGGCGATCCACACCTTCGACGCCGCCCGCTACATGATGAATGGCGAGCCGTCCGGCGTCTATTGCCAGGAATGGGAGCCGGCCAATTCCTGGTACCGGCAGGGATCATCGGCCAGCGCCGTCTTCGACCTCGGCGGCGGCAAGGTCTTCACCTATGCCGGCAGTTGGTGTGCCGCCGGCTTCCGCACCAGTTGGGAAAGCAGCTGGCGCATCGTCGCCGAGTGCGGCAGCCTCATTTGGGATGGCCATGACGGGCTGAAGGCGGAAGTGGTGGTGCCGGGCCGTGACGGCTTGCTCGACAAAACCCAGGCAATCGAAGTGCCGCCACTCGCTCCCGCCGACCGCATCGGCGGCCATCTCGGCATCATCCAGGATTTCATCCGCGCCATCGAGACCGGCACCGAACCGGAGACGCGCGGCGCCGACAACATCAAAAGCCTGGCCATGGTTTTCGGCGCCATCGAGAGCGCCGAGACTGGCCGACGCGTGGCCATCACAGAGGAAGCACAATGATGCCGAACCCGCTTCTCGACATCCGGATCGGCACCATGGTGCGGGCCAATCTCGATGATCCGGCGGCCTACATCAAACAGATCCTGCCGCTCGGCTTCGAGAGCATCCAGCCGTTCTTCTGGCAGACGCTGGGCGGCAAGGATTTGCCGCGGCTCGCCGGCCAGATTCGCGAGGCGATCGGCGATGCCGATGTCACGGTGTCCTCGCTCGGCGTGTTCGGCAATCCGCTGGAGAGCGGCGAGGTTGATCGTGGCGTGCTCCAGGCCTGGGAAACCGTCATCGACAACGCGCATCTGTTCGGCACCTCGATGGTCAGCGGTTTCACCGGCCGCCTTCGCGGCAAGAAGCTGACGGAAAGCCTGCCGCGCTTCCGCGAGGTCTGGGGTCCGCTGGCCAAACGCGCCGCCGACAAGGGCGTGCGCATCGCCTTCGAGAATTGCGCCATGGACGGCAACTGGGCTGCCGGCGACTGGAACATCGCCCACAATCCGGACGCCTGGGAGCTGATGTTCAACGAATTGCCCGACGACAATCTCGGGCTGGAATGGGAACCCTGCCACCAGTTGGTCTATCTGATCGACCCGATGCCGCAGATCCGCAAATGGGCGCCGCGCATCTTCCATGTCCACGGCAAGGACGCGACTGTGCGCTGGGATGTCATCCGCGAACACGGCGTGTTCGGCCGGCTGCCCTTCGTGCAGATGCGCACGCCGGGTTTTGGCGACAGCGACTGGACGCGGGTGATCAGCGAGTTGCGGCTGGCCGGGTACAAGGGCGCCATCGACATCGAGGGCTGGCACGACCCGGTCTATCGCGGCGACCTCGAGATCACAGGGCAGGCAAGGGCCCTGGAGTATCTGAAGCAATGCCGGGGAGGCGCCAGCTACCTGCCTAACCCGGTGTGAGGATCGGCCGGCGGGAGGAGCCGGCCGTCAAGTGGTACTGCCGAAGCTATCGTCAGAAAGCCCCTCGGCTGACGAGGGAAACAATGGGAGGAACGTGCATGAGCATCGCGATCAGAACGACACTTCTGCGCTCGACCGTCTTGGCTGCCGCCACGGCGCTTGCCGCTGCGATCTCCACCTTGCCCGCGCAGGCGCTCGACGCCCAGTGGTGCAAGGACGTCCACATCCGCTTCTTCGTCGGCGGCGCCGAGGGCGACGCCTTCGGCACCATCGTCTACAATGGCGCCAAGCAGGCGGCGGCCGATCTCGGACCGAAGGTCGACTACATCTTCTCCCAGTGGGACGTTGAAAAGATGGTGCAGCAGTTGCGAGAGGCGGTCGCGGTCAAGCCCAACGGCATCGCCATGATGGGCCATCCCGGCGACGCGTCGATCATGCCGCTGGCCGAACAGGCGCACAAGGACGGCATCAAGATGATGTACCAGAACGTGCCGGTGCCGAAGGTGGTGGAAGCGTTCGGCGGCGGCTATGTCGGCGCCCAGCAGGAGCAACAAGGCCGCGCGCTCGGCGCCGAGGCGTTCAAGCTCGGCAAGCTCAAGGCCGGCGACAAGGCGATCATGATCGGCCCGTTCGAGAACGAGGCCCGCGGCGCACGCGAGCGCGGCACGGTGGCGGCGCTGAAGGAGGCCGGCGTCGAGGTCATCCAGCTGTCCTCGCCGCCGAGCGGCGAATGGGCGTCCGATCCCAACCTTGCGATCCCCGTGATCACCGCGGCACTGCTCAACAACCCCGATGTCAAGGCGGTCGGGTATCCCGGCGGGCAGATGCTCGGCAACGTCCCCACCTACATGCAGGCGGCCGGACGCAAGGCGGGTGAGATCTTCAACTTCGGCTTCGACACCAGCCCGCAGATCGTCGAGGGTTTCAAGGGGGGCTGGGTGCAGCTGACGGCCGACCAGCAGCCTTTCCTGCAGGGCTATCTGCCGATCCTCAGCCTCTGCCAGCAGGTGGTGTTGGGCCTGGCGCCGATGAATGTCGACACCGGCGCCGGCTTCGTCACGCCTGAGAATTACGAGATCGTCGCCGAGCTCGCCAAGCAGGCGCTGCGCTGATCATGTGAGCCTTGCCGGCCGGGAGACCGGCCGGCAGCCGAAACTTTCCTGGAATTGCTCTAGCGAGGATCGCCATGGTCGAACGCATCATCGAACTGCGCGACATCAGCAAATCCTACGGTCAGGTCTATGCGCTGGGCAGGGTCAATCTCAGCGTCGACCGCGGCGAGGTGGTCGGCCTGATCGGCGACAATGGCGCCGGCAAGTCGACGCTGATCAAGATCCTGTCCGGCGTGGTCAAGCCGACCAGCGGCGAGATCCTGGTGCGCGGCAAGCCGGTGACCGGCTGGAGTGCGGCACGCTCGCGCGATGCCGGCATCGAGACGGTGTTTCAGGATCGGGCGCTGGCCGTGCAGCAGACCATCGTGCGCAACATCTTCATGGGCCGCGAACTGACCGGCTTCATGGGCTTTCTCAGGGTTAACAAGGAGATCGAGGAGGCGAGCCGGCTGATGCGCGAGATCGGCTTCACCTCGAAAGTGTTCACGCCGCAGTCGATCGTCGGCCAGTTGTCGGGCGGCGAGCGCCAGGGCGTGGCGATCGCGCGCGCCATCTACAAGCAGGCAGAGCTGATCGTCCTCGACGAACCGACGACCGCGCTGTCGCTGACCGAGACCGCCAAGGTCTTCCACTTCGTGCGCCAGGTGCGGGCGAGCGGCCGCTCGATCCTGTTCATCGGCCACAACATCCACCATGTCTTCGACATTGCCGACCGCTTCGTGGTGATGGACCGCGGCAAGGTGGCGCTGACCGCCGATCGCACGGAGGTCAAGTCGGCCGAGGATCTCATCAACTTCATGGAAGACGTCGCGCATCCGGGCGGATTGGCTGGGCTGCATGACGCCGGCGACGCGGAGCACAGAGCACGATGAGCAAGACCATGGAACCGGATCTGCACGAGCCGTCCGCCGGCATTCCCCGCCCCAGCCCCCAGAAGGAGTGGAAGCACCCATCCGATCACTGGATGCGCGGCTTCGTCCTCGACAACCGCGCTTCGCTTGGCACGCTCGGCGTGTTCATCGTCATGATGGCGGTGTTCCTGATCGCCAACCCGACCGTCTTCACCACCTGGTATCTCTACCGCTCGGTGCTGACCACGCTCCCCGTTGCGCTGTTCGTGGTGGTGCCGCTGGTCTTCGTCGTCACCTGCGGCGAGATCGACCTATCGTTTCCGGCGACGATGGGTTTTGCCTCCTGGGTGTTCGCGCTGGTGGTGCAGGCCGGCTACGATCCGTTCCTCGGCATCGTCGCGGCGCTCATCACCGGCATGCTGCTCGGCTTCCTGGTCGGGTCGCTGGTCGTCTATGGCGGGCTGTCGTCGCTGATCGCCACGCTCGGCATGAATTTCCTGCTGCGCGGCCTGATCCAGATCATCAACGAAGGCAAGTCGATGGCGCTGACCGGCCTCAGCGACAGCTGGGCCTACACGATCTTCTCCAGCCAGCTCCTGGGCATCCCGGTGCAGATTTTCTGGGCCATCGCCTTCGTCGTGCTGTCGGCGATGCTCTACAACCGCCACCGCTTCGGCGCGCAGGTCAGGGTGGTCGGCGACAACCCCGACAGCGCCCAGCAGATGGGCATCGACGTCAAGCGCGTGCGGGTGAAAGTGTTCGTCTTCGTCGGCATTGGTGCCGCGATCGCCGGCACCTTCTCGGTGATGATCAACTTCACCTGGTGGCCGACCGCCGGCGACGGCTATCTCCTGCCGGTGCTGGCCTCGGTGTTCGTCGGCGGCACGCCGACCTGGGGCGGCATCGGCACGGTGGTGGGCGGCGCGATCGGCGCCGTCACCGTGTCCTTCATCCAGACTGGCGTCGTCGCGGCAGGGTTGAGCGGCTTCTATGTGCAGTTCTTCAACGGGCTGATCATCATCCTGTCGCTGCTGGGACATAAATGGAACCAGGCGCGGTATCGGTGAGGGGTTTTTCGTTGGCGGACCGCGTGCCTTGACGATTGGCGCAGACGCCCATCGTTTCGTCATCCACGGGCGAAGCAAGGAGCGTAGCGACGCAGCGCAGACCCGAGGATCCATGCCGCGACTTAAAAGTACCGCTCCGGTGCAGAATTCTGCTCCGCTGCATTCCTGGGCGAAGGTCGCGGCATGGATCCTCGGGTCTCCGCGACGTCGCTTCGCTCCTGCTCCGCCCGTGGATGACGAAGGTGGGGGGCTTCCGTCAGAGAAATGATCCCACTACTGGATATGTCGGATGTTGAAGTGATGATCGTATCGTCAGAGTAGACGTATACACAAGGCGGTCGCTTGTAGGACAAAAGTGGGTTTCACACCGCCGCGACGAACCCGTCCAGCACGCGTTTCTGGCCGGCCTTGTCGAAGTCGATGGTGAGCTTGTTGCCTTCGATGGCTGATATGTTGCCGTTGCCGAATTTCTGGTGGAAGACGCGGTCGCCGACGTTGAAGGCGGACGGCTTGTCGGCGACGGATTTGGCAACCAGTTCGCCGTCGATGGTGCGGCCCTTGACCGAGGTGCGGCCGGCGCCGTAGCCGCTGTCCGTCTCGCCATAGCCGATGCGCTCGACCTGATGGCCGGAGCGCGAGCCCCAGTTGCGGTCGGTCGCCTCGGTGCGGTTGGCCTGCGCGCGCTGCCAGCCTGGCGTCGCATAGGTGTTGGAGAAGGCGCCTGACTTTTCGGTGTCGGCGCCGACATTGTCGAAGCGCGAGGCGCCATAGGGGTTCTGTCGTCCTGCGCCCTGGCCGCCGCGGCCGGAGGCAAAAGAACCGCCGCCATAGGAATTGCCGTAGCCGCCATAGGAGTTGCCGCTTTCGGCGACCTCGACATGGGCTTCCGGCAATTCGTCGAGAAAACGCGACGGGATGGTCGACTGCCATAGGCCATGGATGCGGCGGTTGGAGACGAACCACAGATGCAGGTTCTTCTTGGCCCGCGTCAGGCCGACATAGGCCAGGCGGCGCTCTTCCTCCAGCCCGGAGCGGCCGCCTTCATCGAGCGCGCGCTGATGCGGGAACAGGCCTTCCTCCCAGCCGGGCAGGAAGACCGTCTCGAATTCGAGGCCCTTGGCCGAATGCAGCGTCATGATGCTGACGGCGTCGAGCCCGGCATTCTGCTCGGCGTCCATGACGAGTGCGACATGCTCGAGGAAGGAGCGCAGCGACTCGTACTCCTCCATCGAGCGGATCAGCTCTTTCAGGTTCTCCAGCCGGCCGGGCGCTTCGACCGAGCGGTCGTTCTTCCACATGTCGGTGTAGCCGCTCTCTTCGAGAATGGTCTCGGCGAGTTCGGTGTGCGGCGTGGTTTCCAGCGCCTTCTGCCAGCGTTCGAAATTGGCCGCCACTTCGCGCAAGGCGGCGCGCGGCTTCGGCTTCAACTCGTCGCTTTCGGCCAGCTTGGCGGCGGCCTCCAGCATCGGGATGCGCAGCGCACGGGCCGTGTCGTGGATCTGGCGGATGGTGGCTTCACCCAGCCCGCGCTTGGGCACATTGACGATGCGCTCGAAGGCGAGGTCGTCGGCGCCTTGCGCGACGACGCGGAAAAAGGCGAGCGCATCGCGGATTTCCATGCGCTCGTAGAAGCGCGGGCCGCCGATGACGCGGTAGTTGAGGCCGAGCGTGACGAAGCGGTCCTCGAACTCGCGCATCTGGAAGGAGGCGCGGACCAGGATCGCCATGTCGTTGAGATTGTGCTTTTGCCGCTGGTAGGTCTCGATGGTTTCGCCGACGGCGCGGGCTTCCTCCTCGGAATCCCAGGCGGCGTGGACATGCACCTTGCCATCCTCGGGATCGTTGCGGTCGGTGAACAGCGTCTTGCCGAAGCGGCCCTCATTGTGGGCGATGAGGTGGGAAGCAGCGCCAAGGATGTGTGCGGTCGAGCGGTAGTTGCGCTCCAGGCGGATGATGGTGGCGCCCGGAAAATCCTTGTCGAAGCGCAGGATGTTGTCGATCTCGGCGCCGCGCCAGCCATAGATCGACTGGTCGTCGTCGCCGACGCAGCAGATGTTGACTTTGTTTCCGCTCACGGGCTGTTCCGCGCCTGCCGGCGCGGGCCCTCCGCGCGGGCCTCGCAACGGCTCGGACGCCCGGTCGGGCTTGCGGCCTTCGGCCAGAACATCCCGGCCGTAGGAGGTGTTTGGTCTAACGTAGTTATCTTCTTCTGAAGGATCATCTTTTGAGGCCGCAGGTTTGTAGCTGCCCGGCTCAGTTCGATCAGGAGTCCTGGACGGGCTAGGATTTGGAACGAGGCCACCTGGAGCGCCACTTCTTGGCGGTTGTGGCTCACTTGGCGGTTGTGGCGCACTTGGCCTTTGCGCCAACAGCCGCAGCCACATGTACTGGGCGGTGTTGGTGTCCTGATACTCGTCGACGAGGATGTATTTGAAGCGCTTGTGGTATTCCTTCAGCACATCCGGATTGTCGCGGAAGATGCGGATCGGGTGGCACAGAAGGTCGCCGAAGTCGCAGGCGTTCAGCGTCTTCAGCCGCTCCTGATAGGCCTTGTAGAGTTCACGGCCCTTGCCGTTGGCGAAGGCGCGGGCATCGCCCTCGGCGATGTCGGCCGGACCTTGCCCCTTGTTCTTCCAGCCGTCGATCATCTGGGCGAACTGCTTGGCCGGCCAGCGCTTGTCGTCGAGCCCTTCGGCCTGGATCAGCTGCTTGATCAGCCTCACGACATCGTCGGTGTCGAGGATGGTGAAATCGGATCTCAAGCCGGCGAGTTCGGCATGTCTGCGAAGCAGCTTCACTCCAATCGAGTGGAAGGTGCCGAGCCATGGCATGCCCTCGACATTGCCTTCGCCGATCAGGACGCCGATGCGGGTCTTCATCTCGCGCGCGGCCTTGTTGGTGAAGGTCACTGCCAGGATCTGCGACGGGAAGGCCTTGCCGGTGGCGAGGATGTGGGCGATGCGGGTGGTCAGCACCCGGGTCTTGCCGGTGCCGGCGCCGGCCAGCACCAGAACCGGACCTTCCGTTGTTTCAACAGCTAGCCGCTGTTCCGGGTTGAGGCCCTTGAGATAGTCGGGTGCGTTGTTGTGGCCGCTGCGGGCAGCCATGGCGCGCGCGGCAATGCCCGACGGGGCCGAGGGCCGCGCATTGGGTTCGTCGAAAAAGGGCATGTCTTCGGAAAAGCCGGACATTGCCCCGAATGTAGTGATTCGGGAGCGAAAGACCAGAAGTGTCTACGTTTTGTTCCGGTAAAGTGCCTGATATCGCGGTTCAGGCCTTGCGGTAGCCGAGGGCGACGAAAAACCGATGTCCGAACGAGCGCGCCTCATCGGTCATCACCGCGCCGAGGGCGACCTGCATCTGGTCGTAATAGCGGCTGCCGGCGGGTGACGCCAGGAAAGCCTCATAAAGTTTGAGATCGTCAAGCGGCAGATCCCGGTAAATATAGGCTACGGAGTCCATGACATCCTTTTCGATGTCTCGGCGAAGCCCTTCGGATCGCTGACGCAGCAGGGCCATGATCTGGTCGTCGGGCAGAGCCTTTCCGGCCGCTCCCAGCATCTCGGAAAGCATCGTATAGCCCATGTTCAAGGCGACGGCTTCTCCGGTGTCGACGGCATTGAGATCGTCGACCAGCTTCTTGTAGAGGTCGAGCCGGGCCGGATCCCTGGACCGAAGGTCGCCGAGGATTCTAGGGCCTTCGATCTTCTTGCGTTCCCTCTCTTGCGGGGTGGAGGCCTGGATTTCCAGCGCCGTGACCTGTTTGCCGAGCGGCGATGCATAGAATGAGGTCAGGTCGGACAGGTCTTTGGCCGACAGCTTGTCCGCCATTCGCGATTCGATGGCTGCCTCCATCTTGTTTGCGTCAAACGCCCCTTCCATGGCCACTGCCAGCGCGTCCTGGACCTTTTGAGGCGGCGCTTCCGGTGCCGATTTCACGGCTGCGCTGAAACCCGGACCAATACCCGTCAGCATCTCGTGAAAGCCGTTCGCCTTGTTGATCTCACGAAGCGTCTGCGCCGGCGCGGCCACGCTGAGAGAGACAAGGCAGCAGAGGGCAAGCGCCAATCGCGTCAGCGGCGGAACGAATGACGTCATTTTGCTTGCTCCAGAGGCGAGATGATCCGAGGCAGACTGCTGGAAAACCCCGATACAGGCAAGATGGATTGCCACCTTGGCGTGTGGCCAACTTGACAGGCGCGGCAGGCAGGAGAAAGTTGTGTCCAGGGGCAGGAAGGTAACGCCGGGTTGCCCATGGCCGCGCCGCGAGAGCGCGCAACAGTCGAAGGAGTATCATCTTGGCTGTCACCATCACCTCCCTCATTCTCTTGCTCATCGGTCTGGCGCTCGGCGGCGGTGGTATCCGTCTCGCGATGCTGGGCGGCAGCTGGTATTACATCATCACCGGTCTCGCCTTCCTGATCGCCGCCTGGCTGCTCTACCGACGCCGGTCCACCGCGCTGTGGCTCTACGCGGCGATCGTGTTCGGCACGCTGGCCTGGGCCGTCTGGGAAATCGGCTTCGACTGGTGGGAACTTGGGCCCCGCGGCGGCATCATCGTGCTGGTGGCGCTGTGGCTGCTGACGCCGTGGGCGAGGCGGGGTCTTGTCGGCCCTGACGCGCGCGCGCCGATGATCCTTGCCGTGCTCGCATCGCTTGCCGTCGCCGGTTATTCGATGACAGCCGATCCGAAGGACATCGCCGGCGAACTCCCCACCGACAAGGTGATCGCCAACGCCAATCTCGGTAACGATGTGCCGGCCGGCGAGTGGCACTATTACGGCCGCACGCAGTTCGGCCAGCGCTATTCGCCGCTCGACCAGATCACGCCGGACAATGTCGCCAAGCTACAGCCGGCCTGGACCTACCGCACCGGCGACGTGAAGGGACCGGACGACGTCGGTGAGACCACCTACCAGGTGACGCCGCTGAAGATCGGCGACACGCTCTACATCTGCACGCCGCACAATTTCGCCATCGCCATCGACGCGGCGAGCGGCAAGGAGAAATGGCGCTACGATCCCAAGATCAAGCTCGACAAGGACCGCCAGCACCAGACCTGCCGCGGCGTGTCCTATTATGCCGATACGGCAATCGCCGCCGGGCAGCCCTGCGCGACCCGCGTCTACCTGCCGACCTCGGATGCGCGGCTGATCGCGCTCGACGCCGCCAACGGGCAGGTCTGCCCGGCCTTCGCCGAGGGCGGCACGCTGAACCTCCTGACCAACATGCCCTATCCGAAGTCGGGCTATTATTACTCGACCTCGGCACCGCTGATATCGGGCGGCAAGATCATCGTCGGCGGCGCGGTCAACGACAATTATTCGACGCAGGAGCCGTCCGGCGTCATCCGCGCCTACGACGCCGCCACCGGCGCACTGGTGTGGAACTGGGATTCCGGCAATCCGGACCAGACGACGCCGCTGGCGGCCGGCCAGACCTACACCGCCAATTCGCCCAACATGTGGTCGACGCCGAGCGCCGACGAGAAGCTCGGCCTGCTCTACGTGCCGCTCGGCAACCAGACGCCGGATCAGCTCGGCGCGGGGCGCAGCGCCAATGTCGAGAAGTTCTCGTCGTCGATCACCGCGCTCGACCTCAACACCGGGCAATTGCGCTGGGTGCGGCAGACCGTACACCACGACCTCTGGGACATGGACGTGCCGGCGCAGCCGAGCCTGATCGACATCACCAAAGCCGACGGCACCGTGGTGCCGGCGCTGGTCGGGCCGACCAAGCAGGGCGACCTCTATGTGCTCGACCGGCGCACCGGCGAGCCGGTCATTGCGGTCAACGAAGTGTCGGCGCCCGGCGGCGCCATCGAGGGCGACCACACATCGCCGACGCAGCCGGTCTCCGATCTTACCTTCATGCCGAAGCCGCTCACCGGCGCCGACATGTGGGGCCTCACCATGTTCGACCAGTTGGCATGCCGGATCGAATTCCAGGGCCTGCGCTATGAGGGTCGCTACACGCCGCCTTCCGTCCAGGGCTCGCTGATCTATCCCGGCAATTTTGGCACCTTCAACTGGGGTGGTGTCGCTGTCGACCCGGTCCGGCAGGTGCTGTTCGGCATGCCGACCTATCTGGCCTTCAAGTCGCAGCTCATTCCGCGCGACCAGGTGCCGCCGCCGGACGAGGGTCGCGGCAGCGAGCAGGGACTGAACCGCAACGAGGGCGCGCCCTATGCGGTGGTGATGGGACCGTTCCTGTCGCCGCTCGGCATTCCTTGCCAGGCGCCGCCCTGGGGCTATGTCGCGGGCGCTGATCTCAGGACCGGCAAGATCGCCTACAAGCATCGCAACGGCACCGTCTACGATATGACGCCGCTGCCGCTGCCGCTGAAGGTCGGGGTGCCGGGCATTGGCGGGCCGATGATCACCGCCGGCGGTGTCGCCTTCCTGGGTGCGGCGGTCGACGACTATCTGCGCGCCTATGAGCTGACATCCGGCAAGCAGCTGTGGCAGGCGCGGCTGCCGGCCGGCGGGCAATCGACGCCGATGACCTATACGGTCGCCGACGGACGCCAGTTCGTTGTCATCGTTGCCGGCGGCCACGGTTCGGTCGGCACCAAGCCGGGGGATTATGTGATGGCCTACGCGCTGCCGAAGTAGGGGAAGTAGGGGCGGACTGGCCGTGCCGTCCTAGCCAAGCCCCAGATGGCTCTTCAGGCTGGGCACCGAGCCGAGCACTTCGTTGGTCAGTTCGGGGCCGGCGGCCGCTTCGGCCTGCTGGATCAGCGTCGCGCCGGCCTTCTGGATCTGCGCCATATCGAGGCCGGAGGCCTTGAGCGCGGCGACGCCGTTGATCAGCGCGCCGGCCTTCTCGCCGAGAACGCCGCCAAGCGCGCCCTGCAGCGATGACAGGAAGCCGCCACCGCCGCCGGCCGGAGGGGCGGCCATGACGTCATATTGGTGGGCGAGATCGTCGGCGCCGGGGATCTTGGCGAAGAAAGCCGAGGCGCTGGTGCCTTCCGCCTCGTGTTCGAGCACCGAGAAAATGGTGCCGACGACTTTTTCCGTCGTCGCCTGGTCGAGGCCCGCTTTTTGCGAGACGGTGTTGACGATGTCCTGGACGTTCATGATCTCACCTCAACCCTTGAGTTTTTGTGTTTGTACGGCGGTTCGGGTCACTGCGGACCTTGACCAATGATCCTCTGTCCGCACTCACGACCATCGAGCGTAATGCAAGAGCAGCAGCGGCGGCGAGGACGACCGCGCTGGCGAGGATCGGGAAAGGCATGGTCATCGGCATCGCTCCTTCTGGGTCGGGACGTGAAGGCACCTGGTCCAAGGCGCCATCGATAGCCGGCAGCTTCCCTCACTATTGTGGCAGTGCCAGCAGGATTTGTCGGGGATGACTAAAAAGTGATGACATGGGCGCCTGTGGCGCCGGCTTTGCCGGGCCGGCGGGGCCGCCTGTACGCCACGAGACGATCCACGGCCGTGACAAATGCTCGACTGGATCATGGCGGCTGGGTCTCTATGTAGCTCAGGTATCGAAGCTCGAAGCCGAGGAGCACATCCATGACGAAACCGGACGCCAACACCAAGCCTGCCGTCACCCAAGCGATGATCGAAGCTTATGACGAATATACGCATCTGACGCTCGATCGCCGCCGATTCATGGAGCAACTGACCCGGCTTGCCGGATCAGGCGCGGCGGCGGCCGCGATCGCGCCGCTGCTGGCGGCAAATTCCGCGCAAGCGGCAATCGTCGCCGACAATGATCCGCGGGTGAAGTGCGAGGACATCAGCTATCCCGGCGGCAGCGGCGAGATGAAGGGTTATCTGGTCAAGCCGGCAGACCAGGCGGGTAAGCTCGGCACGGTCATCGTCGTGCATGAGAACAGAGGCCTCAACCCGCATATCCGCGATGTGGCGCGACGCGTGGCGCTGGAAGGGTTCGTGGCTCTGGCGCCGGATTTTCTGTCGCCGCTCGGCGGCACGCCAGCCGATGAAGACAAGGCGCGCGACATGTTCGCCAAGCTCGATCCCACGCAGACCGCCGCGAACGCCGTGGCAACGGTCGCCTTCCTCAAAGGCAACAAGGACGGCAACGGCAAGGTCGGCGCCGTGGGTTTTTGCTGGGGCGGCGGCACGGTCAACATGCTGGCCGTCGACGCGCCCGATCTCAGTGCCGGCGTTGCCTATTACGGCATGCAGCCGAAGGCCGCCGATGTGCCTGACATCAAGGCCGCATTGCTGCTGCACTATGCCGGGCTGGACGAGCGCACCAATGCCGGCATCGACGCCTTCAAGAAGGAGCTCGATGCGGCGCATGTCCAATACACGGTCTATGTCTATGAAGGCGCCAACCACGCCTTCAACAACGATACGTCGGCGGCACGCTACGACAAGAAGGCGGCCGACCTCGCCTGGGGACGCACGATCGCCTTCTTCAAGGAGAAGTTGAAGTAGCCGTCAGGCGGTCGAGGATGCCCAGACGGTTTCGAAGGCCGGCGATAGGGTGAAGCCGGCTGGCCGCACCGAGGTGGGGGGCGGGCGGCGCACACCCTCCTGCAGATAGCGCAAAGCCGAGCTCAGCCCGTTCATCGTGTAAGGCTTGGCAATGACCCCTATCGCGCCGGCGAAATGATCGGGAATGCGCTTCGGATTGGCGGTCATGAACACGACCATCGAGTTCTTCTTCTCGCCGATATACTCGGCCACCTCGACGCCAGTCGGGCCATCGGTCAAATGGATGTCGACAAAGGCGATATCGGCATCCGTCGAGTCCACCATGCTCTTTGCTTCGGCCGAGGAGGTTGCCCAGCCGACGACGCTGTGGCCGGCCTCCTCGACAAGGCTTTCCAATTCCATTGCCAGCAGCGCTTCGTCCTCGACGATCAGTACCTTGAGCGGTTCAATCATGACACATTCCCTTTTTGCTGCGGTTCGTTGGGCATCGAGATCACGACCCTGGTGCCGGGGCCGGCGTCGCGCCATTCGATGTCGGCACGCAGCTGACGGGCCAGAGACTTGATCAGCCGCATGCCGAAAGACGCGTCGCCACTGGCGTCGGCCATGCCGACGCCATCGTCTGACACTTCGATGTTAAAGTGGCCGTCGGGCTGACTCATCTTGATCCCGATGCGGCCTGCCATCGTTCCGTCCGGCCCTTCCTTGAAAGCGTGCTTCAAGGCATTGGTGACGAGTTCATTTACCATCAGCGCGACAGGCGTCGCCTTTTCCGCTGAAATCACAATGGGTTCGAGTTCGAGTTTCGACTTGATTCCGGAGCGCCCCGACGCCGTCAGCAGATCGGTCACGAGATCCTTGGCGAAATCCGAGACGTCGAATCGGCTGACATCCTTCGACTGGTAAAGGCGGCGATGCACGGTGCTCAGCGCTTCGATGCGCTCCAGCATGGTGGTCAGCGATTGCTTCGTCGCTTCATCCTTTATGGTTCGGCTCTGCATGACGATCAGTGACGAGATCATCTGCAGATTGTTCTTCACGCGATGGTCGACCTCATGCAGCAAGGTGGTCTGCGTTTCGAGTGCTGCTTCGAGTTCGCTGGTGCGTTCTTTCACCGCCTTCTCGAAGCGATCCTTGTCGGCCGTGATGCGATGCTCTGAGCGCTTGCGGTCCGAGACATCGAGTTGCGAGGCGAAAAAGAACTGCAATTCGCCTTTGTCGTTGGAAACCGGGCTGATGTAGAGCGCGTTCCAGAAGGTGGAACCGTCCTTGCGGTAGTTCAGAATATCGATGCTGACGTCGGTTCGGTCGTCGATCGCCGCGCGCAGCTTGGCGATCACGGACTTGTCAGTTCTTGGCCCCTGCAGGAAGCGGCAATTCTTGCCCATGACCTCGTGCCGCTCATAGCCGGTCAGCCGCAGGAACGCGTCATTGGCAAAGACGATCGGATTGTCCTGTTGTCGGGGATCGGTGATGATCATCGACATGCGGGTGGCGCGAATGGCTGCCGCGAACGGATCTCCCTTGCCGTGTTCGGCATGCAGATCGTCCGTCATGTGCCATGCGTCGGCCGGCTCCCTGGTTCTTTTCCAATCCATCTTGTCACTCCAAGCCGTTTTCGTGGGGGACAACGGCTCAGATGCGGAATTGGTTCAATCTTGAGCGGTCTTTTCGCAGGTTCTTCGCTGTCGAGGATTGGCGCCCGACCCTTGCAAAAGATCTGAAAACAAAAGGCTTTTCTACGGCCTAATCTGTGATGCCGGCTTGTGGAAAGCGACGCCTGCGACCACCATAGTAATGCCGAGGCAATCGGCGAAACTCGGAATCTGATGCAGCACGACGACGCCGATCAGCGTCGCGGTGACTGGTAGCAGCGATAGCATCAGGGCGAAGCTCGCGCGTGGTAGCCGCGACATGGCGAGCTGGTCGCAGATGTAGGGAATAACCGATGAACAGATGCCGACGCCGATGGCGGCGAGCAGCAGCGGCGGCGAGAAAAAGGCAGGCAGCGCATCGGTGAAGCCGATCGGCAGCACGACGACGAAGGCGATGGCCATGGCGGCGCCAAGGCTTGCGATGCCGCCGCCGGCGCCTGAAGCGGCGATGCGGTGGCCGAGCACGATGTAGCCAACAAACAGCGCGCCGTTGAGGAAGGCCCAGAACAGCCCGATGGGATCATCAGACCATTTGACGTCGATGAGCAGCAAGGTGCCGGTGACGGCAACGGCAAGGGCGGCGAGATTGCGCGGGCTCCTGAGGCCGATCACCGCGACGCCGATGGTGCCGACGAATTCGATCGCCGCCACCAGCGAGATCGGCAGGCGGTCAAGCGCCAGATAGAACGAACAGTTCATCACCGCCAGGCAGGCGCCGAGGGCCAGCAACAGCAGCCGCGTCGAGCCATCGGCGCGAGCGAAGGTTCGCCATGGACGGGTCAGCGGCGCGAAGATCAGCGCTGCGGTGGCGATGCGCAGCCATGCCATGCCGAGCACGCCGACATGCGGGAAAAGCAGCACGGCGAAGGCCGGCCCGAGATAGTGGAAGACGGCGCTGACGCCGAACCAGACATGCGGCGGCAGTTTTTCCGTCAGCCTGCCGAGGGTGGGGTTGCCAAGGGCAGGGATCGCCACGAGAGCTTGCGTTTGATCATCCATCGGATCAGTATCGCAGGCAGGTTTGCCTGTTTATATGGATGATGTTTGGTTCTTTCGGCTATCTTCTTCCCGGAAGAAAGGAGTTTTCGATGAAACGCCTTCGAACTGAAAGTGCCGACCTCGATGCCGCGGACATGAAGATCCTACGCCTGCTGGAGAAGGACGCGCGCATCAGCATGGCGGAGCTTGCGCGCTCGGTCGGCCTGTCGGCGCCGAGCGTGGCCGAGCGCATCAAGCGGCTGCAGGAAAGCGGCGTCATCGAGGCCTATTCGATCAGGATCAACCCCGCGGCACTCGGCCTGCCGCTATCGGCATGGCTGCGCATTCGGCCGGTGCCGGGGCAATTGGCGGTGGTGGCCGAAATCATCCGCGAGCTGCCGGAGATCGCGCAATGCGACCGGGTGACCGGCGAGGACTGTTTCATTGCGCTGGCGCATGTCGGCTCGGTGGCCGAACTCGAACGGGTGATCGACCGGATCATTCCCTACGCGATGACCAACACGGCCATTATCCAGTCGTCGCCGGTGGTGGCGCGCTCGGCCCTGGGGGCCATCAAGCGCCAGGCTTGATGCAAGGGGGCAGGCTTGGTGTAGGAGATGTCGGTTCCAGGGTTTTAAGCGTGGCCGCGCTTCATGCGCGCCTGCTTCAGGATGGCGCGCCAGCGGATCATGTCGAACGGGATCGGCTCGTTGTTGTTGGCGATGTGGAAAATCTCGTTGTTGACGTTCTTGAGGGAACGCCAGAAATCATAGTCGGTTATGCGCGGATCGGCGGCCAGCCTGTCCACCTCGACCTTGATGTCGGTTTTCATGCACGTTCCTCGAACCGGCTTCGCCCCGCCGCCCGTGTCGCTACCTCGGTGCAGATCGTTTTCGACCGACCCGCTGAGTCGCGCAACGGCTCAAATGGCTTGTTCCCGTTAAAACCTCGGTAAGGTTAACGCGAGCGCCGAGTCGCTTCAAGCGGTCTTGCGACGAATCCCGATCGAACGGCCGGCGCGCTCCGGCATCGGCAGTGCCGAATGGGCGGCACGCATGGCTTCGATCTTGGCAAGCACATCGGCGGGGAAGGGCGCGACCTTCGGCCCGGACATGTCGACATGCAGGGACAGGGTCTCGGAGGTGGCGGCGAGCCAGCCGTCGACATGGCGGATTTCCTGGTAGGTCCGCAGCCGCTTGTCGTCATGGTCGATGAGCTGGAGGGAGATGCGGACCTTGTGATCCAGATGCAGTTCCTGGACGTAGCAGACATGGATCTCGGCGGTGTAAATCGTGAGCCGCCGCTCCTTCACGTAATCCAGCCCCAGGCCCATCGCCTCGAAGGCTTCGTCCGAGCAGCGGTCGAACAGCACGTTGTAGTAGGCCATGTTGAGATGGCCGTTGTAATCGATCCAGTCCTTCTCGATATCCATGGGTTTGGAGACGAAGGGGGCGGGGATGGGCATCGAAACTTCCTTGTTCTGGCGCTGGACAGAGCGTGGCTGGTGAGACTAGATCGGTTCATCGTTTCATGGAAACGCTGAACCGCTCTCTCTTTGTTTGACGCAATTCCGGACGGAAAACCGCTTCACACTTTTCCTGGAATTGCTTTAGGCATCCATAGCTGCATAACAAGCGTGGGCGCTGGTCCATTCGCGGAGGAATTCATGGCTCTGAGCGACCTCAACCCGGTCGAACGCAACGAGGAAGGCATCGCGGCGGTGCTCGGCATCCTCAAGCAACAGCTTGGCGAGCGCTTCCAGACCGGCCAGGCCATCCGCTCCCAGCACGCGCACACCACCACCTATATTCCGACGCAGGCGCCGGACGGCGTCGCCTTTCCCGAGACGACCGCCGAGGTGCAGGAGATCGTGCGGGCCTGTGCCGCGCACCGCGTGCCGGTCATCGCCTTCGGCGTCGGCTCCTCGCTGGAGGGCCATACCAACGCGCCGGGCGGCGGCATATCGGTCGATACATCGCGCATGAACCGCATCCTGGCGGTCAATCCGCAGGATCTCGACTGCACGGTCGAACCCGGCGTCACCCGCGAGGATTTGAACCGGCATCTGCGCGACACCGGTCTGTTCTTTCCGATCGATCCGGGTGCCAATGCCTCGCTTGGCGGCATGGCGGCGACACGGGCGTCCGGTACCAACGCGGTGCGCTACGGCACGATGCGCGAGAACGTGCTGTCGCTGACGGCCGTGATGGCCGACGGCGAGACGGTGACGACCGGCAAGCGCGCGAAAAAGAGCTCGGCCGGCTACGATCTGACGCGGCTGCTGGTCGGCTCGGAAGGCACGCTCGGCATCATCACGTCGCTGACGCTGAAGCTGCAAGGCATCCCGCAAGCGATCTCCGGCGGCGTCTGCCCGTTTCCAAGCGTCGAGGCGGCCTGCAACGCGGTCATCGCGACGATCCAGATGGGCATTCCGGTGGCGCGCATTGAACTGGTCAACGCGTTGCAGATGCGAGCGATGAAGAATTATTCGAAGCTCGATTATCCCGAGAGCCCGTGCCTGTTCGTCGAGTTCCACGGCAGCGATGCCGGCGTGGCAGAGCAGGCCGAGACCTTCGGCATGATCGCGGAGGAAAATGGCGGCGGACCGTTCCTGTGGACCAGCGTTGCCGAGGAGCGCACGAAACTGTGGAAGGCCAGGCACGACGCCTATTGGTCGTCGCTGACGCTGCGGCCGGGCGCCAAGGGGCTGTCGACCGATGTCTGCGTGCCGATTTCGCGCTTTGCCGAATGCGTCCTGGAAACCGAAGCCGACATCGCCGAGATGGGCCTGATCGCGCCGATCGTCGGCCACGCCGGCGACGGCAATTTTCACGTGCTGGTGCTGATGGACGTAGACGATCCCAAGGAGATCGCGCTGTCGGAAAAATTCGTAGCGCGTCTCAACATGCGGGCGATCGCCATGGACGGCACCTGCACCGGAGAGCACGGCATAGGGCAAGGCAAGATCGGCTTCCTGCGCCACGAGCTCGGCCACGGCGTCGACATCATGCGCACGATCAAGCAGGCGCTCGATCCCCTGGACATAATGAACCCGGGCAAGATATTGCCAGCAATGGGGTAGGGATCATCCCGCCGCAGCAATGAAGGTACCGGCACGAAGCCGGCATCTCCAATGTCTTGAAATCTCTGATTACACTGGTGCCCGGCGTGCTGGCTCGGCTTGGTGGAGAAAGCCAGTGAAGGTGTCGGGCGACGATGGCTTCGACAATTGGGTCACCATGCGCCCGACCTCGCCACGATGATAGCCGCCATGAGTGATGACATGCGCCAGCATCTCCTCGCGTGACATCTGTCCGGGGGCGCCATCGGTAAAGGTAAAGGGGATCGTCTCCGCCAGTTCCTCTGGTTCCACCCGTTCGACATAGCGGAGGTACCACCGGTCGGTTTCGGTGATCGCCTCGGACAGCCCCGCGAGCGTCGGTGTGTTGCGCGTGCCCGTGTCCCGATAGGCGTGCTTCTCCTTCTGGAGGTTCGACGCAAAGATCCTGTCGACGACATGCGGTGATTGACGGTCTCAAGGATCGCGCCAAGCTGCTCCTCGGTTGTCTCGTTTTCGATCTCGGCCAGCAGAGCAAGGAGTTCATCATCCGCCCAGGATTTGTAGCGGAACAGGGATAGAAGCAGTGTCTTGCTGCTCATGATGGCCTCTCATTGACTTGCGTGGCAGGCTTGGCTCGATAAATGTGAGCGGACACCCGCATTTTGGTGAAAAAAGCCCTGATATGGCTACTCGCGTTCCCTCAAAGCATGGAAGCGTGCGCAAAGCGCCACGGCAGCAGCGTTCCCGTGCGACCGTGGATACGATTGTCGAGGCTGCGACTCGCGTTCTGGCCCGGCGGGGTTGGGCGCATTTCACCACCAATGAGACGGCTTCGGCCGCCGGGGTCAGCGTCGGCTCGATCTATCAGTATTTCCCCAACAAGCTGGCGCTGGCGGAAGAAATCCGCAAACGCCATCTCGACGCTGTGCTCGCGGCCATATCCGTTTCGGATGAGCGTGAGGGGGCGGCCACGCTCAAGCAGCGCGTGGCGAAGTTGATCGACGGCGTCGCCGCCGCCCACAGCGTCGATCAGGAGTTGCATCGCGTCTTGCTCGACGAGGTGCCGCTTGCCGCCCGCTCGATGCAGGATCAGTTCGAGGCGGAGTATCTGCGCCGCTACCAGGCCGTGATTTCATCGACCTCGGGCAAGCCCGATCCTGAGCGCGACGGAATTGCCGGACGTGTGCTGTCGGGCGCGGTCGAAGGGGTCGTGCATGCCGCGGCACGACATGGCGAGCTCGATTCGCCGGCATTGCGAGCGGAACTCATCGAGCTGGTCTGCGCCTATCTGCGCAGCCGATGCACGCGCTGATCGGCCCGGTATTCGACCCATCTGGGGGCATCGTCAGCAGGGCTATTCTTGACCGCCGCGGTTTTGGGGCAGAGGCTCGTGCAATGGCCTGAAGCCAACAGGCGTGCCAGCGGAGGAAAAGTGTCATGGCGATTTCACGCAAGGAAGAGGCGCGTGCGCTGAGCGCCGACGAACAGGAACTGGTGGAGAAATCGCACCATCCGGCGGTACAGGAGCTTTCCGACGCCGATCTTGCGGGTCTGGTCAAGCTGTTGCGGGAGCGGCGCGACAAGGCACAGACCGAAGCGCATCGCCGTCGCCGTGAAATACGCGGCAAGGGCGCGCCGAAAGGAGCTGCCGCCTCAAAAACCGATGGCGGCTCGCAGCTGAAGCTTGCGATGCTGGCCATGGCAATGCGGCGGCTGAATGGCGAGGCCGAGCGGCGCCGACAGCTGGCGGCCAGCGTTTCGCTGATCGAAAACGCGCGCAAGGCGTTTGCCATGAAGCGAGGGGCCGCCTCGGAAGGCCCCGCTTTCAATTCGCGCACCGCGCGCAAGGGGATGCGGTCGGTGGCAAACCTGAGGGCGCAGGACCTTGTCCGACCGATGGAGCTTGGCAGGCAGCGCAAGGCGGCCAAGGTGGCGCAGGCAAAGCGTGACGCACGCTGAGTTCTCGGTGATCGCGGGCTAAAACCGTTGAGGACACCTACCTACCGCGCGGCCGTAGGCTCCTCCTGCGCGGCCTTAACAAGTGCCTGCAGCATGGGGCGGGTTGGCGCGAAGAACGTCGTGCCGGTGTGCGGCGTCGAGAAATCAAGCAGGCGGTCGTAAGCGCCCGGCGGCTCACCGATGTACATTCGCTGCAGCATCTTCTCGATCACCCAGAGATACCTGGAATAGCCGATAAAGTAGGTGCCGAACTCCTGCTGCCCCGGCCGGCCAAAGGGCATGTTGTCGCGCAATATGTCGTATTCGTTGCCATCGGCATCCTCGATGGTGGCCAGCGACTTGTGCGATTTGCGCGGCGCGTCGTCATCGTCGATTTCGATGTTGTCGATCTTGGTGCGTCCGATGATCGCTTCCTGCTCGGGCGTCGGAATGCGCGCCCAGGCCTGCATGTCGTGCAGATATTTCTGGGCGACGACATAGCTGCCGCCGGCGAAGTCGGCATCTTCATCGCCGATGAGTGCCGAGGCGGGCAAATCGAGGCCGGTCGGGTTGGCGGTGCCGTCGACAAAACCGAGTAGGTCACGGGCATCGAAATAGCGAAAGCCCGTCACTTCGTCGACAACAGTGACGCCGGAACCGAGCCTGTCGAGCAGGATGCGCTCGAACTCGAAGCACATGTCGGGGCGTTCAGAGCGGATGTGGAAGAGAAGGTCGCCCGGCGTCGACGGCGCCGAATGGACCGCGCCTTTGATCGGCGCGAACGGTTTTAGCTCCAGCGGCCGCCGGCCGGGACTTAGACGGTCCCAGAGATCGCGGCCGATGCCGGCGATGCACGACAGGCGGCCGCCAAGGTCGCGGAACCCGACATTTTTGACCAGGTCGTCGAGTTCGCCGAGCACCGATGCGACCTTGGCGAGCGCGCTCTGCTCGCTGGCGACGGTGACGACAAGAAAGACCGCCGAAAGCGATAGCGGAGCGTCGATACTTTGCGCATCGATCGGCACGCGATCCCAGTTCTTCCCAGACATCCGAATTCTCCGCTTTGCGAGGATTTGTTTCAGATCATCAGGGATCGCGCAACACTGGATGAATTGCCTCTTTATCGACACGCGGATGCGGGTAGAGTGCGGCTGAATTTCAATCAACCCGTTCGGAGCTGATGCTCGCACGCCTGTTCGTGATCTTCGGTGGTCTTTTTGTGCTGGTGCTGTGTGCGGCGCTGGTGGTGCCGTATTTTGTCGACTGGACCGGCTACCGCGCCGAATTCGAGCGCGAGGCGAGCGCCATTCTCGGCCGCAAGGTGACCGTGCAGGGCGACGCCACGGCAAGGCTGCTGCCGTTCCCCTCGGTGACCTTCGCGAATGTCGCCGTCGCCGGTGGCCCCAATGGCCAGCCGGCCATGACCGTCGAGACGTTTTCGATGGATGCGGAACTGGCGCCCTTCCTGCGTGGCGAAGTGCTGATCTTCGACATGCGACTGGTGCGGCCGAAGGCGACCATCGATATTGCCAATGACGGCACGGTCGACTGGGCGATGCGGCCGTCCTCGCCCTTCGACCTCAACCAGATCTCGATCGAGAAGCTGACGGTAACGGAAGGGCAGATCGAACTGCGCCATGCCGCCGGCGGGCGAAGCCATCTGTTTTCCGAGATCAACTCGACCATCTCGGCCAAGTCGCTGGCCGGCCCGTGGCGCATGGACGGCACGCTGCGGCTGGACGGGTTGCGCACCACGGTCGCGGCGTCCACCGGTAAGGCCGAAGGCACTGGGCAGATGCGGCTGCGGCTGAAAGCCGATCCGGATGCCTATCCGCTGGTCATCGAGACCGACGGCAATGCCGGCATCGTCAATGGTGCTGCCGTCTATTCCGGCCAGTTCAAGATCTCCGGTGCCGACAAGAACAGCGCCCAGCTGCGCGGCACCGATGGCGAGACGGTGAAGGTCAGCGCCGGCAAGCCCGATCCGGGCTTTCGGCTGAACGGCAAGTTTTCGCTCGATCATCAGAAGTTGGGCGTCGACGAATTTCGTTTCGAGACCGGGCCGCTCGACAACCCCTACACCGCCGACGGCAAGGCCTCGGTCGATCTCGGGCTGAAGCCGAACTTCGCCATCGAGGCCAATGGCGCGCAGGTGCAGTTCGACGAGGCTGTGGGTGCTCAGGCCGGCGCCGGCCTGACACTCGATCAGCGCATTGCGGCGTTCGAGCAGGCGCTGCTCGATTTGCCGAAGCCGACCATACCCGGCACGGTCGAGGTCAAGCTGCCGGCGGTGGTGGTCGGCGACACCACGGTGCGCGACGTTCATCTTTCCGCCGAGCCGGTCGATGGCGGCTGGTCGGTGAAATCGCTTGCCGCGACCTTGCCCGGCCGCACCACGCTGGAAGCCGATGGCATGCTCCTGCTCAATTTGGAGGGCCATTTCGGCTTCAACGGCTCGATGCTGCTGGCCGTGGCGCAACCCTCTGGCTTTGCCGCCTGGCTGTCGAAGGATGTCGACGAGGCGATCCGCCGATTGCCCGCCGCCGGCTTCAAGGCCAAGGTCGAGCTCTCGGAGAAACGTCAGGCCTTCAGCGATCTCGAACTGATCCTGGGCAAGGCGAAGTTTTCCGGCCGCATCGATTCCAGCCAGCCCGACGATGCCAAGCCGTCGGTGCTGATGCGGCTCGAAGGCGGCGAACTCGATGTCGACGGGCTGGCGGCCTTCGCCTCGATCTTCGTCAGCGACAAGGGCGCCAATCGCTTTGCCGACCGCGACCTCGATTTCCAGATCAAGGCAGGGCCGGTCAGCGCCGGCGGGTTGACCGCCGACACGGTCGACACCGCACTGAGGTTACGCGACGGACTGCTCGAAATCGACCGGCTGTCGGTGGGCGGGCTGGCCGGCGCCTCGATCAGCGCCACCGGAAGGATCAAGGATTTCCCGGCGAGCCCGACCGGCAAGCTCGACGCCTCGGTGGTCGCCGTCGACCTGAAGCCGCTTATCGACGTCGCCACTCAGCATTATCCCGACAGTGCCGTGCTGAAAGGACTGGCAAGCCGTGCCGCCGCCTATCCCGAGCTGTTCCAGGACGCGCGCGTCGACCTGGTGGCGAGTGCGGCCGACAATGGCGACGGCACCTCGGGCCTGGCGGTGAGCGGGCAAGGCAAGGCCGGCGGCTCGGCCTTTTCCGCGTCACTGTCGGGGAAGGGGGCGGTGGACAAGCTTCTCGAAGCGCCGGTGGCGCTGACCTTCAACGCCAAGAACCCTGATGCCACCGCGCTGCTGGCCCTCTACGGCCTGCCGGCGCTGCCGCTCGGCATGCTGGGTGAGGCAAGCACGGACATTCAGGCCAAGGGCACGCTTGGCGGCGGCCTGGCAACGAGTTTCAGCCTTGCCGGCGACGACTTCAAGGCCGCTTTCGAAGGCACGATAGCCGATACGTCGCAAGGCCTCGCCGCCAAGGGCAAGCTCAGCCTCGATGCCGCCGACATCGAGCCATGGCTGATGACATCGGGGATCGGCCTGCCGGGCATGGGGGCGGGCATGTCGACGTCGCTCTCGGCGCAGGGCGACTATGGCAACGGTCTGCTGGTGCTGGACGAACTCAGCGGCGCCATCAACGAAGCGGCGGTGTCCGGCGACGTCAATGTCGACGTCAAAGACGGCATGCCGCATCTGGCCGGCGCGCTGGCGCTCGACGAACTCGATCTTGATCCAATGGCGGTGGCGCTGTTCGGCGATTCCGCCTTTCTTGTCGACCAGGAGGGGGCCGACAAGCAAGGGGCTGATAAGAGCGGGGTGTGGCCGGCCACACCGTTCAGCCAGAAATCCAACCTGCCGTTCACCGCCGACCTCGACCTGACGACGGCAGCGCTCGCCGCTGGTCGGTTCGCTACCGCGTATGATGCCGCCTTTTCGCTGAAGCTCGACCAGGAAGGCATCCGCGTTTCGGATCTGAAGGCGAAATTGCTGGGCGGGGCGCTGACCGGCCTGTTCGAGCTGAAGAACAATGACGGCACCGGACTTTTCACCGGCCAGATGAAACTGGCGGGTGCTGATCTGGCGAACGTGCTGCCGGATGCCGGCATCAGCGGCATCAGCGATTTCTCGATGGCGCTGTCAAGCAGCGGCAAATCGGTGGAAGGGATGGTGGCCGCCTTGTCCGGATCCGGTACGGCGACGCTGAGGAGCTTGCAGGTCGCCGGCGTCAATCCCGATGCGTTCAGTGCGTTCCTCGCCAAGGCGGATGCGATCGGGCGTGACATCGATGCGGCCAAGACCGCCGGCTTCGCGCCTGACATCGCCGCCGATGGCAGTCTTGCCGCCAAGGACACCGACATTGCGTTCACGGTTGCCGGCGGCATGCTGAGGGCGCCGCCGATCAACCTGGAGAATCCGGCGGCGACTTTGTCTGCCGACATCACGGCGGACCTCAACACAACCATGGTTTCCGCCAAGGGGGCGATCACCTATCGGCCAGGCGACGACGCCCTGGTCGGTTCCGAGCCGGTCGTGAACTTCACCGCCGAGGGGCCGTTCGGCGCCGTGAAACGAGAGTTCGACAGCGAGCCGCTGGCGCAGTTCCTGACCCAGCGCGCGCTGGAGAAGGAGCAGCAGCGCGTCGAGGCGATGCAGGCCGCGCTGCTCGAAAAGCAGCGGCTGCGGCGCGAGGTGCGCTATTACGCGGCGCTGCAGACCGAACGTGACAACGCCGCCGAGGAATTGCGCAAGCAGGAGGAAGCAGCACGGCTGAAAGCAGAGGCTGACGCCAAGGCCAAGGCCGAAGCGGACGCCCAGGCGAAAGCTGAAGCCGACGCCAAAGCTCAGGCCGACGCGGAGGCGAAAGCCAAGGCCGATGCGGATGCCAAGGCCAAGGCGGATGCGGACGCCAAGGCCGCTGCCGAACAGCAGGCCGCCGACGAAGCGGCCAAGGCGCAGGCCAACGAGCAGGAGCGACAGAAGGCGGAAGAGGCGATGCGCATCGAAAAGGCAAAGCTCGAGGCTGAACGCAAGACCGTGCAGCAGGCTCCGAAGGTGGAGCGTGCGCCGCTGCCGGAGGCTAACGACAATCCGCCGCCGGCCAAGCCAAAGTCCAATCCGTTCACGCTCGACAATTTGTTGAAGTCGCTGCAGTAGGCAGTAGGCAGTAGAAGAGGCCTTTCCGCCCCGAAATCGTTTCAAAGCACGAACAGTTCGGCACCGTCGGCGGTGTAGCGGGCGTGGCGGAAATCCCGGACGGTCAAGAGTTTGCCGTCCCGCCAGCCCAGCAGGATGAAATAGGACGGCAGCGCCACCGGGTCATCGCTATCGCGGACGAGGACTGCCGGCCTGTTTTCGACGAAGCCGGGCATAAGATGCCAATCCTGCACTCGGGAATAATTGCTGAAGTAAGTGCCGACTTCCTTGCGACCGTTCAGCCGCGCCCTGGCCACCAGCTCCAGCCGCACCTCATCGGCCAGCATGTCGCGCACCGCGTCGAAGTCGCGGGCGTTGAAGCGATCAATATAGGCGTCGAGCAGCAGACGCTCAGGCGCGCTGAGCCTGGGAGCCGGGCGGTCGTCGGGCTCATCGGCAAGCTGGCGCAACCGGCCGCGGCCGCGGTGCAGCGCCGCCTTGATGGCGGGAATGCTGGTGTCGAGCACGGCGCTGATCTCTTGCAGCGAATAACCCAGAACGTCCATCATGATGACGCTGCTTCGCTGCGTGACGGGAAGGCGCATGAAAGTATGCAGGCCGGCCGCCGCGGCCTGACGGTCGACTGTGGGATTTACCGGGTCGACGATCCTGTCCGGGTCCTCATCAGAAAAGGCCTTCTCACGGGCGCGCCGGCGCAGGAAATCAAGCGCCGCATTGTGGGCAATGCGAAACAGCCAGCCTTCCGGGTTGGCGATCGGGCCGGCGTTGGGCAGAGCTTCGAACGCCTTGGTCAGCGCTTCCTGCAGCACGTCCTCGCCGTCGATGACCGAGCCTGTCATGCGGGCGCAATAGCGGTGCAGCTTGGGGCGCATTTCGCCGAACAGACGGTTAAAAGGCTCGTGGATTTCGCCAGGTACGTTCATGCGCCTCTGGTTGCCGTTACTGGTCCAGCATCCGGTAGTGGCCCACAACTGTCATTTCCTCGCGCTGCGGACGCTCGATCAAGCGATCCCTGATGCCACTCTGAAAGGCCTCGAATGCCGCCAGCCCGGTGATGATGTCGGCATGGGCCTCGGTTTCCGTCTCGACCAGATGGACAAAAGTCCCGTCGCCGGACCGCCATGTCATGTAGCGAACGCCTTCCGGCGATTTTTCCCGCAGTTCCTGGAACACGGCCTTGACCAGCCGTTCATTCTCGTCGGTCCGTTCCGGTTTCGTCTTGTAGCGTATCAGGTGGCGTTTCATCGCGGTTGTTCCTCTTGGTTGCCCTGCGCCTTTGAGGTCGTTTATCTTCGAGACGTTATCGTGAGACGAAAGGATTCGGGCACGGGGAAATAATTCGTGTCGCTCACAAAACGCCGGAGTGTTCACGTGCGATCGAGCAGTCGCCGCAGCATCGGTTCGATGCGTGACAGTTCGTCGAGATGTGCCGCCGACAGCTCGGCCAGACAATCGTCGGCGCGCTCGGTCAGCTGCAGCAGCACGCGGCGGTGGTCGTCCTTGTCCTGATCCCTTGCGACCAGTCCCGCCTCGCTGAGGCGGTTGACCAGTTCGACGGCGCTGTGGTGGCGGATGCGCAGCCGTTCCGCGAGGTCGCCAACCGTCACCGGCCCGCCGCCCGGGAATCCCTTGATCGCCAGCAGCGCCTGATGCTGGCGCGGGGGCAGGCCGGCGTCTTCCGCCTGGATCTGGCTGAATTCGAGGAAGCGGCGGATCAGGTAGCGAAACTCGGACAGCCGCTGGTAGTCGGCTTGGCTGATGGCGGGGCGGGGTTTTTGTGGCTGCGACATACCCGACATTTGTTCGTTTTCCGAGAAAGCTCAAACGGTTTGAGGCAAAACCAGCTTGAATATTTATATCGTGTTACGATACATAGCCACCGATAAACCGGCTGGCCGCTTCGACCGTGCCGCATATCCGACATACGGCCCGCCACCAGGAAGCGAATTTGCCATGAAGACCCATCACTCGAACCCGGAGCATCTGCGTGATTTCACCACGGACGTCAGGGTGCTGCTCGTCGCCGCCATTGCCGTGGTGGTGGCGACAGCCGGGCTGTTTGCCGGCATCGCGCTTTTGAAACTGATCCGGCTGGCCACCAACATCGCTTATTTCGGCCAGTTCTCGCTTGCCGATCTGAAACTCGAGGATACACCACTTGGGCTTGCCGCCGTCATCGTTCCGGTGATCGGCGCGCTGATCATCGGCCTGATGGCGCGCTTCGGCAGCGAGAAGATCCGTGGCCACGGCATTCCCGAGGCCATCGAGGCGATCCTGCTGGGACGCTCAAAACTCGACGCCAAGGTGGCGATCCTGAAGCCGCTGTCGTCGGCGATCTCGATCGGCTCCGGCGGACCGTTCGGCGCCGAGGGTCCGATCATCATGACGGGCGGCGCGATCGGCTCGCTGATCGCGCAGATGCTGCCGGTCAGCGACAACGAACGCAAGACGCTGCTGGTGGCGGGCGCGGCGGCCGGTATGACGACGGTCTTCGGAACACCGATCGCCGCCATCATGCTGGCGGTCGAACTGCTGCTTTTCGAATGGACCCCGCGCAGCTTCATTCCCGTGGCGGTGGCGGCAATCATTGCCGAGGTCGAGCGCACCATGCTGCATCTGCCCGGACCGATCTTCCCGTTCCAGGGAGGCATGGCGGTGTCCTTTGTCGGCCTTGCCGGCTGGGTGGCGATCGGTGTCGCGGCCGGCCTGTTGTCGGGACTGCTGACGCAGATGGTCTATGCCTGCGAGGATGGTTTTCAGAAACTGCCCATCCACTGGATGTGGTGGCCGATGCTGGGCGGTCTGGTGGTCGGCATTGGCGGGCTGATCGAACCGCAGGCGCTCGGCGTCGGCTATGACAACATCGCCGACATGCTGGATGGCCACACGCTTGCCACCGCCGCACTCATCCTGCTGGTGGTCAAGGCCATCATCTGGTCGGTGGCGCTCGGGTCGGGGACATCCGGAGGCGTGCTGGCGCCGCTGCTGATCATGGGTGGGGCGATGGGGGCGGTGCTCGCCGGTTTCCTGCCGGCGGCGGACCCGGGCTTCTGGGCGCTGCTGGCCATGGCCGCCACCATGGGCGGCACCATGCGTGCACCGCTGACGGCCACTTTCTTCGCGGTCGAACTGACCGGCAACACCCATGTGCTGGTGCCGCTGATCGCGGCTTGCGCGGCGGCGCACGCCGTCACCGTGCTCTTGATGAAGCGGTCGATCCTGACCGAGAAGATCGCCAGGCGAGGGCACCACCTCGTGCGCGAATACCGTGTCGACCCTTTCGCTCTGACCAGGGTGCGCGAGGTGATGACGTCCGAGGTCGAGAGCGTGCCGGCGACGATGACGCTGCATGGCGCAGCAGCCTTCCTGACCGCACCGGAGACACGGCATCCGAGCTTTCCGGTGGTCGATGAAAACAGGCAGGTGCTGGGTCTCATCGATCCGCCGGCGATATTGCGCTGGCGCCGTGCCGGCACCCACCGCACCACGACGCTTGGCGCGTTGCTGGCCGGCAGCAAGGTGACGCTCGCCTATCCGGATGAGTATCTCGAAGGCCTTTCCGACAAATTGCTGCTGGCCAACGTCTCCCATCTGCCCGTCGTCACCCGCGAAGGCTCGCAGCTGGTCGGCTATGTCGGCTGGAAGGATCTGATGCGCGTGCGGTCGAGGAAACAGGCCGAGGAGCGCGATCGCTCGACCTTGCTTGGCTTCGGCACCGGACGCAGGAAAAAGGCAGACGTGGTCGAGGGCCTGTAGGCTGTAGACTCACCAGCCGCAAACGCTCCCTTTTCGCCGCTCGTCCATAAATTGGGCGTGCCCGTAAACGACCCTTGGCGATGTTCTGCGACCCGTGACAAAACCGCAAGATCGGTCGAGCACGTTATGGCCATGAGCGACTAGTTGGAGCCGCCACGGAGGAAGGACGATGAAGGCGGCGCTTCAAAACTACCATGCCCGGATGCAGCGAGTGCTGGACTACATCGACCGGCATCTTGGCAGTGATCTGGACCTGGGAACGCTGAGCGGTGTTGCGGCCTTCTCGAAGTTTCATTTCCACCGGCAGTTTAGGGCAACCTTCGGGTTGTCCGTGCATCGCTATGTCCAGCTTGCCCGTATGAAGCGCGCTTCGTATCGGCTGGCCTACCGAGACGCCCAAAGCGTCACGGACATAGCGATGGATGCCGGTTACGATGCGCCGGATGCCTTCGCCCGCGCCTTTCGGCAACGGTTCGGACAATCGCCTTCGTCGTTCCGGAAGTCTCCCGACTGGGAGCCGTGGCTTGCGGCCTTCGGGCCTCTCGACAACGCCAGGAGCAAGCTCATGCAGAAGACTTTTACCACTGACGACGTGACGATTCGCGATGTGGCCCCGACGCCGGTGGCGATCGTGGAGCATCGGGGCGACCCGGCGACGCTCGGCGCCACCATCCAGCGGTTCATCGCGTGGCGCAAGGCCGCTGGCCTGTCGCCCAAGACAAGTCCGACCTTCAATGTCTGGCGTTCCGAGCGGCGTCCTGCGTCGCCTGCCGATTATAGCGTGGACCTTTGTGTCGGGACTGGCCAACCGATCGAGGCGAACGGCGAGCAGGTCAAACCCGGCGAGATCCCTGGCGGACGCTGCGCGGTGCTGCGCGTCGTCGGCAACACCGACAATCTGGAGCCCGCCGCGCTCTATCTTTACCGCGACTGGCTTCCGGCCAGCGGCGAGGAAGCACGCGATTTCCCGATCTATTGCCAGCGGCTGGGCTTCTTCGCGGAAGTGCCGGAGCATGAGGCGGTCGCGGAGCTGTTTTTGCCGCTGAAATAGCGCCCTCCGACGGCGGCCTGTCCCATCCGATCGCAAGAAGCGGACAGGCCGCTATCCAGGAGTCGTTCCGCGCTTTGCCCATTCGAGGACATGGAGCCTCAGCGCCGAGGACAGGTTGGTGTCGCGCGGCCGCGTCTCGTCGACTTCGGCGACAAGAGCGGCGAGCGTCAATTGCCGGGCGGCCGCGATCGCGACGAGGTCGTCATAGAAAGGCTTTTCGAGCGAGTAGCTGGTGCGGTGACCGCGAATGGTCACCGAACGCTTTTCCACGGCGCTCACTGGTCGTCTTCAGCGCCGGATGGCTCGCGGCGGTGCCCAGCGACAAAGTTCTCGGCCTTGTTGGCGACTATGCGGTCGCGTTGCTTCTCACCTTTGGAACGGCCGTGCAGTGCCCGGTTCTGTTCGGCGACGCGCACTTTCTCGTCCCGCGCCTTATGCTTGCGAGCCTGGCGAAGGTTGACGATGTCGGCCATGGCGTGCCCGCCGGCCTATTTCTTGCGAAAGGCGTCGAGCGAGACCACTTCGGCGCCCTTGGTGGCGGCGTCCGCAGCCGCGGGCTTCTTCTCCGCCTCGGCTGCAGCCGCCTTCTTCTCGGCCTTCGGCTTTTTCTCGGAGACGATGGTCAGCGGCTCGGGCGTGGCTTGAGCGGCTGGCTCCTCGGCTGCACCGTCCGTCTTGACGTCGAATTCGAGTTCGAAGTTGACCGACGGATCATAGAAGCCGCGGACGGCCGAGAACGGGATTTCGAGCTTCTCCGGCACGTCGGAGAAGGACAGGCCGACCTCGAAGCCGGTGTCGGTCACCTTCAGGTCCCAATACTGGAACTGGATGACGATGGTCATCTGCTCGGGATAGCGCTCGCGCAGCCGCGAAGACACGCGCACGCCCGGCGCACCGGTCAGGAAGGTGATGAAGAAGTGGTGGTTGCCGGGGAGGCCGGTGCGCGCGACCTCGGCCAGGACCTTGCGCATGACGCCGCGCAACGCCTCCTGGGCCAGAATGTCGTAGCGGATGTGGTCGTCGGCCATGTGGCGGTCGGGTTCCGTTGAATCGTCCGCATAGCTGTAATCAAGCTTGAGGGCGGCGTAAACCTGATATAGACCACCGCCGCGCGGAAGCGAGGACTATTGCCGACGATTTGATCGCTCAGGCGCTGGCGAGCGCGCTTTGCTTTTCAACCGATGTCGCGGAGCGGCGCTTGCCGAAGGCGCGCAGGAAGGTGCGCACGCCATTGGTCGCGGATTGCAGCACTTCGTCCTCGCGCGGCGAACCGCCAAGCATGAAGGTCGTCTGCAGTTCGGCATTGACGAGGCCAAGGAACTGGCGTGCCGCCACGTCGGGGTCCTCGATCGTGAGGTAGCCGCCATAGGCGAGGCGGGCAAAGCGCGCCGCGATTGCCGGCCATGTCCTGCCCGGTCCCTGTTCGCGCCATTCGGCAAACAGTTCGGGATAGCGCTCGCCTTCGGTCTGGATCAGCTTGCGCAGGAATTTTCCATCGCGGTTGCAGATGCAATTCTGATTCAAGCGCACGGCAAAGCCGATCAGATCGGCTTCGAGATCCCCCGGCAGATCGGGGAAGGTGGCAATGGTGGCGAAGATGCCGGCATTGCAGCGTTCGGTGAGGTCGCGGACCACAGCAACGAACAATTTCTCCTTGTCGCCGTGATGGTTGTAGATGGTCTGGCGCGAGACGCCGGCTTCGGCGGCGATCAGATCGATATTGGCGCCAGCAAAACCTTCGCGGCAAAACACGGTGGCGGCGGAATCGACGATCGACAGGCGTTTGGCCTCATGGCCGCGTGGCGGGAAAATGTCAGGAGAAACGTGCAGCTTCATAAAAAACTATATAGAGGTGATTGACGATTTAGACAAGAGTGTCTAAATTTGTGGACACAAGATAAAGAGATTTCGCTCGCAGAGCCGTGTCGGAATCTCATGGGATGGAACGTCCTAGGTTAGACGTCGCCTGGCGGCGGCAACCAGATTTGAAAGAAGCCTTTATCATGAGTCCCAAATTCCTCCGCATTGCGGTCGTGCTCGGCCTGTTGTCCGCCATCGGCCCGTTCGCCATCGACATGTATCTGCCGGCACTGCCGTCGATCGGCGCGGATTTGCATGCCGGCACCGCTGCCGTGCAGATGAGTCTGTTGATCTTCTTCCTGTCGATGGGTTTTGGCCAGATCGTCGTCGGTCCGATCTCGGATATGGTCGGCCGCAAGCTGCCGCTTTACGGCGGCCTTGCGCTGTTCATGGTCGGCGGCATCGGTTCGGCAATGGCGCCGACCATCGAATGGCTGATCGCTTTCCGCTTCCTGCAAGGGCTTGGCGCCAGCGCCGGCATGGCCGTTCCGCGCGCCATCGTGCGCGACCTGCACACCGGCAATGAGGCCGCCAAGCTGATGTCCTTGCTGATGCTGGTGTTCTCGGTGTCGCCGATCCTGGCGCCGCTGACCGGCAGCGTGATCATCGAGAATTTAGGCTGGCGCGCCGTGTTCTGGACGGTGACGGGAGCTGCTCTGCTGGCCACCATCCTTTTGGCGACCTCGCTCAAGGAGACGCGGCCGGTTGAAGACCGTGCCGGATCCTCTTTCGGCACCGCGCTGTCGGCCTACCGCTTGCTGATGGGCGACCGTAACTTCCTCGGCCTGACGGCGATCGCCGGCTTCGGCATTGCGAGCTTCTTCGTCTATCTGTCGAGCTCGTCGTTCATCCTGATCGACCATTACGGCCTGTCGCCTTCGGTCTACAGCGTGTTCTTCTCGATCAATGCGGTCGCCTTCATCGGCATGTCGCAGATGACTGGACTGCTGGCCGAGCGTTTCGGGCTGCGGCGCGTGGTGCGCGTCGCTGTGACCGGCTATGCGACGACGATGGTGGTGCTGTTTGCGGTGATGGCGACCGGCATCGACCGGCTCGACGTGATGGCGGCACTGCTGTTCGTCGGCTACGGCTTCCTCGGTCTGGTCATTCCGACCACCTCGGTGCTGGCCATGGAAGAGCATGGCGAGATCGCCGGCACGGCTTCGGCGCTGATGGGCACGCTGCATTTCGCCATCGGCGCACTCGCCATGGGTGTTGCCGGCGTGTTCTTCGACGGCACGCCACTGCCGATGGTGGCTGGCATCACGCTGTGCGCGGTGATCTCCTTCACGCTGGCCAAGGTCACACTCGGCCGCTCGCGCGACGCCGTCGAGGCACCGGCGGAATAACAGACTTTCGATGAGAACAAAAAGGCCGGGTTCACCCGGCCTTTTTCATGCCAATCCTGCCTCGGCCAGCACGAAGCGCAGCCGTTCCTCGACCGGCGCCAAAGGCAGCGGGACCAGTTCATAGCCCAACTCCGTGTAGACGCCAGCCAGCGCATGATAGGTGCGCTCGGCCTCATCAGGCGTCTGCCTGCGCTCTTCATCCTGCGTGAAGATCTCCGGCCAGGGCGGGGCGACGAAGACGCGCTGATGATAGCGGAAGCGCCTGGCGGCGGCGTTGGCATGTTCGGGAACCGGCATGCCGCTCAGCCTGAGATAGCCAAGCGTGTCCGGCACGCCGCGATCGAAAAAAACAGGGCGCCCGGTCTGTTCGCGCGCAGCCTGATACGAGCGCATCTCCCACGACAGCATCAGTTCGGCGAACAGTGCGCGATCGTGCCAGGGCAGGGCAGGTCCGCCTATGGCGGACTGGTCGCGGATGATGCCGCGGCCGGCTTCGAGCGAGGTGGCAAAGCCTGTCCGGCGCAGGGCTTCGATCAGGGTGGTCTTGCCGGAGCCGGGACCACCGGTGAGCACGAAGAATCGATCGGAATCGTTTTGCATGTTTCGTCCATGGAGAAGGGCACGCGGCGGGGCGCCTTCGCGGCCCATAGGCCGCACGAAGGTCTGACCAGCGAGAGCTGCCGTTGTGCGTAAAGTATGTTGAGGAGGGGAGAAGTGGAGGTTTCTGTTGCCAGGTACCTCCGAACCCCGCCTAGAAGTGCGAACCTCTAGGGCTTGATTTGAAGCTATCGCACCGCTTACGCGGCGAGACGTGCTTCCGCATAGTTGTCATTTGCAACTACAGGTTTAGCCCGATGACGGTGGTACCATGCCGGGCAAAAGTACGATCTTTACACCTTCGTCGATCCTATTTCGCCCCCAGCAAAAACCGCTCTCTCATCGACCGCGGCTTTTGGTGGAGGCGCCGGGTACCGCCCCCGGGTCCGAACGGCTTATTTCATCGCCCATTTATCGCCATAGTCGGTCAAGCCGACAAACCGAATATAGGGGGCGATCGCAGGAAATGAAAGGCCGCAATGGCACTTTGTCCCCGTGTCAAAACCGCATCTCCATAGGGTTGACTTGGGCGCGGTCTCAACCGAAGCTTTGCCACGGTGAGGAGTTATCGACCTAGCGCACAAGTTGCAGCAGCGCGCCACAGCCCTCATCGATCGGATCCGTGGCGCCGACGAGGGGAATTTTGATGGCCGACTATCTTGCAGACGTGAAGAAATACGACGCGGGCGCCAGTGCGGATGTGGTCGAAAAGATCGTCAAGCACCTGGGTATCGCGCTCAGGAACCGTGATTCCTCGCTGGTATCCTGCACCGACCCGAAGGAACTCGGGCGTGTCAGGGACAACTGGGTCGCCAAGAAACTCGGCATCAGCGATGCAGCGAAGGCCGATGCATCAATCGAGAAGACCTGCAAGGCGATGGCCGCCGATAACACCAAGAGCCGGGTTACCTTCTATTACCTCGTTGCGAAGGACCTGGGCAAGCTCGGCTCCCTCTGACGATCGCGCGCCAACTGGGGAGGCCGGAGCGACAAGGGCAATAGCTTCAGGTCTGAGTTTGTACTTCACCGGGCGTTTGCGCCGCCCCTCATCTGGCTGCCGCTGTCCAGCCGATAGATGGGTAACAGATTGAACCGGATACATAGGTAACACTTCTCTCCCCTATGCGTCCGGCGCAGCGCCAAGCGGATTGGTTGGGGCGGCGCTGCGGCGGACAAGCTTCATGCGCCTGGTGTCGATGATGCCGAGCGGATGGGCATGGAAGGAGAGTGTCCATTCGCCGTCCTCGGTCTGCGCGGCAGCGACCGGCTCGCCGGCCAGCGCTTGCGAGACATAGATGAAGCCGCCATTCCACCTGATCTCACCATTGTGGCGCACACGGCGGACCGCAGCCTCGGCCGGATAGTCAGGCTCGGGTGGCGTCCTTGGCATGGCGCGCTGCGAGGGGCGGTAATGCTGGGCTGGGGTGTCCATGGCGAGTGCCTCATGCGGACGCTCCTCATTGTAGCTTTGCCGGAAGGCCTCGAAGGCTTGACCCTGGGCCGTTCTGTCGGCTTCCGGCGCCTCTGCCAGCGGTAGCATGGTCAGATGGAAGCGCTCGTGGCGTCCGTTCTGCTGCGGCTTGCCGGGTGCGATCCGCTCCAGCGCGATGTCGAGCTTGATGAAGCGCACCACAAGCGGCGTCAGCCCGGTGACGCCGGCCGATGCGAAGGGTGGGCCGTTGTCACTTCTGAAGCGATCCGGCAGGCCATGCTCCTCAAACAGCCGTTCGAACACCGGCCAAGCCTCGCTATCGGCCGTCGATCCCGTCGCTTCGAGCGCCAGAAGATAGCGGCTTGACGCATCCATCACCGTCAGCGGTTCGCAGCGCCACCCGTCACGGGTCCGGAACCAGCCCTTGTGATCGCCAGTCCACACTGCATTCGGCCTCTCGGCTTGCGGCCACGGTCCATTGCCGCAGGCCCGCAGACGCGGCCGTTTGCGGGCGCTGACAAGCCCATGCCGCGCAAGGATCGCCCCCACCGTCGAGGCCGACGGCCACATGAATTCGGGAGCCGTGCGCCTGAGCCGCGCCACGATCTTCTTGGGACCCCAGAGCGGATGCGTCTCCTTCGCCGCGACGATCTGCTCAACCAGATCAAGAGCTGTCGCCCGGCCATGATTGAGCGGGGCTCGCGGCCGGTCGTGCAAACCTTCCGGGCCTAGCTCCCGATAGCGTCCAAGCCATTTGTAGCCGGTCTTGCGTGAGATCTCGTGGGCCGCACAAAGCGCCACCATCGTCTCATCTCCAGAAAGACACTCCACAACAAACCGAAGCCGCTCGTCCATGATGCCAGTCTCTCGCCAAACCATCGCCGGTCCTCCGGCGGACAAGAAAACTGTCACCCATGCTATCGGTCCATTCTGTTACCTATCTATCCGGTTCGGACACCGCCATCTTCTCCCCGTATAGTGACGGGGAGAAGGACACTGCTGTTGATGGTTTCGCCAATCACCAGCGTTTCAAGAAGAGCGCCGGCATCCGGCCAGCCTCTTTCTCCCCGTCACTATACGGGGAGAAATGCCCGGCAGGGCAATGAGGGGCGGCCCAAACGCTGGGAATGGTGATGCAAACGACGCTTGCGCCGTTTTTTGCTGTGTTCGGCCGCCTGTCCGGCAGCTATAATGCCTGCACTCTCGAATCGAGCCGGAACCGATGCGCCAGTATCTCGACCTCCTGCAGCACGTGCTGGACAACGGTGCCGATCGCGGCGATCGCACCGGCACAGGAACGCGCTCCGTCTTCGGCCACCAGATGCGTTTCGATCTGGCGCGCGGCTTTCCCGTCACCACCACCAAAAAGCTGCATCTCAAGTCGATCATCCATGAACTTCTGTGGTTCCTGGCCGGCGACACCAACATCAAATACCTCACCGACCACGGCGTTTCGATCTGGGATGAATGGGCCGACGAGAATGGCGATCTTGGCCCGGTCTACGGCAAGCAGTGGCGTTCCTGGCCGGACGGCCATGGCGGTTCGATCGACCAGATAGCGAATCTTCTCAAGGAGATACGCAAAAATCCTCAATCGCGGAGGCTGATCGTTTCGGCGTGGAATCCGGCCGAGGTGGAGGCGATGGCGCTGCCGCCCTGCCACTGCCTGTTCCAGTTCTATGTTTCGGAAGGGCGGCTTTCCTGCCAGCTCTACCAGCGTTCGGCCGATATCTTCCTCGGCGTGCCGTTCAACATCGCTTCCTACGCCTTGCTGACCCTGATGGTGGCGCAGGTGACCGGGCTGAAGCCTGGCGACTTCGTCCACACGCTCGGCGACGCGCATCTCTACTCGAACCATTTCGAGCAGGCGCGCGAGCAGTTGCGGCGCACGCCGAGGACGCTGCCGACGATGTGGATCAATCCGGAGGTGAAGGACCTGTTCGCCTTCCGCTTCGAGGACTTCCGGCTGGAAAACTACGTCGCCGATGCATCGATCAAGGCGCCGATCGCCGTCTGACCCCGCGCTTTACTCAACCCTGAAATCAGGCGCCGATCAGTCGATGCCGACCATCACGTCCGAGGCCTTGACCACGGCATAGGCCTGCTTGCCCTTTTCGAGCCTGAGATCGGCGACGGCCTCGTTGGTGATCGAGGCGGTGACGATGGCGCCGCCGCTGATGTCGATCCTGACATGCGAGGTGGTGGCTCCCTTGACGATCTCGGTGATCGTTCCCTTGAGGATATTGCGGGCGCTGATCTTCATCGGAGTTTCCTTTCCGGGGTTTCTTGCCGGTCTTACCAGAACAATCGGCGTCGCACAGACGCTTTCACGGGGCGCCGGGCCTTCCCTTGTTATATTCATACGGATATATCGGTCAGTAGGCTTCGAGCCGATCGGATTTCAAACCAGGGAGAGTTTTCCATGACGCGCAGAGGTTTCGGGTTGAGGGCGATCGCCATTGGCGGTTTTGCGGCGACTTTGATGGCGGCGGTGCCGGCAGCACATGCGGAAGACAAGGTGGTGGTGTTTGCCGCGGCCAGCCTCAAGGACGCGCTGGACGCGGTGAACAAGGCCTGCGAGGCCGATGTCGGCGAAGCCGCAACCGTTTCCTATGCCGCAAGCTCGGCACTGGCCAAGCAGATCGAGGGCGGGGCACCGACCGACGTCTTCATCTCGGCCGACCTCGACTGGATGAAATATCTGTCCGACAAGAAGCTGACCAAGCCCGACACCGAAGTGAAGCTGCTCGGCAACGAGATCGTGCTGGTGGCGCCGAAGGACTCGACGGTCGAGACCAAGATCGAGAAGGGCTTTGACCTCGCCAAGCTGATCGGCGACGGCAGGCTCGCCATGGGCGATTTCAAGGCGGTGCCGGCCGGCAAATACGGCAAGGCCGCACTTGAATCGCTTGGCGTCTGGTCTTCGGTCGAGGGCAAGGTGGCACAGGCCGAGAATGTGCGCGCGGCGCTGAAGCTGGTTTCGACGGGCGAAGCAGCCCTTGGCATCGTCTATGCCACCGACGCGCATGCCGAAAAGGGCGTCAAGGTGGTCGGCACCTTCCCGGAGGATTCGCATCCGCCGATCATCTATCCGGTTGCCCAGACCGCCGATTCGAAGGACAAGGATACGCCGGCTTTCCTGAAATGCCTGCAGTCGGCCAAGGCCGGCGCGCTGTTCAAGGATCAGGGCTTTACCGTGCTCGCGCCGAGCAACTGAGTTCCAAGGGGCTTCATCTCGCATTATGAACTGGCTGCTGGACCTCACTCCCGACGAATGGAATGCGGTCCGGCTGTCCATCAAGGTGGCGACGGTGGCGATGCTTTTCAGCCTCCCACCGGGCATCCTGATCGCACTGCTGCTTGCTCGGGGACAATTCTGGGGCAAGACGCTGCTCAACGGGCTGGTGCATCTGCCGCTGATCCTGCCGCCCGTGGTGACCGGCTATCTGCTGCTGCTCACCTTCGGCCGGCGCGGCCCGGCCGGCGCCTTCCTGGCCGAGCATTTCGGCATTGTTTTCTCCTTCCGCTGGACGGGCGCGGCGCTGGCCTGCGGCGTCATGGGCTTTCCGCTGATGGTGCGGGCGATCCGGCTGTCGATCGAGGCGGTGGACCGCAGGATGGAGGCGGCGGCTGGAACGCTCGGCGCCAATCCACTGTGGGTGTTCGCCACCATCACGCTGCCGCTGATCCTGCCCGGGCTGATCGCCGGAGCCATCCTGGCCTTCGCCAAGGCGATGGGCGAGTTCGGCGCGACCATCACCTTCGTCTCCAACATTCCAAACGAGACGCAGACATTGCCGTCGGCGATCTACACCTTCACGCAGGTGCCGGGCGGCGACGAGGGCGCGCTCCGTCTGACGCTGATTTCCATCGTCATTTCGATGGCGGCACTTGTGGCTTCGGAAGTGCTGGCGCGGCGTGTCGGCCGGCGGATGGACATCGAATGAGCGTTCTCGTCGACATCAGCCATCGGCTGGGTGGTTTTGCCATCGACGCCCGCTTCGAAAGCGCCGGGCGGCTGACGGCGCTGTTCGGCCCGTCGGGTTCGGGCAAGACAACGCTGATCAACATGATGGCCGGGCTGATCCGGCCCGACAAGGGGCGCATCGTGGTTGACGGTCGCGTGCTGGTCGATATGGCTGCCGGCATTTTCGTGCCGAAGCACAAGCGCCGCATCGGCATGGTGTTCCAGGATGCGCGGCTGTTTCCACATATGAGCGTTGCCGGCAATCTGCGCTACGGCCGCTGGTTCACGCCGCCAGCGGAACGCTATGCCGACATGGATGCCGTTGTCGACCTGTTGGGCATTGGCCCGCTCATGAACAGGCGACCGGCAAAGCTCTCGGGCGGCGAGAAGCAGCGCGTGGCGATCGGCCGGGCTCTTCTTGCCAGCCCCGGACTGCTGCTCATGGACGAGCCGCTGGCCTCGCTCGACGAGGCGCGCAAGGCAGAAATCCTGCCCTATGTCGAGCGGCTGCGCGATGAGACCAAGATACCGATCGTCTATGTCAGCCATTCGGTAGCCGAGGTGGCGCGGCTTGCCAGCGATGTGGTGATGCTGGGGCAAGGCCATGTCATCGCCAGCGGCCCGACCGAGGCGGTGATGCAAAGGCTCGACCTGCTGCCCGCGGAGGAGCGTGGGGAGGGCGGCGCCGTGCTGTACACGAAGGTGCAGCATCATGACGAGAATTTTGGCATGACCGTGCTCGGATCGGCCGCCGGCGAGATTCGTGTGCCACGCCTGGCGATAAAAACAGGTGCGCCGGTGCGCATCCGTATCCGTGCCCGCGATGTGATGATCGCCACCGAGAAACCGACAGGCCTTAGCGCGCTCAATATCCTGCCTGGCACGATTGTCGTGATCAGCCCGGGCGAAGCGGCGACTGTCGACGTAGGCATCGACTGCAACGGTGCAATCGTGCTGGCCCGCATTACGGAACAGTCGCGGCAGGCGCTGAAACTTCGGCTCGGCGGCAAGGTTTTCGCGGTGGTCAAGACTGTGAGCTTCGACCGGACGAACACCAGCACCGGACTGCCCGCCGAGGCGGATGGATGATCATCGCTATGTCTTTTTGGAATAGCGGTTTCGCCAGGGAGCTTCTAGTGTGGGATCGGGCGTGACCGCGGAGGAGCAAAAATGCCGTCGCTGAGCTTGCGGATAAATCTCGATCCCGACGGGCGCATCGGACCGGGCAAGATCGAGCTCCTGGAACAGATCGCCGCCTTCGGCTCGATCTCGGCCGCCGCGCGCGGCATGGAGATGTCCTACAAGCACGCCTGGGACCTTGTCGAGGACATGAACCGGGTGTTCGGCAAGCCGCTGGTGGCGGCGCAGACCGGTGGCCGCAAGGGCGGTGGCGCGCAACTGACGGCCGTAGGGCTGGCAGTGGTCAGCCGCTTCCGCGCCATCGAGCGTGCGGCGGCCGCCGCGGCAGCGACGCATATGGAGGCGCTGCAGGCGGAGATTGATGCTGGCTAGCGTAGGGCAGTAGGGCAGTAGGGCAGTAGGGCAGTAGGGCAGTAGGGATAGGAAGTAAGCAGGCATTCGTGTGCTGTCTTCCTGCACAAACATCCTTCACCTACTGCCCTACTGCCTTACTCCCCTATTGCCTTCCTATTCGGACTTGCGAAGCAGATAGGTGTCCATGATCCAGCCTTTTTTCCGGCGGGCTTCTTCACGGGTTCTCTCGATCTCGGCGCCGATATCACCGAGGCGGCCCGAGATGAGAATTTCGTCCGGCGTGCCGAGATAGGCGCCCCAGTGGATGACGACATCTTGGTCCGCGAGTGTGTTGAAGGCGCATTTGCCGTCTAGCAGGACGACCGCGCTGCCGGCATTGTTCGGAATGCCTTCCTCGGTCAGGCGCCGGCCGGTTGTGATGAGGACGGAATCGCCGATGCGGTTCAGCGCCATCTTGTGGCCGGCGGCAAGCGCCTGGACGGCGGTGATGCCGGGTATCACCTCAAGCTCGAACGCGACATTGCCTCGCAGGCGCACGCGCTCAAGGATGCGCAGCGCGCTGTCATAGAGCGAAGGATCGCCCCAGATCAGGAAAGCGCCGCAGCCATCCCCGGCAATCTCGTCACGGATCAGACCCTCGTAGATCGCGGCGATGGCTTCATGCCAGTCATCGACGGTCGAGCGATAGGAGGAGGTCGGCCCATCTTCTACTGGCAGGTCGCGCACCGGCACGTCGAATTCGACACGGCGTGATTTCGGGTTGGTGACGAAGCGGTCGCAGATCAGGCGGCGCAGCTCGGCAAGGTCGTTCTTTTTCTCCCCCTTGTCGGGAATGAACAGCACATCTGCCTGGTTCAGGCCTGATATGGCCTGAACGGTCATATGGTCGGGATTGCCGGCGCCGATGCCGATGACGAGAAGCTTGCGCATGGGGCGAACTCCTGCCCGATCGGGACCTGTTAGTCCAGACCGCTTAGTCCAGACTCCTTTGGCACGCCCGCGGATGCGGAAGGGCTTTGAAACGCCACATTGAAACGGCTAGGGTCGCCAGAGCATTCTAGCCGAGGGGGCTTCCATGTTGCGATATGTTCTGACCGCCATGCTGGCCCTGTCGGCCGCGCCCGCACGCGCCAATGATTCGGTTGCCGAACTTGGCACCGGCGGCCTGATCCTGTCGCGCAGCGACGCCGTGGCGATGCAAAGCGAGGACCTCTTCATCTCGCCGGAAAAGGTGACGGTCGACTACGTCTTCCACAACAACACAGACAAGGACGTCGACGCCATTGTCGCCTTCCCGATGCCCGACATCTCCGGCAATCCCGAAGAAATCCCGGCGATCCCTGAAAATCAGAGCGACAATTTCCTCGGCTTCGAGGTGACGATCGATGGCGCACCGGCAAAGCCGCAGCTCGAGCAGAAGGTGTTGGCGCTCGGCATCGACGTCAGCGCCGAGCTGAAGGCGCAGAACGTGCCATTCTATCCTTTCGGCGATGCGGCGAAGATGGCACTGGCGAAGCTGCCGCAGGCGGTTACCGACGACTGGGTCAACCGCGGCATCATCATCGAGGACACCGGCAGCGACGGCACCGAGACGAACAAGGTCTACACGCCATTCTGGCAATTGCGTTCGACCTATTGGTGGCGTTCGACCTTTCCAGCCAACAAGGACGTTCACGTTTCCCACCGCTACAAGCCGAGCGTCGGCGGCACGTCTTCGGTCAGCTTTTTCTATGACGGCAAGTTCCAGGGGCAGTACGCCACCTACAAGACGCGCTACTGCATGGACGACACATTCGAGAACGCGGTGCGCAAGGCGGCCAAGGATGGCCCAGACGGCTATCCGCAGTACAACGAAAGCCGCATCGCCTATATCCTGACCACAGGCGGCAACTGGGCGGCAGGCACGATCGGCAAGTTCAAGCTGACGGTCGACAAGGGCAATCCGAAAGCCCTGGTCTCGTTCTGCGGCGACAATGTCAAAAAGGTCGGGCCGACGACATTCGAGATGACGGCGGATGATTTCTATCCCGAGCACGACATCGACATCCTGATCCTCGATCCAACGGACGACAATTGATGCACGTCGCAATCTACGTTGCCATCGCCGAGAACGGCGTCATCGGGCGGGACGGCGGGTTGCCCTGGCGGCTCTCCACCGATCTCAAGCGCTTCAAGGCCGACACGATGGGCAAGCCCATCATCATGGGCCGCAAGACCTATGAGGGCATCGGCCGGCCGCTGCCGGGCAGGCTGAACATCGTCGTCACCCGCGACAAGGCCTGGCGCGCCGAAGGCGTCGAGGTGGTGCATTCGCTCGAAGCCGCGATCCAGCTGGCAACTGTGCGCGGGCGCTGCATGGTCGGTGTGGACGAGGTCTGCGTCATCGGCGGCGGCGAAATCTATGCCCAGGCGCTGCTGCTGGCCGACCGGCTGCACGTCACTCATGTGCTGGCAGCGGTCGACGGCGATGCGCATTTCCCGCCGATCGATCCGGATTCCTGGCGTGTAGTCAGCTCGCAGGACGTTCCAGCCGGGGAAAAGGACAGCCACGCCACGCGCTATTCGGTTTACGAGCGCCGCCGCGCGAGACATTGAACGATAAACAGGGCATTGAAGGAAGACAAAGGGTCGCGACCGGACCAAATCGGACGAAGTCGGCAACGCATCGCGTTGAAAGCGCCTCGCGGCGTCCCTATAGAAGAACAATACTGGATTTTGCGCCGTAATACCGGCGCTTGAGGGAATTCCAAGCGAAAGGACATTCATGCCCTGGAACGATAAGAGCGGCGGTGGCGGCGGCCCATGGGGCGGCGGCGGCGGCAACAATCAGGGACCCTGGGGGCAGGGACCAAAGGGACCGAGCGGCCCACAGGGCTCGCCTCCCGATCTCGAAGACATCATCCGCCGCGGCCAGGACCGGCTGCGGCGCGCTCTGCCGGGTGGCGGTGGCGCAAGCCCGGCTATTTTCGCGCTGATCGCGGCGGCACTTGTGGTGCTGTGGGCGTTCAAGGCGGTTTACACCGTGCAGCCCGACGAGGTCGCGGTCGAACTGCGCTTCGGCAAGCCGAAGGCCGAACTGTCGCAGCCCGGCCTGCATTTCCATTGGTGGCCGCTCGAAACCGTCGAGACAGCCAAGATTTCCGAGCAGCTCGTCGATATCGGCGGCGGCGGCGCGACGAGTGGCAACACCTCCGGGCTGATGCTTACCGGCGACCAGAACATCGTCAACGTCCAGTTCTCGGTGGCCTATCAGGTCTCCGATCCGAGCGCGTATCTGTTCGACGTGTCCGATCCCGACGGCATGCTGCGGCAGGTTGCCGAAAGCGCCATGCGTGAAGCCGTCGGCCGCCGGCCGGCGCAAGACATCTTCCGCGACGACCGCCAGGGCATTGCCGCCTCGGTGCGTGAAATCATCCAGACGACGCTGGACGGCTACAAGGCCGGTCTCAACGTCAACGCCGTCTCGATCGAGGATGCGGCACCGCCACGCGAAGTGGCCGATGCGTTCGACGAGGTGCAGCGCGCCGAGCAGGACGAAGACAAGTTCGTCGAGCAGGCCAACCAGTACTCCAACCAGAAGCTCGGCCAGGCACGCGGCGAGGCCGCACAGATCCGCGAAGACGCGGCCGCCTACAAGAACCGGGTCGTGCAGGAAGCCGAAGGTGAGGCGCAGCGCTTCATCTCGGTCTACGACGAATATGCCAAGGCGCCCGATGTGACACGCAAGCGCCTCTACCTCGAAACCATGGAGAAGGTTCTGAAGGATTCCAACAAGGTCATCGTCGAGCAAGGCAACGGGCAGGGTGTTGTGCCCTACCTGCCGCTGCCGGCATTGCAGCCGAAAGCGCCGGCACCAGCCGCCGCTGGTGGCGTTACGGGAGGTAACCAGTGATGGCCAACCGTCTTCCCATCATCGTCGTGGCAGCGGCCGTCATCCTGTTCCTGCTCTATTCGTCGGTCTTCGTGGTCAATGCGCGCCAGCAGGCGCTGGTGCTCAGGTTCGGCGAGATCGTCGACGTCAAGAGCGAGCCCGGCATCTACTTCAAGGCGCCGTTCTCGTTCTTCGACGCCGATACGGTGCAACTGATCGAGAACCGGGTGCTGCGCTTCGACCTCGACAACATCCGTGTCCAGGTGTCGGGCGGCAAGTTCTATGAGGTCGACGCCTTCATCGCCTATCGCATCTCGGATCCGCGCGTCTTCCGCTCTGCCGTGTCCGGTCAGATCGAACTGGCCGAAGCCCGGCTCAGGACGCGTCTCGACGCTGCCTTGCGCCGCGTCTACGGTCTGCGCGACTTCGAGGCCGCGCTCTCCGAACAGCGCGCGGTGATGATGCGCGAAGTCCGCGACCAGCTCAGGCCCGATGCCACGTCGCTCGGCCTGCAGATCGAGGATGTCCGTATCCGCCGCACGGATCTCACGGCCGAGGTCTCGCAGCAGACCTTCGACCGTATGAAGGCGGAACGCTTGGCGGAAGCCGCGCGGTTGAGGGCACGCGGCAACGAAGCGGCACAGCGCATCACAGCCCGCGCCGATCGCGAAGTGGTCGAGATCGTCGCCGAGGCGCAGAAAGAGTCGGAAATCCTGCGCGGCGAGGGCGAAGCCCAGCGCAGTGCCACCTTCGCGGGAGCATATCAGCGCGATCCGGCTTTCTTCGATTTCTACCGGTCGATGAATGCCTATGGCACGGCGCTGGACAACACCGGAACGACGATGGTGCTGTCGCCGAACTCGGAGTTCTTCCGCTTCTTCCGCAATCCCGACGGCAGCGAGACGGCGGCGAAGCCGGTTTCGCCGGCACCTGCCGCGCCTGCGACACAGCCAAGCACCGGCCAGTAGCGGCCGGTGCAGGATTTTCTCGCCGCCATGGGCCTTGTCCTTGTGATAGAAGGTCTGGTCTATGGCGGCTTTCCCGGCCTTGCCAGGAAGCTTGCCACCGAGGTGCTGTCTCTGCCCGAGAACGCGCTGCGGATTGCCGGGCTGGCGGCGATCGCCATCGGTGTCGGCATCGTCTGGCTGGTGCGAGGCGGATGACGGCGGCGAGCTTCGGTTTTTCGGATACGAGCTTCGATACCCGGGATACGAGCTTCGATCCTGGGATACGAGCTTCGATCCTGGGATACGAGCTTCGATCCTGGGATACGAGCTTCGATCCTGGGATACGAGCTTCGATCCTGGGATACGAGCTTCGATCCTGGGATACGAGCTTCGATCCTGGGATACGAGCTTCGATCCTGGGATACGAGCTTCGATCCTGGGATACGAGCTTCGATCCTGGGATAATTGATGATTTATCCTCTGCCGATAGTCATAGCCGCAAACGTGCCGTATTTTTTGCCAACATGGCGCGATGCGGCGTTTTCGTCGAAGCGCTTTTCTTTTCAAGAATACCGGGAGGCTTCTCGATGACATCCAATACTATTTTGCGCGCGGCACGGCGGACGTTCATCGCCGGCGCGGCGGCACTTCTTGTCAGCGCCGCCGCTGTCCCGTCCTTCGTGACGCCGACATTTGCCGCGGATGGGCCTGCTTCGGTCGCCGACCTGGCACAGGGCCTGCTCGGCGCGGTGGTCAACATCTCGACCTCGCAGACGGTGAAGGGCACCGAAGGTCCGGGCGCGGTGCCGATGCCTCAGTTGCCCGAGGGCTCACCCTTCCAGGATTTCTTCGACGATTTCTTCAAGAACCGTGGCGGCGACAAGGACAATGGCGGGCAGAAGGTGCAGTCGCTGGGCTCCGGCTTCGTCATCGATGCCGAGCAAGGCATCGTCGTCACCAACAACCATGTCATCGCCGACGCCGACGACATCGAGGTCAATTTCTCCGACGGCATCACCTTGAAGGCGACGCTGGTTGGCACCGATACCAAGACGGATGTCGCGGTGCTGAAGGTCGATCCGAAGGGCCACAAGCTGACAGCCGTGAAGTTCGGCGATTCCACCAAGATGCGGGTCGGCGACTGGGTGATGGCGATCGGCAATCCGTTCGGTCTTGGCGGCACGGTGACGGTCGGCATCGTCTCGGCCCGCAACCGCGACATCAATTCCGGCCCCTATGACGACTTCATCCAGACCGATGCCGCGATCAATCGCGGCAATTCCGGCGGACCGCTGTTCAACAGCGCCGGCGAGGTCATCGGCATCAACACGGCGATCATTTCGCCTTCCGGCGGCTCGATAGGCATCGGCTTTTCCATTCCCTCGCAGCTCGCCTCGGGCGTCGTCGACCAGTTGCGCCAGTTCGGCGAGACGCGGCGCGGCTGGCTCGGCGTGCGCATCCAGCCGGTGACCGACGACATCGCCGAGAGCCTGGGCATGGCGACCGCCAAGGGCGCGCTGGTTGCCGGCGTCATCAAGGGCGGTCCTGTCGACAATGGCACCATCCAGGCTGGCGACGTCATCATCAAGTTCGACGGCAAGGACATCCATGAAATGCGCGATCTGCCGCGCGTGGTCGCCGAAAGCCCGGTCGGCAAGGCGGTCGATGTGCTCATCGTGCGCAAGGGTGTCGAGCAAACCGTGAAAGTGACGCTTGGCCGGCTCGAGGATGGCGAGAAGCTCGCCAGCGGCGAGGACGGCAGCAACACCGACCAGGACAAGGGCGACAAGGCTCCAGCCGTTTCCACGGCTTCGGTGCTCGGCATGACGGTCGGCGAACTCAACGACGAGACGCGTAAGAAGTTCAGCATTGCGGCCGATGTCTCGGGCGTCGTCATCACCGACGTCACCAAGGACTCTGCCGCCGCCGAGCGCGGCATCCAGCCGGGCGAGGTGATCACCGAGATCGCACAGGAATCGGTTGCCACGCCCAAGGATGTCATGGACCGGATCGGCGCCCTGAAGGAACAGGGGCGCAAGAATGCGCTTCTGATGCTGGCATCGAAGACCGGCGAGCTCAGGTTCGTGACGATCCGGATGGACTGAGGTCCGGAAGATCCGACAACACTGAAAGAAAAAGGGCGGCTAGCGAGCCGCCCTTTTTCTTGCCTGCCAGTCCTGGCGTGACAGTCTGTAGAGGACATGCCGCTTGAGGTGGGGATGGCTGTCGGGAATTTCGGGGTGGTCGAAGTCGGCGGACGGATCTGCGGTCATGCCAAGGCGTTGCATGACGGCGGTGGAGCGGCGGTTTTTCTCGACTGCGAAGGAGACGATCTCGCCAAGGCCCAGCGTTTCGAAGCCGTAGGCCAGCCAGGCTTCCGAAGCTTCGGTGACGTAACCCTTGCCCCAGAATTCCGGCGCGAGACGCCAGCCGATCTCGATCGTGCCGGCTGGCAGGACGTCGATATCTTCCGTCCCGGTTATCCCGACAAAGCCGATGCTCTCGCCCGTGGCGACAATCTCGGCCGCGGCGAAGCCGTAGCCGTCCTCATCTATCCATGCACGGACTTCGTCCATCTTGGCATCCGCGGCGGCACGGTCACGGCGGAACGGAAAGAACTCCATCACCTGTTCGTCGGAGTTGATGCGGTGGAACAGGTCGCGGTCGCGATCCTCCCAGTTGCGCAGGATCAGGCGCTCGGTACGCATTGGTTTCATTGCACAAACTCTTCCTGCCTATAGCCCTGCGCATAGAGCAATGCGGTCAGGTCGCCATGATCGATGCGGACCTTTGCCTGTGCCGCAACCGTCGGCTTGGCATGGAGCGCGACACCGGTGCCGGCCAGGCGGATCATGTCGAGATCATTGGCGCCGTCGCCGACGGCGATGGCGTCGGCGGGGGTCAGGCCAAGGCGCCCTGAAATTTCGATCAGCGCGTCGGCCTTGGCGGCGCGGCCGAGGATCGGCTCGCCGACCAGGCCGGTGAAGTGGCCGTCCTGTTCGAGCAGGCGGTTGGCGCGGTTCTCCTGGAAGCCGAGCATGGCGGCGATGCGCGTCGTGAAGACCTCGAAGCCGCCCGACACGAGTGCCGTCCAGGCGCCGTTGGCGCGCATGGTCTGAACCAGAGCGCGGCCGCCCGAGGCCAGCGTCAGCCGATTGGCGACGATGCGATCGACCACGGCGGCGTCGAGACCCTTGAGCAACGCCACCCGCTCGCGCAGGGCCGGTTCGAATGCGATCTCGCCATTCATCGATCGCGCGGTAATCGTGGCAACGCGATCCTTGACGCCGATCTCGTCGGCCAGCTCGTCGATGCATTCCTGGTCGATCATGGTCGAATCCATGTCGGCGATCAGGATTTTCTTGCGGCGGGTTTCGGCCTGCTGGACGATCACGTCGACCGCCTCGGTGGCGAGCGCCGTGCGCAAGATGGCACTCGTATCGGCGGCGTCAGCTGCCTCAGGCAGGACAAGATCGCAGGCAATCCCTTCAGCCAGCCAGACAACAGCGCTTGCGCCGACCGACCGTGACGCCATATTCGCAAGCGACAGCGACAAAGCGCGGTCGGTAGGGCGGGAAACAAGCGTGGCGATGAGCGGCATGGAACATTCCGGCGGAGAGGCGGGCGAGGGCCGCGTGAAGAACGCGATCCTGATAGCCGGGCCGACCGCCAGCGGCAAGTCGGCGCTGGCTCTCGATCTGGCCGAGCGCAAGGGTGGTGTGATCGTCAACACTGATTCCATGCAGGGCTATTCGGTGCTTGACGTGTTGACCGCCCGGCCGGAGGCGGCCGACCTCGCCCGCGCACCGCATTTCCTCTACGGCCATATCCATCCGGCCACGGCCTATTCCACCGGCGCCTGGCTGCGCGACGTGATGAAGCTGATCGACGACGGTACGCTCTCCGAGCGACCTGACGGCACGCTCTCCGAACGGCCCGTAATTTTTGTCGGCGGCACCGGGCTTTACTTTCGCGCGCTGGCCGAGGGCATTTCGGAAATGCCCGACATTCCGCAGCGGGTCCGCGACCGCTGGCGTTACGAGTTGAAGGAGCAGGGCGCCGTCAAGCTGCACGGCCTGTTGCTGCGCGAGGATTCGGCGACCGCCATGACGCTGAAGCCAACCGACAGCCAGCGCATCGTGCGTGCATTGGAGGTGCTCGATGCGTCGGGCCGTTCGATCCGCGAATGGCAGGCAGAACGCGGCCAGCCGCTCATCGACAGGGGGACCGCGCGTTTCTTCGTGATCGAGCCGGACCGGGCGGCGCTGGTCGGCCGCATCGAAAAACGCTTCGACCAGATGCTGCACAAGGGCGCGTTGGACGAGGTCACGCGGCTATCGGCGCTTGGCCTCGATCCCGAATTGCCAGCGATGAAAGCGATCGGCGTTCGCGAACTGCAGGCCGCGATGGCCGGAGCGATTGGCTTTCCCGAGGCGATCGAACGCGCCAAGATCGCGACAAGGCAATATTCCAAGCGGCAGACGACCTGGTTCAGGCATCAACTGGGGCCGGAATGGCTGAGATTGCGCCCCGGTGATGATCTGGAAACCACGATCTGATCACTTGTTTCCATTGCAACCTGAAAAGTTGACGCGCACGGAAAGGTTCCCGTTGCGGTTGTCCAAGTTAACCCTCCGTAAGCCCGCCCATGCCATAAGGTCAGTGGGCACTTTTCCAACGGGGAGCAGATGCGTTTCCACAAGGCGGAATCAGCATTTTTCGTCTTTATCTTCGTGATCCTGGCTGCTGGCCTGGTGACGCTTTACGCCTATGGACAGCTGCAAGCCTTTGCTGCGGACCTTCATACGCCCTCGGTCATCGAGAAGGTCGTCTATCTCAACAAGCTTTTGTTCGCGACCGGCGTGCTCCTGGCCACGGCGCTGTTCTTCGGCATTTTCTTCATCTATCCGCTGATCCGAAAACAGGCGACGGAAGAAGGCAAGCTGCGCGCCATGACGGTTTCGCTCAGCGCCCGCTCGGAAACGCTCGAGCATGCCGCCCTGACCGACGGCCTGACCGGCATGCAGAACCGGCGCTATTTCGATGATGCGCTGAAGGAGTATCTCGAAGAGTTCAGGCGCATCGAAAAGCCCGTCGGGCTGATGATCCTCGATCTCGACCATTTCAAGCAGGTCAACGACACCCACGGCCATGACGTTGGCGACGAGGTGCTCAAGGCCGTTGCGAACTGTCTCAAGGACATGACACGCTACCACGACGTGGTGGCGCGGTTGGGCGGCGAGGAGTTCGCCGTGGTCACGCCCAATATGGATGCAGAGCTTCTGGGCAAGTTTGCCGAACGCATCCGCAAGGCGATCGCCAACATGTCGGTGCTGTCAGGCAATGTCCGCCTCAAGATCACCACCAGCGTCGGGCTTGCCGTCTGGGACCGCAAGGAGACGGCGGAAGAGTTCTATCGCCGTGCCGATCGCCAGCTCTACGAGGCGAAGAGGCAGGGCCGCAATCGCGTCTGCGCCTAAAATCCCATCACTGAATTCGTGAGGCGGCCGCTTGGCGCCGTTTTCTGCGCTTCCGATGCTCAGGGACTCAAACGTCCGCTCCGCTTCGGTTCTCGAAAACGGCACCACCCGACTCAGCCTGACGAATTCCCTGACGGGATTTACCGAGCTGGCCGACGAAGTCGGAACCCTGAAAGTTAGGCGCGGCTGCCACGGTCGACCATTGACAGCTGGATTCGCAAACTCAATCGTTTTGCGGGCGCAGGCCGAAGGTTGCGGGCTTGAGACCGTAGCGCATGTCGAAGTCGTCGTCCGATGGCGCGCGCGCGGCGGGTGGTTTGCGGTAGTCGGGATCGCCCGCCTGGCGGCTTGAATCGACGACTTCCGCGAAAGCCATCGCCTGCTGCGTTGGTTTTGGCACGTTGCGCAGCCGTTCGACGATCGCCACCAGATCGACATCGTCGCCTGACTTCGACGAGGTGGCCTCTTCGCGCTTGGCCTTGCCGGGAAGCAGGTGGCTCGGCAGTTTTTCGAACTTCAGCCGCATGGTCGTCGCCACGCCTTCGCCGAAGGCGATGGCTTCGCGCTGGCCCATGGAGGACAGGAAGGCAAGCGACGAGGCGGAAGAGTCGGCAATTGCCGAGCGGATGATTGCCTGGTCCTGCTCATTGGCGAGCCGCATGGCGAAGAAGGTCGAGCATTGCGATAGAATGGTCGGGTCGAGTTCTCCAGGGCGCTGGGTGACGACGCCGAGATAGCAGCCATACTTGCGGCCTTCCTTGGCGATGCGCGAGAGCGCATGCCTGGTCGGTGCGAATCCGAGACTCGGGTCGGCCGGCATATAGCGGTGCGCTTCTTCGCACAAAAACAGAAGCTGCAGCTTGCCTTCGCTCCACAGAGCGAGGTCGAAGGCCAGGCGCGCCAGCACCGAACAGACGGAATTGACCACTTCGGACGGCATGCCGGCCATCTCGAAGCAGGTCACCGGGCGGCCATGATGCGGCACGCGGAAGATGTTGCCGATCGTCTCGTGGATGGTGTCCTCGATCAGGCGCGAGTTGAACATGAAGCGGTAGCGCGGGTCGGCGGCCGCAGATTCGATGCGCGTCTTCAGCGATCTGAGCGTCGGGCGATCGGTCTTGCTCTCGAGCATGCCCATGCGCTCGTCGATCTGCTTGAGGAGGTCGGCGATGCGGTAAGGCACCGGCGTATCGGCGGTCAGCGCATCGCTGCCGCGCCGCAGATAGGCGCCGGAATTCGGATTGCGGTAAAGGTTCTTGGCGGCCGGAATGAGGTCACGCAAGGCATCGATTTCTTCGGGCTCCGTCTCGCGGCCCCGGAACAGCACCTCGGCGAATTCCTCCAGCGTGAACATCCAGAACGGAAGATCCAGGGTTTTGGAATCAACCCTGACGCAGTATTCGGGCAGCGACGCCGCGAACTCGTTGTGCGGGTCGAGGATCAGGATGCGCAGGTCAGGCCGCGCCGCGATCGACTTGCGCAAGAGCAGCGAGACGGCGGTGGATTTGCCGACGCCGGTGGTGCCGACAATGGCGAAGTGACGCGCCAGCGTGTCGTCGATGGCGATGTTGGCGGCGATCGTCTCGTCCTGCGCGAGCGTGCCGATGGTGATCGAATGACGCCCGGCCAGATCATAGACCGCCTGCAGGTCGCGGGTGCGGATGCGGTGCGCAACGGCGCCGATATGCGGATAGGTTGTGATGCCGCGATCGAAGACCGGTCTGGCGCCGGGCTCTGTACCGTCACGCACTTCACCGACCAGCTCGATGCTGACCTCGATCGCGTTCTGGCCCTCATTGCTCCAGGCGCGATCCGACTTGCCGATACCGTAAACCAGGCCGACGGTTCGCGTGGATCCGAGATTGATGGAAATCATCTTGCCGACCGTCCACAGGCCGGTCACCGCACCGTCGATATCGTCCGCATAGGCGCTGATGGTGGCGCGCGCACCGTCGCATTGCACGACATTGCCCAGAATGCGCCTTTCGTTCTGCTCGGCGTTGCGGCGCTCCTGCGATGTCGGTTCTCCAACGGAGGCTTCGCGTTCGACATACATGGACAGGCCAATCCCCATTTCCCTGGAGTATCGACCCTACAGGAATGGGGTTAAGGCCCGATGAGGTTGGATGGTGTAGAGAGGATTAAGGGCCTCGTGAAAATTGTCGCGAGGCGGCTCTTTTCCGACGTCGATATTTCACTATAATAGACGAATGGATGGTATAGCGAACGATATTTCCTCGACGATCGGCCGAAGGATACACGCCGAAAGGATCATGCGGGACTGGTCTCTGGCCGAACTGGCGGAGCGTTCCGGCGTCTCGAAGGCGATGCTCAGCACGATCGAGCGCGGCAAGACCAGTCCGACGGCGGCTCTTCTGGTGCGCATTGCGTCGGCCTTCGGGATGACGCTGTCAACCTTGATAGCGCGCGCGGAGTTGCAGGGGGGCGGGCTGCTGCGCGAGGCCGACCAGCCGGTGTGGCGCGATCCCGGTACCGGCTATGTCAGACGGCACCTTTCGCCGGCTTCCGACATGCCGCTCGAACTGATCAGGGTGCAGCTGCCGGCGGGCGCCAAGGTCAGCTTCCCGGCCGCCTCCTATGCCTTCATCAAGCAGCAGATATGGCTGATTTCCGGGCGGCTCGAATTCACCGAGGGCGATGTGGTGCACGGGCTCGAACCAGGCGATTGCCTGGCGCTTGGGGCGCCGTCGGACTGCACCTTCCATGCCCTGGAGCCCGGCGCCGACTATCTCGTCGCGCTGGTCAGGGGCTGACATCATGGCGAGACGACCAAAGCGCTCCCACAATGGGGGGCCGCCTCTCGATGAGTACAAGGGGCCGCCATGGGGCAAGGGCGATCCCTACATCTTCCTTGCCTGGCAGGCTGCCCATGCCAAGGCGTGGAAGGCGCCTAGCCGCGAGGTCATGCTGCTGCGCATGGACAGAGCAGAGCGGCTGGGCCTGACCTATGAGGAGTACACGCTTGAGATTCTGGAGCGCGGGCGGCATCTCAGGGAAGAAGACACCGAACGCATCAGCGCCATCAAGGCAGCGCGAAAGCGACGCCGCGCGCGCCATCTGGACTGATGGAATGCGCTCGCATCTACGCAAATCACAGGACATCGTGCGCATGAACTCGATCGAGATCGGAACACTGACCCCGGCTGCCAGGACGCAAGACATGCTGGCCGAATTGCTGGTCGCAACGGTGGCGGCCGGGGGATCTGTCAGCTTCATGCATCCGCTGGCGCCGCAGGCAGCAAGGGCATTCTGGGAGCAATCGCTGGCTGCGGCGGACAGAGGGGAGAGGACGGTGCTTGGCGCCTGGGACGGCGAGGTCCTGGTCGGCACCGTGACCTTGCTGCTCGACTGCCCGCCCAACCAGCCGCACCGGGCCGAAATCGCCAAGCTGATGACATCAGTCGATTACCGGGGCAGGGGCGTGGGAACGCGCTTGATGCAGGCCGCCGAGAGCCTTGCCGTTGAGAAGGGTCGCACGCTGCTGGTTCTGGACACGGCTACCGATGAAGGCGCTTCCGGCCTCTATGAGCGGTTGGGTTTCACGCTGACCGGCGAAATACCGGACTATGCCCTGAAGCCGCATGGCGGGCTGACCGGCACACTCATCTACTGGAAGCGGATCGGGCCAATCTCGTAACCGGTCATGCCGGCGCGGAGAGGCGCGACAGCAGCCACTGGCGGAAATCCCGCTCAGCACCGGTCAGGCGCGCGGTCGACGCCTTGGTCAGAAAATGCCCCGATGTGCTCACGAGTTCGAAGTCGGAAAGCCTGACCAGCGTCTTGCTGTCGAGCGCCGCATCGACCAGGGGCCGCGAGCCCAACAACACGCCGGCGCCGGCGCTGGCCGCTTCCATGGCGACGACGAAACTATCGAAGCGGTGCGATCGCCTGGGGTGGCCAGCCAACCCGGCGGCGGCGAACCATTCCGCCCACATCTCGCGTGCGCCGGCAACCAGAAGCAGCGGCAGGGAGGTCCAGTCTGCGTCGCCGGCGAGCGCCGGCGCCACCACTGGTACGAGCCGCTCGGCGGTCAGCCTGTCGGCATCGCGGTCGGGAAAGGACCCGTTGCCAAAACGGATGTCGAGCACCGAGCCCGGCAGGTCATAGTCGGTTGGGCGATGGATCGTCACCAGGTCAAGCTGGATGCGGGGCAGTGCCTTCGCCAGATCGGGCAGCGCAGGGGCGAGCATCAACAAGGCAAAGGAGATCGGCGCGCGGATCGAGACGGTCTGGACGGCGCGCGGCTCGAACAGTTCCGCGGTGCTGCTGCCGATGGTGGCGAAGGCCGACTGGATGTGGGGCAGGTAGGCTGCGCCCTCTGGCGACAGCGCGACGCCGCGCGCCAGCCGCGAAAACAGACGTGTCTTCAGCCGCTCCTCGAGAAACCGGATGTGCTGGCTGACGGCTGCCTGGGTCAGGCCAAGCTCGGCTGCCGCCGCGGTGAAGTTCGACAGCCGCGCCGCGGCCTCGAAACTGCGCAGCCAGTCGAGCGGCGGCAAGGGCGGGTTTGTTCGAGCCATTAGAATTCTATGGTCATTGGCCAAAAAATGATAATTTGAGTTATGCCTGCCGCGCGATCAACATGCAATCGAAACCCTGCGGATCGGACCGCAGGCGTAGCGGACAGGAACGGATTTCCATGCTTACCCACGCGCTGATCGGCGACGAAGGCAGAACAATCGAACTTGGCTGGCAGGATGGGACACGCACCCGCTTTCACGCCATGTGGCTGCGCGACAATGCGCCGGACGACAAGACGCGCAGCGCCGGCAACGGCCAACGGCTCATCACCATTCTCGATATTCCCGCCGAGACCAGGATCGGCGCGGCGTCGATCAAGGGCGACGCCCTGGAGGTCAGCTTCGTGCCCGAGCAAAAAACGGTGAGTTTCCCGGCGGCATGGCTGAGCGCAAACGCCTATGATCGCGACGCCGCTCGCCAGCGCGGCTGGACAGGCGAGGACACCGTGCGATGGACCAAGGCCACCATGCAGAATTCGGTGCCGCGTGCCGGCTACCCTGCCGCCAGCCGCGACCGCGCCGTCTTGCGGCAATGGCTGTCGGCGGTGAAAACCTATGGCTTCGCGGTGATGGACGATCTGCCCACCGAATCCGGGGCGCTTTGCAAGGTGTCCGATCTGTTCGGCTACATCAGGGAAACCAATTACGGGCGCTGGTTCGAGGTGCGCGCCGAGGTCAATCCGAGCAATCTCGCCTACACGAATCTCGGCCTGCAGGCACACACCGACAATCCCTATCGCGACCCGGTGCCGACACTACAAATCCTGTCCTGCATCGAAAATACGGTTGAGGGTGGCGAGTCCAGCGTCGTCGACGGTTTTGCCGTCGCGGCAGCGCTGCAGGCTGAGAATCCCGAAGGCTTCCGGCTGTTGAGTTCATACCCCGCGCGCTTCGAATATGCCGGCTCTTCCGGCGTGCGGCTGCAGGCGAAGCGGCCGATGATCGAGCTTGGACCCGATGGCGAACTGATCTGCATCCGCTTCAACAACCGTTCGCTGGCGCCGACGGTCGACGTGCCGTTCGCCGACATGGAGGCTTACTACGCCGCCTATCGCAGATTTGCCGAGCTGATCGAGGATCCGTCCTTCGAAGTGACGTTCAAGCTCGAAGCGGGGCAGGCGTTCATCGTCGACAACACGCGCGTCATGCATGCGCGCAAGGCGTTTTCCGGCACCGGCAAACGTTGGCTGCAGGGCTGTTACGCCGACAAGGACGGTCTGCTGTCGACGCTCGCGGCGATCGAGCACGGGTTCAAGGAGGCGGCGGAATGAGCGGCCAGGATCTGAACGCGGACACCATCGTCGAGTTCATCGCCGACATCTTCGAGCGCCGGGGTGCGGAATCCTATCTCGGTGAACCCGTCACCATGTCCGAGCACATGCTGCAGGGCGCCTGGTTCGCCGAACAGGACGGCGCGCCGGACGAGCTGGTGGCGGCGGCCCTGCTGCACGACATCGGCCACTACACCAGCGAGTTCGGCACCTATTCGCCCGACGATGTCGAGGACAAGCATCATGACGAGGCCGGCGGCGAGGTGCTGGCGCCGTTCTTTCCGCCGGTCATCGTCGAATGCGTCAGGCTGCATGTCGCGGCCAAGCGCTATCTCTGCGCCACCGACCCGACCTATTTCGGCAAGCTTTCGCCGGCCTCGGTCCACACGCTGTCGCTTCAGGGTGGACCGATGAGCGCCGAGGAGGTGGCGGAGTTCCGCAAGAATCCCTTCCACGGGGAAGCGGTCCGGGTCCGCATCTGGGATGAAAGTGGCAAGATCGCCAACATGAAGACACGAACGTTTCGTGACTATGTCCCGCTGCTGCAACGGGTTGTCAGGAATTTTCAAGCCACCGCCTGAGGGTGGACCCAGGTTGGAGGTGCGGCATTGGCCGCACCTCCCTTCTTGGTGTCTTGTCGGCCGGTTATCCCTTATGGTGGACCTGCTGCAGCCCGTAGACCGGCGTCGCGATGCCTTCGTGCCGCGCCTTCAATTGCAGCGACAGGAATTGCGAATAGTGGCGCGACTGGTGCAAATTGCCGCCGTGGAACCACAGCGCTTCCTGTTGCGTCGGCTTCCACATGTTGCGCAACTCGCCTTCCCAGGGGCCTGGATCCTTGGTGGTGTCCGAGCCCAGGCCCCAGCATTTGCCGACCTTGTCGGCGGTTTCGCGCGATATCAGATCGGCGGCCCAGCCGTTCATCGAGCCGTAGCCGGTGGCGTAGACGATGAGGTCCGCGGGCAGTTCCGATCCATCGGAGAGCAGGACCGAATGCTCCTTGATCTCTTTGACGTCGACGCCGCTTTTCAGCTTGATCGAACCATCGATGACCAGTTGCGAGGCGCCAACATCGATGTAATAGCCAGAGCCGCGCCTGAGGTACTTCATGAACAGGCCAGACTCGTCATCGCCCCAGTCGAGCATGAAACCGGCCTTTTCCAGTCCCTTGTAGAATGCCGCGTCGCGTTTCTTCATTTCGGCATAGGCCGGGATCTGGAACTCATGCAGGATCTTGTAGGGCAACGAAGCAAAGATCAGGTCGGCCTTGGCCGTGGTGATGCCATTCTGCAGCGCCTGCTCCGAATAGAGCGAACCCAGTCCGATTTCCATCAACGTGTCGGATCTGGAGATGTGGGTGCTCGAGCGCTGCACCATGGTGACGTCTGCGCCGGCTTCCCAAAGTGCCGCGGCGATGTCATGGGCGGAATTGTTGGATCCGATGACAACGGCCTTTTTGCCGGCATAGGCGTCGGGACCCGGATGCCTTGAGGAGTGGTGCTGGTCGCCCTTGAAGGTCTCCATCCCCTTGAATTTCGGCAGATTGGCCTTGCCGGACTGTCCGGTCGCCAGCACCAGCTGCTTCGGCTTCAGCGTGATGTCCTTGCCGTCGCGGTGGACGATGACGGTCCATTCCTTCTTCTTGTCGTCATAGGAAGCGCTCTTGGCCTCTGTCGAGGACCAGTAGTTCAGCTCCATCACCTTGGTGTACATTTCCAGCCAGTCGCCGATCTTGTCCTTGGGCGAGAAGACCGGCCAGTTCTTCGGGAAGTCGATATAGGGCAGATGGTCGTACCAGACCGGGTCATGCAGGCAGAGCGACTTGTAGCGCTTGCGCCAGCTGTCGCCGGCCCGCTCGTTCTTCTCGATGATGATGGTTGGCACACCGAGCTGCCGCAGCCGTGCGCCAAGCGCGATGCCGCCCTGGCCGCCACCGATGATGACCGTATAGGGCTGCGTCTTGAAGCCGAGTTCGGCGGCCTCCTTCTCGCGCTCTTCCTTCCATGTCGGACGGTTCTTGCCCGAGCCGTGTTTGGCGCCCATCGGCCGCGCGAAACCCGCCGGCTCCTCGTGGCCTTTCAACTCGGCCATGGTGGTCAGCAGCGTCCAGATCTTGCCGTCCTTCAGCCTGATATGACCGAAGCCGCGCGCCACCTCCGTCTCGAAGCTGATCCAGCCCTCGATCAACCCGCCGCTCTCGGTCGCGTCCTCGCCCTTGGCGATGGCAAAATGCGACGGCCTGGTCTTCGACAACTGGCTTTTCAGCATGTCGCGGACCTGGTCGCGGCCTTCCATGGTCTTGATATTCCAGGTGAAGGTGACGAGGTCGCGCCAGTAGCAATCCTCCTGAAAGCAATCGACCGCTTTCTCGATGTCATTGGCGGCCAGGGCAGCGCCGAATTGGTCGAGCAGGTCGGACAGTTTCTTGCTAGGGGCCTTGTCGAGCATCAGGTTTCCTCCCGTGAAATCCAGATCGTCATGGTGGCTCCGCCGGACGTGCCGGCCGGACGAGCAAGTATCGGCAGAGATGGCCGCCCTCGTCACGCCCCACCATAGTTTTGAACGGTTTCAACGGCTTATCTTAAGAGCACGCTTCCGGACCCGGTTTGGGGGCGCCCTTGCGGGCGTCCGTCGCGCGATCGTGATGGCCATTTGCCGAGCCATGAAGTGTCTTCATCGCCGGCGCGATTTTTCCCGTTGACAGGCTGCCTTTCCCGCCCTTAGTGTCCGCCACCATGAAAACGGCACTCATTCTCGTAGGAAAGCGCGTGGGCAAGGCGGTGTAACCGCCGGGCGAAAACCCCCCATGCGCAAGACACAGGCTCCCTAGGGGGCCTTTTTTATTGCCTGAAACACGACTAAACGACCAGCAACGCCCAAATGGCGACAGTACGGGACCAGACCGATGAGCAACGGACAGAACGAGCGGCGCGAAATGACGGGCGCCGAAATGGTGGTGCAGGCGCTGAAGGACAATGGCGTCAAGCATGTCTTCGGCTATCCGGGCGGCGCTGTCCTTCCGATCTATGACGAGATCTTTCAGCAGGACGAGGTCGAGCACATCCTGGTGCGCCACGAGCAGGGCGCCGGCCATGCGGCGGAAGGCTATGCGCGCTCGACCGGCAAGGCCGGCGTGATGCTGGTGACCTCGGGCCCCGGCGCCACCAACGCCGTGACGCCGCTGCAGGATGCGCTGATGGATTCGATCCCGCTGGTCTGCCTGACAGGGCAGGTGCCGACCTCGCTGATCGGCTCCGACGCGTTCCAGGAATGCGATACGGTCGGCATCACGCGCCCCTGCACCAAGCACAACTGGCTGGTGAAGGACGTCAACGAACTCGCCGCGACCATCCACGAGGCTTTCCATGTCGCGACCACCGGCCGTCCCGGTCCGGTCGTCGTCGACATCCCGAAGGATGTGCAGTTCGCCAAGGGATTCTACGTCCCCCCGCAGATCGCGCCGCGCACCAGCTACCAACCCAAGGTCCAGGGCGATCTGGAGAAGATCAAGGCGGCGGTCGAACTGATGGCCGGCGCCAAGAAGCCGATCATCTATAGCGGCGGCGGCGTCATCAATTCCGGCCCGGAGGCGAGCCATCTGCTGCGCGAACTGGTCGATCTCACCGGTTTCCCGATCACCTCGACGCTGATGGGCCTCGGTGCCTATCCGGCATCGGGCAAGAACTGGATGGGCATGCTCGGCATGCACGGCACCTACGAAGCCAACATGGCCATGCACGATTGCGACGTGATGATCTGCATCGGCGCGCGTTTCGACGACCGCATCACCGGGCGGCTGACGGCGTTCTCGCCGAATTCGAAGAAGATCCACATCGACATCGATCCGTCGTCGATCAACAAGAACGTCCACACCGAGGTGCCGATCATCGGCGATGTCGGCCGGGTGCTGGAGGACATGGTGCGGCTGTGGCGGGCGAGCGCCAAGGCCGACAAGAAGGCGCTCTACCCCTGGTGGGAGCAGATCGCCAAATGGCGTGCGCGCGACTCGCTCGCCTACAAGATGAACAACGACGTGATCATGCCGCAATACGCGATCGAGCGGCTCTACGCGCTGACCAAGGACATGGACACCTACATCACCACCGAGGTCGGCCAGCACCAGATGTGGGCGGCGCAGCACTATCATTTCGAAAAGCCGAACCGCTGGATGACGTCGGGCGGACTGGGCACGATGGGTTACGGGCTGCCCGCGGCACTCGGCGTGCAGATCGCGCATCCGGACGCACTTGTTATCGACATCGCCGGCGATGCTTCGGTGCAGATGACGATGCAGGAGATGAGCGCTGCCGTGCAGCACAATGCGCCGATCAAGATCTTCATCCTCAACAACCAGTATATGGGCATGGTGCGGCAATGGCAGCAGCTGCTGCACGGCAACCGGTTGTCGCATTCCTACACCGAAGCGATGCCGGACTTCGTCAAGCTGGCCGAGGCCTATGGCGGCCACGGCATTCGCTGCGAGAAGCCGGATGAACTGGACGACGCGATCAAGGAGATGATTGCGGTGAAGAAGCCGGTGCTGTTCGATTGCCGCGTGGCGACGCTCGCCAACTGCTTCCCGATGATCCCGTCGGGCAAGGCGCACAACGAGATGCTGTTGCCCGACGAGGCGACCGACGAGGCGGTGGCCAACGCCATCGACGCCAAGGGCAGGGAACTGGTGTAGCCAGCAGATCGAGGCAGGGCTGTCGCGAGAAGCCGTGCGCAAACAGAGAATTAGCTCAAGAGCTTGAAATCGAGATTCATGTCATGAACGCACAGCTACAGCCGACCGGTTCGGCCTATTTCATCGCCAAGGAAACGGAAAAGCCTGAAAACCACACGCTTTCCGTGTTGGTCGACAACGAGCCGGGCGTGCTTGCCCGGGTCATCGGCCTCTTTTCCGGGCGCGGCTACAACATCGAAAGCCTGACCGTCTCCGAGACCGAACATGAGAAGCACCTGTCGCGCATCACCATCGTGACGCGCGGCACGCCGCATGTGCTGGAGCAGATCAAGCATCAGCTCGAGCGCATCGTGCCGGTGCACCGCGTCGTCGACCTGACCGTGCGTTCGCATGAATCCGGCCAGGAGCGGCCGCTGGAGCGCGAACTGGCGCTGGTCAAGGTTGCCGGCACCGGCGAGGCCCGCGTCGAGGCGCTGCGGCTGGCCGACGCGTTCCGCGCCAGCGTCATCGATGCCAACACCGAGCATTTCATCTTCGAGATCACCGGCAAGGGCTCCAAGATCGACCAGTTCATCGCCATCATGAAGCCGCTCGGCCTGGTCGAAATCTGCCGCACCGGCGTGGCGGCGTTGAACCGCGGCCCACAGGCGATGTAGGACTTCGGAGGCAAGCGCCGGGCCTCGCGCCTCTGAAAAAGGGGAGGATTCTGGCCCCGCTGTGGGCGGTCCGTGGCCTTTGTGCGGTCGCCGGGAAGAGACAATAGTGCTGACTTACCAGGGAGGATATCATGTCGCTTGACGCATTCCTTGCCCTGCTTGTCTACGCTTTCGTGACGTCGATCACGCCGGGGCCGAACAATCTCATGCTTCTGGCATCGGGCGTGAATTTCGGCCTCGTCAGATCGGTTCCACACATGCTTGGCATCAGCATCGGTTTCCTGGTGCTGCTGGTCGCCGTGGGCCTCGGCCTCGGCGCTGTGCTGACGGCGTTCCCGGCGCTGCACACCGGATTGAAGATCGCCGGCGGCGCCTATCTGCTCTATCTTGCCTGGAAGATCGCCATGTCGCGCTCACTCACCGGCAAGGGCGAGGTGAAGGCGCAGCCGATGCGCTTCATCGATGCGGCGGCGTTCCAGTGGGTCAATCCCAAGGCATGGGTGATGGCGATCACCGCCATGGCCGTCTACACCAATCCGGAGCATCCGTTCCTGTCGGTGGTGTTGATCTCGGTAGCCTTCACCATCGTCAATTTGCCGAGCGTCTCGGTATGGGCGGGTTTCGGCACCGCGCTACGCGGTTTCCTGTCGGACCCGGTGCGGCTGAAATGGTTCAACATCGCCATGGGCGTGCTGCTGGCGGCGACGCTTTGGCCGATGCTGAGGTAGGTTTGAGCGGCTTTGAAGCGCTGACGTGGCGTGAAAGTACGAGCATTATGTGAACTGCAATTCACGATCCGTTTGACTGTGTGTGAATTGTGGATTACAAATGCCCATGATCGAAGTCCGCAAAACTGCTGAATTCGCGGACTGGTTCAAGTCCCTCAAGGACATGCGGGCCAAGGCGCGCATTCAGGTCCGGATCGATCGTGTGGAGCTTGGCAATCTCGGCGATGCCAAGTTCTTCGACGGCATCGGCGAATTGCGGGTCGACCATGGCCCGGGCTATCGCGTCTATTTCGTCAAGACAGGCAACACGATCATCATTCTGCTCTGCGGTGGTGATAAGTCATCGCAAAAGGCTGACATCAGAGAAAGCCATCAGCATGGCGAAGGAGGTCCAATGACCGTCGAAACCACCAAATGGGACGCTTCCGAATTTCTCGACAGCGAGGAGGCAATCTTTGCCTATATCGAGGCGGCCTTCGAAGACGGCGATCCTGCCATTATCACCCATGCGCTCGGCAACGTGGCCAGGGCTCGGGGCATGACATCCATTGCCAAGGATGCTGGCGTCACACGTGAGGCGCTGTACAAGGCGCTGAGCGACAAGGGTGATCCTAAGCTTTCAACCCTGCTCGGCGTCATGAAGGCGCTCGGGCTCAGGTTGACGGCTGGGGCTGCACCAAAGGACAATTATGCCGAGGCGCGCCTCGCTGGCTAACCCGCCACGTGTGATCGCCCCCTCACCATGTTGAATTTGTCGTATCGACCCGTGTTGCACATCCATTGTGCAGTGCACATTAAATCTTCGTAATGCCGTGTTTTGGCCCTTTTCCGACAAAGGCGTGTCCTATCTATTCGGCGAAATCGCGGCAACGGGCCGTGATTTGCGATAGAATACGACCACCTGGCTATGGCGTGTCGGACAGAGAGGGCCTTTTGTCGATGCGTGGAAAAGTCATTCTTTCATTGCTTGCGGTCGCCTGCGTCGGTGCGGCCTGGCTCTATCTGTCTCCGGACGCGCTGAGCAGGGTTCAGCAACTCATCGGCGCAAAGCAGGTCGCGGCGGCGGACAAACCGGCAACCGACAAGCCGGCAGCCGGGGGCAAGTCGGCAGGTGGCGGCAGTGCCGCCCGCTCGGCCTCGATCGTCTCCGCGACGGCAACGACCGCCGATTTCCCGATCCGGCGTTACGCGATCGGCTTCGTCTCCTCTCCCGCCGTCGTCAGCATCAACGCCCGTGTGTCCAGCCAGATCGTCTCGATCGACGTCAAGGACGGACAGATGGTGAAGACCGGCGACGTTCTGTTTTCGCTCGATGATCGGGCGCTGAAGGCGCAGCTTGCCAAGGACCAGGCGACGCTCGCCAAGGACCAGGCGATGCTCGCCAGCTCGCAGTCCGATCTCCAGCGCGCCAAGGATCTGGTCGCCAAGCAGGCCGGCACGCAGCAGACCTACGACCAGGCCGTCGCTGCGGCGAAGGCTGCCGCGGCGACCGTCGATGCCGACAAGGCGACAATCGACGCCGACAACGTCCAGCTTGGCTTTGCCACGATCACGGCGCCGATTTCCGGCAGGCTGGGTGCTGTCAGCGTCGCCGTCGGCGACCTCGTTACCACCAGCAATGGCAACAGCAGCACGGCGACCCCGCTGGTGACCATCACCCAGATGGACCCGCTGCAGGTCAACTTCAATCTTCCCGAGAGCAATCTGGCGCTGTTGCACAAGGCATTGGCGGCGCCGACGCAAGGGGCTGTGACCCTGACCAAGGATGGTGACCCGACGCCGATCGGCAAGGGTACGCTCGATTTCGTCGACTCCAGCGTCGACACCGCTTCCGGCACCATCGCAACGAGAGCCAGCATACCCAATGCCGATCTTTCGTTGTGGCCGGGCCAGTATGTGAATGTCGTGCTCGACGCCGGCATCATGCCGCAGATGACATCGGTTCCGACGGTCGCGGTGCAGCCCAGCCAGAAGGGGCCGTTCGTCTATGTGGTCAAGCCGGACAACACCGTCGAGATGCGGCCGGTGCAAGTGGCGCTGACCGAAGGCGAGAACAGCGCCATCAGCCAGGGGCTGAAAAGCGGTGAGAAGGTTGTTACCGAAGGCCAGACAAGGCTGAAGGACGGCGCCGCCGTGCATGAAGGCAAGGCCACGGCGAGTGCTGCCGCGCCCAAGGTGGCCGAGGCGACCAACGCCGGCGAGGCGGCCCGATGATCTCCGAATTCTGCATTCGCAGGCCCGTCGCCACCCTTCTGATGTCGTTCGCCCTCGTGCTGGGCGGGCTGTTTGCCTACAAGTTCCTGCCGGTGGCAGCACTCCCAAGCGCCGAATTCCCGGTGGTCAATGTCTCGGCCTCGCTGCCTGGCGCTTCGCCGGAAACCATGGCCACATCGGTGGCGACGCCGCTGATCAAGCAGTTCGCGACCATCGCTGGCATCGATTCCATTTCAACCACGAACTCGCTTGGCCAGACCTCGATCGCCATCCAGTTCGTGCTCAACCGTGACATCGACGCGGCAGCGGCCGACGTGCAGGCGGCGATCGCGCGCACGCAGAAATCGCTCCCGCCGCAGATGACGGCGCCGCCGAGCTATCGCAAGGTCAATCCGGCCGACGCGCCGATCCTGCTGATGTCGCTGGTCAGCGACACGGTTCCGCTGACCGATCTCGATGCTTTCGCGGAAAACGTCATCTCGCCGTCGCTGTCGACCATCGACGGGGTGGCGCAGGTCTCGATCTTCGGCCAACAGAAATACGCGGTGCGCATCCAGATCGATCCGACCGCGCTTGCCGCGCGCGGCATCTCGATCGACCAGCTGCAGACGGCGATCGCGTCGGCCAACAGCAACACGCCGCTCGGCGTGCTGCAGAACGACAAGCAGCAGCTCACCATCACAGCCAACACGCAGCTCAACGACGCGGCCGGCTTCTCCAACATCATCATCGCCACCAAGAACGGTCATCCGGTACGGCTGGGCGAGGTGACCCGCGTCGTCGATTCGGTGCAGACCACCACGACCGCAAGTTGGTACGATGGTACCCGGGCTATCATCATGGCCGTGCAGCGCCAGCCCGACGCCAACACGGTCGACGTCGTCGACAAGGTCAAGGCGATGCTGCCGTCCTTCCAGGACCAGATGCCGGCCGCCGCCTCGATCAAGCTGCTCAACGACCGTTCGTCCTCGATCCGCCAGGCTGTCGACGACGTGCAGTTCACCCTGCTTTTGACCATCGCGCTGGTGGTGATGGTGATCTTCGTGTTCCTGCGCCGGGTGACGGCGACCATCATCCCGGCCGTGGCGGTGCCGATCTCGCTGATCGCCACGCTCGGCGCGATGTTCCTGTTCGGCTTTTCCATCGACAACATCTCGCTGATGGGCCTGACGCTTGCGGTCGGCCTCGTCGTCGACGATGCCATCGTCATGCTGGAAAACATCTTCCGCCATATGGAGGAGGATGGGCTGTCGGCCTTCGATGCGTCGCTGAAGGGCGCGCGCGAAATCGGCTTCACCATCATCTCGATCTCGATCTCGCTGGTGGCGGTGTTCATCCCGGTGCTGCTGATGGGCGGCGTCATCGGGCGCATCTTCAACGAGTTCGCCGTCGTGGTGACGGTCGCCATCCTGGCGTCGATGTTCGTGTCGCTGACGCTGACGCCGATGCTGTGCTCGCGGCTGCTGTCGGTGACCAAGGCCGATCGCGACGCGCATGGCCCTGGCCATAAGCAGGACCTCGTCACACGCGGCTACGACCGGGTCTTGAGTTTCTGCCTGCGGCACACCTTCCTGGTGTTCCTCGTCTTCGTCGGTACCGCGGCAGCGTCGGTGTGGCTGATCGAGGTCTCGCCGAAGGGCTTCTTCCCGCAGGAGGACATCGGCCAGATCTCGGTGACGACCATCGCGCGCCAGGACATCTCGTTCGACGCCATGTCCAAGCTGCAAGGGCAGGTCGCCACCGTCTTCTCGCATTCGCCCTATGTGGACCATGTGGCGTGGTCGGCGGGCAGCGGCAACAATGCGCTCAACCAGGGGCAGCTCTTCGTCCAGCTCAAGGGCAAGGACCATCGTCCCGATATCGAGAAGGTGCTTGCGGATCTGCGCAAGCAACTGGCTGGCGTGGCGGGTATCGAGACCTACATGCAGCCGGTTCAGAACCTGAGGTTGGGTTCGCGCTCGTCGGCCAGCGCCTACCAGCTTGTGGTTCAAGGGCTAGACACTGGACTGACCGACACCTGGGCGCAAAAGCTGAACGACGCGATGGCGGCCGACCATACGAATTTCACCGACGTCACCAGCGACCTGCAGAACAACGCGCTGCAGGCGACGCTGGTGGTGGATCGCGACAAGGCCGCCCAGCTTGGCATCGACACCGACACGCTGCGCTCCGCCCTCTATGGCGGGTTCGGCACAGACCAGGTTTCGACAATCTTCGGTTCGGCCGACAGCTACGAAGTCATCACCGAGCTCGATCCCAAGATCGAATGGTCGCCCGAGCGGATGCTCGCCATCCAGATGAGGACGGCGAGCGGCAGTCTGGTTCCGCTTGGCGCCTTCGCCCGGGTCGATCGCACGGCAGGCGCCCTGACGGTCAACCAGCTCGGCCAGCTTCCGGCGGTGACGATCTCCTACAACCTGCCGCAGGGGGTGGCGCTGGGTGACAGCGTGACGCGCATCAACGCGCTGAAAGAGCAGATCGGCATGCCGACGGCGATCTCGACGACCTTTGCCGGCACGGCCAAGACCTTCCAGGATTCGCTGGCCAACCAGGGTCTTCTGGTCGGCGGAGCGATCCTGACCATCTATATCGTGCTCGGCATCCTGTATGAGAGCTTCATCCACCCGCTCACAATCCTCACCGGCCTGCCGTCGGCCGTGCTCGGGGCGGTCGTTGCCTTGCGCTTCGCCGGCATGGACCTGTCTGTCATCGCGGTTATCGGCATCCTGATGCTGATCGGCATCGTCAAGAAGAACGGCATCATGATGGTCGACGTCGCGCTCGAACTGCGACGAGAAGGCATGTCCGCCAAGGAGTCCATCCACAAGGCGTGCCTGATGCGTTTCAGGCCGATCATGATGACGACGCTGGCGGCACTGATGGGCACGTTTCCGATCGCGCTCGGCACCGGCGCCAGCGCCGAGCTGCGCCAGCCGCTGGGCGTTGCCGTTGTCGGCGGTCTGCTCGCCTCGCAGGCGCTGACCTTGTTCGTGACGCCGGTGATCTATGTCTACATGGAGAATTTCTCGGGCTGGCTGGTCGGGCTTTGGTCGAAGCGCAAGGGCGAGCCGGGTCCGGTCGAAGATGTCGACCAGCCGTCGCTGTTCAAGCCCAGGGAAGAAATGCTGCCCGAACCGCAGCGGGCGGCCGCCGAATAGGGGTAGGGCCGTCGCCATGATCCGCTGGCCTAAACCGTCGTGCTTGCGGCAGCGTCACTGGAAACGTAATTTGCGGCCATGTCACATGATCATGACCACGACAACGAACTCGATCCGTTTGCCGCCCGCGTGCGCGCATTGGAAACCATCCTCACCCAGAAGGGGCTGATCGATCCGGCTGCGATCGACGTCATCGTCGATACTTACGAGACGAAAATCGGCCCGCGCAACGGCGCCAGGGTGGTGGCGAAAGCGTGGAGTGATCCAGCCTATGCCGACTGGCTGAAGCGCGACGCGACCGCGGCGATTGGGTCGCTCAGCTACACCGGCCGTCAGGGCGAGCATATGCAGGCGGTGTTCAACACCGAGGATACGCACAATCTCGTCGTCTGTACGCTGTGCTCCTGCTATCCGTGGTCGGTGCTCGGCCTGCCGCCGGTCTGGTACAAGGCGCCGCCCTATCGTTCGCGCGCCGTCATCGATCCGCGCGGGGTGCTGGAAGAGTTCGGGCTGACGCTGCCGGCGGACAAGAAGATCCGCGTCTGGGATTCGACCGCGGAGTTGCGCTATCTCGTCGTGCCGATGCGGCCCGAGAGCACCGAGGGCTGGAGCGAGGAACGCTTGGCCGATCTGGTGAGCCGCGATGCGATGATCGGCACCGGCCTGGCGAGGCAGCCGGCATGAACGGGCCGCAGGATCTTGGCGGACAGATGGGGTTCGGCCCGGTCGCGCCGGAGAAAGACGAGCCCTATTTTCATGCCGCCTGGGAAAGGCGCGCGCTCGGCGTGACGCTGACCGCCGGCGCCATGGGCGCGTGGAACATCGACGAGAGCCGGCACGCGCGGGAATCGCTGCATCCGGCCGACTATTATGCGTCGAGCTACTACGAGATCTGGATCAAGGCGCTGGAGGTGCTGCTCGAGCGCCATGGCTTCGTCAGCGAGCGCGACCTGGCCGGGGGCCGGGCGGTCGATCCGTCAGCGACTCCCAAAAGGGTGCTGAAGGCCGAAAACGTACCTGGTGTGCTGGCCAAGGGCGGGCCTTGCGACCGGCCAGTTGCGACGCCGGCGCGGTTCAAGGCCGGCGATCCCGTGCGGACCAAGAACTTCAACCCGACCGGCCACACGCGGCTGCCACGCTACGCCCGTGGCAAGCATGGAACGATCGAGGCCGTGCGCGATGGGTTCGTGTTCCCCGACTCGAACGCGCATGGCCAAGGCGAAAACCCGCAACGGGTCTATACCGTGGTTTTCGAAGGATCGGAAATCTGGGGCGAGGGCGCCGACCCGACGCTTGTTGTGTCGATCGATGCCTGGGAGAGCTATCTTGAACCGACGTGACACGGATTTGGCTGAGTCACCGCCGGGCGTCGATGCGCCTGTATTTGCCGAGCCATGGCAGGCCGAAGCCTTCGCCATGACGGTGGCGTTGCACGACAAGGGCCTGTTTTCGTGGAGCGAGTGGGCGCAGGCGCTGTCGAACGAAGTGAAGAGACCGGGCGCCGCGGCTGACGGCCATGACTACTACGAACATTGGCTGGCGGCGCTGGAAGGTCTTCTGGTCTCAAAAGGGCTGGCCGCCAAGTCCGACGTTGACGCGATGGCTGAGGCCTGGGAGCGCGCCGCACATGCTACCCCACACGGCAAGCCGATCCTGCTGGAGAACGACCCCCAGCTCGACCGCAGGTCGTAGCGGCCAGACCGGATAGGTCGTGGTGGATAGGCGGCCGATATCAGTCGAGTGGCTGCTTTCCACCCCTTGCGGACCTTCAGGATTATGTGTGCGATGCCAAGTCCGCACGATTAGTCGAGATTTGTAAGGCGCTTGCTGCCGTGCTTTTCCTGGCGGCGCGCCTGTCGCTCTGCCCTCGTCGCACAAACCCTGGCCGGGGAGGAAGACGATATGTCGGCCCATTCAGTTTGCAGCTCGCCATGTGGGTTACGCTTGTCCTCTGCCAATAGCGGTGGCGAGATGCCGATGCGGCGCATTGCGACCAACAGCGCGCTCAAATCATCTCGGGTGAAGTTGTTGTTCGGGCTCGTCCACATCGCCAGCAAAACAGGTTCGGCAACGGCGCGGCCAGGCGAACCAACCCGACAGAGACCTTCGATACCTGCTTTGTCGATCGAGGGGGACAGTGCGCGGGGGTTGACAAGATAGGGCAGCGCATCGGTCCCTAGATCGCCCAGCCGCCTGATCAGGGTGCCTGCCTCCCATAGCCAGTGTTTATCGTCTGCACGGGCATAGAGCACGAGAAGCCGGGGGCCAAACGCGACGAGTCGATCATGAGGCAGATAGGCCAGCAGTCCGGCAAGGATGCGACCGCTTTCTCGTGCGCGATATCGATCTTTGCCTTCGACACCCGCAGCACGTTCGATCCCCGTCATGATCGCGTCGGCATGAGAGTCCAGAATTTCAGGATGGGCCGAGACGACGCCGACCTGCCAATCGACGACCTTGGCCAGCGGATCGGCAATCATCAAGTCGATATTTGCAAGTTGGCGGGTTAGCGTCTCTTGCTCCACAAATGCGATCTTTGCCAGGATGGGGGCTGCGTCGCCGCTTCGGCGGTCAGCAATCGCGACGGGTTTCAGGCCCAACGCATTGGCGAGCACAGCGGAACCTCGACCATATCGCGTCTTGCCTGACACAATGGGAGTGAAGCCATCGCGCCGGAACCCGGCGACGCAGTCCCAGCTTGGCGCGCCCGAATTGAGTGCGCATCCCATGACCGGCATTGGGATCCAGCTGAGCGGCGCCGCAACGCCATCCAGGAGATGAAAGCTCTGTCCGTCAGGTGTGGTGATTGTCCTTGTGGTACGGGTGACAGGCAACCATCCTTCGAATGCCTTTTCCTCCTTGTGGGATACCCGCACCTGCGGTGCAATTGGTCTTTCCGGCATCGACAACGCGCAGAAACGTTCTTCCATTCGTCTGGCGCCGATGCCGTCTCCGTCGAAAAAGCCAAAAGCGTGGACAAAGGCGGCCTGCAATGCCCGGCTTTCACGCACCTGGGTGCAGACCGAAATCTCCATCATGCGATGGGATAGATGTTGTTCAGGAAAATTTGAATTGGCAGAGTACGCGACAGGCAGCGTGTAGTTCTGCGTGAGGTCGAGATCACTGCCGTCGTCCTCGAAAACGAGCACCTGATGAGCAGGATCAAACGGTATGGTGACGCGCGCATTGGCCGCGTCGAACGACTGTGTAAGCGCGTGCAGCTTCAGGTGGTCTTGCACCGCAACGACATAATAACCACCGTAAAATGCCAGCGGCAAAATCAACCACCAGCGTGATACACGACCGTTGAACGCTTCAAATGAGATGCCCAACATAGCCGCGTTCACAAGAACGATAGACCAGTAAGGCGCCGCCAGAAACATCAGAAAGATTCCAACCCAAGGAATTGCCTGAAGCCCGAAAGCCGCGCCGGCCGCAACCAAGAACAAGAGCGAAATCGGAAGAGAGGAACGCATCCGTTCAGTAATCGACACAACGCTGAACAATTCGTTCATAGCGGGTGATCGACTGTCGACCATTTCGGCAAAGTGATCGCGTCCGGCCGTAGCCGAAATTCAAACTGAGGCATGGCTGGTTCTTTGTTCCCTTTACGTTCTTGTTCCTGCCTGATAGCCTGATCCGTCGGCGGCGCTGAGACGTCCCGGCGCGTCGATGGTGGTGGCGGCTGTCTTGTCTTTCCCTTGCGAATCCGGTCTCTCGCGCTGATGGAATTCTCTCCCCAACAGGACGAGGCGCTGCAATCGGTTGCACGCTGGCTCAAGGAAGGCAGGCCGCAGCTGTTCCGGCTGTTCGGCTATGCCGGCACCGGCAAGACGACGCTGGCGCGTTATTTCGCCGAACATGTCGACGGCCAGGTGCAGTTCGCCGCCTTCACCGGCAAGGCCGCACAGGTGCTGCGCTCCAAGGGCGCGGTCAATGCGCGCACCATTCATTCGCTGATCTATCGGCCGAAGGGCGAGGAATCGGTATCGGACGAGGTCACCGGCAAGACCTCGATGTCGCCGACCTTTTCGCTCAACCGGCAGAGCCCGATCTCGCGGGCCAAACTGGTCGTCATCGACGAATGTTCCATGGTCGACGAGCAGCTTGGCCGCGATTTGATGAGCTTCGGCACGCCGATCCTGGTACTCGGCGACCCCGGCCAGTTGCCGCCGATCTCGGGCGGCGGCTTCTTCACCGACCACGAGCCGGACTTCCTGCTCACCGAAATCCACCGGCAGGCGCGCGACAACCCGATCCTGCGGTTGGCGCTCGATGTGCGCGAGGGCCGCGAGTTCATGCGTGGCGACTACGGCACGGCGCAGGTCATCGGCAAGGAAGACGTCACCCAGGAGCTGGTGCTGAAGGCGGACCAGGTGCTGGTCGGCACCAACCGCACGCGGCGCCGCTACAATCAGCGGCTGCGCGAGCTCAAAGGCTTCAATGCCGACTATCCGCAGGCTGGCGACAAGCTGGTCTGCCTGCGCAACGATCCGGCCAAGGGCCTGCTCAACGGTTCGTTGTGGAAGGTGATGACTTCGTCGCGCGAAACGGTGAAGCCCGGCATCAATCTGCTGGTTTCTCCCGAAGAGGACGATCCGGACCGCGGCGTCGCCAAGATCAAGCTGCTCAAGGCGGCCTTCGAGGATCCGGACGCCGACATCCCCTGGCAGCAGAAGAAGCGCTTCGACGATTTCGACTATGGCTACGCGCTGACCGTGCACAAGGCACAGGGCTCGCAGTGGAACGAGATCGTGCTGTTCGATGAAAGCTGGGCCTTCAAGGAAACCCGCCAGCGCTGGCTCTACACCGCCATCACGCGGGCGGCCGAGCGGCTGACGATCGTCAGGTAGGGACGTCGGAGTGGGCTCTGCGTGACGTTGCGTTCCGTTGGACGGTCAGGTTAGCTTTTCAGGCATGGCACGCGTTTTCCAACAAATCGTCAGTCTTGGCCCCGACTGCCGGACAATCCATCAGATCCGCGAGCGTTTTGGCAGGGTCAGCGGCAGGCGCGGTGTTTTCGACTGGCAAGGCACGCCGCCCGCGGTGGTGATGGACTATCTGCGGCGCGATTTTGTCGGGATGTTCGAGCGCGATGATTTGCAGGTCGCCGACGGCAAGGTCTCCAACCGACGATTCGGCACCAGCTACAAGCACCTGTTCCCGGATGGTGTTACCGAAGCGGTGCTCGACGCGCGCTATCCGGCTGTCCGAAAAAACCATGACCGATGGTGCAAGACGACGCGGACACTGATCCGAAATGGTCATACGACGCTGTTCGTTCTTGGTTTGCCTGTGGCCGGGCGGGATATGGATGAACTGTCGATGCTTCTCGAACAAGCCGCTCCCGGCCGGGACTTCCTGTTGCTGGCGCCTCCCGAAGGAGACAGAAGCGACGATTGGCGGGGCGACTATGATTTGTGGCGGGAGCATTTTTCCCCATTCTCGATCGAGCCGCCATTGGGAAGGCGGATCACCTTGAAATTCTATCGGCTCGGCAAGAGGATGTTTTTCAGGAACTCAAATCCCCTCGACGCCGACGAGTTGATCGGAACGCTGAACTGGCTTTGGAAGAAGCGCTAACCGGCCTGCTGCAAACTATTGCCCGCCAATCGGGCTGGCGCCGAGCCATTGCCAGGCAGCGGCCTCGTCTTCCGCCTTGAAATGCCTGAGTTCGATGGGCGGAGAGGACGGCAGGAAACGCTGTGCGTCCGCTATCCAGTCCGGTTCGCCGATCGTCGCGCACCGGCCGACATGTTCCAACGCATGGATGGCGCCCTGCTTCAGGGTCTCGTCCGCGATGTCGGCCCAGTCGACGCCATCATGGTCTACGAGGCGCACCAGCACATCGATGCGCGGGTGAAGGGCATAGGCAGCCTCCATCAGCCCGAAAAGGTTTTCGCCGTCGGCCGCGGAGACGTGCCCGACGATGTCGATGGCGAAGAGGTCGTCACGGCTGGTCTCGAGACGGCGGATCGCCGGTACGGTGTCGAGAAAATTCATGGGCGGTTCCTTTCCCGGGTTCGTTCATCAGGCTTGGAACACCCGAAACCCCCTGTCTGTTCCCGTTAAAGGCATTATAGGTGGCGCGTCGAACGATTTTACGAGGCCGCCCGCATGCCCGCAAAGCTCTCCGTCAATCTCAATGCCGTCGCCATGCTGCGCAACCGGCGCGACCTGCCGTGGCCTGATGTCATCGGTCTCGGCCGCATTGCGCTCGCGGCCGGGGCGCATGGGCTGACGGTGCATCCACGCCCCGACGAGCGGCACACAAGACGCTCCGATCTGCCCGCGATCCGGTCGCTGATCGACGACGAGTTTCCGCGCGCGGAATTCAACATCGAGGGCTATCCGACCGAGGATTTCCTGCTGCTTGTGGAAAAGAATCAGCCCGAACAGGTAACGCTGGTGCCGGACGATCCGGCCCAGGCGACATCGGACCATGGCTGGAACTTCGCGACCCAGGCCGCGTTCCTCACTCCGATCGTCAAGCGTCTGAAGAAGGGGGGCTTTCGCGTGTCGCTGTTTTCCGATCCGGACCCCGATTGCGTGGCGGCCGCACGCGACACCGGCGCCGACCGCATCGAGCTCTATACGGGTCCCTACGGCAGCTATCATTCCGATTCTGCAAAAGCGGACAAGGAGCTGGAAAGACTGGGAAAAACCGCCGACGCCGCCCTTGCTGCCGGGCTTCAGGTCAATGCCGGGCACGATCTGGTGGTCAGCAACCTGCCGGCACTTGCCAGGCGCATTCCGGCATTGGCCGAAGTGTCGATCGGACATGGGTTGACAGCCGACGCGTTGGAGTATGGCATGGCCGGCACGGTGGGTCGGTTCCTCAAGGCCTGCGGATGGTAGCGATGGCAGCCTCGCGTGGCAGGCATGGCAGCCATTACGCGACGGCACTTGATATTGCATCGCAGCAAGCGTAGAGCACCGCGCGCTTATCGGAGTGTCGTCCATGGCCCTTACCAATACTGGTAGTGAGGCAGAACCCGTCGAACAATCGAGCCATTCGGAAGTCGAGCAGCACAGCACCAAGGTTCTGATGCTGGGCGCGCTCGGTGTCGTCTATGGGGATATCGGCACCAGTCCGATCTACGCCTTTCGCGAGGCGCTGGTGGCGTCGTCGGGCGGCAATGTCGCCCAGCGCGGCGATATTCTCGGCGTGCTGTCGCTGATCATCTGGTCGCTGACGATTATCGTCACCATCAAATACATCATGTTCGTGCTGCGCGCCGACAACCGCGGCGAGGGCGGCGTGCTGTCGCTGATGGCCCTGGCGCGCGGCAGTTTCCCCAAGCGCTCGGCGCTGATGCTCGGCATCGGCATCGTCGGGGCATCGCTTTTCTTCGGTGACGCCGTCATCACGCCGGCGATTTCGGTGCTGTCGGCGGTCGAGGGCATGAATGTCGTCACGCCGACCTTCCAGCCTTATGTGGTGCCGCTGACACTGGTCATCCTGGCCATGGTGTTTGCGGTGCAGCGCTTTGGCACGGGCGGGGTGGGATTGGTGTTCGGCCCGGTGACCGCGGTATGGTTCCTGGCCATTGGCCTTTCCGGTCTCAACCACATCATCGCCGATCCGGAAATCCTGTGGGCGGTGAGTCCGCACTACATCGTCGCCTTCCTGATCAATTCGCCTGACGTCGCTTTCGTCACCATCGGCGCCATCTTCCTTGCCGTCACCGGCGCGGAAGCACTCTATGCCGATCTCGGCCATTTCGGCCGCAAGCCGATCGTGCTCGCCTGGCTGGCGATCGTGTTTCCCTGCCTGCTGCTCAACTATGCCGGGCAAGGCGCCTTCGTGCTGGCCAAGAACGGCGTCGTCGGCCATCCGTTCTTCGAGATGAACGAAGGCTGGACGCTGATCCCGATGGTCGTGCTGGCGACCGCCGCCACGGTCATTGCCAGCCAGGCGGTGATATCAGGCGCGTTCTCGCTGACCAGGCAGGCGGTGCAGCTCAACATGCTGCCGCGCCTGGAAATCCTGCACACGTCGGAGAAACAGTCCGGCCAAATCTATATGCCGCGCGTCAATCTCCTGCTGGCGCTGGTGGTGATGATGCTGGTCGTAGGCTTCGGCGAATCCAGCAGGCTGGCGTCGGCCTACGGCATCTCGGTGACCGGCAACATGCTGGTGACGACGGTGCTGCTCTATGTCGTCATGACGCGCATCTGGAAATGGAAGCTGTGGCTGGCGGTCTCGCTGACGGCGCTGTTCGGTTTCATCGACGTCGGCTTCTTTGCCTCCAACATCGTCAAGGTGTTCGAGGGCGGCTGGGCATCGCTGGCCGTGGCCTTCACCATCGTGCTGGCCATGTGGACCTGGGTGCGCGGCAGCCGCTATCTGTTTGACAAGACCCGCCGCAACGAGATCCCGCTCGATTTCCTCGCCGGCAATTTGTTGAAGAAAAAGCCGCAGTTGGTGTCTGGCACCGCCGTGTTCCTGACCAGCGATCCGCTCAGCGCGCCAACCGCGCTGATGCACAGCCTCAAGCACTACAAGGTGCTGCATGAGCAGAACGTCATCCTTTCGGTGGTGACCGCGCCGCAGCCGGTGGTGCCCGACAGCGACCGGGTCAAGATGGAGACGGTCAACGAGCTGTTCATGCGGGTGACGCTGACCTTCGGCTACATGGAGCAGCCCAACATCCCACGCGCGCTGGCGATCTGCCGCAAGCAGGGCTGGAAGTTCGACATCATGACGACCTCGTTCTTCCTGTCGCGGCGTTCGCTCAAGGCCTCGCCCAATTCCGGCATGCCGGTGTGGCAGGATCGGTTGTTCATCGGCCTGGCTCGCACGGCGGCCGACGCGACGGAGTACTTTCAGATCCCGACCGGGCGCGTGGTGGAGATCGGCACGCAGGTGGCGATCTAGGCATGTCTGGCGGATCGGCGAACGGACTGTGCCTCACGGCACAGTCCATGTCACTCCGCTTCAGCCGGCCAAGGCGGCCTTGTTCGCCTCGAGGAACTGCTTCAGCGTTTTCGACTTTCGGCCGGAAAGTGTCTCGACCGAGTCCGTCACCATGCCGAGGCCACCGACCCGCGTGGCCGCGTCGAACGACACGAGCAGCCGGGCGATGGGTTCGGGAAGACCGGCCGACTTCATTCCCTCGGTCAGGGCTTCGTCGGAAAGCTGGATGACCTGGATGGGCTTGCCGATCACTTCAGTGACGAGCGCCGCGACCTCGGCGGTCGTATAGGCTTTGGGTCCGGTCAGCGTGTAGGTCGTGCTTGCGCTGGTGTCCGAAGCGAGCCCAGCAGCTATTGCAGCAGCGAGATCGTCACGCGCGCCATAGGAAATGGCACCATCGCCCGCCGATGTATACCATTGGCCCGATGCGAGGACCTGCGGCATCGCCATGAACAGGTTCTCGTCATACCAGCCATTGCGGAAGATCGTGTAGGGGATGCGACTCGCCTTGATCGCCTGTTCGGTGTCGTAGTGGTCGGGGGCGAAGAGCACCGGTGAACCCGGCTCGGTGTTGGGCAGCGAGGTGTAGAGCAAATGGGCGACGCCTGCTTGTTTCGCGGCGGCGACGGCAGCGAGTTGCTGCTGGCGCCGCTTTCCCTGGATTGCCAGTTCGTTGGTCGAGATGATGAGCACCCGGTCGGCGCCTTGAAACGCCTTGGCGAGCGAAGCCGGATCGTCGAAGTCGGCCGCCCGAACGGCGACACCGCGCGCTGCCAGATCGGCAAGGTTGGCCGGCGTGCGGGTGGTGGCGATGATCCGCGCCGCCGGCACCTTGAATGTGTCCAGCAGGTGGTTGATGACGCTGCGGCCAAGCTGGCCGGAAGCGCCGGTGACGAGGAGAGTTTTGCTCATTGGTGATCCTGGCATGGGTCGGAGGGAAGAGGCAGGTGCCGGTCTCAAAAAGAGACCAGCTCTAAAATAGGAATTGACCCATGGCCGTAAAGAAGGCAGTTTTTCGGGAGGTAGGCACAGCCAAGGAACCATCCGTGGACAGCAAGATCGTCAATCTCAGATCCAAGCTCGAGATCTACAAAGCCATGACTGGCGGCGGAAACCTTGCCGATTGCCCGGTTCGCGATGTGATCCAGGGTCTCAGCGGAAAATGGAGTTCGCTGTTGATGGGCGCCTTGGCCGAGCAGCCCTACCGCTTCGGCGAGTTGCGGCGGCTGGTGCCCGACATTTCACAGCGCATGCTCACCCAGACGCTCCATGATTTGCAGCGCGACGGCTATGTGCATCGCGAAGTGTTCCCGACCAAGCCGCCGAGCGTCGAATACAGCCTGACCGACCTTGGGCGCTCGATGTTCGGCGCCTTGAACCAGCTGATCTTGTGGGCCGAGCTCAATCATGACGCCGTGCGCGACGCGCGCGCCGGCTTTGATGCAGCCCGGGCGTGAGCCGGACAAGGCCGTTGGCGACTTGATTTCGTCCGGCCGCTGAAGGATTGTCCCGGCCATTCGGCTTTGGGGGCATTGGCATTTCCTACGACATCGCAATTGCGGGCGCCGGGCCGGCGGGACTGGCTACGGCGCTCTATCTCAAGCGCGCCGGGCATCGGGTCACCGTCTTCGAGCGCTTCGACGAACCGAAGCCGGTCGGTTCCGGACTGATCCTGCAGCCGACCGGGCTGACGGTCCTGGCCGATCTTGGCCTGCTCGACGACATACTGGCGCTGGGCAGCCGCATCGACCGCCTGCACGGCGCCGACGCCCGCAGCGGCCGCACTGTGCTCGACGTCCGCTACGATGCGCAGCGAGGCCATCGTTTCGGGCTGGCGGTGCACCGGGCGGCCTTGTTCGGCGTGCTTTATCGGGCCGCGCAGCGCGAGAAGATCGCCATCGAGACCGGCGTTGAGATCGAGACTCTGGAGACCGGCGAACGGGCGACGTTGATTTGTGGCAACGGACGAAGGGCAGGGCCGTTCGACCTGGTCGTCGATGCCAGCGGTTCGCGCTCGAAACTGCGACGCAGCGCAAGCGCTCCAGGCGAGCCGCGGCCGCTGACCTATGGCGCGTTCTGGGCCTCGCTGGGCTGGTGCGGCGAAGGTTTTGACGAGCATGCGCTGCTGCAACGCTACGACAGAGCGAGCGTGATGATCGGCGTGCTGCCGATCGGCCGACCGGAGCCGGGCGCTGAAAAGATGGCGGCATTCTTCTGGAGCCTGAAGCCGTCGGATGCCGATGAGGTACGCGCCCGGGGTCTGAACGCCTGGAAGGAAAGGGTGGTCCGGCTGTGGCCCGAGAGCGAGGCGTACACCAGCCAGGTCGACAGTTTCGACCAGCTCTCGCTGGCGCGCTATGGCCACCACACGATGAAGCGGCCGGTTGGGCGGCGGCTGGCCATCATCGGCGACGCGGCGCACTCGACCAGCCCGCAGCTCGGGCAAGGGGCCAACATGGCGCTGCTCGACGCCGCCGCGCTCAGCCATGCGCTGGCGCGGACGCCAAACGTGGAGGCAGCACTGGAAGCGTATGCGAAGGCGCGGCGCTGGCATGTCCGCATCTTCCAGGCGCTGTCGCTGGCATTCACGCCGTTCTACCAGTCGGATTCAGTGGCGTTGCCCTTCATCCGCGACAGGCTGGTGGCTACGGTGGCAAAAATCCCGCCGGCGCCGCAATTCCTCGCCTCGATGGTAGCCGGCACTGTGATCGATCCGTTCAAGCGGATCGGGCTGACGGAAGCGCGGTGGGATTTCAGACAAAATCCGGGTCATGATACGACCGCATCCTAGAGTTTTCGCATCAGACCGATCCGCATGAACGCTGTCATGTCCATAGTCCGAAAATCGCGAGGCCGGATGCAGGTCGTTGCGTCCGTCCTGGCGATATTGGTTGTAGTGTTGCCGTTGCCGCATGCGCACGGACAAGAAACAGGCCAGGCCAGTCAGCAGGCTCCAATAGACAGTGAAGCGGCGCTGAAGGCCCGGATCGATGCGGCCTACAAGCTGATGATGGAGGTCGGACGCTTCGACGAAGGTTATGCGCAGTTGCGGGCAGCGCTTCTCGATACCGCCAGAAGCGACCTCTATGATTTTACGGTCGAGAGTTACTCGAACGCCGGTGCGACGTTCCTCAACAACCAGATTCTCGACAACGCCGAGGAGATTTTTGCCGAGGGCCTGAAAACCAGGGCGATGCAGCAGGATGTCGCGAAGCGTGCCGATTTCTATCTCAACTACGCGATGCTGAAGCAGGCCGAGAAAGACTACCAGGGCTTCGTTTCCATGTGCGCTACGGCAACCAATCTTTACGCCCATTACCATGGCACGGAATCCCCGGAACTCATGTATGCCAACGATGTGCTGGCGACAGGGATCGCCGCATTCGGTCAAATCGCTGCGGCGATCAATGTTGACCAGCGCAATCTGGAGATTGCGGAGCGGGTGCTTGGTCAGGATGATCGCTTCACCTGGAAACTGCAGAACAATCTGGCCGATATGCTGCGCCAGATGGGCGCGCCAACCCGCGCCTTGCAGTATGATCTGAACGTGATTGAGAAGCGCATCGGCTACTACGGGCCAAATCATTTCAATGTTCTGGTCAGCGCCAACAACACGGCTCAGGACTATCTCGACCTCGCCAAGTACGACGAGGCCTTGCGCTATTTCCAGCAAGACCGGGACATTGCCGTCGTTCTCAAGCAGGAAGGCAATTTGGTCGAGCAGGCCGATGCGTGGCTGCTCTACACCAGGGCGCTCTCTGGTGCACAGCCGCTCGACGCGCCGACGCTCGCACGCTTGCTGCCGCTGACCAACGACGCGAGCTATCCCGAGATATTGGCAATCAAGATCGCCAACCTGCTCGCCGCGCATTTCGCCGCCATGGGCGATACCGAAAACAGCATGAACCAACTCGATCGGGCCTATAGCATCGCCCGATCGACATACGGCTCGGTGCACCCGCTGACCTTTGCCGCGCGACAGGCTATGGCCAACCTGAAGGCGAAGTCGAATCCCGAGGCCGCAGCCGCCGATTTTGCGGCTCTCAACGATGACATGTTGCGTTGGAATTGGTTCCAGGTGAGCACGGCCGCCAACCCGGTCGTCGCTGAAGCCAGCCGGGCCTTGGCCGATGACATGCTCTACGACTATGCGCGGCTGGCAAAAAACAACGCATCGGCAGTGCCGGCATTCGCTGAAGCGGCGCGCCGCTGGCCGACGCTCGAAAACGACAAGCGGGATCAGTTGCGCAGACTGTCGCGTTTGATCGATCCGAACGACATGGAGACACGGCATTTGATCCAGGCCGGGATACGGCTGTCCCTGGCCTACCAGGAGGCTGCTTCCAGTGGCGACAGTGCCGACGATCCAGGTGCCGTGCAGCCCGACCAGGCTCAGGCGGCGTACGAAAAGGCGATCACGAGAGTCACGACCAGATACAGTTTCGGACAGAGCGCTGTGGACAATCCACTGCCATCCGCCAGCACGCTGCTGAAGCCCAATGAGGCGCTCGTCGACTATTTCATCACCCGCAAGTGGCGGGCGGACCGCGAGAGCGCCGATCCGATGGAAGACGAGCGCCTCTATGCGATCGTCACGCGCAAGGATCAGCAGCCGCGCCTCTATGATCTCGGCGATCCGCGCCGACTGATCCCGGCTGCTCATGAAACGCGCATGGCGAACCTTAGATCGACCCGTTCCGCGCAGGAGCGTGGCGCTGTGACTTTGGTCGATCTGAACGCCACATTCACCGGGCTCTATGCCGGTCTCATCGCACCTCTGGAGACGTCGCTTCGTGGCGCCGACACGCTTTTCGTGGTGCCGGACGGCAAACTGTTTTCGGTGCCGTTTCCCTTGCTGCAGGACGGCAAGGGCGCGTCGCTTGATGACCGCTTTCTCGTGCGCATGCTGACGCGGCCGGAATCGCTTCTGAACGCGGGCGTCGATCAAAGTTTCCCCAAGACCGGCAAGGCCTTGCTGGCCGGCGGCCTGGATTATGCGCGCGGTACGGAAAAGGGCGCCGAGCCGCTGCCGGGCACCCGCAAGGAGGTCGACGCGATCGCGTCGATCCTGCGCGGGGACCAATATTCGGTCGAGATGCTTACCGGAACGGCGGCCAGCGAGCGGGCGCTGCGCAAGGACATGGAGCAGGCGACGGTTGCGCATCTGGCCACGCACGGCGCCTATCGCGACGAGAAAGAGGGCGGCGTTGGCGCCGTCAATGCGCTGTGGCAGAGCGAGGTGGTGCTGTCGCGGTCGGGAAACCGGCAATCGATGAAGCGCGACGATGATGACGGCCGGCTCTATGGCATGGAACTGATGATGTGGGACCTGTCGAACCTCGACCTGCTTGTGCTGTCCGCTTGCGAGACGGCTCGTGGCCAGGAGACGTTCGTCGGCGGTTTGCGCGGCCTGCCGACAGCGATCAATATTGCCGGTGCGAAGCGCTCGCTGCTGACGCTATGGCCGGTGGACGATGCGGGAACCGCCGCCTTCATGGTCAGCTTCTACGACCACCTGGCCGCCGGGCAGACCTATCCGGAAGCGCTGCGCCAGGCCCGTCGCGATGCCCGCGACGGCAAGATATCTGGCGCGCAGGACCCGCGGGTCTGGGCGGCTTTCGTCATGTTCGAGAACTGACGGCTGCGAGCGAACGCTTGCTCGTGGTCGATCCGTTCAGGCGGGCAGGGCTTGTACAACCGGTTTGACCGGGTCGTTTCGGCCAATGAGGCTCGAAAGGTATGATCCTTTCGCTTGCAGGAAGGCATGCAGGCCTTGCGGGTAGTCCGGCGCCACGGCGTGCTTGATCGACGGGCGTTCACTCAAGGCTTTGCGCCAGGCTCGGACGAGCGGCTTGCCGTCAAGGATGCCGAAATCACCGATCCGGTCGAAGGCGTCCAGATAGCGGAAGACCGGGCCGTAAACGGCGTCGACCAGCGAAAAGTGCTTGCTGGCGAACCAGGGTCCGCCAGGCTCGTCCGCCAGCTCGGCTTCGAGACGATCGAACATGGCAGACAGCGTGCTGGATTCGGCCAGGAAGCCGGCCTCGGTCGAGGTTGAATAGAATCGGCCGATGGCATTGAGGGTTGCCGAACCGAACTCGATCCAGGCGCGGTGCCGGGCTCGGGCATAGGGGTCGGCAGGGTGGAGGGGGTTGGCCTGCGTCTCTTCGAGGAATTCGAGGATGACGGCCGATTCGAAGATTGCCGTTTCCTCGCCATTTCGCTGCACGCGCAGCAGCGGCACCTTGCCGAGCGGCGAGATCGCCTTGAACCAGCCCGGCTTGTTGGCGAGGTCGATATCGACGCGCTCGAACGGCACGCCTTTTTCGGCCAGTGAAATCGCGGCGCGCTGCACATAGGGGCAGAGATGATGGCTGACGAGAATGAGCTTGTGTTTCATGGGGCTTTCCAAAGTTAATGCAATTGCATCTATATAGATGCGGATGCATTGATCGTCAAGCTTGATGCAACTGCATCTATCGTCTAAGCATGCGGCCATGACCGAGAGAGCCACGCCTTCGCCCGAAGCCATCAAGGCCTGGGCTCGCCTGATGCGGGTTTCGCGCCAGCTGATGGAAAGCGCTGAAGAGGCGTTGAAGGCCGCAGGCCTGCCGCCGCTTGCCTGGTACGACGTGCTGCATGAGCTGGCCGAGGCGGGTGAGGGCGGGCTGCGGCCGTTCCAGCTGATCGAGCGCACTCTGTTTGCGCAATACAACATTTCGCGCCTGCTGGTCCGGCTCGAGGCCGATGGGCTGGTCGAAAAGCTGCCGGTGGCCGATGACGGCCGCGGCCAGACCATCCGCATCACCGCCAACGGGCGAGAGACACGCCGCCAGATGTGGGCTGTCTACGGACGGTCGATCGCCGAACTGGTTGGCGCCAAACTTTCGGCGGACGAGTTGACCATGGTCTCGGCATTGCTTGGACGGTTGCGCCATCCGCCAGCCAGCGATTAAGCGCGGCAACGCCCATCCACTTGCAGATATTTTGCGCTCATCCTCTTGCGCGCGGCCTCGGATTGCGCAATATGCCGAACCGTAACGTACGGTACGGCTCATCAGAATGACTGGTGGCCTTACCTTTCGAGAGAAGAGCGTGTTGCACAGCGTGCCCGAGATAGACACCAGCGAAGCGCTGACGGAGCGGCAGAAAGCCGTGCTCGACGCAGCGTTGCGGCTGCTGGTCGAGGAGGGCGATCAGCTGACCATGACCGCCGTGGCGCGCCGCGCCAGCTGCTCCAAGGAAACGCTCTACAAATGGTTCGGCGACCGCGACGGGCTGCTGACGGCGACGGTGCAATGGCAGGCGTCGAAAGTGCGGGTGGCGCAGGTCGACGGCAAGGGGCTCGATCTTGCCTCGCTGACTGCAAGCCTCGAACGGTTTGCCTCGGACTGGCTTAAGGTGATTTCAAGCGACACCTCGATTGCCCTCAACCGTGTGGCGGTCGGCCACGCGGGTTCGGGCAAGGATAATCTTGGCGCGGTCGTGCTGGAGAATGGCCGTTTCGCGCTGGCCAAACGGCTGAAGCCGGTGCTTGAGGCCGGTCGCCAGGCCGGACTGCTCGACTTTGCGGATGCCGAGACGGCGTTCCGCACCTTTTTCGGGCTGGTCGCCCGCGATGTGCAGATCCGTCTGCTGCTCGGCGACCGGCTGGAATTGACTGAGGTGGCGATCGACGGCGATGCCGCGCGGGCGACGCAGCAGTTTCTCGCTCTTTTCGGAGCAAAAACCGGCCGCAAGGCCTCTGATTCATAAAACGGGAAGGAAGACAAAATGCGCGTCTATTACGATCGTGATGCCGATCTCAACCTGATCAAGGGCAAGAAGGTCGCCATCATCGGCTACGGCAGCCAGGGCAGGGCGCATGCGCTCAACCTCAAGGATTCCGGTGCCAAGGAGATCGCCATCGGCCTCAAGGCCGGCTCGGCGACAGCCAAGAAGGTCGAGGCCGACGGGCTCAAGGTGATGAGCGTGGCGGACGCAGCCAAATGGGCCGACCTGATGATGATGGCGACGCCCGACGAATTGCAGGCCGACATCTACAAAAACGAGATCGCGCCGAACATCCGCGATGGTGCCGCGATCGCCTTCGCGCACGGTCTCAATGTGCATTTCGGCCTGATCGAGCCGAAGTCGACGGTCGACGTCGTCATGATCGCGCCGAAGGGCCCCGGCCACACGGTGCGCGGCGAATACCAGAAGGGCGGCGGCGTGCCGTGCCTGGTCGCCGTCAACCAGGACGCTTCGGGCAACGCGCTCGACCTGGCACTGTCCTACGCCTGCGGCGTCGGCGGCGGCCGTTCGGGCATCATCGAGACCAATTTCCGCGAGGAATGCGAGACCGATCTGTTCGGCGAGCAGGTCGTGCTGTGCGGCGGTCTCGTCGAACTGATCCGGGCCGGTTTCGAGACGCTGGTGGAAGCCGGCTACGCGCCGGAGATGGCCTATTTCGAATGCCTGCACGAGGTCAAGCTGATCGTCGACCTGATCTATGAAGGCGGCATCGCCAACATGAACTACTCGATCTCGAACACCGCCGAATGGGGCGAATATGTCTCAGGCCCGCGCATCATCACCGCCGAGACCAAGGCCGAGATGAAGCGCGTGCTGAAGGACATCCAGACGGGCAAGTTCACTTCGGAGTGGATGCAGGAATACCGCGCCGGCATGTCGCGCTTCAAGGGCATCCGCCGCAACAATGACAGCCACCAGATCGAGGAAGTCGGTGCCAAGCTGCGCGCGATGATGCCGTGGATTTCCAAGAACAAGCTGGTCGACAAGGCCAAGAACTAAGCGAAGACCCATACGCTCGAAGACAAGCGGCTTCGAACAGTCGAAAAAAAAACGGCGCCACGCGGCGCCGTTTTTCATTCTGTCGGTCAACTCAGCTACAGGCTAGCTCATCAATAGGGCGAGTAGCACTGCTGGCGCGGGCCGTTGTAGGGCTGGAACGTGTTGTCGTAGGCCCGGTACGACCGGTAACGGTTGTAGCACCATTGAACATGGGCGCTCGAAAGCCGGCCGGCACGATAGTAGCGACGCGGCGGCGGCGCATCGTAATAGTTGTAGTTGTTGTACATGCTGCCGATGCCGAGCCCCAGCCCAAGGCCCAGGAGTGCGGCCGCGCCATCATTGTGATGGCGGCCATGATAGTGGCGGCGGCCGTGACGCCAACGCCAGTCGTCTCCGCCATTCCAGTTGCCGCCACCGTTCCAGTGTCGACGGCCCCCGTTCCAGTTGCCCGAGCGGCGCCATCTCCAATCGTTGTTGAACTGACGGTCGTTGCCGCCCGCCCAGCTGTCGCGCACTGGCGTGACCGTCGGCGGCGCCGTGCTGGTGGGAATCGACATGTTCGGCTGCAGGATCGGCCCGGCGGCGGACGGCGCCGTGACGCCGGAAAGGATACCGAGGGCTATCAGCCCGGATTTGACCGTGGAAGAAAAGAGCGAATTCATTGCACTCTCCAAGAGTTACAGGCCCCACGCCCACCCGAGGAATGGGGCAACAATGGATGTTTGCATCTGAACGGCGGATGAACGGAAAGGTTCCGTCAACCATGGCGCGAATGCCCGAGGACCAATCGATCTGCGCTGGTGGTCCTGCGAGCTTGTTTTCTCCAGCGCTTGCGGGCAAAGGTCATGGCATGTCGCTGCGCCTTGCCACCTTCAATGTCGAGAACCTGATGAACAGGTTCGATTATTCCGGCTATCGCAACCAGCTCAACGAGGATCGCACGCTGGCGCTGTTCGATATCCAGAGCGAAGCCGAATACAGGACGCTGGAGCAGGCCCGCGCCATCGCCCAGTCCGACGATACGCGCCAACTTACGGCGCTGGCGATCGCGGCCACCCGCGCCGACATCATCTGCATGCAGGAAGTCGACAATATCGAGGCGCTGAAGGCTTTCGAATATGGCTATCTGTTCAAGATGGTGGGGCAGGGCTACCGGCAGAAATACACCACGTCGGGCAATGATTCGCGCGGCATCGACGTTGCCGTGATGATGCGCAACGAAACCGCGCAGGGCCAGCCGATCGAATTCGTGCGCATGACCAGCCACGCCTATGTCACCTACGAGCAGTTCGGACTGCACACGCCGGAGCTGGCGGCCCTCGGCAACCAGGCCAATGAGCGCATCTTCCGGCGCGACTGCCTGGAGATCGACGTCACCGTGGGCGGCGTGCCGTTGACGCTTTACCTCGTGCATTTCAAGTCGATGGGCTCGCCGCGCAACGGGCTCGACGGGCGCGAGGCGACGATGCCGGTGCGCATCGCGGAGGCGCAGGCTGTGCGACGGATCATCGAGGAGCGCTTCGGTGGGGAGCAGGCCGCCGACAAGCGCTGGGCGATCTGCGGCGACATGAATGATTATCGCCAGCGCGTGAAGATCGCCGGCGACGCGATCGACGGCTACCGCTTCGAGGTGGTGGACGAGGCCGTGTCCTGCATCAATGTGCTGACAGAAGGCGGCTTCTGCGAAAACGTCGTCGAGCGGCGGCCGGAGATGAACCGCTGGAGTCTGTACCACACGCGCGGACCGGAAGAGCGGCATCTGTGCCAGCTCGACTACATCCTGCTGTCGAAGGGGCTTGCCGCCAGCAACGCGACGGCCGTTCCCGACATCATCCGCAACGGCCAGCCCTGGCGCACCATTTTTCCGCCGGGGCAGGAAGTGGAGCGCTTTCCGCGCGCCGGCTGGGACCGGCCGAAGGCGTCGGACCATTGCCCGGTGGCCATTACCCTGGACATGACCTAAGCGGTGTTGATATTCAGGTGATGCCGGCCTGCAAACGACGGCTTTCTGCGCTCCCGGTGCTCACGGACCCAAATGTCCGCTCCGCTCCGGTTCTCGAAAGCCATCATTTTCGGCTCGGCCTGACCTGAATCTCAACACAGCTTAGAGCAACATGAGTTTCGACCTGCCGCGCAATGTCATCCTGCCGGTCGACGCCGTCGACGTCCGGCTCGATCCCGGTCCGCATCCCTTCGCCAGGGACAATGCAGAGGCGATCGCCGAGAATTGGCAGCGCGAGATCGCTGCCAATCCGGCGCTGTTCGACGGCACGGTGGTGCTGTTGTCGCAACTCGCCTACCGAGACAACCGTCTCGTCGGCCGCTGTCATGCGGTCACCTATTCGACTTTCATGCTGTGGCGAAAACAGCGCGAGAATTCGGGCGCCGAGCACGCCTATGCGCATGCAATGCTGGTGGCCGGCGACAACGCGCTGGTGGCTATCCGCATGGGACCGCATACGGTCAATGCCGGCAGCGTCTATTTCGCCGCCGGCTCGTTCGAGCCGGTCGATTTCCGCGACGGTCTGGTCGATGTCGATTTCAACATGATCCGTGAGGTGCGCGAGGAAACCGGCCTCGACCTGTCAGGTGCTGAACGCGGCAAGCGCTGGCACGCCCTGTCGACCAACAGCGGCACAGTGATCTTCCGCCGCTATCACGAGACGGCGCCGGCTGACGAGATCGCCCGGCGCATCTCGGCCTTCGTCGCTACCGAGGCCGAGCCGGAGATCGAGGGGCCGGTGATCATCCGCCATACCGCCGACCTGCCAGCCGGGCTGTCAGCGCACATGAAGCCGTTGATCGAGTGGCATTTTTCTGGCGAGGACTCTTTGGTTTGACGCAATTCCCAAGGGAAAGCGCTATGCGCTTTTCCCGGGAAAACCGCTTCACACTTTTCCTGGAATTGCTCTAAGGGCGCGTTTTGTCCTGCGCCACCTTGCGATCATTGCGGGCGGCGACGAGGAACAGGATAAAGCCGATGCCCAGCAAGCCGCCCATCGCCATTCCCATGGTCTGGCCAACGACTGCCTGAAAATCCGATGTGACGCGATCGGGATTGGCGAGGCCGTAGCGGGCGAGATACCACCAGATGCCGGCAAGGAAGGCCTCGATGATGACCATCGCCAGAAGCAGTCGCGCTTTCTTGCTCATCCCGCATTCCTCCACCCAAGGTGAATTGCCCTAGCATCGCGAACGGTGCGACGACAGTGGCGGGTAGGGTGGAAACGTCGAAGGCTGTGCAAAACCGGTCGGAGCGCTAGCTGCACCTCCGGCCGGGTTGCCTTATTCATGCCTTAGCGCGTCGATCGGGTCGAGCCTGGCGCCGCGCAGCGCCGGGAAGAAGCCGAAGACCATGCCGATCAGCGCCGAAAAGCCGACGGCGAGCAGGATGACCGCCGGGCTTGGCGCGAAGGGGATGGTCAGCGTCACCGAGGCGAGGCCGGCCAGCGCCAGCCCGATCAGGATGCCGATGATGCCGCCGAGCAGCGACAGCACCGTCGCCTCGACCAGGAACTGGATGAGGATGTGCTTTTCATGCGCGCCGATGGCCAGCCTGATGCCGATTTCGCGGGTGCGCTCGGTGACCGAGACCAGCATGATGTTCATGATGCCGATGCCGCCGACCAGCAGGCTGACGCCGGCCACCGCGCCCAGCATGCCGGTCATGGTGGTGGTGGCGCTGGCCATGGCGTCGGCGATCTGGGTCATGTCGCGGATGGCGAAATCGCTCTCGCGTTCGGGCGTGATGCGGCGCGCATCGCGCAAGATGTCCTCGACGCGCGGCTGCAGTTCGCTGGTCGGCGTGCGGTCGTCGGCGGCGATGTAGATGTTGTCGATGTCGCGGTTGCCGGCGATGCGGCGCTGATAGGCGTGCAGCGGCATCAGCACGACATTGTCCTGGTCCTGGCCGAAGCCGGTATAGCCCTTGGGCTCGAGCAGGCCGATGATCTTGCAGGAGGTGCGGTTGACGCGGATGATCTCGCCCTCGGGGTCGCCGGCGCCGAAGAATTGCTGGCGAACCGTCTCGCCGATCAGGCACACGCCGGTGCCCGAGCGGGTCTCGGAATCGCTGAACGGACGGCCGGACACCAGCTTCCAGTCGCGCGCATCGAGATAGGCGCTGTCGGTGCCGGTGATGCCTGAGGTCAGGCTTTCTGTGCCGAAGATGACGCGGACCTGCTTTTGCGAGGCCGGCGAAATGGCGCGGGCGCCCGTCAGATGGGCAACGAGTGCTGCCAGGTCCTTTTCGGCCAGCGGACGCACCGCCTGGTCGAGCCCGCCCGGAGCGCCGGGGCCGGCCGGGCGGCCGGAGCGGACGACCAGCAGATTGCTGCCGAGCTTGGAGATGTCGGCCTTGACCTTTTGCGTGGTGCCGGAGCCGATGGTGAGCATGGCAATGACGGCCGCAACGCCAATGACGATGCCGAGCAAGGTCAGGAACGAGCGCAGCACGTTGCGGCGGATCGAGCGGAGCGAGAGGCGGACGGTTTCCCAGATCATGCCAGCTCTACCTTCATGGTATCCGAGGCGACGTGACCGTCGAGGAAGCGGATGGTGCGCTCGGCATAGTCGGCGACATCAGCCTCATGCGTGACCATGGCGATGGTCAGGCCGAGCTCGGTGTTGAGCCGGGTCAGCAGCTCCATGATCTCGTGCGTGCGTGCGGTGTCGAGATTGCCGGTCGGCTCGTCGGCGACAAGCAGCGTCGGGCGGGTGACGATGGCGCGCGCGATCGCCACGCGCTGCTGCTGGCCGCCGGACAGTTCTGCCGGCGTGTGGTGCTCGCGGCCGACAAGGCCGACCTCCGCCAACGCATGCATGGCAAGGTCGCGGCGCTCGCGGCTGGCCACGCCGCGATAGATCAGCGGCAGTTCGACATTTTCGGCCGCCGTGGTGCGGGCCAGCAGATTGTAGCCCTGGAAGACGAAGCCGACATAGAGATTGCGCAACATGGCGCGGCGGTTGCGGTCGAGCCGGCCGGCGTCGATGCCCATGAAGGAATAGGTTCCGGCCGTCGGCGTGTCGAGGCAGCCGATGATGTTCATCGCCGTCGACTTGCCGGAGCCGGACGGCCCCATGATGGCGACGAATTCGCCGCGCCGGATGGCAAGGTCGACGCCGGCCAGCGCATGCACCTTGGCCTCGCCCTGGCCGTAGCTCTTCCAGACCTTGTCGAAGGTGATGAGGGGCGCGCCCGCGGCCACGGTATCAGCTCCGCTGCTGCGACGCGGTGATGATTTGCGCGCCTTCGTCCAGGCCCGAAATGATCTCGGTCAGTTCGCCGTCGGTCGAGCCGATCTTGACGTTGACCGGATGGGGACGCCCGTTCTCCAGCACATAGAGCGTGCGTGAGCCGTCGGTGGGCACCGTGGCGGCCTGGCGCTGGCGGTTGCCGCCGGGGCGGCCCATGCGGCCGGTGAACAGGTCGCTCAGGCTCCAGCCGCGTGCGGCTTGCTGGACCGGGCGATAGCGGAAGGCGGTGGCCGGCACGGTGAGCACACCCTTGGCCTGCTTGGTGACGACCGAGACGGTGGCGGTCATGCCGGGCCGCAGCAGCAGCTCGTTGTTGTCGACCTCAAGCCGCGCATTGTAGGTGACGACGCCGTCGGTGGTGACCGAGGCATAGGAGATGTCGCGGATCTCGGCATCGAACGGCCGCTCGGGGAAGGCATCGACGGTGAAGCGGGCATGCTGGCCGGATTTGACCGCGCCGATGTCGGCTTCGTCGACCGCCGCCACCAGTTCCATGTTCCTGAGATCAGCGGCGATGATGAACAGAACCGGCGCCTGCAGCGAGGAGGCGACCGTCTGGCCGGGGTCGACCGAGCGCGTCAGCACGATGCCGTCGATCGGCGCATAGATGGTGCTGTTGGCGAGGTCGGTCTGCTGCGATTTCAGATCGGCATTGGCGATGGCGAGATTGGCTTCAGCGCTGTCGAGCGCCGCCCTGGAACGATCGCGCGTCGCGGTCGCGGCCTCGAGCGACTGGTCGGTCGCCATGCCGCGCTTGGTCAGTGCCGCCGCGCGGACAAGCGCCTTTTCGTTCTCGGCGAGCGTCACCGTGGCGTCCTCGACATTGGCGGCCGCGCCCTTGGCGGAGGCCTCCGCGCGTTCGATCTGGACCTGCAGCTTGGTGGTGTCGAGCGCCGCCAGCACGTCGCCCTTCTTGACCTGCTGGTTCTCCTCGACCGACACCGAACGGATGATGCCGGAGAGCTGGCTGGAAATGTCGACCTGGGTGAGCGGCTGCAGCGTGCCGGTCGCCGACACCGCGACGGTGAGGTCAGCCTTGGCGGCAGGCACGGTGGTGTAATCAATCTTGGCTGGCGAGCCGGCATACCACTGATAGGCGCCAAGCCCGGCGACGAGCACGATCAGCGCCAGCAGCGCATAAAGCCAGCCGCGACGGCGCGACTTGCGCCGACCCGTCTTGTCGAGCCCAAGCGCCGTCTCGATGGCGGAATCCGATTCCGTCTTTGGCAGATTGACAATCTGGTCCACGCTGGACCCCTATAATGCGCAATGTCCCTATCTGTGCACAGATCAGGCTTACTGGTTCAAATATCAAATTAAATTTCGCCCATGTTGGGATTGAGGCAGGAATGAAAACCCGGAATTACTTGCTTTACGATGTGTTTACGACCGAGCGACTGGCCGGCAATCCTCTGGCCGTCGTGCTGGACAGCAAGGGATTGGACACGGCCGCGATGCAGGCCATCGCGCGCGAATTCAACCTGTCCGAATCGGTTTTCGTGCTGCCGCCGGACAATCCCAAGCACAGAAACCGCATTCGCATCTTCACCCCCGACTATGAAATGCCGTTCGCCGGCCATCCGACGGTCGGCGCGGCGATTGCGCTGGCCGAACTGGCGCAAGAGGGCGGCGCCGGCATCTTCGTGCTGGAGGAAAACATCGGCCCGGTGCGGTGCGCCGTCAGCAAGCATGACGGCAACACCTTCGCCGAGTTCGACCTGGCGAAGCTGCCGGAGCCGCTGGAGCTCGAGGCCGATCCGGAGGCGATCGGTGCCGCCCTTGGGTTGACGCCGCACGAGATCGGCTTCGAGAATCACCGCGTCGCGTTCTGGTCGGCGGGCGTGCCCTACGTCACCATCCCGGTTGCCAATCTCGAGGCGGCGGGCCGGGTCCGGCTGGACAACCAGGCCTGGTCGGAACTGGCGCCGCGCAAGAGCGAATGGGCCTTCGCCAGCCCCTATGTCTACTGCCGCGAGACGGTGAACCACGAAAGCGCCTTCCATGTGCGCATGATCGTGCCCGGCACGCCTTCCTATGAGGATCCGGCGACCGGCTCCGCAGCCGCGGCCTTTGCCGGCGCCATCATGCATTTCGACGCGCCGACCGACGGCATTTCGCAGCTGTGGATCGAGCAGGGGCTGGAGATGGGCCGGCCATCGCGCATCCGCCTCGAACTGACCGTGGAAGGCGGAAAACTGGCCTCGGCGCGCATCGGCGGCAACGCGATCAAGGTTGCGGAAGGCAAGCTGTTCGTCTGATCGCAGGCAGGCTCGGTCGATTTGTCGGGAAATGATTCCGGCAGGGCTGGACAGGACCGATGGTGGCGGCTATATGCCCGCCAACGCCGGTTTTTGCCGGCCGAGTGGGTGCGTAGCTCAGTTGGTAGAGCAGCTGACTCTTAATCAGCGGGTCCACAGTTCAATCCTGTGCGCACCCACCAAATTCTTCAAAGACTTGGTGGAAAGACCCTGAAAGCGAGACGCGTTTGACGCGCTTCGGGCATGCACAGCCATTCCGACGGGATGGTTATCGGGTTTGCAGAAATCTGGAAATGGTCTGGTCAGACACACTCTTGCCAGGTAGTCGCAATTCGACTGCAATGGAAGCCTGACCGCAATATGGCCGCGCTCCTTGATCGGGATCTGCGATCTGTCGCTGTAAATTCGTCACGCGATACCCTATGTTGAAGAGGCCGCTAATACTGCGCGGTGACTACGAATATTCCAGAGGAAACTAAATGACTGATAATATTGTAAAAACCGCCGATTTCCAAATGTTGAAGTTTGATCAGTTTGCCGGCAGTGGCGTCCAGGTGGAGGGAGACGATGTGTCGGTCGCCTTCATGACGGACGGTCCGTCGATCGATGTAACGATGAGCAGGAAGGACGCAAAGTACCTTGCTGAAGCGATTTTGGGAGTGCTGAAATAATTCGACTGGTTTCGGCCAGTTGACGCTCTGCCAACTGCTTCCTCACAAGACGGTGCTGACCGTGCTATCAAGGGCTGCTCAACCGGCAGCCCTTTTTCGTTTCCCCGGCAATCTGGGGAGGATCCATGCCGCTCAGCTACAGGCAGCGCCAAACCGTCTCTAAACGCCCCTAGCAAACCGCACACCTTGCACGCTTAGGGAAGGAGAGCGGCGCCAGTTTTGCGAAAAACCAGCGGTTACTTCTCCGACACACCCGCCTCGGCAAAACTCGCCATGCGGGCATGGCACTCCAGCGCCGAGCGGACGATGTTGACGGCGAGACAAGCGCCGGAGCCTTCGCCGAGCCGCATGCCGAGATCGAGCAGCGGCGGCAGGCCGAGCGCTTCGAGCAGGCCACGGTGGCCGGATTCGGCCGAGACATGGGCTGCGATTGTGTGGGCGAGCCCGGCCGGGTGCAGCCTGGCCAGCGGGGCTGCGGCTGCGGTGCAGACGAAGCCGTCGAGTAGCACGGGGATGCCCAGATGGCGGGCGGCCAGCGTGGCGCCGAAGATGGCGGCGAGTTCGCGTCCGCCAAGCGCGGCAGAGATAGCAAGCGGATCGGCAAGGGCGGCGGCGTGGCGCTTCAGGCCGGCTTCGATGGCGACCACCTTGCGCTTGAGGCCGGCGTCATCGACGCCGGTGCCGCGCCCGGTCCACTTTTCCGCGCCACCGCCGAACAGGGCGGCTGAGATTGCCGCTGCCGGCGTGGTGTTGCCGATGCCCATTTCGCCGAAGCAGATGAGGTCGAGGTCTTTTGTCACCGCGTCATAGCCGGTCGATACTGCGGCGAGAAACGCCTTCTCGTCCATCGCCGGACCTTGCGTGAAGTCGCCGGTCGGATGGTCGAGATCGAGCGGGATGACGTCGAGTTCAGCGCCGGCCATGCGGGCAAGCTGGTTGATGGCCGCACCGCCGCCGGCGAAATTCGCCACCATCTGCACGGTGACTTCCGAGGGATAGGCGGAAACGCCTTGCGCGGTGACGCCGTGGTTGCCGGCGAAGACGAAGACCTTGACGCGGTCGAGTTTTGGCATGTCGCGGCCCTGCCAGCGCGCCAGCCAGGCCGCGATCGTCTCCAGCCGGCCAAGGCTGCCTTGCGGCTTGGTCAGCGTGTCCTGGCGGCGGGCGACCGCATTGGCCGCAGCATCGCTGCCGGCCGGCAGGTCGAGGCAGGCAGCGCGCAATTCACTAAGCGATTTGAAGGGCATGGGGGCAAAGTCTCCGAAAGGGAATCAGGCCAAAAGGGAATCAGGAAAGCGCTACGGAAGCGACGAGCAGCACCGCGATTTCGCTCACCTGCTGCAAGGCGCCGATCGTGTCGCCGGTCTGGCCATCGATCTGGTTGAGGCAAAGGGCGCGGAAGGCGGCAAACAGCAGGCCAAGCAGGATGAGGGCGAAAACGGCGCCGCCGAGCCCAAGCAGTAGCAGCGGAACCGCACCGAGCACGGCGCCGGCGATGGCTGTTTCCTGCGAGACGGTGCCGGCGTCGGCCGAGAGGCCGTCGACCCGCGCTGGGGGTAAGAGATGCATGAAGGCGCCAAGCAGGCCGCGCGAGGCCGCGTGTGCCGCCAGGAGGGCAAACAGCGCCTGTGTAGGGTCGACGAACTCCGACAGCGCGCTCCAGCGGATCAGCAGCGACAGAACCAGCGCCGCCGCGCCATAGGCGCCGATGCGGCTGTCGCGCATGATCTCGAGTTTGCGGCCGCGTGATTTGCCGCCGCCAAAGCCGTCGGCGACGTCGGATAGTCCGTCCTCGTGCAGACAGCCGGTGGTGAGCATTGTTGCGACCAGGGCGAGGGCCGCCGCCGGCCCCATGGCAAGGCCGAACCGTTCCGCCGTGGCAAAGACGATGGCGCCGATCAGGCCGACGACGAGGCCGGCAACAGGGGCGACCCAAATCGCGGCGGCAAGGCTGCGGCCGCGAAAATCGAAGACGGGCAGCGGCAGCCTTGTGAAGAAGACCAGGCAAAGCGCGATGTCGTCGACGACCTGCCGCGGTGAAAGAGCCAGGTTCTTGAACTTCATGCTCTAGCCCCTCGCAATCGCATGGAAGAAGGTGCCGCTGACATGACCGCGCCGGTAGCCTGAGGCGCCGATCGGATTGCCCTGGCCGTCGGCGAGGTCGGCCAGCGGCTCGTCATTGCCGATAGAGGTCATCTGCGCATAGTGGAATTCGTGGCCACGGATCAGCGCCCCAGCTGAGCCCAGCGGGCAATCGGCGCGCAACCGCGCCTCCCGGTAGCCGAGGTTCATCTTGCGTTTGGCAAAGCTGGTGGAATGGCCGAGCAGGCGGAGCATCGCATGCGTTTCGCCTGACGCGTCCTCCAGAGCTTCGCCGAGCACCATGAAGCCACCGCACTCGCCATGGATGGGCTTTGTGGCGGCGAAACGGGTCATCCCGGCGCGGAAGGTCGCGGCGGCGGCGAGCCGGCCGGCGTGAAGCTCGGGATAGCCGCCCGGCAGCCAGCAGACATCGCACTCCTCGTCGGGTGCTTCGTCGGCGAGCGGCGAGAAGGGGACGATTTCGGCGCCAGCCTTGCGCCAGTAGGCGGCGACATGCGGATAGAGGAAGGTGAAGGCGGCATCCTCGGCCAACGCAATCCGCTGGCCGGGCGGCGCCAGTGCGTCGTCGAAGCCGCCAGGCGCTGGGGTGAGGGGTGTCGCCAGGGCCATGATGGCATTGAGATCGAGCGACTTTTCCGCCATGTCGGCCAGGCGGTCGAGATGCGCCATCAGGTCGTCATACTCGCCGGCCTGGACAAGGCCGAGGTGACGCTCGGGCAGGTTGAGGGTCGGGTCGCGCAGGATGGCGCCGACGACCGGCAAGCCGATCGCCTCGATGGCGTCGCCGGACAACCGGCGGTGCCGCTCGCTGCCCAGCCGGTTGAGCACGACGCCGGCCATGCGCACATCAGGATCATAGGTGGCAAAACCCTTGGCGACGGCGGCCGCGGTGGTCGATTGGCCGGAAACGTCGAGCACCAGTAGCACCGGCAAGCCATAGAGCCGGGCTAGGTCTGCCGCCGAACCGGTACGCCCCGGCGATGCCGGAATGCCGTCGAACAGGCCCATGGCGCTTTCAAGGATGACGAAATCGGTATCGTTGGCGGCTTGCGCGGCCAGCGCATTGAGCAGCGACGGCGGCATGGCCCAGCTGTCGAGATTGACGCCGGACAGCCCCGTGGCAGCGGTGTGGAAGCCGGGGTCGATATAGTCGGGGCCGGATTTGGCGCCGCGCACCTTCAGCCCGCGCCGGGTTAGTGCGCGCAGGATGCCGATGGTGACGCTGGTCTTGCCGGAGCCGGAGCGCGGTGCGCCGACGATGATCGCGCGGGCGGTCATGCTTCCCCCACCAGTGCCGCGCGCATGGCGACGATGCCGCCAACGACGATCAGCGCCGGCGAGGCAAGGCCGGCGGCGGCGGCTTCCTCGGCAATGGTGGCGAGCGTGGCGACGACGGTCCGCTCCTGCGGCGTCGTCGCGGCGACGATCACTGCGGCCGGTGTCGATGGCGCCAGCCCGCCATCCAGCAGTGCCGCGGCGATCAAGGGCAGATTGGCCATGCCCATATAGACGACGACAGGCTGGCCAGTGCGGGCGATCGCCGCCCAGTCGAGATCGTCATCGGTGCCGGCGGCGTGGCCGGTGGCCAGGATCACCGCCTTGTTGATGCCGCGCATGGTGGCCGGGATGCCGGTGGCGGCCAGCGCACTGAGGCCCGAGGTCAGGCCGGGCAGGACGCGGAACGGGATGGCTTCCCGCGCCAGCGCCAGAGCCTCTTCGCCGCCACGGCCGAAAATATAGGGATCGCCACCCTTCAGCCTGACGACGCGGCGGCCGTCGCGCGCCAGGCGCACCAAAAGGGCGGTGATGTCGTCCTGCTTCATCGACGGTTTTCCGCCACGCTTGCCGGCAAAGAAAAGCTCGGCGTTCTCGGCCACTGCGACGACATCCGATGAGACCAGCGCGTCGTAGACCAATGCATCCGCCTCGGCCAAAGCCGCCAGCACTTCCAGCGTCAGGCAGCCGGGGTCGCCGGGGCCGGCACCGGCCAGCCAGACGTGGCCCGGCTCAAGCCGGCGCGGCTTGAAGTTCAGCCGGGACAACGCCTGTTCGAGCGTGGCGTTTTCGCCGGTATTTTTGGTGCTGCCGCTCACAATCCGTCCCGTCCGCGAAAACGCCGCTGATAGTGGGCGTCGTACAATGAACTCTCGCCAAAACCTTCCGCCGCCAGCGAGCGGCCGACGAAGATGATCGCCGTGCGCTCCATCGGATCGGCGGCCAGCAGCGTTTCGATGGTCGCCAACGTCCCGGTCAGCACGCGCTCGTCCGGCCATGAGGCGCGGAAGACAATCGCCACCGGGCAATCGCCGCCATAGTGGGGCGTCAGCTCGGCGACGACGCGGTCGATGGCGTGGATGGCCAGATGAATGGCCAGCGTTGCGCCGGTGCGGCCGAAGCCGGCCAGCGTTTCGCCGGGCGGCATTTTTGATGCGCGCCCGGAGATGCGGGTCAGCACCAGGCTTTGCGCGACTTCGGGAATGGTGAGCTCGCGGCGCAGTGCGGCGGCGGCGGCGGCGAAGGAAGGCACGCCCGGCGTCAGCGTGTAGGGAATGCCGTGCTTTTCCAGCCGGCGGATCTGTTCGGCGACCGCGCTCCACACAGACAGGTCGCCGGAATGCAGCCGGGCGACATCGTGGCCGGCCTTGTGCGCCGCTACATATTCGGCCTCGATCTCGTCGAGCGACATCGGCGCGGTGTCGATTAGTTTTGTCCCCGGTGCGCAGTGCTGCAGCAATTCGGGCGCGACGATCGAACCGGCATGGAGGCAGACCGGGCAGCTTGCCAGCAGCCTCGCGCCGCGCAGCGTGATGAGGTCGGCCGCACCTGGACCGGCGCCGATGAAATGCACGGTCATGGCACGTCTCCGCTGATGGCGATGGCGCAGGTGACCGGGCCGAGCACCGTGCGGGGGCCGAGCAGTCCGGCGCCTTTGCCGGCGACGGCAAGGGCGGATGCTTCGGAAACCGATGGCGTGCCGGCCAGATCCTGCGAGAGATCGGAATGGCTGAGGATGTCCGGCGAGGCGGCCTCGATCGCAGCCGCATCGGCGACGATGACCGGAAGATTGAGTCGATGACCGGCAGCGACGATGGCGTTTTCGTCTTGCTTCAGAGGGGCAGTCGCCAATGCCGAAAGCGCCGTCATCGTCAGGCCATGGGCCTCGAGCGCGGTTTCGATCGCCGCAAGCACATCTTCGACAGTCACGCCCTTTCGGCAGCCTATGCCTGCGACCATCATGGCTTCACCCAGCTCCATTGGGTGATCGGCATGGCCGGCCGCCAGGCCTGCATCGAGCCAACTGGCGAGGCCCGGGAGATGTTTATCCGGGTGAGATCGCCGCCAAGCTTCGTATGCTGGGCAAGAAGCAGGGCCTCCATCTCCAGCGTCACCGCGTTTGCCACGAGACGGCCGCCAGTGCGCAGCACCTTGATAGCAGCGTTCAAGACGCCGGTGTCGCTGCCGCCGCCGCCGATGAAGATCGCGTCCGGCGTGTCCAGCCTGGCCAGTGCCTTGGGCGCGCTGCCTTCCACCACGACAAGGCCGGGAACGCCACAGGCGCCGGCGTTGCGGCCAATGCGGGCGGCGCGGATCGGGTCGGCCTCGACGGCAATCGTGCGCATCGAGGGATGGGCCAGCATCCATTCGATGCCGATGGAACCGGAGCCGGCGCCGATGTCCCACAGCAATTCGCCACGTCTCGGCGCCAGCGCCGACAGGGTGATCGCACGGATTTCGCGCTTGGTGATCTGGCCGTCATGGTCGAACAGATGATCGGCAAGGCCAACCGTGAACGGCAGGATGCGCGCGTCCGGACCGGATTCAATCTCGATCGCCAGGACGTTGAGCGGATTGATGTTATCGAGATCGAAGGCGTCGGCGCGGGTCGTGTGCAGGTTTTCGTTCGGACCACCCAACGCTTCCAGGACCGTCAGCCGCGATGCGCCGAAGTCGAGTTCGGTGAGCAGGCGGGCGATTGCCGCAGGGGCTTCGGCATCCGACGTCAGTGCCAAAATGCGCGCGTTTGGCTGCAGCAGCGGCCGGATCAGGTCGAGCGGCCGGCCATGCAGCGAGACGGTTTCGATATCCTGCAGCGCCCAGCCGAGCCGAGCGGCTGCCAGTGAAACGGCCGACGGCGCGGGAATGACATGCATCTCCTGCGGCTTGACCTTGCGGGCGAGGGTGGCGCCGACGCCGTGGAAGAACGGATCGCCGGAAGCGAGCACGCAGACGCGCCTGCCGGCAAGGGCGAGTACCTCTCGCATCTCGGCATCGAACGGAACCGGCCATGGGTGCGGCTCGCCCTTGGCGAAGGAGGCGACCAGCGCCAGGTGCCGCTTGCCGCCGAAGATGACTTCCGCCTGGGCAATCCGCTGCTTGGCCTCGTCGCCGAGACCCGCTAAACCGTCCTCGCCGATGCCGACGACTGTAAGCCATCTTGAGTTGAGCTTGGCACCGCGCGGACCCTCAGCAGGCATGATGACCCACCGCATTCTGATCCTCGGCGGCACCACCGAAGCCCGGCAACTGGCCGGAAAGCTCACCGCGCGCGCCTCGATTACGCTGTCGCTGGCTGGCCGCACGGAAAGCCCGGTCGCACAGGGCGTGCCGGTGCGAACCGGAGGCTTTGGCGGTGCCGATGGGTTGGCCGCTTACCTGCGGGAGATGGGCACCGACTTGCTGATCGACGCCACGCATCCCTATGCGGCGCGGATTTCCGCCAATGCGGCGCAAGCCGCGCGCGTGGCCCGTGTGCCGATCCTTGCCCTGCGACGCCCCGGCTGGGCGCCTGTCGAGGGCGACCGCTGGACGCTGGTCGATAAGGTTGGCGATGCCGTGCAAGCGCTTGGATCCGCGCCGCGCCGCGTTTTTTTGGCACTGGGCCGGCAAGAGGTTGCGGTTTTCGAAGCCGCGCCCCAACACCATTATCTCATTCGCAGTGTCGATCCGGTCGAGCCCACTCTGGCTGTGCCTCATGCCGTATATCTGTTGGCCCGTGGCCCGTTTCGCGAGCCCGACGAGCGCGCGCTGCTCGAAAAGCATCGCATCGATGTCGTCGTGTCCAAGAACAGCGGGGGCGAGGCCACCTACGGCAAGATCGCCGCGGCGCAAGCGCTTGGGATCGACGTGGTGATGGTCCGCAGGCCGGCCTTGCCGGACGTTCCCGCGGCCGAGACCGTCGAAGCGCTGACCGCGATGGTCGATCATTTTGTCCGTCCCGTGGACGAGCGCGGTGTGTAGACCAGCGCCGGCTTCTCTGCGCGCTTGATGATCCTGGTTTCCGGCGAGCCGATGATGATGCAGGTCGCCATGTCGGCCTTCTCAGCCTCGACTTCGGCGAGCAGAGTGACCTCGATGCGCTCGTCCGGGCGGCCGGCGGCGCGGCCGAAAATCACCGGCGTGGTGCCGGGCAGGATCGCGGCGAGGCACTCGAAGGCGCGGCCGAGCTGCCAGGGGCGCGCTTTGCTGATCGGATTGTAGAGCGCGATGACGAAGCCGGCGCCGGCCGCCGCCAGCAGGCGCAGCTCGATCAGTTCCCAGGGCTTCAGATTGTCGGACAGCGAGATGGCGCAGAAATCATGGCCGAGCGGGGCGCCGATGCGGGCGGCAACCGCGAGCATGGCGGTGATGCCGGGCACGACGGCGACATCGACGGCGCGCCATTCGACCGGGCCGGCCTCGATCGCCTCGCAGACGGCGGCCGCCATGGCGAAGACGCCGGGATCGCCGCCGGAGACCACGGCAACATCGTGGCCCTCGGCCGCCTTGGTCAACGCGTCCTTGGAGCGGGCGAGTTCCTCGCGATTGTCGGAAGCGACGCGGGTCTGGTCTGGGCGCAATTCAAGCCGGTCGAGATAAGGTTTGTAGCCATAGAAGAATTTGGCCTCGGCGACAGCGCGGCTGGCTTCCGGGGTGACCTGATCGGTATTGCCGGGGCCAAGCCCGATGACGGTGAGGCGGCCGCTCATGCTTGCGCTCCCAAAACGCCGGGGCGGCCGGACCAGCCGGCAACCAGCACGATGGCGAAGTAGGGCGCCTTGTCGTCCTGTTTGTCGGCAAGCTTCATCGACACACTGCCGGCCATGGTGCCGCGCTCGACATAGACGGCGCGCGTGAGCTTGCCGGTGGCTTCCAGCGCCCGCCTGATCTTGGGCAGGTTGCGGCCGACCTTCATGATGACGGCGGCATCGGTGTCGGCCAGCCGCCGCGTCAGCTCGAATTCGCTCATCGTGCCGGGCAGCACCGTCAGCACGTCGTCGCCCTGGACGATCGGAATACCGGTCTGCGACCAGCAGCCTGACATGGCGGTGACGCCGGGAATGACCTCGGTCGGAAAGCGATGGGCGAGCCGCACATGCAGATGCATGTAGGAGCCGTAGAAAAGCGGGTCGCCTTCCGACAGCACGGCAACCATTTTGCCTGCCTGGAGATGCTCGGCAACCTTCTCGGCCGACTCCTCGTAGAAAGCCGTGATCTGCGAGCGGTAGTCGTCGTGATCCTTGTCGATTTCGGTCGTGACGGGATAGAGCAGCGGCAGCTCCAGCATATCCGGCCGGAAGCGTGTTTCGACAATGGCACGCGCGTTGCTGTTGTTGCCGCGCTTGGCGAAATAGGCCACGACATCGGCTTCCGCCAAGGCGCGCGCGGCCTTCAGCGTCAGCAGTTCTGGGTCGCCGGGACCGGTGCCGACGCCGACGAGACGCCCTTTTGGAAGCGCGTTCACAGGCCCGGCCTCGCCAATGAATTGAGCGCGGCGGCGGTCATGGCGCTGCCGCCAAGCCGGCCACGCACGATGGCGTAAGGCACGCCATAGGAATTCTCGGCCAGCGCATCCTTGGATTCGGCAGCGCCGACGAAGCCGACCGGCATGCCGATGATTGCCGCCGGCTTCGGCGCGCCATCGCGCAGTTTTTCCAAGAGGTAGAAGAGCGCGGTCGGCGCATTGCCGATGGCGACCACCGAACCGGCCATGCGTTCGCCCCACAGGTCGATCGCGGCCGCCGAACGGGTGTTGCCGATCTCCCTGGCGATGTCGTGCGTGCGCGGGTCGCGCAAGGTGCAGATCACTTCATTGCCGGCCGGCAGCCGGGCGCGGGTGACGCCATGCGAGACCATTTCCGCGTCGCAGAAAATTGGCGCGCCAGCCGCCAGGGCGGAGCGCGCGGCGGTCACGAAATCGGTGGAGAAGACAAAATGACTTGATGCTTCGACCTGGCCACAGGCGTGGATCATGCGGATGGCGACATCGGCCTCGGCTTCGGAGAAGCGCGACAGATCGGCCTCGGCGCGGATGATGGCGAAGGAGCGCTCATAGATCGCCGTGCCGTCATGAATGTAGTCGTAGGCGGACATGCTCATTCCTGTTGGTAAGTTCGGGCCTGTCGGTAAGCCTCGGCGATACCGGCCGGCCCGAGCCTTGTCAGGCAAGCGGCGGCGGTTTCGTCGGGAAGTCGTGCGCTGCGGATCATTGCCGCGACGCGGCCGATGCCGCGCGCGGCGTCATAGCCCGGCCTGTAGCCGGCAGGAAGAGCCTTTGCCGTCGCGTTCACGACAAGTCCGGCTCCGTTTTCGCCGCCGACGATTGTGAGCGCCGCCGGGCCGGGGTGGGCGCAGCCCTTGGCGCATCCGGAAATGTGCAGGGTGAAGTCGAGGATGTCGGCGTTTTCAGCGGCAATCGTCTCGGCAATGTCGCGCGTGGCGATGCGGCCGGAGGCACAGGCCGGTGTACCGGGACAAGCGGCAATACGGGTGCGGGGGTCGGTGGGGGCGGTGACGAAGCCGAGAGTGGCGGCGGTGTGCTGAAGTGATGAATTGGCGGCTGTCGGCTGGCCGAGGAAAAGCAGGGCACGGCCTGGGGCGAGACGGATTTCGGTTGTGCCTAGGGTGAGGGCGGTTTGCGTGAGAGCGATGATTTTGGCCGCCGGCATGCTGCCATAGGGGAGACCGATGCCGAGGGCGTGGTCGGTCGATAAGGAGAAATGACCGATAGGTCGGCGATCCTGCACACCCCCCTCTGTCCTGCCGGACATCTCCCCCGCAAGGGGGGAGATTGAGCCGTGATCGGCGCTTTCGCCAATTGCCGACGTCACGCCCACCGCCGAGGTTGCAGGACGAGAGCCGGCGTCGGAACTGCTGATCTCCCCCCTTGCGGGGGAGATGTCCGGCAGGACAGAGGGGGGTGTGACGGAGTGCCAACCTGCGAGAGAAGCCAATTGGCGCTCCGTCAAATCCCTTGCATGGGATTCGCGGCCTTTCTCGGCAACCATCCTCAGCACTGCAACGGCGACATCGCGCGCTGCGTCTTCATCGACCGTTGCGAATAGGTTCGCACTTTGGCTGTCACCGGCAACGGATACAGCCCACAGGATGCCAGCGCTTGCGCGCACCGCCTTCAGCCTGACATCGGCCGTGACCGTGTCCATGACCAACTGCCCACCGCCGTCTACAACCACCGAAACCTTCGGCCCGAGCCGTTGCGTCAGCCGAGCCTCTTCAACCGTTGCCCTGATCCGTTCAGCTAGTGGCCGGGGATCGGCGATCTCCTGCGGATCAATGCCGGCCAGTGGGCCGGTCTCGATCGGCACGCCGGCGCGCACCGCGATGCCCAGCGCATCGACCTCCGCCGCCAACAGAGGCGCGCTTTGCGGCGTCAGGCCGCGTATCTGCAGGCTGCCGCGCGCGGTGACTTCCATGATGCCGTTGCCATGACGCAAAGCGGATTCCGCGAGTCCGATCAAAAGCTTCGGCGACAATCCCCCAGAAGATGGGCCTCCCGCGACCGGGTTGAGCCGCACCAGCAGACCGTCGCCGGTTTGCATCGGCGCCGACAGGGCCGGACAGGCGCCGCGACGCGAGAAGGCGTTCATGCCGCCTCCCCAAGTGCTTCTGCCTCGGCAATCAGGGCGGCGAGGTCATCGTCGATCGAATTGCGCAGGGGATGCCAGAGGCCGCGCCGGCGCGCCGAGAGAAAACGCTCGGCAATGACTTTGGCGGCGGCCGGGTTCTCGCGCAGGATGAAGGCGCGGACCATGGGATCGCCGAGATAGGCATCATGCACCGCCTCGATCAGCGTTCCCGAAATGGCGTGGGTGGTTTCGGCAAAGCCGACCAGCCGGTCGACGGTTTCGGCGAATTCGGAGGCGCCACGCGGGCCGTGGCGCATTTGCCCTGATATGAAGCGTGGATTGACGGCGCGGGCACGCACGACGCGCGATACGGCCTCGCCGACCGAACGCGGCTTCGGCTTTTGCGGGTCCGTGGTGTCGAGCACGATGACGTCGGCATTCCTGCCGAGCGCCGCAAGGGCGGCCGAAAAGCCGCCAATGAAGGCGACATCGGCGGAGCCTTCGAGGATGTCGCGGCCGGGATCGTCGCCGGTGTGGACGAGAAGATCAGCCTCGGCGATGCGGGTTTCGAAGGCGCCGGGGGCCGAGATGCCTTCGCCCCCGGCGCCGCCATAGGCATGCGATGTGGCGTCGAGATAGGCGCGGCCGATCTCTTCACGCGCCGCCCAGTCACCGGAGGACAAAAGGTCCTCGACGCCGGCGCCATAGGTGCCGGGCGAGGTGCCGAAAATACGTGGGCTGATCTTGCCGTCAGCGCGGGTTTTGGCCGCGAGCGGGTTTTCCGAATCGTCCTCGTCGCGGGCGGCAACGGCGTTGGCGGCAGCATCGATCAGCGCGATCTGGGTCGGGAACATGTCGCGGAACAGGCCTGATATGCGCCAGGTGACATCGACGCGTGGGCGGCCAAGCGTGGCCGGCGGCAGCACTTCGATGCCGGTGATACGGCCAGTCGCCGAATCCCATTGCGGCCGGCAGCCCATCAACGCCAGGCCTTGCGCGATCTCCTCGCCGCCGGTGCGCAGCGATGCCGAGCCCCAGAGATCGATGACCAGCGAGCGCGGCCAGTCGCCATGCGACTGCATGTAGCCGCGCACGACTTCCTCCGCTGCTGCCTTGCCCAGATCATAGGCGGTCGGCGTCGGCATGGTGCGCGGGTCCGACGTGAACAAATTGCGGCCGGTGGGCAGAACGTCGGAGCGGCCGCGCGCGGGCGCGCCGGCCGGCCCTGCCTTGACGTGGCGGCCATCGAGCGCGGCGAGCAGCGCCGTCTTCTCGCCTTCGGCACTTTGGCGGCGCATGGCGTCGGGCTCGTCCTCGGGGGCGCGGCCATAGATATGCAGCCCGTCCTTGATGGCGAAGTCCTTGAGGTCGCAGAGCCAGGCGTCGATGCGGCGCAGCGCTTCGTCCGGAGCGTCGGTCCTGGCGACGCCGGCTTCGGTGGCGAGGCCGGTTTTTTGCGCGGTGTCGACGATCAGCTTGGCCAGGCGGTCGCGGCGGCGACGGTCGAGCCCGTCGGCCTGGGCATATTCGTCGACCAGCCGCTCGAGCTTGTGCTGATCCTCATCCAACCCGGCGCCGGTCAGGGGCGGTGGCAGATGGCCAAGGGTGACGGCGGCGATGCGCCGCTTGGCCTGCGCCGCTTCGCCTGGGTTGGAGACGATGAAGGGATAGATGACGGGCAGGGGACCGGTGACGATCTCGGGAAAGCAGTTTTCCGACAGCGCTACCGTCTTGCCCGGCAGCCACTCCAGCGTGCCATGGGCGCCGACATGGACCAGCGCGTGGACGCCGAGCGATTTGCGCAGCCACAGGCCAAAGGCGATCAGCGCATGGCGCGGCGGTAGCGTCGGGTCGTGGTAGTCGGCGCGGCGGTCGGCGGAGCGGCCGCGATCGGGGGCGAGTGCTACGGTGATGTTGCCGAAGGTCACGGCGCGGAAGGGGAAGTGGGCCGAGGTCGGCGCTTGAACACCCCCCTCTGTCCTGCCGGACATCTCCCCCGCAAGGGGGGAGATTGCGCTCTCATCTCTGCCTTCGCCAATCTCCAACTTTGCAAGAGTGGTCCTGGCGTTGAAACTGCCAATCTCCCCCCTTGCGGGGGAGATGTCCGGCAGGACAGAGGGGGGTGCCTCGCACAAACCTACCTCATATTCAGTCTTCCAAGCTGCATCTACGGCAGCAATTGCCGCAGATGGGAGTGCCTTCGAGAACTCCACATAATCCCTCAAGGCCAAGCCATGCCCGCCCCGTTCCAACGCATCCAGCAACCCACGCGGCGTCTCCGGAATGCCCTCAACGCCATAGCCCTGTTCCCTGAGGTCCTGCAGTATGGCCAGCACGCTGGACGGGACATCCAAGCCCACGGCGTAGCCGGTGCGGCCGGGGGCGCTGGGATAATCGGGGATCAGGATGGCCAGCTTGCGCTCGGCGCGCGGCGTCTCCTGCAGACGGATGAACGCCGCGACGCGGTCCGCCACCTGCGCGACACGATCCGGCTCCGGCCGGTTGGCTAAGGCGCGGTGGCCAAGTGCGGGATCGGTCTCGCTCTCACCCTTGAAGGAAATGGCGCCGGCGAGGATGCGGCCGTCGAGTTCGGGCAGCACGACATGCATGGCAAGGTCGGCGGGCGCCAGGCCGCGCTGGTTGTTCTCCCAGATGTCGCGGCGGGTGGTGGCGACAATGACCTGGAAGACAGGTACGCCGGCGCGGTCGAACAGGGTTTCGACGCCGGGTTCGGCGCCGGACGCGAAGGCGGTCGCGGTGATGATGGCGGCGGGTTTCAGCGCGGCTAGCGCTGTTTGCACGAAGGCGAGCGACGCCGGGTCCTTCAGGCTGGAGACGAAGATGGGGACCGGGGTGATGCTGCGCTGGCGAAGCGCCTCAAACACGGCATCGATGGGCGCGACATCAGCGGCGAGCAGCATCGAGCGGTAGAACAGGATCGGCACGACCTTTCCCTCCCCCTCGAGGGGAGGGTGGCCCGCAGGGCCGGGTGGGGTCGGTACGACCGGACTCGACGTCTCTTCAAGCCGGCGCACTTCGGAGGGGACCCCACCCCCGGCCTGCGGCCGGACCCTCCCCTCGAGGGGGAGGGGGACGACGCCGCGGCCGGGGTCGTAGTAACCGGCTTTCGGCACAGCGACCGGCTCTTCGACGGCCGCATCCTGTCCCGTCAGCCGCGCCAACCTCCGCACCAGCGCATTCATATTCGCCGGGCCGCCCTCGCGGAAATAGTCGAGCAGGCCGTCCAACTCCTCGCGCGGCAATGTCGAGGCTTCGATCAGGCGCAGATCCTCGTCATGGCTCTCGCCGGGCAGCAGCGCCAGTTTTATGCCGCGCTCTCGGGCGGTCGAGGCGAGCTGGTCGCAGCCGTAGCGCCACCAGTCGTAGCCGCCGAGGATGCGCACGAGGATGATTTTGGCGTGGCGGGCGACACTGTCGATCCAGAGGTCGACGGACATGGGGTGGCGCAGGTCGCGCAGGGCGGCCAGCCGCATCGAGGGCAGGCGGGCGGCATCGGCCTTCCACGCCGCCGCCAGTCCGGCGAGGTCGCTGTCGGTGAAGGACAGGGCCACGATATCCGCCGGCGTCTGCCGCAGATCGACCGGCTCGGCGAGGTCGTCGAGCGAGGCGGATGTCGTGGTGAGGATGTGCATCGCGACCCGTGTCCGAAATCAGCCGGCGAGTATACGCTCGATCGCCGGGCGGTTCAGCCCCTTCAGGCCGATGACGACGAGGCGCGAGCGGCGGTCGTCCTGCGCCGTCCAGGCGCGGTCATAGTAATGGTTGACGCGCGGCCCGACCGCCTGCAGCAAGAGCCGCATCGGCTTGCCGCCGACCTCGACGAAGCCTTTCACGCGCAGCACATTTTCTTCTTCGGCGACGGTGGCGACGCGTTTTGCCAGATCATCGGGATTGGCGATCGAGGCAATGTCGACGATGAAGGTGTCGAAGTCGTCATGCTCATGGTCGAAGGCGCCGTCATGATGGGACTTGCGGTTCTCGATGTCGTCCTCGACGGCCAGACCGAGCCCGAGCAACACGGAGGGATCGACCTTGCCATGCGACGTCGGCACGATCTTAACCGCGCGGGCGGAGTGTTCGTTGATGATGGCGTTGGCGCGAGCGGTGCCAGCGGCGTCCATCAGGTCGCTCTTCGACAGGATGATCAGGTCAGCGCAGGCAATCTGGTCCTCGAACACTTCTTCCACCGGGTCGTCGTGATCAAGCGTCTCGTCCTCAGCGCGCTGCGCCTGCAAGGCGTCCATGTCGTTGGCGACGCGGCCCTCGGCCAATGCCGGGCCGTCGACCACAGCGATGACGCCGTCGACGGTCACCCGGCTTTTCACGCTCGGCCACTGGAAAGCCTGGACCAGCGGCTTGGGCAGAGCCAGGCCCGAGGTCTCGATCAGAATGTGGTCGACCCTCGGCGTCAGCGCGAGTATCTGGTCAAGCGCCGGGACGAAGTCGTCGGCGACGGTGCAGCAGATGCAGCCATTGGCCAGTTCGACGATGTTTTCCTCCGGGCAGGTGTCGATGCCGCAGCCCTTCAGGATCTCGCCATCGATGCCGATGTCGCCGAATTCGTTGACGATGATGGCAATACGCTTGCCACCGGCGTTTTCCAGCAGATGGCGGACCAGCGTCGTCTTGCCGGCGCCGAGGAAGCCGGTGACGACGGTGCAGGGAACACGGGATACGGAGGCGGTCATGGTCAGTCCTTCAGCATGTCGAGGGGAGGGATGCGGGCAACGAGGCCACGCTTCAGGCTATCGGGTCGGCCGCGCCACGGAATCAGGCCATCGGTCGAGGTGGCGAAGAGTTTGGCGCCGGTGACGAGGTCGGCGCCGCTGGTCGCGGTCAGGTCGCCGAAGACATAGCTCCAGCAACCGTCGCGCAGGATGGCGGCACTCAGGCGCCGCTTGCAATTGCCAAGGCATTCGACGCTGCGGATGCGGATGTCTTCGCCAGATGCAGCGCGGCGCGTGTCGTCCGCCAGCAATTCGCCGGCGCGGGGATGGGCGTCGGAGCCTGTCTCGTCGCGGCAGGAGGCGCAGACGATGACGGTGACGCCGGCCAAGGCATCATCATGGCCGGACGATATATCCGCTGTGCCAGCCGAAAAACTGCTGTCGTGGTCCAAAAATCGGGCTCCTTGCCCGGAAACCCGCCGGGCGATCGGATTCTACAGTCGCAGACGGCAGGTCTCCTGGCTCGCGGGTCATCGCCTTGGTAGCCGCCTTCCCGGGAACTCCCAGTGGCTTTCGGCCTTGGCTCTTCGCTTACAGTTGCGGGGACAGCCGCGGATTTGGGATTTTGTCCCGCACCGCATTCCCTCTTGGCTCCTCTCGTTGAAGAGAAGAGACCGTCTGGAACGGATTTAGGCTTTTGCGGGCAGCGGTGTCAACGCGAGCTTACGACACGGTCAGGTCGGCCAGCGCCGGACCCAAATCACCGGCGGGCGTCGCTTCGATGCGTTCGAGGCCGAGCCAGCCCTGCATCTGCTTCAATTCCTCGAACAGCTGAGCGGCGGTTTCAGGCGGCGCGCCAGACTCGGCATAGGCCGCATGGACCCGCAGCACGCTTGCCGGGCGGTCTGCCTTGAGGTCGACGCGCGCGACGATCCTGTCGCCGAGCAGGAAGGGCAGGACGTAGTAGCCATATTGCCGCTTGTCGGCAGGGGTATAGATCTCGATGCGGTAGTGGAAATCGAACAGGCGCTCGGTGCGCGAGCGTTCGAAGACGACCGGATCGAACGGCGCCAGCAGGGCGCGGGCCTCGACCTTGCGTGGCAGACGGGCGTCTTTATGAAGATAAGCCGGCTTGTCCCAGCCTTCGACGCGCACCGGCAGCAGTTCGCCTGTTTCGACCAGTTCCTCCAGTCGGCCTTTCATATCGGCCGGCGACAGGCGGAAATAGTCGCGCAAATCGCCTGATGTCGCCACGCCGTGGGCGCGGGCGGAAATGCGCAGCAATTCGCGGTGCGCGTCCTCGGCCGCAGGCACCGGCAGATCGAGGATCGCCTGCGGCAACACGCGTTCAGGCAGGTCATAGAAGCGTTCGAAGCCGCGCCGGTGCGCCGTGGTGATGCGCCCGGCCCAGAACAGCCATTCGAAGGCATGCTTGGCATGGCTCCAGCCCCACCAGCCGCCCGAACCTTTCTGGCCTTCCAGCGCGGAAGCGGCGATCGGGCCGCGCTCGGCGACCTGGCGGTAGATCTCTTCGATATAGGCGGCGTGTTCGCGGCCCCATTTGGCCAGCCCCAGATACATCTCGTCACCGCGCTCGGCGCGCTGCATGCGCCAGCGCATCAGCGGGTAGGTCTCGACCGGCAGGAAGGAGGCCTCGTGCGCCCAATATTCGAACACCGTGCGCTTGCGCGTCATGGCCGCGTTGTCGAGCAAGGCGAGCGGGTAGGGGCCTAGGCGTGAATAGAGCGGCATATAATGAGCGCGCACCACCGCACTGACGGAATCGATCTGCAACAGGCCGGTGCGGGAGAGCGTGCGGGCAAAATGCCGGCGGTCCGGCGTGCCGGTCGGGCGGGGATCGAGGAACCCCTGGGCGGCAAGCGCAATGCGCCGGGCCATGGGGAGCGAGATCTTTTCCTTCATGCAGGCATCACTTTGAAGTGTTTTGACCGAGGGTCGGATGGATGATTCCGGGCCATGCTAGCAGGGTTTTGGCGGCAACCATGTCAGGAGAGAAAAGTGGAGTAAAAAGCGAAGGAAATCAAACAAGAGCGGATCGGACCAGTTTCCCCGGATATGCCGTCCAGGTCAGTGTTTTGAACAAGGTTTGACTTGCTTCGCTGGAAGTGCTGCGCTAACCCTCGCCGCGTTGCAGCATAGGCCCTTAAAACGGTTCAGCGGTTAAACTGTCACGCTTCCGCATTAGGGTCCGGTGCTGTAATCAAAGTGGATTGGCGCCAACGGAAAGCCGAGCATGAACGCACTCTTGAGCTCATACCTGCCCATCGTCCTGTTCATAGGCGTGGCGCTGGTTGTCGGCCTGGCGCTGCTGGCCGCACCCTTCCTGGTGGCCTACCGCAATCCCGATCCCGAAAAGCTTTCCGCCTACGAGTGCGGTTTCAACTCGTTCGATGATGCCCGCATGAAATTCGACATCCGATTCTACCTGGTGTCGATCCTGTTCATCATCTTCGACCTGGAAGTGGCCTTCCTGTTTCCGTGGGCGGTGTCGTTCTCGAAGATCGGCATGCTCGGCTTCTGGTCGATGATGGTCTTCCTGGCGGTGCTGACCATCGGCTTTGCTTATGAATGGAAAAAAGGAGCGCTGGAATGGGATTGAACGACAGTTCAGGCACCCTCGTCGCGCCGAAGCCCAAAGGTATCATCGATCCCAACACCGGCAGGCCGGTGGGGGAGGACGATCCCTTCTTCCTCGAGATCAACAATGAGCTGGCCGACAAGGGCTTTCTCGTCACCTCGACCGAGGCGCTCATCACCTGGGCGCGCAGCGGCTCGCTGATGTTCATGACCTTCGGTCTCGCCTGCTGCGCGGTCGAGATGATCCACACTTCCATGCCGCGCTATGACTCGGAGCGGTTCGGCGTCGCGCCGCGCGCGTCTCCGCGCCAGTCCGACATCATGATCGTCGCCGGCACGCTGACCAACAAGATGGCGCCGGCGCTGCGCAAGGTCTACGACCAGATGCCGGAGCCGCGCTACGTCATCTCGATGGGCTCATGCGCCAATGGCGGCGGCTACTACCACTATTCCTATTCGGTGGTGCGCGGCTGCGACCGCATCGTGCCGGTCGACATCTATGTGCCCGGCTGTCCGCCGAGCGCCGAAGCGCTGCTTTACGGCATTCTTCTGCTGCAGAAGAAGATCCGCCGCACCGGCACGATCGAACGGTAAATCCATGACCGCATCCCTGAGCGAACTGTCGACCTATCTCGGCGAGAAGCTGATCGGCCGCGTGAACGACGCTAATATCGCCTATGGCGAGCTTACCGCTCACGTCGAGCCGCGCGATCTGGTCGAGGTGATGACCTTCCTGCGCGACGATGCGCGCTGCCAGTTCATCTCGATCATCGACGTCTGCGGCGCCGACTATCCGTCGCGGGCCAAGCGTTTCGACGTCGTCTACCACCTGTTGTCGCCGAAGCAGAATGTGCGCATCCGCGTCAAGGTGCAGGCTGACGAGGAAACCATGGTGCCGTCGATCACCGGCGTGTTCCCCGGCGCCGACTGGTTCGAGCGCGAGACCTACGATCTCTATGGCGTGCTGTTCTCGGGCCACCCCGATCTGCGCCGCCTGCTGACCGACTACGGTTTCGAAGGCCATCCGCTGCGCAAGGATTTCCCGCTGACCGGCTTCGTCGAGGTGCGTTACGACGACGAGGCCAAGCGCGTCATCTATGAGCCGGTCGAGCTGAAGCAGGAATTCCGCAATTTCGATTTTCTTTCCCCTTGGGAAGGCACCGATTATGTGCTGCCCGGGGACGAAAAAGCCAAGACGAATTGAGGCGCCAGAATGGCTGAAACCTCCGTCCGCAATTTCAACATCAATTTCGGCCCGCAACACCCTGCGGCGCACGGCGTTTTGCGCCTTGTGCTGGAGCTGGACGGCGAGGTTGTCGACCGCGTCGATCCGCATATCGGGCTCTTGCATCGCGGCACGGAAAAGCTGATCGAGGCCAAGACCTATCTGCAGGCGATCCCTTATCTCGACCGGCTCGACTATTGCGCGCCGATGAACCAGGAGCACGCCTTCGCTCTCGCAGCCGAGCGTCTGCTCGGCATTGACGTGCCGAAGCGCGGCCAACTGATCCGCGTGCTTTACTGCGAAATCGGCCGCATCATGTCGCATATCCTGAATGTGACGACGCAGGCGATGGACGTCGGCGCGCTGACGCCGCCGCTGTGGGGTTTCGTCGAACGCGAAAAGCTGATGGTGTTCTATGAGCGCGCCTCCGGCTCGCGCATGCATGCCGCCTATTTCCGTCCCGGCGGCGTCCATCAGGACCTGCCGCAGAAGCTGGTCGAGGACATCGGCAAGTGGATCGACCCGTTCCTGAAGTCGATCGACGACCTCGATCAGCTGCTGACCGGCAATCGCATCTTCAAGCAGCGCAATGTCGACATCGGCACCGTTTCGCTGGCCGATGCCTGGGCCTGGGGTTTTTCGGGCGTCATGGTGCGTGGCTCGGGCGCTGCCTGGGACCTGCGCAAGTCGCAACCCTATGAATGCTATTCGGAAATGGATTTCGACATTCCGATCGGCAAGAACGGCGACTGCTACGACCGGTACCTCGTGCGCATGGAAGAAATGCGCCAGTCTGCGAAGATCATGCGCCAGTGCGTCGACCTTCTGCTCGGCAAGGAAAGCATCGGTCCGGTGTCGAACCTCGACGGCAAGGTGGTGCCGCCCAAGCGCCAGGCGATGAAGCGCTCGATGGAAGCGCTGATCCATCACTTCAAGCTCTACACCGAGGGTTATCGCGTGCCGGCCGGCGAAGTCTATGCGGCGGTCGAAGCGCCGAAGGGCGAGTTCGGCGTCTATCTGGTCTCCGACGGCTCCAACAAACCCTACCGCTGCAAGCTGCGCGCGCCCGGTTTCGCGCATCTGCAAGCGATGGATTTCCTCTGCCGCGGCCACATGCTGGCCGACGTCACCGCCGTTCTCGGCTCCCTCGACATCGTGTTTGGTGAGGTCGATCGCTAAATGTCAGTCCGCCGTCTCGCAGAAGCCAGCGTCCAGCCAGCCTCCTTCGCCTTCAACCGGGCGAATGCCGCGGCTGCGAAGCAATGGATCAAGAAGTACCCGAAGGGCCGTGAGCAGTCGGCCATCATCCCGCTTCTGATGATCGCACAGGAGCAGGAAGGCTGGGTGACGAAGGCGGCCATCGAGACGATCTCCGACATGCTCGGCATGCCGCGTATCCGCGGCCTCGAAGTCGCGACCTTCTACACGCAATACCAGTTGAACCCGGTCGGTACCCGCGCCCACATCCAGGTCTGCGGCACCACGCCCTGCATGCTGCGCGGTTCGGAAGCGCTGATGGATGTCTGCCGGTCAAAGATCCATCACGACCAGTTCCACACCAACGACAAGGGCACCTTGTCGTGGGAAGAGGTTGAATGCCTCGGCGCCTGCGTCAACGCGCCGATGGTCATGATCTTCAAGGACACGTTCGAAGACCTGACGCCGGAACGGTTGGCCGAGATCATCGATCTCTACGGCGCCGGCAAGGGCGCCTCGGTGCCAGCGGGGCCGCAGAACGGCCGCACCGGTTCGGAGCCGGCCTCCGGACTCACAACCCTGAAGAGCGAAAAGGCGATCCTCAAATCGACCCGCGACAGGGAAGCCAAGGCAGCGACCAAGGCCGCCCAGGCGGCGCCCGACGCGATCGTCGCTGCGCCCGTTCCGGCACCGGCCGCTGCCCCAGTCGCACCGTCCAATGCCGGCAAGCCGAAGACCGATGCGCCGGAAACCAGCCCGGCCTTGAAGACGCCTTCGAAGACCAAGGTCGCGCCGGCCGTTGAAAAGGCGGCGAGCGTTTCGGCGCCGCTGCATTCGGCCGCCAATGCCAACAAGGCGGCGCCTGAGGTCGAGCAGATTTCCAAGCAGCGCAATGGTCCGAAGGCCAAGGCCGAGCCGGCAGCCGCTTTCAAGGCGCCGGAGACCAGGGCGCCGGCCGTGAAAGCTGCCAAGCCGTCGCTGGAAGACAGGAACCGTCCGGCCGGCATCGACAAACCGGCGCTTGTCGACGACCTCAAGCTGATTTCCGGCGTCGGCCCGAAGATCGAGGGTGTCCTGCATTCGCTTGGCATTTTCACCTTCGCGCAGGTCGCGTCCTGGAAGAAGGCCGAGCGCGAGTGGGTGGATGGCTATCTCTCTTTCCAGGGCCGCATCGATCGCGACGACTGGGTCAAGCAGGCCAAGGCGCTCGCCAAGGGTGGCGTCGCCGAATACATCCGTGTCTTCGGCAAGAAGCCGGTCTGAGGGACGAAAAATGCTTCAGGACAAAGACCGCATATTCACCAACATCTACGGCCTGTTCGACAAGTCGCTGGCCGGCGCGATGGCGCGCGGCGCGTGGGACAACACGCCCGGCATCGTCGCCAAGGGGCGCGAGTGGATCGTCAACGAGATGAAGGCGTCGGGCCTGCGCGGCCGTGGCGGCGCCGGCTTCCCGACCGGACTCAAATGGTCGTTCATGCCCAAGCAGAGCGACGGCCGGCCGAGCTATCTGGTCATCAATGCCGACGAATCCGAGCCCGGCACCTGCAAGGACCGCGACATCCTGCGCAATGACCCGCACACGCTGGTCGAAGGTGCGCTGCTTGCCGGTTTCGCTATGGGCGCGATTGCGGCCTACATCTATGTGCGCGGCGAGTTCATCCGCGAGCGCGAGGCGCTGCAGCGGGCGATCGAGGAGGCCTATGAGGCCAAGCTGATCGGCAAGAACAACACGTCGGGCTACGACTTCGACATCTACATGCATCACGGCGCCGGCGCCTATATCTGCGGCGAGGAGACAGCACTCCTCGAAAGCCTCGAAGGCAAGAAGGGCCAGCCCAGGCTGAAGCCGCCATTCCCGGCCAATGTCGGCCTCTATGGCTGCCCGACCACCGTCAACAATGTCGAATCGATCGCCGTTGCGCCGACCATCCTGCGCCGCGGCGCCGCCTGGTTCTCGTCCTTCGGCCGACCCAACAATGTCGGCACGAAGCTGTTCTGCATCTCCGGCCACGTCAACAATCCGTGCACGGTCGAAGAGGCGATGTCGATCCCGTTCCGCGAGCTGATCGAGACGCATTGCGGCGGCATTCGCGGCGGCTGGGACAACCTGCTGGCGGTCATTCCGGGCGGCGCTTCGGTGCCGCTGGTGCCGGCCGAGCAGATCATCGACACGCCGATGGATTTCGACGCGCTGCGCGACCTCAAATCCGGCCTTGGCACGGCGGCTGTCATCGTCATGGACAAGTCGACCGATATCGTTAAGGCCATCGCGCGGCTTTCTTATTTCTACAAGCATGAGAGCTGCGGCCAGTGCACGCCGTGCCGCGAAGGCACCGGCTGGATGTGGCGGGTGATGGAGCGGCTGGTGCGCGGCGAGGCGCAGAAGCGCGAGATCGACATGCTGCTCGACGTCACCAAGCAGGTCGAGGGTCACACGATCTGCGCGCTGGGAGACGCCGCGGCATGGCCGATCCAGGGCCTGATGCGGCATTTCCGCGGCGAGGTGGAGCGACGCATCGACGAGTTTTCGCGCAACGCGCACCGGGCCGAACCGGTGATGGTGGCGGCGGAATAGACGACTTTGTGAATGCGGGCGAAAGTCCGAGCGAAATACGGGCAAGTGCCCGATTTGAAATACGGGCAAGTGCCCGATCTGAGACAACCGGGGCGGGCGAACGAACAAACGACCAGGAGAACTCTATGGCGCCGTATTCGACACCCAACCCGCTGATGCCCAATTTGGACCAGATCGAGAAGATGAACCAGGACCTGACCAGGATGATGCCGAAGGAGATGGCCAGCGCCGTCAACCTTCTCGTGCACCCCGTGGCGGGTGCGGCGGCGATGTCGGCGCTCGGCCTCGGGCTCGCCAACCACGCTTTCGGCGTCTGGCTGGGCGCGCTTTCGGGAGCGGCCGAAGCTTCGCAGCGGCTGCTGCAGCCGATCGTCGATGATTTCGAGGCGCGCGTCGCGCAGTTCGACGACCCGAACTCTTCCTCCACCAAGGCACGGGCGACGGCGAAAACCATGATCGCCGAGGCGCAGTCCTTCGCGCAGGAAGTCACCGATATTGCCGCCAAGGAAGCCGCCACCACGGCGCCGGTGGCAAATGCCGGTCCGGTAGAAGGCGACGCCGCCAATGTGCTGATGCCCGAGGATTTCAGGCAGCCCGGGGCCATGGAGAAGCCGGCGAAGCCGGCGGATCTCAAAGCCATATCGGGCATCGGACCCAAGCTGGAAAAGGTTCTCAACGGCCTGGGCATCTGGACGTATGCGCAGATCGCGGCATGGACGCCGCAAGAGGTTGCCTGGGTCGAGGATTACCTGTCGCTCTCCGGCCGCATCGGCCGCGACGATTGGACAGCCCAAGCGGCGGCACTCGCCGTCAAGAAGTGAATGAAGTGCCGGGTCCGGTTTCGACCGTGCCCGGAAAAAGAGATTGCGGGAACTCCGCAGGGGTTTGAGGCGAATGGCAAAGCTCAAGGTCGACGGGAAAGAGATCACTGTACCCGACCACTATACGCTGCTGCAGGCGGCGGAAGACGCTGGCGCGGAAGTGCCGCGCTTCTGCTTCCATGAGCGGCTGTCGATCGCCGGCAATTGCCGCATGTGCCTGATCGAGGTGAAGGGCGGGCCGCCCAAGCCGCAGGCTTCCTGCGCCATGAACGTGCGTGACCTGCGTCCAGGGCCGAATGGCGAGGCGCCGGAAATCTTCACCAACACGCCGATGGTCAAGAAGGCCAGGGAAGGCGTGATGGAGTTCCTGCTGATCAACCATCCGCTGGATTGCCCGATCTGCGACCAGGGCGGCGAATGCGACCTGCAGGACCAGGCGATGGCCTTTGGCGTCGATTCCTCGCGCTATCACGAGAACAAGCGCGCGGTCGAAGACAAATACATCGGACCGCTGGTCAAGACGGTGATGAACCGCTGCATCCATTGCACGCGCTGCGTCCGCTTCACCACGGAAGTCGCCGGCATTTCCGAGCTTGGCCTGATCGGCCGCGGCGAGGACGCCGAGATCACCACCTATCTCGAACAGGCGATGACCTCTGAGCTGCAGGGCAATGTCATCGACCTTTGCCCGGTCGGCGCGCTAACCTCAAAACCCTTCGCCTTCCAGGCGCGGCCGTGGGAGCTGACCAAGACCGAATCCATCGACGTGATGGATGCCGTCGGCTCGGCGATCCGCGTCGACAGCCGGGGCCGCGAAGTGATGCGCATCCTGCCGCGCGTCAACGAAGCGGTGAACGAGGAGTGGATTTCCGACAAGACCCGCTTCATCTGGGACGGCTTGCGCACGCAGCGCCTCGACCGCCCCTATGTGCGCAAGGACGGCAAGCTGGTTCCCGCCAGCTGGGCCGAGGCCTTTGCCGCGATCAAGGATGCGGCTTCCAAGGCTGCACCCGAAAAGATCGGCGCCATCTCGGGCGATCTCGCCGCCGTTGAAGAAATCTACGCGCTCAAGCTGCTGATGGCTTCGCTCGGCTCGAAGAACACCGATTGCCGTCAGGATGGCGCCGCACTCGATCCGGCGCTCGGGCGCGCCAGCTACATCTTCAACCCGACCATCGAAGGCATCGAGCAGGCCGACGCGGTGCTGATCATCGGCGCCAACCCGCGCTATGAAGCCTCGGTGCTCAACGCCCGCATCCGCAAGCGCTGGCGGATCGGCAATCTGCCGGTCGGCGTCATCGGCGATGTCGGCGACACGCGCTACGACTACGAGCAGCTGGGCGCCGGGCCGGATTCGCTGAAGGATCTGGCGGACGGCAATGGCAAGTTCTTCCAGACGCTGAAGAAGGCGACGCATCCGCTGATCATTGTCGGCCAGGGCGCTTTGGCGCGTGCCGATGGCGCGGCTGTGCTCGGCCAGGCGGCCAAGCTCGCCACCGCCGTCAACGCTGCGCGCGCGGACTGGAACGGCTTTGCCGTGCTGCACAATGCGGCCGGACGTGTCGGCGGTCTCGATCTCGGCTTCGTGCCGGGCGAGGGCGGCAAGAGCGTCGTCGGCATGCTGGGCGAGATGGAGCTGCTGTTCCTGCTTGGCGCCGACGAAATCGACATGGCCAAGACCGGCGGCGCCTTCGTCGTCTATATCGGCACGCATGGCGACCAGGGCGCGCACCGCGCCAACGTCATCCTGCCGGCGGCTGCCTACACCGAAAAGTCGGCCACCTATGTCAACACGGAAGGCCGTGTACAGCAGACCAACCGCGCCGGCTTCGCGCCGGGCGATGCGCGCGAGGACTGGGCGATCCTCAGGGCGCTGTCAGATGTGCTGGGCAAGAAACTGCCGTTCGATTCGCTGCCGCAGCTGCGCGCCAAGCTCTATGGCGAATACCCGCATCTGGCCCGCATCGATCAGGTCGCGGCCGGCAATGCCGAGGACATCGCTGAGGTGGCGAAGCTCGGCGGGCGGCTGAACAAGGGAACGTTCACCTCGCCGGTGACGGACTTCTACCTGACCAACCCGATCGCGCGGGCATCGGCCGTGATGGCGGAATGCTCGGCGCTGGCCAAGAGCGGCTTCAAGCAGGCGGCGGAATAAGCATGGACACTTTCTTCTCCTTCTACGTGCTGCCGGCGCTGCTGATCCTCTTGAAGTCAGTCGTGCTGATCGTCGTGCTTTTGATCTTCGTCGCCTACATCCTCTACGCCGACCGCAAGATCTGGGCGGCGGTGCAGCTGCGCCGTGGTCCGAACGTCGTCGGTCCCTGGGGCACGCTGCAGGCTTTTGCCGATCTCTTGAAATTCGTCTTCAAGGAACCGATCATTCCGTCGGGCGCCAACAAGGGCGTTTTCCTGCTGGCGCCGCTGGTCTCGGCGGTGCTGGCGATCTCGGCCTGGGCGGTCATTCCGGTCAGCCAGGGCTGGGCGATCGCCAACGTCAATGTCGGCATCCTTTATGTCTTTGCCATCTCCTCGCTCGAAGTCTATGGCGTGATCATGGGCGGCTGGGCTTCGAACTCGAAATATCCGTTCCTCGGCGCGCTGCGTTCGGCGGCTCAGATGGTGTCCTACGAAGTCTCGATCGGCTTCGTCATCGTCACCGTTCTGCTCGCCGCCGGCTCGCTCAACCTCAGCGATATCGTGCTGTCGCAGCATGATGGAATTGGTACGCGGCTTGGCCTGCCCAACACCTTCCTGGACTGGAACTGGCTGGCGCTGTTCCCGATGTTCATCATCTTCTTCATCTCGGCGCTAGCCGAGACGAACCGGCCGCCTTTCGATCTGGTGGAAGCCGAATCGGAACTGGTCGCCGGCCACATGGTCGAATATTCGTCGACGCCGTTCCTGCTGTTCTTCCTCGGCGAGTATGTCGCCATCGTGCTCATGTGCGCGCTGGCCACCATCCTGTTCCTTGGCGGCTGGCTGCCGCCCTTCGACTTCGCGCCGTTTACCTGGGTGCCTGGTGTCATCTGGTTCGTGCTGAAAGTCTGCTTCGTGTTCTTCGGCATCTCCATGGTGAAGGCCTTCGTGCCGCGCTACCGCTACGACCAGCTGATGCGGCTCGGCTGGAAAGTGTTCCTGCCGATCTCGCTGTTCATGGTGGTCGCCACCGCAGCCTTCCTCAAGATCACGGGGTTTGCGTGATGTCCGCTCTGTCCCAAGCCGCAAAATCGCTGCTGCTGCAGGATTTCGTCAGCGCCTTCTTCCTGTCGATGCGCCAGTTCTTCGCGCCGAAGGAGACGATCAACTATCCGCACGAGAAGGGGCCGACCAGCCCGCGCTTCCGGGGCGAGCACGCTTTGCGCCGCTATCCCAATGGCGAGGAACGCTGCATCGCCTGCAAGCTGTGCGAGGCGATCTGCCCGGCGCAGGCCATCACCATCGAGGCCGGTCCGCGCCGCAATGACGGCACGCGCCGCACGGTGCGTTACGACATCGACATGGTGAAGTGCATCTATTGCGGCTTCTGCCAGGAAGCCTGCCCGGTCGACGCCATCGTCGAGGGGCCGAATTTCGAATTCGCGACGGAGACGCGCGAGGAACTTTACTACGACAAGGACAAGCTGTTGGCGAATGGCGACCGGTGGGAGCGCGAACTGGCGCGCAACATCTCGCTGGACTCGCCGTACCGCTGATATTTGACGCATGGACGGGGCGAGGGGCCTCGTCTAAGGAAACACGCAACTTGCCGACCGGAGGCGGTCGCAAAAATCGAACAGGACGAACGTCCTGTTTCGGACAGGAACCCGGGGGAACCCCATGTTGAGTGGACTAGAGGCGGCCTTTTTCTACCTCTTCGCCTTTGTCGCGGTGGCGTCGGCGTTCATGGTCATTTCGTCGCGCAACCCCGTGCATTCGGTGCTGTTCCTGATCCTGACCTTCTTCAACGCCGCCGGCCTGTTCATGCTGACCGGGGCCGAGTTCCTGGCAATGATCCTGCTCGTCGTCTATGTCGGCGCGGTGATGGTGCTGTTCCTGTTCGTCGTCATGATGCTCGACGTCGATTTCGCCGAGATGAAGGAAGGCGCCCTGCAATATGCACCGATCGGCGCGCTGGTCGGGCTGATCCTGGCGGCGGAGCTGATCGTCGTGCTGGGCGGCTACACATTTGCGCCGCAGCTCGCCTCGACGGTCTCCAAGCCCATTCCGGATCTTGCCACGCGGACCAACACGGCCGCGCTCGGCGACATCCTCTATACCGACTACCTCTACTACTTCCAGATTTCGGGCCTCGTTTTGCTGGTCGCCATGATCGGCGCCATCGTGCTGACGCTGCGCCACAAACCAGGCGTCAAGCGGCAGTCGATCGCAGCCCAGGTCGGCCGCACGCCGGCGACCGGCATGGAAATCCGCAAGGTCAAGACAGGCGAGGGACTCTGAGATGGTTGTCGGCATCGCGCATTATCTGACCGTATCGGCGATCCTGTTCACGCTTGGCGTGTTCGGCATCTTCCTGAACCGCAAGAACGTCATCGTCATCCTGATGTCGGTCGAGCTGATCCTGCTGGCGGTCAACATCAATTTCGTCGCCTTTTCGGCAGCGCTCGGCGATCTGGTCGGCCAGGTGTTCGCGCTGTTCGTGCTGACGGTCGCGGCGGCCGAAGCCGCCATCGGGCTTGCCATTCTTGTCGTCTTCTTCCGCAACCGCGGCTCGATCGCGGTCGAAGACGTGAACATGATGAAGGGTTGACGGAACCACCATGTATCAGGCCATCGTCTTCCTTCCCCTGCTCGGCTTCCTGATCGTCGGCCTGTTCGGCACGTCGCTCGGCGCCAAGGCGTCCGAATACATCACCTCCGGTTTCCTGGTGATCGCGGCGGTGCTGTCGTGGGTCGCTTTCTTCACCGTCGGTTTCGGCCATGGCGAGGTGTTCACCGTGCCGGTGATGCGCTGGATCCAGTCAGGCGGACTGGAAGCGTCCTGGGCGCTGCGGATCGACACGCTGACGGTGGTGATGCTGGTGGTGGTCAACACCGTGTCGGCGCTGGTTCACATCTATTCGATCGGCTACATGCACCACGATCCGAACCGGCCGCGCTTCTTTGCCTATTTGTCGCTGTTCACCTTCGCCATGCTGATGCTGGTGACATCAGACAATCTGGTGCAGATGTTCTTCGGCTGGGAAGGGGTGGGCCTCGCCTCCTATCTGCTGATCGGCTTCTGGTACAAGAAGCCGTCGGCCAATGCCGCGGCAATCAAGGCCTTCGTCGTCAACCGCGTCGGCGATTTCGGTTTCGCGCTCGGCATTTTTGGCCTGTTCGTGCTGTTCGGCTCGGTCAATCTCGGCACCATCTTCGCCAATGCGGCAACGTTCATTCCGGCCGAAGGTGCGCCACAGGGCGGCGCCGTGCTGACCTTCCTTGGCTATGCGCTGGACAAGCAGGCGGCCATGACGGTCGTCTGCCTGCTCTTGTTCATGGGCGCCATGGGCAAGTCGGCGCAGGTGCCGCTGCACACCTGGCTGCCGGACGCCATGGAAGGCCCGACGCCGGTTTCCGCACTCATCCATGCCGCCACCATGGTGACGGCCGGTGTGTTCATGCTGGCGCGGCTGTCGCCGCTGTTCGAACTGTCGCATTCGGCGCTGACGGTCGTGACCTTGATCGGCGCCTTCACCGCCTTTTTCGCCGCGACGGTCGGTCTCGTGCAGAACGACATCAAGCGCGTCATCGCCTATTCGACCTGTTCGCAGCTCGGCTACATGTTCGTGGCGCTCGGCGTCGGCGCTTATGGCGCGGCGATCTTCCATCTGTTCACGCATGCCTTCTTCAAGGCGCTGCTGTTCCTCGGTTCGGGCTCGGTCATCCATGCCGTCTCCGACGAGCAGGACATGCGCAAGATGGGCGGCCTGCGCAAGCTGATCCCGACCACCTACTGGATGATGGTCATCGGCACGCTGGCGCTGACCGGCGTCGGCATCCCGGTGACGGTCATCGGCACCGCCGGCTTCTTCTCCAAGGACGCCATCATCGAAAGCGCCTTTGCCGGCCACAATTCGGTTGCCGGCTTGGCTTTCGTGCTTTTGGTCATCGCCGCCTGCTTCACCTCCTTCTATTCCTGGCGGCTGATCTTCATGACCTTCCACGGCGAGCCGCGGGCCAGCCACGAGGTGATGCACCATGTTCATGAATCGCCGCCGGTGATGCTGGTGCCGCTGTTCATCCTGGCGGCAGGCGCACTGTTTGCCGGCATCATCTTCCACGGCGCCTTCATCGGCGAGGGCTATGCCGAGTTCTGGAAGGCATCGCTGTTCACGCTGCCGGACAATCACATCCTGCACGAGATCCACGAATTGCCGCTGTGGGTCGAGCTGTCGCCCTTCATCGCCATGCTGATCGGCTTCGCGCTGGCCTGGAAATTCTACATCCGCTCGCCGGAAATGCCGGTCAATCTGGCAGCGCACCATCGCGGGCTCTACGCCTTCCTGCTCAACAAGTGGTATTTCGACGAGCTCTACGATTTCCTGTTCGTGCGGCCCGCCAAGCGCCTCGGCCATTTCCTGTGGAAGACCGGCGACGGCACCATCATCGATGGTCTTGGCCCGGATGGCATTTCGGCGCGCGTCGTCGATGTCACCAACCGCGTCGTCAAGCTGCAGACCGGCTATCTCTACCATTATGCCTTCGCCATGCTGATCGGCGTTGCCGCACTCGTCACCTGGATGATGCTCTGATGACCGCATGGCCAATCCTCTCGCTGGTCACCTTCCTGCCGTTGGTTGGTGTGCTGCTTATCCTGTTCATCAACGATGACAGCGAAAATGCACGCCGCAACATCCGCGCCATCGCGCTGTTGACGACGACGTTCACGTTCATCATCTCGGTGTTCATCTGGACCGGCTTCGACAATTCGCAGGCCGGCTTCCAGTTCGTCGAGAAGGTTGCCTGGCTCGACTCCGGGATTTCCTATCATATGGGCGTCGACGGCATTTCCATGCTGTTCGTCATCCTGACGACCTTCCTGATGCCGCTCTGCATCCTGGCGTCGTGGGAATCGATCGAGAAGCGCGTCAAGGCCTACATGATCGCCTTCCTGCTGCTCGAAACGCTGATGATCGGCGTGTTCTGCGCACTCGATATCGTGCTGTTCTACGTCTTCTTCGAAGCCGGCCTGATCCCGATGTTCATCATCATCGGCGTCTGGGGCGGCAAGCGGCGCGTCTATGCCTCGTTCAAGTTCTTCCTCTACACGCTCGCCGGCTCGGTGCTGATGCTGCTCGCCATCATGGCGATGTTCTACCAGTCCGGCACGACCGACATCCCGACGCTGCTGACGCACAATTTCCCGGCCAACATGCAGACATGGCTATGGCTTGCCTTCTTCGCCTCTTTCGCGGTGAAGATGCCGATGTGGCCGGTGCACACCTGGTTGCCCGATGCGCACGTCGAGGCGCCAACGGCAGGCTCGGTGATCCTGGCCGCCATCCTCTTGAAGATGGGCGGGTACGGCTTCCTGCGTTTCTCCTTGCCGATGTTCCCGCTGGCGTCCGAAATGTTCGCGCCGCTGATCTTCGCGCTCTCGGTCGTCGCCATCATCTACACCTCGCTGGTGGCGCTGATGCAGGACGACATGAAGAAGCTGATCGCCTATTCGTCGGTCGCCCATATGGGCTTCGTCACCATGGGCATCTTCGCCATGAACCAGGAAGGCGTGCAGGGCGCCATCTTCCAGATGCTCAGCCACGGCCTGGTTTCCGGCGCGCTGTTCCTGTGCGTCGGCGTCATCTATGACCGCATGCACACACGCGAAATCGCGGCCTATGGCGGCCTGGTCAACAACATGCCGAAATACGCCACGGTGTTCCTGATCTTCACCATGGCCAATGTCGGCCTGCCCGGAACCAGCGGATTCGTCGGCGAATTCCTGACCATGCTCGGCGTGTTCCGGGTCAACACATGGGTGGCGTTCTTCGCCGCCACGGGTGTCATCCTGTCGGCCGCCTACGCGCTCTGGCTCTATCGCCGGGTGATCTTCGGCGCGCTGACCAAGGACAGCCTGAAGGGCCTGCTCGACCTGTCGCCGCGCGAGAAGGTGATCATCTACCCGCTGGTCGTGCTGGTCATCTTCTTCGGTGTCTATCCCGCACCGGTCTTCGACGCGACGGCCGAATCGGTCAAGTCGCTCGTCACCAATGTCACTGCATCCATCGGCGCCGCGCAGACCGCGGCGGCGAATTAACCCAAGGGTTTTGCGAACCATGACGCCGGACCTTCTCTCCAGCCTGTCGCTCTCGACGCCAGAGCTGATCCTTGCCGTCGGCGCGCTGGCGCTGCTGATGGTCGGCGCCTATTCGCGCGCCAACACCGCCAACACGGTGACCGGCCTTGCCGTCGCTGTGCTGGTGGTCGCGGGCGCCTGGCTGATCTTCCAAACCGGGCAGGGCAGCGCCTATGGCAATGCCTTCATCCAGGATTCCTTTGCCCGCTTCATGAAGGTGCTGGCGCTGGTGGGTTCGGCGGTGACGCTGGCGATGTCGATGCGCTTCGCCAGGGCGGAGCATTTCGACAAGTTCGAATATCCGGTGCTGGTGCTGCTCAGCACACTCGGCATGATGCTGATGATCTCGGCCAACAGCATGATCGGGCTCTATCTCGGCCTCGAGCTGCAGTCGCTGGCCATCTACGTGCTGTGCGCGATCAATCGCGACAATCTGCGTTCGACCGAGGCGGGCCTGAAGTACTTCGTGCTCGGCGCGCTGTCGTCAGGCATGCTGCTCTATGGCATCAGCCTGGTCTATGGCTACACCGGCAACACCGGCTTCCAGGAGATCGCTTCGGCGCTGGGCAGCGGCGAGCGCCAGCTTGGCCTCGTCTTCGGTCTCGTCTTCGTGCTGGCTGGCCTTGCCTTCAAGATCTCGGCGGTGCCGTTCCACATGTGGACGCCGGACGTCTATGAGGGTGCACCGACGCCGGTGACGGCCTTCCTGGCGGCCGCACCCAAGATGGCGGCGATGGCGCTGATGGTGCGCGTCACCATGGGCGCGTTCAAGCCGATCGCCTCCGACTGGCAGCAGATCATCGTCTTCATCTCGATCGCCTCGATGGCGCTGGGCGCCTTCGCGGCCATCGGCCAGACCAACATCAAGCGACTGATGGCCTATTCCTCGATCGGCCATATGGGCTACGCGCTGGTCGGCCTTGCCGCCAACAGCCAGGCCGGCGTGCGCGGCGTTGCCATCTACATGCTGATCTATCTGGTGATGACGCTCGGCACCTTCGCCTTCATCCTCGCCATGCGGCGCAAGGAAGGCAATGTCGAGCAGATCAGCGATCTGGCCGGCCTGTCGTCGACCAATCCGATCATGGCGACGATCCTGACCATCCTGATGTTCTCGCTGGCAGGCATCCCGCCGCTCGCCGGCTTCTGGGGGAAGTGGTACGTCTTCCTCGCCGCCATCAACGCCAATCTCTACGCGCTGGCGATCATCGGCGTGCTGGCCTCGGTGGTGGGCGCCTATTACTATTTGCGCATCATCAAGATCATGTGGTTCGACGAACCGGTCGGTGGCTTCGTGCCGATGGCGACAGAATTGCGTGTCGTGCTCGGCGTCTCCGGCGCTTTCGTGCTGTTTTATGTGCTGATCGGCGGGCCGATCGGCACCTATGCCGAAGCCGCAGCCAAGACGTTTTTCTAGACGGCATGGCATTTCGGCTGGCTCCAACCTCGGCGTCGGAAGGGTTCCGGCTCGAGGCGCATGACAGTGTCGGCTCCACCAATGCGCTGGCGCTGGATCATGCAAGGGCAGGCGACGCCGGCAAATTGTGGGTCGTTTCCAAGAAGCAGGAAAGCGGGCGTGGCCGGCGCGGCCGTGTCTGGGCGACCCCCGAAGGCAACCTCGCGGCGACGCTGCTCGTCATCACCAAGGCAGAGCTTCGCCTTGCCGCAACGCTGGGCTTCGTCGCAGGACTGGCGCTGGCGGATGCGCTTGATGCCGTGGTGCCGAAGGGCCGGATTGCCATCGGCCTCGACGGTGGCAGCGAAGGCAAAAACCGTTTCGAGCTGAAATGGCCGAATGATGTGCTTGCCTCGGGCGCCAAGCTGGCTGGCATCCTGCTGGAATCGGCGATCCTGGAAGGCGGCCGTTTCGCGGTGGCGGTCGGCATCGGCGTCAATGTTGTGGCTTATCCCGAGAATTTGCCTTATCCGGCAACATCGTTGCGCGCACTGGGTGCGGCATGCGATGCGGAAACGCTGTTCCTGGCGCTGTCGGACGCCTGGAGCGAGAATGCCCGGTTGTGGGATGAGGGGCGCGGACTTGCCGCCGTCAGGCGACGGTGGTTGGCTCGCGCGGCGGGGCTCGGCGGCGAGGTTGCTGTCAGGATTGACGGTAATGTGGTGCGTGGGGTGTTTGAAACCATTGACGAAGACTGCCGTTTCGTGATCCGCGACGATGAAGGTTCGGTTCTGACGATCGCCGCCGGCGACGTGCATTTCGGCGCGGTGGCGTCGGCTCGGGTTTAGGGCGGCTCATTGTTTCGACAGAAACAGTGGACGGCTCTAACTATTTGTTTCTGAGCAATTCTGGACGGAAAACCGTTACACGCTTTTCCTGGAATTGCTTCAACGGCTTGGCCTGAGGGCCAGGAAGGAAAAAATCATGGCGAAAGCCGAAAACGCTGAACTCGTCTTCGTGCCGCTTGGCGGCGTCGGCGAGATCGGCATGAACTTCGCTCTTTACGGCTACGGCCCGCCCAGTGCGCGCGAATGGATTGTCATCGATGTCGGTGTGACCTTCCCCGACGCCAGCCTGCCTGGCGTCGATCTGGTGCTGCCCGACACGCGCTTCATCGAGGAGAACCTCGCCAATCTGCGCGGCATCATCATCACGCATGCGCATGAGGACCATTATGGCGCGCTGCTCGACACCTGGCCGAAGCTGAAGGCGCCGGTCTGGATGACGCCGTTCAGCGCCGGCTTGCTCGAAGCCAAGCGGCAAGGCGAACAGGGCGCGCCGAAAATACCGGTCACGATCTACAAAGCGGGGGAGAAATTCACCGTCGGCCCCTTCGAGATCGAAGCCATTCCGGTCGCGCACTCGATTCCCGAACCGATGTCGCTGGCGATCACCTCGCCGGCCGGCACCGTCATCCACACTGGTGACTGGAAGATCGATCCGGAGCCGACGATCGGGCCGAAGACCGACGAGGCGCGTTTCCGCGCCTATGGCGACAAGGGCGTTCTGGCGCTGATCTGCGATTCGACCAATGCGCTGCGCGAGGGCGAGTCGCCTTCTGAAGTGGCCGTCGGCGAGGGCCTCAAGGGCGTCATCCAGGCTGCCAAGGGCCGCGTCGCCGTGACCACGTTTTCCTCCAATGTCGGACGCATCGTCTCCATCGCCAGGGCGGCACGCGATGCCGGTCGCCAGTGCCTGGTGCTCGGCCGCTCGCTGAAGCGGGTCATCGATGTGGCTGGCGAACTCGGCTACATGGACGGTCTGCCGGAGTTCATCGCCGAGGAGGATTTTGGCTTCATTCCGCGCGAAAACCTGGTCATCATCTGCACCGGCAGCCAGGGCGAGCCGCTTGCCGCACTGGCCAAGCTGTCGCGCGAAGAGATGAAGTCGGTGTCGCTGACGGCCGGCGACACGGTGGTGTTTTCCTCGCGCACCATTCCGGGCAACGAGAAGGCGATCCTCGAGATCAAGAACCGCCTCATCGATCTCGGCGTCAAGATCATCGAGGACGGCGACGCGCTGGTGCATGTCTCCGGCCATCCGCGGCGCAGCGAATTGCGCAAGATGTATGAATGGGTGCGCCCGCAGATCGGCGTTCCCGTGCATGGCGAGGCGGCGCATCTGGTGGCGCAGGGGTCGCTGATGTCGACGTCGGGCATCGGCCAGGTGGCGCAGGTGCGCGACGGCGACATGCTGCGGCTCGCTCCCGGCCCTGCCACCATCATCGACCAGGTGCCGTTCGGCCGCGTCTACAAGGATGGCAGACTGATCGGCACCGATCAGGCGATGGGCATCCGCGACCGGCGCAAACTTTCCTTTGCCGGCCATGTCTCGGTCAATGTCGTGCTCGACGACAAATATGAGCTTGCCGGTGACCCCGATCTGGTCGCCATCGGCGTCGCCGAGGCCGATGGCCGTGGCGAGACGCTCGAAGATCTGATGATCGATGCGGCAATCGGCGCGGTGGACTCGATCCCCCGTCAGCGCCGAAAAGACCTCGACCTGGTGCAAGAAGCAGTACGGCGCGCCGTGCGCGGCGCCGCCAACGAAGCCTGGGGCAAGAAGCCGCTTGTGACGGTGTTCGTCACAAGGTGACGAAAGGGAGTAGGGCAGTAAGGCAGTAGGGCAGTAGGGATTTCGATACGAGGCACGGTCAGCTTTTCCCCTACTGTCCTACCTTGCTGCCATGAGGAAAAACCTATGCTCGGACGTCTGAACCATGTCGCGCTTGCCGTGCCGGACCTGACGGCAGCCGTCGCAGCCTATCGCAACACGCTGGGCGCCGAAGTGATGGAGCCGCAGGCGCTGCCGGAGCATGGCGTGACGGTGGTGTTCGTCAATGTCGGCAACACCAAGATCGAACTTCTGGAGCCTTTGGGCGAGGGGTCGCCGATCGCCGCCTTCCTGGAGAAGAATCCTTCCGGCGGCATGCATCATCTTTGCTACGAGGTCGATGACATCCTGGCCGCGCGCGATCAGCTCAAGGTGGCAGGCGCCCGCGTGCTGGGCGACGGCAACCCGAAGATCGGCGCCCATGGCAAGCCGGTGCTGTTCCTGCATCCGAAGGATTTCTTCGGTACGCTGATCGAGCTGGAGCAATCATGAGCTGGGTTTCGTTCACCGCCCTGTTTTTCGCGACCTGGTGGGTGGTGCTGTTTGCCGTGCTGCCGTTCAGCGTGAAGACGCAGGACGACGATCATGATGTGACGCTGGGCACGGTTCCAAGCGCGCCGCGCGGCCCCCACATGCTGCGCGCCGTGATCCGCACCACCGTCGCCACCGCGATCCTGATGGGCATTTTCTATGGTCTGACGCACGGCTTGGGATACAGCCTCAACGACATCCCGCACATCGTGCCGGATTTTGGCCAGACGCCAGCCAAATAGACTGTCCGGGTTTCGGACAGGAATGCCGTAACGTTTTGTGGTCGGGGGGTGCTGACGCAAGGTAAGGTGGTTTGGCAACGCGTTGCGCTAAGCAGGTGATTGCACAAAAAAAATGCAAGGCACAAGGCCTTGCAATTTAAACGCGTCCGATCTGTTTCCGGTTTCCGGCGGCAGCGAGTTACCGCGCCTAGATCGCATCCTCCCAAGACTTTGACCGCGTAGGAGAGCAGATTTTTTTCTGCCCTCTCGGTTATCGAGGCACATTAGCCTAACGCGAATGAAAATGTCACGAAGAATTTTGCCTCGAAACAGGCATTCTCGTGCTGCACTGCACAATAGTGTGGCAGGCTTTGCTTTCGAAACGTCCAGCAGGACCAGCGGAGCCTTTACCCACCCTTCTGAATTGTCGCGCGTAAAGAATTAGCGAGCCGCGCCCGAAGATGTTGGGCTCTCTCGCGCCTTCGGCTGGGCCCTATTTTACGAGGCCGGCCTCAGCCATTGCTTTCTCGACCATGCCGATCCAGCCTTCGTTGGCACCCGGCAAGCGTCCCTCCGATTTCAGGCCGATCAGCATCGCCAGCGCGGCCTTGAGATTTGCCGACGGGTCAACCCCGGCCACTGCCAGCTTATAGCGGCTGTAGGCGGCATCGACCATGCGCTGTGCGTTGCCCGGATCGGCTCGGGACTGCGCGTTGGCGATCACGAAACCGGCTTGGTACTCGGCTGCCGCGCCGATTTTGTCCCCCCTGCTCATCAGCATGTCGCCGATCCGGTTGTGGCCAACCGCAATGTCGCGCTGCCATTCGGCGTTGTCGGGGTCGAGTTCAGCCAGGTATTCCGCGATCGCCTGCCCTGAACGGCGGTCGGAGATCGCTCCGTCGAGGTCGCCAGCCTCGGCACGGGCGTCGGCCACCTTGCCCAGCGCAAGCTCGAGGTCACGCCGCCATAGCGTGTTGCCGGGATCCCGCGCCACCAGCTTCTGCGCGATATCGACGCTGCGCTGGTAGGGTTCGAAAGCCTTTTCGTTGTGCCCGGTAAGCCGCTGCAGGTCGCCGATAGCGGTGAGGCTGACGGTGATGTCGCGCTGCAGTTCGGCGTCGTCCGGCGTCTTCTTCGCCAGTGCCTCGGTGATCTGCAAGGACACTTCATATTCGGCGATCGAGCCTTCGAGGTCGTTGGTCAGCCTGAGCGCCAGCCCGACCTTGGAATGGCTGACGGAAAGGTCGCGCCGAAAGCCGTCATTATCAGGCGCTTTCTCGACCAGGAATTCGGCCACCTTGAGTGCCGAACGGTAGTTCGCCAGCGCGCCAGGTCCGTCGCCCGAAGTCCGCATGGCGTCGCCGATGCGGTTGAAGCAGACGGCGTAGTCGCGCAGATAGCCAAGCGTAGGCTCCTTTTCGAGGATCGCCTTCATTGTGGCGAGAGCCTGCTGGTAAAGCGCGATCGCGCCGGCGGTATCGCCCATCGCCTTCTTGACGTCGGCAACCTTGTTCTGCGCCACGGCAAGGTCGCGCTGGTGGTCAACCTTGTCGGGCTCGGCGGCCGCGCGTTTCTCGGCGGACCGGACCATCGAATCATAGGCTTTGCCGGCTTCCTGCAAATTGCCGACGGTCGTTTCCAGCGTGCCGATAAACTCCCAGGACAGTGTCTGCTGGTAGTGCGCGTCGTCGGGTATGTGGAAACCTTCGACATCAGCGTAGAGTGCTACGGCCTTGCGGTAGTCGTCGATGGCGAGGTCGTAGCGCAATTGCGCCCGCGAGGCGCCGCCGGCGAGATAATGTGTCGTTGCCTCCGATAGCGTACGCTCGATGAATCGGGTTTTCAGATCGTCGCGCGACTTGCCGTCTATATCCGCCGCCTTGCCAAGCAGTTCGCGTGCCTCGTCGAACGAGCCGAGCGCCAATTGCGCCTCGGCCTGTTGGCGCAGCGCCGTCACTTGCGGATCGGAGGAGGCGAAGTTGCGCAAATCGGCCCGGACCTTTGTGAAAGCGTCGGCCGCTTCCCGGAGTTTCTGCTGGCGTTGCCCTGGTCCCATCGCCTTGCCGTCGGAGGTGATAAGGGCGGCGTATAGCGGTGCCAGCGGCATGTCGGCGTTGGCCGCCACCGCCTCGACCTCGACGCGCAGGTCCGGCGTGACATCAGCCATGGCGAGCAGCAGCCGATCGCGCTCGGGCAGGGCGTCCTTGCTGGCCTGCGCGGCGAAGAAGAGTTGCGGCAAGCCGCTTTCGACATAGGGAAGCTGTTTGCCACGCGACAGATCGTAGACCTGCTGCTGCACCAGCGTCAGCACGGAGCGTATTTCCAGGCCGTCCGTGGGCAGGAACCTGGCCAAAGCGGCGGAAAACTCGGAGTTGCCTGATGCACCGTCGGAGGCGGTCTGCCCGGGCGCCGCGGAGAAGGCGAACAGCACGTTTTCCGCCCGCCCCATGCGTCCGAGGCCCGGCCTGGCTCCGGCTTTCACCTCCGGCGCAATGGACACCACGCCGCGTCCTTCACCAGATTGACCGTCTCCGGATTGACCAAAAGGGTTGTCGCGGCAAGCATCGAGCACCACGAGGCCGATCTTGCCGACCGCGGTCACCGTCTCGCGTACCTCTTCAAGCTGAAGGGTTGTGGCCTTCAATCGATCCAACGAAGACGGATCGGCATCGACCGGCAGAAGCCGGTTGTCGCCCGCGATCTCGACGCCATGACCAGAGAAATAGATCAGCGCGACATCCGCGCCGGTTGCGTCGTCGCGAAAGTCCTCCAGCGCGCGGCGCATACGCTTCAAGTCACGGTTCGCTTCGGTTGTGACGTCGAAGCCCAGCTTTTTCAGCGCGGTTTCGATCGTGCGGCTGTCGTTCACCGCGTTTTTCAGCGGACGCAGATTCCGGTAGTCGTCGGCCGCCAGGATGAGCGCGACCCGCCGCTCGGCATGGACCGCCGAGACGAAAAAGACCGCCAGGATGACTGCCAGGTAAAACCGCAATGACCCAATCCACCCCCGTCTGACAGACTCCCACGGCTTGTCAGTGCAAGCAAGCCGGCGCGACAAGATGCAGGAACTGAATGGATTGCGGGCGCGAAGGCATCGATGTGCCGCCTTCGCCGGGTTCCCATTGCGCCATGAAATGGCTATGAAGCCGGGTCAAGCAAGCCTGCGTCGCGTCGATTCTGGCGCGGCCATCCTCACTCACGGACCTGTCCATGCGTTTGTCGCGCTATTTCCTGCCTATCCTCAAAGAAAATCCGCGCGAGGCTGAAATCGTCTCGCACCGGCTGATGCTGCGCGCCGGCATGATCCGCCAGCAGGGGCAGGGCAGTTTTTCGTGGCTGCCGCTCGGCAAGCGGGTGCTGGACAAGGTCTGCCGCATCATCCGCGAGGAGCAGAATCGCGCCGGCGCGCTGGAAATCCTGATGCCGACCATCCAGTCGGCCGATCTGTGGCGCGAAAGCGGCCGCTATGACGACTACGGCAAGGAGATGCTGCGCATCAAGGACCGGCAGGACCGCGACATGCTCTACGGCCCGACCAACGAGGAAGTGGTCACCGAGATCGTCCGCGCCTATGTGAAGTCCTACAAGGACCTGCCGCTCAATCTCTACCATATCCAGTGGAAGTTCCGCGACGAAGTGCGGCCGCGCTTCGGCGTCATGCGCAGCAGAGAATTCCTGATGAAGGACGCCTATTCCTTCGACCTCGACTTCGAGGGCGCCAAGGCGGCCTACAACAGGATGTTCGTGTCCTATCTCAGGACTTTTACGCGCATGGGGCTGCAGGCTATACCGATGCGGGCCGACACCGGGCCGATCGGCGGCGATCTCAGCCATGAATTCATCATCCTCGCCGACACCGGCGAAAGCCAGGTCTTCTGCCATCGCGACTATCTTTCGCTCGATGTGCCCGGGGCCAATACCGACTTTGCCAATGACGGCGAGATCGCCGATATCGTCAAGACGTGGACGACGCCCTACGCCGCCACCGACGAGATGCATGACGAGGCGGCGTGGGAAAAGATCGGCGAGACCGACAAGGTTTCGGCGCGCGGCATCGAGGTTGGCCACATCTTCCATTTCGGTGACAAATATTCGAAGCCCATGGGCGCCAAGGTGACCGGGCCCGACGGCAAGGATCATTTCGTCTCCGGCGGCTCCTACGGCATCGGTCCGTCGCGCCTGGTCGCGGCGATCATCGAGGCCAGCCATGACGACAACGGCATCATCTGGCCGGAAGCCGTGGCGCCGTTCGACATCGGGCTGATCAACATGAAGGCGGGCGACGCCGAGTGCGACCGCGTCTGCGACGAGCTGCATGCCGCTTTCGTCGCCGCCGGCAAGGACGTGCTCTACGACGACACCGACCAGCGGCCCGGCGGCAAGTTCGCCACCGCCGATCTGATCGGCCTGCCATGGCAAGTGATCGTCGGGCCGCGTGGTGTCGCTGCTGGCGAGATCGAGATCAAGAATCGCAAGACCGGCGAGCGCGAGACGCTGCCGATCGCGGACGCGAAGAAGCGCTTCGGTGTCGCTGCATGAGCGAGGCGGTGGCGGCACGGTCGGCGGGCGCCGGACCCTTTTCCATCTTCGAGCGCATGGTCGCGTGGCGCTATCTGCGCTCGCGGCGCAAGGAGACGGTGATCTCGGTGATCGCCTCGATCTCCTTCCTCGGCATCATGCTGGGCGTCGCCACGCTGATCGTGGTGATGGCGGTCATGAACGGCTTCAGGGCGGAGCTTTTGACGCGCATCCTAGGCGTCAATGGCCATCTGATCGTGCAGCCGCTCGATTCGCCGCTGGAGGACTACGCGCAGGTCGCCGGCCGCATCAATGGTGTATCAGGCGTCAAATACGCCATCCCGCTGATCGACGGCCAGGTGCTGGCGCAAGGCAATGTCGGCGGCGGCACCGGTGCGCTGGTGCGCGGCATCCGCGGTGAGGATCTCAGCAAGATCGCCATCGTCGCCAGCAACATCAAGCAGGGCTCGATTGCCGATTTCGACAGCGGCGAGGGCGTCGCCATCGGCAAGCGCATGGCCGAGAATCTCGGCCTGACGCTTGGTGACACCATCACCTTGATCTCGCCCGACGGCGACGTGACCCCGATTGGCACGACGCCGCGCATGAAGGGCTACAAGATCTCGGCGATCTTCGAAGTCGGCATGTCCGAATATGACACTTCCATCGTCTACATGCCGTTCTCCGAGGCGCAGCTCTATTTCAACATGGACGGCCGGGCGCAGACGATCGAGATCTATGTCGACAATCCCGACGATGTCGACGCGCTGAAACCGAAGGTGGAGGCGGCGGCGCAGCGGCCGATCGACATGGTCGACTGGCGCCAGCGCAACGAGACCTTCTTCTCAGCCCTGCAGGTCGAGCGCAATGTCATGTTCATGATCCTGACGCTGATCGTGCTGGTGGCGGCGCTCAACATCATCTCCGGCCTGATCATGCTGGTGAAGGACAAGGGGCACGACATCGCCATCCTGCGCACCATGGGGGCGTCGCGCGGCGCCATCCTGCGCATCTTCCTGATGACGGGTGCGGCGATCGGCGTGACGGGCACGCTCGCCGGTGTGTTGCTCGGCGTGCTGATCTGCACCAACATCGAATCCATCCGCCAGTTCTTCTCGTGGATGACCGGCAAGGTGCTGTTCAACCCGGAACTCTATTTCCTCAGCCAGCTGCCGGCGAAGATGGATCCGCGCGAGACGACCTATGTCATCCTGATGGCGCTCGGGCTGTCGTTCCTGGCAACGGTGTTTCCGGCATGGCGGGCCGCGCGTCTCGATCCTGTCGAAGCCTTGAGGTACGAGTAGTGGCCGAGGTCATTATCGAGCTGAAGAGCGTCGAGCGGCACTATGTCCAGGGGCCGCGCAAGCTCACCATTCTCAATGGCGCCGATTTCGCGCTGAAGCGCGGCGAGATGGTGGCGCTGGTGGCGCCGTCCGGCACCGGCAAGTCGACCCTCTTGCACACTGCCGGCCTGCTGGAGCGTCCCGACGCCGGCGACGTCATCCTGGCCGGCCGGGCCTGCGGGCGGCTCTCCGACGACGAACGCACGGCGATCCGCCGCAACGATGTCGGCTTCGTCTATCAGTTCCATCACCTGCTGCCGGAGTTCACGGCGCTGGAAAACATCATGATGCCGCAGCTCATCAAGGGGCTGAGCCGCAAGGAGGCATCCGAGCGCGCGGCGCAGCTGCTCGACTACATGCAGATCGGCAAGCGCGCGTCGCACCGGCCATCCGAGCTCTCCGGCGGCGAGCAGCAGCGCGTCGCCATTGCACGCGCGGTTGCCAATGCGCCACTGGTGCTTTTGGCCGACGAGCCGACCGGCAACCTCGACCCGGTCACTGCCTCCTATGTGTTCGACGCGCTGGGCGCACTGGTCAAGCAATCGGGCCTCGCCGCGCTGATCGCCACCCACAATCACGAACTGGCATCGCGCATGGACCGGCGGGTGACGCTGGCCGACGGCAAAGTGGTGCCGCTTTAGTCTCCGATGTCGTCATCCTAGGGTCTGCGCGCGTCGCTCCTTGCTCCGCCATAGGATGACGAAGCGATGGGTGTATTGGCCAATCGCAAAGGCTGCGATCTGCCCACGTAGCACTGTCCGACGCCCCGTAACTTTTCCTTAACCCTGCCGAATTGATCGCCGCGATTCCGGAAAATGCCCGGATTGTGCGCGTTGACATTGAAACAAAATTAGAACAAACTACGAACATATCAACGACAGGAGAGAGTTATGACCGATCTGGTTCAGGATGTCATCTCACTGGTTTGCATGAGCACCTTCCTCGTTTCCATGGCGATCTGGATCGGAGCCATGTGATTTGGCGGCATTCGCCGCCGTGATCCTGAGTGGGCTATGACCCGTTCCGCCGTTAAGCTTTTCTTGCCGCCGCGACGTTAGGGTGCCCTGAAAGACAGGGAGCGTCGCGTGTCGCCCATCGTCACGGCCATTCTGGTGGCCAGCAATCTCGGGCTGATCTTTCTCTTGATGACCGTGCCGCTTGGTCTGCGCACGGTCCGGCTCAGCCGCGTGATAGCAGCGGACCGGCAGCGCCTCTGGCAGGCGCTGTGGCCGCTCGGCAGCGATGCCGGCTGGTCCGGCGAGATCCTCTCGGCCGAAGCGTCGGACGGCGAGGGCGTGGCTCGAATCATGCTGTCCTGGGAAGGTCGCGACGGCAGGCCGATCGAGCGCAAGTCGCGGTTTGAAGACGTGGTCGAGGGCAGCAGCTTCTCGATGCGTGTCCTCGATGACACCGCGCTCGACGCTTCGTTCTGGAAGGATTTTCGCGAAACCGCTGAACTCGTTTCCGAGGGCAACGGTACGCGGGTGACGCTCAGCCAGACCGATCGCTACCGCGGCGTTGCCTTCCTGGTGTTCCGCTATTTCGCCATGCGCCGCGAACTCTCCAAGCTGCAGCGCTGGGCGCGGACCGGGCAGTATCGCAAGGGCGGCTGGTTCGAGCATCCGCTGAGCCAGGTCGGCTTCGCCGCGCTGTCGGCATTGATCCTGTGGCCGTTCTTCGGGCTTCATTTCGGCGGGCTGGCGCTGGCCGCGATCCTCACATCGGTGGTCGCCCTGCACGAGCTCGGCCATATGGCGGCATTTCGCCTGATGGGCCACAACAGGGCGCGGATGATCTTCATCCCGCTGCTCGGTGGCATCGCCATTGGCGGGCGGCCCTATGACAGCCGTTTCGAGGTGGCCTTCGTGGCATTGATGGGCGCCGGCTTCTCCGCCTTCCTGGTGCCGATCGCAATCGCCGCCAGTACCTTTGCCGGTGCGGAAGGACATCGGCTGGCGGCAATGCTGCTGGCGGCTCTGGCGGGGTTTGCTGCTCTGTTCAACATCGCCAATCTGGTGCCGGTGTGGAAATTCGATGGGGGCCAGGTGCTGCGCCAGATCTGCCCGGGGCCGATCGCGCTGGCACTGGCCTCGTTTTTCCTGCTCTCGGCCTTTCTGGCTGTGGGTTGGCAGGCCGGCTTTTCCGCCAATTTTCTGCTCGCGGCGGGAGCGGTGTTTTCGATCCTCAGCCTGCTGACGATGAGCAGCGGGGTAAAGCCGCGTTACGAGTTGAAGCCGATTCGCGCCATCGACCGCTTCGCCATGGCGGCAGCGCTGCTAGCGGTGTTCGCCATCCATGGCTACGGCGTATTGTGGGCCTCCGCCCAGCTCATCTAAGGTGTGTTGATATTCAGGTGATGCTGGCCTGCAAATAGCTGATACCTGCGCTTCCCCGTCTACCGCGTCGCGGTAGAACTGTGCTCACGTACCTAAGTACGCTCCGCTCCGGTTCTCGGTATCAGCCATTTTCGACTCGGCCTGACCTGAATCTCAACACACCTTGAGCCGTACCGGATCGGGAAGTCTCAATCGGCCTTGCGTGGGGCTTCGACAGGCAGAGCCGTGCGGGGCCGAAGACATCCTCGAAGGCGGATTTCAGCGCCAGATCAAGGTCGGCCATCGTCAGGGGAAGGCCGAGGTCGACGAGGCTGGTGACGCCGTGGTCCTGCACGCCGCAGGGCACGATGCCGCTGAAATGGTCGAGGTCGGGCTCGACATTGATGGCAATGCCATGAAAGCTGACCCAGCGCCGCAGCCTTATGCCTATTGCCGCGATCTTGTCCTCGGCCGGCGAGCCGTCCGGCAAAGCAGGGCGATCCGGCCGCACCACCCAGACGCCGACCCGGTCCTCGCGGCGTTCGCCCTGCACGTTGAAGGCGGCCAGCGTGCCGATGATCCACTGTTCGAGCGCCGCAACGAAGGCGCGGACGTCCTCGCGCCGCCGCTTGAGATCAAGCATGACATAGGCGACCCGCTGGCCCGGCCCATGATAGGTGTATTCGCCGCCCCGTCCTGCCGCAAACACCGGGAAGCGGTTCGCGTCGATCAGGTCCTCGCCGCGGGCGCTGGTGCCGGCGGTGTAGAGCGGCGGGTGTTCGACCAGCCAGACCATCTCGCCGGCAGCCCCGCTTCGGATCGCCTCGGCGCGCGCCTCCATGAAGACGATCGCATCCGGATAGGCGGTGAGGCCAGGTTCGATGCGCCATTCGACCGGAGCCGAACCGGGGAGCGGCAGGAAAGACATGGCGATCTGGCTGCGTTCTGGCATGATGTGTCGCTTTTTGCTTATGCATGTTGTGACCCCAAAACCGCCTTGCACTTTTGGGCGACATGCATTTGCCCTCCATATGGCGATATCGGGCCGAAACGTCCAGTTCGGGCTATGCATTCGAACCCTGTGGAGCATTATGCCAATCGCCTGACATTATTGCTTGCCGTGCACTTGTTTCGCCGGAAACGATTTGCTACACGCCGCGAGCCGGTCGGTTCCGGCTCTACCACGTGCGGTCGTGGCGGAATTGGTAGACGCGCAGCGTTGAGGTCGCTGTGGGGCAACCCGTGGAAGTTCGAGTCTTCTCGACCGCACCATTCCCTCTTCCCAGAATCCGATTTGTGCCAGCCTCCGTCCGCTACGGGCAGGGCGCATTTCGTTTGATATTCCCGCACTTTACGCCACTTTTCCTTTGAGCACCGGATTCTCCCAAAACCGGTTTCCACTTTTGTGTCCGATGCTCTAGACCTGAGACGCACCTTTTCCGGGATTGCGATGGCGGGAGGCGCTGGTGGAAGGCGAGCACGAACGGACGACCGGCGCCAGGGCCGCCGAAGAACATCACGCCGACATCTATGGCGAGGACGGCGCCGTCCTTTCGTCCTTCCTGGCGCGGATTGGCGCGGCGATCGCAGACCGCGACACGCTCACCCTCAAGCATGAAGTCGACGACCTGCATCAGTCGGAACTCGGCGACCTGCTCGAGGCGCTGCATCCCGAACAGCGCCGCGCGCTTGTCGAACTCCTGGGCGCCGACTTCGACTTCTCCTCGCTGACCGAGGTCGACGAAGCGATCCGTATGGAGATCGTCGACAATCTGCCCAACGCGCAGATCGCCCAGGCGGTGCAGGAGCTCGATTCCGACGACGCCGTCTACATTCTCGAAGACCTCGAGAAGGAAGACCAGGACGAGATCCTGTCGCAGTTGCCGTTCACCGAGCGGATCAGGCTACGCCGTTCGCTCGACTATCCCGAAGAGACGGCCGGCCGGCGCATGCAGACCGAGTTCGTCGCGGTGCCGCCGTTCTGGACGATCGGCCAGACCATCGACTACATGCGCGAGGACAAGAACCTGCCTGAGCGCTTCAGCCAGATCTTCGTCATCGATCCGACCTTCAAGCTGCTCGGCGCCATCGACCTCGACCAGATCCTGCGCACTAGGCGCTCGGTCAAGGTCGAGGAGGTCATGCATGAGACGCGGCACGCCATTCCTGCCACCATGGACCAGGAAGAGGCGGCGCGGGAATTCGAACAGTATGACCTGCTTTCGGCCGCCGTCGTCGACGAGAACGAGCGGCTGGTCGGTGTGCTGACCATCGACGACGTCGTCGATGTCATCCAGCAGGAGGCCGAGGAAGATCTGATGCGCATGGGCGGCGTCGGTGATGAAGAACTGTCCGACAGTGTTTTCTCCACCTCGCGCTCGCGCGTTCCATGGCTGTTGATCAATCTGTTGACGGCATTCCTGGCCGCATCGGTGATCAGTCTGTTCGATCGCACGATCGAGCATATCGTGGCGCTGGCGGTGCTGATGCCGATCGTCGCCGGCATGGGCGGCAATGCCGGCTCGCAGACCATGACTGTGACGGTGCGGGCGCTGGCGACAAAGGATCTCGACATCTACAATGCCGGCCGCATCATCCGCCGCGAGATGGGCGTCGGCTTCATCAACGGCATCGTCTTCGCCATCCTGATCGGCATCGTTGCCGCGGCCTGGTTCCGCGACCCCAATCTGGGCGGCATCATCGCGGCGGCGATGATCATCAACATGTTCGCAGCCGCCCTGGCCGGCATCCTGATCCCGCTGTTGCTCGACCGTTTCAAGGTCGATCCGGCGGTCGCTTCGGCGGTCTTCGTCACCACGGTCACCGATGTTGTCGGCTTCTTTGCGTTTCTCGGCATTGCCACGTGGTGGTTCGGTGTGCCCTGAAGACACCTGTCGTGCTCAATTGACTTTTACGTAAATGCCATGCGAGGCTTGCGTGGGGCGCGATGTCGATTCCGGCATGGCATGGGTTTGGTTCGGGACGGAAGGGCGACGCATGGCGATCGTTTGGGATTCCGGCGTGCGGGAGTGGCAATGCGAGAATATTATTCGATCACCGAGTTGACTCGCGAGTTCGACGTGTCGACGCGGACGCTGCGCTTCTATGAGGACGAGGGGCTGGTGCAGCCGGTGCGGCGTGGCCGTACGCGGCTGTTTCGCCCGTCCGACCGCCACCTCATCCGCCAGATCATGCGGGGAAAACGGCTCGGCTTCTCGATCAACGAGATCCGCGAAATCATCCAGATGTACAAGGCGCCCGCCCGGCGAGGTGGGTCAACTCAAGCTGATGATCAAGCGCATCGAGGAAAAGCGCGAGGATCTCAGGCAGAAGCGCCGCGACCTTGAAGAGACGCTCGCCGAACTCGACCAGGCCGAGGAGTCTTGTGTGGAGCGGCTGGTGGAGCTTGGCGTGAACACCTGAGCCTTCGTCATCCTAGGGCGAAGCAGGAGCGTAGCTCCGTCGCGAAGACCCTAGGATCCATGCCATACCCTCAGTCATGGAATGCAACGGAGCAGCATTCTGCGCCGTGGCATCGTGCAGAAGTCGCGGCATGGATCCTCGGGTCTGCGCTGCGTAGCTACGCTCCTTGCTCCGCCCGTGGATGACGAAGAAGTTCCAGCTCAAATCCAGCGCCGCACGCGTTTTGCGTAATCGCGGTATTTCTTGCCGAACTTCGCTGCGAGCACCTTTTCCTCGCCTTCGATCGCGACCTTCTGCGTGGCATAGGCAGCGATGAACGCGAGAGGCAGGAACCATACGATCCCCGAGACAAGGGCGACGCCGATCAACAGCAGCGTGTTGGCCAGATACATCGGATTGCGGGTGATGCCGAAGGGACCCGTGGTGACAAGGTGATCGGGCACCGCGTTGGGGTTGAGCGTGGTCTTGGCCCGCATCATGGTGCGGATCGCGGTGAACCAGAGTGCGGCGACGGCGAACAGTGCCACCCAGCCGGCGGCGAACAGGATATCGCCCAGGATGTCGCCGATCCAGGGCAGGGGGTAGAGCAGGCCAAGCGCGATGCTGATGGCGATGGCGGCGATATAGATCAGCGGCGGCCACGGTATAAGCCCCGGCTTCGGCTGGTTATCGGTCATTTGACCCCTTCCTCCATCAACTTGCTGTCGGTTTTGGCGGTGCACATCCCAGCAAGATCGGACAAATGTGCCTTCCATTCCGCAGTCTGGTCGTTGTTGTAGAGCCGATCAAGCGTGGCCTCGCCCTCGAGCGTATCGAGCATGCAGACACAGTAGCTCGAACAGAACTCGGTGTCGCGCGACTGCTCGCAAGACAGCTGGCAGGTTTTGAGGAAGTTCACCTGCGGGGTTTCGACCTGTGCCGGCATGATCTGCGAGAACAGCCACACGCAGCCGATCAGCAGCGGCTGGTGGATCAGGTAGAAGGCCAGGCTGTGGCGGCCGATGAAAAGCAGCGGGTTGGCCCAGCGGCCGGGCTTGAGGTTCGCCAGCCACGCCAAGACACCCGCGCCCGCGGCAAGCTTGGTGACGCCGATGCCGACAAGCACAGCGCCGAACCATGGAAACATCGGCACGTAGTCGTTGGAGCGCGGATTGTTCGCCGACAGGCCGACCCACCATAGCCACGGGTGATCGAACGCCTCGAAGCGCAGATAGACAGGCGCCGCGATGATGAGCGCGGCAACGACCAGCGTCAATAAAGCCGGCAGCCGCAGGAAGGCGAGGCCAAGCAGGCTGGCCAGCGCGATCTCGTGCAAGATGCCGAAGAAGATGAAACCGTCCGGGGTGGCGATGCGGGTGACGACCGAAATCGCGATCGCGGCTCCAGCGACCATGGCGAACCGCTTCCAGAAGCCGTTCCAGCGGATCTTTTGGCCATGGGCGAGATACAGGCTGACGCCGACCAGGAACAGGAAGGTCGAGGCGATGCAACGCGCGTAGATCTTCCACCAGCCGAAGGCGGTCAGGCCGGGATCGGTGTAGCCGAAGAATTCCAGGTCCCAGGTGAAATGGTAGCTCGCCATGGCGATCAGCGCGATGCCGCGCACGATGTCGATGGCGACGATGCGCTTTGGTCGATCCTGAACGGGTGCGGTCGGCGTTTGGATGCTCATGGTCTCGCATTCTGATTCAGCCCCGCTGGAGGACTATCACGGTTGCCCCGGACAAAAGAAGACCGAGAGCTTTGCCAAGGACTGTGCCGCGGCCGTTGGATCAGCCGCCGCTTTGGGCCAGTGGCGGGAAGCCTTTGACCGGTTTCGCTTTTTGCCGGCTGCGCGTCGGTTTCCTCTTATTGGCGCGGGGGGCGCCACGGCAGATTTGACCGGTGATTCTGCTTTGGGGAAGCAATGTCCACCCATGTGCGCCATCCGATCTGGCTACCGGCCCTCAAGGCCGCGGATGCGCGCACCTTCGCGTCGCTCTATGCGGTCGAATCCTTCGCCCGCGCCACCGTGTCGAGCGTCATCCCGATCCAGGCCTACGAGATCCTCCACAACGAGCAGATCGTCTCGATCCTCTACACCGTCGTGGCGATGCTCGGCCTGTCGGTGACGCTGTTCATGCCGATGCTGATCCGCCGCTTTGCCCGCCGCTGGGTCTACACATCAGGCGCCTGCCTGCTGGCCATCGGCTCGCTGTTCTTCGTCACCGACACGCTTGCCGGGCAATTGGCCGGCATGCTGTGCCGGGTGATGGGCGCCAGCGCGCTGTCGATCACGCTCAACCTCTACATCATGGACCACATCCGCAAGACCGATTTCATGCAGGCCGAATCGCTGCGCATGGCGTGGTCGATGCTGGCCTGGACCGGTGGGCCGACGCTCGGCATCTTCCTCTACACGCGCTTCGGCATCTATGCCGCGCATGGCGCGGTGGCGGTGTTCGCGTTTGCCCTGCTGGCGCTGTTCTGGACCTATCGGCTCGGCGACAACCCGTCGATCCGTCCGGGCAAGACGCGACCGGCCAACCCGCTCGCCAATATAGGCCGCTTCATCGCCCAGCCCAGGCTGCGGCTGGCCTGGCTGATCGCCTTCGGCCGCTCTTGTTTCTGGACGACGTTCTTCGTCTATGGGCCGCTGTTCATGGTGATCACCGGCGAGGGCAAGCTGGCCGGTGGCCTGCTGGTTTCGGCCGGCAACGCGCTTTTGTTCATGGCCATTTTCTGGGGCAAGGCAGGAAAGCGCTTTGGCGGCCGCAGGACCATGACATTCGCCTATTTCGCCATATCGGCCATGCTGCTGGCGGCGGGCCTCGTCGGCGAAACCGTGCCGCTGCTCACCGGCGCCTTCCTGCTTGGCGGCGCCTTCTTCACCATTGCACTCGACGCACTCGGCTCGACCGCCTTCATGCGCTCGGTGCGCTCCTATGAAAGATCGCAGATGGCGGCGGTCTATCGCACCTATCTCGATTTTTCCGAACTGACGCCGCCGCTGGTCTATTCCGTGGTGCTGGCCTTCTTCGGGCTCGGCTCGGTGTTCGTCACGCTCGGCCTGCTGGCGGCAGTCTGTGGCTTTGTGACCTGGCGTTATCTGCCGAAATCGCTTTAGTCGACCTTGATAATTCTACTCCGGCGGACATCTGTCGCGATTTTCTCCGCTTCCGGTGCTCACGGACCCAAAAGTCCGCTGCGCTCCGGTTCTCGAAAACCACTCCATATGCCTCGTCGGAGCGAATTCTGAAGGCCGACTAGGTGGTTGCCTTGCGTACTGCGTGGCGCTCGCACACCCAGTTGTGGAAGCGGTGCAGGTCGTATTCCTCGGGCATCAGCACGCCGGCTTGGTGGCGCATCGAGCGCAGGCCTCTCTGATTGACCTCGCAGATATCAGCGTCCTCCTCCAGCACCTGCGTGCCGAAGGCGACGATGTTGTCGATGTCGGTCGTGGCGAGCGCTTCGGGCGCGAACAGCCACTCCGCGACAAGCTCGGTCTGCTCGGGGCCGAGCGGCACCAGCCGCACCGTCCTGACATAGTCGACATGGCCGACGACGAACATCGACGGCAGGCTGGTGGCGTATGTCTGGCCCGCAGTGCGCTCGGCCGGTGTCAAGCTCGAGAAGACCGGCCCATGCGCCTGGCCGTCGCGCGACCAGGTTTCGGCGCCGGCGCGCAGGCCGCCGGAAAACTCCGGCGCGTCATTGTCGGCATGGCGAACCCATTCGGGATCGTCGTGACGGCCCATCAGGCCGCGGCCATAGATCGGCACCAGCCGCGACAGGTCCTTGTGGACGCCTGGGCAATGCAGGCACTCGTTGAAGTTTTCCCAAAAAATCTTCCAGTTGCAGTTCATCACCTTGCGCAGCACGTGGCCGCTCACCAGCGTCTCCAGCGGCCAATTGCCGAGATCGCCGGAGGCGGGATCGAAGGATGTTTGCGCCGAGCCGGCGGCGTCCTCCTGCAGGTTGACGAAAACGAAGCCGCGCCACACCGAGAGTGCTACCCGATAAAGCGGATGGTCGGCCTTGTCGAAGCCTTCAGGCAGCGATTTCGACGGCACACGCACGAGGTCGCCACGCAACGAGTAGGACCAGGCGTGGTAGGGACAGGTGATCAGCCGCGCCTTCAGCCGACCTTCGCTTTCCTGGCAGAGCTGCGAGCCGCGATGGCGGCAGGTGTTGTGAAAGGCGCGCAGTTCGCCGGTCTCGTCACGCAGCACGAGGATGTCTTGCGTGCCGATGCGGAATCTGCGGAAAGCCAGTGGTTGCGCAAGGTCGGCCTCGCGGCAGACGAGCAGCCAGCTTCGATACCAGATGGCGTCGAGATCTTCTTGATAGCTGCCTGCATCCCAATAGGCCGAAGACGGCAGCGTCGGTTCGGCCCGGGTCAGGCCATTGTAGGGATCGCGCTCGCTGGCAGTGGGCTGCATGGCTGGCTTCCTCCAAGGATGCCAGCCGACACCCGGCCAGGAAAATTGTCAATTGCGGCACCGGCGGGCCTCGGCTGGTACGACGCATTCGCAATGGTTGTCGGCGGAATTTGGTTTGCCGGAGGCGAGGATTCTGCCTATAGTCGCTGATGTCGTCGGTTCCATTTTGGAGCCAAGAGGGAATGCGGTGCGGGCGAGTTTCGCCCAATGCCGTGGCTGCCCCCGCAACTGTGTGCGGTAGTCCTCTCCATATGCCACTGAAGATTTTTTCTTCGGGAAGGTGGGGAAGGGCGCTGATCCGCGAGCCAGGAGACCTGCCGGCGACAGGAAACTGACTTCGATGCCCTCGGGTGGAGGGCGAAAGGACAAGACATGACTACCGCTTCCGTCTCCCTCGGCGCCGCCGTCTCCTCGCAGTCGCGCTTCATGCAGCTCGCGCTCGCGGCGCTGCTCGGCATCTTCGTCATCGGCTTTGTCGGCTTCTCGCATATCGATGCGGTCCACAATGCAGGCCATGACAATCGCCATTCGATGGCGTTTCCCTGCCACTGACGAGGATCTGACATCATGAATCTGTTTCGCAACGTCGTGTTCATCGCGGCGATCGCCGGGCTCGTGGCTGGCGTCGTTCTCGCCTGCATGCAGGCCTATGCCACCGTGCCGCTCATTCTCAAGGCGGAAGTCTACGAACAGGCCGAAGGCGGCCACAGCCATGACCATGCCGCGGCGCCTGCCGACGCCACCAGCGGCAACGCGATGAGCTCGGCCGCACCGGCGACAAACACCATGAGCGCCGCCACGCCGGCACCGGCGGAAGCGGCGGCTCCCGCTGAGGACGAGGGCTGGGCGCCGGCCGACGGCTTCGAGCGTTTTGCCTTCAACGTCGTTTCCAATGTCGTCACCGGCATCGGTTTCGCGCTGATCCTGGTCGCGGTTTCCGAATTCGCCGGTGGCATCGGTGGTTGGCGTCAGGGCGTGTTCTGGGGCTTGGCCGGCTTTGCCGTGTTCACGCTGGCGCCGGGCCTCGGCCTGCCGCCGGAACTGCCGGCCATGCCGGCGGCCGACCTGACCCAGCGCCAGATCTGGTGGACGGCAACCGTGGTGGCGACCGCCATCGGCCTTGGCCTGATCGCGTTCCGCAAGTCGCTGCCGCTGGCGATCCTGGCCGTGGCGTTGATCGTCGCGCCGCATATTGTCGGCGCGCCGCAGCCCGACAGTTTCGAGACGCCGATCCCTGAAGGCCTGCATCACCAGTTCGTGGTGGCGGTGACGCTGACCAATCTGGTGTTCTGGCTGGTGCTCGGCGCGGTCGTCGGCATGGTGCGTGGCCGCTTCACCGGCACGGCGACCAGCCTGCGCGACAGCTTTGCCTGAAGGCAGGGCCCTGACCTTCCTCATCGGTGGTGCGCGCTCCGGCAAGAGCGCGCACGCCGAAACCCTGGCGACGGGTTTGCCGCCGCCATGGACTTATGTCGCCACGGCGCAAGCCTATGATGACGAGATGCGCGAACGCATTTCGCTGCACCGGTCGCGGCGCGGCGAAGGCTGGACGACCATCGACGCACCGCTCGATCTCGCCGGCGCGCTCGCGGCCTTGCCGGACGACCAGCCGGTGCTTGTCGACTGCCTGACGCTGTGGCTGACCAATCATATGCTGGCCGAACATGATCTCGACCTGGAATGCCGGCGATTGGCGGACGTGCTGTCGCGACCACGCGGACCGTGGTTCGTGGTGTCCAATGAAGTCGGCCAGGGTATCGTACCGGACAATGCACTGGCGCGCCGTTTCCGCGATGCCGCCGGCCGGCTCAACCAGCAGGTCGCTGCCATCGCCGACACGGTGCTGCTGATGGTGGCGGGATTGCCGCTCAAGGTGAAATGACATGACCGACATCGAAGACCGGGACGAAGAACGCCATCGCGCCAAGATGGCCAAGCGCAAGGCCGTGCAGGATGCCGAGGTGGCGAGCAAGACGGTCGAGAAGGGGCTGCTGATCGTCAACACCGGCCCGGGCAAAGGCAAGACGACAGCCGCCTTCGGCCTGGCGCTGCGGATGCTCGGCTACGGCAAGCGCGTCGGCGTCGTCCAGTTCATCAAGGGTAAATGGCACACAGGCGAGAAAGACGCCTTCGCCGCCTTCGGCGACCGCGTCGTCTGGCACGCGATGGGCGAGGGCTTCACCTGGGAAACGCAGGATCTTAAGCGCGACATCGCAGCCGCCGAAGCGGCGTGGGCCAAGGTGCTGGAGCTGATGGCCGATCCGTCGATCAGCCTACTGGTGCTCGACGAACTGAACATTGCGCTGCGCTACGACTATCTTGATCTCGACAAGGTGGTAGCAGCGTTGGAGGCCCGGCGCGAGGGCCTGCACGTCGTCGTTACCGGCCGCAACGCCAAGCCGGCGCTGGTCGAGGCCGCCGACCTCGTCACCGAGATGGGCGTGACCAAGCACCATTTTTCCGCGGGCGTGAAGGCCCAGCAGGGCATCGAATTCTAAACGGCGATCGATCCGTCACGCCACAATGACGACCACCGCGACCAACCCAAACAGCGCGATCAGGAGATAGTCGGCGACGCGATAGAGTTTCAGCGCCTGCCTGATGTCGACGCTGTCGGCTTCGCGCCGCCCACCTTCGCCCATGAAGACGTCATCGACCAGCACGCCACCGTAGCTGCGCGGCCCGGCGAGTGCGAGACCGAGTGCACCGGCCATCGCGGCTTCCGGCCAGCCGGCATTGGGCGAGCGGTGCTTTTTGGCGTCGCGCCACACCGCGTGCCAGGCACTGCGCGGATCGGCGCCCCTGACCAGGAAAGCGGCCAGCACGATCAGCAGCGCCGTCAGCCGCGAGGCCGGCAGGTTGATCCAATCGTCGAAGCGCGCCGCCGCCCAGCCGAAGGCCTCGTGGCGCGGGGTGCGGTGGCCGATCATCGAATCGGCGGTGTTGGCGGCCTTGTAGGCGACGCCGCCGGCCAGGCCGCCGACGCCGGTCCAGAAGGCGGGGGCAACGATGCCGTCGGAAAAATTCTCGGCCAGGCTCTCGATCGCCGCGCGGCAGACACCGGCCCTGTCCAGTGTTTCGGGATCGCGGCCGACGATTCGCGAGACGGCCACGCGGCCCAGAGCGAGGCCACCGGTATCGAGTGCGTCGGCCACCGCCTCGACGTGCTCGTAGAGGCTCTTCTGCGACAGAAGCGACGTCGCCAGAAGGGCAGTGATGAATAGCCCCATGGGAACGAACCAGAGCAAGACCTGCACGCCGAGGCCAATTATCGCCGGCACCAGCACGATGACCAGCAGCGCCTGGACACCACGCTTGCGACGCAGCGCGTCGGGATCAGTGGCGTGGTTGAGCCTGCGGTCGAGAAAGGATATCAGCCTGCCGAACCACGTCACCGGATGGCCGATGGCGCGAAAACAGCCAGTCGGGGTAACCGAGGGCGAATTCGACGGCCAATGACAGGAAAGCGATCAGGACTGACATGAAGCTTCTTGAAGGAGCGGTGGACCATGGTGGAAGTCTTGGCCGGGCGAGGGCGCTTTTCCCCAACGCCATGCTGCCTTTCGTCGACCTCTCGACCGGTATCAATCCGCACTCCTACCCGCTTTTCGAGCTGCCCGCCACCACCCTGTCGCGGTTGCCGGAAGCCGCGCGCACGCGTGACCTGACAGAGATCGCGGCCAGCACCTATGGCGCGCCGTCGCCAGCCAACGTCGCGGCGGCTCCGGGCACGCAGATCCTGTTGCCGCGCGTCGCCTCGCTGATCGCGCCCGGCAAGGCGCTGGTGCTGGGTCCGACCTACGCCGAACATGCCCGCGCGGCAGCGATCGCCGGGCACGAGGTGATCGAGGTCGGCGATTTCGCTGATCTGGCCGGCGCCGACCTTGCCATCATCGTCAATCCGAACAATCCGGATGGCCGCATCATCGAGCGCGACCGTCTGCTGGCGCTGGCCGCCGGACTGCGCGCCAAGGGCGGGCTGCTGGTCGTCGACGAGGCGTTCATGGATGTCGGCCCGCGCGAGCACAGCCTCGCGGGCGATGTCGACCAGAGCGGCATCGTCGTGCTGCGTTCGTTCGGCAAGTTTTTTGGGCTGGCCGGTTTGCGGCTCGGCTTTGCACTTTCTGATGTGGCGACGGTCGAGCGGTTGGAAACGCAATTCGGCCCATGGGCAGTCGCCGGGCCGGCGCTGGAATACGGTATCCGCGCGCTTGCCGATATCGACTGGCAGGACGCGATGCGGGCATCCCTTGCGGATGCATCGGCGCGGCTCGATGCACTGTTCGGCGGCTTCGGCATTCCTGTCGTGGGCGGCACCACGCTGTTCCGCTATCTTCGCCTGGCCGATGCCAACGATTTATTTTCCGCTCTTGGCGAGCGCGGCATCCTGCTTCGCCATTTTGCCGACCGGCCGCATGTCCTGCGCGCCGGTCTGCCAGAGAGTGAGCTGGAATGGCAGCGGCTCGAATCCGCTCTTGCCGATTGGGCGGCGCGGCGCGAGGATCAATCGAAGGGTTCAAAACAATGATCCATGTCTGCTCGCTGGCAAAGATCGAGGAAACGGTGGCCAGGACCGGCGCCGACCGCATGCTGTCGTTGCTCGCCGCCGGAACGGAGGTGGTCCGTCCGGCCTCGATCTCGAGGGAAAACCATCTGCATCTGGTCATGCATGATATAGCGGTGGCGCAGGACGGCATGACCATGCCGGGCGAGGATCATGTTCGCAATCTGCTCGATTTCGCGCGCCGGTGGGACCGGGCAAGGCCGATGGTCGTGCATTGCTATGCCGGCATCAGCCGCTCGACCGCTTCGGCCTACATCATCGCCGCGGCATTGGCGCCAAAGCGTGACGAGGCCGAGCTGGCGCGGACGCTACGGACGCTGTCGCCCTCGGCGACGCCCAATCCGCGACTGATCGCCGTGGCCGATGCGCTGCTCGATAGAAAGGGCCGCATGGTCGAGGCGATCGAATCGATCGGGCGTGGCGCGGATGCCTTCGAAGGCACGCCCTTCGCGCTGAAGATCGACAGTTAGCTGCCTATATATCGTTGTTGGATTATCGAGTGCCTTCGTTCGCCCAATCTTCATGCCCGTGGCGGTACCCGGACAATGAACACGTCGCCGTCGGCTTCGATCCGGTAGACGACAAGATGGGCCTTGAAGGGATGGATACGCATCGGTGGCGCCAATTCAAGCCGCTCCCGCGCTATTCGGGGACTGGCGGCGATCAGGTCAAAGATCGCGAACAACTCGTCATGATACTGTCTGGCCTGCACAGCGCCGAACAGGCGTACCCCTTGCTCGGCAATGCCGACAATGTCCTCTTCCGCAGCTGAAGAAAGGCGAAATCCCACTACCCGGGTGTCTTTTCAGCGCGCTTAACCGCCTCAGTGAAAAGCGCGTCCCTGGATCGATTGCCGATGCCACTCCTCAAGCCATCATCGACAAAGCGCTGCATGGCGGCAATCTTGTCATTGCGCTCCTGATCCCGACGGATCAAATCGCGCACATAATCGCTCGCGTTGGCGTAGCGGCCCGTTTCGGCTTGCGCCTCAACCCAATCCTTCATCGGGTCGGGCAATGATACGTTCATTGTTGCCATACTGGCCTCCATATCCCGTCCAGTATGGTCCATTTTGGCAAAGTTTGTCAAAATCTCTTGTGGCAGCGCCTGCCTTTCGATGCCAGGCCACTGGTTTGGAGGCTACTTCAACCACTCTGCGAGCTTCGCCTTGCGCACATCGCGCAGCAGGCTGATGAAGCCGTCAGCCTGATGTTCCGCTGTCAGCCGGCCTTTCTCCGCCGTTGCGATGCTGGCGTCGCCGACCACGCCGTTAGGGTTGAGATCGCCTGCGATCCAGGCGAAGGCATGGGTGCCGGTGTGGCGCAGCAGTGCGAATTCCTTCTCGGCCTTGGCGACGTTGGAAACGAAATTGTCGGCCTTGCCCATGTCGACGAGGTCCGGCCTGAAATGCAGCATCAGCGAGGTCTCAACATCGCCGCCATGGATGCCGTGACGGTCCTCGAGTTCGGTGTACATGCCGGCCGGGCGGCCGAAGCGTTGCCAGCTGGTTTTCACCGCCAGCATCTTTTCGCGCACGCGCAATTCACGCGTGACGATGCCCATGATCTCTTCGTTGCCGCCATGCGAATTGACGACGATCAGCTTGCGCACGCCGGCGCGCGCGATCGACAGGCCAAGCTCGGTCCAGGCGTCGACCAGCGTCGTTGCCGGCAAGGTGAGCGTGCCAGGCGCATGCAGATGCTCGTTCGACTTGCCGACCGCCTGGACCGGCAGGATGCGGATGTCGAGATCGTCGGGTAGGCGCGAAATGACCGTGTCGAGCATGCCGTTCATGATCGAGGTGTCGGTCGAGACAGGCAGATGGGGGCCATGCTGCTCGATCGCCGCCACCGGGAGCACGGCGATCGTCGCCTCCGGGTCGATCGAGGCGTATTCGGTGGTCCGGTAATCGCCCCACCACGCGCGTTTTTTTATTTCGTTCATTTTCGAGCCTCGACGGAATTGATCTAACGTCGGCGCTGCCCCTCACCCTTACCCTCTCCCCGTGAAGAACGGGGAGAGGGGTCGCCAGCGTTGGAGCTTCACCCTTCTCCCCGTCACTATACGGGGAGAAGGTGCCGGCAGGCGGATGAGGGGCAGCGCAGACTTTGGTGTGGTGTAGCTTCAGATTGCCAGCCTGTCGATTCGCCGCGCCTCGCTTAGGCCCTCTCACCCGGCTGCGATGGCCTCGACCTCGACCTTGAATTCGGGGCGGGCAAAGCCGGAAACGATCATCAGCGTCGAGGCCGGCGCTGGGCTCGAAAACAGCCGGTCGCGGACATCCATATAGGGCCGCAAATACGCGCGGTCGGTGACATAAGCGTTGATGCGCACAATATCCCCAAGTCCCAGCCCAGCTTCGCCGAGGATCGCCTCGATGTTGCGGAAGCAGAGCTCGGCCTGCGCGCCGGCGTCCTCGGGAATCTGGTCGTCCGCCGTCATGGCGACCTGGCCCGAGCACAGCACCAGCCGCTTGCCCGGCGGCACCTCGACGCCGTGGCTGTAGCGGGCAAAAGGCGGCTTGATCGACTTCGGGGTGAGGAATCTGAACATGGCAATCTCCTGCATACCGCCAGCCTAGGGCGGGATGCGTTACAGGTTCAAGATGGCGGTGCATGTTGCCCGTGCGATTGTGGACAGGCGTTCAAAAAATAGGCACGATGCCTCCGGTGCAGCACGACCTTTCCGGCTTTCGCAGATGGCTGTGGTGCAGGCGGGCGGGTCCCGGCGCGAGACGCCGGTGGCATGTGTCTTGCTTCTTGAATCTTTGGTGTCGAGCCTGGCGCGTGGCGCGCCGGAGCAAACAAAGGGTGGTGTCGATGTACGGAAGACAGAAGATCTCGGTGGTGGTTGTGGCCTTGCTTGCAGCCAGCACGCTGGGTGCGGCTGCGAATGAAAAAGTCACCTTCGGCACCAACTGGTTGGCCGAGCCGGAACATGGCGGATATTATCAGTCCGTAGCGGACGGCACCTACGCTGCCTGCGGCCTCGACGTCACCATCATGCAGGGCGGTCCGCAGGTCAGCGGCCGGCCGATGCTGCTGGCCGGCAAGATCGACTTCTACATGGGCGGCAATCTGCTGTCGGCTTTCGATGCCGTCCAGCAAGGCATTCCGATGCGCGTCGTGGCAGCCGACTTCCAGAAGGACCCGCAGGTCATCATGTCCCACCCCGGCGAGGGGCTCGACAAGTGGGAAGATCTCAAGAACGCCGACCAGTATATTCTGGGTGACGAAGGTGTGCAGACCTTCTTCCAGTGGATGGTCACGGCGCTTGGCTTCGACGCCTCCAAGCGCGCGCCTTACACCTACAACACCGCTCCCTTCCTCGCCAACAAGAAGTCGATCCAGCAGGGCTACGTCACCTCCGAGCCGTTCGCGGTCAAGAAGGAAGGCGGCTTCGTGCCGAACCAGTTCCTGCTTGCCGACTATGGCTGGGACACCTACTCGACCACGATCGAGGTGATGCAGGACACGATCGACAAGAAGCCGGAGGTGGTCCAGTGCTTCGTCGATGGTTCGGCCAAGGGCTGGTACAAATATCTCTACGGCGACAACAAGGCCGCCAACGACCTGATCAAGAAAGACAATCCCGACATGAGCGACGAGCAGATCGCGTTCTCGATCGAGCAGATGAAGAAGTTCGGCCTGGCCGATTCCGGCGACACCGAAAAGCTCGGCATCGGCGCCATGAGCGACGAGCGGATCAAGAGCTTCTACGAGAAGATGGTCAAGGCCAAGGTCACGCCTGATGGCATCGACATCAAGAAGGCCTACACGCTGACCTTCGTCAACAAGGGCGTCGGGCTCGACCTGAAGAAATAGGCCGGTCCCGGCATGATAAGGGAAAAGGTGGCGCAAGCGCCGGCTCCGGACGTTGCTTCGACATTGCTGGCGCTGAGGGGCGTCGGCAAGGTCTTCTCCAACGGCGTGACAGCGCTGAGCGATGTCAACCTGACGATCCGGGAAGGCGATTTTCTCAGCCTGCTCGGTCCGTCGGGTTGCGGCAAGTCGACGGCGCTGCGGCTGATCGCCGGCCTGTCGATGCCGACCTCCGGCGTGCTCGATTGGCGCGGCGGCGGCTCGCTTGACCGCTCGAACATCGGCTTCGTCTTCCAGGAGCCGACGTTGCTGCCCTGGGCCAGCGTCTTCGACAATGTCTGGCTGCCGCTTCGGCTGAAAGGCATTTCGCGCGCCAAGGCCGCGCCGGCGGTGACGGAAATGCTGGCGCGGGTTCATCTGACCGGCTTCGAAGACGCGGTGCCGCGCGAACTGTCGGGGGGCATGAAGATGCGCGTCTCGATTGCGCGCGCCATGGTGACCAAACCGCGCGTGCTGCTGATGGACGAGCCGTTCGCGGCACTCGACGAGATCACCCGCTTCAAGCTCAACAATGATCTGCTGGACCTGTGGCAGGACGAGCGCTTCACCGTCGTCTTCGTCACCCACAGCGTCTTTGAAAGCGTGTTTCTCTCCAACCGTGTCGTCGTCATGGCGGCGCGGCCGGGCAGGGTGTTCGACGAACTCGCCATCGAGGCTTCCTATCCGCGCGACGAGGCGTTTCGCACTTCACCCGACTATGCGGCACTCTGCCGTCAGGCCTCCGACGTGCTGGTCAAGGCCATCAATTCAACAGCAGGCGCGCATCATGACGGCCATTGACGAGCGCGTGCTCGAACTCGACCCCGAGGAAGCACGCCGCGTGCGCCAGGAGCGGTTCGAACGGATCGGCCGCTGGGTGCTGCCGCTCGCGATCATGATCCTGGCGATCTGGCTGTGGGACCGCATCTGCGTGTGGAACGCGATCCCGCAATACATCCTGCCGCGTCCCGGTGTGGTGCTGTGGACGCTCTACAACGATGCCGGCCTGCTGTTTTCCTCACTGCTGGTCACCTTGCGCATCACCTTCCTCAGCCTGGCTCTGGCCGTCATCGGCGGGGTCGGGCTGGCGGTGCTGTTTGCGCAATCGAAATGGGTGGAGATGTCGTTCTTCCCCTTCGCCATCGTGCTGCAGGTGACGCCGATCGTGGCGATCTTTCCACTGATCAACATCTATGTGAACGACCAGACGACCAAGCTTCTGCTCTGCGCCTGGATCGTCGCCTTCTTTCCGATCCTGTCCAACACGACGCTTGGCCTCAACTCCGTCGACCGCAATCTGCGCGACATGTTCAAGCTCAATGGCGCGACGCGCTGGCAGCAGTTGCGCTATCTCAGGCTGCCGGCGGCGATGCCTTATTTCCTCGGCGGGTTGAAGATCGCCGGCGGCCTGTCGCTGATCGGCGCCGTGGTGGCCGAGTTCGTCGCCGGCACGACCGGCCAATCGTCTGGCCTTGCCTCGCGCATCATCGAGGCCGGCTACCGGCTCAACGCGCCGCGGCTGTTCGCGGCGCTGTTCTTGATCTCGCTCACCGGCATTTTGATCTTCCTCGTGCTGTCGCTGATTTCGCATCTCATTTTGCGGCGCTGGCACGAAAGCGCACTGAAGCAGGAGCGCTAGGTCCTTGATTCCGAACACAGGTTCATACCGGCTCGCCAATGTCAGGCTTCACACGTCCCTGACCCCAGGCCTTGGCGCTGCCCGCGACAGCGATGGCTTCGCGCTTGCCGACATCACCGTCGGCGACGGCAAGATCGCAGGCATTGCCGCGCATGGCCGATTGAGCCCGCCGGCGGATGCTGTCGATCTTGGCGGCCGCATCGTGCTGCCATGCTTCGTCGATTGCCACACGCATATCGACAAGGGCCATATCTGGCCGCGAAAACCCAATCCCGACGGCACGTTCATGGGCGCGCTGAATGCCGCCGGTGCCGATCGCGTGGCGCGCTGGAGCGCCGAGGACGTTGCCCGGCGCATGGATTTTTCGCTGCGCTCGGCCTACGCGCATGGCACCAAGGCGCTGCGCACGCATCTCGACAGCGTCGCGCCGCAGGAGGAAATCTCCTGGCCGGTGTTCGAGGCAATGCGTGAGACATGGCGCGGCCGCATCGAGTTGCAGGGCGCCTGCCTGCTCGGCATCGAGGGCGTGCGCGACAAAAAATGGTTCGACAGGCTGGCAAAGAGGGTTGCCGCTGCCAAAGGCGTGCTCGGCGTCGTCACCTATATGGTGCCGGATCTCGAAGAGCTGCTCGACCATGTCTTCGCGCAAGCCATCAAGCATGGCCTCGATCTCGATTTCCATGCCGACGAGACCGACGATATTTCCGCCATATCGCTGAAGAAGATCGCCGAGGCCGCACTCTGGAACGGCTTCGAAGGAAAGATCCTCGTCGGCCATTGCTGTTCGCTGGCACGCCAGCCGGACCTCGACGTGCTCGACACGCTGGACAAGGCGGCGAAAGCCGGGCTCGCCGTCGTCTCGCTGCCGATGTGCAATCTCTATCTGCAGGACCGGCGCGGCGACGGCACCACGCCGCGCTGGCGTGGCGTGACGCTGCTGCACGAGATGAAGGCGAGGGGCATTCCGGTGGCGGTCGCTTCCGACAACACGCGTGATCCTTTCTATGCCTATGGCGATCTCGACATGCTGGAGGTTTATCGCATGGCGACGCGCATCCTGCACTTCGATCATCCGGTCGCTGACTGGCCGCAAACGGTCACCGCGACGCCGGCCAGCGTGATGCGGCTCGACGGCTTCGGCACGCTTGCGGCTGGCGGGAATGCCGATTTCATCGTGTTCAAAGGTCGAAGCTGGACGGAATTGCTGTCGCGACCCGAATCGGATCGCATCGTCGTACGCGCCGGATATGTGATCGACCGGCAATTGCCCGATTATGCCGAACTCGACGAGCTGATGGTGGAATGATGGACGTTTCGGCGCTCAACCGCGATCTCGAAGGCCTGAAGGTCGACGACAATCCGGCCATCGTCCAGCAGAAGAGCCGCGACTTCTACTGGTACAGCCCGGTGCTGAAGCAACAGCTCGACCATGTCACCGGCGATTTGATCGTGACGCCAAAGACCGAGGCCGAACTGATCCGTGTGCTTGCCGCCTGTCATCGCCACGGCGTGCCGGTGACGCCGCGCGGCAGCGGCACCGGCAATTACGGCCAGGCGATGCCGCTCTCCGGCGGCGTCGTGCTCAACCTTGCCGAGATGAACGAGATCAAGTCGATCGCGCCGGGTCGCGTTGTGACCGGACCGGGGGCGATCCTGGCTGACATCGACAAGGCGACGCGGGCGCATTCCGGGCAGGAGCTGCGGCTGTCGCCATCCACCTACAACACGGCCTCGATCGGCGGCTTCATCGCCGGCGGTTCGGGCGGCGTCGGCTCGATCAATTTCGGCGGCCTGCGCGATTTCGGCAATGTGCTGCGGCTGCGCGTGGTGACCATGGAGGCCGAACCGAAAGCGCTCGAACTCACCGGCGAGGATCTGCACAAGGTGACCCATGCCTACGGCACCAACGGCATCATATCGGAAGTCGAGATGCCGCTGACGGCAGCCTATGACTGGGTCGATGTCATCGTCGGTTTCGACGGCTTCATGGACGCGGCCCGCTACGGTAATGCGCTGGCCTGCCAGGACGGCATCCTGACCAAGCTGATCACGCCGATAGCCGCACCCGTGCCGCAGCTCTATTTCAAGCGGCACCAGAAATTCCTGAGCGATGGGCAAAGCATCTGCGTCGTCATGGTGGCGCAGCATGGGCTGGATGCCTTCCTGGCCTTCACCAGGCGTGCCGGCGGGGCGGTGATCTTCAACGCCGCAACCGCAACGCCGGACGAAAAGAAGGGCCTGCCGCCGGCCTATGAGCTGGCCTGGAACCACACGACACTGAGGGCGCTGCGCGTCGACCCTTCGATCACCTATCTGCAATCGCTCTATCCCTTTCCCAACCAGCTGGCGCTGGTCGAGAAGATGGACGCGATGTTTCCCGGCGAGGTCTTCTCGCATCTCGAATTCGTGCGGCTGGACGGGAACATTACCTGCTTCGGCCTGCCGCTGGTCAAGTTCACCAGTGAGGCTCGGCTCGACGAGATCGTGCGCCTGCATGAGGAGAATGGCTGCCCGATCTTCAACCCGCATCGCTACACGCTTGAAGAGGGCGGCATGAAGCAGACCGACGCGGTGCAGCTAGCCTTCAAGCGCGAGACCGATCCGCAAGGCCTGCTCAACCCCGGCAAGATGATCGCCTGGGAAAACCCGGACTACGACTACCGTTCGGGCCGGACTTTTCTGTTCAAGGGGCTGCAAAGGCTGGGATGAGGACAGGTTTGCGCTTGAACACCCCCCTCTGTCCTGCCGGACATCTCCCCCGCAAGGGGGGAGATTGGCAGCCTCTGAGTCGCGACCATTCTGCGGCGTTGACAGTTGGCGAAAGCGATGCGGCAGTCCGATCTCCCCCCTTGCGGGGGAGATGCCCGGCAGGGCAGAGGGGGGCGCCTCGCACTGACCTAAGGGATATTCCCCTGTGAACATCCTCGTCCTCTACGCCCATCCGGTCGAGACCAGCTTCAATGCCGGCCTCCACCGGATGATCGTCGAGCGGTTGACGGCGGCGGGCCATACAGTCGACGACTGCGACCTCTATGCCGAAGGTTTCGATCCGCGGCTGACGCGCCGGGAAAGACTGGACTATCACAACCAGCGCGGCTCCGCCGATGCGGTGGCTTCCTATGTCGAACGTCTGCTGCGCGCCGATGCGCTGGTGCTGTCCTATCCGGTCTGGAATTACGGCTTTCCTGCGATACTGAAAGGCTTCTTCGATCGCGTCTTCCTGCCGGGCGTGTCGTTCAAGCTGGTCGACGGCAAGGTGCAGCCGTCGCTGCACAACATCCGCAAGATCGCGGCGGTTACCACCTATGGCGGCAGCCGGTTCCGCGCCATGCTGATGGGCGATCCGCCGCGCAAGCTGATCAAGCGCATGCTGCGGGCCACCGTAAAACCGGGCGCACCGGTGAGCTATCTCGCGCACTACGCAATGAACCTGTCGACCGACGAAACGCGGAAGTCCTTCATGACGAAGGTTGCGGCGAGCATGGATGCGTTCTGATGCGGGTCCTCGTGGTCTACTGCCATCCGGTACCGGAGAGTTTTTGCGCCGCAATCCGCGATACCGCCGTGGACGTGCTGAAGGCGAGTGGCTGGGAGGTGCGGCTGCTCGACCTCTATGCAGAGAAATTCGACCCGGTGATGGGCTGCGACGAGCGGCGCTCCTACAATGACCAGGCGCCGCAGGATCCGGCGTTGAAGCCGCATTTCGAGCTGCTCAGCTGGGCCGAAGCGATTCTGTTTGTCTATCCGACCTGGTGGTACGGGCTGCCGGCGATGCTGAAAGGCTGGCTCGACCGGGTGTGGGCGACGGACGTCGCCTTCAAGCTGCCCGCCGGTAAGGGACGGATCAAGTCGCTGATGACGCATGTGACCAAGGTCGGCGTCATCACCACTTGCGGCGCGCCGACCTGGTGGAGCGTCGTCGTCGGCCAGCCGGGACGCAAGACCCTTTTGCGCGGCATGCGGGCACTGTGCGCGACGCGCTGCCGAACCTTTTTCCTGGCGCATTATCTGATGGACGCCTCGACGCCGCAGACGCGGGCGGCGTTTCTGGCCAAGGTGCGGGCGAAGTTGGAGCGGTTTTAGGAACAGCTTTCTTCGCCCCGTAAACGGGGAGAAGGTAAGAGGCGCTACATTCTCGTCCGCTCCGACTTCGGATCATACATCGGCTTCAGCGACGCCTCCGCCGCAAAACGCTCGCCGGCGATCTCGATCTCGTAGGATGAGCCCAGCACATCCGCCTCGCTCTCGCCCTGGCATGGTACATAACCCAGCCCGACGGCGCCGCCGAGGTGATGACCGTAATTGCCAGACGTGATCGGACCAACGATCTTGCCGTCACGCAGGATCGCCTCGTTGTGGAAGAGCAGGGGTTGCGGGTCTTTCAGCCGGAACTGGACCAGCCTGCGTGACAGACCAGCTTCCTTTTTCTTCAAAACTGCATCACGGCCGATGAAGCCGCCCTTGGCCGTCTTCACAGCGAAGCCAAGGCCGGCTTCCAGCACATTGTCCTCATCGGTGATGTCGTGGCCGAAATGGCGAAAGGCTTTTTCGATGCGGCAGGAATCCAGCGTGTGCAGGCCGCAGAGTTTCAGGCCGACTTCGGTGCCGGCCTCGTCGATTGCTTCGAAAACATGGGCCGCTTGGTCGGTCGAGACATAGAGCTCCCAGCCGAGTTCGCCGACATAGGTGACACGATGCGCGCGGGCCAAGCCCATGCCGATCTCGATCTCCTGGAACGTGCCGAACGGGTTGGTCTCGTTGGAGAAATCGTTCGGGCTCACCTTCCGGATCAGGTTGCGCGCATCCGGCCCCATCAGGCAGAGCACGCTTTCGGCCGCCGTCACATCGGTGACGACGACGAATTCGTCGGTGATGTGCTTGCGCAGCCAGGCAAGATCGCGCTGCAGCGTCGCGCCTGGCACGACGAGGAAATAGGCCGTATCCGACAGCCGCGAGACTGTCAGGTCGCTCTCGATGCCGCCGCGCTGGTTGAGCATCTGCGTGTAGACGATCTTGCCCGGCGCGACATCCATGTCGTTGGCGCACAGCTTCTGCAGGAAAGCACAGGCGTCGCGGCCCTCGACACGAATCTTGCCGAACGAGGTCATGTCGAACAGGCCGACGCCGTTCCTGACCGCGAGGTGTTCCTCGCGCTGGTTGTCGAACCAGTTCTGGCGCTTCCAGGAATAGCGGTATTCGCGCTCCTGGCCCTCGCGGGCAAACCAGTTGGCGCGCTCCCAGCCGGCAACTTCGCCGAAGACCGCGCCGCGCGCCTTCAGGTGCTCGTGCAGCGGCGAACGCCTGACATTCCTCGAGGTCGCCATCTGGCGATAGGGGAAGTGGTCGGCATAGAGCAGGCCAAGCGTTTCGGAGACGCGCTCCCGGAGGTAACGGCGGTTCTTCTGGAACGGCTGGGCGCGGCGGATGTCGACTTCCCATAGGTCGAAGGGGGCTTCGCCATCATTGATCCACTGCGCCAGCGCCATGCCGGCGCCGCCGGAGGAGACGATGCCGATCGAATTGTAGCCGGTCGCCATCCAGTAGCCGGACAGCTCCGGCGCCTCGCCGAGATAGTAGCGGTCGTCGGGCGTAAAACTCTCGGGACCGTTGAAGAAGGTGTGGATGCCGGCGGTCGCCAGCATCGGCATGCGGTTGACGCCCATTTCGAGGATCGGCTCGAAATGCTCCATGTCCTCGGGCAATTGGTCGAAGCAGAAATCCTCGCGGATGCCGTCCATGCCCCAGGGCTTTGCCACCGGCTCGAACGCGCCCAGCATCATCTTGCCGGCGTCCTCCTTGTAGTAGGCGCACTCGTCGGGCACGCGCAGCACCGGCAGACGAGTGAGACCGGGGATCGGCTCGGTGACGAGATAAAAATGCTCGCAGGCATGCAGCGGGATTGTGACGCCGTTCTGCGCGCCCAGTTCGCGCGCCCACATGCCGGCGCAGTTGACGACGATGTCGGCTTCGATGGTGCCTTGGTCTTCGCCCTGTGCCCAGGACACGCCGGTGACGCGGCCGGCCTTGGTGTGGACCTTGGTGACCTTCACATTCTCGACGATGGTGGCGCCGCGCTGGCGTGCGCCCTTGGCCAGGGCCATGGCGATGTTGGCGGGGTCGCACTGACCGTCGAGCGGCAGATGCACAGCGCCGACGACGTCCGAGACATTCAGATGCGGGTACATCTGCTTGACTTCATTGGGAGAAATCTCGCGGACATCGACATCGAAGGCGCGAGCGAGCGATGCCTGCCGGTAGATCTCGTGCTTGCGCTCCTCGGTCAGCGCCACGGTGATGGAGCCGACTTGGCGCATGCCGGTGCCGACTTCGGTTTCGGCTTCCAGCTTGACGTAGAGGTCGGCCGAATATTTCGCCAGCCGGGTCATGTTCTGGGAGCCGCGCAACTGGCCGATCAGGCCGGCGGCATGCCATGTCGTGCCCGACGTCAGCTGCTTGCGTTCCAGGAGCACGATGTCGGTCCAGCCAAGCTTGGCCAGATGGTAAGCGACCGAACAGCCGGAAACGCCGCCGCCGATGATGACGGCTCTTGCTTTGGCGGGAATTGCCTTGGCGGTCATGCTGCCTCACGACGGTAGCTGGAAGCGAAACGACGCAGCCGGAGCGCTGCTTCCTGCAGCATGGGTTCGGGCTGGCAGAGGCTGATGCGAATATGGCCGGCGGCTGCCTCGCCGAAGCTGGAACCCGGCATCACGCCGACATTCTCCTTGTCGAGGAAAGCGAAGGCGAATTTCTCGTCGTCCGGCTCGATGTCGCCGATGTCGAGCATGACATACATGCCGCCCTCGGAGCCGCGCACGGTGATGTTGTTCATGCCGCGCACGGCATCGAGGAAGACGGTGCGGCGCGCGGCGTAGCGTTCGGCAATGTCCTTGACGCCATAGCGGTTCTCGAGCGCCTCGGCGCAGGCGATCGAGATGAAGGCCGGCAGGCCGTAAGTCGTCACCAGATTGAGATTGGTGAGCAGCGTGATCATCGCTTCAGGACCGGTCAGCCAGCCCATGCGCCAGCCGGTCATGCCGTGGCTCTTCGACATCGAATTGATGACCAGCGTTCGTTCAGCCATGCCGGGCAATGAGCGCGGCGAGACATGCTCGCCGCCGCCCAGCGTCCAATAGACTTCGTCCGACAGCAGCCAGAGGTCATGCTCGCGGCAGATCTCGGCAAGCTGCTCCAGCCGCTCGCGCGAATAGACTGCACCGGTCGGGTTGTTCGGCGTGTTGATGAGAATGGCGCGCGTGTTCGGCCGGAGTGCCGCGCGGATCATCTCGGCACGTGGCTGGAAGCCGTCCTCGGCGGGTGTCTCGACCACGGTGAAACTGGCGCCGGCGGCGCTGAACGTGTTGGGGTAGGTGGCGTAATAGGGCGCTACGACGATGGCGTGGTCGCCCTGGTCGAGCACGGCTTGCACCGCCGCGTAGAGTGCGGCCTGGCCGCCCGGCGTGGCGATGACTTGATCCGGCGTCGTCTCGACGCCGGTGCAGGCGCTCGAGGCTGCCGCCATGGCCTTGCGCAGGCGCGGCAGGCCGGAAAGCGGCGTGTAGTGGTGGTTGCTGCCGCGAACCGCGGTCACGCACGCTTCGATCGTTTCCGAAGGCGTGTCGAAGTCGTGATCGCCGACCGACAGCATGATGATGTCTTCGCCGGCCGCCTTGCGGGCCCAGGCGGCCGAATGGACTTCCCAGCCGTCCTTGCCCGAAGGCACGATGCCGGAAATGCGCGATGATGGTCTAGGCATGCAAAACTCCCGAAATTTCGTAGCCGGCCTGTTCGAGCCGGTCGCGCAGAGCGGCGATATGCGCCGGTCCGACTTCGCAGCAGCCGCCGACAATGTCGGCGCCGGCCTCGACCCAGCCGATCGCCTGGTCGGCATAGGCGTCCGGACCAAGGTCGTGACGGGCATGCAGCACATCGACGGTGCCGCCATGCTTGAGCGCTTCGGTGGAGGTGAAGCCATTGGCATAGGCGCCGACCGGGCCGCCGAGATCGATCAGTTCAGGCAAGGCCGCCGCGATCGCTTCGGGCCGGCAGCAGTTGAGCAGCCGCGCCGCGACGGCCAAGCCGTCGAGCGCACCTGCCGCTGCGGCTATTGTCTCGCCGCTGCGCAGCTGCGGCTTGCCATGGTCGGCGAGCGTCCACGACACCCATACCGGCTTGCCGCTTTCCGATGCCGCGGTGACGGCCGCGCGTGCTTCGTCCGCCGACGCCATGGTTTCGCACAGGAACAGGTCGACACCATCCGCCTGCTCGGCAACGATGCGGCGGTAGATGTCGAGCGTGTCCTGATATGAGATGGTCAGTGCCGGCGCGTAGCTGCCGAACAGCGGCGACAGGCAGCCGGCGATGGTTGCATCGCCTGCCTGCTCGCAAGCCTGCCTGGCCAGTTCGATGCCGCGCTTCTGCAACGGCTTGAAGAGGTCTTCCGCGCCCTCGCGCGCCAGGCGTTCGGGTGTCGCAGAATAGGTGTTGATGGTGATGACACGGGCGCCGGCACGGATGAATTCCGCGTGCAGGTCGCGCACCAGATCCGGCTCGTCGATCAGCACCCTGGCCGACCATAGCGGCGTCGGCTCGGATTGGCTGCGGCGGACCAGTTCCTGGCCCATGCCGCCATCGGTGAGGATGATCTTCTTCATGCGCGCAGCCTGTCGTTCTTCGGATCCCACAGTGGCTCGTCTTTCTGCACGATCGCCTGAAAACGCTCGCCGAAAATCTCGACCTCGATTGCGGTGCCGGGTTCCGCCAGGTCCGCACGCAGCATGCCGAGCGCGATCGATTTGTCGATACGATGACCCCAGCCGCCTGACGTCGTCTCGCCGACGATCTTGCCGTCATGCCACAGCGTCGACACCGAAGGGGCGTCACAATCGCCGGGATTTTGGACAACCAGCGTGACGAAGCGCTTCTTCACGCCTTGCTGTTTTTCGTTCAGCAATGCCGTCTTGCCGCGGAAGTCGGGCTTGTCCCATTTGACGAAGCGCTCGAGCCCGCCCTGCAGGATCGAATAGTCGGTCGACAGATCGCCCTTCCAGGTGCGGTAGCCTTTTTCGAGCCTGAGCGAATCCAGCGCATACATGCCGAACGGCTTCAGCCCGTGATGTTGTCCTGAAGCACAGATGGCGTCGAAGATGGCGGCGGTGTCGTCGACCCTTGTGTGGATTTCCCAGCCGAGTTCACCGGCGAAGGAGACGCGCACCAGCTTCGCCCACCGACCGGCGATCTTCGTCTCCTGATGCGTCAGCCATGGCAGAGTGAGGTCGGCTTCACAGACATCGGCGAGGACTTTTCGCGAGTTCGGGCCGGCCAGGATCTGGGTCGAGAATTCCTCGGTCCGGTCGATCAGCCTGAACGGCGCGTGCTTGGGCAGACCTGATTTCAGCCACTCGAAATCATGCCATTGCGCGACCGCCGCGGTGATCAGCGTCATCATAGTCTCGTCGTGGCGCACGACGGACATTTCGGTGACGATGCGGCCCTTGTCGTCGGCGAAATAGACGAGGCCGATGCGACCAGGCTTCGGCACCAGCCCGGTGACCTGCAGGCTCAGCCATTCGGCGGCACCCGGGCCTTCCAGGTTGAAGCGGGAGAAGCCCGGCAGATCCAAAATGCCGGCGGCGTCACGCACGGCCAGGCATTCTTCGCGCACGCGATGCTGCCACGGTCCTTCGCGGCGGAAGGTCAGCGTCGCTTCCTCGGAAACATCATCGCCATCCTGCGCATACCAGGTGGCGCGCTCCCAGCCATTATAGGCGTCGAAGCGGCCACCGAGCGCCTTGATGCGATCGTGGATCGGCGACAGCTTGCGGTCGCGGCCTTCCGGCCAGGCATGGCGCGGAAACTGGATGGCGTATTCGTTGCCGTAGATCTCCATGCCTTTGGCGACGCAATAGTCCGGGGCCGAGGCAAAGGACGTGAAGCGGCGCGGATCGCACGACCACATGTCCCATTCGGTCTGGCCCTCGGTCACCCATTCGGCCAGCACCTTGCCGGCGCCACCGCCCTGGGCGATGCCGAAGGTGAAGACGCAGGCCTCGAAGGCATTGGGAACGCCGGGCATCGGCCCGATCAGCGGATTGCCGTCCGGTGTGTAGGGGATCGGCCCGTTGATGACCTTGGACAGGCCGGCGGTGCCCAGGATCGGCACGCGGGCGACGGCGTCGGACAGATAGTGCTCCAGCCGGTCGAGATCGTCGGGGAACAGCTGGAAGGAAAAATCCTCCGGCATCGGGTCGTTGTGGGTGGCCCAATGCGCGCGGCAATTGCGCTCATAGGGGCCGAGATTCATGCCGTTCTTTTCCTGACGCAGATAGTAGGAGGTATCGACGTCGCGCAGCAGCGGCAGCTTTTTGCCCTGTTCTTTCGACCATGCCGCCAGTTCGGGAATCTCCTCGAACAGGATGTACTGATGGCTCATCACCATCATCGGCACGTCGCGGCCGAACATCTTGCCCACTTCGGCGGCGCGGTAGCCGGCGGCATTGACGACGATCTCGCAGCGGATCTCGCCTTGTGCCGTCTCGACCACCCACTCGTCATTCTCGCGGCGCGCGCCCGTGACCGGGCAGAAGCGGATGATCTTCGCGCCCATGTCACGCGCGCCCTTGGCCAACGCTTGCGTGAGCTGTGCCGGGTCGATGTCGCCATCGCTCGGATCGTAGAGCGCGCCTTTCAGATCATGTGTCTCGATGAAGGGATAGCGGCGCTTGATCTCGTCGACGCCGACAATATCGATGTCCATGCCCTGGTAGCGGCCCATGCCCTTGGCACGCTGAAATTCCTGCATGCGCTCTTTCGTATGGGCAAGGCGCAGCGAGCCGGTGACGTGATAGTTCATGGGATAGTCGACCGCGTCGGCCAGCCCGCGATAAAGCTCGGTCGAATAGCGCTGCATGTTCATCAGCGACCAGGACGAGGAGAAGGTCGGCACATTGCCGGCGGCATGCCAGGTCGAGCCGGAGGTCAGCTCGTTCTTTTCGAGCAGCACGCAGTCGGTCCAGCCCGCCTTGGCGAGATGATAGAGCGAGGAGGTGCCGACGGCGCCGCCTCCGATGATCACCACGCGCGCCGTGCTCGGCAAACCCGCCATGTTCTTCTCCCAAATCTTCAGCGCGTTGCGCTTCTATTTTTGTTTTGATGCACGTCGTTGTCCCAAAACCGCTGCACACTTTTGGGCGACATGCATTCAATAAACCGGCGGCGAAACCACCCAGATGACAATTGCCGGCTCGGTCCCCGGATTGCGCCAGCGGTAAGGCTTGCCTTCGAAGCGAAAGGAATCGCCCTCGCCAAGCCGATGCCAGATGCCTGCTATCTCGATGTCGAAGAGTCCGGACGCGACATATCCGGCTTCCTCGGTCGGCCGCCGCGCCTCGGCCTTCAGTTCCGCGCCGGGCGCGAAGACCGAACGCACCATCTCGAAGCTACCGCCGAGATCGGGCGACAGAAGCTCCTCCACCAGGCCGGTTTCGCTTGTGCCAAGCGTGCGGCGCCGGCCGGCGCGCACGACCACGCCGCGCTCGCTTTCGACGGGCACGTCATGGCTGAAGAACAGGCTGATCGGCACGCCGAACAGTTCGGCGAAGGCTCTGAGATCGCTGAGCGACGGCGTCGACAGGCCACGCTCGACCTGGCTGACCCAGCCGACCGAACGGCCAAGCTTCAGGCCGATCTCGGCGAGCGTCAGCCCGCGCGCCCTGCGCAAGGCCCTGATATCGCCGGCAAGCACGCGCTCGTCAGGTCCCTGCAATGTTCTTGCTGTAGGCGAAGGCAAAACGCTCACTTCATGAAAAAATCCAGTCAAATTTCATGAGAAATCAAGCTCGTGAAAAAATCAAGTGGATTTTCACGGATGCACAAGATTTGCTTGCGCGATTTTGGCGGTTCATGCAAAGGCTCGGGCACGAACGGCGAGTGGGGACGTCCGGTCGAGACGAGGGTTAAGGGACGGCCCATGCTGAAAAACAACACCCGAATTGCGAGCGATGCCGAGATTGTCGACGAGGCAATCCTGTCGCGCCGTTCGGTGCGCGCATTTCTGCCCGACATGGTCGACGACGACACCATCCGCGCCATCCTGGCGGTTGCGGCGCGGGCTCCGTCCGGCACCAACATGCAGCCGTGGAAGGTCTACGTCACCAAGGGCGAGACCAAGCAGCGGATATCGGACGCCATTCTCAATTCCGGCATTCGCGCCGAAAAGGCCGACTGGGACGAATACCGCTACTATCCCACGCAATTCTTCGAGCCTTATCTGACCCGCCGCCGCGCCAACGGCTTCGGCCTCTATGGCGCGCTCGGCATCGGCCGCCGCGAGGTCGACAAGATGCGTGCCCAGCACGACCGCAATTTCGTCTTCTTCGACGCGCCGGTCGGCATGATCTTCACCATCGATCGCCGGCTCAACCAGGGCTCATGGATCGACTATGGCATGTTCCTGCAGAACATCATGGTCGCGGCGCGGGGCAGGGGTCTGCACACCTGCCCGCAAGCGGCCTTCGCGCCCTATCACCGGCAGATCAGGCCGGTGCTCGACATTCCGGACGAAGAGATCGTCGTCTGCGGCATGGCGCTAGGCCATGAGGACACGTCAAAACCTGAAAACACCTTCCGCACCGACCGCGTGCCGCTGGAAGAGTGGGTGACGTTCAGCGAATAGCGGCAGCCTGGCCAATCGGCCAACATGGGCGGCATGCACTATTCCGTGTTCATCTGAGCGCCGTGGCCGCTGACATGGGCGCCGTCCTGCGGCGTCAGCTTGAGGTAGGCGAGCAGCGCGCAGAGCGTGATGACGCCCTCGATCACGAACAGGATGCGGAAGTCGTCGGCGACGGCTGGACCACCGCCGGCCAGGAACGACAGTGCCGCGGCGGCCAGGCCGACGCTGATCGCCACCGCCAGCTGCCACAGTATGTAATAGAGGGCGCTGAAGCGGGCGAGCTGTTCGGGCGCGATGTCGGAATAGGCCAGATTGCCGGTCGAAGCCCATTGCGCGGAGCGGAAGACGCCGAAGACGAAGATGTAGGTCAGCACGATCCAAACCGGCGTGGTCGCCTGCATCAAGGCGAAGCCGGCGACCATCACGGCGACGATCGGGGTGTTGTAGACCAGCACGCGGCGGAAGCCGAAGCGGTTGAGGACGCGCGGCATGAAGAAGCGCATCGCCACCGAGCCGACCGCGGCGACGAAGGTCAGCGATCCCGCCTGCACCGCGCTCATGCCGAAGCCGAGCTGGAACATCAGCGGCAGCAGGAAGACGACGGAGCTGAGACCGATTGTGTCCAGCCCGCCGCCGGTGAGGAACGAAATGCGGAAGGTGCGGATGCGCAAGAGCTTGAGATCGAGCAGCGGATTGCGCACGCGCAGGCAGTAGAACGAGGCGATGGTCAGGATGACCAGCGCCAGCGCCAGTTCGCAGGCGATGATGCCGCCGGCAGCATCCTTGGCGGCAAGCGAATCCATGCCGAAGACCAGCAGCACCATGCCGCCGCCGACCAGCAGGAAGCCTGGAAAGTCGAACGGCGTGCGCACCGGCTTGGTCATCGTCGGAAACAGCGAGGCGGCAAGAATTGCCGCCGCCAGCGCGAAAGGCACATTGATGAAGAAGATCCAGCGCCATGAAATGTAGGTTGTCAGCGCGCCGCCGACGAGCGGCCCGACCAGCGGTCCGGACTGGCCGGCCAGCGAGATATACATGTTGATCTTGAGCGTGCGGCTGCGCGGAAAGGTCGACAGGATGACGACCTGGCCGAGCGTGCCCATCAAGGCGCCGCCGAAGCCTTGCAGCGCGCGCGCGCCAACCAGCATCCAGATGTTATCAGACAGCCCGCACAGCGCCGACGAGGCGGCGAACACCAGCAAGGCAAAGCAGTAGACGTTGCGCAGGCCAAAGCGGTCGGCGGCCCAGCCGCCTAGCGGCATTGAGATGATCAGGCTGGCGACATAGACGGTGATGAGCAAGCCGAGCTGGCTGGGCGGACGGCCAAGGCTTTCGCTGATGCCGGGCAGTGCCGTCACCACGACATTCTGGTCGAGGCTGGTCATGAACACGCCGCAGGCGACCGTCAACGGCAGCAGGAGCAAGGCTCTGGCCGGCACATCGGCGCGATCCGTGGCGCCGGCGGATAGTTCAGCGGTCATGGGGATGTTCGAACCAAACGGATGTGCCGACTCTTGAAGAAGGGATTTCATATCCCTGGGCCGGTTGGGCGGCCATTCTCCCACCATGGGCGCCTGCGGCGCGATTCTCTAGCGGCAGAACCGGCTGGCCTTGATGCCAGAAGCTGAGGCGATGCGACCGTCCGGCTGCACCACCTACTGCACCTCGTAGCCGACTTCCTCGCTGGCATGACAGAGCGCCTTCCAGAACGAGCGTGCGAACGAGCGGAAGACATAGATGTCGAACTGGTCGGCGCTGCTCCGCTGGATCTGGGCGAAGACGTCGTGATGGGTGGTCGATCGGCCGGCACCAACCGGAAAGGCCGGCAGTGCGAAGTCGATGGCGAAGAATTTCGCCAGCACCCATTCGGCCTTCGGCCCGGCAATGCGGATGGCGGTGCGGCCATGTGAAAGGTCGGTGACCGTGCCGATGGCCGGGGTCACCACCTTGGCAAAGGCCGTGGCCAGACCTTCGGCCTCGTCGGCAACGGTGAACTTTCCCGGTGCGAAGCCGAACACCGACTTCACGCCGTCGCTCACACCACCGCCGGCGCCATCGGGCAGGGCAAGTCCGTTGACGGTGCGGATGGCCGCGATCAGCTTCTTCTCCTCGCCCGGCCAGGCGGCGAGCTGCACGATCGAGCCCGGCCGCGTCTCGGTCAGGATGATCTCGACGCCATGCTCGAAATTGCCATGCGAGCCGACGTGAAATTCCGGCTCAAGCGGTGATTGGCGCTCAACCATGCATGCGGCTCCCGTCCGGGTCGTAGAAGTGGTTGGAGACGATCTCGACCGGTCCGAACCGGTTGCGCAAGGGATCGGAGACATGAGCGCGTGTGCCCCGCCGTGCCTTGCCGCCCTTGACCAGCGCCAGCGCGATATGCTTGCCGAGCGCCGGCGAATAGCAACACGCGGTGATGTGGCCGATCGAGCCGTGCGGATTGGCCTCGTCAACCTCCTCGACGATGTGTGAGCCGCCGTTAAGCGGCCGGTTGTCGAGGGCAATCAGGCCGACCAGTTCCAGGCGGTCGGACGCGATCAGGCCTTCGCGGTCCATCATCGCCGAGCCGATGAACGGCTTCTTCTTCGACAGCATCCAGTCGAGATGCAGGTCGCGCGCCGTGGTACGGCCGTCGATCTCGGCACCTGTGACATGGCCCTTCTCGATGCGCATCGTGCCCAGCGCCTCGAGCCCGTAGGTGACCAGCCCGAACGGCTTGCCGGCTTCAACAAGCGCTTCCCAGACATGGGTGCCGTAGCCGGCGCCGGAATAGACCTCGAACGCCATTTCACCGGAGAAGGACAGCCGGCAGATCATTACCGGCACGCCTGCTATCTCGCCGCGCACGATGCCCATGAAGGGCAAGGTGGCATTGTCGACTGCCGTGCCGGTGACACAGGCGGCGAGGATCTGCCTGGCCTTTGGCCCGCCGATCGCGGCGCCTGCCCATTCGTCGGTCACCGAGGTGACGTGGACCTTGAGCTCCGGCCAGATCACGTCGAGGAAATATTCCAGATGCTGCATCACCTTGCCGGCGTTGGCCGTGGTGGTGGTCATCAGGAAATCCTGCTCGCCGAGGCGCCATGTGGTGCCGTCGTCGAAGGCGAAGCCGTCCTCGCGCAGCATCAGACCGTAGCGGGCCTTGCCGACGGCCAGCGTCGAAAACATGTTGGTGTAGACGCGGTCGAGGAATAGGGCGGCGTCGGGCCCTTGTACGGCAATCTTGCCCAGCGTCGAGACATCGACGATGCCGGCGCTTTCGCGCGTCGCCTTGGCTTCGCGCACATAGGCCTGCTCGGCCGTCTCGCCCGCATGGCCATAGATCATCGGCCGATACCAGAGACCAGCGGAGTACATCGTCGCGCCATTGGCTAGATGCCAGTCATGCATCGGCGTCAGCCGTTCGGGCTTCAGGTCGCCGAAGCGTTCCGCCGCCAGCGAGCCGATCGACACCGGCGCGAAGGGCGGCCGGAAGCGCGTCGTGCCGACCTCGGGGATCGGCTTGCCCAGCGCTTCGGCCATGATGGCAAGGCCAGGGACGTTGGAGCTCTTGCCCTGGTCGGTCGCCATGCCGAGCGTGGTGTAGCGTTTCAGATGCTCGACCGAGACGAAGCCTTCGCGATGCGCCAGCCGGACGTCCTCGGCTGTCACGTCGTGCTGGAAATCGACAAAGCTCTTGCCCTTGGCCCTGATCTCGAACACCGGGGCGGGATCGGGATCGCCGGGCACGGCTTCTACCACCGGCAATACAGAAGGCGTGCTCTGTCCACCGGCCGCAGCCAGACCGGCGGCGCGTCCTTCGGCGAGCGCTTCGAGCGTCGAAAAACTGCCGGTGAAGGCGCCGGCGCCGATCCATTGCTGCGTTGGTTTCGGCGGCAGGAAGGCCTGCCGCGCGGCATTCCATTCCGCCTTGGCGCCGGCCTGGCTGGCCAGATGGATGGTCGGCGACCAGCCGCCCGACATCAGCAGGCAATCGGCATGGATGCTGCGTGCATCACCGATCAGCGCGCCATTGGTCATGTCGAAGCGTTGCAGCTTGAGGCCGGACAGCGCCTTGCTGCCCTCGGTGGCGACCACGGCATGGCCGGCGAAGATCTCGGCCTCGGCTTGCGCGGCCAGCTTGCGCATCTCCGGCGAAAGTTCCGGCCTGATATCGGCGATGGCGACGACCGCGGCGCCGGCCTTTTTCAAGGCGATGGCAGCGCGATAGGCGCTGTCATTGTTGGTGAACAGCGCGATCCGCTCGCCCGGCAGCACGCCGAATTCGTTGGCATAGCGCTCGGCCGCATGCGCCAGCATCACGCCTGGCCGGTCATTGCCCGGGAAGACGAGCGGGCGCTCAAAAGCCCCGGTGGCCAGGACCACGGATTTAGCGCGGATCGCCCAGTAGCGATGGCGCGGCTCGCCTTTGCTTGGCTGTTCCTTGTGGTCGCTGACCCGTTCGAGCGCGGCAAGCGTGTTGTTGTCGTAATAGCCCCACACCGTGGTGCGCGGCAGAAGGCGGACATTGTCGCGGCCTTCGAGCTGGGCGACGATGCGGCGGGCCCAATCGGTGGCCGGCGCGCCATCGATCGTTTCATCCGACCAGTTGGCCGAGCCGCCGAAACGCGGCTCGAGATCGGCCAGCATGACGCGCGCGCCCTGATCGGCGGCGGCCTTGGCGGCCATCAGCCCGGCCGGCCCGGAGCCGACCACCAGCACGTCGCAAAAGGCGTTCATGCGTTCGTAGCGGGCCGGGTCCTTCGCCGATCCGGCGCTGCCGAGACCGGCGGCGCGGCGGATGAAATGCTCGCAGAACATCCAGAAGCGCGTGCCTTTGAGCGGACCGAACACAGGTCCCATGAAGGTCTTGTAGTAGAAGCCGGCCGACAGGATCTTGCCGCCGAGCTGGTTGACCGCGTTGATGTCCCAGGCCAGCGAGGGAAAACGGTTCTGGCTGATGGCGACAAGCCCGTCATGGATCTCGACCATGGTCGCCGGAATGTTGGGCTCGCGGACCTCGCCCTTCAGCACCGTCACCAGGGCGTTGGGCTCCTCAACGCCTGCGGTCAGCAGGCCGCGCGGGCGGTGGTATTTGAACGAACGTCCGTAAAGCGTCACGCCCTTGGCCAGCAGGGCTGACGCCAGCGTATCGCCGGCATGGCCGGTGTAGGGCGCGCCATCGAAGGTGAAGCGGATGGTTTTCAGCCGATCGATGCGGCCGCCAGTATCGGTGCGGCGCGGGCTCATGACTTGTCCTCCGCCTTGGGGCGCGCGGCCGAGCCATGATCGCGCCCGTGATCACCCCGTATGAAGGCAACGCTGGAAATCTCATGCGTCAGCGTGTTGCGCACGACCCGCAGATGCATGCGGCAACCGCCGGAATGCTGCCATATCTCGTTGTGATCGCCGGCCGGGTTCAGCCGGTCGTAGACATAAGCGTTCCACGCCTCGAAATTCTGCGAGGCGGGGTCGGGACGCTCGCGATTGCCGTCCCCCTGATAGGTGAACTCGATGACGTCGCGCGGGCCGCAATAAGGGCAAGTGATCAACATTGGATTCTACCTAATGCCTAATGCAGCCTGGGGTTTGCACCCTGGCCCTTGTCGTCGATCACCAGGCCACGGTGGAAGCGGTCGAGCGTGAAGGGGGCGTTGAGGTCGTGCGGCTGGTCCTTGGCGATGGTCCAGGCAAAGCACCAGCCGGAAGCCGGCGTCGCCTTGAAGCCGCCATAGCACCAGCCGCAGTTGAGATACATGCCGGGCAGGGGACCGGTGGTGATGATCGGCGAGCCGTCCATCGACATGTCGCAGACGCCACCCCAGGAGCGCAGCATGCGCACGCGCGCAAGCCCCGGAAACAGCGCCAGCATCTCGCTCATCACTTCGTCGACGATCGGCAAATTGCCGCGCTGGGCATAGCTGTTGTAGCCGTCGATGTCGCCGCCATAGATGAGGCCGCCCTTGTCCGACTGCGACATGTAGAAATGGCCCATGCCGAAGGTCACGACGGTGTCGATGAAGGGCTTCAGTGATTCGGTGACGAAGGCCTGCAGCACGTGGCTCTCGATCGGCATCGTCTCGATGCCGGCCAGCCGCATGACGCGTCCGGTGCTGCCGGCGACCGCAACGGCCACCTTCTTGGCGCGGATGTCGCCGCGCGAGGTGGACACGCCTGATATGCGGTCGCCGTCGCGCAGGAAGCCGGTGACCTCGCAATTCTCGATGATGTCGACGCCGCGACGGTCGGCGCCGCGCGCATAGCCCCAGGCCACCGCATCGTGGCGGGCGGTGCCGGCGCGCCGTTGCATCAGGCCGCCGACCACCGGAAAGCGTGCGTTGTCGGAGATATCGAGCGCGGGGATCAGACGTTTGATTTGGGCGGGCGTCATCAGTTCGGCGTCGACGCCGAGATGGCGCATGGCGTTGCCACGCCTGGCATAGTCGTCGAACTGGGCCGGCGTGTGCGCCAGGTTCAGGCAGCCGCGCTGCGAGAACATGACGTTGTAATTGAGTTCGTGCGAGAGGTTCTCCCACAGCTTCATCGAATGTTCGTAGAACCGGGTGTTGGCCGGCAGCAGGTAGTTCGAGCGCACGGCCGTCGTGTTGCGGCCGACATTGCCGGAGCCGAGCCAGCCCTTTTCCACAACGGCGACATTGGTGATGCCGTGTTCCTTGGCAAGATAATAGGCGGTCGCCAGCCCATGACCGCCGCCGCCGATGATGATGACATCATAGGACGCCTTCGGATCCGGCTTGCGCCAGGCCGGCTTCCAGTCCTTGTTTCCCTTGAGCGCGTTCGCGAGCAGCGAAAAGGCCGAGTACTCTGCCATCATTGTCATCCGGTTCGGGCGATGCGGCAGACTATAGAGCAGGCCGCATCCGCAAAGCCAATATTGCGCCATTGCCTTTCGACTGGCCGACGCCTGGACTTGATCGGAGAGGCCCAGCGATCAGGGGGTGAGTGATCGATGCGACGGCTTGCCCCATGATATGGCCGTCTTTATCAAGGACAGGCTTTTCAAATTGCCTTTGCCGTCCATGAGTCGCCAACAAATCATGCTTTTCCGATTGCTTCGTCTCATTTTGCTCCTCGCGCTTGTCGTTTCGGCGCCACCGTCATTCGACGCGTCGGCGCAAGGCCTCGGTCAGGCACCTGCCGGGCTGATCGCCGACCAGCAGAAGATCCTCCAGGATTTGACGACCAAGACCGACAATTTCGAGAAGCAGATCCAGCAGGACGCCGAGGACGACGGCAGCCTCGTCGATATCCGCTTGCAGTTGGAGGAACTGTCACACCAATCGCTGAACAGCGCGCTGGCCTTCCGCACCCGCCTTGGCGAGATCAACAGCCGGCTTGAGCAACTTGGCGCTGCGCCCGCCGCCGGCCAGCCGCCGGAGCCCGACATCGTCAGTGGCGAACGCCAAGCGCTGGTGTCGGAAAAGGCGGAAATCAACTCGGTCATCGCCGTGGCGCAAACGCTTTCGATCCGCATCAACGGGCTGATCGACAAGATCGGCAACATGCGCAGCGAACTGTTCCGCAATTTGCTCACCAAGCGCTACGTGCTGTCCGACGCGCTGAGTCCGCAGGTTTTTTCCGACGCCCAGAACGAATACACCAATCTGTACAAGGCGGTTTCGTCCTGGCTGGTCTTCGCCTTCAAATTCAAGTTCCAGGCCATCCTTGCAGCGACCTTCGTGGCGCTCGGCCTGGCGCTGGTGCTGCTGGTCGGCGGTCGGCGCCTATTCGGACGCATATTCGAAGCCAATCCGAGGGTCGAGGAGCCGTCCTATCTCAGCCGCTTGTCGGTGGCCTTCTGGTCGACATTGCTGCCGTCTCTGGCGGTCAGCGTGTTCCTGGCCTCCACGGTGTTCTTTTTCAACTATTACAATGTGTTGCGTGGCGACATCGGCGTCTTTCTGAATGCGCTGGCGGCCGTCATCGCGGTGGTGTTCTGCGTCAACCGGCTGACCAATGCGGCGCTCGAGCCGCGGCTGCCGAACTGGCGGCTCATTCCCGTCGAAACCGGTCCGGCGCGCTGGCTGGTGCGGCTGACGACCGCCATGGCCGTGGTCATCGGCGTCAACTATTTCCTCTCGATCGTCAACGACAAGATGGGCTCGCCGCTGTCACTGACCATCGCCCGCAGCTTCGGCGCCACCATCATCGTCGGCGTCATCCTGATCCTGATGGCGATGCTGAGGCCATTCAAGGCGCGTGACGGAAGCTGGCGGCCGTGGCCGGCATGGCTGCGCTACACATCGCTTGCGCTTGGCCTGTTCACCATCGTTGCTGCGCTGCTCGGCTATATCGGCCTTGCCCTGTTCGTTTCAATACAGGTCGTCGTTACCGGCACCGCGCTGATCACCGCCTATATCGGCTTCCTGTCGGCGCGGGCGATCGGCGAGGAGGGCGCGTTCGCCGACACCTCCGTCGGACGCTGGCTGTCGGCCAATTCGAGTTACGAAGACGCTGCGCTCGATCAACTCGGCCTCGTCGTCAGCGTCGCCATAAATCTGATGATCGTGCTCGTGTTCCTGCCGCTGATCCTGCTGATGTGGGGCTTCCAGCCCGGCGACATCCAGGCCTGGGCCTACAAGCTGGCGACGGGGATCAATATCGGGTCGGTGACGATTTCGGTCACCGGCATCCTCTCCGGCGTCATCGTCTTCGTCATCGGTTATTTCCTGACGCGCTGGTTCCAGGGCTGGCTCGACGGTTCGGTGATGGCGCGCGGCAAGGTCGATACCGGAGTGCGCAACTCGATCCGGTTGGCGGTCGGCTATGCCGGCGTCGCGCTTGCGGCACTCGTCGGCATATCGGCGGCAGGCATCGACCTGTCCAGTCTGGCGCTGGTCGCCGGTGCTCTTTCCCTCGGTATCGGTTTTGGCCTGCAGAATGTGGTGTCCAATTTCGTCTCCGGCCTGATCCTTTTGGCCGAGCGGCCGTTCAAGGTCGGCGACTGGATCGTCGCCGGCGATGTCAGCGGAACGGTCAAGAAGATCAGCGTGCGCGCCACCGAAATCGAGACCTTCCAACGGCAGTCGGTGATCCTGCCCAATTCGAACCTGATCAACAACGCCGTCGGCAACTGGACGCACCGCAACAAGCTCGGCCGCGTCGACATCAAGGTCGGCGTCGCCTATGGCAGCGACGTCAAGCAGGTTCATGCCATCCTGCTGGAGATCGCACGCGGCCATCCGCTGGTGTTGAAGAACCCAGAGCCCTTCGTGCTGTTTTCCAATTTCGGTACGGCAGCGCTCGAATTCGAGATCCGCGTGTTCCTGGCCGATGTGATGAACGGCAACGTCGCGCAGAACGACATCCGTTTTGCGGTGCTTGAAAAATTCAGTGGCGAGCACATCGAGATTCCCTCGACGCCGCGCGCCGTGGTCGAGGTGCACAAGCCCAAGGCCTGGCCGACCGACGACGACAAGATCGAGGCCGACTTCGCCGAACAGGAACAGGTGAAGGCCGAAGTCGAGGCAGAGAAGAATCGCCTGGCCAAGTCCCGCAAGACCAAGAAGCCCGATCCGGATTAGGCTGGAATCCGTGGGTCTCAATCCCCGAAAGCCAATTGCGGCATGAATGCGGCATTCAGTTGCGGTTCAGCTTCCATCTCATATAAGCTCCCATGCAAAGGCGAGAATGCCTTGCGAAATGCAACAGAGGCGGTGGGAACACCGATATTGCACCATGTGGAAGTCTCTCGTCGCTGCCGTCGCCCTGGTCGCCGCCATCGGCTCGGCCCATGCCGCGAGCGCGGTCAACAAGGACGCCGAGACCCGCACGCTGGTCGTGACCGAGGGCGGCAGCAAGACCGACCTCGCGCTGGCCGGTGGCGAAACGGTTGAGTTCTGCCCGAATGGCTGTTTCGTCACCTTGCCGAACGGCGACCTCGAGGCCCTGACCGGTTCGGAAACCGTCGAAATCTCGGGTGGCGTCGCCCGCATCAAGTAATCTTGACGGCATGATTGGAAAGGCCGGGCATTTGCTCGGCCTTTTATCGTTTCCGGTACCGATTCTTTAACAATGACGCCGGAAATACCGCCGCGGCAGCCGTCTACAACCGGGCGTTTTAACGTTCGCTATGCCGTTCCCGGCTATACCAGCTTCAAGACGCCGAAACGCGGCGCGCAACGAGATCCGTTCTGCGGATCATACGCTGGCAGGGCAGGACGGACATGGATGCGCGGTCGGACAGGAACGCAATACCGCTTGCGGTCGATCTCGATGGCACGCTGATCGCGACCGACCTGTTGTGGGAAGGGCTGTTCATCCTTCTCAAGAAGAACCCGCTCTATATCTTTCTCGTGCCGTTCTGGGCCGCCGGCGGGCCGGCGCGGCTGAAGCAGGCGATCGCGCAGCGCATCGACATCGATCCGGCATCGCTGCCCTATCGCGAGGTGCTGCTTTGCCGCCTCCGTACCGAGCACGCGGAGGGCCGCAAGATCGTGCTGGCGACCGGTACGCCGCGCAAGTTCGCAGACGCCATATCAGCCCATCTCGGCATTTTCGACCGGGTGCTGGCCACCGATGGTCTCTCCAATCTCACCTCGGGCAGGAAGCGCGCATCGCTGATCGCGGCCTATGGCGACGGTGGCTTCGACTACGCCGGCAACAGCCGCCATGACCTGCAGGTCTTCGACGCCGCGCGCAACGCGATTGTCGTCGCGCCCGACCGCCATGCCGCGCGCTGGCAAGCCGCACACGGCGCCGAGACGATGCCGGTGCCGAAGCCGACTTTGCGGACCATCGTCAAGATGCTGCGCGTGCATCAATGGCTGAAGAATTCGCTGATCGCAGTGCCGATGGTGCTCTCGCACGAATACTTCAACACCGACATGATCTGGGAATGCCTGCTGGCGTTCGTCTCGTTCAGCGCGGTGGCGTCGGCCATCTACATCCTCAATGATTTCTTCGACCTCGCGCTCGACCGCAAACACCTCACCAAGCGCAACAGGCCGTTCGCCAGCGGTGCGCTGTCGATCCCGTTCGGGCTTGGCGCGATCGCGGTGCTTCTGGCGGTCGGCATCGGCACCGGGCTGTTTCTGTCGCCCGAATTCCTGGCTGTGCTCGGCGGCTACATGGTCGTCACCACGGCCTATTCGCTGTCGTTCAAGCGCATGCTGCTGGTCGACGTGCTGACGCTCGCCGGCCTCTACACGATCCGCGTTCTGGCCGGTGCGGCGGCGACCGGCGTCGATGTCTCGTTCTGGCTGCTGGCCTTCTCGATCTTCTTCTTCCTGTCGCTGGCACTTGTGAAGCGCTTCGTCGAACTGCGCACCACCGCCATTCCGCCCGGCGAGCGCATTGCCGGCCGCGGCTATCGCACCGAAGACCAGGAGATCGTCGCCCAGGCCGGCATGGCCTCGGCCTTCTCCTCGGCGCTGGTGCTGGCGCTCTACATGGACAGTGTCGCGGTGCGCGAACTCTATCCGCATCCGTGGCTGATCTGGCCGCTGGCGCCGATCGTGCTTTACCTCACCATGCGCGTCTGGATCCTGGCGCGCCGCGACGAGATGCATGACGACCCGGTCGTCTTCATCATTCGCGACTGGCGCAGCCAGATCGTGGTGCTGATCGGCGCGGTGATGCTGGTCCTCGGGGGCTGGTAGGCATGGCCACGGAGCGATTCCCGAGCTTTGGCCTTGCCACACCGCCGGCGCCGCGCGCCATCGGTGCTGATGAGGCGATCATGCTGCTGAAGGGCGGTCAGGCCAAGCCAGCGTCGCTGCTTGCCTATGGCAATGGCCGCTCCTACGGCGATTCCTGCCAGAACCAGGCCGGCGCGGTCGTCGATATGCGGTCGCTGAACCGGATCCGCGCCTTCAACGCCGAAACCGGTGTTCTCGAGGCGGATGCCGGCGTGCTGTTGTCCGACATCATCGCCCACGCTGCCCCTTACGGCTTCTTCCCCGCCGTTGTACCAGGCACCCAATTCGTCACGCTCGGCGGCGCCATCGCCAATGACGTGCATGGCAAGAACCATCATCGGCGCGGCACCTTCGGCTGCCATGTCGAGAGCTTCATGCTGCTCAGGTCCGACGGAAAGACCCACCGCTGCTCGGCGACAGACAATGCGCGGCTGTTTGCGGCGACCATCGGCGGCATGGGGCTGACCGGCCTCATCCTGTCGGCTTCGATCCGGTTGATGCGTGTTCCTTCCCTCGACATCATCGAAAAGGCGACGCCGTTTCGCGACCTTGGCGAATTCTTCGACCTCGCCGCGGCGGCCGATCAGGCCAATGAGTACGCGGTCGCCTGGATCGACCAGCTTGCGGGTGGCCGCAACAGCGGTCGCGGGTTGCTGTTGTCAGGCAATCACGCCGAGCACGGCTCGCATGCCGCCTCGCGCGCCGGCGGCAATCTCTCGGTACCGGTGCAGCCGCCGTTCAATGTGCTCAACCGGCCGTTCCTGGCCGCCTTCAACGCCGCTTACAGGTGGAAGAAAGGGCGCTCGACGACGCCGCGCCAGACCGGTTACCAGGGCTTCTTCTTCCCGCTCGATGGCGTGCGCGACTGGAACCGGCTTTACGGGCCAAAAGGGCTTTTCCAGCACCAGAGCGTGGTGCCGGAAGAGGCGGCGCGCGAGGCCGTGCCGGCACTGCTGGCGGCTGCAAGGCAAGCCGGGCAGGGCTCGTTCCTCACCGTGCTGAAACGCTTCGGCTCCATCCGCTCGCCGGCGCTGCTGTCGTTCCCGCGTCCCGGCTACACGCTGACGCTGGATTTTCCCAACAGGGGGGCCGCGACGCTCGCCTTGTTGCGGGAACTCGATCGCATCACGGTCGAGGCCGGCGGCGCGGTCAATCCCTACAAGGACGCTCGCATGGGCGCCGACATCTTCGCTTCGTCCTTTCCCGAATGGCCGCGGCTGGAGGCACTGCGCGATCCCGCCTTCCTGTCGAGCTTTTGGGCGCGGACGGCAAGGAAGCTGGACATGCGGCGAGATGCGGTCGAAGCGGCGGAATAGATAAAACTCGAGTAATTCTTGGTTACCGAATCGTTAAAACAACGATTCACTCAAAACATTCTTGTGGCTTCACGAAATGTTTGCGGGTTTGTAATAGGAAGCGTGAAGGGGTGGCTTGGAACACATGAAATACATCGTCTTCATTCTCTTTACCGTCATGACCAATGCTGCTGCACAGCTGATGCTGAAGCAAGGCATGATGTCGCTTGGGCCGATCTCGTTCGAGGGCGTCAATCCGCTCGTCAAACTGTTGCAGGTCGTCTTCAGCCCGTGGGTGTTCCTGGGCCTCTGCACCTTTGTCATCTCGATGGCCTCGCATCTCTATGTGCTGTCCAAGGTCGAGCTTTCCTTCGCCTATCCGTTCCTCAGCCTCGCCTATGTCGCCGTTGCCATCTTCGCCTATTTCGTCTTCCGCGAGGACCTCAATGGCTGGCGCATCGCCGGCATCGCCTTCATCTGCGTCGGAACCGTGTTGATCGCCCAAAGTGGCCGCGATTTGGGTGGGCAAGGGCATGAAGACCAGACGGCTTCCATCACGCCCGACAAGATCCAAGCAAACGAGACTGTTCGATGAGACATGTGATTTTCGGCGGCGACGGTTTCGTCGGCCGCCATCTTGCCCCGAAGCTTGTCGCCGATGGTGAAGAGGTCGTCGTCGCAGACATCGTCAAGAGCGACCTGCCGCATTACCGCAATGTCCGCTTTATCCAGTGTGACGTCGCAGATCCGGCCTCGGTCGCCGCGGTTGGGCTCAAAGCCGACGACATGGTCTACAATCTGTCGGCCAAGATGCTGTCGCCGATCCAGGTCCGCGCCAAGCGGCACGACTTCTTCTTCCCGGTCAATTTCCACGGCACCGAGCACATCATGCAGGCCATGGACAGAGCCGGCGCAGCCAAGCTCGTCCATTACACGACCGACATGATCTACGGCCACACGGTCACCCAGCCGATGACCGAGGAGCATCCGGTCGCGCCGCTCGGTGAATATGGCTGGTCGAAGCAGAAGACCGAGGAACTGGCCGCCGAATGGCGCAAGCGCGGCATGTCGATCTCACTGTTTCGCCCGCGCCTGATCATCGGTCCCGGCCGGCTCGGCATCCTGGAAAAACTCTTCAAGCTGATCGACTGGAATCTTCCCGTGCCGATGATCGGTTCGGGCAGGAACCCCTATCAGTTCATTTCCGTTTTCGATTGTGCGGAAGCTGCCCGCGCGGCCTGGAAAGCCGGCGTGCCGAACGAAGCCTACAATCTAGGCTCGCTCAACCCGCCGCCGGTGAAGAAACTGCTCGGCGACCTGATCAGGCATGCTGGCTCGAAATCGATCCTGATCCCGACACCGGGCTGGGCGGTCAAGCGCACGCTCGACCTGCTCGACCTCATGAACATGCCGATCATGGATCCGGAGCAATATCTCATCGCCGACGAGGAGTGCGTGCTCGACGTGTCCAAGGCCGGGCGTCAGCTCGGCTGGGTGCCGCAATATCGCGACGAGGACATGCTGATCGCCGCCTACAGCGAGTACCGCGCCAAGAAGGCCGGACACGCTGTCGCCACCAAACATGTGCCCGCCGAATAGCGGCTCGCAAAACAGCTTTCGTCGCGCCCGATCCTGGTCGTGCGTGCAGACAGGAGATTGAAATGACCGTCATGGCCAAGCCCGAAAAGACGAACGTGCGCACCATGGTCAGCGCGCCGTCGCTGTCGCCCGCAACCATCGCCAAGCCCGACCTGATCAGCGTCGAGCAGGCCAAGGCGATGGATGTCGCCCGCATGACCGACCTGTTCAAGGCGCATCTCAACCCCGGCCAGCTGCATTTCATGAAGCTGCTCGGCTTCCACAAGATCAAGATCGAGCGCGCCGAAGGCATGTTCTATATCGACCAGAATGGCCGCAAGATCCTCGATTTCTTCGGTGGCTTCGGTTCGCTGGCCTTCGGCCACAACCATCCGCGCATTCTGGAAGCACGCAAGAAATTCCAGGAGGAGAAGCGCCAGGAAATCGCCATCGCCTTCATGTCGCAATATGCGGCGGCTCTGGCGCACAACATCGCGAAATGCTCGCCCGGCGATCTCGACATGGTGTTCCTGGGTTCGTCCGGCTCCGAAGCCATGGAAGCGGCGGTGAAGCTCGCCGAGCGCGCCGCCGGCCCGAAGCGGCCGAAGATCGTCTATGCCGAGAATTCCTTCCACGGCAAGACCAAGGGTGTGCTGGGCATCACCGACGGACAGCTCTACCGCGCCGACTTCAAGGTGGCGGACAATACGGTCCGCATCCCCTTCGCCGACATCGAAGCGGTCGAGCGGCTGTTCCGCTCCGACCCGGAGGTCGGCGTCATCGTGCTCGAGACCATCCAGGGCGGCGGCGGTATCATCCAGGCGCCGACCGAATATTGGCAGAAGCTGCGGGCGCTGTGCGACCAGCATGGCGTGCTGTGGGTCGCTGACGAAGTGCAGTGCGGTTATGGCCGTTCGGGTCGCTTCTATGCCTTCGAGCATTACGGCGTCATTCCCGACGTGACGGCGCTGGCCAAGTCGCTCGGCGCCGGCAAGGCGGCTGTGGGCGCCATGATTGCCCGGCGCGAAGTCTACATGAAGGCCTATGGCACGCCGAAGACGGCGATGATCCATGCCATGGCGACCTTCGGCGGCATGGGCGAGGCCTGCGTCACCGCGATCGAGGGGCTCAACGTGCTCTATGACGAGGGGTTGATCGACAATGCCGCCGTCACCGGCGACTATCTGCTGCAGCGGCTGCAGGCGCTCAGGGAAAAATACCCGAAGATCATCAAGGATGTGCGCGGCAAGGGTTTTATGATCGGCGTGGAGTTCCACGATTTCTCGCAGACCTTGCCGATGGTGCTGCGGCCAATCGTCAGCGTTCTCGACGACAAGCTGAAGGGTTCGCTGTCGGGCTTCGTCGGGGCGCTGCTGTTGCGCGATTACGACGTGCTCGTCGCCTTCACCGAATACAACCGCAACGTCATCCGGCTCGAGCCGCCGCTGATCTGCCAGCGCGAGCATGTCGACCGCTTCGTCGATGCCTTCGACAGCCTGCTGTCGCGCGGCATCGTGTCGATCGTCAAGGATTTCGTCAAAAGCCAGGTCCGTTAAAGCGAGGGTCGCCGAGCAAGAACCATGCTGACCAAGTCGCCCGCTGCGAAAAACCCACTCGACCGGCTCACCGAGACCGGCTTGGCGTGGGGTGAGGGGACCTATGCGCGGCTGGCAGCACCGATCGGCGCGGCGGCCTTCGCGCTCTACATCTTTTTTACAGCGTTCACCGCCTGGGTGTTGCCGGACGCCAACTGGGACATGCTGCCCTATCTCGCCATATCAGAGGAAGGCACTTATCCCGATGCCCAGGCCCTGCACGACTATGCCTACAACACCGTCAAATCAGGCGTTTCAGCTGGCGACTACAAGGCACTGACCGATGATGGCGGCGGCTTCCGCAGCCACATGACGGAGAATGCCGCCGATTTCCATTCGCTGCTCGGCATGTACCGGATCAAGTTCCTCTATGCCGAGATCCTGTCGACGATGAGCGCGGTGATGTCGCCGGTCGAGGCGATGCGCCTGGTCTCAGTGTTCTCGGTTCTGCTGTTTGGCGCGATCACGCTGCTGTGGCTGCGCTCCGAGGGGGCGCTGGCCTTGGCGCCTTTGGTCGGCGCGGTGCTGATCATGGCCGATTTCGGCGATGCGGCGCGCGCCTCGACGCCTGATCTGCTCACTTCAGCGCTGCTGCTCGGGGGGCTCTATGCCTATGTCCGCGGCCGCGAGGCGGCGACCGCGATCCTGCTCTCCCTCGCCTTCATGGTGCGGCCGGACAACATTGTTTTCCTTGCCATTTTCGCTGTGCTGCTGGTTGCGTTCCGGCAGAAGGCATGGGGCGCGCTGGCCGGTTTTGCCGCATCCTTCGTCGCCTATTTTGCCATCTCGCACTGGGCGCATCATCCTGGCTGGTGGCCGCATCTGTGGTTCTCCAGCATCGAGCAGCACTACAATATGGACGGGTTCGAACCGCCATTCTCGGTGGTCGCTTATCTCAGGGCCTTTGCAGCCTCACTGCTGCGCGCCGTCAGCCTGAACAGCTGGGTCGGCGTGTCGGTGCTGGCACTGGCCGGCTGGTTTGCTGCCGCCCGCGCCGGCTTCCGCCTCGATCGCCGCGCCGGCATCCTGTTTGCAGCACTGGTGCTTGGCGCGCTGGCGAAGTTCAGCGTCTTCCCGATCCACGACACGCGCATCTATTTCCCCCATCTGATCCCGCCATTCCTGCTGCTGGCGACGCCGTTCATGGCGCTGTGGGCAGCAGTGGGGCGTGGTCAGAATCGCGCCGCCTTGCCAATCATTCCCGGAGACAAGTCATGAGGTCGCTATCCAGCCTGGCGCGCATTGCCCTGTCGCTCGCTCTTCCGAAGGGCGTTCTCGATCGCGGTCCGTCGCTGCGCGGCACGAAGTTCCTGGCCAAGGCGGCGCTGAAGGCGCGCTTTGGCGGCGCCGGGCGACCGTTCCAGATGGTCAATGTCGGCGCTTGTGACGGGGCGCTGTTCGACGATGTCACGCCGTGGCTGCACCGCATAGCTGGGGCACGCGCCATGCTGGTCGAGCCGATCCCGTACAATCAGAAACGGCTGCGCGCCAACTACCCCGACACCAGCCGGTTCATCATCGAGCCGGTGGCGGTGACGAAGGCCAAGGGCACGATCACCGTCCACACCTTCGATGCCGCCGCGCTCGAGGCCGGCACGCTGCCCATCGAGTTCATCGGCTGCTCGTCGGTCACCGACACCAATTTGATGTCGGGCAAGAATGCCTGGGGCGAGGCCGACACCAACTTCAACAAGTTCGCACCGCATCTCAGGGACATCGAGGTGCCATCCGAGACCTTGCAGACGCTGCTCGACCGCAACGGCATCACCCATATCGACGCCTTCCTCGTCGATTGCGAGGGCGCCGACTGGATCGTCTTCGAACAGCTCGACCTCAAGCGCTACCGTCCCGGCATGATCAAGGTCGAGATCGGCGCGCTGCCGGCGGCCGAGATCGGCCAGGTCGTGGTCAAGCTGAAGACCTCAGGCTATCAGGTCGGCTTCCAGGCCGAGGACATCTGGGCCTTCGCCTGAGCTGACGGTCCAAGGCTATATCGTTGGTTCACGCGTCGTCCGCTGTTGCTGTTCCGCGCCGTTCGGCCATGTAGCGGCCCGGTGACGTGCCGAACGCCTTTCGGAACATCGTCACGAAGCTGCCCGCGCTTTCATAACCAAGGTCCAGCGCCACGCTCTGGATCGAAGCGCCGGCGGCCATCCATTGCAGTGCGAGCATGATCGTCAGTTGCTGGCGCCAGCGGCCGAAGCTCATTCCGGTCTCGCGCGCCAGAACGCGCGCAAACGTCCGCTCGCTGAGCCCGGCCCGCCTGGCCCAACTCTCCATCGTGCCGCGATCGGCGGGATCGGCCATCATCGCCTCGACGACACGGCGCAGCCGCTCGTCCCTCGGCATCGGCAGGTGCAGATGCTCGACCGGAGCCGCAGCGATCTCGTCAAGCAGCAGCGTGCCCAGGTGCGATTCCCGGCCACCTTCGGGATAGTCCAGGGGAAAGCTTGCTGCCCGGATCAGCAATTCGCGCAGCAACGGCGAGACGGACAGTGTACAGCAGGTGGCCGGTAACGCAGCCGCCACCGTTGGATTGATGAAGACGTTGTAACCCTCGATCGGCCCGGACGCCTTGATAGCGTGCACGGCACCACCGGGCATCCAGATCGCGCAGTGCGGCGGCACCAGCCACAGCCCGCTCTCCACCTCACATGTGAAGACGCCACGCAGTGTGAGCAGCAACTGGGCCTTGCGGTGCGCGTGATGGCCGAGCTCGATGACACCGGTCGCCAGCGTCAAGCCATAGACCACAACCGGCCGAGGCACATCGTCCGGATCGGGAAAATCGGCAGGTTTGGGATGCGCATCCAGAATAGGCATGTGGGTCCTTCAGTCTTCCACATTGGCAGGATCTCCAAACATTTTGTCATATTTGCCCGATGTCGCCAACCGCCCAAAGCCGTAGTGATTACCCTCGAACCCAGGGGAAATGCCAGTACGGAGCCCGTTAGGAGATCATGAAGGGTGGCAACGAGGTCGTGAACGTCGACAACCAGCGCGTCCCGCCCAAACGCGGAGTGTTGCAATGAACAAGCCGATCGATACCGCCGCCCTGTTGAAAGCGACCGTGGCCGCGACCCTGCCGCCGACGAACTTCAGGGTTGTCGGTCACCTCGACGAGGACGCGCTGCGCTGGATTGCGGCATCGCCGCTGGTGTTCGCCGCGTTTGGAGACAGTTCCGGGCTCAATGTCACCATTGGCGGTGGCGAGGCTGGTTTTGCCAGCGCCGATAGGTACGAACTTCGACTGCCGATCGCGCGGCTCGATGATCCGGCATTGGCGCAGCCTGGCCAGGGCTTCGGTTCGCTGTTCCTGCTGCCTTGCATCGGTGAGACGATGCGTGTCAACGGCACGGTGATGGAGGTTCGCGACGGCGAGATCCGCATTGCCGTTGAGGAATGCTATGGTCATTGCGGCAAGGCGTTGATCCGCGCCGAATACTGGGCGGCCCTGCTTGAGATGCTGGCGCCTCATGGCGTTTGCGCATTCGCCGCCGCCAGTCGCTTCATGGCGCTGGCGACCGTCGATGGGTGGGGCCGTGTCGAGCTCAGTCCAAAGGACGATCCGGCCGGCATGCTGGCGCGGATCGAGACCGGCGGGATTTGTTTCGACGACCGTCAGGGCGATCGTGTCACCGGCCACTTTCTTCCGCAGCCTCAGGTCGCTGCCATGCTGATGGTCCTGGGGTCGGCTGAGGTAACTCGTGTGTTGGGCAACGCCCGTATATCGGCCGATCAGGCGGTATGGGCACAATTCGTCTTCCAGGATGAGACGTCATCGCTGGTCGCCATCATCGAGGATACTGCCGTCAAGACCGGTGAGAGCCCGACGCTCCAGCGCCTCAACTTCTGGCCCGGCAAAGCGGCGGCCCACGGCATCGAGACGGCCAAGCCGTTCGCCGAGCACATCGCGTGCAATCGCGATAAAGGCCTTGGGGCCGAACTGGCGAGTGCGGCACTGTCGGTTTCCGGTGCTTCCGATCTTTTGAGGAAAGGATTGGAAACGGTCAGCAAGGGCTACTTCTATTGACGTCCAATCGGGGTCGGTCCCGCCGGCCCATGGTGCCGATATGCTGGCAAGACCTCTCCAACGGAGTGAAGCTTTGACCGATCCCGCCCACCGTTTCCAGGCCGCCACGCCCGCGCCCCAGCCAGGCTATGTCACGCGAACCTTGTTGCGCTGGCTGATGCGTCCCGCGCGCGTCGTCGCCGTGGAGGCTCTCTCGGAGCATTTCCGCCTGGTCGATCTTGAAGGCGAGGCACTCAAGGGTGTCGACTGGGCCGTTGGCCAGAAGCTCCAGATATCGATGGGTGCGGGCCTGACTGCCCGAACCTATACGCCGATGTCCTGGGACGCGGAGCGTGGCAAGACACGGCTGCACGCCTTCGCGCATGGCGATGGTCCCGGCAGCCGATGGGCAAGTGGCCTGCGCGAGGGCGACACTTGCCACTTCTTCGGTCCACGCCGCTCGCTCGATCTCTCCGGCCTTGGAGCGCCGCTGGTGCTGTTCGGGGATCAAACGTCTTTCGGCCTGGCGGCAGCACTCCGCGCCATGCCGGGGTTCAACGCGACCTGTATCTTCGAAGCGACTGACATCGCGGAATCCCGGTCGGTGCTGGATGCGATTGGCGTCGGCGACGCGAGCCTGATCGAACGCGTCACCGACAATGGGCATCTCACTGCGGTTGCCGCGAAGGTGTCTTCCCTGGCCGCCGGCGGCGCGCATTTCGTGCTGACGGGGAGGGCGCAGTCGATCCAGCATGTGAGCCGCCTGCTGAAGACGGATAGCGTCGGCTCGTCGCGCGTGAAAGCCAAGGCTTACTGGGCGCCGGGCAAGATCGGGCTGGACTGAGCCTGGCATTCTGCCGTCGGGTCGCTCGGCTTTTTGCCAATGTCGCAAACAGGCTTCATCAGGCCCATCGCTCCGCCCTATAGTCCGCCCGCTTTATCACTTTGGAGTCGCGGGCAATGGCAGAGTTTCCGAAAAAGGCGAAGGTCGTCATCGTCGGCCTGGGCGGTATTGTCGGCGCATCGATCGCCCATCATCTGATCGAACGCGGCTGGGATGATATCGTCGGCATCGACAAATCCGGCATCCCGACCGATATCGGCTCGACGGCGCACGCCTCCGACTTCTGCTACACGACCAGCCACGATTTCCTGTCCTGCTGGACGACGCTCTACTCCATCGATTTCTACGAGAAGATGGGCCATTACGCGCGCATCGGCGGTCTCGAGGTCGCGCGCGTCGGCGACGACAGCCGCATGGAGGAGATCAAGCGCAAGATCGCCTCGGCCAAGGCGTTTGGCACGCGCGCGCGGCTGATCGAACCGGCCGAGATCAAGGAAAAATTCCCGCTCATCGAAGAAGGAATAGTGCAGGGCGGCCTGTGGGATCCCGATGCCGGTCTCGTCATTCCGCGCTCGCAGACCGTCGCCGGCAAGCTGGTCGACCAGGCGGAAGCGTCGGGCAAGCTCAAATCCTTCGCCAACACGCCGGCCCGGTCGCTTGTCGTCAAGGACGGCCGCATCACCGGCGTGGTCACCGACCGCGGCACCATCGAGGCCGACTATGTCGTCGTCTGCGCCGGCATATGGGGCCGGCTGATCGCGGAAATGGTCGGCGAGGACCTGCCGGTCATGCCGATCGACCATCCGCTGACCTTCTTTGGCCCCTACAACGAGTTTGCCGGCACCGGCAAGGAGATCGGCTGGCCGCTGCTGCGCGACCAGGGCAACTCGGCCTATATGCGCGACACCGGCGATCCCAAGACCGCCGAGGGCGGGCAGATCGAATGGGGCTATTACGAAGAGACCAATCCGCGCCTTTGCCATCCGCGCGACCTGCTGGAGAAGGATCAGGCGCGTCTGTCGCCTTCGCAGCGCGACCTCGACATGGAACAGATCCTGGCGCCGCTCGAACGCGCCATGGAGCTGACACCGATCCTCGGCGAACTCGGCTACAACGAGAGCCATTCCTTCAACGGCCTGCTGCAGGTGACGGCCGACGGTGGCCCGTCCATGGGCGAAAGCCAGAAGGTGCGGGGCCTTTGGTATGCCGTCGCCATCTGGGTCAAGGACGGCCCCGGCATGGGCAAGCTCATCGCCGACTGGATGACCGACGGCCGCACCGCGATCGATCACCACGCCATCGACTATGCGCGCTTCTATCCGCACCAGACGAAGGAGCAGTTCATCTGGGATCGCTGCACCGAGACGGCGATGAAGGTCTACAATCCAGCGGTGCATCCGCGCGAGCCGTTCTCCAAGGCCCGCAACATCAGGCGATCGCCGTTCTGGGAGCGCGAGAAGGAGCTCGGTGGCTATTTCATGGAGCTGGGCGGCTGGGAGCGCGCCCATGGTTATGCCGCCAACGAGCACCTGCTGGAGAAATACGGCAACCGGGTGCCGGTGCGTGAGAACGAGTGGGACAACCGGCATTTCTGGCGGGTCTCGAATGCCGAACACCTCGCCATGAGCGAGGATTGCGGCATCGTCAACCTGTCGCATTTCGCTATGTACGACATCGAAGGTCCCGACCATGTCGCGCTGCTGGAATGGCTGTGCGCGGCCAAGATCGGCGGCGACAACAACATCGGCAAGGGCATCTACACCCACTTCCTCGACGAGGAAGGCATGGTGCGGGCCGACTTTACCGTCATCCGCATGCCCGACCGCTGTCGTCTGATCGACGGGGCGGACGCCGGTCCGCGCGACTTCCAGTACATGCGCCGCACGGCGCAGGACAAAGGTTTCGACGTTACGATCACCGACGTGACCGAGAAATATGTCACCATCGGCATTTGGGGTCCGAACGCCCGAGCGACCCTGCAGAAGGTGGTCGAAAATCCGGATGGGCTCTCTGTTGAGAATTTCCCGTTCGCGGCGATCAAGCCGGTCAGGATCGGCGGCAAGGACGTCACTGCTTTCCGCATCTCCTATGTCGGCGAGCAGGGCTGGGAGCTGCACATGCGCTACGAGGACGGCCTGGCCGTCTGGGACGCATTGCGCTCGACCGGCGTGATGCCCTTCGGCGTCGAGACCTATGCCAACACGCGCCGCATGGAGAAGAGCCTGCGCCTGCAGAACGCCGACCTTTTGACCGAGTACAATCTGCTCGAAGCGGATCTCGCCCGTCCGAAGGTCAAGGAGAACGACTTTTGCGGCAAGGCCAGGCATGTCGAGTTCCGCGCTCGCGAGCACCAGCCGGCGATGCTGTGCACGCTGGTGATGACCGAAAACGTCGATGCGAAAGGCGTTGCCCGCTATCCCGTGGGCATCATGCCGGTGATGGACCCGAAGACCGGCGAAACGCTGGTCGACGACCTCGGCCGCCGGTCCTTCACCACCTCGATGGCCTATGGGCCGACCATCGGCAAGAACATCGGTCTCGCCTATCTGCCATGGGCGTACGCCCAGGAAGGCCGCAAGCTCACCATTGAGTATTTCGGCGAGACATACCCGGTCGAAGTCGCCGCCGTCGGCTACAAGCCGCTCTATGATCCGGAGAATCTGAAGCCGCGCAGCTGATCGCCGGACAGGCGCAAAAGGTATGAAGGCAAAAGCCTGGCCATCGGCCGGGCTTTTCTCTTTTTAAACAGGCTGTTTTCGCTTACCCTTGCGGCATGTCTGCTTTTGCCTGCGCAAGACATTTCCTTTCAGGCTGCGCCGCGTTCGCGCTGACGCTCTGGCTGACGCCCTCGACCCAAGCGGACGAGCCCGTCGATGTCGAACTGGTGCTGGCCGTCGACGTTTCGCTGTCGATGTCTCCGGAGGAACTGGAGATTCAGCGCCACGGCTACGCAGCCGCCTTGACGCACGAGAATGTGCTGCAGGCCATTGCCGATGGCGCCCACGGCAAGATCGCCGTCACCTATGTCGAATGGGCCGGCACCACCTGGCAGCGCGTCATCGTGCCGTGGACGGTGATCGCCAGCCGCACCGATGCGGAGCGGGTGGTTGCACAATTGTCCGCCCAGCCGCCCAACAGCGCGCGGCGCACCTCTATCTCCGGTGCGCTCGAGTTCGGCTACGATCTGTTCGCCGAAAGCGGCTACCAGGGAACGAAGCGTGTCATCGATATTTCTGGCGACGGTCCCAACAACCAGGGCGCGCCGGTCAACCTCACCCGCGACGGGCTGATCAAGCAAGGCATCGTCATCAACGGCCTGCCGCTGATGACCCGAGGCGGTTTTTCCGGCGCCTACGACGTCAATAATCTCGATCGCTACTACAGCGACTGCGTCATCGGTGGTCCCGGAGCCTTCATGATCCCGGTCAACGACTGGACGCAGTTTCCCGAAGCCATCCGCCGCAAGCTGGTGCTGGAACTCGCTGGCCCGGCCTCGCCGCAATGGGCGGCGGAAGAAGCCGCGCATCCGCCAGTGGTGTTGGCGCAGGACAGGTCCGCCACCGACTGCCTGGTCGGTGAGAAAATGTGGCGCAACCGCAGCTGGATGTTCGACAGCCGCTAAAGCGCGTCACGTTTGAACGGATTCGGGCGACGCGCTTTAGCTCTTTGTTTTTCATGCATGTCGTTCTCCCAAACCGGGGCCACTTTTGGGCGACATGCATTAGGCGGCCGAAGCATTGGCAAAATGACCGGACCGCGCTATCCAGTCGGAGGGGGCCGCGGCAAAAACCGAGGAAACATCAGATGAAACGTCTAGCCATCCTGACTGCTGTCGCGTCCGTGCTTTTTGCCGACGTCGCCAGCGCCCAATACAATGACGAGCCCGCCTGCATGATGTTCGAGCACGCGAATTTTCGCGGGCGGTCCATCGGTATGGGACCTGACGATTCCGTAAACTTTCGCGGCGGCCAGTTCTGGAACGACCGTGTGTCGTCGGTGATCGTGCGCCGCGGCTGCACGCTCGTTGCCTATGAGGATTCTCGGATGGGGGGTCGTTCGATCGAGATCCGGCGCAGGATCCGCGATTTTGGTGGCAGCGACTGGAACGACCGCATCTCTTCGGCGGAGTGCTATTGCAACGACTACTGAGGTTGGATTTCAGGCGGCGTGGCGCTGCTGCCTGAGACTCTCATGACAATTCGCCTGTTGTCCGTGGATCTATCGGATCAGGCCGCCAGCAGCTGCTTGCGGTCGACGCGCTCCTGCTGCGGCGAGCGGGCGTAGAGTTCGCGGTAGCATTTGGAGAAATGCGAGGCCGAGACGAAGCCGCAGGCCACCGCCACCTCGACCACCGGCATCGACGACTGGATCAAGAGGTGCCTGGCGCGGTCGAGCCGGATTTCGAGGTAATAGCGAGCAGGGGAGCGGCCCATTTCGGTGCGGAACAGCCGCTCGATCTGACGGCGCGACAGGTCGACATGGTCGGCGATCTCGATCAGCGACAGCGGCTCGGACAAGTTTGCCTCCATCAGTTCGATGATGGTCAGCACTTTCGAGTTCTGGACGCCGAGGCGTGCGCGCAGCGGCAGGCGCTGGCGGTCGGTCGGGCTGCGCACGCGGTCGGTCAGCACCTGCTCGCAGACCCGGTTGACGAGATTTTCGTCGAAGTCGTCGCCGATCAGCTTCAGCATCATGTCGAGTGCGGCGGTGCCGCCGGCGCAGGTGTAGATGTTCTGGTCGATCTCGAAGAGGTCGGCAAAGACATTGGCCTTCGGGAACGCCTCGGAAAAGCCCGGCAGGTTCTCCCAGTGGATGGCGCAGCGCTTGTTGGACAACAGGCCGGCGGCGGCGAGGATATGCGCGCCGGTGCACAGGCCGCCGACGGCGACGCCGCGATTGTATTCCTCGCGCAGCCAGGCGAAGGCGGACTTGTTCTGGTAACGCTCGACATTGATGCCGCTGCAGACGATGGCCATGTTGGGCCGGTCGGGGCCTGCCATCTTCTTGCGTTCATCCTCCAGCGAGGTGTTGACCGCGCATTCGACCCCGTTCGAGGCACGCACAGGCTTGCCGTCGATGCTGGCAAGGCGCCAGCAATAGGCCTCGTAGCCGAGCATGCGGTTGGCCGAGCGCAACGGGTCGAGCGCGGTCGCAAAAGCGATCATGGTGAAGTCGGGAACAAGGAAGAATACAAACGATCGCTTGATCGGATGCTTTACGGCGTTCAAGGGAACCTCACACAGCCATGGCGCGAACAGGATGTCGCGAATAGCATAGCGACATCAGGAAAAACCATGTCTGTCAATCGGCTACGCCGCTACGACAAGATTAAATTTGCGACATGGGTCGCAAATGGGCAATCGGCATGCAGCGAGCCCCGGAAGTGGCACCAACTGTTCAAGCGAGAGGCAGCGTACGGCCTGCGGGCAGAACAAAAACGCCGCCTTGGCTGGAGCCAGGCGGCGTTACAGTTTTAAAGCAGCGGCAGGGATGCGCTGCCTCTAAAAATCTTCAGGCGACGAAGCCGAGGCGCGCCGCATTCATGGCGCCGGTCTGGCCGGGCATGGTGTTGGCGAGGCGCTGACGCTCGAGAGCGGTGGTCAGGTTCATTTCGCGGCGGGCAAAGAGGCGTGCAAAAAGCTTCATGATCATCTCCATTTGTTGCTCAGACGGGTCGCCTTCGCTTGATGGAGTGGGGCAGCTCGTTTGCTGGCGCTGATATAGGCTTGTGTAAGCAGAAACTAAATCGCAAAAGCGAAGCGCTTGATATGAAATGCGACATCGATTGCGACAAATTTGGACAAGGTGCCCGAAATTTGCGATTATTTACAAGGCATTAATTGGAAACGGGAGCTGCTATGCGGCTTTCTCATATGCGTCATGCGCTGGCGACATGGCTCCGAAAATCATTTGAGTACAAATAAAACGGAGAAGGCCTGCCGGGCGGGCTGCGCGGCAGGCCTTCAGCACTTGGTGCACACGATCTACTTTGCTCCAGCCCAGGATCCGACGCCATTGCGTGAATTGGTCTTGGTGTCGGAAGCCTCAGGCCAGCCGATATCCTTCTGCAGTTCGATCGGCAGGGAGCGGATGGCGCGTTCGGTCTGGTAGCGGGCGCGGGCCGCGCTGAATTCGGTCGCGATGCGACCAAGGGACGACAGGATAGACATTTCATTCTCCTTTGGTGCCGGGCAGGGATGCCAGGCAGCGTATTGGTTACCTCGGGTCTGTTTCAACTTCATTTCGTGTCGATTGCAGGTTTGTGTCGTGGTCGTTTCATGGCTGCTTATGGCAGCAGCCTGCTTCGACGGAGTTGACTATCCTCCCAATCTGATGTTCAATCAAACGAAATGGAATGATGCTTTGTATCAGAAAAATTGAAGGTCAGTTCCCATGAACGCCCCGCTCAATCATCCGCTGCCACTGCTCGATCTCGACGTTTTGCGCACTTTCGTGGCGATTGCCGAGACCGGCAGCTTCACCACCGCCGCCAATGCCGTGTTCCGCACGCCGTCGGCCGTTTCCATGCAGATCAAGAAGCTGGAGGACATTCTCGGCCGCTCGGTGTTCGCGCGCGACGCGCGCTCGGTGTCGCTGACCACCGACGGCGAAATGCTGCTCGGCTATGCCCGCCGGCTGCTGTCGATCAACCGCGAGGTGGTGTCGAAGTTCATCATTCCCGAGATTGTCGGCGTGGTGCGGCTTGGTTCGCCGGACGATTACGGCGAGCGCGTGCTGCCACATGTGCTGAAGCGTTTCGCGCAGTCGCACCCGTCGATCGCCGTTGACGTCACCATCGACCAGAGCAGCAATTTGCGCCGGCGCATGGACGACCGGGCGCTCGACATCACCCTCTTGACCAATTCCTACAAGACCAGCGCACTCGGTGCCGAGGTGCTGCTGACCGAGCCGATCGTCTGGGCCGGTGCCAAGGGCGGCTCAGCGCATCTGCGCGAGCCCTTGCCGGTGTCGCTGTGGGAAGAGGGCTGTGCCTGGCGCGCCGGAGCGCTCGATGCGCTTGGCCGCGAAGGCCGCAACTATCGCATCGCCTATATGAGCGCGCACACGGCCGGCCAGCGCGCCGCGATCATGTCCGATCTCGCCGTGGCACCGCTGCCGAAGTCGTTCCTGGGCAACGACATGGTCGAACTCTGCCCGAAGGACGGCATGCCCGACATCGGCACCTACAATCTGGCGATGGTGGTGGCGCCGGACGCCAGCGCGCCGGTCAAGGCGGTTGCCGACCACATCCGCGCGACCTTCGAAGTGTTCCGGGAAACCGGCAAGTTCTGATCCGCCGGCAGGGGCCGATCCTGAATAGAAAGCGCTACTCCGCCGCCTCGGCGGAGGGCGCTTCAAATATCGTTCTCGTGTCTTGCCTGATCGGCGAGGGGCTCTCGCTGAGAAACGCGACGATGTGCTGGCGGGCGCGGCGTGATTCCGGCATGTCGATCAACGGCCAGACGTGGAACATGCCTTCTTCATGGACGACATCGACCTCGACGCCGACGGCACGCGCCTTCTCGGCGAAGATCAGATTGTCGGGGGTCAGAAGATCGCGCGAGCCGGTCAACAGCAGCGTTTTCGGCAGCACCGACAGATCGCCGTAGAGCGGGCTGATGTGCCAGTCGCTGCGGTCGATGCCGGCGCTGTACATCCGGATCGCTTCCAGGCCGCCGGGAATGCCGAGCCACGGGTCATTGCGTTCGGCCTCGAAGAGTTTTGGGTTCGAAAGCGACATATCGAGACCGGGTGAAATCAGCACATGGCGCGATGGCGGCGGCAAGGCCTCTTCGGCAGCCATCATGGTCAGCACCACGGCCATGTTGCCACCGGCGGAATCGCCCATGAACACGATGTCTTCGGCCTCCGTCTCGTCGAGCATCTGGCGGTAGACGTCGCCAACCATGCCGAACATGGCGTGGAAATCGTGTTCGGGGGCGATTGGATAGATCGGCACGGTGATGCCGTAGCCGAGCCGATCCGCCATGTCGGCGATCAGATGCCAATGATAGGGCGTGATTTCAAAGACATAGGCGCCGCCGTGCAGATACAGAATCCGCTTCTGCTCGCCGGTCCTGGGGGCAATTTCGTAGACGGGGAAGCCATCGACCGTATGCATCTCGATGCCGAGACGCTGGTGCAGCGAGGCAGGGGGCTGGTGGTTCTCGGTCTTGCGCGCGGCCGCGATCCAGCGCTGCAGGTTCTCCGGGCTGGCAAATGCCTGCTTGCGGCTGTGCCGCAGGACGAAGGACACGACGTGGCTTTTCAAACTTGGCATGCGGATACACGAACTTCGGCCAAAGCCGACTAAGAGAACCCCACTATCTCCGAAGATCGTGCCGTGGCTGAAAATGTCAAGATTTACGCTGTGTCTACACGGTGGTGTGATCCGCGCCGCAGTGCTCAGCGACGCGGCAAGAGTGCCGCACGCAGCCGGTTGCTGGTGGTCGCCGGGGACATGCGAGATCCCCGGCGTCTGCCGAGCAATTTGCATTTGTCGGCGAAAGTCATCAGCGCGGCGTACCCAGAAGCAGCGAGGTAAGTGCGGCTTGCGGATCGTTCGGCGGCGATGCCGGCCAACCAATGTCCCTCTGGACATGCGGCGGCAGGCTGTTCAGCGCGCGGATCGCCTTGTTCCTGGCGTGGGTCTGCCTGATGGTCACACCGAAGCGACCGAGATTTCCGAACATCGACATTTTCATCTCCCTTGAAGAACGGCAGCGGTCGAGGATTATCTTCGGCCGCCGTTCGATGCCCGGGTAATGCACCTGCCATGTATCGGATGGATTTCGCGAAAACAGCGTTTCGGTTTCCGGATCAGGCGATCCGGAAACATTTGCATGCAAATGAGTTTGGAGAGGCGGCGGCCTGGGCTTGGCCGCCTATTCCCGCCCGCGCCGCCGCCCCTCGTGGCCTTCGCGCGAACGCCGGCGCGGGGTGGCGTCGCCGGCAACGCCGTCCTCGCTGACCGTCTTGCGCGGCGGCAGCTTCACCACCGCCGACAGTTTCGGGAACGGATCGACCTTGTTGGGCAGCGCCATGGCGTAGACGAAATGCTCCTGGAATTTCGGTTCCAGCGCCGTCTCGATCTTCTCGATCTTGCTGACCGTGTCCTCGATCTCGCGGCGATAGCCGCGATTGAGCAGGGCCATGCGCGCACCGGCACCGGCGGCGTTGCCGACCGCGGAAACCTTGTCGAGGTCGCAATCCGGGATCAGACCCAGCACCATGGCGTATTTCGGATCGATGAAGGAGCCGAAGGCGCCAGCGAAATGGATGCGGTCGACATGCTCGGTGTTCTGCTTTTCCATCAACAGCTTGGTGCCGGCATAAAGCGCCGCCTTGGCGAGCTGGATGGCGCGCACGTCGGTCTGGGTAATGGTGATCTTCGGCCCATCTTCCTTCAATGCGGCAGAGCCTTCCTTCAGCACATAGGAGAAGGTGCGGCCGTTGGCGGTGACGCGCGGCGAGCGGGCAGAAAGTCCGCCGTCGATGACGCCATCCTCGGAAATGATGCCGGCGAGATACATCTCGGCCACGACTTCGATGATGCCGGAGCCGCAGATGCCGGTGACGCCGGTTGCCTGGACACTGTCCAGGAAGCCCGGCTCGTCCGACCACAGTTCCGAGCCGATGACCCGGTATTTCGGCTCCAGCGTGTCGGGATCGATGCGCACGCGCTCGATGGCGCCTGGGGCGGCGCGCTGGCCGCCGGAGATTTCGGCCCCCTCGAAGGCCGGGCCGGTCGGAGAAGAAGCTGCCACGACCCGCGCACGATTGCCGAGCACGATCTCGGCATTGGTGCCGACATCGACGATCAGCATCATCTCGTCCTGGCGATGCGGGCCTTCCGACAGCGTTACCGCCGCCGCATCGGCGCCGACATGGCCGGCGATGCAAGGCAGCATATAGAGCCGGGCGCCCTGGTTGAGCTTCAGGCCGATGTCGGATGCCTTGATGTGCACCGCGCCCGAAACGGCGAGCGCGAAGGGGGCGCCGCCAAGCTCGGTCGGATCGATGCCGAGGAACAGATGGTGCATGATCGGATTGCCGACGAAGACGGAATCCAGGATGTCGTTGCGCTGCACATTGCCTTCGGCGCAGACCTTGTCGACCAGGCTCGAGATCGCCTCGCGCACGGCGACCGTCATGCCTTCGCGGCCATCCGGGTTCATCATCACATAGGAGACGCGGCTCATCAGATCCTCGCCGAAGCGGATCTGCGGGTTCGACGTGCCGGACGAGGCAGCGACGCGGCCCGACAGCAGCGACACCAGATGCATGGCGATGGTGGTCGAGCCGATGTCGCAGGCCAGGCCATAGGCTTCGTTCTTGAGGCCGGGCCACAGTGCCACGACGCGCGCGGTCTCTGAGTCGGCATCCTTGTAGATGGCGGCGGTCGCGGTCCAATTGCCCTTGCGCAGGATGCCTTGCACCTGCGGCAGCAGATAAAAATCGAAATCGAGGTTTTTCAGGCCCCAATCGTGCATCAGCGCGATCTTCAGGCGGTCGAGGTCGCCAAGCGGCTTGTGCATGTCGGGCTCTTCGATCTCGACATAGCACATGCGGATCGCTGAATCGCGGGCGATCACCCTGGTATCGGCATCCTTGCGGATGGTCTGCGCGTTGATGACCGTATCCTGCGGCACGTCGATGACGAGGTCGCCGAGGATCTGCGCCGAGCAGGAGAGGCGGCGCCGCTCTGGCAGGCCGCGGACGCGCTCATAGCGCTCTTCCTTGGCGCCCTTGGGCGAAATGTGGTCGTTGGAGGAGACGATCTTGTGCTTGGCGAAATTGCCTTCCTGCACCTCGATCTGGCAGCGCCCACAGGTGGCGCGTCCGCCGCAGACGCTTTCGACATAGACGCCGAGCTGGCGCGCGGCATCGAGCACCGGGGTGCCAACAGGAAACCGCCCGCGCTTGCCCGACGGCATGAACAGCACGAGCGGGTCGGTGATGTTTGCAGGTGAATTCACGATTGCGCGCTTATCCTCGGCCCATCCGGGCTTCACGGCCGCCACGGCGGCGACCGCCGTTGCTGGCGCCTTCGCCCGGCGCATTGACCTGCGTCGGGGCGGCAACGGCCTGGCCGCCTTCGGCCGGCTTGTAGTCCTTGTAGGTCCTGATCCAGTTGGTGCAGTTCTCGTCGGTGCCGTTCAGCACATTGGCGCCGCGCACGGCTTCCATTTCCTGCGGCCGCACCGGGTTCATGATGGCTGATGTCATGCCGGCGCCGATCACCATCGGGATGAAGGCGGCGTTGATGCCGTGGCGGTGCGGCAGGCCGAACGAGATGTTGGACAGGCCGCAGGTGGTGTTGACCTTGAGCTCCTCGCGCAGACGGCGCAGCAGCGCGAAGACCTGACGGCCGGCATCGCCCAGCGCGCCGATCGGCATCACCAAAGGATCGACGACGACGTCATGCGCGGGAATGCCGAAATCGGCGCAGCGCTGCACGATCTTCTTGGCGACGGCGAAGCGCACGTCCGGGTCCATCGAAATGCCTGTCTCGTCGTTGGAGATGGCAACGACCGGCACGTTGTATTTCTTGACCAGCGGCAGGATGGCTTCGAGCTTTTCTTCCTCGCCGGTGACGGAGTTGACCAGCGGGCGACCCTTGGCGACCTTCAGTGCGGCTTCGATCGCGGCGGTGACCGAGCTGTCGATCGACAGCGGCAGGTCGACCAAGCCCTGCACGATCTCCAGCGTCTGCACCAAAAGACCGGGTTCGGTCTCGTTCGGATTGACCGAGGTGACGCCGGCATTGACGTCGAGCATGGTGGCGCCACAGGCTGCCTGCTCCAATGCGTCCCTGATGACGGTCTCGAAATTGCCCGCGATCATCTCGGCGGCCAACTTCTTGCGGCCGGTCGGGTTGATGCGTTCACCGATCACGCAGAACGGCTGGTCGAAGCCGATGATGATTTCTCGTGTCGCCGAGGCGACAATGGTACGGGTCATGAAGTCTCTCCGCCGTGATATAAAGATTTCTTTATATCGTTGTCTGGTTTCGTTCAAGCGAATGGGTGGCCGTCCGCGCCGTCAGTGCGCGGTCTTCACCATGTCCACCTGCGTTTCGGTAATGTCGTCGTGCAAGATGCTGTCGAGCCGGTCGGCAACCATCTGGTCGTCGCGACGGATTTCGCGTTTCCATGGCTGGCGCCCCTTCAGAACGCCCGATTCATCGACGATCTCGGCCACATATTCCTCCTGCCGGTAGGCCATCACGTGAACGCCGGAAACGCCTGATATTTCCTTCACCTCGTTGATGATGTCGATGCAGAGCTGCTTGCCTTCCTTCTTCTGGTCCTGGGCGCCTTCCAGCCGCTTGATAACCGAATCGGGGATATGGATGCCCGGCACGTTCGAGCGGATCCACTTGGCCGTCTTGGCCGATGCGAGCGGGCCGACGCCGACCAGGACGAAGCATTTTTCGGTGTAGCCGAGGTCGCGGACCTTTTGCATGTAGGTGCGGAACATCGGCACGTCGAAGCAATACTGGCTCTGCACGAATTGCGCGCCAGAGGCGATCTTCTTGCCCAGCCGATGCGGACGGAAGTCGATCGGCGGCGCGAACGGATTGATCGCGGCACCAAGGAAAAGCTGCGGCGGCGTCGTCAGCTTGCGGCCGGACAGGAACTTGCCATTGTCGCGCATGATGCGGCAGGTCTCGAGCAGCGACATGCAGTCGAGGTCGAACACCGGCTTGGCGCCGGGCTGGTCGCCGGCCTGCACGCCGTCTCCGGTGAGGCACAGCATGTTGGCGACGCCCATCGCCGCCCCGCCCAGCACATCGCCCTGGATGGCGATGCGGTTCTTGTCGCGGCAGGCGATCTGCATGATCGGCGCATAGCCCATGCGGGTCAGCAACGCGCAGATGCCGACCGACGACATGTGGCAGTTGGCGCCCGACGCATCGACGGCGTTGATGGCGTCGACCCAGCCGTCGAAGATTTTTGCCCTGTTATAGACATCTTCCGGATCGGCGCTGTCGGGCGGATTGAGCTCGGTCGTCACGGCGAATTCGCCGCGCCGCAGGACGCGCTCCAGCCGGCCGCGCGAGGTATGGCCGGGCAGGGGGGCGAGCGGCAGGTGGATGCCGTCCGGGTTCTCATCGCGCTGGCGGCCGATCATGCCGACGCCCCGGTGTTTGCTGCCCCATTCTTGCCGGCAGCGGCGGCTTCGCGCGCTGCGGCGGCCTGCGCGGTCACCCGCAGCCAGGCCGAGGTTTCGCGCAGCGACTGGTCGACCGGCTTCTGCACCGTCAGGATCCTCTCGCTGTGCACCATGTTCTGCGAGCCTTCCCAGGCCTTGACCCAGACGCAAGGCATATCGGGCTCGACCTCGCAATTGCCGTTGGCGCGCACGCCGCCGCAAGGGCCGTTGCGCAATTGCTTGGGGCAGTTCATCGGGCACGACATGCCGGTCGACGACAAGATGCACTGGCCGCACATGCGGCAGTCGAACATGAAGCCCTTGACGCGCTTCTCGACAAATTTGATCGGCCCTTCGACGCGGCCGTAGCCGATGCCTTTCCACAAGGGGTGGAGAAGCAGGAACATGTCGGCGAATTTGGAGTAGAACCATTCGAGCAGGCGGGAGTGCCTGATCGACCACAGCCGGACCGCGAAGGAACGCTGCACGCGCCGCTGCGGCGACACGTCGGCCGGCTTGTAGTCGGATTTCGGCGCTGCCTTCTTGACCAAAGTGGCCTGGGTAACCGCCGGCTGGGTGTCAGACATTTTCCTTGCCGCCCGCTTTGACCAGAGCGACCAGCCGCTCGCGGTCGTATTTGGTGTCGATATCCTGAAATGCCTTTTCGACTTCGGCTTCGAGGTCGTCGCCGACCGGAATTGGATCGGCCTTGCGCCATTCGGCGAGATAGTCGTCGGTGCCGCCGGCGCCGGTGCGCATGGCGCACATGTCGATCGCCTCGGTGAAGCGCAGCGGCAGTTCGCGCTTGGCGTTCTGCCGACCCTTCTTGACGATGACCTGGGCAGGGATGTCGCGCCAGTAGACGACGATCAGATCGGCCATGAATTCTCACTCCCGTAGAGCGCCGCACGTTCCAGTTGGATGCGCAAAGGACGCTCTACCACTTCAATTTGCTGCATCGTGCTTTCCGAAGATCGATTCCGATTTTCGGGCCGATGCAGTATCGGAGCATTGCCGGAAGCGCAGGTGGGCCGCTTGTTATGGGACGACGCGCGCGCATTCAAAAGCGACGCATTTCGATGTCGTAAAATGAAAGGTGGGTTTATTCGTTTGCAGCGTGTGCCAGCGGCAGGTTTTGCGTATCGGAATAACCGTCGCGCGGCATGCGGATCCGGGCGAGGAACGCGTTACCAGATGCCGGTTTTCAGGCCTGTCCAGAGATAAAACCAGATCGTCGGGTGATACCATTGTTGCGACGGCAGGCCCGGGTCGATGGTGGTGAGTTTTCCGGCCAGCACGTCGCTGACCGCCTCGACGCAAATGTCGCGCGAGAACGCGGCCTGGCGCAGTGCGTAGCTGGAGATAGTGTCGCCGCGCTTGGGCTCACCGCGCACCTGTTTCAGCACGGCGCCCGTGTCGACGCCGGCATCGACCAGGTGCACGGTGGTGCCGAAATTCCGCGGGTCGCCTGATGTCAGCGCCCAGTAGCCGCCATTCATGCCGCGGTATTTCGGCGTGATGCCGGCGTGATAGTTGAGCACCGGGCAAGGCATCCTGGCCAGCATGCCCTTCGACAACAGCCTGCAGCCGTTAAGCAGGACAACGCCAGGCTGGATCTTCTCGATCGCCGCGAGGCATTCCGGCCCGTTGGCGGAAGCAACATGGATGATCTCCTGGTCCTGCCGCGGCTCGATCTCGAGCTTCTCCTCGGCAATCAGCCGCTCGGCACGGCCGGCGAGGAGCCGCTTGCCAAGCCTGCTCAGCACCATCGTGCCGAGCTGGCCGATGGCGGAGATCCAGCCCTGGCGGCGAGCGCGACCGATCAGCAATTGCTTTTTGGATTCAGGCGTTTCGAGGATAACGCTGACAGACCCGACGCGGTCGGCGATCGCATTGACGATAGCCCAGACATGGGGGCCTCCTCCGGTGACGACCACGATCGGACGCGTACTGGATCCTGATGCTGCCATGGATCTTGCCCCCTCCAAGCAACCCGTTCTCGACAATGGGCGGGATGCTAGGGCGTCCGGGTTAATCCTTGGTGATCAGCTCTTCGATACACTGTCAGCGCTTGAATTCGATGATATCGAGCTTCGATTCATAGTAGGGCGCCGGAAATTCAATGCGCCATTCCTTGGCGCTGTTGCGAAAGGCGTAGCCGACCTGATCGGTCTGCGGGCCGCTGCCATAGGGCTTTGCCGGATCATCGTTGACATAGAAGGAGCCGAGATAGATCGCACGTTTTTCGCCATCGTCGAAGAAACGGCCCTTGGTGCGCTGCGAGCCGCTGATCTTTTCCAGCCGCCAGCCGGAACCGTCGTCGGTCACCTTGCATTTGAACCAGCCATAGATGACGAGTGGTAAAGGTCCGCCGGCCTTGATGGTGCGGCACTGCCAGTTGCCGGTCAGGTCCTTGTCGGAAAAGGCCACCAGCGGCTTCGCCAGCAAGGCGTCGAGTTGCTTGACCTCGGCGGGATCGCCGGCTTTCGCCTCGGCGAGCGCTGCCTTGCGGGTCTCGCCATATTTGTCGAGCCGCGTCTTGTCGGCGGCGGTGATGAGTTTCTGCACCTCGCCATCGGCGAGCACTGGGAGAGTGCAGCAGAGCAGGCTGACAAGGGCGAGCAGCGGGCGAAGTTTCATCGGAGGCCTCCCGGTTGATGTCTGGCGCAGCGCCGCTGGTGCATAACTTATCGGATCGCTGGCGCCTGTCATCCGTGCTTAACAGCGTCACGGTCAAAAATCATGGTGTGACGAATGCGAATCTTGCTCACGGGATCGTCGGGTTGGCTGGGCAGCGCGCTGGCGCCGCGTCTGCGCGCGCTTGGGCACGACGTCACCGGGCTCGATCCGGTGCCGTCGGCGGAAACGCAGATGATCGGCTCGATCGCCGACCGCGACCTTGTCATGCATACAGTTCGGGACAACCGGATCGAGGCGATCATCCACAGCGGCGCGCTGCACAAGCCCAACATCGAGAACCGCGCCAACAGCGATTTCGTCGCCACCAATGTGCAAGGCACGCTCAACCTGCTCGACGCGGCGGTGGCGGCCGGCGTGCAGCGCTTCGTTTTCACCTCGACGACGTCGTTGATGATTTCGCAGGCGATACGCGACGGCTTCAGCGGTGGCGCGCGCAAGGCGGCCTGGCTGACGGAGGCGATGTCGCCCGAGCCGCGCAACATCTATGGCGTCACCAAGCTTTCAGCCGAGCATCTCTGCCGCCTCTATCATATCCAGCACGGGCTGCCGGTGGTGGTGCTGCGCACGGCCCGCTTCTTTCCCGAAGCCGACGACATGGCGCATGCGATCGAACAATCGGACGCCAACACCAAGGCCAACGAGCTGTTGTTTCGCCGGTTGACGGTGGAAGACGCGGCCGATGCCCACATCCTTGCTCTCGAAAAGGCGCCGCAGCTGGGCTTTGACATTTTCATCGTCTCTGCGCCGACGCCGTTCCGGCCCGATGATTGCGCGGTGCTGATCGCCGACGCGCCGTCGGTCGTCACGCGCTATTTTCCGGATTTTCCTGCGCTTTACGCGCGAAAGGGCTGGACGATGTTTTCCTCCATCGACCGGGTCTACGATGCGTCGCGGGCGAGGGACAGGCTGGGTTTCGTCTGCAAGACGAGCTTCGCCGATGTGCTTGCGGCGCTGCGGGCGGAAGAGGGGGCCGCCTAGCCCGTGACAGCAGCGGCTTGCGCCATTCCGGCCGTCAGGTCGCCATAGCCGGTGGCGCGGCGTTCGTAGACGAGACCGAGCATTTTGGCGGCTTTTTCGGCGACCTTGTCGAGTTCCGGATCGTTGGTCTGGGCCAGATAGATCAGCTTCTCGTAGTTGCCGAAATAGTCCTTGATCAGCTCCGGGTGCTTGTCGAGGCCGAGCGGCTTCATGAAGAAAGCGTCGAACTGCCGGCAGAGGAAGTCGGTCATGTAGAACGACATCATGTCGTCGTCGGCGATTTTCTGGTAGGCCTCCATGCCTTGATAGAAGGCGAAACAGTGCGGGCCGGCCATGCGCTCGACGCCGTGCTTTTCGCAGATACGGTCGAGCAGGCCGCCGGTGCCGCAATCGGCATAGCCGACGAAGATGTTGATGTAGCCTTCGGCCTTGGCCTTTTCGATTGCCTTGTCCATGGCCGGAGCGATGCGGTCGGGATAGAAATGGAATTCCGCCGGCAGGCAGGTCAGGTCGAGGTGATCCAGTCCGAGCTGTTCCTTGACGGCCAGAACTTCGCGCGCAATCATCCCGCAGGCGATAACGAGCAGCCTGTCGTCTTGATTCGGTTTCGTTTTTTGCGTCTTGGCCATGGAACCCGTCGAGCCGGCCTTCGTTGCTGTCGCGCTAATTTATCTGTTGAGGGAGACACCGTCCATGAAACTGCTTCGCATCGCACCGATTGCCATTCTTGCTTGTGTCCTTGCCCTTACGGCTTGCGCGAACACCGTTCGCGGCGTCGGCAAGGACGTCAAATCGACGGCCAGGGCGGTCAAGGACACTGTCGCCAACTGATTGGCAGCCTCGTCCATCATCTGGGAACAAAAAAGCCGCGCTGCAAGGCGCGGCTTTTCTTGTCGGTCCATCCTGATGCCTTGGGTCAGGCCGAAGCGCGGACGTTGTGCTTGCGCTTCATGAAGTCCTTGGCGGTCTCGACCGCCACCGCGGCATCGCGGCAATAGGCATCGGCGCCGACGGCCTTGCCAAATTCCTCGTTGAGCGGCGCGCCGCCAACCAGCACGACATAGTCGTCGCGGATCCCCTTTTCCTTCATCGTGTCGATGACGACCTTCATGTAGGGCATGGTCGTGGTCAAAAGCGCCGACATGCCGATGATGTCGGGCTGGTGCTGCTCGATCGCATCGAGATATTTCTCGACTGCATTGTTGATGCCGAGATCGATGACGTCGAAGCCGGCGCCTTCCATCATCATGCCGACGAGGTTCTTGCCGATGTCGTGGATGTCGCCCTTGACGGTGCCGATGACCATCTTGCCCTGCTTGGGCGCGCCGGTGGCGGCGAGCAGCGGACGCAGGATGAACATGCCGGCCTTCATCGCGTTGGCCGACAGCAGCACTTCGGGAACGAACAGGATGCCGTCGCGGAAATCCTCGCCGACGATGCGCATGCCTTCGACCAGCGCCTCGGTCAGCACCTTGTAGGGCACCCAACCGCGCTCGAGCAGGATGTTGGTACCTTCCTCGATCTCTTCCTTCAGCCCGTCATAGAGATCGTCGTGCATCTGCTGCACCAACTCGTCGTCGGAAAGTTCGGAAAGGATGATCTCGTCGTCGGACATTTGTATCGAGCTCCTGCCGGCATCGCGACCATGTCGCAAAGCACAAAATATTCGCGTTCATACCTAACCCGCTCAGGGCATGTATCCATAGCTGATTTGCGACTTCCCGCAAAAGGAAAGCGACCGTAACTCTCTTGGAATTCTTGTCGATTTTGCGACAGGCGTTGGCGCTGGCGGGCCGTTTCGAATAGGGTGCATGGCTACGATCTGGCAAGAAGCGGCGAGAGGCAGCCGCTATGGATTCCAGACAAGAACAGATTCAGGGAAGAACCACCATGGGCGAACACGCGGCAGTCGATCAGGAAGCGTCAAACGCGCGACGTGGGCGCGGCGCCAGCGGCGGGGCTGCTGCCCGGCGGGCAGCACGTTCTGGCGGTGGTCCGGGCACGCAGCTCACCTACATCAAGCGCAAGATCAACGTTTATGAGGTGCTGGACGAGGAAGGCCTGGCGCTGATCGAGAAGAACACCGACACGGTGCTCGAGGAGATCGGCATCATCTTCCGCGACGATGCGGAAGCGCTGCAGCTGTGGAAAGAGGCCGGCGCCGACGTCAAGGGCGAGCGTGTGCACTTTCCGAAGGGGCTGTGCCGTTCGCTGCTCAAGACCGCGCCGCCCGTCTACACCCAGCATGCCCGCAATTCCGAGCGCTCGGTGCAGATCGGCGGAAATGCCACCGTTTTCGCGCCGGTCTACGGCCCGCCCTTCGTGCGCGACCTCGATGGCGTCAGGCGTTACGCGACGATCGAGGATTTCCAGAATTTCGTGAAGCTCGCCTATATGGCGCCGTCGATCCACCATTCGGGCGGCACGGTGTGCGAGCCGGTCGATGTGCCGGTCAACAAGCGCCACCTCGACATGATCTACAGCCACATCAAATATTCCGACAAGCCGTTCATGGGTTCGGTGACCGCGCCGGAGCGCGCCGAGGATACGGTTGCCATGGCCAAGATCGTGTTCGGCGACGATTTCGTCGAGAACAACACGGTGCTGACCAGCCTGATCAACGCCAACTCGCCGATGGTGTTCGACGAGACCATGCTCGGCGCGCTGAAGGTCTATGCGCGCCACAACCAGGCCTGCATCGTCACGCCATTCATCCTTGCCGGCGCGATGAGCCCGGTGACGGTGGCCGGCACGCTGACGCAGGTTCTGGCCGAAGTGCTGGCCGGCGCCTCGTTCACGCAGCTGATCCGGCCGGGCGCGCCGGTTCTGTTCGGCACCTTCGCCTCGTCGATCTCGATGCAGTCGGGCGCGCCGACCTTCGGCACGCCGGAGCCGTCGCTGGTTTCCTATGGCGCGGCACAGCTTGCCCGCCGCCTCGGCCTGCCGTTCCGTACCGGCGGTTCGCTCTGCGCGTCCAAGGTTCCGGATGCACAGGCGGCCTATGAGAGCGCCAACACGCTGAACTCGACCATCCTCGCCGGCACCAATTTCGTGCTGCATTCGGCCGGCTGGCTCGAGGGCGGGCTCGCCTCCTGCTACGAAAAATTCATGATGGACATCGACCAACTCGGCATGACGCAAAAATTCTCCGAGGGCGTCGACCTGTCGGAAAACGGCCAGGCGATGGACGCCATCCGCCAGGTCGGGCCGGGCAGCCACTATCTCGGCTGCGACCACACCCAGGCGAATTTCCAAACCGCCTTCTACCGCTCCAACATTGCCGACAACAATTCCTACGAGCAGTGGCTGGCCGAAGGCCAGAAAACCGCGCCGCAGCGCGCCAACGAACTCGCTCGCCGCTGGCTGGAAAGCTACGAGGCGCCGTATCTCGATCCGAGCATCGACGAGGCGCTGAAGGAGTTCATCGCCAAGAAGAAGGGGTCGATGCCCGACGCCTTCACTTGAAAGGAGCCCGAGTCAGGCGGGGCTAAAGTCGCCAACATCATCCACAAGGAAGTCTGGCGGAGCGCGTTCTCCGATCCGGTCAAGAAGGAATGATTGCGCCTGCCGGCAGCGTTGACCGCATTGCTGCGGCGCTTCACGCCAACGGCCTAGTTCTTCGTGGCGGGTTCAATTTTGCTCCAGGTGAAGCGCCGCCAACGGGCTCATCCGGTGCGCAGGCAGCGGCCGTCCTGCTTGTGGGGCAGGCGGGTGCGGCGCCCTGGCCGCATTTTCTGCGTTGGCGGGAGCAACAGCCACAAGTAGTCGCCAATCCGCTCGACACCTGGTCGCGCGAAGTGATCGGTGCGGTGGCGGAGACATTCGGGGCGAGGGCCGTTTCGCCTTCCGACAAGCCCTATCTGCCGTTCCAGCAATGGGCGATGCGGGCGGAGGGGTTGAGGCCTTCACCGCTCGGCATCCTCATGCATCCGCGATACGGGCTCTGGCACGCCTATCGCGGTGCGCTGCTGTTCGAGGACGAGCTTCCGGTTCAAGCCGCTGAAGCAGTGACCCATCTTTGCGATACATGTATCGAAAAGCCCTGCCTGAAATCCTGTCCGGTCGACGCTTATTCCGCGCAAGGGTTCGCCTATCAATCCTGCCTGGCGCATGTGCGGGGAGCGAATGGCGAACCGTGCCGCAGCAGCGGCTGTCTCGACCGCAATGCCTGTCCCTATGGCACCGACTACCGTTATCCTCCGGAGGTCCAGGCGTTTCACATGGCAAGCTTTGTGGCGGCGGCCGGCTGATCGAAATGCAGCCCTGATGCAGGCAGTAGCTTGACGGCCAACTGCAGTAGGCCTATTCATCAAGTCATCAGATGACTTGATGAATAGGCCGATGCAACCCGCGATCAGAACCAATCTTACCGACAGCGCCACCGAAAGCTTGCGTGCCGAGATCGTCAGCGGCCGCTGGGGCGTCGGCGAGCGTATTCCCAATGAGGTAGCCCTGACCGATCTTTTGTCGGTCAGCCGCGGCACGGTGCGTGAAGCGGTGCGGGTGCTAGTCTCGCAGGGATTGCTGGATACGCGCCAGGGCTCGGGCACTTATGTGCGCTCGACCGTTGATTCATCGGCCGCGCTCGACCGGGTCAAGCGCAGCGGCCTGCGCGATCAATGGGAGGCGCGGGCAGCGCTGGACCTCGAGGCCGCACGGCTCGCCGCCTTGCGTCATACGCCTGATGATCTCGAGCGGATGCGGCAATTGCTTGCCGAGCGCGGCACCGTCGCTGACGGCGGAAGCGATGCCTTCATCCGCCGCGATCTCGCCTTTCACAAATCGGTTGTCGCTGCGTCCGGCAACAGAGCGATGATGGAGCTCTACGACTTCTTCACCGCCGCCATCACCGAGACCATCCATGCCACCCTCGACGGCGGTCTGCCGGAACCGGACCAGCAAGCGCACGCGGCAATCGTCGACGCCATCGCCGCGAGTGATCCCGAGCGCGCGGTTGCCGCCGTCCGCGCCTTCATGACGCCGGTGCTTGCCCAACTTGAAAGACTGCTTTCGCAATGAACCAGAGTTTTCGTCACCCTGACTCGAAGCCGCAATCCGAGGCCATCAAGGGTCTGGAACTCATCGATGCGGAAGCCGACAGCCTGCCCGTGCCGCAGCCGCCTGAACTGCGCAGCCGTGCCGCGCGTATCGTGCTTGGCGCGAGCCTCGTGCTGATCGCCTTCAGCCTGCGGCCTCTGTTTTCCAGCCTGTCGGTGCTGTTGCCCGAAGTGATGCAGGCAACCGGGCTTTCGACGACAGGCGCCAGCCTGCTGACGACGTTGCCCGTCTTGTGCCTGGGTCTGTTCGCGCCCTTCGCGCCAAAACTTGCCCAACGCTATGGGGCTGAACGCACCTTGCTCGGCGCACTCGCGCTGCTGGTTCTGGGAACCGGACTGCGCTGGTTCGAATCGGTTCCCCTGCTGTTCGTCGCAACCTTCCTGGCCGGCGGCGCCATTGCCATCGGCAACGTGCTGCTGCCGGGCCTGGTGAAGCGTGATTTCGCCGACAGGGCCGCCATCATGACCGGGCTCTACACCATGGCCTTGTGCGCCGGTTCGGCGGCGGCGGCCGGCTTCACCCTGCCGATCGAGCATTTTATCACCGGTTCATGGTCGGGAGCGCTCGCGGCCTGGGCGGTGCCGACGCTGATCGTGCTGCTGATCTGGATTCCGCAGGCGCTGGGCAGCCGCCGGCAGGTGAGCCATCAAGGGTTTCGCGTCGTCGGGCTTTGGCGCGATCGCTTGGCTTGGCAAGTCACGCTGTTCATGGGGCTGCAGTCGGCGCTTGCCTATTGCATCTTCGGCTGGCTGGCGCCGATCCTGCGGGAGCGCGGCTTCGATGCCGCCACCGCCGGGGCCATGGTTTCGGTGTCGGTGATGGCGCAGGTCATCACGTGCCTTGCCGTGCCGTCCTTTGCGATGCGGCTGAAGGACCAGCGCGGCATCAATGTGGCACTCGTTGCAACAGCAGTGATTGCGCTGCTCGGCATTCTCTTCGCACCGACCTCGACCGTGCTGTTCTGGGCGGTCCTGCAAGGCATCGGGCAGGGCGGCCTGATCGCGGCTGCCATGAGCCTGATCGTGCTGCGTTCGCCGGATTCGCATGTCGCGGCCCATCTTTCTGGCATGGCGCAAGGCGTCGGCTATGTGCTTGCGGCCTTCGGCCCGCTGCTGGTGGGCCTCATCCGCGGCTGGACCGGCAGTTTTTCGGGAACGGCCTTCCTGTTCGTCGCGCTCGGGCTTGGCGTAGCCATCATGGGCCTCGGTGCCGGCCGCGCGCTGCATGTGGGCGCACGGACCGTGCGCGCCGACGACCGATAGCGCGTCACCAATCCTGCACGAAATGTTGACTGTCAGGTTCAGGGAACGCCTTGCCGTATCGGCTTGGCCGGATATGTATCGCGCATCAATCGAACGGAGCGGGCGATGACGAAACAGGACCTTCAGATCAAGACCAGGGATGGCGTTGCCAAAGCAGGGCTTTTCCGCTCGGCAAACGTATCTTCGGCCAGGGCCGGCGTCATTCTCTATCAGGACGCCTTCGGTCCGCGGCCGGCGCTCGACAGCATGGCCGAGCGGCTGGCGAATGAAGGTTATGCGGTGCTGGTGCCCGACTTGTTCTACCGCAACGCGCCCTACGGGCCCTTCGACGCCAAGACTGCCTTCGTCGAGGAAAAGACCAAGGCAGCGCTGATGGCGCTGGTCACCGGCACCTCACAGGATATGACCATCAGCGACAGCGGCGCTTTCCTCGATGCGCTTGCTGCCGAGGGCATCACCGGGCCGATCGGCACCGTTGGTTACTGCATGGGTGGCGCCCGGGCATTGAATGCCGCCGCAACCTATCCCGACAGGATAAAAGCAGCGGCGAGTTTCCATGGCGGCAATCTGGCCAGCGACGCCGCTGACAGCCCGCATCGCAAGGCGGCCTCCATCAAGGCGCGTGCCTATGTCGGCACATCCGGTGTCGACAGAAGTTTCCCGCCGGAACAGTCGGCGCGACTGGCCGAGGCGCTCAGGGTTGCGGAAGTCGACCATGTCATCGAGAACTATGCCGGCATGGCGCATGGCTGGTGCGTACCCGATCACAGCGTTTTCAATGCCGCAGGTGCGGAACGCCACTGGAAGCGATTGACGACGCTGTTCGCCGAGACACTGATCTGAGCCCTTCGTTCGGCTGTTCTTGTCTGTTGGCTGCCCGTCCCGTTCGAGGTATCAGGCAGCATGAATGGCGCGACCCCAGATGAGCGGATCGAGCGGGAACGAATAGCCTGATGCAATCCTATGATGTCGTGATCATCGGCGCGGGTGCCGCCGGAATGATGTGCGCCGTGGAGGCGGCCAAGCGCGGCCGTTCGGTGCTGATCCTCGATCACGCGGCGGCGCCTGGCGAAAAAATCCGCATCTCCGGCGGAGGCCGGTGCAATTTTACCAACATCCATGCCAGCCCGAAGAATTTTCTCTCGGGCAATCCGCATTTCTGCATTTCGGCGCTCAGCCGCTATACGCAGCGCGATTTCATCGCCCTCGTCGAACGCCACCGCATCGCCTATCACGAGAAGACGTTGGGACAGCTGTTCTGTGACGGCTCGGCACGCCAGATCATCGACATGCTGGTCTTGGAAATGCAGAGCAGAGGCGCGGAGCTGGCACTGTCGACCAAGGTTGAGGATGTCCGCAAGACCGAGGAGGGGTTTGTGCTCACCCTCTCCACGGGCACGGTCACTTGCCAGTCCGTTGTTGTGGCCTGCGGCGGTAAGTCGATCCCCAAGATGGGGGCGACCGGTTTCGGCTACGAGCTTGCTGAACAGTTTGGCCTTGCCATTGTCGAAACGCGGCCGGCGCTGGTGCCGCTGACCTTCGATGCAAACACGCTCGAGCGGTTGGCGCCCCTGGCCGGCAACGCCGTCGACGCGGAAGTCGCCTGCGGCAAGACGCGGTTTTCCGAAGCGATGCTGTTTACGCATCGCGGCGTCAGCGGGCCGTCCATCCTGCAGATTTCTTCCTATTGGCGCGAGGGCGATGAAATCCGCATCGCCATGCTGCCGGGAGTTGATGTGGCGGACCTTGTTCGTGCCGCCAAGCGCGGCAATGGGCGGCAAGCGGTGCAGACGGTGCTGGCAAACCATCTGCCGAAGCGGCTCGCACAGTCGATCGCCGAGCGCACCGGGATCGACGGCAACCTCGCCGATCTTTCCGACGCCCAGATCAAAACCGTCGCCGCCGCGGTCAATGACTGGCGCATCAAGCCTGCCGGTTCAGAGGGCTACCGCACCGCCGAAGTGACGCTCGGCGGGGTCGACACCAACGGACTCGACCAGAAGACGATGCAGGCGAAATCCGTGCCGGGCCTGTTTGTCATTGGCGAAGCCGTCGATGTCACGGGCTGGCTGGGCGGCTACAATTTCCAGTGGGCGTGGTCGTCGGGTTGGGTGGCGGGCCAGGCGGCCTAGGGGCTCGTTACTTCTTTGCTTTCACCGGAGCAGCCGCGGGCGCTTTCTTCTTTTTGGCCCGGTTGTAGTCGACGGCGGCACGGACGAGCTCTTTGAGAGCGCCTTCATTGATCCCGTCTCCCTCGAAAAGATCGATTGCCCGCCACACCTTTCCGCCAAAACCGTTGTTGAACAGTTTGTCGGGATCCGCCAGGCTTGCGCCATGGGAAAAGGTCAGCTTCACCTTGTCCTTGTGGGCGTTGCCGACCACGATGTTCCCGTCGAGGCACCATACCGGGCTGCCCATCCACTTCCACTCCTCGACGATGTCGGGGTCGGCTGCAAGGATGGTCTTGCGGATGCCGGCGAGCGTCTCGGCGCGCCAGTCCGAGAGGCCGGCGATCAGCTGGTCGATCTGTTCGGATGGGCTCATTGGGTGCCTTCCTGTATCTCGACGCGTTTCAACCGCCGCTCGTCACCAGCGCGCCAGCTGGGTGATCTGAACGAGGTTGCCGCAGCTGTCGTTCAGGTGGGCGATGGTCGAACCGGTCACCTCGGTCGGCGGCTTGATGAACGCGCCACCCTTCGCCTTGATGCGCTCGTAGTCGCCCTTGACGTCATCGGTGAAGAACATGACCGCGGGCTGGCCCTGCTTGAAGATGGCTTCCTGATAGGCCTTGGCGGCCGGATTGTCGTTGAGCGCGAGCTGCAGCTCGGTTCCATCAGGCTCGTCGGCTGAGGTCACGGTAAGCCAGCGATAGGGCCCATTGCTGAAATCGGCCTTCTTGGTGAAGCCCAGCACGTCGGTGTAGAAGCGCAGTGCGTTTTCCTGGTTGTCCACGTACACGCTGGTCAGCTTGATCTTCATCGCACTTTCTCCTCTGTCGTATTCGGTCGTTACGGGATCCAGCCGGGCTGCGCGGACGCCTGCTTGATCCAGTCCGCCATCCGCGCCTCGTCGAACTGGTCTTCGCGGATGTCGATCCAGCGCACGTCCTTGCTTTTTATCGTGCCACCCGGCGGTATCGGCTGCAGTGACATGCCGCTGAAGAAGGTCACCTTCAAATAGTGGGTGAAGACATGAAACGACACGAACCAGCCCTGGCCTTCGATGCCGTAGAAGGGCGAGTTCCATCGCACGGCCTTGCGGACGGCGGGCACGTTTCGCTCGATGAGCGCGTCGAGGCGCTCGCCGAGACCGCGCTTCCAGCCCGGCATTGCGGCTATGTAGGCCTGCACCGGGGCGTCGCCGTCGCCCTTGGCGATTTGCGGGTTGCCGCCCGAGAGCAGGACCGGCGCAGCCTTGGTCGATTGTCCCAGCGTCTTGGCCATTCTGCCCACTCCTATCCGCCGGCACGCTGCGCGCCGCGCTCCTTGGCGACATAGGGCAGCACGAACATGTACAGGCCGCTGAACAGCAGCAGGAAGAGCGGCAAGAGCGGCGAGTAGACCACCCAGGCGGGAGGCTGCCCAAATGCCATGGTGACGAAGTTGGCGATGACGGTCAGCGTAAAGATGATCGACAGCCAGCGATGAATTTGCCGGATCCACTTGTTCCAGTCCAATGGCACCTCCCGTCAAAGCGAGCCGAAGCGGACCTGCGATCCGCTTGCAGGCGTGTTTCAATCCAGCCGCGCCAGGACATCCTCCAGGGCGGTAAGGAACTTCTGCCATCCGACCGTGGCGCCGCGGTAGTACGGCTGCTGATCCGGCCGGAAGCCCGTCTGCTCCATGCGCAGATGGGTCCCCGTGCTCGTAGCTGTGAGCGTCCAGGTGACCACACTCTCGAGATCCTTGGTGTCCCAGGTGTAGGACAGCGTTTTGTTGGGCTCGACCGTCTGGACCTGACAGTCGACGCCGCCCCAGTCCGCGCTGAGATTGAAGCGGTGGTCCACGACTGGCTTGAAGTTGTTCTTCATCAGCCACTCCTCGATCAGATGCGGTTGGGTGAGCGCGCGCCAGATCTTCTCCGGCGGATAGGGGATCTCACGTTCGACGACGACGGAGCGCGTTTCGGTCGCAGTGTTGGTCATTGGTCCATTCTTTTGAGCAAATTTTCGAGGTCGTCGAACCGGGTCTGCCAGAACGCGTTCATCTGGTTCGTCCAGTCGACTAGTGGGGAAAGTGCTGCGAGCTGGGCGCTATAATGGGTCTGCCGTCCTTCATGGCGGTCGCGCACCAGCCCGGCCTGCCGGAGCAGGCCGAGATGCTTCGACACCGCCGGCTGCGAAACCCCGGATTGAGCCGTCAGCGCGCCGACTGTCTGCTCGCCCTCGCGGCACAGGCGCTCGAAGATCGCCCGGCGCGTCGGATCGGAGAGTGTTCTGAAGAGGACATCGTGAGCGTTGGTCATTTGGGATCGATAACCCGATGGCTATTGATTGACGTATAACCGCCGAGATATGTATATGTCAAGCGGGAGCGCGGGTGGTCACGATCCACCCGTTTCCAAAAAAATCTTTCCATTACCCCAAGGATTGGCCATTAGCCTTCGTCCAACAGGCAAATGATGGCGATGATGCTGGATGAAAGCGAAGCCTCCGACGCCGAACTGATCGGGCGGGCGAAGGGCGGAGACAGGGGGGCCTTCAGCACATTGCTGGAGCGTCACTATGACTTCGTCTATCGCGCCGCCTATCGCTGGTGCGGCAGGAAGGCCGATGCCGAAGACATCGCCCAGGAAGTCTGCGTCCGGCTCGGCAAGGCGATCCGCGACTATCGCGGCGGCGGCGCTTTCACGACATGGCTCTATTCCGTGACGATGAATGCCGCGCGCGACATGATGCGCAAGACCGCGCGCGAGACCGTCAAGACCGAGGCCTATGGCGTCCATGCGCTGATCTCGGGCGAAGCGTCGGTCGAACCGGAAGACCCGGCCGAGGCGCTCTGGGCAGCGGTTCGGCAACTGCCGGACAAGCAGCGCGACGCGGTGCTGCTGGTCTATGGCGAGGGCCTGAGCCACGCGGCCGCCGCCGAGGCGATGGCGATCTCGGAGACGACGGTTTCCTGGCACATCCATGAAGCGAAGAAACGGCTGAAGACGCTGATGCGCTCGGCCGGGGAAGTGTGACCATGGTCGACGACAACGAACTCGAGAGACTGCGTGATATCGCGGCGCCGGCGCCCGCCCAGGACGCCAAGGCACGTGCTTTCGAAGCCGCCCTGCGCGCATACGATCAGGAAAATATTTCTGCCGTCACCCAAGGATCGGCTGGCGGGCTTCGTCTCACAGAGCGAGCACAAAAGCTCTGGAGCGAGATCATGCAAAAGAAACTCATTGCCACGCCGGCCCTTGCCGGGCTCGTCGCCCTGCCGATCGCCGGATACGCCACCTTCCATCTGCTGAGGGATCAGCCGCCCAAATTCGGCGGCGACGAGAAGATCAGCGAGACGCTGGCCGACAAGCCGGCGACGGTGAAGCCGACGACCGCCGAGCCGAAGCCGGCTCCCACCGAGCTGGCGAAGGACAAGAAGGCCGACGCCGATGTCGAAAGCCGTGACGCCACCGATGCGCTTGTGGCGCCGGCCTCGCCGCCGAAATCCGAATCGACCGTTGCCGGCGGTGCGGCACAGGAATCGGCGACGGGCGCTCCCCGCCAGGATGCCTCTGGCACCGGAAGAGTGATCATGAATATTGCACCTCCTGCGCCAGCCCCGACGGGCGAGTTTGCGCTGGACGGCACCACAAGCGCGCCCAGCACCTCTCGGGCCGCCCGCATGCCGGCCGAGTCCAAGCTGATGGTGCAGCCGCCGTCGACCTTGCCGGCCGACCAAATGCAGCCGCAACCGGAAAACCGCGACCGCATCGAGGATTTCAAGACAAATCCGGTGCATGCGGCACTCGAGGATCCGGTCTCGACCTTCTCGATCGATGTCGACACGGCCTCCTATTCCTTCGTGCGCAGTTCCCTGAAGCAGGGGTACCTGCCGCAGGCCGATACGGTGCGCGTCGAGGAGATGATCAACTACTTCCCCTATGACTGGAAGGGTCCGGACTCGGCTTCGACGCCGTTCAACTCGACCGTTAGCGTGATGCCGACGCCGTGGAACACGCAGACCAGGCTTATGCACGTCGCCATCAAGGGTTTCGACGTCAAGCCGACCGAGCAGCCGAAGGCCAATCTGGTCTTCCTGATCGACGTCTCGGGTTCGATGGACGAGCCCGACAAGCTGCCGCTGCTCAAATCGGCTTTCCGGCTGCTGGTCAGCAAGCTGAAGGCGGACGACACCATCTCGATCGTCACCTATGCGGGTGACGCCGGCACAGTGCTGGAGCCGACCAAGGCGTCCGAAAAGGACAAGATCCTCAGTGCCATCGACAATCTGACGCCCGGTGGCAGCACGGCTGGCGAGGCGGGCATCAAGGAAGCCTACAGGCTGGCGCAAAAATCCTTCGTCAAGGACGGTGTCAACCGTGTGATGTTGGCCACAGACGGCGACTTCAATGTTGGCCAGACTGATGATGACGACCTCAAGCGGTTGATCGAGAGCGAGCGCAAGACCGGTGTCTTCCTGTCGGTGTTCGGCTTCGGCCGCGGCAATCTGAATGACCAGATGATGCAGACCATCGCGCAGAACGGCAACGGCACCGCCGCCTATATCGACACGCTGGCAGAGGCTGAAAAGGTGCTGGTCGAGGATGCGTCCTCGACACTGTTCACCATCGCCAAGGACGTGAAGATCCAGGTCGAGTTCAACCCGAACAAGGTCTCGGAATATCGCCTGATCGGCTACGAGACCCGGGCGCTCAACCGCGAGGATTTCAACAATGACCGCGTCGATGCCGGCGACATCGGTTCGGGCCACTCGGTCACCGCGATCTATGAGATCACGCCCAAGGGCAGCGGTGCAGAGCAGATCGATCCGCTGCGTTATGGCCAGGCTACGGTCAACAATGGCGGCGTCGCCAATGCGGACGAATATGCCTTCGTCAAGATCCGTTACAAGCTGCCGAATGAAGACGTCTCGAAGCTGATCACCACGCCGGTGACCTCCGCCAACGAGGTATCATCGTTCGACCAGGCCAGCACCGACCAGCGTTTCTCGGTCGCTGTCGCCGCCTTCGGCCAGAAGCTGCGCGACGAGGATGCGACCGCGAAGTTCGGTTACGACAAGATCATGGAGATCGCCACTGCCGCTCGAGGAGCCGACCCGTTTGGGTACAGGTCCGAGTTCCTCTCGCTTGTGCGCCTTGCCTCGGCGCTGGGTGGTAACCGGTAGTGGTGATGACGGCCGGTTTCTTTCAGATGGGATCGTTCTGATACGGGAAACCGACCGCGGGCGGGTGAGGCAGGCCGGCGAGGGATCTTTCCCTTGCCGGCCTTTTTTTCGGATTCGCCGATATTCAGGTGATGCCGGCCTGCAAATGGTGCCTTCCTGCGCTTCCGGTGCTCACGTACCCAAAAATACGCTCCGCTCCGGTTCTCGGAAGACACCATTTTCGGCTCGGGCCTGACCTGAATCTCAACGAATCCTGGGCGCAGCGTTTGTGGTCGTTAAATTGCACGGCATTTCCGGTACCGGATCGCAACTCCCTCTTGTTACACGGGACAGGTGTACTGGGCTTGAGGGAGCCGAAATTGCAGATCAGAAGTATCGCCAACTCGACGCCCCCGGCACGGGACGTCTCGGTTCCATCAGCCCCATCGTCAGAATCCAGGCGTATCAGCGACGATGTCGCGCAGGCGCGCAACACCGCCATGTCGGCGCTGACCAACGACCGCTTCCGCGTCATGCTGGAGCAGATCACCGATCCGGTTTCATCTGGTGCGCTGATGACGATGCGCGGCGACAATGTGGTCGACTTCAAGTCGGCGCAGTCGAGCTACGCCGACAACAGCGAATAGTCGAAAAACCGATAAGGTCAGGCCCGGCTGCGGCGGCGCTCGCGGCGGGCTTCGCTGGTCTCGGCGGTGTTTTCCGTAGCCACCTTGTTGCGCATCGGACCAATGCGCTCGACGATCGCGGCAACCGTCGGACGATCCGCCTTGGTGTGCGCGTCGAGCGCCTTGCGCATGGCGGCAAGGTGCTGGAACGAGGTGCCGCAGCAGCCGCCGATAATTTTGGCGCCGCCATCGACGGCGAGCCTGACATAGTCGGCCATCAGTTCGGGTGTGCCGGAATAATGGATTTCGGTGCCGCGGAATTCCGGAATGCCGCAATTGCCCTTGACGATCACCGTCGCTTCCGGCTTCGCCTCGGTCATATCGAGCAGCGAGGCCAGGATGTCGGACGCGCCGACGCCGCAATTGGCGCCAACGCCGAGCGGCGCTTGCGACAAGCCATCGGCGACCCCATGGATATCCTTCGGCAGCAAGCCCATCATGGTGCGGCCGGCGGTGTCGAAGGAACCGGTGTAGGTGTAGGGCAGGCCGACGCGGATGGCAGCCTCGGCGGCGGCGCGGATCTCGTCGGGAGCCGACATGGTCTCGATCCAGGCGACTTCGGCGCCGCCTTCCTTGAGACCCTCGATCTGCTCGGCGAAGGCGTCGACCGCCTCGTCATAGGTCATGGCGCCGAGCGGCACCAGCAATTCGCCGGTCGGGCCGACCGAGCCGGCGACGATCACCTTGCGGCCGGCCTTGTCGGCGACGGCGCGTGCAAGCTCGGCGGCGCGCTTGTTCAGTGCATGCACGCGGTCCTGCGCATGGTGAAGCTTCAAGCGGTGACGGGTACCACCAAAGGAATTGGTGAGGATGATGTCGGCGCCGGCATCGACGAAATTCTGGTGCAGGCTGGTGATGGTGTCGGGCGCCGTCTCGTTCAGCAGCTCGGGTGCCTCGCCGGCCTCCAGACCCATGGCAAACAAATTGGTGCCGGTGGCCCCATCGGCCAGCAGCACGCCCTTTTCAGCCAGCAGCGCATCGATCGGGTTGGTGGTCGTCATCGGATTGGCTTTCATGTTTCGAAGTCGAATAAGGATATAAAGAAGTCTTTATGTGTAGTCAATGATTTGCCCCCGTGACATCGCTAAATCGGAGGGATCCTCACGGTGATTGCCGAAGCTCAGGCAGTGCCTGTCGGGAACGACATACCGGCCAGTCTGTGCGCGAAGCCGGCCGCCTCGTGTGCATTGATGTCGGCGGCGCGGATCAGATTGTCGAAGTGCTGGATCAGCGTCTGGATCGGCTGGGTGGCGTTAAGCACCAGATACATGTCGCCGACATAGATGGCGGCACGGTAGGGGCCGAAGATGGTGTAGGGGATCGAATAGCGCATCCGCCCGTCATAGAGAAACAGCCGGAAGGTCGGGTAGAGGTCGTCGAGCAGCGTCGCCATGTGCAGCAACTGGGCGCGGCGGTCGGCTTCCGGGAAACGGTCCCAGACACCCAGCCCGCGGGCAAAGATCTCCAGCGTGTGGCGCGGCATGCAAACTTCCATGTCGGTTTCCGGCCGCCTGTTATAGTCGATGCGGTATTGCGTTTCGCCGGCCTGGGCGAGGCGGCTCTTGTTGGTGATGCCCGCTTCGTAGTCGACCAGCGCTTCGGTGCGCAGAAGGTCGGGAATGCCGGCCGGAACGTAGCGGATCTTGGTGCCCGCCGCCTCGGCATGCCATTTGGCCAGCAGCGTGCGGTCGAAGCCGTCGGGCGCTTCCTCGATCTCCAGGCTCTCGCGGATTTCGCCGGTGAGGCCCTCGTCCTGGCTGAGGCCGAGAAGCCAATCGAGCGAGACCTTGAACTCGGCGGCGATGTTGAGCAGCGTTTCAGCGCGCGGCAGGCGGGTCGAGGCGCCCGACAGCAGCTGCGACAGCGCCGAGCGGTCGATGCCAACCGCGGTCGCGAAGGCCGACTGGTTGAGGTCGGAGCGTGTCAAGAGCATTTTCAGGCGTTCGCGGAAGATCGTCGACAGGTCGCGCTTGTCCATGTCCGTGCTCCAGGCCGAATGAGGAAAAATTTGCGCCGAAGCCCCTCTGGGCGTGCCTCAGGCGTAAATGAATCCCTAAGTCTGTTTACAATGTATAACATGTGCGGTCAAAAATGCGCAATCGCAACAGTTTGTGCACTTTGTCTCGTTGAGTCGAATCATTTCTCCTGACACAATGCTGTCAGGAACCAATTGGGGTTCCGGCGACTGAGGGACAGTGGTCGATAGCATGACGAGCAAGAGCATCAGGCGACATGACGTACCGGCCATCGAGTGGCCGACCGTGGTACTCGCCTTCTTCTGTTACGCGACATGGCTCGCCACCGGTTTCCTGCTCTGGCCATCCTACCCCGTCCTGGCGCTCGCCGTCCTGGCTTTCACCGCCGCACTGCAATCTTCGATCATGCACGAAGTGCTGCACGGTCATCCGACACGCAATGCGCGGGTGAACGAAGCCTTTGTGTTCCTGCCGATCGGTCTGGTCTGGCCGTTCCGCCGTTTCAAGACCATCCATCTGCGCCATCACGCCGACGAGCGGCTGACCGACCCGCTGGACGATCCCGAGAGCTATTATCAGGCTCTCTGGCAGCATGACGAGCTGCCGCCGACGATGAAATTCCTGCTCAAGGTCAACAACACCATGGCCGGACGGTTCGTGCTCGGCCCCTGGCTGTCCTGCGTCGGTTTCTTCATCGACGACGCCAGGCAGATGTTCGCCGGCGACAAGGCGATCCGCAAGGCGTGGCTGCTGCATGCGATCGGCCTCGCCATCGTGATACCGATCGTCCAGTTCGGCTTCGGCATCCCGCTGTGGCTTTACGTTCTGGTGCCGGTCTGGCTCGGCCAGTCGCTGATCTCGATCCGTACTTTCGCCGAGCATCAATGGTCGGAACATCCGGAAGGCCGCACGGTGATCGTCGAGCGCTCGCCGCTGTCGTTCCTGTTCCTCAACAACAATCTGCACTTCGTCCACCACAAGACGCCGACCGTGGCCTGGTACAAGCTACCCAAGCTGTTTCGTGACCGCCGCGAGGAATGGCTGCGGATGAACAATGGCTATGCCTATCCGAACTATTTCGCGCTGATCAAAGCCTATGCCTTCAAGGCGAAAGAGCCGATCGTGCATCCGGTGTTGCGGCGTCAAGCCGAGCCGGGCAGGGCCTTCAAGCCGCGCATCAGGGCGCGCAGCATCAGCGGGCTTGGCAGTGCGCCGGTTCCCGCCGAGCCGCCCAAGGAATAATTCCGACATATCCGGGATTCGTGTCGGCCAATTCTGATTGGACGCCGCGTTTTTGCGATCCTCTTTCCAGACATGATGATTGAGTGTCGGCATGAGTGAATTGGTTGCGGCGTTGCCGATGTATGACTGGCCCGAAGTGCGCGACGAGGTCGACGCGCAATGGGCACGATTGCGCGATGCCTTCCGGCAAAAGGGTGTCGCCGCGCCGCAATCCATCGTGCGCCGCAATGGTGACCTGCCACTGGTGCCAGGCGGTATTCGCGATGCTGAGGGGAAACTCGTTGCGCCCGACCCGGCGACATTGCCGCCGGACGAATTCGATTTTCACAGACTGTGGCTGCACCCGGCGCTGCTTTTCGCGCAGACCTGCTGGGGGCCGATGGAACTCGGCCTGTCCAGGCATGTGCAGGTGGTTGCCCAGCCAGGCTACGACGCCTATGAAGGCGGGCAGGGCGAGCTCTATTCGAGCGCTCTGGTGATGCGGAAAGGCGAGGGGCCGGAAGTTCGATCGCCTGCGGATGGCAGCCCCTTGCTCCCGCTGGATCTGATCCGCGGCAAGCGCTTCACCTTCAACAGCCTCGATTCGATGTCGGGATTCCTCGGATTGACGCGCGACCTGCAAGCGGCCGGCGAAAGCCTGGACATGTTCTCGTCGCGCAGCGAAAGCGGCGGCCACCGCGCTTCGATCATCGCCATTGCCGAAGGCAGGGCCGATGTTGCGGCGATCGACTGCGAGAGCTGGGCGCTGGCGCAGCGCTTCGAGCCGGCGGCGAAAAAGGTGGCGGTCGTCGGCTGGACGGGACGGCGCAAAGGCCTGCCTTACATCACCGCCGCAACGACGCCGGAAAAGACGGTCAAGGCGCTGCGTGAGGCCATTGCCGGACTAGGCGAGCAGCCTCGCATCCAACGGGTAGGTTGAGAGCTGTTCGTTACCGGTTTCGGTGATCAGGATCTGCTCCTCGATCTTGACGCCCTCGCGGCCACCAAGCCTGCCGATATAGCTTTCCACGCACAGCACCATGCCGGGCTCCAGCACGCCGTCCGGAGTGTCTGATGTCCAGTCGCTGACATGCGGCAGCGTCGGGTATTCATCGGCCAGCCCGACGCCGTGATAGAGCACGCCATAGCGCGTCGGGAAGCAGTCGCCGGGCGGCACCGCCGAGCGTTCGACAAGGTCGCGAAACGAGATGCCCGGCTGCATCAGAGCCGTGTTGTGTTCGATCTGATCGGCGGCGATGCGAAACAGGTCGCGCTGCTCGTTGGTTGGCATTGTATCGCCGCACAGCCATGTGCGCGAGAGGTCGGCGCAGAAGCCGTAAGGGCCGATCAGGTCGGTGTCGAAGGCGACGAGGTCGCCAGCCTCGATCTTGCGTGACGAGCATTCCTGGAACCATGGATTGGTGCGCGGGCCCGACGCCAGCAGCCGGGTCTCGATCCATTCGCCGCCGCGCGCGATGTTGCCGCGATGAAGTTCCGCCCACAATTCGTTCTCGGAAATGCCCGGCTTCAGCGCCTGTTCCATCTCGCCCATTGCCGCCTCGCAGGCGACAATGGCACGGCGCATGGCGAGGATCTCGTCGGGTGATTTGATCAGCCGCGCGTTTTCCATCACCGCTTCGCCGTTGCCGATGGAAATGCCGAGGCGAGCCAGTTCTTCGACGCCTTCCGGATTGATGTGGTCGACGGCGATGCGGCTGTTGCCGCCGCCATGTTCCCTGACTAGGTCGGCGATTCCGGCGGCCCAGCGGCGGACTTTCTGCTCGGTCAGCTCGCCGCCATAGAGATACATCCACGATACCGCCGGCCGCACCTCGTCGACGACGCCGGAATGGTCGGACAGGTGCTCGCAGGAGAAATAGTCGAACAGCACCACCGGCCCGTCGGTGGCGACAAAACAATGCCGCGTCGGGTTATGCGCCACCCACAGCTGCATGTTGGTGCTGTCGGTTGCATAGCGGATGTTGACGGGGTCGTAGAGCAGGGCGCCGGCATAGCCACGGCGCTTCAACTCGGCGCGAATACGCTTCAACCGGTATTGGCGCATCGCCGGAAGATCGGGTGCGGCAATGCCTGCCGCGGCCCATTCAGCTTCCGCCTGTGCGCCATAGCCCAGCACATGCTGGTTGAGCGACGCCGCCTTCTGGCGGGAAGCGTCACGCAAAGCTTCGATCGAGCCGGGCTCGAACGGCATGATCTTGCGATGGCGGCCAAAGCTGCCCTTTGGCGCCCCATTGTCCATGATCGAACCTCAGGTTCGCATCTTCTCGCCGCTCGGGTCGAAAGGCGCTTCGACATTGATGCGGGCCGGTCGGCGGTGTCCGAGGATCTCGATCTCGAACAGCCCGGCACTTTCGTCCTCGGCAAGAGCCGCCGGCACATAGCCCTGCGCCATCGATTTCCTCACATAGTGGGCATAGCCGCCCGACGTGACCCAGCCAACCACGCGCCAGTCGCCGTCGACGATACCGCGCACGGCGGAAGCGCCTTCGGCCGCCTTAGAGCCACGTACTTCCTTGCCACTCTTGTCAAAGCGCGGCGCGCCATAGCCATGTGGCTTTTCCACCGTGCCGTAGTCCTTGCTGACCTTGGCCCAGATCGGCTCGTCGCCCATCACATCGGCGTCGGCGGCATCGACGATGAAGGAGACGCGGCGCAGTTTTGGTCCTTCCGCCTGCTCCTTGGCGGCAGCCTCGCGACCGATGAAGTCGTTCTTCTCGAGCTTGATGAAGCGATCCATCGCGCCTTCGAACGGTCCGTAGATCGGCCGCAATTCGCGGAACCAGGTCGGAAAATTCTTTTCGAGGCGCATGGAGAGCAGAGCGCGCATGCCGAAATCGACGAGGCCGAACTCCTCGCCGGCGTTCTTGATCGCCTGATAGACGAGGCGCTGGTATGCCGGCGCCATCCAGATTTCGTAGCCGAGATCGCCGGTGTAGGTGATGCGGTTGACCAGGCACGGCGCGCCGCCGACCGCCATCTCGCGGAAATCCATGAAGCGGAAGGATTTGGTCGAGATGTCGACGTCGACCAGCTTCTGCAGCAAGTCGCGTGACTTCGGTCCGGCGATCGAAAGTCCCACAAGAGTCTGGTCGAAACGGTGGATGCGCACCGACCCGTCCTTCGGCAGATGCTTCTCGAACCAGCGCATGTGGTATTTCTGCGCCGCCGACGAGCCCCAGATCATGAAGCGGTCTTCTGCTGCCTTGGCGATGGTGAAGTCGCCGATCAGCTTGCCGAATTCGTTGAGCATCGGCGTCAGAACGATGCGGCCGGTCTTCGGCATGCGGTTGGTCATCAGCCGGTTGAGGAAATCCTCGGCCGCAGGTCCCGACACTTCGTATTTGGCGAAGTTGGCGATCTCGGTGACGCCGACACGCTCGCGCGTGGCGCGCACTTCCTCGCCGATCGGCCCGAAGTCGTTGGAGCGGTGGAAGGAGACGATATCCTTCGGTTCCTTGCCCTTCGGTGCGAACCAGAGCGGCGTTTCGAGACCCCACGAGTCGCCCATGACGGCATTGTTGGCCAGCATCGTGTCGTAGAGCGGCGTGGTCTGCGCCGGGCGTGCGGCCGGCAGTTCCTCATTGGGAAAGCGGATGGAGAAGCGGCGCGAATAGTTTTCGCGCACCTTGGCGTTGGTGTAGCGCAGGCCGGCCCATTCGCCGAAGCGGGTGACATCCATGCCCCAGACGTCGAAGCCGGGATCGCCATGCACCATCCAGTTCGACAAAGCGAGGCCGACGCCGCCGCCCTGGCTGAAGCCGGCCATGACGGCACAGGCGCACCAGAAATTGGTCAGGCCCTGCACCGGGCCGACCAGAGGGTTGCCGTCGAGCGCGAAGGTGAAGGGGCCGTTGATGATCTGCTTGATGCCGGCCTTCTCGATGCCGGGGAAATGCTTGAAGCCGATTTCGAGCGACGGCGCGATGCGGTCGAGGTCCGGCGGCAGCAATTCGTGACCGAAATCCCACGGCGTGTTGACCGGCGACCACGGCTTGCAGGCCTTCTCATAGGTGCCGAGCAGGATGCCGTTGCGCTCCTGGCGGGTGTAGATCTCGCCCTTGAAGTCGAGCACGCCGATCATTTCGCGGCCGGTCGACTTGTTGAATTCCTCGACCTCGGGCATTGGCTCGGTCAAGAGATACATGTGCTCCATGGCCAGCACCGGCAGTTCGACGCCGACCATCCGGCCGATCTCGCGCGCCCATAGGCCGCCGCAGTTGACGACATGCTCGGCCTTTACCGTGCCCTTTTCGGTGACGACGTTCCAGGTGCCGTCGACCTCCTGCGTCAGTTCGACGACACGGTTGCGCAGCACGATCTCGGCGCCGAGTTTTTTCGCCGCCTTGGAATAGGCGATGGTGGTGCCTGAAGGATCGAGATGGCCTTCGACCGGGTCCCACATGGCGCCGACGAAATTGGTCTCGTCCATCAGCGGAAACATCGCCTTGGCTTCGGACGGGGTGATCAGTTCGGTGTCCATGCCGAGATAGCGGCCCTTGGCGTGGGCAAGGCGCAGGAAATCCATGCGCTCGGGCGTATCGGCCATCATTACGCCGCCGGTCAAATGCAGCGAGCACGACTGGCCGGATATTTCCTCTATCTCCTTGTAGAGCTGCACCGTATAGGCCTGCAGCTTGGCGACGTTGGGATCACCGTTCAGCGTGTGGAAGCCGCCCGCCGCATGCCAGGACGAGCCGGAGGTCAGCTCCGAGCGCTCGATCAGCATGATGTCGGTCCAGCCGGCCTTGGCCAGGTGATAGAGAACCGAGCAGCCGACGACGCCGCCGCCGATGACAACCGCTTTTACGTGAGATTTCATCAAGATAGATCCGTTTTTGAAGAGATTGAATCGGGTGAGCGCTGCGCGAAGACAAAGCGGAGGTCGGAGACTGCGACGTTTTCGGCCAGCCTGCCATCAAGCGCGGCAAGAATGGCTTCACAGACGGAAGTACGATGTTTCAGGACATCATGGCTCCAGACACGCAGGATCGAATAGCCTTGGGCGCGCATGAAGTCGTCGCGGCGGCGGTCATAGGAATTGTCTGCGTGTTGGTGTCCATCGAGTTCGACGACGAGCCATTTTTCGCGGCAGGCGAAGTCTGCAAAAAATGGGCCGATGGAGAACTGACGCGTAAAACGATAGCCGCCGAGCTTGCGCGCCTTTAGCTCAAGCCAAAGCAAGGCTTCCGCTTGATTGCCTGCTTGCCGAAGGTTACGCGCACGGTGGGTTGTGCCTGTCTTGCGGCGACTGCGGGTTTGACCAGCGGCTTCCCCCACTCCGTCGCCGCTTCGCGGCGCCACCTCTCCCCCCTCCGGAGGGAGAGGAAGGGAGCCAGCCGGCGTAAGTTCACGCCTTTCCTCTCCCCCGTCGATCGGGGGAGAGGTGGCGAGCGCAGCTCGACGGAGTGGGGGTCGACTGTTCATCAACAACATTGATCAAAAATCGGTTGGCGCGCCGCCCTCGGACCGGCGCTTGTCGACGAAGGCGTTGAGTTCCTCGCGGATGGCCGGGTCCATATAGGGCTCTTCGTAGGACGCAAGCCGTTCCTTCCAGACCTTGTTGGCCTTTTCGAGCGCCGTCGGCGAGCCGGCTTCCGCCCAGGTCTCGTAATTGCGCCAATCGGACAGGATCGGCGAGTAGAAGGCGGTCTTGTAGCGGTCCTGTGTGTGCTGGGTGCCGAAGAAATGGCCGCCCGGGCCGACCGACTGGATGGCGTCGAAGCCGAGCGCCTCCTCGGAAAGGTCGAGCGGGGTCAGGAATTCGGCCACCATCTGCAGCAGGTCGATGTCCAGAATGGTCTTCTCGTAGGAGCAGCGCAGGCCGCCTTCGAGCCAGCCGGCGGCATGCATCATCAGATTGCCGCCACCCTGGATGGCGCCCCACAGCGAGAACACGCTTTCATAAGCCGCCTGCGCGTCGACCGTGTTGGCGGCGCAGGTGTTGGAGGTGCGGTAGGGGATGTTGTAGCGGCGGGCAAGCTGGCCACCGACCAGCTGTGCCTTCATGTATTCCGGTGTGCCGAAGGCCGGCGAACCGGACTTCATGTCGACATTGGAGGTGAAGCCGCCATAGCCGACGGGGGCGCCCTTGCGCACCATCTGGGCGAAGGCGATGCCGGACAGCGCTTCGGCGTTCTGCTGCACCAGCGCGCCGGCAATGGTGACCGGCGCCATGGCGCCCGACAGCGTGAACGGCGTCACGACGACGACCTGGCCCTTGCTCGACATCTGGATGATGCCTTCCATCATCGGCACATCGAGCTTGAGCGGCGAATTGGTGTTGATGATGGTGAAGACGGACGGTTCTTCGAGCATCTGCTCGTGGCTGATGCCGCGCGCGATCCTGGCGATCTCGATGCCGTCGACATTGCGCTCCTTGCCGAGCGAATAGATGTGGAACACCTTGTCGGTGAGCACGCTGAGATCGCGGATGCATTCGAGGTGGCGGACGGACGGATGGATGTCGGTCGGCTCGACCGGATAGCCGCCCGTACAGTTCAGGATATTGTGCATCTGCGCGAGCTTGAGGAAGTTGCGGTAGTCCTGCTGGTTGCCGGGCCGGCGACCGCGATCGATGTCGGAGCAATTGGGCGCCGATGCCATCATCGAGATAATCACATTGTTGCCGCCGAAGCGCACATTGTGCGCGGGGTTGCGGGCATGGATGGTGAACTCCGACGGGCAGTGCGACACAAGTTCGAGGATCATGTCGCTGTCGAAGCGCACCCGCTCGCTGCCCTCGCGTACGTCGGCGCCATGCGCCTTCATGATGCTGCGTGCTTCGTCATGCAGCACGTCGACGCCGATTTCCCGCAGAACGCGCAAGGAAGCGAGGTGGATCGATTCCAGCTCGTCGTCGGAGACCAGCCTGGTCGGCGTCAGCGGGTTCTTCAGCTGGCGAAAAGCCGGCTGCTCGAACGCGGCCGAGCCGCCGGCGCGCTTTCCGGCGCGGCCGCCGCGACGGGCGCGGTCGGTGGCCAGTGCCGGTTCCGAGGGTTGTAGGGCGGCGGTCATGATGGTCCTCGTACGATGCGATAGCGGGCGGCATAATGGACCGGCGGCTGTCCAGCCATTGCGGAGGCGGCGACCACTAGGGCGAGGGAAGCGACATGCCGGAACGGCAGCTGTGCGACCACGGCATCGGCTTGATCCCACCACCCCGTTGGCGCAAGCGGATTTCGCCGTCCGGCCCTTCCTTTGCTCGGATCGAACCACTAGCTAGTCGGGCTTGCTGGCCAGGAGAGCCAGCGCTTCACATGGATGACAGAATCAGCATGGTCGCGACCGGCTCGAGCGAAGGCGAAGCGGGAACGCAATGGGCAGCGCTTGCCGGTGTCACCGCGGCACTTGCCATGTTCGGCGCGGCGCAAGGGCTGAGCTCGCCCCTGTTCACGCTGCTGATGCAGAAGCAAGGCATGTCGCCGGCGCTGGTCGGCCTGTCGGCGGCAATGATGCCGCTCGGCCTGATCCTGTCGGCCTCCTTCGTGCCGGCGGCGGTGCGGTGGGTCGGCGCGCGCAACCTGGCGGTCGGCTGCTCGCTGATCGGCGCGCTCTGCTTCCTGGGCATCGGCTATCTGCAGGACTGGGTGGCCTGGTTCGTCATCCGCTTCATCATCGGCGTGGTCATCAACCCGCTCTACATCCTTGGCGAGGTGTGGGCGCTGTCGCTGGCGCCGCCGTCGCGGCGCGGCAGGGTGATGGGCGTGTTCAACACGTTGCTGGGCGCCGGTTACGCGACCGGGCCATTCGCGCTGACCCTGCTGGGCACGTCGGGCTGGGCGCCCTTCCTGGTCGGTGTCGCCGGCTTCACGCTCTGCGCGGTGATCCTGCACGCCGTCTCGTCAAAGCTGACCGGTTTCGAGGATGACGGCCAGTCTGCGAGCGGCCTAGTCGGCTTTGCCAAAATGGCGCCGGCGCTGCTGCTTGCCGTGCTGGTCTCGGCGGCGGTCCAGCAGAGCACCTATGCGTTGGTTCCGGTCTTCGGCGCCAGTTACGGTCTGGCGGAAGCGGTGCTGGCCTTGCTGGTGATGGCGCTTTCCCTGGGCAACATCCTGCTGCAGATTCCACTCGGCCTCTTGGCGGAGCGTTTTGGTGGCCGTGCCATGATCATCGTCTGTGCGTTGGCAACGAGCGCCTGCGCGCTTTTGCTGCCGCTGCTGATCATGACGCCGCTGATCTGGGTCGTGCTGCTGGTGATGGGCGCGGTCGGCTACGGCGTCTACACCATGGCGCTGGTCGAACTCGGCAGCCGGTTCAAGGGCTCGGTGCTGGTCGCCGGCAACGCTGCCTTCGCGCTGATGTGGGGCGCAGGCGGCATCGTCGGCCCGCCCGGCGCCGGCCTGCTCATGCAAGGCATCGGCCCGCTCGGCCTGCCGGTCGTGATCGCCGGCCTCGACGCTGTGCTGGTGGTGTTCGCGCTGTATCGCTCGTCGGTGCGCCGAGCTTCCTGACAGGCCCAGCTTCCTGACAAGCATTGTCTGGAACATGCGGTTTTCGCCCGCCGGGTACTTACCACCATCCAACTCAATCGCTAATCCTGCAGCCCGATGGCGGTGCACACAATGACTCTGGCCGAATCGAACGACGATGAGACGATGCAATGGGCCGCGATTACCGGTGTGATCGCGACCGTCTCGGTGTTCGCCATCGCGCAGGGGCTGTCCTATCCGCTGTTGAGCTTCATTTTGCAGCGCCAGGGTGTTTCTCCGGCGATGATCGGCCTGTCGGCGGCGATGACGCCGGTCGGCTTCATCCTGTCGTCACCGCTGATCCCGGCGCTGGCGCGGCGGTTCGGGGCAGGACGCACGGCGCTTACCTGTGCGGCTCTGTCCGCAATCGTGCTGGCGCTGATCGGCTGGACGCAGAATGTCTATCTGTGGTTTCCGCTGCGCTTCCTGATCGGCGTGGTGACCAATCCGCTCTACGTGCTGAGCGAGATCTGGGTGATTGCGCTGGCGCCGCCGGCGCGGCGCGGCCGCGTCATGGGCGTCTATACGACGATCATCTCGGCCGGCTTCGCGGCCGGGCCGCTTTGCCTGCTTGCCGTCGGCACTGAGGGCTGGCCGCCCTTCCTCGTCGGCATTTTCGCCTTCGTGCTGTGCGGCATCTGCCTGGCCTTGGTGCTGCCGCGCTTGCCAAAGGTCGACAAGGCCGGGCATCAGGTTTCCGTCCTTGGCTTCGTGCCGCTGGCCTGGCTGCTTTTGTTTGCCGTCATGGTGACCGGCGGCTTCGAAACGGGAGCGCTGGCGCTGCTGCCTGTCTATGGCACCCATCACGGCATCACTGAAACCCGCATGTCGGCGCTGCTGTCGGTGATGATTGCCGGCAACATCGCCATGCAGGTGCCGCTCGGCCTGCTGGCGGAGAGGCTTTCCGCGCGCCTGGTGCGGCTTGCCTGCGTCGCGATCACGGTGCTCGGCTGCCTGCTTCTGCCGCTTCTCATCGAGACGCCGCTGATCTGGCCGATGATCTTTGTCTGGGGCGCTGTCTCTTACGGCATCTACACGATGTCGATCATCGAACTCGGCGAGCGCTTCACCGGCTCGACACTGGTCGCCGGCAATGCCGCCTTTTCCTTGATGTGGGGCGTCGGCGGTATCGCGGTGCCGCCGCTGGCGGGCACCGCCATGGATATCCTGGGCGCGAGAGGTTTGCCGATCACGCTCGGTCTGATGTGTCTAGCGCTGGCGATCGCGAGCCTGGTTTGTCGGCGGAAAGCCTCAATCGTGCGCTGAACATATTGAATATCGGACACAGCATATCGATGTTGGCAGTGCCAAGAAAAGCGACACGTTTATCGGAGACCTCATGACCAAACCCGCCACCAAGACGCCAAATTCCGCTCCTTCGACCGACGATCCGTTTCTCTGGCTGGAGGACAGGACTGCCAAGCAGTCGCTCGACTGGGTGCATCGCCAGAACGAGGTCACGGTTGGCGAACTGCAGGGGGATCCGTCCTATCAGGCGTCGTTCCAGACCGCGCTCGACCTGATGACGGCGGAGGACAACATCGCTGTCGGCGCCGCCATTGCCGGCCATGTCTATAATTTCTGGCAGGACAAGACCAATGTGCTCGGCCTCTGGCGCCGCACAACGGTCGCTTCCTACAAGACCGAGAAGCCCGACTGGGAAACGATCGTCGACTTCGACCAGCTTGCGGCGAAGGAGGGGATCAAATGGGTGTTCAGCGGCGCCAGCCGGCTCTATCCGGACTTCAACCTTTGCCTGGTCTCGATGTCGCCGGATGGCGGCGACGCCAGCGAGATGCGCGAATTCGACATCGAAACCAAATCGTTCGTAGAAGATGGGTTTCACGCGCGGGCTTCCAAGTCGGGCTTCAGCTGGCTGGACAAGGATACCGTGATTGTTTCCGCCGCGTTCGAAGAGTCCGACAAGACCGACTCCGGTTATCCGCGTGTGATCAAGCTCTGGAAGCGCGGCACCAAGCTTGAAGACGCGACACCGATCTTCGAGGCGCAGAAGGAGGATCTCGCCGTTGGTGCCGCCGTCGAGTTCGATGGCGACAGACGCTATCTGATCCTGGCCCGGACGCTGAATTTCTTCGCGTCGCACATCTTCCTGCGGCTACCTTCCGGCGAAAACAAACAGCTGCCGCTGCCGGACGACATGACCGATACGGCAATCTTCAGGGATCAGCTCGTCTTCGGCGTGCGTAGCCCATGGACGGCGCCCGACGGCACGGTTTGCAAGCCTGATGGCCTCTATTCGCTGGATCTGGCGCACTGGGTCGAGACCGGCGCGCTCGGACCTGTGGAAACCTTGTTCGAGCCGGCATATCGCGTGTCCATCGCCGGCATTGCCCGCACGCAGGACCGGCTGTTCATCAACCTGATGGACAATGTGCGCGGCAAGGTCGTCGTCTGCGAGCGCAAGGATGGCAGTTGGTCGCTGAAACCGGTCGCGCTGCCCGAAAACGGTAATGTCGGCATCAGCCATGCCGAGCATTTCGGCTCGACCGTCTCCTTCTCCTTCACCGATTTCCTGACGCCGAGTTCGATCATCTGGTCTGACGACAATGGCGAGACGCTCGCTACCGTGAAGTCGCAGCCGGCGCGTTTCGATGCCTCGCCGCTGATCTCGGAACAGTTCGAGGCGCGCTCGAAGGACGGCACGATGATCCCCTATTTCGTCGTCAGGCGGCGCGACCAGAAAGGTCCGGTGCCGACGCTGCTCTATGGCTATGGCGGTTTCGAAGTGCCGCTGCTGCCCGGCTATGCCGGCGTGCGCGGCCGCTTGTGGCTGGAGAAGGGCAATGCCTATGTGCAAGCCTGCATCCGCGGCGGCGGCGAGTTTGGCCCGGCCTGGCATCAGGCGGCGCTCAAGGGCAATCGCCAGAACGGATTCGACGATTTCGCCGCGGTTGCGCAGGATGTCGTTCGACGCGGGATTGCGACAGCAGCCTCGCTCGGCATCCAGGGCGGTTCGAATGGCGGCCTGCTGACGGGCGTTTCGCTGACGCAGCATCCCGAGCTGTTCGGCGCCGTCATCATCGAGGTGCCGCTGCTCGACATGCTGCGCTACACCGAATTGCCGCCCGGCGCTTCATGGATGGCCGAATATGGCGATCCGTCGAAACCGGAAGACGCGAAGTGGCTTTCAGCCTACTCGCCCTATCAGCATGTCGACGCCGATGCGGCCTATCCGCCGGTGCTGCTGACGACGTCAACCGCTGACGACCGGGTCCATCCCGGCCATGCGCGCAAGATGGCCGCACGCCTGCAGGAAGCCGGTCATGCCAAGACGATGTTCTTCGAGGAGACCGAGGGCGGGCATGGCGGCCGGGGCGACCGCCGGCCGCAGGCGGCGCAAACGGCGATGAAATATGTCTTCCTCCAAAGGGCGCTGGCCGGGAAGGCATAACCGGAGGAGGGAAGCATTGCCGACGCAAAGGGTGGTTCACCTCGACCGCCCTTTGCTCTAAGGTGCCTTCCATGGCTCTCGCTAGACTATCAGCTCGTGCATTTCGGGTCGCGGTGACACCGTCATCGCGCACGCTGCGCGCCGAGCTTTTGCGGCTGTGCGCCCGCATCGGCTATTCGCCACCTGTCTGCCTCTGACGCATTCGCCCCGGCCTGGGCCGGATAGAAGCCAGAGGAAAGATCAGATTCATGACCTATCAGAATTATTCGCTGAAGCAGCTTCAGCAGATCGACGCCGCGCATCATCTCCATCCGTTCACCGACCACAAGGAACTGCGCGAAGCCGGTTCGCGCATCATCACCCATGCCAATGGGCCGTTCATCTACGATTCCGAAGGGGCCGAAATCCTCGACGGCATGGCGGGGCTGTGGTGTGTCAACATCGGCTATGGCCGTGACGAACTGGCCGAGGCTGCCTATGCGCAGATGAAGGAGCTGCCTTACTACAACTCCTTCTTCAAATGCTCGACCCCGACGCCGGTGCTGCTGTCCAAGAAACTGGCGGAGATCGCACCGAAGCACGTCAACCAGGTGTTCTACGGCTCGTCCGGTTCGGAAGCCAACGACACCGCGCTGCGTCTCGTGCGCCACTACTGGGTGCTGGAGGGCAAGCCGGAGAAGAACCGCATCATCTCGCGCAAGATGGCTTATCACGGCTCGACCGTTGCCGGCACGTCGCTCGGCGGCATGGACGGCATGCACAAGCAGCTCGGCGGCGCGGTGCCCAACATCGTCCATGTCATGATGCCCTATGCCTATGAGCTGGCTCTGGCCGGCGAAAGCGATCATGATTTCGGCCTGCGCGCCGCAAAGGCCGTGGAGGATGCCATTCTCGAAGCCGGCGCCGACAAGGTCGCCGCTTTCATCGGCGAGCCGGTGATGGGGGCGGGCGGCGTGAAGATCCCGCCGGCCAGCTACTGGCCTGAGGTGCAGCGCATCTGCCGCAAATATGATGTCCTGCTGATGCTGGACGAGGTCATCACCGGCTATGGCCGCACCGGCGAGTGGTTCGCTGCGCAGACGCTCGGCATCGAGCCCGACACGATCACCACGGCCAAGGCGCTGACCTCGGGCTATCAGCCGCTGTCGGCATTGCTGGTCGGCGACCGCATCGCCTCGACGCTGGTCGAGAAGGGCGGCGAGTTCAATCACGGCTACACCTATTCCGGACACCCGGTGGCCTGCGCCGTGGCGCTGAAGAACCTCGAGATCATCGAGCGGGAAGGGCTGGTCGATCGCGTCCGGAACGATACCGGCCCTTACTTCGCTAAGGCGTTGCAGGAGCGCATTGCAGGGCATGACCTGGTCGGCGAAGTGCGCTCGATTGGACTGATGGGCGCGATCGAGATCGTCAAGGACAAGGCGACCAGGGAGCGCTTCCTGCCGGCTGGAAGTGCGGCGGTGATGTTGCGTGATCACGCGATCGCGCACGGCATGATGCTGCGCGCCACCGGCGATACGATGATCCTGTCGCCGCCGCTGATCTGGACTCGCGACACCATCGACATGGCCTGCGACCGCATCTCGAAGGCGCTGGATCTGGCGCAAGCCGATTTGCGCAAGCGGTAAGGCTCGGAACCTCGGCCGGGCGTTCCTGGTGGGAACGCCCGGCTTCCAGGTCCATGCTGAAGCGAAGAGGGAACGAATCCCATCCCCAGCGCGTAGTGTGTGGGGCAGCGGCTGATTCGGCTGCGACAAGGGGTTTGTTTTCATGAGAAAGACCGGCAAGAGCCGACGGACGCAAGAAGCGGCCAGCATCAGCGGCGACCTGATGCTGGCGCCGCTGGTGGCGATGATGCGGCTGCCGTTGATGGCCATGGATGGCGGGAGCAGCCAGCCATGGAGCACGGAGACCGCGCGTGCGGTGAACGAAAAGACCACCGCCATGGCCGAAGGCGCGTTTGCGGCGCAAATGTCTTTCCTGCAGTCGGCATCGCGTTTCTGGCCGGAAGTCTTTTCCGGCCGCACGCCGTCGCTGTTCAACGGTGTCGCCGCGGAACGCTCGATCAGCGCCGCGCTGAAGCCGGCAAGCCGTACCGTGAAAGCGAATTTTCGCCGGCTGTCCAACAAGACCTGACCGAGGTTGCAGAACTTTGATTTTGCGCATCGAGGAGCGCATGCGCTAGAACCAGTCGGTGCAGTTACCGATGGGGGACACGATGGCCGGACAACCGCTCAACCAGCCGGCTGAAATTCCAGCCGAACTCGACCGCTGGAACTGGGGCGCCTTCTTCCTCAACTGGATCTGGGGCATCGGCAACAGCACCTTCATCGCGCTGCTGGCGCTGATCCCTGTCGTCAACATCATCATGATCATCGTGCTTGGTGCGCGCGGCAGTCGCTGGGCGTGGCAAAACCGCGCCTGGCGCGACGCGGAACAGTTTCGCAAGACGCAACGCAACTGGGCAATCGCCGGGCTTGCCGTCTGGGTGGTCGGGATCGGCGGCTGCGCAACGATGGTCGGCAGCATCCCCTACGTCCTGAAAGGCAGCGATGCCTACCACATGACGATGGACCGGCTTCGCGCCGACGACCGCGTCAAGGCGGCGCTGGGTGATGATTTGGCCGACAGTTTCTGGGTCGGTGGCCATCTCAATGTCAATGCGAATGGGGCGGGCGACGCCCAGTTCAGCATTCCGGTCCACGGCGCCAAGGGAAAGGGCACTGCCTACTCAACCGCTGTCCGCACAGCCGGCACATGGAGCCTGCGCCTGCTGGTCGTCAGGGTCGAGGGAGCCGATGCACCGATCGTGCTGATCAACGAAGATCATGTCCCGATCCCGAATGCGGCAATCGGAATATAGCAGGGCAAAACGCAAAATCGCGGCCTATAGGCGGCGCGACGGCTGACGGTTCGGCTGGCTTTGTGGCCCAACACGCGGGTGACCTCTGCTGCGTTCCCCTCAAGGAAAAGTGCTGAAAAACCAGAGGCCGTCTGACAGTATGCGGACGCGTTCATGTGGACCGGTGGCAATTTCATACAAGGGCACGCGCATATGGTGAGTTCTGTTCGTGCGGTCGTGGTCGGTGGCGGCTGTGTGGGTGCCGGCATTCTCTACGGCCTGGCAAAGCGCGGCTGGACCGATGTGGCGCTGCTGGAGCGAACACAGCTTACGGCCGGGTCGACATGGCATGCCGCGGGGCTCATCCCCTCTTACGCACGCAGCCGCAATGTCGGCCGCATGATCGTCAGGTCGATTGAGATCTATGAGGGCCTGGAGGCGGAGACGGGCCAGAACGTCGGCTGGCACAAATGCGGCCAACTGCGCATTGCCAATACGCGCGACAGGCTGGACGAGTACAAAAGCTATATGGACGTCGCCGAGGTCCAGGGTGTGCGGGCCCGGATCGTCTCGCCCGCGGAGGCGCGAGAGATCTGGCCGCTGCTCGACAACAACAGCATGCTGGGTGCCCTCTACCATCCCGATGACGGCCACATTGCACCGGCTGATGTCACCCAGGCCATGGCCAAGGGTGCACGCGACCTTGGCGCGAAGATCCATCTTGATACCGAGGTTGTGGGTTTCGAACGGATGCCGAGCGGCGAGTGGAGGGTCAGGACCTCACGCGGTGACATCGTCTGTGAACATGTCATCCTTGCGACCGGCAATTACGCACGCCAGACAGGCGCCATGCTGGGCCTGGACATTCCCGCGATCCCGATCCTGCATCAGTACTGGATCACCGAGGCGGTTCCCGAAATTGTGGAACGCAAACGGCTTGGTCTTCCGGAGATGCCGATCCTCAGGGACGAGGGTTACGAGGGCTATCTGCGCGAAGAGGGGGACGGGCTGATGTTCGGTCCCTATGAGCGTACCGAACAGCTCAAGCTGTTCGCCGAAAACGGCGTCCCGGAATGGTTCGGCGCCGATCTGCTCGATGAGGATTTCGATGCCGTTTCCTGGAATTGGGAGCGCGCGACCGAGTTGGTTCCCGCGCTCGGACGCGCCGGCATCAAGCGGAACGTGCGCGGGCCTTTCCAGATGACAGCCGACGAACTGCCACTGATGGGGCAGGCGTGGGGCCTGGAGAATGTCTGGCTCGCCGAAGGGGTGCCGGGAGGCATCCTTTGGGGCGGTGCAATTGGCTACTACCTCTCCGAACGGATCGTGGAGGGTGGCAACAGCATCGACACGGCGGAGCTGGATCCCCGCCGGTTCGGCCAATATGCCAATAAGAACTGGACCCGGGCAAAGGTCCGGGAAGCTTGGGGCACTCACGCCGCACAGCATTATCCAGGCCAGGACATGCCAGCGGCGCGACCGCAGAAAACGGCCCCGTCCTATGACCGTCTAAGCCAGCTCGGCGCGGTATGGGATGTGTTGAACGGCTGGGAGATGCCGAGCTGGTTTGCGCCCGCGGGTGTCGAAGCGCGCAATTTCTACAGCTGGCGCTGGACCTCCAAAGGGAACCACGTCGCCGCGGAGGTCCAGGCGGTCCGCCAGGCCGCTGGCTTGGTCGAGATGACACCAATGACCAAGTTCGAGGTCAGCGGACCGGGCGCCGAGGGCTGGCTCGACGGGATCCTGGCCAACAGACTGCCGCGACCCGGTCGTGTCGCTCTTGCCCATCACCTGACGCCGGCCGGCGGTGTGCAGGCCGAGTATGTGGTGGCGCGGCTGCGGAGCGATCTGTTCTACCTCATATCGACGCCGCGCGCCGAGCGCTGGAACCTTGACGATCTCGGCCGGCTGTTGCCGAAGGACGGCAGCGTGCATCTGCGCAACGTCACCGAGGATCGCGGCAGCTTCACGGTGGTTGGGCCGAAGGCGCGCGACATATTGCAGCCGCTGACGGAGATCGACCTCTCCAACGAGGCCTTCCCATGGTTCAGCGTGCAGTCCGGCACCGTCGGCATGGCCAGCGATGTGCGACTGCTGCGCGTCAATTATTCGGGCGAACTGGGATGGGAACTCTATCATCCACTCTGCTATCAGCGGCATTTGCTGGATGCACTTCTCGTATCGGGAGAGGCGCACGGGCTGAGGCTGGTCGGACTTCAAGCGCTGGAATCGCTTCGTCTCGATAAATCCTACCGTGCCATGTATCGCGATATGAACCTCGAACTGTCTGCCTGGGAAAGCGGTCTCGACCGCTTCGTCAGCCTCGACAAGGGGGACTTCATCGGCCGCGCGGCATTGGCCGCAAAACAGAAGCAGGGAACGGCACGCCGGATCGCCACGCTGTCGATCGACACCGACGGCGCGAGCGCGTTCGCTTTCGAGGGAGTTTACCGCGAAGGCGAGCTCGTCGGCCACGTCACTTCGGCAGGCTACTCCTATACTTTTGGTCACGACATCGCACTTGCGCTGCTGCCTCTGGAGCTTGTGTCGCCCGGCACCGAGCTCGAGGTATCCATCCTCGGCGAGCGCCGCACGGCAACAGTGATCGCCGACTCGCCCTATGATCCGGAAGGCGCCCGCGGGCGCATGTGAGGCATCCCGGAGTATAGTTGCCCGGGTTTGTCTATGGTCTCAAAGCGCGCCGCAGGGCAAAACGCAAAAACCGCGCTCCATCGGAACGCGGCTTTGCCAGATACGCATGGCGCTTCGCTACTCGAACACTTTGCGAAACTTACGGGCTCCGGTACGCGAGACCTGATCCGGAGCGCCGGGCGGATGCGATATGTCCGCCTCGCAATCCGTTTTATAGGGACATCGTTACCGGGGGGTTATCGAGAGCTTAAGCAAATCTAAATTTGCATTTTTTCTGCCGAAGAAAATCGGAAAAAGTCCACCAAATCCGTTGGTTACGCTGGGTAACCCCTTAGAAAATTAATTATGCCGGAGAAATCCGTGCCGCCATGTCCCTGGGCGTTGAACAAGGCATAGAGCTGGGCTGCTTCGGCGCCAAGTGGCGTCACGGCGCCGGCACTTTGCGCGGCTTCCTGGGACAACTTCAGGTCTTTCAGCATCAGTGCCGCTGCAAATCCTGGGTTGTAGTCCCTGTTTGCGGGCGAAGTCGGCACCGGGCCGGGCACCGGGCAATAGGTGGTCAAGGACCAGCATTGGCCGGAGGAGGTCGAGGCGACGTCGAACAGCGCCTGATGCGACAGGCCGAGCTTTTCGGCCAGGACGAAGGCTTCGGCGACGCCGATCATCGAGATGCCAAGGATCATGTTGTTGCAGATCTTTGCCGCCTGGCCGGCGCCGTCGCCGCCGCAATGGACGATGCGGCCGGCCATCGGTTTCAGGATCGGCTCGGCAGCAGTGAAGGCATCGCCGGAGCCTCCGGCCATGAAGGTCAGCGTGCCGGCGGCAGCACCGCCGGTGCCGCCCGAGACGGGCGCATCGATGGACAGCAGGCCGTGTTTGGCGGCAATGGCATGCGCCTTGCGCGCCGATTCGACGTCGATGGTCGAGGAATCGATGAACAGCGCGCCTTTTTTCGCCTTGGGCGCGATGTCCTCATAGACCGACAGCACATGCTTGCCCGCAGGCAGCATGGTGATCACCACGTCGGCATCCTTCACCGCGGCCGGCCCGTTGGCCATGATGACGACGCCATGCTCGCGCGCGACGGTCAAATTCTCTGGCATCAGGTCGAAGCCATGCACGGCATGACCGGCCTTGACCAGGTTGGCGGCCATCGGATTGCCCATATTGCCAAGGCCGATGAAGGCGATCGTCGTCATTGTCTCTCTCCCGGAGTTTGCTGGCTTCAGCGGCCGATCAGGGCGCGCGCAATGATGACGCGCATGATCTCGTTGGTGCCTTCGAGAATCTGGTGAACACGCAGGTCCCGCACCAGCTTCTCGATGCCGTAGTCGTGCAGGTAGCCGTAGCCGCCGAGCAGTTGCAGCGCATCGTTGGCGACATTGAAGCCGGTATCGGTGACGAAGCGCTTGGCCATCGCCGACCATTTGCCGGCATCCGGCGCCTTGCGGTCGAGCTTGGAGGCGGCGGCATAGAGGAAGATGCGCGCTGCCTGCAGCTCGGTCTCCATGTCGGCCAGCCTGAACTGCAAAGCCTGGAACTGGTTGATCTTCGAGCCGAAGGCCTTGCGCTCGGCGGTATAGGAAAGGGCCTTGTCGAGCGCCGACTGCGCGCCGCCCAGCGAACAGGCGGCGATGTTCAGCCGGCCGCCGTCGAGCCCGGCCATGGCAATGCCGAAGCCCGCACCTTCGCCGGACAAAAGGTTCTCCGCCGGCACCTTGCAATCCTCGAAGATGACCTGGCGGGTCGACTGCATGTGCCAGCCCATCTTGTGCTCGTTGGCGCCGAACGAGAGGCCTGGTGCATCTTTCGGCACGACGATGGTGGAAATGCCTTTCGGCCCGTCAGCGCCGGTGCGCACCATGACGGCATAGACATCGCTATCGCCGGCGCCGGAGATGAACTGCTTGGTGCCGTTGAGGACATAGTCACCGCCGCTCTTGACCGCACGCGTTTTCAGCGCCGCGGCATCGGAACCGGAGCCGGGCTCGGTCAGGCAGTAGCTCGCCAGCCATTCCATCGAGGTGAGCTTCGGCAGGAAGTGCTGACGCTGCTCGTCATTGCCGAAACGGTCGATCATCGAGGCCACCATGTTGTGGATCGAGATGAAGGACGAAAAAGCCGGATCGGCGTGCGACAACGCCTCGAAGATCAGGACGGCATCGAGCCGGCCAAGCGCCGAACCGCCGACATCGTCCCTGATATAGATGCCGCCGAGCCCGAGCGGCCCGGTCTCGCGGATCACGTCGGCCGGGAAATGCTTGTTGCGGTCCCAATCGAGCGCATTCGGCGCGACGCGGTCGGCGGCGAAGGCCTGCGCCATCTCCTGGATGGCGCGCTGTTCCTCGTTGAGCTCGAACTGGCTGGTGCTCGCATCGACCGCGGCGTCCATGGCGTGCTCCCTAATATCTTCGACCTGTTGGCCTGTCGTTTTTGGCTTTGCGCGCGCACCAATCTAGACCAATGATGCCGCCGCGCAACCCGATCCCCTGCGGAGCGGCTGTGCACCAATGCATGTCCGGAGCAAGATGTGACGACAAAATTCGATGACCTGCTGGGCCGGTTCCACGCATACCTTGCATCCGTCGATCACGCCCTGGTGCGCGATGCCGTGGCCCGGATCGACTGGGACATGCCGGCCCGCACGCTGGAGCCGCACCCGCTTGCCTGCCTGCGCCATCTCGATCGCGCCGCCGAACTGGCGCCGCCGGATGCCAGGCCGCTGGTGCAACTGCTTGCCGAGCGTCGGAATGATTTCCGCTGGGGGCAGACCTATGGGGAGGCGGACTTTGGAAAAGAGTTCATCGACAATTACGGCTGGCTGGAAGTGTTCGGCACCCGAGGCCACTTCGCCAATGACGCGGCCGCCGCCGGCCTGCTTATCCTTGGACCAGATATCGTCTATCCCGACCACCATCACCTTGCCGAGGAAATCTACATTCCGCTGACCGGCGGCACCCAGTGGCGCATGGGCGAGAGCGGCTTTTGCTTGCGCACAGCCGGCGAGGTCGTCCACCACGCGTCCAACGTCAATCATGCGATGCGTACCGGCAAAGAGCCGTTGCTGGCGCTCTACATCTGGCGCGGCGGGCCGCTGGCGCAGAAATCCGATATCACCGGAACCGTGACGCAGGGCAGTGGCTGATGGCCAAAGCGATCATGCTGCAGGGCACGGGTTCCGATGTCGGCAAGACGGTGCTGGTCGCCGGCCTCTGCCGCGCGGCAAAAAAGCGTGGCCTGAAGGTGCGGCCATTCAAGCCGCAGAACATGTCGAACAACGCCGCTGTCGCCGACATACCGGGCGACAACAATGCCGGCGGCGGTGAGATCGGCCGCGCGCAATGGCTGCAGGCGATCGCTTGCGGCGTGGCGCCATCAGTCCACATGAACCCGGTGTTGCTCAAGCCGCAGACCGATGTCGGCGCGCAGGTCATCGTGCAGGGCAAGGTGTTCGGCGAGGCGCGGGCGCGCGACTACCAGGCGATGAAGGGCCGGCTGATGGACGCCGTGCTGGACTCCTGGGGCAAGGTCGGCGAGGGCGCCGATCTGGTCATCGTCGAGGGCGCCGGCTCGCCGGCCGAGATCAACCTTCGTAGCCGCGACATTGCCAATATGGGCTTTGCCACACGTGCCGACGTGCCGGTGGTGCTGGTCGGCGACATCGATCGCGGCGGCGTCATCGCTTCGGTGGCCGGCACGCATCTGATCCTGCCGGAGGAGGACCGGCGCATGATCGTCGGCTACCTCATCAACAAGTTTCGTGGCGACGTTTCGCTGTTCGACGACGGCATCAGGTCGATCGAGACATTCACGGGCTGGCGCTGTTTTGGCGTCGTACCATGGCTGAAGGCGGCGGCGCGCTTGCCTTCGGAAGATTCGGTGGTGCTGGAGCGGCTGGCTTCCGGCGAGACGCGCGCGCTGAAGGTGGCCGTGCCGGTGCTTGGCCGTATCGCCAATTTCGACGATCTCGACCCGCTCAAGGCCGAACCGCAGGTCGAGGTGGTGTTCGTGCCGCCGGGAAAACCGCTGCCCGCCGATGCCGGGCTGGTGGTCATTCCAGGCTCGAAGTCGACGATCGGCGATCTCCTGAAATTCCGCGAGAACGGCTGGGATCGCGACCTTCTTGCCCATCGCAAACGTGGCGGCCATGTCGTCGGCATTTGCGGCGGCTTCCAGATGCTGGGCCGCATGGTGCGCGATCCCGACGGCATCGAAGGCAGCGTCACCGAGGCCGAGGGGCTTGGCCTGCTCGACGTCGAAACGGTGATGGAACCGGAAAAGACAGTGCGCAATGTCAGTGCCCGCTCGGTGCCGTTCGACCTGCCGCTCGAAGGCTACGAAATCCATCTCGGCCGCACCACCGGGCCAGATACGCTGCGGCCGTCGGCAATCATCAATGGCGTCGAGGACGGGGCGGTGTCGGCCGACGGCAAGGTGATCGGCACCTATATGCACGGCCTGTTTGGCGCCGACGGCTTTCGCGGGAAATTCCTCGAAAGCCTCGGCATCAAGGGCGGGGGCGTCGACTACCGGGCCGAAGTCGAGCGGGCGCTGGACGAGGTCGCAGCGGAGTTGGAGACCCATCTCGACTGCGACGCGATCTTTGCGTTGGCTCGGTAATTTCGGCGCAGGCGATTAGCAAGACCGCCTATCGCTTCGTCATCCACGGGCGGAGCAAGGAGCGTAGCGACGCGGCGCAGACCCGAGGATCCATGCCCCGACTTCCGCGCGCTGCTGCGGTGCAGAATTCTGCTCCGTTGCACCCAGAGTCAAGGTCACGGCATGGATACCAGGGTCTCCGCGACGGAGCTTCGCTCCTGCTTCGCCCTGGTATGACGAAGTTGGGGGCCTTCGCCAACCGGCAATCCTGGCGATTGAAGCGCTCAGCCCTTATCCCCAGCCTTCGGCCAGTAGGTGCCAAACGACCAGACATTGCCTTCCGGGTCACGGCAGATGAACTCGCGGCTGCCATAGTCGCGGTTCGTCAATTCCTGGATGATCGTGGCGCCGGCCTTCCTGGCCTTGGCATAGGCGGCATCGGCATCATCGACGGCAATGTAGATCGACTTGCCGCCGCCTGTGCCGGGTTCGCCGACCATCTTGCCGTAGTCGTCGTCGCGCACCGTGCCCAGCATGATCATTGAGGAACCGAAAACCAGTTCGGCATGGTGCACGACATCGCCTTCGCCATAGCGGGCACGGACGCTGAAGCCGAAAGCCTCGCCCAGCCAGTCGATCATTTTTGCCGCGTTCCTGTAGCGTAGGGCGGGGTAGAGGCGGGGCGCTTCGGTGGTGGTGGTCATGGGAACTCCTTCAGTTGGGTTGGTCGATGAACCCTGTTTGTGCATGTCGTTGCCCCAAAACCGCTGCGCACTTTTGGGTGACATGCATCACTCTGTTCGAAGGCCGTTCCAGGGTCTTGAAGAAATGTTACCTGACTGAGAGTGCGGTCGGTGTCTCGCCGGCGAGGTCGCGGAATTCGCGCACCAGATGCGCCTGGTCGGCATAGCCGCAATCGGCGGCGATATCCGCCCAGTCGACAGTCTGCTGCCTCGACAGGCCGAGCGCACGGTTGAAGCGGACGATGCGCGACAGCGTTTTTGGGCCGATGCCGGTTGCGTCGGTGAACTTTCCGGCGAGATGTTTGCGGCTCCAGCCCAGTCTTTCGGCGATCGACGCAATGCGGGTCCGGCCGCCGGATGTGATGATGCGGTCATAGGCCCAGGCGATTTCGAGCGGCGTTTCCGCGGCATTCTCGAGACGGGCGGTGACGAAGGCTTCGGCGATGTCGAAACGCGTCGTCCAGTCCGGCACGTTGCCCAGGCGTTCACGCAGCGCCATGCCTTGCGCGCCAAGCACGTCGTCGAGGACGACCATGCTGTCGGCCAGTTCGCTCATCGGCAGGCGGAAGAAACGGCGTGCGCCAAGCGGCGTGAAGTTGACCTGGACGCAGCAGGCGCCGCCGAAGGATTCGATCACCACCGGTCCGGCATAGAGGCCTGCGGCGAAACTGGCGAAGCGGTCATTGTTATCAGGCGCTTTGCCGAGGCCGATCGCGAAGGGTTCGGCAAAGCTGATGACCAGCGGTACGATGAGCGACGCGTATTCGACGTTGCGCAGATGGCCGGGCGCTGTTTCGCGATAGCCGCAAATGTCTGACACAATGCCCTGAAGTCGAGGATTGGGCAGGCGCCGGCGCATCTCGAACCGCCCGGCGACGGAGCGGTCCTGCTCTTGCTGGGGTTGCATCTCGACTGGCATCGACCATCCTTGCGCCAAGTCAAATCTAGCAGACCCGGGGGCGGAATCAAAAGCGCCCGGCTTTTGGCCGGGCGCTCTTCGTCCCCACTTCAAGGGAAATGGTCAGGCGCCGCGCATCAAGCAGCCGCCGGCAAGCACGATGAAAGCAATAAGAACAATCCACACCGATGCGAGTGGAATGAACGCAAGAACGCCAAGCGCGGCGAGAACGCCGATGATGGCGATAACAACGGAGATAATAAAAACGATCTGGGTAGGTGCGCTAAGATTCATGTGTGGCTCCTTCCAACATGATTCGAACAGCGGCATTCTATCAGGGCGCATGATCACACACCAATCAAAGCCCGCAGCGGGTTCGCAGGGTCGGCCAACAGCTTCACCGCAAGCGCCAGGCACACGATCACCAGCAGCGGCTTGATCAGTTTTGCGCCGATGCGCATGGCCAGGCTGGCGCCGACGCGGGCGCCGAGGAACTGGGCAACGCCCATCATCAGGCCGATCTTCCAGTAGACGACGCCGAAGGCCGCGAAGACGATGAAGCCGCCGATGTTGGAGGCGAAATTGAGCAGCTTGGTATGCGCCGTCGCCTTGAGCACCCCGTAGCCGGCAAGTGCCACGAAAGCCAGCATGTAGAAGGAGCCGGCGCCTGGCCCAAACAGGCCATCGTAGAAGCCGATGGCGGGCACCAGGGTCAGTCCGAACAGGAACGGCGACAGGCGCTCGGCGCGATCGACATCGTTCATGTTGGGCTTGAACGCGAAGTAGAGCGCGATGGCGATCAGCACGAGGGGCAGGGCAGCCCGCAGAATGTCACCCGGCACGATTGTCGCCAGCAAGGCGCCGATGGCGCTCCCGACAAGGGCCAGAAGCGCCGACGGCAATTGCCGGCGCAGGTCGACATGACCCTTCGACGCGTAGTGAATGGTCGCCGACCCCGAGCCGAACATGCCTTGCAGTTTGTTGGTGGCGAGTGCCTGGACTGGCGTGAAGCCGGCAAGCAGCAGCGCCGGCACGGTGATCAGCCCGCCGCCGCCGGCGATCGAATCGACAAAGCCCGCGGCAAAGGCGGCAAAAGCAAGCATGGCGACGGTCTGGATGCTAAGGTCGATCATCTGATGTATGGAGGTGTCCGGCCGGCTGAAATATCGCGCGTTCGACCACGACCGCCCTGTTTGCGCAAGGTCGATTCCGCGCTACCTCTATCCAAGCGCATCGCGCTTGGATTTGTGTTTGTGTTTAGTTAACCCGGAAAGAGGCTCCTGATGGCATTCGCATTGCTGGACCAGATACGTCAGATCTTCGACGGCGACCCGGGCGTGCGCAAGGTGGCGGACGATCCGGTCCTGTCGGCGGAACTGCTGATGCTGTTTCGCATGATCCTGGCCGACGGATCGGTCAGCGAGAGCGAAATGGTTGCCTTCCGGCGCATCTGCAAGGACGCCTTCGGCATTGCCGAAACCAGCATCGACGCCGTCATCGAATATCTCAACGAGTTCGGCTACGAGACCAATGGCTCGCAGGCGATTGCATTGTTCCGCGACCTCGACATCGAACGGCGCAAGCAATTGGCCCAGCATATGGCGGAGATCGCCAAGGCGGATTCGCAACTGGCCGAGAGCGAGGTGCGCCTGCTGCGCCGCACGCTCGACCTGCTCGACATCAGCCCGGTCGATGCGGTGAAGCCGGAAGAGTAGGCGGGAACCAGGCTCGACGGCTGCCTTGCCGGGTCCCCGCTGCTCTGCAGCGTCCCGGCGTTCGCCGGCCTTTCATCGTGCCACTGGCACGATGAATTCGCTTCGCGAACCGGCTGCTCACCCTTGCTCCTGCATCCGCCGGGCGATCGCCCGGTGCAGATCAGGGGCTGCGGTGACAAGTGCCTTGGCCGCCTCCGACTGCGGGTGATCCAGCACCTCGTTTGTTTTGCCGCGTTCGACGATCTTGCCATCATGCATGACCAGCACCTCATCCGTGATGGCGCGGGCGACGGTCAGGTCGTGGGTGATGAAGAGGTAGGCGATGCCGAGCTTCTGGTTGAGCTCCGCGAACAGATCGAGGATCTGGGCTCGGATCGAGACATCGAGCGCCGAGACCGGCTCGTCGGCGACGACCAGTTTCGGGCGGGTAATGATGGCGCGTGCGATCGACAGGCGCTGGCGCTGGCCGCCCGAAAACTCGTGCGGGTATTTGTCCATGTCGCGCTGGTCGAGGCCGACTTCGTGCAGCGCATGCGCCACCATCTCGCGGCGCTCAGCGCGCGTCGGCTTTTTCTCCAGCACATGCAGGGGTTCAGCTACCAGTTTTTCCACCTTCTGGCGCGGGTCGAAGGATCCGTAGGGATCCTGGAAAACGACCTGCATGTCACGTCGCGCCGGCTTCAGTTCGGTTTCGCTCTTGCCGGTGATGGTCTCGCCGCGAAACCGGATCGTGCCTGATGTCGGTCGATCCAGCGCCAGGATCATGCGGGCGAGCGTTGACTTGCCGCAGCCGGAGCGGCCGACCAGCGCCACCGATTGGCCCGGCGCCATCGACAGCGAGACATCGTCGACGGCGCGGATACCAGGCGCGCGCTTGAACAGCGAGGTACGCCGGCCGGGATAGTTGCGGGTCACGCCCTCGACCCGAAGCAGGGGGTGGCCCGTCTCGATACCATGCGGCCTCGCGCGCGTCGGCACATGCATCGAGGCCTGCGCCAGTTGGCGCGTGTAGGGGTGGAGCTGTTCGGACAGCGTGCGTGCCGTGTCGCCGGCCTCCATCACCTCGCCGCGGCGCAGGATGGTGATGCGGTCGGCCATCTCGGTCACCACGGCGAGGTCATGCGAAATCAGGAGCAGGCCCATGCGGTTTTCGGCGACGAGATCGCGCAAAAGGTCGAGGATCTGTGCCTGCAGCACCACGTCGAGCGCCGTCGTCGGCTCGTCGGCGATCAGCAGCTTCGGCTTCAGCGCGCAAGCGATGGCGATGACCACGCGCTGGCGCTGGCCGCCCGACAGTTCGTGCGGATAGCGCGACATTGGGAATTTCGTTTCGGGCAGGCCGACACGGTCGAGCATCTTTCGCGCCCGGTCTTCGGCCTCGGCGCGGCTGGCCTTGGTGTGCCAGCGTATGCCTTCGGCAACCTGTTCGCCGATGGTCTTGACAGGGTTGAGCGCGGTCATCGGCTCCTGGAACACCATGCCGATGTCGTCGCCGCGCAGCGCGCACATCTGGTCCTCGGTTGCCGCCAGGATGTCGATGCCGTCGAAAGCAACGCGCCCGGTGGCGCGCGCGGCATGGGGCAGAAGCTGCATCACCGTCAGCGCGGTCATCGACTTGCCCGAACCGGATTCGCCGACCAGCCCCATCACCTCACCGGGTGCGACGGAAAGCTCCATACCCTTGAGGATCTGCGTGTCGCCGATGGTCAGCGACAGGTTCTCGATGTCGAGCAGGCTCATCGCTGCCGCCGCGATTTCGGATCGAGGATGTCGGCGATGCCGTCGCCCAGGAGGTTCAGCCCCAGCACGGCGACAACGATCGCCATGCCGGGAAAGATCGCCATCCATGGCGCCACCACCATGCGGGTCTGGGCGTCGAACAGCATGCGGCCCCAACTCGGCATTGGCGGTTGCGCACCCAGGCCCAGATAGGAAAGCCCGGTCTCGGCCAGGATGCCCAGCGCGAACTGGATGGTGCCTTGCACCAGGAGCAGGGTGGCGATGTTGGGCAGCACATGTTCGATGGATATCTGGGTACTGCTCTTGCCGGCGGCGCGCGCGGCGAGAATAAACTCGCGCGGCCAGATCGCCAGCGCGCCGGCCCGGGCGACACGGGCAAAGACCGGGATGTTGAAGATACCGATGGCGATGATGGCGTTGACGGCGCCCGGGCCGAAGATGGCGGTGATCATGATCGCCGACAGCAGAGCAGGGAAGGCGAAGACGAGGTCGTTCAGCCGCATCAGTGCCTCGTCGACGAGGCCGCCGCGTGCCGCGGCAAAGGCGCCGAGCGGCACGCCGACCCCCATGCCTATGCCGACCGCGACCAGCGCCACGGCAATCGAATTGCGGGCGCCGACCATGACCATCGACAGGATGTCGCGGCCGAAATGGTCGGTGCCGAACCAGTGCGCCAGCGAGGGCGCGTGTGTCTTGTCCGATATCACCAGTTTCGTGACGTCGTAGGGCGTCCACGCATAAGAGACGATTGCCATTGCCAGGATCAGCAAGGTGATGGCGAAACCGGCAACGAAGGCGGTATTCCTGAATGCCTTGGCCAGGATGCTGCGGAGCGTCTCCTCGGGAATGTCGGTATGCAGCGTCATTGCCGGCTTCTCAGGCGCGGATCGACGACCGCATAGGAAAGGTCGACGAGGAGGTTGACGGCAATGACGGCCGCGACCAGCAGCATGACGACGCTTTCAACGACGATCAGGTCGCGCTGGGTGATCGCCTGGAACACCAGCCGGCCGAGGCCGGGCAGATAAAACACATTCTCGATGATGATGGTGCCCGCAAGCAGGAAGGCGAACTGCAGGCCCAGAATGGTCAGCACCGGAATCATGGCGTTGCGCAGTGCATGCCGCCACAACACAGTGCGATAGGGCAGGCCTTTGGCACGGGCGGTGCGGATATAGTCTTCGTTCAGCACCTCGATCAGCGCCGAGCGGGTGACGCGCGCCAGGATCGCGGCCTGCGGCAAGGCAAGCGCCACCGCCGGCAGCAGCAGCGATTTCAAGGCTGGCCAGATGCCGGCACTCCAACCGGGAAAGCCGCCTGCAGGGACCAGCCGCAGCCAGACGGCGAAGACATAGATCAGCATCAGCGCGAACCAGAAATTGGGCACGGCGACGCCAAGCTGTGCGGCGCCCATGGAAATCGTATCGCCGGCCCGTCCACGGCGGCCGGCGGAAAACAGGCCGACGGGAATTGCGATGATGGTGGAGAGCGCAAGCGCAATCAGCGCCAGAGGCAGCGAGACGGCCAGCCGCTCGCGCACCAGGTCGATGACCGGCACCGAATAGGTGTAGGAGCGGCCGAAATCGAGGCTAAGCAGGCCGCCGGCCCAGTGCAGATAGCGCCAAGCCAGCGGCGCGTTGAGGCCCATCTGGTTGCGCAGCAATTCGACCTGATCGGCACTGGCGTTCAGGCCCAGCATCAGCCGCGCCGGGTCGCCGGGCAGGATCTCCAGCACGGCGAACACCACCATGGAAGCCAGCAACAGCGTGGCGAGCGCAATGGCGAGGCGCTTGAGGAGGTAGGCGGTCATGGAAGGTAGGGGACCGCTGTTTTGCCCAGTGCGAAGGAATGCAAGTTTCGCCCGTTGCCCAACAGCCTCACTCGCTCCACTTCACCTTGGTCAGGTCATTGGCCTGGATCGGTGCGTTTTCCCATAGCCCCTGCAGCTTGGAGTCCCAGACGCCGACCTTCGGCAATTCGTAGAGGAAGCCGACCACGGCGTCGTCGGCCAGGATCTTCTGCGCCTGCCCCAGCAATTCCTTGCGCTTGGCTTCGTCGGAGGTGACACCGAGATCGGCGATCACCTTGTCGAAGGCCGGGTTGTCGTAGTTGAAATAATAATCCTTGCGCGAATAGATATCGATGTCGTTGGGTTCGGTGTGCGAGACGATGGTCAGGTCGTAGTCCTTCTTGGTGAACACCTGATCCAGCCACTGCGCCCATTCGACCGGAATGATCTCGAGATCAATACCGACGTCGCGAAGCTCCGAGGCGATGATCTCGCCGCCGAGCCTGGCATAGGACGGCGGCGGCAGCTTCAGTGTCGCCTTGAAGCCGTTCTCTAGGCCTGCTTCCTTCAGCAATTCCTTGGCCTTGGCGACATCATGCGGATAGCGGCCGGTGAGGTCGACATAGTCCTTGCTGGCCGGGGACATGTGCGAGCCGATTGGCAGGCCGAGGCCCGCCGAAGCGCCATCGATGATCGCCTTGCGGTCGAGCGCGTAGGAAATCGCCTGCCTCACCTGCAGCTTGTCGAAGGGCGGCTTCTTGTTGTTGATCGACAGGATGGTCTCGCCCTCGGTCGAGCCGATCACCACCTTGAAGCGCGGGTCGTCCTTGACCTGCGCGACGCTGTCGGGATCAAAGAAGGGAAAGGCCTGGATATCGCCGGAGAGCAGCGCCGGCACGGCGGCCGCGGCATCCGGAACGATGCGGAACTCAGCCTTGTCGAGAGACGCTGGCGTGCCCCAGTAACTGTCCGATTTGACCAGCGTGATCGTCGACCCCTTGGCCCAGCTCTGGAACTTGAACGGGCCGGTGCCGATCGGTTTCTCCTTGTTGGTCTCGGCCGATTCAGGCGCGACGATCACCGCGTCGCCCCAGCCCATATTGTAGAGGAAGGAGCCTTGCTGGTTTTTCAGCGTAACCTTGACGGTCGCCGGATCGACGACGTTGACCTTTTCGATGGCTGCGAAAAGACCCTTTTGCGCGTTGACGGAATTGTCGGCGCGCGCGCGATCAAGTGAGAATTTCACGTCGTCCGCGTTGAAATCGGTACCGTCATGGAATTTCACACCGGTGTGCAGCTTGAAGGTGTAGACCTTGCCGTCATCGGAAATGGTCCAGCTTTCGGCCAGATCGGGCAGCACCTCGCCATTCGGCCCGATGCGGGTCAGACCCTCGAACACATTGGCGTAGAGAACCTCATCGATGGCCGCGGCGGCACCGGCGGTCGGATCGAGATGCGGGGGTTCGAGCGGAATGCCGATGACCAGGTCGGTTCGTGCGGCAAACGCCTGACTTCCGGCGGCCAATGACAGCACTGCGGCGGCCAGAATGGTTTTCCACAATTTCATCGTGCAACTCCCCATGCGTTTCAGACAGGTGCTCAAACCCGGGCGATAGAAGCGTGATTTTGCCACGGAGTAAATTGCGTTTCGTTCTGCCCGTTAGCGTGGCCGGGAATGTTTTTGTCCTGGCGGCCTCATCGGCGGGTCGAAGCTTGTCGCGATGCGCGCCTTATCCCGCGGCTGTGCCGCGCAGCAGCACGTTGAGCCCGATCGCCATCACCTTGGCCGATTCCACCATGTCCGATATCCCGACCCATTCGTCCGGCCGGTGGGCGAGGTCGAGAATGCCAGGGCCATAGGCAATGCAATCATAGATATGGCCGATGCGGGCAATGTGCTTCTGGTCGTAGGTGCCCGGCGAAATGACGTAGTCGGGTTCGCGGTCGAAGATCGCCATGATGCCTTGCGCCACCGCCTTGACCACCGGGGCGTCGCGCTCGGTCATCAGCGGCAGCACTTCCATGAGGTCGCGGATTTCATAGTCGAATTTGTTCCGCTCGCGCTTCAACCGGTCGAGAATGCCGGTCACTTCACCTTTGACGGTGTCGAGATCTTCCTCGAGCAGGAAACGGCGGTCGATGGTCAGCCGGCAGGAATCAGGCACGTTGGGCGAGGGCAGGCCGGGCCGGAAATCCTCGGTCTGGCCGCCATGGATCGAATTGATGTTCATGGTCGAGCGTTTTGCGCCTTCGGGCACGACCGGCATGCGCGTCATCTTGCGGTCGAGCGCAGGGAACAGTTCGTCCTCGAATGCCCTGAGTACGGCACCCATATGGCGTACCGCATTGTCGCCGAGAAACGGCATCGAGCCGTGCGCGATCTCGCCCTTGGTCTCGATCTCCGCCCACCAGACGCCGCGATGACCGAGGCAGATGCGGTCCTTGTTCAGCGGCTCGGGAATGATGACGTGGTCGACCCTGGGTTTCGAGAAATAGCCGAGCCTGGCCAGGTGGGCGACGCCGCCGAAGCCGCCGGACTCCTCGTCGACGGTACCGGATATTTCGATGGCGCCGGGAAAGTCGGGGAACACTTCCAGGAAGGCTTCGGCGGCGATGATCGAGGCGGCAAGGCCGCCCTTCATGTCGCAGGCGCCGCGGCCATAGACCTTGCCGTCCCTGACGATGCCGGCAAAGGGATCGACGGTCCAGCCGTCACCGGCTTCGACCACGTCGATATGCGAGTTGAAGTGGACGCAGGCGCCGGGCGACCTGCCGTCGAAACGGGCAACGACATTGACGCGCGGGTAGCGGTCGGTGTCGCCGGGTGTGCCTTCGGCGCGGATGAATTCGGTCTCGAAACCGCTCTTCTTCAGCCGCGCGGCGAGATATTCGGCGCATGGCCGGTAGGCCTCGCCGGGTGGATTGATGGTCGGAAAACGGATCAGCTCGGCGGTCAGCGCGACGACATCGTCGCGCCTGTCATCGATTGCCTGGAGGAGTCGCTCGTTCATGCGCAGAGTTGAGCAGCGATCGACTTGGTTTTGCAAGCCCGCTGGTGATCAAGCCCGTGCGGCGTGTCGTTGCGGCAACTATCGCGCGAAATCGTTCAAATTCGCTGCTTTGGATTGGCGAATTGGTCAAGGAGTGTGTGTTACCTCATTCACCTGCCATTAAAAAGATGAAAAACAACGTGATGGCAGGCAAGTAAGGGGCAATCAAAGGGGTTTGATCGCATGAAAAAGATAGTTCTCATGGCAGCCGTGTTTCTCACGATGCTGTTCGGTGCTTCGGGGCAGGGCCGGGCAGCCAGCCTCGTTGCAAACATAGACGTGTCCTCGCAGACGATGACGGTCAGATATGGCCTGTCGGTTTACCGGTGGAGTGTCTCCACGGCCCGCAGCGGCTATTACACGCCGCGCGGTACCTATCGGCCGCAGCGCACGGCCCGGATGTGGTATTCGCGCAAATACGACATGTCGCCGATGCCCTATTCCGTGTTCTTCCATGGCGGCTATGCCATCCACGGAACAGGCGCGGTCAGGCAGCTCGGCCGCCCCGCTTCGCATGGTTGCGTGCGGCTGCATACGGCCAATGCCGCAGCGTTCTATTCGATGGTGCGGGAAGTGGGGTTCGGCAACACGCGGATTGTCGTCACCAACTGAGCGTTCCGGTTCGCTGATGTCGGCGCCTCTGGTGCAGGGCTAACCTCCGCACCAGTGGCTAGCCTTGAGCGTTTGCGGCCGGAGCGGGCTTCGGTCGACGCTTTGGCCGCCCGCCGCCGATCTCCCACCTTTTGTGGAACCACATCCACTGGCCGGGATCTTCGCGCACCCAGCGTTCGACCACATCGCAGAGCAACTGGGTGGTGGCGTGTACATCGACGCTGCCGTCAGCGGTGCGCGGCAAGGTCAGCTTGTCCTCGATCTCGAGCCGAAAGCGATTGCCTGGCAGCCTGACGCAGCGCGCCGGATAAACGTCGCAGTCGTAGTGACGGGCAAGGGTGCCCAGCACTCGGTTGCTCTGGCAGGGGCGGCCGAAGAATGTCGTCTCCAGGCCGTTGGAGAATTTCTGGTCGACAAGGACGCCGATGTTGCCGCCATTCTCCAGCACCCCCGCCAACGCGAATGAGGCGCCGGCCATCGACGGCAGCAACGAGCCCATGGTCGAGCGGCGCGTCGACAGGATGTAGTCGGCGAGATAGGGGTTGTTGGGTGGGCGAAACAGCGCGGTGATGTTCATGCCGAAGGTCGCCGCCGCCACCGGCAGCAACTCGAAATTGCCGAGATGGCCGGTGAAGACGATATGCGGCCGCTTCTCGGCGGCGATCTCGACGAAGTGTTCTATTCCCTTGACCTCGACGCGGCCGGGTTTGCTCGCCGCGGGGTCGTAGTCGAACAGGGCGTCGAGAAAAATATACTCGGCGGCCAGCCGGGCCATGTTGCCCCACATGTCGGAGGCGATCGCCTGGATTTCGGCCTCGCTCTTTTCCGGATAGGCCTTGCGCAGATTGTCAACGGCGACTTGATGGCGCCCCGCCCGCGGACCCACGCGGCGTGCGACGCGGTCGGCGAAATTCAGCGCACTGTCGGCCGGTAGCAGGCGCAGGACCGAGATGATCATCATCGCCGCGCGCGCCACCAGCCAGTAGTTGAGCTGGCGGAGCTGCCTGCCGTAACGAAATTTGAGGTCCCGGCGGAACTTCTTGAACACAGAGGTCAAGGCTCTAGCCGACGCGCAGGATGATCTTGCCGAACACGTCGCGGCCTTCCATGCGCTTCAGCGCCGCATCGATACCGTCGAAGTCGACTTCGGTGTCGATGACCGGTGCGACCTGTCCTGCCGCCATCTTCTGCATGGCGTTGGCCATGTTCTCCATGCGGCAGCCAAAGGAGCCGAGCAGTTTCAATTGCTGCTGGAACAGCTGCATCAAATTGATCTGCGTCGACACGCCGGAAGTCGAACCGCAGGTCACCAGGCGGCCGCCACGCTTCAGGCACAGCATCGAGGCGGCAAAGGTGTCGGCGCCGACATGTTCGAAGACGACATCGACGCCCTTCTTCTTGGTCAGCTTGCGCACGACGCCTTCGAAACGATCGTCGCGATAGTTGATGACATGGTCGGCGCCAAGCGCCTTGGCCTTGTCGATCTTGTCGTTGGAGCCGACCGTGGTGATGATGGTGCAGCCCATCCGCTTGGCCAACTGGATGGCGGCCGAGCCGATGCCGGATCCGCCGGCATGGATGAGAATGGTCTCGCCGGGCTGCAGCCTGGCGTTGTCGAACAGCATGTGCTCGACCGTGCCGAAGGTGACGGGCGCCACCGCCGCACCGATATCGGTCACGCCGGGCGGAGCAGGGACCAGCAGGCGGGCCGGCAGGTTGATCTTTTCCTGCGCGAAGCCGTCAAGATGGAAGCCATGAACGCCCGAAACATGTTCGCAGAGATTGTCGCGGCCTTCGCGGCAGGCTCGGCAAAGGCCGCAGGTGCGCGCGCCGTAGATCGACACCAATTGTCCGGGCAGCAGGCTGGAAACGCCGGGGCCGACCGCCTCGACCTCACCGGAGGCTTCGGCGCCGACGACCAGCGGCAGCTTGCGCTTGGCGAAGGCCATGCCGCGCCAGCCCCAGACGTCGATGTGGTTCAGCGCCACTGCCTTGATGCGCAGCGTGACTTCGCCCAGTGCTGGCGGTGGGGGAGGCGGCAGGTCCACCGTCTCAAGACGGCGGTCCTCGATAAGTTGCAGTGCGCGCATGGAGCCTGTCGGTTCTGTTGAGCGGAAAGCGCTCGCTTAGACCGGTTCCCGCGCCATGACAAGGCAAGTGTTCTGGCCGCCGAAGCCGAAGGAGTTCGACAGAACGGTGCGGACCTCGGCATTACGCTTCTTGTTCGGCACCACGTCGAGCACGATCGCCGGGTCCGGATTGTCATAGTTGATGGTCGGCGGAATGACGCTTTCGCGCATCGTCATCAGCGAGAACGCCGCCTCGACCGCACCTGCCGCTGACAAGGTATGGCCAATCATCGACTTGTTCGACGAAACCGGCATGGAACTTATACGCTCGCCGAACACAGTCGACAGCGCCAGATGTTCCATCTTGTCGTTCTCCGGAGTCGACGTACCGTGGGCGTTGACATAGTCGATCTCGTCTTCACTCAGGCCGGCATCGGCGAGGGCGGCGCGAACCGCGGCGATGGCCGGCGAAGCGTCCGGCTTCGAGCGGGTGCGGTGGAAGTCGTCGGCCTTCTCGCCGCAACCGCCCAGGACGCCGAGAACAGTCGCGCCGCGCGCCAATGCCGCCTCAAGCGATTCCAACACCAGCGCCCCGGATCCCTCGGCCAACACGAAGCCGTCGCGATCCCTGGAGAAAGGCTTCGATGCCTTTTCGGGAATGTCGTTGTGCGTGGAGAGCGCCGAAAGCAATGAGAAACGGATCAATGCCTCGGCGGTGGCAGAGCCGTCCGCGCCGATCGATAGCGCCCGGTCGCATTCGCCGCGTCGGATCGCCTCGACACCGAGCTGGATCGCGGTGGCACCTGAAGCACAAGCCGTCGACAGCGTGATCGGCAGACCGCGTGTGCCAAGACGGTCGGCAAGGCGGTCGGCGATCGAACCGAACTGGGTGGTCTCGAAAATATCCAGCTCTTTCAAGCTACGCGCGACCCGAAGCAGTCTTTCGGCGGCGGTGTCATGCTTGTCCTTGTCAGAATTGTAGAGCGAAAAGCGCTCGGCCCAGTCGAGTTCGACCGGCGGCGATGCGAGGAAGAGCGGTCCGCCGAAATCGCTGGAATCAAGACCGGCTTCGGTCACCGCTTCGAGGCCCGCAAGCTCAGCTAACTCATAGGTGAGTGGGCTGGCACCTTTCGAACTCGATGGCAGGAAATCGACCATGCCGGAGATGCGGGTGTTCAGTTGATCGATGGGAAAGCGGGTGATCGGGTGAATGCCCGACTTGCCCGAGGTCAGCGCCGCCCAATTGTCTGATTTGCCGACGCCAAGCGAGGTGACCACGCCGATGCCGGTGACGGCGACGATTGGCCTGCCCATGTGATCATTCAGATTGGCCATCCGGGAGCCCTCGATCGTTTATCGTTGCAGCATGGGTCGGTCAGCGCCCGCCTTACGCGGCGTTGACCAGCGCCATGCCCTCGAATTGGTGATAGCCGATCGCCGTTGCAAGGACGGCTGCGGGAATGCCTTCGAACGGCGTCTCCGCTGCGGCATCAAAAACAGGGTAGGCGGCCTTGCGGTCGACGGCCAGTGCGGCGAGCGCCACGGCGAACGGAAACTGCGCTTCCTTCATGTGCCCGGTCAGCGTGGAGAAACCGCGCGCGGCGATCGCCGGATTGGCATCGAGCGCGGCTTTCTCGGCAGTGGTTGCCGCATGCGCGCCCGAGGCGCCCGACATCGCAAGCAGCTTGCCGTTCGGCAGCGCCGCCTGGCTGAGCAATGCGGCGATCCCGGCATCGAGCTCTCCGCGCGAGCGCCTGGCGCGGCCGGAGACGACCGGCCCGAGCTCGGCATAGATCTTTCGGCCACGGCTTGTCGCGTGTTCGCGCTGTTCCAGCACCAGGAAGGCGCCGCCGGACCCGGTCACGACGCCGCCGCCCTCGGCGCCCTGTCTTTGCCAGACCGGCTTCCACGGGCCGCGATGCAAATAGCCGGCAAGCTCATAGCCGAGCAGCATGTCGGAATGTTCGGTCTGGAAGGCGCCGCCGACCAGGATGTGAGTCGACTGGCCCGAGCGGATGCGCGCGGCGGCCGTCTCGACCGCGGCGACGCCGGCACCTTCCTCGCCCATGAAGGTTCTGGACGAGCCGGTGACCTTGTGGACGATGGAGATGTTGCCGGCGAGCAGGTTGGACAACTGGGCCAGGAACAGTGTCGGCCGCAATTCGGTGGTCAATTTCTCGTTGAGCAGCACATCGCGGTCATTGCGGTTTTCCGAAGCGGCGAGAATGGCGGCATCGACCGCCTCGTCGCGCTCGCCACCGCCTGCGGCCACAACCATGTCCATGGTCGCGCAGAGTTCGTCATTGCCCTTGATGCCGGCGTCGTCCAGCGCAAGGCCGGCAGCATAGGTGCCGAGCCTCTGCCAGGTTTCCATCTGGCGCTGGTCGCCGCGCTTGGCGATCTGCAGGTTCCAGTCGATCTCAGGCAGCGGATGGACGGTGTAGGGCGCGAAGCGCGCCGCGTCGAGCACCGGCTGCAGGCCAGGCTGCGCGAGCTTCTGCCAATGGGTATCAGGACCTTCCCCCAGCGAGGAGACAAGGCCGATACCAGTGATGACGACGTCGCGGGGGCTGCTCATGGGCGGCTTTGTGGGTCAGGCGGCAGAGCGCGTCAAGATCGTGCGCTCAACTGACGTCAGGCGGTCTTGGCGGCGACCAGTGCGTCGATCTTGGCGCACAGGTTCTTCATGACGAAGTAATCGTCGGTCGAAGCCTTGCCGTCATTGACCTCCTGGGTCCACTTTTCCAGCGGCACCTTGATGCCGAATTCCTTGTCGATGGCGAAGACGATGTCGAGGAAATCGAGGCTGTCGATGCCGAGATCGTCGATCGTGTGGCTTTCGGGCGTGATGGTGTCGATATCGATCTCGCTGGTGTCGGCAATGATCTTGGCGACTTTGTCGAACGTGGTGGACAAGGGCTTTTCCTTCGGTTGCGGGCGGAATCTGTCCGCATCTTGTTTGGGCGCTGTCTAATCGGTTTTTCCCGGCAGGAAAAGGCCTGATACGCCGGGCGCAGATGGGTAGGGTGCCTAGGAAACGCAAGAAGGGCCGCCGGTCGACCCGGCGGCCCTTCTGTTGACGCTACGTCAGTCTTTGTTTCGATGCATGTGGTTTTCCCAAAACCGGAACCACTTTTGGGCGACATGCATCAGCTGTCGCGGAGCTTGACCAGGTCGTTCAGCAGCCCGCCCGTTCCGTTGTGGACGGTCAGCCGCTCGACCTTGCCGGCGATGGTTTCCAGAGCCTCGAGCTCCTTCAACCGCAGCATCACCGGGTTTTCCGCCATCACCCTGGCCGTGTTGAGCAGCGAACGCGTGGCGTTCGTCTCCTCGCGGCGGCGGATGATGTTGGCCTCGGCCTGCTTTTCGGCCGACACCACCTGGTTGAGGATCTCGCGCATCTCGCCCGGCAGGATGACATCCTTGAGGGCGATATCGCTGACCTCAACCCCGATCTCGGCCATGTCGGCGCGGACCTTGGCTGCCGCTTCCTCGTCGATCGTCACCTTCTTTTCGAGGATCTGATCGAGTGTCAGCGCGCCAAGCGTCTTGCGGAAGGCATACTGCAGGGCGCGGTAGAGGGCTTCGGAGAAGTCCTTCACCATGCTCACCGCCTTGACCGGATCGACGACCCGGTATTCGGCGGCGATGTTGACGCGGATCGTGACGCGATCCTTGGTCAGCACTTCCTGCCCGGCAACGTCGAGCGACTGGCGCTTGAGGTCGACGACCTTGATCTGCACCATGCGTCCGACGTTCCAGAAGCCATGCACGCCCGCCGTCAGCGTCCGGACCAGGACACCGTCGATGAAGAGCAGTCCGGCCTGACCGTCGACGACCGGATGGACGGACATCAATTCCGCCTTCCGGGCCTGGCCGAGCCGGCGCATGGCCGCCGCATCGATGGCGAGATCGACTGATGTGTCGATCAGCGTCACCTTCCACGGACCGGCATCCGTCCACAGCACCAGCTTGCGGTCCGGCGCCAGCACGGCGTGCAGATTGCCGTCACGTTCGATGACGGCAACATCCGTGCGCCCGGTGCGAACGACGGTGAAATGACGCGCGGCCACATCCGGGAGCTTGTCGAACAACGCCTTCTCGTATGCCGAAACGAATTCCGGGTTCTTCAGATCGTGCCGGGACACTTCAAGGCTGCCGTGCCGGTTGGCGAGTGAGTGCTCGCCCGGCAGCAGGACAGCCTTGATCTCCCCCTTGTGGAGGGTGAGGGCACGTTCGTTTTCCTTTACGAGGACGCGCTCGCGTCCAAGAACCTTGTCGAGAATTGTCATTGTCTTACTCCTGTCGGGCATGGCCCCATGCGAGGCGTCACGTCATGCGTCGATCGTCCTTTCGTTTCTCGTCGTCTCTTGCCATCGTCCGGGCACGAATGATCCAGGGACTGGTGGCATCGATCCGTGGCGGGCCTTCGGGAGCGGATCGCGGGGCAGCGAAGCGGGCGCTGGAGGCCGAAGCTTCCTTTGCCGGCGACATTGCGCCTTGATCGTCACCGCGGGCCTGGCCGCGAGCCGATGGCGTCGGACCTTTCGATACGGCCCGCACCCGAAGGCTTGTGCCGTCCGTCAGATCTTCAGCATTCCAGTCCCCGGACCGTTTTTCAGATAACACCGTGGCAGGGTGCTGGCTTATCAGGCCAATGGAGAAGGAATCGAACCTTCGACAGTCAGATTCTCGATCTGATGCTCTCCCAACTGAGCTATCCGTGGTGCAGATGAAGGGAATTGAACCCCCGACCTCCGGACCCAAATCCGGCGCTCTCCCGCTGAGCTACATCCGCGATCCCAATCCCCAAAGCGGCGCCGTATACAGGGCGGCAATGCCGCCTGCACGGGCGGAGACGAAAGCTCCAACCGTTGTGCTCACTTCGGTTCTCGTGACCGGGAGCGCGCCTATAGCGCCTGCGACGGGTTGTCGCAAGCGGCATTGTCGTGGCGGATTTGCGGCTTCTTTCAATGGTGGCATTTCGGCAACACCGCTTCCGGCGCCAGCGATCACGCGTAGCGCTCAGAAGGTGACGCGGCCGAGCACGCGCAGGCCGTCGCCCTGCGGCTCGACGACCACGGCCTCGCCTTCGCGTGGCGAGATGCCGGTCAGTGCCACAATGTCTTCCAGATGGGTGACCATGACCAGATTGTCGGAGCCGGAATAGGCGCGGATTTCCTTCATGATCGCCGCGATCTGCGCGGCTTTCTGCGTCTCGTCGCCCTTCAGGAGATCGAGCGGTGCAAACAGTTCCGGTTCGGCCTCGAAGGCGATGCGGGCGGTGTCAAGGCAGCGGCAATAGCGGCTGGACAGCACGCGCTCGATCGGTGCCGCCCGAGCGGCAAACAGAGCGCCGATCTTGCTCGCCTGCTGCTTGCCGCGCGCCGACAGGTTCATCTGGGTGGCACAGCTGTCGATGTCGAAATTGGCCGGGTCGGTGGTGCCGGTGACCATGGCATGGCGCAGCAGCACGACATGGCCGCCATCGCGCAGCAGCGCCCAGCCTGCATCCGTGGCGTGAGCCACGCCGGGAACAACAAGCAGGAACAACGCCAAGGCAAATCGAATCATCCGCTATCCTTCTCCGGTTCCCGGCAATGGGTTCCGGTGACGAGACATATAGGGACGGTAAAGCCAGCCGAAAGACAAGGCGCGGTCGGTGGGAAGGGTAGACCTACTTCTTCGCCATCTGCTTCTTCACCAGATCGATCTTCTGGTCGGTGAGCGGGATGGGGATCGTGTAGCCGGCTTCGGTAAAGCCCTGCTTGGCGTTCTCGAAGAATTCGATCGCCTTTTGATATTCGGCCTTGCCGCCGCCATAGCTGGCCCGGTTCCAGTGGATGTCGCCGAGATTGTTCTGCGCGAAGGCCCATTGCATGGGCAGGCTTTCCCGGGTGAACACCTTCAGCGTCGCCGTGAAGGCGGCCTCGGCATCGCCGAGATATTTGTCGGTGCGTTCGAGATTGCCGAGGTTGAGCAGGCTCATGCCGATGCCGTTCTGGGCGTTGGCCCAGTCGACCGGTGCCCCGTCGACGGTCAGCACTTCGAGTGCTGCCCTGCGGGCCGTGACAGACTCAAGCAAGGTCTTGGGGTCGGCATTGCTCATGCTCAGCCAGTGCAAGGTCGAGCCGAGGCCGGCCTGGGCCAGCGCCCATTGGCGCGGGTTCGTCTCGCGCTTGTACTCGCGCAACGCATCGCGGTAGGCGGCAATGGCCTCACCGTAATGTTCCGGCTTGTCGGTGACGCCGCCGAGAAGCTGCAGCGTGTTGCCGAGATTGTAGTGGCTCATTGCCCAGTCCTGCGGGAATTTCCGTCTGATATAGACCTGCCGGGCGGCCTGGAACGCCGCGGCCGACTGCTCCAGCCTGGCCGCGTCACGGGTGCGCTGGCCAAGCGTCTGGTAGATCGAACCGAGATTGTTCTGCGCCGACGCCCAGTCCATGGGGAAACGCTGCCGGGTAAACACCGTCAGCGCATCGTCATAGGCCGCGGCTGCCTCTTCGAGCGCGCCGGTGCCCATATCGAAGCGGGCGACACCGCTCAGCGCGTTGCCGAGGTTGAGCCGGCTGGTTGCCCACGAGACCGGGAAGGTTTCACGGGTTCGCACCTCGAGTGCGGCACGGAACGCGTTGGCCGCTTCGTTGATCTTCGCCTTGTTGTTGAGCTGGATGCCGAGCGACACCAGCGTGTTGCCGAGATTGTTCTCGACCATCGCCCATTCAACCGGCGCTTTTTCGCGCGTGTATTCCTCAAGTGCCAGCCGGTAGGCCGCCTCGGCTTGCGTCAGATGTTCGCCGGCGGCTTCGCGCTCGGACAGCGCATAGAGCGCCAGGCCGAGATTGTTCTGCGAAGCGGCCCAGTCGAGCGGCACTTTTTCGCGCGGGCGTTTCTCCAGCGTCGCGCGCATCGCCACCACCGCCTCGTTCAGTCGCTTCGGGTCGCTTTCGCGTTCGCCGATCTTCAACAGCACATTGGCCAGATTGTTCTGCGCGGCGGCCCAATTGAGATCGTCCTTCTCGCGCTCGAACACGACAAGGGAGGCGCGAAAGATCTGTGCTGCCTCCTCAAGGCGTGCGGTCTCCGTCTCGCGCTCGCCGATGGTCTGCAGCACCACCGCCATGTTGTTGCGAGTGATCGCCCAGTCGCGATTCTGTTCGCCATTGGGGATGAAGTTCAGGATGGTGCGATAGGCCTTGATGGAGTGCTGCAGCGCATCGAGGTCGCCGGTGGCGTAGCCGTAGGCGTTCAGCGCCTCGGCTTCCTGGTTCTTGTAGTTCCAGCGCAGCTTGTCGTCCCATTTTTCGGCCAGCGAAAACGCCTTGGCGTAGTCGCCGGCGGCGGACTTGTAGTCGAATACCAGCCCCGAGGCGTCGGCGCGTCTGGCGTAGATCGCGGCATCGGCAAGGCGCTTCTGCTTGACGAGATCCTCGGCCTCATCGACCGCGTCGTTGGTCTGCTCGACCCGGCCGACCGCGTCATCGAGGAACTTCCGCGCCGTCACGATGGCGCCCTGGCCGATCGCCTTGTCGGCGGAGGCGACCAGGCGTTTGATCTCCGGATCGTCGGTACGAAGTGCTGCGCGCTCCGACATCATTTTCTTCAGGCGCTCGGCCTGGGCGTCGAGCACCTTTTGCAGATCGGTCGGGTCTTCGGGGATTTGTTCCGTGCCGAGCGCCTTCAGCACGCCATAGAGTGCATCGAGCGGCACGCCTTCCTGCAGCGAGGCCAGTTCTACCTGCGCCCGTTTCGGGTCGGGCAGGTCGGAAATCGTCAGCAGGAGCTGGCGCCGCTCGCCGGTGATCAGCCCGTCGTCGCCGGTTGGCTCCGCTGGCGCGACACCAAAATAAAGCAGCCGGCGCAGGCTTTCATTGATCCAGGGGCGCTGCTTTGCCTTGGTGTCGAGATAGACTTCTTCGGTCACCATGCGCATGACCGAGCCGAATTCGGTGCCCTTCATCGCCGCGAGGTGGCGCAGCAGGGCGGACGCGTAAGGGCTGTTTTCGCCAGCGGCGCCATCGAGCGCCGGGCGACCCGGTTCGGCGGCAAAGCCGACCACCGTGCCGAGGCTCGCGTCGGTCGCGGGCGCATTGCCAAGCGCTTTGGCGCCGCGCACCGGCTCCAGTCCACCGGCGCCAATCGGCGAGGCGGAGGCTGTCGGCGCGCGCCGCACGACTGCATCGGGTGGAAACGGATTGGTGCGGCAGGCGTCGAGCAGCACGATCATCACAGGCACGGTCTTTTTCAACGCGTCCATGAGGGCGGAAATCGGCACCAAGGCCGCGTCGGCATCCCTCAGTGACGACACGTCGGCATCGACCGGAACCAGATAGTTCTCGCCGCCGGCCTCGATGCCGTGACCGGAATAATAGATGAAGGCGACATCGGCGCCTTCGGCATCTTCCGTGAATCGCTCCAGGTCGCGCTTCAGCTTGGTGGCGTCGCGATCGGTGACGCTGCGCGCGTCGAAGCCGAGGTCGGTCAGCATCTTGGCCATGTCGCGGGCGTCGTTGGCTGGGTTGGGGAGGGCGGCGATGTGCTCGTATTTCGACTGGCCGATGATCAGCGCCACGCCCTTGAGGCTCTTTGTTTCGGCATCTGCAAGCGCGGTCGCGGCAAAGCAAAGCAGTGCGGCGACGAAAGCCGTCAGCCACGCCTGCCGCAAAAGATTATGCTTCGTGGTTTCGACAAAGGCCATTTGTCGTTGGTGTCCGCCCTGATGATCCAAACCCTCTATAACGCTGCCAGCCGACGATGATCAAATTCGGGCGCGATTGCGTCGCGGTCGTGGCTCGCCTATCACGGGAAATTCGCCCGTCACGGTAAAAATGTCTCCGCTCACCGAAACCGTCCTTTTCGTCTTCAGCCTTGTCGCACTCGGCTACCTCGCCGGGTTGACCGGCTATTTGAAGCCGGCGAGCGGCGAGGGGATAGCCGATTTCGCGGTCTCAGTGGCGATGCCGCTGCTGTTGTTCCAGACCATGGTGAATGCCGATTTCCACGGCGTGGCACCTTGGTCGCTATGGGGCGCCTATTTCGCGGCGGTGGCGATCACCTGGGCCGCCGGCCATGTCGTCACCACGCGGATATTCGGACGGGATGCACGCGCCGGCGTCGTCGGCGGCGTATCGTCGTCCTATTCCAATGTCGTGCTCCTCGGTGCTCCTTTTATCCTTGGCATATTCGGCCCGAGCGGCTTCGAAGTGCTGTCGCTGCTGGTCTCTGTGCATCTGCCGATCATGATGATGGCTTCGATCGTTCTGTTCGAGATGTTCGGCCGGAGCGGTGGGGAAACCTTACATCCCTTGCGCATCATCCGCAGTTTCCTGAGGCGGCTGTTCATCAATCCGCTGATCATCGGCATTCTGGCGGGGCTCGCGTGGCGCCTCAGCGGCGTGCCGCTGCCTGACTTTGCGATGCGGTTGGTCGATGCGCTGGCCGACACGGCCGGGCCGGTAGCGCTGTTTGCCATGGGGCTCAGCCTGCGCCGCTTCGGCATATCAGGCAATGTCCGGCCGGCGCTGGCGCTTTCGGTGCTGAAGCTGTTCCTGATGCCGGCGCTGGTCCTCGTCTTCGTCTGGCTGCTCGGCCTGCCGCCCTTGACGGCCAAGGTGGCGGTTGTGGTGGCGGCGCTGCCGTCCGGCATCAATTCCTATCTCATCGCCGTACAGTTCAACACCGGCCAGGCGCTGGCGTCGAACCAGATGACCATCGCCACGGCCTGCGCCGCCGTCACCACCGCTTTCTGGCTGACGGTTGTCGTGCAGGTTTTTGGATAGAGTTTTTGGGGGCGACGCATGGCTGCCTGACCTCGTCTCGCGCTGGCCTAACCCCTATATGCCATCTTGCGATTGCTTGCGGGTCTTGCCCTAGGTAAAGAGCAGTGGCTCCGGCGTGCCGGCTTCAGTCCATGGCGCACGCCCACCGAAGACTTCACAGACCGGCCCGTCAGCGCGCCGAACGGAGGATAGACCATGCTTCAGAAAACCAGCCATTTCATGCGGCAGGCCAATCTCATCAATGGCGAATGGGTGCAGGCCGACAGCGGCCAGACGGTCGACGTCAACAACCCGGCCACTGGCCTCAAGATCGGCACAGTGCCGAAGTCGGGCAAGGCCGAGACGCGCCGCGCCATCGAGGCCGCCGCCGCCGCCTTCAAGTCGTGGCGCAAGACCACCGCGCTCGAGCGCTCGAAGCTGCTGCGCAAGCTGCACGACGCGATGATGGACAATCAGGATGTGCTGGCCGAACTGCTGACCATCGAGCAGGGCAAGTCGCTGTTCGAATCGAAGGGCGAGATCGGCTCGGCCGCGGCCTACATACTGTGGTTTGCCGAAGAGGGCCGCCGCACCTATGGCGACGTCGTGCCCTCGCCATGGGCAGACCGCCGCATCCTGGTGACCAAGGAGCCGGTCGGCGTCATTGCCGCCATCACGCCGTGGAATTTCCCGTCGTCGATGCTGGCCCGCAAGCTCGGCCCGGCGCTCGCGGCCGGCTGCACCGCCGTGGTCAAGCCTGCTTCGCAGACGCCGTATTCGGGTCTCGCCTGGGGCGCCCTCGCCGAAGAAGTCGGCTTCCCCAAGGGCGTCGTCAACATCCTGACCGGTTCGGCCGGCGAGATCGGTGACGAGATCTGCGCCAATCCGCTGGTGTCGAAAATCACCTTCACCGGATCGACCGAGGTCGGCAAGCTTCTCATCCAGAAGTCGTCGGTCACCGTCAAGAAGGTGTCGATGGAGCTCGGCGGCAACGCGCCGTTCATTGTCTTCGACGACGCCGATCTCGAGCGTGCCGTCGCTGGCGCCATCACCGCCAAGTACCGCAATTCCGGCCAGACCTGCGTCTGCACCAACCGCTTCCTTGTCCAGGCTGGTGTCTATGACAGGTTCGTCGAGAAGTTCGCCGCCGCCAGCAACGGGTTGAAGGTCGGCTCCGGCCTTGAGGACGGCGTGCAGCAGGGACCGCTGATCGACGAGAAGGCGGTCGAGAAGGTCGAGGAACTGATTGCCGATGCCACATCCAAGGGCGGCAAGATCGTAGCCGGCGGCAAGCGCCATGCGCTCGGCGGTTCGTTCTTCCAGCCGACGGTCATCGCCAACGCGACACCCAAGATGCGCTTCATGAAGGAAGAGATCTTTGGCCCGGTCGCACCGGTGTTCAAGTTCGAGACCGAAGAGGAAGCCGTCGCTCTCGCCAACGACACCGAGTTCGGCCTCGCCTGCTACTTCTACACCGGCGATCTCGGCCGCGCCTTCCGCGTCATGGAAGGGCTGAAATACGGCATGGTCGGCGTCAATGAAGGCCTCATCACCACGCCGGAAGCGCCGTTCGGCGGCGTCAAGGAATCCGGCCTCGGCAAGGAAGGCGGACATCAGGGCATCGAGGATTATCTCGACACCAAATATGTCTGCATCGGCGGCCTCGGCCTCTGATAGGCTATCCCGGAGATGGGGAGGCCAATGGCCTGCCCATCTCTCGTCGGAAAACCAGCCGAAGTCCTCTGGATCAACTGGCATTTACGGGCATGGCGATGAAGGACGGCGAGGTTTTCGGCACGACGCAGGCAGGCGAGCCGGTGCGTCGCTTCACGATCAGGGGCGGCGGTATCACCGCAAACATCATCGGCTTGGGCGCAATCATCCAGGATCTGCGCCTGACCGGGCACGATGCGCCGCTGGTGCTCGGCTATGACCGTCTGGAAAGCTACGAGACCGATACGGCCTTCTTCGGTGCTATCGTCGGCCGCTATGCCAACCGCATCCGCGACGGCCGTTTCACCATTGGCGGCAGCCGCTACCAGACCGAGCAAAATTTCCTCGACAAGCATACGCTGCATGGCGGCTCGCAAGGTTACTCCCACCGGCCGTGGACGGTTTCCTTGCACGGCAGGGATTTCGTCACGCTGACCCTGCACGATCCCGACGGCACGATGGGCTTTCCCGGCGCGCTCGACGTCACCTGCACCTACCGGCTGAAGATCCCCGGCACGCTCAGCGTCGAGCTGACCGCCACCTGCGAGGAGCCGACGCTGTGCAATCTCACCCAGCATTCCTATTTCAACCTGGATGATGGCGGCGCCGGCGACATTCTCGACCACAGGATGATGCTGAATGCCGGCGCCTACCTGCCGGTCGATGGCGACATGATCCCGACCGGGGTGGTCAAGCCGGTTGACGGCACGCCGTTCGATTTCCGCCAGGCACGGCCGCTGCGCATGGAGACCGAGGGCGAACAACTGCCCTACGACCAGAATTTCTGCCTTGCTTCGACGCGCGGGCCGCTCAAACAGGCGGCATGGGCACAAGGCGCCAGTTCCGGTGTCGAGATGGAGGTCTGGACCACCGAGCCCGGCGTCCAGCTCTATACGGGCCAGTATGTGACGCCGCGCATCGGGCTGGAAGGGCGGAACTACAAGGCCTTTTGCGGTTTCTGCCTGGAGCCGCAGATATGGCCGGATGCGCCGAACCGACCCTATTTCCCGCAGGCAACGCTGTGGCCGGGCGCGATCTATCACCACGTGACGGAGTACCGCTTCCGCCTGCCTTAAGGTCCGCCGAAATTCAGGTGAGGCCGGCCTGTAAACAGCAGTTTCCTGCGCTTCCGGTGCTCACGTACCCAAAGTACGCTCCGCTCCGGTTCTCGGAACCTACTGTTTTCGGCTCGGCCTGACCTGAATCTCGACAGACCTTAGCTTAGCCTTCGAAAGCGGTTCGCAGCGTCTCGAACGGCGCCAGCGCGCCGCGTACCTGCACCACGGCGGCGGCGACACGATGGGCACGGCGCGCGGCTTCCTGCGGGTCATGGCCGGCAAGACGAGCCGCAAGGTAGCCGCCGTTGAAGGAATCACCGGCGCCCGTCGTATCGGCGGGAGCGGCGACATGGATCGCCGGGACTTCGCGCAACATTTCTCCTTGGGCAATCAGCGCCGGCGCTTCGCCGTTCTTGACGACGACTTCGCCGACCCATTGCCCGAGCCGCTCCGCGGTCGCTCGCGGCGCTGTATCCCCAAACAGCATCTCCTCGTCGGGGAAGGTCGGCAATGCGATGTCGGTGACGGCAAGGGCTTCGATGACCGCTGCCTGCGCCTCCTCGCGATTGCGCCAGAGCCGCGGCCGATAGTTGGGGTCGAAGGCGACAGTCGAGCCTGCCGAGCGCGCCTTGGCGACGGCCGCTAGCAACGTGGCGCGCGCGGCGTCGTCCAGAATTGCCAAAGTGATTCCGGAAAAATAGACAAGCGCCTGATTTTCCAAGTTTTTCGACAGCGCGGCCGGGTTCGAGGCGAGCTGGCGCGCGGCGGCGTCGCCACGCCAATAGGTGAAGGAGCGCTCGGCGCCGGTCAGCGTGATGGCATAGAGGCCAGGCCGCGCACCCGCTATGACCGGGCTGGAGCCGATGCCGATGCCGTTCTCGGCGAAGAAATCGATCTGGCCTTGCGAGAAGGGATCGTCACCGAAGGCCGAGATATAGGTTGCCGGCCGCTCAGTGCTCAACGCATGCAGCGCCCACAGCGTGTTGAACGTGTCGCCGGCAAAGCCCATGCGCCAGTTCGGCCCCGTCTGGCCCGACAGTTCGAGCATGCATTCGCCGATCGAGGCGACGCCGGTTCCCGCCATCTACAGTCCTCCAGTGATCTCGGTGCTGTAGCTTTTTGCCATCGGCAGCGCCATGCTTGGCAAGCAGGGTTTTTTCCGCCACAGCGTTTTCCCACAGGCTGGCGGGATGCGATCCGTTCGGCAGAGCGTTGTCTGCAGAAGAGGAACCGGTTTGGCATCACTATGGCGCTATCTCTTAGCAGGTCTTGGTCTGGCTGCCTTGCTGGTCGGCATTCTCGCGGTCGTCTACCTGACGGCGCCGCGGTCGGCGCAGCCCGCCGGCCCGGATGTCGCGCGGACGAAGAAGACCGACAACGGGCTGTACATGGCGAGCTTCGTGCCGGAACGGGGCGTGGTGCGGCAGGGCGAATTGGAATCCTGGCTGCTGACCCTGAAAACAAAGACAGGGGCTTCGGTGGAGGGCGCCGCGATCGCCATCTCCGGCGGCATGCCGCAACACAATCACGGCCTGCCGACCAGCCCGCAGGTCACCGATTACCTGGGCGAAGGCCGTTACCGCATCGAGGGGCTGAAATTCACCATGAGCGGCTGGTGGCAACTTCGTTTCGCCATCTCGTCCGGCGCCGGCTCCGACACAGTACTGTTCAACGTGGTGTTGTGAGCGATCGATGAAGCGCCTCTTCTGCTTTCTGGCGCTGATGGTCGCCGTCATCCTCGTCGGCTGCGGCAAACCGGATTTCTCCGACGCCGAGACGAAGACCATCGCCTCGCTGGCGTTGAACATGCTGCCGTCGCTGAAGCCGGACACCACAAACCGCTTTGCCGACGTGCCGGCGGCTGCCGCACTCGGCTCGACGCTGTTCTTCGACCTCGGTATGAGCCGCGACGGCACGGTGTCGTGCTCGACCTGCCACAAGATCGACCGCCAGTTCCAGGACGACCTGCCGCAAGCGGTCGGCGTCGGTCACACCAACCGGCGCACCATGCCGCTGGCCGGCGTGGCCCGCGATCCCTGGTTCTTCTGGGACGGCCGCCGCGACAGCCTGTGGGCGCAAGCGCTGACGCCGCTCGAAAATCCGCTGGAGCAGGCGGGAAACCGCACCGCCTATGCGCATTACATCAAGGCGCGCTTCGGCGAGCGCTATGAACGCATCTTCGGGCCGCTGCCCGACTTTTCCGGCATGCCGTTGAATGCCAGCCCGCTCGGAAACGACGCCGAGAAGGCTGCCTGGAACGCGATGAGCGGCGCGCAGCGTGATGCCATCAACGGCGTCTTTGCCAATATCGGCAAGGCGATCGCTGCGTTCGAACGGTCGATCGAGCCGGCGCCGACACGCTTCGATCGCTTTGCGCTGGACCTTGTCACGGGGGCCGAGCCGAAAGGCGACGCCGCCTTCTCGAAGGAGGAAATCCTTGGGCTGAAACTGTTTATCGGCAAGGCCAATTGCGTGACCTGCCACGACGGCCCGCGCTTCACCGACAACAGCTTTCACAACACCGGCGTGCCGCCCGTTGCGGATCTGCCGCCGGATCGCGGCCGTATCGATGCGGTGCACCAAGTCGAGGCCGACCCGTTCAACTGCCTTGGTGCCTTCCGCGATGGCGACGCCGGCGCCTGCGGCGAGCTGCGCTTCATGGTCAAGGATGCGCCGCAACTTATCCGCGCCTACAAGACGCCGTCGCTGCGCGGCGCGGCAACGCGGCCACCCTACATGCATGCCGGGCAGTTTTCGTCGCTCGACGAGGTCGTGGCGCACTACGCCAAGGCTGCGCCCAGCGTGGAGGGCACGTCCGAAGTTCATCCGCTGCAGCTTTCAGACCGAGAGCGTGCGGCGCTGGTGGCGTTCCTGAAGACTCTGGCGGAGTGAGCTACCGATCCTTGACCGTCTCCATTGCCACGAAGGTCGAGGTCTGGGCCACATGGGGCAGGGCCGAGATACGCTCGCCCAGGACGCGGCGGTAGGCGGCGATATCCCGGGTGCGGACCTTCAGCAGATAATCGAAGCTCGACGCCATCATGTGGCACTGCTCGATCTCCGGCACGGCCTGCACGGACCGGTTGAAGGCGTCGAGCGCGGCGGAACGGGTGTCGGACAATTTCACCTGGACGAAGGCGACATGGCCTTCGCCCATGCGCTCGCGATCGATGATCGCCTGGTAGCCCCTGATGTAGCCGTCCTTCTCCAGCCGCTTCACCCGAGCCTGCACCGGGGTCTTCGACAAGCCGACCTTTGCGGCCAGTTCGGACATGGAAAGCCGGCCATCGCTTGCCAGCGCCGCCAGGATATTCCTGTCGATGCGGTCCAATTGGTCTTCTGTCATCGAAAGCGCAGTCCATATGTCAATTTCAGGCCATCAGGATAGATCGAATGACCTGCAATGTCGATTTCTTTGGACCGGCCGAAATTTCGCATTTGTGCTAGCTTGCGCCATTCGGTCCGGTGCCGCCGGCCCGCTCCCTGATGCTCGCTCCGCAGGACCGCCATGCCGCTCGATACCATCCGCCAGCAGATCCGCGCCAACTACCTGCCCGATGAAGACGAGGCCGTGAAGCGGCTGGCCGAGGCGACGAGCCTTTCAGCGAAAGACCGCAAGGCGATCTCGGCCCGGGCCGCCGATCTGGTGCGGGCGGTGCGCGGCTCGTCGGATCCTCGCCTGATGGAAGTTTTCCTCTCCGCCTACGGTCTTTCCACCAAGGAAGGCGTGGCGCTGATGTGCCTGGCCGAGGCGCTGTTGCGCGTGCCCGACACCGAGACCATGGACGACCTCATCGCCGACAAGATCGCGCCGCACGACTGGTCGGCGCATTCGGGTGGTTCGAGCTCCATCTTCGTCAATGCCTCGACCTGGGCGCTGATGCTGACCGGCCGCGTTCTCGATGAGGGCGAGGGCGGCATCGAGGGCACGCTGCGCTCGATGGTGCGGCGGCTGGGCGAGCCGGTCATCCGCAAGGCGGTGGCCGCCGCCATGCGCGAAATGGGCGAGCAGTTCGTGCTCGGCCGCACCATCGCCGAAGCCGTCAAGCGCGGCAGGCCGATGACGCAGAAGGGCTATCTCTATTCCTTCGACATGCTGGGCGAGGCAGCCCGCACCGAGGCCGACGCCTTGCGCTATCATAAGGCCTATGCCGACGCGATTTCCTCGCTCGATGCCGGCTCCAACGGCCCTGATATCCGCCAGAACCACGGCATTTCGGTCAAGCTTTCGGCGCTGCATCCGCGCTATGAGGTGGCGCAGAAGGAAGAGATGCTGCCGGTCATGGCCGAGCGGCTTTTGTCGTTGGCGCTTGCCGCACGCCATTCGCGCATGGGCCTCAACATCGACGCCGAGGAAGCCGACCGCCTCGATCTGTCGCTCGACGTCATCGAGCGGGTGCTGGCAGAGCCGGAACTCGCCGGCTGGAACGGTTTTGGCGTGGTGGTGCAAGCGTATGGGCCACGCGCGGCCTTCGCCATCGACTGGCTCTACGCGCTGGCGAAGAAATACGACCGCAACATCATGGTGCGGCTGGTCAAGGGTGCCTATTGGGACACCGAGATCAAGCGGGCGCAGACGCTCGGGCTCTCCGGCTATCCTGTCTTTACCCGCAAAGCTAACACCGACGTTTCCTATATGGCTTGCGCGAAGAAGCTGCTTGGCATGACCGACCGCATCTATCCGCAATTCGCCACCCACAATGCCCACACCGTCGCCGCCATCCTGTCGATGACGGAGAATCGCGATTCCTTCGAGTTCCAGCGCCTGCACGGCATGGGCGAGGCGCTGCACGAGACGGTGCGACGGTCCGAAGGCACGCGCTGCCGCATCTATGCACCGGTCGGTGCGCATTCCGATCTGCTGGCCTATCTGGTCCGCCGGCTGCTGGAGAACGGGGCCAATTCCTCCTTCGTGCACCAGCTGACCGATGAGGATGTCGAGCCGGAGGACATTGCGCGTGATCCGCTTGAAACGGTCGAAAGCCAGGGTCCGGCCGCCAATCCGGCGATTGCCCGGCCTTCCCAGATTTTTGGGACCGGCCGTCGCAACTCGAAGGGATTTGATATCACCGACACGGTGACGCTGGCGGCGATTGACAAGGCCAAGGCGGCCTTCGCCGGGCCGGATCGTTGGCATGCCAAGCCGATCACCCGTGCCGCCGGCTACGGCAAGCAGCGCCCGATCCTGAATCCGGCAAAGCCTTCCGAAGTGGTCGGCACGGTCAGCGAAGCCGCTGCCAAGCAAGTCGCGACCGCCGTGCGCTTTGCGGTGGAAGCGCAGCCGGCCTGGGCAAAACGTCCTGTCGCCGAGCGCGCCGCCATCCTCAACCGCGCCGCCGATCTCTATGAGGTGAATGCCGTCGAGTTCTTTGCACTCGCCACAAGGGAGGCCGGTAAATCGCTGGCTGACGGTGTGGCCGAAGTACGCGAGGCGGTCGACTTCCTGCGCTACTACGCCACTGAGGCGGCAAATGCCGAGGCGGGCACGCAAGCACGTGGCGCCATCGTCTGCATTTCGCCGTGGAATTTCCCGCTCGCCATCTTCACCGGCCAGATCGCCGCAGCGCTGGTGACCGGCAATTCGGTCATCGCCAAACCGGCCGAGCAGACGCCTCTGATCGCCTTCCGCGCTGTCGAACTGCTGCGCGAGGCCGGCGTGCCGGAAGATGTCATCCAGCTTCTGCCCGGCGACGGCCCATCGGTCGGCGGGCCGCTCACCGCCGATCCGCGCATTGCCGGCGTCTGCTTCACCGGCTCGACCGAGGTCGCCAAGCTGATCGAGAAACAACTGGCCGAGACGGCCGCGCCCGATGCCATGCTGATCGCCGAGACCGGCGGCCTCAACGCCATGATCGTCGATTCCACCGCGCTGCCCGAGCAGGCGGTGCGCGACATCCTGGCCTCGGCCTTCCAGAGTGCCGGCCAGCGCTGCTCGGCGCTGCGCGTGCTCTATGTGCAGAAGGACGTCGAGAAGAAGATGCTGGAGATGCTGAAAGGCGCCATGGAGGCACTCAGCATCGGTGATCCCTGGCGGATTTCGACCGATGTCGGCCCGGTCATCGACGACGAGGCGCAAGGCTCGATCCGCGAGTACTGCACGAAGATGGGTCTGCAGGGCAGGCTGATCGCCAAGCTCGAGGCGCCGAAGGAAGGCCGCTTCGTCGCGCCCCACGTCTTCCGGGTCAAGGGCATCGAAGACATGGAGCGCGAGGTGTTCGGGCCGGTGCTGCATGTCGCCACCTTCGACGCCGACGAGATCGACGCGGTCATCGCCGCCATCAACCGCAAGGGCTATGGCCTGACCTTCGGCCTGCACACCCGCATCGAGGGCCGCGTGCAGCATTTCGTCGACGGGATCCATGCCGGCAACATCTATGTCAACCGCAACCAGATCGGCGCCGTCGTCGGCTCACAGCCGTTTGGTGGCGAGGGGCTATCTGGCACCGGGCCGAAGGCCGGCGGCCCGCACTATCTCCGGCGCTTTCGCAAGGGGCCGGAGGCCGGCACCCATTTGCAGGATGGCCATAAGGTGACGGCGACCGAACTTGCCGACAATCTGCCTGATCCCACACTTGGCGGCTGGTCGACTCGGCCCGACCGGATCGCCATCCTGAGGAAGCATCTGCGCGGCAAGGGTGCCGCTGCCATAGGTGCCGCCGCCGGCATCGATTTCGGCCAGGTCGACCTGCCCGGGCCGACCGGCGAGGCCAACACGCTCTCGCTGTCGCCACGCGGACGGGTGCTGTGCCTCGGTCCTGATGGCGATACGCTGCTCGCGCAGACGATCCAGGCGCTAGCCGCCGGCAATGCGGTGCTGGCGGTGGCGCCCGGCGCACCGGCTGCCCTTTCCGCATTGACCGGCAAGGGCTTGCCGCTTGCCGCAATCGACGGTCGTCCTGATCCTGTCGAAGCGCGCTCGTTGCGCGTCGACGTCGTTGCTTTTTCAGGCACGCCAGAGGCCGCGCGCATCGTACGCAAGGTCATCGCTGACCGCACAGGCCCGATCGTGCCGCTGGTCAGCGAGGTGCTGAACCCGGCGGCCTATGCACATGAACGGGCTGTCTGCGTCGACACCACAGCCGCCGGCGGCAATGCGAGCCTGCTGGCCGGAGCCTGACCCCGGCCAGTCGTTGTGTTTTTTTGCTTGTCGTTGTCCCAAAACCGGGACCACTTTTGGGCGACATGCATTACGCGCCTTCGACGACCGCAAAACCCTCGAACTGGGGGTGGCCGAGATAGTGGACCTTTGTCGTGCCGACATTTCGATGGGCGGCACGGAAATTCTCCGACTTGGTCCAGGCGATAAAATCCTCGTGGCTCGCCCACACCGTGTGCGACGCAAACAGCGTGTAGCCTTCGGCCTCGTTGACCGGGCCACGCAGCAGATGGAATTCCCGAAAACCCCTCATCTCCGCGAGGCTGGAATCGCGGTTCTTCCAGACGGCTTCGAAATCACTCTCCGAGCCGGTCTGCACCTTGAAGCGGTTCATGGCGATGTACATGGCGGTTCCTTTCAATGTTGGTGAACTGTGATGACTGACGGATGTTCGAGCGGCGAGGCGGGGGCTCTCAAAACGGACCGATCGCTCCGGTGAACACAAGACTGTCGCCGACCTTCGGCGGAATGGGTGGGAAGGGCGCCGCCTTGCGCACGATGCCGAGCACGACCTGATCGAAGTTTGGCGATCCGGAGCTTTGCAGAATGCGCAGTTCATCGATACCGCCACGGCTGCCGATGACGAATGTCACAACGGCATTGTTGCGGGCGGTCAATTGCACCGAAGGCGGGACGGCACGATTGACGCGGCTGAGCTTTCGGATGACGTCGCTGCGGTAACTGTCTTCCGCGGCGCTGCCTGCCTCTTTCTGCTTGTTGCCCTTGCTGGCGGCCTGCGCCAACCGGTCCTGACCATCCGCCGTGCCGCGCTTCTCATCCGCCGCCTTCGAAGGGGCAGCTGCCGGAGTTGGCCTGGCGCTGGGGATCGGCGGCTGCTCTGGAGCGGCGACAGGCACTTCGGCGCTCTCGGCCTGAACGGTCGGCTGCGCCGGCGTTTCGCTCTTGGGAGCCACGCTCTGGTCATCGGGGCGTGGGGCGCCGGCCACCAATATGTCTGGGGTGACCGTCTGATGTTTGACAGGTTCCGGCAAAGGCTTGAGCGGCGGCTTTGCTACTTCCCCGGCTGGTCGAGAAGGCTCCGTTGGTCGCGACGGCTTGGGTGGCGTTGCCGGCTGTGGTTTGGCCGCTTGCGGGTTCGGCACCAGCGCGACATTTATTGCCGCCGGGTCCTTGTCCAGCGCGCTGCCGGCCACCTTGGTGCCCGACTGTTCACTGCCTTCCGGCTGCATTGCGTCCTGGAAACTGGATGGCCCTGAAGGCGAGATCAGAAAAGCCGCCGCCACCGCGGCATGGAGCAGACAGGAGACGACGACCGCCGCCGTCCATTTGCGGTTCCAGGCCGATGGCCGCGGCAGCGCAAGCGGCTCGGTCGGTTCTATGGCCAGCTCGGCGCTGGCGTCTGGGAGGGGGCTGATGTCCTGCATGTCTCGCCGCGAGACCTGCAGCGACAAGAGCAGAATTGTCAAATCAAGATCGTTCGCTGGCAGCGGCAGTCGGCCGTGGCCGGCAATTGGCCACGCCACGGTGTTTCGCGTGAGTGCGGGATGCAGTCCCACCTCAGACGCCGAAAGCGATCCCGGTCCTGGTATCCGTCTTCAGCTTGCGCATGCAGGCATTCGGTTCGACGCCGGCTCCGGTGCATTCGGTCGCGCTGTTGATCAGCACGCGACTGACTTTCGAGCACTCGGTACCGGCCAGATCGAAACGCGTCACCTTGGTCTTGCCCGCCGGCAATTCCTTGAAGTCGAGGACGGTCAGCCGGTCGACGACACCGGCCTGGTTGAACAAGGCGATCTCGAACGCCGCCTTGGACAGATCGGCGCCGAGATTGTTGTTGACCACGAACGTCAGGCGGCAACCCTTGTCGGAAGGTTGCGCAGCGTTGAGTTCGAGGCTGAGCGCGGGGACCGGCGCGGACTCTTGTGCCCACGCCGGAACCATCGCAAGCGACATCGCCAGCGTCGAGGTCAGCAGACGAAGGGATGTCGTCAAGCTCGTCATTGTCGTCAGCCTCCAAACCGCATCGTTGCCGCCAACTTCAACGTTATGCCTGGCTCGTAGACAACCGACGTTGTCGAGGCATTCAACGCGTTGGCGTATTTGACATCGAACAGATTGTCGGCGCGAAAATCGATCTTGAAATTGTCGGTCGCCTGGTAGCTGGCAAAGGCATTGACCAGCGTATAGTTGTCAGCTCGCACACTGCCCTTCGGCTTGCCGTTGTATTGGACTTCGCCGCCGACTGTCAGCTTGTCTTCCAGGAACCGTAGCCCAAGCTGGGCGGAAACCTGGCTTGACGGAACAGTTGAAAGATCTTCACGAACCCCATCGTAGTCCACGGTGTGACCGTTGGTGATGGAGGCCGAAAACCCTGCAAAACCCCAGGCAGCCTCGTAGACGCTTTCGAACTCAAATCCTTGGATCACCGCGTTGGCGTAATTCTGATACTGGGCGCAGGTGGGGATATAGGGTGGTATCGGCAGTCCGGGGACGAACGGGCAGCCGTTTGTGCCGATATTAACTTCCTCATTCAGGCCGATGTAGTCGTCGACATTGTTGTGGAAATATGCCGCCTTGATGCGCAGGGCATCGTCGGGCCGCGCCACGCCGTTGGCCTTGTAGTTGATGCCGGCTTCCCAGGTCTTTCCGGTTTCTGGCCTCAGGTTGGGATTAGGAAGGAACGGGAAGGTAACGCCGGCAGGATGCATTCCACTTATCAGTGTCTCGGTGATTGATGGGGAACGATAACCCTCGGCGTAGGTGCCGTAGAATTGCAAGCCATCGAGGCCGGCAGTGTCGAACGGTGATACACCGACCGTGACGCGCGGCGACAGGCGGTCTCCAGACGTGTCACCCTCGTCGCTCTTGAGACTGTAGCTGTCGTAACGCAGGGCAGCGATGACCTCCAGCCAGTCCCAGGAGATCTTGTCTTGGACATACCCACCCGACACGCGCCGCCTGCCGGAAGGGGAGTAGAAGCTGTCACCTCCCGTCGTGCCGGAATTGTCCACATCGTCCGTCACCAAGTCGCCACCATAGGTCAGCTCATGCGCGAAATCCCCAGTTTCGAAACGCGATGTGTTCCATATGTCGAGACTGAAGGTGTCCAAATCGTAGATCGACTTCGAGCCTGCTGGCAGGAGTACCGGCAAGCCGGTTGACGGGTCATAGCGGTTGAGAGCGATGAGACTGGTCTGGTCCAGTTTCGTCTTGCCGTAGGAAGCGTTGACGTGCAGATCGAGCCAGCTCTTGGCATCATCGGTGACGTTGTATCGGCCGGTGAAGGTATTCTGCTTGAGGTCAACATCATAGGCCGGCACTCCGCTGCTGGTTTCCTGCCAGCTGTCGCTCGTACCGTTCCAACCCAGTTTCAGTTCGCTGTTCTCGCTGGGGCGGATGGTGGTCTTGAGCAGGCCGCTCAATACGTCGAAGCCCGTCCCATTGACCGTGTCGCCGCCGCCATCCTTGTAGTCGTCGTAGTTGCGGTAGACGACATTGCCCAGCACGTCCCAGTTTTCGTTGAAGCGGTAGGCACCGGCGGCGCTGGTGGTCCAGCCGCTGCCGTTGCTCTCATATCGGCCGGTCGTGGATGCTGCCCAAGTCTCATCTGGCCTGAGGAAGTCTTCGGCATCCTTGGTTTCAAAGAAGACGACGCCGCCGATAGCCCCCGAGCCATAGGTGTTGGCGACAGGGCCGCGGATCACGTCGGCGGACTTCAACAATTCGGGATCGATCCAGAATGTCGATTGGGTACCATGGCCCGAGCGTTGGAAATCCTGGCGTGCACCATCGACGATAACCTGGACGCGGCCAAAATCCTGCAGGCCACGGATGTTGGCACTGGAACTGACACGCCTTGCATCGGCCTGCATGGTGATACCCGGAACCCCAAAGAATACATCGTTCGGCGTCGTCGCCATGCGGCGGTCTAGCTGTTCCTGATCGACATGGCTGGCAGAGGCAAGCGATTCGATCGCCGTCTCGCCGGTGCGGCTGATGACCAGGATCTTGTCGAGCAACGTTGCTCCCGCTGGTGCGGCCTTCTCTTCGTCAGCCTTCTTCGTTTCCGTCTGTTGGCCCGCCGGCTGTGCCGCCTGCTGAGCGTTGGCCAGTTGCGCCGACAAGGCGATCGCCGCCACGCTTGCCAGCAAAGCCGCCGCGCCGTTCGCCGCCGACCGGCCGCGCCATTCCCAAGTCACCAACCCCATGCCCCAACTCCAAAGTCCAGGTTTCATGCTGGCTGGCCCGGGGCTGGCTGGCATTTTTGATCGTGTCCGGCGTCTTAAATCTTGACTCATTTAATCCGGTATTGCACTGACTAATAAACATGATTATTCAAGTCAAGAATGAATCGGATTACGCAACGCCTAGCCAGACGCCCGGCACAGGAAAGGGATCCATCCAGATGAACACACATAATCCCAACGATTTTCGCTATCGCGTCCGCCGTTCCGACGATGCCTCCGCCCGTTTCGATCGGGTTCCGCTGGCGGTGCGGACCCTGTCCAGCAACACCCTGTTCCAGGGCGAGCACGAGATCGGCATCGAGCATCACGGCGCGCTCTACCGGCTGAAGATCACCCGCCAGGGCAAGCTCATTCTCAACAAGTAAGACAAGGCAGTAGGGACGAGACATGGACCAGCGCGTAAAACCCGCCCCGCATGAAATCCGGCGGGCACGGGCAGATAATCCTAAGACGCGCGAGCGCGATCTGGCTGTCCAGCTCGGCATTTCGGAGGCCGAGCTGGTCGCCGCGCATTGCGGCGACGGCGTCGTCCGCGTCGAGCCACGTGTCAACGATCTTTTGACCGGCCTCGAAGCCGTCGGCGAGGTCATGGCGCTGACCCGCAATGAAAGCGCGGTGCACGAAAAGATCGGCGTCTATGACAAGGTCGTCACCGGCAACCACAATGCCATGGTGCTTGGCGAAAACATCGACCTGCGCATCTTCCCGAAGGTGTGGGCACACGGCTTTGCCGTGGAAAAACGCGAAGGCGACGAGATTCGCCGCAGCCTGCAGTTCTTCGACGCGGCAGGCGAGGCCGTGCACAAGGTGCATCTGCGGCCGGCCTCCAGCCTCTATGCCTATCAGAAGCTGGTCGCCGCGCTCGAATCGTCCAACCAGGAGCCGACTGTCCACATTTCAGGGCCTCTGCCTGATGACGAGATCCATGCTGACCAAGCGACCGCCGATCTCGACGATCTGCGCGACCGCTGGAGCCGGCTGACCGACGTGCACCAGTTCTTCGGCATGCTGAAGACCCTGAAGCTCAGCCGCCGGCAGGCGGTGCGCATGGTCGGCCAGGACTATGCCTGGCTGCTCGACAATGATGCCGTCCGGGCCATGTTCCATCACGCCGCGGAGGGCGAGATGCCGATCATGTGCTTTGTCGGAAACCGCGGCTGCATCCAGATCCATTCCGGTCCGATCAAATCCATCAAGCCGATGGGACCATGGATCAATGTGCTGGACGAAACCTTCCACCTGCACCTGCGAACCGATCACATCCACGAGGTCTGGGCCGTGCGCAAGCCGACCAAGGACGGTCATGTCACCTCGCTCGAGGTCTATGACGCCGACGGCAAGATGATCATCCAGTTCTTCGGCAAACGTCATGAAGGTGAAAGCGAGCGTGACGACTGGCGGTTCCTGGCGGAAAACCTGCCGCGCATCCCAAGCCCGACCGCAGCCTGAGGATTTTAGAAATGGTTTCCTTTTCCAGACTGGCGCCTGTCCTCAGCTTGGCGCCCGTTCTAAGATCGGCAATGGGGCCGGCGATCGGTCTCTCCCTGGCTTTTATGGCGCTGCAACCTGCTGGCGCCGCCGAAGGCACGGACGTGTTTGCCGATCCCTCGAAGATAGCCGCCATTGGCGGCTCGATCACCGAGATCGTCTATGCGCTCGGCGAGGAGAAGCATCTGGTGGCGCGCGATTCCACCAGCCGGTATCCGAAGGCGGCGCTTGAGCTGCCCGATGTCGGCTACATGCGTGCGCTGTCGCCGGAAGGCGTGCTGTCGGTCAATCCGACCGGCATTCTGGCGCTGCATGGCAGCGGTCCCAAGGAAGCCGTCGATGTCTTGAAGAAGACGAGCGTTTCGTTCATCGAGGTGCCCGAGCACTATAGCCATGAAGGCATCCTCGAGAAGGTCCGCATCGTCGGCAAGGCGCTCGGCGTCGATGCCAAGGCCGAGGTGCTGGCCAAGGAGCTTGATGCCAAGCTCACGGCAGCCGAGAAGCAGACCGCCTCGATCAAGGAGCGCAAGCGCATCCTGTTCGTGCTGTCGATACAGGGCGGCAAGATCCTGGCGGCCGGCAGCGAGACCGCCGCCGACGGCATGGTCAAGCTGGCTGGCGGCGTCAACGCGGTCGAGGGCTTTTCCGGCTACAAGCAAATGTCCGACGAGGCGATCATAACGGCCAGGCCGGACGTGATCCTGATGATGAGCAATGCCGGGCCTCCGGTATCGGACGAAGAACTGTTCGGCAATCCGTCGATCGCCTCGACGCCGGCCGGAACCGCGCGCAAGCTGATCCGCATCGATGGCGCCTATCTGCTCGGCTTCGGGCCACGCACGGCCGATGCCATCCACGACCTCGCTGTCTCGCTTTATGGCGGGCAGGTCACGGACTGAGCAGGCAGATCATGGTCGATCAATCGATCGCCGACCCGGTGATGGCGAGCGCATCCGAAGGCGACCGGTCGGGCCGCGCCCGCATCGTCATTCTTCTGCTGTGCCTGGGGCTTGCGGCTGCCGTTTTCCTGTCGCTGACATCGGGGGCGTCGGACGCATCGGCCGTCAACGTCATCGACCACTGGCTGTTCGGCACAGTACCTGATGACGCCGCGTTGAGCACCCGCGACAGCCTGATCGTCTACGACATTCGCCTGCCGCGCATCATCCTCGGCATGCTGGTCGGCGCGGCGCTCGCGGTTTCCGGCGCGGTCATGCAGGGGCTGTTCCGCAATCCGCTGGCCGACCCCGGCCTGATCGGCGTTTCGGCCGGCTCGAGCCTCGGCGCGGTTGCCGTCATCGTGCTTGGCGCTACGGTATTGGCTCCGGTCACAGCCATGCTCGGCACGCTTGCACTGCCGTTGGCAGCCTTCTGTGGCGGGCTCGCCACGACGCTTGTGCTTTATCAGGTCGCGACACGGCGGGGGCAAACTTCGGTTGCCACAATGCTGCTCGCCGGAATCGCGCTGGCGGCGCTCGCGATGGCGCTGACCGGCATCCTCATCTTCATGGCCGACGATCGCCAGTTGCGCGACCTGACCTTCTGGCAGCTCGGATCGCTCGGTGGCGCGACCTGGGCGAAGATTGCTTCCGTCGGGCCGATCATCGTGCTGGCGCTGGCGGCGATGCCGTTCCTGGCACGCGGCCTCAACGCGCTGGCGCTGGGCGAGGCGACCGCCGGTCATCTCGGCATTCCGGTGCAGCGGCTGAAATACACGGCCATCATCGGCGTCTCGGCGGCGGTCGGCGCGTCCGTCGCCGTCAGCGGTGGTATCGGCTTCGTCGGCATCGTGGTGCCGCATCTGCTGCGTCTGCTGATCGGTCCGGACAATCGCTATCTGCTGCCGGCGTCCGCGCTGCTCGGCGCCTCGCTGCTGCTGCTGGCCGATGCGGTCGCGCGCACCATTGTGGCTCCGGCCGAATTGCCGATCGGCATCGTCACCGCGATATCAGGCGCGCCATTCTTCCTTTGGATATTGCTGCGCAAGCGCGGCGTCGTTGATTTGTGAGAGTTGGGACCTGTGAGGCTTGGATGATCGAGGCAAGGGACGTTTCCGTGGCGATTGCCGGCAAGCCTATCGTCGCCGGTGTCGATTTCCAGGCGCGGCCCGGCGAGATCGCCGCCATCGTCGGCCCCAATGGTTCGGGCAAGACGACCTTCCTCAAGGCGCTTTCCGGCGAACTCGCCTACACCGGGCGCGTCGTGCTCAACGGCCGCGATCTCTGCGCGATGAAGCCGGTCAAGATCGCCGTCCATCGGGCAGTGCTGCCGCAGGCGACGACGCTGTCGTTCCCGTTCACGGTGCGAGAAGTGGTCAAGCTTGGCCTTGTCGGCGGCCGTTCGGGCGTCTTGCCGGGCGAGGATGCGCGGCTGCCGGAACGGGCGCTGGCGCGCGTCGATCTCGACGGCTTTGCCGGACGTTTCTACCAGGAGCTTTCGGGCGGCGAGCAACAGCGCGTCCAGCTGGCGCGCGTGCTGTGCCAGGTCTGGGCTCCGGTGCTCGACGGCAAGCCGCGCTATCTCTTTCTCGACGAGCCGGTTTCCAGCCTCGACATCAAGCACCAGCTGATTATCATGAACATTGCCCGCGACTTCGCCAGAAGGGGCGGCGGCGTGGTTGCCATCCTGCATGACCTCAATCTCACGGCCATGTATGCCGACCGGATCTTCGTCATGCATCGTGGCCGGCTGGCCGCCACCGGGTCGCCGCAGGACGTGCTGAGCGATGATCTGATCGAAAAAGTGTTCGACTGCCGGCTGAGGGTCGGCGTGCTGCCGGCCGGAAACATGCCGTTCGTGCTGCCCCAGTCCGCGGCCTAGGTTATTGCAGTAAGTCTAGCCAGACCACGACGTGGCCAAGTTCAGGCAGCCGGGGCGCGGCGCTCCATCAGCATGTCGATGCCGAGCAGGTTGCGCACATTCGGCCGCGCCGCCACCAGATCGGCGATCGTGTAGCGGGCGAGCACGGCGAAGAACGCGTTCAGCGCCTCGCGTAGCGCCGAATTCAGTGCGCAGCTGTCGACCAGCGGGCATTCGGCGGCATCGTTCTCGAAGCATTCGGCCATGGCGAAGCTCTCTTCCGTCACGCGCACGACATCGAACAGGCTGATGGCTTCAGCCGCCCGGCCAAGTTTGACGCCGCCATTCCTGCCACGCACGGTCTGGACCAGGCCGTGCTCGACAAGAGGCTGCAGGATCTTGAACAGGAAAAGCTCCGACACCGAATAGGCGGCCGCGATCTCGGGGATGCGGCTCAATCGGTCATCATTGGCCGCGCAATACATCAAGATGCGCATGGCATAGTTGGTCTGGCGCGTAAGCCGCATTTTGTCCTCACAAGGCACTGGTGCGGTGAAACCACGCCAGATCTGGAAATTTTGCTGATGCGGCTTTGACCCGAAATTCCGGATTCGCCACATTGGCCTCGGCGGAATATGGCCTATACCTTGGAACAATTCCAGACTAGCTTCGACCAATAGATGAATTTTCTCCTCAACTTTGTGTGCGCGCCCGAGCAAGATTTGGCGCGAAACCGGCTGTCGCGGGTATTTTGGCCGTCAAACCACTAAATAGCCTGAGATCGACGAGGAGCGGCTCACCCATGTCACAATCGGCTTCGTCCCTGGCGCCTGTCCGTTTCGATACCGACGCGGATGCCAAGCTTTCCGCGTTACGGCGGACAAAATTCGTCGCAGCGGCTGCATTGGCGCTTTGCGTGCTGGTGTTTGCGCTCGCCAAATCATTCGAGCACATCCATCCGTGGCTCGGCTTCGTCGCTGCCTTTGCCGAGGCGGCGACCATAGGCGGGCTGGCCGACTGGTATGCGGTGGTGGCGCTCTTCCGGCGGCCGCTGGGGCTGCCGATCCCACACACCGCCATCATCCCCGAGAACCAGAACCGCATCGCCGACAATCTCGGCCGCTTCATCGAGGTCAACTTCCTGGCGCCCGAGCCGGTGCGTGAAAAGCTCGCCGAGGTCGATTTTTCGGCGCTCGTCGCCGACTGGCTGGCCGATACCGAGCGCGCCGCCGGCCTGTCGCGCTTTGTCGTGCGGCTGGTGCCGCAGACCCTTGCCGCCGTCGAGCAATCCGGCCTGCGCGGCTTCGTCACCAGCCGCATGCTCGAACAGATCGAAAAGGTGCCGCTGGCGCCGCTGGCCGCCGAGCTGTTGTCGGCGCTTACCGACGACCGTCGCCACCAGAAACTGTTCGACGAATTCACCAAGGTGATCGGCCGGTTCCTCAACGACGAACAGGCGCTGGCGACGATGCGCGAGAAGATCCGCGAGGAGTTGCCCTCGCTGTTCAACCTATTCAGAGCCGACGCCTATCTCCTGAAGAAGATCGTCGCTTCGGCGGGCTCGCTGCTCGATGAGGTGAGGGCCGATCCCGACCACCCGATGCGCGCCGAATTCGACCGTTTCGCGCAGAGCTTCATCGAAAAGCTGAGGACATCGAAGCAATATGCCAAGCGCGCCGAGAAGCTGAAGCGCGATTTCCTGGCCCGTCCGGAGGTCAGGGGATTGGCAGGCGACATGTGGGCAAGCCTCAGCCAGTTCATCGAGCAGGACGCCAAGGCGCCGAATTCGGTTATCCGTGCGCATCTCACCAACATGTTCGTCGAGGTCGGGCGCCATCTTGCCAGCGATGCGCAGATCAGGGCCGACATGAACCAGGGGTTCGTGGTGGCGCTGGCGTCGTTCGTGGAGAGCCAGAAGAGCGGCGTGTCGACATTCATCGCCGACCAGGTCAAGCGCTGGGACCTGGCGCAACTGACAAGGCTGATCGAGATGAACATCGGCCGGGACCTGCAATATATCCGCTTCAACGGCATGATCATCGGCGGCCTCGCGGGTGTCGTGCTCTATGTCGCCGAACTGCTGTTCCTCGTGAATTGATGCGCGGTGGCGCAGTGCTGATTCCATCGCGTTCGAAATGGACTCACGGCACGCGAGTGCTATTCTCATGCTGAGGGCGCCTGCATCCGCGGCAAAGGGGAGCAAACGAGCATGGCAAAACAACCGGAATCCGATTCCTTCATGGACATGTTCGGCAGGTTCGGCCGCGACTTGAAGGTGCCCAATGTCGATGTCGAGGCGATCCTCGCCCATCATCGCAAGAACCTCGAAGCACTGGAGAAATCGGCACGGGCCGGTGCCGCCGGTGCGTCCTCGCTGTTGTCCAGGCAGCGCGAGATGCTGCAGGACACGCTGCGCGAGGTCACTGAGATGGCGCAAAGCTACAGGGCGCCGGGCAATCCGCAGGGACTGATGGCCAAACAGACGGAGTTTGCCAGAAAGTCCTTCGAAGTTGCATTGAAGAATGCTGGCGAAGTGGCCGAACTGGTCAAGAAATCCGGCACCGAATCGGTCGATATCCTGCGCACGCGCATCAAGGAGGCGATGGAGGAAATCCGCGCCGGTTACGAGAAGAAGTAGCAGAGGTGGCCGTGGCCGGCTCGTTGCCGCCGGCTGCTCTGAAAGCCGAGAAATCCCGATTTGACCTGCCGTTGCGCTTGGAGGCATGGCGCGATTGCGGCCGGATTCGGCGGAACGGATTCACGCAGGGCGAATTGACAGAGGCCGTCAGTTCGTGGTCCGGAGGCGTTGCAAGCGATCGGGAAAGCAGGAATGACTGAAATACGGCCTAAAACGCCGCCGACCTTCGACCAGTTGAGGACGATGGCCGGGCAGGAGCTCGGTGTATCGGAATGGACGACGGTCGACCAGAACCGCATCGACCAGTTCGCCGAATGCACCGGAGACCATCAGTGGATTCATGTCGATCCTGAAAGGGCACGGCGGCAAAGCCCGTTCCGCACGACGATCGCGCATGGCTATCTGACGCTGTCGATCATCGGCGCGCTGGCTCTTGGCATGGGCATCGTGCCTGAGAATACGCAGGCCGCCTTCAACTATGGCTTCGACAAGGTGCGGTTCCTGGCACCGGTCAGGGTCGGCGCGCGCATCAGGCTGCGCACCACGCTGCTGTCCATGGAGGACAGGGGGCCTGGCCAATATCTGATGAAGGCGGCCAACACGGTCGAAATCGAAGGCGAGGAAAAGCCTGCTCTGATGGCTGAAACACTGGTCATGCTCTATGAGCGTCGCAAGCGGGCAGGGGCCTGAGAGCGATCCGCTAGGAGCCGTCGGTTTACGCAAAGTCAGAGGTTTTTGACGCGTCCACCAGTCTCTGCCGTCTGAACTCGGTGCGGGTCGAGATCAGTGCGAGGACCAGCGCGACCAGCGCCAGCACCGTCGCCGTCTGAAATGTGATCTGCATTCCCCGGGCGGCGGCCTCGGAACTCAGAAGACCAATGCCTACGTGCTCTTCGGCCGATGCAACGGCGAAGACGGCACCCATCAACGACGCGCCGGTGATGAGGCCGAGATTGCGCGCAAGGTTGAGCAGGCCGGAGACGACGCCGCGCTGGCCGGCTCCGACACCCGTCATGACGGCTGCATTGTTCGACGTCTGGAACAGTGCGTAGCCAATACAGGTGACGGTGATCGGAACGACATAGCCGGCAATGCCGAGTTTGGTCATGGCGAGCGACAGCAGGAACGTGCCTATGGCGAGGCTGAGCAGGCCGGCGACCATCATCCTGTGGGCGCCGAAGCGGTCGGTCAGGCGTCCGGCCACCAGCGCCGACAGGGTCGAGACAAGCGGACCGGTCGACAGCACCACGCCGACCATTGCGGCATTCAGCCCGAGCCCGCGCGACAGGTAGAAGGGAGCCACCACCAGGGTCGCCATCATGACCGTGGCGACGATCAGGCTCATGACGAGACTGGCGCTGAGCGAGAGATCGCGGAAGCTGGCAAGCTGGATCAGCGGGTTTTCCAGCTTCGTCTGCACACTGGCGAACAGAATGACCCCGAACCCGGCGGCGACCAGCAGGCTGATGTTGAGCGCGCCGAAATTGCCTCTGCCAAGCGTCATGGCCAGCGCATAGGCGGCCAGTGTCAGGCCCAGCAGGACCGTGCCCATGACATCGAACGTGCCTCGGTCGACCTGCGCTGTCTTGCTTCGTGCCGGCAAGGCACGCCAGGCGAGAGCGAAGGTCAGCACACCCAGCGGGACATTGACGAGGAAGATCGCTCGCCAGCCGAAGCCGGCGATCAAAAGGCCGCCGAGCGAGGGACCAAGCGTCGTGCCGATCGCGGACATGGCGCCGAGCAGGCCCATGGCGCTGCCGGTCCGTTCCTTGCTGACCGTTTCGGCGACAAAGGCCAGCGTCAGCGCCATCATCAGCGCCGCGCCAAGCCCTTGCACGGCGCGGGCGGCGATCAGCAGCCACAGCGTCGGCGCCAGGCCGCAGAGCACCGATGCCGATGTGAACAGCGCGATGCCGCCAAGCAGCAAGGGTCGGCGCCCGAACATGTCGGCCAACCGGCCGGCGCTGACGATCAATGTGGTGATGGCGAGCAGATAGGCCAGGACGACCCATTGAACGGACTGGAACGACGCGCCGAAATTCTGCATCAGCGACGGCAGGCCGACGCTGGCAATGCTGGTTCCCAGCGACGACAGCAGCGTGGCGAGCGACAGGCTTGCCAGCGCCCAGCGGGCGGATTGCATCCGTGGCGGCGCCGATGCGCGCCCGTTCCGATCTTGCTCAGCGATTGTCACGGCGATCTCCTTCCATCAGCCCCACAACCAGAGCTGGCGGAGATCTAGCCGTTCGGCTGACATGGCGGAAGGCGCAGCACTTGCATCTTATTCGTGCGTTTAACGCCATATCATGCCATGATCCGCCGATGATATCGCCCGATCTCAACCTGCTCTTTGCCCTCGATGTCCTGCTGACCGAAGGCAGCGTGGCGCGCGCCGCCGGCCGTCTGCGCCTCAGTCCCTCGGCGATGAGCCGGACGCTGGCGCGGCTGCGCGAGGCGACGGGCGATCCGCTGCTGGTTCGTGCCGGTCGCGGCCTGGTGGCGACGCCGCGTGCGGAAGAACTGCGACAGCAGGTTGGTCGTGTCGTTCAGGATGCGGAGGCGTTGCTGCGTCCTGCCACCCTGCTTGATCTCCGGAGCCTGGACAGGGTCTTCACGCTGCGCACCAATGAGAGTTTCGTCGAAGAATTCGCGCCTCGTCTCGTCGCCCGTATCCAGGCCGATGCGCCCGGCGTGCGGCTGCGCTTTGCACCGAAGTCCGACAAGGACGTCATGTCGCTGCGCGACGCGGCGATCGACCTGGACATAGGCGTCGCTGGCGAGACCGGACCGGAGGTGCGCATCCAGGCGCTGCTTCGCGACCGCTTCATCGGCGCCGTGCGAACGGGCCATCCCTTGAGTGAGGGCACGGTGACGCCAGAGCGTTATGCGGCAGGCCGGCACATCAGCGTTTCACGGCGTGGCCGCGAGAAAGGGCCGATCGACGAGGCCTTGAACCTGCTCGGGCTACAGCGGACAGTCGTGTGCATGGTTTCCGGTTTCTCGGCAGCCCTTGCCATGGCCCGCACATCAGACCTGATCGCCAGCGTGCCCGAGCGGCATACCGAGGGTGCACGTCCCGGCATGCATAGTTTTCCCCTACCGGTTGCCACCGCTGGGGTCACCATCTCCATGCTGTGGCACCCGCGCCTCGATGCCGATCCGGCGCAACGCTGGCTGCGCGATTGCGTGCGGGAGGTCTGTACGAACCGCTAACGGACGAGAGTGCGCGTCAACGCGCCATCGCCGCCTCGAGCACCCTGAAAATCCGCTCGTCAGCGCATTGGGCAACGTTGAAGCGCAGGAAGCGGCTGGCTGTTCCGGACAGGCTGAATGCGTTGCCGGGCGCCAGCACGATGCTGTCGGCCAGAGCGCGGCGGGCCACTTCGGCCGCGTCCACGCCATCCGGTAGGCTGCACCACAGGAACAGGCCGGCCGGCTGGTCGATCCAGGGCGTGACGCCGATCGCCTTCAGGCGGGCGCTCGTCTCGCCCATGGCGCGCGCAAGCTTCGCGCGCAGCAGGTCCATGTGCTTGCGGTAGCTGCCATCCTTGAGCAAGGTCAGCACCAGTTCGGCCGCCAGCCGCCCGCCGCCAAAGGTCGTGGCGATCTTGAGGTCGGTCAGCGGCTCGATCCAGTCGCGCGGTGCGGCGATGAAGCCGCAGCGAACCGACGCCGAAAGCGTCTTGGAGAAGCTGCCGATATGGACGACGCGGTTGAGGCCATCGAACGCGGCCAGGCGGGGCGCTGGGGTGTGCTCGAAATCGGCAAAAATATCGTCTTCGACGATGGTCAGGTCCGACTGGTCGGCGAGCTTGAGCAGCCGGTGTGCGGTGACCGGCGACAGCACCGCGCCGGTCGGGTTGTGGATGGCGGAGTTGGTGATGTAGAGGCGCGGCCGATGCTCGGCCAGCGCCTGCGCGAACAGGTCGATATCCGGCCCCGACGGCGTGTAGGGGACGCTGACGACCTTGGCCCGGTGGGCGCGCAGCAGAGCATGGAAATTGAAATAGCAGGGATCGTCGACGAGTACGGTATCGCCGGGTTCGATCAGGAAGCGGCAAAGCAGGTCGATGGCCTGCGTGCCCGATTCCGTCAGCATGATTTGTTCGGGGGAAGCTTCGATCCCGTACCCGGCCATGCGCCGCGCCAGCAATTGCCGCAGCGGCGGCAGCCCGAGCGGCGTGCCGTAGTCGGCCAGCGCGATATCGTCGGCACGCGCCACCGTGCGCAGTGCCCGGCGCAATCCGGCCTGTGGCATCCAGGAGGCCGGCAACCAGCCGCAGCCGGGTTTCAGCATGTCGTCGCCGGCCTCCAGGGACTGGCGTGAGATCCAGAGCGGATCGACGGCGCGGTCGAGGCGGGGGCCGATTTCGGCCAGCGATAGCGGCGCCAGCGAGCCGGCGGCATAGAAGCCCGAGCCCGGCCGCGAGCGGATCGCGCCTTCGGCGGCGAGCCGCTCATAGGCTTCGACCACGGTGGATTTGGACACCTGCATGGATTTGGCGAAGGCGCGGATCGAGGGCAGTCGTGCTCCCGGCGTCAGGCTGCGCGCCGCGATCCGCTGGCGGATCGTCGCCATGACGCCTTCGACCAGCGTTCCGCTGCCCTCGCTTCCTGTGGTATGTCTGTCCATCCGTACTGCTCGATTGCCCATGACAGTTTTGTATAAGTGTACCCCATTGTCTCTGGCAATGCCACGAGCTCCGCACGATACAGAGCCGACAAACGGAGCATAAGATGGACAAGACCGCGGGCGGCTGGATGAACGGATTCATCGGTGTGTTGATCTTCAGCGGCTCGCTGCCGGCGACGCGCGTGGCGGTGAAGGATTTCGATCCGACATTCCTGACGTCGGCCCGAGCGGCGATTGCCGGTTTGCTTGGCCTGGCGCTGCTCATCCTGTTCCGGCAAAAACGCCCGGAGCGCGGCGATCTGCTGTCGCTGGTGATCGTGGCGCTGGGCGTGGTGGTCGGCTTTCCCTTGCTGACCGCTCTGGCGCTGAAGCACGTCACCACGGCTCATTCCATCATCTTCGTCGGCCTGCTGCCGCTGGCGACCGCGATCTTCGGCGTGCTGCGCGGCGGCGACCGTCCGCGCCCGGCGTTCTGGCTGTTTTCATGCATCGGCAGCGCGCTGGTCGCGGGTTTTGCCCTGACGCAGGGCGTGACGGCCTCGCCGATCGGCGATGGCCTGATGCTTGCCGCCATCATTGCCTGCGGTCTGGGCTATGCCGAGGGCGCCGTGCTTTCACGCAAGCTCGGCGGCTGGCAGGTGATCTGCTGGGCGCTGGTGCTGTCGCTGCCAATCATGCTGGTGCTGACTTCTGCGACACTGCCGCCATCCTTCGCCGGTGTCGGCTCGAATGCCTGGATCGGGCTGGCCTATGTCTCGCTGTTCAGCATGCTTATCGGCTTCGTCTTCTGGTACCGTGGCCTGGCGCAAGGCGGCATCGCCGCGGTGGGCCAGTTGCAATTGCTGCAGCCCTTCTTCGGCCTGGCACTGGCGGCAACGCTGCTGCACGAGCAGGTTAGCCCGTTGATGGTGGTGGTTACGCTCGGGGTCGTCGCGTGTGTGTTCGGGGCGAAGAGGTTTGCGCGGTAAGGGTACTGCTGTCGCGGATGCTCACTGAGGCGACTTGCCTATGTACGCTAAACCAGGACATTCGGAGGAATCGACGGCTTTCTCGCGATCCTCGTAACGCTTGACGAATTTGCGTCTTGTCCACTCAAAATCTTGACGAACGCACACGGCATTTTCTGAAGGTTCTACCCAAGCAACCCTCATCAACCGGCTTCCCACGTAGTATTCCAAATCCAGCTGGTAGCCCCCCGGAATCCAAAAGAGCTGACCGGTGCGCAAATCAATCATGCGTGCGGCAGTGCAAGAGGTACCGCAATTGACCAGAACAACTGAGAAGTGACCGGCGAAATCGGCGCCATGTTTCATTGCTTCGCGAATATCCGGTTTAACTGCCTGCGCCCAGGAATCATTAGGGTGAACTTGGATGTTCTTCGCAGCCTTCCTTTGGAAAATTTTCGCCGGAAAATCTTCGAACCGCAGAGTGGATTCCTTTGCTGTCGCTGACTCTTTGGAAGTCGAGGCACCCTGACTTGGCGCTTGGGCTCCATCGGCAACTTCACTGTCTTGCGCCCAGGCACTGTCCGTAGGCCACAGCAACAAAAGACAGAGCAGAAAAAGTCTCATTTCCGGCCTCAGCCAAGAGAACAGATCATAGCAATCTATGCGTGTGATTTCAAATTAATCTACTTAAGATTGTATTTGTTTTGACGCCGGTTGTAAAGCGATCACAAAATTTTTCATCGGATAGCTCTCAGAACTTCGTCACCACGCCAATGCCGATGCCCTCGAAACCGCCCATCGCCATCAGGGCCGCGGGCGCCTCGTCGAGGCTGATCTTCTTGCCGACCAGCAGTTCGGGTTTGAGCTTGCCGTTGCGGATCATGTCCATCATCGCCTGGTAGCGATAGGCCTGCATGCCGTGGCTGCCGAGGATTTCGAGCTCGAAGGCGATCACCTTGTCCATCGGCACCTGCGGCCGGGCATGCTCGCCCAGCATCAGGCCGACCTGCACATGGCGGCCGCGCCGGCGCAGATTGGAGATCGAGTTGAACGAGGTGGTGGGGTGGCCGAGCGCGTCCATCGACATATGCGCGCCGCCATTGGTGATCTGCTTGACCGCCTTGACCACATTCGGCGTCTTCGACGCATTGATGGTGGCGACAGCGCCGATCTTCCTGGCGAAATCCAGCTTCTCGTCGGTGAGGTCGATGGCGATGACATTGGCGCCCATGGCGCTGGCGATCATGATCGCCGACAGGCCGACGCCGCCGCAGCCATGCACCGCCACCCATTCGCCCGGCGTCACCCGGCCCTGGTCGACAATGGCGCGAAACGAGGTGACGAAGCGGCAGCCAAGGCTGGCGGCGGTGGCGAATTCCATCTCTTCGGGCAAGCGCACGAGATTGGTGTCGGCGTGTTCGATGGCGACATATTCGGCAAACGAGCCCCAGCCGGTGAAGCCAGGCTGCGTCTGGTGCTCGCAGACCTGGTGGTTGCCAGAATTGCACTCGAAGCAGCGGCCGCAGCCGACGGCGAACGGCACGGTGACGCGCTCGCCGGCTTTCCAGCGGGTGACCTGCTTGCCGGCGGCGACCACGATGCCGGCCAGTTCGTGGCCCGGCACGTGCGGCAGCGTAATGCTGTCGTCATGACCCATCCAGCCATGCCAGTCGCTGCGGCAAAGCCCGGTCGCCTCGACCTTGATGACGACGCCATCGGCGGCCGGCTTCGGATCGGGAACGGTCTGGATCGTCGGCGCTTCGCCGAATTTCTCGAAGACGACGGCTCTCATCGGTCACTCCACCCTGCTGTGCTGCGGGAAACGATAGCCGATTCCCTGTCCGGTCAAGCGGAAATCGATTCCGCCAGACACGCTGTTCCGGCGCTGACCTGCGCGTCGGCGGATGAAGCCTATTCCGCATCGATCTGGTTCTGGGGTGCGGCTTTCTGGAAGGCCGGCAGCGCCATGCAGGCGGCATTGATGCGCGCGATCGTCGGGTAATTCGTCATATCGACGCCGAAGCGGGCGTTGTTGGTGACCTGCGCGGCCAAGCAGATGTCAGCCAGGCCCGGCGCCTCGCCATGGCAGAATGTGCCCGTCTCGGCCGACGAAGCCAGGATCTTCTCAAGCGGCTGAAAACTTTCGTTCACCCAGTGGCGGAACCAGTTGACGACGTCCTCGTCCCCGGCGCCGAACAGGGTGCGCAGCGAGGTCAGCACGCGCAGATTGTTCACAGGATGGATGTCGCAGGCGATCATCTGCGCCAGCATTCTCACGCGTGCCCGCCCGGCGGCATCCTTCGGCAGCAGCGGTGGTTCGGGGCTGGTCTCGTCGAGGAATTCGATGATCGCCAGCGACTGCGTCAGCAGCGTGCCGTCGCCGAGGATCAGCGCCGGCACCAGGCCTTGCGGATTGACCGCGAGATAGGCTGGTTCCAGATGCTCGCCATGGCGCAAGTGATGCGGGACGTAGTCGAAGCTTAGCCCCTTCATCTCCAGCGCGATCCGCACCCGATAGGAGGTGGAGGAGCGATAGTAGTTGTGCAGGACGAGTTCGCTCATGCGCTCACTTCGGTTGGCCGATGGTCACTTCGATCGTGCCGATGCCGTCGACGCCGCCCGTCATCGTGTCGCCAGGGCTGACCGCGCCGACGCCGGCCGGCGTGCCGGTGAAGATCAGGTCGCCGGGCTTGAGCTCCATCGCCTCGCTGCAGATCGACACGATATCTGATATCGGCCAGATCAGCTCGGCGAGGTCGGCGTCCTGCCTGACCTGGCCGTTGACGGCGAGCCAGATGCGGCCCTTCCGCGGGTGGCCGGATTTCGCCGCGGGGACCAGCGGGCCGCAAGGCGCGGAGCGGTCGAACGCCTTCGACCAGTCCCACGGACGGGCGGCCTTCTTGGCCTCGTCCTGCAGGTCGCGGCGGGTGAGGTCGATGCCGACGCCATAGCCCCAGACATAGTCGAGCGCCTTGTCACGGGGAATGCGGAAACCGGCTTTGCCGATCGCGGCGACCAGTTCGATCTCGTGGTGAAGATTGGCCGTCAGCGGCGGGTAGGGGATATCAGTGCCGGAATCGACCACCGCGTCTGCCGGCTTGGTGAAGAAGAAGGGCGGATCGCGCTCGTCATTGCCGAATTCGCGGGCATGCGCCGCGTAGTTGCGGCCGACGCAGAAGATGCGGCGCACCGCAAAACGCTTAGGCGAGCCCGCAACGGCCACCGATGCGATCGCGGGCGAGGGAAGGACGAAGTCTGTCATCAAGGGTCTCTGCCTGGTTGCCGGGAACATTCGACCGATTTGGGCGTTCGGGCAAGGCGGTTGGTCGAGAAAGTGCCGGCGGCACTTTCCGCCGGAGATGGCGATATACTATTTGGCAATAATCTGGCCATGGTGGCGGGGTTATTCTAATTGCCCACGAACCGAAACGAACCCCATGACCGCAACCCACGATCGCGCCCGGTTCCTGATCATCGACGACCACCCGCTGTTTCGCGAGGCGCTGCACAGCGCTGTGCAGATGGCCTATCCGGAAGTCGACACGGTGGAGGCGCGCTCGATCACCGAGGCGCTCGATCTGCTGGCCGGCGGCAAGCCGTTCGATCTCGCGCTGCTCGACCTCTCGATGCCCGACGTGCACGGCTTCGAAGGCCTGCTGCAGCTCCGGACCCGGTATCCGCGCCTGCCGGTGGTGATCGTTTCGGGCTATGAGGAGCCGAAGATCATTTCCGAGGCGCTGTCCTATGGCGCAGCCGGCTTCATTCCGAAATCGGCGCGCAAGAGCGACCTCGCCGCCGCCATCCGTTCGGTGATGGAAGGCGCGATCTATGTGCCCGAAACCTACGAAGGCCGCACGCCCGACGCCGAAAGCGTCGACCGCGCCGACATGGTGCAGCGCCTGTCGACCCTGACGCCGCAACAGCTGCGCGTGCTGCAGATGCTGCGCCAGGGCCTGCTCAACAAGCAGATCGCCTACGAACTGCAGGTGGGAGAGACCACCGTGAAAGCGCATGTCTCGGAAATCCTGCGCAAGCTTAATGTGTATAGCCGCACGCAAGCGGTGATCGAGGTGTCGAAGCTGGACAATGCGGAGCTCTTTCGGGATCAGGCTGGGTTTTGAGGCTGACATTCCCGGTTGTGGGAGGGTGTCAAGCTAAGCCAGCAGATGCGCCAGCAGCGCCCTTAGCTGCGCCGGCTTCAGCGGCTTGCGCATCAGTTCGATGCCGCCGGCGCGGGCTGCCTTGGCCACCGCCTCGGAACTGTCGGCGGTGACGATCAGCGCCGGCACGGCGCGGCCGAGATAGTCGCGAACCTCGGCGATAGTTGCGGTGCCGAGATCTCCGCCGTCGAGATGCTGGTCGGCAATGACGATGTCGGGCACCCAGTCGGTGTCGCCAAGCATGTCGAGGGCATCGTCGGTCGAGGTCGCGGCCCGCACCAGGCATTGCCAGCGTTCGAGCAGGAAGGTCATGGCCTGCAGCACCTCGACATCGTTCTCGACCAGCAGCACCTTGGTGCCGAACAGGCCATAGCCGCGCGGCCGTTCCATGTCGGCCAGGCTGGCGATGGCGTCGGCCGGGGCGCCGATGCCGACGGGGACATCGATGTGGAAGATCGTGCCTCGCCCGACCTTCGATGAAAATGTCACGGGATGGCCGAGCGCGCTGGCCATGCGACGCACGATGGCGAGCCCGAGACCGAGACCACCGCCGTCCAGTTCGGCATTGGCCGAGGAGGTGCCGCGGTGGAATTCCTCGAACACCGCCTCGCGCTGGTCGTCGGGAATGCCGCAGCCGGTGTCGGCGACGTCGATGCGGATGGTGTCGCCGCGATGCCTGGTGCCGACCAGCACGCCGCCCGAGCGTGTATAGCCCAGCGCGTTGGAGAGAATGTTCTGCAGGATGCGGCGCAGCAGCGTGCGGTCGGAGCGGACCACGGCATTGACCGGCCGGAATTTCAGCGACAGCCCCTTCAGTTCCGCCACCGGCAGGAAATCCGAGCGCAGCGACGAGAACAGCGCCTCCAGGCTGACGTCGCCTATGTCGGGCTGCACCACGCCGGCGTCGAGCTTGGAGATGTCGAGCAGGGTACGCAGCAGGTCCTCCATCGTCTCCAGCGAGCGTTCGACCTGCCGCACCAGCTTCTTGCCCTCGTCGCTGGTCTGCACTTCCGCGAGCGCCGAAACCGAGAGGTGGGCCGCATTCAGCGGCTGCAGCACGTCGTGGCTGGCGGCGGCGAGGAAGCGGGTCTTCGACAGGTTCGCCAGTTCGGCGTTTTCCTTGGCGGCGCTGAGGTCGATGTTGGATTGCTCCAGCCGGCGCAGCGTCGAATGCAGCTCCTCGGTGCGTGTGCGCACCCGATTTTCCAGCGAAATCGCGGTCTGGAACAGCGAGAAGGCGTTGCCTTGCTGGTCCATCGAGCGCTCGACGCGGCTGACCAGCGCCGCGTTGATCTTCTTCAGCTTTTCAAGATCGTTTATGTCCCTCAGCGGCATCTTGTTGCGCCGTCCTATTCGGCCGCCTGGCGCTCGCCAAAGGCGATGCCGGTAAAGGTCTGGTTCAGATGCATCGACCGGTACTGTTCGCCATAGGTGCCGAAGCCGATGACATTGTTGACCCGGTAGAGCTCCGAGATGTCACGAAACACCTGCCGGTTGCGCGCATCCAGCCGGCGCAGCACGCAGTCGAAGCCGAGGATCATGTCGATGCCGCCAAGCCTCTCCTCGACATCGCGCAGTGCCGCGCGCGTCGCTTCGACCATGTCTTTGGGCTGGGCGATCGACAGCACGACGCCGTCGTCTATGGCGCAGAAGAACGACAGCGAACCATCGGGATGCATCTTCTGGATCGACCGGCAGTAATATTCGCCGCCCACCTTCACCACCACCGGATGCGAGGCAAAGCTCAGCGGCGTCAACGTCTGCGCGACGATGCCGACGGAGGCGGCATATTCCTCCGCCGCATTGGTGGCGTTGAACTCGCGCACGATGCGGTGATCGGGATCGGACGCCGTCACCACCAGCTTTTCATCAGTGGGAACGAAATTGTCGGTCTTGAAGACATGGAAGGGAATTTCCGTGGCGATCAGCACGATGATGGCGCTGTCGGAGGTGACCTTGCCGTTCGAGATCAGCCGCGTCGTCTCGAACTTCAAATCGTCGCCGGCCGAGCCGCCGAGCAGCGGTATGTCGTCGAGGCCCCAATGGATGGCCGAACTCACCGCTTCCTCGGCATAGGAGAGCCCGTCGATGAAGCAGAGCGCGAAGGTGCCTTGGGTGCGGTCGCAACCCAGGCGCGCGCGCAACGACCGCCGCAAGGCCTCGACCTCGCTGGTGATCCTGTCCATGCCCGACGACGACAGATTGTCGACCATCACGCTGACGGCGGTGAACGCTGCGGACGGCAGCAGCATGGCGAGCACGTGGCCATCCTCGAGACCTTGCGGCGTGATCTCGCCGGCGGTCGAGCAGCCGGCGTGGTGGAGCGCCGGCGCGTGGGTCATGAGCGCCTGGGAAAGGGCGCTGGCCTCGACCAGGCTCTGGGAAAAGAACAGCAGCGCAAAGCCGGCGTCGATGGCGGCTGCTTCCAGCGCGATCGCCCTGGCGAACGCCTCCATGTCGGGCTCATCCGTGGTGAGCGCCGACAGGCCGCATGCATAGCGCGTCCGTGAACTGGCCAGCGATGTTCTCCGCATTTCCTCCGACGCGTTTTTGTGCGCGGCTGTTTTTACATGCTTCTGGCGCGCGGGCGTCGGCCAACATTGTTGCCCTCAATCGGTGGTTTGGCAATGGGGCGACCGGGACTGCGCGTTTGGGCTCGGCCATGACCGAAAGTACAATGTGCCGCGTTTGCGACGTGCTGTTTTTTGTCCGTTGTGCAGTGTACGAATAACGCATGACCGAAGCGCCAACACCGCCTCGGCAGCGTGATGACCAAGGTTGATACCCAGGGAGGATTCATGTCGGACGTTTCGTTGATGGTGAACGGAAAACGGGTCAGCGGTGCTGCCGAGGACCGAACACTTCTGGTTCACTTCCTGCGGGAAAATCTCGGCCTTACGGGAACGCATGTCGGCTGCGACACCTCGCAATGCGGCGCCTGCGTTGTCCATGTCGACGGCAAGGCGGTCAAATCCTGCTCGATGCTGGCGGTGCAGGCCTCTGGGTCGACCGTGGTGACGATCGAGGGCTTGGCCAATGGCGCCGACCTGCATCCGGTGCAGGCCGCCTTCAAGGAACATCACGGGCTGCAATGCGGCTTCTGCACGCCGGGCATGATCATGACGGCGACCGACATGATCAGCCGCCACCCCGAAGGCCTCGACGAGGCGACGGTGCGCGCCGAGCTCGAAGGCAACATCTGCCGCTGCACCGGCTACCACAACATCGTCAAGGCGATCCTCGCCGCATCGAAGACGATGTCGAAGGTGGCTACCAAGGCTAAGGCGAAACAGGCTGCGTGAACGAGGCAGTAGGGCAGTAAGGCAGTAGGGCAGTAGGGAATCGGAGCCAATTTTTCCCTACTGCCGTACTGCCCTACTCACCTACTCCCCTACAATCTCGGGAGGAATTTCTTATGGGCATTGAAGGTGTTGGCGCTCGGGTCGCGCGCAAGGAAGACAAACGATTCATCACCGGCGCCGGCCGTTATGTCGACGACATGGTGGTTCCCGGCATGAAGCATGCCGCCTTCGTGCGCAGCCCGCACGCGCATGCGCAGATCAAGAAGATCGACGTCAAGAAGGCTCAAGCCATGCCTGGCGTCATCGGCGTGCTGACCGGCAAGGAACTCAAGGCCGACGGCATCGGCAACCTCATATGCGGCTGGATGATCCATTCAAAGGATGGCTCGCCGATGAAGATGGGGGCGTGGTCGCCACTCGCTTTCGATCGGGTCCGTTATGTCGGCGATGCTGTCGTGATCGTCGTGGCCGAAACCAAGGGGCAGGCGCGTGATGCCGCCGAGGCGGTCGAGATCACCTACAAGGAACTGAAGGCTGTCGTCGATGCCTCAAAGGCGATGGACAAAGGCGCGCCGCAGATCCACCCCGAGGCCGACAACAATCTGATCTTCGACTGGGACATCGGCAATGCCGACGACACGGAAGCGGCCTTCAAGACGGCGGCCCATGTCGTCAAGATGGACATCATCAACAACCGGCTGGTGCCCAACGCCATGGAGCCGCGCGCGGCCCTTGGCCATTACGACAAGGCCGAGGACCACTACACCTGCTGGACGACCTCGCAGAACCCGCATGTGGCGCGGCTGGTGATGAGCGCCTTCTACAACGTCGCGCCGGAAAACAAGCTGCGCGTGATTGCGCCCGATGTCGGAGGCGGCTTCGGCTCGAAGATCTACATCTATCCCGAAGAAATCGTCTGCCTGTGGGCGTCGAAGAAGACCGGCGTGCCGGTCAAGTGGGTGGCCGACCGCACCGAAAGTTTCCTCACCGACGCGCATGGCCGAGACCATCACACCCATGCCGAAATGGCGTTCGACAAGGATCACAGGATTGTTGGCCTGAAGGTCGAAACCCAGGCCAATCTCGGCGCCTACATGTCGCTGTTCTCGTCGGCGACGCCAACCTACCTCTATGCGACGCTGCTGTCGGGCCAGTACAACATCCCCGCCATCCACGCCAATGTGAAGGCGATCTACACCAACACAGCGCCCGTCGATGCCTATCGCGGCGCAGGGCGGCCGGAAGCGACCTTCGTCATGGAACGCATGATGGAGACCGCCGCGCGCCAGTTCGGCGTTTCACCCGCCGAGTTGCGCCGCAAGAACTTCGTCACCTCGTTCCCGCATCAGACGCCGGTCATCATGTGCTATGACGCCGGCGACTACGCGGCTTCGCTCGACGCGGCGATGAAGGCGTCGGACTATGCCGGCTTTGCCAAGCGCAAGGCCGCCGCCGCCAAGAAGGGGCTGCTGCGCGGCATCGGCATGAGCTGCTACATCGAGGCCTGCGGCATCGCACCGTCGGCGGCGGTCGGTTCGCTGGGCGCCGGTGTCGGCTTGTGGGAAAGTGCCGAGGTTCGCGTCAATGCCGTCGGCACGATCGAGGTGCTGACCGGCTCGCACAGCCACGGCCAAGGTCATGAGACGACATTCGCGCAACTGGTCAATGAGCGCTTCGGCGTATCGCTTGATTCCGTCTCGATCGTGCATGGCGACACCGACAAGGTGCAGATGGGCATGGGCACCTATGGCTCGCGCTCAGGCGCGGTCGGCATGTCCGCCATCGTCAAGGCGCTCGACAAGGTCGAGGCCAAGGCCAAGAAGATCGCCGCCCATCTGCTCGAGGCCGACGAGGGTGACATCATCATCGAGAACGGCGCGCTGAAGGTCGCCGGCACCGACAAAAACGTGCCTTGGTTCCAGATGGCGCTCGCCGCCTATACCGCCCACAATCTGCCGGGCGGCATGGAGCCGGGATTGAAGGAGACGGCATTCTACGATCCGTCGAATTTCACCTTCCCGGCGGGCTGCTACATCTGCGAGGTCGAGGTTGATCCGGAAACCGGCATGACCGAGATCATCCAGTTCGTCGCCGCCGACGATTTCGGCAACATCATCAACCCGATGATCGTCGAGGGCCAGGTGCATGGCGGGCTGGCGCAGGGTATCGGCCAGGCGCTGCTCGAAGGCGCCCACTATGACAATAGCGGCCAGCTGCTGACCGCGAGCTACATGGACTACACCATGCCGCGCGCCAGTGACCTGCCGTCATTCAAGGTCTCGACCTCGAACACGCCGTGCCCGGGCAATCCGCTCGGCATCAAGGGCTGCGGCGAGGCCGGCGCCATCGGCTCGCCGCCGGCGGTGATCAACGCCATCACCGACGCCATCGGCAGCAACGATCTTGCCATGCCGGCTTCGCCGTCCACCGTGTGGGCAGCGATCCGCGCGACGACGAAACACTGAGGAGGACGAGCATGTATTCGGTCAATTATCACCGCGCCGCCTCGGTCGCCGATGCCGCCAAGCTGATCAAGACGGGTGACGCCAAGCTGCTTTCGGGCGGCATGACGCTGATCCCGGCGATGAAGACGCGGCTCGCCGCACCTTCCGACCTTGTCGACCTGTCGCGGATCAAGGAGCTGCAGGGCGTCAAGGTGTCGGGCAAGACCGTCACCATCGGCGCTGCCACCACGCATCACGCCGTTGCCAATGACGAGAAGCTGAAGAAGGCCTGTCCAGCACTTGCCCATCTGGCATCGCTGATCGGCGATCCGGCGGTGCGCCACAAGGGGACGATCGGCGGCTCGATCGCCAACAACGATCCGGCGGCCGACTATCCGGCGGCGCTGCTGGCGTTGGGCGCCACCATCGTCACCAACAAGCGCCAGATCGCGGCAGACAAGTTCTTCAAGGGCCTGTTCGAGACGTCGTTGAAGGACGGTGAGATCGTCACTGCCGTCACCTTCACGGCGCCGGCCAAGGCGGCCTATGAAAAATTCCGCAACCCGGCATCGCGCTACGCCATCGTTGGCGTGTTCGTGGCCAAGGGCAAGGATGGTGTCAGCGTCGCCGTTACCGGCGCCGGCGACGACGGCGTCTTCCGTTCGAAGGAGGTCGAGGCCGCATTGGCCAAGAATTTCGCGGCTTCGGCACTCGACGGCGTGAAAGTGCCGGCGAAGAATCTGATGACCGACATCCACGCTTCCGCCGACTATCGCGCCAATCTGATCGCGGTGATGGCCAAGCGCGCGGTGGCTGCCGCCAACGCCTGACTCGCCAGAGCAAATTTCGAAACAGTTTTCCGATACGATGAGTTGCAGACAAGGAAAGGGGCCCTCGGGGCCCTTTTTTGTGTGTGGCGACCTGTATCTGTCCAGTTGATGATGGAACCGCCACCGTGCAGCAATTCTCTGCTTGAAGCAATTCCGGCCGATACTTCGCCCGGCACTGATCCGGCAGCAATCTCGCACTTGCACAAATTTATCTTGCACTGCAATATGGCTTGGGGCGGGAATGCGAGCCGGGTTCGGAGTGTACCGCCGTGCCCTTTCGCATGCCTAATGCGAAAGGATCGGCATGACCGACATCTCCGCGACGCATGCCGTTCCATCTCGGTCCGCCGTCGACAGACCCGCCAGAACGAGACTGGCCTATCTCGACGGCTGGCGCGGCCTGTCGATCGCCCTGGTGCTGATCGGCCATTTCTTTCCTGTCCCCGGAATCAATCTCGGGGTTCTGGGCGTCGAATTCTTCTTCGTGCTCAGCGGCCGGCTGATGGGCGAGATCCTGTTCATCGAACGCTACCCGCTGAAGAAATTCTTCAAGCGCCGCTTTTCCCGCATCTATCCGGCTCTTCTGGTCTTCGTGGTCGTCGCGATGGTTGCGCTTTCCAGCACATTCATCGCCTTCAAATGGAAGGCGGCGCTGACAGCGCTGACATTCACCTACAATTATGCCGGCATTCTCGTGACGCGGGCAGGGGCGCTCGACCATATCTGGTCGCTCTGCATCGAGGAGCACGCCTACGTCATCCTGGCGCTGATCAGCGTCGTCGTCTCAAGTCGCTCTCGCGTCGTCGTGCTGCTCCTGGCGCTGGCCTTGCTTGCCATGGCCAATGGCGCGGTTTCGTACTGGGTCTTCGGGATGGACTACGAAACCACCTATTGGCGCACCGACGTGCATATAGGGTCGATCCTGCTGTCGGCTTCGATCTGCCTGCTCAAGGCCGATGGCAGGCTGCCGGCGGTCTTGAGAGGCAAGCATGTGGCCCTGGCGGCATCGATCTGCGCCGTTCTGCTGTTCCTCGATCCGGTGCCGACACCGATCCACTATCTGTTCGCAGTGCCGCTGCTGGCTCTGGCCGTCAATGTGCTCGATTTCAGCCCGCGCTATTTTTCCGGACTGCTGTCCTCCTGGCCGATGGCAACGCTGGGACTGTGGTCGTACTCGCTCTATCTGTGGCAGCAGCCGTTCTACAAATTCGTCTATGAGCAAGGCAGCGCGCCGATCCCGATGCTGGCCGGCGTCTTCGTCTGCGCGCTCTGCAGCTACTACTTGATCGAACGACCGGCACGCGAATGGCTCAACCGCAACTGGTGAATGACGCCGGCATCGTCAAGCCGAGGAACTGCTTTTCCGCGCCCTAAGATACCGCCGCAGGCCGGTCTCGCCGCGCGGCGTCGTCCAGCGGTGATTCCACGCGAAGGCTGGCCGCAGCAGTGGTGCGAGCAATTTGAGGATCGGCCTCAATACCGTGACCTGCCAGGTCAATTGCACATGGGTGCCGGTGCCGAACGGCGACAATTCCGCCCTCCACAGCCCGTCGAAATCGCCGCGAGTTTTCACCACCACCAGGTGGCCGGGTACGAGTTCCGCGGCCTCGATGATGAAATTCAGCTCATAGGGCAGGGCGCCGCGAGCCCTGGCTCTTGCACGCGAACCGATGGTCGCCTTGCCCTTGTTGTCGAGCGGCACCACTTCCTTGTAGACGTCGCCCCACCAGAGCGGCAGCAACTCGGCATCCGAGAGAACCTCCCACACTTCCTGCGGCGTGCCCTCGGGGATGTTCCAGCTTTCATCGAAGCGGAAGACGTTGCTTGGCATTGCGTTTCCTCCGGTTGGCGGAAACACCTACATTAGCTTTGGCTGCTTTGTGAGGCCAGCGCAGCGGATCAGGCGGTGATCTGCCTGACGTAATAGCGCACCGCTTTCTTGCCGCCATGGATCACCGCGTCACCGGCCTCGGTGAAGCCGAGGGCTGCGTGAAAGGCATCCGAGGCAGGGTTGGGCGGGTCGGTGTTGACCTCGCAGGTGATCAGCGTGTGGCCGGCGCTTTCAACGTGGGCGAACAGGTCCTGATAGAGACGGCGGGCATGGCCCCGGCCACGCGCTTGCGCCGCCACCACCACACGGTCGACATAGACGAAGCGCTCGTAGCGCTCGCGGAACCACAAGAAATTCGGGCTGTCGTAGCGGGCGTCCTGGTCGAAGGTCATGATGAAGGCTTCGAGGTCCCCAATGCGGCGCGTGTAAAACGCTTCGCCGAGCAGGAAGGACAGCCGTTCGGGCTCCAGCCACGACAGTTCGGCGGCGTGCGCATTGTTGAGCGCCAGGATCGCCGCTTCGTCTGCAGCCGATACAGGGGCTATCGGAGCAGGGGCTGCGCTCATGCCTTGGCTGCCGCGATGGTGGCTGCCACGAGGTCGGTGTCGGTCAGCGTATTGCGATATTCGCGGTCGAGGTCGGAACCGCCCATGCCGACATGGGGATTTCGGTAATCCATGGCGCTCGGCACATCCTTGAGGGCGGCGAAATGCATTTCGGCCAAGCCGGTTTTGCTGCGCACTTCGGCGATGTTGCCAAGATCGAGCCCGCCGCAGCCGAGGATGACGATGCGGTCGCCGGCCTGCCGCACCAGATCCGCCAGGAGTGAAGCGCCTTCGACTGCCGTGTCACGCTGACCGCTGGTCAGCACGCGGCCAACTTTGCATCGGATCAACGCTTCGAGCGCCTCGGCCGGGTCGCGCGTCATGTCGAAGGCGCGGTGGCAGGTCACGTTCAAGGCGCCGGCGGCCTGCGTCAGTTCGCTCATGCGCGCTTCGTCGATGGTGCCGTCGGCGTTCAGGCAGCCAAACACCACGCCGCGCACGCCGAGATCGCGCAGCGAGATGACATCGCCCAGCATCGAGGCGTATTCGGTGTCACTGTAGAGAAAATCGCCGCCGCGCGGCCGCACCATGACGTGAAACGGCACGCTTGCCTGGTCGAGGGCGGCGCGCACCGTGCCAAGGCTCGGCGTGATGCCGCCTTCAATGAGGCTGGCGCACAATTCGACCCGGTCGGCGCCGGCAGCCTGTGCTGCCAGCAGGCCGTCAATGCCTTCGACACAGATTTCGATCAGCGGCAGGCGAGTTTCTCTGGTCAAGGGGCGATCCAATCCATGATGTCGCCGACAGCCCTAGCATCGGGCCGGTTGGCGCGAAAGCATGAACAGCGCACGGCCATTTGGGCCAGGCGGCATTCCCCGCTTGACAGTCTTATAACCATCGAGTTATGGGTTATCGCATAGCCAATTGGTTATGGATTTGCTGTTGGCAGCACGGCGTCGCAGCCGAGAATGTTTTCAAACTCGCAAACCCGGATGCATGGCATCCGGGCCGGCAAAACACGCCCTGACGAAACACTTCAAGGAGAAAGACCATGCAAGCAAGAATCAAAAACCCGGTGGTGCTCATTCCCGGATCCGTGCAGGCGCTGCTGGCACTGGACAAGTCGACCGAGGCGGCCGAATTGCCCTATGTCACGCGCAAGCTTATCCATCTGCGCGCCAGCCAGATCAACAGCTGCAGCGTCTGCGTCGACATGCATGCGCGCGAACTGAAGAAGGCCGGCGAAAAGGACGAGCGCATCTTTGCCCTCGTGGCATGGCGGGAGACGCCTTACTTCACCGACGCCGAACGCGCGGCGCTGGCGCTGGCTGAAGCTGGCACACGGCTCGCCGACCGGCCGGACGCGGTGCCGGACGATGTCTGGGACGAGGCCGCCCGGCACTATGATGAAAAGGCGCTTGCCGCGCTGGTCATCCAGATCGCCCTGATCAACGCCTTCAACCGGATCAACGCCACGACACGACAGACGGTGGGCGCCTGGGGCTGAGTTGGAAGAGGGGTGGTTGTGCGCGACGGTGCGGTGACACGCGGCGCGATACCAGGCAGCGAAATGATGGCGCTAACGGCTGTCTTAGTTTGTTCATCGCGCTGACCTACAAAGTGGCATCAACGATGGAGTGTGCCATGCCAATCGACACGTCAGATCTCGACCAGCTCCAGGGCGCCTACAAGGCTGCGGTGGAGGAATGGATAGCGGCGATCAAGCAGGAAGAGGAACTCGCGTCTGTCAATCATTCAATAGCCGAGATCGACAAATGGGAAGCGGCGCACTTCAAGGAAGATGAGGTGCGCGGCAAGGTTCTGGAATTGAAGAAAGAGTACGAAGATGCGTTGCGCAAGGAGCAATTCGGCTTCTGAAATTGTCGACTGAGCAAGGCACACCAAGGATATTTGCATCACCATGTTCAGACGGGTGGTCAGAAGCCTTATCGACATTCCTGGGTACATTCGTCGACATGTCGAACGTATCCTGGGCGGCCAAAGCTACTGGCGCAGTTCCGTGTTCTTGGCGCCTTCCTTGACTTGATCGATCACCAGAAGCTTGACCTCGATATCACCGACATTGGTGGCCTGATGCCACTGGCCGATCATTTCGATGATGAAATCGCCAGTCTTGTAAGTGTTGCTGCTGCCGGTCTCGACATTGGTGACCTTCAGCGTGCCGGCCTGGACATAGGCGTAGCGCGGGAAGGGGTGTCTGTGGACTGGCAAGGTCGCGCCCGGCGCGATGTCGTAGGTCGACACCAGCACCTGCGCGTTCTTCTGCGGCAGCGTGATCGGCTGGCCGGACGCCGTCGTCGTGCGTGACGCCAGTGGCGTCACCACGACAGGCGTTCCGCTGCTGTCCAGCGCCCAAGCCGGGTGTGCGGAAAGGGCGACCGCGAGCAGCAGCCCCGACATCGGAATTTTTCGCATGATTCTCTCCAACCGTGGTGTCAGCATCGCGCGGTAGTCATCTGCTAGCAAGTCGTGACCCCGGGCGAAGAGCTGTCGGGTAGTTTGTCCCAAGTCATCGAACGCTGCCGCCGTTCTAAGGACTACGCGACGGCTCTGAGCCTCGGTTCTGCCAGCGTACCCAGGCCTGCGCATGCCGAGCAGGCGATCGTCTTTCCGGGGCAACCGGTCCGATGAGTCCCCTGCGGGCAGCAATGCCCGTTTGACGCGCACCATTTGGAGCAGTCGAAAACCCTGCCGCTGCCATGACAGCCCAGGCATTCCCTATTCACTGAAGTCATTGCCAATTCTTGCTCAACCCAAACACATTGTCCCCACGTCGCAAGTAACAGGAATCATTGCGCTTTCAAGCACGGCACCCTGACTTAAATTGGGTGGATCGACGACGAGGGAAGATGGCCGGCATCGACAAGCAAGGGCTGGCTGGGCGCAAGATCAATCCACGCCCGCAACGGCGGACTATTGTTGCCCGGCCGCCACTAGGGTCGTCCTGATGAGCTTCCTCGCCTCAATCCGCTTGAGGCAGTGATCGGGAATATTTGGCCACGTCGCCTTGGCGCATTCTTTCTCTGTGACCGCGATGGATGCCCCTGGCTGCACGTTCGCGGCCTGGGTAGTGGTGGATGACGCGAAGAGAACCGTCTGGGTCAGCAGAGCCGAGAAAGCAGCGACCTGGAACAGCACAGCGGCAAAGGCGATCTTTTTGAGCATGCCAGAGAACGCTCTTCAAAGCCCCGGGTTCCTCCGGCTTTCAGTTTTCCGGCTCCTTAGCGGGAACAGAAGGCCGGCGTTCCGGTTAACTGGATTATGCCAAACAAGATCAAAGAACCGCCATCGAGGCCCATGCCGAAGAAGGTACCTCTCGATCGTCGCGACAAAGAGGCACCATCGGAACTTGAACACGTCGATCCGCCACCGCGAGACGTGCGAGAGGCGCCGGTACCCAATCCAAATGGCGACAAGAAATCCTAACGAGGTCGCCGAAGGCGAAGCAAGGCCATATGCCTGCTCCGCCAAAACGCGGCCGCCCGCCGCCGCGAAAGGCGGCGGGGCCAGCCTTTCCAGAATCGACCTACCGACTCCCGATTCCGTAGACATGCTGTAGATCAGCCTTTTTGGGGTGATCGACTGAAGGTCTCAAGGCTTTGAAAGATTTGGCTCCCCGGGGCTGAACGAAACTGCGAACTATGTGTTGCCGATCCCTCTCTCAAAATTACGCCGAGAGCCCCCGGCGAGGATGTGGAGAGCCGGCGCGTGGGCACGATGATGGCTGCGGCTCGTGCCATGGCTCCGAATCGCACCTGTCGCGGCAATCGACAGGCTGGTTTGATGCTGTGTAATAAAACGATTCAATTTTTCGGTAAAAATTCATTATTCGTAAGTTAAATTATGGTATTTCTCAAATAGTCCTTGAGCAATTGGCTCGGCAAATACCTTTCCGATCAACCAAAATAGGGGTCACTTCGGTGGCGAGGCCAATGAACGATCTTGCGCGCGCCGATAACTCGGTATCCGACCAGCTCACTGGCCCCGACCCGAAGCTCGTTCAGCTGGAAAACAAAACCTCGGCGACTCCCTCGGGCGCGGTCGAGCTGCAGTCTCTACTGGGCAAGCACTTCCGCGACAACAGCGACGACGACGCTGTGCTTGCGATACCCGCGGCAGCGCGGCCGGCGGCATGGAGCTGGACGTCTCGCCTTGTCAAAAGCGCCGCCGGGCTGGCGTTGGTGGTTGCAGCTGGATGGATGCCGGCGCAGCGACTCTTCCAGATTTCAAGCGTGGAGGCTGTCGTAAACGCCCGGCTCATCACCGTGCGAGCGCCAATCGACGGAATTGTCCGACTCGATACCCGATATGCGGGCCTTGGTGAGACGATAGATTTCGGCGCCCCGCTGGTAACGGTTACCAACCCCCGTGCGGACCGTAGCCGCCTGGAGACCGCAGGCGACGAACTCAGCAACGCCGAACAGGAACGTCAAGCTCTCTCCTTGAAGCTGCTGAACCTCAAAGGCATTCGCGAGAACCTGCGCGTGCAACTTGCAGCGTTTCATTCGAACCGTCTTCTTCAGCTTGATGCCGAGAACGCCGAGGCCGATGCGGGCATTCAGGCATCAGTCGCCGAGCAGGCCAGGGCGGACGCGATCCGCTCCAGGCAGGCGACACTTGCGCAATCGGGGTCTGTCTCACAATCACGAATGGACGACGCCGAGCGTGACTCAATGGTTGCTGTAGCCGCGGTTGCGGCGGCGCGCGCTCGTCGCGTGGTCCTGGTGGTCGAACGCGATGCCCTCAATGCCGGAACCTACCTTGGCGACGCCTACAACGACCAGCCACGCTCGGCGCAACGCCTCGATGAGGTGGAACAGGCCATCGCGGGCCTCGACGCCGATATGACTCGGCTCGCGACGCGCATGAACCGTGCCGAAGATGCAGTTCGCGACGAGGAGCAAAGGCTCGCTATGAATGTCCAAGCGCTGCTGACAGCTCCGGCCGATGGTACGGTCTGGGAGGTTCTCACCGCTCCGGGGGAGCAGGTAACGGCAGGTCAACCACTGTTCAGCCTTCTAAATTGCTCGGATGCGATTGTCACGGCCATCGTCAGCGAAGCCGTGTACAACACCCTGAGCGTCGGCATGCCAGCCACATTCACCTACCGGGGAAGCGGTGTGGCACTGGCGGGCAAGGTCGTTCAGCTCAGCGGCGTTGCATCTGCTTCGTCGCACTTCGCGATCACGCCATCCGCCTTGACCAAGGAGTCCTACAGGGTCGCAGTATCCGTCGGCAAACTGGCCCTCGACGGGTCATGTCCGGTCGGGCGCACGGGCCGTGTCGTGTTCGAGCCGCCGGCGAGTTGATGGTAAGATCGGGGCAGGCCGCCGCATCATGAACCCGATGATCTCTGTCTTAGCCGAAGGGCTGACACCGGCTCTGATCGCACTCGGCGGACTGCTGTTACTGCTGCCCTGGATCGATCGCGAATCGCAATGGCGAGCCGTGCCGATCGTCATCGTGATAGCGCTGACGCTGCGCTATCTGATGTGGCGCGCAACCATGACAATCCCGTCGGTGAGTGAACCCGCCGACTTCGTCGCCGGTTGGCTGTTTTTCGTTCTCGAATGTGCTGCCGCAATCGGATCGATCCTCTCCTACATCACGCTGACACGCATCAAGGACCGCTCACCGGAAGCGGACGCCAACACCGAATGGTTGCTTTCACGCAAGAAGGCGCCGCTGGTTGACGTGTTCATCTGCACCTACAACGAGGAGCGCGAGATCCTCGAACGCACTATGCTCGGCGCCGTCAGCATATCCTATCCCAATTTTCGCGTCTGGGTTCTCGATGACGGACGGCGCGCCTGGCTTGCCGACCTCGCGGTAGAGCTGAAGTGCAACTATCTGACAAGGCCGGACCATGCGCACGCAAAAGCGGGAAACATCAACCACGCGCTGCGGCACGTTTGTGCGCTCGACACGCCGCCGGATTTCGTCTCCATACTGGACGCCGATTTCGTTCCGACATCGGCGTTCCTCTCGCGTGCCCTCACGCTGTTTCGAGAAGAGGATGTCGGCATCGTTCAGACGCCGCAGCATTTTATCAATCCGGATCCGATTCAGGCCAATCTGCAGGCCTCCGACGCATGGCCGGACGAGCAGCGCTACTTCTTCGACATCCTGATGCCGGCGAAGGATGCGTGGGGAACCGCATTCTGTTGCGGCACCTCCTCGGTGATACGCATGCAGGCTTTGGCCAAGGTCGGGGGCTTTGCCACCGAGTCGGTCACCGAGGACTATCTGTTGACGTTGCGGCTAAAGCGCCACGGGTACCGCACGGTCTATCTAAACGAGCGCCTTTCGCTCGGACTGGCTCCTGAGGGAATCAAGGAATACACCACCCAACGCAGCCGCTGGTGTCTCGGCTTCATGCAGATCATCCGCGGCGGAGATGGGCCGTTCAAGCGCGGCAACGGCTTACATTTCCTCGACCGGATGAGCCTCATCGAGAGCCTGCTTCACTGGACGGCCTCCTATCTGTTTCGGATTGCTGGTCTGGTGATCCCGATCCTCTACCTGCTCTTCGACGTCCAGGCCGTGAATGTTGGAACCGCGGACGGCATCGCACACTTCGTTCCTTACTATCTTGCCCAGGTCGGCGTGATGGCATGGCTGTCGGGACAAAGGGTGCTTCCGGTAATGTCCGACGTGTCACAACTTCTCGCAGCGCGCGAGATACTGACGGCAGCCGCGATCGGGCTCTTCCGTCCAAAGGGTCAAAGATTCAAGGTTACAGCCAAGGGAGGAGATCGAAGCGAGACGTTGATTCAATGGCGGATGCTAATCCCTTTCAGCGTATTGCTCGGCCTGACCGTCCTCGGCATTCTTGTTTCCTTCGGCGGCGACGGACCGCTGCAGGACTCGAGCATCGTCGCGCTCTATTGGTGCTGGTACAATATGGTCATCCTTATCTCCACCATTGCTGTCTGCATCGAGCGGCCGCGGCTGCGGCGCAACGAACGGCTTCGCAGTGTACTGCCCGTTATCGTGACGATCGGTGCCCGGTCTCATGTCTATCAGACTGCGGATATTTCGCTGGGTGGAATGCGGCTGATGGGCATGGTGCACGCCCCGATTGGCACGGAAGTAAGGGTTCAGATCGGTGGGGCTTGGCTCAATGGACGCATCGTCAGGAGCTCTGGCCACGATTTCGCGGTCGAGGTCGAACGCAGTATGGGTGCCCGCGCCGCAATGGTCCGACAAGTCTATTCGAGTGGCTTCGTGTCGAGCGTGGGCCGTGTGCGGCCGCGTCAGGTCGCCGGCAAGGTTTTGGCGCGACTTTTCAAGTGAGACGCGCCAGCGATCTCGGTGCCGGTTGATCGGCAACAGATGCCGACACGGAGCCACCTACATGGCCTGATCACGGACGAGGCGGACCTCTTGCGCTATCGCGACAGCCGCTCGGAGAGATTTCGGAAAGGCGCCTTTGGGCTGGCGGCGCTATCAGGACATTTAGTCACCTTGGGCGCCAACAGATCGGAAAAGGCGTGCTTGGAGGAAGCTTACGCCACGGCCGGCTGTCGAGCGAGAAGGCGACGAATGGACCAACGGTTCACGCCCGCACAGGTTCGACAAGCGCGATGCCGATAGCGGCTCGTCGTCTGGGTGCTCCAAGTTTTGAAAAGATTGGCTCCCCGGGCCGGATTCGAACCAGCGACCAACCGGTTAACAGCCGGTTGCTCTACCACTGAGCTACCGGGGAACGGAGGCTCTTATGTGAGTGGCGCAGCCTATAGCTGCCCTTTTCGGCTTTGCAAAGAAGCATTTCGCATTTTTCCGAGGCTTTTTCGCGCAGGGGTTTCTCGCAATCGTCGAGGGATGCCCTCATATTAGCCGTCTTGGCAGGGGTAGGGAACCGAAAGCGCGGCTGCGGCTTTGGTTTAACGATGCTTCCGAACGATCAAAACGGGTCAATCTTTCGAGACGATGACAGCACAAGACAACCAGATGCCAGCGCGAAAAATCTCGGTTTTTGGGCGTGAGTTCAAGATGCCGCGCTCGCGCGGGCTCAGAATCACCATCGGTATCCTGCTGACCATTGGCGGTATCCTGGGTTTCCTGCCGATCCTCGGCTTCTGGATGGTTCCGCTCGGATTGCTGGTGCTGTCCTATGAATTCGCCATGGTGCGGCGGCACCGGCGCCGCTTTGTCGTCTGGTGGGAACGGCGCCGCCGGCCGGATTGACGGCCGAGAGCGCAAGATGGCGCGCCTTAGCGGCCAGCGTGCTCTTCCAGTGCCTCGTGGATCTGCTTGAGAATGGTCGCGGCTGAGGCAAGCCTTGCCCTGTCGCGCGGCGAAAGGTTGCCCGCACCTTCGATGGACAGGCGATCGATGGCGTAGTGCAAAAGCTCTCCGCACTGCGGCAGAGATAAGCTGGCCGACGTGTTCTTGTCTTTTACCACCGCTGCCTGATGCATGACTTTGCCTCCTGGCGTGCTCAACGCATGGGCCGTGGATGCGTTTCTTCCAGCGACAAGCCATGCTTAACAATCCGCTAATATGCCGTTGTGTTGCCTGGTAATGAGGATTTGACGGATGCTGCCCGGAGCTGGCGAGGAGGAAACCGTTCGGAATGCACGGTGGCCGCTTGACGGCATTTTCGCCGCAACCTATTGGAACCGGGTGGAACGCCGGGAGCAACGAGGCCTCGTGGCGGAGTGGTTACGCAGAGGACTGCAAATCCTTGCACCCCGGTTCGATTCCGGGCGAGGCCTCCAATGCCCGGGCCCCCGCGCAGCAGCGCAGGGGCCTGAAGTTCCTGACATAATGAACCGCGGTTCTGGCGCGGCAAGCGGATTGGTTAGGACATGAGCGCTGATTTCTCCGAGCTTCGCGTCAAAATGGTCGACGGCCAGGTTCGCACCACCGATGTGACCAGCGCGCCGCTGATCGATGCCATGCTTGTCGTCCCAAGAGAGGTCTTTGTCGGCGCCGCCCAGCGCGATCTCGCCTATATCGACGAGGACATCCGCATTGCCGCCGGCACCGACGGCGCGCGCTACCTGATGGAAGCCTCGCCGCTGGCCAAGCTGATCCAGCTGGCCGAGATCAACCCGACCGATTCGGCGCTCGATGTCGGCTGCGGCACAGGCTACGCCTCGGCCATCCTGTCGCGGCTGGCCGGATCCGTGGTGGCGCTCGAAAGCGATTCGGCGCTGGCCGAAACCGCCAAATCGACGCTTTCGTCGCTTGGCTGCGGCAATGTGACCGTTGTCCAGGGGGCGTTGCCGCAAGGGCATGCAGCCAAGGCGCCCTATGATGTCATTTTCGTCGGCGGCAGCGTCGCGGAAGTGCCGGCGCCGCTGCTCGACCAGCTTGCGGAAGGCGGCCGACTCGTCGCCGTCGAAGGGCAGGGCAATTCCGGCGTGGCTCGACTTTTTTTGAAGTCCGGGGGGGTTGTAACCGGAAGACGCGCGTTTAATGCGGCAATTAAGCCACTACCGGGATTCGAACGCATTCGTGCCTTCGAATTCTGAGTGATTTTGCCTTGCAGGAGAGGCCTTGTCATGGTCGCTTGCATTTGAACGATCATTGCTGATCCCAGACTGGGGGCACTTTGGGGCTGAGCAGCAGGGACATGAAACACGCCGCCACAGCTGCTCAAAGGAGAAGCTGGGGCGGCGCGGTTCCCATGGAAAACGAATGAGGGTTTAACCGTGCCGTCTGTACGCAAGTCATTTTTCACCGCCGTCCTCGCTTCGGCGACCATGCTGTCCCCACTGGCCGCTTCGGCCGAAAGCATCTCCGGCGCGCTTGCAAAGGCCTATCAGTACAATTCTTCGCTGAATTCGGCCCGTGCCGGCGTTCGTGTCACCGATGAGGGTGTCGCCATCGCCAAGTCGGGCTGGCGCCCGACTGTCACCGGCTCGGCGAATATCGACTATTCGAGCAGCCATCTCAACGGCACCAACTCAAGCGTGCGGCTGACCACCGGCAATTTTGGCGTCCAGATCAATCAGACGCTGTTCGACGGCTTTCAGACCAGGAACAATGTCGCCGCCGCCGAAGCGCAGGTCCGCGCGTCGGTCGAAAGCCTGCGCAACACCGAAGAGGGCATCCTGTTCAGCGCGGCCCAAGCGTATATGAACGTGATTCGCGACCGGCAGGTCGCCGTGCTGACCGAGCAGAACCTGCAGTTCCTGACCGAAACGGCGCGTGCGGCGCGTTCACGTTTCGAGGTTGGCGAGGGTACGCGCACCGACGTCGCGCAGGCCGACGCTTCGCGCGCCGCCGCCGTGGCATCGCTGAGTGCTGCCCGGGCGCAGGCGCTGGCAAGTGCGGCAAGCTATCGCCAGATCGTCGGCGACGAACCCGGCAAGCTCAAGGGTGCTTCGCCGGTGGCAAAATTGTTGCCGTCGAGCCTAGCGGCCGCCGTCGGGGTGGCCGCGAACGAGCATCCGGCCATCCTTGCCACCCAGCATCTGGTCGACGCAGCGGCGTTTTCAGTGAAGTCGGCCGAAGGCGCTCTGCTGCCTCAGCTGTCGGCTTCCGCAGGTGTTTCGAGCGCCTATCGCAACACTTTGCCGGGCGTTGCTTCAAGCCAGGACGGCACCACCAATTCGGCCAGCGTCGGGGCAACGCTGACCATCCCGATCTATTCCGGTGGCCGCACCTCGGCGATCGTGCGCCAGGACAAGGAATCGCTCAGCCAGGCCCGCATCGAAGTCGACGTCAGCCGCGACCAGGTGCGCCAGGCCGTTACCGCCGCCTGGACCGAGTACACCGCCGCGCAGCAGCAGCTGACGGCCAACAGGCAAGTGATCGAGGCCGCGAAACTGGCGCTGAACGGCGTCATCGAAGAACGCAATGTCGGCCAGCGCACCACGCTCGACGTCCTCAACGCACAGGCGACGGTCATCACCGCCCAGATCAACCAGGCCGGCTATGAGCATGATGTTGTGGTGGCAAGCTACGCCATCCTGCAGGCGACCGGCCGTCTATCCGTCGACCGCCTCGGCTTGCAGGTGGCGAAATACAAACCTGAAGAACACTACAACGCGGTCAAGGACAAGTGGTACGGCCTGCGCACGCCGGACGGCCGCTGAGGGCGTTCGGCCCGGACTTTGCCGTTTCCCTGTTTGAGCGGGTTTTTTTGGTCCGCTGCCCTTGGGTTCGGGATCGGCTCTTTGTCTGGCGCAATTCCGGACGGAAAACCGTTTCACACTTTTCCTGGAATTGCGCTAATCTGTTGAAATCCCACAAGTCCCCAGATTGGGGATTCTCGTGCGGCGCTCCGTCGGTTACGCTGTCGCCATGATTCGATCCGGCTTTGCCGGAACGGAAACCCACAGGGGTCACAAAGGCGGCGGATGTGACGATGGCAACGGCAAGCAGCGCACAGCGCGAACCTTCCATGGAAGAGATACTGGCTTCCATCAGGCGGATCATCGAGGACAGCGACGGCGGCCGCAAGCAGCCGGGCGATGCCGATGAACTGCTCCAGGATCTGGAGCGCGTGTCGAGCGCCGATGCAGCCCCCGACGTCGAAGCATTTCGTGCCGACCTGCATGCCGCGCCCGAGGTCAGGAAGCCGGTCACGCTGGCGGAAGTCCAGGCACAATTGCCGGCGGCCGAGCCGGCGATTGCGCGCATGGAAACGCCGGTGCACCCCGATCCCGCCCCGGCAAGGCCCTCGATGACGCTTGCCGAGGTCAGCGCCCGCGTTGCCGCCGAGCCGGCTGCGGTCGACACACCAGCGCCGCGTTCTGTCCCTGCTGCCGACGTCGCCGATTGGCGGCGCGAGATCGCCGCGGTTGGTGAGCAGGCGAGGGCGGTGTCAGACAGGGGCGAGGCACGCAAGACGGTCGCCCAGCCGCTGGTGGAGACTCCAAGGGACGAACCGACCGCGAAAGCAGCCGTCGAGCCGTCTCGTCCGGATGCAAGCGTGCGGCCAGCGGCCAGCGATGCGCCGCGTCCGGCGATCGTTTCCGAGCACACCGGCCGGCAGGTCGCCGCCGCCTTTGGTGAGCTGTCCGATGCGTTTGCCAGCCGCAGCAAGAAGACGTTCGACGAGATGGCCGAAGAGATGCTGCGCCCGATGCTGCAGGATTGGCTCGACAACAATCTGCCGACACTGGTCGAAAGGCTGGTGCGCGAGGAGATCGAGCGCGTGGCGCGCGGGGCGCAGTAATTCCCATACCGATTGCCAAGGAGAAACGGCGCCTTTCGTGGCGCCGTTTCTTTTTGGTGAGGTCAGTTCGCGCTAGTGGCGAAGCAGATGAGGTTTCCGTCGGGATCCCTGACGATGAACGTGCGCCCACCCCACGGTTCGGTTCGCAACGTCTGGTGGAGCGGAGCCATCGCTGCCTGATACTCCAGAAACAGCGCCTTGATGTTGTCGACGGCAATCGTTGCCGCCAGCAGATCGTCGCCGTGGCTGTTGGTGAAAAGCGGCTTGTCGACATGGCGCAGGTTGAGCCGCGCGCCATCGCGGATGATTTGTGCGTAGAAGGGCGGCTCGCCATAGGTGAAGCGTGTTTCGAAGCCGAGTGTTCGCCGGTAGAAATCACAGGCTGTTTCGATATCGGAGACAAAGAGCTGCGGCTCGGCGAAGGCGAGGTGCGGTTTTGCGACATCTGTTGCCATGCGGTCGGTCACGGTTTGAGGGCGTTTCTTCAGCGCCTGCCAGTTCTCGAAGCCTGACTTCCTGGCGACCAGTTCCTGGGCGTCGGCGAGCTTGAACTCGTGATCGAGGATCTGGCTGTCGCTGAGGTCGCGGAAACGCGGCAATATCCATCCAATCACAGCGGCGACGGGATAGTACCGTTCGCGGTGCCATTTGAGATAGAGCTTGGCCTGTTTCTTGTGGTGTTCGAGCGTTGGCATGGGCGCACTGCGGGTTGAGATGGCGTAGGCGGGCCATGCCCCTCCGGCCGGAAGCCGATGCGCCCTACAGCAGCGTTGGCAATGTATTGCGGCGCCACCTGCCGGTCAAGGCGCGAGTGCCCCGGCTTTCCCTGGGAATAGGGGTGCTGCAATTCAGATGGGTAGATCACGGACGGCTCCCGCTTGATCCGATCCGGGCCACGCCTATTTGACGTCGAGGGTCCAAGACAGCCCTTGCGGTTGACTTGGCCAAAACCTTCCGATTTACACCGGACCAGCAAAACTCCCGACAGCGCGGACCATTTTCCCATGCTTGAAAAGACCTACGACGCCAAAACCGTCGAGCCGAAGATCGCCAAAGTCTGGGAAGAGGCCGACGCGTTTCGCGCCGGTGCCGGGGCTGAGGAGGGGGCGGAGGCCTTCACCATCGTCATCCCGCCGCCGAACGTCACCGGTTCGCTGCATATGGGGCACGCGCTCAACAACACGCTGCAGGACATATTGGTGCGCTTCGAACGCATGCGCGGCAAGAACGTCTTGTGGCAGCCAGGCATGGACCATGCCGGCATCGCCACGCAGATGGTGGTCGAGCGCCAGCTGATGGAAAAGCAGATCCACCGCCGCGACCTGACCCGCGAGCAGTTCATCGAGAAAGTGTGGGAGTGGAAGGCCGAATCCGGCGGCGCGATCTTCAACCAGCTGAAGCGCCTCGGCGCCTCGGCTGACTGGTCACGCGAACGCTTCACCATGGACGAAGGCCTGTCCAAGGCCGTGCTCGAAGTGTTCGTGACGCTCTACAAGGAAGGGCTGATCTACAAGGACAAGCGCCTTGTGAACTGGGACCCCAAGCTGTTGACCGCGATCTCCGATCTCGAGGTCGAGCAGCAGGAGGTCAACGGCAATCTCTGGCACTTCCGCTACCCAATAGAGGGCCAGGTCTTCGACCCGGAAAACCCAAAAACCTTCATCACCGTGGCGACGACACGCCCCGAGACGATGCTGGGCGACACGGCCGTCGCCGTGCACCCCGACGACGAGCGCTTCCGGCATCTGGTTGGCAAGAACGTCGTCCTGCCGATCGTCGGCCGCAAGATTCCCGTGGTGGCGGACGAGTATTCCGATCCGGAAAAGGGCTCTGGCGCGGTCAAGATCACGCCGGCGCACGACTTCAACGACTTCGAGGTCGGCAAGCGCCACAAGCTGCCGGCGATCAATATCCTGACCACTGAGGCGGCGGTCATCCTCAAGGATAATGAGGATTTTCTCGCCGGTCTCGAGGTGACACCGGATCGCCAGGCGGTCTGGGATGAACTCGACGGCCTCGATCGCTTCGTCGCGCGCAAGAAGATCGTCGAACTGATGGAAGAGGGCGGCTTCCTCGAAAAGGTCGAGCCGCATCGCCACGCGGTGCCGCATGGCGATCGCGGCGGCGTGCCGATCGAGCCGTTCCTGACCGAGCAGTGGTATGCCAATGCGGCGGAACTCGCCAAGCCGGCGATCGCATCGGTGCGCGAGGGCCGCACGAACTTCGTGCCGAAGAACTGGGAAAAGACCTATTTCGACTGGATGGAGAACATCCAGCCCTGGTGCATCTCGCGCCAGCTCTGGTGGGGTCACCAAATCCCGGCCTGGTACGGGCCTGACGGGCGCGTCTTCGTCGAGAAGACCGAGGAAGAGGCGCTGAGCGCCGCGATCGAATTCTATCTGGCGCTGGAAGGGCCCTGGAAGGGCTGGGTCGAGGACAAGCTCGAGAACTTCAAGCCGGGCGAGATCCTGACCCGCGACGAGGATGTGCTGGACACCTGGTTCTCCTCGGCGCTGTGGCCGTTCTCGACCTTGGGATGGCCTGATGAGACGCCCGAACTGAAGACCTACTACCAGACCGACGTGCTGGTGACCGGCTTCGACATCATCTTCTTCTGGGTCGCCCGCATGATGATGATGGGCCTGCATTTCATGGACGAGGAGCCGTTCCACACCGTCTATGTCCATGCGCTGGTGCGCGACAAGAACGGACAGAAGATGTCGAAGTCGAAAGGCAACGTCATCGATCCGCTCGACCTGATCGATGAATACGGCGCTGATGCGCTGCGCTTCACCCTGACGGTGATGGCGGCGCAAGGCCGCGATGTGAAGCTCGATCCGGCGCGCATCGCCGGTTATCGCAATTTCGGCACCAAGCTGTGGAACGCGACCCGTTTTGCCGAAATGAACGAGGTCGCGCGCAATGACGATTTCTGGCTGAACGACGCCAAGTTGGCGGTCAACCGCTGGATCCTGACCGAACTGACGCGGGCTGCGCGAGAAATCACGGACGGCATCACCTCATACCGCTTCAACGAGGCGGCGGGCGCTGCCTACCGCTTCGTCTGGAACCTGTTCTGCGACTGGTATCTGGAACTGCTGAAGCCGGTGTTCATGGGCACCGACGAGGCGGCCAAGGCCGAAAGCCGTGCCTGCGTCGCCTTCGTGCTCGACGAGATCTACAAGCTGCTGCATCCGATGATGCCGTTCATGACCGAAGAACTGTGGGCGCAGACCGCAGGCGAAGGCAAGGAACGGTCGTCGCTGCTGTGTCATGCCGCGTGGCCGTCGCCGGACTTCGAAGATGCCGAGGCCGCCGCTGACATCAACTGGCTGGTCGACCTCGTCTCCGGCATCCGTTCCGTGCGCTCCGAGATGAACGTGCCACCGGCAGCTATTGCACCGCTCGTCGTGGTCGGCGCCAACGCTGTGACGCGCGAACGGCTGGTTCGCGAGGAGTCGGCGATCAAGCGGCTGGCGCGTGTCGGCGACATCTCGCTGGCCGATGTCGCGCCAAAGGGTTCGGCGCAGATCGTGCTCAACGAGGCGACGATCTGCCTGCCGCTCGGCAGCCTGATCGATCTCGCCGCCGAGGCGGCACGGCTGCAGAAGGAACTGGGCAAGGTGACCGAGGAAATCGCGCGCCTGCACAAGAAGCTGTCCAACGAAAGGTTCGTCGCCAGCGCGCCGGCCGAGATCGTCGACGCCGAGCGTGAAAAGCTCGCCGAATACCGCGATGCGCAAGACAAGCTATCGGTCGCGTTGACCCGGGTTCGCGACGCCGGCTGAGGGCGGATTCGAGAGACTTTAGTTCTCTCTAAAGTGGCGGTGTTTTGCCCGGAAAACAGGCATTCCGTTGCGTTAATGTTGACGTAAACGGAAGTTTTAGCCCCATTGTTGCCATAATGTAACAATGGGGCCGTATACCCCGCAAAACACCCTTTTCCAGAGCCGTTTTGCACAAGTTCGCCGATTTTATTGGTCCATTTGCACCCAGATACCGGGTTTCCGGTCTTATGGGGAACGTCGGAACTTGCCGAAAACGCACTCTGATCAACTGTACGTGTACGCTTCCAGAATTCGTTGTTGCACCGTTAACCTGAATTGGTTCTAGCTCGATGCACTGGTTATTCGGGGAGGACATTCATGAACAATCTGCGTCTGAAAGCACTGCTGGGGGCAGGGTGCTTTTCGCTGGCTTTGATGGGCTCGGTGCATGCTGGCGGTTTCTCGCGCGGCTCGGCCGACACCGACATTATTTTTGAAGACGGCAACTTCAACATGCGTACAAGCGTGACGTATGTTTCGCCGCATCGTGAATTCACCAAGAACCCGAATCCAGCGCTCGTCGGCACTGAATACACAGACGATTACGTTGTCCCGTCCGCTGCGGTGAAGTTCAATCTCACCGACAATTTCCGCTGCGCCGGGACCATGGTCGACAACAATGGTGGTTCGACCACTTACGATTTCCCGAAGGTGAGCGGCAAATTGGCAGAGGAGTTCACCACTAACGAAAAAGCTGTGACCTGCGGCGTTAAATTTAGCCTTGGACGCGGCAATCTGTGGCTTCTGGGCGGTGGGTTTGTCGAAAATCTTGATTACAACCGAGTGAATGCGCTTGGTTCTCTTCCGGGTAACGTCGTACTGCCAAATGCAAACCTCGAGCTGGCGGGGCAGGATTATGGCTATCGCCTCGGGGTGGCATACGACATTCCTGAGATAGCCTTGCGGGCCCAGCTTATGTATCGGTCCGGAACCAGCTATGGTGCAGACGGAAACCTGACCGTGCCGACGGCGGCACTGCTGGGTGCGCAGGCCAAGCAATTGCAGGCAGCCGCAGTAGCTGCCCTCGGTCAAGGCAATGTCGGGCTTGCCCAGCAGCTTGGTGCGCAAGCAGCAACGGCGCTGCAGCAAGCCTATCTCGCCGCCGCCAATGGCTTGGACACGACAGCGCCTGCCACGGGAACCGGCAATCTACCCCAGAGCGTTGAATTGAAACTTCAGTCTGGCATCGCGCCTGGCTGGCTGGCTTTTGGTTCGGTGAAATGGATGGACTGGAGCGTCCAGAAGGCGTTGATTGTAAACTCCCCCATAACCAACACCATCGATACTTATAACTGGAAGGACGGATGGACCGTCACCGGTGGCGTCGGGCACGCGTTTACGGAGCGCCTCTCTGGTCTTGTCAGCCTGACATGGGATCAGGGCGTTGGGACTGGTTGGGATCTGACGAGCGATACCTATACGCTCGGCATTGGCGGCTCCTACAAGGACGGTATCGGCGGAGAATTGCGCGGCGGCGTTGGTTTGAGCTATCTGACATCTGCAACCGAGACGCAGTATGTGGAAGTTCCGGGCGTATCCGGGAACCAGGCCGTTAAGGCTGGCTATGCTGTCGCGCTGAATTTGGGCTACGCCCTGAAGTGGTAAGCTCGTTGTCATTTGAAAAAGGCTGGGCATCGCCCGGCCTTTTTTGTTTCTTCGAAAGAACCCTCAAATAGGCCAATCCCTTGCGTCTCATTGACGTAAACGGAAGTTTTCGCCGCATTGTTGCCATAATGTAACAGCGGACAAATTAGCTACCGAAGATGTTATTTGTAGGCCGGTTTAGGCTGATTTCCTTGGGTTTTTAACCGTGCTTTGCGTGCAAACGGGCATTACCGCTCTGTGGCATTGATGGCCACAGCATAGAGAATTCATTTTCTCAAAATATGTACATGTACGCCTCTTGAAATCGTTCTTGCGCTACCCACGCAAATTGGTTCTTGCTTGGGTTGTGTTCGTTTGGGGAGAGACTCATGAACAACCTGCGACCAAAGGCGCTGCTGGGGGCCGGGTGCTTTTCGCTGGCCTTGATCGGAACGGCGATCGGTCCGACGCATGCCGGCGGCCTGGAGCGCGGCGGCTACGATATCGACCTGTTGTTCGACCCGGCGCCTTTCGCTACGGATGCCGAAGCGACTTACGTGATGCCGGATCGCAAACTCAAGAACGCGGTGGATACCTCAGGCAACCCAGTTGCTTTGACAGGTATGAGTACGGCGAACGATAGCGAGAATTATTGGGTGCCGCGCATCGGCGCCAAGGCGCAGATCGTCCAAGGCGTCGACTGTATGGTTGACTATTCGCAGCCGTGGGGGGCGCATACCGCCCCCGGTATCTGGAACGGCTCGTACTCAAACATCGAAACCGATATCAAAAGCGACAACTACGCAGCCACCTGTTCCTATAAGATGGATGCGGGCAAAGGCCAGCTTCGGTTCATAGGCGGCGTGTTCTACCAGAAGGTCTATGGCTTCAAGGAAAGCTATACGGACATCGGCTTTGGTCCGATGATCGGTCGTGTCGATCTTGAAAGTAGCGGTTGGGGCTGGCGGGCGGGCATCGCCTATGAAATTCCCGACATCGCGCTCCGCGCCAGCCTAGTCTACAATTCGCAAGTGAAGCTCGACAATATTGCGGGTAACCTCACTGTCGCTGGTGTACCCACCCCAATTTATGGCGCGACGGAGAGTATGCCGGATTCGCTGGAACTGAAGTTGCAGTCAGGTATCGCGCCTGGCTGGCTTGCCTTTGGTTCGCTCAAGTGGGTCAATTGGAGCATCCTGCAAAGCGTTCCGATCTGCCCGGTGGGTTTCCCCGCTTCCTCATGCTTTACGGGTTCTCCTGCTGCTGTCACCTCGCTCGACCTGATGTATCGTGACGGCTGGACGGTCACGGGCGGTATCGGTCACAAGTTCAACGATCAGTGGAGCGCGGCCGGCCAGCTTTCCTGGGATCGGGGCACCTCGCACGGATATGGCTCGCAGACCGATACTTGGACGCTGGGCGGCGGCGTTGCTTATACGCCGAAGCCGAATATCGAGGTTCGGCTGGCGGGTGCGATCGGCGTGCTGACCAGCGGCCACTCAGGTGTCCTGGACGGCGAGAACGGATATCAGGCCGGCACCGACGTCAGCTATGACTTCGGCAACGATCTGGTCACGGCTATTTCTGGTGGCCTCAAGATCAAGTTTTAAGCCTTTGAAAATATAGACGAAAGGCCGGGCCATGCCCGGCCTTTTCCGTTGAAACGGCCTTTGCCTGCGATTGTCTCATCCAAGCTGCGCTGCATATCAGCCGCACTGGTTTCGCCTCGTGCGATTGTGATGTTTTGGCAACACTTTCTGAACAACCCCTGCGCTAGAAGTCGGGCTGAGGAAATTGCCCATTTCCCGCCATAAACCCGGCGCACCTCGATCTTGTCTCGGGACACGCGCCAAAAGGCTCGGCGATGGGGCAGGCCGCACCGCCCGCGGCAAGGAACAGTATGGACGCCAGAGTCATTTCCAAGGCTAAACTTCCCAGCCGCCATGTGACCGTCGGTCCGGCGCGTGCGCCGCACCGTTCCTATCTTTATGCGATGGGCTTGTCGGCGGCCGAGATCGCGCAGCCGCTGGTCGGTGTCGCGTCCTGCTGGAATGAGGCGGCGCCCTGCAACATCTCGCTGATGCGCCAGGCGCAGGTGGTCAAGAAAGGCGTCGCGGCCGCCAGCGGCACGCCTCGCGAATTCTGCACCATCACCGTCACCGACGGCATCGCCATGGGCCACCAAGGCATGAAGTCGTCGCTGGTGTCGCGTGAGGTCATCGCCGATTCGGTCGAGCTCACCATGCGCGGCCATTGCTACGATGCGCTGGTTGGCCTGGCCGGCTGCGACAAGTCGCTGCCTGGCATGATGATGGCCATGGTGCGTCTCAACGTGCCGTCGATCTTCATCTATGGCGGCTCGATCCTGCCCGGCAGCTATCGCGGCCGCCAGATCACCGTGCAGGACGTGTTCGAGGCCGTCGGCCAGCACTCGGTCGGCACGATCGACGATGCCGAGTTGCTTGAAATCGAACAGGCGGCCTGTCCGTCGGCCGGCTCCTGCGGCGCCCAGTTCACCGCCAACACAATGGCCACCGTCGCCGAGGCGATCGGCCTGGCGCTGCCCTATTCCTGCGGCGCGCCGGCACCTTACGAAATGCGCGACCGTTTCAATTTCGCCTCGGGCGAAAAGATCATGGAGCTGATCGCGAAAAATATCCGGCCGCGCGACATCGTCACGTTGAAGGCGCTGGAAAACGCGGCGACCGTGGTGTCGGCCACCGGCGGCTCGACCAACGCAGCACTTCATCTGCCGGCGATCGCACACGAGGCCGGCATCAAGTTCGACCTGTTCGACGTGGCCAAGATCTTCGAGAAGACGCCTTACATCGCCGACCTCAAGCCTGGCGGCAAATATGTCGCCAAGGACATGTTCGAGGCCGGCGGTATTCCGCTGTTGATGAAGACGCTGCTCGACCACGGTTATCTGCATGGTGACTGCCTGACCGTGACTGGCCGCACTTTGGCCGAAAACATGCAGCACGTTGCCTGGAATGAACATCAGGATGTGGTCCGCCCGGCCAACAGACCCATTACCCAAACCGGCGGTGTCGTGGGCTTGAAGGGAAACCTTGCCCCCGAAGGCGCGATCGTGAAGGTCGCGGGCATGGCGGAGTTGAAGTTCTCCGGCCCGGCGCGCTGCTTCGATTCGGAAGAGGAATGTTTCGAGGCGGTGACGCATCGCAACTACAGGGAAGGCGAGGTTCTCGTCATCCGTTACGAAGGGCCGCGCGGCGGTCCCGGCATGCGCGAGATGCTGTCGACGACGGCAGCGCTCTACGGCCAGGGCATGGGCGGCAAGGTGGCGCTGATCACCGACGGGCGCTTCTCGGGCGCGACACGCGGCTTCTGCATCGGCCATGTCGGCCCCGAGGCAGCCGTGGGCGGTCCGATCGGGCTGCTCAGGGATGGCGACGTGATCTCGATCGACGCGGTGAACGGCACAATCGAGGTGGCGTTGTCCGATGGTGAACTGGCGGCGAGGGCAAAGACCTGGAAGGCGCGCACGACCGACTATCAGTCGGGCGCGATATGGAAATATGCACAGACGGTAGGGCCGGCGCGCGATGGCGCGGTGACCCATCCGGGCGGTGCGAAAGAAACACATTGCTATGCGGACATCTGAGTTGTTGAGGTCGTCTGTCTTTTCGGCACTGGTCGTGGTCGCCACTTTTGGCGCGACCTTTGGCGCCGTGGGCCAGGCTATGGCCTTCGACGACAAGGTGTTCGACGACAAGACCGGCGTGAAGCCGCAGTCCAGCCCGTGGGCGGTGTTCCAGTTCGGCTTCTCCGCCTACAAGAACGGCCACAAGGAACAGGCCGCCGAGGCCTACAAATACGCCGCCGAAAACGGCCAGATCGGCGCCACTTGGAAGCTTGCCCGCATGTATGCCGAAGGCGACGGCGTGGCGCGCGACGACTATGAAGCGTTCAAGTTCTTCTCGGAGATCGTCGACCAGGATGTCGAACCCGGCTCGCCGGAGGAAAGCTATGTCTCCGACGCGCTGGTGGCGCTTGGCGACTATCTGCGCAAGGGCATTCCCGGCAGCCCGGTCACCGAGAACGAGGTGGCGGCCCAAGAATATTACATGCGCGCCGCCGCCAACTACCGCAATCCGAACGCGCAGTTCGAGATGGGGCAGATGTTCCTGAAGGGCGAGGGCGGCGTGAAGGCCAGCGTCAAGCAGGCCGGGCGCTGGTTCCAGCTCGCCGCCGAAAAGGGCCATGCCGGCGCCCAGGCGACGCTGGGCCACCTGCTGTTCCAGAGCGGCAAGATCGTTCGCGGCCTGGCGATGATGACCGCAGCGCTCGAACGCGCTTCGCCGGCCGATCAGCCCTGGATCCGCGGCATGCAGGAGGAGGCATTCGCCACCGCCGGCGAGGCCGACCGCCGCACCGCGATCTCGCTGGCCGACGACATCCTCACCAAGGGCGGCAACGCAGACCAGTAGTTTTTTGCTGGCGGCTGAACTGCCGATCTCCCCCACAAGAGGGGAGATTGGCTCAGTTCTCGGTTGGTTCCGTCGGCACCATGCTGGGAGCCGGCGTCGAAATCGGCGTGGCGTGCAGGTGCGGCGCCATCGTGTTTGCGGGGCAACTGTCCGCGACCTTCGTCCACGAGGTATTGTTGAGCACCAGATCGCAGCGGGCCAGATGGCTCTGGTCGGCAACCGTCAGGCAGGCGACCTGGCCAAGCTGGTAGGATTTTCCATTGGCCAGGCATTCCTGGTCGGCAAATGCGGCCGCAGGAGCGGCCATGGCAAATGCCAGGCCGATCGGACAAAGAGAAAATCGAATGATCATGGGAACCCCAGCCGCCATGCTGATCTCCCATCATGCCCCGGAATGTGGCTACATGAGGTCCAGCGCAGGTGTGCCCGGCCTCAGGCCAGGGTTCTCTCAGGCCGGCTGCAGCGCGAGATCAATCGCCACCGGCACGTGATCGGACGGCTTTTCCCAGGCACGCACATGCTTTTCGATCGAGGCCGATGAGAATCGGTTGGCGGCTTCCGGCGACAAAAGCAGATGGTCGATGCGGATGCCATTGTTCTTCTGCCAGGCGCCGGCCTGATAGTCCCAGAACGTATAGGTGTCGGGCGCGTCGGTGACCGCGCGCACCGCCTCGGTGAAACCAAGGTTGAGCAGCCGCCTGAAGGCTTGCCGCGTCTGCGGCTGGAACAGCGCGTCGCCCAGCCAGTTCTCCGGAAACCGCGCGTCGATCGGCTCGGGAATGACATTGTAGTCGCCGGCCAGCACTAGGGCCTCCTCCAGCTTGAGCCGTTCTTCGGCCCAGCGCTCCAGCCGCGCCATCCAGGACAGCTTGTAGGGGAACTTCTTCTCGTCATCGATCGGATTGCCGTTCGGCAGATAGAGCGAGGCGACCCGCAGCGCGCCCTTGTCGGTGGAGAAAACGCCTTCGATGAAACGCGCTTGCTCGTCGGCATCGTCGCCGGGCAGGCCGCGATTGACTTCATCGAAGCGCAATTTCGACAGGATGGCGACGCCGTTGAAACCCTTCTGGCCATGGGTTTCGACATTGTAGCCAAGCGCCTCGATCTCGGCGCGCGGGAATTGCTCGTCGACGGTCTTGATCTCCTGCAGGCAGACAATGTCGGGCGCGCTTTCGGTCAGCCAATGGGTCAGGTTGCCGATGCGGGCGCGGACGCCGTTGATGTTCCAGGTGACGATTTTCATGACGGTCTCGATGCTGTTCAGTTGGGCTCTTGCTGCGGATGGCGCTCGACCAGGCCGATCGTATTGCCAGCCGGGTCCTTTAGGAAGGCCATCCATTCGCTTTCCCCCGCTGGACCGAACTGGCCCTCGGTGTCGCGATGGACGAGCGTCGGCGGCGCGGTGAAGGGGACGCCGGCGGCTTTCGCCTCGATATGGAAGTCGTCGAGGCCTGATATGTCGAGATAAACGGTCCCGGCGGGTATGCCGTCGGTGAACAACAGCCTGATATCGCCGGCCATGATGAAGGCGATGCCCGGCGGATCAAAGCGCGCGTGGACAGCCATCCCGAGCACGTCGCGCCAGAAAGCCAGCGTCGCGTCGAGGTTGCGTCCAGCCGACAGCGCGATCTGACGGACCGCGCCGATGGCAGGCATTTCTATATGGAGAAGCTCGTGCCGCAGCCGCAGGAGGCGACGGCATTCGGGTTCCTGATCTGGAACGACTGGCCCATCAAATCATCGACGAAATCGATCACCGAGCCGCCCATATAGACCAGCGACAGATCGTCGATCAGCACCGTGGCGCCATCCTTCTCGATGGCGACGTCGTCGTCATTCGCACCTTCGACCAGGTCGAACTTGTAGGAGAAGCCCGAGCAACCGCCGCCTTCGACCGACACGCGCAGCGCCGTCTTGCCCGCCTCGCCCGAGACAATTTTGGCGATCCGCCTGGCGGCGGCCTCGGTCATGTCGACTTTCATGGCAGTCTTGGCATCAGCGCCCATGGGCGTCACCTTGCTTTCGGTTTCACATGATAGGTATGAAGCGCAACGGGGCAAGTCAACTGCGGCATCGATCATGACCAATGAGTTGGGCGACATCGGATTCGGCTATCGGCCACGCGCCGCCTATGCCTGCGATCCGGCAAAGTCGCGCGGACGGCTGTTCGACGAGGTGGAAAGCCCGACACGCACGCCGTTCCAGCGCGACCGTGACCGCATCATCCATTCGACGGCGTTCCGCCGGCTGAAACACAAGACGCAGGTCTTCATCGCGCATGAAGGCGACCATTATCGCACCCGGTTGACCCATTCGATCGAAGTGGCCCAGATCGCGCGCGCCCTGGCGCGGGCGCTGCGTGGCGACGAGGATCTGGCCGAGGCGGTGGCGCTGGTGCATGATTTCGGCCACACACCCTTCGGTCATACCGGCGAGGATGCGCTGAACGAGAAGATGGCTGCCTGGGGCGGCTTTGATCACAACGCGCAATCGCTGCGCATCGTGACAAGGCTGGAGGCGCGCTATGCCGAGTTCGACGGGCTCAATCTGACCTGGGAAACACTGGAAGGCCTGGTCAAGCACAATGGACCGCTGACGGATACCAGCGGCAAAGGCCTGAAAGGGCCGGTGCCGCAGGCGATCCGTGATTATTCTGAGCTGCACGACCTCGAGCTCGACCGGTTTGCCGGCATCGAGGCGCAGTGCGCGGCGATCGCCGACGATATCGCCTACAACACGCATGATATCGATGACGGGTTGAGGGCAGGGCTCTTGACGCTGGACATGCTGGAGACGGTTTCGCTGCCGGGAACCATCCTGAAAGGCGTTCGCGCACGCTATCCCTCCCTCGATGATGTGCGCACCGGCCACGAACTGATGCGGCGGCAGATCACAGCCATGGTCGAGGATGTCATTGTCTCCACGTCAGCTAATCTGGAGCGCATCAAGCCGCAGAGCGCCGATGCGGTGAGAGCGGCGGGCGAGACTATGGTCACTTTCTCGGCGGAAATGGCCGCCCTGGAGAAAGAACTGAAGGCGTTTCTCTACAAGCATCTTTATAGGCATGCGGAGGTCATGCGGGTGCGCGCGGACGCAGAGCAGATCGTCAAGGATCTGTTCGACGCCTATGTCGCCGATCCGCGCGCCATGCCGGACGGCTGGCGCGAGGGGCTGGATCGGGCCGACGATCGCATCAAGGCGCGTAGCGTCGCCGACTTCCTGGCGGGTATGACCGACACCTACGCGCTCAAGGAACACCGGCGTTTGTTTGACCATACGCCTGAATTGAGCTAGGGCGGGCTCGATTTTGCCGGCCAACGAGCCGGATTCGCTGCAAAGCCGCCAGAGCCAGACCCCAGAGTCACACAAATGAACATCTTCGCCGATTTCACCGCGCGAATCATAAAAGCCGTCGAAGCGCTTGATTTGAAAGACAATGATGGCGTTTCGCCGGATCTGTCGCGCATTGCCGTCGAGCCGCCGCGCGACGCCAGCCATGGCGACCTGGCGACCAACGCGGCCATGGTGCTGGCCAAGCCGACCGGCCAGAATCCGCGCGCGCTGGCCGAAAGACTGGCGCAAGCGCTGCGCGACGACAAGGATGTCGCCGCGACAGAAGTGGCCGGTCCTGGTTTCGTCAATCTCAGGCTCAAGGACGGCTTCTGGCAGACACATCTGACCGCACTGCTTGGCGAGGGCCGCAACTATGGCCGCTCGACGGTTGGCGGCGGCAGGAAGACCAATGTCGAATATGTCTCGGCCAATCCGACCGGGCCGATGCATGTCGGCCATTGCAGGGGTGCTGTCGTCGGCGATGCGCTCGCCAACCTGATGGCCTTCGCCGGTTACGACGTGACCAAGGAATATGTCATCAACGATGCCGGCTCGCAGATCGACGTGCTCGGCCGTTCCGCATTCCTGCGCTACCGCGAAGCGCTGGGCGACGACATCGGCGAAATACCCGCCGGTCTTTATCCCGGCGATTACCTGGTGCCAGTCGGTCAGGCGCTGGTCACGGAATTCGGCCGCTCGCTGCTGCAGATGCCGGATGACGAGGCGCTCGCTATCGTCAAGGACCGCACCATCGATGCGATGATGGCGATGATCCGCGAGGATCTGGCGATGCTCAACGTGCATCACGACGTGTTCTTCTCCGAGCGCACGCTGCACGCCGACAATGCCAAGAAGATCCGCTCGGCGATCAACGATCTGACACTGAAGGGCCACATCTACAAGGGCAAGCTGCCGCCGCCCAAGGGCGAGAAGCCCGACGATTGGGAGGACCGCGAGCAGACGCTGTTCCGCTCGACCGCGGTCGGCGACGACATGGACCGGGCGCTGGTCAAGTCGGATGGCTCATTCACCTATTTCGCCGCCGACGTGGCCTATCTCAAGGACAAGGTCGATCGTGGCTTCGTCGACCTGATCTATGTGCTCGGCGCCGACCATGGCGGCTATGTCAAGCGGCTGGAAGCGCTGGCGCGGGCCATTGCCGGCGAAGAGGTAAAGCTCACCGTGCTGCTTTGCCAGCTGGTGAAACTGTTTCGTGACGGCGAACCGGTGCGCATGTCGAAGCGGTCCGGTGATTTCGTGACGCTGCGCGAAGTGGTGGAGGAGGTCGGCCGCGACGCGATCCGCTTCATGATGCTCTACCGCAAGAACGATGCACCGTTGGATTTCGATTTTGCCAAGGTCACCGAGCAGTCCAAGGACAATCCGGTGTTCTATGTGCAGTACGCTTCGGCGCGCTGCCATTCGGTGTTCCGGCAGGCGAGCGAGCAATTGGGCGAAGCCAATTTCGACCGCAACAGCCTGGCGTCCGCCGTGGCTTTGCTGACCGACGAGGGCGAAATCGGCCTGATCCGCAAGCTTGCCGAGTACCCGCGCCTGATCGAGTCCGCGGCACTTGCGCTCGAGCCGCACAGGCTGGCATTCTACCTCTATGATCTGGCTTCCAGCTTCCACGGACACTGGAACCGTGGCACGGATAATCCGGACTTACGTTTTGTTAAGGTTAACGACCGACAATTGACGCATGCCAGACTAGGGCTGGTGCAGGCTGTTTCGGACGTTTTGACGTCCGGCCTGACGTTGATCGGAGCCGCCGCGCCCACCGAAATGCGTTAGGTTTGACTAAATAACCTGTCACCTTTTGCCCACATTGCGCTGGTAAGGGCCAACCCTACGCGACGTCCATGGCGTCCGAATGAGTGCGAGTTCGGGAACAATAATGGCAGACAGAACCCAGCTGAGAGTAGCCGACAACAACGACATCGCTGACGATGATCCGTTCGCGGAACTGACCAGGATCATGGGATTCGACCCGCGCCAGCCGGTCAAGCCGCAATCGCCCGCCCAGCCGAAAGCCCCAGCCGCTGATCTTGTGGCGGAAGAGGGCGATTTCGACATCGATCTCGAGAAGGAAATGATGGGCGAGTTCGGCGCTGACGACAGCGACGCCGCTCCGGTTGCCGAGGCTCATGAGCCGACATTCGCGCATGAGCCGGCGTTCGCCAGCGCAATGGACGACGAGCTTTCGGTGTCGCTCGACGACGATTTCCATCTGGACCTGGACGAAGTCGACGACCACGCAGCCGGCGTCAGCCATTCGGCCGCTGCTGAAACCACGTCAGCTGTAGGGCCGGCTTTCGATTCCGATTTCGACAATGCCGTCGCCAGTTCGCTCGAAGACGTTTCGCCCTTCGAGGACGATCAGCCGATGGCGGACGAGCTTGCCGCGTCGCTCGACCAGGACTTCCGGATCGATGAGGAAGCCGAAGAGGCCCAGCACGCTGTTGCCTTCGCCGACGCGCCAGCTTCAGTCGAGCCGGCTTCCGATCATGAATTCGACAATGCGGTTGCGATCTCGCTCGAAGACGAGTTGATGCTCGACGACCATTCCGTGGTGGAACAGTCCTACACGGCTGCCGATCCCGTCGAGTATCCCATGCCGGAGCAGGCGGCTGCGCATGACGCCCAGGCAATCTCCGACGAGAATTTTGCCGGCGACTTCGACGACGCCATGGCTGATGTCGACATGGATTTTGACATTCGCGCTGATGAGCCGGTCGCATTCGACGAGCCGGAAGCGCATGATGTGCTTGCCGATACCGCGGATGCGAGGGGCGAGACTCCCAGCCCAGAAGGCGCGTCGGATGATGCTTTCGACCTGAACTTCGACGACACGTTTGCCGAAACGGTCGAAGAGCCGGTCGCTGAAATTGCCACCGCTACGGTCCTGCCGGTGGCGCCAGCCGCTGATATGGGCGAGACGGTGCAAGCCCCGATCGCGGACGAACGAAGCCTGGAAGACGAGTTGAACGCGCTGCTGGGCGCCATGACCGCGCGTGCGGCGCCCATGGCCAAGGAGCCCGTCACGGCTCAGCCAGCTGTCGCCGCTCCGCCGCCTGTCGCCGAAGCAGCAGACACTGCCGAAGAACCGGCCGAACTCGTCGGCGACCTTCACTGGGATCTTGATGAATCCGCGCCTGAGCAGCCTCAGCACCTTGGTAGTGCGCAAGCGGCCGATGCGAATCTCGACGATCTTCTGCTTGATGAAGTTGAGGGCCTGGATTCGGGCTCGGATGCTGCCGGGCAGGGTGATGTCGATTTCGACAACGATGCGTTCGACGCGGCTTTGGCCAAAAGCCTCGACCCGCGTGACGTGGCCCGGGACAATTCGGCGGATTCTCTCGATTGGCTGGCGGAACGTTCCACGCCGCCAGAGCCAGCCCGTTCGTGGAGCCGCGTGACACCGGTCCCGCAGCAGCCGTCATTCAGCGCTCAGCCTGCGTTTGGCGCTCAGCCGGCCGCTTCGATGGCATCCATGGCTGCAGTACCGGCAGTCGCTGCGGCGACGTCTTATCGTTCGGCCGAGCCGGTCGAGACCGTCGCACCCGCAGCCCCTGTATCGGCGCCGCAATCGCGCCAGTCCGCGCGTTACGAAGACATGCCCGATGTCGAGACAGTCGATGTGCCCGAGCGTGTCGTGGCGCTGGCGGACGATCTCGATATTCCGGAACTGCACTTCGAGGAAGATCAGCCGGCGACGTCTGGCTATGACGATCTCGACGCTGAGTTCTCCAGCCTTCTCTCCGAGATGAACGCGGTGGAGGTCACTGCCGCTCCCGCGGGCGGCGTGGCCGGCGCGTCTTACGATGATGACTCCTACGCTGCGGGCTTCAAGCCGGGTTATGACCGTGTCAAGCCGGGCCATGACGGTGTCAGCCCGGGCTATGATGGGGGCAAGCCGGGCTATGACAGCGTCAAGCCGGCTTATGAGCCGGAAGCGCGGACATATGCGGCACGACCGATGGACGTGTCTGCCCGCGCGGCGGCGCCCACGGGTTATGCCGATGCCGCTGACGGCTTCGATCTCGACAGTCTGCCCGGCAGCCAGCCGGTTTCACAGGCAGATGATTTCACCGTCGATGAATTGGACTACGATCCCGAGCTCGACGAGGCGATGGCTGTTCCGGGTCTCGGCGAGCGCGAAGCCGCGAGGCCTTCGCGCGGACGTGGCCTGTTCATCGCAGCGATTGTCGGCGCGGTGGCGGTCGCAGGCGGCCTCGGTGCCTTTGCGCTGTCTTTCGGCGGCAAGGGCGGCAGCGATGTACCGGTAATCGTCAAGGCCGATAACGCGCCGATCAAGGTCAAGCCGGAGAATCCGGGCGGTGCCGTGGTGCCGAACCAGGACAACAAGGTCTACGACGCGGTCAGGGGCGCGAAGCCCGCAGAGCCGGTCCAGGAGAAACTGGTCACCAACACCGAAGAACCGGTGGACGTCCAGGCGAAGGATCCGGCCCGCGCCATCGATCTTTCACCGGACCAGAACGCAGGTGCCGCTGGAACCGATGTCGGCAATGGCGCGCCTACGGCCGGCGACGCTTCGGCCGACAACACGGCGGCCACGCCCAAGTCCGAGGACCGCATCGCACAGGTGCTGCAGGATGCCGACAAGGGCACCAATGCCGATGTCGTCGCCGTTGCGCCGCGTAAGGTGAGGACCATGGTGGTCAAGTCGGACGGTTCGCTGGTGCCGCGTGAAGATCCGGCGCCGGCCGCACCGCAAGTGGCCGCAACAGAGCCGGTCGACCCGGCGCCGCAGCATGTTGCCCCGTCGGCGCAAGCCGATGCGGACCAGACCGGGACCGTGGCGCCTGCCGCCGCTCAAGCGGACGACGAGCCAGCCCTCAAGCCGGCAGCCAAGCCCACCAAGGCTGAGGCCAAGGCGCAGTCGGCCAACACGCCGGCCAAGGTTCCGCTCGCGCCGCAGCGCCCGTCCGACCAGCCGGTTGATGTCGTCGGCGAGGTCAAGCCCGATCAGGTTGCGTCCATCGATCCGGCATCGACCGCGACCGGCGGTGGTTCGTGGTCGATGCAGATCGCTTCACAGCCGACGGTCGAAAGCGCCCAGTCCAGCTATCAGGACCTGCAGCGCCGCTACGGCAGCGTGCTTGCCGGGCGTACCGCCAACATCGTCAAGGCCGAGATCGCCGGCAAGGGCACGTTCTACCGCGTGCGCGTCCCGGCCCAGTCGCGCAATGACGCGATCAATTTGTGCACCAGCTACAAGGCCGCCGGCGGCAACTGTTTCGTCTCGCGCTAGAGCCGGAGCCACCCAGTCAAAAGCCGGCGCGGTCACCGCGCCGGCTTTTTTCATGGGGAAAGCAGATCTGACGTTTGACTGCTTGTGATCCGGATGATTCCCTTTGATCGCGCGAAGCTTTAGACTCCTGACATGACCGAATCAAAATCCATGATCCTCGGCTGTGCCGGGAAATCGCTCACCCGCGAAGAAATCAATTTCTATCGCAATGAATGCCCATGGGCCTTCATCCTGTTTGCGCGCAACATCGGCGAGACCGAACAGATCCGCGATCTGGTCGCCTCGATGCGTGACTGTATCGGGCGCCCGGACGCGCTGGTGTTCATCGACCAGGAAGGCGGCCGTGTGCAACGACTGCGGCCGCCGCTGGCGCCGAACTATCCGGCCGGTGGTGCGCTCGGCGCGCTGTGGCGCGACGATCATGATGCCGGCGCTCGCGCGGCGTGGCTTATGGCGCGGCTGCATGCCTTCGACCTCCTGCGCTACGGTATCACCGCCGACTGCCTGCCGGTGCTCGACGTGCCGATCGAGGGCGCCAGCGACGTTATCGGCGCGCGCGCCTATGGCAAGGACCCACGACCGGTGATTGAACTCGGTCGTGCCGCCGCGGAAGGGCTAATGGCAGGCGGCGTGCTGCCTGTCATGAAGCATATTCCGGGCCATGGACGCGCCTTTGCCGACACGCATTTCGAATTGCCTGTGGTCAATGCCTCGCTGAGCGATCTGCAGCGGCATGATTTCGCCCCGTTCAGGGAGCTCAACCATCTGCCGATGGCAATGACGGCTCATGTCGTCTACAGCGCGATCGACCCCAACAACCCGGCGACCACCTCCGGCAAGGTCATCGATGAGATCATCCGGCGCGAAATCGGCTTCGACGGGCTGCTGATGAGCGACGACACCTCGATGAAGGCACTTTCTGGGGATTTCCCGACAAAGGCGGCCTCGATCCTTGCGGCGGGCTGCGATCTGGTCCTTCACTGCAATGGCGTTTTCGAGGAGATGGCCGGCATCGCATCGCGCACCACGGGGCTTGAGGGCACGTCGCTGGAGCGGGCAAAGCGGGCGCTGACCTATATAAAGAACCGTGACACGGTTGAAGAAACCGAAATACGTGCCGAATTCGCCACCTATTTCGATGCGGTGGCATAGCAAAGGGAAAGTGACAGGCAGTGGCGGAAACATTGGAAAGCAAGGCCGCAAAGGCCGCACCGATGGACCGTCTGTGGGCCGAGAATGACGATTCACGCGTGACCGGCGACCCGTCGCTGGTCGTCGACGTGGCCGGCTTCGAAGGTCCGCTCGATCTTCTGCTGCATCTTGCCCGCACCCAGAAGGTCGATCTGGCACGCATTTCGATCCTGGCGCTGGTCGAGCAATATCTGACCTTTGTCGAGACGGCGAGGGCGCTCAGGCTCGAGCTAGCCGCCGACTATCTGGTGATGGCGGCGTGGCTGGCCTTCCTCAAGTCGAAGCTCCTGATCCCCAAGCAGCCGGGCGACGAGGGCGAAAGCGGCGAGGAACTGGCGGCGGTGCTGCAATTCCGGCTGAAGCGGCTGGAAGCCATGCGCGACGCTTCGGCGCGCCTGGTCAACCGCAACCGGCTCGGCCGAGACGTGTTCGCGCGCGGCATGCCGGAAATGGTCATCGTCGAAAAGCGCAACGCCTATTCGGCCTCGCTCTACGATCTCTTGACCGCCTACGCCCAGCAGCGGCAGAAGCAGGCGATCAACAATGTCACGATCGCCAGGCGCGGTGTCTGGTCGCTCAAGGACGCGCGCGATATCCTGACCCGTCTGGTCGGGGCCGTGAGCGACTGGACGACGCTGGAAAGTTTTCTGATCGTGTACATGACCAGCCCCGAGGAGCGGCGCACGGCGATCGCCAGCTCGTTTGCGGCGACGCTGGAACTGGTGCGCGAAGGCACGATGGACATGCGGCAGGATGAAGTGTTCGCGCCGATCTATCTGCGCGGCCGCACGCAGGCAATCAAGGCAGTCGAGGTGGCATCATGAGCGAACGCGCCAACGCTTCGGTTATCCCGTTCAAGGTCGGCGATGAATCCGAAGAGGAGTCGCTTTCCCAGGACCCGGCCGAGCAAAAGGTACAGAATCCGGCCGAGCGGCTGCATCTGGCGGAAGCCGTGCGCATGGCCGAGGCGATCGTGTTCGCCAGTGCTGAGCCTGTCAGCGAAAAGCAACTTGCGGCACGCCTGCCAGACGGCATCAACATCGCGCTGGCCATGACCGAACTGCAGCAGATCTATGCGCGGCGCGGCGTCAATCTGGTGCGTATCGGCGACGCCTGGGCGTTCCGCACGGCCGGTGATCTCGCTTTCCTGATGAGCCGGGATACTGTCCAACAAAGGAAGCTCTCCCGCGCGGCCCTCGAAGTGCTGGCGATCATCGCCTATCACCAGCCGGTGACGCGCGCCGAGATCGAGGATATCAGGGGCGTCGAAACCTCGAAAGGCACGCTCGACACGCTGCTGGAAACGGAATGGGTGCGCATGCGCGGCCGGCGCAAAACGCCGGGACGCCCTGTCACCTACGGCACCACCGACACCTTCCTCGACCATTTCGCGCTGGAGGAGATTCGCGATCTCCCCGGCATGGAGGAACTGAAGGGGGCCGGACTGCTTTCGGGCCGCATGCCGTCGAATTTTGCCATTCCGCTGCCGCCGGCCGATCCCGACGCGCTGACCGACGACGAGGACGCGCTGACCGACATCGATCTCGAGGAACTCGGCCTGCTGACGCCGCGCGTCACGGAAGATTGACTGGCATTGGCCGCCGATCTGTCGAGGATGCGCGGATTCGTAGCGGGCCGTCACGCCGAAAATGCGTGACATCCGCCACCCTTTCATAAACTCTGTCGCAGTTGTGTTTGAATCCCAACGCGAAAACGCATAGATCATCGCCAGGGAAAACATTCGAGAGAGATTTGCTATGGGTTCATTTTCGATTTGGCACTGGATGATCGTGCTGGTGATCGTGCTTTTGGTGTTCGGCCGCGGCAAGATTCCCGAGCTGATGGGCGACATGGCCAAGGGCATCAAGAGCTTCAAGAAGGGCATGGCCGACGACGACGTTGCCGAAGACAAGCGCACCGTCGAACATCGTGCCGACGAGACCGTTGCGGCCGCGAAGGAAAAAGCCAGCAAGAGCTGAGCCACAGGTTCTAGTCGGAACAGAGTGCCATGTTTGAAGTCGGCTGGACCGAAATGCTGGTCATCGCGATCGTCATGATCGTGGTCGTCGGGCCCAAGGATTTGCCCAATATGCTGCGCACCTTCGGCCGCACGACGGCGAAGCTGCGCGCCATGGCGTCCGATTTCCAGAAACAGTTCAACGAGGCGCTGAAGGAAGCCGAGCTCGACGACGTCAAGAAGTCCGTCGACGAACTCAGGGGCATGAGCCCGATGGCCGAGATCAGGAAGCAGCTCAATCCGTTCGAACAGGCCGCGGCCGACGTTCGCTCCGGTGTCGACGCGGCGATGAAGCCGAAGCCTGCGGATGATCCGGCAACACCTGCCGCTTCGACCCCGCAGGCGGCCGAGCCGTTGAAGAACGGTGCAGCGACCATGCCTGGCGTCAACGGGCCGGAAGCAGCACCAGCAGCGCCGATTTTCCCGGCAATGACCGACGAATCGGTGGTGACGTCGTCACTGCCGACGGCACCTGTTGCGGCGCCGAAGGCGTCCGCGGCGAAGAATGCAGCCAAGCCTGCGCCGGCAAAGGCGACGCCGGTTGCAAAAGCATCGGCCAAGGCTTCGGCAAATGGCGCAAAGGCTCCTGCGCCGGCGAAAACGGTCGCCGTGAAGGCCATGCCTGTGCCCAAGGCGCCGGCGAAGACCGTGGTGGCGGCAAAGCCTGAAACGCCCAAAGCCGTGAAGCCTGCCGCGGCCAAGGCCATCGCGACAAAGGCCGTGGCAAAAGCCGAACCGAAGCCTGCTGCGGCGAAGAAGCCGGCGGCCAAGAAGACGGCTGGAGCCGCCAAGTGAGCGTTTCGGACAAGGAGAAGGACGAGATCGAGAAATCGTCGGCGCCGCTGATGGAGCACCTGATCGAGTTGCGCCGGCGGCTGATCTGGTCATTGGGCGGCTTCTTCGTTGCCTTCCTGGTCTGTTTCTTCTTCGCCAAGAAGCTGTTCAACCTGCTTGTGATCCCGTTCAAATGGGCGACGAAATGGGCGGGGCTCGATCCGCACAAGGTCGAGCTGATCTACACCGCGCCGCAGGAATTCTTCTTCACCCAGGTCAAGCTCGCCATGTTCGGCGGCATGGTGATCGCCTTTCCGCTGATCGCCACGCAGATCTACAAGTTCATCGCGCCCGGCCTCTACAAGAACGAGCGCAATGCCTTCCTGCCGTTCCTGATCGCATCGCCCATCCTGTTCCTGATGGGCGCGTCGCTGGTCTATTTCTTCTTCACGCCGATGGTGATGTGGTTCTTCCTCGCCATGCAGCAGGCCGGTACCGACGATCAGGTGCAGATCTCGCTGCTGCCGAAAGTGTCGGAATATCTCAGCCTGATCATGACGCTGATCTTCTCCTTCGGCCTGGTGTTCCAACTGCCGGTGGTGACCAGCCTGATGACGCGAGTCGGCATGCTGTCGTCCAAGGGTCTGGCCGAGAAGCGCAAATGGGCGATCGTCATCGCCTTCGTCGTCGCGGCCGTGCTGACGCCTCCCGATCCGATGAGCCAGATCGGCCTCGCCATTCCGACCATACTTCTCTACGAGGTCTCCATCTGGGCCGCCCGGCTGATCGAGCGCGATCAGGAAAAGCAGCGTGTGGCGCGCGAGAAGCAGGACGCGGCGGAAACCGTGGCGGAGAAAGCCCCGGACGAGCCTCCAGCGTCGGCAGCCTCGTAATACCCGGCTGCGTGGAAAACGGCAGCCGCAGCCTAGCCTCATCTTGCATCGATCTCAGATGCGGTTTACGCCCTCTCGCTGAAACGCATCGCACTCAACGCGATGCGTTTCAGTTTTGTTTGAAGCATGTCGTTGTCCCAAAACCGCTGCGCACTTTTGGGCGACATGCTACCCAGGAGCGTTCAAACCATGCTTGACATCAAATGGATTCGCGACAACCCGAAGGCCCTTGTCGAGGCGCTGGTCAAGCGCTCGTGGTCGGCGGGTGAGGCGCAGTCCACGGTCGACGGGCTGATCGCCTCGGACGAGGCGCGGCGCGAACACGTCACCGAGTTGCAGATCAAGCAGGAGCGCCGCAATGCCGCCTCGAAGGAGATCGGCAATGCCATGCGTTCGGGCGACGCGGCGCTTGCCGAGACGCTGAAAGCCGAAGTCGGCGAGATCAAGACCTTCATCCAGAACGGCGAGGCACGGGAACGAGAGCTCGACAAGGCGCTGAACGACGCGCTGGCGGTATTGCCCAACGTGCCCTTCGACGATGTGCCGGTCGGCAAGGATGAGCACGACAATGTGGTCAAGCACATTGTCGGCAAGGCGCCGACGCGGCCGAACTGGGTGAAAGAGCATTTCGAGATCGGCGAAGCACTCGGCATGATGGATTTCGAGCGGGCGGCCAAGCTGTCAGGCTCGCGCTTCACCGTGCTGAAAAGCGGGTTGGCGCGGATGGAACGCGCGCTCGGCCAGTTCATGCTCGATTTGCATACGACCGAGCATGGCTACGAAGAAGTCATCCCGCCGCTGATGGTCAAGGACGACGTTCTGTTCGGCACCAACCAGTTGCCGAAGTTCGAGGAAGATCTGTTCTTCACGCCGCATGGGGAGGGCAGGCTTGGCCTGATCCCCACCGCCGAAGTGCCGCTCACCAACCTGGTGCGCGAGGAAATCACCGCGCATGAAAAACTGCCGTTGCGCTACACTGCGCTGACGCCATGCTTCCGTTCGGAAGCCGGCTCGGCCGGGCGCGACACGCGCGGCATGTTGCGCCAGCACCAGTTCTACAAGGTCGAGCTGGTGTCGATCACCGACCAGGAATCGTCACTTGCCGAGCATGAGCGGATGACGCAATGCGCCGAGGAAGTGCTGAAGCGGCTCGGCCTGCCGTTCCGCACCATGACGCTGTGCACCGGCGACATGGGCTTTGGCGCGCGCAAGACCTACGACATAGAGGTCTGGCTGCCCGGCCAGAACGCCTATCGCGAAATCTCGTCCTGTTCGGTGTGCGGCGATTTCCAGGCGCGCCGCATGGACGCCCGCTACAAGGACAGAGACGGCAAGGGCAACCGCTTCGTCCACACGCTCAACGGTTCGGGCACCGCCGTTGGCCGCGCGCTCATCGCCGTCATCGAAAACTACCAGAATGAGGACGGCAGCGTAACCATTCCTGAAGTGCTGCGGCCTTACATGGGCGGCCTGGAAAAGATCGAAGCGAAATAATGCGCATTCTCCTGACCAATGACGACGGCATTCATGCCGAGGGCCTGGCGTCGCTCGAACGCGTCGCGCGCACACTGTCCGACGATGTCTGGGTGGTGGCGCCGGAGCAGGACCAGTCCGGCTACGCGCATTCGCTGTCGATCTCGGAGCCGCTGCGGCTGCGCAAGATCGGCGAGAAGCATTTTGCCGTGCGCGGCACGCCGACCGATTGCGTCATCATGGGCGTCAAGAAGATCCTGCCCGGCGCACCCGACCTGATCCTGTCCGGCATCAATTCGGGCGCCAACATCGCCGACGACGTCACCTATTCCGGCACCGTCGCCGGTGCCATGGAGGGCGCGCTGCTCGGCATCCGCTCGATCGCGCTCAGCCAGGGCTACAGCTATGTCGGCGAAGATCGCGTCGTTCCCTACGAGACGACCGAGACGCTGGCGCCGGCCTTGCTGAAGAAATTGATCGCGACGCCGCTGCCGGACGGCGTGCTCCTTAACGTCAATTTTCCCAACTGCCTTCCCGAAGAGGTCACTGGGACGGTGGTCACCACGCAAGGCAAGCTCGTGCACAGCCTGTGGGTTGACGAGCGCCGCGACGGGCGCGGCCTGCCTTACTACTGGCTGCGCTTCGGCCGCGAGCCGGTCGAAGGCAAGCAAGGCACCGACCTCTACGCTCTGCGCAACAGGCTGGTGTCGGTGACGCCCCTGCAACTCGACCTCACAGCGCATGAAATCCGTGACCAACTGAGCAAGGCGCTTGCATGAACCAGGGCCTCCAGATCGATGACCGCGAAGGCTTTGCCGCCTTTCTGCTGCGCCTGCGCGGCCGGGGAACGGTGCCCAAGGCGCTGATCGCCGCCTTCGAGGCGACACCACGCCGCGGTTTCCTGGCTGCCCAGTTCCATCAGATCGCCTGGTCGGACCGCATGCTGCCGATCGAATGCGGCGAGGCGATCGAAGGCGCCGACTTGCAGGCGGCGGTGATCGCGGCGCTCGCCATCGAGCAGGGCAACCGCGTGCTCGAGGTCGGCACCGGCTCTGGCTATACCTCGGCGGTGATGTCGCGGCTGGCGGCGCGGGTCGTCACCACCGATCGCTACAAGACGCTCGTCGAGCAGGCGAGGCAGCGCTTCGAGGCACTCGGCATTGGCAATGTCATCGTGCGCCACGCCGATGGTTCCGGCGGGCTGCCGAATGAAGGGCCGTTCGACCGCATCGTCGCCTGGGCCGCCTTCGACAGCCTGCCGCGCTTCCTGCTCGACCAATTGTCGAGCGGCGGCATCGTCATCGCCCCGATCGGACCCGAAGAGGGCGAACAGGTGCTGGCCAAGCTGACCAAGGTCGGCAGCCGGTTCGAGCGCGAGGACATCGGCCTCGTTCGCCTGCAGCCGATCATGCGCAGTGTCGCCGCCGTCATCTAGGGGCGTTGATATTCAGGTGAGGCCGGCCTGCAAACGTTGGTTTCCTGCGCTTCCGGTGCTCGCGTACGAAAAGTACGCTCCGCTCGGCGCAAGGGCGACCCCGGAAGCCACCTTGTTTGGTCGCTTCGCACCCCGTCTTCGACTCCGGCTCCGCCTGACCTGAATCTCAACACTCCTCTCGCCCTCTAATATTTTAAGAAAATTGCGCCGGATTCCATGAGGTTAACCGTCGAGTAACATTAACGCGCTTTAATCATGCCTAGTTTGTACCGGGTATGTGCGGGTCAGTGCGATGCAACTCAGTGTTTTGAAGGCAAATGGACGCAATCTGGCGCGAGGCTGCGCCGTCCTCATGATTGCAGGCGCCGCGGCCGGGTGCAGTTCCCAGGTTTCGCGGTTCAATGGCGTCGACGACGTCTTCACGTCCTCGACCAACAATCAGCGCGCCATCATCAACAAGCAGGATGCCGTACAGCAGCCCTATCCGGGCGATGTCGCCGCCGCTCCGATCGATGGCACCCACACACAATCGGTCAGCCGCTCCAGCCTCGAGCCGGTCTCGACACGGCCGCTGCCGCCGCCCGTTGCCCAGGCACAGCCGGCTCCCGCAGCGAAGCCGATGCGCACCGCATTGGCTCCGGCACCGCATGTCGACAGGACCACGACCGGCACCGTCGCTCCGGCGGCATCGCCTTTCAAGGTTGCGCAGCCCGACGAACCGCGCGTGGCGTCCTCTGGTAAGCCGCATGCAACCGAGATTGTCGTTCGGGACGGCGAAACGATTGGCGGCCTGGCGCAGCGCTACAAGGTGCCGTCCGACGTGATCATGAAGGTCAACGGGCTGAGCGCGACCAAGGGGCTGAAGACCGGCCAGAAGCTGATCATTCCGGCCTATGCCTATTCGAGCAAGGGCGAGGCGAAGGTCGCCGATGCCAAGCCGGCGAAAGACGGTAAGCACGATCTGCCGGCCACTGCGCCGGACAAGGTCGCCGTCCTGCCGCAGCAGCCGAAGCTCAAGGAAGGCAAGTCCGCCGCTCAGGTCGACACGTCGGCCGCGGCAAGCCAGCCCAAGGAGCCCAAACCGCAGGTGGCCGCGGCCAAGGCGACTGGCGCCGCTGGTACCTACACGGTCCAGTCGGGCGATACGATGTCCTCGATTGCCAGGAAGACCGGCGTCGGCGTCGTTGCTCTCAAGCAGGCCAACGGGATGAGGGATGGGCTGCTCAAGATCGGCCAGACCCTGAAGGTGCCGGCGGGCGGGACCGCGACGGTCGCCAGCGCCAAGCCGGCCAAGATCGATCCGGTGACCACGGCCACCACGCAAGCCCCGGCAAAGGCCACGCCGTCGGAGACGCTGGCGTCCTACACCCCGCCGAAGAAAGATTCGAAGGTCATCCAGCAGGCCGAGGACGACGACGCCGTCGCGCCCGACGCCACTGGCATCGGCAAGATGCGCTGGCCGGTGCGCGGCCGTGTGATCTCCGGTTTCGGCTCGGGCAAGGATGGCGTCGACATCGCCGTGCCGTCGGGAACGCCGGTCAAGGCGGCCGAGAACGGCGTCGTCATCTATGCCGGCGACGGTCTCAAGGAATTCGGCAACACCGTGCTGGTGCGCCACGAGAATGGACTGGTCACCGTCTATGGCCACGCCAGCTCGATCGAGGTGCAGCGCGGCCAGAAGGTCAAGCGCGGCCAGGAAATCGCGCTGTCGGGCATGAGCGGCACGACGGACTCGCCGAAGCTGCACTTCGAAGTGCGCAAGAATTCGGCTCCGGTCGACCCCTCCGGCTATCTCGAATAGAAGAAAAAAAGCAATTGCGGGACGTCTGACCTCCAGTCCGCCCGCCGGCTCAGCCCGTTCCGCAAGGAACGGGCTTTTTCAGTTGGTTGCGGGATTTCACGTCTTTCAATGCACGGTCGTTGTCCCGAAAACGAGACCACTTTTGGGCGTGAAAATCCCATCAGGCATTCAGTAATTTTCTTTGCCTATGATCGCCAGCATAGGGGACCAATCGCAAGGCAAATCGTGGCAAGTTTGGATATGTGGCGTCAGATCAGGATGTGGCTGCTGATTGGTGTGCCGCTCGTGGTTGGCGGCACGCTTCTTCGCCACTACAGTTTTCATGCCTTCGAGCTTTTGATGTTCGGGTCCTCGATTGCGCTGACCCTTTTCTCGATCTGGCTTATTTACCGCAGTTGGCCGAGCCGGGAGCAAAGACTGCCAGGCAAGACCGGCGCCGCCTATGCCGGCGTGATCATGGCCTCATTCCTTCTTATTGTGTCCCTCTACGGAAACTACGTCGTCCTGCCTGTGGTAACCGGCTGATCGATATTGGCTCGAACGCTTGAAAAAGCTGCGAAGGTTCGACTGACCACATTCGGGGACACAATCGACAAGGTGACTGCTTCTCACCCATCGCAGCCATTTGCCGCAACCAGCTAAATTGAGCTTCGACCCAGTTTAGTCCTTCAGCGGCTTGCCAAGCCGTCCAGCCAGGTCCTGGGTGAACTGCCAGGCGACGCGGCCCGAGCGGCTGCCGCGCGTCGTCGCCCATTCCAGCGCCTCGGCGCGTAGCTGCTCGGGATCCATGACAAGGCCATGATGGCTGACATAGCCGTCGATCATGTCGAGATACTCGTCCTGCGAACATTTGTGGAAGCCGAGCCACAGGCCGAAGCGGTCGGACAGCGACACCTTTTCCTCGACCGCTTCGGACGGGTTGATCGCGGTCGAGCGCTCATTGTCGATCATGTCGCGCGGCAACAGATGGCGGCGGTTCGAGGTGGCATAGAAGATGACATTGGCCGGGCGGCCCTCGACGCCGCCTTCGAGCGCTGCCTTGAGCGACTTGTAGGAGGTGTCGTCGTGGTCGAAGGATAGGTCGTCGCAAAACAGGATGAAGCGGAAGCGGGCTGCCTTGAGCAGGCCCATGAGCTTCGGCAGCGTGTCGATGTCCTCGCGGTGGATTTCGATCAGCTTCAGCGGCAGGTTGGACTTGGCCTTGGCGTTGATCTCGGCGTGCACCGCCTTGACCAGCGACGATTTGCCCATGCCGCGCGCTCCCCACAACAACACGTTGTTGGCTGGATAGCCGGCGGCGAAGCGTTCGGTGTTGTCGACAAGGATGTCGCGGACGCGGTCGACGCCACGGATCAGGCCGATATCGACGCGGTTGACCTTGCGCACTGGTTCCAGATAGCCCGGATCGGCCTGCCAGACGAAGCAATCGGCCTCGCCGAGGTCTGTTTCGGGCACCGGCGGCGGGGCGAGGCGGCTCACCGCCTCGATCAGCCGGTCGAGTTTCTGGTTCAGGGCTTCAATGCTGCTGTCGGTCATGTCTGTCTTTTGTTTTCGGGTTTTTGATGTGTGGGAGCGTGGACCCGGCCGATTCCGTCTGACACAAAACCGGTGGCAACCTTTTGTTTGAACGTGATCTCTGGACAAACGGAAACCGTTTGGCCGAGAAAACGGTCTCGCGCTTTTCGCGATCATGCTCTAACACGGCTCAACAGGCCGGAAAAGCAGCCGATTTGGCCGGCCGCGCAGTTGCATTGACAACTTTACCGACTATATTCCGGCCAAATTTCAAGGGGCCGCCAAATTGGCGGCTGTTTTCAAAATTCAGGAGTACCTCGATGTTCGTGACACCGGCATACGCCCAAGGCGTCGGCGCTTCTCCCGACATGTTCATCAGCATTTTGCCGTTTGTCCTGATTTTCGTGATCATGTATTTTCTGATCATCCGGCCGCAGCGCACGCAGCTGAAGAAGCGCGGCGAGATGCTGGCGGCCGTTCGTCGCGGCGACACGGTCGTCACCGGGGGCGGCTTCGTCGGCAAGGTGACAAAGGTGATCGACGATAACGAGCTTGAGGTCGACCTCGGTAATGGCTTGAAGGTGACGGCGCTGCGCTCGACGATCGCCGATGTGCGCGTCAAGGGCGAGCCGGTGGCGAACCAGAACGCCAAGAAATAATCCAATTTCAGGCGGAGCGATCCGCGGACACGCTCTGACGGACGACGCCATATGCTGTATTTTTCGCGCTTCAAGATGATCCTGATCTGGGTGGCCGTGGCCATCACAGTGATCCTCGCCGCGCCCAACCTCATCCCCGCAAGCACCTTGGCCCAACTGCCCAGCTGGGTGCCGAAGCGTCAGATGACGCTCGGCCTCGATCTGCAGGGCGGCTCGCACATCCTGCTGGAGATGAATCAGAACGATCTGATCAAGGACCGGCTGGAGACGACGCGCGACGAGATCCGCACGCTGCTACGCGACGCCAAGATCGGCTATACCGGCCTTGCCGGCACCGGACGGACCTTGCAGGTCCGCATCACCGACCCCGCCCAGGTCGATGCCGCCAAGACGGCGCTGAAGACGCTGACCGATCCGGTCGCTGCCGGCCTGTTCACCGGCGGCTCCATCCAGGAAATGACGCTCGACGATTCCGAGCCCGGCCTGCTCAAGTTCAACGTCACCGATGCCGGCATCAAATATCGCACATCGACCGCATTGACGCAGTCGATCGAGGTGGTCGAGCGCCGCGTCAACGAACTCGGCACCACCGAACCTATCGTGCAGCGGCAGGGCGACGACCGTATTCTTGTCCAGGTGCCGGGTCTCCAGGACCCGCAAAGACTGAAGGAAATCCTCGGCCAGACCGCCAAGCTGACCTTCCAGATGGTCGACCAGTCGATGCCGGTGCAGGACGCGCTCAATGGCCGTCCGCCTGCCGGCTCGTCGGTGCTGTATTCGCAGGACGATCCGCCGGTTCCGTATCTCATCGAGAACCGCGTCATCGTCTCGGGTGAAAACCTCGTCGATGCTCAGGCGACCTACAATTCGCAGAACAACGAGCCGGTGGTGTCGTTCCGCTTCGATTCGAAGGGTGCGGCGCGTTTCGGCCAGGCCACCGCGCAGAATGTCGGCAAGCTGTTCGCCATCATCCTCGACAACCAGGTGATTTCGGCGCCGCAGATCCGTGAGCCGATCCTGGGCGGCACCGGCCAGATCTCCGGCAATTTCACCGCCCAGAGCGCCAACGATCTCGCGGTGCTGTTGCGCGCCGGCGCCTTGCCCGCGACATTGACGGTGATCGAAGAACGCACCGTCGGTCCGGGTCTCGGCCAGGATTCCATCCATGCCGGCAAGGTGGCCGGCATCATCGGTTCTATCCTCGTCGTCGCCTTCATGTTCGTCGCCTATGGCTTCCTCGGCTTCCTCGCCAACATCGCGCTGGCTGTGCATGTGGCTATGATCGTCGGGGTGCTCTCGGTGCTTGGCGCGACGCTGACCTTGCCGGGCATCGCCGGTATCGTGCTGACTATCGGCATGGCGGTCGATTCCAACGTTCTGATCTACGAGCGCATTCGCGAGGAGCGACGTGCCGGCCGCTCCGTGATCCAGGCGATCGATACCGGTTTCACCAAGGCGCTGGCGACCATCGTCGATTCCAACATCACCTCGCTGATCGCCACCGTGGTGCTGTTCTATCTCGGTACCGGACCGGTGAAGGGCTTTGCCATCACGTATGCGATCGGCATCCTGACAACCGTCTTCACCGCCTTCACCTTCACCCGACTGCTGGTCTCGATCTGGCTGCGCCGTGCTCGCCCGAAGGAATTGCCGCGCGCGCCGGTGACCTTCGTTCCGCCCGGCACCAAGATTCCCTTCATGGGCATCCGTCGCTGGACGTTCACGCTCTCGAGCGCACTTTCGATCCTGTCGGTGGTGTTGTTCATGACCGTCGGCATCAATTACGGCATCGATTTCAAGGGCGGCTCGCTGATCGAGGTGCAGGCCAAGAGCGGCAACGCCGACCTTGCCGACCTGCGTGCCAGATTGACGGAACTCAACATCGGCGAAGTCCAGGTGCAGCAGTTCGGTGCGCCGAACGACGTGTTGATCCGCGTCGGGACGCAGGATGGTGGCGAGAATGCCGAGCAGACCGTCATCGACAAGGTGCGCGGCGAGCTGCAGGACAATTATGACTTCCGCCGCGTCGAAGTGGTGGGACCGACCGTCTCCGGAGAACTCGCCAAGCAAGGCACGATCGCCATGCTGATCGCGCTGCTCGGCATCCTGGTCTATGTCTGGTTCCGCTTCGAATGGCAGTTCGCGGTTGGCGCCATCGTTGCGACGGTGCACGATGTGGTCATGACACTTGGCTTCTTCGTCATCACCGGACTGGAGTTCAACCAGTCATCGCTGGCGGCGATCCTGACCATTATCGGCTATTCGCTGAACGATACGATCGTGGTCTATGACCGTGTCCGAGAGGATCTGCGAAAATACAAGCGCATGCCGCTGCCGCAACTCTTGAACAACGCCATCAACGAGACGCTGTCGAGAACGACGCTGACCTCGGTGACGACGATCCTGGCGCTGCTGGCGCTGGTGCTGTTCGGCGGCGAGGTGATCCGCTCGTTCACGATGGCCATGCTGTTCGGCGTCGTCTTCGGCACCTACTCGTCGATCTTCATCGCTGCACCCCTGCTGATCCTGTTCAAGCTGCGGCCGCAGGCTACGGCCGACGAGGAGAAGCCGGTCGGCGGTGGCAAGGCGGTCGCGACCTGACGCGCCGCCCCAAAGGGGTGACAAAACGGTGACCGGCAAAGGCATCGTCATCCGCGAAGCGCATTTCCCTGGCCGCGCGCCGATCGAGGCCTACGGCAATGGCGGGTTCCGCTTTGCCGACATGTCGCATCGCGGCTCGCTGCTATGTCTGCCATCCGGCATCCATGGCTGGGAGCCGGCAGACCCCTTGGTGCTGACGGTGGCGGATTTCGACAGGCTGCTGACTGAGGCCGATAAGGTCGAGATCCTGCTGGTCGGCATGGGTAGAGATCTCCGGCCATTGCCCGCCGCATTGCGGGCCGCGCTGAAGGCGGCAGGCATTGCGTCCGACCCGATGTCTACCGGTGCCGCGGTGCGGACCTATAATGTCCTTCTGGCGGAAGAGCGCGCCGTGGCCGCCGCGCTCATCGCTGTCGATTGACATGTCCCAGAATGGCAAAATCGTCATGGACGCGGTGCGCGCCGCCGACCATGACCGCTATTTGACCGCGCTCTACGCGCCGGCCGACAAGCGCGACGCGCTGATTTCGCTCTACGCCTTCAATGCCGAGATCGCAGGCATTCGCGATCGGATCCATGAGGCGCTGCCGGGCGAGGTGCGGCTGCAATGGTGGCGCGATGTCATTGCCGCCGGCGGCGAGGCGGGTGCCGGCCATCCCACAGCTGAAGCCTTGAATGCCACCATAGCGACATTCAACCTGCCGAAACTGGCCTTCGAGAACATGCTCGATGCGCGCATCTTCGACCTCTACGACGACCCGATGCCGTCGCGCACCGATCTGGAAGGCTATTGCGGCGAGACGGCCGCCGCGCTCATCCAGCTTGCGGCGATGATGCTCGATCCCGGCGAGGCGCCGCGCTTTGCCGAACTGGCGGGCAGGGCAGGCTGTGCGCAGGCGATGACCGGCCTGCTGCTCCTGTTGCCGCTGCACCGCAAACGCGGGCAATGTTTTATCCCGGCCGATATCCTTGCTGCGGCTGGCTCTTCGCCGCAGGAGTTCATCACCGGCGATGGCGGTCCTGGCGCCAAGCGCGCGGTGGCGGCAATGATCGCGCTGGCCCGCGACCATTTTTCCGCCTTCGAACAGGGCGCATCGGCCTTGCCTGTCTCGCTGCGCCCGGCATTCCTGCCACTGGCCCTGTCGCGCGCCTACCTGACAAAAATGGAAAGTGGCTCGCCGCTCGATGGTGTGGCGCGGCTATCGGCTTTGCGCCGGCATTGGCTGCTGCTGCGTCGTGCGACCAAGGGCTGGCCGGCACTTTGACGTAAACGTCAATCATGCTAAGGATTCCCCCGAGCCGAAAACTGTCGCCGCAGACGACAGGCCGGCTCGGAGGAGATACCCATTCATGAGCTTGCCGTTGCTGGTCGCGATCGTCGCTTTTGGCATTGCGCTGTCGGTTGCCGCGGTGCATTTCACCGGCGGCAGCAAGACGGCGACGCTTGCCGGAACGGATCAGGCGCTGAGCCGTTTCGCCGAGGATTTTCCCGACGAGGTGGCGACTGTGGTGCGCCTGACGGCGGATGCCAGGACGGCGTTTCTGGATATCGGGCGAGGGCGCATCGGGATCGTTCACAGCATCGGCGACTGCTTCTTGACCCGCATCGTCACGCCTCAAGATGTCGCGGTTTTGAACGCCGGAGATGTGAATACGGTCTCGTTCCGGCTCGCCGATTTCACCTGGAAGGGCGGCCGCTTCCGCTTTGCCAGCGCTGTTGATGCGCAAGGCGTGCTGGAAGCGCTTGAGCCGCAACATCCGAATTCCGCCAGGGAGGCCGCGTGATGGACAGCTACAATTTCCCGCAAGTCACCCAACTGGCCATCCCGTTCTTCGTTGTCGCGATCCTGATCGAGCTTTGGTTGGTGCGCACCGGCCGTGCCAAGGGTTCGTTCGAGACGCGCGACACCTTGACCAGCCTGATGATGGGCACCGGCAATGTCGTTGCCGGGCTGCTGCTTGGCGTCGTGTCCTACTGGGCGTTGCTGTGGCTCTGGCAATTCCGCGTCTTCAATCTCGGCCTGTCGGTCTGGGTGTTCCTGGCCGCCTTCCTGCTCGATGATCTGCGCTACTACGTCTATCACCGCATCGCACACCGGGTGCGCTGGGTGTGGGCCGAACACGTCAACCACCATTCCAGCCAGCACTACAATCTGTCGACAGCGTTGCGGCAAAGCTGGACCGGCCTGTTCACCTTCATGTTCGTGCTGCAGGCGCCGCTGGTGCTGCTTGGCTTCCACCCGGCGGTCATCGCCTTCACCTTCGGCTTCAACCTGGTCTGGCAGTTCTGGATCCACACCGAGACCATCGGCAAGATGTGGGGCTGGTTCGAGTTCGTCTTCAACACGCCGTCGCACCACCGCGTCCACCACGCCACCAATCCGCGCTATCTCGACGCCAATTATGCCGGTACGCTGATCATCTGGGACCGCATGTTCGGCACCTTCGTCGAGGAGTTGGATGAGGACCGGCCGCGCTATGGCATCGTCAGGAATCTCGGCACCTTCAATCCGCTGAAAGTGGCGTTCCATGAATGGATCGGCATGTTCAGGGATGCCTTCGCGCCGGGTCTGACCTTGAGTGATCGCTTGAACTATCTGATCAAGCCGCCAGGCTGGAGCCATGACGGCTCGCGCGAAACCTCGGAGAGTCTCAAGGCCGCCTATGTCAGGAGAAATCCTGATGAGGCCGGAAAGCCGGGGCTGCCGATGGCGAGTGTCGAGCCTGCTGAATAGGGAGGTTACTCCGCCGCTTCGGCCGTTTCCGTTTGCACCGGCAGTCCCAGCCATTGCCGGCAATCGGCGCGTGCGCGCGAGGTGATGGCATGCCGCTTGGCTGATGTCTTGTCCTTGCCGCGCATGCGTTTGCCCTCAGTCTTCGGCGCTTCGACGGGCGGGAACAGGCCGAAATTGACATTCATCGGCTGGAAGGAACGCTTTCCTGGTTCGTCATCGGAGACGATGTGGCCGCCGGTGATGTGGTTGAGCAAGGCGCCGAAAGCGGTGGTGAGCGGCGGCAGGGACGGTGCCTGGCCGAGCCGCTCAGTGGCGGCGAAGCGGCCGGCGAGCAGGCCGATGGCGGCACTTTCGACATAGCCTTCGCAGCCGGTGATCTGTCCGGCAAAGCGCAGGCCCGGGCGCGACTTCAGCTGCAGAGAAGCATCGAGCAAGGTCGGCGAGTTGATGTAGGTGTTGCGATGCAAGCCACCGAGGCGGGCGAAATCGGCGTTTTCGAGACCCGGTATGGTGCGGAACACGCGCACCTGCTCGGCATGCTTCAGCTTTGTCTGGAAACCTACCATGTTGTAGAGCGTGCCCAGCGCATTGTCCTGCCGCAGCTGGACGACAGCATAGGCCTTCACCGTCGGATTGTGCGCGTTGGTCAGCCCCATCGGCTTCATCGGCCCGTAGCGCAACGTCTCGACGCCGCGCTCGGCCATGATTTCGATCGGCAGGCAGCCGTCGAAATAGGGTGTGCCTTCCCATTGCTTGAATTCGGTCTTCTGGCCATCGACCAGCGCCTGCACGAAGGCAAGGTACTGGTCCTTGTCCATGGGGCAATTGATGTAGTCTTTGCCGGTGCCGCCGGGTCCGACCTTGTCGTAGCGCGATTGGAACCAGCAGGTATCCATGTCGATCGTGTCGAAGTGGACGATCGGCGCGATGGCGTCGAAGAAGGCCAGCGCATCGGCGCCGGTCGCTTCGGCGATCGACTGGGCAAGTGAGTGCGAGGTCAATGGACCCGTGGCAATGATCGCCTGATCCCACTCCGCCGGCGGCAGGCCCGCTATTTCCTCACGCTGGATGGTGATCAGCGGGTGTGCTTCGAGTTGTTTCGTCACCGCGTCGGCGAATCCGTCGCGGTCGACCGCAAGCGCACCGCCGGCTGGCACCTGGTTGGCGTCACCTGCGCTCATGACCAGCGAGCCGGCCAGCCGCATTTCGGCGTGCAACAGGCCGACGGCGTTGTTGTCGGCGTCGTCGGAGCGGAAGGAATTGGAACAGACGAGCTCGGCCAGGCTATCGGTCTTGTGGGCATCGGTGCCGCGAACGGGCCGCATTTCATGCAGGATGACGGGAACGCCCGCTTGCGCCGCCTGCCAGGCAGCTTCGGAGCCGGCGAGGCCGCCGCCAATGATGTGGATGGGATTTTTGCTCATGAGCGCCGGAATAATCGCTTGGTGCGGCGATTGCAATTGCCGTGCGTGGTGTGGGGCAAACAGCAGCTCTGGGAATCAACCCCTGAAAACAACAACACCCGCCGGGGGAGGAGGTCCGGCGGGTGTCGTTTTTGGGGTCGACCCTCGGGAGGAGGTGAAGGCCGACCGTATTCGTCATCGCCGGGGAGGAGGTCGGCTTTGACGAAATCTCTTGTCGCTTTTGAAAAGGAGCGAAACCTTTGGGGCAAAATTCGTTTTGCCCCGGGAAACAGCGCCCGCCGCGGGAGGAGGTGCGGCGGGCGCCGTTTTGGTGGTCAACCCTCGGGAGGAGGTGAAGGTTGACCGGATCCGTCAGGGTCGGGGAGGAGGTCGACCCTGGCGAAATTCTGGTTAGATCGCCTGGCGGGCGATGGTCTTGATTTCGTCGCGGACGATACCGAGGTCATGCAGCTGGCGGTTCGAAAGGCGACCCAGCTCGGTAACCGTCTCGCGATAAACGCGCCAGTTACGATAGTTGCGGATCAGGTTCATTGTCGTTCTCTTTTTCAAAACTGGTTCGGACCATTCGCGGTCCGAAGAATTAGACCGCCTTGCGAGCGACGTAAGGAATGTCGCTGCGGCTGATGCCGAGGTCGGTCAGTTCACGGTTGCTCAGGCGGCTCAGCTCGGACACGGTGTCCCTGTAGCGGCGCCAGTTGCGGTAGTTGCGGATCAGGTTCATGGTAGTTCTCGTTTCGTCTTTCTTGCGGATCATTCCGTTTGTGTACGAACCATAAATAGGCGGACACATATCGATTTAAAAGCGCTATGGCTGCATGGCAGCAATGCAAATTGTGCAATGCAACATTAACGAGCGTTCACGGACCTGACACAAAGAAACCCGAATCGGAAAATGCCTTAGCGTCAACGGTTTGACCGGATCGGCTGAAAAAAAGACCAAACTGGGGGAGAAGCGGGGATGGCGAGTTATTCGTCGCGGGTCAGGGCGGATATCGCGCGCTGGCAGAAGAGCGGGCTGATCGACGCCACCATTGCCGATTCCCTGGCGCGCGATGTCGAGGCCAACGAGCGCAAGTCGCTCAGCTTCGGCTCTATCCTGGCGATGATGGCCGCCTTGCTGTTCGGCGCCGCAATCCTGATTTTCGTCGCCGCCAACTGGGACGCGATTCCGAGGCTGGCGCGCGTTCTGGCACTCTTTGCCGTCATTCTTGGCGGCTATGTTGGCGGCGCGCTCTTGAAGACGCGCGACCATGCGGCGATCGGCGAGGCGCTGTGGATCGTGGCGGCGGCTGCTTTTGGCGGCTCGATCGCGCTGATCGGCCAGATGTATCATCTCACGGGCGACGAGGCGTCGGCTCTGGTCACCTGGGGCGCCGGCACGGCACTGGCGGCGGTGGCGCTGCGCTCGAATCCTCTGACCGTGGCTTCGGTCGGAATTGCCGATGCCTGGCTGTTCCTGAAAGGCTTCGATTATTACAGCCGCAGCGAATTTCCGCATGCCTTCGTCGTCATGGCGATCGTGCTGTTTGCCGTGTCATTCTGGACCCGCAGCCAGCCGGCGCGGCACCTGATCATCCTGTCGGTGCTGTTCTATCTGGTGCTGCTGGTCACCAACCACGACACGCTGCAGGTGGCGATCCCGCTGGTCATCGTCTCAGCGCTGCTGTTCGCGGCCTCGATCTTCGCGCCGGACCCGGTCGACAAGATCGTGCAGCTTGGCGGCCGGTTGCCCTTGCATGCGCTGCTCGGCTTCCTCACCGGTCTGGCGATGATCCAGTTCGAGCTGGCCGATGAAAGCACTTACAGCAACGGTTTCGCCATCGCTTCGGTGCTCGCGCTGGCCGGCATCGTCGCCGCAATCGTGCTGGCAGGTCGGGAGAGCCGCGGTCTGCGCTGGCTTGCCTATGCCGGCTTCGCCTTCGAACTCGCCATCATTTATGTGGTGACCTTGCAATCGATGCTCGATACGGCCGGCTTCTTCCTTGCCGCCGCGGTGCTGCTCGGCATCCTTGCCCTGGTCATCATCCGTGTGGAAAAACGCATGAAGGGTCCAGTCACCAAGGGAGCCACGGCATGATGACCGGGAAAAGACTTGTCATCTCGGCGCTGGTGCTGGCGCTTGTCCAGATCGGCTTCCTGAGCTGGATCATCGCCGGCCGCGCGGCAATCCTGCGCAGCGGCAAGGAAGTGCTGCTGAAGGTCGAGCCCGTCGATCCGCGTGATCTCCTGCGCGGCGACTATATCATCCTGGGCTACGAGATTTCGCGCATACCGGTGAAAATGATCGCCAATATTCCGTCCGACAAACTTTCCAGCGACGATACGTCGATTGTCGTCCGCCTGAAGAAAGGCGCCGACGGCTATTGGCAGCCGACGACCGCCTGGTTCGGCAAGGCGCCAACGCCGGCCGCTGCCGACGAAGCCGATATATCGGGCCACGTCGCCGAGGGCTGGGATCTTCGCGGCGAAGAGGCGACCATCGCGCCGGACTACGGCATCGAGCGCTTCTATCTGCCGGAAGGCGAGGGGATGGCGATCCAGAACGACATGCGGGTGCGGCCGTTCGGCATCCGCCTCGCGCTCGCCGGTGACGGCACCGCGCAGATCAAGGCGCTGGTGGACGGCGACAAGACGCTGTTCGAGGAGCCACTCTATTAGTATTCGTACCTGCCGTATTAGCATCCATACCGTGGTGTGAAGCATGCCAGTTAGCCTGTCTGCGCGTGAGGACATCAACCTCGACACTGTTTTTCGCGTCGCCTGGAAGAAGGACACGGTGGAGATCGCCGAGAAGGCACTGCAGCGCATCGCCGAATGCCGTGCTTCCTTCCTCAAGCTGATTGAATCCGATCCGCCACCGGTCATCTATGGCGTCACCACAGCCATGGGGGAGTTGGCGAGCCGCAAGCTCGAAGCTGACGAGCGGGACCGCCATGCGCGCATCAAGGCGTTCGCCGCCGCGACCTCCTTCGGCGATCCCTTGCCGGATCGCGTGGTCAGGGCGATCGTGCTTGCCCGCCTGACGAATTTCATCGAGGGCAATGCCGCCACCACACCGCGCATAGCGCTTGCCGTTGCCGCGATGCTGGACGGTGGGCCGATGCCAAAGGTGCCGGCCTGGGGCCAAGGCGGCGCCGGCGAGATCCTGGCGCTCTACCCCTTGTTTGCCGAACTTTCGACGCGCTTCGACCTTGAGGTCAAGGAGCGGGGCTCGCTGATCAACGGTTCGCCTTGCGCTGCCGCGCTGGTGGCCGACGCGGCACTCGCGGCACGCCGCCGCATCCGCATGGCGCAAAAAGTGTTCGCGCTGTCGATCGAAGCCTTTCGTGCGCCTCTCGAGCACTATGACGCGGCCCTCGACGTGCTGTGGGGCGATGAGCATGAGGCGGCGGCCCTGCAGGGGTTGCGGGAATTTCTGGTCGGCGCCGGCGATGGGCGACGCAACTATCAGGCTCCGGTCAGCTACCGCATCGTGCCGCGCGTCCTCGGCCAGGCGCATCGCGCATTGTCGACAGCCGAGCGCGCGGCCACCGTGTCACTGGCCTCGATATCGGACAATCCGGTCTACATCCCGCCCGACGATGCACATCCACTCGGCCGCTGCATCAGCACGGGCGGCTATCACAACGCCATGGCGACGCCGGCGCTGGACGATCTGGCGGCGATATGGGCCGATATCTGCCTGCTTTGCGACCGCCACGCCTCAAAGCTCCTCAACGGCAAGGTGTCGCTGCTGCCGGATCTCCTGATGACCGGACGGCACTCAGCCGACAGCGACGGCCACGGCAATGTCGGCTACGTGCCGATGGCTATCACCGGCTATCTCGAGCAGGCCAAGCTGGCCGCGCAGCGCACCTTCATTCCGGGCACGGAGTCGGCCGGCGCCGGGCAGGACGATGTCGCCACGACGGCGTTCTTCGCATGGACCAAGGAAGCGACCGCCGGACGCTGCGTCGATGCCGCCATGGCAATGCTGGCGATGATCGCCTCCCAGGCGCTGCACGTCACCGAACGCGCGCCACCGCTAGCGCTGCAATCATTCGTCACTGAGGTCAGAAAGATCGTCCCGCCTGTCGACGACGATCGCGTGCTGGGGCCGGAGCTTGCAAATTTGAGCGCATGGTTCACCCGCCAGGTCTTCGAGCCCTAGCCAGGCTTGTCAGGCCGGAGCAACGGCACCGATTTGCGGACGTCGGCGGCTCAGTCGCAGCAGGACCAGAAGCGCGCTGCATGAGCACAACATGGCGAGCCAAAGCACGGCATTGCCGCCGGAATGCGTTAACAGGCCTGCCAGGACCGGCGGCGAAAGCGCGGAGATCAGGTTGAGTGGCAAGGCGATGTGCGATGCGGCTCTCGCATAGGCTGACTTGTCGTAGAACACCAAGGGTATGGTCGCACGAGCGACCGCAAGCGTGCCGCTGCCTAGACCGTAGAGGAGGATGAAGGAGGCAATCGACCAAAGCGCGCCTTCGCCGGCCATCAGGAGCAGCATCGCAAGTGGCAAAGCGATGCCTGCAAACAGGCCGGTGGTGATCCCGTCCCATCGTCCACCGCCCAGGATATCGAGGCCTCTGGCGCCGACTTGAAGCACCCCCAGCATCGACCCGAAGGCAATTGCCTCGGATGGCGGCAATCCTTCGATCTTGAGAAGTTCTATCAGCACGGCACTGAAGCCAAAGGTGACGAAAGCATTCAGCGTGATCGCGCAAACAATGAGGTAGAACGTGCTCTTCTGCACAACCAAAGCCGGCTCTTTATCCGTGGTGGACGGCAATCGAGGAGCGTTCTTCGTCGTCGCCCGGCGCGGCAATCCGAAGAAATAGAGCGGGAGGCACACCAAAACCATCGCCGCCGCGTAGATGAGGCAGGTAGTCCTCCAGCCTACCATCTCGGACAGGAACGCGGTGGTCGGCCAAAAGATGCTGCTGGACAATCCCGTCACCAGCATTAGCGCGCTGATCGCGCTCTTGGTGTTGCTGCCGGCAATCTCGTTGAGCATGATATAGGCTGCGGTCGTCAGCGTTGCGCTGCCAGCCGTGCCGAGCACCACCCATGCCGTGAAATAAAGGGCGGGTCCATGCGTCAGAGCCAGCAGGACAAAGCCCGGTGCGGCAAGGGTTGTTCCGACAATCATCACGTTGCGAGCGCCAAGCCTTGTGAATGCCTTGGCCAGCCAGGGCGCCGACAGGCCCATGGCCACATAGAAGACCGAATTGCCGGCAAACATGGCGGCCATGCTCATATGAAGGTCGGCGGCGATCTGCCTGCCGACAATGGCCAATAGGCCTACCGTGCCCCAGCCAACAAGCTGGGCAATCGCGAGAACGATCAGGGTTCGAACGATTGTCTTGTCCGGTATCGCGAAGCGCATGCAGCCTGCCAGCCAATAGCAAAATCTGGCTGCTAGCAGACCCTGCATGTCGGTTTGATGACGCTGCGGGCTGAACGGAGAGTTCGAATCCGCGCCAGTCCTCCTTCGCCAAGGCTTCGGAGGACAATCCTTCGTCTAACGAGCGAAGGGTGGTGCGGGTAGAGGGACTCGAACCCCCACGATCTCTCGCCAGAACCTAAATCTGGTGCGTCTACCAGTTCCGCCATACCCGCATGGACCGGCAATCCCATGTAGCCATCATTCTGTCAATGTCAGACAAGATGTTGGGTCAGGGCCAAAATGGTGGTTGTTCGCCGATATGCGAAGACTGTTGAAAATTAGCCTCGCCTGTGACAAAAGGCGTGTCAAATGTGACGGGACGCGACGATCCGCTTCTACAGAATGTGATAAGAAGTAGGAAAAACAAGAACTTATTCACATTTTGGAACGCAGTTTGGGAGAGTTTGAGCCGTATTTTCGGTCAAATCGCCAGGTTCCGTACCAAAAGCCATTCCCGGCAAGAATATACCGGCAGGCTGTAAACGGCAGAGGCCGTGGCAGTCTCATTGGTGAAAACAAAGGTTTTACGATGCAGGTCACCGAAACGCTCAACTCCGGTCTCAAGCGCGAGATCAAGATCACCGTGCCGGCCGGTGACATGGAAGCCAAGCTGATGGCGCGGCTCTCGGATGCCAGGAACAAGGTCCGCATCAACGGCTTCCGTCCCGGCAAGGTGCCGGTGCAGCACCTGCGCAAGGTCTACGGCAAGTCGTTCATGGCCGAAGTGGTCAACGAAATCCTCAACGATTCGACCCGTTCGATCATCACCGGGCGTGGCGAAAAGGCTGCCATGCAGCCCGAAGTCATCATGACCGAGGACGAGAAGGAAGCCGAGAAGATCCTGGCCGGCGGCGCCGATTTCGAGTTCCGCCTCAACTACGAGATCATTCCGGCGATCGAGATCAAGGATTTCTCCGACATCAAGGTGACCCGCCAGGTGTTCGACGTGCCGGACACCGAGATCGACGAGCAGGTCCAGCGCGTTGCCGAATCGGCACGCAGCTACGAGCCGAAGACGGGCAAGGCCGCCAATGGCGACCGCGTCTCCATCGACTATGTCGGAAAGATCGATGGCGAGGCCTTCAATGGCGGCGCCGGCACCGATCAGCCGCTGGTGCTTGGCTCGAAGGAGTTCATCCCCGGCTTCGAGGATCAGCTTGTCGGCGCCAAGGCCGGTGACGAAAAGCAGGTCACCGTGACCTTCCCGGAAAACTACCAGGCAGCGCATCTGGCCGGCAAGGAAGCGACCTTCGACGTCACCGTCAAGGAAGTGTCCCAGCCCGGCGCGCTGGAAATCAACGACGAGACCGCCAAGAAACTCGGCCTGGAGTCGCTGGAGCGCCTGCGCGACGTCGTGCGCGGCCAGATCGAGAACCAGTTCGGCGCCATGACGCGCCAGAAGGTCAAGCGCCAGCTGCTCGACCAGCTCGACGCGGCCTACTCGTTCGAGGCGCCGTCGAAGCTCGTCGATGCCGAGTTCAACAACATCTGGGCGCAGGTCAATCGTGACCTGGAAGCAGCCGGACGCACCTTCGCCGACGAAGAGACGACGGAAGACGAGGCGCGTGCCGAGTATCTGCGGCTTGCCGAGCGCCGCGTGCGCCTCGGCCTGGTGCTGGCTGAAATCGGCGAGAAGGCCGGTGTCACCGTATCGGACGAGGAGTTGCAGCGCGGCCTGTTCGAGCAGGTGCGCCGCTATCCGGGCAACCAGCAGCAGGAAGTCTTCGAGTTCTACCGCAACAACCCGGAAGCGTTGAACACGTTGCGGGCGCCGATGTTCGAGGAGAAGGTGGTCGACCATCTGCTCGGCCAGATTTCGGTCACCGACGTCAAGGTCAGCAAGGAAGAGCTGATGGCCGACGACGAGGAGGACGAAACCGCCGTCAAGGCGAAGCCGGCGAAGAAAGCCGCCGCCAAGAAGGCCGACGACAAGACGAGCGATGCCAAATCTGGCGACGACGCGGAAGAGCCCAAGAAGAAGGCCGCACCGAAGAAGAAGGCCGCCAAGGACGCCTGACGACACCAGCGCTCCGCTGAAACAGGAAAGGCCGCCCTCGAGGCGGCCTTTTTCGTTGCCAAACTGCAACAGCCGGCACGCTTCGCGAGCGATGGCCTGTGGCGACCAAGCTTTGATCATTATCTGCGCTCTTATTGAAAGCCGCTTGGCTGTTGGAGGGCGTGTTGAGACTGTTCGTCGAATTGGGACACGCCGCGGCAATCGCGCTGGTCCTTGTCTCGGTCTGCGGCATTGCCCGAGCCGATACGGTGCCTGACAATTGGCGGTTCGAAACGGGCGAAGATGGCCTCGTCAAGGCTTCCGTGTACGCCACCAACAAGCTGATCACCGGCGGCGGCGCCTTGAGCTACAGCCCGATCCTGACCATTGCCTGCCGGGCAAACGGCGAGCCGCATTGGACCGAATGGCTGCAACTGAACGATGGCGTCTCGGCCAGCCGCAAGATCACCATGTCGGTCACGCTCGACCAGGGCAGCAAGTTCGATGAAAGCTGGTCGGTTGGGCCGCGTGGCAGGATGCTGGTGCGCGATGGCGCCGATGGCATCAGGCGCCTCGTCGCCGCGAACCGGCTCCAGCTTTCGTGGCGGTTCGGGCTGCTGTCGGGACGCGGCGAGGCCGATTTCGACCTCGCCGGGTTCGGCGAAGCGGTCAACCAGGTTGCCGGCAGCTGCAACACGGATGTACCTTGAGCGGCTTCAGACCACCTAAACCTTTGTACGGTTGACCTCTTCTACCTGCCGGTCAGATTCTGTGGTACATAGGTGCCGCAGTTCCATATGGGGAGAAGCGAATAATCCTGTTCCGCCGTGCAAGGTGCCTTGCTGGGTACCGGCATGCGCAGATCATCTCAGGCACATTTGACGATCAGGGAGGAAAAGTCATGCGCTTAGTCGCGTTTTTCGCCGTCGTGTCTGTTGCAACCTTCGTCGCCAATCCATCGCAGGCCCAGGATACTGCGGCTGGCGAGAAGGTCTTCACCAAATGCAAGGTCTGCCACATCGCAGACGAGGACAAGAACAAGATCGGTCCATCGCTGCACGGCGTCATCGGCCGCACCGCCGGTACGCATCCGGATTTCAAATATTCCGATGCCATGATTGCGGCCGGAAAATCCGGCGTCAAATGGGACGAACCAACATTGACGACCTATCTTCACGATCCCAAGGCCATGGTCAAAGGGACCAAGATGGCGTTTCCCGGCCTCAAGAACGATGCAGATGTGGCCAACGTCATTGCCTATCTGAAAACGTTCTCCAAGTAACCCGGCTCCTCTGCCATGCGTCCAACCTATTGTTTTGCCGCGATCTTATCCAAACCGAGGGCAGCGTAAGCAAAAACCGGGTTTCAGTTTTCGCTCGCGCGCCCTCAGTTCGGGATCATGGCCCAGGTTGCCTGCTTCCATCGGTCTGAGATGTCGACTAGGGAAAACCGCCTCAAGGATACCAGCATCCGCCTCTCGGAAGCGACGGCGGGTGATTTCTTCGCGCTTTTGAAGCCTCGGGTCATGGTGCTTGCCGTATTCACTGCCTTCGTTGGCCTGATGGCGGCGCCTGGCGCGATGAATCCGGTCATCGCCGCGATTGCTATCGGTGCGATTGCGATCGGAGCAGGAGCGGCCGGGGCCCTCAACATGTGGTACGACGCGGATATCGACGCGCTGATGTCGCGCACATCAAAGCGGCCGGTTCCGTCGGGCCGCATCACGCCAGGCGAAGCTCTCGGCTTCGGCCTGGTGCTTTCCGCGCTTTCGGTCACGACGCTCGGCGTGTTGGTGGGCTGGCTTGCCGCATCGCTGCTGGCCTTCACCATCTTCTTCTACGTCGTCATCTATACGATGTGGCTGAAGCGTTCGACGCCGCAGAACATCGTCATCGGTGGCGCGGCGGGCGCCCTTCCTCCTGTCATTGGCTGGGCGGCCGCAACTGGCACCATCGGCGTTGAAAGCCTCATCCTGTTCCTGATCATCTTTCTGTGGACGCCACCGCATTTCTGGGCGCTAGCGCTATTCAAGGTCGGCGACTACGCCGCCGCCGGCATCCCGATGATGCCGAACGTGGCTGGCCAAGCCTCGACCAAAAAACAGATATTCGCCTATTCACTGCTCCTGGCGCCAATCGGCGTGCTGCCCTGGGCATTCGGATACGCGAGCGGGTTCTATGGAATTGCTTCGGCTGCATTGGGCGCAGGTTTCATCTGGCACGCCTGGACGGTTCTGGTCGTTCCAGACAAGGAGATGAAGCCTGCTAAGGCGCTGTTTGCCTTCTCGATTTTCTATCTCTTCGCGATCTTTGCCATACTGCTTGCCGACACCATCGCAATGCGAGCGTTCATGTCGACCGGAGGTTGACGGTATGATCGCTGTTGTCGAAACATTCGCCCGGTCAAGACGCCGGTCTGTAGTTGCTGCGTAGAAGACGTTGCAGACCAGCATAGGCTCGAACATCACGATGGTATTGCACAGAATCCCAGGATCAGCAGGGCGACTATGCCAAGGCCGAGTATGAGAAGCGTCCTTCCGTCCATGACCTTCACCTTCGACCCTAGAATATCGAAAAAAGACCACCAGAGCTAGCCGGACCGCCGGGGCTCTTCCGACAAAGGGCGACAAGTCTCTGGCAAGAGAGTATGTTGATTGCGGTGCAGGTCGCGGTTTTGCGTGGCCAGTCACGCAGAACGGCAGCACCGCGAAACCGCGACCTAACCGGACCAGGTCTGGAGGAACGGTCATGGCAAGCTTTCATGTGATAGCAGGCGCCAGCGAGACGCTGGAACATACCAAAATTCGAAAAATCGGCGTTTCCGACCTTTTCGACGCGCTCAAGCGGGGCGTCGACGACTTCATGGTCAAACCGTCGCACATCGTTTTTCTCTGCCTGATCTATCCGCTCGTAGGCGTCGTGCTCGCCGCCTGGACTTCTGGCGCCAATGCGTTGCCGTTGTTGTTTCCGCTGGTCTCCGGTTTTGCGCTGATTGGCCCATTCGCGGCGATAGGTCTCTACGAAATCAGCCGCAGACGGGAGGCCGGACTCGATACCTCCTGGAGACACGCTTTCGAGGTCCGGAATTCTCCGGCGCTGCCGGCCATCGCGGCGGTCGGGATCATGCTGTTTGCAATCTTCATCACCTGGCTTTTGACGGCGCAGATGTTCTACCAATATCTTTTCGGCCCGGCTCCGCCGGAATCCATATCCGGCTTCATCAATGAGATATTTGCCACCGGACGCGGCTGGACGCTGATTATCCTGGGGCACGCCATCGGCTTCGTCTTCGCTGTGGTGGTGTTGTGCACAACGGTCGTCGCCTTCCCATTGTTGCTCGACCGCGACGTCGGCGCGTACGAAGCCATCCACACCTCGGTTCGTGCGGTGCTGGCGAACCCGATCACCATGGCTGTCTGGGGACTGATTGTCGCCGTCGCCCTGATCATCGGCTCGTTGCCGGTGTTCGTCGGGCTGGCCATCGTGTTGCCGATCCTCGGTCACGCCACCTGGCATGTCTACCGCAAGGTCGTGGAGTCGCCTGCAAGACCGGCGAGTTGAGGAAGCGCCTCACCGCACCGGCGAGGGGTGCCGGTGCAAGTTTGATCGAAGCCGTCAGTAGGCCGGGTGACTGAAGCGGGCTTGGTATGCACCCATGGTCAGGTTGCGAAAATCCTTGCCGCTGACATGCACCAGCGTTCTGTGGTCGCCGCCTTCGAAGTAGACTTCGGCGGCATCGCCAAGGCTTTCATCGACAATCACCGGCACATCGTAAGCTGCGCCGATCGGCGGGATGGCACCAGTGTCGCAATCACCGAAGAGCAAGATCACCTCGTCTTCGGAGGCGAGTCCGAGACGCTTGTCCATGACGTCTTGCAACCTGCCAAGCTCGATCCTGTGGGTGCTCGGAACCACGGCCAGCGTATAGCCAAGCTCGTGGTGAACGACCACGGATTTCGCCATGATGCTGCCGGGCACATGCGCGGCGATTGCTGACTGCCGGCTTGTTGAAGTGCGATGATGAGCGACGGTGTCGTATGAAATGCCTTTCCCGTCGATGAAGTCCTTCAGTCTGGTTGCGATCGTCATCTTGGCCTCCCTTGCCGGAGCTCGCGACGCTTGGGAGCGTCAGGGCCCGGATCCGAAAAACGTCAGCCGGGTGAAAAGCGTGTAGTCGGCTTCGAAGACCATCATTGTCACGAACACCAGCACCAGTATCGGCGGCAGGATGATCGCATAAGCCAGTGCCAGCCGTTCCCAGGCCATGTGCATGAAGACAGCGACGATCAGCCCTGCCTTGAGGATCATGAAGATCAGGATCAGCGACCATCTGAGATAGCCGTGAAGGCCGAAATAATCGACCAGGTAGGAGCAGGTGCTGAGGATGAACAGCCACGCCCAGACCACCAGATAGAGCTTGATCGGGTGCTCCTGGTGAACCTCTACATGGGCGATGCCGGTCGCCGGCGCTTCATGCGCATGACCAGTGTGAAGTGCGTGTTGCCCCAGGCCGTTTGCGGTTGCCTCAGCCATGTCTGCCTCTCACCAAAGATAGAAGAATGCGAAGATGAACACCCAGACCAGATCGACGAAGTGCCAGTACAGCCCCATGATCTCGACGTTCTCGTAGCGGCCCGTGCGGCTGGTGAAAAAGCCGCGCCGTCCGGTGTCGAAATCTCCGCGCCAGACCTTTCGGGCCACGATGATCAGGAAGATCACCCCGATCGTCACATGGGTGCCGTGGAAACCGGTGATCATGAAAAAAGACGAACCGAATTGTGCGGCGCCCCAGGGATTGCCCCAGGGCCGCACCCCTTCAGTGATCAGCTTGGTCCATTCGAAGGCCTGCATGCCGACAAAGGTCGCGCCGAGTGCCGCGGTCAGAAGCATGAGGATCGCCGTCTTGCGGCGGTCGCGGCGATAGCCAAAATTGACCGCCATGGCCATCGTCCCGCTGCTTGAGATCAGCACGAAGGTCATGATGGCAATAAGAATCAGCGGGATATCCGAGCCGCCGATACGAAGCGCAAAGACCTCGCTCGGATTGGGCCACGGCACGCGGGTCGAAATGCGCGCGGTCATGTAGGAGAGCAGGAAGCAGCCGAAGATGAAGGTGTCGCTGAGCAGGAAGATCCACATCATGGCCTTGCCCCAGGACACGTTCTTGAACGCGCGCTGATCTGAGGACCAGTCGGCGGCAATGCCTTGCCAGCCTGTGGGCCGTGCCTCCGTCTGGCTGATATGCGTCAGTGTCTCTGCCATCCGCTTGATCCCCCTTAGGTCAGCAACTGTCGGCAAATGTCGATGAACGTCGCGGCCCAACCTGCCAGCAGGGCGAAGATGGCGAGCCAGACGAAGAGCAGGAAATGCCAGTACATGGCGCACAGTTCGACACTGAGACGAAGCCGCTCCGGCCGCGCTCCATTCCAGGCGCCGGCGGTCGTTCTGCCGAGGCCCACCAGCCCGCCCAGTATGTGCAGGCCATGCATGCCGGTGATCAGGTAGAAAAAGCTGTTGGCCGGATTGGAGCTCAGCAGATAGCCATCTTCGGTCAGCTGTCGCCATGCGATCAGCTGTCCGATCAGGAAGGCGAGCGCCGTGAGCCCGGCCGTGGCAAGGCCGAGCCTGACCATGTCGATCTGCCGCTTGCGCGCGGCGACGACGGCGCATTGCAGCGCGATGCTGCTCAAGACCAGCACGCCTGTGTTGAGCCAGAGCAGGCGCGGCAGCGGCAGCGGCTGCCAGTCCGACACCGCCATCCGCATGAAATAGGCGCTGGTGAAGAGCGCGAACAGGCAGCCGACGACGGCGAGGAAGACACCGAGGCCGATCTTGGCGGTGGGCAACGCCGACCGGTCGAAGCCGACAAAATCGCTGGCCAAGCCTTGTTCGAGCCATGGCTTGGTCATCAGCCTCTGGTGCGAAAGCCACCATCCGGCAAAGCCGGCGATGACGAGCAGGAAGACCAGGATGACGCTCATGCCGGCTCCCTTGAGGGGCCGAAGGAGCCCGGCATGTTCTGCGGGATGAAATCCTCCTTGGCGCCCGGTACGCTGTAGTCATAGGCCCAGCGATAGACGATCGGCAGGTCCTTGCCGAAATTGCCGTGGGCCGGCGGTGTTTGCGGTGTCTGCCATTCGAGGGTCGTGGCCCGCCACGGATTGCCGCCGGCCTCGCGGCCATGGCGGATGCTCCAGATCAGATTGAACAGAAACACCATTTGGGCAAAGCCGACGATGAAGGCCATGATGCTGATGAACGAATTCAGATGGTGGGCCGACTCCGTCATAACTGTCATGTCGGTCAGTTCAGCGTAGCGCCGCGGCACACCCATCAGGCCGAGGTAGTGCATGGGGAAGAAGATCAGGTAGGCGCCGAGGAAGGTGACCCAGAAATGGAACCGGCCCAACGTCTCGTTGAGCATCCGGCCGGTGACCTTCGGGTACCAATGGTAGATCGCGCCAAAAACCACGAGGATCGGGGCGACGCCCATGACCATATGGAAATGGGCGACGACGAACATCGTGTCGGACAGCGGAACATCGACGACGACATTGCCGAGGAACAGGCCAGTCAGCCCGCCGTTGACAAAGGTGACGATGAAGGCCAGGGCAAAGAGCATAGGTATGGTGAGATGGATGTCGCCGCGCCATAGGGTCAGCACCCAATTGTAGACCTTGATGGCGGTCGGAATGGCGATGATCAGCGTCGTGGTGGCGAAGAAGAAGCCAAAATAGGGGTGCATGCCGCTGACATACATGTGGTGCGCCCAGACCACGAAGCTGAGTGCGCCAATGCCGACGATGGCCCAGACCATCATCCGGTAGCCGAAGATGTTCTTGCGTGCATGGGTGCTGATCAGGTCGGATACGATGCCGAAGGCCGGCAGCGCCACGATGTAGACCTCGGGATGGCCGAAGAACCAGAACAGGTGCTGGAACAGGATCGGGCTGCCGCCATTGTGCTGCAATTGCTCGCCCATCTCGGAGATCGCCGGCATGAAGAAGCTGGTTCCGAGGACGCGGTCAAGCAGCATCATCACGCTGGCGACGAACAGCGCCGGAAAGGCGAGCAGCGCCATGACGGTTGCGGTGAAGATGCCCCAGACGGTCAGCGGCAGGCGCATCATTGTCATGCCGCGCGTGCGGCCCTGCAGCACCGTCACCACATAGTTCAGGCCGCCCATCGTGAAGCCGATGATGAACAGGATCAGCGAGGAGAGCATCAGGATGATGCCCCAGTCCTGGCCGCCTGGTGTGCCGCTCATGATGGCTTGCGGCGGGTAGAGCGTCCAGCCGGCCCCCGTCGGTCCGCCGGGCGCAAAGAAGCTCGACACCAGAACCAGCACGGCGAGCAGGTAGATCCAGTAGCTCAGCATGTTGACATAGGGAAAGACCATGTCGCGCGCACCGACCATCAATGGGATCAGATAGTTGCCAAAGCCGCCGAGGAAGAGGGCGGTGAGCAGGTAGATGACCATGATCATGCCGTGCATGGTGATGAACTGGTAGTAGGCTTCCGGGGTGATGAAGTCGAACGTACCAGGGAATCCGAGTTGCAGCCGCATCAGCCAGGATAGAACCAGAGCAACAAGGCCGATTCCCGTTGCAGTCGCCGAATACTGGATGGCGATAACCTTGGCGTCCTGCGAGAAGACGTATTTCGTCCACCAACTGTGCGGATGGTAGAGTTCCATTTCCGCGACTTCGGCCGGTGGAATGCCGTCTGCAGGCGTGATGTCGACCATAGGAACACCTCCGTGTCCTTTTCAGCGAGACCCGACCGTTTCGAGCCTTGCTGCAATTTTCAAACCTGACGCCGTCGTCTTGCCCGGCGCCTGGTCTACCGAGCCTGTCTGCTGGGGTGGCGACAATTGGGCGAAAGTCTGCTGCTGACCAAGCCAGGCCACGTAGTCTTGCTGCGTGTCGACCATGACCACACCATGCATCAAAGGATGGCCCTGGCCGCAAAGTTCGGCGCACAAGACCTGAAAGGTTCCGGTCCTGGTCGGGGTGAACCAGAAATAGGTGACCGAGCCCGGGATCATGTCCATCTTGGCGCGGAATTCCGGCACATAGAAATCATGCAGCACATCGATCGAGCGGAGCAGCATCTTGACCGGTTTGCCGACCGGCAGATGCAGATCAGCCGCTTCGACCACGACATCGTCCTGACCATTGGGATCGCTGGCAATCACGCCCAGCGGGTTGTCAGCGGTGACGTCGCGGGTGTCGGACGTGCCAAGCTTGCCGTCCTTGCCGGGCAGACGGAAACTCCACTGCCACTGCTGGCCGACGACCTCGACGTCGGTTGCGTCGCTCGGGACGTTGACAAACCGGCTCCAGACGAACAGGCCGGGAACCAGCAACGCCGTGACCCCAACCGCGGTGACGATCGTCAGCCACGATTCGAGCCGTTTGTTCTCTGGTTCGTAGGCGGCCCGGTTTCCTTCCCGATGACGGAAGCGGAAGACGCAATAGGCCATGAACAGGACCACGGCAGCGAAGACGACGCCGGTGATCCAGAAGGTGATGATGATGGTGTTGTCGATATAGGCCCAGTTCGAGGCAATCGGCGTCCACCACCATGGGCTCAGGAGGTGAAACAACACTGAGCCCACGACAATCAAAACGAGTACAAGCGCTACGGCCATGTCCCGTTCCTCCCGGCATTCCAAGGGGCGCGAAGCCGTCCCGGGAAATACCAAGTTCATCATGCTCTTTTTGCGGTCGAAATTCCAGAGCCGACTATCTCTAGGGAAAAATGCCGGCTTTTGCCGCCGCGACCCCTCCGAGAAGAGCCGGCCCTAGATCAGCAGCAGACCCTTCATGCTGGCGTGTCCCTTCCGTCCGATGATGATGTGGTCGTGCACGCCAATGCCCAGGCGCTTGGCCGCGTCGATGATCTCCTTGGTCATCTCGATATCGGCCCGCGATGGCGTCGGGTCGCCTGACGGGTGGTTGTGCACCAGGATAATGGCGGTCGCCGAGAGTTCGAGCGCGCGCTTGATCACTTCCCGGGGGTAGACCGGCGTGTGGTCGACAGTGCCCGTCTGCTGCACCTCGTCGGCAATCAACGCATTCTTCTTGTCGAGGAACAGGATGCGGAACTGCTCGCGCGCCTCGAAGGCCATGGCTGAGCGACAATAGTCGAGAAGCTGCTGCCAGGACGAGAGGATCTCGCGGCCGTGGACCTCGCCGCGTGCCATGCGCTGCGCCGTCGCGGCGACGATTTTCAGGTCGAGTGCCACCGCCGGGCCGATGCCCTTGACCTCCTGCAACAGGCCGAGAGGCGCGCCAAGCACTTCGGCCAGCGTGCCGAAGCGCGCCAGCAGCGCCTTGGCGACCGGCTTGGTGTCGGCGCGAGGGATCAGGCGAAAGAGCAGAAGTTCCAGCAGTTCGTAATCGGGCAGGGCGTCCGGACCTGCCGAGGCAAAGCGCTCGCGCAAGCGGTCGCGATGACCGATATAGTGCGGCTTCTCGTCTACCGCCTTGGCTTTCGCTGTTGGCCGCATCGGTGCTTCGGAGAAGAAACTCCGCTCGTCGTCGTCGCCGGTGTTGCCCATATGCCGCCCACACTCCTCCGATGCGGACATTAAAACCGTTCTCGGCTGGATTGAAAACCGTTCTGTTCTGCGAACGTGAGACGACCGGCGCGGGCGTCATGCCGGCTTGTGTTGTCAACTTCCGGCTTCTCTCGCACGGGCGCCAAGATGAGACCAAGATTGCGCAACAAAACTTAACATCACTTCATGCATGCGGCCATTTTCACCTGAAATAGTCGGAGCATCAGGGGTTCACCGCCTCGCTGTTCTGGAGCACGCATGTTCGCCAAGATCGATTCTGGAATGTTCGCTGGCCGGGCCTCTCTTGCGGCGATGGCAGTTCTGTTTTCAACGCATTCGGGGATCGTGCTGGCGGCCGACGCCATTGCAGTCGATACCGACGATTTGATCCCGCCGCCCGAGCCTTCCCGTTTCGGGCGCATCGAACAGAAATTGGCCGACTGGCATGTCGTGCTTGGCGGTGGCGCCATCATCGTCCCCAAATACGAGGGCAGCGACGAGTTCAAGATCATGCCGGTGCCTTTCGTCACGGCAACATTCCGCGACACAGTGACGATCGATCCGACAGGCGCCAACATCGCCGTCTATGACCAAGGGCCGTTCGCATTGAGCGCGCGGCTTGGCTATGAGATGGGCCGCAAGGAAGACGACTCCGATCATCTGCGCGGCTTGGGCGATGTCGACATGGGCGCGACAGTCGGCGCGAAGGCCGCGGTGAAGTTCGGCCCGGCTGAAATCTTCGCACAACTGGACAAGACCATCGGCGGCAGCGATGGCCTGTTGGGCACGGTCGGGATCGAGGTGAGCCAGCCTCTGTCGCAATCGTTGATGATCGGCGCCAGCGCATCCGTTGTCTTCGCCGACAAAAATCACATGCAGGCCTATTTTGGCGTCACGCCGGAACAGTCGGCTCGTTCGGGGCTGGCGCGCTATGATGCCGGCGCCGGGTTGAAGCGCGCCGATTTTTCCGTCTCCGCCACATATATGCTCAACGAGAACTGGATGGTGCGTGGCCAGGCGGGGGTCGGCATTCTTGTGGGTGACGCCGCCGACAGCCCTATTGTCGTCGACAAGATCCAGCCTTCTGGGATGCTTCTTGTCGGATACAGGTTTTAATGCCCAAACAGGTAACGATGCAGGCTGCGGCAAACGCGAGCCGGAGCGATTTGAGCGCCGAGTTCAAATCGGCAAGGCAAGGTTCGCGTATCCTCATTGTCGAAGACGATGTCGAGATCGCGCGCATGCTGGGTGAGACACTCACCGATAACGGCATGATCGTGGAAATTGCCGAGAGCGGCGTCGAGATGAATGCCGCGCTTCGCAGCCAGAAATTCGATCTCATCGTGCTTGATGTCATGCTGCCGGGTGAAAACGGTCTCAGCATCTGCCGCCGTCTTCGTGCGGGAACGAACATTCCGATCCTGATGCTGACCGCGCTTGGCGAAGAAATCGACCGTATCTTCGGACTGGAAATCGGCGCGGATGACTATGTGACGAAACCATTCAGCGCGCGCGAGCTGACGGCCAGGATACGGGCGCTGCTGCGCCGCACGGCCTATGCTCCCGACGAGCGGGACCGGTCGAAGGTGCTTCGCTTCGACGGCTGGAGTCTCGACCCCATACGCCGGCGACTGCATGATCCGAACAATGCGCGGGTCGCGACCACGACGCATGAATTCGACCTGTTGCTTGCGTTCTGCCGCAATGCAGGCCGGGTTCTCTCGCGCGAGGAGCTTCTTGGCGTAACCCATGCCGGGCTCGCCGGGCCGATCGAGCGAAGCATCGATGTCCATATCAGCCGGATCCGCCAGAAGATCGAAAAGGACGCGCGCGATCCGATGCTTCTCAGGACCGTTCGGCTGGGTGGCTACATCTTCACCGCGACGGTGGAGGAAGCATGAGGGTTTTCGTCCGCCGTTTCCTGCCCCAATCCGTGCGTGGGCAGTTTGCGGCAATCATTGTCCTCGCGTTGGTTGTGATCCTGTCCGTCGGATCGGTCGTCGAAAATTTTATAGAGAACGTCGACCTTCCGGTCCTTGACGATGGGGCCAGACGGGCTGCCGTTGTTGCTGCCTTGTTGCGCGAAACGCCAACGGAAGCGCGTGGCGCAATTCTGGCTACGGCTAGGCGAGCTGGTTTTGATTTCAAGGTGCTGCCCAAGGAACAGATACGCAGCATTCCATATTCTTATCTGCAATGGCGAAGTATCGAATGGCTTTTCCGTATCGACAGGGGGGCCGTTGATGGGCGCTGGATAAGGATCGGTGGCCGATACGCGTTTGTCCTGGACCTGGACCAGCGGGACGTCCTGGCTCATTTCGGCATGCCCGATTCTTTACTGACATCAGGCTTCGTCCGCACCTTGTTCTATAGGTTCATGGGTTTCGTCGCCTTGCCCCTCCTGATCTGGCTGTTTGCGGTATGGGCGGTGACGGACCCGTTGAAGCGCATCTCGGCGGCAGTCGGTTCGACCGAGATCGAGAATAGCGACCAGCTTTTCGTCGAACGCGGCTCCATTGAGATGATCGGTCTGGCGAGCGCGCTGAACAGGATGAGAACGCGTATCCGGACGATGATCGAAACCCGCACGCGCATGTTGCGCAGCGTCAGTCATGATCTGCGCACGCCTTTGACGCGGCTGCGGCTTCGCGCCGAGCGCATGGATGACGGCCCCGTTCGAACCGCGATCCTGTCCGATGTCCAGCACATCGAAGTCCTGATCGACGAGACCCTGACCTATCTGCGCAACGATGTTTCGACGGAGAAGCTGCAGCGCGCCGACATTGCCAGCGTTCTGCAAACCGTCTGTGCTGAATTCTCCGATGTCGGGTTTCCGGTCTCATATTCCGGACCGGATCGGCTTCTGGGCTGGTGCAAGCCCAATGCGCTGGCGCGGGCGATCGCCAATCTCTGCGACAACGGGGTCAAATTCGCTGGCAATGTCACTGTCGCCCTGACGGCGACCGATACGACGGCACGCATCACGGTTGGCGATGACGGGCCGGGCATTCCGATGACGGCGCGCGCTCGTGTTTTCGAACCGTTCTTCAAGGAAGATGCGTCGCGCGGCATTGCGTCGAAGCATGGCTTCGGCCTGGGTCTTTCGATCGTTGCCGACATCGTCCAGGCTCACGGCGGCAGGATCGAATTGCAGGACAACCAACCCAACGGACTGGTCGTCACCATCGACCTGCCGAATGATCCAAGTGCCCAACCGTCATAGACGGCCTTGTGCCGGGTAAGACGGTTTAAGCCGGCAGGCCGGGGCGGTCGAGCTTTTTGGGCGACAGGGTGAAAATCTCGCAGCCGGTGTCGGTTACGCCGATCGTGTGCTCGTACTGCGCCGACAGCGAGCGGTCGCGCGTCACCGCGGTCCAGCCGTCCGACAGAACCTTCACGTGCGGCCGGCCGAGATTGATCATCGGCTCGATGGTGAAGATCATGCCAGGCCGCATCTCGACGCCCTCATTGGCACTGCCATAGTGCAGGATGTTCGGTGCGTCATGGAAAAGCTGGCCGACGCCGTGGCCGCAGAAATCGCGCACCACCGAGCAGCGCTCGCCCTCGGCATAGGTCTGGATGGCGGCGCCGATGGCGCCGGTGCGGGCGCCGGGCCTGACCGCCGCTATGCCGCGCATCAGGCATTCATGCGTGACTTCGAGCAGGCGCTCGGCGGCGCGCTTGATCGTGCCGACCGGATACATGCGCGAGGAATCGCCGTGCCAGCCGTCCAGGATGTAGGTGACGTCGATGTTGACGATGTCGCCATCCTTGAGCGGCTTGTTGTCGGGAATGCCATGGCAGACGACATGATTGATCGAGGTGCAGGACGATTTCGTGTAGCCGCGATAGTTGAGTGTCGCCGGCAGCGCGCCATGGTCCATGCCGAATTCGAAGACGAAGCGGTCTATTGCTTCAGTGGTGACGCCGGGCTCGACCATCGGCACCAGTTCGTCGAGACAGCGCGCGGTGAGATCGCATGCCTTGCGCATGCCGGCAAAGCCGTCCTCGCCATAGAGGCGAATCTGGCCGGTGTTTCTGAGGGGTGCCGTGGCGGCGTCGAGATAGGTGACCATTTTGTCCGTGTAGCCGGTAGGACCCTGCAAGAGGGCCGACGTGAAAATCTCCCCAGATTTGGCACTTGAGGGCGAAAGGTTCAAGGAAGAACTGCCTGATGCAGCCGTGCATTCGGGATATTCGCCTTGCATGGGCTAATGTCTTGCCGGGTTTTGCCCGGTTTGCTTTCCTTTCTGGCCATCGTGCGGTAGGGCGGGTGATGTTTTCGAGATCGCGCCCCTTCACGGCCGCCAGGCAAGCCAGATGGCTTGAAGCGCCGCTGACGGCAGCCTGCTCATGCCTGATGGGCATGGTGCTGCTGGCGATGCTGTGCCTCGGCCAGCCGGTGGTGCCAGCCTTCCCGGATAGTGCGCTGGGCGGCGCCAGCGTCGGTGTCGAGCGGTCTGGCGAGGTGGCGGCGCTGCTGCGTGTCACCGGCAAGGCGCAAGCGCTGGAAGTTCGCGCCGTCCGTCCGGCCCTGGTCAAGTTCGCCGGCGGCCACCCCGCTCTGCCGGTTCCCGACGTTGTCTTCCTTTGGGTCGAACGGACGCCGCCGAGAGCGGGTGTTTCGGGATACGGGACAGCCTCGGTTCTGAGAGCGAGCACCAATCAGCCGCGCGCACCGCCGAGCATCGCGGCCTGAGCGGTCCAGAACCGCCCCTTCACCCCATCACTATCCCTGTTCGCGTCGTGATCGTGCGGCGGCTGTCGGCCGCGCCGCGGTCGCGTGGCGCGTCATTTCCGGACTATTTTTCAATGCAACAACGGATCAAGACTTTCAAAACCCTGTCGCGTGCGGCCTCGGCTGCCGCGTTCCTCTGTGTCCAGGCGCTCATCTGCATCGGAACCATCTATTGGGCGGTTGCCGAGACGCTCGGCCTGTCGGCGATGGCGGCCCTTGTTCTCGGCTGCATCTTTGCTGTGCCGACGATATTTGTGCTGATTACCGCCATTCGCATGGCTTTCGACGCGGAGACGGATCCGGCGAACCAGTGAGCGCAGTCGCCCAAAGCATATCCTCGAGTGCGCGATTGTTTTGGGCGACATGGCGGTTCAGCGACCCAAGTGGCGACACATTTCTGGGCCAAAAGCCGGTCAAAGCAACTTTTGACGACGAATGGCGTTGCCTCGGTGACGCCAATTCGGGAGCTAGGAAATGGACAGACTGCAATTCGAGGTGCCGGTGCGCATCGCACCCGCGCCCGGCCTGCCAGTCGAGGAAATTTACGGCGTCGAGCAGGCGCTCGATTTTCTTCAGGACTGGCCCGCGCGCCGTCAGGGCCCGATCTATCAGAAAGCGTTCAACGCCTGCTTTGGCGCCACGGTGGACGTGGTCAAGACCGAGGATGCGTGCCGGGCGTTCATGGCGTTTTGCCGGGCGAGCGGACTGATGGCCAGGGACATGATGACGCCGCGCAAGCGCGGCGGCGAGGCGAGGGCGCTCCAGGCCTGAGGGCCGTCGCCCGTTTCGCCTGCCCGATTGCAACGCCAACGATGGTGTTTGAACGCACACGGCGATGTCGTGAGCGTATCGCCGCGCCCTTTTGTCCCCGACGATCGCACCAGGCGCACCAACGTCATCGTCGTTAAGCTTCCGTTTCCACCTTCCCGGCTACGCCATTGCTTGTTGGCAATGGTTGATTCGTTGCGTCAGTCTCATGGTTCGGAAGATGTCCCCAGAAAAAGTTCGTGCATTCCCGATCGACCGTCAGGTGTTCTTGGTCAGAGAGGTTGCCACCAAACTCGGCAATCTGCATGGCGAGACCGCCACCTCCTTCTGGAGGGCCAAGGCGTCGGAGTTGCTCGATCTCGTGGTCGGATCCGGCAGGGACAAAACAGCAGCCAGCGATGAAGTGCGCAGGTTTTTCCTGGCCGTACAGCGAGAGATGTTGGCCGGAACGGCTGCGGAGTCGATGCCAATTCTTTCCGCTTAAAGAAAATATCGCGGATCTGGCTTCTATTGAGTCCTCCAATAGCGGCCGTGTCTTGATGGCGCTGGCTCCATTCGCCCGCCAAGACACGCGACTATGAAAAGAGCTCGCACCGGGCGAACTGGCGCAGGCAAGGAGCGTCATGTCCAAAATCCGTCGATCAGTCGATGAATCCCCTTCTTTGGAAGCCAATGGATCACCGATCAAACAATGAACGGAACTTTTAGCCATTCGTTAATATATGCGTGATTTCTAATCTATGTCATGGCTTTCAATTGCTTCACCCCAATTCGGCTTATGGCGGACGGTATATGCCGGAGCACGGGCGCAAATGTTGCCACCATCTTCGCCCTGACCTTGCCGATCGTTGCCGGCGCCGCCGGCTTCGGTGTCGAGACCTCCTATTGGTATTACAACAGCCTGAGATTGCAGGCGATGGCCGATGCCGCCGCCTATGCCGGCGCGCTTGAACAGATCTCGGGTTCCGACAAGCCGACGATCATCGCGGCCGCGACCCAGTCGGCCACGTCGAACGGGCTGGGTTCGGGCACGATCGTCGTCAATACGCCGCCGGCGTCCGGACCGAATACAACGAAGAAAGCTGTCGAGGTGATCGTCGGCCAGAAGCTCGACCGGATGTTCACCTTGATCTTCACGCAGGCCCAGGTTCCCGAGCAGGCGAGGGCGGTGGCCCTCATCACCGACGCCTCGAGCGCCTGCATGCTCGCGCTCGATCCATCCGCTTCCCAGGCGGTGCTGTTTTCCGGCAGCACCAGCGTGAAGCTCATCGGCTGCTCGGTGATGTCCAATTCGATCGCCTCTGATGCCATCAAGCTTCAGGGCTCGGCGGGGCTCCAGGCCGATTGCCTGCTATCGGCGGGCGGTGTCTCCCTCAGCAATCCTGTCACGACCGTATGCGCGGCCCCGATCACCCAGGCACTGCCTGCCGCCGATCCATTTGCCGGCCTACCGGCTCCAACGCCCTCGCCCCCCTGCCAGAACGATAACAAGGCGACGCTCAGTCCAGGCACCTATTGCAGCGGCATGACGCTGAAGGGCAATGTCTCGCTTTCGCCTGGCGTCTATGTCGTTCAGGGCAGCTTCAAGATAAACGCCAACGCGGCCATCACCGGCAGCGGGGTGACCATCTTCATGTCGGGCAGTTCGACGGTCAGCATGAATGGCAATGCCTCCGTGCAGCTCAGCGCGCCGACTTCTGGCACCTACTCAGGCGTCCTCTTCTACGGCGACAGGACCGGTACCAGCGCATCCAGCACATTCAACGGCACAGCGGACTCGCTTTTGACCGGAGCCATCTACTTCCCCAAGCAGCAAGTGAACTATCTTGGCAACTTCTCGGGCAATGGCGGCTGTACCCGGGTCGTCGCCGATACGATCCAATGGTCTGGGAATTCAACCATCAATCAGGATTGCACGAGTCTGGGAGTGCCCAACATTCCGGCCGCGCGGTCCGTTGCACTGGCCGAGTAGCCTCGTGGAACGCCGATCGATGCCGATCCTTGGCGATGATACGGGCGTTGCGGCGGTCGAGTTCGCGATGGTGCTGCCCATCCTGTGCCTGGTGCTGCTTGGTATTCTGGACGGCTGGTCCTACGTGACGAGTTCGCTGTCGATGCGCGCCGGCGTCAAGACTGCCGCGAACCTGGTCATGGGCGGATCGAACGATGATACGGTGATCAAGGCCATTGCCATTTCGAGCTGGCAGAATCGGCCGGAGGACGGCCAGGTCACGCTGACCCGAATTCATATGTGCGCGACGACCGTGGTCGACGCTGCCGCCTTGTGCAGCGGGTCGAAGGTGCCATCGATCTATGTCCAGATCCAGGCATCGGCCACCTGGGTGCCGCCCGTTGCCTTCGGCGCCTTTGCTGCTTCCACCACGATCGGCCACCAGGAGATGATCCGTGTTCGCTAGGGCAAGCGCGTTCGAGCGGGATCGATCGGGCGGGGCGGGGCTGGAGTTCGCGGTGATCGCGCCCTTCCTCATCATGCTGCTGTTCGGGATCTTCGCCTTCGGCTGGTCGATGCACTCGGTCTCCACCGTTCGCTACACGCTGGAGACGTCATCGCGCTCGCTGCAGCTTCAGAACACGTTGACCCAGGCCGATATCCAATCGATCGCCACGCAGAAATTGCAGGCCCTGGGTTTGAAGGATGTGAACGTCACGATCGCCATCGACCCGGTGAGTGGCGGCTTCCGCATGGCGCATCTCACCGCCACCTACGCCTTTGTCATCGATTTCCCTTACTTCACCGACTTCCCGATCAACTACGCGACAACCGTCACCGTGCCGCTGGTCGGCGGCTAGGCTCTGGCAGGACAGCGATCGGCGAGACCGCGCGCTTGGGGTTCTGCTTACCTGTAAGCCTTGAGCGCGATCAAACCACAGAGGATGATTATCGCCATCAGGATCAGCGGCCACGACACGATGCTATGCGATAGACGCCTCCGGCGACCGCGCAGGGCTCGGTCTCGCCAGCGTTTAGCCTGATCAGCCCCTATGTTTAGTTATCCTTTTCCCCATGAGCAGAATGCAACTCAGCTGCATGAACGGTCGAGCGAGCATGCCCGTCCGCGAAGCTGGACGGAATGGGGGTGTGGGGCCTCATGCCCTACGTCTTCCTTGTGTTGGCGCCAAAGCCGCGCGCGCGAGGACATTCGCCGCTTCCCAAAGGTCAGAGACTGAGCGTCTGACTGGCTTCCAGATGCATCAAAACTACCGAAGGTGCGATCGTCACGTCCGTGTCACGTTGTCGGGTGGCCTCGACCAAAACGGCCGCTGCCTGTTCAACCCGATCGGCCGCATGGTCGACCTGGTCGAGCTTCTTCGCCAGGCGGCCGCGCAGGGTCGAAAGCCGTGTTGCGTGGTAGGCGGCGCTTCGCTTTCGGCCGTCCAGGGTGAGCGGTTCAAAGAGCATCGTGACGGCTCCTCACTGTACGATGGCCACCTATACGCCGCCTCTTCACGGTTCGCGATTCCCTCAAAAGGAGAACGCCATATCCCTTTGGTCCCGACCCGGCTCCTCCTCAGAGCTGGGTCCGGGTATGGGTGCTAGTCGTTCTGGATGACCACGTGGCGATGGCGACGCGAGCGCTTGATAACGACGGGGTCGCTGTTATGCTGGTGCCAATGGCGCTTGCCGTTATCATAAAACGCTTCGGTGCCGGTATTGCAGCCGAAAATATTCTCCCAGTGATCGGATGACGATCAACAGGGAGAATGCCAATTTGAAATCTATGCAAGCCGTGCGTGGGTGGGGCGAGTCATAGTTAGAGCCGTTCGCCCTTATCCAGCCCTAGCCGTAAAGCCAAGGCATAAGCGCCATATCGCGGCGGTGCGCGCCCCTCCATTTCGCCTCACCCCATCGAGACATACCCCACACCGCAGTCTCGGTCGGAACTCGAACATGCGTAACTGCGGTGACCATGGCTTGGAGAGCGTTTCGCTTTGTGGGATCGGATGTCCGCTCGATTTCGTCGTTCTGGATATGCGTGATCACAGGCTCCCATTCTGCTGGGATTGAGGCAGGATCGATCGAACCTTCCACGAGATGGTTGAAGACATTTGTGTCCAGCATCACCTTCATGGGCCAACTCCAAAGCCAATGTTCGCTGAAATCCGCCTGCGTTTATTCGGCGCATCGGTATCAAAACTAACTAAGACATTGAAAAGCCTGGTACGCCCAAGGGGAATCGAACCCCTGTTACCGCCGTGAAAGGGCGGTGTCCTAACCGCTAGACGATGGGCGCGCTCAGACGAAGCGGCTTATACTGGCGTTGTGCGCAACCGGCAACCCGTCAGGTGCCACCTTGGACAACTTTTTTCCGAGCCTTGTAATCAAGGATCTCGCTATGTCCGGCAAGGTGCGGAATTCTGCTCTGCTGCACTCGTCGGCTACCGTCCTGGCATGGATTCCAGGGTCTTCGCGACGGAGCTTCGCTCCTGCTTCGCCCTGGGATGACGAAGTTGCCGCTAGCCGTCGCCACCACCGCTGCGCCGGCGGCAGCGCCAGTTCCAGTCGCGCTCCGGACCGACGTCGACGTGAACCGATTCTGTGTGGCAGTAGGTGCCGACACCGCCGCGGCCGGGCATGCTTCTGATGTAGCTCGCCAGCTCCCATTTCGAAACGCCGGGCACCTGGATGTCGGCGGCGGCGCAATACATGTGCAGCGAATTCTTGGCGCCGTTGGCGCGCCGGTTGCGGGCCGGGTCGCGATAGCCTGACGTCACCGTCATCTTGCGGCCGTAGTGGCCTTCGATCGTCTTCAGCACGCGCACCAGCGACGGCTTCAGGCAGGCCACATCGACGCTCTCGTTCTGCTTGAGCAGCCCGTTGGGCGCCAGGCGGGCCATGCCGGCGGCGGACGCAACCTGATAGGAGCCGCCGACTGGTCCCTCATCTTCGTTGAGGTCGACGTCGCTTTCGTCGTCGAGGCCGGACTTGCGCTTGATTTCGAACAGGGCTGTCTGGCGCACGCCGGGCAGGGCGTCGCTGCCAGTGATGTGGTTGCTATCGCCGCCGAGCGAAGCCAGTTGCACCGGCTTTGCCGTGGAATTGGCCGAGGCCAGCGTGATGATCGGCTTTACCGCCGCCGGCGCCGCGTTTGCCTGCGCCGCAGGCTGTTCGCCCGACCTCGTGTTTACGAGAGGCGTCGCCGAGGCCGGCGTCGCGCCAAACATCGAGGCCAGAAAACCTTTTTTCCTTGGCGCTTCGGCCTGCGGCATCTCGCCAGCCGTCACATAGACCGGATTGTTCATGGCCGGAGCGGCTGTCGGCTTCGGCGCGTTCACGCCGGCATCGGCGGCGGCGATCTGCTGAGCAACCGTGTCGTTCTGCTGCGCCGTCTGCGCCTGCTGTGTCAGCGACTGCGGCGTGTTGCCGACGATTGTTTCGGCGCCGGCCGGCGTGGTCAACGGAAAGGCAGCTTGGGGATTGGCGATCGGCACATAGGCGACCTTCTCTGGCAGCGCCGTATCGCTCGCCGTCATCACGGTCGTCTGCTCGGTCGTGACCTCAGACGAATCGGAGGCGACGGTCGCCTTGCCGCTGGAGGCAGCACTTATGTCTGATGCGGTGGCATTGTAACCGGGCATTCCGACCGACATCGTCGGGTCGCCAGCCGAGGTGCAGGAGGCCAGAAGCAAGGAACAGAGCGCTGCCACAATGGCGCGGCGTTCTCCCTTTGCGAGGCTCCATCCTGCTGATTTCAAAGCCAAATTCCCCCTCGATGTCCGGTCGGCATGTCCTTGGCGCGGCACGCATACGTCGCTGTCAAGGTGACCTTTGTCTCCGATCCGGAAACGAGACCTGTGTCAAATCCGCAAGCCTGGAAGTATTTTGCAGTGATTGCCGAATTACGGCTGCTTGATGGTTGACGACACCATTTCGCCCGCTTTTACCGGCCCGTCAACTCACCAGACATTACAGTCCGTTACACACGCACCTTCACATAGGTACCGGGAGCATCCCCCAAGGTTTTCATATGCTTGCCGGGTTTGCGGGCCGGCACGCGGGTGTTGTCCTTGGCCTCTATCCAGCTCTGCCAGTGCGGCCACCAGGATCCTGGGTGGGCGGTGGCCTTGGCTACCCATTGGCCGAAGTCGCCCGTCGGCGTATCCCCGGTCCAGTACTGGTATTTGTTGGATGCCGGCGGGTTTACGACACCTGCGATGTGGCCCGATCCCGCCATCACGTACTCGACCTTGCCGCCGAAATATTTCGAGCCGAGGAACACCGAAAGCGCCGGCGCGATGTGATCTTCCTTGGAGGCAAGGTTGTAGACCGGGATAGTGATGTCGCCGAGCGAGACCGTGTGGCCCGCCAGCTCCATCATGCCTTGCGAGAGGTTGTTCTCGAGATAGCAGTTGCGCAGGTAAAAAGAGTGATTGGCCGCCCCCATGCGGGTCGAATCGGCATTCCAATAGAGCAGGTCGAAGGGCAGGGGATCCTTGCCGCGCATGTAGTTGTTGACGACATAGGGCCAGATCAGGTCGCCTGAACGCAGCATGTTGAAGGCGGTCGCCATCTTGGTGCCGTCGAGATAGCCCTTTTCGCTCATCGACTTTTCCACCGCTGCGACCTGCTCCTCGTCGACGAACACTTTCAGGTCGCCGGCATGGGTGAAGTCGACCTGCGTGGTGAAGAAGGTGGCCGACTTGATGCGGTCGTCGCCCTCGCGCGCCATCAGCGCCAGCGCCGCCGCCAAAAGCGTGCCGCCAACGCAATAGCCGATGGCGTTGACGTCGCGTTCGCCGGTGGCCTTCTCGACCGTGTCGAGGCCATATTGCAGGCCCTCGCGGATATAGGCCTCCCAACCCTTGGTGCCGTGGCGCTCGTCCGGGTTGATCCAGGAGATGACGAACACCGTGTGGCCCTGTTCGATCGCCCAGCGGATGAAGGATTTCTGCGGGTTCAGATCAAGGATGTAGAATTTGTTGATCCATGGCGGGCAGATCAGCAGCGGCCGCTTGAGCACCGTCTCGGTCGACGGGTCATACTGGATGATCTCGGCGACATCGCTGCGGCCAACCACCTTGCCAGGGGTGGTGGCGATGTTCCTGCCGATCTCGAAGGGTGAATAGTCGGCCTGGCGCAGCTTCAGGTCGCCCTTGCCGGCGGCGATGTCCTCGGCCAGCATCTTCATGCCGCGCACCAGGTTCTCGCCGTTCGAGGCGATGGTTTCGCGAAACAGCTCCGGATTGGTCAGGATGAAATTCGACGGCGAGATGGCGTTGGACACCTGCTTGACGTAGAAGCCGGCCTTGTGGCGGGTGTGCTCGTCCAGGCCTTCGGCGTGCTCGACCAGATCGGCCGCCCAGCGCGAGGTGACGAGATAGGCCTGCTTGAGAAAATCGAAGAAGGCGTTGCGGCCCCATTCGGGATCGAGGAAGCGCTTGTCGCCGCGCTCCGGCTTGACGGCGTCTTCCGTCGCTTCCGCAGCGTTGCTGGTGCGCTGAATGGCGTTGGCCCAGACCGTCATGTAGCCGGAGAACAACCGCGTCTGCGCTTCCAGCGCGCGCTGCGGATCGGCAAGCCAGTATTCGCTGAGCTTGGAGAAGGTCTTCACCATGTCGACGACCGGCTCGGCGACGTGATCGCGCACCTCGCCTTTTTCGCGCGGCTCGGCCCAGGCGGAAGCGGCTTTGCCGGCCTGCTCGATCATACGCGCCATGTTCAGGGCGAAGCGTTCCGGGTCCTTCACCAGATATTGCTCGACGGTCGAAGGCTCGTCATCTTCCGCTTTGCCCGAATCGGGTGTTTTGGACATGGTTGGCGGGGTTCCTCCCGAGGCCTTTTCTTGACATATTAACATGGGACATCCGACCGGGCCAATCTCGCTCTACCTCGGCTGCCAAGGAAACAATATGACGATTAATATTGGCGAGACTGTTTTTTTCGGCGCCGGACGTTTTTGCCGCATCGGCGCGGCGATCGTCCTCATGGGGATTGCCGGGTGTTCGAGCGCCAACACGAATGGCCCGACGCCTGTCGCCGCGGGCACGGGACCGAAGGATACCGGCACCTTTCCGAACCTGAACATCAAGCCGCAAGTGGCCGCGCCGCAGTTTACCGAAGCCGAGAAGAACGCCAAGCTAGCGCAGTTGAAGGCGGATGAGAATTCGCAGGCGGCAAAAGGCGGCGGCCCGAAGGTCGCCAACCAGGCCGCGCTGACGGATCTCGCCAAGAGGCATGGCGCCGAAACGCTGAAGCAGATCGAAGCCAAATGCGACCCCGCCCTCGACCCTACCTGCAAATAAGTATATAGCGCGCGCCCAATAGCCTTAGATTTCTTGGGCCCCTTTCTGTCTGGAACTGCCATGGAAGAATTTCACAAGGTTCGCCGGCTTCCGCCTTACGTCTTCGAGCAGGTCAACCGGCTCAAGGCCAGCGCCCGTTCGCGCGGCGCCGACATCATCGACCTCGGCATGGGCAATCCGGACCTGCCGACGCCCAAGGCCATCGTCGACAAGCTGTGCGAGGTCGTGCGCGATCCGCGTACGCACCGCTATTCCTCGTCGCGCGGCATTCCGGGCCTGCGCCGCGCCCAGGCCGCCTACTATAGCAGGCGCTTCGGCGTGAAGCTCAATCCCGATACGCAAGTGGTGGCCACGCTTGGTTCGAAGGAAGGCTTCGCCAACATGGCGCAGGCAATCACGGCGCCGGGCGACGTGATCCTGTGCCCGAACCCGACCTATCCGATCCACGCCTTCGGCTTCATCATGTCGGGCGGCGTCATCCGCTCGCTGCAGGTGGAGCCCGACGACGGCTTCATCCCGGCGCTCGAGCGCGGTGTCAAGCATTCGATCCCGAAGCCGCTGGCGCTGATCCTCAACTACCCGTCGAACCCGACGGCGCTGGTCGCCTCGCTCGATTTCTACAAGGACGTGGTCGCCTTCGCCAAGAAGAACGACATCATCATCCTGTCTGACCTTGCCTATTCGGAGATCTATTTCGACGGCAATCCGCCGCCTTCGGTGCTGCAGGTTCCAGGAGCGATCGACGTCTGCGTCGAGTTCACCTCGATGTCGAAGACCTTCTCGATGCCGGGCTGGCGCATGGGCTTCGCCGTCGGCAACGAGCGGCTGATCTCGGCGCTGACCAGGGTGAAATCCTATCTTGACTACGGCGCCTTCACGCCGATCCAGGTGGCGGCGGCACACGCGCTCAACGGCGACGGCGCCGACATCGCTGAGGTGCGCGATATCTATCACAAGCGCCGTGACGTGATGGTCGATGCCTTCGGCCGTGCCGGCTGGACCATTCCGGCACCGGCGGCGTCGATGTTTGCCTGGGCGCCGATCCCGGAGCCGTTCAGGCATCTCGGTTCGCTCGAATTCTCCAAGCTGCTCATCGAACATGCCGACGTGGCAGTGGCGCCCGGTGTCGGCTTCGGCGAACATGGCGACGATTTCGTGCGCTTGGCGCTGGTCGAGAACGAGCACCGGATCCGCCAGGCGGCGCGCAACATCAAGCGCTTCCTGTCGACCAGCGCCAAGCAACCCAACAATGTGGTTCCGCTTTCCGCTCACCGGTAAGTTTGCCGCACACCATTTCGATCTGACTTGAGGGACGTTGCCTTCCATGGCTGAAGCATTGCGTGTTGGAATTGCCGGCCTCGGCACGGTTGGCGCGTCGGTGGCGCGCGTGCTGCGCGACAAGGCGGCGGAGCTGACCCGCCAGTGTGGTCGTGACGTCATCGTCACCGCTGTCTCGGCGCGCGACCACAAGCGTGATCGCGGTGTCGATCTGAGCTCGGCAAAGTGGTTCGACGACCCGGTCAAGATGGCCCAGACCGCCGAAATCGACGTGTTCGTCGAACTGATCGGCGGCGACGAGGGGCCGGCGCGCTCATCGGTGAAGGCGGCACTCGAAGCCGGCCGTCACGTCGTCACCGCCAACAAGGCGCTGCTGGCCAAGCATGGCGTGGCGCTGGCCGAGATCGCCGAGAAGAAGGGCGTGCTGCTCAACTACGAGGCGGCTGTGGCGGGCGGCATCCCGGTCATCAAGACGATGCGCGAGGCGATGGCCGGCAATTCGGTCACCCGCGTCTTCGGCATCCTCAACGGCACCTGCAACTATATCCTGACCCGCATGGAGGCCGAGGGCATCTCGTTCGACGCCTGCCTGAAGGACGCGCAGCGACTGGGTTATGCCGAGGCCGATCCGACCTTCGACATCGAGGGCCACGACACCGCGCACAAGCTGTCGATCCTGACCAGCCTTGCGTTCGGCACAAGGATCGCCGCCAACGACATCTACATGGAAGGCATTTCCAACATCACCCAGGCCGACATCCGCGCGGCCGGCGATCTTGGCTACCGGATCAAGCTGCTTGGTGTCGCCCAGCGCACCGAGAGCGGCATCGAGCAGCGGGTGCATCCGACCATGGTGCCGACCGCCTCGGTCATCGCGCAGGTGCATGGCGTCACCAATGCGGTGGCGATCGAGACCGACATTCTGGGCGAGCTGCTGCTGTCCGGTCCCGGTGCTGGCGGCAACGCCACCGCCTCGGCCGTCATCGGCGACATCGCCGACATTGCCAAGAGCCGGCCCGGCTTCCAGCACGGTCCGGTCTTCGGCCGGCCGGCGAAGGAGCTGAAACCTTACAAGAAGGCGCAGATGCGCAGCCATGCCGGCGGCTACTTCATCCGGCTGACCGTGCATGATCGCATCGGCGTGTTTGCGGCAATAGCCAAGCGCATGGCCGACAATGACATTTCGCTGGAATCGATCGTCCAGCACGCGGTCAGCGGTGAGGCGGCCGTGCAGAAGACCGTGATCCTCGTCACCCACGAGACGACGGAGGCCGCCGTGCGCAAGGCCGTCGACGGCATCACCAAGGACGGCCATCTGACCGACAAGCCGCAGGTCATCCGCATCGAGCGGGCAGGGTAGTTTTCTCGCCCGGTAGTCGCGTGGGACAAGAATCTCGCAGGCATTGAGGTCCGGCCGGACGGCAAACAGCCGCGCCCGGCCGGAACGAATTCGCGCCGCCGCCGTTCTCTTGGTCAGCAACCAAAGGAACCGCTCTATGGCCGATACCAACAAATCCGACCTCCCGCATATCGACGATATCCAGAAGACTCTGGAAAAGCAGATTGCCGAACTGCGCAAGGAGATCACCAAGATCAACAAGAGCATTTCGGCGCGGAGCGCGGAGATGCTCGATGACGCCAGCGAACAGGCTTCCGATCTCTACGACACGGCGGCGGCCCGCGCGTCGCGCACCGCCCAACAGCTGCGCAGCCAGGCCCATGCTGTTTCGGAAGTCGCGCGCGAAAATCCCGGTACGACGACAGCCTTGGTCGGCGTGATCGGCCTGCTCGGCTTTTTGGCCGGCTTCGCCATTGGCCAGTCGACGAACGATACGTCGCGCCGCTGGTATTGACCGCGGCGCGATAGGGCCGCTTTCGCCGGCCCATTTTTTCTCTTTTCAGAACATCATTTTAAGGAGGGCACCATGGCTTCATCCGCGTTGATCAGCATCCTGATCACATTCCTCGTCATCATCCTCGTTCTCTATCTGGTTCAGCGCCTGCCGCTTGATGCCCGCATGAGGCAGATCGCCCAGGTCATCGTCATCATCATCGGCATCATTTCGCTGCTCAAATATCTTGCGGTTTTCTAGGCCGCGAAGGGCATCGATCTTCAATTTCTCATGCCGGCCCGGTTCCTTTCGACCGGGCCGGCGTCGTTTCAAGATGGTGTTTAATCGATTGATATTGCTGACTATTCGATAAAATTTTCGACGGGTCTTGCCGTTGTCATGCTCGCCTGACAAAACAGGCCCGCCTCCGGCGGGAGGCCGCATTGCCAACGAGGAAATCACCAGATGAATGTGGCCCAGAACATCGTCGCCGGTCTTGACCGGATACTCACCATGGAACTGGTGCGCGTCACCGAACGGGCCGCCGTCGCGGCCGCTAGGCTGCGCGGGCGCGGCGACGAAAAGGCGGCCGACCAGGTCGCCGTCGATGCCATGCGCCAGGAGCTCAACCGGCTTGCCATCAAGGGCACGGTGGTGATCGGCGAGGGCGAGCGCGACGAGGCACCAATGCTCTATATCGGCGAGGAGGTCGGATCGGGCAAAGGTCCGGCCGTCGATATCGCACTCGATCCGCTCGAAGGCACGACGATCTGCGCCAAGAACCTGCCCAATGCGCTCGCCGTCATCGCTATCGCCGAGAAGGGCAGCCTGCTATTTGCACCCGATGTCTACATGGACAAGATCGCCATCGGCCCGGGCTATGCGGACGGCGTCATCGACATCGACGCCTCGCCGGCCGAGAACATCGCCAGTTTGGCCCGGGCCAAGGGCGTCGCTATATCGGACATCACCACCTGCATTCTCGACCGGCCACGTCATGCCAAGCTGATCGATGCCGTGCGCGCCACGGGCGCCGCGATCCGGCTGATCGGCGACGGCGATGTCGCCGGCGTCATCCACACCACGGATCCGGAGGAAACCGGCATCGACATCTATCTCGGCACTGGCGGCGCACCCGAGGGCGTGCTGGCTGCTGCCGCGCTGCGTTGCACCGGTGGCCAGATGCAGGGCCGGCTGATCCTCGACACGCCGGAAAAGGTCGCCCGCGCGGCAAAGATGGGTATTTCCAATCCGAAACGGGTCTATCGGACGGAGGACATGGCGCGCGGCGATGTGCTGTTCGCGGCCACCGGTGTCACCGACGGCAATATGCTGGCTGGCGTCAAGTTCGGTCGCAATTACATCACCACCCACACGATCGTGCTGCGCTCGTCGTCGCGGACGGTGCGCGAGATCAAGGCCAGGCATCAGGACCTGGATAAGTTCTGACGCTCGCTTGCGAAGCCACCTTGCAATTGTTAGCCATTCGGGCGCATCCGATGCTGGCTGCAAGGATTTGACGATGAAACCGTTCGACTGGCACGCGGATACGATTTCGCGCGCCACCGCCATCACGAAGTCCTATCGCAACACCCAGAACGTGCGCCGCTTTCTCATCCGGGAATGCGGCGATGCGTTCAGGTTCGACCGGCCTTTCATGGCCTGGCTCAAGGACGGTGCGGACAAGACGATGGGCGATGCGGCCGACGAATGGCTTCGGCGTCAGGCTGAAAAGCGGAAAGCGTAGTTTTCTTGACATCATCCGCGACGGCGCACACCCGTGAACCGCTTGGCTTTGCCTGCCTTTGGCCTGAAGCGCATCGCGTTCACGCGACGCGCTTTGGGTTGTTGTTTCCCAAAACCGCTGCACACTTTTGGGCGACATGCACTATCGTGCGGCCAATCATGAGTTGGCAAAGCGTATGACCGGCGAAAAACGCCTCTTCCTCGATGTCAGGCAGTCGGCTACCGGAGTCTCCTGGGAGCACCGGCTGACCGAGCGGCAGGACATGATCGCGCTCGCTATCGCGCAGGGCCATGGCGTGCCTGACGTCGTCGCGCGGGTGCTTGCCGGTCGTGGCGTCACCGCTGAGCAGACCGAGCGATTTCTCGATCCGACGATCCGCGATCTTCTGCCGGATCCGGCATCGCTGACCGACATGGACAGGGCGGCGGCCCGCATCGCCGCCGCGGTTATGGCCAGGGAAAAAGTGGCGATCTTCGGTGACTATGATGTCGACGGCGCCGCCTCGTCGGCCTTGCTGAAGCGGTTCCTTGCGCATTTCTCGGTGCCGTCGGAAATCTACATCCCGGATCGTATTTTCGAGGGCTATGGCCCCAACCCCGACGCCATGCGCGAACTTGTTTCGCGTGGCGCGACGCTGATCGTCACTGTCGATTGTGGCACCAACAGCGCCGTTTCCGTCGATGCAGCCAACGAGGCCGGGGCCGATGTCGTCGTGCTCGACCACCACCAGGTCGGCGGTGCCTTGCCGGCGGCAATCGCCGTCGTCAATCCCAATCGCGACGACGATCTTTCCGGGCAGGGTCATCTCTGTGCCGCTGGCGTGGTCTTCCTCGCCCTTGTGCAGACGGCCAAGATCCTGCGCGGCCGCATGGCCGATGCCGCACCGCCGGACCTGCTTTCGCTGCTTGATATCGTGGCACTGGCCACCGTCTGTGACGTGGTGCCGCTGACCGGCGTCAACCGCGCCTTCGTGGTCAAGGGGCTGCAGATGGCGCGCCAGCAGAAGAATGAAGGGCTGGCGGCACTGGCACGGGTGTCGCGCATCGGCGAGCCGATCAGCACTTTCCATCTGGCCTATCTGATCGGCCCGCGCATCAATGCCGGCGGGCGCATAGGCGATGCCGCACTTGGCAGCCGGCTGCTTGCGACCGACGATCCGGTCGAAGCGCGCACCATTGCCGAGACGCTCGACCGGCTCAACCAGGAACGGCAGCTGATGGAGCAGGAGATGCTCGCGGCAGCGCGCGCCGAGGCCGATGCCGAGCTTGCCGGCGGCAATGGTCCGGCCATCGTCGTCACCGCCAGCAACAACTGGCATCCGGGCATTGTCGGCCTGCTCGCCTCACGGCTGAAGGACCATGCGCGGCGGCCGGCCTTCGCCATCGCCTTCAACGCCAACGGCGTCGGCACCGGTTCGGGCCGCTCAGTGTCGGGTTTCGACCTCGGCCGTCTGGTGCGCGAGGCGGCCGATGCCGGGCTGATCGTCAAGGGCGGCGGCCATGGCATGGCGGCGGGCATCACCGTGGAGCGGGCGAAGCTTGGCGAGCTCAGGGCGTTTTTCGAAGAGCGGGCGGCGGCCGATGTGTTCCGGCTGCAAGGCGAGGAAAGCCTGGCGATCGACGGCGCGCTTGCCGCCGAAGGCGCGACGCTCGGACTTCTCGACGCGCTCGAAAAGGCCGGACCCTTCGGCGCCGGGCATGCAGCACCCGTTTTCGCGCTGCCGCGCCATCGGCTGGCGGACGCCAGGCCGGTCGGCACCAATCACATCCGCGTCGAGCTGCAATCGGAAAGCGGCGGCCGCATCCAGGCGATCGCCTTTCGCGCCGTCGATACCGCGCTTGGCGAATTCCTGTTCAAGAGCCGGGGCAAGACAATCCACGTCGCCGGTTCGCTGTCGGGCAATTACTGGAACGGCGACCGCACGGTGCAGTTTCGCATTGTCGATGCGGCGCGCGCGTAAGAAAAATGCGCAGACGGTCGGCATATGCCGACTGTCCGGTGCGGCCGAGGGACTTAGAATGTGCTCCGGGACGTGGACCACCATGTGAAGGAGTAAGACGATGCCCGAGAAACAAGTGTTTCTATACGCCCAAGCGGAGATCTCGATAACCAGAATGAGTTCCGACGGGCCTGGTGACGAAGACGTCAACACCAAGGGAGGTCGGCGGACCGTCGTCACCGTCAAGACCGATATGCCCGCTCCGGCGGCAGGAGGTCGAGAAATACAAGTATACGTGGACTACACCATCAGTGAGGGTTCGAAGGACTACACCCACCTGAGTGCCCGCGCGGTTGCCACGATCCAATTGGACAACGGTATGACCTTCAATTCACTCGGAGCGGGTTTCAGGCAAGCGGACTACTCGGAGTCGATAGGTGGTGAAAACCATGATTGGATCGATATTTCGACCAGGCCGGGCATTGCAGGTTCGGTGCTGTCCTGGTGCCAAATCAAAATCGATGGCAAGGGCGACGACATTCGAGGAAACGCCCAATTGATAGCCCATCTTTCCGTGCCGTTGGTGGCGAATGTCTGGATCGAGAATCCGGCCAGTGGCGGAGAGACTTCGGAGGGCACCGGTATGCTCGGACCACTCACCGTGTCCGATGTTCAACGCCTACCAGGCGCGCAAGTTGAACGGTTTCTCGACATGATCAAGGGAAAACACCAGGCCAAGGTCGATGTAAAGATTTTGCCAAGTCCCCGGGCTGCAAAGTCTCGGATCAAAGACCCCGTCTAACTGCGACAGGCGCGAGATGCCGGTCCGCACTGGGCTGTCATCTCGCAGCCTAAGACTAAGCCAAAACGGACTGCAGCCGGGTCAACTCACCGATCTGGGCCATCGTCGCCTGATAGCCGAGGTTGATCGCCTCGTCGGCGCGGTGGAACTCGGTCAGGCCGATATGGCTGAGCTTCGGCTGTAGCGACATATCGGGCGGGTCACCGGCAAGCCTGGCGCGCGAAATGCGGTCCTGAATGATGTTGAAGGCCTCGACCATGACGCCGGTGATGCCGAGCCGCGTCTGATGCGACTGGTGTTCGGCGTCGACCTGGCCGGGCCTCGGCGCGTCCTTTTCGATGACCAGTTCGCCGGCGCTGTGTTTTATCACCGCGGCGCGCCCGAACAGGTCGTAGTGAAGGTTGACCGCCACCACGAGCGGCTGCTCATAGGCGCGGCAGACCGAAACCGGCACCGGGTTGACCAGGGCGCCGTCGACCAGCACGCGGCCGTTGCAATTCACCGGCTCGAACACGCCGGGCAGCGCGTAGGAAGCGCGCATGGCGGTGATCAGCGAGCCACTCGACAGCCAGATTTCGTGGCCGGTGCGGATTTCCGACGTGACTGCGACGAACGGCTTGGCCAGGTCCTCGAAACGAATACCGGCCATGTGCTCGCGCAGCCGGGCGTCAAGCTTCATGCCGCCGAACAGGCCGCTGCCGCGCAGGTTGAGATCGAGCAGGCCGAAGATGCGTCGCTTGGTCAGGCTGCGGGCGAATTCTTCCAGTTCGTCCAGTTTGCCGGCGAGATAGCAGCCGCCGACCAGCGCGCCGATCGAGGTGCCGGCGATCATCGACACTTCGATACCGGCTTCGTCGAGCGCGCGCAGCACGCCGATATGCGCCCAGCCGCGGGCGCAACCGCCGCCCAAGGCGAGGGAAATGCCTGTTTTCTTCGGAGGTTTCGTTTCGGACGCGCCGCCTGACGAGGACAGGCCATTGGCCTCCCTGACATCTGATCTGTTACGCAATGACGCCCACTCGAGCATCATAATCTCCCTTGTCCCACTCCCCTTCTACAGGAAGTACGTTTGAGAATAGTGAACATGAGTGGTTTGTGAATATTGAATGGTTCACAAAGGCTTCCGATACGTGTTTTCCGCATCGAACAGCGGTTTGCTGCCGTCGTCAGCAAGCGTCCCCTTGCCATCGACCAGCCCCACCGTCCGATAAAAGCATGAACGCCGACCGGTGTGACAGGTTGCGTCGTGGCCCAACACTTTGACGCGCAGCCACAATGCATCCTGGTCGCAATCGGTCCGCATCTCGACAACATGCTGGAAATTGCCTGATGTTTCGCCCTTTTTCCAAAGCGCGTTGCGGGAGCGCGACCAGTAGTGGGCGATGCCTGTCTCCAGCGTCAGCGCCAGCGCCTGCGCATTCATGTGCGCAACCATCAACAACATGCCGTCCTGGGCGTCGGTGACGACGACAGTGACGAGACCGGCAGCGTCGAAGCGCGGTGAAAACACCGCGCCTTCCTCGAGCGTTTTCTTGTCTGACGGAGCTTTCGGGAATTCCAGTGCCAACATCGCCGGTCTATTTTCCTGTTTGACCATGATCTCTGGGCAAACGGCTTCCGTTTGTCCGAGAAAACCGGTTTCCACTTTTCGGGATCATGGCCCAGCGAAGTCGGTGGGGCTATCAGACCCCACCGCCGCGCACCATGGTGACGAAACGGACCTGCTCTTCGGGCGTGTCCTTGAAGACACCGGTGAAGGTCGAGGTCAGTGTGGTTGAACCCTGCTTGCGGATGCCGCGCATGGCCATGCACATGTGCTCGGCCTCGATCATAACGGCGACGCCGCGCGGATTGAGCACGTCCTGGATGACGCCGGCGATCTGCGCCGTCAGGGCCTCCTGCGTCTGCAGGCGGTGGGCGAAGATGTCGACGACACGCGCGATCTTGGACAAGCCGACAACCTTGCCGTCCGGCAGATAGCCGACATGCGCCTTGCCGATGATCGGCACCATGTGGTGCTCACAATGCGAATGGAAGGTTATGTCCTTGACGATGACCAGGTCATCGTAGCCGGCGACCTCCTCAAAGGTGCGGCCGAGTTCTTCGGCCGGGCACATGTCGTAGCCACCGAACATTTCGCGATAGGCCTTGGCCACGCGCTTGGGCGTGTCGATCAGCCCTTCGCGGTCCGGATTGTCGCCGGTCCAGCGCAAAAGCGTGCGCACGGCGGCCTCGACTTCGGCTTCGCTCGGCCGGTCGGTAACCGGCTTCTCCATATAGGCTGACTGGGGCATGAGTTTCTTGATGACGGCATCCATAAAAAGGCGTCTCCCGTAGTCCCTCTCGGTGGAGGAACGAGTTGAACGGACCACGACCTTTCGGTGTCGGAAACTCGCCCCGTTTCCAGCCCCGCAAGTGGCGTGAACTTCCCGGCAAGGACACTGACTTTCGTTGTCTTGTCGATACCGGACTGCCAGCATTATATATGGTCATGATGAGCGAAAGGAAGACACGACAGCGGCAATCGCTGTTCGCTTGGCGGCGACGGATTGGAAAATTATGATAAACGACGTCTACAATGCGAAAATTCTCGGTTTTGCCGGAAACATCGCCCGCATCGGCCGCCTCGATCATCCCGACGCGACCGCCAAGGCGCATTCCAAGCTGTGCGGCTCGACCGTCACCGTCGACCTCAAGATGCGCGATGGCGTGGTTACGGACTTTGCCCATGACGTGAAGGCCTGCGCGCTCGGCCAGGCGTCATCCTCGATCATGGCGCAGCATGTCGTCGGCGCGAGCGCCGAGGAATTGCGCGCGGTGCGCGACACCATGCTGAAGATGCTGAAGGAAAATGGCGCCCCGCCGGACGGCCGCTTCGCCGACTTGAAGTATCTGGAGCCGGTGCGCGACTACAAGGCCCGTCATGCCTCAACCATGCTGACTTTCGATGCCGTGGTCGACGCGATCGGCCAGATCGAGAAGAGGCGCGCCGAAGAAGCGGCCTGAGGGCCGATAACCGACCGTTACAGAGCACGTCTGCTTTCGGCAAATTCGCCGCGTACCCAGTCGGCGAACGCGGCGGCAGGTTCAGAAAGATCGCGCAAGCTTCTGGCCACCAGCCAGTAGGCGCCGGATGCGACGTCGATGTCGAACGGCTTGACCAGCATGCCGGATTTGATTTCCCCGCCGATCTGCAAGAGATCGCCAAGCGCCACGCCATGTCCGAGCAGGGCGGCCTGCTTTGAAAGCGACGCGTCCGCCAGCATCGGACCGCGCGCGGGCACGGCGTCGGCTGGCACGCCAGCTGCTTCGAACCAGCGCGCCCAGCCCTGACGGTTCTCCTCATGCAAAAGTGTATAGCGACCAAGATCGATCGGCCTCTCGAGGGCAGGGCCAGAAGCTAGCAGCGCCGGCGACAGAACCGGCGAATCGACTGTCGAGGCAAGCCGCTCAGCCTGGCTGCGCGGCCACGAGGTAGCATGTGCGCTGAAGCGCAAGGCGAGTTCGGGCTGATCGCTGCGGAACTCGATCAGCCTTGGGTCGACTTCGAGAGAGACGTCGATATCGGGCCGCAATTGGCGAAATCGATTGAGCCGGGGCACCAGCCACACGGATGCAAGCGACGGCTCGACACTGACGCGAACCACGGACTGCATCGGCGTCGCCACCAGTTCCCCAAGCAAGGTGTCGATGGCGTCGAAACTTCTAACGAGCTGATCCAGCAGACGCTGACCTGCATCCGTCAGCTCGACGCGGCGATGGTGACGTTCGAACAGGGGTTGTCGCAGAAAGATTTCGAGCTCGCGGATCTGCCGGCTGATCGCCGCCTGCGAGACGAAAAGCTCCTCGGCGGCCCTGCTGAAGCTCAGATGTCGGCCAGCCGCCTCGAAGCTTCTCAATGCCGTCAGCGGCAAGCGTCCGCGCTTCATTCGCATAACCCAGGATTATCCGAAGTGGAAATTATACTCGTTTGAAGGCGAAGGCCAGCGGCGGTCTAATCGCGTCAAAGGAGATACGACCATGATCCAGTTCCTGAGCATCTTCGGCGATGTCATGCGGATCGCGACGTTCCAATGGCGTAACGAAAGACAGCATGGAAAGCGCGGCGAAGAGCCGGCCAGCCCCGGCTGCTGGACGCCTTCGGTCGACAGGCAGCCGTTTCGCCGTTCCCGCCCATGACGACAGGCAGACAGGCGGGGATTGCGTTCTTCCGCCGAAGCCCACATCTATCGAGCTGGAACGTGATACGGAGACCGCGGTGGATCCGCATGGGCATGCCCATATTGCCAAACCGTCGGGGCGCGGCCGCAACTGGCCCGGCCCGTGGCGCAAGACGCCCGGCCGTCTGCTCGGTACGTCGCTCGTTCGCCTTTATCAGCTGACGCTGTCCGGCTTTGTCGGCAATTCCTGCCGGCATCTGCCGACCTGTTCGGAGTATGCGCATGAGGCGATCGCCCGCCATGGCTTGTGGGCCGGCGGCTGGATGGGGTTTTTCCGCGTGCTGCGCTGCGGGCCATTCGGCACGCACGGCATCGACCGCGTGCCGGAAGCCTTGGCGGAGCGCTACGTCTGGTTCATGCCTTGGCGATACTGGCGGATCGGCAGCAAGCGCGGCGAAGCGCAGGGCTTATAGCGCCGGTCATCTCCCGGCGGCACTGCGCGTTTACGATCTGGTAGGGTTAACGCAAGCCTGCACAAAGACTGCGCATTTGAGACAAAATCGAGACAAGAGACCTCGCTAAGCCGCTCGCGAACCCCCTTCTGGAGCGAGCAGAAAATGCGCAATTTCGACCGTCTTCCCTTCATCTTTGCCGGAATCCTGTTCCTGCTCGCATGGCTGCTGGGATTTCCGTTGCGCGCGCAATCGGCGCCGCTGAAGGACGTCGAATGCACGGTGATCGCTGACGCGGCGAGCGGCAAGACGCTCTACCAAGATGGGGTTTGCGACCAGAGGTTCAGCCCGGCTTCGACGTTCAAGGTGCCGCTGTCGCTGATCGGTTATGACAGCGGGATCCTGAACGACGAGCACACGCCGAGCTGGGATTACAAGCCTGAATTCAACGCGGTGAAGCGGGATCAGAAGACAGTTGACCCGGTGGTCTGGGAGCGGGATTCGATCCTGTGGTTCTCCCGGGAAATCACCCGCCGGCTCGGGCAGCAGAGTTTTGCCGGCTACGTCTCGAAATTCGACTACGGCAACGCCGATGTTTCCGGCAACCCCGGCAAGAATGATGGTCTCACCCAGTCCTGGGTGAATTCCTCGCTCAAGATCACGCCGGTCGAACAGGTCGATTTCCTGCGCAAGCTGCTGGACCGCAAGCTGCCTGTCTCGGCCAAGGCCTACGACATGACATCGGCCATCATCCCGACCTTCCAGGCCGGAGGCTGGACGGTGCAAGGCAAGACCGGCAGCACCAGGCTGCGCAACGACGCCGACAAGGTCCAGGACAAGCGCTCGCTCGGCTGGTTCGTCGGCTGGGCGAACAAGGATGGCCGCCAGATCGTCTTTGCGCGGCTTGTCGTCGACACCAACCGCACCGATATGCCGAAGGGCCTCAAGACCCGGGCCGCGTTCCTGAAGGATCTGCCGCTGCTCATCAAATGAAGGCCTGACACCTGAGCCGGGCTTTACGGCGGCGGAATCTGTCCATAAAAGACAGCCGCCGCCGGACGCATCCGGCTTTTCCCTATGCATGTCCTAACCCCAAAACCGCCATACACTTTTGGGCGACATGCATTTTAACCACCCGCGCTCGTTTGCGGGACTGGATAGGAGATACACATGCTGAATTCCGTTTCCCTGACATTTCCCGATGGCTCCGTGCGCGAATACGACGCGGCGATGACCGGTGCTGGCCTGGCCGAATCGATTTCGAAGTCCCTGGCCAAGAAGGCCGTCGCCTACGCCATCGACGGGACCGTGCGCGACCTCAGTGACCCGCTGGGTAAGTCCGGCAAGGTCGAGATCGTCACCCGCGATGATCCGCGCGCGCTGGAACTGATCCGCCACGACACAGCACACGTGCTGGCGGAAGCCGTGCAGGAGATATGGCCGGGAACGCAGGTGACCATCGGGCCGGTGATCGAGAACGGGTTCTACTACGACTTTGCCCGCAACGAGCCGTTCACGCCTGACGATTTTCCGGTGATCGAGAAGAAGATGCGCGAAATCATTGCGCGCAACAAGCCGTTCACCAAAGAGGTCTGGTCGCGCGACAAGGCGAAAAAAGTGTTTGCCGACAAGGGCGAACGCTACAAGCTGGAGCTGATCGACGCCATTCCCGAGGATCAGGACCTCAAGATCTATGCGCAAGGCGACTGGTTCGATCTTTGCCGTGGCCCGCACATGGCCTCGACCGGGCAGATCGGCAACGCCTTCAAACTGATGAAGGTAGCCGGCGCCTATTGGCGTGGTGACTCGAACAACCCGATGCTGACCCGCATCTACGGCACGGCCTGGGCCGACCAGGCGCAGCTCGAAGCCTACCAGACGATGCTGGAGGAGGCCGAGAAGCGCGACCACAGGAAGATCGGCCGCGAGATGGACCTGTTCCATTTCCAGGAAGAGGGGCCGGGCGTCGTCTTCTGGCACGCCAAGGGCTGGAAGATGTTCCAGAACCTGGTCAACTACATGCGCCGCCGCCTCGATGAGCAGGGCTATCAGGAAGTCAACGCACCGCAGGTTCTCGACAAGAGCCTGTGGGAGACGTCAGGCCACTGGGGTTGGTATCGCGACGCCATGTTCAAGGTGACGGTCGCCGGCGACGACACCGATGACGACCGCGTCTTCGCGCTGAAGCCGATGAACTGTCCGGGCCATGTGCAGATATTCAAGCATGGGTTGAAGTCCTATCGCGATCTACCCGTAAAGCTTGCAGAATTCGGCAATGTGCACCGTTACGAGCCGTCCGGAGCACTGCACGGGCTGATGCGCGTGCGCGGCTTCACGCAGGACGATGCGCACATCTTCTGCACCGAGGAACAGCTGGCAGCGGAATGCCTGCGCATCAACGATTTGATCCTGTCGACCTATGCCGATTTCGGTTTTGAAGAAGTCAGCGTCAAGCTGTCGACACGGCCGGACAAGCGCGTCGGCACCGACGAGGCGTGGGACCACGCCGAGGCAATCATGGGCAACGTGCTGGAGACGATCAGGGCAAGGTCCGGCAATCGGATCAAGACCTCGATCAATCCGGGCGAGGGCGCCTTCTACGGGCCGAAATTCGAGTATGTGCTCAAGGATGCTATCGGCCGCGAATGGCAGTGTGGCACGACGCAGGTCGACTTCAACCTGCCGGAACGCTTTGGCGCCTTCTATATCGGCTCGGATTCCGAGAAGAAGCAGCCTGTGATGGTGCACCGCGCCATCTGCGGTTCGATGGAGCGCTTCCTCGGCATCCTGATCGAGCACTACTCCGGCCATTTCCCGCTGTGGTTCGCGCCGCTGCAGGTGGTGGTGGCGACGATCACGTCCGACGCCGACGGCTATGCGACCGAGGTGGTGGCACGGCTGAAGGCCGCAGGGCTGTTGGCGGAAGCGGATCTGCGCAACGAGAAGATCAACTACAAGGTCCGCGAGCACTCTCTGGCCAAGGTTCCGGTCATCCTCGTCTGCGGCAAGCGTGAGGCGGAGGAGCAGACGGTCAACATGCGCCGGCTGGGCTCACGCGACCAGGAATCGCTTGGCCTCGACCAGGCGATCGCGCAGTTGACCGAAGAGGCTGTTACACCCGACCGCAGGCGCAAACGCGCGGCCTGATCGGCATAGTTCCAGACGACATGGCGGTGGAGCGATCCACCGCCATTTTCATATCCCTGTCACGCCGACCTTGTAACGAGCCCCTATGCTCAAGCTGAAATTGCGCGAACGACCCTTTCCCGAGCTTTCCTATGCCAATCCGCGCCAGCCGGCGCTGACGCGCTGGTTCATTCATTCGGTTGAAGGCTTGTCGGGCCGCGACCGCTACACCGCGCTTTATGATTTCTGGCGCCGCCAGGTCGTGCCATCAGGCGAACGCGTGTTCGGCCGCATGCTCGACCTGATCGACGTCCGGGTGCGGACATCAGATCAATGGCCGCCAGCGCAATTGCCGGATACCCCGCTGGTGATCGTCGCCAATCATCCGTTCGGCATTGGTGACGGCATTGCCGTGCTGTCGCTGGTGGAGCAGCTCGGGCGGCCGTTCCGGGTGATGATCCACAAGGACTTGCTCAAGATCCGCGAGATGGAGCCTTACTCGCTGCCGATCGACTTTTCCGAGACCAAGGACGCGCTGAAGAACAACATGGCCGTGCGCCATGAAGCGGTGCGGCTGCTGAAAGAGGGCGTTACCATCGTGGTGTTTCCGGCCGGCGGCGTCGCCACCGCGCCGAAGGGCTTTGGCCGGGCGCGCGACTTGCCGTGGAAGATGTTTCCGGCCCGTCTCGTCCAGGACGCCAGGGCGTCGGTCATTCCGATGCATTTTTCCGGGCAGAACGGCAGGCTGTTCCATCTGGTCAGCGGGCCGATGAATATGGCAGAGCGTGACGGCCGGGTGGCCAAGTTCGTCGGCAAGGCCTCGCTGACATTGCGCACGTCGCTGCTCATCCACGAATTCGCGCGGCTGTCCGGCAAGGCGATCGAGGTGCGCGTCGGCGATGTGCTGAGCTGGAACGAGCTGGAGCCGTTGCGCGACCGCAGGGCGTTGCTCGACCGCCTCTATCGCGGCGTGTTCGACCTGGCGCCAGTCGTGGCGCGCCGCCGGCTTCCGTTCCTGCCGGCGCGGACCAAGATGGCAGCCTGAAAACAGGAAATCTGATGAGGAAGGTTAGTCCGCGCCTTCTTCAGGATCCATCGCCGCGGCCTCGGTGGCCAGGACCTCGATCTCCTGGTTCTGGCCGGCCACGACCGTAAAATCCTTCTGATAGATGCGGTCGCGATTCTTGGCGATGATGGTGTAGTCGCCCTCGGCCAGCACCATCGAGGCGAAGGCGCCGACGGTTTCCTTGATCGGATCACCGGATTCGTTGAGCAGCGACCAGGACGTATCGGCGATCGCCTCGCCACCGGTTTCGCGCACCAGCTTCATCGTGATCTCGGCGGCGTGGTGCTCGACGGTGGCTTCGGTCAGCTTGCCGGCCTCGACGCGGATGTCGGAGCGAATGACCGCGTTGACCGCGCCATAGGTCGAGACGACGTGATAGATGCCAGCGTTGAGCCGCACGACACTGTTGGGCTCGACATCGGGAATGATCAGTGCGCGGTCGCCATTGGCCTCGGCGGTGCCCTCGTAGATCGAAAAGCGCAGCTTCTTCGGCGGAATGCGCACGCCGCCGGACAGCACCGCGTCGAGCTTGAGGCCGCCGGCGTCGAGGACGAGGCTCTCACGCTTGGCGTCCTTGCCGACAGTGATGCGCTTGGTGGCGCCGGCCCGGCCGTAGGAGGCATGAACCAGATAGCTGCCAGGCTCGAGCTGGAAGACGGCGGTGCCGCCGTGGGCGGAGGCGACCATCGGCAATTTGCCGTTGACGGCTTCGGGCTTGAAGACCCGCCAGACGATGCCGCGCGTGATGTCGGCGCCCTTGTCGGTCAACTGGGCGGACAGTGTGATGGCGCCGCCTCCGCTCAGCGCCAGCGATGTCTCACCTTTCGGCGTCGCGTAGCTCGAAATTCCCGGAAGCTTCAGGTCGCTGACGCCGTCGACGTTCTGCGCCATGGCGAACGAAACCGGCGCCATGAACAGCAGGGCGCCGAGCCAGACCAGGAAAAGACGGACAGTCCCCTCAAACATGCCTTGCGTTGAAGCCCATGGCGGTGGCAATTTCAAGGCTTAAGAGTCCGGTCGACACGACTCTTCGTCCGGCGTATTCCGCGCCAATGCCCGAGCCGCCCGAATTCCCGATGGTGCGCTTCAGCTCAAAACAGAGTGTCTAGGAGACTTGCGCCCATGGCGTCGCCGATCATCGACTTCCTGCTGACCCGAAACTCCGCACCGATCCCTGATCTGAAGGAGCCGGCGCCGAGCGATGCGGAGATCGCGACGATGATCACTGCTGCCTCGCGGGTACCCGACCATGGGCGACTGGAGCCTTGGCGTTTCATCCTCTATCGTGGCGACGCTCGTATCGAGATCGGCAGGCAACTGGCGGCCCTTGCCGAGCAGCGGGAGGGCCCCTTGCCGGAGGGCCGTCGCAACCAGGAACTGGCTCGGTTTTCGCGTGCGCCGCTGGTGATCGGTGTCGTGTCTATCCCCAGGGAGAATCCCAAAATCCCGCAATGGGAAATGTTCCTCTCGGGCGGCATGGCGGCGATGAACCTGATGATTGCAGCCAACGCGCTGGGTTATGGCACCAACATGATCAGCAACTGGTATTCGGATGTGCCGGAGGGCAGGGCGCTGCTGGGGCTGGCGCCGCAGGAGCGGGTCATCGGCTTTATCCATATCGGCTCCTATGCCGGCCCGGCGCCGGAGCGGCCCCGGCCCGATCCGGCAAAGCTTTACGGCGATTATGCCGGGCCGTGGGCGGGCTGAATGTTCTACGAACCTTCAAAGGGCCACGGCCTGCCGCACGACCCTTCGAAGGCGATCGTGGCGCCGCGTCCGATCGGCTGGATTTCGACACTGAATAAGGCTGGTGAGGTCAACCTCGCGCCATACTCCTTCTTCAACGCCGTTTCGACGCGGCCGTTCATCGTCTGGTTCTCCTCCGAAGGCGAGAAGGACAGCGCCTCCTTTGCCCAGGAAACCGGTGAGTTCGTCGCCAATCTCGTCAGCCGCGATCTTGCGGAGAAGATGAACCGCACATCCGTCAGCGCACCGCGCGGCGTCAATGAGTTCGTCTATGCCGATCTTGCCATGGCGCCGTCGCGCCTGGTCGCGCCGCCGCGCGTGGCGGCAGCGCCGGCAGCGCTCGAATGCCGGGTGACGGAGATCTTTCGGCCAAAGGCTCTGGACGGATCGTCGACAAGTGCCGTCGTCGTCGCCGGTGAAGTGGTCGGCGTATACATCGACGACGCCTTCCTGAAGGACGGTCTGTTCGACATCACCAAAGCCGGCAATGTCGCCCGACTCGGCTATATGGACTATGCCAGCGTCGGCGAGGTGTTTTCGATGCGCCGGCCGCGCTGGGACAAGGACTAACCCTGGTTCGGTCGCCATCCGGCGCGTCGGCGGATTCCATGACCGTGAGCACGCGAAAGCGATTCCCCTTTATCTGAACACAGGCTAAGAGAGCGGCTTCGGCGATGCGTAGGGGTTGCGCATCGACCTTGGGGATATTGCGGGGCGCGGGCGACATGAAGAAACGAGACTCGCTGGGAACCCGGCTGCGCTATGGGTTCGACAAGAGCATGGCCGCCGGTCCGATCGCGCTGATCGGCTGGCTCGCCGTCGCTTCGCTGCTGATCATCATCGCCGCCGCGGCTTTCCTTGCCGTGACCCGCATCGCGCCGGAAGGCGGCGAGCCGCTGAACTTTGTCGAGGCGTTCTGGGAATCGCTGATGCGCACGCTCGATTCCGGCACGATGGGCGGTGACACAGGCTGGGCCTTCCGCCTCGTTATGCTCTTCGTCACGCTTGCGGGCATCTTCGTCGTGTCGGCCCTCATCGGCGTGCTCAGCGCCGGCGTCGACAGCAAGCTCGACGAACTGCGCAAAGGCCGTTCGCGGGTGCTGGAGACCGATCACACCATCATCCTCAACTGGTCGCCGTCGATCTTCGACGTCATCTCCGAACTCGTCATTGCCAATGCCAGCCGCCGCCGACCGCGCATCGTCGTCATGGCCAATATGGACAAGGTCGAGATGGAGGACGAGATCGCGGCCAAGGTTGGCAAACTGGGCAACACGCGCATCATCTGCCGCAGCGGCGACCCGACCGATCTCTATGATCTGGCCATCGTCAATCCGCAGACCTCGCGGTCGGTCATCGTGCTGTCGCCGGAGGGCGACGATCCGGATTCGCAGGTCATCAAGACGGTGCTGGCGCTGGTCAACGACCCGAGCCGGCGCACCGACCCTTACAACATCGCCGCCGAGATCCGCGATGGCAAGAACGCCGACGTCGCACGCGTCGTCGGCGGAACCGAGGTGCAACTCGTGCTGGCGGACCAGCTGATCTCGCGCATCGTCGTGCATTCGAGCCGGCAGTCGGGTCTCAGCGGCGTCTATTCGGAGCTGCTCGATTTCGACGGCTGTGAAATCTACACGACCGAGCAGCCGGGCCTCACCGGCAAGACCTTCGGCGAGGCGGTGATGGCATATGAGCACTGTACGCTGATCGGGCTTTGCGACCCCAGCGGGCGCGTCAATCTCAACCCGCCGTCGGAGCTGGTGATCGGCAAGGACATGCGCGCCATTATCATCGCCGAGGACGATGCCGCGATAAAGCTGGGAAGTGCCCGGGTCGAGACCAACGCGGCGGCGATCCTCGGTCCGCGACCCATCGAGGCGAAGCCGGAGCGCACGCTGATCCTCGGCTGGAACCGGCGCGGTCCGATCATCACCTATGAACTGTCGCGCTACGTCGCGCCTGGGTCGATCCTGACCATTGCCGCCAACACGCAGGGCCTCGAGCAGGAAGTTGCCGAACTGCCGGTCGTCGGCGACAATCTGGCGGTCTCCTGTCGCGTCACCGACACGTCGAGCAGCACCGCGCTGGCAAGCCTGGACGTGCCTTCCTACGACCACGTGCTCGTCCTCGGCTACAGCGAAACCATGGCAGCGCAACCCGCCGATACGCGCACGCTGGTGACGCTGCTGCATCTGCGCAAGATCGCGGATGATGCCGGCATGCATATCAGCATCGTCAGCGAGATGATCGACGTGCGCAACCGAGAGCTTGCGGCGGTGACCAAGGCCGACGATTTCGTCGTCAGCAACAGGCTGGTCAGCCTGATGCTGGCGCAGGCGTCCGAGAATCAGTACCTCGCCGCGATTTTCGATGACCTGCTCGACGAGAAGGGCTCTGAAATCTACATGCGTCCGGTCGGCGACTATGTCGCCATCGACCGGCCGTTAACCTTCTGGACGATAGCGGAATCGGCTCGGTTGCGCGGCGAGATCGCCATAGGGTACCGGCGCATCCGCGCCGGAGGGGCCGACCAGCGGGCGCTGGGCGGGGTCACCGTCAACCCGCTGAAGGCGGAGGCACTGGCCTATCTGCCGGAGGACCGGATCATCGTGCTGGCGCGGGACTGAGACTAAGCCGAAACACCTGCCGCCTTTGCCCGCGCCAGCAGTCGTTCAGCCAGCCGCAGATGCGGGCGGTCGTACATCTTGCCGTCGATGCCGACGACGCCGGGATTTCCCGCTGCCGCGAACGCGGCGACGATTGCCGCCGATTGTCTCACCGCCTCGCCCGACGGCGTGAAGGCGGCGTTGATGACCGACACCTGATCGGGGTGGATCGCCATCTTGCCGGTGAAGCCATCGCGCTCGGCTTCCATGCATTCCGCTTGGAAGGCCGCCATGTCGCGAAAATTCGGGAAGACGGTGTCGATCGCCGCGACCTCCGCCGCACCAGCGGCAAGTATTGTCATGGTGCGGGCGTGACGGAACACGTCCGTGTAGCGGCCATGTTCGTCGCGGGCCATGCGTGCGCCGATCGCCGCCGACAGGTCTTCCGCGCCCCAGGTGAGACCGGCAAGCCGCGCGCTCGTCCCGGCATAGGTCACCGCCGCCAGCACGCCTGCCGGCGTTTCGGTGATGATTGGCAGGATCTTGATCGCGCCGTCGGCCAGGCCGTTTTCAGCCTCGCGAACCCTGAGCTTTGCCGACAGGTGCTGCACATCCTGGCCGCTGTTCGACTTGGGCAGCATGATGCCGTCGGGCTTGGCTGAAACGAGTGCCGCCAGATCGTCATCCGTCAGCCCCGTCGACAGGTCGTTGACCCTGACATAGATCGCCGAGCTGGTTTGCACCCTGCGTTCGGCGATGAAGCGCGCCGCCACCTCGCGTGCCAGCGCCTTGTTGTGCGGCGCCACGGAATCTTCAAGATCGACGATGACCACGTCGGCGCCGGCACCAAAACCCTTTTCCAGCTTCCTCTCGGAATCGCCGGGGACGAACAGCAGCGAACGCATGCGTCAGATCGCCTTCTTCAGCATCATCGCTTGCCTGGTGCATTTGGCAACGAGATCGCCATGCTGGTTGTAGGCGCGATGCTCGAATTCGACGATGCCGCGATCGGGTTTCGATTTCGACTCCCGCACCGAGATGACTGTCGTCTCGACCCGGATGGTGTCGCCATGGAAAACGGGATGCGGAAACACGGTTTCCTTCATGCCGAGATTGGCCACCGTGGTGCCGACGGTGATGTCGTTGACTGAAATGCCGATCATCAGCCCGAGCGTGAACAGCGAATTGACCAGCGGCTTGCCCCATTCGCTCTTGGCGGCAAAGTCGAAGTCGATATGCAGCGGCTGCGGGTTCAGGGTCATCACTGAAAACAGCATGTTGTCGCTTTCGGTGACGGTCTTGCGCAGCGTGTGCTGGAAGACATGGCCGACGATGAACTCTTCGAGATAAAGTCCGGCCATTTTCTCTCTCCTCCGCTGTCTAACGGTTGATAGGCGCTGCAAATCACGCTCGCAAGCCAGTTAATGAACATGGTGAACCGTTCGTAAACCATTTCTGCCTACGGTCCTGACCGGGGCCGGAAACATTCTGGCAAGGGGCGTAAGCAGGCGGACATGGTTGTTGTTTCGCATTTCCTGAAATGGATCTACACGGCCAGGGTGTCGGAGCGCGCCGCCGCGGCCAGCGCGTTGGCCCGAGCCTATGTCAATTCCGACCTGCCATTCGAGGACCGTTGCGCCGCCGAGGCGGCGCTGACGCTGTTGCTCGACGATGCCTCGTCGAAGGTGCGTCTGGCGATGGCCGAGGCGTTGTCCATGAGCCACCACGCGCCGTTGCAGATCATCAGCGTGCTGGCCTCCGACCAGCCGGAAGTCGCCGGCGTGGTGCTGGCGCGCTCGCCGCTGCTTACCGACGCCGATCTCATCAACCGCGTGGCCTCAAGTCCGGAGGCGACGCAAAAATTGATCGCCGACCGGCCGCTCGTCTCGATGGCGGTGTCGGCGGCCATCGCCGAGATCGGCGAGGCGGAGGCCTGCGCCGTGCTGCTCGCCAACAGCGGCGCCGACATCGCTTCGCTCAGCTTCCGCCGCATGGCCGAACGTCACGGCCATGCGCCTTTGGTGCGCGAGGCGCTGATATCGGATGCCCGCCTGCCGGCCGACTGCCGGCATATGCTGCTCGTCAAGCTCGGAGAGATGCTGAAAACGTCGCCGCTGGTGATGGCATTGATGGGCGCGGCGCGAGCCGACCGCGTCATGCGCGACGCCTGCGTCAAGGCCTCGGTGACGCTGATCGAGGGCACGCGCCAAGAAGAACATGCTGCACTGATCGAGCATCTCAGGCTGCGTGGCGATCTCACCGCGAGCTTCCTCATCCGCACCATCGCGCATGGCAAGGTCGATTTCTTCGGCTCGGCACTGGTCGCGCTCAGCCAGCAGTCCGAACAACGGGTGAGGGCGCTGCTGGCCGGCGGGCACGATGTCGCCTTGCAGGCGTTGTTCCGCAGCGCCGGCCTCGCCGCCGCCACGCATGCCATCATCCTGCGCGCGCTGAAGATCTGGCGCGAGGTCGCCAACGGCAAGCGCGTCGCCGGTGTGCAGGAGGTCAGCTGGCTGATGCTCAAGGAAGTGGGCGGGCAATCCGCCGAAGGCGATCTCGCCGCCTTGGTCAAGTCGATCCATCTCGATGCGCTGCGCGAGAACGCGCGGGGCCACGCGCTGGCGATCGCTGCCGCTTAACCTTTATCCCTTGCGAAGAAATCCGGAAAATCCTCCATCGCCGCGGCGATGATTCGCAGGGATGCTGCGATCTGCAGCATCTCACCAGAACCGTCTCTTTGGGCGATGCCAGCCGCATATTGGCGGGCGACGGCGACGGTCGAGGTCTGGGGATCCCCGGGGGCGCGGAAGAGCAGTTCGCGCGCCAGCCCCCTCAGGAAGTTGGCAATCGAAAGCGCGGTCTCGGATGGGATGGCATGGCCTTGGCTTGCGCCGCGCAGCCGCAGGATCTCCAGGCCGACGGTGACGGCGGCGACGCCGCCGCCCAGAACCGCATCGCCCTTCCTGCCGCCGTTCTGCACCAGCGGCATCAGCTGGTTGATGCGGTCATAAGCGAGGCTCTCGAAGGCCGAGCGCCTCGGCACGCGCTCATGCAGGCAAAGCCGCGCCAGATCCTCGCGCATGGCCCGCACGATGCGGTTGGCCGCCAGCCATGGATCGGCGGGCAGCACGACGATGAAGACGCCGATCGCCAGCAGGATGCCGACCAGGATCGACGCCGAACCGGCGAAGAAAGGGCCGGGATCGTAGATCATCGCCTGATGCGGGCTGAGGAAGGCGAGGAAGTTGATGGCGAAGGCCGTCGCCACGCCGACATAGCGCGGATTGGCCATGGCCAGCGCCGTCGGCACCAGGATAGGCACGACAAACAGCATGAACCAGCCGAAGCCGGGCAAAGCGGGCAGCGCGACCTGGCCGACGAGAAAGGCAAAGGGCAGCGCCAGCAGCGTTCCCTTGAAGAAGCCCCAGGCCACCTGCACGGGGTCGGGGCGAGCGGCAAACAGGCTCGATACAACGGCAACGAGAATGACCGTGCCGGCCGCTTCCGACCATTTCGTGGTCAGCCAGAAGGCCGCGACCAGCAGCGTGGCAAGGGCAGCGCGGACAGCATTGCGCGATGCTCCGGGGTAATCGCGATGTACCACCAGCGCAGGCTGCCTGCTGCCCCGGACCGGGCGCGTGGCAGGCGCGCGCAAGGCGTCGAGGCCGCGCAGCACTTGCTTCAGCGCCTCGGCGAAATCGGCGGCGATGGTGAGCCGGGTGATGGTGCCGACCCTGTCGTCGCCCTGGTCGGTCGAGGCATCGGGCATCTGCCTGGCCTTGGCCGAGATGGTGTCGAGCCGCGCCACCCAGGGTGCGGTGTCATCCAGCGCGCCTGACTTGGTCGCCAGTTCGCTGACAAGGGTCTGCAACTCTAAGCGCACCGGAATGAGTGCGGCGTTCTTCGGGGCGGCGTGCGAATGCAGCGCGCGTGCCGCCGAGAGCGCCGAGAGCAGCTGTCCTATGGTGCGCCGGACCGGATGGGCGCGGGGCGCGAAGCTCGGCGCCTCGAGCCTGGCATAGGCACGCATCTCGCCGAGCGTCTGGGTATCAGTGACCAGCTTTCGGTGCAGGCCGGAGAGCGTTGCGGGATCGCCGCCGGAGAACGCACCGCCGGCATAGGTGGCAAGATCGAGAATACAGCGTTTCAGGCGCGAGATGATGGCGTCGCTGGCCAGTTTCGGCAGGATCAGCCGGCTGGTCAGGCCGGCACAGACAATACCGAGCACGATCTCGGCACAGCGCGCGATCGCGAGGTCGACGACGAGGTGCGGCTGTCCGAAGGCAGGCAGGCCGATGATCATCGCGGTGTAGCCGGCAAGGGCGGCACCATAGGCTTCGGGATTGCGCAGCAGCGACGAGACGAAGGTGCAGATGCCGATCCAGACGGCAAGCACCGTCACCAGCACCCAGGGGCCGGTGCCGAAAACCGTGGTGATGCCGATTGCCGCAACGCCGCCGACCAGCGTGCCGAGCAGCCGGTAGAAACCCTTCGCCAGCACCATGCCGGCAACCGGTTGGGCGACGATGAACACCGTCATCATGGCCCATTGCGGGTGGTCGAGCTTCAGCGCATAGGCGGCCAGCAGCGCGATCAGGCCGGCTGAAACGGTGCGCAGCGCGAAAATCCAGTCCGAGCGCGTCGGTTGCGTGAGTCCGGCCAAACTGGTTTCGAAATAGCCTTTCAGCCGCGCCCTGATCACATGCTCGTCTCCGCAACTGGAGCCTTGTTATGGACCGGCTGGCGGCTAGATATCCAGCACTTCCGCCGCGGCGAATTCGGCGCGTTCCTGGATGAAGCGGAAGCGCGCCTCCGGCTTGGTGCCCATCAACGCATCGACGGCGTCCTTGGTCGCCGCCTCGGCGTCGATCACATCGATCCTGAGCAGCGTGCGCTTCCTCGGATCCATGGTGGTTTCCTTCAGCTGCGCGGCCATCATCTCGCCCAGACCCTTGAAGCGGCCAAGCTCGACCTTGCCGCGCCCGGTGAACTCGGTGCGCAGGAGTTCGTCCTTGTGCGCGTCGTCGCGGGCATAGGCGACCTTGCCGCCTTGCCTGATCGAATAAAGCGGTGGCACCGCAAGATAGAGATGGCCGCCACGCACCAGTGCCGGCATCTCCTGGTAGAAGAAGGTGATCAGCAGCGAGGCAATGTGGGCACCGTCGACGTCGGCGTCGGTCATGATGATCACGCGGTCGTAGCGCAAATCCTCGTCGCGGTATTTCGACCGCGTGCCGCATCCGAGCGCCTGGATCAGGTCCGAGATCTGCTGGTTGCCGGCAAGCTTGTCGTTGCCGGCGCTGGCGACGTTAAGGATTTTTCCGCGCAGCGGCAGGACGGCCTGGCTGGCTCGGTCGCGCGCTTGCTTGGCCGAGCCGCCGGCCGAGTCACCTTCAACGATGAACAGTTCAGCGCCGGCCGCGGCATTCTGCGTGCAGTCTGCGAGTTTGCCCGGAAGGCGCAATTTGCGCACTGCGCTCTTGCGCGACACCTCTTTTTCCTGGCGTCGGCGCACCCGTTCGTCGGCGCGTGCGATCACCCATTCGAGCAGCTTCGAGGCTTCCTGTGGATTGTCGGCCAGCCAATGGTCGAACGGATCGCGGATCGCGGTCTCGACGATGCGGATTGCCTCGATCGTCGCCAGCCTGTCCTTGGTCTGGCCAACGAATTCCGGCTCGCGGATGAAGACCGACAGCATGCCCGCCGCCGAGATCATGACGTCTTCCGAGGTGACGATCGAGGCGCGCTTGTTGCCGACGAGATCGGCATAGGCGCGCAGGCCGCGCGTCAGCACGTTGCGGAAGCCAGCCTCGTGGGTGCCGCCTTCGCCGGTCGGGATGGTGTTGCAGTAGGAATTGATGAAGCCGTCGCCGCCGAACCAGGTCACCGCCCATTCGAGCGAGCCATGGCCGCCTTGTTTCTCGCTCTTGCCGGCGAAAATCTCGCGCGTCACCTGGAAGTCGTCGCCGAGCGACGCCTTGAGATAGTCCTTCAGGCCGCCGGGAAAATGGAATTCAGCCTTGGCCGGTGTTTGATCCTTTTCCTTGATCAGTGACGGATCGCAGGTCCAGCGGATTTCGACGCCGCCGAACAGATAGGCTTTCGAACGCGTCATGCGGTAGAGCCGCGCCGGTTCGAATGCCGCGCCCTTGCCGAAAATCTGCTCGTCGGGGTGGAAGCGGATTTTTGTTCCGCGCCGGTTGTGGACCTCGCCCAATTGTTCCAGGCCGGTCACGGGAACGCCGCGCGAGAATTTTTGCCGATAGAGCTGGCGGCCACGCGCGACCTCGACCTCGAGATGGTCCGACAGCGCGTTGACCACGGACACACCGACGCCATGCAGGCCGCCCGATGTCTCGTAGACCTTGGAGTCGAACTTGCCGCCCGAATGCAGCGTCGTCATGATCACTTCGAGCGCCGGCTTCTTGAACTTCGGATGCGGATCGACCGGAATGCCGCGGCCATTGTCGGTGACGGCGAGATAGCCGTCGGCCGAGAGTTCGACATCGATGAAGGTGGCATGACCGGCCACCGCTTCGTCCATCGAATTGTCGATGACCTCGGCGAACAGATGGTGCATCGCCTTGTCGTCGGTGCCGCCGATATACATGCCTGGCCGGCGGCGCACCGGCTCCAGCCCTTCCAGCACCTCGATGTCGGCGGCGCTATAGCCTTCGCTGCCATCCTTGGTCGCGGCAGGACGCTTGGTGGCCTGAACCAGCGGATCCGCCGGCCGCGCCGGCGTGCGAACCGGCTGCGGCTGCTTGTCCATATTGCCGAAGAGATCGTTGTTGTCGTCCATGCCTGCCATAGGGTCCGATGCTGCGAATCACCTCGCGATACTGCCACGCTTTTCAGCGCCAAGCGACCGAGGTTCCTGTTCCGTTCGGGGATCTGGTCCCTCTTAACCCAAAACCATTCGATAACCAAGCCGGTGGAAATAGATCTAATACCACCGCGCAAAATTCCTGATTCTTTAACAATGCCGCCTAGGGTGAGCCCAACAAAACAAGAAACTGCGGGCATCAGGGGTTTCGGCGTGAGGGGCAAGGCCATATCGATGATCGGCATCGCCGCCGTTTTTGGCGCGATCTCGATCTTTGCCGCGGATTTCTGGGTCAAGAGCCAGGCCAAGGCCGATTCCGAAGAGAAGACGGCGTCGATCCCGGCACCTGTCGTGCCCAGGGTAGAGTTCAAGACCATCGTGGTGGCGAATGCGCCGCTGCGTTACGGCATGGAACTCGACCGTGCGCAGCTTAGCGAAATTCCGTGGTCGGAAGAGTCCGTGCCGCAGGGCGCCTTCACCACCATCAATGCGTTGCTCGCCGACGGCAGCCGCGTGGTGCTGTCGCCGATCGAAGTCAACGAACCGGTGCTGCTGACCAAGCTGTCCGGGCCAAATGGCCGCGCGACGCTCTCCAACATGATGACGCCCGGAATGCGGGCGGTGACTATCCGCACCGACGAGATCGCCGGGGTTGGCGGCTTCGTCACGCCGGGTGACCGGGTTGATGTCGTGCTGACACGCGATGCCGGCGAAATCCAGGAAGTGGCCAAGAACGCTCAGGGCGCTGCCGGTTCCACCATCACCTCCGAGATCGTTGTCGCCGATGCCAAGGTGCTGAGCGTCGGGCAGGGCGCCGACGAGCGTCAGACGACGCCGCAGATTTCCAATTCCGTGACCATCGAGGTGACCACCGACGGCGCGCAGAAAGTGGCGCTTGCCCGCACCGTCGGCACCTTGTCCTTGTCGCTTCGGTCCTCCAGCGAAGGCGGCGACGGCAAGAACGGTGTCACCACCATCTCTTCCTTCGGTGGATCGGTCGCCTCGAATGTGCAGGCCGCGGCCGGCTCATTGTTCGATGCCGTCACCAAGGAGCCGGAGAAACCGAAGTTCAAGACGGTCATCGTAACGCGCGGCACAAAGGCCGAGGAATACCAGGTTCCTTCGCGGGACCAGAAATAGAAGCCAGTGGGGACTGGGTGAGGGACGGGACAATGTTTGGGCTGATCACATATTCGGTCATGGGACGGTTGCGCGTTTTGCGCACTGTGGCTGTCGCCGCTTCGCTGGCTGCCGCCGCGACGCTGGCCTTCGGCACCTCCGCCAGGGCCGACAACGACATCGTCTATGTGTCGTCGACCAAGAATGCGTCGATCAAGGTTGCCAAGGGCAAGCCGAAGACGATCATGACCAGTGCCGCCTTCTACCAGATCGTCATCGGCGATCCGGAGATCGCCAACGTCAATCCGCTGACCGACAAATCCTTCTACGTGCTCGGCAACAATCTCGGCACCACCGGCATTGCGCTGTTCGACGAGAAGAAGCAGCTTGTCGGCACCGTCGACATCGAGGTGACGCTCGACACCGACCAATTGGCCAGCACCATTCGCGCCAGCGTGCCGGATGCCAGGATCAAGGTCGGCTCGGCCAATGGCCGTGTCGTGCTGTCGGGTGAGGCGGATGACGCCGTCGCCGCGGAAAAGGCAAACAAGATCGCGACGCGCTTTTCCGGCACCGAAGAGGTGATCAACTCGGTCAACATCTCGTCGTCGCAGCAGGTCCAGCTCAACGTCCGCTTTGTCGAGATCAACCGTCAGGCGGGCCAGGATCTGGGCGCCAAGTACGCCGCCAATTTCGCCTACGGCATCGGCGGACGCGATGTGACAATCGCTCCGGGTTCGGTGCCGACCGCCGGCACCGGCGAGATCATCGGCCGGCTTTTGTCGAACGGCGTGTCGATCGATATTGCCATCAAGGCGCTGGAAGAGCGCGGCCTGGCGCGACGGCTGGCCGAGCCGAACCTGATCGCCCGGTCCGGCCAGACGGCGAGCTTCCTCGCCGGCGGCGAGTTCCCGATCCCGGTCTCCGAGGACAACGGCAAGATCTCGGTCAGCTACAAGAAATACGGCGTCAGCCTGGATTTCACGCCGACCGTCCTGAAGGACGGGCTGGTCAGCCTGGACATCGCGCCGGAAGTCTCCTCGATCGACGCGTCGGCTTCCTACAATATCGGCACTATCTCGGTTCCCGGCTTCATTGTGCGCCGTGCCAGGACGTCGGTCGACCTGAAGAACGGCCAGAGCTTCATGATCGCCGGATTGCTGCAGTCGCAAAACGACATCACCACGTCGCGCATTCCCGGTCTCGGCAAGATGCCGGTGCTTGGGGCGCTGTTTTCCTCGAAATCCTATCAGCGGCGCGAGACCGACCTGGTCATCATCGTCACCCCCTATCTGGTCAAGCCGGTCGATCCGTCGAAGAAGCTCGTCGAGCCGACCGACGGCACGCAGCCGGCCAGCAACGCCGACTATTTTCTCAACAACACAGAGGAAGTGAAGACGTCCGACGCCAACCGCGCGCTGGCAATGGCCGACGGCAGCGTCGCGCAGCCGGCTGCCGTCACCACGGTAGGGCATTTCCTCGACCTGCCGAAGGACTGAAGTCATGCGCCTGGTCTTGAGATCGAGCATCGCCTTGCTGCTGGCAGGTTTTGCCGCCGGCTGCACCAGCGACGACTATGTGCGCAGCGAAGGGCCGACGATCGGCGCCGGCGAAGCGCAGGCCGCCAACACGGTCATGCAGATGGTCGATCCCTGGAAATACGGGGTCCAGAACACCAGGCTTCTGGTGCCCGCCCAGCGAGGCAGCGCGGCGGCCCTCACACCCGACCAGGCGGCCGATGCGAAGGCGTCGCAGTCCACCACGAGCAACTGATTCAACGGGCAACTGGTCAACGGGCGACCTGACAGGCTGACAGAATGGCAAACGGCATCAAGACCAGGAAGATCCTGCTCGTATCGACCGACAGGACCTTTGTGCAGGACACGCGGACCGCATTCGCCTCCTCCGAGATCATCCAGCTCGCGACAGTGGAGAAGAATGTCACGGAGCTGCGTGGCGAGATCCAGGAAGCCGACTTCGGCGCCATCATCGTCGACATGGATGCGGCAAGACTGGAGGAGGTCGAGTCGCTGCAGCGCGTCATGCGCCGGCTCGAGGACAAGGTGCCGGTTGTCGTCGTCACGCAGGAGTTCAACGCGGCCGCGGTGCGCATTCTGGTGCAGCTCAAGGTCGCGGATTTCCTGGTCAAGCCGATCACCACCGCCGATCTCGTGCGCTCCGTGGTGCGGGCGCTGCAAGGACCCGGGCGCGAGGAAAACACCGAGTCGCAGATCTACACCTTCATGCCGGCCGCGGGCGGCGTCGGCACCACGACGCTGGCGCTGCAAACCGCCTTCCAGCTGCATCATTCGGTAACGCGCGGTGCGTCGACCTGCGTGGTCGACCTCAATTTCCAGCAGGGCGCCTGTGCCGAATATCTCGACCTCGAACCGCGCTTCGACATCACCGAGATCGAGAACCAGCCCGAGCGCCTCGACCGCCAACTGCTCGACGTGATGCTGTCCAAGCACGCCAGCGGACTCTGTGTGCTGGCGGCGCCGACGCATCCCTCGGAAATGCGCTCGTTCAAGACCGATGTCGTGGTGCGCATGCTGGACCTCGTTTCGGCCTATTTCGACAATGTCGTCATCGACATGCCGCGTACCTGGTTTCCATGGACGGAGACGGTGCTGCTCGGTTCCAACAAGCTTTACATCGTCGCGGAAATGACGGTGCCGTGCCTGCGCCATACGCAGCGGCTGATCCAGGCGGTCTACGAGACCGCCGGCAAGGAGGTGAAGCCGAACGTCATCGTCAATCGCTTCGAACAGAAGATGTTCGACAACGGCATCAAGCAGGCGGACGTCCAGGAAATCCTCGGCGAGCACTTCGTCGGCGGTATCGCCAACAATTACAGGCTGGTGCGCGAGGCAGTCGATCGCGGTGTGCCGCTGCACGAGATCGACCCGAACGCCAATGTCATCAACGATCTGAAGAAGATCATCCTGCCGGAGGAAGCCGTCCCGACCCGGGCGAAATCACGCTCGCTGTTTGGCATGGGCCGTGGATTGCTGAAGAGGAAAGCCGGATGACCAGCCGCTTCTCCACCCTGCAGAACCGCGATGCGCGTCCGCAGCGCGCTGCCGAGCCAATGCCGGTCGCCCATCATGCCGTCGTCATTCCGACGAGCCGAAAGGCTTTGCCGGCAAAGCCGGAAGCAGCACCGGCAAAGAATGCCAACAAGGTGCTCGATGCGCGTGTGCGTATCCATCGGCTGCTGCTCGAAGAGATCAATCTTGTCGCACTGGAGCGTCTGCCCAAGGATGAGATGCGCCGGCAAGTGCATGATTTCGTGTCGGAAAAGACCAAGCAGGAGCGGATGGCGATCAACACCGTCGAGCTTGATGCGCTGGTCGACGACATCGTCGACGAGATGGTCGGTCTCGGTCCGCTCGAGCCGCTGCTCAAGGACCCCGACATCAACGACATCCTGATCAACGGCCACCTGAACTGCTTTGTCGAAAAGAAGGGCAAGCTGCAGCCGGTTCACATTCCGTTCAAGGACGAGGCGCATCTCTTGCGCATCGTCAACAAGATCGTTGCCGCGGTCGGTCGTCGCGTCGACGAATCGCAGCCGATGGTCGATGCGCGCATGCTGGACGGCTCGCGTTTCAACGCGGCCATTCGTCCGGTTGCGGTTGACGGGCCGCTGGTGTCGATCCGCAAATTCTCCAAGAACAAGCTTGGCCTGCACAAACTGGTCGAATTCGGTGCCATCACCCAGAACATGGCCGAAGTGCTGGCGGCGGCCGTGCATGCGCGCAAGACGACGATCATTTCGGGCGGCACCGGTACCGGCAAAACGACCATGCTGAACGCGCTGTCGGCCTTCATTCCGGAAGATGAGCGGCTGATCACCATCGAGGACGCGGCCGAGCTGCAATTGCAGCAGCCGCATGTCGCGCGCATGGAAACACGTCCGGCCAACATCGAAGGCCATGGCGAGCTGAAGCAGCGCGACCTGGTCAAGAACGCGCTGCGCATGCGCCCCGACCGCGTCATCCTCGGCGAGTGCCGCGGCGAGGAAGCCTTCGACATGCTGCAGGCGATGAACACCGGTCACGAAGGGTCGATGGCGACCATCCATGCCAACACGCCGCGCGATGCCATTTCCCGGCTTGAGCAGATGCTTGGCATGACCGGCATGCCGATGACGGTGCAGTCGATCCGCAGCCAGATCGCCAGCGCGCTCGACCTGATCGTCCAGCTGACGCGGCTGTCCGACGGCAAACGCAAGGTGACCAGCGTCGCCGAGGTGACCGGCATGGAAGGCGATGTCATCCAGATGCAGGAGATCTTCCGCTTCGTGCGCACCGGCATGGAGGCCGACGGCAAGATCCTCGGCTACTACGAGGCGACCGGCATCCGGCCGCGGTTCCTCGAGGATCTGCGCGCCATGGGCATCGAGTTCCCCGGACGATATTTCGAACCCGGCCGGCCGCAGGAGTAGCCCAAGTGTTCGACGGACTCAGCGCGATCTATGTCGTCTATGCCGCGGCTGCCCTGACCGGCATCCTGATCGCCGAGGCCTGCTATCTGCTTTATGCTGGCCGCAGCGACAAGCGCACCGCCATCAACCGGCGCATGAAGCTGCAGGAAAACAAGATCAGCCAGGAGCAGGTGCTCGTCCAACTGCGCAAGGAGCGGGGCCTTGACGCGGGTACGCCGCTGTTTTCGCCGGACCGCTTCCGTGCTCTGCGAACCCAGTCGGGCATGATCATGCCGCTGCCGAAATTCCTGATGATCACCTGCGGCGTGGCATTCGCCGCAGGTCTGGTCGCTATCTGGTATGGCTTGCCGCCGCTGATGGGGCTTGTGCTGTTTGTGATGCTTGTGCCGGTGCTGCCGGTGATGACGCTGCGTTTCAAGCGCAAGCGCCGGCTGAAGCGGTTCGGTATGCAACTGCCGGAGGCACTGGAACTGATCACGCGCGGCCTGAAGGCCGGCCATCCGGTGCCGGTGGCGATCGCCATGGTCGCGCGTGAGATGCCCGACCCGATCGGCACCGAGTTCGGCGTCATCGCCGACGAAGTGACCTACGGATCGGATCTGGTTTCGGCGTTGAACTCACTGTTCGACCGGGTCGGCCATGAGGACCTGCCGCTGTTCATAACCGCCGTTTCGATCCAGAGCAGTTCGGGGGGCAATCTGCGCGAAATCCTCGATGGCCTGGCGCTGACGATCCGCGAGCGCGGCAAGCTGCGCCGCAAGGTGCGCGCCATTTCGACCGAAGGCCGCATGTCGGCCTACATCCTGACGGCTATACCGGCGCTGCTATTTGCCGCCATCATGGCGCTGATGCCGGGATTCTACCGCGATGTGTGGGGCGAACCGAAGACCTGGTACCTGATTGGCGGCTCGATCACCTGGCTGATGCTGGGCAATCTGATGATGTTCAAGATGTCGAATTTCCGGTTCTGACATGCAAGGCTTCATCGAACTCCTCGCCTCGCTTGCGCCGACCTCGTTGATGCCGGTGGCCATCCTGCTGCTGGCTGCGGGCGCTGCCGCTGTAGCGTGGCCGATGATGGCGGCGAAGGGCGACCGCAACGAGGTCATGCGTCGGCTCAAGGTCGGCGATGGTGCGGTGGCCGCAAAACCAGAGCCGGTGCAGAAGAAGAACGCCGGTATCGTGCGTGAGAAGGCGGTGAAGCGGGCGCAGGAATTCTACGCCAAGAGCGATCCGGAAAATGTCGCCCGGCTGCGCATGAAGCTGATCCAGGCGGGCTACATGGAGCCCCGCGCCGTCGGCATGTTTTTCCTTATCCGGTTCACCGCCATGATCGGCACGGCAATCGGTGTCTTTGTACTCAACCAGTGGATGGCCAGCCCGGACGCGACGATGGCCAGCCGTTGGACATTCGTCATCCTGTCGGGAGCAGCGGGTTATTTCCTGCCGGGTCTGGTGCTGACCCAGAAGACGCGGGAAAAGAGGCGCGAATACCGCAACGGGTTTCCCGATTTCATGGATCTGATGATCGTCTGCTCGGACGCCGGCATGAGCATGGAGGCCGGCATCGAGCGCGTCTCGAAGGAGCTCGCCAAAACCTATCCCGCGCTCAGCATGAACCTGCAGCTTGTATCGCTGGAGCTGAGGGCAGGGCGCAGCCTGGACGACGCGCTGAAGGCGCTCGCCGACCGCCTTAGCCTGGACGAGGTGCGCTCCTTCGCCACGCTGCTGCAACAATCCAAGGAACTCGGCACCAGCCTGTCGGGGGCGCTGCGCGTCTTTTCTGACGAAATGCGCCACAAGCGCATGTCGCTGGCCGAGGAAAAGGCGCACGCCCTGCCGGCCAAGATGTCGGTGCCGGTAACGGTCTGCATCCTGCCGGTGGTGCTGATGATTGCGATCATCCCGATTATCGTCAAAATGACGGCGGCGCATTAGCGGGCGCCCCTCGAGGGGCTGATGACCCTGCCCGAACTTGGCCCTGCGACGTGAGAAGCCCATGCGACTGCTGTTGCGTACTCTGTTCCTCGGCCTCGCCGCCGCCAGCCTGTTGCCCGCCTGGGCCGCGGCCGACGATTGCGGCGATGTTGCCGCCCTGGTGCAGCAGGCCTATCCCAAGGCTCGAAAGAGCGCCGACGGCGCCTCGTTCGTGCTCGAACCCCATATCAGCATTCCGCTGAAGCCCGCGGATGGCGATACGCCATTTGTCCTGGTCTGCAAGATCTGGCCCGCCCATGACGGCCTGCTGTTGGTCGCAGTGCCGCTGACCGACAGCGCCCGATCCAGCGATGACGGGCATGTCGGCGACATCGAGCTTCTGGTCGTCGACAGGAACAGCCTGCAGGTGCGCCAGCGCCTGCTCCAGCCAGGGCTGATCACCGATGATGCCATAGCCATCCGCAAGATCGAACTCGATACCGGCCGCTATAGGCTGGCGCCCGAGGTCTCCGCCTTTGGCCTGCGCATCGAAATCGCAAACCATTCGCAGGCCAACCCCTTCAGCGAAACCGACCTGCGGCTCTATGCGCTCGCCGGCGATGCCTTGCGGCTGGTGCTCGACGGCCTCGTCGTGGCCAGCAATGGCGGCGAAGGCGATGCCAATTGCGCGGGATCCTTTCATTCGAGCCAGGTCAGCCTGGCAATGAGCCCGGTGAGCCATCACGGCTATCACGACATCTCGGTGGCCGAGCGGACGGATACCGACAACCCGTCTCCCGACAAGGATGGCGAGTGCCAGTCCCATCCCGGCAAGCCGGTGAACCGGACCTACCGGCTGCGCTATGACGGCAGCCGCTACCCGGTTCCAGAGGCGCTCAAGGTCATGGGGCCGTGAAAGGCGGCTTGCGTCCCTGGTGCAGGGGTTCTCTCGGGAATAGATCTCTCGTGCCTTGTGGTTAATGGCTGGTGTGTGCGAAACCAAATTTTAGTGGCGTTTCGGCACCGAAGTTTAATCGCCGCTCATGTAACGTGTTTCCTGAAGAACGACCCGGCAAATCGGGCGATGAGGCAGGGGCATGCGTCACAGTAAGTTCACGGCAATGGCCGCGATGGCGGCCGTCTTGATGATGTCTGGTTGTACGACAAGAGGGGTCGACACGACCAAGACCACCGCCATCCAACCGGCGGCGAAAGACACCGAAACCTCCGATCTGGCGCAAGGCAAGGCGCAGTTTCGCGACGCCAATTACGGCCTCGCCGAAAAGCACTTCCGCAAGGCCGTCGAGTTGAAGGCCGACAATGCGGAGGCCTGGATGGGGCTCGCTGCTTCCTATGACGAGCTCGGCCGCTTCGACTTCGCGGACCGTGCCTACGGCCAGCTTTTGAAAGTCGCCGGCCGCAAGCCACAGATCGTCAACAACATGGGCTATTCGCAACTGCTGCGCGGCAATCGCAAGAAGGCCAGGGCGCTGCTGCTCGAAGCGAGGGCCGGCATGGCCGATCCCACCGTCGTCAACGCCAATCTCGCTTTGTTGAACAAGGGTTGATCCGGTCGTCGCGTCCAAGGCGCGGCTTCGGGACACATGGCATCGACGCTTTGTAAACCCTATCGGCAGGTTGCGTCGAAAGATCGGCTGAAAACCATGTCTGAGGGTTGCCGCTGACCTAGAATACAGCGCAACCGCCGACGCTCGAGAGGCCTTCGCCCGATATGCTGGACTTCAGTTCGCTCCTGCTCGCAGCCGCGCTGTCGGGCATCTGCCTCAGCGTCACCATGCTGGCGATCTGGTTCACCGCGCCCAAGGCAGGCTTCGTCCTGACGGTGGCGTGCGGGATTCTGGTGCTGGTCGCGCATGTGATCCTGTTCTGGCGATACACCAGGGATCCTGACCCGCTGCTTTGCCAGATCGTGCTTGCGCTGCTCAGCCTGGGGTTTCTGATCCTCTGCGTGTCGGCCATGCAATATCTGGGCGTGCCGGGTTACAGACGCGCCATTGCACCGGTGCTTGCCGCCATGGCCATCTGTGCCGCGGTGACCTTCCTGGGTCTTGACGGCGTCGGCTTCATCGTCACCTACAGCACGGTGACGGCGCTGCTGTCGGCGATCGGCGCCATGTTCTGGATCAACGGCAGTCACGATCGCCGCATCCTGCTGGTGGTTTCGTTTCTGAGCGGCACCTGCGCGGTGTCGTTTGCGCTCTGCGGCATGGTTCTGCTGACCAAGGGGCAATGGGCCCTTGGGGCCGCGCCCGACAATTGGGCCGAACGATTGAACTCCGTCGTGGCGGTGGCCTGCATGACCGGGCTCGGCGCATTGACGCTCTCCCTCCATCATCTGCAGGCGCAGATCGAGCTGAAGGCCGAGACCATGACCGATCCGCTGACGGGCCTGATGAACCGTCGAGGGCTGATGTCACTCTACAGCGAGCGGAGTTTCGGCCCGTTTATGGCGATCGTCATGTTCGACCTCGACCATTTCAAGCGCACCAACGACGTCTACGGTCACCCGGTCGGAGACCAGGTTCTCTGCCGCTTCGCCGCGGTCATCAAGAGATATGCCAGGACCGGTGTCGACGCTTTTCGCCTGGGCGGCGAGGAGTTCGCAATCGTCATGTCGCGGATGACGGAAGAGCGGGCCTATGATCTCGCCAGCAAGATCGGCGTTGCCTTCGGCACCGAAATCGTTCCCACCCAACTCGGCAAGTTGCGCAGCACGGTCAGCGGCGGCATCGGTTTTGGCGAGGCAGTCGGCAGCAGCCTGGACGCGGTGCTCGCGGAGGCAGACGCGGCACTCTACGCGGCCAAGCGTGCCGGGCGAAATTGCGTCATCAGCCGCAAGAGGATGGGCAAGGCCGACCTGGTCGAGCCGGCCTTGCGCTCAGCCTAGTCTGAGAGGTTATTCCGCCGCACCCAGATAGTCCGACAGGGGCGGGCACGAGCAGACCAGATTGCGGTCGCCGGCGACATTGTCGATGCGTGACACCGGCGGCCAGTACTTGGCCGCCGTATCGGCATCGCCGGCGGGATAGGCTGCCTCCAGGCGCGAGTAGGGATGGGTCCACTGGCCGGCCAGTGCTTCGGCTGCCGTGTGCGGCGCGTTGACCAGCGGATTGTCGGCCAAAGGCCATTCACCCCTGGCGACTTTCGCCGCTTCGCCTGCGATGGCGATCATCGCCTCGCAGAAGCGGTCGAGTTCCCGCTTGGGTTCGGATTCGGTCGGCTCGACCATCAGCGTGCCGGCAACAGGGAAGGACATGGTCGGCGCGTGAAAACCATAGTCGATCAGGCGCTTGGCGACATCGTCGACACTGATGCCGGCGCTGTCCTTGAGCACGCGGGTGTCGAGGATGCACTCATGCGCGACGCGTCCCTGCCTGCCCTTGTAGAGCACTGGGAAATGCGCAGCGAGCCGCGTCGCGATGTAGTTGGCGGACAGGATCGCCGTTTCGGTCGCTTGCTTGAGGCCCGACGCGCCCATCATGCGGATGTACATCCAGGTGATCGGCAGGATTGAAGCGCTGCCGAAGGGGGCGGCGGACACCGCATGGCGCGAACCTTCGGTGACATGGCCGGGCAAATAGGGCTTCAGATGCGCCTTGACGCCGATCGGGCCGACGCCGGGACCGCCGCCGCCATGCGGGATGCAGAAGGTCTTGTGCAGGTTCATGTGGCAGACATCGGCTCCGATGTCGCCGGGACGGGCAAGCCCGACCAGCGCGTTGAGGTTGGCGCCGTCGAAATAGACCTGTCCGCCATGCTCGTGGATCAGCGCGCAGAGATCGCGCGCGCCTTCCTCGAACACGCCATGCGTCGAGGGGTAGGTGAACATCAGCGCCGCGAGATTTTGCGCATGCTCAGTCGCCTTGGCCTTCATGTCGTCCATGTCGATGTTGCCGTCTTCGGTGCAGCGCACGACGACGACGCTCATGCCGGCCATGGCCGCGCTTGCCGGGTTGGTGCCATGCGCCGAGGACGGGATCAGGCAGACGGTGCGGTGGTTGTCGCCGCGCGAGCGGTGATAGCCGCGAATGGCGAGCAGTCCGGCATATTCGCCCTGGCTGCCGGCATTGGGCTGCAAGGTGACCGCATCGAAACCGGTGATCTCCGACAGCCAGCCCTCCAGTTCGCCGATCATGGCGCGATAGCCGGCCGAGTGCGCGGCCGGCGCGAAGGGATGCAGGTTGGCGATGCTTGGCCAACTCACCGGCATCATTTCGGCGGCGGCGTTGAGTTTCATGGTGCAGGATCCAAGCGGGATCATGGCGCGATCAAGCGCCAGGTCCTTGTCGGCCAGCCGGCGCAGGAAGCGCATCATCTCGGTTTCCGACTTGTTTTCGTGGAAAACAGGCTGGGTCAGGAACTCCTTGCCACGCGGCTTGCCAGGCACCGTGCTGCCGGCAGAGGAGCCAGGCTTGGCGCCGAACAGGGCCGCGATCGCATCGAGATCGGCATCGGTCGAGGTCTCATCGAAGCTGATGCCGACATGGTCGGCATCGATGACGCGCAGCAGCCGGCCGGTCTTTTCGGCCGCGGCGGCGATCTGTGCCGCCTTGCCCTTGGTCTCCACCGTCACCGTGTCGAAACGACTGGAGCCGATCACCGAAACGCCTGCCGCCTCGAGGCCGCTTGCCAGACGGTTGGCCAGCGCATGGATGCGCCCGGCAATCGCCTGCAGCCCGGCGGGGCCGTGCCAGATGGCATAGGCGGTCGCCATGTTGGCGAGCAGCGCCTGCGCGGTGCAGATGTTGGAGGTCGCCTTGTCGCGGCGGATATGCTGCTCGCGTGTCTGCAAGGCAAGCCGGTAACCGGGCCGGCCCTTGCTGTCGGTGGATTGGCCTACCAGGCGGCCGGGCATCAGCCGCGTCAACTTGTCGGAGACCGCGCAATAGGCCGCGTGCGGGCCGCCAAAGCCCATAGGCACACCAAAGCGCTGCATCGGGCCAACGGCAATGTCGGCGCCAAGCTTGGCCGGTGCGTCGGTCAGCGCCAGGCCGAGCGGGTCGGCTACGAAGACGACTATTGCGCCGGTCGCACGCGCCTTGTCGATCGCCGCCTTGTGGTCGCCATAGACGCCAAACGTATCCGGCCAGGAGACGAGCAAGGCGGCGGTGTTGTCGTCGATCGTCTCGCCATCGATCTCGATGCCGAGCGGCTCGGCGCGGGTGCGCACCACGTCCAGCGTCTGCGGGTGCGGTGTACCGGCAAGGGCGATCTTGGTGCGCTTGTCGCGGTGATGGCGCAAGGCGATGCCGACCGCTTCAGCCACGGCGGTTGCTTCATCGAGAAGCGAGGCCGACGCCACCGGCAGGCCGGTCAGTTCGGCGACCAGGGTCTGGAAGTTGAACAGCATTTCGAGCCGGCCCTGGCTGATCTCGGCCTGATAGGGTGTGTAGGCCGTGTACCAGGCCGGGTTCTCGAACAGGTTGCGCTGGATCACCGGCGGCACATGGACGCCATGATAGCCGGCGCCGATGAAGCTCTTGAGCACCGTATTGCCAGCCATGACAGCCGAAAGCTCGGCCAGCGCTTCCGCCTCGCTCGCCGGTGCTGGCAAGGCAAGCGGCCGATCGAGCCGGATCGACTTCGGCACTGACTGGCTGATCAGCGTCTCGATCGAGGGCACGCCGATTGCGGCCAGCATCGCTCTGGTGTCATTGAGGCCGGGACCGATATGGCGGGCCGAGAAAGGGTAGGGTGCTGCGGTCATGTCTTTCGGGTCCTGATATCAGCCGATATGGGCTTTGTAGGCGGCCTCATCCATGAGGCCGGCGAGCTGGCTTTCGTCGGCGAGCTTCATCTTCCACAGCCAGCCGGCTCCGGTTGCCGCGGAATTGACCAGTGATGGATCCGACGACAGCGTGCCGTTGGCTTCGGTGATCTCGCCATCGACGGGCGCATAGACATCGGATGCCGCCTTGACGGATTCGACCACGACGGCGGTGTCGCCCTTGGTCAATTTCTTTCCAGTCTCCGGCAGTTCGACGAAGACGAGATCGCCGAGCTGCTCCTGCGCATAGTCGGTGATGCCGACAGTGGCGATGCCGCCCTCGACGCGGAGCCATTCGTGATCCGATGTGAAATAGGTCGTTGCCATTGAGATCATCCTTTGCGGTAGCGATGCGGTGTGAAGGGCAGGGAGCTGATATCGACTGGGATTTTCGTGCCGCGAACATCGGCGAAAACCCGTGTTCCGGGCTTGGCCAGCGCTGCCGCGACATAGCCCATGGCGACCGGATGGCCGGCCGAAGGGCCGAAGCCGCCCGATGTGACGTGGCCGGCCGGGTTGCCGTCGGCGTCAAAGAGCGCAGCACCGGCGCGCACCGGCTGGCGGCCCTCCGGCTTCAGCCCAACCCGCTTTTGCGCGGGTCCTCGTTCGACGGCGGCGCGGAGGGCGTCGGCGCCGATGAAAGCGCCGGAAGCGCGGATGCCCTTCGGGATGGCCCATATCAAGGCGGCGCTGGCCGGGTCGGTCTCCGGCGTGATGTCCTGACCATGTAGGCAGAGCCCTGCCTCCAGCCGCAGGCTGTCGCGGGCGGCCAGACCGATCCACAGCACGCGTTCATCGCCGAGCAGCTTCGCGATGAGATCGCGCGCATCGGCCTCCGGCAGGCCGATCTCGAAACCGTCCTCGCCGGTATAGCCGGAGCGGCTCATGAACCAGTTCTTCCGCGGTTCGACCCCATGCATGAACAGCAGTGAGCCGGTCTCGATGCCAGCGCGGGAAAGGGCGGCCCAGGCTTCAGGACCCTGGACGGCGAGGAAGACGCGGTCGAGCGGCTCGACCTTGGCGTCGAAATCCGCGGCAAGCGCACGCAAATGCTTTTCGTCGGCCACGGCGTTGCCGGCGTTGGCGACCACCATGAACCTGGTGTCGCCAAGCCTGGTGACGATCAGGTCGTCCAGAATGCCGCCTGCTTCATTGAGGAAGAAGGACAATTTGGACTGCGAGATTTCAAGCGCGCCTGCATCCAAAGGGCAAGCACGATTGAGCAGCGCAACCGCTTCCGGCCCGCTGACCTCGAACAGTTTCATATGCGAGATGTCGAACAGGCCTGCCTGCTCGCGGGTGTGAAGATGTTCCTTCATGACGCCGGCCGGATAGGTCAGCGGCATCGACCAGCCGGCAAAGGCGCCGAAGCGCGCACCGGCGGCCATGTGGATATCTTCGAGAGGAAGGTGTTTTGTGTCGTCGCCCGTCATGTCGTCTCCAGAGTCGCACGCAATCGGTCGCGAATGGCGACCAGTCCGTGCCCCTCTGTCTGAAGCCTGAGAGACTCGCGCAGCCGGAACTCTGTCAGCGGCGCTTACACCTTCGGCGCGGGGGCAAGCCCCGACTTTCCAGAGTGTCTTTCCCGTCTACGGTTCTTTTGCCTGAGAGATTTCGGGCGATTTCCCCTTCGGCGGCAGCTTTCGCTGCTCTCTCCCGCAAACAGGTAGGACTCAGACCCTGAGTCCTCGACGCGCCATCCATAGCTTGTGCGCGACGGCTTGTCACCTGTCAGCGACATCTAAAGCGCGTCGCGCTGAAACGGATTCAGGCGATGCGCTTTAGCTCTTTGTTTTGATGCATGTCGTTCCCCCAAAACCGCGGCACATTTCTGGGCGACATGCACTGGCCGACAAGTCTTCGCTAACCACGCCGTTTGCCGGTTTTTCAAGACACTGCTGATATGGTGGCGGGTATGACGCTTTGGGGCCGGCGCTTGCCGGCAGCGGACGGGGACGACAAATGGGCGAATTGATCATGAGCGCGCCGGTGGCCGGGCTGACCTCGAAAAGCCGCATCGCCGCGGAGGACGTGGCGATGTTGCGCCATGAGGTGTTCGGCGACGGCGTGGTGACGCGCGGCGAGGCCGAGGCGCTGTTCGCGCTCGACGCCACGGCCAAGGACAAATGCCAGGAATGGCCGCCCTTCTTCATCGAGGCGGTCACCGACTACATCGTCCACCAGGAAAAGCCGTCGGGCTATATCTCGCAGGACAATGCCGACTGGCTGATCCGCACGATCTCGCGTGACGGCATGGTCGACAGCCGGACCGAACTCGAATTGCTGGTCCATGTGCTGGAAGAGGCGAGATCGTCGCCGGGCCAGCTTTGCGTCTATGCGCTGGAGCAGGTGGCGCATGCCGTTATCGACGGCAAGGGGCCGCTGATGCTCGGCGGTGCGCTGGTTCCCGGACTGATCGCCAAGACCGAGGTCGAGCTGCTGCGCCGGATCCTCCATGCCCATGGCGGCGACGGCAACATTGCCATCACGCGCGCCGAGGCCGAGGTGCTGTTCAGGATCAATGAGCGGACAGCCCAAGCCAACAACGATCCGTCCTGGAACGACCTGTTCGTCAAGGCGATCGCCAATTTCGTCATGTGCTCGGCCGGCTACGAAGCGCCGACGCGCGATTTGGCGCTGCGCCGTGATGCCTTCCTCGAACATGCCGATCCGGAAATCGGCGGTTTCTTCAGCCGCATGATCTCCGGCGGCCTTGCCGGCATCATGGAAGCCTACCGGTCTCCAGGCGACATCGAGGCCGAATGGGAAGCCAAGAACAGGGCGGCCGAGGCCCTGGCCCGCCGCGCCGAGACGATCGATGCCGGCGAAGCCGGCTGGCTGATCGAGCATATCGGCGCGGGCCGGCCTCTCTATGAGAACGAACGCGCGCTGCTGACCCTGATCAAGCAAGCCTCGCCGGAAATCCACCCGGCGCTGAGGCCGCTGCTCGACAAGGTTGCCTGACCGGTAAAGGGTTGCCTGATCAGATCAGATCGGCGTCGACGTATATCCGTGCCAGGCCTTCCCGAACGGTCGACATGGCATCGGCGACGCTGATGGCGATGTGGTCATGCAGGAGCCTGGCGGCGCTATCGGCATCGCGGGCGACCATGGCCCGGGCGATCTCGCTGTGTTCGGTGTAGGTCGTCGACAGTCGCCGGTGCTTCTCCACTTCGATCTTGCGAACGAAATGGATGCGCGTGTTGATGCCTTCGAGCATGCGCGCCAGTTCGGGATTGCCTGACAGCCTGGCGATGCGGATGTGAAATTCCTCGTCCCTGGCGGTCAGCTCGGCGCTGGAAAATGAGTCGGCGCGCGCCATGGTCAGCGTCCACCAGTCGACGAGCGCGGCGAGTTCCTCATTGGTCGCGCGCTGGATTGCCAGCCTGAGGGAGCGGTCCTCGAGCACGGCCCGCACATCGGAAAGATTGACGATTTCGTCGACATCGAAGCCGCGGCAGAAGAAGCCGCGATTGGTCTGGAAGGTGATGAGTTCCTCCGTGACCAGCCGCTGGAGGGCCTCCCGGATCGGGCTGCGGCTGACGTTCAGCCTCGCGGCAAGCGCCACTTCGTTGATGCGTTCGTTCGGCTTGAAGCGATAGTCCATCGCCATCCGACGGATCTCTTCATAGACACGCGGGCCGGTCTTGATCGGCTTGGATGCCGACGCCGGATTGTTGTCCTGGTTGCTTTGCCTGGTGGGTCGGAGCATGGCGTCGATCAAGCCTTTGCGGCGCTTGGTTCGGCCAACCGCGCCTGTGTGGGAAGGACACCATCGAGGGCGATTGGCGCGGCCCGGCCGGCGATCAGATCGGCGACGATGCGGGCCGATCCATGCGCCATGGTCCAGCCGATATGGCCGTGGCCGGTGTTCAGCCAGAGGTTTCGGATGTTGCGCACACCGAGGATCGGCAGATTGTCGGGCGTCATGGGTCTCAGGCAGGCCCGCATCTCGGCGCGATCATAGGCGATACCGCGCGGGAACAGATCCTGCGTGACGCGCTTCATGAAGGCGAAATCGGAAGGCTTGTGGCTGCGATCATAGCCCGCGAACTCCGCGGTGGCGGTGACGCGGATGCGATCGCCCATTGGCGTGATGGCAACGAGGTTGTGCTCATCGATAACGGGAAGCTTTGGAGCCAGGGCCTGATCGACGATGGGAATGGTCAGGGAATATCCCTTGATCGGGTAGATCGGCAGAGCAAGGCCGATCTTGCGGGCGAGGATCGGGCTTTCCGCGCCCAGACACAGAACGTAGGTGTCGGCCAGAAACTCTCCCTGGTCGGTGACGACCCGGGTGATCGCTTCGTTCCTGCGCTCTATCCCGACGATCCTGGTGCCTGTCAGGATCTTGCCGCCCCTCGTTTCGACGATGGCCGCCAGTGCGCGCGTGAACTTCGCGGCGTCGCCGGTTTCGTCGGTCGGACACAGTATGCCGCCGGCAATGCCGCCGCGCGACGAAGCCAGCGCCGGCTCGCGGTCAACGATTTCCTGCGCGTCGACAATGCGGATCTCCTGGCCGTCGGCCTCCAGCAGGCGCATGTTGGCAACGCCCTTGTCGAGCGCCTGACGGCTGCGGTGGAAGTAGAGAATGCCGGCCGAGGTCCTGTCGTATTGGATCGCTTCCTCCCTGACGACCGCCTGCAGGACCGATTGGGAATGGACCGCAAGCCGATGTTTGAGCAGGGTGTTGCGACGCGCCCTTGCGGCCGTGCATTCCCTGAGGAAGCGCAGCGACCAGGTGTAGAGATGCGGGTCGGCGGAAAGTTTGAAACGAAGCGCCTGGTCTTTCTGGAAAAGCGACTTGAGCAGGATTTTTGGGGCGGCTGGCGACGACCAGACGAAGGAGTGGCCGGGCGCGATCATGCCGGCATTTGCCCAGCTCGCACCCTCGGCCACCCGCGCTGCCTGCTCGAGAACGGTGACCGTGTGGCCGTCCTTTTGCAGTTGATAGGCAGTGGTGATCCCGACAACGCCCCCGCCCAAGATCAATACGCGCATTGCCGTCCCGAATGGCTGTCGTTTCTATTGTCGACAATTCAATATGAAGACGCAGATCTTTGTCAACGGCGCATGGGCGGCGACTGACGAGCGATCCAGCCAGGCCTATAATTCCGGCGTTTCCTGGTTTTCAAAATCCGCACGGAGCTCTTGACAGTTTCGATGATGTTGCCGTTTCTATTGTCGACAATTCTGATTGGCATCAGGAAGGGGATTGCACCATGGACGCCCCGGGTACCCGCGCCGACGACACGCTTGTCCTCGACAAGGAACACATTCCCTTCAAGACCGACGACGGTATCGGCACCCGCGCCAATCTCGGCCTGCTCGTGCTGCGGACCGACCAGACCATCGAGGATGAATTCCGCTATGCACTGCCCGCGCGCGACATCGCGCTGTACGAGGCCCGTCTCTACAGTGATGTGGAGATCACGCCGGAAAACCTGATGAAGATGTCGGCCGTGATCCCAGGAACGGTCGGGCTTTTGCCCGACGTCAAGTTCGATGTGATCGGCTTTGCCTGCACCTCGGGAGCGCTGGTCATCGGCGAGGACAAGGTTGCCGCGCGCGTTCACGAGGTGCTGCCAAGCGTGCAGGTCACCAACCCGGTGACGGCGGCGCGGGCGGCGCTGAAGGCCCTGGGCGTCTCGCGGATCGCGCTGCTCACCCCTTACCTCGCCAAGATCAATCACTCGCTGCGTGCATCGCTGATGGCGCGAGGAATGGATATTCCGGTCATGGGCTCCTTCAACGAGGCGGACGACAATGTCGTTGCTCGCATCACGCCGGCATCGGTCAAGCAGGCCATCCTGGAAATCGGAGCGTCGAGCGACTGTGAGGCCGTGTTCGTTTCCTGCACCAGCATGCGCGTTGCCCGGATCATCGAGGAGGTCGAGAAGGAGCTGGGGAAACCGGTCACCTCGAGCAACCATGCCCTGGCCTGGCATATGCTGCGGCTTGGCGGCATTGGCGAGCGGATTGCCGGAAAAGGCGAGCTGTTTCGCCACTCGTTGTAAGCGGTTGCGCTTGCCCTGAGGGCTAGCCGCTTCCGCCGCGGTGGTCGGTGAGATCGCGCAGGGCCATGCTGACCAGCCTCACCAGCTCCGATTGCCGGCGCACGCCGGTTCGGCTGTAGGCTGCCTTGAGGTGATAGCGGACGGTGTTCATCGAGATGCCGGTCCGGTCGGCATAGGCTTGCAGATCTTGGTTGGCGGCAATCGCCGCAACGAGCTGCGCGGTGCCTTTCGGCAAGCCGAAAAGCGCGCCGATCGTCTGCGCGTCCGACTGTGCCTCGAGCAGCGGGTCATGGAGGATGAACATGACGCCGCGTGGCCGCGATCTTGTGGTGTCGACGCCATGATCGAGGAAGAATGGCGCAACCATGACGCCGTACGACGGCTTGCCAGCCGCGCGGGCTGCCCGCATGACGCCTCCAGGGCCGCCTGAGCGGACATCGTTCTCGAGTTCGGCGAGCCTGTTGTTGGCGGCACGGCTCAAGGCGAAAAGCCGGCCGCCACGGTCAATAGACAGACCGTCATTGGCGCTGGCGATCTTGCGAGCCGCGGCGTTGACGAACAGGCTGCGCCCGTACTCGTCGAGCGCCACGACGCCGGCCGCCAGCCGGTCACATATTTCGGACATGGCGCCGGCGGCGCCTTCGAGTTCAAGAAAGCTGCGGCGAAGCTGCAGCGCTCGCGCCAGATGCGGCATCAGCGCTTCGAGCCTGGCTATGTCGTCGTCGTCGAAGGGCTTGCGATCGCGCGGCCGCTGCAGGCCGATCATGGCGAAACGTGCTTTGGTCGATGCGAGCGTGCCGCCGAGGCATTCCTCCAGCCCCAATGGCCGGAAGAACTCGTTGAAGAAAACGCCAGGTTTGCGCGTCTCTTCCGGAAGCAGGCGATAGGTCGGCATGGCGGTGCCAGCGGGCACGGCCATGAACGCTCTTGGCGCGGGGTCCAATGTCGCGAAATCGCGTTGATAGCGATCCATGACCTCGCCCTTGAAAAGCCCGACCGACGCTTGCGCCGACACTTGCGGCCGCGCCGCGTCGAAATCCAGCAAAATGGCCGTGGCGACGTCGAACAGGCCGCCGAGAAGATCAAGCGAGGCGTCAAATTCTGCCCGGTCACGCACCCCAAGATAGAGGGCGTCGAGAAACCGCGCCTCGCGCTTCTGCATCAAGGTCAAGCCCGCCCCCCGGCTTCCGGCAGCGGCGCACGATCAGCGCACGCAGCATGCCCGAAATAAAATCTGCCTGAATACCCCGGCCCATCGTCCCCGACTGAGGGCAGCTTGTCAAACGGTGGTTGGCGGAGGCCAGAACGGATGCCGGATGAAAAGCACCTGCCGCCTACCTGTTTGGGTAGGGTTCTCCCCTGGTGAAACTGCTTTCCTGCTGGACGGGACGTCCACTCAGGGAGAACAACACATGACCGCATTTCGTAAGATGCTTGCTCTTGCATTTGCCGCCGGCCTTGGCTCGACAACGCTGGCCTTCGCCGGCGGGATGACGCCGGAGAAACAGGCCGATGCGCGCACCAAGGTCGAAACCGCCGTGGCGCTGGCCAACATCGCCAAGGCCGACAAGGATGGCGAGGCCATGCTCGTCGCCGCCAGAATGCTGGCCGAGGCCGGGCCGGTGGCCGAGCAGGGCGCCAAGATGAAGGATGGCAAACCGACGCTCATGGACACCGGCAAGATGGCCAAGATGGCCAAGGAAATGGGCGCGGATGCCAAGAAGGCCGATGCTCTCGCCACCATGGCCACGTCGAACGGTGAAACGGCGCGCAGCGACGGCTACTGGTACTACAGCTGCGATTCCTACAACAATTGTCAGTGGATCTACGCCGGCTATTGAGCGGGGGCCGGGGGCTCAATCTCTTGTGAGCATCGGATTTATCCGAAAACCGCTACATGGTTTTCGGTCCGGTGCTCTGGCCAGGCGTAATTGATCGGCCCGTTGCCTCCAACGGGCCGATCATCGTTTGCGGTTTGCGGTTCAGATTCCGCCATACCAGTCGTAGCCATTGTCTTCCCAATAGCCGCCCCTGCCGCCGCCGATAGTGGCAAAGCCGTCGACGAGTTCGATCTTGTAGAGATATTTCGGCATCTTGTAGCCGAGCTGGCGCTCGACGCGGACACGCAGCGGCGCGCCGTTCTCGACCGGCAGCGGCTTGCCGTTCAGGCCATAGGCGAGGATCGTCTGCGGGTGACGGGCATCGATCAGGTCGATGGTGCCGTAATATTTGATGTCGCCGGACAGGCTGCGGTCGATCGTGTCGAGGCAGTGGAACATGACGTAGCGCGCCTGCGGCTTGACCACCGCCTGGTCCAGCACCAGCGACAGCGGCGTGCCGGTCCATTTGGCGATGCAGCTCCAGCCTTCGACGCAGTCATGGCGGGTGATCTGGGTGCGGCTCGGCATGTTCTGAAGCTGCTCGCGGCTGAGCGACAGCGGCTTCTCGACCAGGCCTGAAACCTCCAGTCGCCAGTCGGCGAAATTGTTGGCGAGCAGGCCCTTGTAGGTGTCGTCGTCCGGCGCCGTCACACCGTTCGGCCGCTGCGGCTGGCGGATGTCGGCTTCGGTGAATTCCGGTGCGAGTGCGTCGCGGCCGGCGAGCAGCCGCTGTGCGCGGTATGTCAGGCCATTGGCGTTTTCGAGGAAACTGCGCAAGCCGCCGCCGACGCTTAGCTGGCTGTCGAAAGCGTCGCAGCCCGACAGCATGATGCCGGAGGCGCCGAGGCTGGCACCGGTCAGGAATTTGCGGCGGCTTATCTCAAACTTCGCCATGTCACGCACTCCTCTCGGCGGGTTTGTCGTCCTGTGCGGGAGGATCGGTGCGATACCAGCCGGTGATGATCGAGCGCAGTTCGTTGATCGGACCGGCGGCCAGGATCATCAGGATATGGACGATGAAGAAGGCGACCAGCAGCACCATGACGGTGAAATGGATGGTGCGTGCCGTCTGCCGGCCACCGAGCAGATCGTTGAGGAACGGCAGCACGGAATTCATGCTTGGCGACATAGCCAGGCCAGTGATGATCATCAGCGGCAACAGCACGAACAGCACACCGCCATAGGCCATCTTCTGCAGCGTGTTGTATTCGCGCCTGTGGTGGAATTTGAGTTTTGCGTGGTCGATGATGTCCTGCGGCAGCCGCTTGATATCGTCGAGGCGCGGCGCGAGATCGCGCCGCAGATGGCCATTCATGGTGCTGGCGACCAGCCAGACGATCAAGGTCGTGGTCAGTATCCAGGCAAAGAAGAAATGGATGACGCGGGCGGTGCCGAGATCGTAGTAGGACGGGATGGTCGCCCAGGACGGAAAGGCGCGGGACGTCTCCTGGCCTGCCGGCCCCGACCAGCCGAGCACCCCCGTGGTGTCGAAGCGTTTGCCGAAGATTTCAGTGTAGCCGCGTGGCCCGGTGTTGGTGTTCTCGGCGCCGATGGCGAAGATGGTGTTGTTGTAGTCGAAGCCCGACTGCTTGCCGATATAGAGCTGCGGGCGGGCATTGAAGATCTGCAGGCCGGACAGCAGCATGAAGAACAGCGAGATGGCCCAGAGCCAATGCGTCAGCCGCGTCCAGCGCGACTGCCGATAGATCAGCGTCTTTTCGTTCGACGCCGAAGCGCCTGGGCCCGCGGCGGATTGGCTTCTGGCAACGGATTCCATCTTGTCTCGTCTCCTGGCCTTGGCGACCTGGCCTGTGCGTTCATTGTCCTCCTGATACGTCGCGATCCAAACCAATGTTTCATCCGATCACGGATTTATTACGGAGCGCCCAGGCTGACGGCGAGATTGACGGCCGCGGCGACGATGACCGTGTTGAAGAAGAACGACAGGATCGAGTGGACAAGTACGACACAACGCATATGCGTCGTCGAGATGTTGGTGTCGGCGGTCTGCGCCGTCATGCCGATCACCGTCGAGAAGTAGAGGAAATCCCAGCCTTCCGGTCGTTTGTCGCCAGGAAACAGCAGTCCGCCGACCGGCATCTTCTTCTTGGTCTCGGCGTCGATCGCATCGCCGTCCATCCAATAGACATGGGCATAATGGAGCGCTGCCATGGCATGGATTGTGAACCAGCCGAGTGGGATCGACAGCAGCGCGAAGCCAAGCTCGATGGGGTGGGCGCTGTCTTTCTGGTTGATCAACTGAAACAGCGAAAAGGTGGCAACGCCGACGACGACGAGCGTCACGGCGAAGATGACCAGCACCGGCTGGTCGGTGGCGCGCGCATTCTTGCTCAGATACCTGCCGGTGAACTTCGGCATCTGGGCGACGACAAGGATGACGTAGGTAGCAAAGAACGCGTTGGCGCCGATCGAATAGGCGAGCGAGGTATGCAACAGCAACGCCACGACCAGTGCCACAACGCCGAAGCCGAACGATACCGCGAACAGCATGTGGCGCTGCATGGGAGGCTTCATCGGAATTTCGGCAGCCATGGCGGTTCCAACCTTGGATGGCGCTCGGTTTCTATTGCGGTGTGGCGGATTTGAGCGCCCGCCGCAAGATGCGGTCGAGTTCGCCGAGAAACCGTGAGCGGTCCTGCGGGGCGAAGCTGGCATTGTAGCCCTTGCTTTCGCCGGTCTCGCGCAAGTGCTGCTTGAGATCGCGCATCGCCACCGCCATGCCGATCGTTTCCGGCGTGAAGGGGCGCCCGGTCGGTCCAAGCACGTGCGCGCCGAGTGCCACCGCGCGGGCGGCAAGCGGAATGTCCGCGGTGATCACGATGTCGTTGGATTTTGCGTTTTCGACAATCCAGTCGTCGGCGGCGTCGGCGCCCTTGGACACCACGACGTTGCGGATCATCGGGTCGCGGGAGGGGCGCAAGCCACCATTGGAGACGTAGGTGACGACGACGCCATGGCGCTCGGCGACCTTTTCGACCTCGGCCTTGACCGGGCAGGCGTCGGCGTCGACGAGAATGGCGGGTGAGGGCATTGTCTCTCCAGAACGAGCAGGGGCCGGAAACGTGTCCGGCCCCAAACCTGAAATTTCACGACTGTCAGGCCGGCAAGGCACCGGATTTCTTCGCCGTCCAGGTCGCTATATAGTCCATCAGGCCTGGGTTGAGGCAATCATAGGGTTCCAACCCGATCGACTTCAGTTGCGCACGGATGCCGTCCATCCGCTTTGGATCGACGCCGGACTCGATGATCGACGAGACGAAGGCGGTGAAGCCAGGAGGCGACCAGCCGTCTTCCTCGAAGCGCTCGGGATGGATGAAGGACAGGCCCTTGAACGGGTGGTCGCGCTCGACCGGCCCGTGCATGTGGACGCCGCAGCCGGTGCAGGCATGGCGCTGGATCAGCGCTGAGGGGTCGACCACCTTCAGTTTGTCGCCATTCTCGGTGACGGTGACGTCGCCCGTGCCGGCCACGGCAACGACCGAGAAGATCGCGCCTTCGGGCTTCCAGCATTTGGTGCAGCCGCAGGCGTGGTTGTGGGCGATCTGGCCCTTGACCTTCACCTTCACCGGCTTGCTGGTGCAGGCGCAGACCAACGTGCCGCCGGCAAAGCTTGCGCTTTCCCTGGGCAAGCCATTGTCGATTTTCGGGTGCAGTTTCTCCGCCATTCTTTTCTCCTCCCAGTTGTGAACCACAGAGGTCGCAGGCCGGTTGGTCGGCGGCTTGTGGTCTTCCTCAGTAAACGACGACGCTTCGGATCGACTTGCCCTCATGCATGAGGTCAAAACCCTTGTTGATGTCCTCGAGCTTCAGCGTGTGGGTGATCATCGGGTCGATCTGGATCCTGCCGTCCATGTACCAGTCGACGATCTTCGGCACATCGGTGCGGCCGCGCGCGCCGCCGAAGGCGGTGCCCATCCAGGTGCGTCCGGTGACCAGTTGGAACGGCCGCGTCGAGATTTCCTGGCCGGCGCCGGCGACGCCGATGACGACCGACTTGCCCCAGCCGCGATGCGAGGCTTCCAGCGCCTGACGCATGACCTTGGTGCTGCCCGTGCAGTCGAATGTGTAGTCGGCGCCGCCGATCTGGTCGGCGCCGCGCTTGGTCATGTTGACGAGGTGGGGGACGACATCGCCGTCGATCTCCTTCGGATTGACGAAATGCGTCATGCCGAACCGCTCACCCCATTCCTTCTTGTCGTTGTTCAGGTCGACACCGATGATCATGTCGGCGCCGGCAAGTTTCAGGCCCTGGATGACGTTGAGGCCGATGCCACCGAGGCCGAAGACGACAGCGGTCGCGCCTTGTTCGACCTTGGCGGTGTTGATCACGGCACCAATGCCGGTGGTGACGCCGCAGCCGATGTAGCAGATCTTGTCGAAGGGCGCGTCGGGGTTGACCTTGGCCAGCGCGATCTCGGGCAGCACGGTGAAATTGGAGAAGGTCGAGCAGCCCATATAGTGGAAGATCTTGTCCTTGCCGATCGAGAAGCGCGACGAACCATCCGGCATCAGCCCCTGGCCCTGCGTGGCGCGGATCGCCGTGCACAGATTGGTTTTGCGCGACAGGCAGGACGGGCACTGGCGGCATTCGGGCGTGTAGAGCGGGATGACGTGGTCGCCCTTCTTGACCGAGGTGACGCCCTTGCCGACATCGACGACGACGCCAGCGCCCTCATGGCCGAGGATGGCCGGGAACAGGCCTTCGGGATCGGCGCCAGACAGCGTGAATTCGTCGGTGTGGCAGATGCCGGTTGCCTTGATCTCGACCAGCACCTCGCCATCGCGCGGACCCTCAAGGTCGACCTCCATGATCTCCAGCGGCTTTCCGGCGGCGACAGCGACAGCGGCGCGGGTCTTCATGGGTCAGTTCCTCCCAGGCATTCAAGGTTTCAGTTTTTGAATGCATATTCAATGCTGCGATGCGCAGCAAATTGCAATGCCGGGAGCGGCTGTAGACTAATCTTCCATGGGCTGGATGACCGCCTGCGAGGAAGACCCCGAAACGCGGGCGCTTTGCTGGCCTTCCTTGCCCACCGGGTCCGATTGAATTGAAACCGTGTAGATCGAACAGTTTCCATACTGTTCTTTGATAGCGGCGCAATCCTTGTAGATCGCCTGATAGATTTCCGCGCGCTTTTTCCTGGCAGGCCCCGGATCGGTCAACGAGAATCTCACATCGCCATCATCCTGGTATCTGAACGAGATTGTGTTGGCGATCAATTTTTCACTTTTGGCGACGGTCCCGAAATCGCCTTTTTGCACAAACTGGAGGCTAAACCGGATCATTGCCGTTTTGCCTGTCCAGAGGTCGGCGGACGTATCCGATACCCGGCATTTTTCAGCGAATGTCTTCAAGAATTCCTGGCATTCGTCCCGCGCATATTCGAGCGCTGCGATCCGGGCGGCGGATTTCTTGCTCGAAGCGGTGGAGCCTTGAAAGAGACCAGCGTCCAAGACGAGCTGAATGCTGGCCACCCGCAGCCTGTCGAACTCCTTGAAATGCTCGATAGACGACAAGGCGTACCCTTTCTTGGGATTGTAGACATTCTGGTATTTGCCATCCGCGGGCGTATCTTTCGCCTGCCTTGCTGGCTCCTGCCTCATCTGCGGCGCGAAATAGCTGGAAAGCGCGGCATTCAGTCCGATGCCGGCGAAATTGATCAGGATCATATACGCCGGTATCGCCAGAGCGATGCTGATCGCCAGGACTGCTAGCCATTTTGCTATTTTGACCATTGAAGTTCGTCTACCGTCTCTTCTGCGGACCCTGAAATATGCCTATCGCCTGTTCTTTAATTTGTCGGTGTGAAAGTCAGTAGAATTGAACTCGTGAGGGGCCGGACACGCCTCCCGGGCCCGCCCCTTGAGGCGCGCCGAAATTGTCCATAGAACTGGACCGCGTCGCCGGAGGAACGACATCCGCATGTTCACCAAAATCCTGATCGCCAATCGTGGCGAGATTGCCTGCCGCGTCATCAAGACGGCGCGCAAGATGGGCATCGCCACCGTTGCGGTCTATTCCGATGCCGATCGCGATGCCGTGCATGTCGAGATGGCCGACGAGGCGGTGCATATCGGGCCTTCGCCCGCGGCGCAAAGCTATCTCGTCCCGGAAAAGATCATCGCCGCCTGCAAGGAGACCGGCGCTCAGGCCGTGCATCCCGGCTACGGGTTCCTGTCCGAGCGGGCGGCCTTCTGCGAGGCGCTGGAAGCGGAAGGCATCATTTTCATCGGCCCGAAGCCCAGGGCGATCAGGGCGATGGGCGACAAGATCGAATCGAAGAAGTTCGCCAACGCCGCCAAGGTTTCCACTGTGCCCGGCTGGCTCGGCGTCATCGAGAATGCCGACCATGCCGAGAAGATCGCCGGCGAGATCGGCTATCCCGTGATGATCAAGGCTTCCGCCGGCGGCGGCGGCAAGGGCATGCGCATCGCCTGGGATCGGTCGGAAGTGCGCGACGGCTTCGACCGGGCGCGCTCGGAAGCCAAGAGCTCGTTTGGTGACGACCGCGTCTTCATCGAGAAGTTCGTCGTCGATCCGCGCCATATCGAAATCCAGGTGCTGGCCGACGCGCATGCCAACGCGCTCTATCTCGGCGAGCGCGAATGCTCGATCCAGCGCCGCAACCAGAAGGTCGCCGAAGAGGCGCCGTCGCCGTTCCTTGATGCCGAGACACGCAAGGCCATGGGCGAGCAGTCGGTGGCGCTGGCCAGGGCCGTCAACTACCAGAGCGCCGGCACGGTCGAGTTCATCGTCGACAAGGACAAGAACTTCTATTTCCTTGAAATGAATACACGATTGCAGGTCGAGCACCCGGTGACGGAGCTCGTAACCGGCATCGATCTGGTCGAGCAGATGATCCGCGTCGCCGCCGGCGAGAAGCTCGCCATCAAGCAAAGCGACGTCAAGCTGAATGGCTGGGCGGTGGAAAGCCGGCTCTACGCCGAAGACCCGTACCGCAACTTCCTGCCCTCGATCGGCCGGCTGACGCGCTACCGGCCGCCGGAGGAGGGGCAATTCGGCGATGTCGTCATCCGCAACGACACCGGCGTCACCGAAGGCTCCGAAATCTCGATGTTCTACGATCCGATGCTCGCCAAGCTGTGCACCTGGGCGCCGACGCGTATCAAAGCCATCGATGCCATGTCGGAAGCGCTCGACAGCTTTGTCGTCGACGGCATCGAACACAACATTCCGTTCCTGGCTGCCTTGATGCAGCATCCGCGCTGGCGGGAAGGGCAGATATCGACCGCTTTCATATCAGAGGAATATCCTGACGGCTTCGCGCCTGTCGTACCGAACAACGATGAGAAAGCCGTGCTGGCGTCGATCGCGACCGTTGTGGAGTTGCTGCGCCGCGACCGGCTCGACCGGCTGGGCGGGCGGCTGGCGCCCCATTCGGGAGCGCTGAAACGCGACTGGGTGGTGAAGATCGGCGATGATTATCTGTCGGCGTCGATCCTCGAGGGCATGATTTCCATCCCGATGGAAATCGATCTGTCGATCGAGGGCGGCAAGGCGCTGACCGTTAGCTCCGACTGGCGGCCGGGCGACCTGATCTGGCGCGGCAAGGTCGGCCAGCGCAAGGTTACGGCTCAGATCAGGCCGGTTGCCAATGGCTTTCGCATTGCCTGGAAGGGCATGTCGGTGACCGCGCGCGCCATGCTGCCGCGCATCGCCGAGATGGAAAGGCTGATGCCGGAGAAGATAGCGCCGGACACGTCGAACCTGCTGCTTTGCCCAATGCCCGGCCTTGTCGTGTCGATTGCGGTCGTCGAAGGCCAGGAGGTCAAGGCCGGCGAGACGCTGGCGGTGGTCGAGGCGATGAAGATGGAAAACGTGCTGCGCGCCGAACGCGACCTTGTCGTCTCGAAACTCAACGCCAAGCCTGGTGACAGCCTGGCCGTGGATGCGGTGATCATGGAATTCGCCTGATCTTTTGCGCCGCAATCGAGGACGGGCAGGCAGCCGCTCCTCGATCTCGGGGTCAAGCGGGCGCGGCCACCATGCTCTGGTCTGTAATGACGTGGACGCAGGCGCGGCAGGCATCGGCGCCGTGCTGACTGTACCAGCGGCAGGAGCCGCGAATGGCGCAGCTCGGCAGGTTTTCAGCCGGCGCAATCATCTGCTCGGCCATGCCGGTTAGCACCTTTTCGATGACGCCGCAGGAATTGCCGGTCCATTGCCTGCATTTGCCCTCGACGCAACGGCTGGCAAAGCGGAAGCGCGCTTCCGGGGCGCCGGCCTCGCTTGCCTGTTCGACGAATTCGGCGTCGATTTCGAACCGCTTCGGGATCGGCCGCACGATGCCGTCCGGCCCGACCACGCCGATCAGCAGCGCTCCCGCTTCGGCGCGAGCGCTCGGGCAGGACTTTTCGCCCCCATCGACGAGCTTGGGGCTGATTGGAACCGGTTTCATATCTGCCAGAGCGAGCCACATGTTCAGCGCATCATCCCGACAAAACGGCTAGTCATGAGAATTTCCCTGTTGAAAGACGATTTCACAATGGCAGGGTGCGATTGGCGCGCTCCGTCGACCATGAAGCGCTTCACACTGGTCCCGGATCGGCCTGGCGGCCGGCGGTAGGAGGTTTCCGGGTATGGGCAAGGCGCCGGGACCGAGAACGCTGGCAGGTCAAAGCGCGGGAGCCTAGATTAGGGCGGAAAGTCAAGATTCGCGGATCAGATTGAAAGCAGGACCCGGTGGCCGACGAAAAACTTCCCCGCGATCCCCTGAAGCGCGAAGCAGCGATTGCTGCCGCGAGGCCGGAGGCGCCGGCGCGGCCCTTCGTCCATCTGCGCGTGCATTCGGCCTATTCGCTGCTGGAAGGCGCCTTGCAGATCGGCAAGGTGGTGGCTCACGCGGTCAAGGACGAAGCCCCGGCCATTGCCGTCACCGACACCAACAATCTGTTCGGCGCGCTTGAGTTCGCGCAGAAGGCGGTCAAGGACGGTATCCAGCCGATCATCGGTTGCCAGACTGCGCTCGCCTTTTCCGGCGAAAACAGCGATGGCCAGCGCGATCGCAGGCGGCAAGGTCCTGACATGCGGCCGGTCGTCCTGCTTGCCGCGACCGAAGCCGGCTATTCCAATCTGGTCAGGCTGGTCAGCCGCGTCTACCTCGAAACGCCACCCGGCGAGCCGGTGCACCTGACCACCGAAATGATGCAAGGCTATTGTGACGGGCTGATCTGCCTCAGCGGCGGGCCGCGCGGACCGATCGGCATTGCGCTCAAGGAAGATCGCCGCGATCTGGCCGAAGCACGGCTTTTGACCCTCAAGGCGATGTTCGGCGACCGGCTCTATGTCGAGCTCGATCGGGTTTCCGGCTATGATCGCGTGATCGAGAAATCCTCGATCGATCTGGCTTATGCCCATCAATTGCCTCTTGTCGCCACCAACGAGGCGTTCTTCTCGGCTCGCGACGATTATGACGCGCATGACGCGCTGATCGCCATCGCCGAGGGCTCGGTTGTCGCCGCCGACAACCGCCGCCGGCTGTCGCCGGACAATTTCCTGCGCAGCCAGGCCGATATGGCCAGGCTGTTCGCCGACCTGCCGGAAGCGATTGACAACACCGTCGAGATCGCGCTGCGCTGTTCGTACTACCCCAAGAACCGCAACCCGATCCTGCCGCGCTTCACCGGCGGCGATGTCGCCGACAATGACGCGGCCGTGCAGGCGGAAGCCGACGAGCTGGCCCGCCAGGCGCATGAGGGGCTCGACGCGCGGCTGGCCGCGCACGGCCCGACGCCCGGCTACACGGTCGAGCAATATCGCGAGCGGTTGAATTTCGAGCTCGGTATCATCACCAAGATGAAGTTTCCCGGCTACTTCCTGATCGTTGCCGACTTCATCAAATGGGCCAAGGCACAGGGCATTCCGGTCGGGCCGGGCCGCGGCTCGGGCGCTGGCTCGCTGGTCGCCTATTCGACGACCATCACCGATATCGATCCGCTGCGTTTTTCGCTGCTGTTCGAGCGCTTCCTCAATCCAGACCGCGTGTCGATGCCCGACTTCGACATCGACTTCTGCCAGGATCGGCGTGAGGAGGTCATCCGCTACGTCCAGCAGAAATACGGTCGCGACCAGGTCGGCCAGATCATCACCTTCGGTACGCTGCAGGCGCGCGCCGTGCTGCGCGATGTCGGCCGTGTGCTGCAGATGCCCTACGGCCAGGTCGACAAGCTCTCCAAGATGGTGCCGCAGAATCCGGCCAATCCGGTCAAGCTTGCCGACGCCATCGCCAACGAGCCGCGCTTTGCCGAAGAGGCCGAGAGGGAGCCGATCGTCCAGACGCTGCTCGACATGGCGCAGAAGCTGGAAGGCCTTTACCGCCATGCCTCGACCCACGCCGCCGGCATCGTCATCGGCGACCGGCCGCTGTCGGAACTGGTGCCGATGTACCGCGATCCGCGCTCGGACATGCCGGTCACCCAGTTCAACATGAAATATGTCGAGCAGGCCGGACTGGTGAAGTTCGACTTCCTCGGCCTGAAGACGCTGACCGTGCTGGAGACGGCGGTCAAGCTGATCCGCCGGCGCGGCATCGAGATCGACCTGGCGACGATCCCGCTCGACGACCCCGACACCTATGCCATGCTGTCGCGCGGCGAGGTGGTCGGCGTGTTCCAGGTGGAAAGTGCCGGCATGCGCAAGGCGCTGATCGGCATGCGGCCCGACTGCATCGAGGACATCATCGCGCTGGTCGCGCTGTACCGGCCGGGGCCGATGGAGAACATCCCGACCTACAACGCCAGAAAGCATGGCGAGGAGGAGATGGCGTCGATCCATCCCAAGATCGACCATCTGGTGAAGGAGACGCAAGGCGTCATCGTCTACCAGGAACAGGTGATGCAGATCGCGCAGGAGCTTGCCGGCTACTCGCTCGGCGAAGCCGACCTTCTGCGCCGCGCCATGGGCAAGAAGATCCGCGCCGAGATGGACAAGCAGCGCGAGCGCTTCGTCTCCGGCGCGGTCGAGCGAGGCGTCGGCAAGCCGCAAGCCGACTTTATTTTCGACCTGCTGGCCAAGTTCGCCGACTATGGTTTCAACAAGTCGCACGCCGCGGCTTACGCGGTGGTTTCGTACCAGACCGCCTATCTCAAGGCGCATTATCCGGTCGAGTTCCTGGCGGCATCGATGACGCTCGACATGGGCAACACCGACAAGCTCGCCGACTTCCGCCAGGATGCGTTGCGTCTCGGCATAGAGGTTCTGGCGCCGTCGGTGATATCGAGCTTCCGTCCCTTCGAGGTCGGTGAGAACCGCATCTATTATTCGTTGGCCGCACTCAAGGGCGTCGGCGACGCGGCGGTCGAGCACATCGTTGCCCAGCGCGGCGAAAAACCGTTCAAGAACCTCGCTGATTTCTGCGAGCGGGTCGATCCCAAGATCGTCGGCAAGCGCGTCTTCGAAAGCCTGATCATGGCCGGCGCGCTCGACTGCTTCGGCCATGATCGCGCGTCGATGATGGCGGGCGTGGAGCGCATGATGGGGCTGGCGTCGCTGGCGCAGCAGAATGCGGTTTCCGGCCAGCACGACATCTTCGGCGCCTCGCTCGGCGCCCAGTCGCAGGCGCTCAATCTGCCGGCGACGGAGCCATGGCTCGCCGCCGACCGGCTGCACCGCGAATTCCAGGTGGTCGGCTTCTATCTCTCGGCGCACCCGCTCGACGAGTACAAGGCGGCGCTGCAGAAGATGCGGGTGCAGACGTGGGCCGAGTTTTCGGCGGCCGTCAAGCGCGGTGCCGCCGCCGGACGTCTGGCCGGCACGGTGACATCCAAGCAGGAGCGCAAGACGCGCACCGGCAACAAGATGGGCGTTATCGCCTTTTCCGATACGTCCGGCCAGTACGAAGCCGTGCTGTTTTCGGAAGGACTGGCGCAGTATCGCGATCTGCTCGAGGCCGGCCGCTCCGTCGTTATCACCGTTGCCGCCGAGGACAGGCCGGAAGGCGTCAATTTGCGCATCAACTCGGTACAGTCGCTGGAGGATGAGGCAAGCCGCATCCAGAAGGCGCTGCGCATTTTTGTGCGCAACGCCGCGCCGATCAACACACTGGCCGGCCAATTGGCCGTCAGGGGCGAGGGCCAGGTCAGCTTCGTGCTGATCAAGGAAGAAGGCGAGGGGGAAATCGAGATCGAGCTGCCCAACCGCTACCGGATTTCGCCACAGATCGCCTCGGCGATGCGCGCGGTGCCGGGCGTCGTGGAAGTGGAACTGGTATAGGCTGTTCAGGTGAACTCGTTTACCGGCACGCAAAACCGTCTATAACTTTGATCCCGTGGGCACCGTCTCATCGAACCGATAATCAGAAACCGGAACTGCTGATATGGCACCGTCCATGCAGCAGAGGCGGCTTCCAAAATCTTCGAGGTTACGATGAACGACGCAAGCTCCGTCCGTTTCGGCCGTATCGCCGCCATGCTGCCTGTCCGCGACATGCAAAAGGCCACCGCCTTCTATTGTGGCGTGCTCGGCTTTTCCAAGACATTCGAGAATGGCGATCCGGTCGGCTTCATGATCCTGAAACGTGACGACGCCGAACTGCATCTGACTTTGCAGAAGGATCACCGCGCGGCGCACTTCAATGTCGCGCACATGATGGTCGAGAATGTCGACGCCTTGCACGATGTCTGCAAGGCGCACGGCCTTCGCATCGTCAAAGGCTTGCGCGACCACGATTACGGTTTGCGTGCTTTCGTCTTCGAGGACCCGGACGGCAATCGGATAGATGTCGGCCAGCACATCGCGGATTGAGTTCGCGCTAGGCCTGGCATCCTGTCTGATAGGGCCAGGGTGCGAGCTGCGGTTGAAGTTGTTGTGGCTTGAACCACATGCATCGAGCACGCTCGAAAGAAATTCGCCGTTTCAACCCCCCAATCAGCGCCTCGGCGGTGCGGCCGCGGCCAGACAGGAATGCGCCATCATGCCCAGCCGCGAACGCGTGGAAACCTTCCTCAAGGAAGTGGTTGAAGGCAGCCACGTCACGGCGATCGCCGACTTCTACCATGACGATGCGACCATGCAGGAGAATCTCGGCGTTCCGCGTCAGGGCAGGGAGGCGCTGATGGCACGCGAGCAATCGGTTCTGGAAAGGATCCAGAAGATGCATACGCATCCGGTCCGGATTTTCCTGGTCGACGGCGACAACGTCGCCATCCGTTGGACGTTCGACAGGATCGACAAGGACGGCACCGTCCGGCGCCTGGAAGAGGTGGCGCTTCAGCAGTGGCGCGGCGACCGCATTGCCAAGGAGCAATTCTTCTATGATACGGCCACCGCCTGGGGTCTTGTCGGACACGACGGCACAGTGGTGCAAGGCTGAGGGCTCCCGCAACTCAAGCCACTGGACGGCCTTGGCCGCGGACGCTACGCAATCGTCATGAAAACAGCGGGCAAGGACGGATTGCAGGAAAATTCGGCGATGACGCGGCTACGCAACCGGCTGCGCAAGCTCTATCACGGGCGCACGCCGGCCGCTTTTCGGTTCCAACTGGTGGCTGTCGTCATCGACCTCGCCATCATCGCTTTCTTCATCGCGACGCCCGTTCTCCAGGACAAGCCGTCATTCCTTTGGCTCGACTATTCGGCGGCTGCTCTCGTCGCCGCGGACCTGGCCGCGCGGCTGCTCGCCTCCAACGACATGCTGCGGCTGATGAAGCAGCCGACATCGTGGGTCGATGTCTTCATCCTGCTGACGTTGCTGATGCCGACGGCTTTCGCTAATCTCGCTTTCCTGCGCATTTTGCGGCTGTGGTCGCTGTCGCGCAGCGGTTCGCTCTGGCGGCATCTGGAGATGCGGGGCCTGCGACCGTGGCGAGAGGCGAGCCACGCGGTCATCAACCTTTTGACCTTCCTGTTCGTCATCACCGGCTTTGTCTACACGTTCTTCTTCCGCACCGGTGCCGGCCTGGAAAACTATATCGACGCGCTTTATTTCACCGTCGCCACGGTAACGACGACAGGCTTCGGCGACATCGTGTTGCCGGGCATAGCCGGCAAGCTGACGGCAATCGTCACCATGATCATCGGCATATCGCTGTTCGTCAGGCTGGCGCAGGCGATCTTCCGGCCGGCCAAGGTGTTCTTTCCCTGTCCGCAGTGCGGCCTACAGCGGCATGAGCCGGATGCCGTGCATTGCAAGGCCTGCGGCCATCTTCTCAACATACCCGATGAGGGGAACTGACCTCTGCGGCGGGGTTACGACGCCGCCACTTCAGCCGGCTTTGTCGGCCTGCGCTGAAGGTTGAGCAGATTGCCCATCAGGATCAGCAGCGCACCGCCGGCGGTGAAGGCGTCGATCTGTTCGCTATAGAGCAGCCAGCCGATCAGCGCTGACAGCGGCACGCGCAGGAAATCCATCGGCGAGACGATGGTCGCGTCGGCATAGCCAAGCGCCCGGGCCATGCAGAAATGCGACGACATGCCGGTGAAGGCGATCAGCACGATCCATGGCCAAAGCTCCAGCGGTGGGTTGCGCCACGTATAGAGCGCCGGCACGAGGCCGACCACCGACTGGATGATCAGCATCCAGAAGATGATGCGCACGACGCTGTCCGTCCGCGTCAACGACTTGACCATGACCACCGAGATGCCGAAGCAGGCCGCGGCACCGAGCACGACGAGATGGCCCGGATCGAGTGATCCAACACCGGGGCGCACGATGATCACCACGCCGATCAACCCCAGCACGATCGCTGCAAGCCTAGGCCGGGAGAGCCTTTCGCCGAGAAAAACCACCGCCAGGATAGCCGTCCAGATCGGTGTGGTGAATTCGATCGAGATCAGCACGGCCAGCGGGATCAGCGTCAAGGCGTAGAGCCAGGCCGCCTGGCCGGAATAGTGGATGATGTTGCGGGCAATATGGGCGACGGGGCGCTGCGTGCGCATGGCGGGAAAGCCGCCGCTCATCATCACCAGTGGCAGAAGGATGAAAAAGCCGATCACCGAGCGCAGTTCCAGCACCTGGAAGACATTGAGCTCGGCTGTCGTGGCGCGGCCGGCGACCGACATCGCCAGGAACGAGGCAATCGACAGCGCCATCCAGAACGCGGCCTTTGGAATCGAGGGGGTGGGTGCCATCCGCGCTATGTCGCAGGCCAGGGCTTCTCCCGCAATCGCTAGTTGTTGCCTTCTTCTGGGCCAGTCGCAAAGGCTGGATGCTTCAAAACAGTCATGTGGTGAGCGGAACCTGACACGGCAAAACGCGTTAAGTCCCGGTATTCAGCCGTGCATTGTGTTGCAGGCAGTCCTGCCTTTTCAAAAATTGACGAGGAGAGCTTCGATGAGACTACTCGCACAATTCGCGCTTACTGGCGCTCTGTTGGTTGCGGCAGGCGCGGTGCATGCTGACGAAACCAAATTTCTCCAGTCGTTCAAGGGTAATTTCGCCGGCAAAGGCACTGTCCAGGTGACCACGGATGTGCCGAACGTTGGCGTATCTTGCAGCTTCAAGTCGAATGCGACCTCAACCTCGCTTTCGCTGGACGGCAATTGTCGTGGTCTCGTTGTGGTGTCGCGGGCCATCAGTGCCAATCTGAAGGTCACGGGCGCGAAATACAGCGGCACCTATGTCGGCTCTCGTACCGGGCCGGCGCAACTCAACGGCAGCCGCTCGGGCAATGCGATCAATCTCGGCATCCGCTGGGCCAAGGAGGTCAATGGCGACCGCAAGGCGCAGATGACGGTCGAGAAGAGAGGCGAGAACGGCATCCGGCTGACTGTCACCGACACCGACCCGAAAACCGGCAAGAGCGTGGTGACGAGCCGGATCGATTTGACGCGAACTTGATCGCTCAATCTTCCAGCGGCTCCGGCGGGTGGGCGTCGCGGCCCTTGCCGAACGTATATCCGGTTTCCACTGCTTTGCGACCGAACTTGTCGCGCAAGGCATCGATGGCGCCTTCGGCCATGGCGCGCTTGCGCGACTGGACGTCGACCAGATCGGGCGGGTCGGCCTTGTCGTCGTCCGAGAGGTCGCTGACGCCGATGCCGAGTAGCCGATACTTCGTGCCATCGGTTTCCTTTCGCAGAAGCTCCACTCCGGTCTGAAAGATGCGGTCGGCGAGCCGTGTCGGGTCACCGAGCTGGCGATTGCGCGTGCGCAGCTTGAAACCCTGGGTCTTCAGCTTCAGCACCACGGTACGCCCGGCAATGCCTGACTTTTTCAACCGTGCCGAGACCTTTTCCGAAAGCCCCCTCAGCACCGCGACCAGTTCTTCCAGCGACGCGATGTCGGTGTCGAAGGTGGTTTCGGCCGATACGCTCTTGGCGTCCTGGTCGGGATCGACGCGGCGAACGTCCTCGCCACGCGAAAGATGGTAGAGCCGGTCGCCCATCGTGCCGTAACGGCGCATCAGGTCGCCACGTTCCATTTTCTGAAGCTGGCCGATGGTGCGGATGCCGTCACGCTCCAGCGTGGCGTTGAACGCCTTGCCGACGCCCCAGATCATGGTCACCGGTTGCGCCGCCAGGAAGCCGACCGCCTCGGCTTCGCCGATGACCGAGAAGCCGCGCGGCTTGCGGAAGTCCGACGCTATCTTGGCGAGGAACTTGCAGTAGGACAGGCCGGCCGAAACGGTGATGCCGATCTCCTTCTCGACCGCCAGCGCAAAGCGCGCCAGGACCACCGCCGGTGGCAGGCCGTGCAGCCGTTCGGTGCCGGCGAGGTCGAGAAACGCCTCGTCGATCGAGAGCGGCTCGACCAGCGGCGTCAGCGCCTGCATCATGGCTCGCACCTCGCGGCCGACGCGCACGTATTTTTCCATGTTGGGGCTGATGACGATGGCCTCGGGGCAGGCTTCGAGCGCCTTGAACATCGGCATCGCCGAGCGCACGCCCTGGATGCGGGCGATGTAGCATGCGGTAGAGACGACCCCGCGCTTGCCGCCGCCGATGATCAGCGGCTTGTCCTTGAGCGCCGGATTGTCGCGCTTTTCGATCGCCGCGTAAAAGGCGTCACAATCAATATGGGCCAGATGCAGCCGGTAAAGCTCGGGATGACGCGCAAGCCGGGGGCTGCCGCAGTGCTCGCAGCGGCGCGTCTGGCTGCGCTGAAACGTCAGGCAGTCGCGGCAAAAACCGTGATCTGGATTGTTGACAGGGGCCGCCATCGCTGCGAACATAAAGAGAACAGAGGCAATGGTACGACAGTGCAAGGCCATCGACAAGGCTGGCCTGGGGAGAACGCATGAGCACGACCATAGCGCCGCTTGCGCCTGAGCTTTGGGCGGAATTCGAGGACCTCTTCGGCAAGCAGGGGGCCTGCTACGGCTGTTGGTGCACGCATTTCCGGCTGGCCCCGGCGGTGCGCCGCGAAAGCAGCCGCGAACGCAACAAGGATCACATCAAGGCGCGCATCGAAGCCGGCCCGCCGCCGGGTCTGCTGGCATTCGAGGATGGCCAGGCGGTCGGCTGGATGCAGATCGGACCGCGCGCCGACGTGCCCGAATGGAACAATCAGGGCAGGGGGTCGGCACCGGTCGATCCTGCCGACGCTGCGGATCCGGCCGTCTGGGCAATCTCCTGCTTCTTCATCCGCAGCAAGGCGCGCGGCAGGGGCATCACGCATCGCCTCGTCGAAGGCGGCATCGATTTCGCCCGCCAGAATGGCGCCCGGCTGCTCGAGGCGTGCCCGATAGACCTGTCGCGCGATTCGCGTTCGATCGGCCTGTTCGTTGGCTCGTCGCGGGTCTTCGAGAAGGCTGGTTTCGAGAGGCTTGTGGAACGCAAGGCGGGCCGGCCACTGATGCGGCTCGTGCTTTGATCGAGATTGTCCGCCTGGATGCCTTGTTGATCTCACCTTGCGGTTGCAGCGGTAATTTCATACCAGACGAACGAAGCGTTCCTTGAAGGCCAAAACGGAGAATTCGCGTGGACCGTGCCCTGCCATTCGTGTTCCTTCTTGCGTTGAGTGCACCTGCTTTCGGTCAGACCGTCGACAGCCAGGGTGCGAAGCAATTGTCCGAGGACCTGTCCCGCTATGTCGGCAAGCAGGCGATCGACAAAGGCATCCTGAAGGTTTCGCTCGAAGGCGGCGCCTACAAGATCCTGTTTGATTTCAAGGCACTTGCCGCATCATTCCCGGACCAGAAGCTGCTGAAGCTCGATTTCGCGCCCTATGCCTTGATGGTGAAGCCGCGCAGCGATGGGGCCTGGGATGTCTCGATGGATTTCTCGCAAAGCGCTTCCTTCGAGTTCAATGGGCCGGAGGGGCTGCAAAGCACGCAGTTTTCGATCAAGGACGGCAAGGGCTCGGGCATCTACGATCCCAATCTGGCGGCCTTCACCAGCGGCACCAGCTCAATGGCCAGCATGACCATGGCATCGAAGGATGCCAAGCAGCACATGGAGGCCAGCACCGGGGCCAGCACTGCGACCATTGCCGCGACCAAGTCCGCGACCGGCGGCGTCGATTTCACCACCTCGCAAAAGGTGTCGAGTTTTGTCGAAGCGATCAACTTCGACGATCCGGAGAGCGGGTTGAAATTCCCGGTCACCGTCAGGTCGCCGGAACTGTCGGTCGAAGCCGGCGGCAAGGGCGTGCGGACAAAGCCGTTGCTCGATCTCCTGGCATTTGCCGTGGCCAATGAAAACGAGGTGACGCTGAAGGCCAACCAGGCGCAACTCAAATCGCTTCTGCTCGCCGCCTTGCCGCTTTGGGAACGTGTCGAGGGAACCTACGGCTTCAAGGATTTCGCGGTGGAAAGCCCGGTCGGCAATTTCGGCGCCACCCAGCTCAGCACTGTGTTCGGCACCGACGGCGTCGCCCAGAACGGCAAAATCACCTATGGCATCAAGGCGTCGGGGCTGACCGTGCCGCAGCAGCTTGTGCCGAGCTGGAGTGTCGCGCTGCTGCCCACCGACGTCGACCTGAACTTCGGCGGCGCCAATATCGATCTCGACAGCATGGCGAAGAAGGCGATCGAAGCCTTTGATCTCAATCAGGATCCGCCGCTGTCGGCCGAATTCGGCGAGCAGCTTAAAGCCGACTTCATGGCCAAGACGCCGAAGGTCGTGCTCGGCCACAGCACCGTCAAGAACAAGGACACGGAGATCGCACTGGAAGGTGAGATGACGTTCCCCGGCGAAAAGCCCGAAGGAAACGTGACGGTCGATGTCACCGGCTTCGACAAGCTTGTCGAAGGCCTGCAGGAGGCGGCAAAGTCGGAACCGGAGGTGGCGCAGTATGTGCCTGTCGCCCTGATGGCGAAAGGTTTTGGCAAGACGCTGCCCGATGGCCGGCTGGAATGGGTCATCAATGCCAAGGCCGACGGTTCGGTCGCAGTCAATGGCGTCATGCTGAAGCCCGCCGATCCGGCCGTGGACGACAGCGTCGATGATGGTGACGGCGGGGACGATGATGGTGGAGACGCCAGCGGCGGTAGCGACAATGGCGGGGCAGGGGCGAAACTGAACCCTTAAGGGCTTTGGGCTTTAGAGCCCCAGCGCGCTCGCGATCTTCGGCGCGGCTTCATGCCAGTCCTGGACGACGACGATGTCGTCGGTCACCGGCGGCAGGAACGCGCGCAGCGAATTGTCGGCCATCAAATGGATAAGATGCGCGTCACTGACTGAGTTGCGCACCGACGCCAGATTGTGCGGCTGATCGTCGACGAAGACCACCGGCCTAGCGGCCTTGCCGCGCAGCTTGGCCACTGCTGGTCCCTTGGCCATTTCGGTGGTGAGAAGCGGGTAGCTCAGCCCGAGGGCATCGAGATGGGCGCGACGCACGGCACGGTGTCTGTGCGGCATGGCCGTCAGCAAGATGATTTCCGCGCGGTCGCCGAGCCCTGCCAGGGTTTCTGCAGCGCCGTCCGTAATGCTCTGCCAATCGGCTTGTGCGTCGAAGAAATCGCCCAGAAGTGCCGTGACTTCGGGCTGCTCGATCAGGCGCCCGCTCGCCGTCTCGGCAATGTTGCCGGTCAGACGGAAGGAGGCCAGCGTCAGGCCATAGCCGCGCGCCTTGAGGAAATTCGGAAACGGACGGATAAATTCGAGCACGACGTCGTCGACGTCGAGCACCAGCAGCGGCCGGTCGTCAGCCGCCAGTTCCGCGATCTGGCGCGCGGTTTCGGGATCATCGCTCATGTCGAATGCTCGTGGTTGTCGTCGCCCAGCGGCAGCGCCCGCAAGGCCTTGCCGACGGCGGCCGGCGGCGTGCCGGTTTCCTCGGCAAAGCGCATCAGCGTCGGCTCATGGGCGAGAATGAACTGCAGGACACCGGCCAGAAAACCCGGCTCGCTGGCGGCTTTACGGATAGAATGCGCCTCTATGCCGGTAATTGCGAGAAAGCGCGGCAACAGCTCCGGATCGGAGGCGACGAAGCCCAGGGCCTTCACGGCAATCGATTCCGCTTCTTCACGCATTGACGCTGCGTTTGCCATCACTACCTTCGGTGTGTGGAATGAGTCTCTCCCGCAGTAATGGCAAGAGTTGCTTGCGGCAAGCCATTAGAGCGTGGCGCGCCCTTTGGACGCGCAGGGATGAGGTGGAATTTGCGTTGTTTTCCAGCCGCGGATTTCCGTTTCGTCAATCATATTGCCGTAAAGTGAAGCAGGGTTTGGTGCGTCTGGACATGGGCGCATGACGGTCGCCTTCGAGCGGAAGGACGACCGGGACGGGATATCGATGCCGAAGAAGGTCATGATCGTCGAGGACAACGAGCTCAACATGAAGCTCTTTCGGGACCTCATCGAAGCAAGCGGTTACGAGACCGTGCGCACCCGCAACGGTCTGGAAGCGCTCGATCTGGCGCGCCTGCACAAGCCGGATCTCATCCTGATGGATATCCAGCTGCCTGAAGTGTCGGGCCTGGAGGTGACCAAATGGCTGAAGGAGGACGACGAGCTGCACGTCATCCCGGTCATCGCGGTGACCGCCTTCGCGATGAAGGGCGACGAGGAACGCATCCGCCAGGGTGGCTGCGAGGCCTATATTTCGAAGCCGATCTCGGTGCCGCGTTTTATCGAAACCATCAAATCCTATCTGGGTGATGCGTGATGTACCCTTTCAGCCGAGCCGGAGCCTTGTGAAATGACTGCGCGGATCCTCGTCGTCGACGACATCCCTGCCAATGTGCGGCTGCTGGAAGTCCGGTTGCTGGCCGAATATTTCGAGGTGCTGACCGCCACCAACGGGCCGGATGCGATCGAAACCTGCGAGAACGGCAAGGTCGATGTCGTGCTGCTCGACGTGATGATGCCTGACATGGACGGCTTCGAGGTCTGCCGGCGGCTGAAAAGCGATCCGGCGACATCGCACATTCCGGTGGTGATGATCACCGCGCTCGACCAGGTTTCCGACCGCGTACGCGGGCTCGAGGCCGGCGCCGACGACTTCCTGACCAAGCCGGTCAACGATTTGCAGTTGATGACGCGCGTCAAGAGCCTGGTCCGCCTGAAGTCGCTGACCGACGAGTTGCGGCTGCGCGCCTCGACGACGCGCAACATCGGCATCGAAGAGCTTTTGAGCCGCAATTTCGCGTCCGAGGACACGACACCGAAAGTGCTTTTGATCGACGAGCGCAAATCGTCCGTCGAGCGCATCCAGAAGATGCTGCGCGACCGCGCCGACCTCGATGTCTCCAGCGATCCGCATGCCGGCTTCTTCCAGGCCGCCGAGACGTCCTATGAATGCGTGATGATCTCGACCGCGTTCGCCGATTTCGATCCGCTCAGGCTCTGTTCGCAGTTGCGCTCGCTTGATCGCACCCGCTTCGTGCCGATCATTCTTTTGGCGGAGGAGGGCGAGGAGGAACGCATCATCCGCGGCCTCGAACTCGGCATCAACGACTATCTGATGCGGCCGATCGACCAGCAGGAACTGACGGCACGGCTGCGTACCCAGGTGCGCCGCAAGCGTTACAACGACCAGCTGCGCGCCAGCGTCACCCAGACCATCGAAATGGCGGTGACCGACGGCCTGACCGGGCTGCACAACCGCCGTTATCTCGACAGCCATCTGCAGACGCTGTTCGATCGCGCCGTGGCACGGCGCCGGCCGCTGTCGGTGATGATCACCGACCTCGACCGCTTCAAGGCCATCAACGACGCGCATGGCCATGACGGCGGCGACGAAGTGTTGCGGGAATTTGCACGGCGGCTGCGCAAGAATGTCAGGGGTATCGACCTTGCCTGCCGTTTTGGCGGCGAGGAATTCGTCGTGGTGATGCCGGACACCGAGGGCGCGGTGGCCGAGAAGGTGGCCGAACGCATTCGCGCCGAAATTGCCCAGGCGCCTTTTGCCATCGGCCAGGACGGCAAGACGATCGAAGTCACGGTCAGCGTCGGCGTGTCGTCGGTGCTGAAGGGCGTGGATACGGTGGCGGCGCTGATGAAGCGTGCCGATCTCGCGCTCTACGAAGCCAAGAGCGGCGGCCGCAACCGCGTCGTCGCCAAGGCGGCGTAACCGGTCCAGCCCCGATTATCCAGTCAACCCGACAGGGTTACCCGTTTACCTTAATCCAAGCGATTCGCGAGCTTTGGTTAAGAAACTGTTGATTTTCATAAGCTCTTGCGCAAGTGTGCAGGCCAAGACGAAGCCGGCACGAGGATAGACAGCCGGCTCGATCCCCAGAATACCCCATGATGCTCAGGTCCGCCGCATCTCCTGGGTCCGTGGGGTCGGCCGGCCGGCGCTGGCACATAGTGGCCTCCTCGTACCGCTGCCAAACGCCGACCGGCCCCCTTCTTTCCAATGAGCATCAGAGCTCCGTGCCAAAGCACGGAAGACTCTGCGTTTTGCGTGTGAAAATCCGGATATCGTTATGGAACCGCGACGGCGATGGCCGTTCCGTACGCTGCTACTGCGCGAGAAGCTTGTTCGTGGCAGCCAACGATGAGGAAGGGTACCCCTCCATTTCATACATATGGCGCACAAGGGGCTTGCGGCAAGACCCGGCTCTCCCCGTAAAACCGCGGCCCAGGCCAACGGAAAACGGGAGTGGCGAGAATGGGTGTGATGTTGCCGGCAGACGGATCGCGTCGGGATCATGCAGTGGTGATCGCCGGGGGCGGTCCGACGGGATTGATGCTGGCAGGCGAGCTCGCATTGGCGGGCGTCGGTGTCGCCATCGTCGAGCGGCGCCATAACCAGCAACTGATCGGCTTGCGCGCGGGTGGCTTGCACGCACGCACGATCGAGGTGCTCGATCAGCGCGGAATCGCCGATCGTTTCCTCTCGCAGGGACAGCCATCGCCGTCCGTGGGCTTCCACATGATCCGGTTGGACATCAGCGATTTTCCCACGCGGCACAATTATCTGCTGGCGCTGCGACAAAACCATATCGAGCGGATATTGGCCGACTGGATCAGCGGGTTGCAGGTGCCGATCTATCGCGGACAGGACGTTGCGGGTTTCGCACAGGACGATGGCGGCGTCGATGTGGAGCTGGCCGATGGCCAACGATTGCGGACGCAGTATCTCGTCGGCTGCGACGGAGGACGCAGCGTGATCCGAAAGGCGGCGGGCATCGAGTTCGCTGGACAGGATCCGACGATGAGTTGGATGATTGCCGAGGTCGAGATGGTGCAGGAGCCGGCATGGGGCTTTCGCAGCGACGCCTACGGTATCCATGCGATAGGCAAGATCGAGGAAGGCGGCCGGGTCGGTGTCGTGCTGACCGAGAGGCAACTGACCGTCGGAGGCGAACCGACGTTGCGCGATCTCAGCGAGGCGCTCGTCGCGGTCTACGGCACCGATTACGGGGTCCACAACCCGACCTGGCTCTCCCGGTTCACGGATATGACGCGACAGGCTGCCGCTTATCGCGACAGACGCGTCCTGCTGGCTGGCGACGCCGCGCATGTCCATCCACCGATGGGTGGACAGGGGCTCAATATTGGTGTGCAGGACGCGGTGAATCTTGGATGGAAACTGGCCCAAATGGTCAAGCGGATATCACCGGAAAGCCTTCTAGACAGCTATCACGCCGAGCGTCATCCGATTGCCGAGCGCGTACTGCGCAACGCCATGGCACAGGTTGCGCTTCGTCGCATGGATGCCCGCACCAAGGCATTGAACGATATCTTTACCGAGTTGCTTGGCATGGAAGAGCCTCGCAAACGGATCGCCGCTGAGATGTCCGGCCTGGGTGTCCATTACGACCTAGGGGAGGGGCATCCATTGCTTGGGCGACGAATACCCGACCTCGATCTGGCCACCGCCAACGGGCCGTTGCGGCTCTTCACCCTGCTGCACGACGCGCGGCCGGTGCTCCTCAACCTCGGTGAGCCCGGCAGGCTGGACATCGCGCCCTGGGCCGATCGGGTCAGGCAGATCGACGCCGGGTACGCCGGCGTCTGGGAACTCCCGGTCCTCGGGACGGTCACCGCGCCTGACGCCGTCTTGATCCGGCCCGATGGTTATGTGGCTTGGGTTGGGGTGGGAACCCAACAGGGACTGGTGGATGCGCTGACCACCTGGTTCGGACCGCCCGCTGCCGCGGGTTAGCAGGCACGCTCGAAGCGGGCTCGCGCGAGCGCCTGAAACGCACTGCCTCGCTTCCCTTCGACAGTTCTCCTGACAGCCGATTGACAGGAGCTTCCATCCGTGCAGAAATTGGTTGGACCATTGGACCACTTGGAGCAGATGTGGATCAGAACAGCTTGCCACCCATTCAGACGACGGCGCGCGATGACGCCGTGCTGAAGGCGTTGGTAGGCTTTGTTCGCGCCGAGGCCTTGCAGCCGGGCGAGCGGCTTCCAACCGAGCGTATTCTGGCCGAGCGGCTGAAGGTCAGTCGCAACACGGTGCGCGAGGCGCTGACACGCTGGGAAGGGCTCGGGCTCGTCGAGCGCCGGCAAGGCAGCGGCACCTATCTCAAGGCGGCCGTCTCACACGATATGTTGCACATGCCGTTGACGTTGGCGGGTGGCAATGATTTCACCAGCCTGATGCAGACGCTGGAGATCCGCCGCGCGCTGGAAGCGGAGGCCGCAGCACTTTGCGCCGAACGCGCCAGCCAGGCCGACATCGCCGAGATCGCGCGCAAGCTCGACGTCATGGAGCAGGTGTTCCGCACGCGCGACGGCATGTCGGCGGAAGAGGACTGGGAGTTCCACCAGGCGATCTACCGCGTCTCCGGCAATCCGCTGTTCGAGCAGATCATCGCCGCCATGCACGAATTGTTCCATCGCTTCTGGGAGCATCCGCTCGGCGTGCGTGACTTCGGCCACGCCAGTTTTCCCTACCATCGCACCATTTACGAGTGCATCGCCGCGCGCGATCCGCAGGGCGCCCGGGCCGAGGCGCTCAAGCTGATCGCCACCGTCGAGGACGATCTCAAGCGCGGTGCCGCCAAACTCAAACTTTCGAGCCAGACATGAACGAGCATCCATCCGGTTTCGATCACGACTATCTTGCCGAGGCGGCGACCCTCTTGGCGCATGACGAACCGTTTCCCGGCGGTGCGGTGGTGCCGCCGATCTACCAGACCTCGCTGTTCACATTCGCCAACTATGCCGAGATGGCCGACACCTTTGCCGGCAAACGAAAGCAGCCGATCTACTCGCGTGGTGACAATCCAACGGTGATGGAGTTCGAGGCGCGCGTGGCAGCGCTTGAGGGCGCAGAAGCGGCGCGAGGCTTTTCCAGCGGCATGGCGGCGATCAGCGCCACGGTTCTTGCCTTTGTCGGTGCGGGCGAGCGCATCGTCGCCGTGCGCAATTGCTATGGCGACGCCTACCGGCTGTTCGAGCGGCTGTTACCGCGACTCAACATCAAGGTCGACTACGTCGACGGTTCCGACCCGGACGCGGTGGCGGCGGCACTTCCCGGCGCCAAGCTGCTTTACCTGGAAAGCCCGACCTCGATGATGTTCGAGTTGCAGGACATCGCGCATCTGACGCGGTTGGCCAAGGAGCAAGGTATCGTCACCACCATCGACAATTCCTGGGCGACGCCGGTGTTCCAGAAGCCGATCACGCATGGCGTCGACCTGGTGCTGCATTCGGCCTCGAAATACCTTGGTGGCCACAGCGACACCGTCGCCGGCGTCGTGGCGGGTTCGGTCGCCCACATCAAGCACATCAACGAGCAGACCTATTCGTATCTCGGCGGCAAGCTGTCGCCGTTCGAGGCCTGGCTTTTGCTGCGCGGCCTGCGCACGCTGCCACTGCGCCTGCCGCACCACATGAAGAGCGGCTTGACCATCGCCGAACGGCTGAAGGCGCATGCCAATGTCGAGCGGGTCAACCATCCCGTCTATTCGAACCATCCGGGCAAGGCGACGCTGGCCGGCTATGCCGGTCTGTTCTCCTTCGAGGTGACGGACGATATCGACATCCCCGTCTTCGTCGATGCGCTGAAATATTTCCGCATCGGCGTCAGCTGGGGCGGGCATGAAAGCCTGGTCGTGCCGGCCAAGGCGTCGCTGGAGCAGACGCCGGGCCTGAATTCGATGGCGCGCTTCGGCGTCAGCCCCCGAACCATCCGCTTCAATGTCGGATTGGAGAGTGTCGAAGACCTGTGGACGGATGTCGCCCAAGCCTTCGAAAAAGCCAGAAAATAACAAGCGGGTTCAAAATGGGAGTCTTGAACATGAAAAAACTGACCGTCATGCTTGCCACCGTTGCGGGGCTGGCGATTTCCGCCGGAAGCGCTATGGCCGATTCGACCCTGAAAATGGTCGAAGTCATCACCAGCCCGCCACGCACCGAATTCCTGAAGAAGCAGATTGCCGAGTTCGAAACGGCCAATCCGGGCGTCAAGGTCGAGCTGATCTCGCTGCCCTGGGGCCAGGCCTTCGAGAAATTCCTCACCATGGTGCAGGCCGGCGATACGCCCGACATCGTCGAGATGCCGGAACGCTGGATGGGCCTCTATGCCAACAATGCCCAGCTCGAGGATCTCGGCCCCTACATGGCCAAATGGGACGACGCCAAGACGCTTGGCGACCGCGCCAAGCAGTTCGGCTCGACCGTCAACAACACCCAGTTCATGATCCCTTACGGCTACTATGTGAACGCGCTGTTCTGGAACAAGAAACTGTTCAAGGAGGCCGGCCTCGATGGCCCGCCGGCGACGCTGGAAGATTTCATCGCCGATTCCAAGAAGATCTCCGCGCTCCCGGGGAAGTACGGCTACTGCCTGCGCGGCGGGCCGGGCGCCTTCAACGGCATGCACATGTTCATGAACATCGCCGCCGGCAAGGGCGGCTACTTCAACGAGGACGGCACCTCGACCATCAACGACGAAGGCTCGGTCAAGGGCCTGCAGATGCTGGCCGACATGTACAAGGAAGGCTTGGCGCCGAAGGATGCGGTGAGCTGGGGCTTTAACGAAACGGTCACCGGCTTCTATTCCGGCACCTGCGCCATGCTCAACCAGGATCCCGACGCGCTGCTTGGCATTGCCGACAAGATGAGCGCCGAGGACTTCGCCGTGGCGCCATTGCCGGTCGGGCCAAGCGGCAAGTCCTATCCGACACTCGGTTACGCTGGCTGGGCGATGTTTGCCAACTCGCAGCACAAGGACGACGCGTGGAAGCTGATGGCGACGCTTTTGTCGCCGAAGGACAATCTGGAATGGGCCAAGGAAGTCGGCGTCGTCCCGATCCACAACGGCGCCGACCAGGATCCCCATTTCAAGACCGAGCAGTTCAAGGGCTGGTTCACGGAGCTGAGCGACAGCTCCAAATATGAGATGGTGACGCCGCCGACGCATCTGGAGAACCTCGGCAACTTCGTCGACCAGGTGGCGATCAAGAATTTTCAGGAAGTCCTGCTTGGCCAGAAGACGGCCAAGGAAGCGGCCGATGCATGGGCCACGTTCCTGACCAAGGAACAGCAGGACTGGCTGGCCAAGAACAAGAAGTAAGCGCCTCTTCTTCCTTCTCCCCGTTCACGGGGAGAAGGCGGCCCGAATGCATGTCGCCCAAAAGTGCGTAGCGGTTTTGGGATAACGACTTGCACAAGCAAGGCCGGATGAGGGGCGGCGCTATGCCTCGATAGGTTCGCGTTGCCCCTCATCTGCCTGCCCGGCATCTTCTCCCGTAAACGGGGAGAAGGACGCTATCCCCGACGCCATGGAGCCGATCCACAGCCAATGACCTATGCCGTGTCCGAAATACGATCCGCAGGCCAGCCGCGAAAGAAGCGGCTTAGCTACGCAAATTTCGAGCCATGGCTCTATCTCAGTCCGGCGATCATCCTGCTGGTCGTGGTGCTCTTGGTGCCGCTGGTCATCGGCATCAGCTACTCCTTCCGCAAATTCTCCGCGTTCAAGTCCGAATATGTCGGGCTCGGGCAGTATCAGGCGATGCTGTCGGATCAGGTGCTGGGGCAGGCGCTGGTCAACACGCTGTGGTGGACGGTCGCCAGCCTGTTTTTCCAGTTCTTCCTCGGGCTTGGCCTCGCGCTGCTGCTCGACAAGCCGTTTCGCGGCCGCAAGGCTGTACAAGCCCTGGTGTTCCTGCCTTGGGCGGTGCCGTCCTTCCTGTCGGGCTTGACCTGGGCCTGGCTGTTCAATCCGATCATCGGCCCGTTGCCGCACTGGCTGTTTGCATTGGGGCTGAAGGCCGAGCCGACCAATGTGCTGTCCGATCCCGCCACCGCCATGTGGGGGCCGATCGTCGCCAATATCTGGTTCGGCATTCCATTTTTCGCCATCACGCTTTTGGCGGCGCTGAAGTCCATTCCATCGGAACTGCATGAGGCAGCGGCCATCGACGGAGCCTCGCCCTGGCAACGCTTCACCAAGGTGACGCTGCCGTTCCTGGCGCCGACCATCGCCATCACCGTCATGTTGCGCACCATCTGGATCGCCACCTTCGCCGACCTGATCTTCGTCATGACCGAGGGCGGACCGGCCGGTTCGACCAACACGGTGCCTGTCTACATCTATGTCAGCGCCTTCAAGTCGCTGGACAAGGGCTATGCCTCGGCTGTGGCGGTGCTGCTGCTCGTCCTGCTCATTGCCTATGCGATCGCGCTGATCGGTATCCGCCGCACGCTGGTGAGGCACGTCTGATGATCGCAGGACGTTCAATCTCGCAGCGCTTCTTCGGCGGCATCGGCCTCTACGCGGCAATAGCGGCTTACGTGCTCTTTGCCCTGTTTCCGATCTACTGGACGCTGAAGATCTCGGTCACGCCGGAGCGGCTTCTCTATTCCGAAGGCATCACCTTCTGGCCGTCGCACATGACGCTGCAGAATTTCATCACCGTGCTCGAGGCCACCGATTTCCCGCGTTATTTCCTCAACAGCGTCATCGTCTCGGTATCGACGGCGGCACTGGTGACAATCATCGCCACGCTTGCCGGTTATGCCATGTCGCGCTTCACCTTTCGCGGCAAGGCGGCACTGGCGCTGATGCTGCTTTTGACCCAGACCTTTCCGCTGGTGATGGTCATTCCGCCGATCTACCGCGTGATGGGTCAGATCGGCCTGATCAACAGCCTGACCGGCCTGATCATCATCTACACCGCCTTCAACACGGCCTTTGCCACCTTCCTGATGCAGTCGTTCTTCGACGGCATTCCGAAGGATCTGGAAGAGGCGGCGATGATCGATGGCTGCACCCGCGCGCAGGCAATGCGCAAGGTGATCGTGCCGCTGACGCTGCCGGGCATGGGCGCAACGCTGGGCTTTGTCTTCACCGCCGCCTGGAGCGAGCTTCTGTTCGCGCTGATGCTGATCTCCAGTGACGACCAGAAGACCTTCGCGGTCGGCCTGCTCACCTTCATCGGCAAGTTCGCCGTCGATTGGGGGCAGATGATGGCGGCATCCATCCTGGCGCTTATCCCTGTCTGCATCTTCTTCGCCTTCCTGCAACGCTATCTCGTCACCGGCCTGACTGCCGGCGCCGTCAAAGGATAGATCGATGGCCTCTGTTACGCTCGAAAAAGTCCGCAAGGATTATGGCGCCGTCCGCGTCCTGCACGCTGTCGACCTTGAAATCGCCGATGGCGAGTTCGTCGTCCTGGTTGGGCCGTCAGGCTGCGGCAAGTCCACGCTCTTGCGCATGATCGCCGGGCTGGAGGAGGCTTCCGGCGGCGAGATCCGCATCGGCGAGCGGCTGGTCAATGACGTAGCGCCCAAGGACCGCGACATCGCCATGGTGTTCCAGTCCTACGCGCTCTATCCGCATATGGACGTGTCGAAGAACATGGGTTTCAGCCTGCTCTTGAAGAAGGCGCAGCAGTCGACGATCGAGGCGAGGGTGGACGGCGCCGCCAAGCGGCTCGGGCTCGACACCTTCCTGCAGCGCCTGCCGCGGCAATTGTCCGGCGGCCAACGCCAGCGGGTCGCCATGGGCCGCGCCATCGTGCGCGACCCCAAGGTGTTCCTGTTCGACGAGCCGCTGTCGAACCTCGACGCCAAGCTGCGCGTCCATATGCGCGCCGAGATCAAGGCGCTGCACCAGCAGCTGAAGACGACATCGGTTTATGTCACGCACGACCAGATCGAGGCGATGACCATGGCCGACCGGATCGTCGTCATGCATGACGGGCTGATCCAGCAGGTCGGCGCGCCGCTCGATCTCTATGACCGGCCCGCCAATATGTTCGTCGCCGGTTTCATCGGTTCACCTGGCATGAATTTTCTGCCGGCGACGGTTCGTCAGCGTGGTACGGAGGCCGTACTGGCCGATGGTCAGGCACTGCGCCTGCCGGAAGGCCTGCCGCTGAAGGACGGTGACGCCATCACAATCGGTTTGCGGCCCGAGCATATCCGGCTGGCGGATGACGGCATGTTGAAGGGCGAGGTGGGGGTGGTGGAACCGCTCGGGCTTTCGACGCAGTTCTACGTCAAACTGGCCGGCCAGCAGCTTTGCGTCTTTGCCATGGGCCGTGCCGGCGTGAAGCCCGGCGACATGGTGCGATTGTCGGCCGATCCGGAGTCGCTGCATTTGTTCGATCCGAAAAACGGCGATCGCATCGGCTGAGGGATCCCAGCCCGGGCTGGGGCATTCGGGACGCGATTGACCCGTTTCACATCTACACGGAGCGCTGAACCTGCAGAACGGCAGACCTGCGGATTACGAATGGTCGCATCAGGCGCGGATGTCGGCTGGGAAAATAGAAGGGAAGATCATATCTCGATTGACTAAAATAACGGAACGTCCAACAGACATTTCCGGAACCTAACAGGACCCCTCGGACCTTTGCGTGTAGCGCACTAGACCTTAGTCCCGCCGCCTTCTGAAAAGAACGGAAGCCATTTCATCACGAAGTAGGGCCGCCGTGCCAGAGGTCAATACCGGCGGCTGCATCTGCAAATAAGGGCGAATCGGCGGTGTGCAGGTATGGTGCGATCGCGGAAGGCGGCTGTGGCGTCTAACCGCGAAGGTTTCTTTTAGGCAGCGGCGAGCTGTCCATTGGGTTCTCGGCCGACTTGGCTGATCGCCGCTCCTTTAACCACAGGGACTTCTTTCTTCTTGCCAGGATCTCGTCTCGAACGCTGTCTTCGGCGGTCACTTCGCCATGCGTCGCGGCAATCGCGTAGTCGGCTCTGTTGGTTCGATAATCACCTTTTTGAATGGACATCGTTTTCTCCCAGGTCGAGGCATTCCCCCTTAGCCTGACGCTGGAACTAACTGCCTATCCATCGTGCGAGTCCACCAATTGGCGATTGTATTAAAACGATACACTCCGCAGGTGTGGTGATGGCGCGAGGTGAGTGGCGTGCGGCGCAGGTTCGGTAGAAGGTGAAGAGGGATTACAAACGAAAACGCCGCCCAGTGGGCGGCGCTTCGGCATTGCAGAGGGAAAACCCAGATTACTTGATCTTGGTTTCCTTGAATTCGACGTGCTTCTTGGCAACCGGGTCGTACTTGCGGAACGACAGCTTGTCCGTCTTGGTGCGGCTGTTCTTGCTGGTCACGTAGAAGAAACCGGTGTCGGCGGTCGACAGAAGCTTGATCTTGATGTTTGCGGCTTTGGCCATGATATCAGTCCGTTTGTTCGTGGGGTTTTGGCCGCTGGAGCACGGGGAAACACCCGGACGCGGGAAACTTGGCGCGACACATAAAGAACGCGCCCGGAAAGTCAAGCCCGGTAGGCCTTGTGCGACCTGCTTGAGCCGGCTGGTGAGCGGAAATCATGCGGTTTCCGTCACTGACACCGCAACCTTCTTCCAGTCTCCGGTCGTGTTCCACCAGCGATTCGGATTGGCGCGGTCGTCCAGCCCCTTGGAACGGCTGGCAAGGATCGGTTGAATGCGGATCACCGGTTCCTGGTAGGAATGGGCCTGGAAAATAGCCTCGACGACGCGGGCGGCCAGCGTCTGGTCGTCCGGCAGTTCGAAGGAAACCTCGACCGTGCCGGGGCGCCGCCGCAGCTCCGTTTCGGCGCCGGCGGCCGCACCATCAAGCGGCCTGTAGCGTTCGATGCCATGCGCCGACTGATAGGCATTGCGGTCATATTTGCCCATGGCCAGCGGTGCGATCGCGACCACCGCGTCCATGATGCGGTCGACGTCGGCGGCCGGGGCCTGGAAGGTCACGAGCAGAAGCAGTGTCATTCGTAGCGATGTGGTTTCAAAGCCGCTGTCGATCATGGAAGTGTCCTCAAGTGTTTTGGGACACCCTTCTAGCCCTGTGCTGCTGACACGGTTCTGTCAGCAGCGTGTCGTCGGCCAATGTGAATGCAGGGCTGGCAGCAGTCGCGCTACAGGAGGATCTTGCGGACCAGCCTGACGGCGACCAAAGCAATGTAGGCGGCGAAGAATAGGCCGAGCGACCAGCCGAAGCCGGACGGACCGAACGCATCCATGCCGATGCCGATCGCTTGCGGGCCGAGCACCATGCCGACGCCGTAGCACAGCACGAAGGCGGCGTTGGCCGACGCCAGTTCGTGGCCCGAAAGCTGCGAGCCGAGATGGGCAAGGCCGATCGTGTACATGGCAGCGACGACGCCACCCCAGACAAACAGAAGTGCGGCCATCAAATGCCAGTTCTGGGCGAAGAAGGGCATGAAGACGGTGCCGACAAGACCGACCGTGGCGCAGGCAATCAGCAGATAGCGGCGGTCGCTGACGCGGTCGCTGATCATGCCGATCGGGATCTGCAACAGCACGTTGCCAAGACCGATCATGGTCAGGAGAAGGGCTGCATCGGCTTCGGAATAGCCGATGCGGCTGCCATAGATCGGAAACAGCGCAAAGCCACCGGTTTCCACCGCGCCGAACACCAGCACGGCAGCGGTCGCCGACGGCACCAGCCAGATATAGCGCAGGAAATTGCTGGTCTCGCCGTCGGAGGCGATCGTCGGGCTCTCGTTGCGCGCCGCCAGCACGGGTATGGCTGCCAGCGTCACCAGGCCGATGATGACGCCGAACGGCCTGAAGCCGGAACTGCCGAGATGAGCGAACAGCCACGGACCCGCGGCAAAGCCGAGCGACAGAACCGTTGCGTAAATGCCGAGGACAAGGCCGCGCCGGTGTGGCGGCGCCGAGGTGCTGATCCAGAATTCAGACAGGATGAACAGCACCGTCAGCGCGATGTGCAGCACGATGCGCAGCGGAAACCACATCCAGAAATCGGGTGCGAAATGGAAGCCGACAAAGGCCAGCGCGCCGGCGGCGATCATGGCGATCATGGTCCAGGCGACGCCGAAGCGCATGGCGAGCGGTGTCGCCAGCGGCGCACCGGCGATCGAGGCGAGGCCGGCGACGGCCGTGTTGAGGCCGATCATCGAGGCCGAATGGCCGCGTGTTTCGAGGATGACGCTGAGCAATGGCATGCCAAGGCCGATGGCGATGCCGACGACGCTGATCGACGAGATCGCCGCCACCATAGGCAGCCAGTGTACGCGTTCGTCGCCCTGTGGTTGGGTATCGACCGTCATGGGATGCTGAATACTCTGTCTTTTTGATCTTACGCAATTCCGGACGGAAAACCGCGTCACACTTTTCCTGGAATTGCTCTAGAGAAGTTCGCGGGTGAAGCGGTTGCGGACAAGCCGGTAGAAGGGCACGGGACCGCCCGGACGCAACAGCGGGTCATGGGCGAGGCGCTTTTGCAGCTCGTCCAGGATCATTCGGGTGATGTCGGGTATGTCGGCTTCCCTAGCCTTGGCAAGCGGCAGCCAGACCAGCTCTTCAAGCTCGTTGGTCGGGCCGCCACCGGGCAGTTCGACCGCGACGTCGTCGCGCCAGGCGCTGAAGAAGCGCGTGTCGAAGCGACGCACCCGGTTGGGCGGCGTGATGGCGCGCGCGACGAAGCGCAGCATGTCGAGAGAGGGCTGCACGCCGTGTTCGGCAAAGCCTTGCCAATCCGCCCTGACGGTGGCGAAAGCGCCTTTGCGGCCGATCAGCAATCCGGCTTCCTCATAGGTCTCGCGGATGGCCGACAAGGCGATGGCGCGGGCCCGTGCGGCGCTTGTGCGGCCCGGTCCGGCGATCAGCCTGGCTTCCTGCTCCGGGTGCAATGCGGCGGCGACGGGGATGCGGCTGTCGGCCGGATCGGTGCGGCCGCCGGGAAAGACGAACTTGCCCGGCATGAAGGCGTGGCCGGCATGACGGCGGCCCATCAGAACCAGCACGTCATCGCCCTTGCGGTCGAGCAGGATCAGGGTTGCCGCATCGCGCGGGCGAATTGGCCGGTCGCTGTGAGCGATCATGCTCCGCCCGATCTTGTCGACTTCCGCCTTGGTCATACCGTCCATGCGCAGGACCTAGCGGAAACTTCTGGCAAGCGAAAGTGGCCTTTCACGGTCGGTATGTTGCGCCAGGCCACATTCTTGGCTGCAGCTCAGGCTCCTGGATGCGGCTCGATCACGTCGTGTTCGCCGCCGAAGCCGTGCATATAGAAGGCCCATTGCAGTCCGATGACGGCGCCCTTGACCGGCTGCAGCAGCGCGACCGAGAGAGCGATGGTCAGCGGCACCCAGATGGCGATGTGCTGCCATGTGGACAGGGTGGAGGTTGCCTCGACGCCCATGAAAGCGCCGAGCACGATGTGGCCGACGATGACGATGACGAGATAGGCGGGCAGGTCGTCGGCACGGTGGTGATGCAGTTCCTCGCCGCAGACACTGCATGTGTCGACGGTCTTGGTGAAGGCGCGAAACAGCTTGCCTTCGCCGCAATTCGGGCAGCGGCCGAGCAGGCCGCGCTTCATCGCCGTCCACAGCGGGCGGGTAGCCCGGCCCGAGTGATGTTCTCCGCCGAAAACCTGTTCTTCCGTGGCTGTTGTCATCATCGTCTCCTGCCGCGCGAACCCGGTCGCGTTTGCGACGCGCGGGCGCGGCCTTTGGCCTTGTGAAACGACCGCTTGGAGCCCGGCAAAGGCTTCGGGTCGGTCAACATCTCGAAGCGCATCGCTCCTGCCATCGGCGCCACCTCGACAAGTCGGACCTCGACGCGGTCCGCGAGCTGGTAGCCTTTGCCCGAGCGTTCTCCGAACAGGGAGCGGGCCGCTTCGTCGTATATATAGTAATCGCCGTTCAATGTTGACACCGGGATGAAACCATCCGCGCCGTACTGCGGCAATTGGACAAATAGTCCTGATTTGGTGACGCCGGAGATGCGGGCATCGAAACGGTCGTCGATACGCTCGGCGAGATAAGCGGCGACCAGACGGTCGACCGTGTCCCGCTCGGCCGCCATTGCGCGGCGTTCCGTGCCTGAAATCAGCACTGCGACATCTTCGAGCCGTGCCGCTTCGTCCTGCGTCAGCCCGCCCGGACCAAGGCCAAGTGCGGCAATAAGTCCGCGATGCACGATCAAATCGGCATAGCGGCGGATCGGCGAGGTGAAATGAGCGTAGCGCCTGAGGTTGAGACCGAAATGGCCGATGTTCTTGGGCGAGTATTCGGCCTGGCTCTGCGAGCGCAGCACCACTTCGTTGACCAGGCCTTCATTGTCGGCGCCGCGCACGCGCTCCAGGATGCCGTTGAACTGGCTCGGCTGCATCTGCGCGCCGCGGGCGAGCGACAGGCCAAGCGTCTGTAGAAACTCGCGCAGCGATTCCTGCTTGGCCAGCGAAGGCGCGTCATGGACGCGGTAGACCAGTGCCTCTTTCTTCGCTTCGAGCGTCTCGGCCGCGGCGACATTGGCCTGGATCATGAATTCTTCGATCAGCTTGTGGGCATCGAGCCGTTCCGGCACGATGACGCGATCGACGGTGCCGTCCGGCTTGAGCAGGATCTTGCGCTCCGGCAGATCGAGCTCGAGCGGCTGGCGGCCATCGCGGCCACGCTTCAGGATCGCATAGGCGTCCCACAGCGGCTTCAGCACCGTATCGAGGATCGGACCGGTCTTCTCGTCCGGCACGCCGTCGATCGCGGCCTGTGTCTGGGTGTAGGCAAGCTTTGCCGCCGACTTCATCATGACGCGATGGAAGGAGTGCCTGAGCTTGCGGCCCTCGGCCGAAAAAACCATGCGCACGGCGAGCGCCGGCCGATCCTGGCCCTCACGCAGCGAGCAGAGATCGTTGGAGATGCGCTCGGGCAGCATCGGTACGACGCGATCGGGGAAATAGACCGAATTGCCGCGCTTCAGCGCTTCCCGATCGAGCGCCGTGCCATAGCGCACATAGGCGGCGACGTCGGCGATCGCCACAGTGGCGACCACGCCGCCGGGGTTCTTCTCGTCGAGATCCGGCGTGGCGAAGACGGCATCGTCATGGTCCTTGGCGTCGGCCGGATCGATGGTGACGAGCGGCAGGTCGCGCCAGTCCTCGCGGTGATCAAGCGTCGCCGGCTTGACGGCTTCGGATTCTGCGATGACGTCGGCCGGGAAGATATGCGGAATGTCATGCGCGTGGATGGCGATCATCGAGACCGCCTTTTCGCTGGTCAGCGAACCCAGCACGTTGAGCACCTTGGCTCTCGGCAGCCCATAGCGGGAGGCGCGCGCCGGCTCGACCTCGACGAGATCGCCATTCTTGGCGCCGTTCTGGAATTCCTTGTCGACGATCAGCTCGGGCTGGCGCCGTTCCACCGGTTCGATGCGGAAGGTGCCGTCCTGCAGGATGCGAAAGATACCGAGCACGGCATCGGTGCGCTTCTCGAAAATCTTCATCACCCGCCCGGTGTAGGCGGGGCCGGTCGCTTCGTTGGTCGGAAAGGTTTTGGCCAGCACGCGGTCGCCGATGCCGGGCGCCGGGCCGTTGCCGCCACGCGACACGCGGATCGAGACGACGGGCGGTTCGCCCGTTCCCACCGCCTCGGCCGGGTGCGCCAGCAGAATGCCGTCACCGTCACGGCCGAAGATGTCGAGCACGGCGACATGGGGCAGGGCGCCGACGCGGGCCAGTTGCTTGCGCTCCTTGGTCAGGACGCCTTCGTCCTGCAGGTCGCGCAAAATGTCCTTCAGCCAGATGCGGTCGTCGCCACGCAGGGCGAACGCCTTGGCGATGTCGCGTTTTCCCGCGCGATCGGGATTTTCGGCGATGTAGCGCAGGATTTCGTCGCGCGATGGCCGGTAGTCGTCCTTGACCTTGGCTCTCGTGTCGGCGGTGCGCGGATCGCCGTGGCTCCTACCGGTGATCCTGCGCGCCACGCTGTCCTACCCTTTTTTCTTCGCGGCCGGCTTCTTGGCCGCCGCTTTCTTGGCTGCGGGCGCCTTGGCCGCAGTTGCCTTGCGGAACGGCTTCTTGCCGCCACCGCCCTTGGCTTCCTTCTCGGCAATCAGCGCCAGCGCATCCTCGATCGTCACCGACTGCGGATCCCTGCCCTTGGGCAGGGTGGCGTTGACCTTGCCGAAATTCACGTAGGGCCCGTATTTGCCATCGCGCACGACGATCTTGCCGCCGCCGTCGGGATGGTCGCCAAGCTCCTTCAGCGCAGCGGCAGTGCCGCCATTGCGGCCGCCTTTGCCCTTCAATTGCTTCTCGGCGATCACCGACACGGCGCGGTTGAGGCCGATCGAGAACACGTCCTCGATGCTGTCGAGATTGGCGTAGGTGCCGTCATGCAACACGAACGGGCCGTAGCGGCCGAGCCCCGCGGAGATCATCTTGGCCGTTTCCGGATGCTGGCCGACGTCGCGCGGTAGCGACAACAGGGCGAGCGCCTTCTCGTGGTCGATCGATTCTGCCGTCCAGCCCTTGGGCAGGCTGGAACGCTTGGCTTCCTTGCCGTCGCCGCGCTGCAGATAGGGGCCAAAGCGGCCGCTGCGCAGCGTGATTTCCTCTGACGTGTAGGGATCCTTGCCGATCACCTTGGTGCCGTCCTCGCCGCCGCCATTCTCGCCATTCGGGTTGGCGGCGTCGCCGAGCTGGCGGGTGAAGGAGCATTCGGGATAGTTGGAGCAGCCGACAAAGGCGCCGAACTTGCCGAGCTTCAGCGACAGATTGCCGGAGCCGCATTTCGGGCAGATGCGCGGGTTCGAACCATCTTCGCGCGCGGGAAACACCAGCGGCGCCAGTTCTTCATTGAGCGCGTCGAGCACGTCCGTGACGCGCAGTTCCTTGATGTCGGCGACGGCGCCGGAAAAATCCTTCCAGAAATCGCGCAGCACGTCCTTCCAGGCGAGCTTGCCGTCGGAAATCTCGTCGAGCTTTTCCTCGAGGGACGCGGTGAAGTCGTACTCTACGTAGCGCTTGAAGAAGCTTTCGAGGAAGGCTGACAACAGCCGGCCCTTGGCCTGCGGCACCAGCCGGCGCTTGTCGATGGTGACGTAGTCGCGATCTTCGAGCGTCTTCAGGATCGCCGTATAGGTAGAAGGCCGGCCGATGCCGAGTTCTTCCAATTTCTTGATCAGCGAGGCTTCGGAATAGCGCGGCGGCGGCTCGGTGGTGTGCTGGGTCGCATTGATCGCCTGGCGGGCAAGCTGTTCGCCAGCGCGGATTTCGGGCAGGCGACGATTTTCCTCGTCTTCCGCATCGTCGTCTTTCTGGTCGGTGTAGGCGGCAATGAAGCCGTCGAAGCGAACGACCGAACCGATGGCGCGAAGCTCAGCGGTGCGCGATCCGTTGACCGCCTCGATCTCTGCGGTGGTGCGCTCGATCTCGGCGGACTGCATCTGGCTGGCGATGGCGCGCTTCCAGATCAGCTCATAGAGCCGCATCTGGTCGGAATCGAGATATTGCCTGACCGATGCCGGGGTGCGCATGAAATCGGTCGGGCGGATGGCTTCGTGTGCTTCCTGGGCGTTCTTGGCCTTGGCGGTATATTGGCGCGGCTTTTCCGGCAGGTATTTTGCGCCGAATTCCTTGGCGATGGCGTCGCGGGCGGCCGAGATCGCCTCGGGCGCCATCTGCACGCCGTCGGTTCGCATATAGGTGATGAGACCGGTGGTCTCGCCGCCGATCTCCATGCCTTCATAGAGCCGCTGCGCCACCTGCATGGTGCGGCTGGCCGAGAAGCCGAGGCCCGATGAGGCAGCCTGCTGCAGCGTCGAGGTGGTGAAGGGCGGGCCGGGATTGCGCTTGGTCGGCTTGGCTTCCACCGACACCGCCTTGAAGGTCGCGCCTTCGAGCATCGACTTGATGTCGTCGGCCTGCGCCTTGTTGGAAATGTCGAGCTTTTGCAGCTTCTTGCGATCGAAGGCGGTCAGCCGAGCTTCGAAATTCTCGTTGCGCGGCGTGCCCAAGAGAGCAGCGATCTGCCAGTATTCTTCGCGGATAAAGCGCTCGATTTCGGATTCGCGGTCGCAGACCAGGCGTAGCGCAACCGACTGGACGCGGCCGGCCGAGCGGGCGCCCGGCAGCTTGCGCCACAGCACCGGCGACAGCGTGAAGCCGACGAGATAATCCAGCGCCCGGCGGGCGAGATAGGCATCGACCAGCGGCGCATCGATCTGGCGCGGATTGGCCATTGCCTCCAGCACCGACGATTTGGTGATGGCGTTGAAGACGACGCGGCTGACCGGCTTGTCCTTCAGCGCGCGCTTCTGCTTCAACACTTCCAGCACGTGCCACGAAATGGCTTCACCCTCGCGATCCGGATCGGTGGCGAGGATCAGGCCGTCGGCATCCTTGACCGCCTTGGCGATGTCGGCAAGGCGCTTGCCAGAGGCGGTGTCGACGGCCCAGGACATGGCGAAATCCTCGTCCGGACGCACCGAGCCATCCTTGGCCGGCAAATCGCGGACATGGCCGAACGAGGCCAGAACCTTGTAGTTCTTGCCGAGGTATTTGTTGATTGTCTTCGCCTTGGCCGGCGATTCGACGACGACGACGTCCATGAGGTCTCATATCAGCTGTGGTGCGGCAGAAGAATTCCGCTGCGCGCGACGAAATCTCGTTCTATTTGTCGCTCACATGGCCGCGCTTTTGCATCCGGTCAAGGGGAAGCGCCCAAATTGCGGGGCTCTCCGCAGCAATACACTCTTAGAGTGTATGGAGAAAATCACAGAATTTCGGGAAAGGGAGATGGTGGTCCCGAGTCATCGAAAACGACCCGATTCACTTTTTTCCACCGAGTCGAGGAAAAGTTCCTGGTTACCGCTGGGTCGACGTCGTGACAGTCTGGTTGACGCCGGTCGCCGGCTGCATGGAGATGCCCGGCGACCAGCCCTTGTCCCGCCAGCAGGCGGGAATGGCGTACCTTAGTCGGCCTTGACGATGTGCCAGACCTCGCCGACGCCGTCGCCGTTCACGTCGCCGGCCTTTTTATCCTTGATGAAGGTGTAGACCGGCTTGCCGTCATAGGCCCACATCTTGGTGCCGTCGGTGCGGTCGACAACGCTCCATTCGTCATCCGCCTTGGCGCCGGCTTCGGCTTTCAGCGGCGGCCAGTTGGTGGCGCATTTGTCGTAGCAATTGGTCTTGCCCTTCTCGTCCTTGTCATAGGTATAAAGCGTCATGCCGTTGGCATCGGTGTAGATCTTGGTGCCATTGACCTCGGCTTCCTTCCACGCGTCGGCGGCGAAGGACGCGGCGGTGCTGAGCAAAAGCGCTGCGAGCCCTACGGTTATGGTTTTCATGGAAATCTCCCTGACTGATATCTGGAGACGCGCGGGAAATCGCGGTCTCGCTGTATCAACGCTTGCGGGCCGCCGTTTCTTCCCCGGCATGTGCGTCGGCCAGGGATGATCAAGGGATGATCTTGCCAACACAATGGTGATTGGTGGACAAGGCTGCGCGTCGCTATATCGGCGTGACGGTATCGGAGTTTTTGGAAATGGCATTGGACATCGGCTATGTCAGCGCGGTTGGGGCGGGAGCGATCTCGTTCCTGTCGCCTTGCGTGCTGCCGCTGGTGCCGCCCTATCTCTGTTATATGGCCGGCGTGTCGGTCGACGATTTTCGCGGCAATGCGGGTGCGACGGCGCGCGAAGGCGCGCGTGGCGCGCTGCTCTATTCCTCGATCGCCTTCGTGCTCGGTTTCTCGACCGTCTTCGTGGCGCTCGGCGCCGGCGCCTCGACCATCGGCCGGCTGCTGCGTGTCTGGCAGGAGCCGCTGGCGATGGGCGCCGGTGTGCTGATCATCCTGATGGGTCTGAACTTCCTCGGCATCCTGCGCATTCCGCTGTTGTCGCGCGAGGCGCGCTTCCAGTCGCAGGGCAAACCAGCCAGTGCTGTCGCCGCCTATGTCATGGGGCTGGCGTTCGCCTTCGGCTGGACACCGTGCATCGGCCCGGTGCTGGGGCCGATCCTGACGCTGGCCGGCGGCCGCGAGACGGTGGGCGAGGGCGCATTGCTGCTTGCCGCCTATTCGCTCGGTCTCGGCATCCCGTTCCTGATCGCCGCCCTGTTTTCCGGCGCCTTCATGCGCTTCCTCGGCAAATTCCGCGTCCATCTCGGCCGCGTCGAAAAGGCGATTGGCGCGCTGCTGGTCGTTGCCGGGGTGTTTTTCCTCACCGGTGGCGTGCAGACCGTATCCTACTGGCTGCTGGAGAATTTCCCGGTGCTGGGGCGGTTGGGGTAGCTTTGACTGCGGCGGGAGACGCGCAGGATTGAACTGCGGACCCGCTGATTAAGAGATAGCTGCTCCACCATCTCACCGGAATTTAACCGCATTGGTGCAGCATGGCGCCAGATGCTACCTATCTGCGATTCCTGATCCCTTTTCATATGGTTGTCCTTCCATGAGCCAGAGATCCTGCCTGTCCGTCATCCTCGCCGCCGGCGAAGGCACGCGCATGAAGAGTGTGCTGCCGAAGGTGCTGCACCAGATCGCCGGGCTGCCGATGGTGGCCCATGTGGTGAAGGCGGCGGAAGCCGCGGGCGCCGGCGACCAGGCGCTGGTGATCGGCCATGGGGCGGAGGAAATGCGCAAGGCCGCGGTAAAGTTCGCGCCGAGGGCCGAGACCTTCGTGCAGGAAAAGCGCCTCGGCACCGCGCATGCCGTGCTCGCCGCTCGCGAAGCGATATCAAAGGGTTACGACGATGTGCTGGTGATGTTTGGCGACACGCCGCTGATCGATCCGGGCGCGCTCACCGTGGCGCGGTTGAAATTGGCGGAAGGTGCTGCCGTCGCTGTCATCGGCTTCCGCACCCCCAATCCAACCGGCTACGGCCGGCTGATCGAAAAGGGCGGTAAGCTGGTCGCCATCCGCGAGGAGAAGGATTGCAGCGAGGAAGAGCGGAAGATCACCTTCTGCAATGGTGGGCTGATGGCAGTGGCCGGCGCCCAGGCGCTGAAGCTGCTTGACGCGGTCGGCAACAAGAATGCCAAGGGCGAATACTACCTCACCGACATTGTCGAGATCGCCAGCGGGCATGGCCTTGATGTGGTTGCAACCGAAGCCAGCTTTGAAAATGCACTCGGCATCAACAACCGCGCCGAGCTGGCGCAAGCCGAGGGCATCTGGCAGGCGCGTCGCCGCCACGAGGCAATGCTGTCGGGCGTGACGCTGATCGCGCCGGAGACCGTGTATTTCTCGCACGACACCGAGATTGGCGCCGACACCATCGTCGAACCCAATGTCTGGTTCGGTCCGGGCGTGAAGATAGCCACGGGCGCCAAGATCCATGCCTTCAGCCATATCGAGGGCGCCACCATTGCGTCCAATTGCGATGTCGGGCCGTTCGCGCGGCTGCGGCCAGGTGCTGATCTCAAGCAAAAGGCCAAGGTCGGCAATTTCTGCGAGGTCAAGCAGGCTGTTATCGAGGAGGGCGCCAAGGTCAACCATTTGACCTATATCGGCGACGCCCGCGTCGGCGCGGGCGCCAATATCGGCGCCGGCACCATCACCTGCAATTATGACGGCTATTCGAAGTTCTTCACCGATATCGGCGAGGGCGCTTTTGTCGGCTCGAATTCCTCGCTGGTGGCGCCAGTCACCATCGGCAAGGGCGGCTACATCGCCTCGGGCAGCGTGATCACCGAAAGCGTGCCCGACGATGCGTTGGCGTTTGGTCGTGCTCGCCAGAAGACCATCCCTGGCAAAGGCAAGGAATTGCGCGAGCGCTTTGCTTCGGCCGCGGCGGCGAAGAAAAAGTAAGCCGTCCCGCAAAAAACCGAACGATTGCAGTAACCGGATTGCAAGAGCGGTCTGTCATGGTGCATCGACCAGGAATGAGCGTTCCGTTATACGGAACGAAATGCAATGTGACTTTCGCGGCAGGCCGGCCATCCCTAAATAGCGCTGGTTTTCCACGGGGAATCGGGGGCTGTCTGCATGTGCGGTATCGTTGGAATCGTCGGCCACTCGCAGGTTGCGCCGCTCATCGTCGATGCGCTGAAGCGGCTTGAATATCGTGGCTATGACTCGGCCGGCGTTGCCACCATCGAGCATGGTGAGCTTGGCCGCCGCCGCGCCGAAGGCAAGCTGATCAACCTCGAGCGCCGGCTCAAGGACGAGCCGCTCGCCGGCACGATCGGCATCGGTCACACACGCTGGGCGACGCATGGCGTGCCCAACGAGACCAATGCGCATCCGCATTTTTCCGACGGCGTGGCCATCGTCCACAACGGCATCATCGAGAATTTCGCCGAACTGCGCGACGAGCTGATCCGCGACGGCTATTCTTTCTCGTCGCAGACCGACACAGAAGTTGTCGCGCATCTGGTGGCGCGCGAGCTGGCCAAGGGGCTGAAGCCCGTCGAGGCCGCGCACCAGGCGCTGAAGCGGCTGGAAGGCGCCTTCGCGCTGGCCATCATGTTCAAGGGTGACGAGGATCTGATCGTCGGCGCGCGCAACGGCCCGCCGCTGGCCGTCGGCCATGGCGATGGCGAGATGTTCCTGGGTTCCGATGCCATCGCGCTCGCTCCGTTCACCAACTCGATCACCTATCTCGAAGATGGCGACTGGGCGGTGGTGCGCCGCAACGGTGTTGAGATCTTCGATATCGACGGCAAAAAGGTCGACCGCAAGCGCCAGCAGTCGCTGTCGACCAGCTTCATGGTCGACAAGGGCAACCGGCGCCATTTCATGGAGAAGGAAATCCATGAACAGCCCGAGGTGATCTCGCACACGCTGGCGAATTATCTGGATTTTGTCGGCGGCGTCTCCAAGCCACTCGACCTGCCGTTCGATTTCGCCAAAATCGACCGGCTGGCGATTTCGGCCTGCGGTACGGCGTATCTTGCCGGCCTGATCGGCAAATACTGGTTCGAGCGCTATGCGCGGCTACCGGTCGACATCGATGTCGCCTCCGAATTCCGCTACCGCGAAATGCCGCTGTCGAAGAATGATGCCGCCTTCTTCATCTCGCAATCGGGCGAGACCGCCGACACGCTGGCCTCGCTGCGCTACTGCCGCAAGGCGGGGATGAAGATCGGCGCCATCGTCAACGTGCGCGAATCGACCATGGCGCGCGAATCCGACGTGGTGCTGCCGACGCTGGCCGGACCGGAGATCGGCGTTGCCTCCACCAAGGCGTTCACCTGTCAGCTTTCGGTGCTGGCGTCGCTTGCCGTGCGTGCCGGCGTGGCGCGCGGCACGATTTCGAAAGAGCAGGAAAAGACCTTTGTGCGCGAACTGTCGGAGGCGCCGCGCTTTGCCAACCAGGTGCTGAAGCTCGACCATCAGATCGAAAAGATCGCGCGCGACCTCGCGCACTACAAGAACGTGCTCTATCTCGGCCGCGACACCAATTTCCCGCTGGCCATGGAAGGCGCGCTAAAACTCAAGGAAATCTCCTACATCCACGCCGAAGGCTACGCCGCGGGCGAACTGAAGCATGGGCCGATCGCGCTGATCGACGAGAACATGCCGGTCATCGTCATCGCGCCGCACGACCGCATTTTCGAAAAGACCGTTTCGAACATGCAGGAAGTGGCGGCGCGTGGCGGCAAGATCATCCTGATCACCGACAGCAAGGGTGCGGCATTGACGAGCGTCAAGACGATGGAGACGATCGTTCTGCCCGACGTGCCGGAAATCATCTCGCCGATCATCTACGCGCTGCCGATCCAGATGCTGGCCTACTTCACCGCCGTGTTCATGGGCACCGACGTCGATCAACCGCGCAATCTGGCGAAATCGGTGACGGTGGAGTAGGTTTTTGCCTCCCAAACCGGGAGGTTGATCCGAATGGCATCGAAGTTTGCACGTCCAGTTCATCCTGGAGAAGTCCTGCCTGAAGAGTATCTCATCCCGCTCGGCATGAGTGCAGGCGCACTGGCGAAAAAGCTCAATCTTCCGCGCACCCGTATCGAGCGCATTGCCAAGGAGGAGATCGGCTTGACCCCAGATACGGCCCTGCGCCTTGCCCGGTATTTCAACACCACGCCTGAATTCTGGATGAATTTTCAGCAGGCCTATGAGCTTGAAACCGAAGCCAGGAAGCTGGCGCCGGAACTCGAGAAGATTGAGCCGTTGGAAGCGGCGGCATAATCGACCTTTAAAAACTTCGCAGTTCCAATGCGCTCTCTGGTTCATTATGTTGCGCTGCAACCCGCGCGCCCGGTGAACCATGTCCGATGCTCCCAAGACCTCCGGCATGACCCGGCTGAGGAACTATTTCCTCACAGGTTTCGTCGTCTGCGCGCCGCTGGCGATCACCGCCTACATCGCCTGGTCGTTCATCGGTTGGGTCGATTCCTGGGTGAAACCCTATATTCCGGCCCGTTACAGCCCGGACTCCTATCTGCCGTTTCCGGTGCCGGGTTTCGGACTGATCGTTGCTCTGATCCTGATCACGCTGATCGGTTTCCTGACGGCCAACATCGTCGGCCGTGCCATCGTCAATTTCGGCGAGCGCCTGCTTGGCCGCATGCCGCTGGTGCGCGGCATCTATGGCTCGCTGAAGCAGATTTTCGAGACCGTGCTGTCGAACAAGGGCGACATGTTCCGCCAGGTCGGGCTGGTCGAATATCCGCGCAAGGGCGTGTGGTCGCTGGTGTTCGTCGCCAGCGAGAAGGAAACCGAGATCAACCAGAAGCTCGATCAGGAAGGCGATCCGCTGATTGCCGTGTTCATGCCCTGCACGCCGAACCCGACCACCGGCTTTCTGATGTATGTGCCGAAGTCCGACATCGTGCTGCTCGACATGACGATCGAGGACGGCGCTAAGCTGATCGTCTCGGCCGGATTGGTGGCGCCCGAGGTCAAGCAAATGGTTGTCGTGAACGGCGAACCGATCGAGGGAACGCTTGCCAACCCTTCGGTTGCCGCCTTGGCTCAGCCGGCGCGCAAGAGCCGCACGGCTTCGTCGCGCCCGAACAAGTAAAGCAGCAGGCGCAGCGCCTCGCCACGCTCGGATTGCAGCTCCGGATCGCGCGACAGGACCAATCTGGCATCGTCGCGGGCGGCCTCCAGAAGGTCGGCATGCGCCTCGATGCGCGCCACCTGGAAACCTGGCGTGCCGGACTGGCGGGTGCCCAGGAGTTCGCCTTCGCCGCGCAGCTTCAGATCCTCCTCGGCGATCAGGAAGCCGTCCTCGGTCTCGCGCATGACCGACAGCCGGCGTTTCGCGGTCTCGCCAAGCGGGTCCTTGTAGAGCAGCACGCAGGAGGAGGGCTTGTCACCACGCCCGACCCGGCCGCGCAACTGGTGCAACTGGGCGAGGCCGAAGCGCTCGGCGTGCTCGATGACCATGACGGTCGCGTCCGGCACGTCGACGCCGACCTCGATGACCGTGGTGGCGATCAGGATGCGGGTCTCGCCCTGCTTGAAGGCGCGCATCGCCTCGTCCTTCTCGGCGCCCTTCATGCGGCCGTGGACGAGGCCGATGCGGTCGCCGAACAGTGGTTTCAGCGAGGCGAAACGGTCCTCGGCCGACATCAGCTTGATCTCTTCGGATTCCTCGACCAGCGGACAGATCCAGTAGATCTTCTGGCCGCCGGCGACGGCGTCGACCATACGGCCGACCAGTTCGTCCAGCCGTTCGAGCGGCAGCGTGACGGTGCGGATCGGCTGTCGGCCGGCCGGTTTTTCCGTCAGCTTCGACACGTCCATGTCGCCGAAGGCGGTCAGCACCAGCGTGCGCGGGATGGGGGTGGCCGTCATCACCAGCATGTCGGGCGCGTCGCCCTTGGCGGTGATGGCAAGCCGCTGGTGGACGCCGAAGCGGTGCTGCTCGTCGATGACGGCGAAGACCAGGTTGTGGAAGGTGACCGTGTCCTGGAACAGCGCGTGGGTGCCGACGACGATGTCGACGTCGCCGCTCGCCAGGCCGGCCAGCGTGTCCGTGCGCTCGCGGCCCTTTTCGCGGCCTGTGAGGATGGCGATGCGCATTCCGACCTTGGCCGCAAGCGGCGCGATGGTCGCCAGATGCTGGCGGGCCAGGATCTCGGTCGGTGCCATCAAGGCTGCCTGGCCGCCGGCCTCGACGGCGCGCGCCATCGCCAGCAGCGCAACGACCGTCTTGCCGGAACCGACATCGCCTTGCAGAAGCCGCAGCATGCGTTCGGGATCGGCGAGGTCGGCATTGATTTCGGCGAGCGCAAACTCCTGGCTTGATGTCAGCGAATAGGGCAGTGCGGCGCGCAATTTTTCAACGATGCTGCCGTCGCCGACCAGGGGGCGCCCGGACAGGCGGCGGACTTTTGCCCGCACCAGCGCCAGCGAGACCTGGCCCGCCAGCAACTCGTCATAGGCGAGGCGCCGCCACGCGGCGCCATCGATGGAGACGTCGATCGGGTCGGCCGGATTGTGGATGCGGGCGAGCGCATCGCCAAAGGCCGCAAAGGTGTGCCGGCGCATGAAGGCGCCGTCCTGCCATTCGGGAAATTCAGGCACGCGCGCAAGCGCCTGGCCGATCGCCCGGCGCAGCACCTTGCCCGAGAGGCCTGCGGTGAGTGGGTAGACCGGTTCGACCAGCGGCAGGTTTTCCGCCTCGCTGGCGAGCGCAATATGGTCGGGGTGGACCATGGTCGGGCGGCCGTTGAACCATTCCATGCGGCCGGAGACCACGACATGCTCGCCCTCGGGCATCGCCTTTTCGAGATAGGAAGCGTGAGCATGGAAGAAGGTCAGCGCGATCTCGCCGGTGTCGTCATGGGCGTAGACGCGGTAGGGCACCGATTTGTTGCCGCGCGGCGGCGGCTGGTGGCGGTCGATGCGCACCTCGAGCGTGACGATCTGGCCTTCCGCGGACCCTGCGATACCCGGCCGGCTGCGGCGGTCGATGACGGTGTGCGGCAGGACGAACAGAAGGTCGCCCGCGCGCGCCGCGCGATCACCCAGATCGGCGGCGACAACCTTTTCGATCAGGGCACCGACCTTCGGTCCGACGCCGGCAAGCGAGGTGATCGGAACAAACAGCGGATCGAGGATGGAAGGACGCATGATGTCAGCTTATGTCGCGACGGCTACAGCGCAAGGCTGACAGCACCTTCTATCCACGCTATATGCGCCGCAGCAAGTGAGGATGCGGCACAATGACCGGAACGACGAGATCAAGCGAGGGACTGGACGCCCACCGCCGCAAGCTTCTGTTTCGCTCCTGGCATCGCGGCATGCGCGAGATGGACCTTATCCTCGGCACTTTCGCCGACGCTGAGATCGGTGCCTTGACGGCTGAGGAAATCGACCAATATGAGAGGCTCCTCGACATTCCCGACACCGAATTCCTGCCCATGGTCACCGGCGAACGCCCGGTCCCGGCCGATATCGATTGTGCCGTCCTGCAAAAGATCCTGGCTTTCCGCCACTCGATGACATTCTGAACACAAGCAATTCCAGGAAAAGTGCGAAGCGGTTTTCCCTGGGGAATTGCGATAAAACAAGACCGTGATTTCATGAGCCTCATTCCCACCATCGGTCTGCCGAAGGGCCGCGCCGGCCAGTTCATCGTCGACGGCGTCGCCGATGGCTATGAAGCCTTTGCGTTGGTGCAGGCGGCACTCGAAATCGCGCCCGACAAGCCGGTGCTGTTCGTGGCGCGTGACGGCCAGCGCCTGCCGGCGATCGTCGAGGCGCTGTCCTTCGCGGCCCCCGGCCTGCCCATTCTGGAACTGCCGGCGTGGGATTGTCTGCCTTACGACCGCGTCTCGCCCGGTTCGGATGCCGCCGCCAAGCGCCTCGATGCGCTGACGGCCATGATCGCGCTGGCGAAGAAACCGCACCGCGCCGTCATCCTCACCACCGCCAATGCACTGCTGCAGCGCATTCCGCCGGCAGAGCTGGTCGAGGCGCAGACGTTCCACGCCAGGCCCGGCAACCAGATCGACATGAACGTACTGGTGTCGCGGCTGGAAACTTCCGGCTTCGAGCGCGTGCCGACAGTGCGCGGTATCGGTGAATTCGCGGTGCGCGGCGGCATTCTCGATCTGTTCGCCCCGGGCTGGACCGAAGCGCTCAGGCTCGATTTCTTCGGCGACACGCTGGAGTCGATTCGTGTCTTCGATGCCGCCACACAGCGCACCACCGGCCAGCGCAAGTCGATGGCGCTGCAGGCGATGAGCGAAGTGGCGCTGACGCCGGAAACCATCAGCCGCTTCCGCCGCTCCTATATCGAAGCTTTTGGCGCACCGCAGCGCGACGACGGGCTTTATGCGGCGGTCAGCGAAGGACGACGCTTCGCCGGCATGGAGCACTGGCTGCCGTTCTTCTACGAGCGGCTCGAGACGGTGTTCGACTATCTGCCTGATACACCTGTTATCTTCGACCATCTGGCGCATGAGGCGCTGGCCGAGCGCCATACGCTGATCCTCGATCACTACGAGGCGCGCAGGAAGCAGGCCGATGGTGCCTTGAAGGATGCGGTGCCCTACAAGCCGGTGCCGCCGGACCTGCTCTATCTTTCGCCGGAAAACCTGATCGCCTCGCTCGGGCCACGTGAAGCGATCGATTTCACGCCGTTCGACGCGCCCGACGCCGGCTCGAAAAAAGTCTACCACGCCGGTTCGCGCCATGGCCGCAGCTTTGTCGAGGAGCGCGCCGACCCCAGCATCAATGTCTTCGATGTCGTCGTCAAACACATCGCTGACGAGCGCGCGGCGCGCCGCCGCATTGTCATTGCCGGCTGGACCGAAGGCTCGCTCGACCGGCTTGGCCAGATCCTTGCCGAACATCATCTCGGCAACCTCAAGCAGGTTGCAACGCTGGCGGAAGCCGAAAGGCTCGAGCCGGGTCAGGCGGCCCTGGCCGTGCTGCCGCTCGAATCCGGCTTCGAGACTGAAAAACTGGTCGTCGTCGCCGAACAGGACATTTTGGGCGACCGGTTGATCAGACGCTCGAAACGCAAGAAGCGTCCCTCGGATTTCATTGCCGAAGCCTCGGCGCTGTCGGCCGGCGATATTGTCGTCCACGCCGACCACGGCATTGGCCGCTTCATCGGCCTGCGCACCATCGAAGCGGTCGGCGCACCGCATGATTGCCTGGAAATCCACTATGCCGGCGACGACCGGCTGTTCCTGCCGGTCGAGAACATCGAGCTTCTGTCGCGCTACGGCTCCGACACAGCCGAGGCGACGCTGGACAAGCTTGGCGGCGGCGCCTGGCAGTCGCGCAAGGCGCGGCTGAAGAAGCGCCTGCTCGACATGGCCGGGCAGTTGATCCGCATCGCCGCCGAGCGGCAGATGCGCTCTGCGCCGCCACTGGTGCCGGCCGAAGGCCTCTATGGAGAGTTCGCCGCGCGCTTCCCTTATGAGGAGACCGACGACCAGCAGACGGCGATCGACTCGGTCCGGGACGATCTTGCCGCCGGCAAGCCGATGGACCGGCTGATCTGCGGCGATGTCGGCTTCGGCAAGACCGAGGTGGCGCTTCGCGCGGCCTTCATCGCGGCGATGGAAGGGTTTCAGGTGGCGGTGGTGGTGCCGACGACGCTGTTGTCGCGCCAGCATTTCAAGACCTTTTCGCAACGCTTTTCCGGCTTGCCGATCCGTGTTGCCCAGGCCTCGCGGCTGGTCGGCGCCAAGGAGCTGGCCGAAACCAAGAAAGGCATCGCCGAGGGGCAAGTCGACATCGTCATCGGCACCCATGCGCTGCTCGGTTCCGCGATCTCGTTCAAGAACCTTGGCCTGCTGATCATCGACGAAGAGCAGCATTTTGGCGTCAAGCACAAGGAGCGGCTGAAGGACCTGAAGACCGATGTGCATGTGCTGACGCTGTCGGCGACGCCGATCCCGCGCACGCTGCAACTGGCGTTGACCGGGGTGCGCGAGCTGTCTCTGATCGCCACGCCGCCGGTCGACCGCATGGCGGTGCGCACCTTCATCTCGCCCTTCGATCCGCTGGTCATTCGCGAGACGCTGCTGCGCGAGCGTTATCGTGGCGGGCATTCCTTCTATGTCGTTCCGCGCATCAGCGATCTGGCGGAAATACATGATTTCCTGCGAGAATCCGTGCCTGAACTGAAGGTTGCGGTGGCCCATGGCCAGATGCCGCCGGGCGAACTCGACGACATCATGAATGCCTTCTATGACGGCCAGTACGATGTGCTGTTGTCGACGACGATTGTCGAATCCGGCCTCGACATCCCGACCGCCAACACGCTGATCATCCATCGCGCCGACATGTTCGGCCTGTCGCAGCTCTACCAGCTGCGCGGCCGCGTCGGCCGCTCGAAGGTGCGTGCCTATGCGCTGTTCACGCTGCCGGCGAACCGCAAGCTGACCGACACCGCCGAGCGTCGGCTGAAGGTGCTGCAATCGCTCGACACGCTGGGCGCAGGCTTCCAGCTGGCCAGCCACGACCTCGATATCAGAGGCGCCGGCAATCTTCTCGGCGAAGAGCAGTCCGGCCACATCAAGGAGGTCGGCTTCGAACTCTACCAGCAGATGCTGGAAGAGGCCGTCGCCGAGGTGAAGGATTCCGGCGAGGTGCAGGATGGCGGCTGGTCGCCGCAGATCGCCGTCGGCACGGCGGTGATGATCCCGGAGAGCTATGTGCCGGACCTGCAGCTCAGGCTGGCGCTTTATCGCCGTCTGGGCGATCTCGAAAACACCGAGGAAATCGATGCTTTCGGCGCCGAGCTGATCGACCGCTTCGGCCCGCTGCCGGAGGAGGTCAAGCATCTCCTCAAGATCGTCTTCATCAAGGCGCTGTGCCGCAAGGCCAATGTCGAAAAGCTTGACGCCGGTCCGAAGGGTGTCGTCATCCATTTCCGGAAGCGCGAATTCTCCAACCCGGTCGGGCTGGTCCAGTTCATCGGCGAGCAGGGCTCGTTGGCCAAGATCCGGCCGGACCACAGCGTCGTGTTCGTGCGTGACTGGCCGACAGCCGAGAAGCGGCTGGCGGGCTCCGCGGTGGTGATGACGCAGTTGGCACGGCTGGTAGAGAAGGCGGCATAGCGCAGCCGGCGCATTCGCCAGCGCTGAAATTCCGGTCTAGAATAGGAAATCGGCTTCGTGTATGGAGCCGCCACCCCATATAGGGGCGGGAAAAGACGGGCGAGGGTGTCCGCCGGAAAGAGCGTTGGGTGCAGCGATGACGAAATGGTCGCCGAATTCGTGGAGAGCAATGCCGATCAAGCAGGTTCCTGCCTATCCGGATCTTGCCGCGCTGAAGAGCACGGAGGCCCAGCTCGCAACCTTTCCGCCGCTGGTTTTTGCAGGTGAGGCGCGCAAGCTGAAGAAGCAGCTCGCTTCTGTCGCTGCCGGTGACGCCTTCCTTCTCCAGGGCGGCGATTGCGCCGAGAGCTTCGCCGAGCATGGCGCGGACAACATCCGCGACTTCTTCCGCGTCTTCCTGCAGATGTCGGTGGTGCTCACCTTCGCCGGCGCGCAGCCGGTGGTGAAGGTCGGCCGCGTTGCCGGCCAGTTCGCCAAGCCGCGCTCGTCCGACAACGAGACCAAGGGCGGGGTGACGCTGCCCAGCTATCGCGGCGACATCATCAATGGCATCGAATTCGACTCCAAGTCGCGCATTCCAGATCCTGCCCGCCAGGAGATGGCGTACCGCCAGTCGGCGGCGACGCTCAACCTTCTGCGCGCCTTCGCGCAAGGCGGCTATGCCAGCCTGGAGAATGTGCACCGCTGGATGCTCGGCTTCGTGTCCGACAGCCCGCAGGGCGAAAAATATGAGTCGCTCGCCAACCGCATCACCGAGACGATGGACTTCATGAAGGCCGTCGGCATCACCTCGGAGACCAACTACGCGCTGCGCGAGACCGATTTCTACACCAGCCACGAGGCGCTGCTGCTTGGCTACGAGGAGGCGCTGACCCGCGTCGATTCGACCTCCGGCGACTGGTACGCCACCTCAGGCCACATGATCTGGATCGGCGACCGCACCCGCCAGCCCGATCACGCGCATGTCGAATATTGCCGCGGCATCAAGAACCCGCTCGGCCTGAAATGCGGCCCATCGCTGACGCCGGACGGCTTGCTGGAGCTCATCGACCTGCTCAACCCCGAAAACGAGCCCGGTCGGCTGACGCTGATCGCGCGCTTCGGCTCCGACAAGGTCGCCGACCACCTGCCGAAGCTGGTGCGCGCTGTGCAGAAGGAAGGCCGCAGCGTCGTGTGGTCGTCGGACCCGATGCATGGCAACACGATCGAGGCCGCCGGCTACAAGACGCGGCCGTTCGACCGCATCCTCAAGGAGGTGCAGACCTTCTTCGAGGTGCACCGCGCCGAAGGTACGCATCCGGGCGGCATCCACGTCGAGATGACCGGCAAGAACGTCACCGAATGCACCGGTGGCGCGCGCGCCATCACCGCCGAGGAGCTGCAGGATCGCTACCACACCCATTGCGATCCGCGCCTCAACGCCGACCAGGCGATCGAGCTGGCGTTCCTGGTCTCGGATTTGTTGAAGAAGAGCCACCCGGTGCAGCACAAGCAGGCCGTCAACGGCTAATTCCGGCCCATTGGACCGGTAAAGGAAAGGCGCCTGGGAAAGCCGGCGCCGTTTCCTTTTTCAGCTCATCGTTCGCGCTCCCACCCAAGCCGGCGCTATCGGCAAAAGACGTCAGTCCTTCTTGTAGAGCAGCCAGCTCTTGCCGGCCCGGCCAGCCATCGTCGAGTGCTTGGTGACGCGGTTGCGGCCGCTGACCTTCGAGCGATAGAGCGCCCGGTCGGCCTTGGTGTAGAGATCCTCCGGCCCCTCGGCCTCGGATGCCATGCAGATGCCCATCGAGACGGTGACGGTGCCGTAATTCGTGCCGGTCTGGCTGCTGGTGAACGGCGTCTGCTCGATCAGGGCGCGAATGCGCTCGGCGATCTCATAGGTGGCGTCCTCGCTGGCGCCCTCGATGATCAGCGCGAACTCCTCGCCGCCGGTGCGGGCGACGAACATGTCGCCGCGAATGCTGGTCTGGAAGATGTCGGCGATGATCTGGATGATCTTGTCGCCGACCGGGTGGCCGTAGCGGTCGTTGATGTCCTTGAACCGATCGATGTCGGCAAGGATCAAGGCGTTGAACAGGATACCCTTGTTGCTGTTGTAGATCCTGGTGATTTCCTTGTCGAAGGCGCGGCGATTCCAGATATGGGTCAAGGGATCGGTGTCGGCCAGCCGCTTGTATTCCTCGAGCTTCGACTTGACGCTCTCGAGTTCGGCCGTCTTGTCGCTGAGCGTCGAAGCCACCTGCCGGCCGTGATCGATCGTCGAATTGGTGGCAATCGCCATGGCGTTGGCGATCTTCTGCAAAAGATCCTGAGAGAGAAGGCTGCGGCCGCTGAGGCCGCTCGATGTCTCATCGAGGATCCTGCCGTATTTCTCGATGTGGCTGCGCTCGCTCCTCAACAGCGAAGCGACCTCCTCGAGCTCCCTGGCAATGACGTCTCTGGCATGCTCGACAATGCCGCGACCATGATTATGGGCAAAGAAAGTGCGCCCGATCTGATCCAGTTCATCCTGTGTCGGCCGGCTGCTCAGCGAAACGACGGCGAGGCTGAGTTCGCGATTGGTGCCGCTCAGTGCCTCGTAGAAGATCTCGTAGTTGCGCGGCAGGCCGAGCACGCCCAGCTGGCGCATTGTGGCAACAGCGGTGGCTGCGATGTCGGTGCTTCGTTCGGTCGGGACAGCTGCCGGCTGCATTTTTGATTCTTCCCCTCGGATCCCACCGCAGAATTCGCGGGTTCCATTTGTCGCCGACCCTGGGGAATGCGACCGACGCCACAAAACAACTTGCGAAGGGATGCGTCCCCACCCACGACCTTCACTTGCCGTGACCATAAATGCGCCGGCGCTAAAGTTTCCTTAATTTGTAAAAAACGAACACGTTTTCTCTATCTGCGGCTGTAAAAGCTCTTAATCCGCGCACAACGATCCATACCGACGCCAGTTCGGCGGCTTTGAATCCGAAATTCGCGCGTTGCGCTCTTGAAAATGGAACTGAATTTCGGATTTGCCGCGCCAATACATGTCGCATTTGCTTGCGTGCGGGTGCCGCAAAGCTGGAATCCTGATGGCGATGCTGATGCCAGTCAGAGTTTTCTTCAAGAAGGGGGCGACATGAGCGACAATCACACGGGAGCGTGTCTGTGCGGAGCGGTTCGCTTCAGGACGCGCGGAGCGCTGCGCGGCGTCATTTATTGCCATTGTTCGCAATGCCGCAAGCAGAGCGGACATTTCTATGCCGCGACCAATGTCGCCGACGCCGATATCGTGATCGAAGGCACGGAAAGCATCACCTGGTACGAAGCGTCCGCCTTTGCCAGGCGCGGGTTTTGCAAGACATGCGGGTCGGTGCTGTTCTGGAAGCCGCGAGACCAGGACTACATTTCAGTCATGGCGGGATCGTTCGACAGGCCGACAAGCCTCGAGGGAGAATGCCATATCTTTGTCGGTGACAAGGGCGACTATTATTCGATCGACGACGGGCTGCCGCAGTTTGAAAAGTCGACGCCGTCCATACCGGTCGCGGAATGAATCTTGGACAAGTCACCTTATTCCATTGATCTGGCCAGCCATTGCATTATCCCGTGCCGGTGATTCGGAAAGGGGTTTGGCATGCAGCGGCTGATCGACGCTTATTTCAATTCGGTGCGCGCGTTTCGCAAGCTGGCCGTCAGCGAGAAGGCTTTTCAGCAGGAACTGATGCTGCTGGCGCTTGCCTTGCCGCTCGGCTGGTTCGTTTCGATCTCATGGCGCGGCTATGCGTTGCTGATCGGCGCGGTGCTGCTCTTGATCATGGTCGAAGTGCTGAACACCGGCATCGAGGCGGCATGCGACGCCTTCAGCCGCGAGTTCAATGTCGACATCCAACTGGCCAAGGACTGCGGTTCGCTGGCGGTGCTGATTTCGGTGCTCATCGTTGCCGGCGTCTGGGGCATCGCCATCATCGAGCGGATCACGGGGCTACCGATCTGATGCTTCAGTTCCTACATGTCGGTTACCAAAGGAAACCGTCATGTCTGAAGCCACCAACTTTCTGCTTCTTGAGCGAGCCGGCCTGCCAGACGATCTGGGCTGGCTCGTCGAAAAATACCCGCGTGAAAACTGGCAGGACCATGCAAACATCCATGGCATCGCCAATATGTGGCTGCAGCGGCACGACATGTTCCGCGAACTTGGCGGCATGCTGACCAAGGGCATTGGCGACTACCGCGAGGGCAGGCTGACGGCGCCCGACTTCGCAAGCTGGTTCGCGCCGCGCCTCAATCATTTTCTTGGGCATCTCGACGGTCACCACAATGTCGAGGACCATCACTATTTCCCGGTCTTCACCAAGGCCGAGCCCCGGCTGAAGCGCGGCTTCGAGATCCTCGATGCCGACCACCACACCATCCATGAAGGGCTGGAGCGCAATGCCGAGGCGGCCAATGCCTTCATCAAGACGCTTCAGGAGAGCGAGGACAGACAGCGCTTCGCCGCCGACGCTTATGCCGACGAAAACAGCCGGCTGATCGCCATGCTGACCCGGCATCTTGCCGACGAGGAAGACCTGATCGTCCCGCTGATCCTCGATCGGGGTGATGTGGCGCTCGGCGTAGACTAGGACGTGCCTGACGGCCTGCCCCGAATCTCAGAGTCCAAATCAGCTCTCCTTGGCGCGCTCCTTCCTGGCGATGTGACGGGCCACGAACCAGGCAAGGATCGCCACGATCAGGCCGATGCCTAGCCCGACGAGCAATCGTTCGTGACGCATCAACGCCTGGCCGACGAAGTGTTCTGCGCCCAGTCCAAAGACATAACCGATCGTGCCGAACAGCACCGCCCAGATCGCCGATGAGATGGCGTTGAGGACGACGAAGCGCGGCGCCGGTATGGTCGAAAGGCCGGCCGCGATGCCACCCACCAGGCGCATGCCGTAGACGTAGCGGTTCGACAGCACGAAGATGTTGGGGTGGGTATTGAGCAGACGGTAGGCGCGGCGAAAGCCGGGCCGCTTGCGCAATCTCGTGACATAGCGATGGTCGGCAAAGCTTCGTCCAAGGATGAAGAAGAAGGTATCGCCGACGAAGGCGCCGAGGCCAGCAGCGAGGAAGGCGTGCCACAAGACGAAGACCTGCTGGTGCGCGAAGAAGCCGCCGAGGATGGCGGCACTTTCACCCTCCGCGAGGCAGCCGATGAAGACGGCAAGCAGTCCATACTGTTCGATGAAATGATGGATGGCCTGCGTCATGAGGGTTGGGTCTGGGGGGTGAGCCGTTCGTCAATCCGCTTCAGCTGTTCGGCTATCTGCGCGATCTCGTCGCGCATGCCGATGATCTGGCTGTGGCGCAGCTCATCCAGCTTTTCGTGCAGCGCCATGATCTCGATCTCGGCCTTCAAATTGACTTCGTAGTCGTGGGCGGCGTCGATGCGGTCGCGCGCCGCCTGGCGGTTCTGCGACATCATGATCACCGGAGCCTGCAAGGCGGCGATCATCGAGAGCACGAGGTTGAGGAAGATGAAGGGGTAGGGGTCGAACGACTCTCGCCCCAGCAGCCACCAATTGGCGCCGATCCAGAGGATCAGGAAGGCGATGAAGGACAGGATGAACGTCCACGAACCGCCGACGCGCGCAATGGCATCGGCGATACGGTCGCCCGCGCCCTGAAGGCCGGCAAGACTGTCGTTGATGTCCTGCGATATGGGCTTGCGGTCGACGGTACTCTGCAGCACCCGCCTCTCAAGCTCGCTCAAATTCTCCGGGTTTCGCTTCAGCCAGCGATTGGCCAGTTCGGGCACGGTCTTGTTCATGGATGTCTCCATACAAAGCGTCGGCTTGGCAGCCTGGTTTCCATATAGGAAGATGCCGGTTCGTCAAAAGCACGACGTGAGGACGCAAGCAGAATGCCCGATTTCGCAAAAATCCGCGCACGTGCCGCAAAACGCAAGGGTGGCGAGGAGGAACTGACGTCACTGCTGGGTCCGGCGCCCGACAATGCCGCCGTGGCAGACATTGCGGACGATCGGATTCTGTCTGTTATGGCCGAGCGCGTCTTTGCTGCCGGTTTTGTCTGGCGCGTCATCGAACAGAAATGGCCAGGCTTTGAAGAGGCGTTCCTGCACTCCGAGCCGAAGCGGCTGTTGTTCCAGCCTGATGATTTCTGGCACGATCTGGCTTCCGATCAGCGCATCGTGCGCAATCCGCAGAAGATCAAATCCGTTCGCGACAACGCTGCCTTCGTCGAGCGCGTGTCGAAGGAATATGGCGGCTTCGGCGAATTCCTCGCCAGCTGGCCGGCCGACGACCAGGTCGGGCTGATGGCCTGGCTCGGCAAGCATGGCAGCCGACTCGGCGGCAACACCGGCCAGTATTTTCTGCGCTGGCTGGGCTGGGACGCTTTTGTCATATCGGCTGACATGGCGGCGGCATTGCGAGACGCCGGCCTCGACATCGCCGAAAGCCCGACCTCGAAGAGGGATCTCGACAAGATCCAGGCACAGATCAACCAGTGGGTCGTGCAGACAGGTCTGCCGCGCCGCCATATCTCGCGCATCCTGGCGATGTCGATCGGTGACAACCATTCGCCGCAAGCGTTGCGCGAATATATGGGCGACGACTGATACAGGGCGGCCCAACCTCGATCGAAGTCCGCCAGTCGGTCCAGACAGGAACGGCGTCTGCTATTCAGTCCGAAGTGGTCCAAACGAACGCCATTGCCCGGCGAATTTTGCCGCGCTAAGTCAGCAGGCATGACCAAGAAACTCGATATCCTGCGCATCGCCGTTGCCCAGCTCAATCCGACTGTTGGCGACATTGCTGGCAACCTCGCCAAGGCCCGCGAGGCGAGGGCGGATGCCGCCCGCCAGGGTGCCGATCTCGTGCTCTACACCGAGCTTTTCCTCGCCGGCTATCCGCCGGAAGATCTGGTGCTGAAGCCGGCCTTCCTGAAAGCCTGCGAAAAGGCGGCCGAAGACTTCGCCAGGGATACCGCCGATGGCGGCCCGGGCGTCATCATCGGCACGCCGCTGAAGCGAAAGAGCGGCACGCACAATTCGATCGTCTTCGCCGACGGCGGCAAGATCATTGCCGAGCGCTACAAGCTCGATCTGCCGAACTACGGTGAGTTCGACGAGAAGCGCGTCTTCCAGGCCGGACCGGAGATCCAGGGACCGGTCAATTTCCGCGGCGTACGCATCGGGATTCCGATCTGCGAGGACATCTGGGGCGATGTCGACATCTGCGAGACGCTGGCCGAAAGCGGCGCGGAAATCCTTCTGGTGCCGAACGGTTCGCCCTATTATCGCGCCAAGATCGATGTCCGCCACCAGGTCGTCATCCGCCAGGTCATCGAATGCGGGCTGCCGATGATCTATGCCAACCAACTTGGTGGCCAGGACGAGCTGATCTTCGACGGCGCGTCCTTCGCCATTGGCGCCGACAAGACACTGGCCTTCCAGATGAGCCAGTTCGAGGAAGCCGTCGACGTCACCACCTGGAAAAGACAAGGCGAAGGCTGGGTCTGCTCGGAAGGGCCGATGTCGAAAATCCCGGAACGGGAGGAAGCCGACTATCGCGCCTGCATGCTGGGCCTGCGCGACTACGTCAACAAGAACGGTTTCAAGAATGTCGTGCTTGGTCTCTCGGGTGGTATCGATTCGGCGATCTGCGCGGCCCTTGCCGTCGATGCGCTCGGCGAGGAACGGCTGCGCGCGGTGATGATGCCCTACCGCTATACCTCGAAGGACTCGCTGAAGGATGCCGAGGACTGCGCGCGCGCCCTCGGCTGCCGCTATGACATCGTGCCGATCTTCGAACCAGTCGAAGGGTTCCTGCACGCACTGACGCAGATGTTCGAAGGCACCAAGGAAGGCATTACCGAGGAGAATTTGCAGAGCCGCGCGCGCGGCACCATCCTGATGGCGATCTCCAACAAGTTCGGCTCGATGGTCGTGACCACCGGCAACAAGAGCGAGATGTCGGTCGGCTATGCCACGCTCTACGGCGACATGAATGGCGGCTTCAATCCGATCAAGGACCTTTACAAGATGCAGGTCTATGCGCTGTCGCGCTGGCGCAACAGCCACGTGCCGCCGGGCGCTCTCGGGCCCTCGGGCGAGGTGATCCCGAAGAACATCATCGACAAGGCGCCGTCGGCGGAATTGCGCGAGAACCAGACCGACCAGGATTCGCTGCCGCCCTATCCGGTGCTGGACGATATCCTCGAATGCCTGGTCGAGAACGAGATGGGCGTCGACGATATCGTCGCGCGCGGCCATGACCGGGCGACGGTGACGCGCATCGAGCATCTGCTCTACATCGCCGAATACAAGCGCCGGCAGGCAGCACCCGGTGTGAAGATCACCAAAAAGAATTTTGGCCGCGACCGCCGCTATCCCATCACCAACCGTTTCAGGGATCGGCTAGACACTGTTTCCTGACCGAAAGTTCTGGCATGCCGCAGGCAAGGGTAGTCATGCCCGACTGTGAAATCAGCTTCGACCTGTCACGGATCGATTTCCGGGCGACATCCGACCTGTTGATGGCAAGCTATTGGGGCGCCGGGCGCAGTGACGAAGTCCATCGCCGCGCCTTTGCCAATTCGCTTTGCGTCGGCGCCTATATCGATGGCAAGCAAGTCGGCTTCGGCCGGGCGATCACGGACCGCACGGTGTTCGCCTATCTCGCCGACATCATCATCTGGCCCGAGCATCGCGGGCAGGGCATCGGCAGCCGGCTCGTCCAGGCCCTGATCGATCATCCTGAAGTCAGGACTGTTTTCCACTGGAGCCTGTCGACCAGCGACGCCCATGGTTTGTATGAAAAGCTTGGATTCAAGCCATCGACCGATGGCCGTTACATGCGGTTCGATCGCGATCCCGGATGAAGCGGCGCGCGGCGATGGTTTGCCGCATTGTTGCAAAATAATCGCAGTGGTTGGACCAGATACACTTTTGGCGTGAGCTGATCTTGGCGGTGCATCGGGGCGTCTCTATAAGGACCTCTCCGCGATTCATTTGCGGGAGGTCCGAATGGCAGTATTTCAAATGGTAATGCGAGGCCGCGAAGCCTAGGTCTCCAGCGTTCCGCGAGGGTTTATCCTTCGCTCTGATGCCGGATCGAGCACAGGCTTATGCCGATGCCGGTCGCCGCCCGATTGCGGGCGAGACGCCAGATATGCCAATCCGCTTTCTGGGCACTCATTGGCCCCTTGCGCGGCTTCTTCAATTTTCGACCTTACTGGGATCGGGCTCGTTTGCGCCCGAATGACATCATGGCTCGTTTCAAGATCGATTTGCGCGCGAGCGCCTTTCGCAGCGTTCTTGGCTTCACGTTCACCCATTGGCGGCGTCAGCCGTGGCGGCTTTCGCTCATCATGGGCGGCTTCCTGCTGTCGACGCTGGCCGACGTTTTGACGCCGCTCTATTCCGGCCGGCTGGTCGACGCCGTCGCCAGCAGCGCCGGCGCGGACGCCATTGCCTGGAATGCCGCGATGGCGGCGTTTTCGATGCTGATGGCCCTGGCATTGACCGGCGTCGTGCTGCGCAACCTGGCGTTCATGGCGATCGTCGAGCTGACGCTGAAGATGATGGCTGACATTGCCGCCGACGCCTTCCATCGCGTCCAGCGCTTTTCCACCGACTGGCATGCCAACAGCTTTGCCGGCTCGACCGTGCGCAAGGTGACGCGCGGCATGTGGGCGCTCGACCTGCTCAACGACACCATCCTCATCGCTCTGCTGCCGTCCGTCGTCATGCTGGTCGGCTCGACGCTGCTGCTCGGCTGGTTCTGGCCGCTGATGGGCGCCGTCGTTGCCGCCGGTTCGGTGCTGTTCATTATGGTGACGGCGATGCTGTCGCTTGGCTATGTCGCCCCGGCGGCAAGGCTCGCCAATACCTGGGACACGCGCCTCGGCGGCTCGCTGGCCGACGCGGTAAGCTGCAACGCCGTGGTCAAGGGTTTTGGCGCCGAGGAGCGCGAGGAGCGCCGCCTCGCCAGGGTCGTCGCCAAATGGCGTGCGCGCACGCGGCGCACCTGGGTGCGCGGCACCATCAACGGCACCACGCAAGGGGCGCTGCTGCTGGTCATGCGGGCGGCGGTGATCGGCCTGGCGCTGATGCTGTGGTCGTGGGGGCAGGCGAGCGCCGGCGACGTCGCCTTCGTGCTGACCTCGTTCTTCGTGCTGCAGGGCTATCTCAGGGATATCGGCACGCATATCCGGAATCTGCAGCGCTCGATCAACGACATGGAGGAGCTGGTCGATTTCCAGTTCGAACCGCTCGGCATCGAGGACCGGCCCGGCGCCAAGCCGATCCGGATCACTGAAGGACGGATCAGCTTCGACAACGTCACCTTTCACTATGGCAATCACCGGTCAGCGCTCTATCGCGACTTTTCGGTCGACATCGCGCCGGGCGAACGTGTCGGACTGGTCGGCCATTCGGGTTCGGGCAAGACGACCTTCGTCAAGCTGATCCAGCGGCTCTATGACGTGAATGCGGGAAAAATCCTGGTCGACGGCCAGGACATCTCGCAGGTGGCGCAGGCGTCGCTGCGCGGGCAGATCGCCATCGTCCAGCAGGAGCCGATCCTGTTCCACCGGTCGCTGGCCGAGAACATCGCCTATAGCAGGCCGAGTGCGACGCAAGACGAGATCGAGCACGCCGCGAAGCTGGCGAGCGCGCACGACTTCATCACCAACCTGCCGAAGGGCTACGGCACGCTGGTCGGCGAACGCGGCGTGAAACTGTCGGGCGGCGAGCGTCAGCGCGTGGCGATCGCGCGCGCCTTCCTTGCCGATGCGCGCATCCTGATCCTGGATGAGGCGACATCGAGCCTCGATTCGGAATCGGAGGTGCTGATCCAGCAAGCGATGGAGCGGCTGATGGTCGGCCGCACGACGCTGGTCATCGCGCACCGGCTATCGACGGTGCGGGCGCTCGACAGGCTGCTGGTCTTCGATCGTGGCAAGATCGTTGAGGAAGGCTCGCATGACGAACTGATCCGGCTGAAGGGCGGGATCTATCGCCGCCTGTTCGAGCGCCAGGCGCTGGAGCTGACCAAGGGTCTGGTGATCTGACCTGGGGTGGCCTCCGGCTTCGGCTGGAGGCCACCTCTATCAGGCGCTATCAGCCAAGGCGGGGGTGGCGCAGGCACGCAATCGCAGGGCGGAGCCGAACCTGTTGCGAGCAGATCGGCGGACCTGAGACGCCCGAAGTCCCTGTCGCTCAGCGTATGCCGGCCGAGCCAATCCGCCTGTGAAGTCCTGAGTTTTTGAGGCGCCTGTTCATCATACCAATCGAGATACGTTGTTTCTACCTTTGGTTGATATATATTTTGGCGAAGCAACCCAGGGGCGCTCTTCACGATGCATCTTGTTTCCACAAATGCCGGTCCGGGCAAGGTGGCCGCGCCGTCGGTGCTGGAAGCGCACGGCTCGGTCCGGCCGCTCGCTGCCGAAGATCTCGAGAGCGTCGCCGCGCTCTTCCTGACGAAGTTTCGCCGGCGGCGGCGTCATCTCCTCGATCGAGCGATCGCGGAGACAGCGGCGTATATGAGAGAGATCTATCTTGACCCTGCCGGCCAGTCCGGTGCGACCAGCGCTCTTGTCCAACTCAGCCGACAGGGTCGTCTGGGTGGGTTTCTCGGCGTCCTGAAAGCCCGCTATGAGCTCAACGGAGCGGCATTGAATGCGGCAATCATCGGTCCGCTCATGGCCGACCCCGGCACCGATGACGGCTCGGCAGGACCGCAATTGCTGCGTGCCTTGCACCAAGGCGAATTCGATCTGCAGCTGACCGATTCGGCCAACCGGACATCTTTGGCCTTCGCGCGCCCGATGAAGTATCAGCTGCTGCCGGTGCATTGTCTGGGATGGACCTGCATTTTCCGGCCGGCCGCGATGGCCGCCGCCACACTGCACCGTAAGTGGCCCGGCCTGCCTCGCTTGGCCCTCGATCCCTGCGCGAGAGCATTCGATGCTCTTGCGAAAAGACGGTTCGAGTTCCCCGTCCAGGCTTTGTCGTCGCACCGGGTTCACCGTGAGCCGATCGATTCCGCGCAATTTGCCGAGCGGCTGCCGACCCTGCTGTCCGACTACTCGCTTCGGCCGAGCTGGAAGGATGGCGAACTGCCACGGCTGCTCGCGCTGGCGGCCGAGAAGCGGGCCGACGGCCCACTTCATTTCGGCGGAACCTACGACGAGACAGGCAAAATGCTCGGTTGCTATGCCTTCTACGGTCGAGCCGGCGACATTGCGAGCCTGTTGCAGATCCAGGCGTCCGGATCTCACTGGCGCGCGACGCTGGATGGCCTTATCGCGGCGGCGTGGGATATGGGCTGCGTGGGCATCACCGGGCAGACGCAGAGCAAATTCATGCCTCAACTCTTCGGCTACAGGAATGTCTTCTTCCGCTATGCCGGGGGGACGATGGTCCGCTCGCGAAACGCCGAGGTCACGCAAGCGGTCCGCTCCGGTGACATCTTTATCGGTGGGGTGATGGGTGACCGCTGGACCCGCCTCAGTTCCGACGACTTCGGCCACTCATCGCCTTAACGACCGGTTCGTCGGCGCCACCGGCTGGCTGCGCCCGGTGATGGCGGGCGCCTCCGGACTGGCCGCGGCCTACGCGCCACCTGAGGCGCGCGCTGCCCCGGTCTTTTCATTGTGTGCGCCATGTTCTATGTCTGCCCGGCAGCGCGGGGGCGCGTCTTGTCAATCACAAAAGCATCCGGTACGCCCCGCTCATGACAGTTACCGTTCGTTTCGCCCCGTCGCCAACCGGCCGCATTCATATCGGCAATGCGCGCACGGCTTTGTTCAACTGGCTGTTTGCCATGAATAACAAGGGCCGCTTCATCCAGCGCTTCGACGACACCGACATTGCGCGCTCGAAGCAGGAGTTTTCCGACGCCATCCTCTACGATCTGCATTGGCTGGGCATCTTCCCGGATGCAACCGAGTACCAATCACGGCGCTTCGAGGTCTATGACGCGGCGGTCGAGAGGTTGAAGGCGGCAGGCGTTCTCTACGCTTGCTACGAAACGCCGGAGGAGCTCGATCTCAGGCGCAAGGTGCGCCGCACGCGCGGCCTGCCGCCGGTCTATGGCCGCGAGGCGCTGGCGCTGACGCACGAGCAGATCGCCGAATACCAGGCCGATGGCCGCCGGCCGCACTGGCGTTTTCTCCTCCCCAATTTCTCAGGCGATCCGCAGCAGCCGGAACGGACCGAAATCCACTGGAACGATCTGGTGCGCGGCGAGGAAACCGTCGACCTCGCTTCGCTTTCCGATCCGGTCCTTGTGCGCGAGGACGGCACTTACCTCTATACGCTGCCTTCGGTGGTCGACGACATCGAGATGGGTGTCAGCCATGTCATCCGCGGCGACGACCACGTCACCAACACCGGCGTGCAGATCGCCCTGTTCAAGGCGCTGGCTGCCGAGCCGCCGGTGTTCGGCCACCACAATCTCCTGACCACCGCATCGGGCGAGGGACTGTCGAAGCGCACCGGCGCGCTATCGATCGAAAGCCTGCGCGAGGACGGCATCGAGCCGATGGCGGTCGCTTCGCTGGCCGTGCTGGTCGGCACCTCGGAGAATGTCGCGGCGGTGCCGACGATGGGTGAACTCGCTGAGCGCTTCGACCCAGCGGCGACATCGAAATCGGCGGCCAAGTTCGATCCGGACGAGTTGTTCGTGCTCAACCGGACATTGCTGCACCACATGCCGTTCGCCGAGGCGCAAGACCGGCTGATCGTGCTCGGCGTCTCGGGCGAGCAGGCCGAGCCGTTCTGGCTGGCTGTGCGCGGCAATCTCGACAGGCTGGCCGATGCGCTCAACTGGTGGCGTATCCTGCGCGAGGGGCCGCAGGAGAAACCGGAATTTTCCGATGACGACCGTGATTTCCTTGGCCAGGCATTCGATCTGCTGCCGGAGGACCCCTGGACCGCGACGATCTGGAAAGACTGGACGGGCAAGATCAGGGAAGCGACAGGCCGCAAGGGCAAGGCGCTGTTCATGCCGCTCAGAACAGCCCTTACCGGACTGCCTTCGGGGCCGGAGCTTGCAGATCTATTGCCGCTGATGGGTCGGGAAGGAACGTTGGCCCGACGACCCTGACCTTGCGCTGTTCCGGCGGCAGCGCGGACACCGGCGACGTCACCGGCTTGACGGAAAGCCGCTTGATCGCCTCGCGGTCGAGCCCGCCTTCCAGATTGGCCAGGGTTTCCGGATCGGCACCTGGGTCCGGCTTGGACACCGGGACGGGGATGAACGGTGCAGCGTCCGTTTGAGGCTGCGACTGTTCTGGGTTCGGCGGGTTGCCGGCAATGATCTGGAAGCCCTGCGCGGCGGCGTTGCAGCCGCAAGCCGGCGGCCGAGACATGTCGGGCTGCTTGTAGAGATAGGCGGTCGGCAATTCGCTGTAGGGCCGGCCCGTGACCGATGATGTCATCGAGGCCGAATCGTCATCCATGCCGCGTGAGTAGAAAACCTGCATCTCGGTGCCGGGGCAGCTCGATTCGCAATTCTTCTGGTCGCGTTCGAAATCGCTTGATGACGCCGAATTCGACATCGGGAAGAAATAGCCGTCGCAGGTGCGTACACAGGAGGTGTGGAATTCACCGCCGACGCTCGCAAAGTCCGGTACGCCGGGCCGGTTGAGCACCCGGCGGACGCTGCGCTCCTCGTCGGGATCGTCAGGCTGGTCAAGTGCATTGTCGGGCATATCGAGCTGCCGGCTGTTGCCGCCGAAAAGCTGGTCGAACAGGTTTGTGCTGCCGCCTTCGCGGTTCGCTTCCTGCAAGGGCGCACGCCGTGGCGCAACGGTGTCGTCGCGGCAGCCATTGGCGTCAAGCGCCGCCAGGATGCGTCCGCGGTCACGGCGTGAGCCGTCGCCGGCCAGCCGCTCGCGTTTGCTTTGCAGCGCATCGAGGTTGGCATTCATGCGATCGATGGTGGCGTTGAGCCCAGCGCATTCATTGAGGTTGCGGCCGAACAGCGAAAGGCCGCAGCCAGCCCGATTAGCCTGGCTGCGGGCCTTCGAAATCTGTTCATGCTGCCTGGCAATTGCGGAATCGTATTTCCGGATCAGTGCCGGACCACCACCGCCGCCGCGTGAGGCTGAGGCAAGATCGGCCTCCAACTGGCGGCAGATCCGCGAGGCGGCCTGTGGCTCGGCCACTCCCCAGGCTGCAGACAACAGAAGGCCAAGCAGCACGGCAGCATGCGCCTGCTTCCACCCTCCGCTTGCCATCCGCCCAAACTCCGCTGCCCAAATCCCGCCCGTTGGCCCGCAAGGCTACCGTGTTCGCGGTTAATTGCAGTTTACCGCGAAATCCGTGTTCAGCCCAGATTGACGACCGCCTGCGCCTTGTGGGCGGCTTCGACCACGGCGAGCGCCGTCATGTTGACCACGCCACGCGAGGTGACCGACGGCGTCAATATGTGCGCCGGCATGTCGGTGCCGAGCAGGATCGGCCCGACATGCAGCGCGTCCATCATGGTTCTGAGCGCGGTCAGCGTGATGTTGGCCGAATCGAGGTTGGGGAACACCAGCAGGTTGGCTTCGCCCTTCAGCCTGGAATGGGGATAGACGCGCTGGCGCAGATGCTCGGACAAGGCAGTGTCCGCGTGCATCTCGCCGTCGCACTCCAAATCAGGCGCGATACGCGCCAGGATCGCCGCCGCTTGCCGCATCTTCAGCGCACTCGGCGAATCGCGCGAGCCGAAATCCGAATGCGACAGCAGTGCTGCCTTCGGCTCGATGCCGAAGCGCTGGATTTCTTCTGCCGCCAGCACCGTCATCTCGGCAATCTCCTCGGCCGTCGGGTCGACAGAGACGTGGGTGTCGGTCAGGAAGATGATGCCACGCTGCGAGATCAGCATGGAAAGCGTCGACAGGTCGTGGTCCTTGACGCCGGCGCGAGGGCCGATGATCAAGGTGACGTTGCGCAGATGCCGCTCGAAGCGGCCTTCGAGGCCGCAGATCATGGCGTCCGCATCGCCGCGCTTCAGCGCCAGGGCCGCAATGACCGTGTTGTCGGTGCGCACCATGGTGCGCGCCGCTTCAGTCGTCACGCCGCGCCGGCCGGCGAGTTCGATCAGCAGGTCGACATAGTGGCGATAGCGCGGATCGTCCTCCGGGTTGATCAGGCCGAAATCGATGCCGGGCTTGATGCGCAGCCCGTAGCGCTTCAGGCGCACCTCGATGACGTGAGGGCGGCCGATCAGGATCGGTTCGGCGATGCCTTCCTCAAGCACCACCTGGGCGGCGCGCAGCACCCGCTCGTCCTCGCCGTCGGCATAGATGACGCGCTTGGCGGTCGATGCCTTGGCCGACGAGAACACCGGCTTCATCACCAGGCCGGAGCGGAAGACGAAGCGGTTCAGCTTGTCGATATAGGCGGCGAAGTCGGTGATCGGCCTTGTCGCGACACCGGTGTCGCAGGCAGCCTTGGCGACCGCCGGTGCGATGCGCAGGATGAGGCGCGGATCGAAGGGCGAGGGAATCAGGAACTCCGGTCCGAAGATCGGCGTCTCGCCGGAATAGGCGCGGGCCGCGACATCGGAGGGTTCCTCCCGTGCCAGCGCTGCGATCGCCCGCACCGCTGCCATCTTCATCTCCTCATTGATGGCGCTGGCGCCGCAGTCGAGCGCACCGCGAAAGATGTAAGGAAAACACAGTACGTTGTTGACCTGATTGGGAAAATCGGACCTGCCGGTGCAGATCATTGCATCGGGACGCGCCGCACGCGCTATTTCCGGCATGATTTCCGGGTTGGGGTTGGCCAGTGCCAGGATCAGCGGTTTTGGCGCCATGTGCTGGAGCAGTTCCGGCTTCAGCACGCCTGCCGCCGAGAGGCCGAGGAAGACGTCGGCGCCGGAGATGACGTCGGCCAGCGTGCGCGCCTCGGTGTCCTTCACATAAGGGTCTTTCCAGCGATCCATCTCGTCGGTGCGGCCCTTGTAGGCGACGCCGAAACGGTCGGTGACCCAGATGTTTTCGACCCGCGCGCCGAGCGAGACCAGCAGGTTAAGGCAGGCAAGGGCGGCGGCGCCGGCGCCGGAAGTGACGATCTTGATGTCCGATATGGTCTTGCCGGCGAACTCCAGCCCGTTGAGCACGGCGGCGGCGACGATGATGGCGGTGCCGTGCTGGTCGTCGTGGAACACCGGTATGCCCATGCGGGCCTTCAACTGCTCTTCCACCTCGAAGCATTCGGGTGCCTTGATGTCCTCGAGGTTGATGCCGCCGAAGGTCGGCTCCAGCGCCGAGATCGTCTCGACCATGCGTTCGATACCGGGCGCATCGATCTCGATGTCGAAGACGTCGATGCCGGCGAATTTCTTGAACAGGACAGCCTTGCCTTCCATGACCGGCTTGGAGGCCAGCGGGCCGATATTGCCGAGGCCGAGCACAGCCGATCCGTTGGAGACGACACCGACCAGATTGGCGCGCGCCGTGTAGTCGGCGGCGGTCGCTGGATCGTCGCGGATTTCCAGGCAAGGGGCGGCGACACCAGGCGAATAGGCGAGCGCAAGGTCGCGCTGATTGCCGAGCGGCTTGGTCGCCTGGATCTCGAGCTTTCCCGGCCTTGGATACTTGTGGAAGTAGAGGGCGGCTTCGTCGAGGTCCGAACGTGCCGTCTTTTTGCTCTCGCCTTCCATGCGGCCGCTCCCTCGAAATCTGCCTGGAGATTCCCTTTTAGCATGCAGCCGAGGTTTTTCGCGACGCTAATTGACGCGCCGGCGGCTTTACCGGCCGGCGTGTCGAAAGCCATGATCTATCAGACGCTTATGCCGATTTCATAGCAGATGAGTCTTGCTGTTTGGTAGGTGCGTTGATCAAAAGGCGCTGACGTAGAGACCACCATCGACCGGTATGTTCTGCCCGGTCAGATAGCCGGCATGGACCGAGCACAGGAAGGCGCAGATCTGGCCGAATTCCTCCGGCGTGCCGAGCCGCTTGGCCGGAACATCGGCGCTGATGCGGGTCTTGCGCGCGGCAGCCGCAGCAGGATCCTCGACGGTGCCGGCTTCATGCGGGCCGCGCAGCCGGTCGGTATCGAGCTTGCCTGGCAGCAGGCTGTTTATGGTCACGTTGCGGTCGATCACCGTCCTGGCCACGCCGGCAAGGAATGAGGTCAGGCCGGCGCGCGCGCCGGATGACAGGTCGAGGCCGGGAATGGGCACATAGACCGACAGCGAGGTGATGTTGACGATGCGGCCGAAGCCGCGCGCCGCCATGCCGTCGAGGACAGCCTGGACCAGCTCGATCGGCGTCACCATGTTCTGGGTGACGCCTTCGAGGATCTTTTCACGATCAAGCGTGCGGAAGTCGCGAAGCGGCGGTCCGCCATTGTTGTTGACGAGGATATCCGGGTTCGGGCAGGCCGCGAGCAGCGCCTTCTGTATCTCGGGCCTGGAGACGTCGCCAACGACTTCCGTCACCGTGACGCCATAGCGCTGGCGCAATTCCGCGGCGGTTTTCGCCACCAACTCGGCATTGCGCCCGTTGACGACGATGTCGCAGCCGGCCTCGGCCAGCGCCATGGCACAGCCGCGCCCAAGTCCCTTGCTCGAAGCGCAGACGATGGCTTTCTTCCCGCTGATACCGAGATCCATGATGATTTTCTCCTTGTGAGCCGGCGGCAAGCTAGTCCCTTGGCTGGACCAATCGCAACCGTCATACGGTTGTTGCATGAATCGGGGCATAGCCTCTCGCGAAAGCAACGGTGAAATCGCGATGTCCGGCCAAGAGCCCCGCACTTTCCGCAGCATGTTTATTTCCGATGTCCACCTCGGTTCGAAGGCGGCCAAGGCCGAATTCCTGATCGATTTCCTTAGACATCACGACGCCGATATCATCTATCTGGTCGGTGACATCGTCGACGGCTGGCGGTTGCGGCGGAGTTGGCACTGGCCGCAAAGCCACAATGACGTCGTGCAGAAATTGTTGCGCAAGGCGCGCAAGGGCGCCAACATCACCTACATCGCCGGCAATCATGACGAATTCGCGCGCCAGTTCCAGGGCGTGCATTTCGGCGGCATCGTCGTCGCCGACCGCGCCATCCACGAGACCGCCGACGGCAAACGCCTCCTCGTCATTCATGGCGACCAGTTCGACACCGTCGTCCACAATGCGCGCTGGCTCGCCTATCTCGGCGACCACGCCTATGACGCGGCCATGCTGGTCAACCGCGTGGTGACGCGGCTGCGCCAATTGCTCGGCCTGCCTTACTGGTCGTTTTCCTCCTGGGCCAAGGTCAACGTCAAGAAGGCGGTGAACTTCATCGGCTCGTTCCAGACCATGCTTGCGGACGAGGCGCGCCGCTCGCATGTCGACGGCGTCATCTGCGGCCACATCCATCATGCCGTCATCGAGAATTTCGGCGATGTCCAGTACATCAACACCGGAGACTGGGTGGAAAGCTGTACGGCTGTGGTCGAGCACTTTGACGGTCGGATGGAAATCCTGACCTGGGCGCAGGTGCTGCCCGAGGCGCCGGACGAGCCCTTTATCCCGCTGCTCATCGAAGACCGGGTAGGGCAGGCGGCATAGTGCCGGAGTTCGTTCCGGCTCCGGGATCAATCGATTAGTCCAGCCGGTTTCGCCCGGTTTTCGCCCATGTTAAGGGATCGATACGCGCTGCCGTCCGGCCGAGTGCAGCGTGATTGGATCGATTCATGTCCCTGCCGCCGCTTTCGCCCGAACAACTCGTCAAGCCGCGCCATTTCGAACTGCGCATGAGCCTGATCTTCGCGACGCTGTTTGTGTCGCAAGGCACGCATCTGCCCTATTTTCCGCTCTGGCTGCAGGCGAAGGGCTTCGGCGCCGAACAGATCGCCGTGATCCTTGCCGCACCGATGTTCCTGCGCGTCGTGACGACGCCCATGCTGACGGCATTTGCCGACCGGGCGAAGGACCGCGCCAACGTCTATATCGCGCTGGTCGCGGCAACGATGGCCATTTCGGCCGGCTATTTCCTGCCAGCGACTTACGCGATCGTGCTGGCCGTATCGCTGGTTTTGACGATCGTCTGGACACCGCATTCGCCAATGGCCGATTCGCTGGCGTTGTCTGGGGTGCGTCGCTTCGGCTCGAATTACACCGCTATGCGCAAATGGGGCTCGATCTCCTATCTCTGCGCCAATGTTGTGGGTGGCTTCATCCTGGCGGCGGCCGGAGCCAAAGCCGTGCCGATAATCATATTCGTGGCGCTTGCCGCAGCGCTTGCCGCAGCCTTGTTTGCGCCGCGAATGGGGCGGCCGCGCAAGGCTTCGCCGCTGTCGGCCGCAGAAATCCAGCACGCCGCGCCTAGCCTGTTCAATGCCTATTTCCTCTACTTCACCTTTGGTGTCGGCATCATTACCGCCAGCCACGCCTTCCTCTACGGCTTCGTCTCCATCTACTGGAAATCGATCGGCATCAGCGATTCCGTCGTCGGCCTGCTGTGGGCCTGGGGCGTGGTGTGCGAAGTCTGCATGTTTTTGTTTTTCAATCGCATTTTCGCCTCCGTGTCCGTCGTCAAAGTGATGGTGATCGCCGGCATCGGTTCGATCGTGCGCTGGATCATCTTTCCACTGGTATGGCCGCTCGGTCTTGGCATCCCCGGCTTCTTCGCCGTGCAGTCGCTGCATTCGGTGTCTGTCGCAATGGTGCTGATCGGCCTGCAGAAAATGATCGCCGAGACTGTCTCCGAAGAGCGCACCGGTGCTGCGCAAGGCATTGCCTATTTCTTCAATGGCTTCTTCATGGCCGCTGTTACGCTTGCTTCCGGCCCGCTCTATGACCGTCTCGGCGTCGATGGGTTCCTTGTGATGATTCCGATCGCTGTCGTCGGCCTCGTGCTGATCGGGCTTGCAGCGCGCTCAGCCCCACAGCGTCGTATCGGGTGGTGACACCAGCGATCCCTGGTAGACAAGGCCGGGCACCCGGTCGCGGGCAAGCAGCAGCGGACCGTCGAGGTCGACGAAATCGGCATCCTGTGCGAGCAACACCGCCGGCGCCATGGCCAGCGATGTACCGACCATGCAGCCGATCATCACGCCGAAGCCGAGTTCGCGGGCGCGATCGCGCAACACCAATGCGGCTGTCAGGCCGCCCGACTTGTCGAGCTTGATGTTGACGGCGTCGTAGAGGCCGACAAGCGCTTCGAGGTTCTTCGCCTCGTGCACGCTTTCATCGGCGCAGATCGGCACGGGATGCGCGATATGGCGCAGGATTTCGTCATGCCCGGCCGGCAACGGCTGTTCGATCAGCGCGATGCCTTGTTCGGCGGCAAAGGCGAGGTTCGCAACGATATTGTCGTCGCTCCAGCCCTCATTGGCGTCGAGGATGATGCGGCTGTCGGGCGCCGCTTGCCGGACCGCGCGGATGCGGGCGATATCGTTGTCGCCGCCGATCTTGACCTTGAGCAGCGGCCGCGCCGCGTTGGCGCTGGCTTGCGCCGCCATCGCCTCCGGCTCGCCGAGCGACAGCGTGTAGGCGGTTTCGAGCGCCCGCAATGGAGCGGCACCTATCGCATCCGCCACCGATGTTCCGTTGATCTTTGCCTCCAGGTCCCACAGGGCGCAGTCGATGGCGTTGCGGGCCGCTCCGGCCGGCATGGCATCGAGCAGGGCGGTTCGGCTGATGCCGCCGGCGATCCGGCCGCGCATCGCCTCGATCGCGTCGCGGACGCCGTCCATGGTCTCGCCATAGCGCTTGTAGGGAACGCATTCGCCACGTCCGGCGTGGCCGCCCTCGCTGATCGAGCAGGAGATCACTTCGGCTTCGGTCTTGGAACCGCGTGAAATGGTGAAGGTTCCGGCGATGGGAAAACGCTCGGCCTCAACCGAAATGACACGCGCCATATTTTTCTGCTCCGGCTATGCGACAAGCGTCGTCGGCAAATCGACAGGTCAGACTCGTCAGGCTAAACAGGACGCCATGTTGACCATCGGCAAGCGCGACGCAAGCGGCACGACCGCAGGGGAGGCTGACCACGAACCGCGCGTGGCGATCGGCGAGGAGGACGGCGTTCTCGGCTGCGCTTTCTCCGGAGTCTGGACGACACGGACCGTCGCACTGATCGACGCGGAGATGCGCAAGATCGAGAAGCGAAGCGGTTTCAAGACCTTGGCGCTCGATCTTTCCAACATCGAGAAGATGGACACCGCTGGCGCCTGGCTGATCGACCGGCTGGTCAGCGCCTTCGAGAAGAAGGGCGTCAAGATCCAGATGCAGGGCCAGAGCGAGATCGCTTCGATCCTGCTCGACGCGGTGGGCGAGGCCGTGCGGCGCGAACCCGAATCCGGCCCGGCGCGACCGCCCAACATCATCATTCGAGCGCTTGAGGCGGTCGGCCGGCGCGTCTACGAGATGCGCGACGATTTCCTCGCCTCGATGAACATCCTCGGCGCCACCATCCGTGGCGCGCAGATGAAGCTCGGGCGCGGTCATGCCGTCAACCCGGCGGCGATCTTCAACCAGATCGATCGTATGGGCGTCGGCGCCATTCCGGTGGTGGTGCTGATGTCGGCGATCGTCGGCGCCATCGTTGCCCAGCAAGGCGCCTACCAGCTCAGCTATTTCGGCGCCGATATCTTCGTCGTCGACCTCGTCGGCGTGCTGATCCTGCGCGAGCTTGGCGTGCTGATGACGGCGATCATGATCGCCGGCCGCTCCGGCAGCGCGATCACCGCCGAGATCGGCTCGATGAAGATGCGCGAGGAGGTCGACGCGCTGAAGGTCATCGGGCTCAACCCGATCGGCGTCCTGGTGTTTCCACGGCTCGTGGCGCTGGTCATCGCCTTGCCGTGCCTGACCATCATTGCCAATTTCGCCGCACTCGGCGGCGGCATCCTGGCCGCGTGGCTCTATTCCGACATTCCGCCGGCTGCCTTCATCGACCGGTTACGCGTCGCCATCGACCTCAGCACGATCTTTGCCGGCCTGATCAAGGCGCCATTCATGGCGATGATCATCGGCACGATCGCCTCGGTCGAAGGCATGAAGGTTGGCGGCAGCGCGGAATCGCTTGGCCAGCACGTCACCGCCTCAGTGGTGAAGTCGATCTTCGTCGTCATCATCCTCGACGGGCTTTTTGCCATTTTCTACGCAGCGATCGAGTTCTGAGATGAAGCTGCGAAACAGGAAAAGGGCGGATGCACCGGCGAATGATGCGGGCGAGGGCGACATCGTGCTTTCCGCGCACGACATCAGCGTGTCCTTCGCCGACAAACTCATCCTGGACAAGCTGTCGCTCGACATAAGGCGCGGAGAGATCCTTGGCTTTGTCGGCGCCTCGGGTGCCGGCAAGTCGGTTCTGCTGCGTACCATTCTCGGCCTGACGCGCAAGCAGTCGGGCACGATCAAGCTGTTCGGTGTCGATGTCGAGAAGGCGAGTGACATCGAGCGGCTGCGCATCGACATGCGCCTTGGCGTGCTGTTCCAGCATGGCGCCCTGTTTTCGGCGCTGACGGTGCTGGAGAATGTCCAGGTGCCGATGCGCGAATATCTCGATCTGCCGCGAAAGCTGATGGACGAACTGGCATTGCTCAAGATCGAGTTGGTCGGGCTGCCGCCCGATGCGGCGCAAAAATTCCCGTCCGAACTGTCCGGCGGCATGATCAAGCGGGCGGCGCTGGCTCGCGCCTTGGCGCTCGATCCCGACATCGTCTTCCTCGATGAGCCGACGTCGGGTCTGGATCCGATCAGCGCGGCGGAATTCGACGAACTGGTGGTCAAGCTGCGCGACACGATGGATCTGACCGTCTACATGGTCACGCATGATCTCGACACGCTTTTCACCGCTTGCGACCGGGTGGCCGTACTTGGCAAGAAGAAGGTGCTGGTCGAAGGCACCATCGACGACATGCTGAAGAGCGAGGAACCGTGGGTAAAGTCCTATTTCCGCGGAAAACGCGCCCGGCAACTTGATCTTGCGGCGCGCGCATAGCCATAAGTGAGACAATGGAAACCAGAGCCAACTACGTCATTGTCGGCATTTTCACGCTGGCTGCGATCCTGGCGGCGTTCGCCTTCGTCTACTGGACGGCGGCGATCGGCGACAAGGGCGAGACGACGTTGCTGCGCGTGCGTATTCCGGGCTCGGCCTCCGGGCTCGGTCGCGGCAGTTTCGTGCTGTTCAACGGCGTCAAGGTTGGCGACGTCAAGCGCGTCTATATCGACGTCGACAATCCGACGGTTGCCATCGCCGACACCGAGATCGACCGCCTGACGCCGATCACCAAGTCGACGCAGGCCGATATCGGTCTCGCCGGCCTCACCGGACAGGCCAACATCGAGCTCAAGGGCGCCGATCCCAAGGAAGTAAAACTCCTCGACCAGGCGGAAAAGGAAGGCAAGGTCGCCGAGATCGTCGCCAACCCATCGGCGGTGACCAACCTTTTGCAGACGGCGCAGAACATCTTCACCCGCGCCGACAAGGTGCTGACCGAGCTCGAAGGCTTCACCAAGGACGTTCGCGGGCCGCTCACACAGACCGTGCAGAATGTGCAGACCTTCTCGGATGCGCTGGCCAAGAATTCGGACGGCATCGACAAGTTCCTGTCCGCCGCCAGCACGCTGGCGGATGAGCTGAAAGGCGTTTCCGGCAAGCTCGATGGCACGCTGAAGGCAGCCGAAGGCCTTCTCAATGCCGTCGACAAGGACAAGATCAAGAGCATTGTCGCCAATATCGACACGGTGACCGGGAACCTCAAGGAGACTTCGAAGCAGCTCGACGGCGTGATCAAGAATGTCGATACCGCGGTCGGGTCCGTCAACGATTTCGCCAAGCAGACGCAAGGCACGCTGGCCAAGGTTGACGGCGTGCTCGACGGCATCGATCCGGCGCAGGTGCGCACGGCGCTCACCAACATCCAGAAGGCCAGCAAAAACGCCGACAAGGCCGCTGCCGATATCGCAGAGGTGACCGACAAGTTCGCCAATCGGGCCGACGACATCGACCAGACGATCAAGGATGCCAGGCAATTGGCGCAGCGCCTCAACGACGCCTCGGTGCGTGTCGACGGCATCCTCGCCAAGGTCGACACCTTGCTCGGCTCAGGCCAGGCCGACGGCGTGATGGCCGACGCCCGGAACACGCTGAAATCGTTCAAGCAGGTCGCCGACACGCTGAATTCGCGCCTTGGGGTCATCACCGACAATCTGGCGCGCTTCTCCGGCCAGGGGCTTTCGAATGTCGAGGCGCTGGTGCAGGACAGCCGCCGTTCGATCAGCCGCATCGAGGAGGCGGTGACCGATCTCAGCCGCAATCCACAGCGCATCCTTTCCGGTGGCGATGGCGAGGTTCGGCAGTTCGATGGCAGGGCGCGGCGTTGACTTCGGCGTCGGCGAGCCTCAAGAACAAGGGCCGAGAATGCGGGTTGATCTTACGATCCGGGGACAGCGGGGATCGCGCGTGAAGTCTGTATGGGTGAAAACGGGCGGGTTGACATCGGCTGCGGCACTGCTTGCCCTGACGCTAGCCGGCTGCGCGGCGTTGGGCGGCAAGCCTGCACCACTCGATACGTTCGAGCTGTCGGCGCCTACGGTCGACGCGCATGGCCATAGCCGCCGCCAGATCCTGATCGCGCAGCCTTCGGCGCTCAAGGCGCTGGACAGCCAGAACATCGTCATCAAGCCGTCGGATCGCTCGATCCAGTATCTCAAGGGCGCGCAATGGGCCGACCGGCTGCCGCTGATCGTGCAGGCGCGGCTGGCCGAGACGTTCCAGCGTTCGGGCAGCTTTTCCGGTGTCGGCAAGCCGGGCGAGGGCCTGGCGATCGACTATCAGGTGATCGTCGAGATTCGATCCTTCGAGGTGCGCGTCGACGGCGGCGAGCATGCCGAGGTCGACCTGTTCGTGCGCATTCTGAACGACCGCAACGGCGAGGTGCGCGCCTCCAAGAGCTTCACCGCATCCGCGCCCGTTTCGGGCAGCGGCAATCCCGCCTATGTCAGCGCGCTCGACAATGCGTTCGGCGATGCCGCCAGCCAGATCGTACGCTGGACGGATTCGGTCATCTAATTTCCGTAATAGCTTGATCGCACAGCACTTCTGACAGTGCTGATGCCCGAGGCCCTGCAAGGGACGCGGCGCCGCAGACGCGCCAACCGCACAAATCGGTCGACATGAAAAAGGCGGGAAATTTCCCGCCTTTTTGTTTTTTGCCCTATCGGCTGATCAATGCAGACGGCCGCTGGCATGGGCCAGCATGGTGTAGACCTTGCCGGTATCCGAGGTCAGGTAGGTCTGCGCCATGATGTTGTCGCGGTCGTTGCGCGAGACATCCTTGAGCAGCTTCTCGAAATCGTCGCAGTAGCGATCGACGGCGGCGCGGAACTCGGCCTCCGCCTGATATTTGCGACGGATCTCATCGAACGTCTGCTGGCCCTTCAGCGTGTAGAGTCGCCTTGTGAACACGTCACGCTCGCCGCGCCGGTAGCGGTTCCACAACTCGATCGAAGCATCGTGGTCGATGGCTCGTGCGATATCGACGGAGAGCGAGTTCAGCGATTCCACGACATGCAGGGGCGAGCGCTGGGCAGGAGCCGCGCGCGGTGCTTCCGCAGGTGCCGACGGTGTTACCGACCTCAAATCCTCGTCATTCGACGCCGCGGTCAGGAGATCGCGCACCCAGCCGCCCTGCGGCGTGCGGGCGTTGGCGTCTGGACGCTGGCGCGGTGCCGCCTCGGCCGGACGCTCAAGGTCGAGCGTGCCGCGCAATGCAGGGCCGCCCAAGGGCGCCTGAGGCGTGCGCAGCTCCGGCTGCGGAGCCGGTGCTCGGCGTGGCGGCTCGGCAGCGCGTGCGGCCGGCGCTTGCGGCGCGGGACGCAGATTGCGTGGCTCGGACCCATCGCCGCCGCGGCCGGACTTCGCAACGATGTCCGAAAGCTCCTTCAGGGCGTTGATCTGCTCGGAGACGGCGCGGCGGATGGCCGAGGTCGATTCCTTGGCCTCTTCCGGCATCTCGATGACGCCCTTCTTGAGCTCGGCGCGGGTCAAGTCGAGCTCGCTTTTGATCGAGCCCGCGGTGCGCCGCATCTCCTCGGTCGCATCGGCGAAGCGCTTGGTTGCCGAATCGACGACGTCGGTGATGGCGATGCGGATCTTGTCGGCCGACTCCATCGTCTTGCCTTCGGCGTTCTGCAGCGTCTGGCCGACGAGATTTTCGAACGAGCGCATGACCCTTTCGAGATCTTCCGACTTCTTGACCAGGCCGACGGCGAGGTCTTCGAGCGACGACTGCCGTTCGAGCGTGTGCTCGAGGTTGCTCTGGGCCGAGCTCAACAGGTCCGAAGCGCTGGACAGCAGGCGGCTGTGCTCGTCGAACTTGGTGGCGATCGACGCGACCTCGCGCAAGGTGGACGACGACAGTTCCGTCAGCCTTGTCGTGTTCGAATCGACCAAACGCGCCGAGCTGGCAAAGGTCTGCGCGGCCTTCTCGGTGGTGGCGGCGAAGCTTTGTGTGCTGCCGCTCAGGCGTTCATCGACCTGGCCGAGATTGACCGCGGCCTGCTCGATCAGCTGACCGAGCTGCGAGCTGGAGTTGGTCATGCGGCCGATGAGGTCGGCGACGCTGTCGGACAGCGACGAGCGGGCGCCTTCGACCGCCGACAAGGTTTCGGCGGTGCGGCTGGCGAGCGCGTCGACAAGAGCGGCATTCTCGCTGCGCAGCTTCTCGGTGGCGCGTTCGGTGACCTCTTCCATGCTCTTTTGCAGTTCCGAGCCGCCCTGGGCGAAGCGCTCGACCAAAGGCCGTGCGGTTTCGTCGAGGATCTTCGACATTTCGGCCGAACGCGCCGCGAGCATGGTGTTGAGTTCGCGGGTGTTGGCGCCGATCGTCTTGGCGGCATCGTTGGTGCTCTGGCCGATATGCTGGCCAACCGCGGTGAAGGTCTCCGCGATGACATTGGCACGCGAGACGAGTTGCGCCTCGGCATTCGACACCTGCTCGTTGAGCTTCTGGCCCATCGTCTCGGCCGTGTAGGCGAGGCGGTTCTCGACGCCCGAGACCTGCTCTTCGACACGGGCAGCCGCGGCGGCCGCGCTCGATGCGAGCCGCTCGTCGGCACCGGCAAGCGCCTGCTCGATTTCACGGGCATGCACGGCCATTTCCTGGCCGGTCCGCCTGGCGCGTTCGGCGACCCGTTGCTCGGTATCGGCAAAGGCACCGACGATGGTCTCGGCATGCTCGCCGATCGTGGTGGTGCTGTTGGCGATGCGCGACACCAGACGCTGATCCGCGTCGTCGAAGATGCGGCCGATTTCCGAGGCCCGGCTCGACAGCGCTTCCGAACCTTCGGCGATGCGCGAGACCAACTGCTGGTCGGCCGCGTCGAAGATGCGGCCAAGGTCCGATGCGCGTGCGGCAAGCGCTTCGGCCGATTCGCCGATGCGCACGCCGAGCCGCTGGTCGGCGCCTTCGAAGTTGCGCAGGATGTCGCCGGCGCGCGCGGCCAGCGACTGGGCCGTTTCGATGGCGCGGGCGACCAGCTTCTGGTCGGCGGCATCGAACGTACCGGCAATCTCGCTTGCACGGGCTGCCAGATGGTCGGCGGTGTCCTGGACCCGGGCAGTCAGCTGATCGGCGGTTTCCTGGGCGCGGGCGGCGAGCTTCTGGTCGGCCACGTCGAAGGCGCCGGCGATCTGGCTTGCACGAGCGGCCAGCTGATCCGCTGTTTCATGAGCGCGGGCCAGCAGCGAGCTGGATGTATCGTCCGCGCGGGCAAGCAAGGCGTTCGACGTATCTTCCGCACGGGCGTGCAGGCGACGGTCGGCGTCCTCGAACGTGCGGGCGATGTCTTCGGCCCGCGCCAGCAGGGCAGCAGAGGTCTGCTCGGCGCGCTCGGCGATCTTGCGGTCGGCGTCACTGAAAGCGGCACCGGCCTGCTCATGCAGCGTGCTGGTGACTTCCAGCACCTTTTCGCGCAGGGCGCCGGCGACAAACACGGCGCTCTTCTCGAGCACGGCACGGACGTTGTCGACACCTGTCGAGAGCGCACGCTCCATGGTGCTGGCGCGCTCCTCGATGATGCCGGTCTGACGGCTGAAGGCCTGCTCGATCTTCTCGACGTCCCCGGCGATTGCCGCGGAGATATCGGTGCTCCTGGCGGCGATCTGATCGATATGGCCCGACAGCGAGCGGTCGACGTCCCTGCGGGTCTCGGCGAGCTTGCCGAGATCGTCTTCCAGCGCGCGGGTCAGCATATTGCGACCTTCGGACAGCTTGCCGACATGTCCGGCAATGACGTCGTCGATATCGCTGCGGCTTTCGGTCAGCTTCTGCAGGTCAGCTTCGAGGGCGCGTTTGAGAATGTCGCGGCCCTCGGCCAGTTTCTCCACCTGACCAGCGACCAAACCGTCGATGCTGGAGCGGCTTTCGGCCAGCTTGGCCAGATCGGCTTCCAGCGCGCGCTTGAGAACGTCGCGGCCTTCGGCGAGCTTCTCGACCTGGCCGGCGACCAGGCCGTCGATGCTGGAGCGGCTCTCGGCCAGCTTGGCGAGATCGTCCTCGAGCGCCTTCGACAGGGTCGAGCGCTCCTGGACAAGCCTTTCCGCGTGGCTGTTGACGAGGCCGCCGACGTTTTCAAGATCGGCCTCGAGTGACCTCGACAGTGTCGAACGATCCTGGGCGAGCCTTTCGGAATGGCTGTTGATCAGACCGCTGACGTTCTCGAGGTCGGCCTCGAGCGCTTTCGACAGCGTCGAACGATCCTGGACGAGCCTTTCGGAATGGCTGTTGACCAGGCCGTTGACGCTTTCGAGATCGGCCTCGAGCGCCCGGGCGAACTGTGCCCGGTCATCGACCAGTTTCTGCGACTGGTCGGCAATGGTCCCCTTGATCGCATTGAGGTCGGCTTCCAGAGCGCGCCGCAGGATGTCGCGGCCTTCCGACAGCTTCTCGACCTGACCGGCGACCAGCCCGTCGATGCTGGAGCGGCTGTCGGCAAGCTTGGCGAGGTCATCCTCAAGGGCCTTGGACAGGGCGGAGCGATCCTGAACCAGTCTGTTCATGTGGTCGGCGATGACGCTGTTCACATTCTGCAGGTCGGTTTCCAGCACCCGCGAAAGCTGCCCGCGATCCTCGGCCAGCCTTTCCGACTGGCTCGATATGACGCCCTTGATCGTGTTCAGGTCGGATTCCAGCGCGCGCTTGAGAATGTCGCGACCTTCCGCCAGCTTCTCGACCTGACCGGCGACCAGACCGTCGATGCTGGAGCGGCTCTCCGCCAGCTTCGCAAGGTCGGCTTCAAGGGTCTGCGACAGCAGGCTGCGGTCCTCGGCCAGCCGTCCCGAGTGGCTTTCGATCAGGCCGCGTATGCCGGACAGATCGTTGTCGAGCGAATGGGAAAGCTGCGTGCGGTCCTCCGCCAGTTTGGCGGAATGGGTTTCGATGAGGCTCTTGATGCCGATGATGTCGTTTTCCAACGCCTTGGCGAGCACGGCGCGCCCCTCGGCGATCTTTTCCACCTGACCGGCGACGAGACCGTCGATGCTGGCGCGGCTGTCGGACAGTTTGCCGAGATCGGCTTCCAAAGCGCGCGACAGGATGTTGCGGCCCTCGGCGAGCTTTCCGACATGCCCGGCAACCATTTCATCAATGATCGTACGAGCTTGCACCAGTTTCCCGGAGTCTTCGTTCAAGGCAGTGGAGAGCCTGTTGCGGCCTTCTTCCAGCCTTTCGAGATGGCTGCCGAGCGACGCATCGATGGCCGCTCGCGATTCATTGACCTTGCGCAGGTCCTCTTCGAGAGCGCGCGAGATCAGGCTGCGGCCTTCGGCCAGCTTCTGCACCTGGTTGGTCACCGCCGCATCGATGCCGGCGCGGCCCTCGGCGAACTTCGCCAGGTCGGCCTGCATCGCCTCGGCCATGCGCTCGCGGCTTTCGGACAGTTTTCTGCTGTGGTTCTCGACAGCTTCCTCGATACCGACGCGGGCGTCGGCGAGCCGCTGGATGTCGCTGTCGAACGAACGCGATACGACGTGACGGGCGGCTTCCATGCGCCCGGCGAAGTCGCTGGCGCGGGCTTCGAGCATGGAGGAGGTCGAGGTGACGATGTCGGCCATGTCGGCGCCGATCTGGGTCTTGCCCTGATCGATCATCGCCGACAGCGTATCCTTGCTCTCGGCAAAGGTGTGGGCGATTTCGCGGGCGCGCTCGACCAGCGTCTCGTTGATCTGGCGGGCGCGAGCCTCGAGTGCCGCATTGAGCTTCTGCGTTCCCGTGTCCAGCGCCTCGGCGCGGGTCTGGAATTCGCTGATCAGCGCCTGGCCGCGTTCGGCGAGCGTCCGCTCGATGCCGTTGAGGCTGGCCTCGAATTCGGAATTGAGGGTGCGCGCGGCACCGCCAAGCAGGGACACCATGCCGGTGGTGCGATCGTCGAGCAGATCTGTCAACGACCGCGTCAGGCCGTCCGTGGTGTCCGTCAGCTTGGCAATGCGGGTGTCGAGAAGGCTGGCGAAGGCCTCGCCCGAGGTCGACAGCCGGTCGGTGATCGAATCAAGCCGGCCTTCTACCGAATCGAAGATCGACATCGAGCTTTCGTTGATGCGGTCGATGAGCGTGTCGCCGGAATTGGTGATCGTCATCGACAATTTGGTCGATGCATTGAGGATCGAGTCGCGGATGATGTCGGAGGCGGCGCCGATCTCGTCCTTCAGCGTCTCATGCGCGCCGGTGATCGAGGCGCGGACGCGCTCGGCATGGGTGACGACGGCTTCGCGCTCGCTGCCGAGCCCGTCGACCAGCGAACGGATGCGGGATTCGTTCTCGGAATAGGAGCGTTCGATCTGGTTGACTTCGCTGTGGACCAGCGTTTCCAGCTCGACGGCGCGGGCAAGCGTGCGTTCGATGCCTTCGCCCATGGCCGCGACCTCGCGACGAACGGCCTGGCCGATCATCATGACGCGATCCTGGGCAAGGTTTTCCGGCTCGGTCAGGCGGAAGGCCACTTCGGTCATCGACTGAGCAGCGATGCGCATTTCCTGGGCGCGGCGAATCATTGCCGCGAAGGCCCAGAACAGGATGACGGGCACGATCGCCGCGACGGCGAGGCCGATCAGCTCCGGACGGGCAAGGAACTGGTCGAGCGTGCGGATTCTCCAGATGCTCGGTCCGAAAAGGAGGTTGGCCAAGCCGCCGGCGCCGGCGAACCAGGCGAGCGAAACGAAGGCAACCACCCAGTAAATGGTGTTCGAGGCACGCCTGTTAAGGCTGTGCAGAAGCGTCTTGTAGTCCTTCTGGCGATCGTCATTGGCCGGCGCGAAACCCGCGGGCTGGGCGCCATTGCGTGTTTCCACGGGGCGCAACTCGGCAGGCTTGGCCTTTGGCGCGGGTTTTGCGGCCTGGCTCGGGGCCAGGCTCTGATTGACCACGGACTCTGGTTTCTGATTGCGTCCCTCGCGCGCCAGCTCATCGGCGGCCTGGGATATCTGCGCTTCCAGATCCTCCATCGAAGCCGCGATGTCGAGGTCGCCGCTGCCGATATCATTGCTGAGGTCGAGATCGAGCGCCTTTTCCAGTTCCCTGGCCACGTCGCTGTCGAGAGTTCTCGTCGTCGTTGGTTTCTTTGCCATGCCTTCGCTACCCTGTACTAGCTGCCGCGGGCTTATAATTCTGTTTGTCGTACCCCGCGCAGGAGGCTGAAAATGGACCCCTCGTATCGTAATGACACAGGGGGGTAAAGAAAACATGCATTCCGCGAGATACGTAAAACTTTAAATATAAGGTTAACGCAACCGTGATTTGGGCGCCGTTTTGGCAACATTTTTCCGGGCCATTCATTAACCCGTTGTCCATTGGATTCGCCTAGGTTTTTGGGCGATCGAAGAAACGGAGTTCGAGTTCATGCGTGGCGAAAGCGGCATTGCCTTCTCAATGCCCGGGGGCGACGTATCCGGACCAAGGCGGTCACGGCCGGTCGATTTGGCACACCTTGCCCGCCAGACCATGGGCGACCGCAGCCTCGAGCAAGAGGTGCTGGCGCTGTTTGTACAACAGGCGCTGTCGGTGCGCGACAAAATACTCGATGCCGACATCAAGGACCGGCTTCTGCTGGCGCATGGGCTGAAGGGTTCGGCACGGGGTGTCGGCGCCTTTGCCATCGCCGATTGCGCCACCGAGATCGAGCACCGGCCGGAAGACAACCAGACGCTCAGGCGGCTTGGCATGCTGATCGACGAAGTGCGCGATTTCATCGCCGCCATCAATCGCTGAATCCGGCGCTGAGGCCGGTTTGCAGAAAAACGTCACGGAGCGGCGCTTTCGCGCGGCAGTTGACTTGCTCGCCGGAGTGATTATCTCGGCTGAGACTCCCTTCAGGTGACAAATGACCAAGCTGACTTTCATCGCCCATGACGGCACACATTTCGACATGGACGCCGAGAACGGCTCGACGGTCATGGAGAACGCGATCCGCAACGCCGTGCCCGGAATCGAGGCGGAATGCGGCGGCGCCTGCGCCTGCGCCACCTGTCACGTCTATGTCGACGAAGCATGGACGGCTGAAGTCGGCGAGCCGGAAGCCATGGAAGAAGACATGCTGGACTTCGCCTACGACGTCCAGCCGAACTCGCGGCTGTCGTGCCAGATCAAGGTGCGCGACGCGCTTGACGGTCTCATTGTGCGGGTGCCCGCCCGTCAGGGCTGAGACGCCGGTTTTTTGCCGACTGCTGCTTGGCAGCGGCGGATTGCTCATGCAGTGTCTCGACAACATACAGCGAGGCATCGCATGACCGGCACCATCACCACAGACGTCCTCATTGTAGGGGCAGGGCCAGTCGGCCTCTTCGCGGTGTTCGAACTCGGCCTGTTCGACATGAAGTGCCACCTGATCGACATCCTCGACCGGCCGGGCGGCCAATGCGCGGAACTCTATCCGGAAAAGCCGATCTACGACATTCCCGGCTGGCCTTCGATCTCGGCGCAGGGGCTGGTCGACAAACTGCTCGAGCAGATCGCGCCGTTCAAGCCTGATTTCACCTACAACCGCATGGTTTCCAGCCTGGAAAAGCTGGAGGACGGCAGCTTTCGCGTCACCACCGACGAGAATGAGGTGTTCGAGGCCAAGGTGGTGGTGATTGCCGCCGGCGGCGGCTCCTTCCAGCCCAAGCGTCCGCCGATCCCGGGCATCGAGCCCTATGAAGGCAAGAGTGTCTTCTATTCGGTGCGCCGGATGGAGGATTTTCGCGGCCACGACCTTGTCATTGTCGGCGGCGGCGACTCGGCGCTCGACTGGACGCTCAACCTGCAGCCGGTGGCAAGGAGCGTGACGCTGGTGCACCGGCGGCCCGAATTCCGCGCGGCGCCCGACAGCGTCAACAAGATGTATGCCATGCAGGAGATGAAGCAGATGCATTTCCAAGTGGGGCAAGTGACCGGATTGACCGGCGCCGACGGCCAGCTGTCATCGGCCACCATCAAGGGCCCGGACGGCGATGTCGAGGTGCCTTGCACGCGCATGCTGCCGTTCTTCGGCCTGACCATGAAGCTCGGCCCGATCGCGGAGTGGGGGCTCAATCTTCACGAGAACCTCATTCCGGTCGATACCGAGAAGTTCCAGACATCGGTGCCAGGCATTTTCGCGGTCGGCGACATCAACTGGTATCCGGGCAAGCTGAAGCTGATCCTGTCGGGCTTCCACGAGGTGGCGCTGATGGCGCAGGCCGCCAAGCGCGTCATCAGCCCCGGCGAGCGTATCGTATTCCAGTACACGACCTCGTCGACCAGCCTGCAGAAGAAGCTCGGCGTGGTGGAAGCTTCCTGAAGCGCGTCGCTTTGAATCAAATGCAGCCTACGCACTTCACGTCTTTTGTCAGTCAGCCAGCACCGGAGCCTCGGGATGGCCGCGCAGCGGCTTTTCCGGCATCAGCACCAGCGCGACGAGCGCCATGACCAGCATCGCTGCCGCGGTGAAGAAGATCATCACGAATGCCAGGGCCTCGACGGCGGCGCTGGCCGCCTGGGTGCCTTCTCCGGCAAGCGGCAGGCCGTAGCCGAGCGCGACCGCACCAAGGATGGCGACGCCAAGCGCGCTGCCCAAAGAGCGAAGGAAGGTCAGTACACCGGTGGCGACGCCCAGATGGGCCTGATCGACGGCGTTCTGAACCGACACGGTGGCAACCGGAAATGTCGTGCCGCTGCCCAGGCCGATGCAGGTCGTCAGAATCTCGACGATCAGCAGGGAAGCATGCCCCGCCACAAGGCTGAGTATGCCGAGGCACAGGATGGCGAAGGTCACCCCTATCATCGCGATCCGCTTGTAGTGAACGAACCGGGAAATCGTGCGGCCGCTGAATGTCGCGCCCGCAACGGTGCCGAGCATGAGCCCAAGCATGGCGGTTCCCGATTCACTGGCCGAAAGCCCGAGGATGGACTGCAAGTAGACCGGCAGGTAGACCGCGAGCCCGATATTGGCGGCCTGCAGCAGGAACAATGACAACGTGCCGGCAAGGACGATCGGATTGCCAAGCACCTCGAGCGAGATCAGCGGTTCGGCCGCGCGCAGCAGCCGCAACGCAAAGGCGCTCCAGATGACCGCCGAACAGGCGAGCAGCCCGAAGATTTCGCGTGACAGCCATGGATATTCGCTGCCACCCCAGTTCAACGCCAGCAACAGCAAGGCGGTGGCCGCGACGAGCAGCAACGCGCCGAGGCCATCGATGCGATGGTGTTTTGCAGCGATCGGCAGCTTTCTCAGCGGCTTGTTGATGATGGCCATGGCGAAGAGACCAAGCGGAATGTTGATCCAGAAGATCAGCGACCAGTGGAGATGCTCGGCGAAGGTGCCGCCCAAAAGCGGGCCTGCGATGCTGGCGACCGCCCAGGTTCCCGCGATCCAGGCCGAGTAGCGCGCGCGCTCGCGCGGCGGCACGAGGTCACCGATCACGGTCTGTGCCAGCGCGAACAGGCCGCCGCCACCGGCGCCCTGGATCGCGCGGCCGACGATCAGGACCAGCATATTAGGCGCCATGGCGCTAACCAGGGATCCGGCAAGGAAGATGAGAATTGCCGCGTAAATCGTTGGCCGACGACCATAAACGTCCGATATCTTGCCATAGAGCGGAGCCATCGCGGTGGCGGTCAACAGGTAACCGGTCACGATCCAGGGCAGATATTCGGCATGGCCGAGCAGGCGCGCCATGGTCGGCATCGCCGGCGCGACGATGGTCTGGTCAAGCGCGGCCAGAAGCATCGACAGGAGTACGCCACCGATGATGGCGTTCTTTTCGCTTTCACTGAGAGGCACGTCGGCCTTCACCACGGTCTGACTATCGACAGCCTGGTCCATGATCGTTCATCCGTAAGCTTGCGATCCGCCGGCGCTGTTTGGCCGTTCCGGTCCTTTGACCGTCTTGATCACATTGGTTTTGAACTCGCGCCTGGCGAGCCTGACATATGTCGTCCCATATAGGCCGATTTCGACGGGGGCTCGAAAAGTTTTTCGAAGCTGGCACTACGCTTCGGCGAATTTGGCTTTCGTCAGTTCGAGTGCGTTCAGGCCGGCGGCAGTTGGCCGTTCCCGATGCGCTCCATCCGGTAGCGCAGCAGCCTCAGGATGCGGCTTTCGAAATTGACGCTTTCGACACGGTCGAACTGGAGCTGGGCCCGGTCGTGGCTGGCAAGAACAGCCGCGGTGATTGCGGCGGCCTTGGCTTTGGCGGCATCGCAGTTCTTTTGCGGATAGGTGGCTTTCAGGGCCTCTTCGAGTTCGCGGCCATGGTTCTTGGCAATCTCGACATGGCGCTCCTCGTGGCGTTTGATGTCGGCGGACAGCGTATCCCAGAACAGCCTGACATCGGCATCCGCCTTGCGCGGGCGGCGCCACTCGGGAAGGATCACCTTCACCTTGACGGTCACCACAGCGTCGGCGATCCGGCAGGAGTTCGACGTCTGCGCATAGCTGATACGGGTGGTGAAGGCCATCTGCGTGGCGCCGGGGTGACGCGCGCCCGTGCTTTTCACCTCCGGCCCGCGTTTGGAAAGCTGTGCCTCGATGTCCTCGAGCGTACTGCCGCCAATGGCGAAGTAGCTGTACGTCTTGACGAGATTGGCCGCACCCGCCGGAAGCGGGGTCGCGGCGAGCAGCAGTGCGCAAGCCAGGGATTGTTTCATGCCAGGCATGGATCGTTTCATCATGTTGCCTCTTCGACCACCTTGCTTTACGGCCGTTGCCGACGCAACGGAATTGATCCGCCAGGGATCACACATGGTTGATGAACTCCATGGTTGATGAGCAATGACGGCCAGGCGATGGCAGTTGGCGCATGGACGCCATCTCGACCTTGGCGGCAAGGCCGTGGTCGTCGGCATCCTTAATGTCACGCCCGACAGCTTTTCCGACGGCGGCCTGTTCGACGCCCCCGAAAAAGCGCTGGTCCAGGCACGGCGCATGATCGGGGAAGGGGCGCTGGTCGTCGATGTCGGCGGAGAATCGACTCGCCCGGGGGCCGGCGCGGTATCGGCCAGCCAGGAACAAGCCCGCATCCTGCCGGTGATCGAAGCGCTGGCGGGCGCCGGCGAGGTGCTGATTTCGGTCGACACCTATCGTGCCGACACGGCGCGGCTTGCGGTTGCCGCGGGCGCGCATATCGTCAACGATGTCTGGGGCTTGCAGCGCGAACCCGACATTGCGCGTATCGCCGCCGATACCGGTGCCGGGCTTGTCATCATGCATACCGGGCGGGATCGCCAGAAGCTGCCGGACGTGATTGCCGATCAGTTGGCGTTCCTGCGGAAGTCGCTCGAAATCGCCCGCCAGAACGGCGTTGCCGACGATCATATCGTGCTCGATCCCGGGTTCGGCTTCGCCAAGGAGACGGCGGAGGAAAATCTCGACCTGATGGCTCGCTTTTCGGAGCTGCATGCACTCGGCTTGCCGCTGATGGCCGGCACGTCGCGAAAACGCTTCATCGGCACGGTCACAGGCCGCGATGCGGCCGACAGAGGTGTCGGAACCGCGGCGACCAGCGTCATCTTGCGGCTCAAGGGCGCCGACCTGTTTCGCGTCCACGATGTCGCATTCAACGTGGACGCATTGGTGCTCGCAGATGCTATGCTGGCGCGTCAAACCGACCGGGCGAGAAACTGAGCGATGTATGTCATCCGCATGAAGAACTGCGCTTTCTTGTGCCCGGCATGGCGTGCTGGACGAGGAGGAAAGGCTCGGCCAGCGCTTCTATGTCGATGCCGCTCTCACCGTCGATCCTGGCCGGGCGCTTGTCGAGGATTCCATCGAGGACACCGTCAACTACGGCATTGCGTTCACGGTGATCGAAAAGATCATCACCGGGCAGCGCCGTTTCCTGATCGAGTCCCTGGCGCTCGAAGTGGCCCGTGCGCTGACGGCGCGTTTTCCGCAGATCAAGAAAGCCGAGATCACGGTGCGCAAGCCCAACGCCCCGGTGCCCGGCGTGCTCGATTACGTCGAGGTGACCGTTGTCTGGCCCGAATAGCACAGTCTATCTCAGCCTTGGCGGCAATCTTGGCGACCCGGCGAAATCAATGGGCGCGGCGCTGCGCATGTTGGATGCCGATACGGACACGCGTGTCACCGGCGTCTCCTCGCTCTATCGCACGCCGCCCTGGGGCAAGCTCGATCAGCCGGACTTTCTCAATGCCGCCGCCGAAATTTCCACCGGGCTTGCACCGCGCGCCTTGCTCGACCTCTGCCTCGATGCGGAGCGCAAGCTGAAGCGGGTGCGCGAGGAGCGCTGGGGGCCGCGGCTGATCGACATCGACATTCTGGTGTTCGGCGACCGCGTCATTCACGAGACCGGGCTGGAGGTGCCGCATCCGCGCATGCTGGAGCGCGCCTTCGTGCTGGCTCCGCTGGCCGAGATCGCGCCCGACCTGGTTGTCAGCGGTCGCAGCATCACGGACCGGTTGGCCGCCGTCGACACGTCCGGCATCGAGCGCTTGTCGTCCGGCCGGGACTGGTGGCTGGCTTGATTTCCGGATGAGGCGGCGGCCAAAGTTCAGCCCGAGAATCCGCCGCCATCTAGGAATGTCTGCTCCTGCGGGGTGGTTTCGCGGCCAAGCATTTTGTTTCGGTGCGGAAAACGGCCAAAATTCTGGATGATGTCGCGGTGCTCGACTGCGTACTTCAGATAGGGTTCGGCCCTGGCCTGGGTCAGATCGACCGATATATGCTGGTCGGCGAGCAGTTCCGAATGCTCGTATGGCAGATAGAGGAAGACGCGGATTTCTTCCTCGAGCGCCAGATCATGGCCGGCCGCGATCGCCTTTGCGGCAAAATATCTGGCGAGCGGGTCGGTCGCGTACATGTGGCCGGTGCCGCGAAAGCAGTTGCGCGGAAACTGGTCGAGCAGGACCATAAGCGCCAGCGAGCCTTCGGCATGCTCCAGCCAGCCGTCGCATTCACGCCGCGCGGCGGCGTGGTGCAGATCGAGAAAGCGGTCGCGGAAGTCGGCATCGAAGGCCTCATTCTTCTCGAACCAGGCATCCTCGCCGGCATCGCGCCAGAATTTGGTGACCGACAGGGCTCTACTGTCCAATTCCATGCCTGATTCCTTGCTCAGTCGGCGGGTTCGGATTTGTGCAACACGCCGGCCGTCTCTTCGTTGAGTGCCTGACCAGGGCGGCGCGGGGTGGAGAGTGGTGTCGGAATCGGCGTGCCGATATTGCCTCTCAGGAAGCGCTGTCCGGCGCGAATGCCTTCGGCGAGCTGGGTTTCGAAGCGGTCGGTGTCGCGGCGTCTGACGTCTTCGATCGTTTCAGCCACGTCTTCCGGATCGACACCCAGCGATTCCAGAGCCGAGCCGCCGAAAACAAGTGCGGATTCGAAGGTTTCACGCAGCTGGTAATCGACGCCGGCGCGAATGAGTTGCAGCGCGGTACCACGATCGAAAGCGCGTGCCAGCACGGTGAGCAAAGGAAACTCAGCCTTGACGAGCTCCGCGATGCGGACGGCCTCGTCAGCCTTGTCGACGCAGATCAGCACGGCGCGCGCCCGGCCGGCGCCGGCCGCATGCAGGATATCCAGCCGCGTGCCATCGCCATAGTAGACCTTGAAGCCGAAATCGGCCGCTGCCTGGATCATTTCGACGTCATTGTCGATGATCGAAACGTCGATGCCGCGCAGCAGCAGCGGCTGGCTGGCGATCTGGCCGAAACGGCCGAAACCGATGATCAGCACGCTGCCGGTCAGGCCATCGGCGACATCGACCCCGTCGAGCGACTGCTCGTCGCGCGGCGTCAGATAGCGCAGCGCGATGATCGCCAGCGGCGTCAGCACCATGGAGATGATGACGATCGCCGTCAGCGTCGCGTTGGCGTTGCCGTCGATGATGCCGACCGCCGCGGCCGCCGAATAAAGGACGAACGCGAATTCACCGCCTTGCGCCATGAAGACCGCGCGCTCCAAAGCTTCGCGGTGGCCGGTTTTCAGGATACGGGCGACGATGTAAATGCCGAATGCCTTCATCACCATGTAGGCGACGACATAAATGGCGATCAGCCGCCAGTTCGCGGCGACCACATGCAGGTCGAGCGACATGCCGACGGCAAGGAAGAACAGGCCGAGCAGGATGCCGCGGAAAGGTTCGATGTCGGCTTCGAGCTGATGGCGGAAGGTCGATTCGGACAGCAGCACGCCGGCCAGGAATGCGCCCATCGCCATCGACAGGCCGCTGAGCTGCATGGCGAGCGCGGATCCGAGAACGACCAGAAGTGCTGCCGCCGTCATCACCTCGCGGGCGCGGGCATCCGCCAGGATGCGGAAGAACGGGTTGAGCAGATAGCGGCCGGCCACCACCAGGCCGACGATCGCGGCGAGGCCGATGCCGACCTCGGTAAGCCGCTCCGACAGGCTGGTGTCGGCACCGCCGGGCGCCAGGAACGCGATCAGGGCCAGCAGCGGCACGATGGCCAGGTCCTCGAGCAGCAGGACCGATACGATGCGCTGGCCTTTCGGTGCGGCGATTTCGCCGCGCTCCTCCAGAAGCTGCATGACGATCGCGGTCGAGGTCAGCACGAAGCCGGCGCCGGCGACGAAGGATTGCGCGATCGGAAACCCTCCCGCCATGCCGACACCGGTCAGCAAAACCGCGCATACGCCGACCTGCAGCGCGCCGAGGCCAAAGATCTCGCGGCGCAGGCCCCACAGCCGCGACGGCTGCATTTCCAGCCCGATGATGAACAGGAACATCACGACGCCGAGCTCGGCGACATGAAGAATGGCTTCCGATTCGGAAAAGACGCCGAGGCCGAATGGGCCGATGACCACGCCTGCGGCCAGATAGCCGAGGATCGAGCCGAGGCCCATGCGCTTGAAGATCGGAACGGCGACAACGCCGGCCGCGAGCAGCGCCACCACCTGGACCAGATCGCTGCTCGATGCCTCTACCGCCATGCCGCCGTTCCGCTCGTTTGAGGACCGATTCCGATTTCGGGTTTATGTAACAAGGGGCGAAGATAGGGGCTTCGGCGGGCATCGAACAGCCCGAATCCGGATCGTCGGCGATGTTGCAAGCGCGATACACAAGTTGACACCGGGAACACGTTGCATCTTGCCACAATCAATGGCTAAGGACGCTTGGCTTCGGCCATTGGAGGGTGATCGACGATCAAGTCGCGCCCTTTTTGAGGAGATGACTGACATGAAGAAGTTTTTGTTTGTTGCCGTCGGCCTGGCGGTGCTTGCCGGTTCGGCTTGCTCGAAGGCGCCTGAGTGCACGGCGGAGATCGCGACCAAGAAAGCGCAGGACATGGCTGCCGCGCTGCAGGAAGCGATCACCAAGGACCCGTCCAAGGCGGCTGATCTGACCGCCAAGGTCCAGGCGGTGACAACCAAGTATCAGGGCGCCACGACGTTGGCCGACGCCTGCAAGGCGTATGACGAAGTGACGGCCGCGATCAAGGGCTAACGCCCTGATTCGAGATCACGGGGCCAAGCGCCTGATTCTACCGGTTCAAACGAGGCGGCGACCGTTGGGTCGCCGCTTCTTTGTTTTCAGGGATCGATGATTGTTCAGTTCGGCGCGATGGAGCCGACTTCGACGGCGTCGACGCGCTTCAGGCTCATGCCGATCACCGGCACCAACTGGTCGTCGACGCGCACGGCAATGGTCACCGTCATCGAATTGTCGTCGGGGATGCGAGCCTGCATGACGCCGCGCAACTGGTTGCGGTTGATGGTGAAGACCACCTTGCGGGCATCGACGACGTTGCCGCCGATGATGTCGAGGCCGGAACCGGCCGCGCCACCCATGAAGCTGCCTTTGTAGCCCTCGCGGCCTTGGCGCTCGATCTTGGCCGACATCGGCTGGGTGAACATGCCGACCCGGCAGCCGCCGTCGAGCGACATGCCGACCTTGCCGCCTGGCGTCGAGCCGGTGAAGCTGCAGTTGAACTTGGTGCCCTTGTACTTGCCGGCGACGATTTCGCCAGGACCGATCCACTTGCCTTCGGCCGACTGGAAGAATTGCTTGTCCGGCTCCGCCGCGGAGGCCGCTCCGGCAATGCCGACGAGAGCTGTGATCACGGTTGCCAGGGGCAGGACGCTGGATAGTACTACGCTTTTCATCGACGACACCCGGCAACAAAGAGGCTGTTTGGAACCCGTCTGACCATGAACAAGATTGGTTAATGCTTCGTCACTGCGGGGCCGCCACAAAGCAGTCCGGTAACAAATCCGAAGGTCCAAACGCTCCAGTCCGGCTCACTTGCCGGACGGGGTTGTTTCTCCATCTTTCCTGGTTGCAAACGATGTCAGCGCGGAGAGGAAATCGCCCAGTCCGGGACGCTTCGCGGCGCTGAAGGGCAGGGGGCGCGCCGTCTCCATCGCCGCGATGCCGATGCGCGCCGTCATCATGCCGTTTACGACGCCCTCGCCAAGCTTGGCCGAAAGGCGCGCCGCCAGGCCGTGACCGACGATCTGCTGGACGAAACTGTCGCCGACCGCGATCGAGCCGGTAACCGCCAGATGCGCCAGCACGCTGCGCGCCAGGCGGAAGAAACCCAGCGTTCCCGGCCGCCCGCCATAGAGCTCCGACAGGCGGCGAATGAGCCGTCCGGCCTCGAACACGACATAGGCGACATCGACAAGTGCGCGCGGACTGACCGCCGTCACGAGCGAGACGCGTTTGGCGGCCTCGAGAATCATCACCTTCGCCCTGGCATCGAGTGGTCCGAGAATTTCGGCTTCGGCCAGGCGCACCAGATTGCCGCCGTCGATGATTTCGCCGCGCAGTTCGGCCAGCGCGCGCCGGCCGGCCGCGGTCTCGGGTTTGGCCGCGACAAAGGCCGACAATTCATCGACGACCGATCGTGCTGCCTTCGGATCGTCACGCGCGATCGCATCGAGTGCCCGCTTCTGCAGCTTTTCGACCTCGGCAAGGCGGGCAATCGCCAGGAATTCGCGAATCAGGATCACCACAAGCGCCAGCACGGCGATGGCGGCCATGCCGGCGGCCAGCCAGCCCAGCCATTCGGCGCGCGCAAAGAGGTCGCGTATGAGCTGGTCGGTCCACAGGCCGACGGCCAGCGAAACCAGCACGCCAAAGGCGCCAAGGAAGATGCTGCCGAGCAGCGAGCGTTTTCTCGGCGCGATGGCCGGTGGCGGCTCTGCGGCAATGTCAGGCTCGTCGAAAACGTCGACTTCCGCCGGTATGACCATGGCGACATCGGTCCTCATCGCGCGGGGTTTGCGCTGGGTGTCGGCCTGGACACGAGCGTCGGCCTGGGCACGGGTACCGGCCTGGGCACGGGTACCGGCCTGGGCGTGGCGCGTCTCCGGCGTTTCTTGTCTCGATGAGGCTTCCGGCTCGATGCGGAATGCCGCCGGCTTGCGGGGCGCGGTCATGCCAGATGATCTCCGATCAGGAACTGCAAGGCACGGTCGAGCCTGATATGCGGCAACGACAGCGTGATGCCTTCGGCCGTGCGTTCGAGCTTGGGCGGACGGAACCGGACGAAGCGGATTGCCGGGTCTGCGGAGTCCTGCTTGTGGTCGGCGCCCGAAATATCGAAAACAGCGTCAATATTCTCCGGTAAGTCACCGGGAAATATAGCTGTTTCTGTCTTTCCATCAAAGGTCTCGCCGTTGATCTTCTCGCCGGCGATAGGCGTGCCGATGATGACGGGAAGCGTCTCCCGGCCTTGCTTGACGGTGCCTTCGCGTGTCGCGCGCACCGCCGCCATGGCGACCACATCTACATCGGCGCCGGTGAAGTTCGCCCGTGCCACGGCGCGGTCGGCAAGCCGCCGCACGATCGCCTGCAGGCGATCGTGGCTTTCGTGGTGCAGATGGTCGGCCTTGGTCGCGGCAACCAGTATGCGGTCGATGCGCCGCGAGAACAGGTCGGTGAGGAAGCTGCCCCTGCCGGGACGGAAACAGCTGAGGATCTCGGTCACCGCGCGCTCCAGGTCGGCCATGGCGCCGGGGCCGGCGTTCAGGGCCTGCATGGCGTCGATCAGCACGATCTGCCGATCGAGGCGGGTGATGTGTTCGCGGAAGAAAGGTTTGACGACATGCGTCTTGTAGGCCTCGTAGCGCCTGTCCATCATGGCGTGCAGCGACCCTGGGCGCGGACGCCTGTCGCCTATCCCGGCCAGGGGTGCGAAGGTCAGTGCCGGCGAGCCTTCGAGATCACCCGGCATCAGGAAGCGGCCGGGCGGCAAGGTCGAAAGCGCGCGCTCGTCGAGTTTGCACGCCTTCAGATAGGCGGCGAAGCTCTCGGCCAAGCGGCGCGCCGTCATCTCGTCGGCATCGGCGTTCGGGTCGATCTCCGCCGACAGCGCCCGCCAGGCCTGCGAAAGGTCCTCGCGCACCGGCAGAACGGCCATTTCGAAGGCTTCGTGCGAAAAATCGGCGAAGGATTTGCCGAGCAGCGGCAGATCGAGCAGCCATTCGCCGGGATAATCGACGATATCGACCGACAGTCTGCCCGAGGAAAACATGCGGCTCCAGCCGGAGGCCGATTCATATTCGATGGTCAGCCGCAGCTCCGAAATGGCGCGCGTCGAATCGGGCCAGGCGCGGTCGTTGACCAGGGCGGCGATGTGATCCTCGTACTGGAAGCGCGGCACGGCGTCGTCCGGCTGCTGCTCGAGGAAGGCGCGGGCGATGCGCCCCGATTTCTGGGACTCGAACAGCGGCAGGCGCCCGCCATGGATCAAATTGTGGACAAGGGCCGATATGAACACCGTCTTGCCGGCGCGGGACAATCCGGTCACGCCGAGGCGCAGCGATGGGGAAAAAAGCCCGGTGGCGCGGCCCGATAGCGTGTCGAGGGCAATCCTCGCCTCGTCGGTGAAGGTGGTCAGCGATGATGCCAAAACATGCTCTCTCGGACTTCGGTCCGTCCGATATAGGCTCTGCAACCAGGCTTTGAAATGGCTTCAGAGATCGGCCGGCGTCAGGAACGCTTCGAGATAGCCGGCGCCCTGGGCGGCTTTAGCGAGGCCACCGTCGAAGCGGACGACCGCCAGCCCCGAGGTCGGGAACCCGTGGTTGAGCGTGGCCCGCGCCGTCTCGTCACCGTCGCCCGAAACCGCCATGGCGAGATCTTCCGTCATCGGGTTGTGGCCGATGACCAGCAATGAACCCACCCCGCCATTGTCGCGGATGAGGTGGAGGTAACCGGCCGCGTCCGCGCTGTAGAGCGTGTCGAAGAACAGGACCCGGCCGGTGTCGGTCTGGCCGGCCAGGCCTTCCAGCGTCTCCTTGGCGCGTTTGGCATTGGAGCACAGCGTCAGGTCCGGAACATAGGAGCGGGAGCGCATGGCGGCGCCCATCATTTCGGCATCGGCACGGCCGGATGCATCGAGCGGGCGATCGAAATCGCGTACGCCGGGCAGCGCCCAGCCAGCCTTGGCATGCCGCAACAGATAAAGCCTGCTCACCCAACCTCCGAATGCCGAAGCCTTTCAGGATTAGCCACGAGAACGGCGTTGCGCACAATGGCCCGTATTCTTCGAACACAGCGAATCACCATGCCGCGGTGCCGCAAAAGGTGCCTGTGCATCGGCCCGAAGATCACGGTCGATCTTCGGAAAGCATGTTTCGCCGGATCCAAAGTGTCGCAGCGTAGTTTGGTACCAAAGCGACCGTACGCTGCTGCAAAGGCGCGCGCCGGTGCACATTAACAATTGCGTGAGACAGCAGCCGATTGCGCTTGTGCAGGCGTCGGGCGACGAATATATAGGCGCGAAATTTGGGGCAGTTTGGGTGAGTCGAATGAACGACATCGTTACCGCCGATTACGTACCCTCCGAAGACGAGCCGTTCATGAACGAGCGGCAGAAATCCTACTTCCGCTCAAAGCTCGTCACCTGGAAGAATGACATATTGCGCGAAGCGCGCGAAACACTGGAAATCCTGCAGCAAGAGAACGCCAACCACCCCGATCTGGCCGATCGAGCCTCTTCGGAAACCGACCGCGCCATCGAACTCAGGGCCCGTGACCGTCAGCGAAAGCTCATTGCAAAGATCGATTCCGCCCTGCAGCGTATCGACGAAGGCACCTACGGCTATTGCGAGGAGACCGGCGAGCCGATCGCGCTGAAGCGGCTCGATGCGCGTCCGATCGCGACGTTGTCGATCGAAGCGCAGGAGCGGCACGAGCGCCGCGAAAAAGTCTACCGCGACGACTAAGGATCAAGGCTGGCAGCGTACGACCAGCCGTCCATGAGCGACGTTGATTTTGAAATGGCCGGGTTTCCGGCCATTTTCATTGGCGCGGCAGCCAACATTCAAGACGCGCGAAATCCACAAACCCTTGACTTATGGGTCTCCCGAAAAGGGTGGTTCGGCGGCCAAACCGGCTACGATTTTCGCTTGGGATGGCGACTCAGCGGCCGCTCATCGCTTCTGGCTGGAGAGTTCGCCGAGAAGCTTGGTCATTTCATCGTCGAGCGACTGCGGCGCCTTGGCCACCGGTTTGCCCACAGGGCCGCTCGAGCGGGGCTGGTCGAGCGACACTTCGAGTTCCCTCATCAGCGTGTCGTCGATGCTGTCCTGCACAGGTGGAGGCGGTGGCGCGTGCCGGATGACATTGGCATTGGCGGAGCCGTAGGCGGGCAGCGGCGTGACATTGGTCGGCTGGTAGCTTTGCACCGCCGGCTTTGGCGCAGGTGCGGGTGCCGGCGCTATTTGGCGCGGGCGGGCGGGCGGCGCGGTGTTCACCGGCTGCGGAGCGGGTGCCTGTCTTGCCGGCGGTGGAGCGGGTTGCGGCGGACGCGGCCTTGCTGCCGGGGCCGCAGTGGCCGGCACCGGCTGCAAGCCGCCGTCTCCGGTCAATGCCGGACGGCGTGGCGCCGAAAGGCGGATATCGCGCTCGACGACGACGTCGGTCGGGCCGCCGATCAAAAGCAGGTGCTCGATGTCGTCGCGGCGCACCAGCACCAGCCGGCGATGGCTGTCGACAGCGGTGGCATCCATGACGGCCAGCCGCGTCTTGCGGTTCCGGCCGCCGGCAACGAAGGTTCCGAACGTCAGATTGCGCACCAGCTTGACGATGACGAGAACGATGACCAGCAAGACAAGTGCTGCAAAAGTCCACAACAGTGCTGCGGCATAACCAGGGCCCGCCACGCTATCCAGCCATTGCATTGGTTACCCCTGATTGCCCTTGGAAGTGATGCGACACTAGACCGTTGCGGCGGGCCACCGCAAGTTGCGTTTCACCGTGGTGAACAGCTAGAAAAACTCCGAAGGCCGCAAGACATCATTTTTATCCGACATTTGCCGCCCAGGCCTTTTCCGGACTAGGAGAATGTGATTCAACCCGGTACGGGCGGGTGTCGGAACACCGGAATTCACGAGCAGGGGGCATATGGCCAAGGAAGCGCGCGGCGATTTCTATCCGGTACCGATCGTCGACCAGAATACGCGACCGGGCGCGGTCACCCGGCTTATCATTTTCATCGTCGTTCTGACGGGGGCGGCGATCGTATTCGGCCTGTTCCGCGAGCGCCTCGGCGATCCCTTCCTGCTCGGCATGCTCGGCGTGCTGGCGATGATCGGCGTTGGCTTCCTGTTTGCCACGGCGATCGGCTTCGTGCAGGTCACGCCGCGCTCGACAGGCGACGAACTGTCGAAATCCTTCGTCGATTCCATGTCGCAGGGCCTTCTCGTCACCGACACCAAAGGCCGCGTCGTCTACGCCAATCGCGCCTATGCCGACATGACCGGAGCGTCGTCTGCGGCCGACCTGAAGACAGTCGAGGGGTTGCTCTCGGATGTCCCTGAAGCCTCGGTGACGATCTATCGCCTGGCGTCGGGCCTGCGCGACGCCCAGCCGGGTGACGGCGAGTTTCGGCTCGCGCAATCCATCCGGCCAGGCGCCGAGCCCGGCGCCCGCTGGTACAGGGTGCGGGCGCGCACCTTCGGCGTTCCGGGCCAGCGGCTGCCGATGCTGGCCTGGCAGTTGGCCGACATCTCGCAGGAGCGGGCCGAGCAGGAGCGTTTCTTCCTCGATTTGCAAAAGGCGATCGATCATCTCGACCACGCGCCGGCCGGCTTCTTTTCGGCCGACCAGGAGGGCCGCGTCACCTACATCAACGCCACGCTCGCCGAATGGCTGGGCATCGACCTCACCAGCTTCACGCCCGGTGCCGTCTCCCTGGCCGAAATCGTGGCCGGCGACGGCATGGCGCTGGTCCGCTCGGTCAAGGCCGATCCCGGCACGACGCGCAACGCGGTGATCGATCTCGATTTGACAACGATGACGGGCGAGGCGCTGCCGGTGCGCTTCATGCATCGCGTTTCGGCCAGCCGTGAAGGCGTCAACGGGCCGACGCGCACGATCGTGCTCAACCGCACGCAAGGCGAGGACTCCTCAGCCGATCTGCGGGCCTCGGAAGTGCGTTTCACCCGCTTCTTCAACTCGACACCGATGGCGATAGCCGGCGTCGACCACAACGGGCGCATCCTGCGCACCAATGCGCCGTTCCTGTCGCTGTTTTCAGCCGTCGTCGATCGCGACGCCGTCGATCGCCGTGTGCGGCTCGACACGGTGATCCATGAGCGCGACCGGCCGGCCTTTGCGGCTGCTTTCGAAAAAGCGCAGCAGCGGCAGGCCGACATCGAGCCGATCGACACGCTTCTGCCCGGCAACGACGAGCGACACATCCGTTTCTACGTCAACGCGGTCGCCGACGGCACCGGCGGCGAGGGCGCCGAGGAGTCGGCCATCGTCTACGCCGTCGAGACGACGGAGCAGAAGGCACTCGAAGGGCAGATGGCGCAGAGCCAGAAGATGCAGGCGGTCGGCCAGCTTGCCGGCGGCATCGCGCACGATTTCAACAATGTGCTGACAGCCATCATCATGGCGTCGGACCTTTTGTTGACCAACCACCGTCCGTCGGACCCGTCCTTCCCCGACATCATGAACATCAAGCAGAACGCCAACCGGGCGGCTTCGCTGGTGCGACAACTGCTCGCCTTCTCGCGCAAGCAGACATTGCGGCCGGAAGTGCTCAACCTGACCGACGTGCTCGCCGATCTCAGGATGCTGCTTGCCCGCTTGGTCGGCAACGACATCAAGCTGAAGGTCGACCATGGCCGCGACCTGTGGCCGGTCAAGGTCGATATCGGGCAGTTCGAGCAGGTGGTGGTCAACCTCGCAGTCAACGCGCGCGACGCAATGCCGGCGGGTGGCGATCTCACCGTGCGCACCCGCAATGTGACCGCCGAGGAGTGCAAGGCCTTTTCCTATCGCGAACTCGCCCCGGCGGACTATGTCGTGGTCGAAGTCGAGGACACCGGCAGCGGTATCGCGCCCGACGTGCTCAAGAAGATCTTCGAGCCCTTCTTCACCACCAAGGAAGTCGGCAAGGGTACCGGCCTCGGCCTGTCGATGGTCTACGGCATCATCAAGCAGACCGGCGGCTTCATCTTCTGCGATTCCGAAGTCGGCAAAGGCTCGACTTTCCGCATTTTCCTGCCGCGTCATATTGCGGAAGCGAAAAAAGCGGGCGAGCCCGACGATGTGCCGGCAGCGCCGGCGAAAGTCGCGGATGCGGCCAAGGATCTGTCGGGCTCCGCCACGGTGCTGCTCGTCGAGGATGAGGATGCCGTGCGCATGGGCGGCATGCGGGCGCTGACTTCGCGCGGTTACACCGTGCACGAGGCATCGTCGGGCGTGGAGGCGCTGGAAGTGTTCGAGGCGCTGGGCGGCAAGGTCGACATCGTCGTTTCCGACGTTGTGATGCCGGAAATGGACGGACCGACGCTGCTTGGTGAGTTGCGCAAGCGCCAGCCGGACATCAAGTTCGTTTTCGTGTCGGGCTATGCCGAGGACGCATTCGCCAGAAACCTGCCTGCCGACGCGCATTTCGGCTTCCTGCCAAAGCCGTTCTCGCTCAAGCAACTGGCGACGATCGTCAAGGACGTGCTGGAGTCCTAGAACCTCCTTCACATTCTTTCCTTGTGCTGCGCCGCGACAACGCCATGATTGCGGGTGAAACGGCAGGCGGGCCCGGGGGAGCAACTGGTGACGCCACACAACGAAGCGGACAAGGGCGACTACGCCGACACAGTGTTGTTGCCGGGCGATCCGCAGCGCGCCGAGTGGATGGCGCAAACGTTTCTGGAAGCGCCGCGCTGCATCAATCGCCGACGTGGCGCGCTTGGCTTCACCGGGCTGTTTGGCGGCAAACCCGTCAGCATTCAGGCGACGGGCATCGGCGTTTCATCGTTTCTGATCTATGCACATGAATTGCTGGACCATTTTGGTGCGCGAACGTTGATCCGCACCGGCACCTGCGGCAGCCTGACCGCCAAGGCAAAACTGCGCAGCCTTGTCATCTCGCAATCGGCACAGGCGGAGAGCGCCCAGAGCGGTCAGGTTTTCGGCCTTTATGGACCCGCCGGCCCGGATCCGGCGCTTCTCGCCTGTGCGTTGGCCAAGGCGACGGAACTTGGCATCGACCATCGTGCCGGCCTGACTGTGTGCAGCGACATCTTCTATCACCCTGAAGGACGCGCCCGTTTTGCCGATGCCCAGGCAGAAGGAGCTCTGGCCGTGGATATGGAAACCAGCGCGCTCTATCGCATATCAGCGCATTTCGGGGCTCGCGCGCTGTCGATGTGTGTCGTGGTCGACAACATCGAGACTGGCGAACAGACCGACTATTCCGAGCGCCAGGCGCTTTTCACCGACATGAGCCGGCTGGCGCTCGCTGTCGCTGTGGAAGCGGGCTAGGCGGCTTTGCGCTTCGGCACCATCTGCTCTTCCATGCCCGGCCGGTGGCCGCGCAGGTAGAGCGCGCAGGTGGTGCGCAGCATCGACGCAAAGTTCGGGATGGCGCCGTTGATCTCGATGGCTTCGTCATAAAGCTTCGAGATGAATTTTGGCGTCGTCAAACCCTGGTTTTCGGCGATTTCGTCCAGCAAAGCCCAGAATGTCGCTTCAAGCTGGATGCTGGTCGAGTGGCCGTCGATGCGAATCGACCGGTTGATCTGGCGATAGCCTTCGGGATCCTGGCCCGCAAACACCCTGCACATCCGACAAACCTCCCATGATTGTTGGTCTTGGGTGGACGGGCGTGCAGCCTGACACTGCTCACCCTGTCCCCACATGCATTGTCGGGCAAAATTGGTGGAACGGCAATCGGACTTTCGTCCCCGTCGCCGAAGCAGGACAATTCACGGGTCTTGAGCGTGGTAACCGGCTGCCACCACCTTTTTTCCGCCCTGCCCATAATCGTTTCCGCACACCAGGACGGAGACTGATTTGGCCAAGGCGATTCACAGCATGATCCGGGTTCTCGACGAGGCCCGATCCGTCGATTTCTACAGAAATGCCTTCGGGCTCGATATCGCCGACAGGCTGGACTTCGAGACATTCACGCTCATTTACCTCAGCAATACCGAAACGGGGTTCGAACTCGAACTGACCGTGAACAAGGACCGGCAGCAACCTTATGGGCTCGGCGATGGCTACGGCCACCTCGCGGTCTCGGTCGCCGACCTCGACAGCGAGCATGACCGTCTCGGCGCGCTCGGGCTCAATCCGAAGAAGATCGTCGAGTTCAACCGCGACGGGTCGCTGATCGCCCGCTTTTTCTTCATCGAGGATCCGGACGGCTACAAGATCGAGGTTCTGCAGCGCGGAGGTCGCTTCCAATAGGAGACATAGCAACCGCACCGGCAGGTGCGGCGCCAGCAACGGCGCTTACCAGAGCGCAGATAGCAAGCAGGGAGGAATAAAATGGTCACGATCTATGACGCGAAGCCCGGGCTTTCACGTCGCGAGCTTCTCAAACGCGGTGGCATCGGCGCACTGCTCGTCATCTCCGGCAGTGCCGTCATCAGCCCCGAACATGCCTGGGGGCTCGAGACATCGGCACTCAAGCCCGAAACCATGGCGACGCTGATCCAGATGGCGCGCGACATCTATCCGCACGATCAGGTTCCCGACAAATATTACGCCATTGCCGTGAAGGGCCATGACGAGCAGGCCGGCAAGGACGCCGCCTACAAGGCGATGATCGAAGACGGCATCGCCGACCTCGACAAGAAGTCCGGCGACGGCGGCTATCGGGGTCTCGGCTGGGAGGAGCAGCGCGTCGGCGTGCTGAAGCAGATCGAGGCGACGCCGTTCTTCCAGGCCATCCGTGGCGGGCTCGTCGTCAGCCTCTACAACCAGAAAGAGGTGTGGCCGATCTTCGGTTACGAGGGCGAGTCCTATTCCAAGGGTGGCTACATCGCGCGCGGTTTCAACGACATAGAGTGGCTCTGAGCCCCGTCGCTCCTGAACCCGCAAACAGAAATCATGGGAGGAAACCATGGCAGCTTCATTTGATCTGAACAACGACGGTGTGGTCGTCATCATCGGCTCGGGCGCCGGCGGCGGCACGCTCGGCAACGAACTGGCCCAGAAGGGTGTCGACGTCGTCATCCTGGAAGCCGGCGCGCGCCACGAATATGAGGATTTCGTCAATGACGAGTGGGGTTCGTTCGCCCAGCTCGCCTGGACCGACAAGCGCACCACATCCGGTGACTGGCGTGTGGCCAAGGATTTTCCGAACCTGCCGGCCTGGATCGTCAAGTCGGTCGGCGGTTCGACCACGCATTGGGCCGGAGCCTCGCTGCGCTTCCAGGAGCATGAGTTCAAGACGCTGTCGACCTACGGCAAACTGGAAGGCGCCAACCTGCTCGACTGGCCGATCACGCTGGCCGAGATGGAGCCTTATTACGCCAAGGCCGAAGCCAAGATGGGCGTCACCGGCACCAATGACTGGCCAAGGCTGCCGGGCAACAACAATTTCAAGGTGTTGAAGGCCGGCGCCGACAAGCTCGGCTACAAGGAATGCCACACCGGCAACATGGCGATCAACTCGGTCGATCGCGACGACCGCATGTCCTGCCAGCAGACCGGCTTCTGCTTCCAGGGCTGCAAATGGGGTGCCAAATGGTCGACGCTCTACACCGAGATCCCCAAGGGCGAGGCGACAGGCCATCTCGAAGTCAGGCCGAACGCCATGGCGATCAAGATCAACCATGACGCTAGCGGAAAAGTGACCGGCGTCGTCTATGCCGACAAGGACGGCAAGCTGCAGGAGCAGAAGGCGCGCATCGTCGCCGTTGCGGGGAATTCGATCGAGAGCCCGCGGTTGCTGCTCAATTCGGCGTCTGGCAAATTCCCCGATGGTCTTGCCAACTCGTCGGGGCAGGTGGGCAAAAACTACATGCGCCACACCACTGGCTCGGTCTATGCCATCTTCGACAGACCGGTGCACATGTATCGCGGCACCACCATGGCCGGCATCATCCGCGACGAGGCGCGCCATGATCCGTCACGTGGGTTCGTGGGCGGCTACGAGTTCGAGACGCTGTCGCTCGGCCTGCCGTTCATGGCGGCCTTCCTCGATCCCGGCGCCTGGGGCCGCTCGTTCACCACCGCACTCGACCACTACGACCACATGGCCGGCCTGTGGATTGTCGGCGAGGACATGCCGCGCGCGGAGAACCGCATCACGCTGCATGCCGATGAGAAGGACGCGCACGGCATGCCGATCGCCGACGTGCATTTCGACGACCATCCGAACGACACCGCGATGCGCAACCACGCCTACAAGCAGGCCACGGCGCTTTACGATGCGGTTGGTGCCACGCGCACCTTCCCGACGCCGCCCTATCCGTCGACCCACAATCTCGGCACCAACCGGATGAGCGAAAAGGCCGCCGACGGCGTCGTCAACAAACACGGCCAGGCGCACGACATCAAGAACCTGTTCGTGTCGGATGGCAGTCAGTTCACCACTGGGGCCGCCGAAAACCCGACCCTGACGATCGTCTCGCTGGCGATCCGCCAGGCCGACTACATCGCCGCGCAGATGTCGGCAAAGACGATCTAGTCCCACCCTCCCGACTGCCTGCTGGCGCGGAACCCACAAGGTTCCGCGCCTTTTTCTTGCAGCCTCATTGCTTGGTGCAGGTCGAGGCGGTGAACGCGCCGTCAGGCTGCTTCATGATGATGTCGAAGGAGGGCGTGGTCTGGCCGTCGAGCGTTGCCTGGGTCAGCGACAGCGCGTTGCCGCCGATGGTATAGCCGCCCAACGGCCCCAGCCAGGAGATCACGCCGTTTGCATCCATTTGATAATTGTACCCCTGCTGCGCGGTGCCGGAGTTGCCAAGGCCGGTGTAAATTGGGCCGCTATAGACGTTCCCCTTGATGGTGATGTCGCCGAGGCTGAGGAACATGCCGAGCAGGTAGACCTCGCAGTGATAAGTGCCGTCGGGCATCTTGCCGTCGCCGAAGTCGGCTCGTGCGGAGCCAGTTGCTGCCGCCAGAAGCAATATGCCGACAAAAATGCGTGAAATGCAGGAAGCCATGACGTCGCTCGTTTGAGGAACGAGCTTGCCCTATTTTTGCGTCACGCCGCAACATCGGTCGTCGGTGATCCACCTGTGAAGACCAAAATCTAGGCACTTGGCAAAATTGGGCGAAAATTAGGCAATAGCCCCGCGCGCTGCGCAAATTTCTCTCAATCGATTTTTAACCGGCTCTCTTTGTTTTTGTAAGCCTAATATTTCAAGCTGCTGATAATGCTGGATTTACTGGTCTCAATTTGGCGTCGCCAAGCGATTGGCATGGGGGTTGCATTGTAGTGTTGCGGTGCAATCAACCAGCTTGGGAGTCTGTAATATGAGGGGTAATTTCTCGACCATAACAAAAATGTTTTCGGCGAGCGTGGTTGCCGCCGGCCTGTTGATGTCCGCTCCCGCCAAGGCTGCCGACGACACCATCAAGGTCGGCATTCTCCATTCGCTGTCGGGGACCATGGCGATTTCGGAGACGACGCTGAAGGACGCCATGCTGATGCTCATCGACGAGCAGAACGCCAAGGGCGGACTACTCGGCAAGAAGCTCGAGGCGGTCGTCGTCGATCCTGCTTCCAACTGGCCGCTGTTTGCCGAAAAGGCGCGCGAGCTGATCTCCAAGGACAAGGTCGCGGCGGTGTTCGGCTGCTGGACCTCGGTGTCGCGCAAGTCGGTTCTGCCGGTGTTCTCCGAACTCGACAACATCCTGTTCTACCCCGTCCAGTATGAGGGCGAGGAAAGCGAGCGCAACGTGTTCTACACGGGTGCCGCACCCAACCAGCAGGCGATTCCCGCCGTCGACTATCTGATGAGCGAGGATGGCGGTTCGGTGAAGCGCTGGGTGCTCGAAGGCACCGACTATGTCTATCCGCGCACCACCAACAAGATCCTAGAGGCCTATCTGAAGGCCAAGGGCGTCGCGGCGGAAGACATCATGGTCAATTACACGCCGTTCGGCTTCTCCGACTGGCAGACCGAGGTTTCGGCGATCAAGAAGTTCGGTTCGGCCGGCAAGAAGACAGCCGTCGTCTCGACCGTCAACGGCGACGCCAACGTGCCGTTCTACAAGGAACTCGGCAACCAGGGCATCAAGGCCGAGGATATCCCGGTCATGGCCTTCTCGGTCGGCGAGGAAGAGCTTGCCGGTCTCGACACCGCGCCGCTGGTCGGCCATCTCGCCGCCTGGAACTACTTTGAGAGCATCGACACGCCCGAAAACAAGAAGTTCATCGCCGACTGGCACAAGTTCATCAAGAACGACAAGCGCACCACCAACGACCCGATGGAAGCCCACTATATCGGCTTCAACATGTGGGTGAAGGCGGTCGAGAAGGCCGGCACCACCGATCCGGACAAGGTCATCGACGCCATGATCGGTGTCTCGGTGCCGAACCTGACCGGCGGCTATTCGACGATGATGCCGAACCACCACATCACCAAGCCGGTGCTGATCGGTGAAATCCAGGCCGACGGCCAGTTCGAAACCGTGTCGCGCACGCCGGGCCTGGTGATGGGCGACGAATGGTCCGACTATCTGCCTGACTCCAAGGACCTGATCTCCGATTGGCGCGCGCCTCTGTCCTGCGGCAACTTCAATGTTGCCACCGGCAAGTGCGGCGGCAAGGGCACAAACTGATCCTCCCCGGGCTGACCTAGTCAGACCGCGCGCGTCCGGACGGCTTCCTCCGTCGTCCGGACGCCCAATTCAATCTTCAAAGGGGTCACCAAAAACCGATGAACCTGTTTCGTGCAATTGGTTTGACGCTGTTGTTCCTGCTGGCGATGCTGTCGTCATCGGGCGCCGGCGAAGCCGATCTGCGCGCCATCATCGCCAAATTCGCGACGGCCAAGGGGTTTTCGGAGATCGGAGCCGTCGTTCACGAACTGGCTGCTGCCGGCGATCCGGCGGTGGAGCGGCCGCTTGCGGCACTGGCCGACGGTAACCTCTATGTCCGCAAGGCCGATTCGCTGGTGTTTGTCGGCAAGGAAGCGGGCGAAAGCGTCCAGCTTTTCGACCCTTTGAGCGGCGAGGCCTCGGGCGAGGCGGCCAAGGACGACATCACCAAGATCAAGGTCAACAACACGCTGCGCCGCGTCATTCGCGATGCGCTGGGCACGCTGACGCTTGGCGCCAAGGATCCGGCCGTGCGTATTGCGGCTGCCGATACCATGTTCAAGACGCCCGATGCGGCAAACCTCGGACCGCTCGATGCGGCAATCGCCAGCGAGACCGTGGCCAGCGTCAAGGCTCTGCTCGAACAGGCCCGCGCGGCCTCCGTGCTGGTCTCCGATCGGCCGGATGCCGACAAGCTTGCTGCCATCGCGCTGATCGGAGCGCGTGGCGACCGTGATGCGGTTTCGCTGCTCACATCGGTCGAGGCGAATTCCTCGGACGCGGTCAAGGAAGCCGCGACTGCCGCGATCGCCAACATCAATTCGACGCTGGCCTTCTGGGATGCCGGGCAGAACATCTGGTACGGCATTTCGCTGGGCTCGGTGCTGCTGCTGGCGGCGATCGGCCTTGCCATCACCTTCGGCGTCATGGGCGTCATCAACATGGCGCATGGCGAGATGGTCATGCTGGGCGCCTACACGACCTTCGTCGTCCAGCAAGTGATCCGTACATCTTTTCCGCACCTGTTCGACTGGTCGCTGGTCATCGCGCTGCCGCTCGCTTTCCTTGTCTCGGCTCTGGTTGGCCTGATCATCGAGCGCGGTGTCATCCGCTTCCTCTATGGCCGGCCGCTGGAAACACTGCTGGCGACATGGGGCGTCTCGCTGATCCTGCAGCAGGCGGTGCGCTCGATCTTCGGGCCGACCAACCAGGAGGTCGGCAACCCCTCGTGGATGTCGGGCTCGTTCAATATTGGGCAACTTGCGATCACCTGGAACCGGCTTTGGATCCTGGTTTTCGCGCTCACCGTGTTCGCGGTGCTGCTCTATGTGATGAAGCGCACGCCCTGGGGCCTCCAGATGCGCGCTGTCACCGCCAACCGACGCATGGCGGCTTCCATGGGTATCAAAACGCCATGGGTCGACGCGCTGACCTTCGCGCTCGGCTCCGGCATTGCCGGCATCGCCGGTGTCGCGCTCAGCCAGATCGACAACGTCTCGCCCAATCTCGGCCGTGGCTACATCATCGACAGTTTCATGGTCGTCGTCTTCGGCGGCGTCGGCAATCTGTGGGGGACGCTGGTCGGCGCCTTCTCGCTCGGCATCGTCAACAAGTTCCTCGAGCCCTATGCTGGCGCGGTGCTCGGCAAGATCGTCGTGCTGGTGCTGATCATCCTGTTCATCCAGAAGCGCCCGCGCGGCCTGTTCGCGCTCAAGGGCAGGGCGGTGGAAGCATGATCACAGGACGCTTCTTTGCCGCCGGTGCGGACCGCCGCGTCGCCGTCACGATCTTCATCCTACTGGCGGTGGCCGTCATCGTGCCGCTGCTCAACCTGGCTGTTTCGCCGGCCAGTGCCTTCTATGTGCCGTCCTACATCGTCGCGCTGACCGGCAAATATCTCTGCTATGCGCTGCTCGCCTTGGCGCTCGATCTTGTCTGGGGCTATTGCGGCATTCTCTCGCTCGGCCACGGCGCCTTCTTCGCGCTCGGCGGCTATGCGATGGGCATGTATCTGATGCGCCAGATCGGCTCGCGCGGCGTCTATGGCAACCCGATCCTGCCGGATTTCATGGTGTTCCTGAACTACAAGGAATTGCCCTGGTTCTGGACCGGTTTCGACCATTTCTGGTTCGCGGCGATCATGGTGCTTGCCGTGCCTGGCCTGCTGGCCTTCGTCTTCGGCTGGTTCGCCTTCCGCAGCCGCGTCACCGGCGTCTATCTCTCGATCATCACGCAGGCGATGACCTACGCGCTGCTGCTTGCGTTTTTCCGCAACGACATGGGGTTCGGCGGCAACAACGGCCTGACCGATTTCAAGGATATTCTCGGCTTCAACGTGCAGGCTGACGCGACGCGTTCGGCGCTGTTCGCGGCCAGCGCCGTCACGCTCGCGCTCGCCGTCTTCGTCACCTGGGCGATCGTCGGCTCCAAATACGGCAAGCTCTTGATGGCGGTGCGCGACGCCGAGAGCCGCACGCGCTTCCTTGGCTGGCGGGCAGAGAACGTAAAACTGTTCGCCTTCACCGTATCGGCTGTCATGGCAGGCATTGCCGGCGCGCTCTACGTGCCGCAGGTCGGCATCATCAACCCGGGCGAGTTCGAACCGGCCAATTCGATTGAAGTCGTGGTGTGGGCCGCCGTCGGCGGGCGCGGCACCATTGTCGGGCCGATCATCGGTGCGTTGCTGGTCAATGCCGGCAAGTCCTGGTTCACCGGCGTGCTGCCGGAGTTCTGGCTGTTTGCGCTCGGTGGGCTGTTTGTCGCCGTCACGCTTTTGCTGCCCAAGGGCATCATCGGCATGTGGGACAGCTGGCGCGGCAACGCCAAGGCGTTGCGGGCAGCCTCGATCGCCGAGGAAGCCGGCACCGATGCCGACGTTCCGGCGAAAATTGTTCGCAGCGCGGCGAGAAAGCCCGGCGACTGGTCCGCATCCAGCCCCGAACCGCAGCCGGCGGAGTGAGCGACCATGTCAAAGTCGAACACCATCCTCTATCTCGACGGCGTCTCGGTTTCCTTCGATGGCTTTCGTGCCATCAACAACCTGTCGCTGGTGCTCGACAAGGGCGAGATGCGCGCCATTATCGGCCCCAACGGCGCCGGCAAGACGACGATGATGGACATCGTCACCGGCAAGACGCGGCCCGACGAGGGCGAGGTGTTCTTCGACGGCCAGGTCGATCTCACCAAGCACGATGAAGCCGAGATCGCCATGATGGGCATCGGCCGCAAGTTCCAGAAGCCGACCGTGTTCGAAAGCCACACGATCGAGGAAAACCTGATGCTGGCGCTGAAGGGGCCGCGCTCGATCTTCCCGGCGCTGTTTCATCGCCGCTCGGCCGCCGAAGCGCGGCAGATCGACGACATCCTCGGCATCATCCGGCTTGGCGACAAGCGTGGCGAATTGGCGGCCAATCTCAGCCATGGACAAAAGCAGTGGCTCGAGATCGGCATGCTGCTGGCGCAGGATCCGAAGCTGCTGCTGGTCGACGAGCCGGTCGCCGGCATGACCGACGCCGAGACCGAGGAAACCGCGCGGCTGCTCAAGGATATCGCGCGCGACCATTCGGTCATCGTCGTCGAGCACGACATGCATTTCGTGCGCGAGCTCGGCGTCAAGGTCACCTGCCTGCACGAGGGCTCGGTGCTTAGCGAAGGCACACTCGATTTCGTGTCGGCCGACGAGCGCGTCGTCGAAGTCTATCTGGGGAGATGAGCATGGTCTGGCGGGTTCAATTCCATCGCTTCGATCTGTCGTTTCTCAGGTCCTGGAGAAGGCGCTGACATGCTCGAAGTTTCTGATGCCACGTTGCACTACGGCGCCGCCCAGGCGCTGCGTGGCGTGTCGCTGAAGGCCGGCGCCGGCAAGATCACCTGCGTGCTCGGCCGCAACGGCGTCGGCAAGACCAGTTTGATGAGATCGATCGTCGGCCACCACCGGCTGACGAGCGGAAGCGTTGCCTTCGAGGGGAAGGCGCTCGACCGGAGCGCGGCGTATGACCGCGCCCGGTCGGGCATCGCATTCGTGCCGCAGGGCAGGGAGATCTTTCCCCTGCTCACGGTGCGCGAAAACCTCGAATCCGGTTTCGCGCCGCTGAAACGGGCCGATCGCAACATTCCGGCGCATGTGTTCGAATTGTTCCCGGTGCTCAAGCAGATGCTTGGCCGCCGTGGCGGCGACCTTTCCGGCGGTCAGCAGCAGCAGCTCGCCATCGGCAGGGCGTTGGTGATGCGGCCGAAGCTGCTGGTGCTCGACGAGCCGACCGAAGGCATCCAGCCGTCGATCATCAAGGATATCGGCCGCGCCATACGCTATCTGCGCGATCAGGCCGGCATCGCCGTGCTTTTGGTCGAACAATATCTCGATTTCTGCCGCGAGCTCGCCGACGAGGTCAACATCATGGACCGCGGCCTGATCGTCCATACCGGCCCGCCGGAAGATTTGGACCGTGCTGATGTCAGGAAGTTCCTGACGGTCTAGTATCGTCGTTGGACTTCAGTTGACGGTCCGAAATCCTTAGCAAGTCTAATATTTTCCGATCCAGCCATCCGCGTCACTGGCGCACCATGGGCTGCGTGCTAGTCTTTCCCATGGCTTTTGTGAGTCGGCCGCTTCCGTATCAGTCTGGTTGGTTGCAGATAGAGGGAAGGCGCAGGCTCCAGCCGGCAAGTTTCACGCAAGCAAGGCTTCCTAGCTTCCCTCCTGCGATCTCTGTCGTTCAAACGCGTTTGGGCACACAGGCTAAGGGACAGCCATGGAACGTTACGTCGAGGACTACCAAAAGCGGCGGCTTACCGAACGTGTCGACATCATCGCCGCCATCAACATCCTGAGATCACAGGGCTGCGAATACGACGACCTGATCGAGGAGATCACCAAGGTGTTCTATGTCGACCTCGATACCTTCAATGAAATCGTCATGGCGGCATAGGGTCGCTTAGATCGCAATCAGTTTACACCACGGACGCAGCGATAGTTGATCGCTCTGCGCGCGGGCTTAACTATCTGCCCCGAGCTCCAACATATCGAGATGCCTTTCATCTAGTTGTCCTGCCGGTGCTTCTCGATTTGGTAGGTCAGCCAGCGGCAGAGCATCCCGACGATGGACAGCGCTGCGCCGCCAATCAAACAGGCGGTGAGAACGGGGCTTTTTGCAGCACTCGACCAACTCACGATGGCGAGCAGGATCACACTCCCGGTCGAGATCAAATAACCGATCCCCTTCAGAAGATGCAGCGAAGCTTTTGTCATGCATGGGCTCTCCCGAAAGGTTTTGCCCTTCGGAACATTCTTCGCGTTGTGAAGTTCCACCGCTGCCACGGCGCAATGCGAATTGCGCCGTGATTTCCGTGGGCGCCGCGACACAACCAAAAGAGAGAGGCATCTTGATGCCCAACTATTTGAAGCTGGCTACAACCACGAAGGGCCTCATCAGGGTGGTGATCGAAACGCCGCGTGGTGCGACGGCGAAACTTGCTTTCGAGCCTGAAACGCAGATGTTCGGCTATGTCCGTCCTTTGCCGGTCGGCATGATGTATCCCTATGACTGGGGTTTCATTCCTTCGACGGTAGGCGAAGATGGCGACCCTCTCGATGGGCTTGTGATTCATCAGGCAGCCACGGCCCCAGGCGTGGTGATCAAATGCAACCTGCTAGGCGCTTTGCGCGTCAAGCAGAAGGACGAAGGCGGTGAGGTTCTGCGCAACGACCGCTATGTCCTCTGTCCGCATCGGGAGGATGCTCCCGATCAGCCCGTTGCAGCGGATCACGTTTCAGATGACCTGCGGCGCGAGATCGAGCAGTTCTTTGTCTCCTCGGTGCTTGGAACCGGCAAGACCATCAAGTTCAAGGGCTGGCAAAATGCGGCCGAAGCTCGCAAGGCCATCAAGAGGGGCATGAAGGCCTTTTCAACTCGTCGTTGAGCGGATCGAGGTTGCGACTCTCGGCGCGCCTGCTCGTCGAAACCCAGAACGTCCTGCCCGTCAGATTTTATCACGCGGCATCAAATCCATGCGGAACCGTTCGTCAAGTCGCAGGTTGCAACATCTCTACTCAACAGGAGATGCAGCTATGGATCACACCAACCACGTACGCCTTACCAGCAATGAATTGACCTCCGACGTACTCGACGGCGCGACCATCTACGGTGCGGATGATGAGAAGGTCGGCACTGTCTCTCATCTGCATGGCAGCGAGGTCGTCGTCGATGTCGGCGGCTTCCTGGGCATCGGGGCAAAGCCTGTTGCCGTGCCCGCCAGCCAACTCGACTTCATGCGTGACGAGGACGGCGACGTTCACGCGGTCACCACCTGGACCAAGGATCAGCTCAAGGCCATGCCCGAGCACGGGGATTGAGGATCAATGGGGGCCTGGCTTCGGCCGGCCCCCAGCCTTGTGAGGATAACAGGAGGCCGCCATGCAAATCGTTCGAACCGAAATCACGAATGCCGCGGCACTGGATGGGCGGCCGATCCTTCGTGTCATGTTTTGCGGTGAGGGCAGTGAATGTGTCACCGTGGACATGGAGGGGACCGACGGCAAGAGCGGGGATGACGCGCTGGCCCGTGCGAAAGCCATCCTGATCCAGATCGCCACATTCGATCTTGCCGCCAACGACTATGACGCCAACAGCAATGGCAATTTCGATCAGGTTGCGGTCACGTCGGCGAGCGACGGGATTGGCGATGCGTATATCTTTGAATACCGCGACGAGGAGACTACCCGACGGATACCGCCATCCAGGATGCCGAGCCTCGATGCCGCCCGGTCGGAGGCAGTTCGCTGTGCAGTCGATCTCCTGGTCGACTTGCAGCCCGGTACAGACGATTTATCCGGCTGGCTGGTTCGGGTGTGCAATGAAAACGGCGAACTCGTCTGTGTGGTTGACGTGGCCGAGGCGGAAGCTGCAAGGCAGACAAGTCAGTAGCGCACAGTCGACGGAGACCGGCTGTGGCAGCTAGAGGGTTGGTTCACGGGCCGCTTGGCGAAAATTGCCTGCATATCTGCGTCGACATGCAGCGCCTGTTCGGACCGGCCGGGCCTTGGGCGGTGCCATGGGCCGAGAAAGTGGTGCCGGCCATAGAGGAACTGGTCGCCAGACATCCACAGCGAACAGTTTTCACCCGCTTTATCCCAGCCGAGCGACCAGGTGAGGGACCGGGGATGTGGGCGCGCTATTATCGCCGGTGGGCGGAGGTGACGCTTTCACGTATCGATCCGGGCCTGATCGAGCTCATGCCGCAACTTGCACGCTTCGTGCCACCGGCCAAGCTTGTCGACAAGCGCGTCTATTCGCCATGGACGGAAGGTCATCTCGACGCCCTGTTGCATGGCTCAGGCATAAACACCTTGGTGATTACGGGAGGTGAAACCGATGTCTGTGTGCTCGCCACAGTGCTTGGCGCCATCGATCGTGGCTTTCGCATCGTTGTTGTCACCGACGCCATCTGCAGTTCCGCGGATCAGACGCATGATGCGCTGATGGAGCTTTATCGCTCGCGGTTCAGTGAGCAGGTCGAGGCCGTGACGATGCGGGAAGTCACGGACAATTGGCAGTAAGATATCAAGGCTGACCAGTCTAACCAGCGCGCCGGAATGCCGAAGCGGTGACGCGGTTGCGGCCGCCGCGCTTGGCGGCATAGAGCGCCTTGTCGGCGGCGCTGAGCACCTTGTCGAAGCTGAGCCCCTCCTTGGTGCCAAAGGCATATCCGGCGCTGACCGTGCACATCAGCGAGCCCGTCTCGGTTTCGATGCGACGCGCTGCGAAAGCTGCCCGTATGGCCTCGGCGGTGGCCTCCACCGTTTCAGGCAAGGTCCGCTTCAGCACCAGCGCGAACTCCTCGCCGCCCATGCGCGCGGCGACGTCGGCCGGGCGAAGATTGCCGGCGAGTTCCCTGGCGAACACCTTCAGCACCTCATCGCCAGCGGCGTGGCCGAATTCGTCATTGATGGCCTTGAAGCTGTCGAGGTCGAAGACAACCACGGCCGTGAAGGCGCCGACCGGGGCATCGCCGTGCAGGTCGAACAGGGCTCGACGGTTGAGCAGGCCGGTCAGCGGGTCGGTCAGGGCATTGTGGCGATGGTGCCTGGCCAGACGCCCCTGATTGAGCGCCAGGGAAAGCGCTCCGATACCGGTCATGCTGGCGATGACGATGATGAGGCTGAGCTCCTCGGCCCAGTTGCTGGGCGCATGACCAAGGATCAGCTTTCCGTCCCAGGCAAGGACCATGGCGCACAGAGCGAAGGATGTGGCCGTGGCCGAATAGAGCGCGGTGATACCGATCGTCAGGGCAGGGGCTTCGTCGCGGCCTTTCCAGTATTCGAGCGCCGTTGCGAACAGAAGCAATGCGGCGAAGGCGTTTTCGAACATGAAGCCCAGCCCGTCATAGCCAAGAGCCATGGGCGGCAACGTCACAACCAGCGAAATGGCGCTGACAAGCACCATTCGCGGCATTGGCGAGCCGCCGGTCCTGAACTGGTAGGCGGCGCCCAGCATTGTCGAAAAACCGAGCAGCAGAAAAGCCAGCGTGGCGATGCCCAGCAGGCGCCCAGGCATGTCGATATAGGCGTCATAGATAAAAATATCGCCGACCACGAACACCAGGCTGATCGCCCATGTCAGCAGGAACCTCTCCGAGCGAGCGGTCAGCCACATGCCGAACAATGTCAGGCTCAGGCAGGCGGCGGAAAATCCGACAGCCAGAAGAAGTGAAGTGTAGTCGAGCGACATGCCCCTCGTTTCCTTGCCGGCGGCGGATACGGCTCTGCAACTTGGCGTGCCGGATTCATGCAGCAAGGAAGTATCGATAAGGTTACGATGGCGCTGAATACGCCACGATCAAGCACTTGCTACGCGCAAAACGCATAGGAGACGCGCTTCAGTCCGTCACGCGCTTCATCAACGCCATGGCACCGAACGGCGCGCGCACCTTGCCCTCGGTGATGAAGTAGACGAACACGTCGCGCGGCTTGACCGGGGCCTCGGTCGAAGGATCGGCACGTCGGAGATCGGCAGGCACCTTGCCTGCCGCCCAGGTTTTGGCGCGCGCCGCCCACTCATCGAGGCCCTTCGGCGTGTAGCAATCGGGATTATCGTCGCTGCCGGTCTGCAGCCGGGCATAGATGAAATCGCCGGTGACATCGGCGATATCAGGATATTTAGCATGGTCGGCATAGACGATCGCCACCTTGTATTTGCGTACGAGCGCGGCGAATTCCGGCACGACAAAGCTGTCGTTGCGCACCTCGACCGCATGGCGCAGCGCAACGCCGTCCTGCTTTTCCGGCAGCAGTTTCAGGAAGGCTTCGAAATCGTCCGGATCGAATTTCTTGGTCGGCGCGAACTGCCACAGGATAGGCCCGAGCTTTTCGCCGAGCGCGGCAATGCCCGAGCCGAGGAATCGCATCATCGACTCGCCGGCCTCCCCGAGCACGCGGCGGTTGGTGACGAAGCGGTTGCCCTTCAGCGCATAGACGAAACCGTCCGGCGCCTCGCTGGCCCATTTGACGAAGGTCGGCTCCTTGAAGCTGGAATAATAGGTGCCGTTGACCTCGATGCTCGGCACCTGGCGGCTGGCGTAGTTCAGCTGCTTGGCCTTGGAAAGCTTGTCGGGATAGAAGGACGTATCCCAGGGCTCGAAGGTCCAGCCGCCCATGCCTGCGCGGATTGTTCCCGATGTGCTCATTGTCATCCTCCCAAATGCTGAAAAAGATCAGGCTGCGGTGATCTCATCGACGGCTTTGGCCATGTCGACGAGCACCCATCCTGGCCGATAGGGATTGGGCCGGCGACCCGTTTCGTGGAAACCATAGGCCAGATAGAGCGCGATGTTCCGCTCCATCCTGGCGTTGGTGTAAAGCCGTACCTCGGGCAGGCCCCACAAGCGCGTCTGTTCGTCCGCGTGTTTCAGCCACGCGATGCCGAAGCCCTTGCCCTGAAAGTCAGGGGAGACCGCGACGGAGAAGATCATCGTGTGGTCGTCATGCCGCTCCAACGTGAGCAGTCCGGCTAACCTGTCGCCGTCCTCGAGAAGCCAGACTTCGCCGCCCTCGATGCGTGGCGCATAGTCTTCGGTGACCGGAATGGGCGGTGCGCCCAACAGTGCGGTGTAGGGCGCATAGGCTTCTTCCGTCAGCGAGACGACGGTTTGGAGATCACCGGCAAGCGCTCTTCTGATTGTCATTCAAAAGCTTCTCCAGGCGCCAACCGGTCCGATCGTCACTCCGCGCGCTTCGCGCTTGCCTCCGGGGCGCCGTTCCAGCAGTTCCTTGAGGAACTGGCCGGTGTAGCTGCGCTTCTCGCGCACGATCGCTTCCGGCGTGCCTGAGGCGACCAGTTCGCCGCCGCCGTCGCCACCTTCGGGGCCGAGGTCGAGCACCCAGTCGGCGGTCTTGATCACTTCGAGATTGTGCTCGATGACCACCACCGTGTTGCCCTGGTCGACCAGTTCGTGCAGCACTTCCAACAGCTTGGCGACATCGTGGAAATGCAGGCCGGTGGTCGGCTCGTCGAGGATGTAGAGCGTCTTGCCGGTCGCCTTGCGCGACAGTTCCTTGGCCAGCTTGATGCGCTGCGCCTCGCCGCCGGACAGCGTCGTCGCCTGCTGGCCGATATGGATGTAGCCAAGGCCGACCTGCTTCAGCGTGTCGAGCTTGTCACGCACGCCGGGCACGGCGGCGAAGAAGTCGACGCCTTCCTCGACCGTCATGTCAAGCACGTCGGCGATCGACTTGCCCTTGAACAGGACATCGAGCGTCTCTCTGTTATAGCGCTTGCCATGGCAGACGTCGCAAGTGACGTAGACGTCGGGCAGGAAGTGCATCTCGATCTTGATGACGCCGTCACCCTGGCAGGCCTCGCAGCGGCCGCCCTTGACGTTGAACGAGAAGCGTCCTGGCTGGTAGCCGCGCGCCTTGGCTTCGGGAAGCCCGGCGAACCAGTCGCGGATCGGCGTGAAGGCGCCGGTATATGTGGCGGGGTTCGAACGCGGGGTCCGTCCAATCGGCGACTGGTCGATGTCGATGACCTTGTCGAGGAATTCGAGGCCCTCGATGCGGTCGTGGTCGGCAGGATGCTCGCGCGAACCCATGATACGGCGCGACGCCGCCTTGAACAGCGTCTCGATCAGGAAGGTCGACTTGCCGCCGCCCGACACGCCGGTCACGGCGGTGAAGGTGCCGAGCGGGATTTCGGCGGTGACGTTCTTCAGATTGTTGCCGCGCGCGCCGACGATCTTGAGGCGCCGGTTCTTCTTCGCTTCACGCCGCACGCCGGGTGTTGCCACTTCGAGAGCGCCCGACAGATATTTGCCGGTGATCGAATTGGGATTGGCCATGACCTGCTGCGGGGTTCCCTGGGCAATGATCTCGCCGCCATGGATGCCGGCGGCAGGGCCCATGTCGACGACATAGTCGGCATGCAGGATGGCGTCCTCGTCATGCTCGACGACGATCACCGTGTTGCCGATATCGCGCAGGTGCTTGAGCGTATCGAGCAGGCGCGCATTGTCGCGCTGATGCAGGCCGATCGACGGTTCGTCCAGCACATAGAGCACGCCGGTCAGGCCGGAGCCGATCTGCGACGCCAGCCGAATGCGCTGGCTTTCGCCGCCCGATAGCGTGCCTGAATTGCGCGATAGGGTCAGATAGTCGAGCCCGACATCGTTGAGGAAGCGCAGCCGCTCGCGGATCTCCTTCAAGACGCGCACCGCGATCTCGTTCTGCTTGTCGTTGAGTGACGCGGGCAGGTCGGTGAACCACTGGTCGGCCTTGCGGATGGAAAGCTCGGTGACTTCGCCGATGTGCCTGCCGGCAATCTTGACGGCCAGCGACTCCGGCTTCAGCCGATAACCCTTGCAGACCGGGCAAGGCGTCGCCGACATGAAGCGCTCGATCTCCTCGCGCATCCAGGCGGATTCTGTCTCTTTCCAGCGCCGCTCGAGATTGGGGATGACGCCTTCGAAGGTTTTCGTCGTCTTGTAGGAGCGCAGGCCGTCATCATACTGAAAGGTGATTTCGCGCTCGCCGGTGCCGCGCAGGATGGCTTCCTGGGCTTCCGCGGTCAAATCCTTGAACTTGTCGCCGAGCTTGAAGCCATAGGCCTTGCCCAGCGCTTCCAGCGTCTGCGCGTAATAGGGCGAGGTCGACTTGGCCCACGGGCTGACGGCGCCGTCGCGCAGCGAGATGTTTTCGTCCGGCACGATCAGATTGCCGTCGATGGCGCGCTGGCTGCCGAGACCGTCGCAGGTCGGGCAGGCGCCGAACGGATTGTTGAACGAGAACAGGCGCGGTTCGATTTCCGGAATGGTGAAACCGGACACCGGGCAAGCGAATTTTTCCGAGAACAGGATGCGCTCATGCGTCTCGTTCTTCGACTTGTTGACCGAATCCTCGCCGGTCTGGCTGGAATCGAGCGGCTTGTCGGCGAATTCGGCGACCGCCAGCCCATCGGCCAGTTTCAGCGCGGTTTCGATGGAATCGGCGAGCCGCGTGGCGAGATCGCCGCGCACGACGATACGGTCGACGACGACGTCGAGGTCATGCTTGTACTTCTTGTCCAGCGCCGGCACATCGGCGATCTCATAGAAGACGCCGTCGACCTTGACGCGCTGAAAGCCCTTCTTCTGCAGTTCCAGCAATTCCTTGCGGTATTCGCCTTTGCGGCCGCGCACCATCGGCGCCAGGATGAACAGTCGGGTGCCTTCCTCGACCGCCAGCACGCGGTCGACCATCTGCGAAACCGTCTGGCTTTCGATCGGCAGGCCGGTGGCCGGCGAATAGGGGATGCCGACGCGCGCAAACAGCAGCCGCATGTAGTCGTAGATCTCGGTGACGGTGCCGACCGTCGAACGCGGGTTCTTCGAGGTGGTCTTCTGCTCGATGGAAATGGCTGGCGACAGGCCGTCGATCTGGTCGACGTCCGGCTTCTGCATCATTTCGAGGAATTGCCGGGCGTAGGCCGAAAGGCTTTCGACGTAGCGGCGCTGGCCCTCGGCATAGATGGTGTCGAAGGCAAGCGACGATTTGCCGGAGCCCGACAGGCCGGTCATGACGATCAGGCTGTCACGCGGCAGGTCGAGATCGACATTCTTCAGATTGTGTTCGCGCGCCCCGCGAATGGAAAGATATTTATGGTCGGCCATAGCCGGTCGCCGCCTCAGAATCTGGAATTTCCTGGAATGGCGGGTTTTCCCGGCCATCCCCTATGTAGGTAGTTTTGCCGCCACGTCGAGAGACGCCACAATTCCCGACAGAGCGTTTAACCGTCTTTCGCGTGCACGGGCAAGCGGAAAGAACAAAGGCCGAACACGCTCCTGACAAAGCTGTGCAAAAACTGACTTGCACGTAACCTGCCCGCGATCACATTTTTAGGTAACCGGCTATTGATGGTTGACGCCACCGACTCAGGGGCGCAGACTTCAGCAGTTCACGAAGCTGGCCGTCTTTCGATGGCCTCGCCGCCCAGAGGCGGCCTGCGAGACGCCGCAGGTATTCGCGATTTGTGCTTCGGGACAACACGTCGCAACGGACACAGGAGCGGAGCTATGACGCCACCGGATCGTCCCCTAGGGTTCCAGTTGTCACTGGAGCCGGGGCAGGCATAAGTGCCGGGGTTTAGCGTTTGCGCCACCCGACAAACCGTGACCTGCCATATCCCACAACAATCAGAGACTGCTAGTCGGATCGTCGGCTGAATGCCGCGGTGCATCCGAAATCAAACGCCGGCAGTACACTCCCGGCAAAATTGGATTTGAGATCCAAAAGGCCCCGTCCGTTTGCGCAAAGCACGGCGGGGCCGTTTTTATGTGCGGATTGCGCTTGGGTTTTCAGCTTGTCTTAGGACAAGGTATCAAGGTTTGTGCTGCCCCTCATCGCCCTGCCGCGCACTTCTCCCCGTATAGTGACGGGGAGAAGGGGCTGACCCTTGTCGTTGGCACTCTCTCCTGCAAGGCTTGCGATTGGGTGAAACCGTCGATGACAGCGCCCCTCTCCCCGTCACTATACGGGGAGAGGATGCCGGCAGGCAGGTGAGGGGCAGCGCCAACGACTGAAGGGTAGCCGAGTGGTGTCAACCTGCGGCCATTGTGCCCTACCGATTGGATGGCTTGATCCCGCCCACGCCGACATCGACGGTGATGCTACCGGAAATCCTGACATCCGTATCGCCGATCTTGAACTGGCCGTTGCCGTTGCCGGGGAACGCGTCGTCGGGTTCGGGCTTGGGAGCCGGCTTGGCGATACGATAGTCGCCGGTCACGCCGGGCAGGGCGCCTTTCTGCGTTGGCGAACTGTCCTCTGCAAAAGCCGCGCCGCTCACGAAGCCGGCAAAAGCGAGCACCACGACAGCGATGACGCGGTGCAGTGGTCTGGACGGATGTGTGTCGATCATCCCAAGACTATAGTGACGTGCCGGCGACGGGACCAGACCGGTACCGTCAAATCTTCGACAACCGGCAGGAGCTGGATAGGGCCCTGGCTTCAAGCCGCCTTTTTGCGCGTGTCGAAAACATGGTCGACGATGCCCCATGCCTGGGCCTCTCGAGCCGTCATGAAATGGTCGCGATCCAGCGTGCGCTCGACCTCTTCATAGGTGCGGCCGCAATGCTGCGCGTAGAGTTCGGCCATGTGCCGTTTCGTCTGGCCGATGCGCTCGGCATGGCGCTGGATGTCGGAGGCCTGGCCCTGGAACCCGCCCAGCGGCTGATGAAGCAGGATGGTGGCGTTCGGCAGCGAGATGCGACGCCCCGGTGTGCCTGCCATCAGCAGGAAAGAACCCATCGAGGCGGCAAAGCCCATGCACACGGTGGACACCGGGCAGCTGATATATTGTATCGTGTCGTAGATGGCGAAGCCGCTGGTCACCACGCCGCCCGGTGAGTTGATGTAGAGCGAGATCTCCTTGTCGGGATTGTCCGATTCCAGCGACAGCAGCTGTGCGCAGACCAGCGCCGAGATGTCGTCGTTGATCTCGCCGTTGATGAAGATGATGCGCTCGCGCAGCAGCCGTGAAAATATGTCGAAGGCACGTTCGCCGCGGCTCGATTGCTCGATCACCATCGGCACCAGACTGGCAAGGCCGCTCATTGTATGTCTCCGTTGCTGTGTTGTCGCTCAGGCTGCGCGCAGCAAGAGGCGAGGCGTGTTCGCGGCGATCGGCTTGCGTGAACCGGTTGCGTCGAGTGAAAGCCGGCAGCCGGCGCCGGCCATGGCAATTGCGGGGGCGAAGCCGCCATGGACGATGCGCAGATGCGTGCCGCCGGAAACGGTGCGGGCGAGTGTGAAGGTGACAATGCTGTCCAATGGGCTGTCGAGTGGACCCTGCCGCGCCGCGCCGCCTGGCTGCGAGCGCTCCCGCCAGGAATAGCGCAACAGGCGTTCGGGCTCGGCGTCGAGGATTTCGCATTCGATCGGCGCATCCGGACCGGCGAAGGCAAAACGATTGCCGATCTCGGGGCTGATGTCGTTCGGCATCATCCAGGCGGCGAGCAGCTCCGGTACGGTCAGGGCCCGCCACACCTTTTCCGGCGGCTCGGCAAGGTCGTATTCGAACTCGATCGCATCCGGGGCGTCGCTTTGGCTCTCGTCGATCATTGATCCCGACTTCTTCATTGATCCCACGTCCTTCACTGGTCCATGTCCTTCAAAACCGCCTTCAGCCTTTCGATGCGTTCCGGCCAGAAGGTCCGGTAGCGTTCGATCCAGGAGAGCAGGGGGGCGAGTCCCTGCGGGGCAGCGCGGTAGAAGGCGTTGCGGCCCGCACGCCGCTCGACCACCAGGCCGGCGCCGCGCAGCACCGCCAGATGCTGCGACACGGCCGGCTGCGAGACCGTCATGCCGGTGCGCAATTCCGACACGCTCATCTCGCCGGCGGCGAGCCGCTCAAAGACGGCGCGGCGCGTCGGGTCGGCCAAGGCCCGGAAAATCTCTGCTTCGATCATGACCGAAGCATAAGTCTACACTTATTGATTTGGCAAGCGCTCTTTTCAAACCCATATGAGAGCTTCGGACATTGCTGCCATTCCTTGACAATCAGCAGGGGTGCAGATAAGAACGAACAGGGAACAAAAACCTTGTGGGTAAAGACAGCCATGGCAGGCGGCTGAGGTCTGCAGCCTGTAAGGTGCTGCGACAAAATTTGTTTCGGATGAGCGCGGAGAAATATCATGGCGGGTAGCGTCAACAAGGTCATTCTGGTCGGCAACCTCGGTGCGGACCCTGAAATCCGCCGGCTGAACTCGGGCGAGCCGGTCGTCAACATCCGCATCGCCACGTCGGAAAGCTGGCGCGACAAGAATTCCGGCGAGCGCAAGGAAAAGACCGAGTGGCACAACGTCGTCATCTTCAATGAGGGCATCGCCAAGGTCGCCGAGCAGTATCTGAAGAAGGGCATGAAGGTCTATGTCGAGGGCCAGTTGCAGACGCGCAAATGGCAGGACCAGACGGGCGCCGACAAGTACACGACCGAAGTCGTGCTGCAGAAATTCCGTGGGGAACTGCAGATGCTGGACGCACGCGGACAGGGCGAAGGCGGGCAGGTCGGCGGCTATGCCGGTGGTGGCAGCAACCGTGGTTCCGATTTCGGCCAGTCCAGCCCGAGCGAAGGCTTCAATCGCGGTGGCGGCGGCAACGCTCCGAGGGGCGGCGGTGGCGGCGGTTCGTCGCGCGAACTGGACGACGAGATCCCGTTCTGATCGCAACGGCAGATGCTATTTTTGGCTTAAGTCAAACATTGCGCCCCGAGAGTCCCTCATGGACTTTCGGGGTTTTGCATTGTCGAATTGAGCGCCGACTTGGCGATCAACGAAATATGGCGAAGGACGACTTCCATGAAAGCACGCGTAAAGTGGGTCGAGGAGCGCACCTTCCTCGGCGAGTCCGGCAGCGGCCACAAGGTCGTGCTCGGCACGGCGCCCGGACCGGAAGGCAGGACGCCGGGGCCAAGCCCGATGGAACTGGTGCTGATCGGCACCGGCGGCTGTTCGGCCTATGATGTCGTGCATATCCTCGAAAAGGGGCGTGAGGCGGTAGAGGACTGCGTGGTTGAACTCGACGCCGACCGAGCCGAAACCGAGCCCAGGGTGTTCACCCGCATCCACATGCATTTCGTCGTCAAGGGCAGGGCGCTGTCGCCCGGCAAGGTCAAACGGGCAATCGACATCTCGATCGAAAAATATTGCTCGGCCTCCGCGATGTTGGCCAAGACCGCCACGATTACCCACGATTTCGAAGTGATCGATACGACGGCGAAGTAGGCAGTAGGCAGTAGGCAGTAGGCAGTAGGCAGTAGGCAGTAGGCAGTAGGCAGTAGGGACTGTCGTTCAGCCCGCCATCAGCGCCTTGATGCCGTCCGCCACGAACTGCACGGCAAGTGCCGCCAGGATGACGCCGAGCAGCCGGGTCAGGATCGAGCGGCCGGTCTGGCCGAGGATGCGGTCGATGCGTTCCGACAGCACGAACACCAGATAGGTGATGGCGAGGCAGACGAAGATGATGCCGACCAGCGCCGCCTGCGCGGCAAAGCCCTGGAACGAGCCGGAGAGCAGCACAGTCGCCGAAATGGCGCCGGGTCCGGCAATCAGCGGGATCGCCAGCGGGAAGGCAGCGATGTTGTGGATCATGTCCTTGGTGATGGCGACGTCGCCGATCTTTTCCTTGCGGTCCTGCCGGCGCTCGAACACCATTTCGAAGGCGATGAAGAACAAGAGGAAACCGCCGGCGACGCGGAAGGCCGGCAGCGTGATGCCGAACACCGACAGGATCGAGGCACCGGCAACCGCAAACAGCGCCATCACCAGGAAACCGATGATCGAGGCGCGGACGGAAACCTGCTGCCGCTCCTCGCGGTTCATGCCGCGCGTCACGGCGAGAAACAGCGGCGCCAGACCAGGTGGATCGATGGTCACGAGGATGGTGACGAAGGCGTTGAACAGGCTGTCGAAACTCGGCATCTCTGACCCTCCCACCGGGCCGTGCCCGTACCAGGATATTGGTAGAGCAAAGCCCGTTCGGTGGGAACTGTCGGGACAGCGAAACCGGGTTTAGCCGGCAGTGCCGCAATAGGCCTCGATGCGATAGCCGTCCGGGTCGACGACAAACGCGGCATAGTAGTTGTCGCCATAGTCGGCGCGCAGACCCGGCGCGCCATTGTCGCTGCCGCCTTCGCGCAGAGCGCCGGCATGGAAAGTGTCGACGCTGGTCCGCGTTGGTGCGGCGAAGCAGAAATGCAGGCCGGATTTGTCGTCTGATGGCACAGGCCGCGCCGCCTCGTTCACCCATAGCACGACGTTTTGAGCGCCATAACCAAGCGAGCCCGGCGACTGGCTGAGGCAGCTGTAGCCAAGCGGCTTCAGTGCGGCATCATAGAAGCGCTTGGAGGTGGCGGCGTCGCGGACGCCGATCGAGATATGATCGAACATGATTTTCTCCATCATTACAATGTCTTGCGGTGTCATCTTGCAGCTGCTCTGCGCGCCAGGAACTCGACTTCCAGCCGCCATGTCGCACCATTGTCGTGCGAGCGCTCGCCAAGCCAGCGGAAGGAATTCTCGGTGATCCGCGAAAAGCTCCAGCGCACCGACGAGCCGGTCCCGTCGGCGCCCACTTGCACGATCGTGTTGCCCTCGGCGCGGCCGAACTGGCGGCTGAAATACTGGTTGCGCGGATCGCTCCAGAAGATGTGCCAGGCATCCGCGCCGGGATCATAAACGCGTAGCGTGGTGCCGTAGAACGTCCAGGCGCCGAGTGAGGGCGAGGGGCCGGCATCCCGCGCGGGCAGGATCCAGACGTCCTGGATCGCCCGGCCTTCCAGCACCCAGCCGAAATGCACCTCACCACGCCCGCTCAGCACCGTGCCGTCCTCGAGATGGCGCGAGGCGTCAAACGTCCAGGCGCCGACGAAGCGGCCGTAAAGGCTCAGTTTTTCAGCAAGCCCTTCCGTTGGTCCGGGGCTGTGCAGGGCTTCGGCAAAGGGGTCGAACATGGTTCCGGTCTCTTCTTGTCAGGAGACCGAGAGGAGTAGGCGGTGACGGGGTTCAGGGCTTGGGAAAAATTGCTATATTCCGGTCATGACAGCGACCACGCACACGCTCGCATCCGGACCCGGCTGGCACGTGACGGATGTGATCTGCACGGCTGGCGCCGGCGACCGGCCGTTCGAGGAAGCGCATCAGGATTTCTGCATTGCTGCGGTCACCAGCGGCACGTTCCGCTACCGCGCCCAACAAGGCACGGCGATGCTGGCGCCAGGTAGCCTCCTGCTCGGCAATCCCGGCACATGTTACGAATGCGGGCACGAGCATGGCAGCGGCGACCGTTGCCTCTCGTTCCATTTCGGGCCGTCCTACATGGAACGGATCGCGGCTGGCGTGCCGGGCGCCAGGAAGCTGGCCTTCGAGGCGGCGCGCTTGCCGCCTTTACCGGTCCTGGCGCCACTGCTGGCCGAGGCGGAAACCGCGCGCGAGATGGCCGACATCGACGCCTTCGAGGAACTTTCCCTGCGCATGGCCGGTGCTGCCGTGGCTACAGCCTCTGGCGCTACGCATGTCAGGCGCGCACCAAGCCGCCGTGATCAGAAACGGGTTGCCGAGGCCGTGCGGCGGATCGAACTGGATGCCGACGGGCCGGTCTCGCTTTCAGCACTTGCCGGCGAAACGGCGACCAGCCCCTATCATTTCCTGCGCATTTTCCGGCAGGTCGCGGGCATGACGCCCTACCAGTTCCTGCTCAAGACGCGATTGCACAGGGCAGCGGTGCGGCTGTGCATGTCGGACGATGCGGTCTCGGCGATCGCCTTCGAGGCCGGCTTCAACGATCTGTCGACCTTCAATCGTCGTTTTCGGCGGATCATGGGGGAGACGCCGGGCCAGTATCGCAGCCGCCGCGCTGCGGCCCGCTGAAGCTTGCAGCATAAGCTGCGTTGAGATTCAGGTCAGGCCGGCATCACCTGAATATCATCGCAGCTCAGTCCGATGTTGGTCCGCACCAGCCTGGCAGATAGTCCGCGTCCTTGTTCTTGGAGAGGCTCAGGGCTTCCTTCATCGCCTTGTCGAAATTCTTCGCCACCGCATCCCGGTCGATGCGCCGGCGAAAAAAGTCCGCCCACAGGAATTCACTGAACGGCGTGGTGTCCTTGGCAAAGCCGCCCTGCCGGCGCAGTTCGCCGGCCAGGCTCCTGTAGGGATCGTCGACGAGGTCGGCCATGGTTCTTGGAATGGCGTCGTAGTCCCGGCGCGGGCCCTTCTCATCAAACGGGTGCATCCAGCCTCTGTTATCGAGCACGACGAAAAAAGCCTCCTTGTCGAGCCCCGACAGGTCGCTGATCACAGTCACCAGAACATCCCTGATGCCTTCCTCGAGCAGGGCGTGGGCAAGATGGTGGTGATCGGTGACATAATTGCGCTTCTTCGGCCCCAGCACGACCGGAACCATGTGGCTGCCGAGAAACGTGCCGGTCTTCCTGGCACTCTGCGAGCGGATCATCTGGCGCTTCAAGGCGACTTCGCGCATGCCGACGCTGATCTGCGTCGGCCGCAAATCCCTGACAGCGACGGGGGTCAGCAAGGGTTCCCGCTGGGTCGTCATTTGACTTCGTCCTGTTGTTGCGGTTTTTGGTCTGGGCCGAGCGCCTTGATGGCGGCATCGACGCTGTGAAAGATCCGCTCGGGACCGATCAGCTCGGCGATGCCAAATCGTGCCAGCGCCGCCTGGGCACGCAGCGATTCCAACCGCGCGATGGCAAATATCGCGCCCGCCTTGCGGCAATGGGTGATGGTGTCGATCAGGGCTTGCGCGGCTGTATAGTCGATTTCGACGATGTTGCTGGCCTCCAGCACGATCAGCTTCACGCTTTCGCTCCTGGCGTCGACGAGATCGCAAAGACCGCGCTTGAAGCGGTCGGCGTTGACGAAAGACAGCGGCGCCTGGAACGCCGCGACCAGCACGCCGGGGAGCTGTTCGCCGGCAGCTGGGTTGCCGGGTGGCCACCACACCGAAGTGCCCGGCACCTGTTCCAGTTCGATCGGAAGCGTGCGGGTCGCGCTCCAGATTCCGTGCAGCAGCGACAGGCCGATGCCGATCGCCACGCCGGTCTCGATCGGCAGCACGACGATGGCCGCCATGGTGATGAGGATCAATGCGAATTCGACCGGCGCCTGCCGGTAGACATTGGTGAACACCTTCCAGCGCAGAATGTGCTGCGCCACGAACAACAGAACGCCGGCAAGGGCGGCCTGCGGAACATCGGCAAGCAGGCCGCCGCCGAAAGCACCAAGCGCCAGCACGATGGCCGCGGCAATGAGGCCGGACAATTGCGAGCGGCCGCCCGACTGGGCGACGATTGCGGTGCGCGGCGGGCTGGCATTGACGGCAAAGGCGCCGAACAGGCCCGATACGATGCTGCCGGCGCCAACGCCGACGAAATCGCGATTGACGTCGGGAGCCTCGCCCTGTTGCGGCGCGAAAGAGCGGGAAGTGGCCGCCGTCTGCACCATGACGACAATGGCGATCAGCAATGCCAGTGGAAACAGCGCCTGCACATCATCAAGGCTGGCAAGCGGCAGGCCCGCCTGTGGCAGCCCGTTGGGCAAAGCGCCGAGCACCTCGACGCCGCGGTCCTTAAGGCCGAAGACGGTAACCGCTGATGTGGCGAGCACCATGCCGATCAACGCGCCGGGGACGCGGGCGCTGATCCGGTCGGCGCAGAACACGATCGCGAACACGCCGAGGCCAAGTCCGAGGCTCCAGGGATTGGTGAGATGGAGATTGCCGGCGATCTCACCGATGCGCCGCAACGTCTCGCCGCTTTCGGCGGGCAGGCCGAGCAGTCCGGGCAATTGCGAAACGATGATATGGACGGCGATGCCGGCCAGAAAACCCGTTGTGACCGGCACCGACAAGAGGTCGGCGATCCAGCCAAGGCGAAAGACACCGCTCAGGGTCACGATCAGCCCGACCATCAGCGCCAGCATGGCCGCCAGCGCCAGATAGTGCGGCGACCCGGATGCCGCCAGTACGGCGAGGCCACCGGCAAACAAGGGCGTGATGGTCGAGTCCGCGCCGGACGAGAGATGCCGGTTGGCACCGAACAGGGCAAATACCACCGAACCGGCAACAAAGGCGAAGAAGCCGATCTCCGCGGCAAAGCCGCCCAGCCGGGCCGTTGCCATCTGTTCGGGAATGGCAATCGCCGCCAGTGTCACGCCCGCGATCAGATCGCTGTTGAGATCCCGGGGTCGCCAACCGCTCAGTGCTCGCAAAGGCAGCCACGGGGTCCAATTCATCGCGCTCGTGGCTTTCGCAGGGGAAAACGGTCCATTGCAGGCTTTTGCCTTAGTGCGGCGAAAACCGCCTTGGCCATATCGTCGCAATCAGTGGTATCCATTTGAAATTACCACCAAAAATGACACTGGAAAAGTGCCTGACATGTTGGAGTTTCAGCCTTGCTTCCTATATAAGCACCAAGTGATTCCTGATTAGATTGTGATCCGATTTGACCGACCAGAAGACACCGCGCGGCGCCGACGGCGGCCCCACCGGCATCGAGCCGATATCCATCGTCGAGGAGATGCAGCGTTCCTATCTCGATTACGCTATGAGCGTGATCGTCAGCCGCGCGCTGCCCGATGTGCGCGACGGCCTGAAGCCGGTGCACCGCCGCATTCTCTTCGCCGCCCATGAGAGCGGCTACCACTGGAACCGCAAATATGTGAAGTCGGCGCGTCCGGTCGCCGACGTGATGGGTAAATACCATCCGCATGGCGACGCTTCCATCTATGACGCCTTGGTGCGCATGGCGCAGGACTGGTCGCTGCGCGTGCCGCTGATCGACGGGCAGGGCAATTTCGGCTCCATCGACGGCGATCCGCCGGCGGCAATGCGCTACACGGAAGCGCGGCTGACCAAAGTCGCGCATGAGCTTTTGGAGGATATCGACAAGGACACCGTCGATTTCCAGGATACGTATGATGCGTCGGGCAGCGAACCGAAGGTTCTGCCGGCACGGTTTCCCAATCTTCTGGTCAACGGCTCCGGCGGCATCGCGGTTGGCATGGCGACCAACATCCCGCCGCACAATCTCGGCGAAATCTGCAACGGCGCAATCGCCATCATCGACAATCCGGCGATCGACCTGCCAGCGCTGATGGAGATCATTCCGGGACCGGATTTTCCGACCGGAGCCATCGTGCTTGGCCGTTCCGGCATCTACAGCGCCTATTCGACCGGCCGCGGCTCCATCGTCATGCGCGGGCGTGTCAACATCGAACAGCGCGGCAACGACCGCGAGTCGATCATCATCACCGAAGTCCCCTATCAGGTGAACAAGTCGTCGATGATCGAGAAGATGGCCGAACTGGTGCGCGACAAGCGCATCGAGGGCATTTCCGACATTCGCGACGAGAGCGACCGTCAGGGCTACCGCGTCGTCATCGAGTTGAAGCGCGACGCCGTTGCCGACGTCATCCTCAACCAGCTCTATCGCTTCACGCCGCTGCAGACCTCTTTCGGCGCCAATATGGTGGCACTGAACGGCGGCAAGCCGGAAGTGATGAACCTGACCGACATGCTGAAGGCGTTCGTCGCTTTCCGTGAAGAGGTGATCACAAGGCGGACGAAGTTCCTGCTGCGCAAGGCGCGCGACCGCGCCCATGTGCTGGTCGGTCTCGCCATTGCCGTCGCCAACATCGACGAGGTCATCAAGCTGATCCGCACCGCGCCGGATCCGCAGACGGCGCGCGAGCAGTTGATGGAGCGGCGCTGGCCCTCCGGCGACGTGGAATCGCTGATCCTCCTGATCGACGATCCGCGCCACCGGATCAACGAGGACGGCACCTACAATCTGTCCGAGGAACAGGCGCGCGCCATCCTCGAACTGCGCCTGCAGCGCCTGACCGCGCTCGGCCGCGACGAAATCGCCGACGAGTTGAACACGATCGGCGCCGAAATCATTGATTATCTGGACATTTTGTCGTCCCGCGCGCGCGTCCAGCAGATCGTCAAGGATGAGCTTGCCGCCGTGCGCGACGAGTTCGGCACGCCACGCCGCACCGAGCTCACCGACGGTGGGTCGGACATGGAAGACGAGGACCTGATCCAGCGCGAGGACATGGTCGTGACGGTGAGCCATTCCGGCTACATCAAGCGCGTGCCGCTGTCGCTCTACCGGGCGCAGCGCCGCGGCGGCAAGGGCCGCTCCGGCATGTCGACCAAGGAAGAGGATTTCGTCACAAGGCTGTTCGTGGCCAACACGCATACGCCGGTGCTGTTCTTCTCCTCGCGCGGCATCGTCTACAAGGAAAAGGTCTGGCGGCTGCCGATCGGCAATCCGCAGTCGCGCGGCAAGGCGCTGATCAACATGCTGCCGCTGGAGCAGGGCGAGCGCATCACCACCATCATGCCGCTGCCCGAGGACGAGACCAGCTGGGGCGAGCTCGACGTGATGTTCGCCACCACGCGCGGCACCGTGCGCCGCAACAAGCTTTCCGACTTCGTCCAGGTCAACCGCAACGGCAAGATCGCCATGAAGCTGGAGGAGGAAGGCGACGAAATCCTCGGCGTCGAGACCTGCACCGACAATGACGACGTGCTGTTAACCGCCAGTTCCGGCCAGTGCATCCGCTTCTCGGTCGGCGACGTGCGCGTCTTCCAGAGCCGCAATTCTGTCGGTGTGCGCGGCATAACCATGGCCGAGACCGACCGCATCATCTCGATGTCGGTGATCGAGAATGTCGATGCGCCGCCGGCCGAGCGCGCAGCCTATCTGAAGCGGGCGGCGGCCGAACGGCGGCTTGCCGCCGGCATAGCAGCCGGCGAAGAGGAAGAGATCGCGCTGACCAATGAAGAGGTCGGCGAGGAGACGGAGCTTTCCGATGAGCGCTACGAGTTCCTCAAGGCGCATGAGAAGTACGTGCTGACGGTGACCGAATTCGGCTACGGCAAGCGCTCTTCGTCCTATGATTTCCGGCTGACCGGACGCGGCGGCAAGGGCATCCGTGCCACCGATGTGTCGAAGGTCGCCGAGATCGGCCGGCTGGTGGCGACGTTCCCGGTCGGCAATGACGATCAGATCATGCTGGTGTCGGATGGCGGCACCGTCATCCGGGTTCCGGTCAACGGCATCCGTTTCGCCAGCCGCGCCACCAAGGGCGTGACCATCTTCAACACGGCTGAAGGTGAAAAGGTGGTTTCGGTCGAGCGAATCTCGGAACCGCAATCGGACGAAGAAAGCGAAGAGACCGTGGATGGCGGTGCTGATGCCGCTCCGGCGCCTGACGCCAGTCCGGAGGGTGCGGAGTAAGACCGGCACCCAGGTTTTGACATAGCAACGCCGGCCCATCGGCCGGCGCGGCAGCAAGTTCAGGCTTTATCAGTAGTGACGATACGGCTTGCGAGGGCCGAAGCCTTCGAAGCGCTTGGTGTTTGCCTTGACGCGGACGCGCTGTGCCTCCTGATGCAGCCCAAATACGGTGGCGATCAGCATGGCGACGGTCATTGCGGTGGCGAGCATGTAGATCAGCATGTGCGTGTTCTCCTGCGCCTAACAACGGATAGATGGGATTTTGGTTTCATCTAATTAAGGTGCAACCTAGTGAACGCTGCGTGAAGGCTTCGTGATCAGCGTGTTCATCTGTCGTTCATGTGCCGGAAAAGGTTCACGGCCGGCGCGCCGATCGGATTTGCCTTTGCGAGAGAGGCTCGCTAGAGCCTGTTCCATCTTGATGGACGGAAGATGGAACAGGCTCTAGCTTTCATTTGAGCATGATCTCTAGGACAAACGAAAAACCGTTTGTCCGCAAAAACCGGTTTCCACTTTTTGGGATCATGCATTAGAAGCACCTGCCATGACTGAACGCATCGCCCTCTATGCCGGCTCCTTCGACCCGCTGACCAACGGCCATCTCGATGTGCTGAAGGCGTCGCTGGCCGTGGCCGATATCGTCTATGCGGCGATCGGCATCCATCCGGGCAAGCAGCCGCTGTTTTCTTTTGAGGAACGGGTGGCGCTGATCGAGACCGCCACGAAAGCGGAATTCGGCCGCGACGGCGCCCGCATCAAAGTTGTTGCCTTCGACGGGCTGGTCATCGACGCGGCCAGGAAGCAGGGCGCCTCGATCATGATCCGCGGCCTGCGCGACGGCACCGACCTCGACTATGAGATGCAGATGGCTGGCATGAACGAGACCATGGCGCCTGAGTTGCAGACGGTTTTTCTACCCGCCAGCCCCTCCGTGCGCACCATTACCGCCACACTTGTCCGCCAGATTGCCTCGATGGGAGGCGACATCCGCCCCTTCGTGCCGGCGGCTGTCGCCGGCGCGCTCACCGCCAAATTCAAGAAATAAGACCCCGGAGACAGATATGCAGCTGAAAAAGCTCGCCTCGTTCCTCGTTGTGCTTGCCGGTCTTGTGACCGCATCGGTCTCGGCCTTTGCCGCCGATCCGGAAAACACCATGATCATCACGCTGAAGGACGGCGACGTCACCATTGCTCTGAGGCCCGATCTCGCGCCCAAGCATGTCGAGCAGATCAAGAAGTTGGTGCGCCAGGGCGCCTATGACAATGTCGCTTTCCACCGCGTCATCGACGGCTTCATGGCGCAGACCGGCGACGTCAAGTTCGGCAATATGAAGAAGGGCTTCAGCGCCGAGGCTGTCGGCACTGGCGGTTCCGATCTGCCCGACCTGCCGGCCGAATTCTCGCAGACCGAACACTACAAGCGCGGCGTGGTTGGCATGGCCCGTTCTCAGGACCCCAACTCCGCCAATTCGCAGTTCTTCATCATGTTCGCGCCGGCGCCGCCGCTCGATGGCCAGTACACCATCGTCGGCAATGTCGTCAGCGGCATGGAACTGGTGGATCACGTCAAGAAGGGCGACCAGGCGGACAACGGCACGGTCAGCGACCCCGACCGGATGATCAAAGTGCGCATCGCCGCCGACAAATAACTCTGTTTTTCTGAAAAAGGATATCTGACATGGCCGAAATCAAGGACCGCGAGAACGCGCTCATTCTGGAAACGACCAAGGGCAAGGTCGTCATCGAACTTTTCCCCGACCTGGCGCCCGGCCATGTCGCCCGCATCAAGGAACTGGCTCGCGAAGGCGCCTATGACGGCGTGGTCTTCCACCGCGTCATCGAGGGCTTCATGGCGCAGACTGGCGACGTCAAGTTCGGCAATTCCTCGAAACCGACATTTGCTCCATCCCGCGCCGGCATGGGCGGCTCGGAAAAGCCGGATCTGAAGGCCGAGTTTTCCAATGCCAACCATGGCCGCGGCACCTGCTCGATGGCCCGTTCGCAGAACCCGAACTCGGCCAATTCGCAGTTCTTCATCTGCTTCGACGATGCCGCCTTCCTCAACCGCCAGTACACGGTCTGGGGCCAGGTCATCGAAGGCATGGACAATGTCGACAAGATCAAGCGCGGCGAGCCGGTGCAGGATCCCGACAAGATCGTGTCGCTGAAGGTCGCGGCCGACGTCAAGTAAGGGTAAACGACAATGATGGGCGTCGTCTGGTCGCTTCTCGGCATCCTGTCCGGCGCCTTCATTGCCATTCAGGCACCGATCAATTCGCAGCTGGCGCGCGGCCTGGGTCTCCCGGTCGCGGCGGCTGCGTTTTCGTTCCTGTCGGGCGCGATCGTGCTCGGCATCATCTCCGTCGCGGTGGTGAAGCTGCAAGGCATCTCGCTCGACTGGAAAGCGCCGGCGCCCTGGCTGTTCGTCGCCGGCGGCATGCTCGGCGGCTTTTATGTCACGCTGTCGACGATTCTGACGCCACGCATCGGCGCCGCCGCGCTGATGGCGTTTCTGGTCGCCGGCCAGTTGCTGGCCGGTATGCTCATCGATCGCGTCGGCTTCCTCGGCGTCGCGGTGCGTGAAATCTCGCTCGGCCGCATCGCCGGCGCGGTGCTGCTGCTGGCCGGAGCGCTGCTCGTCCGGCTCTACTGATGCGCGTCGATCTCTTCGACTTCGACCTGCCGGAGGAGCGCATCGCGCTTCGCCCTGCGGAGCCACGCGACAGCGCCAAGATGCTGGTGGTCAAGTCAGGCGAAGGGCTCGACGACCGCAGGGTTGGCGACCTGCCGTCCTTGCTCAGCGCCGGCGACGTGCTGGTGTTCAACGACACCAAGGTCATTCCGGCGCAGCTCAAAGGCATCAGGCGGCGCGGCGAGGCACAGGCGCAGGTCGAAGCCACGCTGCATATGCGCATGGCACCGGACCGCTGGCTGGCCTTCATGCGGCCGGGCAAGCGCATCGCCACCGGTGATCGCATTCATTTCGGCCATAGCGGCAATTCCTGTTTCCTCGGTCAGCTCGACGCCACGGTGATCGAGAAAGGCGAGGGCGGAGAAGCGCTGCTTGCCTTCGACCTGTCGGGGCCTTTTCTCGACGAGGCACTGCACGCGGTCGGCCACATTCCGCTGCCCCCCTATATCGCCTCGAAGCGTGACGACGACGAACGCGACCGGGCCGATTACCAGACCATCTATGCCCGCGAGGAAGGCGCCGTCGCGGCACCGACAGCGGGCCTGCATTTCACGCCGGAGCTTTTTGCGGCACTCGATGCCAAGGGCATCGAACGCCACTTCGTCACCTTGCATGTCGGCGCCGGCACGTTCCTGCCAGTGAAGGCAGACGACACCGCCGATCACAAGATGCATGCCGAGACCGGTTCGGTCAGCGCAGAAACAGCGGACGCGCTCAATGCGGCCAAGGCGAGGGGCGGGCGCATCGTTGCTGTCGGCACGACGTCGCTGCGCCTGCTGGAGAGTGCGGCGCGTGAGGACGGCACTCTGCTTGCCTGGTCCGGCCCGACCGATATCTTCATCACACCCGGCTACCGCTTTCGCACCGCCGACATGCTGATGACCAATTTCCATCTGCCGCGCTCGACGTTGTTCATGCTGGTTTCGGCCTTCAGCGGCCTCGACACGATGCGTGCGGCCTATGCGCATGCGATCGAGAACCGCTACAGGTTCTATTCCTATGGCGACGCAAGCCTGCTTTTCCGAGCGGAGACGAGCGATGGACGATGATCTCGAGAGCCTGGACCGCGATGCCCTGATCGCGGAGGCCAGGAAATTGCGCGCTGGCATTCGCCAGCATCGCGATGCGACCGGCCATGATCTGTGCTGGCACCACCCCGATCTGTGGGACCTTTTGCCGGAGAAGACCGAACCATCGATCGCCGTGCCGCCCTGGCCCAAATTCATGCGCGGCTGCATCCACTACCGCCAGTCGCTCGACAAGCAGGTTCCGGGCGCGCCGCTACATGACAAGGAATTCAATGGCTAAGCCGTTCAGCTTCAAGGTTCTGGCCACTGAAGGCAAGGCGCGGCGCGGTGTGATCGACATGCCGCGCGGTGAAATCCGCACGCCAGCCTTCATGCCGGTCGGCACCGGCGGCACGGTCAAGGCGATGTATATGGACCAGGTGCGCGGCGTCGGCGCCGACATCATCCTGGGCAACACCTACCATCTGATGCTGCGGCCCGGCGCCGAGCGCGTGGCGCGTCTGGGGGGCCTGCATGAATTCGCCCGCTGGCCGCATCCGATCCTGACCGACAGCGGCGGTTTCCAGGTGATGTCGCTGTCGAAGCTGAGAAAGCTGACCGAAAAGGGCGTCACATTCCGCTCGCATATTGACGGCGCCGCCTACGAGATGTCGCCGGAGCGCTCGATCGAGATCCAGGGGCTGCTCGATTCCGACATCCAGATGCAGCTCGACGAATGCACGGCTCTGCCGGCCGAGATGAAGGAGATCGAGCGCGCCATGGAGCTGTCGCTGCGCTGGGCCGAGCGCTGCAAGACGGCGTTCGGCGACCAGTCGGGCAAGGCGATGTTCGGCATCGTGCAAGGCGGCGACAACGCAGCGCTGCGGGTGCGTTCGGCGCAGGCGCTAAGCGCGATGGGGCTGAAGGGCTATGCGGTCGGCGGCCTGGCCGTCGGCGAGCCGCAAGCGGTGATGCTCGAAATGCTCGACATCACCTGCCCGGAACTGCCAGCGGACAAGCCGCGCTATCTCATGGGCGTCGGCACGCCGGACGATATCCTGAAATCGGTGGCGCGCGGCATCGACATGTTCGACTGCGTGATGCCGACGCGAGCCGGCCGGCACGGCCTTGCCTATACCAGGCGCGGCAAGGTCAATCTGCGCAACGCCCGCCATGCCGACGATCCGCGCCCATTGGACGAGGAAAGCGATTGCCCGGCGGCCCGGGACTACTCGCGCGCCTATCTGCACCATCTGGTGCGCTCGCAGGAGGCGCTGGGTGCGATGCTTTTGACGTGGAACAACCTTTCCTACTATCAGAAGCTGATGCAGGACATCCGCGCTGCGATCGAGGCCGGCAGTTTCGAGGCGCGCGGCGCGGAAATCACCGAGGGCTGGGCGAGGGGCGACATCCCGTTGCTGTGAGGCCTCAGGTGCTGAGCGAGTTCGACGCGCGCAGGCTGCAGCCGGTGATCTGGAACGTGCCATCGGGCTGTTGCTGCAGCGTGTAGACAGCCTCGTAATCCTTGCCGTCGGGACCGACGATCAGCACCTGCTGGACGATCGAACCCGGGGCCGTCTCCTCGACCTTGCCGAAGGAATAGGTCTGCGGCTTGCGCACCGGTGGGTAGCCGTTGGTCACCATGTTCATGAAGGCGTCGACGGTCGGGAAGATTCGTTTCACATTCGGGGCGGCGAAGCTGTAGGCGGTGGCGCCGTCATTGGCGATGAGGGCCTTCAACTGACCGTCAATGACGGACTGTCCTGCCTTGATCTCGGCATCGCCGGCGAATGCCGACGACACGAAGAGGAATGGAACGACTGCGAATGCGAAAAAGGCGCGGCGCATGGCCTGTCTCCGTTGTCCCGCGAAATATCTTCCCTCAAAAACAGTGCTGTCCGAAGACGCATCATAACATACGCTTGGCAGCGCATAGCGGTTTCAGCAATTGCGATTATTCGCCAGCTGCGGGATACGCCGGCCCTGGTGGTCGGCGGCAGGCTGTTCAAGCGCGGCATGCCGGTGGCGGAGCTGCGGGAGGTCGTGGCCCAGGTCCGGGCCGGCTAAGCATTCATTCCAGCGCTTGAAAGCCCGCCTCCAGTCTGCCAGAAGGGCCGCTGGACTTGGACGTTTAGCGGGACGAAGCCATGAAGGCGTTTTTCGTGCAGATCAAATGCGAGCTGGGCAAATCCTATGAGGTTGCCAGCGCGCTTGCCGATGCCGAGATCGCCTCGGAAATCTACTCCACTGCCGGCAACTACGATCTGCTCGCCAAATTCTATGTCGACGACGAGGAAGATGTCGGCCATTTCGTCAACGAGAAGGTGCAGATTCTCCCCGGCATCAAGGACACGTTCACCGTGGTGACATTCCGCGCTTTCTAGCTGCTAAACCCACTTGCCCGGACACGAGGCAAAGCCTGATTACTGTCATATTTCGGCTGCCGCAATTTTAGGCAGGCGCAACATACTGACCGCCCGTATCTCCCAAATCACCGATTGCGCTTGATTTTCTCCGGCGACGCCAGTGAAATGGCATCACAGGGGAGTATGCGATTGGCAGCGTTCGATGAAATGCTTCCGGAAGTCTCCGGATTGAGAAGACCGTATTCGGCTTATGATCGCTGGCTGAAGGAGCAGGATCCGGCCAGGCTGACCGAGAAGATGCAGGACGCCGAACGCGTCTTCCGCAAGACCGGCATCACCTTCGCCGTCTATGGCGAGCAGGAAGCCTCCGAGCGGTTGATCCCGTTCGACATCGTTCCACGCATCATTTCAGGCAATGAATGGCGGCGCCTCACGCAAGGCATCGAGCAACGCGTGCAGGCGCTTAACGCCTTCCTCGACGACATTTATCATCGCCAGGAAATCCTGCGCGCCGGGCGCGTTCCCAGGGAGTTGATCGCCAGGAACGAGGCATTCTTGCCGGAAATGATAGGCGTCAGGCCCCCGGCCGGCGTCTACACCCATATCATCGGCGTCGACATCGTCCGCATCTCAGAGGACGAATTCTATGTGCTGGAGGACAATGCGCGCACGCCGTCGGGTGTCTCCTACATGCTGGAGAACCGCGAGACGATGATGCAGCTGTTTCCCGAGCTGTTCCAGAAGATCAAGGTGCGGCCGGTGGAAAACTATCCGCAGCTTCTGCGCCAGTCGCTGGCGGCGGTGCGGCCGCAAAGCACCAAGGGCGCGCCGACCATTGCGGTGCTGACGCCCGGCAGCTTCAACTCCGCCTATTTCGAACACGCCTTCCTCGCCGACCAGATGGGGGTGCAGTTGGTCGAGGGCCAGGATCTGCGCGTCGTCGATGGCCATGTCGCCATGCGCACGACCGAAGGCTACAAGCAGATCGATGTGCTCTACCGGCGCGTGGACGATTCGTATCTGGACCCGCTGACGTTCCGGCCGGACTCGGCGCTTGGCGTGCCCGGCATCATGGATGTCTATCGGGCCGGCAACATCACCATCGCCAACGCGCCGGGCACCGGCATCGCCGACGACAAGGCGATCTATTCCTACATGCCCGAGATCATCGAATTCTACACCGGCCGCAAGGCGATCCTCGGCAACATTCCGACCTGGCGCTGCTCGGAGCCGGACAGCCTGAAATATGTGCTCGAGCACATCGACGAACTGGTGATCAAGGAAGTGCACGGTTCCGGCGGTTACGGCATGCTGGTCGGGCCGGCGGCGACCAAGAAGGAATGCGAGACGTTTGCCAAGAAGCTTGCGGCAAAACCCTCGAACTATATCGCCCAGCCGACGCTGGCCCTGTCGACATGCCCGATCCTGACAGAAAAAGGGTTGGCGCCGCGCCATGTCGATCTCAGGCCTTATGTGCTGGTTTCCGATCGCATCCAGATCGTGCCCGGCGGGCTGACCCGCGTCGCGCTCAAGGAAGGCTCGCTGGTGGTCAATTCCTCGCAGGGCGGCGGGACGAAGGACACGTGGGTGCTGGATGATTGAAGCGAGTGAATAGGGAAATAGGCAGTAGGCAGTAGGCAGTAGGCAGTATTGAAAGTAGAGGGGAAGCGCATGCCATATTCAATTGAGATTCAAAGACTTACTACTCCCTGTTCCCTATTCCCTACTCACTAGCCCGAAGGGCCTCTTCCATGCTTCTAGGCCGCACCGCCAACGGGCTTTACTGGATGAACCGCTATATCGAGCGGGCGGAAAACATGGCGCGGCTGGTCGATGCCGGCCTGCGCATGGCGCTGACCCGCACGCAGAGCGCCTCGGAAGAGTGGAATTCGGTGCTGCTCAGCGCTGGTTCCGACGTCACCTTCAGCCAGAAATACTCTGACTATACCGCCGCCAATGTCGCCGACTTCCTTTTGCGCGACACGTCGAACCCGTCGAGCACGATGGCGTCGATCGAGACGGCCCGTAACAATGCCCGCATGGTGCGCACCGCGCTGACGCGCGAGACCTGGGAAAGCATCAACGAGGCCTGGATGTCGCTGAAGCGGATGCTGGCCAGGCCGATCGATGAGCGCGACCTGCCCAGCGTGCTCGACGCGATCAAGCGCGAGACGGCACTGATCCGCGGCTCATTCTACGGCACCATGCTGCGCAACGAGATCTTCGACTTCTCGCAGCTCGGCACCTATGTCGAGCGCGCCGACAACACGGCGCGCATCCTCGACGTGAAATACTATGTGCTCCTGCCGTCGATCTCCTGGGTCGGATCGACGCTCGACAACTACCAGTGGGAATCGATCCTGCGCTCGGTCTCGGCGCATCGCTCCTACCGCTGGGTCTATGACGCCGATTACAAGCCGACCAACATTGCCGACTATCTGATCCTCAATGTCCGCATGCCGCGCTCGCTGATGTTCTGCTATCGCTTCCTGTCGGAGCATCTGAAATTCCTCGGCGACGATTACGGCGAGCGCCATGCCTGCCACGCAACGGCCGAGAAGACGCAGACAATGCTGAGAGCCGGGTCGATCAAGGATATTTTCGATGCCGGCCTGCATGAATTCCTGGCCAAGTTCATTCGCGACAACACCAAGCTCGGCGACGAAATCGCACAAGATTACCGGTTCAATTGAGCATGGTCCCGAAAAGTGGGAACCGGTTTTCGGGCAAGATCATGCTCACAAACGGAAAAAAAGCATGCGGCTGAAGATCACCCACCGGACCGAATACCGTTACGACGCACCGGTGCACTATCTGCTGCAGCGGCTGCGGCTGCTTCCGGTCAGCGGATCGACGCAGACCGTTCTGTCCTGGGGCCTTACCATCGAAGGCGCGCGCGAAGAGGTCCGCTTTGTCGACCATTTCGGCAACGACACAAGGCTGTTGAGCGTCGAGGGCGAGCGCGACTTCATCACGGTGGAAGCATCAGGCGAAGTGGTGACGCGCGACACTGCGGGTGTCTCGGGACCACACCAGGGTTTTACGCCGCTCTGGCTGTACAGCCATGAAACACCATTGACGACGATCGGCAGCGGTGTTCGTGAACTCGCGGCATCGGTCGGCAAGGGCACCGACATCGAAAGGCTGCACCGGCTGATGGCTGTCATAGGCGAGCGCGTTGCCTACACGCCCGGCACCACCAATGCGACGACGCCGGCGGAGGAAGCCTTGGCACTCAAGACCGGTGTCTGCCAGGATCACACCCATATCTTTGCCGCGGCGGCGCGCGCCATGGGCTTTCCGGCCCGCTATGTCAGCGGCTATCTGATGCTGGATGCGACGGTCGAGCAGGCCGCAAGCCACGCTTGGGCCGAAGCGCATGTTTCGGGTCTCGGCTGGGTTGCCTTCGATGCCGCCAATGGCATTTCGCCTGACGAGCGCTATGTAAAGGTGGCAACGGGCCGCGATTACCGCGACGCCACGCCGGTGTCGGGAATTCGGCTGGGACAGGCGGAAGAACAGCTTGCGGTCACCGTCACGGTGGAGCAGTAATCCTTCGCAAGATTGCTGCCGAGCGATTCATCGTTTCAAGGAAACGCCGAACCGCTCTATCCCTTTGTTTTAACGCAATTCCGGACGGAAAACCGCTTCACACTTTTCCTGGAATTGCTCTAGAAGAGATTCAATGACTTATTGCGTTGGCCTGAAGATCGATCGCGGGCTCGTGTTCATGTCGGACACGCGCACCAATGCCGGCATGGATTCGATTTCCACCTTCCGCAAGATGCATATCTGGGAGCAGCCGGGCGAGCGCGTCATCGTTTTGATGTCGGCGGGCAACCTGGCGACGACGCAGGCCGTGGTCAGCCTGCTCGACGAACGCACCAAGGCAATTGCCGACCGCCACGCCACCCTTCTGGAAACGCCGTCTATGTATCAGACGGTGCGGCTGGTCGGCGATACGGTCAAGGAGGTCATCGCCAGTTCGTCGCCTGCGGGCGAGAAGGCGGATTCCTACTTCAATGCTTCCTTCATCCTCGGCGGCCAGATCAAAGGCAGCGAGCCGCGCCTGTTCATGATCTATCCCGAAGGCAATTTCATCGAATCGACCGATGACACGCCGTTCTTCCAGATCGGCGAGACCAAATACGGCAAGCCGATCATCATCCGTGCCTATGAAAAGACGATGAGCCTCGCCGAGACGGTGAAGCTGCTTTTGGTGTCGTTCGATTCGACGTTGAAATCGAACCTGTCCGTCGGCTTGCCGCTCGATTTGCTCTTCCTGGAGAAGGACGCCTTCAAGGTCGGGTTGAAGAAGCGGATCGGCCAGGACGACCAGTATTATCGCACGATCTCGGACGGCTGGTCGAATGCGCTGAAGACGGCCTTTGCCAGCCTGCCGGATTTCCCTGGCTGAAGCGTGCAGCATTCGCTGCCGGTTGCATATATTTCACGCGTTAATTAACAAAGAGGGGCCAGCCATGATGGATGGCGGCGAGGGATCATGTCGGGAGGACACGATGAACAATGATGATTTCCGGCAATGGTCGCGGCGAGCCGCCGACTGGGGCGCCGACTACCGCAACTCGCTGCGCGAGCGGCCGGTGCGGCCGCTGGTCGAACCGGGCGACATTTTTCGGAGCATAGAGGCTTCACCGCCCGAAGACGCCGAACCGATGGATCGGATTTTCGCCGACTTCGAAGAGAAGATTTTGCCGGGGATGACGCATTGGCAGCATCCGCGCTTCTTCGCTTATTTCCCGGCCAATGCGGCGCCGGTTTCGGTGGTGGCGGAATATCTGGTTTCGGCGATGGCCGCGCAATGCATGCTCTGGCAGACGTCGCCGGCAGCGACCGAACTCGAAACGCGCACCGTCGACTGGATGCGCCAGGCGCTCGGCCTGCCGGAAGGTTTCTCGGGCGTGATCCAGGATTCGGCCTCGTCGGCGACGCTGGCCGCGGTGCTGACCATGCGCGAGCGGGCACTCGAGTGGCAAGGCAACAAACAGGGCTTGGCAGGGCAGGCGCGGTCGCGCATCTATTCCTCCGATCAGGTGCACACCTCGATTGATCGGGCGATCTGGGTGTCCGGCATTGGCGAGGACAATCTCGTGCGTATTCCCGTCGGCGGCCGCTTTCGCGCCATGGACACGGCAGCACTCGAGGCGGCAATCGTCGCCGACCGGAAAGCCGGCATGCTGCCGGCCGGCATCATTGCTTGCGTCGGCGGCACCAGCACCGGCGGAACCGACGACATTGCGGCGGTTGCCGAGGTGGCGCGGCGGCATGGGCTTTATCTACACGTCGACGCCGCCTGGGCGGGGTCGGCGATGATCTGTCCGGAGTACCGGCATTTCTGGACCGGTGTCGAAGGTGCCGATTCGATTGTTTTCAATCCGCACAAATGGCTGGGCGCCCAGTTCGACTGCTCGATCCAGTTCCTGCGCGATCCCGAAAGCCATGTGAGGACGCTGGCCATCAAGCCGGATTATCTCAAGACGCACGGTCATGACGGCATCATCAACTATTCCGAATGGTCGGTGCCGCTCGGCAGGCGCTTCCGCGCGCTGAAATTGTGGTTCCTGCTGCGTGCCCATGGGCTGGAAAGCCTGCGCACAATGATCCGCAATCATGTCGCGTGGAGCGAAGGGCTTGCCGCGCGGCTGGCAAGGGAGCCGGATTTCGAGATCGTCAGCGAACCGATGCTGTCGCTGTTCTCGTTCCGGCACAAGGCCGCGCCTGGCACCGATGCGGATGCGCACAATCTGCGGCTGGTCGAGGCGATCAACGACGATGGCCGCATCTACCTGACGCAGACGAAGGTCGATGGACTGATAGCAATCCGTTTCCAGGTCGGCCAGTTCGAGGCGACCGCCGCCGATGTCGATATGGCCTTCACTGTCATCACGGAAATCGCGCGCGCAATGGCCTGATCCGGCACAATCTGGTTTGCGTTCGCATTTGCCTTGGCAATCACATACATTTCATTAGCCGGCTTATGCCTTTTCATTGGTTTCGTTTTCGACTATAGACAAGAAAAACGAAAACGGGAGGTTGCCTATGTATCTGTCGCCACGCCATGCCGAAATCATCCAGATGGCCAAGGATCATGGTCGCGTGCTGGTCGATGACCTGGCCACTCACTTCAATGTGACGCCGCAGACCATACGCAAGGATCTCAACGATCTGTGCGACCAGCGGCTGCTTTCGCGCATCCATGGCGGCGCGTTGTTCCCGTCCGGCATCGAGAACATGGAGTATGAGGCAAGGCGCAAGATCGCCGCCGACGAGAAGGAGGCGATCGGCCGTGCGGCAGCCAGGCTGATCCCCGACAATGCCTCGCTGTTCATCAACATCGGCACCACGACCGAGTCGGTCAGCAAGGCGCTGCTCGATCACAACGGGCTTATGGTCATCACCAATAACATCAATGTTGCCAACAGGATGCGGATATATCCGTCGATCGAGGTGGTGATTGCGGGCGGGGTTGTGCGCGGTTCCGATGGCGGTGTGGTCGGCGAAGCTGCGGTCGACTTCATCAGGCAGTTCAAGGTCGACTATGCGGTGATCGGCGCTTCGGCGATCGACCATGACGGCGCCTTGCTCGACTTCGATTTCCGCGAGGTCAAGGTGGCGCAGGCGATCATAGCAAATGCAAGGCATGTCATCCTGGTTTCCGACCAGACGAAATTCGAGCGAACCGCACCGGTGCGCATCGGCCACCTGTCGCAGGTCAACACCTTCATTACCGACCGTTGCGACATCCCGTCGGTGCGCAAGATCTGCCAGGAAGCAGAGGTTCAGTTGATCGAAACGTCGCTCGCCTAGGCGGTTTCCGCCTGACATCACGCGCGCGTGATATTTCGTTTGACATTCGTTATCATTTCGAAATAATTCCGACACGGTTTCGTAAAAGCCCAAAAATGGTGCAATGCGAAATCGTTGGAGGAATTTGTGGACGCATCTCCGATCCGTGACATTTTCGTCATTGGTGGCGGCATCAATGGCTGCGGTATCGCCCGCGATGCCGTCGGGCGTGGCTTTTCCGTCTTTCTCGCCGAGATGAACGACCTCGCCAGCGGAACCTCCTCCGGCTCGACCAAATTGATCCATGGCGGCCTGCGCTACCTCGAATTCTACGAATTCCGCCTGGTACGCGAGGCCCTGATGGAGCGCGAGGTTCTGTGGAAGAACGCGCCGCATATCATCTGGCCGATGCGCTTCGTGCTGCCCTATGCCAAGGGCCTGCGCCCGGCCTGGCTGATCAGGCTCGGTCTCTTTCTCTACGACCACATTGGTGGGCGCAAATTGCTGCCGGCGACCAGGACGCTGGACATGGCCAGGGATCCGGCCGGCAAGCCTTTGAAACCGCTGTTCAAAAAGGCCTTCGAATATTCGGATGGCTGGGTCAACGATGCGCGGCTGGTGGCGTTGAACGCGCGTGATGCCGCCGACCGCGGCGCAACGGTCCGCACCCGTACGAAAGTGGTCGGTGCGCGCCGCGAAAACGGTTTGTGGACGGTTCAGATCGAGGATTTGCAGACCGGCGAGACCGAGGAGATCAAGGCGCGGCTGCTGGTCAATGCCGCCGGACCCTGGGTCGATCATGTGCTTTCCGGCGTCGTCGGCCTCAACGATGTGCACAATGTCCGCCTTGTGCAGGGCAGCCACATTGTCATCGCCAAGAAGTTCGACGATCCGCGCGCCTATTTCTTCCAGAACAAGGATGGCCGCATCATCTTCGCCATTCCCTATGAGGAAGAGTTCACCCTGATCGGCACCACCGACCAGGATTACCCCGGCGATCCGCATGACGTGAAGATCAGCGACACCGAGATCGATTACCTCTGCGCCGCGGCAAGCGAATATTTTGCGCAGCCGGTCAAGCGCTCGGACATCGTCTGGACCTATTCGGCCGTCCGCCCGCTCTATGATGACGGCGCCTCCAAGGCGCAGGAAGCGACGCGCGACTATGTGCTCAAGGCCGATGGCGGCGAGGGCGCTGCCCCGATCGTCAATGCCTTCGGCGGCAAGATCACCACCTATCGCCGGCTGTCGGAATCGATGCTGGAAAAGATCGAGGGCTTTCTCGGCAAGCGCGGCAAGCCGTGGACGGCAAACGCGCCACTGCCGGGCGGCGATTTCCCGGCCACCGGTTTCGATGCCGAAGTGGCGAAACTGAAGACTGCCTATCCGTTCCTCGACGCGCGCCTGGCCCGCCGGCTGACCCGGCTCTACGGCACCCGGGCAAGGATGCTGTTGGGGCTAGCCAAATCAAATGCTGATCTCGGCCGTAACTTCGGCGCCGATCTTTACGAAACCGAGGTGCGCTATCTCGTTCAAAACGAATGGGCGGTCACATCAGAAGATGTATTGTGGCGCCGGACCAAGCGCGGTCTGCATCTCAGCCGCGAGCAGGTGGCGGCGCTCGATGAATTCATGCGCGGCATAAGCCGGCGACATGTCGCGGCTGCCGAATGAAGAGGGGTTTGAGCTGATGCAGAAGGCCTGGGAGGAGGCGTCATGCTGGAACTGAGAAACGTCACCAAGACGGTCGGTGCGGCAGAGCATATCCGCGATGTGTCGCTGACGCTTCAGCACGGCTCGCTCAACGTCCTGCTCGGACCCACGCTCTCCGGCAAGACCAGCCTGATGCGGCTGATGGCCGGCCTCGATGTGCCGACCTCCGGTTCGATCTGGTTCGATGGCCAGAATGTCACCGGCGTGCCGGTGCAGAAGCGCAAGATCGCCATGGTCTACCAGCAGTTCATCAACTATCCGGCGATGACCGTCTATGAGAACATCGCTTCGCCGCTCCGGGTGGCCGGCACCGATCAGGCGAAGATCGACAAGGAAGTGCGCAATGCCGCGGCACTTCTCAAGCTGACGCCCTATCTCGACCGCACGCCGCTCAGCCTGTCCGGCGGCCAGCAGCAGCGCACCGCACTGGCACGCGCCATCGTCAAGAACGCCAGCCTGGTCCTGCTCGACGAACCGCTCGCCAATCTCGACTACAAGCTGCGCGAGGAACTGCGCGCCGAATTGCCCAGGATATTCGCCGCCGCCGGCACCATCTTCGTCTATGCCACGACCGAGCCGCACGAAGCTCTGCTGCTCGGCGGCAACACGGCGACGCTTTCTGAAGGGCGGATCACCCAGTTCGGACCGACCATCGAGGTGTTCCGCAAGCCGGCCGACCTGGTGACGGCCAGGACGTTTTCCGATCCACCGCTCAACACTATCGTGCTGGCCAAGAGGGGCCGGGATTTCCTGCTCGAGGGTGGTGTGAACCTGCCGGTGCCGCCCGAACTCTCCGGCATCGCCGACGCCATCTACACGATCGGCTTTCAGCCGCACCACCTGTCGCTCGAACGGCCCAACGCTGCGGCGGTGCCGGTGCGGGCCAAGGTGACGATTACCGAGATCACCGGGTCGGAGAGTTTCATCCATCTCGATTTCGCCGATGCGCGCTGGGTCATGCTGACCCACGGCATTCGCGATTTCGAGCCAGACGAGGTGGTCGAGGTGTTCATCGATCCGCGCCACATCATGGTTTTCGACGAGCACGGCCGCGCCGTGACCGCGCCGAAGCTTGCGGCCTGAGGGGAAAGAGATGGCGCGCATCGACGTCAACCATGTCAGGCATTCCTACCTGCCCAACCCGCGGAAGGATGCCGATTTCGCGCTCAAGGAAGTGCATCACACCTTCGAGGACGGCGGCGCCTATGCGCTGCTTGGTCCGTCCGGTTGTGGCAAGACCACGCTGCTCAACATCATTTCGGGATTGCTGCATCCCTCGCATGGCCAGCTGCTGTTCAACGGCAAGGACGTGACCAATTTGTCGACGCAGGAACGCAACATCGCGCAGGTGTTCCAGTTCCCAGTCATCTACGACACCATGACCGTCTACGACAATCTGGCCTTCCCGCTGCGCAACCGCGGCGTGCCGGAAGCCGACGTCGACCGCAAGGTGCGCGAGACGCTGGAGATGATCGACCTGGCGTCTTGGGCGAAGAAGAAGGCGAGGGGCCTGACCGCCGACCAGAAGCAGAAAATCTCGCTCGGCCGCGGACTGGTGCGCTCGGACGTCAACGCCATCCTGTTCGACGAGCCGCTGACCGTCATCGACCCGCATATGAAATGGGTGCTGCGCTCGCAGCTGAAACAGCTGCACCGCCGGTTCGGCTACACCATGGTCTACGTCACGCACGACCAGACCGAGGCGCTGACCTTCGCCGACCAGGTCGTGGTGATGTATGATGGCGGCATCGTGCAGATCGGCACGCCGGCCGAATTGTTCGAACGGCCACGGCACACTTTTGTCGGCTATTTCATCGGCTCGCCTGGCATGAACGTCATGCCGGTGGCAATCGACGGCAAGACGGCAACGCTCGGCTCGCAGCGGATCGAACTGCCGGGCGCGCCCAAGGCAGGCAGCGGCGCCATCGAGCTTGGTATCCGCCCCGAATATGTCCGGCTCGGCCGCGACGGCATGGCCGTTTCGATCAGCAAGGTCGAGGACCTCGGTCGCCACAAGGTGGTCCGCGCCAAGCTCGAAGGCCGCGAGATTGCGGCCGTGATCGGTGAGGACGAAACCGTACCCGCCGATCCGAAGGTGCGGTTCGACCCGGCCGGCATCAACATCTATGCCGATTCCTGGCGCGTCGAGATGGGGGCATAGATGGAAAAGACCTGGAACAACAAGGCCTGGTTCCTGGTGCTGCCGGTGCTGGTGCTGGTGGCGTTCTCGGCGGTCATCCCGCTGATGACCGTCGTCAACTATTCGGTGCAGGACACGTTCGGCAACAATGTCTTCTTCTGGGCCGGCACCGAGTGGTTCGAGGAGTTGCTCTCTTCCAGTCGCTTCTGGGAGGCGATGGTCCGCAACCTGATCTTCTCCTTCATCATCCTCGCCATCGAAGTGCCGCTCGGCATCTTCATCGCGCTCAACATGCCGAAAAAAGGCTGGGGCGTGCCGGTTTGCCTGGTGCTGATGGCGCTGCCGCTGTTGATCCCGTGGAACGTCGTTGGCACCATTTGGCAGGTCTTCGGGCGCAATGACATCGGCCTGCTCGGCTACTACGTCAACGCGCTCGGCATCGATTACAACTACGTGCAGGATCCGTTCGACGCCTGGGTCACCGTCATCGTCATGGATGTCTGGCACTGGACCAGCCTCGTCGTGCTGCTCTGCTATGCCGGCCTGGTCTCCATTCCGGATGCCTTCTACCAGGCGGCCAAGATCGACGGCGCCTCACGCTGGGCGGTGTTCCGCTACATCCAGCTGCCGAAGATGAACCGCGTTCTCCTGATTGCCGTGCTGCTGCGCTTCATGGACAGCTTCATGATCTACACCGAACCCTTCGTGGTGACAGGCGGCGGTCCCGGCAATTCGACGACCTTCCTGTCAATCGACCTCGTCAAGACGGCGCTCGGCCAGTTCGACCTCGGTCCGGCCGCGGCCATGTCGCTGGTCTACTTCCTCATCGTCCTTCTGCTGTCATGGGTGTTTTACACCGTGATGACCAACTACGACGCGGAGCGCTGAGATGAGCGGCGCCAACGAAAGAACGACGAGGCAGGACAGAGTGAGCGAAACGACGGCTTCCGAAGGACTTGCCAGCGCAATGTCGCAAGACCAGATCGCGCGGCTGATGCGTCGTCGCGGCGAGGAATCGCGCTGGTGGTGGATCGTGCCGACGGTCTACATCATCGTGCTTTTGCTGCCGATCTACTGGCTCATCAATATGAGCTTCAAGACCAATGCCGAGATCGTCTCCTCGCTGACGCTCTATCCGCACCAGCCGACGCTGGCCAATTATGTCACCATCTTCACCGATGCATCCTGGTACTCGGGCTACATCAACTCGATCACCTATGTGGTGATGAACATGGTGATCTCGGTGGCCGCGGCGCTGCCGGCGGCCTACGCCTTCTCGCGCTATCGCTTCCTTGGCGACAAGCATTTGTTTTTCTGGCTGCTGACCAACCGCATGGCGCCGCCGGCGGTGTTCGCGCTGCCGTTCTTCCAGCTCTACTCGGCTTTCGGCCTGATCGACACCCACATTGCGGTGGCACTGGCGCATTGCCTGTTCAACGTGCCATTGGCGGTGTGGATCCTCGAAGGCTTCATGTCGGGCGTGCCGAAGGAAATCGACGAGACCGCTTACATCGACGGTTATTCGTTCCCGCGCTTCTTCATCAGGATCTTCATGCCGCTGATCGCGAGCGGCATCGGCGTCGCCTGCTTCTTCTGCTTCATGTTCTCATGGGTCGAATTGCTGATCGCGCGCACGCTGACCACCACCGACGCCAAGCCGATCGCCGCCACCATGACCCGCACCGTTTCGGCCGCCGGCATGGACTGGGGTCTGCTCGCCGCCGCCGGCGTGCTGACGCTGATCCCCGGCGCGCTCGTCATCTGGTTCGTCCGCAACTACATCGCCAAGGGCTTCGCCCTGGGGAGGGTATGATGAAACAAACGCAAGAGTTCGCGCGCAACACCATCGCCAAGGGCTTCGCCCTGGGGAGGGTGTGACCATGAATTTCGATCTCACCTGGATGGCATGGACCTGGCCGACGGCGGCCTTTTTCGGAACCATCTTTCTGCTGCTTTGCGGCATGGCGGCGTGGGAATACGCCTCGCCGGGCGGCAATCCGCGTGTCGGTGTGCTGCGCTTCGAGACAACGCGCGGCGACCGTCTTTTCCTGTCGCTGCTTGGCAGCGCCTTTATCCATCTCGCTTGGTTGGGTCTTGTCGGATCCAACCTGTGGTGGGCTCTCGCTCTCTCCGTGGTCTACGCCGTTGGCGTGTTCCGCTACGTATAGAGGGGGAAACTGTTGGAGCGACCGCGTGCCGGCGGCCGCTCCAGATCGCACTTGAAACCTGTAACGTGGAGGAAACACATGCGACGGCAATTTTTAACATCAACGACTGCGCTTGTCCTGTTGCTCGGGGTTGGCAATGCCTATGCCGGAATGGACGAGGCAAAAGCCTTCCTGGACAAGGAAATCGGTCCGCTTTCGACGCTCGACCGCGCCGGCCAGGAAGCCGAGATGCAGTGGTTCATCGATGCCGCGAAGCCTTTCGCTGGCATGGATATCAAGGTCGTTTCGGAAACCATCGCCACGCACCAGTATGAATCGCAGGTGCTGGCGCCGGCCTTTACCGCCATCACCGGCATCAAGATCACGCATGACGTCATCCAGGAAGGTGACGTCGTCGAGAAGATCCAGACCCAGATGCAGACCGGCCAGAACCTTTATGACGGCTGGGTCAACGATTCCGATCTGATCGGCACCCACTGGCGCTACCAGCAGGTGCGCAACCTGACCGACTGGATGGCGGGCGAGGGCAAGGATGTCACCAACCCGAACCTCGACCTGAAGGACTTTATCGGCACCTCGTTCACGACGGCACCGGACAAGAAGCTCTACCAGCTTCCCGACCAGCAGTTCGCGAACCTCTACTGGTTCCGTTACGACTGGTTCAACGACGAGAAGAACAAGGCCGACTTCAAGGCCAAGTACGGCTACGACCTTGGCGTTCCCGTCAACTGGTCGGCCTATGAGGATATCGCCGAGTTCTTCACCGGCCGCGAGATCGACGGCAAGAAGGTCTATGGCCACATGGATTACGGCAAGAAGGACCCGTCGCTCGGCTGGCGGTTCACCGACGCCTGGCTGTCGATGGCGGGCAATGGCGACAAGGGCCTGCCGAACGGTCTGCCGGTCGACGAATGGGGCATCAAGGTCGACGAGAATTCTCGGCCGGTCGGCTCCTGCACGGCACGCGGCGGCGACACCAATGGCCCGGCCGCCGTCTACTCGATCCAGAAGTACCTCGACTGGCTGAAGGCCTACGCACCGGCCGAAGCCCAGGGCATGACCTTCTCTGAATCGGGCCCGGTTCCGGCGCAGGGCGCGGTTGCCCAGCAGATCTTCTGGTACACCGCCTTCACCGCTTCGATGGTCGATGCCGGCGCAAAGGCAGTTCTGAACGACGACGGCACGCCCAAGTGGCGCATGGCGCCGTCGCCGCATGGCGTCTACTGGAAGGACGGCATGAAGCTCGGCTATCAGGACGTCGGTTCCTGGACGCTGATGAAGTCGACACCGACCGACCGCGCCAAGGCTGCCTGGCTCTACGCGCAGTTCGTCACCTCGAAGACCGTCGACGTGAAGAAGAGCCATGTCGGCTTGACCTTCATCCGGCAGAGCACGATCGACGACAAGAGCTTCACCGAGCGTGCTCCGAAGCTCGGCGGCCTGATCGAGTTCTACCGCTCGCCGGCGCGCGTGCAGTGGTCGCCAACCGGCACCAACGTGCCTGATTATCCGAAGCTGGCACAGCTTTGGTGGCAGGCGATCGGCGATGCGTCGTCGGGTGCCAAGACGGCGCAGGAAGCGATGGACTCGCTCTGCGGCGAGCAGGAAAAGGTGATGAGCCGCATCGAGAAGTCGGGCGTCCAGGGCGATATCGGCCCGAAGATGGCCGAAGAGCATGACCTCGCCTACTGGAACGCCGACGCGGTCAAGAAAGGTAATCTCGCTCCTCAGTTGAAGATCGAGAACGAGAAGGAAAAGCCGATCACCATCAACTACGACGAACTGGTGAAGAGCTGGCAGAAGTAACCTTGGTGTCGGCGTTCGCGCCCGCATCATGAGAATAGGGGGAGGCGGCATGTTGCCGTCTCCCCTGTTTGTGTAAAAGACTAAGCGGGGAGGCAGAATGACCGGATACATCCTTGCCATCGATCAAGGTACCACATCGACTCGGGCGATCCTGTTCGACGGCCAGATGAAAGTCGCCGGCAGCGGGCAACAGGAGGTCACGCAGCACTATCCGGCCTCCGGCTGGGTCGAGCATGATCCCGAGGATATCTGGGCTGGTGTCGTGGCAACCGTGAAGGCGGCGCTAAAGCAAGCTGGCCGGCATGCTTCCGAGGTGGCCGCGCTCGGCATCACCAATCAGCGCGAAACCGTCGTCATCTGGGACAGGGCGACCGGCAAGCCGATCCACAATGCCATTGTCTGGCAGGACCGGCGCACCGCGCCGCTATGCCAGAAACTCAAGAAGCAGGGGTTGGAGAAGAAATTCACGAAAAAAACCGGCCTGCTGCTCGACCCCTATTTTTCCGGCACCAAGATCGCCTGGATGTTGGACAAGGTGAAGGGCGCCAGAAAGCGCGCCGAGAAGGGCGAACTGCTCGCTGGCACCATCGACAGTTTCCTGATCTGGCGGCTGACCGGCGGCAAGGTCCATGCGACGGACGCCACCAACGCCTCGCGCACGCTGGTCTACAACATCGAAAAAAATGTCTGGGACGACGAACTGCTGGCCATTCTCGACATCCCGGCAAAAATGCTGCCGGAGGTCAAAGACTGTGCCGATGATTATGGAATCACGGAGAAAAATCTATTTGGCGCCGAGATAAGAATCCTCGGTGTTGCCGGCGACCAGCACGCCGCGACCATCGGCCAGGCCTGTTTTGAGCCAGGCATGATGAAGTCGACTTATGGCACCGGCTGTTTTGCGCTGCTGAACACTGGCAGCGACCTGGTGCGCTCGAAGAACCGGCTGCTGACCACCATTGCCTACAGACTGAACGGCAAGACGACCTATGCACTGGAAGGCTCGATCTTCATTGCCGGTGCCGCGGTGCAATGGCTGCGCGATGGCATCAAGGTGATCGGCAAGGCCGAGCAGAGCGGCAAGCTGGCTGATGAAGCCGATCCGACGCAAAACGTCTATCTGGTGCCGGCCTTTGTCGGGCTTGGCGCACCGCATTGGGATGCCGAAGCACGCGGCGCCATTTTCGGCCTGACCCGCAATTCAGGACCTGCCGAGTTTGCACGCGCCGCCCTTGAATCGGTTGCCTATCAGACGCGCGATCTGCTCGACGCCATGCGCAAGGACTGGAAAGGGGCTTCGGCCAAGACCGTGCTGCGGGTCGATGGCGGCATGGTTGCGTCGGACTGGACCATGCAGCGTCTGGCCGATATCCTGGATGCGCCGGTCGACCGCCCGACCATTCTGGAGACGACGGCACTGGGTGCCGCATGGCTGGCCGGCTCGAAGGCGGGCGTGTGGCCGGAAGCCAGGAAGTTCGCGAAAAGCTGGGCACTCGAACGGCGCTTCAAGCCGGACATGGATGGTTCCGTGCGCGTAGCCAAGCTTGCCGGTTGGCGCGATGCTGTGCGCAGGACGCTGAGCGTGTCATAAACAGCCATCAGTGGTGGGTGATGGGGCGCGAGGAATGCAGCCGGACTGGTATCCTGCTTGGCGCGACGAGGCTATCGAACAGCTGAAGGCCAAGAATGGACGCTTGAAGAAAGATCTCCACCTCGGTAGCTGGTCGCGCTATGACTATGATCTGACGGCCGGAACGCTTCTGTTCTCGCAAGACGGGGTGGTCAAGGTCGTCACCGAGATCCAGATTGTCGGCTCAACGAGCGCCGAGGCCGGCAACTGGCTGTGGGCTTGGGCAAATTCAAGCCTGCCCAGCGAGCTCCTCAGCGAAGCAAAGCTGGTTCGATCCTTCGGTGAACAGCATGGCATTGACGAACTGGCCCAAGCCTATGCGACACACGCGGACAATGCGCTGGAAGTGCTTGGTTGGGAACTCAGCGCGGTGATGTCTCGAATCTGCGACGGGTTGGGTCTATCGTTGTCCCAGCAGAGAAGACGGCGGGGGGCTTTATTTGATGTTCAAGAGCATCAACTGGGCAAGCTGACGGCAACTCGGCGTCTTCCAGCGTATCGTTCAAAAGCCCGCGCCGTTGCCGGCGCGGGCTTTACTCAACGCATCTCAGCTCTCAAACGCACCTTGATCAGTAAGGCGAGCGGCACTCCTTGCGGGGGCCGTAATTCGGCTGGAACGTGTTGTCCGAAGAGCGGTAACTGCGATAGTGGTCGTAGCACCACTGCACATGCGAGTTGCCTTCATAGACGCGGTTGTTTTCACTGTTGATGATCGCGCCGGTGATCAGGGCGCCAGTGGCGAAAGCAGCCAGCGGGAACCAGTTGTCGCCATGGCGACGATAGCCGCGATGGTATTCGCGATAGCCGCGATGCCCGTTCCAATACACGCCACGATCATTGTTGCGGGCAAAGTTCCGATTGCCGTTGAAATTGCGGCTGAAATTACGGCGATCGCCGTGACGCTTCCACTCAGGATGTTGGGCTGGCGTGTCGCCGGCTGCGACGTTCAGGATATTTGACGACGCCTCCGGTGCCTGCGGCACAAACATTTGAGCCGCATTGGCCGGACCGGCGGCTGCCGCGAACGAAACTGACAATGTGGTCGCCAGTATACCCGATACGATCTTGTTCATTATTTTTCTCCTTCGAAAGGGTGATTGACGTCCCTTGTGGCGAGGAAACGGGCGAGGTGGCTTATAGTTCCCCTGGAAATGCCAAGTTACTGATTTGTAATATTTCTCCGACCTTCTGGCGACGCGGCAGACCGGTCGCGCACTTGCTCTGCCAAGGCGGCGCCTCTCATGATCGAAGCGGCTGCCCAGACCCGGTGGTCGTGCTGGAAAAGCCCGGCCTGAGAATGCTGTTTTTCCGGTTGACCGGTCGCGGCACTCTCCCTATGTTCCGCGCAATTTCGAGGGTCGCCTTTCGCGCCCGCGGGAGCGCGTAGCTCAGCCGGTAGAGCAACTGACTTTTAATCAGTAGGTCATGGGTTCGAATCCCATCGCGCTCACCATTGCTCACTCATTTGCAAACACCAGCGAGACATTGCCGCCGGCATGGCGCTCGAGGCGGCCGGCGAGGTCGAGTTCCAGCAGCACCATGAAGACCTGAGCCGGATGCAGGCCTGTGTGGCGGATGATCTCGTCGATCGACACCGGCGTGGGTCCAAGCGCCTCTATGACACGGGCGCGGTCGCTTTCGCCGGGCGGTGGTGTGGCCGAGAAGTCGGGCGGCTCTTCGAACGGTGGCACGTCGGGCGCTCGCATGCCGGTCAGCGGGGCGATTGCCCGCGAAATGTCCGATGCCTCGGTGACCAGGGTGGCGCCATCCTTGAGCAGGCCGTTGGTACCGGCGGCGCGTGGATCGAGCGGTGAGCCCGGTACGGCGAAGACCAGCCGGCCCATTTCGCCGGCAAGCCTGGCGCTGATCAGTGATCCCGAACGTTGCGCTGCCTCGACCACCACCAGCCCAAGGGCCGCACCCGCGACAAGACGGTTGCGGCGGGGAAAATCCTGGGCGCGCGGCTGCCAGCCGAATGGCATTTCCGAAATGACTGCGCCGCGCTCGGCAATCTCGTCGCACAGGCCGGCATTTTCAGGCGGGTAGGGCAGGTCGAGGCCCCCGGCCAGGACGCCGATGGTGCCGGTCGCCAGACTGCCCTGATGCGCCGCCGTGTCGATGCCGCGCGCCAGGCCGGAGACGATTGCATAGCCGTCGCGGCCAAGATCCGCAGCCAGCACGCGCGCCATCTTGATGCCGGCCAGCGATGCATTGCGCGCGCCGACGATGGCGATCCCCGGTAGCCGGAAGACAGCGGCATTGCCTTTGATCGCCAACAGTGGCGGCGGATGGTCCATGTTGCGCAAGAGCGGCGGATAGTCTGTTTCACCGATGCCGACAAAACGCGCGCCAGCCTTTCGGGCTGCCTCAAGCTCGGCCTCGGCTTCGGCAACGGAAGGGATGCGGGCGATCCGGTTGGCGCCGCCCGAAATCATCAGCTCGGGCAATACTTCCAGCGCTACTTCGGCCGAACCAAAGCGGTTGATCAGGTCGCGAAAGGAGGCGGGGCCGACATTCTGGGTGCGGATCAGCCGCAGCCAGCTCAGCCGCTGCCGGTCGCTGAGGCGCGGCCCGGCGGCCGGCTCGCTCACCACGGTGGCGCGATCGCTCAACCCTTGGCTCCGATCTTGCCCTCGGTGCCGGCAAGCAGGCGGGAAAGGTTTTCCCTGTGTTTGATGAAAACGATGATGCTCATCACAACGAACAGTCCCGCATTCTGCGGCGTGCTCAGGACATAGAGCGCGATCGGGACGATAATGGCTGCCGTCAGCGCAGCAAGCGAGGAATAACGGAACAGGAAGGCCATCACCAGCCAGACGACGGCGAAGATCAGCGCTACCTGCCAGGCCAGGCCGATCAGCACGCCGAGATATGTGGCGACGCCTTTGCCGCCCCTGAACCCGAGCCAGACCGGGAAGAGATGGCCGAGAAAGGCGCCAAGGCCGGCCCAGATCGCCAGTCCAGGCGCAAAATGGCCTGCAACAAGCACGGCGGCCGTGCCCTTCAGCGCATCGAACAGCAGCGTTGCGGCGGCAAGGCCCTTGTTGCCGGTGCGCAGCACATTGGTGGCGCCGATGTTGCCGGAGCCGATCTTGCGCACGTCGCCAAGGCCGGCGGCGCGTGTGAGCAGGAGCCCAAAGGGAATCGAGCCAAGCAAATAGCCGAACACGAGCGCTGGGATGAGGCTGTAAGTCATTGTTTCCCCCGCATTTCCCCCTGACGAACCGAGTCAGGCGCGATGCGCCACGCCCAGTTCAGACGGAGAACACTGTGCGGCCCGCAACCAGCGTTTGCAAGACCTTGCCTTGCAGTCGCGCGCCTTCGAAACAGGTGTTTTTCGAGCGCGAACGAATGCCGCTTTCGTTGACGATCCAGGGTTCGTCGAGATCGACAAGCGCAAGATCGGCGACAGCACCCGGCTTCAGCGTGCCGCCGGGCAGTCCGAACAGTTTTGCGGGAGCGGTGGACAAGGTTTCGATCAGTCGGAGCAACGGCACGTCGCCATTGTGGTAGAGCCGCAATGCCGCGCCGAGAAGCGTCTCCAACCCGATGGCGCCGGCCGCCGCGTCGGCGAAGGGCAGGCGCTTGGTGTCGACATCCTGCGGATCGTGCGAGGAGACGATGATGTCGATCGTGCCGTCCCTGACCGCCTCGATCATCGCCAGCCGGTCTTCCTCCGCGCGCAAAGGCGGCGTCAGGCGAAAGAAGGTGCGGTATTCGCCGACGTCATTTTCATTGAGCGATAGATTGTGGATCGCGACGCCTGATGTGACGGCCGCGCCATCGGCTTTCGCACGCGTCACGGCGTTTGCCGCCATCGCCGTCGATATCTTTGCCGCATGGTATGAACCGCGCGTCAGCCGCGCCAGCGCAAGGTCGCGCTCCAGCGGGATGGATTCGGCTTCGCGCGGAATGCCGGAAAGGCCGAGCCAGCTGGCGTAAAGGCCTTCGTTCATCACGCCGGATGACCCCAGGTCTGCATCCTGCGTTTCATGCACGATGGTGGCGCCGAAGTCGCGTGCATAGGTCAGCGCACGGCGCATCACCAGCGCGCTTGATATGGTGTGGCGGCCATCGGTGAAGGCGACGGCGCCGGCTTCGCGCAGCAGGCCGAATTCGGTCATCTCGCGCCCATCGAGGCCCTTGGTGATCGCCGCAGCCGGAAAGACGTTGACGCTTGCGGTGTCCTTGGCAGTGCGCAGCACGAACTCGACCAGCGCGACATTGTCGATCACCGGATCGGTATCGGGCATCATGACGATGGAGGTGACGCCGCCGGCCGCCGCCGCGACACTTGCCGACGCAATGGTTTCACGATGCTCGCCGCCCGGCTCGCCGATGAAGACGCGGCCGTCGATCAGGCCGGGAATGATGGCCTTGCCGGCGCAGTCGATGACAATAGCGCCCTCGGGTGTCCCCTGGTTGAGCGCTGCCTTGCCGGCGGCAACGATCTTGCGGCCATCGACGATGACCGCGCCGACTTCGTCGATGCCGCGCGACGGGTCGACGATGCGCGCGCGCTCAAAGACCGTTATGCTCATGCGCCGCGGCCCTCATGGTTGCGGCGCGGGTCGAGCAGCGCTTCCATGACGGCCATGCGCACGGCAACACCCATCTCGACCTGTTCCTGGATGACGCTTTGAGGGCCGTCGGCGATTTCCGAGGCGATCTCGACACCACGGTTCATCGGGCCGGGATGCATCACCAGCGCGTCATCCTTGGCGGCCTTCAGTTTCTCGGCATCAAGGCCGAAATAGCGGAAATATTCGCGCACCGAAGGCACGAAGGCGCCCTCCATGCGCTCGCGCTGCAGGCGCAGCATCATTACCACATCGGCGCCCTTGAGGCCTTCGGCCATCGAACGGGTGACGATGACGCCCATCTTCTCGATACCGTTGGGCAGCAGCGTCGACGGCGCCACGACGCGCACCTGCGCGCCGAGCGCGTTGAGCAGCATGATGTTGGAGCGCGCCACGCGTGAATGCAGGATGTCGCCGCAGATCGCCACGATCAACTTCGACAGCGGCCCCTTGGCGCGGCGGATGGTTAGCGCATCGAGCAGCGCCTGTGTCGGGTGCTCATGCGCGCCGTCGCCGGCATTGACCACCGAGCAGCCGACCTTCTGCGCCAGAAGGGCGGCAGCGCCCGCCGACTGGTGGCGGATGATCAATATGTCGGGACGCATCGCGTTCAGCGTCATCGCCGTGTCGATGAGCGTCTCGCCCTTCTTCACCGAGGAACTCGCCACCGACATGTTCATGACATCGGCGCCGAGCCGCTTTCCGGCAAGCTCGAACGACGACTGCGTGCGGGTCGAGGATTCATAGAACAGGTTGATCTGGGTGCGGCCGCGCAGCGTCGAGGTTTTTTTCTCGGACTGCCGCGAGATCGCGACTGCGCGGTCCGCCCGGTCGAGCAATAGCTCGATGTCGGCGGGCGAAAGATCGCGGATGCCCAGAAGATGGCGGTGAGGGTAGAGTGGCAGGGACGAAGCGTCGGTCATCTCAAGGCGCTGCTATAGGGTGGAGATTTTGCGGCTGCAAGCGCCAGCTTTGGATTGGAGCCGTTCTCCTCAATTTTTTCGTGTAGATGGCCGATTGTATCGGCCGGTATTTTCATCGCGCGCGCTGCAAGGCTTGGCTATATCTAGCCGACGGCCTCGGATTCGTGGCTTTCTGACGACAAGGGCCTTTCTACCGATAGAAGGATTGGGCGTGACCGACGACGTGACCAACCAGCCGCCGCCGCTGACGGGCGGCAACGCCTGGCGGGGCGATCCGTTGCTGATCCAGCTCGCGGAGCGTTTTTCCGATCCGGTGCGCAAGGATCTCGACGGGCTCGGCCGTTTCGTGCTGACGCAGGAGGCGCAGGAACTGGCCCGCCTCGCCAATGTCGAGACACCGAAGCTCAGGACGCATGATCGCCAGGGACGGCGTATCGACGTGGTCGAGTTCCATCCCGCCTATCACGCGTTGATGCGCCGCTCGGTGGCCAACGGCCTGCATTCCTCAGTGTGGGAAAACGGCGACGCCGAGATCGGCCGCCGCCATCAGGTCCGTGCCGCCCGGTTTTACCTGACGGCAGAGCTGGAGACCGGGCATCTGTGCCCGATCACCATGACCAACGCTTCGCTTGCCGCCCTGATGGCCAGCCCAAAACTGTTTCGCGAATGGGCGCCGCGCGTGACGACGCGCAAATATGACCAGAGCCAGAAGCCACCGGTCGAGAAGACCGGGCTGACGCTCGGCATGGGCATGACCGAGAAACAGGGTGGCACAGATGTGCGTGCCAATGTGACAAGGGCGGAACGCGCCGGCAGCGGGTTTTATCGCCTGACCGGACACAAATGGTTCATGTCGGCGCCGATGTCGGATGCCTTCCTGGTATTGGCGCAGGCGCCGGAGGGACTGTCGTGCTTCCTCGTGCCGCGCGTTCTCGGCGACGGCTCTGGCAACGGCTTCCGCTTCCAGCGACTGAAGGACAAGCTCGGCAACCGCTCCAACGCGTCCTCCGAAGTGGAATTCGTCAACGCCATCGGCGAGATGGTCGGCGAACCCGGTGCTGGTGTGAAGACGATCATGGACATGGTCACCCTGACCCGACTCGATTGTGCCATAGCCTCGTCGGCGATCATGCGCGCGGGCCTCGCCGAGGCCGTTCATCATGCCCGCCACCGACAGGTGTTCGGCTCAACCTTGATCGAGCAGCCGCTGATGCAGCGTGTGCTGGCCGACATGGCGCTCGATGTCGCCGCCGCCACCGCGCTGTCGTTCCGGCTGGCGCGGTCCTTCGACGAGGCGGCGAGCGATCGCGGCGAGGCGGCTTTTGCCCGCGCCATGACGCCGGTCGTCAAATACTGGGTCTGCAAGATCGCGCCACCGCTGCTGTATGAGGCGATGGAGTGCCTCGGCGGCAACGGCTATGTCGAGGAGGCGCCACTCGCCCGCTATTATCGCGAAGCCCCGGTCAACGCGATCTGGGAAGGCTCGGGCAATGTCATGGCGCTCGACGTGCTGCGCGTGCTTGGCCGTGCGCCCGGCCTGTTCGAGGATGTGCTGGCCGGCATCGACCGCGATCTCGGCGCCGGCGGACGCGGCACGATCGGCGTGCTGAAGGCAGCGATGCAAGTCGCTTCAACCGACGAAGGCTCGGCCCGGCTGCTCACCGAGCAACTGGCACTGTCGGCGGCGGCGGCGGAGTTGCGCCGGCTGGGGGCAGGGCGAATCGCCGACGCTTTCGTCGAGACGCGTCTGGCCGGCCAATGGCGCAACACCTATGGCATGCTCGATTCGCGCCACGATGCGCGCATGATCATCGACACGCTCTATCCACCAGTGAATTGAGCCGCGAGCGTCGCAAAAAAGACCGGCGCCTCCACAGTTTTGAGGCGTTGGTGGGTATCCTCATGTGTATGGCTAATCGCCGTTAACCTTAACAAATGGTTTCCGTTGCGATGGCGAGCGGCAAAGCCCACTGTTCCGGCGCAAGCAGGGAATGGTTAAATTGGCCGTCCCTTGCTTGGCGAAGCAGGAACACCGATGCGACAGCTACTGACCTCTTTTCTGGCCTTGCACTGGGCGATCGTTTTCGCCTTGCTTGCGCTCATCTGCATCGACGGAAACCGCGGCGTGGCGGCGGCGCTCGGCGTACTGGGTACCACAATCGAGGGTACCCGCTTCGTCGACCTCGACAACGTCGTCGTCGTGGCGCCGCTTGCCACCGCATTGCTTGTCGTCGCTGTGCTGTTTTTCTGGGCCTTTGTCGAAGCGCTGATCAACGACGCGACCAGCCAGGGCGCTGACAGCGTTGCCCGCATCGCCTTCATCTCATCGTCCGGCGTGTTGTCGCTGATCGTCATCGGAGGTGCTGCGCAAGGCATCAACGGGCTGTTCATGGCTGTCGCCGTGCAGTTGGCGGCACTTCTGGCGTCCTATGTCGCCATGCTCGCCGAGCGGCGGTCCGTGGTTGTGGCAGCTGCTTCGGGCGAGGGCGAGGTCCGCGCCGTCGCGCATGGCATGGCAAAGGCCGCGGCCCACAATTCGCTGCTTTCACTCATATCGGGCCGAACGGTCTCTAAGACAGGCTCCAATCCCAGGGGAGGCCGCTGATGCGATACATCTTTGCATTCTGGGCGGCCCCGATGGCGATTTTCTGGGGCTGGTTCTATCTGTCGGCCAATGACATCAATTTCGGCTACACGATGCTCAGCCGACAGATGCACGACTTCTTTTTCCAGCTCTATGGTCAGATGCTCGGCATCGATCCGGCGATCATTCCCGGCATGGTGGCGAAGACGTGCGTCTTCGACGGTTTGCTGCTGATGGCGCTTTGGGCATTCCGCCGTCGCCGCGAAATCGCCGGCTGGGTCAAACAGCGCTGGGCGGGTCCGGTTCCGTTCGAGCGGATGCGTGGAGCGACTGAAGCCGGTCCAAAACTCCCTGCAGAATAAACGCGGCCGCCGCCGAATCGATCTTGCCGGCGCGCTTGCGGCGCGAGAAATCCATCTCGATCAGCGTCCTTTCGGCCGCGACCGTCGATAGTCTTTCGTCCCAGAGCACGAAAGGCAGGTCGCTCATCTGTGCCATGTTGCGGACGAAGGCGCGCGACTTCTGCGCACGCGGCCCTTCCGAACCGTCCATGTTGATCGGCAGCCCAATCACCACCGCGCCGGCATTCTCCTTCCGCAGCAAGGCGAGCAGCACCGCCGCATCGAGCGAGAATTTCCTTCGCATGATGACCGGGCGCGGATGGGCAAAGGAAAACCTCTGGTCCGAGACCGCGACGCCGATCGTCTTGTCGCCGAGGTCAAGCCCCGCCAGCGTTTTGCCGCCGGCCAGCCGCGCCGGCAATTCCTCGATCGTGATAATGCCCACCGGCCGTCCTTCGCCTCTCACCACCACGTGTTTTGTCAAACGCGCAACGGACACAGTAACCCTTTGATCTCGGGGCCATCGGCGTTCTATCCTTTGGCAAGCCAAAAATCGAGGAATGCATTCATGAAACTGACCTGGTACGGCCACTCGGCCTTTCGCATCGAAACGGCTGACGCTAGGATCCTCATCGATCCCTATCTGATCGGCAATCCGTCCTGGACGGGCGGCTGGGAGGGACCGGCCGAGGGGATCACGCATGTGCTGCTGACGCATGGTCACAGCGACCACATCGGCGGCGCGGTGGAAGTGCTCGGCAAAAGCGGTGCCCAGCTGGTCGCCAATTTCGAGATCTGCATGTACCTCGTCGGCAAGGGCGTCAGCGACAAGAAGATCAATCCGGGCAACATTGGCGGCACTGTCGATTGCGGCAGCTTCACCACCACTTTCGTCCAGGCTCTGCACTCATCCTCGTTCCCGGGCGAGGGCGGCCAGAACACCTATCTCGGCAATCCGGGTGGCCTCGTCCTGCATTTCCCGGAAGACAAAACGCTCTATCACATGGGCGACACCGACATCTTCTCCGACATGGCGCTGATCAACGAGTTGCATGAACCGAAGATCGGCGTCGTGCCGATCGGCGATCGCTTCACCATGGGCGGTGCGGTGGCGGCCCTTGCCTGCCGCCGCTTCTTCAAGTTCGACACAGTGGTTCCCTGTCACTTCGGCACGTTTCCGATGATCGATCCGACCGCCGACAAGTTCGAGGCCGGCCTGGAGGGGTCCGGCGTGAAGGTGGCGTTGCCGAAGATCGGTGAGACGATTACGATCTAGACGCTGCAAAAGGGGGACAAATCCATGGCGTTGGGGCGATCTCTTTGCGTGTCCATGTTTGTCGCGGCATCGCCCGCGCTCGCCGCGGATGATTTCATCGAAGGCGTCTACCTTCAGTCCGAGGAGCTTTGCACGCAGGCCAAAAAGGACACGCTGCAAACGATCATCGACGCCGGCAACATCGTGCTTTCGGCGCACGGCCTGCAGAGCGTCGAATACAATTGCGAGTTTCTGCAGATCAGCAAGGCGACGGCTTCGCCGAGCTGGGCGGTGACGGCCATCTGCCAGGAACCAGGCTATGTCTTTCCCGATGTCCTCTCGGTGACGCAAATGAACGAGAAGCAAGTCGATCTCGTGTCGGTCCGGCCCGTCGACGACGAAAGCGAGGCAAGCGGCAACAGTGGCAGCTACTATCTGTGCGATGGCGTTGCCCTGCCATGACGATGCTGCAACGTGTCAGTTCGCTTTTTCGCGGCGAGCGGCCTGTGTTCCGAAAACTGGAACTGCATGTCGCGCATGGCTGCAACCTGTCCTGCGAAAGCTGCTCGCACTACTCCAATCATGCCCATGCCGGCACCGTCTCGCTCGAGGAGGCTGACCGCTGGATGGGACTCTGGAGCCGATGCGTGTCGGTGACGCGCTTCAGCCTGCTTGGAGGAGAGCCCAGCATTCATCCGCAACTGCCGGGCTTTGTCGGGCTGGTGCGGCGGCACTGGCCGCGTGCCCACATTGAGATTGTCAGCAACGGCTTCTTCCTGCATCGTCACCCGTCGCTGCCGGCGATCCTTGCCGCCGATCCCGATGCACGGCTGGTCGTGTCGGTCCATCATGATTCAGAGGAGTACCGGGAGAGGCTGAAGCCGGTTTTCGAATTGCTGGAGGGATGGCAGCGGGACCACAAATTGCGGCTCGAGATACGCCCTTCGGACAGGAACTGGACCCGACGCTACGAGGGCTTTGGCAATGCCATGTTGCCATTCGAGGACGGTGACACTCGCGCCAGTTGGGAAATCTGCCCGGCTCGCCACTGCAAACAACTGCATGACGGGCAAATCTGGAAATGCGCACCGCTGGCCTATCTGCCGATGCAGAAGGCGAAATACCGCCTTTCCGAGAAATGGGATCCCTATCTCGCCTATCGGCCACTTGAACCGGGCTGCTCCAAGGCCGAATTGCGGGCATTCGCCGCGCTCGAGGACGAGGACGCGTGCGGCATGTGTCCGGCAAAACAGCGCGTTTTCGAATTGCCCAACCCTTTGCGTCGCCCCAAGGACCGGGTGAGCACCGCGGCCTAATGCACGTCGCCCAAAAGTGGTCCCGGTTTTTTTGGGAGAACGACGTGCATGAAAACAAAGACCTAAAGCGCGTCGCTTGAATCCGTTCAAACTCGACGCGCTTTAGGCTTGGCACCCGGCACGATGCATGTTGCGCAGCGCGCGCGGCGCCGCTATAGCCCGAACTGGTTTTCCCCGAGGCAGAAACATGTCCGTAGATCTTCAGACAGTGAAGCGCGTCGCGCGTCTCGCCCGCATCGCGGTGAGCGAAGAAGATGCCGAGCGCATGACCGGCGAGCTGAACGCCATTCTGGGCTTCGTCGAACAGCTGAACGAGGTCGATGTTTCCGGCGTCGAGCCGATGACCTCGGTGACGCCGATGGAGATGAAGAAGCGCCAGGACGTTGTCACCGACGGCGGCAAGGCGGCCGACATCGTCGCCAACGCGCCGGCGACCGAAGAGAATTTCTTCCTCGTGCCGAAGGTCGTGGAGTAAGTCGGCGATGGCAATCGAGATCGCCATTGAAACGCCGCTGCAGGACGACGTGCGCGGGCTGGTCAAGGAACTCAACGAGACCTTGCTCGAACTGACGCCGCCGGAGCACTGCTACCATCTGACGGTCGAGCAGATGGCCGGTGAGGACACGACCGTTTTCATCGCCCGCGACAACGGCTTGGCCATTGGCTGCGGCGCGCTGAAGCGCCATGACGGCGCCATCGGCGAGGTCAAGCGCATGTACACGCGGCCTTCGCATCGCGGCCGCAAGATCGGCGCCAGGATTGTCGAGCGGGTAGAGGCGCTGGCGCGCAATGAGGGGCTGAAGCGCCTGGTGCTGGAGACGGGCGATCGTCATCCCGCGGCGTGGGCCGTCTACGAACGTGCCGGGTTTTCGCGCTGCGGTCCGGTGCTGGATTATCCCGATTCCGAGTGGTCGGTGTTTTACGAAAAGAGCCTTTGATGAGCGACCTGACCCAGCTGACGATTTCACAGGCCCGCGCCAAGCTGCGCGGCAAGGAAATCACCGCGACCGAGATCACCGAGGCCTATCTCTCGGCCATCGATCGCGCCAATCCCGCGCTCAATGCCTATGTCGCAGTGACCGGCGACAAGGCGCGCGACATGGCCAAGGCGTCCGACGCAAGGCTGGTCAAGGGCGAGGGCGGTGTGCTGGAAGGCATCCCGCTCGGCATCAAGGACCTGTTCGGCACCGAAGGCGTCCATACCCAGGCCTGCAGCCATGTGCTCGATGGGTTCAAGCCGCGCTACGAATCGACCGTTACATCAAATCTGTGGGCCGACGGCGCCGTCATGCTGGGCAAGCTCAACATGGACGAGTTCGCCATGGGCTCGTCCAACGAGACGTCCTACTATGGCCCGGTCATCAATCCGTGGCGGCGTTCGCGCCTCGACACGGTGGTGATGCCGACGACGCATCAGGGCGATGGCGGCTTCGTCTCGGCCGGCGGCACCAAGACCGCGCGCAGCCTGGACAATGCGCAGCTGGTGCCGGGTGGTTCTTCCGGCGGTTCGGCCACGGCAGTCTCCGCCTTCCTGTGCGCCGGCGCGACGGCGACGGACACTGGCGGCTCGATCCGCCAGCCGGCCGCCTTCACCGGCACGGTCGGCATCAAGCCGACCTATGGCCGCTGCTCGCGCTGGGGCATCGTCGCCTTCGCCTCATCGCTCGACCAGGCCGGGCCGATCGCCCGTGACGTGCGCGATGCCGCGATCCTGCTGAAGTCGATGGCGTCCGTCGATCCGAAGGACACGACGTCGGTCGACCGGCCGGTGCCGGACTACGAAGCGGCGATCGGCAAGCCGATCAAGGGCATGAAAGTCGGCATTCCCCGGGAATACCGCGTCGACGGCATGCCCGAAGAGATCGAGGCACTGTGGCAGAAGGGCATTGCCTGGCTGAAGGACGCCGGCGCCGAGATCGTCGACATTTCGCTGCCGCACACCAAATACGCGCTGCCGGCCTACTACATCGTGGCGCCCGCCGAGGCTTCGTCCAACCTCGCCCGCTATGATGGCGTCCGCTACGGATTGCGCGTGCCGGGCAAGGATATCGTCGACATGTATGAGAAGACCCGCGCCGCCGGTTTCGGCCGCGAGGTCAAGCGCCGCATCATGATCGGTACCTATGTGCTGTCGGCCGGCTATTATGACGCCTACTATCTGCAGGCGCAGAAAGTGCGCAATCTGATCAAGCGGGATTTCGAGACTGTCTTCGCCGCCGGCGTCGATGTCATCCTGACCCCGGCAACGCCGTCCGCCGCCTTCGGCATCGCCGACGAGGACATGGCTGCCGATCCGGTCAAGATGTACCTGAACGACATCTTCACGGTCACCGTGAACATGGCCGGCCTGCCGGGGATCGCCGTGCCCGCCGGGCTCGACGCCAAGGGCCTGCCGCTCGGGCTGCAACTGATCGGCCGGCCGTTCGATGAGGAAACCCTGTTTCAGACCGCTGCCGTCATCGAGCAGGCCGCAGGCACTTTCCAGCCGGAGAAATGGTGGTAGCATGCCGCCGCCGTCTCGCATTTCCATCGTCGAGACGGGAGACGAACTGCTGATAACCAACCCACCACGCACCTCGGATTTCAGGACGGGCTTCGTCCTGATTGGGGCCGGGATCGTTGCCTACACCGGCTACATGGGATTGACCGACACGTCGCCCGCAACCGTCGCCAGCGGCACTCTCGGACTGCTGTCGTTCACGGCGATCATTGCCCTCTTCACCTATTTCCTCGGCAAGGATTTCATCTGGCTGGTATTCGGCAACGAAACCCTGCGGCTAACCAACGCCGCAGCCGTGCGCGACGTCAGGGGTTTTTTGCGAAATCGTTCGTCATTGCCTTTGAAAGGGCACCTTGAGGCCGAAATCCTCGACCATACCTATCCAACGGATGAAGCGGGTCTGTCGGAAGTTATCAGGTTGACCAACACTAACGGCGTCCTTGTTTTCGGCAGGGAGTTGAGTCGGGCCGAGGCCGAGGCTGTGACGAGTGCCGTCGAGCACTTCATCGGTCGTGAGAATTCGAGCCGACGATAGGCAGCCAATGTTCTTCTATCTTTCCAAGATTTTCTGGTTCTTCGTCCAGCCGCTCAATCTGGCGATCTTCCTACTGCTGGCCGGACTGCTCGCGGCCATGATCGGCCGGCGGCGGCTTGCCGCCACAGGCAGCGTGCTGGCATTTCTGATCCTTGCGTTGTCGGCCTGGACTTCGCTCGGCGCCATGATGCTCAACCCGCTCGAGGAGCGCTTTCAACGCCCGCCGCTGCCGGAAAAGGTCGATGGCATCGTCGTGCTCGGTGGCGGCTTCGAGGGCGCCATCAATCTGGTGCGCGGCGGCTATGAGTTGAACAGCGGCGGCGACCGCATGGTCGAGACCGCTATTCTGGCCCGGCGCTTCCCGACTGCAAAGGTGATCGTTTCCGGCGGCACCGGCGAGTTGTTTCTCGAAGGTGAGGGCGACGCCACCACCGCGCCCCGTCTGCTCACCGCGCTTGGTGTGACGGCCGATCGCCTGATACTCGAAAACAAATCCCGCAACACCTATGAGAATGCGGTGTTCACCAAGGAACTGGTAACGCCCAAGCCCGGCGAGACCTGGCTGCTGGTGACCTCGGCCTTCCATATGCCGCGCGCCAAGGCGCTGTTCGACAAGGCCGGCTTTGCGACCGTTCCCTGGCCGGTCGACTACCGTACATCAGGACGGGAAGGCATCGGCCTGTTCCGCGACAATCCAGCCGATTCGCTGCAGGCCACCGCCACGGCCATCCGCGAATGGATCGGTTTGATCGCCTACTGGCTGTCAGGGCGGATCGATCAGCCTTTTCCGGGCGGCTGACCGATCACCGCCTGTCTGGCCGCCGAGAAGAACTGGCGCCGCACCAGCACGGCCAGCAGCAACAGCGTCGACAACACGAACACCGTGGGGTCGACGAACCAGCCGAGATAACCGATCGAGAAGAACACGCCGCGCAGGCCGGAGTTGAAGTGCTTTCCGGCGAGCATGTTCATCTGTGCCGCACGCCACACCGCCGTTTCGGTGACGGGATTGCGTGAGGCTTCGCCATGCGGGATCGGCACGGCGCCGATCAGGATCGTGCAATAGTTGAACAGCCGGTACGCCCAGCCGAATTTGAAGAACGAAAACGCCAGGATCAGCACCAGCCCGAACACCTTTATCTGAAAGGCCGCGCGCGACGGCGCGCCACCCAGGGGCAGGTCGCTCAGCACTTCAAGGACCCGGTCAGACGCGCCGAGCAAGGCAAAGCAGCCGCCGATCGCGATCAATGAGCTGGAGGCAAAGAAGGCGGTGCCTTGCTGCAGGCCGCTCATGATGGCGGTGTCGACGATGCGGATCTCGCGCTCGGCCATGGTCCGCATCCAGGCTTGCCGCTGTGCATTCATCGCCGTCGTCAGCGACACGCGGCTGACAAGCTTGCCGTCGGAGGCGAATGTGTGCAGCAGCCACGCGACGAGAAAGAAGGCCAGCGCCGCGAGATCGGCTGTCGAAAGATCGAGGGAATCGCCCATGGTCTGAATTTATCACATTCAGCGCCCTCGCTTCGATGTCCGCATACAGCGATCGGCACCAATGTCGCTGCCGGAGCAAACAAGGTCGGCGGGTGCAGCGCCGCGATTTCCAAAAGAGCGGAAACATCCTGGGAATTCCTATATGTAGTCCTCGACCTGACTCCAGGAGACAACGCCGCGTGTTCCTTTCGGTTTTCGACCTGTTCAAGATCGGCATAGGACCCTCGAGTTCGCACACGATGGGGCCGATGACCGCCGCTGCGCGGTTTCTCGACGAGGTCGCGGGAAATGACTGGCCGCGTCCGGCGGGTGTGAAGGTCGACCGGCTTGGCGCCAGCCTGCACGGGTCACTCGCCTACACCGGCATCGGCCACGGCAGTGATCGCGCCGTCATCCTCGGCCTTGCCGGTCTGACGCCGCAGACAGTCGATCCCGATCAGGCCGATGGCATTGCCAGCCGGATCACCGCCGAAAAGCGCATTTCGCCGCCCGGCCATCCCTCCTATCGCTTCGACCCGGCCACTGATCTGGTGCTGGACCGCAAGACGCCGCTCACCGGTCACGCCAACGGTATGGCGTTCTACGCCTATGACGCTGGCGGCCGCCTGCTGCTCAAGCGCATCTATTATTCGATCGGCGGCGGCTTCGTGGTTTCGGAAGAAGAACTGCAGCGGATGAAGGCCAAGGGGTCGGTGACGACTGAAGGCAAGAAAGTGCCTTATCCGTTCAAGAATGCGGTCGAGATGCTGGCCATGGCCGGCAAAAGCGGGCTTTCCATCGCCGATATGAAACGCGTCAACGAGGAGACGCAGATGTCGCGCGAGGAGCTCGACGCCGGCCTCGACGGCATCTGGAGCGCCATGAAGGGCTGCATCGAACGCGGCCTGTCACAGGATGGCATCATGCCGGGCGGGCTGAAGGTGCGCCGGCGCGCGCGCATGCTGCACGACAAGCTGCAGGAGCAGTGGCAGCAGAACAAGCCCAATCCCTTGCTCGCCAATGACTGGCTGTCGATCTACGCCATGGCGGTGAACGAGGAGAATGCCGCCGGCGGCCGCGTCGTCACCGCGCCGACCAATGGCGCGGCCGGCACGCTGCCGGCGGTGCTGCGCTACTGGCTGCATTTCCATCCCGAGGCCGACCAGCCGAGCATCCGCGATTTCCTGCTGACGGCCGCAGCCGTCGGCGGCATCATCAAGACCAATGCCTCGATCTCGGGCGCCGAGGTCGGCTGCCAGGGCGAGGTCGGGTCCGCATCGGCGATGGCCGCGGCCGGCCTGTGCGCCGTCATGGGCGGCACGCCCGAACAGGTCGAGAATGCCGCCGAGATCGCGCTCGAACATCATCTCGGCATGACCTGCGATCCGGTCGGCGGGCTGGTTCAGGTGCCGTGCATCGAGCGCAATGCGCTGGGCGCCGTCAAGGCGGTGACCGCCGCGTCGCTGGCCATCAAGGGCGACGGCATCCATTTCGTGCCGCTCGACGCAGCGATCGAGACAATGCGCCAGACCGGCCTCGACATGAACGAGAAGTACAAGGAAACCAGCCTTGGCGGGCTCGCCGTCAATGTCGTGGAGTGCTGAGAGGCCCGTTTGTGGCTTGGTACTGTGGAGAAGTCGATCAGGCCGTTGACGCCTCCGCGCGCGGGACTAAACCTTAAGCGATGTCTCTCAATCTCATAAAACTCTGTGTCGGCTGCGACAGCGTCGAGGATCTCGAAGAGTGGATCGCCTTCCGCCTCGACGAGCGGCGGCGCGCCGGTGAGCCGGTCGAGCAATACCACACCACCCGCATGATGCCGACGCGCGGCGCCGAGGTTACCGATGGCGGTTCGCTTTACTGGGTGATCAAGGGCAACGTGCAGTGCCGCCAGCTTATCACCGAGATCCGGCCGTTCACCGACGGTGAAGGCATCGGCCGCTGCCACCTGATTCTCGACCCCGAGGTTGTTCGCACTGACTGGCAGCCGCGCCGGGCTTTTCAGGGCTGGCGCTATCTGAAGCCGGCGGACGCGCCGCTCGATCTCGGCAAGGGCAAAGCCGGGCTGATCGAGATGCCGCCGAAACTCAGGCGCGAGCTTGCCGATCTCGGTCTGCTCTGACCCCAGGTGGCCTCATCGTCTGGCCCTTTGTGCCACCCGGTGTGGGGCTTGCAAGCGATGTAACAACGCCACATCTTGTTTTCATGAGCGACAAGAAGCAGCCCGTGCCCGCGAGGGCCAATCCTGCGCCGATCAAGCCTCAATCCAACGCCGGCGAGATCGACGCCTTCATTCGTCAGGCGAGGATACTTGCCGCGTCGGCGACCGGCTCGGGCAGGCTGATCCTTGCCCTCGACGCGACGATGAGCCGCCAGCCGACCTGGGATCTGGCCTGCACGCTGCAGGGCCAGATGTTCGACGCTGTCGGCAAGGCCGGAACCCTCGGCGTGCAACTGGTTTATTTTCGCGGTCTCGGCGAGTGCCGTTCGTCCGCTTTCGTGAGCGACACCAATGCCTTGAAGCAGCTGATGACGCGGATCGAATGCCGCAGCGGTCACACCCAGATCGGCAAGGTGTTGGCGCATGCGCTGAAACAGACGGCTGCCGCCAAGGTCAATGCGCTGGTCTATATCGGCGATGCGATGGAAGAGGATATCGACGATCTGGCCGAAAAGGCCGGCAGCCTCGGCCTGCATGGTGTTCCTGTCTTCGTCTTCCAGGAAGGTCATGATTCCGGCGCAGAAAAGGCGTTTAAGGAAATCACGCGGTTGTCCAAAGGGGCTTGGTTCCGATTTGATCGGCGGGCTGCCGCGACTCTGGCAGGACTGCTTTCGGCGGTTGCGGTGTTTGCAACCGGCGGGCTGAAGGCGCTTGAGGCCAGAGGCAGGCCGGAAGACCGGCTGATGATCGAGCATTTGCGGGGTGGCGGGGACTGATGGGCGCAATCATCGCATTGGTAGCATTGCTTTTGGTGCTTCTCGGCGCGGCCACGATCTTCCTCCGCGCCGACCCGGCAAAACTGGCCAGCGGCATGAAGACACTCGGGCCGGTCCTTCTGGGGCTGGTCGGCATCGCCATGGTTGTGGTCGGGCGCGAAGGCATCGGGGGCATAATTCTGTCGGCGGCAATCGCCTGGTATGGTTCCATGCGGATGAAGCGGCCAACGGCAAAGCTCGCGCCGGGCAAGCGGTCGACGGTGCGCACCGCAGCATTGGAGATGGAGCTCGATCACGATACCGGCGGCCTCGAAGGACTGGTCCTGGCTGGCCGCCACGAAGGCAAGATGCTTGGCGCGATGGGGTTGGCGGAGTTGCAACATCTCTACCGGGAACTCTCCGGCGATCCGGAGAGCCGGCAGTTGCTAGAGACGTATCTTGACGGCAGATTTCCCGTCTGGCGCAAAAACACTGAGACGAACGGTGGCGAAGGGCTGGGTGTTGCGCCAGGTTCGGGCGCCATGACTAAGGAGGAGGCCTACAAGGTCCTTGGTCTTGAAGCGGGGGCCGCCGCGGCGGATGTCCGCAAGGCGCACCGCCGCCTGATGCAGCGCCTGCACCCCGATATCGGCGGCACGTCTTTCCTGGCGGCGCGGATTAACGAAGCCAAGGACGTCTTGCTCTCCAATCACAACTAGTCTCCTTCGATGCAGAACTTTTCCGGGAGATGACTTCCACGCCGTCCTACTGCTGGACGGCGTAGCACTCGATGTTCTTCTTCTTCAAAGCGGTGCAGGCCTTCCAGGCCGCGGTCTTCGAACCAAAGCCGCCGAAGCGGGCGCGGTAGTAGGTGACGCCGTCCTTGTCGAAGGCGACGGTGAAGCCGGACGCGTCGGCAAGCACCTTGGGTGCCTGCTTGGTGGTCTTGTCGAGGAAGGCCTGGGCTTCGGACTGCTTTGGCGACGAGGCGACCTGAATGGCCCAGCCCGACGGTACCGACGCTGTGTTGACCGGGTCGACAGCCGCCGGAGTTGGCTCGGCATAGGCAGCGACGACCTGGGCCGTGGCAATTTGAGGGGCCGACACGATGACGGTCTTGACCTTCCTGGTCTTGACGACGGGCGCTGTCTCCTCGACTGCGGCCGTTGTCTGCTCGTCGGTCGCGTCCGCAGACGTCGGATCGTCGTTGGACGCCACGGCATCGTCTTCGACCATCGGTTTGTCGTCCGGCGTCGGCGCGTCGTGCTTGGGCAGGAGCACCTTGGCAAGGGCGGTGATCGGGTTGTTGCCACTGGCCTTGGCGACCAGATCGCCGCCGCCGCGGGTCGAAGCCCTCGGCATATAGGTGTTGATCAAGTTGGCCATCTGATTGTCGCGGCTGCCGCCGGAGGTGCCGCCCATGACCACGCCGACGATGCGGCGATTGCCGTCGGAAACCGACGAAACGAGGTTGAAGCCTGAGGCGCGGGTGTAGCCCGTCTTGATGCCGTCGACGCCCTTGATGCGCCCGAGCAGACGGTTGTGGCCGTTGATGCGCTGGCGGCCATAGAGAAAGGAACGCTGCGAGAAATAGCCGTAATACTGCGGGAAGTGCTCCCTGAGAGCGATGCCAAGCGTGGCCATGTCGCGCGCGGTGGTGAACTGGCCGGGGTCGGGCAGGCCATTCGCGTTTCGGAACACGGTGCCGTTCATGCCCAGCGCCCGCGCCTTGGCGGTCATCATGCGGGCAAAAGTGGGTTCATCGCCGCCGAGCATTTCACCGAGCGCGGTGGCCGAGTCATTCGCCGACTTGGTAACGATCGACAGGATCGCGGTCTCGACCGTGACAGAACCGCCCGGCTTCACCCCGAGTTTCGTCGGCGCCTCGGCGGATGCATGGGCCGAAAACACGACTGGCGAGTTCCTGCTGATCTTGCCCTTCGCCATCGCTTCGAAGGTCAGATAAAGCGTCATCATCTTGGTCAGCGATGCCGGATAGCGCCTGCCGTTGGCGTCCGCGGAGTAGAGCACCTTGCCAGTCTTGGCGTCCACGACAATGGCTGCCTGCCTGGCCGCCAGCGACGAGACGACGTCGCCACAAACGAAAGCCATCGCCATGGCGATGATCATTATCGTCTTGAGAGGGGAGGTGGATTTGGAAACGATGCCCAACAACGCCTTACGCACTGGTACTTCCCTTGAATTTCTTCGTTGCGCTGGAGGCGGCAAAGGGTCCTGCCTCGCTTCCGGCCAAGCTACCGGGGCAGCGTTACCAATCCGTTTATGGTAACCGCCGCGTTCACCATTTTCTTCGGGCTTGAAGCTCTCTTTATTCGATTTTTAGCCATTGGCTGCGCAGGCGGGTTCGCACGCCAGTGAAATATTGACTTTTGTGCGACGCACAATATATTATCTTGCATTGCACAAGGGCGCCCCGAAGAAGGACGCCTCAACCGTCAAGGGAATCGTGAAATGACCCAGACCTATGAGGACTTCAGCAAATACGGCAAAGAGTTCGCCGACACCGGATTGAAGAGCTTCGCGTCGCTCTCCAAGGGCGCGCAGGCGATCGCGACCGAGGCTGGCGAATATACCAAGAAGAGTTTTGAAGCCGGCAGCGCCACCGTGGAGAAGCTGTTTTCGGCCAAGTCACTGGAAAAGGCGATCGAGATCCAGTCGGATTACGCCAAGCAATCCTACGAGGCGTTCGTTGCCGAGGCCACCAAGATTGGCGACCTCTATGCCGAACTCGCCAAGGAAGCCTACAAGCCGTTCGAATCGATCGTTGCCAAGGCGAAGTAATTTCGCCCGGGCGAAGTCATTTCGCCTGATATGACCCAAATCCGGCCCTTTGGGTCCGGGCCAAAACCCGGCTGCGGAAACGCGGCCGGGTTTTTTCATGCCGATTTCCGCTCCAGGGCCTCGCGCGCCTTCACGATTGCGAAAATCGTCCAAGTTTGGTCACCTAGCCATATTGTCAGCTAACCAGAAGGGCTTAAAATCGTCCATCGAACACCTACATGTCGAACTCGCATGGGGATTCGAAAGAGGCAGGAATACGTGACGATCGGTTTGACTGCCACGAGACACGTGGCGCGGATGCAAAACGGCGACGGCAACGGCAATGAGGCCGGCCGTGGGACGGCCGTCATTACGCGCACCAAAACCAAAACCAAGAAGCCCAGCCTTTATCGGGTCCTCATCCTCAACGACGACTACACGCCCATGGAGTTCGTGGTTCACGTGCTGGAGCGTTTTTTCCAGAAGGACCGCGAAGCCGCCACACGCATCATGCTTCATGTTCACAATCATGGAGTGGGCGAGTGCGGGGTCTATACATTCGAGGTGGCCGAGACCAAAGTGTCCCAGGTCATGGATTTCGCCCGACAGAATCAGCATCCGCTGCAATGCGTGATGGAGAAGAAGTGAGGTAACATGCCGGCTTTCTCCCAAGGCCTGGAAAAGGCGCTTCACCAGGCGCTGACGCTCGCCAATGAGCGGCACCATGAATATGCAACCCTTGAACATTTGCTGCTCGCGCTCATCGACGACACCGAGGCGGCCGCCGTCATGCGCGCCTGCAATGTCGATCTCGATGAGCTCAAGCACACGGTTCTCACCTATATCGACACCGAGCTCGACAACCTCGTCACCGGTTACGACGAGGACTCCAAGCCGACGGCCGGTTTCCAGCGCGTCATCCAGCGCGCGGTGATCCATGTCCAGTCGTCGGGCCGCGAGGAAGTGTCGGGCGCCAACGTGCTCGTCGCCATCTTCGCCGAGCGCGAGAGCCATGCCGCCTATTTCCTGCAGGAACAGCAGATGACCCGCTACGACGCGGTCAACTACATCTCGCACGGCATTGCCAAGCGTCCGGGCGCGTCGGAGACACGCCCGCCGCGCGGCGCCGATGACGAGCAGGGCGGCCAGAACGGCGCCGAGCCGCAAGAGGAAGGCGGCAAGAAGAAGCAGCAGCAGGACGCGCTGACGGCTTATTGCGTCAACCTCAACAACAAGGCCAAGGCCGGCAAGATCGACCCGCTGATCGGCCGCGAGTCCGAGATCAACCGCACCATCCAGGTGCTGTGCCGCCGCTCCAAGAACAACCCGCTCTATGTCGGCGACCCCGGCGTCGGCAAGACGGCAATCGCCGAAGGCCTGGCCAAGCGCATCGTCGAGGGCGACGTTCCCGAAGTGCTGCACAATGCCACCATCTTCGCGCTCGACATGGGCACGCTGCTCGCCGGCACGCGCTATCGCGGCGATTTCGAGGAACGGCTGAAGCAGGTCGTCAAGGAGCTCGAGGATTATCCAGGTGCCGTGCTGTTCATCGACGAGATCCACACGGTGATCGGGGCAGGGGCCACATCGGGCGGCGCCATGGACGCGTCCAACCTGTTGAAGCCGGCCTTGTCGTCGGGTGCGATCCGCTGCATCGGCTCGACCACCTACAAGGAATTCCGCCAGTTCTTCGAGAAGGACCGTGCCCTGGTGCGGCGCTTCCAGAAGATCGACGTCAACGAGCCGACCATCGAGGACGCCATCGAGATCATGAAGGGCCTCAAGCCCTATTATGAGGAGTTCCACAAGGTGAAGTTCACCAACGAGGCGATCAAGGCCTCGGTGGAACTGTCGGCACGCTACATCAACGACCGCAAGCTGCCGGACAAGGCGATCGACGTGATCGACGAGACCGGCGCCTCGCAGATGCTGGTGCCGGAAGCCAAGCGCAAGAAGACCATCGGCATCAAGGAGATCGAGGCGACGATCGCCACCATGGCCCGCATCCCGCCGAAGACGGTTTCGGCCGACGACGAGAAGGTGCTGCAAGGCCTCGATATCGAGCTGAAGCGCGTCGTCTATGGCCAGGACACCGCAATCAGTGCGCTGACCTCGGCGATCAAGCTGGCACGTGCCGGACTGCGCGAACCGGAGAAGCCGATCGGCTCCTACCTGTTCTCCGGCCCGACCGGCGTCGGCAAGACCGAAGTGGCCAAGCAGTTGGCCGCGTCGCTCGGCGTCGAGCTGATCCGCTTCGACATGTCGGAATATATGGAACGCCACACCGTGTCGCGGCTGATCGGCGCGCCTCCCGGCTATGTCGGCTTCGACCAGGGCGGTCTTTTGACCGACGGCGTCGACCAGCATCCGCATTGCGTGCTGTTGCTGGACGAAGTCGAGAAGGCGCATCCGGACCTGTTCAACATCCTGTTGCAGGTCATGGACCACGGCAAGCTGACCGACCATAACGGCAAGCAGATCGACTTCCGCAATGTGATCCTGATCATGACCACCAATGCGGGCGCGTCGGATGCTCAGCGCGCGGCGATCGGTTTCGGTTCGACCAAGCGCGAAGGCGACGATGTCGAGGCGATCAACCGGCTGTTCACGCCGGAATTCCGCAACCGTCTCGATGCGATCATCCCGTTCGGCTCGCTGCCGGTGCCGGTCATCCATCAGGTGGTGCAGAAGTTCGTCATGCAGCTTGAGGCCCAGCTTTCCGAGCGTGGCGTCACCTTCGACCTGTCGGCGGATGCGATCGCCTGGCTCGCAGACAAGGGCTATGATGAGCGCATGGGCGCGCGGCCGCTCGGCCGGGTCATCCAGGAGCACATCAAGAAGCCGTTGGCCGACGAGGTGCTGTTCGGCAAGCTCAAGAAGGGCGGCACGGTGCGTGTCACCGTCGAGAAGAAGGAAACCGGCGAGACCGGCCTGAAGCTCGAATCGCTCGCCGACGAGGCGCCGGTGAAGCCCAAGAAGGAAGAGCCGGAAGAAACCCCGAAGCCCAGAAAGGTCGTGGCGAAAAAGCCCGCGGCCAAGAAGCTGGTGGCGCAGAAGCCCGAGGCCAAGGGCAAGGACGGCGGCAAGCGCAGCCTCGTGCCGCAACTGCCCCGAAAGAACTGAGCCTTACGAAAGTCGAAAAAGCCCCGGAAACGGGGCTTTTTTCATTGGAACACGAGGTGACGCATGGCCGGCCAGATCATCATCCTGAACGGCGCGCCGCGATCGGGAAAATCAAGCATCGCCAGAGCTATTCAGGAGAGTTTCGATGGCGTCTGGATCAATCTCGGTGTCGACGTTTACGAGCAGGCCACGCCGGCACGCTATCGGCCTGGAATTGGGTTGCGGCCGGGTGGCGAGCGGCCGGATCTCGAAAGCGTCGTGCCCGGACTATACGCAGCGCTCTACGAATCGATAGCCGCTCACAGCCGGCTGGGGCTGAATGTCGTTGCGGATGTCGGCCACCACGATGCCTATTCGAAACCCCTCAACTGCCTGGTCGATTGCGCCCGCCGTCTCGCCGGCCTGCCGGTGCTGCTTGTAGGCGTTCGCTGCCCGATCGAAATCATCATGGAGAGGCGAGCCGCCAGCGCGGCGGACAAGGGATATGTGACCGCCTCACCTGACGATCCCGCGCCATTGCCCGTGCGTCTGTGGCAGGAAGAGGTACACCGTTCAGGCGTGTACGACCTGGAAGTCGACACTTCGCTTTTGAGCCCCGTACAGTGCGCGGACACAATCCGCCGGCGGCTGGAGCAAGGCATCGCTCGGCCAAGCGCCATTGAGCAACTGGCCCAGACCCCGGCCGGCTAAACTGCTTTCCAGTCTGTAGGTGACTGCGGCGTCAGCTTTGCAGTGCCGACCGTATCTTGCCGGCATTTTCGGCCAGCACCTCCGGTTTTTCCATCCCCGCCCGTGTGAGGCTTCAGGGGAATGCCGTCGAAGCGGGGGATGACATGTACATGCAGATGATAGACGGTCTGCCCCGAGGCTGGCTCATTGAATTGCAGGACCGTGACGCCGTCGGCGCCGAAGGCCTTTTTCACAGCCAGCGCCACTTTCTGAACGACGGTGAAAAGCGGGCCAAAAATTGATGGATCGGCGTCGAGCAAGTTGCGCGACGGCGCCTTCGGCACCACCAGCGTATGGCCGGGACCCTGTGGCATCACATCCATGAAGGCTATGACCGCTTCGTCCTCGTAGACGCGCTGCGAGGGAATTTCGCCGCGCAGGATCTTTGCGAAGATGTTGTCGGTGTCATAGGCGGCCTCGGCCATGGCGAACGCTCCGGATTGTGCCTTTCGTGTAGCGAAGGCGTCGAAAGTCGGCAAGACGATCGGGCGAAGTCGACCCTGCTCATCAGGGCGGCCCTGTTGCTACTCCTCCAGATCCTTTCGGAAAGGGGTGTGCTCTTCGAGATATTCGCTCATCCGCTCCACCTCTTGCCGCTCGCGCCTGAGATAGTCGGCGACGGCGTTGCGCAGGCCAGGGTGCGCGATGTAGTGCGCGGAATGCATGATCACCGGCCGGTAGCCGCGCGCCAGCTTGTGCTCGCCCTGCGCGCCCGCCTCGACCACCTTCAGTTTGCGTTCGATGGCGAAGTCGATCGCCTGATGGTAGCAGACCTCGAAATGCAGGAAAGGATGGTCCTCGATGCAGCCCCAGTTGCGGCCATAGAGTGCGTCGGAGCCAATGAAGTTGATGGCGCCGGCAATATAGCGCCCGTTGCGCCTGGCCATCACCAGCAGGATGTCGTCGGCCATGCGTTCGCCGATCAGCGAGAAGAATTGGCGGTTGAGATAGGGGCGGCCCCATTTGCGGCTGCCGGTGTCCATGTAGAAGGCGAAAAAATCGTCCCAGGCCTTCTCGGTGAGATCCTTGCCGGTCAGCCGGTCGATCGAAATGCCGTTGGCAAGCGCTTCGCGCCTTTCCTTCTTCATCGCCTTTCGCTTGCGCGAGGCTAGGGTGGCGAGGAAGTCGTCATAGGTTGAAAAGCCTTCGTTGAAGAAATGGAATTGCTGGTCGGTGCGATGCAGGAATCCTGCCGCCTCCAGCACCTCCACGTCGCCCTCCTGCGCGAAGGTGACATGCGCGGAAGAGACACCGAGTTTTTGCGTCACCGCTTTCAGGCCTGCCGCCAAACCGGCCTTCACGGTGACAATATCCTCGCCCCTGGTGACCAGCAGGCGAGGGCCGGTGACCGGGGAGAATGGCACAGCACTTTGCAGTTTCGGATAGTAGCGGCCACCGGCGCGCTCGAATGCATCCGACCAGCCATGGTCGAACACATATTCGCCCTGGCTGTGCGATTTGAGATAGCAGGGCACCGCGCCCAGCAATCTGCCTTGCCCATCCTCCAGCCTGAGGTGGTGGCCCTGCCAACCGGTGCGCCGCACGGCGCATCCGGAATCCTCAAGCGCGCTCAGAAAAGCGAAGGAAACCAAAGGATTGTAATTGGTTTCTGCATCGCCGCGCGTCGTTCCGGCAAAGCTGTTCCATTCCTCTGGGGTGAAAGCGCCAATGCCAGCGGCGACGCGGATCGAATAGTCCGCATTTGCTGTCTGGCCATCGCCCTCGTCGCCTTGATCCATGAGGCTTATTTAAGCTCCGTCCGGCTTGGTACAAGTCACGTTTCAGACACTCGACTTCAGGCGACTTTGACCAGATCGGGTTCAAAGCCCTCGAACGTCATCTGGTCGGCATATCTGAAGGTCAGGTCGACCGCGGGCTGGTCATGCACGGTCCAGGTGATGACAGGCATTTTCAGCTTTTCACGCACGAAGCTGACGAACCGGTTCGGCAGGTCGCCGGCGGCATAGGAAGTGAAGGCGATCTCGTGCGCCAGCATGGCGAAATGCGCCTCGATCAGCTTGACGTCCTTGCCGTAGGCGGTCAGGCCACCCGGAATGCCCGGTGCATGTTTCGGGAAATCGCGGATCAGCCAGTGGTCGAACGACATGATCGCGGCTTTGCCGTTGTAGCGCTTGAGCATCTTGCCGACGCTGGCCACCAGGCCTTCGTCACGACCGGGAATCCCTTTCAGCTCGACAACCATCGGCACGCGGCCGTCAACCAGGTCGAGCGCTTCCTGCAGCGTCGGCAGGTGGTCCGATGTGCCGCCGATCTTGAGCGTCACAAGTTCCGCCGCGGTGCGTTGCCAGACGAAACCGTCCTGGCCGGTCAGCCTTTGCAAATCGTCGTCATGAATGATCACGGGAACGCCATCCGACGACAGGTGCACGTCGCATTCGATCGCATAGCCGCGCTCGGCCGCCGCCGCGAAAGCGGAAAGCGTGTTTTCCCAGCGCGTCTTGTTCATGTCGTGGAAACCGCGATGGGCGACGGGCCGGGCGGTCAGCCAGGATAGGTCGGTCATATCTATCCCCTGGCTCATTCGACTTCGAAGATGGCTTCGATTTCCACTGCGGCATTAAGCGGCAGGCAGGCGGTGCCGACGGCGGAACGGGCATGCTTGCCGCGTTCGCCAAGTGCCGCGACCAGGAAGTCGGAGGCGCCGTTGGCAACCAGATGCTGCTCGACAAACTCAGGTGTCGAGGCGACGAAAACGGTGATCTTCACCAGCCGGCGGATCTTCTCGAGGTCGCCGAGCGCTGCCTTGGCCTGTGCCAGGATGTTGATCGCGCAGTACTTTGCCGCGTCCTTGCCGCCTGCCGTGTCGACATCGCGGCCAAGCAGGCCGCTCGCCTGCAGCTTGCCGTCCTTGAGCGGCAATTGGCCGGCGGTGAACAGCAAATTGCCGGTTCTGCAATAGGGCACGTAGTTGGCGGCGGGCGCGGCGGCGACAGGAAGCGCCACGCCCAGATCGCTTAGCCGCTTTTCGATTGTTTCACTCATGGTATTTCCCTATTGCTTGGTGACGCCGCGCGGGCCGGGCCGAAATTGCTATTTTTGCCTCGCTTCCGCCACGACTTTTTTTAAGCTGGACCATCTTTCCCTGCGGCTTGCCATCAGCCGCGACGATCGGAGTACCTCATGCGCGCAACGCGCTTTGCATTCCATGCCGTTCTGTTGTCGGGGGTCTTCTCGATAGGCCCAGCCTTTGCCGTGCCGGCGCTGCAAGCCCACCGCGCCGTTTACGACCTTACCCTCAAGAAGGCGTCCGATCAGTCCGGCATCACAGGCATATCCGGCCGCATGGTCTATGAGTTCAACGGCTCGGCCTGCGAAGGCTATACGGTGAAATTCCGCTTCGTCACCCAGATTGTCACTGCCGACAACACCAGGCTGACGGATCAGCAGACGACCACTTTCGAGGACGCCGAAGGCAAGACCTTCTCATTCGTGACAAAGTCCTTCGTCGACCAGAACCTCGACAAGGAGGTCAAGGGCGTCGCCACGAAAGAGACCAAGGGCCTGAAGGTCGATATCGACAAGCCTGAAAAGAACAGCGTCGAGTTGGCTACCACCCAATTCCCGACCCAGCATCTGGTCGAACTGATCGGCAAGGCCGAAAAGGGCGAGAACTTCTACGAAACCAACCTGTTCGACGGTTCCGAAGACGCCAACAAGGTGATGACCACCACCGTCGTCGTCGGCAAGAAAACCGATTCCGACAAGGCCGACCCGGAGGCTCCGGCACTGGCGAAGCTCGCCACCGACAAATACTGGCCGGTCGACATCGCCTATTTCGACGACACCGACAAGACAGGCGAAGAGGTGCCGGAATACCGCATCAGCTTCAAGCTGCATGAGAACGGCATCACCCGCGATCTTGTCATGGACTATGGCGACTTTTCGATGACCGGCAAGCTGGTCAACCTGTCGCTGTTCGACCAGACGAAACCCTGTCCGGCAAAATAGGGCTTCATCCGGCCGGTTGATTAACCGCGACACGGCGTGGTCGTGACGAACGACTTGAACGCGCCGCAATCGTCTCTCAACTTCTTCTCCAGCGTCCAGGCGCAAGGGGGAGCAGCTTGAGCAAGATCGATGTCTTCGTGGCGCCGCGGCCCAACCCGGCACTGATCAGGGCCATGACATCCGTCAACCGGATCGTCATGCTGCGCGGCATTCCCGGATTTCGTGATCTGTTGCCGTTCAACCGCCTGGCCGGTCTGCGTGGCGTCGCCAATGTCCGCCACATCGACTTTCCCGACGCCGACCTCGAGCGGTTGAAGGCCAGTTGCGGGGCGGGGAAGGCGACCTTCATCACGCCCAATCATCCCGAGTTTTTCACCGACTGGATGATCGACAAGGAGATCGTGTCGCAGGTCAGCCCGCTCGCGGCCTCATGGGCGACGAATGGTGTCGTCAACGGTCTTGGCCGGCTGATGCAGAAATTCTGGCTGGCCAACAATCTGATCGCCCAGATTCCCGGCAACAGCGGGGCAGCCAAGGAACATTCCGTCGCCTGGGCCTTGAAAGGCCATGGAGTACTGCTGCATCCCGAAGGGGGCGTCGGCTGGCATGCCAACATCGTTGCGCCGTTGCTGCCGGGTGCCGTCGAGATGGGGCTCGAGGCCCTCAAGCGCGGTCGGGCCACGGCCCCCGATTTCAAGGTCTGGATCGCCCCTGTCGTCTGGAAGCTTGCCTTCACCAGGAATGTCGAAGCGGCGCTGACGAAGGAATGCGCCTATGTTGAGAAAAGCCTCAACATAGAACGCCACGCGACCGACACGCTGCCGCAGCGCGTCCACCATATCTATTCGACGCTGCTGACCCGCGACGAAGCCGCGTGGGGCATGCCGTCAGACGAAGGTGCGACCTATGCCGGGCGCCAGCAGGGGTTGGTCACCGAACTCGGCCGCCGGCTCGGCGAAAGTATCTCACCCGAAGCTGCCATCACCGACACCACCGAGCTTCTGCGGCGGGTACGTCGCTGGCAGCGCGAAAACACCGGCGACGCCGAAGGGCAAACCCAGGTCCGCACGCTTGCTGACACTGTTCAGAGGCTGCAACGCATCGGGCCCTGGGCCTCGGCCAACCCGCGCATCACCCAGGAGGAGATCGCCGAACATCTGAAGCGTATCCGCAACGACTATTGCCGGGGCGGACTGCGTGACACGATGAACCGGTTCATTCCGCAGCCGGCCGGGCCGCGTTGCGCCTATATCCGAGTGCCGGAGGCGCTGGGTCTGCATGCCTATGCCGGCTCGATCGACGATGCGGTTGCCGAGCTGCACCGTCGCATGCAGGAAGCCATCACCAGCACCGTGACCGAACTTGCAGCCAAAGGCAGCTTCATTTTCTATCCGAATCCATTCTATCGTCACTGACGGACGGACGGGCCATGCGGCCGACTGTCGTGAAGGATGGAAGGCAGACAGCAAGCTTCATGGCAGTCTATGTCGACGCAGCGATCTGGAACTGGGCTGGCCATCGCTGGTGCCATCTGTTGGCCGACGACACCGACGAACTGCATCGCTTCGCCGCAAAGCTGGCGATCAAGCGTTCATCCTACCAGGGGCCGCCCAAGACATCGGCGCCGCATTATGACATAACTGGCTTCGAGCGCGACCGTGCGGTGCGACTTGGCGCCATCGAATGCAGCCGCGAGGAGATCGTCGCGGTCTTCCGGCGGGTTCGGGTGCCGAACGGGAAGATCAAGCGCTGACGGCAGGGCGCGGATCGTCGCACGCCGCACCACAGATCCCGCGGCGCTTGCGTTTGTCGCGCATCCCCTCTATATGCGCGCTCATTCCACACACGGACTTTGGTGTCTGCCCGGGAGAAATCCGGCTGAAACCTCCGGTGGCGTTCGAGGACAAAGTCCAAAAATGCCTGTGTCCGTGGAGGCTAACCGGAAAGGAACTTTGAATGGCACTGCCTGATTTCAGCATGCGCCAGCTTTTGGAAGCTGGCATTCACTTCGGCCACCAGACCCACCGCTGGAACCCGAAGATGGCGCCCTACATCTATGGCGCCCGCAACAACATCCACATCATCGACCTCTCGCAGACGGTGCCTTTGCTGCACCAGGCGCTGAAGCAGGTTTCCGACACCGTCGCCAAGGGCGGCCGCGTTCTGTTCGTCGGCACCAAGCGCCAGGCGTCCGACATCGTCGCCGATGCGGCACAGCGTTCGGCCCAGTACTACGTCAACTCGCGTTGGCTCGGCGGCATGCTGACCAACTGGAAGACGATCTCGAACTCGATCCAGCGCCTGCGCAAGCTCGACGAGATGCTGGCCGGCGAGGCGCAAGGGTTGACCAAGAAGGAGCGCCTGAACCTCGACCGTGAGCGCGAGAAGCTCGACAAGGCGCTGGGCGGCATCAAGGACATGGGCTCGACGCCCGACCTGATGTTCGTCATCGACACCAACAAGGAAGCGATCGCCATCCTCGAGGCCAAGCGTCTCGGCATCCCGGTCGTCGCCATCATCGATTCGAACTGCGATCCGGACAAGATCGACTTCCCGATCCCTGGCAATGACGACGCGGCCCGCGCCATCCAGCTCTATTGCGACCTGATCGCCAAGGCCGCGATCGACGGCATCGCCCGTCAGCAGGGCGCGCTCGGCGTCGACATCGGCGCTTCGGTCGAAGCTCCAGTCGAACCCGCGCTCGATCCGGCTCCGGCCCCGGCGTCGGAAGCCCCCGAAGCTTGACAATCGAAGGCCGGTTACGGCCTTCATCTTTCTCATATTTTGGCACGCTAAACAGACGCACCATCGAACACCGATGGTGCGTCGGTGCATTCTAGACAAAGAGGCGACAATGAGCATTTCGGCTGCACAGGTCAAAGAACTCCGCGACTTGACCGGCGCGGGCATGATGGACTGCAAGGCGGCGTTGACCGAGACCAACGGCAACATGGAAGAGGCCGTCGACTGGCTGCGCAAGAAAGGTATTTCCAAGGCCGACAAGAAGGCTGGACGTACTGCAGCGGAGGGCCTGATCGGCGTTGATTCCGGCGTTCGCGAAGCGGCCGTCGTAGAAGTCAATTCCGAGACCGACTTCGTTGCCCGCAATGCCGCGTTTCAGGAAATCGTCGCCAACGTTGCCAAGGTTGCTCTGGCCTATGGCGCGACAGAGGCTGTGGCTGCCGCAAAGTATCCGGGGTCGGACAAGTCTGTCACCGACACCATCAAGGACGCTGTCGGCACCATCGGCGAGAACCTGGGCTTCCGCCGTTCGGCCAAGCTGACCGTTCCACACGGTGCCGTCGCTACCTACGTTCACAATGCTGTTGCCGATGGCCTCGGCAAGCTCGGCGTTCTGGTCGCCATCGAGACCACGGGCAACGAGCATGCGGCCAATGCCTTTGCTCGTCAGGTCGCCATGCATGTTGCCGCCACCAACCCGATGGCGCTGACCGCAGAGCAGATCGATCCGGCCGCGGTCGAGCGCGAGAAGGCGATCTTCTCCGACCAGGCGCGCCAGTCCGGTAAGCCGGAAGCCATCATCGAGAAGATGGTCGAAGGCCGTCTGCGCAAGTTCTACGAGGAAGTCGTGCTCCTGAAGCAGGCCTTCGTGCTCAATCCCGACATCACCGTCGAGAAGGCGCTGAAGGATGCCGAGAAGGACATCGGCGCGCCGGCCAAGATCACCGCCTACCTGCGCTTTGCGCTGGGCGAGGGCATCGAAAAGGAAGAGACCGATTTCGCCGCGGAAGTCGCGGCTGCGGTCAAGAAGTAAGCCGCCAGCCGGCTTTTCGGCTCAGGCAACTCGGTCGGGCGCACGCAAGGGTGTCCGGCCGATTTCTTGTGCGATGTCGACGAAGGCGCGCAGCTTCGGCGCCATTGCCGCCCGGCGCGGAAAGTAGAGAAACAGGCCTGGTTCCTCGATTGCCGACTGCGGCAGCACCTGGACAAGTCGACCGGCGGCCAGGTCGGCGCGCACCAGCGGCTCGAACACATAGGCCAGTCCCATCCCCGATAGCGCCAGGTCGATAGCGGCAAGGGAATCGGTGACGACAGCGGTGCCGCGCGTTTCCACGGCCACGTCCTTGCCGTCTTCCGTCAAATCCCAACGATAGATCGCGCCGGATCGCACCAGGCGGTAACCGATGCAATTGTGGGCGGCGAGATCTGCCAGGCTATGTGGGCGGCCATGCCGGGCGATATAGGCTGGCGAAGCGACGATGATCACCTGGAAGGGCGGCGTCATCCGGATCGCGATCATGTCCTGCGCGATCATTTCGCCAAGTCTGATGCCGGCGTCAAAGCCTTCGCCGACGATGTCGACCAACCCTTCGTTGGCAAAGATTTCCACAGTCACATCCGGATAGCGCTCCGCCATGGCCGTCACCACCGGCGTCACCGCCATCGGGACGGCGACATGCGAAACATTGATTCTGAGCAGTCCAGCCGGGCGACCCTTGATGCCGCGGATACGCTCCATCCGCTCCGCGATATCCTGCAGCGCGGGCTCCACTGTCGCGACAAGCGCCTGACCGGCCTCGGTCAGTGATACGCTGCGTGTCGTGCGCGCAAACAGCGGTTGGCCGATGCGCTCCTCCACCAGCTTGACCGCATGGCTGACCGCCGAAGGGCTCATGCCAAGCTCTGCCGCGGCAAGTGCAAAGCCGCCGCGCCGGGCCACGGCGACGATGACGGGAAGATGGCTGAGCAGATCGCGATCCATTCATGCATCATATCGCATAGTACATGCAGATAATGCAACATTATCAAACGAAGTGAGCTGGAGCATCTAACGCTGCATCAACGCCGTTTGGCGAAGCAGCAAGGAGACGTTCCATGACCATGTCCTACTACACCCTTGGCAGCAGCGGGCTGCGTGTCACCCGGCTTGCACTTGGCACCATGACCTTCGGCACCGAATGGGGCTGGGGCGCCGACAAGGAGACGGCGCGCGACCTGGTCGATGCCTATGTCGAGGCAGGCGGCAATTTCTTCGATACGGCCGACGCCTACACCGGCGGCACCTCCGAGACCTGGCTTGGCGAGTTCATCGCCGAACACGGTCTGCGCGACAAAGCGGTGATCAGCACCAAGTTCAGCATGAATCTGGAGCAGGGCAATCCAAATGCCGGCGGCAATGGCCGCAAGAACATTATCCGCGCCGTCGAAGGCTCTCTGAAACGGCTCGGCACCGATTATATCGACCTCTATATCCTGCATGCCTGGGACAGGCTGACTTCGCCGGAAGAGGTGATGCGGACGCTGGACGATCTGGTGCGCGCCGGAAAGATCCGCCATGTCGGTCTCTCCGACGTCCCCGCCTGGTACGCAAGCAGGGCGCAGTCCGTCGCCGAGCAGCGCGGCTATGAGCCGGTTTCGGCGCTGCAGCTCGAATATTCGCTGGCCGAGCGCAACATCGAGCATGAATTCGTGCCGTTCGGCACGCGCTACGGCGCCGGCATCATGGTCTGGAGCCCGCTGGCCAGCGGCTTGCTGAGCGGCAAATATCGTCCAGATACAATCGGCAGGGCGGGCGGCCGATTGGAGACGATGCGCGGTTCGACCAATCCCGGCTTCCAGAAATTCACCGACCGCAACTGGGCAATCGTTGCCGAACTGGAAAAGGTCGCCGGCGAACTCGGCCGCGGCATGGCCCAAATCGCCCTGAACTGGGCAGCGACACGGCCCGGTATCGCTTCGGTGATCATCGGCGCGACGAAGCTCGATCAGCTCAAGGACAATCTCGGAGCGCTCGATTTCGAGATTCCCCAGGAAATCCTGGCAAGGCTCGACGCGGTCAGCCAGCCGGTCACGCCGTTTCCGTACTCGTTCTTCGGCCCGGAAATCCAGGGCGGCCTCACTGGCGGCCAGGCGGTCGGCGACAAGCCGGCGGGCTACTTCCCGGACCTGCTCATGGAAGGTGCTTTTGCCGGTGTGAGTTGACAAAAAGCGAGCGAATTCCGGGTCGGGCGCCGCGTGACATCGCGGCGCCCTTCGTGTATCGGAACACGGCATCGCGCCATTGTTTCGGGGCGGCGCCTGCGCGAGGGCGGTAGCCACCCGGAACGCGCCACATGCAAAATGAAGAGGCCCAGATGACGGTGAAGCCCCTCTACCGACGTGTCTTGCTGAAAGCGTCGGGCGAAGCATTGATGGGCGAACAGCATTTCGGCATCGACGTTTCGGTCGTCGATCGCATCGCCGGCGACATCGCCGAGGCGCGTGCACTGGGCATCGAGGTCGGCGTCGTCATCGGCGGCGGCAACATTTTTCGCGGCGTGGCGGTTGCCTCCAAGGGCGGCGACCGCGTCACTGGCGACCACATGGGCATGCTTGCCACGGTGATCAATTCGCTGGCGCTGCGCACGTCATTGAACAAGATCGGTGTCGACGCCGTGGTGCTTTCGGCGATCGCGATGCCCGAACTTTGCGAGAGCTTTTCGCAGCGCCAGGCGACCGCCTACATGAACCAGGGCAAGGTGGTGATCTTTGCCGGCGGCACCGGCAATCCGTTCTTCACCACTGATTCGGCCGCCGCACTTCGTGCGGCTGAAATCGGCGCCGACGCGCTGTTCAAGGGCACTCAGGTCGACGGCGTCTACTCGGCGGACCCGAAGAAAGACCCGAATGCGACGCGTTTCGAGCGCATCAGCCACGGCGAAGTCATAAAACGCGGCCTTTCCATCATGGATACGGCAGCGATTGCACTTGCGCGCGAAAACAACATTCCGATAATCGTCTATTCGATCCACGAAAAAGGTGGTTTCGGCGATATTCTGAGGGGCGGCGGCCGCTGCACGGTCGTCGCGGACGATTGATCGGGGGCCTGATCCCGGAAGGGGAAGCCGGTTTTCGACAATCAGGTTCGAACACGGGCCCGAAGCAGTGAACCCGCGTTAGACGGGTCGAGGAGATAAAGATGAGTGGTGAGTACGACGATCTCAAGCGGCGCATGGATGGGGCGATCGCCGCGTTCAAGCACGATCTGGCTTCGCTGCGGACCGGTCGCGCCTCCAGCAATTTGCTCGATGCGATCCAGGTGCAGGCCTATGGCACCACCATGCCGATCAACCAGGTCGCCAACGTCTCGGTGCCGGAGCCGCGCATGATCTCGGTTTCGGTCTGGGACAAGTCTATGGTCGGCGCGGTCGATCGCGCCATCCGCGAATCCAATCTGGGTTTCAACCCGATCGTCGACGGCACCAACCTCCGGATTCCACTGCCCGAACTCAACGAACAGCGCCGCAAGGAGCTGGTCAAGATCTCGCACACCTATGCCGAGAATGCCCGGGTCGCCGCGCGACATGTGCGCCGCGACGGCATGGACTTCCTGAAGAAGGCGGAGAAGGACGGCGACATCAGCGAGGACGATCAGCGCAAGCGCTCTGACCAGGTCCAGAAACTTACCGACGAGACGATCAGCACAATCGACCACCTGCTTTCCGATAAGGAAGCTGAAATCATGCAGGTTTAGGGTCTTGGCCACCGGCTGACCCGAAAGCGAGAACATGGCAACGCCCGCGCATGTCGCGATCATCATGGACGGAAACGGACGCTGGGCCAAGGCGCGCGGCATGCCTCGTCTCGCGGGCCATCGTGCCGGCGTCGAGGCGCTGCGCAAGACGGTGCGCGCCGCACCCGGGCTCGGCATCTCCTACCTGACCGTCTACGCTTTCTCGTCGGAGAACTGGTCACGGCCGAAGTCCGAGGTCAGCGACCTGATGGGCCTCCTGAAAATGTTCATCCGCCGCGACCTGGCCGAGTTGCACCAGAGCGGCGTGCGGGTCAGAATCATCGGTGACAGGGCAGGGCTGCAGCCCGACATCAGGGGCCTGCTCGACGAGGCCGAATCGCTGACTGCCGCCAATGAATCGCTGACGCTGGTGATCGCTTTCAACTATGGCGGACGCGACGAGATCGTTCGCACGGCGCAAAAGCTTGCGTCGGCCGTGGCGCGTGGCGAACTCGACGCCGAGGCGATCACAGCCGAAAGCTTTGCCGGCGCTCTGGACACGCAGGGCATTCCCGACCCCGAGTTGGTCATCCGCACCAGTGGTGAACTCCGGCTGTCGAACTTCCTGCTGTGGCAGGCCGCCTATAGCGAGCTCATCTTCCTGCCTTGCTACTGGCCCGACTTCAGCCGCGAGCACCTTGCCGACGCCTTGCGCGAATTTGCCAGCCGCGAACGCCGTTTCGGCGGACTTGGGGCCCAGGACGTTGCTTCGCGACCGGCCGCGGGATGAGCAATCTTCAGCTTCGCGTCATTTCGGCGATCGTGCTTGCCATCATCACCCTTGGTTTGACCTGGCTCGGCGGGCTGTCGTTCCGGCTGCTGTGCGCCGTCATGGTGGCGGCGATCTTCTATGAATGGACCCGTATGTCTCGCCCGACCGGGGCCACGGGGCTGGGGTTCCTGCCGGAAGCGCTGCTGGTTGTCTTCATTGGCGCCTTGATCGCCGGCCTTGCCGCCTCCTGGCTGCTGCCGCTTGTCGTGGTCATGGTTGCCGCAACGGCGATTGCCGGGTCGGTTCGCAAGTCCGGACAATGGGATGCGAGCGGCCTTGCCTATGCCGCGGTCTCAGGCCTGTCTCTCGCCTTGCTGCGCGATGGCGACCGTTCAGGCCTCATTGCCATCCTGTTCCTGTTCGCGGTCGTCTGGGCCACCGATATCCTTGCCTATTTCGTTGGTCGTGCGGTTGGAGGCCCGAAACTGGCGCCGGCGATCTCGCCCGGCAAGACACGCAGCGGCGCGCTCGGCGGTGCTGCCGGCGGCGTCATCGCGGGGCTGGTCCTCGCCGCCGCTGCCGGTGTCGGCAATCTGGCATTGCTCGGCCTGGTGGCACTCGTGCTTTCGATTGTCTCCCAGGCCGGCGACCTGTTTGAATCCTGGGTCAAGCGCCGTCACGGCCGCAAGGATTCGGGTGCGCTCATCCCAGGCCATGGCGGCGTCATGGATCGTGTCGACGGGCTTGTCGCGGCGGCTTTCGCCCTATACGTCATCGGTTGGATTTCGGCGACCGCCGATCATCCGGCGCAGGGTCTGTTTCCCGTTTGAGTGTTGCCATTTTAGGGTCCTATGCGCGACGCGCCTTGGATTCGCCCGGATTGGTGTCACAGTCACGGCACATTCTGCGCCGTGGAAGAATTTGAGGGTTTGTCTTGAACGAGATTCTTCACGCGCTTTTCAGCACAGAAGGCTTTGTCCTGGGCACGCTGGTGCCGTTCCTGTTTGTGCTGACCGTGGTCGTGTTCGTCCATGAGATGGGCCATTACCTTGTCGGGCGCTGGTGCGGCATCGGCGTCAAGGCCTTCTCGATAGGCTTCGGCCCGGAGCTCTTCGGCTTCAACGACAGCCACGGCACGCGCTGGAAACTGTGCGCGATACCGCTCGGCGGCTATGTCAAATTCGTCGGCGACATGAATGCCACCTCGAGCCAGCCCACTTCGGCAGAGATCGAAACGCTGACCGAGGAGGAGCGCAAGGTCGCCTTTCACACGCAGCCGATCTGGAAGCGCGCGGCAACCGTGGTGGCCGGGCCGCTGTTCAATTTCCTGCTGACGATCGTCGTCTTTGCCGTGCTGTTCACCACCTATGGCCGCTATGTCGCGGAGCCCATGGTGGCCGAGGTGACCGCCGACAGCCCGGCGGCGAAGGCCGGCATCCTGCCCGGAGACCGATTCGTCAGCGTCGACGGCAACAAGGTCGAAACCTTTGGCGACGTCCAGCGGCTGGTCTCGGGCCGCGCCGACGACATCATCACCTTCGTCATGCTGCGCGACGGCAAGGAGGTCACGGTGACCGCGGCGCCGCGGCTGATGGAACAGGAAGACGCGCTCGGCAACAAGGTCAAGGTCGCCGTGATCGGTGTCGTCAACAACAAGGAACTCGGCCAGCCGCGGCTCATAACCTACACGCCGGTCGGAGCGGTTGCGGCGGCAGTCGAGGAAACCGGACACGTCATCCAGCGCACCGGCCAGTTCCTGCAGCGCTTTGTTGTTGGGCGCGAAGACAAATGTCAGTTGGGCGGCCCGGTGAAGATCGCCGACATGGCCGGCAAGGCGGCGAAACTGGGGTTCGAATGGCTCGTGCAACTGGTCGCACTGCTGTCGGTTGGCATCGGGTTTCTGAACCTTTTGCCGATTCCCCCCCTCGACGGCGGCCATCTCTTGTTCTACGGGGTGGAGGCCGTCATTCGCCGTCCGGTGTCGGAACGGATGATGGAAATGGCCTACCGGGCCGGGTTGCTTCTGGTGCTGTGCTTCATGGGGTTCGTTTTCTGGAACGATCTGTTTGGGTGCTGAAATCATGAAGAAATTTGGCTTCTGCATGGACGATGTTGAGACGCCGTTTACCATGCATGGGGATATGAGTGACGCGAAAGCCACGCCGCAGGGTTAAGTAAATACAAATTAACCAGAAGCCTTGCGTGTAGGGAAAATCCGGTTAATACGGTAGGGGAAATTACCGCACGTCCGGTTTTCTCGCCGTGGGGACTACGAGAAAAGGTTATTAAGCCCGATGAAGGCAGCATCCAAGTTTCTGAGCGCCGCGTCCGCGGTGACCCTGTCCGCGGCTCTTGTCGTGCCAGGCGCGCTCGCAGTGCAGTTCGTTGCCACATCGGCGGCCGAAGCCGCTGTCGTCAGCAGAGTCGAAGTCAGCGGCAACCAGCGTATCGACGCTGACACCATCCGCAATTACATCACCATCAAGCCGGGCAAGGCCTTCTCCAGCTCCGATATCGACAGTGCGGTCAAGGCGCTGTTCGGCACGGGTCTGTTCTCGGATGTGCAGATCAACCAGGTCGGCTCGACGCTGGTGGTCAAGGTTGCCGAGTACCAGGTCGTCAACCAGGTGCTGTTCCAGAACAACAAGAAGCTCAAGGACAATGCGCTGGCGATGGCGGTGCAGCTGAAGCCGCGTGGAACGTTCTCGCAGGCAACGCTCGATGCCGACGTCGAATCGGTCAAGGCCGCCTACAAGCGGATTGGCCGCGACGATGTGACCGTGACCACGCAGGTCATGCAGCTCGGCGACAACCGCGTGAACGTGGTCTTCAACATCACCGAAGGCGATCGCACGCAGATCGCGGCTATCAATTTCGTCGGCAACAGCGCGTATTCCAGCCGCCGCCTGTCTGATGTCATCAATACCAAGCGTTCGTCCTGGCTTTCCTTCGTCCTGCGCGACGACGTCTATGACGACGACAAGCTGCGCGCCGACCAGGAACTGCTGCGCCGCTTCTACTACAATCACGGCTATGCCGACTTCCAGGTTGTGTCCGCTGTCGGCGAGCTCGACAGCGCGACGAACAAGTACACGGTCACCATCACCGTTCAGGAAGGCGACCGCTACACATTCGGTGACGTCAGCGTCGAAAGCACGATCCCGGAAGTCGACAGCAAGTCGCTGGAATCGGTGGTCGAGACCCAAAAGGGCGACGTCTACAACGCCAAGGACGTCGAGGATTCCATCATCGCGCTGACCGAGAAGGTGGCCGGTTCCGGCTACGCCTTCGCGCAGGTGACGCCACGCGGCGACCGCAATTTCGAGAACCACACCATTTCTGTGGTCTACACGGTCGATCAGGGCACCAAGGCCTATATCGAGCGCATCGAGATTCGCGGCAACGATCGCACGCGTGACTATGTCATTCGCCGCGAGTTCGACGTCAGCGAAGGCGACGCCTTCAATCAGGTGCTCATCCAGCGTGCGAAGAAGCGCCTGGAAGCCCTAAATTACTTTGACAAAGTCGACATCTCGACGGCGCCGGGCTCGCAGCCCGACCAGGTCGTGCTGGTGGTCGACGTGGTCGAGAAGTCGACCGGTGAATTCTCCGTCGGTGCCGGTTATTCGACCGGTGGTGACACGGCCGGTCCGTCGGTCGAAGGATCGGTCACCGAGCGCAACTTCCTCGGCCGTGGCCAGTTCATCAAGCTGTCGGCGGGCGGCGGCAAGAATTCGCGCGACTACAGCATTTCGTTTACAGAGCCTTATTTCCTCGGACGGCGCATCGCCGCCGGCTTCGACGTCTTCAAGCAGACGAGAAATTACGACAACTACGACAGCGATACGTTGGGCGCGACGGTGCGCTTCGGCCTGCCGATCACCAACAGCATCACGACACAACTGGCTTACAACATCTCGCAAGAGAAATATAAGCTGGATGATGGTTGCGTGACCCTTGGCATCTATGACCCCCTCAAGTGCGATGTTTCCGCCGCTATCCTGGATGGCATAGAGCAAAGCCCGTGGATCAAGTCTTCGGTTAGCTTGGGGCTGGTCTACAACACCATCGACGACATGAAGAACCCACACGAGGGTATCTACGCCAACACGACAGTGGAAGTGGCGGGCCTCGGCGGCGACGCTAAGTTCGTCAAGGTCACGGGGCGCGGCAGCATCTATCAGACGCTGTCGGAGCAGTACGATCTGGTTGGTCTCGTTTCGGGCGGTGCCGGTCATGTCGAGGGCTACGGCAGCGACGGCGACCTGCGCGTATTCGATCACTTCCAGAGCACCGATCGCATGATCCGCGGTTTTGCTTATGGCGGCATCGGCCCGGTCGCGTCCGGTACCAGCGGCGACCATCTGGGTGGCACCACCTATTTCAATGCCTCCGCGGAAGCCCAGTTCCCGCTGCCGGTCATTCCTGAGAGCTTCGGTCTGCGCGGCGCGGTCTTTGCGGACGCGGCGACACTTTACGGCAGCAAGGTTGCCACCGGCTTGGTCAATCAGGATTCTACCGGCATGAAGCTGCGCGCCTCGGTCGGCTTCGGCCTGATGTGGGCGTCGCCGTTCGGCCCGATCCGTATCGACTATGCGATCCCGGTCAAGAAGGAAGCGTCCGACGACGTGCAGGAATTCAACTTCGGCATATCGACCCGCTTCTGATCGGCGGTTAACGATGCTCCCGGGTCTTTCAGGTCCGGGAGAAATGTTCCGACCTAGCTGGATATAGCTTCTGGAATGACCGATCCGGTGTTCTTCGCGCCATCACGCCGGTATACGGCGGGCGAAGTCGCGAATCTGACCGGCTCGCTGCTTGTCGATTCCGGCCACTCCGATATTTCTATTGAGGCGCTCGCGCCGGCCAGCGATGGCGGCGAGAATGCGCTCGTCTTTGTCGACGGCAAGCGCAATTCCGCGCTGATGCCGTCATTGCGGGCGGCCGCGGTCCTGTGCCCGGCGGAATTTGCCGGCAAGGCGCCGGCCGGCATTGCCGTTCTTGTTCATCCGCGGCCGCAGCAGGCTTTCGCGCTGGTTGGGCGTCTGCTGTTTCCAAGGGCCGCGACGCCAGGGCCGATGACCAGTGAAACCGGGGTTTCGCCGCACGCTCATGTCGATGCGACCGCACATGTCGAAGCCGGTGCCGTCATCGAGGCCGGCGCGGTCATCGGGCCAGGTGCTTCGATCGGCAGCGGTACCGTCATCGCGCCCAACGCCGTCATCGGACAATCATGCCAGATCGGCCGCGACGGCTATGTCGGTCCGGGCGTCAGCATCCAGTACGCCTTGATCGGCAACCGTGTCATCATCCACGGCGGTGCCAGGATCGGCCAGGATGGTTTTGGCTTCGTCGGCGGCGCCAAGGGCCCCGAACGCGTGCCGCAGATCGGCCGTGTCGTCATTCAGGACGACGTCGAGATCGGCTCCAACACCACCGTCGATCGCGGCGCCATGTCGGATACGATCATCGGCCAGGGCACCAAGATCGACAATCTCGTGCAGATCGCCCATAACGTCCGCATCGGCCGCAATTGCATAATAGCCGGGCTTTCGGGTATTTCGGGTTCCGTGGTCGTGGGTGACAATGTCACCATGGGCGGCGGCGTCGGGCTGGCGGATCACCTGACCATCGGGTCCGGGGCCAAGCTTGCCGCCAGAAGTGGATTTATGAGCAATGTCCCTGCAGGCGAGATCTGGGGCGGTTATCCGGCACAGCCGATGGCGGAAGCGATGCGGGAGATAGCCATGCTGCGCAGGCTCGCCAGGACCCGCAAACAGGGCGAGGGAGGCAATGGCTGACATGATCGCGTCGACGACGCTGGAAGCGGTCGACATTATGGGGTTGATGAAGCTCCTGCCGCATCGCTATCCGTTCCTGATGATCGATCGAATCGTTGATATCGACGGCGACGAGTCCGCGGTCGGCATCAAGAACGTGACCATAAACGAGCCGCATTTTCAGGGCCATTTCCCCGAGCAGCCGGTCATGCCGGGGGTGCTCATCGTCGAGGCGATGGCGCAGACCGCCGGCGCCATCTGCATCCGCAGCCTTGGCACTGAAAAGCCGTCGCTGGTCTATTTCCTGACCATCGACAACGCCAAATTCCGCAAACCGGTCGTTCCCGGCGACCAGTTGAAGATCTATGTCAAGAAAATCAAGAAACGCGGCAACCTGCTCAAATTCGCTTGTGAAGCCATGGTCGACGGCGCCAAGGCGGCCGAGGCCGAGATTTCAGCCATGATGGTCACCAGCGACTGACGATCGAATGCTTATGAAAATCAAGACATCCATCCATGCTTCCTCCGTTGTGGAGGAAGGCGCCCAAATCGGCCAAGGTGTGCGCATCGGGCCGTTCTGCCACGTCGGCGCCGATGTGGTGATCGGCGATGACGTCGAACTGGTCAGTCATGTTTCGGTGATGGGCGCGACCACTATCGGTGCCTCGACCAAGGTGTACCCGATGGCGACATTGGGCGCACCGCCGCAGAACACCAAGCACAAGGGCGGTCGCACCACCTTGGTTATCGGCAAGAACTGCACGATCCGCGAAGGCGTGACCATGCATCTCGGTACCGATTCCAGCCGTGGCGAGACGACCGTCGGCGACAATGGCAATTTCCTCGCCTACGCCCACATTGCCCATGATTGCGTCGTCGGCAACAATGCCACGTTCGCCAATGGCGCGACACTGGGCGGCCACTGCGAGGTCGGCAACAACGTCTATATTGGCGGTCTGACCGCTGTGCATCAGTTTGTCCGCATCGGCGACAACGCCTTTCTGGGCGGCTGCTCCGCGATCGTCGGCGATGTCATTCCCTATGCCATCGCGGTCGGCAACCGCGCCAGTCTGCGCGGCCTCAACATTATCGGCCTGAAGCGCTCCGGCCTGCCGAGGTCCGAAATCCTTGTGCTGCGCAAGGCTTACAGGATGATCTTCGATCGTTCCCGCACCGTTGGCGAGAACATCGAGTTCGCCAAGGCGGAGTTCGCGTCGTCGTCGACCGCCATGAAGATCATCGATTTCATCACCAGTCGCGGCAAGCGGCACTATGCTGTGCCGTCGCTCAAGGGCGGCGATGGCGACGATGTCGATGACGAAGACTGAGGCAGCGGCGGCGCGTCTTGATCTCTCGCCGGGCTCCAGGGTCGGCATCATCGCCGGCGGAGGCAGTCTGCCGGTCGAAGTCGCGGCCGGTTCGGCTGAACAAGGCTATCCACCCTTCGTCATTCTGATGGAAGGCGAGGTCGACCGGATGGCGGAACTCTCCCGATATGAGCATGACAGCCTCGCCCTGGAAGGTATCGGCTCGCTGATACCGTTGCTGAGGCGGCACCGGATCACCCATCTGGTGCTTGCCGGCGAGATCAAGCGCCGGCCAAGACTGACACAGCTCCGTCCAAGTCTCAGCCTGCTCGCAGTGATACCGGTTGTTGTCGCGGCCCTGGCGCGTGGCGACGATGGCCTGCTGAAGGTCCTGGCACGGGGCCTTGAAGCGCGTGGAATAAAGGTTGTCGGGGCGCATGAAATCGTGCCAAACCTTGTCGCTGCCGAAGGTGTCCTGACCAAGGCCGAGCCGCGAAAATCGGACTGGCGCGACATCGAGGCAGGCCTTGCAGCGGCCAAGGCCATCGGCGCGCTGGATATCGGCCAGGCGGCGATCGCGGTCGGCGGTCGAACGATCGCGCTGGAAGGCATCGAGGGGACGGCCGGACTGCTTGATCGTGCGAAGCTGCTGCGCGGCCATGGCCGTATTGCGGGGAAGACCCGCGGCGTGCTGGTCAAGTGCGCCAAGCCCGGTCAGGAACTGCGCGCGGATCTTCCTTCCATCGGCCCGCAAACGGTCGAAGCCGTGCATGCGGCCGGGCTTGCCGGCATTGCCGTCGAGGCGGGACGTTCGCTGGTTCTCGAAGGCCCCGAAACCATCGCGCGCGCCAACGCACTCGGTCTGTTCGTCATTGGTCTGCCTGCCGCGACGGAGCCACACAATGGCTGACAGGGCATTGAAGATCGCGATCGTTGCCGGAGAGGAGTCCGGCGATCTGCTCGGCGCCGACATCGTGCGTTCGCTCAAGCAGGCTACCGGGCGCGAGGTGCAACTCGTCGGCCTCGGCGGCCGCCATTTGCAGGCGCTGGGACTGGCATCGCCATTCGATGCCGGCGAGATCGCCCTCATGGGTTTCAGCGCCATCCTGCGCGACCTGCCACGCCTGATGCGGCGGATCAGTCAGCTGGCCAGGACCGTCGCGGACGCAAAGCCGGACTGCCTCGTCACCATCGACAGCCCGGACTTTTCGTTGCGCGTCGCCAAAAAGGTGCGGGCGGCCAATCCATCGATCCCGATCATCCATTATGTCTGCCCGAGCGTCTGGGCATGGCGGCCGGGCAGGGCTGTCGCGATGAAGCCCTATGTCGACCATATCCTCTGCATCCTGCCGTTCGAGGTGAAGGAACTCGAGCGGCTGGGCGGCCCACCGGGCACCTATGTCGGGCATCGCCTGACGCACGACGCGGGCGTGCTCGCCGCGGCCAAGACGCAGGACCTGCCGCGCGATCTTGCCGCGGACCGCGTGAAGACGCTGCTCGTCCTGCCCGGCTCGCGGCGCGGCGAGGTGCGGCGCCTGCTCGACCCGTTCGGCGAGACAGTGTCGATGCTGCGCGCGCGCGGGCATCGCCTGCGCCTGCTGCTGCCGACGGTTCCGCATGTCGCCGACCTCGTCAAATCCGCGGTCAACCGCTGGGATGAGAAGCCTGAGGTCATCGTCGATTCCCAGCGCAAATGGCAGGCCTTCGGCAAAGCCGATGCCGCGCTGATCGCGTCCGGGACAGTATCGCTGGAGCTGGCGCTGGCCGGTGTGCCGATGGTCTCCTGCTACAGGCTCGATCCCGTCGCCCGAGTCGTGGCGCCTTACCTGCTGTCCGTCTGGTCGGCGCTGCTGCCAAATCTGATCTCGGATCGAGCCTTAATTCCGGAATTCTACAATGAGTATGTCAAGCCGAACAATCTGGCCCGGCAATTGGAAGCGCTGTTTGCAGACAGTGGGATGCGCGCCTGGCAGAAGCAGGGCTTCGCCGAGATCACGCGGCGCATGGCGACCAACAAGCCTTCCGGCGAGATCGCGGCGGGCATTGTGCTGCGTCACATAAAAAAGGCGCCCTGACGGGCGCCTTTTTCAATCCAGAAAGCCTCGATCACCGCTTTGCGATCGGCACATAGTCACGCTCCGGCGCACCGGTATAGAGCTGGCGCGGGCGGCCGATCTTCTGGCGTGGGTCCTCGATCATCTCCTTCCACTGCGCGATCCAGCCGACGGTGCGGGCGACCGCGAACAGCACGGTGAACATGGTGGTGGGAAAGCCCAGCGCCTTCAGCGTGATGCCGGAATAGAAGTCGACGTTCGGGTAGAGCTTCTTCTCGATGAAATAGGGATCGGTCAGCGCGATCTTTTCCAGTTCCATGGCGATGTCGAGCAGCGGATCGTCCTTGATGCCAAGCTCGCCCAGAACCTCGTGCGCGGTCTTCTGCATGATCTTGGCGCGCGGATCGTAGTTCTTGTAGACACGGTGGCCGAAGCCCATCAGCCGGAACGGGTCGTCCTTGTCCTTGGCGCGGGCGATGAACTCCGGGATGTGATCGACATGGCCGATCTCGCCCAGCATGTTGAGCGCCGCTTCGTTGGCGCCACCATGCGCCGGGCCCCAAAGGCAAGCGATGCCGGCAGCGATGCACGCGAACGGGTTGGCGCCCGACGATCCGGCGAGACGAACGGTCGAGGTCGAGGCGTTCTGTTCGTGATCGGCGTGAAGTATGAAGATGCGCTCCATGGCGCGCGCCAGCACTGGATTGATCTTGTACTCCTCGCACGGCACGGCAAAGCACATGTGCAGGAAGTTGGCAGCGAAATTCAGCTCGTTCTTCGGGTAAATGAAGGGCTGGCCGATGTGGTATTTATAGGCCATCGCCGCGATCGTCGGCATCTTGGCGATCAGCCGCATGGAGGCGACCATGCGCTGGTAAGGGTCGGAGATGTCGGTGGAGTCGTGGTAGAAGGCCGACAGCGCGCCGACCACGCCGCACATCACCGCCATCGGATGCGCGTCACGGCGGAAGCCGGTGAAGAAGCGCGACATCTGCTCATGCACCATGGTGTGGCGCGTCACGCGGTAATCGAAATCGTCCTTCTGCGCCTTGGTCGGCAATTCGCCGTAGAGCAGGAGATAGCAGACCTCGAGGAAGTCGCCGTGTTCGGCCAACTGGTCAATCGGATAGCCGCGGTGCAAGAGGATGCCGGCGTCGCCGTCGATGAAAGTGATTTCGGATTCGCAGCTTGCCGTCGAGGTGAAGCCGGGATCGTAGGTGAAGGCGCCGGTGGTGGAATAGAGCGAGGCGATGTCGATGACATCAGGCCCGACCGAACCGCTTCGCACCTTGAATTCGTGAGTCTTGCCGGCGAATTCAAGCGTTGCCGTGGCCTCCTGGGTCTTGCCGCCCAAATCCAGTTTTTTCGCAGCTTCGGTCATTGCAAACTCCTTGTTGTTTCCTCATGCCGGCAAAGGCAAAATCTTGCAAAGCGACACGTCGAAATCACCGCAATGCGCGTATTCGCCACCGCATTTCAGGAGGTGCGTGCCAGATTGGGCCAAGGCCTAATGTTGCACTGCGAAACCCGCCTTTCAATGCCAATCTTCTTGGGCCAGTTTGCTCCTAATCGATTTGATCGGTTATGCGCGCCAGGCTTTCCTCGCGGCCGAGCACGGCGAGCACATCGAACACGCCCGGCGAGGTGCTCTTGCCGGTCAAAGCGGCGCGCAAAGGCTGGGCCACGGCGCCGAGCTTGTGGCCACCAGCGAGTGCAACCTCGCGGATCGTGGCCTCCGCTGCAGCGGCCGTCCAGTCACCTGTAAGCCCGTTCAAAGCTTCGTGAGCACCGCGCAGGATCTTGCGGGCATCGTCATTGAGCAGAAGGGCGGCCTTGTCATCGATCGGCAGCGGTCGCGTGGCAAACAGGAAGGCTGCGCCATCGACGAGTTCGACCAGCGTTTTGGCGCGCTCCTTCAGGCCCGGAAGTGCTGCCAGCAACTGCGCCTTGTTGGCGTCGTTCAAGCGCGAGGCCATTGCCGGGCCACCCTCCAGATAGGGCAGGGTGGCGATGAAGATATCGAACAGCTCGGCATCGCTCATGCGGCGCATATGCGCACCGTTGATCGCTTCCAGCTTGGCGAAATCGAAGCGGGCCGCGCCCTTGTTGACATCGCCGATGTCGAACCAGGAAATCATGTCCGTGATCGACATGATCTCGTCGTCGCCATGGCTCCAGCCGAGACGCGCCAGGTAGTTGAGCAGCGCCTCCGGCAGGTAGCCCATGGCGCGATAGGCCTCGACGCCAAGCGCACCGTGCCGCTTCGACAGCTTGGCACCATCGGCGCCGTGGATCAGCGGGATATGCGACATGGACGGCACGTCCCAGCCCATGGCGTCATAGATCACGGTCTGGCGGGCGGCATTGGTCAGATGGTCGTCGCCACGGATGATGTGGGTGACGCCCATGTCATGGTCGTCGACGACGACGGCATGCATATAGGTCGGGTTGCCGTCCGAACGCAGGATGATGAAGTCGTCGAGATCCTTGTTGGGGAAGCGCACCTCGCCCTGGACGCGGTCATGGACGATGGTCTCGCCCTCGGTCGGCGCCTTGATGCGAATGGCGCCCTTGGCGCCCGCAGGCGCCTCTGAGGGGTCGCGGTCACGCCAGCGGCCGTCATAGCGGGGCGGCAGGCCCTTGGCTCTGGCGGCCTCGCGCATTGCCTCCAGCTCGGCCGGCGTCGCGTAGCAATAATAGGCCTTGCCCATACGCACCAGTTCCTCGGCCACCTCACGGTGGCGCGGCGCACGCTCGAACTGCGACACCGGCTCGCCGTCCCAGGTCAGGCCGAGCCAGGAAAGTCCGTCGAGAATGGCAGCGGTGGCGGCTTCGTTGGAGCGTTCGCGGTCAGTGTCCTCGATGCGCAGCAGCATCGTGCCGCCAGTGTGCTTTGCATACAGCCAGTTGAACAGCGCCGTGCGCGCTCCGCCTATGTGCAGGTAGCCGGTGGGCGAGGGGGCAAAACGGGTGACGACCTTGTCGGACATGGAACTCTCGGAAACCATCTGAAGCGGGGTGGTGTCGCGCGGACTTTCGCGCGGTTGGCGTTCATGTAGCATAGGGTGTCGAGGGCGCAAGGGGCAGACCCGATGGCTGGACGAGGCTGGGGCTCGGATCAGGGCGAGGACGCTGTCATTGGCGTCAGCGAACGGTCCCTTTTTGCGCCTCTGCCAGCCCCGCTGCCGCCACCGTCGACCCTTGCGCCGGCTCCCGGCAAATCGCCGTTACAAGCGGATGCCGCCGCCTCTGTTCCAGTTGCCGAAACCGGCAGGATCGTGCGCGTGCGCCGGCAAATCGGCCTGGTATCACTGCCTCGCCTGCGCCATAGCGTGGCCACAGCAGCGGTCCTGGAACTCGACCGAGGCGTGACCTTCCTGCTGGTGCCGGTCTGCCTGGCGATCGGAGCGATCGGCTATTTCTCGTTGGCGGCAGAGCCCGACTTAGCAAAACCCGTCGCGGTCGTCGCCCTTGCGGGGCTCTGTGCGCTTGTCTCGCGTTCATGGCCGAAGACTCATCTGTGCTTCATGGCGGTACTTTTGTGCGCGCTCGGGCTGCTTGCTGCAAAAGTCGAGACGTGGCGCGCGGGCACGCAGATGCTGGGTTCGGAAATCTCGACGCAGGTGACCGGCCGGGTCGTCTCGCTCGACCGGATGGAGACCGGCCGCATCCGGTTGACCATCGACGTGACGTCGACCGCAAGGCCGAAATTGCGCTATGCGCCGGAGCGGGTGCGGCTTTCGGCAAGAAAGATCCCGACAGACATAATCGCCGGGTCCCTGATCACTGGATATGCCAAGCTGTTGCCGCCGACCGGTCCGGTGCGGCCGGACAGCTACGACTTCTCCTTTGACAGTTATTTCGCAGGCATCGGCGGCAGCGGGTTCTTTCTCGGCAATCCAAAGCTTGTCGTCACCGATGACGGCGACATGCCGCTGTCGGCCCGCCTTTCCTCCAGCGTGGAAAATGCCCGTGAAGCGATTGCCGACCATATCAGGGCCAGCGTCGGTGGTGCCGAAGGCGAAATCGCCGCTGCGCTGATCGTCGGGGTACGCGCCGGCATTCCCGATGAAATCAATGAAGCGATGCGGCGTACCGGCATCTACCACATCATCTCCATTTCCGGGCTGCACATGGCGCTGGTCGCCGGCACCATCATGGGTTTGCTGCGCGGTGCCTTCGCCCTGTTCCCGGACTTTTCCGCGCGCCGTCCGGTCAAGAAATATGCAGCCGCCGCGGCACTGTTCTCGATCGCCGCCTATCTCATCATCTCTGGCGTCGTCGTTGCCGCCGAGCGCAGCTTCATCATGCTGGCGGTGATGCTGATTGCCGTGCTGTTCGATCGGGCAGCACTCACCATGCGCAATCTGGCGATCTCGGCGATCGCCGTCATTGTGGTGTCGCCGCATGAGGTGGTCGGCCCGAGTTTCCAGATGTCCTTCGCGGCGACCGCAGCACTTGTCGGCGCCTATGCCGGCTGGTCGGATCATCGTGCGGGGAAAACCAGACCGCCGCCGCCAAAGCGATCCTTGCCTGGCTTCCTGACGCGAAAATTCCTGCTGGCGGCGGGAGGCTTGGCCATGACATCCATCATCGCCGGCAGCGCCACGGCGCTGTTTGCCATCTGGCATTTTCAGCGCGTGTCGCCGCTCAGCCTGTTCGCCAATCTGGCCATCATGCCGATTGTGTCACTGGTTGTCATGCCTTTTGCCGTCCTCAGTGCGCTGGCGATGCCCTTTGGCGCCGATGGTCCCTTTCTCTATGTGATGGGCAAGGGCCTGACGGCGATGATCGCCATGTCCGGATGGATTTCCGAGCGTTCACCTGTCGATGGGGTCGGATTGATTTCGCAGCAGTCCGTGCTGCTGGTGGCGATTGCCCTGGTCATCGCGACGATGGCGACGACGTGGCTGCGGCTTGCGGCTCTTCCCTTCGCGCTTGTTGGCCTGTTGACCTTCTCGGATACGCGCACGCCGGACGTGCTGATCTCGGAGGACGCCCGACTGGTTGCGTTGCCGATCGGCGGCGGCGAGCTCGCCGTCAGCCGCGCACGGCCGAACGAATTCACGGTCGACAACTGGAAACGCGCACTGACATCCGAAACCATCGTCGTGCCGGAGGTGTTCGACAAGGGCGACGGGCAATTCGAGATCGCGGATGCCCCGGAACTGCCGCCGGGATCGCCGTTCTATTGCACCTCGGGCGTCTGTCTGGCCAGGCACACGTCCGGTGCGATCATTGCCTATGTCGAAGACCGAAAAGACACCTGGAAAGCCTGCGGCTTTGCCGAGCTGATCGTTGTCAATGACGCGACGGCCTATGACGCCTGTCACAATCCGCTGGTTCTCGTCATCACCAAGCGACAACTGGCTCGCAAAGGCAGCGCTGCCATCTTCTTCGATCGCCAGTCGGCGACCACGCCGGCAACCGTCAGCTTCGCGGTGGACAGGCCCTACCGGCCCTGGCATGTGCAACGCAAATTCTCACGCGAGGCGAGGGGACTGCCGCCCTTCAAGAAACCCGAGAAGCCAGTGGTTAAACCGCAGCCACCTCAGTAGCGGCGGATCAGGCCGACGAGCTTGCCTTGCACCTTGACCCTGTCCGGGCCAAAAATACGGGTTTCATAGGCTGGATTGGCGGCTTCGAGAGCAATCGAGGCGCCCTTGCGGCGGAACCGCTTCAGCGTTGCTTCCTCTTCATCCACCAGCGCCACGATGATTTCACCAGGGCTCGCCGTATCGGCATTGCGGATGATGACGGTATCGCCGTCGAAGATGCCGGCATCGATCATCGAGTCGCCCTTGACCTCCAGGGCATAGTGCTCGCCGCCCATGATCATGTCCGGCGGCACAGAAATCGAGTGCGTCTGATGCTGGATGGCATCGATCGGCACACCTGCCGCGATGCGGCCCATCACCGGGATCGAAATGGCGGAGACCACGTCGTCGTCATTGCCGGCCGAAGACATCCGCGAAGGCGCCGGCTTGACCTGACGGCCAAGGCCGCCTTGACCAAGACTGCCCTGGATGATGCTCGGCGAGAACTTTTTTGCCGCGTTGAGGCCGGGAGCGATCGAATCCGGCAGCCGCAACACTTCCAGCGCGCGTGCCCGGTTGGGCAGCCGGCGAATGAAGCCGCGCTCCTCCAGAGCCGTGATCAGCCGGTGAATCCCGGATTTGGAGGCAAGATCGAGCGCCTCCTTCATCTCGTCGAAGGATGGCGGAATGCCGCTTTCCTTGAGGCGTTCATGGATGAACATCAGCAGTTCGTGTTGCTTGCGCGTCAGCATGGCGGCCCCCAGGGTACCTGAAACCAGAATCAGAAAAACAAACCCAGAACAAACACTATCTGTTCCAGTTGTGTTCTGCAACTGTTTAAAGTTTAATGAATTTGTTAAGGTGGCGGAAATTATTCGGCGTTTTCCAGCGGGTCTCGTCGCCGGCTGCATGCCGTCAAAGTGCCCTTTCCCGCATTGAAATTGTTATGGTTAATTGCCTGTGGCCCATCCCGAGCTCAGGTTTGGCATGATCCGCCGATAAGCCCTCGACGGGAGAATTGCCAGTTTTCCTGGGGGCTCGTTTGCCGTGAACGAAACGAAGCCAAAACGCCAACCTTGGTTAATTATCGCAGCCAGCGCTGGCCACCAGCAATGAACGCGTTTGCGAGCTGGAAATTCGTCCCTCGGTCATCTGACTAAGGGGGAGCCGGCGACAACAGATCGTCGAGAGGGCTGCGTCAGGTAACGGCCTCCTTGACGGCGAAACGCTGGTCCTTCCATGCACCCGTGCGCAGAATGTCTTCCAGCACCTCAACCGCCAGCCACACATCCTTGTAGCCGACATAGAGCGGCGTGAAGCCGAAACGGATGGTCGATGGCGCGCGGAAGTCACCGATCACCCCACGCTCGATCAGCGCCCGCATGATTTGATAGCCATGGTCGTGAAGGAACGATACCTGGCTGCCGCGTCTGGTCGCGTCGCGGGTGGTCTCCAGCGTGAGACCATAGGCGCCGCACTTCGCTTCGACGAGCTGGATGAACAGTTCGGTCAGCGCGACGCTCTTCTTTCGCAATGCCGCCATGTCGACGTCGTTCCAGATGGCAAGCGCACCCTTGAGCGCCCGCATCGACAGGACCGGCTGCGTGCCGCACAGAAAGCGGCGGATGCCGGTGCCGGCAACATAGCCCCGTTCGAAGGCAAAGGGCCGCACATGCCCCCACCAGCCGCTGAGTGGCTGGCTGATCTCGCCGTGGTGGCGCTGCGCGGCATAGATAAAGGCCGGCGCGCCCGGACCGCCGTTGAGGTACTTGTAGGTGCAACCGATGGCGAAATCGGCATTTGCGTGGTCGAGCTCGACCGGCAGAGCACCCGCGGTGTGGCAGAGATCCCAGACGATCAGCGCTCCGGCCGCATGAGCCTTGCGCGTCAGCGCCGCCATGTCGCGCAGTTCACCCGATTTGTAATTGACGTGGTTGACCAGCACCACCGCGACGCTTTCGTCGATCAGCTCTTCGATGGTTGGCGCGTCGACGCCCGCGAGGCGCAGCAGGACGCCATCCCTGGTCGAGGCCACGCCTTCGGCGATGTACAGGTCGGTGGGAAAACTGTCCCCCTCGGCGACGATGGCCAGCCGGCCGGGCCGCATCTGCAGCGCCGCATGCAGCACCTTGTAGATGTTGGTCGACGTCGTGTCGCAGACCACGGTCTGGCCTGCCGCGGCTCCTATCAGTCGCCCGAGCTGGTCGCCGAGTTCGATCGGCATCTCGAACCATCCGGCTGTATTCCAGGCTCGGATGAGATCCTGGGCCCATTCCTGGGTCGCCGCTTGCTGCAGTTCGCCGAAAACGGCATGCGACGCTGCCCCCAGTGAATTGCCGTCGAGATAGATCACCCCCTCCGGCAGAATGAAACGATCGCGCATGGCACGCAGCGGATCCGTGGCATCCATCGCTTCGATTGCAGCGAGATCAGGTATTCCACTCATGGTCGGTCAGTCCTCGGTTATTCGCGAAGGGTTTTCCGCCACAAGCGCTTCCCCTCAGTGTGCCTGTTTTCATTTCGATGATGTCAGAGCCGGGTGCGGACCGTCCACAGCTCCGGGAACAGCACCACCTCGAGCATCTTCTTCAGATACGAAGCACCCGAGGTTCCTCCGGTGCCGCGTTTCAGGCCGATGATGCGCTCGACCGTGGTGACGTGGTTGAAGCGCCAGCGGCGGAAATAGTCCTCGAAGTCGACCAGCTTCTCGGCCAGTTCGTAGAACATCCAGTAGCGCTGCGGATCGCGGTAGATGGTCTGCCAGGCGACCAGGACTTCCTCATTCTCCGTTCGCGTCTCACGCCAGTCCGTGCGCCTGGCATCGGCGCCGATGTCGAATCCGTTGCGCGCCAGAAGCAGCAGCGCTTCGTCGTAGAGCGATGGCTCGGCCAGGATCGCCTCCAGCTTCCCGCTGAGGTCCGGCCGGTGCTTGTGCGGCCCGAGCATGGCGGGGTTGCGGTTGCCGGCCATGAACTCGATGGCGCGATACTGCCAGGACTGGAAACCCGAGGACTGGCCGAGCGCGTCGCGGAACTCGGTATATTCGCTGGGCGTCATCGTCCGCAGCACGTCCCAGGCGTTGTTCAACTGCTCGAAGATGCGGGCGACGCGGGACAGCATCTTGAAGCTCGGCTCCAACCGGTCGGCGCGGATCGAACGGATCGCGGCACCAATCTCGTGGAGAGCGAGCTTCATCCAGAGTTCGGAGGTCTGGTGCTGGATGATGAACAGCATCTCGTCATGCGCCGACGACAGCGGCGTCTGCGCCTCCAGCACTTTCTCCAGGTGCAGATAGTCGCTGTAGGACATGCGCTCCTTGAACGACATCTGTGCGCCTTCGGACGCCGGATCATAGGGCTCGCTCAATTGATTTTCTCCGTGCGCAGCCGGAAGCGCTGGATCTTGCCGGTCTGGGTCTTGGGCAGAGCGGCGATGAATTTCACTGACCGTGGATATTTGTAAGGGGCGATCGTCGCCTTGACGTGGTCCTGCAGGCGCTTGGTGGTCAATGCGTCGGGCGCCACGCCCTGCATCAGCACGACATGCGCCTCGACGATCTGGCCGCGCGCGGCATCCTCGGCGCCGATGACCGCGCATTCGGCGACGTCCGGATGCGACAGCAGCGCTGCCTCGACCTCGGGGCCGGCGATGTTGTAGCCGGCGCTGACGATCATGTCGTCGGAGCGCGCGGCGAAATGGAAGAAGCCGTCTTCGTCCTGCGTGAAGGTGTCGCCGGTTATGTTCCAGCCGTCGCGCACGTATTCCTTCTGCCTGTCATCGGCCATGTAGCGGCAGCCGGTCGGGCCGCGCACCGCCAGCCTGCCGGTCGCACCGCGCGGCAGTTCGCGCATCTCGTCGTCGACGATGCGCGCCTCGTAGCCGCCCACGGGCTTGCCGGTCGACGCAGGCTTCATGTCACTGAGGCGGTTGGAGATGAAGATGTGCAGCATTTCGGTGGCGCCGATGCCGTCGAGGATCGGCTTGCCGGTCTTTTGCGTCCACTCCTCGAAAACCGGGGCGGGTAAGGTTTCGCCGGCCGAAACGGCGACGCGCAGCGATGACAGGTCGGCCCCTTCATCCATGGCCTTCAGCATGGCGCGGTAGGCGGTGGGCGCGGTGAAGGAGATGGTCGCTTTGTAGGTTTCGATGATGTGGATCATGTTGGGCGGTGTCGCCTGTTCCAGCAGCGTCGCCGCCGCGCCAAAGCGCAGCGGGAAGATGGCGAGGCCGCCAAGGCCAAAGGTGAAGGCCAGCGGCGGCGAGCCGACAAAGATGTCGTCCGGCGTCACCTGGAGGATTTCGCGGGCGTAGGCGTCGGCGATGATCAGCAAGTCGCGGTGGAAATGCATCGTCGCCTTCGGTACCCCTGTCGTGCCCGAGGTGAAGCCGAGCAAGGCGACGTCGTCGCGGCCGGTGTTGACGGCGCTGAACGTCACCGGCTTGTCGAGAGCAGCACGATCGAGTTCGGCATCGTGGTTGGCGGTGCCGTCGAAACCGATCACCTGTTTGAGGAATTTGCTGTTCTTGGCGCAGGCGGTCATCTCGTCCATCAGCCGGGTGTCGCAGAGCGCGACGGTGATTTCCGCCTTGTCGACGATCTTGGCGAGTTCGCCGGCGCGCAGCATCGGCATGGTGTTGACGACCACGGCACCGACCTTGGTGGCGGCCAGCCAGCAGGCGACCATGGCGGGATTGTTGGCGGAACGGATCAGCACCCGGTTGCCCGGCCTGACGCCGTAATTCTCGACCAGCGCATGGGCCAGCCTGTTCGTCCAGTCGGACAGTTCCTTGTAGGTGCGGCGGCGGCCATTGCCGATCAGCGCGGTGTGGTCGCCGAGGCCCTTCTCGACCAGCCTGTCGGTCAATTCGACGCCGGCGTTGAGATGTTCGGGATAGTCGAAGCCGTCGAGCAGGAGGTCAGGCCATTGATCCGGCGGCGGCAGGTGATCGCGCGTAAACGTGTCGATATGCGCTGAAGGCCCAAGCATGTCGCCGCTGTCCTGTCTGCTGCCTGGCCAGTGCGCGAGGGCCTAGCCGGAGGTGGTGGATTTGAAGTTCCTGTCTTTCGCGGGAGGCTTCGTGCCACCAATCGTGCCTGCTCGCCGAGAAAGGATGAGCATCTGCGGTGGGTAGGGCAGCACAGCAGACCTCCCATTTTGTCGGCTGTTCGTCATGGTAGGATCGCACCAGTCGAAATTTGTTTCAAGCCTAAAATGTTTTCGCCCTGAAGCATTGACGCATGGCGTGGCGGTGGCCATTGCTAGCTCAGAAGCGATGCCGTTTGGGGGAGGGCGCAGATGCTGGAACGTCACATTGTCGATTGGGATGATGCCTATGCCAACGGCGCGAACATCGCCGGCAGCGACCGCTGGCCGGCCGCCTGGGCGGAGCCGGCGCAAGCGTTTCGCAATGCGCTTTCGGCAGAGGGCCGGGCACGGCTCGACATCGCCTATGGTGACGGGCCGCGCAATCGGTTCGATCTTTTCCTTCCCAAAGCCGCTCCCAAGGGGCTCGTGGTGTTCATCCATGGCGGTTACTGGCTGGAGTCCGACAAGAGTACCTGGTCGCATCTCGCCAATGGCGCGGTCGGCAGCGGCTTCGCCGTGGCGATGCCTTCCTATACGCTATGCCCGGACATACGCATCGCCGGCATCGTCAGCGAAATCGGCGCGGCGATTGGCAAGGCAGCGGCAATGGTCGGCGGGCCGCTGATGCTGACCGGACATTCGGCCGGCGGCCATCTCGCGACCCGGATGGTGACCACAACCACACCGCTGGTGGCCGATGTGGCGCGGCGCATACGCCATGTCGTTTCGATTTCGGGCCTGCATGACCTGCGTCCGCTCATGCGCACCGGCATGAACACGGCGCTGGCCATCGACGAGCAAGAGGCGCTGACTGAAAGCCCGGCGCTGCTGCGTCCCATGGATGGTGCCCGCATCACCTGCTGGGCCGGTGGTGGCGAGCGCGCCGAATTCCTGCGCCAGAACGCCTTGCTTGCCAACATCTGGACCGGCCTTGGCGCCGCCACCAGCATCGTGGTCGAGCCCGATCGGCATCATTACGACATTGTCGACGGCCTTGCCGATCCGGCGCATCCGCTGACCCGGACCTTGATCTCGGAATAGGGCCGAGATCGTTTTCCATATTGCTATTAAAGGCTTGTCTTGCGGTTCTTCAGCGCAGCATCAGCACGCTGCAAGCCTCGCCCGCGGCTGCTCCAGGGGCAAACGGCGCCCGCACGATCAGACCGTTGGCGTCGGCCAGCATTCTCAGCATCGAGGAATCCTGGATGCCGAATGGCGTCGCCACCAGCGCGCCGCCTTCTTCCCCGACCACGGCCCGAACATAGTCCTGGCGCAGGTCATTGGCCGGCATTGCGGCGCCCAATCGCGCCGGGCGTACGTCCTGGCGATGATTGCGGCCGCCGAGCCGCGCCAGCAGCGGCTTCAGGAACAGTTGCGAGCAGACCAGGCTTGCCACCGGATTGCCGGGCAGGCCGATGCACCTGATATCGCCGAGGCGGCCGAACATCAGCGGCTTGCCGGGACGCATGGCGATCTTCCAGAAGCCGAGCGTCATACCTTCGCCGGTCAGCACATCGTGGATCAGGTCGTGATCGCCGACCGAGGCGCCACCGAGCGTCACGATGACATCCGCACCGGCCGCGACCGCTTGTCTGACCAGCGCTGCGATGGCCTCCTTGCGATCGGCGGCAATGCCGAGATCGAGCGCGCGGGCGCCAACTGACTGTGCGGCGGCGGCAACGCCATAGGCATTGGACGATATGATCTGGTCCGGCCCGAGTTCGCTGCCGGGCGGCAACAATTCGTCGCCGGTGGCGATGATGGCGACCAGCGGCCGTTTCACCACGCTGACGCGGGGGTGGTTGGCCGATGCCGCCAGCGACAGCGCTGCCGGGTCGAGCACGCGGCCTTTTTCGAGCAGCACGTCGCCCTTTGAAAAGTCGAGCCCGATACGGCGGATGTTGCGCCCTTCGGCGGTGGGTTCGGTCACTTCGATGTCGCCGTTACCGAGGTCGCGGACATTCTCCTGGATAACGATGGTGTCGGCGCCTTCGGGCAGCGGCGCGCCGGTGAAGATACGCACCGCCTGTGCCTTGCCGACCGTGCCGTCAAAGCCACGTCCGGCGGGCGCCATGCCGATCACCGAAAGCCGTGACGGCACCGACGCCACATCGGCCGCACGCGCTGCGTAGCCGTCCATGGCGGAAGCATTGAAAGGCGGTTGGGTGCGGAGCGCAACGACCGGTTCCGCCAGCACGCGATCCACGGCGTCCAAGAGCGCAACGCTTTCGCCGGCCAGCGGCGCAGCGCCTTCCAGCAGGCGCTCGAGCGCCTCCGCGACCGGAACCAGCGCCATTAGGAACTCGCCTTGTGGTCGCCGGCCTTATAGTCACTTGACTTGCCGCCGGTCTTTTCGACCAGCCGGATTCCGGAGATGATCATGGCACGATCCACCGCCTTGGCCATGTCGTAGATGGTCAGGCAAGCGACGGAGGCTGCCGTCAGCGCTTCCATCTCGACGCCTGTCTTGCCGGTGACGCGGGCGAGTGCTGTGACCTTCAGGCCGGGCAAAGCATGGTCCGGCTCGATGTCGACGGAAACCTTGGTCAGCAGCAGCGGATGGCAGAGCGGGATCAGTTCATGCGTCTTCTTCGCCGCCATGATGCCGGCGATGCGCGCGGTGCCGAGCACATCGCCCTTCTTGGCGTTGCCGGCGAGGATCGTCTTCAGGGTCTCGGGCTGCATCGCGACAAAGCCCTCGGCGATCGCCGTGCGCGTCGTCTCTGCCTTGTCGCCGACATCGACCATGTTGGCCTCGCCCTGCGCGCCGAGATGGGTAAGGGCTGATGTCATCGTCAGAAAGCCTCGACGGGCGCCTTGCCTGTCAGCAGCAGGTGCGTCGCGGTGGTGACATCCTGTTGCCGCATCAGGCTCTCGCCGACCAAGAAGGTGCCGATGTCGCTCTTTTGCAGCCTGAGGCAATCGTCATGCGAGAAGATGCCGCTCTCGCTGACCAGCAAGCGGTCGGCCGGCACCATGGTCGCCAGCCGCACTGAAGTGTCGAGGCTGGTCTCGAATGTGCGTAGATTGCGGTTGTTGATGCCGATCAGCCGCGACGACAGCTTTAGCGCGCGCTGTGTCTCGGCCTCGTCATGCACTTCGACCAGCGCATCCATGCCGAGTTCGAATGCCGTCGATTCGAGGTCGCTGGCCAGGGCGTCGTCGACGCTGGCCATAATGATCAGGATGGCATCCGCGCCCCAGGCGCGGGCTTCGTAGACTTGATACGGATCGAACAGGAAATCCTTGCGCAGCGCGGGCAGGGCGACGGCGGCTCGCGCCCTGGTGAGAAATTCCGGCGCGCCCTGGAAGGACGGCGCGTCGGTCAGCACCGAAAGACAGGCAGCACCGCCCTTGGCATAGGCCTGCGCCAGCGCCGGTGGATCGAAATCGGCGCGGATCAGGCCCTTGGACGGGCTCGCCTTCTTGATCTCGGCGATCAGCGCGAAGGCGCCGGCTTCGCGCTTTGCCTCGAGCGCGGCAAGAAAGCCGCGCGGCGCGTCCGCGTCCTTGGCTCGCGCCTTGATTTCGGCCAGCGGCACGCGTGCCCTGGCCGCCGCGATCTCGTCGCGCTTGTAGGCCTCGATCTTGCGAAGAATATCAGACACGTTCTATCCGTTCGAAATCTCGACCAGCCTGTCGAGCACTTGCAGGGCCCGGCCGCTGTCGATGGCTTGCGCGGCGAGCGCGATGCCGTCACCAAGCGTCGTCGCCTTGCCCGCAACCACCAGGCCGGCGCCGGCATTCATCAGCACGGTGTCGCGATAGGCACCGGCAGCGCCGCCCAGCATATCGCGCAATGCCTTGGCGTTGTAGGCCGCGTCACCGCCGCGCAATTCGTCCTTGGTGTGGCGCGCCAGCCCAACCGCCTCAGGGGTCAGCGTGAAGCTGCGAATCTCGCCGCCGATCAGTTCGGCGACCTGCGTCTCGCCGGTGGTGGTGATCTCGTCATAGCCGTCGCCATGGGCGACCCAGGCATGCTCGGCGCCCAGCGCCTTCAGCGTCTCGGCCACCGGCAGGATCCATTCCGGCAGGAACACACCGACCATCTGCCGCTTGACGCCGGCCGGATTGGAAAGGGGCCCGAGCAGATTGAAGATGGTGCGGGTGCCGAGTTCGACCCGGGTCGGACCGACATGCTTCATCGCCGGATGGTGCGCGGGCGCGAACATGAAACCGACGCCTGCCTCATGAATGCAGCGGCCGATGAATTCGGGCGAGATATCGATCTTGACGCCGAGCGCAACCAGCACGTCGGCGGCTCCTGTCAGCGAGGACAGGCCACGATTGCCGTGCTTGGCAACCGGCACACCGCTGCCGGCGATGACGAACGCCGATGCCGTGGAAATGTTGACGCTGTGGGAATTGTCGCCGCCCGTGCCGACGATATCGATGGCGCCGTCAGGTGCGTCGACGCGCAGCATCTTGGCGCGCATGGTGGCGACGGCGCCGGAAATCTCATTCACCGTCTCGCCGCGCACGCGCAGTGCCATCAGGAAGCCGCCGATCTGGCCGGGGGTGGCGTCACCCGACATGATGATGTCGAAGGCCTCCCGCGCTTCCTCGAAGGAGAGCGCGCTTCCGGTCGCGACCTTGGCGATATGGGTTTTCAGCGCGCTCATCTTGTCGAGGCTTGGGCAACGGCGGCCTGGTCGATGCGAACGTCGTACTGCGTCTGCAACTGCGCCACCAACTGATCGAGCAGATCATCCGACATGCCGGAGGTGAAGGATTTCTGCGCATCGTCCGGCACCGAGCTGGCATCGGCCCCAGCGGGCTCGAACACTTCGGCGACCTTGTACAGGATCTGACCGTCGCCAGTGGGCGAGGGGATCAGGCCGGTGCCGCCTTCGCCGACGCCGAACATCGCCGCCGCGCCATCCTTGCCGAAATCGACATCGTCGGCCTCGCGCTTGACACCGCGCTTGGTCTGCTTCTCCAGCTTGAGTTCACCCGCAATGACGTCGAGCGTGGCACCGGCCTTGAGCCGCTTTTCGAGCTCGTCAGCCTTGGCGGCGAGCCGCTTGGTGGTCTCGGCCGCCGTCCAGTCGGCGACGGCTTTCTGACGAACCTCGTCCAGCGTCCGGTCGCGAGCCGGCGTGACGGAAGCCACCTCATAGAAAACGAAGCCGTTGTCCGCCGTGGTCAAAGCTTCGTTCTCCGTGCCGGGTTCGGCGTCGAAGACAGCCTTGATCAGCTCCGGCGATTGCGGCAGGTCCTTGACGATGCTTGCGTCAGGCCGCAAGCCGCTGCGATCGATGGCGTCGACGGTGACGAGCTTCAGCTTGAGCTTGGTCGCGGCGTCGGCCAGCGAACTGCCAGCGGCGCGGGTGTCTTCATAACTGTCGCGCACGTCCAGAAGGATGCGGCTTGCCTCGCCCAGCGCCAGGTCCTTGCGGATCTGGTCGGACACCTCGGTCAGCGGCTTCACCACCTCGGGCTTGATCTCGGTGACGCGCAGCAGCACCGGACCAAAGGCACCCTGCACGACCTGGCTGACTTCATTGGCATTGAGGGCGAAGGCCGCGTCGGCGACCGCCTTGTCGGCGATCTTGTCCTTGGCCAGCGTGCCAAGCAGCGTATCGGCCGGGGTCTTGCCTTCCGCCGTGACGAGCTTGTCGAAAGTGGCGCCGGCCTTGAGCGAATCGAGCGCGGCCTTGGCCGCATCCGGCGTCTTGAACACAAGCTGCTCGATGGTGCGCAGTTCCGGCGTGGTGTAGCGCGCCTTGTTCTTGCTGTAGTCGTCGCTGATCTGGCTGTCGGTGACGGCGGTCGTGTCCATGATGTCGACCGGTTCGAGGCGGACATAGGAGAATTTGCGGTATTCGGGCGCCGCGTATGTCTTCTTGTTTGCGTCGAAATAGGCCGAAAGCACGCTGTCGGACGGCGCCTGGATCGGCTCGACCAATGCCTTGGGCAGCGTCAAATAGTCGATGGTGCGGTCTTCGCCGCGATAGAGCGCAACCGCTTTGAAGAAAGTGTCCGGAGCCTTGAGGCCATCCGAGACCGCCTCGACGATCTGCTGACGCACCGCCACCTGCGCACGGTTCTTCAGATAGTCCTCAGGCCGCATGCCAATCTGCTGCAGCATATATTCGAATGTTCTGCGGTCGAACTGGCCGCCCGGGCCCTTGAACGCCGGGTCTTCGCGCGTCAGCTCGGCCAGCCGGTCCTTGGAAAGTCCGAGGCCCAGTTTGCGGGCCTGTTCGTCGAGAACGGCACCCGAGACGAGCTGGGCCAGCACCTGGTTATCGACGCCGAGCGCCTTTGCCTGTTCGCGGCTGAGACGTTGGCCGAACTGCTGCGACATGACGGCGAGCTGGCGGTCATAGGCGAGACGGTATTCGTTGATGGACACCTTGGTGCCGCCAGCGGTTATGACCGAATCATGGCCGGCGAGACCGCCCATCAACCGTCCGGAAACGCCCCAGACCAAAAAGCTGAGCACCAGCAACACCAACAGCCCCTTCGCGACCCAGGTGCCTGCCGCGCTTCTCAATATACCAAGCATTTTTACTTCCGATTTTTGCGCATTTTCGCATGCGCCGAGTCTGAAACAAGCGCAATAGCGCCCTTCCGGTCCACTGTCGATTGCTTTGTGGCCTGATTTTGGTAGTGAGGGCCAGAGCCTGATATCGCCCGGAGAAGCAAACCCATGACACCAGGAATTCGCCCGCTCGTCGCCGGCAACTGGAAAATGAACGGCACCAGTGCCTCGCTCAACGAGCTCAGGATGATCGGCAACGGTTTCATGAGTGGACTCGATGCGGAGACCGAAGCGCTGGTTTGCGTTCCCGCGACCTTGCTTGCCCATGCCGCGGAGATCCTGTCGCGCACGCCGGTGCATGCTGGCGGTGAGGATTGCCACACCAAGGAGAGCGGCGCCTACACCGGCTGCATCTCGGCGGAAATGCTCAAAGATGCGGGCGCCAGCCATGTCATCGTCGGCCATTCGGAATGCCGCGAGCAACGGGGCGAGGATGATGCGACGGTCCAGGCCAAGGCATCGGCCGCCTGGCGCGCCGGGCTTGTGGCCATCATTTGCATTGGTGAGACGCAGCAGCAGCGTGAAGCAGGCGCGACGCTGGACGTGCTGTCGCGGCAGGTCGACGGCTCGGTACCGCCAAGCGCCACCCCGTCCAACACCATCATTGCCTATGAGCCGGTGTGGGCGATCGGCACCGGCCTGACCCCGACCGCGGCCGATGTGGCCGAAGCACACGCACATATCCGCGAAAGGCTGTCGGAAAAACTCGGCAGCGTCGCGGCGAAGGTGCGCATTCTCTATGGCGGCTCGGTCAAGCCCTCCAACGCGGTCGAACTGCTCGGCGTCAGGAATGTCGACGGCGCGCTGGTCGGCGGCGCCAGCCTGAAAGCGGCTGATTTTCTCGCCATCGCCGAGGCTTATCGCAATATCGGTTGAACATATTCGCCACGCCGGACGGGGCGGACGGCACCGGAAATCGTTGCAAAGGGCGGGTTGCTTCCCATATTCCGGCCACGGGCTTGGAAATGCCGTCAAAGCATTGTATTGAGCCGCCTCCAATTCACCGGTCGTGTTCGCGGCCGGGCAAGGCCTTGCCAGGATAAACTATGGAAACCGTACTGATCGTCATCCATCTCATGGTCGTGCTCGCCCTTGTCGGCGTGGTGCTGCTGCAGCGTTCCGAAGGCGGCGGCCTTGGCATCGGTGGCGGATCCGGCTTCATGACCGCGCGTGGTGCTGCCAATGCGCTGACGCGTGCGACGGCGATCCTGGCGGCTGCCTTCTTCGCCACGTCACTGACATTGTCGATCGTTGCCCGCTACGGCGAGAAGCCGATCGACATCCTCGACCGCGTGCCGGCGACATCGGACGGTGCCGGCAAGGGCGTGCTCAACCAATTGCCCGGCACGACCACCCCGGCGCCCGCCGGCAGCACCACCCCGACGCCGCCGTCCGGCAACGACGCTGCGGCTCCGGCGACTGCCCCGGCCACGGCGCCTGCCGCAGGTTCGACGCCACCGGCAACCAATGGCGCCGCTCCTGCCGCGCCGGCGACCCCGCAGGTCCCGAACCAGTAGTCTTCGGCGCCTGACGCCGCGATCTGTGCTCGTTTGAACACAGTCGCGGCAAATGCGGCAAAATCACGAAGATTCGACCGGGTGAGGCGCGGCCTCACGCTTGAGGCGTCCGCGCTTATTCGACTATAGATTGCGCGCGGCATTTCCGGCGCCCTTGGGGGGCGCTGGGCGACGCCGTGGGCAACAAGCATAGAACGATCGGATCTTCGCCATGCAGCTTCGCAGCTTCATTTTCCTGGGACTTTGCGCCGCACTCGGCATGAGTTCCCCAGCCTTCGCCGGCGCGCCGGCAAATATGGCAGCACCTTCAGTTGAGAAAACCGGCGCTATCAATGTCGCCGTCAAGAGCGATGCGTCGCAATTGAAGCTTCTCAAGAAGAAGAAAAACCCGACACCGGACGACCTCGCCCAGATCAAGAAGATCGAGGCCAAGATCGTTGCCGACAAGGAAGCCGCCAAAGCCAAGGCGCTCGAAGCCAGGAAACTGGCGATGCGCGAGGCGGCCAAGGCCAGGGCCGACGCGGAACGGCAGGCGTTCCTGGCCAAGAAGGGCAAGAGCGCGCCGGCAACCGAGGTGGCCGATGCCAAGCCGGCCAAGAAGCAGGCTGCCAAGATCATCGAGCCAATCGAACCCATCGTGCCGATCCAGTCGGCCGAGCCGCTTCCGGCGGAGGCGATGAACGTCGCCTTGACCGGCAACAATGGCGAACTGCGCAGCGAGGTCATCGGCCAGAAGCAGCCGAGCAGCGGCGGTCTGTTCGCCGGTCTCTTCGGCGGCACCTCGTCCTCTTCGTCGATTTCATATCTCCCGGAAACCCGTGCCCTCGACCAGGCTCTCGCCAAGAGGGAAGCCAAGAAGCAGTTCAAGGTGAAGCCGGAATTCGTGCCGCAGGACGTGGAATTCAGCGGTTACGATGCGGGCACCATCGTCATCGACACCAGCGCGCGGCGCCTCTATCTCGTCGAATCGTCCTCCACCGCGCGCCGCTACGCCATTGCGGTCGGCCGCGAGGGCCTGCAGTTCAAGGGCACGGTTGCGGTTGGCGACAAGCAGGAATGGCCGCGCTGGATACCGACGCTGGACATGCAGAAGCGCGAGCCGAAGCACTACGGCCAGTACAAGGACGGCATGCCCGGCGGTGGCCAGAATCCGCTCGGTGCACGCGCTATCTATCTCTATGACGGCAAGAAGGACACGCATCTGCGCATCCACGGCACCATCGCGCCGCAGTCGATCGGAACCAGCGCCTCGAATGGCTGCTTCCGCATGATCAACGAGCACGTCATGGACCTCTACAGCCGCGTCAGGGTAGGCACCAAGGTCGTCATTATCTGACGTTTTCGTCATTCTGCCGAAAGGGCCGGCTCAGCCGGCCCTTTTGTTTTGCCTTGGACCCGAACCGATCCCGATCGAACGGCCGGGCCTGTTGGACGATGCTGTTATCCGAAAACCGGATCCCGCCTCTCGGGATCTTGGTCCAAGCGCCTTCTTGGGAAAAAACCTTCGCGGCGGTTTTTTCTCTGGCGGAATCAATCCGGCCGCGTTAAGCGATGACTCCCATGGCGCGATATGTATTCATCACAGGCGGCGTGGTTTCCTCACTTGGAAAAGGCATAGCCGCAGCGGCCCTTGGGGCTCTCCTGCAGGCGCGAGGCTATCGCGCACGCATCAAAAAACTCGATCCTTATCTCAATGTCGATCCGGGCACGATGTCGCCGTACCAGCATGGCGAGGTTTTCGTCACCGACGACGGTGCGGAAACCGATCTCGATCTTGGCCATTACGAGCGCTTCACAGGCCGCTCCGCCAATCAGCAGGACAACATCACCACCGGGCGGATCTACAAGAACATCATCGAGCGCGAGCGGCGCGGCGACTATCTCGGCGCCACCGTGCAGGTCATTCCGCACGTCACCGACGAGATCAAGAATTTCGTCCTCAACGGCAATGACGACTATGATTTCGTGCTGTGCGAGATTGGCGGCACGGTGGGCGACATCGAGGCGATGCCGTTCCTCGAGGCTATACGCCAGCTCGGCAACGACCTGCCGCGCAACAACGCCGTCTACGTCCATCTGACGCTGATGCCCTACATCCCCACGGCGGGCGAGCTGAAGACCAAGCCGACCCAGCATTCGGTCAAGGAACTGCGCGGCATCGGCATCGCGCCCGACATCCTGCTGGTCCGCGCCGACCGCGCCATCCCCAAGGAAGAGCGCAGAAAGCTGTCGCTGTTCTGCAATGTGCGCGAGAGTGCCGTGATCCAGGCGCTCGACGTACCGCATATCTACGATGTGCCGATGGCCTACCATAAGGAAGGGCTCGATTCGGAAGTGCTGGCCGCCTTCGGCATTGATCCGGCGCCGAAGCCGCGCATGGAGCCCTGGCAGGCGGTATCCAACCGCATCCACAATCCGGAAGGCGAGGTGACCATTGCAGTGGTCGGCAAATATACCGGCCTCAAGGATGCGTACAAATCGCTGATCGAGGCGCTGTCGCATGGCGGCCTGGCCAACCACGTCAAGGTCAAGCTCGACTGGATCGAATCGGAGATCTTCGAAAAGGAGGATCCGACGCCCTGGCTGGAAAAGGTGCATGGCATCCTGGTTCCCGGCGGCTTTGGCGAGCGCGGTTCCGAAGGCAAGATCCTGGCGGCGAAATTCGCGCGTGAGCGGAAAGTGCCGTATTTCGGCATCTGCTTCGGCATGCAGATGGCTTGCATCGAGGCGGCGCGGTCGCTGGCCGGCGTCGAGCATGCGTCTTCGACCGAGTTCGGCCCGACCGAGGAGCCGGTTGTCGGCCTGATGACCGAATGGCTGAAAGGCAACATGCTGGAGAAGCGCCGGGAAACCGGCGACCTCGGCGGCACGATGCGGCTCGGCGCCTATCAGGCCGAGCTCGCCAAGGGGTCCAAGATCGCCGAGATTTATGGCGACACGCAGATTTCCGAGCGCCATCGCCATCGCTACGAGGTCAATGTCGACTACAAGGAACGGCTCGAGGATTGCGGCTTGGTGTTTGCCGGCATGTCGCCCGACGGCGTGCTGCCGGAGACGGTCGAGTATCCCGACCATCCCTGGTTCATCGGCGTGCAGTATCACCCGGAACTGAAAAGCCGGCCGCTCGACCCGCATCCGCTGTTCGCCAGCTTCATCGAGGCGGCGGTGGAGCAGAGCCGGCTGGTGTAGCGACCTGCCTGGCGGCAATGCGGACCTATGTCGCGCTGCTCTACAGCATCATCCTTAGCGAAGGACGCCGGCTCGTCATGGCCGACCTCAAGGCCATGGCTGAAGAGCTCGAGCTGAAGAACCCGCGCACGCTGGTGGCGACAGGCAATTTGGTCTTCGAGGCGCCGGCGACTGATATCGCCGGTCTGGAACAGCGGCTGGAATCAGCCTTTGAAAAAACCTTCGGCCGCCATGTCGACATCATCGTGCGTGGCGCCGAGGACTGGCTGGAGCTTGCCGCGGCCAATCCGTTCCCGGCCGAATCTGCCGAGGCAGGCGATCAGGTGGCTGTACGGGTGATGCGCAAGCCTGCACCCATGGAGGCCGTGACGGGGCTTCAGGCCTATGCCGACGAGGACGAGAAAGTGACGTCGGTCGGCGGCAACATCTGGGTCGTCTTTTCGCGCGAGAGGCCAAGCTCTCGACTGCTCGCGGCGATGAACCACAAGCGCATGGGCACAGGCACGTCGCGCAACTGGAACACCGTGCGCAGATTGGCCGAGATGGTAGGCAGTAGGCAGTAGGCAGTAGGCAGTAGGGAAGCAGTTCTCTACTTCCTAGCGCTACTGCCTACTCCCTCATTTTCAAGCCTTTGCCGTCTTCACTCCGGCGCCGAGGGCGGCGGTGCGCAACACGTAGTAGATGATGCCGGCAATCGCCACGCCGAAGAACCAACCATAGACTCCCCACCAGGACGGCAGCCAGTTGGTGAAGTTCGGCAGGATCGATGAGAAGATGGCGCCGATGCCAGCGGCGATGAAGGCGTTGACGTGCCAGCCGCCCTGGAAGCGGAACTCGCCGTCCTCACGATAGAGCGCCTCGACGTCGACCTCACCCTTCCGGATCAGGTAGTAGTCGACCATCATCACGCCGAAGATCGGCCCCATCGTCGCGCCGATGATGTTGACGAAGGAGGCGGCACTGCCTTCCCACGGTGCGAAGGGATAGAGCAGCAGGGCGATCACGGCCGCGATGTAGCCCCCCTTCTTGAAGTCGATCTGCCTGGGAAAGACGTTGGAGAAGTCGAAGGCCGGCGAGACGAAGTTTGCCACCACGTTGATGCCGAGGGTTGCTACTGCAAAGGTCAAGGCTGCGAGCGCTGCCAGGAACCAGCTGTCGAATTTCGCCGAGATCTGGTCGGGATGCAGCAGCACTTCGCCATAGACGTCAAAGGCGGCAATGGTGGTGACGCCGGCGACCAGCGAGAACAGGATCAGGTTGATCGGCAAGCCCCAGATGTTGCCCTTGCGCAGCGATGCCTTGTCTGGCGCGTAACGGGCGAAATCGCAGAAATTGAGATAGAGCGCGGAAAAGTAGGTGACCCAGATCGCCGCCACCGCAAACAGCGATGTCCACGAACCCGGCGTGCCGGGCACGCCCGCATCCTTGGTCTTGTCCAGCAGCACATCCATCGGGATGTCGCTGGTGAAGGCAAATCTCCCGGATTTGACGCAGAGATAGATCGCCAGCACCAGCATCATCACCCAGACCGCTGGCCCGGCCCAGTCCTGAAAGCGGCGCACTGTTTCCATGCCGTTCTGGATGATCAGCAGTTGCAGCGCCCAGATGACCACGAAACAGATCACTTCGAGGCCGGTATGGCCGAGGAAATGCGTGCTGGCGTTGAAGTCGGCAAACCATTGTGAGCGGATCAAAAGCGCCACGATGGCGCCGGAGGCGGCGGCCGTCTGTGCGCCATACCAGAAGCAGGCGACGACGGCCCGCACCAGTGCCGGTATGTTGGCGCCCCAGATGCCGAAAGAGGCGCGGGCAAGCACGGGGTAGGGCACGCCGGTCTTGACCCCAGCATAGCCGACCATGTTCATCATCACGTAGATGATCAGCGAACCGATGCCGATGGCGATGATGAAGTTGACGAAGCCGCCGCAGAACAGGAACAGGCTGGCGGCGAGGTAGTAGCCCCAGAGGCTGTGAACGTCCGACGTCCACACGTTGAAGATCGAGAATGGTCCCCAGTTTCGGATTTTTGCCGGAGCCAGATCCTCGTTGTACAGATCAGGCGATGCGCCCTGTATGGTCACTGCGATGTCCTCCCCTTGATGACCACGCACTTTCGCGCGTTGGCCGCGCAGGTTAAGCCTGACGCGGGGGAACCGACAAGCAACCTATTTGCCGGCTTTGGCCTTAAAGATATTCAATGAGAACTGCGATTATCGATGCGACTCGATGGTGGGTCACCGTTGAAACCCACCACGGATGATTCGAATTTCGCTGGTGTTTCAGTCTAAGCGGTGGCTCCCGACATCTCCGGTATCCGGGTCCATCTAAGCGATGGCCATCACCCGCTTGTGGTCCGCGACTTCGGCGAGCAACCAATCCTGAAACAGGCCGGTGCCGGGCTTGTTGCCGATGCTAGGACGCTGAATGCAGGTAAATGCCGGCCGGGTAGGTGTGGCGGGCACGAAACGGAACGACAAGTTTGCCTTGCTGCAGAAGATCCGGTCGCAAAGACAAATTTTTTAAAGATTCCATTTTCTGCGTGGAACCAACTGGCAGATGGCGCGTTTGGTGGGGTTCGATCGAGCGCATCGCGGTCGACCGGGAGGAAACGATGGATTACTTGCATTTCTTTTCGCCTGTGCGGATTTCGCGCGGGCAGGGACATCCTGCTGAAGAAATCGATAGTGTTGCCGAGGCCATGGTGTTCTTGCGGAAATGGCCGACGGGACGGCGCGGTCCGGTCTATCGGTGCGCGCTGAATTGCTGCTCGGCCGCCTTGTCGGGCCAGATGTCGGCCGAGGAAGCAAGGAGAGCATTCACAGGTTTTGCCCGCATCACGCGCCTTCTCGATGATGACATGGCGCTGCCGGTGGCTGGCGAAAGCATGGCAAGCGTTTACGCGCTGCGGCGGTAGGCGCCTGTTGTCTTGACGGTGTTGCAAGGTCTCGCGCCATGGCGGCGCGGGTCCTGCGCCGTTGCGGATGCCAGTCGTCAATACCCCGAGGATGATCGCCTTCGTATCCGCGGTTCATTCGCTCATATTGTGAAGAGCATCGTGCTTGACGATTTCGACGCCGCGCAGGTTGAGCAGGCGGATGACGCCCCAGGGGTGGATTTCCGCGCCGGCGGGATAGAAACTGAGTGGTTGCAGCAGCGCGGGCTCGAAAGCCTCCGGCAGTGAAGACAGCTATTCACTTGCTTCGCGGCCCGACACCTGCTCGATCAAGATACGGAAGAAAACGTGGGGTGCGCTGTCCGACACCGGAGGCATGACCGGCTTGAGGGCGCCGGGCTCCCACCAGTCCGCATGCTTGCTCAGCACAGACCACGCACGGTCGCGCTCGAGCTTATGGCCAATCCGGTCCGGCAGTTCCTCATAGCGGCCATCGACGACAACGCTTCTCCAGCCTCGCCCCTGGCCGTGTTCACCCACCTGGACGGACACCAGTGGATTGGCGCGCATCCAGTCGATCTTCTTGCCGGGCATGGAAAACGCGTAGAGGTGATTGTCGGCGTGCGCATAGTGCACAGGCACCACGTAGGGCTGCCCGTCCTTCGCGCATGCCAGATGGCCGACACGGTTGGCGGTCAGCAATTTCGTGCATTCCAAGGCGGGTAATGTGCGGATCAGCATGTGCGATCTCCTGAGTTCATTGGTCGTTCCACAGACTGTTGGCCCAGTCGCCGGGGCGGTCATTGATCGCGATCAAGGAGGCTTGCCGTTCGCGCGCAGCGGCATAAGCGGCAATTTCGGAAAAATGATTCAAATCAAGGCGCTGCTTGCCGCTTCCCCCGATCATGGGGAGATGTGGAAGCCAATCCTGAGCGCTCCGTTTGGTCACGAACTCGAACTCGCCGTCTTCGACGAGGACGGTGAACATGCGCTCGTATTTCCCTGCACAAAGGAGCGGCAGGGTTGGAAGAACGCCGGGACTGGCGTGCGCGTCGATATCCGCCCGACCCATTGGCGTTACTGGAAGTCGAAGACAGTGCCGACAGACGACGGCAAGTCTGTCGGGGACGCTTGCTAGGGTTTGGATTCCACAATCAACGCCATGCGCACGAGATGCGACAGGCTGCCCGCGGCCATCTTGCTCATGACATTGGCGCGGTGGATCTCGACCGTGCGCGGGCTGATGCCCAGATCATAGGCGATCGTCTTGTTCGGCAGACCCGACACGAGCCCGTCCAGAACCTGACGCTCCCGCTCCGAAAGTGTGGCCAGGCGCCCGTGGATTTCCGCGGATTGCGGATGCGTTGCACCTACCTGATCGCGGTTGTCCAACGCCGAGCGGATCGCATCGATCAAAACCTGGTCGTCGAACGGTTTTTCAATGAAGTCGGAAGCGCCTTCCTTCATCGCCTGAACGGCCAGCGCCACATCGGCGTGCCCCGTCATGACGATCACCGGGAGTGTATGGGAGCGCATTCTGAGCTGGCGTAGCAACTCGATACCGTCAATGCCCGGCATGCGCACGTCGGTCACGATGCAACCGTCGATCTGGCCTGTCGCCGTGGACAGAAATGCCGTGGCCGATTCATGCAGGCGCACGGCGAAGTCGGCCGTTCCTAGAAGAAAGCCAAGCGATTTGCGGACGTCCACATCGTCGTCGACCACATGCACGACATCGTTACCGGCCATTGGCAACCTCTTCCCTTTCAACGATCCGCAAGGTGAAGCGGAAAGCTGTCCCTCCGCCGGGGACGGCTTCCGCCCAGATGTGGCCGCCATGCGACTCGACGATGGTACGGCAAATGGAAAGACCGACACCCATGCCCTGCTTCTTGGTGGTGACAAAGGGTTGGAAAAGCTGGGCCGAGACTTCCGGCGCAATCCCTGTGCCCGTATCGATCACGCTTACCTCAGCCATCCCGTCATTCCGGGCGACGGTCATGACGTGCAATTCGCGGCGCGGCACACCTTGCATGGCCTCCACCGCGTTGCGCATCAGATTCAGCAGAACCTGCTGGATCTGGATGCGGTCGGTCAGGACCAGTTCTGCGGCGGGATCAAGCTTGTAGCTGACGTGCATATCGATTTCCCGTGCACCGACCAAAGCAAGTGAGGAGGCTTCCTCGATCAGCACCGGCAGATGCTCGACCTGACGCTCGCTCTCGCCTCTCGCGACGAAGTCCCTGAGATGTCGAATGACATCTCCGGCCCGCAACGCCTGCTCGGCGGCCTTTTCGACGGCCTCACGCAGCATCGGCGCGTGCTCTTCGGTGCTCTTCTCGAGCAGCCGGCGGCTGCCCTTGAGGTAGTTCGTGATGGCGGTGAGCGGCTGGTTGATCTCATGTGCAAGCGTCGAAGCCATTTCGCCGAGCGCGGTGAATCGCGCCATGTGGAGCAGCTCCAGCTGCTGCTCCTGGATTCGCGCTTCCGCCCTGTGGCGCTCGGTCAGGTCGCGGCAAAAGCCGGTAAAGAAGCGCCCGGTCCCAGGATTCATCTCGCCGACGGAAAGCTCCATCGGAAAGGTCGAGCCATCCTTGCGCATCCCGGTGACGGTGCGGCCAAGCCCGATGATCCGCCGCTCTCCCGTCGTCAGGTAGCGATGAAGATAGGCGTCATGCTCGCCACGATAGGGCGACGGCATCAACATGTTGACGTTTTTGCCGATGACTTCGCTTGACTGATAGCCAAAAAGCGTTTCGGCAGCGGTGCTGAAGGATTGGATCCGGCCTTGTTCGTCGATGACGACCATTGCGTCAGGCACAGTCGCCAGGATCGAACGCAAATGATCTTCGCGCAATTGAAGCGCAGCGTTTGCGAAGGAAAGCTCGCTGACGTCGGTGCCTTCTACAAAGATGGCCGTAATGCGGCCATCGTCGGCCTTGATGGGCTGATAGACGAAATCGAGAATGCGCTCTTCGGCAGGTTCGTCATCCTTGCGCAGCGCGACTTTCACTGCCCGTCCCCTGTACGGCTCACCCGTTTCATAAACCTGGTCCAGTAGTTCGTAGAACCCTTGACCTTCGAGCTCGGGAAGGGCCTCCCGCACGGACTTTCCAATCACTTGCCTGTGGCCGATCAGCCGTTGGTAGGCAGTATTGGTCAGTTCGAAGACATGATTTGGCTCACTCATGAGAGCCATGAAGCTCGGAGCCTGTTCGAACATTTGCGATAGGACTGTCTTAAGCGTCGTCCCGCCGGCCGACAAAATAAGCGCTTCGTCTTGGCTCACCTGAGATCCCTGGATTCGATACGCCTACAAGAAAGGCTAACTACCACTTCTCTCCATACACGCAAAACGGATCGAGGCCGACGTTTTCGCATGCAGATGCAATTGGCCGGTTCCTTGACGCGCATCAAAGCCTCGGGCGCTGGCGAATGCAATTCATCGCGCATTCGACGGTTCCAGTGAAAGGCGCCTGCAATGTCCTACAAGTCGATTATCGTGAACCTCGCGGTAGATGCTTCCCCCGTGCCCATAGTGAAGTTGGGGATCGAGCTCGCGGAACGGTTTGGCGCCCGTCTCATCGGTCTGGCGGCTGCGGATGTTCCGCCCTTGGTCGCGACAGGCGACGGCATGGTCTACGAAGGGGAGATCATGCAGATCCAGCGCACGGAAATCGAAAAGCGGCTTGCCGAACTGCGTGCTGAATTCGAAAGACTGGTTCCGGCTTCGATCCTTAGCGAATGGGGACAAGCTGTTTGCAGCCCAACCCGCTTCCTGAGTGTTTCGGCCCGAGCCGCCGATCTTGTCGTTACCGGCAGCGAGAAAGGGGAAAATGTCTTTCGCGCAGTGGACGTCGGCAGCCTTGTGCTCGGTACTGGACGGCCGGTCCTGGTCGCCGCGAGCAATGTCGAACATGTCATGGCGAAAACCGTGCTGGTTGCCTGGAAAGACACGAGGGAAGCGCGGCGGGCGACAGCAGATGCGTTGCCCCTTCTGGCCAAGGCCAACGAAGTCGTCGTTGCCACAATCGATACGGACCGCGACGAGAGCATCCGCGACAGTCTCGCCGATGTCGCGGTTTTTCTGGAACATCACGGCATTATGGCACGAACCGAACTGATTGCCGGCGAGGCTGACGGTGATCAGTTGCTGACATTTGCGCGGTCAATCCATGCGGACCTGATCGTCTCGGGTGCCTATGGGCACAGCCGTCTGCGGGAATGGGCGTTCGGCGGGGTGACGCGCTCGCTGATTGAAGAGAGCGGCATCAACCGCTTCATGTCGTATTGATGGGTCGACGTCCCTAGTATTTCACCGTTTCACGGAAACGGCGAACCGCTCTATCTCCTTTCTTGGAGCAATTCCCAAGGGAAAGCGCTACGCGCTTTTCCCGGGAAACCGTTTCACACTTTTCCCGGAATTGCTCTAGCGACCGAGAGCTCAGCAGGTCCTTAGGACCTTCAATCTGTCCCTTTCGCCGCCTTGGCTTGGCAACGGCTTCGTCTGTTGATCGAGATCAAGTCGTCGGCTGCCTGCATGGCTATGATTCTCAGAAGGCAGGAGTGACCAAGATGAGCTTTCTCGATTACCTGATTTCAGTCGACGCCAGGGCCGCCTTGATGGGGCGCATGATGCGGACGCTGGGTGTCGACAGGCAGTTGAAAGTGGTGCCGGACCATGCAGCCGTCACCGATCGGGCGGTCAACCGCTGCCGATCCTGCGGCCATCAGGACGAATGCTCGACTTGGCTCGACCAAAACGAGCAAGCTGATGCTCCGCCAGATTATTGCCGCAACCACGACCTGATCGCACGGCTGCAGCATGCGGCCGGCCAGCGTTAGAGCGTCCTGCGGCTACGCACACAGTTCGCCCCAGGAAAATGCTGGTGATCGTCCCTTGGCTACGAGACCAGGATGACGGACAAGGGCTCGGCGCAAAATAGATCGTCCTCAACGCCTTTGACGCCGGCGACGTTTTCGGCCGCGACGATGGCTGCCTGGCGCTCGCGTTCGTCGAAGATGGCGCCGCCCAGTTTTACGATCCCTTTGTCGACAGTGACATTGATCAGGTCCTTGCCAGCCCATTTCTGCGCTGCAAGCTCCGCGACGATGCTCTGGCGTATCTGTTCGTCGTCAATGGCCGTCGGGGTTGAGGCTGGCTGCGTGTGCAGCAGCGCACGAAGAAGATCGGAGCGGGCAATCACGCCGACAACTTTACCGCCGTCGACGATCGGGACGCGTTTGATGCGGTGATGCGTCATCAGTTCGACAACCTCGGCAAGCGATGCATTGGGGGATGCCGTGACGACGCTGTCGGTCATCACCTCCTCGACCCGCCGTCCGTTGGCGAGGACATATTCTTCTGCAACTCTTCCCGGGCTGACAAGAAATTCCAGCCAGCGCGGGCGCTTGCGCTGCGTGCCCAGTTCTCCGCGGCGCAGGAAATCTCCTTCGCTGATAATGCCCACCAGCGCACCGTCGCTGCGAATGACGGGAAGCCCGCTGATCTTGCTGGAGAGCATCAATCCGGCCGCATCGGCGATCGACGCAGACGGATCTATTGCAACGACCGGCGTGGTCATTATGGTTTTGGCTTGCATACCAACCTCCTCAGACACTTTAATCCCTATTTATCGAGGTTACGCGCGCCGTGTCTTGATCTGAATCATTTTTTAAATTGCGAAAGCGCAACGAGGGCGGTCCGAACGAGATTTATGAAGAGGCTTCGCAAAGAGCGGAGACTTCATCGTGAAGCAGCGCAGTTCGATCAGTCCGGACACGGTCGTCGACGAGATCATGAGGAAATGGCCGGCAACGGTGGCAGTGGTGTTGAGATACAAGATGCTCTGCGTCGGCTGTCCGATCGGTACATTCCATACCGTGGCCGAAGCATGCCGGGAACATCAGATCGACGAGACCCGCTTCATTCTGGACCTGGAATCGGCTGTTCGAGGAGAACAGTGAGGATCACCCCTTGTCCCGGTTCTCGGCCAGAACCACAAGGCGATGCGCATCCTTGACGGTGACTTTCTGGCGCCCGCTGACGATGATCCCCTTCTCCTCCCACTTGCTGAGGAGCCGGCTAACGGTGTGAAGCGTCGTCCCTGTCATCTCGGCAATGTCCTGCCTCGAGATCGGGAAGTCGATTTCGATGCCGCCATCGGTCTTTCGGCCGGTCTGGTTCGCCAGTCGCAGCAGCGCATGCGCAACCCGCTGCTCCACCTGTTCCGTTGACATCTCCACCACCCGCGTCTGGGTCTCCTGCAGCCTGGTTCCAACCGTCCTGTAGGTGGTTGCTCCAAACACCGGGAACCGACGCGCCAGCTCCGGCCAAAGAGCGTTGGGCCAGGCCAGCACCACGCAATCCACCGCCGCGACAGCACTGGCGGGGTAGGTCGTCCGGCCAAGGGCTGCGGCGACGCCAAAGATCTCGCCTTCGCTGATGTATCTGGCGATGACCTGCTGTCCATCCGGTGTGGTGCGGACGACGCGTATGTGCCCGGCGATCAGCACGAAGAAGGAGTGGGCCTCTGCCTCCTGCTCGAAGATCGTTGAGTCCTTGGCATAGCGTGACGATCGAGCGTTTGTGAGAATCTCGCTTTGCTCTTCGGGCGCCAGCCCTTGGAAGAGGGGCAGCCGCGATATCAGCGATCGGTCCAGCGCAACCAAGCGAATTTCCTCACGGCCCTTCCGCACCAATCGTGCAGATGCCCTTTCTTATCCCGAGTTTGCGCCAGCGCAAATTGTCTCCGGCCGCATCAGGCTAAATGGGACGGAACGGCGCAATGCCGCGAAGACGAAACAAAGGACAAATCGATGAAACTCTCCATCCTCGCCGCCGCAATCTCCATCCTGGCGCTGGCCAGCGGCGCAAGCGCCGAAGAGCATGTGGTGCAAATGCTCAACAAGGGCGAAAAGGGCGCCATGGTTTTCCAGCCGGCCTTCGTCAAGGCAGCCCCCGGAGACACCGTCAAGTTCGTGCCGACCGACAAGACGCATGATGCCGAGTCTATCAAGGGCATGCTTCCGGATGGCGCCGAAGCCTTCAAGGGAAAGCCCAACGAGGAGATTACCGTCACGCTGACCCAGGAAGGTGTGTACGGCGTCAAATGCGCGCCTCACTACGGCATGGGCATGGTCGCTCTGATCGTTGTCGGCAAGCCGGTCAACCTCGACGCAGCCAAGACGGTCAAACATGCGGGGAAGGCAAAGACGGTGTTTGCCGACCTGTTCAGCCAAATCCCGGCCAACTGACCGGCAATCGATACAGCCATGCCTGTCCACAAAGGGGCGGGCGCGGGCCGGACGAACCGAGGGCGGCGGTTCATCCGGCCCTGTTCATTTGGAGACGCAGATCATGGGAATTCCACGCCTGCGGGCCTACACTGGGCCCGCATTTCTTTCCTACGGATTCAGGCCCTTCTTCTTCCTCGGGTCGCTGTATGCCACGCTCTCCATTCTGCTTTGGCTACCGATCTATGCCGGCGAACTCGATGCCCACAGTGCGTTCGTTGCCGTCGACTGGCACATTCACGAGATGCTGTTCGGCTATCTGCCGGCGATCGTTACCGGGTTCCTGCTGACCGCCATCCCGAACTGGACCGGCCGGCTGCCCGTGCAAGGCTTGCCGCTGCTGGCGCTGGTGGTCTTGTGGCTTGCTGGGCGCGCGGCTGTTTTCTTCTCGGCGGATATCGGCTGGGAAGCAGCGGCCGTGATCGATAGCTGCTTTCTGCTTGCTGTCGCTGCCGCGGCGGCCCGCGAGATCGTCGCGGGACGGAACTGGCGCAATCTCAAGGTGCTGCTGCCGCTTGCCGTCCTGGCGTGCGCCAACGGCGTGTTCCATATCGAGGCGCACCTTCAAGGCACATCCGACATCAGCCGCAGGCTCGGTATGGCCGCGGCGATTGTGCTCATCTCGCTGATCGGTGGGCGCATCATTCCGAGCTTCACGCGCAACTGGCTCGTTCGCGAAAATCCTGGCAGGCTGCCCGCGCCGTTCGGCCGTTTTGACATCGTATCGATAGCCATCTCAGCTATTGCGCTGGGAGCATGGACGTTCGCCCCCGACAACCGCGCCTCGGGAGTGCTTATGGCCGTCGCTGCAATCTGCCAGGCGTGGCGTCTGTCGCGCTGGGCTGGCGAACGCACATTGCGGGATCCGCTCGTGCTCATCCTCCATCTTGCATATGCCTTCGTGCCGATCGGCCTCGCCCTTATATCGGCTTCGATCTTCTTTCCTTCCGCCGTGCCAGCTGCTGCGGGGTTCCACGCGCTCGGAACGGGTGCGGTCGGCGCCATGACGCTTGCCGTGATGACCCGCGCAACACTCGGGCATACAGGAAGAACGCTCAAGGCTGGGAACGGCGCCTCGTTCATCTTCGTGGCCATCCTGCTCGCGGGAACATTGAGAATCCTGGCCGCCTTCGTCCCCTCAGGCGCGGTGATCGATATGGCCGGGGCCGCATGGGTGGCTGCATTCGTCGGCTTCCTGCTGATTCACGGAACCGCGTTGACGACACCCAAGGCACGGTGAGGCGAGGGCGGCGGGGGGGCTCGCGAAGGTCGAGATGACGTGGCCCGCTATTCCTGCTTTTCAGACGATGCCAAGCCAGCCAAGGATCCGGCCTGCCCATCCCAAATGGTCCCGGACCAATCTGAATCCCAGATTGTCGGGAGGCGTGCCAACGGCACAGCCTCCGCTTTTCCCGTCACTGACGAAGTTCGACATGTAGGCTCTGTGAAGCCCTTCAAGGACGTGGACGCCGCAATTATCGACCGAACTCGCAACACCGCTTCCATCCGCAGCCAACGTGGTGCGGACATAGCAGGTCGAAGTCCACTCCCAGACGTTGCCGGAAAAGTCGGCGAGGCCCAGGGAATTGAAACCAAACGAGCCACGGCTTTTGGGCATCGGGTCCGGTTTGCGATTGAGGTCCACCTCGGCCTTGTAGCTGGTGAGCCATCGTCTGGCTGGGTTGCTGGCGTCGTTTTCGACACCCTCGAATTCGCCTGCGAACCGCTCCGCCGCGGCAAACGCCCACTCCTCGTCGGATGGCAGCCGCCATTGGTCGCCGGTCACTTGCGAATACCACCGGGCGTAGGCATTGGCATCGAGATAGCTCACTCCGGTGACGGGAGCATTGCTCGGGATCGCGCGCGTCTCCTGTGCCGGCTGACAGCCGCCAGCCGATACGCAGTCCGCATAGTCGGCCGCGCCGACCTGATAGGCCATGATTTCGAGAGGTCTGTCGAGTTGCCGCTCGAGGCGGGGATTGCCTTGCGGGCGTCCCTCTTTCAGGAACTCGCCCGGAGTCGGATAGATGATCGAACCGGAAAGCAAGACAACCGTCATAGCGATGGGGTGGGGTTGTCGATCCCCGAAGACCGCCTGTAGCGAGAGCCCTACCGGAACAGCAGCGACGGCCAGGGCGACCGGCAGAACCTTCAGGATGAAAAGAGACATGGCTTTTGTCCATGCCCGGACAGCGATGCTGTCCGGGCAAATTGGAGTGCCGTCAGTTGGTGGCTATGGGTTTGGGCGCCTCGACCTGCGTCATCAGGTCGTCATCCCACTCGCCTTCGACCATGAAGTGAGCGGTCGCTCCGAGTTCCACAGCCTCAATCAGATTGTGATTGACGTAGGCGTAGACACCCGGCTGCAGGAACGTATAGAGGGCCGAGCCCGCCGAACCGCCGCGGATGAACCAGGTTTCCAGGTCCTTGGCCGGCGGGTTGGCGAATTTGCCCTGTTCCCAGACATAGTCGCCATGACCGCCGATCAGATGCGGCCGCGTATCGCGGTTGGCCTGTGAATGGACGATCAACACGGTCTCGCCGACTTTGGCTTTCATCGCGTTGTCGCCGGTCAGGGAACCGACCTTGCCGTTGAACACGACATGCGTCGGGATCAGTCCGCGCATGACCTTGACGATGTCGTCGTACCCGTCACCGGCCGATTCGTAGTTCTTGAAGTTGCCCTTCTCGTCGCGCGGAATGTAGAAGTCGTTCTCGCCGATGTAGAAGATCTTGTCGTATTTTACCGGTTCGCCCTTGTCGTTCCTGAGCCCATCGCGCGGCAGGACCATGATTGCGCCGCTCATGCCCGAGACGACATGCCAAGGGATCATGGCGCCACCAGGTGCGCAATGATAGACGAATGTTCCCGTTCGCGTCGCCTTGAAGCGCAAGGTCACCTGTTCGCCGGGATTGATCAGCGTGAGACCGCCGCCGCCCAGAGCGCCCGTCGCGGCGTGGAAGTCGATGTTGTGGGCGAGTGAGTTGGTGTCGGGATTGATGAGCGTCAGCTCCAGATAGTCGTCCTGATGCACGACCATCAGCGGGCCGGGGATCGAGCCGTTGTAGGTCATCGCATTGAGCGTCGTGCCGTCGGCATCGATGACGACAGGCTTTTCCTCGATCGTCATGGTGAACTCGACGATCTTCGGCCCACCCTTGGCGACCTGATCGTGCGGATGCACAAACGGCGGTGCCACAAGCGCGATCTTTTCGCGCGCGAGCCCTCGAATGTCCGCCTTTGTCGCAGTTGCCGAAAATGCGGGCAGTGCTGCCACGGCGGCAGCGCCAATCGCTGCCCCGAACAGAGCTTCACGTCGCGTGATCATGTCAGTCTCCTATCTCTCAACCGTTGCGGATGAGCAGAACCTAGCTGACCTGACGCAGCGTTTCTTTGCGCTGGCGCAAATTGGTGGAGTTCTTTTTTTGGGACGCAAGAGCCTCGGATACATCGATCTAGCCCGTCATAGTCAAGGTGGAGACGGTCGTGTCCGGTTATTTTGCCAGCACTTGGCTAGTGGCCGAGCTTGTCTTCCCGATCGATAAGGATCCGCTCGGCGGCACCGTCGAGATCTTCGTACTGACCACTCTTCAAAGCCCACAGGAAGCCCCCCAGGCCAAGCGCACCAAGGAAGAGGGCCACAGGTATGAGGTAGGCAAGGGTCGTCATGAGAATCGGGCCAATCTGATCATGTCGGGACGGCTGTCGCGCCGCACATTTTTCGCTGGCGAATTTGGTATGGAACTCCGCAGACGCAGCGCATTTCCGATCACAAGCAGCGAAGAAGCGGACATGGCAATCGCTGCGATAAGAGGTGTGACGTGGCCCAGTATGGCGATCGGCACGGCGACGGCGTTGTAGACGATCGCAATCGCGATGTTCTGCCGGATCAGCCGTCCGGCCTTGCGCGAAACGTCCAGCGCGAGAGGGACAGCTAGAAGGCTTTCGCGCAGAAAGACGAAGTCCGCTGCGTTGCGGCCAATGTCGGCTGCGCTGGCCGGAGCGATCGAGACATGCGCCGCGCTCAGCGCCGGCGTGTCGTTGAGGCCATCGCCAACCATCAGAACCTTGCGTCCGTCTTTCGCCAAGGTCTCGATGCGTTCGACCTTGCCGGACGGCAGCAGGCACGGAATGAAATCGTCGACACCCAGCATTTTTGCAACTTCGCCGCAGGCGCCCGCGGTATCGCCCGACAGCATTTCCACCGACACCCCAGCATGGCTCAATTGCCCGATCGCCGCCCTGGCGTCGGCGCGCAGAGCGTCCTCAAAATCGAAGGTCGCGACAATGAACCCGTCTTTTGTCAGCACCGTTCCGCCATAGCCATGTTTGCCTTCGCCGCCGGTCCGGGCCTTCCATCCAGCCCATCCGCGTCGGCCCAGCCGCCAGGTGCTTCCGGCGACAGTGGCTTCGATTCCGAACCCCGGATGCTCGGTGACGGCATCGAATTTGTGCTGCCCGCCAGGGCGGGCAAAACCGGCTATGGCCTTTGAAAACGGGTGACGCGAGTGCGCGGCCATGTCGGCCGCGATTGCCAGCATGGCCGGATCGATCGACGACGCATTGACGAGCCGGGGCTGGCCGAGCGTGAGCGTTCCGGTCTTGTCGAACACTGCGTTATCAATCGTCGCAAGGCGCTCCATGGCCGAACCGTCCTTGACCATGATGCCGTTCTCGAACAGGCGCCGCGCCGCGACCACCTGAACAATCGGCACGGCGAGGCCGAGCGCGCACGGGCATGTGATGATGAGAACGGCAATGGCGATGGTTATCGCCCGGTGCCAGTCGCCAGTCGCCGCCATCCAGCCAAGGAACGTCGCGAAGGCTGTGAGATGAACCACCGGGGCATAGAGCGCTGAAACGCGATCGGCGATCCGGCGATAATGCGCGCGGCCGCCCTCCGCGGCTTCCATGAGCCGAACCATTTCCGCCAGAAACGAATCTTTCGCGGCGGCTGTCGCCTCAATCGTCAGCGGACCGGTTAGATTGAGGACACCAGCCTGCACGGCTTCGCCTGCCGCAACGCTTCGAGGCGTGCTCTCGCCTGAGACAAGCGAACAGTCCAGATCCGATGCCCCTTGAAAGATTTTGCCGTCGACGGGTATCCTCTCGCCGGCTGCAATCAGCAACTGCATCCCTGGTTCGATCTCGCCAACCGGCAGATAGTCGCGTGCGCCGTCGCCGCGCAGCACCATGGCGCCACGTGCGGCCAACTGGGACAGGCCTTTCACCGCGGTCCGGGCACGTTCGCGCATCACGTGGTCCAACGTGCGGCCGATCAACAGGAAGAACAGCAGCGACACCGATGCATCGAAATATGCGTGGTCGCCATGGTTGATCGTCTCATAGAGGCTCATGGCGTAGGCGAGGGACACGCCGACCGCGATCGGCACGTCCATGTTCATGCGGCCGTGACGCAGCGCATTCCAGGCCGAGCGGAAGAAGATGCCGCCGGCGAAGGCCAGTGCAGGGATCGCGATCAGCGCCGAGACCCAATGAAACAGGTCCCGCGTTGCGCCTTCGGCGCCGGACCAGACCGAGACTGAAAGCAGCATGATATTGCCCGCCGCGAAGCCGGCGACAGCAACGGCGCGGATCAGCTCCGAAAGCGTCTTGTCCTTGTTGTCGACCTCGGGGTCGAACAGATGCGCCTCGTAGCCCAGCCGTCCCAGCGCGGCGACGAATGGTGGCACTTGGTTGCCACGCCAGCGGACCGCGACCCGCTTCGTCGACAGGTTGACACGAGCGCTCTCCACCTGATCGAGCTTTCCCAGGGCTGTCTCGATCGCCTGGATGCAGGCCGCGCAATGAACCGCCGGTACTGAAAGATCGGTCTGGCGGAGATCATCGCCAAGCGATCGGCTCGCCAGCCTGATCTCCTGGCTGGACGGCAGGACCGATGCGGTGTTGACCAGATCAAGCGCCATTTCGGCGCCCGGTGCACAACAACTCATTGCAGCGCTCCATTGGAAATCATGATCCTGCGGACGTCGCGATACGGTTTATCCAGACCGGCGTCGGCGTCGACTTCGACAATCCAGACGCCGTCCTTCGGCATGTGCTGGGCTGCGAATTCCTGGCCCGAGGCGAGTGCGAGGGTGACCGACTTGTCCTCTTTCTCGTAAGCGGGATGGCGAAACAGCACCTTGACGCTATGCAAGGGAACCGGCTTGCCGGCGGCGTCGATGAGGCCATAGCGAACTTCGCCCCATGCGATGGTCAGCTTGCCGGTCCAGCCAAGAGCTGCCTGCGCCCGTCCTTCCTCGGCCTTCTTGTTGAATTGCTGGCTCGCAACATAGGTGTTTTCGACGACTAGTCCGGTCCAGCTTGTGTTGGCGAGCGTCGCCATGGTCAGATTGACCGCGATGACCACGCCGAAAAAGGCTAGGATGATGACCAGCATGTGCCTGCCGGTGAATTCGCGGGGTTTTTCAGCGTTAGCGGTCATCTGGCGATCTCCGGCGCGTTGAAGGTGGCGGTGTATTCGTCCGTCTCAAAGCTCGACTTGTCCTCGACACGGAACGTGAAGGTTTGCGTTGCGCCACGGATTTGGTCGGCCGGCTGGCGCACGAAGACCTTCAGCATTTTCAGGCGATCGGGTTCGACCGGGATGGCGAAGGAGCGGCCTGCCGTGATGTCGTCGCCGATCACGCTCATGTCGGCTCCCTGCAAACCTTGAATCGTGACGACGATCGTCCTTGGCTCGGGGATCATGTTGAGCAGCTTGACGGTGTAGCCGTTGCGGATCGAGCCGTCGGACAGCGTGACGAATTGTGGATTGCGGTCGTGCAGCACGTTGACTTCGAGCCTGTCACGCGTCAGCAGCGAATAGAGCAGACCCAGGCCGATCAGCGACCACATGCCCATGTAGACGTAAGTGCGTGGCCGGAAGATCTTGCTGACATGGAAATGCGCCACCTTGTCGGAGAACAGGCCATCAGCGGTCCTGACCAGCGACGGGTTGACTGAACTGGAGCCGCCCGCGGTCGCCAGCATCATGTTGGCGTTGTAATCGGAGAGCGTCGCGTAGGAAATCAGTCCACGCTCCCTGCCGAGCTTGTCCATGACGCCGTCGCAGGCGTCGATGCAAAGCGCGCAAGTGATGCATTCGAGCTGCTGGCCGTCGCGAATGTCGATCCCCATCGGGCAGACCGCGACACAGGCATTGCAGTCGACACAGTCGCCGACGGACTGTCCTGCAGCTTGCACCTTCTTCGCATGACGCGAACGCGGTTCGCCGCGCCAGTCATTGTAGGTGACGGTGAGTGAACTTTCGTCGAGCATCGCTGCCTGGATGCGCGGCCATGGGCACATATAGGTGCAGACCTGCTCGCGCATCAGCCCGCCGAACGTATAGGTCGTGGCCGTCAGCACGGCGACGGTGATGTACGCGACGGGTGCCGCGGTGCCGGTGAAGAGTTCGCCAACCAGCGTCGGCGCATCGGCAAAATAGAAGATCCAGGCGCCGCCGGTCGCCGCCCCTATGACCAGCCAGATGGCGTGTTTGGATATCCGCAGCGCAAGCTTGCGGGCGGTCCATGGGCCGGCATCGAGTTTCATGCGTGCGTTGCGATCACCCTCGATGGCGCGCTCGACGACCAGAAACAGATCGACCCATACGGTCTGCGGACATGTATAGCCGCACCAGGCCCGGCCGACAGTCGACGTGATCAGGAAAAGACCAACGCCGGCCATGATCAGAAGGCCGGCCACATAGTAGAATTCCTGCGGCCAGATCTCGATGAAGAAGAAGTAGAAGCGCCGGTTGGCGAGATCGAGCAGCACGGCCTGGTCCGGGGCAAACGGGCCACGGTCCCATCGCAACCACGGTGTCAAGTAGTAGATACCGAGTGTGATCGCCATCACCAGCCACTTGAACCGGCGAAAGCTCCCCGTTGCCCGTTTCGGGAATATCTTCTTGCGCGCGGCATACATTGGCTGACGCACTTTGGCGGAGTTGACCGCTTCGGCTTCGAGCCGCTCTACCTGCGTATTGTCCAGCACATGCATCTCCACTCGCGCAGGCGACAATCTGCCCATGCCCGGGCTGCCAGCGTGGGCAAGTCTTGCCGCGGGGCGGGGGCAGGCGCGTTGATGCAAGTCAATCGCCGGTGCCGAATACAGGTCGAGGCCCGGCATGGCCGGGCCTCGTCGCTTGGCTGGCGAAGGGTCGGGATTAGGTCCCCGCTTCCTATTCCCCACCACCAAGCGAATGGATGTAGACGGCGAGTTCCTTGACCTTGGTCTCGCCCAGGCGTGCGCCCCAGGCCGGCATGACGCCCTGTTTGGGCGCACGGACCTGGGCGGCGATGGCTGTCTCGCCGGACCCGTAGAGCCATATCGCATCGGTCAGATCGGGCGCGCCGAGCTCCTTGTTGCCCTTTGCATTGTCGCCATGACAGGCCACGCAATTTTCGGCAAAGACCTTGGCGCCGGGCTCGACGAGGCTGGCATCCTGGACCTTCCCCGACAGGCTGGCGACATAGGTGCTGACCTGAGCGATCTGGTCAGTGGTTATGATGTCGCCAAAGGCAGGCATTTCCGACAGGCGCGTGTCCGGATCGGACGCGAAGCGGATGCCGTGCGTAATCGTCTGCTGGATCTGCTCGGCCTTGCCGCCCCACAGCCAGTCGTCGTCGTTGAGATTGGGAAAGCCCTTGGAACCTTGGGCGCCGGAGCCATGACATTGTACGCAATTGACCTTGAAGGCGGCGCCGCCGGCGGCGATTGCGAATTCGCGCAGGCCGTCGTCCGCGGAAATCTCCGAAACGCTCTTGGACTCCACCGCCGAGATATATTTGCCCTTGGAGGCTTCAGCCGCCGTCAACTCGTTCCTGACCTCGTTGCGGCTGGAATAGCCGAGCACACCCTTCGTCGCCGAGTGCAGCAGAGGCCATGCCGGATACGCGATGGTGTAGCCGATGGCCCAGACAATGGTGACGTAAAACGTGATGACCCACCATCTGGGAAGCGGGTTGTTCAGCTCCCGGATACCATCCCATTCGTGGCCGGTGGTCGAGACGCCGGAGATTTCATCGATATGCTCGTCGCTCATGATCACTCATCCTCAAGGGGAATCCGGGCAGCTTCGTCGGCCAGCTTGCGGCTGCCGGGTCGGAGCGCGAAGGCAATTGCACCGACAAAGAAAAGTGCCATGGCGACCAGACCCCAACTGTCCGCAAACTCTCGCATCAAATTGTAATCCATGGATAAAACTCCCTCAGCGGTAGCCGGCGGCTTCGTCGTAGTTCTTGAAATCGACCAGTGTGCCGAGCATCTGGAGGTAGGCGACGAGGGCATCCATTTCGGTGACCTGTTGCGGGTTGCCGTCGAAGTCGCCGATCTTGGCTTTGGGGTAGCGGGCTTCGAGGCCGGATGTATCGGCGTTGGGATCGGCTTGCGCCATCAGGTCGACATTGGCGTGGGCGATCATGTCATCGTTGTAGGGGACACCGACCCGGCTATTGGCGACCAGATGCGTCGAGAAGTCCTTCACCTCGATCGGCGCGTCTTTGAGGAACGCGTAGCTCGGCATGATCGATTCCGGCACCACCGAGCGCGGATCCGTGAGGTGCTCGACATGCCACACATTCGAGTAGCGATCGCCAACCCTGGCGAGATCCGGCCCGGTGCGCTTCGATCCCCACTGGAAAGGATGATCGTACATCGACTCGGCAGCCAGACTGTAGTGGCCGTAGCGCTCGACTTCGTCGCGGAACGGCCTGATCATCTGGCTGTGGCAGAGATAGCAGCCCTCGCGCACATAGATGTTGCGCCCGACAAGTTCGAGCGGCGAGTAGGGGCGCATGCCTTCCACCTTCTCGATCGTGTTGTCGAGATAGAAGAGCGGTGCGATCTCGACGATGCCGCCGACGGTCACCACAAGAAGAGAGCCAACGAGAAGAAGCGTGGCGTTCTTCTCGATGAGTGCGTGTTTGTCCATCAAGCCCATTGTCTGGCTCCTTATTCGGCAGGCTGAAGGGCGGGAACAGAGCCCGGCATCGGCTCCTCCTCGCGCTGATATCCGAGGATGGTCATGGCGATGTTCCAGGCCATGATCAGGGCGCCGGAGAGGTACATGGCTCCGCCGATGGCGCGCATGACATAGTAGGGGTGCATGGCGGCAACGGTTTCGGCGAAGGAGTAGACCAGGAAGCCCTGCTCGTCGTATTCGCGCCACATCAGGCCCTGCATGACGCCGGAAACCCACATGACGGCGGCGTAGACGACGATTCCGAGTGTCGCCAGCCAGAAGTGCCAGGTGACGAGTCTCAGCGAGTAGAGCCGTTCACGGTTCCAGAGCTTCGGCACCATGAAGTAGATTGCGCCGAACGAGATCATGCCGACCCAGCCGAGTGCGCCGGAGTGCACGTGGCCAATGGTCCAGTCGGTATAATGCGACAGCGAATTGACCGCCTTGATCGACATCATCGGACCTTCGAAGGTGGACATGCCGTAGAAGGCGATGGCCATCACCATCATGCGGATGATGGGATCTGTGCGGAGCTTGTCCCAGGCGCCCGACAACGTCATCAGGCCGTTGATCATGCCGCCCCATGACGGCATCCACAGCATGATCGAGAACACCATGCCGAGCGTCTGCGCCCAATCGGGCAGGGCGGTGTAGTGCAGGTGATGCGGCCCTGCCCAGATGTAGAGGAAGATGATCGCCCAGAAATGGATGATCGACAGCCGATAGGAATAGACCGGCCGGTTCGCCTGCTTGGGCACGAAGTAATACATCATGCCGAGGAAGCCGGCAGTCAGGAAGAAGCCGACGGCGTTGTGGCCATACCACCATTGCGTCAGGGCGTCCTGGACCCCGGAAAAGGCGGAGTAACTCTTGGAGCCCAGGAACGAGGCCGGCATCGACAGGTTGTTGATCACATGCAGCATCGCGATGGTCACGATGAAGGAGAGGTAAAACCAGTTGGCGACGTAGATATGCGGTTCCTTGCGCTTGAAGATCGTACCGAGGAACAGGATCAGGTAGGCGACCCAGACGATGGTCAGCCAGATGTCCACATACCATTCGGGTTCGGCGTATTCTCGGCTCTCGGTGATGCCGAGCAGATAGCCGGTCGCGGCCATGACGATGAAAAGCTGATAACCCCAGAACACGAACCAGGCGAGATCGCCGCCGAACAGGCGCGCGCGGCAGGTGCGTTGCACGACGTATAATGACGTGCAAAGCAATGCATTGCCGCCGAATGCGAAGACCACTCCGGACGTATGCAGCGGCCGCAAACGGCCGAAGTTGAACCAGGGCTGGATGTTGAGATCGGGGTAGGCAAGCTGCAGCGCGATGACCACGCCGACAAGCATGCCGACGACACCCCAGAACATGGTGGCGATGGCGCCGTAGCGGATTGGACCGTCCATGTAAGCGGATGGGTCAATCGGAGCGGCCACCTCGAAATTCGTGTTGCGGATGAGGATGGCGACAAAGCCAAGCAACACAAAAAACAGCACCCACATATGCTGTCGAAATGGCTGGTCCACGCCGAAGCCAGCGGCCACCAGGGCCGCAAATGTGAAAAGGCTCAAAGCGAAGATTTGCGTGCCGAACTTCATGAGATATCCCCGACCTCGGATTCCGATGCGCGGACGCCAATCCGCGTAGACACCAATTCAGCAGCCGCGTTGTCGCCGCCTTGATCCATGTCAAAGCTCAGCCCTTTCTGATTGGGCAGCGTGGTCTTGCAAACGAACGGAGGCCGCCGTTGAGCCGGAAGAAAGGGCTGGGATCGTCGCTGTTCGAAGCAGGCGATGAAAATCCCGCGCCAACTGATCGATCCAGCAGGGAAGTGGTCCCGGCCGCGGTAATGAAGCGCGCGCACAGGGAAAAGCTGCAGCTCTGCGACGCCCTGGAAAGAATCGCGGACGCCTTGCCCAGCGTCGACCGTCTGAAGTGCCTCGGCGCGGCCAACGCGATCGTTCCGCTGCTGCGCAATATTCATCAATACGAAGAGGCGGTCATCTTTCCCGCTTACGAGGACGCCGTGGTCGGCAGCAATGCGAACCTTGCCTCAACCCGGCGATTGCGGGCCGAACATGTGGAAGACGAATGCTTTGCCGGCGAGGTGACCGAAATTCTGCTGGCCATCGGTCATGGCGAGACGGTCGAGAACCCCGAAGCCGTCGGGTTCATGTTGCGGGGCCTGTTCGAGAACTTGCGCCGGCACATCGCGTTTGAACGCGAGCATGTCCTGCCGATGATCGGGATCGTCGACCGAGACTAGAGCAATTCACCGTTTCACGGAAATGGCGAAGCGCTCTAACTCTTTGTTTTGACGCAATTCCCAAGGGAAAGCGCTATGCCCTTTTCCCGGGAAAACCGTTTCACACTTTTCCTGGAATTGCTCTAGGCGCCGGAGCGGCTCGCCAACCGGGCAAGGCTGTCCACGGTCACATGGCGGTTGTTGTCGATCCGGATCACGCCATCCGTTCGCAGCCGGGTCAACTGGCGGCTCACCGTTTCGATCGTCAGGCCGAGGAAATCGGCGATGTCGGAACGTGTGAGCGGCAGCTCGAAACTCGTCGAGTTGGTGGTTGGATCAAGCGTGGGATCGATGTTTCTGGCAATCATCAGCAGAAAGCTCGCCACTTTTTCCGCAGCGGTCTTGCGTCCCAGCGTGACCATCCAGTCGCGTGCATCGTCGAGTTCGTTTAGCGTCTGCTTGAGCAGGCGGTGCTCGAGTTCCGGCGACTCCCTCATCATCCTTTCGACGGACGCCCTTGGAAATGAACACAAGGAGACGGCAGTTGCCGCTTCCGCGTTGATCGCGCTTTCCACCTTGAATGGCCGTCCCAGAAAATCGGGGGCAAACTGAAGCCCGACAATCTGCTGGCGCCCATCCGAAAGACTTTTCGTCAGCTTCACCACGCCGGAAAGCACGTTGGAATAGCTGTCGACGGTTTCGGCGTCGCCAATCAGTTCCACCCCCGGTTCAATGGTGTGCTTTGACGAGGTCTTGGCGAGCCCGACCAATTGATCGGGATCGAGTGCGCCGCAGACGCCACGGTGGCGCGCTTCGCACGATTGGCAAAGCACGGGAATGCCGGCGTTGTGAACATCCTGACGCACTGTCACCACGATCGCCCAAAAATGAAAAGCTCAAGCAGGATATAGCATCAGCCCAAGAAAAAGCCCTTGCGGCAGTTTGTCCGCAGAAAGATGGTATTGACCGAAATCAAGGCTGTCGGCGTCCAAATGGGATCAATCTCGCGCCATTCAAGTGGAGCGATAGAGACATGCGGCCAGACATAGTTGCCAGACTTGGCGAGAACGTGCCGCGCTATACGAGCTATCCGACAGCGCCGCATTTTAATGCAAGTGTTGATGCCGCCATTTGTCGTGGCTGGCTGCAGGGGCTCGATGAGGGCGACGAAATCTCGCTCTATCTGCACATACCGTACTGCGACAAGCTTTGCTGGTTCTGCGCCTGCCATACCAAGCAGACACGCCACTACGAACCGGTGACTGCGTATCTGCGCTCACTGCATGCCGAGATCGCAACCGTGTCCAGTCTTGTCGCAGGCAAGGGCAGCGTGCGCGCGGTCCACTTCGGTGGCGGCTCCCCGACGATGCTGAAGCCCGAGGACATGGTGGCGCTAGGGAAAGCATTGCGCAATAACTTCACCTTTCTCCCTGGTGCCAGGATCAGCGTCGAAATCGAACCCAACGATATGGACGATCCCCGCCTCGACGCACTCGCCGAAATCGGCATGACCCGCGCGAGCCTCGGTGTCCAGGACTTCGATCCGAAGGTGCAAAAGGCGATCAACCGCGAGCAGACGTTCTTGCAGACCAAGACGGTTGTCGACGGCGTTCGTTCGCGCGGCGTCGAATCCGTCAATCTGGACCTACTCTACGGCCTGCCGCACCAGACCCGGGAGAGCGTCTCCTCCACGGTCGCGCAGGCACTGACCCTGGAGCCGGACCGGATAGCGCTTTTTGGCTATGCGCATGTGCCGTGGTTCAAGAAGCATCAGACGATGATCGACGAGGCATGGTTGCCGGGTCCGGCAGAGCGGTTTGCTCAATCACAACTGGCCGCGTGTCTTATACTGAACGCGGGATATGAGCCCATCGGCTTCGACCATTTCGCCAAGCCCAACGATGCGTTGGCCGTAGCGGCCCGAACCGGCTGCTTGCGTCGCAATTTCCAAGGCTACACGGAGGATCGCTGCGAAACATTGATCGGCCTCGGCCCATCATCCATCAGTCAATTTCGCCAAGGCTATGCGCAGAACATGCCTTCGACTGCCGAGTATGCGCGCATGGTCGCCGACGGCGGACTGGCCGCGGTCCGCGGTGTCGCGCTTTCCGACGACGACCGCGTTCGCGGCTGGATCATCGAGCGGCTGATGTGCGACTTCGGCTTCTCGGCGATCGAACTGGTGGAGCGCTTTGGAGAAGCTGGCCAAAGACTTCTCGTGAAAGCAAGTTCCACGGCTCTTCACGATCCTGCGCGGTTGCTTGAACTCGACGGTGACCGCTTCGTCGTGACGGCGGAAAGCCGTCCCTTTGTCAGGAGCGTCGCGGCAAAGTTCGACAAATATTTCGAAACCGGGAAAGCCAGGCATTCGGTGGCGGTCTGAGCATCGCCATCAGAAATGCTCGCCGGCCTTGAATGGGCCGATGCGGGTGCCTGCCGCGATCAGATAGGCGGTCGACCAGCCAATGAGCAGGAACCCGTTTACACCCTCGAGCGCCGCCAGGACACGCCACGCATGAGCGGGCACGATGTCACCGTAGCCGACCGTCGAAAAGGTGATGGTCGAAAAATAGAGTGCAGTCTCGAAGTCGGCGAAGATATCGAGCAACCGGTATAGCCCCGCCCACAGCCACACCTCCGCTGTCATGACGGCGAAGAGCCCCATCACCACACTGATCATCGCGACGATCCGGCTGCGGCGCCCATGCATGCGAAACCGGGCGACGAGGTATCCCATCGCATGCGTGACGGCGATCAGACCAAACGTATGGACCAGGACCGTCAGACTTATGACGATGGTACCGATGAGCAGATTGAGGACCATGCGCGGAACGTAGCCATCCAGAGGCCTTGGTCCTTGTGCGAGATCAAATCCTTCATCGCACGCTGCAAACCGTGACCGTTGAATGTGCGAGTCATATGCGCGTAGAAAGGCTGGGGATTGCGCCCACACGAACGCATTGGCTGCCGTCACTGAAGATACAGCCCCTCAAGCTTCGTGTGCACCATGTGGGCAGTGAGAGACGTATCTAGCAAAATGGCTTTCAGCTGCAGCGGCAAAATCGTAACATCGGTTGCGTTTGGATAGACATATGTTGCCAAATTCCCCGACCTTTCCAACAGGGAATTGGACAGACCGAGCTATAAAAAAGATACTGAAATGAGTATTTCACACCACAAACTCGCCATAGCGCCTATGATGGATTGGGCAGATAGTTAAATAAAATCAGTTACTTACAGGGTTTCACGTGCAAAAATCGCACACGAAAGTTCTGCTTCTCTTCTTTTTCGTTCCCACGAAGGAGCCGCCGACAGCCCTTTCCGGACGCTCTTCTGCCGACGATTTTGACCACTCTAACGTGGAGGTTCGGCATGTGTTCGCGAGCGCCAGCAATGCGCCCGCTTACAGCTATGATCCATACGGAAATCCGCTTCAGATTTCTGCATCTCTCACAGATTTGGCTATGCTGGCATGGCCTAGCGTACTCGCCATCTGCACTGGCGCGCGTGTCAGTCTCGCCAAGAGAGCGAGCGCTGCCTCGTTCCGAAAGCCGGCATCAAAGTCATCGGCCTTTTGCGTGCCCGTGGTGAAGGGAGTTCGTTCAATTCCGTTGGTAGGGTCCAGATAGTAGGCCTCTCGACCTTTTTGCCAGGCTTCGTTGCTTTGCGTCATGTGTTCACTCCGGGGCGGGATTCCCGTTTGCATTATAGCAATCTCGTGCTGGATTGACGGTCGAGAACGAAAAAATCGTCGTGAGGTGAGATGCGCGCATGATATTTGATCGTGGCAAGTTGCAGTCATCGAGCGGCACTCTTGTGGAGTAGGGCCGGTTAGTTGCATCCCGCTGCTCCGTACATCGCGCCATCACCCGAAGAACTGTAATTACTACACAGTCTCTCTTTGGTTTGACGGTCAATCTCTTCTTGGCTCCGCATTATCTGGTCGGCTATTGCATTGTCGTCATACACCGGCTCGTCGGGTGCGGCAGGCTGCTGCGCCTTCATCAGCGCTGTCGCTGCCAGTATCGCCAGAATTCCTTCAAACACGTCGACGGTCGGATCCGTTACTGAACTGGCATCGGAGTTTTCGCCAGAACTGGTGCCGGCGTCACCCTGCATGATCTTCAGGTTTTCCGCCGCGGGCTCGTACCCGACCTCTGCAGCATTTTGGGTATGCCGGAGCGCCTCTTGCCGATCGACGGACCGCCCTTCGCCGTTCCACTCCATGACACCCAAGGTCGTCTGAGCCAGGGGATCGCCTCCAGATGAGCCTAGGCTGAACAATTTGTATGCCTTGGCAAGATCCTTCGGCACACCGTCACCAATGTAGTACGCCACGCCCAGCTTGGTGTAGATGTATGCAGAATATGTAGAATAAACTGATGCCGCAATATTTAACTCCTCGATACGCTTGGCCGTATCGCCTGTACGACCGTAAACTCTAGACAGATGATAGTGATCCATTGGAGATGCGTCGGATGCAGCCACGGCAGCGAGACAGGCTGGCAATGCTTGCTCGACGTCGATGTTTTCCGGGGCTACGCCGCGATTTTTTTCGGGGTAATACTCGTCAGGATCTGCGGCCAGATTGGCGCACTTGTTCGAAACTTCAGATGCATTCTGAGCAAAGGCCTGAACTGATAAGAGCGTCAGGCCCAGTGAAATGACTGCCACCGTTCGCATGTACCCCTCCCGAGGTTGTAGCAGCTTTGCGCTTCCGAATGGTGTCACGCAAGTTAGCATTTTGATGCATTCTTCCTCGCGTTTCGATGAGGTGCGCGAGGCATCCCATGACACATCGATCTGAGCGGATCGTACTTCCATCGAGCGGGATACCGTCCGCTACCCCCTATGGCTCCATTGCTTCTGCTTTTGGAAACTGCCGCCCTAGCTGGTCCCTTGGGGCGGTGCTTCATTTCGCCAGCCGGCTAGCTCAGGTAGGTCATCAAGCCAGCTTTCTCAGTCATCGAGGCATCGCCGGCCTGCCGTTCAGCCTCGGTAGCGTTTTGAATGAGCCAGTCCATCCACTTTCGGTAGGCAGCCGGGTCCAGTTGGAGCAGCAGTACCTTGGCCTTGGCCAGCATGCGTTTGCGGAAACTGACACGCCTGCGCAGTTTGGTCGTCGTGAACTTGATTGCCTTGCTCTGGTATTCAACCGTCCAGCAACCATCGCCGTGGCTGGCGAGCGTGTCGATGGCGAAACCGGCATCGACCGGTCTATCGCGCCAGGGAAGCTCGATGGCATTCCTCCTCAAATCGAGTGCCCATCTCCTGGTGTTGGCCCCGACGCGCTGGGGCGGCAGCACACCCGTCTGTTCGAGGATTTTCCTGCGGAAGGTAGGCTGCTTCTTGAACTGGCCGGTGGTCAGCTCGACGCGATGCCCACGGAATTCGACGTGCCAGCGTATCCTCCCGTTGCCGAAATACTTCGCCAGCCTTTCGATGACGAATTCGTCATCGAAAGCATCCCGCACCCTTGGCTGATGCGTTCGAGAATGTACTGGCTATCGGTGGGCATGAGGCGGCCTCGTGCAGGAATCTTTCACGAAGCTTAGCCCGTGGCACGCCCCAGCGGCCACCGATCTTTTCGCTCCGGGAATCTCGCCTGCCTCAATGTCGATACCGAGAGTCATCGGCCCGGCACCTTGGGCGGCTCGATCACGACCGAAGCGAATGAGCCGTTCGCGATCGAGTGCAGAAATGTTGCACTTCCCAAGATGCCTTTGCAGCATATCGAGAGCTGCGGCCTTGGAGCGGCGAGGGGACTTGCCTACATCGCACATGTCGTCGATATCAAGGTCGATGAGTTCGCCGAAAGTTTTCAGGCGCGCTATACGGGACTTGGTCGGCGTCTCACCGCGATCGACTTGGCGCTCGGTTTCGGTTGCCCAGCGCCTGGCGTCGTCTCGGCGCAGAAAGGTCTCGCTGACGTAGCGACCTTTGCGACGGACTTGGACACGCCAGGAACCGGACGAGAGTTTTGTGTAGGTGCCATTCTTTCGTGTGCGCTCCGTGTGCACTGAGAGATCGAAACGTGGCGAAAATGGTCGTATTCTGGCGTAAATTCGTGTGCACTCGGCAGGTTCTAACGATTTGATGTTAAAAAAATGCTGAAAAATCAAGATCATAGAGTGGCCATTGCCCCGATGATGGACTGGACGGACCGGCATTGCCGATTCTTCCACCGCCAGTTGACGAGCCGTGCTCTGCTCTACACCGAGATGGTGGTGGCCGATGCGGTCATTCACGGCGCTCGCGATCGGCTGCTCGGCTTCGATGCAGCGGAACATCCGGTTGCCCTGCAACTCGGCGGCTCGGATCGCGAAAAACTTGCCGAGGCGGCGCGCATCGGCGAGGCTTTTGGCTATGACGAGATCAACCTCAATGTCGGCTGTCCGTCGGATCGCGTCCAGTCGGGTACGTTCGGCGCATGCCTGATGAAAGTGCCGGACCTCGTCGCCGGCTGCGTCGCGGCGATGAAAGCGGCGGCGACAATTCCCGTCACCGTCAAATGCCGCATCGGCGTCGACGACCAGGATCCGGAGCCGGCCCTCGATGCGCTGGCGGATGGTGTCTTCGACGCCGGCGCCGACGCGCTGTGGGTGCATGCGCGTAAGGCGTGGCTGGAAGGGCTAAGCCCCAAGGAGAACCGCGACATCCCGCCACTCGACTATAGCCGGGTCTATCGGCTGAAGGCCAGAAAACAGAACGAATTCATCGGCATCAATGGTGGTATTCAGTCGATTGAGGAGGCGCGGGCGCATCTCGATCATGTCGACGGCGCCATGCTTGGCCGCGCCGCCTACCACACGCCTGGCATTCTGGCCGGCGTCGATGCCGCTTTCTACGGCGCCCAGTCCGAGGCGTTCGATTTCGCCGCGCTGATCGATGTGATGGCGGACTATGCGGCACGCCATATCGAGCAGGGCGGGCGGCTTGGCCATGTCACCCGCCATATGGTCGGCCTGTTCCACGGTTTGCCCGGTGCGCGTCGCTACCGCCAGATCCTGTCCACCGATGCGGCCCGGCCGGGAGCCGGACCGGACGTGCTGAAGACGGCTTTTGCCGCCGTTGAGTTCAGTGCAACTGCGGCCGAAGCGGCTTAGCGCGGGGGTCAGTCCCTGAGGATCATGCGGTCGCCGCGAACGTCGAAGCCCGACAGTGAACCGATGAAGTTCATGCCGAGCAGGGACTGGCTGAGCATGCCGGGTGCGGCGATCATCACCGGCATGTCCCTGCGTGTGATGCCACCGATCGCGATCTGATCGGTTTTCACGGCCGCGGCGCGCGCCATGCCGTTGGCGGTCGAAACCGGAATGGTATAGTTGAGCGCCGCTGGATTGAATCCGGCGGCTTGTGCGTCTTCGGACGTCAGCACGGTGCTGGTCGCGCCGGTATCCACCACGGCTCGGATCGGGTTGCCGTTGACCAGGATGCGCGCTTCGAAATGGCCGTTGTCCGCCTTGTCGAGCGTCACCGTGGCGTGACCATCTTCGACGCCAAGGGCAAGCGGGCTGCCGGGAACAAGGCCCGCGGTCACCCGGCTGGCGACATCCTGCAGTTCATAGCGATACTGGTAGCCGGCGATCAGCGCGAGCACGATCGCCACCCAGGCGCCGAGGTTGCGGGCCATGGCGCCCAGGGGTCTTCCCGAGCGAAGCAGGCCAGCGCCGATGAGGGCGCCAAAGGCGCCGAGCCAGATCAGCCGACTGAAATCATAATTTTCGACACCCAGCGTGCTACCGGCGGAATCGTTGAGCATGAGCAGGACTGCTCCCACCCCGATCGCGGCCATCAATATCCAGAACAGTCGGCTCATCCGCGTGGTCGCCTCACGAAAGCGCGTCTCGTTCGCGCGCCATGCGGGTGCGGCGCGTTTCCCGGCGCGGCCGGCGTTCGACCGTCTCCAGCCGGGCCGGCAATTCGGCCATGACGCTACGGCGCGTTTCCGGCGTCATCCCGATCCAGGCGCCGATTTCCTCGCGCGTGCGGCCGCACCCGAAACAGAAGCCGGTTTTCATGTCGATCGAGCAGACCAGGATGCACGGGGATTCGATGGCCGTCATGACTTTCTCTTGGGCTTCCAACCGGAATCCCTTGTTCCATCTCCACATGGTGCAACGGCAATGCCAATGCAAGCCCTCGCGATTGCGCCCTTCGCGGCCAGCTTTGCGGCAAATGCAGGACCATGATCCAGGAGGTTGTGCCAACCGCGCAAGGCGGCTATGCCGCTCACCAACTCCAGGGAATGATCGCCAACGTGATGACCAGCGCACTGCCTTTCGACGATTTTCGCAACCTGCTGGCCAATCTGCCGGCGGCCGACACGGCAGCCGAAACCCGCGTGCGCACGCTGTTTGCCAAGGCCGGCAAATCAGGCAATTCACTTGGCCGCATCGAGGATATCGCCGCGTGGCTGGCCGCCTGGAGCGGGCGGGCTCCGCCCGCGGTGACAAGACCACTGATGGCGGTCTTTGCCGGCAATCACGGTGTTGTCAGGCACGGCATTTCGCCACGGCCCGTGGCGGCGACCGCTAATGCGGTCGAGCTTTGCGCCGCCGGAGGTGCTGCGATCAACCAGATCTGCATTGCCAACGATCTCGGGCTGAAGGTCTTCGATCTTGCCCTGCACATCCCGACCGCCGACATCACCGAAGACGCCGCACTGGATGAGCGCGGCTGTGCCGCCACCATGGCCTTCGGCATGGAAGCGATCGCGGGCGGTACCGATCTCTTGTGCCTCGGCGATCTCGGCGTCGGCAACTCCACCGTCGCAGCAGCCCTGTTTGCGGCGCTGTTCGGGGGCAGGGGCGTCGACTGGGTCGGCTCGGGATCGGGCGCCGATGCGGCGATGCAGGCACGCAAGGCGGACGTGGTCGATGCGGCGCTGGCTTTTCACGGCGGCCATCTCGGCGACCCGCTCGAGGCGCTGCGCCGGGTCGGCGGCCGTGAGTTCGCGGCGATCGCTGGTGCCATCCTTGCCGCGCGGATGCAGAAGATTCCAGTGCTGCTCGACGGGCTTGCCGCAACGGCCGCCGCAGCGGCGCTGCATGCCGCCAACCCTGCCGCGCTCGATCATTGTCTTCTCGCTAGCCTGTCGCCAGAACCCGCGCATTCCCGCGCCGTTCAACGGCTAGGTCTGCGCCCGTTGCTTGATTTGGACATCAGCCATGGCGAAGGGGCAGGGGCCGCCCTTGCCGCGGGTCTGGTCAAGGCCGCCGCGCTCACCAGCTCGGGCATGGCTGCGGCTGTGCGCGGTTAAGCACCGGGCGCACTGTATCTCAACGACTTCGACTATCGCCGCCGAGCTGCTACCGCCGCTGTCGGCAGCGCGGGCAATTCCTCCATCACCCGGCTCAGCGGGAAGATGGCGATCGCCTCTGTCCCTTCGCGCAGCTTGGAATGAAGTTCGAACTCACCGCCATGCATGGCAAGCAGGCCTTGCACGATCGGCAGGCCAAGTCCGGTGCCTTGCTCGGCGCTCTTGATGGCGATCGAACCCTGGCCGAAGGCTGAGAGCACCACCGGGATTTCGTCTTCCGGTATGCCCGGGCCATTGTCCTTGATCGATATGTATTGCCCGCCGCCCGCCGTCCAGCCGACGCGGACGCGGATTTCGCCGCCGGTGGCGGTGAACTTGATCGCATTCGACAGAAGGTTGAGCGTGATCTGCCGCACCGCCCGCTCGTCGGCGAACAGGCGGGGCAACTGATGCTCGAAATCCTGGACGATGCGGATGTCTTTGTTGCGCGCCCTCAGTTCCATCATGTGACAGCAATCCTCGACGATGTTCAGCAGCATCACCGGCTCTTCATTAAGCTGGTAGCGGCCGGCCTCGATGCGCGACAGGTCGAGGATCTCATTGATCAGGTCGAGCAGATGCTGGCCGGATTCGTGCACGTCGTGCGCGTAGTCGCGATAGGTGGGATTGCTCATCGGCCCCAGCACCTCGTTCGACATCACCTCGGAAAAGCCAAGAATGGCATTGAGCGGCGTGCGCAGTTCGTGGCTCATCGAAGCAAGGAACCGCGATTTCGCCAGATTGGCGTCTTCCGCCCGCCGCCGCGCCTCGTCCGACATCGATTTCGCCGTCTCCAGTTCGGCGATCAGCGCATCCTTTTCAGAGCGGAACGACAACACCATCAGGGACGAGCGGTTGAGGTGACGCGCCACGTAGGCAAAGAAGGGCAGCGACACGACCAGCAGCCCGGCCATGATCGCCTCGACCGGCATCCATAGCTTGAAGCCGGCATAGGCGTAGAGCGCCACGGGAACGGCAAACGTCGCCAATAGCGCCCCGCCCAGGGATGAGGTCATCACCGCGGTCGCCGCCATGGCGAACAGCAGCACCACGGCCTTGACCAGCTGGAACTGGTCGACCTGGCAGGCACCGCAGCCAAGCCAGACGAACCAGGCCCAGCCGAGACCGCAAAGGAAATGGCAGACCAGGAATTCCCGTCGTGTTTGCAAAGGGTTGAGTTCGGAAGCTTCCGTGCGCTCAATGCGCCGCGCCATGAAGGCGACGATGGTGTAGCAGGTCAGTGTGAACAGTGCCCAGAGCCCGATCTCGTTGCCGACGCCGGCCAGACGGCCAGCAGCCGCGATCGCCAGGATGAGAAGCGGGATGGCGATGGCGCCGCTTGTCATTGCGCGGGCGTGGAGCTTCAGCAGTTCGCGATCGAAATCGGGATTGCCGGCCTGCTGTGAAAGACGGTCACGCGTCTTGCGCACCGCGCGCGCCACATCGCTGTTGCGATGAGGTTTCCTGCGGTCCACAATGAACTTGTCCGCTGTGTTCGAGCGTTGCAAGGGCATCAAAACTTCAATTTATGCGAGCAGCGGTTTCCAAGTGTTAAGCTACGTTCGAATGATTAACCAACCGTTTGCCATATGAGCCGATCCTGGTCGCCGAGGCCGCGCCGGCGATACGTTGCGCCACCCAGAAGCCTGTGGCGCCGGCTGGTGGATTACGGGCTTACATCAATCATTCTCGGGCTATTGATCCTGCTGGCGGCCCGCCTCGACCGGGTTGAAACCCGCAAGACGCAAGGCGTGGCAATCATCAACGACGGCGATTCGATCACGCTTGGCACTGAGCGCATCCGCATGCGCGGCATCGATGCTCCGGAGTATATGCAGACTTGCCGCAGAAATGGCGCCGACTATCCCTGCGGCACGCTCGCGCGTCAGTCGCTCGTGCGCCTGATCGCCGGCAAGCCTGTCTCTTGTGCCGGCTGGCAGCGTGACCGCTATGGCCGGCTGCTTGGCGACTGCACCGCCGGCGGCAAGGATCTCAACCGCGCGCAGGTCGAGGCGGGCTGGGCGGTTGCTTATGGCGACTTCGAGAGCGAGGAAGCCGTCGCCCGTACGGGAAAGGCCGGCATCTGGGCGGGAACGTTCGACCCGCCGCAGGACTGGCGCGACAGCCATCACGGCGAAGTCGTCGAGAGAAAGCACGGCACACTGGCGTCGATCGGCGATGCCGTGCGTGAGATTTTTCGCTTCTGGTGATGCGCATCCTGTAACTGAACCGCGACGAATGGGAGGATGGACATGAAGCTCTTCGACGGCGGCCGGGCGCCTAATCCACGGCGGGTCCGCGTTTTCCTCGCCGAGAAAGGCATCACGGTTCCACAGGTAGCCATCGACATGGGGGCACTGGAGCACAGACAACAGGTGGTCAGCTCGCGCAACCCCTTGCAGCGTCTGCCGGTGCTGGAACTCGACGACGGCACTGTCATCACCGAATCCGTCGCCATCTGCCGCTATTTCGAGGAGTTGTATCCGGAGCCCGCTTTGTTCGGGCGTGGCGCGCTCGGCAAGGCGCAGGTCGAGATGTGGCAGCGACGGATGGAATTCAATTTGCTCAGTTGTGTCGCGCAGGCCTTTCGCCACATCCATCCGGCCATGAAGAAATGGGAAATCCCGCAGATCCCCGAATGGGGTGAGGCCAACAAGCCGAAGGCCGTTGAGTTCCTCAGGCTGTTGGACGGCGAACTGAGCAACCGGGAGTTCATCGCCGGCGACAGCTATTCGATCGCCGATATCACCGGCCTGATCGCCGTCGACTTCATGAAGCCTGCACGCATCAAAGTGCCGGATGAATGCGCGAATGTGTTGCGCTGGCATCAGGTCGTCTCCAGCCGTCCGAGCGCATCAGCCTGAGTATGACTGTCGAACTCGAAAGCTTGACTGCCACGGTCCGCGCTTGCCGCATCTGCGTGGAAAACCCGATCGGCAAGCCGTTGCCGCACGACCCACGCCCGGTTTTGCGACCCTCGTCCAGCGCCCGAATCCTGATCGCCAGCCAGGCGCCGGGGACCAAGGTGCATCTGTCGGGTATGCCGTTCACCGATGCCTCCGGCGACCGCTTGCGCAGTTGGCTTGATGTGACGAGCGACGAATTCTACGACATCGAAAAATTCGCCATCGTGCCGATGGGCTTCTGCTTTCCCGGCCAGGATGCCAAGGGTGGGGACCTGCCGCCGAGGCGCGAATGCGCGCCGGCCTGGCGCGCGCCCTTGATGGCCTTGATGCCACGGATCGACCTGGTGCTGACGATCGGCATCTATGCGCAATCCTGGCACATGGGTGCGGCGCGCCGGCCCTCGCTGACGGAAACGGTGATGGACTGGCGTGCCATCTGGGAGAATTCCAGCGGCCTGAAAGTGCTGCCGCTGCCGCATCCGTCGTGGCGCAATACCGGCTGGCTGAAGAAGAATCCATGGTTTGAAATGGATTTGCTGCCTTTTCTGCGTTCGGAAATCCGCTATCGCCTCAGTTGACCTTTCAGCAAGAAATCACTCGCTTTTTGCCTGATCGGCAGAATTTCTTTCTTGTGAAAGGCCCAGATAAGGCAGAGTATAGGCAATCTATTCCCTTGGGAGCACGATATGGATCGCCTCGATAGAAAAATTCTCCGCCTCTTGCAGGAAGACGCGACACTCGCGGTCGCCGATGTTGCCAAGAAAGTCGGGCTGTCGACGACGCCTTGCTGGAGGCGCATCCAGAAGCTCGAGGAAGAGGGCGTCATCAAGCGGCGCGTTGCCATTCTCGACCATGAAAAGGTCAATGTGCGCGTCACCGTCTTCGTGTCGATCCGCACCAATTCGCACAGCCATGAATGGCTGCGGCGTTTCTCTGAAGTCATCCAGGAGTTTCCCGAGGTGGTCGAGTTCTACCGCATGAGCGGCGACGTCGACTATCTCCTGCGCGTCGTGGTGCCCGATATCGCCGCCTATGACGCCTTCTACAAGCGGCTGATCGCCAAGATCGAAATCCGTGACGTGTCTTCGTCCTTCGCCATGGAGCAGATCAAGTACACCACGGAAATTCCGCTCGACTACATGGTGCTGGACAAGGAATCGGGTGCCAACGCTGCCTGAGCTTGGCCTTGCACAAGGTTGTCCCGCTTAGTTCTTCTTTTTGTTGAGGAAACTCCAGGGCGAGTTCACCGGCAGCGTAATGGTGTCCGGCACGCTGTCGACGGCGGCCACCTCTGCCTTGCGCACCGTGTAGCCGGATTGGATGACGCTGACGCCGTCGAGAATGAACAGCTGGCTCTTCTCCATGTCCGGCTTCAGCGCCCCGGTGACGGCGACCGGCTGGTAGGCTTGCGACATCTTGTAGGGGTGAGCCGGCGTGACCAGAACGATCTGGTTGGGCGGCGGCGTCGGCATGTGGCTGCAGGCCCCCGTCCACGGCACCAGCAGGAACTGATAGACGAGATCACCATCGCGATCGACGGGTAATGCATAGCCGGCCAACTGAATGCTCTTGTCCTGCAGGTTGAGGGACAGCGTCTCGCCATGGTCGGGCAATTTTGCCGCGATCATCGGCAGCCCGACGTTTTCGGCGGCGGATTGCGTGGCCGGGCGCAGATCCTTCCAGAATATGTGCGCGGTCTCGGCCGAGGCATCAGAAGCAACGAGCGCAGACAACGCAACTGCGAGCGCTATGGTTGATCTGATAGGATTGCTCATTGGCCGCGTCCTTTAAATCTGGAGTAAAGACGCCGCCACCAACGACGTCAACGCTCCAGCCGCATCACATGTCGTCGAGAGCCGGCCATCCCAGTCTCTTGGAACCCGCGAGCCGCGAACATGTCGCGAAAGCCCATGAAACTGTAGCTCGGCGACGCCTGATCGACCGGGTAAGCCTCGATCGTGCTGGCGCCCTTGGCGAAGGCGTGATCTATCGCCGCGTCGAGCAGCGCCGACGCCAACCCGCCGCCGCGCAGGGCTCTCGGCACATAGAAGCAAACGATCGACCACACGCCGGTCTCGCTGTCGTCCTGCTGCCGGGAAAGCCGGCGATAGGTCTCGCGCGGCGCAACCGAGCACCAGCCGAGGGTTCTGCCTTCAACCTGGGCGAGGATGCCGACGGGCGTATCGGCCTCGATGAGCGAAATGATGGCCCGTTTCTTTTCGTCGTTCGGGACATGCTCGCGGCTGGGAAGGTTGCGCCAGGCCATGCACCAGCAATATTTCGGCCCGCCCGGCTCCTCGAACAGGTTTTCGAAATCGGCGCGTGTCGATCGCGTCACCTCCGAGAAGCGGATTTCCGCTCCGTCAGCCTTTCCTGGCGGCGATACGCTCGAGCGTCTTGGCATTGGTCAGCTCCCGCACTGCGTCCTTGCCAATCCAGCGCGCCGTCTTGTCGGTCGACTGCGCCAGCCGTTCGGCGACAGCAAGGGCAGCGCCGTGCATATTCATGGATCGTTTGCCGATCGACCGGAGCGCCCAGTTCACGGCTTTCTTCACGAAATTGCGGCTGTCGGTGGCATGCGCTTCGATGATCGGCAGGAAGGCGAGAAAGGTCGTCTCCGGCTCCTTCTTCCGGTGGACGACCGACCAGGCCATCATGGCAAAGGCCGTGCGCCGAACGAATTCCCGCTCGTCGGCCGCGAATTCGGCGATCAGTTCTTTCCAAGCGTCCGTATCGACAAAGAGATCCGAGACGCCATCGACGATGTCCCAGGAATCGAAGGACGCCGCCCATTGCCTTGCATCTTCAGCAGAAAACCGCTGCGGGTCAGCCGTGACGGAAGCGATGAACTGCGCCTCCATGATCCCCGTCTCCCACAGCTCGAAGGCGCGCTCATGGTTGCGTTTGATCGTCCGCGCGATCTGCCGCTGCACACCGTGCGAGATGCCAAGCGCGCGCTCGATCTTGATACCGTAGCGCAACATGCCGAGGCGGTTCTCCTCCGAGCCGATGGCGCGCAGGTGGGCGACAATTTCCCCGGCACTGGATTGAGGCGAGAGCGCTGCCACCGCAGAAACCTATTTCTCGAGACGCGCCAGCAGCGAAGACGTGTCCCAGCGCTTGCCGCCCATCGCCTGCACATCCTTATAGAACTGGTCGACGAGCGCGGTCACCGGCAATTTGGCGCCGTTGCGGTCGGCTTCCGCCAGGCAGATGCCAAGGTCCTTGCGCATCCAGTCGACGGCGAAGCCAAAATCATATTTGCCGGCATTCATCGTCTTGTGGCGGTTCTCCATCTGCCAGGAGCCTGCGGCGCCCTTGGAAATCACCTCGATGACCTTCTCGATGTCGAGCCCGGCCTTCTTGCCGAAATGGATACCTTCGGAAAGTCCCTGCACCAGTCCGGCGATGCAGATCTGGTTGATCATCTTGGTGAGCTGGCCGGCCCCGGCCGACCCCATCAGGCCGACCATGCGGGCAAAGGCATCGATGACAGGCTTCGCCCTGTCGAAAGCGTCCTGCTCGCCGCCGACCATGACGGTCAGCAGGCCATTCTCGGCACCGGCCTGGCCACCCGAGACCGGCGCATCCAGGAATGAAAAACCGCCAGCTTCCGCCGCCGCCGCCAGTTCGCGTGCGACCTCGGCCGAGGCCGTGGTGTTGTCGATGAAGACCGAACCCTTCTTCATCGATTTGAAGGCGCCTTCCGGACCCGTCGTCACCGAACGCAGATCGTCGTCATTGCCGACGCAGGAGAAGACAAAGTCCTTGCCGTCGGCGGCCTGCGCCGGCGTCACCGCCAGGCTGCCGCCATGCTGGCCAACCCATTGCTCGGCCTTGGCCTTGGTGCGGTTGTAGACCGTGACGTCGTGGCCGCCCTTGTTCTTCAAGTGCGCGGCCATCGGATAGCCCATCACGCCAAGACCGAGAAATGCAACAGATGCCATGAGCCTGCCCTTCAGAATGGAAATGGAATTTGCTGCGAAAGCTCTAGGCTCTGCGCTCAATTCGTCAAGACGCGTATGGCCGGATCGACTGGCACAGCCGAACTGAAAATGGTCAGCGTTTCAGGTGAATGGTGATCCGGCGCTCGATCCATTCAATGCCATGGCGCAGAATCTCGACCATCACCAGATAGACGAGGGCGACCCAGATATAGGCCTGAATGTCGAACGAGTTGGCGAAGGCGAGCTTTGCATTGCCCATCAGATCATAGACCGTGATGATGGCGACGATGGCGGACGCCTTGACCATCAGGATCAGTTCGTTGCCATAGGGCCGCAAGGCGACGATCAAAGCTTGCGGCAGGATGATCTTGCGCAAGGTCTGCAACTTGTGCAGGCCAAGCGAGGCCGCCCCTTCCCATTGCCCTCTTGGCACGCTCTCGATGGCGCCGCGCAGGATCTCTGCCTGGTAGGCGGCGGTGTTGAGCGCAAAGGCAAAGACGCCGCAGTTGAACGCATCCTTGAAAAAATCCCAGAGGCCAACCGACTGGAGTTCGACCCTGAACGAGCCCAATCCATAGTAGACCAGATAGGTTTGGACCAGCAGCGGCGTGCCGCGGAAGAAATAGACGTAGCAATAGGCGAGGCCGGACAGGATCCGGTTCTTGGACATGCGCCCATAGGCGACAGGCACCGACAGTATCGCACCGAGCACCATTGATATGGAAACCAGTGCGAGCGTTACCCCAAGCCCTCGCAAATAGGCCGGCGCATATTTGGCGAAGAAATCGGCGTTCCAGGCAAGGACCAGATAGCTGACGATGCCAATGCCGAATAAAATCCACAGGCAGACCAGCGCATAACCGGCAATACGCCTGCGCGGCCAGCCGCGCGCCCGTGGCGGGGGCCGTTCGACCATGGCTGCGGCGCTCATCGTTGCGCCTCCCGCCGGCCAAGCGAGCGCAAAATTGCGCTGGTGGCGAAGGACGACACGACGGCCAGGCCAAGAAAGACCAGGGAGGCAACGCCGAAGAACAGGAAAGCGTGCTTGGTGACGCGGGCGGCAATGCTGGCATTGCGCAGCGTCTCGGCCAAGCCGACGACCGATACCAGAGACGTGTCCTTGAGCAGGCTGAGCCAGCAGTTCTCCAAGCCTGGAAACGCGATGCGAAGCAGCTGCGGCACGATCACCTTGCGCATGGTCAGCCAGTTGGAAAGACCGATGGCGTAGCCGCCCTCATACTGGCCTTTCGGAATGGCGCGGAAGGCCGAAAGGAAAACCTCGCTGGCATAGGACGAGAAGATCAGCGCAAGCACGATCATGCCGGCGACGAAGCTGTTGACGTCGATGGTGGCGTCAGGCCGGAAATACCGGACAAGATGCTGCAGCAGGATCGGCATGCCGAAGAAGAACAGGAAAAGCGTCACCAGCTCCGGCAGGCCGCGAAAGACCGTGGTGTAGATGTTGGCGGCAAGGCGCAGCGAGGGTTCCTCGGACTGCTTGGCGAGCGCAATGAAAAAGCCGATCGCCAATCCGATGGGCAGCGTGGCAAGCGCAAGCGCAATGGTGATCAGTGCGCCATAGGCGATATCGTCAAGCCAGCCTTCAGGTCCCCAACTGAGAAGTGTCCATATGCTCTGGGCTGGCATTGACCGGTCTTATCTCCACGGCGTTCCCGAGACGAATAGAAAGACGGCGGGGAAATTCCCCGCCGTCTTGAGCCTAGTTATCAGGACTCGGCGCCGTAGACGTCGAACTTGAAGTACTTGTCGTTGATTTCCTTGTATTTTCCATTGGCGCGGATGGCGTCGATGGCCGAATTGAGCTTGTTGACTAGGTCGGTCTCGCCCTTGCGCACGGCAATGCCTGCGCCCGGCCCGAAGATCTCGACCGGTTGCGGCGAAGGCTGGCCGAGGATCTTGCAGCAGGCGCCATCAGGCGAATCCAGAAACTGCTGCAGCACGACGATATCGTCCTCGATGGCGTCGAGGCGACCATTGGCGAGATCTGCCTGCTCCTCGGGGCTGCTCGGATAGCCCTTGACGGTGCTGTCGGTGTACGTCTTCGAGGCATAGTTGAAATGCGTGGTGGTGGTGGCGACGCCGATGGTCTTGCCGGCGAGATCTTCCTTGGTCACGCCTTTCAGCGTGCTGTCCTTGGGTACGGCGATCGCAGACGGCGTGTTGTAGTATTTGTTCGAAAAGTCGACCTTCTCCTTCCGCTCCGGCGTGATCGACATCGAGGCGACGATGGCGTCGAATTTGCCAGCCTGGAGGGCTGGAATGATGCCGTCCCAATCCTGGGCTACGAAGGTGCACTTGACCTTCATCTCATCACAAAGCGCCTTGGCGATGTCGATGTCGAAGCCCACGAGCTGGCCGTCGGACGTCAAATTGTTGAATGGCGGGTAGGCGCCTTCGGTGCCGATCCTCAGGGTCTTTTCCTGGGCCTGGGCTACGCCGAGCGTCAGCAGCGCGGCCGAAGCGGCGAGCGCGATACGCAGTGCAATACGCATGATAGTCCTCTCTTTATGGTCCCGGCCGTCGTTCCATACGGCTCTGTGGGGCGGTGCTTTTGACCGCCCGCTGGCGCGATACTCCCACTCTTTCCAAGAAAAAAGCAACTGCAAAACCACAAAAATGGGCAAGGATATTCTGCCGCTGCGTCAGCGCTCAAGCAACGAGCCCAGTGGCGCGCTCGATGAAGTCGGCTATCGACTTTGCATCGTTGAGATCGAATACCGGCAGATGCTCGCCTTCAGCCGCAAAATCGGCGGCGACGGCGACGATGTTGGGATCGCCTGCTGAAAGCGGCGTGCGGTCCTTCGCGTCCAGCCGGCGGGTTTCGATCTTGCGGTGGGCCTCACGCTTGTAGCCTTCGACCAGCACCAGATCGCAAGGGGCAAGCCGCGACAGAATCGCCTCCAGGGTCGGCTCGTCCTCGCCGCGCAATTCATGCATCAGCGCCCAGCGGTTTCCCGACACAATCGCGACTTCGGTGGCGCCGGCCTGCCGGTGGCGGAAGCTGTCGGCGCCTGGCTTGTCGATGTCGAAGTCATGATGGGCGTGTTTCACCGTCGATACTTTCCAGCCGCGCCGGACAAGTTCGGTGACCAGCTTTTCGGTCAATGTCGTCTTGCCGGAGTTTTTCCAGCCGGTGATGCCGAAGACGCGCCTGTTCATGGTTTCATGCTCTGCAACAGACGCTCGGCAGAGACAAGATCATCAGGCTCGTTGATGTTGAAGAAAGGGTCGACCGGGCGGCCCGCCGATTGCAGAACAGGGAATTCCACCTCGACAAAACCGTGCCGGCCGATGAAAGCCGACACCCGCCTGTTATCCTCGTCGACCAGAAAATGCCGCAAGGCGTCGCGGCAGGCGAGCGGCCAGAGTGCGAAGGTCGGATGCCGCTTGCCGGCCGAGCAAGCGACGGCAATCGAACCTGGACTTTGATCGGTGGCCGCCGCCAGCCGTTCGACAAGGTCCAGCGGCAGGAAGGGCGTGTCGCCGGCAGCGGTGACGATCGCCCTGCAAGTCGTGTTGGCGACGGCCCAGTCCAGGCCGGTGAGGATTCCGGCAAGCGGGCCGGCAAAGCCGGTCACCATGTCGGCAAGCACCGGCAGGCCAAAGCGTGCGAATCGTGCCGGATCGCCATTGGCGCTGAGCGCCAGGGGGGCGGTCTGCGGGCCAAAGCGCGAGACGACCTGGTCAAGCACACAGCCGCCGCCAAGCGGCAACAGGCTCTTGTCGCCACCGCCCATCCGTCTCGATTGGCCGCCGGCCAGAATGATCCCCGCAAGGTCTCGCTTCATGCCATGAAGCCTGTACGCCAGCCGCCGGAAATCACAAGAACCTTCAAATGACCCGGCTAGATTCCGTCGGGCACCATGCTCGGCCCGGTGCTTTCGGCGACGATCCTTCGCCGGCCGACGATCCGCTCGCGGTAGAGCGCATAGAGGCCGGAACCGATGATGATCGTGGCGCCGACGATCATCGGCAGATCGGGAATATCGGCGAAGATGAACAGGCCAAGCAGGATCGACCAGATCAGGGCCGTGTAGCGGAACGGCGCGATGAAGGAGATGTCGCCCGCACGCATCGCCATGATGATGAACTGGTAGCCGATCAGCACCAGGACAGCAGCCAAGGCCAACAAGGCTGTGCTGTTGCCCGTCATCGGTGTCCAGCCCCCCATCGGCGACAACAGCACCGCGCCGACAATTGTCATGGCAAGCGCGGTCGCGGTCGACACCAGCAATGTCGGAATAGCCTTGGGAATCCGCTTGGTGGCGAGATCGCGCACCGCACAACAGGCGACGCTGGCCAGCGCCGACAGCGAGTAGGTGCTGACCCCTTCGAAGCCAGGCCGCACGATGATCAGCACGCCGGCAAATCCGATGGCGATGGCCAGCCAACGTCGCCATCCGACAGCCTCGCCGAAGACAAGTGCTGCCCCCATCGTCACCGCCAGCGGCAGCGCCTGCAGCACCGCTGAAACATTGGCGATCGGCAAATGGGCGAGGGCGACGAGAAAACTCACCGTTGCGCCGGCCTCGCCGATCACGCGCAAGGCCACCAGAGGCTGCAGCATCGAGCCTGGGCGGGCGAGCGCGCCGCGCTGCCAGGCGAGCAAGCCGACGAAAAGCGAAGCAAAAGCCCCACGGATCAACATGACCTGCGCCATGTTCATCGATTGCGACGAGTATTTGGTGATGGCGTCGTTGAGGGTGAAGCCGGCCATCGCCACCATCATGAACAACGCGCCGCGAAGATTGGGAGACAGGGGCAAGACGACTACCGGTTCCGCTTTGCAGTAAGCCTGTAACAGCCGGGCACGAAACAGCAACAGCAAAGGGCTGGGCCACAGCCTTTGTTTGCGGCCCACAAGATCGGCTGCAATGGCGGCAGAACTTACTTCTTCGGCGTCAGCACCTCGGTGCCATTGCCTTCCTTGCCGGCGATCGTCCACAGACCATGCAACGAGCCGTCGTCCATCATCTTGTAGACGACGAGGCCGATATCCTTGCCCATGACATAACCGGCGGAGAAGGCGTCATCGTTGCGCATGCAGATGCCATCGGACGACGAGCCGCCCGTCTCCCAGTGGATCGTGCAGGTCGTTCCGCTGGTCAGCGCGATGGTTGCCTCGCCGCCATAGGGCGATCCATCGAAGTTGGTGCCGACGACCGTATAGGTACCGCCGATCGACTGGGCCGCCGCGGGCACGGTCGCGAGACCAAGCAATGCAAGAGAAAGAACGAGTTTGCGCATGGTGTATTCCCCCTGTGAGCGAAGAACCGCTTCCAGGGGAAGGCTAGGCTGGAACAAGCTGGCCGTAAATCCGGCTGCGGCTCGCGAACAAGACTTTTTCTGGGGTGTGGTCCGAAACCGTCATTTCCCCTTGAGACTGCCCGCGATGGCGCCGACCAGCGGGTCGTATTTCGACTTCAGGGCCGGCGGGTAGTCGACCCAAACCGTGCGGATGACACCATCTTTGCCAAACAGGCGCCGCTCGTAAAAGACCTTTCCATCCTTCAAGCCGGACAGCACTGCCCAGTCCTTTCCGGCCTTGCTGTAGGTGACCTTGTAGCCCTGCTCCTTGCTCGCCTTCTCCGCCGCGACAAAGCCTTTCGGCGTGTCGTCGTCGATGTTGAGGATGCCCGAGCAGATCAGGCTGGCGCCATCGGCACTTAGCCATTGCTGTCCGTCGCCATTGTCGGGCTCGGGCTGGCGCTCGGTGAAGACATCGTCGGGAAAGGTGCAGACGGTTGCCGAAGCGCTCGTTCACATAGGTGAACGGCGCGGCAATTGCGGTGCTCGCGATCGCAGCGAAAAACGTCCCGATTGAAAAGAGCCGCCGCATGTCTTGCCCCGAAGTCGATGACCGCACGGCAAGTCTTGCACAGATCGGCGGGAAGGTCAGCCGCCGGTGACGCTCATATGCCGCGAAACGGAGGGGCGGCTGGTGCGGCGGTCGATGATGAAGTCATGGCCTTTCGGCTTGCGGCCGATCGCTTCGTCTATTGCCGCGGCGACCAGTTCGTTGCCTTCGGAGGCGCGCAACGGCGCGCGCAGGTCGGCGGCGTCTTCCTGGCCGAGGCACATATAGAGCGTGCCGGTGCAGGTCAGCCGGACGCGGTTGCAGCTCTCGCAGAAATTATGCGTCATCGGTGTGATGAAGCCGAGGCGCCCGCCAGTCTCGGCGACATGCACGTAACGCGCCGGGCCGCCGGTCTTGAAGGGAATGTCGGTCAGCGTGAACTGGCGTTCCAGCGACGCGCGCAGCAGCGACAGCGGCAGGTACTGGTCGGTGCGGTCGGCATCGATCTCGCCCATCGGCATGGTTTCGATGACCGTCAAATCCATGCCGCGGCCATGTGCCCAGCGCATCATCCCGGGCAGCTCGGCGTCGTTGAAATCCTTCAGCGCCACCGCGTTGAGCTTGACCTTCAACCCGGCCGCCTGCGCGGCATCGATGCCTTGCATGACCTTGTCGAGATGACCCCAGCGGGTGATCTTGTGGAATTTGTCGGCATCGAGCGTATCGAGCGAGACGTTGATGCGCTTGACGCCGCAATCGGCGAGTTCGGCGGCAAAGCGCGACAGTTGCGAACCGTTGGTGGTCAGCGTCAGTTCTTCCAGCGCGCCGCTGTCGAGATGCCGCGACAGCTGGCGCACCAGATGCATGATGTTCTTGCGAACCAGCGGCTCACCGCCGGTGAGGCGCAATCTCCTGACGCCTTTTTCGATGAAGACCGTGCAGAGCCGGTCGAGTTCTTCCAGCGACAGCAGGTCCTTCTTTGGCAGGAAAGCCATGTCCTCGGCCATGCAATAGGTGCAACGGAAATCGCAGCGGTCGGTGACCGACACTCTGAGATAGCTGATCGTGCGACCAAAGGGGTCGATCATGTCCATGCTTCAAACGCTTCCCGTGGCCGTGAACGGCGTCGTTATATACCGCTATGTGATACGATCCGGCCGCTCATTCAAGATACCGCTTCTCGATCTTTGGTAACATCCTTCAGCCGACATCGCATGTCGGTCGGCCTGAAACAGCCTTTTCCCGTTTGGCGAAGCGGCGTAGGGAAGGGTGGATGACACGGGATCGAGCAGCATGACCGCACCGAAAGAACTCAGGGTCTCGAAGGACCGCAAGCTGCTGTCCGTCACCTTTCCAGACCATCGGCCGTTCGAACTACCGGCGGAACTGCTGCGCGTCGCCTCGCCATCGGCCGAAGTGCAGGGCCATTCGCCCGAACAGCGGGTGACGGTTCCCGGCAAGCGCAATGTCGCGATCCTGAAGATCGAGCCGGTCGGCAACTACGCCGTGCGCATCACCTTCGACGATTTCCACGACACCGGCATCTTCACCTGGAATTACCTGCATACGCTCGGCCACGAGAAGGATGCACGCTGGGACGCCTATCTCGCCGAGCTTGCGGAAAAGGGCTTGAGCCGGGACCGATAGAGCAATTCCAGGAAAAGCGCGAAACGGTTTTCCCGGGAAAAGCGCATAGCGCTTTCTCTTGGGAGTTGCGTCAAATCAAAGAGTCTAGGTTGCTCCCGACACTGTCGTCAAAGCGTCATCGAGGTGGGGTAACGCCGGCAAAGGTTTGGAGACGAAAAAGATGTCCGTCATCACCACGGTCGAGCAGCTCGAGGCGCTCTATGGCGTTCCGGGCGAGGCCTCGCTGGTCAAGGAACTCGACCACGTCATTCCAGAATATGCCGCCTTCATCGAAGCCTCACCTTTCGTCGCGCTGGCGACCAGCGGGCCGGAAGGGCTTGATTGCTCGCCGCGCGGCGATCTCGCCGGCTTCGTGCGAATCCACGATCCGAAAACCCTGATGATGCCGGACCGTCGCGGCAACAACCGCGCCGATTCGCTGAGAAACATCATCCGCGACCCGCGCGTCGGCCTGCTGTTCCTGGTGCCTGGCTCCGGCACGACGCTGCGCGTCAATGGCCGCGCTCATATCACTACGGATACAGCGCTGTGCGCGTCATTCATGGTGAACGGCAAGGCGGCGCGCTCAGTAACCGTCGTCGACATCGATTCAGTCTACTTCCAATGCGCCCGCGCCATCGTCCGCTCGGAGCTCTGGAACCCGGCGAGGCATGTCGACCCGAAGTCGCTGCCGACGCCGGGACAGATCCTGGAAATCACCAGCCGCAAGACCATCGACGGCGAGACCTACGACAAGGAATGGCCGGAACGGGCGAAGAAGACGATGTGGTGAGTTTGGGCTGAAGGGCCGTTACGCCTCCTTCAGCACCTCATAAATCTTGCGCATCTGATCGCCGATCATGTCGCATTGTTCCGGCGTTGACTGGCTCATCGCCTTCTCGATCAGCGCCATATGCACTTTCAGCGCCTGCATCAGCAGCGCCTCGCCGGCCTCGGTGAGAGCTAGCCGCAGGATGCGCTTGTCCTTCTCGTCGCCTTCGCGGCGCAGCAGGCCACGCGCTTCCAGTTGCGGCAGCAGCATGGTGATGTTGGAGCGGCCGACGAGCAGCTTGCGGGCAAGGTCGTGCTGCGACATGCCGGGATGGCGATAGAGGTTCATCAGCACGTCGAGCTGCGCCGGCTTCAGGTCGAGCGGGGCGAGCTTCACCGCCAGCGTGCGCTCCAGCACATGGCAGGCGCGCGCCACCGCGACCCAGTTGCGAAAACGCGGGTTGTCCCAAGGTAGCTCTTGTTTATTGTTCATCTTTGAACTATTATGTTCATGCTTGAACGTATGGATGGATTCTCACTATGGCATCATTCGGGCTGAAGGTCATCCGGGGCGTGTTTGGTGCGGCCGAGCGTGTCGCGCCACGCCTGACCGGTCGCGCGGCGTTCGAATTGTTCTGCCGCACGCCGAACGTCAAGGCGCTCAGCGATGGCGAACGCCGCGCCATCGACCGTGCTGCCGCGTTCATGACCGAGGCGCGTCATCACCGGCTGAAGACCGCGACCGGCTGCGTCATGGTGCACGAGTTCCGGCCGGAGCCGGGCAGGGCAGTCGCCGGCACGGTGCTTGTCGTCCATGGCTGGCGCTCACGCACCGAGTATATGCGCGCGTTGATCGAAGGCTATCGCGCCGCCGGCTACAGGGTCGTTTCGCTTGACCTGCCTGGCCACGGCCAGTCGCAGGGCCGTCGGCTGAACATGGTCAATGCCGTGGATGCGGTGCGGGTTGCCGGCGAATGGTTCGGCCCCTTCGTGGCAGCCGTCGGTCATTCCTTCGGCGGCGCGGTCGCCGCCAATGCCATCGCCGGTTCGGTCAAGAACATCCCGCCGCTGGCGGCCGATCGCCTGGTGCTGATTGCGGCGCCGAGTTCCTTGCCGGCGATTTTTGCCGACTTCAGCCGCATGCTCAATGTCGGCCCGCGCTCGCAAGCCGCCATGGCCGACCGTGTCGAACATCTTTCCGGCCGGCCGCTGCACGAATTCACCGGCGACCGCCAGCTTGCCCACGCGCCGGTGCCGACCCTGGTCATCCACGCCCCCGATGACCGCGAAGTCTCGGCCGATCACGCAAGGCGCTATGCAGGCGCCGGCGGCCACGTGCGGCTTTACTGGGCCGATGGGCTCGGCCACCGCCGCATCCTTGCGGACAAGGGTGTGGTCGAACGCGCGGTCGGCTTCGTAACGCACCGCGAGCCGTCGCTGCTGCACTGAGCGGCGATCGACCTATTTCTTCTTCTCGCCGGGTTCGACCGGCAGTCCGGCGGCTTTCCAGGCGGTATAGCCGCCGAGGATGTGCTTGACCGGCGAAAGCCCCATGTCCTGGGCCGTCTTGGTGGCCAGCGCCGAGCGCCAGCCGCCGGCGCAGAAGAACACGAAGCTCTTTCCCGAGGCGAAGAATGGCTTGTGGTAAGGGCTTTCAGGGTCGATCCAGAATTCCAGCATGCCGCGCGTGACATGTTTGGCGCCGGGAATCCTGCCGTCGCGTTCCACCTCGCGAGGGTCGCGCAGATCGACGAAGATGGTGTCTTCATCGTCGAGCAGTCCGGCTGCTTCCTCCGGCGACACCACCTTGATCTCGGCGTTCGCCTCGTCCAGCAGTTCGCGATAACCCTTTTTCACGCTCTCGTCCCTCCCGGCCTTGCTGGCCCCAGCGTTGCTGGCCCCATGGCGGCGCCAACGCCTGATCGCAGGCATTTCACGGCTGGAGCGCAAACACCCCCGCTCCCAGCCGTCACGATGTTGTGAAACCGTTCTGCAACAGGCGTTCCAAAATTTATGAAAGCTTAACGAAATCGGTATGAATCAGTATAGTCGCGCCTTACATCCGCCATGCGGTGAGCGGGACGATCTAGCGTGCGGAACGGGAACCGGTTGCGGCCGGAGCGGGTGATCCATGAAATTCCTCGGAAACAAAGCTACCGTGATGCCGCTGATGGCGATCACGGCAACGCTCGCTTTCGGTACGCCTCAGGCAGGCGCGCAGGGGCTCTTCGACATGCTTTTCGGCGGCGGCGTCAAGCGCGCGCCGCAAGGTGAGTTTCCGCCCCCACCACCGAAGCACAAGCCGAAAGCGCCGGCCGGCGGTGGTGGCGGCGGTGTGAAAATCAGCAGCCCGTCCTACTACACCTACAAGGCCGACCGGCTGGTCCGCATCGACTTCTCGGCACTGGCCGCGGCACCGCAGCCGGCGACGCCGCAGGACGCCGCTTTCGTCCCGTCAGCCACCGGCGCTGCTTTTCGTGATGCGGTTGCCGGCTTGAGCGACTACGAACTCTATGCCGAGCCCGACATCGCCAAGGCGCTGATAGCCTATTACTCGGCCAATCCGGATTTCATCTGGGTGACCGGAACCAGCCTCAACAGCCGTGCGCAGGATGCCGTGCGCGTCCTTGGAGAGGCTGCAAGCTATGGCCTCACGCCCGCCGACTATACGGTCGAAGTGCCTTCCGCCGGCACATCGACGGCCGACGCCAATGCGCAACTGAAAGAGCTCGTCCGCTTCGAGATGGCGCTGTCGGCGCGCGTGCTGCGCTATGCCCATGACGCCCAGAACGGCCGCGTCGAGCCCAACCGCATGACCGGCTACTATGATTTCCCGGCCAAGCCGCTCGACTTGCAAGGCGTGCTGAAAACATTGGCGCATACCCAGGAAGTGCGCACCTATCTCGAGTCGCGGCATCCGCAGAATGCGGAATACCAGGCGCTGCGCGTCGAACTGGAATCGCTGCAGGCAAGTGCGGAAAACGAAATCGTCGTCGACCCCAAGCTGTTGCTGAAGCCAGGCGAAACCAGCCCCGAACTGCCGAAGCTGCTGACCTTGATTTCGCGCAATCTCGATGACGAGATGGGCGGCGCCTATGGCGAGATCCTGTCCAGGCTAGCCACAAGCGAAGTCTACGACCCGGAACTGGTTCCGATCATCAAGGCCGTGCAGCAAAAGGCAGGCATGAAGGGCGACGGCGTCATCGGGCCGCGCACCGTCGCGACGCTGGCCGGAACATCCAAGGCCGACAAGCTGCTGAAGGTGGAAGTGGCGCTGGAGGAACTGCGCTGGCTGCCTTCCGATCTCGGCAGCCCGCGTGTCTTCATCAATCAGCCGGCCTTCACCGCGAGCTACATCGACAATGGCGAGGAAAAGCTGAAGACGCGTGTGGTCATCGGCCGGACCACCAACCAGACCGCTTTCTTCTTCAAGGAGATCAAGCAGGTTGATTTCCATCCCTATTGGGGCGTGCCGCAGTCGATCATCGTCAACGAGATGCTGCCCAGACTGCGCAACGATCCGGGCTATCTCGACCGCGCCGGCTATGAGGTGACCGATTCGCGCGGCAAGCGCATTCCTTCGTCGGCGGTCAATTGGGGCGCCTACGGCGCCAACATCCCCTACAGCGTGCGCCAGCAGCCGAGCGAGGCGAACGCGCTGGGCGAGTTGAAGATCCTGTTCCCCAACAAGCACGCGATCTACATGCACGACACGCCGCAGAAATCCTTCTTCCAGCGTGATATGCGCGCGCTCAGCCATGGCTGCGTGCGGCTGCAGGACCCGCGCGGCATGGCGGCCGCGGTGCTTGGCACCTCGGTGGACGACATCGCCGAGAAGCTGAAGCACGGACACTCGACCGAGAATGTGACACGCACGATCCCGGTCTATGTCGCCTATTTCACCGCATGGCCTGATCTGTCGGGCAAGGTCGAATATTTCGACGACGTCTACGACCGCGACTCGCGGCTGAAGCAGGCCCTGGACGCCACCGAGGCGGTGCGTTCGCCTTCGAGTTGAGGCAGAAACCTCTCGGTCTCTAACGCTCCGACAGCGGTCGCCGGAAGCCGGCGTCCCGCCCGGCGATCAGCCAATAGATCAGCCCGGCGACAAGGCCGGCAGCGGCGATGATGCCGATGTCGGCCCAGCGTTCCGGATCCATGTCCTCCGGCGCGCTTGGCCAGATCAGGGCAAAACCGCCGACCGCGGCGGCGGCGCCGAAGACCATGTGCAGCAGGACATTGCGCAACGAGAAGGCCTCGGCGATCAGCGCGAAGATCAGCGTCTGCAGCGCGGTCACAACAATCGTCAGGAAATAGACGAACATGCCAAGCGGCGGCACCACCAGGACCGCGATCGGCGAAACGCCCATGACGTCGAAATAATCGGGCGCGTTGGGCAAGGAACTGAGCGCGGCGTAAATGACCGCGATGGCGATCAGGCCAACCAGCACCGACACAAAGTAGCCGGCTAACATCATCAATATGCGCTTTAGCACGTGCTTCGCCGTCGCCATGCCCATCCCCCAATGCGGCGCCTAGCGCCGCAGTCAGCCATCAAAGCGAGACTGACGCAAGGGGAGGCGCCCTTGGCGGCTGTCGCGAAACACCAAGTGGCCTATTCAGGCGCCGCCGCACAAATGCTGCGAGTCGGGCAGGGCCCATGATCCTTTGATGGCGAGGTCGATGCCGTAGTAAACCCGACCGCGCTCATCGTCCTTCGGACAATCCCTGGGAATCGAGATCAGGCACATCTCGACCGGTTCGCCGACCTTCGAGGCGGCCAGGCCAGGTTCGCGATCATAGGAGACAGCGGTGCCGCCATTGGTGAATGTCGCGGCGCTGCCCGCCTCGGGACCGGCCGTTTCCAGCGGGTCGTCACCAAGACGTGTGGTGAGCGTCTCGATATGGGTGGACGCGCATCGCCCGATTTTCGAGAGCAGGGGCTGGTCGGTCCCTGCCGGATTGCGCGCGGCGGCTTCCAGCGCCTTTTTGCCGATCAGCGCGATGTTGTAATCCTGCACCCATGACTGCGCATTGCCATAGGTTTGCAGCGCGTTGTTCAGCGCGCTGACGATGCAGGCCGTGTCGCTCCCGCAGGCATTGCGGTCGGCGATCAGCCCGCGGGCGATCATGCGCTTGTCGCCGCCGAACGCCGGCTCGAAATCCTTGAACGCCCTGGAGATCAGCAGATCGATGGCCGACAGCTGCGGGTCGGCGCAGATCGCTTTTTCCGCGGACAGACGTGCCTTGCGGCAATCGAAAGATGGCCCGTCGGCCCGCGCCGGAGCGGCGCCGAGGATGCCGCCGGCCAGGATGGTGGCGAGCACGCGCGAAGAAAAGATTCGAACGGAAGATCGCATGCTGCCCCCAAGCCAACAGGATTGCCCCCCAGCGCCTTGACCTGGATATCATACGCCAAGCATGGACAATTTGGGGCGGAACCCCTGCCTGCCGGCAACCCCTATTTTGGCTCGGCGGTCACGGGATCGTAGGTGATCTCGACCTTCGCCTTGTCCGCCGTGTAGTAGGTGACCGTGTAGGCGCCGCTATCCCAATCGACCTCTTTCACATAACGAAAGCCGTCGCGTTGCTCGACCTTGGCGAGGATCTCCGACAATTTCTTGGCATTGGGCGGCGGTAGCGGAGCCTCGTCCGCGGCAAAGGCCGACCCACCGGCGAGAAGAACGGCGACGCTTGTCGCCAGCAGAAATCTGGACATGGCTTTCCCTCAAGTTTCCTCGGACAGAAACTCGCTGGCGTGCCGGTTTGTTCCGCAGCTGGAATGCATGACCCCGACGATGTCCCCAACTGATATGGAGCGCATCACGCTGACCCCTTGCTACCTGTTCGAGGGGCCGCCGCCCGCTTGACTTACGCGGCGCGTCGTTGAGCGGGGTGGAGACCTGAACGGGTTCGACGAGGATCGACGGCGGTCACGATGCCGTGGTGGTGATCGCAATAGACGCGATCCGGCGAAGTTGGCCCGGCACAAAAACGATAACCGCCGGGTACCGACCGGTCTTCGCTCACCGGGAAGCGGCACTGATAGACGCCTAGCTGAATGAGGGGGACGTCTCTCGAAGCTGGTCTGATATTTTCACGCATGGTTTTTCAGGTTCCTGGTTCATAGCCATTGCCGGCTGACGGCCGCGGTGCGACCGCGTCAGGGCGAGCTTCACTCGTTTTGGAGGGCTGTGGATCACCATATGGTGATGGTCGCAGCGTCAATGAAGCCCGAGGTCCTGCTTTCGGAAGCCAATTGTTGCGACTTAAGGCCACACTTGCCGCCAGGAGGGCGAGCCGCGGGAGCGAATACATTTTGTCAGCAGACAGTGTGGTCGCGCCCCAGAGCATCTCTCCGAACCGTCGCGCCGGTGCTATGCTGTGCCTGCATGATCAGGCAGCAGGGATATGAGGCATGCCCGAAATTACCCGCCGTACACTTCTTGCGTTCACCGCCGTGGCCTCGGTCGTTGAACCGACGTTTGCTGAAGGGGAAGGTGCCTCACCCGAATTGCGGGCGCTGATCGGAGCCCATGAAGCCACCTATGTCGAGCTTCACAGGGTTGTTCATCAAGCGGGCAGCAGCAGCCGCGAACGCAAGAGGGCAGACCGGATTGAACAGGAAGCATTGCTGGCGATCTGCTCCTATCCCGCGATCAGCCGAGGTGACCGCCGGGCCAAGGCCGATTACCTGTTGACCGCCGAGGCTCGGGGTGAACTCGACCTGGAAGAGCACATGCAGGCCATCCTGCATTCAATGAAGCGCTGATCGCGGCTCGACCGGCGCATCTCCAGACATCGCCGACTTTACCACCATGGCGACAAGCGGGTCGGGCATGGGCCAAACTTCATGATTTCAGGAAGGTACGCGTCGTTGCACCGCCAGCCGACCCATGCCTAGTAACGGCAACCTATTTCCAGAGGGGTAGCGGCTGATAAGCTCCTGTGTTGGAAGAGGAGTAGGCTATGTATCAGCTGCTAAAAGAACAGCTTGTCGCAACAATTGATGCGCTAAAGGTAACCGAATTCAATCGCGGCAACGCGATTCAGCGGCTGATTATGGCGCTTTACGCCACGATAATCGAGCAGATCGACAGCGCGGTGACGCTGATAGATTCTGGCCGCACCGCAGGCGTTGAAGCCATTCTGCGCTCATGCCTTGAGGCTCATGTCGACCTGCTGAACTTAGCATCCGACCCCGTCTACGCAGATCAGATGCAGGCCCACTATCACCACCAATTCAAGTTGGTCTGCAAGGAAGCCATGAAGGGTACCAATCCCTTCCTGGCGAGCATCGAAAGCGATGCACCCGCTCGATACGAAGAGCACACGAGAGAGCTCGCGCGTCTAGGTAGGCCGCTGACCATCCAAACACGGTTCGAAATGGCTGGTCTGAACGACCTCTATTATTCTATCTACAACAGCCTTTGCTGCGAAGCTCACAACAACATGCGCTCGCTCATGGACCGCCATTTCGTAAATAACGGGACCGAGGACACACCTGTGTTTCAGATCGCAATCTTCAACGACATGGAGAAGGTCGACTTCGATGCCGCTATTGATGGCTTCCTGTCTATCTTGACGGGGTCCAATCGGACAGTTCACCACTACCTCAATTCCGACCAACTTGAACGACTTGAAATATTCGCCGAACGCCGCGCTGCTATGTCACTCGAAGAGGATCCGACAGCAGCGACAGAGACCGCTCCAGAAGGTCAGCCTTCGTCTCATACATAGCCTCAAACGATTTCTACCTCTCGTGGATGGCATGTCCGAAGGGCGCCGAATGGTGAACAACTTGGGAGTGGTCGGCACTCTGCCCCATCCCCCGTCCGGCACGGGGATGATGAATTTCGGCTGGGGAGCAACAGCGTGCACCGGTATCCGGAAACACCACCACGCAGCCTAGGGCGGCTACGCGGGATAGGTGGGCGCGGTCGACGGCATTCGCGCTTCAGAATCGGCAGGTTGGAAAGACTTGTTTATCAAGATACAAAGCATCCAGAAACGGTGGGATGAGCTATGGAACGCGTTGATTACGAGTCGCTGATTATCCAGGAGCTGCTGAATTTCCACCGCGACAAGTCGCTTAACGTCCGGCCGTGGTACCAGCGGCGGTCGGTGTGGAGCACGCCCCAGAAGGCCTATCTCGTCAACACCATCTTCGAGAGCAAGCCCGTACCCACCATCTATATCCGCCACCAGATCGATCTCGATGCCGAAAAGAGCATCAAGGAGGTGGTCGACGGCCAGCAGCGCATCCTGACAATCATCTCCTACAAGGACGACGAATTCGCTGCCAAACACCCGAATCACAAGAAGAAGGTCACATATTCGGAGTTGAGCCGGATCGAGAAGCAGGACTTTGCCCAAACCAAGCTATCGGTGGGCTACCTCATTGGCGCCAACGACAGCGACGTCATCGAAATCTTCGGCCGCATCAATTCCATCGCCAAAAACCTCAATCCGCAGGAAAAACGAAACGCTCAGTATTCTGGCGAGTTTAAGCAGTTTTCCCTGAATGAGGCGGTCGAGCGGCTACCATTCTGGCGTCGGACAGGCATATTTACCGGAAACGACATCGCCCGTATGCAGGAAGTCCAGTTTATATCCGACCTCGCCATCAACTTCATGGAAGGCCTGACCGACTTCAACGCAGACAAAATCACCCGCTACTACAAGGAGTTTGACGAGGATTTTCCACGCGGTCACGAAGTAGCGCAGCGCTTCGAGACAGTCTTTGCCAAACTGGCTGCCATCGACCCGGAGGCTTTCTCAGAAACTGTCTTCAAACAGTACCAGATTGCGCACACTCTCATGGTGGCCGTCGACAAGAGCCCTCATGCCAATCCCGAGAAGATCGAGAAAGCGATGTCAGATATCGACGCGCTGATTAGGTCTGAGGATGACGGGCGGGTGTCAGACGCCGAGGCGGCGAGATATGCGGAAGGCTTCACGGGCGGCAACTTACACCGCATCAAGACGCGCAGCATTCGAAACGAAGTGCTCATGGCGGCGCTTGCGTGAACCATGCCGTCGCTGGTGGGGGACTACGCGGCATTCCAGGCAGAGACGGACCGGCTGAGGGCATTACTGGCCTCAACCGTCGCTTTGGCTCCGGCCCATCGTAAACATATCGCCGAGATAGCGCTGCTCCGGCTGGCCATCCTTGTCGAAAACACCATGCACAGTTTCTGCACCAAGATGGTGTGCGGTGCGCCCTACATTGATGGAACGGTTCCGGCATTGCTCGCACGCCAGAACAACGGCCCCCAAGCCGTGCACGCCATGCGATTCTACAACCGCCCGAACCCGATCAATCTGAAATGGAATGAGGGCAAAGCGCTCCGCGCAAATTTGGAGAAGCTCATCGACGCGGTCGACCCGGTTTACGGGCACCTCATCAATCACGCCAGCTTCCTGACCGACGTTCGCTACATTCGCAACCACATCGCCCACCGGAACGGCGACAGCCGCAGAAACTATGTGAAGGTGGTTCGGAGGTATTACGGCGCGAATGTTCGGGGTGTGACAGTCGGCAACCTATTGATCTCCCCCAGGCTATCGACACCGCCAATTCTGGAGACGCACATCATCAAGTCGCGGGTGATGATGAAGGACCTAATGCGGGGCTGAGCGTCTCTGCGCCAAGTTAACTTTGCCTTCCCGGCGTGGCTGCCGTAGTTGCAACAATGGGGACTAAAGCTCGTCCAGGGGAGCATCCAAAGCCGGGTGACGGGTTAGAGTTAATCCGCGCCGTGCATGTGGCACACCCAACCGCCCGCCAAGTGTGCGATTGGAGAACCTAGTGGCGTCTGTGCTTTCCCGGCCAAGATTCTGCGCTAGGCCGAGGTCTTTTTGGTTTTACGCGCCAGTGCCGATTTTCAGAGATTTCCGTGTGAGCCAATTCATCCAACGCGTTGAACGGGTTGGATGGTGGGCGATGCAGGGATTGAACCTGCGACCCCACCCGTGTGAAGGGTGTGCTCTCCCGCTGAGCTAATCGCCCGCTCGTTGCCCGAAGGCCAAGCGAGCCGCGATATAAGGGAGGCAGGTGCGGGAAGTCAAGGCGGTGTCCGGCGTTCTGACAAGGATCGGATTTGCTGTCCTTTCAGCCCTGTCTCCGACGCGACGCCGACCGCATTCCGGTCAGTTTCCGGCAGCGGCAATCAACCTCTGCGCCAGATCGAGCGTCAGCGCGTCGAAATGCGAGATCACCGCCGAGGGTTCGAATTCGCGTACATGGCGGTCGGTGTAGCCGAAATCGACCGCCACCACCGGAATGCCGGCGGCTTTCGCCGTATCGATGTCGGTTTGCGAATCGCCGACCATCAGCGCGCGATGCGGATCGCCGCCGGCCAGCTTGATGGTCTCGATCAGATGGCGCGGATCGGGCTTGCGGAAGGCGAATGTGTCCTGTCCGGCGATCGCCGCGAAATGCCTGGTCAAGCCGAGCGCCTCGATCAGCGCCAACGAATTGGCTTCGTATTTGTTGGTGCAGATGGCCAGGAGATAGCCGGCTTCCTCGAAGCGCGCGATCGCCTCGACGACACCGGGGTAGGGGCGCGATTTGCCGGGGATGTTGATTGTGTAATGGTCAAGGAAGAGTTTCAGCAGCCGGTCGTGTTCCGCGACATCAAGCGATCGCTGCTGGGCCGCATGCGCCCGCTCAATCATCACCCGGCCGCCGTGACCGACAAAGCGCCTGAAGCCGGCCTCGTCGACCGCCGCGAGCGCGCTGGCGGCAAGGCTGTGGTTCAGGCTGTCGAGCAGGTCAGGCGCTGTGTCGATCAGCGTCCCGTCGAGGTCGAACACGATGATCGGGCGAATCATGGTCTGTCCTGCGCAGGTTTTTACAAAGGGCAGGCGATAAAGGCTGCGGCGCGTCAAGGCAAGCGGACTGGGGCAAGTGCGCCGGGCCAAGCGTTCAAGCAGGCTGGCTCTAGAGCCAGAAATTTCGCGGCGAGTTGCCAGACATAAAAAACCCGCCACGGCGGCGGGTCATTGGCGCAAATCAGCACCATGGGCAAATATGTAGCATAACTGCCATCACCGGATCAAGAAAAAATTCCTATCGGGGCTGTCCGCGCATCGCCTCTGCCGGCGCGCCGCGCGATATGCCACGCGCCAACAGCAGCAGGACGCCGCCCAGGGCTTTGACCGGACCGGCAAAGATGCTAGGAGCCCAAAACGTCAGGTTTCGGGGCAGCAAGCGGCATGGATGCAAGGCAATTGAAGGTCGAAGCCGCACGCGCGGCGCTCGCCCATGTCACGGACGGCATGCGGCTCGGCATCGGCACCGGCACTACCGCCGAAGAGTTCGTGCGGCTGCTTGCCGAAAAGGTCGCCACCGGCATGACCATCGTCGGCGTGCCGACTTCGGAGCGCACCGCTTTGCTCTGCCGTGAGCTCGGCGTGCCGTTGTCGACGCTGGAGGAAACACCCGAGCTCGATCTCACCATCGACGGCGCCGACGAAGTCGACCCGGAACTGACCCTGATCAAGGGCGGCGGCGGCGCCCTGCTGCGCGAGAAGATCGTCGCCGCGGCGTCCCAGCGCATGATCGTCATTGCCGACCGGTCGAAGATGGTCGAGACGCTCGGCCGCTTTCCGCTGCCGATCGAAGTCAACCAGTTCGGCCTGCGCGCGACCGAAATCGCGATTGGCGCCGCGGCTGAAAAGCTCGGTCTTTCCGGTCCGGTCATATTGAGGATGACGGGGGGCCAGGCTTTTGTTACAGACGGCGGCCATTTTATCCTCGATGCATCTTTTGGCCGCATTCCGGATACAAGAGCGCTTTCGAATGCTCTGCACGCCATTCCGGGCGTGGTCGAGCATGGTCTTTTCATCGGGCTGGCTTCAGCGGCCATCATTGCCGGCGGCGACGGTATCCAAACCGTCCATGCCGCCCGAAAACCAGGGAGTTCTACCGATCATGATGTTGCATAACCGGGTTCGCAGCCTTTGCGCCGTTCTGGCGGCTTCAGCCGTTCTTGCCTTCTCGTCGCCGGCGTTTTCACAGGATGTCACGGAATCGCACCTGAAGGCCGCTCGTGCGGCCGTCGCGGCGATCCACGCGACCGACCCGTTCGACAACATCCTGCCGCAGGCGGCCGCCGCGCTCGAGTCGCAGCTCATCCAGAAGAACCCGGACATGCAGGAACTGATCGGCAAGACCATCAGCGAGAAGGCGCTGGCGCTGGCTTCGCGCCGTGCCGACCTCGAGAAGGAAGCAGCACTCGCCTACGCAAAAGTGTTCTCCGAAAAAGAACTGACCGATATCGCCGCGTTCTACAATTCCGACGCGGGCAAGAAGCTGCTCGACAGCGGCCCGGCGGTGACCCGCGACCTGATCAAGGCAGCCGACATCTGGCAGAACGGCGTCGGCCGCGATCTCGCCCAGCAGGTCGGCGAAACGCTGGCCGCCGCCGCCAAGGCAAAGGCCCCGGCAGCACCAGCCGCGCCAGCTGATGGCGCCGCTCCGGCGGATGGCGCGGCACCGGCCGATGGTGCGGCCCCCGCGGACAACAACTGATCCTGCATTTCAAAACGGCCTAGAGCCTGTTCCACCCCGATGGAATCGGGATGGGGCTCTAGCTCTCTATTTGAGCACGATCTCAGGACAAACGGTTTCCGTTTGTCCGAGAAAACCGGATTCCACTTTTCGGGATCATGCATTAGCGGCCATCAGCAAAAGCCCGGCTTGTCCGGGCTTTTCTTTTGATGCCTGGCAGCCTACCTGTCTCTCACATTTCTGAAGCTTGAGGGAGCCGCGTCATGGCCGGTTACGACTACGATCTTTTCGTCATCGGCGGCGGCTCGGGCGGGGTGCGGGCGGCGCGTGTGGCGGCCGCCCTCGGCAAGCGCGTCGGCATCGCCGAGGAATACCGCTATGGCGGCACCTGCGTCATCCGCGGCTGCGTGCCGAAAAAACTCTATGTCTATGCCTCGCAATTTCCCGAGCATTTCGCCGATGCCGCCGGCTATGGCTGGACGGTGCCGGAGGCCAGTTTCGACTGGCAGACGCTGGTTGCCAACAAGGATCGCGAGATCAGCCGGCTGGAGGCGATCTACAAGAGGAACGTCGAGGGCGCCGGCGGGGAGACTTTTCATTCGCGCGCCATGATCGTCGACCCGCATGTGGTGCATCTTCTCAGCGAGGATCGCACCGTCACATCAGACCAGATCCTGATCGCCACCGGCGGCCGCCCGGCGGCGCATCCGGCGCTGCCCGGCCACGAACATTGCATCTTTTCCAACGAGGCTTTCGACCTCAAGGAACTGCCCAAGGCGATCATGATCGAAGGCGGCGGCTACATCGCCGTCGAATTCGCCAACATCTTCCACGGCCTGGGCGTCGACACCACGCTGGTCTACCGAGGCAAGGAGATTCTCAGCCGCTTCGACATGGACCTGCGGCGCATGCTGCACGAGACGATGGAGAAGAAGGGGATAAAGATCCTCTGCCATTCCGTGTCCGAATCGGTGCGCAAGCGGCCGGACGGCCGGCTCGACGCACACGTCACCGGCGGCAAGGTGCTGACGGTCGACCAGGTGATGCTGGCCATCGGCCGCATTCCCAACACCGAGAATATGGGCCTGGAAGCCATCGGCCTGGAGATGACCAAGACCGGCGCGATCGCGGTCGACCAATATTCCCGCACCAACATCGACAACATCTGGGCGATCGGCGACGTCACCAACCGCGTACAGCTGACGCCGGTGGCGATCCACGAGGCGATGTGTTTCATCGAAACCGCCTTCAAGGGCAATCCAACCGCGCCCGATCACGAGACGATCGCGACCGCCGTGTTTTCACAGCCGGAGATCGGCACTGTCGGCCTGTCGGAAGACGATGCCGTCAAACGCTTTCCGGACATCGAAATCTACCGCGCGACATTCCGGCCGATGCGGCACACGCTGTCCGGGCGCGACGAGAAGATGCTGATGAAACTGGTGGTCGATGGCGCGTCGAAGAAAGTGCTTGGCGCCCACATACTGGGGCCGGATGCCGGCGAGATGGCGCAGCTTCTCGCCATTCCGCTGAAAGCCGGCCTGACCAAGGATGATTTCGACCGCACGATGGCGGTGCATCCGACAGCGGCGGAAGAACTGGTCACCATGTACAAGCCGACCTATCGCGTGAAGGACGGCGAGCGCGTCGGCTGATGCCGGTTGGCTCATCGCCAAGGGAGCAATCAATGCCCGCACCGCTCGACCATGATTTTGGCGGACGCGTCGATCAGGTTGTCGACAGGGCGGTCGAGGAGGAGCGCATTGTCGGCGCCGTGATCCTCGTCGCCCGGCGCGGCGAAATCCTTTACAGCCGCGCCGCCGGCCTCGCCGACCGCGAAGGCAAGAAACCGATGACGGCGGACGCGATCTTCCGGCTGGCGTCGGTGACCAAACCCGTCGTGGCGACCGCGGCACTTGCCCTCGTCGAAGCCGGCGTGATCGACCTCGACGATCCCACAGCGAAATTCATCCCGGAGTTCCGGCCGAAGCTGGCGGATGGCAGCGAACCCACCATCACCATCCGACAGTTGCTGACGCACACCGCCGGCCTGACCTACGGCTTCCGCGAGGCGGCCGACGGACCCTATCAGCGCGCCAGGGTCTCCGACGGTCTCGACCAGCCCGGCCTTTCCATGGCCGAGAACCTCAGCCGCATCGCCTCGGTGCCGCTGTCCTATGTGCCGGGAACAGGCTGGGGCTATTCCGTGGCGATGGATGTGCTGGGCGAGGCCATGGCAAGAGCCACTGGCGCCACCTTGCCGGAACTGGTCGATCGCCTGGTCGTCCAGCCGCTCGGCATGCAAGACGCAGCCTTTGTCGTGCGCGATCGATCACGGCTGGTGACGCCCTACGCCGATGGACCCGGCAAGGCCATTGCCATGGGCGAGCAGCATCGCGTGCCCTTCGGCGATGGCGCCATCTCATTCTCGCCTGGGCGCGTCTTCGACCCTGCTTCCTTTGCCTCGGGCGGCACCGGCATGAACGGCACGGCCGGCGATGTCCTGAGGCTCCTCGAGGCGCTGCGTTCCGGGGGTGGATCAGTCATCCGCCCCGAAACGGCAGCGGCGATGACCACGGACGCGATAGCGGGCCTGGAGACCACCATGCCCGGCTGGGGCTGGGGGCTCGGATTTGGTGTGCTGCGCGACCCGCTTGCCGCGTCGACGCCCCAGGCCGCCGGCACCTGGCGCTGGGGCGGTGTCTACGGTCATTCCTGGTTCGTGGATCCGACACTCGACCTGACGGTGGTGGCGCTGACGAACACGGCCATATCAGGCATGACGGGCGCCTTCCCCGATGCACTGCGCAACGCGGTCTATGGCAGGAAGGCCTGAGACGGGCAGGGCTGCCTCCACCGCCGGCAATGGGTCGGCGGCGGAGATAGTTGATGCCGCTCAGAGCAGCGTTCCGCGCAGGATCACCAGCGCCACCGAGAAATAGATCACCAGCCCGGTGACATCGACCAGCGTGGCGACGAACGGGGCCGATGCGCTGGCCGGGTCGAAGCCGATGCGTTTCAAGGCGAACGGCAGCATCGACCCCGACAGCGAGCCGAAGGTGACGATGCCGACCAGTGCCGCGCCGACCGTCGTGGCGATCAGCGGCCAGTGCGGGCCATAATCGTAGAAGCCCATATATTGCCAGAGCGCGATGCGGCAGATGCCGACCACGCCGAGCATGGCACCCAGCACGAGGCCGGTGGGCAGCTCGCGCAGCGCCACCCGCCACCAGTCGCCAAGACCGATCTCGCGCAGCGCCAGCGCCCGGATGACGAGCGACGTCGCCTGCGAGCCGGAATTGCCGCCCGAGCTCATGATCAGCGGGATGAACAGCGTCAGCACGATCGCCTTCTCCAGCTCGCCCTCATAGCTCTGCATGGCGTTGGCCGTCAGCATCTCTGAGATGAACAGCGCGCACAGCCAGCCACCGCGCTTCTTGATCATGGCGAGGAAGCTCATCTTCATATACGGCTCGTCGAGGGCTTCCATGCCGCCGAAACGGTGGACGTCCTCGGTCGTCTCCTCGATCATCGTGTCGATGATGTCGTCGATGGTGACGATGCCGAGGATCTTGCCGTGGTCGACGACCGGGACGGCAAGCAGATCGTATTTGGAGATCGTCTGTGCCAGGGTTTCGCGATCGGTCAGCGGGCTGACCGTCACCGGAACACGATCCGGCGCCACGGTCATGATCGAATCGTCAGGCTCACCGGTGATCAGCCGGCGCAGGCCGGTCGAGCGCACCAGGAGATGCGTTTGCGGATCGACGATGTAGATCGCGTAGACGGTTTCGCGGGTCCGCTCGACCTTGCGTATGTAGTCGAGCGTACGGCCGACGGTCCAGTCCGAGGGCACGCTGACGAACTCCGTCGTCATGATCGAAGCGGCACTACCTTCGGGATAGCCAAGGATGGAAAGCAGTGTTGCGCGCAGCGGCGGCGCAAGCCCGCCGAGCAGCTCGGAACGCGCCGGCTCGTCGAGTTCGCGCAGGATGTCGGCGGCGCGGTCGACCGACATGGCGGTGAGCAGCTTGCCCGCCTTGGCACGCGGCAGCGCCTCCATGAGTTCGGACGCGCCGTCGAGTTCAGGCTGATCGAAGATCTCGACCAGCCGCTCGAACGTCACTTCACAAAGCAGTTCCGTCGCGGTTTCGCGCGGCTCCCTGTTCAGCGCCTCGACAATGTCGGCGACGTGATCGTTGGCTAGGATACGGGCGATCGCGACAGCCTCGTCGCTCGCTACGGCGGTAAATTCGTTCATGGCTCACTCCTTGCCGTCCGGCAGGACATGAACCATTAGAGGTCACGTCTAGGCGGACGGCGGTTGCGTTCGACTGTGACTGTCGCCAGGCATGGCGCGGTGACCTTTCCGCTTGCGGGTTCGTAGTTTGATTGTCTGCAAGCGGGCGCAACATAGGAGCGCGCCTTGCCGTGTCAATCGCGGTGAGGAAGGAAAATGCCGGCGAGCAGCCGAGATCGCGAGACTGTGATCGCAGGCCCGCCGCATGACGCGGCCGGCTCGGGTCAGAGCGTCCTTATTTCTGCTTTAGCCGGCGCGAGAAACGCAGCCACTTGTCCTCGACCGGCCTTGGGACCGGCCTTGGCTGCGCGAGAATGGTGGTGAGTTCGACAGGCAGTGTCGGAACCAGCGGCTTCTTGGTGGCGACGCCGTCGGCGATCGCGACGATGCTGTGATAGAATTCGGTGCCGGTCATCGATCGCGGCGCCACCGCCTCGTGCATGACGCTGATCACCGTGACATCGGGGCAGTTGTCCTTGATGGCCTGGTGGAAAGCAATTTTGCCATCGGGGTCGAGCGCGCCGGTTGCCTCGTCGAGGAACAGCAGCCCCGGCTGCTGCAGCACGATACGAGCCACCACCAGCTTCTGTTTCTGGCCGCCCGACAGGACCTGATCCCAGCTTTTGCCTTCGCGGTTTTCGTCGGCCATGTGCTCGATAAAGTCACCCAGGCCGGCCTTGTGCAGCGCTGATGCGACCTGCGCGTCGCCATGGTCGCGCTCGGAGCCGGGCAGGCAGACCAGCTGTTTCAGCGACACGGGCTGCAGCTTGACCTCCTGGGCGGCATAGAAACTCTTGACGCCTTCAGGGAAGACAATGGTGCCGCGGCCATAGGGCCACAGGCCGTTGATCGCCTTGATCAGCGAGGTCTTGCCGCAACCGGACTCGCCTTTCAGGAAGGTCCATTCGCCGCGCCGGAAGCGCAAATTGGCGGCACTAAGGAACGGCGTGGCATCCTCGCCCTGATGCGCCAGTTCGAGTTTCTGGATGGTCAGGCCGAAAACCGGGTTCTGGCTGGCATAGTGGAAGTCGGAGCGGCCGGTCTGGCTGTAGAATTCCTGCGGATGCTGGACATTCTCGATCGCATTGGCCAACTCGGTGACACGCTGGCTGTTGGCGCGCAGCGTGGCGATGGCGGGCATGACGTGGATGAACCACGAACACTGACCGATCAGAGAATTGACCAGTTCGGAGCCGGTTATGTAGCCCTTGAGATCGAGGCCGTTGTGGATGAACGGCACCAGACCCGGTCCGTAGGCGACAATGCGGGCGCCGATGAAATTGTAGATCAGCTCGAACGACATGTAGACCGTGTTGACGATGTTCAGCCGCGTCCAGGTGCCGTCGATATCGACATAGAGCCGGCCATGCATGGTCTTCTGGACGCCTTCACCCTGAGACGCCGCGACATGGAAGCTGCGGCGCAGAAACGTCGTCAGCTCGCCGCGATAGCTGCCCTCGGCCTGCTGCATCCGGACGTTGAGGCGTTCGAGCAGGCCGCCGAGCTTGACCGCGATCCATGTGTTCAGCGGCACATAAGTGGCGACAGCCAGGAAGGCGAGGATGGCGCTGCCATAGCTGCCGAGGAACTCCAGCCCCTTCACCTCGACGGAGTTTTCGAGCAGCTTCTGGCCGACGAAATAGAGCGAGGTGGCGACGCCCAGCACGCCCATGGCGAGCCCGATGGCGCCGCCGGTCATGTCCTTGATGGATTCCTGGACGCGCTGGTCGATGTTGTCGGGGGCGGGCGCGCCACTGCCGGTCGAAGCATGCTGCGCATGGAAATGCGTATGATTGCCGTCCAGCAACGCTTCATTGAAGCGGCTGTCCAGCCAGCCGCGCCATTTGCGGTGCAATGTCGCCGAGACAAGGTTGCGGATGCCGGTGAAGCCGGCGTCCTTGAGCACGACCAGCAGCACGAGGATGCCGGCATTGACCAGCAGCGAGCGAAGCGGCGTGGTGTTGGCGGCGTCATGGAAGAAGGCGATCGAGTTGACCAGTTCACCGGAGGCTTCGGCGAACCAGACGCCGGCCTTGCTGGACAGCGCCGTGAGCAGCGCGATCACCAGCGTCAGTGTCCAGGCTTCCTTCCAGCGGTCCGAGACCCAGTAGGCCCGCACCAAGCCCCAGAAGCTGCGCATCGACGATACCGGCGTCAGAAGCGATCGCCCTGCGGCATCGCGAGGTGTTTTTTCCGGTACTGACTCTTGCGATGGTCTACCGACCCGAATCACGATCCCGCCCAAACCTTTTTTCTTTTGTTACGGATGGTAACACCAATTGATCACTTTCCATTAATTTTTAAAGTTGGCCGAACTGATTACACCCAACGGCCGTTGCCAAGAGGCAACAGATTGCACGCTGAAATATGGCGACAACAGCCGGCAGAACTAAGGATATCGTTATTGATTTCAATCGCTTGATCTGCGGAGGCAGGCCGTCGAAGAAGCTTCCGTTAGGGAAGGTTAGCGCACGGTTTTGTGAACTCGAAATCGTACTGACCGAGCGATTTTTTCAGTGCGGGCTGATCCGAATATCGGAAAATTTGCCGTTCGTGACCCTGCCGGCTTGCCGCTATCGTCCTTGCCGGAGGCAGGAAGTGACCGGAAATGGCCTCAGCGGCGCGTTCCGTCTTGTCGGGTCAGCTCAGAAACTGCGTTTGACAATTTATCCGTTCGGGATTGAACCTTGCCGGGCATTGTCGACACTTATGAATGTCCGGTTCTTCAACAAGGAAGCTCCCAATGCTTGCACGCGCGGCGGCAATCCTGTTTCTCTTCGACTGGTTGCCCCTTTTTGCAGGGGTATCTTTGGCGCATGCCGCCGAGCAGAGCATCCCGGCCAGCGCCGAAGGCCAGATCGAGTTCAACACGCCGTCCGGCAACATCGGCTGCATCTACACGGCAAAAGGTGGCACCGGCACCTATCAGCCGCAGGATGGCGGCCCGGAGTTGAGCTGCTCGCGCGTCGAGCCGAGCTATGTCACCATCATCCTGGGGCCCAAGGGGCCGGCGACGCTGATCAAAAACCCGGGTGAGCAAGGCTGCTGCAGCGATGTCGACAAGCTTGGCTACGGCAACAGCTGGAGCGCAGGGCCGTTCTCGTGCCAGTCGTCAACCAAGGGACTGACCTGCACAGCCACAAACGGCCATGGATTTTTCATCAGCAAGGCCAAGGTGACGGTGAAGTAAGACTTGCTCATGTCGAGAAGGAGAGGGTGGCCGGCCCTCAGCCGACCTTTTCCAATTCGCCCCGCGCCTTGGCAGCCGCCACCTGACGAATGGCATCCGCCAGCGTATCGGCATCCTGCGCGCCCATGACCGCGTATTTGCCCTCGAGCAGGAAGCACGGCACCCCTGTTATGCCCATGCGCGACGCGGTGGCGATCTCGGTGCGGACCGCCTCGACATCGGCATCAGTCGGCAAAAGCGTGGCGACCACGGCTGCGTCCATGCCGGCCTCGCGCGCGGCTTCGATCAGCACGGCATGGTCGCCGATGTTGGCGCCTTCCTCGAAATTCAGCTGGAATAGCCGGCGCACAAGCCTGTTCTGCACGGCTTCGCCGGCAGCACCCGCCCAGCGGATCAGGCGGTGCGCATCAAGCGTGTTCGGCGCCACCTTGATGGCGTCGAAGGCGAAGGAAATGCCTTCAACGTCGCCGAGCGGCTCGATGCGGGCATGTATCTCGCGGATACGCTCGTCGCTGCCGAACTTGGCCAGCATGTATTCGTGGCGATCCTTGCCCTCAGGCGGAATGGTCGGATCGAGCTGGAATGGCCGCCAACGGATATGAACGTCAACGTCGCCGACAGCGGCGATCGCTCTGTCGAGCCGCTTCTGACCGATGAAGCACCATGGGCAGACCACATCGGACACCACATCGACGGTGATGGCGCTCGGCTCACTCATCTCGATCTCCTGACTTTTCAGTTCGGCTTGCGCCACCAGGTCGGCAGTTGATACCCAAATATGGGCGTCTTTTGCGGATGTTCCAGATAGTTCCAGTAGGCAATCCATTGCTGCGTGTTGTGCTGCATCGGCACCATGTAGTTGCCCGAGATCAGCAGCCGGTCGAGAACGCGGACGGCGGCGACATAATCCTCTTTCGAGCGGGCGCGCAGCATTGCTTCGATTGCCGCGTCCACCGCCGGATCGGCGACGCCGGCAAGATTGAACGAGCCTTCCGTCCTGGCCGCGGCCGAGCTCCAACGCCCGGTCTGCTCGATGCCGGGCGACAGCGAATTGTTGAAGCCGCTCGATCCGACCAGGACCTCGAAATCGAAGCGCTGCTTGCGCGACTGGATCTGATCGCCGTCGAGACTGCGAATGGTGACGTCGATGCCGATCTTCTCCAGCGTGCGCTGGTAGATGCCGGCAAGGCGCTCCTCGTCCTGCGAGGCGGTCAGGATCTCGAAGCCGAAAGGTTTGCCCTCGGCATCGAGCATCGTCCCGTTCTGCACGTGATAGCCGGCGCTTTTCAAGAGATCGAAGGCTGCCTTCAGCACGCGGCGGTCCTGGCCTGATCCGTCGGTCACTGGGGGTCGGTAGGTGCCGTCCATGACATCGGCCGGCACGCGGCCGGGGTAGGGCGCCAGAAGCGCTTTCTCCCTGTCGTCGGCCGGATGGCCAAGCGCGGAAAGCTCCGAATTCTGCCAGTAACTCATCGTGCGTGCGTATTTGCCGCCGAACAGGTTCTTGTTGGCCCATTCGAAGTCGTAGAGCATGCCGAGCGCGCGCCGCACGATCGGATTGGCGAACTTCTGCAGCCTCGTGTTGAACAGGAAGCCGGTCACGACGGGCGGAATGCCGGTGTCGAAGGTTTGCGCGACCACGTCGCCCTTGTGGAAGGCCGGAAAATCGAGATCGCGCTCGCGCTTGACCGGATCGCTGTCGTCATCGATGGCGCAAAGGCCTTTCTTGAACGCTTCGAGCTTGGCATTGGCGTTGAGGAAATACTCGATGGTGATCTGGTCGTAATTGTCGAAACCGCGCTTGGCGGGGACATCCTTGCCCCAGTAATCCGGGTTGCGCTTGAACACGATGCGCTGGCCGGGCTGTACCTGCACGATCGTATAGGGACCACTGCCGATCACCGGCTTCAGCGTCGTCTTGTCGAAGGTCTCCTTGTCGAAGGCGTGCTTCGGGATGATCGGCGTCAGCGCGATGATCAGCGGGAATTCGCGATCGGCCTTGTCGTTGAAGGTGAAGCGCACACTGTGGTCGCCTGTCTTTTCAAGCTTGGCGACCCTGGCCATGCGGTCGCTGTAGGGCGGTCGCCCTTTCTCAGTGTAGACGTCGTAGCTGAACAGCACGTCCTCCGGCGTCACCGGCTGGCCGTCCGACCACTTGGCTTTCGGATTGAGGTGGAATTCGATGCTCTTGCGCTCGGGATCCATGTCGGCTGTGTCGGCCAGCAGCCCGTAGAGCGTGAAGGCTTCATCGGCATTGCGCTGCATCAGCGGTTCGAAAACCAGATTGCCGAAGATCGTGTCCATCATGCCGCGCGCCGTCGTGCGCAGGCTCTTGAGGATGAAAGGGTTGAGATTGTCGAAGCTGCCGACGACGCAATAGGTGATCGAGCCACCCTTCGGCGCATCGGGATTGACGTAGTTGAAATGCGTATATTCGGGCGGCAGCGCCGGTTCGCCCTGCATGGCGATCGCGTGCTTCGGCTCCGATGCGGCCGGCTGATGCGAAAGTGCGAGAAACGATATCGCGGTGATCAGCCAAACAAGAACGCGGCCCATGACCGTCTCCTTAACAGGTCGGCTTGATGATTCGGTGTGCACCCTAGCATGAGGCGGCTGCGCGCCGGGCAACCGCGCGCTCAACAATTGCTGACGTCGGGCTGGATTCGGCCTCGCTTGCAGTGTAACACGCCCTCCGAAGTCATTCTGTTGCCTCATTTCGGCAACAGGTAGCTGGACCACACGGCACGAAGAAGCCGGTCCCGGGATCATTTGAGAGGAAGTGCACGACATGACGAGCCTGAACAGCAACGCGTACCGCCTGTCGGTCATGGCCGCTGGCGTGATCGGCTTTCTGGGCGCAGGACTTCCCGCTGCTTCCGCACAGCAGCAACAGCAGATTCCGCAAGGCTGGTTCAAGGCCTGCACCAAGCAGGAAGACGTCGACATCTGCAACGTCCAGAACATCACCACCGCCGGCAATGGCCAGCTCGTCACCGGCGTCAGCCTGATCGAGCTGAAGGGCAAGGTTAACCGCAAGGTGTTCCAGGTGACGGTCCCGACCGGTCGTCTGGTGCCTCCCGGCATCGGCCTGCAGATCGACACCGGCAAGGCGCAGAAGCTCGACTATGTGATCTGCTTCCCGGATCGTTGCGTGGCGGAAGTGCCGCTGACCGATCAGCTCGTCGCCTCGTTCAAGAAGGGCCAGGCGATCACGCTGACCTCCGTCAATTTCCAGAATCAGCCCAATCCGATCAAGATTGCCCTGCAGGGCTTCAGCGGCGCCTATGACGGCCCGGCGCTGCAGCAGTCGGATATCGAGGACCGGCAGAAGAAGCTTCAGGACTTCGTCGCCAAGAACAACCAGGATTTCGCCAAGAAGCTCAAGGAAGAGCAGGACAAGGCGAAGACCGCCAACTGATCGGCCGACATCGTCGAGCCATTGAAAAAGCGGGGTCATGCCCCGCTTTTTTTGTGCTTGTCTCTCAATAGGTTAGTGCCTGGACTGTCGTTTCGGCTGGTAGCCCCCATCGGGCTTCTTGTCGAACATCTCCTTGATCTGCGGATGCCGGACCGGCTCGCCCGACTGATCCTCGAGCAGATTCTGCTCGGAGACATAGGCGATGTATTCGGTCTCCGAATTCTCGGCGAGCAGATGGTAGAAAGGTTGATCCTTGCGCGGCCTAACGTCGGCGGGGATGGCTTCGTACCATTCGTCGGTGTTGGCGAATTGCGGATCGACGTCGAAAATGATGCCCCGGAATGGAAACAGCCGGTGGCGAACCACCTGTCCGATTGCGAATTTGGCTGTTTTCATCGTACTCACCACTGAATTCCTTGAGCTTATTTGGCGCAGACGGCGCGTCAATTCAATCCCGTGGCGCTTGACGCGCTGTCAAGCAACGGGCTAGCCCGGCTCCGAGGTTTCGGGCCAGCATCAAAATGTCTGACGTCGTCGGTCTTGTTCTTCCATTCTTCGGCTTGATTTTCGTCGGATTTCTGGTGGCGCGCATCACCAGGCAACCGCTGGAGGCGCTCGGCTGGATGAACACGTTCATCGTCTATGTCGCGCTGCCGGCACTTTTCTTCCAACTGCTTGCAAAGACGCCATTCGAAGAGCTGACGGAATGGCGCTTCATCTTCGGCTCGGTCATCTCGACCTACATGATATTTTCGTTGATGTTCATGTGGTCGGTCCTGTCCTCGCGCGGCGAGATAGCGCAGTCGACCATCAAAGCGCTCGCGGCCGCCTATGGAAATATCGGCTATATGGGGCCGGGGCTGGCATTGCTGGCCTTCGGCGAGGACGCCGCAGTGCCGGTCGCCTTGATCTTCTGTTTCGAGAACATCATGCATTTCGCCATCGCGCCGATGATGATGGCACTGTCGGGCGACGAGAAGACCGCTCCGCTCCGGCTTGCGCTGGGCGTCGTGCGCAAGATCGTGCTGCACCCCTTCATCATCGCCACCGCCCTGGGTGTCGGCGCCGCCTATATCGGCTTTCGCCCGCCCGTGCCGGTGGAGCGCTTCCTGGAATATCTGTCCCGGGCGGCAGCCCCTTGCGCGCTGTTCGCCATGGGCGTCACGCTGGCGCTCAGGCCGCTCAATCGCGTTCCACACGAGTTGGTTCCGATTGCAGCGCTGAAACTGATCCTGCATCCATTGCTCTGCTATCTAGTGCTGAGCTGGATTGGCAATTTCTCCGAGACCTGGGTGTTCTCGGCGGTGCTTCTGGCGGCATTGCCGACTGCGACCAACGTCTTCGTCATCGCCCAGCAGTATGGTGTCTGGGTACAGCGCGCCTCGGCCAGTGTGCTGATCACGACCTGCCTGTCGGTCGTGACTGTCACAGGGCTGCTCTACCTGATCCGCCACAATATCCTAGCGCCGGACCTGTTTCCCTAACCCACCCGCGAGCGCCGCAAAGCCGCTGCCGGGACGAAGCCCCTCGCGCATGAAAAAGGCGCGAAGCGGTGCGAAGCTGCCGAGCACGCCGAGTCCGGCGACACGAGCCATCTGGGCCGGCAGCATGTCGGAAAGTAGCGATATGTTGAGCAGGTTAACCGCGCTGCTTCGCGCCAGAATGTCGGGGCGGCGCTTGAAATCGTAGGCCGCCAGCGCCTTGACCGCGCCTGGATCGTTCCGATTTTCACTAGCGATTCCAATCAGATCGTCGACATCCCTGATGCCGAGATTGAGACCCTGCGCGCCGATCGGCGGAAACACGTGGGCGGCCTCGCCGACCAGCGCCACCCGATCTCGGGCGAAACGCAGCGGCGTTACCGCTGAAAGCGGGTAGATCTGCCGGCCCGGCTCGACCGTCACCCGGCCCAGCATCGACTGCATCTGCTGTTCGATCCGCATCGAAAGCGTCACATCGTCCAATGCGGCGAGTTCGATCGCGGTCTCGGGCTTCACCACCCAGACCAGGCTCGAGCGATTGCCAGGCAGGGGAACCTGCGTGAACGGACCGGTCTCTGTGTGAAATTCCGTCGAGGTGAAGGCATGGTCGACGCTGTGGCTGAAATTGAGGACAAAAGCTGCCTGCGGATAGGTACGAGCCGAGGTCGAAATGCCGGCTGCCTGGCGCGCCGGCGACAAGCGTCCGTCCGCGGCGACCGCCAGCGATGCGTCCACCGAGCTGCCGTCAGTCAGGACGGCACGGACGTGCTCGGCATCGAGATGCCACTCCGCCACCATCGACATCAGCCATTCGATGCCGGCATGCGCGGCAACCTTGCTGGCAAGTGCCGGATTGAGCACGCTGTTGGGCAAGTTCAGCCCGAACTGGTCCTCATCGATCTCGCTGGCGCGGAAGGTGACGACGGGGCTGCGGATCAGACGGCTCGTCGCGTCAACGATGCGCATGACTTTCAGGGGCGCGGCCTTGGGCTTGAGGTCTTCGAGCACGCCCAGCCGCTCAAGCACTTTCAAGGCGGGGTTCATCAGGGCCGTGGTGCGGCCGTCGGGGGCAGTGGCCTCCGGTCCGACGAGCGTCACCAGGAAACCGGCGTCGGCAAAACCGAGCGCCGCGATCAGCCCTGCCGGCCCCGTGCCAGCAACCAGTATCCGCGCGGTTTGCTCATGCTCCAAGATCGGCTTCCGGCTTGCAATGCGAGGCGGTCCACCCGACCTGCCAGTAGATGAGCATATAGGTCAGTTCATGCCGCTTGATCAACGCGGCGATTCGGCCCATTCGAATGTCATGACCGGCCAGCAAGACGATTTCAGCCATCTCGACCGCGCCGGCCGCACCATGGCGAACATCGCGCGAAATCCTCGCGTCACGGTAAACGTCGTTGTCGGCGCCTGTATCCTGCTTGCCTGGCTGTCTCTCGCCGCGATAGCAATCCGCGGCGCCGAAGGCGGGATTGCAGGCGTCGGCGCTCCCGGCGACACGATCCTGCGCAACCTGCCGCGACCGCCGCTGCCCGATTTCCTGGAACGATTCTTCGCGCTCTGCCTCTCGCCGGCGCCGCTGAACGCAAGCCTCGGCCTGCAGGCCGGTGCGCTGGTTTTGATGTGGTTCCTGATGGCGATCGCGACGATGCTGCCTTCGGCCGCGCCGATGATCCGCACCTATTGCGAAATCGCCGATACGGCACGCATCAAGGGCGAGCCGGTCGTCCACCCGCTGGTGCTGGTTGCCGGCTACCTCAGTGTCTGGCTCGCCGCCTCCGGGATATTCGCGGCGCTGACCTTGGCCGCCCATGCATTCGCCTCTTCAGGCGAGATGCTCGACCCGGTCGTCGGCGCTGCCGGTGCGCTCGCTCTGCTGATCGCCGGCCTCTATCAGTTCAGTGGCCTGAAGGAAGCCTGCCTGAAGAAATGCAAGAACCCTTTCTCGATCCTGTTTTCGAACTGGAGCGCAAGGCCTCTCAGCATCTTCCGGCTTGGCGTCGCGCAAGGCATATGGTGCCTCGGCTGCTGCTGGGCACTGATGCTGGTGATGTTCGCCGTCGGCGTCATGAACGTCTTCTGGATGGCGTTGATCGGGCTGTTCACCCTGATCGAAAAACAAACAGCCAGCAGGGTTCCAACCCGGCTGGCCGGTGCGATACTGCTTGTCTGGGCAGCCGCGCTGCTAGTAGTCTCGCTGTGAGTGGGGGAAAATCGATGGCAGATCATGGCTGGGCAATGAAGGGAGAGCTCGTACTCTCCTGCAATTGCACGGTTTTTTGCCCTTGCGTGCTGTCCCTCGGTAATCATCCGCCGACCGAAGGCTATTGCCAGACCTGGGCCGGGTTTCGCATCGATGCCGGCCATTTCGGCGACGTCGACCTGTCCAATCTGAATCTCGGGCTGGTCATGGAAATCCCCGGTTACATGAGCCGCGGCAACTGGACCGCCGGCCTGTTCATCGACAAGCGAGCCTCGGTCTACGCGGTCAAGGCGCTGACGAAGATCTTCACCGGCAAGGCAGGCGGAACCACATCGCTGCTCTCCATCCTCGTCGGCAAATTCCTCGGCGTCGAGCAGGTGCCGATCACCTATGAGACGCGTGACAAGACGCGCATCTTCCAGATACCGAAGATCATCGACGGGGCGGTGACACCCATCCCCGGCAAGGATCGCGACAAGGATACGGTGATCAGCAATTCGGAATACTGGATTGCGCCCGAGATCATCGTCGCCAGGTCCGACAAGAGCAAGATGCGGGCTTTCGGCCGCAACTGGAATTTCGCCGGCCGTTCGGCCGAAATCTGCAAGCTGGATTGGCGGGGCCCGTGAGCAAGAACACAACGGCCCGAAAAGCCGCCAAAAAGATCACGGACCGGATTCCGCGACCGAAGAAGAAAGTCACATGGCCGCAGGCGAGGGCGTTCTCCGTCCACCTGCTGACCGCGTCGGGCTCGTTCCTGGCCTTCCTGTCGCTGGTGGCGGCGAGCGAAGAGCGCTGGACGGCTATGTTCTGGTGGCTCGGGCTGGCATTGTTCGTCGACGGCATCGACGGGCCGATCGCCAGAAAGCTCGAGGTCAAGGAGATCCTGCCGACATGGTCGGGCGAACTGCTCGACAACATCATCGACTACGTGACCTACGTGCTGATCCCCGCCTTCGCGCTCTATCAGCGCGGCTTCATGGGGGAAGGCCTGTCGTTCCTGTCGGCGGCGATCATCGTCGTCTCCAGCGCCATCTACTATGCCGATACCGGCATGAAGACGAAGGAGAATTTCTTCAAGGGATTCCCGGTGGTCTGGAACATGGTGGTGTTTACGCTGTTCGTCATCGAGCCCGGACAATGGGTTTCGTTCGCGGTGGTGGTGGTGGCCGGCATTCTGACCTTCGTGCCGATCAACTTCATCCATCCGGTGCGGGTGGTGCGGCTGCGGCGCATCAACCTTGCGATGACCCTGTTGTGGTGCGCTTTCGGCGCCCTTGCCCTGGCGCAGGCGGCACTTGCCGCCTTCTACGATCAGATCGGCGTGCTGGGCGAACAGGTCAGCACCTTCACCAAGATCGGCATCACCATCACCGGGCTCTACCTTGCCTGCATTGGTGGCGTCATGCAGTTCTTTCCCAACCTCGGTGCCAAAAAGGCCTGATCAGCCACTCTCCTCAAGGAAGCCTGACTATGTCCAAAGCGATCCGCATCCACGCCAATGGCGGCCCGGAAGTCCTGACCTATGAGGACGCGGAACCCGGCCAGCCGGGATCGGGACATATCCTGATCCGCCACACGGCGATCGGCCTCAATTTCATCGACGTCTATCATCGCTCTGGCCTTTATCCGCCGCCCGGCGGTTTCCCGCTTGTTCCCGGCAGCGAAGCCGCCGGCGTGGTGCTGGAAGTCGGCCAGGGCGTCGACTGGCTAAAGCCGGGCGATCGCGTCGCCTATGCCGTGACGACGGGGGCTTACGCGCAAGAGCGCGTCATCGATGCCAGCCGCGTCGTCAAGGTTCCGGATGGCATCAGCGACGAACAGGCCGCCGCGATGATGCTGAAGGGCATGACATCAGAATATCTGCTGCGCCGGACATTCAAGGTCAAGGCCGGCGACACGATCCTGTTCCATGCCGCGGCCGGCGGTGTCGGATTGATCCTCGGCCAATGGGCTAAACATCTCGGCGCGACCGTGATCGGCACCGCCAGCTCGTCCGACAAGATCGAGCTCGCCAAGGCGCACGGTTTCGACCATGTCATCAACTACAAGGAACAGGATTTCGTCGCCGGCGTCGCCGCCATGACCGGCGGCAGGAAGTGCGATGTCGTCTATGATTCGGTCGGCAACGACACGTTTCCGGCCTCGCTCGACTGCCTGAGGCCGCTTGGCATGTTCGTCAGCTTCGGCCAGTCCTCGGGGCCGATTCCGCCGTTCAGCATGTCATTGCTGGCACAGAAGGGCTCGTTGTTCGCAACCCGGCCGACGCTGTTCGTCTACAATGCAAAACGCGAGGACCTCGAAGCCTCCGCCGCTGCCCTGTTCGAAGTCGTGCTGAGTGGCGCGGTCAAGATCAAGATCAACCAGCGTTATGCGCTCAAGGACGCGGGCAAGGCGCATTCCGATCTCGAGGGCCGTAGGACCACAGGGACCACCATTCTCATCCCTTAGTCCGTTCTGCCTTGCTATCCCTTGAATTTCCGCTGAAATTCTTGAAGCTCTTTCAAGACGCGTGCCGCTTTCCGATGAGAGCCGGCCGCGCCTACCATGCTTGCGGGAACACAGAACATATCTGGCTAACCAGATGGGAGGCACTGTGAGTGCAAATCAGGACGGCACGAACCTGCTCGAGGTCCGTGGCCTCACCAAGATATTCGGCACGCTGACGGCGTGCGATCATATCGATCTCGACATCGCCAGGGGTGAAATCCACGCCTTGCTCGGCGAAAACGGCGCCGGCAAGTCGACGCTGGTCAAGATGCTGTTCGGCTCACTGGAGCCCAATTCCGGAGAGATCTTCTGGAACGGCCAGGCGGTCCGGATTTCCAGCCCGGGCGTCGCGAAAAAACTCGGCATCGGCATGGTGTTCCAGCATTTTTCGCTGTTCGAAGCGCTGACCGCGGCCGAAAACATCGCGCTGTCGCTGGACGATGGCTCGCCGATCAGCAGCATCGCGGCGAAGGCGAGGGCGCTTTCCTTCAGCTATGGCTTGCCGCTCGATCCTGAATCGCTGGTCGGCGACCTGTCGGTGGGCGAGCGCCAGCGCATCGAGATCATCCGCTGCCTGCTGCAGACGCCACAGCTCATCATCCTGGACGAACCGACCTCGGTGCTGACGCCGCAGGAAGCCGACAAGCTGTTCGAGACGCTGGAGCGTCTGCGCTCGGAAGGCAAATCCATCCTCTACATCTCGCACCGGCTCGAAGAGGTCAAACGCATCTGCGACCGCGCCACCGTGTTGCGGCATGGCAAGGTGGTCGGCCACTGCAATCCGCGCGAGGAAACCGCGTCTTCGCTGGCCCGCATGATGGTCGGCAATGAGGTGCAGGCTGTGGTGCGCGCACCTGTCGAGGGCATCGCGACCGCGCTGCCTCTGCTCGAAATCCGCAACCTCAGCCGCAAGCCGGCAACGCCGTTCTCGATCCCGCTCAAGGGCATCAACCTGAATGTCCGGGCCGGCGAGGTGATCGGCATCGCGGGCGTCGCTGGCAACGGCCAGGGCGAGTTCTTTGAATCCGTCTCCGGCGAGGTGCTGCAGCAGGATGCCGCCTCAGTGCGCATCCGCGGCAAGGACGCAGGTGGTATCACCATCACCGGACGGCGCCTGCTGGGTGCTGCCTTCGTGCCGGAAGAGCGCCTCGGCCACGGTGCCGCGCCACGCATGAAGCTTTCCGAGAACCTGCTGCTGTCGCGCCATGCCACCGACGGCAAGGCCTTTGTCGGCGCAGGCGGAATGGTCAAGAGCGCCGCCATCTACGCCGCCGCCCAACGCATCATCGAGGCGATGGACGTGCGCAAGAGCGCGCCGGATCCGGAGGCTGCGGCACTTTCGGGCGGCAATCTGCAGAAATTCATCGTCGGCCGCGAACTCGACCGCCGGCCAAGTGTCATGGTGGTGAACCAGCCGACCTGGGGCGTCGACGCGGGCGCTGCCGCCCACATCCGCCAGGCGCTGATCGAGTTGTCACGCAGCGGATCGGCGGTGCTGGTGATCAGCCAGGATCTCGACGAGCTGTTCGAGATATCGGATGCGATCGCGGTCATGCACAATGGCGAGCTGTCGAAGCCGATGCCGATCGCCGAGGCGACCTTCGAGAAGGTCGGTTTGCTGATGGGCGGCGCCGAACCCGGTCACGCCGAACACACGCTGGAGACGGCATGATGCGCCTCGAACTCGTCAAACGCCCGCAGCGCTCCGCGCTGTTTTCGGCCCTGTCGCCGTTCATCGCCTTCGCGCTGACGATCGTCGCCGGCGCCATCATGTTCGCGCTGCTCGGCGTCAACCCGTTGACCGCGTTCAATATCTATTTCATCGAGCCGATCAGCCAGGTCTGGCAGTTGCATGAGCTGGCGATCAAGGCAGCGCCGCTGATCCTGATCGCCGTTGGCCTGTCGGTCTGCTACAAGGCCAACATCTGGAACATCGGCGCCGAAGGCCAGTTCATCCTCGGCGGCATTGTCGGTTCGATCATTCCGGTGCTGTTCCCACAGTTCGAAGGCCCGCTGGTGCTGCCGCTGATGCTGTTGCTCGGCATGGTCGGCGGCGCGGCCTATGCGGCGATCCCGGCTCTGCTCAAGACGCGCTTCGGCACCAACGAGATCCTGACCAGCCTGATGCTGGTCTATGTCGCGCAACTCTTCCTCGACTGGCTGGTGCGCGGACCCTGGCGCGATCCGCAAGGCCATGGCTTCCCGCAGACCATCCAGTTCAACGATTCGGCCGTGTTGCCGGAACTGATGCCGGATGCCGGGCGGGCAAACTGGGGTTTTGTCTTCGCGCTGGTCGCCGCGGTTCTGGTCTGGATCCTGATGAGCCGCATGCTGAAAGGTTTTGAGGTGCGTGTGCTGGGCTCGAGCCCGCGGGCAGGGCGCTTCGCCGGCTTCGGCCTCAATCGGATGGTGTTCTTCGCCTTCCTGCTGTCGGGTGCGCTGGCCGGCCTTGCCGGCATCTCGGAAGTCTCCGGCGCCATCGGCCAGCTGCAGCCTGTCATTTCGCCCGGCTACGGCTTCACCGCCATCATCGTGGCGTTCCTCGGCCGCCTTAATCCGCTTGGCATCGTTGCCGCCGGTCTGGTGCTGGCGCTGACCTATCTCGGCGGCGAAGCGGTGCAGAGCGCGCTCAGCATCTCCGACAAGGTGGCGCGGGTGTTCCAGGGCATGCTGCTGTTCTTCGTGCTCGGCTGCGACACGCTCATTCACTACCGCATCCGCCTGGTCGGCCTGGCGCTGACCAAGCCGGAGCCTGCCGCCAAACTCGAAGCCGCGCCAAAGCTGAAGGAAGCCCGTTGATGGACATCACCGTAAACATCCTTCTGACCATCGCCACGGCGGCAACGCCGCTGCTGATCGCGGCAATCGGCGAACTGGTGGTCGAGCGCTCCGGCGTGCTCAATCTCGGCGTCGAAGGCATGATGATCATGGGCGCCGTCGGCGGCTTCGGCGCGACCTATCTCACCGGATCACCCTGGATCGGCCTCCTGGCGGCCATCGCCATGGGCGCGGTGTTCTCGCTGCTGTTTGCCGTCATGACGCTATCGCTGGCCACCAACCAGGTGGCGACCGGACTGTCGCTGACGCTGCTCGGCCTCGGCCTCTCCGGCATGATGGGCACCAGCTTCGTCGGCCAGCCCGGCGAACGGCTGCCCAACCTCGACATTCCCGGCCTGACCTCGATCCCTGTCATCGGCAGATTGCTGTTCGGCCAGGATCCGATCTTCTACATCTCGATTGCGCTCACCGCCGCTGTCATGTGGTTCCTGTTCAGGACCAGGACCGGACTGACGCTGCGCTCGATCGGCGACAGCCACACGTCGGCCCATGCGCTGGGCATCCAGGTGATCCGCTACCGCTATCTCGCGGTGATCTTCGGCGGCGCCTGCGCCGGCCTCGCGGGCGGCCATCTGTCGCTGGTCTACACACCGCAATGGGTGGAGAACATGAGTGCCGGCCGCGGCTGGATCGCGCTGGCGCTGGTGGTGTTCGCCTCTTGGCGGCCATGGCGGGTGCTGGCCGGCGCTTACATCTTCGGCGCGGTGTGGATCGGCCAGCTTCATGCACAGGCTTTTGGCATTCCGGTGCCTTCGCAGTTCCTTTCTTCGCTGCCCTATCTGGCAACCGTCGTGGTTCTCGTTCTAATCTCGCGCAACAAGCGTCTGACGATGATGAACACGCCGGCTTCCTTGGGGCAGCCATTCGTTCCGGATCGTTGACAACAAAAACAAAACGGGAAGCTCCAAGGCTTAACTCAGAGAGGTAACACAATGAAAAAACTGCTTATTGCCCTGATGACCACGACCGCCGCCCTATCGCTGGCGGCGACCGCCGAGGCCGCGGACAAGCTGAAGGCCTGCTGGGTCTACACCGGCCCGATCGGCGACTTCGGCTATTCCTACCAGCACGATCAGGGCCGTCTCGAAGTCGAGAAGGCGCTCGGCGACAAGGTCGAAACCGCCTATCTCGAAAACGTTTCGGAAGGTCCCGACGCCGACCGCGCTTTCGAGCGCCTGGCGCGCGAAGGCTGCAAGATCATCTTCGGCACGTCCTTCGGCTTCATGGACCCGGAGGTGAAGGTCGCCAAGAAATTCCCAAAGGTGATGTTCGAGCATGCAACCGGCTACAAGACCGGTGACAATCTCGGCATCTACAATGCGCGTTTCTATGAAGGCCGCTATGTGCTCGGTCAGATCGCCGCCAAGGAATCGAAGGCCGGCGTTGCCGGCTACATCGTTTCCTTCCCGATCCCCGAAGTGGTGATGGGCATCAACTCCTTCATGCTCGGCGCCCAGTCGATCAACCCGAATTTCAAGGCCAAGATCGTCTGGGTGAACTCGTGGTTCGATCCGGGCAAGGAAGCCGACGCCGCCAAGGCGCTGTTCGACCAGGGCGCCGACATCATCGTCCAGCACACCGATTCGACCGCTGCCCTGCAGGTGGCGGAAGAGCGCAAGCTGCATGGCTTCGGCCAGTCGTCCGACATGATCAAGTTTGCGCCGAACGCGCAGCTGACTTCGCTCACCGACGAATGGGGTCCCTATTACATCAGCCGGGTCCAGGCAGCCCTCGACGGCACGTGGAAGCCGGACAATGTCTGGCTTGGCATCAAGGACGGCGCGGTCAAGCTCGCCCCCTTCACCAACATGCCCGACGACGTGAAGGCGCTGGCCGAGGCCACCGAAAAGAAGATCGCTGGCGGCTGGAACCCCTTCACCGGACCGATCGCCAAGCAGGACGGCACGCCCTGGCTGAAGGATGGGGAAGTCGCCGACGACGGCACGCTGCTCGGCATGAATTTTTATGTGAAGGGCGTCGACGACAAGCTGCCGCAGTAAGCAACGCGAGATATCAAAATGAGAAGGGCGCCGCGAGGCGCCCTTTTTCATTCGGCGGGCTGCGCTCCGGCAGAGGCGCGACGAAATCGCGCCCGTCCAGCATCGACCGCGCGGCCGAGCCAGATCCTGAGCAGTCGCTGCGCGGGTCGTTCGCAGGTGCGCCAGATCGCCCACGAAACAAAGAGCATGAGCGCTATGCAGCCAAAGGCGGCAAACCATTTGCCGACCAGGGGTGCCGCGGCATTGATGGCCAGATAGCCGATCTCCTGATGCAGCAGGTAGAGCGGGTAGGTCAGCCCGCCCAGCGCCAGGGTGAGAGCCGATGGCCTGACACGGTCGCGCAGCAGGACCGCCCCAACCAGCGCGCCATGCATGACGAGATTGGCGACGAGGAGATTGGCCGACGAAACGGCAATGCCGTAGTGGCCAAGCATCCAGTGCTGCGTTACCGATAGCGTTCCGCAGGAGATCAGGAACGCGGCGGCAAGCAGCAGCAGGGCCGGCAGTGACCGGCCACGCGCATGGATGTGGTGGACCAGCACGCCGGCGGCGAAAAACGGCCCAAACTCGGTGATGAACAGCAGCCGGACCGCGCCGCTGCCGATGAAGAATTCGTTCAGGGCCGAGATCGCCAACCAGATGAAGATCAATTCCAGCTTGCGTTTCTGGAAGAGCCCGGTGAAGAGGGCCAGTGTCACCCATCCATAGAACACCAGTTCAAGCACGATCGACCAGTAGACGCCGTCCATGAAGGGTTGGCCGAAGGCTGGTGCAAACATCGACAGATTGGCGGCATACTGGACGAAAGAGACCGGAAGCAACGGTGAGCCGGCAAGGGAGACAATCGCGAAGGTGATCGTCATGCAGAGCAGGAAGCCCGGATAGAGGCGAACGAACCGCGCGATCGCAAACTGGTCCCAGCTGCGGTTTTCCGCCGACCAGGCAATGACGAAGCCGCTGATCAGGAAGAACAGATTGACGCCGAGATAGCCGTAGAGGGCGAACGGGGCCGCAGTCGGGTAGCCCTCGGCAAGGTAGCCTTCGGCCGCCGCGCCACGGAAGAAATAGTGAAAGAGCACAACGGCAAGTGCAGCCGCCAGCCTGAGCAGGTCCAGCGTTGCAATGTAATCCTGCCCAGCAGGTCTGGTGTTCATCCGAGTTCCCGCTTTTACGATCCGGAAACAGTAGAGCGGATCGCGGCTGAGCGGGTTAAGACGGCTGAATTATCGCTAGATGTAGTAAATACGGGCCGTCAGACTGCGGAACCGTAGAGATCATAGGCGTCGGCACGATCGATCTTGACGGTGACGATGTCACCTTGACGCAGCGGGCGCCGCGACTGGATGTGGACCGAGCCGTCGATCTCGGGCGCGTCGTATTTGGTGCGGCCCTTGGCCGATGTGCCATGCGCCTCGTCGATCAGCACCGGCAGGCGCTTGCCGACCTTCTTGGCGAGCTGCGTCGCCGAAATCTTCTGCTGGCGCTGCATGAAGCGGTGCCAGCGCGCTTCCTTGATCTCCTGCGGGACCTGTTCGAGACCGAGATCGTTGGAGCGGGCGCCCCGGACCGGCTCGTATTTGAAGCAGCCGGCGCGGTCGATCTTCGCTTCGTCGAGCCAGTCGAGCAGCATCTCGAAATCGTCGTCCGTTTCGCCGGGAAAGCCGACAATGAAGGTCGAGCGGATGGCGAGATCCGGGCAGACCTCGCGCCAGCCGCGGATGCGCTCGAGCGTCTTTTCGCCATGGGCGGGCCGCCGCATGTTCTTCAACACCTGCGGCGAGGCGTGCTGGAACGGAATGTCGAGATAAGGAAGGATCTTGCCTTCCGCCATCAGCGGGATGACATCGGCGACATGCGGGTAGGGGTAGACATAGTGCATGCGCACCCAGATGCCGAGCTTGCCCAGTTCCTCGGAGAGATCGAGGAATTTCGCGCGGACTTCGCGGTCGCCGAACATGCTGGTCTGGTACTTGATGTCGATGCCGTAGGCGCTGGTGTCCTGCGAGATGACCAGGAGTTCCTTGACGCCGGCCTTGGCCAGTTTCTCGGCTTCGCGCAGCACATCGGCCGCCGGTCGCGAGACAAGGTCGCCACGCAGTGCGGGGATGATGCAGAAGGTGCAGCGGTTGTTGCAGCCTTCGGAAATCTTGAGATAGGCGTAGTGGCGCGGCGTCAGCTTGACGCCCTGCGGCGGCAGCAGATCGATATAGGGGTCGTGAGAGGGCGGTGCGGCCTCGTGCACGGCGGCCATCACGCTCTCATAGGCCTGCGGCCCGGTGATCGCCAGCACGTTGGGGTGCCTCTCGCGAATGACATCCGGCTCGGCGCCGAGGCAACCGGTGACGATAACCCTGCCGTTTTCCGAAAGTGCCGAGCCGATGGCATTGAGCGACTCGTCGCGGGCGGAATCGAGGAAGCCGCAGGTGTTGACGACCACCAGGTCGGCGCCGTCATGCTTGCGGGCGATCTCGTAGCCTTCGGCGCGCAGGCGCGTGATGATGCGTTCCGAATCCACAAGGGCTTTCGGGCATCCAAGACTGACAAAACTCACGCGAGGAGCGGACATAGAGGGTTTCCGGGCTTTTCAGGATTGCCGGCGCAGTACCACACTTATTGCGGCATTGGTATGGGCACGGCTGCGATGCGGCAAAACGCACGGCAATTGCGCTGCGGACCTTGCTTTGCGGATCGAAGACGCGGCTAGCCGGCAGCCTCAGCTGACCGCGCCGTTCAGATGCGGCCAGACTTCCACGGTGCCACGATAGACCATGTCCACCGCGACATAGAAAATGATCAGCAGGCCGACATAGGCGATCCAGCGGTGGCGATGCAGCAGCTTGGCGATGAACGTCGCGGCGAGGCCCATCAGCGCGATCGACAGCACCAGGCCGATGACCAGCACCGGGAAATGATCGCGCGCGGCACCCGCGACCGCCAGCACGTTGTCAAGCGACATCGACACGTCGGCGATGACAATCTGCAAGGCGGCCTGGCCAAGCGTCTTGCGCTTCGCCTTGCCGGCCACCGCATTGTCGCTGTTGAGATCTGAGTTCGACAGCGCCTCGGTCGCCTCCAGCTCATCGGCATGGGACGTGCGCAGCTCGCGGTACATCTTCCAGCAGACCCACAGCAGCAAGATACCGCCGGCCAGCAGCAGGCCGACGATCGCCAGCAGCTTGACGGTTACCGCGGCAAAACCAATGCGCAGCACCGTTGCCGCCAGCACGCCGATGAGGATCGCCTTCTTGCGTTGTTCGGCCGGCAGGCCGGCAGCGGCAAGGCCGATGACGATCGCATTGTCGCCGGCAAGCACAAGGTCGATGGCGATGACCTGGAGCAGGGCGGTCAGGCTGGCAGCGCTGAAAATGTCCATCGACCGGAAGCCCTTGCTGGTTTGCCGAGTGTTCGTCGATTATCCAGACGGCCCTAACTTGGTGGTCCCTTGGCGTCAAGGGATCACTCGTGGTGACCTCACCGAAGCATCTTCACGTCAAAGCCGGATCAAAGGCCGCGTTGCACTCGCCGGCAGCCGGGCAAAACCGCTGCGGCCGATCACAAATCAATCGTAGAGATTGTACTTTGCCCAATCGGCTTCCGGTATCTCGTCGCCTATCCGGTAGCGGAGCTGCAGAACTTCCATATGGTCTGGCGCGGTCTGGCACTTGAATTTCAGCCGGTACCATTGCCCCTTGCTGCGAAACGCAGCGCCCGAGCTTTTAATTGCATCCGCGCCCATCTCGGGTGTCGCAAAGGCATAGGCGACGACGCGATCGGCTTTGAACTTGCGATCGTCGTGGGTGATCCGGTCGAGCACTTCGGCGTCACAACGCTGTTCAAGACGGGTTTGGGGATCGAGTTTCATCAAGCCGGCGCGCAATGCACTGTCCATTGCGTTGGCTGGAAAACTCAGCGTCACTGACGCCAAGGCGGTCATGCAGAGCTTCTTCATGGGCGGGACAAGCAACATATTTTGTCGGAGAAATCAACCAAGGGGACCGCCCCGGACCCCGCAGGCATCATCAATCAAATGGTCGATGCGTTCAAAATTGCGTGTCGGGATTCATCGTGCGACGGCTGTGGCCAACGGACCAACGAGGCGCGGCCGGCGTCAGTGAGATCGTAGAGGCCGCGGTCGACACGCGCGAACCAGCCATAGACATTGTGCTGCAAGATCTTCGGCGCGATCGGCGTCAGCGCCTTCAGATCACGCGGGCGCCTGGGTCCGTTCACCATGGCGGCGGCGCAGGCGAGGGCGCTTTGGCGATAGGCCGTCATGATCGGATTGCGCGATCCTCCTCCCGCAACGGGATCGCCGCGACGGCGCTGGTGCTCGTCGACCAGGCGAGAGCGCCGGCGGGCATTCTTGCGCGGCGCCAGCGCGATCGGGCTGAGAAGCACCTCGACCCGGTCCGTCGCGGTCACGCCAAGCAGACCGAAACCAAGCCGGCGGCAGAGATTGCGGAACCTGGCATCGCTTTCGCGTCCCTTGCCGCGGGCCGATAGGCGCGCGGCCAGCCACACCTCGTCGCAGACGGCCGCCCGATCGACACCTTGCAGCACCAGTTCCAGATTGAACTGCAGCTTCAGTTCGCAGATGACGACGACAGGCGGCTCGCCCTCGCGCAGCGCAACAATATCGCAGCCGCCGATCTCGCCTTTGACGACGAAATCGAGGTTTTCGAGGAACCGCTTAACCGGCGCATAGAGTGAGGTCTCGTTCATGCCTCGAAGGTTTAGCCGATTCGACGCGAAAAGCCTTCCGGCGGCGCTTCGGTGCTCGGCGCGGCTCGATTCAATAGCTTCCTGCGGGGCAGGAGCGGATAGCCGATCTGGCCGAAATAGGTGGGGGGGGTCGGATCGTCGACGCCGTACTTCTCCGGCACCTTGTCACCGGTGGGATTATAGGTCCCGAACAGCATGTCGAGGACAGGCAACTGCCCGGCGAAGTTCTTGTCATAGGCTTCGCGCTGGTTGGCATGGTGCCAATGATGGAACTGCGGGCTGGCGATCAGCCACTTCAAAGGGCCGAACGGAATCCGCACGTTTGAATGAACAAGCAGCGTGTGCCCAAAGTAGATAATCGAAAAGACGGCGATCGAGGCTTCGGAGAAGCCAAGGAAAAAGATCGGCGTCAGCGATATTGCCTTGGTGACGATGGCGTCGACCGGGTGATTGTGGAAAGCCCCGAGCCAGTCCAGTTCCTCAATACCGTGGTGAACTGCATGGAACTTCCAAAGCGCGGGGATTTTGTGGAAGGCCCGATGTGCCCAATAGACGCCGATATCGGTGATCAGGATGATTTCCGCAACCTGCAGCCAGACGGGCTGACCGCTGACGGCTTGCGTTATCGATTGCGGGACGAGCATTGCAGCGGCGCCGAGGACACCGGCCGCCATCATGACGATGGCCACCTTTATGATGAAGCCGTTGAACAGCAGGTAGATCAGATCGACAGCGAAACCCTTGCGGAAAATCTTCTGCGGCCGCTCGGCAAACAGATGTTCGAACGGAATGAAGATCAGCGCGCAGATCAACAGTCCCTTGATGCCAAAGATATCCATTCATTCGCCCCGGCGCGCCGTCTGCGCCTCTGAGAAGAACCACATCTCCCTTTCCAAAGGCTAAAGGCTCTGCCTTTTGCGAAAACGCGGGTGGCAAACGCCAGCGACAACGGAGGTATCAAGGGAAAAATGGGGCCGCCTGTCAGCCCAAGAAATTCGAACACCGAACACGTTTTCGCCGAGAGTTCTGCGCGTGGTCGATGAGTTGGATCCGTATATCGCAGCACTGTTCAAGCGTGTTTGCGCACATCTCTTAGACAATGTGTTTCCGAATTATTGGTAGGCGCTTTGGGCTTTATTGAGTATGCCTTGCTTACCGGCTGAATCCGAACAAGATCAGATAAGGCGCTCCATAGAACTTCAAGATAACGAGGGAACCCCGGACTCCTTGCGACCGCATTTTTCGCAAGCGGACCTTTTGTAGGGCCTGATCTTCGACGTTAGTCTAGTTTCTATTTTCAGGGCCAATCGGGGGACATATGCGCAAAGTTCGGGTGGTGCTGCTTGTTGGTCTGAGCCTGGCTGCATGCACTACCGTCAATCAGCAGATCACATATCTTTCGAAGCCGGGAGTAGATGGTCCCGGAACGCAAGCTGCCATGGACCAGTGTCGGATCGCTTCGTTTAAGGAAATTCCTCAGGCGATGGCAACCGATGTTCAGTCGGGCCTCAACATTCCCGGTACTGTCCATTGCAACACATTTGGAAGCACGACCACATGCAACCAATCGGGCGGTGTCAACATTCCAGCCACAGCTCAGACTTATGACGCTAATGACTCTCTCAGGAATCGATTCCTGGAAAAGTGCATGGGAAACGCCGGCTTCACGGTCACCATGTTGCCGCTCTGCAGGACGGATGCCGAAAGAGCGGCGTCGGACGCGGCGTCAGCCAAATATCAGATACCAAGATGCGCCGCGAAATTACTGGACTATTGAAGCCCTCGCCTTGGGGCGGCATAGCAGAGAGCCGCCAGCCCGACGCGCTTTTCATTCACGCTGGCTGCGTCGACCAATGGCGGAGGAAGTGGGATTCGAACCCACGGTGAGCTTGCACCCACGCCGGTTTTCAAGACCGGTGCCTTAAACCGCTCGGCCATTCCTCCAGCAGTCGCGGTTCACTGCTCTAGTGTGCCCGACAAAGGCCTGTCAACCGGCAGGCATGGCCCGACAGAAGCAGGACCAGCCGCTCTCTGGCAGGGGCCACGACATGGCCTTCGCTCGGGACAACGAAAAAGCGGTGACTTTTCAGAATGCTCGGCCAGTGAGGGCGTCACAATCTTGCCCGGTTCCGGCCACAATCGGTTAATACCGTGATAAACAATTCCTGCGCACAAAGGATCGGGGTTCCAGGCGTCGTTGGTATTTGTCGGGTGAGTGTTTTGGCTCCTCTGATGGTGAACGCGGCGTCCTGAGTTGAGACCGAAGGGGACATCAGGAACATGCAGGCTGTGACGCACCCGCGTCTTCGTCGCGCTGCTACAGTCGCGTTGTTTGCCATGTCGGCCGCCTTGCTGGCGGCTTGCGCGTCGCAGCCTGAGCCGAAAGCGATGGTCTACAAGAAGACCCGCTCCAAGGAATATTTCGCCGAATCCGAATATGGCGTGAAGGCAAGCCCGCGTGTGATCTCCCAGAATGGGCGCATTCAACGTGGCGGTGGCCGGGATCAACTCGGCAAGCCCTATCAGGTCCGCGGCAAGTGGTATTACCCGAAGGAAGACAAGCGCTACGCCAAGGTCGGCCTCGCCTCCTGGTATGGCGATGCCTTCCACGGCCGGCTTACCGCCAACGGCGAAGTCTACGACACGGCCCAGCTGACGGCAGCGCACCCGACCATGCCGCTGCCAAGTTATGCCCGCGTCACCAATCTCAAGACCGGCAGTTCGGTCATCGTTCGCGTCAATGATCGCGGCCCGTATCACGAAGGCCGCATCATCGATGTGTCGGAGCGCGCCGCCCAGATGCTTGACTATGCCAACACCGGCACAGCTCAAGTGAAGGTCGAATATGTCGGCCGTGCACCGCTCGACGGCGATGACGACCAGTATCTGATGGCCTCCTACCACCCCGGCAACAGGGCGCCGGATCCGTCGGACGGGCTGCCGACCGGCGTCATGGTCGCCATGAACGGTCCTTCGCCAAGCCTGCCTGCAGGCACTGCCGCTGTGCCGTTCCCGGGGCAGTTGACCGATTCAGGCTCGGTCCAGCCGGTGATGTCGGCGCAGTCGCCGGCTTACGGCGATCTGGCGCTGCCCGATTTCGGACCGATCGTGCCGGAGCGGCCGGAAATCAGTCTGCCGCCGCAATCGCCGTTTGCCGTGGCCTCGCTGTCCTATGCAGACGAGCGGGTCGAGCGCGCCTCCAATGCCTTTGCCGCGCTGGGTGGCGACGGCATGTCGCCGTCCGACGTGCTTCAATCGTGGAAGCGGCAGCCGCCAACGGCCGGTGCGTCCACCGACTACGTCGCGGCGGGTTCGTTCGAGGATGCAGCGGAGGCCAAGCGCATTGCCGCTCAGCTCGCTGCGTATGGCAAGATCGAGATCCAGCGCTCGGAACTCGATGGCGAGGATTGGTATTCGGTCAATCTCTATCCCGATGGCCACCGCAATCTGGATGATTTGCTGCAGGCAGCATGGTCGCATGGCGCGCCCGATGCACTGGCTGTGCGCAACTGAGCGCAAGCCTGGTCGGATTTCCGCTGCGCGGTTGATCCGCCGCGCAAAAAGCTTGATACTTTTCGCGGGCTTGCCGGCCGTGCCGGCCAATGGGTCGAACATCATGCAATTGCGCTTGCTCCCGCCTCTCGCCGGGCTTCTGGTTTTTGGCCTGCTGCTGTTTTCCCAGGATCCGGCTCGTGCGCAGCTGTTCGAGACCAAGGCCGCGCAGGTCTTCATGATCGATGCCGAGACCGGAACGGTGCTGTTTTCGAAGGATGCCGACAAGCCGATACAGCCGGCCTCGATGGCCAAGCTGATGACCATGGAGTTGGTTTTCAACGCCATCAAGTCCGGCCGCCTGAAGCTCGACGATACGTTCGTGGTCAGTGAAAACGCCTGGCGCAAGGGTGGCGCGCCTTCGGGAACATCGACGATGTTTGCCAAGCTCAAGTCGTCGATCCGGCTCGAGGACTTGATTCAGGGCGTGACCGTGCAGGCGGCCAATGACGGCTGCATCGTCATTGCCGAAGGCATGTCGGGATCCGAAGACAATTTTGCCGCGCAGATGACCGAACGCGCCCGCCAGATCGGCCTCAAGACATCGACTTTCGTCAATTCGACCGGCCTGCCGGCGGATGGCCAGCAGACGACCGTGCACGAGTTGGCACTGCTTGCCGTGCACCTGTGGCGCGATTATCCGGATTTCTATCGCTATTACGGCCAGAAGGATTTTACCTGGAACAAAATCTCGCAGAGGAACCGCAACCCGCTTTTGGCGATGGACATCGGCGCCGACGGCCTGGCGGTCGGCGCGAGCGAGACGTCGGGTTTCGGCATCGTCGGTTCGGTCGGCCACAACGGCACGCGGGTGATCGCGGCGATGAGCGGGCTGGCGAACGACAAGGAGCGTGCCGAGGAGGCGCGCAAGCTGCTCGACTGGGGCGTCCGCTCCTTCGAGAAGACCGAAATCTTCGCCAAGGACGAAGTGGTCGGCGAGGCCCAGGTTTTTGGCGGCGCGAAATCCGGCGTGACGCTGAAGGCGAAGGGCCCGATCGACATTTTCCTGCCGATCACCAACCGCGACAAGCTGACCGCCAGGATCGTCTACAGCGGCCCGGTCGCGGCACCCGTGGAGGAGGGGCAGCCAGTGGGCTCCCTGCGCGTCTGGATCGGCGACACGCTCAGCCAGGAGACGCCGCTTTTCGCTGCCGAATCGATCGGCGTCGGCACGCTGCCGCAGCGCGCGCTCGATGCCGTCAAGGAATTGGCGATCGGTTGGCTGCGCTAATGCATGTCGCTCGAAAGTGGCCCCGGTTTTGGGGGGAACGACATGCATAAGAGCAAAGAAGCGACGGCATGGACGTTTTCCCGAACGCGGACTATCTAGAGCGCTACAATCAATCCACTCATGCAAGGACAAAGGCCTTTCGATTGGCGCGCGGATTTTTCATCACCTTCGAAGGCGGCGAAGGAGCAGGCAAGTCGACGCAGATCGAGCGGCTGGCCAGGAAGATGCGCGCCAAGAAATACGATGTCCTCCTTACCCGTGAACCGGGCGGCTCGCCGGGCGCCGAAGCAGTCAGGCACGTGCTGCTTTCCGGTGCGGCCGAACCATTCGGGCCGAAGATGGAAGCGCTGCTTTTCGCCGCCGCGCGTTCCGACCATGTCGAGCAGGTCATCCGGCCGGCGGTCGAGCGTGGTTCCATCGTGCTTTGTGACCGTTTCCTCGATTCCTCGCGTGTCTACCAGGGTGTCACCGGTGGCATCGACCCGGTGTTCATGGATACGCTGGAGCAGGTTGCCATCAACGGCATGATGCCGGACATGACGCTGATCTTCGATATCGATCCGGCGGAAGGCCTGAGGCGCGCAACGCTGCGGCGCGGCACCGAGGCAGCCGCCGACCGCTTCGAAAAGGAGACGCTGGCAATCCACCAGGCGCGCCGCGAGGCGTTCCTGGCGATCGCCGCGGCCGAGCCGGAACGCTGTATCGTGGTCGACGCAGCCGCCGATCCCGATGCGGTCGAGAATGTCGTCACCGCCGCCGTCTTCGCGGCGCTGGAAGCGAGAACGCCGGCGCGCGACAGGCAGGCGACACCGGCATGATTTTTGAGCGCATCGCACCCGAACAGCACGACACGCTGGACGGGGTGCCAGAGCCATCCGAGACTCCATTGCTGGTCGGGCACAGCCAGGCCGCAGGCATACTCACCGCCGCCTATCGCGCGGGAAAGCTGCCGCACGCGCTGATCTTCTCCGGACCGGTCGGCATCGGCAAGGCGACGCTGGCCTTCCATCTTGCGCATCATCTCCTGAAGCACCCGGATTCCGCGCAAGCGCCGGAAAGCCTTGCCGCTCCCGATCCGGCGTCGTCGCTGTTTCGCCAGATCGCCACCGGGGCGCATCCTTCGGTGCTGCATCTGACCCGGCCGCTGAACGACAAGACCAAGAGTTTCAAGACAGTCGTCACCGTCGATGAAATCCGCAAGGTCAGCCGCTTCCTCTCGTTGACCTCTCATGACGGCAGCTACCGGGTCGTCATCGTCGACCCGGCCGACGACATGAACGCCAATGCCGCCAATGCCTTGCTGAAGAATCTCGAAGAGCCGCCGGCACGAACCCTGTTCATCCTGATCGTCCACGCACCGGGCAGCCTGCTGCCGACGATCCGGTCGCGCTGCCAGGTGGTGCGATTGACGCCGCTTGACGCCGACGAGCTGATGGCGGTGCTGGAAACGGCGGAACCGCCGCCGCCGGACGACCCGGCGGCGCGCGCGGCACTGGTCGAGCGGGCAGGGGGCAGCGCCCGCAACGCCATCCTGTTGACGCAGTATGGCGGGCTCGAGATCGCCTCGACGCTCGACGCCCTGGTGGCGGGAAGAAAGAGCGATGTCGGCGGCGCGTTTCGCCTTGCCGAAGCCGTGGCCGGACGCGACCAGGCGATCCAGTTCGATATCTTCAACCGCCGGGCGCTCGACCTGTTGTCGGACGCGGCAAGCCAGGCAGCGCTGGCGGGCGATCTCGCACGGGCCAAAACGCTGTCGGACACTTGGCATGAGGCGCTTGACGCTATATCTGAGACCGATACCTACAATCTCGACAAGAAGCAGCACGCCTTGACCATGATCGACCGCCTGAATTCTGCAATGCGAATGTGACGGCTCCACCGGGATGGCAATCGCCATTCCGATGCGATATCCACCGCCACGGCTTCCATTCAGACATTCATGACGGTTCATTCATGTCACGCGACACATTCTACATCACCACCCCGATCTTTTATCCGAACGGCAAGCCGCATATCGGCCACGCCTATACGGTCATTGCAACCGACGCGCTGGCTCGCTTCCAGCGCCTGGACGGCAAGGACGTGTTCTTCCTGACCGGCACCGACGAACATGGCCTCAAGATGCAGCAGACGGCCGAGAAGGAAGGCATAACGCCTCTGGCGCTGGCCGACCGCAATTCGGCGATTTTCCGCGCGATGACCGAGGCGATGGGCGGCTCGAATGACGAGTACATTCGCACGACCGAACCGCGCCACTATGAATCCTGCCAGGCAATCTGGAAAGCGATGGCCGCCAATGGCGACATCTATCTCGACCGCTATAGCGGCTGGTACTCGGTTCGCCAGGAAGCCTATTTCGACGAAGGCGAGACGACTGTCGGCGACGACGGCGTGCGTCGCGAGCCGCTTGGCTCGCCCGTCGAATGGAACGAGGAAGAAAGCTACTTCTTCCGGCTTTCGGCCTATCAGGACAAATTGCTGGCACTTTATGAGAGCCAGCCCGACTTCGTCGGTCCGACTGAGCGCCGCAACGAGGTGATGAGCTTCGTCAAGTCCGGGCTGAAGGATCTGTCGATCTCGCGCACGACCTTCAAATGGGGCGTGCCGGTGCCAGGCGACGACAAGCATGTGATGTATGTCTGGGTCGACGCCTTGACCAATTACATCACCGCCGCCGGCTATCCCGACACAAAGGCCGAGCAATGGCGCTATTGGCCGGCCACGCACATCATCGGCAAGGACATTGTCCGCTTCCATGCGGTCTATTGGCCGGCCTTCCTGATGTCGGCCGGTATCGAGTTGCCAAAGCGCGTTTTCGCGCACGGCTTCCTGTTCAACCGCGGCGAGAAAATGTCGAAATCGGTTGGCAACGTTGTCGATCCATTCGCGATGGTCGAGCACTACGGCCTCGATCAGGTGCGCTATTTCTTCCTGCGCGAGGTGCCGTTCGGCAACGACGGCAGCTACAGCCATGAAGCGATCGTCAACCGAACCAATGCCGATCTTGCCAACGGCCTCGGCAATCTGGCGCAGCGCTCGCTGTCGATGATCGCCAAGAACTGCGGCGGCGTGGTGCCGCAGCGCGGCGACCTGACGGATGCCGACAGCGCGATCCTGGACCAGGCCGTCGCTGCTCTCGACACCGCGCGCAAGGCGATGGCCGAGCAGGCTATCCATCTGGCGCTGGCGTCGATCTTCGGTGTGGTGGCGGAGGCCGACCGATACTTCGCCGGCGAGGCACCATGGGCGTTGAAGAAGACCAACCCGGAGCGGATGGAAACCGTGCTTTGGACGACCGCCGAGGTCGTGCGTCGCGTGGCGGTGCTGTGTCAGCCCTTCGTCCCGGGCTCGGCCAACAAGCTGCTCGATCTGCTGGCGGTCCCGGCGGACAGGCGCGATTTCGCGCATGTCCACGCCGACCATGCGCTGGTGCCGGGCATTGCGTTGCCCGTGCCCGAGGGGGTGTTTCCGCGTTACGTCGAACAGCCGGAAGCGAACGTCTGATGCTCGTCGACAGTCACTGCCATCTGGATTTTCCAGATTTCGCCGAGGAGCGAACGGCTATTGTCGCCCGCGCCAAGGCGGCCGGAATCGGCCGCATGGTGACGATCTCAACCCGCGTGAGGCGGTTTCAGCAAATCCTTGAAATCGCAGATACTTTCGATGAGGTATACTGTTCGGTCGGCACCCATCCGCACAATGCCGAAGAAGAGCTGGACGTGACATCGGCTGATCTGGTGCGGCTGGCTGCCCACCCCAAGGTGGTGGCGATCGGCGAGGCCGGTCTCGACTATTTCTACGACAAGGCGCCACGCGATGCACAGGCGCAAGGCTTTCGCAATCACATCGCCGCCGCACGCGAAACGGGGCTGCCGCTGGTCATCCATTCGCGCGATGCCGATGACGATATGGCTGATATTCTCGAGAATGAAACAGGGAAGGGCGCCTTCCCTTTCATCCTGCATTGCTTTTCCTCGGGGCGTCGGCTTGCCGAAGTGGGCGTCGCGCTCGGTGGATACGTGTCCTTTTCGGGCATCCTGACCTTCAAGAATTCAGCTGAGTTGCGCGCCATTGCCGCCGATGTGCCGCATGACCGCCTGCTGGTCGAAACCGACGCGCCCTATCTGGCGCCCATACCGTTTCGCGGCAAGCGCAACGAACCGGCCTATGTCGCCCACACTGCCAAGGTGCTGGCTGAGACAATCGGCGTCAGTGAAGCTGAAATCGCTGATCTGACGACGAACAATTTCTTGCGCCTGTTCGGCAAGATGCCGCGACCTCCCGAGCAAAGTGCTTGGCCCGAGCAAAATGCCTGAACGATGACTGATCGGCTGCGCCTCACCATTCTCGGCTGCGGCTCGTCGCCAGGTACGCCGCGCATCACCGGCGACTGGGGCAAGTGCGACCCGGACAATCCGAAGAACCGGCGCACGCGCGCCGCCGCGCTCGTCGAGCGGATCGCGGCGAACGGCGGCCGCACGACCGTCGTCATCGACACCGGACCGGATTTTCGCCAGCAGATGCTGCTGGCTTGCGTCAAACGCATCGATGCGGTCGTCTATACGCACCCGCACGCCGACCATATACACGGCATCGACGATCTGCGCGGTTTCGTCCTCGATCGGCGCCAGCTGATCGATGTCCATGCCGACAAGGCAACGATGCTTCGGCTGCGGGAAGCGTTCGGATATTGCTTCGAGACACCGCAAGGCAGTTCCTATCCGCCGATCGTCAAGCCGCATCTCATCGACCACGCCAGACCGGTGGTCATCGAAGGAGAGGGGGGTGCCCTCACCCTCGAGCCGTTGCCGCAGATCCATGGCGACATCATATCGCTCGGCTTCCGCATAGGCGGGCTCGCCTATTGCCCCGACATCAGTGGCTTTCCGGAGGCCACCGCCGAACGGCTGCGCGACCTCGATGTGCTGATCATCGACGCACTGCAGTACCGGACGCATCCAAGTCACCTGTCACTTGGCGAGGCGCTTGAATGGATCGAGCGGTTGACGCCAGGAAACGCCGTGCTGACGCATATGCATGTACCGCTCGACTACGCCACGGTAATGGCCGAGACGCCAGCCAACGTCGAACCGGCCTATGATGGCATGGTGATTGAAATCCCTTATGAATCAGTGTGATGCGGATAGACCCTCATGAGGCCTTTCGGCTCCTTGGTGCAAATATCAGCAGCGTTCCGATCCGCTCGTAGCCCATCCGGGGATAAAGCAGCGCCCCGGCGTGGGTTGCAGCCAGCACCGAGCACCTCGACCCACGCGCCCGATCGTCGTGCAGCATTTTCGACATCAAAGCCTGGCCAATGCCGCGACGCCGGTGCGAAGGCTCGACATACATGCTCGAACACCACGTGGCTCCCACGGCATCCAAGCTGCGCACGCGCCCAACGATATCGGCGCCATCGACTGCCACATACTGGCGGAACGGCGCACTGTCGCCGAGCAAATCGTCCGCGATCGGCTGCCTGCGGATGATCTTTCCCAACTGCGCCGCCCGTTCGGCTGTCTGCACGCGTTCGACCGAAGCAACCGCTGGAGGGCTCGGAATCTGGCGCAATCGGTGGACGAAAAAGCCTTCGGTCCGAAGCAGCCGGTAGCCGAGAGCTTTGTAGGCGGTTCGTGTCGGCCCGTCCGGATCCTCGTTCGCGATCACAACGGAAATGGCAAAGCCCGGTCGTGCATGCTGCCGCACGATGGCATCGGCCGCTTGAGCGGCGATGTCATGGACGACCCATTCCTCGCCACGATAGTCGCGGGGATTCTTGCGCTCGGCGTCGCGCATCAGCCACAACGGCCCAACGCGGCTGGCCTCGTAGGGAAAGGTGCGGCTTCTGTCGGCACTGAAGCTATGCACGAACACCTCGATCGCCGCTTCGATCTGGCTGCTTGCTCTCGTCATTTCGACAGCCTAGCGTTGGCTATCTGCTCAAGGCAATACGCCACGATTGGCGCAAGCCCATGAAAATCAGCCGCAATTTCCAGTTCTCGGTCCATGCGTTAGTTCCATAATCTATCTTATGCGACTTTCTGATGCGGCCCGGCGCGCCGCCGTCACCGCTTCACTTGGACGTTGCGTCGCTGTCAGCGATTCAAAGGTCAGGCTTGAACCAGGCCGACAAGCTGAACCCGAGCGGGCGCTCACGGCGGCGACAGGAAGAGGGTCTCGATGATGGCGTCTTGCCGACGAAGCGGCTAGCGTGTCTCAGGCCGCCCTGTCGCGCCTTTCTGGGATTCACAATCAGGATCATCAAGAAATGACCGCCTCGCCTCCCTTTCTCGGCTTACCCGACCGCCTTGCCGATGGCCGGGTGCCCCGTGCGGTGATCTTCGGGGCCGGTCACGGCAGCACCTATCCCGGCCAAGACAGCAGCGGCCATGCCTTGGCCGCCGACGCCATCCGCGCCGCGAGCCAGGACGATGCCGCGCTGGTCGAGCACTGGGATTTCGATCTCGGCGGCCCGCTGTTCGACGGCAAGCCGGTCTCTTGCATCGACGCAGGCAATATCTTGACCACCATGCATGACAATTCCGGCAACCGGGCCCGGATCGAGGCGAAAATGCGCGAAATCCTGGCATTGCCGGCTGTGCCGATCCTGATCGGCGGCGACTGTTCCATGACCATTCCCTTCCTCGCCGGCTTTGCGGACCACGGGCCGGTCTGGGTCCTGCAGATCGACGCCCATATCGACTGGCGCGATGAGGTCCATGGCGAGCACTATGGCTATTCGAGCCCGATGCGCCGAGCGAGCGAGATGCCGCATGTCGCCGGAATCGTGCAGGTCGGTCTGCGCAGCGTCGGTAGCGCAGGCATCGCCGAGATCGAAGCGGCACGGCGCTATGGCAGCCGCTTCGTGACCGCCCGCGAGGTTCACGCCCAGGGTGTCGAAGTCGCGCTCCGGCATATTCCGGAAGGCGCGCGGGTCGTCGTCACCCTCGACTGCGACAGCATCGATCCAAGCATCATGCCGGGCGTGGCGGCGCGTACGCCCGGCGGCCTCACCTACACGCAGGTGATCGACCTGATCGCCGGCCTTGGCACACGGGCCAGGATCGCGGGATTCGACCTGGTGGAGCTCTATCCCCCAGCCGATATTGACGGCCTGTCAGCCCTGACCGCCGCGCGCCTTCTCGTCAATGTGATCGGCACCATCGTGCGGCAGGTGTGAGAACGGCTTCCTGCCTCGCCGGGAGATTCCCAAGAAAATCCACGGTTTGAGACGCGACATCCGATGCGCCGACCGCCGGCTCACGCCATCACAGCAATCGCATCTGATAGCTCAGCACGCGCTTCGCCGCGGGCGCGATCAGCATCAGGCCCGGCTTGTCGACAAAATCGCCGTCGAAATCCACCGGGCTGGCGATGTCGTGCCAGGGCTCAATGCACAGAAACGGAGCGCCGCCCGGCTTCGACCAGACGCCCAATTCGGGAAATCCCTGCCACGACATCTCTAGCGCCGGACCACGCTGGGCGGCATAACGCACGCTGGTGCTGGCAGGCTGGTCCATGATCACCGCGTCCTCGTCAAACAGGCGTTCGGAGAGCGCGAGTATCTTGCCTTCGACGGGCGTCGGCTGTGGCGTTTCCAGCAGCAGGCCGTCCTTCAGGCGGCGGATCGGCGCCTGCTCGGCGGAGGAAAAGGTCAGCCGGTAATCCGTCTTGGCCAGATCCGGAAGCAATGGCCAATTGAACGCCGGGTGCGCCCCGATCGACGCGGGCAGCAGCTCATCGCCGGTGTTGGCGATGTCGAAGCTCACACTAAGTTGCTTGCGGTCCAGCGCGTAGGTCACTTCAAGCCGAAAGGCGAAGGGGTAGTGCGCGCGGGTGTCGGCGTCATCGGTGAGCACCAGCGTGCAGGACCCTGGCCCCGTCTGCGCCCAGGCAAACGGCTTGTCGCGCGCGAAGCCGTGCTGCGTCATCGGACAGGTCTGGCCGCGATGGTGCAATTGATCACCCTTGAGCCGCCCGACGATCGGGAACAGCACCGGCGAATGACGCCGCCATTCCGGGCCGGCCTGCCACAGAAACTCCGTGCCGTCGGCATCGCGCAGGGAGACCAGTTCGGCGCCCTGCCCGACGACGGTCGCCGAGATGCCGTCACCATGAAGCGTCAGACTGTCTTGTTCCATGTGTCCCCGCGGCTGTTTGGCGTGGGCGGCAGGCTAGCAAGGGGCAACGCCTGAACTCAAGAGCGGCAGACTATATCGCACCTCACTCGGCTGTGGTGAACGATCCACCGCACATATGACAAATGCTGCCCTAAAATGAAAAACCGTGGCCGGAGGTTGCCCTCCGGCCACGGCAAGATGCGAAATGTTGCCTGCTACGGTCCGGATTACTCGCGTTCGCCGGTGAAGTTCAGCAGCAGCTGGAAGATGTTGATGAAGTTCAGATAGAGCGAGAAGGCGCCGAAGACGGCGAGCTTCTGGCGCGATTCCGCGTCGAAATTCTCGGCATACTGTTCCTTGATCGTCTGCGTGTCCCAGGCCGTCAGGCCGATGAACACGGCAATGCCGATCACCGAGATGGCGAACTGCAGCGCGGTCGAGCCGAGGAAGATGTTGACGATGCTGGCGATCACCACGCCGATCAGGCCCATGATCAGGAACGACGAGAACTGGGTCAGGTCGCGCTTGGTCGTGTAGCCATAGAGGCTGGTGGCGCCGAACATGGTGGCTGCGATGAAGAAGGTGCGCGCGATGCTGGTTCCGGTGAAGACGAGGAACACGGAAGCGAGCGACAGGCCCATGACCGCGCAGAAGGCCCAGAACATCGCCTGGGCGCTGGCCGCCGACATGGTCTGCATCTTGAACGAGAACAGCATGACGAAGGCGAGCGGCGCCAGCATCACCACCCATTTCAGCGGGCTGGAGAAGATCGGCACGTAGAGCGCCGGCGTCGACGAGATCATGAAGGCGACCAGACCGGTGACCACCAGGCCAACGCCCATGTAGTTGTAGACGCGCAGCATGTGCTGGCGCAGGCCCTCGTCGAAGATGGCTCCGGTTTGGGCGCCGGCGCCGACGCGATATCCCAGATTGGGGGTGTTCATTTGAAGTCTCCTTTGTGGATCGGTCAGTAAAGCGTGGATCGATCAGTAAAGCGTCTTGGCGAGCGTCTCGGCAGCGCGGTCGAGGTCGTGGACCTCGCTTCGTCCGACCACCGCATAGGCAACCTCGCCGATCTGGAAATAAGCCGAGGAAATGTCGCCCGAAGGCGCGATGGTCGGCTTGACGACGTCGAAGGTTCCGGGCCGGATCGCGAACAGCGACACCAGCCCCATGTCTTTCGTCTCGACCGCCATCTCGACGCTCGGGCCAAAGCGCGACGGATAGATCTGCACGTCGCGGACCTTCCAGTCCGTCGGCAGTGACGGCATGACGATGGCGGTCGCGGCGCGGATCTCGCCGGCGTTGTAGTTGGGCGCTTCCGGCTGCGAGGGCATGCTCTCGCGCACCAGCGTCGTCCTATGGGCCCGCACCGCCTCGTCGACATAGGCGGGCGGCTGCGGCGAGGCAACGACCTTTGTCACCGACATCGGCCCGATGATGCCGTTCGCCAGCCAGCCGGCGGCGACGAAGGCGGCGACCGCCGCAGCACGCTGCAACACACCGAAGATGCGGCCGCGGGCAAGTCCCCTCTCCAGCCGCCGCGCGGCATCGGCGGTCGCGGGCCGCGCCATGCCCTTCGAGCCGGCAAGCGCCACGCGCAGTTCATCGCGGGTTCTGAGATCCGACATCACGCGTGCCGCGGCCTCCGGCCGAGCGGACAGGAAAGCCTCGACCTCGATGCGGCGGGTGACGTCGAGCTGGTCGTCGACATAGGCGTCGAGGTCGATATCCGTCACGGGATCGACAGTAGCTGTCATGACGGGCCTCCAACGATCCTGAGGTGGTTTTTCGCCTTTGCGGGAGCCGCCTCCATCTCGCGCAGGGCGGCGCGCGCCCTGCCTATGCGCGACATCAGCGTGCCCAGCGGCACGCCGCTGGCCTCGGCGGCTTGGCTGTAGGAAAGGCCTTCGATGGCGACGAGGTGCAGCGCTGAGCGCTGTTCTTCCGGCAGGCTGAAAAAGGCTTCTCGCACCTGCGCCAGGCGCAACGAATGCTCCTGCGGCGCCGGCGTGCTGCCCTCGGCAAGATATCCGGCCTGTTCGACGCGCGCGGCTTCAGACCTGCGGGACCGCATTTTGTCGATGAAGGCGTTGTGGACGATCGACAGCAGCCAGGCGCGCAGGTTTCTACCGGAGCGGAAGGTGCCACGCCGCTCATAGGCACGCACCAGCGCGTCCTGCACGAGATCCTCGGCGTCCGTGCTGTCGCGCGTCAGCGAGCGCGCGTAGCGGCGCAGCGAACCGAGCTGTCCTATGATGTCAAAGCGTGGCATCGACGGTTTCATGTCCTGTTTACGGAGCATGTGGGGATTTTAATCCCTGCCTTGCCAATTTTCTTAACCGGGTTCGCTGCAGGACATCGTTCGCTTCTGCCCTCGCCTCGTAACCGACTTCACGTCCGACGGAGATTTTCTGGTTTCGGCGCCGTTACACCGCAGGCGCGCAGCACCCATCTGTGGCCGTCACTGCGGAAATCGGTAACGCTCAGCGGCTCGATATCGATCCTCCAACAGGCGGCAGGCGGCGCGCCGAGAACGTGTACGATCGCGGTGCGGATGACGCTGGCATGGGTTATCGCGACGGTGTGGCCGCGCTCGGCGATCAATCCGCCCATCAGGTTCGAGGCCCTGCGCGCGACGTCGACAAGCGACTCGCCACCATGCGGAGTCGCATCCGGATCCGTGAGCCAGGCGGCGATGCCCTCGGGGTGCTCGGCCTGGATCTCGTCAAAACGTTTGCCTGCCCAGCTTCCATGGTCCTGGTCTCTCAGCACCGGTTCAATCGAGGCGTCCAACGCCAGCGCATCGGCAGTCTGGCGCGCGCGAAGTGCTGGACTTGTCCACACGCGGTCGGCGCGACGCAGTGTTGCGCGCATCGCCTTCGCAAGGGTGATCGAGCGCTGCTCGAGCGGTTCATCCAGCGGAAACGACCCTTGCCGGGTTGCCGCCGTGGCGCCATTGCAGATCAACGTCAGACGTACGAGCATCGGGCAGCCATCCCTTGAACGGTAAACCGACATCACATTGCACAGGCTGAGGCGGCAGGAAAAGCGCTGGCGAAACGCGACCGATTTGCGTATCACTCCGCCGCCATTGGAGCCGTATCGATGTTTGAAGCCCTGCAGCCCGCCCCCGCCGACAAGATCCTGGCCCTGATCGGCCTTTATCGCGCCGACCCGCGTCCCGACAAGGTCGACCTCGGCGTCGGCGTCTACAAGGATCGCGACGGCAAGACGCCGGTCATGCGCGCCGTGCGCGAAGCTGAAAAGCGGCTGTTGCAGGGTCAGGACACCAAGACCTATCTCGGCCTTGCCGGCGATACCGGCTTCAACACGGTGATGGCCAAGCTCGCCTTCGGTCCGGGCGCCGACATGACGCGCATCCGCGCCGCACAGGCGCCCGGCGGCTCCGGCGCGCTGCGGCTGGTGGCGGAACTGCTCAAGCGGACACGCGCGGATGCAACCATCTGGCTGTCGGACCCGACCTGGCCGAACCACATGCCGGTAATGCGCGCCGCCGGCCTGCAGATCCGCGAATACCCCTATTTCGATGCCGCCTCGGGCGCTGTGCGCTTCGACGACATGCTGGCAGCGTTGCGGACAGCAAACAGCGGCGACGTCGTGCTGCTGCATGGCTGCTGCCACAACCCGACCGGCGCCAATCTGGATGCCGCCCAGTGGGCAGCCGTTGCCGATCTGGTCGTCGAGCGCGAGCTGCTGCCGTTTGTCGACATCGCCTATCAGGGCTTTGGCGATGGCCTTGAGGCCGACGCCCTCGGCTTGCGCCTGCTGGCGGCAAAAGTTCCGGAAATGGTCGTCGCGTCGAGCTGCTCGAAGAATTTCGCCGTCTACCGCGACCGTGTCGGCGCGGCGATGGTCCTGGCCAGGGACGGCGCACAGGCCGACGTGGCGATGAGCCAGATGCTATCGGCGGCGCGCGCCATGTATTCGATGCCGCCGGACCATGGTGCTGCCGCGGTGCGCATCGTGCTGGAAGATGCAGTCTTGCGTGCGGACTGGGAGGCCGAGCTTGAAGAGATGCGCCTGCGCATGCTCAGGCTCCGGGTCCAGTTCGCCGAGGCGCTGCGCCGGCAGTCCAATTCCGACCGTTTCGATTTCGTCGCCAGCCATCGCGGCATGTTCTCCCGCCTTGGCCTCACGGAAGCGCAGGTCGAGCGGCTGCGTGCCGAGCACGGCATCTACATGGTCGGCGACAGCCGCATCAATGTCGCCGGCCTGCCTGAGGATGGGATGGACGAGCTCGCCAAGGCGATCGTTTCGGTTCTCGATTGACAGGCTGGGTACCCAGCACCTGTGGACAAGGCCACCTTGCCGGCTGACAGCGTTGGCCGCGCGGCCGGCGGCGCGATAGCATCCGATAGACTGTTTTGACGCAATTCCGGACAGAAAACCGTTTCACACTTTTCCTGGAATAGCTCTAGATGACGCCATCAAAAGACATTTCGCGCCTGATCGAGATCATGGCGGCGCTGCGGGCGCCGAAGACCGGCTGTCCCTGGGACATCGAACAGGATTTCTCGACCATTGCGCCCTATACGATCGAGGAAGCCTATGAGGTGGCGGATGCCATTGCGCGCGGCGATCCCGACGATCTGCGCGACGAACTGGGCGACCTTCTGCTGCAGGTCGTCTATCATGCCCAGATGGCCGAGGAAGCCGGCGAGTTTGCCTTCCCTGACGTGGTGCAAGCCATCACGACGAAGATGATCCGTCGCCACCCGCATGTCTTCGGCGACGAAAAGGCCCGCAGCGCCGGCATGGCAAAAGGCATGTGGGAAAAGATCAAGGCCGAAGAGAAGGCGGAGAAGCGAAGCGCCCGCCTCGCCCGCGGTCTCGACCCTGAAGACAACGGCAAGGGGTTTCTGGACAGCGTGCCGCTCGCCCTGCCCGCGCTGACGCGGGCACTAAAACTTCAGGAGAAGGCCGCCCGCGTCGGCTTCGACTGGAGCGAGGCGGCGCCCATTCTCGACAAGATCGAGGAAGAGATCGGCGAGTTGCGCGAGGCGCTGGCCAAGGGGGACACCGCCTCGATCAAGGACGAGTTCGGCGACATGCTGTTTGCGGTCGTCAATCTCGGCCGGCACCTCAAGCTCGATTCGGAAGCCGCTCTGAGCGGCACCAACGAAAAATTCCGCTCACGCTTCCATTATGTCGAGCAGGCCCTGGAAAAATCCGGCAGCACGTTGGAAAAGGCTAATCTGCCCGAGATGGAAGCACTGTGGCAGGAAGCCAAGACCGCGAAATAACCTGCGTTATCCGTTGTTTTTGCGACGCAATCTGCTTTCGATCTCTTCGCGGGCGCTTTGTGTGGCCTTGAGCGAGATGGTGGCGCTGCCGTCATCATTGTCGGTTCGCGAAACGACGTCGCCATTGCGATAAAGCCAGTCGACAAGGCCGAACTGTGCCGGCTCGATCGTCACCGTCAGGTCTTCGAGCTCGCCCGCCATCCGCGTTTCGATGATCGCCTTCAGCGCATCGATGCCCTCACCGGTCACAGCCGACACCGCAATCGGCGGCGCCTTGCTGGCGTCGGCGCCGTCGGCAAGCAGCCGGATGCGGTTGCCTTCGTCCAGCCGGTCGATCTTGTTCCACACTTCGATGACCCTCTTGGCATCACCGGCATCAACGCCAAGATCGGCCAGGATACGCTCGACATCCTCGGCCTGGGCGGCTGTATCGGGGTCGGAAATGTCGCGCAGGTGGATGACGAGATCGGCCTCGACCACCTCTTCCAGGGTGGCGCGGAAAGCGGCGATCAGATGCGTCGGCAGGTCGGAAATGAAGCCGACCGTGTCCGAAAGGATGATCGGCGTGCCATGCGGCAGGCGCACGCGGCGCAGCGTCGGATCGAGCGTGGCGAACAGCATGTCCTGCGCCAGTACATCCGCTCCGGTCAGCCGGTTGAACAGCGTCGATTTGCCGGCGTTGGTGTAACCGACGATCGCCACCACCGGGAACGGCACTTTCCGGCGCTTGGCGCGGTGCAGGTCGCGGGTGCGCCGCACCGTTTCCAGCTCGTGCTTCAGCTTGATGATCTTTTCCTGCAACTGTCGTCGGTCGGATTCGATCTGCGTTTCGCCGGGACCGCCGAGGAAGCCGGCGCCGCCGCGCTGGCGCTCAAGATGGGTCCAGCTGCGTACGAGACGACCCTTCTGGTAGTTGAGATGGGCAAGCTCGACCTGCAGCGTGCCTTCCTTGGTGCGGGCGCGCTCGCCGAAGATCTCGAGGATCAGCCCGGTGCGATCCAGCACCTTGGCGTTCAGCTCTTTTTCGAGATTGCGCTGCTGCACCGGGGTCAGCGGATGGTCGACGACAACCACCTCCGCCTGACCCTCTTTGACGATCTCGGCGAACTCGGCGACCTTGCCGCTGCCGAGCAACGTTGCCGGGCGCGGATCGTTGACGGTCACCACCGCGGTGTGGATCAGGTCAAGGTTGATGGCGCGGGCAAGGCCGACGGCCTCGTCGTGGCGAGCGTCAGCCGAACGCATCAGCCGTGGGCGGTTGGTCTCGTCGTCGTTGCGCTGGTGGCGGGTAAGGACGGGCACGATGACAACGGCCCGGGTCGGGCCCTTGGCTTCCGTCCCAGGATGATGCGCTGGTTTTCCGCGAACGGTAGCGTCCGCGTCTTTCTCACGTGCCAATCAGGCGCCCTGGCTTTCCTCGCCATCGAACATCTGAACCGGCTGGCTCGGCATGATCGTGGAAATGGCGTGCTTGTAGACGAGCTGGGAGTGACCGTCACGGCGCAGCAGCACACAGAAATTGTCGAACGAAGTGACCACGCCGGTCAGCTTGACGCCGTTGATGAGGAAGATGGTGAGTGGGTTCTTGCTCTTGCGAACTGAATTCAGGAACAGGTCCTGAAGGTTTTGCGATCGTTCCGCCATTGTTCTTGTCTTTCGCCGATCCCCTTCGGTTTGCAAGCCAATGCGCCAAATTAACGGGCGCATGTCAAGCTCGCAAACACCGTCTTGTCGTCAGTAACGACAAGCAGAACGAGATATATTGATGTTCATTCCACCTGTGCGGTTATCAGGCTGGACTTTTTTCCGCAATGTCAAAAAAGGCCTGCCGCAACGAAAGTGTTATTGAGCCGGGGTGTCCATTGGCGACGGTATCGCCGTCAATGGCCACGACTGGCATGGCGATTGTCGTTGCGGAACTGATGAACGCCTCACGTGCCGCCTTGGCCTCGGCAACGGAAAAGCCGCGCTCCTCGATCTTCAGGCCGAGCTTGGCCGCCACTTCGAACATGGTCGTGCGGGTGATGCCGCGCAGGATGCCATGCTCGGCCGGCCGGGTCACCAGTACACCGTCCCGGGTGACGATCCAGGCATTCGACGAGCCGCCTTCCTTGACGTTGCCGTCGGTGTCGACGAACCAGGCTTCCTGCGCACCAGCTTCCTTGGCCTTCTGCTTGGCCAAGACATTGGGCAGCAGTCCGACGCTCTTGATGTCGACCCTGTCCCAGCGGTTCTCGGGCACGGTGATGACCGCGATGCCGGTCTCGGCTCGCTTTGCCCCAGCAGCAGGATCGGCCTTCCTGGCGGTCACCACCAGGGACGGCTTGGTGTCGGCGGAAGGGAAGACAAAGTCGCGGCTGGCAACGCCGCGCGTCACCTGGACATAGACCAGGCCGTTGGCGACATGGTTGCGGTTGACCACCTCGCGCAGGATGAGCGGCAGCACGTGAGAGGTGACCGGCCAGGCGATCGACAATTCGGTCAGCGAGCGGTTCAGCCGGGCCAGATGGCGCGGCATGTCGACGATGAAGCCACGCGCCACCTCGCAGACCTCATAGACGCCGTCGGCGAACTGATAGCCGCGATCCTCGATATGCACGGCAGCGTCCCCGTGAGCGACGTAGCGCCCGTTGACATAGGCAATGCGCGGCATTGGCGACCCCTCAGAAATTCTCGGGCTTTCTTATGCGATTCCGCCGCCGCCGTAACCGGCAAATGCTTGGCCCAGGCGCGGCTGGCTGGGCGCTGTGCGTCAGACGCCCAGCGACTTCAGCTTGCGGTGCAGGGCGGAACGCTCCATGCCGATGAACTCGGCGGTTTTCGAGATGTTGCCGCCGAAGCGGTTGATCTGGGCGATCAGATAATCCTTCTCGAACTGTTCGCGCGCCTCGCGCAGCGGCAGCGCCATGATGTGCTGGTCGGATTGATTCGGCGTGCGCGGCATGACATCGCCGATCTCGGCCGGCAACAGGTCGGCGGTGATCGGCGCATCGACGTCGTCGCCGCGGGCCAGGATCATCAGGCGCTCGACATTGTTGCGCAGCTGGCGAACGTTGCCCGGCCAATTGTGCGCCTGCAGCACGGCCAGCGCGTCGTCGCCGATGCGGCGCGGCTTGATGCCGGCCTGGCGGGCGATCTGCTTCATGAAATTGTCGACGAGATAGGGAATGTCCTCGCGCCGCTCGGCCAGTCCCGGCACCATGACCGGCACCACCGCCAGGCGATGATAAAGATCCTCGCGGAAACGGCCGTCGGCGATCATCGCCTCGAGGTTCTGGGAGGTCGAGGAAATGATGCGGACATCGACCTTGACCCGCTTGGTGCCCCCTACCCGCTCGAATTGCTGCTCGACCAACACGCGCAGTATCTTGTTCTGCGTCTCGCGCGGCATGTCGGCCACCTCGTCGATGTAGAGGATGCCGCGATGAGCCTCCTCCAGCGCGCCGACCTTGCGCTCGACGCCGTTGGATTCGGTGCCGAACAGCTCGATCTCCATGCGCTCGGGCGTGATGTTGGCGGCGCTCAGCGTCACGAATGGTGCGGTCTTGCGCGCCGACAGCGTGTGGATGGCGCGTGCGGCCAGTTCCTTGCCCGAGCCTGACGGGCCGATGATCATGACGCGGCTGTTGGTCGGGGCGACGCGTTCGATGGTCTGGCGCAACTGGCTCATCGCCGACGACATGCCGATCAGGTCGAAGGTTTCGCCGCTGCGGAGCTTGAGGTCGGAAACCTCGCGCCGTAATTTCGAGGTCTCGAGCGCACGCTCGGCAATAAGGATCAGCCTGTCGGCCTTGAACGGTTTTTCGATGAAATCATAGGCGCCGCGACGGATGGCGGAGACCGCCGTTTCGATGTTGCCGTGGCCGGAGATCATCACCACGGGCAAGGTCGGGTGCATCGTCTTGATCTCGTCGAGCAAAGCCAGCCCGTCCAGGCGCGAGCCCTGCAGCCAGATGTCGAGGAAAATCAGCCGCGGCGCGCGATCAGCTATAGCAGCGAGCGCGCTGTCGGCATCGAATGCCGTGCGGGTTTCGTGACCTTCGTCGCTCAGGATGCCCGCGACGAGTTCACGGATGTCTTCCTCGTCATCGACGATGAGAATATCAGACGCCATTACCGACCTTTTCAGTTTCTCTTTCGTTTTCCGACCTGCTTTCGCCGCGTGGTGGAGACGCAGCGGCCGCGGGCGGCAGGATGATGCTGATCATCGCGCCGCGCCCATTGTGGAAATCCACAGGGGCATCATGAAGTTCCAGCCTGCCACCATGGTCCTCCACGATCTTCTTGACGATAGCGAGACCGAGCCCGGTGCCCTTCTCGCGTGTGGTCATATAGGGCTCGAGCAGCCGTTGGCGATTCTCGCGCGGCAGGCCTTTGCCATTGTCGATGACGTCGATGCGAATCGCGCCATTCTGGCGCCCGGCTTGAATCCGGATTATGCCGTGCGAACCGTCCTTCTGTTCCAGTCCGTCGATCGCTTCGGCGGCGTTCTTGATCACATTGCCGAAAGCCTGCGCCATCAGGCGGCTGTCGAAGGTGCCCTTGAGCGGCTCGTTGCCGAACACGCGCTCGAAAGCAATGTCGGCGCGGCTGACTTCAACCAGGAACGAGGCCTCGCGCAACGATTCGCGCAGGTCGATGGCTTTCATCTCGGGCTTAGGCATGCGCGCGAAAGCCGAGAATTCGTCGACCATGCGGCCGATGTCCTCGACCTGCCGGATGATGGTGTCGGTGCATTGATCGAAAATCTCGCGATCCTCGGTGATGACCTTGCCGAAGCGTCGCTTGATGCGCTCGGCGGATAGCTGGATCGGCGTCAGCGGATTCTTGATCTCATGGGCGATGCGCCGCGCCACGTCGGCCCAGGCGGAGGAGCGTTGCGCCTGAACCAGATCGGTGATGTCGTCGACCGTCACGACATAGGATTTCTCCTCCGAGCCGTCGTCACCGGCTTCGATGGTGATCTGCACGTTGAAGGTCCGCTCGGCGCCGGCACGGTAGAAGGTCACCTGCTCGCGATAGACAGGCTTGCCGGACTTGCGGCCGATCTCGAAGACGCGGCCGACATGCGGCAGCACGGCGGAGAGATTCTGTCCAAGAGCGGCGCTGGCGGAGATGGCCAGCATCGCCTCGGCCGAGCGGTTGACGATGGTGACGATGCCGTAGGGATCGACGCCGATGACGCCGGCGGTGACGCCGGCGAGCACGGCTTCCGAGAAGCGGCGCCGTTCGTCGATCAGGTCCTTGGCCGACAGGATCTCGTTGCGCTGTGATTTCAGTTCCAGAAGCATCTTGTTGAACGTATCGCCGAGCGAGGCGACATCGCCGTCGGATGGCCTGACGGGAACCGCGACGTCGAGATTGCCGGTCGCCACCTCGTCGGCGGCACCGATGAGCTGGCGAATGGGCCGCACCAGACGGTCGGCAACCGCAATGCCGGTCCAGATCGCGGACAGGATGATGATCAGCGTCAACGACAGATAGGGCAGCGCGAAGGCCACCTGCGAGGTGCGCCTGTTGTCCTCCAGCCCGCGATATTCGTCGGTGTTGGACCTGACGATCTGCCGCGCCTTGATCACTTCGGGATCGACGAGGCGAATGGTGTAGAGATAGAGCCCTTCGATCTCGCGCAGTTTGACGATGGCGCCCATGATGTTGCGCGTTTTCGGTTCGATCAGCACCGGCTTGCCGTCGGCAGCGCTGGCCACCGCGCCTTCTGGCGGCTCGGGCATGGCGAAATCCGTATCGGTCTTGGCGCTCATGACGAAGGAGCCATCCGGCTTGATCAGCGCCGCATGGGCAAGCGAGCGGCCCACGGCTTCCTTGTTCATCAGGTCGAGAAAGCCAGTGCGATCAAGGCCATAGAGTGTGCGCGACGCATCGAGGTCATAGGCCATCGACAGTGTCGTGCCTTGGAGATTGCGGGCATTTTCCTGGACATAGGCGTCGGCGATCGACAGCGACGAATTGACGATCGTCTTGGTGCGGATCTCGAACCAGCGGTCGAGGCCGATGTCGAGCGTGATCGACGCGATGATCGCCACCATGATGGCGGGAATGGCGGCGACCAGAGCGAACATGGCGACGATGCGAACATGCAGCCGCGAGGCGGCTTTGCCGTGCCGGCGCGCCATCAGGATGCGATGCACTTCGCGTCCGACCAGCGCGATGAGGAACAGGACGAAAGCGGCGTTGAGCGCAATCAGCGCCAGCGTCGTCGATTCGTTGGGCGTGATCGGCGTGGCGCCGACAAGGATGGTGAACGAGATCGCCGCCGTCACCAGGGCGCCCACAACCGCGACCACGCCTGGCAGCGCAAGCAGACGGCGCCCGTCACGCGTGCCGGGTTCGCTGAAAAGTGGTTGGTTTGCTGTCGGTGCCTGCGGAGCCATGTCGCCGTCTAGAGCCATGATTGCGTCGGATGTATGCAACGCATTGTGGCGATTATGCAACAAGTGTGACCGAGACGGAAATCTTTCGCCAGCCGTCCCCCGAAAAGAACCAGACGTTCAGATCGGGGCTCAGCCGTGGCGCGATGATTTGTAGACGTTGACGCCGAGTTCACGAATCTTCTTGCGCAGCGTGTTGCGGTTGAGCCCCAACAATTCCGCCGCCTTGATCTGGTTGCCGCGGGTTGCCGTCATCGAGGCCAGGACGAGCGGATACTCGACCTCGGACAGGATGCGCTGATAGAGGCCGGCAGGTGGCAAATCGCCGGCAAACGAGGCGAAATAACGCTGCAGGAAGTGCTCCACCGCCTGGCCGATCGACAGGTCGTCGGGAATGAGGTTGCCACCACCCGGCACCACCGGACGTTCGCCGGTCTTGAGCTCGGCCTCGATGATCTCGGCGGAAATCTCGTCCTGCGAATAGAGCGCGGCGAGCCTGCGAACGAGGTTTTCCAGTTCGCGCACATTGCCCGGCCATGGATAGCGCTTCATCAGTTCGATGCCGCCCGACGAGATGCGCTTGGTCTGCAGGCCTTCCATTTCGCCGAGCTTGAAGAAGTGGCGGACGAGATCGGGCACGTCCTCGGAGCGCTCGCGCAGCGCCGGCAGCCTGAGCGGCACGACGTTGAGGCGATAGAACAGATCCTCGCGGAAGAGCCCCTGGTTGATCAGCGTGCGCAGATCCTTGTTGGTGGCGGCGACGATGCGCACATCGGTCTTGATCGGCGTTCGTCCGCCAACCGTGGTGTATTCGCCCTGCTGCAACACACGTAGCAGGCGCGTCTGCGCCTCCATCGGCATGTCGCCGATCTCGTCGAGGAACAATGTACCGCCTTCGGCCTGTTCGAAGCGCCCGGTCGATCGGTTTTGCGCGCCGGTGAAGGCGCCCTTCTCGTGGCCGAACAGTTCCGATTCGATCAGATCGCGCGGGATCGCCGCCATGTTTATGGCAACGAACGGGCCGCCGCGACGGCGGCCATATTCATGCAGCGCACGCGCCACCAGTTCCTTGCCGGTGCCGGATTCGCCCGAAATCATCACCGTCAGGTCGGTCTGCATCATGCGCGCCAGCATGCGGTAGATGTCCTGCATGGCGGCCGAGCGGCCGACCAGCGGCATCGCGTCGGGCTGTTCTTCCGGCCGCGCATCGATTTTGGGCCGCCGTGGCTCGGAAAGCGCCCGGTTGACGATGCTGAGCAGTTCGGTCAGGTCGAACGGCTTGGGCAGATATTCATAGGCGCCGGTTTCGGATGCGCGGATCGCCGTCATGAAGGTGTTCTGGGCACTCATGACGATGACCGGCAGTTCCGGCCGCGCCTTCTTGATGCGCGGCAGCATGTCGAACGCGTTTTCGTCCGGCATCACCACATCGGTGATGACCAGATCGCCCTCGCCCGCCGCCACCCAGCGCCACAGCGTCGAAGCGTTGGAGGTGACGCGCACCTCGTGGCCGACGCGCGAAAGCGCCTGGTTGAGGACGGTGCGGATCGCCGCATCGTCGTCGGCGACGAGAATATTGCCGCGAACGGTCATTTGCGGTCTCCTTCACCGTCTTCGTCGGCGCCGTATGGCGCTTCTTTCCAGGCCGGCATCAGAATGCGGAATGTGGTCCCGCGCGGCGTCGATTCGCATTCGATGATGCCGCCATGCTCGCCGACGATCTTGGCGACCAGCGCCAGACCCAACCCGGAGCCGTTCGGCTTGGTGGTGATGAACGGGTCGAACAGGATCGGCAAAATATCTTCCGAGACGCCGGAGCCATTGTCGCGCACGCAGAATTCCAGCGGCAGCGATACGCGATCCTGCGTACCCGGAACAGAAACGCGGATGCCGGGCCGGAAGGCGGTCGACAGCACGATCTCGCCCTGTGGGTCGCTGCCGATCGCCTCGGCGGCGTTCTTGACCAGGTTGAGGAACACCTGGATGAGCTGGTCACGGTTGGCAAAAACCGGAGGCAATGAAGGATCATAATCCTCCATTATCTTGATTCTCTTGGCAAAACCGTTCTTGGCAATGGCCTTCACATGGTCGAGCACGACATGGATGTTGACGGGATAGCGGTCGATCGGCCGCTCGTCTGAAAACACCTCCATGCGGTCGACCAGCGATACGATGCGGTCCGTCTCGTCGGTGATCAGCCGCGTCAGCGCGCGGTCCTCGTCGGAAGCCGACAGTTCGAGCAGCTGGGCAGCACCACGGATGCCGGAGAGCGGGTTCTTGATCTCATGGGCAAGCATCGCCGCCAGGCCGGTGACCGAGCGTGCCGCACCGCGATGCGTCATCTGCCGGTCGATCTTGTCGGCCATCGACCGTTCCTGGAACATCACCACGACGGAGCCTGGATATTCCGGCACCGGGGCGACGTAGAGATCGACGACCTTCTCGATGCCGAGGCGCGGCGACGACACGTCGACCCGGTATTCGTTGACCGGGGCCCGACGCTCGCGCACCTGATCGACCAGCGTCAGCAGCGGGCTGCCGAAGGGAATGAGCTTGGACAGCGTGTTGCGCGCCAGCATGGTCGCGCTTGAGCGAAAGAAGTCTTCCGCGTCGGCGTTGGCGTAGGTGATGAACCCTTCCTCGCTGATCATGATCACCGGGCGGCGGATGGTGTTGAGCACGATCTGGGCGGCATCCGCCATTTCAGCGCCTTGGCCAGCGGCGGCGTTCATGCGGCGCTCCGCAGGTTCAGGGGTTGCGGATCGCGCGAAAACACATCGTGCAGCAAGGTGATGACGCGCGCCGGCTCGAATGCGGTCAGTATGGCCTTTCGGCCGTCGTCAGCGACGCCGCCGGCATGGCGATCGAGATACCAGCCGAGATGCTTGCGCGCCTGACGCAGGCCGCTCTCGACGCCGTAGAGCGCCAGCATGTCTTCGTAATGGGAGACTACATACTCGGCCAGTGCCGTCGAGCTCTGCGGGACGTTGGTCGCCGTCTCACCTGCCGCTGCCGCCGCGATGCCGCCAGCGATCCAGGGTGCGCCGTAGTGGGCGCGGCCGATCATCACGGCATCGGCACCCGACTGGTCGAGAATGTCAGCCGCTTCCGCTGGCGAAGAAACATCGCCATTGGCGACGACCGGGATGGACACGGCTTCCTTGACCCGGGCGATGGCGCGCCAGTCGGCCTTGCCTTGATAGAACTGGCAGCGCGTGCGGCCGTGCACGGTCACCATGCTGACGCCGGCCTGTTCGGCGCGGCGCGCCAGCATCGGCGCATTGAGCGCGCCTTCGTCCCAGCCCAGCCGCATCTTGACCGTCACCGGCACCTCGACCGCGCCGACAACGGCGTCGATCAGCGACAGTGCATGGTCGAGATCCAGCATCAGTGCCGAGCCGGCATAGCCACCGGTGACCTTCTTGGCCGGGCAGCCCATGTTGATGTCGATGATGTCGGCGCCCTCGCCGGCGGCGATTCGCGCGCCTTCAGCCATGTGCGCCGCCTCGCGTCCGGCAAGCTGGACCATATGGACCGGCAGGCCGGAGTGGCGTATGCGCAGGTTGAAACCGGCCCTGCCCTTGGCAAGCTCGCCGCTGGCCACCATTTCGGACACGACCAGGCCCGCGCCATGCGCATGGGCGCGCTGCCGGAACGGCTCGTCGGTAATGCCCGACATCGGCGCGAGGAACACGCGATTGCGGATTCTCACACCACCGACATCGAGCGGCGCGGCCAATTTGGTCAAGTTAACCATGCATAAAAACCAAGCATGTTCATTCGTTGCACATTCTCTAGCCAGAACCGCCGCAATGTGCAACGCGGAATGACGCCACATTAAGGCGCAATTGGGAAAATGCTGGCCTTCGGGATTGGCTGTGACCAAAGCGCCCGCGCGTCCCTCGGGGCGCGTAAAGGACGCTTTGGAACTTCATCTTTGGCGCACGATCTTTTCCGAAAACCGATTACACTTTTCGGGATCGTGCGCTAGGACCAATCTGCAATGACTGACGCAAGTGAAAATCACGTTTCGAGTGCGGATGGCAAGGTCGCGGTGGTGATCGTTGCGGCCGGCCGTGGCGCGCGCGCCGGACAGGCCAATGGGCCGAAGCAATATCAACACATTGGCGGCTATGCCGTCATCGCGCACACGCTGGAGATTTTTCTGGCTCACCCGCGAACCAGCGAGATTGTCGTCGCCATCCATGCCGACGACCACGAACTGTTCCGGCAGGCGGCGGGCGCCAACGCCGAGCGGGTCACCGCCGTCATGGGTGGGGCGACCAGGCAGGAGTCCGTCCGGCTCGGATTGCTTGCGCTGAGAGGCCACGCGCCGGCGCAGGTTCTGATCCACGACGCCGTGCGTCCGTTTGTCGATGCGGAATTGATTGACCGCACCATCGCCGCCATCGGCGAGCGCGAGGGCGCGTTGCCCGCTTTGCCCGTCGCCGACACGCTGAAGCGCGAGTCGGCCTCCGGCGTGGTTGGCGAAACCGTTTCGCGCAGCGGGCTTCACGCGGCGCAAACGCCACAGGGCTTTCCATTCTGGCCCATCCTCGCCGCGCATGAGAAAGCCCATCATCTGGGAAAAATGGATTTTACCGACGACGCCGCGATCGCCGAATGGGCGCATATTCCGGTCAATATCGTTCCGGGCTCGCCGGACAATGTCAAACTCACCTGGGCACGGGATATTGCGATGGCGGACCAGCGGCTTTCCGGCGAACGCGTGCGCTTTCCCGACATCAGAACCGGCAATGGCTACGACGTCCACGCCTTCGAGCCCGGCGACCATGTCACCCTGTGTGGCGTCGCCATTCCTCATGACAAGAAACTGTCCGGCCACTCAGACGCCGATGTCGGCCTGCACGCCCTGACCGATGCGCTGCTGGCGACTTGCGGCGCCGGGGACATCGGCACGCATTTCCCGCCGTCCGATCCGCAGTGGAAGGGCGCGGCGTCCCGGATCTTCGTCGAGCATGCCGCAAGACTGGTGCGCGAGCGCGGCGGACGCATCGCCAATGCCGATATCACGCTGATCTGCGAGGCGCCGCGCGTCGGCCCGCATCGCGAGGCCATGACCGCAGCCCTTTCGCGGATGCTGGCAATTTCGCCGGACCGCATCTCGATCAAGGCGACAACCAATGAGAAGCTCGGCTTTATCGGGCGCGAGGAAGGCATAGCGGCGATCGCCACCGCCAGCGTGGTGTTTCCAGGCGAGGTGCCGGAGTGAGCAACAATGAGCTGGCAAATGCCCTGCTGCAAGCCTGCCAGAAGCGCGGCATCATGCTGGCAACGGCGGAAAGCTGCACCGGCGGCATGATCATTGCCGCGCTCACCGACATCGCCGGTTCCTCCGCCGTGGTCGATCGCGGCTTCATCACCTATTCCAACGAAGCCAAGATGGACATGCTCGGCGTTTCCACCGCCACGCTTGACGCGCATGGCGCGGTTTCGCGCGAGACGGCGACCGAAATGGCAACAGGCGCGCTGGCCCGTTCGCGCGCCGGGCTGACCCTGGCGGTCACCGGCATTGCCGGCCCCGGCGGCGGTTCCACGGAAAAACCGGTCGGCTTGGTCTGGTTCGGCGTCGGCCTGGACGGCCAGCGCGTGACCGCCGAGCACAGACTGTTTGCCGACAAGGGCCGCGATTTCATCCGCAGGGAAACGGTCCGGCACGCGTTGGAGTTGGGTCTGCGCGCGCTTGGCCAGCTTCAGGCCGAGGGTGCCGCGCCGTAAATGACATCCGCACGCTTCTCGAAAGCCTCGGCGAACATGCGAAAGGCACGGTCGAACATGGTTCCCATCACCGCGCCCAGAATGCGGCTTTTGAATTCATAGTCGATGAAGAAGCGGACGGCGCAGCCGGCGCCGTCCGCTTCGAAACGCCAGACATTGCTCAGATATTTGAACGGGCCGTCGATGTATTTCACGTCGATGGTGTTCTCGTCGGGCTTCAGCAGCACCTGCGTCGTGAAGGTTTCGCGGATCGCCTTGTAGCCGATGCTCATGTCGGCGAGGAGAACGGTGCGTCCGTCACGCTCCTTGCGCGAGCGAACCGTCAGCGCTTCGCAAAGCGGCAGGAATTGCGGATAAGATTCGACATCGGCGACCAGCGCGAACATCTGCTCCGGCGTGTGGGATACGCGGCGGGTGGCTTCGAATTTCGGCATGAACCTGCTCTAAGGCGCGTCGCGGCGAAGCGGTTTCATGCAACGCGCTTCAGGTTCTTTGTCTTCATGCATGTCGTTCTCCCAAAACCGAGGTCACTTTGGGTGACATGCATCAGAGCGATTTCTTGAGAAGCGATTCCCGTGCCGCGCGCAGCCGGGCGAAATCGTCGCCGGCATGATGCGACGAGCGCGTCAGCGGGCTCGATGCCACCAGCAGGAAACCCTTGGTCCGGCCAATCGTCTCGAAGGATTTGAACTCCTCCGGCGTGACGAAACGGATCACCGGATGGTGCTTCTTCGACGGCTGCAGGTACTGGCCAATGGTCATGAAGTCGACATTGGCCGAACGCAGATCGTCCATCAGCTGCAGGATTTCGTTCCGCTCCTCGCCCAAACCCACCATGATGCCGGACTTGGTGAAGATCGACGGGTCGAGTTCCTTGACCCGCTGCAACAGCCGGATCGAGTGGAAATAGCGAGCGCCCGGACGAACCGTCAGATAGTTCGACGGCACGGTCTCCAGATTGTGGTTGAAGACGTCGGGCTTGGCCGCCACGACGATCTCCAGCGCGCCTTCCTTGCGCAGGAAGTCGGGCGTCAGGATTTCGATCGTCGTCAACGGCGTCGCCGCCCGGATGGCGCGGATGACCTCGGCAAAATGCTGCGCACCGCCGTCGGCGAGATCGTCGCGGTCGACCGAGGTGATGACGACGTGGGTCAGGCCCATCTGCTTGACGGCATGCGCGACGCGGGCCGGTTCATCGGCATCGAGTGCTGTTGGAATGCCGGTGGCGACGTTGCAGAAGGCGCAGGCGCGCGTGCAGATCTCGCCCATGATCATGAAGGTGGCGTGCTTCTTTTCCCAGCATTCGCCAATGTTGGGGCAGCCGGCCTCTTCGCAGACCGTCACCAGCTTATGCGATTTGACGATTTCGCGCGTTTCGGCATAGCCCTTCGACATCGGCGCCTTGACGCGTATCCAGTCGGGCTTGCGCAACACATCCTGATCAGGCTTGTGCGCCTTTTCCGGATGCCGCAAGCGCGGGGCGTTGGCGATCGTATCGAGGACAGTGACCATCGGGAAACCTGGTTTCATTCGCGACCGCCAGTCAGGCGTTCGCTGTGATAAGTTCATCTAAGACTTTTCAACGCAAAGAAAAAGGCCGCCGCGGCGCATGCCGCAACAGCCTTTTTCGCATAGCAGCTCTTCAGTGATGTTAACGGCGCACCAGACGCCCCGCCCAGATCAGCAGGCAGGCGCCGATAAAGCCGGTGATCAGATAGGCAGTCCAGCCGACGCCGAACGGGCCGAAATTGAGCGCCTGCAGAATGGCGTTCAGCACGACCGCGCCAACGATGCCCATAACAATGTTCATGAAGATGCCGGTGTTGCTCTTCATCACCATTTCGGCGAACCAGCCTGCCAGGCCGCCGATGATGATGGCTGCAATCCAGCCGACGCCGTTCAAATGCATATGCCTTCTCCTTGTGTGATGGATGAAAACGCATCCGCAAACGAACTGCCTTGCCGCCGGGTTCCATCTGGGCCAGCGCTTTCAATTTATCACGCGTTGAGCGCGCGGCCATAGGCGTCGAGCACGCTTTCCTTCATCATCTCCGACAGCGTCGGGTGCGGGAAAATGGTGTGCATCAGCTCTTCCTCGGTCGTCTCCAGATTCATCGCCACGACAAAGCCCTGGATCAGTTCGGTCACTTCGGCGCCGACCATGTGGGCGCCGAGCAGCTGGCCGGTCTTCTTGTCGAAGATGGTCTTGATGAAGCCCTGGTCTTCGCCGAGCGCAATTGCCTTGCCATTGGCGGCGAACTGGAAGCGCCCGACCCGGATGTCCTTGCCCCCTGCCTTGGCCTTCGCTTCCGTCAGGCCGACGGACGCGACTTGCGGGTTGCAGTAGGTGCAGCCGGGGATCTTGAGCTTGTCGGTGGCATGCACGCCGGGGAAGTTGGCGATCTTCTCAACGCACACCACGCCCTCATGCTCGGCCTTGTGGGCAAGCATTGGCGGGCCGGCGACATCGCCGATGGCGTAGATGCCCGGCACGTTGGTCTTGCCGTAACCGTCAACGACGACGCAGCCGCGTTCGGTCTTCACGCCGAGCGCCTCAAGCCCGAGATTCTCGATATTGCCCTGCACGCCAATCGCCGAAATCATGCGGTCGGCAGTGATCTTCTCAACCTTGCCGTCCTTCATCTCGACATGCGCGGTGACCGAGTTGGCACCCTTCTCGACCTTGGTCACCTTCGCTTCGAGGATGATCTTCATGCCTTGCTTCTCGAACTGCTTTTGCGCGAATTTCGAGACTTCGGCATCCTCGACCGGCATCACCGCTGGCAGCAGTTCGACCACCGTCACGTCAGCACCCATGGTGCGGTAGAAGGAGGCGAATTCGATGCCGATGGCGCCTGATCCCATGACCAGCAGCGACTTCGGCATCTCTTTCGGCACCATGGCCTCGAAATACGTCCAGATCAGCTTGCCGTCCGGCTCGATGCCGGGCAGCGCGCGCGGCCGGGCGCCGGTCGCCAGGATGATGTGCTTGGCGGTGTAGGTGCCCTCGCCCTTGACGCCTTTCGGCACCGGCGGCTGCGGTTCCATCGGCTTCTTAACCGTCTTGGACACGACAATCTCACCCGGCTTCGAAAGCTTGGCTTCGCCCCAGATGACGTCGACCTTGTTCTTTTTCATCAGGAAGGCCACGCCACCGTTGAGGCGCAGCGAGACTTTCCGCGAGCGGTCGACGACGGCTGATGTGTCGACGCTGACCTTGCCGTCAAGTTTCAGCCCGTAATCCTTCAGGTGATCCGAATAATGCATGATCTCGGCCGAGCGCAGCAGCGCCTTGGTCGGGATGCAGCCCCAGTTGAGGCATATGCCGCCGAGATGCTCGCGCTCGACGATCGCCGTCTTGAAGCCAAGCTGGGCGGAACGCACCGCCGTGACATAGCCGCCGGGGCCGGAGCCGATGATGATGACGTCGTAGGATTCAGCCACGGTTTTTCTCCTTCACAATTCCAGCATGACGCGCACAACCGATGTCAGCGCCTTGCCGATGTTTCGCGTGTTTTCGGCGTCGAGATGGACGCCATCAAGCGGTGTGGTCTGCGCCACGCTGCCGGCATCGAAGAAGCCACAGCCGGCTTCGTCGGCGAGCGCCGCATATTGCGGTGCGAGCTGCCGCGATGCCTCATCGCCGCCGGCAAACATTTCCTTGAAGTCGGCGTTTTCAGTGCGGCTGACCACAGGCGGCGCAACGATCAGCACCTGCGGCGCCGGCCAATCGAACGGATAGTCATGACCGCGCACGATGTCGATCAGCCGCTCGATGCCTTGCTTGGCCGCGACCGGATTGCCGTGGATCCACGGCTTCATGTCGTTGGCGCCGAGCATGATGACAATCAGGTCGATCGGCGCATGCGTCGTCAGGACCGTCGGCAACAGTCTGGCACCATTGCGATCGGCACCAGCCAGATGATCGTCGAAGGCTGTGGTGCGGCCATTGAGACCGTCGGCGATGACCTGAACGCCGCCACCGAGGCCAGCCTGCAGCACGCTCGGCCAGCGGTCTTCCAGCGCATGGCGACCGCCCTCGGCATCGTAGCCCCAGGTCAGCGAGTCGCCGTAGCAAAGAACCGTCTTCATGCGCCCACCTGTGCCCTGATCAAACCACGTCTCATCCGCCAGCGCACGAACAGCCAATGAACCAGCACAGTGGCCAGGCTTGGCAAAACCAGGCCGGCGACGATCGCCAGGTCGCCTCCCCACTGGCGGTTACCGATCGGCTGCGAGAACGTCCAGCCGATCAGGCCGAGTCCGATCAGCACGGACAGGACAATCGCGCAAAGGGCCAGCCAGTTGATGATCGTCGGTGCATTCGAAAAAAGCTGCGCAATGAAAAACACGATCGTCACGACAATGGTGACAAGCGCGGACGCCATGAACACGAGAATGTACTCCTCCTGCGCATGGGTTGCGACCGCCAGCAGTTGAGCGACCAGGCCACCGGCGAATCCGGAAATGATGAAAGCGAAGAGGCTGGTGAAGACCATCCGCACCGCCCTCTCCCTTCCTAGACCAGCATGCCCATCGGGTTCTCGATCAGCCGCTTGAAGGCAACCAGCAGTTCCGCTCCCAGCGCACCGTCGACGGCGCGATGGTCGGTCGACAGCGTCACCGACATCACGGTGGCTATTCTGATCTCGCCGTTCTTGACCACTGCCCGCTCCTCGCCGGCGCCGACCGCCAGGATCGTCGCATGCGGCGGGTTGATGACGGCGGCAAAATCCTTGATGCCGAACATGCCAAGGTTGGACACCGCCGTGGTGCCGCCCTGATACTCTTCCGGCTTCAGCTTGCGGCTGCGCGCGCGGCTGGCCAGGTCCTTCATCTCGTTGGAGATGGTGGACAGCGTCTTTTCGTCGGCCTTGCGGATGATCGGCGTGATCAGTCCACCCGGGATCGACACCGCAACGCCGACATCGGCATGCTTGTGCTTGACCATGGCGGTTTCGGTCCATGAGGCATTGGCATCGGGCACCGCCTTCAGCGCCATGGCCATCGCCTTGATGACCATGTCGTTGACCGACAGCTTGTAGGCGGGCGCGTCGCCCTTGTCGGTCTTCTTCACCGGGGCAGCAGCATTGATCTGCGTGCGCAGCGCCAGGAGTGCGTCGAGTTCACAGTCGAGCGTCAGGTAGAAATGCGGAATGGTGGTCTTGGCCTCGACCAGCCGGCGCGCGATGGTCTTGCGCATATTGTCATGCGGGACGAGGTCGTAGGAGCCGTCCTCGAACAGTTTCAGCACCTGCTCGTCCGACATCGCCTTCACCGCGGGGGCAGCAGCAGACGGAGCCACTGGCGCGCCGGCGGGCGCGGCCTTGGCGGCAGGCTTGGCGCCGCCACCGGCAATCGCCGCGTCGACATCGGCCTTCACCACGCGGCCATGCGGACCGGTGCCGGTCACGGCAGAGACATCGACGCCGGCTTCCCTGGCGATGCGACGCGCGAGCGGCGAGGCGAAGGTGCGCTCGCCAGCCGCATGGCCGTTGGCAACCGGCGCCGCCTCTGCCTTGGGTGCGGCTGCGGCAGGCTCGGCCTTTGGTGCCTCAGCCTTTGGCGCTTCCGCCTTGGGAGCATCCCCTTTCGGCGCCTCGGCTTTCGCCGGTGCGGCAGCACCGCCGCTTTTCGCGGCAGCGCCTGCATCCTCGCCTTCGGCGGCGAGCACGGCGATCAGCGCGTTGACCTTGACGCCTTCGGTTCCGGCAGGAACCACGAGCCTTGCAACCGTGCCCTCATCGACAGCTTCGACTTCCATCGTCGCCTTGTCGGTCTCGATCTCGGCGATGACATCGCCCGGCGAAACCTTGTCGCCCTCCTTAACGAGCCACTTGGACAGATTGCCCTCTTCCATCGTGGGCGACAGGGCCGGCATGGTGATGTTGATTGGCATTTTGTCCTCCCGCCCGGTTCAGCGATACGTGACGGCTTTGACCGCCTCGATGACCTCGCCGACATTCGGCAACGCCAGTTTCTCGAGGTTGGCCGCATAGGGCATCGGCACGTCCTTGCCGGCAATGGTGATGACCGGCGCGTCGAGGAAATCGAAGGCGCGCTGCGACACCTGGTTGGCGATATGGTCGCCGACCGAGCTCTGCGGATATCCCTCCTCGACAACGATCAGGCGGTTCGTCTTCTTGACCGAGGCGATGATGGTATCGAGGTCAAGCGGGCGGATGGTCCTGAGATCGATGATCTCGACATCGATGCCCATGCCGCGCAGCTCGGCTTCCGCCTTGACCGCATAGGTCATGCCGATGCCGAACGAGACGATGGTGACGTCCTTGCCGGATTTGTGGATGCGCGCCTTGCCGATCGGCAGCACGAAATCATCGAGCTTCGGCACGTCGAAGGACTGGCCGTAGAGGATTTCGTTCTCCAGGAAGATGACCGGATTGGGATCGCGGATCGCTGCCTTCAGCAAGCCCTTGGCATCGGCGGCGGTGTAAGGCATCACCACTTTCAGGCCCGGAATGTGGCTATACCAGGCGGCATAGCACTGCGAGTGCTGGGCGGCGACCCGGGCGGCGGCGCCGTTCGGTCCACGGAACACGATCGGCGCGCCCATCTGGCCGCCGGACATATAGAGCGTCTTGGCGGCGGAGTTGATGATCTGGTCGATCGCCTGCATGGCGAAGTTGAAGGTCATGAACTCGACGATCGGCTTCAGGCCGGCCATCGCGGCACCAACGCCGACGCCGGCAAAGCCATGCTCGGTGATCGGCGTGTCGACAACGCGGCGCGGCCCGAACTCCTGCAGCAGCCCTTGCGTGATCTTGTAGGCGCCCTGGTATTCGGCGACCTCCTCGCCCATGACGAAGACGTCACCGTCGCGGCGCATTTCCTCGGCCATCGCGTCACGCAGCGCTTCGCGCACCGTGGTCGAGACCATCTCGGTGCCGGCCGGAATGTCCGGATCGGCGGCGATTTCCGTCTTTGGAGCGGCAGCGACCGGCGTCGCAGCCGGCTTGGTGGCCTCCGCCTTGTCCTCGGCGGCGGCCAGAACCTCAGCCTTTGCAGGTGCTTCCGCCTTGGCGGGCGCGGCGGCCTTGCCGATATCCCCGGCGCTTTCGCCGTCCTGCAGCAGCACGGCGATGGGGGTGTTGACCTTGACGCCTTCGGTGCCGGCGGCGATCAGGATCTTGCCCAGCGTGCCCTCGTCAACGGCTTCGACTTCCATCGTCGCCTTGTCGGTTTCGATCTCGGCGATGACGTCGCCGGCGACGACCTTGTCGCCCTCGCTCTTCAACCACTTGGAAAGATTGCCCTCTTCCATGGTCGGCGAGAGAGCGGGCATGAGAATTTCGATCGGCATGTCCTTGCCCTCCCGTTACAATACGATATCGGTCCAGAGCTCGGACGGATCCGGCTCCGCGTCGTTCTGGGCAAATTCGGCGGCGTCGGCGACGATGTCGCGGACCTCCTTGTCGATGGTCTTGAGCTCGTCTTCGGTCGCCCACTTCTTCTCGGTCAGCCGCGCCTTGACCTGTTCGATCGGGTCATGCTCGGAGCGCATCTTCTGCACTTCTTCCTTTGAGCGATACTTCGCCGGATCGGACATCGAGTGGCCGCGATAACGATAGGTCTGCATTTCGAGGATCAGCGGCCCGTTGCCGGCGCGGCACCATTCGGTGGCCAGATCGCCCGCCGCCTTGACGGCGCGGACATCCATGCCGTCGACCTGGATGCCGGGAATCTTGAACGAGGCGCCGCGATGCGAAAAGTCCGTTTCCGCCGACGAGCGCGAGACCGAGGTGCCCATGGCATAACGGTTGTTCTCGATGATGTAGATCACCGGCAGCTTCCACAGCGAGGCCATGTTGAAGCTTTCATAGACCTGGCCCTGGTTGGCCGCACCGTCGCCGAAATAGGTCAGCGAGACATTGTTGTTGTCCCGGTAGCGGTTGGCGAAGGCCAAGCCCGTGCCGAGCGACACCTGCGCGCCGACAATGCCGTGGCCGCCGTAAAAGTGCTTTTCCTTGGAGAACATGTGCATGGAGCCGCCCTTGCCCCGTGACAGACCGCCACGACGCCCGGTCAGCTCGGCCATGACGCCACGCGGCGACAGCTCCATCGCCAGCATGTGGCCGTGGTCGCGATAGGCGGTGATCATCTGATCGCCGTCGATCAGCGCCATCTTCATGCCGGTGACGACCGCTTCCTGGCCGATATAGAGGTGGCAGAAGCCGCCGATGAAACCCATGCCGTAAAGCTGGCCGGCCTTTTCCTCGAAGCGGCGGATGAGCAGCATATGCCGGTAGGCGGCAAGCTCTTCGTCCTTGGTGAAGTCGGCGGGCTTGGGGGCCGAAAGCCCCGATTTGCCGTCGGATTTGGATTTGGCAGGCGCTTTTCTGGCGGCGGTGGCCATGCATCACTCCCTGTTGGCGTCTCTTTGTGGACATTAGAGCAGGATGAAATCTGCTCTGGGGAGATCAGCTGCTCCCCACCGATTTTAGGGAGGCTAACACGCGTCAAAGCGTTGCGCCATGCCGAATTTGCATAGCTGGCATGCGCCTAAGCAATTAAAATCATTGAAAATATTGGCGATTAACTCGATATCGGTTATTTTGTCGAGGCCGGCAACATGATGGTGATTTCATCAGCCTGGGACAGATTGAGCGCCTTGCGCGCCTGCTCGTCGAGCATGTCCTTCTCAAGCGTGCCTTCATGCATTAGCCGAACGCGGCGCTCGAGTTCCATGCGGCGCGCCTTGATCGCATCGAGCTGGCTCTGCAGCGCAACCGTCTGGGCTTCCAGCTGATATTTCGAATAGATGCCGAATTCACCGTGATAGGCATGAAAGCCGAAATAGGCCAGGAACGCCACGCAGAGCGAGGGAATGATCAGCCGGCCGGTGTTTCTCTGCTTGTGCTGACGCGTCCACATCGCCCGATTCCTCTAGAGCATGATGCCGAAAAGTGTGAAGCGGTTTTCGGACGACATCATGCTCTATCTCTTTGATTTAGAGTCGGATTCAGATTTCAGGTCGAACAGACCTGAAATCATCCGGCTCTAGGCCGCGAACTCAGGCGGCTGACGATCTTTTTCGCCCGATTGTGCTTAACGGACGGTTACGGGCGATCGGTTTGGCGAGCCGAAATGAAAAAGGGCGGGAATGCTCCCGCCCTTTCATCCGATATCCGGGGATCCCGAATGTTTCCGGATCAACCCTTGACCACCGACTTGCCGGCATAGCTTGCCTGCTTGCCGAGTTCTTCCTCGATGCGGATCAGCTGATTGTACTTGGCCATGCGGTCCGAGCGCGACAGCGAGCCGGTCTTGATCTGTCCGCAATTGGTGGCAACCGCGAGATCGGCAATGGTCGAATCCTCGGTTTCGCCCGAGCGATGCGACATCACGGCGGTGTAGCCGGCCTTGTGTGCGGTCTCTACGGCGTCGAGCGTTTCCGTCAGCGAGCCGATCTGGTTAACCTTGACCAGGATCGAATTGGCAACGCCCATGCGGATGCCGTCGCGCAGCCGTGCGGTGTTGGTGACGAACAAATCGTCGCCGACCAGCTGGGTCTTCTTGCCGATCAGGTCGGTGAGGTACTTCCAGCCTTCCCAGTCGTCCTCGGCCAAGCCGTCCTCGATCGAGATGATCGGATAGTCGGCAGCGAGCTTGGCCAGGTATTTGGCCTGCGCCTTGGGGTCACGCGTCTTCTTCTCGCCCTCATAGACGTAGTTGCCGTCCTTGAAGAACTCGGTCGCCGCGCAATCAAGGCCGAGCGCGATCTCCTCGCCCGGCTTGAAGCCGGCCTGCTCGATCGATTCCATGATGAAGTCGAGCGCCACGGGCGCGCTTTTCAGGTTCGGGGCGAAGCCGCCCTCGTCGCCGACATTGGTGTTGTGACCGGCATCCTTCAGCTTCTTGCGCAGCGTGTGGAAGATTTCCGAACCCCAGCGCACCCCTTCGCGCAGCGTCGGCGCGCCGATCGGCATGATCATGAATTCCTGGAAGTCGATCGGGTTGTCGGCATGCGCGCCGCCATTGATGATGTTCATCATCGGCACCGGCAGGACATGCGCCTTGGTGCCACCGACATAACGGTAGAGCGGCAGGCCGGCGGCATCGGCCGCGGCCTTCGCCACCGCCAGCGAAACGCCGAGAATGGCGTTGGCGCCGAGGCGGCTCTTGTTGGGTGTGCCGTCAAGCTCGATCATGGTCTGGTCGATATGGATCTGGTTTTCGGCTTCCATGCCGCCGATGGCCTCGAATAGCTCACCGTTCACCGCCTCGACGGCCTTGAGCACGCCCTTGCCGAGATAGCGGGCACCGCCGTCGCGCAGTTCGACGGCCTCATGGGCACCGGTCGAGGCGCCCGACGGCACCGCCGCGCGGCCCATCGAGCCGTCTTCGAGAATGACATCGACCTCGACGGTCGGATTTCCACGGCTGTCCAGGATTTCACGCCCGACAATGTCGATGATGGCGGTCATTGCGATGTCCTCGATTGATCTGAAGAATGTCGCACGTCTTAGCCAAAGTGCCGCAAAAGGCAATCGGCCGGCTCGCAATTATTGCCGTGGCGTCAGCCGTCGCGTTTGAACGGATTCAGTCGCCGCGCTTTAGGTCTTTGTTTTCAAGCATGTCGTTCTGCCAAAACCGGGACCACTTTTGGGCGACATGCATCAGGCGATTCACGAAGCGCAAAACGCTGTCATCATAAGTCATGTACGGCAGACCGGCTTGCGACTATGGTGTGGGTGCGCGGGGCGAAACAGGAGGAGTTTCGCCATGTCCCAGTTGAGTGGTATCGTGAGTCTGTTCCTGATCGCGGCGGCGTTCCTGACGTCGTGCGACAATCAGCAGTCGCCGTCCAAGGCGATGGCCCCCTTACACATCAGCGAATAGCTGCCGCATCAAAACAAAATGGCCCCGTCGAGACGGGGCCATTTTGGTTTTGAGCCGTCAGTGCCAGTAAGGCGTGACCTTGTAGTAGTCGTAGGATGCGTCTCGCGCGGTCTCGCCATCGGCGTCGGTCAGTTCGTTGATCGAATAGGCGGGTGCCGCCTTCAGCTGCTCCTTGGAGAACGGCACGACATAGCCGCCCTTGTCCTCGTCATAGTCGAGGCTTGCCCACGGAATGGCGTGATATTTTTCGCCGATGCCGAGGAAGCCGCCGAAACCGATCACCGCGAACATGATGCCGTTTGACGTCTTGTCGAGCATGACGTCCTGGATGCTGCCGATGCTCGTGCCTTCGGTGTTGTAGACCGAAGTGCCGATGACTCGCGAAGCGGCAATGGCTTGGGTATGGCCTGTCTGGGTTGTCATGATGTGCTCCTCATTGTCGTTGAACCATGCTTTGACAATGAGGGGCGCGAGCGAAAGTTCCCGACTTTTTTCCGCGACAGCCGATCACTCCGCGAGGATGAAGGTGACCTTCATGTTGACGCGATAGGCAGCAATCTTGCCGTCCTCGACGACGATCTTCTGGTCCTGGATCCAGGCGCCTTCGACGTTCTTCAGGGTTTTGGATGCGCGCGCAATTCCCTTTTCGATGGCGTCCTGAAAGCTCTTCTTCGACGACGATGTGATTTCGGTGACGCGGGCGACGGACATGGCTTCCTCCTGCCAAAACGCTCATTTGCCGGGCGAGCGTACAGCCGGCCTGTGCCTTCCACAAGCGCCGGGCGGCGGCAGAGGATATGTCTGGCCTAGTGACCCTTCGCAATCCGATCAAATGCCATCAGCCGCTCGAGCAGGGCCGGCATGTCCTTCAACGGCAGCATGTTCGGGCCGTCGGAAGAGGTCGAGTTGTCAGGATCCTGATGGGTCTCGATGAACACGCCGGCAACGCCGACAGCGACGGCCGCGCGGGCCAGCGTCTCGACAAAGCGGCGCTCACCGCCCGAGGAGCCCCCCTGCCCGCCCGGTTGCTGCACCGAATGGGTGGCATCGAAGATCACCGGCGCGCCGATCTCGGCCATGATGGGCAGAGCGCGCATGTCGGACACCAGCGTGTTGTAGCCGAAGGAGGCGCCGCGCTCGGTGGTCAGCACATTGGCGTTGCCGGATCCGGTGATCTTGGCGACGACGTTCTTCATGTCCCAGGGGGCGAGGAACTGCCCCTTCTTCACGTTGATGACCTTGCCGGTTTTGGCGGCAGCGACCAGCATGTCGGTCTGGCGCGACAGGAAAGCCGGGATCTGCAGGACATCGACATGCGGCGCGACGATAGCGCACTGCTCCTCGGTGTGGACATCGGTCAGCACGGGGAGTGAAAATTCCGTGCGCAATTCGTCGAAGACCGGAAGGGCTGCGTCCATGCCGGCACCCCGGGTCGCGGAAAGCGAGGTGCGGTTGGCCTTGTCGTAGCTGGTCTTGTAGACGAGGCCTATGCCAAGCTTGCCAGTCAGCTCCTTCAGCGCGCCGGCCATGTCGAAGGCATGCTGGCGCGATTCAAACTGGCATGGGCCAGCGATCAGCGCCAAGGCTGCATTGTTGTCGAAGACGACATTGCCGACGGTTACCGACGAATTGGGCGCCATCGAATTAGGCGCTTGCGGCTTGCTCATGGGATCTCCCGGAAAATGAAAGCCGCGCCCTGTCCGGGTGCAGGCTGCACGACAATATCATTGCCCGCTATATCGTGTTGGATGGAATTGGCTGCAAGCAGCCTCGATGTCACATCGGCGCGCCGGACCGAAAAGACCACCGCGGCGAAGCGAAGGTTTGTTGGCGCGCCAGCCGGCAGGCCAAAGCGTGCGGTGAAAGACGCCGGGCCAAGCACGCTCAAATCTGCATTCGGCAAGTGAAACGTGCCGCTCTGCCGATTAGCGGTCGGATCGTCCACCGCCACGGAAATCAGCCGATGCTGTTCTCCAGGCGCATTGCTGACCGCAACGATCTCAACAATTCCGGTGGCGCCGTTGGCGTGGGCCTGCAAAGCCGCGCGGTCCACATCAGGCGCGTTGACCCGCTCGCAGGCAAACAGGAAGGCGTCCGTGGCCTCGGCTCCGGCCGCAAAGGCGAGCTTGAACGATGCGATGTCGCTTTTGCCCGCCGTGTCCGTGAAGGCGCGCGAGAAACTCAGCATGTCGCCCGCCGAAATGCCGGCTTCGAGGTAGCACGCATGGTCGGCGTCGACGTTGCCGGTCGCAAGGACCATCGCCGAAAAGCCCTCATCGCCGTTGCTCTCGCGATAGATGCGGTCGCGCGCGACGAAGACATTGCCATCGGCAATGGCTTGCATGGCGGCCTGTTCATCACCGATCGCCAGCGGCTCCAGATAGACGCCGTCGGCGAGGAACACACAGCAGTTTTCGGTTCCGAAGGGATGGATGCCGGTCGGGGCAACGACGAAGCCAAGTGCGTTGAGCCGGGCTCGCGCCACCTCAAGGCTGCGCGTCGGCAGCACCAGGTGATCGAGCGGATGAGTGCCAGTGGCAGTGGTTTGGGTCATGCAGGCGCGATGTGCATCATTCCGCAAATCGGTTCAAGACTTGATCGCGATCCCGGCCAGTTCGCCCCATCGGTTCACGACGTCGAAAAGGCACGAGTTGGAGCAAGGCTTGATCAGCCGCCGGCCACGACGTCGGCCGAATAACGCAGCTCGCGCATCGGTTTGACCTTGCTGGTGGTCTGCGCGTAGAGCGGGTGCGCCTTGTAGGCGGCCAGCGCGGCGTCATCGGCGAACTCCGCATAGACGACCACGTCGACCTCATCCGACAGCGGATCGACCTTGGTGTTCAAGGTGACCTCGAAAAGGCTGGAATGGGGGATGTTGCCGAGCGCCAACAGACCGGTGCGCACAGCTTCGACATCCCCTTTGCGCCGCGCGCTGAAGAAAACGATATGTCGGATCAACCCCGCCTCCTCGATCAAATGCTGGGGTCTTTTGTGACGGCAGGACGGTGGCGTCAATCGACAAGGATGTCGCGGCTGCCAGTTGTTCGAATGGACGCTACCCGGTGACGGATCGCACGACGCGGCTAACTTCTCTCACTGTGGTGTCGAGATACCGGCCCTGATTGTAAAGGCCGTCCCAGATCAGGAAAAACGCGACGGCGGCAATGGCGACTACATAACGCATGGCTAAATCTATCGCACAAGCGATGCCGCAGCCATAGGCGTTTTTGGCGCGTTCGGCCCTTGCTGTGCAAAAGGCGGATCCACGCCGGCCAGAGCAACCCGCTTGGCACAGCCCCGCTTGCAGCCTGCCCCTTGAAGTCCCCCCTCATGAGTGGAAGATTGTGGCAGGGATTCACTGGGAAGTGCTGAAGCTCTGTTTAAGGGGCGCGCGCTTTCGTTCGAGCCCGCCCATCACTGAGCCGGTCGGCACCCGGGATGAGGCAAAGGCGTTCGAACCCGGCGAATGATCCAAGAGAACCGCGGCCCGGCAATTTGCGCCGACACCGCGGAAATCCAGGGGCGTGAGATGGCACACAAGGAACATTTTGGCGTAGCGTTGAGCGACGCGGTCAGGCTCGACGAATTCAATTTTGCCGAGATCGTCAAGGGCCTGCCGGCGAAGGCCCGGATGGTGCTGTCGGCGGCGATGAACCTGCCGCGCGGCTCGCTCAAGGTCAGGATGCCGGACGGCCGCGCCGTCCTCGTCGGCGGCAAAGGACCCGGCCCGGACGCCGAACTGGTGCTCAAGAACTGGCGCTTGCCCGGCCGCGCCTTTTCTGGCGGCACGATCGGCGTTGCCGAATCCTACATGGACGGCGATTGGGACAGCCCCGACGTGACCAGCTTCCTGGAGCTGTTCGTGGTCAATTCGGTCGTCGGCGAGCGTATCGCGGGCGGCACCAGCTGGCTCATCAACACCGTCCAGCGCATTCGCCATTGGTTCAACCAGAACACGCGTACCGGCTCGAAGCGCAACATCTCGGCGCATTACGACCTCGGCAACGCCTTCTACAAGGAATGGCTCGATCCGAGCATGACCTATTCCTCGGCGCTCTACACGACAGGTGCCAACGACCTGGAAAGCGCGCAGGCCGCCAAATATCGCGCGCTGGCGAAGGACACAGGGATCGGCCCGAAGGACCATGTGCTGGAAATCGGCTGCGGCTGGGGCGGCTTCGCCGAATTCGCAGCACGCGAGATCGGCTGCCGGGTGACCGGGCTGACGATCAGCCGCGAGCAGCACGACTTCGCCAAGGCGCGCATCGCCAAGGCTGGACTTGCCGACAAGGTCGACATCAAGCTGCAGGATTACCGCGACGAAACCGGCACCTATGACCGCATCGCCTCGATCGAGATGTTCGAGGCGGTCGGCGAGAAATACTGGCCGGTGTTTTTCGGCAAGATGAAGGCTTGCCTGAGGCCCGGCGGCACCGCGGGCCTGCAGATCATCACCATCAACGAAGCCGCCTACGACACCTATCGCGCCAGGCCGGATTTCATCCAGCGCTACGTCTTCCCGGGCGGCATGCTGCCGACGCCGTCGATCCTGAAAGCACTCGGCAAGGATCACGGCCTTGCCCATCTGCGCGAGCGCGTGTTTCCGGACGACTATGCGCGCACTCTCGCCGAATGGCGCCACCGGTTCTGGGCGTCATGGGAGAAGATCGTCCCGCTCGGCTTCGACGACCGCTTCAAGAAGCTCTGGGAGTTCTACCTGCACTATTGCGAGGCCGGATTCCGCGCCAGCTACATCGACGTGCGCCAGGTGGTCTACAAGGCGTAGGTCGACACGCTCTCGATTTCATTGATGCTGACAAGGCGATGTCGAGCATGATCTCGACATCGCCGCTCGGTCGCCGTCAAAAAGTCCGATCGCGAGGCAGGATGCCGCGCAGGGCGGACGAATCGGAAATCACCGGATGCGCAAACGGACGATCTTCTTCGGTGTGATTGTTGTCGCTGCGGCGGGCATCTGGCTCAACAACACCTCGCTGTTGTCGAGCCGCCCCGCCGGCAAGCCGGAGGTGCTTGCCCATCGCGGCCTTGCCCAGGACTACGCACGTGAAGGCATGACGGGTGAGACTTGCACGGCCAGTCGGATGTTGCCGCCGCGCCATGCCTACCTCGAAAACACTGTTCCCTCGATGGAGGCCGCCTTCGCGCTGGGCGCTGACGCGCTCGAACTGGATGTCCACCCGACGACAGACGGCAAGTTCGCCGTCTTCCACGATTGGACGCTGGATTGCCGCACGGAAGGCAAGGGAGAAACACGCAGCCATTCCATGGCTGAGTTGAAGACCCTCGATGTCGGCTACGGCTATACGGCGGATGGCGGCAAGACCTTTCCATTTCGCGGCAAGGGTATCGGCATGATGCCATCGCTGGATGAGGTTCTGGCGCACTTCCCGGCCCGCCGCTTCAACATCAACGTCAAGAGCAACGATCCGGGCGAAGGCGAAAAGCTGGCCGCCTGGCTTGCTACGCTGGCGCCTGCCGAACGCCTCTATCTCTCGGTCTATGGCGGCGACAAGCCGATCGCCGCGGTCAAGGCAGCACTCCCGGACATGCATACGCTAAGCCGCGCCTCGCTGACGCAGTGCATCCTGCGCTATGCCGCGATTGGCTGGAGCGGCTACATTCCAGATGCCTGCCGCAAAGGCATCTTGCTCATCCCCGTCAACATCGCGAAATGGATGTGGGGTTGGCCGAACCGGTTTCTCGATCGCATGCAAGGCGTCGATAGCCGCGTCTACCTGCTCGGCCCTTATTCCGGCGGCGACTTTTCGCAAGGGCTCGACGATCCCGAACTGATCAAACAGCTGCCGGACGGCTATTCCGGCGGCATTTCCACGGATGCGCTGGATCTTGTCATGCCTGACATCAAGAAGCGGTTCGCGCCGCCGGCTCAATCCACGCCATAAGGCCTGGACCCGAACCACCCTTCAAAGAAGGATTCGGTATTTCGCGAATCCTGCCTCGCCCTCGCCCGCCGGTTCGATCCTAGGCGATTTCACCTGCGCAATGAAATCCTTGGCCTTGGCGCCGGTTTCGAACACGGCGCTGGTTCCAGGCAATGGCGCGAACGACCAGTTGTCGTCCGCCGATGGGTTGATCGTGCCCTCGCTGACGATGTAGCGAACGATGACGTCGCGATTGGTGTCCGGCGCCTCGTAGATGATCTTCGAGGCATTGATGTCGGGGAAATTGCCGCCGCCACCGGCCCGGTAATTGTTGGTCGCAACGACGAATTTCTGTTTGGGATCAATTGGTTTTCCATCGAAACTCAGGTCGACGATACGGTTGGCGCCGGCGTTCACCAGCCCGCCCTTGGCATCGTATTTCGGCGGCTGCGACAGGTCTATCCTGTAGGTGACGCCGTCGATGACGTCGAAATTGTAGGATGGGAAGTCGGTGTTGATCAGGGCCTGGTCGGCCTTCCCTGGTTCCATCCGGTTGAAGATGCCGGCCGACATTTCCAGCCATTCCTTGACCTGCGCACCGGTGATGTCCACCGCCCGCACGGTGTTGGGATAGAGGTAAAGATCGGCAATGTTCTTGATGGCGATGTCGCCGGCCGGCACGTCGGTATAGTAATCGGCGCCGTTGCGCCCGCCGGCCTTGAACGGAGCGGCCGCCGACAGCAGCGGCACATCCTTCCATTGCGTGTTCTTCAGGATATCCCTGAGGTACCAGGTCTGCGCCTGGCTAACGACCTGCACCGACGGATCGTCCGCGACCAGCGCGAAATAGGAATAGAGCGGCGCGGAGGTCTTGCCGACGGGACGCCGCACATACGCCAGTGTCGCCTGGTGGTCCTGCTCGAGGGCCGCGATGACGCGCTTGTCGTCAGGGACAGTCGGCTTGTTCTTGTTGTCGACGCGTTCGAAGATCGGCCGTGCCTCGGAGGTTGCCGAAACGACCTTCCATTTCGACCCGTCGCGCTCCAGCATCAGGTCGATCAGCCCCATATGCGAGCCCCAGAAGCCACCCATGACGGCGGGCTTGCCCTGCAGCGTGCCTTTCTGCGTGTCGACACCTTCTAGTGACTGGAAGTCCTTTTTGCCGGGGAAAACCAGATGCTGGTGACCGGTGAACACCGCATCGATGCCGTCGACGCCGGCGACGAAGAACGAGGCGTTCTCCATCATGTCGCCCTGCTTCACGTCGATGCCGGAATGCGAGAGCGCAATGACGATGTCGGCGCCCTCCTCCTTCATCTGCGGCACCCAGGCCTTGGCCGCCTCGACGATGTCGCGCGTCTTGACGTTGCCTTCGAGGTTCTTGAGATCCCAGACCATGATCTGCGGCGGCACGAAGCCGATGATGCCGATCTTGATCGGCTGCTCGGCGCCCGAACCGTCCTTGATCTTCTTGTCGAGGATTACATAGGGCTTGAGATAGAGCTTGTCGTCGCGCGGGTTCGAGGCCAACTCGGTGCCGCGGATCAGATTGGCGCAGACGAATGGGAAATTGGCGCCGGCCAGCACCTTGTCCAGGAATGACAGGCCGTAGTTGAATTCGTGGTTGCCCAGCGTAGAGCACTCGTAGCCGAGCAGGTTCATGCCCTTCATGATCGGATGCAGGTCGCCATCCTTCAGGCCCTTCTCATAGGCGATATAGTCGCCCATCGGATTGCCCTGCAGCAGGTCGCCATTGTCGATCAGCATCGAATTCACGGCTTCCTTGCGCACCGCGTCGATCAGGGACGCCGTGCGCGACAGGCCCATCGTGTCGTTCGCTTTGTCGGCGTAGTAGTCGTAAGGCAGCACATTCACATGGATGTCGGTGGTTTCCATGATCCGGAGATGCGCCTGGTTGGCCTGCGCACGGGCCGAGAACGGATGCAGCATGATCAGTGCCCCTGCGGCGGCGCCCGCAAGGAGATCACGGCGGGAGACGGGATGGAGCAGTTGCGACATGTTTTCTCCTTCGACGACGTGACAAGCCCTGCCCCAAAGCGAACTTCGCTCTGAAACTCATCCAAGTCCATTCAAGAAGTTGCGCGTTAAACTCAGTCGATCAGCAACAGATGACGCGTGGATGAACATACGCAGCCGGAGAAGATCAGCCCTTGTCGTCGTCGCCCTGGGTGATCAATCGCGCGCTTCGCTGGCCCGTCGCGTAGATCCATAGCCAGCTCAACGAAACCGCAAGCCGGTTGCGGAAGCCGATCAGGAAATAGATGTGAGCAATCCCCCACAGCCACCAGGCGGCCCAGCCGGTCAGCTTGATCCAGCCGAAATCGATCACCGCGGCGCGCTTGCCGATCGTGGCGAGATCACCGTCATGCCGGTAGCGGAACGGCCGCGAGCTGGTGTCGCCGGCAAGCCGCGCCTTCAAGGTGGCGGCAACATGCCGGCCCTGCTGCTTGGCGGCGGGCGCCACACCGGGAACGGGCCGCCCGTCCGGCCGCAGGACATGCGCGGCATCGCCGATGACGAAAATCTCCGGGCTGCCCGGCACACTCAGATCGGGCTCCACCAACACTCTGCCCGCCCGGTCTGCGGCCGCGCCGAGCCATTCGGCGGCCGGTGAAGCAGCCACGCCCGCCGCCCACAGGATCGTCTTCGCCGCCAGATGCTTGTCGCCGAAGACGACGCCCTCGGCGTCGCAACGCGTAACAGCCCGGCCGAGCTCGACCGTCACGCCGAGCCGCTCGAGCGCCTTCGAGGCATAGTCGGAAAGTTTCGCTGCGAAATTGGCCAGAATACGGTCACCGGCCTCGATCAGCACCACGCGGGTTTGCCGTGTGTCGATGTTGCGGAACTCGCCGTACAGCGTGTCATGCGCGAGCTCGACGATGGTGCCGGCCAGCTCAACGCCGGTTGGCCCGCCGCCGACGATCGCAATGGTCAGCTGCGCCTGGCGTTTGGCGGGATCGGTCTCCCGCTCTGCCTGCTCGAAGGCCAGAAGAATGCGCCGACGAACCGTGGTGGCGTCCTCCAGCGTCTTCAGGCCGGGCGCGAAAGGCTCCCACTCGTCATGGCCGAAATAGGCGTGACGGGCACCGGTGGCGAGCAGCAGCGTGTCATAGGCGACCGAACTGCCATCATCGAGCAACACACGCTTGCCGGCGCGATCGATACCGACGACATTGGCGAGCAGCGTCGTCACATCCTTGCGCTTGCGCAGGAGATGGCGGACCGGCCAGGCGATCTCGGATGTCGCCAGCGCGGTGGTCGCCACCTGGTAGAGCAATGGCTGGAACAGGTGATGGTTGCGCTTGTCGATCATGGTGATGCGCACCGGGGCGCCACCAAGTGCACGGGTGAATTCGAGACCGCCGAAACCCGCGCCGACGACGACCACATGATGGCTGGCTTGGTTCATCTCAATTCACCCTGGCGAGCAAAATTGCCTGCCCCAGATGTAGGTACTTTTGTGCATTGCAGCAACAGACCGCCGGTGCCTGAGACTCGTCGTTCCATGTCGTGAATGCACATGTTGTATCGTATCGCGAGGTATAGCGTTCTCGAAACCGCACGACGAGGTGAGGCATGGCCAACGATCATGACGATGAGGCTCCGGCGCAGTATTCTTCGCCGCCCTGTTTCATGCATGAACTCGATCCGGAATTCCGTGCGCCTCTGAGCGACTGGACCGATGTGCGACGCTGGCGCAGGACCGAGCGCGAACGCCTGATCGCGGCGCGTCTTGCTGTTTCCGCCGACGCGCGAGCGGTGATGTCACAGCGCATTGCGGACGGCCTTGATGCGATCATCGGCGAGATCGCCGGCCGCATGGTCAGCCTCTACTGGCCGTTTCGCGGCGAGCCGGACCTGCGGCCATGGATGGCGTCCATCAATGAACGCGGCGGCCGCACCGCCCTGCCCATCGTTGTCGAGAAAGACCAGCCGCTGATCTTCCGCGCCTATGCGCCGGGCGACCGGCTGGAGAAAGGCGTCTGGAACATCCCGATCCCGGCCGAGGGCGATCCGGTGCTGCCGGATATCGTCATCTCGCCGATCGTCGGCATCGATCCCGGGAACTACCGCCTGGGTTATGGTGGCGGTTTCTTCGACCGCACGCTGGCGGCGATGCCGTTCAAGCCGCTGGTCATCGGCGTCGGCTACCAGTTGCAGCGTATCGCCACCATCTACCCGCAGCCGCACGACATTCCGATGGATCGGGTCGTCATCGAGGCCTGAGAGCTTGTTTGGAAAATTATCCATACTTCCGCCGCGCGCAGCACAAATGTCACGTGACAAAAATCCGACTTGGTCGATAATAGTATGACCTTAAGCGGACCATGCTGCGCGGGCTGTTTCGACATGCGCTCTGGGCGGATTCAACAGTGTCCGGTCGCCCTTTAGGTTGGCTGCTTCACGGCGGATGACAAGATGATCGGACGAACAATAGCGGCTGCCCTTGCTATCGCGTTTTCCTTTTCGCCTTCGCATGCGCAACCACAGCATCGTTTGCCGAGCGGTTACAAATGGGGCCGTTGCCTGCTTGTTGTTGACGGTCAGACCCGCATATCCGGAAAATGCTCCTATCAAATCGAGAAGGGTGGCGATTTCAATATCCAGGGGCCTCGGCAAGTTTTTGCAGGTATCGACTATCCCGATACGCATAGTGGGGCTGATGAACTGTCCAAGGATTACTGGGCAGATGTCTACAAAGACGGAGATGTTTGGGCCGGCTACGCGAACTCGGACATTAGCGAAACTCACGGTGATGAACGTTGGGCAGAACTTCACCGCGACGGCGCATGCTATGTTGGGAAGGACGTCCGGGTGTGCCTTTGGCGTTAAGCCATCTCCGGCTTCATGCCCATGGCCGTGCGGTCGACGATCTCGCGCAAGGCGAATGACGAGTTGATCTTCGTCACATGTGGCATCGCCGACAGCCATTCCTTGTGGATGCGCTCGTAGTCGACCAGGTCTTTTGCCGCGATCCTCAGGATGTAGTCGTATTCGCCCGACATCAGATGGCAGGACAGCACGTTCGGGCAGCGCTTGATCGCCGCCTCGAAATCCGACAGCGTCTTCTCGAACTGCCCCGACAGCGATATGTGCACGATTGCCGTCATCTGGTGGCCAAGCGCTGCGTTGGAAAGCCGGGCATGGTAGCCGCGAATGGTTCCGGATTTCTCCAGATTGTCGAGCCGGCGCGAACAGGCCGACTGCGACAGGCCAACCTTCTCGGCAAGTGCCGCATTGGGTATCCTGCCATCCTTCTGCAAAGTCTCGAGAATGGCGATATCAATCCTGTCGAGCGGCATTCTTCGTGAATCCTGCGAAAATATGGTTATTTTGCGCAACGATTATCGAAACTCACCTGTTGGCGCAAGCGCATTCGCAAACACCTGCGCACCGATTCGTGGTTCACTCCACCCATACAGGGAACGAGCCCAAAAGGGCCGGATCAGGAGAAGAAAATGCGCGTTGGCTGCCCCAAGGAAATCAAGAACCACGAATATCGCGTCGGCCTCACCCCCGGCTCGGTCCGCGAATATGTCGCCCATGGCCACGAAGTGCTGGTCGAGACCGGCGCCGGGGCTGGCATCGGCGCAGATGACAACGCCTATCGCGCCGCCGGCGCCACCATCGCCAAGACTGCTGCCGACGTGTTCGCCAAGTCGGACATGATCGTCAAGGTCAAGGAGCCGCAGCCCAACGAATGGGCGCAGCTTCGCGAAGGCCAGATCCTGTACACCTATCTTCATCTTGCTCCGGATCCGGAGCAGACCAAGGGCCTCCTCGCTTCCGGCGTGACCGCAATCGCCTACGAGACCGTGACAGACGATCGCGGCGGCCTGCCGCTGCTGGCGCCGATGTCGGAAGTTGCCGGACGCCTGTCGATCCAGGCCGGCGCCACGGCGCTGCAGAAGGCCAATGGCGGCCGCGGCGTGCTGCTGGGTGGCGTGCCCGGCGTGCTGCCCGGCAAGGTCACCGTGCTCGGCGGCGGCGTCGTCGGCCTGCACGCTGCCAGGATGGCAGTGGGCCTTGGCGCCGATGTCACCATCATCGACCGCTCGATCCCACGCCTGCGCCAGTTGGATGATCTCTTCGCCGGCCGCGTCCACACCCGTTACTCGACTGTCGAAGCGCTGGAAGAAGAGTGCTTTTCAGCCGACATCGTCGTCGGCGCGGTGCTGATCCCTGGTGCGGCGGCGCCCAAGCTGGTTTCGCGCGAAATGCTCTCGGGCATGAAGAAGGGCTCGGTGCTGGTCGACGTCGCCATCGACCAGGGCGGCTGCTTCGAGACCTCGCACGCCACCACCCACGCCGAGCCGACCTACGAGGTCGACGGCGTCATCCACTATTGCGTCGCCAACATGCCCGGCGCGGTGCCGGTCACCTCGGCCCATGCGCTCAACAACGCGACGCTTCACTATGGCCTGCAGCTTGCCGACAAGGGCTTGAAGGCGCTGGTCGACGACCACCATTTGCGCAACGGCCTCAATGTCCACAAGGGCAAGATCACCAACCGGGCTGTCGCCGAGGCACTCGGCTACGAACTGGTCGAGCCGAAAGCGGTTCTCGCGGCCTGAAATCTCACCTAGGAAAACTCTCTCCTGTCAGCCCGCCGGTTTACGCCGGCGGGTTTTTTCTTTGAGAAATCAAGGATATCGGCGCCTGTTTTTCAGGCAATTCAGGATCAAAAACATGTGCCGTTACGGCACTTTGCCTAACAATGTTGCATTTTTGCCATACCTAAATTAGCCGACTCCCTGCTAGGAAGATTCCGGGCTTTATTAATTAGGGGTTTGGGCTATGTTTGTTCGCGTTTCTGCGAAGTCTTTTCTGTTTTCCGCTGTGTCACTCGTAGCTTTGATGTCTGCCGCTCACGCGGCCGACGTTGTGCAGCCGGTCGAAGCATCCGGCTTCAACTGGAGCGGCGTTTATGTCGGCTTTGGCGTGGGCGCCGGGGCCAATGTGCACGAGTTGGGCACTGATTTTGCACCTATCTCGCTGAACGGCATCGGAGGCGAAGGCGTCTACGGTGAATTGACGGTTGGCTACGACTACATGGTTTCGCCCCGCTTCCTGCTTGGCGGCATCCTTGACGCTCACGTCGGCAATATAGAAACCTCGCTGGATGCTGGCGGATTGAGCGCTTCGATTCAGGAGACCTATGGTTTCGACGCCGGTTTGCGAGTCGGCTACCTCTTCACGCCGAACACTCTGGGCTACGTGCTCGGCGGCTATTCCTGGCAGAAGTACAAGCTCGACACGAATGCCGGTTTCGGCCTCGACTGGGATCAGAGCGGATATTTCGTTGGCGGCGGTGTTGAAACGGCCATCAACAGCAATTGGACGATCAAGACCGAATATCGCTATACCCGCTTTGGTACCGCGAACATTCTTTCCGATCTCGGCGTTCCAGACGGCGTCCTCAACACGGATACCTCGCGGCATACCTTCCAGGTAGCTGCCAACTATCGCTTCAATGCGCAAAATGGCGGCGGCGCAACCTTCGAGACTCCTGCCTACAACTGGACTGGCTTCTACGTTGGCGGCGGTCTTGGCGCGGGCGCTTCCGTGCACCAGATCGAAATCCCACCGCTTGGTGGCGCCAAGTTCAACGGTCTCGGCGGCGAGGGCGTCTTTGGTGAACTGAACGTTGGCTACGATCATGACTTCGGCAGCTGGGTCGCAGGCGTCATGGTCGATGCCCGCTACTCCGGCATGACCTCGAAGCTGGATCTTGGCGGCGGGTCGATCAATGTCGATACCGACTATGGTTTCGATGTGCTGGGCCGCGTCGGTATGAAAGTCAACGAATCGACCCTCGCCTATGCGCTGGCGGGCTACAGCTGGCAGCATTTCGATCTGAACGCTTCCGACCCGATCGGCGACATCCTCGACTGGGGTTCCAGCGGTTTCTCGGTTGGTGGTGGTCTGGAAACAGCCCTGTCCAGCAACGTCACCGTCGGTCTGGAATATCGCTACTCACAGTTCGCCAAGAAGGATTTCTCGTCGGAGCTTTCTCTGCCTGACGACTCAATCACCTCCACTTCTTCATTCCATACCGTGCGTCTCGGCGCGAAGTACAAGTTCAACTAAAAGGCCCTCCAGCCAAACAGTTGCAGCCCGTCGGCCTCGCCGGCGGGCTTTTTCGTTGCGCGGACAATTCTTGCGAAAACGCAGGCAACAAAAAAGCGGAGCCAAAGCCCCGCTTCCTCGATATCGAGATTTGCCGCCGGTTCATCCGCGGTCGGCAAATCGATCGACAATGGCTTTCTATCGCGATTGTGCGACAGGAGTACGACAGCGTCACCAGTCGGCAATCCCGCGCCTCAAGCGCGCTCGATGCGGCATTGGTAGCAATTGTTGCGCGCCGAGCGGACATGGACGTAGGCGATATCGTCGCGTTCCAGCAAGGTCGCGGCCCACGCGGTGATGTCGCCAGTCGGGATGACACCGCCACTGCCGTAGACGATACGATCATCCCTGCCATAGCCGCGCACGATATAGTCGGGGCTTTCAAGAATCTCGGGAAGTGCTTCGCTCCCGACGGCACGGTCGCATTCCTCGGCATGCAGGAAGATCGGCCCGGTTTCGGCATAGGGCTGAAGCTCCGGGAATGGCCGGTAGGCTAGAATGAGGTAAGCGTCCCCCGCGGCGATATTCTTCAGGCAATGCCGGCAAGGCATGCCGTCACCGTCGGAAATCTTGCGCCCGGGCGTTTGGCCATAGGCATCGGCGCCGCCGCGCTGCAGCGCCCTGACATCTTCGGTCGGCAAGGCTTTGAACTGGATTGTCATGTGAAATCTCCGGTGCGTTGGCCGGAAATTATGCCCTCGGCTCGACGCTTCCCACCCGATTCCTGCCAACTGTCCAGGACCGATCGGCTGCAGCGATCGGTCCCGGACCAACTTGCCGGATCAGCGGTCTCTTCAATCCAGCATGATAAGCCAGCTAAACAACGTATGCCGTGCCTTGTGAATCAGCGGACGAAATCGTCGAAGCGTCGCAGCGTCACGCGGCGATTCTGCCAGTTTTCGTTCTGCGTCCGCACGAGCAGGAACTCTTCGCCGTAGCCGACGGTCTCGAGTGCATAGCCGGGCACGCCGAATTCGCGCACCAGCGTGCGCTTCAGCGAGGCAGCGCGCTGTTCGGACAGAGCCTGGTTCGACTGGAAGGAGCCGACAGCATCGGTATGGCCCTCGATCAGCACGCGGGCGCCGGGGTCGCGGCGCAGGATGCGCCGCAGCGCATCGGCGATGTTCTCGATCTTGTCGTATTGCGAGTTGGAAATGGCAGCCGAACCGAAGGCGAAGTTGATCGACTGGATATCGATCGAGCGGGCCATGCGGCGCAGATCCGGGCGCCGCTTGAATTCGCGGATGGTGACGCGCTCGTTCGGCCGCAACTTCACGCGCGGTGCCGCCTCAAGCTTCCGCTCAATCGTCGCGGCCGAAGGCGTTGTCGCCTGGGCGGCGGCAAGGCTCGGCATGGCAATGGCCGCGATCAGCGCGGCAGCGAGTGTACGGCGGGTCAGCATGTCTTGTCTCCTTCGGCCTTGGCCGCTTTGATGGTGCGGTCAACATGCCAAAGGCAGCCTGAAGCGCCGATGAACGGCGAGTTCAGATTCCTGCTGATGTCAGATTCCGGCTGGTGTCACGGCCGCATGACGCTGGCCGAGCGCTCGGTGAACGGCAGCGGATGCACGATTTCCTTCTTTTGCGCCACCGGTGCAAAGCCGAGCTTCTGGTAGAGCGGCAGGGCGGCCGGATGATCGAGCGTGCAGGTTTGCACCGTCACCCGCTTCGGTCCGTACGACCATGCGGCGGCGATTGCCGAACCCAGGAACCAGCGGCCGATGCCTTGCCCGGTCGCGTGTTCCATCATGCCGAAATAGGCAAGTTCGACTTCTTCCGGCAGATGCGGCTTTAGGTCGAAGAAGCCGGCCGGCGCACCGTCGAGATAGAGCACCCTGATATCACGGTCCTCGCGGTGGATGCCGGCAGAAAGCTCGTCATCATCCAGCCGCAGCACATTGACCCAGTGCCATTTGCGCCCCACCCGGTCCATCAGATAGCGGTAGAAATGCAGGGGAATGTCCTTGGTCTTCAGCAGCGCGACCTGACGGTTATAGGGCACGGGCGGCGAATAGGCCGGCGGCACATGCATCTCGAGGAATGTCACCGTGACTTCGATGTCTTCCAGCGCACCGTTTTCCATCGTTTTCATTCCTTGCCGGTCACGACCGGCGTGTCGGAAAGCCCACCCCATTCCGTCCATGAGCCGTCGTAAAGCCTGTTGTTCGTATGGCCAAGCGTTTCCAGCGCAAGGGTCACCACCGCCGCGGTAACACCGGAACCACATGAAGTGATGATGGGTTTCGACAGATCGATGCCGGCCTCCTCGATCACCTTGCGCAGGCGGTCCTTCGACAACAGCTCGCCATTTTCCGACAGCGCCGAATAGGGCAGATTGCGCGCGCCAGGCATATGGCCGGAGCGGACGCCAGCACGAGGCTCCGGTTCCGCACCGGTAAACCGGCCCGGTCCACGCGCGTCAGCGATCTGGCTTTCCCTGGTGTCGACCACCCGGCGCATGTCAGCGAGGCTGGCGACGCGACCGGCGTCGAAATCGACATGAAACACGCTTGGCGCGATCTTAGTCGGTTCGGCCGTTACCGGCCTGCCGGCGGCTTTCCAGCCATCGAAACCGCCGTCCAGAATATAAGTCTGGAACACGCCCATCACCCGGAACATCCACCACGCCCGAGGTGCGGAGAAGAAACCCGGACCGTCATAGACGACGATGGTGTCATCGGCCGACACGCCCATGGCGCCCACATACTGGGCGAAATGCTGCGGCGACGGCAACGTATGCGGCAGCGGCGAATCGGGATCCGAAACCGCATCCTGATCCAGGAACCGGGCACCCGGAATGTGCGCCGCCTCGTACTCCTGGCGCGCATCGCGCTTCTGCGCCGGAAGGTACCAGGACGCGTCGACAACCACCAAGCCCGGCTCGCTAAGGCGCTCCTGCAGCCAGTCCGCATCAACGGTGAAAGGGCTATCTTCAGCCATTCTTTGTTCCCTCTATCCTAGGCAAAGCGTTGTGTATCAGGCCGCCGGCATCGGGCCGAAGCGGATGCGGAAGCGCCGGTTCTCGCGGCCCTTCTTCTCGATCTTGCCGATGTGGATTTCACCGACTTCGCCGGTGCTTTTGACATGGGTGCCGCCGCAGGGCTGGCTGTCCACCGAAGCATTGTCGCCGATGCAGACCAGGCGGATCTTGCCGGTGCCGACAGGTGGCCGGACGTTCTTGGACTTCACCAGGCCGGGGTTGGCGGCCAGTTCCTCGTCGCTGATCAGCCTGACAAAGATCGGGTGGTCGGCCCGCACCAGTTCCATCAGCCCTGCGGTGACGTCCTCCTTGGTGAAGCCGGCATCCGGAGCGTCGAAGTCGACACGGCTGTCGTCTTCTGAAACCGAAGCACCCGTGATCGGGAATGGGCAGACGACGGTGAGCAGATGGCAGGCAGCATGCATGCGCATCAAAAGGTGCCGCCGCTCCCAGTCGATGGCGAGTTTCATCCGCTCACCGACCTGTGGCACCGCTTGCTCCGGCGCCGGCACATGGATGATCTCGTCCTTGGTCTCGCCGGTAATGGTGGCGGCGATGGCGATGCGGCTGCCGTCGCCGCGCTCCAAGGCGCCCGTATCGCCCGGCTGGCCGCCTGACGTGGCGTAGAAGATCGTCTGGTCGAGAATGATGCCGCCACGATCGTTGACGGCAACAACCGTCGCATCCGCCGTGCGCAGATACGCATCGTCGCGAAACAGGGCATCCGTCCTGTACGCCATCAGGCGACTTTCTCGAACGGCACCGAAATTGTGCTGCGCTGCTCCATCCAGCCGGGCACCGGCAGCTGCTTCTCGCGCAGGAATTCCGGATTGAACAGCTTCGACTGATAGCGCGTGCCGTAATCACAAAGAATGGTCACGATGGTGTGGCCGGGGCCCAATTCCCTGGCCAGGCGGATCGCGCCGGCAATGTTGATGCCGGTCGAGCCGCCGACGCAAAGGCCTTCTTCCTGGATCAGGTCGAAGACGATCGGCAGCGCATCCTCGTCGGGGATCTGGAACGAAAAGTCCGGCGTGAACCCTTCGAGATTGGCGGTGATGCGCCCCTGTCCGATGCCTTCCGTGATCGAGCTGCCTTCGGACTTCAGCTCGCCGCTGGTGTAGAAGGAGTAAAGCGCGGCCCCCAGGGGATCGGCGAGCGCGATCTTCACATCCTTGCTTTTCGCCTTCAGCCCGAAGGCGACGCCGGCCAGCGTTCCGCCCGAACCGACCGCCGAGACAAAGCCATCGACCTTGCCGCCGGTCTGGTTCCAGATTTCCTCCGCCGTGGTTCGAATATGGCCGTCACGGTTGGCGACATTGTCGAACTGGTTGGCCCAGATGGCGCCGTTCGGCTCGGACCTTGCCAACTGCGCGGCCAGCCGCCCCGACAGTTTCACGTAATTGTTGGGATTCTTGTAGGGCACGGCAGGCACTTCAATCAGCTCGGCGCCGAGCAGTTTGATCGTGTCCTTCTTTTCCTGGCTCTGTGTGTCGGGAATGACGATGACGGTGCGGTATCCAAGCGCCTTGGCGACCAGCGTCAGCCCGATGCCCGTGTTGCCGGCCGTCCCTTCGACGATGACGCCGCCCGGCTTCAGCAGCCCGCGCTGCTCGGCGTCGCGGATGATGAACAGACCGGCGCGATCCTTGACCGACTGGCCCGGATTCATGAATTCGGCCTTGCCCAGGATCTCGCAACCGGTTTGTTCAGAAGCTTTGTTGAGGCGGATCAGAGGCGTGTTGCCGATCGCGTCGATCACAGAACGGGGCATTCAGGATTCCTTGTGTGCGTGCGCCGAAACCCTAGAAACCCGAAGCTTCGGTTTCAAGGCAAGAATTTGTCTGGTCCAGTCGCATTTGCGGCACTGTAGTTGCGTCAACGCTTCCCGAGACAGACCTCTTGCGCCACTGTTCATTTCCAGCTGACGTTGAAAAGCGGCTTTTCATTCGATTTCTTCCTCGCTAGAGCAAATCACCAACAAGTCGACAGGGCGCAGCATGACACTCTATCGGGCCAACCCGAAGCACGGCGTCGCCTGGATCACAGGCGGCTCAAGCGGCATCGGCCGAGCGCTGGCCAGGGATCTAGCGTCCCAGGGCTATGCCGTGGCGGTGACAGCGCTCGACGACGATCCGATCGACACGCTTGTCGTCGAGACCGCGCAGATGCCGGGCAGTGTCACGGCCTTTCCCTGCGACGTCACCGACGAGCCGCGAATGGCAAGAACCGTCGCCGCGATCGAGAAGGAGCTCGGTCCCATCGTGCTCGCCGTCTTCAATGCCGGGAACTACATATCGACGCCGGGCGAAAATCTGGTCGTCAACGATTTTCGCCGGACCTTCGAGGTCAACTATTTCGGCATTATCAATGGCCTGGTGCCCGTCATCGAACGCATGCGTGTGCGGGCGCGCGGCCATGTCGTGCTGGTCGGCTCCGTCACGTCCTATTTCGGCTGGCCGACAACGGCCGCCTATGGCGGCACCAAGGCGGCAATCAACATCCTGGCCGAGTCGCTGAAGTATGATTTCGACAAGATGAACGTGCGCATCCAGGTGTTCAATCCTGGCTTCATCGACACCCCGCTGACCGAGAAGAACATGCTGCCGATGCCGGGACTGATGCCGGTCAGCCGCGCGTCGCGCCGCATGGCGCGAGGCATCAAGTCCGGCGGCTTCGAAGTCACCTTCCCGCGCCGGACAAGCTGGCCCCTGAAACTGCTCAGCCTGCTGCCGAGGCCGCTGTGCAGAGGGGTGATCAGCCTGACGACCAGCTGGAAGGCGCGGCCGCTGCACTACGACCGCAAGCCACCAATCGAATAGATACCCCTTTTCAGGCCGGCGTTGCCTGTTGGTGGCCGCCGCCATAGGTTGAGATAGTGTTGCGTGGAGTCTGCGATGGGGCGACGGATCGTGCTTGCTGTGCTGGGCCTTGTCGCCATCCTCGCACTGGCCTTCGTGTTCGGCCCACGCGTTCCCGTCGACACAACGATCCGTTTCGATCCCTCGGTCATCGGCGACGATCCGCAGGCCTATGTGGCAAAGGTGGAAACCGCTGTACCCGGAATCCGCGACGGGCTGGAGAAGGAGATCGTCTGGGCCAATCCGATGGTGCATGCCAGGACGCCGCTGTCGATCGTCTACATCCACGGCTTTTCCGCATCGAAGGGTGAGGTCCGCCCGCTGCCCGACGACGTGGCCGACCAGCTCGACGCCAATCTCTTCTATACCCGCCTTACCGGTCATGGGCAGGACGGCGCGGCGATGACGCAAGGCAGCATCAATGCCTGGATCAACGACTATGAGGAAGCGATCGCCGTCGGCCGGGCGATCGGCGACAAGGTGATCGTCATCTGCACCTCGACCGGCGGCTCACTGGCGGTATGGGCGGCAACGCAGCCGGGTGCATCGGACGGGGTGGCGGCGATCGCGTTCATCTCGCCGAATTTCGGCGTGAAGGCGTCCGGCGCCGAGATCCTGACCATGCCATGGGGCAAACAGATCGCCAGGCTGGTGGCCGGCAAGGAACACAGCTTCGTGCCACGCAACGCGCTGCATGAAAAATTCTGGACCACCCGCTACCCGATCGAGGCGACCTTGCCGATGCAGGCGCTGACCGAGCTTGCCTATGGCGCACCGGTTGAGAAGGCGACCATCCCTGCCCTGTTCATCTTTTCGGATTCGGACAAAGTGGTGCGGCCCGACCGCACCCGCGAGATTGCCGGACGCTGGGGCGCGCCGCATGAACTGGTTCCGGTCGACGACACGGGCGACCCGGACAATCACGTCATCGCCGGCGACGCGCTGTCGCCATCGACCACGGAATTTCTGGCGCAAAGGATTGCCGTCTGGGTCGAGGCGGTGGTCAAGTAAGCAGACGAAAAAAGGGCGACCGAAGCATCGCTTCGGCCGCCCTTTCCTTGGTCTGTCTCGGCAATCAGCCAGGCTGAGCCTGACTGATTACAACGCGGTCTGGCTTACGCCGCCCGCGCCGCCGGACGCTTGCCGCCGAAGCGGCGCTTGTTGTTGCCTTTGAAGGCAGGCTTGGCGCCTTCCGGCTTGCGTTCGCCAGCGAAGGCCGGCTTGTCGCCGAAGCGTTTCTTGGCAAAGCCGTTGCCTTTGTTCTCGCCGCCGGGCCGCCTGCCGTCGCGACGACCATTGCGGTCGTTGCGATCATTGGCCGGCTCGAAGCGCTCGTTCTTTTCAGCCGGATTGCGCTGCGGATCGGGGCTGCCGAGATGGTCGGCAACGATCGGCAGCTTGGTGCGGATGATGCGCTCGACCTGGCGCAGCTTGCTGTTCTCGGAAGGATCGCAAAGCGTGATCGCGATGCCGTCCATGCCGTTGCGGCCGGTGCGGCCGATGCGGTGAACGTAGCTTTCCGCTTCGTCCGGCAGGTCGAAATTCACGACATGGCTGATGCCGGGCACGTCGATGCCACGCGCCGCAATGTCGGTCGCCACCAGAATGCGCACCGAACCCTCGCGGAAATCGTTGAGCGCCTTCTGGCGGGCATTCTGCGACTTGTTGCCATGGATGACGGCGGCCTTGAAGCCGTCGCGCTCGAGGTCCTTGGTCACCCTATCGGCACCATGCTTGGTGCGCGAAAAGATGATGACGGACTTCATCGCCTCATCGGCAAGCATTGTCGACAGCACCTGGCGCTTCTGCTTGGTGCGGGCAAAGACGACGCCCTGCACGATCTCGGCCGCCGCCGTGCTTTGCGGCGCAACTTCGACACGGATCGGGTTCTTCAAGAGGCCCTTGGCCAGTTCGGCTATTTCATTGGGCATGGTCGCCGAGAACAGCACCGTCTGACGATCGGGCGCGGTCGCCTTGGCGATGCGCTTGACGTCGTTGATGAAGCCCATGTCGAGCATGCGGTCGCCTTCGTCGAGCACCAGCCATTTGGTGTCGGCAAGCACGAGGTCGCCCTCGCGCACCAGGTCGGTCAACCGACCGGGCGTGGCGATCAGGATGTCGACGCCGGGAGCAACCTTCTTCACCTGGCTGAAGCGGGAGACGCCGCCGAGCACGAGCGCAGTCGAGACATGAGCGCCCTTGGCGAGGATCTTGATCGTGTCTTCGATCTGCACGGCGAGTTCGCGCGTCGGCGCCAGAATCAGCGCACGCGCCGTCTTCGGCCGGCGCTTGGTGCCGAGTGCAATGATCTTCGACAGGATCGGCAGCGCGAAGGCCGCGGTCTTGCCCGAGCCGGTCTGGGCGATGCCGAAAATGTCACGGCCTTCCATCTGCGGCGGGATCGCCTGCGCCTGGATAGGCTTCGGTTCGGTGAAACCGGCGGCATGGGTGGCCTTGAGCAGCGCACCCGTAATACCCAGTGCCGCGAAACCGGTGAGTTCCGCAGTGTTGCTACCGGGTAAAGTGTTTTCGTTGGTCAAAATAATCTTCTTTCACGCGGCTTCTGGCCGCAAACATCGATGGCGACAGGGCGCAACCTGCCGTCGAAAATTTGATATGGAACGACAAGGCGGGCGGACGGTAACGTCCACTCGGCTGCGCTGTCGTGCCCGCAGGCATCATGCCACGGGGCTTTTTCGCCGCTTTGTGATGTACCGGAAAGAGGGCCGATATACCGGAAAGAGGGAAAACAGACGCAACCAGTCTCATTCGTCGAGAAGGCCGGATTCGTTCCCGGCCCAAGCGCCTATGGGCTGCATATGGCTGAGTTCGCCTCGGAATGCAAGGGGCTTCATGTTGCAGCGCAGCAAAAACCCCTGGCGCAAGCGGCGCTTGCGCTCGCTTGCCGGCGCGATTACCACGAAATGCCGCTGGCCTGGGAGGTATCGATGAAAGACGTGCTGAAGGAACTCGAGCGCCGCCGCGACATCGCCCGCATGGGCGGCGGCCAGGCGCGCATCGACGCCCAGCACAAGAAGGGCAAGCTTACCGCGCGCGAACGCATCGAGGTGTTTCTCGACGAGGGCTCGTTCGAGGAATTCGACATGTATGTCGAGCACCGCTCGACCGATTTCGGCATGGAGAAGACGAAGATCGCCGGCGACGGCGTGGTCACCGGCTGGGGCACAGTCAACGGCCGCCCGGTCTATCTCTTCGCCAAGGATTTCACCGTGTTCGGTGGCTCGCTGTCGGAAGCGCATGCCGAGAAGGTCATCAAGGTGCAGGAGATGGCGCTGCGCAACCGCGCGCCGATCATCGGCCTCTATGACGCCGGCGGCGCGCGCATCCAGGAAGGCGTGGCGGCACTCGGCGGCTACGCCGAGATCTTTCAGCGCAACGTGCTTGCCTCCGGCGTCATTCCGCAGATTTCCGTCATCATGGGGCCTTGCGCCGGCGGCGACGTCTATTCGCCTGCCATGACCGACTTCATCTTCATGGTGCGCGACACCTCCTACATGTTCGTCACCGGGCCCGATGTGGTGAAGACCGTGACCAACGAGACGGTGACCGCCGAGAGCCTTGGCGGTGCCTCCGTCCACACGACGAAATCCTCGATTGCCGACGGCGCCTATGACAATGACGTCGAGGCGCTGCTGCAGATGCGCCGGCTGGTCGACCTGCTGCCGGCTTCCAACACATCGGAGCTTCCCGAGATCGAATGCTACCAGTCGGTCACCGACCATGATCTGTCGCTCGACCGGCTGATTCCCGACAACGCCAACAAGCCCTACGACATCAAGGAACTGATCATGAAGGTCGCCGACGAAGGCGACTTCTTCGAGATCCAGCAGAATTTCGCCAAAAACATCGTCACCGGCTTCGGACGCGTCGAGGGCCGCACGGTCGGCTTCGTCGCCAACCAGCCGATGATGCTGGCCGGCGTGCTCGATTCGGACGCCAGCCGCAAGGCGGCGCGGTTCGTGCGCTTCTGCGACTGTTTTTCTATTCCCATCGTCACCTTCGTCGACGTTCCCGGCTTCCTGCCCGGCACCGCGCAGGAATATGGCGGGCTGATCAAGCACGGCGCGAAACTCCTGTTCGCCTATGCCGAGGCCACCGTGCCGAAGATCACCGTCATCACCAGAAAAGCCTATGGCGGCGCCTATGACGTGATGGCCTCAAAACATCTGCGTGGCGACATGAACTATGCCTGGCCAACGGCGCAGATCGCGGTAATGGGCGCCAGGGGGGCGGTCGAGATCATCTATCGCAAGGACATCGGTGACGCCGAAAAGATCGCAGCCCATACAAAGGCCTACGAGGATCGCTTCCTGTCGCCCTTCGTCGCCGCCGAACGCGGTTATGTCGATGAGGTGATCATGCCGCACTCGACCCGCCGCCGTATTGCGCGAGCGCTGCGCATGCTGCGCAACAAGGATATGCAGAACCCCTGGAAGAAGCACGACAACATCCCGCTGTGAGACGTCGGCAGCTCATTCCTCTTCCGCCGCGCCGAACCCCGCCCCCATGGTGGCGCGGACAGGGCTGCCCCATGGCGTTGCGTGGTTGTCGATGCGCATCTGGAAGATGAAGTAGGTCGGCGAGCAGAAGCCGATGCCTCTGACCTTGCCGATGCCCGGCGTGTCCGGCGGCAGCGACTGGCACATATAGTCCTCGCGGCAGAAATGATCGGCCGAGCAGGCCGGCCGGTTGCCGCGATTGACGGCGCCGCCAAGGCATTGATCGAAGTTGTTGGTGGCCACGCAGATGTCGAATTTCTTGCCGCCGACCAGGCCGCAGATCTCGTTCGGCATCGGCTTGCCGGCCTTGAAGGCGGCAAATGTACGGTCCTTGTCGTCGCAGCCGCGATAGGCGATTCCGCCGGGCACGCCGATCTTCGGCGGGCGGCAGGTGTAAGCGGTGCGCGAGACCTCCGGTGCGAAGGCCGCGAACTGGCCCGATATGCTGTAGCGGTCGTTGAAAGGCTGCGCCGCGTTGCTGGCGATCGAGCCGGTCAGGCATGGATGCCCGGAAAACATCTTTTCGCTGTCCTTCGGAAGCAGGCACTGCGCCAGTTTGGTGTGCACGCCTGAAGCGGTGGCCAGTGGCGTGCAGACGGTGTCGCCGCCGCATTGCCAGGTCGCGCCGAAGCGGGCGGCGTCTTCCGGCATCAGGCAGGGCATCGCCATCTCGGCCGGTGCGTAGTCGACCGCGCCAGCGTCCGTCCAGGCCGCCGGCGGCGCAAAGGAGAGCGGACGGAAGCGATTCGGCTGCTTGCCTTCGGTCGTGGCGCGAAGCCAGGCCTGGCGGCGCGGAATCTCGGCATGAAGATGCGGCGAAATACCCACCTCGATGCGATTGAGCGGCGACGTCGTCTTGTCGTCGAGCCCGATGAAATGGAAACCGGCGGTGGAACCGGCCTGATGGCAGCCCTGGCAGGCGCCGTTGTCCAGCCGCTCGATCAGCGCTTCCGGCGTGCGCACGAGTTTCAGCGTGGAATAATCGAGCGGTGCGAATTCCTTGGATTGGAATAGTTGCGTAAACGGATGATTGGCCCGCCTTGCACTGCCGAAAGTCGACCATGAGATGATTTTCCTGGCCAGGAACTCGTCGGGGATTTCATAGACGCCTTCGTCGACCGCCGGCAGGTTGGTGCCGACATAGGCGGCGAGCCGTGCCTTCAGCGCCGCGTCCTGCGAGAGCCGTTCGGTATCGGGCGTGTTCTCCAGCGGCTTCTCGCTGATATCAGCACCATCGATGCCGAATATCCGCATGAGATAGGCAGCCTGCCCGCCGAACTCGGTTTCCTGGCCGGAGGGAAAGCGCACCACCTGCGCGTTGAGCTCCAGCTGCTTGAAGGTCAGCCCGGCCTTCTCCAGCGGCCCGCCCGTCAGCCAGCCGGCATCGACGTTCTCGTCAAGCTGGGGCGTCCAGCGCCCGGCAACCCCGACGCAGCCGCCATCGGCATCGGGTGCGGCGCTGTAGACGGCATTGAAATTGAACGGCAGGCGCGATGCCAGCAGCTTGCCGTTTTTGCGAAAACTGTAGGCCAGGCGGTAGATGAAGCGCACCTCGCCGCAGCTCTTGTCGTCCTGCAGCATAGCGAAGTCGCGACGGTCGAGCCGGTTGACGACGCCGACCAGCCGGAAACGCGCGGCATCGGTCTTCAGCCAGCGCATGTCCATGATGCGGCCGACATTGCCGTCGGTGACCTCGTAGAGCGGCCGCCCGCCGGCCTTCATGTCGGCCCGCAGCGCCGCAACATCAGAGGCTACCGTTTCGACGATGGCGTGATAGGCCGGCGTCTCGTCGTAGAGCGTCTTCAGATCGTCCTCGCCGTCGACCCCGAAAACGTCGGCGAAGGCGAAACCCTTGGCATCGAGCGCGGCGAGCACCGCCGGATTATCGACGACGGTCACAGGACCTTCGGCGCGCGCCGTCGATGCCATGAAGGCGCCAAAGAGAGCGGCGAGCAACAGAATCAGGGCGCGGCTCATTGAGCAGCCGTGCGCGCGTCGAAGAGTTCGCGCAACACCGACACCAGCGCCAGCGGCAGATCCTCGGCGATCAGGCCGGGGCCGAACCGGCTGCCGGCTTCGGCATGCAACCACACCGCCGCACAGGTGCCCTCGAAGGGCGGCATGCCTTGCGCCAGCAGACCGGCAATGATGCCCGACAGCACATCGCCTGACCCGGCTGTGGCCAGCCACGGCGCGCCGTTGGAATTGATCGCCGCCATGCCATCAGGCGCAGCAATCACCGTGTCGGCGCCCTTATAGACGATGACCGCATTGGCCCGTGCTGCGGCGGCACGCGCCTTGGCCAGCTTGGACAGGGTCTTGTCCCCGGCGATATCGGGGAACAGTCGGCCGAACTCACCGTCATGCGGTGTCATCACCAGAGTCGGTGCGTTGGGCTGACGGGCGGCTTGGAACAAGACGTCGGGAGCCTCGCGAAACGAAGTGATCGCGTCGGCGTCGAACACAAGGCCTTCGACCCCTGCGGAGGCGTCCTGCGGTCGGCGAGAGCCGAGAAGCGCAAGCGCGAAGGCCCGAGTTCCTTCACCAACACCAAAGCCGGGTCCGAGAACAAAAGCCGACGGCCGACGTTCGCCGACAAACGCCTTGATGTCCTCGACGTCGTCAGTCCTGCGCAGCATGATCGAGGTCAGGTGTGTCGCGTTCACCTGCATGGCATTGGCTGGCGACAGCACGGTGACGGCCCCTGCCCCGCTTCTGGCGGCAGCGAGCGCCGACAGCCGGGCCGCGCCGGTCGCGCTCGGTCCGCCGGAAAAGACGCCGACATGGCCACGCTTGTATTTGTGCGCGTCCACCGCCGGCATGGGAAATTCCTGCAACCACAGGTCCGGCACATTTTCGAAGGTCGACACAGCGAGCTGGGCGATGATGCCGTCGCCGATGCCGATATCGGCGAGCACGATTTCACCGCATTGCCCGCGTCCCGGCAGCAGCAGGTGGCCAGGCTTTTTCCGTGCGAAGGTGACGGTGACCTCGGCGCGAAACGCCCTGCCCAATATTTCGCCGCTGGTTCCTGAAACGCCCGACGGCAGGTCGACCGCGACCACGGGCAGGCGCAGGGCTGTTACGGTATCGACGGCTTTCGCGGCATCGCCGGACAGCGGCTTGGACAGCCCTGCCCCATAGAGCGCGTCGACCACGATCGAGCCAGACCCGGCGTCGAAACCAGACAGCGGCCGGGGCTTGATCGGGCATTCCGCGGCGGCGAGCGCCGCATCGCTTTCCGACCCCGGCGCTCCGGATGCCCAGATCGTTGTGCCGACGCCGCTGGCGGCCAGGATGCGGGCGACGACATAGCCATCGCCGCCATTGTTGCCGGGGCCGCACAGCACATGGACGTGCGTGGCCGAGGGATAACGCTTGAGAACCTCGGCCGCAACCGCCTCACCCGCGCGCCGCATCAGGCCGATGCCGTCGGCTGGACCGGCGACGATCGTCAGCCGATCCGCCTCGCTCATTTCGGCGGGGACAAGAAGTTCGTTGCTCATGGATTGCCGATCCGCATTCGATCAAGCATTGTCCAATTTTCGATCCGAAGCAAACAAAGGGGAGTTGCCGAGATTCGCAGCCATATCGTCGGCATGAGGGCATCGCAGACACAAATTGCCTGAGGGATAGGCAATATGCCTAATTTTTGCGCAGACGTGGGTGCTAGCGCTGTGTAGGCTCCGGCAGCCCATGCCGCTTCCGGTGCAGCGAATGACGCGAATTTGCATCCCGGCGCGGCGCGGCTTTGAAATCGTATGAGACCGCTTCGAATCCGTCCAATTGGCACAGTTCGTGCTAGATGGAGGCGCAAGCGGGGGCTCACAACCCGTTTTTTTGGCAGTGGAGGCCACTTTTTACATGAAAAAGATCGAAGCGATCATCAAGCCATTCAAGCTGGACGAAGTGAAGGAAGCGCTTCAGGAGGCCGGACTGCAGGGCATCACAGTCACCGAAGCAAAAGGCTTCGGTCGCCAGAAGGGTCATACCGAACTCTACCGCGGCGCCGAATATGTCGTCGACTTCCTGCCCAAGGTGAAGATCGAGGTCGTGCTCGGCGATGACGCGGTCGAAGGTGCGATCGAGGCCATCCGCAAGGCGGCCCAGACCGGCCGTATCGGCGACGGCAAGATCTTCGTTTCCAATATCGAGGAAGTTGTGCGAATCCGCACCGGCGAAACGGGCATGGACGCGGTCTGACCTGACCCGGCCATCCTCCTGAAAACGTCATCATCAAAAAACGTCATCAAACAGGGATACATGACATGACGACAGCCAAAGACATCATGAAGCAGATCAAGGACAACGACGTGAAATTCGTCGACCTGCGCTTCACAGACCCGAAGGGCAAGCTGCAGCACGTGACGATGGATGTCATCGAGGTCGAGGAAGACATGTTCGCCGATGGCGTGATGTTCGACGGCTCGTCGATTGCCGGCTGGAAGGCCATCAATGAGTCCGACATGGTGCTGATGCCCGATCCGGAGACGGTCCATATGGACCCGTTCTTCGCGCAGTCGACCATGGTCATCCTGTGCGACATCCTCGATCCGGTTTCGGGTGAATCCTACAACCGCGATCCGCGCGGTACGGCCAAGAAGGCCGAGGCCTACATGAAGGCGGAAGGCATCGGCGACACCATCTATGTCGGCCCGGAAGCCGAGTTCTTCGTTTTCGACGACGTGAAGTACAAGGCCGACCCCTACAACACCGGCTTCAAGCTCGACTCGACCGAACTGCCGTCGAATGACGACACCGACTATGAGACCGGCAATCTCGGCCACCGTCCGCGTGTCAAGGGCGGCTACTTCCCGGTGCCGCCGATCGACAGCGCGCAGGACATGCGCTCCGAAATGCTGACCGTGCTCGCCGAAATGGGCGTGCGTGTGGAAAAGCACCATCACGAGGTGGCGGCTGCCCAGCACGAACTCGGCATCAAGTTCGACGCGCTGGTGCGCAACGCCGACAAGATGCTGATCTACAAATACGTCGTGCACCAGGTCGCCAATGCCTACGGCAAGACGGCGACCTTCATGCCGAAGCCGATCTTCGGCGACAACGGCTCGGGCATGCACGTCCACATGTCGATCTGGAAGAACGGCAAGCCGACCTTCGCCGGCAATGAATATGCCGGCCTGTCGGAAAGCTGCCTGTTCTACATTGGCGGCATCATCAAGCACGCCAAGGCGATCAACGCCTTCACCAATCCGCTGACCAACTCCTACAAGCGTCTGGTGCCGGGTTACGAAGCGCCGGTGCTGCTCGCCTATTCGGCGCGCAACCGCTCGGCGTCCTGCCGCATCCCGTTCGGCTCGTCGCCGAAGGCCAAGCGCGTCGAGGTCCGCTTCCCCGATCCGGGCGCGAACCCCTATCTCGGCTTCGCTGCGCTGCTCATGGCCGGCCTCGACGGCATCAAGAACAAGATCCATCCCGGCCAGCCGATGGACAAGGATCTTTACGACCTTCCGCCGAAGGAACTGAAGAAGATCCCGACCGTCTGCGGTTCGCTGCGTGAGGCGCTGCAGAGCCTCGACAAGGATCGCGGCTTCCTGAAAGCCGGCGGCGTCTTCGACGACGACCAGATCGACAGCTATATCGAGCTGAAGATGGCCGAAGTGATGCGCTTCGAAATGACCCCGCATCCGGTCGAGTACGACATGTACTACTCCGTCTGAGATTCATCTCCGACTAAGATTCAATCCAATATTCAAGCCCTTGAAAGATTTCCCTCTTTCAAGGGCTTTTTGCTGCGCTCAGATGGTCGTGTCTACCGATCGGCCCGCTCGCACGCGCCGGCTGGACATGAGCGTATCTGCGTTGAGTTTTCGACGATCGTGCGGATGCCTCGGTTCGTGAGCGCGCGATCCAATCCGGTGACGTCAGTCCCGGGCTCAGCAAAGTCCGATGGATGGAAAGTGATCATTGTTGGATCACGAACAATGAAGCCAGGAGCGAGCGGAGCACTGTCTCAGGCTACAGTGACCGCTCGTCCGGCGCCCCCGCCAATGCCGCCGTTCAAGAAAACCCCGCCCGTCCGAACAGCATTGCGTGACGTAACCCCAAGGCCTGCGAATACGCATGCTGCACTGCGACCTGTCAACGCCGCCAACCTGGCTGTGGATGGCCGATTTCGTTGCATGAACAGGTGCTTATGGAAGGGTCCTGACCGCAGATAAGCGCTGGAAAAGGCGGTTTTCCGGGCTTTCTGACACGTGATCGCCGGAAACGCACGTGGCGGCGGCCGGACTCCGGCGCGATTTGCGGCCGCCAGAATTGCCTGACTTTTTCTGGGTGCTTTTGGCCCCAGATGCGATCTGTCGGGTGGCGGCAAAAAAGAACCCCGACCTGTGAACTGGCCCCCGAAGGTTGCGTCCAACTTTCGGGGGTCAGTTCAATGCCGGGGCTTTCTTGTCATCTATACCGAAATGCTTACGCGGCGGCCGAAACCTGGGCGCTTGCCGGCACCGACGCGATCGTCTTCAGTATCTGGGAGGCGATCTGGTAGGGGTCGCCCTGTGAGTTCGGACGGCGGTCTTCCAGATAGCCCTTGTAGTCGCTCTTGATGAAGGAATGCGGCACGCGGATCGAGGCGCCACGGTCGGCGATGCCATAGGAGAACCTGTTCCACGGCGCGGTCTCGTGCTTGCCGGTCAAGCGCTTGTCGTTGTCGGGACCGTAGACGGCGATGTGATCCATCAGGTTCTTGTCGAAGGCCGCCATCAGCGCTTCGAAATAGGCTTTGCCGCCGACTTCGCGCATATAAGCGGTCGAGAAGTTGGCGTGCATGCCCGAACCGTTCCAGTCGGTGTCGCCGAGCGGCTTGCAGTGATATTCGATGTCGATGCCGTATTTCTCGGTCAGGCGCTGCATCAAATAGCGGGCCATCCACATCTGGTCGGCAGCCTTCTTGGAGCCCTTGCCGAAAATCTGGAATTCCCACTGGCCCTTGGCCACTTCGGCGTTGATGCCTTCGTGGTTGATGCCGGCGGCGAGACAGAGATCGAGATGCTCCTCGACGATCTGGCGTGCGACGGAGCCGACATTGGAATAGCCGACGCCGGTGTAGTACGGGCCCTGCGGTGCGGGATAGCCGCTCTCGGGGAAGCCGAGCGGGCGGCCGTCCTTATAGAAGAAGTATTCCTGCTCGAAGCCGAACCAGGCGCCCTCGTCATCGAGGATGGTGGCGCGCTTGTTGGAGGCATGCGGCGTGACACCATCGGGCATCATGACTTCGCACATGACGAGCACGCCGTTGGTGCGGGCGGGATCCGGATAGACCGCGACCGGCTTCAGCACGCAGTCGGAGCTGTGGCCTTCGGCCTGCTGGGTCGAGGAACCATCGAAGCCCCACAGCGGCAGCTGCTCGAGATCAGGGAATTCGGCGAATTCCTTGATCTGCGTCTTGCCGCGAAGGTTGGGGACCGGGGTGTATCCATCGAGCCAAATGTACTCGAGCTTGTATTTCGTCATTCTAGCCTCTCGTTGCTTGATCACCGAACACTGAACGGCGTCGACATGCGTCTGCCATCAGCAGCCGGCCCTGCCGGATCCTTAAAATGCAATTCGCGTGCCACTCTTGGCCTGGAGGGTGCGGCAAAATTGACGTGGCACTCGCTTGAAGTTGGCAAGCCGCCTAAACAATGCGTTCGGATCGATCACAGCCGCAATACGCACAAATATTAGGCAAATACTGATCTTTTCGTGGGCATATTGCCTAACTTGATTGCAGACCTTATCTTCGGATCAAGTTGAATCGACAAGCTTCGGCAGAAGAAAGGAGCCCGACAATGGAAATCATTTCCACGCGACCGTCGGCCAAAATTCTGATGTTCCCGGCAGCAGCGCGCGTCGCTGCCTCAAATTTGAGCGGCAAGGCTAAGTTTGCGGCAGAGCTTGCCTCGCTGCGCGGTGTGCGGACGGATTTCGGCGACGGCTGGTATCACGATGCGGCCATCGAGGAAGAGACCCAGGGCCACAAGAGCTGACAACAGGGGCAATCGGCCCTCATCAACGAATTGGCCTGAAAAGAAAAAGCCCGGCGCGATTGCTCGCGCCGGGCTTTCTTTTGAACGCCGGGGCTGCCTATTCCTTGGCGTGCAGGTCAGTGCCAAGCGTGTCCTTGACGAAGATCATGCCGATGACCAGCGTTATCGCCGCGATCACCACCGGATACCAAAGGCCGTAGTAGATGTCGCCTTTGTAGGCACTGAGCGCGAACACCGTGGCCGGCAGCAGGCCGCCGAACCAACCATTGCCGATGTGATAGGGCAGCGACATGCCGGTGTAGCGAATGCGGGTCGGGAACATCTCGACCAGGATCGCCGCGATCGGCCCGTACACCATGGTCACGAACAGGATCAAGATGAACAGGATGCCGATCGTCATTGGCCAGTTCACGGCCGCCGGATCGGCGAACATGGCGAACGCGCCGCCGCCCGGAATATTGTAGACGGTCACTTCGGGTGCGCCCGCTGCCTCGTCGGTGGTCAGCAGCTTGTCCTTGACCGCCTGGTCGATCGGCACCGTCGCCTTCTCACCGGCGCGGATGGCGGCGGCGTCCAGCTTCAGTTCCGGGTTGGCGGCGACAAACGCGTCGAGCTTCTGGTCCGCAACCTTGATTGCCGCGCGCTTCAGCGGATAGCCGCCGTCCCGCAACGATATGTTGACGGCTTTCACGAAGGCTGCGTCCTTGGCCTTGGCCTGATCGCCAGCGGCGACAGCGTCGTAAGAGTCCACCGACTCGTTGCCGATCTTGACCGATGCGGGTGTTCCGGCCACGGCCGTCGACACCACATCATAGGGAACCGAGTTCTTGGTCAGGAACGAAGTCGCGATATCGCAGGATGTCGTGAACTTCGCCGTGCCGACCGGATTGAACTGGAACTTGCAGTCGCCAGGTGCAGCCGTCACCGTCGCCCGCGTGTTCTGCTGGGCCGTGGCAAGCGCCGGATTGGCAGCCCAGGTCAGCGCCTTGAACAGCGGGAAGGTGCAGACAATCGCCAAGGCAAGGCCCGCCATGATGATTGGCTTGCGGCCGATCTTGTCGGAGAGCCAACCGAAGACGACAAAGAAGATCGAACCGATCGCCAGTGCGATGGCGATCATGATGTTGACCGACTGCGCATCGACCTTGAGCACGTTGGTCAGGAAGAACAGCGCGTAGAACTGGCCGTTGTACCAGACCACGGCCTGGCCGGCGGTGAGGCCGAGCAGCGCCAGGATGGCGATCTTGGCATTCTTCCACTGGCCAAAGGCTTCCGAAAGTGGCGCCTTGGAGCCCTTGCCTTCGTCCTTCATCTTCTGGAAGGTCGGGGACTCGGAGAGAGACAGCCGGATCCAGACTGAAACGGCGAGCAGCAGGAAGGAGACGATGAAAGGAATGCGCCAACCCCAGGCGGCGTAGCTTTCCTTGCTCAGTGATGCCTGCACGATCAGGATGACGATCAGTGACAGGAACAGGCCGAGCGTCGCCGTCGTCTGGATCCATGACGTGTAGAAGCCGCGGCGGTCGTTGGGAGCATGCTCTGCGACATAGGTCGCCGCGCCACCATATTCACCACCGAGCGCCAGGCCCTGCAGCATGCGCAGGATAATCAGGATCACGGGAGCAGCGATGCCCAAGGTCGCATAACCAGGCAGCAAGCCGACCAGGAAGGTCGACAGGCCCATGATCGTCATGGTGACGAGGAAGGTATATTTACGGCCGACAAGGTCGCCGATGCGGCCGAACAGCAGCGCGCCGAACGGACGCACCAGGAAGCCTGCGGCGAAAGCCAGCAGCGCGAAGATGTTGCGAGTCGCTTCCGGGATGGTTGGACTGAAAAACGTCGAACCAATGAACACTGCCAGCGAGCCGTAGAGATAGAAATCATACCATTCGAAAACGGTGCCGAGCGAGGAAGCGAAGATGACTTTCTTCTCCTCCCGCGTCATGCCGCGGCTTGCTCCGCCGGCGGTCGATGCGATTGCCATTGAGTTGTCCTCCCGTGAGACCCTTGTCCTCGATGCTGCGGGTCAATGTCCGTGTTCTCCTCCGAACGCGGACTCAAGCAGCCATCACGGAAAAAATGACAGAAAGCGCCCGGCAAAGGCAGCGCGTCTTTGGGATTATGACTTTGGTATTAGGTGCGCTGCGGGATGAAGCGAGCGAGCGGCAAAACCCGTCAGCCCTTGAGCGCTTCGAGCACGCCGATGGCGGCCATCATGTCGCGCTTGCGAGCCGCGCGGCGCGCGACGGCCTCGGCGTCCTGCCCCCAATGCTCGATCTGCCAGTCCTCGTCGACATGAGCAGCGGCCCAGGCAACCTCAACGTCGAGTTCGCCAAAATCGACAGCCAGCGCCAGCAGCGCCGAGCCGGTCAGCGAGGTCATCACATGGATGGCGGCGAGCCGAAGCGGGTCGGCGCGCTGGGCAAGATGGCTGCCCAGCACGGCGATGCTTTCGCGTGGCTGCTCGACATGGATGATCCCCTCGGCGAGATTGAAGCGAGCCCCGAGCGCCGCCCTCGCCCAGTCGATCACCGGGTCCCAATGCTGGTTCTGCCGCTCCACCAGCCCCTGCGGCGCGTCGGCGCGGTAACAGAGCAGATCGGATGAGGCGAAGCGCAGAATGTCTTCCAGCACCGCCTGCGGGTCGCTGGCGACGCCATCGATGGCGGTGTTCACAAGCCGCATCACCGGCATGGTCACCGGATCAATGGTCTCGCCCTGTGCGGCGAACTCGTCGGCGACGAGCGCTGCCGCAGCCTCGGTCGGCAGTGCCAGCAGCGCCTTGCCCGGCGTGCGCACCGGCTTGCCGTCGAGATGCACGGCAAAGCCATCGTCCACCGGCGCGACCGAGACGGTCTTGTAGAAGCGCTTAGGCAGATGCGTCTTCATCTGGATCTGGGCGCGACGCACCGGATCCGGATCGGAAAGATATTTGCCCGCTTCGAGGTCGTTGAGGATATCACGCATAAAAGTCTCTCTCACACCGGCGTCAGCTTGCGCACCGGCCGGTTGACGATGATCAGGCCGGCGGCAATCAGTCCAAGTGCCAGAAAAATGCGCATGGTCAGTGGCTCATTCAAGAACATGGCGCCGCACAAAACGCCGAAAACCGGCGACAGGAAGGTGAAACTGGACAGGCCTGACGCCGGATAGCGCCGCAGCAGCCAGAACCACAGCACATAGGTGAAGGCGACAATGTAGACCGCCTGGAAAAGCAGAGCCAAAGTCGGCAGCACGGTCGGGTCGCGAACAGGCGGACCGGCGAGAGGCAGCACCAATATGCCGACGATTGCAGCACCGGCGAGCTGATAGAGCAGAAGTTTTTCAGCACTCGCCTCGACCAGCTTCGAGCGCTTGATGAGAATGTTGGTCAAGGCCCAGAAAAATCCGGAGCCAAGACTCAGGAGATCGCCGAACAACATGTCTCCGCCACCACCGAGCTTGTCGGAAAAAACCGCGGCAAGGCCGGCAAACGCCAGCAGCAGGCCAAGGAACTTGCGCAGGGTGATCTGCTCGCCGAGCAGGAAATGGCCGCCGAGCAGCATCCAGAACGGCATTGTGTTGACCAGCAGCGTGTTGCGGGCAACGGTGGTGTGCTCCAGACCGACATAAAGGCAAAGGAACTCGATGCCGAAAAGCGCGCCCACCACGATGCCGGCGAGCAATGTTCCATCACGGGTGAAAAGCGCTATGCCGCGCCACCGGCACCAGCCGAAGACGCAAAGACCGCCGATGATCGAGCGCGCGATCGACAGGAAGACCGGATCGTAGCCGGCGTAGGAGATCTTGGCGGCGACGTAGTTCAGCCCCCAGGAAAAGGTCAGGCCGACCATGATGGCGGCGGCCGCCAGGTCAACCGTGTCGCGGCGATCAAGCGTATCGGTGGCGAGCGTGTCGGCGACGCCGCTCACGATCAATCCTCCGCGCTGGCGTCGTCGAAGCCGATCAGGTTCCAGCTCTGGCGCATATGCGGCGGCATTGGCGCGGTGACATCGATGACGCCCTTGTCGGGATGCGGAATGATGATGCGGCGCGCATGCAGGTGCAGGCGGTTTTGAATGCCGCCGGGGAAATCCCAGTTGGTGTCGGCCTCGAAATACTTCGGATCGCCCAGGATCGGGCAGCCGATGTAAGCGGCATGGACACGAAGCTGGTGCGTGCGGCCCGTGTAGGGCTCCATTTCCAGCCAGGTCATCGTCTGCGCCGCCTGTTCGATGATACGGTAATAGGAGACGGCGTGGTCGGCGCCCTTTTCGCCATGCGCGGCGACACGGACGCGGTCACCGTCTGGCGTCGGCTCCTTGATCAGCCAGGTCGAGATCTTGTCCTCGCGCTTGGGCGGCACGCCTTTTACCAGCGCCCAGTAGGTCTTCTTGGTCTCGCGGGCGCGAAACGCTTCCGAGAGCTTCATGGCGGCCAGCCTGGTGCGAGCAACGACCAGCACGCCCGAAGTGTCGCGATCGAGGCGGTGGACCAGCCGCGGCTTCTCGCCCTTCTGGTTGCGCCAGGCTTCCAGCATGTCGTCGACATTGCGGGTGACGCCCGAGCCGCCCTGCACCGCAAGGCCCGCCGGCTTGTTGAAGACGAAAACCTTGGGATCTTCGTGGATCAGCATTTTCGCCAGGACGTCGGCATCGCCCTGGTTGCGGATCGAGTGGCCGGTCAGCGCGCTCTCGCCCTTCTTGTCCACCTCGAGCGGCGGAACGCGGACCATCTGGCCCGGCTCGACGCGGGTGTCGGCCTTGACCCGGCCGCCGTCGACGCGGATCTGGCCGGAGCGCAGCAGCTTTTGCAGATGGCCAAAACCAAGGCCCGGGAAGTGGGTCTTGAACCAGCGATCGAGCCGCATGCCCGCCTCGCCGGCCTCCACCGTAATCTGTTCAACGCCTGCCATATCTTTTCGCTTATCCGTTTCCGGCAGGCTCGGCCTGCTCTCGGCGCGGCAATAGCACTATGAAACGGTTCTTGCGAGCCAAAGTCCCAGAAACAGGGCGATAATGGCGCCAATGACGCTGGCAAGGGCATATCCAAACGCCGGCAGCGTGGCTCCCCGCTCCCAAAGCGTCGCGAAATCGAGCGAGAATGCGGAAAAGGTAGTGAAGCCGCCGAGGATGCCGGTGGCAACGAACAGCCTAAGCTCGTTCGATCCGCCGCGGCGCGCCAAAATGGCGATGAACAGGCCCATGGCAAAGGAACCGACGATGTTGATGGCCATCGTGCCCCAGGGATAGTTGGAGCCGACAAGGCGCAGCGCGCCTATGTTGGTCAGGTGGCGGATACCGGCGCCGATGCCGCCACCGACCACAACGAGAAGCAGATTGAACATGACCGTTTCTGCCCCTGCCGGGGTGGCGAGGTCAATCCCCTGTGTGCGTAGGTGCTGGCACCGCGCAAACAGTTGAACGCGTCAGGAACCGCCTCTCACGCCCGTTGTCGAGCGAGAACATGCCGCCCCTGCCTGGCACGACGTCGATGATGAGATCGGTGTGCTTCCACACCTCATATTGTGAAGCGCTGATGTAGACAGGCGTCTCGCCGATCTCGCCGAGCATGACGTCGTTGTCGCCGACGATGAAATCCCCTAGCGGATAGCACATGGGCGATGATCCGTCGCAGCAGCCCCCGGACTGGTGAAACAGCACCGGACCGCACTCGGCGACGATTTCGGCCAGGAAGCTCCTGGCCTCCGGCGTGGCCAAGACTTTTCCCATCGACACCTTATCGAGCATGACAATCCTCCCAAAGGCCAATGCGGCGGCGCGGCCTGTTGGCCGCACCGCCTGGGATAGCGCCTTTGCGGGCGATCAGAAGAAGCCGAGTTTCTTCGGGCTGTAGCTGACCAGCATGTTCTTGGTCTGCTGATAGTGGTCGAGCATCATCTTGTGGTTCTCGCGGCCGATGCCCGACTGCTTGTAACCGCCGAACGCGGCGTGCGCCGGATAGGCATGGTAGCAGTTGGTCCAGACGCGTCCGGCCTGGATGGCGCGGCCGAAACGGTAACAGCGGTTCGCGTCGCGGCTCCAGATGCCGGCGCCGAGGCCGTAGAGCGTGTCATTGGCGATCGACAGCGCTTCGTCATCATCCTTGAAGGTGGTGACAGAAACCACCGGCCCAAAGATCTCCTCCTGGAAGACGCGCATCTTGTTGTGGCCCCTGAACACGGTCGGCTTGACGTAATAGCCGCCCGCCAGATCGCCTGGCAGATGGTTCTGTTCGCCACCGATCAGCACTTCGGCTCCTTCCTGCCGGCCGATGTCGAAATAGCTCAGGATCTTTTCCAGCTGTTCGCTCGACGCCTGCGCGCCGATCATCGTTGCCGGATCGAGCGGATCGCCCTGGACGATTGCCTCGACCCGCTTCAGAGCCTTTTCCATGAACTTGTCGTAGATCTTCTCATGCACCAGCGCCCGGCTCGGACAGGTGCAGACCTCGCCCTGATTGAGCGCGAACATGACGAAGCCTTCGATCGCCTTGTCGAAGAAGTCGTCATCCTCCGATGTCACGTCCTGGAAGAAGATGTTGGGCGACTTGCCGCCGAGCTCGAGCGTCACCGGGATGAGGTTCTGGCTCGCATATTGCGAGATCAGCCGGCCGGTCGTCGTCTCGCCAGTGAAGGCGATCTTGGCGATGCGGTTCGACGAAGCGAGCGGCTTGCCGGCCTCGAGGCCAAAGCCGTTGACGATGTTGAGCACGCCGTCGGGCAAGAGGTCACCAACAAGGTCAGCCCACAGCATGATGGTGGCGGGCGTCTGTTCGGCCGGCTTCAGCACGACGCAGTTGCCGGCGGCAAGTGCCGGCGCCAACTTCCACACCGCCATCAGCAGCGGGAAGTTCCAGGGAATGATCTGACCCACGACTCCGAGCGGTTCGTGGAAATGGTAGGCGACCGTGTCATGGTCGATCTCGGAGATGCCGCCTTCCTGGCTGCGCACGGCGCCAGCAAAATAGCGGAAATGATCGATGGCCAGCGGCAGATCGGCGGCGGTCGTCTCGCGGATCGGCTTGCCATTGTCCCAGGTCTCGCCGAGGGCCAGCAGATCGAGATTGTCCTCCATACGGTCGGCGATGCGGTTGAGGATCAGCGCGCGGGCGGCGGCACTTGTCCTGCCCCAGGCATCCTTGGCCTTGTGCGCGGCGTCGAGCGCTGCCTCGATGTCCCTGGCGTCGGACCGAGCGACCTCGCCCAGCGGCCGGCCGTTCACCGGCGAGATGTTCTCGAAATATTTTCCGGACAGCGGTGCCACCCATTTGCCGCCGATAAAGTTGTCATAGCGCTTGGCGAAGGGAACCTTGGCCGTGCGGGAAAATTCCACCTTGTTCATTGTCTTCCTCCCAGTATGCAGCGCCACGGGATGTGACGTGTCACTGGGAAGAGTTGCGGATGGGGTCGGACTTGTCAGCCCATGCCCAGCATTCGACCGGTGCCGAGTGTCGCAGATCTGCGACAGCTCTGCCCCTCAAAGCTCAGTGCGGACGGCGGATGCCGAAGCGGGCCAGCTTGCGATGCAAGGTGGCCCGAGAAATTCCAAGATTGCTGGCGGCGGCCGAAACATTGCCTTCGGCGCGCGCGATGGCGCGCTGCACCACGCCGCGCTCTGCTTCGCCCAGGTCCTCAGCGGCCCCCGCCGGGCCGCCAAGAATGTCGGCGGCCGGCAACCCCTTGGCCAAGGTCTGTTGGGTGATGCCGAGAGCCAGGCGCGCCGAGCGCGTCGCGCCCACCACCAGATCGTCGGCATCGACAGCAATCAGCGCGCCGGCGCTGCGCTCGGCGACCGGCGCCAGCAAGATACGGGCATTGGAAAACGCCAGACGGAAATTCTCGGCCTCGATGCGGCGCGCGGCATCGCCAACGGCGATGGCGATCAGGTTGACAAAGCCTTCGGTCAGGTCCGACCGGCATGACGAGACATCGAGTGCCGCCGCCAGATTGCCTTCGTGGTCGAAGATCGGCGCGGTGGTGCAGCTGAGCAGTGTGTTGCGCGCGAAGAAATGCTGGTCGCGATGAATGGTGAGCGCGCGCTGATCGGCAAGGCATGTGCCGATGCCGTTGGTGCCCTCGGAGTCCTCACTCCAGACGGTGCCCGTCCACAGTCCCCACTCGTCGAACGTGTCGTCGTCGGCGACAGCGCCGCGGCGGTCGACAGGGATGCCTTCACTGTCGGCAAGCAGCACGCAGCAACCAACCCCGCCGACAGCCATGTATAGCCGGTCGAGGCTGGCATCGGCGGCACGGCGCAACGGTTCCATACGCTGCCTGGCTTGCCTCAGTTCGCCTTCGGTCAAGCGTCGTGGCGCCTGGCGCTCGGCCGGATCGAGACCGTGCAATGTGAGCGAACGCCGCCATGAGGCGACCAACGCCGAGCGTGCCGCATCGTTGCTGGCGATTGAGGCCTGGATAAAATCCGAATGATGACCGATCGGCTGCCGTCCGCTCACCTTATCCTCCCAAGGCGACTGTCGCTTCCAACTCAACAGCAGCGTTATATCCTCCCAGATATATCCGCTGCATCAAGTTGTAGAGGAACGAGGCTCGACGACGCTATAGGACGATGGTGTAACAACAGCCGTGCAGAGTAGCTGGGAGCCCCGCCCAAACGCTGTCGTCACCACTCAGGTGTTGTCCAGCCCGGGTATTTCTTCCTGAGTTCGGTGTAGAGGCCATCTATTTCCGTTTTGCTGACCGGGCGCACCTGTTCGTAGAGATAGCCCATGACGCTGCCGGACAACTGATATGCCGCAATGCGCTTATAGGCTGCGCCGATGCCTTTGCCTTCGACAATATATTGGTCCGGTATCGTGACACAGAGCTGCGCACCCGACTGCAAATGGGTGACAGGCGGATCGGTTACGACGACATATCTGGATTTCAACGCTCCCGGTCTGAATTGATCGCGACTGTCGACCTGACAGGTCCACTCGATGCGAGCGTAAAGGTCTTTATCCATTTCATACAACAACGAGTCGCTCATGACCGCGCCGGAGGCAAACACCGAAAACCGGTCCTCGGCTCCCATCTTGGCAACGAGATCATCGATAAGGCGTCTGTATTCAGGAAGATTGTCGAGGTGAAGAGGGAGCGTAGCTTCCCTGGCAAAGACGTAGCTGATCGGTGACAGCACCTGGCGGCCAATCGGAAAAAAGGTGCCCCAAAAAGCAAACCCAGCGGCAACGGCTATCGCGGCTGTCGACCATCGCGATCTCAGCGCCGGCATAGAAACGATCGCAACGATTGCCTGGGCATATGCGGGAAAGAGCCAAAGAAACATCGGCATCGAATGATGACGGTCCGGATCCTGCGTCCGGGTAAAGAGGAAAAAGGTGAGTGCCGAGGCAACGGCACAGAACAAGGAAAATCTGTTCCGGCGTACAACAGAGATATAAAGGCCAGACATGATCAACAGCCAGTTCACATAGCTGAGCCGGGATCCTACCTGGTCGATCTGCGAAACGAAGTTCGTCTTGTATCCACTGTAAATGTCGCCATAGCTGGTTCCCAGTATCTTGAGGACCAGGGGTTGCTGGAGGGCCAATGCAGCCCCGGCAACAACGAGAATCGCACACACACCCCCGATGACGGCATTGCGGAGTGCCGGAAAGTCCCGGTCTTTGGCGACCTGCAACAAGCAAAAGAAGGCCGCGGAGAGCCCGAGCCCTATGACGGGATAGGCATACCAGCGGCGTAGCACGAACGCCAACCACAGGCATACGCCGACGCGTATTCCGCCGATCACCGGCTCATGGGTCAGGAACCTCGATTTCCAAAGAAAATAGGTTGCCGCGGAAAGCGCGAGGCAGCCGGCAATATCAGGCAATCCACGAAGCGTCGCCGCCCAGAACGGCGTGTAGAGAAAGGCCGCAATCCAGACAGCGAGCCAGCTTCGCGATGACGATGTCTCGGTGGCCGCCTCCAGATAGCTCATTCTGCCTATGAAAAGAGCGGTCGGGATCAGGTAAACCGCGACTATCCCGGCGGTGTATGAAAGCCTCGAATCGCCAAAAAGGATGTGAAACGGCATCAGGGGCACAAGAATTGCCACACTGTAATCATCCGTTGCGATTGAGGTCCTCAATTGGCCGAGCCACTGGAGAGGGCTCTCGGCCAAGAGCGCGCCCTGCCGATTGAACGTGTCGAAATAGGCAGCGAAGTCCCAATAGTAGACTGGCTCTTCAAGGCTTATGTAGATGACTGCAAGAGCAACTCCCAGCAAGACGGTGCACAGATACGCCCCTGTCCAGAATCCGAGAGATTTGTTGTTCGTCACTTGAGGCCGCCAGGAGGAGAAGAGGCAGAACTGTCGAAGCCAACCCGGGACTGCCGTTTATGCAGCCAAAGAGCCGTTCCGGCACATGAGCGGCCAACAAACATGGCCAAGTCTCACACACGCAGAGCACCCAGATGCTGCCGGCAGAACCGGCAGCCCTGACCTTAAAGCTCAGGTCGTCCCGGCCTTCTTCGGCTTGGTCGAACCAATCATCTTCCAGTTCTTGTAGAACATGGAATTGATGCGCTCGACGCTCACCGAGACGACGGCAAGCATGCCCGCGATCAGCCCCGGAACCGGGGACGGACGGATGATGTCCATGAACACGCAGTAGCGGCGACCGTCATACTCGTTGACCGAGCGATGCAGCAGCGTGTCGTCGAAGATGAACAGCGGATTGTCGTACCAGTAATTCTTGACGTTGCCGCACTCGACGAAAATCTCCGATTTCACCGGGATCAGGTTGTAGAGAATGCGCAGGCTGAGCCGCAGCGGGCCGAAGTGCCAGGAGGTCGATTCGCGCTTGCTGAACACGGAAACGGCGATGGTCTTGATGTATTTGAAATCCTTGTTGAACTCGGCGACGTTGTCGATCTTGTGCTTGCCGTACCACTGGTAGACATACATGCCGCGCCGGCCGGCGCCGAAATTGGCGTCGATGTCGGCAATGATCTCGTCCTTGCGCGCCTTGAAGATGTCCAGGACCTCATTGACCTCGCGCTGATAGTCGGCGGGAAACTGCTCCAGCTTCCAGACGCCAGGATTTCTGTAGCACAGCAGGTCGACCAGCAGATTGAACGGCGAAAGCAGCCAGGTGAACAGGCCGTTGCCGAGGAAATACCCGCTGAACAGTGACAGATCCTTGCGGTCGTTGCGCAGCACGTCGATCAAGCCGCAAACAATGAAGATCGTCGTCAGGATGGGGATGAAATAGAAGCCAAGAGCAAGAAGCGGGATGGCAATGGCGAATTTGCGAAGGGATTTGCGAAGGGTTTTTGTCATTTTTCCACGCGCGAAGCGCGATCCTGTTGCGAATGAGGTGCCCAAATCACGGCAACGACCACCGCCCGGCCGTGCGCCTTGATAAGGTTTTTTGGGTCACCACACAACGGCCGCGGTATCGCGGCCGGCTGGCTGCCTGATGAAGCCTGCCGGTCTTAGTCAATGCACCGCCGGCAGGCCAAGCTCGTCCCATTTTTCCCTGGGAACCAGATCCCCAACCAGAAATTCGAAGCCGACGACGCTTTCGCCGTCGCCAGCCAGTTGGCACCTGAATTTCAGACCATACCAGTTTCTGCGACTGCGGAAAGCAGCACCATTCGCGGCGATCATCGTTCCAGTGATTTTTTCCTGCGCCGTTGCGTAGGGTACGACCCGCTCCGGCTGATAATCCGTGTGCCATCGGCGGATCTGATCCATCGCTTCGAGATTGCACAATTGCACCATGCGCTCGTCGGACGCGAAGGTGGCGAGATCGGCGCGTGCCTGCCGGCTGCGCGGATCGGCCAGCGTCTTGGCCGACAGCATTTCGGTCGGCCGGATCATGACCGGCGCGGTGGGCGGTTGGGGTACGGGCGGGCTCGCAGCGGGCGGTGGCACCGCTGCCGGCGCCTCCTCTGGCAGTGCTGGCGGCACGAGAGCAGGTGGCGGCCTGGTTGAGGCCTCGAACTGTTGCCGCGTCAGGATATCGACCGACACCCGCTCCTCCTCCAGCCGTTTCGGCGGCTTCGGTGACGGCATCAAGGCCAGTGTGGCAGCCAGCAGCGCGTGGAGAACGACCGCGGCGGAAATGCCCCAAGGCGAAGCCTCGTTTCGAAGCGTGACGACGACCGGGTCACGCAAGCCTGCTATTCCCGCTCTTTGCGCAGCTTCGCCCAATAATCGAGCCGCTTCCTGATGTCGCGCTCGAAGCCGCGCTCGGGCGGATCATAGAAGGTCTGGCGGCCCATCTTCTCGGGAAAATAATCCTGCCCAGAAAAGGCATCCGGCTCGTCATGGTCGTAACGATAGCCGGCGCCGTAATCCTCCTCTTTCATCAGCTTGGTCGGCGCGTTGAGGATGTGCTTGGGCGGCAGCAGCGAGCCATGTTCTTTCGCGGCACGGGTGGCCGCTTTGAAAGCATTGTAGACAGCGTTGGATTTGGGCGCGGTGGCGAGATAGACGGTGGCCTCGGCAAAGGCGAGTTCGCCCTCGGGCGAACCCAGATAGTCGTAAGCATCCTTGGCGGCGTTGGCGACGACCAGCGCCTGCGGGTCGGCAAGGCCGATGTCCTCCATTGCCATGCGCACCAGCCGGCGGCCGAGATAGAGCGGATCCTCGCCGGCATCGAACATGCGCGCAAGATAGTAGAGAGCCGCATCGGGGTCAGAACCACGCACCGATTTGTGCAGCGCCGAGATCAGGTTGTAGTGGCCGTCCTGGCCCTTGTCGTAGATTGGCGCGCGGCGCTGGACGATGCGCTGCAGTCCCTCCTGATCGAAGACCTCGCCGGGCTTTGCTGCCCGCCAGACTTCCTCCGCGAGGGTAAGAGACGCGCGGCCGTCGCCATCGCTCATGCGGATCAGCATGGCCCGCGCCTCGTCGTCGAGCGGCAGCGCCCTGCCCTCGGTCTCCTCCGCCCGCGCCATCAGCTTGGCGATGCTTTCCTCGCCCAGCGAGTGGAAGACCAGAACGCGCGCGCGCGACAGCAAAGCAGCATTCAGTTCGAAGGACGGGTTTTCGGTTGTGGCACCAACCAGCACGACGGTTCCGTCCTCCATGACAGGGAGGAAACTGTCCTGCTGGGCGCGGTTGAAGCGATGGATCTCGTCGACGAACAGCAAGGTCTGGCGGCCATTGGCGCGGCGCAATTTGGCTGCCTCGAACACCTTCTTCAGATCGGCGACGCCGGAAAAGACAGCCGATATCTGCTCGAAGGCCAGGCTGGTTTCGCCGGCGAGCAGCCGCGCCACCGTGGTCTTGCCGGTGCCAGGCGGGCCCCAGAAGATCATCGAGCCGAGCGAACCGGAACCGATCAGCCGGGTCAGCGCGCCGTCAGGGCCGGTCAGATGCTCCTGGCCGACGACCTCGCCAAGATTCTTCGGCCGCAGCCTGTCGGCCAGCGGCCGCCCGGGCGGCGCCTTTTCCGGTTCATCGACGCTGAACAGATCGGCCATGCACTTCTTTTTCGTTGGAGCATGAGCCCGTTTGCGCGGGGCCGTACTCTAATAACGCAACACTTGGCGCAGTATCTGCCCGCCACGCTCGACGGTAAAGCGCCACCAGCGTGTATCCGTCTTGGCCGCCTGCTCCAGGGTCGCGGCGGTATCGATGGCGGTGCCGTTCACCTCGCGCACGATATCGCCCGGCTGGAAACCGAAATCGGCGGCCGGCGAATCGCGATTGATGTCGACCACGGTGACCCCCTTGATGTCGGTGCGCAGGCCAAGCCGCTGCGCGAGCCGTGGCGACAGTTCCGCTACTTTGGCGCCTGAGAACGGGCTGCGGCCGTGCAGCGTCACTTCGGCAGCCTTCATGCCTTCCGGAGCGCGCTCCAGTGCGATGTCCATCGCCGCTTGCTGGCCTTTGGTCAGAACCGCGAAATTCGCGGTGGTGCCGATCGACAGCGTCGCCATCCGGTAGTCCAGCGCTTCGATGCTCTCGACCGGCTTGCCGTTGAGCTGCAGAACGACGTCGCCGGGCTTGAGCCCTGCCTTGGCGGCCGGTCCTGTCGCCTCGACCGACGAGACCAGCGCACCGGTCGGCTTCTCCATGCCGAGCGACTCGGCGATCTGCGGCGTCACCGCTTCGAATTCGGCGCCGATATAGGGCCGTTCGAAGAAGTCGAGCCCGGCCTTGGCCGCATCGGCAAAGGCGCGAACCATGTTCGAGGGAATGGCGAAGCCAATGCCGATCGAGCCGCCGCTGCGGCTGTAGATGGCGGTGTTGATGCCGACCAGCTGGCCGCCCATGTTGATCAGCGCCCCACCCGAATTGCCGGGATTGATGGCGGCATCGGTCTGGATGAAGAAGCTTGAGTCGGAAACGCCGATATGGCTGCGGGCAAGTGCCGAGACGATGCCGCTGGTGGTGGTCTGGCCGACGCCGAAGGGGTTGCCGATGGCCAGCAGCAGATCGCCGACCTCGAGCGCGTCGGAATCGCCTATGGCAATGACCGGAAACGGCTTGTCCGAGGTGATCTTGAGCACGGCAAGGTCGAGCGTCTCGTCCTTGAGCAGCACCTTGCTGTCGAACTCACGCCCGTCCGCGGTCGCCACCTTGACCTGATCGGCATCCTTGATGACGTGGTAATTGGTGACCACGACGCCGGTCGGGTCGACCAGCACACCGGAGCCGAGAGACGACTGCGCCCGTGGCTGCGAACGACCGAAGAATTCCTCGAAGAAGGGATCGCCATCGAAGGGCGACGTCACCTTGGCGGTCTGCGAGGCATAGACGTTGACCACGGCCGGCGCCGTCTGCTTGACCAGCGGCGCGAACGAGAGCTGCACCTCCTCGCGGCCGAAGGGTACGCGCTTGTCGGGACCGGAGGTGGCGTTCTCGCCTTCCACGCCATGCAGCAGGTCGGTCAGCACATCGGACAGGCCGGGATCGGTCTTGGTCTCCTCGGCCAATGCCTGCCTGACCACCGGTGCGGCCGCAAACGCCATCATGGCGAAGAGCAGAACAAGGGACAGTCGGTTGGCGCGCATTCGCGAATCCTCCAAGGCAAGTTCGGGGGCATTGTCCCGACGATTGTGCAAAATGAAAGGCTAAGCCGCTGAAATCCGATTATTTTGGGCAAACACCGTTGGTTCTGGCCGGAAGATCGGCTTTGGCCGCAATTTACTGCTTCCAGAAAACAAAAAGGGGCCCGCAGGCCCCTTTGAATTCAATCCGGAAAACCGAGCCTTATGCGGCTGCGGCGTCCGCGTCGGTGCTTTCGGCTTCGATGCGAGCGCGGTCGCCGGCGCCCTTGGCCGAGGTGTCGCGATCGACGAACTCGATGACGGCCATCGCGGCGTTGTCACCGTGGCGGAAGCCTGCCTTCATGATGCGCAGATAGCCGCCGTTGCGGGTGGCGTAGCGCGGGGGCGATGGTGTCGAACAGGCGCTTGACGACGCCTTCATTGCCGATCTGCGCGATCACCTGGCGGCGGGCGTGCAGGTCGCCGCGCTTGCCGAGCGTCACCAGCTTCTCGACGATCGGACGCAAATCCTTCGCCTTCGGCAGGGTGGTGACGATCTGCTCATGCTCGAGCAGCGACACGGCGAGGTTGGCGAACATCGACTTGCGATGGCTAATGCTTCGGGCGAAGCGACGGCCTTTGAAACCGTGGCGCATGGCTCTTTTCCTTCTTCAGTTGTTCAAGAGGCCGCGGCCTCTGATGGTTTTCCGCATGACCGTCGGATCGAGCGGCCCACGCCGCCGATCCTTGGAATTCATGCTCAATATTGATCTTCGTAACGCTTGGCGAGGTCTTCGATGTTTTCCGGCGGCCAGTCCGGCACTTCCATGCCGAGGTGCAGGCCCATCGCCGCCAGGACTTCCTTGATCTCGTTCAGCGACTTGCGGCCGAAGTTCGGGGTGCGCAGCATCTCGGCTTCGGTCTTCTGGATCAGGTCGCCGATATAGACGATGTTGTCGTTCTTCAGGCAGTTGGCCGAACGCACCGAAAGCTCGAGTTCGTCGACCTTCTTGAGCAGCGCCGGGTTGAAGGCAAGCTCGGTGACGGCTTCGGCGGCGACTTCCTTCTGCGGCTCGTCAAAGTTGACGAACAGGCCGAGCTGGTCCTGCAGGATGCGGGCGGCGAAAGCCACCGCGTCCTCGCCGGTGATCGAACCATCGGTCTCGATCGTCATGGTCAGCTTGTCATAGTCGAGAACCTGGCCCTCACGGGTGTTTTCGACCTTGTAGGAGACCTTCTTGACCGGCGAATAGAGGCTGTCGACCGGGATGAGGCCGATCGGCGCGTCTTCAGCGCGGTTGCGGTCGGCCGGCACGTAACCCTTGCCGGTGTCGACGGTGAATTCCATGCGGATTTCAGCGCCTTCGTCCAGCGTGCAGATGACGTGGTCGGGGTTGAGGATCTCGACGTCGCCAACCGTCTGGATGTCGCCGGCAAGAACCGCACCAGGTCCCTGCTTGCGAACGACCATGCGCTTGGGGCCATCGCCTTCCATGCGGATGGCGATTTCCTTGATATTCAAGACGATGTCGGTCACGTCCTCGCGCACACCGGCGATGGACGAGAATTCATGCAGAACGCCGTCGATCTGCACGGCGGTAACAGCCGCACCGCGCAGCGAAGACAGAAGCACGCGGCGCAGCGCGTTGCCCAGCGTCAGGCCAAAGCCACGCTCGAGTGGCTCGGCGACCAGCGTGGTCAGCGTCTTCTTCTTCGACGAGAACTCGATCTTGTTCGGCTTGATCAGTTCCTGCCAATTTTTCTGGATCATGATGCTTTCCTTCCGTTGACCCGCCACCATCCAATCGTGGCGGGCGACCTGGAATGCCGTGGAGGAGCGCCCCTAAGGGCGCTCGCGCGACGTTCGGTAAATTGCTTAGACGCGACGCTTCTTGCGCGGGCGGCAGCCATTGTGCGGGATCGGCGTCACATCACGGATCGAGGTGATGGTGAAGCCGGCCGCCTGAAGGGCGCGCAGTGCCGATTCACGACCGGAGCCTGGTCCGCAGACCTCGACTTCGAGCATGCGCATGCCGTGTTCCTGGGCCTTCTTGGCAACATCCTCGGCAGCCATCTGGGCAGCGAACGGGGTCGACTTGCGCGACCCCTTGAAGCCCTGGGCACCGGCCGACGACCAGGCAATCGAATTGCCCTGCGCGTCGGTGATGGTGATCATCGTGTTGTTGAAGGTCGAATTGACGTGGGCAACGCCCGACGAGATGTTCTTGCGTTCGCGACGGCGAACACGAGCGGCTTCCTTGGCCATGATAGTCCTTTCAGTTGATCTCTACACCGCCGTAATGCCAGCGGCTCCACCAGGGAGAAGGCAGTAAGGGAATATGGCAGTAGGGCAGTATGTCTGCCGATCCTATTGCCTTACTGCCCTACTCCCTTACTGCCCTAAGTTACTTCTTCTTGCCGGCGATCGACTTGGCCGGGCCCTTGCGGGTGCGCGCATTGGTATGCGTGCGCTGGCCGCGGACCGGCAGCGAGCGGCGGTGACGCAGGCCGCGGTAGCAGCCGAGGTCCATGAGCCGCTTGATGTTCATCGAGACTTCGCGACGCAGGTCGCCTTCGACCTGGTAGTCGCGGTCGATGGTCTCGCGGATCTGCAGCACTTCCGCGTCGGTCAGCTGGTTGACGCGACGCTCGGCCGGGATGCCGACCTTGTCGACGATCTCCTGGGCGAACTTCTTGCCAATGCCGTGAATGTACTGAAGCGCAATGACAACGCGCTTGTTGGTCGGAATGTTGACGCCGGCTATACGAGCCATGTTCTTCCCTTCTCCATGTGGGCCGGCCAATCCTCAAAAACAAGGCAGGCACGGCGCTATCTTAAGTTGCCCCGCGTCCGGTGGAGGCCGGCCCATGCGGGAGTTTCCAGTTCAAAGCGGCTGCCTTGCCCTTGCGGACAAGCAAAGCCCATGCCTGATAGGAAGACGGGCCGCCATACCGCAGCGAACCGCTTCCGTCAAGTGCAATCGTTAATTTCCCCGCACTGCGTCCTTGAGCACCGCTTCGATCTGCTCCGTCACGGCATCGATATCGGCCATGCCGTCGACACTCCGGAGTTTGCCCTTGGCGTAGTAGTAGCCAATCAGCGGCGACGTCTTCTTGTAGTATTCCCTCAGACGCTCCTCGAACACGATCGGATTGTCGTCCTTGCGAACGGGCAGGCCGGCGGCCTGTGCCTCGTTGGCGCGCTTGACTATACGCCCAACCAGCGCCTTGTCGTCGACGACAAGTTCAATGACGGCATCGAGGCCCTGGGAGCGATCCGAAAGCATCTGCTCGACCGCGTCCGCCTGCACCAGGGTCCGCGGATATCCGTCGAGGATGAACCCCTTGGCGCAATCCGCCTGATCGATACGCTCGGCGACGATCGCATTGACGATGGCGTCGGACACCAGCTCACCGGCATCCATCACCGCCTTGGCACGCTTGCCGACTTCGGTGCCTGCCTGGACGGCAGCACGCAGCATATCGCCCGTCGAAAGCTGGGGTATGCCGTGTTCTTCTACCAGTCTTTGTGCTTGTGTCCCCTTGCCCGCTCCTGGCGGCCCAAGCAATATCAACCTCATCTGGCTTTCTTCCCCCCGCGCAGCTTCGACTTCTTGATCAGGCCTTCATACTGGTGCGCAATCAGGTGACCCTGAATCTGCGCAACCGTATCGAGCGTGACACTGACCACGATCAGAAGCGATGTGCCACCAAGGTAGAATGGTACGCCAGTCGCCGAGATCAGGAACTCCGGCAGCAGGCACACCAGCACCAGATAGATGGCGCCGACGACGGTGATGCGGGTGAGAACGTAATCGATGTAATCGGCGGTGCGCTCGCCCGGACGATAGCCCGGGATGAAGCCCGAATGCTTCTTGAGCTGGTCGGCGGTGTCCTTCGGGTTGAAGACAATCGCGGTGTAGAAGAAGGCGAAGAACACGATCATCGCAGCATAAAACAGCATGTAGAGCGGCTGGCCGTGGCCGAGCGAGGCGAGCACGGTGCTTGCCCAGGCCGGCATGTTGGTCGTCTGCGAGAAGCCGGCGACGGTGGCCGGCAGCAATAGCAGCGACGAGGCGAAGATCGGCGGAATGACGCCCGACGTGTTGAGCTTCAGCGGCAGGTGCGAGGTATCGCCCTGGAACATGCGGTTGCCGACCTGGCGCTTCGGATACTGGATCAGCAAGCGGCGCTGGGCGCGCTCGAAGAACACGATGAGCGCAATGACGACGATGGCCAGCACGATGATCGCCAGGATCAGGCCGGTCGACAGCGCGCCGGTGCGGCCAAGTTCCAGCGTGCCGGAGATGGCGTGCGGCAGGCCGGCGACGATGCCGGAGAAGATGATCAGCGAAATGCCGTTGCCGATGCCGCGGGCGGTGATCTGCTCGCCCAGCCACATCAGGAACATGGTGCCGCCGACCAGCGTGACGACGGTCGAGATGCGGAAGAACATGCCGGGGTCGCTGACGATGCCATTGCCGCCTTCGAGGCCGACCGAAATACCATAGGCCTGAACCAGCGCCAAAAGCACGGTGCCGTAGCGCGTGTACTGGTTGATGACCTTGCGGCCCTGTTCGCCTTCCTTCTTCAGCGCTTCCAGCGACGGGATGACCGAGGTCATCAGCTGCATGATGATGGAGGCGGAGATGTAGGGCATGATGCCGAGCGCAAAGATCGCCATGCGCTGCACGGCGCCGCCGGCGAACATGTTGAACATGCCGAGCACGCCCTTGCTCTGCGAGGAGAAGGCCTGGGCGAAGGCGTCGGGATTGATGCCGGGAAGCGGGATGTAGGTGCCGAGGCGGTAGACGAGCAGCGCGCCGATCGTGAACCAGATGCGTTTCTTCAGATCCTCCGCCTTGGCGAAGGCCGAGAAATTCAGATTCGAGGCTAATTGTTCAGCAGCCGAAGCCATGCCTGATTCTCCGCTTGGTAACGCTTGATGGCCCTTGAGGTCAGGCGGCGCGTTTCACCGAAGCTCACGAGATAAGCTCCGGGCTCTAAACATGCAAGCGGCCGCGTTGACGCGGCCGCCTCGTCGAGCAGATCAAAGCGCAATCGTGAGCAAAAACGGATCCCACTCTTGCCGATCGCGCTTCAAATTGCCGTTACTCGGCAGCTGCCTTTTCCTGCGGCAGCTTGACCGAACCGCCGGCCTTTTCGATCTTCTCGATCGCGGCCTTGGAGGCGCCGGCAACGTCAAAGGCGAGCTTCGCCTTGATCTCGCCGTCCGAGAGGATGCGCACGCCGTCCTTGACGCGGCGGATGACGCCGGCGGCAACGAGCGATTCAGCCGTCACGGTTGCCTTGGCGTCGAGCTTCTTGGCGTCGATGGCCACCTGGATGCGGGCCAGCGACACGACGGTGAAGCTCTTGGCGAAGATGTTGTTGAAGCCACGCTTCGGCAGGCGCCGGTAGAGCGGCATCTGGCCACCCTCGAAGCCGTTGATGGCGACGCCGGAGCGTGCCTTCTGGCCCTTGACGCCGCGACCGCCGGTCTTGCCGGAGCCGGAGCCGATACCACGGCCGAGACGCTTCTTGGAGTGCGTCGCGCCGTCCTTGTCACGCAGATCGTTGAGTTTCATCTGAGTTCTCCTGCGCTCTGGCTCAGCCCTCGTCCACGACGCGGACGAGATGCTGGACGGCAGCGATCATGCCGCGCACGGAGGGCGTATCTTCCAGCGTGCGCTGCTTGTGCATCTTGTTGAGGCCGAGGCCGACCAGCGTCGCGCGCTGTTCCTTCGGGCGGCGGATCGGCGAACCGATCTGCTCAACGGTGATGGTCTTGGTTGCTTTCTTGGCCATGGTCAAAATCCCTGGTCAGATCGACTATTCTTCAGCCGCAACGGCGGTGCCGCGGCGGGCCTGAAGGGTCGAATACTTGATGCCACGAGCAGCAGCCACATCCTTGGGATGCATCTGGCTCTTCAGCGCGTCGAAGGTGGCGCGAACCATGTTGTATGGGTTCGACGAACCCATCGACTTGGCGACCACGTCATGCATGCCGAGCGTCTCGAAGACAGCGCGCATCGGGCCACCGGCGATAATGCCGGTACCTTGCTTGGCAGCGCGCAGCAGCACGCGTCCGGCGCCCCAGCGTCCTTCGACGTCGTGATGCAGCGTACGACCCGAGCGCAGCGGCACGAAGATCATGTCGCGCTTGGCCGATTCAGTTGCCTTGCGGATAGCTTCCGGCACTTCACGCGCCTTGCCGTGACCAAAGCCGACGCGGCCCTTCTGGTCGCCGACGACGACGAGTGCTGCAAAACCGAAGCGACGGCCGCCCTTGACGACCTTGGCGACGCGGTTGATGTGGACGAGCTTGTCCACCATGCCGTCATCGCGTTCTTCACGATCGCGGCCGCGGCCGCCATCCCTACGTTCCTGTGCCATATCCTGTTCCTTGTTTTTTTCCGGAAGCACGGTTGCTGATAAGATCCGGCGCCTCTGTGGGTCACCGGGGGCGAAATCATTTCCTTCGCATAATCTTTATCCGAAAAGTCTGCAACTTTTCGGGATCATGCTTAGAAGCTCAAGCCACCTTCGCGGGCAGCCTCGGCAAGCGCCTTGACGCGGCCGTGATAGATGTAGGCGCCGCGGTCGAAGACGACTTCCTTGACGCCAGCCTTGGTGGCGCGCTCGGCGATCAGCTTGCCGATCGCGGCGGCGGCGGCGGTGTCGGCGCCGGTCTTGAGCGAACCCTTGAGGTCCTTCTCGAGCGTCGAAGCGGCGGCGATGGTGTGGCCCTTGGCGTCGTCGATGACCTGCACGTAGATGTTCTTCGACGTGCGGTGAACCGACAGACGCGGACGCTCGCCGGCGACCTTCTTGATCTGACGACGGACGCGCTGCGCGCGGCGCTGCGTGGATTCCTTGGTACCCATGATGGTCTTCCTTGCCTTCAAAAAACGGGGGCCGCCATATGCGGTAGGCGAAAGCGCCTCCCGCGACCGCTCCCCGCGGCGTTACACTTCTTTGCCTTGGCCCTTTCCGAAAAGTCTGCGACTTTTCGGGGCCAGGCCCACTACTTCTTCTTGCCTTCCTTGCGGACGATCTTCTCGCCAGCATAGCGGACGCCCTTGCCCTTGTAGGGCTCGGGACCACGATACTCGCGGATCTCGGCCGCAACCTGGCCAACCTGCTGCTTGTCGATGCCGGCCACGGTGATTTCAGTCGGCTTCGGCACCGTGATGGTGATGCCCTGCGGCGTCTCGTAGACGACGTCGTGGCTGAAGCCAAGTGCCAGCTGCAGGTTCTTGCCCTGAAGTGCCGCACGATAGCCGACGCCGGTGATCTCGAGCTTCTTTTCGAAACCGTCCTTGACGCCCTGCAGGATGTTGACGATCTGCGTGCGCGACATGCCCCACTTGGAGCGGGCGGTCTTGGTCTGGTCGCGCGGCTGGACAGCGATCTCGCTGCCTTCCATCTTGACCAGGACTTCGTCGTTCACCACGAACTTCAGCTCACCCTTGGGGCCCTTCGCCGTCACGGTCTGGCCGTTGACGGTCGCGGTCACGCCCTGCGGCAGCGAAACGGGTTTCTTTCCAATACGAGACATTTTGTTGTCCTCGTCACTTCTCTTGTTTCAGGTCTCTGTCTTCGGGAACGATCCGAAGACCGGATTCCACTTTGCGGTCAACTGCCAGATCAGAAGATCTGGCAGAGGATTTCACCGCCGACGTTCTGTTCACGTGCTTCGTGGTCGGCCATCACGCCCTTCGGTGTCGAAAGGATGGCGATGCCGAGGCCGTTGGCGACCTGCGGAATCGACTTGGCCGAAACATAGACGCGGCGGCCTGGCTTCGAGACGCGGGCGATTTCGCGCACGACCGGCGCGCCGTCGAAATACTTCAGCTCGATCTCGATTTCGGACTTGCCGTTGTCGAAGTCGGTCTGGCTGTAATCGCGGATATAGCCTTCAGCCTTCAGCACGTCGAGGACGCGGGTGCGCAGACGCGAAGCCGGCGTCGAAACGCTCGACTTCTTGCGGCCATACGCGTTGCGGATGCGGGTCAGCATATCGCCGAGAGGATCGCTCAATGACATGTTATGTCCTCCTTACCAGCTCGACTTGACCAGGCCCGGGATCTGGCCGTTATTGCCGAGATCACGAAGCGCGATGCGCGATACTTTGAGCTTGCGATAGTAGGCGCGCGGACGGCCGGTGACTTCGCAGCGGTTGCGGATGCGGATCTTGGCCGAGTTGCGCGGCATGGCAGCAAGCTTGAGCTGAGCGCGGAAGCGCTCTTCCATCGGCTTGGACTGATCCATGATGATCGCCTTCAGGGCAGCGCGCTTGGGACCGTACTGGTCGGCAAGCTTGCGGCGCCTGTTGTTCTTCTCGACTGAGCTGGTCTTTGCCATTTCAGATTTTTCCTTTTCTCGCTGCCGTTACTGGCGGAAGGGGAAGTTGAAGGCCTTGAGCAATGCCCTGGCTTCGTCGTCCGTCTTCGCAGTCGTACAAACGATGACGTCCATGCCCCAGATCTGATCAACCTTGTCGTAGTTGATCTCCGGGAACACGATGTGTTCCTTGATGCCCATGGCGTAGTTGCCACGGCCATCGAAGCTCTTCGGATTCAGTCCGCGAAAGTCGCGGACGCGCGGCAGTGCGATGTTCACGAGGCGGTCGAGGAACTCGTACATGCGTTCCTTGCGCAGCGTGACCTTGGCGCCGATCGGCATCTTCTCGCGGACCTTGAAGCCGGCAATCGAATTGCGCGCGCGGGTGACGACGGCCTTCTGGCCGGCGATCATCGCCAGGTCTTCGGCCGCGATCGAAGGCTTCTTCGAATCGGCGGTCGCTTCGCCGACGCCCATGTTCAGCACGATCTTGTCGATGCGCGGAACCTGCATCTCGTTGTCGTAGCCGAACTGTTCCTGCAGCGCCTTGCGGATGGTCTCGTTGTAGACCTGCTTGAGGCGCGGCGTGTTCTGAGCCTTGGACTGTTTGCTTTCAGCCTTGGGCTTCGTGGTTTGAGCCTTAGCCATTGATGACTTCTCCCGAGCGCTTGGCGACGCGCACCTTCTTGCCGTCCTTCTGGAAGATGAAACCGACGCGGGTCGGCTTGCCATCCTTGGGGTCGGCCAGCGCGATGTTCGACAGCTGGATCGGCGCTTCCTTGGTGATGATCCCGCCCTCTTGGGACTGGGACTGCTTCTGGTGACGACGGATCATGTTGACGCCGCGCACCAGCGCGGTGTCTTCCTTCGGCTGTACCGAGAGGACTTCGCCCGAACGGCCCTTGTCCTTGCCGGCCAGCACGACGACCTTGTCGCCTTTTCTAATCTTTTGCATTGGTCCGGCTCCTTACAGCACTTCAGGCGCGAGCGAGATGATCTTCATGTGGTTCTTGGCGCGGAGTTCGCGCGGAACCGGTCCGAAGATACGCGTGCCGATCGGCTCTTTCTTGTTGTCGACGAGAACGGCCGCGTTCTTGTCGAAACGGATCACGCTGCCGTCCGGGCGGCGGATGTCCTTGGCCGTGCGAACCACGACCGCCTTCATCACATCGCCCTTCTTCACGCGGCCGCGCGGAATGGCTTCCTTGATCGACACCACGATGATGTCGCCCACGGAAGCGTATTTCCGCTTCGAGCCGCCCAGCACCTTGATGCACATGACACGACGGGCGCCGGAATTATCCGCGACGTCGAGGTTTGTTTGCATCTGAATCATGACTGGCCGCCTTCTTCTTTTCTAACGGGATGGGCTCAAAGCCCCTCCCCGGTCTGTCCAAAATTCGTTGTTTACGCCTGGTCCGAAGACACGACGATCCAGCGCTTATCCTTGGAAATCGGCTTCGATTCCTGGATGAACACCTGATCGCCTACCTTGTGGGCGTTGTTCTCGTCGTGCGCCTTGTACTTCTTGGTCATGCGCACGGTCTTCTTCATCACGGGATGCGTGAAGCGCCGTTCGACCTTGACGACAACCGTCTTCTCGTTCTTGTCGCTGACGACGGTGCCCTGCAGAATGCGCTTTGGCATGGTTTTCGTCCTTAAGCCTTCTTAGCCGCGGACTTTTCCGCAGCGATGGTCTTGATACGCGCAATGTCCTTACGGACCTGTCTCACGCGCGCGGTCTTCTCGAGCTGGCCGGTGGCCTTCTGGAAGCGCAGGTTGAACTGCTCCTTCTTCAGGCTGGCCAGGTCGTCGGTCAGCTGGTCCTGGGTCTTGGTCCGGATGTCTTCGGCTTTCATGATCAGCCCGTCCTTATTCTGCGATGCGCTGCACGAAGCGCGTCTTGACCGAGAGCTTGGCCGCGCCGAGACGCAGTGCCTCACGGGCGGTTTCTTCATTGACGCCGTCGATCTCGAACATGATGCGGCCCGGCTTGACGCGCGCCGCCCAGTAATCGACCGCGCCCTTGCCCTTACCCATGCGGACTTCGGTCGGCTTCGAAGTGACCGGCACGTCCGGGAAAATACGGATCCAGACGCGACCGGCGCGCTTCATTTCACGCGTGATCGCGCGGCGGGCCGCCTCGATCTCACGTGCGGTGACGCGGTTCGGCTCAAGCGCCTTCAGCCCGAAACCACCGAAATCCAGGTTGGTGCCGCCCTTTGCGGTACCATGGATACGGCCCTTGAACTGCTTGCGGAACTTTGTGCGCTTTGGCTGCAGCATCGTTCTAACTCCAAATTCCTAAATGTCTCAGGCGTTTTCGCGACGACGACCGCGTTCGCGATCACCACCACCGCCATGCGCTGCATCGCTTTCGCTGGCCCGACGCTCCGAAGCCATCGGGTCATGCTCAAGGATCTCGCCCTTGAACACCCAGACCTTGACGCCGCAGATGCCATAAGCGGTGTGCGCTTCGGCCGTGCCGTAGTCGACGTCCGCACGCAGCGTATGCAGCGGCACGCGGCCTTCGCGATACCATTCCATGCGCGCGATCTCGGCGCCGCCGAGACGGCCGGCGCAGTTGATGCGGATGCCTTCGGCACCGAGGCGCATCGCCGACTGAACGGCACGCTTCATGGCGCGGCGGAACGCGATACGACGCTCGAGCTGCTGGGCGATCGACTGAGCGACCAGGGTCGCGTCGATTTCCGGCTTGCGCACTTCAACGATGTTGAGGTGCGTCTCGGACTTCGTCATCTCCATCAGCTTCTTGCGAAGCTTCTCGATGTCGGCGCCCTTCTTGCCGATGATCAGACCCGGGCGCGCGGCGTGGATGGTGACGCGGCACTTCTTGTGCGGACGCTCGATCACGACCTTCGAGATGGCAGCCTGCTTGAGTTCCTTCTCGAGATACTTGCGGATCTTGATGTCCTCATGCAGCAGCTTGCCGTACTCGCCGGTGTTCGCGAACCAGCGCGAATCCCAGGTGCGGTTGATGCCGAGGCGAAGACCGATCGGATTGACTTTCTGGCCCATTATGCGGCCTCCCCTTTTTCTTCGACTTCACGAACAACGATCGTGAGGTGCGAGAACGGCTTCTCGATACGGCTGGCGCGACCACGGCCACGGGCATGGAACCGCTTCATGACGATCGACTTGCCGACATAGGCTTCCGCCACGATCAGTGCATCGACATCCAGGTCGTGGTTGTTTTCAGCGTTGGCGATTGCCGATTCCAGCGTCTTCTTGACCGTGCCGGAAATCCGCTTGGCCGAGAATTCGAGATCGGAAAGCGCTGTCGCGACCTTCTTGCCGCGGATCAGCGCGGCAACCAGGTTCAGCTTCTGCGGGCTGATACGGATCGTGCGCAATACGGCGCGCGCTTCGTTATCAGCAAGCCTGCGCGGAGCTTTGGCCTTGCCCATGATTATTTCCTCTTCGCCTTCTTATCCGCGCCGTGACCGTAATAGGTCCGGGTCGGAGCGAATTCACCGAACTTGTGACCGACCATGTCCTCGTTCACCGAGACGGGAACATGCTTCTGGCCGTTGTAGACACCGAAGGTGAAGCCGACGAACTGCGGCAGGATGGTGGAACGACGGCTCCACATCTTGATCACCTCATTGCGACCACCTTCACGAACCTTGTCCACCTTCTTGAGAAGGTAGCCGTCAATGAAGGGGCCTTTCCAAATCGAACGAGTCACTTGGCGTTACCTCTTCTTAGCTCTTGCGCTGATGGCGCGAGCGCAGGATGAACTTGTCGGTCGCCTTGTTGGACCGCGTCTTCTTGCCCTTGGTCGGCTTGCCCCAGGGCGAAACCGGATGGCGGCCACCCGAGGTGCGGCCTTCGCCGCCGCCGTGCGGATGGTCGACCGGGTTCATGGTCACGCCGCGATTGTGCGGGCGCTTGCCACGCCAAACCGTGCGACCGGCCTTGCCGTCATTGATGTTGCCGTGGTCCGGATTGGACACGGCGCCGACAGTAGCCATGCAGGAGCCGTGAACGACACGCTGCTCGCCCGAGTTGAGGCGCAAGATCGCCATGCCCTGGTCACGACCGACCAACTGACCATAACCACCTGCCGAACGGGCGACCTGAGCGCCCTTGCCCGGCTTCAGCTCAATGTTGTGGACGATGGTGCCGACCGGCATCGAAGCCAGCGGCATCGCATTGCCCGGCTTCACGTCGACCGATTCACCGGACACGATCTTGTCGCCGGGAGCCAGCCGCTGCGGAGCAATGATGTAGGACAGCTCGCCATCGTCATACTTGATCAGCGCGATGAAGGCGGTGCGGTTCGGATCGTATTCGATGCGCTCGACCGTGCCGACGACGTCGAACTTGCGGCGCTTGAAGTCGATGATGCGGTACGAACGCTTATGACCACCGCCGATGAAGCGGGCGGTGATGCGGCCGTGGTTGTTGCGGCCGCCCGACTTGGTCAGGCCTTCGGTCAGACCCTTGACGGGCTTGCCCTTGTAGAGGCCCGAGCGGTCGACGATGACCAGCTGACGGGTGCTGGGCGTTACCGGGTTGAATTTTTTCAGTGCCATGTTTCTGTCCTCGCGGCCTTGCTCAGAGACCCGTCGCGACGTCGATCGACTGGCCATCGGCCAGCGTCACAATCGCCTTCTTGACGTCGCTCTGGCGGCCAACCGTGCCACGGAAGCGCTTGATCTTGCCCTTGCGGACAAGCGTGTTCACGGCCATCACCTTGACGCCGAACAGCGCTTCGACGGCGGCCTTGATTTCCGGCTTCGACGCCTTCTTGGCGACGTTGAAGACGACCTGGTTCTGCTCGGAGGCCATGGTCGACTTTTCGGTGATCGCCGGCGAGACGATCACGTCGTAGTGACGAAGGTCGGTCATTTAAAGCGCTCCTCGAGAGCCTCGACGGCGGCCTTCGAAAGGACCAGCGTGCCGCGGCGAAGAATGTCGTAGACGTTGATGCCCTGGATGGGCAGCACGTCGATGTTGGGGATGTTCGTCGCCGCCAGCTTGAAGTTCTTGTCAAGCTCGGCGCCGCCGATCAACAGGGCGTTGGTCAGGCCCAGCGTCGCGAAATTCGCGATCAGCGCCTTCGTCTTGGCCTCGGTCAGCTTCAGCTCGTCGATGATGATGATCGACGCGCTCTTGGCCTTGGCCGAGAGAGCATGCTTGAGGCCGAGCGCACGAACCTTCTTCGGCAGTTCGTGCTCGTGGCTGCGAACGACCGGGCCGTGGGCCTTGCCGCCGCCGCGGAACTGCGGAGCGCGTGCCGAATGGTGACGGGCGCGGCCCGTACCCTTCTGCTTGTACATCTTGGCGCCGGTGCGCGCGATCTCGGCGCGGCCCTTGGCCTTGTGCGTGCCCTGCTGCTTCTTGGCAAGCTGCCAGCGCACGACGCGCTGCAGGATGTCTTCGCGCGGATCAAGGCCGAAAATCTCGTCGGAGAGTTCCACCTTGCCGGCGTCCTTGCCGCCCAGCGTTGTGATCTTGAGATCCATTATTCCGCTCCCTCTGTGGCCGGAGCCTCGTTCTTGGCGCCACTTTCGGCAGCAACGGCGCGGATCGCGGCAGGCTTCGGCGCATTGGCCGGCAGTGCCACCTTGGCCGCATCGCGGACCAGGATCCAGGCGCCCTTCGATCCGGGAACCGCACCGCGGATCAGGATCAGGCCGCGGTCGGCGTCGGTCGATACGATCTCGACATTCTGCGTGGTGACGCGGGTGTCGCCCATGTGGCCAGCCATATGCTTGCCCTTGAACACCTTGCCCGGGTCCTGGCGCTGGCCGGTCGAACCGTGCGTACGGTGCGAAACCGAGTTACCGTGCGTTGCACGGCCACCGCCCATGTGGTGGCGCTTGATGACGCCCTGGAAACCCTTGCCGATCGTCGTGCCCGTCACATCGACCTTCTGGCCGGGGACGAAGTGCTCGACGGTGATCTCGGCGCCGACATCGATCATGTTGTCGGCGGAGACGCGGAACTCGGCGACCTTCGCCTTCGGCTCGACGGAAGCGGTCGCGAAATGGCCGCGCATCGCCTTCGACGTGTTCTTCACCTTGGCAAGGCCAACGCCGAGCTGAACGGCAGTGTAGCCATTCTTCTCTTGCGTGCGCTGGGCCACGACCTGGCAGTTCTCCATCTGGAGAACGGTGACGGGAACATGTTCCCCGGCATCGTTGTAGATGCGGGTCATTCCCACCTTCTTTGCAATCACACCTGAACGCATCGGTTCAATTCCTTTAGAGTTCCGGGCCAGGGGCACCGCCCCTTACCGCGCTCTCATTCCCTTAGAGCTTGATCTCGACGTCGACGCCGGCGGCCAGATCGAGCTTCATCAAAGCATCGACCGTCTGCGGGGTCGGATCGACGATGTCGAGCAGACGCTTGTGCGTGCGCATCTCGAACTGCTCGCGGCTCTTCTTGTCGACGTGAGGCGACCGGTTGACCGTAAACTTTTCGATCCGCGTCGGCAGCGGAATGGGGCCGCGGACGTTGGCACCGGTACGCTTGGCCGTCGACACGATTTCCTTCGTCGAGGCGTCGAGCACGCGGTGGTCAAACGCCTTCAGGCGGATGCGGATATTCTGTCCGTTCATGCGTCACTTCCTTGTTCTGGCGCGGCGCGGGCAACTCCCGCGCCCGCGACAGATCGGTTTAAGTCCAAATTACTCTTTGATGGTGACGACGATGCCGGCACCGACGGTGCGGCCGCCTTCACGGATAGCAAAGCGCAGCTTCTCTTCCATGGCGATCGGCACGATCAGCTCGACATCGACGGTGATGTTGTCGCCCGGCATCACCATCTCGGTGCCTTCCGGCAGCGACACGATGCCGGTCACGTCGGTCGTGCGGAAGTAGAACTGCGGACGGTAGTTGGTGAAGAACGGCGTGTGACGGCCACCTTCGTCCTTGGTCAGGATGTAGGCTTCAGCCACGAACTTCTTGTGCGGCTTCACCGTGCCGGGCTTGGCCAGAACCTGGCCGCGCTCGACACCTTCACGATCAACGCCGCGCAGCAGCGCGCCGATGTTGTCGCCAGCCTGGCCCTGATCGAGCAGCTTGCGGAACATCTCGACGCCCGTGCAGGTCGTCTTGGTCGTCGGACGGATGCCGATGATCTCCAGCTCCTCGCCGACCTTGACCACGCCGCGCTCGACGCGACCCGTGACGACCGTGCCGCGGCCCGAGATCGAGAACACGTCTTCGATCGGCATCAGGAACGGCTTGTCGAGCGGACGAACCGGCGTCGGGATGTAGGCATCGACCGCAGCCATCAGCTCGCGGATCGCGTCTTCACCGATCTTCTTGTCCGAGTCTTCGAGAGCAGCCAGAGCCGAACCCTTGACGATCGGAATGTCGTCGCCGGGGAACTCGTTCTTGGTCAGAAGCTCGCGAACCTCAAGCTCGACCAGTTCGAGCAGCTCGGCGTCGTCGACCTGGTCGACCTTGTTCAAAAACACCACGATCGACGGCACGCCGACCTGACGGGCAAGCAGGATGTGCTCGCGGGTCTGCGGCATCGGGCCGTCGGCAGCCGACACGACCAGGATCGCGCCGTCCATCTGCGCGGCACCGGTGATCATGTTCTTAACATAGTCGGCGTGGCCGGGGCAGTCGACGTGAGCATAGTGGCGGTTGGCCGTCTCGTATTCGACATGCGCCGTCGAGATCGTGATGCCGCGCGCCTTTTCCTCAGGGGCAGCGTCGATCTGGTCGTAGCGCTTGTATTCGCCAAAATACTTGGTGATCGCCGCCGTCAGCGACGTCTTGCCATGGTCGACGTGGCCAATCGTGCCGATGTTAACGTGAGGCTTGTTACGCTCGAATTTACCTTTGGCCATAATCGTTCTCCGTCTATTCTACCCGCTTGGGGGAAATTGTTATTCGCTCTTCAGATCCGGCACCGCGCAAGGAGCGCGACCCGGTGGCTAAGGAACCCTTACGCGTATTTCTTCTGGACTTCCTGGGCCACCGCCGTAGGGACCGGCTCGTAGTGATCGAACTGCATCGTGTAGGCCGCACGGCCCTGGCTCATCGAGCGCAGGTTGTCGACGTACTTGAACATGTTGGCGAGCGGCACCATCGCGTTGATGACCACTGCAACGCCACGCGCTTCCTGGCCCTGGATCTGGCCACGACGACCGTTCAGATCGCCGATGACGCTGCCAACGTAGTCTTCCGGCGTCACGACTTCGACCTTCATGATCGGCTCGAGCAGCTGCACGCCAAGCTTGGGTGCGGCTTCACGGAAGCAGGCGCGGCCGGCGATTTCGAAGGCCAGAACGCTGGAGTCGACATCGTGGTAGGCGCCATCGATCAGCGTCGCCTTAACGCCGATCATCGGGAAGCCCGCGAACGGACCCGAGGTCATGACGCTGTTGATGCCCTTTTCGACACCCGGGATGTATTCCTTCGGCACGGCGCCGCCGACGATCTTGGTATCGAACTCGAACTCGCTGCTGTCCGGGTTCGGCTCGAAGACGATCTTGACGCGAGCGAACTGACCCGTACCGCCGGTCTGCTTCTTGTGCGTGTAATCCTGCTCGTGCCTGCGGGTGATCGTCTCGCGATAGGCCACCTGCGGCGCGCCGACATTGGCCTCGACCTTGAACTCGCGACGCATGCGGTCGACGATAATGTCCAGGTGAAGTTCGCCCATGCCGGAAATGATGGTCTGGCCGCTTTCCTCGTCGGTCTTGACGCGGAAGGACGGATCCTCGGCGGCTAGGCGGTGAAGGGCGAGGCCCATCTTTTCCTGGTCGTTCTTGGTCTTCGGCTCGATGGCGATCTGGATGACCGGATCGGGGAACTCCATGCGCTCGAGGATGACCGGATGCAGCGGATCACTGAGCGTGTCGCCGGTGGTCGTGTCCTTGAGGCCGGCAAGAGCAACGATGTCGCCGGCAAAAGCCTCTTCGACGTCGGCGCGCGAGTTCGCATGCATCTGCAGCATGCGGCCGATGCGCTCTTTCTTGCCCTTCACGGTGTTGTCGACCGAGATGCCCTTGGTGAGCTTGCCCGAATAGATGCGGGCAAAGGTCAGCGAACCGACGAACGGGTCGTTCATGATCTTGAAGGCGAGCATCGACAGCGGCTCGTTGTCGTCGGCATGACGCTCGATCTCGGCGTCGGTCTTGGCATCGACGCCCTTGATGGCCGGAACATCGGCCGGCGACGGCAGATATTCGACGACGGCGTCGAGCAGCGGCTGCACGCCCTTGTTCTTGAAGGCCGAGCCGCAGAACATCGGGTAGAACTTGACCGCGATGGTGCCCTTGCGGATCAGCGCGCGGATCTCGTCATTCGACGGCATCTTGCCTTCGAGGTAATTCTCAAGCGCCGTCTCGTCCATTTCGACGGCGGCCTCGATCATCTTCTCGCGGTATTCTTCGGCACGAGCCTTGAGGTCGTCCGGGATCTCGACGATGTCCCAGGCAGCGCCCAGCGTCTCGTCGCGCCAGACCAGCGCGTTCATCTCGACGAGGTCGACAACGCCCTTGAACTCGGTCTCGGCGCCGATCGGCAGCTGCATGACAACGGCATGCGCACCGAGGCGCGAACCGATCATCTCGACCGAGCGGTAGAAGTCAGCGCCGATCTTGTCCATCTTGTTGCAGAAGATCATGCGCGGAACGCGATACTTGTCGGCCTGACGCCAGACGGTTTCCGTCTGCGGCTCGACACCGGCATTGGCATCGAGCAGCGCGATGGCGCCGTCGAGAACGCGCAGCGAACGCTCGACTTCGATGGTGAAGTCGACGTGGCCGGGGGTGTCGATGATGTTGAAGCGGTACATCTTGCCGCTGCGACCCTTCCAGAAGGTCGTGGTCGCGGCGGACGTGATGGTGATGCCGCGCTCCTGCTCCTGCTCCATCCAATCCATGGTGGCAGCGCCGTCGTGGACTTCGCCGATCTTGTGCGACTTGCCCGTGTAATAGAGGACGCGCTCGGTGGTCGTCGTCTTGCCGGCGTCAATATGCGCCATGATACCGAAATTGCGGTAGTCTTCGATTTTGTATTCGCGGGCCATCGTAGCTGCCTCTCAGTCTCGTTCGCGCTTTACCAGCGGTAGTGCGCGAAAGCGCGGTTGGCTTCAGCCATTTTGTGGGTGTCTTCACGCTTCTTGACGGCCGTGCCGCGGTTGTTGGCCGCGTCCATCAGCTCGCCGGAGAGGCGGTCGACCATCGTGGTCTCGTTGCGGTTGCGGGCCGCGGCGATCAGCCAGCGAATGGCCAATGCCTGACGGCGCTCGGGGCGCACGTCGACCGGAACCTGATAGGTGGCGCCGCCGACACGACGCGAACGCACTTCCACATGCGGCGCGACATTGTCGAGCGCCTGATGGAAGACGGTGACCGGCTCCTGCTTGGTCTTCGACTGAACCTGGTCGAGCGCGCCGTAGACGATGGTCTCGGCGACCGACTTCTTGCCGTCATACATGACGGCGTTCATGAACTTGGTGACGATCAGATCGCCGAACTTCGGGTCCGGATTGATCTCACGCTTTTCTGCACTGTGACGACGCGACATGGCTTTTGTCTCTCAATCTCATAACCCGACGCACTCAAGGAGCGCCAAGGCCGGAAAATCTTACTTCGGACGCTTGGCGCCGTACTTCGAACGGCGCTGCTTGCGGTTCTTCACACCCTGCGTGTCGAGCACGCCGCGGATGATGTGGTAGCGAACGCCCGGAAGATCCTTGACGCGGCCGCCGCGGATCATCACCACGGAGTGTTCCTGAAGGTTGTGGCCTTCGCCGGGGATGTACCCGATCACTTCAAAACCATTGGTCAGGCGGATCTTGGCCACCTTGCGCAGCGCCGAGTTCGGCTTCTTCGGCGTCGTTGTATAGACGCGCGTGCAGACACCCCGCTTCTGCGGGTTCTGCTGCATGGCCGGGACCTTGTTGCGCTTCACCGGCGCAATGCGCGGCTTGCGGATCAGCTGGTTGACGGTAGGCATTAAACCCTCTTGTCTCTCAATTCCGTGTCTCGCCCGGTCAGGGCCGCTCAAAGCGTCATTTCCATACGCAAAGTCGGGCCACAAACCGCGCCTCGCGGTCTTGCCCGAACAAATGGCAGAGGAAGCGGAAGCCGCTTCGTGCACGCCGGAAATGTCTTTTCGCTCGTAAAACGAACCCTGTTTGAGGCAAACTCCAAAGCGTGTCGCTTCGGAAGGGAGAGCCTCACATCGGTTCTGACTGGCCGGCTTCTACTAGCAAGCCCGCGAACCGTCAACCCCGGCACGGCAAATATTGCATTGAAGCCGGGGCTTGGCAGCCATGCGAAAACCGCATGTAATTTTCTTTCGCCATTTTGCAAGGGCGAGGAAGAAAGTGCCAAGCCTTTTAGCGAAGTGAATGGCTTTACGCTGTTGCGCTGCAAGGCTTCGTGCGAAAAGGCGGCATGAACAGTGCAAATCCCTCGCCCACCCCAGTCTTTCTGCCAAAAGGAATACACCCGTGAACGACAATGAGGAGCGCCCCGTCACCATCATCACCGGCCGGGTGTGGAAGAAGAAGGGCGGCAAACCGGAAGGCGTCCACGTCATGCTGGTCGCGCCCGACGACGATTCGGCGGTGCGCCGCGTGCTCGAATCGCTTGCCGCGGAGGGCTATGCCGAGGCCGAGCTCGACCAGATCGGCGATATGGAAGGCATACCTGACGAAGAGCCTCATCTGTCGGCCTTCCAGGGCGCGCTCGAAGGCGAAGTGTCGATCGTCACCTTCGACGTGCCGATCTGAAACCAGGGCGCCGATCATGGCAGGATCAAGAGCTGATGGACCTGCATCCCGGGACTGGGCCGACCGGGCGGTCGCCGCGATCGAAGCCGACCAGCACCGCTCGGCCGATACGCACCTGTGGAAGCTGGATCTGCCGGCACTGGCCGGCATCGACTTCTACCTCAAGGACGAATCCACCCATCCGACCGGCAGCCTGAAACATCGGCTGGCGCGTTCGCTGTTTCTCTATGCGCTGTGCAACGGCCTCATCCGTGAAGGCTCGCCGGTGATCGAAGCGTCGTCGGGCTCGACGGCGGTGTCGGAAGCCTATTTCGCCCGCATGATCGGCGTGCCGTTCTATGCCGTGATGCCGCGATCGACCTCGCGCGAAAAGATCACCGCGATCGAGCACTATGGCGGCAAGTGCCACTTCATCGACGACGGCCGGCGCATCTATGCCGAGTCGGCTGAACTGGCGGCGCGGCTTGGCGGTCATTTCATGGACCAGTTCACCCATGCCGAACGCGCCACCGACTGGCGCGGCAACAACAACATTGCCGATTCCATCTTCGGGCAGATGCGCGAGGAGCAGCATCCTATCCCGGCCTGGATCGTCATGAGCGCCGGCACCGGCGGCACCACCGCCACGATCGGCCGCTACCTGCGCTACAAGCGGCATGCGACGCGGCTGTCGGTCGCCGACGTCGAGCGTTCGGCCTTCTTCGACAGCTTTGCCACGCATGACCGTGAGTGTCGCTGCGAGCAGCCGTCGCGCATCGAGGGCATCGGCCGGCCGCGCGTCGAACCATCCTTCGTGCCTGGCGTCATCGATCACATGCTGCGCGTGCCGGACGCGGTGTCGCTGGCGGCGATGCGGGTGCTGTCGCGCCGGCTCGGCCGCCGTGTCGGCGGGTCGACCGGCACCAACTTCGTCGCCATGTGTTTTCTGGCAGCGCGCATGGTCGAGGCGAGGAAGGCCGGCTCGCTGGTGACGCTGATCTGCGATTCCGGCGACCGCTACGCCAACACCTATTATTCCGACGACTGGCTGGGCGCGAACGGCCTCGACCCCTCACCTTTCGAAGCAGCCATCGAGACCTTTCTGGCCGGCGAAGGGCTGGCGCTGCAGTTCGAGGAAAGCTGGGGCTGACCTTTCGACTTCAGCTTGCCGGCTCCGGCTTGCCCGGGGCAAGTGTTCTGATAAGAAACGCTCTTCATCACTCAACAGACGGAGCGGCCGTGTCCCAGCCCATCAAGATAGGCATCGTCGGCGTCGGCAAGATCGTCCGCGACCAGCACCTGCCCGCCCTGGCGAAAGACCAGAACTATCGCCTGATCGCGGCGGCCAGCCGGCATGGCAAGGTGGAAAACATCCCGAACTTCCCCACCATCGAAGCCATGCTCGACGCCGCACCCGACCTCGAGGCCGTATCGCTCTGCATGCCGCCGCAGTTCCGCTACGACGCTGCACGGACGGCGCTGATGGCCAAGAAGCATGTCTTCCTGGAGAAGCCGCCAGGCGCCACCGTCAGCGAGGTCGAAGACCTCAAGGCATTGGCCGCGCAGAACGGCGTCTCGCTGTTCGCCAGCTGGCACTCGCGCTATGCGCCGGCGGTCGAAGCCGCGCGCGCCTTCCTGAACTCGACCATGATCAAGTCGGCCGCCATCAACTGGAAGGAAGACGTGCGCCGCTGGCATCCGAACCAGGAGTGGATCTGGGCCCCCGGCGGCTTCGGCGTCTTCGATCCCGGCATCAATGCGCTGTCGATTGCCACCCATATCCTGCCGGCGATGTTCATCACTTCGGCCGTGCTCGACTTTCCCGAAAACCGCGCATCCCCGGTTGCCGCACGCGTCGCCTTCCGCACCTCGAATGGCTTGCCGGTGACGATGGACCTCGACTGGCTGCAGACAGGCCCGCAAAGCTGGGACATCCTGGCCGACACCGACAAGGGCGCAATGGTGCTGTCGGGCGGTGGCACCAAGCTCGCCGTTGACGGCCGTGTCATCCACGATGAACCGGAGGCGGAATACCCGATGCTCTACAGGCGCTTCGCGGACATTGTCCGCGCGGGCGTTTCCGATGTCGATCTGGCGCCTCTGCAGCACGTCGCCGACGCCTTCATGCTCGGCAAGCGCAACGTGGTCGAAGCGTTTTTCGACTGACGATGGAGCTGAGAGGAGTGACCATCACTCCAATCCTCAGTTCTCAGATCATCGAGGGACGCGCAGCGCCAAGCCGGCAGAACAAGGCACCGGACGAACGCTCGTCGCTCCGTCGCCACTGCCACAAGTCGCGGCTCCAATGCACAAAGAAATAGGCCGCCGGGTTGCCCCGACGGCCTTGTTGCCTGAGATCGCTGCCGCCGCGCTTACTGCGCGGCGGTTGTCATGTCCGCAAGCATCGGCTCGGCGACCTCCACACCGGAGGCCTTGCGGCGCTCGTCGATGATCAGTTCGTCGCGCGAGGTGGCGATGCGCCGGATCTGGCTCATCGTGCCGCCGGTGCCGGCCGGGATCAGCCGGCCGACGATGACGTTTTCCTTCAGTCCCTGCAGCATGTCGGTCTTGCCGGCAACGGCGGCTTCCGTCAGCACTCGGGTCGTCTCCTGGAAGGAGGCGGCCGAGATGAAGGACGGCGTCTGCAGCGATGCCTTGGTGATGCCGAGCAGCACCGGCAGGCCTTCGGCCGGCTTCTTGCCGTCCTCGACCAGACGCTCGTTGACCTCTTCCAGTTCGATCACGTCGACATGATCGCCCGGGATGTAGGTCGAGTCGCCCTGCACCGTGATCTCGACCTTCTGCAGCATCTGGCGAACGATCACCTCGATGTGCTTGTCGTTGATCGACACGCCCTGCAGACGATAGACTTCCTGGATCTCGTTGACGAGGTAGGAAGCAAGTGCCTCCACGCCCTTGATCGCCAGGATGTCGTGCGGCGCCGGATTGCCGTCGAGGATGTAGTCGCCCTTCTCGATGACGTCGCCGTCCTGGAGATGGAACGGCTTGCCCTTCGGGATCAGGTATTCGACCGGCTCAAGCGTCGAGTCATGCGGCTCGATGATGATGCGACGCTTGTTCTTGTAGTCGCGGCCGAAGCGGATCGTGCCGTCGATCTCGGCGATGATGGCGTGATCCTTCGGACGACGTGCCTCGAACAGTTCGGCAACACGCGGCAGACCGCCGGTGATGTCCTTGGTCTTGGCGCTTTCCATGGGAATACGCGCCAGCACGTCGCCGGGACGAACCTGCGAGCCCGGCTCGACCGAAAGAATGGCCTCGACCGAGAGCAGGAAGCGGGCGTCGCCTCCCTTCGACAGCTTGCCGACCTTGCCCTTGGAGTCCTGGATGGCAATCGCCGGCTTCAGATCGTTGCCGCGTGGCGTCGAGCGCCAGTCGATGACCTCACGCTTGGTGATGCCGGTCGACTCGTCGGCCGTTTCCTGAACGGAAATGCCGTCGACCAGATCCTCGTACGACACCCTGCCCTCGATTTCGGTGAGGACTGGACGCGTGTAGGGATCCCACTCGGCGATACGCTGGCCGCGCTTCACCTTGTCGCCATCGTCCACGAAGATGCGCGAACCATAGGTGAGACGATGCGAGGCGCGCTCCTTGCCGGCTTCGTCGAGGATCAGCACCGCCATGTTGCGGCCCATGACCATCTGCTGGCCGTCGGAGTTGCGCACCACGTTGCGGTTGCGGATCTCGACCTTGCCCTCATAAGAGGCTTCAAGGAACGAGCTGTCCACCACCTGCGCGGTACCGCCCATGTGGAAGGTACGCATGGTGAGCTGCGTGCCCGGCTCGCCGATCGACTGCGCCGCGATGACGCCGACAGCTTCACCCTGGTTGACCGGGGTGCCGCGGGCAAGATCGCGACCGTAGCAGACCGCGCAGACGCCAACCCTGACTTCGCAAGTCAGTGCCGAGCGGATGCGAACCGACTGGACGCCAGCCTTTTCGATCTGTTCCACGTCACGCTCGTCCATCAGCGTTCCGGCCTTGACCAGGATCTCGCCCGACACCGGATGGGTGATGTCGTCGAGCGACGTACGACCCAGCACGCGCTGGCCGACCGAAGCGACGACCTGACCGGCATCGACGATCGGCTGCATGGTGAGGCCCTTGTCGGTGCCGCAGTCGACGGAGTTGACGATGCAGTCCTGCGCCACGTCGACCAGACGACGGGTGAGGTAACCCGAGTTCGCCGTCTTCAAGGCGGTGTCGGCCAGACCCTTGCGGGCGCCGTGGGTCGAGTTGAAGTACTCGAGCACGGTCAGGCCTTCCTTGAAGTTCGAGATGATCGGCGTCTCGATGATTTCACCCGACGGCTTGGCCATAAGGCCGCGCATGCCGGCGAGCTGACGCATCTGGGTGGGCGAGCCACGCGCACCGGAGTGCGACATCATGTAGATCGAGTTCATCGGCTTCTGACGGCCATTGTCCTCGAACTCGACCGCCTTGATGCGGGCCATCATTTCGTCGGCGACCTTTTCCGAGCACTTGGCCCAGGCGTCGACGACCTTGTTGTACTTCTCGCCCTGCGTGATCAGGCCGTCATTGTACTGCTGCTCGTATTCCTTGGCCAAAGCCTCGGTGTCGGAGACCAGCTTGATCTTGGCGTCCGGGATCAGCATGTCGTCCTTGCCGAACGAAATGCCGGCGCGGCAGGCATGGCTGAAGCCGAGTGCCATGATGCGGTCGCAGAAAATGACCGTCTCCTTCTGACCGCAGTGGCGGTAGACGGTGTCGATCATCTTGGAGATGTTCTTCTTGGTCATCTCCTGGTTGGCGGTCTCGTAAGGCACGTTGACGTTCTTCGGCAGAAGCTCGCCGATGATCATACGGCCAGGGGTGGTGTCATGGATCTTCGACACGACCTTGCCTTCGGCGTCGACCGTACGGAAACGACCCTTGATCTTCGAGTGCAGCGTCACCGCCTTGGTCTCGAGCGCGTGCTGGAGTTCGCCCATGTCGGCAAACACCATGCCTTCGCCCGGCTCGTTCTGGTTGACGATCGAGAGATAGTAGAGACCCAGAACCATGTCCTGCGACGGCACGATGATCGGTGCGCCGGAAGCCGGGTGCAGGATGTTGTTGGTCGACATCATCAGCACGCGGGCTTCAAGCTGCGCTTCCAGCGACAGCGGCACGTGAACGGCCATCTGGTCACCGTCGAAGTCGGCGTTGAAGGCCGTGCAGAACAGCGGATGCAACTGGATCGCCTTGCCTTCGATCAGGATAGGCTCGAACGCCTGGATGCCGAGACGGTGCAGCGTCGGCGCACGGTTCAACAGCACCGGATGCTCGCGGATGACCTCGTCGAGGATATCCCAGACTTCCGGACGCTCCTTCTCGACCAGCTTCTTCGCCTGCTTGACGGTCGAGGAGTAACCCTTGGCGTCGAGACGGGCGTAGATGAAGGGCTTGAACAGTTCGAGCGCCATCTTCTTGGGCAGGCCGCACTGGTGCAACTTGAGCTCCGGACCGGTCACGATGACCGAGCGGCCGGAATAGTCGACGCGCTTGCCGAGCAGGTTCTGGCGGAACCGGCCCTGCTTGCCCTTGAGCATGTCGGACAGCGACTTCAGCGGGCGCTTGTTGGCGCCGGTGATGACGCGGCCGCGACGGCCGTTGTCGAACAGCGCATCGACGGCTTCCTGCAGCATGCGCTTTTCATTGCGCACGATGATGCCGGGGGCGCGCAGCTCGATCAGCCGCTTCAGACGGTTGTTGCGGTTGATGACGCGGCGATAGAGGTCGTTCAGATCCGACGTGGCGAAGCGGCCGCCGTCCAGCGGGACGAGCGGGCGCAGGTCCGGCGGGATCACCGGAACCACCTTCATGATCATCCATTCCGGACGGTTGCCGGATTCCATGAAGTTCTCGACGACCTTGAGGCGCTTCAGATACTTCTTCTGCTTCAGTTCGGAGGTGGTCGAAGCCAGTTCCGAACGCAGGTCGCCAGCGATCTTCTCCAGGTCCATGCCGGCCAGGAGGTCATGAATGGCCTCTGCGCCGATCATGGCGGTGAAGCTATCCTCGCCGTACTCGTCGACGGCGATCATGTACTCTTCCTCGCTGAGCAGCTGGTGCTCCTTCAGCGCGGTGAGGCCGGGTTCGGTGACGATGTAGTTCTCGAAGTAGAGGACGCGCTCGATGTCCTTCAGGGTCATGTCGAGCAGCGTGCCGATGCGCGACGGCAGCGACTTCAGGAACCAGATATGGGCGACCGGTGCGGCGAGCTCGATATGGCCCATGCGCTCGCGGCGGACGCGCGACAGCGTGACTTCGACGCCGCACTTCTCGCAGATGACGCCCTTGTACTTCATGCGCTTGTACTTGCCGCACAGGCACTCATAGTCCTTGATCGGGCCAAAAATGCGCGCGCAGAACAGACCGTCACGCTCCGGCTTGAAGGTGCGGTAGTTGATGGTCTCCGGCTTCTTGATCTCGCCGAAAGACCAGGACAGAATCTTCTCAGGGCTGGCAAGCGATATCCGGATGGAATCGAACACCTGCGCAGGCGCCTGCGGATTGAAGAGATTCATGACCTCTTGGTTCATGCCGTTCTCCTTTTCGGGGTCCTCGAAAACCCCTTACATCTAGCGCGGGCCAAACGCCCGCCGTCTTGTGTCGGCCACCGGCCGAAGAATTCGTAGGCGCGCCGCGACTTTGCGCGGCGCGCCGTTGCCTTACTCGGCCGCGTCGGGCAGCCGGATCGGGTTGTCGTCGAGCTTGGTGTTCTCCAGCTCGACATTGAGGCCGAGAGACCGCATTTCCTTGACGAGAACGTTGAAGCTCTCGGGAATGCCGGCCTCGAAGGTGTCGTCGCCGCGGACGATCGCCTCGTAGACCTTGGTGCGGCCGGCGACGTCGTCCGACTTCACCGTCAGCATTTCCTGCAGCGTGTAGGCGGCGCCATATGCTTCGAGCGCCCAGACCTCCATCTCGCCGAAGCGCTGGCCACCGAACTGCGCCTTGCCGCCCAGCGGCTGCTGGGTGACGAGCGAGTACGGACCGATCGAACGCGCGTGGATCTTGTCGTCCACGAGATGGTGAAGCTTGAGCATATAAATATAGCCCATCGTCACCTTGCGATCGAACGGCTCGCCCGTGCGTCCGTCATAGAGCTGCGACTGACCGCTGGTGTGCAGGCCCGCCTGCTCCAGCATGATGTTGATGTCAGCCTCATGCGCGCCGTCGAACACCGGGGTCGCGATCGAGACGCCGCGGCGCATCTGCTCGCTGAGGCGAACAATGCTCTCGTCGTCATACTCGCGAACCGGCTCGTTGCGGTCGTTGGCCGGGATGAAGCTTTCGAGCGTCTTGCGCAGCGGTTTGATGTCGCCCGCCACTTTGTACGCGTCGATCAGCTCGCCGATCTTCTTGCCCATGCCCGCGCATGCCCAGCCCAGATGCGTTTCCAGGATCTGGCCGACATTCATGCGGCTCGGCACACCCAGCGGGTTGAGCACGATATCGGCATGCGTGCCGTCCTCGAGGAAAGGCATGTCCTCGACCGGAACGATCCGCGACACGACACCCTTGTTGCCGTGACGGCCGGCCATCTTGTCGCCGGGCTGCATCTTGCGCTTCACGGCCACGAAGACCTTGACCATCTTCATGACGCCCGGAGGCATTTCGTCGCCGCGCTGGACCTTCTCGACCTTGTCCATGAAACGCTGTTCGAGCGCCTTCTTGGAGTCGTCGTACTGGCCACGCAGGGCTTCCAGTTCACTCTGGAGCTTTTCGTTCTCCACGGCAAACTGCCACCACTGCGAACGCGGATACTCGTCGAGCGTATCCTTGGACAGTGTCGAGCCCTTCTTGAAGCCCTTCGGTCCAGCGATCGCTTCCTTGCCGACGAGCACGTCAGAAAGACGCGCGTAGACGTTACGGTCCAGAATGGCCTGCTCGTCGTCACGGTCCTTGGCGAGGCGTTCGATCTCCTCGCGCTCGATCGCCATGGCGCGCTCGTCCTTCTCCACACCGTGGCGATTGAAGACGCGCACCTCGACGACGGTGCCGAAAGTGCCCGGAGGCATGCGCATCGAGGTGTCACGCACATCGGATGCCTTTTCGCCGAAGATGGCGCGCAGAAGCTTCTCTTCCGGCGTCATCGGGCTTTCGCCCTTCGGCGTGATCTTGCCGACCAGGATGTCACCCGGCTGAACCTCCGCACCGATATAGACGATGCCGGCTTCGTCGAGGTTCTTCAGCGCTTCTTCCGAGACGTTCGGGATATCGCGCGTGATTTCCTCCGGGCCGAGCTTGGTATCGCGCGCCATGACCTCGAACTCCTCGATGTGGATCGAGGTGAAGACGTCGTCGGCGACGATGCGTTCGGACAGGAGGATCGAGTCCTCGTAGTTGTAGCCGTTCCACGGCATGAACGCGACCAGCACGTTGCGGCCGAGCGCCAGATCACCGAGCTCGGTCGACGGACCGTCGGCGATGATGTCGCCCTTGTTGACCCGGTCGCCCATGCGAACCAGCGGACGCTGGTTGATGCAGGTGTTCTGGTTCGAACGCTGGAACTTCATCAACCGGTAGATATCGACGCCGGACTTGCCCGGATCGAGATCTTCGGTAGCGCGGATAACGATACGCGTCGCGTCCACCTGGTCGACGATGCCGCCGCGGCGGGCGCCGATGGCGGCGCCCGAGTCACGAGCGACGATCGGCTCCATGCCGGTGCCGACGAACGGCGCCTCGGCGCGCACCAGCGGCACGGCCTGACGCTGCATGTTCGAGCCCATCAGAGCGCGGTTGGCGTCGTCGTTTTCCAGGAACGGGATCAGGGCCGCGGCCACCGACACCATCTGCTTGGGCGAAACGTCCATCAGATCGACGTTTTCGCGCGGCGCCATCATCACTTCGCCGGCGCTGCGGCAAATGACGAATTCGTCGACGAAACCACCGTTCTTGTCGAGCTCGGCATTGGCCTGCGCGACGTGGTGCTTGGCCTCTTCCATCGCCGAGAGATAGACGACGTCATTGGTCAGCTTGCCGTCGACGATCTTGCGGTACGGGCTCTCGATGAAGCCGTACTTGTTGACGCGCGCAAAAGTGGCCAGCGAGTTGATCAGACCGATATTCGGGCCTTCAGGCGTCTCGATCGGGCAGATACGGCCGTAATGCGTCGGGTGCACGTCGCGCACCTCGAAGCCGGCGCGCTCGCGGGTCAGACCGCCCGGTCCAAGCGCCGAGAGACGACGCTTGTGGGTGATCTCCGACAGCGGGTTGGTCTGGTCCATGAACTGCGAGAGCTGCGAGGAACCAAAGAACTCGCGCACGGCGGCAGCCGCCGGCTTGGCGTTGATCAGGTCCTGCGGCATGACCGTGTCGATCTCGATCGAGGACATACGCTCCTTGATCGCGCGCTCCATGCGCAGCAGGCCGACGCGGTACTGGTTTTCCATCAGCTCGCCGACCGAACGCACGCGGCGGTTGCCGAGATTGTCGATGTCGTCGATTTCGCCCTTGCCGTCACGCAGTTCGACCAGCGTCCTGACCACGGCCAGGATGTCGTCCTTGCGCAGCACGCGCACGGTGTCCTCGGCCTTGAGCTCGAGACGCATGTTCATCTTGACGCGGCCAACGGCCGACAGATCGTAGCGCTCACTGTCGAAGAACAGCGAGTTGAACATGGCTTCGGCGGTTTCGAGCGTCGGCGGCTCGCCGGGGCGCATGACACGATAGATGTCGAACAGCGCGTCCTGGCGGCTCTCGTTCTTGTCGACGTTGAGCGTGTTGCGGATATAGGCGCCGACATTGACGTGGTCGATGTCGAGAACCTTGATCTCGTCTTCGCCGGTGCCGAGCAGAACCTTCAGCGTCTTCTCGTCGATCTCGTCGCCGGCCTCGAGGAAGATCTCGCCGGTGCCGTAGTTGACGATGTCCTCGGCGAGATAGTTGCCGAGCAGATCCTCGTCGGTCGCCTTGATCGCCTTCAGACCCTTTTCGCCAAGCGCCCTTGCCTGGCGTGCGGTGATCTTCTTGCCGGCTTCGACAACGACTTCACCGGTATCGGCATCGACCAGGTCGCCGACAGCCTTGAGGCCGCGGAAACGCTCGACGTTGAACGGAATGCGCCAATGGTCGCCAGCGCGCTTGTAGGTGATCTTGTTGTAGAAGGTCGACAGGATCTCTTCGCCGTCCATGCCGAGCGCCATCAGCAGCGACGTCACTGGAATCTTGCGGCGACGATCGATGCGGGCGTGCACGACGTCCTTGGAATCGAACTCGATGTCGAGCCACGAACCGCGATAGGGAATGACGCGCGCGGCAAACAGAAGCTTGCCCGACGAGTGCGACTTGCCCTTGTCATGGTCGAAGAAGACGCCCGGGGAACGGTGCATCTGCGAAACGATGACGCGCTCGGTGCCGTTGACGATGAAGGTGCCGTTCAAGGTCATGAGCGGCATGTCGCCCATGTAGACGTCCTGCTCCTTGATGTCCTTGATGGACTTGGCGCCGGTATCCTCGTCGATATCGAACACGATGAGGCGCAGCGTCACCTTGAGTGGCGCGGCATAGGTCAGGTCGCGCTGACGGCATTCGTCAACGTCGAATTTCGGTCCTTCGAACTCGTACTTCACGAACTCCAACATCGAGGAGCCGGAAAAATCGGAGATCGGGAAGACCGACTTGAAAACGGCCTGCAGTCCCTCGTCCGGACGCCCACCCTTGGGCTCCGCCACCATCAGGAACTGGTCATAGGATGCCTTCTGAACCTCGATCAGGTTCGGCATCTCCGCAACTTCCGGGATCTTTCCGAAGAACTTGCGTACGCGTCTGCGGCCATTGAAAGTCTGGGTCTGGGCCATCGTCGCTCCTTAGCTCTAAACTCGGGACGAGCCTCGCCGCGGCTCGCCTTGCATTCTGGGCCACCTTGGCGGCAACCCTCTGTCTGTTTTCCCGGCGCCTGTCGGCGGCCGGCTAGAACGGGAGAAAACCCGTTTCCTGAAGGCCGGTTTGCGGCCCTCAGGAAAGAGGTTCTCGTACGTCTCGCGCTACGCGTGCTCCCTCCAGGCGAAGGGAGTGGCGGACGGCGCGAGGCCGCCCGCCGCTTTTACGCTTACTTCAGTTCGACCTTGGCGCCGGCTGCTTCCAGCTGGGCCTTGAACTTGTCAGCGTCGGCCTTGGAAACGGCTTCCTTGACCGGCTTCGGAGCCGCTTCGACCAGATCCTTGGCTTCCTTGAGGCCAAGACCGGTGATGGCGCGGACTTCCTTGATGACGTTGATCTTCTGAGCGCCTGCCTCGGTGAGGACGACGTCGAATTCCGTCTTTTCCTCGGCCGGAGCAGCAGCGGCCGCAGCGCCGCCAGCAGCGGCAACCGCAACCGGAGCAGCAGCGGAAACGCCCCACTTTTCTTCCAGAAGCTTCGACAGCTCGGCCGCCTCGAGGACGGTCAGCTTCGAAAGGTCGTCTACGATCTTTGCGAGATCAGCCATTGTTGTATTCCTTCATAAGGTTCGAACGTGTGTTTGTGATAGCGAGGAACGGCCTCATGCCGCCTCGTCCTTCCGGGCGTAAGCGCCGATGACGCGCGCGACCGAGGCCGCTGGCGCATTGACGATCTGGGCGATCCGGGTTGCCGGCGTGGCGATCATGCCAACCAGCCTGGCGCGCAGCTCATCGAGCGACGGAAGTGTGGCGAGTGCCTTCACACCGTCGGCGTTGAGCGAGGTGGTGCCCATTGCGCCACCGAGAATGACGAGCTTGTCATTTCCCTTGGCGAAATCGGACGCGACCTTCGGCGCCGCAATCGGATCCTCCGAATAAGCAATCAGCGTCTGTCCCTTGAACAGCTCGATGATCGATGCGGAGTCCGTGCCCTGAAGAGCGATTTTGGCGAGACGGTTCTTCGCGACTTTGACGGTGCCACCGGCGGCGCGCATTTTCGACCGAAGGTCGTTCATTTGCGCGACGGTGATACCGGCGTAGTGGGCCACGACCACTGAACCTGCGTTCGAGAACGCACCGTTCAGGCCCGTGACGAGTTCGCGTTTTTCCGCTCTGTCCACTGCCTATCTCCAGTTGACCCCTGCCCCATTAACGGGGACAGGCGTCGGGTTGCCTTTGTCGGCCGGGCCATCCAGTAACGGATCTCCCGAACGACGCTCGAGGATCCTGCCCCCTTTCGCCACATCGACAGTCAAGCCGGCGATGCGCAGACAAAAGGCAAACACGGTTCGAACCTTTCATTGGAGCAATCGCTCCGTTGTCCGGTCTTCACCCGTCTCATGCAGGCCCAAATCGAATTAAGGCTTCTGGGCCGCCTGCAATCTCGGACAGGATGTCCGGAAACCTCTCGGCTTCCGGTACCGGGCCGCCGACAAGTCGGAGGCCCGGAATTCACTTGCGGATCAGCCCTTTAGCGGCCGATCCAAATGTTCGTATCAGGACGCTGTGAGCGTCGCGACGTCGAGCTTGAGGCCCGGACCCATCGTCGAGGTGACCGACACCTTCTTGACGTAGTTGCCCTTGGCGCCAGCCGGCTTTGCCTTGGTCACGGCATCGGTGAAGGCGCGGATGTTCTCTTCCAGAGCCTTGACCTCGAACGAGACCTTGCCGACGCCGGCATGAACGATGCCGGCCTTCTCGACGCGGAACTCGACGGCGCCGCCCTTCGATGCCTTGACGGCGGCGGCAACGTCGGTGGTGACGGTGCCGACCTTCGGGTTCGGCATCATGCCGCGCGGGCCGAGCACCTTGCCGAGACGGCCGACCAGCGGCATCATGTCCGGCGTGGCGATGCAGCGATCGAAATCGATCGTGCCCTTCTGGACGATGTCGACCAGATCCTCGGCACCAACGATGTCGGCGCCGGCGGCGCGCGCTTCGTCAGCCTTGTCGCCGCGTGCGAACACGGCGACACGCACCGAGCGGCCGGTGCCGTTCGGCAGGTTGACCACGCCGCGGACCATCTGGTCGGCATGGCGCGGGTCGACGCCGAGGTTCATGGCGACTTCGATGGTCTCGTCGAACTTGACCGAGGAACGGTCCTTGAGCAGCTTCAGCGCATCACCCAGGGCATAAGCCTTGTTGGGATCGATGCCTTCGCGGGTCTTCGATACACGCTTTGCAATCTTTGCCATGATCTTAGCCCACCACTTCCAGACCCATCGAGCGGGCGGAGCCCTCGACCATGCGCATGGCCGCTTCGACGTCGTTTGCGTTCAGATCCTTCATCTTCGCGGTGGCGATCTCGCGGACCTTTTCACGCGAAACCGTACCGGCCTTGACCTTGCCCGGCTCCTTGGAACCAGACGTCAGGTTCGCCGCCTTCTTCAGGAAGTAGCTCACCGGCGCCGTCTTCATGACGAAGGTGAAGGACTTGTCCTGATAGTAGGTGATGACGACCGGAACCGGCGATCCCTTTTCCATTTCCTGGGTCTGCGCGTTGAACGCCTTGCAGAATTCCATGATGTTGATGCCACGCTGACCAAGCGCCGGGCCGATCGGGGGAGACGGCGTGGCCGATCCCGCTTTCACCTGGAGCTTGAGCTGGCCTGCAATTTTCTTAGCCATCTCTTTTCCTGCCTTTGTCTATGCCAGCCCCCACTGTCTGGGAAACCCCGGCGGTTGCAGTCTGGTGGTGCGATCCATGCGGCCGGCTAAAGCCGCATTCGTCTCCCACCGTTCTCAAGAGCCGCGCGATCTCCGCGCCGCTCTTCCCCTGCCGCGCTTGGCGACAGGGATTTCGGATCAGCCCTTTTCGACCTGTCCGAATTCCAGATCGACAGGCACGGCGCGCCCGAAGATCGAAACTTCCACCTTGAGCCGTGCCCGCTCCTCGTCCACTTCCTGGACGAAACCGTTGAACGACGCGAAGGGACCATCCGAAACGCGGATCGCTTCGCCGATCTCGAACGTGACCGAGGGCTTGGGCCGCTCGACGCCTTCCTGAACCTGGTTCAGGATGCGCTGGGCTTCCGCCTCGGTGATCGGCACCGGCTTGGAGTCGCCCAGGAAGCCGGTGACCTTCGGCGTGTTCTTGACCAGCGAGAACACAGCGTCGGTCAGGTTGGCCTTCAGGAGCACATAGCCCGGGAAGAACTTGCGCTCGGCATCGACCTTGCGGCCGCGACGAACTTCGACGACCTTCTCGGTCGGAACCACGATCTGATGGATATCGGCGGACAGGCCCTTCTGCTTGGCCTTGTTCTCGATATCCTCGGCGACCTTCTTTTCAAAGTTCGAATAGGCGTGGACGATGTACCAGCGCGCGGTCATTTCAAGACTTCTCCGTAATCGCCGGACTTAGCGTCCGATGCCCAGAATCTGTTCGACCGCAAGGCCCATGAGCTGATCAGCGGTGAAGAAAAAGATCATCGCGATCACTGCGAAGGCCAGAACCATCACCGTCGAGATCATCGTTTCGCGCCGCGACGGCCAAGTCACCTTGGCGGTCTCCGCGCGGACCTGCTGGAGAAAGACGAAAGGATTTGTGGTTTTCGAAGCCATATGCCGCTCTGTCTTCAAGACCCGTTGGCCGGGTCTCCTGGATGATCCCGCTGGCCGGGACGTGCCGCCTGAGCCCAACCTCGCGCCGAATCAGCGCAATCATTTCGCCCATGCAAATCAGACGCGTAAAGCCGGCTTCCCAGCTCCACGCGTCGCGTGTCTGTTTCGTCTACATAAAACCGATTCTTGATCCACGCAAGTGGCAAGTGTCCGCTTTATGACCAAACGCCGCCTCGGAACCATCCAGTCGTTCCGTCCCGGCTATGGCGCTCTTATGCCCCAAGAGCGTCAATATGGCAAGCGGGTCGCCGATTTTCAAAGGGCAGGCCGTAGAAATATCGTTTTGAAACGCCATTTCGAGAAATGGTGAAATATCGCGTCGAGCGCCATTTCAAGAAATGGCACGGGCAGCAGGGCTCGAACCTACGACCTGCGGTTTTGGAGACCGCCGCTCTACCAACTGAGCTATGCCCGTATCGTGCGCATGTCGGCGCAGCAGGCGCTTCCTAAAAGCTTCCGCACGCTCTGTAAAGAGTGGTTTGCAAGCAAACGCGCCTTAACCCCTGCGCCGGAAATCAGGATGGCTGACAACCAGCCATCGGGATGGCTGACAACCAGCCCGTTACGGTCGATCGCATGTTCCCGCCTGAAACCGCTGACGCGCGATTCAGAGATATCGCCTGCCCTCTTCGCGCACCTCCCGATGGGACGGCCGGAGCTATTTGGCATCCGGCACTCGATAGGGGCCGCCCAGCACGCCCCAGCCCCATGCCGGCATCGGTTCCGTCTCGGGATCGCAGGTCTCGCCGAGATTGGAATTCATCTTGGCCAGCCGCGATCCCCATTCGACATAGCCCATGAAGGCCGAACGGAATTCCGGATCGTCGGGCAGGCCGACCGCGTCGGCGGCATCGGCCAGGAGGTTGATCCAGCGGCGGCGCTGCTCCTCGCTCAGATGCTTGCCCAGATGGTGCATGACCATCTCGCGGTGGCCGCCAAATTGCTCGCTGTAGGTTTTCGGTCCACCGAAAACCTCGCCGATAAAGGCCGCGACATGGGCGGGGTGATCCGGCGACATGGTCTTGAACACCGGCCCGACAATCGGGTCCTGCGCCACCTTGTCGTAGAAAGTCTGGGTCAGCCGGTTCAAGGCCTCGCTGCCGCCGGCCCATTCGTAGAGTGTCGGGATATCCTGGCTCATTCTCGATCCTCCGCCAGCCCCGGCGCCGCCGGCAGCGACGATAGCGGAAAAATCGAGAGTGTCTCAACCTGCCACGATGGCCAGTTTTCCAAGGTCGCCACGCTCTACAATTTGGCGGGCGCGTCAGCCTCGGCATTGGTAGAAGGCCGGATCCGGCAATTCTCAGGTTTCGGGAGAGCCTCGCAGATGGTGGCGCCGGTCAGCGTGTCGACCGATTGCAGGCTCGTCGTCAGCCCGACCTTCAGCATCATCTCGGGTTCAAGCTGGCGCTCGACCGAGCGCTGCTCGATCGCTGTGAACAGGGCGGGATCGATCGCTGTGAACAGGGCGGGATCGATCGCCATCTCCTCTAGATAGGCCTTGACCATCTGCTTTTGCCCCATCGGGTACAGGCTAAGCTGCGCGCGGGGACCGACAAGCCGCCTGACGCCACCGGCAAGCATGAGCGCGCAGGCCGAATCGCACTCCACGCCCGCATCGGTGCTCAGCCCGGCATAGGCGCCCTCCTTGGCCAGGCAACTCCACTCTGCCGGATCACAGCCGACGAAATCGGTGCGGCCAACGGCGACGTCGAGCTTCTTTTCATGGATAAGCCGTCCCGCCGCCAGGGCGCTGAACAGGTCGCCGCCCGTCGAACTGATCACCACCGGCAGTCGCCGGTTGCCGAGCGTGGCGAGCATCTGGCGCAGCTTCTGCGGGGTCTGAGGTGTGATCGCGCCTTGCGCCGAAATCCATTCCGGGCAGTCGGGATTGCAGAGCGGGTTGCTGCCGCGAACCACGACAAAGCGCATGTCTTCATCGCGCTGCACGCCCTCGGGCTCCACTGGCAGCGGGGTGGGCTTGGCTGCGGCCGTCAGGCCATCGGCTGGCTTGTCCCCCGGTATTTCGAGGCAATTCGAGGCCAAGCGGCCCGGCTCGCACAGGCTTGCGGCGGTCAACAGGTCTACAGCGTCCGCACTGGTGACCAACTTCATCGCCAGCATGTCGTCGAGGGCGATCTGGTGGATATCGCTGGCCGGGGTGCCCTTCATCGTCTCGAGCACGCTTCGTTCGATGCCCATCTGGTTGAGATAGGCCGCCAGCTTTTTCTCCACCGACTTGCTCATCTCGAAGGTCTTGTAGCTGCCGGCGTTCTTGCGGCTGACGATCTTTGTGTTGAGGACCTTCTTCTTGCCTCCCACGATGCGGTAGGTGGTCCGGTACTGCAATTTCGTGCGGATGTAGGTCGTGGTGATCTGATGGACGCCGAGATAGGCCCATTCGCCTGCTACACGCCTGATACCGCCGGCAAACATCAACGGACAGGCGGAATTGCACATGGCGCCATAGTCAATGACATCGCCGAAGTAGCGGGCGCCATTCTTGTCACGGCCCTGGCAACCCTTCGCGTCGGGCTGGCAACCGGAGAACACCGTCTTGCCAATGGCGATATCGAGCTTGTTCTTGCGGATCAGCCGGCCAAGCGCCAGAGCCGCCTCGACATTGCCGCCGGGAGAATTGACGACGATCGGCAGCTTTCGCCCGCCAACCGTCTTCAGCATGCGTTTGAGCAGAGCCGGCGTTCCAGCTTCTATCGAGCCTTCTGCCGAGATCCACTCCGGGCAGATCGGCTCGCACCCCGGTGCATTGCTGCGGACAATGCCAAACTGCATCGTCGGACCGAGATCCGGGGCCGTATCCGTCGCAAAGGCACGTCCCGTGACAAGCAACGCCAGCAGACAGATCAGCCGTAGCGACCACAATGCCTGACGATGGAAAAGGTGCCCTGGAACCATTTGGAAAAAGCCCCTTGATGCAACCTATACTAGACGAGGTCCAAAGGCTTGCAACAGGGTCTGGGCGACATCGCGGGGCACCGACCTCTTGGGCAAAAGAAAAGGGCGGCCTCAAGGACCGCCCTTTCCGTTTCGAACCTGACCGGCCCAGGCCGGCGTCGGTTATTCCTTGATGGTGACGACGATGCCGGCACCGACGGTGCGGCCGCCTTCACGGATGGCGAAGCGCAGCTTCTCTTCCATGGCGATCGGCACGATCAGTTCGACATCGACCGTGATGTTGTCGCCCGGCATCACCATCTCGGTGCCTTCCGGCAGCGACACGATGCCGGTCACGTCGGTCGTGCGGAAGTAGAACTGCGGACGGTAGTTGGTGAAGAACGGCGTGTGACGGCCACCTTCGTCCTTGGTCAGGATGTAGGCTTCAGCCACGAACTTCTTGTGCGGCTTCACCGTGCCGGGCTTGGCCAGAACCTGGCCGCGCTCGACACCTTCACGATCAACGCCGCGCAGCAGCGCGCCGATGTTGTCGCCAGCCTGGCCCTGATCGAGCAGCTTGCGGAACATCTCGACGCCCGTGCAGGTCGTCTTGGTCGTCGGACGGATGCCGATGATCTCCAGCTCCTCGCCGACCTTGACCACGCCGCGCTCGACGCGACCCGTGACGACCGTGCCGCGGCCCGAGATCGAGAACACGTCTTCGATCGGCATCAGGAACGGCTTGTCGAGCGGACGAACCGGCGTCGGGATGTAGGCATCGACCGCAGCCATCAGCTCGCGGATCGCGTCTTCACCGATCTTCTTGTCCGAGTCTTCGAGAGCAGCCAGAGCCGAACCCTTGACGATCGGAATGTCGTCGCCGGGGAACTCGTTCTTGGTCAGAAGCTCGCGAACCTCAAGCTCGACCAGTTCGAGCAGCTCGGCGTCGTCGACCTGGTCGACCTTGTTCAAAAACACCACGATCGACGGCACGCCGACCTGACGGGCAAGCAGGATGTGCTCGCGGGTCTGCGGCATCGGGCCGTCGGCAGCCGACACGACCAGGATCGCGCCGTCCATCTGCGCGGCACCGGTGATCATGTTCTTAACATAGTCGGCGTGGCCGGGGCAGTCGACGTGAGCATAGTGGCGGTTGGCCGTCTCGTATTCGACATGCGCCGTCGAGATCGTGATGCCGCGCGCCTTTTCCTCAGGGGCAGCGTCGATCTGGTCGTAGCGCTTGTATTCGCCAAAATACTTGGTGATCGCCGCCGTCAGCGACGTCTTGCCATGGTCGACGTGGCCAATCGTGCCAATGTTAACGTGAGGCTTGTTACGCTCGAATTTACCTTTTGCCATAGTCTCTTTCCTTGGACGGCCTGGACCTTCAGTTCAGTCGAATGCGGGGCGATTAGCGACAAAGGCCAAAAAACACAAGCGTCTTTTGGCTGGGTGCCGTCTCACTCAGTCCGAACCATCGATCCGATTGCGGGATGTGACGCTGATATAGGAAGGCCGGAGACGAAATGAAATGGGTGAAAGCTCACTTCGCCAACGGCCCCGCGGGGGTTGGCCCGCCTTCCACGCCGCTATTCAGATGTCACACTCCACCCGATCAGTCGAAGGGGCCATTGTCCGTTTCCAGGATGATTGTGGCGATGAGTTCGGCCAGTTGCTCGATCTCTCCGGTCGATCCCGGCAGCAGTCCTGTATTGACGGCTATGTGGGGAGCCTCCCGGCCGATAAAAAAGCGACTGCCTTGTCCAACAAGGACGCTCTTCTCCGCAAGCGCGGTGGCAACCCGCGTTTCGTTGTCCACGGGCAGCCAAAGCAGCAATCCTTCGCCACCGTCAGGGACATTCAAACCCCTGCGGTTCAGCCCGACCGTCAACAGAGATCGCCTGTGGGCATATTCTTTCCGCGCCTTGACCAAGCACTCGTTCGAAACGGGATCCACAAGCAGATGATTCAGCGCGCCCTGCAGAATGCGGCTGATCATGCCCACCCCGTGCGACCGCTGCTGGCGAATGGCTGCCACGTGTTTCGCATTCCCACCGATGATGCTCGATCGCAAGTCGAGGCCGAAGGCCTTGCAGAAAGACCTGACCAGCACTGTTTGACCGGGCAGCCATCGTCCAATGCTTGCAGCCGGCGTGCTGCAGAGCGGTCCCAGTGGATCATCCTCGATGATACTGACTTCGGGATGGTGCCGTAGGGCTTCGGCCAGGTCATGGCAGCGATCCCATGTCAGGGCGATCCCGAGCGGCAAATGTGCCCGCGGCTGGTAAATGAAGGCTGCGGGATTCCGCTTGAGTGCGTCCCTCAAGGAAACAACGATGGGACCGCTGGCATCCCAGTCCACCCCGATGGCTTCGATGCCGAGAAGAGCGAGAATCCGTAGCAAACGCGGCGTCGTCGGCTGTTCGACGGCGACCACGCTGCCCGGCTCCGCCGCCGCGGCCACGGCAAGCAGCATGCTTTCCGAACTGGCACCGGCGACCATCCACTGCTCGGCCTCGAATGGCCACTCCTTCATGGCCGTCTGCTTCAGAGGCTCTATTATGTATTCCAGGTCAGGTCCGTGCAGCTTCGGCACACGAAGTCCTGCCAAGAGGGCGGATTCCAGTTCGGGTTGAAGAATGGGGTCGGCCGATGCCTGCGAAAGATCGAGCAGACCCGGCGCCACCCACGGTAAGGGCGGCTCCGCCAGTTTTTCCGTCACATAAGTTCCGCCGCGCCGCCGCGTCTCCACGAATCCATCGCTGCGAAGCCTCGACCAGACAGCCGCGACGGTGCTCGGACTTACATCGAGCCTAGCAGCCATCGCCCGGACAGTGGGCAGTCGGATACCTGGAGGCAACTCGCGAAGTTCGATCTTTCTAACGATTTCGGCGGCAATTCCGTTCGGCTCACGGGCCAAACAGGCGGTAGCCAGCCAATCGGCGTCGACAGACGCTGCCTCACTCTCCGAACTCGTATTCTTCAACACGCCACGTCTCCAATAAGGCCACCAACGCTCGAAACTCTTGTAGGGCCGATACGGCCGGCAAGAAATGGTCGACCAATTTCAAGGCATCATGAATATGATTTTTCCGCGATGATCACAATAATAAACATAAAAAAATGTTCAAACATAAACTCGCAATGCCTACCATTTGTTTCGAGGTCAGGCGTCACCACCTGCCTACGAATGTCTTCCCAAGGAGCTAAATGATGGGCCGTGTGATTGCGCAGGTTAACTACAGCAGTGATTTCAAACCGGAAGTGTCGCGCGAGGAAAAGCGTCGGACCGCCGAGAGCCGCAAGACCATCCCGGGCTTCATCTGGAAGGTCTGGCTGCGCAATGAAGCGACAGGGCGCGGCGGCGGTCTGTTCCTGTTCGAAGATCGTCCTTCGGCGGAGGCTTGGCTCGCGGCGCGCGCAAATCGCAAATTCTCGCCTTCCACAAGCAATATCACGGTCGAACTCTTCGACGTCGACGAAGAGCTGAGCCGCATTTCCCAGGCCCCGATCGATCTCATTGCCGAGGAAGCGCAATGACGGGGATCGAGATATTCGGCCATCTGACCCACCGCGACGAATCCGAGGTCCACCTGTCACGCGGTGCCAGCCTTGATCGTGACTACATCACGCGGCAGGCACGGGAGCATGAATATGCCGGTTTCGACGGTGTTCTGGTCGGAGGTGGCGGTGACGGCCCAGACAGCCTGCAAATTGCCGCCCATGCCATCGCACACACGCAAAGGCTCAATTATCTGATCGCCTACCGGCCGGGACTGATCTCGCCGACCCTGGCGGCCCGCGCCTATGCGACGCTTGATCACATCAGCGAAGGGCGCGTCCGCCTGCACGCCATTACCGGCCGCGACAGCGATGGGCAGAAGAAATATGGCGACCCGCTGGAAAAGAAGAATCGCTACGAAAGAACCCGGGAATTCATCCAGGTACTGAAAAAATCCTGGACCGAGCCGGACGGGTTCGATTTTCCAGGCCAGCACTATGCGATCGAAGGCTTTGCCGCGAGCATATTTCCCCACCAGACGCCACGGATACCGATCTATTTCGCCGGAAATTCCGAAGAGGCGTTTGCCGTTGGGGCAGCCGAGGCGGATGGCTATGCGCTCTACGCACAGCCGCTGGATCTGCTCAAGAGCGACATCGCTCGTATCCATTCGGAAGCGAGAGCGGCAGGGCGCAAGGATCTGCCGCGCATCATCGTGCTCGTGCGGTTGATCATCGGGGCAACCGATGAACTCGCGTGGAAACGGGCCGAGGAGTTGCGGGCAGCCGCGATCGAGCAGACGAAGAACGTCGCGCCCAAGCTGACGCGCTGGGTTCCCGCCAAGGATGGTCGTGAGGCGAGCGCCGGCGACCGCAAGCAGGTCGAGGTGAACCGCCGCGGCGAGCGGCACGATAGCGCCCTGTGGACCGGCCTTTCCGGCATCACCCAGCGCGGCAAGTCGACGGCGCTTGTGGGTTCGCCGGACACCATCGTCTCCGCCTTGCTTGAGTATGTCGATGCCGGCGTTTCGACTTTCATCCTGGATGGGTTCAACCGGCTTCGCGATGTTCCCGAAATTGGAAGCTACATCCTGCCGGATTTGCGTCGACGCTTCGCTGAACATCGATCCCCATCATCATCCATCTCGGCGGTCGCCTGACACAGTATCTTAGGGGGTGTTTCAATGTCATTCTTCGACAGAAGGACGGGCCTGGTCGCGCTCAAGGCCTATGCGGTCATCGCGTTGCTCGGTGGTAGAGCCGTGGCAGAGGAGCCGCTGCCGATTTTCAAGATTGCGGCGATCACCAATGCCGATCCGTCGGTTTGGGCGATCCAGCTGATCAAGGAAAAACAGATCGATCATAAACTTGGCTTCGACCTTCAATTCAATCTCAAGCCGGTATCGGTCGCCTACAGCGAATTCATAAACGGCACGGACCAGGTCTGCCTGTGCCTGACCATCGCCACCGCCGCGCGGTTCGCGCTCAAGGGCGTCGATGTCTCATTGGTCTCCACCTACAACAACTATGGCAATGCCTATCTGGTTACGGAGAACCCCGATATTCAGAAGCCGGCGGACATAGTCGGGCATTCGCTGGCCGGTTCGACCGGATCCGGCTCATGGGTGTTCCAGCAGTATTTCCTGCGCGAGCACCAGAATGTCGACCTCACGAAAGTCGACATCCCTTCGATCGTGGCCTCGGCCCAGGCGACCAATCTCATCGCAAAGCGGGTGGACGCGATCACGGCGTTTGACGACACGCGCCTCAAGCTGGAGGCGGCCCAACCCGGCCGGTTCCGCTTCATCCCGACTTTCGACAAGGCGAAATGGGAATCCCTGACCGGGGTCGACTACGTCCCCATGTTCCTTCTTGGCGTGCGCACGGGGTGGTACGAGAAACCTGAAAACCGCGAGCTCTTGCAGAAGTTCGAAGCGGCCTACAAGGAGGCGATAGACGACGTCATCGCCCATCCAGAGGCAACGGCCGACTTGCTTGGCGAAGAGCGCACGCTGGCACCCAAGTCCTTCGTCGTCGACTTCCTCACACGATATCCCGAAGCCGGACGGGTCGTTCGGGCGTCTGATCTGCGACCTGCCATCACGGTGCTGACGCAGAAAGTGCTGCCCGAGACCGGATTGATCGACCGTCCTCTCACCGATGAGGAAGTTGACAGGCTCATCGTCGCTGCGCCCCGCATTGGACAAGGCGGCGGGTGAACGACATGGCTTACCCAGCCACGGACCAGGCATCCCTCCCGGACGGTGGCCGTGAACGCGCCCGCCGCTGGAACCTGGAGGGCTGGATCGCAGTCGTCGCGATCCTGATAGCTTGGCAGATCGCTTCCTCGCAGCTTCCGACCATTCTCTTTCCTCCTCTCGAGGATATCGCCGCACGCTTCATGAAACTCCTTCGCGACGGCAGCCTGATCGGTACGACGGCCCACACCTATCTTCGGATAGTCGTGGCACTTTCCATATCATTTCTGGTTTCGACCGCACTTGGCGTTGCTGGTGGGCTTTACCGTTCGGTTGATCGGCTGATCTCGCCGCTCGTGCAGATCAAACAGGGCGTGCCAAGTGTCTGCTGGATCATTTTCTCCATCATCTGGTTCAAGGACGTGGAGGTCCGGAATGCCTTCATCGTCATTATCAGCACGCTGCCGAGCTTTTACTATCTGACTCGCGACGGGGTGCGAGCCATTCCATTGGACCTTTGGGAAATGGTCAGGGCGTGGCGGCCTAGCGGCAGCCAGACACTATTCAAGCTGGTAATCCCTGCAATCCTGCCCAATCTCATAACCGGTCTTCGGGTCAACATAGGTGCCGCGGCAAAGGTGGCGGTGTTTGCCGAGTTGCTCGGCGGGGTGAGCGGTGTCGGCTATCAGCTCCGGATCGCCGAGGAGCAATTCCGCATGGACGATGTCCTCGCCTGGACTGTTGTTCTTGTCTTGTGGATCCTGATTTCCGACAAGCTTCTGCAGCTCCTGGAAGAGCGGCTGCTCCGCTCCCGCGGCCGAAAGGATTGAAGCATGGATGACGCAATCCGTTTCGAGGGCGTCGGCAAGCAATTCAGCCGTGCCGGTCACAGGACGCCGGCTATCGAGGATCTCACATTTTCCGTGAGGAGTGGCGAGTATCTGTGCGTGCTTGGACGCTCCGGCTGCGGTAAGTCGACATCGATCAATCTCTTGCTGGGATTGCTGCGACCCGATCGCGGCAGAGTACTCGTGCATGGCCTCGAACCCTATGCCGATTTCAACGCGCTGAAGGGAAGGATCGGCTGCGTTTTTCAGAACGACCGGCTGCTTCCCTGGAGGTCCGCCATCGACAATGTCTTGCTACCGAGAGAAATTCTCGGCAACCGCAACCGAGAGGCATATCAAGCCGCAAAGGATCTGCTTGCAAGGTTCGGTCTCGAAGGGGTTGAGAATGCCCGGCCGGGCGAGCTTTCGGGCGGGATGAGACAGCGTGTGGCAGTGGCAAGGGCGCTGGCCAGCGATCCCGACATCCTCCTTGCCGACGAAGCCTTCGGACACCTTGACGAGGCGACAGGCAACCGCCTGCGTCTGGATTTCAAGACAGCCGCAACGCAGGGCGGAAAGACTGTCCTGCATGTTACCCATTCCATCGACGAAGCGCTGGATCTCAGCGACCGGATCATCGTGCTTGGGCGGCCCGGCCGGGTCCTGGCCGTCCTCGACGATTTTGGCAACAGCGAGTCGAGCCGCGGTGCCGCCCGGACGCGGATACGCGACTGCCTGCAACTTGGCGATTGGGACAACGAGAATGCATTGCCAAGCGCCTGGGATTTGTCGGTCAACGGCGTAAGCCGTGCCTGAATGCATGAACCATCATGTCTGGCTGGCCCATTGCCGCGACGGCGCCGGTCTGATTTTCTGGGCCTATGCATTTCATCCCTGCCTCCATCCGCGGCCCGCTGTTCATGATCGTCTCGACGGGGTCGTATCTCGTCAACGACACGATGATGAAGCTCGCGACGGCGGGCCTGCCGTCCTATGAAGTGCTGTTCCTGCGCGGCGTGGCGGCAGCGCTCTGGGGCTTCCCGCTGCTGTTCGCGCTCGGCTACCGCAAGCAGATCCCGCTGATCTTCGACGGCCAAGTGCTGCGCAGGAACCTGCTCGAGATGGCGGCGATCCTTTGTTATGTCGTGGCGCTCGCCAACATGCAGATCGCCGATTCCACCGCGCTCGGACAGATCACGCCGCTCTTGATGCTGGTCGGCTCCTCGATCCTGTTTGGTGAACGGATCGGCGGCCGGCGCATGGCGCTGATCGGGCTCGGCTTCATCGGCGCCCTGATGGTGGCGCAGCCGACCATGCAAGGCATTTCGGTCTACGCGCTGCTGGCGCTCGGCAACGCCGCGCTTGCGGCAGCGCGCGACCTTGCCGGCAGGCGGGTCGCGGCCGAGGTGCCGGGGATGATCGTGGCGATTTCCGCCGTCGTGGTGGTGCTGATCGGCGCCGGTGCCGCGCATCTGGTTTCCGAGCGCTGGGTCATGCCCGGGACGCACCACCTGCTGCTGATGGCAGGTGCTGGATTTTTCCTGATCTTCGGCCACTTCTTCATCTTCATGGCCTATCGCGTCGGACCGACCAGCGCCGTGGCGCCGTTCTACTATTGCTTCACCGTCTGGGCGGTCATTTCAGGCCTTGTGGTGTTCGGGCAATTCCCCAACGCGCTGGCGGTCTGCGGCATCCTGCTGGTTGTTGGCAGCGGGCTGACCATCGTGTCGCTGGATCAGCGCCAGCGCAGGCTGGCCGTCGTGGCATAACCTCGGCATCCAGGCAGGTGCTCATGCACAAGCTGTTGCCGAGCCGAAAAAGATCGTCTAATCGGCGAAGACCCGTCCGATCGACGACGACATGATCAATCAGCCAAGGGAGTTCCCTGTGACCGATTTTGACCAGAACAAGAACTCCGACGCCGAGCACAAGGCCGCCATCCGCAAGTCGCTCGTCGGCTGGGCGGTGTTCATCGCGGGAACGCTGATCTTCTTTGCCGCCGCCGACGCAGTGTTGATGCCATAGGCGAGCCGCTGCTGGGTCTATCGGCCCTAGGCCGTTCTCCTCGCCTCCCAGCAGTCGAAACTTCAGACAGTTCGAAACTTCAGACGATCCGCCTGACGCCTAAAGCGTCCGCTTGGCGCTGAACTGATGGTAGGCCCACAGGACGACCACCGCGCCAACCACCGCGACGATCAGGCTGGAGATGTTGAGACCGGTGACACCCACGCCGAAGATTTGGCTGCAGATCACGCCGCCGACGATGGCGCCGACGATGCCGAGCACGATATCCATGATCAGGCCCTGGCCGGTCTTGTTGACGATCTTGCTGCCCAGGAAGCCAGCGATGGCGCCGAGAATGATCCAGCTGATGATACCCATTTTTTTCCTCTCCATCCCCCGCCTACCGGACATTTTCATAGGATTGTAAAAACCTCAAGCCAACTTGAAATTCCGCCCGAATGCTCCATTGTTGAGGAGGACTCGGGCTTGGTCGCTATGGAGGATCCACTATGGGACTTTTTGACAACGCCGTTCCCGGCGGCAACATCACCAAACCGCTGATGATCGCGCTCGGCGCATTGCTGGTCGGAAAAATGCTGAGCGGCAGAAATGCCGAACAGCCCGAGCAGTCTCCCGCTCCTGCTCCAACCGGCCCTGCCCCTACCGAAACCACGTCCGCCGACGGCGGCCTGCTCGGCGGACTGGGCGGCCTGCTCGACAAGCTCAGGGACGCCGGCCATGGCAATGCCGCGGACTCCTGGGTCGGCACCGGGCAGAACCAGCCGATCAACGCCAATGATCTCGGCTCCGCGATCGGACCGCAGATCATTCGCGAGATCGCGCAACGGACCGGAATGGACGAGCAGGAACTGCTCAAGCAACTGTCCACGGCCTTGCCCGGCATCGTAGACAAGCTGACGCCGAACGGCCAGGTGCCGCAGCAGCACCAGGTCGCATCCGCGTTCAATAGCTAGCGCGTCGCAGCCACGACAATTGGAGCGCTGCGCCTGGTGCGCAGTGTTTCGACTTGGAGGTCGCCGGGATTGAGTGTCTGGAGCGGGTAGCGGGAATCGAACCCGCATATTCAGCTTGGAAGGCTGCTGCTCTACCACTGAGCTATACCCGCGCCGTTCCTGAAGTACCGGATTCACCCGAAAAGCGCCATGCACTTTTCGGTCCGATTCTTTTCGCGTTTCAGGGCTTCCGGGCCGGCAGTGGTGGAGAGGGTTGGATTCGAACCAACGTAAGCTAAGCTAACGGATTTACAGTCCGTCCCCTTTAACCACTCGGGCACCTCTCCAGTCTGCCGCCGGAGCCATGCAACGAGGCATTCACGCCAATCCGGACCCGAGTAATGTCTTCTCCGAAACCAGCGCAGCGCCTTATGGCGGCAAGCCCATTGGGTGTCAACCGCGCAGCCAGGGTTTTTCGATGTTGTTCGCCGGCTGCGGCGACGGGCCATATCCTTGGCCGGAGGACACGGCTATAGAAGCCAGCCATGAGCGATAAAACCAACACACCCAAAGACACCCATTACGCCAAGCTGCGCCGCGCCTATCGCGACGAGAAAAGCGGCGGCGCGCCGGCGTTCAGGCCTCGACAGCCGGTTCCGCCGGGCGAAAATGCCGCGGACGGCCTTGTGCGGCTCTATGGCCTGCACACGGTGCGCGCCGCACTCGACAACCCGCGCCGCAAGATCAGAAGGATGCTGGTGACGCGCAACGCGGCCGAGCGCCTGGAAATCGCCGATCTCGCCGCCCTGCCTTTCAAGACTGAACTGGTCGAACCCAGGGACATCGACAAGATCACCGGGTCGGACGCCGTGCATCAGGGCGTGCTGATCGAGGCCGAGCCGCTGAAACCGAAGCGGCTCGATGCACTTGGCGACGCAAAGCTGGTGCTGGTGCTCGACCAGATCACCGACCCGCACAATGTCGGCGCCATCCTGCGCTCGGCGGTCGCCTTCGGCGCCGGCGCGCTGATCACCACCGCCCGCCACAGCCCGCAGGAATCGGGCGTGCTGGCGAAATCCGCCTCCGGCGCGCTGGAGCACATCGACCAGATCGAGGTGAAGAACCTCGCCGACGCGCTCGGCCAGCTGCACGAGGCGGGCTTCCGCACCATCGGACTTGATTCGGACGCGCCGGCCGAACTCGAGAAGAGCTTTGCCGGAGAAAAGATCGCGCTGGTGCTGGGCGCCGAAGGCAAGGGCCTGCGCCAGAAGACGCGCGAGACGGTGACCACGCTTGCGCGACTCGACATGCCCGGCGCCATCCATTCGCTCAACGTTTCGAATGCCGCGGCGATCAGCCTCTACGTGGCGCGGGCATTTTTGAAGCGCAGCTAGAAACGGCAGGCCGCCTGCCAGGAACCATCTCGAAACGAGAAACGGGTTCCGGCGATAGACGCCGGAACCCGTTCTTCGATGGGCCAAGAGTTGGCGACTTGGGAACGTTGCGCCGCCCTCTCCTGACCTATGCCGCTTTGCCCCGGGTGCCGGCAGCCTCGGCGCCGACCTCGAAATTGGCCATCCGCTCCAGCGCCCTGACCAGAGCCGAATGATCTTCCTTGGCGCCGCCATTGGCCGCGCAGGAATTGAACAGTTGCTGCGTGGTGGACGTATTGGGCAGCGACACGCCGAGCGCCTTCGCGCCCTCCAGCGCGAGGTTCAGATCCTTCTGGTGCAGTTCGATCCGAAAACCCGGCGCGAAGGTGCGCTTGACCATGCGCTCGCCATGCACTTCCAGGATGCGCGAAGCCGCCAGCCCGCCCATCAGCGCCTGCCTGACCTTCGCCGGGTCGGCGCCGGCTTTCGACGCAAAAACAAGCGCTTCGGCGACGGCTTCAATGGTCAGCGCGACGACGATCTGGTTGGCCACCTTGGTGGTCTGGCCAACGCCGTTCGGCCCGACCAGGGTGATATTCTTGCCCATCTTCTCGAAGACGGGTTTTGCGCGCTCGAAGGGTTTTTCCTCGCCGCCCACCATGATGGTCAGCGACGCCGCCTTGGCACCGACCTCACCGCCCGAGACCGGTGCGTCGAGATAGTCGCAGCCCAGCTCGTTGATCTTGTTGGCAAAGGTCTTGGTCTCGATCGGCGAGATCGAGCTCATGTCTATGACCAGCTTGCCCTTCGAAAGACCGGACGCAACGCCATTCTCGCCGAACAGCACATCGGCCACCTGCGGGGTGTCGGGCACCATCAGGATGATGATGTCGGCTGCCTTGGCCACGGACGCATGGCCGGTGACTGTTTTCAGGCCTTTGGCGACGAGATCGGCCGGCGACTTGGAGCGATGGTCGCTGGCGATGACATGATAGCCCGCGTCCAGCAGATGCCCCGCCATCGGTGCGCCCATGATGCCGAGGCCGATGAAGCCGATGGTTTCCATTGTGGTTCTCCAAATGACTGTCTGAAACGCCCCCTCATCCGGCCCTTCGGGCCACCTTTTCCCCGAGGGGAGAAGAGGTCGCCGACGGCGGTGCCTGTCTCTTCTCCCCACCGGGGAGAAGGTGGCCGCGCAGCGGCCGGATGAGGGGGCCTCTAGTGCTTAAGCCGCAGCACTGCCCTGCCCGGCCAGCTCCCGAAACCACCCCAGCCCAGCCTCGGTGCCGGCCTTCGGCTTGTATTCCGCCCCAATCCAGCCGGAATAGCCGATGCGGTCGATGTGCTCGTAGAGGAAGGGGTAGTTGATCTCGCCCGTCCCCGGCTCATGACGGCCGGGATTGTCCGCAAGCTGGATATGCGCGATGCGGCCGAGGTTTGCCTCGATTTTACGGGCGAGATCCCCCTCCATGATTTGCATGTGATAGATGTCGTATTGCAGGAACAGGTTTTTTGAGCCGACACGGTCGATCAGCGCCAGCGCCTGGTCCGAATAATTAAGGAAGAAGCCCGGGATATCGCGCGTGTTGATCGGCTCGATCAGCAGCCTGATGCCGGCCTGCTCCAGCTTCTCCGCAGCAAAAGCGAGGTTTTCGGCAAAGACATCCTCCAGCACCTTGCGCTCAGTGCCGGCGGGCGCGATGCCGGCCAGGCAATTGACCTGCTGGCAGCCGAGCGCCTGCGCATAGGTGATCGCCTTGGCGATGCCCTGGCGGAATTCCGGCACGCGGTCCGGCAACACCGCAATGCCGCGCTCGCCCTTGCCCCAGTCGCCCGGCGGCAGGTTGAACAGCACCTGGGTCAGGCCATTCTTCTTCAGCCGGGCAGCGACAACATCGGGCGCATGGTCATACGGGCCGATATATTCGACGCCCTTGAAGCCGGCGCGAGCGGCGGCATCGAAACGGTCGAGGAAATCATGCTCGCCAAAGAGCATCGACAGATTGGCTGAAAAACGCGGCATTCTTTTTCTCCTTACTGTCAGTCGAGCATCACGATTGCGGTCGGCGCGTCTTCCTGATGTTCGGCAAGGTCCTCGAATTCGGTGATCTTGTCGATCTCGGTGCCCATCGAGATGTTGGTGACGCGTTCGAGGATGAATTCGAGCACGACCGGCACCTGATGCTCCTTCATCAGCCGCTGTGCCTCCTTGAAGGCACCGGCGAACTCTTCCGGCTTGCGCACCCTGACCGCCTTGCAGCCCATCGCCTCGGCGACGGCAATATGGTCGACGCCGTAGCCGGCCTCGGGATCGCCCGAACGGTTGATGTTCTCGAAGGCGAGGCTGACCTCGAAATCCATCGAAAAGCCGCGCTGCGCCTGGCGGATCAGGCCGAGATAGGCATTGTTCACGACGACATGCAGATAGGGCAATTTGTGCTGTGCGCCGACCGCCAGCTCCTCGATCATGAACTGGAAGTCGTAGTCGCCAGACAGCGCCACGATGGTGCGGTCGGGATCGGCGGCGCGAACGCCAAGCGCTGCCGGTAAGGTCCAGCCGAGCGGGCCGGCCTGGCCGCAATTGATCCAGTTGCGCGGCTTGTAGACATGCAGGAACTGCGCCCCGGCGATCTGCGACAGGCCGATCGTGGTGACATAGGTGACGTCGCGGCCGAACGCCTTGTTCATCTCCTCATAGACACGCTGCGGCTTCAGCGGCACCTGGTCGAAATGCGTCTTGCGCTTCATCGTCTTCTTGCGGCCCTGGCACTCCTTCGCCCAGCCGGACCAGTCGCGCAGTCTGCCCGCCGTCTTCCACTCGGTGGCGACGTCGAGCAGCACCTTCAATGCCGCCCCCGCATCCGACACGACGCCGAGGTCCGGCGCGAAGACACGGCCGATCTGCGTCGGCTCGATATCGACATGGATGAATTTTTTTCCCTTGGTGTAGACATCGACGGAGCCGGTGTGACGGTTGGCCCAGCGGTTGCCGATGCCGAAGACGAAGTCGGCTTCCAGCATCGTCGCATTGCCATAGCGATGCGAGGTCTGCAGCCCACACATGCCGGCCATCAGCCGGTGGTCGTCAGGGATCGCGCCCCAGCCCATCAAAGTCGGGATAACCGGCACGCCCGAAATTTCGGCGAATTCGATGAGCAGATCCGACGCATCGGCGTTGATGATGCCACCGCCGGCGACGATCAGCGGCTTTTCGGCCGCGTTGAGCATGGTCAATGCCTTTTCGGCCTGGGCGCGCGTCATGGCAGGCTTGAACGGCGTCAGCGGCTCATAGGCATCGATGTCGAACTCGATCTCGGCCAGCTGGACGTCGACCGGCAGGTCGATCAGCACCGGACCCGGCCGTGACGAGCGCATAAGATGAAATGCCTTCTGCAGCGCCATCGGCACCAGATAGGGCTCCATGACGGTGACCGCCCATTTGGCGACCGGCGCGGCAATGGCTGATATGTCGACGGCCTGGAAATCCTCCTTGTTGAGCCGCGCGCGCGGCGCCTGGCCGGTGATGCACAGGATCGGAATGGAATCCGCCGCCGCCGAATAAAGCCCGGTGATCATGTCGGTGCCGGCCGGGCCCGAGGTGCCGATGCACAGGCCGATATTGCCTGCCTTGGCGCGGGTATAGCCTTCCGCCATGTGCGAAGCGGCCTCGACGTGACGGGCAAGGACGTGGCGGATGGTGCCCCTCGCCTTCAGCGCCGAATAGAACGGATTGATCGCCGCGCCCGGAACGCCGAACGCGCAGGAAATGCCTTCCTTTTCGAGAACGAGAACCGCGGCATCGACAGCGCGCATCCTGGCCATTTCCAGCCCTCCACGGGGTTTGTCATTGTTGGATGGCTGAGGATGTCAGCAAGCCGGCCATTTTTCAATTTTTTCAGAATATTTTTTCATTTCTAGAAAACGGTGCCTGTATATTGATTTTATTGGATTTTCTGTTTTCCAAGAATTCACTCCGGCGTAAGAGTGAAAAACTTTTTCATTGCCTGTTCGGCGAAATCGGCCAGAATGGCGCCATGGAAACCACCGAAAAACGCCAGCGCGGCCGGCCGCGCGCTTTCAACGGGCCGTCCGAGGCCAGTTCGGTGCAGTCGCTCGACCGGGCGCTGCGCATCCTGGCCATTGTCGCGGAAGGAAGCGGCCTGTCGCTGAGCGAGATATCAGCGCAGAGCGGCCTTGCCGCCTCCACCGCCTACCGCATGCTGACGACGCTGCAAAACCACGGCATGGTCGAATTCGACACCAGCGACCAGCTGTGGTCGATCGGCGTCGAGACCTACCGCATGGGCGCGGCCTTCCTGCGCCGCCGAAAACTGGTCGACCGTGCCCGCGTGGTCATGCAGGAGTTGATGGAAAGAACCGGCGAGACCGCCAATCTCGGTGTCGCCGAGGATGATTGCGTGGTCTTCGTCAGCCAGGTCGAGACGCATCAGGCGATCCGCGCCTTCTTCCGGCCGGGCACGCGCAGCCCCTTCCATGCATCCGGCATCGGCAAGGCGGTGCTGGCGCATCTCGAGCCGGAGCGCGTCGGAACCATCCTGCGCAAGGCCGGCCTGCAGCGCTTCACCGACAGGACGCTTTCCGACATTTCGGCGCTTGCCCACGACCTGGCGAGAATCAAGCTGCGCGGCTGGTCGGTCGACGACGAGGAGCGGCACCCCGGCATGCGCTGCGTGGCGGCCGCCATCTTCAACGAATTCGGCGAGCCGATCGGCGGCGTCTCGGTGTCGGGACCAACGGTGCGGGTGACGCCGGAGCGGCTGGCCGAGATCGGCCCGCTGGTGCGCGATGCCGCCGCCGAGGTGACCAGGATGATCGGCGGCGTCAGCTCGGCCTGAGATCATGCGGACAGCAAAAGGGGCGGTGGGGCGCCCCTCTTTTCAGTTGATTGAAACGCAACCTCCTCTCAGAGCCGGCAGTAGTGACGATAGCCGTCGTGGCCGATATAGGTGTCGGAGTCGACGTCGTAGCTCGCGTAGCGATCGTAGCAGCGGCGGACATGCCACGAACCGCCGTCTTCATCGACATAGACGGTACGGGGCTGTTGGGAGAGCAGGCTGCCCAGGACGAAGCCGCCGACGCCGGCAGCAATGCCGATACCGATTTCGCGGTTGTGGTGATGGCTGTGAGCGGCCGATGGCTGGACGGTGCCGACCAGCGCGGTGGCAGCGACGGCGGTGGCGATGAGGCCGGAAACGAGTGTGTTCTTGAACATGATGATCTCCTTGCTTCGTTGACCGAGGCGATCCATCCGCCTCTTGATCATCAGTCGTTGCGGCCAGGAAAAAGGTTCGGATCTTTTTTCGATTTTTCTGGAGCCGGGGAAATTAGCCGCAGGAGGTTGCTTGTCGCGATTCCCTTCGGACCGCGCGTCGCGCTGGAATTTGAACCTTGATGTTGACCTGCGGGCGGGGCTTCCGACACCAAACGCAAAAAGGGCGGCCGAAGCCGCCCTCTTGGAAGAATGGGTCCCTCCATCAAAGGAAAATGATCACCCTGCCGTGCCTGTGGTGATGGTTGTGGTGGTGGTTGTAGTGCTTCCACCAGAACTTCTTGAAGTGCTTCTTGTGATGGTTGTGGTGGTGATGATGATGGCCGTGCATGCCGTGGGCTGACGACGTGCCGACAGTGCCGGCGAGCGCGCCGGTGGCGACGAAGATGGCGACGAGGCCTGAGGTAAGAGTGCGCTTGAACATGATGATCTCCTGGATCTTTTGATCGAGGCGACCCATTCGCCTCTGACCATCAGTCGGCGCGGCGCGGGAAAAGGTTCGATAGGTTTGGAGATTTTCTAGAGGGGGCAGTAGGCAGTAGCGAAGAGCACCACGCGCATACGAGCGATGCACCCCCCTATTGCCTATTGCCTATTGCCTCATCCCATTCCCGTGACATGGCGGAGCCAGAAGGCGAGCGCGATGAAGCCGATGATGGTGGTGACGCCGGTCCAGTCGACATTGGCCTTCTTCACATCGCTGATGATCTTCACCAGCAGCATCCAGGCCACGAAGATGATTGGGAGAATGATGACAAATCTGATCATGCGAAACCCCTGCTCGAAGCGATTGCACCTTCGCTGGATGTAGGAAGCAATCCGGCGCTTTTCAGGATGCCCTCCCCGACAGCCGATATGGCATGCCGGGAAAAAACGGAGTTTTTGTCTTTACTGGCGCAACAAATATGCTAACCGGAGCGCCGTGCCCTTGTAGCTCAGCTGGTAGAGCAGCGGTTTTGTAAACCGAAGGTCGGCGGTTCGATTCCGTCCGGGGGCACCAGCAAAATCAATGCATTCGTTTTTGCCTTTGACGGATATCAGGGTCTGCACTTACGGGTAATCTCAGGGGTACGTATTGCCTTAGCTCAGTTGGTGGAATACTCGCCTTGTAGGCGGCAGGCCGGGGTTCGAGTCTCTCAGGCAGCGCCAGTCGGCGCGTTTTCGCGCAATTGCTCGACAACGTTACATTGGGTGGAAACCACTGCCTGAATGAAGTCCTGCAACCAATCGCGAAGCGCAAACTTATGCTCGGCACCCGGGGCCATATCCAACAAAGTCCGCATGGGCATTGTCGCCGTCACGTGGTGTATAAACAACATCTGTTGGGAAACCCGGCAATGGTGAGCTACCGTCCGTCCGCAGATTCTCAACGCTCTGGTACATCACACCGACAAAAGGCATCTTATCGCCACAGAATGCCCGTGCTTCGGCTTCAACGTCCCTGACTAGGGAAAGCAATCGTCCGGAAAACTCCAAAGTCCAAGCACGATCGTCCGGCTGACGAATCGCCTTACCCCCAAAGGCAGCATTGTGAACAGTGCCATCGGGCCTCAGGTATTCCTCATTTGTTAGTATGCGCAGCCAATAGTCACGGACATCCGCCCTATCCCCCCAATTCAGCGCCATTTAGCGGTTAAGCCTCCTCACGAGCCGCGCCAGATCAAATTTAAGACTTCCTAACTCGATATCCCGCGCATTCAGTACTCCGCTTTGACCATCTGCGCGCCGCCAGTAGCCCTTCCAAACTTTCCCCGGTCCGATATCGATAAAGAGCTTATGCAACTCGCCACTTTTCCAAATCCATTCAAGAGCAATTGCACCGTCCGTGCCGGGGGCAATTGCCGGCGTGGACAGTGGCATGGGCAAAGAATCCAAAAACTTTCTAGTAGCAGCTAAGGTTTCGGCCGTAATTGGATCAGCGTCGAATCCGTCCCAATTTTCAGCTTCATACTTCGTGTATGAAGCCAGCCGATCTTGGCGTCCCGGAACCCCGATACGACGGGCTGTTGTGATCTCTTGGGCGAATATAGCGGCCCACAGTTGCGCAAGCACGGCGTTACGCGGGCTCTCAGGGAATGGCCCTCCGTGGGCAAAATGCGGTAAAAACACGGCGTTAGGCGGGGGATTCTCGGGAAACGGCTCGCCGAGAGCAAAATAATGTGAAACGTCGCCCCCCCACTTCGTTCGCCAATAATCCGCGAAAAGAGCCTCGACTTTGGCGTTATGAGCATAACCGGAAACGTACCGACTTGCGGTGACATTAGCGCTCATAGGGCCGGACCCTTCCGGATACCCGGCTTCACCAGCCTGCAAGATGCCAATTGGATAGATTGGGGCTGTCGCGTTTGCCGCCGCAAAGGCATTCATGGGCATTCACCAGACTCGACATTTTCACGCGCTAGACGAAGTAGCTCTTCAAATATGGGTATCAAAAGTGATTTCTCAAACGGCGTCGTGTTTCCTGCAGGTGTGCTGTGATCAAGTTCGAGACGTACAGCAAAAATAGGATCGCCTATCGCAACTATACCGTCCTCAGGACCCATCCTAACCGCGCCATTCAGAATTCGCATCGCACCGAAAGAGGTTATTCGATTTATCTCGCTTCCAGTAACACTACTTTTGGTCGGCCAATTTGTGCGCAGCAAAAAGTCTTTGACCCGATCTTCGATTTTGGCTGTTCGAACGTACGTGGCCAAGATACGATTTGTATCCTCAACGCCTTCGGTTCTTTGAAGAACCACACAACCAAACGCAATGCGAACAATAGAATAGGGAGTGCTCTCCAGCCAACCCATTGCCGTCTCAACGAATGCCGGGAAGCTGTCGTCAAAACTTGCAAATGTTGGCAGATCGCTGACTGCTTCGGGCGATTGGTTTTGTGTTAGTACGATGTCAACTCGTGAAGCCTGGAATGAAAGAGTTAGACGTCCGGGACCATACTCCCCGGAGTAGACACGCCCTGCCGGAACGGTCTGCCTCAATTCCGCTTCGTCTTGACCAGTTAAAGTAGTCCATTCAGCTTCGGAGCCTTTGATTGGCTCGTTCGCAAAAACAGTGAGCCGCAGAATCTCTGTCTGCCACTTGCCCGCCATATCCCCCTCCTGTTTCACGAGGTTTAACATTGACGATCTTTCATTAATAGAGACGGAATCGTCACGGTTTTGCGCGAAAATTCAGTTCCTTGGCAGGGTGCTGAATTCGAGCCTACCGGCCGAAGTCAAGCATACGAGGTGTAAAGATGATATCGATCGCGAAAGATTGCGCGAACGACTTTGGCAACGCGTCCAAGAGCATGCCGGTAGGGGCTCCCAAGAGGATGAAGCGGTCGGCGACACGATGGGTAAAGCGGGGCCTGTCACCCATCTCTCGGCAAGGGCATCGACGATTACCCGGGAGCCAGAGTCCTCCGAGCGCCCCAACATCCCTATGAGGCGCTCGCGATTTGGGCAGACGCGTTCGTCCTAGTGAACGTATTTCTCACCCTCATCGACTTATAGACATAAGCGGTCCAGATGCCGGTCACTACAAACGAGGTTATGGGGGCCACCAGCGCATCGCCTGCTAGCACCTGGCTCACCGGAACGCCCAAAACTGACGCAATCCAGATCGTGTCCAGGACAAAAACGACAGGGATCGCCAGCCACTGGAGCAGAAACAATTGCGGAAAGCGGCGGCTCCGCCGCAGCATCGAAACAAGCACGACCAGCTGAAGCGCCAGAAACGCCAGATTGAGAGCAACCTCGCCATACACCGCCACGGGCCCATTCGAGAGGGTCATGAGTTGCTGGTAGCCATCGGTCGAATTGGCGAAGTCGGCGAGCGTGCGCAGCGGTGACAATGTCTGACCGATCGCCAGCAGCATCAGCCAGCCGCCGAAGCCTACAAGAGCCGCCGGATCCTGTGACGGCTTCGCAGCTGATCGAACAGCAAAGAAAAACAGGCACGCCGATCAACAGCAGCACTATCGCCCAATGCCAGATGGAAAACGCCCCCATTTACCCCTCCCCCTTATTTATGCCCTTATAAGTTGTATCAGATTTCAAACTCAACTCAAGAGATGAGCCCCGTCTGAAACCAGGTTTTATGCCGAAGCGACGATTTCTCCTGTCTGCTCCTGACTCCCTCACACCGCAATCGCCGCCACCAAAATCCGGTTCTGCCTCCGTATCGCCACCCGCAATTCCGGTATCTTCGCCGCGTCGCGCTTCACGAATTCGATGAACATCATGTTCATGTTGTTGAAGATCAGTTCGCCGAGCGCTGCCCCATCGATATCCTGCCGCACCAGGCCGAGCGTTTGCAGCCGGGCGATCAGTGCGCGGATCTGTTCGGTCAGCGCTCGGTCGAGCGCGGTGTAGGCCTGGCCGAACGGGCTGTCGGGCAGTTGCATCGAGATCGCCATCGCCTGCCGCCACATTTCCTTGCTGAGATAGTGCAGCGAGTGCTCGATATAGATGCCGATCAGTGTGTCCAGCGCGTCGCCGACATTGGCCGGCGGCCGGGCGACGACGCCTTGCCCGGCATTCAGCACTTCGTTGACCTCCAGCGAGACGATGGCGCCGAGGATGTCGCCCTTATTCTCATAGTAATTGTAGATGGTGCCGACCGAGACCTCGGCCTGCGCGGCGATCGCCTCGATCTTGGCGCCCTCATAGCCGGCCTCGCGAAACAGTTCCGCCGCCGCCTCGATGATGCGCCGGTGCCGGTCCGCCTTTTGCCTTGCCCGCAATCCGCTCATATCAGCCTCTTGCCATAAAAACAGAATTGACTCAATTTTAGAATTGGTTCAACTTTTTGCAAGAAGCCACAAAGGCAAGGGAGAAACACTCGATGTCCGCAAAATCCGCATCCAGGAATCCGCTTTCCATTCTCAAGAGCCATCTGTACGCCGCGTGCGCCGCCACGGCGCTGCTGTTTGGGGCCGGCAGCCTCGCCGAGGCCGCCGACCTCAACGCGCTGATCTGGTGCGATCATGCCGATCCGGCGTTGCTGCAGCCCTTCGAGGAGGCCAATGGCGTCAAGGTCAACGTCAAGGAATTCGAGGGCACCGGCGCCGGCCTCGCCATCGTCGAACAGTCGCAGCCCGGCGACTGGGACGTGATGGTGGTCGACTCGATCGACGTGCCGCGCGGTGTCGAAAAGGGCCTGTTCGAGCCATTGCCGGAAGACAAGCTGCCGCTGGCCGACCTGTTCCCGCAGGTGAAGATGGACGGCTCCACCGTCGTCGGCGGCAAGCGCTACGGCATCACCGAAAAGTTCGGCTACAACACGATCGGCTACAACAAGACCAAGGTCGATCCGGCCGACATGCAGTCGATGGCAGCACTCACCGGCGACAAATACAAGGGCAAGGTCGCCATCTACGACTATTACCTGCCGGTCATCGGCATGGCCGCGCTCGCCATCGGCAAGAAGACGGCCGAGCTGACCGAAGCCGACCTGCCCGCCCTCAAGGACGAGCTTCTCAAGATGAAGGCCAATGCCAAGCTGGTAGGCGAAGTGACCGCCAGCCAGACGGCGCTGGCGACCGGCGAGGTCGACATTCTGGTCGGCGGCGGCGAATGGGTGACGGCAGGGCTTGCGAAGGAAAACCCGGCGCTGGACTTCTCCATCCCGAAAGAAGGTGCGGTGCTGTGGTCGCAGTCGCTGGCCATGTTCAAGGATTCGAAGAACAAGGACATGGCGCTGAAATTCATCCAGTACATTATGAGCCCGGAAGGCCAGGCGCGGCTTGCCACCTCCTCCTGCTACTGGGGCATGCCGTCGAACACCAAGGCAGCACTCACCGACGACCAGAAGAAGGTCCTGCGTTTCGACGAGCAGCCGGGCTTCCTCGCCCGCGCCCAGGCCTATCCGGCGCCGAGTGCCGATCTCGACAAGAAGATGCAGGACATGTGGACCGAAATGCTGCAGGCAAAATGAGCAGATACCGCTCATGAGCAGCTCGGCAAAAAAAGGGCGTCTCCTGCCCCGGGCAGCCCTGCCCTGGGCGCTGGTCACGCCGGCGCTCGGCTGGACGCTGCTGTTCTTCGTCCTGCCCTTCATCGCCATGGGGTTTTCCAGCCTGACGGCGCATGAGGGCGGCGGCTTCACGGCGTCCAACTACAGCCAGTTCTTCACCAACCCCTCCTACTGGCAGGCGATGGTGAACTCGCTGCAGGTCACAGTGATCGTCACCGTGATCTCGGTGCTGCTCGCCTACCCCTTTGCCTGGATTCTCGCCGAACAGGTGCCGGAACGCTGGCAGCGGCTGGCGCTGATGCTGGCGGTGCTGCCGTTCTGGACCTCCTATGTCGTGCGCTCCTACTCCTGGCTGCTGGTGCTGGCGCAGAACGGCGTCGTCAACCGGGCGCTGACCGGCTCGGGCCTGTTCAGCGAGCCGCTGCAGCTCGCCAACACGCGTTTCGCCACCATCACCGGCTTCGTGCATTTCTTCGTCATGCTGTTGACCCTGACGATCTTCGCCAACCTCAAGCAGCTGAGCCCAAGCTACCGCAAGGCCGCCGCCGACCTCGGCGCCGGGCCGGTGCGCACCTTCCTGCATGTCGTGCTGCCGCTGACCTTGCCCGGCATCATGGTCGGCGCCTTCCTCACCTTCGTGCTGTGCATCGGCGACTACATCACGCCGCAGATCCTGGGCGGCAACAACGAGCTTCTGATGCCGCAATTGGTGATGATGCAGATCGGCCGGCGCGGCGACTTTCCGTTGGCCTCGGCGCTCTCGATCATCCTGATGGCGGTGGTCACCATTGCCTACCTCGCCTGCGCGCGCTGGCTCAAGATCGAGCGGGCCTGAGATGCGCCAGCTCGTCCGCATCGCCTCCTGGCTCTACGCGATCGCCGTCTACGGCTTCATCTTCCTGCCCGTGGTGGTGCTGGTGCTGTTTTCGCTGCAGGCGACGTCGTTCCCGATCCCGCCCTTCACCGGCCCGTCGCTGCGCTGGTACGAGGCGGTGCTCTCCGACGTCAGGCTGACCTCGGCGCTGGTCAATTCGCTGCTGGTCGCCTCCATCTCGTCGCTCGCCGCCGTTACGCTCGGTTTCCTTTCCGCCTGGGGCTTTGCCCGTTTCGTCCTGCCCGGCTCCGGCCTGCTGCGCGGGCTGATCACGCTGCCGTTGACGGTCAGCTATCTCATCATCGGCATGGGGCTGCTGGTGCTGTTCAACTGGGCCGGCATGCCGAAATCGCTGCTCGCCGCCGGCATCGGCCATGTCGTGATCAACCTGCCGCTGTGCTTCGCCATCATCTACAGCCAGATGGGCGACCACCAGATCAACATCGAACGGGCCGCGCGCGACCTCGGCGCGCCGGAATGGAAGGTGCTGCTGTTGATCACCGTGCCGGTCATGGCGCCGGCCATCTTCGCCAGTTTTTTCCTGTCGATGACCTTCTCCTGGGACGAGTTCGTGATCTCCTTCCTGCTGACCCGCTTCGACACCACGCTGCCGGTCGAAATCTGGAACCTCCTGCGTTCCGGCCTCAATCCCAAGACCAACGCCGTCGGCTCGCTGGTCTTTGCCGTCTCCATCGTGCTGGTGGTGCTGTTCGAACTGACATTGCTGCGTAGGAGAAAGGCATGACCGCGCCTTTGGTCGATATCCGTTCCGTCTCGCACCGCTTCGGCCAGCACACTGTTCTGAAGAACGTTTCGCTGCAGATCGAGCCCGGCAGCTATACGATCCTGCTCGGGCCCTCGGGGTCCGGCAAAACGACGCTCCTGTCCATTCTGGGCGGCTTCGTCACCCCCAGCGAAGGCAAGGTGTTCATCCGTGGCGAGGACTGCACCTCGGTGCCGCCGGCGAAACGGCCGACAACGACGGTGTTCCAGGACTATGCGCTGTTTCCGCATATGAGCGTCGGCAGCAATGTCGGCTTCGGCCTGCGCATGCAGGGTGTCGACGGCGCCACCCGGGCGGCAAAGGCGCGCGAGGCGCTGGCGCTGGTTGGCCTCGACGCCGCCTTCGACAAGAAGCCGCACCAGCTCTCCGGCGGCCAGCGGCAGCGCGTGGCGCTGGCGCGGGCCTTGGTGATCGAGCCGGCGGTGCTGTTGCTCGACGAGCCGCTCGGCGCGCTCGACCTCAAATTGCGCCGGCAGATGCAGGACGAGTTGAAAGCGATCCAGAAGCGCGTCGGCACTGCCTTCATCCATGTCACCCACGACCAGGAAGAGGCAATGGCGCTGGCCGACCACTGCGTGGTGATGAATGACGGGCGTATCGAGGACGAAGGTCCGCCCGAGCGCGTCTACGCGCGGCCGGCGACGCGCTTTTCCGCGACCTTCATGGGCGAGAGTACGATCCTTGCCGGCACAGTCACGGAAACGAAGGGCAGGACAAGCACCGTCGCGACGCCGGTCGGGCCGGTTTCACTGCCCAGCGCGTTGCCGGTGGGCTCCGCCGTTGCACTGGCCATACGGCCGGAGCATCTTGTCCTCGGCACGACCGCAGGCGGTGTCAAGCTCGGCACGGCCGGGGTGAGTGACGTCGTCTTCCAGGGCAGCTTCAAGCGCGTGCTTGCGGTTTCCATCGAATATCCTTCGATGCAGTTCATCGCCAAACTGCCCGCGACGGCGACCGTCCAGCCGGGCGACACGGTCGCGATTTCCTGCGATACCGGCCAGATCATCCTGCTGACGGATTGAACATGGCAACACTTCCCCTCATCGAAGCACCAGACTGGTACGAGACCATCCGCATGAGCGATGGCGTGACCTTGATCCATGAGCCATGGATAAAACCGTTCTTCCGCTGCAACATGTGGCATGTGCGCGGCCGCGACCGCGATCTCCTGTTCGACACCGGGCTTGGCCATTTCAGCCTCCGGCGTCATGTGCCGCTGGTAAGCGAGCGCAAGCTCATTTGCGTTGCCAGCCACACGCATTTCGACCATATCGGCTGCCACCACGAATTTCCCGACCGCTGCGTGCACGCGGCCGAGGCCGGGATCCTCGCCGATCCGCGCAACGAATGGACGGCTGCCGGCACCTATGCGACCGACGAGATGTTCGACGGTATGCCGCAAGGCTGGGACACGGCGCGCTATGGCATTCTTCCCGCACCTGCCGGCCGCCTGCTCGCACAGGGCGATATCGTCGACCTCGGCGACCGTGCCTTCGAGGTGATCCATACGCCCGGCCATTCACCCGGCGGCATCGCGCTCTACGAAAACAGGACGGGCATCCTGTTATCCGGCGACATCATCTATGATGGCCCGCTGATCGACGATGTCTACCACTCGGACATATCAGACTACATGGCCACGCTGCTGAGCCTGCGCGACCTCGATGTCTCGGTCGTGCATGGCGGCCATTTTCCGAGTTTCGGCAAGGTGCGCTACCGCCAGCTTGTCGACGAGTATCTGGAACAGAAGCGGCAAGCCGGCTGCCACCTGCGGCAACCCTGAAAGCGGGTTAGCGCATCAGTTCAAAATGCCGCGGAAACGCCTGATGCAGCAGGAGCAGCATGGTCTTGCGCAGCACGTTGGTGTCACGGCCGCGAGGGTTCAGGTGATCCCAATACCAGGCGCCATGAACCAGATAATTCAGGCTCTCTGACAGGGTGTCTATGTCGACGCCGGTGTAACCGCCGCTGCGCGAAATCTCGACCAGCAGTTCGCGCGCCTCGGCGGTGTAGGCAAGGTCGCTCGGCAGGCCAATTTCATTGTAGATCTGCATGCTCTTGCGGTCGCTGGAGAACACGACAAAGACCGAAACCCATTTCGGATGCTGCCGGGCGAAATTTTGCGCGCAGTTGACAGCGCCTAGCAGGCGCTCAACCGGCGACAGGCCGGGCGCCCGCACCAGAGTCACCCACAGCTCATCGTATCGATCGCTGAGATACTGCAGGACGGCCCGGAACAGGTTCTCCTTGCTGCGAAAATGGAAGACAACCAAGGCATTGGACGAGCCGACATGCTCGGCGATGCGCTGCATGGTGACGCTTGCCAGCCCCTCCTCCGCGATGAGCTCGATGGTGGCGTCTATGATCCGCTGCACGCTGGCTTCGCCGCGCTCGCGCCGACGGTCCTTGGGCGGCGCGGCATCGTTTGCCGAAACCCCATCCTTGGCCATTGCGCCTTTGTGTTTTGCCGCCGTAGCCTTGCGTTGCGCCATCTTCGTCCAGTTCCTTTCGAACCTTGTGGCGGCGATCGCCGGCGCCGCCACAGATCCGTCTATTCGAGGTGTCCGGCGTCGGCTCACCATAACGCAAGCCGGAGATCAAGCACCATCGCGGCAAGAGCCGCATCGCCCGATCAGAGCGACGGGCGCGTTTCGGTGTTTGTGTACCACTGCCCCTTGGCCGTCTCATAGGCCATGGCCGCCCGGAAAACATCGGCATCGCAATAGGTGCGGCCGACAATCTGGATGCCTGTCGGCACGCCGCTTGCCGCCCGGCCCGATGGCACGGACAGAACCGGACAACGGCTCATCATGTTGAACGGCGTCGTCATCACCCAGCCCAGCGACGGGTTTACCTGCTTGCCGTTGATCTCGACGGTACCGGTGGTCTGATCGAACTCCGCCGGCACGGAGGGAAGCGCGTTGGTCGGGCAGATCAGCACATCATAGGTTTCCAGCAGCGGGCCTAGCGTCTGGTACATCCTGGCCGCCACATCGAGGGTTCCGACAAAATCCACGGCTTTGGACTTCTGCCCATCCTCGGCGAACTGCCGCGCATAGGTCGTCATGTCCTTGCCATGCTCCTTGGGCAGTTGCGACAGCGAGGCGCCGAAGAGATGTTCGAGATAGGCCATGCCGGCCTTCAGTACTTCATCGCCCCAGCCCAAATCGACTTCCTCGACCGTCGCGCCAAGCGAGCGGAACACATCGCAGGCGGCGAGTGTGTTCTTGCGCACGTCCGGGTCGACTTCAAAGGAGCCGAGGTCCATCGAGAACGCGATCTTCCAGCCCTTGATCGGCTTGTAGTCGAGCGGCAGGCGCAGTTTTGGGCGCAGCGTGGCGATGTCGAGCGGGCTCGGCCCCGCCATGACATTCTGCAGCAGGATCGCATCCCCAACGTTTCGCGCCAGCGGTCCGGTATGGCAGTAAAAGTCGAGGTTGAAGGGCGGCTCGTCCGGGTTGCGGCCATAGGGCGGCTTGAAGCCGACAAGACCGCAGGCCGACGCGGGAATGCGAATCGACCCGGCAATGTCAGAGCCGGTGGCGATCGACGACGTGCCGGAAGCCAGCGTCGCCGCCGCACCACCGGACGAACCGCCCGGCGTAAAATCCGGATTCCACGGGTTGCGCGTCACGCCCCAGCGTCTCGACCAGGTATAGCCGGCGCAGCTGAATTCAGGCGTCGCCGTGCGGGCATGGACGATGCCTCCGGCCTTGATGATGCGTTCATTCATCGTCGAGGTATGGCCGCCAATGGCATCCTTCGACAGCAGCGAGCCATGCGATGTCGGCTTGCCCTTGATGTAGCTCTCGTCCTTGATGCCGATGGGCAGCCCCTCGAGCGCCCCGGTCCGGGCGCCCCTGGCGTATTTCGCCTCGGCTTTCCTGGCCAGATCCATAGCCTCGTCGAAATGCGTGAAGGTGAAGCAGTTGATCGTCGGCTTGGTGGCCTCGGCGCGCCGGATGGTGGCCTGCATCAGATCGACGGGCGAAAGCTTCTTCGCCTTGAACAGCCGCAGCGCCTCGCTGGCCGGCATATAGCAAAGGTCGAGATCGGTGGTCATGGAAAGTCTCCTGCGATCGCCGGATCGCGTTTGGCATGGACGGGAGGTGGCCGCGCCGCGTGTCGCGGCGCGGAGAAGCCGGATCAGTCTATTTCTGAAGGTCGGTCCAGATTTTCGTGTAGAGCGCCTGGACGTCAGGCGGACAGGCCTGCATGAACTGGCCCTTGGCGGCGAATTGCGCGGGAACATCGACTTCCGGCGCGCCTTTCATGTCCGCGGGCATGAAGGCTTCCGAGCCCTTGATGCCGTTGGCATAGCGGGCAAAGGCCGAGATCAGCGCGGCATTTTGCGGATCCATGACGAAGTTCTGGAAGAGCTTGGCATTCTCGACGTTTTTGGCGTCCTTCAGCACCGCGACATTGTCCATCCAGATCGGGTAGCCTTCCCTGGGATAGCCGTAGACGATCTTGTCGTTCTGCATCCGCTGGCGCAGCGAAATGCCGTTCCAGTTCACGCCGGCGGCGATGTCGCCCTTGCCCAGGCCGTCGACGGCGCCATAGTCGAAGGATAGCCATTTCGCCTTGGCCTCGACCAGCTTGTCGCGCACCTTCTTCAGCAGCACTTTGTCGGCCGTGCAGTACTGGCCGCCTTCATAGGCAATGGCGAGGAACATGATGTCACCCATTTCGGGGACGACATTGATCTTGCCGACGAGTTCGGGCGGCGGGTCGAGGAAGATCGCTGATGTGTTGATGTCGCCGGAATAGACCGACTTGTTGACCGACACGCCTGTCGTGCCCCACTGCCATGGAACCGTGTATTTGCGGCCCGGATCGAATGGCACATCGACCCATTTCGGGTCCATATTCTTGAAGTTCTCCATCTTGTTGGGATCGGTCTCCAGCAGCAGGCCTTCGCTGATCCAGATCGGGACGACGCTGGCCGAAGGCACGACGATGTCGAAACCCGCGCCGCCCTGGCGGATCTTGGCCAGTGCGGTGTCGTTGGAATCGAAGTCGGTGACGGTGACCTTGACCTTGTAGGTCTCCTCGAACTTCTTGATCAGGTCGGGGCTGGTGTAATTGCCCCAATTGTAGATGTTGAGTTCGCCCTCGGCACGGGCCACGCCCGTGACAGTCAGCAGCGACAACCCGATGGCCGTCGCGGTCAATTTCCAGTTCATGCTGCATGCTCCCATTGTTGGGACCGGCGGCAAAGCTGCCTCAGGTCCGTTTCCGGCTGACGAAAAAGAAGGCGGTGACGATGCCGATCGACAGCACCAGGAAGGCCGTCGAGATCGCATTGATCTCGGGGGTAACGCCGCGGCGGATCTGGCCGAGCATGTAGGTGGGCAGCGTGTCCTGGCCGCCGGATTTGACGAATTCGGTGATGACGACGTCATCCAGCGAGACGACGAAGGCGAGCATCAGCCCGGCCAGAATGCCCGGCCAAAGCAGCGGCAAGGTCACGTGCCAAAACGTCTTCCATTTGGCCGCGTAGAGGTCGGCGGCAGCGGTTTCGAGCGCCAGGTCCATGCTTTCGAGCCGCGCCCGGATCGGCAGATAGGCAAAGGGCACGCAGAAAGCGGTGTGCGCGGCGACGAGGTAGCCGAGGCCGGAATAGCCGGTCCAGATCTTGATGCGCGAGAACACGATCAGCAGCGCCACCGCGGTGACGATCTCCGGCACCATCAGCGGCTGGTTGATGAAGGCGTATTTGAAGGTCAGTCCGCGATAGGGTTTGGTCCGGGTCGTCGCCAGAGCCGCCATGGTCGCCGAGATCGTCGCCAGCAACGCAGCGACGGCCGCGATCTGGAACGAGCGGATCGACGATTCGATCACCAGCCCGTTGTTCCAGGCCACATGGAACCAGCGCAGCGAGAAGCCCTTCCAGATCGCCAGGGAATCGTTGTCGTTGAAGGCGTAGACCACCAGCGTGGCGATCGGCAGGTAGAGCAGGAAGAAACACAGTATCGCCAGGCTGACGAAGCCGTTCTGCCGCCGGACGTCGAAGCGCTTAGCCATGGAGGCCATCCGACCTGGTCGTGTTTCTGGTATAAAACAGCAGCGCCACCATCACGATCACCATCAAGGTAATCGACAGCGCGGCGCCAAGCGGCCAGTTGCGACCTGCCCCGAACTGCAGCTCGATCAGATTGCCGATCATCAGGTTGGTGCCGCCGCCCAGCACGCGCGGCGTCACATAGGCGCCAAGCGAAGGAATGAAGACGAGGATCGAGCCGGCGACGATGCCCGGCGTGACCAGCGGGATGATGATGCGCCTCAACACCTCGAACCGCGTCGCGTAGAGATCATAGCCCGCCTCGACAAGGCGGAAGTCGATCTTCTCCATGCTGGCGTAGAGCGGCAGCACCATCAGCGGCAGGAAGACGTAGACCATGCCGGCCAGGACGGCGAAATTGGTATACATGAGCTGGACGGGATGGTCGGTGATGCCAAGCGCTTGCAGCGCTGAATTGATGATGCCGTCATTGCGCAGCACTTCCTGCATGGCGAAGGTGCGGATCAGAAGGTTCGTCCAGAACGGTATGGTGATCAGGAACAGCCAAATGTCGCGCCGGTGATCCGGCCGCGTGGCGATGAAATATGCGGTGGGAAAGCCCAGGATGAGGGTCAGCACGGTGGTTGCCAGCGACAGTGACACCGAGCGCCAGAAGATCGACAGATAGGCAGTGGCCAAGGACAGCGTGTCGTCGAAGACATCGCGCTCGAACAGCACGCTCACCCAGGCGTCGGTCGAGAACTGCCATTTCACATCGCCGTAATTGCCTGGCGTCAGGAAGGAATAGACGACCACGATCAGCAGCGGCCCAAGCGCCGCGAGGAAGACGATCAGAAGCGCCGGGGCCGATAGCAGCCAGCGCAACCGGATATCGTCACGTTCAGCCTGTTCGGCGACCTCACTCGCGGTTGCCATGGCCTCTAATCCTTCAGCAACTGCGCGGCATTGTCGCCGATCTGAATGCCGACCCTGGCGCCGTTTTCGAAACCGCAGCCGGCGCTGCGCGAATTCTGCTGGCGCACCATGAAGACATCGCCTTCGTCCAGCCGGACATGGATATGCGTGTCGGTGCCGAAATAGACGATGTTCTCGATCGTGCCGCCCAGATCGCCGCGACCCTTGACGAGCTTCGCATGTTCGGGCCGGACCATCAGTGTTGCGTTGCCGCCGGCGCGGAAGTCCACGGCGGCGGTCACGCGGATCTTCGCCCCCGAGCGCAAGGCGACCTGCGCCTGGCCATTGCCCGCGCTTTCGACCACGCCGGTCAGGAAGTTCGTCTCGCCGATGAAATCCGCGACGAACCGCTCCGCCGGGTGGTCATAGACATCCCATGGCGTGCCGACCTGCAGGATGTTGCCCGACGACATCACCGCGATGCGGTCCGACATGGTCAGCGCTTCCTCCTAATCGTGGGTGACGAAGATGAAGGTGATGCCGGTCTCATGCTGCAGCCGTTTCAGCTCGATCTGCATCTCCTTGCGCAGCTTGTAGTCGAGCGCCGACAAAGGTTCGTCGAGCAGCAGCACCTTCGGCTGCGGCGCGAGCGCCCGGGCCAGCGCCACGCGCTGCTGCTGACCGCCGGAGATCTGGCTGGTGCGCCGGTTCTTCAAGTCCTGCATGTGGACGAGTTTCAGCATCGCGTCGACACGCGCCGCGATTTCGGCCTTCGGCCTGCCCAGCATCTTCAGGCCGAAGCCGATATTGTCGGCGACCGTCATGTGCGGGAATAGCGCATAGGACTGAAAGACGGTGTTGACCGGCCGCTTGAAGGGCGGCAGCGGCGCGATGTCCTGCCCATACAGCAGGATCTCGCCGTCGGTCGGGAAGTCGAAGCCGGCAATCAGCCTGAGCAGCGTCGTCTTTCCGCAGCCGGAGGGCCCGAGCAGCGTGAAGAATTCATTTTCGCGGATCGCGACGGAGACATTGTCGAGCGCTCTGACCGAATCCTGGCCGGTTCCCCGAAAGACCCTGGTGACGCCCTTCGCCTCAACGGCGGGCCGCATGGCTGTCAAGATATTCCCCTCTCCCTGGTGTCCATTCACCGGCAACGCCGGCTGGCCATCCTCAACATCACGAATAACTATGACTAAACATACAGTCAATATCTTTTTGCCAGACGCGGCTATACCCTCGGCATGACCGACGCGGTGGCAACCAGCGAGTGATGACTAAGACGGAGCCGGAGTGGCGATGGCGGTGCGTCAGGCCGTTGAGGCCAAAATGCCCGCGGCCGCGATCTGGTGGCGAAACCACTCGAACGTGCGCTCGATACCTTCCCGATAACCAGTTTTCGCTTCCCAACCGGGAAGGACATGCCCCGCCAAAGTCAGATCCGGGCATCGGTTGGTTGGATCCTGGGGAGCCGGAGGATGGTGCTCGATGCGGCAGCCAGGGACGAGCGAACTGACGAACTCGGCGATGTGCAGAACCGAAACCTCGTGATCGTTGCCGATGTTGAGAGGACCACGGTGCGAGATGCTGTCGCGCCAGAAGAAACGTTCCAATCCCTCGACGATGTCGTCGACATAACCCCAGCTGCGCGATTGAGAGCCATCGCCGTGAACAGTCAGGACCCCAGTTGTCAGGGCCTGGATGACAAAGTTCGAAATGGCGCGGCCGTCATCCATGCGGGTTCGCGGCCCATATGTGTTGAAAATCCTGACGACACGAACGTCGAGCCCGCTGACGCGCTGCTCTTCGAACAGCAATGCCTCGGTGCAGCGCTTGCTTTCATCATAGGAGGCCCTGGGGCCGGTGCAGTCCACCGATCCCCTGTAACTCTCTGGTTGCGGGGAAACCAGGGGATCGCCATAGACTTCCGAGGTCGAGGCGAAGCAGAAACGACCACCGGGTTTGAGCAGGGTCAAAAGATTGAGCGCGCCGCCGATGTTGGCCTTTATCGTGCGTGCCGGCTCTCGCATGTACCATACCGGCGAAGCGGGCGACGCGAGATGGATGATCTCGTCGAAGCGCTGACTGGATGAAAAGCTTTCGGCATCGGCAATCCGCAGGCCGAAACGCGGATCGGTGACATGCGCAATGTTGTCTCGCGTCCCGGTCCATAGATTATCGACGACGACCAGCTTTTCCAGATCGCTACGCCGCAACAGACGGTCGACCAGATGTGAGCCCAGAAAACCGCAGCCACCAGAGATCAACACGCTGCGCGACATGGGAAATTCCCCCTCCAGACACCCGGCCAGTCGACGAGCCGCAGGGCTTGCTTTCCGAAAACAGCGGATACGTGGCACCGCCGACGAACCCAAAGCCCGTCCGCCGATCAATGCTCTGGTCTACGCCGCGAAGTGCCGCAAGCGCAATGAGCAAGCCCTGGACCCGCAGCGGTCTGCCGGTCTCGACTAAAACTGCGGAGTGATGTCATGTATCGAGGCGGGAGGCCGATGCTCATTGGTGCGGATGATCAGCATCCGCTCGCGCTTTACAGCGCCCTTTGCGGGCATGGCGCTCCGGCGGCGTCACCACAGCGCGACGCCGTGGGCTGTGGCCGGAAGCTCGTCTCTTCGGACTGGCGTACCAGTTCGGCAAAGAGAAGCGCGAAGCTTCCCAGCATCAGGAAGACGATGATCAGGCGTGTTACCGGCAATATGTCGGCCTCTACTGGCTAGGCCCCACGCCACCCGTCCACTGTCGGCTAACATGACCGATCCGGCTTTACGAGAGTTTAAGCCCGGTCTTAACCATCACATTCGCGTAGCCTTTGACATGATGCGCGAACGGCAAGTCCGCATTCCACCGTTAGCGGTCGCCTTGCCATCCGATGGCCCTGCCATCCGGGATGGCGGCTCCCTTTGCAGACATGCCCCGCCCATGCTACCCCGGCGCTGGCGCGGCCCAGCAACTCGCCGCTGCCAACCGGTCGTCATCGGAGAGCCATGAGCAAAGCCGCCAGCCGCATCGCCTTCGTCTCTTCCGACACCGCTGACGCCAAGACGGCGCTGGAAAGCCTGTCGGCGCGCTATGGCCAGTCCTCCGTCGAGGATGCCGGGATCGTCGTTGCGCTTGGTGGTGACGGCTTCCTGCTGCAGACCCTGCGCGACACGATGGGGACCGGCAAGAAGGTCTACGGCATGAACCGTGGCACCATCGGCTTCCTGATGAACGAATACCGGTCCGGTGGCCTCACCGAGCGTATCGCGGCCGCCGTCGCCGAAACGATCCGCCCGCTCGAGATGCTGGCCGTCACCTCGGAAGGCGAAACGGTTTCGGCGCTGGCGATCAACGAGGTGGCGCTGTGGCGCCAATCCTACCAGACAGCCAAGATTCGCATCACCGTCGACGAGCAGGTCCGGCTCGAGGAACTGAGCTGCGACGGCGTGATGATCGCGACGCCTGCCGGATCCACCGCCTACAATCTTTCGGCGCACGGGCCGATCCTGCCGCTCGATGCGCCGCTGCTGGCGCTGACCCCGGTCAGCCCGTTTCGCCCGCGCCGCTGGCGCGGCGCGCTGCTCTCCAACAAGGCGACAGTGCGCTTCGACATTCTCGAGCCAGAAAAGCGCCCCGTGAACGCCGCCGCCGACCATACCGAGGTCAAGGCGGTGACCTCGGTGACGGTCAGGGAATCACCAACGGCGACAGCAACGTTGCTGTTCGATCCCAATCATTCCTGGAACGAGCGCATTCTCGCCGAGCAGTTCCGCTATTGAGCCGGCGCAGTGACCAACACCTCGATTAAGCATCCCGATTAAGGTTACAACTTCACAATCGCGCCAATGCCGCCCGTTTCTGTTGACAAATCGCGGGCTTGCGCCTAATCGCAATACCAATCTTGCAGGCGCGTGGCGCTTGCCGCGACAGACGCCGTTGCGCTTCCCCGAACCAGCCAAAGACAACAACACTTGTCCTCAGACACCACGACCGCTCAAGAAGCGTTGACCTTCGCAGACCTCGGCCTGTCGCCGAAGGTCCTTTCCGCAGTCACCGACGCCGGCTACACCCAGCCGACGCCGATCCAGGCTGGTGCCATTCCGCACGCCCTGCTCGGCAAGGATATTCTGGGCATCGCCCAGACCGGCACCGGCAAAACGGCTTCCTTTGTGCTGCCAATGCTCACCCGCCTCGAAAAGGGCCGGGCTCGTGCCCGCATGCCGCGCACGCTGATCCTGGAACCGACGCGCGAGCTCGCCGCACAGGTCGAAGAGAATTTCATCCGATACGGCAAGAACCACAAGCTCAACATCGCACTTCTGATCGGCGGCGTATCGTTCGACGAACAGGACAAGAAGCTGGAGCGCGGCGCCGACGTGCTGATCGCGACGCCGGGCCGCCTGCTCGACCACCGCGAGCGCGGCAAGCTGTTGCTCAACGGCGTCGAAATCCTCGTCATCGACGAAGCGGACCGCATGCTCGACATGGGCTTCATCCCCGACATCGAGCGCATCTGCGAGATGATCCCGTTCACCAGGCAGACGCTGTTCTTCTCGGCAACGATGCCGCCGGAGATCACCAAGCTCACCGAGAAATTCCTGCATGCGCCGGTGCGCGTCGAGGTCTCGAAGGCCGCGTCGGCGGCGACCAACATCATCCAGCGCCTGGTCAAGTCCGGCTCCAAGCCATGGGACAAGCGCGAGACACTGCGCAACCTGATCAAGGCTGAAGACGCCGAGCTGAAGAACGCCATCATCTTCTGCAACCGCAAGGTCGAGGTGTCGGAGCTGTTCCGCTCGCTGCTGAAGTATGATTTCGACGCCGGCGCATTGCATGGCGACATGGACCAGCGCGCGCGCATGCAGATGCTGGCCAATTTCCGCGACGGCAAGCTGCGCTACCTCGTCGCTTCCGACGTCGCCGCGCGCGGCCTCGACATCCCCGATGTTAGCCACGTCTTCAACTACGATGTGCCAATCCATGCCGAGGATTATGTCCACCGCATCGGCCGTACCGGCCGCGCCGGACGCTCTGGCAAGTCCTTCACCATCGCGACCAAGTCGGACACCAAATATATCGACGCCATCGAACGGCTGATCGGCAACAAGATCGAGTGGCATGACGGCGACCTGTCGACAGTGGTCGCCAGCGAAGGCGAAGACGACGCTCCGCGCCGTGGCAAGGGCGCGCCGCGCCGCGCCGGTCGCAAGGACGACGACCGCAAGGACCGGGGCGAACGCAAACCACGCGAACGCCACGCCAAGCCAAGCGAAGATGCGGCACCGGCAACGGTACGCGAGGAGCAGCCGGATGTAGCCGAGACCGCGGTCGCCGAAATCGGCGAACGGCGCTCGCGCAAGGAAGCGATCCGTTCGGAAAACACCGAGCGCAAATCATCCGATCGCAACGAACAGCGCGCGCCGGAGCGCGGCGACACCAGGCCGCAGCGCGACAGCAACCGCCCTGCCCGCCAACGCCACCAGGAAGACAACGATTCCACTGTCGGCTTCGGCGATGACATGCCGGCCTTCATGCGGATCGTCGCCAAGGTCTGATCCCCGACCACTTTCGAAGGCAAGCCGGTCATCCGGCTTGCCTTCTCCGCTCCTCCTCGCCGTTACATCGGCCCGGGCATCATCTTGGTCGGCTTTTCCAGCATCGGAAACTCGGCCTTGTTGCATTTCACGTTCGGGTTCGTCGGACTGAACATGCCGTTCGGATTGTCCCCGAGCCAGGCGTGAAGATCATAGTGGACGAACTCCTTCGGGATGAGCGGATAGTGCCCCTCCATCGGGCCCATGAAGGTTTGGCCAAACAGCTTCGGCGGCGCCTTGATGTCCGGCGTCAGCGGCACCAGCCACTCCACGCCCACCAGCCGCAACCCCTTCTTGGTCGGTTCGTAGATCAGCACATTGGGGTGCATCGGGTCGAGTTTCTGGCCGACACTCGGAACATTGACGAAATGGATACCCATGGCGCCTTTCGGGTAATCCATCGCGCCCGGTATCTTTTCTCCGCTGTAATAGACGCAACCGACTGTCGACAGATAAAGGTCGCGGACGGCGGCGGTGTAGTCCTCATATTTGGCGAGCGATTTTTTCAAGGCATCGATGTCGGCCTTGTTGGCGTCCTCGGCCCGAGCCGTAGCGACGTTCAACAATGCGCCTACCAGACTTGTTAAAGCGAGGACGCCGCAGCGCCCAAGGCTGGTTGTTCTTGTCATGCATTCCTCCCAGACTTCTGATCTGGCCGTGCAAGACCGAGGCGGAAAAATGCTGATTGCGCGGCCAGTTGTACCGCCTCATCCCCTCCGGAACAGCGATGATGCTATTCCTTTCCATGGCTGCGGGAAAGCTGTATTTTAGGACAGACTAATACGCAGACGCGCCACTCTGAGGTGCGCGATATCAGTTCAAACAAAAACGGCCCCAGTGAGGGGCCGTTTCGCATTCGCTTGCCGAACAGATCAGGTGAGCGGCGACAACTGGATCTCGACGCGGCGGTTCTGGGCGCGGCCTTCGGCTGTCGCATTGGATGCGACGGGACGCGTCTTGCCGAAACCGGTGACGGCGAAGCGGCGTTGATCGACGCCCTGCCCGGACAGATAGTTGGCGACGGCCAGAGCGCGGCGCTGCGACAGGTCGAAATTGTGCTGGTCACCGCCGGTCGAATCGGTGTGGCCGAAGACGTCCACCGTGGTCTGCTTGAATTTCTTCAGCACCAGCGCGACCGAGTTCAGCACCTGGTAGAAGCCCGGCTTCACCGCGTCCTGATCCGAGTTGAAGGTGATGTCCGACGGCATGTTGAGGATGATCTGGTCGCCGCTGCGGGTGACGCTGACACCGGTGCCCTCGAGCTGCCGGCGCAGTTCGGCTTCGTTCTGGTCCATGGTGGCGCCGATGGCGCCGCCTGCGAGCGCGCCGATACCGGCGCCGATCAGTGCGTTGCGGCGGTCATTGCCGCCGGCAAGCAGGCCAAGGCTGGCACCCGCCAGGGCGCCAAGGCCGGCGCCGGCCGCCGTGTTGGAAATCTTCTGGTCGCCGGTATACGGATCGGTGGTGGTGCAGGCACTCACGAGCACAGCCGTCGCCACGACGACGAGCACAGTCTTTTTCATAGGATCGTCCCTCTCCAAGTCACGCCTTGCGGTGGCGCCAAATCAGCCCTTCTGGCGACTTGTACCATGAAATGCGGCGAAAAGCGGAACGGCAAAACGCCGCCCACGGTCTTTTCCCGAGGGACCAATATCCGGCGATAGCGCCGCATCGCCGTGCCCGAATTGTCTGGATTGCGCTACCAGAGATTCTTGCCGTCGATGACCACCACTTCGACCTGGTCGAGATCGAAATCATCGAACAGCCGCGAATTGACGCTGATCCTGGGATTGTCGAAATCCGGCTTGCCGGTCGACCAGTCCGGCGTTTCGGTAAAGGTGCCGCAGCCGCAGTTGGCGCAAAACCCGTGCTTTACGGTTTTCGATCCCCAGCGATAGAAAGAAACGTTCTCCATCGGACTGGTGAGCTTGAATTGCGATGGGACGTAATAGGCCCAGAGCGAACCGCGTTTCGAGCAGAACGAACAGGTGCATTGCGTCACCGTCTGCGGTGCCTGCGAAACCTCGAATGTCGTCGCCTTGCAATGACAGCTTGCCTTGATGGTCATCAACGAACTCCTCCTGTCGCCCGCGGCCCTGTGCGGCAAAGGCAGCATAAAGAGGTACTCCTGACAACTGTCTGTCAGCAGGCGTCCGCCGAACCGCGGAAACCCAGCCTGCGGCCCCCGTCACACGCGACCGCTGACGTCCTCCCCCGTCCGTCGTCAATAAGAGCGCGGCGGCACGAACAGGCAGATCGTCTTGCCGGCGTCGAGACCGGCCTGATGCGCGCACCAGTGGAACTCGCCGTCCGGGCTGTCCTTGACGCGCTTGTCGCTCATCGGAACGACCTCACCCGTCCCGGCGATGACATAGCCCTCAGGTTTCTCCAGCACTTCGCCGGTATGGGTGGTGCGACAGTCATAGTTGGCGCAGCATGCGAAGGGGTAACTCCAGCCTTGTGGCTTTGCCGCCGTGGGCGTGGCGTCATGCGCGAAGGCAGGTGCCGTCAGCATTGCGGTCGCGACGATTGCAAACAGGGAAAACAAGAGTCGGCCAGCCGGTTGAACGGCATTGGCCGATCTGGATGTGGCAGCAGACATGGAAACGTTCCTTTCAAACGAGCGTCAAGCGTTTCGCTTGCCCGTTCCCGGAACGTGTCTTCCCAGCGGCCAGATCGTCAGCTTGCAGATATGCCGCGACCGGCCATAAATGCTTTTTCTCTCCCAGCCTTTCGATGCTGGGCTGATTCCTTGGTCGGCGCAAGAAATTGCTGCACTCACAACATCGCTGTGCAGACGTCAGATATCCGCGACCGCTGACGAGTTTGAGGCCAAGGTAACTCCGGCAAACGGCCGTCGAATAAACGGGATTGGCCCGCTGTGGTTCCAGCCTATGGCTGCTCAGAGCCGGCGGTCACGTGCTGTTGATATTGCGGCAGGTCGTCGGTGATGGTGAACCAGCCGGCCTTCGAGCCGACGAAAATGTGCGCGGTTGGACGGATGGCCGGATTGTCGACGAGGGTTCCCAGGGCGACATGGACATAGGCGCCGTCGCGCACGAGCGAATAAAGCAAGGAGCCGCACCGGCCGCAATGCGCGTCATGGCCGCTTTCGTCGCCGAAGATCAGGAGCTTGTCATGCCCGGCGATGAGGGCAAACTTGCCGCGTTCGATGCCCGCGAAAGGCTTGAAGGCCGAGCCGGTGGTGCGCCGGCAGTTCGAACAATGACAATTCGCGGCATAGACGAATTCGTCCGCGACCTCGTAGTGAACCGCGCCGCAAAAGCACTTTCCAGTGAGCTTGCTGAGCACTCTCTCCTCCGTCGCTGCGGTGCGCAGGGTATGTCTAGATTCAGGTCAAGGCCGGCCTCACCTGAATATGGACATACACTAGTCCAGGTCCGCCACGGCTTCGCCGGCACCGCCTTCGATGCGCTGTGACAACGAGGCTTCCATGAAATCGTCGAGGTCGCCATCGAGCACGCTCGACGGGCTGGTGCTCTCGACCCCGGTGCGGAGATCCTTCACCAACTGATAGGGCTGCAGCACATAGGAGCGGATCTGGTGGCCCCAGCCGATATCGCTTTTCGACGCTTCGGTAGCGTTTGCAACCGCCTCGCGCTTCTTCAGCTCTTCCTCATAGAGGCGCGAGCGCAGCATTTCCCAGGCCTTGGCCTTGTTCTTGTGCTGCGAACGCTCGGCCTGGCAGGCGACAGCGATGCCGGTGGCCAGATGCGTGATGCGCACCGCCGAATCGGTGGTGTTGACGTGCTGGCCGCCCGAGCCGGACGAGCGATAGGTGTCGATGCGGACATCGGATTCGGAAACGTCGATCTCGATCGTGTCGTCGATGACCGGATAGACCCAGATGCTGGCGAAAGAGGTGTGGCGGCGCGCATTGCTGTCATAGGGCGAAATGCGCACCAGGCGATGGACGCCCGATTCCGTCTTCAGCCAGCCATAGGCGTTGTGGCCCTTGATGAGCAGCGTGGCGGACTTGATGCCGGCTTCTTCGCCGTCATGCATTTCCAGCACCTCTACCTTGAAGCGCCGCCGCTCGGCCCAGCGCGTGTACATGCGCAGCAGCATCGAGGCCCAGTCCTGGCTTTCGGTGCCGCCGGCGCCGGCATGGACTTCGAGGTAGGTGTCATTTGAATCGGCTTCACCCGACAGCAGCGTCTCGACCTGGCGGGCCTTCGCTTCGCCCTGCATCGAACGGATCGCGGCTTCGGCCTCGGCGATGACGCCCTCGTCGCGTTCTTCCTCGCCGAGCTCGATCAGGCCGATATTGTCTTCCAGCGCCTGCGTCAGACCTTTCACCGAGGCGATGCCTTCTTCGAGACCCTGGCGTTCGCGCATCAGCTTCTGCGCTTCCAGCGGTTCGTTCCAGAGGCTGGCGTCCTCGGCGCGCACATTGAGGTATTCAAGCCGCTTTATGGCCTGATCCCAGTCAAAGATGCCTCCTCAGCAGGGTTATCGCCTGCCTGATCTCATCGACAATATTCTGCGTTTCCGCGCGCATGGCTGGCTGTTCTGTCCTGTTTGCTGAAATCGGTCGGCGCGATACATAGGGAGGCCGCCGCCGGCTGTAAAGCAAAATGGGCTGGCGCAAGGCCAGCCCATCCGCTCATGAAAATCGTCAGTAGAGGCCGCCGCCGCCGGACTGGATGGCTTGATTGGCCTGCGGCGACAGCGCGCCACCGGTGGCATTGGAGCCGTCGGCGCCCATGCCGATCACCCAATAGCTGTCGGCGGGACCGGTACCGGGCTTGAAGGCTTCGATGATGGTGCCCGGATCGCCCGATGCGGCACGCATGCCGGTCTTGCGGTTGATGGCGACCAGGTTCATGCCTTCCGGCACCTTGAAATCGACATTGGGCGTACCGTCCAGCGCCACGCGCATGAAGTCCTTGAAGATAGGTGCCGCCAGACCGCCGCCGGTGGCGCCATGGCCAAGGCCGCGCGGCGTGTCGTAGCCCATGTAGAGGCCGACGACGAGGTTGGGCGTGTAACCGATGAACCAGGCGTCCTTTTCGTCGTTCGTCGTTCCGGTCTTGCCGGCGATGTGGCGGCCGAGTTCGCCGATGGTGGCGCCGGTGCCGCGCTGCACGACACCTTCCATCATCGAGGTGATCTGATAGGCGGTCATCGGATCGAGCACCTGCTCGGAATTGTCGACCAGTTCCGGCTCCGGCTGGTTCTGCCATTCGGGCGCATTGCAGCCCTGGCAGCCACGTTCGTCCTGCTTGAACACCGTCTTGCCGTAGCGGTCCTGGATGCGGTCGATGAGCGACGGCTTGATCGACTTGCCGCCATTGGCCATGATCGAATAGGCCGACACCATGCGCATCACGGTCGTTTCGCCGGAGCCCAGCGCCATCGGCAGATAGGGCGCCAGGTGGTCGTAGACGCCAAAGCGCTCGGCATATTCGACGACCAGCTTCATGCCCATGTCATTGGCGAGCCGCACCGTCATCAGGTTGCGCGACTTCTCGATGCCGGAGCGCAGGGTCGCTGGACCAGCGACGGTGCCGTCGTAGTTCTTCGGCGTCCAGGTCGTGTTGCCGCTCTGGATGGTGATCGGCCCGTCCATGATCACCGAGGCCGGCGTATAGCCATTGTCGAGCGCCGCCGAATAGACGATCGGCTTGAACGAGGAGCCCGGCTGGCGCATGGCTTGCGTCGCGCGGTTGAATTCGGACTGCGCGTAGGAGAAGCCGCCGACCATGGCCAGCACGCGCCCGGTATGCGGATCCATGGCGATCAGGCCACCCTCCACCTCGGGAACCTGGCGCAGGCTGTAGGCATTGTCGGAGCCATCGTTCTTCTGCACAAAGATGACGTCGCCCGGCTTCAACACTTCCGCCGGCGACTTGGCCTTGACGGTCTTGCCGTCGACCACATGGCGCATGGCAAAACCCATGTCCTCCTTGCTGACGGTGCCTTCGACGCGTTCCTTGACGATGTCGCCGGATGCCTGGCGCGCGGGCTGCAGGCCGATCGACAGGCCGGTCGCCGAACTGTCGAGCACGACGGCGAGCGACCATTCGGGAACATCCTCCAGCCCCTTGACGTTGCCCAGCGGCACGCCCCAGTCGCCGGACACGTCGATCGATTTCACCGGCCCGCGATAGCCGCGCAGCGTGTCGTATTTCATCAACCCGTTCTGCATCGCCTTGCGGGCAATGAGCTGGATCTTCGGATCGAGTGTGGTGCGGACGGAAAGGCCGCCTTCGTAAAGCGCATTCTCGCCGTAACGGGCGATGATCTGGCGGCGCACTTCTTCGGTGAAGTACTCGCCGGCGAACAGATAGGTGCCGCTGCGGCGCGGCGTCACGCCCAGCGGCTCGGCCTTGGCCTTGTCGCCTTCCTCACGCGTGACGTAGCCATTCTCGACCATCTGGTCGATGACCCAGTTGCGGCGCTCGATCGCCCGATCGGCATGCTTGAAGGGGTGGTAGTTGTTTGGTCCCTTCGGCAGGGAGGCCAGATACGCTGCCTCGGCCACGGACAATTCGTTGACCGACTTGTCGAAATAGGTCAGCGCCGCACCGGCGACGCCATAGGCGCCGAAGCCGAAGAAGATCTCGTTGAGATAGAGCTCGAGAATACGATCCTTGGGATAGGCCTGCTCGATGCGGAAGGCGAGGATCATCTCCTTGATCTTGCGCTCGTAGGTCTGATCCGAGGACAACAGGAAGTTCTTCGCCACCTGCTGGGTGATCGTCGAGGCGCCGACCTGACGCCGGCCCGAGCCGAGATTCTGCAGGTTGACGATGATGGCGCGGCCAAGGCCGGTCACATCGATGCCGGGATGGTTGTAGAAGTTCTTGTCTTCCGCCGACAGGAAGGCAGCCTTGACGCGGTCCGGTATGGCCTGGATCGGCAAATACAGGCGCCGTTCGCGCGCATATTCGGCCATCAGCGCGCCGTCGGACGCATGGATGCGGGTGGTCACCGGCGGCTCGTATTTGGCCAGCACCTCGTAGTCGGGCAGATCCTTCGACAAATGGCCGATATAGATGGCAACGCCCGCCGCGACCAGAAGGGCCAGCGTCGTGCCGATGCCGAAAAAATAGCCAATGAGACGAATCATACCCGCTCCAGTCCTTGGTTCGGGAATTTCCTAAACGAAGCCGCCTTTCGCGCAAGCTTTCGAGCCGGTCCCAATCCGTAATCGAAAACCCTTGTCGCCACCATGTGGACAAAATACGGCAATGCCGGAATTCGCGGCCGCGAGCCGGAAATAAAAGCACCGGGTGTTGTCGTCGCGCAACGCCGCCTCTGGTTGCAGGCGCCGCATGTCAGCCTCCGGTTCCCGGTCCGGCCTTGGCTGAAGCGAAAAGCGCGACCGCATTGGTAATGCTCTGGGCGGCCTTGCCCCGCCAGTCGGCGTTGAGCAACTGCGCCTCGTCCTTGGCATTGGAGAGGTAACCGAGTTCAACCAGCACGGATGGCACATCGGGTGCCTTGAGCACCTTGAAGCCCGCCGAACGCTGCGGATTGTTGATAAGGCCGACGCTGGTCGACAACTGGCCGACCAGTGTGTGGGCGAAACTCATCGAGAAATTGTGCGTTTCGCGGCGGATCAGGTCGATCAGGATGTCGGTGACTTCCTTGTTGTCGTTCTTGATCTCCATGCCGGCGAACTGGTCGGAGAGGTTTTCCCGGTCGGCAAGCGCCTGCGCCTCGGGATCCGAAGCCTTGTCGGAGACGGTGTAGACAGTGGCGCCGCGAATGCCCTTGACGCTGATCGTGTCGGCATGGATGGAAATCAGCAGGTCGGCCTCATGCTGCCGGGCAATGCGCACGCGGTCGTCCAAACGCAGGAATTCGTCCGTGTCGCGCGTCATGAACACATCGTAATTGCCGACGGCTGCGAGTTTGTCGCGCAGCTCCGTGGCGAAGGCCAGCGTGACGTTCTTCTCGATGGTGCCGTTCAGGCCCTCGGCGCCGCCGTCGATGCCACCATGGCCGGGGTCGATGACGACAGTGAAGCGGTGGCCCGGATTGGAGACCGGTCCGGTGCCGACCCGCCCTCCCTTATCGGTCGAAACCGTCGATCCGGTGGTCAGCGCCTGATTGGCGAGCGCGGCGTCGAATTCCCGCGCCGAGGCCGCCGACATGTCGATGGCGATTCGGTAGCCGGTTCCGTCCTCGTTCTTGAGCACATCGAGCCTGTCGACGGCGAACGGTCCCTTGCCAGTGAGGACCAGCCGCGAAACGCCCTCGCCGAGCTGGCCCAGGCGCACGCCCTTGACCAGGCCGCGCGCCTTCAAATCCTTGGCGTCAATGGCGAATCTCGTATTGGCCAGATCGATGACAAGGCGGTTGGGACCGCGCAGCAGGAACCATTTGATATCGGGTTCGCGATCGAAATCCATGACGATGCGCATCTTGGTGGCATCGCCGGCCATTTTGTAGCCTTTTGCCACCAGCGGAGCGTCGGCGGCATTGGCAATCGAGGAAAAGGCGGAACAGATCGCCAGCAGCAGCAAGAGGCAGAAGGCGCAGAGAATCCGGCCGCCAACACGACATCCCTTGTCTGTGAAGCCTGCCAGTCCCATCTCTCTTCCAGTCGCTCCCGGTTTGGCGCCAGGCGCCCGGTCGTTTCGTCGAAATGCCGGTTAGGCGCGAACTCGATTAACGATTGGTATCCAGAGAAGGTTAACCAAGCCTTTTCATGCAAGTCGCAACCCAGGCTTACGCTACGGAACTGCTTTTTGCCGGCATCGGAAATCGGGGTTGCCTTCCACCCCGCCAAATCATAAAAGCGATGGTGGATCACTGCAATCCTGGAACCGCCCTCCTCCGCAGCTTCCTGCTACAGGGTCAGATGAAAAAGGCGGCTCCTTTCGCTTCACGCGAAAAGGGTTCAGGTGATCGCGACGAATTTCGCAGGTGTGCGCCCGTGGCGGGGGAATCGCCTGCGTGAGGAAAACGGCCGGGTTTGTTCCCGCGCCGGCTCTGTATGAGCAAACAAGCTGGTCCGGTTCGTCCGGGCTTTGGTTCAAAAAGGTTCTGCTGGTGACGATGGCTTCAAGCGCAATCATGGAAAGGTCCGCATCAAACCGCGCCATTGTGGCTGCGGGCGGCACCGCCATGGCGCTCAAGCGGCGGCCGGCGGACGTTAAGATATCCGGCACCCACACTTCAGACACGCAGCAGCAGGCTTTGCCTCGCAAGCTGCGGCTGACGGCTGCCGGGGGGAAACGAAATAATGCCCAACAAAATGCTGATAGACGCCTCCCACCCGGAGGAAACACGCGTTGTCGTCGTTCGCGGTAACCGTATTGAAGAATTCGACTTTGAATCCCAGGACAAGAAGCAGCTCAAAGGAAACATCTACCTAGCCCGCGTAACGCGCGTAGAGCCCTCCCTCCAGGCAGCCTTTGTCGAATATGGCGGCAACCGTCACGGTTTTCTCGCCTTCAGTGAAATACACCCCGACTACTACCAGATCCCGGTCGCCGATCGTCAGGCACTGCTGCGCGCGGAAGCGCAAGAGGCAGAAGACGAGGAGAACGAGGACGGCGACGGCGATGATCGCCAGAGCCGCGATCGTGGACGGCGCGGCCGCAGGCGCGGCGGCAAGACCCGCGACCGCGGTGAGCACAAGCGCGATGCGACCGATTCCGACGAGGCTAGCGAAGGCTCCGGCGAGTCAAGCGAAGGCAGCGACAATGGCGACATCGTTGTCGAGGAAATCTCCCACACCTCCGAGATCATCGAACACGCAGCCGATACATCAGAACATTCAGATAGCTCGGGGCATGCCGATGCGTCCGAGCATGGCGAGGATTCCGCCGATCAGGATGAAGCCGAGCCCCGCGAAGGCGGCCCGACATCGATCGCCGCCGCCGTCGAAGGCGATGTAATCTCCGAAGCCGCTCCCCAAGCGGAACAGGGCAGCGAAGCGACGTCAGGCGACAATGATCGCGGCATGCTCGAGGAAGTGCAGTCCTCGCATCCGGACGATCACGAGGTCGAATCGGTCGGTGCCGAGGATGCGCTGGAAGAAGTGCGCAACCGCCGCAAGCCGGTGCGCCGCCAGTACAAGATCCAGGAAGTGATCAAGCGCCGGCAGATCCTGCTGGTGCAGGTCGTCAAGGAAGAGCGCGGCAACAAGGGTGCGGCCCTCACCACCTACCTGTCGCTTGCCGGTCGCTATTCGGTGCTGATGCCGAACACGGCGCGCGGCGGCGGCATTTCGCGCAAGATCACCAGCGCGGTCGACCGCAAGCGCCTGAAGGAGGTCGTTGCCGATCTCGAAGTGCCGCAAGGCATGGGCGTCATCCTGCGCACCGCCGGCGAGAGCCGCACCAAGGCCGAGATCAAGCGCGACTACGAATATCTGATGCGGCTTTGGGAAAATGTCCGCAATCTCACCTTGCAATCCACGGCCCCTGCCCTGGTCTATGAGGAAGGCAGCCTGATCAAGCGCTCGGTGCGCGACCTCTACAACAAGGATATCGACGAGATTCTTGTCTCCGGCGAGGAAGGCTATCGCGAGGCCAAGGACTTCATGCGCATGCTGATGCCGAGCCACGCCAAGGTGGTTCAGCCGTTCCGCGACACGACGCCGATCTTCGTGCGCAACGGCATCGAGGCGCAGCTCGACCGCATGCTGCAGCCGCAGGTGACGCTGAAGAGCGGCGGCTACATCATCATCAACCAGACCGAGGCGCTGGTTGCCATCGACGTCAATTCGGGCCGCTCCACCAAGGAGCACTCGATCGAGGACACCGCGCTCCACACCAATCTGGAAGCGGCCGAGGAAGTCGCGCGTCAGCTCAGGCTGCGCGATCTCGCCGGCCTGATCGTGATCGACTTCATCGACATGGAGGAGAACCGCAACAACCGCTCCGTCGAGAAGCGGCTGAAGGATCACCTCAAGAACGATCGCGCGCGCATCCAGGTCGGCCGTATCTCGCATTTCGGCCTGATGGAGATGTCACGCCAGCGCATCCGCGCCAGCGTGCTGGAATCGACGATGAAGCCCTGCCCGCATTGTGGCGGCACCGGCCATGTGCGCTCCGATTCGTCGGTCGCGCTGATGGTGGTGCGGGCGATCGAGGAATTCCTGCTCAAGGATTCGCGCAGCCACATCACGGTGCGGACGCCGGCGGCGACCGCACTCTACGTGCTCAACCACAAGCGCGGCACGCTGGTGGAACTCGAAAGCCGCTTTGGGCTGACGATCACCGTCGAGGCCGACGATTCGGTCGGTTCGCAGCACTATGCGATCTTCCGCGGCGCGCTGGCTGAAAAGCCGGAAGGCTTTGTCGAGGCGCGCAGCTTCCCGGCCTATGTCGAGCCGGAAGAGCCCGAGGACGAGATTGTCATCGTCGAGGAAGACGATGAGGCGCCGGTGCAGGCCGAACAGCCACGCCAGCAGCCGCAGCAACAACAGCCCCGGCCTGCTGCCGGGGGTGAAGAAGGCGAAGGCCGTGATCGCAAGCGCCGCAAGCGTCGGCGTCGTCGCGGTGGCAAGGATCGCGACCGCGAACATGGCGCGCCCACGGACGGGACTTCCGTCTCCACACCGGCCGACGAGTTCTCCGACTCGGCCGCCAGCGATAGCGACGCGGAAGCGGACGACAACGCCCTTGTAGGTGTTGCCGAAACTTCGGAAACGGTTGAGGCGTCCGACGAAAGCCAGGGCACTTCGGATGAAGGCCCGGGCAAGAAGCGCCGGCGCGGCAAGCGCGGCGGCAAACGCAATCGCCGCGAAGACGGTGAAGGCGAGGCCGAGGCAAGTGCTGGCGAAACAGCCGACGTGTCTGAAGTCGAAGTCTCGGCAACCGAGGTGATCGCCAGCGAACCGGTAATCGCCGCACCAACCGAAGAGCCGGTGGCGCTTGCTCCGGCCAATGACGACGCGCCGGCAACAGAGAAGCCGAAGAAGCCGCGTCGTGCCGCCAAGCCGAAGAAGGCAGCGGCCGAGGTCGTCGCCGAGGAGCCGGCTGCCGAAACGGTCGCGGAAGCACCGGTCGAGACACCGGTCACCGCATCCGACGAGGCAGCCATCGCTTCTGTCAAGGAGGCGCCGAAGGCCCGCCCGTCACGGCGCAAGCCGGCGGCCGTCGATGCACCGGTCGTGCCGGTGGTGTCTTCGACCGTTGCGGAAGAGCCCGCGGCCAAGACCGAGGACAAGCCGAAGCGCGCCGGCTGGTGGCAGCGGAAAGGCTTTTTCTAAGCCTTTCAGTCACTTGAACTGATTTTTTGACAAAAAGAATCCCGCGCCATCGAAAGAAGGCGCGGGATTTTTCATATCTGGCGTTCCGATGGGCCGCGAAGCGCTTTACGGCGCGAAGATCGACCAGTTCATCATCCTGGCCAGCTTTTCCAGCGCGATCGAACCCAGCTTGGAATTGCCGTTGGCATTGAGGCCCGGCGACCAGACGGCAAGCGACGCCACGCCCGGCACGATGCCCAGTATGCCGCCGCCGACGCCGCTCTTGCCGGGAATGCCGACGCGGAAGGCAAAATCGCCGGAGCCGTCATAGTGGCCGCAGGTCAGCATCATCGCGCCGATGCGCCGTGCCCGCTCGGCCGACACCACGGAATGTCCGGTCGCCGGGTTCTTGCCGCCATTGGCGAGGAAGCGGCCGGCGAGCGCCAGTTGCCGGCAGCTCATGGCGATGGCGCAATGGTGGAAGTAGACGCCCAGCGCCAACTCCGGCGCATGGTGGAGATTGCCGAAGGATTTCATGTAGTTGGCAAGCGCGAAGTTGCGATAGCCGGTGGCCCGTTCGGACGCCGCGACCTCGCGGTCGATGATAACAGTTTCGTCGTCGGCCAGAAACTGGATGAAGCGCAGGATTTCGCCGATCGCCTCGCGCGGCTGGTGGCCGGCAAGCAGGATGTCGGAAATGACGATGGCACCGGCATTGATGAACGGATTGCGCGGAATGCCGTTCTCATGCTCGAGTTGAACAATCGAGTTGAACGGATTGCCTGACGGTTCGCGCCCGACCCGCTGCCACAGCGCGTCGCCGACATTGCCGAGCGCCAGTGTCAGGGTGAACACTTTCGAGATGCTCTGGATCGAAAAGGCCTGTTCGGCGTCACCCGCCGTCAGCACGCGGCCGTCATTGGTGACGGCGGCGATGCCGAACTTCTTCGGATCGACCTTGCCCAGCTGCGGAATGTAGGTGGCGACATCACCGCGATCAGTGCGATCGGCCATTTCGGCTGCGACTTCGGCCAATGCCTGATCAAGTTTGGGGGCCTGTTCGAGTTCCGGCATGGTGCTACCTCAACCAGCGTTCGATGCGCGCCATTGCCTCGACCATGTCGTCGTGGCTGCCGGCGTAGGAGAAACGCATGGTCCGGTGTCCCGCCTGGGTGTCGAAGTCGCGGCCGGGCGTTGCCGCCACATGCGCCTCGGCCAGCATCTTCCGCGCGAAGGCCATGCTGTCGTTGGTATGCCTGGTGACATCGCAGAAGGCATAGAAGGCGCCGTCCATGGGCGCGGCCAGTGGAAAGCCGAGTTCCGGCAGGCGCTTCATCAAGAGCTCGCGATTCCAGGCGTAGCGGCCTTTCACCGCCTCCAGCTCCTCAGTCGCCCTGAACGCCTCGATCGCGGCAATCTGCGACAGTTCCGGCGGCGAGATGTAGAGGCTCTGGGCGACGCGCTCGACCGGCCGCACCAGGTCTTGCGGCAGCACCATCCAGCCGATGCGCCAGCCGGTCATGCAATAGTATTTCGAGAACGAGTTGATCACCGTCACGTCGCCGCCATAGGCGAGCGCCGTGGTGTCGGGGGCGGCATAGGCCAGCCGGTGATAGATCTCGTCGGAGATGACGGCGATGCCGAGTTCTTGTGCCGTCCTCACCAGGGCCGCCAGTTCATCGGCCGGTATGACCGCGCCGGTCGGATTGGCCGGACTGGCGAACAGAACGCCTTTCAGCGGCTTTTCCCGATGCGCGGTCTCGAGATGGCCGGCATGCAGGTAGGCGGCGTCGCCAAGCTCGATCTCGACCACATCGATGCCGAGTGCGGCCATGATGTTGCGATAGGCGGGATAGCCGGGCGCCGCGATGGCGACGCGGTCACCCGGATCGAACATCGCCAGGAAGGCGAGATTGAAGGCCGCCGACGACCCGGTGGTCACCGCGATCCGGCCGGGTTCGATATCAAGCCCATAGTGATCGGCGTAGTGTCCGGCGATCGCCTTGCGCAGGGCGGCGAGGCCGAGCGCGTCGGTGTAGCCGATGCGTCCGTCCTGCAGCGCCTTGGCTGCTGCCGAGCGAACCAGAACCGGTGCGGGATCGGAGGGCTGGCCGACGGCCATGGAAATGACCGGCACACCTCCAGCCTTCAGCCGGTTTGCCTCTGCCAGAATGTCCATCGCATGGAAGGGCTCGACATTGCCACGGCGTGAAAGTGAAACGACCATTTTATCCCTATCCCGAAGATCAAGCGCGCCAAGCCCCTGATGCATGCGCCGCACAAATGCCCGATTGATGTGAGGATCACAAGTTGAGGAAGTTTTCGGCGCCGACTTTTCATCTTTCGCCCGCTCGTCTACCAGTGGACACATCATGTTGAGCCGACCCAGATCGACGATTGCCCAGGCAGCGCGCGTCTTCGCGACGCTTTCGCTTGGCGTAGCCGTTGCAATGGCGAGTTCAGTCTGCGCCTTTGCCCAAAACGTGCCGGTGGTGCGCGACGCCGAGATCGAGGCGCTGGTGCGCGATTACGCGCGGCCGATCTTCAGGGCGGCGGGCCTGGCGAATGACGGCATCGACATCGTGCTGGTCAACGACCAGAGTTTCAACGCCTTTGTCACCGGGCGCCGGCTGTTCATCAACACCGGCGCGCTGATGACGGCCGAAACCCCCAACGAGATCATCGGCGTCATTGCCCACGAAGTCGGCCATATCGCCGGCGGCCACCAGCAGAAACTACGCGACCAGCTCGAACGCGCCAAGACGATGGCCATCATCGCGACATTGCTTGGCGCCGGCGCCATCGTTGCCGGTGCGACCACCAACAGCCGAGGCCTCGCCGGCGCCGGCATGGGCGTGGCTGCCGGTGGCGGCGAGATGGCACAGCGCAGCATCCTCGCCTATCAGCGCACCGAGGAGATGACCGCGGACCGCTCGGCGATCACCTATCTCAACGCCACCGGCCAATCCGGCATGGGCATGCTGAAGACGTTCCATCGCTTCCAGACGGCACTGTCGCTGTCGGGCGCGCAGGTCGATCCCTACCGGATCAGCCATCCGATGCCGCAGGACCGCATCGCCAATCTTGAAGTGCTGGTGAAACAGAGCCCCAATGTCGACAAGCTCGACCCGCCCGCGCTGCAGCAGCGTCATGACATGATGCGGGTGAAGATCGCCGTCTACATGGAAGGCCAGGCCGCCGCGTCGCGTTTGATGCGCAAGATGCAAGGGACCCTCGCCGCGCAATATGGCGATGCCCAGTCGACCTACCTGTTCGGCAGTATCGCCGCCGCCCTCGCCAAGACCAATGCACTGATCAAGGCGCAGCCGAAGAACGCCTATTTCCAGGAATTGCGCGGCGATATCCTGATGAAGGCGAACAAGCCCAAGGATGCCGCGGACGCCTATGCCAAGGCGGTCAGCCTCGATCCGGCGCGGTCCGGATTGCTGCCTGTCTCGCTTGGCCAGGCGCTGATGGCCGTCGGCACGCCCGACTCCCTGAAAAAAGCCGTCGTGCAGATCAACAATGGCCTCGGACGCGACAAGGAAAATTCAGCCGGATATCGCTATCTGGCACAGGCCTATGGCGAGTTGGGCGACATACCTGGCGCCGAACTTGCCACCGCCGAAGGCCATTTCTATTCCGGCAACTACAAGGATGCGAAGATTTTCGCCATGCGGGCGCAACAGCAGATGAAACGCGGCGAGCCGCGCTGGCTTCGCGCTCAGGATATCATAAACTACAGGCCATCAACCAAGATCAAGTGAACCTTCCGGTCACGCGCTGCGACATAGCCAGACCGGAAAACAGGTAGAAGGAACAGGAACGATGAAAAAGGCACTGCTGCTGGGCACCACGGGGGTTGCGGTCGCCCTGGCCATGCTGGCTTTCGGATTCGTGGCCGGAAGCCCACAGATTGCCAGGGCTGGAACGGCGCAGCCCGTCGAGACGGCAGCGGCCGACACCAAGATCGACCGCGCCGAGGTCGAAGGCATCATCCGCGACTATCTCTTGAAGAACCCGGAAGTCCTTCTGGAGGTCCAGGACGCGCTTGAGGCCAAGCAGAAGGAAGAGCAGCGCATCGCTCATCTCGGCGTGATCAAGAATGCCAAGGACCAGATCTTCAATTCCGCCTTCGACGGCGTCGTCGGCAATCCGAACGGCAAGGTCACCATCGTCGAGTTCTACGACTACAATTGCGGCTTCTGCAAACGCGCCATCGACGACATGCAGGCGCTGACCAAGACCGATCCGGACCTGCGCTTCGTGCTCAAGGAATTCCCCATCCTCGGACCGGACTCGCAGAAGGCGAGCGTCGTCTCGATGGCCTTCCACCTCATGCACCCGGAAAAGTACGGCGAGTTCCACAATGCGCTGCTCGGCGGCCAGGGACGCGCCACCGAGGCGGCGGCCATCAAGGTCGCGCTGTCGCTAGGTGCCGACGAAGCGGCGCTGCGCGAGAAGATGAAGGACCCGACAATCAACGAGGCCCTCGCCAAGACCTACGATCTTGCCAACAAGCTGGCGATCACCGGAACGCCGTCCTATGTCGTCGGCAACGAGGTGGTGTTCGGGGCGCTTGGGCAGGAAGTGCTGGCTGAAAAGATCGAGGCAGCGAAAGCCGCGCTTTGATTTTGCTCACCGGCATATTTCTCACGGCCACATTTCCGCCGGTTGTGGACAGTGAAAGAACGCACTTGCGCTCTTTCCGCGGGCGGCTATGCCCATTATAGAGGGCCCAGCGCGCCGGCTTGATGCCGGCGCCGGGAAAGGTCGGCTTTTTTGAAAACGGTTTTCGTCCTGAACGGTCCCAATCTCAACGCGCTCGGCAAGCGCGAGCCGGGCATCTATGGCGGCAAGACGCTTGCCGCCATCGCCGACGATTGCAAGCAGGCCGGCACGGCGCTCGGGCTCGAGATCGATTTCCGCCAGTCGAACCATGAGGGCGACCTTGTCGACTGGATCCAGGAAGCCGGCGACAAGGCTGTCGGCATCGTCATTAATCCAGGCGCCTACAGCCACACCTCGATCGCCATCCACGACGCCATCCGCGCCATAGCGCCGCTGCCCGTCGCCGAAGTTCATCTTTCCAACATCCATGCGCGGGAACCATTCCGCCACGTCTCCATGGTCGCGCCGGTCGCCGTCGGCATGATCTGTGGCTTTGGGCCGCTCGGCTACACGCTGGCATTGCAGGCGCTGGCAGCACGCCTATGACCGGCCAACAAACAGAAGGCTCGAAAATGTCGATAAAGAAGACCGGTGTTGACCAGCAGCTGATCCGCGATCTGGCGGGCATACTGAACGACACCAACCTGACCGAGATCGAGGTCGAACTGGGCGACCTGAAGGTGCGCGTCTCGCGCCAGGCACCGGCCGTTCATGCGATCGCAGCGCCGCAGCCGGCCTATGCCCCGGCAGCAGCGCAAGCTGCCGCCGTTGCCGTGCCCGTTGTAGCCGACCTTTCCAAGAATGCGGTCACCTCACCGATGGTCGGCACCGCCTATCTGGCGCCGTCGCCGGATGCCAAGGCGTTCATCGAGGTCGGCCAGAAGGTCAAGGAAGGCCAGACGCTGCTGATCATCGAAGCGATGAAGACGATGAACCAGATCCCCTCGCCGCGCGCCGGTACCGTGACGGCGATCCTGTTCGAGGATTCGCAGCCGGTCGAATATGGCATGCCGCTCGTCGTGATCGAGTAGAGCGGGCCTGATGTTCCAGAAGATCCTCATCGCCAATCGCGGCGAAATCGCCCTCCGGGTCCTGCGCGCTTGCAAGGAACTCGGCATCCAGACGGTGGTGGTGCATTCGACCGCCGACGCCGACGCCATGCATGTGCGGCTCGCCGACGAGAGCGTTTGCATCGGACCGCCGCCATCGCGCGACAGCTACCTCAACATCCATCAGATCGTAGCCGCCTGTGAAATCACCGGCGCCGATGCCGTGCATCCGGGCTACGGCTTCCTATCGGAGAACGCCAAGTTCGCCGACATACTGGCCGCCCACAACATCACCTTCATCGGCCCGTCCGGCGACCATATCCGCATCATGGGCGACAAGATCGAGGCCAAGCGCACGGCAAAGCGCCTCGGCATTCCGGTGGTGCCCGGTTCGGACGGCGCCGTCACCGATCAAAAGGAAGCCAGGCGCATTGCCGCCGAGATCGGCTATCCCGTGATCATCAAGGCCTCGGCCGGCGGTGGCGGGCGCGGTATGAAGGTCGCCCTTACCGAGGCTGATCTTGAGATCGCCTTGCAGACAGCAAGCACGGAAGCCGGTGCGGCCTTCGGCGACGATGCCGTCTACATCGAGAAATACCTGGAAAAGCCGCGCCACATCGAGGTGCAAGTGTTCGGCGACGGCTTTGGGCGCGGCGTGCATTTCGGCGAGCGCGACTGTTCCTTGCAGCGCCGCCACCAGAAGGTCTGGGAAGAGGCGCCCTCGCCGGCCCTCAATGCCGAAGAACGCGCCCGTATCGGCGGCATCTGCGCCAAGGCGATCGCCGATCTCGGCTATTCCGGCGCCGGCACGATCGAATTCCTCTACGAGAATGGCGAGTTCTATTTCATCGAGATGAACACGCGCCTGCAGGTCGAGCATCCGGTGACGGAAGCGATCACCGGCATCGATCTTGTGCACGAGCAGATCCGCGTCGCCTCCGGCGGCGGCCTCTCGGTGAAGCAAGAGGACATCAAGTTCAACGGCCATGCCATCGAATGCCGCATCAATGCCGAGGACCCGCGCACCTTCACCCCCTCGCCCGGCACGATCACCCATTTCCACACGCCGGGCGGTCTCGGCATCCGCGTCGATTCCGGCGTCTATTCCGGCTACAAGATCCCGCCCTATTACGACAGCCTGATCGGCAAGCTGATCGTGCATGGGCGCAACCGCGTCGAGTGCATGATGAGGCTGCGCCGGGCGCTCGATGAGTTCGTCGTCGACGGTATCAAGACGACGCTGCCGCTGTTTCGCGATCTCGTCGGCAATGCCGACATCGCCAATGGCGACTATGACATCCACTGGCTGGAAAAATATCTGGCCAAGGAAGAGTAGCGCGGGAACGCGATGACCCGTCCCTACGCGCCCGGCTATCGCATCCCCACCGACCTTTTGCTCAAGGCCTATGCCTCGGGTGTCTTCCCGATGGCTGAAAGTGCCGGCGACCCAGAGGTGTTCTGGGTGCGGCCGGAGACGCGCGGCATCATTCCGCTCGATGGTTTTCACGCGCCGAAGAGCCTGAGGAAAACGATCAAGAAACATCCTTTCGACATCCGTTTCGATTTCGATTTCGAAGCCACGATCGACGGTTGCGCGGAAAAACGCGCGGAACGGCGGTCGACCTGGATCAACGCGCCGATCCGCGAAGCCTATGTCGAACTGCATCGGATAGGGCATTGCCATTCGGTCGAGGCGTGGCGCGAGGACCGGCTGGTTGGCGGCCTCTACGGCGTGTCGCTCGGCCGGGTGTTTTTTGGAGAAAGCATGTTCGCCAGGGAGACGGACGCCTCCAAGACCTGCCTCTACTATCTCGTCGAGCGGTTGAAGGCGCGAGGCTTCGCCCTGCTTGATACGCAATTCACCACCGAGCACCTCAAGCGCTTCGGCGCGGTCGACGTGCCGCGCGGTAAATATGAGAAGATGCTGGCCGACGCACTGAAGGGCGAGGCCGTATTCTATCCCTGAAGATTTAGCCTTACTTCACGGCCGCAGCGTCCAGCGGCGTCTGCGAGTGGAACATCATCTTCCAGCCGTTGACGCGATGGACATAGCCGGTGCTGACCAGTGCGGCGTAGGGTTCACCGTTCTCGCGTGTCGCATGCGCCTCGTAGGTCAGCATGATGATGTCGCTGCCCGGCTCGATAATACCCTTGAGGTCGATCGTCAGGTCGCGCCAGCGGTTGGGCTTGGTTGCGGTCTTGGCGAGATCGGCATTGTCCATCGCCTGGGCCATCTGCGGGAATGCCACCAGGCATTCGGTGTCTGCATTGGCAGCATAATAGGCCGCGTCGCCTGTCCAGAACCCCTTTTCGAGTTCCAGCAATTCGGCCTTGCCGGCGGTGATCCGCTTGCTGTCTGACATCGGAAAATCCTCCTTACGCATAAATGCGCCATCGTCAGTGGCCCAACGCTCGGTGGCCAGGACGGTTCCGGAGGATCAGTTGGTGTCGGTCGTATCGGGTTCCGAAGCGTCCGGCTCGGTCACATCAGGCTCTGTCACGTCCGGAGTGGCTGCAGGCTTCGGTTTGGCCGCGGCGGGCTTGGGATCGTCGGCTTTGGCTGCGTCGGCCTTGGCGCTATCGGGCGCCGGCACATCCGACTTCTGCTTGCATTCCTTCAGCCAGACGTCATAGACGGCATGCTCGACGGCGTTGAGACCGGGGCTTTCAGCAAACATCCAGCCGGTGAAGATGCGGCGGATCTTGCGGTCGAGCGTGATCTCGTCGACCTCGACGAAGGAATCTGTCTTCGGCTCCTCGGTCTGCGGCCGCGAATAGCAGACGCGCGGCGTCACCTGCAAAGCGCCAAATTGGACCGTCTCGTCGATATAGACATCGAAGGTGATGATGCGGCCGGTGATCTTGTCGATGCCGGCAAACTCGGCGACGGGATTGGTGACCCGTTCTGCTCCCGCGGGCGGCGCTGGCGCCGGCGCGGCGGGTTCAGGCGAAGCCGCGAAGGCCGCGGTGCTGACGGCAAGGCCGGCGGCTACCATCAGGCCGCCCATCGATGTCAGGCTGAAAAAGCTCATATAGGGGTACCGGTGGTTCGCGCCCGGGTGATTCTGTCGATCGCCAAGGCTAGTCGCCGTTTTCTGATCAGCAAGCAGCTAAACACCAATTGTGGCGATAAAGGACCGGCTTGCACCTTGCGCCGTTACAGGCCGGGGCCGTTACGACCCGGGTGTCCAGGCGTCATAGTCGCCGGTGACCTGCGGGCGATGCTGATTGGTCAGCACCGAACCCTTCGGACGATAGGCTGCCGGAGTGCCGGTCAGATTGGGCTGATGTGGCTTCTGCCAGTCGCGCGACTTGTAGTCCTCGCCGGACGGCGCGACGTCGACCCGGTGATGAATCCAGCCGTGCCAGCCGGGCGGTATCGCGGAGGCTTCCGAATAGTTGCGGTAGATGACCCAGCGGCGCGTGCGGCCTTCCGAATCGATGCCGCCCTCATAATAGATGTTGCCCGTCTCGTCCTGGCCGACCTTCTTGCCATGCCGCCAGGTGTGCAGGCGCGTTCCCAGCGTCTGGCTGTTCCACCAGGTGAAAAACTGCGTAAGAAAAGTCTTCATCACAAACCCTCGCGCCGACAGCGCCCGTTTCCTGCTTATGGCGTCAGGCCTTGCCGAAGGCAAGGCTTTTGCCACGTGGAGCGCGCAAATGGCTTGCCGGAAACCCGACACAAGCCCGTGATCTTTCCGGACGGCAGGATGGGTGCTTGCCAAGCCATTGCGGTCTTTCTAAAGCTCTGCGCCATGCAGGGTATCCAACCCGGCTGCAGGCCGAAGGGGTGACGATTGGCCACGGAATTGCCGACCACCGACATCCGCATCGGCACTGAGGCGATTCGCCACCGCAAGGGCGGCACGCCGCTTGTCTGCCTGACCGCCTACACCTACCCCGTCGCCCGTCTGCTCGACGACCATGTCGACCTGCTTCTGGTCGGCGACAGCGTCGCCATGGTGCTGCATGGGCACAAGACGACGCTGGGCGCCTCGCTGGAGATGATGATCGCGCATGGGCAAGCGGTGATGCGCGGCTCGACCAGAGCCTGCGTCGTCGTCGACCTGCCGGCTGGCACCTATGAGGATTCGGCGACACAAGCCGTTGCCTCGGCGCGGCGGGTCGTCGACGAAACCAGCTGCCAGGCGGTGAAACTCGAAGGCGGCGCCGACATGATCCCGCAGATCGCGGCCATCGTCGCCGCCGGCATTCCGGTCATGGGGCATATCGGCCTGCAGCCGCAATCGGTCGAGAAGGACGGCGGCTACAAGATCAAGGGCCGCACCGAGGAGGCTGTTGCGGCTTTGCTTCGCGATGCGCTCGCCGTCGAGAACGCCGGGGCTTTCTCGGTGGTCATCGAAGGCACGGTCGAGACGGTCGCCGCCGATATCACCCGCCGCATCGCCATTCCAACCATCGGCATCGGTGCCAGCGGCGACTGCGACGGCCAGATCCTGGTCATCGACGACATGGTCGGGTTGACCGTCGACCGCGTGCCGAAATTCGTCAAGGAATACGCCGATCTGCGCAGCGTGATCTCGCATGCCGCAGAAACCTATGCAGCCGAGGTGCGAAGCCGGACATTCCCCGGCCCCGGCCATGTCTTTTCGGCGACAAAGAGCAGGGACGACGCATGAGCAAACTCGTTGTGGTCGACAGCGTTGCCGCATTGCGCGCGCAAATCCATGACTGGCGGCGCGATGGTCTCCGGGTCGCCATGGTGCCAACCATGGGCGCGTTGCATGATGGGCACATCTCGCTGGTCAGGATCGGACTCGAAAGAGCCGATCGCTGCGTCGTGTCGATCTTCGTCAACCCGACGCAATTCGCGCCGACCGAAGACCTCGACAAGTACCCGCGCCAGCTCGCCAGCGACCTCGACCGGCTGGGCGTGGCCAAGGCCCACCTCGCATTCACGCCGACGGTCGGCGAGATGTATCCCGCCGGCTTCGCCACGAAAATCTCGGTTGGCGGCCCCTCAGCCGGGCTCGAATCGGACTTTCGGCCGACCTTTTTCGACGGCGTCGCCACGGTGGTGGCAAAACTCCTCCTGCAGGCAACGCCTGAATGTGCGGTCTTTGGCGAGAAGGACTACCAGCAGCTTTGCGTCGTCAGGCAGCTCTGCCGCGATCTCGACCTGCCCGTCGACATCATCGGCGCACCGACAATACGCGACGCCCATGGTCTCGCCATGTCGTCACGCAACGCCTATCTCAGTGAGGCCGAACTGAAGATCGCCCGCCAGTTCAACGTGATATTGCGCAACACGGCGGTGGCCCTGGCGGCAGGCGCCGACCCGAGCGACGCAACCGAAGAGGCCAGCCGCGCCCTGATCGCCGCCGGCTTCCAAAAAGTCGACTATGTCGAGGCCCGCGAAAGCCTTACGCTTGCGCCATGGCGTCGAGACCGCGAAGGGCGCCTGCTGGCAGCCGCCTGGCTCGGTAAGACCAGGCTGATCGACAATGTGGAGGTTTCTTCTGACTAGCGCGGAGGGCTCGATCCTCCGCGGCGGATTGCTGCCGCGCCTACCTCTCGCTCTTTTGTCCACCGGCCCTGACGATCAGGTGTCCCGCGACGATCCCAACCACCCCGGCAAAGGCTTTCACAAGCGCATCGATGAGGCGCGCGTGGCGACCGGGATCAATGATCTGAAGCAGTTCCAGCATGCCGGCGGTCACAGCCACAAAGATCACGGCTTGATACAGCCGGTTGGGGAAGCCGAGCGCCAGGGCGAAGCCCAACAGGACATAAGCCAAGGCGCGCTCAACATTCGCTTCGGCAAGGTGCGGCCGCATCTGGATCGGCGACAAGGTCGCGAAAATAATGATGGCGAGCAGCGCCAACGCTGCAGTGCGGGACAGTTTGGTCATTCTCTTGCATATCCGTCGTGAGCCGGCACAGCAAATGCCGGGATGACGCATGGCCGGATCGCCATGCGGTGCTGCCCGCCAGTCGCCTTCGTCGAACTATTCCTCGGTCGGCATATGCAGATACATCGACTGGATGCCGACCCGGCCCGGCCCGGTGAAGCGGTTGACGATGAAATTCATGTTGGCGCCGAAGAAGCCGCTCGACAGGCGGTCGATCCTGGTTTCCATGCTGACCGAGACATCCTTGAACAGCCAGCCACCCGGTTCGATGTCGATGGTTTCGCCGGCGGCGAGCGTCTTTTCGAAGACGTTGCCATAGCCGTGCAGCCAGACGATGCCGTCGCCGGAATCACCGCGAAACCGATCAATGAAGAAGCCGCTTTGGCCGAACAGCATCGTTGCCAGGCCGCGCATCCGTTCGAAGGTGTAGTCGACATTGCCGGTGGCGGCGAGGAACTGGTGCTCGCGCACCTGGATCTCCTCGCCGTGCCTCAGATGGATCGGCACGATGTGGCCCGGCCCGTCGCGGCTGAAGGCAATGATGCCCGCCCCCGACGCCTCGGTGATGAAGATCTGCATGCCGGCCATCATCCGCTTCAGTGCACCCTTCAGCGATTTCAAGCCGATGGTGATGGTGGAATTCTTCCACAGCAGGATGTGGTGCTCGAAATAGACCGGCATCCGCGTCACATCGACCGAAAGCACCGGCACCAGCTCGCCCGCTATATGATAGGTGACGCCGCCAAAGGTCTCGTCCGACACCTGTGTCGGCATCAGTTCCGGCAAGCTCGGCATGACAATCCCCCTCGCGCCGTTGCGTCCTTTGGATGCGGACGCTGGCTCAGGCAGCGTTGATACGGCTGCTGGGGCCGGTCAAATCAAAAACGCGAGACAATTGCCGGCTGGGCCGCCTATCCGAGCGACTTCTCGAAACTCAGCGTCGTCGGCTTTGAGGTATCACCGGACTCTACGGCAGTGCTGACGGGCAAAAAACCCTTCGATCGGTAGAAAGCAATGGCGGCGCCATTGGCCTCCTCGACCTCGACGCGCAGCGTTTGCGCTTCCGGGAAACTGGCTTCGACCTCGTCGAGCAGTGCTTGCCCGATCCCGCGCCTTTGGCAGTCCGGATGGACGTAGAGCTGGTTCAGCAGGATGACCTTCGCATCCGCGGTGGCGGCGGCGAAAGCCATGCCGCCGATGCGCTTGCCATCATCGGCCACCAGGAATTCCGAATTCGGCCGTGTCAGCCGTGAGCGGAGCGAGGCAATCGAGTGCCACTCATCGGTGATCTCGGTGACTTTGGCAGCGCCATAAATAGCGTCATAGGTCGCATGCCAGGTTTCCACCAGCAGCGTCCGCACAGCGGCAAGGTCGCGTTCGCCTGCGGTGCGGACGAACACGGCCCTTACTCGATGCCAAGCTTGGCCTTGACGAGGTCGTTGACCGCTTGCGGGTTGGCCTTGCCGCCGGTCGCCTTCATCACCTGGCCGACGAACCAGCCGGCCATGCTCGGCTTGGCGCGCGCCTGTTCGACCTTGTCGGGGTTGGCAGCGATCACCTCGTCGACGGCCTTCTCGATGGCGCCGGTGTCGGTGACCTGCTTCATGCCGCGGCTTTCGACCAGCTGGCGCGGATCGCCGCCCTCGTTCCAGACGATCTCGAACAGGTCCTTGGCGATCTTGCCGGAGATGGTGCCATCCTTGATCAGGTCGATGACCGCGCCGAGTTGGTCGGGCGAAACCGGAGCGTTTTCAATGTCTTTTCCGGCCTTGTTCAATTGCCCGAGCAGATCGTTGATGACCCAGTTGGCGGCGAGCTTGCCGTCGCGGCCGGCGGCCACCTTCTCGAAATAGTCGGCGATCGGCTTTTCCGACACCAGGATCGAGGCGTCATAGGTCGACAGGCCGAGCGACGCGATCAGCCGCGCCTTCTTGTCGTCGGGCAGTTCCGGCAATTCCTTGGCCAGCGCATCGACATAGGCCTGGTCGAATTCCAGCGGCAGAAGGTCCGGATCGGGGAAGTAGCGGTAATCGTGCGCCTCTTCCTTGGAGCGCATCGAACGCGTCTCGCCCTTGACGGCGTCGAACAGCCGCGTCTCCTGGTCGATCTTGCCGCCATCCTCGAGAATGGCGATCTGCCGGCGCGCCTCATAATCGATGGCCTGGCCGATGAAGCGGATCGAGTTGACGTTCTTGATCTCGCAGCGCGTGCCGAACTCGCCGCCCGGCTTGCGCACCGAGACGTTGACGTCGGCGCGCATCGAACCCTCGTCCATGTTGCCGTCGCAGGTGCCGAGATAGCGCACGATGGTGCGCAGCTTGGTGACATAGGCCTTGGCTTCGTCGGCCGAGCGCATATCCGCGCTTGGAGACGATCTCCATCAGTGCCACGCCGGAGCGGTTGAGATCGACATAGGACATGGTCGGATGCTGGTCGTGCATCGACTTGCCGGCATCCTGCTCCAGATGCAGCCGCTCGATGCCGACCTCGATGTCCTCGAATTCGCCCTGGCGGTCCGGGCCGACCGAAACGATCACGGTGCCCTCGCCGACGATCGGCTGCTTGAACTGCGAGATCTGGTAGCCCTGCGGCAGGTCGGGATAAAAGTAGTTTTTCCGATCGAAGACCGACTTGTGGTTGATCTGCGCCTTTAGCCCCAGGCCGGTGCGGATCGCCTGCTTGACGCATTCCTCGTTGATCACCGGCAGCATGCCCGGCATGGCCGCATCGACCAGGCTGACATTGGCGTTGGGCGCCGCGCCGAAGGCGGTGGAGGCGCCCGAAAACAGCTTTGCTTCCGAAGTGACCTGCGCATGGACCTCGAGGCCGATGATGATCTCCCAATCGCCGGTGGCGCCAGAAACAAGGCGCTTGGCGTCGGGCGTGCGGGTGTCGATAAGAGACATTGTGGCCTGCGTATTGGAACTACGGATTATGCGTTTACGCATATTTTGGTGTGCAACTTCGCTAGTGCAAACCGCTTCGCGAGACAAGCGCAAAGCCGCGGACTGGCCTTTTCCACGGCCTTCAGCTACATACCTCTCCATCCCAATGGAGAGTGGATGTCCACTTACGCACAGTCCCGGTAAGGCCCTGACCTCCTAGCGAGGCAGGGCAGAAAACCTGAAACCCCGTGCCGCGAAGCTTCGCGGCGGCGGCATTTTCTGTTTTCCCGGAAACTCTCCCATGGACATTTCGCGCATAGAACAGCGCATCCTGCACCTGCTCGCGCAGGGCGGACGCATTGAAATCGAAAAGAACGAGAAAAAGCGGATCGCCTCCGTCAAATGCCTGACCCGTGACGGCTGGCACTATCCGGGCGTCGATCTCGACCTGTTTCGAAAGCTGAAACGCAAGAAGGCTGTTTCATCGTCGGACGGCGGACCTTACCGCATCACCCGGCGTGGGCTCGAACTCGTCCGTTCCGAACTCGACAACAGGTAGAATACGGCTCCGCCGGTCGGCACTCCGGCCGGCGGTTTCCTTCACCGCTCAGGCGGTGGCGATATAGGCCCTGATCTCGTCGGCCTCGCGTTCGACATCCTCGATGCGGCGCTTGACCACGTCGCCGATGGACACGATGCCATCGAGCATACCGTCCTTTTCCACCGGCAGATGGCGGAAGCGGCCTCGGGTCATGATCTCCATCACCTCGTTGACGGTGTGGTTTTCGTTGCAGATCTTCACCTTCGGCGTCATCGCCGAACGCACGGCGATATCGAGCGCGGCTCCCCCTTCGCGGGCGACAACACGCACGATGTCGCGCTCTGAAAGGATGCCGACGATCTTGCGATCGCCATTGGTGATGACCAGCGCACCGATCTTGTGTTCTGCCAGGATACGGATGGCTTCGCTCAGCTTTTCGTTCGGCCCGAGCGTGAATACGTCATGGCCTTTTTTCTCGAGAATTGCCTTAACCGTCATGGCGTCCTCCTCTGCTTTGCCTGCCGGTTCCTGCCCTGACCGGCCTTCACATAAGAGTGAACATCGTGCGCCGTGATCGGTTGCATTTCAAGTGTGGTGGTCGTCGGTCTCCCATTCGGGCGCCTGCCATCGTCTGTCGAACCAGCGCAGGCCGAAGAAGCCGGCGACGAAGCCGCCAATATGGGCTTCCCAGGCGATCTGGCCGTCTACCCCAGGCGCAAAGCCGAGAAGGCCCGTGGCGAGGTTGATGATCATCCACACCGCAAGGAAGATCACGACGCCGCGCAAGCGCAATACGAATGCGATCGGCAGCACAGGGCCGGCGAAGGCGGCCTTGCCGGCCGAACGGTCCGTACGGAAGCCAAAACGCGCCGCAGCCCCCATCATGCCTGATATGGCGCCGGAAGCGCCGACCAGCGGCGCCTCTCCGTAAGGATGCACCGCCCAGAAAAGCGCGACCGAAGCCAGCCCGGTCACGGCAAAGAACAGCGCGAACCAGAGCGTGCCCAGACGATTTGCCAACGGCGAACCGAAAGCGGCGAGCCACACCATGTTGATGGCAATGTGGGCAAGGCCACCATGCATGAAGGCATAGGTGAAGGGCCGGGAAAACAGGAACCAGTCGAAGCCGTATTGCCCAGTGTAGAGAACAGGGATGAAGGCCCCGTCATACAGCAGTGTCATCTGCTGGGATTCGCTCAACACATACTGTTGCAGCAGATAGACGGCCACGCAGATGCCGATCACCGCCAGCACGACGGGCGGCAGATTGAACACCGGCTCGCGCCGCCGGGGCTCGGGCGCGTCCTCGACCGGGTCGACTTCCGAGGGAGTTACCGGTTCACTCATTTGAAAATGCACTCACTGCGGGCTTCGGGGTTCGAGCATCTAGATCACCGCGGACCGAACCGCAAACCGCGAATCGCTGGGCGCGAATCAAAAAAGAAGCCGTTCAAGGTTTCCCTTGAACGGCTGGTCGAGCCCCCTGCTCCCCTAAAACTCTTGACTGAAGTGCTGCCGATCGTCGCGAAACGACCGCTTCTGGAGTGGTTTTTATGTGCCACGGGGCTCGCTTCGATGCAATGTAAACCACTTGTTAACCTTAACGGCCCCGACCCGTGAACAAGTGTTAACGACGCTGGCACGCTTCCTGCTCCGCAACGCATGTAAGTCATCGGAGGGCGCCCTTCTGTTCACCGATGGGACATCAGACGACAGATTGCGCGGAGCAGCATAGCATGAACCAGAACGGATCGATCACGCTGTTCCAATATTGGAACCGCCTGCGTGACGGACGCCCTGCCCCGAAGCGTTCGGAGGTCGAACCGGCGGACATCAAGTCGCTGCTGGCCGACACCTTTATCCTGGAACGGGACACGCGCGGGCAAGCCGTATTCCGGCTAGCCGGCACCAGGCTTTGCGCCTGCTATGGCCGTGAGCTCAAGGGTTTTTCCTTTCCATCGCTGTGGCGCGAGAAGGATCAGCGGCTCGTTTCGCGGCTGATCCACGGCGTCTTCGACCAGAAGTCGGTCGTGCTCATCAGCTATGAGGGCTTCAGCCGCAACGGACGCTCCAACAAGTTCGAGCTGCTTGCCTTGCCGCTTGACGGCGGCGTCGAAAATCCGCGCTGCCTGGGCGTCATCAGCGCCGTGGAGAAGCCCTTCTGGCTGGGCGCCGACCCGATCACCGACGCGTTGATCGATTCGATCCGCGTCATCGATCCGGAGAAGGAGCTGCTGAACAACCGCCCGGCGATCGATGTCCCCTCGCTCGTTCCCGATGAACTCGGAACACCCGAGACGATCTCGGCGCTCGGCCGGGCCCGCCGCATCCGCCATCTCGTCGTCTTCGATGGGGGACGCGAGGAATAGTCCGCAATCTCACGGCTTGACGCATGTCACCAAAAAAGGTGCGCTGCGGTTTTGGGACAACGACATGCATAAAAAGGAAAGCCTGAAGCGCCACTTTTCCCCTTTGTTAACCCGCTTTGCTGTACTTCTGCGATGAAGTTCCTCGCATCGACGCGTGGGATGCCAAACGGGGTGTAGGCAGTCATGAGGTCAGCGGCGGTCGACTACGCGCCGTCCCAAGCTGAGAGGCGTAACTTTCAGCGCGTCCGGGTCAAGATATACGGGCGCTTCATGCTGGAAGACCGCACCGAGCATCCCTGCCAGGTCGTCGACATGTCGCCGGGCAATGTTGCGTTTCGCACCGACCGCGTCGGCATGCCCGGCGAAAAAATCATCGCCTACATCGATCATATCGGCCGTATCGAAGGTGTCGTCACACGCACCTTGCAGGATGGTTTCGCGATGACCGTCATCGCGTCGGATCGCAAGAAGGACAAGCTTGCCGCGCAATTGACCTGGCTTGCCAACAAGCACGAACTCGACCTGCCGGAGGACCGTCGCCACGAGCGCGTCGCGCCACGCAATCCGACCAGCGTGCTGCAGCTCACCGACGGCCGTCAGTATCAGTGCCGCATCATCGACCTGTCGCTTTCCGGCGCCGCGATCGAGATCGACGTCAAGCCGGCGATCGGCATCCAGGTCATGCTCGGCACCATGCGCGGGCAGATCGTGCGCCATTTCGAGGACGGCGTCGCCATCGAATTCGCCGTCATCCAGCGCCCCGAGACGCTCGATTCCGAATTCAACACGCCGCGCGTCTGACAAGACCCGACAGCAACTCCAGGAAACCGGCCCTCGTGGCCGGTTTTTTGTTTTCATGCCCATGACCAGCGTGCTTCGGCCGATCCCGGCAAGGCCTGCGTGACATCAAAGCACGAGAGCCGAGGCTTCAAACCACAAACAATTTAATACTCAAATGATTCAAATTTTACGTTTATTCTATTGGCGTTTTACTCAATATCTACTTCGCGCTTTTGCGTCAAATAAATCCACTTGTGGCAATGTCTCCTTCGAACGGGGAGACTACAACAATGAAGAAAACGAGGGGCAAGCTGTTGCTGGTGGCAATGGCGATGCAGCTTTCCGCTTGGGGATCAGCATATGCCGCGGGACCGGCCTATATGCACACCGGCGGACGCACCACGCAGCCTGTTGGCCATTATGAATTCTGCCAGCGCATAGCCGGCGAATGCAGCGAAAGGACCCCCAAGGGCGCGCCGGTCGAACTGACCCGCAAACTGTGGGCGACGATCGTCAACATCAACAATTCGGTCAACACCCACATCAAGCCGCGCACCGACATGGAAAACTACGGTGTCGAGGAATACTGGGCCTATCCCGACAATGGCTATGGCGATTGCGAGGACTACGCTCTGGAGAAGCGTCGCGAATTGATGGCTGCGGGCGTGCCCGCCGGCAATCTGCTGATGACGGTCGCGCGCCAGCCGAATGGCGACGGACACGCAGTGCTGACCGTGCGCACCAGCCTGGGGGAATTCATCCTCGACAATCTGGAGACCAAGGTGCTGTCCTGGACGGACACCGACTACACCTATCTCAAGCGCCAGTCAGATCAGAATTCCGGCGTTTGGGTGACGATCAACGACGGCCGCTCCGACGCGGTCGCCAGCGTCCGCTAGAACAGAGATCAAGCGCGTCGCATGAATGCGACCGCTTAAGGAGAAACCCGGTCGAGTCCCCACCCTCCCCGTCCCCAACGACCGGGTCATAGGAGCCGGCCCCGTCCCCGGGCCGGCTCCGCCATTTCTGGCGATAGCTCATTGTAACTGTGATAGTTTTATCGATTCCAATAGCTTGGATTTCTGTTTGCTGCCTACCTCTGCTACAACTGCGAAGTAGCGCAAACCGCGCGTCGACGATGGTTTCGCCCGCTAAAATTCGAAACTCGAGAGTGAGCCAGCCGCAGGAAGTGTCGTATGCCGATCGAACCCCGATCACCGCGTCTTGCGGTTCTTATCGACGCAGACAACGCTTCCGCCAAGATTGTCGACGGCTTGTTCGAGGAGATCGCGAAGATTGGCGAAGCCAGCGTCCGCCGCATCTACGGTGATTTTTCAAACGCCCGATCGAAGGGATGGGCAGACGTCTTGTCAAAGCATGCGATCATTCCGCAGCAGCAGTTCGCTTATACCGCCGGGAAGAACGCATCCGATATCACACTGGTGATCGATGCCATGGACCTGCTCCATAGCGGTCGTTTCGACGGTTTCTGTCTGGTCTCTTCCGATAGTGATTTCACCAGACTCGCCGCCCGCATTCGCGAACACGGCGTCGATGTATTCGGGTTCGGCGAGCAGAAAACTCCGGAAAGCTTCCGGCAAGCATGTCGCCGGTTCATCTACACCGAAAATCTTCTGCGTGGCGCGACGAACATTCAGGATACCGCGCCTGTAGCCAAGCCGCTCCAATCGTCCAGCGCTGCTATGCCCATACTCAAGAAAGTCATTGGTCAAATGGACAGTGAGGATGGCTGGGTATTGCTCGGCACCTTCGGAAAGCAGTTGTCAAACCTGTTTTCAGATTTTGATCCTCGCACCTACGGTTTCAGCAAATTGAGCGATCTGGTGAGGAGCACAGACGCATTTGAAATCGAAACCCCGAAGGGCGGAGCCATGCGAATACGGACCAAGCCTGCGGCTGGGAAAAAGGCAAGAAACAAAGCCGCCTAGCGATGTCTGGAAGGGCACAGGTCCCATAGCCCTACCAAGCACATCAGACCACCGCCTTTCCACGGGCAGAAGATCGGGGCACTATAGGCAGTCAGTTTCGCCTTCTGGATCACGGCGATGTTGGAAATCCCGGAAGATCGGTGCGAGCGTCATCGCCTGTTCAAGGCGATCGACGACGCCTTCAAGGCCGGCGATTTCGAAGGCCTCGGCGTAGCCCTGGGCGGCTCTTCCCGCTGGTTCGACGAGCGCATGCCGTTTGAGTTCGGCCTCGGGCATCCGCTGGAATATGCGATCTATTGGAGCCCTGTCGGCTTCATCTCGACCCTGCTGGATGCCGGCTCGGATCCGAACTACAGGGATCACGGCGGGTTTCCTTCCATCATTGCGGCGCTGTCCACCGACCGGGCTGACAGGCTGGGCATCGTGCGGGTATTGATCGACGCCGGCGCCGACCCCAACATGCGGGGCGTCAACGACTGGACGCCGCTTCACTATTCGGTGGCGATCCGCAGTGTCGATGCGATCCGCCTGCTTTTGGCGGCGGGCGCCGACCCGGCGCTCGGAACCCGCATCGATGACTACAGGACAGCCATCGAGGAAGCCGAGATTGCCGGTTTCGAAGCCGGTGCTTCAATGCTGCGCGATGCGATGGCCGGGCGCAGCATTGACGGACAGTGAGTGGACCCGCGATGAAACCGCCGGCGACAGGATCGGCCAAAGCTGGCCTCAGACCTTCTTCAACCCCGCCTTGAAGCGCTTGCCATTGGCAATGTAGTGCGCCGCCGAGCCGCGCAACCTTGCGATGGCCGCGTCGTCCAGCACCCTGATCGCCTTGGCCGGCGAGCCGACGATCAGCGAATTGTCCGGGAATTCCTTGCCTTCGGTGACCAGCGCGCCGGCGCCTACCAGGCAATTCCTGCCGATTTTCGCGCCGTTCAGCACGATGGCGCCCATGCCGATCAGGCTGTTGTCGCCGATCGTGCAACCATGCAGCAAGGCGCGGTGGCCGATCGTGCAACCCTCACCGATGGTCAGCGGGAAGCCGGGATCGGTGTGCATCACCGTATGTTCCTGCACATTGGTGTCGGCGCCGATGACGATAGGCTCATTGTCGCCGCGAATGACGGTGCCGAACCATAAGCCGGCGTTGCGGCCAACGCGCACGTCGCCGATCAGCGTCGCATCGGGCGCGATCCAGTTCGAGTCCGCATCCGCGAAGCTGGGCTCCGTTCCATCGATCGCATAGAGCGGCATTTTTCGGTCTCCGAATCGTCTCAGGCTGGCAATTCGGACCCTAGGAGACGGATCGTCCATGAGGCAATGGCAAGCACGACGATGCCCAGCGCCAAGGACCAGGCTATTGCCGTGCAGCCGCAGGACATCAGCGCGAGCGTCGAAATGCGGCGCTCACGCCGGGCATCGATGGCATCGTTGACCAGCATGAAGGGCCCGGCACACGCGGTGGCGAGCAGCGAGCGCAAAACATGTGACGGCGACACATAGGGTTCGGTGAAGGCGACCTTGCGGCCTGACACCAGTTCCATGGCCGATCCAGCCAGCCCGCAGGCCGTCAGCCCGACGACAAAAGCAAAGAGTGTGAGTTCCAGCGGTCCCATCTTAACTTTCCATTTACCATGAAATTGCACAGTCGTTCCATGAAGGCTGCAAGAGCCATGCCGTGCGATGTGTGCCGCCCAGGCACACCAGAGGCGGACAGGCGGCCCGAGATCCGAGGACTGAGATGAAGCAGGCAGCGCTCACCAACGGCCCCGAACTCACCGTGGTCGATTCCAGGCTGATGAAGCGGGTGTTCTACGGGTTCGCGGCGCTGGCCCTGCTGTCGGTGGCGATCAGCCTTGGCGGCAAATGGTTCGGCCATTCGATCGCCATGGCCGGATACACCGACGACGCAACGGTCCACCAGGTTGTGATCGGCAACAACGTCATTGCCGTGCCGGCCAACACCATCCGTTTCGCCCAGGCCCGGCACGACGGCATCGCCTCGCGGCTCGACCTCTATCTGCGTTATCCCCAGATGGACGGCTACAGCGAGGCCGCGCGGGACGACTTCAATCACACGGGGACCGGCAAGAGCATCATCTTCCTGTCTTTCGAACAGCAGATGATGTCGCGTGACATGAGTGGCCGCTTCGCGCCGATCTACAGCGCGTTGATCACCCAGCCCGGCATTGCGGGACCCGGCGGCACGATGGCGTACGGTTTCAATGAGAAATCAGGCTATCTGAACGAGGTGCTGGTTGTCGGCAACCGCCCCGGCAAGGACCCGTTCGTGGCCCGTTGCCTGAGCGGGCCGAGTGCCGAGGAATCGCTGGCGCCCTGCGAGCGCGACATCCAGGTCGGCGACGAACTCAGCCTCACCTATCGCTTCCCAAGAGAGTTTCTGGGTGATTGGCAGGCGCTCGACGCGGCAATCGCCACCGAAGCCGAACATGTCCTGAAAGCAGGACATTAAGAACGCCTCGGGAGATCCGGCTGGCCGGCCGCATAAGGCAGAGCCGGCCGAGCGCAAGATTGCTGGCTCAGGCCAGATCGATGTCGAGGATCGCCATCGAGAAATTGTAGTCGCCGTCGTCCTCGTCCTTGAAGACGATGCCGAGGAATTCGTCGCCGACATAGACCTCGGCCGAATCATCCTTGCGCGGTCGTGCCTTGACCTCGAGCTTGGGGTTCTGGAAGACGCGCTTGAAATAGGCGTCCAGCTTTCTGATTTCGTCCGGCTTCAACAGTCTTCTCCGATCATCGGGCTTGCTCGTTCGAACGCGCTTCTGGCACGTCGACAATGGCGATGTAAAGGCAAGCGAGACAACCACCCGCTCATGCAAGCGGCCGGAATCCGGCGGCAGGCGGCGGCCTCGTGAAAATCAGATGTCGAAACTGACGACCTGATCCATCGTCTGCGACGGCAGAAGCTGGTCCATCTGGCGCGACGGCTGATCGCAGCCGGTCTCGCCGACGACACGGGCCGGCACGCCGGCAACCGTCTTGTTGTGCGGCACCGGCGACAGTACCACCGAGCCTGCCGCGATCTTCGAGCAATGGCCGATTTCGATGTTGCCGAGAATCTTGGCGCCGGCGCCGATCAGAACGCCGTAGCGAATCTTGGGATGACGGTCGCCGCCGGCCTTGCCGGTGCCGCCCAACGTCACGCCGTGCAGGATCGACACGTCGTCCTCGATGACCGCGGTCTCGCCGACCACCAGGCCGGTGGCGTGGTCGATGAATATGCCCTTGCCGATACGGGCGGCCGGGTTGATGTCGGTCTGGAAGACCGAGGATGAGCGGCTCTGCAGATAGAGGGCGAAATCCTTGCGGCCCTGATTCCACAGCCAATGCGCCAGCCGATGGGTCTGGATGGCGTGAAAACCCTTGAAATAGAGCACCGGCATGATGAAGCGGTCGCAGGCCGGATCGCGATCGTAATAGGCCTGGATGTCGACGCGCACGGTCGTTGGCCAGTCCTTGTCGTCGGCCAGCATGGACTTGAACGTCTGGCGGATGAGATCGGAGCCGATGTCCTGGTGGTCCAGCCGCTCGGCCAGCCGATGGATGACCGCTTCTTCCAGGCTGTCCTGGTTGAGGATGGTCGAATAGAGGAATGCGGCAAGCAACGGGTCGCGGTTGACCGCCTCCATCGCCTCGTCGCGGATCGAACGCCAGATCGGATCGACCGGCTGCAATGCGCTGTGTCGGGAAATGCTGATGCTGTTCATCGCCGTCTCGTCCTGCGCCCTGCCGGGCTTGCCTGTTGCGCTTGCCTGTTGTCTGGCCGCACATATAGGCCAGATCTTAGCACGATTGAACTCAATTTTCCTTAGTGCATTGTCAAATGGATTTGGTTCGCGGGAATTCAAGCAGCCATGGAAAACGAACCCTTGATCGACGACACGCTGAAAAGCGAGCTTTCGGGACTCTACCGGGCACAAGGCCGCCACTACCACAACCTCGCCCATATCGAGGCGATGCTGGCGCTGGCAGGCGACTATCGAGGGTCGCTCGGTGACCCCGAAGCCGTCGAAGCCGCGATCTGGTTCCACGATGCCATCTATGACAGCAAGGCCAAGGACAACGAGGCGCAAAGTGCCGGCCTTGCCGAGAAAAGACTGGCGGGCCGCGCGGATCCTTCACGTCTCAACCACATCTCGGCGATGATCGTCGCCACCGCCACGCACCAAGTGCCTCCGTTCGACGACGCGACGGCCACACGGGACGCAAGTCTTTTCCTCGACATGGACCTGTCGATCCTGGGTGCCGCGCCGGACGCCTTCAACGCCTATGAGCGCGCCGTGCGGCGCGAGTACGCCTGGGTGGAGGAGCCGATGTGGCGGGCCGGACGCAGTGCCGTCCTGAAGAATTTCCTCGCTCGCCCCCACATTTTTCACACCGAAGAGTTTCGCCAGCGCTTCGAGCCGCAGGCCCGGGAAAACATGACGCGGTCATTGCAGGCCCTGCAAAGCCCTTCGTGAAGCACGCTGCATGTGGCCCTATCCTGCCACCGGCGTTGCATCGAACAATGCACCGAGAAAGGCCTGAACAAGCGAGCGCTGGGCGTCGCTCTTGCGGTAGGCGACGCGGTGTATGGAACTGAACGCATAGGCCCTCGGCTTGATGGCCCGCATGTCTCCGGCCGCGACCCAGGGATCGGCAAAATGGCATGGCAGAAAGCCGATGAAGTTGCCCGACAGGATCAGCATCAACTGCGCTTCCATGTGAACCACCGATGCGCTCGCCCTGGGATGGCCGACAAGATAGAGGTCGTCGAAATGTCGATAGCTGCGCACCGAGAACCGTGCAGCGTCGACGGCGCTCTGGTCGATCCTTGAATCGGGCACCGCAAAGAGCGGATGCCGGCGGCCGCAATAGAGAAGATGCGGTTCGCCGCAATAGTCCCGATAGACGACGCCGGGCGCCTTCTGCGACAGCGGCCCGATGACGATGTCGCGGCCTCCATCGGCGACTTGCTGCTCGAGTTCGGACGGCGTGCCCACCGAAAGGTCGATGAAGACGTCGGAATCCGGCCCCATGAAGCGGCTGAGGGCGTGCTGGATACCCAGTTCACCACTGGTGAAGACACCATCCGACGTACCGACCCGCAAGCGGCCCGACAGGCTGCCGCTGGCGGCATTGATGCGATGTCCGAAATCGTCAAGGTCGCGGAACAGCTTCTGCGCCGCATCATAGGTCGCCTGTCCGACCTCGGTCAGCCGGAATTGCTTGCGTCCGCGATGGCAGAGCTGGGCACCGATGCGTTTCTCCAGCTCCGCCAGATGCGTGCTGAGCGTCGGCTGCGACAGGTTGAGCGTGATTTGCGCGGCGGCGAACCCTCCTGAATCGGCCAGCGCCACGAAAACGCGCAGCAGGCGGATATCGATGTTGTCCAGCCGGCGCATGCCACTCCCCCATGATGCCCAGAACGACACATCGATGCTATTCGATGTATCGTTCTAAATAAACTCATTTACATCAATGTCAGAAATCGCGAGCCTGCGCGGAACAAAATTGGGGAACAATCATGAAACCGTTACTCGGCACCGCCTTGTCCGCAGCCCTCCTGCTCGCCAGTTCGCAGCTCGCCCTCAGCGCCGACCAGATCCGCATCCTGGCGCCGACATGGCTGGGATTTGCGCCTGTCCATATCGCCAGCGACCTTGGCTGCTTCACGGCCAAGGGTCTCGACGTCAGCATCAAGTTCGAGGACGACCTGACCAATGTCATGGCAGCGATGGCGCGCGGCGACATCGAGATGCAGATGCGCTCGGTCGGCGAATATCAGGGCCGCCCGCGCGACGCCTCGACGCCCGGCATCATCATCGGCACGATCGATGAATCCGTCGGCGGCGACGGCGTCATCACCGATGAGAAGATCAAGTCGGTGGCCGATCTCAAGGGCAAGGTCGTCGCGGCCGAACCCAACATTCCCTCACGCCTGCTGCTGCAGATGGAGCTGAAGCAGGCCGGCCTGTCGCTGAAGGATCTGCAGATCAAGGACATCGCGACGGCCGATACGGGCGCGGTTTTCGTCGATGAATCGATCGCCGCGATCGCGACCTACGAACCGTTCATGTCGCAGGCGCTGAAGGCCTCGACCCGCCCCGGTGCCCGCATGCTGATCTCGTCCAAGGATCATCGCGGCATCATCATCGACGCGATCATCGCCCGCAACGACGACTTCAAGGCGAACCCCGACAAGTACACAAAATTCCTCGGCTGCATCTATGAGGCGGTCGACTTCATCAAGGCCGAGCCGGAAAAATTCGCCGACATGGCATCCAAGCATTTCGGCCTGACGCCTGCCGAAGTGACCGACATCGTCAACTCCAGCCTGTCCTACACGACGCTTGCCGAATCCCTCGCCTATATGGGCAAGCCGGGAGAAAAGGGCACGCTGCACGGGATCTTCGACACGGTCATGGATCTCAACCTGGAGAATGGCGCCGCCGACAACAGACTGGTGGCGGCCGACCAGATCGACAATACGGCAATCAACAAGGTCCCGGCAAAATAGCGGCCGCGCGGCCGGACCGGCAACCGTTTGGCGGCTGCCGGCGGGGTCATTCCGGCTCGCCGTCGATGACGGCCGCTCTTTTCGATCATCCGGGGATAGTGATTTGTTCAGCAGCCTGTTTGTCTTCCGCGGTCGCGCGTCGCCGATGCTGGAGTTTGCCGTCAGCGTCGCGGCGGCCGTGCTCGTCGTTGCCCTCTGGGAGCTGGCGGCGCGCGCGGGCATCGTTGCGCCGCAGTTCCTGCCGTCGCCGAGCCGCGTCGTCATCGCGCTTTGGACAATGCTGACCGAGCAAAACCTGCTCTGGCACGTCGCGGTTTCGACCACCCGTGTCTGGATTGCCTTCCTGCTCGCCGCCGTCCTGGCGATCCCGATCGGCATCATGATGAGCAGCTACCGGATCGTCGGCGCCGCCCTCGAGCCGATGATCGACTTCATCCGCTATCTGCCGGTCCCCGCACTCGTACCGCTGTCCATCATCTGGTTCGGCGTCGGCGAGGAGACCAAGATCTTCCTGCTCTGGCTGGGCACGTTCTTCCAGCTCGTGCTGCTCGTCGCCGACGACATGCGGCGCGTGCCGCAGGAGTTCGTCGAGGTCGCCCGCACCGTCGGCGCCAATTCGAGGCAGGTCATGATCGACGTCGCCCTGCGCTGGATGGGGCCGACGCTGCTCGACAATCTGCGCATCACGCTCGGCTGGTGCTGGACCTATCTGATCATCGCCGAGATCGTCGCCGCCGATTCAGGCATCGGCTATGTGATCTGGACGGCCCGGCGCTTCGTCAAGACGCCGGAGGTCATGGCCGGCGTCGTCGTCATCGGCCTGATCGGCCTGGTCACCGACCAGCTTCTTCGCCTGCTTCACCGCCGGCTGTTCCGGTATCTGTGAGGAGCATGACATGACCGGATACGTTCAATTCGTCGACACGGCCAAGTCCTTCGGCCCCGTCGATGTCGTACGAAAGACCAGCCTGGGCCTCGACCGCAATTCGCTGGTCGTGTTCCTCGGCCCGTCGGGCTGCGGCAAGACCACCCTGATGCGCATGGTCGGCGGCCTCGACGAACCGAGTTCGGGCTCGATCCTGCTTGGCGGGGAAAAGGTCGTCAGGCCGGACCGTCGGCGCGGCATGGTGTTCCAGTCCTATTCGTCTTTTCCCTGGCTGACTGTCAAAAACAACATCGCCTTCGGCATGCGCTACAGGAAGGACCTCGGCGCAACCGAAAGGGCCGGGCGTATCAGCCACTATCTCAAGCTGTTCGGGCTCGCCGACTTTGCCGACTCCTATCCAAACCGGATCTCGGGAGGCATGCGCCAGCGCGTGGCCATAGCCCGCACGCTCGCCGCGGGTTCAGACGTGCTGTTGATGGACGAGCCTTTCGGCGCCCTCGACGCGCTGACGCGCGAGCGGCTTCAGGTCGAGCTGCGGCAGATCCAGATCCGCGAGGAAAAGACCATCATCTTCGTCACCCATGACGTGGAAGAAGCGGTGTTTCTCGCCGACCGGATCATCCTGTTCTCGCGCCGTCCGGCCTCGATCGTCGCCGATATCGACGTGGCGGCAGAGCTTGGCCCGGACCGGCCGCTGGAGATCCGGGAAACCCAGAAATTCTTCGAACTGCGCAACAAGGTCCTGCATCTGATCCGCAACGAAACCGGAGTGGCCGTATGAGCCTCTCCTTTTCCGGAAAGACGGTGGTGATCACCGGAGCAAGCCGTGGCATCGGGCTCGGCATTGCCAAGGGCTTCGCCCAGGCCGGCGCCAGCCTGCACCTCATTGCCAACGACGCGGCCGTGCACGAACGGGCCCGCGAATTGGGCGCCACCGGCATGGAGGCCGACATCGCCGACCGCGAGGCGGTCAGGGCTGCACTCGAACCGATCCCGCGGATCGACGTGCTCGTCAACAATGCCGGCCTCGAGCTGATGACGCCGATCACCGACAGCAGCGACGAAGCCGAAGCCGCCTTCCGGCGCATCATCGAGATCAACGTCATCGGTACGGCGCTGGTCACCGCGCGCGCCTTGCCGCGCATGCAGGCCGGCGCTTCGATCATCAACACCGCCTCGATCTGGGGCCGTGTCGCCGAAGCGCGGTTCGGCGCCTATGTCGCCTCCAAGCACGCTATCATCGGCCTGACGAAAACCTGGGCCAAGGAGCTCGGATCGAGGGGCATCCGCGTCAATGCGGTCTGTCCCGGATGGGTCCGCACGGAAGCATCGATGCGCTCGCTTGGCCGGATGGCCGAGCAAGGCGCCGTCAGCGAGGCAGCGCTGCTCGAAGACATCGTCGGCGCGCAAGCGCTGCCCGGCCTGATGGAGCCGGCCGACATGACCGGCACCTATCTGTTCCTGGCGTCGGACCTGGCGGCCAACATCACCGGGCAGTCGCTCGGCGTCGACAGGGGAGAAGTGCCTTGGTAGCTCCGCTGCACGGAAAACGCGCCCTGGTCACCGGTGCGGCCAGCGGCATCGGCCGCGCGACCGCGCTCGCCTTGCGGGATGCCGGGGCCATGGTTCTCGGGTTCGATCTCAAGGCATCCGAAGGCGATATCCCGATCCTTGCCTGCGACCTTGCCAGCGAGGCCGACATCATTGCCGCGGTCAGGCAGGGGGCGGGACGGATCGGCGGCTATGACATCCTGGTCAACAATGCCGGCATCCTCCAGGAAGCACCGCTTGGCGCGGTTTCGCTCGACCATGTGGACAGCATGTTCGCCGTCAATGTGCGCGGCGCCATCATCGTGGCACGTGAAGTCCTGCCGCACCTTCCCGATGGCGGCCGCATCGTCAACATCGCCTCCGAGCTCGCCTATCTCGGCCGGTCCGGCGCCTCGGTCTATTGCGCGACCAAGGCGGCATTGCTCGGCCTGACACGCGCCTGGGCGCGCGAGCTTGCGCCTCGCATCCTGGTCAACGCCGTGGCGCCGGGGCCGACCGACACGCCGCTTCTCGGCTTCGAGGCGCTGAGCGAGAGCCAGCGCGCGCTGGAGACGACACATCCGCTGGGGCGGATCGGCCGGCCGGACGAGATCGCCTCAGCGGTGGTTTTCCTTGCCGGCCCCGGCGCCACCTTCTTCACCGGACAATGCCTGGGCGCCAATGGTGGCGCGGCGATGCTTTGAAATGGGATGATCATGAAAGACCGAGTTTTCCTCGCTGAACTGCCATGGCCCGAAGCCGAAAGGCGGATCGCCGCCGGCGCGCCCATCTTCCTGCCGCTTGGCTCGACCGAACAGCACGGCCACCACATGGCGATGAATGTCGATGTCGTGCTTCCCACCGCCATCGCCGAAACGGTGGCGAAGCAGGTCGGTGGCCTCGTCGCGCCGACCATCGCCTATGGGAACCGCTCGCAGCCAAGAACAGGCGGCGGCCCGGCCTTCCCCGGCACGATCAACATCACGGCGCATACGTTTTCGCTGCTGGTCAGGGATGTGATCTGCGATCTCTATCGCCAGAAGGTCCGGCGCATCGTCGTGCTCAACGGCCACTACGAGAACATCGGCCCGTCGATCGAGGGCATCGAGCTGGCGCTCGACGCCATCGGCCGCGAGCGTGCGGCGGATCTGACGATCCTGCGCATCGACCATTGGGAAATGGTGCGCACAGAGACGCTGGCGAAGGTCTTCCCCGACGGCTATCCCGGCATCGAGCTCGAACATGCGAGCGTCATCGAGACCTCTATGATGCTGGCGCTGCGCCCCGAGCTCGTCGATCTCGGCAAGGCGCTGCATGACGGCCCCGCACAATTCAAGCCGTATGATCGCTATCCAAGGCCAGCCGAGGAAGTGCCGCTGTCGGGCGTCCTTTCTTTGACCGAGGGCTCATCGGCGGAGAAAGGCCGGTGGCTGCTCGACGACTGCGAGATCCGCATTGCGGAAATCGTCAAACGTGAATTCTCCTGAGGTGCCGACACCATGAGCAGCAATTTCTTCCAGCCGATCGACGCCTCCGCCGTTCCTCGTTTCGCCGGACTTTCGACCTTCATGAGACTGCCGGCCGTGGCGAGCGCGGAGGGGCTCGACATCGCGCTCGTCGGCATACCGTGGGACGGCGGCACCACCAACCGCGCCGGTGCGCGGCACGGCCCGCGCGAGATCCGCAACCAGTCGAGCCTGATGCGGCGCGCCCATCACGTCTCGGGGACCGAGCCCTTCAGCATAGCCAATGTCGCCGATGTCGGCGATCTCTCGGTCAATCCGATCAACCTGCTGGACGGGCTGAAGCGCATCGAGGACGGCATCGCGGCGATCGTCGCGGCGGGCGCCATTCCGCTTGCCGCGGGCGGCGATCATCTGACGACGTTGCCGGTGCTGCGCGCCGTGGCCCGCAAGGCGCCCGTTGGCATGATCCATTTCGACGCGCATTCCGACACCAATGACCGCTATTTCGGCGACAATCCCTATACGCATGGCACGCCATTCCGCCGCGCCATCGAAGAGGGGCTGCTCGATCCGAAGCGCGTCGTCCAGATCGGCATCCGCGGCTCGATATACGAACCCGGCGAACATGACTGGGCGGTCGCCCAGGGCATCCGCATCATCTACATGGAGGAATTCGTCAGGCGGGGCGCGGCCAGTGTCATGGAGGAGGCGCGCAGCATCGTCGGAAACACACCCATTTATGTGACCTTCGACATCGACTGTATCGACCCATCGATGGCCCCCGGTACCGGCACGCCCGAGTTGGGCGGTTTCACCACCCGCGAGGCGCAGGAAATGGTCCGCCTGCTCGATGGATTGAACATTGTCGGCGCCGACGTCGTGGAGGTGGCGCCGCCTTTCGACCTCGGTGGAATGACGGCGCTCGCCGGCGCGACGATGATGTTCGAGCTGCTGTGCGTGATGGCGAAGACGGTCCAGGCAGCGAGAGCGTTGGACTGAGCGCAAGCATCAGAACCGCCGACGCGTCGCCGCCAGGCAAATGCTCGATCCAGGATTATCGCGACCCGCGGCAAGCCGGGATCGCGCAAGATCATGTGAAAGCGCCTATCGACGACGCCATTGCCACCAGGAGAGCGAGCCCCGCCATCACCGACAGACCGTTGAGGATAATCCCCAGAACGCCAAGCGCGCGGCTGTCGTTCGAACGCACCAGCGCCATCACGCCGAAAACCGCGCCGGCGATATGCGCCAGCGGTGCGGCGAGCAGAAACACCGCCATGAAGAATCCGGTTGCGATGTTCTGCGCAAGTTTCGAGGCGTCGCTCGGCATCGCCACCAGGATGGTTATGGCAAGTGCCCCTGCCGCGAGCGCCGACAATGCCAGTATAACCGAACGTTTGCCGAGCCTACCTTGCGCCACCGCAGCCGGCACGGTGGCCGTGCTGCGTCCCCATTGTGCCACTGTTGCCCACTCCCCCTCGCCGTCCGCTCAGAGCGGATTTTCGGCATAGAACTCCAGGACGCGATGCTTGAAGGTCTTGTCCCCGACGGCCAGCATATGGTCACGGCCCTCGATGTGAAAGGCCCTGGCGTTCGGCATTAATGCTGCAAGCTCATCGGGCGAACCGCCAATGTCGTCGGTCGTGCCGACGGCGATCAGCGTCGGCTGGGCAATGCGGGCAATATCCTGCTCGCTCAGCAATTCGCGTGATTTGGCGATGCAAGCGGCCAAGGCACGGCGATCGCTGCGGGTCTGGTCCGCGAAGGCGCGAAACGATCGGCCGCGTGGATGGCTGGTCGCGGCGGGATCATCGGCAAGCAAGGCGGCGGCGATCGGATCCCAATCGCCGACACCATCGATCATGCCGATGCCGAGACCGCCGAAAACCAGCGTCGCCACCTTGTCCGGATCGGACAGTGCCATGAACGCCGCGATGCGCGCGCCCATCGAATAGCCCATGACATGGGCGCGCTCGATGCCGAGATGGCCGAGCAAGGCGGCGGCATCTGAGGCCATCTTGACCGGCGTGTAGTCGGCCTCCTCATAGCTCTTGGACGACGAGCCGTGACCGCGATTGTCGAAAGCGATGGCGCGGTAACCGGCATCGTTCAGCGTCTTGAACCAGCCGGGCGATACCCAGTTGACATAATGGCTCGAGGCAAAGCCGTGGATCATGAGCACCGGATCGCCCTCGCCCGATGCCGGCTGGCGGTCGAGGAAGGTAAGATCGAAGCCGTCATGGGTGAAAAACTGCATCTGCGATCCCGCCTGCGCGCTCAACCGGCACCGCCATTGGGTGCATCGCCATTATCGGCGGGCGGCATGCCCGGGCCAGACACTGCGCCCACGGCCGGATGGCGCAGAAGGTCGCCATACTCGATGCCGTTCCTGGCGGCTGTGCCGGCCTTGAGCTCGAGCACGAAACGCACCGGTACACCGGGCGAAATAACGGCGTCGGATTGCGGCTCGCCGTGCTTGACCGCCCGGATCTTGCCGTCCTGGCCGACAAAGATCAGATCAAGCGGCATCGGCGTGTTGTGCATCCAGAAGCCAACCTGCTGCTGGACCTCGAAGACGAACAGCATGCCGTGGTCGTCCGGCATGTCCTGGCGATACATCAAGCCGGCCTCGCGCTCGGCGGCGGTGTCGGCGACTTCGATGGAAAAGGAGCGATCGCCGCCTTTCGTCACCACGACCAGCGGCGCCGGATCGGCCGGAAGGATCATCGCCCGGCTGTCCGCCGAGGTTGGCTTTTCGGAATAGAAGTAAGCACCGGCTGCGACGACCACGGCAATTGCGGCGCATATCACGCCCGCAGTCAGCCAGTTCCTATGAGCCATTCGAGATCCTCGGCCGGAAATCGTCCTAGTGCGAGACCGGCAAGGTCCCCATATCGGGGTGAATTTCGGCGGCCATAAGGCCTTTGTCGCCACGTCCGAAACGAACCAGCACGACCTGCCCGGGCCGAAGCTCGGTGATGCCGTAACGGCGCAAGGTCTCCATGTGGACGAAGATGTCCTCGGTGCCCTCGCCGCGGGTGAGGAAACCAAACCCCTTGGTGCGGTTGAACCATTTCACCAGGGCACGTTCGAGACCGCTCTCCGGCGTCACCGCGATATGGGTGCGCTGCTCCTGCATCTCGGCGGGATGGACCGCCGTGGTGACATCCATGGAGAGCACCCGAAAGGCCTGCAATCCGCGGTCGCCATGCTTGACGAGACAGACCACGCGCGCGCCCTCCAGGGCCGTCTGAAAGCCGTCCCTTCGAAGACATGTCACATGGAGGAGGATGTCGCCCGAGATGCCGTCATCCGGAAGGATGAAACCGTAGCCTTTGGCCACATCGAACCACTTGATGGCGCCGGCTACTTCGAGCAGATCAGCGGCATCGCCGCCTTCGTCACGCTGCAAGGCGTCGCCGAGGGTTCCGTCCCGCCCCGTCAAAGAGGCCTTTTCCCCCATAAGAATGCCCCCTTTTTTCAAGAACACCGCAACTGATTCTTGACACCAGATTAACACCGCGGCTTCCGGTGTGTGCAAGACCTGCCGTGCCTTTTTTCACGGTTCATTGGGGCAATACCGGATTTGTTCTTTGCCGGCATTGCGCACTGCCGCATGATTGCCCTTTGACAGGGCCGATCCTATGTTGCACCGCAACGCAATTTATCGAGGAAATCACATGCGCTATCTGCACACCATGGTCCGCGTCGCCGACATCGACGCCTCGCTTGATTTCTACTGCAACAAGCTCGGTCTCAAGGAGGTGCGGCGCTACGAAAACGAACAAGGCCGCTTCACGCTGATCTTCCTCGCGGCCTCCGAAGACGAGCAAAGCGGCATCGCCGACAAGGCGCCGCTGGTCGAACTGACCTACAATTGGGATCCGGAAGACTACAAGGGCGGGCGCAATTTCGGCCACCTCGCCTATGAGGTCGACGATATCTACGCCACCTGCCAGCATCTGATGGACAATGGCGTCATCATCAACCGACCACCGCGCGACGGCAACATGGCCTTCATCAGGTCGCCGGACGGCATCTCGATCGAGCTTCTGCAGAAAGGTCCGGCCAAGTCCAAGGCCGAACCGTGGGCATCGATGGCGAACACCGGAAGCTGGTAGCCGATCACGCTGTCTTGAGCGGATAATGCTCGGCTGACAGGTCCGGCACCGTTTGGCTTTTCCCGGGACGGCGCCTATCTATCCGGCTGTGGCGCCCGCCTTAGGCTGGCACCACATCATGCAACAGGCGCTTGTCCAGGAGAGCTCATGCCGACCAGCCATGCCGACGTCACCACCGAACATGCCAGCCGCTACCTGCAGCAGCTGTGCAAGCACTGGGCGCACAAATTTCCGGTCGAGTTCGATCCCAATCATGGCACCATCGATCTCTCGATGGGCCGTACCGTTATGGACGCCGATGCGACCGCGCTACATATTGTGGTGACGACTGACGAGGGCGGATCGCTCGAGCGACTGGAAAGCGTCGTCGCCGATCACATCAAGCGCTTTGCTTTCCGCGAAGAACTGACCTTCGACTGGAAGCCCGCTCCGGCAGCCTAGGCGGCGACTGACTTCCCGCCAGCCCGAGCGGCCATTTCCAGCAGCGCCAGCACCGAGCGCCAGTTGCGCGCGGTGCCCGGCACTTTCAGCGTGCGCGGGATCAGTCCCGCAAACACCGATTTGCCCAGCCCGTCCGGCGCGCTGAGGTAGAGCACATCGCCCCTGATCTCGAAGCGTTCGGGGCCGGTGCACTTTTCGGCCAGCCGCGCCACCTCATCGGCGGTCGGCTCGCGTTCCAGCACATAGGCGTGCAGCTTCGTGTGGTCCGCGGCAACTTCCGGATAGGGATTTTCGCTCACCAACCGCTCGAACCATGAGAGATCGCGCACCATGATGCGCGAATAAAAACCCCATTTCTTCTCGAAGGCTGCTTCGATCTGCTTCGTCAGCGTGACCGCGTCGCCCTTGTCAGCCCGGAACACGGCATTGCCGCTCTGCACATAGGTGGCGACATCGGAAAAGCCGAGATCCTCGAAGAACGACCGCAGCTCCGCCATCTTGACGATGCGGTTGCCGCCGACATTGATGCCGGAAAACAGCGCGACGAAGATTTTTCCCGGATCAATCATTTGATCCCGACCGCTCATATGATGAACCCGGCCAATGTCTCGTTGTCGGTGATGTCCTGATACTGGACGCCCTCGGCCTCGAAATTCGCCTTGAGCAGATCGAAATTGCGGCGGTCCTTGGTTTCGATGCCGATCAGCACCGAACCGAAATTGCGCGCCGATTTCTTCAGATATTCGAAACGAGCGATGTCGTCGTCGGGCCCGAGCAGTTCGAGGAAGTCGCGCAGCGCGCCCGGCCGCTGCGGAAAGCGGATGATGAAGTACTTCTTCAGCCCCTCGAAGCGCAGCGCCCGCTCCTTGACGTCCGGCAGCCGCTCGAAATCGAAATTGCCGCCCGAAACCACGGCAACGATGGTCTTGCCCCTGATCTCCTTCTTCGAAAAATCCTTCAGCGCATCGATCGCCAGCGCGCCGGCCGGCTCCAGCACGACGCCTTCGACGTTGAGCATTTCGATCATGGTGGCGCAGAGCCGGTTTTCGGGGATCAGCCGCACCGTGTCGGCCGGAAAGTCCTTGAGATGCCGCAACGGCTCGCGGCCGATCTCTGCCACCGCCGCGCCGTCGACGAAATTGTCGACCTTGGCGAGCTTGAGCCGTTTTCCCGCGGCGAGGCTCTCGCGCAGGCTCGGCGCGCCGGCCGGCTCGCAGAAGACGAAGCGCGCTTCCCGGCCCTGATCGGCGAAATAGTGGGTGACGCCGGCGGCAAGCCCGCCCCCGCCAACCGGCAGCATGATGATGTCGGGCATGCGAGCGCCCGGCATCTGGTCGGCGATCTCATAGGCAACGGTCGCCTGCCCCTCGATGATGTCCTTGTGGTCGAAGGGCGGCACCATGTGGGCGCCGGAGCTTTCGGTGAATTCGAAGGCGGCGCGATAGCAGTCGTCGAAAAAATCGCCGACCAGCCTGATCTCGATGAAATCGCCGCCGAACAGCCTGGTCTTGTCGATCTTCTGCTGCGGCGTCGTCACCGGCATGAACACAACGCCTCGTCTGCCGAAATGGCGGCAGACGAAAGCAAAGCCTTGCGCATGGTTGCCGGCGGACGCGCAGACGAACAGTTCGGCCTCATTGCCGGCCGCCAGCGTCTTGCGGAAGAAATTGAAGGCGCCGCGGATCTTGTAGGAACGCACCGGCGACAGGTCCTCGCGCTTGAGCAGAACCCGCGCGCCGGTCTTTTTCGACAGATAGTCGTTTTCCTGCAGCGGCGTTTCCGGGAAGATCTGGCGGATCGCGGCGGCAGCGGCAGCGACGCGGGAAGAGAAACTGTTCATCGGAAAACCACCTTGCGCCGCATGTCGTCCGCGGACCTCTACCGTTTGTCGGGTTGCGCGCCGTCTGTTCGTTGAGCACCTGACGTCGCACAGCCCGGTCCCGCCTATTGCATATCCGTCCTCGCGGCGCCATTGTTCGGCCATTCATGCCCTCCCGTAACGGGCATTCGTAAAACCCTTGGAAACACTTGGAGGCGTTTGTTCATGCCCGTCGCGTCGGTCGGCCTGAAATCCATGTCCTTGCCGGAAATCGGCGAGCTGACGGTGAAGCCGCCCATCGCGCCACCACGCAGGCGTTTCTCCCGCCATTTTGGCTTTCGCGCAACAGTCCCATGGCTGTAACCGGGCGCTGATCACATTTCGACTGGACATGACTTAGTTCCGCCGCACTCTCCCTGTCCGGGAGGTGTCGCGGGGGTAGACAGGCCTTTCGGCCGGAGTTGGAATTTCAGGCGTGCCTTTGAAGAAGATCTTTACCGTTGTCCTAGCCTTGTTCGTCGCCGGCTGCGCCGGCCAGCAAACACAGGAACTGCTGGGTAGCGCCATGGTGTCCGCTCCGGTGACGGAGATCGCAGGCAATCACAGCATCTTCATCGCCACGACGCGCAAGAAATCCGACGATCCCAACAAGGTTTTCGACGGCGAGCGCTCGGCCACGCTGAACTACGCCCGCGTCAACGTCACCGTTCCGGGGCTCCACAAGACCGGCCAGATCGAGCGGCGCTCGCGCGGCAAGTCGGATGACCCGGCGAAATATTTCATGGCTTCGGAAGTCGTCGGCTATGACACACAGCCGAAATTCTCCAGCGCGCTGAACGCCGACATCGCGGCGCGGGGTGGCCGCGTCATGGTCTTCGTGCATGGCTACAACACCGGCTTCGACGCCGCCGTCTATCGCCTGACCCAGATCGTCCATGATTCCGGCTATCCCGGCACGCCTGTTCTGTTTTCCTGGGCATCGGGCGCCAGGACCACCGACTATGTCTATGACAAGGAAAGCGCCAGTGCTGCCCGCGACCAGCTGGAAGTGACGCTCAGGATGCTCGAGCAGTCCGGCGCACGGCGCATCGACATCGTCGCGCATTCGCTCGGAACCTGGGTCACCATGGAAACGCTGCGCCAGATGGCCATCACCGGCGACCGCGATCTCGGCGGCAAACTCGGCGACGTGGTGCTGGCCTCGCCCGACATCGATGTCGACGTGTTCAAGAGCCAGATGCGGCGCTATGGCAAGCCCGACAAGCCGTTCATCCTGCTGTTGTCCGACGACGATCGGGCGCTGAGGCTGTCCGGCCTGATCGCCGGTTCGCGGCCACGCGTCGGCGACTACAAGGATGCCGCCGATCTTGCCTCCTACGGGGTGACGGTCGTCGATCTCTCCAAGGTCAAGGGAAGCGACAGCTTCAACCATACGAAATTCGCCGACAATCCGACGCTGGTGAAGATGATCGGCCAGCGGCTGCGCGAGGATGACGGGTTTGCCAGCGACCGTGACGTGACGGATCGCATCGGCCTGCTTGGGCAATAGATGCGGTCCCGCGGTTTTTGCCGTGTCTGTTCACCATCGCGGACGTATGGACTCACTTTGAACTGGACCGCGCCGGACTCTGGCTCTATCGGAATAGCCAGCGACGTCATGCGTTTGACGTCCCCCTTTGCGGGAGCCGGCGTGTGACCGTGCGTTCGAAGAGCTACCTCGTCGTTGCGTTCGCGCTCGCTGTCACCGGCTGCGCCGGCCGGAATACGCATGACCTGCTCAACAGGACGACGATCGCGGTGCCCGCTTCCGACATCGCGGCCACGCATGAGATCTTCGTCGCCACGACCCGCCAGAAGGCAACCAAGGATCCGCGACAGGTGTATGATGGCGATCGCTCGCTGACCACCAGCTTTGCCCGTGTCGACGTCACCGTCCCGAAAAGCCATCAGGTCGGCGCCATCGAGCGGGCCAAGGGATCGGCCAACAGCAATCCGGCCAAGGACTTCACCGCCAAGGACGTCACCTTCTACGAAAGCGCGCCGCAATTCGCCAAGGCGGTCGGCGCCGACATCGCCATGCGCGGCGACCGTGCGCTGGTTTTCGTGCATGGCTTCAACAATGGCTTCGATGACGGCATCTACCGGCTGACGCAGATCGCCCACGACACCAAATACCCCGGCACGCCGGTGCTGTTCTCATGGGCTTCGAGCGGCAAGACCACCGGTTATATCTACGACAAGGAAAGCGCCAATGCGGCGCGTGACGACCTCGAAGCGACGCTCAGGATGCTGGCCAAAACGAAGGTCAAGAGCATCGACATCATCGCCCATTCGATGGGAACCTGGGTGACGATGGAGGCGCTGCGCCAGCTTGCTATCACCGGCGATCGCGATCTCGACGGCAAACTCGGATATGTCATCCTGGCCTCGCCCGACATCGATGTCGACGTCTTCAAGAAGCAGATGATCCGCTACGGCAAGCCCGACAAGCCGTTCGCCATCCTGCTCTCGGCGGATGACCGGGCTCTCAAGCTCTCCTCGCTGATCTCGGGCGACAAGCCGCGCGTCGGCGACTACGGCAACGCTGCCGACCTCGCCAGCTATGGCGTGTCGGTGGTCGATCTTTCCCAAGCCAAGGGCGGCGACCGTCTCAACCATGCCAAATTCGCCGACAACCCGATGCTGGTGCAACTGCTCGGCGACCGGCTGCGGGCGCCGGCGGGTCTCGCCTCGGACGAGCCCGACCCGACACAGCTCAACAATCTCGGTCAAGGCCTCGGCAAGGCCGTCGGCTCGGTCGCCGAGATCGTCATCACCACGCCGTTCAAGGTGTTGACCATCGCCACCGGCGGGTGAGCAAGCGACGACATTGACCCTAGACTAGGATTGTTGAGATTCGGGTCAGGCCGAGCCGAAAATGGCGGTTTTCGAGAACCTGAGTGGAGCGTACTTAAGTACGTGAGCACCGGAAGCGCAGAAAATCGCTACTTGCAGGCCGGCATGGCCTGAAAATCAACAATCCTAGACGAAGAGGTCGACCTTCTGGAATGTCGTCACGTCGATCAGGCCGACATCGGAAATCCTGAGCTCGGGAATGACGACCAGCGCCAGCAGCGAGTGCTGCATGTAGGCGTTGTTTAACGAACAGCCCATCTTGCGCATCGCCTCGGTGAGCTTCTCGGCCTTGGCCGCGACGATTTCGGCCCGCTCGTCCGACATCAGCCCGGCGATCGGCATTTCGACCAGCGCCAATTCCTTGCCCTTGGAGAACAGCACGACGCCGCCACCGACCTCGCCCAGACGGTTTACCGCCAGCGCCATGTCCTGCTTGTTGGTGCCGACGCAGATGATGTGGTGGGCGTCATGCGCCACGCTGGACGCCATGGCGCAGTCGCCCATGTAGCCAAAGCCGGAGACGAAGGCGTTGGTGACGCCGCCCGTGCCCCGGTGGCGCTCGACAAGCGCGATCTGGCAGATGTCGTTGCGGCGATCCATGGCCACCAGTCCGTCCTCGACCGGCAGATCGGCCTCCAGCGCGCGCGTCGGCGCCTGGTTCTCGATGACGCCGATGACGCGCACCCGCACCTCGTTGGCGCCCTTGGGAGCGGCGATGTCGAAGTCGCCGCCCTTCAGCTTCTTGCCGAGTTTGACGGTGTTCTTCGCCGTCGTCGGGTAATCATAGGCCGGAATATCGACTTCGAGCTTGCCGCCCTTGGCCAGCCTGACGCCGCGTGCATAGACCTCGTCGATGGTCATTGCGGCGAGATCCGAGACGATCAGCAGGTCGGCCAGCCGCCCCGGCGCAATCGAACCGATCTCGCGCTCCAGCTTGAAATGCTGGGCGGTGTTCAGCGTCGCCATCTGGATCGCCGTCACCGGCTTCAAACCCTGCTGGATGGCGTGGCGCACCACGCGGTCCATATGGCCTTCCTGGACCAGCGTGCCGGAATGGCTGTCGTCGGTGCACAGGATGAAATTGCGCGGATCGATGCCGCTCTCCGTCACCGCCTTGATCTGCGAGGCGACGTCGTACCAGGCCGAGCCAAGCCGCAGCATCGCCTTCATGCCCTGGCGTACGCGGGCGATGGCATCCTCGGCGCGCGTGCCCTCATGATCGTCCTCGGGGCCGCCGGCGACATAGCCATGGAACGGCAGGCCGAGATCGCGCGAGGCATAGTGGCCGCCGACTGTCTTGCCTGCCCTGACCGTCGCGGCGATCTCGCCCGACATCACCGGGTCATTGGCGGCGACACCGGGGAAATTCATCACTTCGCCCAGGCCGATGATGTTTTCCCAGGTCATCGCTTCCGCCACATCGGCGACCGTCAGTTCGGCGCCGGCATGTTCCAGCCCTGGTGCAGAGGGCACGCAGGACGGCATCTGCACATGCACGTTGATGGGCATGGCGACGGCCTCGTCATGCATCAGCCGCACGCCGGGCAGGCCCAGCACATTGGCGATCTCGTGCGGGTCGATGAACATCGAGGTGGTGCCGTGCGGGATGACAGCACGGCAGAACTCAGTCACCGTCACCATGCCGCTTTCGACATGCATATGCGCGTCGCAGAGGCCGGGCACCAGATAGCGCCCGCCGGCGTCGACCACCTTGGTGCCCTGGCCGATGGCATGGCTGGCGTTCGGTCCGCAATAGGCGAAGCGGCCGCCGGCAATGGCAATGTCGGTGCCGGCGATGATCTCGCCCGAATGGACATTCACCCAGCGGCCGTTTCGCACGACCAGGTCAGCGGGCTTCCGCCCCATGGCGACATCGACCAGATGCGTCGCCATCTCGGTCCATGGTCTGGGTTTCGCGGGCCTTGCGGGCTTGGTCTTCGTCATTGGCGATTCCTCGGTTGCGGCCAGTGTCGCAAATGTAGGCGGGCGCCGCCAGAGCCGTTGGTCCGACATCCGGCGGCAGGCCTGGCTTGTTGACTATTCCGGCTGAAAGGCGATGCTGACTGCGGACCGAGCCATTTGAGGGAAAAACATGACCCGTTTTTGGAAAGCGTTCGCCATCGTCATCTTGTTCGCAGCGTCGACCACTTTTGCTGTCGCCGAGGAACGTTGGCAGACCTTGCCGGAGCCAGCGGCCATGCCCAAACCTGATCAGAGCGGATATGCGCCGGTGAACGGCATCCAGATGTACTACGCCGTTTTCGGCGCGGGCGACCCGGTGCTGCTCATCCATGGCGGCCTCGGCCATGCCGACATCTGGGCCAGCCAGGTGGCCACGCTTTCCAAAACGCACAAGGTGATCGTCGCCGACAGCCGCGGCCACGGTCGCTCCACCCGCACCGAGCAGCCTTACGGCTACGACTTGATGGCGTCGGACTATCTGGCGCTGCTCGACTACCTGAAAATCGACAAGACCGCGCTTGTCGGCTGGAGCGATGGCGGCATTATCGGTATCGACATCGCGCTGCATCATCCGGAGCGGCTGACAAGGCTCTTTGCCCAAGCCGCCAACGTAACCACCGATGGCCTCGATCCGGGTGTGATGACCAACAAGACCTTTGCCGCCTACATCGACCGCTCCGGCCGCGACTACAAGAAGATGTCGAAGACGCCGGACCAGTATGACGCCTTCGTGGCGCAGATGAGCCATATGTGGGAGAGCGAGCCGGCGTGGACCAAGGAACAGCTCGCCAAGATAACCACGCCGACGGCGATCGTTGCCGGCGACCATGACGAGGCGATCAAGCGCGAACACACCGAATACATCGCCTCCGCCATCCCGGGCGCAAAGCTGATCATCCTACCCAACGCCAGTCATTTTGCCATGCTGCAAGCGCCGGATGAGTATAGCCAGGCGGCGCTGGACTTCATCGACGCCAAATAGGGGATCCTGTGCCGCAACAGGGGGAGATTGCGATTGTTGAGCAATGGGATTCCGTTTTGCGGCGAATGTGGTTATCCTCGCCGCAAGGATCTTTCTGAATCGTCATTTCGGGGAGTTCGATGCATCGGCTGATGCTCGCAAGTGCCGGTTTCCTCGCCGCCCTGGCCGTGCCGGCTTTCGCAGCCGACCCGGCGGTCGACGTGCCGATGACCGCGCCCGGCTTCGACTGGACAGGCTACTATGCCGGCATGCAGGCCGGCTATGGCTGGGGCCAATCCGACATATCAGGGACAGAGGGCGAGCCGTTTTCAATCTCGCCCGACATTGACGGCGGTTTCGTCGGCGGCCATGTCGCCGGCCTGTGGCAGTTCGACCAGGCGGTACTCGGCGCCGAGGCAGACCTCAACTATTCCTCGATCGGCGGCACGGCCGAACTGGGCTTGGGAAACACATTCGGAACCGACATCAAGTGGTTCGGGTCGGTCAATGCCAAGGCTGGCTATGCGATGAATCGCGTGCTGGTCTACGGTATTGGCGGCGTTGCTTTCGCCGGCATCGAAACATCGCAAGTCGCGGGTCCGGCGTTCGTCAGCACGCGCACAAATGTCGGCTGGACCGTCGGGGCCGGCGTCGACTACGCGCTGACCGACAAATTCGTCGTCGGCGCGCAGTATCGCTACTATGATTTCGGCTCCGAGCATGACGACATGGCGGAACCCTTCAACGATCGCGATCAGAACGTGAAGCTCAACACGGTCGGCATCAATTTGAGCTACAAGTTCTGAACCAGAACGTTGTTGTGACGCTGGAGGCCGGGATGGTCTTCGGGGGAATTGGGGCGGCCGACGCTCCCAGTGGGCGGGGGGAATGGGTTGGGCCTGAGAGGCGCCGGCCTTGGCGGATCAAATCCACCTACAGGCATCCTACCAGTTACCCGCCGCGCCGATAATTCCGTGATCGCGCCAGTATCGCCAAGCCGCCCGGTCTGTTTGCACGTTCGGCCAAGGCCCAAGAACACGACTTGACGGCCTGTGTCTGGCGTCTGAAAAGGGCTGGCCTGCGGACGTGGCGGAATTGGTAGACGCAAGGGACTTAAAATCCCTCGATCTCTGATCGTACGGGTTCGATTCCCGTCGTCCGCACCACTGCTATGATTTGTGCCGGATTCGGCTTGAAACAGCCCGGAAACGACGGTGTTCCAGCGCAGCCGTCAAATGTCAGGCGTCGCGACACGAACCATGAACTGAAAGGGCAACGCCGGTGTCCTGCTCACAGTGACGCCATGCCGACAAGGGTCTGCGCGTGAGCATAGAGCTCGCGGGCGGCTCGCCGATATTCGATCTCCTCGCCGCTACAAACGACCATGAACTGCGCCGCGAACTCATGGGTGGTTGTGGCCGGGGTTGCGAGCATGGTTTCCACGACGCCGGACATGTCAGCATACACGCGAACCAGATCATTGTCGGAAATGTCAAAGGAGATCGATTCCCTGAGCGCCTCCCAACGGCGAAAGCTTGCCAGGATCGGGCTTTCATTCAAGTTTGCAGCAGAAGCCCTTGCCACTGCAGCGGCTCCTATTGCTGGAATGGAGACGACTGTGCCGAGCGCAGTGCGTCTGGTCGTTACGTGAAAAGTCATGTCCAAGTCCTACAGCCGACTTTCTACGGTCGACAACCCGAAGCTGCATTGCTCTAAATCAAAATCATCGGCAGACGGGCCGAACCGAAGGAAAACACGCCAGATGGCTGCGCTCCCCATAACAAACGGCCCGGCACGCTCGCAGTCGGGGGGACGTTGGGGTCGTGCCGGGCCGTTGCGGGTGGGCTTGGTTTGGGATCTTTCCCCGCACCGACAAGCGTACATGTATATTAGCCACACCTCAATTAAGACTGAAGTCCTGCCGGCCAAGAGCTCTTTGTTTTAACGCAATTCCGCACGGAAAACCGTTTCACACTTTTCCTGGAATTGCTCTAGCGGCCCAAGGGTTGCCTGGAAAGCGAAACCAGCTCCAGCTCGTCAGTCACGCCGGCCATGTAATTTGCGATGATCCGAGACGCGAGCGCGCTACGCGCTTCAGTCGATTGGTTGTTGAGCTTAAGTTGCTCAAAAACGCGCCCCAACAAGGCCAGTTCGGATGGATCAAAAATCCCGGCCTCCGTTGCTTTTCTCCGAATAGGCACGCGACCCCCCAACTCAGTATATTTGAATGCCGAGGCGCTCACGCCTTCGCCACCTCACCACGGCTCGATAGCTGGCGTCATCTTCAGGCACTTGCAGGACGAAACGGTCGGGAATTGTGACGCCGGGGTCCACCCGCAATTCCGCGCCATGAGCGTGTTGATTTCTAACGGAGCAACCGATCTTCGCATCGTCCGTGACGATGGTCGCATCCTTCAGGACAATCCCACGAGCGTGAGAGCGTCGCTCCATTGGCGGATCAATGGGGGGCATGGTGTTCTTCTTCCGGTAAATCCAGCAGTGAACGATTGATGCACTTCAAACGCATGCTCGACTCGCACAACCACAATTCAATTAGCTAGCACTAAAATGGTTCCCAAAACGCAAAGCCGACAGCCCGCCTCGTTTGTTCTGCTCTCGAAAAGCGCCCTCGCGGCCGTCCGTGGCCTACTTTGATGGCACCTATTTTCCAGCGCTCCGATGCAGGCAAGGCGCCGGCTAGCCGCCGAGGGTCAAGCAGCGATCGGGTTCAGCTTCAGATGCTGGATCAGGATAATCGTCTTGGCATCGATGATGCGACCGTCGGCGATGCCGGCCAACGCCTCGTCGAGCGGCATCTCCAGCACCTCGATGTCCTCGCCCTCTTCCGGCGCGCCGCCGCCGGCCGAGATGCGGTCGGCCGGCGAATAGCGGGCGATGAAGAACCAGAGCCGTTCGGTGACGCTGCCCGGGCTCATATAGGGCGAAAACAGCCGCTCGACGTTCTGCAGCCGGTAGCCGAGCTCTTCCTCCGCCTCCTTGCGGATGCAGGTTTCCGGATCGTTTTCGTCGAGCAGCCCCGCACAGGCCTCGATCAGCGGTTCGCGGTGGCCGGTGACGTAGGCGGGATAGCGGAACTGGCGCACCAGAAGCACGGTCGATCGCGAGGGATCGTAAGGCAGGATCACCGCGCCGTCGCCGCGATCATAGGTCTGGCGCACCTGCGTCTCCCACTCGCCGTCACGCCGGCGGTAGTCGAGGACGGTCTTCTTCAGGACGGCCCAGTCGTCGGAGAGGATCTCCTCTGAACGGATGCGAATGCGATCTTCCATCATGGTCTCCATGCTAAAGCGCGTCGCGACGCGCTTTATGCTTTTGTTTTATACATGTCGTTCTCCCAAAACCGGGGCCACTTTTAGGCGACATGCATTGGGCCGAGGCGTAGCCGCGAACCGGCGTTTCGGCAATGCCGTCAGTGATTGGTCCAGAAGCCGTTTCACCGCCTCGTGTCTGGCGCAGGCTCAATCGACTGCCTAAATAGCTGCTAACCCTCCCGGAGTTTCTCATGACAGCATCGCTTTTCCAGCCGATCACCCTCGACGGCCTTACCTTTCCCAACCGCATCGCCGTCGCGCCCATGTGCCAATATTCGGCCGAGGACGGCTCGGCCAGCGACTGGCACCTCTATCACTGGATGAACCTTGCCATGTCCGGAGCCGGCATGGTCACGGTCGAGATGACCGATGTCGAGCGGCGCGGGCGCATCACGCATGGCTGCCTCGGCCTCTATTCCGAAGACAATGAGGCCGCCGCCCGCCGGGCGCTGGATGCGGCAAGACGCGTCGCCGCGCCCGGCACGAAATTCGGCTCCCAGCTTGCCCATGCCGGCCGCAAGGCCTCGAACCGCAAGCCGTGGGAGGGCGGCGGGCCGCTGCAGCCAAACGAGGATCCCTGGCAGACCGTGTCGGCCTCGGCCATCGCCTACGACACCGGCTGGAACGTGCCGCACGCGCTGGAGGACGAGGAGATCCTGCAGCTCATCGAACGCTTCACTGATGCGGCAAGGCGGGCCGAACGCGCCGGCTTCGATTTCCTCGAACTGCATGCCGCGCACGGCTATCTGATCTTCCAGTTCCTGTCGCCATTGTCCAACCAGCGCACGGACCGCTGGGGCGGTTCGCTGGAAAACCGCATGCGTCTTGTCGTCGAGATCGCCAAGGCGGTGCGGAAGGCAACGCCAAGGCTGATGCTCGGCGCGCGGCTGTCGGTGAAGGATTGGGTCGATGGCGGCTTCGACGTCGAGGATGCGATCGAAGTCGCGAAAGCATTGAAGGATTTGGGTGTCGCCTATCTCTGCTGCTCAAGCGGCGGCAATTCTCCGCTGCAGAAATTGCCCACTGGTCCCGGCTACCAGGTGCATCTGGCGGAAGCCGTGCGCAAGGGTGCTGATATTCCGACCCGTGCGGTCGGCCTGATCGACGACCCGAAGCAGGCCGAAGCGATCCTCACTGAGGGCCGCGCCGACATGGTGGCGCTGGCGCGCGCTTTCCTGGCCGATCCGCGCTGGGGGTGGCGTGCGGCGGCGACGTTCAGCGAGACAATCCACCCGGCGCCACAGCTTGCCCGTTCGGTGACCACGATGCAGCACTGGATGAAGGCGGCCGGCTGATCGACGGGTTCCGGATACCGGCGCAATGCTGCCTTCTCGCCTGGATAGTTTGCCACAGCTTCGCTTCAATTTTACGCGCAACCTGTTACGTTGGGTGAGGCTGCGGCGGGCGCGGCCGGGCTTGGGAGGAAATCATGTCGTTCAGGGCATTCTTGCCGGTTGCAGCGCTGACCGTGGTGGCTGGCCTTTGGATCGGCGCATCGACGCCGGCCGGCGCACAATATTGCGAGGGCACGGTGCACGGCCTGTCCGGCCGCTACAATCTGGCGACCGGAAGCGGCTTTCTTGCCGTGCGGACACGGCCGAACTCGTCGTCGCGGATGATCGGCCAGTTGTTCAACGGCGATCATACCGAGATCTTCGACCGGCGCGGCAACTGGTATCAGGTCGAAATCGGCGGCCGGACCGGCTGGGCAAACGCACGCTGGCTGCGCAACGATTGCGGCTACTGAGACATCCGTGCATGTCGCCCAAAAGTGGATCCGGTTTCGGGACAACGACATGCATCGAACAAAGACCTAAGGCGCGTCGCAAACGCGACGCGACTTTTGGGCGCAGGCTGAAGGCCATGGTTGCAACCAAATTGGCTGCTTTGCGTTGCGGCCATGATGGACAACAAACCTTTTGAAGTGCCGGTCGTCGTCGAACTTGGCCACGTCGGCAAATATCGCCATATCCGCAGCGCCCAGGAGGCGGCGGAGTGCCTGATGACCGTGTGGCCGCTCAATCGCGGCCCGCGCCATCGTGATGCCCTCGACACTTGCCTCAAAGTACTGGAAGGTTATCGTTCGACTGCAGATGCGCGCCGGGCGCTGATTGAAGCCGCCAAGGAATCGGAAGTGCTGGTGCCCGACGACCGACTGCCCGACGACCGACTGCATTGAGCAGACGGCCCTTTCAACTGGAGGTTTTCATGGCGAAGCTGACTTACAAGATTGTCGAGCATGACGGCGGCTGGGCCTACAAGGTCGGATCGACCTTCTCGGAGACTTTTCCCACCCATCAGGACGCCTTGCGCGCCGCCGAAATCGCTTCGGCCGAGCAGCAAGTCGCCGGAGCCACGGACGGCATCCAGTACGAGGACGCCGAAGGCAAATGGCATGAAGAACTGGCCGATGGCCGGGATCGACCGCAGACAGAGGTCTCCGACTGACCTTGGTCAGGGAGCCGACCGCGGACGCCCCGGAGAGAAGGGCGTCTCGCGGCAGCAGAAGCCTGCGGCTCTATCTTCTGAGCATGATCTTTTCCGAAAACCGGTACCCACTTTCCGGGATCATGCTCTGACTATTTGCCGCAGTACTGGTCGTTGACGTTCCCCTGAGCGTTCGCATCGGGACCGGCGGTGTTGGAGGCGCAAGGCCCGGCTGCGCCGGTATTGCCGAGGGTGTTCAGCCCGGAGCTGTCGCCATTGATGCTACCGGTTGTGGTGGTGTCCACAGACGATGAGTCCTCATTGCCGAAAAGCCAGTTATGATGGAGCCAATCTTGACGATTGCCGTCCGACGACTGCGCCATCGCCGATGTGGCGAGACCGATCGTCAGGACGGACGCTGCGAGAAGTTTCCTGTACATTGAATTACTCCGTGTCTTGGCCGCCTTGGGTGCGACACGGGTAGAACCCGCCAATGAGCCGAATGGTTCATTGAAATTGTTGTGAAGCCGGGTTGATGTCGGATCGGAAAGCACGGGCCGCAATGCGTTTGATGAACGCAATGACCCGTTCCGGCTCGTTGAATTGCGGCATGTGTCCGAGGCCGCCGACAGATTCGAAATCGAGCCTTTCGATCTTGTCCTGCATGGGCTCGCCGTGGGTACGGATATCGATAACGCGATCGGCCGTTCCGAAAAGAATGCCGGCCGGCATGGCGATCTCACCATAGCGACCCTCGATGCGGCCGAGATCTTGTTCGACTGCCACGACATCGGAGGACGTGGCGTAGAAATGAGCTGGCCTCAGCCCCAGCCATCCACCTCCGTCGACCATGTAGTCGGCAGGAAAAGCCTGCGGCGCGAAGATGAATTCCATTGTCGGCCGCGCGTATCTGAGGCTTGTCGGTATCGCCAGGGTATAGCTCATGATCCGGCGCCACAGGCGTGACGGGATATAGAGCGAGCCCAGCTTTTCGCGCGCCCCAGCTTCCATGTGGGTCAATGGCGACAACAAGGCGATGCCGGAAATCACCTCGGGGTGCTCCACGGCAAGGGTCAGCGCGATGGCGCCGCCGAGGGAATGACCAACCACCAGCGGCCCTTCCAGCCCAAGCGCCTCTATGAAGCGTCGCACGATCTCGGCCTGTTCGGGCAGGCTACCGGTGGCGCCGCTGGCGCGCGCCGAATAGCCCGCCCCCGGCCGGTCGAGCGCAATCAGCCGGTAGCCCGGACCGAACCGGCCGAACAGAGTATGGCGGAAATGGTGGAGCTGGGCGCCAAGCCCGTGCACGAAGACGATCGGCCGCCCCTCACCCTGATCGACATAGTGGATGCGGTTGCCGTCGATCTCGATGAATTTTCCGACCGGCGGCACCAGCCTTTCGGCCTTGGCCGCGATCCATAGCGTCGCCAGCACCAGACTGGCGATCGCCAGGACTGCCAGCAACACCAGAATGACCAGCAGCCACGACAGGATCGACAGGAGCATTGTTCACCAGGATCAGAGCCTGGTTGAGCTTAGCCGCATCCGGTGCCGCTGCAACCTCGCATCCTTGCATCGAAACGAGGACCGCCCGTATTCATCGCTCGGGCGGCATTGCGGCCACTGCCGCGCCGCGCTATCTCAGGCGACCCGTCCTGCCGGAGCTTCCCATGCCTGAAATCGTGACCGCCGCCATGCTCGTCATCGGTGATGAGATTCTGTCCGGCCGCACCAAGGACAAGAACATCGGCCATCTCGCCGACATCATGACGGCGATCGGCATCGACCTGAAGGAAGTGCGCATCGTCCCGGACGAGGAAGACGAGATCATTGCCGCGGTGAATGCCGTGCGCGTCCGCTACACCTATGTGTTCACCACCGGCGGCATTGGCCCGACGCATGACGACATCACGGCCGATTCCATTTCCAAGGCTTTTGGCGTGCCTTGCGAATACGATGCCAAGGCCTATGCGATGCTGGAGGCAAGCTATGCCACGCGCGGCATCGAATACACGGAGGCCCGCAAGCGCATGGCACGGATGCCGCGCGGCGCCGATCTCATCGACAATCCGGTGTCGGTCGCGCCCGGCTTCCGCATCGGCAACGTCCATGTCATGGCCGGTGTGCCGTCGATTTTCCAGGCCATGCTCGACAATGTCGTGCCGACGCTGAAGGCCGGCATGAAAATGCTGTCGGCGACCGTACATTGCCCATTCGGCGAAGGCCTTATCGGCGGGCCGCTGGGCGACATCCAGAAAGCGCATCCGGACACGATCATCGGCTCCTACCCGAAATATGGCGACGGCAAGTTCTGGACCGAACTGGTCGTGCGGGCCCGCAGCCAGGAGGCGCTGGACGCCGCCCGCGCCGATGTCGAGGCGATGGTCACCGGGTTCGCCAACAATCCAGGTTGATCTGTCCGGGCCGGAACCAAGCACCGCGCAGCAACGTTTCCTCAGCACGAGTTCGATAGCTCGTAGGCTGAGGGATCATCATGCGATTCAAAACCATCGTAGCCATTCTGCAGAACGAGCAGGACGCGGAGCGAGTGCTAGACTGCGCCATTCCGCTCGCAACCCGCTTCCAGAGCCATCTGATCGGTATCCATGCCGAAACGCTTCCCGTGCCCTACACCTCGGCCACAGGCTTTCCGGACACCGAGTTCCTGCAGGTTTCGGCCGACATGAACCGGGAGCGGGCCGAGAAGCTGCAGGCCGTGTTTCTCAGGCATATCGAGGATTCCGGTCTTTCCTTCGAGTGGCGAAGCCTGGAGAGCTTTTCGGGCGACAGCGCGCTGACCGGCATTTCGAGCGTGCGCGCCGCCGACCTGATCATAGCGGCGCAGCGCGAAACGGGCGGTGACCCGAGCGCGGATGTCGACACGCTGGTCTATGATGCCGGCCGGCCGGTGCTGGTGGTGCCGCATGCGGGTCCGCTGGTCACGACCTTCAAACGCGTGCTGCTGGCCTGGAACGGCAGCAAGGAAGCGGCGCGCGCCGCCTTCGACGCGCTGCCCTTCATCATCGAAGCCGAGAAGACCGACATATTGGTCATCGACCCTCCTGAAACGCTTGACGACAGCCCGGAGGCCGCCGGCGCCGAAATCGCCTCCGCGCTGTCGCGCCACGGCGCCACCGTCAGCGTCTCGGTGCAGAAATCGGACGGCAATTCGATCGATGACATCATCCAGACCAGGATCGCCGAGACGGGCGCCGATCTGCTGGTGCTCGGCGCCTACAGCCACTCATGGCTGAGCCAGCTTCTGTTCGGGGGCGTGACGCGCAGCGTGCTGCGCACGGCGCCGGTGGCAGCCTTCCTGTCACGCTGATGCATGTCGCTCAAATTGGCTCCGGTTTTGAGACAACGACATGCATGCAAACAGAGACTTGAAGCGCGTCGCCTGAATCCGTTTCGACGCGACACACCTTAAGTCCACAGCGATCGCTGAGCCCTGCCCTTTGCCAAGGCCCCTACTCTTGCCAAGATGGGGGCTTTCCAGTTAATTCCGCGCGCATTCCCCCTGTTTTCTTGCGCGCGATCCCCGCGTGCTGCGGAGTGCGCGACATGTCCCTTCCCGAAAAAGCCTTTCCTGTCTCCTGGGACCAGTTCCATCGTGACGCCCGCGCGCTCGCCTGGCGGCTAGCCGGCGCCAACAAGGGGCAGTGGAAAGCGATCGTCTGCATCACGCGAGGCGGGCTGGTCCCCGCAGCGATCATCTCGCGCGAACTCGGCATCCGCGTCATCGAGACGGTCTGTGTCGCCTCCTACCACGACTACACCAGCCAGGGGCAGTTGCAGGTCCTCAAGGAGATCACCCCTGCCCTGCTCGCCGAAGACGGCGCCGGCGTGCTGATCATCGACGACCTCACCGACACCGGCAAGACGGCGGGCATCGTGCGCGCGATGATGCCCAAGGCGCATTTCGCCACCGTCTACGCCAAGCCGAAAGGTCGGCCGCTGGTCGATACTTTCGTCACCGAAGTCAGCCAGGACACCTGGATCTATTTCCCGTGGGACATGGGCTTCACCTATCAGAAGCCGATCGCCGACGACCACGCCGGCTGATTCGCGACAACCTGCCTGTTACATACCAGCAGCTTGCACCGGGCGTGATTTGCTTTCGCAAACGGGCCCGGCAGGCCAGATATTTTGCGAAATCGACGTCTATTGGCGCAAATCGGCCAGACGAGTGAAATTTTTTACTTTTATTGCCGACAATTAGCCGTAAGATTCGTGAGACGGCAAACGATTCTGGAGGCTGGGGCTAGCTTCTTCGATGTTGACGAGGCCAACGACGCACAATCATCTGGTCGAAAGGGTCCGACGGCTCTTCGGCACGGCGCCGTGCCGTCTGCAGGTTGCCGCCCTGCCCTGGCGCGATACCGGGAACGGCGTCGAGATCATGCTGATCACCAGCCGCGATACCGGTCGCTGGGTGCTTCCCAAGGGCTGGCCCGAGGCCAGGGAGCCGCTCTGCGAGGCCGCAGCGCGCGAGGCCGGCGAGGAAGCCGGGCTGCGCGGGAGCGTCTCCCATCTCGAAGCCGGCCGTTACTTCTATGCCAAGGTACTGGCTTCCGGCGAAGAAGTGCCGTGCGAGGTGCTGGTGTTCCCGCTGCATGTCGACAAGATCGCCGACCGCTGGAAGGAAAAACATTCCCGCACCCGCAAATGGGTCAGTTCCAGCGAAGCGGTGCGCATGATCAACGAACCCGATCTTTGCCAGATCATCGCCTATTTCTGCGCCGACCCGCATAGCTTCCCCTGATCAGCCGAAACTCCCTTCCTGCGTGCGCCGCAGATTGATCACAACCCTGCGATGTGAGATGAACGGTTCGCTAACAATTGGGTGTTAGGGATACGCCAATCCGGCGTATAACCAATGGCGAAGCCTGCAAACCCAATCCCGAACGAATCCGACGAGCCGCAGCGCGAGCGTCGTCCGCGCGTGCTCAAGGGCGGCTCGATCATCACCGGAATTCAGAACTCGGAGGTCGGTTGCACGCTGCGCAATCAGCACGAAGGCGGCGCCGAACTGAAGGTGCCGCTCGAAGCCCGGATTCCCGATCGCTTCCTGCTCTATGTGCCGCTCGACGGCATTGCCTATCGGTGCGAGGTCCGCTGGCGTCGCAACGACCGTATCGGGGTGCAGTTCACCAGCACCGAACCAAAACCCCGACTGCATTACGGCTGATCCTGCCGGGACCTGGGGTTGGCAAGCCCGTGCCTGGGCCGCCCCTCACGACACTTTGGATCGTTGCCGCATCTGCGTTGCCATCCAGCGACAAAATCGCGATCGCCGCACCGCCATTCTATCCCCGTTATCCACATATGTGACACACAAGATGTTGGGGTCACAAAAGCTACGCAAACGAATCCTTGACGGCGCAAAACGAGTCGCCTTTTATAGGCCATGCGCTCCTGTTGAGAGTGCGACCGGAAAGTTTTGAGCCCGGTCTTTTTCCCGGATTATGTGCGTTTTTACCCGCATTTCCGCCTGTTTACGAGGCCGGCGGAAGCGTTGGGATTGTGGGGTGGTTGGGGACGATAGGGACAATTGTCGGACTGGAATAAATTGTCTGTTAATACTATATTTAGTGTTTGCAGGTAGGTTCGGCGCTAGATAGTGTGAATTTCCCTCCAGCGAGGGAATCGGAAAAAATCAGTTTTGAGGGACCCGCGGGTTCGTCGGCGCGTTGGACAGGCACTTCGCAAGGAGTTTGACCAGCAGGGCCGGCGGAGACTGCAAAATGGAGAGCCGGCCGTTTTCGAACGCCGGCAGACGGCGGACATGCGCGTTTCGCATCGGGGGCAGAAATCCCTGGGGAAAAGCGCTATATATAGACAAAAGGGACCGGACCAATGCGCATCGAGCGTCGTTTCACCAAGCCAGGACAATCTGCCTATGCGGAGATCGAATTCCGCAAGGCGCTTTCGGAGATCAAGAATCCCGATGGCTCGGTGGTGTTCCGTTTGGACAATATCGACGTGCCGGCGCAATTCTCCCAGGTTGCCGCCGACATCCTGGCGCAGAAGTATTTCCGCAAGGCCGGCGTCCCCGCGCGCCTGAAGAAGATCGAAGAGAACGACGTCCCCTCCTTCCTGTGGCGCTCCGTCGCCGACGAGGCCGAACTCGCCAAGCTGCCGGAAGCCGAGCGCTATGGTTCCGAGATCGACGCGCGCCAGGTCTTCGACCGGCTGGCCGGCACCTGGACCTATTGGGGCTGGAAGGGCGGCTACTTCAAGGCGTCGGAGGAAGACGCGCGCGCCTTCCGTGACGAGCTTGCCTATATGCTGGCCACCCAGCGCGTGGCGCCGAATTCGCCGCAATGGTTCAACACCGGCCTGCATTGGGCCTATGGCATCGACGGCCCGAGCCAGGGCCACTTCTATGTCGACCCCTTCACCGGCAAGCTGACCAAGTCGAAGTCCTCCTACGAGCATCCGCAGCCGCATGCCTGCTTCATCCAGGGCGTGCAGGACGACCTCGTCAACGAGGGCGGCATCATGGACCTGTGGGTGCGTGAAGCGCGCCTGTTCAAATACGGCTCCGGCACCGGTTCCAACTTCTCGCTGCTGCGCGGCGAAGGCGAAAAGCTGTCTGGCGGCGGCCGCTCGTCAGGCCTGATGAGCTTCCTCAAGATCGGCGACCGCGCGGCGGGCGCCATCAAGTCGGGCGGCACGACGCGCCGCGCCGCGAAAATGGTCATTGTCGACGCCGACCACCCCGATATCGAGGAATTCATCGACTGGAAGGTCAATGAAGAGCAGAAGGTCGCCTCGCTGGTGACCGGCTCCAAGATCGTCAAGAAGCATCTCGAAGCGATCATGAAGGCCTGCGTCAATTGCGAAGGCAATGGCGACGACTGCTTCGACCCGTCGATCAACACCGCGCTGAAGCGCGAGATCAAGGCGGCCAAGAAGTCCGCCGTGCCGGAGAACTACATCTACCGCGTCATCCAGTTCGCCAAGCAGGGCTATTCGTCGATGTCGTTCAAGACCTACGACACCGACTGGGATTCGGATGCCTACCTCACGGTTTCGGGCCAGAACTCCAACAATTCGGTGTCGCTGAAGGACAATTTCCTGCGCGCCGTCGAGGACGATGCCGACTGGCACCTGACCGCCCGCAAGGACGGCAAGGTGATGAAGACGCTGAAGGCCAGGGACCTGTGGGAAAAGATCGGCTATGCCGCCTGGGCGTCGGCCGATCCAGGCCTGCACTTCAACACGACGATGAACGACTGGCACACCTGCGCTTCCGCCGGTGCGATCCGGGCGTCCAACCCGTGCTCGGAATACATGTTCCTCGACGACACGGCGTGCAACCTGGCATCGATCAACCTGCTGCCCTACCGCAACGCCGACGGCACCATCGACATCGCTGCCTATGAGCACACGGTGCGGCTGTGGACCATCGTTCTCGAAATCTCGGTGATGATGGCGCAGTTCCCGTCGAAGGAGATCGCCAAGCAGTCGTATGAGTATCGCACGCTCGGCCTCGGCTACGCCAACATTGGCGGCCTGCTGATGACCTCAGGCATTCCCTATGACTCCGACGAAGGCCGCGCGATCTGCGCCGCCCTCACCGCTGTTATGACCGGTGTCGCCTATGCGACCTCGGCCGAGATGGCTTCCGAACTCGGCGCCTTCGCCGACTACGACCGCAATGCGCAAAACATGCTGCGCGTCATGCGCAACCATCGCCGTGCCGCCTATGGCGAGAAGCAGGGCTATGAGAAGCTCGCCGTCAACCCGGTGCCGCTGGTCGCTTCCGACCTGAAGCAGCAGGACCTCGCGACCCACGCCAAGGCCGCCTGGGACCGCGCCATCGAGCTTGGCGAGGAGCATGGCTACCGCAACGCGCAGGCAACCGTGATCGCGCCGACCGGCACGATCGGCCTGGTCATGGATTGCGACACCACCGGCATCGAGCCCGACTTCGCCCTGGTGAAGTTCAAGAAGCTGGCCGGCGGCGGCTACTTCAAGATCATCAACCGCGCCGTGCCGGAAGCGCTGCGCACGCTCGGCTACTCCGAAGCCCAGATCGGCGAGATGGAGGCCTATGCGGTCGGCCACGGCAACCTCAACCAGGCACCGGCAATCAACCCCGGCGCGCTCAAGGCCAAGGGTTTCACCGATGAGAAGATCGCGGCGCTCAACGCAGCCTTGAAGTCGGCCTTCGACATCAAGTTCGTCTTCAACCAGTGGACGCTTGGCGCCGACTGGGTGAAGGAGACGTTCGGCTTCACCGACGAGCAGCTCAACGATTTCTCGTTCGAGATCCTGCCGGCGCTCGGCTTTTCCAGGAAGGACATCGAGGCCGCCAACATCCATGTCTGCGGTGCCATGACGCTGGAAGGCGCGCCCTTCCTCAAGGCCGAACACCTGGCGGTGTTCGACTGCGCCAGCCCGTGCGGCAAGATCGGCAAGCGCTCGCTGTCGATCAACAGCCACATCCAGATGATGGCGGCGGCGCAGCCCTTCATCTCCGGCGCCATCTCGAAGACCATCAACATGCCCAACGATGCGACGGTGGAAGACGCCAAGGGCGCCTACATGCTGTCGTGGAAGCTGGCGCTGAAGGCCAACGCGCTCTACCGCGACGGCTCGAAGCTGTCGCAGCCGCTCAACTCCTCGCTGCTCGCCGATGGCGAGGACGATGAGGACGAAGCGCTTGAGCAGCTGATCGCGGCGCCGGCGGCGGCGCGCGCGGCGCAGATCACCGAGCGGATCGTCGAGCGCATCATCGAGCGCGTGTCGCGCGAGCAGGAAAAGCTGCCCGGCCGCCGCAAGGGCTATACCCAAAAGGCCAAGATCGGTGGCAACACCATCTTCCTGCGCACCGGCGAATATGACGATGGCCGTCTCGGCGAGATCTTCATCGACATGAACAAGGAAGGCGCGACGCTGCGTGGCCTTCTCAACAACTTCGCCATCGCCATCTCGCTCGGCCTGCAATATGGCGTGCCGCTCGACGAATATGTGCACGCCTTCACCTTTACCAAGTTCGAGCCGGCCGGCATGGTGCAAGGCAACGACGCCATCAAGAGCGCGACGTCGATCCTCGACTACGTGTTCCGCGAGTTGGCGATCTCCTATCTCGGCCGCAACGACCTCGCCCATGTCGACCAGTCGGACTTTTCCAACACCGCACTTGGCCGTGGCATCAGCGAAGGCAAGACCGACGCGGTCTCCAAGGGCCTGACCCGCGGCGCCTCGCCGGTGAAGCTGGTGTCGCGCGTCAGCGGCAATGATCCGAAAGGCTTCGCGGCTCCCTCGGGCGCCCCTGCCCGCTCGGCTCCGACCGCCTTCTCCGGCTCCAACGTGCTGGCCCTGAAACCGGCCAGCGACGAAGCGGTCGCCTACAAGCGCGACTATGAGGAGAGGGCGAAGGAACTGGCCGAGGACATCGCCTTCGAGGACGCGGCGGGTGTTGCTTCGGACGCCACGGCGGGATTGTTCACCGACGCCGCAGCCGTTGAGGCGGCCGAAGCCAAGAAACTCGCCAACGACCGCCGCGCCAGGTCGCTGCTCCAGGGCTACACCGGCAATTCCTGCTCCGAGTGCCAGAACTTTACGATGGTGCGGAACGGGACTTGCGAGAAGTGCGATACGTGCGGCGCCACGAGCGGGTGCAGCTGAGAAAATTCTGAGGCGCTAAAACGCAACATCATCGGCCCGGTCGCAAGATCGGGCCGAAATGGCAAAGGGAACAAAAAGGGTACGACATAATTTGCTAAACAATACAACCGGAGCACTCATGTCAGAAGTTAAACCGATCTCAAGAACGCCGCCCGTTGACGTTCGACGACGGCTTCGAGCGGAAGTCGGCTTCGGATGCCCGATGTGCGGCTCTCCACACTTGGAATATCACCACTTCAATCCTACCTGGGCTGAGCAAAACCATCACGATCAACAGGGCATGATCGCATTGTGTGCCGAACATCACGCTGCCGCGGATTCGGGAGCGTTCACAAACGATCAACTTATGAGCCTCAAGCGGCCCAGCCATACCTTTGTCCAAAGTAGCTTTCAGTGGCGAAGGAAACACACCGTTTTCGTTTGCGGTGGAAATTACGCCTATCAATGCAACAGTATGCTTCGCGTAGGAGGGATAGACGTAATCTATTTTGAAAAAGACGAATTTGGATATGATACCCTTTCTTTGAATATATACGACATTTGCATGAATAGGGTATTCGAAATGCGGAAAAATGATTGGATATCTAGAATAAATGTAGATGATATTGAGGCACCTCCGGCCGCCCGGACGCTCTTATTCAAATCAGCTATCCATCGAGTTAACATCAGAATCGAATTCAAAGATCGGAAAATGTTGAACCGAGAGGACGAGAACATCTCTGCCGAATTTGGAATCCCCGCTGAGGAAAACGTCGTCTTCTGCTTCTTTACAGGTGATATGGCTGCACCGGTGCCCGTCAAATTTAACAACAGCAACATCCAGCTCGGCGGCATGATAATAGGAGGCAATCGTATGGCAGGCTGCGGTGTCGGCGTCCAAGTTGGTTGAGTTTAGTCCAATTAAGGGAGTACTGACATCCGTTACGCGGTAGTCATTGAAAAAGCAGGAAATAACTTTTCTGCCTATGTGCCGGACCTACCCGGCTGCATCGCGACCGGTGCGACGGTGTCTGAGGTGGAAACCGATATTCGCGACGCAATTCGCTTTCACATCGAAGGTTTGCGAGCCGATGGGCTGGATGTGCCCAAGGGTGTCAGCCTCGCCGAGTACGTAGAGGCATAGAAGGCAGACCGCGCGATCCACTCAATCTGGATCAGAATCCCAGCGCCTACCCCGCCGGCAACACCCGCAGCGTCTGCTCGTCAAACAGCGGCTCGTCCTGGCCGATCCGGACAAACAGCACTTTTCGTGCCTCACCCGCCGGCACCTCGAAATATTGGATGCCGTCAGGCATTTCGCCCCAGTCGCTGCAGGGCGGTTCTGGAACCTCGTCGGGATTGGCAAGCGCTTTCAATTCTTTCGCGTAGGCGGCGTCCGGGCTGAATGTGTAGCGTTTGACGTTGGCGGGCACGGTGCCCTCGGTGTAAGGCGTCAGCACGCAGCGGACGGTGACGGCCTTGTCAGTCTTTTCCAGGAACAGGCGCTGCAACGCGGCCTCGGCGGTTTCGCCTGGCTGGATGTCGAAGACCTCGACAAGAGGATCGGCCGCGCCGCCATCGCTGTATTTGATGGCGAGTGCGTTGCCGACGAACTCGAAATGGATCTGGCGGAAGCCGAAATCGCAGCGCTGCGCCCAGGCGGCCAGCCCGACATTTTTGTCCGTCAGCCTTTCCCAGACGCATTTGTCGATGGGCGGGCGCGATGGCGCCGGCTCGTCCGCACGCGCCGCCGTGATTGTCGTCGCGGATGCAAGCAGGGCGCTGGCCCAGATGATCGATCTCATGGCGCTATTCATCGCTGCATCCTGTCAAGGTGAAGGCATCCCACGCCGAGCCGGCGGGATTGGCATTGGCGAAATCGGCTCCTTCAGTGAAAGCCACGCCGAAATCAGGCAAGAGCAGCCCTTTCGGCGCCGGCGTCGCTTCGCGCGAGTTCAGCTGCTCAGCGCCGCCACCGGTCAAGGCATAGACTTGGCCCATCCAAATCCTGCACAGTCCGCTGCCGTCTTGCAGGCCCGCTTCGCGGTCGTCGTCGGTGCAGGTGTGGCGGATGGTGCCGAGCGGAAAGGAATTCCTGCCGTTGGTCCAGGTGATGTCGGCCGGCAGGTTTTTGTCCGTGTTGGGCACGGTCAGCGAAAAGACTTGCGCCGTCAGCGCCGCCGGCTCGTTGGCGAGCGGCCGGAATTGCATGACAGCGCCCGAGCGCGGCTCGCGATAGGTGGCGTGGCTGAGAAGGCATTCTTTTGCGTCGGCGGCTTGCATCGGGCCGAGCAGACCCAGGAGAACGAAGGCCAGTTTGCGTATGATCATCAGATGTCTCTGGGAAAGCATTGCCTGGGGCCGCACAGTCGCATCATCCGCGCAAAAGCATAAGCGAAATCCGGAACGGCCGCCTTATCCATACCCGGACGAAAACTTGCCCGCACAAATCACAACAATCTGTATGGTCGAGCACAGCGGCCCAGGAGACAGATGATGCGGCGTTTGGTGATGACGATGGCGATGTCCGCATTCGCGGTTGGCCCGGCATTGGCTGCGGCGCCCTATGTCGGGACATGGTCCGGCGACAGGCTGAACTGCAGGGCGACCGCCGACGTCCAACGTCAGACTGTGTTCACCGTGGATCGGGCGTCGCTTTCGCTTCCCAAGTTCGGCTGCGAGCACGCGACGTTTCGCAAAAGCCCGACCGGCTGGGTGGTGCATGCAAGCCAGTGCTACGGGTCGCACCCGTCGCTCGAGGAACCGTTCACGCGCGTCATCCGTATCGTCAGGCATGGCGGTACGCTGCGGTTCACCTGGCCTGGCTTCGATAGCGGACCCCTCGTCCGCTGCTGAAGGCGTCCGTCGGCTCAGAACAGTCCGATCAGAAACGCAGCGCCGCCGAGAAAGCCAGCCGAACAGACCCACAGCAGCCAGAGCCCGCGCACCCGGCATTCGAGCACCGCCGAGGCGGGGTTGGCGGGGTCATAGTGGACGTCGACCTTGCTGCCCTCGACATACTGCCGTGCCTGGCCGCCGACGAGGCCGGGCAGCGAAGCCGTCACTGTTCCGCCGAAGGTGACGCGATCGGCGCTGTAGCGCTGGCCGTCGACGCCATAGGAGTAGACGATGCGGGATTTGAAGACCGTGCGCCAGCGTCGATAGCCTGAATGGCTTTTGAGCGCCTGCAGGCCCGAGGCATCGATGCGGCCGGCCGTGACCGGCCATTTTGCCGCCTGCTCGGCCAACGATTTCTGGGCGAAACCCATGCGCAGGATCATCAGGCCCATGAACAGCAGCAACGCTCCCGCGCCGAGGTTCTGCGGCTTAGGCAGATGCGGGCCGATCGCCTCCAGCAGACCGCCGACGGAAAACACCAGCACCAGCGCGCCGACCACCAATCCGGCCGAAAGCTGGACCATGAACTTGAAGGCGCCGTCCGGCATGGTGCGCTCGATCACGGCTTTGCTCGGATCGGCCGGGTTGTAGAAGACAGTCACCTCCGCGCCGCGAGGAAACTGGGCAAGGGTCTCCTTGACTTCGAAATTCCCCAAATTCTCCTTCACGCTGTAGCGCGAGCTTTGAAATTTCTTGCCGCCGACCTTGTATTCGAAGGTGATCGCCGGAAAATTGCGCATTTCGGTGGTGTCGGTGCTGTCCGAGCCAACGCCAGAGCGTCTCACTTCACGGGCTTCGACGCGCGAGGAGATGATCTTTCCCGGCACCGGCAACCAGCGGCTGAGTGCCTTCACCTCGCGCCATTTCAGGAAGGTGATGAGCGACAGCATGCCGGCGACCACGCAGGCAAAGCCGACAAGCATAATCTTGAGTTCCAACTCGTCTCCCCCCAGGAGTGCAGGAGCCTGCACATAGACAGCAAGGCGACGCCAAAGTCTTGTATTTTCGAGAAGGCGCCTCTCCAGAAAGAAATGACTGTCTTCCGTTGATCCAGATCAACGCACATGCACCGCTCATGCTGTCTCCTCGACACTTATCGAAGGGAGAACGAGCATGTCGACTTACGACCTCATGGTTATCACCGCAGTGCTAGTCTGTTTCGGGTCATTCTCCGCAGTCCTGGCCTATGCCACCCTTGATGAATCGCGTCGCCGGTCACGCAGATAGGGTGGGCATATGGGGCGACTGCTCATCGCGGACAGGCACCGGCGTTCAGCCGACGCGACAGAAGGCTGAGCAGCCCAAACGGCAACAGCCCGCGGCGCGTCATGACGGCCTCACGGCCAGGAACGTGTTCCATTCTTCGCGATCACGGCCAACGTTGAAATCGTCCCTGATGAGGACCAGCCCGGCACTTTCGAGACGGGCCGCGAAGTCGTCCCTGCGCCAGTAGACCGTGTGATACTCGCCCGATGTCTCGCCATCGCCATTGCGCATCGAGACGAGGAAGACGCCGCCCGGCCGCAGCGACCCGGCTATCCTGGCAAGCACCTGGTCGGTCTGGTCGCGCGGCACATGGATCAACACGCACAGGGCCAGGACCGCGTCATAGGGACCGCCGAGATCATCGGTGATGAGATCGAGGAGTTCGCCGTGCTTGCCGCGCGCGGCCTGCAGCTCCAGAAACCGCCTGGTCGCGTCGGTGCGCCGAACCTTGACGCCCAAAGTCTCCAGAAAGTCCGCATCGTATCCGGGTCCCGACCCGACTTCCAGAATCCGGCCACTTGCGCCGGCGATCGCCACAAGGCGCTTCAGCGACGCCTGCTCCCTCTCGTTGGGAACATGGCGTACGATGGCATCGTATTGCTCCGCATAGTCCTCATAGGCACTGATCGTTTGACGGCTCTTCGCCAGATCCTGTGATGACACACCCATCTTTCCCTCCCTTGCACTCTACGTCGGTCAAAGGACCAGCCTCAGCGGATGCTGCCGTTGGGAACGTGTCCGTCGAGCATGCCGATATCGCGCAGGAAGTGGTCCGACAGGCAACGGCGGTCAAGCAGGCGGCGCGAGCGGGGCCTGAACGGAGCCGCAACGCGCCGAAGATCAGGGTGTTCCGCGACTGGGTGCTGGCCCAGACGGCGGATATCAGGGAGAGCGAAATACGCCGGGCCTGATGGGCTGTTTCAGTCGGCGTCGGCGACGGAAATCCGTCCACCGCCGGCAAAGGCGCGCCAGGCGCGTTCGTCGCCATGGAAGACGTTGAGGTCGATGCGGCCGGTGACCCCGTGCGACAGGCCGGAGCCGGAATACTGCCAGAACACCCATTTGCGGTCAGGGTAGACCTTTGACGGGTGCCGCGCCACGGCCCGCAGCCAGAACGGATAATCGAGGAAGGCGCCACGCAGATTGTCGCGATAGAAGTCGGGCGCGGTGTAGATGATGGGCCGCTGGCCGTAATGGCGCTCCAGCCTGTCCATGAACACCTGCATCTTCTCCAGCACCTTTTCGCGCGACGGCCGCCGCTTGCAACTGGATTCGCCATTCCATTCGACGTCGATGACCGGCGGCAGCGCGCCGTCCATCTTCGGCACGTTGCGGATGAACCAGTCGGCCTGTTCGCCGGCGGTGCGGCACCAGTAGAAGAAGTGATAGGCGCCGCGCCTCAAGCCGGCAGCGTCGGCATTGCGCCAGTTCTTCATGAACATCGGATCGAGATGGTCGCCGCCGTCTGTCGCCTTGATGTAGGCGAAGTTGGCGCCCTGGGCGCGCAGCTTGCCCCAGTTGACGTCGCCTTGCCAGCGCGAGACGTCGACGCCGTGCACGGCGAGGTGGCGCGGCGAAGCCTTGCCGAAATTGATCGGCTTGGCGTCGCGAAAACCATAACGGGTGAGTGGCCCCGCAAGCATGGCCGGAGCGGCGCGGGTCAATAGTTTTGGCGGCGACACCAAGGCTGCCGGCTCGACCGGCAGCCCGCCGACATCAGGCACCTGGGGATCAGGCACATCGGGCGCGGCAAAAACCCCCGTCTCTTCCTCCTCCGCCAAGCCGAACGGGCGCGTTTTTTCACCCGGACCGTTGCCAGACATGGGAGCCAATTCGGCCCTTGCCGCCCTGTTACCCCTTGCCGCCGGAGCAGCGGCGATCGGTGCCGGCGGCCGGATCACGGAACTGGTGGTTTCGCTCGATGGCAAATCCAGCGCATCGACGCCGGCTGTCGACGAGCAGCCGGCAAGGCACAACGATGCAATCAAAAAACTGACGACGCCCGGAATCCGCATCTGGACCTGTACTCAAAACACAACAGACCGAGGGCAAAACGACAGCCAACGGACAAACCGGATCATTTATGAATGAGAAATTACCAATAAAGTTTGAATCAAAGATTATTAGTCGGAGCGAAGGTTGGCGAACGGGGTCCGCAACGGCCAAGCGGGAGCCGGGAAGAGAGTTCGGGCGCTAGCCATTCTTCCTGAAGACCCCGATCATCGGCCCCAGATTCCAGTAGTCGTCGTTGCGGCCGATGGCAGGCGCAAACAGGCTGGATATCGTGCCGTCGAGGAACAGCGCATTGTCGCAGCCGAGAGCGTCGCGGAAGAGCCGGGCGAAGGCATGGAAGGTCACCGTGCCGTTCGAAATCGCAAAGACCGCGGCGCCGTCCTTTCGCACCCCGACACCGTCGCGGGTTTTTCGCGAGGTGCTGTCGGCCTGGAATTTCGGATGCAACTGGCCATCGATCACCAGCATCGGCCCGGATTGCGTCGCATAGTCGACGGAAGGGCGCCTTTTGACAAAATCCCTGGTGGCGCGGACCGCGGCCTTGCCGTCGCGCATGTAGAAAATACCGTTCGGCTGCAGGGAGAAATTGCCGCTTCCCGATCCCGTCTTCACCGAGGCTATTTCCTGGCCATGCTCGACATAGAGACCGACCGGCGCGAGGTTCGGATGATACATGCCGGCGTTGATGCCAAACAACATCGTGCGCCCGGCCGCCTGCTGCGCGGCATGGAGATTGTGCAGCGACTGAAAAGGCTTGCCTGCCGGATCCTTCCAGAACAGTTCGACCTGATATCGTTTCGGGTCGACCTCGCAAACGAGATAGCTGGTCGCCTCGAAGGCGAAGTCCCGGCATGGCGGTAGCGAGGCAACCCACTGGCCCAACCCCATGCCGAGTGCCGCCACCGACGGCAGTGCGCCCTTGGCCAGCGCCAGCAGCAGCGGCACCGATTGCAGAAAGGTCAGAAAATCCATGCGCGTACCGGAATCCAGTTCGATGATCCGGTACGGATATAGCCCGTTTCAAGCGATACTGTGAAAGTGCCCTAGACGAGCCATCCCATCGCCACGCCCAGCAGCAGGACGACGCCGAGCAGGCCGCGATAGATGACGAACGGCCAGGCCGAAAAACGCTCCAGCACGTGCATCAGCCCCCATATGGCGAAGAAGGCGGAGATCGAGGCGACGACCAGCCCGACGGCGAGGATCGACCAGCCATGGGCGTCGAGATGGACCTTGTGCAGCTCCCAAAGCTCCTTGAGGCCAGCGAGTGCGATCGCGGGCAGCCCGAGCAGGAAGGAGAAGCGCGCCGCCTCGGCGCGCTTGAAGCCGAGCCCCAGTGCCGCCGTCAGCGTCGAGCCCGAGCGCGAGACGCCCGGAATCAGCGCGCCGATCTGGGCGATGCCGACGAGCAGCGCGTCGCTCAGCGAGGCTTCGACCATGGTGCGCCGGTGACGTGCAAAGATCTCGGCCAGCGCCAGCAGGATCGCCATGGCGATGCATGCCCAACCGATCACCGTCAGGCTGCGCAGCGGCGAATTGCAGGCGTTGAGCACACCCGACAGCGCCACGCCGGCGATGACGATCGGGATCGTCGCCAGCACGATCCACAGCGCCAGCTTGAAATGCCGGTCAGCGAAATCGCGTCGTGCCAGCGCGTCGAGCGACCCAAACAGGATATCCCTGACGTCACTCCAGAAATAGCTGACCACCGCGGCAAGGGCCGCAAGCTGCATGGCGGCGGAGAAGGCGGAACCGGGATCCTGCCAGCCGAGCACGGCCGGCACGATGCGCATATGGGCGGTGGAGGAAATCGGCAGCAATTCGGTGATGCCTTGCACCACGCCGAGGAACGCCACCTTGGCGAACCCCAGGCCGACGAAGCCCGTATCCAGGCCTTGAGTGCAGATGTCGGCCAATGTCGAATTCCATGCGTGAGAGATCGGACTTGCGCGGACCGACCAGCGTCGGTCAATCCGAGGCAAGCCTTATCGTCATGGGCCGGATAATCAATTTACGGATTTGTAAGCTGGTGCCGAGATGCACGCGATTCAAAACCGACCCACCTTGGGGCCGGCTTGAAGTCATAGGGAAAACCGCAAGGCGATCACGGGCAGAGCCAGAGTTTCTGGCATGTCCTGGCGATCACATGCGCCGGCGGCACCTCAGGTTCATCGACGGAAGGCCGGCGAACCCGTTCGAGCAGCATGCGCACCTGTTCGGGGCGCACACGATCGCGCTCCATCACAAGCAGGACCATCGGATCGCTCAAAAGCTCGTCCAGGGTGCTGATGCTGTCGTTCATCCGTCGTCTCCTCGAATGCCGTGCCCGCGCCCCTTAAATAGGGAGACAAAGATGGCCCGCCAATGACGCTTTGCCGGCTATCTCGTGTTGATTTGGATTAAATTTTGTCCAGGGTGAAATGCGGTCCGCGCAGCGGACGAAAAGCCAATTGCTTGGCTTTTCGAGCTTTGAACGCCCTGAACGCCCTGAGCGCCCTGAGCGCCCTGAGCATGCGAAGAGCCGGACGGTGGACGATCCGCCATGCCGGATCCCCCTTTCCGGCATGGTCGGAGAAGGGAAAAACTCAGCCTGGCGGCGGGGCGCCTTCGTGCTGCGGCAGGCCGTCATCGAGCACCAGCCAGGGCTGCTTCGAGGCCGTGAAAATATGCATTTGCGGTTTGAAAACAGAGGGATCGTCGAGCGAACCAGTGGTGACGCCGATGATATCAGCGGAATCGCGCCGGGAGAACATCGTCGTGCCGCAGCCCGGACAAAAGCCGCGCTTGAGATCTGGCGAGGAGTTTATCGTCGCCAATGGCCCATCGACCGTCAAATCGTCGATGCGAAACAGCACGCGTGCGTTGAAGGCGGCACCGATCGCCTTCTGGCAAACCCGGCAGTGGCAGATGCGTTCGTTGATGGGCGCCGCGTCGGTGCGGTAGCGCACCGCCTTGCACAGGCATCCGCCCTCATATCTTGCCATCGCCCGGATCCATTGGTTGAGAGAATAAGCGACAAGGTAGCGGTGAGGCCGATTGGGTCAATTGAAAAGCTTTGATACAACACCATCGATTATGGTGATGCGGGTGGAACTGGAGCCATGACGCCGGACATCGAAACCATCGGCATTGCGGACCTGTTCGGGCCGCCCTCGCCCGCTCGCGACCGCATCGACGCCAGGATCATGGCTGCCGCCTCCGGGATCGGCTTCATGGCGGTCCGGGACTTTCCCGGCGACGATTGGCTGACGCCGGACAAACGCGCGCAAGTGCTGCGCATCTTCTCGCTTGCCGACGCCGAGAAACAGAAACTGCTGCGCTGGAATTTCGACCGCACGAAAAACAATTTCTATCGCGGCTGGTTCCCGCTGCAGCCGACCGCCGTCTCCTACAAGGAAGGCATCGACATGGGACCGGACCTTGCCCATGCGGCTGATGTCCCGGCTTCCGACGATCCGTTGTGCGAGCCGACGCCCTTGCCGGCCGAAGACGCCCTGCCCGGCTGGCGTGCGGCGGCAGCGGATTACTACCGCGCGATGGAGATGGTGGGCAACGCGCTGATGCGCTCGATCGCCCGCGGGCTTGGCCTGCCGGAAACGATCTTCGATGCCAATTTCGACCATGGCATCTCGACGCTACGGCTGATCCGTTATCCCCTGCGGGACGCCAATGCCGGGGTCGACACCAGTGGGCCGGAATTTTCGGTTGTCCACAAGGGCGAGACTCGCGCCATCATAGGCCGCGAGCATGCCGATTCAGGTTTCGTCACCTTGCTGGCGCAGGACGGCGTCGAGGGCTTGCAGGCAAAGACCCTCGCCGGCGAATGGATCGACGTGCCACCGGCCAACGGCACGCTGGCGGTCAATTTCGGCCAGTTGCTGGAGCGCTGGACCGGCGGGCGCGTCCGGGCGACGCGGCATCGGGTGATTGCGCCGAAGACAGCACGCTTCTCGATCCCGTTCTTCTACGAACCACGCGTCGATGCCGAGATCGCGCCTCTGCCGCTGGCGGGCACTGAGCCCTTCGAGCCGTTTCTCTATGGCGACTATCTCTGGGAGGCGGCGACGAACTTCGTCGAGATGAGAGGCATCAAACATCTCAGGCAGCCGCGCCGCGCCAAGGCTTCTTAAGCCCCAACGCGATTGTCTTCGGGGCGGCCGTCGTCAAAGTCCCTTGGCGAGTTGTTCGAGTTGGTCGGTGCACTGGCCCCAGCCCTCGTGGAAACCCATCTTCTCGTGCTGCTCGCGGTCGGCAGCGCTCCAGTGCCTGACCCTCGCGATGTAGCGGGTCTTGCCGTTGCCTTCGTCCTCGAAGGTCAGCACGCCGGTCATGAACGGCTTTTCCGATGGCTCCCATGCCTTTGTGTAGGCGTCGGTGAAGACGATCTTCTTGCCGGGAATGACTTCGAGGAAGACACCCGGGTTGGGAAATTCGTTGCCGTCGGGGCCTGCCATGACGACAAGGCTCGAGCCGCCGCTGCGCACATCCATTTCGGCGCGTGGCGTCGTCCACGGCTTTGGCGCGAACCACTGCGTCACCAGTTTCGGGTCGGTCCAGCAGCGATAGACGTTTTCGCGCGGCGCATCGATGATGCGGGCAAGGACCAGTTCGCGGTCGGTGGCGGGAGCGATGTCGAGCTTGGTGGTCATGGTGGTGTCCTCGGAGTGCGTTTGATCTGGCTTCCGCCCCAAGGACGAGCCGATGAACCGCAAACCGACACCGCCAGCGAAAATTTTGCGACGACGTTGGTGCGTGCGCCGATTGGGTGGCGAACGAAGGACGTATCAGTGACGCTTGGCTTGCACCAGATAGGCCTCTATCTCGGTCTCGCCGAGCCACTTTGCCGCCTCCAGCCGATGCAGGCCTTCGACGAGGATATGGCGCTTGCCGTCATGGCGGACCTGGATCGGCGTCTTCATGCCGTTTTCCAGGATGTCCTCGGCCAGATGGCGGACGGTCTCGGGATGCAGCGTCTTCTTGCGCGCCGTCGGCACGTAGATCTCGTCGACCTTGACCTTCTGCACTCTGAGCATGCCGACCCCCGTGGCGGAAACGCCGCCTCCCCTGAGATAGTCCGTTTGATGGAGGCGGCCAAGGGCGCGGCTAACGAATACGAGGCGCGAAGGCCATTCCCGGCCTGAAGATGCCATGACAGCAGACCGTTTGCCTGTCGGCGTGCGTTTCGATATTGCGTCGGCGCGATCGTCGATGGCCACGGAGCAAAATCCCCATGAGCAAATCTCTCGTCACCTTTGTCGGCGTCGCTCATCCCTGGATGTGCGATGTGATGGGGCACGTGAATGTGCGTCACTACGCGGCGATGTTCGACGATGCCAGCTTCCAGCTTCTCGGCCATATCGCCGGACAGGACGATAACCAGGCGTCGCAAATCGGATGGGCCGATGTGCGCACCGAAATCGACTATCGGCATGAAACGAAAGCCGGTGCGCTCATCACCATCCGCTCGCATGTCGTGAAGATCGGCCGTACGTCAGTCACCTTCGAACAGGTTATGTCGGGCTCGCTAGACGGCGTTGTCCGGGCATCGAGCCGGACGACCAGCGTGCGCTTCGACCTCGCCCAGCGCGCCTCGGTGGCGCTGGACGAGCCGATGCGCAACCGCGCGGCGGCCTTGCTGAATGAATAAGCGAAGACCGGTCAGCCTTGGTAGATGCGGTCCTCGAGCGGCGTCTCGGCAATTAGCGTCTGCAGCCCTGACAGCAGCGCCTTCTCGGCGCGGTTCATCGCCTTGTCCGGATTGAGCAACAGGAAGATGTCGATGGCCGGCGGCGCATCGTAGGGCGGCAGCCGCCACAGCATTCCATCCGCCACATCGCGCCGCGCCACGTGCAGCGGCAGCGGGCCGATGCCGAGCCCGGCGACGATCATGCGCCGTACCTCTTCCAGGCTGGAGGACACGCCGACGACATCGGCGTTCAGCCGGGCTTCGCTGCGCAACAGCGCGACCGGCCGCAACGCATCCGAAATATGGTCGGTCTGGAACGATACCGAGGGTTCATTCCTGAGATCGGCCAGCGTCAGTCCTTTTTGCCCGTAGAGCCTGTGCTGCGGCCCGCAGAAGAAGCCGAAGAACTCGCGGTAGACCATCGCATATTCCAGCGCCGGATCGCGCTGGCTGACCAGGCAGATGCCGAAGGAGGCACGCCGCTCCCTCACCTGCTTGGCGACTTCGGTGCTAGCCGCCACCGAAATGGTGATGCTGGCGCGCGGGTAGTTGCGGTGAAACTCCGACAGTGCCTGATCGAAGAGCGGCGAGACGACATGGCTTGCGGTGGCGATCATCACATGGCCGGTGACGTCGTCGCTGATGCCGCGCATCAGCAGCGGCAGTTGCGATATGGTGCCGAACACCTCGACGCTCTGCTCGTAGAGAAGGCGTCCGACCTCGGTGAGTTCGAAACGTGTCGCGTCGCGCTCGACCAGCCGCCGACCGACCCGATCTTCCAGCCGCCGCAGGGCGTTGCTGACGCTGGGCTGCTTGAGGTTCAGCCGCTCGGCGGCGCGCGTGATGCTCTTGACCTCCGCGATGACGACGAACGTCCGCAGAAGGTTCCAGTCCAGATCCCAGACCAGCCGTTCGGGGCGCGGCAGTGCCATTCCTGATATCTATGCTCCCTATTCCCATTATCTATTTGCGCAATGATACCGCAAAGGCAATCATTGAAGTCAGGAAAGCGTCCGTACGCCTCCCAAGAACAAACCTTGCGCGCCATCCAGAGGACAGGAAATCAGATGAACAGAGTATTTTCCGGCATCGCCGTTGCAGCCCTGCTGCTTGCGTCGACCCTCACGACCGTTTCGGCCAGGGCCGACGACCTCGAGAAGATCAAGGCGGCGGGCGAGCTGAAGATTTCCATGAGCGGTCAGTATCCGCCCTTCAACTTCGTCAACGACCAGAATGAAGTCGTCGGCTTCGACGCCGATATCGGCAAGGCCATCGCCGAGCGCATCGGCGTCAAGGGTACCATCATCACCACGGCCTGGGACGGCATCATCGCCGGCCTGCTCGCCAACAAATACGACACCGTCGTCGGCTCGATGACGATCACGCCGGAGCGCGAAAAGGTGGTCGATTTCGTCGGGCCTTACTACCATGCCGGCCGCGCCGTTTTCGTCAACGAGGCGTCCAAGGTGCAGAGCCTCGATGACCTCAAGGGCAAGACCATTGGCGTGACGCTGGGCGAAACGCACGAGAAATGGGCGCGCGAAAAGGGCGGCTGGGATATCCGCACCTACAAGGGCCTGCCGGAACTGCTGCTGGAGCTGAGGGCCGGCCGCGTCGATGCCATCGTCGTCGACAACATTCCGGTCATGGTTGCCGTCAAGGAGACGGGTGAGAAAGTCCGCAAGCTCAACACGCCCGATATCGAAGGCGGCGCTGTCGCCATCGGCATCGCCATCCGCAAGGACAATCCGGAATTGAAGGCTGCCATGCAGAAGGCGCTGGACGACATGCTGGCGGACGGCAGCTACGAAAAGATCTCGATGAAGTGGGTCGGCAGCGACATCCGCTGATCACTCCTGGCCTCAGGCGGCCAAAGCCGCCTGAGGCCGAGCGTCACTCCTGCTGGACCCTTTCATGGATTTCTCCTTGATGCAGCGCGTCTTCCCGTTCTTCGTGGAAGCCGCCCTGGTGACGATCGAGATCACGGTGCTGGCCCTTATCCTGGGCCTTGCGGCTGCTTCATTGGCCGCGGCCGCCAAGATGTCGAGATCGGCGATCCTGCGGACCATCGGCACGCTCTATGTCAGCCTGTTTCGCGGCACTCCGTGCCTGATCCAGCTCTTCGTGCTCTATTTCGGCGGCCCGCAGATCGGCATCAATCTGGAGCCATTCGCGGCCGGCGTCATCGGCCTCGGCCTCAACATCGGCGCCTATATGGCGGAATCGATCCGTGGCGCGCTGGTCGCGGTCGACAGGGGCCAGACCGAGGCCGCCCGTACAATCGGCTTCAGCCGTTTCCAGACCTTGCGCAAGGTCGTGCTGCCGCAGGCCGCGCGGCTGATGATCCGGCCGCTCGGGGTCAATACAGTTGCTTTGTTGAAGGGATCCGCACTGGTGTCGACCATTTCAGTCGTCGAACTGACCTACACCGCCCAGCGCTTCATCGGCTCCACCTACAAGCCGTTCGAGATCTTCGGCGTTGCAGCCCTGCTATACATGATCATGGTCTACGCGGTCGCACGGGTCGTCGACCTGCTCGACAAACGCTTCGCCATCGTCTGACCGGAGAGCACGATGCAAGGTTTGGATTTCACCGTCGTCGCGCCCTACTGGGATCTTCTGCTGATCGGCGCCTGGTGGACCGCGGTGCTGACCGTTTCGGCGGGCGCGCTCAGCTTCATCGGCGGCATCCTGTTTGCGGTCACCGTGCTCTATGCTCCGGTGATCGTCGCCTATCCCGTGCGCGCCTTGATGTGGGTGTTCATGGGCACGCCGCTGCTGCTGCAGCTGTTCCTGATCTATTTCGGCCTGGTGCAGATCGGCATCGACATTCCCGCCCTTGCCGCCGGCATTGTTGGACTTGGCCTGCATTTTGCCGTCTACAATGCCGATATCATCCGCGCCGGCATCGTGGCCGTCGATGTCGGCCAGACCGAAGGTGCGCGCAGCATCGGTTTCGGCAAGTGGCAGACGCTGCGCCATGTCGTGGTACCGCAAGCCATCCGCAACACGGCACCGCCGATCGGCGGCAATCTGATCGCGCTGCTGAAGGAGTCCTCGATCGTCTCGGTCATCGGTATCGCGGAGCTGGTCCATTCGGCCCAGCTGGCGATCAGCGAAACGTTCCGCCCGTTCGAGTTCTACATCACGGCCGCGGCGCTCTATTACATTCTCAACCTTGTGCTCGAGGCGGCCTTGCGCCTGTTCGAAAGACATGTGGAGGCTTCCCGATGAGCACACAGCGGCCAATGGTCGAGGTTCGCGGCGCGCGCAAATCGTTCGGCGCGGTCGAGGTCCTCAGAGGTATCGACCTGTCGGTCGACCGCGGTCAGATCGTCGCGATCATCGGGCCGAGCGGCTCCGGCAAGAGCACGCTGCTGCGCTCCATCAACCATCTGGAATCCCTGAACTCCGGTGAAGTCTGGCTCGACGGCGTGCAGGTCAACCAGCCTTTGCACGGCCAGGCTTTCGAGCGGCACATCAACAAGGTGGCGCCAGCAGATGGGCATGGTGTTTCAGCACTTCAATCTGTTCCCGCATCTGACCGTGATCGAGAACATTTCCATGGGACCGATGATCCTCAAAGGCATGAGCAGGAGTGACGCGCATGCGCTTGCGCATAGCCTGTTGTCCAAGGTCGGGCTCGCCGACAAGATCGACGCCTATCCGTCGCGGCTTTCGGGCGGCCAGAAGCAGCGTGTGGCGATTGCCCGTGCGCTGGCGATGCAGCCCAAGGTGATGCTGTTCGACGAGGCCACTTCGGCGCTCGACCCGGAACTGGTCGACGAGGTCAACGCGGTGATGAAACAGCTTGCCGCCGAACACATGACCATGCTCATCGTAACGCATGAGATGCGCTTTGCCGGCGAAGTGGCCGACAGGGTTCTATTCATGGATGGTGGCGTTGTCGTCGAGGAAGGCCCGCCGGGCGACATGTTCCGCGCTCCGCAGAAGGAACGCACGCGCAGCTTCCTCAAGAAATACCTTTCCGCCTGAGTATCATCATGACCAGACCAAACACGGAATTTCCCGATTTCGGACTGACGCCGGAGCAGCGCCGGCACGCGGTGCGTGGCCACTATTACGAATGGCCGGGGATGGATGGCGAGCGTGGCGAGATCTGGTGCTACAGCGACCGGCTTTCCTATCGCGCCGGCGAGACGGTGGCGTTGCATGTCAGTTCGACAGCTCCGACGTTCGGCATGACAATCACCCGGGATGGCGGCAGCGAGACCAAAGTGTTCGAGAAATCGGGCATCGCTGCGCGCTGGCAAGAAAGTCCGGACCAATGTTCGGCTGAAGGCTGCGGCTGGGAAGCCTCGTTCGAATTCCGTATCGGGAGCGACTGGCCGTCAGGAGCCTATCGGGTCACGCTGACCGCGGACGGCCGCGACGGCAAGCCGATCCAATCCCATCATATTTTCATCGTCGCGCCCCAGCCCGGCAAGAAGCCCGGTCGTGTGCTGCAGGTGGCGGCGACGGGAACATGGCTCGCCTACAACACCTGGGGCGGCTCCAACCACTACCAGGGCATCACCGGGCCGGACCGCAACCAGTATTCGCCCATCGTGTCGACGCAGCGCCCCTGGTGCCGTGGCTTCGTCGTGCTGCCGAAAGACGCGCCGCGCGTACCGTTGGAAGTCGCCGTGCCACCGAAGACGGTGCCGCGTTATCCCCATATGGAATGGGCGCTCGCCACCGGCCATTCGAAGAAATACGCCTCGTCGGGCTGGGCCAGTTACGACAGCCACTTCTTCCGCTTCGCTGAGCGGGCCGGCTATGAAGTCGATCTCGCCAGCCAGCACGATCTGCATGTTTCACCTGAGATTCTCGACGGCTATGACTGCGCCGTCTTCGTCGGCCATGACGAATATTGGACCTGGGAGATGCGCGATGCCGTCGACACCTATGTCGAGCACGGCGGCCATGCGGCGCGCTTTGCCGGCAATTTCATGTGGCAGACACGGCTCGAGGACGAGGGCCGCCGGCAAGTCTGCTACAAATATCGCTCGCGTGCCGAAGACCCGGCCTATCTTCCAGGCGGCGACGTCACCCGCGCCACCAATTCCTGGGAAGCGCCGGAAATCGGCCGGCCGGGTTCGGCGACCTTCGGGCTCAATGCGACCCGTGGCCTCTATGCCGGCTGGGGCGGCTGCGCGCCGCGCGGCGTGCGTGGCTTTCCGGTCTACCGGCCCGAGCATTGGGCCTTTGCTGGCACCGGCATCTACTATGGCGACCTGCTGGGCGCCGACAGCCATGTCTATGGCTACGAGGTCGACGGGCTCGAGTTCGAGATACGCGGCGGCCTGCCCTACCCCACGTCCGATAGCGGCGCGCCAGACGGGCTGCAGGTGCTCGCCGTCGGCATGGCCTCCCAGGTCGAGGAAAGCGCCGACATCCCGATCGAGGACCAGTTCCTCACCGACGAGGATGGCCGCTTCACCGCCGAAACCCTGTTCGGCGAGGCGAGCGACGCCAATCTGGAAAAGGTCAAACGCGGCAACGGCATGATCGTCAACTTCCCGCGTGGCAAGGGCGAGGTGTTCCACGCCGGAAGCTGCGAATGGGTCGCCGGCCTGCTAAGACAAGACCCGATGGTCGAACGCGTTACCCGCAATGTCCTCGATCGTTATCTCGGAAAGTCCTGACATGTCGAAAGTCCAGACCGCCACGCAAGACACTGACGCCCGGCGAGAGTCGCATCTGTTCTATCTGTCCAGCCTGCGCCGGCCGCTGATCGACCGCGCCGAGGGCATCTATATGTGGACGCAGGACGGCCGCCGCTTCATCGACGGCTCGAGCGGTCCGATGGTCGCCAATATCGGCCACTCCAACCGCAATGTGCTCGACGCCATGAAGCGGCAGATGGACCGCGCCACTTTCGCCTACCGGCTGCATTTCGAAAACGAGCCGGCCGAGGAGCTTGCGCGGGAACTCGCCGGCAAGCTGCCGGAAGGCATGGACCGCATCTTCTTCGTCTCGGGCGGCTCGGAAGCGACGGAATCCTGCATCAAGCTGGCGCGGCAATGGGCCGTCGCCACCGGCCAGGCCAGCCGCTGGAAGGTGATCACGCGCTTCCCCTCCTATCATGGCGGCACGCTGGGTTCGCTGTCGATCACCGGCGACGATGCGCTCGCCGAAACCTTCGAGCCGATGATGCGGGTGATGCCGACCGTGCCGGCACCGAATGCCTGGCGCGACCGCGACAATCTCTCGATGGAACAGCGCGGCATCCGCTACGCCGATATGCTGGAGGAGAAAATTCTTGCGGAAGGCCCGGAGAGCGTGGTCGCCTTCATCATGGAGCCGATCGGGGGTGCTGCGACCGCGGCGCTGGTAGCGCCCGACAGCTACTATGCGCGCATCCGCGAGATCTGCGACCGCTACGGCATCCTGCTCATCCATGACGAGGTGATGAGCGGGGCCGGCCGTACCGGCAGATTCCTCGGCGGCGACCACTGGAACTGCAAGCCCGACATCGTCGCGCTGTCCAAGGGGCTGGGCTCGGGCTATGCGCCGCTTGGCGCGCTGGCCGCACCGATGCGGCTGGTGCAACCGCTGCTCGACTCGGGCGGCTTCCAACACGGCCACACCTATGCCGGCAACCCGCTGGCCTGCGCCGCCGGGCTGGCCGTGCTCGGCGAGATGGACCGGCTCGACCTGATCGCCAATGCGGCTGCCATGGGCGACGTGCTGATGGACGGGCTGAAGGGGCTGGCGAAGCGGTTTCCGTTCATTGCCGACGTGCGCGGCAAAGGTCTGCTCACCGGCGCCCAGATGGTCGCCGATCCCGAGACGCTGAGGCCGATCGACCAGAACAAGAAAGCCACGCAGCGGCTGCTCGACCTCGCCTACGAACGCGGGTTGATCATCTATGGCCGCAGGGTAAAGGGCGGCGTCGACGGTGACAATTTCATGGTCGCGCCACCGACGATCGTCACCAGCGAGCAGGTAGGCGAGATCATTTCCATCATCGGCGATTCGCTGGAGGTTCTGGCCTCCGAGCTCGACCTGCCGGTCGAAGGGTAAGAGCATGGCGTCGCGAAAGGTCATCATCACCTGCGCCGTTACCGGCTCGGTGCACACGCCGTCGATGTCGCCCTATCTGCCGGTGACGCCGGACCAGATCGCCGCCGACGCGATCGCGGCGGCCGAAGCCGGCGCCTCGATCCTGCATCTGCACGCCCGCGACCCCAGGGATGGCCGCCCGACCGCCGATCCCGACGTCTACATGCAGTTCCTGCCTCGCATCAAACAGGCGACCGATGCGGTGATCAACATCACCACCGGTGGCTCGTCGCTGATGACGCTGGACCAGCGGCTGGCTGCCCCTTTGCGGGCCGAACCCGAAATGTGCTCGCTCAACATGGGCTCGATGAACTTCGCGCTGTTTCCGATGCTCGACAAGCCACGGGAATGGCAGCACGAATGGGAACCCAAGCTGCTCGAAGCGACGCGGGACACCATCTTCAAGAACACTTTCGCCGACATGGAAGGCGTGCTGGAGAGGTTGGGCAAGGGTTGCGGTACGCGCTTTGAATTCGAATGCTACGATGTCGGCCATCTCTATTCGCTGGCGCATTTCCGCGATCGCGGGTTGGTGTCGGGACCGCTGTTCATCCAGTTCGTGCTGGGCATTCTCGGCGGCATAGGCGCCGATCCGGACAATCTCATCCATATGAAGCGCATCGCCGACAAGCTGTTCGGTGACAGCTATCAGTTCTCCGTGCTCGCCGCCGGCCGTCAGCAGATGCCGCTGATCTCGATCGCCGCGGCCATGGGCGGCAATGTCCGTGTCGGGCTGGAAGACAGCCTCTATGACGGCCGCCAGCTTGCGAAATCCAACGCCGATCAGGTGCGCCGCATTCGTGGCATTCTCGACGGGCTGTCGCTGGAGGTTGCCACGCCCACCGAAGCGCGCGACATGCTGGCGCTCAAGGGTGGCGACCGGGTGGCGTTTTGAGATGACGGCGTTCATAGGAAGACAATCTGAGATGATTGCGATCCTTCCCACCCCCCTCTGTCCTGCCGGACATCTCCCCCGCAAGGGGGGAGATCGGATTTCCTTTCCGCTTTCGCTAATTTTCGATGTTTTACAATGGGCGGCGAGATCAAAACTGCCAATCTCCCCCCTTGCGGGGGAGATGTCCGGCAGGACAGAGGGGGGTGCCTGGGCGCCGAGCCTCCAATGACTGCCGAGCCCGAAATCATCCTCCGCCCCGGCCGGATCGAAGACGTCGACACCATCCATGCGGCGATCCTGAAACTCGGCAGCCATATCGGTGCGCCGGAAGAAATCATCTCGACGCCTGACGATCTCAGAACCTACGGCTTCGGCGAGAAGCCATCCTTCTCGACCCTGATCGCCGAAGTCGGCGGCGAGTTTGCGGGCCTCTGCCTGCATTTCCCGATCTTTTCGACCTGGATGGGGCGGCCCGGCGTCTATGTGCAGGACCTCTATGTCGAAGACCGCTTTCGCGGCCGCAAGATCGGCGAACTGCTGCTGCGGCACGTTGCGGCGCAGTGCCGGAAAGAAGGCGGCGTCTATCTGCGGCTGTCCGTCGACACCGACAATGAAGGTGCCAAGGCCTTCTACGAAAGGCTGGGCATCGCCTGGTCGAGCTACGAACAGACCCAAAAAATCATCGGCGAGGCCTTCTTTGCCTTCGCCGACACGGTCGAAAATGGGGATCAGGAATGAAAGCCTTCTATGCCGAGGAACAGAAGCGCCACGACCCCAAGGCCTTTCTTTCGAGCGGTGCGGCGCAGCCCAATCCGGAGAAGCCGGAGCGCGTCGAGAGATTGTTATCCGGCGCATTATCCGCCGGTTGCACAATCGAGCGGCCGCGCAATCATGGGCTCGGCCCGGTCGCGGCGGTACATACGCCGGAGTATCTCGACTTTCTCGAGCATATCTACACCCGCTGGCAGCGCATCGAAGGCGCATCGGCTGAAGTGATTCCAAACATCCATCCGATTGCGCGCAATGGCTCCTATCCTGCCTCGGCGGTCGGCCAGGCCGGCTATCACATGGCCGACACGGCTTGCCCGATCTCGGGCGAGACATGGCAGAGCGCGCTGTGGAGCGCCTGGAGCGCGGTCGACGCGGCCGAGGCGGTGATGTCAGGCGCGCCGGCCGCCTACGCTCTGTGCCGCCCACCCGGCCACCATGCCTTCACCGACGTCGCCGGCGGCTTCTGTTTCATCAACAACTCGGCCGTTGCCGCGCAGGTCTTGCGCAGGACGGCATCGCGCGTGGCGATCCTCGATGTCGACCTGCATCACGGCAACGGCACGCAAGGCATCTTCTATGCACGGCCGGATGTGCTGACCGTCTCGGTGCATGCCGATCCCGTGCGCTTCTATCCGTTCTTCTGGGGCCATGCCGACGAGCGCGGCGAAGGGTCGGGCCTCGGCTACAATTTCAACCTGCCTTTGCCGCGCAAATCGGCCGACGCGGCGTTTCTCGAAGCGCTTGAGGTGGCGTTCCAGCGCATCCGTGCCTTCTCGCCGGAGGCGCTGGTCGTGGCGCTCGGGCTCGACGCGTTCGAGGGCGATCCGTTCGGCGGACTTTCGGTGACGACGCCTGGCTTTGCGCGCATCGGCGAGGCCATCGCAAAGCTCGGCCTGCCGACGGTCATCGTCCAGGAGGGCGGCTACCTCTGCGACGAACTCGGAGACAATCTCACGGCGTTCCTCACCGGCTTCGGCGGCAAGACGCGGTGAAGATGGAAGCCAGCGTCAGGACCGCAGCTGCCTGAGCATGGCGATGACCCGATGCACGCTCGCCAGCGTCTCGTCGATTTCGGCTGATGTGTTGTAGTGGGCAATGCCGATGCGCACGACGCCATGCTCGGCCGGAATGCCGAGCTGGTGGACGATCTCCCAGGCGTAATTGTGCCCCGACCACAGGAAGATGTTCTCGGCGTTCATCTGCCGAACGATCGTTTCGGGCACGATGCCGTCGACGGTGAAGGAAACCGTCGGCACGCTGCTCGCCAAGCCGCTTCGGATCGGTGATGCCATGGATCGTCAGACCTGAAATGTCGGAGAGGCAGTCGATCAGCTGTTGCGCCAGCGGGTTTTCATAGGCGATCGAAACCGCAAACGCCTTGGCAATCTTCCGCCTTCTTGAACCGCCCTCGCCCGCCGCCGCGCCAAGGTCGGCAAAGTAGTCGACCGCGGCGGTGAGACCGGCCATCAACTCGATCTGCGGTGTGCCGAGTTCGAACCGCTCCGGCAGACCATTCGACGAGCAGCGGCATTTGTAGGGTGTCAGGCCGTCGATGACGCCGCGCCGGCCCCACAAAATGCCCATATGCGGGCCGAAGAATTTGTAAGCCGAGCAGATCAGGAAATCGCAGCCTAGCTCCTGCACGTCGATCAGGCCGTGCGGCGCGAACTGCACGGCGTCGACATAGACAAGCGCGCCGGCGTTCCTGGCGATGGCGGTCAGCGCCTTCACGCGATTGATGGAACCGGTCAGGTTGCTGGCATAGTTCAGCGCGACCAGCCGGGTCTTCTCCGAAAGCAGACCAGCCAGCGTCGCCTCTTCGACCTGCCAGCTCTTTTCGTCGAACGGCAGCCAGCGCACGACGAGGCCGAGGTCCTCGGCCAGCTGCAGCCAGGGCGATACGTTGCCCTCATGGTCCATGCGGGTGAGGATGATCTCGTCGCCGGGCTTCATCGTGCGGCCGAGCGTGCGCGACATGTGATAGGTCAGCGTCGTCATATTGGCGCCGATGATGATTTCCTCGGGGCTTGTGGCGCCAAGGAAATCGGCCATCGCCCGGTGCGCCTCATCGACCACGGCTTGCGCGGCAATCGTCGTTTCGAAATAGCCGCCAAGATTGGCGTTGGTGGTCAAAAGGCAGCGCGACACGGCGTCCGCGACGGCTTGCGGCACCTGCGTGCCGGCGGGATTGTCGAGATAGATGCGACGGCGGCCCTTGTCGGTCAGGGAGAGAGCGGGAAACCTTCCACGTACGGCCTCGATCGGAAAATCCACCATCGTCGTCTCCACCCCTCTGTTATTCCTGGATAATTCCGCTTCAAACCAATCAAGGACAGGGATTGCCGACCCGCTGATGGATTGCATCCACCGCCTTCTGCATCTCGTCGGTCCAGACGACGTCCACGGAGGACAGCGCCATGTCGAGTTGCGAAATGGTCGTCGCGCCGACGATGTTCGAGGTCACGAACGGCCGGCTCGAGACATAGGCATTGGCAAACAGCGCCGGCTCCAGGCCAAAGGAGCGCGCCAGCTCATTGTATTCGAGTTGTGCTTCGGCGGCATTGGGCGTCTCGTAGCGCTGGCCGCGGTTGAACAGCTGCGAGCGCGACCCTTGCGGGCGGGCGCCATGATCGTATTTGCCTGAGAGATAGCCCTGCGCCAGCGGCGAATAGGGCAGCAACGACACCTGCTCGCGCTCGCAGACCTCGGCGAGATTCACCTCGAAGGTGCGGTTGACGAGATTGTAGGCGTTCTGGATCGACGCGACGCGCGGGCCGATGCCCTTGTCAGCTTCTGCAAGGAACCGCATCACGCCCCAGGAACTCTCGTTCGACAGGCCGAAATGGCGGATCTTTCCTGCCTTCACCAGCTCGTCGAACACGGCAAGCGTCTCGGCGATCGGCGTTTCATCGGCCGGCGCGCCGACAGAATCGGCGCGCGGCGATACGGCGCCGACGCGCGTCGGGTTGGCGCCCCAGGGGATGTCCCGTTCCGGCCAATGAATCTGGTAGAGGTCGATATAGTCGGTGCCGAGCTTGGCCAGCGACTTGTCGATGGCGTCAAAAATATCGGCGCGCACCAGTTGCGATGGCCGGTCGCCGCGAAACCATCTGTTGGCGGTGCGGCCGACAACCTTGGAGGCAATGATCACCTTGTCGCGGTTGCGGTTGGCTTTCATCCAGCTGCCGATGATCTTTTCGGTTCGTCCTTGCGTCTCCGCCTTGGGTGGGATCGGGTAGAGCTCGGCAGTGTCGATGAAATTGACGCCGCGTGAAAAGGCAAGGTCCATCTGGGCATGCCCTTCAGCCTCGGTGTTCTGCTGGCCCCAGGTCATGGAGCCCAGGCAGATCTGGGTAACAAGAAGATCGGTCCGACCGAGACGGCGCTTGTGCATGGAAATTCGGCTCCGGAGGGAAAGCTTGCGCGGTAGCGCGGGAGGAAGCGCATCTATAGGCAAAGCAGAGGCGCTCTCCAAGCCTCGGCAGACCGACTTTTGCGTGAAGCCGAAAGGTTTAGCGGCGAGCGCCGGCCAGCGCGCGGCGCTTGGCCTCGTCGATCAGCATGTTGGCCACCTGCATGCGGATCATGGCGCGCTGGCGCAGATGCGGGGCGACACGGTCCGGATGGTTTGCAAAGGCAAAGCTGCGGCGCATGCGGCTGAAATCGGCGACCTGCTTGGGCTGGTTGAGGCCAAGTTCGACGGCGATGGATTCGGGATCGATCGACGGCAGCTTTTCCTCGGGCTTTGGGTCTTCGCCGGCGAGAGCCAGTTTGGCATGATCGAGCAAGGCGGCGAATTCGGTCGCCAGATCGGCACCCGCCTCGCGATATTCGGTGGCAAAGCCGCTGCCCGAAACCTTGATGCGGCCGGAATGGAGTTCATCGGCCACCGAGAGATAGTCGAACGGGATGGATGGACGAGCGCCGGCCTCTTCGCCCTCGATCCCGTCATCCCCAATTCCATCGCCCTTGTCGGAGGCGACGAAGAGGTCGTCGAGCAACGAAGCGAAATCCCGCTTGGCGCCAGTAGCGATGTCAGCCTCCCCCTTGCCCAACCGTGCAAGCTTCAGAGCATAGAACCGGCTCGTTAAAAATGCATGCCAACGATCTTAACGAATTTAGCCGTTGCGCGGGTTCGCCGCTTGAACCTCCTCAACCCCAAAACAAAAAGCCGGACTGCACTTTCATGCAGTCCGGAATTCGCCAGGAGTGGCGAGGAAAAACCGGCCATGTAGCCAGCATTCGAGGCTACGGGGCGCGCCGGGCAAAAGTTTCACCCAGCTGCAGAAATATGGCCAGGGAAATCACCAGGACATGGCAGGCATGCAAATGCTGCACTGCACAATTGTCACGATTCACCTATATTGGTTGGTGTGGAGGACCAAACTGGAGCCTGGATCATGGGTTTCTTCACTGAAATGTTCGCCCGGCCGCGTCCGCAGGAACATCTGAGATACCGCTCGGCGCTCGCACTGCTCCATGCGATGAGCAATGCCGACCGCGCCGACATCGGCATCAAGCCGGCCGATTTTCCGCGCATCGCCCGCGAAATGTCCATTCGCTAAGCGCCATCGGAGTCGTCAGATGTCCCGGATCAGCCCGGGACATCTGGAAAACTCTATCCTCAACGCGCTCCCAGGAACGTCGCCTTGCCCAACGGCACGCCATTGTGGCGAAGGATGTCGTAAGCGGTGGTGAGGTGGAAATAGAAGTTGGGCATGGCCACGTGCAGCAGATACTGCATGCCTGGCATTGAGCTTTCGCGTCCGCCAAGCTTCAGCTCGATGATCTTGTCGTCGGAGCCATCGAACTCGGCAGCCGAAAAGGTCGCGAGAAGGTCCAGGGTCTTCGTGATGCGCGCCTGGATATCAGCAAAACTCGCCTCGTTGTCCTCGTATCTCGGCACTTCGCGCCCGGCGAGCCGGGACGGTGCGCCCTTGGCATGGTCGGTGGCGATCTGCACCTGCCGGGTCAGAGCGTACATGTCGGGCGCCAGCCGAGCGGTCAAAAACACCTGCGGATCGATCTTGCGGTCAAGCGCATTCTGTTCGGCGGTCGCCAGTACAGTGGAAAGCGCTTTCAGCCTGGCTGAAAACACAGGCACGGATGCCTCATACATCGATATCGTCACGTCAAATCTCCTACCCGGCCGAACGCCGGCGGACGCGACGTAGCGCCTTCGCGCAGGATTTTTCAAGGCCGCCGACGCTGCGTCACCACGTTGCCGCAATCGCCAGAGTAGAATCTCCCTATCGAGCGGAGATTCCCGATGAGACGCGCCCTTTTCGCAGCGACTGCCTTTCTCTCCCTTGCCCCGATCGGCCAGACGGCATTGGCCGCCGAAGATGCACCCGAAGCGCCCTATGTCGACGATCGGTCGAGCGCCGAGGCGGTTGTCCGCTCGCTCTACAGCGCCATCAACCGACATGAGTTCGCCCGCGCCTGGGGGTATTTCGGAGATACTAAGCCGGCAAAAGATTTTGACAGTTTCGTCAAGGGCTATGACGGCACCGACAAGGTCGAGGTCGCCACCGGTGCGGTTTCAGATGAAGGCTCCGCCGGCAGCATTTTCTACAATGTCCCCGTCGCCATCCGCGCCACCGACAAGACCGGCAGCGAAAAGGTGTTTGCCGGTTGCTATACGCTGCGCCAGGTGAATGCCCAGATCCAGGCGGCGCCACCCTTCGATCCGATCCACATCGAAAAAGGTGCGCTGAAACCCTCCACAGCCGATTTCGAGGAGGCGCTGCCGCCGAGCTGCGGCGACGGCCCGCCGCCGCCCAAGAAAGACACCGCGCTGGAGCAGGCCAAGAAAGCCTTTCTGGCGACTTATGGCGACCAGTGCGACAAGCAGTTCCTCGCCGATGAGCCGACCGTTTTTTCGATCAAATACAAGGACAACGATGCGCAGCCCGGCGATCCCGACAAGGAAACGCGGCTGTTCCATTTTTCCTGCTCGGCCGCGGCCTACAATGAAAGTTCGGTCTACTACATGACCGACGAGGTCTCGGGCGTGCAGCAATTGCAGTTCGCCGAACCCAAGATGGACATCCGCTACGAGAACAATGACAGCGACGGCAAATTGCTGGGCATGACCATCGTTGGTTTCCAGACGTCCGGCTGGGCCGTCAATTCCGACTATGACGAGGCTGCCCACACGATCACCACGTTCAACAAGTGGCGCGGCGTCGGCGACGCGTCCGACGCGGGGACATATCTGTTCCGCAATGGCAATTTCTCGCTGGTCCAGTACGACGTCGATGCGTCCTATGACGGCGAGCAAAATCCGCAGACGGTTGTCGATTACAACACCGCGCCCTGAGCCTGGACGGGCTCCCTGCGGTGTCGGTCAAGGCGCCTTCGACAGCATCCAGTTGAGCGTGCCGCGCCAGTCGGTCATGCGGATCGGGGTGCCGTGGGTGCCGGTCTCGAAGCGGACGAAGCGGGTCGGATACGGGTAGGCTTTCGATTTGGCGATGATCGAGCGGAAGAAGGCTTCCTGCTTTTCCACCGGGAAAACCACGTCATGGCTGCCCTGGCCGAAGAACACCGGGACATGGCGCCTGAAGGCGGGGCTGGCGAGGAAACTCTCGTCCCATAGCGAGCCAAGCAGCAGCAGCCCATTGATGCGCCGGCCGGTGTCGTTGCGAGCGGCAAGCTTCCAGCACAGCGCGCCACCCATCGAGCCGCAGGCGACGAAGATCTTCGCACCGGGCGATTGTTCGGCATAGTGACCGATCAGCGCCGCCACCTGCGCCGCTCCCTTGTCGCCGAAATCGGTAAAGTCCGGGCTGAGATAGAGGCCGCCATTGCCGGCCATCAGGTTCTTGAGCCGGTTGAAATTGCCGCCAAAGGTGAAGTCGTCGACACCTTGCTTGCGGCTGCCGCCCTGCCCGTGCAGGTAAAGCACGATAATGCCGGCGCCCTCGGTCTTGCCGACGGCAACATGCCTGACATCGCCGGCATCGGTCTTCAGCAACAGATCCTGCTGCACCTTGCGAACGTTGGTGTCGGTGTATTGGGCGTTCACCCGGCGTTCCGGCACCTGGTCACGCTGGTTGATGTCGCGCAGTTCGCGATAATCGAGGACCGTGTAGGCGCCGTTGCTGTCGGACGACAGCGTGGCCGGATAGGCGAAGAGATCGTCCTTGAAGGGTTTTAGGGACAGCGTCTGACTTTGTGCGACCGACGACAGAAACGCGGTCGCGACTACAAAGGCACAGAAAAATTGGCGGTGAAAAGACATGTCCAAGGCATGCTTAATTCGGCCTGGGTTTGTCAATCCTGCAGCACGCCGCCGGCGCCTTCTAGTGCCTCGCGCGTGTCGACATCGACAGACGCCGCCGCACCGATCTCGACATCGATGACATCGAGCCCTTCGGTCTCGACCAGATGGCGTGCGCCTGTGTCGCCCTCCAGATGGGCAATCCCCGGAAACAGCGAACGCGGCAAAAGCACCGGGTTGCCGCGCTTGCCGTCATGCGAGGCGCGGACCACAGAATTGCCGCCGGCCTTGCGGAAGGCATCGATCAATCCGTCGAGGTCGTCGGACGTGATGTCAGGCATGTCGCCGAGAACGATCATCACGCCGGCGACGTCCTCCGGCAGATAGGCAATGCCGGCCTTCAGCGAAGTGGACAAGCCCTCGGTAAAATCGGGATTGTCGGCGAAGGTCACGTCGAGGCCCGCCAGCGCGGCGCGCACCCGCTCGCGCTGGTGGCCGGTGACGACAATCGTGCTTGACGCCTTCGAGCCGAGCGCCCGCTCGGCGGTGCGGCGCACCAGCGGCTTGCCGTCGAATAGTGCCAGAAGCTTGTTGGGCCCGCCCATGCGGCTCGACCGGCCGGCCGCCAGCAGCACGATGCCGACCTTGAGCTGGCTTTTGGCCGGCAGCGGTTCGCGCGGCTGCGGCCGCGTCGGGATTTCCATCAACAGCCCGCCGACTCCCATGCCGGCAATATCCCTGGCGGTCACGTCGAGACCGGCGATCAGCCTGTCGAGCACCCAGTCAAAGCCGTTTTCCTTGGGGCTGCGGGCGCAACCGGGCGCGCCGATGACGCACTTGCCATCAAGCATACCCAACACCAGCAGGTTGCCTGGATCGACAGGCATGCCGGCGCGGATGACAGTACCACCCGCTTTCTCGATCGCCGCTGGAACGACATCGGCGAAATCGCTCATCGCCGAGGCGCCGAAGATCACCACCATGTCGTTGTCGCGCGCCAGGGAGACCGCGGCTTCCGCCACCGGCGCGATCTCATGCGGCGTGCGGCGCTCCGCCGTCAGCCTGCCGCCCGTGCGCGCCAGCCGCGCTTCGGTGACGCGCAGCGTCTTGTCGAGCACGGAAGGCTTGATGCCAGGCAGAACCGTCTGGATGACGCCGACGCGGACTGGCTGGTAGGCATTGACGGCAAATATCTCGCCACCGGCGCAGATTTTTGTCGCAGCGTCGACCAGTGCTGAACTGACCGCGAAGGGGATGATCTTCACGGTTGCAACCATCTGGCCTTTCTCGACCGGCGCATGCTGCGCCAAGGTGGCGATGGTGATGGCCGGATCGATGGCATTGATGGCGTCGATGGCAGCGGCATCGACCGTGAAGATGCCGGACGCTCTGGCATGGAGATTGACCCGCCCGGTCGCGGCCGACCTGGCCTCGATGCCGCGAAAGGCCATGCTCTCGGCTATTTCCTGCGCGGCGGCATCCTCGCCGAGGTCGTCGGCGGCCAGCACGGCCGCAACAACCTGCGAAATGCCGGCGGCCCGCAGCAGCGCCACATCGTCGGCGCTCAGCCTGTGCGCCTTGCGAAAGCGGCGTTCACCGGCGGTGGTGGCGTGCGCCAGCACCGCGCCTTCCGCCGTCTCGATCGGGATCGGGCCGAATTTCACGCTGCCGCGCCTTTGGCATCAAGACCGCGCGAGCGGAAGGCGTGGATCGCTTGCGCCAGCACCGCAACGGCGATCTCGGCCGGGCTGGCAGCACCAATATCGAGCCCGATCGGCGCATGGATACGGGCGATCTGGTCAGCGCTCGCTCCCAACGCCAGCAGGCGTTCGACTCGCTTGGCATGCGTCTTCCTGCTGCCGAGCGCCCCGACATAGAAACAGTTGGCGTCGAGCGCGGCCTTCAGGGCGAAATCATCCACCTTCGGGTCATGGGTGACGGCGGCAAGCGCCGTATAGCTGTCGAGCGGCTGACGCTTCAGCACATCCTCCGGCCATTCGGCATGAAGCGCCACGTCAGGGAAGCGGTCCGGCGTGGCGAAAGCGGTACGAGGGTCGATGATCTCTACGGGGTAGCCGGCGATTTTCGCCATCGGCGCCAGCGCCTGGCTGATATGGACAGCGCCAATCACCACCAGACGCGGCTGCGGCAGATGCGCGTTGAGAAAGAAGGTTCGACCCTCTGCTTCGACCGATCCGGAATTGCCGGTGCGGAATGCTTTCGCGATGGCAGCGCCGAGATCGCCGGCGACCTGGTCGCCCTCGCGCACGATGCGGTCGCGACCATCACCAAGGTCGGTGACAAGGATCGCCGCGCGGCGGGCACGTCGTTCAGCGTTCAGTGTTTTCAGTGCATAGGGATCCATTGGAGATCAGCCGAGCCTTTCGACATACACCTTGATGCGCCCGCCACAGGACAGGCCGACCTGCCAGGCGGTTTCATCGGCAACGCCGAATTCCAGCATCTTGGCCTTGCCGCTGTCGATGACGTCGATGGCTTCCGTCACCACAGCGCCTTCGACGCAGCCGCCCGAGACGGAGCCGTGGAAATTGCCATCAGCGTCGATGACCAGGTGGCTGCCTACGGGTCGGGGCGCCGATCCCCAGGTCTCGACCACTGTCGCGATGGCCACGTCCTTGCCGTCCTTCATCCAGCCCTCCGCGATGATCAGGGGGTCGCGAGCTTCATCCAGATAAATGCTGTTTTCCATGACCGTTTCTCTAGGAGTCTGTTTTTCTCGGGGGTCTGCTTTTTCGAATGGGAAAGATATGGTTATGCGGCGTGCCTCGCGCCAGCGTCCAGCCATCGGCGCGGATCGACGGATTGTGCCGACTTCTTGTCCAGCGACGCGCAGAGATCGGCGAGCGCATCGAGATTGTGCACCGAGCGGAACTCGTCGACATGCGGCAGCATCGCCATCACACCACGGGCGCGTGCCTGGAAGCCGTCGAAACGCAGCAACGGGTTCAGCCAGATCAACCGCCGGCAGGATTTGTGCAGGCGCTCCATTTCCTCCGACAGGCCGGAGACATCGTCACGCTCCAACCCGTCGGTGATCAAAAGCACGACCGCGCCCTGCCCCAGCACGCGTCGCGACCATATCAGGTTGAACTCGGCCAACGTATCGCCGATGCGGGTGCCGCCCGACCAATCCTTGACCGCCGCCGAACAGTCGGCAAGGGCGGCATCGGGATCGCGATGGCGCATCTGCCGGGTCAGGTTGGTGAGCCGGGTGCCAAAGACGAAAGTGTGTACGCGCCGGCGCTTTTCCGTCAGCGCATGCAGGAAGTGCAGGAAAATGCGCGTGTACTGGCTCATCGAGCCGGAAATGTCGGCCAGCACCACCAGTGGCGGATGAACTTCGCGTGGAGAGCGGAATTTCGGCAGGATCAATTCGCCGCCGGTGCGCGCGGCCGAACGCATCATGGCGCGCGGATCGATGCGGCGGCCATGCGCGTCGGCCTTGAAGCGCCGCGTCCGCACCATGTCGAAAGGCAGCCGCAGCTGGGCGATCGCCTTCTTGGCGTCTGCCATTTCGGCGGCGTTCATCTGGGCAAAATCCTTAGCCCGCAGCACCTCGTTGCCGGAGAAGGTGAAGCGGGCGTCGACCTCGATCTCGGGGATTTCTTGGCGCGGCTGATTCTTCTGGTGGCCCTCGAACATCGCCTGACTGACGCGGTTCTCGGCAGCACGGGGCTTCTGCTTCTCCCTAGTGTCGGGCGCCACCGGCGAAAACATCGCCAGCATCTTCTCGATCAGCTCGCGCGATTTCCAGAACAGCCGGAAGGCTTCGTCGAAAATGGCGTGATCCTCATGCCTGGACACCAGCACGGCGTGCAGCGTCCAGTAGAAATCATCGCGCGAACCGATGCCGGCGACCAGTACCGCCTCGATGGCATCCTTGACCGAAGCCGGCCCGACCCGCATGCCCGCCTTGCGCAAGGTGCGGGCAAAATAAACGATGTTGTCGGCGATCCGCCCGTCCGCCGTCGCTTCTTTCGGTTCGGGGCGCGGCATCGCCTACTCCGCCGCCGAAAGCTCGGCCTTCACCTCGTTGAGGATGCGCCGACCTTCGCCCTGTTCGATGCGGGCAATGTCGTCCTGGTATTTCAACAGCACGCCGATCGTGTCGGATACGGTTTCCGGATCGAGCGCCACCTTGTCGAGTTCGGTCAGCGCGCCGGCCCAGTCGATGGTTTCGGCGACGCCAGGCACCTTGAACAATTCGATCTGGCGCAGCTTCTGGATGAAGGAGACGACCTCGGCCGAAAGCCGCTGGTTGGCCTGCGGCACCTTGCGGCGCACGATTTCCAGCTCGCGTTCGGCGTTGGGATAGTCGACCCAGTGATAGAGACAACGCCGCTTCAGCGCGTCGTGGATCTCGCGGGTGCGGTTGGTGGTGATGATGACGATCGGCGGTTCTTCCGCCTTGATGGTGCCGAGTTCGGGCACAGTCACCTGGAAGTCGGACAGGATTTCGAGCAGGAAAGCCTCGAAGGCTTCGTCGGTGCGGTCGAGCTCGTCGATCAGGAAGACCGGGGCAGCGCCGGCCTTGCCGGTCAGCGCATCGAGCACCGGGCGGCGGATCAGGTATTTTTCGGAGAAAACGTTGCGCTCCATGGCGGAGCGCTCGACCTTGCCGGCCGCCTCCTCCATGCGGATCTCGATCATCTGCGCGGCGTAGTTCCACTCATAGACGGCGGACGAGACGTCGAGGCCTTCATAGCATTGCAAGCGGATCAGCCGGCGGCCGAGCGCCTGCGCCAGCACCTTGGCGATCTCGGTCTTGCCGACGCCGGCCTCGCCCTCGAGGAACAGCGGTCGCTTCATGCGCAACGACAGGAACAGCACGGTCGCCAGCGACCGGTCCGCCACATAGTCCGCGCCGGTCAGGAGATCGAGCGTCTCGTCGATCGTCCGCGGCGCGGCGCGCGGTTTCAGCTCGGTCATTCTTTCTCCGTGAACGCCGCCGCTCCGCTTTCCAGAACGTGGTAGCCGCGGGCGTGGTAGATCAGCGGCCGCAAATTATCGCCCATACGCAAGCCTGTCACCTTGCCAAAAAGCACACGATGGGTGGCCAGGTCCTTGGTGTCGATCAACTCGCAGTCGAACACGGCGAGCGCACCCTTCAGGGTTGGCGCGCCGGTGGAGATCACGTCCCATTCGCCGAGCGCGAAACGCTCCTCGACCGGCAGGCCGGTGATGCCGGAAAAGCCGACCGACAGCGGCTCCTGGTGCGAAGCGAGCGTATTCAAGGCAAATTTGCCGTTTTTCACGAACGGCTCGTTCTTCAGATTTTCACGATTGAGGCAGACCAGAATGGTCGGCGGGGTGTCCGATACCGAACAGGCGGCGATCACCGTGGCGCCGCGCTTGCCAGCCGGCCCGTCGGTGGTGACCACATGGACGTGGCCGGCAAAGTGGCTCATCGCGTCGCGATAGGCCTGCGGCCCAATGTCGTTCTTCTTCAGCACCGGAAATTTTCCATGGTCAGAATCCTACCGACATATATGGCCAGACATAGCCCGCCACAAGCGAAGTGCCTGAGCCATATCCCGAAATTCGCGTGTTGCACCAAGGCCGGGCAGCCTTTAGGTCTTGGCGGCAAATAGTGCCAGGAGCATAAGACCGGCACGGAGGACCCCATCGCTCGAATGCGACCCAGGACAAGAACAATTGCGGCGCTGTTCTGGCTGTTTCTGGCCAGTGGTGCGAATGCCCAGACGCTGGTGGTCGGCGTCGCCGCGCCCCTGTCGGGACCATCGGCTATCCTCGGCAAGCAGATCGAAGCCGGCACCAGTCTGGCGGCCGAAGCGAACGGCATCGAACTGAAGACCCTGGATGATTCCTGTACCGCCGGCGGCGGCGCCGCGGCGGCCAGGGAATTCGTCACAGCCAAGGTCAATATCGTGGTCGGCTTTCTCTGCACCGAGGCGATCGAGGCGGCGATGCCGATCCTCAAGGACGCCAACATTCCGGTCATCACCGTTGGCGTGCGAACCGAAAGCCTGACCGACCGCCGCGCCAAGACTGGCTGGCCGGTCTATCGCCTCGGGCCACGCGGCGACGATGAGCGCAACACCGTCGCCTCCGCCCTCACCCATCTGTGGCAGAATGAGCTGTTCGCCATTATCGACGACGGCACCATCTATGGCCGCGAGATCGCCGAGACGTTCCGCGCAGCGGCCGAACAGGCGGCGCTGAAACCGGTGTTCGTCGACACGTTCCGGCCACAGCTCGATAATCAGATCGGCATGATCGGCCGGCTGAAGAAGGCCGGCGCCACGCGTGTTTTTGCCGGCGGCGACGGCGACGACATCGCCATCATGGGCCGCGATGCCGCACAGCTCCAGGCGGGCATCATCTTTGCCGGCGGCGAGAATCTGCGCACACCGCCCGGCGACGTGCCCTATGCCGTGGGCACACTGATGATCGCACCGCCGGAATGGGCTGATGTCGCCGATCCAAAAGTGCTGGCTACCTTTGCCACGCAGAAGATCGTGCCTGACGGTTATACACTGCCCGCCTTTGCGGCGGTCGAAGTCGCCAAAGCGGCGTCAGGCTTGTCCGAAAGCGCGGGCAAGCCGCTGACTGAAGCCCTGACCGGACAGGATTTCACCACTGCGATCGGGCCGATCCGCTTCGACGCAAAAGGCGATCTCAGCCAGAGCCCCTACCGCGTCTTCCGCTTCGACGGCACGCGTTTTGCACCTTTGGAAAGCAACTGATGTTTCGCACCGGCCCACGCAACCTGATCACCGACGTTGCCGGCCTGCGCGTTGGCAACGCGTCCGACGCCAGGCTGAAATCCGGCATCACGACGATCCTTTGCGATGCGCCGACGGTGGCCGGCGTTCAGATCCTGGGCGGTGCGCCGGGTACCCGCGAAACCGATCTACTCGAGCCGCACAATTCGGTCGAGGTGGTGCACGCCATTGTGCTTTCTGGCGGCTCGGCTTTCGGCCTCGACGCGGCATCCGGCGTGCAGGCGGCGCTGCGTGAGCGCGGCATCGGCCTGGAGGTCGGTGGCTTTCGCGTGCCGATCGTGCCGTCGGCGATCCTGTTCGACCTGCGCAATGGCGGTGACAAGGATTGGGGTCGTTATCCGCCTTACCGCGAGCTTGGCTATGAAGCAGCGCAAACCGCCACCGCCGATTTCCAGCTCGGCACGGTCGGTGCCGGCACCGGCGCGCTAACCTCGGGGCTGAAGGGCGGCCTCGGCTCTGCCTCGACGCTGCTGGACAGTGGCGTTACCGTCGGCGCGCTGGCCGCCGTCAATCCGACCGGCTCGGTGACAACAGGCCGAACCCGTCATTTCTGGGCGGCACCGTTCGAAATCGGCGACGAATTCGGTGGGCTTGGCTATCCCTCACCGATGCCGGACGACGCGAAGCAAATCCTTTTGAAATATCGCGACAAACACGTTGGCAGACAGATGGAGACCGGCGGCAACACGACCATCGCCGTCATTGCCACCGATGCGGTTCTCACCAAGGCCGCGGCAAAACGGCTGGCGATATCGGCGCATGACGGGTTCGTGCGGGCCATCTGGCCGACGCACACGCCGGCAGACGGCGACCTTGTGTTCGCGCTGGCGACGGGCACAAGCGGCATCGAACTTTCCGCCGATGCCGCAATCGACCTCTACGCCACAGCCGGCGCCACGATGGCGCGGGCCATCAGCCGCGGCGTCTATACGGCAACGCCTGCCGAAAACGATCTGTTTCCGGTCTGGTCATCACGCTTGGGATGATGCGAAGGGGGTGATCAGACCGGATCGGACTTTTCTTCCTCGAACGTCACCGCGACATCGGAATTCGCCGACAGCCAGACCTTCTTGCCGTCGACCTCGGCAATCAGGCTGAGGGGAATGTAATGGTGATGGCCCTTGTGAGCGCCCTCGCCGCTATCGGCCTTGGTCAGCTTGATGCGCTGGCCGTCGACCTTGTCGACAGTGCCGACATGCACGCCATCGGCGCCGACGACTTCCATATGCTCGCGAATTTTGCTGGTGTCGGTCATGGTGGTTCTCCATTGGGACTGCCGACATTAACAAATGACGGGCCGATTGGATGCATCGGCTTTCGCACTGCACGACGTTTTGATTCTTCCGTGCTAGTGGATTGAGACGATCACGGGGTGAAGACCAATGCGAATGCTCTTTCTATTTGCCGTTGGCCTGCTTGCACAGTTTGCGACCTCGATCGCCGCACGGGCCGGCGATGTCGCCGAGCTTGAAATCCTCGGCTTCACCAAGGACGGCGGCGTCTTCGCTTTCGAAGAATATGGTGTGCAGGATGGATCGGGCTTTCCTTATGCCAACCGCTACTACATCGACACCAGCACCGACAGCTTCCTCAAGGGCACGCCGATCCGGGTCCGGCTCGAGGACGAGAATGCCAAGCTGGACGCGGCGCGCCTTCAGGCCCGGCAAAAAGGCGAAGCCATTGTCAGTCAAGCCGAGTTGAGCGCCAACCGCGGCATCACCGCCGGTTTCAACCCGGTGACCGAACTTTCGGCCGATCCGCACCGGATGGCGGTCAACCCGCGCCCGATCTTTTCGCCGGTCGACCCACCGCTCGAGTTCCGCCTTGACGAACTGGGCATGAACAACACCGAGGGCTGCGAGAGCCAGGGCGAGATCAACGGCTTCCGGCTGCTGCGCATCGAGGCGCAGGATGGCGGCACCACCAAGCTGCTGCACGAGGACAAGGCGATACCGAAAAGCCGGGGTTGCCCGAACGGCTATCGCATCGGCGCTGTGCAGACCTTTTCCATGGACAGCCTCAGCGCCTATGCGGTGCGCCAATACGGCTTCGAGGGGCCTGACTTTCGCTGGATCGCGGTGACCGGCCGGCTGTGACACCGCTTGTTCAACCCGCCACGCGCGATCGTGCGCTGAACCGCTTTCGCCGCGCCATACCGACGCCGCGCACGGCGCTTGTCGGCGCCTTGTTGTGGGCGGTGACGATGGGCGCCAGTGCGCTCGTCACGCTGTTTTTGGACGACTGGGAGACGCCGGCGAAAATCCGCATTGTCACCGTGCTGTTCGCAGTGGGAGCTGCGCTGGCCTTTCCGATTGGCCTGTTTGCGGCGCGGCTGGTCTCGCAGGGGAGGCGCTGGGAAGTCGCTTTCGCGGCGGCTTTCGTGTGCCTCGCCGCCGCAACGGTCGGCCTGACCGGCGGGCTGTTTGCGCTGCAGTACCGCTCCTACTATGCCGAGTGGCACGCACCTGCTTTCACCCACACCTGGGCTCTCCAATTCATCTTCACGACGTTGATCGCGCTCTATCAATTCGTGGTGCTGGGCATCCGGCTTTATTTTCCGCTGGGTTTCGTCGCCCTGTTTGCCGCGGGCGTCTGGTTTGCGCGCCAGCAGCGTTGAGCATTTTGTCCGCCTCTGTTAGGACGCGGGCAAACTTCTCGATACGTCAGGACTGACCGATGATCCCTCGCTATTCCCGGCCGGAAATGGTCGCCATCTGGTCGCCCGAAACCCGGTTCCGCATCTGGTTCGAGATCGAAGCCTATGCGTGCGACGCGCTGGCCGAACTCGGGGTGATCCCCAGGGAAGCGGCAAAGACCATCTGGGAAAAGGGCAGTGCTGCAAAATTCGATGTCGAGGCGATCGACGAGATCGAGCGCGTCACCAAGCATGACGTCATCGCCTTCCTGACCCATCTTGCCGAATTCGTTGGACCGGACGCCCGCTTCATCCACCAGGGCATGACCTCGTCGGACGTTCTCGACACCTGCTTTGCGGTACAGCTTACCCGCGCCAGCGACATCCTGCTCGCCGACATCGACGGTCTGCTTGCAGCACTCAAGCGCCGCGCCTTCGAGCACAAGGACACGGTCACCATCGGCCGCAGCCACGGCATCCATGCCGAGCCGACCACCTTCGGCGTCAAGCTGGCGCAGGCCTATGCCGAGTTCTCGCGGTGCCGCGAGCGGCTGGTGCATGCGCGGGAGGACATCGCCACCTGCGCCATTTCGGGCGCGGTCGGCACCTTCGCCAACATCGACCCCTATGTCGAGGAACATGTGGCGGCAAAGCTCGGCCTGAAGCCCGAGCCGGTGTCGACGCAAGTGATCCCGCGCGACCGCCACGCCATGTTCTTTGCCACGCTCGGCGTCATCGCCTCGTCGGTCGAACGGCTCTCGATCGAGATCAGGCATTTGCAGCGCACCGAAGTGCTGGAAGCGGAAGAGTATTTTTCGCCGGGCCAGAAAGGCTCGTCGGCCATGCCGCACAAGCGCAACCCGGTGCTGACCGAAAACCTCACCGGGCTTGCCCGCATGGTGCGCTCCATGGCGCTGCCAGCGATGGAGAATGTGGCGCTCTGGCACGAGCGCGACATCTCGCACTCCTCGGTCGAGCGCATGATCGGGCCGGACGCCACGGTGACGCTCGATTTCGCGCTGTCACGGCTGACCGGCGTCATCGACAAGCTGCTCGTCTATCCCGAGAACATGCTGAAGAATATGAACAAGTTCCGCGGTCTCGTGCATTCGCAGCGCGTCATGCTGGCGCTGACTCAGGCCGGCCTGTCGCGCGAAGACTCCTACCGGCTGGTGCAGCGCAACGCCATGAGAGTGTGGGAGCAAGGCGCTGATTTCCTTGAGGAATTATTGGCCGACAAGGAAGTGACCGCAGCGCTGCCGGAAGCCGAGATCCGCGAGAAATTCGACTTGGGCTATCACACCAAGCATGTCGACACGATCTTCAAGCGGGTGTTCGGCGAAGCCTGAGGAGCTTCCTTCTCCCCGTCACTATACGGGGAGAAAGACGCTCTGTCCGAACCGGCAATCAAGCCTTGCCGGGAACAGTCCTGATCACCGTGCCCCAGGGATCTTCACGGGTTACCGGGCTGGTCACATTGTCTGAACGCATTTCGACCCAGGCCAGACCAGACCGGGTGGAATCGCGGCGGCCGGCGCCCGAACTCTGCCAGGCGTTGGCGCCGATGTGGTGGTGATAGCCGCCCGACGACAGGAACACCGCCTGGCCGCCATATTTGGCCACCGTGTCGAAGCCAAATTCCTGGTTCCACCAGGCTTCGGCGTCTTCCGGCCTGCCGACGCGCAGGTGGACATGGCCGACAATGCTGTTTTCCGGCGCGCCCTGCCAGCCTGCATCACCCGCAGGCACTTCGGCAACGACGGAGGGGATGTTCAGCCGCTCGGTCGCCATGGCGATCTTGTCGCCATTCCATTTCCATTCCTTTGGAAGGCGGTCGGCGTAGATCTCGATGCCGTTGCCCTCCGGGTCGGTCAGGTACAGCGCTTCGCTGACCAGATGGTCGGAAGCGCCCTCGATAGCGATCTTGTCTGATATGGCGTGGTTGATCCAGCGGCCGAGATCGGCGCGGCTGGGCAGCAGGAAGGCCGTATGGAACAGGCCGGCGCTACGCGGATCATCCGGCTTGGCCGAAGGATCGGCCTCGATGACCAGCAGCGGACGGTTGGCGGCGCCCAGCATAATCGCACCATCGGCGCGGCTCAATTCCTGCAAACCGACGACTTTGCGATAATATGCGGCAAGACTTTCGGCGTCGCGCGCCTTCAACCCGACGCGGGCAACGCTGACCGGGGTGGTGGCGGCAAAAGGCAGTTCACTCATCAGATGCTCCGTTCGACCGGCCTGCGGTGAAAAGGCAACAAGCCCCGCGCCGCCGATCATCATACGTCGTGTCAGTTCCAATATCCGGGTTCCCGCACACGGCTGTTTCTGTTCCAACCACAAATCGTCCATCGGCATCGTTCACACAAGACGCGAAGAAGCGAACATCGTGTTCACTATTGTGATCAAGAGTGCCGTTGATGACCGTTGCACGAAGCGACGCCGCTCGCTATCTCAGCGCCATGAAGGTCAAGGAAGCAGATATCCTCATCGTGCCGGGCTACACCAATTCCGGCCCCGATCATTGGCAAAGCCGCTGGCAGTCGAAGCTGTCGACGGCGCGCCGCGTCGAGCAAACGGAATGGTCGAAGCCGGTGCGCGAGGACTGGACGGCGAGCGTGGCCAAGGCCGTCAACGAGGCTGACAGGCCGGTCGTCCTGGTCGCGCACTCGCTCGGTGTCGCCACGGCGGTGCAAGCCATTCCGCAGTTCAGGAAACTGGTTGCCGGGGCCTTCTTCGTGGCGCCGCCCGATGTCGCCAATCCAAAGATCAAGCCGAGGCATCTGATGACCTTCGGCCCCTACCCGCGCGAGCCGCTGCCCTTTCCGTCCATCGTGATCGCCAGCCGCAACGACCCGTTCTGCGCCTTCGATGTGGCCGAGGACATTGCCGGGGCGTGGGGTTCGCTGTTCATCGATGCCGGCGAGACCGGTCATCTCAACGCGGATTCGGGCTTTGGTCCGTGGCCCGAAGGGTCGATGACCTTCGCCAAATTCCTCACGGATCTGAAGGCCTGAACTCTTCAGGAGCCGATCGAATCCCGGACGCTCTTGATCAGGGTTTTTGCGCCGAGCCCGATCAGCGCGTGTTCCGAGCCCATGGCCAGCAGGCGGTAGCCCATCGACACGACACGGCCGGCAATTGCCGGCTCGACGACATAGATCGCCGCATGTTTGCCGGCCTTGCGAGTGCGCTCGGCGACCGACGCAACGGTCTCCATCATGCTTTCCAGCGTCGAATTGATCGTGGCGCCATTGCTCCAGGCGATCGAGAAATCCGACGGGCCGAGGAAGATGCCGTCGATGCCCGGCGTGTCGAGGATGCCATCGAGCGCGTCAAGGGCCGCACGAGTCTCGACCATGGCGAAAGCCATGGTGCGCTGGTTGGTGTCGCGCAGCCATTCAGCCTGGTCGCCCTTGCCGTGACGCGGAAAAGCATAGGTCGGACCCCAGGAACGCTCGCCGAGCGGCGGGTATTTCATGGCAGCGGCGAACAGTTTTGCGTCGGCGACCGAATTCACCATCGGTGCAATGACTGCCTCGGCACCAAAATCGAGCGCGCGGCTTGCCATGTCGAAACGGCCGACAGGAATGCGAACCAGCGCCGGCTTGCCGGCAGCGAGCACCGGCACCAGGCCACGCAGCACGCTGTCCTCGTGATGACCGCCATGCTGCATGTCGAGCGTGACGGCATCGAAACCCTGCTTGGCGACGATTTCGACGGTCAAGGCATCCGGCACACCGGACCATGCGGTGAACAGCGTTTCATCGGCCGCCAGGCGAGACTTCAGGGACATAGACTCTTTCCTTGTTAACGATCGCAGTTCAGCCGGAAACCGCGGCAAAGGCAAAGAAAAACCGCCCGGATAGGCCGGGCGGTCGATTGGTCCAGTTGTTCTTTGTCTGTCGCAGGTTCTGTCTGTCGCAGGTTCTCTGGCGCAAAACCGTGGGACACTTTTGCGGAACCTGCTTGGCCGAATCAGGTGTTCTTGATCTGCTCGATCGCCTGCGCCATCAGTTCGTCCATGGTGCGGCGGATCTGATGGTCCGACTGGTCGACGCCGGCCGCATCGAAATCCTTGCGGATCTTGCGGAAAACGTCGTGATCGCCAGCTTCCTCGATGTCGGCAACAACCACTTCCTTGGCGTATGCGTCGGCGTCGGCGCCCGACTTTCCAAGCTTTTCGGCGGCCCACAGGCCGAGCGCCTTGTTGCGGCGCGCCGAGGCCTTGAACCGAAGTTCCTCGTCGAAAGCGAATTTGCGCTCAAAGCCCTCTTCGCGATCCTTCATGCTGCTCATGGCGTCCCTCCGGGTCAAATTCGATTCGTTGGCAGTGCATATGTGTGTTGCCAAAGCACAAACCAAAAGGTCGCGGGCCGGTCAATACGCTTCATCGCATGCTGCGCTGCGGCATTTCGGTCCCGAAAGCGGTTGATTGGAAGGATTTGCCGATTGAGCAAACGATGTGATTGGGATAGACCCGGCATTGAACCCTACCGTAGCCGCACTATTTCAGGCAGACGGACAGGAAATGGTCTGATACCGCCTGTCCGGAACCCCAGAGAAAAATCAGATGAAAAATCGCCGCCGCATTTATGAAGGCAAGGCCAAGATCCTCTATGAGGGACCTGAACCGGGCACGCTTATCCAGTTCTTCAAGGATGATGCAACCGCGTTCAACAAGAAGAAGCATGAAGTCATCGACGGCAAGGGTGTGCTCAACAACCGCATTTCCGAGTACATTTTCAACCATCTCAACCGCATGGGCATCCCGACCCATTTCATCCGCCGGCTGAACATGCGCGAGCAGCTGATCAAGGAAGTCGAGATCATTCCGCTCGAAGTGGTGGTGCGCAATGTCGCCGCCGGTTCGCTGTCCAAGCGTCTCGGCATCGAGGAAGGCACGGTTTTGCCGCGCTCGATCATCGAATTCTATTACAAGGCCGATGCGCTCGACGATCCGATGGTTTCGGAAGAGCACATCACCGCGTTCGGCTGGGCGAGCCCGCAGGAGATCGACGACGTCATGGCGCTTGCCATCCGCGTCAACGACTTCCTCTCCGGCCTGTTCATGGGCGTCGGCATCCAGCTCGTCGACTTCAAGATCGAGTGCGGCCGCCTGTTCGAGGGCGACATGATGCGCATCGTCGTCGCCGATGAGATTTCGCCTGATTCGTGCCGACTGTGGGACGTGGCGACACAGGACAAGCTCGACAAGGACCGTTTCCGCCGCGACATGGGCGGCCTCGTCGAAGCCTACCAGGAAGTCGCCCGCCGCCTCGGCATCATGAACGAGAACGAGCCGCCGCGCCCCACCGGTCCGGTGCTCGTCGCCTCGACCGAAGGCATCAAAGGCAAGCCGCACTGACAGCGGCTTGCAACCCGATAGTCAGAACAGGAGCATGTCCAGCGTGATCAAGGCCCGCATTACCGTCACCCTCAAGAACGGCGTGCTCGACCCGCAAGGCAAGGCGATCGAACACGCGCTGTCCGGCCTGGGCTTTGGTGGCGTCGGCGCGGTGCGGCAGGGCAAGGTGTTCGACATCGAACTGGCGGAAAGCGACAAGGCCAAGGCCGAAGCTGACCTGAAAGCCATGTGCGACAAGCTGTTGGCGAATACGGTGATTGAGAATTATAGTGTGACACTTACCTGAGGTTGTGTCGGAGGCACTATGCCGGAAGTCACGAATGAGCTGATGTTCGAGCTTCTGAAGCGCGTGCATCACGAAATGGGTGAGCTTCGTCAGGATGTTTCCGAGGTGACGCGAGAGTTGAACGTGCTTCGAGGCCATATGGTCGCGATGCAAAGCGATATTCACAACATCTATGGCATTCTTGCCCGCCACGACGACCCCCTTGAACGCATAGAACGTCGTCTCGACCTGCGAGAACTCGCCGAAGCACAGAGGCCCTACGAACCGAAATGAAATCCGCTGTCGTCCTCCTGCCTGGCCTCAACCGCGACCGCGACATGATCGCGGCGCTGACCAAGATTTCGGGAACGCCGCCGGTCACCGTCTGGCAGACCGACACAGAAATCCCCGATGTCGACCTGATCGCCATTCCGGGCGGTTTCTCCTTCGGCGACTATCTGCGCTGCGGCGCGATCGCCGCGCGCATGCCTGTCATGCGGGCGGTGGCTGAAAAGGCGGCACAGGGCGTGACGGTCATCGGCGTCTGCAACGGTTTCCAGATCCTGGTCGAGGCTGGCCTGCTGCCGGGCGCCTTGATGCGCAACACCTCGCTGAAGTTCGTCTGCCGGCAGGTGAAGCTCGAGATCACCAATGCCAACACCATGTTCACCCGCCGCTACCAGCCAGGCCAGATCATCCGCTCGCCGGTCGCGCATCATGACGGCAACTACTTCGCCGACGCCGACACACTTGCCCGCCTCGAGGGCGAAGGCCAGGTGGTGTTCCGCTATGCCGACGGCACCAATCCCAATGGCTCGATCAACGACATTGCCGGCATCATCAACGAGCGCGGCAATGTGCTCGGCCTGATGCCGCATCCGGAAAACCTGATCGAAGCAGCCCATGGCGGCACGGATGGCCGTGGACTGTTCGAAAGCGCGCTTGGCATCGCTGCCTGACGTCATCGAAGCGAACAGCTTGAAAACAACCGGACATTCCTGTCTCTTTATCGGGGCAAGTCCGATTCATTGGGGAGAGAGACGGTCTCATGAAACTCTATTCGCGGCCGTTGTCGCCCTACTCGTCGATCGTGCGGGCACTGGCCTATATAAAGGACGTGCCGCTCAAGATCATCGCGCCGCCACCTGGTTTTCCGATCCCTGAAGCGTTTCGCGCCATCTCGCCGATGAATCGGATCCCGGTGCTGATCACCGGTTCGGGCGAAACGATTGTAGAATCGGTGGTCATCGCCGAATATCTAGAGGAACGGTTTCCGGAACCGGCGCTGCTGCCGCCGGATTCCAAGGACCGCGCGCTGGTGCGCATGTTCACCCGCATTACCGATCTCGATGTGCTGACCCCGACGATGAAGCTTTTCGAGCTTCATTTCGTACCGAAGCGAAACACTGCCGAGATCGACGCCCAGTTCGCCCGCCTGCATCACGGACTGGCGGCAATCGAGGCGCGCATGGCGCAAGGGCCCTTCGCGCTCGGTGACGACATCAGTTTCGCCGATGCCTGGCTGACACCGACGCGGTTCATCTTCAACAATTTCCGCGCCATGACAGGACGTCACGACCTGCTCGACGCCTATCCCAAATTCGATGCCTATGAGCAGATCGCCTCGCAGCATCCGGCATTGTCGCGGGTGTGGGGCGAGATGACCGACGGTTTGAAGATCTTTCTGTCCGAACTTGAGATGGGTGCCGCTTGATCAGGAGCAAGACGATCGCGCTGGTTGCCGCCGCGGGTTTCGCGCTCGCATCCTGCCAATCGACCCCTAAGAGCACGCCTGTCCCGTCAGGCAAAAGTGCGGCGCTGCTGGCCATGGAACAAGTGGCGATCGCGGCCCACAAATGCTGGATCGCCAGCAAGGATCCGGCCTTCAAGCAATATCAGATGGCCAATGAACTGAATTCGTTCAGCGGCACGCCGCGTTTCCTTTTGGTGCCGGCCAAGCACTATGGCGGCAAGCCGCTGCTGGTCGTGCAGGCGCAAGGCAATTCAAGCCGCGTCGACGTGTTCGGACCGCTGATGAACGATCCGCTTGGCGCCCGCATCGGCTCGGACATTGCCCGCTGGCAAGCCGGCAATCCGGCCTGCGCCGCGACGGCCTAGCCATGGGCCGGTTCCTGCAGATCGCAGGTCTGGTCATCGGTCTGGCAGGACTCGTCCTGCAGTTCTGCATCAGCATTCCGGCGTCGATGGAAGCCGGCCGCAGCCTGCTCGGCTCAATCATTTTCGTTTTCAGCTTTTTCACCATCCTGACCAACATCGGCGCGGTGCTGGTGTACACGTCGCTGCTGTCGCCCTCTGGCTATGCCTGGCTGCCGGCCTTCGCCGGGACACGGATGCGGGCCGGTGTTGCGGTTTCGATCGCGCTGGTCTTCATCATCTATGCCACGGTCCTGGCACAGCTCTGGCAGCCGCAGGGACTGTTCCTGCTCTGCGACGTCCTGCTGCATTATGTGACGCCGGTGCTGTTCCTGCTGTGGTGGCTGATATCAGGCGCTGACGGCCGGACGCGCTGGAGCGACATTTCCTGGTGGATGCTCTATCCCGTCGCTTATCTGGTCTATGCGCTGGTACGGGCGCCGCTTGCCGGCGAGGTGCCCTACCCCTTCCTCGATGTCGCCAAGAATGGCGCGATCAGCGTCGCCATTTCGGCAGCCGCCATCACCGGACTTTTTCTCGTGCTGTGCGTGATCGCCGTCCTTGCGGACCGTGGCATTGCACGCACCAGAGCTTCAAAACTCCGTTAGCCTTCAGTCCCAGAACGGCCTGATGCCCTCGCGATGGGCATCGCAGCGCGAGACGCCAATATCCTTGAGCTGATCGTCAGTCATTTCCAGCAGCGCCAGCCGGCTGCGGCGGCGATCCAGCAGGCTGTCGATCCATCTCGCCAGCGATCTGACCAGACGCACCAGACGGCTGACAAAGCCGCTCCGGTCCGATGGGCGTGTCGATTGGCCTGATAACGCGGCGCTAGAATGACGGATTGTCGTGATTGTATTCATTTTCTTTCTACCAGAATTCCAAATTGTACCCTTTTTGGCACGCATCCGATATGTATTGACTCATGTATGGGTGCAATATAGAAAATTGTCACCATGACAAATTGGCTTCCAGATCTCACCGCCGGCTCCGGCCCGCTGTATCAGCGGCTTGCGGATTCCATCGAAACGGACATTGATCGGGGTGTGATCGACGCCGGCGCAAAGCTGCCGCCGCAACGCGACCTCGCCTATGACATCGGCACCACGGTCGGTACTGTCGGCCGGGCCTATCACTTGCTGCGCGAGCGGGGGCTGGTGAGCGGGGAAGTCGGGCGTGGAACCTATGTGCTCGGTCAGCGCGCCGATGGCGCAAAGCCGGACTTCCTGGCCCCGGACGTCGGCGGCGAAGGCACGCGCACTATCGATGCGCCGCGCGACAAGCTGCGTTTCGACAGCATGGCGGCGCCCGACATCGGCCAGGGCACTGATATCGCCGATGTGCTGTCGCGCACGGCGCAGGACCATCCGCATGAGATTTCAAGCTACGTCAGGGATTTTCCCGACCGCTGGTACGAAGCCGGCGCCCGCTGGCTGTCGCGCAATTCCTTCCGCCCAAATGCCGACGCCATTGTTCCCACGCTCGGCACCCACGCCGCGGTGATGGCGGCGATCGCCGCGCTGACCACCCCTGGCGACTATGTTGCTTTCGAGCACCTCACCTACTCGCAGATTTCCCGCAGCGCCGGCCTGATCGGCCGGCGGACGGCCTTGGTGGCGTCCGACGACGAAGGCATCGACCCCCAGGATTTCGAGCGTGTCTGCGCGCAAAAGCATCCCAAGATGATCTTCCTGATGCCGACAGCGCAGAATCCTACCCTGGTGACCTTGTCAGCGGCGCGCCGCCAAGCAATCGCGCGTGTCGCACGCGAATATAGCGTCGTCCTCATCGAGGACGATCTCTATGGAAATTTGACCGATGATCCGACGCCGTTGCTGGCCGAATATGCACCTGAGAGAACCATCGTCGCCGGCGGCCTGTCGAAGTCGGTCGCAGCCGGCGTGCGCGGCGGCTGGCTTGCCTGCCCGCCCGCCTACCGCCATCGCATCCGCGTCGCCCACAAGATGATGACCGGCGGCATGCCCTTCCTGCTGGCGGAGGTGAATACAAGGCTGGTGCTGTCTGGTCAGGCCGATGAGATCCGCAAGCGCAGCATCGCCGAAATCAACGCCCGCATCGCGATCGTGCGCGAGACTTTGGCCGGCTTCGCGTTCAAGTCCCATGACAGGGTGCCCTTTGTCTGGCTGACCCTGCCCGATCCCTGGCTTTCCGGCACCTTCAAGAATGCTTGCCTCGAGCATGGCGTGCTGATCAATGACGAGGACCAGTTCAAGGCCGGTCGCTCCGAGCAGGTTTTCCACGGTGTCCGCTTCGGCGTTTCGCAGCCAAGACAACGCAAGGACATCGCCGAAGGCGTTGCGGTGATCCGGCGACTTCTCGATGAAGGCCGCGCCGGCTACGACAGCTTCTCCTGAGCCAACTCGCGACTGACAGGCCCATTAAGCGTCGGTTTGGCGCAGAGCAGCCTCTACATGGCTCTCAGATCAGCCCTCTGCCTTGAAGTTCTTGGCTTCCTTCTCGGCCTTGTCTTTCCCGTGCTTCTCAGCCAGCTCTTTGGCCTGCCCAGGCGAAACGTCAGTGGTCTCCGCGATGTGCATAGCCTCCTTGTCCGAGAGGCGATTGTCTTTCTTGCCTTGCTTGGTGGCCATGGTCCAAAGCTCCTGATTGGTTGGAGACCTAACGGCCGGAATGTCATCCCGTTCCCCAATGGCGGTGCAGAAGCCTTTCCTTGTAGCTTTCCATTGGTTTTCAACATCCGATGGGGTGTATTGGCTCCCAAGCTTGCGATAAGACGGGACTCAAATCCCAACGCGCCCCGGATAAAAATCGCCGCCCATGACCATTTCCAATTCCGTGCCGATCACCCCCGAGCTCATTGCCTCACACGGGCTGAAGCCCGACGAATATCAGCGCATCCTCGACCTCGTCGGCCGCGAGCCGAGCTTCACCGAACTCGGCATCTTCTCGGCGATGTGGAACGAGCACTGCTCCTACAAATCCTCGAAGAAGTGGCTGCGCACGCTGCCGACCACCGGTCCACAAGTCATCCAGGGCCCGGGCGAGAACGCCGGCGTGGTCGACATCGGCGACGGCGACTGCGTCGTCTTCAAGATGGAGAGCCACAACCACCCCTCCTATATCGAGCCCTACCAGGGTGCGGCGACCGGCGTCGGCGGCATATTGCGCGACGTCTTCACCATGGGCGCGCGGCCGATCGCGGCGATGAATGCGCTGCGCTTCGGCGCGCCTGACCATCCCAAGACCAGGCACCTCGTTTCGGGCGTGGTCTCCGGCGTCGGCGGCTACGGCAATGCCTTCGGCGTGCCGACGGTCGGCGGCGAGGTCAATTTCGACGCCCGCTACAACGGCAACATCCTGGTCAACGCTTTTGCAGCGGGCCTTGCCAAGACCGACGCGATCTTCCTGTCGGAAGCCAAGGGCGTCGGCCTGCCGGTCGTCTATCTCGGCGCCAAGACCGGCCGCGACGGCGTCGGCGGCGCCACCATGGCCTCGGCCGAATTCGACGACAAGATCGACGAGAAGCGCCCGACCGTCCAGGTCGGCGACCCCTTCACCGAAAAATGCCTGCTGGAAGCCTGCCTCGAACTGATGGCCTCGGGCGCCGTCATCGCCATCCAGGACATGGGTGCGGCCGGCCTCACCTGCTCGGCGGTCGAAATGGGCGCCAAGGGCGATCTCGGCATCGAGCTCGATCTCGACAAGGTGCCGGTGCGCGAAGAGCGCATGAGCGCCTACGAAATGATGCTTTCGGAAAGCCAGGAGCGCATGCTGATGGTGCTGCGCCCGGAAAAGGAAAAGGAAGCCGAGGCGATCTTCCACAAATGGGGGCTCGACTTCGCCGTCGTCGGCAAGACCACCGACGATCTGCGCTTCCGCGTGCTGCACCAGGGCGACGAAGTCGCCAACCTGCCGATCAAGGATCTCGGCGACAAGGCACCGGAATATGACCGGCCCTGGGTCGAGCCGAAGAAGCCGACGCCGCTGGCCGCCAATGACGTTCCGCAGGCCGATGTTGCCGATGCGCTGCTGAAGCTGCTCGGCGGTCCCGACCTGTCCTCGCGCCGTTGGGTCTGGGAGCAGTATGACACGCTGATCCAGGGCAATTCACTGCAGCTTCCGGGCGGCGATGCCGGCGTGGTCCGGGTCGAGGGTCATCCGACCAAGGCGCTCGCCTTCTCCTCCGATGTGACTCCGCGCTATTGCGAGGCTGACCCCTATGAGGGCGGCAAGCAGGCGGTGGCCGAATGCTGGCGCAACCTGACCGCCACCGGCGCCTTGCCGCTGGCCGCCACCGACAACCTCAATTTCGGCAACCCGGAACGACCCGAGATCATGGGGCAGCTGGTTGGCGCGGTGAAAGGCATCGGCGATGCCTGCCGCGCGCTTGGCTTCCCGATCGTCTCCGGCAACGTCTCGCTCTACAACGAGACCAACGGCCAGGGCATTCTGCCGACACCGACCATCGGCGGCGTCGGGCTGATCGCCGACTGGTCGAAGATGGTGCGGACCGGCTTTGCGGCCGAGGGCCAGATGATCCTGCTGGTCGGCGCGCCGGCCTCCTGGGGAACGCATCTTGGCCAGTCGGTCTATTTCAGAGACATCCACGGCCGCACGGACGGTCCGCCACCACCGGTCGATCTCGAGCATGAGAAGCGCGTCGGCGACCATGTGCGCGCGCTGATCGCATCCGGCATCGTCACGGCGGCGCATGACGTTTCCGATGGTGGCATCGCGGTGGCTTTGGCCGAAATGGCGATGGCGTCAAGCATCGGCGCCACCGTTCCCGGGCTCGTCGGCACCGACCCGATCCCGGTCTGGTTCGGCGAGGATCAGGGCCGTTATCTCTTGACGTTGTCGATCGACCCGCATGGCGATGAATGGGACGCCATCCGCAAGCAGCAGAGCGAACTCGGAATCTTCGCGCCGTGGATCGGCTCGACCGGCGGCAGCGCGCTGAAGCTCGGTGAGGCGCGGGCAATCCCGGTCAGCGAATTGACCGCGGCTCACGAAGGCTGGTTCCCCCGCTTCATGGATCAGGCCAGTTGACCGTACTGGCTGCCCGGGCGCTCCTTGCAGTTGTCTTCTGGCCGTCGCTGTTCTTCTTCTGGTTCCTCGGGCCGTTCGTCTTTTTCCTGCTGTCGACGACCTCAAGCGAGGTTTGCGCCCAGCTGGAAACGCGCGCGCAGTTTCTTGCAGCGGCCAACGGCGCCGTCCCAATGCTCGTGATGCAGAACCTCATCTATGCGGTTCCGATCGTATGTTTGGTGCTGTGGGGCCGCCTTGCGCCGGATCCGGCACGTGCAAGGCACATCGTCACCTGCATCAAGCTTTTTGCCAGCGCGGTGGTTGTAGGGGCGTTGTGGGAGTACGGCTCGTCGCTTGTCTGCGACGGCTACGGCCAGGAATTCTTCTCGCCGTTCTGGCAAATGACGAGTTATCTTCCCATAGTCAGCCTAGTCATCAACATTCCGCTCTATGTGCTGGCCTTCAGCCTTGGCCGCGCCTTCTCGACACGCGAGGACGTTGCCGAGGATGAAGCAAGCCCACCGGCCTAGGTCCATCCCTGATGGTTCTCGGGCCGTCTTGCTCTTGGCAGGACAGAACGGCTTCAATCCGGACCGGAAAGGCTTTAGGCTCGGCCGACTCTCATCTCATGACCGGCTACCGGCCGCTCGAAACAGGATTTTGCCATGGCAATGGATGCCCACGACATCGAAAAACTGATCAAGGACGGCATTCCAGACGCCAGGGTAACGATTCGCGATCTCGCCGGGGACGGCGACCATTATGCGGCCGAGGTGGTGGCCGAGAGCTTTCGCGGCAAGAGCCGCGTCCAGCAGCACCAGATGGTCTATGACGCGCTGAAGGGCAATATGGGCGGCGTGCTGCACGCACTCGCCTTGCAGACCAGCGTTCCTGACTGACCCGCATCGGAACATAGACCGCAACCACGCGAATCAGTGTTGCGACAGCCGCTTGGCCCAACACGGCCCATCCTTTGCGCCATTTCAGCCACGGCACGGCTAACGTCTTGTTTCGAGCAATCGTTGGGTTTATTTGAAGGATATGTTTCGAGCCTGACTCCCACAGGCGGGAAAGGATATTCCATGAGCGGTATCAACGACTACATCGACAACGAAGTGAAGGGCAACGACGTCGTCCTTTTCATGAAGGGCACGCCCGGTTTCCCGCAATGCGGATTTTCCGGTCAGGTCGTCCAGATCCTCGACTATATCGGCGCCGACTACAAAGGCGTGAACGTTCTGGACTCCGCAGAACTGCGCCAGGGCATCAAGGAATATTCCAACTGGCCGACGATCCCGCAGCTCTACGTCAAGGGCGAATTCGTCGGCGGCTGCGATATCATCCGCGAGATGTTCCAGGCGGGCGAACTCCAGACATTCCTGGTCGAAAAGGGCGTCAGCGTCAAAGGCGCCGCCTGATTTCTGTTTTCGTGCAGATCCTTTCCGAAAATCGATATTGATTTTCAAGGTCAAGCACTAGGCACCGGGGGCAGCCCCACCTCGGCAATTTTTATGTCCTGAACCAGGACCAAGACGAGCCAATGCGCCGGCCCGCCGGCGCATTTTCGTTTGAAAGATCGGACTTGCCGTGGACCAGCCAAAATCAGCGCCGCAATCGGCAAGCAAACTGCCTATTCCACGCTGGGAGTTCATCGCCTTGTGCGCGGCGCTGATGGCGCTGAATTCGCTGGCCATCGATATCATGCTGCCGGCTCTGCAGCAGATCGGCGCCTCGCTCGGCGTCGAAAATGAAAACCACCGGCAGTACGTGATAACGGCCTACATTCTGGGCTTCGGCGGCGGCCAGCTGTTCTTCGGGCCGATCTCGGATCGCTTCGGCCGTCGCGCACCGCTGGTCGCCGGGCTGGTGATCTATGTCGCCGCGGCCGCGGCGGCCGCCGTTGCACCAAGTTTTGAAACACTTCTGCTGTGCCGCGCCGTGCAAGGCATCGGTGCGGCCGCGACCCGCGTCATCGCGGTCTCGATCGTGCGCGATACGTTCGACGGCCGGCGCATGGCCGAGGTGATGTCGCTGATCTTCATGGTGTTCATGGCGATACCGGTCATTGCTCCCGGCATCGGCCAGTTCATCATGCTGTTTGCGACCTGGCATTGGATCTTCGTCACCATGGCCGTCGGTGCACTCATTGTCTCGGCCTGGTCACTGCTGCGCCTGCCTGAAACATTGCATCCCGAACATCGCCGGCCGCTGACCATCACCTCCATCGTCGGCGGATTTCGCATCGTGCTCACCAACCGCATGGCGATCTGCTATGCCTTCGCCAGCACCTTCGTTTTCGGCGCCATGTTCGGCTTCATTGCCTCGGCGCAGCAGATCTATGTCGACATATTCAACGTCGGCGAGATGTTCCCGGTCATCTTCGCCGGGGTTGCCGGGGTGCTTGCTTTCTCCAACTTCCTGAACTCGCGCCTTGTCGGCCGTATCGGCATGCGTCGCCTGTCTCAGAGCGCGCTGCTGCTGTTCCTGGTCATCAGCCTTGCCTGGCTGGTCGTTTCTCTCGAAATGAGGAGCCTCTCTGGCTGTTCATCACCTTCTTTGCCAGCGCCATGCTTCCGTTCGGTGCGCTCGGCGCGAATTTCAACGCATTGGCCATGGAGCCGCTCGGCCAACTGGCCGGCACGGCGTCGTCCATACTGGGTTTCATGCAGACATTTCTCGGCGGCATTCTTGGCACGCTGATCGGTCAGGCTTTCAACGGCACGGTGACGCCGCTGGCGGCCGGCTTCTGCAGCGTCTCGGTCGCAGCGCTGCTGATGATCTTCATCGCCGAGCGCGGCAAGATGTTCCAGCCGCACAACCCGCCCGTTTCAGGGCACATCACCGACTTGCATTAGGACGCTCAAGGGCCGCCGTGAAGCGAGGGGCAAGCATACGCCCCGCGATTGCTCCGCCCATGCTGTCCGAAAAGGGCAATGGCAGAGCTTCATCGAGTGCCCTGAGGATTGAAGCCACGAAGGCCCGGCTGAGCTGGGCATCGGTGCCCAGATCGGAATATGTGGCGCGAGGCTCGCCGATCAGTGTGCCGTTGCGGCGAAGCGAGAACCGCAGCGTCAGGGACATGCCGGCGGTTCCGGGCGGCGGCTTCCAGCAAGCATAGATAGCCTCCGACATCTCCTTTATCGTGTCGACGGGATCGGGACTGTGACAGCTGCGCTCTTGCGATCCTGCCTCGTGTGAGCTGGCAAACAGGGCGACGACAAGAGCCGCCGCGACAATTACGAACCGAGGTTTCATTCGAGAGCCTCCGGATCTGCGTAAGATTGCATCGCTCTTTCAGCTTCAGCCGGGCACCGCCAGCTCAGACGTTGGCCGCAGGAGTTGATCCTATTGCGCCCAGAGCTCGCGGCGCAATTCGTGCCAGCTTTCCCGATCGGGCGCGACAAGCAGGCCGCCGCCGAGATGCGAGGGCAGATAGGCGCTGCCGTCGAAGCGCGCGGCATGGCCGCCAGCCTCGGCATGGATCAGCATACCGGCCAGATGATCCCACGGCATCAGCTTGTTGTAGACGACGAAGTGGGCATGGCCGCTCGCCAACAGACGGTATTCGTGCGCCGCGCAGCGATAGGCGAACTGCGACAGGATCTTCGTCTGGTTGCGCGCCAGCCGCGACCGCTCCGGCTCGGGCATATATTGCCAGGAGACCGAGCCGGTCATCTCCGAGATCGGCGCGGGTGCGGCGACATGCACCTTCTCGATACTGCCATGCGCATGCCGGATATGGCTGCCGGCGCCCCTGGCGCCGATCAGCCAATCCTTGCCGACGGGATCGTGGATGATGCCGGCAACGGTCTCGCCCTTGACCACGACCGCCAGCATGACGCCGAACAGCGGCACGCCGGAGGCGAAGTTGAAAGTGCCGTCCACCGGGTCGATGACGAACGCCAGATCGGCATCGCCCAACCCATTTAGCAGCGCTGGATTGTCGGAACTGGCCTCCTCGCCGACGACCATCGCCGAGGGGTAGCGCTCGCGCAACCTGGCGGTGATGAGCCGCTCGGCATTGACGTCGGCTTCGGTCACCAGGTCGGCGGCCGAGGTCTTCTGGCGGATATCGCCCTCGCCCAACCGGCGAAAGCGCGGCATGATTTCGGCTATTGCCGCGTCGGACAAAAGGCCGGCCAGCCAGTCGATCGCAGTATCGTCAAATGTCATCGGGAACGTCTTGCCTGGTGGTGAGGGTTTCATTGAGGGCGGCGAAATCGAACAGCTTTCTGTCGAGCAGATGCGATGGCCTGCTGTTGGACAGTGCGCGCAGCATCGTGTCCTTGCGGCCGGGCATGCGCTTTTCCAGGTCCTCCAGCATCGCCTTCATGGCGTTGCGCTGAAGACCTTCCTGGCTGCCGCAGAGATCGCAGGGAATGATCGGGAACTGCATGGCGGCCGCGAATCTCTCGAGGTCGACCTCGGCGCAATAGCTCAGCGGCCGCAGCACCATAACGTCGCCCTCGTCATTGAGCAGCTTTGGCGGCATGGCGGCGAGACGGCCGCCATGGAACAGGTTCATGAAGAAGGTTTCGAGAATGTCCTCGCGATGGTGGCCGAGCACCAGCGCCGAGCACCCCTCCTCACGCGCAATGCGGTAGAGATGGCCTCGCCTGAGGCGCGAACAGAGCGAGCAATAGGTGCTGCCCGCAGGCAGCTTGTCGGTGACGACGGAATAGGTGTCTTGATATTCGATGCGATGCGGGATGGCGTATCTGTCGAGATAGTCCGGCAGGATGTGTTTGGGGAAATTCGGCTGGCCCTGGTCGAGATTGCAGGCCAGCAGGTCGACCGGCAGCAGCCCGCGCCATTTGAGATCGAGCAGCACGGCGAGCAGACCGTAGGAATCCTTGCCGCCAGAGAGAGCTACGAGCCAGCGCTGGCCGGGCCTCACCATCGAGAAATCCTCGATCGCCTGTCGGGTCAGCCGCAGCAGCCGCTTGCGCAATTTGTTGAACTCGACCGAGGACGGCACATCGGCAAACAGCGGATGAAAGCCACCCTCGATGTCGCTGGCTGGTTCAAGCGATTCGGCGTCTGGCAGCATGTTCATGGCGTCAGTTCCAAAATCCGGGAGCAACGACTGTCCGGCGCTTCGTTGCGCCCGGAATTAGCGGACATGGCGGACAAAGAAAAGGCAGACAAAGAAAAGGCCGCCTCGACGGGCGGCCTTTGCTTGGTATCGCAAAACGCGCCCGTTTAGCGCGAATAGAATTCGACGACCAGGTTCGGTTCCATCTGCACGGCGAACGGGACGTCCGCCAGGCCCGGGATGCGCGAGAAGGTCGCGACCATCTTGTTGTGATCGGCTTCGATGTAATCCGGCACGTCGCGTTCAGCCAGGCCGACCGCTTCGAGAACGATGACCAGCTGCTTCGACTTCTCGCGCACTTCGACGACATCGCCCGGCTTGCAGCGGTACGAGCCGATGTTGACGCGCTTGCCGTTGACGTTGACGTGGCCGTGGTTGACGAACTGACGCGCGGCGAAAATGGTCGGCACGAACTTGGCGCGGTAGACGACCGCGTCGAGACGCGACTCGAGCAGGCCGATCAGGTTCTCCGAGGTGTCGCCCTTGCGGCGATCCGCCTCTTCATAGACCTTGCGGAACTGCTTTTCCGAAACGTCGCCATAGTGGCCCTTCAGCTTCTGCTTGGCGCGCAGCTGCAGGCCGAAATCGGAAAGCTTGCCCTTGCGGCGCTGGCCATGCTGGCCGGGGCCGTATTCGCGCTTGTTGACCGGGGACTTCGGGCGACCCCAGATATTTTCGCCGAGACGGCGGTCGATCTTGTACTTTGCGGATTCGCGCTTGCTCATCGCATTCCCTTTCAAAACAACACACCCGGAACCTCATGGTCCGGGTGAAGGAAACGCGCCCTCCTCTGGCCTCCGTTTTCGAGACCTGACAGGGTTTTCCCACGCAACGCGGCGGAAAACCCACGGGACACGTCAGTTCAAACAAGATAGTAGAATTGAGTTCCACGCATCTTGCACACATAAAGAAAACCACCGGGCATTGCGGCCCGGTGTTGGCGCGCTGATTAAACGGAGATTTAACCGGTGTCAAGCTTGCGGCTGGCGTTGGGGATGGTGACGATATAGCGTCTCTGGGTTGAGTGCGGTGCCGGACGTGGCGGAAGGTTGCGCCAACGGCATTAGGACGAACTGGAGCAGAGGAGCCACAATTCGCATGAAGAAGTTCTTTCTTACCCTGACGGGAGCCGCGGTGTTGGCGGGATCCATGGCGGTCATGACGCCGGAGCCGGCAGAGGCCAGGCATTGGCAAGGACATCGGCACCACCAGGTTTGCCGCATCGTGGTCAAGAAGAAGGTTGTCTGGCGGCACGGCCACAAGAAGGTCATCCGCTACAAGGTCAAGCGCTGCTGGGCCCGCTGGTAAGCTCCAGTCCGGTTTCAGGCGACCGACAGATCATTTCAAAGCCCGCGGTTCTGGCCGCGGGCTTTTTGATTCCGGCTCGTGTTCCCGTCGACGAGCTTGTCATCGCCCGCGAAGCGCGATGCCATGATCCTAATGCTTCGATTTCTTTTCCGGCAGGCCCTTGCGCTTCGTCTCGGCGAATTCCTCGAGCTGCTTTTCGCTCATCGATTCGTACATTCCCTTCGAAGCGCCTTGGAGTTCGCTCTTCTTCGTCTCGCCGCGCTTGGCCGACAAGGCTGCGCCGGCGGCTTTCTGCTGGGCTTTCGAGGTGGCTGGCATGACTGTTCCTCCTGTTTGTGTCGGGAGAAAAACGCAATGACTGCTGTGATGTTCCCTTTCGGGGATCACGACATTGCCAGCCCGAACCCCTGTATCAGGCGGCGGGTCGGGAAATCGGCTCTTTTCGATGTGAAGACAGCAAGGTCGGGGCCTTCCGGCAGCTTCTCGCCACGGCCGTTCGGATCAATGTCGGCGAGAAGCGAAAGTGCCCGACGCGCAATCGCTTCGGCCGGGTCGAGCCAATCGACCGGCCAGGGCGCCGTCTTGCGCATGCGATTGGCCAGAAAGGGGTAGTGTGTGCAGGCAAGCACCACGATATCCGTACGCAATGCATCATGTTCGACGAAGCACGGTGCAATCTCGGCGCGCACAGCCTCTTCGTCGACGAAGCCCTCGCGCATATAGACCTCGGCAAGCCCCGCCAGCCTGTCGCTGCCGACCAGCCGGACATGACACTTCTGCGCCCATTTGCTGATCAGGTCGCGGGTGTACTGGCGCTTGACGGTGCCAGGCGTCGCCAGGACCGAAACCAGTCCTGAGCGCGTGCGTTCCGCCGCCGGCTTGATTGCCGGCACCATGCCGACGAAAGGATGCTCGGGAAATCTTTCGCGCAGCGCATCGATCACCAGCGTCGAGGCGGTGTTGCAGGCGATGACCGAAATGGCCGGCGCAAACCGGTCAAGCAATTGACCGAACAAGTCGAGTATATGCGCCCTCAGCGCTGGCTCCTCCCAGGCGCCATAGGGAAACGCGGCGTCGTCGGCGACATAAATGAAGCGGCGGTCTGGCATCAGCACGCGCGCCTCGCGCAGCACGGTAAGCCCGCCGATGCCCGAATCGAACATCAGGATCGGCCGCTCAGTCATTGTCCGTTCCCTTGCCACCCAGCGGCGGCGTGTCACTGTCGTCACCATTGACGTCGGGCGGCTGGCGACCCGCTTCCGCCTTGCGGGCACGCGCGGCGGCCGCGGGCAGGCGCCGTGGATCATCGCCAGGAGAACCATCGCCCCGCGGCATCGCGGGCGAAAACCGGTCGAGCGACGAGATGATGCCGCGCAGCACCTTCAGCTCCGGTTCGGCAAAACCGGCGCGCGTCAGCACCGCGCGCAGATTGTCGATCATTTTCGGCTTCTTCGGTGCCGGCCGGAAATAGCCACGCGCTTCCAAGGCGCCTTCGAGATAGGCGAACAGGCCGTGCAGCTCTTCCTTGCTTGCCGGCTTCATGTCCGGGCCAGCGAAGTTGGTTTTGGTCTCGTCCTCGAGGCCCGACTTCATCCATTCGTAGGACATCAGCAGGGCCGCCTGGGCGATGTTGAGCGAGGAGAAATCGGGATCGACCGGAAAAGTGACGATCTCGTCGGCAAGGCCGACCTCGTCATTGTAGAGGCCGAAGCGCTCGCGTCCGAACAGGATGCCGGTGCGTTGCCCCATTGCGTGACGGGTCCGCAGCACCCTGCCCGCTTCCACAGGACCGCGCACGGATTTGAAGCCGTCGCGCTGCCTGGCCGTGGTGGCGAAAACGAAGTTCAGGTCGGCGAGCGCCGAGGCCAGATCGTCGAAGACGGTGACAGCGTCGATGACATGATCGGCGCGACTGGCTGCCGCGCGTGCCTTCTCGCTCGGCCAACCGTCACGAGGGTTGACGAGACGCAGCTCCGACAGACCGAAATTGGCCATGGCGCGAGCGACCATGCCGATGTTCTCGCCGAGTTGCGGCTCGACCAGGATGATCGCCGGGCCGGCGGCTGGAATGGTGGTGGCGTTTTCGGTGGCTGGCATGATTGTCAATGAACTGCTGTTTGCGGCATTTCAGCGTCCCCTGCCATATTCAGCCGCGAAAATGAAGCATTCGCAAATGATGGAGGCCACGGCCTCACATTCGTGACCGATCGCCGTTTGCGTGGCCAAAAACGCTTTGATATACGGGCGGCATCCCCCGGCCCAACGCCACGCGGGCAAGGCCGTCCTATTTCCCAGCAACGAGGCATTCTTTCCATGGCGAAGATCAAGGTGGCGAACCCGGTCGTCGAACTCGACGGCGACGAGATGACCCGCATCATCTGGCAGTTCATCAAGGACAAGCTGATCCACCCGTATCTCGACCTCAAGCTCGAATATTACGACCTCGGCATCGAACATCGTGACGCCACCAACGACCAGGTGACCATCGATTCGGCCAACGCCATCAAGAAATACGGCGTCGGCGTGAAATGCGCGACGATCACCCCCGACGAGCAGCGCGTCGAGGAATTCAAGCTGAAGAAGATGTGGAAGTCGCCGAACGGCACAATCCGCAACATCCTCGGCGGCACGATCTTCCGCGAGCCGATCATCATGAAGAACGTGCCGCGCCTGGTGCCCGGCTGGACCAAGCCGATCATCGTCGGCCGTCACGCCTTCGGCGACCAATATCGCGCCACCGATTTCCGCTTCCCCGGCAAGGGCAAGCTGACGATCAAGTTCGTCGGCGAGGACGGCAAGGTGATCGAGCACGACGTGTACGACGCGCCCGGCGCCGGCGTCGCCATGGCCATGTACAATCTCGACGATTCGATCCGCGAATTCGCACGGGCCTCGCTGAACTACGGCCTGCTGCGCAACTATCCGGTCTATCTGTCGACCAAGAACACCATCCTCAAGGCCTATGACGGCCGCTTCAAGGACATCTTCCAGGAGGTCTACGAGGCTGAATTCGAGGCCGAGTTCAAGTCGAAGAAGCTGTGGTACGAGCACCGCCTGATCGACGATATGGTGGCCTCCGCCCTGAAATGGTCGGGCGGCTATGTCTGGGCCTGCAAGAACTATGATGGCGACGTGCAGTCCGACACGGTGGCGCAGGGCTTCGGTTCGCTCGGCCTGATGACCTCGGTGCTGATGACGCCGGACGGCAAGACAGTGGAAGCGGAAGCGGCGCACGGCACCGTCACCCGCCACTACCGCCAGTATCAGAAGGGCGAGGAAACCTCGACCAACTCGATCGCCTCGATCTTCGCCTGGACGCGTGGCCTCGCCCACCGCGCCAAGCTCGACGACAATGCCGAACTGAAGCGCTTTGCCGACACGCTGGAAAAGGTCTGCATCCAGACGGTCGAGTCCGGCTTCATGACCAAGGACCTGTCGCTGCTGATCGGCCCCGACCAGCCCTGGCTTTCGACCACCGGTTTCCTCGACAAGATCGACGAGAATTTGCAGAAAGCGATGGCGTAACAGGCAAGCAAGATGGGCAAGCCCATCGTCTACGGGGCGGATTACAGCGTCTATGTGCGTATCGTCCGCCTCGTGCTTGCGGAAAAAGACATCGACTACGAGCTTGTGCCGGTCGATGTCTTTGCCGCCGATGGCATTCCTGCCTGGTATCTCGAGCACCACCCGTTCGGCCGCATCCCGGCCTTCGAGCATGACGGGTTTCGACTCTTCGAGACGAGCGCGATTGCGCGCTATGTCGACGAGGTTTTTGAAGGGCCAGCCCTCCAGCCGGCGGATCCTCGTGGCCGCGCAAGAATGAACCAGATCATCGGCATGCTCGACGCCTATGCCTACAGGTCGATGGTCTGGGATGTCGCCGTCGAACGGCTGGAGAAGGAGGCGCCCGACGAGGCGCTGATAGCCAGTGGGCTTTCACAGGCGAGCAAAGCGCTTCAGACGCTCTCCGCGCTGAAAGCGCCGGGACCGTGGTTGCTAGGCGACCAACTGACGCTGGCCGATCTGCATGCAGCGCCGATCATCGGCTATTTCGTCAAGGTCGCCGAGGGGCAAAAGCTGCTCGCCGAATTTGCCGATATCCGGGACTGGTGGACGCGCGTTGCCGCGCGGGCGAGCTTTGCCAGAACAGAAAAGACCGAGTGATCCGCGGTTTCGCCGTACCCATGCGAGATGGGTCTCACGGGATGGCAATTATTGGCGCTGGTGCCGCCCCTCATTGCCTTGCCGGGCATTTCTCCCCGTAAACGGGGAGAAAGTAGCTGGCCGCCGCATCCGCGGCCATTCTTCAACGCTGAAAACTGGCGAAAGCCGCGATGGCAGCCCCTTCTCCCCGTTCACGGGGAGAAGATGGCGGCAGCCAGATGAGGGGCAGCGCTGCCCTTAGAGAACCTGGCGCTTGGCTTGGGGCCTAGCCAATTCGGCCGTCAGGCGGCTTCGAGTGCCGCCCTCACCGCCGCGATCGCATCATTGGCTTTCGACGCATCGGGGCCACCGGCCTGCGCCATGTCGGGCCGACCGCCGCCGCCCTGCCCGCCAAGTGCGGCGGAGGCCACGCGCACCAGATCGACAGCGCTGAAGCGGGTCAGGAGATCATCGGTGACGGCGACGACGACGCTTGCCTTGTTGTCCTCACCGGTGCCGACGAAGACGACGACGCCGGAACCGAGCGAGGTCTTGCCGGCATCGGCCAGAGGCTTCAGATCCTTCGGCGCCACACCAGAGACCGCCTTGCCGAGGAAGCCGACGCCCGCGACGGACTCGTTCTCCGACGGCGCACCCGCCCCTGCACCGCCGCCCAGCGCCAGCTTCTTGCGCGCTTCGGTCAGCTCTTTTTCGAGCTTCTTGCGCTCATCGAGCAGCGCCTCGACACGCGCCGGCACGTCGGCCGGCGAGATCTTCAGCACGGCTGCCGCCGCCTTCAAACGCCTGTCCTGCTCGTCGAGATGTTTGCGTGCCGCCTCGCCGGTCAGCGCCTCGATGCGGCGCACGCCGGCGGCGACCGCGCTGTCGGACACGACACGCACCAGGCCGATATCGCCGGTCGCCCGGACATGGGTTCCGCCGCAGAGCTCGACCGAATAGGGTCGGTTGGCCTTGGCGCCATGCACGCCGGTGCCCATCGACACGACGCGCACTTCGTCGCCATATTTCTCGCCAAACAGCGCCATGGCGCCTTCGGCGATGGCATCGTCGACCGACATCAGGCGCGTGGACACGGGGCTGTTCTGCACGACAATCTCGTTGGCCATGCGCTCGACCTCTTCGAGATCTTCCGGTGAAATGGGCTTGTTGTGCGAGATGTCGAAGCGCAGGCGCTCCGGCGCCACCAGCGAACCCTTCTGCGCGACATGGCTGCCCAGCACCTCGCGCAGCGCCTCATGGATCAGATGCGTCGCGGAATGGTTCGCGCGCAGCCTGGAGCGCCTGGCATGGTCGACCTTCAGCTCGACGGCAGCGCCCGTCTTGACCGTGCCGCTGGCCACCTTGCCGAAATGCACGAACAGCCCATCGGCCTTCTTCTGCGTATCGGAAACCTCGATCGAGAAACCCTCGCCTGAAATGATGCCGGTGTCGCCCATCTGGCCGCCGGACTCCGCATAGAACGGCGTCTGGTTGACGACGATCGCCACCGCATCGCCCTTGCCGGCGCTGTCGGCGATCTTGCCGTCCTTGATCAGCGCCTGGATGATGCCTTCCGCAGCTTCAGTCTCGTAGCCGAGGAACTCGGTGGCGCCCGCCTTCTCGCGCACGGAGAACCAGATGGTCTCGGTGGCCGCGTCGCCGGACCCAGCCCAATGCTTGCGCGCCTCGGCCTTCTGCTGCTCCATCGCATTGGTGAAGCCGGCAAGATCGACAGAGATGCTGCGCTGACGCAGCGCGTCCTGCGTCAGATCGAGCGGGAAGCCGTAGGTATCGTAGAGCTTGAAAGCCGTTTCGCCGTCCAGCATGTCGCCGGCATGCAACGTTTCCGTCGCCTCGGAGAGCAGGCCGAGGCCACGCACCAGCGTCTTGCGAAACCTGGTCTCCTCGAGCTTCAGGGTCTCGGTGATCAACTGTTCGCCGCGCAGCAATTCCGGATAGGCCTGGCCCATTTCGCGCACCAGCGCCGGCACCAGCTTCCACATCAGCGGCTCGCTGGCACCGAGCAACTGCGCATGGCGCATGGCGCGGCGCATGATGCGGCGCAGGACATAGCCGCGGCCTTCGTTCGACGGCAGCACGCCATCGGCCACCAGGAACGAGGACGAGCGCAGATGATCGGCAATGACGCGGTAGGACGCGACCGTCTCCTTGTCGGGACCATGCCCGATGGCCGACGAGGCCGCGTCGATCAGATGACGGAACAGATCGGTCTCGAAGACGCTTTCCACCCCTTGCAGGATGGACGCCATACGCTCCAGGCCCATGCCGGTGTCGATCGACGGGCGCGGCAGGTCGATGCGCTCCTCCTTCGTCACCTGTTCATACTGCATGAACACCAGGTTCCAGAATTCGAGGAAACGGTCGCCATCCTCTTCCGGGCTGCCGGGAGGTCCGCCCCAGATGTGCTCGCCGCGATCGATGAAGATCTCAGAGCACGGCCCGCACGGTCCGGTGTCGCCCATCGCCCAGAAATTGTCCGAAGTCGCGATGCGAATGATGCGGTCGTCGGAAAACCCGGCGATCTTCTTCCAGAAGCCGGCCGCCTCGTCGTCCGTGTGATAGACGGTGACCAGCAGCTTGTCCTTGTTCAGCCCGAATTCCTTGGTGATCAGGTTCCAGGCAAGTTCGATGGCGCGCTCCTTGAAGTAGTCGCCAAAGGAGAAATTGCCGAGCATCTCGAAGAAAGTCAGATGGCGCGCGGTATAGCCGACATTGTCGAGATCGTTGTGCTTGCCACCGGCGCGAACGCTCTTCTGGGCGGTCGAGGCGCGCGAATAGGGCCGCTTCTCCAGACCGGTGAAGACATTCTTGAACTGCACCATGCCGGCGTTGGTGAACATCAGCGTCGGGTCGTTGCGCGGCACCAGCGGGCTCGACGCGACGATCTCGTGACCCTCCTTGCGGAAATAGTCGAGAAATGTCGACCGGATTTCGTTCACGCCACTCATGAATGCTGCCTTTTCGAGAGAACCGCCGGGCCGGCCGACGGATGATGGGCTCTGCGTCCTAGAAGATTAGGACTTGGCCTTTTAGCCGCCGCGCTTCACCCTGTCCAGAAACACGGAATTGGTCCAATCCACGGCTTTGCCAGCTGTTCGAACCGGCCTGGTTTCGCCACCAAAACGCAAAACCGCCGGCACTGGGCCGGCGGTTTCGAAACGCAATACTCGGAACTCGATTACATAAGCCTGAGATAATAGAACGCGATTATGGCCGAACTCCGGCCGGCATCGCGCACGAAGCTGTTACATGGCGCCGGATTCTTCCTCGAAGCCGTCCTCTTCGCCGCGCTCAGGGCCGCCATTCTCAAGGAATTTCTCGGCAATCAGCCCGGCATTCTGCCGGAGCGCCAGTTCGATCTCGCGCGCCGTGTCGGGATTATCGCGCAGGAACAGCTTGGCATTTTCGCGGCCCTGGCCGAGACGCTGCGAATTGTAGGAGAACCAGGCGCCCGACTTCTCGACCACGCCGGCCTTGACGCCGAGATCGACCAGTTCGCCGGTCTTGGACACGCCTTCACCATACATGATGTCGAACTCGACCACCTTGAAGGGCGGCGCCAGCTTGTTCTTGACCACCTTGACGCGGGTCTGGTTGCCGACGACCTCGTCGCGGTCCTTGACCGAGCCGATGCGGCGGATGTCGAGGCGCACCGAAGCGTAGAACTTCAGCGCGTTGCCGCCGGTGGTGGTTTCGGGCGAACCGAACATGACGCCGATCTTCATGCGGATCTGGTTGATGAAGATGACCATGGTGTTGGAGCGCGAGATCGAGGCGGTCAGCTTGCGTAGCGCCTGGCTCATCAGGCGGGCCTGCAGGCCGGGCAGCGAATCGCCCATCTCGCCTTCGATTTCGGCGCGTGGCGTCAACGCCGCGACCGAATCGACCACCAGCACGTCGATGGCGCCGGAGCGCACCAGCGTGTCGCAGATTTCCAGCGCCTGCTCACCAGTGTCGGGCTGCGAGATCAGGAGGTTTTCGAGATCGACGCCGAGCTTGCGGGCATAGACCGGGTCAAGCGCGTGCTCGGCATCGACAAAGGCGCAGATGCCGCCCTTCTTCTGCGCTTCAGCCACGGTGTGCAGGGCCAGCGTCGTCTTGCCCGAGCTTTCCGGCCCGTAGATCTCGACGATGCGGCCGCGCGGCAGGCCACCGACGCCAAGCGCGATGTCAAGCCCAAGCGAGCCGGTCGGCACCGTTTCGATCTCGACGACCTGCTCGTTCGCGCCGAGCCGCATGATCGAGCCCTTGCCGAAAGCCCGCTCGATTTGCGACAGCGCCGCATCCAGAGCCTTTGATTTGTCCACCGCTTTGTCCTCTACCAGCCGCAAAGAATTCTGAGCCATGATACATCACCCCTTGGTCGTCAATGAAGGCCGGACAATCCGTAATCCCTGCCAATTTGTACCTTTTTTGTTCTCGTTTGGCAAGAGGGGTCAAATATCTGAAAAACAATCAATATCCAGATTTGTTCTTTTTTTGTCTCACGATTTCGTTTCACGATGCATTCCGCATTGGGCCAGACGGCTCGATTGTTTCGATCTGCCGAATCGCTGCCTTGCATGCGAAGCTTCGTCCCGCAGCCTAGCGCTTGTGCGGCTGGAATAACAAAGGTCATATCGCCGGCATGCTGAAATCCGCGAAAATACTGGCCATAGGCGGCGCCCATATCGACCGGCGCGGCCAGGTGTCCGGCGCTTACGTGCCTGCCGCCTCCAATCCCGGCTCGATGCGCGAGGATGTCGGCGGCGGCGTTTTCAACGCACTGCGCAGCGCCGTGCTGCGTGGCGTCTCCGCGTCGCTGATGTCGGTGCGTGGCGGCGATGCCGCCGCCGACACCGTGTCACGAGCCATCGCCGAGGCAGGCATTGCCGACCTGTCGGCGGTGTTCCTCGACCGCACCACGCCGAGCTATACGGCGCTGATCGACCGCGAGGGCGAGCTGATCGTCGGCTTTGCCGACATGGCGCTCTATGATTTGGCGTTTCCCAAGCAGATCAGGCGCTCCAAGGTCCGGGAGGTGATCGCCGCCGCCGATGCCGTCTTCTGCGACGCCAACCTGCCGACGGCGGCACTGGAGCGGCTGGTTTTTCTTGCTGCTGGCAAACCCGTTTTCGCCATTGCCATTTCGCCGGCCAAGATCGTGCGTTTGAAGCCGGTTCTCGGCAATCTGGCTGTCGTCTTCATGAACCGGCGCGAAGCGATCGCGCTGGCAGACCTGGACGCTGCGGCCTCTCCGCAAGACATCGTCGACGGGCTGAGACGCGCAGGGCTCAAGAGCGGCGTGGTGACGGCGGGCGGCGGCCCCATGCTGGGCTTCGATGAAGCCGGCGCCTTCTCGATCCTGCCGCCGCCGCCAAGAAAGGTCGCCGACGTCACCGGCGCCGGCGATGCGCTGGCGGGCGCAACGGTCGCCGCCTTGCTGCGCGGCCTCTCTCTGCGGGCAGCTCTGCGCGAGGGTATCGCCGCGGCGACGCTTGCCATCGAAAGCGCCAACGCCGTTCCCGAATTCACCACGGCGAGCTTCGCGGAAGCACTGGCTCTTGTGCCGGATGCCAGGGAAGTGGCATGAGACCGGCAAATTCTTAGTGCCGCAGTGTTGCCGAGCGTCCCGATGGACGCGCCGCACTCCGGATTGGAGATCGAGATGACCCCAGAGACCGCCCGCCCCTTCATCGATATCCACGCGCCTGTGGCGCAGGCCCTGGCGGCCGGCCGGCCGGTGGTGGCGCTGGAAAGCACCATCATCACCCATGGTATGCCCTACCCCGACAACGGCGCCATGGCGGCCGACGTCGAAAAGATCATCAGCGATGGCGGCGCCGTGCCGGCGACGATCGCCGTGGTCGGCGGCCGCATCAAGATCGGGCTTTCGGACGGCGAGCGCGAATCGCTGGCGATGACGGGCGACGCCATGAAGCTGTCGCGCGCCGACCTCGGCTTCGCCGTGGCGCAAGGGCGCACCGGCGGCACCACGGTCGCCGCCACGATGATCGCGGCGCATATGGTCGGCATAAAAGTGTTCGCCACCGGCGGCATCGGCGGCGTGCACAAGGGTGCGGAAAAGAGTTTCGACATTTCCGCTGATCTCGACGAGCTGGCGCGCACGCCGGTCATCGTCGTGTCGGCCGGCGCCAAGGCCATCCTCGACATCGAAAAGACGCTGGAGGTGCTGGAGACGCGCGGTGTGCCGGTGATCGGCCATGGCTGCGAGACGATGCCGGCCTTCTGGTCCAGGCATTCACCGTTCCGCGCGCCGCTGACCCTGCACAGGCCGGAAGAGATCGCGCATTTCTACCAGACGCGTCTGGCGCTTGGCCTCGGCGGCGGCATGCTGATCGCCAATCCGGTGCCGGAAAACCACGAAATCCCCGCTGAAGAGATGGCCGGCTACATCGAAGCCGCGCAGAAGGCCGCCGAGGCGCTCAACGTGACCGGCAAGGCGGTGACGCCGTTCCTGCTGGGAAAAATCCTCGAACTGACTGGCGGCAGGAGCCTGAAGACCAACATCGCGCTGGTCGAGAACAACGCAAGGCTGGCGGCGAGGATCGCGAAGGCGTTGTAGCCTCCACGCGGCAAAGGCCCCCTCACCCGGATTGCCCCGAGGGGAGAGGGGCTCGCAGCGCCGACATCGACCTCTTCTTCCCTCGGGGAGAAGGTGGCCGCGAAGCGGCCCGGATGAGGGGGCGGCCTCGCGTTTGCGGGAATCTACTTCCCAGCCCTTCGCCCTGCCTCATAAGCTCTGCGTGCCCAGACCGTCATCTCGTCGGGATCATCGAAAGCGCTGTCGGGAATGCTCCAGTAGGGCATGGCGACCAGCTTGCCATGGCGGGAGCCGGTATAGGTCCATTGCGTGCAGCCGGCGGCTTCGAAATCGGGTGCGCTTTGCTCGTCGGCCTTCAGCATCAACTCGCCGCGCAGCACGATGGCGACGATGACGCCGTCGAAATAGATGCCCTTGCCGCCGAACAGTTTGCGGATGCTGACCGGGCCGAGGCCTTCGAACAGTTCGGCGATGCGTTCATTGTCCATGCCGAGATCATGTCACCGGCATCTGGCCTTGTCATCGCCGCAACCAAAATCATGCTGACAGGTTGAGAACCATCCATCGGAGTTTTGTCATGCCGCTTCTGCTCAAAGGGTCCTGCCGCTGCAATGCCGTCCGTTTCGAGGTGGAGAGCCACACGCCGGCGCCATTCATGCTGTGCTATTGCTCGATCTGCCGCAAGCAACAGGGCGGCGGCGGTTTTGCCATCAATCTGGGTGCCGACAGTGAGACGTTGAACATCAGGGGCAAAAGAAGTCTTGGCGTCTACCGGGCCGAGATCGAAGACGACGAACACCCACGGTGCGAGATTTCATCGGGCGAGCGCAATTTCTGCAAAAAGTGCGGAGCGGCACTCTGGCTCTACGATCCGAACTGGCCGGAGCTGGTGCACCCCTTCGCCTCGGCGATCGACAGCGACCTGCCCAAACCGCCAAGCAAGGTGCACCTGATGCTGAAGTACAAGGCGAACTGGGTCGAGCCTGACATCGGCAAGAGCGACAAGACGTTCGACGTCTATCCCGAGGAATCGATCGCCGACTGGCACAAGCGGACGGGCATGTGGGTGGATTAGCGTTCTTCGCCCCGTTTACGGGGCGAAGAAAATCAGGCGGAGGCGCGTGCCTCTGCCAGTGCCTTGAGGTCGGCCGGCTTCAATTCGACCGATTCGCCGCAACCGCAGGCCGAGCTCTGGTTCGGATTGCGGAATGTGAAGCCGGTGCGCAGAGTCGTCTGCTCGAAATCCATCTCGGTGCCGAACAGGAAAAGGGCTGCTTCCGGCGCCACATAGACATGGGCGCCGTCACGCTCGATATGGTCGTCCTTGGTGTTGGGCTCGGTCACCAGATCGACCGTGTATTCCATGCCGGCGCAGCCGCCCTTCTTGATGCCGAGGCGAATGCCATGCGCGTTGTCGCGGGTGGCAACGATCTCGCGCACCCGGTCGGCGGCCTTTTCAGTCATCGTGATGACGGCAAAGCGTCCCATGTTCTTCCTTCTCCATTCCATGCAGGTTCAAGGCCTGCCGAATGATTCCTCACCTAAAATGGTGAAGTTTTTACACTGGCGCAAGTGCACCAGCCTTTGTCAGGCTCGACGCTAATACCAACCCACCGCAACCTGCGCCTCTTCCGACATGCGGTCGGCGGACCAGGGCGGGTCGAAGGTCATGTTGACCTCGACGCCGGACACGCCTTCGACGGCGCCGACGGCATTTTCCACCCAGCCGGGCATTTCGCCGGCGACCGGACAGCCGGGCGCGGTCAGCGTCATGTCGATCTTGACCGAGCGGTCGTCCTCGATGTCGATCTTGTAGATCAGGCCGAGTTCATAGATATCGGCCGGGATTTCCGGATCGTAGACGGTCTTCAGCGCCGAGACGATGTCGTCGGTCAGCCGTGCCAGTTCGTCGGCTGGAATGGCTGATCCCGAAACCAGCGCATTGGGCGTGGTTTCCGGAGTGGTCTCGGCAGCGATGCTCACATCATCCATGGTCGTCACCCAAAAAAATCGTCATCCGAAGAATTTGCGCGCTTTTTCAAGCGCCTCGGCCAAAGCGTCGACTTCGGCCCTGGTATTATACATGCCGAACGATGCTCTGCATGTGGAGGTTACGCCGAAGCGTTTCAACAGCGGCTGGGCGCAATGGGTGCCCGCGCGCACGGCCACGCCCTGCCTGTCTATCACCATCGACACGTCATGGGCATGAATGCCTTGCAGTTCGAACGAGATGATGGCGCCCTTGCCGGGCGCATCGCCGAAGATGCGCAGCGAATTGATGGCGCGCAGCCGCTCATGCGCGTAATTCTTGAGGTCCTCCTCATGGGCTGCGATGCGCTCGCGGCCAACGCTTTCCATATAGTCGAGCGCGGCACCCAGCCCGATCGCCTGGACGATTGGCGGCGTGCCGGCTTCGAAGCGGTGCGGCGGTTCGTTGTAGGTGACGATGTCCTCGGTCACCTCCTCGATCATCTCGCCGCCGCCCATGAAGGGGCGCATGCCCTGGAGAATGTCCTTTTTGCCGTAGAGCACGCCGATGCCCGACGGGCCGTAGACCTTGTGGCCGGTGAAGACGAAGAAGTCGCAGTCGAGGTCCTGCACGTCGATCGGCATATGCACGGCGCTCTGGCTGCCGTCGACGAGGACGGGAATTCCACGCGAATGCGCGATCCGCACGATTTCCTTGATCGGCGTCACCGTGCCCAGCGCATTCGACATCTGCGTAATGGCGACCAGTTTGGTGCGGTCGGTCAGCCGCTTCTCGAATTCCTCGATGTGGAAGACACCGAGATCGTCGACCGGCACCCAGACCAGTTTCGCGCCCTGCCGCTCGCGGATGAAATGCCACGGCACGATGTTGGAGTGGTGCTCCATGATCGACAGTACGATCTCGTCGCCCTCGCCGATGTTGGGCATGCCATAGCCATAGGCGACCGTGTTGATGGCCGACGTCGTGTTCGAGGTGAAGATGATGTTGTCGGTGCTGGGTGCGTTCAGGAAGCGGCGCACCGTTTCCCGCGCCTTTTCATACGCGTCAGTCGCGGCATTGGAGAGGAAATGCAGGCCGCGATGGACGTTGGCGTATTCCTGGGAATAAGCGTGCTGGATTGTGTCCAGCACCACCTGCGGCTTCTGTGCCGAGGCGCCATTGTCGAGATAGACCAGCGGTTTGCCATAGACTTCCCGCGACAGGATCGGGAAATCGCGGCGGATCGCTTCGACGTCGTAGAAGTCTCCGATCTTGCCCGGCGCGTTCATCAGATCACCCGTGTGCCACGAACCAATCGTCGAGCCGCGCTTCCAGCGCCTCGACGATCATCTCGTCGTCCAGTTCCTCGATCACCTCGGCGACGAAGGCCTTCACGAGAAGCCCCCGCGCGGTCTTCTCGTCGACGCCGCGCGCCATCAGGTAGAACAGATGGTCGTGGTCGATTTCGGTGACCGTCGCGCCATGGCCGCAGACGACGTCGTCGGCGAAGATTTCAAGTTCGGGCTTGGTCGAGAACTCGCCATCATCCGACAGCAGCAGCGTGTTGCAGGCCATCTTGGCGTTGGTCTTCTGCGCATATTGATGGACGTTGATGCGGCCCTGGAAGACGCCGCGCGCCTTGCCCGTCACCACATTGCGGATCACTTCCGTCGAGGTGGTGTGCGGCACGGCATGGTCGAGCACCATGGTCACGTCGGTGTGGGTGTCGCCGGCCAGAAGGTTGATGCCGCGCAATTTGAAATCGGCGCCTTCGCCTGTCGTCCTGACCACGATCTCCTGGCGGACAAGCTTGCCGCCGGCATTCATGAAGAACACCGTCAACTTCGAATTCTTGCCGAGATGCGCCTTGAACTGCGCCAGATGCGTCGCCGTTTCCGGCTGTTCCTGGACGATCAGCCACGTCACCTCGGCGCCCTCGCCCAGCACCAGCTGACTGACCGAGCTGACCAGGGCAGCCCCGTCACCGGTCTGACGCTCGACGATAACGGCCTTGGCACCAGCGCCGACACGCACTGGCAGGCGCACATGGGTCTGGCCACCGGCCTGCAGGTTCTGCAGTTCGATCGGCTTTTCGAGTTCCGCGCCATCGGCGATATCGACAAAATAACCGTCGGCGACGAAAGCCGTGTTCAGCGCGCCGATAGCGTCGTCGCTGCCATAGGGATCGAGTCCAGGTGCTGCGCTGCCGTCGGTCAGCTTTTCCGACAGGCGCTGGAAGGTGACGCCTTCAAGGACCGGCACTTTGGCGTCGGACGTGCCGTTCAGGATCGAGACCACGGTGGAACCGTCGACGATCGGTGCAATGGCTTTGGCCATGGCGGCCGGGTCGAAGTCCGGCACCGCATTCAACAGCCGGCGCAAATCGGTGTAATGCCAGGATTCGACACGCCGTGTCGGCAGGCCGTGCTTGATCGCCTCGATGGCGTCGTCGCGCTTCAGCATCACCGCGCCGTCGCCCGGCAGCAGCGACAGCCGGTCGCCGAACGCGTCGATCAACGCTGTCTCGGCCTGTGTCCGCTGCGGTTGTGTGTGCATATTCATCAGTCTTGCCTCTGGTGGCATATCACGCGGCTTCGCCGATCACGCCGGCGTAGCCGTTGGCCTCGAGGTCCAGCGCCAGCGACTTGTCGCCCGACTTGATGACCTGGCCCTTGTAGAGCACGTGCACGGTATCGGGCACGATGTGTTCGAGCAGGCGCTGGTAGTGGGTGATGACCAGGAATGCCCGGTCCGGCGCGCGCAGCGCGTTGACGCCGTCGGAGACGATCTTCAGCGCATCGATGTCGAGGCCGGAATCGGTCTCGTCGAGCACGCAGAGTTTCGGCTCAAGCAATTTCATCTGCAGGATCTCGGCGCGCTTCTTTTCGCCGCCGGAGAAGCCGACATTGAGCGGCCGCTTCAGCATTGCCATGTCCATGCTGAGCGAGGCGGCGGCTTCCTTCACCCGCTTGAGGAATTCCGGGATCTTCAGCGGTTCCTCGCCACGCGCCTTGCGCTGCTCGTTCATCGCAACTTTCAGGAATTCCATGGTGGCGACGCCCGGTATCTCCATCGGGTACTGGAAGGCGAGGAAGATGCCCGACGTGGCGCGCTCGGCCGGGTCCATTTCGAGGATCGACTGGCCGTTGTAGAGGATGTCACCCTCGGTCACCTCATAGTCCTCGCGACCGGCGAGGATGTAGGACAGCGTCGATTTGCCCGAGCCGTTCGGCCCCATGATCGCAGCGACCTCGCCGGCTTTCACCGTCAGGTTCAAGCCGCGGATGATTTCGGTGCCGTCATCGACGATGCGGGCATGCAGGTTTCTGATTTCAAGCATTGTTCTTTTCTCTGAAATAATCGTCGTAAGTGATGGAGTAGTCGGTGTGCCGGCGCTGCAGGGCCATGAACCACGATAGGGACAGGCCAAAACCGCCCGACAAGACGGCGATGCCGAGGAACACATTGACGAAGGCAATGAGCAAGACGCCGGCAAATACCGAAACGATTGTCGCGGCCGCAAATTTGGCTATGGCGATCCTGCCCTCGCGGCGGACAGCCCACAGCCGCCGCCAGCGTACGGCAAACCAGACGTCCTCTTTCGGCAGTTGCGTCGCCATGATCCCTTAGCCCACGCTACCTTCCAGCGAGATGCCAATCAGCTTCTGCGCTTCGACGGCGAACTCCATCGGCAATTGCTGGATGACATCCTTGACGAAGCCGTTGACGATCAGCGCGATCGCTTCCTCTTCCGGGATGCCGCGCTGCATGACGTAGAATTTCTGGTCCTCGGAAATCTTCGACGTCGTCGCTTCATGCTCGAACTGCGCGGTCGAGTTCTTGGCTTCCATGTAGGGCACGGTGTGCGCGCCGCACTGGTCGCCGATCAGGAGCGAGTCGCAATTGGTGAAGTTGCGGGCGTTGGTCGCCTTGCGGTGCGCCGAGACCTGGCCGCGATAGGTGTTCTGCGAGAAGCCGGCGGCAATGCCCTTGGAGATGATGCGGCTCGACGTGTTCTTGCCGAGATGGATCATCTTGGTGCCGCTGTCGACCTGCTGATAGCCGTTCGACACGGCGATGGAATAGAATTCGCCCGAGGAATCGTCGCCGCGCAGGATGCAGCTCGGATATTTCCAGGTGATCGCCGAACCGGTCTCGACCTGCGTCCACGAGATCTTCGAGCGATCGCCACGGCAGTCGCCCCGCTTGGTGACGAAATTGTAGATGCCGCCCTTGCCCTCGGCGTCGCCGGGGTACCAGTTCTGCACCGTCGAATATTTGATCTCGGCATCGTCGAGCGCCACCAGTTCGACCACCGCGGCATGCAACTGGTTCTCGTCGCGCTGCGGCGCCGTGCAACCTTCGAGATAGGAAACGTAAGCCCCCTCCTCGGCGATGATCAGCGTGCGTTCGAACTGGCCGGTGTTCTTCTCGTTCATGCGGAAATAGGTCGACAGTTCCATCGGGCAACGCACGCCCTTGGGCACGAAGACGAAGGAGCCGTCGGTGAACACGGCGGAATTCAGCGTGGCGTAATAATTGTCGGAGGTCGGCACGACCGAACCGAGATATTTCTTCACCAGCTCCGGATGCTCACGGATGGCCTCCGAGATCGAGCAGAAGATGACGCCGGCCTGCGCCAGCTCCTTCTTGAAAGTAGTGACGACGGAGACGGAATCGAACACGGCATCGACGGCGACGCGGCCCGACTTGTAGACATTGTCGCTGACTTCCTCGAGCTCCGAGGCGTCGGTCTTCTGCACGCCGGCGAGGATTTCCTGCTCCCGCAGCGGAATACCCAGCTTCTCGTAGACCTTCAGCAGTTCGGGATCGACGTCGCTGAGCGATGTCGGGCCGGGCGTGCTCTTCGGCGCCGCGTAGAAGTAGATGTCCTGGAAATCGATCTTGGGATAGTGGACGCGCGCCCAGGTCGGCTCGTCCAGCGTCAGCCAACGACGATACGCTTCCAGACGCCATTCCAGCATCCAGGACGGTTCGTCCTTCTTGGCCGAAATGAAACGGATGATGTCTTCGCTCAGACCTTTGGGGGCCTTGTCGACAGCGATTTCGGTCTGGAATCCATATTTGTATTGGTCGACGTCGATCTTTCGGACCCGATCGATCGTGTCCTGCACAGCAGGCATATGCGTTCTCCATCCACGCCGGGGTCAAGGCCCGACAGTTTTCAAACTATGGCACCGCCAAAAAACGAACGCCGAAGAAGCACTCGCGGCAGCGTAAGTTCCATATAGTGCGCCCCGACCGGAAATTCACCCGGCCAACATGAAACGCACGGCTCTACCAGGCCGAAAGGCCCAAAATTGTCCAACCGCTCACGCGGCTTTTTCTCTACTCGCCCGACGCGCGGCGATTCCCGTCAGCGCAACGCGAAACAACTCGATGTCTTCCGGGCCGGTCGCCGGTCCGATCGACACGCGCAAGGCGCCGAGACTGTCACCGTATCCCATGGCTTTCAGCACATGGCTCGGTCCGACCTTGCCCGACGAGCAGGCGGAGCCGGCCGACAGCGCCACACCGGCCAGGTCGAAGGCGATCTGCGCGGTTTCGGCTTTGACGCCCGCAATAGCGAAGAATGTCGTGTTGGCAAGCCTTGGTGCACCGGTTCCAAAGATTTCCGCGTCCGGCACCAGCAATTTCACGATGGCTTCGATCTCGTCGCGGCGATGGCGCACCGCATCGATGGCTGGCAATCCGGTCAGGGCCTGCCGTGCGGCCGCGCCAAAACCGGCAATCGCGGCGAGGTTCTCCGTGCCGCCGCGATGGCCCTTTTCCTGGCCACCGCCATTGATCAGCGGCTTCGGCATCATCAGATCGGAGGCGGCGACAATAGCGCCGACGCCTTTGGGGCCACCGATCTTGTGCGAGGACAGAATCAGGTAGTCGGCGCAACCCGCTGATAGATCGATCGAAACGCGCCCCGCGGCCTGGACCGCGTCGACGACGAGTATGCCGCCCGCCGCCTTGACGATCTCCGCGATGCGACTGATCGGCTGGATGACGCCGGTCTCGTTGTTGGCGGCATGGATGGCGACCAGCGGCAGGCCATCGGCCTTGTCATGGCGGCCGAGCGCCGCGGTCAAGGCTGCAAGGTCGGCAATGCCGTCGGCATCGACGCCGATCCGTGACACCTGCGCTGCCGGGAAGCGCCCGCCGTTCAACAGACAGGGGTGGTCGGCCTCCGACACGTAAAGCCGGCTCATGCGCACAGTGCCGCGCCCCATCTGCCAGTCCGATGTCAGCAGCGTCGAGGCGGCCTCCGTCGCGCCGGAGGTGAACACGACATGTTCTGATTTGGCGTTGACCAGTGCCGCAACGTTACGCCTGGCGGTCTCGATCAGGCGCCGAGCGGCGCGCCCCTCTGCATGAACCGACGACGGGTTCGCCGAGACATCAAGCGCCGCGACCATAGCCTCGCGGGCCGCGGCAAGCAGCGGCGCACTGGCATTGTAGTCGAGATAGGCGCGTATTGCGGCCATTTTCGTCCGTCAAGTCCCGTTAGAAGCCATTCCGCTGACGTATCGCGTTATTTCCTTGAAATTCCAAGGCGAGCCGTCCTATTTACGCGGCTTGCGGCGCGGGTGGTCGGGCTCGATGTCTTGCCACTCAGTTTTGAACAATTCTAAACTAGCTTCTAAGAAGACGCTCGCCCTGCGTCAAGGCCAGAGGAAGACACGTTCCGGGCGCCGCGCATTCGTATACCAAGTGGAGTATTTCATGCCTGAGGTCATTTTCACCGGTCCTGCCGGCCGCCTGGAGGGACGTTACCAGCCTTCCAAGGAAAAGAGCGCGCCGATTGCCATCGTCCTGCACCCGCACCCCCAGTTCGGCGGCACGATGAACAACAAGATCGTCTACGACCTCTTCTATATGTTCCAGAAGCGGGATTTCACCACGCTTCGCTTCAATTTTCGCGGCATCGGCCGCAGCCAGGGCGAGTTCGATCACGGCACCGGCGAGTTGTCGGATGCCGCGGCGGCGCTGGATTGGGTGCAGTCGCTGCATCCGGATTCCAAGAGCTGCTGGGTCGCGGGCTATTCCTTCGGTTCGTGGATCGGCATGCAGCTCCTGATGCGACGGCCGGAGATCGAAGGCTTCATCTCGATCGCGCCGCAGCCCAACACCTATGATTTCTCGTTCCTGGCGCCCTGCCCGTCCTCGGGCCTGATCATCCATGGCGATGCCGACAAGGTGGCGCCGCCGAAGGATGTGCAAGGCCTGGTCGACAAGCTGCACACGCAAAAGGGCATCACCATCACGCAGAAGACCTTGCCTGGCGCCAACCATTTCTTCTCCAACGACGCCGACCTGCTGCTTGAGGAATGCGCTGATTATCTCGACCGCCGGCTGGCCGGCGAATTGTCGGATCCGCGGCCGAAGCGGTTGCGCTAGGCAGGAAGAGACGGCGATGTACGAGCCTCCTCACTTCAGGGAAACGCGGCCGGAGATCCTGCATGGGTTGATCCGGACGCATCCGCTGGGCCTGTTGATTTCCAACGGGCCCGAGGGGCCGGTCGCCAACGCCATCCCGTTCCTGCTCGACGCCGAAATTGGGCCGAACGGCAGGCTGCGCGCCCATCTGGCGCGGGCCAACCCGCAATGGCGCCTGCTGGCCGACAATCCGGCTTCACCGGTGTTGATCGTCTTCCAGGGCAGCGACGCCTATGTGACGCCGTCCTGGTACGAGACCAAGCGCGAAACCGGCAAGGTGGTGCCGACCTGGAATTATGCCATCGTGCAGGTTCGCGGCAACGTCACGGTGATGGATGACCAGGACTGGCTGGCGCAGCAGATCGCCGATCTGACCGTGTCCCAGGAAGGCGCTCGCGAGGCGCCGTGGGCAGTGACCGACGCGCCGGCGCCGTTCATCCAGTCGCAGATCAAGGGCATTATCGGGCTGGAAATCGATATCAGCGAAATCCACGGCAAGTGGAAGGTCAGCCAGAACCGGCCCGTGGCCGATCGCGCCGGCGTTGCGCAAGGGCTCGAAAGCGAGGAGCGCTCGTCGCCCGACATGGCCGGCCTGGTCAGATCCTATGGCGGGCTGGACGGCTAAGCCTCGGCGAACCCGAGTATTCAGCCAGCCTTCCTTGTGGGTCCAATCAGCCAAAACGTCTTCTTGCGGACCGGCAGCCCCGATGGCATCGGCCGGAAGATGAAGCCGAGCCGGGCAAAGACCACCCCGCAGGCAAGCGCGAAGGCGCAGCCAAGGCCGAAGCCGGCGACGGTGTCGCTGGGATAGTGCGCGCCGACGAAGATCCGTGTCGAGGCGATGCAGGCGGTGATCGCCAGGGCGATGTACCAGCGCCTTGGGAACAACAACAGGGCAACCCCGAACACGGCGCCCATCGTCGTGGCGTGGCCGGACGGGAAGCCGGCAAAGCGCGCATTGAAAGCAAAGGGATGCAGGGACAACACGCCGAAATCATTGAAATACATCGGCCGAGCCCGACCGATCGCGTATTTCAGCACGTTGACGGCGAGGCCCGACAGGCCGGCGGCGCCCAGCACCAGAAAGGCCAGGCAGGTCCAGTTGTAGGCGAGCATCAGCGAACGTCTTGAAAGGCTTCGCCAGTCCGTCAGGTTGGCGGCGACGAGCAAAAGCGCAGACGGAATGAGATACCAGCCACCCAGGCCGAACTGCGTGAAAAAATCGGCCAGATGGACGAATCCCGGCGACCATTGGTCGCGAAGCATTCCGGCCGGGGTATCGAGGCGAACAAATGCTGCTGCCGTCAGCAAAACCCAGACCAGCACCCAGACCGACCACAAGATGTTCGGGTATCTGGTGGGGCGAGCGGCAAAGCGCTTTCTTACGATCTGCATCGTATCGCGAAAATTGTCGACCGATCGGCGCCCCACTCCAAGGAGCATAGCGGAAACGGAAGGGCGCGATTTCACCAGCATTTGAAATTCGACCCCATTGTTGCCGTCACGGGCATCGACGAGCCGTCATGGGGCCACACGATAAAGGCCGAGCGACAGTTTGTCTCCCGACGAATAGTTGAGGCCGTCGACTTCGGCAACGCGGGTCGCCGACTTGCCTTGCGCCGACAACAGGCCATTCAGTTTCTGCTCGTCCCCGATTTGTGCCAGCGCCAGCGCGCAGGCCGGATCGCCAAGCAGATGTCTGGCGACACCATCGACATCGGTCAGGACGGTCCTGGTGCCGACCAGGAACACCAGGCTCGGCTCGTGATATTCCGCCGAGGCGAGCACCGTGGTGTCGCAAAGCCTGTTGGCTTGGACCGCAGCCTCGATCGCCGGGCTCAGCCAGATCGGCTTCAGCGACGGCGCGATGACGCCGAACAACAGCCCATAGGTGATGCCCGCACAGACCGCGATGGCGCCGATGCGGCGCAACGGCACTTGCAGCTGCCGCGAAAAAGCAAAATAGCCCGCCGCCAGTGCCGCCGCGGCCGCCGGAATGCTCCACCAGGAGAAGGTGCCGGTGAGGTAGATCGGCGCTCCGATGCAGACCGCGGCCAGGCCGAGGCTGACCACGGCAAGACCAAATGCCGTCGACCACCACAACCAATCCTGCCAGCGCCTGAGCGGCGCATTCGCCTCCTGCGGCGACAAGGTCAGCAGCCAGCCGATCAGCAGCGCCATGCCGGGATAGGCCGGCAGGACATAATGCGGCAGCTTGGTCGGGATCAGCTCGAACACCAGCCAGAACGGGATGTACCAGGCCAGGCAGAAGCGCAGGCGCGGATCGTCGCGCAGCCGGTTGAGGGCCTGCAGCCCAGCACCGACCGCGATCAGGCCGAAGGGCCACATGAACAGCGAATAGGTCAGCATGTAGAAACCGGGCGGCAAGCCGTGCGATTCCTCGCCCGACGCGACCTTGGCCACCATGTCCTTGCCGACGGCATCCTGGAGAAAGGCGCCACCGCTCTTCCAGGTGATGAGGACGACCCAAGGCAGCACGATGAGAAGCACCAGGGCGACACCGCGCACGAGCTTCAGCTTCAAAAGCCAGCGCCAGTCGCGTTCGAAGGCAAACAGCGTGGCGACCGTCAGCACCGACAACAGCGGGGCCACGGGCCCCTTGATGAGGATCCCCAGGCCTTGAGCCGCCCAGAAGATCCACGGCAGGTGGGCGGCCACCGGTTCGTTCCGGCGCGCTGCCAGATAGATCTGAGCGAGCGCGCCTTGCGCTGCCACGCAGCAGGCCAGCAGCATGGCGTCGGTCTTGGCGTCACGGCCCTCGAAAGCGGTCGCGAAGATCGCCGCTATCATCAGGCCGGCGGCGAGACCTGCATTGGCACCGAAGAGCTTCGTGCCCGTCCAGGCGATGCCGACGACGGCCAAGGCAATGCCAAACATGGAGACGAGGCGGTAGACCCAGATCGACGCCGCGGCCCCCTCGCCACTCAGCGCCACGGCCGCCGATTGCAGCCAGTAGATGCCGATCGGCTTCTTGTAGCGCGAGGCATCCTGAAAACGGATGTCGACATAGTCGGAGGTTTCGACCATCTGCTTGGTGGCCTGGACAAAACGGGACTCGTCGCGGTCGATTGGTGGAAGGCTCATCAGCCCACTGAGCGTCATCAGCAGGCTGAACAGAAAGAGGATGAGATAGTTCCTGTTCATCGCGGAGCTTTCCGGATCTGATCTGCGGGATGGCCCCGTCGCGGCGCTTCAGGCCCTGCCCCCTGCGCGGCGCCTCAATACGCCAGCCAAAACGGCGAAGCAAGGATTCGCAACGCCATCCGCGCGGGCCGCAAAACCGGAAACCACTTTTGCCGATCGCGAGTCCTTGTTGGAGCGCGATCAGACGCAAAACCGGATTCCACTTTTGCTGATCGCGCTTGGATGCTAAACGCCCGCGTTCATGCACGCCTGAGCCACAGCGGCCGGGCGCTTTCGGGAAAGAAACAATGTCCGCCTTCAAATCCGATTTCCTGCGCACGATGAGCGAGCGCGGTTTCATCCACCAGACGTCGGATGATGCCGGCCTCGACAATCTCTTCGCCAAGGAGACGGTGACGGCCTATATCGGCTTCGACGCGACCGCCAAAAGCCTGCACGCCGGCTCGCTGATCCAGATCATGATGCTGCACTGGCTGCAGCAGACGGGTCATCGGCCGATCGCGCTGATGGGCGGCGGCACCTCGATGATCGGCGACCCGTCGTTCAAGGACGAGGCGCGCAAGCTGCTGACCCCGCAGGACATCGACGACAACCTCGCCGGCATCCGCCGCAACTTCATGCCCTACCTCAAATTCGGCAGCGGTCCGAACGACGCCATCATGGTCAACAACGCCGACTGGCTGATGGAGATCAACTACGTCAACTTCCTGCGCGACGTCGGCCGTCACTTTTCCGTCAACCGCATGCTGGCCTTCGATTCCGTCAAGCTGCGGCTCGATCGCGAGCAGTCGCTGTCGTTCCTCGAATTCAACTACATGATCCTGCAGGCCTATGATTTCGTCGAGCTTTACAAGCGTCTCGGCTGCCGCCTGCAGATGGGCGGCTCCGACCAGTGGGGCAACATCATCAACGGCATCGATCTCGGCCGCCGCATGGAGGACGCGCAGCTCTATGCGCTGACCACGCCGCTGCTCACCACCTCGTCGGGCGCCAAGATGGGTAAGTCTGCCTCGGGCGCTGTCTGGCTCGATGCGGAGATGCTGAGCCCTTATGAATTTTGGCAGTACTGGCGCAACACCGAGGATGCGGACGTTGCCCGCTTCCTGAAACTCTACACGACGCTGCCGCTGGACGAGGTCACGCGGCTTGAGCGGCTCGGCGGGTCCGAAATCAATGAGGCGAAGAAGATCCTCGCCACCGAGATCACCGCCTTGCTGCACGGCCGCGCAACCGCCGAACGAGCCAGCGATACGGCGCGCAAGACGTTCGAGGAAGGCGCGCTCGCTGAATCACTACCGACCGTCGAGGTTGACAAGGCTGCGCTCGAAGCCGGCGTCGGGGTCCTGTCGCTGCTCGTCACCGCCGGATTGGCGGCGTCGAACGGCGAGGCGCGGCGGCATGTGCAGGGCGGCGCGGTGCGCCTGAACGACGAGCCGGTCAGCGACGAGCGCCGGCTGGTGACCCCTGAGGATTTGAGTCCGGAAAACGTCGTAAAGCTTTCTCTGGGCAGGAAAAAGCACATCCTAGTGCGGCCGATTTGACCTCGATCACCGGTACTCGAAGATCGACCTGAATATCCCGGGCGCGATCACCGACAGCGGATTGATGTCCAGCAGCGGCTTGTTGGCATTGCCCCTGAGCCGGTAGGTGACACCGATCAAGCCCCGGTCGCGGCCATTGCCGAGCAGCGCGCCCACGATGGGCAATTCACCGAAGATACGGTTGAGGCCATAGACCGGCATGAACGTGCCGGTCATGTCCATGTTGTTGTTCTGGTCGTAGAGCGTGCCCTGGAACGTCGTGCCGATGCGCGGGCCGCGCAGCACGCCATTGGCCAGTTTCAGATATCCGCCGCCCTTGTCGATCTCGGCGTAACCGCGTTCGAACTTCACCCGCGACGTGTCCAGCTTGCCTTTGACCGCCTGATTGAGGCTGCGGCTGTCGCCGGCCGGCGTGGTCGAGACGATGGAGGCAAGTTTCGGTTCATTGACGACGAAAAAGTTGCTGGTGTCGACCTTGCCCTTCAGCGATCCGTCGCTCGGTCCCGCCAGCGCCAGGGTGATCGCTCCGCCTTCCATATGCTCGTAGATGTTGAGGAACCTGAGGATGGCGCCGGCGTCGGCGGACTGCATGTTGAGCGCGCGCCGGCCGGCGCCAGTGGTGTTGCTGATGCTGATCGCAGCGCCCGAACTTGCCGTGGCGCTGACCTTCAGCCCGTTCACCCGCGAACCGGCCGCGCTATAGTCGAGCTTCAAATTGGACAATTGCTCGTCGTGGAAACCGGTCAGTTGATCGACATCGGCGCTGACCGAAATGGCATCGGACCCGGTCGTCTTGGTGGCTGTATCGACGTCCGAGGTGAATTGCTTGATGAGCGAGCGTGCATCCAGCGCGCTGCCTGATATGTCGACCGCATAGCCCTTGCCGGATCGCTTCACCGATACCGCGACGTCGTCGCCCCGGTTCAAGGTGACCTTGCTGAACCGCGCCGACGACAGCGCGCCATTGACCAGCACGATGCTGCCGTCGATGGAGAACGTCTTGCCGTCGAGATCGAAGTCGGACAGCGTCGTGGTGTCGCCGGACTTGGTCATGACGAAAGTGACATTGGCGGGAACCCCCGCCCCCTTGCTCCAACCCGCCCAGGGAATGTCCAGCCTGGCATTGGTCAGATCGGCCGAAACGTTCTGGTCGCCGCTGCCGCTCTTGTCGATCGCGACCTTCACCGTTCCGCCAAGCAGCGGCTTCAGACCGGGCATGGCGGCAGCGCGGACCTTGTCATCGAGCACCAGGGCCACCTTGCGGCTGCGCGCCGGCCCGTCATCCCTGAGCGGCTCGATCAGATCGAGTTCGGCCGGAATGCCGTTCAGCAACGCCTTGGCGGAGATCACCGCCTTTACAGGGTCGACCGTGATCGAACCATCGGCATCCGTCACGACCTGCCCCTCGAAAGGCTTGGCCAACGACATGCCGCTGTAGTCCAGCGACACCAGCCAATCGAGTTTCGAGGAGTCGACGCCGGACTGCAGCGGAATATCCGCCTTGACGTGTCCGGTGACACTGCCCGACAGGTCTTCCGGCAGAAAGCCGACATGGCGCATGGCGTTGATCGGTTCGTAGGATGCGAGTTCGGCAACAGCGGATGCGTCGCCTTCAACGTCGATATCGAGCGCGCCGACGACCGGCGGGCGGTTGGCCGCCTTGACTGTCAGCGTGCCGTTGCTGGCCGCCACGGTGCGACCGCTGGGCATATAGACGGTGCCCGAGGACAGGGAGATATCGACATCGTTGCCGTGGAAGCCGACAACGCCAATCGCGTCACGTATCGGCGGGATGCGGCCGGCGGTGTCGAAGCGCGATCCCTCGATCTGGAAGCGGCCGAACACCTCATCGGCGGACAGCGGCACGCCGTTGCCCAGGCGGCCCGGCACGACCTGGAACTGGAGGTTGGCGTCGACGACGCGGCCGCCGAACAGATTGGCCAGCACCCACAGCCGGGCGTTGCGCGCTGAAAACCATGGCCACAGCTGCTTGACGTGAGAGACCTGCATGTTGTGGATGTTGAACGCCAGATTGATCCCCGGCGCCTTGCCGTCGACGAACTCCACGGCGGCGGTGCCAAGCACTTCGCCGGAGGCAGTGGATCGAAGCGCGATCTGCTCGGCGACCAGTCTGTGGCTCACCGTGTTGTAGACACCGGCAATCCGGGCGAGGAAGGTGAGCGCTGGCTCGGGTGACTCCGTAGGGGCAAGCGACGACCTGTCGCTGGTCAGGTCGTAGCGATAGGACGGCTCCTCACCCGCCGCTCCGCTTGCCGGCTTCGGCCCGATCGAACCGGCGAAATCGAATGTCGAACGGCCGGTCTTCAGCAGCAATCTGTCGACCTGGACCTTGTTGCTGCCGGCAACCAGCGTCGCATCGACATCGACATCTGCCGGCAGCAGCCCGCGCGTGCCGAGATCGAGGATCGAGCCCGTCGATGACACAGCGGCCGTCAGCCGCGATGCATTCACGCCGAACCCTTCCGATCCTGTCAGTTTCAACGCGACCGCACCCAACTTTCCGGCAGCGGCCGTCGTGTCACCGGCATCAGCCAGATCGATGCTCGCATCCAGCGCCGTGACGCGGTGTGCCGCGATATCGCGGGTGGCGGAAGCTGCAACGGTGACCGTCCTGCCGTCGACATCCGCCCTGGAGGAAAACTGCATGCCGCCGGGTCCCGACTGCGCGACGGTGGCGTCGGTGATCTTGAAGAGCTTGATCGTTCCGGCTTCGGGCAGCACGAATTCGACATTGCGTAGATCGATCTGGCGCAGCGAATCTTCGCGCACGGCATCGAGCGCGCGGTTGACGTTTGCGAACACCGCAACGGACAGTTTCTCCGGATCGATGAGGCCGTCGGCATTGCGCAGGGCGGCCGTCCAGTCGCCGCCTGACGGCATCGCCGCCACGACAATGCGGGCATCGGAGATCCTGGCGCTGGTCAGCCGCACATCCCCCCACAGCAGCGGGATCAGGCGCACGCCGAAGCGCACGCGGCCGGCATCGGCCATCGGCTTGCCGTCTGATGTCTTCAAGCTGACGTCGCTGACCTGGAGCGCTATGAAACTCGAACTGTCGAGGGTGATGCGGGCGGGCCCGACCGCGACATTGACATCGACACCCGCCAGTTTCTCGAGAGCCGTTTCCGCTTCCGTCCGAAGCCGTTCGGAACCGACGCCGGACGCACCGATGAGATAGACAACGACTGCCGCCAACAAGACGAGGCTGGCGAAACCGGCAAACACCCTTGCCAGGAGGCGAAAGCCGCGTCCGATCGACGCCTGACCGAGCGGCGGCACGCGGCAGGCGGACGGAAAGGTCCCCAGGTCGGTGATCTCATCACGCCTGAACCGGATCTTCTCGTGCTGCGGCTGCTCCTGATCCACGCAATTTTCCGTTGTACGAACTCGATCGTGGACGAATCCCCGCTCGACACTATATCGGTGTGGCTTGGCGCGTAACCACAAACAAGGGCATCGGTATGGCTGACCTCGACGTAGGCGATCTTGCGCCGCAATTCGACCTGCCGCGGGACGGCGGTGGATCAGTCAGCCTTGCTGCATCCCTGGGCAAGCCCATTGTCCTCTATTTCTATCCGCAGGACGACACGACGAGCTGTACGCAAGAGGCAATAAGCTTTTCGCAGTTGAAGCCGGAGTTCGAGAAGGCCGGCGCCGTGGTGATCGGCCTCTCACCTGACAACGCCAAGAAGCACGACAAGTTCAAATCTAAATACAATCTCACCATCGACCTTGCGGCCGACGAGGAGCGCAAGGTGATCGAAGCCTACCATCTGTGGGTCGAGAAATCGATGTATGGCCGCAAATACATGGGCGTCGAGCGCGCGACGTTCCTGATCGGCCGCGACGGGCGGATCGCCGGGATTTGGCGCAAGGTCCGCGTCAAGGGCCATGCCGAAGAAGTGCTCGAGGCCGTTCGCGCGCTTTGAGGTTTACGGCTGACGCGCCTTCCGACAACCTTATGCCCGCCTGACGGGCAATCGCTGGCGGCAAGCTGGTACCGCAAGCCTTTGTTAACCCTAATAATGTGTAATCAAGCTTCGTGGTGTCGTAACCGAAAGCTTGGTCCCGTGAACGCAACCGGTCAGTCAGCAGTCTTCGGCAGGCGCAAGGAGCCCCATACGGTCATCATCGCCCGGGGCAACGAGATCAGGCACTTCACGATCCGCCCCTGGCTCGTGGCCTTTCTTGGCTCGGCGCTCGCCGCCATTGCCATCGGCTACCTCATGGCCACCTCCTACCTCGTGCTGCGCGACGATTTGATCGGCGCCACCACAGCGCGGCAGGCGCGCATGCAGCAAGCCTATGAAGATCGCATTTCGGCGCTTCGCGCCCAGGTCGACCGCATCACCAGCCGCCAGTTGCTCGACCAGCAATTGATGGAAACCAAGGTCAGCGAACTGCTTGAACGCCAGAGCCAGCTGAGCCAGCGTCACGGTAGGCTTGGCCCGCTGCTTGAGCGCGCCGAGAACGAAGTCGGCGCGGCGCCGGCCGAAGATCCGGCAGCGGCGGGCAAGCCGGACAAACGCGCCGAAGTGACCGGCAGCATCGCCCCATCTGCACAGAACTATGCAGTCGCCAGCCTGAGCGCCGACCTTGGCGCCGGCGACACCAGGCCGTTCTCATTGTGGTCGACGCGCTCCGACCCGCTGCCCAACGACACAGCCGCAGATCGTGCCGACAAATTGTTCGTCTCGATCAACCAGTCGCTGAAATCCATTGAAAGCGACCAGCTCACCCGCATCAGCACGCTTGCCGACAACGCCTACAAGAGTGCCGACGCGATCACCCAGGCGCTTCAAGCGGCCGGACTGCCCGTCGACAGCGACTTCGGCAAGGACGATAGCGATGTCGGCGGACCGCTGATCCCGCTCGACTCCTCGATGATGTTCGACAGCAAGGTCAAGGAGTTGGACGAAGCGCTTGATGCGCTCGACCACCTCAAGAAGGAAGCACGCCAGCTGCCGCTGACCAACCCGGCGCCGGGTCACTCCGTCACCAGCCCGTTCGGCGTGCGCACCGATCCCATCCTCGGCACCGCAGCACTGCATTCCGGCATGGATTTCAGGGCGCCGATCGGCATGGCCGCAAAGGTCACCGCGCCCGGCGTAGTCACCAAGGCAGGCTGGAACGGCGGCTATGGCCGCATGGTTGAAGTCGACCACGGCAATGGTTTTGCGACACGCTACGGGCATCTCAGCGAGATCGACGTGACCGTGGGCGAGAAACTGGACGCCGGCGCCGTCATCGGCAAGACCGGCAGCAGCGGCCGCTCGACCGGCCCGCATCTGCACTACGAAGTCCGCCACAATGGCGAAGCCATCGATCCCTTGCGCTTCCTGACTGTCGGCAAGAAGGTCGCCCAGTACCTCTGAGGTGCAGAGCCCTGAGCTGATCGGCGGCGCAATATTCCAGGACCAGCCCTATCCCCGCTCGCAGGCAATCAGGCGTTCAGGCAGCCATCCCGCGCTGCCCTCACTTCTTTTTCGGGTCCTTGTCGCCGTTCGGAGCTTTCCCCCCGCGGCGCGAACGCAGATTGTCGAAGCCCATATAGTGGTCGACATCCGACGTGTTCCATCTGCCGCCCACATAGATGATTGCAATGGCCGCAGCGAAGATCAGCAAGGCATAGATCGTTTCCATATCTCTTATGTAGTGCGCAGGGATCGCTCGTATAGCTACCGGCTTTTGTGGGCCGTTTCTCGCTGTTCACCGCCGTGGTGATGGCTGGGCACCGCGCGATCAAATACTGAGCCGGCGATGCGTTCGCCGGCTTTCGGCCGCCGTGCGCGCAGCCTTGGTTATTCGGCACTCTCCCGTTGCATCGACAGAAACGAGGTCGCTGCCGAAACCAGGGTGGCGGCACCGACTTTCAAGGCGGCCTCATCGACGCGAAACCTGGCATGGTGAAGCGGAAAGATCGATCCGACCTCCTCGTTTCGGATTCCGAGGCGGAAATAGACCGAGGGGCGTTTCTCGCTGTAGTAGCCAAAGTCGTCCGCGATCGTCCATCCGGGCGTATTGAGAACATTGTCGGCGCCGATGCAGGCCTTGGCACTGGCGACAATCAGCTCCGTCATCTCGACGTCGTTGACGACGCCGGGTTCGCCCTTGTGGATGTCGATCTGCACACTGGCGCCATGGGCCGCTGCGATTGCCTCCAACATCGCACGAACGCGCCGCCAGGCCCGCTCGCGGGTGGCGTCGCTGCCGCTGCGGATCGTCCCTTTCAAGGTGACCTTGCCGGCGATCACGTTGTAGGCGTTACCGCCGTTGATGCCGGTCACGGAAATGACCAGGGGATCGTAGGGATCGATCTCACGCGAGACGATCTTCTGCAATTCCCCGACCATGGAGCAGGCCACGGCGATCGCATCGATGCCCTCATACGGCTTTGCCGCATGCGCGGCCGAGCCGGTGACGACAACGTCAAATGTATCGCAGGCCAGAGTATACGGGCCGGAGCCGACGGCGATCTTGCCGGACGGCGTGTATGGATCAACGTGGACGCAGATCGCGGCATCGATGTCGTCGAGAAGCCCCTCTTCCACCACCCGTCTGCCGCCCGACGGTTCGTCCTCCTCCGCCGGCTGGAAGATCAGGCGGACGGTTCCACCAAAACCATCCCTTGACTGGTGAAGATGCGTGGCAACCGCAAAGGCCATCGACGCGTGGGCGTCGTGGCCACAGGCATGCATCACACCTGGATTTATCGATGCGAATTCGACACCGGACTCCTCCGCGATCGGCAAGGCATCGATGTCGGCGCGAATGGCCAGCTTTCGATTTGACGGCTTGCCGGTGCCGACAATGTCAACCGCCAGGCCAAAGCCCGCCACGTCGCGAATGTCGGCAATTCCCTGCCGGCCAGCATCTGCCTGAGATAACGCTGCGTGTTGACTTCGCGGTTCGAAAGCTCTGGATTGCGGTGCAGATGGCGGCGGATCTCGATCATCCGGTCGAGAATTCCGGCATCGATATCGATCGTGCCGGGAATCGCAGAACCGCTCGCCATGGCGGGCCCCTCAGGATTTGACATGGATCTCTCGCGGGAACTTCGTCAGCGTCTCATTGCCGGTTTCGGTCACCAGGATGGTCTCGCTGATCTCGATGCCCCAGCCGTCCATCCACATGCCGAGGATGGAATGAACGACGTTGCCCGGTTCAAGCACAGTCTTGTCGCCGGGCCTCAGGCTGATCGTGTGTTCGCCCCAATCCGGCGGATAGGCGACACCGATCGAATAGCCGATGCGCGACTCCTTCTTCAGTCCATAGCGCTGGATGACCTTGCGCCAGGCGCCCTCGACGGCCTCGGCTGATGTCCCTGGTCTGACCGCATCGAGCACCGCATCCATGCCCTCGATCACCGCTTTGGCCGTGTCCGAGACATTTGTCGGCGTCTTGCCGAGTTGCATCGTTCGCGCCAGCCCGGCGGCATAGCGGCGGCAGACGCCGGCGAGTTCCAGGGCAATCGTCTCGTTGTCCCCGAACCGCCTGTCGCTCCACATGATATGCGGCGCGGAAGCGTTCTCGCCGCCGAGAATTGTCGGCGGCAGCGCAGTGATATCGCCCGCAAAGTCCGGGCTGCCGGCGATTTGCGCCGCCTGAATGGCGGCGATGGCATCGCACTCACGAACACCCGGCGCGATCACCTCGAAGGCCCGCGTGACCGCCGCTTCGGCGAGCGTCGATGCCTTGCGCAAATAGGTGATCTCGGGCGCCGATTTCACCGCGCGGATCCAGTTCACCAGCAGATCGGCATCATGCCATCTTGCATTGGGAAGTCCGGCGACAAGCCGGGCATGCGCTTTCGGGGAGAAATAGTAGGCCTCGAGTTCGATGCCGATGTGTCTGAGACCCCAGCCCTTCGCAACGATCCAATTCGCGATCCAGTCCATGGGATGGCGATCGACGCGCTGGACATGGTCTTCCGGGAAGCCAACCACGTTCTCGGGCTTCATCCAGGCTGTCAGAAGACCACCGGCCGCATCCATGGCACGCCCGATCCAGACCGGCTCGACCTCTTCGATCGGGACGAGCACAACCTGCGGCGTATAGAATGACCAGCCATCATAGCCAGTGATGTAATGCTGGTTGGCAACGTCATTGACAACCAGGAGCTCGAGACCGCGCTTGGCCATCTCAGTGCGGATCTTGCGCAGCCGCTGTTGGTATTCGTCGCGGGCAAAAGGCAATTCGATCATCTTTGCTCCATGCTTTGTCGGATCAACGGTCGCGGGTTCGCCCACCTTTGAAACGGTTTCGACATGGCGGCAATCAGCCAGGGCGGCGCGTAAGCAGGTCCTGAGCAGGAAGTGTCCATTCACGGCCTTCCCCAGATTCGGGTTTCGCCGTCATTTATTTTTGAATTCCATTTGACTGAATAAATAAGCGGTGCCAAGTTACGCTCTCCTAAGGGGCGCACGTCATGGCACTGCGGGGGACCAATCAAGAGTTTGGGCGGCCGTACAACCGGCGCATCGTGCTTGAGTCCATCCGCCTTCATGGACCGATCGCCCGCGGCGAGATCGCCCGGCGCGTCGGACTTACCGTCCAGACGGTATCGACCATCGTCCGCGAACTGGAAGACCAAGGCTACATCCTGTCGGTGCGCGAAGAGCCGAAGGGGCGCGGCCTACCTCCGGCGACCCTGCGCATCAACCCCGAGGGCGGCTATGCCGTCGGCGTCCACATCACCCCGCTCGGCATCAGTGCCGCCTTGATCAATCTGAGCGGCGACGTGATCGAGAGCAACTATCGCGAAGCCCCGAACGCGGCGCCGGACCATGCCTTCGAGCTGATCGGGGCGATGGTGATCGAATTGACCAGGCTGCGGGCGGGCGGACGGGTGCTCGGGGTCGGCCTGGCCCTGCCCGGACCGTTCGGCGTCGAATCCATGAGCTTTGTCGGCCCGACCACCATGACCGGCTGGAAGGATGTGGCGCTGCGCGAGCGGCTGGCGACCTCGACCGGATTGCCGGCCTTCTTTGAAACCGACATGGCGGCAGCGGCCATGGGCGAGCGCCTCTACGGCCTCGGCGCCCGGTTTTCCGAATACTACTATCTCTATTTCGGCGTCGGCCTTGGCGGAGTCATGGTTCATGACGGCGGCGCGTTGCGCGGTGCCTGGGGAAATGCCGGCGAGATCGGACACATTCCCGTCGTTCCCGGCGGCGAGGCTTGCCCGTGCGGCAACAGCGGCTGTCTCGAAAGATACCTCTCACTCGAGGCGCTCCGGCGCTGGAACGGCAGCGAGGCCGATTGGGTGGCTGAAGTCGGCACGATCTTCCACAATGCCGTCGCCATCATCGAGAACCTGTTCGACCCGGAGACGGTCATCCTCGGCGGGCTGGCATCCACCGATCTGCTCGAACGGCTGGCTGCTTCGGCAGGAGGCCTGCACAACTCCGTTTCCGCACGGAAGGATCGCACGACGCCTCGGATCGTCGTCGCGCGCGGCGGGCAACATTCGGTGTTGCGCGGCGCCGCCGCCCTTGCGGTTTCGGGGGTGCTGTCACCCCGCTTCGGGCAGATGTTCGCTGCCGAACGCGAGCGCGAGCGCGACCTTCTCAAGGCCAGGGAGATTGCGGCATGAACGAACCCCTGCTGGTGCTCGACAACGTCACCAAGAACTATGGCGCGATCGAAGCGCTGAAGGGGATCAGCTTCTCGATCGGCAAGGGCGAGGTCGTGGCGCTGCTGGGCGACAACGGCGCCGGCAAATCGACGCTGGTCAAGATCATCGCTGGCGGACTGGAGCCGACCTCGGGCCGCATGCTGTTCGAGGGCAAGGAATTTCTTGCCCGGTCGCCCGCCGAGGCCAAGGCGGCTGGCATCGAGACAGTCTACCAGGACCTGTCGCTGTGCACCAATGTCGACGTGGTCGCCAATTTCTTCATGGGCCGTGAGATCACCAGGAAGGTTCTCGGCATTCCCGTGCTCGACGAGCGCGCCATGGAAGCCGTCGTTGGAAAGGCGCTGGCCAGTGCCGGCACCCGCATTCCCTCGCTGCGCACCAATGTCGAGCATCTTTCGGGCGGCCAGCGGCAAGCCATCGAACTCAACCGGTTCGTGCACTGGGGCGGCAAGCTGGTGCTGCTCGACGAGCCGTTTGCAGCTCTTGGCGTCGAACAGACGCGGCGCGGCCTCGACATGATCCGCCAGGTGGCGAACCAGGGCATCGGCGTCGTCATCATCACCCATATCATGCAGCAGGCCTTCCAGGTCGCCGACCGGATCGTGGTGATCCGGCAAGGCGTCGTGGCCGGCGATGTCGCACGCAACAAAACAAGTCCCGATGCGGTGATCAACATGATCACCGGTGAGACGCTTGCCGGTGCCGGACCGACAGGCTGAGGGACAAAAGAGGGGTCCGGCTTAAGAGGAGCGAACGACATGAAGCGAATACTTCTTGCTGTCTTCGGTATCCTTGCACTGGCCTTTGCCACGCTCACGCCGGCATTCGCCCAGTCCAAAGGTATCGTCTACTATATGGTGCCGACCCTGCTGGACGAGTTCCAGACCGGCTCGGTGAGCGCGCTGGAGCTGTTCCTGAAGCAGACCGGCTACGAGATGAAGACGCTGAACGCCGACAACAAGACCGACGCCCAGCAATCGCAGATGAACGACGTCATCGCGCTGAAGCCGGCGGCGATCATCCTTGCCGCCGTCGATTTCAATGCACTGAAGCCGTCCATCGAAGCCGCGCGCGCGGCCGGCATCCCGGTGGTCGAGTTCGACCGCCAGATCACGTCGACACCATCCGACTTCACCTCTGTCGCCGGAACGGTCGAGATCGGCTACGTCGCCGCCGACCAGGCCGAGAAGCTGCTGAAAGCAAAGAACGGCTCGGTGAAGGGTAAGGTGCTGCAGGTGCTCGGCGATCCGGGCGACCCCTATACGCTCGACATCCAGAAGGGCTTTGAAGAGAAGATGAAGGCGTTTCCGGACGTCAAGATCATCTCGCTTCCGGCCATGCAGTGGGAAGCCAGCAATGCCGGCACCATCGTTGCCGACCAGATGCTGGCGAACCCCGACATCGACCTGATCTTCAGCCATGCCGCGCACCTCTCGGTCGCCGCCGTCGCCTCGCTCGAGGCCGCCGGCAAGAAGCCGGGCGACGTCATGCTGATGAGCTCGAACGGCGCTCCGGTCGGCCTCGACCTGATCCGCAAGGGCTGGCTCAACGCCGAAATAGAGCAGCCGCTCTACGCGCAGGCCGCGGCCGTCGCCATGTTCATGGACAAGATCGCCAAGAAGGAAGAGATCAAGCCCGGCGAATACGACGTGCTAGGCCTGAAATCGACCGTGACCAAGGAAGCCTGGGGGCCGAACATCAAGATCCCCGGCGCCGCCATCACCAAGGAAAATGTCGACAACCCGGCCTTCTGGGGCAACCAGAAGCCACCGACGGACACCGTCAAGTCGGTCGAATAGTCATTTGAAAGCGCTCCGGGCCGTAGCGGCCCGGAGCCTGCCCTTTCACAGCGCCGCGTCCGAAAGGACGCTGTGGCGAATTTGAATCCGCGCCTTAACCCGACGAAATCGAGTTGATTTCGCGGGGGCGCCAACCGGATCACCTACATGAACCCGCGCACACGCAAAGCCCTGGAGTTCGTTCTCGACAACCTCGTCTGGTTCATGCTGCTGTTCGTGCTGGTGGTCTTCTCCATCTTCGTCCCGAACTATTTCCAGCTCGGCATCTTCGCCAACATCATCGAGGCTTCCAGCGTGCTGGGTGTTATGTCGATCGGCCTGGCGCTGGTCATCATCGCCGGTCACATGGACCTGTCGGTGGAATCGGTGGCCGCGCTCAGCGCCATGGCGGTCGGCATCCTGTTCTGCTCGTCCGGAATAGGGCTGGGCGTTCAATTGTATCCGGAATGGCTGATGGTTCCGGTGTCGCTGCTGCTGGCGCTGGCCGTCGGCGGCCTCATCGGCGCCTTCAACGGCTACCTCGTGGTCAAGGTGAAGATGAGCGCCTTCATCATCACGCTGGCGTCCTACATCTGGGTGCGCGGCCTCGTGCTGGTGATCTCGGGTGGCCGCTCGGCGCAGGACCTGGCGCCGGCCATCCGCTGGTTCGGCATCCAGCGCCTTGTCGGCCTGCCGCTCACCGCATGGATCGCGGTGGCCTGTTTCGTCGTCTTTTCGCTGATCATGGCCAAGACGCCGTTCGGCCGGCATCTCGTGATGATCGGCGGCAACGAGACGGCGACCTTCCGCGCCGGCATCCGGGTGAACCGCAATCTCATCATCGCCTTCGTTCTCGCCGGCGCCATCGCCGGCCTTGCCGGCTGGTTGTTGGCGATCCGCACTTCGGGCGCTACCGCCAATCTCGGCGTCGGCCTTTTGTTCAACGCCTTCGCCGCCGTCGTCATCGGCGGCGTCAGCCTCAAAGGCGGCGTCGGCACCCTGCCCGGCGTCTATGCCGGCGTGCTGCTGCTGTCGGCCATCAACACGGCGATCAACCTGATGGGCCTGCCGGCCAACTTCACCCAGGTGATCCACGGCCTGCTGGTGCTGGCCGCCGTGCTGCTCGACGCTTTCAAGCAAACCATTCGCCAAAGACTCGCATGACAGGAGGGGCTGGCATGACCGGACGGCTGAAAGACAAGGTGGCGCTGGTCATCGGCAGCGCCCGCGGCATCGGCAAGGGCATCGCGCTGCGCTTTGCCGAGGAAGGCGCGAAGCTGGTGCTGGCCGATACCGAGGTCGAGGCCGGGCAAGCGACCGCTGACGAGCTGGGCGTCCCCTTCATCCGCACCGACATCTCGCAAATGAGCGACGCCGAGGCCGCCGTTGCGCTGGCGCTCAAACTCCATGGCCGCCTCGACATCATCGTGCAGAATGCCGGCATCTATCCCTGGCAGCTGATCGAGAACACCAGCGCCGACGACTGGGACCGCGTCATGGCGGTCAATCTGCGCGGCACCTTCAATGCCAGCCGCGCGGCCCTGGTGCCGATGAAGGCGCAAGGCTTTGGCCGCATGCTCTACACCTCGTCCATCACCGGCCCGCATGTCACCAGCCCGGGCCATGGCCACTATTCGGCCAGCAAGGCCGGCATCAACGGCTTCATCCGTGCCGCCGCGCTGGAATTCTCCGGCTACGGCATCACCGTCAACGGTGTCGAGCCCGGCAACATCCTCACCGAAGCCATCGAACTGCATCGCGGCGCGGCCTATATCAAGAACATGGAGGACTCGATTCCGCTCGGCCGCCTCGGCAGCCCGCGCGACGTCGCCAACGCCTTCTTGTTCCTCGCCTCCGACGATGCCAGCTACATCACCGGCACGACCATCATTGTCGATGGCGGGCAGTTGCTGCCAGAGGGTAACGACTTCCGGCTCCTGCCGCCTTGATCGTTGCAGGGATGACGATGGATCGCTCAGTCCTGACGACGAGCGGGAATGAGAACCATACTTCAAGCGACAGATTCATAGCCCGCGCATTAGTTACCAATATTCCCCCACAAGTTGCAGCGGAACAACTTCGCGTCTCAAAGGTTGTTCACCAAGTGCTGATCTAAGGGGATGTTTGGGAATGACCAAAGAAATCAGAACCAGCCATATCTACCAGCGGGCTCATGCTTTGGCCGAGGGTGGTGTTCACCACTCGCCAGCCGAGATCGTGGCCGCATTGCTGGCTGAGGGTTATCCGGAAGCCGCGGAGCTGTTGAACTCCAGAAACATCCATGCCGATCTGCTGCGGGTTTGTGATGCAGCGGCTGATGGAAGGCCAGCCACTCCGCACCGCGATCTTCGCCATTGACTCGGCCGTGGATGAATTGCGATTGGAATGGTGGGCGATGACGGGCTCGAACCGCCGACATCTTCGGTGTAAACGAGCGTTCAAACCGCAGAAACTGCGCATTCCCGGGCTTTTTCGTGCCGTTTGTGCCCAGTTACATCACCTGAAACTGGGCGCTTGCGATGGTTATCTGGGCGCTTTCTGGGCGCTTTCTATTTCGGATAGTCAGCCTTTACCACGATCCGTGTATAGGCACGCTCGACCCCGAAGACAGCCTCATCCTTGGTCAGCACCGATCCTCTCGATGATCCCTGATACCAGTTCCAGATACCCTTGGAGGGCGGGTGAAGTTCCATCATGATCCGGCCGACATACTTGCTCTGGAATTCTGCTGAGAAATCGCATGGCTTCGAGTTTCCGGCGATGATCGTCCTGCTCCACTGAAGATGAACGCGGGCGCCGCGGTCGACCAGATATTGGAAAGCATCTTCCTTCGTCTCGAACGTCTCCAGGATCGAACTACCATCCACGACTTGCCAGCCGCGTTGGTAGGCGAAGCGGACCTTGAGGCGTTCGCTCATCCCCGAAACCGCTCAGTGTACCAGGTGATCTTGCCATCGACCTTCATTGGCTTGTGTATCATCAGGCGCTTGGGCAGGTGTTCCGGATGCACCTCGAGAAGCGTGATCTTGATCTGTGGCTTGCAGCGGCTGCAGTCGAACTTCAGCGCGAGCGGATCGACGCCACCGCCGTAGACCATCATCAGATCGGCCGATCTGCAGTAGCGGACATTGCCGCAGCTGCATTCTGCTTTCACAAGCATGTTGTGCCGGGTCGCCTTGCCCAGCGTGTCGATCGGATCATGCGCCATGAGAACAGAAAAGGAACATTTTCCTTGCCCGTCAAGCCTGACTGTGGAATCTTTTCACCATGAGCGATGAACCATCGAGACTTGCCGAGGGCATGACACCGGCACAGCGCGACCGCGTCAGAGTGCTAGGCCACACGTGCGAACACGAAGGTTGTGGTAGGGTCGCAGGATGGGGTTTCGCGCGGCCCCGCCGCGAGTCGCATTGGTTCTGCTTTGAGCACCGCAGCGACGGCGACCGCTACCTCTAGACGTCAAACAGGTCAGTCGGCCCGAGGCCGATCTCGTCGATGATATCAGGCGTGTTGTTGCGAGGACTGCCCACCTTGCTGTCGATCGGCCACATCTTCATCAATTCGGACGGATAGGGCTTCATCAGGTCGCGCGGATCTGGCTCGGGGCCAAGCCAGCGCATGTAGTCTTGCCGCGCCAGGATAACCGGCATCCGATCGTGGATCGTGGCCATCATTTCGTTCGGCTCACAGGTGGTGATTGCGAAGGTTCTCACCAGTTCCCCGGTCACTTTGTCGGCATACTCTTCCCAGATACCGGCCATGGCGAACGGCTCGTCATCCTTCATGGCGATGGCATAGGGCTGCTTTTTCTTGCCGGAGGCGTCCAGCTTTTGCCATTCGAAGTAGCCGTCGACCGGCACCAGGCACCGGCGTGAGGCATACGCCTTGCGAAACAGGCCATTGGTCGCGATGGTTTCGCAGCGGGCGTTGACGGGCGGCGGGCGACCGCCTCCATCGCGCGCCCAGCCTGGGACCAGGCCCCACTTGGCGGACACGAAGCCGGCCATGGAGGTCGATAGCTCTTCGCGGATAATGATCGGATAGTTCAGGCTGGGCGCACCGTTCCAGATCGGGAACCCGTTCCCCAGGCGCTCGACATCGCCGGGGTGGGCGAACTCGAAGCGCCGCACCATGTCTGGGATTGTCGATTTTACGAAAACGCGTCCACACATTTTAGGGTCGTCTCATTGACAAGGATCGAGGCCCGACCAAAATGGGAACGGAGTGAGAACGAGTCAAGGCGATTGTTGTGATGCCGAAGAAGCCAAAGGACGTGTTGCTGCCTGGGGTATCGGGCGTAACAATCGATATCGATGACCGAGACAATCCCAAGGTTTGCCTGGTTGGGCTGCTGACTGCTGAGGGGAAGCGATCCTTCACTTTGAACGAAAACGGCGCACGAATGATGGTGACGGCGATGCGCTCATTTCTCGATCTCATCGATGGACCTGCATCGGTGACAGCCGCGGCAAAGCGCAAAGGCCCCACCAACTGAAGCCCATAGGCGTCATTCAGGCAGGCCGGCATCGTAGTGCACGATGGCATCGAGTATGGTGCGATAGAGGCTGTCGACCTCCTCGTCGATCTCCTCTCGCTTGATCCCGACCGACTTGGCGTCGGCGATCAGCTTGTGCGTCAGTTCGTCAACAGAGATGACGTCCGCTTTCGTGGTCTCGGGAACGTTGTTGGCGATCCAACGATCTAGAAAGTTGATACCGCGTGTGCTCATTGAGGCTTAAGCTCGATCTGGCACTTAGGTTCCTGCAATACGTCGTCAAGGTGACATTGACGCAATTTTAGCGCCGCCACATATACAACAGCGACGATGCTATGGTTCTCGCCTCCCGTACCCGTTCGGACAAAACGCATCGGCATGACGCGTCAGGTGAACAACGTCGATGCTGCAGCGGAGGAGCTGTTGGAGTGGGACAAGCGCGGGGCAAAGTGGCGCGCCGCCGTTGAAGCATGCATCGCCGCCAAGGAAGGCACCAAGACGCCCGACGACGCGAGAAAGGCGTTCCTGGCTGCCGCCCGGGCCTGTGGCATGTTGCGGGACCAATAAAAAAGCCGCCCCGGCGAACCGGGGCAGCTCCTATTTGTCGGCGGCGATCATCACTCTGCTGGGGTGAAGTCCAGATAGAACTTCTGGCCAGGCTCGATCTTGCCGATCAGAGCAGGGTTGGCGATGGTAAGGCTCAACTCTCCGGCCGGCGAGAACTTGGCGTAGCTGTTATCCTCGTCGGATCCGTCAGCCGGATAGGCCTTGGCCGCGACAGCGTTCATGGTGATCCGATCGCCACCGACAAAACGGTCGACCTTTTGCACCTGCATCTTGGCACGCATGGTTGTGGACATTTCAGTCTTCTCCTTTTGATGAAATGCCCGGAACCGCCGGGCGCGGATGACTTAGCCGGCCCGGCCAGGCAGCGGCGGCAGGTTGAGGCCTTGCGTCTCGCTCGGCGTCACGCGGAAATAGACGCGCGGCGAGGCCACGATAATGGGCCAGCCCAGATTGTGGGTGAAGTTACAGGCGTAGCTCAGCCTGATCACGTAGAAGGCGGTGCCGGGATGGACGGCATCAGGGATGGTGATCGTCCTGTCATAAGTCTCGCGACCCGGTCTGGTGTTCGAGGCGAACGTGTAGTTCGCAACGGCATGCTCGGTATCCGTCGAATCGGTCAGCGTGCGCGCCGACTTGATCACCGGGCAGATGCGATGGCGGTAGACGTCGAAGTGGATGTCGATCGTTCCGCCTGCCGGAGCCGACTTTTCCATGGCGGTGGCGGAGATGAAATCGATCGGCGGCGCACGGTCTATGGCAGCGTTGACCAGCCAGGCCAGCAACACGGCGATGGGAGCGGCAATCACGGCCGAGCGCCAGTCGAACGCATGGATTTTCTCGCGAAGCGTCATTTGAACGACCTCATGACGTAGGGGGACACGTAACTCCAGATTTGGTTGAGTGCGACGAGGAAGCCGGCTAGCACGAGAACGAACTTGGGGATCGAGCGCATGGCGCCACTGATCACGGCCGACCTCGTGACCATCTTGAAGCCGGCATCCCATTTGTCGTCTGGCAGGGACAGAAACTTCTTGAGGCGCCTTGATTCCTTTTCGTCCAGGTGGCTGACCTCGATCAGCCGTTCCCGTTCGTCCTCATTGAGACGGGCAATCCATTCAATGGTGCGCTTGTCGAGTTCCCGCCAACGCTGCGGCAACTCGCGCGGATCTGTTTCAGCCATCGGGCCCCGTCGCTCTCTCTGTCAGGATTTCAGTTCGGCCCGGCGCGCGGCGCTGGCCTTGGTGTGGCGGTCGCATTCCGCGCGGGTGTAGAGCTTCACGGCACAGCCCGGTGCCATCGTGAGGTCGATCTTGTTCTGATCGGTGACCGTCTTGCCTTGCGCCCCTGCAAGGCTGTTACCGAGGGCCGAGCGTAGCGGCGTCACACCGCTGACGCCCGAAGTCGTACACGCCCCCAGCGTCAATGCACTCGTCAAGAGACATGCGAGCGTCAATGCCCTTGTGGATCGCATCGGTATTCTCCTTTTCGATCTTGGCGCGGACCTCGTCAGCGCCCCAATGCTTGATGAGTTCGTAGCCGCCAAAGACGGTTCCCGAGACGGCGAGAGCGATGGCCGCCCATGCCACGATGGCGGCGATTGGGCGTGGAACGCCGGTCAGGCCGGCGACGATACCGATGATCGCGCTCATAGCAGCCATCCGACGACGAGACCGATGACGGCTCCGGCCGCAAACGGCGGCCAGGACTGGCGAAGATACGCGGCGATCAGTTCGATCCGGCCTTCCATCACGGTGCACTCGACAGAGCGTCGGCAATCTTTGCTGCCTTCCGGCGCGCGTAGAGGCTGTAGAGCCCGCCGCCGATGAGCAGCACCGCAGCAGTCAAGGCCAGACCGATGACAAGCCAGGTGATCCAGTGGGAAGCTGAGGAAAACGGCGTCAACTGGTCCTGCAATGTCTGCAAGACACCAGCCGTGCCGCCAGCGCCAACACCACCGCCCGCCGCCGCGTCGGACACTGCTGTCGATGGTGCGACCTGAGCGTCCTCGACAGAGCCTTTTGCGGAACCGTCAGCCACGAACGACGCCGCAACCGGCTTCGCCCCCGTGGCCCATGCCTGGCCGCCACTGCGCACCTCGGCAACTCGAGCCGCCCAGCCCTTGCCGAACGTGCGCCACGTCTTCAGAGCTTGAAGAAAGCGAAGGCGCTGGTCGCAGATGCGATCGATTAGATTGTCGTAGTTGGTCACCGCTGCGACCGCGGCAAGTGTCCCCTCGCCGATGTTGCCGTCGATCGAACCCTTGTAGAGAGGCCCAAGCGCACGCTGCAGCCACTTCACGGACTGGTTGACGCCGGAGTTTACAGCGCCGTCGAACACGACATAATCCACGCCGGCGGGCAATTGGTCGCCCTTCACAGCGTCCCAATACTGCCGATCGTAGATGTCGAACAGTTCATCCGACGTCAGCGACTTCACTGAACGCGTGGAAAGGCCTTTGCGCTTGCGGTAGGCGTCATAGACGCGCTGCGTCACGCCCTTCATCGTCGGGCCGCCTGGATCAGCGGGGTTGTTCGAATAGCCGCCTTCGTGCACCAGCACGCGGGCAAGCGATTCCTTTTCACGGGAAACGGCCATGGGATTTTCCTTCTTCGGATGATTGACTATGGTCGGCGCCGGGAGGGCCGATGGGGATGAAGTTCAACGAACCGCGAGGCCACTGGTTTTCGCTGCCCAAGCCGTGGCTAGGGCTATTTCAAGATTTGCGAGACAGAGTTGCCGACAGGGCCGGCGAGATCCGGACCTATGACGGCGGGCATCTCCGGCGGATTGACGGGGTATGGGAAGTGCTGCTGAGTGGCACCCACAACGATGCCGATGTGGTGCTCAACGCGCTGCGGAAGGCGAACTAGGCTCAAATACAGGAACGCTGCTTCTTGCCAACTGCTTTAGTCCACTTGAGTTCTTCCGCCACTCGGCAGTATAAGGCGGATCGCAAGGGGGACATAACACTTTGGCTAGAAATAAAGCGCTCGACGGGCTTCGAGGTCTCGCGGCTCTATCCGTAGTTCTCGGCCATTGCGTCACATCAGTTTCAGGCATTGCCGTCTGGTCGAAAAGCGCTGCCGATTTCCCGACCATGCCGTGGCAGGATATCGCCGCTCGCCTTGGCCACGTCCTGTTCCCGGCAGATGCAGCCGTGGTCGTTTTCTTCGTCTTGAGCGGCTACGTTCTGTGGGGCTCCATGATGCGTCGAGAGAGCGGCACATTGTCAGCCCTGTTGCCGTACGTGGTTGTCAGGGCGTGGCGCCTGCTGCCCGTCTCGATTTTCGCAGCGCTGATGATGAGTTTGTGCGTACCGGCGACCGCGATTGACGTGGCTAAGAACGCCTTCCTGCTGAGCTACAGTATGAACGGCGTGCTTTGGTCTCTGCAGGTCGAGGTGGTCGGTAGCGGGCTAATCTTCCTGATGTTTGCCCTGGTCTCGAAATCCGTACCCGGTCTGCTGGCGGTTTTCACTGCGGCGCTGACCATCGTGGCGCTTCGCGATCCGAATTTCGTGTTGCTGTTCCTGCCAACCTTCGCTCTAGGGGCATCCATCCACTATTTGCCGCGCGGTTGGTTCTCCCGTTGGTGGCTGGCAGCAGCAGCCTATGCAGTTCTAATCACGGCCGACCTGATATTCCACCATGGAGTCCTAGCCAGGTTTGTTGCCTTTGGGGCGACATTCATCTTGGTCGCTTCGACAATAGCGCTCCGACCCCGCTTTCTTGCTGCTGCGCTACCGCAATTCTTTGGTGAGATCAGCTATCCGCTCTACTTGCTGCACCCGGTCACATTGCAGTTCGCGCATTGGGTGATTGGCAGATCTGGGTTGGCTTCGGAAAACCTGTTCGCAAGCTTCCTTATGCTGGCCGCGATCGGAATCGGCGCCGCGATCCCACTCGCCTACTTCGCCCATATCGTCATCGAGAAGCCGGGCATGAAGGCAGGACGTCTGCTGGCAAAGAAGATCAGGTCGCCACTCGTATTGCCATCAAATCTTCAGGCGACCTTGCCGCATCAATCGCCGGCAACACCGTAACGTCCCGAAGCCGCTGCTTTTCGGCTGAGATGGACGCAATGGCGGCCTTGTCGCCAGTCTCCAGTGCTCTCAGCGCGTCAATGTCTTTGCTGGCAAGCAGCGGTGCCCGCTCCGCTCGCAACCTTCGTCTGGTGTACTCTTTGGCTTTTTCCATATCGACGACGATCTTGCCCTTTTTGACCGTCCACGCCTCGCGCAGCTCGTGGTGCTGAACCGGGAAATCTTCGAGAGCGCATCGCTGCCAGCCGACAGCGGTCAGACCGAGCGCTGCCCATGTGATCGCTGTCTTGTCTATCTCGGCATGGATGTCCTCGTCGCTCCATTCCGAGACCACCAGAAGATTGGTCAACTGGTCGATGATGCCCCTCTCGACAAGCTGCATTCGACCGACAGACCCATCCTGAAAACTAACCGCCACAACCGCTGCAATCTTGGTCATCTTACTGCGCTCCGAAGCCTTGAACGTGCCAGGCGGCAGGGTCTGCCGCGAGATTGGTTGTTGCCGTCTTGTCCGTGCAGTCGATGGCGACCGAGCCAGCGGCCTGCGACGCATTTCGGACATTGCATGCCCGAGCGTTGGCAACCGCGTAGGTCGTTGCGGTCAGCGTCGCGTCGCATGTGCAGGACCAATTCGCGGAGGCGAAGTCGGTCCCTATGGTCACGGTCAGGATGCCTGGGCCGGTGTCGGTGATGCTCGTGACATTGTGGCTTGCCGCCAGCGTCGGCACCCCTGCCGCGACGGTCGCATAGGCCCAGAAACCAACGAGATCGTCTCCCTTGAACTGTCCCATATGAAAGCCTTCATGCTGTGGCGTGTTTTGTTGAACGCCCGGGATTAATTGTATTGCCCACCGGTGAGGATGGTTCCGGCGGCATTACCAGGGAAGTAGCTGGTGCCAGAACCGCCCGTGTAAATCACGCCATTGGTGTCGGCATTGTAGCGCTTACCGGTCAGAGTTCCTGAGAATGTGGCGAGCAACGCCACGATGCCGGAGCCGATCTGAGCATTGGCGAACGTTCCAAAAGCGGGGGATCCAGTAATCGTGACAGTGGCCGCCCCGATGGCGCGAATGCAAGCGCCGAAAGTCTCCGTCCAGAAATGGTAAACGGCTGCGCCGGTGATGTTATAGGCAATGCCCGATATATCGATGAGGCCACCGTATTTTGCATGGATATGCGCGCTTGACGGGCACGCGCCGAAATCCATCTTTCCGGTCACCGTTATCTGCGCGCCGTCCGTTGCCACAATTCCGTCTGAGCCGGAGGACGCGATCTTTAAACCTTCTACGGACAGCTTTACCCCGGCGCCCGAAACGGTGATGCAAGCACCAGCCATTGACAGAAGCACGTTCGAAGGTGTCGTCGTGTCACCGGATATCTTGAGGATACCGCCGATCGCCGGACGCGTCATCGATACACCGGCAGTGAAGGTCGCTGTGCGAGCTTGCACCGTGACCGTAAACCCCGCCAGATCAAGGGTATCGGTGACGACGTTGATTGCCTTTTGCAGGGTCAGAAAAGCGCCGACGGCGTTGTCCCCAAAGCCGGTGTTGCTGTCATTACCATCGGAGCGGACGTAGTACGTCCGGTTGCCAGTCAGCACCTCGCGCGCGGTCGCCCACTCCGGTGCGGTCAGAGCGCCGTTCTGCCTGAGTGTTTGAAGCGCCGTGCCCTTGGCCAGGCGCGACCACGTCGATGAGCCGCGATAGAGGACATCGCCCTGCGCCGCAGAGCCGACCATGTCGAGCACCTGGGTAAGCGTCAGGTCTTCCGGCGCGCCAGTGCCGGCCGTAGCCCGGCCCTTAATACGCGCCGTCGCCATGTTGGCCATCTTGACCACAGGAACGGCGGGATTCGTGTTGTCGACGTTGATGCCCGTGCCGGGAGCGATGCTGCTGACCGGCCCGCCGGCCGCTGCATCCGCAACCGGGAACGGCCCATCCCATGCCGTGCCGGTCCAGCGGTAGAAGGCGAAGGCAACGCTCGGTTCCGCGTGCAGGAAGATGAAGCCTTCATCATCCGTGCCAAGCGTGATCGCGTCGCGGTCGGCGATGGAGCCGGATTCGTTCGGATGCACGCCGGCCAGGGACAGCGTGCGCAACACCTGCGTCATGCGGTCGTAGACATCGACAATCGCCGCGGCGTCGGAGTTCTCGCGAACGATTGCATAAGGGTACGTTCCGGTCGCGCCGGTCCATTTCACCGCGCCGGTCAGGTGCGTGTTGTCCGTCACCGACAAGATCGGCATCGGATTGCCTGCCGCCTCGATGTTGAGCGTCCCGCCCGTGACCAAGGCGACGGCCCACGCCGTACCGGTGCCGACGACCGCAGCACTGCCATTCGTCACGGTGACCGTGCCGGTGTTGTATATCGATGTCATGGGGATTCCCTAAAGGCTCGGGGGGATGCCGAAGATGTAATAGCGAAGGCCCAAGGCGTCCGTGTCGGCACTGCCAGGCCACGTCTTGTTCTTCGTGTTTGTGGTGGAGTTGAAAATCTGCGGGTTGCTGCCGGCCATGTAGAAGTCGACGCTGGTATCGTGCAGGTTAGCCCAGCTACTATCTTGGCTGCAGCGATTGGAATACGTGCCGCTGTCCACAAATACGCGATGATAGTTTCCGTGCGAGGCGACTGGAAACGAGTTGGTTGGAAACACAACGATCTGCTTGACGAACGGCAAGAGGCGCGGAGTTGGGTTGGTGAAATTCACCGTCGCCATCCGCTCGCCCTTGTAACGATCACTCCCGCTGATGACGGTGGGAAAATCGCTCGTCCAACTCAGAAAACCCTGCGCTAGGATAGGCATGTAGGCCAACCGCGTGTCGACCATGATGTCGTTCAGGTTCGGCGCAATGTCGGATGAACCAGGTCGCTTGATCTGAACGTAGTCCCGAACGCCGTCATTGCCCTTCAGGAAGACCTTCTTGCCGCCTGTCGTCGGCGCCTCGTCGCTGTCAGCGAAGATCACGTAGCGAATGGTTATGGCGAAGTCGGCGGTGTTCGTAATGAAGATGCTGCTCGACTGGACCTTGTAGGTGAACGAGCACTGTTGCGATTCCGATGATCCCACAAAATACGGAGGGTTCCAGAACTCGGCGTCCGTCTGCCGCTTCACGTGGAAATCCATGTACGTGAACGGTGTCAGCGGAAGATTGGTGTTGATGGTGGTAGTGCCGCCCAATGCAACGTTGATCTCGCCGGCCGCCATGATCTTGGCGGGGATCTTGTCTTCATGGAATATGAAGTGGTCCGGGTTGGTGTCGGTAACATCGCGGCCAGACAGCGCCAGTCTGGCAACTGTGGGGTTCAGGAGCAGTGGAACTTGCCCGCTTGTCGGTGCGCCAGAGAAGTCTGGCAGCGCGTCAGCGCGCGCTGGCAATTGAAGCGCACTCACAAGAACCGTTCGATTCGTGCCGTTGTTACGGCTGACGATCGTGTTTGACTCTCGCGAACCGTTACTGCCGAAGTAATTGGCATTCACCAGAGCGCCAGTTGTGCACTGGTTACCGCCTTCGCTAAATATCCAACCCGTGCCACCAGCCAACTCGGCAAGGCTCAAGGTCGGGCCAGAGAATGTATCTAACCCCGCGCCAGTCGGAAGCCTTTGCTCACATATGGGCATATATCCAAACGGCCACCATTCCTTGAAATAGTACCAGGTCTGGCTATCGCTGCCCGTGGTGTTCCAGAAGACCAGAGCGCCACAAGTCAGCGCATCACTGGTGGTTGTTGTAGCGTGGTCCTTGTCGCCGGGCGTGTTGAAGTACCAACTGTTGAGCGACCCGCCGACCTGGTATCGGCTGTCATAGGCGGTGATGTCGATTTTATACACATAGCCGAGATTGCCGCCGTTCAGGCTATCGAACATGAACTTGCCCCGGTTTGCCGAGGACTCGTTGATCAGGTCGGTGGAGTTGTCGTACGCCATGCGCAGAGCTGGCAGACCGCCTGCCGCAAGGCCAAATCCAAGCTTGGGCATTACGGCACCGCGATCGAGAAGAACTTGTTGTTGTAGTCGGTGATCATCGCGTTGTCCGGGCTGTGGATATAGGCTGCCGTGACGTCCCCAAGGTTGGTGATGAGCGACTTCAGGACACCGCCTTCGAAGGTCAGCGGCGTTCCGCTGTTGGTCCCGTCGGTGACGACAAACTTGCTGGCGTTGATGACGAAGTTCGAGAACGGCGCCAACGGATTGCCGCCGGTGAATCCGGCTTCCATGTAGAAGCCTGACGACACCCAAGTCGCGCCGATGCTGGCGCGCACCTCGGCGACGAGGCGTGACACCACATCACCGCTACCGGCCTCGGCTCGGATCCTGAACAGACCGCCGGCCGACACGTTGTCGACATCAACCTGCACACCCAGCAGTGCCGTGGCTTGCGCCTCCAACTCGCCGTTGATCTCCTCAACGCTGGCGTCGAGTTCGAGGAAGGCGGCCGCACTGGCGTCGCGGAACCGACGCGCGACTGCATTGTCTTGGGTTGTCCGTCCCGCCGCATCGAGCGACGCCGCTGCCAACTGAGCAAGCTTGTCGCGGCTCTCCTGCAGGCTCGCCGACATGCCTTGCAGGAAGTCGATGACATCCTGCTGCATCTGCGCCAGGTCGACTGAGACGTTGACGACCTCATTGGGTGTCGACACCTCGTCCCACGCCGTGAAGAATGTGGTGCGCGGCGGGTTTGTGATGATCCGGTGCCGGTACTCATAGGTCTTGTTGGGCAGCACGCCTTCCGAGACAGTCAGCACCTGCACGGGCATCTCGGCCCGCTTGACGATGCTGTCGACATAGCCGCTGTGGATGCCGCTCTGTGCGCCCGTGGTGACGATTGCCGCGCCGCCCGGCGTCAGCGAGGCCGTGAAGGTGCCTGATGTCAGCACCGTCTTGACGTAGAGTGGGCTGTCCGGCGTCAGGCCGGTCGGCAGGGCGCCGGTGGTGGCAAGATAGAACAGGTCGTTCGCCGACAGGCCGTGGTTCGGCCAGGTGATGACCGCCGGATTGGCGATCGACACCGTGACGCCGACGGCTTCAGGCCGGTACTCGACATCGACGGCCGACACGGTGACATCGTCGAAGCCATCCCACTGGAAGCGGATACCTGTCTTGCGGTCGGTCGATCCCTCGACCTTGATCTGGATGCCGATGGCAACGAAGTTGCTGGCGGAAACGGCATAGTCCGGGTCACCAGGCGCCACCGGAACGACAGGGACCGTCACATAGGCGGTCGGGTCGAAGATCGCGTCGTCGACCTGCTGCACCGTCAGATAGATGTTGCGCGCCGCCTTGTCGCCGAGCGGGCCGAGGCGCTTCTCCAGGATCTGGAAGGGGAAGGTGCCGTACTCGTCCGAATCCCACTCGATCCAGCGACCGACCTTGGCCTCATCCAGATACTTCGGATGGATGCAGATTTCGCCATTGCCTTGATACCGGCTCGCCTTGAAGGCGATGTCGGCAAGGCGATCGGCGACTTCGGTGCGGTTGACGGCGCTATAGGGCACCGACACCGCCAGGCGCTCGCCATCCTCCGCAAGCGCCGAGGCATTGATGCGGATCGCCAGCGGCGTCTGCTCATAGAAATTGTCCGGCTCGAGATAGGTGCCGGCCAGCGTGTTGATCAGTTCCGACTTGGTGCGCTTGGTCGAGAAGCGGAAGGTCTCGTCGACCATGATGTCGTCGTCGGTGAAGGTCATGACGATCGACTGCGCAGCGCCCGCGATCGGGAACTCGCCGGAGGCATCCTCGACCCAGGTCGATGCAGACGCCTCGAGCAACGGCTGAAGGTTTTGATCGTGCGTGACGCCCGAGCCTGCAGCGGCGATCAGCCCGGCCGAATAGCGGTGGCCAGAGCCGACGATCTCGTCGCTGACGTTTGCCGCCAAGGTCCACATGTCGAGCGGCAGGCGCGATGCCGGCGCACCCTTGCCGACCATCATTTCCGTGCCGTTGAAGATGCCCCGCTCAAGCGCATAGGCCATCAGGATCGGGTTTTCAGAGAATTCCCATGTGTCCTGGTCATTCCACCGGTGTAATCCGGAGCCACCGACAGATGTATCCTTGCGCCAATCATAGAGCGGCGCGCCCTCGATCTCGAAGAACGCATCCCAGGGCTGCTGGAGGTGCTCGCGGTCGAGGATGCTGGTGACGACGGCATAGGCGATGCCGGCGCCACGGTGATCCGACGTCCAGCGCCCGGTCGGGTTGGATTTCGCGATCAAGCCGGCATCGGCCGTCTGATCCATCGTGCCAATGTAGAGCTTGACCCAAACCTCGGCGTCGATGCTTTGGATGCGGAAGCCCTTGGTCGCGTCCTCGATGCCGCCGAGCGTCTTCCACTCGCCCTTGTAGCGAACGCGGGTGATGCCGGTGATGCGGAAGTGCGAGAGAATGCGGACGTCCTGAACGCGCCGGTTGCCGGAACTGTAGGCGTTTCGGTAGACCAGTTGGCCGGCGGTGCCAACCTTGCCCATTGCCACAGACCGTGCCAGATCCTCGCCATAGGTCGTGTCGAGCTGCGAGGCCTGCGCCTGCGTCTGTTGGCCGCCGCCAAAGAGCGAGCCCAGAGCATATTTCGCGGCAAGCCCGAGGCCAAAGCGCGCCAGGCCTGCAAGCAGCGTCGAGCCGCCCAGCCACGAAGCGGCGCCACCAAGGCCGACCGCACCAAGAACGGTCGTGAAGATCGGGACAAGAAAACCCACGGTCTAGCCGACCTTGAAGGCGGTCTTGATCGCCGACTGCGGCAGGATGATCCGGCCGGTTTCCGTGCGGACCAGAAAACCGAGGTCGCACATGAAGCCGGCGCAGATCATGCCACTCTGGTCGACCACGCCGACATCGCCACGCTGCGCCATCAGCCGGCCGATCTCAGGGAAACCGAAGAAGTCGCGGAAGACTTCCTCGACATCCTTGCAGCCTTCCTTGCGCATCAGCTTGGCGGCACCGGCAGCGCTTTTGTAGCGGCCACGCCAAGCCTTCATGATGTCGACGCCGGTCACCGCCTCGACGCCGGCGGCGGCCGTCAGCAAACAGTCTGACTGCCCCCAGACGCCGGGCGTCGCGGCGATCTCCGGGACCAGGCGCGCAAGGCGGCGGTCCCAGTCGGGCAACCGGGTCAATGACAGCATGTGGGGATTGCCTCAGTCGAACTTGATGTCGAAGGTCTCGTGCTTCACCTTCGAGGCGTACTGAAAGAACATGTCGCCGGGTGAAACGAGCTGCTGGTCTTCATGGCTGGCGGTGCGGTAGCCGTCGCGGTGGTTGGCGATGGCGCCGGACCGGATGTTGGCGATCAGTTTCTTTTCGCCATTGTCGCGGGAATGGTCGATCGTGTCGATGAAGCCGTACGCGCCGGGCTCCGCATGCAGGAAGGAGCGGTCGTCGGGATCGAAGTAGAAGTCGAACACGGTGACCGGCGCATCCTTGTAGCCCTCGCTTTCGATCAGCAGCAGCTTGTCTGGCGTCAGGCCCGAATCGCGCTTGGCGATCAGTTCGACGGTGAAGGTCGAGGCGGCGGTGCCAAGCCCATAGACCGGCTCGGAGACGCTGATCAGCGCGTTCGGCCAATAGACCAGCCCATCGACCGTGATATCGCCCTTGCCGTTCCAGAAGCCATAGGTGCCAGTCGTGCACACGATCCTGATGCCGGAGCGGATGACCGCCCTGCCCTCGGAGAGGACCGTTTGTAGGCGTGTCGGGAACGTCATTTCGGCACCTCCTGCAAGTTGAAGGTCGCCACCGGCAGATAGTCGTCGGTCATCTCGCCCGAGTTCGGCTCCATGCGGACGTTGAGTTCGAGGTTCTTGAACTTCACCACGGCGCCGGCGGTGATGTAGCTGGGGACGTAGGGCTCGACCACGAGTGTGATAGCCGACGATGCTGCGACCGCACCTGTCATGACGGTATGCATCGACCGATAGTCGTCCTTGACCAGGCTGATGAGATCGCCGCGGCGAATGTCCAACCCGGTCGTCACAGAGTTGACGGCGATGGTCAGGCCGCCGGTGCCGGACACGAGGTTGCCATCGTTCGACAGGGCCGCGTTGCCGGGATCGGCAAGATACGCCTGCGGCACATCGAGATAGGTCGGAGCCCAGATGATCGTCTTGATGGCGCTGTTGCACTCGTCGATGAAGGCACGCACGCCGGGGATCAGATCCCGGTCCAGCGGAGCGCTTTCAACAATGATCTGCCAGAACGGGTCGACAGTCTCGATCGCGGCCATAAAGCGCTTGCCGGCGCGCGAGACAGAGGTCGTTCGCACTAGCTTCGGCATGCCCTTTGCATAGGGGACGTCGGGGAAAGCGACCATGTCAGAACGACTTCCCGGACGTGACCCTGAGTGTCTTCAGGCTCTTGGTGGTCGACGCCGTGAAAGCTGGGCTGCTCGCAAACTGCTTGATGCCTGCGGACACGCCAGCCTCGACCATCTGCATGACTTCCTGATTGCCGGTGGCGCCGCGAGCGTCGACGTGGATGTGCAGATCGGTTGGGCCGGACTGCTGGTTGTTGTTGGCGGCCATGCTTGCCATGACGCCAAGCTGGCCAGCGCCATTGCGACGGAGCGGCAGGATGCCTTCCGGCCCTGCCTCGCCCATCAAGCCAGCGCCAGCGGCGAAGCGGAACCGGGTCGGACGATCGACGACAGTGTTTGAAAACCCGCTGATGCCCCTGTCGAATACCCCGCCGTTCGCGTAGAGGCCGCCCGTGCTGTTAAGTGATCCGCCGCCAGGGAAGACATTCGCGCTGCCGCCACCGCCGAACGCGCTCGACAACAGCCCGCCAAGACTGAAGTCGCCGCTGCCACCAGATCCGATCGACTGCGCCTTGAGAAGCTGCATGATCAAATCTTCGAGGGCGGGGATCATCGCCTTGAGCGCGTCCTTCCACGTGCCGGTGCCATCGATCAGCTTGCCGAGCGCATCGGCCGCGGAGTCGCCAAAGCCCTTCCAGGCGTCCTGCGTCGTCCGGATCTGCTCATTGATGCGGAACATGCTGGCGCTGGCCGAATCCAGATCGACAGGCAGGCCGGCCGAACGCTGCATGTCTGCTGTCTGCTGATCGATATCGGAGCGTCCAAGCTGCGCACGATCGAACAAAAGATCCTGCTGAAGTTTGGCTTCCGAGGTGGCCTGCGCCAGCTTCGCCATCTGTTCGGCACGGTCATGCAGTTCCGCCTGCTGTTTCTCACCGATGGTCCGGCCGTGATCGGTCGCGCGTGACAGCAACTCCTGATAATTGCGCAAGGTATCGGCAGCGACTCCAACCTTGCCGGTGAGATCGAGTTCGATCTTCATCTGATCGATGCGATCCTGCGCGCTTTTCAGGATGTCGCGGTAGGGATTGGAGGCGCGAGCGGCGCGTGCGGCCCGTTTGTCATTGGCGGCGCCGATATCTTCGGCGTTTGGCCGCTGGTCAGGCACCGGGGCATTGTCAGGCAAGATGCCGACAGGAAGCTTTTGACGACCATTAGTCGGCCCGCTCTGCGAGATGCTGTCGATCGCGGCAGATGCCTCATACGCCTTTGTTATGAGGTCACGGAAGCCGGCGATGATGCCGGAAAAACTTGGGTTCGCTTGCTGGAGCGTCGCAATCTGGTTGAGGATCGCGTCGAGTGGTTCCTTGCCGTCCTTTGCTTCATCGAAGATGCCCTGCAGCGCCTTGCGGATCGGCTCTGCAGTGACATCGGCAATCTGCCGGTTGAACTGATCGACGATGTCGACCAGCTCGGAAACCTTCGGCGACATTTCCGAGATGCGCGCGGCAGTACTAGCTGCTTCGAGCGCTAGACCTTTCAGTTCGTCACGGGCAGACGAAAGAGACGGGTTAACCTCGGCGATGCGGTCGATTTCATCAATGAACTTCTGAACGTCAGACGTCTTGCCGAGTTCGGCGAGAGCCTGCTTGAAGGGCTCAAACTGTGACCGCAAGACTCGCTCCAAAGGCCCTTGCTGTCCGCTACCGCCGCCGATCGTCGGCTCGACGCTGTCGAAAATGCTGTTGATCTGCAAAGCAAGCAAATCCTTGGCGTCCTTGATATCCTTCTCATTGAGGGCGCCGACAGAACGCGCGGTCAGCGCCGCATATTTCTGCTGCTTGCCACTGACCTGGTCGTAGGCATCGCCTAGGAGCTTGATGTTGTCAGCATGGCTTTTCAGGATATCGTCAAGCGTCCGGATGCGCGTGCCACCGACAACAGCATAAGCTGCGAGCGCGACCCCAGCGGCGGCGACTGCCGCCGAAGCGAGCGGAAACTTGGTAACAAGCCCGAGAACACCTTCGCCGATCGCCGCCAGCGATCCCTTGATGCCGCCAGGCCCCTGTTCCAGCGCGTCATAAACTTGGCCGGCCTGGGAGGCAAAAATCTGCATCGGCGGTGCCCCCAGGGCAAACATCGTGGCGACGTCGTTGCCCTGGCGAGAAAGGTTCAACAGCTGACTGGACGTCAGCTTCGCTGTTCCGCCAACCTTGTTCATATTTACTACGGTCGCGGCGAATGCCGCCTTCTCACGCACGATAGCGGCGGCCATTTCGTCAGCGCCTAGCGCACCGACCGAATGAGCTGCCTTGATGTCATTCAGGTTGGCGAGATAGGTCTGCTGCGCCGCATAAAGCGGGTTATATTTGGCGCGCAACTGGTCAAGTATTTGGCCCTGCTGGGCAAGCGCTCCGGTCCACTCCTTCGTGCCGCGCGAGCCGATCCCCACCATGTCATTGATGCGGGCTTGCATGGCCGTGACGGCGGCAACCGACCGTTGAATCGTCACTGTGGCCTCGTTGAAACCTGACGACAACTGTGAAGTCAGCGACGCGCCCGCTTGCTTCGCTGCTTCTGAAGCACGCACGAGCGAACTTGCATCGCCGACAATGTTATATTTTAGAGTTTGATCCAAGAAATACTTCCTCACAAGCCATTTTTCGGCTTACTTGCGGGCCGCTGGAGAGATCAGATGAACACGCTCTTGAAGATTTTGGTTGCCGCAGCATGCATCGTAATCATCGCTGGCGGCGGCTACTTTGGTGTGACCAAGTGGCAAACATACCAGGCCGAGGAATCAGCGAGGTTGGAAGCCATTCGAATTACGGTGAAGGCAGGAGATCAGAAGCGGCGTTACACGGATTGCTCAAATCTGGTTTACGACACGATGGTGAAGGTCGCCTACAAGCACATCGACGAAGGCACTTTGTCTGAGGACCTGAAGAAGAGCGATCAATGCCTGATCGATATACCAGCGCTGGCCAGTGATCGAGATCTTGTAGGCGATGTCGCTGCGCCATGGATCAGGAGCCGACTGGCGAAGATCCGGCAAACATCGCCTTAAGCACACCCGGTGTCATCACAGGCAGAGGCGGAGGCGCCTTCGCTTCGCCACCACCGAAGATGGAACGCAGCATCTCGCAGCGCCCCTCATAGCCGACCATTATGGCGTTGACATCGGACGCCAACGCCTGTTCTTCGCTCCAACCCAGCCATCCGATCGCAATCATGGCTAGATCGTCGTAATAGGCCTCAGGCGTCAGTCGGCCGTCTAGTTCGGAGGGTTTTCTTTTCCCGACCCTCCGACTTGAGGCGGGCGACCACCGTTGGCCAGGATGCCGATGAAAGCGGTGGCGCCGGGAATGAGGCCGACAACACCTGTACGCCAGACAGCATCCTCGACATCGGACGCCTTCTTATCGAGCCCAGCGGCGATGACACCAGTGAGGACATCCACGTCGAGTTCGGAGAGACCCTTCAAGGTCGATACCAGGCCACCGGCCTGGCGTGAGATGGTTTGCGCCGCGCGCAATGTCGGCCGCAGCGTGACGGTTTCGCCATCAAGCTGGATGTCGACATTGCCGGCGCCGAGTGAAGCCTTCGACATCGCCTTACTCGCCGGCCGGCGCGACTGTGACGATGTTCGAGTTGATCTCGATCGTCGAGTTTAATGTCCGCACGGTGTTGGCGGCGCCGCCGGCATTTTCAGCCGACATGACCAGACCGATGAAGTAATTCACCGTGCCGGTCGGCTGCGTCGTGACGGTATGCGTGCCGGATTGCGTCCCTGTGGTGGTGATGGCCGAGCCACCCGCGCGTCGCGGCAAGCGTGAAGGTGTCAGCATCCGGCGCGGTCTTGACATAATAGGTGGTGCCGGCAGTTAGACCGGAGGGCAGCACACCGGTCGTTGAAAGCTTGACGGCGTCGCCGACGGACAGTCCATGATTAACCTTGGTGAAGACGCCAGGCGTGGCGATCGTAACCGTCGCGACAAAGGCACGCTCCGCAGGAGAATCGTCCCATTGGACCTTGAACGGGTAATTGTTCCTGGTGTTGGAGGCGGCGATCAGCGCGAGCTGGCCGTCGTCGCTCGAATTGATGGCAAAATTGTTCTGCATCTGGCCGGCATTGGCCGTGCCCTTCTGCTTCACGGTGCGCCCGCGATTGATGACATCGGTGCTGATCAGAGCGCTGGTGTCGCCGAAGGAACCGCACTGGATCCAGTCGGCGATTTCCGTCCAGGTAACGGCGGAAAAGTCAGCCGCCGCGACATCGGCTTCGGGCCGCGGCATCGCCACGCTGCCCATGAAAATCGAAGCGCCAGCTACGGCAAAGAGATCGGCCATGGTGGCCTCCTATCGTTCGGGGAGCCTTGCCCAAGGGCGTCAGGGCGGATGATTCAGGCGACGGCCTGCGGGTTTTCGCGGCGCGTCAGGACGGTGACATCGAAGCTCATGGCGGCGACGCACATGGGCTGATCGCCATTACCGGAAAAGACGAACTCGGTTGAGCGATACTCATACTGGCGGGCAAGGCCGCCGAAGGTCGGATCGGCGGCGATCGTGATTTCAACGAAGGTGCAAAGTTCGTCGAGCTGGTCCTGCGCCGCCTCGGAATCGCCCCTGGCGGCGGCCAGAACGCGCATGCGAATGATGCGCTGCTGCGCGCCTTTCAACGTAATGTCCTGTGACTGCTCGCTGGCAACTGCCAGATCGAGCGCGCCGGCCAAGCTTTCAGGATAGGGAGTGACGCGACGGATGGTGACGGGCGCGCCGTTCGTGACGGTGAGTGCGCCTTTCAGCCAATGCAGCAGTTGGTTGCGAACATGGGTCATGATTTCATCAGGGTAAAGCGCACCATGCCGCGACCATCCGGGTAGCGCGCGGTGACCTTGTACAATTCAACCGGTGCGGCGGATCCGTGCTGGACCGAGACACCGGCGCCGTCGTCGAGATCAGCGCTGTCAGCCTGCGGGATGTGCAGTTCGGGATTGGTTGTGGCGAAATCCATCTCGTCTACCGACGCAAACGCGCCGGCACGGCGGAAGATCGCGTTGCCGGAGACGTCGCGAGCGCTGCCCCCGACGGGCGTCACGACAACGATATCGTCTTCGTTGAAGGTGCCGGTGAAGATTGCCGGCAGGTCCGAAAACAATCCCATGACCTGCCGGTCCTTTCCGCGAACGGCTTAGAAGCTGCCGGTGTTGAGGCGGACGCAGACGGTCGGGCTGGGATTGGCGGCGACAGACGTCGCGTAGCCGATCAGGGAGTTGCCCGAGGCGGTCTTGTTGACGGCCTTGGCGGTGTTGTCCCAGTAGACCTTGTCGCCGATGGCGATCGCCAGGGCGCTGGTTTTCGGCAGTTCGAATACACCTTCGACGACCAGCGGCACGTCGGCACCGCTCAAGGCGTTGACCTGGGCGACGCCGAAGATCGAGCCGACCAGCGCGCCAGCGCCGGCAAGCAGGTCGGCCGGGGCCGGGACCGTGAGAACACGGCCATCCTGTACATAGTTCTTCATGGAAATGCTCCGTTTCAGGGGTTCAAGGTCGAGGGATGGACGCCGCGATTTCGGCGCGACGTCCTATCGGGCTTACGCGCCAACGTTCTTCTGCAGGCCAACCCAGTCGTTCGGGGCGACGCCGGCGTCGATGCGGACCTTGAATTCGGTCCCATCGATCGACCAGCCGTCCTGCTGCTCCAGCGTCGGCGACTGCTGGCCATCGAGATAAGCGACCTCGATGGTGGATGCCGAGGACGGGTTGGCCGCGAGATACCAGGCCGCGGTGCTGTTGGCATCGAGGCGCGGCTCGTCGATGACCTTGGCCATGTTCTGCACCGGGTTCGGAACGGCATTGGTCTTGGTCGGATCAACCTGGCTGGCGATCAACTGCCGCGCCGTGTCGCCGAGCGCCACCGGCGTCAGGACATAGGCCGGCGTGATGTTCAGCGTGCCCTTGCCGTCCCTCGTCTTTTGCATGCGCATCTTCGCGCGCGCCGCCGACAGACCAGCCAGCGCCATTGCCGAACCGGCGCCGGTGAGCAGGTTGTTGTGGGTGGCATGGAAGAGCGCAACACCATCCGACATGTTCGGGTTGGCGGTGAGGATGGCATAGACCAGATCGCCGATGGTGCGGATGGCAGCGCGACCCATCATCTGCGGAATGCGGGTGAAGGCGTCCATGTCATCGTTGATGATCGCCTGGCGCGAGATGGCGAACAACTCGCCATAGGTGGCCAGCACGATCGGCTCGGCGAAATCGCCGACGGTGATGTACTTGTACTCGGCGCCTTCCGGCACCTTGCGCAGTGACGGGAACACGCCCATGCCGACGCGGCTCGCCACCTTGAAATCGGACAGCGTGCCGGCACGGGTCCACTCCTGGAAAGTCTCGGCAGCCTCTTCGTAGCCGGCCGTCATCGAGCGGTTGGCGATGTTGGCGAGGATGTTGCCGAAATCGGACGTGGTGTGCATGCCGCCCGCCATCGTTGGGACGAAAGCAGCGCCAACCATGGCAAGCTTTCCAAGGCCGCCGCTTTTCAGGCCGCGTACGTCGAGCGACATGCGGGCGAGTTCCGCAAGTGTCAGGCCGGAATACTCGTTGCGCTCGCCGCCTTTGAGATGGGCGCGCATGGTGAGAGCCAAAGTCGCGCCCTGGACGAACTTGTCGCTGGCTTCGGCGGTGACGATCGCCGGGCCGGCATTGGTCTGGTTGGCACCGGCTTCGGTGTTCATCGTCGCGATCTTGTCGACGATCGCCGCCTTGGCTTCCATCAGCGACTTGCCACTGTTGATGAGATCGTCGAGGAAAGCCTGGTCGGTGAGCTTCGCAGCGCGGAAGGTGGCACTGATCTGCTTGACACGGTCGCGCTCGGCAGCAGTCGCCTGCTGCACGATGGCGGTGTTTTCTGCAGTCATGGTGACGGAAGTGGTCGTGTCCGCCGTGGTCAGTTCGGGAGGCATCTTGTTCTCCTGTTTCGGTTTTACGGGAAGCGGGGCGGACATCACCGCCACCATCGGCAGGCCTGATGCCTTCCGATTCTTGGACAGCGTCATCAGCGACGCCGGTGCTTTGTGATAGGTCGAGAAATCGAAGGTCGGATCGGCCACCTTCATCACCGGATCCTTGTCGATCTCAGCGGCGTTCTGGCCGGTGCTTGTCGCAAATCCCTTGGCAACCGCCTCCTCGCCGGAAAGCCAGGTTTCGGCTTTCATCATCGCCGCAATTTCGGCTTCCGGCAGGCCGGTGCGCTTGACATAGACCTGCGCCCAGATCGTGCCGAGCTGCTCAAGCAGGTCGGCCGTCTCGCGGTGGTCGTCGGCATTGCCGAAGGTGATGCCGCTCGGATTGTGGATCATCATCACCGTGCCTTCCGGCATGACGATCTCGTCTCCGGCCATGGCTATGACGGAGGCGGCGGAGGCGGAAATTGCGTCGATAACGATCGTGACCTTGCCGTCATGGTTCTTCAGCAGGTGATAGATCGCGACGCCTTCATAGGCGATGCCGCCGGCTGAATTGATGCGCACGGTGACGTCTCCGCCGAGCTCGGCGAGTGCGCTCATCACCTGTATGGAGGTGAAGCCAGTATCTTCCCAGAAATCGGAAATTCCGACCGGCCCATAGAGGACCAATTCGCCGTTGACGATGAGATTGGGCATCGGGTCAATCCTGTGTGTTTGCCGGGCCGCTCTGCTGGCTCTGGCCGTTGATGGTTACGCGGCGGGGATCGCTGTCGAAGATGAAGCCGGCCATGTCGGCGGCCTTGTTGTCGGCCTCGACCTCGGCATCGATCTCTTCCGGGTCAAAGCCCATTTCGCGGATCTTCCGGCGGCGCGAGGTAAAGCCGGCACGCACTTCCTTGACCATCGCCGGGATCTCCTTGGTCGGATCGACCAGCGGGCGCCGCGGCGGCGTCCAGCCGATCGCGAAAGGCTCTCGGGAGGAGGTCTCCACGAAGGCCGCTTCGGTGAACCACTCGGCGACACGAACGCACAGCTTCGGGATGACGGTCAGCCACCGCCAGGCGTCGACATTGGCATCCATATCGATCCGGCCCATGCGGCCGGAAGTGAAGTTCACATTGGACAGGTTGCCGGTGAGGCTCTCGAAGGTGATGCCGACGCCGACGGCGATGTCGCGGCCCGTGGCGTCGGAATAGGCCGTGAACTCTCCTAGACTGGGCGGGTCCGAAAAGCTGACCGTTTTGCCGACCGGCAATGTCTCGATCATGCCAGGGCCGAGTTCGTCGATCTCGCGTTCCGGCTTGCCTTCACCGCCTTGCGGCTGGGGCGTATCGCCTTCGAAATCCGGATCATGGATGAACGCGGCGAAACACGCGGCGATCTTCTGCCGGACCAGTTGCGCATCCTTGAATTCGGCGAAGTCGTTGAGCGTGACGATGACGGGAGCCAGCCACGGCACGCCGCGCACCTGTCCAGGCCGATCGACGCGAAACAGGTGGATGATATCCTTGGCGTCGATGCGCCGGGATATCGGATTGCGCAGCACCGCCAGCCCGTTCGGATGCTGGTCGAATAGCCAATAGGCGACGCGGCGGCCGATCTGATCGAACTCGACGCCCTGGATGACTGTGTTGCCGCCGGGCAGCGGGCCAGTCTTGCTGTCATCGAGATATTCCGCCTCGAGCACCTGAAGCTGGAACGGCAGCGGAAAGCCATCGGCAGCGAAACGATAGCGGCGGCGGATTATGCAATCGCCGCCTTCGAACATGGCGCCGACGGCAAGCGCCTCAAGGCCGTAGAGATTGGTGTTGCCGTCGGCGTCGATGGCTAGGCCGTCGAAATGGTCGATCAGCAGCCGGTCGATCTGTGTCTTGCGCTGCACACGGCCCGCGGTGACGCCAGGGATGATGCCGGAGCCGACGATGGCGTTGACGACGACGGACTTGGCGCGTGCCGCGAGCGGATTGTTCCGCACCAGGTCGCGGCTGGCATTGCGAAGCCTCGCCAGTTGGCCATTGGCCGCCGCATTGGCATCGGTGGCGGTGCTGCGCCAATTCTTGGTGCGATAGCTCTTCGCCGCGCCCTCGAAATGCATGACGGCATTGAGTGCCATACGGGCGCGGGCGCGCTTCAACGCACGCTGCGGCGAGACCACCGCCAGCATACGGTCGATGATGGGAAGCTTTGCCATCAGAGACCCTTGTCGACCGCGCCGAAGCGACGCTTTGAAGTGGACGTGATCAGGCCAAGGTCGCACTTCATGACGCGCTCGGCTTGGCGCATTTCATCGAGCGACCGGTAGACGACGGTTTCGCCATTATAGGTCACCGACTTCACGCCGCGCGCCATGGCGCGCTGCAGCTGCTCCAGCTCGGCAAGCGTGTAAGCCATCAGAAACCCCACTTCCTTTTGCCTATCCAAGAGCCGCCGCGTCGCTTCACCCGTGGCTGCGCCGGCGCCTCTTCGGGACGCACTTCGGCGGGTAATTCGCTGGCCGGAACCGGATCTGGTTCAGGCGTCGCGCCGGCGATAACGGTGAAGCTGTTTTCCGGCACCGAGCGCGCCCAGTCGGGCGGCATTTGCCAGTTGATCTTTTCGGCGCGCAGCACGATGGCGAGCGCGCGGCCATAGACGGCCAGGTCGAGCGCTTCGTTGCGGACCTGGCCTTCCTTCTTGCGCCAGCCCTTGTCGGTGCGACGCTCAGCGGTGAACTCCTTCAGCACCGCTTCGTCGATCCAGTCTGGGATGTGATAGCTGATCTGGCCCGTTTCATTGCGCGCCAGCGCCGCCATCACTTCATCCTTCAGTACGTCGGTGCCGACATTGACGATCAGCAGGTCACTCGGCGCCTGGCCCTTGCGACGGCGCTGGCCGATGACCTTCTCCGGCGCTTTTTCCAAGGCGCGCGGGCGGTCGAAACCGGGCTGGCCCTTGGCGATGAAGATGCGACGGCGAAAGCCTTCCTTGCGCGCCTTGCGGTAGAAGGCATAGGCGTTCGACGTGACGCCGGCGGCGCCGCCGGAATCGGCGATCAGCGCAACCGGCTGCAGCGCGCATTCCGTGCCGGCCACCGGATAGGACTGTTCAAGCAGCGGGAACAGCGCTTCCCAGTCTTCCGGAAAGCGCGCCGGGTCGATGGCGCGGTCGCTGGCATTCGGCGCGCTATCTGGCGGCGTGTGGATATCGAAGCGGTCTATCATCCAGCGCTCAAGGCCTTCGCCCCATGCCTCGACTTGGACGACGAAGCGGTTTGACTGGACATCGACCGACACGGTGATGAAGCGCGTCTCGGCCGGCGCGGTCTTCTGGATCGCTTCGGCCGCCTTGCCCTTGAGGAAATCGAGAGTGACGTCCGATCCGGAGAGATTTCGCGGCAGATAGGGCAAGCCCTGGTCGACGTTGATCGTCGACTTCAGCGCCTGCTCATCGCCGGTCAGGCGATAGTGCTCGACCGCATTGAGGTAGGTAAGGGTGAGCTGCCGCCAGTCCTGAAACGCCGCCGCCGTGCCCTTCAACCAATAGCTCACCGTGTCGACATCACGATCCATATCGCCGATCGGCAGCAGCTTGCCGCTCTTCCCTTCATGCAGCCAGCGGCCGGCCCGGTTGAGTTCCGTCTTGTGGCGATGCTCATAGACAGCGCCACAATGCGGGCATGCGGCATGCACGGTGGCGGCACGCTCAGCCGGAGACCCTGCTTTGGCAAAATGCAGGGTCGAGAAATCCGGTTCGAATTCCCGGCCGCATTCCTTGCAAGGCCAGTACCAGCGCCCGCGCGTGCCTTCGTTGAAGAGGGCCAGGATGCCGGTGCAGGGTGGCGCCCGATGCGGCTCGCTGGCGCTCGGCTTCCAGTCTTCGTCGAGGATCGGCCGGCCAGGCGAGGATTCTGCGATGACCTTGCCCAGCGAGCCGAAGGTTTGAATACGCTTGCGGCCGAGCGAAAACGGACTGCCTTCGCCGTCGACGTTCTCGGTCATGCGGTCGTAATCGGTGAAGAGCACGTCCGGCAGGTCGCGCGCCGAGAGCTGCCCAATTACCGGGTAGCCGACCGAGAGGCGCATGCCGCCCTGGAAGCGCTTGTCGAAGATGTTGTCGTTCGCCCGTCCAGGCAATTGCCGGCGCGCCACTTCCGGCGTCGCGCGGATCATCGGGCCGAGCTTTTCAAGGCTGAAGTCGCGCGCTTCGTTGCGGCCGATGTGGACGACTAGCATCTTGCGCGGCTGGCAGATCACGCGGTGCACGATGACGTTGAGCACGAGCGCGTCGGTCTTGGCGGTTCGCGCAGGGCCAGCGAAGCCGATGCAGCGGAACCGCCTGGACGTGCTCATGTCCATCGGCTCGACCATGTAGGGCGCCACGTCGTTGCGCCACGGCCCATTATAGGCCTCGTTGCTGATCCGCCGGTACTTTGCCGCCGCTTCAGAGACAACGATGCGGTCTGGCGGCTGCAAGGCCGGCCGTGCCTGCCGGAGCACGGTTGACAGACTGGCATAGCTAAGCTGACCACCGTCGCGACCGAAATCCTTGCGGTGATGGAGGTTCACGTCAGCGCCATCTCCGGCACAGGTTTCTCGGCCTTGGCGAGTTCGTCGGCGAATGTATCGACCGCACGCGCGATCTCCTGGAGGATGTCGTCGCCGGCGCGCACGGCGCGCTCCGTCTGGGCACCGTCAAGGCCGCATTCGCGTGCCATCGTGTCCGGCAACGTCTCGATGCCCTGCCGCATCAGGCCGAAGATCGTTTCGACCAGGTCGAGCACGGCAGAGGCCTCGACCAGTTCGCCGCGGCGCAGCGCAAGTTCCTGCCACTGCGATTCCGCCGCGTAGACCTTCATACGTTCCGAGGGCGGAAGACTGCGCTCGGTGTCGCCTTCCTTGCCACCGATCAGCGCAAGCTGCATCTGGCGAACGATGCGCTCCTGTGCCTCTTCCTGATGGCGAGACGCCTCATCACGCGCCTGCATCCAGGCGAAGCACTGCGAAAGCTGGAAGGCGTAGGCCTTGCCGTTCGACCCCTCATCGAGGACCGGCATGCCTTCCTGCATCCAGCGATCGATTGTCGGCTCTGTCTTCCCGAGCGCGCGCGCCAACTGGCCCTTGTTCAGAACCCCGTCGGCAACGCCTTGCGGCAATGGAAAGCGCGTGCTGTCGCTCATCGCTCCAACAACAAAAACAACAACATCATCCGAACGTGTTTGCCCGCCCCAAAATCGCAAAAGTCCCGGGGTCCGAATTACCCGTGGGCGGTCGACCCCCCGGGAGGACCCAACCTGGCGGGTCCATCGAGCAGGCCAGCAGGTTAGGCCTCATAACTTTTCTAATTTTCGCCCTATCGAGCCGTGCTGATCGCTTGGGTCAGGGCAGCCTGGAACTGGCGCGGGAACGACTTCTCTGCGATGCGCGCCGAGATGTCGAAGAATGAGTAGCGCACGGTGTAGTCAACCGACCTGACGAACACGAACACAGGCTCGACCTTGCCTTTACCAGTCCGCCGCCAGATGCCACGCCTAAGCTTGCTCCCGGCTTTCGGGATGAAGTATCGCGATCGATCGGCACCAGCTCGCTTGCGTGACTTGGCAGTCTCCCACTGCATCGCATCTGGTGATGCTGCAAGCTGTGAGAGGATCTGAGTGATGACGCCAGGCGAGACGTTGCCGTAAGCGTTGGTCCTCAACCCAGCAGCGGGGACGGCATACTCACTGTTCGACATCGCACCCTTGCCGATGAGCCACTTCTCAAAGCCCTTGTGCGGTCGGCTGCCGCCTTCGACCTGTGGCATGAGATAGTGCTTGCGGCTGCGAGTACTCTCTCGAAAGCCAACGACAGCATTGAGCTGCTGCTTGGTTGCAGGCGTTACCTGCAGACTGTTGAGCGTGAACGGCGTTGGCCGGTCGAAGACAAGCGGGAGCAAATCCCTTTGATCCGCCCTCACCTCGTTGGCCGTCGCTGTGAGCGCCTTTGCCGTGGCAAACGGCACCTGCGACGCAAAGCGATCAAGCCCATTTGTCCACGCAGCAATGTTGCTCTCGAGAGAGATGAAACCTGCCATGATGTCTGGAATCTTTTCCATCGCGGTGAAGCTGGGGTGCTTCACCTGGGTCCTGCTGGCGCTGCCACCGTGATCGGCGTGCGACTCTGTCAGGGCGTCCTGGGTGGGATTCGCTACTACCCTTTGTCGATCTGATCAAGACCCAGCGTGATCGGCACGGCACGACCGAACAGCATCACCTCGACCCGTGCGCGACCATCCTCACACAACTCGCTTACGATGCCGTTGTGGGTAGCGAACGGGCCATCGTTCACCCTCACCATCTCACCCACCTTGAGGCCCTTGGCGATCTCGCCGATGGCAATCACGTTGCCTTCAAGGAAAACCCGCAATTGCAAGACTTTCTCGTGCTTTACCGGAAACGGCTTCTCATCAGCACCAAGCACGCCGACGATGCCTTTCACCGTCCGCAACCCTGCCCAAGCCTCCGGCGACGGCACCACGCGAACGAACATGTAGCCAGGCCAGGCAAGCATGCTGACAGCCTCGCGGCAGGCTCTTTTGCGACCGCCACGACGCCGATCAGCCACCTTCATGAACGGCAGCCAGTGCTCGACATTGGCTTTGACCAGAAGGTTATCCACATCCATTTCGGCATGCGCATCGGTTCTGATCACGTACCAGTGCAGCGCCGATTCGCTTTGACCTGCTGCTGCAAGCAGCGCCTGGCTGCGACGAGACATCGAGCGCACCCTGTCAATAGCGGCAGTCTGCCGATCGGTCGGGCCGATCACTTCAGCCTCACTCAGCCGCTTCACGTCCGCCCGCATCATGGTTCCCTCGCAATGCCTGTTCGAATTCCGCCAGTCCTGCCGGCCCGCCAGCCGGGAAGTACGCCACGCGTCCCGGATCCGGCAGCCAGGGCCAGCCCTGCCTTGCGAAGTGGTCGCGCCATTCGATCCATTGCGGCGTGCTGACAGGTACCGCCACCATCAGGCCCTTGAGCGCATGCCAGCGCTCGCTGAAGCGGTAGCCCGTGCCCCTCAGTGCCATTCGGTAGAGCGCATCGAGCTTCGGCCAGCGCTCAGCCTGTGTGGCCCCGCCGGCGTTCTCCGGCCCGCCGATGACGGCAGCGATGACCCATCCCATCCACACCGGCCCGAAAGGCGGCGCATAGTCGTCGGCGCGGCCGGCGACCTCGACCTTCGGCGGCAGCTTCTCCCAGCGCTTTTCCGCCAAGTACACGGCAAAGGTGCAGATCACGGTACGCCCGCCGACCTTGGCGCTGGCGACGTACTCGGCCATGCGATCGGCCGCCATCTCACGCTCGTCGGCGGTCAGTGCCATCGCCGCCGACACCGCTTTCGGTACGCTGTCGCTGATGTAGCTCGGCCAGCCCGGATGCGTTTTCTTCACCCAGCGCTCGACCGCTTTCTGATCATCCTCGCGTCCGCGCTCTCTCTCGACGTTAAGAGGGGTCGTTAGAGAAGTGTCGTTAATAGGTGCCGGTCCTGGACCGGCAGGGGGTGCCGGTTCTGGACCGGCAGGGGGTGCCGATATACCGGCAGGGGTGCCGACTGGTCGGCAGGGTATTTCGGCGGCTGAATCGGCCGGTTCGTCGACATGTTTCACTGCCGCAAGATTAGGGTGCACAGGGTCGAGAATGACCCGATACCAGTGCGCCGCGTCGCGCCCGGACGTCGTCTCCTCGACATGCCGTTCGAGATACCTGGCCTTTACCAGACGCTCGATCGCCTCGAACACGGTCGAGCGCGCGCAGCCCATCTCGTCGGCCATCTTGACCTGGCTGCGCGTGCACCAGCCAAGCTCGTCGGTATGTCTCCCGAGCACACACAGCACCTGCAGGTCGCGCGGCTTCAGCGCCCTGTCCGTGGCGGCGCGCGCCGGGATGATGGAGAGGCGAGGCCCTGTCATGCTGGCACCCGTTCCGGAAGCGGCAGAGACATCTGCCAAGGTGCGGGCGGACGCGCCACTGCGGCGAGAACGGCATCCCGATAGCCAGCAGCTTCAGTCCAACAGTTGGCATTACGCCCCTGCTTCCGCGCCGCATCGCTCCAGGCCATGCTGTCGGAGCTGTAGAGCTGCGCCCGCACGCCAGGATGGCCAAGCGCCGTCAACTTGATGCCGAAGCCGTGCAGGCGCAGATCGAGGCGCACGGCATGAATCGCACTCAGCACGTCGACGATGCGCGCGGGATCGCCATTGCGCTTGCATACCGACCCGACACCGACCCACATGCCGGGCTTGAGTCGGTCGCCGTACATCTCGATATGCCGGACATAGTCGGCTGGCGCATATCCCTGCAGGACCGGGATAATCGGAAACGGCAGGGCCTCGTCTACCAGCGCGTCATAGCGCTCTATGGTGAGGCGCTGATGTTCGAGGATCGTGAGGCCAGTCCGCTCCAGCGCGATCGGTTCGCACATATAATCCTGCGCCACGGCCGCGACGATCGATGCGACGCCATCGGCATGCAGGCGACGCAGTTCGGCAGCATATTCGGCCACACTGCACCGATAGCCGCCATGTTTTACGACTTCAGTGAACGCGCCGCTGTCGATTATCACCTCGGCGCACCCAAGGGGCTTCTTGCGCCTGAGAAGGCGACGCCAGCTGATGCAGGCACGCTCGAAATGAAGTCCGTCAGACGGCTGATGCAGGCCGACGTAGAAGAGAACTTCGCTCATCAGGCAACCTCACGATTTCGCTTGGCCCGAGCCCGATGTTCCAGCTTCGCGATCGCCATGATGACCGGCTTGAGTTCAGCAGGCGCCACGTCGTAGTTGCCGCCGGACTTGCCGTTCAGCCGCGGCAGAAGCCCTTGCGGCACCAGCGCCCAATTCGACGGATCGCTGTTCAATTTGTTGCCGTCCAAGCATTTGAGAACGTGGCCATCAGGCACCGGGCCGTTGGCCTGCTCCCAGAGCCAGCGATGCTTGTGGACCCGCCAGGTTGACGCGCCCGTCCATGGGTTGCGCCTATCGGTGACGATCCAGACATAGCCGTCGTCACCAATCGACTCGTGCCCAGGGCCAATCCGGTTATGCGCAAGCTGTCCCGGCTTGAACTGTGTCGCGCGCGCGTTTGGATGACGACCGCCACGCCCTGGCGGGCATGTCTTGCCTTTGTTGATCGAGACCGAACCTTTCTTGAACTGCCCCGTTCGACCTGTCTTCCAGGCCATCCGCTTGCGCAGGGCATGCAGCGCGGCTTCGGACACGTCTTGTCGCCCGAAGTAGGCGCAGAACGCGCGATGATACTCGCCAATGACCATGGTGCGGTTGTCGCGCAGCCAGTCGATCTCAGCGGTGGAGTAGCGCAGATGTCGGCCCGCGAATCGGCCAGGCGCACGCCCAACCTTCCAGCCTTTGCGCTTGCGCAGCCCATGCAGATTGATGGCCGCGACATCGTCGCGACCGAATTCGGCAACGAACGCCCGGTGATAGTCGCTGATGACCATCGTGCGATTGGCCTCAAGCCAGTCCATCTCGGCGACGCTGTAGTGGATGCGGGCTCCCTTCATGATGCGCGCTGCTCCCGCTCACGTTCCCGGGCAGCATGCTCCAACTCAGATATCGCCAGTATTGTCGGCTTGAGTTCCGAGGGCGCGGCATCATAGCCGCGCCCATAGCGTCCGCCGAGGCGCGCAAGGAGCGCTCGGGGAACTGCCCGCCAATTCGATGGTTCAGTATTCCGACGATTGCCGTCCAGACACTTGAGAGCCGATCCTTCAGGAAGCGGACCATTCAATGCTTCCCAGCGAAGAACATGCACCAGGCGCCAGCGCGACTGGTGCGGCATGCCATCGTGTACCTTGCGCTCAAGGTAGCCGTCCTTGTTGAAGCGCTCGGTTCCGATTGGCTTATACTTTGCAGCCGCCGCCCCCGACATACCGCCCTTTTTGAACTGCGTTTCGGCAGCCCTGCCCCGTGTAGGATGCGGCTTGCCCTTATTGAACGGAGTAGTGCCCCTCTCGAAGCAACCAGTGCGACCGGTAGACCAGCCCTTGCGGGAGCACAGCGCCTTGATCTGCTCGAGTGTCACTTCCGGGCGCCCAAACTCCACGACGAACGCGGCATGAAGCTCACGGCGGCTGAACGCCTGCCGCTCCTCCAGGAAGGAAAGTTCCTCATCGCAATATCGGATTTGCCGGCCTCTCATTGGGCACCCTCAACCTTTTTCTTGAAGTCCAGCGACTGCGCAGGCACATCGGGCGCACCGATCATCGGCAAGTGCTTCATGAAACGGTCACCATGCTTGGCGACAAGCTCGCAGGCCTGGAGGTTCAGACGGGCGTTGTCGACGATCTTGTCGGCCACCTTTACGATGGCCTCGGTGCGGGCTACCTCGCTAGCGATCTGCTCGGCGGTGAGGGTCGCATCGTCGAGCCGCTCCAACTGCATGAAGAGATGATCGTTGAGATCGGATAGTCTGTTCTTCGTAGCCATTATCTGTCCGCCTTCTTCCATGCCGCGAAATCGGCGCGCAGCGCTTTCCATGCGTCGCTGGCCCGTCCGCCGTCGTTGAGTTGTTTTCGTGAGGTGACGCCGAGCAGCGAGCGCACCTTTTGCGCGACGCGCTCCGGCGTCAGCGGGCGTTCAAGCCCGTGCCGTTCTTCGAGGAACACCTTGAACGCCGGTTCGCCGCATTTCATGCCGCACTCGGCGGCGAAATTCTTGACGTCTGTCGCCGCCGGTTCGCCGGCAGGCTGGTTGCGATGCGGCGGCTCGCCCTTCAGGTCGCGTATCGCGGCAAAGGCGTTCGTCACCAGCCGCAGCAGGAACCGCACATTGTCGGCCGCATCGCAGATGAAGCTGATCTCGTCCGTCGTTGCTTCCTCGAAGCGCAGCAGCACGGGCAGTTCGCCCATCTCGCCGCGCGCCTCGAGGAAGGCGCCGGCATCGCCATGCACGCGCGTCCACACCGCCGGCTCGATCGCCGCCAGCGCCGCGCGGATGTCGCGCAGCTTTGTCGCATCGGGCGAGAGCACGGCGGCGTTCATGGCATGCGCCCGTGGCGTTCCATGGCCCGGCGAAGACCGTTCGCCGCATTCTCCAGCGACTTGCGGGCGGCAATCTCGCCAGGTCCGTATTTCGCCTGCGCCAAGCGGTCGGCGGCACTGGCCACCACGCGGCAGGCTTTCATGATGTCGGAATCAGCGGCGCTGGCCTTTGTCTTGGTTGTCGCCGGAATCGACGCCGCTATGCGCTCGACCTCCGCCATCAGCATTTCGCGCACCACTGGTGCCAAGGCACGGGCTAGCGGATCGACCTGTCTGCCGAGCGCGCTCATGTGCCACCCGCGGCGAATTCGGCCATGCCGACCCGAAACTCTTCCGCCATGATTGCCAGTTCCGCCGGCGGCAAGCCGGCGTCGGAGCGAACCGCCAGCGACAGCGACACCCGCACCGCCAGGAACTTCGAGCCGGTCTCGAACCCGGCCCGGCGGCAGGCGGCATCGATGACATCGTGATACTTCAGCATGACGGAATCCGGCATGCGCAGCAGCACGCCGGCGCGCACGCGGTCACCATCGGCATCGTGCAACTGGCGCAGGATGGGCAGCATGGAATCGGTCACGACCGAAGCGCCTCCAGAAGCTCATCGACGCTGATGCAGATTTGATCAGCCAGCAGCGCCATCAGTTCCGGCTCTTCACCGTCTTGCGTGACGATCAGCGTGCGCTTGCCAGCACCAGCCATCCAGCCCAGTTCCAGATGTGCCGAGCGGCCGCAAGGCAGCAGCAGAACGCCGGTGTCGGCCCAGCGCATCGCCGAGAAATCAGCGTTGAAGCCTTGTGCGGCGCGCGGATGCGTGAGGAGCGCGGTGCGATACTCGGCGGCGGTGAACGGCGCCACCAGCGCCACATCCTTCCAGCCGAAGCCGGTTGAATGCGGCGGGTTGCGGAAATCATAGACCTGGTGCCCGGCTTGCCGGAGAAGGTCGACCATGGCGGGCTGGTTTGCGTTGCGCCAGGACGAAGCGAGATAGATACGTGCCATTAGATTGAAACTCCTGTTTCAGTGCTTTTCCCGTGAAACACCAAGCCGCGACGAGGACGCTTGCGCGGCGGCGGCGCGCCGACCGGCGCTCGATAGAAGGCGCGGGCATCGAGCCCGGCCCAGTCGCAGATGGCGAAGACCTTTTGCGCGGCGATGTCCTGCCCGGCCATGACGCGGGACAGGTCGGGCGAGGTGACGCCGATCTCATCGGCCAGCGCGCGCCAGCCACGGCCGTCATATTCCAGCATCGGACGCAGCTTGCGTCCCAGTCCGGCGGTGTCAAAAGCAGCCAGCGTGCCGGCCCGGATTGGCCGGCACGCACGCGCGCGAAGCTCCTCGGCGCGATCGTCGATGCGCATGCGCTTTTCCAGCGCCTTGCGCAGGCGGGACATGGCACGGAGGATGGAGGGATCGGACGTCATGCCGACATCCTCGCGAACAGCGGAGAGCAGGCACCGCCGTGGCGGGCATCAAGAGCTGCTACACATGCCGGGTTTAGCCATAGCACTTCGGTACGAGGCCGAGCGCCGTCGGCCAGTGCTTCGCGCTCAACCCGATGCCAGTCCGGCAGAGCGTCATCATAGAGCGCGCACGGATAGCCGGAAAGCACCACCATGCCAGCCAGACCGCGCAGCGCCTCGAGCAATTCGACATGGTCGGCGTCGTTCAGTTCGTGGCGGTATTGGTGCTTCGGATCGTAGGGGTTGCGGCGGTTGCGCGTCGCATGGACGTAGGGAGGGTCGACATAGTGCAGCGTGTCGGCCCAGTCGTGCGACCGCATTACCTGCAGCGCCGGACGGTTCTCGACTGCGACGCCGCGCATGCGCGCGATGACGGCGGCAAGCGCTTGCGGATAGCTCGACCAATCATGCGCCGGCGTGGTGCCCGAGCGCGACGAGTTCGCCCGAAAACCGGTCGTCTTGTGGCCGCGCCCCATGTCTGAGTGAGCATTCGAGCCGAAGCCCATGAAGGCACGGATGATCAGCCGCCGAGCGCGTTCCACATGGTCGTCAGTAGCATCCCAGCCGAGTTCGAATTCGGCGCGGGCAAAGGGCGTGAGTTCGAGCCTACGCATAAGCTCGCCCCCCCCAATAGGGTCTTGCAGGACGCGGAACAGGTTGACGACGTCACCGTCGAGGTCGTTGTAGACCTCGGCATAGGCGCGGGGTTTGCGCAGCAGCACCGATGCCGCACCGCCGAACGGCTCGACATAGATCCGGTGCGCCGGAAAATGCTCGATGATCCACGGCGCTAGCAGCCACTTGCCGCCATGCCAGCGCAGAACGGGGCGGGTCGGCGCGCTCATGCCGATTCCCCGACCTTGGAGACATCGACGCGCAGGCCGACCTCGGTGACGCGCAGGCGGCGCTTGTTGTTGTAGCGCTCGACGAAACCCATGAGTTCGAGCCGCGACCAGGTCGAGCGCCGCACCGGCGCGCTTTCGCCGGCCGCGACCAGCACCTGGTAGCGATCGAAGACGCCGTCGCCGTTGCGATTGCGCAGCCATTTCAGGGCGGCGAGATGGGCGGCGGCGTTCATGCCGGCACCGCCTTGATGTCGCGCCCGAACTGCACCGCCGTTTGGGCAAAGCCGCATTTTTCAGCCAGCGCAAACATCCGCGTGTTGTGGCAGAGAGCGCCGAAGTCGAGACGCGCTGCGCCCCATGCCGCACCGGCGGCTGCCGTTTGTTCGATCAGCGATGTTGCGATGCCCAGCCCGCGATGCGAAGGCTCGACATAGAGAAGGTCGAGCCAGACCAGGTCGTGACCTTCCGGCTGATAGTAGATCGCCATGCCGACCGGTCTTGACCTTCGGCCCTTGCCTTCAAGCGCAAAGACGCCCCACTCGAATCCGGTCAATTCAGGCCGGCCGGCATCGATCGCCTTTTCCGCGATCATGCTAGTGAAGAAGCGTCGAGTGATCTTCATCCAGTCGGGCGCCAGCGGCACGTTCATGTAGCGGATCGTCATGCCGACACCTCCTTGCGGCCGCGCTTCTTTGGCGGCGGTTCGTCGGCGACTGGCGCGGTCTCAGCCTCGACGATAGGCCGGAGCGCTTCGAGGCGCGCGATCTCGTCGGGATTGAGATCGTCACGCGCCTTCAGCCGCCTGAATTCTGTCCAATCGGACAAGGCGTCGACGAAGCCTCGCTTCTTGTCGCCAACAACATTGACGGCATCGCCATTGGACGCGGCGTCAATCAGTCTTCCCAGTTCGGCGAGACGCTTGCCGCCGCCGACAGACAATTCCTTGCCTGCCCAGATCAGGCCCTGCTCCTTGAGGGTTTCGAACAGCGGCCCGGAAACCTTGATGCCATCGGCAACCGCGCCGAGCATTTTGAATTCGGCGAACTCTGCTGACGTCACCGATGGGCGATCGTCATCCGCTGGCGGGACATTGCCCCCCTCTGGCCGCATCTCCCCCACGGGTGCGGAGATTGGCAGCGGCGGCGTCTCGTCATCGAGCGGCCCGCATGGCTTCGAGTTCTCGAACACTTTCCAGTCGACGCGCAAGATCTGGTGCGGGCCGTCATAGCCTTCACTGCCATCCGGCTGCATGCGCAGTTCCCAGACGAACCAGGCTGTGTTCATCCGGCTCGACGCTTCCGGGCCGTCCCATCCATCGCGGTGCATCATCGGCAGCCGCCGGCTGAAGACGTAGGTCCAAGACGGCGGGCATTCATCCAAGACAAAGCAGCGGTCGGGATCGTCGAAGCCGCACAGGAAATTTAGGTTGAGCAGCAGCGCCATCCGGCGCGGCCGGTGGGCGCGCAGCGCATGCGCAACGAAGGCGTTGAGGTCGACGCCATAGGGCGGATTGGTGACGATATCGGGCCGATCCGAATTGTCGGCACGCGGCACGGTGACCAGGAAATTTTCGGACCGTTGCAGCTCGCCGTGACGATCGACGGTTCCATAGTCGACGAGGTCGGACAGCTCGACCTCATAGCCGGCATCCTCCAGCATGCGTGAGATAGCACCCTTGCCGCAGGCGGGCTCCCAGACCTTGGCCGAGAAGCGCATGAACGACAGCAGCGTGCGCATCGCCTCAGGCGGCGTTTCATAGAGATTGTTGCCGCGCTCGGCTGCCGTGGCGCTGTCAGTGCCTATCGCCGCGCGCAGGTTAGCGGCGCGCTTCAGACCGGCGCGCGTCGGCTCGCTGCCGGCGGCAAGCATCTGGTCGAGCGCGCGGCGCACGATGCCCGGATCCTGTTCGATGACGTCGCGCATCTGCCGCGCCTCGAACACTTCCTTGCGCGTCATGCCGGCGTCTTCGGCTGTTGGAACCTTGTTCGAGGCTGGAACGAGGTCGGTGCGCTGGCCCTTTTTGCCTATCTCACCACGTTGCTGAGCGGCATCGTACTCATCAGCGAGCCGGCGCTTGGCCAGGCTTTCGATTTCGAGCGAATCGGCCTGCACGCGATAGGTCGCGGCGACCAGTTCGTCATGCGCTCCCTTCGCCCTTTTCAGGCGGGCTGAGCGCTTGGCCGCATCGTAGGTCGCCGTCGCCATATCGCGCGCGGCCAATACTTCTGCAGCGCTCTGGGCCCGCGCGAGCGCCGCCGCCGCCTCTTTGACGAGAGACGGCAGCAGCGCGTCGGCAGCTATGGCGAGTGCCCCGGGCATCAGGCTTCCGGCGCGCCTTCGAAGGCCGGCAGGCCGGTCTTTTCGGCGGCTTCCTTGAGGTCGTAGCCGACCTGTTCGCGCAGATAGAATTCCCAGCGGTAAAGTTGGTAGAACCAGACGACCTTTGCCCCGGCGACGCGATAGCGAAGCCGCGCAGGAATGCGCACCGCATCGCCGTCGACGAACGCCGGCACCGACACCATGAACACGCCAGGCACGACGATCGACTCGCCCTTGGCGTTCTGGTGCTCTTCGGAGAACTCGACCACGCGTTCGCCGGTCTGCAGGCGCACACCCTGCTTGGCTCGGGCGGCAACGAACACTTCCAGATGCCGCGACAGGGCAACCACCTCAGAAGGCGTTGCCATCTTCTCGTTGAACAGCCGCTCGTATTCGCTGATCTCGCCTGCGGTCGGCGCCGAGAGTTCCGCCGAGTGCTCTTCGAGGAAGGCCGCGAAGATTTCCTGTTCCATCGGCTTGGCATTGGTCGCGACCCAGGACTTGAACTCTTCGGTCAGCGGGAAGGCGTAGACGATGCGATGTGAGCGGTTGCGCGCCGGCACGCCTTCCTTATCGTAGTCAAGAACGGCGGTCAGCTTCGGATCGGGCCAGACGGTCTTGCCGAACAGCGCCGAGTTTTCATCCTTGTGCCGGTCGACCAGCCCAATGAAGCTGGCCAGCGTCTCGACCGTGGCCGTGCCTTTGCGACGGTCGGGCGCCAGACGATAGTCTTCGATCAACGGCTTCAGCGACTTGAACGCCTGGTTCTTGCGATCGAAGGCGATTGGCACGCTGGTCGGCAGGCCGCCGCCAAGGCCGCTGATGCTGATGGAAACGGTCGAGGCGGATGCGGCTTCGGTCGTCAGGGCTTTGATGAGTTCGATGGCATGCGCGTCGAGAGGCTGATTTGGGTCGGACATGTTGGAAAATCCTCGTTGGGTTGGACGTCAGGTGGAAAAGTGGTCAGGCGGTTTCGCGCTCGTCGTCGTCTCCTTCCGCCTGCTCGCCGCGCTTGCGCTGCGGCGGGAACATGTCGATCTGGTTCGGGTGCTCGACCGAAAGCTGGCCGTCCATCGTCCAAAACGGCGTCTTCATGAACTTGACCGTGTCGGGCAGCTTGCTCTTGGCGTCGGCCTTGATGTCGATGCGGCCAAGCTCATAGTCGAGCGTGATCTTGACGATGATCTCGGCCTTGCACTTGTCGGCCGGGCATTCCTCGACCGCCAGGATGGCTTCGTTCAGCAGCTTGTCGCAGTGGCGCGAGAAATCGCCACGCGACAGAAGGCCAAGCATTTCACGGAAGGTGCGGAGCACGCGGCTCATGGTCCAGTCCTTTCGGGGTTGAGCAGATCGTCGATGGAGGCATCCGGAAGCGGATCGGCAGGCGTAAACCGGATCGGAATCTTGTCGCCGGCGATGCGCGCTTCCAGTCGCGCAATCACGGCTTCAGCCTCTTCAAGCCGCGCATGCATCGAGCGCACCCGCAGGTTCGCTTCATGGGCGCATGCGTTGGCAGTCGACAGGCTCTGGCGCAGGTCGTCGATCTCTCGCGCAGCGACATCCGTCCCGGCGTTTGACAGCCCGGCTTGCGCCAACAGCGAGAGCGTCAAGGCTCCGGCGCTGGTCAGCCGCCATTCGAGGTGCTGTTCGTCATGTTCGAACAGCGGGTCCTTCTCAGGCCGCGCATTGATCGGTTCGATCAGCCCCTTGCGCTCAAGTGAGCCGGTGACGCCAAAAAGACGGCGCTCGCCACCGGCGGCGAAGGCCAGCTCGGAAATCTGGTTGCGTGTCAGGGTGAGGCTGAACGCCCCGCTCGTCACATAGTCGGAGAAGCGCGGGTTCACAGTCTCACCCCACCCTCACCACGCGATATGTCCCGCCGCCGCGTCCGCCTGGGCGCACGATGGTGCGGATCAATTCCGCGTCTACGAGTTCGGCGAAGTAGTCGCTGCCATGGCCGGTGCTGACCTTGGCCGCGGCGGCAAAGTCGCGCACGCCGCCGCTGATCACGCCGGCGCCGTCAGCGCCCAGCCGCATCGCGTTCCACATCCGCGCTGCCTGCCTGGATATCCGGTGCGCGCGCCCGAAGGTGTCGGCGCAAAAGCCGGTGTCATCGGCCGGCTCGTCGAGGATGGTTTCGAAATGCCGCTGCACGAACGTCGTAACGCTGACGCCGGCGGTGCGTGCCGCAGTCTCAAGCCGCGCGTTCATCGTGCGGTCGCATTTGACCGAGAACCGATAAAAGCTGTCGACGCGCTCTTCGGGGTCGCGGCGGGCAAGGCTGACCATCGTCACTCCCCCACCACCTTCAGCCCGCCGGCGGCGCGGATGCCGGCCAGCGCCTGGCGGTATTGCGAAAGCCCGCGCTCCAGTTGGGCGGCGGCGCGGTCGATGGTGGTCGCTTCGTTCGGCGTCACCTTGCCGTCGGCAAAGGCGGCAGCGCCCGCCGCCATCAGTTCTCCGGCCTGGATGATGGCGTCGGCATGGCGCGCCATCACGGTTCCTTGGTTCACCGTCTCCGCATCAGGATCGGACAGCCTCCGCCCGTTCACTTCGGCAAGGGCGCCCGTCACGATCGGCTGGCCGCAATGCGCCTCGAGCGCCATGAGCGCGCCAAGCGGCATCAGCGTCGGGTCGCCGAGATCCGCCCAGCGGCCGACCGTGGAGCGGCCGAAATTGCCGATCTCCGCCGAGCCGTCGAGGCCACCGCACAAGGCGATGAGCTGGTTCTGCGCGGATTTGATGCGAAGCACGCGGGCTGTGGTCATGGCTCAAGTCCTCGAAAAGCAAAATCCGTCCCGCGCCGGGACGAACCGGCGGAAAATCCCGTGGCGGGATCGATGCGAAAGATTCAAAAAGCGGGCGTCAGTTCACGGAGGCCCGCAAGCAGATGCACTCATGGTCCGCCACCTCGAAATCGGTTTGCCGCCAGGCGCGCATGCGCGGGCACCTCGGCGAACTCGTCATCCAGATCGGCCACGGCACGGGCCAACACCCCTGCCCCGATCGCCGTGGCGTATTCAGTCAGCGCCAGCGCAACGGCACGATCATTGGTGCAGCGCTCATAGGCGGCGACCGCGCGCACCAGCACCATCACATGGTCGGGCAGCAGGATAGCGGTGTGGGCGAGCGCGCCGGCCGAAGAGGCATCAACCGCCGGCGCGCTGTCACCCTCGTCGCGTGCCCCCACGGACAAGGATCCGGTGAACTGAAAAGCCGCGCCGCCCAAGGAGGAACCGGACGGCGCGGCAGGCTCTGCGCGGTCAGGCTCTTGGGGAACCGGCGCAGCGGGGAATTCATAATCAACGGCGCCGACCTGGCGCGGCACGAGGCGGTCAGTGAAACCGACGCCGGCAAGGCGCGCGCCACGATCGGCGAGTGCGGGCGAAGACAAGCGCGGGCTCATGCTGCGGCCTCCGTCTCGGGTGTCGGCATAGGTGCACTGAATTTTTCCGGACGGTTTCCCTTCAGCCATGCAAGCCGCACGGCGTGCATGTCGGCTGCCGTCACGTCGCCGCTGGTGACGATAAAAATCCGCTCGCACATGTCGGCATCAGGCTGGCGCTCGCCACTCATCCATTTGCGCACGCCGGAACCCGAGACGCCGCCAAGTTTGTTGGCAAAGTCTTCGGGCGAAAGGTCGTGACCAGTGATCCAGGCAGCGAGCAACATGGCGCGCATACTTCCCCAATCCGGGGAATATTGTCAACCCCAATATGGGGAACGACACGGATATGCGGATCGTGCCACGTTCCCCGATATGGGAAATCGGTTGAAAGAACTGCGAGAAGCGGCTGGTTGGACGCACGAAAAGGCCGCGCAAGAGATGGGTGTCTCGCGCGGCCAGTTCATAAAGCTGGAGCGTGGCGAGCGGCGCATGACGAGCGACTACATGGCACTGGCGGCGAAGGCCTTTGGCGTTCTGCCGTCGGCGATCATGGAAGAGATGACCGCTCCGCTAATGGGATATGTCGGCGCAGGCGCTGCGGCGCACTTCTATGGGGAATCCCAAGGCCATCTCGACGAGGTTCCGATGCCGCCAGGAGGGAATGAAAACACGGTGGCGCTCGAAGTTCGCGGTGATTCGCTCGGTTCATTCTTCAACCAGTGGCTGGTCTACTATGACGAGGTCAGAAATCCAGTCACGATGGACCTGGTCGGCAAGCTCGTCATCTGCGAGACGGTCGATGGACGTGTGCTCGTGAAGAAGCTCATGCGCGGCCCAAGGCCCGGATATTTCAACCTGCATTCTCAAACTGAAAGCCCGATCGAAGACGTCGAGCTAGTATGGGCAGCGCGCGTTACGCACATGTCGCCGAGATAGTTTCCCCATATTGGGGTTGACATATTACCCATAATGGGAAAGATTTGCCGCCAATCGCAATCCTGCGATGGAGGCAGACATGATCACTTTTCAGCATCCGCCCGTTGGCGCGCTTTCAACGCCGCCAAAGTTCGAACGGTCGCTTGTCGAGCGCATGGCCGATCGCGTGCTCGAACTCGGCATGAACGGCACCGCCGTCACCAAGGACGTTCTGGCCGAGCACACCGACTTCACCCGCGCCGAGATCGACCAGTACGCGCCGGACGCCTGCGACCTCGCTAAGTCGCGCGCCGTCCGCCAGCAGAGCTGACGGCAATGAAGAACGTCGCTGAGAGGCTGATCGCGGTGGCTGGCCAGTCGCCCGAGGTGGAAGCCTGGATTTCCCGCCAGCTCATCGCCGGCCAGAAGCCGTCGCAGATCCTGCAGACGCTGGACGGCAACGACAATGCGCTCGACCGCGCATGCCATTTCATTTCGCGGGACCTGCGCACCGACATCGCCCTGACGGCATCGCTGGTCTTCGCCTTTGTGTTCGTCTGCGGCTGGATGCTGCCGGCATGAGCGCGCGTCTCAACCAGGTGCCGCGCAGTCTGGAGCGCATGACCGTGCCGCCCGGCGGCAAGGTGCAGATGGTCTGCCAACGCTGGCCCGACTGCCTGTGCGGCGACGACTGCATCGATCGCGCGCCGGAAGAATCGCCGGCGGCGCGACGGCTTCTCAACGCCATGATGATCGGTGTCGCCGTCATTGGCGCGGGGTTGGTGTGGTGGAGTTTCCGGCCATGACCAATGCTAGATGGGAAAGCGACGTAGACGACCTCGTGCAAAGCATCGCTGAGTGGGACGATAGAACCTCGCCTGACGACTATCCCGGACACCTCTTGATCACGCCGGACGAACTGAAAGAGTTTGCGCGCGAAGTCGCGGCGTTCCAGACGGCAGGAAGAGCGATTGCCGATATCGGGGCCGAGCGGCGACGGCAGATCGACGCCGAAGGCTGGACGCCAGAGCATGACGACGAGCACAAGCAAGGTGAACTTGCTAGGGCTGCCGCCGCGTACGCTGTCCATCTAACCGTGAGCGGCTATCGGGTTTGGTTCGGTGAGAACATCTGGCCGTGGGCCAAGGAGTGGTGGAAGCCAGATCCTGCGCCACGCCGCCGCCGAAACCTCATCAAGGCCGGCGCGCTGATAGCCGCAGAAATCGAACGCATCGATCGCCTCGAACTGATCACCGGCGCTGGGGTGAAATCCAATGGCTGACAAATCCGCCATCGAATGGACGGACGCGACGTGGAATCCCGTCGTCGGCTGCTCCATCGTCTCGCCAGGCTGCACGCACTGCTACGCCATGGGCATGGCCGCGCGCATCGAGGCGATGACGGCATCGCTGCAGGCCAAGGGTCAGACTGGCGCCCCGCACTACAAAGGCACCACGCGCAAGGTGAACGGCAACACCGTCTGGACCGGCAAGCTGGCCATGGCGCCAAATCACATCGTGCTGGAGCCGCTGACCTGGCGCGCCCCGCGCCGCATCTTCGTCAACTCCATGGGCGACCTGTTTCACGAAGACGTGCCCGATTCGTGGATCGACATAGTGTTCGCCGTCATGGCGCTCTGCCCGCAGCACACCTTCCAGGTGCTGACCAAGCGCGCGAGGCGCATGCGAGAGTACCTGTCCAACCCCCTCGCAATCCGCCGCATCTATACGCTCGTTTGCGACCTAACGACTGAGCTTGAGCCGGGCGTGGTGCTGATCGCCGCGCCGGACCACGAGCAGCACGCGCCGCCGGAACCACGCGTGTATCTCGACCAGTGGCCACTGCCGAATGTCTGGCTTGGCGTCTCCGCCGAGCGCCAGCAGGAAGCCGACGAGCGCGTGCCTGATCTTCTGGCGACGCCGGCAGCAGTGCGCTTCGTCTCCGCAGAGCCGCTGCTGGGGCCGATCAATTTCAACTGCATTACGGTCGACGGCGACAGCGAAATGGATGCTGTAAAGCCGGACGATTGGGAGGATGAGGTTTCAAACTGGCGCGACACCGAGCGTGAGTGGGAAGAAGCGTTTCTCGATTGGTATGGGCTGACGGTGATGCCGGCGCCAGGGCCGATGTACCAGGGCCTTGACTGGATCATCGTCGGCGGCGAGAGCGGCCCTGATGCCCGGCCGATGCATCCAGTCTGGCCGCGCGCGATACGCGACCAGTGCCAGGCGGCAGGTGTGCCGTTCTTCTTCAAGCAATGGGGCGCATGGGCGCCGCCTGCCGATCTCGACACCTATGACACGTCGAAAGGCCGTCGAGGCAATCCACCGGCCTTCCTGGTGGCGCAGGACGGCAATGTCCACTGTTTCCTCGACACCGCCGGCGTCGAACCGCACGCGATGCTGATGCGCGGCAAGAAAGCTGCCGGCCGGCTGCTCGACGGCGTCGAGCACAACGCCATGCCCGAGATGCGCGAGGTGCTGGCGCTATGAAAAGCAAACGGCTTGTCATCGCGCCAGATCTTGAGCGCTACCTCTACAATGGCGGCGCCAAAGACTTTTTTGAATGGGCCGACCATTCTGCCAACAAGATCGCCGAGGCGACAAATCCCCGCGAGCGCGCCTGCGCCGAACTGATGCGCGTCTTCTGCGTGGCGGCCGTTGAGACCGGCAACAGGCTGCAAAGCCAAGGCATCGACGAGCGCGACATTTTCCTCCTGATGGCGCGCGTCGCCAACATTGCGACCGCTGCCGCCCTGATCTCCTGCCTGAAGGAGGACACGCCGACCCATCTGCTCAAGGAGTTGATGGTTAGCCAGGCCAGGGAAGCCGTCGACATCATGGCGCCCGGAAAGCTGATAAGAGATACGAGGGGCGAGGCGAGGCCGTGACCGAAGACGACACGCCGATTCGCCTCCAGGAGGCCTGCGACCGCTTCTTCGGTGGTCGGCTGACGCCGAAGGCGCTGCGGGCAGAGGCGCGCAAGGGCAATTTGACAATCGAACAGATTGCCAACAAGGATTTCGTGACCCCGTCTGCCATCAGGGAAATGCGCCTCAAATGCCGCGTCGGAAAAGCCCTCCCCGCCTCGTCCCCCGGCTCGACCGGGACGGCGTCCAGCGGCTCGTCATCCGGGACGGGGCCGTTTACAAGCGAACGGGATGCCTTGTTGGCGAAACTGAAATCGCGGCGGAAAAGCTCGCGGAATACATCGGGCAAAAAAAGCAAAAGCCCGTCGCCGTCGAACGTGGTCCCGATCACATCTCGTGCGCAGCAGCGCTAGAATACTATCTCGCGGCCAAGCAGGCGCGCGACGAGGACACCGGCCCGCTTGAGGGCCGTATTGCTTTCCTCACGACCTTCTGGGGCGACAAGCCGCTAAGCGCAGTTGACGGCGAAACCTGCCGCGACTACGCCGAGACCCGAGCCCGCCAAGCGGCAGCACGGCGAGAGCTCGAGGATCTGCGCGCCGCCGTCTACATGTTCTGCAAGGAAAAGCGGCTCAACTTCCGCCCGTACTTCGACCTACCCGACAAACCGGTGGCGCGCGAACGCTGGCTGACCAGGCAGGAAGCCGCCGAGCTGCTGCGCGGCGCCTTGCGGCTGCGGCGCGCCAGGCCGAAAACCTATGAGTGCCTGCCGCGCTTCATTCTCATTGGCCTCTACACCGGCACCCGCCACGCCGCGATCCTCGACCTCAACTGGAACCGTGGCCCGGCCGGCGGCTGGCCCGACCTTGACGCCGGCGTGCTCTACCGCCGCGGCGAGCGCGTGCGCGAGACCACGAAGCGCCGGCCGCCAATGCGGCTGCCACGCCGCCTGATGGCCCATCTCAGAAGGTGGAGGCTGAAGGATGGCGGCAAGGGTCCGGTCATCCACGCCAAGGGCGGCGAGCCGATCGGCCTGATGCGCAAATCCTTCGATGCCGCGCGCGTCGAAGCCAAGCTCGGCGACGAGGTCACGCCGCACATCCTGCGCCACACCCGCGCCACCTGGTTGATGCAGCGCCGCGTGCCGATCTGGGATGCCGCCGGCTCTCTCGGCATGACGGTAAAACAAATGGAATCGACCTACGGTCACCACCATCCGGACTTCCAGCAGGCCGCCGCAGATGCCTATTAAGCGCCCGAAATCGGTCGTTTCTGGGCGCATAGCTGGGCGCAAAGCGGCGCGCCAGCCTCAGAAGGCCAGCGGACGCCGTTGATTACATTGAGAAAAAGTGGTGGGCGATGACGGGCTCGAACCGCCGACATCTTCGGTGTAAACGAAGCGCTCTACCAACTGAGCTAATCGCCCGCTCCGGGCCGGACCTTTAAGCGGTCAGGGTCGGCTTCGCAAGGCCAAATGAGTGCAGGACGCCCTGGTTGGATGCCGGTTTTGCCAACAAAACGCCGGCTGTCAAAAAACCTTCTCCTGTTTGCTGTTATGCTGTCCTGTCACGCTTGACACCCGGTGGCGAACCCCTTATCCAGCGCCCCAACGACGAACACGGCTGACACGTGTTCGCCATGCGCGGGTGTAGCTCAGTTGGTTAGAGTGCCGGCCTGTCACGCCGGAGGTCGCGGGTTCGAGCCCCGTCACTCGCGCCATTTCTCTCAAGGGATACAAGCCCTTGGCTTCAGAGAAATGTCGACATTGGTTGTCAAAAGTATTGTCTTGCAAGAGACCTGAGGAAGCTCAGGTTCTTCCAGCCTGTGCCTGTGTCTGGCCCCGCAAGATCACCTTCCCGCCAGCAGCGCCTCGACCTCCTGCAGCGTCGGCATCGACGGCGCGGTCCCTGGTCGCGTCACGGAAATGCCGGCGACGGCACAAGCAAAGCGCACGGCTTGCAGCGGCTCCACGCCCCGCGACAGGGCGGCGGCCAGCCCGCCATTGAAGGCATCCCCCGCCCCGGTGGTCTCGACCACCGGTCCCGCACTGATGGCGGGAACATGGTCGGAGCGCTGCTTCGAGTGCAAAAGCGCGCCTTTGTCGCCCAGCGTGACGATGACCGTGCCGACGCCCTTTTCGAGCAGACTGTCCGCAGCGCGCCGCGCGTCGTCGACCGAGGAGACCTTCATCCCGGTCAGTTCCTCCGTCTCGGTCTCATTGGGCGTGAGATAGTCGCACAGCGTGTAGATGCGGTCGGGAAGCTTTGCCGCCGGGGCCGGATTGAGGATCGTCGTCACCCCTGCCCCACGCGCGATCTCCAGCGCCCGCGTCGCTGCATCGATCGGCTGCTCAAGCTGCGTGACGAAGACGCCGGCACTGCTGATCAGCGCGGCATTGGCTTCGATATCGGCAGGCGAGATCAGCATGGCAGCACCTGGGCTGACGATGATGGCGTTGTTGCCGGTGGTCTCCTCGACGAAAATGTAGGCCGCACCGGTGTAGCTTTCCGGTGTGTCGATGACGGCATTCTTGACGCCCGCCTGCGCCCAGGTCTGCCTGGCCATGTCGGCGAAGGGGTCTACGCCGAGGCGGGTGAGGAAGGTGACGTTGGCGCCGAGCTTGCCGGCGGCGACCGCCTGGTTCGAGCCCTTGCCGCCCGGCCCCAGCGTGAAGGATGTACCGAGGATGGTTTCGCCCATGCGCGGCTGCCGCTGCGCCCTGTAGGCGGTGTCGGCGACGAACACACCCAGGATGACGACAGGCTTGCCCGAGGAGGCCATGCCGCTACTCCGCATCCGGCGGCACGACGCCCTTGCGGAAGGCGAAGCAGCCATAGAAGCGGCGTTCGCCGGTCTGGATGACGCAATAGGCTTTTTTGGCGCGCTCGTAGAAGGCGTAGCGCTCGACCGCCACCATCGGCCAGGACTTGCCCTCGGCCGCGTCGACTTCCTTTTGCACTTCCCTCTGAACGGGAGGGATCTCGTCGGGCTTGCCGACAATCTCCATGCGCGCGGCGGAGTCGTCGACGAACGTGTCCAGCGGGTAGAGCGACAGCACCGCCTTTGCCACCTGAGCGGCCGATGCATCGATGCGCAGCAGGCGGCCGAGCGCGGTCTGGCGCGCCACCGAATCGGACGGAAAATTGGTGTCGGCGATGATCAGATCATCGCCATGGCCCATTGCCCGCAATGCCTGCAGCACGTCGGCATTGAGCAGCGGGTTGATGCCTTTGAGCATGATGGTCCTCTTGAAGTCCGGTTGAGATCAGAGACGCTTGCCGGTCTCGGCGTCGAAAAGATGGATCTGGTCGAGCCGCGGCTTCAGGGTCAGCGTGTCGCCCGGCTTGAAGTCGTGGCGCTCGCGAAACAGCGCCACCATCTCGCCGTCGCCGAAGCGCAGGAACACCAGCGTTTCCGAGCCGGTCGGCTCGACCACCGAAATCTTCGCCGGCACGCCATCGGGGTGGATCTCGAGATGTTCCGGGCGCACGCCATAGACGACAGCCTGGCCGTCCTGCGCGGCATTGCCTGGTGCAATCGGGAACAGCGTGCCTGCGATCTCGACACCGGGCTTGTCGCCCTTGCGCATGACGCCCTTGAGCAGGTTCATCGAAGGCGAACCGATGAAGCCGGCGACAAACAGATTGGCCGGCCGGTCGAACAGTTCGAGCGGCGCGCCGACCTGCTCGATTCGGCCATCGCGCATGACGACGATCTTGTCGGCCATGGTCATGGCCTCGATCTGGTCGTGGGTGACGTAGATGGTGGTGGTCTTCAGCCGCTGGTGCAGTTCCTTGATTTCGGTGCGCATCTGCACGCGCAGCTTGGCGTCGAGATTGGAGAGCGGCTCGTCGAACAGGAACACCTGCGGATTGCGCACAATGGCGCGGCCCATGGCCACGCGCTGGCGCTGGCCGCCCGAAAGCTGCCGGGGATAGCGCTTCAGATAGGGATTGAGATCGAGGATGTCGGCGGCGCGCTTGACCCGCTCGGCGACCACGGCCGGATCGGTTTTCCGCAGCTTGAGCGCGAAGGCCATGGTTCTGTTCGACCGTCTTGTGCGGATAGAGCGCATAGTTCTGGAACACCATGGCGATGTCGCGCTTGGCCGGCGGCAGATGATTGACGACACGGTCGCCGATGGCAATCGTGCCAGCGGAGACGGTCTCCAGCCCGGCCACCATCCTGAGCAGCGTGGACTTGCCGCAACCCGAAGGGCCAACCAGCACCACGAACTGTCCATCGGCAATGTCGACGCTGACTTCGTGCAGAACCTTGACCGTTCCGAACGCCTTGGCCACCTTGCTGATTGCGACTTGAGCCATATACTCCCCTTCCGGCTCCACTGGCCGTAGGCGAAGAAGCTAACCAACGCGACCGATCAGGGCAAGTCAGTCTCTTATAGATAAAAACCTGTTCTCGTTGACACGGCGTTTGGTTGTGAGAATAGTGGCGGACGCTGGTCCGAATGCCGGTTACCCGATCCGCAAAATCGGAACTTCAATCGAGCAGGTGGGGTCCTGCGCAGTTCGTTTCCGAGCCGGGAGAATCGTTGGCGCTCCAGCGTCCGACAAGGTTGGTCATATCCATTCACGCTGATGTTCTGGGAGGAATAGTCGATGAGAACAGGTCTTTACGAACAACTGGTCCGTGCCGGTGCCACAAGGCGCGACCTCTTGAAGGGTGCGGCCAGCATGGCCGCGCTCTCGGCAGCATCCAGCGCCGGTCTCGGCGCGTTGACGCGTCCGGCATGGGCCGCCGATGATCTGCGCGCGCAGATCCTGCAGGTCCCGGGTGTTGGCAAGGGTCAGCCAACCGACGCCGATTTCCAGAAGGTCGGCGAGATGTGCCTTGGCGCCACCAAGGCCAGCGTCAAGCAAGGTGAGTTCGCCGGCGTCGAACTCACCTTCATGGGTCTCAACAACCAGAACCTGCACAATGTGCTGTACCGTGGTTTCCTGAAGTCGTGGGAAGACTATACCGGGGCCAAGTTCAACTGGATCGACCTGGCGCAGGCTGATTACGGCGCCCGCCTGCAGCAATCGATCGCCACCGGCACCGTCGACTTCGACGTCATCGAGATGGGTGCGCCGTTCGAAGGCGACGTCTGCGGCAAGGGGTTGGCCTCCGAGATGCCGGACTGGGTCAAGAAGCAAATCGACATGGACGATCTGGTCAACTATCTGAAGCCGCCTGTCGGCACCTGGGATGGCAAGCAGTATCGCGTGACCGTCGATGGCGACGCGCACAACTTCAATTACCGTACGGATGTGTTCGCCGATGCCGACCTTGCCAAGGCGTGGAAAGATGGCGGCGGTGACGGTGAGTGGGGCGTGCCGAAGACCTGGCAGCAGGTGCAGGCCGTAACCAAGTTCCTCAAAGGCAAGAAATTCAAGGGCCAGGACGTTTACGGCTATCTCGATGCGCCAAAGCCCTGGGGCGGGTTCGGCTTCTACTTCCTCGGCAGCCGTGCCACCGCATACGCCAAGCATCCCGACGACAAGGCGTGGCTGTTCGACGCCGACACAATGAAGCCGCGCATCAACAATCCGGCCTGGGTGCGCGCCATCCAGGACGTGATCGACGCGCTGCCCTCGGAACCCGCCGACCAGATCAATGCCGATCCGAACACCACTGCTTTCCAGCAGTTCCTCGCCGGTATCGGTTCGATGATCCCTTGGTGGGGTGACGTCGGCTCGAACGTCAAGACGAACGACACTTCGGTCATCGGCGACGTCACCGGCTTCTCGATCCTGCCGGGCTCGGACGATGTCTACAATTCCAAGACCGGCAAGTGGGACAAGCTTGCCAGTGGGCCGAACTATGCGCCGAACTGCGCCTATCTCGGCTGGGGCGTCTATGTGATGGCCCGCGTCGATGCCGACGAGAAGAAGAAGAAGGCGGCCTGGTCCGCCGCAGCCCATCTCGGCGGCAAGGACCTGTCGCTCTGGTGCGCGGCGTATCCGTCGGGCTTCCAGCCCTACCGCAACAGCCATTTCAACATTCCGGAATGGGTGGCGGCGGGCTATGACGAGGCGTTCATCACCTCGTATCTCAAGTCGGAATCCGACAGCTACAACCATCCGAACGCGGCGATCGAGCCGCGCATCCCCGGCATCTTCCAGTACTACAGCGCCGCCGAGGACATTTTGGCCAACACCTTCGCCGGCAAGATGAAGGCGCAGGAAGGCGCCGACGCCATTGCGGCGGCCTGGGAGAAGCTGACCGACCAGCTTGGCCGCGACAACCAGGTCAAGCTCTACAAGGCCTCGCTCGGCATGTAGGCTGTGTGAACCCGTGGTCCGGCAGCGAAGGCCTGCCGGACCACAAATGACCTGCTTCCTCGCGGGAGCCTCTTGAACGGGCGAGATTTGTGGCTGACCAGACTTCGACCGCAAACCAGTGGCCGGCAGACGCCGCCCCTTACGACCCGATTTCACCGGCCCGTAAGCGGCTTGGCTTTGCATTGATGGCCGCGGCGACGCTTGGCCTGCTGGCGGTGATTGCGTTCGAGATTTTCTACAAGGCTGAAGCCGAAACCTGGCGCCCTGTCGTCTATGCCTATGTTTTGTGGGGCGTGGCGCTCGGCATCGGCCAGGTGCTGACGCGCGGCGAGGACGGCCAGCGTGCCCTGTTCCTGCTGCCGGCGCTGTTGTTCACCATCGCCATGGTGATCTTTCCGACGCTGTTCGGCTTCTACATCGCGCTCACCGACTGGAACCTAAGCTCCTTGAGCGGCCGCAAGTTCAACGGGCTCGCCAATTTCTGGCAGATGCTGGGCGATCCCTACTACCGCAATGCGCTGTTCAACATGGTGCTCTATGTGCTGGCGGTAGCGGTCGAATATGTGATCGCCTTTGGCCTGGCGCTGCTGCTCAACGCCCAGATCCGGGCGCGAAAATTCTTCCGCGTCGTCTTCCTGATGCCGCTGATGCTGTCGCCGGTCGCGGTGTCGTGGATGATCGGCAAATCGCTGATGGAATACAGGTTCGGACCGGCCGCAACGCTGGCGCGCCATCTCGGTTGGGAAAATCCGGCCTTCTTCAGCGACCCGATCACCGCGCGCATCGCGATCATGGTTCTGGATGCCTGGACGTTCATCCCGTTCATGATGATCATGCTGCTGGCCGGGCTGCAGGCGATGTCGCGCGAGGTGCTCGAAGCCGCACGCGTCGACGGCGCCAATGCGTGGCAGACCTTCTGGCAGGTCACCTTCCCGCTGATGCTGCCGGTATCGGTGACGGCGGTGATCCTGCGCATCATCTTCAAGCTGAAGCTTGCCGACATCATCATCACGGTGACCTCGGGCGGTCCGGGCGGCGCCACCGATTCGGTGTCGAGCTTCATCTACCGCGAATATCGCGACCGCTCGAACGTCGGCTACGGAACCATGCTGGCGATGGCCTATCTGGTGATCATCGTCGTGTTCGTCACCTGGCTGCTGAAATTTGCCAACCGCTTCGTGCGCAATGTGAATTGAAGCGGGATGGGTCAATTGAAGCAAGATGGGGTGAATTGAGCCAAGATGAGCGTTCAGACCACTGAATATGTCGCCTCGGAAATCCGCTCGCCGGCGAGCTTCCTCGCCAGCCGTGTCTTCATCTATGGGGCGCTGGCCTTCTGGGCGTTCATCTGCCTGTTCCCGATCTACTGGACGGTGACAACCTCGTTCAAGACCGCGGTCGATGTCACGCAGGGCCATCTCATTCCCTTCGTCGACTTCCAGCCGGACTGGAAGGGCTGGCGCTCGCTCGGCCTGTCGCCGGACTCGATCTTCCAGACCTCGACGGTGCGCGAGGAGTTCCTCAAGCGCTTCATGAACTCGGTGATCACCTCGGTCGGCGCATCGAGCCTCGCCATCGTCATCGGCAGCCTCGCCGCCTACGGGCTCACCCGCTATCGCTACCATTTCGCCTGGTTCAAGAACGAGGACATCTCGTTCTTCTTCCTGTCGCAGCTGATCCTGCCGCCGGTTGTGCTGGCGCTGCCCTTCCTGGTGCTCTACCGCGAAGTGGGCCTGCTCGACACGCGCGTCGGGCTGATCCTGCTCTACACGCTGATGGTGCTGCCGATCGTCATCTGGATCATGCGCGACCAGTTCAACTCGATCCCGGTCGAGCTCGAGGAAGCAGCCCTTGTCGACGGGTTGTCGATCTGGGGCGCCTTCTTCCGCATCGTCATGCCGATCGCGCTGCCGGGCATGGTCGCCGCCTTCATCCTGGCGATGGTGCTGTGTTGGAACGAATATTTCTTCGCCGCCCTTTTGACCTCGACCGACGCCAAGACCATCCCCGTCATGGTGGCGAGTCAAACCGGCTCGCAAGGCATCAACTGGTGGTCGATGGCATCACTCGCGACCGCGGCCATCGCGCCTCTCGCCGTCATCGGCATTGCGCTTGAGCGCTATCTGATCATGGGCATGACCGCGGGAGCGGTGAAGTAGCCATGGCCGGCCAGTACTGGTTCGCCCGCAACATCCGCCACAACTACAGGGGTCATGACCGCTACCGCAAAGGCGCCATGCCGTTGCGCTGGGAGGGCCGCGCCGTCATCGCGGGCTTCGTCACGGCGATGCTGGGAGGCGCCCTCCTCATGGCCCTGCTGGGCTTCTACGGCAGCCTGGCCCTCGGCGTGGTGCTCTACGCTATCCTGGCTACGGCCGGTGCCAGCATCTTCATATGGGCGGTGGTGACCAAGAGCGATCCGGACAAATCGATCGCCGAGTATCGGGCGGAGCGGCAGAGAAAACGCGCCTAGAGCAATTCCAGGAAAAGTCTGAAACGGTTTTCCCGGGAAAAGCGCATAGCGCTTTCCCTTGGGAATTGCGTCAAAACAAAGAGTTAGAGCGGTTTGCCGTTTCCGTGAAACGGTGAACTGCTCAAAGGGATCACGACCCCAGGAGAACGGATTTTATCCGGTCGCGAAACATCTCGGCGGTCTTTGTCGTGCCGAAGTCCCGTGTCTCAAACCGCTCCCCCTTCAGTGTCGTCAGGACGACCGTATAGGTCGGACCGCCACTGTCCCACTCGATCGTGCGCAGGCTGAAATCGGCGACGTCATCCGGCCGCAGACGGTGCCGGCGCAGAAAGACCGGATTGCGCAACACAATGTCGATGCGGCCGCGCCTGACGATCCAGCGCACTGCCGGGCTGAACACGGCGGCATAGACGAGCGGGATGCCGACCGCATAAGCGCCCAGGATGATGAACAGGAAGAATGGACTGAAAATGCTCAACGGCCAAACGCCGCGATAAAGCTCCCACGTCGGCATGACAATGCAGAAGAGGCCGGCAAGTCCGAAGAACAGGCGCTTGGCGATATGCATGGGAATGTCGTGCCGCAACAGGCCGTCGCTGCCGATCTCATCCATGCGCACCCCTCCGACACGACCGTGCGCCTGAAATGTGAAGCCCGCGTAACGATGCAATCTACGATGAGACTTGTCGGTCGTCAGGCTTACAAAATGGCGCGCAGGTGATCCATGATCATAACGACGCCCTTCTGCCCAAGCTCCGCCGAAGCATCCTTGGCGCTCGCCGTATACCAGCCGGTATTGTCAGCAAAGTGATTGGCATCGACAGCCTCCGGGCATAGCGCCAGCATCAGCGAGGTCTCGCCAATGCCGGCATGATCGAACGGGTATTTGCCGTTCATCTCAGCCGGCATCAGCGGATGCACCTGCACCCAATTGAAGAAATTTTCCCCCGCGGCGTGTCCCGAATAGTAGTCGGCCATCGCCTGTGAGCCCCACCAGCCCTCGCCGCGTTCCTTCTCAAGAAAGCGGAAGATCGCCTGGCGACCCGCGGTCTTGAAGGCCAGATCGGTCGGCATGCCGGCGGCAAAGTTCTCGGTCTGGTGGTGGATGATGGCGTGGATGTTGCGAAAGCCGATGCGCAGCAGGCTGTAGAACAGCTCTTCGCCGAAGGACGCCAGCGCGTTGCCGCCGACCTGCACCGAGCCGCTGCCTTCCGGTGGCGCTACGGCGTAGCTTGCCGCGCCGTAGTAAAACGGCGGCAGGATGACGATGTCGGCTTCCTTCTCGAACAGCTCCAGCGTCTTGATGACGGCCAGCGTGTCCATGCCGACGGCCATGTGCTCGCCATGGTATTCCAGCACGCCGAGCGGCAGTGCGACCGGCCAGTTCTCGGCGATCGCCTTGCGGATCTGGTGTGGCAGCATCAGTTCGTAGCGCATGATCTATTCCATGTTGGTGTGGCGGGCGCGCATCGCTTCCGGCGACGCGCCGATCAAATCCTTGAGCTTCAGCACCATTACCTCGAACAGCAGGAACAGTGCGCCTTCGAACACCGAGCCCATCGGCAGCACCGATGTCTTCTGCGCCCCCTGATCGTTGGCCATGGTCTGCGCGGGGATGAGCAGCGTGAAATCGGCGCGCTGTGCGGCATTGCTTTCGGCCTGGGCGGTCAGCAGCAGGTTGGTTGCACCGGCATCGTGCGCGACCTGCATGAGGGTCAGCACGGTCGAGGTTTCTCCTGGCCCGGAGCTGGCCAGGAAGACATCGCCCGGCCCCAGGGGCGGCGTGGTCATGTCGCCGACCACGGAAACCGGCAGGCCCAAATGGTAGAGCCGCATGGCAAAACCCTTGACCTGCAAGGCCTCGCGCCCACAGCCGTAGACGACGATCCGACTGGCGCCGGCCAGTATCTTGCAGGCGGCGTCGATCCGGCTCTCGTCGATGCGCGCCAGCACGCCGCCGAGTTCGTCAAGCGCGGTCTCGAACAGGTTTTTGCTCTTGTCGCTCACCGCGAACCTGCCATTGAAATCATCCTGGGATTTGCCGCCCTTGCCGCCACGAACAGCTTGATTTTGCTCATGCTAGCAACCGCGAAAATGCGAGTCCAACGCGCAGCTACGCTTTTGCCTGATCACAGGCATGATAGTGTCATGTCAGACAAATTAAGCGAGGCAAACGGCAGGATATGAAGACACGGCATTTCGACCGCATCGGCAATGGCGGCATCAGTTTCACCGAACTCGGCTTCGGCACGGCGCCGCTCGGCAACCTCTATCGTGCCGTTTCGGACGAGGACGCCAATGCCACGCTTGAGGCCGCCTGGGCGACCGGCTGCCGTTACTACGATACCGCGCCGCTCTACGGGCTCGGCCTGTCGGAAACGCGGCTCAACCCGTTCCTGCGCGGCAAGAAGCGCGACGACTACGTGCTGTCGAGCAAGGTCGGTCGCATCATGCGCGCCTGCCCGCCGGAAGAGCGCACCGGCATCGGCAAGTTCTTCGACACGCCGTCGCGCCGCGAGGTGTACGACTACAGCTATGACGGCGTCATGCGCTCGTTCGAAGCCTCGCTGGAGCGCCTCGGCGTCGACCGTATCGACATCCTCTTCGTGCATGACGTCGACATCTTCACCCATGGCAGCAAGGAAGCGTCCGACCGGCGCATCGAGGAGTTCATGCGCTCGGGCTATTATGGCTTGCTCTCGCTCCGCGACCAGGGCGTCATCAAGGCGTTCGGTGGCGGCATAAACGAATGGCAGGTTGCGCAGACGCTGGCTGAGCGCGGCGACTTCGACCTGTTCCTGCTCGCCGGGCGCTATACGCTGCTGGAACAGGAGGCGCTGACATCCTTCCTGCCGCTCTGCCAGGCACGCGGCATCGGTATCGTTCTCGGCGGGCCCTACAACTCCGGCATCCTCGCTACAGGGCCGAAGCCAGGCGCCTACTACAACTACTCCGAAGCACCAAAGGACATCCTCGACCGGGTCGCCGGCATCGAGAGCGTCTGCAAGCGCCATGGCGTGCGACTGATCGAGGCCGCCCTGCAATTCCCATTGCTGCATCCGTCGGTCGTCTCGGTGATCCCCGGCGGCCAGCGGCCGAGCGAAGTCGAGAGCAACCGCTCGCTACTCGATGCGAGACTGCCGGCAGCACTTTGGGCCGATCTCAAGAAGGAAGGCCTTATGCACCCTGAAGCGCCGACCGCATAAGCCAGCCGCCATCGCGTCGGCGTCGGGCACAAAAATGAAAAGCCGGGCAAGCCCGGCTTTTCCGGTCGCGTGTCCCTGTATAGGCCACGAAAATGAAAAGCCGGGCAAGCCCGGCTTTTCTGGTCTCTGAAAAGAAAAAGTCGCTTAGTTAACTGCGTCCTTGAGGCCTTTGCCGGCCGAGAACTTCGGCACGGTGCGTGCCGGAATCTTCACTTCGGCGCCAGTCTGAGGATTGCGGCCGGTCGACGCCGCACGCTTTGACACGGTGAAATTGCCAAAGCCGACAAGCCGGACATCGCCGCCCTTCTTCAGTTCGCCGGTGATCACGGAAAATACCGCATCGACCGCCGACTGCGCGTCACCCTTCGAAATGCTCGCGGCGTCGGCGACAGCGGACACCAGTTCGTTCTTGTTCATAAAAATTCCCTTCCATGAGAACACCGGAACTATCGACTCATCCGGCAGGAAACGGACTTTAGAAAGAAGCGTTCCCGCAACCAAGTCGAAAAGGCAGGAAAAAAGCGGAAAAAGCCCGGAAATGCTGGGTTTTTCACATGAAAAAGCCGGGCGCTAGGCCCGGCTCTCTGTTTGTGCACTGCAACCTTGGCGAAAACCGACGCACGGCCCCGAAAACCGTGGCCGGTTTTCGGAAAGGACCATGCGCAAGTCCAAAGCGTTAGAGCGTCCTTTGCGCGTCCAAGTGGACCCGCAGCGCTTTAATGCGCCAGAGGCTTTCCAGCGTCGTCGGCACTGTCTGTCGCGGCCGGCGGATTGACCGGTTCGACCCATTCGATCGGCTCCGGCATACGCACCAGCGCGTGGCGCAACACCTCACCGACCCGTGAGACCGGAATGATCTCCATGCCGTTCTTCACGTTGTCCGGAATCTCCGCCAGGTCCTTGGCGTTGTCTTCCGGGATCAGCACCTTCTTGATGCCACCGCGCAGTGCGGCGAGCAGCTTCTCCTTGAGCCCGCCGATCGGCAAGATGCGGCCGCGAAGCGTTATCTCGCCAGTCATCGCCACATCCGCCCGGACCGGAATACCCGTCAGCACCGACACAATGGCTGTCGCCATGGCAGCACCTGCGGACGGGCCGTCCTTCGGCGTGGCGCCTTCCGGCAAGTGCACGTGGATGTCGCGCTTGTCGAACAGCGGCGGCTCGATGCCGAAATCGACGGCGCGCGAGCGGACATAGGAGGCCGCCGCCGAAATCGATTCCTTCATCACGTCGCGCAGATTGCCGGTCACCGTCATGCGGCCCTTGCCGGGCATCATGACGCCTTCGACCGTCAGCAACTCACCGCCGACTTCCGTCCAGGCAAGCCCGGTAACGACACCGACCTGATCGTCAGCCTCGACCTGGCCGAAGCGGTAACGCTGAACACCGAGGTAATCGGCGAGGTTCGCCGCCGTGATGCTTACCGTCTTCGTCTTCGTCTTCAGGATCTCGGTCACCGCCTTGCGCCCGAGCTTCATCAGCTCGCGCTCCAGGCTCCTGACGCCCGCTTCACGGGTGTAGGTCTGGACGATGGCGCGGATCGCGTCCTCACCGACGGAAAACTCCTTCGGCTGCAGCGCGTGATCGCGGATCACCTTCGGCATCAGGTGCCGCTTGGCGATCTCGATCTTCTCGTCCTCGGTGTAGCCGGCGATACGGATGATCTCCATGCGGTCCATCAGGGGCGCCGGGATGTTCAGCGTGTTCGCCGTCGTCACGAACATCACGCTCGACAGGTCGTATTCGACCTCGAGGTAATGGTCCATGAACGTCGAGTTCTGTTCGGGATCGAGCACCTCGAGCAGCGCCGACGACGGATCACCACGGAAGTCCTGGCCCATCTTGTCGATCTCGTCGAGCAGGAAGAGCGGGTTGGACTTCTTAGCCTTCTTCATCGACTGGATGACCTTGCCGGGCATCGAGCCGATATAGGTGCGCCGGTGGCCACGGATCTCGGCCTCATCGCGCACGCCGCCAAGCGCCATGCGGATGAATTCGCGACCGGTCGCCTTGGCGATCGACTTGCCGAGCGAGGTCTTGCCGACGCCGGGAGGGCCGACGAGGCACAGGATCGGCCCCTTCAGCTTCTTCTGGCGGCTTTGCACGGCGAGATACTCGACGATGCGCTCCTTGACCTTGTCGAGGCCGAAATGATCGGTGTCGAGCACGTTCTGCGCGAAAGCCAGGTCCTGCTTGACCTTGGAGTTCTTGCCCCACGGGATCGACAGGATCCAGTCGAGATAGTTGCGCACGACGGTCGATTCAGCCGACATCGGCGACATCGTCCTGAGCTTCTTCAATTCGGCTTCCGCCTTTTCGCGGGCCTCCTTGGAGAGCTTGGTCTTCTTGATGCGCGCCTCGATCTCGGCGGCTTCGTCGCGGCCGTCCTCGCCCTCGCCGAGCTCCTTCTGGATCGCCTTCATCTGCTCGTTGAGGTAGTATTCGCGCTGCGTCTTCTCCATCTGGCGCTTGACGCGCGAGCGGATGCGCTTCTCCACCTGCAGGACGGAGATTTCGGCTTCCATGAAGCCCATCGCCTTTTCCAGCCGCTCCTTGACAGAGAGCGTGGCCAGCATTTCCTGCTTTTCAGGGATCTTGATGGCGAGATGCGAGGCAACCGTGTCGGCGAGCTTGGAGTAGTCGTCGATCTGGCTGGCTGCACCCACCACTTCGGGCGAGATCTTCTTGTTCAGCTTGACGTAGTTCTCGAAGTCGGTAACGACCGAACGGGCCAGCGCCTCGACCTCGACCTCTTCCTCCTCCGGCTCGACCAGCGCCGCGGCGCGAGCCTCGTGGAAGTCGGGACGGTCGGTGAACGCGACGATTTTCGCACGCGAGGCGCCCTCGACCAGAACCTTGACGGTGCCGTCGGGCAGCTTCAGCAATTGCAGCACGTTGGCGAGCGTGCCGATGTCAAAGATGGCATCGGGCTCGGGATCGTCGTCGGCGGCATTCATCTGGGTGGCAAGCAGGATCTGCTTTTCCTGACCCATCACCTCTTCCAGCGCCTTGATCGACTTCTCACGCCCGACGAAGAGCGGAACGATCATGTGCGGAAACACCACGATGTCGCGCAGTGGGAGGACTGCGAAGACGCCGTCGCTGGGTGCCTTGGATACTTTGGCCATTGTCCAACCTTTCATGTCGCGGCCGCCAATCAGCCAACCGCGAATCCTATATTAACGACCGGGGATCGTTCCGCCTACCACCGTTTGTGACGGGAGTTTTACAGCACAGAAATCGGGCACCACGGCCTTCTCCAATTAGTTGGATGCACGATCCACAAAGATCAAGGGGCGAGCACAAATCCGCACCTCCAACCTGCCCTGAAGTGACACATTTGCGACGCCAGGACCGGACCCGCCCGCAAAATCCCGGGCGACAGCAAAACGGCGCCTTGCGGCGCCGTTTCAGAATTTCGCTGCGGGCTCATGTCAGGCGCTGACATTGCCCTTCTTTTCCTTCTGCTCGGAGTAGATGTAGAGCGGCCGGGCACTGCCGGTCACCACCTCCTCAGAAATCACCACTTCGCGCACGCCTTCAAGCGCGGGAAGTTCGAACATCGTGTCGAGCAGGATCGCTTCCATGATCGAACGCAGGCCACGGGCGCCGGTCTTGCGCTCGATGGCGCGCTTGGCGATGGCCGAAAGGGCGTTCTCGTGGAAGGTCAGGTCGACATTCTCCATCTCGAACAGCCGCTGGTACTGCTTGACCAGAGCGTTCTTCGGCTCGGTCAGGATCTGGATCAGCGCCGGCTCGTCGAGATCCTCCAGCGTCGCCAGAACCGGCAGACGGCCGACGAACTCGGGGATAAGACCGAACTTCAACAAATCCTCGGGCTCGACCAGGCGGAACACGTCACCGGTGCGGCGATCCTCCGGCGAAGCGACGATGGCGCCGAAGCCGATCGAGGTCTTGCGGCCGCGATCCGAGATGATCTTGTCCAGCCCGGCGAACGCGCCGCCACAGATGAACAGGATGTTGGCGGTGTCGACCTGCAGGAATTCCTGCTGCGGATGCTTCCTGCCGCCCTGCGGCGGCACGGAGGCAACCGTGCCTTCCATGATCTTCAGCAAAGCCTGCTGCACACCCTCGCCCGAGACGTCGCGGGTGATCGAGGGATTGTCGGACTTGCGCGAAATCTTGTCGATTTCGTCGATGTAGACGATGCCGCGCTGGGCCCGCTCGACATTGTAGTCGGCCGACTGCAACAGCTTCAGGATGATGTTTTCGACGTCCTCGCCGACATAGCCGGCTTCGGTCAGCGTCGTGGCATCAGCCATGGTGAAGGGCACGTCGATGATGCGGGCCAGCGTCTGCGCAAGCAGCGTCTTGCCGCAACCGGTCGGGCCGATCAGCAGGATGTTGGACTTCGCCAGCTCGACATCGTTGTTCTTGCCGGCATGCGCGAGGCGCTTGTAGTGGTTGTGGACCGCCACCGACAGCACGCGCTTGGCGTAGGGCTGGCCGATGACGTAATCGTCGAGAACCTTGAGGATCTCCTGCGGTGTCGGCACGCCCTCGCGCGACTTCACCATCGAGGTCTTGTTCTCCTCACGGATGATGTCCATGCAGAGCTCGACGCACTCGTCGCAGATGAAGACCGTCGGACCGGCGATCAGCTTGCGCACTTCGTGCTGGCTTTTGCCGCAAAACGAGCAGTAAAGCGTGTTCTTGGAATCGCCGCTGTTGTTGCCGACCTTGCTCATTTTCATGTCCTTTCATGGCCGCCCGCCGATGGTCTGGCTGAAAGGGCGCATACTCTATCTATCGCGGGAATCCGCCGCCGCCAGTGTGTCCCGGCTCCCGCAACGCATTCCGTACGAAACACAAATCAGAAAACGTGGCAATGATTCGCGACAACCCCGCATAAAGCTAAGCCGCCGAAACTCAACATAGCCTTAACGTAGGCAATCCTGTCCCCCGAGGGAACAGCCAATTGTGGCCGAAATGCCGCAAGACGCACCAAAAGCGCGTGATGCCGCCATCCAACTGCCAACAAGCCCTTATGCCACGACACCTTCAGCCGGCTCGCGCGACGAAATGACCTTGTCGATGAGGCCGAAATCCCTGGCTTCGTCGGCGGTCATGAAATGGTCGCGGTCGAGCGTCTTCTCGATCTCTTCGTAGCTCTTGCCGGTGTGCTTGACGTAGACCTCGTTGAGGCGACGCTTCAGCTTGATGATGTCCTGGGCATGGCGCTCGATATCGGACGCCTGGCCCTGGAAGCCGCCGGAAGGCTGGTGAACCATGATGCGGGCGTTCGGCGTGGCAAAGCGCATGTCCTTGTGGCCCGCAGTCAAGAGCAGCGAACCCATCGAGGCCGCCTGGCCGATGCAGAGCGTCGATACCGCCGGCTTGATGAACTGCATGGTGTCGTAGATCGCCATGCCCGAGGTGACGACGCCGCCCGGCGAATTGATGTAGAGGTTGATTTCCTTCTTCGGATTCTCGGCTTCGAGGAACAGCAGCTGCGCGCAGACCAGCGTCGCCATGCCGTCCTCGACCGGACCGGTGATGAAAATGATGCGCTCCTTGAGGAGGCGCGAGAAAATGTCGTAGGCCCGCTCGCCGCGATTGGTCTGTTCGACCACCATCGGAACGAGGTTCATGTAGGTTTCGACGGGGTTCTTCATCAGTTATCTCTTATCTCGCGGTGGGATTCCGGCGCCGGGAAGGCTGGCAGATCGGGCAGAATCGGTTCTGGATCGTTGTTCCGTAAATAGGATGCCGGCTCATCCTTGTGCAAGGCCGACCCCTCCTAGCCATCTGGGTAAGTCGAATCAAGGTTACATTTCACGGGATTCATCGACCTGTGCCGTGATCGTTCGGCGGCGTCGTCACCACCGTAGCAATTTCTTAACCGCATCGCTTAACGAAATGCGCCGAAATCGCTTTTCTCCGAGGCGGCTTCCCCTACAATTCAGCGTTGAACCTATGCGTAGAGTTCAACAGGGGGAGTGTCATGTCTGGGAAAACCGCATGCTTCGCCATTGCCGGGCTGGCCATGCTCGGCACGATTTCGCAGACGGCGGCCGGCGGCCGCGCCGTCGAATGCTATGAACCCGTCCGAACGCCTGATGTCTACGACACGGTCTATGAAGACGTGCTGGTCAGTCCGCCCGGCCAGCAGGTCGATTATACCCCCGCCATCTACGGCACCCGCGAACGCGTGGTGATGACCGTTCCGGCACAGGTGACCTACGAGGTCGTGCCCGCCGTCACCCGCACCGTCTACCGTACGGTCCGGGTCGATGGCGGCGGCTATTCCTGGGAATGGCGCGTCATCCATGGCCGCAAGGTGCTGTGCAAGATCTGGCACAAGGCGCGCTATGAACGCGTCGCCGAAACCGTGGTGATCCAGCCGGAGCGGACGCGCCGTATCGTCATTCCCGCACAGTATGACAAGATCGCCCAAGAGGTGCTGGTGCAGCCGGAACAGAGACGCGTCATCGATGTACCCGCCTCATATCAGACCGTCGCGCGCCGCGTGCTGGTCCGTGAAGGGTCTTCAGGCTGGCGGCGCGTGCATATTCCGAGGCACTGCCAGGATTAGGCCCGGAAAGCGCTCAGGCCTCTTCCGCCCGCAGCCATGCTTTCAGGCCGGCGATATCGCCGTCGCCGACGGCGGCGGCAACGCGCCGGCCGACCGCCGCGCCGAACTTGTAGCCATGGCCGGAGCAGGCCGAGACGATCAGGCACTTGCCCTTAACGTGCGCCATGAATTTCTCGTCGGCGGTGAAAGTGTAGGCGCAGGTGACGACCTCGATCACCTTGTACTCCTCGATCCGCGCGATCGGCGGCGAAAACAGGTTGCGGATCGCCTCGCCTTCGCCCGCCACCGGGTCACGGTTCCAGTCGGCGTCGCTGGTCGGCACCCTGTGCAGCCCGGAACCGAATTTCATGCCGGCGCCACCCGAGGGCGGGATCACATAGCCATCGACCGCGCCGCCGACATCGAGGACGACCGGTGAAGCCTGCCAGGCGGCCTCGAGGTCGGCCGGCGGTTCGACATAAGCCAGTGCGGTTCGATAGGTCTTCAACTCGCCGTCCAGCTCCGGGAACAGTTTCAGCACCCAGGCGCCGGCGGTGACGACGATGCGGTCGGCCTGCATGGTCTCGCCGCTTTCGAGCACGATATGGCCGGCCTCGGAGTCGATCGCGGTGACCTTGCTGTGTTCGTAGACATTGGCGCCGTTGGCGCGCAGCCACTTTGCCAGCCCCGCCGCGATCTTGCGGCAATGCAGTGCGCCACCTTCAGTCGAAAAATAGGCATAGCGGAACGAACCGGCTTCGAGAAACGGCCAGCGCTCCACGGCTGCATCCGGTTCCAGCAATTCGAACGGAAAATTGCCCGCTTCCAGGCCCTCGCGATATTCCTCGGCCTCGTCGCCCGGCTCGCGCGAAATGCAGACAAATCCGCGCGCATCGAGGTGGCTTTCGCCAAGATCGGCCCACATCTCGTCCCAGGCCTGATAGGCTTCGGTGATCAGCCGGCCATAGCCGGTCCCGGCCCGATAGGCGCGGCGGATGATGCGATGGTGGTCGCCCGACGCTGCCAGCGGATTGGGGATCGGCCCCTGTTCGACGATCGAAACGCTGTGGCCGGTCTTGACCAGCGACCACGCCGTGGAAAGACCAGCAATGCCCGCGCCGACAACGATCACATTCATCAAGTCAGACTTTCCGCAGCCGGTCGGCTGGCTCAACGCATCGGGTTGCGGCCCCCAACATACGGTCTGGAAACAGGCTGGCAAGCCGCGCTATTGGTCTGGCATGAGCAAATTGACGCCACCCGCCCTGGCCTTTGATCCAGCCACTCGCCGCCTGCAGCTGGACCCGCACGAGCCGGCCTTTTTTCAAAATCCTTATGAGGCCTATGCCTTTCTGCACGGCGCATCGAACGCCTTCTTCTGGGAGGAATTCGGCTTCTGGTGCTTTGGCGGCTTCGACGACGTCAACCGGCTGCTGCGCGACCGCCGTTTCGGCCGCCAGAACCCGGCCGGCATTCCGGACAGCCGCGGCATCGGCCAGGATCGCAGCCATCTCAGCGCTTTCGACGGCATCGAAGCCAATTCTATGCTGGAGCTGGAGCCGCCGGTGCACACGCGGCTCAGAACGCTGGTCAACCGCGCCTTCGTCTCCCGCCAGGTCGAACGGCTGCGGCCGCGTGTCGAAGCGCTCGCCAACGAACTGATCGACCGTTTCGAACCGGGCAGGGCCGTCGACCTGCTGCCGGCCTTCGCGGCGCCGCTGCCGATCACCATCATTGCCGAAATGCTTGGCGTGCCGGTCGCGATGGGACCTCAACTGCTCGACTGGTCACACCAGATGGTCGCCATGTACATCCACGGCCGCACCCGCGAAACCGAGGAAACCGCCAATCGCGCGGCGAGCGAATTTGCCGATTTCCTGCGTTTCCATGTCACCGAGCGGCGCAAGAACCCCGGCGACGACCTGCTGTCGCTGCTGATCGCGGCGCAGGAGGACGGCCAGAAACTGTCGGAGGACGAGATGGTGTCCTCGGCGATCCTGTTGCTCAATGCCGGTCATGAAGCGACGGTGCATCAGACCGGCAACGCTGTCCGCTCCATCCTTATGCAAGGCGGCGATGTCAGCCGCTTCTTCGGTTCACCCGAAGCGGCCGCGGCAACGGTCGAGGAATGCCTGCGCTTCGACGCGCCGCTGCATATGTTCACGCGCTACGCTTATCAGGAGATCGAAGTCGCGCCCGGCATCGTCGTGCGGCCGGGCCAGACGATCGGGCTGCTGCTCGGCATGGCCAATCATGATCCACGCGCCTTCGCCGAACCGCAAGCCTTCCAGCCCGGCCGTGCGGACCAGAAGAATGTATCCTTCGGCGCCGGCATCCATTTCTGCATCGGTGCGCCGCTGGCCCGGCTCGAATTGCAGGTGTCGCTGAAAACCCTGTTCGAGCGCCACCCAAAGCTGCATCTTGCCGAAAGCCCAAGCTTCCGCGACACTTACCACTTCCATGGGCTGGAAACGCTCGCCGTCGCCTTCTGACGATCGCGGGCCTGGGGCTGCGATATGAGACTGTTTTCGATACGGGCGATAGTGTTCGCCCTGGTGCTGGCGTGCGCATTCCCTGACATGGCGGCCGCCCAGCAGCAGCCGGAAAACATCCCATGGGAAAACAGCATGGCCATCGCCCAGAAAATGGCGACGGTTCTGCTGGAGCGGCAGACCGGGTCGAAGGGCCTGCCGCTAACATCGTTTGCCATCGAGGTCGATCTCAACCTTGACGGTTTTCCGGAGATTTTCGCCTATCGCTATGCACCGGGCTGCGACGGCGTCAGCTGTGGCAACTTCCTGTTCGTGCTGGAAGGCGACAGCTATCAGGAGGTTCTCGGCGACATTCCGGGCGCAAGGCTGGTGCCGCAGGACAAGATCGGGCTCAGCGCCTTCAAACGAAACGGTTTTCTCGACATCCAGTCCGACCAGATGACGATCGGCTGGGACGGCAAGCGCTATGTCGACGCCTCCACATTTCCGGCCTCGTCGCTCGACGGCGCGGCCTTCCTGGCGGCTTGCCAGAAAAGCAAATCCAACGAGCAAGCCGAGGAGGGCGAGGCGGAACGCGTAGCCGCTGAATGCCAATGCCAGTTCAACCGCTTTCAGGTGACCAGCTTCACGCAGGCCGATCTCGACATGTACACCGCGTCGCTGGGCGAGACTTTCGACTATCCGGCGGGCGGGAAGGAGATTGCCTGGCAGGCGCTTCTGAAAAATGCCGAGGATGCCGGCACCGGCTGCAATGTCGCCAGCGGCAAGAGCCAATGGCCGCCGGCCTATTTCAATCATGGCGACCAGCCGCAACAGAGGCTGAATTTCGACGGCTTCCTCGATGCCTGTCCGGCACAGGCCTTCATCCTCACCAACCACAAGGTCGGCTCACCGGACCGTGCGCTCAGCCTTTGCGGCTGCCTTGCCCGCGAAGTGCCTACCCAGGGCATCGGACAGGAAGGGCTCGATCTGCTGACACAGTATTATCGCGACGAGATCTCCGACGCGGATATCGAGGCGCAGGACGCCGACGTGCTGACCTTCCACGACAAGGCGTCGGATGCCTGCCTTAGCCAGTTTCCGGCAAAATAGGACGGCGACACTTTGCCTGACATGACCGAGTTGAAATTCGCCTTCCTGGAAGAGCCGCCATTCTGCTTCACCGGCGCATCGGGCGAGGTTTCCGGCTGTGACGTCGAGCTTGCGCGCCGCCTCGGTGACATGCTCGGATTGGCGGGCTTCAGCCCGATCGAAACCGAATTCGCTGAACTGCTGCCGGGGCTGGTCGCGGGCCGCTGGACCATGACGACCGGCCTGTTCGTCTCCGAAGAGCGCAGGCAGCTTGTCGACTTCACGCGGCCGATCTGGGCGTTGCAGGACGGGTTGCTGGTCGCGAAAGACAATCCGCGCGGCTTTCGCGGCTACCAATCCATCGCCGAGGACCGAAGAGCGTTGATCGGCATCATAACCGGTCAGATTCAGCATCTTACGGCGTTGCACAACGGAATCGCGCCTGAGCAGGTCAGGATGTTTGCAACGCAGGCGGACGCGGCACAGGCTGTCGCCGATGGCACGGTGCACGCCTATGCCAGCGTCGCGATGGCGCATCGAGGTTATCTGACCCAGCGGCCCGAAATGCCGCTTGGACTTGTCGAGGTTCCCTCGGTTGAAAAACTGCCATCGGCCGGCGCCTTCGCGATCGCCAAGGGCAACAGCGCCTTGCTCCGGCGCATCGATTCCTGCCTCGGCGAATTGCTGGGCAGCGACTGGCACCGGCAGATGATGGTCCGATACGGATTTTCGGACAGCGATATCGATCGCGTCGTCTGATCCGTTCCCGATGCCTACAACCTGATTACATATTCCTTGCGGGTCGTTTCAAGCACTTCCCAGCTTCCCCTAAAGCCGGGCCTCAGCACGAAGCTGTCGCCCGCCTTGACGGTGCGCGCTTGCCCGCCGTCCTCCGCGATCACCGAAACGCCGGACAGGATGTGGCAGAACTCCCACTCGTCATAGACGATGCGCCACTTGCCGGGAGTCGATTCCCAGATGCCGGCGTAAAGGCCGCCCTCCCGCTCCTCGACATTCCAGGTGCGGAATTTCGGATCACCCGAGATCAGCCGGTCCGGCGCCGGCGCGCCCTGTTCGGCGTCGACAGTGTCGACGCCGACGGCAAGAAATTTTGGCTCGCTCATGATCGGTCAGACCTTGGCGAGCGCCTGTTCGAGGTCGGCGACGATGTCGTTGACGTCCTCGATGCCGATCGACAGCCGCACCGTGTCCGGTCCTGCACCGGCCTTGATCTTCTGCTCGTCGGAAAGCTGGCGGTGCGTGGTCGAGGCCGGGTGGATGACCAGCGACTTGGTGTCGCCGACATTGGCGAGGTGCGAGAACAGCTCGAGCGCCTCGACGAATTTCACGCCGGCGTCATAGCCGCCCTTGAGAGCGAAGGTGAACACGGCGCCGGCGCCAAGCGGCGAGTACTTCTTCTGCAGCGCATTGTTCTTGTCGCTGGGCAGGCCAGGATAATTCACCGACGCGACCTTGGGGTGATTGGACAGCCAGGCGGCAACCGTGACCGCGTTGTCGCAGTGGCGCTGCATGCGCAGCGGCAAGGTTTCCAGGCCGGTCAGGATGAGGAAGGCGTTGAACGGCGAGATCGCCGGGCCGAGATCGCGCAGGCCGAGCACGCGCGCGGCAATGGCAAAAGCGAAATTGCCGAAGGTTTCGTGCAGGACGAGGCCGCCATATTCGGGGCGCGGTTCCGACAGCATCGGATATTTGCCCGATTTCGACCAGTCGAAGGTGCCGCCATCGACGATGGCGCCGCCGATCGAATTGCCATGGCCGCCGATGAACTTGGTCAGCGAATGGACGACGATGTCGGCGCCATGCTCGATCGGCCTGATCAGGTAGGGCGAGGCCAGCGTGTTGTCGACGATCAGCGGCAGGCCGTGCCTGCGTGCGATGTCGCCGATCTTCTCGATGTCGACGAAGGTGCCGCCGGGATTGGCGAGGCTCTCGATGAAGATCGCCTTGGTCCTGTCGTCGATCTGGCTTTCGAAGGTCGAAATGTCGTTGGTGTCGGCCCAGCGCACCTCCCAGCCATAATTCTTGAAGGCGTGGCCGAACTGGTTGATCGAACCGCCATAGAGCTTGTTGGCGGCGACGAAATTGTCACCCGGCTGCATCAGATTGTGGAACACGATCACCTGCGCGGCGTGGCCGGAGGCGACCGCAAGGGCCGCCGTGCCGCCTTCGAGGGCCGCCATGCGCTCTTCCAGCACCGCCTGCGTCGGGTTCATGATGCGGGTGTAGATGTTGCCGAAAGCCTTCAGCCCGAACAGCGAGGCGGCATGGTCGGCATCGTCGAAGACGAAGGAGGTCGTCTGGTAGATCGGCGTGGCGCGTGCGCCGGTCGCCGGATCGGGCTTGGCGCCGGCATGGACGGCGAGCGTGTTGAAACCTGGCGTGCGGGTCACTGAAAACCTCCCTGAAAAACCTTCTGAAATTCGCCGGGCATTCTTGGCGAAGCCCGGCCTCGAATGCAAAGAAGAAAATACCCTTCCGTGCAGGACCTTCTATCAAGCAGTAGGAAAATACGGCGTTTGCCGGAATAATTTTGCGCTTTTGCCCCTCGCCTATTTCTGGCGGACGCCGAAACTCTGGAATCCCGACCGCATCAGCGGCTTCTTCGACGACAGCACACCGGAGTTGACGCCGGTCCAGCCGATCTCACCGGACAGCTTGCCGTATTCGATCTTGGGGCAGCGGTTCATCACCACCTTGATGCCGGCAGCCTCGGCGCGCGCGGCGGCCTCGTCATGGCGCACGCCAAGCTGCATCCAGATCACTTTCGGCAAGGGATCGAGCCGCAACGCCTCGTCGACGATGCCGGGTACTGCCGCCGGCGCACGAAAAATGTCGACCATGTCGATCGGCTCCGGAATATCGGCCAACCTGGAATAGGTCATCCGGCCAAGAATTTCCTTGCCGGCCTGGCCGGGGTTGATTGGGAACACCGAAAACCCCTTGGCCAGCAGATATTTCAGCACGAAATAGCTCGGTCGCACATCGTTGGCGGATGCGCCGACCATGGCGATGGTCTTCACCGAATTGAGGATGCCGGCGATGTAGGTGTTGTCGTAGCTATCGTGGTTCATGCGGCTTCCTGCGGTAGTGGTATCGGTAAAGTTCACGGCTGAACCCAAGCGAGGCGTAGAGTGCGCGAGCCGGCGTGTTGTCGGCCACCACCTGCAAGCATGCCGCCGACGCCCCTGCCCGCCGCGCCCAGTCGATGAGGCGGCCGACGGTCTTGCGGCCCAGGCCTTGCTGCCTGAAACGGCCGTCCGTTTCAACTGATTCCACCACAAGCAGGCCGTTGCGGATGACACCATAGGCCAAGGCGGCAATTTCGCTGTCTCGTTTGCAGGAGACAAACGCCCGGTCACCGACAATCAGCCCGGTCATATACCGAAAGATGCGGCGCTCGGCGTCGTCAAAGGCCCCCATGCGGAACCGAGCCGCGAGCCAGTCCTCGTCCGGCACCTTCAAAACAGTGATCTGCTCGTCGCGGACTTCAGCCAGATCGCCGATCCCGGCATGGAGATGGATCGTTCCGCCTTCCGGCTGGTAGCCGCGATGGTCGAGTACGGCTTCGAGCTCGCGAGCGATGTCGGGAACCCGAAACAAGGGCGTCTGGCCATGGCCGATGTAGAAGGACTCGGCGGCGTCAATGACTGCATCAGGCGCGCCACGCTTGCCGCGCAAGGGATTGGCCGAATTGGTGCGCCGGATGCGTCCGCCCGATCGCCGCAGAAGCCAGCCATCAACCACCGTCTCGGTCGCCGCGGGCCAGCCTTCGCGGCACGCCTGCTCGATACGCCAGTTGAGATCATCGGTGGCGGCGCTCACGCGTCATCCTCCCGCAGCGCTTCCTCGATAAAGGCCTGCGGATCGGTGCAGAAGTCGCGCATCATGCGAAAATGATCGGTATCGCTGAAATCGGTGGGATCGAGTCCGAAGCGGCTGATCCGGAACAGCCGCGCTCCGGGACAAGCCATCAGCAGCGGCGAATGCGTCGCCATGATCACCTGCGCGGTGCCCGACTGGTCCATGCGGCGCAGCATCTTGAGCAGTTCGATCTGGCGCGACGGAGACAGTGCGCTCTCGGGTTCGTCGAGGATGTAGATGCCTTGCCTGCGGCAGCGCTCCTCGAAAAAGCGAATAAATCCCTCGCCATGCGACCAGGACAGGAAGTCCGGCGGTGGCGGCCTGAAGGGGTCTTCCAGCGCCGCCTGATCGAGATAGCGAGCCACGGAGTAGAAGGATTCGGCGCGAAAGAACCAGCCGGCGGTGACTTTTGGCAACCAGTGGCCACGGAATGTGTTTGCCAATGCGGCGCCACTTTTGTCGATGGCGCTGGAATGGTCGACCGGCCGGTAGCCCTTGCCGCCGCCGGCTTCGTCGTAGCCGGCCAGTGCGCCGATGGCCTCGAGCAGCGTCGATTTGCCGGTGCCGTTCTCGCCGACAATGATGGTGATCGGCGTGGTGAACTCGAGTTCGAACTCGTGGCCGCGAAACAGCGGCAGGTTCCAGGGATATTTTTCCCAATCCTCGACCCGCGCCGGATCAAGCAGGATGCGCTTGAGATAGGGGGCCTTGAGCCGCGTCAGCTGCTTGCGATGGGCCATCAGCCAGGTAGCGAAATCGTGCCGTCTTCCGCGATCGGAAAGGCCGGATTGTGCGCCACTTCCCAGACATGCCCGTCCGCATCGGCGAAATAGCCGTACCAGCCGCCCCAGAAGGCACGGCCGGCCGGCTTGACGATGCGGCCGCCGGCCTTTTCCGCCATGGCGAGCAGCTCGTCGACCTCGGCGTCGGAGCGGGTGTTGTAGGCGAGGTAGACAGCCGACGGCGCCCCAGCGAAAGCAATGCCGGAATCCTCCTCGGCGCTGGGGCGCGGAAACAGGCCGAGAATGACGCCGCCCATCTGGAAGAAGGCGACACCGTCGGTTATGCCGGCATGACGTGTCAGGCCCATCGCCTTATAGAAGCGCACGGCGCGGTCGAGATCGTCGGTGGCGATCGTTATGATGGAGATGCGTGGTTCCACGATTACTCGTCCATCCATTCCGGCTTGCGCTTGCCGATGAAGGCGCCGATGCCTTCCTCGGCGTCACGCGCCAGCATGTTTTCAACCATGATGTTGCCGGTATAGGCATAGGCGTCCGCCAGGCTCATTTCGGCCTGTGCGTAAAAGGCCTCCTTGCCGGTCTTGATCACCAAAGATGATTTGGAAGCAATGGTTTGCGCGTATTTGGTGACGATCTGATTCAGGTATTCGCGCGGCACGACGCGGTTGACCAGGCCGAACTCCTTGGCGGTTGCCGCATCGATCGTCTCGCCGGTCAACAGCATCTCCATCGCATGCTTGCGCGAGACGTTGCGCGACAGCGCCACCATCGGCGTCGAACAGAACAGGCCGATGTTGACGCCCGGCGTGCAGAAGGTCGCCTCGTGCGAGGCGATCGCCAGATCGCAGCTGGCGACCAGTTGCAGCCCGGCGGCGGTGGCCAGGCCGTCGACCTCGGCGATGATAGGCAAGGGATGACGCACGATCGCCGGCATCAGCGTCGCACAAGCCGCGAACGTCTCTGCAAAAAAGGCCTTGCCACGATCGTCGTCAGCACGGCGCGCTGTCATTTCCTTGAGGTCGTGGCCGGCGCAGAACACCTTGCCGGCCGCCGACAAAACGATGACGCGAACGGCCTTGTTGGTCTTGGCGCCCTCGAGTTCCGCCGTCAGCGCCGCCATAACCGCCAGCGACAGGGCGTTGGCGGGCGGATTGGCGAGCGTGAGGCGCAGCACGCCCTTGTCCAGTTGTGCGACAACCGGACCTTCAATGGCGGCAGGCTTGATGGCAAGGATTTCGGCCATGGATAAGGTCTCCGCGATTCCGCTCGGGGCTGCCAGAGTATCTAATACCGGATCGGGTTCCGTCCAACACCCCATCGCTTGCGCCAGGGGACGAAGGTTGCCAGAAATGCCGCGCTGCGCCCATACAGCTACGCATAAAACGAGAGACCCACATGCCCGCCCAGACCAATTTGAAGCCGGTGCTGACCGCCCAACAAGTCAATGCGCTGATGGAAACCGTCTATCCGCAGCTTAATGAGCAGTTCAAATATTTCGAGGCGATCGACGTGTTCCCTGGCGGCTGCACCGTGCGGCTCAATGCCGGTGAACGGCATCTGCGTCCCGGCGGTACCGTATCCGGCCCGTCGCTGTTCACGCTGGCCGACATCGGCGGATACGTCTGCGTGCTCAGCCATGCCGGGCCGGATGCGCTTTCCGTCACCGTCAACCTCGACATCAACTTCGTCCGCAAGGCCGAGGCTGGACCGATCGACGGCCATTGCCGCATCCTGAAGCTGGGGAGGAGCCTGATGGTGTTCGACATCGACATCGTCGCCGGCCCGGACGGACACACGGTGGCGCACGCCACCGGCACCTATTCGATCCCGCCGAAACGATCCTGACGATTGAATTTTCGCTCGATGTGTATATATATGCGCACAGGTGACTTTTGCTCGAACGTGACAGCCGTAAGATCGTAAAGCGTCTCAAGGAGGATGGGTTCGAGCTGATTTCCGTACGCGGCTCGCACCACAAATTCCGGAAGGGCGAGATCGTGTTGATTGTTCCGCATCCCGAGAAAGATCTACCAACCGGCACCGCTCGCGCGATCGCCAAGCAAGCTGGTTGGATCAGGTAGGCTGACGTGCCTGGAGGCCGTAATGAAGAACTATTTCGCCTTGGTCGACAAAGATTCCGACAGCGCGTTTGGTATCCGCTTTCCGGACATTCCCGGCTGCTTTTCGGCTGCGGACGCGGCGGAAGATATCGTGCCCAATGCCGTTGAGGCCTTGCAATTGTGGGCAGAGGACATGCCCGTTCCCGAACCGTCCAGCCACGAAGCAATTGTCACCCTCCCCGACATACGCAACGCACTTGCCGAAGGTGGCTATCTGGTCTCCGTGCCGCTCATCGACAATGACAGTGCCGTCGTCAGGGCGAACGTCACTTTCGAGCGAGGTGTTTTGCGGGCGATCGACGCCGCCGCCCGCGAGCGCGGAATTACGCGATCAGCGTTCCTTTCGAGCGCCGCACGCAGAGAAATCGAGGCGAAGCACTGAGGCTGCCCCAGGCAAGCGGTCGCGGATCGGTGCGGTAAAATAATACCGTTTATCTAAGGCATTGTTTTCAATGAACTTTACCTACTATCAGCCTTTTCGCGTGTCTTGACGCCACAACCGCCCTCGCCTATAAGCCCCTCACAAAGCAGCGGCCCGCAAAGGCCGCCGTTTTGTTATTGGCTGCGGGCAAGCGCTTTTCGCCAATCCAAGCAACAAGAAACGCCTTCCCTTATGAAGGTCACAACCGAGAGCAGAAAACATGACAACCTTTTCGCAGAAGCCTGCGGATGTGGTGAAGAAGTGGATCCTGATCGACGCCGAGGGTCTCGTCGTCGGCCGTCTCGCCACTGTCATCGCCAATCATCTTCGCGGCAAGCACAAGCCGACCTTCACCCCGCATGTCGACGACGGCGACAACGTCATCGTCATCAATGCCGACAAGGTGGTGTTCACCGGCAAGAAATTCACCGACAAGGTCTATTACTGGCACACCGGCCACCCAGGCGGCATCAAGGAGCGCACCGCGCGCCAGCTGCTCGAGGGTCGTTTCCCCGAGCGTGTCGTCGAGAAGGCCGTTGAGCGCATGGTCCCGCGTGGCCCGCTCGGCCGTCGCCAGATGAAGAACCTGCGCGTCTATGCAGGCGCCGAGCATCCGCATGTCGCCCAGCAGCCAGTCGTGCTCGACGTGGCCAAGCTGAACGCCAAGAACAAGAAGGTCGCATAAGATGGCTGAGCTTTCCTCGCTCGCAGAACTGGGCGCCGCCACCGGCAACACCAACACGCAGCCGGCAGCCCCCGTCCACGTCCAGAAGCTCGACAAGTCGGGCCGCGCCTATGCCACCGGCAAGCGCAAGAACGCCATTGCGCGCGTCTGGGTGAAGCCGGGTTCCGGCAAGATCATCGTCAACGACAAGGAATTCGCGACCTATTTCGCGCGTCCGGTCCTGCAGATGATCCTCAACCAGCCGATCATCGCCTCCAACCGCGCCGGCCAGTACGACATCGTCGCGACCGTTGTCGGCGGCGGTCTCTCCGGCCAGGCGGGCGCCGTGCGTCACGGCATCTCCAAGGCGCTGACCTACTACGAGCCGACGCTGCGCGCCGTGCTCAAGAAGGGCGGCTTCCTGACCCGCGACAGCCGCGTCGTCGAGCGCAAGAAGTACGGCAAGGCGAAGGCCCGTCGTTCGTTCCAGTTCTCGAAGCGCTAAGCGTTCCGAAACTTCAGACAATCGAAAAGGCCGCCTCCGGGCGGCCTTTTTTGCTTGTGGGGTGACGGCTCCGGGGTGGCAATGCCTGGCGGCAGACCTCAGGACCTGCCGGCCTTGATGAAATCAATAAACGCCCGCAGCGGGGCTGGCACCAGGCGCCGGCCGGGATAATAGAGAAACGGCCCGGGAAAACTCGGCCACCACGGTTCGAGAATGGGCTCAAGCGCGCCGCTGTCGAAGTAAGGGCGAAGCCAGCCCTCGAAGAGGCCGATGATGCCGGTGCCGGCGATAGCCGCGTCGACGGCAAGATCGGTTGCCCCACCGATCCGCACGATCAGCGGCCCCGTCGGATCGACCCGCACCACCTCGCCGTCGCGCTCGAATTCCCAAGGCAGCATCGCACCGCTGGCAAAGCGTCCACGCACGCAAGAGTGGCCAAGCAGGTCGCTCGGGTGTTCCGGGCGCCCATGGCGTTCGAGATAGGCTGGGCTGGCGGCGGTGGCGAAATGCTGAACGCGCGGCCCGATCGGCACCGCGATCATGTCCTGTTCCAGCCGCTCGTCATAGCGGATGCCGGCGTCGCAGCCGGCTGCCAGCACGTCGACAAAGTTCTCGTCGGCGATCACCTCCAGCCGGATACCGGGATAGGCGGCGAGGAACCCCGGGACGATATCGGGCAATATCAATCGCGCGGCGCTGACCGGCACATTGAGACGCAACGAGCCCGCCGGCCTGTCGCGAAAGCCGTTCACCACGTCCAGCGCCGCCTCCACCTCCGACAGCGCCGGGCCGAGCCGTTCCAGCAGGCTGAGGCCCGCCTCGGTCGGGACGACGCTGCGCGTCGTGCGGTTGAACAGCCTGACACCGAGCTGCACTTCCAGGCGACGCACTGCCTCGCTCAAGCCGGAGGCGCTGCCGCCGCTCGCACGCGCGCCGTCGCGGAAGCCGCCGGCGCGCGCCACCGCCACGAAAGCGTTCAGATCACTGAGGTCCATCATTGTTCGTAATTCCGCACAGCCTGTGTGGATTGTACCTGATTATCACGAGGTTGAGCAGCGCCTATCTCTGTCTCCTCAAAGGAGATCAATCATGTCCAATATTCAACAGGCCGGCACCTTCACCCTTGGCAGCCACACCGTGAAGCGGCTCGGCTACGGTGCCATGCAGCTCGCCGGACCCGGCGTGTTCGGGCCACCCAAAGACCATGACGCGGCCTTGGCCGTGCTGCGCGAGGCCGTTGCGCAGGGGATCGACCACATCGACACCAGCGACTTCTACGGTCCGCACGTCACCAACAGGCTGATCCGCGAGGCGCTGGCGCCCTACAAGGACGATCTGGTCATCGTCACCAAGATCGGCGCCCGCCGCGGCACGGATGGATCGTGGTTGCCGGCCTTTTCTCCCCAAGCGCTGACCCAGGCGGTGCATGACAATCTGAACAATCTCGGCCTCGAAGTGCTCGATGTGGTCAATTTGCGCATCATGTTCGATACCCATGGTCCCGCCGAAGGGTCGATCGAAGCGCCGCTCGCCGTGCTGGCCGGACTTCAACAACAGGGTCTGATCAGGCACATCGGGCTGAGCAATGTGACACCGGTGCAGATCGCTGAAGGGCGCCGGATCACCGAGATCGTCTGCGTGCAGAACCAGTACAATCTGGCGCATCGCGGCGACGACGCCCTGATCGACGACCTTGCCCGCGACGGCATCGCCTATGTGCCGTTCTTCCCGCTCGGCGGCTTCAATCCGCTGCAATCCTCCACCCTGTTGGACGTCGCAGCGCGACTCGGCGCCACCCCTATGCAGGTCGCGCTCGCCTGGCTGCTGCGCCGCGCGCCCAATATCCTGCTGATCCCCGGCACATCGTCGGTCGGGCATCTGCGGGAGAACCTCGCCTCTGCCGAACTCGCGCTTTCGGACGATGTGCTCAGGGAACTAGAGGGCGTGGCGATGGCCGCTTGAGATTAGCCAATCTCCCCCCTCGTGGGGGAGATTGGCTGCTGCAGCGGCCGCTTAGTTGATGCTTGCCGTGTTGGCAGGCTCAGTCGGCCGCGTCTCGTCGGCATATGGCACGCGAAAACCATTCGCCGCCAGCCAGTCGATGGCCGCCTTCGGCTCGTCGGTCTGAATGATGGTGGCGCCGCGATCGGCCCAGAAACCCCAGCTTTCGCGTGGCAGGCTGGCCTGCACCGCCAGTTCGTCGCCGCGGCCGCCAGCAAGGAAGCCGCCCGGCTTGTTGACGATGGCATAGGTGTCGGCCCAGATGTGCCAGTCGCCCCGCACCGCAGCCGCTCGCATGCGCGTGCTGAACAACGGTCCGCCGGTCTCGGTCAATTTCTCGGCGCCTGCCCGCCAGTTGATCAACTCGATCGCCCGCGGCGAGAACGCGTGGTCGACGGTCTCGGCGAAACCGGCATCATGGACCGCGTCATCGGCGATGATCGGCATGAACTGGAAGCCGCCGCCGATGACATCCATGGCGGCCTTCACCGTGGAAATCCGGGTAGAGTTCCACAGGTTCTCCTTGACGATGACCTGCTCGGCCATGCCGAGATCGCGGGCAACCGCGATCATGCCTGGGAGATCGCCGACGTCGAGTTTGTTGTCGAGGTTGATGAGGATCCTGTCCCTGGTCGCCATCAGCATCTCGCGCAGCGTCGAGACCTTTTCACCTGTCACCGCACCGGTGCCTTCGACCACCAGGCTGCAGGTCTTCAGTTCGGCCAGCGTGTATTTGACCACCTCGCCCTTGCAGGTCGTGGTGCGGTCGAGCCAACTGTCATGCATGACGACGAACTCGCCGTCCTTCGAGCGCCTTATGTCGACCTCGATGATTTCGGCGCCCATGGCGACCGAGCCTTCGACAGCAGCAATCGAATTTTCCGCATAGAGCGTCTTGCCGGCCTGCATGCTGCCGGCGCGATGCGCGGCCACCATCACGTGGTCGCGCCATTGGTTAGCATGCTCGAAGCGGTCGAGGATCTGTCTGGCGCGGCTTTCGCCGGCCAAGGCTTGGCCAGAGGCAGCCGCCAGGGCCGTGGAAAGCAGAAGGCTCAGCCAGATGGTCCGCATCGAGAATCGCTCCTTGCCGGATCGAAACCCGGATAGGCGATGCCCGTGACATCTGGGTGAACGAAGCCGGCTAGCAGCTTTCGCAAAATGCTCGCGTCAGATGCGTTTCGAGAGCCGGCGGAACCACGCCATGGCCGGCATCTCAATGAGGCGCCACGTGATCCAGGAGGCGGCGATGGTGGCGGCGAGCATGACGACGATCGCTACCGATCCCGTCCAGCCGGCACCGAAGCCGGTGGCAGGCTGGCCGCGCAACATGAAGTCGCCGATCAGACCGAGACCGAGCTTGCGCTCGACGAGCCCCGCAACGTTGATCAGCCGCGCCTGGACGAAGATGTGGACCATGTAGATCGAGTAGGACAGCGCGCCGAGCGTCAGCATGAACGGCATCTTGAGCAAGGCGCTGATCCAGCCGCCCTCATGGGCGAACAGAAACAGCGCCAGCGCGAACACCAGGGGTGCCGCGATGCCGAAATCATTGCCGCCGGCCAGCGAAACGAAAAGCACGATGACGGCCACCATGACGATCTCGGCGAGGGTCCAGTCCATCCGCGGGCCGCTCCTGGCGAGGGCCTGTCGTGCCCCTGCAATGGAATCATGCTGAAACCAGGCCAGCAAGGCGCCGAGCGAGAAGCCGTACAGGCAGCGGATGAAGCCGAAATCGAAGGACACATCCATATGATGGGTCGAGAAGCCGAGCAGGAACAGCGGCGCGGTGACGGCGGCCGCAACGAACCATATCCAGGCGCGTGCGCCAGCGACGAAGACCACGCCAGCGAACAGGAGATAGGCGAAGAACTCGGCCGAAATGCTCCAGCTTGGCGCATTCCAGGTCAATTGATCCTCGAAGCCGACACCCTGCAGCAGGAGAAGATTGGCAAGCAGACTCCTAGGGTCGAAGCCGCCGGTGAAGGGAGCAGCCCCGGTGCCGTGCAGTTGCGGCAACATCAGCCGCAGCAGCTCGAAGCCGGCAAAGGCGGCAAGCATGAGCAGATGCAGCGGGTAGATGCGGCCGAAACGGACCAGGGCGAAACGAGCGACCTGTTCCGGCTGATTGAGCCGATCGCCGTAGCTGCTGGCAATGACGAAGCCGGACAGAACGAAGAAGAAATCGACGAAAAGGTAGGACGAACCGATGAAGGCGCTTTGCGAAACCGTCGAACCGGTCGGGAAGTGAAACAGCGCCACCAGAAGCGCGCAGATGCCGCGCCACGAATCGAGGACCAGGAAGCGTTCACCGGCGATCGTACCGGTGTGGGTCGACACCGCCGCTCGGGGAGGATTGAGAAACGCGACCTGCGTCATGATGATACAAATCCTGTCTTGCCGTGGCACTCGCGCAGCGCCATCCCGTCTCGCCAAGCTGTGACTGGCATCTTCCGTGCCGGTTCTGTAGTTGTTGCACCCCGACGAAAAACGAGGATCCGTAATGGCGAACAACAACATCGACAACGCCTTCACCGCCCGTTCCAAAACGGGCGCCGCGTTCGAGCCGACCTATTCCGGCGCGCTGTCGTTCATGCGGCGCAAATACACCAAGGACGTGAAGGGCGCGGATGCGGTGGTGTGGGGTATTCCCTTCGATGCCGCCGTCACCAACCGGCCCGGCGCTCGATTCGGGCCGCAGGCTATACGCCGCGCCTCGGCGATCCTCGACAACGACCCGCAATATCCGTTCTCGCGTGATCTGTTCGAACATCTGGCGGTCGTCGACTATGGCGATTGCCTGCTCGACTCGGGCAACCACCAGAAGACGCCCGGAACGATCGAGCGCGAAGCGGCCAAGATCCTCAAATCCGGTGCCTTCCTGCTGACGCTCGGCGGCGACCATTTCGTCACCTGGCCGCTGCTCAAGGCGCATGCCGCCATCCATGGACCGCTTGCCCTGGTGCAGTTCGATGCGCATCAGGATACCTGGCCGGACGACGGCAAGCGCATCGACCACGGATCCTTCGTCGGCCGCGCCGTCAAGGAAGGCATCATCGATCCCGACCGTTCGATCCAGATCGGCATCCGCACCCATGCCCCCGACACGTTCGGCATCAAGATCCTCTACGGCCATGAAATCGAGGAGATGCGGGCGTCCGATATCGCCTACGCCATCGTCGACCGCACCGGCGGCAAGAAGACCTATCTCACCTTCGACATCGACTGCCTCGATCCGGCCTATGCGCCGGGAACCGGCACGCCGGTTGCCGGCGGACCGTCCTCGGCGAAGATACTGTCGACGCTGCGCCAACTCAACCAGATCGATATTGTCGGCGCCGATGTCGTAGAGGTTGCGCCGGCCTATGATCACGCCGATATAACGGCGATCGCCGGCTCGATGGTGGCCATGCAGTATCTCGGCCTGCTGGCGGAGCGAAAGGCACGGCTTGAAGAGCTGAACAACGGCCATCACAACGGTGCCGCAGTGAATCACGGCAACGGCATATAGTCCTAGAATATCAGGGAATTTGATCAATCCATGAAACCGAAAATCTTCATCGACGGCGAACACGGCACCACCGGCCTGCAGATCCGGGCGTTGCTGGCCGAGCGCGGCGACCTGGAAATCATCTCGGTTCCCGCCGAGCGCCGCAAGGAAACGGCTGCGCGCGCCGAGTTCCTCAATGCCGCCGATGTCGCTATCCTGTGCCTGCCCGACGATGCGGCGAAGGAAAGCGTCTCGCTGATCGCCAACGACACCACCAAGGTCATCGATGCGTCGACCGCGCATCGCGTGGCGGAAGGCTGGGCCTATGGTTTCGCCGAGATGGACAAGAGGCAGGCGAAGACAATTGCCTCGGCAAAACGCGTCGCCAACCCCGGCTGCTGGCCGCAGGGACCGATCGCAACGCTGCGGCCGCTGGTCACATCAGGCTTGTTGCCTGCCGATTTCCCGATCACCGTCAACGGCATTTCGGGCTATTCGGGCGGCGGACGGCCGATGATCGAGGACTATGTCGCCAAGGGCGAGGACGCCTCGGAATTCCTGCCCTACGGCCTCACTCTGCAGCACAAGCACGTGCCGGAACTGAGGGCCTATGCCAGGCTGTCGCATGATCCGATCATGCAGCCGGCGGTCGGCAATTTCGCGCAGGGCATGATCACGGTGGTGCCGCTGCAGCTTGGCGGCCTCGACCATGTGCCGACGGGTGCGGAGCTGCATGCGGCAATTGCCGACCATTTCGCCGCGATCAAGGGCGGCGTGGTCGAGGTGGCGCCCTATGCGCATTCAGAGCGCATGCCGGAGATCGATCCGGAGATCTACAACGGCACCAACCGGATGAAGGTCTACGTCTTCGCCAACGACAAACGGGCGCAGGCCCTGCTGCTGGCGGTCTATGACAATCTCGGCAAGGGCGCCTCGGGTGCCGCTGTCCAGAACATGGACCTGATGCTCGGCCTCTGATGGACGCGCCAGCCTTTCCACCGCGCTGGAAGGTCAGCGCGCCCGAACTCATTGCCGAGACCTTTTCGAGCCGCATCTGGAAGGTTTTGCGCGAAGACGGCTCTCCAGCGATCGTCAAGGCACTCAAGCCTTTCGATGATGTCGCCGACGAGTTGCGCGGCGAGCATTTCCTTGCCTGGCGGCGTGGCGAAGGCGCGGTGCGCCTGCTCGGCCGCGACGGCCACAACATGCTGCTCGAATATGCCGGTGAAACCCTTCTGCAGCAGGTTCTTGACGAACAGGGCGACTTAGCGGCGACCGCAATTGTGGCCGACGTGATGGCAAAACTGTTTTCGCCTGGGAAAGACCCCTTCCCGCCCGAGCTTCAGCCGCTGAGGGAGCGTTTTTCAAGCCTGTTCAAGAAGGCCAATACCGACCGAGACGCCGGCCATGACAGCCTCTATGTCGAGGCCGCCGTCATCGCCGATCGGTTGCTGGCCAATCCGCACGATATCAGGCCCCTGCATGGCGACCTGCATCACGAAAACATCCTGCACGGGCCGCGCGGCTGGCTGGCCATCGATCCCAAGGGCGTTCTCGGCGATCCCGGCTTCGACGCCGCGAACATGTTCTACAACCCGCTCGACCGCGATGAGCTCTGCCTCGATCCGGAACGGATCGCGCATATGGCGGAAGTCTTTGCCAAGACGCTTGGCCAGACACCGCCAGCCATCCTCGATCATGCCATCGCCTATGGGTGCCTGTCGGCATCCTGGCATCATGAAGACGACAATGCCGTCGAGGAGAACCGCGAATTGTCGATCGCCGAGGTGATCCGGGCGGTGCAGGCAAGCTTCTGATCGCACAGGCAACGGCGCGGTAACCGCTTCTTCACCACGATAGGCTACTAACTGATCTTCGGCTCCACTTCGGGATTTGTCATGGTCAGCGCGATTTCGGGTTCCTCGCAGGCAACCCAGTATTCCTCGTCCAGTTCGTCGAGCAATGCAGCCCAGGAGGCCGCGCTCGAAAAGCAGATCCAGGACCTGAAAGACCAGGCCAAGGCGATCACGGATCAGGTCAAGGCCGCCCAGGTACAGCAGGATATCGCCGTGGCCCAGGCCAAGCTTGATGCGCTCAAGGCCGCCGACAAGGCAGCCAAAGCCGATCAGGGCCAGTCCGCACAATCCGCCGCGGCGTTGCGCCAGGCGGAATTCGACGGCGAGAAGACGACATCTTCAAACGAATTCTGGATGTGACTGGCCGATCGGCTCGGGATCAGTTCCTGAGCGCGATATCGTGCGGCAAGGGATAGGCGCCCTTGGTGCCGCGCCAATGGGCTGTTGCAAAGCCCAGCACGATGAGCGCAAATCCCTGATGGGTCAGCGCCATATGCAGCGGCACATGCATCAGCAGCGTGCCGATGCCGATCGAGGCCTGCACCAGCACCAGCAGAAACAGCAACGTCGCGCGCCGCGCATGCGTTGAGCCCGGCAGCCGCCGGCGCGTGGCGATCATGTGCCACAAGGCCATGATGAACACCATGTAGGCACCGAGCCGATGGATGAACTGCACCGTCTTCGGATTCTCGAAGAAGTTACGCCATGCCGGCTCGAGGATCAGCAGATCGCCCGGGATGATCTTGCCATCCATCAATGGCCAGGTGTTGTAGCTCAGGCCCGCGTCGAGCCCGGCAACCAGGCCGCCGAGATAGATCTGGACCAGCGCCAGAAGCACGATGAAGCCGGCCAGCCTCTGCGTCGACCGATCGGCGGCGGGCTCGGAATGCGGCGCCAGCCCACGCGCGACCACCATGGTCGCGGTGAAGATCAGCGCGGCGAGCGTCAGGTGGGTCGCCAGCCGGTACTGGCTGACGGAGACCCGGTCGACCAGGCCGGAGGCCACCATCCACCAGCCAATGGCGCCTTGCAGGCCGCCGAGCAGGAGAATGCCCACGAGTTTCGGACCCAGGCCGCGCTCGATGCGGCGCGTCGCCCAGAAAAACAGCAGCGGCAAGGCAAAGACCAGGCCGACGCTGCGCGCCAGGATGCGGTGCGCCCATTCCCACCAGAAGATCGACTTGAAGGCCTCGATGGTCATGCCCTTGTTAAGCTCGGCATATTGCGGGATCTGCTGATAGAGCTGGAATTCCTCCTGCCACTCGACGTCGTTGAGCGGCGGGATCACGCCGTGGAGCGGCTTCCACTCCGTGATCGACAGGCCGGAATCGGTGAGCCTGGTGGCGCCGCCGACCAGCACCAGCGCAAACAGCACCAGAAGCACCACATAGAGCCAGCCGCGCAGCAGCGCCCGGTTATGCAGGTCGCGGTCGCGGGCGACGTATGGCGCGGCAGCTGATATGGCAGCCATGATCTTGTCCCGGCAGGTTGGTTTGGCGGATTGGTGGACCATCGCACCCGCGCTGGCAAGGCCATGCGGCGCGGCACGCCGTCGCGCCGCGCCTCACCGGTTGCACAGCCTCGCGCCAAGGCCTATGCGAAGCCAACACCCTTGAGCCTGCCAGGCCGTCTGTGCGAATTGCCGGCATGCTCTACCAGGAGACCAACCATGCCCCTGCGCCTGAAAAAGCTGATCGGAATGTTTCTGCTGGTGGCGCTGGTCATCATCTATGCGCTGGTCGCATCGATCTTCGCGGTGGCCCGGCTGTCGGAATCGGGCCCGTGGGTGCATTTCCTGTTCTTCCTGCTCAGCGGCCTGCTCTGGGTGCTGCCGGCGATGGGCATCATCAAATGGCTGATGCTGGAGCCGAGGGCCAAGCGCTGAGCGAAACCTGCCACCGTCAGATGGTAACGACCATCTTGCCGGCATTGGCGAGCGGCGTCGTCACGCCCGACAGCATGGTGCGGATGTGGGCGAGGCTCTGGTAGCGGCCATTGACTGAAATGCGCGGCAAGGCATGCAGGAACCCGGCATGCTCGGCGCGCAGCACACCGTGGCGCGTGGTCACGGCAGAGGTGTAGCCGGCGTCGCGGACAAAGCCGACTTCGCGGCAGCCGACAGCACTTGCATAGCCATACGGGTAGGCGAAATGGCTGGACTTTTCGCCCAGTTCGGCCTGCAAGATGGCGCGCACGGCGCCGATCTCGTGCCGGGCATCGGCCTCGGAAAGCCGCTTCAGATTGCTGTGGTTGATCGTATGGGCGCCGATCGTCACCAGCGGATGCGCGGCGATACGGCGGATTTCGTCCCAGTTCATCAATGTCCGCAGGCGCGGGCCGTCGGCGTCGACGCCATTTGTGCGAGCCAGATCGCGCAACACCGCCTGCAGATCCTCTTCGCGGACTTCGGAGGTGAGATAGGCGTGCAGGCGTGCATTGGCCTGCAGTTTCTTCGCAGGTGTCGAGCAATCGATCGTTAGGGGACCATTCGGTCGCGTCAGAGTGAGGCTATCGCGAGCTTTGACGATATCCTCGACCACATCCCACCACAGGTCGGCCGTGCCGTTGATCAGCCCCGGCGCGACATAGATGGTGATCGGCGCGCCGTGCTTCGCCAGCACCGGCAGCGCCTCGGTCATGTTGTCGCGATAAGCGTCGTCGGCGGTGATGGTGGCAAACTCGCCGCCCTTGCCGCCTGCCTTGATGCGTTCAACGGCTTCGTCCATGGAGACAAAGGCATAACCATGCGCCTTCATGTCGGCGATCATGGCATCGAGGAACCCGGGCGCGATGTTGAGATGCCGGTTGACGCTGTCCGGCTTTTCCGGCGTCGCGGTAACGCGGTGCAGCATCAAGATGGCGCCAATGCCGCCGATGAACGGTTTGGCCAGCGGTGCGAGACCGGTATAGCGGGCGACGTTCAGCGCCAGTTTCCGGATTGTCTCCCCGCCGTCGATCATTCATTCACCTTTTGCGCCTAGGCTGATCCAAGCACGGAATGCGCCTACGCGAACCCCCAAATCGCGATCAATACGCCCTAAGGATTGAGGTATGGTTGACGCTGCAGCGTCATTTGACGGCAATCGGCTTGCGGCGACCGAGGCGTCGTCGCGCGCCTTGCCACGGGACCATGCCGGCCTGTCGATTTCAGTGGCATCCAAGGACGGACTCACGGCCTATGCCGAGTTCTGCCGCTCGGCCCTGTTTGCGCCGCCACAGAGTGCCGCCTGGATCCTGAACTGGGCGGCTGAGGTCGAACCGGATCTGCTTGTCGCGACGCTGAGCGCCGAAGGCAAGCCGGTCTTTTCGCTGGCCCTGGAGGTCACCGCCAGCGGTCCGTTCCGCGTCGCCCGCTTCATGGGTGGCCGCCACGCCAATGGTAACTTCGTCGCCGCGCATCCGCACTGGCTGGCAAGAGCGGATATCCCGGCCATCCGAGCAATGCTGGCGGCCATCGCCAAGGCACGTCGCGACATCGATCTCGTCGCGCTCGAGCGATTGCTGCCCGATCTCGATGGCATCGCCAATCCCCTCGCCTCGCTTGACCATTTTGCCAGCCCCAATCTGTCGCTGGCCGTCGACCTCGCCGGCGGCTTCGATGCGCTGCTTTCTCGCGCCAGCGGCAAACGCAAGCGCAAGAAGCACCGTTCGCAGATCCGGAAATTCGAGGCCGTCGGCAGCCATCGGCGCATCGAGGCTCGCACCGCAGACGAGGTGGACAGGCTGCTCGACGCCTTTTTTGAGATGAAGGAACTCCGCTTCCGCAAGATGGGCATCGCCAACGTCTTCGGCGACGGGCAGGTACGCGGCTTCTTCCGCGCGCTGTTTTCGCAAGCACTTAGGGAGGACAAGCCTCCCTTCGTGCTGCACGGACTCGAGGTTGCCGGCAAGCTGCGCGCCATCACCGGGTCGAGCCGCTCGGGCAAGCGGCTGATCTGCGAGTTCGGCGCGATCGCCGAGGACGATCTCGGCCACACCAGCCCCGGCGATTTCCTGTTCTTCGACAACATCCAGGAAGCCTGCGAGACCGGCTTCGAAGTCTATGATTTCTCCGTCGGTGACGAGCCTTACAAGCGGCTGTGGTGCGATCTCGAAACCCGGCATTTCGAGGTGCTGATCCCATTGACGCTTAAGGGCCGCGCGCTGGCGCTGATGCTTCGGCAAGGTGCATGGCTCAAGGCCTTCATCAAGAACAGCCCGACGATATGGAAGCTGACCAAGATGCTGCGCCGCAAGGCGGTCGGACAGGCGGCATCCACTGCCGGCGAAGACGACAGCTAGCTCTCAGAAATTGAGGGCTTCCCGGAGCGCCGGACCGGCCCTGACACGCAGATCGAGATCGGCCTCGATATGATCGATGTGGTGCAGCATCAACCGGCTCGCCAGCCCGCAATCGCCGCTGCCCAGTGCGCCGACAATTTCCGTGTGCTCGCTGTGCCCACAGGCCGATATGCCAGACCGCCCGTAAAGGGCGATGACCAATGACGAGCGCGCCACCAGTTCCTCCATGAAGCGCTGCAGGATGGCGTTGCCGGCAACGGCGGCGAGCAGCAGGTGGAAGTCGCCCGACGCCTTGATTTCGGAACGCCGCGCGGTCGGGCCGCGCTCAGCGATGAAGCGGCCCTCCTCGTCGAGCTGCGCCTTGAAGGCAGCGATGTCGGCGGCGGTGACGCGCCCGCAGGCGGCGATGGCAATGCCCGGCTCGATCAGCCTGCGCGAGGCGAACACCTGGCGCGCTTCCTCTGGCGACGGGTTGGCCACGAAGGCGCCACGGTTGCGCTCGGTGCGCACAAGGCCCTCAAAAGGACAGCATCTGCAACGCCGCGCGCGCCACCGTGCGGCTGACGTCGAACAGCGTGCCGACCTCGCCTTCCGACAGTTTGGTGCCCGGAGCCAGCCGGCGGTCGACGATGGCGTCGCGCAACTGGTCGCGGATCGCTTGCGCGCGGTCCTGCGTGGCGCTGTCGGTAGCGGAATAGATCTGGTCGGCGATGTTCATGGCGGCAATTCTTTCCGTCCCCTTCTAACGCGACTCCCGACGCCAGGACGAGAGGCAAAGTGGACACGAAGGTAAAAAAGATTGCATACGATTTATGTGCATATCGCGGACAATCGCCCATAATTTGTGCAATGCACAAAACAGCTCACCTGATAGGCGTCGCCCAAAAATCCTGATTTTCCCGACGATTCAAGCGCTTGGCCGGTCATCTCGCGATTGGCACGCATGATGCATTGGTTAGTGCGACTAAACGGGGAAGCCTGATGTCCAAAGCCGCCGAAATCGACATTGTGTCCGTTTCGAAAGTCTATGGAACGACGACCGCCGTCGAGGATATCAGCCTGAAGATCCCGGCGGGAACCTATTGCTGCCTGCTCGGCCCTTCCGGCTGCGGCAAGACATCGACGCTGCGCATGATCGCCGGCCACGAGAGCATTTCATCAGGCGATGTCCGCCTCGGCAATGTGGTGGTGACGGACCTGCCGCCGGCCAGGCGCGGCACGGCGATGATGTTCCAATCCTATGCGCTATTCCCGCATCTCGACCTCATCGACAATGTTGCCTTCAGCCTGAAGATGAAGGGCGTCGACAAGGAAAAGCGCCGTACCAAGGCGCTGGACATGCTGAAGCTGATGCAGATGGAGGCCTATGCCACGCGCCGGCCCGCGCAGCTTTCCGGCGGCCAGCAGCAGCGCGTCGCGCTGGCGCGTGCGCTGATCACCGATCCCGAGGCGCTGCTGCTCGACGAACCGCTGTCGGCGCTCGACCCGTTCCTGAAGATCCGCATGCGCGCCGAGCTGAAGAAGCTGCAGACCTCGCTTGGCATCACCTTCGTCCACGTCACCCACAGCCAGGAGGAGGCGATGGCGCTCGCCGACCTGATCGTGGTGATGAATGACGGCCGCATCGAACAGGCGGCCCCGCCGCGCGATGTGTTCGAGCGGCCGGCGACAGCCTTCGTCGCGCGTTTCATGGGCGACCACAACGTCATCTCCGGCCGGGTCACCGGTGAGCGCAACGGCATGGTCGTCTTCGACATCAATGGCGGCGCCTCGCTTGCCGCCAGCGGCCAGCCACAGGAAGTGGGGGCGCCGATCGACATCGCCATCCGCACCGACCATGTGCGCATCGGCGAGCCGCCCTCGCCCGGCCTCGGCTTCACCGGCATCGTCTCCAACATCGAATATCGCGGCGCCACGGTAAAGCTCTCCGTCACCGGCGCCGGCATCGACGATTTCACCGTCATTGTCGACGATTCCGACTTCTTCGCCAGACCCGTCGCCATTGGCGACGCCGTACCGCTGGCCTGGGATTGCGAGGACGCCATCGTTCTCGGCCGCCTTCATTCATGACGTCAACGAAGCACAACAAGACAGGGGAATAGGCATGACAAACACTGCGCAAACCAAGACCGGCATTTCGCGCCGTTCGCTGCTCAAGACGGGTGCCGCTGCCGTCGGCCTGGCCGCCGGCTCAGGTGCCATAACAGGTTTTCCGACCATCTGGGCCCAGTCCAACATCACGCTGCGCCAGTTCGGCACCGGCGTGTCGAACCTCAACGCCATCGCCGACAAGTGCAAGGCCGACCTTGGCATCACGCTGGAAATGACCGCGACCGATTCAGATGCGGCCGCCCAGCGCGCCGTCACCCAGCCCGACAGCTACGACATCGCCGACATCGAATATTGGATCTGCAAGAAAGTGTTCCCGAGCGGCGTGCTGCAGCCGATGGATGTCAGCAAGCTGAAATATTACGACGAGCTGGTGCCGCTGTTCAAAACCGGCAAGCTGACGCCCGACAGCGTCATCGCCCAGGGCACCGCGCCGCACACGGTCGGCTTTGTCGAGGCGCAGGACTCGAAGGTCTTCGCCAAGGCGCCGACCAACTGGTTCACCATGGTGCCGACCATCTACAACGCCGACACGCTGGGCATCCGCCCCGACCTCGTCGGCCGCGACATCACCACCTGGGCCGACATCATGGATCCGGCCTTCAAGGGCAAGACCGCGATCCTCAACATCCCCTCCATCGGCATCATGGACGCGGCGATGATCATGGAAGCCATGGGCAACATCAAATATGCCGACAAGGGCAACATGACCAAGGAGGAGATCGACAAGACGATCGACTTCCTGATCAAGGCCAAGCAGGACGGCCAGTTCCGCGCCTTCTGGAAGTCCTTCGACGAGAGCGTCAACCTGATGGCGTCGGGCGAAGTCGTCATCCAGTCGATGTGGTCACCGGCCGTCGCCGCCGTCCGTTCCAAGGGCATCGCCTGCCGCTTCCAGCCGCTCAAGGAAGGCTACCGCTCATGGGGCGGCGGCCTCGGCCTTGCGGCACATCTCTCGGGCGCGCAGCTCGATGCGGCCTATGAGTACATCAACTGGTACACGTCGGGCTGGGTCGGCGGTTATCTCAACCGCCAAGGCTACTATTCGGCCAACATGGTCTCGGCCAAGAAGTTCATGACCGAGGACGAATGGGGCTACTGGATCGAAGGCAAGCCTGCCAAGGGCGACATCAAGGCGCCCGACGGCACGGTCATGGAAAAGGCCGGTGCCTTGCGTGACGGCGGCTCGTTCGAAGAGCGCATGGGCCATGTCGCCTGCTGGAACTCGGTCATGGACGAAGACCGCTACATGGTGAAGCGCTGGAACGAGTTCATCGCGGCGTAAGGCAAAGCCAGCGCCTCCTTCTTCCCTTCTCCCTTGCGGGAGAAGGGAACGCAGTTCAAGCCGCATCGCCAAATCCGAGAATATTGATGACAGTCGCGCTCGAACGCCCCGCAATAGCGACCGCCAAAACCGACCAGGCGCCGCCGCTTCTCCATCGGCGCCGTCACGCCCTACCTGCAATCCGCACCGCTGGCCCTTATCCTCGGTGCGTTCCTGCTCCTGCCCATCATCATGATCGTCGTCGTCTCCTTTTGGGACTACGACTTCGCCGCCATGTATCCGGATTTCCTGACCACCAACTATTCCGACGTGCTGGGCTCCTGGGTCACCTGGAAGACCTATCTCAACACACTGAAATTCGCGGCCATCGTCTGGGCGCTGACCTTGTTCATCGGCTTCTGGGTCGCCTATTTCCTCGCCTTCCACATCCGCACCACGGCCATGCAGATGGTGCTGTTCCTGGTCTGCACGGTGCCGTTCCTGACCTCCAACATCATCCGCATGATCTCGTGGATCCCGGTGCTCGGTCGCAACGGGCTGATCAACTCGACGCTGGTGCATCTGGGCCTGGTGCCGAAGCCGATCGAATGGTTGCTCTATTCGGAATTCGCGGTGGTGCTGGCCATGGTGCATCTCTACACGCTGTTCATGGTGACGCCGATCTTCAACACGCTGATGCGCATCGACCGCTCGCTGGTCGAGGCCGCGCGCGACGCCGGCGCTTCCGGCTGGCAGGTGCTGTGGAACGTCATCCTTCCGCTGGCAAAACCAGGCATGGCGATCGGCACCATCTTCGTCGTCACCCTGGTCATGGCCGACTTCTCCACCGTGCAAGTGATGTCGGGCGGGCAGAGCGCGTCCGTCGCGCTGATGATGAAGAACCAGATGTCGCTGCTGCAATATCCGGCCGCCGCCGCCAACGCGGTTGTCCTTTTGGTGCTGGTGCTTTTGATGGTCGCCGGCATCCTGCGCATCGTCGACATCCGCAAGGAGCTGTGACGTGAACCACGAAAAGCGCAGCTTCGAATTCTACGTGCTGGCGGTGTTCTTCACGCTCTTCGTGCTGTTCCTCTACGGCCCGCTGTCGGCGATCCTGATCCTGTCCTTCCAGGGCGAAACCGGCGGCCTCACCTTCCCGCTCAACGGCGTGTCGCTGCACTGGTTCGCCAACCTGTTCGAGCGCCAGGCGGTCGGCGATTTCGGCGGCAGCTTCAAGCGCTCGCTGGTGCTGGGCGTCATGGTGATGATCGTTACCGTCGCTGTCTCGCTGCTTGCCGGCCTCGCCTTCCGCCGGAAATTCCGCGGCGCCACCGCGCTGTTCTACCTGGCGGTGGCCAGCCTCGTCGTGCCCTCGATCATCATTTCACTGGGCATCGGCGTCGTCTTCCAGCAGATCGGCTTCCGCCCGGCCTGGTACACGTCGGCCTTTGGCGCGCATCTGACCTGGACGCTGCCCTTCGGCGTGCTGATCATGTTCGCCGTCTTCAACCGCTTCTCGCCAGCCTATGAGGAAGCCGCACGTGACCTCGGCGCCACCTCCTGGCAGACCTTCGCCCATGTCGTGCTGCCGATGATCGCGCCGAGCCTGATCGGCGTCGGCCTGTTCGGCTTCACGCTCTCCTACGACGAGTTTGCCCGCACGCTAATGACCTCAGGGACCTTCAACACGCTGCCACTCGAGATCTACGGCATGACCACCAATGTGACGACACCGGTGCTGTACGCGCTGGGCACGGTGACGACCGTGTTCTCGTTCCTGGTGATCCTGGCAACGCTGGGCGCCATCCTCTATGTCGGCCGTCGCAGGGTCCGGGCCTGATCGTGCAGATATTGATAGTGAACCCCAACACGACGGCCAGCATGACCGAGACCATAGGTGCTGCGGCGCGCGGCGTCGCCGGCGCCTGGACGGAGGTCATCGCCGTCACCTCGTCCATGGGACCGGTCTCGATCGAAGGCTATTATGACGAGGCGCTGGCCGTGCCCGGCCTTTTGATGGAGATCGCCGCTGGTGAACGGCGCGGCGCGCAGGCTGCCATCATCGCCTGTTTCGATGATACCGGTCTGGATGCCGCGCGCGCGATGGCCAATATCCCCATCATCGGCATCTGCGAGGCAGCGCTCACCCATGGCTGCCTTCATCGCCCAGCGCTTCACAGTCGTGACCACCACAGAACGCTCGCGTGTCCCTGTCGAAGGACTGGTGCAGCGCTACGGCATGTCGGGACGCGCCCGTGTGCGCGCCGCCGACATTCCGGTGCTTGCGCTCGAAGATCCTGCATCGGGCGCGGTCGGCAAACTGCGCGACGAAATCGCCCGGGCCATCGACGAGGACCGCGCTGAGGCCATCGTGCTCGGCTGCGCCGGCATGGCCGATCTTGCACACCGGCTGCGAGCGGAATTCGGACTGCCGGTCATCGACGGCGTCGGCGCCGCACTCAAGCAGGCCGAAGCGCTGATCGCACTCGGCCTGTCGACGTCGAAGCGCGGCGCCTATGCGAGCCCGCTGGCCAAGCCCTATCGCGGTGTGCTGAAATCCTTCTCACCTGGAGCCGTTGCCGCGGAGTGAGCGCCATGAAGCCGACCATCCGCACATTGTCGCTGCAGGAGCTGGCTGTTCTTGTCGACTGGGCGGCCGCAGAAGGCTGGAACCCAGGCCTTGAAGACGCGGCGATGTTCCAGACCGCGGACCCCGAAGGCTTCATCGGCGCCTTTGTCGGCAACGAAATGGTCGCCGCAATCTCGGCCGTGGCCTATGGAAGCGAGTTCGGTTTCATAGGCCTCTACATCTGCCGGCCGGACATGCGCGGCAAAGGCTATGGCAAGGCGGTGTGGAACGCTGGAATGACGAGACTTGCCGGTCGCACCATCGGCCTCGACGGCGTCGCCGAGCAGCAGGCCAATTACCGGAGCAAGGGCTTCAGGCCGGCTTACGAGACCATCCGCTTCAGTGGGCGCAAGGCAGGCCCGGCGGTCAGGGCCGATGGGTTGCGCATGATAACGACGCAGCTCGTGCCCGACATCATTGCCTATGACTCATCTTGTTTTCCGGCGCCGCGGCGGGCCTTCCTGCAGCGATGGCTGCAGGCACCGCATCACGGGCTGGCGGCGATCAGTTCGCGCGGCACCACCGGCTACGCCGTGGCGCGGCCGTGCCGCTCCGGCTTCAAGATCGGCCCGCTGTTTGCCGACGACCTGGAAATCGCCCTGCAGTTGCTGGACGGACTGGCTGGTGCCTGCGGGGGCGGCGACCTGCATATCGACGTCCCCGCCGACAACATCGGTTTCATAGCTGCACTCGAGGCGGACGGCTTTGCGCCGACCTTCACCACCACCCGCATGTACAAAGGCCCGGCTCCCAAGCTCGGGTTGCAGCGGCTGTTCTGCGTAACGACCCTGGAACTGGGATGAAATCAGACGGCCCCCTGAACAGGCCTGCGCCAAGCGATCCGCGGCTCTCTCAGGCGGCGGCGGTGCGCCGTCCCGGCACCGGATTGCCGGGCGGTTCGTGGCCGAGCGGCGTCACCAGCGTCAGGTCGGGATAGCCGTTCTCGATCAGCTTGACCGCGGCCTGCGTCACCTCGTCGTCCGGCTCCAGCATGGACAGGAACACCTCGGTGGCATCGCCGGCCAGACGGCCGATGCCTTGCGTGTCGGCCGGCCCGCACTCGACCACGACCAGATCATAGGCTGTTGTCAGCGACTGCATGATGATCGGCAGCCGGTCTGCGGCACGCATGGCGCGGACCGGATCGGCGGTGCCGACCGGGATGACGTGACAGTCCGAATAGAGATCAGCGTGGATGACGTCGCTGAACTGCGCTTCCGAAGCGAGCAGGTTGGTGATGCCGGGGAAAAGGCCGCTGTCCAGCATCGGCCGCGAGGCCGCTCCCGAAGCGGTGAGGTCCAGCAACAGGACGCGCAGGCCGGCGTCCGCGACCTCGCGCGCCACCAGGATCGCGGACGCAGCTGCCTCGTCGCCCTCCGGCGAGACGAATATGGCGCGCGCCGCACCGCTGGCGATCAGCTTTTCGGCGGCCTTCTCGACGTCGATCTCGCCCAGGGTGGAACGCACCGGTTCGGGCTCGGCAGCCGTCTGTTCGGCCGCGGCCTCTGGCATCGCGACCATATCAGGCGCCTCGGCCCTATAGGGCATCGCGGCCATGTAGGGCTCGGCCTCCGCTTCAGCCAGACGGTCCCCCATTTCCTGACGAACGACAGAATCCTGAAGGATGGCAGGTTCCTGGCGGACAACCGGCATTGCGACCCCACCAGGCGCCTGCGCCACATGGGGCATCGCGACCTCATCGATCCGTTCGAAGCGGGAACCGGTGGCCGGGCGCATCGCTCGGCCGGAAAACAGCTCCCGCAGAAGCGTCACGATGGCCATGATCAGCAGCGATGCGGCGAAAGCGGCGCCAACGATCGGCCCGACCTTCGGGAAATAGGCCTCCGAGGGAACCGAAGCCTTCGAGGCGATCCGGGCATCGACCGGCAGATAGTTGCGATCCTGGCGCGAAGCCGCTTCGCGGTAGTTGGTGAGATAGAGTTCGAGCTGCTGCCGTTTGGCGGTCGCGTCGCGCTGCAGCGCGTCGAGATCGACCTGCTGCTCACCGGCCTGCGCCGACGCCGCCTTCAACGTGTTGACGTCGGCGACAAGCTGGTTCTCGCGGGCCTTTGCCGTCTCGGCCTGCATCAACAGGCCTTTCATGATCTTCTGGGCCTCGCTGCGGATCTGCGCGTCGAGATCGGCCAGTTGCGATTTCAGCGCCCGAATACGCGGATGATTGCCAAGCAGCGTCGTCGACAGATCGGCGATGTTGGAGCGCAATTCGACCTGGCGCTCGCGCAAGCGCTGGATCAGGTCCGATGACAGAACCTCCGGCACGGCATCCAGCGAACCGCCATTCTGCAGCGCCCTGCGCACACCGTCAGCCGTCGCTTCGGCCGCGGCGCGATTGGCGCGCACTTTCGACAGTTCGCTCGACAGCTCCGAAAGCTGCTGGGTGGCCAGCACCGAATTGTTGCCACCCATCAGAAGATCGGACTGTGAGCGGTAGGCGGCGACCTTCGCCTCGGCAGCCTTGACCTGCTGCTGCAGGTCGGCGATCTCGGGTGCCAGAAAGTCGGCGGCGGCGTTGTTCGATTCGAGCTTTGCCGCTCCTTGCCCTGCTATATAGGCGGCGGCAATGGCGTCCGGTATGGCGGCCGCCAGCTTGGGATCTTCCGATGAGAACTCGATGGCAATGATGCGGGTCTTCTCGACGCCATAGACGTTGAGCTTCTCGTGCATTTTCTTGAGGACGCGCTCTTCCGTCGGAATTTCCATCGGGTCGCTTTTCAAGCCGACGAGAACCAGAGCGCGGCTCAACGGTGACATATCGAGCGCATCGTCGAACTCGGGCAGTTTTTCCAGACCAAGCTTTTGCGCGACCTGCTTGAGGATTTCGTTGGAGGAAATGATCTGGACCTGGGTGGCGACGCCTTGTTCGTCGAGAATTGGCTTGTCGGTGTCGTTGTTGTTGCTGGCCGGCCGCGTATAGACGGATTCACGCGGAGCGATCTCCACTTGCGTCTCGGCCTTGTAGTGCCGGGTTGCCAGCGAGGCGAAGGCGAAGGCCAGCCCCGTCGCCACCAGGACGACGACGACTATGCGCAGCCAGTTCCTTGCCAGGCTGGCGAAGAGCTGCCTGAGATCGACGTCGACATCTGCGGCCGCGGACTGAACGGACATGCATCCCTACTCCGATACTGGGTCAGCACGCACCGTAAACAACTATGGTAACTCAGCCGTTAAGATCGCGGTAAGTTTCCGTTAGGGTTTACTGGCAGGCGATAAACAAAACCGCCAAAAATCGTAAAACTCTTGCCGATGCACCGCGTGTCGGCCGCTCCCTTTACCGGCCATTAACCCTAACAGGATGATAACGGACCTCGATCCCTGATGTTTGCTGCGACGCCGCAGCGGCCAGTCGAAGGTACCTGTCCGGTCATGAAAAGCACTGCTTCCCTGTTTCGCGCTCTGCTTGCCGTATCGATGCTTGCTGGCTGTTCCAGTTACCGGCCGACACCGGCGGCCTTCCATGAGGTGCTCGATCAGCCCTATCGCCTTGGCGCCGGCGACCGCGTCCGCGTCACCGTGTTCGAGCAAGACGGGCTGACCAACACCTATAGCGTCGACCAATCCGGCTACCTCTCCTTCCCGCTTGTCGGCGCCATACCCGCGCGCGGCCACACCGCCCAGCAGATGGAAAAGGCAATCGCCGACAAATTGCGGCAAGGCTACCTGCGCGATCCCGACGTTTCGGTCGAGATCGACCGCTACCGGCCGATCTTCGTCATGGGCGAAGTCGGAGCCGCGGGCCAATACTCTTACGTCCCCGGCCTGACGGTGCAGAAGGCAATCGCCATTGCCGGCGGTTTCTCGCCGCGCGCCAATCAGGAAAGCGTCGACATCACCCGCGACATCAACGGCAAGGTGATGACCGGCCGCGTGGTCACCTCCGACCCGCTGCTGCCCGGCGACACCGTCTACGTCCGCGAACGTCTGTTCTGACAGATACCAAGTGGCGGACACACTCAGGATCGTCCATTGCTTTCGTTCACCCGTCGGAGGAATCTTCCGGCATGTGCGCGATCTGACCGAGGCGCAGGTCGCCGCCGGGCATTCCGTCGGCATCGTCTGCGATTCGACGACGGGCGGCGAGTTCGAGGAACGCCTGTTCGAGCAGATGAAGGACATGCTGGCGCTCGGCATCCATCGCACGCCGATGCAGCGTCATGTCGGTCCGGGCGATCTTGCCTCGGCCTGGCGCACCTACAGGATCATCAAGGAATTGAGGCCGGACGTGTTGCACGGGCACGGCGCCAAGGGTGGCGCCTATGCCCGTCTGTTCGGCTCATTGTTGCGGGTATCAAGGTCTCGCGTAGCCCGCCTTTATTCACCGCATGGTGGCTCTCTCCACTATGACGAGAACACGACCACCGGAAAGCTGTTCTTCGCGCTCGAGCGCTTCATGGCCCGCTTCACCGACTGCCTGCTGTTTGTCTCCGACTATGAACGGCAAACCTATCGCAGGAAGGTCGGCGAGCCACCCATTCCCAACGCCCTGGTCTATAACGGCCTGCGCGCCATTGAATTCGAACCGGTGGTCACCGAGCCCGACGCGGCCGATCTGCTCTATATAGGCATGATGCGCGACCTGAAGGGACCGGACATCTTCATTGATGCACTGGCCCTCGCCGGCCCCCAGTTCGGCCGCGCACTGACCGCGGTGATGGTCGGCGACGGCGACGACCTGCCGCGTTACCACGCGCAAGTGAAGCGTCTAGGGCTTGAGCGCCATGTCCGCTTCCTGCCGCCGATGCCGGCCAGGGAGGCCTTTGCGCTGGCGGCGCTCGTCATCGTTCCCTCGCGCGCCGAGGCCATGCCCTATATCGTGCTGGAAACACTTGCCGCGGGAAAGCCGATGATCGCCACCGCGGTCGGCGGCATTCCGGAGATCTTCGGCACCGGTTCCCCCGCCCTGATCCGGCCCGACCCGGTCGAGCTTGCCGACAAGATGAGCCAGGCGCTGGCCGACCCCGCCGCCTATCGCGACCTGATGCCCGATGACGCCGACCTCAAGGCGCGCTTCGGCGCCGATGTGATGGCCGCCGACATCGAGAAGGCCTACTTCGCCGCGCTCGGCAAATAGACGCAAGGCCAAGCCGTTTCAAAGCCACGGGTTGTTTCAAGGGTTTCTTAGCTCTCTTTTGCTATTCACCGTAGGGAAGCTTGCGGAAAGCCCCATGAACGAGATCGACCCCGCGCGCCGCTTTTCACCAGAGGCGGTGCGTAAATTCGACGGCCCGGCCGATGGCGACACGCCCGGCGGCATGAACGATGTCGCCCGCCAGGTCGCTTCGCAGTACAGGCGCGATACCATGTCGCCGATCATGGTCAGCGGCGTCCTGCGCATGGTCGAATTCGGGTTGTTGCTGCTGTCCGGGCTCGCCGTCTATTTCCATTATGTCGGGTTCTTCAACTATCTCGCCTGGCAATATCCGCTGACGATCGCGGCCGCGTCGTTCCTTGCCGTTGTGCTGCTCGACGTCACCGACTGCTACCAGATCGTCGCCCTGATGCGGCCCATCGCCAATTTCAGCCGCGTGCTGCTGGCCTGGGCTGGCGCCTTCGCGCTGATGGCGTTGACCGCGTTCGCCATGAAAATGTCGGAAGACTATTCGCGCCTTTTGTTCGGCACCTGGTTCGTCATCGGCTTCGTTCTCATCTTCGGCCTCAGGCTGGTGATGTCGAAGCTGATCCGGGCCTGGGCGCGCGATGGCCGCATGGAGCGGCGCGCCGTCATCGTCGGCGGCGGCAAGGCGGCGGAAATCCTGATCCGCTCGGTCGAAAAGCAGCCTTACAACGACATTCGCATCTGCGGCATCTTCGATGATCGCGGCGACAAGCGCTCGCCGCCGATTGTCGCCGGTTATCCCAAGCTCGGCACCATTTCGGAACTGATCGAATTCGCCCGCATCGCCCGCATCGACATGCTGATCGTGTCGCTGCCGCTGACCGCCGAATCGCGCGTGCTGCAGTTGCTGAAGAAGCTGTGGGTGCTGCCGGTCGACATCCGGCTGTCGGCGCATTCCAACGCGCTGCAGTTTCGCCCGCGCGCCTATTCCTACATCGGCTCGGTGCCGATGCTCGACATCTTCGACAAGCCGATCAACGACTGGGATTCGGTCGCCAAGCGCGCCTTCGACATCGTCTTCAGTCTCATCGGCATCGTGGTGTTCTCGCCGGTGATGCTGGCGACCGCCATCGCCATCAAGCTCGACAGCAAGGGGCCGGTGCTGTTTCACCAGAAGCGGCACGGTTTCAACAACGAGATCATCGAGGTCTACAAATTCCGTTCGATGTATACGGACAAGGCCGACCCGACCGCCAAGCAGACGGTGACCAAGAACGATCCGCGCGTCACCCGCGTCGGCCGCTTCATCCGCAAGACCTCGATCGACGAGCTGCCGCAGTTCTTCAACTCGCTCTTTGGTTCGCTGTCGCTGGTCGGTCCGCGCCCGCATGCCATCGCCGCGCAATCGCATAATTTGCTCTACAACGAAGTGGTCGACGGCTATTTCGCCCGCCACAAGGTCAAGCCCGGCGTCACCGGCTGGGCGCAGATCAATGGCTGGCGCGGCGAGATGGACACCAACGAGAAGATCCGCATGCGGACGGAGTATGACCTCTACTACATCGAGAACTGGTCGCTGCTGTTCGATTTGCGGATCCTGTTCCTGACGCCGCTCCGGCTCTTGAACACGGAAAACGCCTATTGAGCGCGATCAGCCATGATGTGCCGCGCGCGGCGGTCAACGCCAAGCTGATCGCGCTGATTTCCTCGGGCGCGGTCTTCCTCGGCATTCTGCTGTCCGGCTTCGTCATCAGCGAGCCGGCGCCCTATGAACTCTACATGGCCGGGCTGATCGCCATCTGGGCGCTTTTCGGATTGCGGATTTCCCGCGCGGCCACCCCACTCCTGGTGCTGCTGGTGACGATGAACATTGGCGGCATGATCTCGATGACGCAGATGGCGGATCTCGCCAACACGCCGCTCTATCTCGCCGTGTCGCTGTTTCTCGCCTTCAGCGCGGTGTTCTTCGCATCGATCACCGCCGTGCAGCCTAACCTCTACCGGCTGATCTTCATTGCCTATGTGGTTTCTGCCGTGGCGACCTCGCTGCTTGGCATTGCCGGCTACTTCCACGCCTTTCCGGGCGCGGAGATGTTCACCAAATACGACCGCGCCGCCGGCGCCTTCCAGGACCCGAACGTGTTCGGCCCGTTCCTGGTTCTGCCCGGCATCTATCTGCTCTATCTGCTTTTGACCGGACCGGTGACGCGCATGCCGCTTTTGGCGGTGCCGCTGCTGATCATCACGGCGGGCATTTTCTTCTCATTCTCGCGCGGCGCCTGGGGCATGTTCGCGGTCTCGGCCGTCCTGCTCACCGGCTGCCTGTTCCTGCAAAGCGCCAGCGGAAAATTCCGGCTGCGCGTGGTGGTGATGACGATCGCGGCGCTGGCGCTGCTGGTCGTCGCCATGATCGTCATCCTGCAGCTGCCCGGCGTGTCGGAGATGTTTTCCAACCGCGCCCATCTCGAGCAGAGCTATGACACCGCCCGCCTCGGCCGCTTCGCCCGCTACGGGATCGGCTTCCAGATGGCGATGGAGCATCCGTTCGGCATCGGCCCGCTGGTCTTCGGCACGATCTTCGGCGAAGACACCCACGACATCTGGCTGAAGATGCTGATGGACTATGGCTGGCTCGGCTTCGTGTCGTTCCTGGCGCTCATCGCCTGGACGATGGCAGCCGGATTCCGCATCCTGCTGCGCGACCGGCCGTGGCAGCCCTACCTCCTGTGCGCCTATGTCGCCTTCATCGGCAATATCGGGCTCGGCACCTTCATCGATATCGACCACTGGCGCCACGTCTACCTGCTGCTCGGGCTGATCTGGGGTGCCATCGCGCTGGAATACAGGCACCAGCGGCTGTTGCGGCCCGCCTTGCAGGACTCGCCGGCACCCGCAATCGCAGCAGGATAAAAGTCGCGGAATTCGGTTGACCCGCACGGGGTTATCACGATACATCGCGACCGGTCCGGAGTGTAGCGCAGCCCGGTAGCGCACTTGACTGGGGGTCAAGGGGTCGTCGGTTCGAATCCGGCCACTCCGACCAATTTAAGCAGGACTTTCCCCCAAAGTCCGCCTCTCCAGATACGCCGGTCAGACCGGCCAAATCGGATCAGGACAAAATCCCGGAACGTGTCCTCTCAGGCTTGAGCTCGGGGTTGGGTCCTGACCTAACCTTGGCAGACATCCACCCATTCGGCGCCGGTGAGGTTAACCATGCGCTGTGGCGCAATCCGAACGGCAGCATTGGTAGCGCCTGCCGCAGGCACCACCTCTTCGAATTCGCGCAGCGATACGTCGCAATAGACCGGCAGCGGCGCCGGCAGGCCGAACGGGCAGACACCGCCGACCGGGTGGCTCGTGGCTTCGACAACCTCCGCGGCGTCGAGCATGCGCGGCTTGCCGCCGAACTGGTCCTTGAACTTGCGGTTGTCCAGCCTGGCGATGCCGCTGGTCACCACCAGCATGGTGCGGTCGCCGACGCGCAGGCAGATCGTCTTGGCGATCTGTGCCGGCAGCACGCCATGCGCCTCAGCCGCCAATGCCACGGTAGCCGAGCTCGCCTCGGTCACGATGACATCGATGTCGGGTGCGTGGGCGGCGAAGAAGGCACGAACGGAGTCCAGGCTCATATCGAAAAACCCATGGTTCAAAACTTGATGGACGGCAGATTACGGTTCAGCAGCCGAGGCCGCAGCGTGCATAAGCACGTGCGATACACAGATCGGCAAGCGCCAGGCTGAAGCAGAACGCTGCGGCAGGTACAAGAAACCCGCCAAGGGGCCTTGGCGGGTTCTCTGAAATGCCTGGTGCTGATTTATGCCAGGGATCGACCTTGCGCCGCCGGCGTCGGCACAGCCGGGGTGATCAGAGCCTCCTGGGGAAGTCGAAGCGCGGACACAATACGACGCAGCTTCGACGGATCCGTTATCCTGCCGTTCTCGATATCCTCAATCTCGTCGACCGCCAGACCGCATGTCAGGGAAAGCTTTTCCACGCTGTAGCCGCGGGTCTCCCGCATCGCTCTGAGGGTGCTGTAGTCTGGCCCGCTCCCGTTGGTTGCCGGTTCGGAGAGGGCTTCGCTTCTTGCATTATGGGGCATTGGCAACTCCATGACTGAAAGAGTTTGATCAAATGAGGAGTGTTGCCTGAGACGATCGGGAAGATGCCCGCTCGGCAGCGATTTGCCAAGAGCCAAACGGACCGTCACGGGATCGTGAACCACGGGATCGCGCACACGTCGCGATCAAGTTGTTTTGACCGTCCAATCGCCCTGTGCCCCGGCAGTTTCGCCCCGCTCGTTCGTTATCCCCAAGTCGCTGGCGTGAAAACCATCCGGTTCCAGCCAGCTCGTTCCCGGAAGGATCTCTGCAATGAACTTGAAGACACTCATGGTCGTGCTCGGCACGATCTCCAGCCTTTCCATTGCCGGTATGGGCAGCGCTCAAGCGGCGGACGCGCAGCGGGTGCGCGGCACTGTGGTCAGTTTCGAGCCATCGCTGCTGACCGTGAAAACCCGCCAGGGCGATACTTCAGCGATCAAGCTCAATGCCGACTGGAAGATCTCGGGCGTCGCCAACGCATCCGTAAAAGACATCAAGCAGGGCGATTTCCTCGGCATTGCCTCCGTGTCGAAAGCGGATGGCGGCAGCGGTGCCCTGGAGGTGGTGGTTTTCCCGGCCGCGTTGAAAGGCACTGGCGAGGGTGACCGTCCCTGGGACCTGCAGCCAAACAGCCGGATGACAAACGGTACCGTCGCCGACGTCACCGACATAAGCGGGCGAGCGGTCACGCTGACCTATGACAATGGCCAGACCAAGAAGATTTCGATCCCCGACAACACGCCTGTCGTCACCTTCGCGCCGGCCACGCCGACCGATCTCAAGCCGGGCGCTACGGTCTTCGTTACCGCTCAGCGGGACAGCGACGGCACGCTGAGCAGCAGTCGCGTCGTGGTCGGAAACAATGGTGTCGTTCCGCCGATGTAGTCAAAACAGGCGGCCAAGTCGCCGCCCTTCGACCTTGCCGCGGATGGTGGTGGCAGCCCGGATTCCCCAGAAACAGTCCAGAAACAAAATTCTACAATCGGGAAATACTGACGAAAAAATTCGGGAGCGTAATCCCATTCGCGGCGGCCGGGCTATCGCCCCGATTCATAGACGCCCGCGAAAGAAAAGGAAACGATCCATGAAGAAGTCCCTCCTCTCGGCCCTCGGGCTTGCAGTCGCATTGGCTTTCACGGTGCCGGTGATCGGCGCAACGAGCGCGGATGCGGCCCCGATGGCCAAGCATCATCGTCATCATCGTCATCATCACCACTACGTTCGCCATCACCACCACCATCATCATCACCACGTGAAGAAGATGAGCCACAAGGCCTAAATACCGCTGACTACCAACGAGAAGACCGGCCTTGGCTTGTTGTTCGGGCCGGCCTTCTCTGATCCTTGAGGCTCGATCGCGGACTGGATCGATAATTCACGCAAATCCGACGCCGCGGCGCCTGCGAAACCTTTTGCGAAAGCGCAAATCGCGATACGGATGGGATATATCTGACCGGCGATCTCCCCGGATCGGACTCAGCCAATAACGGCCGGGTATCCCTGATGACGGCCAAGGCCAATTCTTCCTGGACAGGACGGATTATTCTGTCGGTCGCGCGGCTGTTGCTGACCGTTCGCCATCCCGCGCTTACGGTGCGGTTCGTGAAAAAACTCGGTTACCTGCCCAATCCGGCCGTGCCCGAAACATACCATGAAATGTTGCTCTGGCGAAAAATCCTCGATCGCAATCCACTGTTCGTAACACTGACCGACAAGCTCGCTGCCAAGGCTCATATAAGCAGCGCCTGCCCCGAACTTGCCTTGCCACGAACGCTCTGGTCCGGGCGCGACCCTGCCGACATTCCTCTCGACCTGCTGGCCGGCGATGTCGTCGTCAAGACAAACCACGGCTGCGCGATGAACATATTCGTTGCCAGTGGCGACCCCAATCGCGGCCACATCATCGCCAAGGCGAGGCACTGGCTGAGAAAACGTTATGGCCGCCGCGATGGCGAATGGGCCTATTGGCCTGTCGTTCGCACCGTTTTCGTGGAAGAGCGGCTGGCGCTTTCCGGCACAAGGATCGCAACCGACATCAAGGTGCATGTTTGCGGCGGCGTGGTCACGCATGCCTGGGTCGAGGACAAGACCGCGCAGCGTTCGCTGCTTTTGGATCGGGAAGCCAATCCACTGCCCGGGCGCGATCCGGACTATCCTCGCGAGGATCAGGCGGTGCCCGTCAATGCGCGACTTCTCGACTATGTCCGCCAGGCGGTATCGATCGTCCCTGCCATCGCCGGCAACCTCGACTACATCCGCATCGACTTCCTGGTCACCGACAATTGTCTCTACGCTGGCGAGATCGTCGTCTATCCCGGCGCTGGCTATGGCACCTGCACCAATCCGGCGTTCGCCGGCGAAATCGAGCGGCTCTGGCGGCTCGACCAATCCGACTTCCTGCGCCGGCAGCACAAGGGGGCTGTGCGCCTCTATGCCGACGCGCTTCGCGCCAAGCTCGCGAACTAGGCAGAACCCGATAAAGATGACAGCGACCGCTCCGAAGGGCGGCCGCTATCTTCTTCCGTCATTGTTCCGGAAAGGATACCAAGGGTCGCAGCTCAGCGCCGGCTGAACAGCAGGCTGGCAACAAGACCGAGCACCACAAGACCGACCGCGGCGGCGGCCGCCGGATGGTCGCGGGCCGACTTCTCAATCACCCTGCCCTGTTTGCGGATTGCCGGCATGGCATCGCGCAAATGCCCGGCAAGATCGGAATAGGTGTCGAGCGCGGCATCGCGGCCGTCTTCGTAGTAGGCGCCGCCTCGCTTGGCCACAGCCCTCTTCAAGCTGGCCAGTTCCTTGGTGAGAGCCGCGACCTGCCTGTCGAGATCGATGTCCGAGAGGGTCGAAAATGATGCCATGATGTGTTTCCTTCACTTGCAGAAGGAAACGTAACGCCTCACCGGAAAACGGGTTCCGGTTTTCGAAATATCGATGCCGCTTCTGTCAGCGCACCTGGTCGAGCAGGCGCTTGCATTCCAGGAGATCGAACAGCGCCTCCTGCAGCAACGCTCGATTGTCGCGCGAGAGTTTCGATGCGTCCGGTTGCACCGGACCGTCCTCGTCGCTCTTGCCCAGGCCGAAAAAGCGGCGGCTGGGTTTGACCCGCGGCTGGCCAACCAGTTCGTCGTCCATGCCGCGCGGCTGGGCTGCAGGCGTCAGCGGCACCTGATCGGCCTGCCTGCGCTGCGAGATCGCCTCGACGGCGGCCATGTCGCCATTGCCGATGGCGACCAGGAAATGATTGCCGTTCTCGCGCAACAGCTTCTGCACGCCCTTGATGGTGTAACCCTGGTCGTAAAGCATGTGGCGGATGCCCTTGATCAGTTCGACATCCTGCGGCCGGTAGTAACGACGGCCGCCGCCGCGCTTCATCGGCTTGATCTGATTGAAACGCGTTTCCCAGAAGCGCAGCACATGCTGCGGCAGATCGAGATCTTCGGCGACCTCGCTGATGGTTCGAAAGGCGTCCGGGCTCTTGTCCATGGGCGAATCCTCACGCTGGACGATGATCCGGCTTACCCTGCCGAATCGGGCCTTATTTCAGCGGTTTATGAAGCAATATTCAAGCCCGGCGTCATGGCGGCGGCGGTTTTCAACCGCGCAGTGGCGTTACTTGCCGCTTTTGGCCTTGCCGCTTTGGTGCGAGCGAAGAATACGGCTCTTCAGCACGTTCGACGACTTGAAGGTCATCACCCGGCGCGGCAGGATCGGCACTTCTTCGCCGGTCTTGGGGTTGCGGCCGATGCGCTCGTTCTTGGAGCGGACGTGGAATGTCGCGAAGGACGACAGCTTCACAGTCTCGCCGCGGACGATCGCTTCACAGATTTCGTCCAGCACCGCTTCGACGAGTTCGGCCGATTCAGTGCGCGACAGGCCGACCTTCCGGTAAACTGCCTCGGCAAGGTCGGCGCGCGTAAGTGTCTTTCCCCCCATGCGACCGTCCCATCAGCTCAAAACATAAAATTCTGCACAACAGCGGCAGAGCCTAAGTAATTGATCCGGCAAGGTCAAGGACCGAAACCGGACCGTTCGGCACTTACCAGCGAACCAGAACAGCGCCCCAGGTGAAGCCGCCGCCCATCGCTTCCAGAAGGACGAGATCGCCCTTCTTGATGCGGCCGTCGGCGACGGCCACCGAAAGCGCCAGCGGCACGGAAGCTGCCGAGGTGTTACCGTGCAAATCGACCGTAACCACCACCTTTTGCTCAGCTATCCCGAGCTTCTTGGCGGAAGCGTCAATAATTCGTTTATTGGCCTGGTGCGGCACGAACCAGTCGAGATCATCGGCCGATATGCCGGCTTGCGAGAACGTCGCCTCGATGACGTCGGTGATCATGCCTACCGCATGCTTGAAGACTTCGCGGCCCTCCATCCGGAGGTGGCCGACCGTGCCCGTGGTCGACGGCCCGCCGTCGACGAAAAGCTTGTCCTTGTGCGTACCGTCGGAGCGCAGGCTGGCCGCCAGGACGCCATGGTCGGCGATCGTGCCAGCGCCCTCGCCTGCTTCCAGGATCAAGGCACCGGCGCCGTCGCCGAACAACACGCAGGTCGAGCGGTCGCTCCAGTCGAGGATGCGCGAGAATGTTTCCGAGCCGATCACCAGGACGCGCTTGGCCTGGCCGCCGCGGATGTAGAGATCGGCGGTGGCCACGGCATAGACGAAGCCGGAGCAGACCGCCTGCATGTCGAAGGCAAAGCCGTGATGCATGCCGAGCCGGTTCTGGATCTCGACAGCGGTGGCCGGAAATGTGTTGTTGGGCGTCGAGGTCGCCAGCACGATCAGATCGATGTCGGCGGGCGTAAGACCCGCATTGGCAAGTGCGGCACGCGCCGCCGCTTCTCCCAGCGAAGCCGTCGTCTCGTCATCGGCTGCGATATGGCGCTGGCGAATACCGGTGCGCTGGGCGATCCACTCGTCGGAGGTTTCGACCATGCCTTCGAAATCGGCATTCTTCATGATTCGGCGGGGCAGCGCGGCGCCCGTGCCGCGCACGACTGATCTGATCAAGGTTCTTTCCTATTCCTTTGCGTCGGTGACGACGTCGGATTTCCTAGCTGTCAGGGCATGCGGGTTGCGCGCATGGAACAGGTCGAGGTCGGCTTCGATGCGGTCGAGCAGATTGTTGCGCACCATGTCGTAGCCGAGTTCGATCGCCGCGGCGAAACCGTCCGAGTCGGCGCCACCATGGCTTTTCACCACGATGCCGTTCAGCCCCAGGAAGACGCCGCCATTGGAGCGACCGACGTCCATTTTTTCGCGCAGGCGATCGAAGGCGCCCTTGGCGAAGATATAGCCGATCCTGGCCATCAGGGTCCGGCTCATTGCCGCGCGCAGATAGCCGGAGATCTGACGCACCGTGCCTTCCGCCGTCTTCAGCGCGATGTTGCCGGCAAAGCCTTCAGTCACGACAACGTCGACCACGCCCTTGCCGATGTCGTCGCCCTCGACGAAACCATGATAGTTCATCGAGGCCATATTGGCTTCGCGCAGCATGCGCCCGGCCTCCTTGACCTCTTCCTGGCCCTTGATCTCCTCGACGCCGACATTGAGCAGGCCGACGCTGGGCCGGGCAATGCCGAAGACCGAGCGCGCCATGCCGGTGCCGAGAATGGCAAAATCGATCAGCTGGTGCGCATCGGCGCCGATGGTGGCGCCGACGTCCAGCACCACGCTCTCGCCGCGCAATGTCGGCCAAAGTGCCGCGATCGCCGGGCGATCGATGGTGGCCATGGTACGCAGGCAGAATTTAGACATCGCCATCAGCGCGCCGGTGTTGCCGGCCGAGATGCAGGCGTCCGCCGTGCCCGCCTTGACCGCTTCGACGGCCTTCCACATCGACGACTTCCAGCGGCCGTGGCGCAGCGCCTGGCTCGGCTTGTCGTCCATCCTGACCGCTATCTCGCAATGGACGAACTCGCTGACCTCGGCGAGCTTGGGAAACTTGGCGAGTTCGGGGCGTACCACTTCCTCACGCCCGAAGATGACGAAGCGGATATCGGGACGGCGGGTCGCGACCGTCATGAGCGCTGGAATGACCACGGCTGGTCCGTGATCGCCGCCCATGGCATCGATGGAAATCCTGATCACGCGGTTATTTATCTCACGGTTAGGCGGCAGGTCGCTTTAGCGACCGCGAAGGTTCGGCGAAAATAACGGTTTTGGGCTGCCGCACAACCGACTTTTCCGTCGCGGGCGAGGTTTTCAGGATTTTCCCAGCAAGGATCGCAGTTTTTGCTGGAATTCATTCTCCGCCGGTTCGGTCTCGCTGCCGGCATTCAGCGAGGCGCCCTGCTTGCGCGGATAAGGGTCGATGGCCAGTCCGAAGTACTGTTCGGCAAGTGCCCCGACATCGATCGTGTCACCGGAAAATGTTTCGGGACTGTCAGGGCCTTCCGCGTCGAGCAGGATCTCGCCACCACCATCGAAACCCTGCCGTCCAAGCTTGGAGTCCTCGGGCAGCAACAGAGCTTCGACCGGTTCGTCGATATGCGCTTCGACAGGCTCGAGCGTGACGATGCAGGCCTGGGTGATGTCGGCTTCGATGCGACCGCTGATCTTCACGCCATTGCGCTTCCATGACGCCACCAGAAGCTCGGCGCGATAGGATTCGACCGAAATCAGCCCGTGCTCCTCGGCCAGCGCCGCACGCTGTGCGGCATCGGCCTCGATAACCACCGGCAGACCCTTCTGCGGCAGGCGAGTGACATTAGCGCGGAAGGATACCGGGCTTTGCGGGTCAACGTGCTTCATTGTTCACCTCCCTTGGCGACGGGAAAGGCCAACGTGCCGGAGACAATCGATTCGGGTGTCTGAGCGGCCAGCTGGTTGCAGGCGTCGGTGACATAGTCAGCCAGCAGCGATGCTTCCGGCCAGACGCCGGCGTCGGGCCTGACATTACGGGCAAGGGCTGCGGTGAGCCCATCATGGTCGTTTCTTTCCAGGGCATCGTCATAGGCGGCGGTTCGGCCATAAAACATCTTTGCCAGCTTTTTCATGCGTTTGGGCACACCAACGTCGCCAATTCCCAACTCCCGCAGCGAATGATCGACGTCGAGGAAGAACTCGTCGATCAGCACCTGAGCGACCTCTTGCGCCACGCCGCCCTCACCGCGCAACCGATGCTGGAACAGGAACATGTGTAGCGACAGCATCTCGAAACGGCCGAGCGGCGTGTCGGGCACATTCCAGTGGGAATAAAACACGGTCTGCCGCGCCGCCGCCACGATTTGTGCGTAAAGCGCCTCGGTGATAGCGCGGTTGGCGTGGCGTTCGCGGCCAAAAAAGCGCTGGAACATTGGGGATGGTCTCCTGGGGACCGTTTGTTGAAGTGGCCTTGTTGCATCGGCAAGCAAGCTGGTTTACCGGTTTCGCGGCCCAGCGCAAGTTGCGGCCAGCTAATGGAGTTGTTGTTGCGCGCGCTGAATTTCAAGTCGACCTTCTCGTCCAGGCCCGCTGGCGCAATCTCGCTGCTGGTGATTGTTTCGGCGCTGTCCGCCTGCCACACCAACAAGATGATCGGTGACCTCAGCCCCAGCGAGACGCTGACGCAGGGTTACGTCATCGACCAGCAGGCAATCGATTCGGTGCCCGTCGGTTCCAGCCGCGAGCAAGTGCTTCTGGCGCTCGGCACGCCATCGACGACGGCGACCTTCGACAACGAGGCCTTCTATTACATTTCGCAAACGCGCAAGCGCTACGTCGCCTTCGACAAGCCGCGGCTCATCGATCAGAAGGTGCTGGCGGTCTATTTCGGCGCCGACGGTCGCGTCACCCAGATAGCCAATTACGGGCTGAAGGACGGCAAGATGTTCGACTTCGTCTCGCGCACCACCCCAACCGGCGGCAAGGACCAGAACTTCCTCAGCCAGATCATCAACGGCGCCAGCAAGCTGGCCCCCGGCATTCCCGGCGGCGGCACTCCCTGATCTCAGGCCTGCCTCCCCTTTGAGGAGGGCAGCATTATCTCAGGCGACCAAAAACCCGCGGGAGCGATCCTGTGGGTTTTTGTTTTGGCCCACGGTCAAGGCAAGGCCATGCCTGCCAGTGTGCCTCCAGTCGCCAAAACACGAGACCTGGATGAGATGCCGGCGTATCACCGCACGCACTGCGAAGGTCGAAATGAATCGTCGACGTCGGCTTCGCTCAACGAAAAACCCGCGGGATCGCTCCCGCGGGTTTTGTCTCGACCAATGCTCCGTGATCAGCCGTGTGCGAGCACGGCCAGCAGCAGGAGCGCCACGATGTTGGTGATCTTGATCGCCGGGTTGACGGCCGGACCGGCGGTGTCCTTGTAGGGATCGCCGACCGTGTCGCCGGTCACCGAGGCCTTGTGCGCCTCGGAACCCTTGAGATGCTTGACGCCGTCCTTGTCGACAAAGCCGTCTTCGAAGGACTTCTTGGCGTTGTCCCAGGCGCCGCCGCCCGAGGTCATCGAGATGGCGACGAACAGGCCATTGACGATGACGCCGAGCAGCGAGGCGCCAAGGGCCGCAAAGGCGGACGCCTTCGAGCCCGAGATCAGCAGCACGCCGAAATAGACGACGAGCGGTGCCAGCACCGGCAGCAGCGACGGGATGATCATCTCGCGGATGGCCGCCTTGGTCAGCAGATCGACCGCACGGGCGTAGTTCGGCTTCGAGGTGCCGGCCATGATGCCCGGATCCTCGCGGAACTGCTTGCGCACTTCCTCGACGATGGCGCCCGCCGCACGGCCGACAGCCGTCATGGCGATGCCGCCGAACAGATACGGGATGAGGCCGCCGAAGATCAGGCCGGCGACGACGTAAGGGTTGGAGAGATCGAAGGAGATCTCGCCCATGCCCTGGAAGTATGGATATTTGTCGCCGTTGGCGGCAAAGAACTTCAGGTCGTTCGAGTAGGCGGCAAACAGCACCAATGCGCCGAGACCGGCCGAACCGATGGCGTAACCCTTGGTCACCGCCTTGGTGGTGTTGCCGACCGCGTCGAGCGCGTCGGTGGACTGACGCACTTCCTTGGGCAGGCCGGCCATTTCGGCAATGCCGCCGGCATTGTCGGTGACCGGGCCGAAGGCGTCGAGCGCAACGATCATGCCGGCAAGCCCGAGCATCGTCGTGACCGCGATCGCCGTGCCGAAGAGGCCGGCGAGCTGATAGGTCGAGATGATACCGCCGACGATGACGATCGCCGGCAGCGCCGTCGATTCCAGCGAGACCGCAAGGCCCTGGATGACGTTGGTGCCGTGACCGGTGACCGACGCCTGGGCGATGGAGTTGACCGGGCGCTTGTTGGTGCCGGTGTAGTACTCGGTGATCACGACGATGAGACCGGTCACCACGAGGCCGATCAGGCCGCAGATGAACAGGTTCTTGCCGGTGATGGCCATGCCGGCGACGGTGCCGATCTCGCCCCAGCCGAGGCACACCGAGGTGGCGACGCCGAGACCGACGATGGACAAGAGGCCGGTGACGATCAGGCCCTTGTAGAGTGCGCCCATGATCGAGCCGTTGGAGCCGAGCTTGACGAAGAAGGTGCCGACGATCGAGGTCAGGATGCAGGCGCCGCAGATCGCGAGCGGATAGAGCATGACGGCACCCAGAACGGCGGTGCCACCGAAGAAGATGGCGCCGAGAACCATGGTGGCGACGACCGTCACCGCATAGGTTTCGAACAGGTCGGCGGCCATGCCGGCGCAGTCGCCGACATTGTCGCCGACATTGTCGGCGATGGTGGCCGGGTTGCGCGGATCATCTTCGGGAATACCGGCTTCAACCTTGCCGACGAGATCGCCGCCGACATCCGCACCCTTGGTGAAGATGCCGCCGCCGAGACGGGCGAAGATCGAGATCAGCGATGCGCCGAAGCCGAGCGAGACCAGCGAGTCGATGACGATGCGGTCATTGGGCTGAAGGCCCATGAAGTGGGTCAGGACGAGGTAGTAGATCGAGACGCCGAGCAGGGCCAGGCCAGCAACCAGCATACCGGTGATGGCGCCCGATTTGAACGCGATGTCGAGGCCGGCGGCGAGGCTGTTCGATGCGGCCTGCGCCGTGCGAACGTTGGCGCGAACGGAGACATGCATGCCGATGAAGCCGGCGGCGCCCGAAAGCACGGCGCCGATCAGGAAGCCGATCGCGGCGGTGATGGACAGCAACCACCAGGCGAGCACGAGGACGACGACGCCAACGATGGCGATGGTGGTGTACTGACGCGCCAGATAGGCTTGTGCGCCCTCGCGGATAGCCGCGGAGATTTCCTGCATGCGTGCATTGCCCTGATCGGCCGCAAGGACCGAACGTGTCGCCCAGATGGCGTAAAGGATTGAAAGCAGGCCGCAGGCGATGACGGCGGAAATAATTGTCATTGCCGGATTTTCCTCGATTGATGGCCCAAAAGAACCCCTCCCTGGGCCGTTGAGACAGAGACCGGATTCCTCAGACGGAATCCGACCCTTCGCAGCGGTGTATGCGAAACGGGGCTGCGAACGTCAAGATATTGTTCGGTTTTTGCCCGGCTTTCGCCGTAATGCCTTCTTGCAAACCGATTGAATTTATTCAGGTCGGACCATGCCCGGCACTGAAGGGCTTGTGGCGGCCCTGAAAGCGCAGTCCGCTGAGTCCAGCCAGTTGCTCGTTCGTTGGTTAGGTCAGAACAGGTGCAACACGACCAATGCCCGCGCTCTGCGGCCAGGCCCAGCTCGCTTCTGAGAGCAACGGCCCTGCGAACTTGATCCAATTCGCTCGGTCGCCCACAGAAAGTAGCGGGTCACTGACAGAATCCAGGCAGAGACGACTCGCGTCTTCGGATATCTTCGAAATAGAAACTTCTTGGCGACGAACAAGGTCGACGCCGTGCCGTTGCGTTTCCGTTGGCGGTGTAGGGCCAAATAGGTGCCGCGACGTGTCCGCTTCGTGTAGAAACGTTGAGCGCATGAACGAAGTCAAACCTCCAACCAAAATGGCTTAGGCACAAATGGGATTTGCAAGAGAACTTATGACCAAGCTTGGGCTTAGACGAGTTCCAAATCCGGAAGCTCTGCCGCAACATGCATCAGTTGGGCGCAGGACATACAGCGTGAAGACCAGCAATATCTATTGGTGCGATGAAACCTCGCCGCTAAGAATAGGAGCATTCTGCTCTATAGCGGAGGAAGTCCTATTCCTTGGTCGCGCTAATCATCCGACGCACTTTGTCTCAACTTTCCCGTTCCGAGCTCTCATGACAAAGTCGATGGTTGCCTATAGTGATCTGGTGGTCAACGGACCGACCGAAATCGGCAACGATGTATGGATCGGACGACGCGCAATCATCATGCCAGGAATAACGATTGGTGATGGTGCCGTTGTCGGAGCAGGCTCGATCGTAACGAAGGACGTAGCACCCTACGCGATCGTCGCCGGAAATCCTGCTAAGTTCATCCGGAACAGGTTTACTGACGACCAGATTGCGAGATTGCTTGCTATCCGCTGGTGGGAATGGAGCGACGAGAAGATCATAGCAGAACAGCCGAGGTTCTTTGGCCCGATTGACGCCTTCATTGCCGCGAGTAGCGCGCCATAGCGCATCAGCTTCAATCAGAGGTCGATCTGATCACTCAACTGCATGACTGCAGCCATGACGAGCACCCAAGGAGTGTCCCAATAGTACTCACTCGAGCCGAGAAGCTGCATCTTCGCTTCCCATTTTGCTGCCTCGTTGGACATACCATCCACGATGCCCTGAAGAGACGATGGCAGTGAGCCAACGGCCACGGCGGCAAGAGTTTCCTCTTTCGCACCCATACCGACATTGGCCGCATGCATATAGAACTGCTTCCTGCGAACGCCAGGTGAGTTCGCGAACTACTCTGCCTCCCGGCCCATGCGGCGCGCCGTGTAGCGCTCGATCGCCGACAGACCGTCATAGATCAGCACGGCAAGGGCTGCCACGATCAGGCCACCCTGCAGGATGAAGGCGAGATTATTCGACAACAGCCCGGCGATGATCACTTCGCCGAGCGTCTTGGCCGCCACGGTCGAGCCGATGGTGGCAGTGGCAAGGCTGATCACCACCGACAGCCTGATGCCGCCCAGGATGATCGGGGCGCTGAGCGGCAGCTCGACCTTGGTGAGCCTTTGCCAACCGGTCATGCCCGCACCGCGCGCCGCCTCGACGACATTGGCAGGCAGCGTCGTCAGGCCGGTCAGCGCATTCTCGAAGATCGGCAGCAGGCCGTAGAGAAACAGCGCGATAAGCGTCGGCTTCTCGCCAAAGCCTACGGCCGGCACCGCGAGCGCCAGCACCGCCACCGGCGGAAAGGTCTGGCCGATGTTGACCAGGCTGCGCGACAGCGGCAGGAATTCGGCGCCGGCGGGCCTGGTGACCAGAATGGCAAGCGCGACCGCTACGATGGTCGCGGCCACGGTGGCGATCAGAACGGTGCGCAGATGCAGCAATGTCAACGTCAGCAGGCTGCCCTGGTTGTAGATCACCGGCGCATTGTTCTCGGTCAGCGGCTTCAGCAGCGGCTCGAACCAGCCGGGATTGGTGACGAAGGCGACGAGCAGCACCACCAGGGCAAGCCTGAGCAGCGATGGAAGCCAGGCTTTCATGCCGGCCTCGCCGCGCGTTTCACCAAACCGTCGACCGTGACGCGGCCAAGCGGCTTGCCGTCGGCCCCTTTGACCGGCAGGGCCGGCCGGCCCGACCATAGCAGTTCGGCCAGCGCGTCGCGCTGGCTGGCGTCGCCGGGGATCGCCTCGCCTTCGGCTGAGCCCTTCTCCACGGCATCGCGGACGCGGCCGAGCGAAAGCAACCGGAATGGCCTTTCGCTGGCGCCTACAAGGGTCTCGACGAAGGCGCTTGCCGGCTTTGCCAGGATCTCGGCGGGTTTGGCGTATTGCACCAGCTTGCCGGCATCCATCACCGCGATCTTGTCACCCATATGCACGGCCTCTTCCATGTCGTGGGTGACGAGGATGATGGTGGTGCCGAAGCGCTTCTGGATCGCCAGCAGATCCTCCTGCGCCTTGGTGCGGATGATCGGGTCTAACGCGCCGAACGGTTCGTCCATCAACAGCACGTTGGGCTCGGCGGCGAGCGCGCGGGCAACGCCGACGCGCTGCTGTTGGCCGCCGGACAGTTCGTGCGGGTAGCGCGGCCCGAACGCTTCGGGATCAAGCTGATAGAGGGTCATCAGTTCGTCGACCCGGGCCTTGATGCGGGCCTTGTCCCAGCCGAGCAACACCGGCACGGTGGCAATGTTCTGCGCCACCGTGCGATGCGGAAACAGGCCGTGGCCCTGGATGGCGTAGCCGATGCTGCGGCGCAGTTCGTAACCGGGCAGCGAACGATTGTCGGCGCCGTCGAGCTTGATGATGCCCGAGGTCGGCTCGACCAGCCGGTTGATCATGCGCAGCAGCGTCGTCTTGCCGGAACCGGACGTGCCGACAATGACGGCGATGGTGCGCGGCTCGATGACCATCGAAACGTCATCGACCACCGTTGTCGCGTCATAGCGCTTGGTAATGCCTTCGATCTCGATCATGCCGTTTCAACCCTGCGCTTGGTGGCAGTCATTTCGATCACCGCATCGAGGATGATGGCGGCGGCAAAGGCGAGTGCGACCGTCGGCACCGCGCCGAGCAGCACCAGGTCCATCGCCGTCTGGCCGACGCCCTGGAAAACGAAAACGCCGAACCCGCCACCACCGATCAGCGCGGCAATGGTGGCAAGGCCGATGTTCTGAACCAAAACGATGCGGATGCCGGTGAGGATGACAGGAAAAGCCAGCGGAAACTCGACGCCGAACAGGCGCTGCCTGTCGGTCATGCCCATGCCGCGCGCCGCGTCGTTGGCGGCCCGTGGCACGCCGGCGAGACCGACCACGGTGTTGGCCACCACCGGCAGCAGCGAATAAAGAAACAGCGCGACGAAAGCCGGTGCCGTGCCGATGCCGCGAATGCCGAGCGCGGCAGCCCCCGGCACATGCGTGGCAACCCAGCCGAGCGGCGCGATCAGCAGGCCGAACAGCGCGATCGAGGGAATGGTCTGGATGATGTTGAGCACGTTGAGCACGCCGGCGCGCAGCCTTTCGACGCGATGGCACAGGATTCCGAGCGGCAGACCGACGATCACCGCGGCAGCCAGCGAACCGAGCGCCAGCGTCACGTGCTTGGAGCCTTCGGCCCAGAAACTGTCGGCGCGGTTGGCGTATTCCTTCAGGATGGAAAGGTCGTTCCAGCTGCCCGAAATCAGCAAAAGACCGATCGCCGCGCTGGCCGCGACCAGCACGCCAACCCGTGCCAATGGCGACAGGTTCAGCCTTGTCAGCACGTCGGCCAGCAAAAGCGTGAAAGCAAAGATGAGAATCCAGAAACCGGAGGCCGGCGAAATTCTCGCAAAGGTGTTGCCCGCCGGCGTGAGAAATGTACCGGCGACGCCGATCAGCAGCGCGAGCGCGGCAAGCGCCACCACGCTGGCGGCAAGGCGCAGCACAAGCGGTGTCTTGAACAGAGCAATGAGTGCGGCAACGACAATGATGGCGAGCAGCAGCATCCCGGTCGTTGCCGGCAGCGCGTCGAGAATCGAGCGCGCCTGGCCGGGGACGATGCGGTTGGCGCGGAATGTGGCAAAGGGCGCGGCAAAAGTCGCGTAGGCCGATATCGCGGCAATGACCACGCCGAGCTTGTCGAAGCGGATGTTCACGCCCTCCCCCCGTCAGTCGATCCGGCGCGCCACGAAAGCGCCGCGCCGGAATCGTCCTACTTCAGGAAGCCGTTCTTCTTCAGGAAGTCTTCGGCGACGCCCTTGACCGGCTCGCCGCCGACCTGCACGCGGCCGTTCAGTTCCTGCAGCGTGACGAGGTCGAGCTTGGCGAAGACCGGCTTCAGCAGCGTCTCGATCTCGGGATGTTCCTTCAGCACCGCTTCGCGGATGATCGGCGCCGGCTGGTAGACCGGCTGCACGCCCTTGTCGTCGTCGAGCACGACGAGCCCGGACGGTGCGATGCCGCCATCGGTGCCGTAGACCATGGCTGCATTGGCGCCATTGGTCTGGTTGGCGGCTGCGGCGATGGTTGCCGCCGTGTCGCCGCCCGAGAGGGTGATCAGCTGCTCAGGCTTCAGTGTGAAGCCATAGGTGGTCTGGAAGGCCGGCAGGGCGGCAGCCGAGTTGACGAACTCAGCGGAAGCCGCCAGCACCACCTGACCGCCGCCCGCGACATATTTGCCGAAGTCGGTGAGCGTGGCGAGCTTGTTGGTTTCGGCGACTTCCTTTCGCAGCGCGATCGCCCAGGTGTTGTTGGCGGGCGACGGCGACAGCCAGACGATCTTGTTGGCGTCGTAGTCGAGCTTCTTGGCTGTCTCATAGGCCTTGGCGGCATCTTTCCAGACCGGGTCGTCGGCCTTCTCGAAGAAGAAGGCGGCGTTGCCTGTGTATTCGGGATAGATGTCGATCTCACCGGCGGTGATCGCCTTGCGCACCACCGGCGTGCCGCCGAGCTGGATACGGTCTGATGTCTTGATGTTGTTGGCGTTGAGAACGAGCTGGATGATGTTGCCGAGCACGCCGCCCTCGGTGTCGATCTTGGAAGAGACAACCACCTGGGCACTGGCGGAAACCGCCGTGATGCCGAGCGCCAATGCCGCGCCGGCCAGAACCTTGACTGAAAACATCGTGAAAACCCCTTGCTATGAACCGAAATGCGGTGGCCGCATATGAGCATGGCTTCAACGGCCAGTCGGGGCACACGGTTTCATAACAATAGGCACAGACGCAATATTTTTGTTCCGGCGCGGGAAATTCGGCCGGGATCATGCTGACAGCGCCGTGTCAGGTGAAGCGGCGGAGGGATCAGGCGTCGGCTTTGCGCAAGCCCGTCAGCTTGAGTGCGCCGAGCGCCACGAAGCACAAAACGGTGACCGGGAAGACCATCCAGTTCAGCATTTCCCAACCCCAGGCGTTGTACACCATGCCCGACATCAGCGAGGCGCAGGCGACGGAGCCAAACAGGACGAAGTCGTGGAAGCCTTGCACCTTGCCCTTTTCCGACGGCCGGTAACTGGCCGCCACCATCGCCGTGGCGCCGATGAAGCCAAAATTCCAGCCAAGGCCGAGCAGGATCAGCGACGTCCAGAATTGCCACAGCGCCAGGCCCGACAGAGCGACAATGGCGCAGCCGATGAGCAGGACCAGGCCGGTAGCCACAATGCGTTCGGCGCCGAAGCGATGGATCAGCGAGCCGGTGAAGAAGCTTGGCGCGAACATCGCCATGACGTGCCAGGAGATGCCGAGCGTCGCATCGGTCTCCGACAGGCCGCAACCGACCATGGCCAGCGGAGCGCCGGTCATGACGAAGCTCATCAGCGCGTAGCTGCCGACGGCGCAGAAAAGCGCGGCGACGAAACGCGGCTGCGTGACGATTTCGGCCAATGGCCTGGCGTCGCCTTCGGCGATCTCCACCTTGCCGGATACTTTCGCCGGCAGCCGCAGGAACGACAGGATGATGGCGCCGACCGCGGCCAGCGGCAGGATGGAGACGAACGAACCGGCAAACATCACCGGCGCCAACAATTCGCGGGTGAAGATGACGATCTGCGGCCCGAGGATGGCAGTGATGATACCACCGGCCAGCACGAAGGAGATTGCGCGCGCCTTGAACTCCGGCGGCGCGTTGTCGGCGGCGGCGAAGCGGAACTGCTGGACGAAGGCGCCACCCAGACCGATCGTGAGCAGGCCAAAGGCAAACAGCCAGAAGCTGCCTTGAAAAAGCGCCAGAGTGGCAACGAGCCCGCCAAGCGCCGTGACGATCGTGCCGGTCATGAAGCCGCCGCGCTGGCCCATCCTGCGGATGATGGCCGCCGCAGGCAGCGCGCCGAGCGCCACGCCGATGTTGAAGCCGGTGATCGGCGCCGTCGCCAATGATTTGTCGGGACCAAGCAGGTATTGCCCGGCCAGCGCGCCCATGGAGATTGCGATGGGGGCTGCCGAGCCGATGATCGCCTGCGAGGCGGCGAGGATCAGCGCGGTGCGACGCGCCTCCTTGCCTGCCTCGACGGCGATTGCCGTCATGATGCGTCCTTGCCGCGCCCCTCGCCACGCACCCGGCGTGACACACGGTCGAGCACGGCATTGACCAGCTTCGGCTCGTCTTCTTCGTAGAAAGCCTTGGCGATGTCGACATATTCGGAGACGATAACCGCGACGGGAACATCCTCGCGCTTCATCAGCTCATAGACGCCGGCGCGCAGAATCGCGCGCAGCGTCGAGTCGAGCCTCGACAGCGGCCAGTCCTCGGTCAGCGCCTGGCGAATGACCGGATCGATGGTCGTCTGGTTCTCGACGACACCCGCCAGGATGGCGCGAAACCATTGCGCATCGGCCTCGCGGTAGAGCGCGCCATCGACTTCCTTGCCAAGGCGAAACGCCTCGTATTCGGCGGTGATCTCGAAGACGCCGCTGCCGGCGACATCCATCTGGTAGAGCGCCTGCACGGCGGCCAGACGGGCAGCGCCGCGCTTGTTGGCGTGGCGCACCGCGGGCTGGCCGGGCGAAGCGGGTTCGCTCACGATCGCGCTCCCAGTTGTTCCTTGAGGGCAATCATGGTCAGCGCCGCACGCGCGGCAAAACCGCCCTTGTCGCCTTCCGAGCGCTTTGCGCGAGTCCAGGCCTGAGCATCATTCTCGGTGGTCAGGATGCCGTTGCCGATGCAGATCGAGTCCTGCACGCTCAGGTCCATGAGCGCGCGGCTGGATTCATTGGCGACAATGTCGAAATGATAGGTGTCACCGCGGATGATGGTGCCGAGCGCAACAAAGCCGTCATAGTGTGTGCCGCCTTCCGCACCGTCCAGCGCGAAGGTAATCACCGCGGGAATCTCGAGCGAACCTGGAACGGTGACGACGTCGTAAGTCGCGCCCGCTTCATCGAGCGCGCTTGTCGCGCCGTCGAGCAGCGCGTCGGCAAGGTCGTCATGAAAGCGCGCTTCGACAATGAGCAGATGCGCTTTCGTCTTCGGGCGAATGAAGGCTTTGCCGTGTTGGGATGTGCCAGCCATAAAAGTCTCCGGGGATCGCCGGTGACTTAGGCCGAAGCCGGGTTGACCGCAAGCGGAAGATTGCTGAAGGCGAAGCCCGCCCTATCGATCCTCTCGCGTGTGCCATAGGCGCAGCACAGAAATCGTATCATTTCGTATTTCGTAGCGAATTTCGTAGTTGCCTACCAAAATGCGTCGCACTTCGCTCGGCTCGAACTCTTCCAGTCTCTCACCGATGCGCGGATACTCGACTAGCCGTGCGGGCGCAGCAGTGAGTGCCTGCACAGTACGTGCGGCTGCCTGGCTATTTGCTGGCGCGAGAAAATCATGAAGCCTGACCAGGTCGGACAAAGCCTTGCTGGTCCACTTCAACTCCATCAACGTGGCACAGGCAGCGGCTTTTCAGTGCCAAGACTGTCAGCCCATGCCTGCACCGCTTGATGATCGATAACTCGCCCGGCATCCACATCGGCCAGCGCTTCGAGCGTCAGCCGCCGGCGCTCTTCCTCCAAATCGACCCAGGCGGAAAGGGCCTGTTTGACAATCCAACCGCGTGGGCGCTCAAGGCGAGCAGCTAGCTGATCTACCTTTTCTGCAAGTGGAAGCGGAACATGAGCGGTGATCACCTTTGTGTCCATTTGAACCTCACAATCAGATTTAATCATAACGATTAAGGTTGATTAAGTCGAGGTTCGATTGGCTAGTGGCTCAAAACCCCTTTTTCGCGGCCTCCACCAGCCGCGCCGCGTAGCGGGCCATGGTGTCGATCTCGAGATTGACACGGTCGCCGACCTTGCGCTCGCCCCAGGTGGTCACGGTCAGCGAATGATGGATCAGCAGCACGTCGAATCGCGTGCCTTCCACCTTGTTGACGGTGAGCGAGGTGCCGTCGAGCGCGACGGAGCCCTTGGGCGCAATGAACTTCGCCAGGTCGCGCGGCGCCTCCAGCGTGAAGCGCACCGCGTCGCCCTCGTCCTTGCGCTCGATGATCTCGGCCATGCCGTCGACATGGCCCGAAACGATGTGGCCGCCAAGTTCGTCGCCGATCTTCAGCGCCCGCTCCAGATTGATCCGCGTGCCCGACATCCAGCCCATCGCCGTCGTCAGCCTGAGCGCCTCTTCCCAGGCCTCGACCTCGAACCAGCGCGCGTTCGAGCCGCTGTCGGGCAAGGCGGTAACCGTTAGGCAGACGCCGCCGCAGGAGATCGAGGCACCAATCGCGATGGTCTGCGGATCATAGGCGGTGTCGATGCGCAACCCCACCCCTTCCCGCAGTGGCTTGACGGACGCGACAGTGCCGACATCGGTGACAATTCCGGTAAACATGGGGGTTGATCCTAAATGTCTCTTATCCACTCGGCGTAACTATCTTCGCCAAAGCGCATCTCGCGCAGCTTGCGAAATCCTGCCGGGATATGGTCAGCGTCGATCGGCGATGCAATGCCGTCATTGCCGATCGCTTCCGGCCCCCGGAACAGCACGATGCGGTCGACCAGCCCATCGGCCAGGAAGGCGCTTGCCACCTTGGCGCCGCCCTCGACCAGCACGCTTGCCATGCCGAGCGCGGCCAGATCCTCGAGCAGTTCCGGCAGCGCGACGCCGCCTTCATGCGTCTCGGTGCCGATGAAACGCACGCCGGCGCGTTCGAGTGCTGCCCGCCGCAGCGGATCGGCCTCCAGGCAAGCGGCGACATAGAGCGGTACCCGGTCGACGCCCGAAACCAGTTTCGAGTCCTCCGGCAACCTGATCTGGCGGTCGAGCACAATGCGTGCAGGCGAACGGTTCTCCAGCCCCGGCAAGCGCACCGTCAGGGCCGGATCATCCTCAAGGGCCGTGCCGATACCAACCAGTATGCCGTCGGCCTCGGCCCGCATCAGATACACTTCACGGCGCGCGATATCGCCGGTGATCGACACCTGTCCCCCGCCTTCCCGACCGATCTTGCCGTCGCTGGAAAGTGCAAGCTTGAGAATCACTTCAGGGCGTTTTCTCAATGATCGGATCAAATAGCCGGCCATCTGCTCGGCGGCTTCCGCCGCCAGCACCTTCTCGACCACCTCGACACCGGCGGCACGCAGGATCGCGTAACCCTTGCCGGACACGCGCGAATCGGGATCGCTGGCGGCGCCGACGACGCGCGCGACGCCGGCATTGACCAGCGCGTTGGCGCAAGGCGGCGTGCGGCCGTGATGGGCGCAAGGTTCGAGAGTGACATACGCGGTGGCGCCGCGGGCGAGCGCGCCGGCCTCGGCCAGGGCCTCGGTCTCGGCATGCGGACGGCCGCCGACAGCGGTGACGCCGGTGCCGACGATCATCGGACCGTTGCCGTCATCGCGCACGATCAGCGTGCCGACAGACGGGTTGGTCGCGGTACGCCCGGCATTTTTTCGCGACAGTCTGAGTGCCGCCGCCATGAAGCGGCGATCAAGGGCGGCCTGTTCGCTTGCAGTCATGCTCAACTGGCGTCCTCTTCACCCTTGATTTCGTCTCCCTTGAGCTCGCCCAGCAATTCGTGGAAATCCTTGGCCTCGCGAAAATTGCGGTAGACCGAGGCGAAACGGACATAGGCGACATCGTCGAGCGATTTCAGCGCTTCCATGACCAGCCGGCCGACCTCTCCGGAGGCGACTTCGGTCTCGCCGGAGCTTTCGAGCTGGCGCACGATGCCGGTCACCGCGCGATCGATGCGCTCGGGATCGACATTGCGCTTGCGCACGGCGATCTCCACCGAGCGCAACAGCTTGTCGCGGTCGAACGGCACTTTGCGGCCCGATTTCTTGACCACGACAAGGTCACGCAACTGCACACGCTCGAAGGTGGTGAAGCGGCCGCCGCAATCGGGGCAGACGCGCCGTCGGCGGATCGCCGCGCCATCCTCGGCGGGGCGCGAATCCTTCACCTGCGTATCTTCTGACTGGCAATAGGGACAGCGCATGGAGGAGCCTTTGGTTGGCGAATCTGGTGAAGCGAAAGGCTTAGAGGTTTTTGCAACGATGGCAAAGTATCGCCACCAACCCCTCGCCTCTCAGCCACAGAGATAGCGAGGCGCACGCAAGATTGCCAGCCTCGCCAAGCAGCCAGACTGCGTGCCGATGTCGTCAGGGCGCGACGTCGGTGGTCGGAAATCCGCACGATGCACCGAGGCTGCGATAGGCCTTGGTGAAGCCGTCCATGGATATGCTTCCAACCGGCGCATCGCCAAAGGAGACTTCAAGCACCGATGCCCGGCGCATGGCGCGCAAGAGCGCCAGGCTGGTCTTGGCCTGGTTGTCCACCGTCCAGCTGAGCCGGCCGTTGACGGCGCCATCGGAATGGAGCTTGGCAGTGACGCGGCCCTTGTCATCGCCGAAGGTGGCGGCGACGGACTTGCCGGCCGGCAGATCCTTGTTGTCGACGGCGATCGTTACGGACGGGTAGGCATCCGGCGGCAGTGCATCGCCGTTCGTGATGACGAGCGTCAGGGTACCGGGCGCGCCACCGGCGCCGATAAAGGCGGTCGAGGCCGCGCAGGTCTTGCGGAGATCCTCACCGGTGTCGACCTCGTCGACCAGGGTCGACCACCTGCCGAAGGTTTCGAGCTTGGGTGCCGCCTGGGCGGGCGAAGCGGGTGCGGCCTGGGCAGGAGCGGGTTGCGCGGGCGCGGCTTGAGCAGGGGCAGTTTGCGCCAAGGCGATGCTGGAGAGCGGCAAAGCCATCAAAGCGGCCAGAGCGCCAACGGCGCCAAGGTCGGCGAAACGAAATGGTCGCATCATCAAGGCTCCTGCCGGTCGCCCCGGCCTGCTGAAACGACGCTTGTCGTTGCAGCAGGCGGCAAGACTTCCTATCGCGTCAGCCGAGATAGGGATAGAGCGGGAAACGGTCGGTCAGCGCCACGACCTTGGCCTTGACCGCTGCTTCGACAGCGGCATTGCCGTCGTCGGAGTTGGCGACCTTGAGACCATCCAGCACTTCGGCGATCAGCTTGCCGATCTCGCGAAACTCGGCCTGGCCGAAGCCGCGCGTGGTGCCGGCCGGGGTGCCGAGACGCACGCCCGAAGTGACGAAAGGCTTTTCCGGATCGAACGGGATGCCGTTCTTGTTGCAGGTGATGTTGGCACGGCCGAGCGCCGCCTCGGCGCGCTTGCCGGTGGCGTTCTTGGGCCTGAGGTCGACCAGCATCAGATGGTTGTCGGTGCCGCCGGAGACGATGTCGAGCCCGGTTTCCTTGAGACTGGAGGCAAGCGCCTTGGCATTGGCGGCGACGCTCTCTGCATAGACCTTGAAGCTCGGCTTCAGCGCTTCGCCGAAGGCAACAGCCTTGGCGGCGATGACATGCATCAGCGGGCCGCCCTGCAAGCCGGGGAACACCGCCGAATTCATCTTCTTGGCGATGTCCTCGTCATTGCACAGGATCATGCCGCCGCGCGGGCCGCGCAGCGACTTGTGCGTCGTGGTGGTCACGACATGGGCATGCGGCAGCGGCGACGGATGCACGCCGCCGGCGACCAGGCCAGCGATGTGCGCCATGTCGACCATCAGATAGGCGCCGACCGCATCGGCGATCTCGCGAAACCGCTTCCAGTCCCAGACGCGCGAATAGGCGGTGCCGCCGGCCAGGATCAGCTTCGGCTTGGTCTCATGCGCTGTCTTCTCGATGGCGTCCATGTCGAGCAGATGGTCGTCCTGGCGTACGCCATAGGAGACGACCTTGAACCATTTGCCGCTCATGTTTACCGGCGAACCGTGGGTCAGATGGCCGCCGGAATTGAGATCGAGGCCCATGAAAGTGTCGCCTGGCTGCAAGAGCGCCAGGAACACTGCCTGGTTCATCTGGCTGCCGGAATTCGGCTGAACGTTGGCGAAGTTGCAGCCGAACAGCTTCTTGGCCCGCTCGATGGCCAGTTCCTCGGCCACGTCGACGAACTGGCAGCCGCCGTAGTAGCGCTTGCCCGGATAGCCCTCGGCGTATTTGTTGGTCATGATCGAGCCCTGCGCTTCAAGCACGGCACGGGACACAATGTTTTCCGAGGCGATCAGCTCGATCTCGTGGCGCTGGCGGCCGAGTTCGTTGCGGATGGCGCCGAAAATCTCCGGATCGGCGTCGGCCAGCGTGGTTTCGAAGAAGGATTCGAATTTGTTCGACACTGCCGCTGCTGTTGCCATGGCCTGAAATCCTCGGGGTTCGGGGGCAATTTTTGATTTATGAAGGCCGTTGTCCCAAAACCGCTGCACACTTTTGGGCGACCTGCATTCGCCGCGCCATTAACACAGTTGTTTTCGCCCCGCCACGTTTGCGGCGCGAAATTTGCTGGCCGGATTGCGCCAGCGGAGCCCGCCGGTCGCTATTTCCTGGCCTTGCGGCCTTTCAGCAAGGCCTCGGTGAGCGTGATCTCGGTAAACAGCGCCCGAGACGTATGGTCGTTGATCTCGCCCCGGCGAAACATGGCGCGCACGGCCTCGCGCTCGGCTTCGATGCCTGCAAATCTGAGTTCAAGTTCCAGCCTTCCGGCTTCGCGAGCCTCGGCGCGGGCCTCATCGGCTTCATCGGAGGCGGCGATGCGGCGCCGGTAACCGGCGACAATGCTGTCGGCGGCGGCAAGCCTGGCGCCAGGCACCTCGCCTCCCTCATCATCAGCAGTTCCGGCGATGCTCTCGATGCGCGCGATCGCGGCCTTGGCGGCGCCGACACGCGCCAGGCGCTCCTCGGCGGCACCGACATCCTCACCGGGCTCGACCAGCCCCCTGGCGATCGTCGGCAGAGCGAGACTGGCAAAGACCAGCGAGCAGATGATGACGCCGGCGGCGAGGAAAATGACCAGGTCGCGCGCCGGAAACGGCGAGCCGTCCGGCATGGCGAGCGGCAGCGACAATATGCCGGCCAGCGTGATCGCACCACGTACACCGGCCACCGAACCGGCGAGCCGCACGCGCAGCCCGAACGGCTCCACCTTGCGCTTGCCCAGACGCGCGGCAATGCCGGCAGCGATATCGCCGACCCATATCCACAGGAAGCGCAGCGCGATCAGGCACAGCGTCAGCGCGATGACGGTCGCGATGGGCTGGATGATCGGATGCAGGCTCATCAGTTCCGGCGGCACGTGGCGGATGATGTCGGGAAGCTGCAGCCCGAGCACGATGAAGAGAGCGCCGTTGAAAACAAAGGAAAGCGTCGTCCATAGCGACATCGTCTGCATGCGCGCCGAAACGCCGAGGAAGCGGAACACGCCGGAGCCACCAGTGAGCAGGCCGGCGGTGACCGCCGCCAGGATGCCGGACGCTCCGACGTGCTCGGCGCCGAGATAGGCGATGAAGGGCAGCAGGATCATCACCAGCACCTGCGCCTCGGCCGGCACGCCGCCGATGCGGTTGAGCAATTGCAGCAGCTTGGCGGCGACGAACAGCGCCGCCACGCCGATCAGGATGCCGGCGGCGACAGCATAGAGGAAACTGAGCGAAGCCGCGGCGAAGGAAAAGCTCCCGGTCAGCACTGCTGCCACGGCAAAGCGGAACATGACGAGGCCCGACGCATCGTTGAGCAGCGACTCGCCTTCCAGAATGTGCATCAGCCGCGCCGGAACGACATTCTTGTCGACGATCGAGGATACTGCCACCGCGTCGGTCGGCGACAGCACCGCGGCGAGCGCGAAGGCGACGACCAGCGGGATGCTCGGTACAAGCCAGTGCAAGGCGTAGCCGAAGCCGACGATGGTGAAGAACACGAGCCCGATGGCAAGATCCAGGATCGGTCCGCGCAGCGCCATCAATTCACGCTTCGGTGCGCCATAGGCATCGGCAAACAGCAGCGGCGGAATGAACACCAGCAGGAACAGTTCCGGATCAATCTCGACATGGATGCCGCGCACCGGCCAGGCGAGTGCGGCACCTATTGCAATCTGCAGCACCGGCAGTGGCACCCGCACTAGACGCACCAGCGCGCCGGAAAGCGCGACGAAGACGAGCACGACCAGAATGAAGACGGCGACTTCCATGGTCCGGTTCCAGACTTTCCTGCCGACCATGCGCAAAGCCAGCCGATCCGTCCAGCCGCCCCTCCAGCGAAAATCGCAGCGGCACCCGAGCAACGAAAAAGGCCGCCCTGAACGACGGCCTTTTTTATAAAGAAATCAGCTGCTTAAAGCGATGACGTAATCTGCAGCTCGTTGTTGCCATCGAGCGCGTAGACGTCGTCGCGGAACTGTACGACGCCCGGGCCCGTCGACCAGGCCGAGAGATAGAGGAAATGGACCGGCACCGGGTTGGTGACCTGGATCGGCGTGTTTTGGCCGGTCTTGATCGCCGCCTCGAAATGCTGGCGGTCCCAGCCGGGCGTGTCGCGCAGGATCCAGGTGACGAGGTCGCGCACATTCTGCACGCGCACGCAGCCCGAGGAATCGAAGCGCATCATCTTGCCGAACAGGCTCTGCTGCGGCGTGTCGTGCATGTAGACACCGTCCGGGCTCGGGAAGTTGATCTTGACCGACGCCATGGCGTTTTCCGAGCCGGGGTCCTGGCGGAAACGGTACTTCTCCGCGTCGTCGGTCGACCAGTCCACATTCATCGGATCGACTTCGCTGCCATCCGGCGCGAACAGGCGGATATGGCTGTCCTTCAGATAATCGGGATTCTTCCGCATCAACGGAATGATGTCCTTGCGCACGATCGAGACAGGCGCATTCCAGTACGGATTGACGATGATCTCGTTGATCTTGGAATTGACGATCGGCGTCTGGCGATCGATCTTGCCGACGATCGCGGTGTGGCGAAGCACGACGCGGTCGTTTTCGACCGCTTCGATCTGCGCCGCTGGAATGTCGACCAGCACATAACGACTGCCCAGCGTGCCGGCCTTCTCGCGCAGCCGCTGCAGATTGGTCTGCAACTGGCCAAGCCTTATCTGCGCCGACACATTCATCGCCGCGTAGGTGTATTTGCCCAAGGCGCCGTCGGCAGGCAGGCCGTGACGCAACTGGAAGCGCTTGACCGCCGAGTCGACGTAGGAGTCGAAAGCTGTCGAAATGCCGGCGCTCTGCGACAGGTCGCCAGAAACCATCAGCCGCTTGCGCAACGGCACCACATCGGGATCATCGACGCCGAGCTGCAGTTTCTTGGTCGCGGGAACCTCTACCCAACCGCCCTGCCCGGCGATGTTCTGATATTGCGCGACCGCCTGTTCGGTGAAAGCAACGGTCTGTGGGCTGAAGATCGGCAGCGTCGAGGCCACCTTGCCGCCCTCGCTGGCGCGGGCGTCGAACTGGTCGTCCCAATTGCCGCGCGTCGAGGATTTCAGGATGTCACCGATCACGTCCTGCGCATTGGCGCCGCCAGCGACCACCGCAGCAGCGAGCGCGGAGGCTCCGGAAAGGAAAAAACGGCGGCTGGTTTTCATGGACGTTCCAGACATTCTTCTAGCAGTTCGATCACTTGCTGCGTTGATCACCGGGCGATCTCGCCCGCACTCTAAAATTGGCAATCTTAACAATTAGCCAACCATGGTCCGTATCACCTTGGTGTGACAACGCACAGGCGCGATACGGGTTGCGGGTGAACGCATGGTCTTCACCACAGCATCACTGCCACTCTCGGTTCCATTGGAATATGGCGGCAACGTGGCTTTCGGCCGAATTTGGCCCGGCTGGCGCAGCGAAGTGAAAAGACCCGTGCTTTTTCGGCACCGATCCGCGATCGCCCGCCAATATTGACCGGTGAACCACAAGCACTTGATAATACACCGACAGCTCACCCAACGCGAGGAACGAGGGCCATGCTGTGGGATCAGGAAAAGAAAAGGCCGGTGCTTTCGGCACCGGCCCTGACTGAAGGTCGACATTTCGGCCGCGTTTCTGTGACGCGGGCCGGATTCGATGCTGCGCCTTACATCCGGTAGGCGATGGTGTCGTTCCAGAAGCGGTCGAGCCGCTGCAAAGCGCGGTTCATCTGCTTGAACTCGTCGGTGTTGATGCCGCCGACCTGCTCGATCGAGCCTACATGACGCTCGTAAAGGCCGGCGACGACCTCCGCCACCTCGTTGCCCTTCGGCGTCAGCGAGACGCGGACCGAACGGCGGTCGATGCGCGAGCGCTGGTGGTTGATGAAGCCGAGATCGACCAGCTTCTTCAGATTGTAGGAGACGTTGGAGCCGAGATAGTAGCCACGCGAGCGCAGCTCGCCCGCGGTCAGCTCGGAATTGCCGATGTTGAACAGCAGCAGCGCCTGGATGGCATTGATGTCGGAACGGCCGTTGCGGTCGAATTCGTCCTTGATCACATCAAGCAGGCGGCGGTGCAGCCGCTCAACAAGCTGCAGCGATTCCATGTACAGGGAACGGATAGCCTCGCGGCGATCGTCTGAAACGTTGGCGGTCTTCGCCGCCGGACGCGAATTGATCATTGTCTTTGCCTCTCGTTTGTCGCCCTGGTGATTTTTTGTTTTTCACCTTGATCGCGACACTATCGAATACTCATAAAATTCGACTTAAACGCTAGGGCTAACAAGAGCTTACCGGTAACAGGTTTCGAAAGAGGCTTAACGAACGGTCACCCGAGCAAGGATAATTAACCTAAAGATTTCGGCAACAATTTGGGGGCCAAATCCAGGCAGAAGCCAGGTCGCCAATGTGCTCAATGGCTTAGTGGCGGACAGGGCGCTTCTGCAGGTAGATGACGACGCGAAAGACGATGTAGAGCACCGCCACCGCGGCATGCGAGATAACAATCAGCAGGCGGTGGCCGAAAAGCTCGGGAAAGCCAGCATACATGACTGTCTCGGTCACCGCGCAAATGAACCAGATCACCGGCCCCCAGGATGCCAGCATCCACAGGCCGGCAGCGGCGAAGGGAAAGAACACGGCCAGCACCACCGCCGCGACCTGCCAGTGCACGGGCATCAGGTCGAAACGCCACAGCGAGCCCGGATAGAAGCCGATCAGCTTGATCCAGTAGAGAATGCCGAACAGCAGGCAGTAGCCTGATATGACGCGCTGGAACCAGGCGAAGATCACCTCCACCCCCGAGGGCTGCAGCACGACGCGTCTCGAAGTGACCTCGCTCACAGCTCGAGCTCCCGTTCGCCGAGAGGAGCGAAATAGGCGTCGACATCGGCCTCACTGACCGCATCGAGGCTCGCCGGCCGCCATTGCGGCTTCGAGCCCTTGTCGATGATGGCGGCGCGGATGCCTTCGTAGAAATCATGGCCGGCCAGCATCCGGTTGAGGATGCGGAACTCCATCTTCATGCAGGCGTCCATGGACAGTGTCAGCCCGGCGCTGATCTGGCGCCAGGCGACGCGCAGGCTGGTCGGCGAGCGGGTGCGGATCGTTGCCAGCGTCTTTGCCGCGAACTCGTCGGCATCCGCCGCGCGCTCCAGGCTGTCGATGACACGTTTCAGGGACGGTTGCGAAAAATGGCTGGATATCGCCTCCAGCGTCGGCCTGTCGGTCTCTCGCCTTGCCTGGACGAAGAAACCGCGCAGCACCGATTCCGGGTCGCCGGTCAGGGTCAGCCGGTCGAGGAAGCCGCCCTGGTCCTCGGCCTTGATGGTATGGGTGGCAAGGCCCGACCACAGCGCATCGCCATAGCGGATGCGGTTGCCGGTCAGCGCCAGATACATGCCGAAGGAGCCGCCGAGATCGGGCAGCAGGTGGCTGGCGCCGACATCCGGAAAAAAGCCGATGCCGACCTCCGGCATGGCGAACTGGGCATTCTCGGTCATGACCCGGTGCGAGCCGTGGAAGGAAATGCCGACGCCACCACCCATGACGATGCCGTCGATCAAGGCGACATAGGGTTTCCTAGAGCTGTTGATGCGAGCGTTGAGCCGGTATTCGTCGGCGAAGAACTCGACCGGCGGCTTTCCCGCACGTCCGGTCTCATAGACATGCAGGATGTCGCCGCCGGCCGAAAAGGCCCTGCCTTCGGCCTTGACGACGACGACATCGACACCTTGGTCAATCTCCCAGGCGCAGAGAGCAGCGTCGAGCGCCCTGATCATGCGGTGCGTCAAGGCATTGAGCGCCTGCGGCCGCGTCAACGTGACGACGCCGGCCCGGCCCAGATGTTCGAAGCGGATCTCGTCGCCGCCGCCAAAATCCATCGTGAAAGAATCCCCTCCCCCGCGCCGGCGGGACTGAAGTGCTAAAGCGTGGCGCATGGGTGCGTCAATGCCAAGCCCGGCCGCTATCCTTTGCGTCCCGGCCAAATGGGTGCAACTTTATCCGTCTGTATGGCTCAAGAGCGAATGCATGATCCTTGTAACCGGGGCGTCGGGATATGTCGGGGGTAAGGCGCTTGCCGCACTATCGCGCCAGAGCTTTCCGGCAGCGGGGATGGTCAGGACCACCGGAAAGCGTGTAGCGGGCCTGCCTGCCGAAACACCGTTGCGGATCGCGGACTACGACGATCCCAGGAGTTTGTTGCGCGCATTCGAAGGCGTCTCGGCGCTGCTGTTCGTCTCGAGCGACGGAGACGGCCGCGATCTCCTTCGTCACCATGCCAATGCCATAAAAGCTGCCGCTTCCCGGAAAGTGTCTTCAATCGTCTTTACCAGCATCATCGATATCGACGCGGACTCGCCGTTCTATTTCACGCCTGTCCACCGGGATGCGGAGCGCAGGTTGCGCGAGAGCGGGCTGGCTTGGACGATCCTGAGATGCGGCCTGTATTCGGATCTCGTTCTGGACAGCTGGATCAAGCCTGCCTTTCCGTCGGGAACGCTTTCGCTTCCCACGGGCGCTGGAGAGGTTGCGCCAATATCGCGACAGGATGTTGCCCTGGCCGCAGCGGCAGTGGTCGCGTCGCCAATGAAGCACGCAGGAAAGATCTATGAGCTGACGGGGCCACGGAAGCTGTCGTTTCACGAAATGGCCGCGGCCGCAGGTTCGGCCTTCGGCCGTCGTCTTGAGTTCGCTCCCTGTTCGCCCGCGGACTACCTTCAACGCGCATGGGCGGAAATGCAGGATCCTTGGCCGCATGCCTTTTCGACCTTGTGCCGATCCATAGAAGAGGGCCGCTATCAACGGGTTACGGACGCCTGCGAGCATTTGGTCGGGCACCCGCCAACCGACTTCACGAGATTTGTTCAGGACGCGGCCGCGACTTAGAATGCAAGGGGACGGAGGGTGGCGAAGATGATTGCAAAACAGTTTCTTGCGACAGGTTTTTTGACAGCCGCTCTGGCCATAGGATGCTCGCCCGCAGAACCGGCATCAGGCGAAACGTGGGATACCGTCAACGCCAAGCTGTCAAAATTCAACGAAATCAACGACTGCGACGGGGCTTGGCATTTGTTTTGGTCGACCCGGGAAAACAATGAGACATATTCGTATCTTATGCTCTCGGCTCTCGCGGCCAGAGGAGAGCATCCTTGGCAACCAGCAGACGCACAGCAAAATGACGACATTGCTTTTTCCCTGGCGGCTCTGGCTCACCGCTACGGGCAAATTCCTAAATTGGAAGAATTAGGTGAAGGCTATAAGGCTGACTCTTTGCTTGTCCCTCTAACTCTTGTTCAAGCCCTCATTATGCGCGTTTCCTCCAGCGAGAACGCAAAATACCATGATGCACAATTTGTTTCTTGCTTTGAATCCGCAATCGAACTCAACACCGATAAATTTGACGAGTGCTTTGGGCCCTTATTGGAAGATCTGGCGAAAAGAGACGCCATAACAACCCTTCCACCAATCCCAGCGGGTGCTCATGTACAGTGTGTCGAATCTAAAGGATTTGACTTTAGATAAGGCTGACATGCCTTGTACCTGCCGCCGTCGCTGCTGGATGCAGAGTGATCCAGCATATGGATGACAGGCCTCAAACCGAGCGGAGAGCCATGCGGTATCTTTTGCGCGTAGCCCTTGTTCTGGCTGGAGTTCTCTTAGCCGCCAATAGTCCGGCCAGGGCGGCTGATATCGAGGACCTCTACAGCTCTCAGACCATCGTCACCGGCCAGGGCGAGCCAAACCGCCAGGCAGGTTTCAAGATCTGCCTCGATGCGGTTCTGGTCCGGGTTTCCGGCGACCAACGCCTGCTGGAAAAACCGGAGATGACGGCACTGCGCGACAAGGCCGGCGGCTTCGTCACTGGCTTCCGTTACCGCGACCGCATGGAAGGCATTCCGGTTCATGACGAGCAAGGTACGCATGACCGGCCGCATGACCTTTATTGCCAGTACACGCCGGCGACGATCGACCCGGTGCTGGCTTCGCTCGGCAGCAAGCCCTGGCTGGCCGAACGGCCGACGCTCTCGGTCGTCCTAGCTGTGGATGACTCGCGCCGACATTTCGTCCTTACCCGTGACGGGGACGAAAACCCGTACATGATAGAGTCTTTTCAATCGGCCGCAGGCCCCATGGCGATGTCGATTGTCGTTCCGAACAGGGCCGCGCTCGCCAAGGCCGGACTCACTTTCGACGAGGTGGGGCCTATCTCACCCGAACTGCTAGGCAGTGTTGCAAGAAGTATTGGCAGCCGCCAAGTCTTGGCCGGCAGCCTCGTGTGGAGCGACAAGGAACTGGGCTGGATCGCCGATTGGCGGCTTAAAGAGGACGGGAAGACCTATCATTGGCAAGTGCGCGGCGTTAGTTTCGACGAAGCGTTTCGTGTCGCCATGCGCGGTGCTGCTCAGGTCCTTTCGGGCAATGGATCGCCTTGACAGGCCGTGCTGCCCTCAGGGCGATTTGCTGGCACAAACGTGTCGCATTGGTCAGCGGCAAGGGCTCGTGATAAAAGCCGCCGATCTGGAGTTTTGGCGATGAACAAATTCACCCCGACAAAGCCAGCCGGCGCGCGCAGCGTCGACGACATCACCGGCAGCCGCCGCTTGCGCCGCATGCGCAAGGCCGACTGGTCGCGCCGTCTGGTGCAAGAGAACAGGCTTTCGGTTGACGACCTGATCTGGCCGATCTTCGTCGTTGACGGCAAGAATATCCGCGAGCCGATCGCCGCTATGCCGGGCGTCTTCCGCCTGTCGATCGATCTCGCCGTCAAGGAGGCCGAACGCGCGGCAAAACTCGGCATTCCCGCCCTCGCCACCTTCCCCAATGTCGACATCTCGCTGCGCGACCAGACCGGTTCGCACATCCTCGACCCCAACAACGTCATCAACCGCGCCACCCGCGCGATCAAGGATGCGGTGCCGGAGATCGGCATCATCACCGACGCCGCGCTCGACCCGTTCACCAGCCACGGCCATGACGGCATCCTGCGCGACGGCATCATCGTCAATGACGAGACGGTGGAACAGGTGACCGCCGCGGCCGTCATCCAGGCGGCGGCCGGCGCCGACATCATTGCGCCGTCCGACATGATGGACGGCCGCATCGGCGCCATCCGCGACGCGCTCGACGCCAACGGTTTCCAGGATGTGGCGATCATGTCCTATGCGACCAAATTCGCCTCGGCCTTCTACGGCCCCTATCGCGAGGCGGTGGGCACCGCCGGCCTGCTCAAGGGCGACAAGAAGACCTACTACATCGACCACGCCAATTCCGACGAGGCGGTGCGCGAAGCCGAGCAGGATATCGCCGAAGGCGCCGACATGCTGATGGTCAAGCCCGGCCTGCCCTATCTCGACATCATCCGGCGGCTCAAGGACGAATTCCAGATGCCGACCTTCGCCTATCAGGTGTCGGGCGAGTATTCGATGATCAAGGCTGCCGGTGCCAATGGCTGGATCGATGGCGAGAAGGCGATGCTGGAATCACTGCTCGCCTTCAAGCGCGCCGGCTGCGACGGCATCTTGACCTATTTCGCGCCCGAAGTGGCGGAACTGCTGAAGGGATAATTTCTCTTCCGACGAAGGCCGGTCGCGGCGACCGATGTCGGCGAATCCGCTTCGACATCCCTAACAATTTCCGGCTCCTGGCCGGGGAATCCACAGGAGGGTCGCTTGACCCATAGCCTGGGCTTCGTTCGAACTTGAAAATACCGCTTGCAATTCACAATCAGTTTGCTACAAAACAACTGCTTGCAAAATACAACTGGTTATCGAGGAGACTCGCATGTCCAAACTTCGCGTCAACGCTTTCAGCCTGTCGCTCGACGGCTACGGCGCCGGTCCCGATCAAGATCTGACCAATCCGCTCGGCGTCGGCGGGGAATCCCTGCACAAATGGGCTTTCGGCACCCGCACCTTCCGAAAGATGTTCGGCGAGGAAGGCGGCGCGGACGGCATTGACGAGGACTTTGCCGCGCGCAGCTTCGAGAATGTCGGCGCTTGGATCCTCGGCCGCAACATGTTCGGGCCGATCCGCGGCGAATGGCCTGACGATAGCTGGAAGGGCTGGTGGGGCGACAACCCGCCATACCACGTGCCGGTTTTCGTGCTGACCCACCACAAGCGCGAACCGATCGTCATGGAGGGCGGCACGACCTTTTATTTCATCACCGACGGCATCCATTCGGCGCTTGAACAGGCAAAAGCAGCGGCTGATAGCAAGGACGTGCGGGTGGGCGGCGGCGTCGCCACCATCCAGCAATACCTTCAGGAGAAGCTGATCGACGAGATGCATCTGGCGATCGCGCCGGTGCTGCTCGGCGCGGGCGAGAACCTTTTTGCCGGCCTCGACATGCTCAAGCTCGGTTATGTCTGCAGCGAGCAGGTGGCGACGCCGCTCGCCACGCATGTGGTCATCAAGCGGGTTTAGGTGGAGAGCCAATCTCCCCCCGTGTGGGGGAGATGGCCGGCAGGCCAGAGGGGGGCGCTGTCCCTCCAGCGCTTCAATCCATAGCGGCTTTGCGTTTGGCCTGTTTTCGACAGGCTGTGGAGAGGCTGGCGATCCTGCACGCCCCCCTCTGCCCTGCCGGGCATCTCCCCCACGGGGATCGCAGCTTCGTCTATCTCAATACTTCTCCGGCACGTAGAGCTCGCGCGGCAGCGTCTGGCGCTCGTATTCGGGATTGAAAACGCGTTCCGGCAACGTGATCTCTTCGTGTGGGACCTCTTCATAGGGCATCTGCTTGAGCAGGTGGTCGATGCAGTTCAGCCGCGCCCGCTTCTTGTCGTTGCCTTCGACGATGAACCAGGGGGCTTCCGGGATGTTGGTGCGCACGAAGGTCTCTTCCTTGGCCTTGGTGTACTGCTCCCAGCGCACGCGCGACTGCAGGTCCATCGGCGACAGTTTCCACTGCTTCATCGGATCGTGGATGCGCATCAGGAAGCGCATCTGCTGTTCCTCGTCGGTGATCGAGAACCAGTATTTGACCACGGTGATGCCCGAGCGGACCAGCATGCGCTCGAACTCCGGCACGTCGCGAAAGAACTCTTCCACCTGATCAGGCTGGGCAAAACCCATCACCCGCTCGACGCCCGAGCGGTTGTACCAGGAGCGGTCGAACAGCACGATCTCGCCGCCAGCCGGCAGATGCGGCACGTAGCGCTGGAAATACCATTGCGATTTCTCGCGCTCGGTCGGCGCCGGCAGTGCCACGACACGGCAGATGCGCGGGTTGAGCCGCTGGGTGATCCGCTTGATGACGCCGCCCTTGCCGGCCGAGTCGCGCCCCTCGAAGATCACCACCAGCTTCTTCTTGTGGTAGGCGACCCAGGACTGCAGCTTGATCAATTCGGACTGCAAGGTGATCAACTCGCGAAAATACTGCATGCGATCGATCGAAGGCGGATGCGCGTTCTTGTAGATCTTGGCGATCTCCATCGACAGCGCCGGCTCCGACATTTCGAGCTCATAGTCCTCGTCGAGCGTGTCGGCGAGCTCGGCTTCAAGCCAGTCCTTGGCAGGAGAATTCTGTTTTAGCTCGGTCATATCAGCTGCTCCGCTTGCACGCTCTGTCGATCCACGTCCGGCGCCCCAAACTCCCGGCTTATGGCCGGAACGGCAACACCCTGAGCCGACTTCAATATAGGCCGGCAATGACGGTTTTATTGCAGCCCGAGCGCGATCACGGCGGCCGCCAATCCGTCGAGACATGATCGATCCGTCGTCGTGGCATGGAGACAAGCCGCCCAAATTGTCCTACAAATAGCGGCCACATTCGGGGCACCCTCCCCAGCCCCCTTCCCAACGCAATCGCGAGGACTGACATGGAATACCGCACCCTCGGCCGTTCCGGCCTGAAAGTTTCGACACTGACCATGGGCACCATGACCTTCGGCGGCGCCGGCGCGTTTTCGGCGGTCGGCAAGACCGACCTCGACGAGGCGCGCCGGATGATCGACCTCTGTATCGATGCCGGCATCAACGTCATCGACACCGCCAATGTCTATTCGAACGGCATTTCGGAAGAGATCATCGGTGAAGCGCTCGGCGGCAAGCGCAAGGGCGACGTGCTGATCGCCTCCAAGGCGCGGATGCGGATCGGCAAAGGTCCGAACGATGAAGGCCTGTCGCGCCACCATCTGATCCGCGAATGCGAGAAGAGCCTGAAGCGGCTTAGGACCGACGTCATCGACATCTACTTCCTGCACGAATGGGATGGCGTGACACCGCTGGAGGAAACCATCGCCGCGCTCGATACTTTGGTTGCCCAAGGCAAGATCCGCTATGTCGGCTGCTCCAACTATTCCGGCTGGCAGGTGATGAAGGCGCTCGGCATCAGCGACAGCCATCACCAGCCGCGCTTCGTCACCCAGCAGATCCACTACACGCTGGAAGCGCGCGAGGCGGAGTATGAATTGCTGCCGATTTCCGTCGACCAGGGGCTGGGCGTTCTGGTCTGGAGCCCGCTTGCCGGCGGATTGCTGTCCGGCAAATACCGCCGCGACAGCCCCACCGCCCGCCAGCTCGCCGGCTGGTCGGAACCGCCGATCCGCGACGAGGACCGGCTGTGGCGGATCGTCGATGTGCTTGTCGAGATCGGCACCCAGCGCGGCGTGTCGGCGGCGCAGGTGGCACTGGCCTGGCTGCTTGGCCGGCCGGCCGTCAGTTCACTGGTGATCGGCGGCAGGACCGAAACGCAGTTCCGGGACAATATCGCGGCGGCAAGCCTGGTGCTCGCCGACGACGAACGCAGCCGCCTCGACGCGGTCAGCCGGCCACCCCTGCTCTATCCCTACTGGCACCAGCAACTGACCGCAAAGGACCGCTTCGGCCCCGCTGATCTCGTTCTTGACCGCAGCGGCATCTGACGAGCGGGTGCCGAGGCACGCGGCGTTCTAAAGCGCGGCGCGGTTGAACGGATTTAGGCACCGCGCTTTAGGTTTCTGTTGTCATACACGTCGTCCTCCCAAAACCGGCGCCACTTTTGGGCGCATGCATTAACCCTGGATGAAACGCCAGACCTCGGGATCAGGGTCGATCTGGCCGCTGAGCACGAAATATTTGTAGAGCACGAGCAGGGAGATCGCCTGCTCGTCCTGCTCGTTGGAGAATTGGCGGCAATAGGCATTGGCCGCGGCGATGATGCGTTGCGCCTCGGCCGGGTGGTGTTCGAAATAGCGCACCTTGTCCGCGACATCGGCGAAATCCGGCTCGAGCGGCACATAGTGGACACCGGCCTCGAGTTGCTTTTCCGCAAACCATGTCTCGTATGTCGGCAACGGCATCAGGCAGAGCGAATTGGAATTCAGGATCCATTTGAGATTGGTCGCCACGTCGTTGCCTTCGAGCGAGACGATGTAGCGGCAACGCAGCTGTTGGCTGATGCTGAGAAAAGGTTTGCTGTACTCGGCCGGCGCATACGGCTTGTGTGAGCCAGCGTCGCAGAACGGCAGATCGCGCACGGCGTCCAGGAACCTCGTCCGTATCGGATTGTTGAGATCGCCGCGCCAGACTACGACCGGGCGTTTGTCGGCGAATGCAGCTGCGTCGGCCGGCATGTGAAAATGCCGGAACTTGTTGAATTTCATGATCACCGCATTGCTGTCGTCCGCGCGGATCGGCCGATCCTTGACGAGCGTCGGCACCTTCGGCACCTCGATGACGTCGCCGAATTCGACGTCGACGAGCAATGCCGGGTCGAAATAGCGGGCAAACTCCCTGAGGTCGTAATAGTACATGGTCGGCGTGGAGGGCAGCTCGTCGAGACGCACCGCAGCCGGGCTGGGCGAAAACGCATGCTGCAGCTTGTTGTAGTAGTTCAGCCGCCGCCGCACCGCCTCATCCGAGAGCCTGGCCTGTTCGAGGCGGCTCGCCAGCCGGCGACGGAAGAGTGCCTGCGGGGCGATGTCGCGCAAGACGTTGCGCGCATAGTAGAAAACCCTTGCCGTCGTTCGTTGTATGGTGGCCATGGTTCACTTGATCAAAACAAACGGGCAGATCGCTGCGCAGTGTGTTGGCGCCCCTGTTCTCCCCTACACCATTGTGCCGCCGATCTTGCAAGCCCCGGACCATCATCGACGCGAACCGCAGGGGACCATCGCTTCAGCTGTTGTGTTTGACGGCTAATGCTCCTAGGCAGGACCATAGCCGCGAGGCAGTGAAAAGGAGCCGATATGGCGCGACCACCAAATTACGATCAGGAACGCAAGGAACGCGACCGCCAGAAAGCGGCCAAAAAGGCCGAGAAGCTGGCAGCCAAGGTTGCGGCGCGGGAACGTTCGAAGCCCGAGGACGAGACCGAAGGCGAAACCGAAACGGCGAAGTGACGGCAAAAGGCCCGCAGATGCGGGCCATGCCTCAATCCAGATCGCCGCCCAGATCGCCGCCTTGTATCAGGCGGGCGCCTTGTCGCTGACAAACACGTCCACTTCGCGCGCTGCCGCAATGAAGGCGCGCCTGGCATTCATCGCCGGCTTGTCGCCGGCCAGCGCGTCATGGCAGGCCTGCAGCGCCGCGCGATGCTTGGGGCTGCGCTTGCCGGGCCAGCTGTTGAGGAGGTAGTCGGAAGCCTCACGCGCCGTACGCAAGAGCTGAGTGCTTCCCGCCGCGACTGACTTCACAGTCACAGGTGTTTCAAATCGGTTGTTTTCCATCGCCGCTCCTTACGCCATCGGCGTCTGCGAAGCGAGGCCGAAAGTGCGCATACGTCCCGAGGCCGCCCTTTGCGCGGCGCGTACCCTGCCCTGCACTGATCGTTTGGAGCACTTTTCCTGGAATTGCCCTGTCCCTTTGTTGACGCAATTCCGGACGGAAAACCGTTTCACACTTTTCCTGTAATTGCTCTAAGCGGCGACCACGGCAAAGCCTCTGGCACGAAGACCACGGCGATCGTTGGCGAGCGACGTCACCAGCCGGTCGCGGCTGCCGACGATGTGGCCCGAAAGCAGGCGCACGGCTTCATCGGCATCGCCAAGGCGTGCGGCCGCCAGAATGGCGCGATGTTCAGCCCAGGCGCGAGCAAGGGCCGCTTCGTCGCGAACCTCCAGCCAGCGCGCCCGCGACAGGCGCGTCATGGCATCGCGGACCGCCCGGAACAGGAATTCGTTGCCCGACAGCCGCGCCAGTTCGATGTGAAAATCCATGCCAACACGATGCCATTCCTCGCGCGGCGTGTCGTTGTCGCAGGACTCGAGCATCGCCTCGATGACATCGACGGCGCTCCGGTCCGCCAAGCCGCATGTCAAGCGAAGTGCCGCAACCTCGACCGCCTCCCTGTAGACGGCGATCTGCTCGAGTTCAGCCAGATTGATGGGCGACACCGTCCAGCCACGTCCTTCCCTGCCGACAAGGCCCTCGGTCTCGAGCCGCAGAAGTGCCGCCCTGACCGGGGTTCGCGACGCACCGAAGCGGCTTTCGATCCAGCGCTCGGTCAGCTTCTCGCCGGGACCGATCTCGAGGCCCAGGATCATCTGCCGAAGCTGTTTTTCGACGCTCTGCATCTGCGACATGGTCGTTTCCGTTTTCCGGCTGTTTGCTGGCGATCGGCCTGTCGGCCGCGTTTCCCGATCACGTTTGACAGGTCGCATTGACAGCGGCCAGGCTTGCGTCCATGACGGGCGCCATCTTGGTATCCCAAATTGGTATCCGCAGCAAGCATCGATAAAGTTGCTCGGACAGGACATATGACATGCCGCAAAACACACCCCCGGCGACCGACAGCACCTACAACATCCATTGGCGGCGCAATCTGTTCGTGTGCTTTGCCGGTTCGTTCTCGACGCTTGTCGCCATGACGCTGCTCTTGCCCTTCCTGCCGCTCTACATCGAGCAGCTCGGCGCCGAGGGCCACGCGGCGATCGTGCAATGGTCGGGGATCGCCTATGGCGCGACCTTCTTCGCGGCAGCGCTGGTGGCGCCGCTCTGGGGACGTCTCGGGGACCGTTACGGCCGCAAGGTCATGCTGGTTCGCGCCAGCTTCGGCATGGCCATATGCATGTCGCTGACCGGCATGGTGCAGACCGTCTGGCAGCTGGTGCTGCTGCGGCTGCTGATCGGTTTTGCCGGCGGCTATTCCTCGGGATCGACCATCCTCGTCGCCATGCAGACGCCAAAGGAACGTTCCGGCTGGGCGCTCGGCCTGCTGTCTGCCGGCATCACGGCTGGGGCATTGGTCGGCCCACTGGTTGGCGGTATCTTGCCGCCGCTGATCGGCATCCGCGCCACCTTCCTCTTGTCCGGCGGCGTCATCTTCCTGGCGTTCCTGGCGACCACGTTTCTCATCAAGGAAAATCCCCGGCCGAAAACAGCGGAAGCCGCGTCCAAGCAGAAGCCGAAAGGCGGCTGGGCACAAATCCCCGACAAACGGCCTGTTGTCGCCATGCTGGCGACCGGCATGCTGTTGAGTTTCGCCACCATGTCGATCGAGCCGATCATCACCGTCTATGTGCAGCAGCTCATCGAAGACCAGAGCCGCGTCACGCTGATATCAGGCGTCGTCATGTCGGCGGCGGCCCTTGGCGCCATCCTGTCGGCCTCGCGCCTCGGCAAGCTCGCCGACCGGGTCGGCCATTGGAACGTCATCATCGGCGCGCTTGCCGTCTCCGCGCTGCTGCTGATCCCGCAGGCCTTCGTCACGCAGAGCTGGCAACTCATCGGCCTGCGCTTCCTGATGGGCCTGGCGCTGGGCGGTCTCCTGCCCTGCATCACCAGCGTGATCCGTCATAATGTGCCTGATGGCGTCGGCGGCAACGTGCTCGGGCTGTCGATCTCCGCCCAGTATGTCGGGCAGGTCGCCGGCCCCTTGCTTGGCGGCTTTGCCGGTGGCCATTTCGGCATGCGTTCTGTGTTTCTGGGCACATCCGTCTTGATGGCCGGGGGCGCGGTGTATAACTGGCTGGCACAGTCACGCCGCGAGCAGGACATGCTCGCCAACGCCGGCAAGCCCTGACGGGGTTGGGCGTATCCCTCTGATATCACGGAGCCACGGACATGAGTACGGCCGAGCAATTTTCCGGCAACATCGGCCGCATCCTCGTCCTGGCAGGCGGCCTCTGTGGCGCCGCCGGCGTGGCGCTGTCGGCCGCGGCGGCACATCTGGGCGGCGCCTTTGTTGGCACCGCCGCATCCTTCCTGCTCATGCATGCGCCGGTCTTCCTCGCAGCCGGATTGCTTGGCGCGAACCGGATCCTGCACATCGGCAGCCTCGTGCTGCTGGTTGGGCTTCTGTTATTCTGCGGCGATCTGCTGGCCCGCGATTTTATCGGTTCGCGGCTGTTCCCGCTGTCGGCGCCGATCGGCGGCACCTTGCTTATCGCCGGCTGGCTGGCGATCGCTGCTTCGGCGCTGGTGCGCGTGCGTTCCTGACGCCTCTGGGCGCCCTGCCCGATACCAGGCCTGCGCCCGTCAAGCGTCGTTTGCGGAGCAGTCAATCCTGCCGGCGCTCGGGCTGGACAAGCGATTCGCGATTGCGTCGCCGCAACCTCGCCAACCGACGGCCCTCCGGCCGTTCGGTCGGCGCGATGCCCCAGTAGTTGCGGTAGATGTCTTCGAAGAGATAGCTCACGGGATGCATGATGGGCACTCCTTTCAGCGCTTGAATCGATCCAATCGGCGGATGTCAAAGACAACCCCGATCAGATCCGCTTGCGCTCCACAAGGAATCGCAGATCGCGGACCCATGGACTGGCCTTGCCGCGGCGCCTCTGCGTCGTGGTGTTCGACGAGATGCTCCAGTCGTTGCGATAGATGTCTTCGAACAGAAAATTGACGGGGTGCATGACACATCTCCCTTTCCAAGGCTTGAATCGATCCAATCAAAAGATCAGATACGGATTGGATCGATTCAAATATACACTTCGCCGATCCCATGATCAAGCCAAAATTTGAACCGATCCAACGAAAGTGTTAGAGGGGAATAATTCAGGAGACGAAGATGGCGCCACTGACCTCTGGAAAGACCAGGCCGATCCGGCTGGCAGACATTGCCAAAGCGGCCGGCGTGTCGCACGGCACCGCGTCCAACGTGTTCGCCCGCCCGGAGATCGTGCGCGAGGAGGTCCGCGAACGGGTCAAGGCGGCAGCCGAGGCCATGGGATATGGCGGGCCTGACCCCAAGGGCCGGCTGCTGCGTGCCGGCAAGGTCAACGCCATCGGTGTCGCGACCGCGGAGCCGTTATCCTATTTCTTCGACGACCCTTTCGCCCGGGTGATGATGGCCAGCATCTCGCAGGCTTGTGATGCGACCGGTGCGGGGATCTCGCTGGTCTCGGCCGCCAACAATGAGCAACTCGCCTGGAACATCCAGAGCGCGCTTGTCGATGGCTTCATCGTGTTCTGCGTCGATGGCGGTTCAAAGCTGGTCGAGCTGGCGCGTGAACGCAAGCTGCCCTTTGTGGCGCTGGATCTCGATTCAGACGATGACGAGGCGGTCGCCGCCATCGGTGTCGACAACATCGCCGGGGCCGGCCTGGCGGCCCGACATCTGACCGAGCTCGGGCATCGTCGCTTTGCAGTGCTTGCCCTGCCCGTCGCGGACTCCGGCTTCGGCCCCACCACACAGGAGCAAGTGGAGAAGGCCCTCTATTCCGGGACGCGCGACCGCCTGCGTGGCTACTTCGCGGAACTCTCCCGCGTCGACATCGACGTCTCGCGTGTGCCGATCTACGAAACGGTCAACGACGAGGAGAGCGTATGGGCCGGTCTAGACCATATTTTCGCAGGCGCCGAGACACCGACCGCCATCCTGGCCATGTCGGACAGGATCGCCTTGCATACATTGGACTGGCTGCGGCAGCGTGACATCGCGGTACCGGGCGACGTTTCGATCATCGGCTTCGACGGTGTTCCGGAGGGAGCGGTTTCCAAGCCGCCGCTGACCACAATCGTCCAGCCGATCGCCGAGATGGGCCGCCTTGCCGTCAAGGCGATCCTCGAGAATGACGGCTCGTTCAGCCGGCAATCGCTGCCCGTCAACCTCTTGGTGCGGGCTTCATCCGGCCCCTCGCCCGCCTGAGCCGCCTGACGCTTCAGCGCCCCATTCTTGTCGCCATCGACGACATGCCGAAGGACGCATAGACGGGCGGTGCCGCGTTGTGAACCGGCCTGCTTTTCCCGGACCAGCCGAGACCCGAAAGCCATTCGAGATAATAGGCGAGCGCGAACTGCATGACGATGCCAGCCGATATCAACAGGCTGTCATAGGCAAATCCGCCCGGATTGATCAGCTTCAGCACCTGCGCCGCCATTGCGAGCACCGTGCCGGCAATGAAGACCGGCAGCGAGCGTTTGCCCAAGATGGCAAGCGGATGATCGCGTCCGGTGCGAAACAGGTTCGAAATGGCGGGGAATGCCACGATCAGGTAACTCACCGCCAATATATGCAGCAGCCTCGGCAGTGACAGGAACGTCTTGTCGAAGCCGGTCAGAACCGCAGGCAGGCCAAACCAGGAGATCTGGCCCCAGAGCGGGCTGTGCACCCAGACCAGAGCCGTGGCGGTGTAGACCAACGCCGCGCCAACCAGCCAGCGATTGACCGGGATGGTGCCGCCGCGACGCACACGCAGCGTGCCTGCCAGGCCGATGTTGAAAAGGAACTGCCACGACAACGGATTGAGAAACCAGAAGCCGGGCTCGGGATAGTTGGGCGGAGCAATCTGGTAGATCCCCGCGACCAGCCACAGTGCGCCGGACGCGACCAGTGCCAGGACCGGCCGATAGCTGACGAAGAGCAGGAAGACCGGCGTCAGCAACAGCAGCACTGCATAGACCGGCAGGATGTTGTTGTAGCCGAGCTGGTGGCCGAGCGTCACGATGCCGATCAGCACTTGCGGCGTGTTCTTGATCAACGGCTCGATGTTGATCATCGTCAAAAGCTCCGGCCGCCTCGCGAACACCGCGGCGGCGCAGAAGATGGCCATCACCACCATGGTGGTGACAATGTGGGCGGCATAGAGCACACCGGCGCGACGCCACATCTTCAACGTTGCCAGCAGCCGGTTTCCAGGCTGGAATTTCTTGCCGTAAGCGAGCGCAACCGAGATGCCGGAGATCAGCACGAAGACCTCCGCGGCGTCCGAAAAGCCCAAGTTCTTGTAGGTCAGAGACTCGAAGGCGGTGCCCGGCACATGGTCGACAAAGATGGTCAGCAGAGCGAGAGCGCGCAACACATCTATGCGCGTGTCACGATCCGAGACACGCACATCGCGGTCTTGGACACGCGAATGGCGGTCCGGGGAAATCTGGGTGGTCATCGACAAAAAGGCCTCAAAGCTGGTTGTTCATGCCGGCAATGCGACCCCCGGCGCACCGCTTCGATTCCTCCCGAAGGAATGGTATCGGCGAAGAAACGGACTGTAATGCGCCCGGTTCAATCAACTTTCGCGGAGCTTGAAAATATTGCGTTTTGAAGCCGGCAAACTGATGGGAATCATCATGGAATCAAAAGGATGAGGCCATGACCGAAAGGACCTCACAAGATGGTACGCTGCTGCGTGATCTCGCGTTCAGCTACCGCCTTTACAATCCCGGGGATTCAACCGGCGAATGCTTCTTCCTGCTGCATGGATCGGGCGTCGACGAGACGACATTGATGCCGCTGGCAAGAGAGATCGCGCCACATGCCGTGCTGATCGCCGTGCGCGGCCGCATCGTCCAGGAAGACGGTTTCCGCTGGTTCGCGCGCATCACGCCGACGCGCTTCGAGCAGCAGAGCATCCGCACCGAAACCGAGGCCTTTGCGGGCTTCGTCGCTGACGCGGCCGCACGCCATCATCTCGACCTCTCCCGCACGACGTTCCTCGGCTATTCGAACGGCGCCAATCTGGTTTCGAGCCTGATGCTGCTGCATCCGGGCCTGGTCGAACGCGCCGCGCTACTGCGACCGATGCCGGTGCTCGATGATGTGCCGGCGACGGATTTGTCAAAGGTGCGAGCGCTGATCGTCGCCGGCGCCGCAGATCTTACCTACGCGCCCTTCGCGCCGGCTCTGGTGACATTGCTCAGCCAGCACGGCGCGGAGATCGACGCCCGGATTGTTGCATCGGGTCATGAATTCGGCAGCGCCGACGCCGCGATCGTCAGGCAATGGCTGACGGGATCGGCGGCATTGGCGCAGGCAGGCTGAGGGGCCCTTCGATACTCGGCCTGCTTCTCCATCACTGCAGCCCTGCTACCCCCGTCCCATCCTGTTCCAGGCATCCAGCCCGGCGATCTTGTAGGCTTCGGCAAGTGTCGGATAGTTGAAGGTGTTGTTGACGAAGAAGTCGACGGTGCCGCCGAGATTGATCACCGCCTGGCCGATGTGGATGAGTTCGGTGGCGCCCTCGCCGATGATGTGCGCGCCGAGCAGACGGCGCGTTTCGATCGAGAACAAGAGCTTCAGGAAGCCGGTGTTGACGCCCATGATGTGGCCGCGCGAGGTCTCGCGAAAACGAGCCACGCCGACCTCATAGGCCGCGCCGCTCTCGCGCACCTGTTCCTCGGACTGGCCGACCGTCGAGATTTCCGGCACCGCGTAGATGCCGTAGGGAAAGGTTTCCGGCGGCGGCGGCAAGGGCACGCCGAAAGCATGGCAGGCCGCCACCCTGCCCTGCTCCATCGAAGTCGAGGCCAGGCTCGGAAAGCCAATGACGTCGCCTGCGGCATAGATGTTGGGCACGCTGGTCTGGAAGGATTGCGGATCGACCTTGATACGCCCTCTGGAGTCGGCGTCGATGCCGACGACATCCAGGCCCAGGCTGCCGACATTGCCGGTGCGGCCGGCGGCGTAGAGCACGACCTCGGAACGGATGGTGCGGCCATCGGCCAGTTCGACCTCGGCGGCGTCCGGCTTGGAGCGGATTTCCTTCACCGAGCTGCCCAGCCGGATGGTCATGCCGCGATCGCGCATCTGGTGGATGAAATCGTCGACGATTTCGCGGTCGACGAAATCGAGGATGGAGTTGCGCGGCTCGACCAGCGTCACCGGCACGTCGAGCGCGGAAAAGATCGTCGCATATTCGACCCCGATGACGCCGGCGCCGATCACGGTCAGCGTGCGCGGCAGCCGGTCGAGTTCCAGCATCTCGTCGCTGTCGAAGATGCGGGTCTTGTCGAAAGGCACATCGCGCGGCCGATGCGGCCTGGTGCCGACCGCGATCAACGCGTTGGCAAAACCAACCTCGCTGTAGTCGCCGGTGTCGGTGGTCAGGCTGACCTTGTTGGGGCCGAGAAACTTCACCGCGGCGCGGGCGCTCTTGACCGTGTTGCGCATGAACTGGTGCTGCAGGACCTCGACCTCGTGGTCGAGCGTCTTGTGCAGGCGCTCGACCAGATCGCCGACCGAGATATCCTGCTTGACCCGGTAACCGCGCCCGTAAAAGCCGCGCTCGCGCCAGCCCGAGAGGTTGAGCACGGTTTCGCGCAGCGTTTTCGATGGAATGGTGCCGGTATGCACCGAGACACCGCCCAGACGCCGGCCGCGGTCGACCACCAGCACCGATTTGCCGAGCTTGGCCGACTGCACCGCGGCACGGCGACCGGAAGGGCCGCTGCCGATGACCAGCATGTCGTAGTCCATCTTGCCCCGTCCCCTACCCTGAGCGCTGTTGCGCCACCTGAGCGCTTTGTTGCGCCGCAGCAAGCTAATGCCATCCGCGCCGCAAATTCAACCGGTTCAGATTGCATCCCGCGCTGTTTGAGCTTGCGCGCCGCAAAAAGCCCGATCTTGATTCCGCGACAGGCCCTCACCATTTCATGCTCAAGCGGCCCGCACCCTATGCAGGGTCCCTGTTACGAGGAAATGACATGAACGCGCGCGTTCTCGACGGCGAAATCATCACCAGCAGGCTTGACGATGTCAGGGCCTATGACGGCGTGCGCACGAAGCGCATCCTGGCCTTCGTGATCGACTACATCATCGTCGCGCTGCTCACCATTCCGTTTGCCATACTGGTGTTCTTTCTCGGGCTTTTGACCCTCGGCCTTGGTTGGATGCTGTTCGGTATCCTGGTGCCGGCCGTCGCCATCCTCTACATCTGGAACACTCTGGGCAGCACCGACCAAGCCACCACGGGCATGAAGATGATGGGCATCCGCCTCGACCGGCTGGATGGCAGGCCGATCGACGGCCTCACCGCGGTCGTCCATTCGGTGCTGTTCTGGGCCGGCAACGTCATCCTGTCGCCGCTCGTGCTGCTGGTGACGCTGTTTTCCGACCGCAAGCGCACCTTGCACGACCTTTTGCTTGGCACGGTCGTCAGCCGCACCGACCGCTGAAACGGCCTTCTAAGAGCAGCCGAAACCGATTGAGCGCAAATATGAAGGCGTCCGGTCAACCACGCCTCCACAATCCTGTTGAATTTTTCGCCGTCCGAGCCAAAGGTAGAGCGATTCGAAGGAGTGTTTCCAAGGCTCGATGACGCAGCATCCGACCCAGTCGCCGCAATTCTTCCTGACCGCGCCGTCGCCGTGTCCCTATCTCGACGGCCAGTTCGAGCGCAAGGTGTTCACGCACCTGGTCGGCGACAAGGCGGCGGAGATGAATGACCTCCTGACGCAAGGTGGTTTCCGGCGCTCGCAGAACATCGCCTACAGGCCGGCATGTGAGACCTGCCGCGCCTGCGTTTCGGTACGCATCCTGGCCCAGGAATTCGTCGCCAGCCGCAACATGAAGCGCGTGCTGCAGCACAATTCCGACCTCGTCGGCCACATGCACAATGCCGAACCCTCGACCGAACAATATTCCTTGTTCCGCAGCTACCTCGATGCCCGCCACCGCCGTGGCGGCATGTCCGACATGACGGTGCTCGACTACGCGATGATGGTCGAGGACACCCATGTCGACACCAAGGTGATCGAGTATCGGCGGCGCGGGCCTGACACCTTCATCACCGGCAAGGGACAGGGCGAGCTGATCGCGGTGGCGCTCACCGACAAGATGGCCGATGGCCTGTCGATGGTCTATTCCTACTTCAATCCCGATTTCGAGGAGCGGTCGCTCGGCACGTTCATGATCCTCGACCACATCGCCCGCGCCAGGGCGATGGGCCTGCCCCATGTCTACCTCGGCTACTGGGTCAACGGCTCGCGCAAGATGAATTATAAGATGCGCTTCATGCCGCAGGAGCATCTCGGCCCGAAAGGCTGGGAGCGCTACACCAACGAAGCGGTCACGCGCTAACTATCCTTTCCCAAGTCCGGGCCTAAACATTTTCAACTGAGATGATGCTGGTCTTTCCGCTGGTTGGCGGAGAGTGTGCGATTGCGCCAATCCGCCGTCCTCTCCCGAATTCATTGCGAAAGCCGCTGCATGTCGTCTCACGATGCACACACCAAAGGACTTATGCTCACCGCACTTGGCGGGCTGACGCTGACCGTGGATATCCCGCTGATCCGGCTCGCCCATGGCGAGGCGTGGACGATCTTGCTGCTGCGCACTGGCTGCACCTTGGCTGCGGCACTGATCATGTGGACCGTCTGGCGCTCGTTCAGCAAAAATGCGCCGCAGCTCATTCCGGGCTGGTCTGGCCTGATCGTTGCCGCGATCTACGGGCTGGGCGCGATTGCCTTCATCACCGGCGTCTACAACACCTCGACCGCCAACCTGGTTTTCATCCTGGCCTTCACCACCATGTTCGCCGCGCTGCTGTCGTGGGTATTCCTGAAGGAGCGGCCGCGGCCGCTGACCCTTGCGGCAATGGCAACGATGATCGTCGGCGTCGTCATCATCGTCGGCGATTCCGTCGGAACCGGATATCTGTTCGGCGACCTGATGGCATTGTGTTCGGCCTTCCTGATCGCTTGCGCCATCACCATCTCGCGCGCCAGCGGCAAGGACATGGGCTTTACCGCGCTGATCGGCGTCATCCTGCCTTTTGGGCTGGCGGCGTTTATGGTCTCCAAGACCGGCTTTCAGGTGGAGGCGCCAGGGTGGATCATCCTCAACGGCGCCGTCATCATGCCGATAGCGTTCTTCTGCCTCGCCAACGGACCGAAATACATTTCGGGCCCTGAAGTGGCGATGTTCTACCTGCTCGAAACCGTGCTGGCGCCGGTCTGGGTGTGGATAATCTTTGCCGAGACGCCGACGCGCAACAGCCTGATCGGCGGCGCGATCCTGATCGTCACGCTGATTGCGCATTCGCTGTGGCAACTGCACGAGGGGCGCAAGCGCCGCAGCGACGACCTTGCGGTGCATCATCCGGTGTAGCGCAAGCGGCTTTCGAGATCAGGCGTTGGCCTTCTTCGCCACGTCAGGTTCCGGCACGACTTCGATTTGCGGACCGGCTTCGATTTCGGCAGGCGAGCCAGGGACGATTTCTTCGGTCAGTTCCACCTCGCGCAGCCATTCGCGCCAGATCGCGACCAGCAGGGCCATCAGCACCGGGCCGATGAACAGGCCGAGAAAACCCATGGTCTTGACGCCGCCGATCAGACCGAAAAAGGTCGGCAGGAAGGGCAGCTTTATCGGCCCGCCGACAAGCTTCGGACGCAAAGTCTTGTCGACGATGAACAGCTCGACCGCCCCCCAGAGGAACAGCGCCAGCCCGGCCATCGGCGATCCGCTGGCGGCGAGGTAGATCGAGACCAGCGTGAAGGACAGTGGTGCACCGCCGGGGATCAGCGCCATGACGCCGGTCAAGGCGCCGAGTGTTACCGGCGACGGTACGCCGGCCAGCCAGTAGGCAATGCCCAGCACCAGCCCCTCGCCGATAGCGATGACCGTCATGCCGGTCACGGTCGAAGAGATCGTCGCCGGCACGACGCGCGAGATCCGTTCCCATCTGGTCGGCAGGATGCGTTCGCCAAGGCGGTCGACCTGGCCGGCAAAATGCTCGCCGTCGCGATAGGCGAAGAACAGCGCGATCATCATGAACAGCAGCGTCAGGAGCAGACCGAAAGCACTGCCGCCGGCGGCCAGCACGCCGCGATAGATGCTGCCGATGTTGGCGCCGCTGACCAGCTGGATCAGCTCGCCAATGCCGCCGGGATGGCCAAAATTGGTCGTCCACTGCTCGTTCAACCACTCGCCCACGACAGGCATGGTGGCGATCCAGTGCGGTGTCACCGCACCGTGACGGTTGGTCTCGATCGCCCAGGCGACCCACTCGCGAACCTCGTTGATCGCGTAGGTGCCGGCCAGCGCGATCGGTATCACCAGGAAGGCGAGGATGAACAATATGGCAAAGGTCGCGGCGATGGTGCGATTGCCGCTGACTGCTACAAGCAGTCGCCGGTAGAGCGGCCAGCTGGCGAAGGCGATGACGAGCGCCGCCAGCACAGGAAACAGGAAGCCGTGGAAGAAATAGACGCCGGCGGCGACGATCAGCACCAGCAGCCAGCGCGCCGCCGACAGCGGCGGAATGACGGCTGCCCGCAGCGGCGTCGACAGGCCGAACAGGCGCTGCTGCCGTTCCGGTTTCTGGATTCTGGATTCCTTCAAACGCCTGGCTCTCCCAAACACCCCTCCCGCTTATGCACCGATATAGTGCAGCAATCGTGACGATAGTCCAAATGATTGGGGATCTCCCCCCTTGAGGGGGAGATGGCCGGCAGGCCAGAGGGGGTCGCCGCGCATGAAGCGCTGACCCTCCTTATGTCTGCAAAGAGAGGTCGCGTCCCGTCGTTCCGACCCCCTCTGTCGCCTCTGGCGACATCTCCCCCTCGAGGGCATATGCGCTAAGATAGTTTTGGCATGGACTGAAATTTGCGCTTTCGTGGTGGCTCACGCCATCGATGTCGCAAGGCAGGGAGATTTTGGCGCAGGATTGCCAAGGGAGGTTGAGCAAAGATCGCTGCGATCAGAGAGGCGACGATCTGGCGGGTGGCGCGCCACAGTAGCGGGCGCCCGTCGCTCAAGGGGGAGAGACACCAAACTCCTGCGAGAGGGGTTCGGTCACAAGCGCGATGAGGAAGTGGGCAAGAATCCAAGGCTTTGCGATCCTTGGGTCTTTGGCGGGGGGAGCGCGCAGTCCGATCAGGCTCTTCAGACGTTTGAAGGCGAGCTCGATGCGCCAGCGCATGCGATAGAGCTTGAGAACTGTGTCGGCGTCAAACTCATCCTGGTCGAGCGAGGTCACAAGGATCACGAAGCCGGCAGCAATCAGCGTCTCCTGTCGAACCTGCGTGCCCTTGGCCTTGGCTTCCTTGTTGATCTTGCGTCGTGCTTCTTGTGCCGCGGCCTCGGATTTGCGCAAGGCGATCAGGCGCATCTTCAGGGGATCGCCCTTCTTGAGGCCCAGCCAGACAGGCGTTTCGATGACCTCCTCGCGGCAGCTCTTCAGGTGGCCGATGAGATCGAACGCCGTGCCGCTGGCGTCGAGCCATCGCACATTCTTCCACGCCGCGCGCACGAGAACGTCGCCGCCTTGCGCCAGGACCTTTGCGATCCGCTCGGCCTGCAGATAGGCGCGGTCGCCGATGCGGATCTCGCCCGGTATCACCGGCACGCGGTCGATCAGCTCGGCCTCGCTCTGGTCGGTGATCTCGATGAAATCGAACTGCTCGCGCTCAAGCTCGAAGGCGCAGTGCATCCGCCAAAGGCCATTGTTCTTCTTCTCATGCACACCGGCCTTGGCAACCGCCGTCGCATCGAGGATGCGGATCAGCCGGCCTTTGGCCAGGCCTTTCTCCTCGCGCTTCAAAAGATACCCAATCAACTGCTGCAGCCACGGCCCTGCATTGCGCAGCCGGCCGAGCAACGCCACATCCGAGATGTCGGCGATCCCGCTTGCCGCCGCCCAGGCCACGACGCCCCGCATGCCCACCTTGCCAAGGCAATAAGCCAGCGTCAGGCGCAACAGATCAGTAGCCGACCTGACACCCCGCGGCCGCAGGAACGCCCTCGTCTCGCGAGCACTCCCTGTGATCAACTCTTCACCGCCGAGGAGTTCAATCGTCTCGGCCCAGCCGTCATCTACAAGCGATTCGTGAGTCATCGCAGCGTAGAATCACAACCGATTCCCCGCTGCAACACCTATCTTAGCGCATATGCCCTCGAGGGGGGAGATCAGCTACCCAAACTTCCCCGTCCTTGGGAATCCCTTCGGCACCATGCGGCCAGCCGATGCACGGGCGCCGATCCATTCGGCCAGTTCCTCGCGCGACCGGGTGAAGGTGCGGTCGGCTGAATCCTGCCAGGAAAGGCCGCTCTCCAGCGTGAACGGCTTGAGGTCGAGAAGGCCGCCGTCCTTGTATTTCTGCAGCCGCACGCCCTTGCCGCGGCCCATCTCCGGAATCTCGGAGAGCGCGAACACCAGCATCTTGCGGTTCTCGCCGACGATGGCGAGATGGTCGCCGGTGACCGGGATGCAGCGCTTGGCTTCGTCCGGCGCCTTGACGTTCATCACCTGCTTGCCCTTGCGGGTGTTGGCGACGACTTCCTCCTCCGACACGATGAAACCATTGGCGTCATGCGAGGCCAGCAGCAGCTTGCGCTTCGGGTCGTGAACGAAGGCGGTGACGATGTCCTGATCATTGTCCATGTCGACGATGATGCGGATCGGCTCGCCATGGCCGCGGCCACCGGGCAGCCGGTCGGCGCCGATGGTGTAGAACTTGCCACCGGTGGTGAAGACCAGCACCTTGTCGGTGGTCTGGGCATGGAAGGCGAGCTTGAGGCTGTCGCCCTCCTTGAAGGTCAGCGTCGAAAGGTCGGCCAGATGTCCCTTCATCGCCCGCAGCCAGCCCTTTTCCGAGACGACCACGGTGACCGGCTCGCGCTCGATCATGGCGTGGGCGATGTCGGTCAGATCATGCTCGGGCGCGTCGGCGAATTGCGTGCGGCGCTTGCCGAGCTCGGTCTCCGGACCGAATTTGTCGCGGATGTTGGTAACTTCCCACTTGATCGTCGCCCACTGCTTCTCGTTTGAAGCAAGCAGCGCCTCGATCTGCTTCTTCTCGGCGCTCAGGCCGTCGAATTCCTTGCGGATCTCGAATTCTTCAAGCTTGCGCAGAGCGCGCAGCCGCATATTGAGGATGGCTTCGGCCTGGGTGTCGGTGAGCGACCAGCGGGCCATCATGACCTGCTTTGGCTCATCCTCCTCGCGGATGATCCTGATCACCTCGTCGATGTTGAGGTAAGCGATCAGATAGCCGGCAAGAATCTCCAGCCGTCTTTCGATCTCGCCAAGCCGGTGTTTCGAGCGGCGGACCAAAACCTCACGACGGTGATCGAGCCATTCCTGCAGCACGCCCTTCAGCGACAGCACGTTCGGCACCTTGCCGCGCGACAGGACGTTCATGTTGAGCGGGAAGCGGCTTTCGAGCTCGGTAAGCTTGAACAGCGATTCCATCAGGATGCCGGGGTCGACCGACCGGCTCTTCGGCACCAGCACGACGCGGACGTCCTCGGCGCTCTCGTCCCTGATATCCTCAAGCAGCGGCAGCTTGCGCGCCATCAGCAGCTCGGCGATCTTCTCGATCAGCCGCGCCTTCTGCACGCCATAAGGGATTTCGGTGACGACGATGCTCCAGGTGCCCCTGCCCTGGTCCTCCTGGATCCACTTCGACCGCACGCGGAAGCCGCCACGGCCGGTTTCATAGGCTTCGAGGATAGAGGCACGGCTGTCGACGATGATGCCGCCGGTCGGGAAATCCGGCCCCTGGACGAAATCCATCAGCTTCGCCACCGGCGCGTCGCGATGCTCGATCAGGTGAAGCGCCGCGTCGCACAGCTCGGCCGCATTATGGGGCGGAATCGATGTCGCCATGCCCACCGCAATACCGGACGAGCCGTTGGCCAGCAGGTTCGGGAAGGCGCCGGGCAAAACCACCGGCTCTTCGTCTTCTTCATTATAGGTCGGCCGATAGTCGACGGCGTCCTCGGTGATGCCGGACAACAATTCGGTCGCCACATCGGTCATGCGCGCTTCGGTGTAGCGCATGGCGGCAGCATTATCGCCGTCGATGTTGCCGAAATTGCCTTGCCCGTCGACCAAGGGGTAGCGCATCGAAAAGTCCTGCGCCAACCGCACCAGCGCGTCATAGATCGACTGGTCGCCATGTGGGTGGAACTTGCCCATCACCTCGCCGACGATGCGGGCGCATTTGGCAAAGCCCTGGTCCGGATTGAGCCGCAGCAGGCGCATGGCGTGCATGATGCGGCGATGGACCGGCTTCAGTCCGTCGCGCACGTCGGGCAGCGCCCGGTGCATGATGGTCGACAGCGCATAGGCAAGATAGCGCTCTTCCAGCGCCTTCTTCAGATCGACCGGCTCGATATGATCGCCACCGCCATTTTCAGGCGGCAAAAGCCTTTTTCCCATGGGCTGGGACTAGCCGAGCGGGTGATTCGCGGCAAGAGGCAGACAGCCATGCCGACCCTTCTGCAACATGAAACCATACGCCAGGGCATGTCGACCAACATCAGCCTGTTACATGCGGGTTCTAAGGCCAAGCACGATGATATCAGGCAACCGGCTCTTCATGACAAATTCACCGGTTTGCGCAAAGACGGTGGGATCGAGTTTGCCTTTCACCGTGATTTTTGACCATTGTGCCGGGACACGCCTTTTTCCCGTCCAGTTCGTCACGGAATGGTGACGGCGCAAAGAATTGAAAAACAATTTCAGGACACTCTCAGGGACCTTGCGATGACAATCAAACGCTCAACTCTTAGGAAATTCGCTCTTTCGACCTTTTTGCTCACCCTGCCGCTGAATGCGGCCCTCGCACAGGATGCGGCGGTTGCCGACCGGCTGAAGGCGGCACTTTCCGCCCAGGGCGTCGACATCACCTGGACCGGCGTGACCGGCGACAACACCAGCATGGTGCTGCAGGGCGTTGCCATCAAGCCGGCTGCGGAAAAGGAAGCGCTCACCATCGGCGACGTCAAGCTGGAAGGCGTCACCGAGGCAAATGGCGGCTATGACATTGCCACCGTGTCGACGGCTGCCTTCGCGCACAGCAAGGACGGCGTCACCCTCGATCTCAGCCCCTTCGTCATCCATGACATGACCGTTCCGGCCGACGGCGCCACCGGCCCGCTCGGCTCGCTGATGATGTACAAGTCCGCCGAGCTCTCGAACATGACCGTCAAGGTCGCCGACAAGACCGCCTTCTCGATGGACGGCCTTGCCATCGAGATCACGCCGCCGGCGGACGGCAAGGCGATGGAATTCACCGCCACCACGGAAAAGTTCAACGCTGACCTGACGCTGGTCGACGATCCCAAGTCCAAGGAAGTCATCAACGCGCTCGGCTACCAGAATATCGCGGGCAATCTCGAGATGGCCGGCACCTGGCAGCCTTCGGACGGCAAGATGGAACTGTCGAAATACGACATCTCCGTCGAGAATGCCGGCACGCTCGGCATGACCTTCGATCTCGGCGGCTACACGATGGACTTCATCAAGTCGCTGCAGGAAACCCAGAAGAAGATGGCGGCACAGCCTGAAGGCGCCGACAATTCGGCGCAAGGCATGGCGATGCTCGGCCTGTTGCAGCAGCTTTCGTTCAACAGCGCCTCGATCCGCTTCGACGACGATTCGCTGACCAACAAGGTGCTGGACTATGTCGGCAAGCAGCAAGGCATGTCCGGTAAGGACATCGCCAATCAGGCCAAGGCGATCGTGCCGTTCGGCATGGCGCAGCTCAACAATCCCGAGCTGACGGCACAGGTCACGGCCGCTGTCAGCAAGTATCTCGACGATCCGAAGAGCCTCGAAGTCTCGGCCGAGCCGCCGGCATCGGTGCCGTTCGCGCTGATCATGGCGGGCGCCATGTCCAACCCGCTCGACCTGCCGAAGACGCTCGGCGTCACCGTCAAGGCCAACGAAGACTGATCGAAGCGATCCCGATATGCGAAAAGCCCGGCAGCGATGCCGGGCTTTTTTATGGGATTAGCGAATCGAAAGAATCGGTTCGGGCGGTTCTTTAAAGCATCGCCAGAGCGCGATCAGGCGTCCCTCTTGGGCACCGCGACGCGCAGTGCCAGGTCGCGAAGCTGCTGCGGGCTCGCTTCCGAGGGCGCGTTCATCAACAAGTCATAGGCCTGCTGGTTCATCGGGAACATGGTGATCTCGCGCAGGTTCTTCGCCCCGAGCAGCAGCATGACGACGCGGTCGACGCCGGCAGCCATGCCGCCATGCGGCGGCGCGCCATATTGGAAGGCGCGGTAGAGGCCGCCAAAGCGCTCCTCGACCGTGGCGCGATCCAGTCCGACCGTCTCGAATGCCTTGACCATGGTTTCAGGCAGATGGTTGCGGATACCGCCGCTGGCGATCTCGAAGCCGTTGCAGACCATGTCGTACTGGAAAGCCTTGATGCCGAGCAGATCCTCGCCATTGAGCGCGTCGATACCACCTTGCGGCATCGAGAACGGGTTGTGGGCGAAGTCGATCTTCTTCTCCTCCTCGTTCCATTCGAAGAACGGGAAGTCGACGATCCAGCACAGCTCGAAACGCTCGCGGTCGACAAGGTTCAGCTCCTCGCCGGCGCGGGTGCGCGCAGCCCCTGCAAAGGAGACGAACTTCTTCGGATCGCCGGCGACGAAGAAGGCGGCGTCGCCATCGGCAAGGCCGAGCTGAAGGCGGAGCGCCTCGGTGCGCTCCTCGCCGATGTTCTTGGCGAGCGGGCCGGCGCCTTCGAGCTTGTCGCCCTCCTTGCGCCAGAAGATGTAACCCAGCCCCGGCTGGCCCTCGCCCTGCGCCCAGGAATTCATGCGGTCGCAGAAAGCACGGCTGCCGCCGGTCTTGGCCGGAATGCCCCATACCTCGGCCTTCGGGTCGTTGGCCAGGATGTTGGCGAACACCTTGAAGCCGGAATCGCGAAAATGCTCGGAGACGGCCTGCATTTCGATCGGGTTGCGCAGGTCCGGCTTGTCGGAACCGTATTTGCGCATGGAGACATCATAGGGAATGCGCTGGAACTTCTGCGTCACCGGCTTGCCATTGGCGAAGGTCTCGAAGACCCCGCGCATGACCGGTTCCATGGTCGACAGCACGTCGTCCTGCTCGACGAAGCTCATTTCGAGGTCGAGCTGGTAGAATTCGCCGGGCAGACGGTCGGCGCGCGGATCCTCGTCGCGGAAACATGGCGCGATCTGGAAGTAGCGGTCAAAGCCCGACACCATGATCAGCTGCTTGTACTGCTGCGGTGCCTGCGGCAGCGCGTAGAAGGTGCCGGGGTGGATGCGCGACGGCACCAGGAAGTCGCGCGCGCCTTCCGGCGACGACGCAGTGAGAATCGGCGTCGAGAATTCGGTGAAGCCGACATCCGTCATGCGCCTGCGCATCTCGGCGATGATTTTTGTCCGCGCAATGATGTTCTTGTGCAGCGTCTCGCGGCGCAGGTCGAGGAAGCGGTATTTCAGGCGGATATCCTCGGGATAGTCCGGCTCACCGAACACCGGCAGCGGCAATTCCTTGGCCGCCGACAACACCTCGATCTCGCGGGCGAAAATCTCGATCTCGCCGGTCGGCAAATTGGCGTTGGTGGTCTCGGGCAAGCGCGCCTTGACCTCGCCGTCGACACGAATGACCCACTCGCCGCGCACGGTCTCGGCAACCTTGAAGGCCGGCGAGTCCGGATCGGCGACGATTTGGGTCAGGCCATAATTGTCGCGCAGGTCGATGAAGAGCAGGCCGCCATGATCGCGCACGCGATGCACCCAGCCCGACAGGCGAACGGTCGAGCCGACGTCGCTCTTCCTCAACTGGGCACAGGTATGGCTGCGGTAACGGTGCATTGTCATTGGTAAAGTCCGGGGTGCTGGGTTACGGGGCCGACGGGCCGGCTCGAAATTTGCGCGAAAAGCGCATGAGAGGCCGCCTTTGTCAAGGCAAGCGGTCTTGGGCAGCATCTCAGTTTGAACTTCGGATTTCGACCCCCAGTCGGCGTTCCGCACGGATGGGAGGTAATCCGAAAGCGGCCGTCGTTCAGCGCCAGTGCCCGGATCAAAGTGATCGTTGCAAGACGGTCGCCTTCCGAGAACAAGATTGCAAAGGGAGCACGCCTCCACGTTGCTCTCCTCTACTCCCTCCAGTCTTCCTGGTGAGGATAATCCGCGATCAGCAGTTCAGGCAGAAGTTCCGTCCCCATCTCGCGCGCTAAATTGTACGCTTCACGATCCGATCGTGCACCGCGTTCAGCCAGCCACCCATGCGCGAAGGGTCGCCCTGCACCCGCATCTCACCCGTGCTCAAAAAGCCTTCGAGCGCGGCGGTATAGTTCGGATCGGCGCTGCGTAGCCTGTTCAACTTCCGCGCCGCCGCGGCCGTTATCCCGATCATCACGTCCGCCCACTCGTCCCGCCGCGCCCCAACCCTGAACGACGGCTTGCCGCTGAGGATGTCGAAGCGAAGGCCTTGAACAAGGCCTTCGGACAGTTCGACTCCGTCAGTGTAGCGCTCAACCAGCGAAAGATTGAGTTCTGGCGAAAGTCCGGACTGCGAAGCCATCTCGCTCATCAACGTTCCCACCATCTCAAACCAAGCCGTCGTTCCTTGGCAGATCTTTGCGTCCGTGGTCATCAAGCTGCTTCTTCCATAGCTGTCACTTTCGCGACGAGGCGCCAGCGAAAGGACGATCCTTCAAGCTTCGGCCTTCAATCCACGTTGAGCACGATCTTGCCTTGAATGTGCCCTTGGGCTGCCCGCGCGTGGGCCTTGCGAGCGTCGGCAAGCGGATAGACGCTGTCCAGGACGACGCGGATCGTCCCGTCATCGAGCAAGCGGGCGACTTCCCTCAACTGAGCCCCGCTCGAACGGACCTGGGTGGCTGAAACCGTGACGCCCAGCTTCTCGGCCTCCTCCGCAGCGGAGAAGCCCAGGGGGAACACTGGGAACAATGCACCGCCGCGCTTCAGCGTGCGCAGGAAACGACCGGTGCTCGGTCCGCCAAGGGCATCGACGACAAGGTCGATGTCATGCGCCGCGTCCTCGGGCGGCGTTTTGGTGTAGTCGATGAACTCGTCGGCGCCGAGATCGCGTAGCAGCGACTCATGTTTGCCCGATGCCACGGCGATGACGTGCGTACCTTTCAGTTTTGCTATTTGCACGGCGAAGTGCCCCACACCGCCTGCGGCGCCGTTTACCAGGACGGTCTTCCCCTTGAGTGGCACCGGCTCATGCTGGTTCGGCTGAAGCGGGTTCGGTTCATTGTGCCCCAACTCGATCAGGAACTGCCACGCGGTGAGCAGCGACATCGGCGCTCCGGCGGCATGCACATGATCAATGCCGGCCGGCTTGAGCGCAAGTTCCAACGCCGGCACGCTGACATACTCGGCATAAGCCTTGCTGCCCCCCGCAAGGCCCACGGGGAAGCGAACCATCGAGTACACTTCGTCTCCGACGGAGAAGATCTCAACATCCTTGGCGACCGCTACGACAACCCCCGATATGTCCGTTCCCGGAATGATGGGAAACGACACCTGCGGTTGCCACTCGGGAGGAAGCATCTTGTACCCGTCGCGCAGGTACCAGTCGGGAGGATTGATACCGATGGCGTGAACGCGGACGAGCACCTCGCCCGAATCTAGCTCAGGTTTCGGCGCATCTTCATAGCGCAGCACCTCGGGACCGCCGAATACGTGTAGCCGGACCGCCTTCATTATATCGCTCACAGGAACCTCCATGGGACAGCATCATTGCTGAAGGCACATATGTCCAAGGCGCAAGGTTGTTAATTGCTGCGGAATTCGTTTCAATAGTCCCATGAAGGAACATATCGCTTTGGATCGATTGACTGGCTTGGTCGCATTCGCCCGTGCTGGGTCGACCGGGAGCTACACCGCTGCTGCCCGTTCCCTGTCGATCTCGCCCTCGGCCGTCAGCAAGAGCGTGCAGCGGCTCGAACAGCATTTGGGGATTTCGCTCTTCACACGCACGACCCGCTCGCTGACCCTCACGCCAGAGGGCCGCGAGCTGCATGAGCGCGCGCTCAGACTGCTGCGCGATGTGGAAGAGATAGAGCAGGTCGCAATGACGGCGCGCTCCGAGCCTTCAGGCACCTTGCGGATAGCAGCGCCGCTGCCGATCGGCCTCCATGTGATAGCGCCCGCGCTGCCGGCGTTCCGCAAGCTCTATCCCAAGGTGACGGTAGATCTGCGGCTGAACGACCAGATCGTAGATATCATCGAGCAAGGGATCGACATCGCGGTACGCATTGGCGACCTCGCAGACTCGCGGCTGTTGTCGCGCAGGCTCGCACCGCATCGGCTCTGCGCCTTCGCATCGCCAGCCTATCTGGCAGCGCGTGGCGCCCCGATGCACCCGGACGAACTGGAGGGGCACGACACCGTCAACCTCCGCTACCAGAGCACGGGCCAGGCTTTGCGCTGGCCTTTTCGGATCGGCGATCGAATGATCGAGATCGTGCCGCCGTCCGGCATCGTTGTCGACATGAGCGATGCGCTGGTCGCGACACTCGCGGCCGGCGGCGGGATCGGCATCAGCGCGACCTTTATTGCAGCGCCCTATGTGGCGCGTGGCGAGCTAGTACCGGTGCTGTCCGAATTCGCTGTGGAGCGGCACAATATCACCGCACTCTGGCCGGAAAGCCGCCGCACCAACCCGGCCGTGCGGGCCTTCCTCACTCGGTTGCATGAGGTCTTTCAAGAGCGGATGGAGGCCGTGGCCAGATTGCGGGTCTGACCGCGCCCGCGAACCAACCACCCCAAGGCCGAAATCCAAACTGAGGCGCCGATAACCCTTGTTGGGCCCCATACCGCCGGGAATTGCCGCTGGCATTGGCCAAGGCGATGGTCCAAGAAGGGATCACCGACACGTGATCACCCTTCATGTCCTCCATCCGCCCATTGATCCCGCTCCTTCTCGCCGCCGGCATCCTGCTTGGCGGCAACGGGCTGCAGAGCACGCTGATCGCGCTGCGTGGCGCGCAGGAAGGGTTTTCGGCCTCCGACATCGGCCTGATGGGCACCTTCTATTTCGCCGGCTTCCTGCTCGGCTGCCTGGCCATCACCCGCATCATGAAGGCGGTCGGCCATATCAGGGCATTTTCGGCGCTGGCGGCGATCGCCTCGGTCGGCACCTTGCTGCTGGTGCTGGTTCTCGATCCGGTGATGTGGTGCGCGGTACGCTTTGCCGGCGGTTTCTGCTTCGCCGGGCTGTTCACCATCGTCGAAAGCTGGCTGAATTCCGGCGTCGCCAACAAGGATCGCGCCCGTGTGCTGGCGATCTACCGGATGGTCGACACCGGGTCCGTGACCGGCGCCCAGTTCCTGATCCCGGTCTTCGGCGCCGGCGGTTTCGCCATCTTCGCCATCATGTCGATGATGATCACGCTGTCGCTGGTGCCGGTCTCGCTCGGCGACCGCTCCAACCCGACGCCGCCCGAGGACGTCAAGCTCGACCTGGCGCGCGTCTGGCGGATTTCGCCGCTGGGCTGCTTCGGCTGCATCGCCGTCGGCGTCACCAACAGCGCCTTTCGCACATTGTCGCCGGTCTATGCCGAGCAGATCGGCATGTCGGTCGCCGATGTCGTCACCTTCGTCAGCGTCGGCATCTTCGGCGGCGCCATCATCCAGTATCCGCTCGGCTACCTCTCCGACCGCTGGGACCGGCGCCGGGTGCTGCTGATAACGACCTGCTGCGCGATGGTTTCAGCGCTGGCGCTTGTTTTCATTGCCGGCAGCAATCCGCTGCTCAACTTCGTCATCATCTTCATCTTCGGCTGTTTCGCCATGCCGCTCTATTCGCTGTCGGCGGCGCATTCCAACGATCGTGCCGACACGGGCGAGTTCGTGCTGATCAATGCGGCCTTGATGCTGTTCTATTCCTTCGGCGCCATTGGCGGGCCGTTCGCCGCCTCGACGGCGATGCAATATTTCGGACCGAGCGCTTTGTTCATGTTCAGCGCCGTGGTCTATGCGATCTTCATCGCCGTCATCCTCTACCGGATGCAGGCCCGATCGAGCGTGCCGGCAGGCAGGCGCAGCCGCTTCACCGCGCTGTTGCGCACCTCGACGGTTTTCGCACGGCTGGCCAGGAGAAACAGCGATTCCGACGGGCCTACGGAGTCGTGACGATGGCGCCAAAGCTTGACGAAAGCCCCGCCGGCTGAAATCTAGGAAGACCTTACTCCTGCCAAAAGCGATTTGATGAACGTCATCACCACCCAGAAAGAACTCGAGACCGTTCTCGCCGCTTTCGAAAAGTCGGATTTCGTCACCGTCGACACCGAATTCATTCGAGAAACGACCTTTTGGCCGATCCTGTGCCTTATCCAGATGGCCGCACCCGGCGTAACGGCGCTGATCGATCCGCTGGCGCCCGACATCGACCTGAAGCCGTTCTTCAAGCTGATGGCCAATGAAGCGGTGGTCAAAGTCTTCCACGCCGCCAGGCAGGACATCGAAATCATCGTCCACCTTGGCGATCTGGTTCCACATCCGGTGTTCGACACGCAAGTTGCGGCGATGGTCTGCGGCTTCGGCGACAGTGTTTCCTACGATCAGCTCGTGCAGCGGATCACCGGCGCGCGGCTCGACAAGTCATCGCGCTTCACCGACTGGCGCCACCGGCCGCTTTCCGACAAGCAGCTCGACTACGCGCTGGCCGACGTCACCCATCTGATCGAGGTCTACCAGCACCTCAACGCCGAACTGGAGCGGGAAAACCGCGCCCATTGGCTCAACGAGGAAATGGAGGTCCTGACCTCGCGCGAGACCTATGATCCGCACCCCGAGGACGCCTGGAAGCGGCTGAAGATGCGGTTGCGCAAGCCACAGGAACTGGCGATCGTGCAGGGCGTGGCGGCGTGGCGCGAGCGCGAGGCGCGTGAACGCGACGTGCCGCGCGGCCGCGTGCTCAAGGACGACGCGATCTACGAGGTGGCGCAGCAGGCGCCGCGCGACGCGGCAGCCCTTGGCAAGCTGCGCACGACGCCGAAGGGCTGGGAGCGCTCCTCGACGGCGACGGCGCTGCTCGGCGCGGTCAACACCGCACTTGCCTTGCCCAAGGAGCAGATGCCGAAACTGCCGAAGAATTTCCAGCCGCCCGAGGGCTCGAGCGCCGCGGCGGAACTGTTGAAGGTGCTGCTGCGGATCATCGCCGAAAAGGAAGGCGTCGCCTCGAAAGTGCTGGCCTCCAGCGACGACATCGACCGTATCGCCGCCGAAGGCGAGGATGCCGACGTGCCGGCCCTGCAGGGCTGGCGGCGCGCGGTGTTCGGCGAGGCGGCGCTCAAGCTGGTGCGCGGCGAGATCGGCATCAAGTTCGACAAGCGCAAGATCGCCGTGTTTGATCTTTAGGCGCCTGTCGGCGCGCGGCCTTCCCTTCTCCCACCAGGGTGAAGGCTAGCGAAGGCGGCGCGGTTCAAACCACGCCGAGCAGATGCAGCGCGAACCAGATCCATCCCAGCAAGAGAATCACCGCGCCGACGAAGAAAGAGCGGCTGCGCAGCAGCAGATTGTTGCTGGTCAGGTGAACCCAGGCATGGAAATAGCGCGACGCGACAAAAATCCACATCAGCGCCAGTGTCAGATAGTTGACGCCGTTGGTGACGTGCAGCGTCAGGCACAGCACATAGAAAAGCACCGGTAGTTCGAACTGGTTGCTTAGATTGGCAGCGACGGTGGTGCTGGAAGCCGGCTCGGTCGAGCGCACCTTGTATTGGCCGGGCTTGGCTTCGCCTGACCTGATTGCACCGTATCTGCGCCGACCCAGGACGCCGTAGACGATGTAGATCAGTAGTACATGCGCCAGAACGGGCCAGAAGATCGTGGTCTGGTTCATGAAGTGCCCCCTGCCCGGTCGGGCTTTGCGTGCGGCATCAAGCCTGGCGTTTCTGGCCTGCCAGCCAGAAGGCGGCAATGACGATCGCCGGGATGGCTAGAAGCGCGAATTTGGTGACGATCAGCGACGAGGCGAAAGACAGCGAGTCCGGGTTCGCCGACAGGAAATCGGACAGAAGGCGCGCTACCGCGATGTTCTGGACGTAGTCGGCAAGCGTGTAGGGCAGCACCAGAATCAGCGCGAAGATCGACTGCAACTGCCCCGGCAGCACTCGGAAAGCCTTCAATCGCCGACCGGTGGCCAGGATCAGGCTCACCAGCGTCACCGACAGCAGCGCCGGGAACAGCAGATCGAAGGTCAGATAGTGCCAGACCAGTATGATCTCGCCACCGCGTCGGCCGAGCGCCGTCAGCCAGGCCATGCCTTCGTCCGGCGTGAACCCGAAAATACGCATATCGAGTGACGGCAAGCCACCGCTCAACTGGCGGAAGTAGACGAATTCCAGCGCCGTCATGGCGATGAAAACCACCGCCGACAGGAAACAGAGCGCGCCCACATGGCGCGACAGCCGCAGGATCGTCGCCGTCAGGCTCCGCCCGAGCCCGTACTGGTCAGACTCCGCCGGGATAGTTCGGGCTTTCGCGGGTAATCGTGACGTCATGGGCGTGGCTTTCACGAAGTCCGGCATTGGATATGCGCACAAAAGTGGCGCGCTCGCGGAAATCTGCAAGGTCGCGGCCACCAACATAACCCATAGCGGCTTTCAGCCCGCCTGCAAGCTGGTGCAGCACGCCAGACACAGGTCCTTTATAGGGAACCTGCCCTTCGATGCCTTCCGGGACCAGTTTCAGCGTGTCGCGAACCTCGGCCTGGAAGTAGCGATCGGCGGAGCCGCGGGCCATGGCGCCGACCGAGCCCATGCCGCGATACGCCTTGAAGGAGCGGCCCTGATGCAGATAGACCTCGCCCGGGCTTTCGTCGGTTCCGGCCAGCAACGAGCCGATCATGGCGGCACTTGCGCCGGCGGCGAGAGCCTTGGCCAGATCGCCGGAATATTTGATGCCGCCATCGGCGATCACCGAGACGCCTGATTTGTGCGCCGTCTCGACCGCCGACATGATGGCCGAGAGCTGCGGCACGCCGACGCCGGCAACGATGCGGGTGGTGCAGATGGAACCTGGACCGATGCCGACCTTGACGGCGTCGGCGCCGGCGTCGATCAGCGCCTGCGTGCCCGCGGCGGTGGCGACGTTGCCGGCCAGGATGCGGACCGAATTGGAGAGTTTCTTGGCGCGCGTCACCGCGTCCAGCACGCGCTGCGAGTGGCCATGCGCGGTGTCGATCACCAGAAGGTCGACGCCGGCATCGATGAGGCGTTCGGCGCGCTCGAAACCGTCATCGCCGACGCTGGTGGCGGCGGCGGCGCGCAAGCGGCCCTGCGCGTCCTTGGTGGCGTGCGGGTTGAGCTGCGACTTCTCGATGTCCTTGACGGTGATCAGCCCGACGCAATTGCCCTGCCTGTCGACAACGACCAGCTTTTCGATCCTGTGCTGATGGAGAAGCCGTTTGGCTTCATCCTGGTCGACGTTCTCCTTGACCGTGATCAGGTTGTCACGGGTCATCAGTTCATGGACCTTCTGTGCCGGATCGGACGCAAAGCGCACGTCGCGATTGGTCAGGATGCCGATAAGCCGTCCGATCTTGTGGCCGCCGCTGCCGCCGTTCTCGACCACCGGAATGCCCGAGATCGAATAGCTGCGCATCAGGCCCAGTGCGTCGGCGAGCGTCGCGTCGGGGCCGATGGTGACGGGATTGACCACCATGCCGGATTCGAATTTCTTGACCTGCCGCACCTGCTCGGCCTGTTCGGCCGGCGAGAAATTGCGGTGGATGACGCCAATGCCGCCAGCCTGGGCCATGGCGATGGCAAGCCGCGCCTCGGTGACGGTGTCCATCGCCGCAGAGAGGATCGGCACGTTGAGGTCGATGTCGCCGGCGATGCGGGTGCGGACATCGGTCTCGCCGGGCATGACCTCGGAATGACCCGGCTGCAACAGCACGTCATCAAAGGTCAGCGCCAATGCGCCGGTGGATGTTTCGATGATTTTTGCCATGGCCAGCCCTCGGAATACAAAAAAGCGCTGGACCGGAATGGACAGCGCCGACTCGTTTCTTCCCTTTCAGGATTGGCGCTGGCTGGTACCACGTCCAGGCGCCGATGAAAAGCCGATGATTTCACACTCCCGGAAAGGTGACTTTTCGGCGAAGAGATGCCACCTGTGGTTGCCGGTCGCACAAAAGTGACAGCAAATTAATGCGACATCCCGGCGAAGGCATGGTAACCGCCCGCCTCAAGGCCGACATGCAACCGGCAACGCAACATTCAAGTCTGGACGCGTTCCTTGAACCGCACCATCCCGCTCATACTGGCGGTCGCCCTTTTCATGGAAAACATGGATTCGACCGTTATCGCCACATCGCTGCCGGCGATTGCAATCGACATCCACACCAGCCCGATCGCGCTCAAGCTCGCGCTGACTGCCTATCTGGTATCGCTGGCGATCTTCATTCCGATCAGCGGCTGGATGGCCGACCGTTTCGGCGCCAAGAATATCTTTCGTGCCGCGATCGCGGTCTTCATCGTCGGCTCGATCGCCTGCGCGCTTTCCGGTTCGCTGCCGGCTTTCGTGGTGTCGCGCTTCCTGCAAGGCATTGGCGGCGCCATGATGACACCGGTCGGACGGCTGGTGCTGGTGCGTGCGACACCGAAAAGCGAACTCGTCGCGGCAATGTCCTGGCTGACCGTTCCGGCGCTGGTCGGGCCGTTGGTCGGGCCGCCCGTCGGCGGCTTCATCACCACCTATTTCACCTGGCACTGGATTTTCCTGATCAATGTGCCGATCGGCCTGGTCGGCATCTGGCTGGCGACGCGTTTCCTGCCGGAGACCGAACCCGCGCAGACCCCGCCACTTGATTTCATCGGCTTCGTGCTGAGTGGGCTGGCGGCATCCGGCGTGGTGTTCGGCCTGTCGGTGGTCAGCTTGCCCTATCTGCCGCCAATCGTCGGTGTCATCACCGTAGCCGTTGGCCTGCTGTCGGGCGCGCTCTATCTGCTGCATGCGCGCCACGCCAAAAACCCGCTGCTGGCGCTCGATCTGTTTCGCAACCAGGTGTTCCGCTCCTCGGTGCTCGGCGGCGGGCTGTTCCGCATCGGCATTGGCGCCGTGCCCTTCCTGCTGCCGCTGATGTTCCAGATCGGCTTCGGGCTGACGCCATTCCAATCCGGCATGATCACCTTCGTCTCTGCGATCGGCGCCATCGGCATGAAATTCGTCACCGCGCTGATCTTCCGCGTCGCCGGCTTCCGCCGCGTGCTGGTTGTCGGTTCGCTGGTCGCCGCGGCCTCGATCGCCATCAACGGCCTGTTCACACCCGACACACCCTATCTGCTCATGCTGGCCATGCTGCTCGTCGGCGGCTTCATCCGCTCGATGTTCTTCACCGGCGTCAATGCGCTCGCCTATGCCGAGGTTTCGGCTGAAGACACCAGCAAGGCGACGCCGATTACCGCGGTCTTCCAGCAGCTGTCGATCGCGCTCGGCGTGGCGCTGGCCGGCGGAATCCTGGAAGTGTCGACGTCAGTCCATGGCGGCCCGCTGTCGCTGGACGACTTCCACATTGCCTTCTTCATCGTTGCAGTGGTCTCGGCGGCGGCATCGCTGTCCTTCATCCGGCTGGCGCCCGATGCCGGCAACGCTGTATCCGGGCATGGCCGGCTGACCACACCCAAGACATTGCAAGCGGCGAGATCGCCGGGGGAGTGAGGCGGCCGTCGCACTAGCTAGGCAGATCAGTCTTCGGCGTCCTCCGGCCCTTCGCTAAGGCTCCGGGCGCTCGAGTCCTTCGGAACGTCCACTGGACGTTCCGATCCGCCTGGCGGCGGACCGGCGGTGGGTTGACTTGTCAGTCTTCGTATTCCCCCGGCCCTTCGCCATGGCTCCGGGCGCTCGAGTCCTTCGGAACGTCCACCGGACGTTCCGATCCGCCTGGCGGCGGACCGGACTCTCGCCCCTTGAAGTCCTTAGCCAGCAGGTAGAGCTCGACCGATTCGTCGCGTGACGCCGGTGGCTTGACGTGATGGACGGAACGGAAGTTCTTCTTGAGCATGGACAGCAGCTCGTTTTCGGCGCCGCCCTGGAAGGTCTTGGCCAGGAAATGCCCGCCCGGCTTCAGCACCGATAGCGCGAAGTCGGCCGCCACCTCGCACAGATGCATGGTGCGGATATGGTCGGTCCGCTTGTGGCCGGTGGTGGGTGCCGCCATGTCGGACAGCACGATGTCCGGATCGCCACCCAGCGCCTCGGCAAGCTTTTGCGGCGCCAGCGGATCGAGGAAATCCATCAACAGCACCGGCGCGCCGGGCACGGCGTCCATTTCGAGATAATCGATGCCGATGACATGCGGCTTGTCGGCCGTCGATTTCGTGCGGGCGGCGGCGACCTGGCACCAGCCGCCGGGGGCGGCGCCCAGATCGATCACCTTCATGCCGGGTTTCAGGAGATGGTGCTTGTCGTCGATCTCGATCAGCTTGTAGGCCGCGCGCGAGCGATAGCCGTCAGCCTTGGAGCGCTGGACATAGGGATCGTTGATGTGGCGCTGCAGCCAGCGGCGCGACGATTCCTTCAGGCCGCTCTTCTTCTTGATCCGCGTCTTCAGCACGCGAATGCTGGCAGACCCTGGTTTTTCCGGTTTCTTGGTCATTGCCTGATTTCTTGTCCGAGTTTTCTCGCTCGCCGAGTTGTGGTCGTTTTTCCACGTCTGCGCGTTTCGTGAACGGTTTCCCCCACTCCGTCGCTGCTTCGCAGCGCCACCGCTCCCCCCTCCGGAGGGAGAGGAAGGGTGCCAGCCCGCATAAGCCCGCGCCTTTCCTCTCCCCCGTCGATCGGGGGAGAGGTGTCGAGCGAAGCTTGACGGAGTGGGGGTCGACTGTTCACTGAATCATGCCCTGACACGTCCATCATTGCGCCAGACGCCGTCATCGGCCATCAGTTCGCTCAATATGCCTTCGCGCAGGCCACGATCGGCGACGCGCAATCGCTCCGACGGCCACACGGCGCGGATCGCTTCGAGGATCGCGCAGCCGGCCAGCACCAGATCGGCGCGATCGGCACCGATGCAAGGATTGGCGCAGCGCTGCTGGAAATCCCAGCCAACCAGCTTTTCGACCATGCGGTCGACGCTGTCGCGGTCCATCCACAGCCCGTCGACACGACGGCGGTCGTAGCGTTCCAGGTCAAGGTGCACTCCGGCCAGCGTCGTCACCGTTCCGGACGTGCCCAGCAGATGGAAATTTGGGCTCGCCTTGAGATGGCTCAGCCGGTCGCGACCGTCGAAATTGGCCAGCCGGCCGGCGACATCGTCGACCATGGCGGCGAAGATCTCGCGCGTCACCGTGCGGCCACCGAAACGCTCGGCCAGCGAGACGACGCCGACGGGCAGCGAGGTCCACGACACGATATGGTTGGCGAGCCTTGGCGAGCGGCGGCCGGCGAGATCGATCAGTGCGATTTCGGAGGAGCCGCCGCCGATGTCGAACAGCACGACGCCTTGCGTGTCGCGCTCGACCAGCGAGCCGCAGCCGGAAACCGCCAGCCGCGCTTCGGTCTGGCGATCGATGATCTCAAGCTTCAGGCCGGCCTCGCGTTCGACGCGGTCGAGGAACTCGACGCCATTGTCGGCCGTGCGACAGGCTTCGGTGGCGATCAATCGGGCTTTTCGGATCTTGCGGTTGCGCAGCTTGTCGCCGCAGATCTTCAACGCCTCGACCGCGCGGTCCATCGCCGGCTGGCCGAGCCGGCCATTGGCGGTGAGCCCCTCGCCCAGCCGGACGATGCGCGAAAAGGCGTCGATGACGCGGAACTGGCCATGCCGCGTCGGCACGGCGACCAGCAGCCGGCAGTTGTTGGTGCCGAGGTCAAGCGCCGCAAACACCGGAAGCTCGTACACTGGCGGCCGACGGGTGCCCTGTTCGGGACGCGCCACCACAGCGGCGGGCGAGGCCACCGATTCCGCCGGCCTGTGCGCTTCCGCCGCCGGGGCACCGGTTTTGCCTGGTGCCGGCGATCGATTCTCCGGACGCGCGTCGTCGCGCGCAAAAACCTTGCGCCCGCGCCTTCGCTTGCGCCGCTTCTTGGGCTTGCCCTTCTGGGGCGCGTCGCCCGCCTGCCCGTCTGCGGAGCGGGGCTCCGTCGGGCGGCGTTGCTGCCAGCTGGCGGTCCCCGGGCCAGATGGCCCCCGGGAAGTGCTGGACACGCCCACCTCCGGCGCGCCGGCGCCGGTGTCGTGGTCTTCCACTGTCGTTCCTTCCGGCGCCGCGCGAACCGATGACGGACGCAGCAGGCGCTTCAGTGTTTTAAGTTGCCGCCAGACTAACAGTGCCGCGCCGGATCACCAAGAGCCGCGTGCCGAATTTTGCCGGCTGGGCCAGCAAACCATCGTTTCGGCAGCATTGCGTAATGTATCCGCAAGCCTGGATTGGTACGCGCAACGTCTGCCGGCTCCCTTTCAGCTTGCAACACGGACAAATCCTGCCGGTTGTCGCGGCGAAAAACGTTCGCGGTTGAATAGCCGGCTTCAATGAGGCATTTCTGAAATGGGCGGAAGAATCCGGCGGTAGCCGGCCTCCTCCCATCACCAACAGAAAAGAAAGCGGATCCGCAACGCATGGCAGTCAGGCAATGAACTGGAGACGCTATTTCTGGCCGGTCGTCGGCATCGCGGCGGTGATCTTCTCGCTGCTGCTGCTCTGGCACGAACTGCGCGGCATTTCGCTCGACGATGTCTGGGACGGCATCACTGCTATCCCTGCCCGCGGCTGGATCCTTGCGGCCGTGAGTTCGGTCATCGCCTATGCCTCGCTCGCCGGATACGACCACATCGCGCTCCTGCACATCGGCAAGAAAGTGTCGTGGCTGTTCGTCACGCTCTGCTCCTTCACCACCTATGCGCTGTCGCACAACATCGGCGGTTCGGTGTTTTCCGGCGCCGTCATCCGATACCGCGCCTATGGCACTAGGGGCCTGACCGGCCAGGATGTCGGCGTGCTGGTGGCGGTCTGCTGGATCACCTTCGTGCTGTCGACGATTCTCGCCTCCGGCCTCGTGCTGGTGTTCGAGCCTGAGATCATCGACCGCTTTTCGGGAATTGCGCACCATGGCCTGTCGGAGGCGGCCGGCATCGCCATGCTGCTGCTCGTCGCCGCCTACATATTCGGCAGCTGGCTGCATCTGCGCCCGCTGAAGATCGCCGGCTTTCAGCTGCACTATCCGGCGCTGCCGATCGTCGCACGGCAATTGCTGATTGGCCCGATCGAACTGCTGGCGGCGGCCGCGATCATCTTCTTTGCCCTGCCCGAAACCCACAATCCCGGCTATTTCGTCGTGCTCGGCGTCTTCCTCGTCTCCTTCTCGATCGCCCAGATCTCACACGCGCCGGGCGGGCTCGGCGTCTTCGAGGTGGTGTTCCTCGCCGGCCTTTCCGACATGGACCCGGTCGGCGTGCTGGCGGCGCTATTGGTGTTCCGGCTGTTCTACCTGATCATCCCGCTGATTCTGGGCCTGGGCGTGGTGTTGTTCTTCGAGCGCTCACAGTTCGGCCGGACGGAGACTTGAGGCGTGGGATTGGACTTGGAGCCCCGCGCAGCGTTTGAAACCTGACGCCTGAACCCCGCAGACAAAACGTGGCGATTGAACTGTCGAGCAGGCTTGACTATTTTCCTCTGGCGGCTACAAGGCAGCGCTCACAGCGGCTCGGCCGCTCGGCCCGCACGGTCCATGATCGTGCCTGCTGGGGAATAGGTTAACGGTAGACCCACGGACTCTGACTCCGTTAGTCCTGGTTCGAATCCAGGTTCCCCAGCCAGACATCTGTCGAAAACAGCCGATTTACTCATCGCGGAAATTCTGCGGCGTTTCAGGGCGCAAGTGACCGTTGTGACGCGCGCCGTCCAATCTGGCCTGGGAAAACGGAACAATGGTCCTTTAATTAAATTAGCAGCAATGCATAAAAGGGCTTATAATTCGGGACAGCCGGCACTCCCCCAAGCCGGTCAGGCTCGGCGCCAGTCCCCTCGATACCCCCCGACGCCGGGCCGCTGCTCCTAAGCCGCTGGTCAGGATGAGCGCGTGAGCGCGAGCGATATGACGCGTCATCGGCGTCTATGCGACGGAATCATGGAAGACGAGATTGCCCGGTCGTTGCATGCGCCTTGGCGAAGCTTCATGAAGGGTTCCCGCACGAGGCCGCAAAATGCCAACTGACAGCCAGTACATTCTCGAACGCATCAGCCAAGGCTGCGCGGCGCTCTCCGACGACGAGTTCGTCATCGACAGGCTGGTGAAGTATTTCGGCAACGGGAGGATCCGATGGCACGTCGAATTCCGTGGGCATCGCATCGAGCTGACGACAGGCCAGCTCAAGAAGCAGCCTACCTTCCGCAGGAAGATACTCGAACAGGCTGGTGTGCTGCCGCCCCAGCGTGCGGGGACCAGCTACAGGCGATGGGCTCTCGATCTGAGGAAGAATGCCATCGAGCTTCCTTGGCGGGACAGGCCAGTCGATGTCGGTTTCGCCATCGACAGGCTCACCAGCCATGGGGATGAGCGCTGGACGGTCGAATACCAGGGCAAGGCAATCAAATTCACGACGACCAAACTCCGCAGGCAGGTTAGTTTCCGCAAACGCATGCTGGCCAAGGCCAAGGTGTTGCCGCCTCAGTTGGACCCGGTTGCCTATCGGAAGTGGATGGACTGGCTCATTCAAAACGCCGCCGAAGCTGCCCCGCAGGCCAGCGATGCCCTGACAGAAAAAAGTTGGCTGGACGACCTTCCTGAGCTAGCCGGCTGGCAAAATGAAGCACCGCCCCAAGGGACCAGCTAAGGGCGGTACGCGTTGCGTTTGCCATGCCTGGAGATTTCGTCACACACTGATGACGAAGGAATCTGACCAGAGCCTGGCTCGCTGGCGATCAGAATTGAAATGAGACCCCATGGACCGCTTCAACCTCGGCACCTATCGCCGCCCCATCTCCACTCGCTCAACCGAAACGCAGCGCTGGTTCGATATCGGCCTCAACTGGTGCTACGGCTTCAACCATGAGGAAGGCATCAAGTGCTTTGAGAAGGCGCTGGACACGGACCCTCACTGTTCGATGGTGCATTGGGGCATCGCCTATGCCGCCGGGCCTTTCTACAATCTGACCTGGAAGGAACATGGCGAGGCCGAGGCCAACAGCGCGACCAAGCGCTGCTTCGAGCATGTCCAGCTTGCGCGCGCCAACGCGGCTTCCGCCAGCGAGGTCGAAAGGCGCCTGATCGAGGCGCTGGCGTGCCGTTTCCAGAAACCGCACCGGGTGACGCCGCAGGAATTCGAGCAGTGGGATGACGCCTATGCCGCGGCGATGCGGCTTGTGTACCGGGACTTTCCGGACGACCACGATGTGATGGCGCTTTTCGTCGAGGCGCTGATGATGCGCACGGTGCGGCGGCTATGGAACCTCAAGACCGGCGCGCCGGCGCCGAATTCGGATGTCGTCGAGGCGCTCGACGTTTGCGAGCGGTCGATCCGGCTTGCAGACGAGACTGGCGCGGCGCAACACCCGGCGATCGTCCACTTGCACATCCACCTCCTGGAAATGTCCACGATGCCGGAACGTGGCATGCGCTCGGCGGATCTGCTGGGCGCAATGTGCCCCGATGCCGGGCATATGAACCATATGCCGGGACACATCTATGTGCTGTGCGGCGAATACGAGAAGGCCAGGCTTGCCAGTGAGAAGGCGGTCCGCGCCAACGACCTCTATCTCGCCTATGCGGACGAGCCGACCTACTATTTGCTCGGCTGCTGCCACGACCTGCATCTGATGATGTTCACCTGCATGTTGTCAGGCCAGTACCAGCCGGCGCTGTGGGCCGCCGAGAAGGTGCGCAGCCTGGTCGCGCGCGACGTGGTCGCCATCCAGGACCGGCCCAAGCTCACCCAGACGGTGGAAGGCTACCATGCGATGAAATCGCATGTGCAGGTGCGCTTCGGCCGCTGGCAGGAGATCGTCGACGAGCCGATGACCGCGGAGCCGGGCCTCTATGTGCTGACGGCGGCCATGCAGCACTATGCCAAGGGTGTCGCACATGCGACGCTGGGCCAATTCGCCGAAGCCGAGCGCCAGCGCAATCAATTCCACCGGCATCTGGCGGGCATTCCAGCCGAGCGGCGCTTCCTCAGCAACCCGACGCGGGCTTCTCTGGCTGTCGGGGCGGCGCTGCTGGATGGTGAGCTTGCCTACCACCAGGGCCGGCATGACGAGGCCTACGGCCATTTGCGGCAAGCGGTCCAGCTTGACGACAATCTGTCCTACACCGAGCCATGGGCATGGATGCACCCGCCGCGCCATGCGCTGGCGGCACTGCTTCTCGACCAGGGTCATGCCCAGGAAGCAGAACAGGTCTATCGCGATGATCTCGGCCTCAGCGGCAAGGTGCAGCGCTGCGCCCAGCATCCGAACAATGTCTGGGCGCTGCACGGGCTGGTGGAATGCCTGAGACGGCGCGGCGAGAGCGAAGAACTGCCGGCACTCCAGGCAAAGCTTGCCCTGGCGCTGGCCAAGGCGGACGTGCCGATCAGTTCGTCATGCCTGTGCAGGACGAGCGTGCAGCCAGCCTCAAGCTGCTGTCATTGAGGCTGCCGGCCCGGCGCCCGCGTTGCCCTCAGCCCAGCCACTTCTCATAGTCGGACACCAGCAGGTGCACCGGGGCGACATCCTCGTCGATGTTGGAAAAGCGGCCGATCGGCTCGCGGAAGACATTGTCGGTAAGATCGTCATTGACGGTCGACACCTCACCGATCAGCACGTCCTTGCCCTCGGCCCAGAAGGCATGCCAGACGCCGGGCAAGAGCGTAACGCTTTGGCCCGGGTCGAGTTTCAACAACCCGCCCGCCGGCAGCCTGTGGATGGTTCCGTCGACCGGCACCGATACCTCGGCCTTGGGATCGATGCCGCCGTCGCGATCGTGCATGAACAGTTCCAGCACCAGCTTGCCGCCACCACGGTTGATGATGTCCTCGGCCTTGATGTTGTGGCGGTGCATCGGCGACAGCTGGTCCTTGCGCGAGATCATGATCTTCTCCGCATAGAGCATGCCCATGCCCTTCTTCATGTCCTCGTAGCGACCGTTGCGAACGGTGAACAGGAACAGGCCGAGCTCCTTGAACTTCTCCTGGCCGTAATCGGTGATGTCCCAGCCGAGCCGCGAGGTAAATACGGCTGCGGAGTCGACCTGGCGCGCCTTCGCCTCCTCGGGCGACCAGTAGGCGAAGGGCGGCATGATGTAGCCGAACGAGCGGATGAAAGCGTCGGCTTCGCGGATGATGTCGTTGATGGCGGAGCGTTTCATGATCATGATCCCTTCATATGGATTTGTCTGGCAAATCGCATAGCTGAACGTCGATACAGTGTCGATCCATCTTGCCACCGGGTGCCGCCTTCTGCCTTGGCATGGACTACAGATCCGCTCCGCTGGCTGCGTGACATCACGCTCTTTCAGGGTCATAACCCCTGCGGATTTCCACAGGGTGACAGCTGATGCCGACCGTCCACGACCTCGATACGCCATCGATCCTGATCGACGCCGCGCGCGCCGAAGCCAACATTGCCCGCGCCCAGGCCCATGCCGACAGGAACGGGCTGACGCTCAGGCCGCATATCAAGACGCACAAACTGCCCTATTGGGCGAAGAAGCAGGTCGCGGCCGGCGCCGTCGGCATTACTTGCCAGAAGATCGGCGAGGCCGAGGTGATGGCCGACGCCGGGCTGACTGACATTTTTCTCCCTTACAACATTCTCGGGCGCGCCAAGCTGGAGCGGCTTCTGGCGCTGCACCGCCGTGTGACGCTGTCGGTTACAGCTGACAGCAGGGAGACGCTCGAAGGGCTGGCCGCCACCTTCACCGATGCCGGCCATCGTCTGCCAGTGCTGGTCGAATGCGACACCGGCATGGGCCGCTGCGGCGTGCAGACGGCTGACGAAGCGGTTGCGCTGGCAAGACAGATCGACAAAGCCGGTGGCCTCGCCTTTGGCGGGTTGATGACCTACCCGGCCGCCGGCCGCGCCGCCGAGGCCGAAGCCTGGCTCACTGAGGCCAAGCAGGCGCTGGCCGCGTCGGGCCTCGCTTGCGAACGCATCTCCAGCGGCGGCACGCCGGATATGTGGCGCTCGAGCGAGGCATCTGTTGTCACCGAGTATCGTCCAGGCACCTACATCTATCTCGACCGCTATCAGGTCGCCAAAGGCGTCGGCACTCTAGACGACTGCGCACTGACGGTGCTGTCGACGGTGGTCAGCCACCCCACAGCGACGCGCGCCATCCTCGATGCCGGCAGCAAGGCGCTGTCCAGCGACACGTTGGGGCTCGCCGATTTCGGCGAACTGCTCGGCATTCCGGGAGCGCGGGTGACGGGCTTGAGCGAGGAGCACGGCACCGTCACGCTTTCGGGCGACGCCAAATTGCGCATCGGCGATCGCGTGCGTGTCGTGCCCGACCATTGCTGCGTCGTCACCAATTTGTTCAACGAGGTCAATCTGATCGACGGCGACAAGGTGCTGGAAACGCTGCCGGTGGCGGCGCGCGGAAGGATGGCCTGACCCGTTTCGGCAGGCAATAGAGTTGAGCTAAGCCGGCTGCCGCTCCGCCTGCCGTGCCGCGACGCGGCGCATGGCGATGACGCGGCGGCGGCGGATTTCGGTGCGCATTGCCATCAGGTGCAGCGCAAAGAACAGCACGGTGAAGCCGAGCGCCATAACCAGCAGCGGCCATAGCAGGCTGGAGTCGATGGTCGAGCCGCCCATGCGGAACACAGAAGCCGGCTGATGCAGCGTGTTCCACCAGTCGACCGAGAACTTGATGATCGGAATGTTGATGAAGCCGACCAGCGTCATGATGGCGGCGGCCCAGGCCGCGCGTCCGGCATCGTCGAGCGCACGGGTCAGCGCGATGATGCCGAGATACATCAGGAACAGCACGAAGACCGAGGTCAGCCGCGCATCCCAGACCCACCAGGTGCCCCACATCGGCTTGCCCCAGATCGAGCCGGTGACCAGCGCCAGCGCGGTGAAGACGGCGCCGATGGGTGCGGCGGATTTCAGCGCGACATCGGCCAGCGGATGCCGCCAGACGAGCGTGCCGAGCGCAGAGATCGCCATCAGCGTGTAGCACATCATGGCGAGCCAGGCGAAAGGCACATGGATATACATGATGCGGACGGTGATGCCTTGCTGGAAATCCTCAGGCGCGGCAAAGCTCATATAGAGCCCGACGGCGAGGATGAGCGCGGCGATGGACGCCAGCCACGGCACGAGCCGGTCGGCCAGCCCGACGAAGCGGGTCGGGTTGGCAAGATCCATCCAGCCGGCCAAGCGTGAAGTCGTGTCGCTCATGCGGCTCTACATAGACCGCCAGTGCGTTTGGGGCAATCGAGCGGTGATGTCGCAGTGTGAGAAGCGGTCCGCGTGGCGGACGAAAAGCCAATTGCTTGGCTTTTCGAGCTTCGAACGCCCTGAGCCTGCGAAGGGCTGGGTGGTGACCCCCCTACCGGGGTCCCCGCTGCTTCGCAGCGTCCCGGCGTTCGCCGGCCTTTCATCGTGCCACTGGCACGATGAATTCGCTTCGCGAACCGGCTGCTCACCCCACAAGGGGAGAAGGCAGAGACGCCCCTGATCAGGCAGCCGCTTCTTGCTGTTGCTGCACGGTGCGGCTGAGGCGGCGAACCTCCTCGTCGTTGAGCAGGCCGCCGGCGCGCAACAGGCTGGCGAAGCGGCCGTTGCGCAGCGACAGTTCGGCGAAGCCGCCCATCTCGACCACCCTGCCCTTGTCCATGAACACGACCAGATCGGCGTCGCGGACGGTGGTCAGGCGGTGGGCGATGATGAAGGTGGTGCGGTCGCGCCGCAATTCGTCGATCGCGTCCTTGACGCGGTCCTCGGTCTCGACGTCGAGCGCGCTGGTCGCCTCGTCGAGCACCAGGATCGGGGCATCCTTCAGCACGGCGCGGGCAATGGCGATGCGCTGACGCTCGCCACCCGACAGCTGGCCGCCACGTTCGCCGACCACCGTGTCATAGCCATTGCTCTTGGACAGGATGAAATCCTGCGCCGCGGCCGCGTTGGCGGCGGCATGGATCTCGTCATTGGTCGCATCTGCGCGGCCGACGCGAATGTTGTCCTCGATCGAGCGGTTGAGCAGCCCGGCATCCTGGAACACGGTGGCGATCGAATGACGCAGCGACTTTCGGGTCACGGTGCGGGTGTCGACGCCGTCGATCAGGATACGGCCATGGGACGGCGAGAAGACACGCTGCAGCAGATTGATGAGCGTGGTCTTGCCGGCGCCGGTCGGCCCGACGATGGCAACGGTCTGACCGGCCTGGACTTCGAACGACACGTCGTCGATGCCCTGGCCCGAATTGGCGAATTCGAAGCCGACATTCTCGAAGCGGACATGCCCGGTAATGTTAGCGAGATCGCGCAACCCATCCGGCTCGGCGGCGTCGGCCGCGGAGTCCTCGAGCTGGTAGAAATCTTCAAGCTTGGCGCGCGCCTCGGAAATCTGGTTGGCGAAAGCCGACATCTGGTCGAGGCGAGCGATCAGCATCGTGGCAAAACCGGTGAAGGCGATGACGTCGCCGATACCCAACTGACCATGAGTCACGAGATAGGAGCCGATCGACAAGACGATCAGCATCGAGATTGCCGATGACAGACGGTGCAAGGCATTGGCCAGCGCCCACCAGTCGAGCACAGGGTTCTGTGCATCGAGCAGGTTCTTGACGTAGCGGCGCAGCGTATCGGCCTCGTGGCCGAGGCGATTGTAGCTCTGCAGCACCGCAACGTTGCTGACCGAGTCGGTCACGTGCGCGAATACCTTGTGGTAGTGGCGCTCGACCGCGGCCTGGCCCGCCTTGGTGCGGCGCATTACCATCCGACCGATGCCGACATAGAGCAGTCCAAGGCCAAGCAGCACCAGCGACATGCGCAGGTCCATGCTGATCGCGGTAGGCACCAGAAGTACGAGGGCGACGGCCGTGGACAGATGCTGGCGCATGAATTCAAGCCAAAGGCTGAACAGGGTTTCGACGGCGCGCAGCATCGTGTGCAACGCATTGGAGGTGCCGTGCTGATGGTGCCAGGCGAGCGGCATGGTGATCACGCGCTCGAAGGACTGGCACAGAACTTCGCTGCGCCGCGCATGGGCAAAGCGGTCGGCGCCGCGCGCCACCATGACGAAAGCAACGATATTGAAGGCGCCGAGACCGGCCCACATGACCAGCGTGGTGAAGACAGAGCCGCGCTCGGAGATGGCGCCGATGACGCGCCCGAACATAATCGGCTCGAGAAGCGCTACGATGGCGAGAGCCACGTTGGCCGAACAGATCAACGCGACGCGTTTCCTGTCCGCGGCCAGATATCCGAGTGCTCGCCAGTAGATTTGCAGAAGGGTCACCCCAGTTACTCCGCCACGCTGTTTATTGTGCACTGCATCATTTGACTCGTACCGGTTGATACGTCGCAAAACAATGGCCGTGTACCTCTTCAGTTCCCTCAGAGCGAACAAAAGATGGCGACGTTCCGAAATCTGCCGTGATCATCTAACGGTTTGAGAAGACAGGTAAAATGTCAGGCATGCGGCGAAATCATGGCAGTTGGAGCGTGCTGCCACAATTTTAATCAGCTACAATGTCGGGCGGATGACTAAGACCGAAATCGCCGTCTGCACAGTATAGGTCAAAACTAAGCGGCTTTGCGCGCGCCCGAGAATACGGGACGCCGAGCCTCGCCGTCTAGCGCTAGCCCTGCGATGCGCATCAAGCCTTTGATTTTATGGGCCTCTCAGCCGCATGCCATTCGGCGGGCCGATGGCAGGACGGGGCGGCATGCCGCCCTTTCATCCTGTCGTGAGCCCGACAACCGCTTCCTCCCCGGGGCTTGAGCCCGAGGGGAATGCTGTTGGGTGAAGTGCCTCAGGCGGGGATCCTGATGAGGATTTCGGCAACTTCGCCGTCCTTCAGTTCGACTGCCGAAACCTTGGTCTTGGCCCCATTCACCTCCAGCGACACGGCCTTGGCCTTATTGTCGCGGATGACACGAACCTTGAGTTCCGCCCCCAGCATCTTGAGATTTGCCGAATAGCCATCCCAATGGCTTGGCAGCCTCGGCTTGAACTGGATGCGCTTGCCGCGCCGTTCGATGCCCAGAATGCCTTCGACCGCGGCCCTGTAGAGCCAGCCGGCGGAGCCGGTGTACCAGGTCCAGCCGCCACGGCCGCCCTTGCTGTTGCCGGCATTGTCGTCCCCGGCATAGATATCGGCCGCCACGACATACGGTTCGACACGATAGTGCTCGGCCGACGCCTCGTCGGTCGCATGGTTGACCGGGTTGAGCATCGAGAAGCAGCGATAGGCCTCGTCGACCTGCCCCATCTCCGCGAGCGCGATGACGAACCATGTGGCGGCATGGGTATATTGACCGCCATTCTCGCGCACGCCGGGCGGATAGCTCTTGATGTAACCCGGGTCCTTCTCCGTCTTCGAGAAGGGCGGCGTGAACAGCTTGACGATCTTGAGCTTGTCGTCGACGAGCAGCTTCGTCGCCTGCTCCATCGCCGTCGTCGAACGCGCCGGATCACCCTCTCCCGAAAGCACGCTCCAGGACTGGGCAATGGAGTCGATCTTGCACTCCTGCGAGTTGCGAGACCCCAGAGGGGTGCCGTCGTCGAAGCTGCCGCGCCGGTACCATTCGCCGTCCCATGCCGTGCTCTCAAGCGCCCGCTTCAAAACATCGGCATGTTTTGCCCAGGCCTGCGCACGCTTGGCATCGCCCTCGGTCCTGGCGACGGGGGCGAAGTCGCCCAGCGTCCTCAGCAGGAACCAGCCGAGCCAGACGCTCTCGCCCTTGCCGTGCTCGCCGACGCGGTTCATGCCGTCGTTCCAGTCGCCGCCGAGGATCAGCGGCAGGCCCGCGGGGCTGCTGCGCTTGATGGCGAGGTCCAACGCACGCGCGCAATGGTCGTAGAGCGACGCCGTCTTCTTCGAAATCTCCGGGGTGAAGAAGGCATCGTGCTCGCCCTCGCCCAGCTCCTGCCCGTCGATGAAGGGCAATTGCTCCTTGAGGATGGTGGCGTCACCGGTGACCAGCAGGTAGCGCGCCGTGGCGTGGGCCAGCCAGACCACATCGTCCGAGATCAGCGTGCGCACGCCGGCGCCGGTGCGCGGCAGCCACCAATGCTGCACGTCGCCTTCGGGAAACTGCCGCCGCGCCGCGTTGAGGATCTGGTCGCGCGCCAGTTGCGGATCATGCGCCAGCAACGCCAGCGTATCCTGCAACTGGTCGCGAAAGCCGAAGGCACCGCTGGCCTGATAGAAGGCGGAGCGGGCACGGATGCGGCAGGCCAGGCTCTGGTAAGGCAGCCAATGATTGACCATCGCGTCGAGCGCCTTGTCCGGCGTCTCGACCTGGATGGTGTCGAGGAAGCCGCGCCACACGCGCTCATTGTCGGCCAGCCGCTGGTCGAAATCCTTGACCCGGTGCTCCTGCACCAGGGCGCTGGCCTCCTCGGCGGACTCGGCGTCGCCGAGCAGCCACAGCATCGTCACGTCGCCGCCGGCCGGAATCTCGATGTCACGAGCGATCGCCGCGCACGGATCGTCGCCGGCCTCGACACGGCCCGAAAGTGCTGCACCGCTCAGCACCGCCTGTGGAAGCTCGCTGGAGCCATGCCGGCCGAGGAACTCCGAGCGGTCTGATGTCACCGAATGCACGCCGCCGTCGGCGGCAAGGAAGGCCACCCGCTCGCTGAAATCGAGTCCGTAAGGGTTTTGTGCCAGCAACGCCCCGGTGGCGGCGTCCCGCGACGGGACGATGGTTGCCGCCGTGCGCGATCGATGCCCGCCGAGCACCCATTCGGCATAGGCATAGACACGCAACCGCGCCGGCACCGAGCCGGAATTCTGGATACGCAGCCGCGAGATCTTCACCGGGTCGACCGGATCGACGACATGGGTGAGGTCCATAGACAACGGCCCGCGCTTCGAGCGGAAGGTCGAGAAACCCTGGCCGTGCCAGGCCTCGTAGGTCATCGAGGGATCGCGCACCATGGCTGCGAGCGGCGAAAACGCCTTGCCGCTGGCCTGATCGTAGATGTAGAGGCCCTCGCCCGGCCGGTTCGAGACCGGATCATTCGACCACGGCGTCAACTGGTAGTCGCGGCTGTTGCGGCTCCAGGTGAAGGCAGCCCCCTCGGCGGAGGTGTGGAAGCCGAACGAGGCGCTGGAGACGACGTTGATCCACGGCTGCGGCGTCGTGCGCCGGCCGGCCAGGCGCACCACATAGTGCCGCCCATCGCCGTCGAAACCGCCGAAGCCGTTCCACTGGCGGAGCCCGCTTCCATCGGCGCTGACATTCGCCACCGCCTGCGAGGCATATGCATGCGTCGTGGGTGTCAGCGATGGTAGTTCACGCAGAACCGGCAGTGCGGCCGGCAGCAAGGCGTCGCGCGCCTGCAGGGCCGCCGCCTCGGCCCGCTCGATCTGGTCGAAGATGGTGCCGTTGCGCGTGTGCAGGACCACCCGGGCGACGGCGAGCAGCGTCTTGTAGGTCGTCTCGTCCATGAGATCGCGGCGCACCGCGAAAATGTGCTGGCGAGGTCCAAGCTCCTTGCCCCGCAAACGGCTGTTTTCGCACAGCGTCTCGACCGCCCGCTGCAGATCCTGGACATAGGAGGATGCCTGCTCGTTGACGACGACGAAGTCGATCATCATGCCACGGGTGCGCATATATTCCTGGAAACGCAGAGCCTGGGCGACGATTTCGAGATCGGCGACGTCGCCGATCCTGACCAGGAAGATCGGGAAATCGCCGGAAATGCTGGTCGGCCACAGGCTCGACTGCTTGCCCAGCCCCGAGGCGATGGATTCGGCGGGAAGACGCAGGAACGGATCCGGATAGATCAGATAGCGCGCCAGCTTCTGCACATTGGCGGCATCGGTCAGGCTGAGGCCCATATGGCGGGTCTGCACCTGGCTGCGCGTCCAGGCGAGCATGGCCTGGCGGGCAAAGCTCTCCGGGTGGTCTAGCCGGGCGATGGCCTCGTCCAGCTCGGTGCGGCTGACGCCGACGACGGTCCAGAAGGTCAGCGATATCTTCTTGTTGGCCGGCACACGCACCTGGCGGCGCAGCGAGGCGACGGGATCGAGCGTGAAGCCCGAATGGCCGCCAAGCCTGGCGCCCGGATCGAAGGCGGCCGCGTCGACAATAGTACGGCCACGGCCGATGAAGGCGCGCCTGTCGGTCTCGGCCTCGGCATCGCGCGCCGACCCGGACGGATCGGTGACGAAATGCACCATGGCGACATCGGGCTCGCTGGTCTCGCGCTTGCGTCGCGTGGCGAAGATCGCCGCGTTATTCGATGCGATCTCGGTTTCCACGAACATCTTCGAGAAGGCTGGATGCGCGTTGTCGGACGCTTCCAGACCGAGCACCAGTTCGGCAAAGGAGGTCACTTCAATGTGACGGTCGGACGGACCGTCATTGTAGAGCGTGACCCGACGGCCCTCGCCATTGCCTTCCGAGATGACGATGCATTCGACCTCGGAGCGCAACGTGCCCACCGATTTGACGAAGCTCGCCTTGTCGTCGGAGAACAAGGTCTGGGCCTTTTCCTCGGCCGCACGCTTCGGCTCTGCCGTCGCCGACCACCATTCGCCGGTGCCGGCGTCACGCAGGAAGATGTAGGAGCCGAGCCGATCCTCGGTCGGATCCGGCTGCCAGCGGGTGACGGAGAGATCACCCCAGCGGCTGTAGCCCGAGCCGGTCGCGGTGACCATCACCGAATAGCGGCCGTTCGACATGACGCTGGTCGACCGCAGCGACTGCAGCGGGTTGAGCACGATGCGGGTGTCGGGGCTATCGACTTCGGTCTCGTCCTTGGCGCGTTCGTCGGCCTCGGTCCTGACGGTCGCGGTCGGGATGTCGCGCGGCGCCCTCTCCTGCAGCAACAGTTCGGCCGATTCGATGACCGGATCGCTGTGGAAGCGATCGCGCATGCGGCCTTCGAAGATGGCGTCGGCAACCGCCACGATCGACATGCCCGAATGGTGGGCCATGTAGTTCTGCACGACGACATGATCGGTGCCTTCCGGCACGCGCTGCGGCGTGAAGTCGACGGCGTCGTAGTAACCGTGGCGGCCAAGCGCGCCGATCTCCCGCAATCGGGCGAGGTTCTGCACGGCTTCGCGCGGGTTGAACTGGGCCGCCAATATGGTGGCGTAAGGCGCGATCACCGTGTTCTGGCCAAGGCCGCGCTTCAGCCCGAGCCCGGGCACGCCGAAATTGGTGTACTGGTAGGTCAGTTCACGGTCGCGAGCGTTGTAGGCCGCTTCCGAAATGCCCCACGGCACGTTCTTCTGGCGGCCGTACTGGATCTGGCGCTTGATGATCAGCTTGCTGGTCTGGTTGAGGATCGAGCCCTGTGGCTCCTTCATCACCAGCGGCGGCATCAAATATTCGAACATCGAACCGGACCAGGACATCAGCGCACCCTGGAACCCGATCTCGACGATCGGCCGGCCCAGCCGGAACCAGTGCTCGGTCGGCAGGTCACCCTTGGCAATAGCGAAAAGGCTGGTCAGCCGCGCCTCTGAAGCCAAAAGGTCGTAGCAGCTTTCATCGAGCTGGTGTTCCTCGACCCGGTAGCCGATCGACAGCAGCTTGCGCTCCGGCCGCATCAGGAAGGAGAAATCCATCTCGAAAGCGAAGCGGCGCGTGCGCTCGCGCAAGGTGAGCAGCTTGGCACGCAGAGCCTCGACGGCATTGTCGTCGCTGTGCGCGTCATGCACATGCGCTTCGCAGGTGGCTTCCAACCTTGCCGCCCAGTCGACGATGACGTCGCTCTGCGGCGGCGACGCCGCCTCGGTGTGGATGGCGGTGGCCAATTTGCGGATCTCGCCGGCCAGCACGGCCAGGTTGATGGTGCGGATCGACGCCATTTCCGGCTGCGCCTTGATGGTGTCGACAGCGCGCCGCATGCCGTCGAGACGGTCGGCAAGGCGCTGGCGCAGGGGGCGCAGCTGACGGCGGTCGTCGGGCAGTTCGTCGAGGCTTTCGCTGAGGATCGTGACGGTGTCGAGAATGCCTTCGAAGTCGCCCTGGAGATAGACGGAGGGCGCTTCGGCCCATTCGGCGCAAGCTGCCGCCACAGCCACCAGATGGCCGGCGAGATTGCCGCTGTCGACAGCCGAGATGTAAAGTGGATAGAGCGGCTTCAGAGTCGTCGTGTCATACCAGTTGAAGAGGTGACCGCGATCGCGCGGCATGCCCTCGATCGTCGTCATGGTGGCGTCGATGCGGGTGATGGCGTCGGACAGGCTGATCCAGCCGAAGTCGCGGGCAGAGACGACGGACAGCAGGTAGACGCCGATATTGGTCGGCGAGGTGCGTGGCGCCACGACCGGCGCCGGGTTTTCCTGGAAATTGTCCGGCGGCAGATGGTGATGCTCTGCGGTCACGAAGCTTTCGAAATAGTGCCATGTGCGCCGCGCCACCGTGCGCAAAGTATGGATATCAGCCTGCGATATGCGCAAGCGATCCTCGGTTTCAGCCGAACGGCTGATCCAGCTGGCGATGGCGGGCGAGCCAATCCAGAACAGGGCGAAGAAGAAGGCAACGAAGGCGCCGGTCGAATCGGCCAGCACCGGAATGGCAAGGCCGACGAAGCCGATGATCACGGCGCCATACATCATACCGTAGTAGGAACCGATGTCGTTGTCGCCGCTCTTGTGCGCCTGCGAGGCGGTGCGCCATTCCAAAAGGTTCTGGCGGCTGACGAACAGCCGGTAGAGCGTGCGGACGATGGCATCGCCCATCATCCAGGCGTTATGTGCCATCAGCACGATCTTCAGCGCCACCATGGCGGTGCCGAAGGCGACGTCGCGCGCCAGGGCAGAGAAATGGCCGCGCGGCGTCTGGTCGCCGCTCTTGGGCAAGATGGCGTTGACGATGTCGAATGTCGGCGCCATGAACAGGCTGAGGATCAGCAGAGCCTGCCATTGCGCGGCCTGCGTGAAGGGCAGCAGCGTCCAGCCTGCGATCGCCGCCATCACCCAGAAGATCGGCGTCAGCGAGCGGCGCAGATTGTCGATCATCTTCCAGCGCGACAGAGCCGGCACGCCGGAGCGCGGATCGAGCATGAAGCCGAGCAGCTGCCAGTCGCCGCGTGCCCAGCGATGATGGCGCGAGGCGTCGACCGAGTAGCGGGTCGGATAATCCTCGACCAGTTCGACGTCGGTAACCAGCGCCGAGCGCGCCAGCGCGCCTTCCAGCAGATCATGGCTGAGGATGGTGTTCTCCTCGATGCGGCCCTGCAGCGCGGCCTCGAAGGCATCGACGTGATAGAGACCCTTGCCGGTGAAGGAACCGTCGCCGAAGACGTCCTGATAGAGATCGGACACGGCAAAGACATAGGGGTCGAGGCCGCGATTGGCCGAAAAGACCCGCTGGAAAAACGACGCATCGTCGCCGCTGGTGAGCGACGCGGTGATACGCGGCTGCAAGATCGCATAGCCGGCCGTGACGACGCGCTTGCTGGCATCGAAATGCGGGCGGTTGAGCGGGTGGCAAAGCTTGCCGACGAGGGTCGCGACCGCGTCGCGGGTGGTGCGCGTGTCGGCATCGAGCGTCATCACATGGACGACGTTCTCCGGCAGCGGCACGTCGAGTGGCAGGAATGTGGTGTCGCTGTCGCCGCGCAGCAGAAGGTCGAGCTCATGCAGCTTGCCACGCTTGCGCTCCCAGCCCATCCAGGACCCCTGAGCCGCATTGAACAGCCGGCGCCGGTGCAGGATGTAGAAACGCGGCGCGCCCTCGGACGGATAGCGGGCGTTGAGACGGGCGATCTCGGCGCGGGCGAATTCGAGGATTTCGGTATCCGCAGCATCGATCTCGGTCTTGCTGTCGGGCCAGTCCGACAGCAGCGCGAAATGGATTTCATCGGCCGTGTTGGCGAGATGATGCACTTCGATATTGCGGATGTTTTCCTCGACGTCGTCGCGCGAGCCGATCAGCGACGGCACCACAACAAGCGTGCGCGCCTCGGGCGGTACGCCGTGCCTGTAATCGTAGCCGACGAGGCGGGTCGGTTTGAGGAACAGCGACACGACAGTGTTGAAGAAAGCGAGCGCACCCTCGCTGGCCGGAACGGCAAACAGCGCCAGCATCAGCACGATCGACGGCACCGACAGGCCGAGATTGGCGAGTGCATTGCCGGAGAGGACGAGCAGCAGGGCCGTCAGCGCAAACACCGGTACGACGATGCCAAGCCACCCGGTCTTGCGAAAGGCGCGCTTGATCGTCTGGCTGATGGTGGGCCGATAGCCGATAGCCTTCTCCAGCTCCAGCCGGCGCGGGCCGACGAGAAAGAAACCGACATCGGTGTGGGCGGATAAGATTGGACCCGCATCGCTTTCACCATCGCCTAGCATGGTCTCGCTGGCGACGTGACCGGCCAGCTCGATGGCTTTTTCGGCGACGCGATATTCCGACAGGTCCGAGCGGCGCGCCAGTTCCTCGATCGCGGTCCGGTACTGGTCACGCGAGAAGAAGTCGAGCGCGGCGAAATCGGTGCGCTCGCGCAGCACGGTATCGATGCGGCTGACGCCTTCGAACCACACGGTCCAGTCGACGTCGTTGATGAGGCGCAGGCCGCGAATGATGTTGCCCGTCGTCACATTGCCGCTGGACAGCGTGTGATGTTCGGAAATGATGATTTCCTCGGCATCGGAACCGGTCTTTTCGAGTTCGCCTTCCAGCCATTCCAGGGCCTTGCCGGCATTCTGCGATCCATCGCGCAAGCGGTAGAGCAGCTGGGTGGCGAAGGTGGTGTCCTGCGCGTGGGCGCCGAAGTTGGACAGGATCGACTGCCGGTCGGCGCTGTCGTCGGTCGCCAGAACCTTGTCCGCCACATCATTGGCGATCTGGCGCATCTGACGGGTGCGGTTGACCCTGACCGCCAGTCGGCGGAGGTTTTCGATCAGGACGAAGCGCAACAGCGATGGCAGCGCCCAGAGTTCGCCGATCTTCAGCGGCTCGACCGACTGGAAGCCCTGGACGATGGACTTGAACATCGTCGCCGAGACGGAACTGTCCGAATGCGCCACATAGGTCCAGGCCAGCGCCAGCGCGCGCGGCACACTGCCGCCGTCAGGCAGCTTCAGGGTCGGCAGTTGGCGATAGAAGCGGCGCGGCAGATCTCGCTTGACCTGGAAAATGGTCTCTTCGACCAGATAATTGTTGTCGAGCAGCCATTGTGCCGCCGGCGTGATCGTCTCGCCTCTCGCCTGCGCCGCATTGGTGGACCGGTAGACTTCCAGGATCTTCTTGGCGCTGTCGCGGACACGCGCCTGAAAATCGAAGGCCGTCAGGCCGAACAGATCGGTGAGATCGCCTTTTGCCAGGCTTTCACCGAGCAGCCGAAGGCGCTCTTCGGGCAGGTAATTGGAGCGGATCGGCTCTTCGGTGATGGCCGGGAAGCTCGCGCTTGTCTTCTCGATTTGGGCAGGGTTCGTCTGAATATTCATTGAAAATTCCGTAAGCGGGCACTCAGCGGCGTCACCGCCACGGCAATGGCCCTAAAACCGATTCAAATGCAATTGGTTGCATAAACCCCATTTGCCGAAAGTTTGTTTCCGCACCACGACAGGGCGTCATCTCTCAGCGAAAAACAACGACGAGCGCCCCTCCTCCCGACGAGATCGATCGACGGGGAGGATTCGGGCTTTTTCGTGATGCCCGCCGTCAGCTTACGCTATAATTCGCCGGCGTCGCGATCATGTTTGGAAACAAGCGTTAATCGTTGCCCGAGATGCCGCCGATCCGGATCACGAACAGCGTTGCCTCATGGACGGGATGGACAAGCAAGCCGCTGCTGTCCGGATCGGCCAGCAGCGTGTCGAGCGGCCCGAGGTGAACCGGTTCGGCGGCGGGCACGATGACTTCGCCGTTCAAGCACAGGATGAGGGTTGTGCCGGCTTCGGTCCAGATTTCCACGGGAGCCGAAATCACCAGGCGTTCGACCGAATGCGTCATCCGGCTTCTGCGGGTCATGACATTGAGATCGGTGATCGGGCCGCCGATCAGCGTGGCCGAGGTTTGCACGTCGGCCGGGAAGGAAAACAGGGCATTCGCCCTGTTTATGGATGTCGGCGGGTAGCCGGCAATGTCGAGGACAATGCCCTCGCCTTCGAGCACGGCAAGGGTCCGATCGATCCCGGCAAACTGCGAGAACGGGCCGCTACCTTGGACGTGCGCCATCGAGACGCGCCAGTCGAAATCGTCGAGCCCGGCACCGGTAGGCGAGATGGCGATTTCAGTCGTCACGCCGCCGCCGTTCTTCCACGGCATCGACCGGTATTCGGCTGCCCGCAAGATGCGCATGAGATCAGTCCGTTACCCGAGAATGCCGGGTAGGTTGAGCTGGTGCTCCTTGGCGCATTCGATGGCGATGTCGTAGCCGGCGTCGGCGTGGCGCATGACACCGGTCGCCGGGTCGTTCCACAACACCCGCTCCAGGCGCCTGGCTGCGTCCCGCGTGCCGTCGGCGACGATGACCATGCCGGCGTGCTGCGAGAAGCCCATGCCGACGCCGCCGCCATGGTGCAGCGACACCCAGGTGGCGCCCGACGCGGTGTTGAGCAGCGCGTTAAGCAGCGGCCAGTCGGACACCGCGTCCGAGCCATCCTTCATCGATTCCGTTTCGCGGTTCGGCGAGGCGACCGATCCGGAATCGAGGTGATCGCGACCAATGACGACAGGCGCCTTGAGCTCGCCCTTGGCCACCATCTCGTTGAAGGCGAGGCCAAGCCGATGCCGGTCGCCGAGGCCGACCCAGCAGATGCGCGCCGGCAGGCCCTGGAAAGCGATGCGCTCGCGCGCCATGTCCAGCCAGTTGTGCAGATGGGTGTTGCCGGGCGTCAGCTCGCGCACCTTGGCGTCGGTCTTGTAGATGTCCTCCGGATCGCCCGACAGGGCTGCCCAGCGGAACGGGCCGATGCCACGGCAAAACAGCGGGCGGATATAGGCCGGCACGAAGCCTGGGAAGGCAAAGGCGTTCTCGAAGCCTTCTTCCTTGGCCACCTGGCGGATGTTGTTGCCGTAGTCGAGCGTCGGCACGCCGGCGTTCCAGAACGCCACCATCGCCTCGACATGTTCACGCATCGAGGCGCGTGCCGCCTTCTCGACCGCCTTGGGGTCGCTGACGCGCTTCTCGCGCCACTCGGCCATCGTCCAGCCCTTCGGCAGATAGCCGTTGATGGGATCATGCGCCGAGGTCTGGTCGGTGACCATATCGGGGCGAATACCACGCCTGAATATTTCCGGGACGATCTCGGCCGTATTGCCAAGCAGGCCGACCGACTTCGCCTCGCCGGCCTTGGTCCAGCGTTCGATCTTTTCCAGCGCCTCGTCGAGCGTGTCGGCGCGCTCGTCGACGTAGCGGGTGCGCAGCCGAAAATCGATCGAGTCCGGGTTGCATTCGATCGCCAGGCAGCAGGCGCCGGCCATGACGGCGGCGAGTGGCTGGGCGCCGCCCATGCCGCCGAGCCCGCCGGTCAGGATCCATTTTCCCTTGAGATTGCCGCCATAATGCTGGCGGCCGGCCTCGACGAAGGTCTCGTAGGTGCCCTGCACGATGCCTTGCGTGCCGATGTAGATCCACGAGCCAGCCGTCATCTGGCCGTACATCATCAGGCCTTTCTTATCGAGCTCGTTGAACTTTTCCCAGGTCGCCCAGTGCGGCACCAAATTGGAATTGGCGATCAGCACGCGCGGTGCGTCGGTATGGGTGCGGAACACGCCGACCGGCTTGCCCGACTGCACCAGCAAAGTCTCGTCATCGGCCAGCGTCCTCAACGAGGCGACGATGCGGTCGAAATCGTTCCAGGTCCGCGCCGCCCGGCCGATACCGCCATAGACGACAAGCTCGTTGGGATTTTCGGCGACGTCCGGGTCGAGATTGTTCATCAGCATGCGCAGCGGCGCTTCCGTCAGCCAGGAGCGGGCGCTGATTTCCGTGCCGCGCGGGCTGCGGACTTCACGGATGTTGTGGCGAGGATTGTTCATGGCGTCACTCCATAAAAGGACCTGATGTCAGCCGCGCGCCCAGGATGTCGCGGTCTCGAGGATTTTCCGCAGCGTGGCGCGGATCGGTGCTGCAAACTCGGCATCGTAGGGAACCGGCCAATTGTCGGGCGCGCCCTTACCTTCCGGCTCGCGCATGTAGCCGCGGTTGGACAGTTCCATCTGCAGCGCATGCACGCCATCTTGAGGTTGTCCGAAATGGCGCGTGATCCAGCCGCCCTTGAAACGGCCATTGACGATAGAGGTCTCCCCGGTCTCGGCCATGATCTGGCCGACCATCGCCTGCAACGTCGGATCGGCGCTTTTGCCGTCATTGGTGCCGAGATTGAACACTGGCAGCGTGCCTTCAAACAGACGCGGCAACACTGAGCGGATCGAGTGGCAGTCGTAGAGAACGATCTTCTCGTGCAGGCCACGCAAGCGGTCGATCTCGGCCTGCAAGGCGGCGTGATAGGGCGCGAAATAAGTCTCTCGACGTTCGTCGACTTCCGAAGGTCCCGGCTCCTCCCCTTCGCGATAGAGCGGATCGCCATCGAAAGTCTCGGTCGGGCAAAGGCCGGTCGTCGCCTGGCCGGGGTAAAGCGAGGCGCCGGATGGATCACGGTTAACGTCGATGACGGTGCGCGAGATCGCGGTGTGCACGACAGTCGCGCCGAGGCTGCCGGCGAAATCATAGAGCTTGTCGATCCACCAGTCGCAGTCGCGGCGGCCGAGCCAGGGCGACACCAGCCGGTTCTCCAGGCCGGCGAGATCGATTCCGGTGTGCGGAAATCGACACCAGCAGCGGGGCGGTACCGGGCGTGACGGTGAGCCAGGGCGTGCTTGCCATCATGCCGCTCCGGAAATCGACGGCAGCGCTATCGCGGCGGCTGCCTTGATGGTCGCGCCGCTGCGCACCATGGCGATGGCCTTTTCCATGTCGGGGTGGAAATGCCGGTCATTGTCGAGATGCGGCACCTCGGCCCGGACCAGCTTGCGCACGGCCTCCAGGGCATCGCTCGACGCCAGCGGCGCATGGAAGTCGCAGCCTTGCGCGGCGGCAAGCAATTCGATGCCGATGACCGCGGTGGCGTTCTCGACCATACCGATCAGCCGGCGCGCGCCATGCGCGGCCATCGAGACGTGGTCCTCCTGGTTGGCGGAGGTGGGAATGGAATCGACGCTGGCCGGATAGGCTTTCTGCTTGTTTTCCGAGACAAGGGCCGCCGCCGTCACCTGCGGGATCATGAAGCCGGAATTCAGGCCGGGCTTTGGCGTCAGGAAGGCCGGCATGCCGGACAGTGCGGGGTCGACCAGCATGGCGATGCGGCGTTCCGACAGAGAACCGATTTCGCAGACGGCGAGCGCGATCATGTCGGCGGCGAAGGCCACCGGCTCGGCGTGGAAATTGCCGCCGGAAAGTGCCGTGTCATCCTCGGCGAAGATCAGCGGATTGTCGGTGACGCCATTGGCTTCGGTGCCCAGCGTGTCGGCCGCCTGGCGCAGCACGGTGAGTGCCGCGCCCATGACCTGCGGCTGGCAGCGCAAGCAATAGGGATCCTGCACACGTTCATCGCCAACCCGGTGCGATTCACGGATGGCGCTGCCGGCCATCAGATTGCGCAGCGCGTCCGCCGTCTCGATCTGGCCGGGATGCTTTCTCAGCGCATGGATGCGCGGATCGAAAGGGGCGTCCGAGCCTTTTGCCGCGTCGGTCGACAAGGCACCGGCGACCAGCGCCGACTGGTAAAGTACTTCGGCCTCAAACAGGGCGGCCAGCGCGTAGGCCGTCGAAAACTGCGTGCCATTGAGCAGTGCCAGGCCTTCCTTGGCGCCCAAGGTCACCGGCTCCAGCCCGTGCGAGACAAAGGCTACCTTGGCCGGGAAGCGGCCATGGGGGGTAAAGCATTCGCCAACACCGATCATCACCGCCGTCATGTGCGACAGCGGGGCAAGGTCGCCGGAGGCGCCGACCGAACCTTGCGCCGGCACCACCGGGATGACGTCGTTGGCCAGCATCGCTTCGAGCAACTCGATGGTCTGCGGCCGCACGCCGGAGGCGCCCTGCGCCAGGCTGGCCAGCTTCAGCGCCATCATCAGCCGGCAGACGGCAACCGGCATCGGCTCGCCAACGCCGGCGGCATGCGACAGCACGATGTTGCGCTGTAAGGTCTCCAGGTCTTCGGCGGGGATACGGACGCTGGCCAGTTTGCCGAAGCCGGTGTTGATGCCATAGACCGGCTCGCCCTTCGCAACAATCCTGGCGACGGCCTCGGCGCTCGCCTTGATTTTCGGCCGGCAGGCATCGTCCAGCCTCAGTGCGGCGCCACGATAGATGGCGCGCCAGTCGGCCAGCGTCGCATTGCCGGGCTTCAGGGTCAGTTCGGTCATTGTCCTCTCCAGATGCGGGCATGCAGCGGGTTGAAGCCCATGCGGTAGACGAGTTCGGCGGGGCGCTCGATGCTCCAGATCGCCAGGTCGGCGGATTTTCCGACTTCGAGCGTGCCGGTTTCTTCAAGCAAACCAAGCGCGCGGGCGGCTTCGCGGGTAACGCCGGCAAGGCATTCGTCGACGGTCAGGCCGAACAAGGTCGCGGCCATGTTCATGGTCAGAAGCAGCGAGGTCAGTGGCGAGGTGCCGGGATTGTTGTCGGTGGCGACAGCCATCTTGACGCCATGCTGGCGAAACAGGCCGATCGGCGGCTTCTTGGTTTCGCGAATGAAATAGTAAGCGCCGGGCAGGATCGTCGCCACGGTTCCGGCCTTCGCCATCGCCGCCGCACCCGCCTCATCCGTGTATTCGAGATGATCCGCCGACAGCGCACCGTAGCGGGCGGCGAGTTCGGCGCCATGCAGGTTGGACAGTTGGTCGGCATGGAGCTTGACCGGCAGACCAGACGTCTTGGCGGCATCGAAGACGCGCGCCATCTGCTCCGGCGAAAAGGCGATGCCCTCGCAAAACCCGTCGACGGCATCGGCCAGCCCCTCGGCGGCAACCGCCGGGAGAATTTCCTTGGCGACCAGATCGATGAAAGCGTCCTTGTCGCCCTTGGCTTCCGGCGGCAATGCGTGAGCGCCGAGAAAAGTGGTGCGGATCGTCACCGGCCGCTGGTTGCCCAACTGCCGTGCCGCACGCAGCGACTTCTTCTCGTTTTCGAGGTCGAGCCCATAGCCCGATTTGATTTCGACCGTGGTAGCACCCTCGGCGATCAGCGCATCGAGGCGTGGCAGCGATTGCGCGACCAGATCGTCTTCGCTGGCGGCCCGCAAGGATTTGACCGAGGAGACAATGCCGCCGCCGGCTCTGGCGACTTCTTCATAGGTGGCGCCGGCCAGCCGCATCTCGAACTCGTTGGCGCGGTTGCCGGCATGGACCAGATGAGTGTGGCAGTCGATCAGGCCAGGCGTGATCCAGCGGCCCTCGCAATCGACTGTCGCCGCGCCCTGGGCAAGCGTTGAGGGCAGTTCCGACTCGGGACCGGCATAGACGATGCGCCCGTCACGCGCAGCGACCGCGCCATGTTCGACAATGCCTAGTCCAGCAGAACCTTCGGCCATCGTCGCCAGGCGCGCATTGCGCCACAGACGAAGACCCCCTGCCCGGCTTTTGCTCTCTGCAGCCATCATCTTTTCCGTTTCAATCGATGGCGATTATGTATATACATATTGAAACGCACTGCAAGTGCCATCATCGCATGAGAGACAGAGAACCGGAGAGAAAAGTGGCAGCGATCTTTGCGGAACAGGCACTCCTTCCCAATGGTTGGCACGACAATGTGCGGATCGCCTTGGCCGAGGGACGCATTACAGCCGTTCAGCCTGGTGCCACAGCGGCAGCTGGCGACGAACGCCACGCGATCCTGCTGCCCGGCATGCCCAACCTGCACAGCCACGCCTTCCAGCGCGGCATGGCCGGCCTTGCCGAGCTGCGCGGTCCCTCCGCCGACAGTTTCTGGAGCTGGCGCGAGGTGATGTACCGCTTCGCCCTGTCGATGACGCCCGATCAGGTCGAGGCGGTTGCCGCACAACTCTATGTCGAGATGCTGGAGGCCGGCTTTTCACGGGTCGGCGAATTTCACTATCTGCATCACGACCGCGATGGAAACTCCTACGCCAACCCAGCCGAGATGGCCGAGCGCATAGCGGCCGCGGCCGGCGAGACGGGTATCGGCCTGACGCTGCTGCCGGTCTTTTATGCACATTCGTCCTTCGGGGGTGCGGCGCCAAACGAAGGCCAGCGTCGATTCATCAACGATGTGAATCGGTTCTCGCGGCTTGTTGAGAAAAGCCGGGAATGCGTTCGCACTTTGAATCAAGGGGTCGTCGGCGTCGCGCCACACAGCTTGCGCGCGGCGACGACGGAAGAACTGATTAAGGTGGCCGAGATGGTGCCGGATGGGCCTATCCACATCCACATTGCCGAGCAGGTGAAGGAAGTCGAGGATTGCCTTGCCTGGTCGGGCGCGCGGCCGGTTCAATTTCTCCTGGCCAACGCCAAGGTCGACAAGCGCTGGTGCCTGATCCACGCCACGCATATGACCGATGCGGAAACCATTGCCATGGCCAAGAGCGGCGCCATTGCCGGTCTTTGCCCGATCACCGAGGCCAATCTTGGTGACGGCACCTTTGCAGCGCCGCTGTTCGGAGACCATGGCGGCCGCTTTGGCGTCGGCTCCGATTCCAACGTGCTGATCGGCCTGCCCGACGAGTTGCGCCAGCTCGAATATTCGCAGCGCCTCGCCCACCGCGCCCGCAATGTGCTGGCCGTCGCCGGCGGCTCGACCGGCCGCGCGCTGTTCGACGCCGCGCTCGACGGCGGCAGCGTCGCCCTTGGCGCCGGCGCCTCCACAATCGCCGCCGGCGCATCCGCCGATCTCGTCTCGCTCGACGCCAGCAATCCTTCGCTGGCCGGCAAGAGCGGCGACGCGATCCTCGACGCCTGGATCTTTGCCAATGGCAGCAAGGTCGATTGCGTCTGGGTGCATGGCCGCAAACAGGTCAGTGGCGGCAGGCATGTCAAGCGCGAGGCCATCACCGAGCGGTTTCGCAGCGTGATGACGGCGCTTTCAGCATGAGCATTGTCGAGACTGCAGATGTGGAAGGTAGCGTCTCGCTCCACCAGCGCATCCTGTCCGACATCAGCGAACGCATCATGTCCGGTGCCTGGGCGCCCGGTCATCGCATCCCGTTCGAGCACGAACTGAGCACGCAGTACAATTGCTCGCGCATGACGGTGAACAAGGCGCTGTCGCAGCTTGCCAAGGCCGGGCTGATCGAGCGGCGCCGCCGCTCAGGCAGCTTTGTGCGCCGGCCGCAGTCGCAAGCGGCGGTGCTGGAGATCCACGACATCCGCATCGAGGTCGAAGCACTCGGCCTGCTTTACCGCTACGAGCGCGTCGCGCGACACAAAAGGCGCAGCAGCGCCGAGGATCGCGCCCTGCTGGAGCTGGGCGTGGCCGGACCGGTGCTGGCGCTGGAGTGTCGGCATTTCGCCGGCGAGCGGCCGTTCGCGCATGAACAGCGGCTGATCAATCTCACCGCCGTGCCCGAAGCAGCCGACGAGGAATTCGTGGCCATCGCACCAGGACCATGGTTGATTGGCCGCGTGCCGTGGAGCGAAGCCGAACACCGGATTCGCGCCGTCGCCGCCGACAGGCATATCGCGGCCGCGCTCGACATCGCAGCCGGCGCGCCGTGCCTTGTGGTCGAGCGACGGACATGGAGCGCCGATCACCCGGTCACCCATGTGCGCTTTACCTACGCGGCCGAGAGCCACACGCTGGTGGCAAGATTCACGCCGTCGCAGGGGTGAGGCGTGTCCAGCCGAAGGCTGGCGAAAAGCCAACGATTTGGCTTTTCGAACGCCGAACGCGCGGAGCCATAGCGAAGGGCCGTTGCGCCGACCCCCACCCCGCTGCTTCGCAGCGACCCTCCCCACAAGGGGGAGGGTAAAAAACTCAAATCGCAGCGGTGATAATGATCTCGACCAGATATTCCGGGCCGGCGAGCTTTGCTTCGCCGGTGGCGCGGGCTGGCGTGTTGCCTTGCGGCACCCACTTGTCCCATTCCGCATTCATCTCGGCAAACGTGCTCATGTCCGCCAGCCAGATGATCGCCTGCAGGATCTTGGTCTTGTCGGAACCGGCCTTGGCCAGCAGCTCATCGACAGCCGCCAGGATGTCCCTGGTCTGCGAAGCGACGTTGCCGGTCGGCTTACCGACCTGACCGGCCAGATAGACGGTATCTCCGTGAATGACGATCTGGCTCATGCGCGGGCCAACATCGATGCGACGAATGCTCATTGGATGGTTCCTTCCTGTGGCGGTTGCGCCTCTTTAGAGTTGCGGCCGGCTTCGGGCAAGGTCGCAAGGTCGAATCCCCTTGGGCCAAGGGCATATGATATCCACACACGGCAAGTTGACCCGCCAGCCGCAATTCCGCCGGATTGGCTTGTTGACTAATGTAATAACATCACATATCCAATCGGCCGCTGCCTGCAGCCGGATTTCGCCGCCCTCACGGATCGCAGAATGACAAACACCTGCCTGACATTCCGCGACCTGACGCTTGGCTACGGCAGCCATCCGGCAATCCATCATCTCGACGGCACCATCCGCAAGGGCTCGCTGACGGCTGTCGTCGGCGCCAACGGCTCCGGCAAATCGACGCTGATGAAAGGTATCGTCGGCGTCCTGAAGCCGATGGCCGGCGAAGTTATCCGCGCGCCCGGCGTTCGCGCCGCCTATCTGCCGCAGCAATCGGAGCTCGACCGCTCCTTTCCGGCGCGGGTGGTGGATCTGGTTTCGCTCGGCCTGTGGCCACGGCGCGGTCTGCTTGGCCGCTACACCAGGCAAGATCGCGATGACGTCAGCAAGGCGCTGATGGCGGTCGGCCTCGGCGGCTTCGAGAAGCGGCCGATCGACACGCTGTCGGGCGGCCAGCTGCAGCGCACGCTGTTTGCGCGTGTCCTGCTGCAGGACGCCGACCTCATCCTGCTAGACGAACCCTTCAATGCCGTCGACGCCAAGACGGTCGGCGACCTTATTGCCCTGATCAAGCACTGGCATGGCGAGGAACGCACCATCATGGTGGTTGTCCACGATCTCGATCTTGTGCGGCAGAATTTCCCCGAAACACTGCTTCTCGCCCGCCAGCCGATCGCCTGGGGCGAAACCAGGGAAACGCTGAAGCCTGAAAACCTGTTGCGCGCCCGCCGTTTCCACGAAGCCTGGGAAGAGAATGCGCCCTGGTGCGAGCCAGACGAACACCCTCATGATCACGACCATCATGACCATCACCACGGCGTCGGACCGAGGGCTGCCTGATGGACGCGCTTTACGGTCTTTTCATCGCGCCTTTCGCCGATTTCGGCTTCATGCAGCGGGCCCTGATCGGTTCGCTGATGCTGTCGCTCGGGGCCTGCCCGATCGGCGTCTTCCTGATGCTGCGGCGGATGAGCCTGTCAGGCGACGCCATGGCGCATGCCATCCTGCCGGGTGCTGCCGCCGGCTTCCTGTTCTATGGGCTGGAAATCCTGCCGATGACCGTCGGCGGCCTGATCGCCGGCGTCATCGTCGCGCTCGGCGCCGGCGCCGTCTCGCGCTTCACCATCCAGCGCGAGGACGCCTCGATGGCGGCCTTCTATCTGATTTCGCTCGCCATCGGCGTGCTGATGGTGTCGATCCGGGGCTCCAGCGTCGATCTCATGCATGTGCTGTTCGGCACCGTGCTGGCGCTCAACGATGAAGCCCTGACGCTGATCGGTGGCATCGTTACGGTGACGCTGGTCAGCCTTGCCATCTTCTGGCGGGCACTGGTCGCCGAGTGCCTCGACCCGCTGTTCCTGCGCTCGGTCAGCCGGCTCGGCAGTCCGGTGCATTTCATCTTTCTCGGCCTCGTCGTGCTCAACCTCGTCGGCGGCTTCCAGGCGCTGGGCACGCTTCTGTCAGTCGGACTGATGATGCTGCCGGCCGCCGCCGCCCGTTTCTGGACGGTGCGCGTCGAGCCGATGTGCGTGCTGGCGGTGCTGATCGGCTTTGCCTCCTGCGTCGCCGGGCTGCTGTTGTCCTATCACGCGTCGCTGCCGTCCGGCCCGGCGATCATCCTGTCGGCCGGCGTCGTTTATTTCGCCTCGATCCTGTTTGGCACGCGCGGCATTCTGCGCGCGCGCATCATCCACCACCGTCACAGAACGGCCTGATCCCCCGCCCCTAAAAGGAGACCTTCATGCTGAAATCGATCCATGCCGCCCTGGCGATGAGTGTTATAACATTAACCGCCTTTGGCGCATCGTCGGCCTACGCGGCACCGCTGAAAGTGGTCGCCAGCTTCACCGTCATTGCCGATTTCGCCAGGAATGTCGGCGGCGACCGTATCGACATCACCACCATCGTCGGGCCGGATGGCGACGCCCATGTCTACGAGCCGAGCCCGGCCGATGCGGTGGCCATGGCCAAGGCCGATATCGTGCTGGTCAACGGCCTGCATTTCGAGGGTTTCTTGCAGCGGCTGGTCGACGCCAGCGCCACCAAGGCCTCGATCATCACCTTGACCCAGGGTGTGACGCCAATCGATTTCAAGCCTGAATTCGCCGATGCCGACGCAGCCGAAGGTGCCGGCACCGGCGGCGGCAAGACGGTCACCGATCCGCACGCCTTCCAGTCGATCGCCAATGCCAGGATCTACGTGAAGAACATCGCCGAAGCCTTCTGCGCGGCCGATTCAGAAGGCTGCGTCAGCTACCAGACCAATGCCGCCGCCTACACCAAGAAGCTCGACGCGGTCGAAGGTGAAGTGAAGGTGGCGATCGCCTCGATCCCGGAGAGCAAGCGCGTGGTCATCACCTCGCACGACGCCTTCGGCTATTTCGAACACGCATACGGCCTGACCTTCCTCGCCCCGCAAGGCATCTCGACCGATTCCGAACCGTCCGCCGCCGACGTCGCCAAGTTGGTTACCCAGGTGAAGCAGGACAAGGCGGCTGCGATCTTCGTCGAGAACATCACCAACCCGCGCCTGATCGAGCAGATCGCCAGCGAGACCGGGATCAAGGTCGGCGGTACGCTCTATTCGGATGCGCTGTCGCAGCCCGACGGCCCGGCTGCTACCTATATCGACATGATGCACAACAATATCCGTCAGATCAAAGGCGCCATTCTCGGTAGCTGATCGAAGCTCTTCTCGGAAAGGCGGAGCCAGTCTCCGCCTTCCGTTTCCGTTTTGGGCAGCGTGAGTTGGATTCTTCGCCGGAAATGTCTATCTGCGCTATGGTGTCGAGCCGCGCGAAGACGCGGATCGACCACAGATCGAAAGCCGGCTCTCCATGACGAACTTCACGCCTCTCCAGTCGCTGCTTGGCGGCGCTCTCATCGGCCTGTCGGCAGTGTTCTTGATGGCACTGCATGGACGGATTGCCGGGATGACCGGCATCCTCACCGGGGTCATCCCGCCGCTTTCTCCCGAATGGCGCTGGCGGGCCGCCTTTCTCGCCGGCGCGGTGGCGGCGCCGCTTCTCTATCAGGCTATCGGCGGGCAGATCGGCTTCAGCGTGCCGGTGCCAACGCTGGCACTTATCGTCGGCGGGTTCCTGGTCGGCATCGGCGTGCATTTCGGCGGCGGCTGCCCGAGCGGGCACGGCATTTGCGGCATGGCGCGGCTGTCGCCACGCTCGATCGTCGCCGTCGTGACCTTCATGATTGCCGCCTTCGCCACCGTCTTCATCATCCGCCACGTGATCGGAGGCTGAGCCGATGAACAAGCTCGTCTCGGCGTTCCTGATCGGCGGGGTTTTCGGCCTTGGCATCGCCATTTCCGGCATGATCAATCCGGCAAAAGTGCTGAACTTCTTCGATATTGCCGGTACATGGGACCCAAGCCTGATTTTTGTGATGGCTGGCGGCCTGGCGGTCGCCTTCGTCGGCTATCGCCTCGTATTCGCTCGGCGCAAGACGCCGGTGTTCGAAACCGCCTTCGCACTGCCGACGAAGCGCGCCATCGACACGGAGCTGGTTGGCGGCGCCGCTGTCTTCGGCATCGGCTGGGGCATTGCCGGCTTCTGTCCCGGCGGAGCCATCCCTGCCCTTGGCCTTGGCTATTCGGCGACAGCGATCTTCGTCGCGGCTGTGATTGCCGGCATCGTCGTGGCGCGTTTCGCCAGGGCAAGGCTCGCTCAACCGGCTGCGGCATAGGATTCGAGTTGCCCGCCACGTCAGGGAGTGGCAAGACTCCAGCCAAATCAGATTGCGAGGACATCGTCATGGAATATCGTGAGATCAGCGAGGACTATTCGGTCTCGGGCCAGATCCAGCCGGAAGACGTCGCCGCCATCAAGGAAGCCGGCTTCAAGAGCGTCATCTGCAACCGGCCGGATGATGAGCAGCCCGGCCAGCCTTCTGCCGATGCCGTCAAGGCGGCGGTCGAAGCCGCGGGCCTCGCCTTCCGCTACATCCCCGTCATCAGCGGCCAGATCACGGCCGAGAATGTCGAGGATCAGGCCGAGGCGCTCAATGAACTCGACGGCCCGGTCTTCGCCTATTGCCGCTCCGGCGCCCGCTGCACCAACCTCTACGGGTTGATCCAGCAATCGAAGGGATAAGCGGCCCGCGGCTTAATCGGCCCAGCCTAAATCGGCAATGCGCCTGTTTCCTTCAGCGTTTCAAGCACGATCGCCGTTTTCACATGCTGCACGGATTCGTGCGGCAGGAGCACGCCGTTGACGAATTCCGACAGCGACTTCAAATCGGGCGTCACCACTTTCAGGATATAGTCCATCTCACCGGTCAGCGCGTGCGCCTCCTGCACTTCCGGCAGCCGCGCCACCAGTTCGCCGAAGCGCCGTGCATTGTCGCGATTGTGGGTGGCCAACGTCACCGAGATGACATTGACCAAGGAAAAACCGAGCTTGTCGCGGTCGAGAATCGCGCGATAGCCCTTGATAAAGCCGTCCTCCTCCAGCCGCTGGCGGCGGCGCGAGCATTGCGACGCCGACAAGTTCACCCGTTCCGAAAGATCGTTGTTGGTCAGCCGTGCATCACCCTGCAATAGTGCCATTATCTTGCGGTCGAACTGATCAATGCGCGTCTCATCCATGGTTTTGTCTCTTATCATGCACGATTCACGCATCAGATGATCATTTCAAGCGCTTGAATGCAAGCACCATGCACCCCGTTCGCGTTATGATGGGCGTCAGATGGCCTTTTCAGGCCAGCCCAGCTTTCGGAGGAATATCATGGGTCCCTTCCCGCACGACGCCCCGCCCGCCAGAATCAGCAAGGACAATCCGGCCGGCACCGACGGTTTCGAGTTCGTCGAGTTCGCGCATGCGGAGCCGGAAAAACTGGCGGAACTGTTCACCCGGATGGGCTATGTCGCGGTGGCCAAGCACCGCACGAAAAACATCACCATCTGGCGCCAAGGCGACATCAACTATGTCGTCAATGCCGAGCCCGGCTCGCATGCGATGAAGTTCGTCGACAAGCATGGCCCCTGCGCCGCCTCAATGGCCTGGCGGGTGGTCGATGCCAAGCACGCTTTCGAGCATGCCGTTGCCAAGGGCGCCACGCCTTACGAAGGCGCCGACAAGGCGCTCGACGTGCCGGCGATCGTCGGCATTGGCGGCTCGCTGCTCTATTTCATCGAGACCTACGGCAAGAAGGGTTCGGCCTATGATGCCGAGTTCGAGTGGCTGGGTGCGCGCGACCCACGGCCGGAAGGCGTCGGCTTCTATTATCTCGATCACCTGACCCACAATGTCTATCGCGGCCAGATGGACAAATGGTGGGATTTCTACCGCAATCTGTTCGGCTTCAAGCAGATCCATTTCTTCGACATCGACGGCAAGATCACCGGACTGGTCAGCCGCGCCATCACCTCGCCCTGCGGCAAGATCCGCATTCCGCTGAACGAGTCCAAGGACGAGACCAGCCAGATCGCCGAATATCTGAAGAAGTACAATGGCGAAGGCATCCAGCACATCGCGGTGGGCACCGACGAGATTTACGCCGCCACCGACAGGCTGGCCGAGAACGGGCTGAAGTTCATGCCCGGCCCGCCGGAAACCTACTACGACATGTCGTATGACCGCGTGAACGGCCATGACGAGCCTATCGGGCGGATGAAGAAGCACGGCATCCTGATCGATGGCGAAGGCGTCGTCGATGGCGGCATGACCAAGGTCCTTTTGCAGATTTTTTCGAAAACCGTGATCGGTCCGATCTTCTTCGAATTCATCCAGCGCAAGGGCGACGAAGGTTTTGGCGAGGGCAATTTCCGCGCACTGTTCGAATCGATCGAGCAGGACCAGATCAAGCGTGGGGTGATCAAGGTTCAGGCGGCGGAGTAGATCCACCGCGCGAGGCGCAAGCGCCTATTTGGCGAGGCCTACTGCCTTGCGCAGAATATCGTTGATCCGGCTTTGCCAACCGGGACCGCCGGCACGAAACTGGGCGACCACATCGCTGTCCAGCCGGAGCGTCACCTGCTTCTTCGGATTGTCGAGAGCTGGCCGTCCGCGCGAACGACGAATGCTTTCGGCGAGCTCCGGGAACACTTCGGCAAAAGGACGGGCATTTCGAAAGTCCTCCTCGGTCCATTCGGGGTTGTCCGAGACGGCGTCCCAGTCTTCTTTGGTAAAGCCCTTGCCAGGCTGGAACTCCCCGTCACGCTTCGTACCTTTGACCTTAAGTTTTGCCATCGAACAATCTCCTTTCCGCCTGGTTGGCCGGCCGCATCGAAATAATCGAAATACCCTCCGAGCCAAGCCGGGCAAAGATCACCGCAACGACGCCGTCAATCATCCGACCAATTGCCATAAACCTACCGGCCTTGGCCGTTCGGATCGTCGAGCCCAGGAAAAATTCGCCATCCAGTGCGGCAAAATCCAAGCCGTGCTTTTCGATGTTGGCTAACCGCTTTGGTTCGTCCCAAACGATCTTCATGGGAATTTATGTACCTACAACAATTAAGTCAATAATTTTCGTAACTACAATAATTAATCGCCACCACCAAGTGCAAGCCGCTCGACCTCTTTCTCCCTCAGCTTCACATCATAATCGAGCAGGAACTCGTCCAGTTGCGGCGGCTTGACCGAGGTGCCGGACAGCATGGCGTGCACCTGGCCGCGATGGTGGATGTCGTGCAGGAAGACGTGGGCGAGGATGTCGCCGATCCGCTCGGGGATCATGCCGTCCTCGCGCCGGTCGGTGATGACGCGGCGGTCGAGATCGTCGGCCGACAACCTTTCGCAAAAGGCGATCAGCCGCCGGTCGGCTGCGCTCTGGGCGGCAAAGAGCGCCTGCGGCTCGTCGAACGGCACGTAGTCGTCATGGGCGGCCGCGCCGACGCCCCCCTCTTCGAGAAAATCGAGATAGAGATGATCGACCGCGAGGATGTGGTTGAGCGTCGCCTTGATCGACGGGAAGAAACTGGTGCGTTCGGCCTCGAACTCGCCCGGCTGGAGCGACAATACCGCACGATAGAGCCGGTCGTTCGACCATAGATTGTTGCCGGCCATGCGGCGCAGGTGATCCAGCAGGTTCATGGTCCCGCAGATCGGACCAGAGACAAGCCCGCCCCCATGATCACGAATCCCGCGAGAACGATCAGCAGCAGCCGGTTCATACGCTGCCGGATGGCTTGCGTCTCCTCGTCGCGCGCGACGTTCATGTTGGTGATGGTGTGGAACATCATCGCCTTGCGCGCAAAGCCGCTGTGGTTGGTCAACTCCGGCGAGCGCGCCTCGATGCGGTAGCTCAGCCGGATCGCCTGGATGAAGACCGCCAGTATGGCGAGTGCCCAGACACCGGCCAGCAGATAGAATGCGTCCCCCGTCATGCCCTTACCTCTCGTATTTCTCGACCTTCTGCTCGATGGCGCCGAAAATCGAATGCCCAGCTTTGTCCTTCATCTCGATGCGCACCGTGTCGCCGAAGCGCAGGAACGGCGTTTTGGGTTCGCCTGACGCAATGGTCTCGATCATGCGCAGTTCGGCGATGCAGGAATAGCCGGCGCCGCCGGCCGAGACAGGTTTGCCCGGCCCGCCGTCGAGCTTGTTGGAAACAGTCCCCGAGCCGATGATGGTGCCGGCGGCCAATGGCCGTGTCCTTGCCGCGTGAACGATCAGCGCCGGAAAATCGAAGGTCATGTCGATACCGGCATTGGCCCGGCCGAACGGCTTGCAGTTGAGATCCGCGAGCAGCGGCAGGTTGACCTTGCCGCCATCCCAGGCGCCACCCAGTTCGTCCGGCGTCACCGCGACCGGCGAAAACGCGGAGGACGGTTTTGACTGGAAAAACCCAAATCCCTTGGCCAGTTCCGGCCCGGTGAGAGCGCGCAGCGTGACGTCGTTGACCAGCATCACCAGCCGGATCGCGGCGCGCGCTTCCTTGAGGCTTGCGCCCATTGGCACGTCGTCGACGATGACAGCGACCTCCGCCTCCATATCGATGCCGAAGGCCTCGTCAGCCATGCGGATCGGATCACGCGGCGGGATGAAGGCGTCCGCGCCGCCCTGGTAGATCAGCGGGTCGGTCCAGAAGCTCGCCGGCATCTCGGCGCCGCGCGCTTTGCGCACCAGCTCGACATGGTTCACATAGGCCGAGCCATCAGCCCATTGATAGGCACGCGGCAGCGGCGAATGGGCGTCATGCTCGTGAAAGCGCTCCGCCGGCACCGCATTGTTCTCCAGCGACTCCGCTATTGTCGCGAGGTGCGGGGCGATGCGCCGCCAGTCGTCGAGCGCCGCCTGCAGCGTGCGTACCAGGAACGAGGCGTCGGTAAAGCGTGTCAGGTCGCGCGCGAGACGACGACGAGTTTTCCGTCGCGCGTCCCGTCCTTCAATGTGGCAAGCTTCATGCGGTTTCCTCTCCTGCTGCAGCTTTGGCGCTGCTTAACCCCACAACAAGGCCGTCGCGGGCGATCGTCAAGTCGCCAGCCCATGTTTTCCTGGCAGCGGCAGTCCAGTCGGCCTCGCCGATCCCGGGATCGTCGGCCGGAATGAGATGATTGAGCACCAATCGCTTGACGCCGGCATCGCTGGCGATGCGCCCGGCCTCTTCGGCAAAGCTGTGGCTGGCAAGCAGATGGTCTTTCAGCCGCGCGCCATTGCCGGTCTTGGCCACCAGCCGCTCGATGCCTTCTTCCAGCATGGCTTCGTGGACGAGGATATCCGCGCTCCGGGCAAAATCGGCGAGCGGCGGACAGAAGGCCGTATCGCCGGAGAACACCACGCTTTTGGGGCCACGCTGGAAGCGCAGCGCAAAACAATCGGTCACCGGCGGATGCTCGACGCGCAGCGCCGAAACCGTCAAGCCGCCCTGATCGAGCACTTGGCCTTCGCCGAATTCGACGATCGAAACCAGTTCGCGAACATCCGGCCGGCCCTCATCGACGATGCGGATCTCGATGTCGAACTCCATCGCCTGACAGAAGCGCCGCCAGTAATGACCCGTGCCAGGCGGACCGAACACGCCGACGGGCGTCGCCAGGCCCGCCGTCCACGCGGTGTGGATCAGCGGCCCCAGTTCCAGCACATGGTCGGAATGCAGATGCGTGATGAAGACCAGGTCGAGCGCCTTCAGACTGATGCCGGCATCGACCAGACCACGCGTCACGCCAAGCCCGCAATCGACGACGATGCTGCGGCCGCCGATCTCAAGCAGCGACGAACTCGGCCATGGACCACCTGGCCGCAGTGCCGGGCCGCCCTTCGAGCCCAAAATCACCAGCCGACCCGGCATTGGTTCGATGCTCAAGACCAGTCGCCCTCGGGCGTGCCGTTGAAACGCTTCTTCAGGTCGGCCCAGCAGTCGATGTAATTGTCCTGCCGGGTTTCGAGTTCGGCGCCGTAGCGGGTCAGCATCTGAGGGTATCGGGTCTCGAACATGAAGGCCATGGTGTTGTCGAGCTTGACCGGTTTAAGATCCGCGCGCGAGGCCTTTTCAAAGCCAGGCGCGTCCGGCCCATGGGCCAGCATCAGATTATGCAGGCTGATGCCACCGGGGACAAAACCCTCTTCCTTGGCGTCGTACTGGCCGTGGATCAGGCCCATGAACTCGCTCATGATGTTGCGGTGATACCAGGGCGGCCGGAACGTATCTTCGGCCACCAGCCAGCGCGGCGGGAAGATGACGAAGTCGATGTTGGCGGTGCCCTCCTCGCCGCTCGGTGCGGTCAGCACCGTGAAGATCGACGGATCGGGATGGTCGAACAGCAGCGCTCCAACCGGCGAAAAGGTCGCCAGATCATATTTGTAGGGCGCGTAATTGCCGTGCCAGGCAACGACATCCAGCGGCGAATGGCCGATCTCGGTGACATGGAAATTGCCGCACCATTTCACCGTCAGCCGACAAGGCGTTTCCTTCTCCTCGAACCAGGCGCAAGGCGTCTTGAAATCGCGCGGATTGGCCAGGCAATTGGCGCCGATCGGACCGCGATCGGGCAGTGTCAGCTTGGCGCCATAGTTCTCGCAGACATAGCCGCGCACTTCGGCATCGACGAGTTCCACCTTGAAGACCAGACCGCGTGGCAGCACCGCGATCTCGCCGGGCCGCAGCTCAATGACGCCCATCTCGGTGACGAAGCGCAAAGCGCCGACCTGCGGCACGATCAGTAATTCACCGTCGGCGTTGAAGAAATGGTCGTCGACCATCGAGGTGTTGGCGACATAGACATGTGCTGCCATGCCCGTCTGCCCGAGCACGTCGCCGGCGGTGGTGATGCTGCGCATGCCCTGAATGAAATCGGTCGGCTCCTTCGGCATCGGCACCGGATTCCAGCGATATTGGCCAAGCGCCAGTTCATGATCGCCGACATTGGGCGCGCTCTTCCACAAGGGATAGCTCGCCGCCTTGAAGCGGCCAGTGTGCTTGACGCTCGGCCGGATGCGATAGAGCCAGGAGCGCTCATTGGTGCCGCGCGGCGCGGTGAAGGGCGAGCCGGAAAGCTGTTCGGCATAGAGCCCGTAGGCCGGCCGCTGCGGGGAGTTCCGTCCTTGCGGCAGCGAACCGGGCAGCGTCTCGGTTTCGAAATCGTTGCCGAAACCCGGCATGTAGGAAAAGGCCATTGCTTCCTCCCGGAATGGATCTCAATTGACCAAACTGGTTTCATTCGTAACCATCGAAAATGTAACCATCAATGGCGGCTTTGAAAAATGGCGATCAAGAGCGAAGCGTCCGACGCGCCTGACATTCTCAATCTGGAAAATTTCCTGCCCTATCGGCTTTACCGGCTTGCCGATTCCGTCAGCCGCGAATTTTCGCGAATATACAAGGACAGCCATGGCCTGAACCGGCCGGAATGGCGCACCCTTTCGGGGCTTGGTCAGCATGGAACGATGACGGCGTCTGCAATCGGCGAGCAATCGGCCATGCACAAGACCAAGGTGTCGCGCGCTGTCGCTGAACTCGAACGGCGGCGGTGGCTGGTCAGAAGCCCCGACGAGAACGATCGCCGCGTTGAACATCTGTCGCTGACCAAGGCCGGCCTTGCCGCCTATCGCGAAATGGTGCCGCTGGCGAAGGCGTTCGAGCGGGAACTAATCAAGCGTATGAAGTCACATCAACTAGCTATTCTTTTCGACGCGCTCGACAATATGGAAAACGAAAAAAGACATCGTTATTGATCTCTACCAAAACGCGGCGAACCATCCATTCGGACAGCATGAGGATGATCAAGGCTTGAGGCGGTGGCAAGCGAGAACGAGACACTCTCAATCCATTTGCTCCGGAAATAGCGACTTGCAAAACATTACATTTTATTTAAATTGTAAATACTTACTCATTGGAGGGGGACCCAATGGCTTCGTATCTGAAATTGTTTTGTCTATTTGCATCTGCATCGACACTTTTGACCGGGTGTGGGAATTTGGCTCCCTATGCACTCAATCAACCGAGCGTCGACGTCGAAAAAGTTCTGGCGGAAATACAGTGCGCGTTGGATTACTCAGTCTCACGGTACGAGAACTCCGGAGAAAATAACAAATGGATTCGAGGATGGAGCGCTTCATTTGAGCTGACCTCTGACTTAACTAATACCGGCGAGATTGGTGTCAGCACTTTGGATTGGACCATCCCTTATTCCCCCTACCCATTCTCCCTCGGGGCGTCTGGAAAATTTGCTCGCGCCAACCAAGACAAAATTGTCTATAAATATACTATTAAATTAAAAGATATAAAATGCCCAACCTACTACTATGAATATAGCACGAATGCATCTCTTCAGAAATCAGTTTCCGCACTTGGATTTGATCGAATCTTCGGTGCAGCCCAGTGGGTGAGAGAAAACAGTGGAGGAGGTAAACTCCCGGTCTTTTCTTATAGAAGGCAATTTACACTTACAGCGGAAGGGGCTGCCAAGCCCGGCTTCCATATCACCAACCTTTCAGGCTCGCTGAACGGACGTCTTGCACGCGCCAACATCAACACTCTGGACATGGCATTTGCAGCACCTCCACCTGACGTCGTCGCTCACGTTATTGTCGACAACCTCCCCGGCGGAGGTGGCAAGAAGAAGCAACCTGCGGTCGCTTCGGAAAGGCTTCAAGACCTTCTTGACAACGGCCTAAACAGCCTCAAAAACGAAAGCCGCCAATGAGTAGATGGTTTTGATGGATTTTGGATATCACCAGTCCATCACCACCTTGCCGGAACTGCCGCTGCGCATCGCATCGAAACCGGCCTGGAAGTCGTCGATGCCGATGCGGTGCGTGATAAGCCCGGAAACATCGAGCGGACCCTGCACGAGCGCGATCATCTTGTACCAGGTCTCGAACATTTCGCGGCCGTAGATGCCCTTGAGATGCAGCATCTTGAAGATGACCTTGTTCCAGTCGATCTCGAAGCCGGTCGGCGCGATGCCCAGAATGGCGATCTTCCCGCCATTGTTCATGGTGTCGATCATGTCGCGGAAGGCGGGGGCGGCGCCCGACATTTCGAGGCCGACGTCGAAACCCTCGGTCATGCCGAGCGCTGGCATGATTTCGCGCAGCTTTTCCTTCGAGGCGTCGACGACATGCTGGACGCCGAGCTTTTTGGCCAGCGCCAGCCGTACCGGGTTGATGTCGGTGATGACCACTTTGCGCGCGCCGACGCATTGCGCGACGAGCGCGCCCATGATGCCGATCGGCCCGGCGCCGGTCACCAGCACATCCTCGCCGACCAGATCGAAGGACAATGCGGTGTGGACGGCATTGCCCAGGGGATCGAAGATGGCGGCGATCTCGTCCGGCACGTCGTCGGGGATCGGGACGACATTGTGTTGCGGGATCGCCAGATACTCGCCGAAGGCGCCCGGACGGTTGACGCCGACACCGAGCGTGTTGCGGCACAGATGCCCTCGCCCGGCGCGGCAGTTGCGGCAATGACCACAGACGATGTGGCCCTCGCCGGAAACGCGCTGACCGACCTTGTATTCGGTGACGGCAGCGCCGAAATCGGCGACCGTGCCGACGAATTCATGGCCGGTCACCATCGGCACCGGCACCGTCTTCTGCGCCCACTGGTCCCAATTGTAGATATGCACGTCGGTGCCGCAGATCGCCGTCTTCTTGATCTTGATCAGCACGTCGTTGGGGCCGATTTCCGGCACCGGCACCTCTTCCATCCAGATGCCCGGCTCGGCCTTGGCCTTCACCAGCGCCTTCATCATGTTCGACATGCGTTTGTCCCTTGAATCTCTTGATCCGGAATCGCTTTTCGATTCCGGCCTGTCAGGAAATGACCCCGAGTTCGCGCCCGACGGCGGCAAACGCTTCCACCGCGCGGTCGATATCGGCGCTGGAATGCGCCGCCGACATCTGCGTGCGGATACGCGCCTGGCCCTTCGGCACCACCGGGAAGGAAAAGCCGATGACATAGATGCCGCGCTTCAGCATGCGTGCTGCCATCTCCTGCGCCAGCGTCGCATCACCCAGCATCACCGGAATGATCGGATGGTCGGCGCCGGCCAGCGTGAAGCCGAGCTTGCCCATCTGCGATCGAAAGCGCGCTGCATTGTCGTAGAGCTTCTTGCGCAACCCACCGCCGTCTTTGATCAGCTCGAACACCTTGATCGAAGCGCCGGCAATCGCCGGCATCAGCGTGTTGGAGAAGAGATAAGGCCGTGAGCGCTGGCGCAGCCAGTCGACCACCTGCCTCTTGCCCGAGGTGTAACCGCCGGACGCGCCGCCGAGCGCCTTGCCGAGCGTCCCGGTGATGATGTCGATCCTGCCTTCGACGCCGCAATGCTCGGCCGAGCCGCGGCCGTTCTGGCCGACAAAGCCGACCGCATGGCTGTCGTCGACCATCACCATGGCGTCGTATTTCTCGGCGAGATCGCAGACACCCCGGAGATTGGCGATGATGCCATCCATCGAAAATACCCCGTCGGTGGCGATCAGCCGAAAGCGGCAGTCCTTGGCTTCCTTCAGGCGCGCCTCGAGATCGGCCATGTCGTTGTTGGCGTAGCGGAAGCGTTTGGCCTTCGACAGCCGCACGCCGTCGATGATCGAGGCGTGGTTCAGCGCATCGGAAATGATCGCGTCGTCGTCACCGAGCAATGTCTCGAACAGGCCGCCATTGGCGTCGAAGCAAGAGCCGTAGAGGATGGTGTCTTCCAGGCCGAGGAAGGATGAAATCGTGGATTCGAGCTGTTTGTGCTCCTCTTGCGTGCCGCAGATGAAACGCACCGATGCCATGCCGTAGCCATAGCGGTCGAGCGCCTGGCTGGCCGCCGCACGCAGGTCGGCGCTGTCGGCGAGGCCGAGATAGTTGTTGGCACAGAAATTGAGCACTTTCTGCCCGCCGACCTCGATCTCGGCCGACTGGGTCGAAGAGATCACCCGCTCGGATTTGTAGAGGCCTGCCGATTTGAGCCCCGCGAGCTCGCTGTCGATGTGGGAGAGGAATGCTGCGGTCATGATCGAGCCTCGTTTGATGTGGGCCGACTGTCGTCCCGCTCGCACGAAAAATCCATCGCAAAAACGACCGGATCCGTGGCAAGCGGCCGGATGTGGCCCCTATGCGGATAGTCATGTGGCCGCGGAAGCGAGCCCACCACAAATGGTACTGGCCGATGACCGCTCAAATGCCGGCACGGAGCTAAACGAGCCGATAACCATTTCGCGATCTTTCCACGGCCCCGCTTGCCGGCCGGCTGTCCATTTCCAGTCCTGTTAACGTTTGCAGTTCAATGGTGCTCATACAGGAATCCGTTGGCGAGAGGGCCGCCCCCAAAAATGTCGCAGCCGGTGCAAACCGTTTCAGGCAAGCTCATACTGCTGATCAAGGCTGGCTATTGGCTGGCTCTGGTGATCATTGCAGCCATGGTGATAGCCTCCTTCATCCTGCTGCAGCAGATGATGGCCACCCAACAGCACAACCACACCTTGCTCGACATTGTCAGCACGCAAAAGACGCTGTCACAGCGCATCGTCTTCCTTGCCAGTGCAACGGGTGCTGGTTCGCGCGACAAGCAGCCGGCGCTGGTCAGCGCGCTCAAGCAGGCAACGGCTGAGTTCGAGACGAACTACGATCTGCTGCTCGAGCAGACAGGAGCCGATCCGCAATCGCCGGCCAAACTCGACCCGAAGTCGATCGAGAGCGTGCTTTTCGCCAAGCCCTTCCACCTCGACTATTTCTCGGTCGGGCTGATCGCCAATGGCGACCGCCTGATCTCGGCCTATGAATCGCAATTCACCGGCAATGGCGGCTACAAGGGTAGCGACGAACGCGTCAATCTCGATGCTTCTGTCGCCAATGCGACCTTGTCGGGCTACGCCGCGCTTGGCCAGCGCATCAGCGCCGACGCCGACGAGCGCTCCGAGAAGCTGCTCGCCCTCCACCGCACGCTGTTCTACGCCACAATCGGCGTCATCATATTGGTGGCGCTCTTCATCTTCAGGCCGATGTCGAACGCCATCCTGCGCAAGACGCATGAGCTGATCGATGCGCGCAATTCCATGGCCTTCATCGCTGTGCATGATGGCCTCACCGGCCTGCACAACCGCACCTTCCTGACCGATCATTTCGACACGCTGATCAAGGGCACGCACCGGCGTCGCGAACGTCTTGCCGTCGTCCAGCTCGACCTCGACCGATTCAAGCAGATCAACGATACGCTCGGCCACGCCGCCGGCGACTATGTGCTGGTCGTGACGGCGCAGCGCATGCGCGATTCCTGCCGGGCGTCGGATCTGTGCGTGCGCCTGGGCGGCGACGAGTTCGTCATGATCCTCGGCGGTGCCGGCGGCACCGAAGACATCAACATGCTGGCGCGGCGCATCCTGGCGCACATCAACGAGCCGATCGTCTTCCAGGGCACGACCATTCTTCCGGGCGCCAGCGCCGGCATCGCCGTCTATCCGATCGACGCGGACAATGCCCGGGATCTGCTGGTGCACGCCGATCTGGCGCTCTACTCCGCCAAGAAGCTGGGCGGCGGCAACTTCTCCTTCTTCTCCGAAGAGTTGCGGCGCGAACTCGACTATCGCAAGCAGCTCGAGCACGACATCAAGGTCGCCATCGCGGAGCGGGCCTTCCAGGTCTATTTCCAGCCGCAGGTTTCGCTGACCAACGGCACGATCAGCGGCATCGAGGCGCTGGTGCGCTGGAACCATGCAGAGCGCGGCATGATCCCACCCGGCGAATTCATTCCGGTCGCCGAAAAATGCGGCTTCATGCCCGAGATCGGCCGCATCGTCATCAGCAAGGCGATCAACGAGGCGGCCGAATGGAACCGCGCCGGGATTGCCTTCGGGCGACTTGCCGTCAATGTTTCCGGCACCGAACTGCGCGAACCCGATTTCGATGCATTTTTGTTCGAGACGCTGGAAAAGGCCGGGCTGCCGCCGCAGAAACTGTCGCTGGAAATCGTCGAATCCGTCATTCTCGACGACGAGAAAACGGGCATCGCCGCAAAGCTGCGCCACATCAGGGCGGCCGGCGTGCATCTTGAGTTAGACGATTTCGGCACCGGCTATGCTTCGCTCAGCCATGTCAATCCGAACGAGATCGACCGGCTGAAGATAGATCGCCGCTTCGTCCAGAACATCCATGAGAATGGCGACAACTCGAAGATCGTGCGCGCCATCACCGAGCTGGCGCGTGGCCTTGGTATCTCGATTGTCGCTGAGGGCGCCGAAACCGAGGCCGAGCTCGATTCGCTGATGGCGATCGGCTGCGACCAGGTGCAGGGTTATTCCATCGCCTTCCCGATGCCGCACGACAAGGCGCTGGAATGGCTGACCGCCCGCATGCCGAAGAAGGCCAAGCTGACGGTGCTGCAAGGAAGCCTGGCGTAGGCTTGCCTTTTTTTGTTTGTGCATGTCGTTGTCCCAAAACCGCTGCGCACTTTTGGGCGACATGCACCAGCCCGCCTTGACAAGCCGTTGTGGACATGGCCGCCTGTCGTGATCGCAACCGGATATTGCGGGTGATGACACCGTTTCGGTTTGTCCTGGCGGTGCTGTTGATTCTTGCGGCCCCCGCCCATGGGGCCGATCGCACCATCTATCTTACCTTCGACGATGGGCCGCTGAACGGCACAAGCAACATCCTCGATGTGCTGGAAGCCGAGCAGGTTCCGGCGACCATGTTCATGGTCGGCATGCATGCGCAGGCGAGCGCCGGCAACAAGGCGCTCGTCCAACGCGCCAAGCAGCTTGCGCTGGTGACGGTCGGCAACCACAGCTACAGCCACGCCAACAACCGCTACCAGCATTTCTACGCCGACACCGAAGGCGTTGTCGCCGATATGATGCGGGCAAACGCGGTACTCGGGCTCAAGCCCGTGGTGCATGCACGGCTGCCGGGGCGCGACGTGTTCAGGCTGCCTTCAATGTCGAAGAACGACACCTCGCTTGGTCTGGCTCAGGAAGGCCGAGAAGAGCCCGACTACGAGTTTGTCGCGGCCTCAGGTTTCTATCTCTACGGCTGGGACCATGAATGGGTGCACAAGGACAGCGGCGAGCCGGTGCAGAGCGTCGACCATCTGGTTAGCGAGATTGATCACCTGTTCGGCTATGGCCGCTTCGTCAAGCCCGGCAAGCTGATCCTGTTGATGCATGACGAGATGTTCCAGGACGTCTTCGACGGCAAGACGAAGCTGACCAATTTGATCGCCGCGCTGAAGCTGCGCCATTACACCTTTGGGACAATCCAGGGCTACGACGACTGAGCCGATCGGGCGCGCGCGCTCCTATCCCCCGACATTCGCTCGCAACGCCGCCAGCACCTGCGCGAACTCCGCCAGCCGCTCGTCGGACAGTCCCACTCGCAGCCGCCTGTCAAAGGAAAGCGCGGCCTTGCGCAATGTCTCGAACATCGCTTCTCCGGCCGCGGTCAGTTCGACCAGATGAACCCGGCGGTTGACCGGATCGCGACGGCGCGTCAGCAGGCCCTGCGCCTCCATTGCGTTGAGATGGTGGGTCAGCGTCGCCCCCTGGATGCCGATCATGCCGGCAAGTTCGCGCTGATTGGCAAGCTTGCTCGACTTGACCGACAGCAAGGTAAGCCAGACCGGCAACGTACCGCCGGCCTCGACCAGGGCAGCGTCGAAAGCATGGGCAACCAGCTTGGCGGTCCGGCCGAGATTCATGCCGACTGGCGGGCGTTCGAAGGGTGTCATTGCAGGACACTAGACGGTGTTTTCCGCAGAGGGAACTGGCTGTCTTTTATGCATTGACATCTAATCATTCGATATCTGACTGTATATGCAATGGCGGACGCGAGAGGAGATCGGGTCATGCAGTATGTCTACATCGTCGTTATCGGCCTTCATGTCATGGCAGGCGTATTCTGGGCGGGTACGACCATCGCGGTCGGCCGTGACCCGGACATCCGGGCGGAACGGTTCTTCCGGCCGCAAATGGGCGCTGCCGGCCTGGTTTTCCTGACCGGCATACTGCTCTGGTATTTCTTTCATGAGGGCGTTTTCGGCTCGATGGAGAAGGTGCTGGCGCTGGGCATCGTGACGGCCCTGATCGCCGCCGGCGTGCAAGGCGCGCTGGTGGGCTCAGCCAGCAGGCAGCTTGCCGGTGCTGATGCGGCAACGGAAAGCCAGTTGCGCGCGAAGATGACAAGAGGCGAGCGCATCGCCGGGGGGCTGCTGGTGCTGACCGTGCTGTGCATGGCCACCGCCAGAATGTTTTGAGCGCCGCCACGCAGCACAAGCTCACAGAATCGTACGTTGTCTGGCGACGAGCCAATGACGTGCGGGCGCGCGGCCAGACCGAAGTACACGGGCTCTCGTACGCAGGTCCGACCGCGCGCTACCGACCCTCGAGATACCTAATTTCAGATCCGCAAGCCGAACCTGATGCCGTCATAAATGGCGGCATGGATGTTACGCGAGGCGACCGCGTCGCCAATGCGGAACATCACGAAGCCGCCTTGCGGATTACGGGCCGGAAAGATGTCGCCGCCGCTCACCAGACGCTCGTAATCCACCGCGCCGCCATTCTTCGATAGTGGCTTCAGCGAGAGATAGAGTTCGTCGAGCGGCAGCGTGCCATGCTCGACCACCACCTGGTCGACCCTGCGCTCGCCGCGCCAGCCATCGGCGAAATCCGAGGCCAGTTCAGCGACCAGCTGGTTGCCCTCGCGCCGCACCGAACGCAGCCCTGTGTTGATGGTGATGGTGACGCCCTTTTCCTGGAAGGCGCGCATGTAAGGCACGTGGTTCATGCCGCCCATTTCCGGGGCAAAGAAGCGCTCCGGCGAAACAAGTTCGAGTTTCGAGCCGGCATTGGCGATCAGCTCGGCCGCGCCCATACCCTGATGGCCGCCATTGTCGTCATAGAGCAGCACATTTTCGGCCGGCTTGACGCTGCCGGCCATGATGTCCCAGCTTGAGGTGACAAGGTTATCGCCCTCCGTCAGCGGGGGGTTCTGCGGCAGACCGCCGGTGGCGACCACCACCACGTCGGGCGACAGCGCCAGAACATCGTCCTTCTCCGCCCAGGTGTCGTAGCGGATCTCGACGCCGAGCCGGTCGAGTTCGGCCAGCCGCCAGTCGATGATGCCGATCAATTCCTTGCGGCGCGGGTTCTGCGTCGCCAGCCGAATTTGGCCGCCGGCCTGGCTCGACGCTTCAAGCACCGTCACCTGGTGGCCTCTCTCGGCTGCGACCCGCGCGACCTCCAGCCCGCCAGCGCCGGCGCCGACGACAACGATTTTCTGCTTCGGTCCTTCTGTCTTGACGATGATGTGCGGAATATCGGCCTCGCGACCGGTCGCCGCATTGTGCACGCACAACGCTTCGCCGCCTTCGTAAATGCGGTCAAGACAATAGGTGGCGCCCACACATGGGCGTATCTCATGCTCGCGGCCCTCCATCACCTTTTTCATGATGTGCGGATCGGCGATGTGGGCGCGGGTCATGCCGACCATGTCGAGCTTGCCCGTGGCGATGGCGTGGCGCGCGGTGGCCACATCGGAAATGCGCGCCGCATGAAAGGTCGGGAACTTTGTCGCCGCCCTCACCTCGCCGGCGAAATCGAGATGCGGCGAAGAACGCATGCCGGTCACCGGGATAACCTTGGTCAGTGCCGCGTCGCTCTCGATCGAGCCGCGGATGATGTTGAGGAAATCGACCTTGCCGGAGCCGGCCAGCCGCTTCGCGATCTCGATGCCCTCCGCCTTCGACAGGCCTTTTTCGAAATCTTCGTCGGCGACCATGCGGATGCCGACGACGAATTTATCGCCGACCGCGGCCCTCACGGCGTCGAGCACCATGTTGGTGAAGCGCAGGCGGTTGTCGAGCGAGCCGCCGAACTCGTCGTCGCGATGGTTGGTGGCCGGCGACCAGAAGCCGTCGATCAGATGGCCGTAGGCCTCGAACTCGATGCCGTCGAGGCCGGCGGCATGGCAGCGCTGCGCGGCCGAAGCATAGTCGGCAATGATGCGCTCGATGTCCCAGTCCTCGATGGTCTTGGGAAAAGCACGATGCGCCGGCTCGCGCACCGGCGAGGCGGAGAGCACCGGCAGCCAGTCGGCCTTGTTCCAGCCGGTGCGGCGGCCGAGATGGGTGATCTGGATCATCACCTTGCAGTCGTGCTCGTGGCAGGCCTCGGCGAGCTCGGCCAGCCACGGCACGATCCTGTCGTCATAGACATGCAGATTGCCGAAGGCGGCCGGACTGTCGCGCGAGACGATCGCCGATCCGGCGGTCATGGTCAGCGCCATACCGCCCTTGGCCTTCTCGGCATGGTAGAGCCGGTAGCGCTGTTTCGGCATGCCGTCCTCGGAATAGGCCGGCTCATGGCTGGTCGACATGACCCGGTTCTTCAGCGTCAGATGTTTGAGCTGATAGGGCTGGAGAAGCGGATCGTTGGTCATCGTCTTCCTGCTGATACAATTTGTGCTGAAGCAGCGTGCGCTGCTTCAGAGCCTATTTTAATCATCGGATTCATCCGAAAACCGCTGCGCACTTTTCGGTCCGATGCTAATGAGCGGCAAAATCGAACGAGGCCACCGCCCATGACCATGACAAAAGACCTTACCCAACTCGGCACAAGGGTCGAGACGCCACAGAGCCCCGAAGCAGCGGTCCTGGAAACCGTGCCGTTTGCGCGCGGCGACGGGCCGCCGGCGATCGTGCGCTTCGTCTGCCCGGAATTCACCTCGCTGTGCCCGGTCACCGGCCAGCCGGATTTCGCCCATATCGTCATCGACTACGCACCTGACACGGCTCTGGTGGAATCGAAGTCGCTCAAGCTGTTCATGACCTCGTTTCGCAATCACGGCGCTTTCCATGAAGAATGCACCGTCATGATCGGCCGCCGCATTGTGGCGGCGACCAAGCCCTTGTGGTTGCGCATAGGCGGCTATTGGTATCCACGCGGCGGCATTCCGATCGACGTGTTCTGGCAGACAGGCGCTCCGCCGGAAGGCAGCTGGCTGCCCGACACCGGCGTCGCGCCCTATCGCGGGCGCGGCTAGCTCGCCCATCATTCGCACTGATATTGGCTGAGTGCCCATTCGCCGGTCACCGACAACAGGTCCGTTATCTTCCAGTCGCCGTCGACCTTCTTGAATTTCCACTCCAGACGGTGCGGATTGCCTGATATGACGAAGGCGACGATGACCTTGGCCTGGTCGCCGTTGATCGCCTCCAGCGTCTTCAGGCTCTTGTCGATCTCGGCCTTGTCATAGTCCGCATTGTCCAGCGCCATGTTGGGGTCGAGGCACTCGCCCTGCCCGGACTTGCGCAAGGCGTCGCTCTTGTCGAGCACAGTTTTCGCCGGATTGATGAAATGGCTGCGCTCTGACGGATCGATCTCCAGCCCGACCTGATCGTAAAACGGCCGCACCACCGCTGTCGGCGAGCCAGGCTGGATCGGTGCGGCTGGCGCGGCTTCGGCTGGCGACCATCCAACCGGGGGCGTTGCCGGTTCCACCCCGGTTCCGGGCGCATTTGCAGGCGGCGCCCCGCTGTCGCCCGGCGCGGTGTCAGCCGGGGCGTTTGCCGGCGGCGCACCCAACAAACCTTGGGCGTCGGCACCGCTCAGACCCACCGCCAGCAGGCACATGGTCGACAGTGCCAGGAACGGGCGACGGGCCATCGCATTACTCCGGTGTCTGGCCGGCCATGCATTCCAGGGCGCTGAGCGTCCAGTCGCTGGTCTTGGAGGCGATGTCCGATATCTTCCACTTGCCGTCGATCTTCTTGAGCGACCAGACCATTTCACGTTTGGAATCGTCGCCTTCCGAAAAAAGGCTGAAGGTCGCGGTAACCTCTGCGTTGTCGCCATCCAGCTTCTCAGACAGTTTCAGCGTTTTCGAGACGGTCTTCTGATCGAAATCCTGGGCGTCGAGACCAGGATCGAAATCGATGCAGGCAACCTGGTCCGGGTTCTTTTTCGTTGCCTGGTCGTTCAGGTCGAACAGTTTCGTCACCGGCTCGGTGAACCGATCCCGATATTGTTCGTCGGCCTCGAACTTGACCGCCGGCACATAGAAGAACTTCACGGCGTTGGACGCCGGTCCGGCGACGGCGGCCGCCGGCAAGGCTATCGAAAGGGCGGCAGCGAGCACTGTCAGTCTCATGCAGAATCTCCGGCTTTTGATGGCTTGAGCCCATCAATACCACGTATCCTGCATATCGGCTTTTTTGCGGCTCATGAAGTCCTGCAGTGCCTTGTTTTCAGCCGTCCAGCCAGACGTTCTGGAGATCCATCTCGAAGGTCTGGTGGACACCGTAGTTCTTCACCTTCTTGTTCATGTGGGTGAAGAGCTTCTGCCAGAACGGCTGAACAATGACGCCCGAATCCTGCAGGATCTGCTCGACATCCTTCATCACCTCCTTGCGCTTGGCCACGTCGATCAGCGAAAGAGCCTGCTTGAGCTTGGCGTCGAAATCGGGATTCGAGTATGCCGATTCATTCCACGCCTCGCCGGTGCGGTAGCCGAGCGCCAGCACCTGGACGCCGAGTGGGCGCATGTACCAGATGGTCATCGAATAGGGATATTTCGTCCAGTCGTTCCAGAAGGTCGAACCCGGCAGCACTGTGCGCTTCACCTTGATGCCGGCATCGCGCAACTGGCCGGCGATGGCGTCGCCGGTGTTCTTCTGCCAATCGTCCTCGACGGTGATCAGTTCATGCTCGAAGTCGGCCTGCCCGGCTTCCGCCATCAGCTTCTTGGCGCCGGCCGCGTCGCGTGTCTTCTTGGGCAGCGGGTAGTATTCCGGGTGGATCGGGGCGACGTGGTGGTTTTCACCAGGAGTGCCTCGCCCGGCATAGCCAAGTTCGAGAACCGCATTGTTGTCGACGGCCATTTGCAGGGCATTACGCACCCGCTGGTCGTCATAGGGCTTGTGGGTGATGTTGGTGCGGGCAACCAGCGTCGTCGCCGTCGCGACCTCAGATTTCACCAGACCCATCTTGTCGAGGATGTCGATGAAGTCGGCGGGCGTCTCGAAATTGAGGTCGATCTCGCCGGAGTCGAATGCATTGATCGAGGCATTGAAATCCGTGCCGTAGTCGATGAATTCGACGCTGTCGAGCGGCGCTTCACCACCCCACCATTTGCCGTTCTCACGGCGCTTGACGACCGCCTTCTGGCCGACATCGTAGGAGACCAGTTCGAACGGTCCCGTGCCGGTCGGCTTCTTGATCGGATCGGCACCGTCGGCATCGAAGTTGCGGTGCACGACGAGCGCCGGATAGTCGGTGAAATTCGGGATCAGCGAAATGTCGGGTTCGTTCAGTTTCAGCTTGACCGTGTTGTCGTCGACCTTGGTGATCGCGCCGTCCCTGGCTTTGCCGGTCTTTGCGTCGATCAGCGCGCCGACACGTGCGGCCATCGAATTGCCGGCGACATTCTTCTCGCACCAGCGCGCCAGATTATAGGCGACGTCGTCGGCGTTGAAAGCGTCGCCGTTGTTCCATGTGATGCCCTTGCGCACATGCAGCACATATTCGGTGGCGTCGTCGTTGATATCCCAGCTTTCGAGCAGGACCGGCTCGAATGTGAATTGCCTGGTGTAGCGGACAAGCGGCTCCAGCCAGCAGCGCGAAATGTTCGCCAGTTCCACCCAGTCGTAGGTGCGCGGATCCTTCTGTCCCTTCACCGACATCGAGACGCGCAGCGTTCCGCCTTTCTTCGGCTCTTCGGCCAAGGCCCGATCCGGCACGGCAAGGCCGATCATGCCATAGGCAAGTGCCGTCGATGCGCCGAAGGCGCTTGCCAGCGCCAGGAACTCGCGCCGGTCCATATGACCCGCACGGGCGTCTTGCGCCATCGCCTCGATGGTATCAGGCACGCGATCGCCACTGCTTCTGAAGAATGTCATTTTTTCCTCCGCTTCTTTCGCATTGTTCGATGCGTGGCGTTGATCGCCCTTCTCGGATGTTCAGTACCAGGCGTCCGCCATCTCAAGCTTCTTACGGCCCATGAAGTCCTGCAGTGCCTCGTCTATGTCAGGGTCCAGCGGCGGCGGCTGGTATTCGGCCAGCGCCTTCTTCCAGCGCCGGTTGGCGCGAATGGCGGCATCTTCCGATCCGGCAGCCTCCCACTTCTCGTAAGGTTCGTTGTCGGCGATCTCGGAATCCCAGAAGGCCGTCTCGTAGTTGGCCAAGGTATGGGCCGAACCGAAGAAATGGCTGCCGGGACCAACTTCCCTGAAGGCGTCGAGCGCCAACTGGTTGTCGTCGATCTTTACCCCGTCGAGATAGGTGTGCAGCGCGCCGCAGAAATCGGCGTCCATGACGAATTTTTCGTAGGACATCGACAGGAGGCCGTCGAGGAAGCCGGCCGAATGCAGAATGAAGTTGGCGCCGCAATGCACAGCCGCCAGCATCGACATGGTGCCTTCGTTCATGGCGTGCGCGTCGGGCAGCTTCGAGGTGGTGAAATTGCCGGAGCAGCGCAATGGCAGGTTCAGCCGCCGCGCCAGTTGCCCGATGACCATCGAGCCGATCGCCGGCTCCGGTGTGCCAAAGGTGGGCGAGCCCGAACGCAGCGACATCGACGATAGGAAATTGCCGAAAATGACCGGCGCGCCGGGCCGTTCGAGCTGGGTCAGCGCGCAGCCGGCCATGGTTTCGGCGAGCGACTGGGCGATGGCGCCGGCATTGGTCACCGGGCCCATGGCGCCGCCAAGGATGAACGGCACGATGACAGCCGCCTGGTTGGCGCGAGCGTAGGCACGCAGCGCCGTCGTCATCGTCGCGTCCCAGACCAGCGGCGAGTTGACGTTGACATTGCCGAGGATGACGCAGTTTTTGTCGACAAAATCACGGCCGAAGACGATGCGCGCCATGTCGATCGAATCCTCGGCGCGGCTCTCTGCCGTCACCGAGCCCATGAAGCCGCGATCGGAATATTTGATGTGGCTGTAGACCATGTCGAGATGGCGCTTGTTGACCGGCACGTCGACCGGCTCGCAGATGGTGCCGCCGGAATGGTGCAGCCAGGGCGAGGACTGCGCCAGCTTCACGAAGTTGCGGAAATCCTCGATCGTGCCGTAGCGTCGGCCCTTGTCGATATCCATGACGAAGGGCGAGCCATAGGCCGGCGAGAAGACGACGCTTTTGCCACCGATCTCGACCGAATTGGCCGGATTGCGCGCATGCTGGGTGAAGCTCGCGGGCGCCGTCTTGAGAATCTCCCGCAGCATGCCCGGCTCGAACTTGACCAGAGCGCCATCGATATCGGCCCCTGCCCGCTTCCAGTGTGCCAGGGCCACTGGATCGTCGCGGAACTCGATCCCGATCTCGGCCAGGATCCGGTCGGCGGTCGCCTCGATACGCAGAAGGTTCTCTTCCGACAGTATGTCGTAGGTCGGGATGTTGCGCACGATGTAGGGCCGGCTGAGCCCTTCCGAGCCGTGCGAACGCAGTTCACGCCGGGCGATGCGGCCACCGCCGCGCTCACGGCGCTTGGCGGGTTCGATTGTCGTCTCGGCGGCCGGTGCGTTCATGGAGCCTCCCATCTTGTTCCCGAGGACAATCTACGCAGACAAAATGGCGATGTGACGCTGGAAAATCCTGATCTCTTGTATAAGCTGGGCTTATGCGAAGCCTGCGCCACCTCTTGCCCTCGGCCGGCAGCCTGATCGTCTTCGAGGCGGCCGGGCGGCTGTCGAGCTTCACCGCCGCCGGGCGCGAGCTCGGCATGACGCAGGCCGCCGTCTCCTATGCCGTGCGAGGCCTGGAAGAACAGCTTGGCGCCAAGCTGTTCCAGCGCCGCCACCGCCAGGTCATCCTGACCGAGGCCGGCGAGCGCTTCCACGCCGACGTTTCGCTCGGCCTGTCGCATATCCGCAAATCGGCGGAGGATCTGCGCCTGCAGGCGACCGGCGGCCATGTGACGCTTGCCGCGTCGACCGCCTTCGGCTCCTTCTGGATGATGCCGCGCCTGCAGCAGTTCCGCGACGAACTGCCGGGCATCGACCTGCGCATTCAGACCGCCGACCGCGACCTCGACATCATCGCGGAAGGCATCCCGCTCGGCGTGCGCGGCGGCGAGCCGCGGGACTGGCCGGACTATCACTCGTTGCCGCTGGCCGACGAGGAGATATTTCCCGTCGCCGGCACCAGTTATGCGGCAAAGTTCGGCCTGCCCAAATCCGCTGCAGAACTGGCCACGCACCGGCTCATCCATCTGGAAGAGCCGTATCGCGAGGCCGCCAGTTGGGACGAATGGTTCCAGTCGGCCGGCGCCAATCTCAGCGATACCGCACGCGGCCTGCGCATCAACGACTACGGCCTGGTGATCCAGGGGGTCATGGAAGGGCAAGGCATCGCGCTCGGCTGGCGGCACCTTGCCGAACGGCTGCTGGCGTCGGGCCTGCTGGTGCCGGTGACCGATCATGTGCTGAGGACCGGCAAGGCGTTCTATGTCGTCTGGCCGAAGAACCGTGAGCTCAGCGACAACGCCCGCAAGGTGCGCGACTGGCTGGCGGCGCAGGCATAGGTCGTTTTCCACTGATCCACCGCTAGCACGATTCTGCCCCTCCCGCGCGAGCCGAATCCGCCTATAGTGCCGCCATGCCCATTCGCCAGCTTTCCGACACGATGATCAACCAGATCGCCGCCGGCGAAGTCATCGAGCGTCCGGCAAGCGTGGTCAAGGAACTGGTCGAGAATGCGCTCGACGCCGGTGCTTCGCGCGTCGAGATCGTCACCGCCGGCGGCGGGCTGAACCTGATTCGCGTCACCGATGATGGCTCCGGCATCCCTGAATCGGAACTGGCGCTTGCGATCGCGCGTCACTGCACCTCCAAGCTCACCGAGGATATCAACGACATCCGCTCGCTCGGCTTCCGCGGCGAAGCGCTGCCGTCGATCGGCTCGGTGTCGCGGCTGTCGATCCGTTCACGTACGGCCGCCGGCGACAGTGCAGCCGAAATAGGCATCGACGGTGGCCGCGTCCTGCCCGTCAGGCCGGCGGCGGCCAATCGCGGCACCACGGTGGAGGTGCGCGACCTGTTCTTCGCAACGCCGGCCCGACTGAAATTCATGAAGGGCGAGCGCGCCGAGAGTTCGGCGACCAGTGACGTGATCAAGCGCATCGCCATCGCCTTCCCGACCGTGCGCTTCACGCTGGCCGGTTCCGACCGCTCGACACTGGAATTGCCGGCGACGGACGACAGCGCGTCGGGCAGCCTGCGTCGCGTCGCCCAGGTGATGGGTGCCGATTTTCCCGACAATTCGATTGCCATCGAGGCGATGCGCGAAGGCGTGCACCTGACCGGCCACGTGTCGATCCCGTCCTTCACCCGCGCCAACGCGCTGCAGCAATATGCCTACGTCAACGGAAGGCCGGTGCGCGACAAGCTGATCGCCGGCGCCATTCGCGGTGCCTATGCCGACGTCCTGCCGCGCGACCGCCATGCGGTGACGGTGCTGTTCCTGTCGCTCGATCCAGCCATCGTCGACGTCAATGTCCATCCGGCCAAGGCCGATGTGCGCTTCCGCGATCCCGGCCTGGTGCGCGGGCTGATCGTCGGCGCCATCCGCCAGGCGCTTGCCGATTCCGGCATCCGCGCCGCCACCACGGGTGCTGCCGGCATGATGGCGGCCTTCCGGCCCGGCGCCGCATCCTACGGCCACGGCGGCCCGGCAAACGGCCATCGCAGCTATGAAGCAGCGTACCACGCCTCCGGCCCAGTCGGTTTCGATCCGGCCCGGTCGCCGCAGCGGCCGCTCGACATGGGTTTCGAGGGCGCGGGCTTCGAGCATCGCGGTTTGCGCGAAAACGAGCAGGCGGCATTCGATGCCGGCGCCAGCGCCGATGCGCGCGCCGGGCAGGATGAGGCGGCCGAGACGTTGCTCGGCGCGGTGCTGGGTGCGGCGCGTGCGCAGGTGCATGAGAACTACATCGTCGCCCAGACCAGGGATTCGCTTGTCATTGTCGACCAGCATGCGGCGCATGAGCGTCTGGTCTACGAAGCGCTGAAGAATGCGCTGCATTCGCGGCCGGTGCCCTCGCAGATGCTGCTTCTGCCTGAAATCATCGACTTGCCTGAAGAGGACGCCGAGCGGCTTGCTCTGCATTCGGAAACACTGGCCCGCTTCGGCCTCGGCATCGAGCGCTTTGGCCCGGGCGCCGTCGCGGTGCGCGAGACGCCGTCGATGCTCGGCGAGACGAATGTCGGGCAATTGGTGCGCGACCTCGCCGACGAGATCGCCGACAACGATACGGTCGACACGCTGAAGGAACGGCTGGACAAGATCGCCGCGACCATGGCCTGCCACGGCTCGGTGCGTTCAGGCCGGCTGCTCAAGGCCGAGGAGATGAACGCGCTGCTGCGCCAGATGGAGGCGACCCCCGGCTCCGGCACCTGCAACCACGGCCGCCCGACCTATATCGAGCTCAAGCTGGCGGATATCGAAAGGCTATTCGGGCGGCGTTGAGGTCTTGTCATCGGCGTCCCGCTTCATTTCCTCTGGCGGTACTTTTTGGTCTTGTGGTCAAAGGCATAGTCGATCGTATATCCGGCGCCGCCACCTCGAAAATTCACCGAAATGATGTCCTTGCCTCGCTCGGCCCACTTCTGGACGTTCGCATAGATGGACGTCATCAGCATGCCGGCGTTGCAGCCATCATCGTCGAAGGCGATCTCCTGAACGACCTTCCTGCTGCTCTTCTTGATGACCTGCATCTTTACCATGCAAGTGCCTGAGTCGGTGTTCGCATAAACACCGGCAAACCTGTGGGCGGCTGTTTCGGCCCAGAAGGGAATCTCGACGGTCCCGTCGATCTTTGGGTCGCCAGTATCGTCCAGACCCGCGACCTTCTTGAGCGTGACGGCATACGTGTCTGCGCCCTTGCTCCAGGTGCCCGTCGCGCCGCTTTCAGCCATGTCGAGGGGGAAAACGGGCATCCGGTGGTGTCGACGGGGATCTTTGATCCAACCACCAATATCCGGTCGAATTCCTTGTCGTTCGAGATCTCGCAGAGCGCGAGCCTGGTGCCGTTGAGTTTGCCGAACACCGCTATCGGGCTTTGCTTGGCGTCGTAGAAATAGCTTCCCTCGACGGTGATGCCGCTGCCGAAGCCGTCATATGTCTGAAGCGAGACATGAACGGGCCGGGAGCCGATGGACCCTTCGTAATTCTCTACGTGATACCAACCCGCGGCGGCTTTTCCGGTCAGCAGCAAAACGCAAAAGATTGCCGATATGAACAGTCTTCCCATTCCGTCCCCCAGTGAAGGCAGCTCACCATAGCTGCCCTTCTCCCGGGTGTCTGCATGCGGGTAGATACGGTTCTCGGGATTTGAGTCCGGAAACAGCTCCAGCCTTTTGTTTCAACGCTTCAAATTCACCACGATGACGCCGCCCAGCGCCAGCGCGCCGCCGATTATGCCGAGCAGTGTCGGCACTTCGCCGAGCCAGAAGAAGCCGATCAGGGCAGACATGGGCGAGACAAGGTAGAGGAAGTTCGATGCACGCGCGGCCGGCAGACGCGACAGCGCGGTCGCCCAGGCGGCATAGGCGATGAGGCTGGGCACGATGCCGAGAAAGATCACAGCGCCGAGACCGGCGGTGTTGGCAACCGCTGCCTGCGCAAAGCCGCTCGGCAGGAAGGGCGACAGGCAAAGCGCGCCGAGCACCATATTGGAGGCCGAAATGGTCAACGGATGATGGCGGGCAAACAGCGGCTTCTGGACGATGGTGTTGACGGCCGAGCACAGCGCGGAGCCAAGAACCAGTAGCGCGCCGGTGTCGAAATGCAGGCCATTCCCGTCGGCGACCGCAATGATGCCGATGCCGGCGAAAGAAATGGCCGTGCCGAACCAGGCCCACGTTGAGAAGCGTTCGCCGAGCAGCGCCATTGCCATGATGGCGGTGAAGATCGGGCTGACATTGATGATGAAGCCGGCGGCACCGGCCGAGACGGTCAGTTCGCCGAAATTGAGCATGACCGTGTAGAGCGCGACGAAGATGGCGCCGCCAAAGACCAGGCGCCACACTTCGTCGAGTCTGGGCAGCGCCGGACGCTTGACGGCGAGGAAGATCGCAGCCGGCACGGCGGCAATGGCAAAGCGCAACGCACCCAGTTCCAGCGGTCCGAAGGCGGCGAGACCGGCGCGGATCGCCGGAAAGGCCGATGCCCAGCCAACCACCGTCAGTGCCACCGCGATGGCTGCCGTGGTGTCCATCCGCTGTGTCGGATTCAACGTACTGGTCATTGCGCTCATCTCACTGCCCTCGTCTTCTTCGGTCCTGAAAGGCAGGAAACGCCTTTTCGGGCCGGTTGACAAACGACCAAATCGAGGATCACCTGTGACTATGGATCACAGCTCGGACACAATGGTACCGCTCGAAACGCTGCGCGCCTTCGACGCCGCGGCGCGAACGGGCAGCTTTTCGGCGGCGGCAGAAAAGCTCAACATCACCCACGGTGCCGTCAGCCGGCAGATCGCCAAGCTCGAGGACTGGCTGGGATTGAAAGTGTTCGATCGGGGCGCGCGCGGCGTCTCGCTGACCATCGAGGGCAACCGGCTGCATCTGCGCACGGCCGAAGCCTTTGCGCTGATATCGACCCATTCCGACCGCTGGGTCGAGCCGCGTGGCACCGCCGTGGTGCGGCTGACCTCTATCCCCTCCGTCAGCGGGCTGTGGCTGATGCCGCGCATGGCGGCACTGGAGAACGATCCCTCCAAGCTGCGCATCGTGCTCGATGTCGACATCCGCCAGGCCGACCTTGCCGATGAGGGCATCGACCTGTCGATCCGCTGCGGCCGCGGCGGCATTCCGGGCCGCATTTCGGTGCAGCTTTTCGAGGAACATGTCTTCCCGGTCGCGTCACCCGAGCTTGCCCGCGAGATCGGGCGCGGCGACCCTGCCCGGTTGCTCAAATATCCGCTGATCAACGATTCCGACGCGTCGGCCTGGCGCGCCTGGTTTGCCGCGCAAGGCATGGACTACCGCCCGCGCCCGCAGGACCGTCGCTTCGAGGACTACAATCTGGTGCTCGACGCCGCCGCCTATGGGCTCGGCATCGCGCTTGCGCGCCCACCGCTGACCGGACATCAATTGAAGTCAGGCCGCATCACTCCCGTCGACGAGCGCACCGCGCTCAATCCGGTATCCTACTGGCTCGACCGGCCGATGGGACGGCCGCGTGCCGCCGCGGCAGAACTGGCGCGCCGTATTGCGGTGCAGGCAGGGCTGGCGCCGGAAAAGATGGAAGCCTTCATCGAGGCCGAGGGGTAGGCCCCCGCCCGGCTATCCCGAGACCCAGCCGATTCGAAACTCAGCGAAGCAACAACAGCACGAACCCTAGGATCACGGCTCCCAACAAACCGGCCATTGTCGAAACGAAGCCGATCTTCACCAGCAGACGCTCGGAGTTCGGCGCCGCAGCACCACGGGATTGCTTGGCCGGCCTTTGCCGGCCCGCCGGCGTATCCCGGGCGGCAGCGCTGCGCGGGACCGGAGCCTGCGGCGGGATAAGCGACAGCAATGACAACCCCGCAACCCTGGCGGGAGCATTGTCATTGGCCGTTGCCGAAGGCGGCAAGACGGCTCGCTGCGTTTCGGCTTCAGGCGCTGCCTTTCTCGCCACGACCGTTGCCAATACCGCTTCTTCCCCCGTCTCGAGCTGGGCAAGATAGGCCTCGACGATACCAGCCGACGCGATCTGCTGCGATTTGACGATCATCGGCGCCGCCGGCAAAGCCAACAGCGCCGGTGCTGCCTGTTGCGCAAGCATGGACGGCGCAGGCGGTTGGACCAGCGCTTTGACCAGTGCCGTCATGGCTGGGTCGGCCTTTGCCGACGGCACGGCCTGCGGCGTCATCGTTTCCCGAAGCAAGGCGGCAAGGCGGGCGGAGGAAATGTCCATAGTGCCCCGACATCAGCGTTTTTCTCCCCAACAATAGGGGGTCAGCATTGTCTCAGGCTTGTCACATGCTTGACCTCGCCGGGAATTTATGGCGATGAAATCCCCATGAACCTCGGCGTCCCCGCATGATGAACCGTTTCGAAGGCCCCGGCGGCAAGGAAGCCCGCATCCGCTACCTCGATGGCGACTTCCAGGTCACCAGCCCCGGCGCATTCGTGCGCTGTGCAGTGACAGGCGAAAGCATTCCGCTCGACGAGTTGAAATACTGGAGCGTCGCCAGGCAAGAGCCTTACGTCAACGCCACCGTATCGCTGCGCCGCGAAATCGAGATGCATCCGGAACTGCGTAAGCGGCGCTAGCCCTTCAGCTTGCGCTGGCGCCAGGCATCGAGCGTTTCGCCGATGATCCGCTCTGGAACATTGTCGAGTTCGAAAACCGTGTCGATCTCCAGCACCTCGAGCCGGTCGAGAAAGTCTTGTGAGGCGCCATGGCGCAGCCGGGCGGCGTCCTTGGCGGTGGTGATGAGGCCGAGCCCCTCGGCGCGTGCGGTCGCCGCCAGTTCGGCAAGTTCGTCCTCGGCATAGAAATGATGGTCCGGAAACGGCCGCGTCAACGCCAGCTCGCCGCCGGCCTCGCGCACCGTGTCGAAGAATTTCTCGGGATGGCCGATACCGGCGAAGGCCAGGAACCGCTTGCCGGCGAGCCCTGCCTTACCGTTTGGCTCGGTGTGGGCCTCGAAGATCGGCCGGCCGGCGCGTGCGGCCTGGCGGACCACGGCGTCGGCCGCGGTGCCCTCGCCCATCTTCAACAGCCCGCTGGTGAAGACCAGTTGGTCGACGATCCTGGCCCGGAGCGGACCGCCCGGAATGACGCGGCCATTGCCGATCCCGTAGCGCGCATCGACGACGACCAGCGCGTAGTCGATGTGGATGCGGGCGCTCTGGAATCCATCGTCCATGATCAGGAAATCGCAGCCGTGCCGTTCCAGCAGCAGCCGGGCGCCGGCGGCGCGGTTCGGCGTCACCGCCACCGGCGCGTGTTCGGCCAGCAGCAGCGGCTCGTCGCCGACATGCCTGGCGCTGTCGTGATCGATGTCAACGACATGCGGCTCGGCGAAGGAGCCGCCATGGCCGCGCGACAGGAAGCCGGGTTTCAGATGCATGCGCTTGGCCTGCCCGGCGAGCGCGATGGCCACGGGGGTCTTGCCGGTGCCGCCGACGGTGAAATTGCCGATGCACAGAACCGGTGCCTCGATCTTCTCGCGCCTGGCCCGCCGCATGCCGCGGCCGGCGGCGGCGGCGTAGATGGCCGATAGCGGCGACAGTGCCAGGACCCGCCAGTCCGGCTCTTCCCACCAGAATGGTGGTGCTTCGGAAGCCACGCTAGCGCCCGTTCGCGCCCTTCAGGCGCGACTTGACGACCAGCGGCTGGATGTAGGGCTCAAGCGATTTCAGCGTGCGCGCCAGCGCACCGCGCATCTCGTCGACGGTCGCAACGCCCGCCGCCATCATCTCGTGGCGCGCCACTTCGTTGGTCAGGAGGAAATTGACGGCGCCGGCCAGCATGTCGCGATCGCGCACCAGCTTGGCGCCGCCGCTGTCGAGCAGACGCTGGTAGGCCTCGCGAAAATTCTGCACATTGCGCCCGGCAAGGACCGCCGTGTCGAGCATGGCCGGCTCCAGCGGGTTCTGGCCGCCCTCGGATGTCAGCGAGCGGCCGACGAAGGCGATCTCGGTCAGCCTGAGATAGAGCCCCATCTCGCCGATCGTGTCGCCGAGCAATATGTCGGTGTCGGCTGTGATCCTGTCGCCCTTGCTGCGCCGCGCGACCTTCAGGCCCATGCCGGAAATCTGCGTCGCCAGCGCCTCGGCGCGGTCAGGGTGGCGTGGAACGACGATCGTCAAAAGACCGTGGTGACGTTTGTGCAGTGTCGCGTGGACCTCGGCAGCGACCACCTCCTCGCCGTCATGGGTCGAGATCGCCGCCCAGGTCGGGCGCGGGCCGATCTGCCGCCGCAGCGTCGCCAGCACCCGTTCGTCAACCGGAGGCGGCGACGTGTCGACCTTGAGGTTGCCCGACACGGTGACCGGCCGCGCGCCGAGCGCCAGAAACCGCTCGCCATCGACATCCGACTGCGCCACCACATGAGCCAGGTTCTCGAACAACGCCTCGGCGATGTTGGCCCGTTTCTTCCACGACTTGAACGAGCGGTCGGACAGCCTGCCATTGACCAGCACCTGCGGCACGCGACGCGCGCCAAGCTCGAGGATGGTCATCGGCCAGATCTCGGATTCGGCGATGATCGCCAGATCCGGCTGCCAGTGATCGAGGAACCGGCTGACCGCCGGCTTGAGATCGAGCGGCACATACTGGTGGATGATGCGGTCGCCGAGCCGCTCGTCGGCGACCTGCGCCGAGGTGACGGTGCCGGTCGTCAGCACGATGTTGACGCCATAGTCGAGAATGCTTTCGACCAGCGGCACCACGGCTATTGTCTCACCCACGCTCGCGGCATGAATCCAGATCACCGGCCCGTCGGGGCGCGCGCGGCCGGCGACACCATAGCGCTCACGGCGACGGTTGCGGTCTTCCTTGCCCTGCGAGGTGCGCCAGGCGACATAGGGTCCGACCAGCGGATAGGCGGCCGCACCGGCAAAACGATATGCCGACAGCATGGTTCGCGCCCACAGACCGCTCATCGCGGGCCATCCACGAGACGGTAGGCCTCGGCGGTCGCGGCATTGAGCGCGACTGTCACTTCCTGGCGCTTGCGCTCCATTTCGGCTTCATCGGCGCCGGCCGCCACGAAGATCGGCGGGCCGATGACGATCGACGAGCGGCCGAACGGCAGGTTGATGGTGGTCTTGTCCCAGCTCTTCTCCAGCACCTTGCGGCGGCTGGTGGTGATGGCGACAGGCAGGAGTGGCCGACCGGAGAGCCGCGCCAGGAGAACGATACCAAGCCCTGCGTCTCGTGGCGTACCGTGCGGAATGTCTGCTATCATGGCGACGTTCTTGCCGGCACTGAGCGACTTTTTCAGGGCGATAAGTGCTTTTGCCCCGCCCTTGTCGAGATGCCTGGCATTTTCACGCCCACCCGACCCGCGCACCGCCTCGATGCCGAATTTCTCCAGCATCAGCGCGTTGAGCTCGGCATCGGCGCTGCGCGAGACCATGGCGACCAGCGGCTTGCGCTTGGGGTAGTAGGCTGGCGTCAGCAGATGCTGGCCGTGCCACAGGGCGATGATGCCGGGCTCGAATTCGGTATAGGCCCCGCCCGAAAACCGCGCCGATCCCTCGACGACGCGATTGGTGAGGCGCACGAACCGGACGAACTGGGCGAACAGGCTGGCGATGGCGTTCTTGACGAATCGCGACTGCGCCAGCGGTTGGCGAATCTTGCGCCAGAAGGCCTTGGTCGTGCGGCTGCGTCCCCTGCCCGTCGGTGCGGCGTCGCGCGCTGGCCCTTTCGCCAGATCATGCTCCATCGAAGTCAACCGGCAGCCTTGTTGTCGGGGTCGAGCAGCCGATGCAGATGAACGACGAAATAACGCATGTGGGCGTTGTCCACGCTGGCTTGCGCCTTGGCTTTCCACGCCGTGTGCGCGGATTGATAGTCCGGATAGATGCCGACGATGTCGAGCCCTTCGAGATCGCGAAATTCAGTGCCGCCAAGCTTCTTCAGTTCGCCGCCGAACACCAGATGCAAAAGCTGTTTCTTTCCGTCTTCCGCGGCCATGTCGGTCCTTCACATATCGTGAGTTTGTGACAGGTCTAGACCAAAGCCGCCGACTTTGGAACCTTTAGAGCGAGATGAATTCTAGAGCGAGATGAATTCATCGCGCTCGGGAAAACGCTTTCACGCATCCAGCCCGGCGATGACGCCGGCGAGCACGGCCAGCAATTCACCGCTGCCGGCGGCAAGCGCGCCGTGGCGGGTCACCTCGCCGGCATAGAGCGGGGCGCGGCCGTGCTGGTCGAGCAACTGGCCGCCGGCCTCGCGCAGGATGAGATCGGCCGCCCGCAATGTCCCAGTCATGCGCGTTCGGTTTGACGAAAGTGGCATCCAGCGCGCCATTGGCGATCATCGCCAACCGATAGGCGAGCGAAGGGCTGTAGGGCGCCCGCTTCAGCCGCGCCTGCCATTCGGCAGGCATCAGGTCGGTCAATTGCTTCAGCCCGGAAATCTCGGCCGTATCCGCCAGTTCGCGCACCGCAATGCGCTTGCCGTTGCGGAAGGCGCCCTGGCCGGGCAACGCCCAATAGGTCTCCTCCATCGCCGGACATTCCAGCACGCCGGCCAGCGTGCGGCCATGCTCGACGACGGCAACGCTGACGCACCAGGTGCGCAGGCCTTCCAGGAAACCGCGCGTGCCGTCGATCGGGTCGACGACGAAGGTGCGGCGTGCCGAAAGCCGAACCGGATCGTCGACTGTTTCCTCCGACAGCCAGCCATAGTCCGGTCGCGCTGCCAGCAGCGTTTCGCGCAGATAGGCGTCGGCGGCATGGTCTGCCTCGCTCACCGGCGATGTGCCGCCCTTCATCCAGACTTGCGGTTTGTTGCCAAAGTAGCGCATGGCGATGACCCCCGCCTCGCGGGCGGCATCGCGCAGCAGCGGCAAGTCTTCGGTAGCCCCGGCTATGGTCAGGTCATGCTCCGGCAAGGGTCATGCCTTCGATCAGGAGCGTCGGGGCCGCGGTGCCGAAATTGCGGTCGAGATCGCTTGCCGGCACCATGTTGAGGAACATGGTCTTCAGGTTCGAGGCGATGGTGACCTCGGCGACCGGATAGGCCAGCTCGCCATTCTCGATCCAGAAGCCCGAGGCGCCACGGCTGTATTCGCCGGTGACCATGTCGACGCCCTGGCCGAACACCTCGGTGACGTAGAAGCCGGTCTTGAGCGATTTGATCATCTCTTCCGGCGATCGCTCGCCAGGCTCGATGGCGAGATTGGTGGAGGATGGCGTCACGGAAGAGCCACCGCGCGCGCCGCGCCCATTGGTGACGAGACCCAGCTCGCGCGCGGCCGAGGTCGACAGGAACCAGTGGTTGAGCACGCCCTTCTCGACCATCAACAGCTTTTCGCCCTCGACGCCTTCGCCGTCGAACGGACGCGAGGCCTGGCCACGCCGCCTGAGCGGCTCGTCGGTCACCGTGATGGCGGACGCGGCCACCTGCTTGCCCATCATGTCGCGCAGGAACGACGTCTTGCGCGCGACCGAGGCACCGTTGATGGCGCCGGCAAGATGCCCGGCGATGCCACGCGCGACGCGCGGGTCGAACACCACGTCGATCGGCCCGGTCGCCGCCTGGCGCGCGCCAATGCGCCGCACGGCGCGTTCGCCGGCCTTGCGGCCGATGTCTTCGGGCGCATCGAGATCGGCAAAATGCTGGCGCGAGGAGAATTCATAGTCGCGCTCCATGCCGGTGCCCTCGCCGGCGATGACGCTGGCAGAGCGCGAGAAACGTGAGCCGACATAGTGGCCGAGGAAGCCATGCGAGGTGGCCAACACCAGGCCGCCAAGACCGGCACCGGCGCTGGCGCCGGCCGAATTGGTCACGCCCTTGACGGCAAGGGCCGCCGCTTCCGCCGCAAGGGCTGCTTCCTTCAACTGGTCGGCCGACACTTCGGTGGCGTCGAACAGGTCGAGATCGCGCGTCTGTTTGGCGAGCAATGCCGGGTCGGCCAGCCCCTGATAGGGATCCTGGGGCGACACTTTCGCCATCGCCAAGGCGCGCTCGGCCAGCACCTTCGGATCCGAAGCCGCTGTCGCCGAGACACTCGCCACCCGACCGCCGACGAAAACGCGCAGCGCGACATCCTCGCTCTCGGACGATTCGGTGCCCTCGACCTTGCCGAGACGCACCGACACGCCGGTCGAGCGACCGCGTACGGCCACCGCGTCGGCGGCATCGGCGCCGGCCTTCTTGGCAGCCTCGACCAGAGCCGCGACGCGGTCGGTCAATTTTGCTGCGTCTGATATATCGGTCATGCCTGAAATCCTGCTGGGGCGGCCGGTGTCTGGCCGCTGCCCACCCATCTATTGTTCCGGTCCGGCTTGTGCAATGGCATAGGCTTCAATCAAAATGCGGGGTTGACGGTTCAAATCGCGAACCCTGTGACGCAAAATCGGTCCCCAGCCTGCTCGGAGCATTTTCGATGACACCCTTCCATCTCGCCTTTCCGGTCCGTGATCTCGATGAAACCCGCGTTTTCTATGGCGAGGTGCTGGGCTGTGCGATCGGGCGTTCGTCAACGACCTGGGTGGACTTCGACCTGTTCGGCCACCAGATGTCGGCGCATCTGCGGCCGCAGGCCGCACAGGCTCCCAGCGACGGCAAGGTCGACGGCATTGTCGTGCCGATCCCGCATTTCGGCGCCGTGCTGCTGATGGACGACTGGCAGCGCCTGGCGACGCGGCTGGAGGCGCGCGACGACATCGACTGGCTGGAACGGCCGATGGTCCGCTTCAAGGGCGAGCCCGGCGAACAGGCGACGCTGTTCATCCGCGACCCCTCGGGCAATGCGCTGGAATTCAAGGGCTTTCGCTCGCTGGAGCAGGTTTTCGCGCACTAGATCAGGACGCAGGCACGGTCGATCAGCGACCGAAGCGACCCGCCGCAAAGGCTGCGAGGCGCGCGGGATCGCCGCGTCCGCCGATCAGGTCTGCGACCAGACGCGCCGTGATCGGGGCCAGCGTCAGGCCGAGATGGCCATGACCGAAAGCATGGATCACCCGGGAACTGCCGTGTGAAGGGCCGATGACCGGTCTGGAATCCGGCAGGGACGGCCGGAAGCCGAGCCATTGCGACGACGGTGAGCCTAACCTGGGAAAGATTTGCCTGACGCCACGGTCGAGCAGCGCCAGCCGGCGCGGGTTTGGCGGCGCGGTGAGCCCGCCGAGCTCGACGGTGCCGGCGATCCTCAGCCGTCCGGCCATCGGCGTCATGTAGAAACCGAGATCGACCGGACAGACCGGCCGGGTCAGCAGCGGAGCGTCGGTCTGGAATTCCAGGTGATAGCCGCGCTCGGTCTCGAGTGGAATCCTGTCGCCGGCCTGCGCGGCCAGGGCGCGCGACCGTGCACCGGCGGCAATCACGACCGTGCCCGCCTTGATGCTGAAGCCGGGGCCGCTGAGCCGGACACCGCCTGCCTCGACCTGCAGGCCGGTAATCTCGGCTTGTCTCACTGACACACCACGGGCGGTGGCTGCGCCCAGCAGTCTCTGCATCACCGCCTTCGGGTCGGTGACATTCATCGAATCCGGGAAGTACAGCCCACGCGTCCCACTTGCCGGCAGGCCCGGCTCAAGAGTTGCCACCTCGTCAGACGTCAGAATCTCCTGATGAATGCCGAATCCGGCGCGCATTGTCCGGCCGGCGGCGGCGGCGGCAAAATCGCTTTCGCGGCGATAGAGATAGAGGCAGCCATTGCGACGCAGCAGGTCTTCCAGGCCGGCTTCCCCAGCCATGTCCTCCCAGGCCGGCAAGGCATCTGCCAATAGCCCGGCCAGTGCCAGCGCGTTGGCGCGGGTGGCCGCCGGCAGCGATTGCCGCATGAATTGGACCAACCAGGGCGCAAGCTGCAACAGCGCCGGCCAGCGCAGCGAAAACGGGCTGTCGGGATCGAGCAGCAGCTTTGGCAGCGCACGCAGCACGGAAGGCGTGCCAACCGGCATACAGGCGTATTCGGCGATCGTTCCGGCATTGCCTGATGAGGCGCCGGAGCCTGGCTCATTGGGGTCGATGAGCAACACTTCGCGCCCATCCGCGGCAAGGCGGAGCGCCGTCGCCAGCCCGACCACGCCAGCACCGACAATGGCGATTTCAACGGTTTCAGAAGCTGCCGCTGTCGGATCTTCGTGTTTGACCATGATCTTTTGAACTCTCGGTCCCGCGTGCCGCTTATGTGGTCGCTTGGTTCGGGGTCACGGTCCAGTCTTCATCCCTCAAATCGAATGGGCCAGGCTTTCTCGCCTTCAGGCGACAGGCGTCCAGATGACATCCTCGACCTTCTGCGCGCCGGTGGCCAGCATGACCAGCCGATCGAAGCCGAGCGCGATGCCGCTGGCCGGCGGCATGATGGCAAGGGCGGCGAGAAAATCCTCGTCCAGCGGATAGCGCTCGCCATAGATGCGCTGTTTCTCATCCATCTCGATGACGAAGCGCCGGCGCTGCTCCTCGGCGTCGGTCAGCTCGCCAAAACCGTTGGCGAGTTCGACGCCGCAGCAATAGAGCTCGAAGCGCTCGGCGACGCGCGGGTCGCTCGGGCTCGGCCGAGCCAGTGCGGCCTCCGCCACCGGATACTCGCACAGGATGGTCGCCCGCCCCTGTCCGAGGAACGGTTCGATCTTTTCCACCATCACCCGGCTGAACAGGTCGGCCCAACTATCGTCGGGCGCGGTGCGCAGGCCGGCCCGAACCAAGGCGGCGTAAAGCGTATCGCGGTCGGTGGTGCCGTTGGCGGCGACCGTGGCCAGCAGGTCGATGCCGGCATGGCGGGTGAAGGCCTCCGCGACGCTCAGCCGTTCCGGCTCGGCAAACGGATCGCAGTCGCGGCCCCGGAAGAAAAAGCGCGTCGCCCCTGCCCTTGTCGCGGCCAGCGCCAGAAAGGCGGCGCAATCCAGCATCAGGCTCTCATAGGCCTCGCCCACCCGGTACCATTCCAGCATCGTGAATTCGGGATGGTGCAAGGGACCGCGCTCGCGGTTGCGATAGACCGGACCGAGGCTGAAAATGCGCTGCTCGCCGGCGGCAAGCAACTTCTTGCAGGCGAATTCCGGCGAGGTGTGGAGATAGAGCGGCGACCGCGCGCCGTCCGGCCCGACCGCTTGCGTGGCGAAAGCCGCCAGATGCGCCTCGTTGCCGGGCGAGACCTGTAGCGCGGCCGTTTCCACCTCGACGAAATCATGGGCAGCGAACCAGTCTCGCAGGCTGGCGGCGATGGCGTTGCGCAGCATCAGCCGCGGGCGGCGGTCGGCATGGACATGCGGCGTCCACCAGGGCGAAGCTTCGGTCATGGGGCTCAGATCATGGTGGAATGGGGCTGGCGGCGGCGGCCAAGATGCGCTAGGCCCCCATCCAGCGCCGCACTAGCCGGCAAACGCCAGTCAACTCTTCTTGCAGGATTTAAAACCGTGGTGAAAGTCATCGCCAGTTCGCTCCGCAAAGGCAATGTCGTCGACAAGGACGGCAAGCTTTATGTGATCCTCTTTGCTGAAAACATCCACCCAGGCAAGGGCACGCCGGTAACGCAGCTCGACATGCGCCGCATCGGCGACGGGGTGAAGGTTTCGGAGCGCTACCGCACCACCGAACAGGTGGAGCGCGCCTATGTGGAAGAGCGCGAGCACACGTTCCTGTATCGCGACGGCGAAGGCTTTCATTTCATGAACCCGGAAAGCTACGACCAGGTCGCGGTGTCGGAAGCCGTGGTCGGCGACATGGCGCCTTACCTGCTGGAAGGCATGGCCGTGCAGGTGTCGCAGTTCAACGGCATCGCCATCTCCCTGGTGCTGCCGCAGCGCGCCACCTTCGAAGTGGTGGAAACCGAGCCGACGACCAAGGGCCAGACGGCCTCGTCCTCCTACAAGCCGGCCGTGCTGTCCAACGGCGTGCGCACGCTGGTCCCCCCGCATATTGCGCCAGGCACCCGCGTGGTGGTGATGACGGCCGACGGGGCCTATGTGGAGCGGGCTAAGGACTGAACCATACTCCCGGCGCTTGGCGGTTTGGGATAACGGCACGCACAAGCAAAGGTCCGGAGCGCGTGGTGTCACGCTTCAGGGATAGTTTGCAGCGTGAGCCTTGCCGCACGAGCGAAAAGCACAGCTGCAATCGGTGTGACAGCAGTCCGATTGGCGGGTGCTAGACCATGATCTTCATCAGTTGCGAACAAACTTAAACACTGTCAATAATCAGAGGTACTCGCCCGGTTCTTATGGTTACATGTCAAAATGGGGTTTGGCGCACAGCTCTCAAATTTTGACAAGCTAGGCAATGAAATTGCCAGCCTCGTTGACGGCGTTTGTGTTGGCAGGTCGACATGGAGTGAGGTCGTTGCTGCTGTAGCGGATGCTGTTCCTGGCTCTTTTGCGGCGATCCACAACAAGAATTTCTCTACGCTTCAGCTCAATTCGTTCGTAACGCACAATCTTCAGCCGGGTTTTTTTCAATCCTATATGGATCACTACGCGGCGGTGAACCCCTGGATCGAATACTGGTCGAAAACTCCAGCTGGAAAGGTCGCTGCCAGCGAAGCAGTGGCGCCAAGCGCCCTCTATCGCGACACCGAATTCTATAATGACTGGATGGTACCGCAGAACGGCATCGAAGCCGCCGCCGGGGTAAAGATCGAAGCCGACAGCGGCGAGACGGTACAGATGTTGCTGCACTATCCCATAGGACACGCGCCCACATACGACGTCCTTGCTGTTCGCCTGTTGGAGCGCTTGCGAGGCAATCTCAACCGATCGGTCGAATTTGGACGCGCCGTGCGTTCTGCAACCGAGAAGGCGATGAGTTCGGCCGCCCTCGTGGGGGCAAGCACTCGTCCAGCGTTCGTCGTTGCTGCCGGCTGCCTGCTGATGGAGGCCAACAGGGCGGCAGAGCGTGTTTTTCGATCCGGCAACGCAGTCATGGTCACCGGGCGCAGAATTCGTCTGACAAACCCGCTTGCCAACACCGCGTTCATGCAAGCCATCACTCTTCTATGCCAGGGAACTCCAACGGACATCTCGAGCATATCGTTCGGAACTGCCGACAGCAGGTGGCACATTTCACTCACCGCGATCGAACCTGAAGCCGCCGTTTGCAGTTTGGCGCCGCTTTTGCCGACCCGGCGAACGGTTCTGGTGCGCATAGCCGACCTCAATGCGCATGAGACCAGGCAGCTCGACATGCCGGCGGCGCAGACACTGTTTGGACTGACGCCCTCCGAGAGGCTGCTGTGTGAACGGCTGTTAAACGGAGACAGCCTCTCCGAAGCTGCGGACGGCCTTGTCATCGAAAGAGAAACTGCGCGAACTCGCTTGAAGTCGATTTTCGACAAAACCTCCACTTCGCGCCAAACCGAACTCATCCTGCTCCTGACAAGAATAGCGCGATACTGCTGACCCCACTCGCGCAACCCCCGTTTGGGGCGTGCGGCGTTGCCGATTCCCATGTTGTCTGCCCCTCAGGCATGGGCTGCAAGGAACGCAGTCCAAGTGAGGGCCACCTCCGAAGTCCAGTTCAATTCGTTACCGGAAGCCTCGGAGCGCAAACATGTTTCCTGGGAGATGCTACATGTCCGCAAAAACGAACACTGCTCTGATAATTCTGACCCTTTTGTCAGCGCCAGCGAACGCCCGAGATCAATCGGATTGCCAGGGTGCGCTCATTCAAAACACAAAAAACGTGCAGCATGACGTTGCCCAGAATTTGGCAATTCTACACACAATCAAGAAGTCCGATTTCGAGCAGGCAAAACGCTCACTCGATATGTCAGGATCGGCATTGATCGGCGGCATCCCGTTGACAAGCGCGATGTCCTGGGACCAGTTCGATGAAACGAGGCAACAATATTTCTCCGAATACAGATCGGACTTCAGTGAGCAGGACAACCTGTCTTGGAACGAGGTCTATCTCGCCCCGGCCGCCGCACAGGCATACAGCGAGTGCCTTCGATCGTTAAGGCCCGTTGGCACGCATATATGGGTGGTCGACAGCCGACCGGGCTCGGATATCGTAACGGTGCGCGTTGCTTTTTACACCGACGGCAACGATCCTCGGAAAAGAACATTGAGCATCAACAACATCGGAGGCACTTTGGCGATCGATGACTTTCAACGCAAATTGATGGTCGACTTCCGGGGTCCAAAGGAGTTCGACATTCTGTTTCAGCGTAGCGACGTAAAGAAAGACGCGCGTTTGGTCGTTTCAGTAAGTGACACACCCCAAGGAAACGCCAGCCTCACGGTTCCTCGCGATCCGTCGATCTCAAAAAGTGTGGTGGATAGAAAGAGATATGTAACCTCGAGGATCGTATCCGTCGCTAATTCCAACGAACAAAGTCCAGGCGAGCTCTGCTTTCCAGCGACACCAGCCGATTTCGAGCAAGTGGCGGGGTACTTGCTCGTTCCATCAACCGCCACAACAGGCAGACAAGTCCTCGGCGGTGTGGGTGACGAGAACATTGGCATTTCGAAAACCGAGACCGACCAGGTTTGTGCACAATACAATGTCGGTGGCGACAGTTGGGGGCACGGTCGATCCGTGCTTTTCACCCTCTGGGTGGCTGGCGAGCGTCGCTTTTGGAAACCTTATACATCGGAGGACTAGCTAGGGCTGCGCGGCCGCGTTCAATGCGCAGCTAAGATAAAGTTGTTCAGCGCTGGCGATTCAGATTCCTCGTATCAACGAGACGTGGCGGCGGCTTGGTGTACCAAACCCCCGCCAGTACCACACTCCAAATTACCTTCACCCAGCAACCCGCTTCCCGCGCTTGCCCTTCCCGCCCCTCGCCTCCAGCACCCTCTCCACCTGGCGCTTCAGCTCGTCCTTGATGTCCACCGTCTCGCTCATCAGGGCGTCGATCTTCAGGAAATCGAGGACGCGGTATTTCGACACCGCCGGTCGGACCAGGATGTCGGGGCGGCACTGCTTCAGCTTGTTGGCGATGATCGACTGCATCATCAGCTGTGTGGCGCCGAACATCAGGTCGACGGAGGTCGGCTGTTTGCGGTCGGCCTCTTCCGGCGCGCCGACGACGTCGACGCCGATGATGATGTCGGCATCGTTCTCGAGCAGGTCGAATGGCACGGGGTTGTAGATGCCGCCGTCGATCAGCAGGCGGCCGTCGCGGGTCACCGGGCGGAACACGGCGGGTATGGCCGCAGAGGCCGCAAGCGCGGAGTGCAGGTCACCATCGTCGAAGACGGCGAGCTTGTGGCCGAAATAGTCGGTCGCCGTGACCTTGAGCGGGATTTTCAACTCAGCAAAGGTCTCGGGAATGGCTTCGGGCAAAAATGCTTTCAGGATGCGCTCGACATTGAACTGGCTGACGCGGATGCCGTTCTGCATGGCTTCGGCGATCGTGCCCGGCCGCGCCCGCCACATGCGGCTCGCCACTTCGGCGCGGCGGCCGAGGATCGAGCGGGCATAGTCGTGGATCTCCTTGCCGGTCATGCCTGATGCCATGCCGGCGCCCATGATGGCGCCGATCGACGAGCCGGCTATGGCCACCGGCTTGATGCCCAACTCGTCCAGCGCCTCGATGACATGGATATGCGCCAGCCCGCGCGCGCCGCCGCCGCCGAAGGCTATGCCGAAGGTCGGGCTCATCCCTTGCCGGCTCCGGCCAGTTTCGGTCCTATGACCATGATGGTCGGCTCGGCCGACAGCAGCTTTTTCGCCGCCGCCTTGACCTGATCCAGCGTCACCGCGCTGATGTAGCCGGCGCGGCGCTGCATGTAGTCGATGCCGAGATCGTCGAGCTGCAGCTCGACCAGCGTCGCGGCGATGGAACTCGACGAGTCCAGATTGTTGATGGCGTAGGCACCGATCATGTATTTCTTGGTCGCCGCCAGCTCCGCCTCGGTCGGGCCTTGCTCGGCCAGTTGCTTGACCACGTCGCGGACGATGCCCAGCGTCTCGGCCGCCCGGTCCGACCGGGTGCCGGTGCTGACGATCAGCGCATTTGCGTGGTCCTGGTTGATCAGCGAGGAGTTGACGCTGTAGGCCAGCCCCCGCTTTTCGCGCACCTCCTGGAACAGGCGCGAGGTGAAGGTACCGCCGCCGAGGATCTCGTTCATCAGCACTGCGGGAAAGAAATCCGCCGCCTTGCGCTTCACGCCGGGAAAAGCGAGCTGCAGGGAGGTCTGCGGCAGGTCATAGTCGACCTCGACATGCTGGGCCAGCTTGGGGTCGATATCGGCCACCGGCCGTAGCGCCTGGTTTTGCGGCAGATCGCCGAACACCATGTCGAGCTTCTTCTTCAGCGTCTCGGGGTCGATGGCGCCGACGACGGCGATATGCAGGCCGCCGCGCGCGAAAATCGCCTTGTGAAAGGCTTTCAGGTCATCCGGCGTGATGGTGGCGATGCTTTCCTTGGTGCCCTGGTCGGACCGGGAATAGGGATGGTCGCCATAGAGGGCGCGCGCCCATTTGCTCTGTGCGACCGTGTCGGGATCGTTCTCGCCGGCGATGATGCCGGACAGGATCTGGGAGCGGATGCGGTCGATCGGCATCTGGTCGAAGCGCGGCTCGTTGACCGCCAGCCGCAACAGATCGAAGGCCTCGTCGCGCTGCTCGGCCAGCATGCGCATCGAGCCGTAGATGCCGTCGCGGCTTTCGTCGAAACTCATCTCGGCACCGGCATCGTCGAGCTTGATCTGGAAGCCTTCACTGTCGAGCGGGCCGGCGCCTTCGTCGAACAGGCCGGTCATCAGGTTGGCCAAACCCTCCTTGCCCGGCGGATCCTGCGTCGAGCCACCGCCGAAGACAAAGCGGATGGCAACGATCGGCACGGAATAGTCCTCCACCAGCCAGGCGGTGATGCCCTTTGGCGAGGTGACGGACTGGATGTCCATGGCGCGCGCGGTGAGCGTGGGCAGGATCAGGAAGAGAATGGAGAGGAAAAGGGTTGCAAGCGGCGCGCGTGCGCGTATCGCGTTCGTGCTCATCATCGTCAATTCCCCGCCTGTTGCTGCGGCAAGAGATAGCCGGTCGTCGACCGGGCGAGCATCAGATAGCGCGCGGCAACGGCCTTGACCTCGTCTGATGTGACCTTGCGGATGCGGTCCGGCCATTGCTGGACGTCCTGCACATTGCCGCCGGTGGCCAGTGTCGAGCCGTAGATGTTGGCCATCGAATCCTGCTTGTCGCGGGCAAAGATCATCGACCTGACATAGCGGTCCTTGGCCTTTTCCAGCTCCGATGGCGTGACGCCATCCTTGACGATGCGTGCCACTTCCGCATCGACCGCCGCTTCGACATCGGCGAGTTTGGCATCGCCACGCGGTGCGCCGTAGATAGTGAAATTGGTGTCGTCGAGCATCGTGCCCTGGAAAAAGGCGCCGGCGCTGGAAGCGATGCCTTGCTGGACGACGAGGGCCTGGTAGAGCCGGCTGCGATTGCCGCCGCCGAGGATTTCCGCCAGCAAGTCGAGCGCTTCCGCTTCACCCGGCTTGCCGGAATGGTAGGACGGCACCACCCATTGGGTGGAAAAACTCGGCACGCTGACACGGGCATCGGAGAGCGTGACCGTGCGCTTGGTGTTCTGCTCCGGTTCGACCGGGCGGATGCGGGGCGGCAGATCGGGGCCGCGCGCCACCTTGCCATAGGTCTTTTCGGCCAGCGCCCGCACCGTGTCCGGCTCGACATCGCCGGCGACGATCAGCACGGCGTTGTTGGGCCGGTAGTATTTGTCATAGAAGGCGGTCGCGTCGGTGCGGTTCAGTTGCTGCATCTCCTGCATCCAGCCGATGACCGGAATGCGATAGGGCTGGTTCTGCCACAGCGTGGCGTCCACCTCCTCGTCCAGAACCGCCTCCGGATTGTTGTCGATGCGCGAGCGGCGCTCCTCGAGGATGACGTCGCGCTCGGGCTTGATGACGTCGTCGGTGAGGATGAGATTGCGCATGCGGTCGGCCTCGAAGCTCATCATCAGCTCGAGCGCCGACGGCGCCACCGTCTCGTGGAAGGCGGTGTAGTCGTAAGAGGTGAAGGCGTTGTTGGAGCCGCCGATGTCGGAGATGGCGCGATCGAACTCGCCCGCCGCATGGTGGGTCGTCGCCTTGAACATCAGATGCTCGAAGAAATGCGCGATGCCCGATTTGCCGGGCGGCTCGTCGGCGCTGCCGATCTTGTACCAGACCATATGGGTGACGATCGGCGCGCGATGGTCGGGAATGACGACGACCTCCATGCCGTTATCGAGCAGGAAGTCCGTCACCTTGAACGCGTCCGGCGCACTATCGGCCAGCGCCGGGCCGGTCATGACAAAAGCCAACGAGGTCGTCAGCAGTGTTGTGCGCAGCCATTCAGCCTTGGATGTCATCAATGGCTCCGGTTTCGTAGAGCGGTTCATCGTTTCACGGAAACGTTGACCGCTCTATCTCTTTGTTTTGACGCAATTCCGGACGGAAAACCGCTTCGCACTTTTCCTGGAATTGCTCTTGGCAGGACGATAGGCAGGGTGTTGGCGACAAGCAAAGTGAATTGTTGGTCATGTTGCCGGCAAAGGCGGCGGCAAAGAGGCCGGCCGTGGATGCCGGCTATGGATGCAAGTCGGATCAGGCCGCCTCGATGAAGCGGATGACGGTCTCGCCATAGCTGCGTTCGTCCAGCACGGAAAAGCCGGGGCCTGGCTCGAAGGGCGCCACCGCGGCCTCCTCGACCACGCACAGCGCGCCGGGGCGGAGCCAGCCGCCGGCTTTCGCCGACTGCAGGGCGCGCTCGCCAAGGCCCTTGCCATAGGGCGGGTCGGCGAAGACGAGGCCGAACGGCGCCAGCGTGCCGGCCTCACCGAGGCCGGTGGCGTCGCGGCGGAAGATCTTGGTGCGGCCGGTCAGGCCGAAGGCTTCGACATTGTCTCGGATCAGGCCACGGCCTTCCGCCGATTCCTCGATGAAGACGCCGTAGGAGGCACCGCGCGACAGCGCTTCGAGCCCAAGCGCGCCGGTGCCGGCGAACAGGTCGAGCACGCGCGCGCCGTCCAATTGATCGGCAAAACGATGCGCCAGCACGTTGAAGACGGCCTCGCGGGTGCGATCGGTCGTCGGACGGATGGCGCTCGAGCGCGGCGTCGCCAGGGGACGCCCACGAAACTCACCGCCGACGATTCTCATCGTGGCCCAGGCCTCATTTCGTCCTGGGCCCCTTGGGACCGCCGCGCGGACGCTCGCCGCCGCCCGGCTCGCCTCTAGGCTTGCTGAACGGCTTTGCACCGGCGGGTTTGCCATAAGACGGCTTGAATGACGCCTTGCGCGCCTTGGCGTCAGCCGCCTTGGCGGCGTCGGCCTCAGCCCTGCCCTTGCCGATCGGCCGCGCGCCCGGCGCCATCCAGACATTGGCCTTGCGCTGGCCGGGCGGCTCGATCGGCCGCTGCTCGCGCTCGGACTTCTTGCCGCCGCCCGGCTTGCCGCCAAAAGCACCACGCGGTTTGTCACCAAAGCCGCCACGCGGCTTGTCGCCAAAATTGCCGCGGGGTTTGTCGCCAAAGCTGCGTTCGGGCCGCGGACCGCGCTCGCCAAAGCTCTTCTCGGACCCTGCGCTCCTGTCGGGGCTTGTCGACAGTTTACCCAGCGCCTCGTCGCGGCTGCCTTCGCGGCGTTTGCGGTTCTTGATCAAGCCGCCCTCGCCGATCGGACGGCGCTCGCCGTCGCGGGTGAATTTCGGCCTTTCCGGCTCCGGCTCGCGGATTTCGGTGCGCCGCACCGGCTTGTTGGAAAACGGTTTGGTGACGTCGGCGTCGAAATTGGCGCCTGATTCCTCGACCAGGCGCTCGCCAAGCTGGTCACGCAACACCCTGCCCTTGATCTCCAGCACATGGCCCTCGGCGAGGTCATCGAGCTGGAACGGGCCGTAGGAAATGCGGATCAGCCGCGTCACATCGAGGCCGAGCGAACCCAGGATGTTCCTGACTTCGCGGTTCTTGCCCTCGCGCAGGCCGATCGTCAGCCAGGCATTGGTGCCTTGCTCACGGTCGAGCGTCGCTTCGATGGCGCCGTAAAAGACGCCGTCGACGGCAATGCCTTCACGCAGGCCGGCAAGGGCGCTCTCCTCGACCTTGCCGTGGACGCGCACGCGGTAGCGCCGCAGCCAGCCGGTGGCCGGCAGTTCGAGCACGCGCGACAGGCCGCCATCGTTGGTGAGCAGCAGCAGGCCTTCGGTGTTGATGTCCAGCCGGCCGATGGTCATCAGTCGCGGCAATTCAGCCGGCAGCACGTCGAAGACGGTCTTGCGGCCCTCGGGATCGCGGTTGGTGGTGACGACGCCGGCCGGCTTGTGGAACAGGAACAGCCGGGTGCGCTCGATCGGCGGGATTTCCATGCCGTCGAGATGGATGATGTCATCAGGCATGACGTTGAAGGCCGGCGAGGTCAGGGCGCGGCCATTGACCTTGACGCGACCGGCAGCGATCAGCTCCTCGGCATCGCGGCGCGAGGCCAGGCCGGCACGCGCCAGCCGCTTGGCGATGCGTTCGCCTGCCTCTTCCGCAGCGTCAGCGGGACGCGGGCGCGGCTTGAAGGTGCCGCCTGATGCGCCTTGCGGCCGATCGCCAAAGTCACGCTTGGGACGATCGCCGAAATCACGCTTGGGGCGGTCAGCGAAGTCACGCTTCGGTCGATCGCCGGCGTCGCGCGACGCGCGGTCGCCAAAATCACGCTTGGGACGGTCGAAGCGTTTTTCGCCGCCCTCCGCCGCCGCAGCCGGCCGGTCGCCACGTGGTGCATAGGGTTTGCGCGGCCCTTCGCGCTTCTCGTACGGCTTGCGTTCGCCTTCGGCGGCCATCGGCCGATCGCCGCGTGGCGCATAGGGTTTGCGCGGCCCTTCACGCTTCTCATACGGCTTGCGTTCGCCTTCGGCGGCCATTGGCCGGTCGCCGCGCGGTGCGTAGGGCTTGCGTGGGCCTTCGCGCTTCTCATAGGGCTTGCGCTCACCTTCAGCAGCCACTGGGCGGTCGCCGCGCGGTGCGTAGGGTTTGCGTGGCCCTTCGCGCTTTTCATACGGCTTGCGCTCGCCTTCAGCGGCCACCGGGCGGTCGCCGCGCGGTGCGTAAGGCTTGCGTGGCCCCTCACGCTTCTCAAAAGGCTTGCCTTCGGGACGCGGACCTTTGCTGAATGGCTTGTCGCCGCCCTTGAAATCGCGCCTCGGCCGCTCGCCCTCAGCCGCCATCGGACGGTCGCCGCGCGGTGCGTAAGGTTTCTTGGCGCCAAAGGACGGCTTGCCGCCCTTGCCGGCCGCGCCATCACGGCCGCGCGACCCCGCGGCTTTCGAGCCGCTTCTGACCGGACCCTTCTTGGGTCGGAATTTCTTGTCGTTGTCGTCCATGTGGCCTTTATCCGTTTGCGCTGCTACAGCGTGGCGCATCCTTTCGGGCGCGCAACGAACGCTGTAGCACTTTTGATGTGGCGCATGATCATTTTCGAAAACCGAGTCCCGATTTTCGAGGTCATGCGCTCAATAACAGGATCACCGTCAGGTGGCGAGGAGATAATCGGAATGGAAATCGCGTGAAGCGGCCCGATTTCATGGCGCTGGCGCTGAAGGAGGCCGAAGCTGCCGCCTTGCGTGGCGAAGTGCCGGTCGGCGCCGTCATCGCCAACGGCGATGGCGTTGTCGCCAGCGCCGGTAACCGCACACGCGAACTTGCCGACCCGACGGCGCATGCCGAGATGCTGGTCATCCGCGACGCCTGCCGCAAGCTGTCAGCCGAGCGGCTGACCGGCCACGATCTCTATGTGACGCTGGAGCCGTGCGCCATGTGCGCCGGCGCCATTTCCTTCGCCCGGCTGCGCCGGCTCTATTTCGGCGCCGCCGACGACAAGGGCGGTGCCGTGGTCAATGGTGTACGCTTCTTCGCCTCGCCGACCTGCCACCACGCGCCCGACATCTATCCGGGCTTGGGCGAGACCGAAGCGGCCGTGCTGCTCAAAGGATTTTTCCGGGAACGGCGCGGCTGAACCGAGCGCCCTTTGGCAAGAAACAACAAAGAGGCGGTTTTTACAGGGACGGCATCCAGTCGAACCAGCCACTGCCCTTCTTGCCTTCCGCCTCTTTCTTGAGACGGCGTTCCTTCTTGTACTCGTCCTCGCCAAGCTCGCCCTGCGGCGCCGTGCCGGCCGCGACACGATACTGCACTGGCGGTTCGCTCAGATATTTGCGGGTGTTCGGATCGCCCTGCTTGCTATCGGCAAGGCGGCGCTGGATCTCGGCGGCGCGACCCTTGTCGGAATCGGCTGGTGTCCACGCCGGCGGGTGGCTCGAACCTGAATCCGCCATCGCCTTCTTCACCGAGGCCGGATCGGTCTGCACGTCGTCGATGATCTCCGACTGATAAGCCGGATCGTTCTGGTGGGCGGTGGCGTCGGCGCGCAGGCGGGCGCGGCGCTGCTCGGGCGATTCGGGCCATTCGGCGCTCGCCGTCTCGATGCTGTCCTGCGGCGCCGGCAGCGCTTCCTTCCGGCCCGGCGCCGGCTTCACCAGCGTTGGGCGCGGCTTGTAATCGATCTGTTCCTTGCGCTTGGGCGCGAATGAAAAGGCGCCCGAAATATCGCCGGCCAGCTGTTCGCCGGCGGTCTTGTCGGTGCCATAGGTCGGAGACCCCATGCAGCCGGACAAAGCCAGGCCCGATGCGACAAGCGGCGCCAGCAGCGCCAGGCGCGCATTATATCTCTCGGTCATGCCAAAAAGTCCCACTGTAGACAGCCTCTCGATTGCCACCGGCCTTATGACCGGTCCCCATCGTCCAAGCACTTGCGACGGAAATCCGGCGACAATTTGTCTTCCGGAGTTTCGCGTGTTTACCTCAACCACTCGTTAAGGGCAACGCGCGGGCGGTTTTCGCCCGCCCGGCGTGGCATTTGTGCACCGTTCAAGCTGGCCGGTCGGCCTGTCAAAGCCGGCCGAGCGCCTTCAATTCGTGCAGCACCGCCGCATCCCTAGCCGAAACATCCGGGAATTCCGGATCCTCGCCGACATCGGCGGTGTAGCGCCAGGACCGTGCGCATTTCACCAGGCCGCGATCCTCGGCCTTTTCGACCACCACGGCGACACCCCTGACGTCGTCAAGCGTGAAGGCACCCGCGGGCGCTTCGCCATGAGCGATCACCAGATCGCTGGTGATGGCCATCTCGGCCATGTCGACATCGGCTATCGCCGCTTCGAGCGCGGCATCGTTGATGGTGACGACCGGTACTGCTTCCAGCGACGACCCGATCACCTTCTGGGCACGTGCGATCTCCAGCGCGCCGGTGACGACACGCCGCACCTGCCGTACCTGCCGCCACTTTTCCGCCAGCGCCTCGTTCTTCCAGTCCGCCGGAATTTGCGGGAACTGGTCGAGATGCACCGAGACGGCGTCGGGATGACGATCGAGCCAGGCCTCTTCCATGGTGAAGGGCAGCATCGGCGCCAGCCATTTCACCAGGCAATCGAACAGATGGCGCACCACCTGCACCGAAGCCTTGCGTTTCACGCTCGACGGCGCGTCGCAGTAGAGCGCGTCCTTGCGGATGTCGAAATAGAACGCCGACAGCTCGACCACCATGAAATCGAGCAGCATGCGGGTGATGCGCTTGAATTCGAAGGCGTCGTAGCCCGAGCGCACGACCTCATCGAGTTCGGAGAGCCGGTGCAGCATCAGCCGCTCCAGCTCCGGCATCTTCTCCAGCGGCACCTCTTCACCATCGTCATGGGCGAGCGTGCCCAGCATCCAGCGGATGGTGTTGCGCAGCTTGCGGTAGGCGTCGATGTTGGTCTGCAGCACGTTCTTGCCGAGCCGCTGGTCCTCCCAGTAGTCGGTCGTCACCACCCAAAGCCGCAGGATGTCGGCGCCTGACTGCTTGATGACGTCCTGCGGCACGACGGTGTTGCCGAGCGACTTCGACATCTTGCGGCCATCCTCGTCCATGGTGAAACCATGGGTGACGACGGTGTCGTAGGGCGCCCTGCCCCTGGTGCCGCAGCTTTCCAGCAGCGAGGAATGGAACCAGCCGCGATGCTGGTCGGAGCCTTCGAGATAGACGTCGGCCGGCCATTTCAGGTCAGGACGATCCTCCAGCGTGAAGGCGTGCGTCGAGCCCGAATCGAACCAGACGTCGAGGATGTCCATCACCTGCTTCCATTTGGAGGCATCGTGATTGCCGAGGAAACGTTCCTTGGCGCCGGCGGCGAACCAGGCGTCGGCGCCCTCCTGTTCGAAGGCGTCCATGATGCGCTGGTTGACCGCCTCGTCCTTCAGCACGTTGCCGTCGGCATCCGCGAAGACGGCGATCGGCACGCCCCAGGCGCGCTGGCGCGACAGCACCCAGTCCGGACGCTCCTCGATCATGGCGCGGATGCGGTTCTGGCCGGCGGCGGGCACGAAACGGGTGTCGTCGATCGCCTTCAGCGCGCGGCTGCGCAGCGTCGAGCCGTCGCCGAGGTCCTTGTCCATATAGACAAACCACTGCGGCGTGTTGCGGAAGATGATCGGTTTCTTCGACCGCCAGGAATGCGGATAGCTGTGCTTCAGGCGGCCGCGCGCAAACAGCGCGTTGCGCTTGATCAGTTCGTCGATGACCGCCTGGTTGGCGTTGCCCTTCTTGCCGTTGTCGTCGATGACACGCGCCGGCCCACCCTCGCGGTCCGGGCCGAAACCCGGTGCATCCTTGGTGAAGAAGCCGCCATCGTCGACGGTGAACGGGATGGCGCTGTCGATGCCGCGTGCGCGCAGGTCCGCCGCCGCATCCATCCAAGCGTCGAAATCCTCGCGACCGTGGCCGGGCGCGGTGTGGACGAAGCCGGTGCCGGCATCGTCGGTGACATGGTCGCCGGCGAGCATCGGAACGGCAAATTCGTAGCCGCCGCCAAAGCCCTTGAACGGATGCGAAAGCGTAAGGCTTCCAAGCTCTTGCGCCGAAACGCCGCGGAGACGATTCAAGGTGACCTTGGCCTTGGCCGAGGCGTCTTCGGCCAGTGCGTCGGCAAAGATCAGCTTTTCGCCCGGCTGCGGGCCGAACGCGTTCTCGGCCGCCGTGACCTCGTAGAGGCCGTAGCTGATGCGCGGCGAATAGTTGACCGCCCGGTTGCCCGGGATCGTCCATGGCGTCGTCGTCCAGATGACGACGTGGGCCTGCAGCAGATCGAGCGCTCCCTCCGTCAGCTTGGTCTCACCATCATCGATGGGACGGACCAGGCTAGCGACCGGAAACTTCGCCCAGATCGTGTCGGACTCATAGTCCTGGTACTCGACCTCGGCCTCGGCCAGTGCCGTGCGCTCGACCACGCTCCACATCACCGGCTTGGAGCCGCGATAGAGCTGGCCCGACATGGCGAATTTCAACAGCTCGCCGGCGATCCGCGCCTCGGCATGGAAAGCCATCGTCGTATAGGGATTCTTGAAGTCGCCGATGACGCCGAGCCGCTGGAACTCAGCCCCCTGCACCGTGATCCAGTGCGCGGCGAACTCACGGCATTCCTTGCGGAATTCGTTGACCGGCACCTCGTCCTTGTTCTTGCCCTTGGCGCGGTACTGCTCCTCGATCTTCCATTCGATCGGCAGGCCATGGCAGTCCCAGCCGGGCACATAGTTCGAGTCATAGCCGCGCATCTGGAACGAGCGGGTGATGACGTCCTTGAGTATCTTGTTCAGCGCATGGCCGATATGGATGTTGCCGTTGGCGTAGGGCGGGCCGTCATGCAGCACGTATTTCGTGCGACCGGCCGCGCTTTCGCGCAGCTTGCGGTAGAGGTCCATGTCCTGCCAGCGCTTGACCAGCAGCGGTTCCTTCTCCGGCAAGCCGGCGCGCATCGGAAAATCCGTCTGCGGCAGGTAAAGCGTCTTGGAATAATCGATCGTTTCTTTGGTGTCGGTCTTTGGGGTATCGGTCATTGGTCTGCCATGTGCATTGCCCGGCGGCAAAGGCGCTCGGGCGTTGAACTATACTTTTTGCGCATGTCGTTTTCCCAAAACCGGGGCCACTTTTGGGCGACATGCCTGTGATCTGGAAAAAGCGCGAGAGGCCGCGCGCAAGATTCCCGGCGGCTCCGGCGACCCTCAGGCCGCCCGGAACACCGGGCTTATAATTCGTATCGTCAGCGCGTGAAGGCGCGAAAAGCTCGTCATTGGTGGGCTTTTAGCGGAGATGGGCGCAGGAATAAAGCGTCTCTCGTTCGATTCACTTAGAGACCGTTTCGAAATCGCTCTGGCGAGTCATATGGTGGTGGTTTCGAGAACCGGAGCGCAGCGGACGTTTGGGTCCGTGAGCACAGTTCTACTGCACGCAGTAGAACGGGGAAGCACAGAAAACGCCATCAGATGGCCGCCAGGGTAGAGTTTCCAAACGGTCTCTTACATCGTGAAATCGAAGCGATATGTGGTCGACACGCCGATCATGAACTGATTGCGGTCGCCGCGTTCCTTGACCAGGCTGGAATCGGCCGCCGGTCCCATCAGGCGCGAATACTCGCCAAACAGGCTGGCGGTCATCGGCTCCGTCACCTTCCAGGTTATGGCGCCACCAAGACCGGTCGACTTCAACCCACCACCGGGATGATATTCGCTCAAGCCCGAGGCCACCGCTTCCTGCGCGTTGACGCCATAATAGGCGTCGAAATAGTTGCCCGAGGCGAATGAAACACGCGGTCCGCCCGAAATCCGTACGGTTGGCGTCACATCGTAGAAGGCGTCGGCAGCGATGTCGGCGACAAAGCCGTTGTGGGCGCGAATGCCGTGGCGCAGCTCGGCGCGGGCGCGCAGCCAATCGGTCGGATAGAATTCGAAGAAGCCGCCGACCTCGCCGCCCCAGCGCACCGGATCGAGACCCTTCAGCTCATCGGCATTGTCATCGTCACGGGAAAACAGGAACTTGCCGGTCAAGCCGGCGCGGACACCGCCATCGTCGACCAGCGCCAGCGAGATGTTGTCGTTGCGCGAGGTGAAGCGGGCCGCCGGTCCGGCCTTGCCCAGCGAAATGATCGGCGAGGCGCTGAGCAGGTACTTCTTGCCGCCCTCGAAATTCGGCGCGACCATGCCGGTGGCGCCAACGGTCAGGTACCAGTCACCGGACAGCCAACTGCCCTCGCCCGCATTGGCGGTACCCGCGCCGCTCAGCACCGCAGCGGCCAACACCAGAGAGATTCTTCCGACCGGACTCATGGCCACTCCACTAACACAACACACACGGTTACCGATGACAGCTTTGACGGCCGTTTGGTAAAATTTGATTTAAACCGGAGACATCCGCTCGCGGTTTGCCGCGATCCCGCTGCCGGTCATCGACTGGACGTTGGCCGGCGCCGGGACTAACTTCCATCCGGCAGTATCCCGTAGCCCTTGATGGAGACCGCGACAATGACCCTGCACGGCGACGCCTTGAAAATCGCGATCGAACAGACACGGACAAAATGGGGGTGGTTTGTCGCGCTCGGCGTGCTGCTGCTCATCTTCGGCGGCATTGCCTTCGCCAATCTGTTCATCGCCACGGTGGCTTCTGTCTATGTCGTGGGATGGCTGATGCTGATGGCCGGTGTAATCGAGATCGTACATGCGTTCGGCGTCAAGACCTGGAGCCGCTTCTTCTACTGGCTGCTCAGCGGATTGCTCTACGCCGTTGCCGGCTTCTTCGCTTTCGACAACCCGCTGCTCGCTTCAGCGGTCCTGACGTTCCTGCTGGCGATCGCGCTGGTCGCGTCAGGGGTGCTCCGGGCCTGGGTCGGCTACAGCCACCGGCCGGAACGCGGCTGGGGCTGGGTCGTCGCGGCAGGCGTCATCAGCGCGCTTGCCGGCCTGATCATCGCCATGGGCTGGCCGGTCAACAGCCTGTGGGTGCTGGGTCTCTTCCTGGCGATCGACCTGATCTTCCAGGGCTGGACCTTCATCGCCGTCGGCCTGGCACTGAAGAAATAGTCACGTCAGATTGAGCAGCGTCACCGAAACCAGCGCCAGCGCAATTCCAAGATATTGCGTCGAGGACAGCTCTTCGCCAAAGACAAGGGTGCCGACCAGCACGGCGCCGGCCACGACGATGGTGTTGACCAGCGCCCCGGTCACGGCGAGGTTCAGCTTTGTGTTGATAAAAGCGAATACTGAGTAGGACAGCGGCGACAGCAGCATGACGTATGCCAGGCTGCGGCCGTTGCCGGTCTTGCCCCAATGCGCGCTCAGCCCATCGCAGAGGATAAACAGTCCGGCGCAAACCAGCACCACGCTCCAGACAAACAGGTCGATTTTCATCGAGGAGTGTTGGACGTTTTGGCGGCCACCTTCGATGAACTTCTTCACAGTTCGCCGCAGTTTCGGCGATTCCGTCAGAAGGCGATGGCGCGATCCAGGTCCGAGAGCGGCTTGACGCCGGCAAGCAGCGCGCGTGCCTCGACTTCATCGCGCTTCATCTGCGCGACCAGCGCGTCGAGCCCTTCGAACTTCACCTCCGGGCGCAGGAAACCGAAGAAGGAAACCTGGCAGACCTCGCCATAGAGGTCACCGGAGAAATCAAAGACGAAGGTTTCCAGCAGCGGCGCGCCGTTGTCGTCAACGGTCGGGCGACGGCCGAAGCTTGCGACACCATCGTGAAGCGTGCCGTCGGCGCGGCGAAAGCGGACGGCATAGATGCCCTCCTTGAGTGCGGCTTCGGGTGAAAGCCTCATATTCGCGGTTGGAAAGCCAAGCGTGCGGCCGAGCTGCTGTCCGCCGACCACTTCACTTTCGACAGTGAAGCGATAGCCGAGCAGTCCGGCGGCCTCGGTCACCTCGCCCTCGCTCAGCAACCCGCGGATGCGGCTCGACGACACCACCTCGGCGCCCTCGTCACGGAAAGCGTCGACGAGCGTGACGCCGAAGCCGTGACGCTCGCCGGCCGCCATCAGGTAGGCCGGGCCGCCTTGACGATCCTTGCCGAAATGGAAATCGAACCCGGTCACGGCATGGGTAATGCCAAGATTCCTTTCCAGCACATCCGTCACGAATGCTTCCGCCGACAGCGAGGCGAAGTCGCGCGTGAACGGCTGCTCGACGAGCGCGGCAAAGCCCAGCAGCGACAGGAGCCGCGCCTTCATGGGCGGCGGCGTCAGCACGAACAACGGGATATCAGGCCTGAAAATCTTGCGCGGATGCGGTTCGAATGTCAGCACCAGGGCCGGCACTCCGCGCCGTCCGGCCTCGGCCGAGGCCCGCTCGAGCACCGCCTGATGGCCGCGATGGACACCATCGAAATTGCCGATCGCCACCACGCCGCCGCGCAGGTCTGCGAGCAATGGTGCGGTCGCCAGAATGCGCTGGAAGGCTGCCATCGTCACCTACCGCAGCCTGGGAATGACGGCCACCGGACGATACCCATGCTGTTCCAGGAAGGTCGCCAACCTTGCCGGATCCGGTTGCAGTGCATCGCCATAGTCGCGGGCATGGATACCACCGGAGACATAGAGGACATCGAAGCCATTGTCGGCGGCGCCCTTCACATCGGTCATCATGCCGTCTCCGATGGCCAGCACCTGGCCGCGCTCGACCGGCCGACCTAGAATCTCGGCGACTTCCTTCATCGCGAGATTATAGATCGGCGCGTAAGGTTTTCCGGCGATCAATGTGCGGCCACCGAGCTGGGCATAGTCGCGTGCCAATGCGCCGGCACACCAGATGATGCGCTCTCCGCGCTCGACCACGATGTCGGGATTTGCGCAGATGAAGGGCAGGTTCCGGGCGCGCAGCCGCCGCAGAAGCTCGGTGTAATCCTCGGGCTTCTCGACCTCGTCGTCGAACAGGCCGGTGCAGACGACGCCGGACGCCTCGAACTCCTCGACAAGCTCGACGTCGAGACCGTCATAGAGTGTGAAATCGCGCTCAGCGCCGATATGGAAAATCTTGCGCGGACCTTCGGCGATCAAATCCCGGGTCACGTCGCCTGAGGTGACCACCCGGTCGTAGGCTGATGGTGGAACACCGATCGCATTCATCTGCGCCACGACATCGGCACTTCGGCGCGGCGAATTGGTGATCAGGACAACGGGGATTTTCGCCTCTCGAGCCCTGGCAAGCGCCGAGGCCGCCACGGGGAAATGCCTCTCGCCATTATGCACCACGCCCCAGACATCGCACAGGATTGCCGAATAGGCTTTCGCCACGTCTTCGAGCGAGCCGATGATTTCAGGCGAATCCGCCATGCCGTTTCCTTCAGTCATGATCATTACGAGCGCCACGGCCGACGGTTCGCCGCAGCCGGTTCGGATTAGCCGAACCGCTCCGGCCTGTCACCAGCTTTCGCCTTGTATCCGCGCCGCGTCAGTTGATCGACGCTTCCGATGCCAGATGACCCATCGGCCGGCGAGGACGATCAGCGAGAGTGCCCATTGGTTAGCGGTTGGTGAAGCGCTGACACGGCAATCGAGCGATTTCCCAAACGCCGCCTTCAGCGTTTTGTGGAAAGCTGGCATCAATCGAGAATCCGCCGGCGGGGGCCGCTGCAAGACATGCATGAACTTTGGCGTCAGTTCTGCCGCGACAGGCGCGGCAACTATGCTCTTATGACGGTCGTTGCGATGGTTCCGCTGATGGGCGGCCTGGCGATGGCGGTCGATTTCACCGAGATGAGCCGTGAAAAGCAGACGGTGTCGAATGCGCTCGATGCCGCCAACTTCGCCACGGCGCGCCGGCTGACGGAAGGTGCGACCGACGACCAGTTGAGAGCCTACGCGCTCGACTTCTTCAATGCCAACCTCAACAAGGTCGATCCCGCCAACACGACGCTCAGCGTCACCTTGCCAAGCAACACCGCCGGCGGAGGCTTGCTCAAGATGAGCGCGCGGCTTGACTACAAGCCCTATTTCTATCCTGTCTTCGGCCAACTCGTCGGCAAATCCGAAACCGACGCAAACCAGAAGATCAGCTTCAACGTCACTTCGGAAGTGCGGCTTAAGAACACTCTGGAAGTTGCCCTGGTGCTCGACAATTCCGGATCGATGACCAAGACCGGGACGGGCTCTGGGCAAACGCGCATCGACCTTCTCAAGACCGCGGCCAAACAGCTGGTGGACACGCTGGCCCAGCAGGCAGCCATGATCAAGCAGATCGACAAGCCGGTGCAGTTCGGCCTCGTGCCGTTTGCCGCTTCGGTCAATGTCGGCCCCGGAAACGGCAATGCGTCCTGGATGGACACCGAAGGCCTGTCGCCGGTATCGAACGAGAATTTCGACTGGTCGACACTGAACGCGGCCGACAAATACGCCCAGCAGACCAATGGCATCTGGTACAAGCGCGGCTCCGGATGGGGGGCCGACGAAGGCCAGATGCTGACCCGGTTTTCGCTCTACCGCGATATGAAGGTCGTCACCAACCATGAGCGTGTCACCAACAGCAAGCGTGTGGTTTGCGACGAATACAACTCGAACAACACCTGCAAACGAAACCACGACGAATATGACTACATCGACTCCTATGGTCCATTCGCCAGTTGGCAGGGCTGCGTCGAGGCCCGGCCCTATCCCTACAATGTCAACGACGCCGCACCGTCCGGCGGCTCGGCGAACACCGGCATAGGGGTTGGCGATCCGGCAACGATGTTCGTGCCGATGTTCGCCCCCGACGAACCCGGCAATCACTGGAAGCTCACCCAGGACCCCGACGAGGCCGCGCCCACGACCTATGGCGCGGTGAACAGCTGGTGGAACGACGACCCGACAAGCAGCACCGGCCAATCCCGCCTACGCAACATGAGCAAATATTTTCAGCCACGCCCCATAAGCGCCCCGGCGCTGCCCGCGGGCAATGGTCCGAACTACAGCTGCACCACCAACCCGATCACGTCACTGACCGATGTCAGCGTCGCCGATGGGCTCACCGCCATCAAGGCGGCTATCGACCTGATGCAGCCGAATGGCGGCACCAATGTTCCCGAGGGCATGGCCTGGGGCTGGCGGGTGGTTTCGAGCGGCGAGCCGTTCACGCAAGGTCGCCCGGAAACAGAAAGAGGCAATGACAAGGTCGTGATCGTGCTGACCGACGGCGCCAACACCTATTATACGCCGTCCTCGCTGGGTTATTCCGACTCTGCCGGCTCGAAATCGACCTATGCGTCCTACGGCTATCTCCAGCCCGGCTATAACGGCACCTCGGTCGGCCGCCTGTTTCTGGGCACGTCGAGTGCCATCGGCCAGTTCGACTATTCGAACGGCAACTATACGAATGCACTCAACGAGCAGATGGCGACGCTTTGCAACAACGCCAAGGCGGCCAACATCATGGTGATGACGGTGGCGCTCGACCTGTCCACAACCAATACGTCCGACAAGCTGGCGATCGATGCGTTGAAAGCCTGCTCGTCGAACTCGCGCTTCCGCAAGGATCCGACGGACCCGAGCAAGCCGGCGAAGCTGTTCTGGAACGCCACTGGCGCCACATTGTCGAACGACTTCAAGGAAATCGGCAACGAATTGTCGAACCTTCGCGTCGTCGGCTGATCCGAAGGCACCAAGCGCGTCGCGTTTGAACGGATTCAGGCGACGCGCCTTAGGTTTTTTTGTTTTGATGCATGTCGCTCTCCAACAACCGGGGCGACTTTTGGGCGACATGCATTGGCAGCCAACTGGAGCAACGGCTGGCGCCGCCATGCCCTTGCGCACGCCTGCCGGGACAGGCACATCTTGGCCGCTCGCGGGATCGTGTATCCATGCGCGGCGCAGGGGAACGAACCGATGCCCGAAACCGCCAATCATCTCGCCTTCGCGCTGGTCTGCCTCGGCATGGTGCTGACGCCTGGCCCCAACATGATCTATCTGATCTCGCGTTCCCTGTCGCAAGGGCCGAAAGCGGGACTGATCTCGCTTGGCGGCGTGGCGCTCGGCTTTCTCTTCTATGTGCTGGCCGCGGCCTTCGGCATCACCGCGCTGCTGCTCGCCGTGCCCTACGCCTATGACACGCTGCGCTTTGCCGGTGTGCTCTATCTCCTGTGGCTGGCCTGGCAGGCGGTGAAGCCGGGCGGGCGTTCGCCATTCCAGGTGCGCGAACTGCCAAGGGACCGGCCGCGCAAGCTGTTCGCGATGGGCCTGATGACCAATCTGCTCAATCCGAAAGTGGCCGTGCTCTATCTGTCGCTGCTGCCGCAGTTCATCAGCCTGGGCAAGGGCCATGTCCTGTCGCAGCTTCTGGTGCTGGGCGCCACGCAGATCACGATCAGCCTCAGCGTCAATGCCATCATCGCGGTGACGGCCGGTTCGATCGCCACCTTCCTCGCCGGGCGGCCACTGTGGCTGGTTATCCAGCGCTGGATGATGGGCACGGTGCTTGCGACACTGGCGCTGAAGATGGCGACCGACGCGCAGCGCTGAGAGCGCTTCGTTACATCGGCCGCCTTATCTGCTGCGCCCGCTCCGGTTCGACCACCTTGCGGTAAAGATGCCAGGTGGCATGGCCGAGCACCGGCATGACCACGGCGAGCCCGGCAAACAGGGGGATCGAACCGATCACCAGAAGCACGGCGACCAGCAGGCCCCACAGCGCCATCTGCAGCGGGTTTGCCATCACCGCCCGCGCCGAGGTCTCGATGGCCGAAACGGCGCCGACGTCACGGTCGAGCAGCAGCGGGAAGGCAATCACGGTGGTGGCCAGCACGACCACGGCGAAGACAAAGCCAGCGGCATTGCCGGCAAGGATCAGAGTCCAGCCTTTGCTGGTCGTCAGCACCTCGCGGAGGAAACTACCGATCGATGCCGGCGGCTGATCGCCGAACAGGCCGGTGTAGATCGACTGCGCTGTGTACAGCCAGAGCAGGAATAGCGCGACCAGCATGATGCCGATCACCACGATCGACGGAACCGCCGGCGAGCGGCGCACATCGAGGGCATGCCGCCAGGAGGTGTTCATGCCGAGTTCGCGCCGGCGGCTGATCTCGTAAAGGCCGATCGCGGCAAACGGCCCAACCAGCGCGAAGCCCGACATCAGGGGGTAGATGAGCTGGATGGCATTGGCGCCGGAGGTCCACCGCGTCAGGATCAGGCCAACGATGGGATAGATCAGGCACAGGAACACGTAGTGCGAAGGTTTTGCCCAGAAATCCTCGGCACCGAGACGCAGCGCGTCCCAAAGGTCCGACGTGGTGATGCGGCGCACCGTGGGCTGCACATGCATTCCACGTGCGTCCGCCATGACATGAAAGCCGGCCATAACCTTCCTCCCGTGTGTCGGGGCGGTCACCGCCAGGATGGCCGCCCGCAGCTGCCATTTCTCGTACAACGCTATGCTAGTCGATTTAGGGCCGGTTGTCGCCAAGTCCATGGGTAACGTCTGGTTGAACCGGGTGGAATCGGGCTTGGCCGCGCGGCGCCATGCATTTTTGCGCCGCACGGCCGGGTGGAGCCGCGACAACCCAACCGTGTCGCACCGCATTCTGGCGCCGGAACTGCGCAAACTGGAGGACGCCGGCATCGTGCGGCGAACGGCGCGCTCGGGCTATCCGCTGCATGTCGACTACGATCTCACCGCGTCGGGTCGCCGGCTTGTACCGCTCATCGACGCGCTGGGCTCGTGGTGGGAACGGACCGAAGACGACCGGACCGGCCAGGTCTCACCAATGCTGGAAACCTATTCCGGCACGGCGAGAGTGGAGACAATCACTTCGGCAAGTTGAAAACCGCCTCGATGTGATGTCCATCCGGATCGACGACGAAGGCGGCATAATAATGCGGACCATAGTCGGGGCGCAGGCCGGGCGCACCGTTGTCACGGCCGCCATGTGCAAGCGCGGCCGCATGGAATTGCGCGATGCTCTGGCGATCCGGAGCGGCAAAAGCCAGATGAAAACCCGGACCGGGCGGACGCTGCCCTTTCGGGCGAAGTTTTATCGCCAGCTTGTCCCCGCCACCGGCAGGCCCATAGCCCACCGCCTGATCGGGCTCGCCGGGCCGGAGATCGTCCCAGACCCTGAAATAACCGAGCGGTCCCAGCACCGCGTCGTAGAAGGCAGTCGCGCGCTCGATATTCGAAACGCCGAAGGAAATGTGATGGAGCATCTGGGCAAAAAACCTTTTGAGGCATGTTCGAACGACTTCGAACAGCCAGCATGCTGTTCAGTTCTGGCCCGCGGGGTCGTTGGCCAGCCGTCCAAACATCCTGAAGTCGTGGTAGGCGCCCTTGAACCGGGCTTTCTGCCGTAGCGTCCCTTCGTAGCGGAACCCTGCTTTCTCCAGCACACGGTCCGATCCGGTATTGCCCGGCAGCGTCCACGCCTCGATGCGATTGAGCCCGAAAAACCGATGGCCGCAGAGAGCGACGGCAGCAGCGGCTTCGGTCATCAGACCTTTGCCCCAAAAATCCGGATGCAGTTCGTAGCCGATCTCGCCGCACTTCGATTTGTTGACGAACCAGTTGTACCGAATTGCACCGGCCATGGTCTTCGAAGCGCGATCCTCGATTATCCAGGCGCACCCTTTGCCAGTGGGAAAGGCCTTGCACATCCATCTCATCGCCCGTTCAGCCACCGCCTTGGCCGGCGCATCCGGCCAGTTCGAGAACCGGGTGACATCGGGGATCGACAGGATATCCCGGAAAGCGGCGGCATCTTCAGCGGTCGGAGCGCGCAGCAGCAGGCGGGTGGTGGAGAGCGTCGGGAAGGTGCGGGCAGTTTTTGGCATCGGATTCTCACGTCACATGGGCCGTCTGGACTATGCTGCCCGAAAGGAGGCGCTTCAACATCTCAACACGACGCGATGCATTTTGCGAAAACCAACGCATGGGTTCTCGCGCAATTTTCACCGCTTGCCCGTCAAAAGCCATGATCGCGACTATTCAGACAAGAATGGCCATTGATCATTCCCATTCCATCGAACCGCGTCCAATGCCGAGCAGGCGCATGCTGCTGACCAGCCTCGCAGCCCTGGCCGGTCTCGCCGCCTGCAGCACCGTTTCGCTGCCGACCGGCGACGGCGCCGGGGTCTCCTCATCCGCCACCGGCACGCTGGCCAGCATCCGCGCCTCGGCCGGGCTGGCGCCGCTGGTCCCCGACCGGCAGCTCGAGCAGGCCGCCCTGCAGCAGGCCGGCTACATGGCGCAGCGCCGCCGCATGAGCCACACCACCGGATGGGGCAAGGATTTCGCCTCGCGCGTCAAGGGCAACGGCATTGCGGGTGCGGCCGCCGAGAACATCGCCGAGGGCCGGTTCGACCTTGAGAAGCTGTTCGACATCTGGGTGCATTCATCAGGCCATCGCCGCAACATGCTCGACCCGCGCTTCACGCGCTTCGGCCTTGCCTATGTGCGCGACGGCAGCGACGGCAACCTCCGTTACTGGAGCCTCGTGCTCGGGAAATAAGAGGCGTCCCGATGCTGCGCGCGATCACTCCTACCTGGTCGTCGCCTTGAACTTTGCCATGAGGTAGGGGCCGGACAGAACCGGCTCGTATTTCGGCGCTTCTCCCTGCGTAAGACAAACGTCCAGAACCCTGATCTCGGCGTGCCAGTTCGGCTGGTGGAAGAAGGCCATGGACTGGCGCCGGTGCTTGCCCTCTTCCGCTGGTGGATTGACCACGCGATGGACGGTGGAAACCCAGCGATCGTTGGTCCAGCGCGCCATCAGGTCGCCGATGTTGATGACGAAGGCTCCCGGTATCGGCGGCACTTCGGTCCACGCGCCGTCCGGGGTGATGATCTCCAGGCCGCGCGACCCGGCCTGCGGCAACAGGATGGTCAGGCTGCCATAGTCGGTGTGAGCGCCGGCGCGGATCTGGCCGGGCTTCGGCGCGACATGCTGTTCGGGGTAATTGAGGGCCCGCAGCGCGCTGATCGGCGCATCGAGGACGCTGTCGAAATAGTCTTCGCGAAGACCGAGTGCGGTGGCGAAGACACGCATGATGCGCACCGCCAGGTCCTCAAGCGCCGCGTAGTAAGCCTTCCAGGCGTCGACGAAGCCGTCCGGCGCTTCCGGCCAGATCGTATCGGCATAGCAGAAGGCCAGTGCTTCCGGGTCGTTCATGCCTTGTGGCACGCGAAGCGGCCCGCCATTGAAGCTCTCCTTCAGGTCTGGAGGCGTGTCGACGTTGCGCGATTTGGCAAGCGCCTCCAGCTCAGGTCCGAGATAACCATAGGGATAGCCCTTGTAGGGCGCCTTCGAGCGTTGCTTCTGCTCCGGCGGCAGGTCGAAGAAAGCACGCGCTTTCGACCAGGCGGCGTCGATCACAGGTTGCGCAATGCCGTGGCTCTTCACAGCCAGAAAGCCGGTGCTGCGGCAAATGCGATCGACCTCGGCGCCGAGCGCCTTTTTCTCCTCGGCGCCGGCGCTTTCGAACCGCCCGAGATCGAACACCGGGAAGGCAGGCTGCATGGCGGTGGTCTCCTGACTCGTTGTCATGGAGACTTACAACCTCAAGGACGACGACATCTAGTCCATGTGCGCGGCTGGTGCGCCGCCAGCAGGCGCCTGCTTTGGTTTGCGCAGCAGGAAAACAAACGGGATGGCAAGCAGCGTCATCACCATGAGTATTTTAAAGTCATTGACGTAGGAGATCATCATCGCCTGGAGATTGACCATGCGATCGACCTGCGAAAGCGCCATTGGGTCGCCGCTTGCGGCGGCCGGAGAGACCGCCCACAGATTTGGGTTGAACGGGTTGATGAAGGCCGAAAGCTCGGTGTGATTGATCTGCGTGTTGCGCACCATCAGAACCGTCACGACCGACACACCGATGGACGAGCCAAGATTTCGAACCAGGCTGAACAAGGCCGTGGCATCGGTGCGGAAGCGCACGTCAAGCGTGGCGAAGGCGACGGTCGACAGCGGCACGAACACCATTCCCATCCCCAAGCCCTGGATGACGCCGGAGCTGATGATCAGCCAGTTGTCCATCTGCGGCGTGAAGCTGGACATGGTGTAGAGCGACTGCGCGGTCAGCAGGAAGCCGATGACGACAAGGATTCGGGCGTCGATCTTGCTCATGAGCCGCCCGACGACCAGCATCGAAATCATGGTGCCGACACCGCGTGGCCCTATGACGACGCCGATTGTGATGGTCGGATAGCCGAAGATGGTCGACAGCATTGGCGGCAGCAGCGACATGCTGGCCAGGATGAGCACACCCATGACAAAGATGAACGCCAGCCCGGTCACGAAATTGCGGTCGAGGAATATCTTGGGATCGATGAAAGGGTGTTCCGCCGTCATCGTGTGAATGATGAACACCCAGAAGCCGGTGAGGGAAAGACCAAGCTCGATCCAGATCTCGACCGACGAAAACCAGTCGACCTCGCCGCCGCGGTCGAGCAGCAGCTGAAGCGCGCCGACGCCGAGCGATATCATGGCGAAGCCGAAAAAATCGAAGCCGCGCACCCGCCGGGCAACGGCCGGCAAGTAGGCGGCCATGCCGAGAAACGCGACGATGCCGACCGGCAGGTTGATGAAGAACACCCAGCGCCAGTTGAAATTCTCGGTCAGCCAACCACCGAGCGTCGGGCCCAGAATCGGCCCCAGCATAATGCCGGCGCCCCAGATGGCCATCGCCTGGCCATGGCGTTCCCTGGGATTGATGTCGAGCAGGAAGGTCTGCGACAGAGGCACGATCGCCGCGCCGAACACACCCTGCATCAGCCGGAAGAATACTATGGACTCCAGGCTCCAGGCGATGCCGCACAGCATCGAGAATATGGTGAAGCCGACCACTGCCGTCAGGAACAGTTCCTTGCGGCCGAAGCGGTCGGCCAGCCAGCCGGTGACCGGTGTCATGATGGCGGCGGCAACGATGTAGGAGGTCAGCACCCAGTTGATGTTGTCCGGCGAGGCGCCGAGATCGCCCGTCATGGTCGGCAGCGCCACGTTGGCGATCGTCGTGTCGAGCGCCTGCATGACCGTCGCCAGCATCAGCGCGACCGTGATCAGGCCGCGATGCGGCACTTCTTTGAAGGGTTCGGGCGTGCTCATGACGTGGAACTTCCAGCAGGTAACAAAAACGTGTACAACGGGTTTCCGGGCGGCAAAGCCTTCCGTTGAGAGACCGTCATCGCGGTGGGACGCGATTTTCGATGTGGGGGTTACATCGACTGAAAGTCTCTGATGAGCGGATGCCTGCCGCCCGGAAACATGAGGACCGACGGGTCTGCGTCGAAGATTTCAGATTTTGATGGAGCCGCGATGCGGCCTGGCTCAAATTCTGATCCTTCCAGCTCCTCCCATCAGACCAATCCTGCCATTCACCTCCACCCGCCTGGTCCCAGCGGGATTCTGTTGATTTTACTGCGCGGCCTCGCCAGCCGTGGCGTGACCGAAGATCGACGGCAAGCCACGCGCCACGCCGGTGTCGACGGTAACGGTGGCGCTCATGCCGGTGCGCAATGCCATCTTGGCGTCTGCATCGGTCAGTTCGAGACGCACCGGAATGCGCTGCGTGACCTTGACCCAATTGCCGGTGGCATTCTGGGCCGGCAGCAGCGAGAACTCCGCTCCCGTGCCGGCGCCGATCGCCTTGACCGTCGCCTCGAAGGTGCGCCCCGGATAGGTGTCGACCATGATCTCGGCCTTCTGGCCGGGCTTCATGTGAGTGAGCTGCGTTTCCTTGAAATTGGCGTCGATCCAGGTGTCGCCGGTCTCGACCAGCGAAAACAGCGGCGTGCCGGAACCGACATACTGACCGACCTTGAACGACGAGGCCTGGCTGACGACGCCGTCGGCCGGCGCCTTGACCGTGGTCTGCGCCAGATCGTAAGCCGCCTTGTCGCGCGCGGCCAGCGCGGCCATCACGGTCGGGTGCTTGTCGGTCTCGATGTCGGGATTACCGCCAAGGGCTGCCTTGGCGCTGATGATGCCTTGTTCAGCAACGGCGAGCTGCTGCTTGGCCTTGTCGAGATCGTTCTTGGCTTCGTCCAGCGACGACTTGGCGTTGATGCCCTTCTGGGCAAGGTCGGCAGCGCGGTCGAACTGCGACTGGGCGAAGGCGACCTGGCTGGCATCGGACTTTTGCTGAGCCATCGACTGGCCATAAGCCGCGCGCAGTTGCTCGACATTGAGACGCGCGCCCGCCACCGCCGCGTCGGCCTGGGCCAGCGCGATCCGGTATGGCTCGGGGTCAATGGCAAACAGCTCGTCACCCTGTTTGACCAGCTGGTTATCGGAGATGTCGACCTTAACGATGCGGCCGGCCGTGTCGGAAGCGATCGACACCTTGGCCTGCTGCAGGTTGGCGTTCTCCGTCTCCTGGTAGCGGCCACCGGTAACCCAGACATAGCCGCCGCCGACAGCCAGTACCGCGGGCAGCGCGACCATCAGCAGAAGACGGCCCAGCCGACGCTTTTTCTTCACGGGCGCCGGGGCTGGCTGCACCGGAGGAGCAACCGGGGCCGCGGCCGGCTGCACCGGCGCTTCCATCTCCAGCTCGGTCACTTTGTCGTCTATCTTGGCTACCGCGTTCATGCTGCTGCGCCCTCTGTATTCTTTACTTTTTCAATGGACGGCGTCTCGTCGTCGGTCAGGTTGCGAACCATCGCCTCGAGCCCCTCGACAAGGACGCGACGGGCCTCCGGCTTCACGCCGACAAGCGATTCCTCATAGACTTCCCCGGCAATGCTCTTGATCACGGCGTAGGCGTCGCTCGCCTTGGGCGTCAGGAAAATCATGCGGACGCGACGATCGGCGGCGTCGGGACGACGCTCGATCCAGCCGCCCTCCTCCATGCGGTCGACCAGGCGCGAAACGCTGATCGGTTCGATTTCGAGAAGTTCGGCCAGCCGCGCCTGCGCGACACCGTCTTCCTTGGCAACGCGGACCAGAAGCCGCCATTGCGCCGAAGAAAGTCCCAAGCCACTGGCCCTCGCCTCGAAGCGCTTGCGCATCAAGCGCTGCACGTCGTGGATCAAGAAGCCCAATCTGTCGATACCATCGGAAACCATGAGCGGGATATATAATAAGCGTGCTCACTATTCAAGATGCCGTATTTCGCCAGAAGCCGGCAAATGTGCATGACAGCCATGCCGGGCAAATCATGGTTGGCAATTTGCGACCGCCGGGTGGCCAGCCGGTCGGATCGCGCCCCGCGCCTTTGGAGACGCTGGTCGCGTCTGACATATTGATGTACAGCCGCTGATCAGGATCGGGGGATCACGAAAATGCCGACGCTTTACGCTCTCAAGCCGGCCTTCCAGGGACGACTGCGGCCGCTGGTCAACCGGCTGGCGGCAATCGGGGTGACCGCAAACAGCATCACCATCCTGGCGGCAGTGATGTCGGTTGCGGCCGGGGCGGCGATCGCGATCCTGCATGAATGGCGCTGGCTGCTGTTGCTCATTCCCGCGGTCATGTTCGTGCGCATGGCGCTGAATGCCGTCGATGGCATGCTGGCGCGGGAACACGGGCAGGCCTCGACGCTCGGCATGTATCTGAACGAGTTATGCGACGTCGTTTCGGACCTCGCGCTGATTCTCCCTTTTGCCGTCTTTCCTGGATTTGACCCATGGGGCGTCGTCGCCTTCGCGATATCGGCCGTGCTGACCGAGTTCGCCGGCGTGCTCGGCATCGCCGCCAAGGTCGGACGAAACTATGCCGGGCCGTTCGGCAAGAGCGACAGGGCGCTGGCGCTCGGCGTGGTCGCCGTGCTGTGCGCCGCCGGACTCTGGCCGGCATCCATCGCCCCATTTGTGTTTCCGGTCATGGCAACGCTTTCGCTGTTGACCGCCATAAACCGGATACGCGCCGGCCTTATTGGCAGCGCCAGCTGAGCATCGAGGCTCGCCATGCCGCCAGAGGGAACGACCATGATGCACGAACCGATCGCCGCCGCGGCCACGGAACGCCTTGAACGGCAAGCGCAGGAGCGGGTCTTCCGCAGCTATGACGGGACGGAGATCTTCTACCGGTTCTGGCCGGCGGCGTCCGCCGGTGCCAAGGGCGCGGTGGTGCTGTTCCATCGCGGCCATGAGCATGGCGGCCGCATGGCCCATCTCGTCGACGAATTGCAGATGCCGGACCACGCCTTCTACGCCTGGGATGCCCGTGGCAATGGCCGTTCGTCCGGCGAGCGCGGCTATGCCCCGTCCTTCTCGGCGCTGGTGCGCGACATCGACTGCTTCATGCGCGAGATCGCCGCCAGGGATGGCTTCGCCACGCGGGATATCGCGCTGATCGCGCAATCCTTCGGCGCCGTGCTTGCCGCCGCCTGGGTGCACGACTATGCGCCCAAGTTGCGCGCCATGGTGCTGGCCTCACCGGCCTTCTCCGTAAAACTCTACGTGCCGTTCGCCAAGGAAGGCATCGCGTTCTGGCAGAAGATCAAGGGCCGCTTCTTCGTCAATTCCTACGTCAAGGCGAAATTCCTGACCCATGATCCGGTGCGCATCGCCTCCTTCGAGAGCGACCCGCTGATCACGCGGCCGATCGCCTCCAACATCCTGGTCGAACTCTACCATCATGCCGCCCGCATCGTCGCTGACGCCCGCGCCATCACCGTGCCGACGCAGCTTCTGCTCTCGGGCAGCGACTGGGTGGTGCGCCACGGCCCGCAGCACGAGTTCTTCGTCAATCTCGGCAGCCGCACCAAGGAACGCCATGTTTTGCCAGGCTTCTTCCACGACACGCTGGGCGAACGCGACCGGGCAAAGGCCCTCGACCTGATCCGGCCGTTCCTGGCAAAGCAGTTCGCCTCACCGGACGTGCCGGTCGACCTGAAGCAGGCGGATATTGCCGGCTACACCCGCGACGAGGCCGACAGGCTTGGCTCGCCGCTCGCTCTGTTGTCGCCCAAAGGCCTTTACTGGGCATTCAGCCGCGCCTCCATCCGCATGGGCGCCTGGGTCTCGAAGGGTATGAAGGCCGGCGTTACCACCGGTTTCGATTCCGGCTCGACGCTGGATTACGTCTACGAGAACGACGCGCGGGGTTTCACACCTCTTGGCCGCGTCGTCGACCGCATCTTCCTGGAGGCCATCGGCTGGCGCGGCATCCGCCAACGCAAGCTGCATCTCGAAGAACTCATCGGCTCTTGCCTGGCGACGCTCAAGGCCACTGGGCGGTCAGCGCACATTCTCGACATCGCCGCCGGCCACGGCCGCTATGTTCTCGATGCCATCGTGAAGAGCCCCGACCAGCCGGCGAGCGTGCGCCTGCAGGATTATTCCGACCTCAACGTCCAGCTTGGCCGCAAGCTGATCGCCGAGCGTCAATTGCCGGCCAGCGTCTCGTTCCAGCGCGCCGACGCCTTCGATGCCGACATGCTCGCCAACGCCGATCCGGCGCCCGACCTCGCCATCGTTTCCGGCCTCTACGAACTGTTCTCCGACAATGCGATGATTGCCCGCTCGCTCGGTGGGCTTGCCCGCGCCATGCAGCCGGACAGCCTGCTGCTCTACACCAACCAGCCCTGGCACCCTCAGCTCGAGATGATCGCCCGCAGCCTGACCTCGCATCGCGGCGGCGAGGCCTGGGTGATGCGCCGGCGCACGCAGGGCGAGATGGACCAGCTTGTCGAAGCCGCCGGTTTCGACAAGCTCGAGCAGCGTATCGACCAATGGGGCATCTTCACCGTCTCGGTCGCGCGGCGCCGCTGAGCAGCATGGTCTCATCGCTTGCATCCACCGCGCGCACTGAGCCCTATGGACGGGTGGTCGTCAGGGCAGCCCTCTGGCTGGCCTTGCTGGCGCCGTTCTTCTACCTCAGCTACGGCTTCGCCAACTGGCTGGCGTCGCGGCGCGACGACGTCGGCAGCATCGTGTTCTCCTGGGAACACAGCATTCCGTTTGTCGCCTGGACCATCGTGCCTTACTGGTCGATCAATCTGTTCTACGGCCTGTCGCTGCTGCTCAACGACACCAGGCAAGGGGTCGACCGCCTTGCCGGGCGCTATCTCACCGCGCAGATCGTCGCCGTTGCCTGCTTCATCCTGTTCCCGCTGACCGCAACGTTCGTGCGGCCCGCAACGACCGGCCTGCCCGGCTTCCTGTTTGCCGTGCTCGGCGGTTTCGACAAGCCGTTCAACCAGGCGCCGTCGCTGCACATCGCCCTTTTGGTGATCATCTGGGACCACTGGCGCCATCGGCTCGGCGGGTTTCTCCTGCCGCTCTGGCATGGTTGGTGCTTTCTGATCGGTGCCTCGGTGCTGACGACCTGGCAGCATCACTTCATCGACATCCCGACCGGCGCGCTGCTCGGTTTTTTCGCGCTGTGGCTGTTTCCGCCTAGCGGCGAGGTGCCGTTTTCAGGCTTCCGGCTGACCAGCGATGCGAAAGCGCGGCGGCTGGCGCTGTCCTATGCGCTGGGCGCCGCCCTTGCGCTGGCGGGTGCTGCGCTCGGCGCCTTCGTTTGCGCTGTCGCGCTCTTCCTGCTTTGGCCGGCGCTGGCGCTGGCCATCGTCGCCCTCGCCTATGCCGGGGCCGGCGCAAAAGTGTTCCAGAAATCCGCCGATGGCAGCATCACGCTGGCAAGCCGTATTCTGCTCCTGCCTTACCGTCTCGGCGCCAGGGCAAACATATGGGGCTGGACGCGCAACCTTGCTCCCCAGGTGGCGATTGCAGACGGCGTCTTTCTCGGACGCTTTCCCACGGCACGCGAAGCCAACAGCTTCGGCACGGTCATCGACCTCGCCGCCGAACTTGAAAAACCAGCGGGAGCCGATTGCCACTGGATCAGCTTTCCGATGATAGACCTGTTGCCGCCGCCGGTCGCAATACGGCAGCAGGCAGCCGGCGCGCTGGAAAGTGCACGCCGCGACGGCACTGTGCTGGTGTGCTGCGCGCTCGGCTTCCAGCGCAGCGCTGGCGTTGTTGCCGAATGGCTGGTGGCGACCGGCAGAGCCAGGACGCCGGCGCTTGCCCGCGAGATGCTGATGACGACCGGCCGGCCGGTTCATCTTGCCGAGGCTGCGGAGCGGGCAGCGTCATGACCGGCAATGCCTACCAGGAACGCGCCGGTCGTTTCGCCCGCATGCTGATGCGGCAGGCCGCATGGCCGGCGGCAATTGTGGTGGCCGCCAATATCCTTACGCCCTTGACTGCTTCGCCGCGCGGCGCCTTCGGGAGCCTACGCGCGGCCATCCCATTGTCGGTCTCAGCCGCGATCGCGGTTGTCGTGCTCGTGTTGTCGGCGTTGCTGGTGTTCGATGCGCTGCTGTTCCGGCTGATGGCCAGCCACAAGGACGAGGCTTCCGGCGGTGCGGCGGTGGATGACATATTGGCGCGCATGCGGCTAAAACCCTCCCCGTCCACGACACGCTCGCTCGACGACCGCATGGCCGGCACAAGCCGATTGCTGTTCAAGCAGCGCGCCGCCTTGGCCCTGTTTGCCGCAGCGCTTCTGGCGGCGGGGTTTTGGGCGCCGCGATGAACAAGCTTTCGCTCAAGACCTTCACCTTGCTGCAGACGGTAACCTCCGTCGGCCTGTCGGCGCTGGCCTGGATGGTGACCGGGGTGCGTCCGATCTGGAACGGCAGCCTGCCGTCCGACCGGCAGCGCATCTATTTCGCCAATCACACCAGCCATGGCGACTTCATCCTGCTGTCGGCCTGCCTCAGCGAAAGGGAGCGCGCGATCACCCATGCGGTGGCTGCCGGCGAATACTGGGGAAAGTCGCGGCTGCGCCGCTTCATCGCGCAGGACATGCTGTCGTCCGTGCTGATCAACCGGCAATGGACGAAGCCTGAGGAAAATCCCATCGAGATCATGCTGTCGGTTCTCGACCAGGGCCACTCGCTGATCCTGTTTCCCGAGGGCACCCGCAACATGACCGAGGAGCCGCTGCTGGCCTTCCGCTCGGGGCTCTACAATCTGTCGATGGCGCGGCCTGAGGTCGAGCTGATCCCGTGCTGGATCGAGAACATGTCGCGGGTGCTGCCCAAGGGCCAGTTCCTGCCGGTGCCGCTGCTGTGCCGCGTCGTTTTCGGCGCGCCGGTGGCGATTGGCCCGGGCGAAGAGCGCCGCGCCTTTCTCGAGCGCGCCCACGCCACGCTTCTGGCGCTCAACCCGCGTCCCGAGAGAGACGATTGATGCGCCACGAAATCTCCATTCTGATCATCGGCCTGCTGGCGGTTTTGACCACCGCAAGCATCGTCGCCGCCATCCTTTCGGCGCGGGCGCCGAAGCCGCTGAGCTCGACGCTGGTCAATCTCACCCAGCGCATCAACGCCTGGTGGGTGATGGTGGCGCTGATGACGGTTGCCTTCTTCTTCGGCCGCTACGGGATGACCATCCTGTTTGCGCTGATCTCCTTCGCCGCGCTGCGCGAATTCGTGACGCTGACGCATACGCGCCGCAGCGACCATTGGGTGCTGCTTGGCATGTTCGGCATCATCATACCGTTTCAATACTGGCTGGTGTGGACCGCCTGGTACGGGCTCTTCGTCATCTTCATTCCGGTCTACTGCTTCCTGCTGATGCCGGCCATCACCGCGCTGCATGGCGACACCGAACGCTTCCTCGAGCGCATCGCCGCGCAGCAATGGGCGGTGATGATCTCGGTCTATTGCGTCAGCCATGTCCCTGCCCTGCTGACACTCAACGTGCCGGGCTTCGAAGGCCGCACCCTGTTGCTGATCGCCTTCCTGATCATCGTCGTGCAAGGCAGCGACGTATTGCAGTACATCTTCGGCAAGCTGTTTGGAAAACACCGTTTTTCGCCGAACGTCTCGCCCTCGAAAACCTGGGAAGGCCTGATCGGCGGGCTGGTGTCGGCGAGCCTGCTCGGCGCGCTGTTGTCGTTCGTCACGCCCTTCTCGCCGCTGCAGGCAGCGGCCGTGGCCTTCGTCGCCTGCTCCATGGGATTTCTGGGCGGGCTGGTCGCCTCGGCCATCAAGCGCGACCAGGGCGTCAAGGACTGGGGCCATCTGATCGAAGGCCATGGCGGCATGATGGACCGCACCGACAGCCTGGTCTTCGCGGCCCCGGTGTTCTTTCACATAGTGCGCTATTTCTGGACGATTTGAGGCAAGCCATTTCCGACCGCAATCACAGCCGGTTGCGGATGAGCATGGTGACGACGAAGAACGCGCCGACCGAGCTGGTGATGATGCCGATCGGCAGTTCCTGCGGTGGCAGCAGCGTTCGGGCCAGAAGATCGCTGGCCAGCAGAAGCACCGCGCCGAAGACGGCACAGCTGGCAACCAGGCGCAGATGCAGTGGACCCGCCAGCGGTCGCGACAGATGCGGGATCATCAGGCCGACGAAGCCGATGACGCCGGCGACAGAGACAAGAATCGCCGTCGAGAAAGCCGCGACGAGAAAGGTCATCCTGCGCATGCGCGCCACCGGCACGCCAAGGCTTTCGGCGGCGTTTTCGCCGGCCAGGAAAGCATCGAGCCGGCGGTGGTTCCACAGCGCGTAAGCCAGGATGGTGCCCGCCCCTAGCGCGCCTAACCAGATATTGTCCCAGCGCGCCAGGCCAAGGCCGCCCATCGTCCAGAACAGCACTGAGTGGGCGGCGCGCTGGTCGCCGGCAAAGACCAGATAGTTGGTCAAGGCGGTAAACATGAACGAAACGGCAAGGCCGGCAAGGATCAGCCGCTCAGGGCCTTGCCCCCTCACCCGCGCGACCAGCAGCAGGACGACGCCGGCAGCCAGGATACCGCCGGTGAAGGCAGCGACCGGCAACGTCCAGATGCCAAAACTGTCGCCGAAGACCGTGATGACGGAAACCGCACCCGCGGCGGCTCCCGACGACAGGCCGAACAGGAACGGATCGGCAAGATCGTTGCGGGTCACGGTCTGCAGCAACGCGCCGACGACGCCCAGCCCGGCGCCGACGCAGATGGCCAGGATCGTGCGCGGCAGCCGCAGGTCGACGACGATCTTGCCGACCGGCCCGGCCACGTCGTGCCCACTGAAGCCAATTGCACGGCCAAGCGCGGCAACGACGTCGGTCAGCGGGATCAGCGTCGAACCATAGGCGATCGACAGCAGAGCGAGAGCGGCGATAGCCGCCGCGCCCACCAGCATGGCCAGTGCGAATGCCGGATGGCGCAAGCTCAAAACGCTTCCGGATGCATCGCCCTGGCAATCTTGCCGATCGCCTCGATATTGGCGGGTCCAGGCGTCAGCTCGGCATAGCGCAGCGCGACGAAGCGCTCGTTCTTGACCGCGTCGGTTTCTTTCATCGCCGGATGCGCCTTCAGGAAATCGAGCAGCTTCTTGTAGCCGCCACCGTCCTGGTAATCGAGCAGGATGAGGAATTGCGGATTGCGCGACGCCACGGTTTCCCAGTCCGTGTTGCCCCAGCTGGTTTCCATGTCGGCCATGATGTTGTCGCCGCCGGCCGCTGATATCATAGCGCTGGGGATGGCGAACTTGCCTGCGGTAAACGGCTTGTCTTCGCCGGAATCATAGAGGAATACCCGCGTACCCTTGCGGTCGCCGACCTTGGCGGTAATGTCGGCGAGCTGCGTCTTCCAGCCCGAAACGAGCTTTTCAGCCTCGGCCTCCTTGCCGAAGATCTTGCCCAGCTTTTCGACGTCGCCGTAGAGCAGGTCCATCGAGGCGGCGGGGCGGCCCTTGTCGAGATGGACGCAGCTTTCCGTCAGCACCAGCGTCTTGATGCCATGCGGGGCAAGCGTATCGGGTGTCACCTCGCCGCCCGGCTTCATGCCGTAATACCAGCCGGCGAAAAAGAAATCGGGCTCGACGGCGACGAGGTTTTCGAGCGTCGGATATTTGGGCGCCAGTTCCGGGATCGAACCCTGCTCGGCCTTGAATTCGGGACCGACCTTGTACCACCCGGTGATGCCGGTCAGGCCGACGATCGACGGCTGCAGTTTCAGCGCGAAGGCCATCTCGGCCATGTTGAGATCGTGGATGACGGCACGCTTCGGCGGCGCGTCGAAGGTCAGCGGCTTGCCGCAGCTGTCGACGGTGACCGGGAAGGCCAGGGCTGTCGAGGCCAGCAGCGAGAAGACGAGCGAAAAAGCGAGGCGTTTCACGGGTGTTGCTCCTTTGTTGAATGGGTCGAATGGGGATTGGCTTCAATCAGAATTGTTACCGGCGCGGTTCGGAACCTCGAACACCGTCAGTTCGCGGTCCTCGGTCGGATGGCGCAGACGCAGAACATCGATGCCGAAAATCTCGCGGATCAGTTGTTGGGTCAGCGCTTCGCGCGGCGCGGCGAGCGCTTGCAGACGGGCATGGTTCATCACCGCCACCCTGGTGGCGAACGGCGCGACCAGTGCCAGATCGTGCAGCACCGCGATCACGGTCATGCTGAAGCCGGCTACGAGTTCGAGCAGTTCGCCGCGGGCGCGCGGGTCGAGATGATTGGTCGGCTCGTCGAGGAACAGGATCTTTGGCTGCTGGGCGATGGCGCGCGCCAGTTGGGCGCGCTGGCGCTCGCCACCCGACAGCGAGCCAATGGTGCGGCCGAGCAGCGGCAGCAGACCGGTCCGGCGCAGCGCATCGACGACAATGTCGCGCTCCTCGCTCCTGCGCCGCAGTCCGGCGTGCGGGACGCGGCCAAGCTCGACATAGTCGATCACCGCCAGCCGTGGATCGGGCTGATCGGTCTGCCCGACCACGGCGATATTCAGTGCCCGTTCGGCAGCGGAAATCCTGTCCAGCCGGCGTCCGGAGAGCTTCACCTCGCCGGAGCTTGGCCGTAGCATGCCCGACAGCATGCGCAGCAGCGTCGTCTTGCCGGCGCCGTTGGGACCAATGATGGCGAGGCGGTCGCCAGCGGCCACCGACAGGCTGACCGCCTGAACCAGGTCCCGCCCATTCGCCACGACGCAGAGGTCACGTGCTTCGAGAAGCGCTACGGTCATCGGCTGCTGCCCGCCAGATTGCCCGAACGGGGGATGCGGGCCAGTGTCTTGCCGGCCAGTCCCGCCGGACGCTGACCGGAACTGCACCAGCCATCGGCGAGCGACGCGTAGAGTTTGGCGAATCGCACGAGGTCGCCGACATCGGCTCGTGCGTCGATGGAGCCGAAGAGATAGGCGGCCTTGCCTTGCGCCTGGAAGGCGACCGTCAGCGGCCGCGCGCAGCCTGCCATGCAGGCCACGCCTTCGACCGCGAAGCCCTGCGCCACCGCCGGCTCGTGCCGGGCCGCAAGCCGGGAGCGCAAGTCAGCACAAAGGTCTTCCCCGGACCTGACCCCGGTCACAAGGTCACGGCAAAGCGTGCACACGATGATGCGATGGATGGAGCTGTCCAACTTTCCGTCACTTTCCAAAACTGGCGACGGAAGGAAGCTGGCGAGCCGGCCGACAAGACCGAGATTCGCGTTTCCTCCCGGCACACCCCGTCCGGTCAACTCAGTGATGGCAGGTCTCCTGGCTCGCGGGTCGTTGCGCCATCCAGCCTTCCCAGCCTTGCCGGCCAGTGGCATTCACGGATTTTGCTCGCCGCTTACAGTTGCGGGGGCAGCCACGGCCTCGATCCCTGGGGATCTCACCGTGTTCCCTTTTCACCCCTCGCCTTTCGACTCGGGGACCATCACCGCCTCAGCGTAGATTTCCCCCAATCGCTTCGCAACGGATTTCTCGGACGGAGTGATGGGCCCCTCATGTGTCAGGGAAACAGACATAGCGCGCTCTCATTATGTAATAACATAACGCTTTAGAAGACGCCGCCTGACGCTGTCAAGCGAAAGCCCTGCCGAGGCCGATCTATCAGCGACAAGGGTTTGTCGATCAGGCGACATTGCTGTCGGCGTTCGATCTTGCGCGCGTGGTCCGGCCTCAGAACTTGTGGCTGAGGCCCAGCTTTCCACCCCAGGCGCTGTAGCTGCTACTGCCGAGGCCGTCATAGAAGGCCGAGGCGTTGACCGACATGCCGTTGCCGGCCGCCAGCTCAAATCCGGTCTCGGCGCGCCCGCGCAGGCCAGTCTCGGCCAGTCCGGGTGCCGCCGTGGCGGCCGTCGCGGTGCTATCCTGCATGAAGGTCCAGATGCCCTGCAGGTCGACGAAAGGCGTCAGCAACAGGCCGCCTTCCAGCTGCAGCGTGGTCGAGATGTTGGGACCGAAGGCGAACTGGCCGGTGCGCACGTCGACCGAGGGCACGTCGATGCCGAGGCCATCGACATAGGCGTCTGTCTTTTCCTCGAACATCGTCACCCGTGCCTCCGGCTTGATCCTCCAACGCTCGATGTCGAAGCTGCCGATCAAGGCCGCGGTGGCCAGCCAGCGTTTCCCGTCGAAACGGTCCTCGAAGGTGCCGAGCGGCGAGATCTGGTTGAACGATTGGCCCCAGCCGACGCGCGTGTCGAGGTAGAAATGGTCGGAGAGCCGCACCGTCGCATAGGGACCGACGAGATAGCCGATGCCCGAGACTGCGGCACCGTCTTTTCCATCCTGGTCCACCCAGTCGACCTGCAGGCCAAGGCCGACCAGCACGCTCGGGGTCAGCAGATAGTCGGCGCCGCTATGGGCGATGCCGAAGCTGCCGTCACCGCCGGCCGAGTTGAAACGGCCGATCGTGCCTTCCGTCCAGACGTCGAAGCGCCTGGCCAGCGGATCGCTCGCCTGCGGGTCGGCAGCGGGTGTGGCGCCGGCGGCGTCGGTCGGTCCGAAAGCGTGCTGGAAGGTCACGCCGGCTGGCGGCAACTGACCCGAGGCCGCATATGCGCTGAGCGGCAGCTGCGCACCCGGCGCGGCCATCATCTGTCGGGCACCAGTTCGCCGATCACTGGCGTCAGCTTGCTGACTGCCATCGTCGCTGCCAGCGGCCTGTGCTCGCTGCATGCTGTAGGCGAAGGTCGTGCGATCGGCCGATATCTGCAGGCCGACAGGCAACTGGCTGCCGCCGATCGGCATGCCAAAGGCCGTCATGCCGCCATTGCCGGTATAGGCGCCGGTCAGCCGCTCGATGCGGCGGTCGATGTCGGGCTGGTTGTTGATGATCACATCGGCCCGGCCCTCGAGGAACGAGCCGATCAGCGCCACCGCCTTGTCGGCGGAATCGCTGGTCGAGATGGTGCAGCTTACCGCGCCGCCCGAAACCACCGTCAGCGTGCCGGTGTGGCTGCCGGCATTGATGGTGGAGCCCGAGTCGGAGCACTGGGCCGAGGCTATGCCGGTACCGTTCGGCACCGTGAAGCTGAAGTTGTAAGCGCCCGGCGCCAGCGTGATGGCGCCGGAAGAGCCGTGGCCGCCACTGCTGTTGACGGCGACATTCAGCCCCGGTTCGGACGACGAGAAACCGAAGCTGCCGTCGGACGGCGCATTGACGACGAAGGTGACGTTGCCGGGCGGCGTCGCGCTGACAGTCACCGTGAACGAGGCGGTGGCGGTGTTGCCGGCGGCATCGGTGGCCTGGAAGGTGTTGGTCGTCGTGCCCAGCGGAAAGTTGGCGCCGGAGGCGAGGCCCGTAGTCTGGCTTATCGTGACACCAGGTGCGTTGTCGGTCGCCGTCGGTGCGGTCCAGGTCGCCGTGCTGGCGGTCTCGCCATAGGCGACGGCGATGCTGATGTTGGCGGGCACGGTCAGCACAGGCGGCTCGCCATCGGCGACGGTGACGGTGAACGACTGTTCGGCGCTGGCGTTGCCTTGCTTGTCCACGGCTTTCCAGGTCACCGTCGTGGTGCCCACGGGGAAGTCGCTGCCGGAAGCAAGGCCAGCGACGAGTTCCGGCTCAACGGCGCCGTCGACCAGATCGGTCGCCGATACGTCGTAGGTCACCTTGGCCGTTGCCTTTCCGGCATCGGTGGAAACGCTGATGTTGCCGGGTACGCTCAGCGCAGGCGCTCCATTGTCGGTAACCGTGACGGTAAAGGACTTTGGATCGCTGGCGTTGCCCTGGTTGTCGGTCGCCTGGTAGGTCACTGTCGTGACGCCCACCGGAAAATCACTGCCGGAGGCCAAGCCCGCAACCAGTTGCGGCGTCACCGTACTGTCGACCACGTCGGTGGCCGACACGGCGTAGGTGACATTGGCCGTCGCCTTGCCCGGATCGGTGCCGACACTGATGTTGGCGGGCACCGTCACTTCGGGCGCCTCGCCGTCGATGACCGTTACTGTAAAAGTTGCCGTATTGGAATTACCGGAGTTATCGGTTGCGCGGAATGTCAGAGTTGTCGTGCCGACCGGGAAGCTGGCGCCGGATGCAAGGCCTGCGATCTGCGTTACCGTTGGCGCTGGATCGACGGCATCGTGCACCGAAACGCCGCTGTAGGTTACCACCGCGTAGCTCTTGCCGGGATCGGTAGCGACACTGATGTTAGCGGGCGCGGTTACCACCGGCCCCTCATGGTCTTGCACTGTCACGGTGAACGACCCGGAACTGGAATTGCCCTGCTTGTCGGTGGCGGTGAAGGCGACGGTCGTGGTTCCAACCGGAAAATCCGCGCCGGACGCAAGGCCTTGCGTCTGATTGGCTGTGACGGCGCCATCGACAGCGTCGGTCGCCGAAATGGCGTAGATCACCCGGGCGGTGTTCTTTCCGGCATCGGTATCAACGACAATGTTGGCAGGCAGGTTGAGCGTCGGGGCTTCCGCATCGTTGACGGTCACCTTGAAGCTGCCATTGGCGGTGTTACCCGCGGCGTCGGTGGCGCTGCACGCTACCGTCGTCTCGCCAAAGGTGAAGCTGCTGCCCGAGGCCGGATTGCAGGTCACGCCGACGCTGCCATCGAGATTGTCGTTCACCGATGTGGTGAACGAGACAATCGCCGCGTCGGTGCCGGCCGCCGCCGTCGCGCCGATGTCGTCAGGCAGGCTCAGCACCGGCGCTTCCTTGTCCTCGACAAGGACTTTGAACGCTCCTTTGGCGATGTTGCCGGAGGCGTCCTGTGCCGTGCAGTCGACCGTCGTCTCGCCCACCGAAAAGGTCGAGCCGGCTGCCGGTGCGCAGCTGACCACGGGGTTCGTGTCGATGGCGTCGACGGCCGTGGCCGCCGGGTACGTGACGACCGCTGTGGTTGCGCCGGGATCGGTGCTGGCGACGACGTCCTGAGGCACCGTCAGCGTCGGCGCCTCACCATCGGTCACGGTCACCTTGAAGGTGGCCTTCGTCATGTTGGAGGCGGCATCCAAAGACCGGCAGTCGACAATGTGTTCGCCGAAATCAAAGCTTGAGCCCGGTGGCGGGCTGCAGGTCACTGTCGGGTTGGCGTCGACATTGTCGGTCGCGGTCGGCGTCACATAGGTGACGACGGCGCTTGCCGATCCTGGAGTGGCGCCCAAGGAAATGTCGACTGGCGCGGTGAAGACCGGCCCCTCGCGGTCCTCGACCGTCACCGTGAAGCTCGCTGTGCCAGTGTTGCCGGCGGCGTCGGTGGCGTTGAAGAAAACGGTGGTCGTGCCCAGCGGAAAGGCGCTGCCGGAAGGCAGACTGCCGGAGGCGACAACCGGCGTGATCGTGCCGTCGGCGTCGACATTGTCCCTGGCGGTGGCGGCGAAGGTGACAACGCGGGTCGAGAGGCCAGGATCGTTGCCAAGCCTGATGTTTGCAGGCGGCGTCACCACCGGCGCTTCATGGTCGATGACCCTCACCGTGAACGTCTTGGCCCCGCTGACATTGTGGCTGGCGTCGATGGCGGTGCAGGATACGGTGGTATCGCCGACGGTGAAATCGCTGCCGGGGGCGGGCAAGCAACTGACCACGGGCGCCGGGTCGCCGGCGTCGGTCGCGCTGGCGGCGTAGGTCACCTTGGCCGTCGCCTTGCCGAGATCGGTGTCGACGGCAATAGGGCCTGGCACCGTCAGGTCCGGCGCGGTCACGTCGTTGATGGTGACCTTGAACGTCTTGGCGTCACTGGTATTGCCCGCGGCATCCGTGGCGGTGCAACTCACCGTGGTGTCGCCGATGGCGAAGGTGCTGCCCGAGGCTGGCGCGCAAGAGACGACAGGGTTCGGGTCGGCATTGTCGACGGCTGTCGCCGCGAAGGTGACCGCTTTGCCCGATGCATTGTCAGGTGCATTGTCGCTGATGTCGCCAGGTACAGTCACAACCGGCGCTTCATGGTCCTCGACGGTGACGTTGAAGGAGCCCTCGGTGACATTGCCAGACGGATCGGTGGCCGAATAGCTGACCCTGGTGGTGCCCAGCGCGAAGGCGCTGTGCGATGCCGGGCCTTCGGTCAACAAGAGGTCGGCGACATCATCCTCGGGGTCGTGAGCGCTGACGGCATAGTCGACGACCGCCGTCGCCTTGCCGGTCTCCGTGTGGATGGTGATGTCGGAGGGCAAGGTCAGGTTCGGCGGGTTGGTGTCCGGCGGAGCCATGGGAACGATGACGTTGGCGCCGGTTTTGCTGCCGTTGGGTGCGGTCCATTTGAGGATCGGCGCCCCGGAAAACGAACCCGCCGCCATGTTGAGCGGGGTGACGGTATAGGTCGAGGTGCAGGTAAAGGTGGCGCCAGTCTGCGACGGGGGGCTATCGCAATCCGGCACGTTGGGACCGAAACCGCGTGGGTCGACCGTCGCGGTCGAGAACACCCTGTTGCCGGAATAGGCCGTGTAGGTCAGCTTCATCACCTGGCCGACAAAGCGGAATTGCGCCGGGCGCGACGCGACCGTGATCGATGGGGTGCTGGACTGGGCGCGACCGTCGACGATGGTTGTCATCCAGAGCAGACAGGCCAGCAGGCCGACGCAGAACCTGACGGTCACTGCCTTGCGGGCAAGTCCCGGAAACGGCGCACAAGGCGCGACATTTTCAGCAAAATTATACGTCACAACCACCCCCACGCCTGATCGGGGATCAGGCGCATCCCAAATTTCCCAGTGCTTTGCGGCCCCACTGACGCAAAGGCGCTACGCTGATGCAGCGTCCTGCAACCCGGCGGAACAGGATGTCGGCCGTGGCAGCAGCCGCTCACCGGCCTACCCGATCCCTGTCGCGCAGGTTCCTGCGGTACCTATGCCGGGCCTATCGCGGCGGTCAATTGAGCGAGCGAGCGCAGGCCCGACTATTATTGGGGGGAGTTTTCCGAATCGATGCAAGCGCTTAGCCGACTGGGTCATATCGGTGCGCGAACCATGACGGGCATCGCGTAGATTGCACAGGATGCGCAATTTCGATCAAACTGGCCTTGCGGAAAGGCGGCAAGATGATCCGGCCCATGCGAAAAGGAGCCCCATGAACCCGACCGAGAAAGCGCTGTGGTTCGTCGAGAGCCATCTGCCGGAGGCGATCTCGCTCGACGATGTCGCCCAAAGCAGCGGCGTGTCGCGTTTTCATGTGACGCGGTCGTTCGGTGCTGCCACCGGCCGCTCGGTGATGGGCTACATGCGCTCGCGCCGTTTGACCGAGGCGGCGCGCAAGCTGGCTGGCGGGGCGCCCGACATCCTCAGTGTTGCGCTCGATGCCGGCTACAACTCGCATGAGGCTTTCACCCGTGCCTTCCGCGATCAGTTCGGCACCACGCCCGAACTGGTGCGCGCGCAAGCCACTCTCGACAAGCTCGACCTCGTGGAGCCGATCCTGATGGACCAGTCCTTCCTTGCCAACCTTGAACCACCGCGTTTCGAGATCAGCCGACCATTTCTGATCGCCGGTCTCGGCGAACGCTACAGCTGCGAAACCAGCGCCGCTATCCCGATGCAGTGGCAGCGCTTTGGCCCCTATATCGGCAACATTCCGGGCGAGACCGGCAATTTCGCCTATGGCGTCTGCGTCAACGGCGACGATGCCGGCAATTTCGACTACATCGCCGGCGTCGAAGTGTCGGACTTTTCCGACCTGCCCAGGGAGTTCAGCCGGGTGCGCGTGCCGGCGCAGAAATATGCGGTTTTTGCCCACCGCGAACACATCTCGACCATCCGCCGTGCGGTCAACACGATCTGGAACAAATGGCTGCCGGCCTCCGGCCACGAAATTGCAGACGCACCGGAATTCGAGCGCTATGGGCCGGAGTTCGACCCGCGCAGCGGCAATGGCGGGCTGGAGATCTGGATACCGGTCAAGGGCTAGGCGATCACGCCATCGGCAGTGCCGGCCAGCGATCGGTGATCCTGCCGCCGGAAAACACGACGATCGATCCGAACTGCTGCAGCACGGCCTCGCTCTGCGTCGGGCGCAGGAAGGCGTAGTCGCCTGGCCTTGCGATAGCATCGGCCGGCAGGCCCATGAATTGCTGGTTCGAGGACAGGCCAAGCAGGTCGTTCGTCATCATGCCTTCGGGGAACACCGGCTCGGCCATCCATTTGCCGCCATAGATGTAGCAGCCCTTGCGCGGAAACCGGCCGACCGCCTGCAGCAGGCGCGTGACGACCGGCGGGCCGGGCAGCATCGGCTCGACCACTTTCAGCATCGGCGTCGCGATGAAGGCCGCCGGCTGGAAGCCGTCGAGACCTGATGTATCGAAGTCGCTGGGCAGCACGAAGGCCGAGCCCATCGACACTTCATTGACGACGCCGCCATGATGAAGCAGCGCGGTCTTGCTGCCGCCGATGTTCAGGATGCGGCGCTGGTCGGCGCCGAGACGAGCGACGAACGCCTTGGCCTGCGCCGACGCCTTTGCCAAGGCTTTCGCCGGCCCGCCGAACAGACCCGGAATAAGCGGCGCATGCGCCTCGTAGGCCATGACGCCTTCGCAATGCAGCCGTTTGTGGGCCTGGAGTGCATTCAATGCCCTCGACAAGGCTTCGGGATCGGCAAAGCCGCCGCGATGCAGCCCGACATCGATCTCGAAAGCAATGCGCAGTTCGATATCGAGTTCGGCTGCCAGCGCGCCATATTCCGCCAACCGCTCCTCACTGTCGATCAGCCAGCAGACACGCGACCAGTCGGCGTCCGCTGTCACCAGCGCCGCCCTTGCCGCGCCGATCGGCATCGGCTTGCCATACAAGAGATCGGCATCCGGAAACGCCTTCAGCACCGCCTCGCTGATCGGCGGATGAAAGGTCATGAAATGATTGGTGCCAAGCGCCTTGCCGATATGCGCAAGCAGCGGCAGGCAGGCGAGCGATTTGTCGACCAACCGCACGGCAAGGCCGGGATCCAGTCTCCCCTTAACCAGGGCAATGTTGCCGTCCAGCCGGTCGCGATCGAGCATCAGGCAGGGCTGGAAGATGCCGGCTTGCCTCAGCGCATCCGACAGGGTGGAAAAATAGGTGCTCATGTCTCGATGCCGAACAGGCCGGCCATGTAGGGGGAGATGAAGCGGTTTTGCGGATCGATGTCACGGCGCACCGCCATGGCATCGTCCCAGCGCGGGTAGAGCTTTTTCAGATCCGCCGCTTTCAGGCTGTGCATCTTGCCCCAATGCGGCCTGCCGCCGTATTTGCGGAAGATCGGCTCCGCCGCCCGCATGAACGGCAGCGGATCGTTCGCCGCGTCGTGGTGGATGGCGATCGAGCAGGTCAGCCTGTTGTAGAAGGGCGAAAGCCAGAACTGGTCCGATGCGACCGAGCGCACCTCCATCGGGAAATAGACCTCGGGAAAACGCTTCTCGGTCAGTTCGATGATCTCGGCCAGCGCCTTCGGCCCCTCCTCGAAGGGCAGATGATATTCCATCTCGTTGAACTTGGTCTGCCGGTCGCTGGCATAGACGTTGAGCCAGTCCTGCACATAGTCCTCGGCCGGCAATTTGGCGATGGCGCCCAGGATCAGCCGGCGGCGCAGCGATGGCAGCCAGGCAAGTGCGGTGCGCAGCCGGCGCAGCGTCCTCAAACCCGCCTCGTCTTGCTCCGGCGGCCGTGTGGTGGGTGCGGCGTCGCTGACGTCACTGGCAATGAACTGCGCATGGCCGGAAAACGGAATGTAGTAGAATTCGGCCGAGCGATGCGCGGCCATCATCGTCTCGAAATCGCGCAGCATCTCAGTGATCGGCAGCACCCATTTGCGGCGGCGCAACCGGTAGGTCGCAATGTTGTTCAGCGTCACTTCGCTCAGCACGCCGAAGGCGCCGAGCGCGACACCGATGGCGTGGATCATCTCCTGATCCCCTGCCCGCTTGAAGTCGCGGACCTTGCCAAGTCCGTCGACGATCTGCACCGTCTCCAGCTGCGTGTGATAGGCGCCGAGCGTCGGTCCCGAGCCGTGGGTGGCGGTGCCCAGCGCGCCGCCGATGGCCTGGCGGTCGATGTCGCCCATGTTGGGCAGGCCCTGGCCAATGCCCTGCAGGATGTGCATAAGCGGGCCGAGCCGGATCCCTGCCCGCACCCGCGCCTGATGTTTTTGCGCGTCGTGCGAGACCAGCCCTTCCAGCCTCTCCAGGGACAGGATCGTGCCTTCGGATTTCACCAGCGGCGTGAACGAATGACCGGCGCCGACGACGCGGACCGGGCCGGGTGCGGTATGAATGAGATCAGCCAGTTCGCCGACATCGGCGGGACTGGCGATCAGCCGCGGTTCGGCAGTGACAAAGCCCGACCAGTTGCTCCAGCTGTTCGACATGGCGCTCCCCGCTCAGACGTTTTTGTTGGACCATGATCTCTTCCGAAAACCGGCTTCCACTTTTCGGGATCATGGTCTGGCGCGGCGACGCCGCGACACCAGGACGAACAGACCAAGCAGAAGCACGCTGGCCACGGTACTGGCGGCAGCAAATTCCGGCACCGGCCGGAAATCCTTGCCATCGATCAGCAGCGACGCCGCAATCGGCCCGATCGCCAGGCCGAACAGCTGGGCCGCCGGCACCAGCAGCACGGCGGTGCGCGTCTCGTCGGCGGTGATCGCCAGCCGGATCTGGTAGGGCACGATGAACAAGAGGATGAAGCCCATGATCAGGGCTGCGATCCAGAATATCGTGAGGCCAGGTCCGCTGGCCAGAACCAGGGAGCAGACAAGCGCCACGACACCGATCGTGGCGATGGCAGCGCGATAATCGATGCGCGCCTCGAACACGGTGGCCGTCATCGCGCCCAGGACCTGCACCGCGAGGCTAGCCGAGACGATCAGGCCGACGGTGCGGCCATCGATGCCGTATTGGGCGCCAAGCGGTTCCAGAAAGGCCCAGACCGCTCCGAAGAACATGAAGTAGCAGAAGACCGACAGCAGCGCGGTGAGTGACGGAACCGTCAGCACACTGGCCAGATTCTCCTCCTTGGGCAGGTCGGCATAGTCACCGGGTACGGTGAAGGCGACCGCCAGCGACGCGACGCAGACGACGGCAAGAACGATGAAGCCGCCCGCCGACCCGGCGGCCGGAATGACATAAAGCGCCAGCAACAGGGCAAGCGCGCATTGCGCCAGCGTCTGCATGGTGACGAAAAAGCCGCCGATGCGCTCGGCCCGCCGCGAACGGGCGATCAATTCGGTGGCGACGGCGACCAGACCGCCCTCGGCGAGCCCGGCCAGGGCGCGGGCCGCAATTAGCGTGCCGGCGCTTGCGGCATAGGCTGTCCACACATTGGCCAGCGCCAACAGCAGAAGAAGGACGGCACTTTTCCAACGCATGTTGTGCGCCGAGAGCAGCATCGCCACCACGGCCGAACCGATGGCGATGGCGATCATCTCGGCTGTGGCGACCAGCGCCAGTTCATCGCCGCTGACATGGCCCTCGGTGTAGAGGGCGCCGAGCAGCACCGGCTGCAGGCCGAGAATGAGCAGACCGACCGAACCGATCCACAGGGCCGCGGCAAGCTGCCAGCCGGTCGGATTGCCAACCAGCCAATCGCCATTGCCTGCATGGACGGTATCTGTCGAAGTCAAAGGCGCCTCCCAACGTCCTTGCCGTGCCGCCAAAAAGCTGACAACCTGTCAGCATTTGAGAAACTGATACTTGATCATATTTCTTGTCAACCGGAATTTGGAAACCCGTGCGAAAGATCGGTGCATGACGGAAGTGAAGAGAATGGCGACCGAGCCCAGGCGCAGGCCCAAGCAGGAACGCAGCCGCGAGCGCATCGACGCGATCCTGTCGACAACCATGCGGCTGATCGGCGAAAAGGGCATCGACGCCGTCACCATGAAGGAAGTCGGCATGCTGGCGGGCGGGCCGATCGCCACCGTCTATCACTATTTTCCCAACAAATCGGCCATCCTGGCGATGCTCTATGAGCGGTTTTCAGAGGTCAGCCGCGCACGGTTGACCATGATCATCGCCGATGTCCGCGAGGCGAAGGACGTGATCGTGGCCGCCGACCGGCTGCTTGACGACTATCGCAGCCGCGTCGCCGGCGATCCGGCCATCCAGGATCTGCAGAACGCCATCCAGGCCGACAAGGCGCTCAAGAATCTCGACATCGCCGAGACCCGACATCAAGCCAAAATGTTCTGCGACCATGTCATCGCTCTCCTCGCGCCCGAGAAGCGCGAACAGTTCGAACGCATGGTTCTCCTGATCTTCCAGCTCGCCGGCGGCGTGGTGCGCCTGGCGCTTGCCGAGGGCGAAGCGGAAAGCCGCCGCACGATCGAAGATTATCGTTCGATCATTCACACGCAGTTGCAGTTGTTTTTGTAAACCTCGGTCCGTAGAAAAATTTCACACTCCCGGTCGGTGCCACGCGCCTTGACTCTGGCGGGTCGGCGGCCTATTTCAGCGCCACGTTAGCACTCGCCATTGGTGAGTGCTAACCACATGTCCGGCGCCGCCGGATGGAGGAACTGTTTCTCACCGTTCTCATCGAGGAAGAAAAAATGGCAAAGTCGAAGTTCCGCCCGCTTCATGACCGCGTGGTCGTTCGCCGGGTCGAATCCGAATCCAAGACCGCCGGCGGGATCATCATCCCGGACACGGCAAAGGAAAAGCCGCAGGAAGGCGAGATCATCGCTGTCGGCTCCGGCGCTCGTGACGAAGCTGGCAAGCTGGTCCCGCTGGACGTCAAGGCTGGCGACCGCATCCTGTTCGGCAAGTGGTCGGGCACCGAAGTCAAGCTCAATGGCGAAGACCTTCTGATCATGAAGGAATCCGACATCATGGGCATCATCGGCTGATTATCGGCCTCACCGTCAACTGAATTCCCGGGCTTACTCCAAGCCCTTGCCAGGAGCTAAAAATGGCTGCCAAAGACGTAAAATTCTCCCGTGATGCCCGCGAGCGCATGCTGCGCGGCGTCAACATCCTCGCCGACGCGGTGAAGGTCACGCTCGGCCCCAAGGGCCGCAACGTCGTCATCGACAAGTCGTTCGGCGCCCCGCGCATCACCAAGGACGGCGTCACCGTCGCCAAGGAAATCGAGCTTGAGGACAAGTTCGAGAACATGGGCGCGCAGATGGTCCGCGAAGTTGCTTCGAAGACCAACGACATCGCCGGCGACGGCACCACGACCGCAACCGTTCTGGCACAGTCGATCGTCCAGGAAGGCCACAAGGCCGTTGCCGCTGGCATGAACCCGATGGACCTGAAGCGCGGCATCGATCTGGCCGTGACCGAAGTCGTCGCGGCGCTCGGCAAGGCTGCCAAGAAGATCAAGACCTCCGAGGAAGTTGCCCAGGTCGGCACGATCTCGGCCAATGGCGACGAGTCGGTCGGCAAGATGATCGCGGAAGCGATGCAGAAGGTCGGCAACGAAGGCGTCATCACGGTTGAAGAAGCCAAGACCGCCGAGACCGAACTCGAAGTCGTCGAAGGCATGCAGTTCGACCGCGGCTACCTCTCGCCCTACTTCGTCACCAACGCCGACAAGATGGTTGCCGAGCTCGAGGACGTCTACATCCTCCTGCACGAGAAGAAGCTCTCCAACCTCCAGGCCATGCTGCCGGTTCTCGAAGCCGTCGTGCAGACCTCGAAGCCGCTGCTCATCATCTCGGAAGACGTCGAAGGCGAGGCTCTGGCCACGCTGGTTGTCAACAAGCTGCGTGGCGGCCTGAAGATCGCCGCCGTCAAGGCGCCGGGCTTCGGTGATCGCCGCAAGGCCATGCTGGAAGACATCGCCATCCTCACCGGTGGCCAGGTCATCTCGGAAGACCTCGGCATCAAGCTCGAGAACGTCGGCCTCAACATGCTCGGCCGCGCCAAGAAGGTGTCGATCTCCAAGGAGAACACCACCATCGTCGACGGCGCCGGCAAGAAGGCCGAGATCCAGGGCCGCGTTGCCCAGATCAAGCAGCAGATCGAAGAGACCACGTCGGACTACGACAAGGAGAAGCTGCAGGAACGTCTCGCCAAGCTCGCGGGCGGCGTTGCGGTGATCCGCGTCGGTGGCGCGACGGAAGTCGAAGTCAAGGAAAAGAAGGACCGCGTCGATGACGCCCTCAACGCGACCCGCGCGGCCGTCGAAGAAGGCATCGTTGCAGGCGGTGGCGTCGCTCTGCTGCGCGCTTCGGCCAACATCAAGGTCACCGGCGTCAATGCCGACCAGGCTGCTGGCATCAACATCGTTCGTCGTGCGCTGCAGGCTCCGGCCCGCCAGATCGCGGCCAACGCCGGTGCGGAAGCATCGATCGTTGCCGGCAAGATCCTTGAGAACAAGGGCGCGACCTTCGGCTACAACGCCCAGACCGGCGAATATGGCGACATGATCGCCATGGGTATCGTCGATCCGGTCAAGGTCGTTCGCACGGCTCTCCAGGACGCGGCCTCGGTCGCCGGCCTGCTGGTCACCACCGAAGCCATGATCGCGGAGGCTCCGAAGAAGGAGTCGGCTGGCGGCGGCATGCCTGGCGGCATGGGCGGCGGCGGCATGGGCGGCATGGGCGGCATGGACTTCTAATCCAGCCAATCTGGCTAAGCTTACGGAAAGGGCGGCAGAAATGCCGCCCTTTTTTATTCTACCAGGACGTTTACTTCACTAACAGCACTGCCAGGACTTGAATTGGAGCGACACACCGTGCGGAATGCTTGGCGCGACATCGAGCTAACATTTCCGCTGGCGTCAGAATGGGTGTTGGTTGATGTCCACAGGGCACGGGACTCGTAATGTTGATTTCAGTGGGCGTGTGTATTATCTTACACGGAGAATGCAGCTGTGGAGCGCGATAGCCGCGCCCTGATCAAATTGTTGGAGGCTGATGGCTGGTTCAGAATTGGTGTGACCGGTTCTCACCACCATTTCAAACACCCAACGAAGCCGGGCAAGGTTACGATTCCGCATCCGCGCAAGGACATGCCTACAGGAACCGTTCGCGCTTTGTTGAAGCAGGCGGGCCTCCTGAACCAAAAGTGAGAAGCTTGCGTTACATCGCCTTCATCCACAAAGACCCGGACAGCATCTACGGCGTAAGCTTCCCCGACATGCCCGGCTGCATCTCGGCAGGAGACACGATCGACGAAGCCGTGCGCAACGCTGTCGAGGCGCTCTCCGGCCATGTCCGCATGCTGGAAGCGGACGGCGATCCAGTTCCCCCGCCGCGTGACTTCGATGCCATCATGAGCGATCCCGAACTCGCGGAGGATCGCGACGGCGCCATGACGACTGTCATTCCGCTGATCCGTGATCGCGGATCAACGACGCGGATCAACGTATCGTTCGATCTTGGCCTGCTCGAAGCTATCGATGCGACGGCTCGTGAACGCGGACAGACACGCTCGGCCTTCCTTGCTTCAGCCGCTCGCAAAGACATTGTAGATTAGCTGCGCAAGGAAAGCCCGCCGCCTCTGGCGACCCGCATGACCACATCAGGCGCGTCGCGATATCAGGACCCCGGCGATGGCATCTCGGCCGCGGAAATCGCCGCGTCGCGATTGCGGCATCCTCCAGCCAGCACCGCGGCTTCGATCAGCGCGGCGACCTCGTCGGCCACGGCCTGTACCGGGGCGCGGTCGCGGGTGGCGCGGGCGATCACCATCAGCCCTTCCACTGGTGGGGAAGAGTGCGTGATCGAGAACACCACGCCGGCGCCGGACGGTGCCCGCCACGTCGACAAGGCCGCCTGTATCGAACTGTGGTCGGCGATAGCAACCTAGGCCGGCACGCCTTCGACCTCGAAGAGACCTTCGTCGCTGGCGACCGGGCGACGATCCGCTTCTATAATCGGATCCCGGATTCCGCAGCGCTTACCGGGTGAACCGTGCGCTGTCGTTGGGAGTTGCAATTCCGCAGATAAGGTCCTGCGCGTGATGAAGGCCGCATGAAGCAACCATGCGACGAGACGGCACGTTCGATGCCGATACGAGCTCATAGACGTGTGTCGCGCCGAGATCGTGGAAGACGCTGACGATCATGCGGGCATTGACGTAGTTGCCGAGCCCTTTGCCTCGCTGTGATTCCGACACCGCAACGAGCCCGCCCCAGGCGTATCGATGATAAGGGCTGTGGGCGTTGTGTGGGAGATAGCCATGTGCCGCCGCCACGATGGTTCCGTCGCCGTTACCGACTGCCACCGTAGTCGCCGGGCCAAGGCCTCCAACCAGCAGCGATCCGGAGAACGGCGCCACACCGGCCGCCCCCATGAGCGCCTGAATGCGGGCGGTGTATTCATGTTCCGGCTGGACCGGCCTATCCAGGTCAGTCAATTTACCTGGCAGGCCCTTGGATATGATCGCCTCGGAGGCAGCCAGGGCGCTTGCCCGGTCTCCCAAGAATACGTCCCAGGTATCGAAGCGAAAGTTCCGTTCCGCCAGACGAGACCTGAGTTTCTCGGCCTTACCGGCGGGGATCAGGCGGAAGCCGCAGACGCCGTCGCGGTCCAGGAACCCGTCGATGCGATCCCATCCCAGCCGATCCACATCGTCACAGCCCATCGTGCGACCGGTCTGACATGCGCCAGCCGTCGCATTGATGAAGCCGGTACTCGCTTCGGCCTGCGCTTGCAGGTGTTGCTGGACCTCTGTTCCGTAGTAACCCGACATGAGCGGTTCCCGCGCGCGGACGAAGCATAATCTGAGTATAGCACGAGCCTGGCGGCTCGGTCATTCAGGCGGCAATGCGGCCCTGACCGAGCCCGCCCTCGACGTTTCGGTCCATCTGGATAGCGATCACTCTGTCGGTCCGTCAGCGCCATCGGCAGGCCTCCTACCAATATTAGCTAATCCTAAGCTACTTTCATCTGTGCTAGGATTGGGCGCGACCGCCATTCGACGATCGAGAAAGACCACTAGGGAGGACTCGTGTGATGAACATTAGAACCGCCTGCTTTGGAGCACTCGCATTGGCTGTCTTCAGCGGCACGGCGTTTGCCGGGGCGCTCGACTCGCCCAAGATGATGGAGCCGTTCTTCACCGATTCGGGCATGAAGACGATGAAATCCGACGATGAAATGAAGGCGGCCTGGGCAGCGATGTCCAAGGACGATCAGGCCATGATGATGAAGGAATGCCAGGACGCTGCGATGAGCAAACCATACGCACCGTTCTGCGAAAAATTGAAAGCCCTCGGCGGCGCAAACAAATGATTGCCCTAAAGCGCGTCGCGGTTGAACGGATCCAGGCGACGCGCTTTAGGTCTTTGTTTTTTATGCATGTCGTTCTCCCAGAACCGAGATCACTTTTGGGCGACATGCATTAGCCTGGAGTTGAAAAGCGGATGAAGGCGGGCCCTGGGCTCGCCTTCTGACTATCTGGGCGGGGATTTTGCGCAAAAACGACAGGATCCACGAACCGATTTCTACCGATCCGCCAGCGCCAGTTTGGCACCGAGCATGACGAAGGCGCCGGCGAAGGTCCGGCGCATCCAGGTCAGAACCATTGGCCGCGACACGACATGGCTGCGGATCGAAGCGGCGAAGATGCCGTAACCGACGAAAACCACGAAGGTCAAAAGCATGAAGACGGAGCTGAGCTCCAGCATCTTCGACAGTGCATTGGGCTCGGTGGTGCTGACGAATTGCGGCAGGAAGGCGAAGAAGAAGATCGACAGTTTCGGATTGAGCACGTTGACGAGGACACCGGTGGCAATCACCTTGCCGGCCGAGCGTGGCGTCACGTCCTGCTCGACGCTGAGGCCACCCTTTTCCTTCAGCGTGTTCCAGGCCATGTAGAGCAGGTAGGCGACGCCGAGATATTTCAGCGTCTCGAAGGCGACCGCGCTGGTGTGTAGCAGCGCCGCAAGGCCAGTGATGGCGGCTGCCATATGCGGGATGATGCCGAGCGTGCAGCCGAAGGCGGCGATGATCGAGGCGCGCGCGCCGCGCGAAAGGCCGGCGCTCAGCGTGTAGAGAACGCCGGTGCCGGGCGAGGCCACGACGATCAGCGACGTCAACAGAAATTCGATGCTCATGGAATCCTCCGCTGCCCTGCCCGGCGCGGAAGGTATCGGGACGGATAATGGCGCACAAGCGGCGTTGAGCTTAATCTCCCCCCTCGAGGGGGAGATGTCGCCGAAGGCGACAGAGGGGGTCGCTTCGCATGAAGTGCCAGCGCCTCTTACGACGAGAGGACGCCGGCGCTCTATGTGAGGCGACCCCCTCTGACCGCTTCGCGGCCATCTCCCCCTCAAGGAGGGAGATTAGTGAGCGCCATACCGTGCGCCCGGCGCGCCATCAGGCAATCGTCGTCACCAGGCATGCAGGCGCGGCAGACATCCGGGCGGATGTCGTAAATGCCGCAAGCGGTCGACTTGCCGATCTCGCCGGACAGCGCCGAGCAGCGCACGCCCTCGCAACGCATGCCGGACAGATTGGCCGCCACATATTGTTCCGGGATACGGTCGAGTTGCGCATCGTCCTCGGTGGAAAAGCGCGGCCACTCGGCCGAATAGGAACAGCAGGCGCCGCAGCTCTGGCAGTCGAAGGCAGGAGCGGTGCTGCGTTGCGACGCCAAAGGGCTTGCAGCGGGCACCACGGCAGACAGCCCCGGCGCGGCAGGATTGCGATCGGCGTCTTGCGGCAAGATGCTATTTCTTCTTGCCCGCCTTGCGCGACGACGCTTCGGCCGGCGACTTGAACAGATCGGTCGCGGTCTCGGCGGCCCCGTCGCCTTTCGGCGCGGCAACCGGCTTGGCCGGTTTTGCGGCGGCAGCCGGGGCTGCCGGCTGGTCCTTGGCGGAGAATTTTATGGCCATGTCAGTCCTCGTCGACGAAGCGCGATGATGGTGCGCGCGGATTGCGCAGGCGGCCGATCAGCGCCGAAACCGCCGTGATGTTCATTTCCTCGGGCGACCAGTTTCTGACTTCCGCGATGTGGTGGACTGCCAGCTCGCGATGCGTGCTGCCGCTGTAGGCGGCGTCCTGATGGGTCACGCGCTCATGGGTCTTGGCGTCTTCGCGGACATATTCGATCAGGTAGTTCGGGCATTCGGCGCGACCGCGCACACCGAGCCGCACCTGGGCATCGCCATGGGCGCGTTTGCAGCGCTCCAGCTTTTCCAGCACCCGGCGTACATATTCGACCGGCTTGTTGAGGCCTTCGACAACGTCGGCGATGGTCGAGTCGGCGGCGATCAATTTCGGAGGCACGCGCTTGGTAGCCATCAGCGTCTTCCGGCTCGCTTCGGCAAGGCGGCCAGCGCCGCGGCGGCGGCCAACTCGTCGGCCTCCTTCTCCAGGCGCTGTTCGCGCAGGCGCGCGGTCTTGGCTTCCCGCGCCTCGCTGACGGCATCGCGTTCGGAATTGATGCGGTTGAGCGACATCGACTGGGTTTGCGTCTTGCTGAACAAGGACACGGCCTGTTCGACTGTCTTCGAATGAGCGGTCAAAATCTTTCTCCTGTCAGGAGCCTGTGCCGATGGAGCGAAACCGGGTCTTCGGTCAGGACCACGCACAAAGCAATACGGCAGCGGATTCAAATTGCTGGAGCGTCCCTTAGCACGTCCAAGCCAGCGCGCAGCGCACTTTCGGCGGCAAGACGCGCAAAATGAAAAAAGGCCAGGCACCGCCTGACCTTCCGTAAGAGAACGCCGGGCATCCAGACGGATGCACAAGGCACGCTCCTCTCATGCGCATGATATGCCGTGGAAACTCAGGTCTCCGCGGCCATGCGCCCGAATTCGCCACTCACCGGTGCCAGTACATCCGTGGTCACCGGGAGAGCTGAATTCTTTTTTCAGGCCGCCTTCAACTGGTCGGCGGACATCTTGCCCGACTTGTTGTCGCGGACCATCTCGTAGCCGAGCTTCTGGCCCTCGACGATGTCGCGCATACCGGCGCGCTCTACGGCCGAGATGTGGACAAAAACGTCGGCCGAGCCGTCGTCAGGCTGAATAAAACCAAAACCTTTGGTGGCGTTGAACCATTTAACTGTGCCGGTGCTCATGACGAACCCTTTCCATGGCAAATATTCGTTCGACGCCATGCGGATGCACAACGTCGTTTGTCTCGATTTTTGATGTGGGAAGTTCGTCAAAGGCGCGCTCGAAAGCGCGGATAACAAAAGTCAGTCAAACAAATATCGACGAAATGCTTCTAGGCTTCTTTTGGCGCGCTGTCAAATCTGCATCCGCCACACCTGCGGAATTCTCCCAAAACACCTGTCCAAACATCTGGCATGACGGCAAACCGGACGCTAAACGGCACGCTGCCACCAACTCGAAAAAAAATTCGCGGCATCCGGGAACCATCCGCGCAAACGCGCATTTATTCCGTGTCATCAGCAATTCATGAGAGCAATCGAAAGAAAGGTTGATGGCAAAGACGCCCCCCGCACGATAAAAGGTGCGAGGGGCGTTTTCGTTTGGATCCACCTATTCGTCCGGGCTGGGTTCCGGCCACGTCTCCTTGGCCGCCTCGGCATACCAGTGCCGCATCGCCGGCGTTGCCAGCACGGCATCGACATAGGCTCGCGTATCCGGCGCAAGCGTGCCGCCATAGGTGTCGAAGCGGGTCACGACCGGTGCGTACATGGCGTCGGCCGCGGTGAAATGGCCGAACAGGAAGGGCCCGCCCTGGCCGTATTTTTCCCGGCACTCGCGCCACAGCGCCTCAATGCGCTCGCGTTGCGCCTCGCCTTCGGCATCGAGCGGCTTGTGGCCTTTTGGCCGACGCAAATTCATCGGCCAGCCGTAGCGAACTTCGCGGAAACCGGAATGCATCTCGGTCGCGGCCGAGCGCGCCAGTGCGCGGGCGTCGATATCGGCCGGCCAGAGTTTTTTGTCGGGAAACAGCTCAGCCAGATATTCAAGGATGGCAAGGGTTTCCCAGACGATCTTGCCATTGTGATTCAAGACGGGCACCTGGCCGGTCGGCGACACCTTCGCCAGATTGGCAAAGGTCTCTGGCGTGCGCAGCCTCACGAAACCCTCCGCGAACGGGATTTCCAGATGCCTCATCGCCACCCATGGCCGGAGCGACCATGAGGAAAAGCACTTGTTGCCGATGAAGAGTGTGAATTCAGCCAAGAAGGCCTCCCTGGAATTTTTCGCCACACTAGCCACAGCGCCTTGCGGCGGCAAAGCGTTTCGGCGGCGACGCGCTGATCCAGCCGCTGCTCAGTTTGCCTGCGCTGCGGCCATCTCTGTCGAAATACCGGCATGGGCGCGGATGGCGGCAACCGCCTTGCCGATAGCGGCATTGACGAGCAACGCCTGTTGGCCGGCGGCGATGGTGAGGTCGACCTGCTCGACCGGCAGCCTTAGCCGGGTCGGAATGACGTTGAGCTTGACCTGCATCGCCGGATCAAGGTCGGCGAAGGAGAGATGCTGGACCACCAGCTGGATGTCGCGGCAATTCCAGCCGCCAGCCGAACCGCGATAGGCGGCGACTGTCGAGGCCGGCAGCCCGCAGCGGTAGCGCACCAGTTCGTCTTGCCACTGTGAGACGGCAAGCGTCAGCGCGTCGACTTCGTCGCGCACCGACGAGGCCAGCGTGGTGCTGGTCACCGCGTCGAGCAGCTCACCAATCTTGGGCCCATGCAGGGATTTGCCCCACGACACATCGCTGTCGCTGCCGGCGTCGGCGATGATGAACAGCAACGTCCGCAGCCGGACCGCGGCGACCGGCGACAGCGGGCCGTAGGGCGTGCCGGCGGCGGAGCGCTCGATGGTAAAGCCGGTGACGCCGATATTGTCCGTCAGGCCACCGTCGAGCAGCTTCACATAGTCAAGCGGGTCGGCGTTCTGATAAGAATCGAGCGCGCTGGCATAGGCCCGGAGCCTGATCGAGGCGTTGCGGTCGGCCAATGCGCGCTCCAGCCAAGGCGGCCTGTGGTAGCCGCAATGCGGGCTGGTGGCTGAGACGACGATCGGCGCGAAGACGACAGGAACCGCGGCGGAAGCCGCAACGGCGTCGGCGAGCCGGACCTTCTCGAGGTCGCTGCACAGCGCCGCGAAGGTGTCGTAGCTGAACAGGAACGGTGTGCGGTTGTAGATGTCGGATGCGTTGATCCAGACAATGGGCCGGTCCGGCTTGCGGAAAGCCAGGAATGTCGCGCCATCGAAGATATGGTCGTTCAGCCATTTGGCAAAGCCGCTGCGGTCATTGACGCCGCCATTGTAGGCGCGCACGAGGTTGAGCGGCGACAGCGATTTCCTGAGATTGGCTTCCGCATCCTGGATCAGGAAGCGTTCGCGAAAATCCCGGTAGCCGTCCTTGCCCCTGTAGCCGAAATAGGCGGCGGTGACGGCGCCGCCGGAGGCGCCGGAAATCATCCTAACGTCGTCAACCAGTGTGCGCCGATGCGGCTGCTCGTCGATAACGATGTCGTCCAGCGCTCGCAACACGCCATAGGAAAAGGCAGCGGCCCCTTGTGCCGCCGCCGGAGAAGGCGAGGCCAACAACCGTCGAGCCATCGTCGCCGGGATCGGGAATGAAGGTCGGCGAAGGGGGACCCGCTTCAGATGTCAAAACGTTGATCGGCCCGACATCGTCGGCGACGCAGCCGGCCGCCAGCAGAGAGAGCACGACCGCAAAGGCAAGACGAAAACGCATCGAATATCCCGGCAGCCCTCAAATCCGGCCCGCCAGAACCTACCTGCATTGCTTTGCCTTAGGCAACGGGTCGCGCGACAGCGAATTGCGGGTATTCGGAACCTAACAGGTCCGGGCCCGTTCCTGTCGGCGGATGAATTCCCAGGAGATGCGAAAAATGGTGAACAAGGATCAGGTCGCGGGCGTGGCCAAGCAGATCAAGGGCTCGGTCAAGGAAGCCGCCGGCAAGGCGACGGGTAACAGGCAGACCCAGGCTGAAGGCACGGCAGACAAGATCGCCGGCAAGGTGCAGAAGGCCTATGGCGACGTGAAGGACAAGGTCAAGAAGGCGTTCTGATCCGACATCGCGGAGCACTCTTTAATTTTAGGGAAGGCGGTCGCGAGGGCCGCCTTTTTCATGTGCTCCAGCCCTTGCTGAAAGCATTGGTGAAGGCGCACTCGCCATGATCGCCGGTCGCCTCGCCCAGCACCACGTCCATGCCATCGCTGGTCACCCTGGCGAGCGCGAAACCGCCCATATAGGCGGCCTTCGGCTTGAACAGATTGAGCCCGTCACGGCGATAGATCAGCGGCGTTTCGTGCTGGTGGCCATGGAAAATGCCGACGACATTGTAGCCCTTGAGCGCCGCCAGCAGCGCCTGCCGGTCGGCCTCGCTCCACCAATGCGGCGCACCAGCGCCGTCATCGTCGTAGTGCCTTTTGGCGGCATCCCAGCGTTCTATCGAGAAGGTGTCCCAGCCATAGTGCTGGAACAGAATGACCGGACGACCGTCAGCCGCATAGGTCGCCAGATCCTGCTTCAGCCATGGCAGGCTGCTCTCGGCGCCATGGCCAGTGTCGCCGGCGAAACGATGCGTCTGGACCAGGTGCAGGCCGCCCCAGTCCCAGGAATAGCAGTCGGTGTCGATATCATAATCGGTGGCCGGCACTGGCGGCTTGAAGAACACGCCGGCGCGATGATTGACCTCGACATAGTCGCGCAGTTCGCGCCGGTACCAGTCGACATGGTGCGGCGGCCCGTTCTGGTCGAGATCATGGTTGCCGAGCCCGACATAGACCGGCATGTGCACGCGATCGGGGCCGACGCCTTGGCTGTAGCGCTGGCTGAACTGAAGCAGTTGGGTGCCCTCGTTCGGCTGGGTGATCTGGCCGCCGCCGTCGTCGGTCATGTCACCGCCGACGACGAGGCCGAGCGGCGTGCCGATGCGGCTGCCGGCCGAGCGCAGGCCGGTGGCGACGCCGTTGATCTCGACCGGCCAGTCCTTGTCGCCGAGACCGTTGAGCACTGCCACGTTGCGCAGCAGCGCGGCGTCTGTCTTGCCTTCCTGCAGGCAGTTGGGGCTCAAACCGCTCGCCATGCGGCAGGCATGGACATCGGCGACGAACAGGAAGGTGGCGTCGATGGACTGGACGCGCTGGCCGGTCTGGCTGAATGCCGGGCGCGACAAGGCGCCGGCCACGGCAAATCCCGCCATCTGCTTCAGCAGGCTGCGCCGGGAAATCGAGTGGATCGGCAAGCGAGTCATCATGCGCGAAATTCAGCACAGGCGGCCCCCTGCCGTCCAGTTGCCGTCGCCACGCATCGACACCGCCGCGCTGGTCTGGCAGTCTTTGACGTTCAACATGCGCGGGGGAGAGGAGGACGCGATGAGAGCCGCAACAATCGGCATGACCCTGCTCGCCACGGCGAGCGTCGCGCATGGCGCCGAATGCGTCGACGCGAAAGCCGCCAAGACCGGCTTCGTGCTGGAAAAACCGGGTATCCGCAGCGAGTTCCGGCCAGCGGCCGGCGGCATGGTTTCGGTTGCCAACACCTATGAGTCCGAGTCGCCGCAGACGCAGTTCCTGTTTGCCGGGCTGATCGAAGTTTTTCGCGACAGCGACACAGGCCATCTGGCCATGATCCCGCTTGGCGACCTGAAAAAGCTGTTCCCACTGAAATCGGGCGCAAAGAGCACGATGCAGTTCGTCGAGCTGTCGCCGAAGAAACAGCCGAAGGGCACAAAGACGCTGGAACTCGCGGTGAAGGGCAAGGAAATTTTCACACTGGGTGACTGCAAATACAAGGTGCTGGCGGTCAAGGAGACGATCAGGAACCAGGCCGGCGAGACGCTGGACACGTTCACCGCGCTCTACGCGCCGGACCTCGGAGCAGCGCTTGCGAGGCGTTACGACGAGGGTACAAAGTCCGAAAGCGTCATCAGCTATGAGACGATCAGGCCGCTGGCGCAGTAGCGCCGCAAAGTCAAAGCGGCCGCGTCGAGATCCCCTTGTCGCTCCGACATCAAAGGGTTCTTGGTCGCAGCAGCACCCTGCGGCGTCGCTTGGCTGCCAATCCGCTCTGCGAAGGCGATAGCGCGCTCCGCTCCAGTCCCGCCAGACAATCCCGCAGCACGCTCGCATCCTGCGCCGTCTTGGCCATCGACATCGCCCCGGAATAGGCGGCGACCGCCAGCGCGGCGAAGCGCTCGGGGTCCGTGCCCTCATCCCTGCCCGCCTGCTGGTCGGCTCGCAGCTTGTCGGAAATCGTCCGCCGCCACCCGGCAAAAATACTGGCAAGGGCAATGCGGAAATCCGGATCGGCGAGCGACAGTTCGTGCGCCAGATTGTTGAGCGGGCAGCCGCGCACGAAACCCTGCTGCTCCAGTTCCGCCGCCACGGCCTCGAACACCGCGCGCACGCCGTCGCGTGCAGTGCTCGCCGCCAGCACCGGCGCGATCCATGTCTGTTCGACCGCTGCGGCGACACGCTCGTCGATCACCGCCAGCGCCAGCGCCTTCTTGGTCGGGAAATGGTGATGCAGCGCGCCACCGCTGACACCCGCCGCCGCCATCAGGTCGCCGAAGCTGGAGGCATGATAGCCGCGCGCCTGGAACGCGACCTCGGCGACATCGAGCACCTTCTTGCGCATGCCTTCAGGGTCGTTGATGCGTTTTCTTGGGCGCGGTTTTGGCTGAACGGTCATCTCTGCTGACATTGCCGAACTTTAGCATATTGACAAAACAGGACAACCGGTCTGTTTTGCAAACAGGATGATCATCCTGTTTTAAGGAGAGACGCATGAACGTGCCCCTGAATGCCACGCTGAAACCCCCGATGCTCGCCTCGCCTGTCGTCGAGCTTCGGCAATACACACTGAAGCCCGGTCAGCGCGACACGCTCATCGACATCTTCGACGGCAGATTGATCGAAGGCCAGGAGGACGCCGGCATGACCATCATCGGCCAGTTCCGGGATCTCGACCGCCCCGACATGTTCGTCTGGATGCGCGGCTTCGACGGTATGGATGCGCGGAAAAATGCTCTCGCCGGTTTCTATGGCGGGCCGGTCTGGGCGGCGCACCGCGATGCGGCCAACGCAACAATGATCGATTCCAACGATGTGCTGCTGCTCAAGCCGGCTTGGCCGGGCGCCGGCTTCGATCTCGCGGGCGGGCAGCGGCAAAGCCTGGGCAGCGGCGAAAAGGCCCTTCGAAACAAGCCGCTGACTGGCATCGTTGTTATCCAGATTCATCATTTGCAGCCCGGCACGGAGGTTGATTTCGCCAGCCGCTTCGAGACTGAGACGGCGCCGCTGATGACGGCACAAGGCGCACGCCTGCTCGCCGCTTTCGTTACGGAGCATGCCGAAAACAGTTTTCCGCGCCTGCCGGTGCGGGCTGATGAAAACGTCGTCATGTCCGTCACCGGCTTCGACAGTGCCGAGGCGCATGCTCGCCACAAGGCCGCCCTCGCCGCCTCACCGGCATGGCAGGCCTTTTGGCAGGCCGCGCAAGCTGGCCTGACCAAACCAACGGAGACTTTGCGGCTGTCGCCCACATCGCAATCGCTGGTCGGGCGTTAAGGCTTTTGCGTGTCTTCTTCCTGGCGCTGCTTGCAATCGCCGCAACCCCGCCGCGCCAGCCCCGATCAGCGTGATTGCCAACCCCATCCGCCCGAGCACCACTCGCAACTCACGGTCGGCGAATTGGGCCTTCTTCACGGACAACTCAATACTGTATCTGATCAACTTGTTCGTCCGAATATCAAGTTAGCAACAAGCCAATGGATTTCATTGTCCTCGACGAACTCGGCTGCCTGCTATTCGCTTAATCAGGCCCAGCTCCTATTCCATTGCGACATCGTCGAGACCCGCAACGACACATGGCGATTCAAAAGCCGCAGGTTGCCGCCGTAATGGCCCGACCTTAACTCCGCATTAACGACCGGCAAATCGGGTCGTTCGAATCCGCAGGAGCTTTGATCCAGATCAAGCCCCGGGGACCCAACTTGCGCGAACAATAGATATTGTCCATGCGCGGAGGATACCAAATGGGTAATGAGGGAGCGGTAGTCAAAACGTCGGCGCACACTCGCCGCTGCCAGTCCTGCAGCGTGGATGCTCGCGCGGCCGTGCGTGAGTTCCATGCCGGCGTATCGCAGCCGGATATGGCTTTCGTTCTTTTCTTTTGCTCCAGTGAGTACGATCTCGACGCGCTTGCAGACGAAATGCAGCGGCAATTCGCCGACGTGCAGATCATTGGCTGCACCACTGCGGGTGAGATCGGTCCGGCGGGCTACCGGGACCACAGCATCACCGGCGCGAGCTTTGCGACCGGGTCGTTCGCAGCGGTGAGCGGGTTGATCGGGCAGCTACGGGAGTTCGATTTTGCTGCCGGTGAAGCGTTCGCGCAGACTCACCTGCAAAAGTTGGAACGTTTGGAGCCGCAGACAACGCCGGATAACACATTCGCACTTCTGTTGATCGATGGTCTTTCAATACGGGAAGAGCTGGTGACGCGCGTGTTGCAGAACGTGCTGGGCGACATTCCACTGGTGGGCGGTTCGGCCGGCGACGGTTTGAACTTCAACCAGACCCATGTCTACTTCGGGGGTCGCTTCCATCCGGACGCGGCTGTGATCGTGCTGGTCACGACCATCCTGCCGTTCCGGATTTTCAAGATACAGCATTTCGTTCCGACCGAGGAGCGGCTGGTCGTGACCGATGCCGACGCCACCCATCGCCTGGTGCGGGAGATCAACGGACTGCGGGCCGATGAGGAATACGCGCGGATTGGCCATATTGACCCGCACGACCTGCAGCCCACCCGGTTTGCGTCCTCGCCGATGGTGGTGCTGATCGATGGGGCCAACTATGTTCGCTCCATTCAGCGGGTAAACCAGGACGGCAGTCTGACGTTCTACTGCGCGATCGAGGAAGGGGTCGTGCTCCGCGTAGCGCGTAGCGTCGACCTTGTGGTGAACATGGCCGCGGCGTTCGCACATATTCAGAGCGAGATCGGTGTACCCGAGCTGCTGCTCGGCTGTGATTGCATCCTGCGCAAGCTCGAGATTTCCGAGAAAGGTCTTTCCGATCAGGTCAGCTCCATCTTCGAGCGAAACAACGGCATCGGCTTCAACACTTATGGCGAACAGTACCGAGGCATCCATGTCAACCAGACACTGACCGGGATAGCGATCGGACACCGCGCCTCGAAGAGCCCACATGGCTGAGCGCAAGCAATCCGGGCCCGGCTCAGGCAAGCAGGTGCTGCTGACGGAAATCGCCAGGCAGAACAAGGTCATCCGCGCGCTGATGAACCGCGCGGAGCGCGCGAGCGGCGACGCCAACGGTTCCGAGTTCGGTGCGTTCCAGACCACGATCATTCTTCAAGATCAGGTGCGACGCCGCACCGAAGAACTGGAAAGGGCCCTGCGCGACAACGAGAAGGCTGTACGGGCATTGCGTGAGTCCGAAGCAATGTTCCGCAGCGTGGTCAATCAGCCTCTGGTCGGAATAGCGATCATCAAGGACGGAAAATTCTCCTTTACGAATTCGAAGTTTGACGAAATCTTCGGCTATTCGGCAGAAGAGCTCCTCGGTCTCAGACCGGTCGACGTGGCGGCCCTCGTGGATGAGGCGATCGTGGCCGAACACGTCCGCCGACGGATCAGTGGGAAAGTGGAGGTCATCGACTACAAATTCCGCGGCCGGCGCAAGGACGGTGCCGAGGTCGACATCGAACTGCACGGCAGCGTCATGGATCTTGGCGGGAAGCCTGTTCTCGTCAGCGTGGTAATGGATGTCAGTGAGCGTATGCGGGCTGAACGCGAAATGCAGTCTCTCTACGATCTGCTGCGCGAGCAATCGATTCGCGACGGATTGACCGGACTTTACAACCGCCGCTATCTCGATGCGGCGCTGGAGCGCGAGCTGTCCCTCGCGCGCCGCAAAGGCCACCCCGTCAGCGTCGTGATGTGCGACTTCGATCACTTCAAGATCGTCAACGATCACTACGGGCATCCTGCCGGCGACGACGTGTTGCGCACCTCCGCGGCGATGATGAAGCGGCGTTCGCGCAGCAGCGACATCAGTTGCCGCTATGGCGGCGAAGAATTCGTGCTGGTGATGCCCGAGATGTCGGAAGAGCTCGCGTGCGAACGCGCCGAGCAGTTACGGGCGGAAATCGAAGCAACGCCGGTCCGGCACGGTAATATCACCATTCCAGTAACGGCGTCGTTCGGCGTCGCGAGCTTTCCGCAAGGCGGGAAAAGCGGCGTCGAGCTTCTCGCGGCAGTTGACGAGGCTCTCTACGCCGCGAAGCGCGGCGGGCGAAATCAGGTCAAGCGCTTTGCGGATTTACGACCGGAAGGCTGCAATCACTTGCAGGAAACCTCTAGTCTAGACCGATCGAAGCACCAGCTTGTGCGCGACAACGCCGCCTAGTCTAGATGTTTGCTCCCATGCTTCGATGGTTCATCATTGGACTACTTTGGCGGGATCGTTCGCCTAGCCACCAGTCCTCGCCCTTAAGCCTCAAATGCCTCGATGATGGCCTTTGCGACAAGGGCCGGATCTTCCCAATGCGGGTTGTGGCCACAGCTCTCGGCGCGGACGAAGACGGCTCCGGGAAGAGCGTGCAGCAATGCCTGCTGGTGCGCCTCGCCGAACAGCGGGTCGCACGCGCCGGCGATGATCAGCGTCCGGGCCTGCACGGCTCGCGCCGCATCAGTCAGATCGGCGCGGCGGATTTCCTCCAGGATCGCTCGCCAGCGCGGCGCCGGCATTGCCGAGGCGTCATTCGCCAGGCCAGCGAGAAAGGCTGGGGGCACGCCGGGCCGGCAGGCATGCCACCAGGCGTAGAACGGATCGGCCGGCGATATCGGGTCGCGCAGGGCCTGGACGCCGGCGACCAGCGGATGATCCCGCGCGAAGTCGGGCTTCAACGTGCCGGCCAGGACCACCAGCCCGCCGATGAGCTTCCTGTGGCGCCCAGCCAATGCGATAGCCACCATGGCGCCCAGCGAATGGCCGACGACGATCGGCCGGTCGAGCCGCAAAATCTGGATCAGCCCGGCAATATCGTCGGCGAAATCGGCGATGCCGCAGCCCTTCCCCGCCTGCGAGGCGCCATGGCCGCGCAGATCCGGCATGATCAGCCGGCGGCCGGCCAGGTATGGCGCCAGAAGCGAAAAGCTGCGGCTGGTGTCGGTGAAGCCGTGCACCAACAGCAGCGCCGGTTCGACGCCTGATATCTCGACATAGGCGATGTCGAGATCGCCGACGGCGACGAACTGCTTGCGGCCGGCCCAGGCGTTCTGGTCCGCGCAGGCATTCAGCACCGCCGCTCTCACAGGCCGAGCTTTTCCTTGACCGCGGCAAGGTCAGGCTGGCCGTCGAAGGTGGTGACGCCGGCGAGCCAGGCGTCGAGGCGGTTCTTGTTGAGCGTGATTGCCTTCAGCGCCCCGTCCTCCGGCTTCATGCCGTCATTGATCAGATATCCCATGCCGACATTCTCGAAATCGATGTCGAAGGCGAGATTCTTCAAGAACTGCGCGACGTTGGGACACTGATCGAGATAGCCTTTGCGCACCTGCGTCGTCACCGTCGCGGCGCCGAAGTTCGGGCCGAAGAACTTGTCGCCGCCGGTCAGGTACTTGAAGTCGTACATCGTGTTCATCGGATGCGGCGCCCAGCCCTGGAAGACGATGAACTGCTTTTCCTTGATCTCGTAGCCGACCTCGGAAAGCATGCCGGCTTCGCTGGACTCGACCACCTGCCAGCCGTCCAGGCCAAAGGCAGGATCGGCGATGGCGTCCATCATCAACTGGTTGGAGCCGGGCTCGATGCCGTACATTTTCTTGCCGAACTTGTCGGCGAATTTGTGCAGGTCGGCGATGTCCTTGACGCCGGCCTCCCAGACATAGGTCGGCACGGCGAATGTGTATTTGGCGCCTTCGAGATTGACGCGCACGTTCTCGACCGAGCCTTCCTTCTTGTAGGGCTCGTAATAGGTGACCATGGCCGGATCCCAGTAGCCCAGGAACAGGTCGAGATCCCTGTTCTTCATGCCCTCGTAGATGACGTTGATGCCAAGAACCTGGCTTTGCGGCTGATAGCCGAGCGCCTGCAGCAGGACATTGGCGACCCCCGTGGTGAAGGCAAGGTCGTTCCAGCCGGGTTCAGCCATGCGCACAGCCCTGCACTGCTCGGCCTCGGCCGCCTGGGCCGCATTCGAGGCCAATATCAGCGCGGCAAGACAGACGCCATTTGCAAGGATGCGGAACATTTCGGTTCTCCTCATTGTCATCGAATTGACCAATTGGTCTTTTTATTGTCCCATGGGTCAATTCTTGATGTGAGCGGGCGAAAATGTCAACGTGGATTCGCGATGCATGGACCGATCCCGTGAAACTCAAGCGTCTCAGTGAGATACGCCGCAAGGAATTGCGGCAGGCCGCCTTCGCGGTGCTGGAGCGCGAAGGCATTGCCGGCGCGACACTAGAAAAGGTGGCGGCCCAGGCCGGCGCCTCCAAGGGCATCGTGCTGCACTATTTCCGCAACAAGCAGGAATTGTTCGAGCACGCGATGCGCGAGGCCAATGCCGTCCTGTGCCATGCGGTGATCGCGCGGCTTCGTCGGGCGCATACCCCTATGGAACGCATGGATGCGGTGATCGAGGGCAATTTCGAGGAGCATCTGTTCCAGCCTCCCCTATGCCATGCCTGGCTGTCGCTCTGCGCCGAGGTGCCGCGCGACGATAAGATGGCCCGTATCCAGAGGGTGATCCATGCGCGCATGCGCTCGAACCTGTTGTCGGGCCTGCGCGGCCTCGCCTCGCCGACGGATGCCGACGACATCGCGCTCGGCGTCACCGCGCTGATCGACGGGCTTTGGCTGCGGCTTGGCCTGCAGCCGGGCAGCGTCTCGCGCGAACAGGCGGTCCGCCAGGTCAAGAACTATGTCGCGGGCCGGCTGGCCCTGCGGGAGCTTGCGACCGCCGGCGCGTAGACCGGCCTCGGCTGGCCTGCGCCGGCCGCGGTCGAAGTTCATACCGGGGGATAGGCCGACGGCTTGACCACGGCCGCCACTATACGGTGCTCTCGCCGAGGCAGAAATCCCTCGGAGCGTCGAATGAGACTTCACAACAAGCGCGCGCTGGTCACCGGTGGGTCGGACGGTATCGGCCTGGCGATCGCCGAGGCCTTTTCACGCGAGGGCGCGGACGTCCTGATCGTCGGCCGCGACACCAAAAAGCTCGACGCCGCCCGCAAGCAGCTCGGCGGCACTATCGAGACGCTGTCGACCGATCTTGCCACATCGGCCGGCATCGCAGTCGTCGTCGAGCATGTGAAGAAATCCAGTCGGCCGCTCGATATCCTGGTCAACAATGCCGGTGTGGCTTTCCTGGTACCGTTCGAGACCGTCAGCCAAGAGCAGTTCCAGCAATCCTTCGCGCTCAATGTGACGGCGGTGTTCTTCCTCACCCAGGGCCTGCTGCCGCATCTGGCAACCGGCGCATCGGTGATCAACATCTCGTCCTATTTCGCCAACAAGATGATCCCGAAGCGGCCGTCGAGCCTCTATTCCCTGTCGAAGGGCGCGTTGAACTCGCTGACCAAATCGCTGGCCTTCGAACTCGGCGCGCGCCGCATCCGCGTCAACGCCATCGCGCCCGGCACGGTCGACACCGCCATGCGGCGCAAGACCGTCGACAATTTGCCGGCCGAGGCAAAGACGGAGCTGAAGGCCTATGTCGAGCGCAGCTATCCGCTCGGCAGAATCGGCCGCCCCGGCGATCTGGCCGGTATCGCGGTCTATCTGGCCAGCGAAGAGGCCGCCTGGACCAGTGGCGGTATCTTCTCCGTCGACGGGGGATACACGGCCGGGTGAGTTGCCTTTCTCCCCCTTTGAGGGGGAGATGGCCGGCAGGCCAGAGGGGGTCGCCTTGCGTAAAGCGCCGGCCTGTTCCGGCGGCTAGGGGAGTTGCGCCCGGTCGAACTGACCCCCTCTGTCGCCTTCGGCGACATCTCCCCCTCGAGGGGGGAGATCACCTTCAACCGATTTGCATCCTTGCCGCCCGCATTCTCCGCTTGAAGCCGTTTGTGCAACGCGATACGCCGTTGCCGACTTCGACAAGGAGAGACCCGTGACCGCTGCAAAGACCAGAACCGAAACCGACACGTTCGGCCCGATCGAAGTCGCCGCCGACCGCTATTGGGGCGCGCAGGCGCAGCGTTCGCTTGGCAATTTCAAGATCGGCTGGGAAAAGCAGCCGGCGTCGATCGTGCGCGCGCTGGGCATCGTCAAGCGGGCGGCGGCCGAAGCCAATATGGACCTTCAGCGGCTTGATCCGGCGATCGGCAAGGCGATCATCGCGGCCGCGCAAGAGGTCATCGACGGCAAGCTCAACGACCATTTCCCGCTGGTGGTCTGGCAGACCGGCTCGGGCACGCAGTCCAACATGAACGCCAATGAGGTGATCTCCAACCGGGCGATCGAGATGATGGGCGGCGTCATGGGCTCCAAGAAGCCAGTGCATCCCAACGACCACGTCAATATGAGCCAGTCGTCGAACGACACCTATCCGACGGCCATGCACATCGCCTGCGCCGAGCGCATCGTGCACGACCTCTTGCCTGCGCTGAAACATCTGCACAAGGCACTTGAAGCCAAGACCAAGGCCTTCGCGCACATCATCAAGATCGGCCGCACGCACACGCAGGATGCCACCCCCCTCACGCTTGGCCAGGAATTTTCGGGCTACGCGGCGCAGGTCGCCTCGTCGATCAAGCGCATCGAGCTGACGCTGCCCGGCCTGCAGGAGCTGGCGCAGGGCGGCACCGCCGTCGGCACCGGCCTCAACGCGCCGGTTGGCTTCGCCGAACGGGTGGCGGATCGTATCGCCACTATTACCGGCATCGCCTTCGTTACCGCGCCGAACAAGTTCGAGGCGCTGGCAGCCCATGATTCCATGGTGTTTTCGCACGGCGCCATCAACGCGGCGGCCGCCGCACTGTTCAAGATCGCCAACGACATCCGCTTCCTCGGTTCCGGCCCGCGTTCGGGCCTCGGCGAACTGTCGCTGCCGGAAAACGAGCCGGGCTCGTCGATCATGCCGGGCAAGGTCAACCCGACCCAATGCGAGGCGATGACGCAGGTCTGCGTGCAGGTGTTCGGCAACAATGCGGCCCTCACCTTCGCCGGCAGCCAGGGCCATTTCGAGCTCAACGTCTACAACCCGCTGATGGCTTACAACTTCCTGCAGTCGGTGCAGTTGCTCTCCGACGCCTCGGTCTCCTTCACCGACAATTGCGTCGTCGGCATCGAAGCGCGGGAAGACAACATCAAGGCGGCACTCGACCGCTCGCTGATGCTGGTGACGGCGCTGGCGCCCACCATCGGCTACGACAATGCCGCCAAGATCGCCAAGACCGCGCACAAAAAAGGCACCACGCTGCGCGAGGAAGCGCTGGCCACCGGGCTGGTCAGCGAAGCCGATTATGACCGGCTGGTGCGGCCGGAGGACATGACGCATCCGGGGTGAGCAATTCCAGGAAAAGTGTCTTGCGGTTTTCCGTCCGGAATTGCGTCAACCAGAAACCCGACATTTCGCAACGGGAGAATTTCCTCACGTCGCGACCTGACCCGACGCGAATTTTGCGTCAGTCGCCCGATCACGGAAATGTAAGCGCTGTGAACAATGTGTTGCCGGATCGACGGCTTTGGTGAACAGTCGGCTTGGTCTATCTGAGTGGTCATTCAAACCCATTCGGAGAGCCACCATGTCCATCAACACTTCAGTCGCCGGTTCCGGCGCTTCCAATGCCTCGACCACCATCCTCCTCGGCCGCGTCCTGCTCGCCGTCATCTTCCTGCTTTCAGGTTTCGGCAAGCTCACTGCCATCGCCGGCACAGCCGGTTATTTCGGCAGCCTCGGCCTGCCCTTGCCGACCGTAACGGCCATTGTCGTCGGCCTGATCGAGCTTCTCGGCGGTCTCGCCATCCTCGTTGGCTTCCAGACCCGGGCCGTGGCCTGGGTGCTCGCGGTTTTCACGGTGGCTACCGGCTTGGTCGCCCACACTGGTTGGGCCGACCAGATGCAGATGATCCAATTTCTCAAGAACCTCGCCATCGCTGGCGGCTTCCTCCTGCTGGCCTCCTCGGGCGCTGGCGCCTATTCGATCGACGCCAAGCGCGGCTGAGCCAAGCCTGGCAATAGCTGAACAAAAAAGCGGCACGGAATTTTCCGCGCCGCTTTTTCGTTGTCCGTATATGCCGCCGATCTGCGGTCCGGAATTTCTGCTAGGATCGGGGACGAGGCCAACCGGCGGCCGACAACGGAGGTGAACGCATGCCCCGCAACGCGCTGCTCCTGCTTTCCCGGCTGCTGTTCGCCGCCCTGTTCGTGCCTTCGGGCTTCCAGGCACTTTCCGATATTGCCGGCACCACTGGCTATTTCGCCGGCCTCGGCCTGCCGCTGCCGACACTTGCCGCCTGGGGCACAGGACTGTTCGAACTGATCGCCGGGCTGCTCATCCTGGTCGGTTTCCAGACCCGGATCACAGCGCTGCTGCTTGCCGCCTTCTGCATCGCCGCCGGTTTCATCGGCCATTACGGCCAGGGTGGCGGCGACGCGATGCTCGCCTTCCTGCACCAGCAGATGCTGATGAAGGACATCGCCATATCAGGCGGCTTCCTGGCATTGGCCATGGCCGGCGCCGGCGCATGGTCGGTCGACGAACGTGGCGCGGTTTGATCTATGCTTAAACGCGCCTGAGTTGGTCGACCCCCACTCCGTCTCGGCTTCGCCGAGCCACCTCTCCCTCGATCGACGGGGTAGAGGAAGGGCGCGAGCCTATTGCCGCCAACGCTTTTCCAACGAGGCTCCCTTCCTTTCCCTCCGGAGGGGGGGAAAGGTGGCGCTGCGAAGCAGCGACGGATTGGGGGAAGCCGGTCCTTAAGCGCGAAGCCGCTGATAAATGAGCACGAGCGAGCTGGTCCGATATCGGGAAGCGCCCGATAAATCACGCTCTGGTAGGCCGTGTTCATTTCACCGAAACGTCCTATTTCACTGAGACGCTGGGACCGCCCTCGACGGCCAGCACCAGCCGGCGGTTGGTTATCTTGGCCAGCTGCGCCAGGCGCCCGGCAGGCCGTTCACCATAGAGATCGGCCAGCGATGCAGGCAGAACCAGCGCCAGCACGCCGTTGGCGCGCTGTTCCCATTTCAGCCTGGGCATGATGCCGGGCATCGACGCCGTCAGCAGATAGACGACGCGCATCATCGCTGCCAGCACGCGGGCGCGCTCCAGATAACGCGGCGAAGCCAGTGCCTTTATCTCGGGTGCGATGGCTTCGTTGAAGATGCCGTCGTGACGATAGGCGTTGGCCAGCGCCAGGAAGGCGCGGCCGGGATGGTCGACACCGAAGAAGGACGCATGCGCAATGATGTTGAGCGATTGCTTGCCGCGATATTCGGGGTGCGCACGCCAGCCGATGTCGGCCAGCAATGCGGCTGCATGGCGGTAGCGCGCCTCGTCCTCGGTCTCGTCAATGCCGAAGGCGGCAAAGGTTTTGGCGGTCCAGTCGACAAGTTCATGCGCATGGGTGACGGAGCGTGAGCGCAGGCGAGCGAGTTCCTCCGAGGCCGAAATCAAGGGATCGGCCTTCTGCTCGGCCGCGTCGAGCAGCGAATAGAGAAAGCCTTCGCGCACGCCGAGCGCCGACACGATGATCTTCGACGGCTGCATCGCCGTCATGATCTCCTGCAGCACGATGGCGCCATAAGGCAGCAGCGAACGGCGGTTCTTGGAAACGCCTTCGATCCCCTTGACCTTCTCGATCTCGGCTTTGGCCACCTGCTTGAGGAAGTTCGTCGCGCTTTCGGCTGATATCTCGTAATGGTGCATGACGCCGAGCGGATAGTTGGTCATTTCCATGTGCAGCCGGGCGAGATTTCGCCAGGTGCCGCCGACGGCGTAGAAGGGCCTGCCCTGCCCGCCCTTCAACAGCTTCGCCTTCGCCAGTTCGTCACGCGTGATCTTGGCCGCCTGGGTCAGCGAGTTCTTGGCCATATCCTGCAGGCGCAGGCCACCCAGCGGCAGCGTTATGCCGTCACCGATCGCTTCGCCGTTGACGTCGACCAGTTCGAGACTGCCGCCACCCAGATCGCCGGCGATGCCATCGGCCGGGTGAAAGCCGGAAATGACGCCGAGGGCCGAATAATAGGCTTCCTGACGGCCGCTGATCACACGGATCTCAGTCTTCAGCACATCCTCGGCGCGGTGGATGAAATCGGGACCGTTGACCGCCTCGCGGGCGGCGGCGGTCGCCAGCACATACATATGCTCGGCGCCGGCCTGGTCGGAAAGCGCGCGAAAGCGGCGGAACTCCTCCATCGAGCGAGTCACCGCCTCGGGGTCGAGTTTTCCGGTCGAAACGATGCCACGGCCGAGACCGGCCAGCATCTTTTCGTTGAACAGCATGGTCGGCGAGCGCGCCAGCCCCTCATAAACGACGAGACGGATCGAGTTCGATCCGATGTCGATGATGGATAGCGGTCGGCGGTCCTGCAGCCGGCCCTGGGAATCAGACAGCATCAGCTGGACGCTGCGGCGTTCTTCTTGCGACGCTTGAACTGCGCAATGCGCTTGGGCGCATGCGACTTCAGCGCGTCACCCCGTCCGGACAGGCTCGGATTGGTCATGAAATATTCCTGCGCGTTGAACGGTTCCTCGCCCTCCTCCAGCACCACGCGCCGGGAGGTTCCATCAGCCAATACGTCGAAACTTTGCTGATTGTCCATGATGTTGCCCAGCATGATCTGGCCAAGGATCTGTTCATGCACAGTTGGATTGGTGATCGGCACCATGGTCTCGACGCGGCGGTCGAGATTGCGCGGCATGAGATCGGCCGAAGAGATGTAGACGATGGCCTCGTCCGACGGCAGGCCGTGACCGTTGCCGAAGCAATAGATGCGGCTGTGCTCGAGAAAACGGCCGACAATCGATTTTACACGAATGTTTTCCGACAGGCCCGGGACCTGCGGCCGCAAGCAGCAGATGCCGCGCACGACAAGGTCGATCTCGACGCCGGCGCGGCCGGCATCATAGAGCGCGTCGATGATGATCGGATCGACGAGCGCATTCATCTTCATCCAGATGCGCGACGGCCTCCCTTCCACCGCATGGGCAATCTCGTCGGCAATGTGCTTCAGGATACGGCTTCTCAACGTGAACGGCGAGATCGCCAACCGCATTTCATCCGTCGGTTCGGCATAGCCGGTGATGAAATTGAAGAGCTGGGCGACGTCGCGGGCGATCGTCGGGTCGGTGGTGAAGAAGGACAGGTCGGTGTAGATGCGCGCGGTCACCGGATGGTAGTTTCCGGTGCCGAGATGCACGTAGTTGCGAAGCTTGCCGTCCTCGCGCCGCACCACCAGCGACATTTTCGCATGGGTTTTCAGCTCGAGGAAGCCGAACACCACCTGCACGCCGGCGCGCTCCAGGTCGCGCGCCCAGCGGATGTTGGCTTCCTCGTCGAAGCGTGCCTTGAGCTCGACCAGCGCCGTGACCGACTTGCCGGCCTCTGCCGCGTCGACCAGCGCGCGCACGATCGGGCTGTCATTGGAGGTGCGGTAAAGCGTCTGCTTGATTGCCACCACTTCCGGGTCGGCCATCGCCTGGCGCAGGAACTGCACCACCACATCGAAGGATTCGTAGGGGTGGTGGACAACGATGTCCTTCTCGCGGATGGCGGCAAAGCAGTCGCCGCCATGCTCGCGGATGCGCTCGGGAAAACGCGGATTGTAGGGCGTGAATTTCAGATCGTCGCGCGGGACGGCGACGATCTCGGAGATTTGGCTGAGCGCCAGCGGTCCGGTCAGGACACTGATGCGGCTCGACGACACGCCAAGCTCGCCGGCGACGAAGTCGCGCAATTCGGAAGGCATCAGCCTGTCGAATTCGATGCGGATCACCGAACCGCGCCGACGCCGCTTCAGCGCCGTTTCGAACAGGCGCACCAGATCCTCGGACTCCTCCTCGACCTCGATATCGCTGTCACGAATGATGCGGAACGTGCCAGAGCCCTTGACCTCGTAGCCGGGGAACAGCTTGCCAATGTACAGGCCGACAGCCTCTTCCAGCGGGATGAAGCGAACATGATGCTTGCGGTCCGGCAGACGGATGAAGCGCTTCAGCGCCACCGGCAGACGCAGCAGCGCGCTCATCTCTTCGCCATTCTTGCGATGGCGCAATTGCAGCGCCATCGAGAAGCCGAGATTGGGAATGAACGGGAACGGATGCGCCGGGTCGATCGACAGCGGAGTCAGCACCGGGAACACCTGCTCCTGGAAATGGTCTTCCAGCCAGACCTTCTCCTCCTTGGTGAGCGCATCGCGGGTGATGCTCTCGATGCCTTCCTTGTTGAGCAGCACGGTGAGCGCCGAAAGGCTCTTCTGCTGGTCTTCCTGCAGCCGCTCGACCTCACGCAGCAGTTGTTCGAGCTGCTGTTCGGGGGTGCGGCCGTCAGGGCTCTTCAGCGTGATGCCCTCGCGCACCTGGCCGGCGAGGCCGGCGACGCGCACCATGAAGAATTCGTCGAGATTGGCGGCCGAGATCGACAGGAAGCGGACGCGCTCCAGCAGCGGATGATTGAGGTTCAGCGATTCCTCGAGAACGCGCCTGTTGAATTGCAGCCAGGAAAACTCCCGGTTGACGAAGCGATCGGGGTTGCCGCCCTCCGGACGGGCCACCTCGACGTTCACGAATTCGCTCTGCACCGGCTTCAGTTCGTTCATGGTTCCTGCTCTTCCCACCCGCTCAAGCCGGTTAACCGGCTTAACTTATCCTCTGACAGGCTTTTGCGACAGTTTCATTTCATCGATCTTGCAAAGAGGCCTGTTATGATCCAGATGCAGAAGAGACTGCGTTAAGGAGACGACGATGGCAGGCGGTTCCATTCCCCATTTTCAGAACGATGCGGGCCATCCGGCAATCGACATCGGCGTCAAGGAATTCATGTGCACCGGCGCCAATCCGCCTTTCGACCACCCGCATGTGTTTCTCGACATGGGCGGCGACAATGAAAAAGTCTGCCCCTATTGCTCGACCCTCTACCGCTATTCGCCCAAGCTGAAGGCGACCGAAACACTGCCGGCCGGCTGCATCTATATCGACCAGGCCGCCTGATTCCTTCGGCAAGCCCGATGAACGACACGCGTTCCCGGCAAGTCGTCATCGCCGGGGCGGGCGTCGCCGGGCTGACCGCAGCCCTTGCATTCGCCGAACGCGGCTACTCGGTACGGGTGTTCGAACAGGCGCAGCGCCTGGAAGCAGTCGGCGCCGGCCTCCAGCTTTCTCCCAACGCGACACGCATCCTTCGCCAGCTTGGCGTACTCGACCGTCTGCTGCCGGTAGCAGTGCGGCCGGAAGCGGTGGTGCTGAAGGATGCCGCAACGCTGCGCGAACTGGCACGGGTGCCGCTGGGACAAGCCGCTGAAACGCGCTGGCAGGCGCCCTATCTCGTCGCTCACAGGGCCGATCTGCAGAGCGCGCTGACCGCGCGCGTTGCCGAGATGCCGGATATCCATCTCACCACCGGCGCCCGGATCAGCAGCGTTGCCACCGGCACGCATGGCATCACCGCGACGGCCGAGTTCGACGGCAAGACCATCGCGGCCGAGGGCTTCCTATTGGTCGGCGCCGATGGCGTCTGGTCGTCGGTGCGCGGGCTTGTCGATTCGGCCAAAAGGGCGACCTCGCCAAGAAGCCGGTTTTCCGGCGAACTGGCTTGGCGCGCAACCATTGCCGCGCAAAGTGCCGCGGGGCAGGCTTTCGCGGCGATCGGCGCTCCCGACTGCGTCACCACCTTCCTGCACCCCGGCTTCCATATGGTCGCCTACCCCGTCAGCAAGGGCGACGCCTTCAACCTCGTCGCCTTCACCAGAGGCGAGCGCATTGCCGAGGGCTGGTCCGGCCATGCCGATCCACGCATCCTCGCCAGCGCAACGCGCGGCACCGCGCCTGGTCTTGCAGAACTGGTGGAAATGGTTGGCGCGTGGCTGACTTGGCCGCTCCATACTGTCGAACAGAACCAGCCTTGGACAAGGCCAGACGGCATCGCGCTGATCGGCGACGCCGCGCATGCGATGACGCCGTTCGCGGCGCAAGGTGCGGCCATGGCGATCGAGGATGCGGCGCTGCTTGCCGATATCATCGCCGACTTCCCTGCCGATCCAGCACAAAGCCTTCAGATCTGGGAGAACCTGCGGCGGCCGCGCGTCGCAAGGGTCGCTCGTCGCGGCGCCGTCAACCGCCTCGCCTGGCATGCCACGGGCCCCGTGGCTATTGCGCGCAATCTGTTCCTGAAAATGCGCTCGTCGGAAAAACTCGCGGCGGATCTGGATTGGCTCTATGGCTGGCAGCCGCAGAAAGTCATTCGACGCTGAAACATGGGCCTGAATATCAGCCCTTGAGCACAGCTAGTTATACAGCCGCATCGACAGGCCAAGCGATACAGGCAGCGGGTTCCACCAGCCAGTGCGCAGGCCGGCGGTGCGCAAGGCGGCCGCCGTCCAGGTGTTGCAGCCGACCAGTGCGTTGAAGTGGCCGTTCGCCTCATAGAAGCCGTCGAACCTGGAATAGGCCGCGTCCGGAACAAGGATCGGGCCCTTCGGCCCTCGCTGAAAACTCGCATCGATGAAATCGAGCAGCGCCGCGAACCGATCCTCACCGAGGTCGAACCCCGCGACGTCCGGGCGCCCTTCGACGATGTCACCGGCGACATCGACATGCATGACCGAAGCATCGATGGTCAGCGCCTTCATCACCGGCACCGCCTTCAACTCGGACCATGTCGGCGTCTCCAGGTAGAAGGCGCGGCCGCCCCAGCCGAAGACGATGTAGCGGACCTCCGGACTGTCGGCCGGTATGCCGGCGTCGACCAGGAAGTGGAAGCGCTGGCGCACGGCATCATCGACCGGAATGGCGATGTCCGTGTGGATGGCATTCTTCAGCACCAGGACGTGGCGCGCCGTGGCCGGCGTGGCGGCAGCCGGCCGCCACAGCGGCCGCGGCACGAGAGCGCCCATCGTCGCGGCAAGCGCAACGACGATCAGCAGAAGGCCTAGACAACGTCCCAGTCTTTTCATGAATGGCGGCCCTGCAAACGCGACCCGGCGCGACACAACACGCCCGCCTCCCGCTCATCCATACGCAAAAGAGCCCGGCAGTGTTTCAGCCGGGCTCCCCGTGGTCGTCGAAGGCCTAGTGCAGGATCTGCGACAGGAACAGCTTCGTGCGCTCATGGCGCGGGTGGTCGAAGAACTCGGCCGGCGTGTTCTGCTCGACGATCTGGCCCTGGTCCATGAAGATGACGCGGTTGGCGACCTTGCGGGCAAAGCCCATCTCGTGGGTGACGCACAGCATGGTCATGCCTTCTTCGGCAAGGCCAACCATCGTCTCCAGCACTTCCTTGATCATTTCCGGATCGAGCGCCGAGGTCGGCTCGTCGAACAGCATGATGCGCGGGTTCATGCACAGCGAGCGGGCGATCGCCACGCGCTGCTGCTGGCCGCCGGACAGCTGGCCGGGATATTTGTGGGCCTGTTCCGGGATCTTGACGCGCTTGAGGAAATGCATGGCGATTTCCTCGGCCTGCTTCTTCGGTGTCTTGCGCACCCAGATCGGCGCCAGCGTGCAGTTCTCCAGGATGGTGAGATGCGGGAACAGGTTGAAGTGCTGGAACACCATGCCGACCTCGCGGCGCACCTCGTCGATCTTCTTGAGATCGTTGGTCAGTTCCTTGCCGTCGACGATGATCTTGCCCTTCTGATGCTCTTCCAGGCGGTTGATGCAGCGGATCATCGTCGATTTGCCGGAGCCCGAAGGGCCGCAGATGACGATGCGCTCGCCGCGCATCACTTTCAGATTGATGTCCTTGAGCACATGGAATTCGCCATACCATTTGTGCATGGCGATGATGTCGATGGCGACATCGGTGGTGGAAATCTGCATCTTGGCGGCGTTGACCTTGATCTCTTCCGCGCTGACGGCATTTTCGGTGGCCATGACAGGGTCCCCTTGTTCTTTTGTTTAGCGTTTGTGGCCGGTGTCGAGTCGGCGTTCGGTGAACATTGAATAGCGCGACATGCCGAAGCAGAACAGCCAGAAGACGAAGGCCGCGAAGATCAGGCCGGACCTGGCCGTCTGCGCCGTTGCCCAGTTCGGGTCGGAGAAGTTCTGCTTAACGATGCCGAGCAGGTCGAACATCGAGATGATGATGACCAGGCTGGTGTCCTTGAACATGCCGATGAAGGTGTTGACGATGCCCGGGATGACCAATTTCAGTGCCTGCGGCATGACGATGAAATACATCTTCTGCCAATAGCCGAGACCGAGCGAATCCGCACCTTCATACTGGCCCTTGGGGATCGCCTGCAGGCCGCCGCGCACCACTTCGGCCATATAGGCGGCGGAAAACAGCGACACACCGATCAGCGCGCGCAGGAACTTGTCGAAGCTGACGCCCTCCGGCAGGAACAGCGGCAGCATGACGCTGGCAAAGAACAACACGGTGATCAGCGGGATGCCGCGCACCGTCTCGATGAAGACGACGCACAGCGTCTTGATGATCGGCATCTTGGAACGGCGGCCGAGTGCCAGCACGATGCCAAGCGGCAGCGACACGGCAATACCGACGAAGGACAGGCTGAGCGTAACCAGCAGGCCGCCCCACAGCGAGGTCTCGACATGCGGCAGGCCGAACATGCCGCCGACCAGCAGGATGAAGGCGACGATCGGCAGCACAAAGAACAGCAGAACGGCATTCAGCCCTTTGCGCGGCACCTTCGGGATGAGCATCGGCACCAGCAGCGCCACGAACAGGATGGCGACCAGGATCGGCCGCCAGCGCTCCTCGATCGGATAGCGCCCGAGCATGAACTGGCCGAATTTGGCATTGACGAAAGCCCAGCAGGCGCCGGTCCAGCCATCCGGCTGGACGCCGCCTTGCGCCACGGTGGCGCATACGGTCCGGTCGGGTCCCGTCCACACAGCGTTGATGAACGCCCAGTTGATGATCTGCGGCAGGATCATCGCCACCAGCGCGATGCCGGCGATGGTCAAAATGGTGTCGCCGGCGGAAGCGATCAGGTTCTTGCGTACCCACGCACCGAGACCCGTGACGCCGGCCGGCGCCGGCTGCGCCAGCGCCATTTCGGTGCGCACCCAGGACATATCATGTTCTTGCATGTCCTTACCTCTCCACCAGCGCCATCTTGGCGTTGAACCAGTTCATCACAAGCGAGGTCAGAAGGCTGATGGCCAGATAGATCACCATCATGATCACCACGCCCTCGACAGCCTGGCCGGTCTGGTTCAGCACCGTACCGGCGGTCGCCGTCAGGTCCGGATAGCCGATGGCGATGGCGAGCGATGAGTTCTTGGTCAGATTGAGATACTGGCTGGTCAGCGGCGGAATGACGATGCGCATGGCCTGCGGCACGACGACGAGCCTCAGGATCGATCCGGGCCGCAACCCCAACGCACCGGCAGCTTCCGTCTGGCCTTTGCTGACGCCCCTGATGCCGGCGCGTACGATCTCGGCAATGAAGGCGGCGGTATAGCAGGACAGCGCCAGATACAGCGACAGGAACTCAGGCCTGACCTGGAAGCCGCCTGTCAGGTTGAAAGTCGATTGCTTCGGGTAGTCGAAACTCAAGGGGAATCCGCTCAGCACATAGGCGAGCAGCGGCAGCCCGACAATCAGCGCCAGGGCTGTCCACAACACCGGAAATTGCTGGCCGGTCGCCATCTGCCGTTGCCGCGCCTTGCGCGCCACGAACCACGCCATGGCGATGCCGACAAGCAGAGCGACGAAGATCAGCCAGGAGCCGTCGCCCCACACGGCGCGTGGAAAATAGAAGCCGCGCTGGTTGAGGAAGGAGCCGAACGGCAGGTTGATGCTGTCGCGTGGTGCCGGCAGCACGGCCAGCACGCCGGAATACCAGAAGAAGATGACCAGCAGCGGCGGGATGTTGCGGAACACCTCGACATAGACCGTGCAGATCTTCCTGATCAGCCAGTTCTGCGAGAGCCGGCCGATGCCGACAATGAAGCCTATGATTGTCGCGGTGATGATGCCGACGATGGCGACGATGACAGTATTGAGGAAGCCGACCAGGATGGCGCGGCCATAGGTCGAATCCGACGAATAGGCGATAGCGCTCTCGCTGATGTCGAAGCCGGCGCGGCCCTTGAGGAAGCCGAAGCCCGAAGCGATGTGCAGGCGCGTCAAGTTGGCAATGACGTTGTGGGCAATCCACCAGACGCCCACCACCAGCAGAACGACGACCAGCGCCTGGAAGAATATGCCCCGGACCTTCGGATCGTTGATAAAGGAGCCGCGGCTGGGCTCCTCGCGAAGAACTTCCTGCGATGCCATTCGACCCGTCCCCTGGAAAGAGAAACCGGAAGGCAGACAACCTGCCTTCCGGATCACATTTCGATCAGCGGATCGGCGGTGCGTACTGCAGGCCACCCTTGGTCCACAGCGCGTTGATGCCGCGCGCGATCTTCAGCGGGCTGCCCGAACCGACATTGCGTTCGAACATTTCGCCATAATTGCCGACGGCCTTGACGATGTTGACGACCCAGTCATTGGAGACGCCAAGATCGGTACCGATCTTGGTATCTGCTTCCTGGCCGAGCACGCGCTTGATCTCAGGGCTGGCCGAGTTCTTCATTTCATCGACATTGGCCTTGGTGATCCCGAGCTCTTCAGCCTGCAGCAGGGCGAAATAGGTCCACTTGACGATGTGGTACCACTGGTCGTCGCCCTGGCGAACGGCGGGTCCGAGCGGCTCCTTCGAGATGATCTCGGGCAGCACGACGTGATCGGCCGGCGATCCCAGCGTCAGGCGGATGCCATAGAGGCCCGACTGATCGGTGGTGTAGACGTCGCAGCGGCCTGCGTCATAGGCGGCGTTGACCTCTTCCAGCTTTTCGAAGACGACCGGATTGTACTCCATCTTGTTGGCCTTGAAGTAGTCGGCGAGGTTGAGCTCGGTGGTCGTGCCGCTCTGCACGCAGACGGCGGCGCCGGAAAGCTGTAGCGCCGAATTGACGCCCGGCAGCTTCTTGGCATTGATCATGAAACCCTGGCCGTCATAGTAGGTGACGCCGATGAAATTCAGGCCAAGTGCCGTGTCGCGGTTGATCGTCCAGGTGGTGTTGCGCGACAGGATGTCGATCTCGCCGGACTGCAGCGCGGTGAAACGCTCCTTGGCGCTGAGCGGTGTAAACTTGACCTTGGTGCCGTCACCAAAGACGGCGGCCGCGACAGCGCGGCAGAAATCCGCATCGATGCCTTGCCAGTCACCCTTGTCGTCCGGCGCCGAGAAACCGGCCAGGCCGGTCGAGACGCCACACTGGATGAAGCCCTTCGCCTTGACGGTGTCGAGCGTGGTTGCCGACGCGGCCGACGCCATCAACCCAAGCGTGGCGGCGGCGCCAAGAATGCCGATAGCAATTTGTTTCATGACCCACAGACCCTTTTCTCTGTTTTTCAGGGCAAACCCTGATCTTTTTCCCGTGTGAACGCAGCTCCCATTCCGGCCCATTCCCGGAACCCCGCATCGTAACCGACGCGCTGCCTCCCATTCACAAATGTCATCGAAGGCGATAATTCCCGTGAGGTCAAGGGAAATGACCGAAACCGAAAGAGTTTGAAAACCGATTGCCGCAAATGCCTGATTTACAGACAAACGCGCTCGCGATTTAGTCAGCAGCGCTAATAAAGTCGGCAAAGCTCATTCAATGCCAATACGGGGCCAATGCGGGCCGCGGCAGCTAAATCCATCCCAGGTATTACCACGGCGTTGTTGACCTCAGTGCGCCATGAATTGCCATCTCAGAAGACTGTCATCTGACGGGATACCGGACGGTTGCAGGCCAATACCGCCCGGCCACAATGAATGTTCTCAAAGGGCTCGGAAGACGAGCCAGGCGCCGATCGCAGCCATCAGCGCGCCGGAAACGCGCGGGATCAACTGCCCGGTCGGGACCGTTTTCTCCAGGAGAACAAGGATGGCGATGCCGGCGATCCACAGCACGTTCATGACGCCGCCGACGAACAGCAGAGCCATCAGCGCCCAGCAGCAACCCAGACAATAGGCGCCGTGATCGATGCCGAGCCGAAGCGCGCCGAGCGGAGCGGAGCGGAACCCGCCATGGCTGGCCAGGAACGCGATCGGCGCCTGACATTGGCGCAGGCAGACGCCCTTCATCGGCGTCCATTGATAGAGACCAGCGGCGATCAGGACGAGGCCACCGAGGATCGCACTGTCGGTCGCCATCGAGGGATCGAGCAAGGCGAGATGGGCGAGCAGCCATTGCGCGCCGGTCGCCACAATACTGAAGACCACCCAGACAGCGAGATAGCCCGCAAAAAACCATCCCGTCGAAGCGATGGGCCGGCCATCCGCCCGCGCCTTGCGGCCGACGCCGGCGTAGAGCAGCAACATCGGTGCGACCGAAGGCGTCATCATGCCGACCATCATCACCGCCCACATTGTGAAGATGAAAGCGAAATCGGCCGATGACCAGGACCGGAAACCGGGCGCCACGGTGGCGCCCATGTCCATGCCGCCCATATCCATGCTGCCCATGTCCATGCTGCCCGGCATGGGGGAACCGGGCATGACCATGTCGGCGGTGAGCCACAGCACATAGGTCCAGGCGAGCGCGGCAATCACGACGAGCGCGGCCGTCACGACCGCGCGGTCGCGCCGCAGCACCGCCTCGAGGGCTGTGTCGCCCATCGGATCAGGTCAATGCACGATGCCGCTCTGCGTGAGATGCAGATTGGCGAAATGGCTGTGCGTATCGGCCAGCTCGAACTTGATCGGGCCCGTCGCCTTGGTCCAGCCACGCCCGACCTCGGCGATCGCGTATTCGAAGCCGTGCGGCAGGTCGATGCGCGCCTGGTGTTCGGCGCCGGTGACCGGATTCTTGATCGGCTCGCCATGGCCATCGGTCACGCCCTTGACGTGCAGCCGCCCAGTTCGCGCGTCGACGTCGACCTTGAATTCGATCGGGGCAAAGATCGGATCGTGGAATTTCTCCAGCGTGGTCGAAAAGACCTGGAATATCGTTGCGCCTGGATCGGTGTCGAGACCGCCCAATATGCGAAGCAGCGCTGCACGCTGGGCTTCGGTCGCCCTCTCGTCGATAACCACCGCGGCTTCGCCCCTGCCCTGGTGTATCGCGCCCGGCCAGCTGAAAATCCCGACGAACCGCAATCCGTCGAGCTTGGTGTCGCCATGATGGCCGCTCTCGATTTCCATGCCAGCGACCGCCTGGCAGAATCCGTATGTCGGCATGGCGTTGAACTGGCACGGGCAGCCATAGGCGCAGTTGCAGTTGATGAATTCACGCGCCTTCATTGTCCATTTGACGTCCGGCATGGCATTCCTCCCTTGCCGCGCTCACGCTTCGTGAGCGCGATCCGGATCGTGGAGGACCAGAAGGTCAACCGGCGACAACCATCCGGCAGCATCTGATCGAAGCAATCCGGCGATTAATATTAGCAATAGACCATATACCTTTCACCGCCGCCCACAATAGGCCGATCGGCGGAGACCGGTGCAGCGCCGACACTGCGCCGCGGGGTCATGCCGTACTCCGCATCGCCGCCTTTTGCCGCGACGAATTGGCATATTCGAAGTCCATCGCCTGGCGGGCGCTGGCTGTTGCACGGTCCATGACGCCGCACTATGGCTAGCGGCTTATCAAACAAGGCGACGCAGAATGGCGAAAGACGGCAGCGAGCGCTCTGGCGGCGGGATGGGCATCAACACGCGGCTTGCCCATTCGGGCAACAATCCGCACGACTATTTCGGCTTCGTCAATCCGCCGGTGGTGCATGCCTCTACCGTGCTTTTTCGTGACGCGGCTTCGATGGCGGCACGCAGCCAGAAGTACACTTACGGCACGCGCGGCACACCGACGACCGATGCGCTAGCCCACGCCATAGACGCGCTGGAAGGCTCGGCCGGCACGATCGTGGTGCCGTCGGGCCTTGCAGCGGTGACCATACCGCTGCTCGCCTTCGTGTCGGCGGGCGACCATCTGCTGATTGTCGATACCGTCTATCACCCGACCCGCAACTTCGCCGACACGATGCTGAAGCGGCTCGGTGTCGAGGTCGAGTACTACGCCCCCGATCTCGGCGCCGGCATCGCCGCTTTGATCAAGCCCAATACCAAGGTGGTGTTCACGGAATCGCCAGCGTCCAACACGTTCGAGGTGCAGGACATCCCGGCCATCGTCAAGACTGCGCATGCCGCTGGCGCCATCGTCATGATGGACAATACCTGGGCGACGCCGCTGTATTTCCGTCCGCTCGACCACGGCGTCGACATCTCGATCCATGCGGCGACGAAGTACCCGGCCGGCCATTCCGACGTGCTGCTCGGCACGGTGTCGGCCAATGAAAGCTGCTGGAAGCATCTTTATGAAAGCTTCTGCACGCTTGGCTGCTGCGCCGGACCCGACGATGTCTACCAGGTGCTGCGCGGCCTGCGCAGCATGGGCGTGCGCCTCGAACACCATCAGCGCAGCACGCTTGCCATCGCCTCCTGGCTCGAGGGCCAGAAGGGCGTGGCGCGCGTGCTCCACCCTGCCCTTCCCAGCCATCCGGACCACGATCTGTGGAAGCGCGACTTCTCCGGCTCGAGCGGCATCTTTTCCATCGTGCTTGCCGGCGGCGGCCAGAAGCAGCAGCACGCCTTCCTCGACGCGCTGCAGATATTCGGTCTCGGCTATTCCTGGGGCGGCTATGAGAGCCTTGCCGTGCCGGTCTGGCTTGGCGACCGCGTTGTTGCAAAAGCGCCCTATGAGGGTCCGTTGATCCGCCTGCAGATCGGGCTCGAGGATGTCGCCGACCTGAAGGCCGATATTTCGCGCGGCCTGGCCGCCGCGGCCGCTGCCTGACGATCGGGGCACCCGCCACGCTGATTCAGCGGACCAGCGCAAGCACCTCGAAAGACTGGTGAACCGCCACTTCACCTGGGAGCCAAATCGGCACCACGGCGATTGTTGCGACAAGGTCACGGAATTCTATTCCCACAAACCGCGGCTTCGCGGATCAATTTGGCTTTCAAATTCCACGGGGTCGCGCCATTGCGGCGGTGCGATCATCGCGGTTTCTCCTTCCCCCTGGAATACCGGCAGAGTTTTCGACGTCATGGCCTTCCGCCTCTTTGTTCCCATTCTTGCCGGCGCGACGCTACGCGAGCGCCTCGTTGCCTGCATCGGCGCGACGATCGGCATTGCGCTCACCGGTGTGATCGCCAGCCTTGTGCTGGGTAACGGTCCGCACGTGCCGCTGCTGGTGGCGCCGATGGGGGCGTCGGCGGTTCTGCTGTTCGCGGTGCCGGCCAGCCCGCTGGCGCAGCCATGGTCGATCATCGGCGGCAACACGATATCGGCACTGGTCGGCGTGATCGTGGCGCATTTCATCCACGAAACCGCCCTTGCCACCGGCATCGCGGTGGCACTGGCCATCGCCGCCATGTCGTTCACCCGCTGCCTGCATCCGCCGGGCGGGGCCGCCGCCCTGACCGCGGTGCTGGGAGGACCTGCCGTCATCAGCGCCGGCTTCCTGTTTCCATTCGTGCCGGTGGCGCTGAACTCGATCCTGCTGGTGGCGCTCGGCTACGGCTTCCACAGACTGGCACGGCGCAATTATCCGCATGTGCCGGTTTCAGCGCCGGCGAACAGCCACGGCACCGTCGATCCGCCGGCACAGTCGCGCGTCGGCTTTCGGTCCGAAGACATCGATGCCGCGCTCGGAGCACTCGACGAGACGTTCGATATCGATCGCAACGATCTCGATCGACTGCTGCGGCAAGTCGAATTGCAGGCGATGGTGCGCGCGCACAAGACCCTTCTGTGCGAGGACATCATGTCGCGCGACGTGATCTCGGTCGACGCGCACACCTCGGCCGAGGCGGCGCGCCAATTGCTGCTTGACCACAACATCCGCACCTTGCCGGTCGTCAATGCCGAAGCAAGGCTGGCAGGCACGGTGGGATTGCGGGAGCTGACGCTGGCCTCCGGCACGGTTGGATCCGTGATATCGCCCGCGGCCACAGCCGCGGCCGGTTTCACCGCCATGGGCCTGCTGCCCGTGCTCACCGACGGCCGCAGCCATGCGGTGATCATCGTCGACGACGACAAGCGGATTCTCGGACTGATCACCCAGACCGATCTCCTGGCGGCCACCGCGCGCCTGCAGGCTGCTGACAGGCCCTCACCAGGCGCGGTAGGGTAGCTCCCGTCGGATCGGCGAAAAATGTTCGGGAACCTTTTGCCGGCAACAGCATCCAATCTCTCAATCGAGGTTCCAGTCTGGAGATCGGGTTGAGGAAACTGGCCATGCCCGCTGTGTTGACGGCCGTGCCTGCTGCTGCGTCAGACGACATGCAGCTCGTGCGGCGGGCGCTGGCCCGCGACGGCGATGCCTTCCGCACCATCATCAAGACTTACAATCAGCGGCTCTACCGGATCGCGCGCGGCGTCGTGCGCAATGACAGCGAGGCCGAGGACATCGTCCAGGAGGCCTATGTCAAGGCTTTCGCCCATCTCGATGCGTTTCGAGGCGACTCCTCGCTGGCCACATGGTTGTCACGCATCGTCATCAACGAGGCGCTCGGCCGCCTGCGCAAAAGGCGCAGAACGGTGGCACTGCCGGAAAATCCGCAAGCCGAGATCATCCGGTTCCCTCTCAACCACAGCGACGATCCGGAGCGGACGATGGCGCAACGGCAGATCCTCCAGCTGGTCGAGCGGGCCACCGACAGCCTTCCCGATGTCTACCGGACGGTGTTCGTGTCGCGGGTGATCGAGGGGCTGAGCATCGAAGAGACCGCCGATCTTCTCGGCGTGCGGCCACAAACGGTAAAGACAAGGCTGCACCGTGCCCGCGCCCTGTTGCGCAAGGCGCTGGACGACCAGATCGGGCCGGTGCTGCTCGATGCCTTCCCCTTCGCCGGCCGACGTTGCGAAAGGCTGACCAGCGCCGTCATGCGGCGGCTCGGGCTGGAAAGCTGACCCTCACCCGATTCAGTTGATTTTGGCGGGAACGTTTGCCGCCGGCCAGCATCCAATGATCGTCAACCGAGAAACACTGTCCGGCGCGGTTTCAGCGTCCGGACGAAGGAGATGCCATGTCTATCCGACACACTGCCGCGCTCGCCGCCCTGCTGCTGCTTGGCACTGCCCCGTTCGCACAAGCGGCCGACAAGCCGACCGACCCGCAGATCGCCCATATCGCCTACACGGCCGGGGTCATCGATGTTGAAGCGGCCAAACTGGCGATCGAGAAATCGAAGACCAGGGAGGTCGTGGATTTCGCCAAAGACATGGTGCGCGACCACGAGGCCGTGAACGTGCAGGCGCTAGACCTGGTGAAGAAACTCAAGGTCACGCCGGAAGACAACGCCACCAGCCAGGCGCTGAGCAAGGCGGCCGCCGAGGAGAGAGCAAAGCTGGCCAAGCTCGACGGTGCTGCCTTCGATAAGGCCTATGTCGACAACGAGGTCGCCTACCACAAGCAGGTCAACGGCGCGCTCGAAACCCTTTTGATCCCGTCGGCGCAGAATACCGAGCTGAAGAGCCTGCTGGAAACCGGCCTGAAGATATTCCAGGGCCATGAGCAGCATGCCGAACACGTCGCCGGCATGCTGAAATAGGGACCCGCATCATGCCGAAACGCCATCTGTGGGTTGCCTTGACGCTGGCCGTCGGCATCGTTCCGGCGCAAGCTGAAACCATCCAGGTCACCATCGACAGGCTGGCGTTCTCGCCAGCCACCGTCGAGGCGAAGGTCGGCGACACGATCGAGTGGGTGAACAAGGATGCGTTCGCCCACACGGCCACCGTGAAAGGTGGCTGGGAGGTGATGATCCCGCCGAAGAAATCCGCAAGCCTGACATTGAAGGCCGCGGGACCGGCCGATTACTTCTGTCGCTTCCACCCCAACATGAAAGGCCGTTTGGTGGTGGCGCCCTGATCCAGCGCCAACGAGGCTCGCCTGGCCTCGTCAGGGCGCGTGATATGCGTCCACGAGCCGTCATAGCCCGGCTCGCGGCGTGCGATCCAGGCATCGAGCCCTTCGCGCAGATCGGCGGTCGGGGCCATGCGGGCGAACTGCTCGGCCTCGACCAGCAGGCCTTCGGCTATGCTCTGGTTGAGGCCGCGCGTCACCGCCGTGAGGATGCTGGCGACCGCCAGTTCGGAGTGCCGCAGGATACGCCTGGCCAGGCCGATCGCGGCCGGCATCAGATCGCCATGCGGCACCACTTGGTTGACGAGGCCAAGCTCAAGAGCGCGCTGCGGCGGAAACCAGTCGCCGGTCAAAAGCAGTTCCAGCGCCCGCTTGCGCCCCGCGAGCCTGGGCAAACGCTGCGTTCCGCCAAAGGTCGGCGGCATCGCAAGGTTGATTTCCGGCTTGGCGAACAAAGCGCGTTCGCTGGCAATGGCGAGCGGCACGGCCTCGGTGATTTCGCAGCCGCCACCAAAGGCAATGCCGTTGACGGCGGCGATGATGGGTTTGCGGAAGGCCTCCAGCCTTGCCGTCAGCCGCTGCCCGCGCATGACGAAGTCACGCATCGCGACATCGACGCCAAGCGCCACACTGGCCGCGAATTCGGGGATGTCGCCACCGGCCGAAAACGCCCGCTCCCCTGCTCCGGTAAGAATGACCGCCCGGACGCTGTCATCGACCTCAATGTCATCGAGGATCGCAAGCAGGCAATCGATCAGGGCATAGTTCAGCGCGTTGAGTTTTTCGGGACGATTGAGGGTGAGGACGGCTACCCCGTCACGTGTCTCGCCCAGGACAAGATCGGTCATTCGGCTTCCTTTCCAGCATGCGTTGACCGGAAAGGATCAGGTTTTCGATTGCTTGTATATTCACTAGTCGGTATACTCAACGCCATGCCTGAAGCGTCCAGTCCCACCCGCAAACGCATCGTCGATGCCGCGACGAAGCTCTTCTATGCCGAAGGGATTGGCCGCGTCAGCGTCGATGCAATCGCCGAAAAAGCCGGGCTGACCAAGCGGACTCTGTACTATCACTTCAAGAGCAAGGACGATCTGATCGCTGCCTACCTCGATGGCCGCGACCAACCCAATCTGAAGCAGATGGCCGGCTGGTTCGATGCCGCTGAAGGTGGTGCTGACCGCAAGGTCGAAGCGATTTTCACCAATCTGGCGCGCGTCGCCCGCCATCCCAAATGGAAAGGATGCGGGTTTCTGCGCACGGCCGCGGAGCTTGCCTCGATGCCTGGACACCCGGCAGTCAAGGCCGGATCGCGGCACAAGACAAATTTCGAAAAATGGCTCGCCGCCGAACTGTCGGCCCGCGGCATCACGGCGCCGCATATGCTGGCACGCGAGATCGTGCTGCTCATGGACGGCGCCTTCTCGAGCATGCTGATCCACCACAACCCCGATTATATCGGGGCGGCAGGACACGCCGCCGCAACGCTTGTACGGGCGCGGACCTCAAGCAGCCAGGTCTAGAATCCAAACGCCAGCCATGCCGTGCCCACGCCAAGCGTTATCAGCGTCAGCGGCAAGCCGACCTTGAAGAAGGCGCCGAACGACAGCTGCGTGCCGGCGGCCCGCGCCTGTTCGGCGACGATCAGGTTGGCGACCGAACCCAGCAGCGTGAAATTGCCGGCCAGCGTCGAGCTCATGGCGACGACCAGCCAGGCGCGCTCGGGGTTTTCGAGGCCGGGTATGAAGGGCCGGAGCGCCAGCACCGCCGGGACATTGCTCATGATGTTGGAAAGCACCGCGGTGAAGCCCGACAGGCGCCAGACATCGTCCAGCCCGAGGTTCTTTGCCGAGGCAATCATGTCTGATGTGAGAAGCGTCTTTTCGGCGCCGGCGACCACCACGAACAGACCTGCGAACATGAACAGCAGCGGGCCGTCGATCTCGCGGTAGATGCGTTCCGGCTTGATGGCGCGGGTGAGCAGGAGGATGGCGCCGCCGATGAGTGCGGCCTTGGCGACGGGCACGCCGGCGAAGAAGGCGATTGCCAGTCCGATGCAGACCACCACCGCCTTCAGCACCTGCCCCTTGTGCATGCGGCCACGCGAGACCTCGGGCGTCAGTTGGACCGTGCGGGCGAATTCGGCCCGGTAGACGACGCGGATGATGACGACGACCGCAACGAGGCCGAACAGGGCGACCGGAGCGAGTGCCGCCGAAAAGGCCGGATAGGAAATGCCCGACAGCGCGCCAATGACCATGTTTTGCGGATTGCCGGTGATGGTGGCGACGCTGCCGCAATTCGACGCGGTGGCGGTGGCGATCAGATAGGGGATAGGGTTGCGCTTGATGACGCGGGTGACGTGGACGACGATCGGCGCCATGACAAGGCAGATGGCGTCATTGACCAGGAAGGCCGACAGCACGCCGGTCAGCAGCGTCACCATCACCAAAAGCATCAAGGGCGCGTGCGCGTGCTCGATGGCGATGGCGCCCAGGCCGCGAAAGGCGCCTGACACTTTCAGATGCGCCACCACGATCATCATGCCGAGCAGAAGCGTGATGGTGTCGAAATTGATCGCCCGGTAGGCATCCTCCATGCTGAGCGCGCCGATGGCGACCATCGCGGCCCCGCCGAGCAGCGCGATCCCCGCCCGGTCGAGGCGCAGGCCGGGGATGCGGCCAATGGCGACACCGGCATAGGTCAGGATCAGGATCAGCAGTGCCGCCGCGCCCATCAATGTCATCGTCAAGAAGTCCTGCTCAGTCCGTGGCGCGCCGCTGCCAGTCCGCCCCGATGGCTCGTTTGCGTGCCAGCTTTAGCGCGATGTCGGGATCGATGACAAACACGCCGGGCATGTTGTTGCGCGGGGATCGGCACGGCCCATGGGATGGTGTGCCGCTAACGCAGATAGAAATCCAGCCGCTGTCGAAGTGCCTGCGGCGAATACAGCTGCTCTACCGTCTGCCGTGCCTTGAGCCCTACTGCCGCCCTCAGCGCCGGATCGACTTTGAGATCGGCCAGGATCCGTGCCGCTTGTGGCGTCGTTTCGAACAGGAAACCGTTTTCGCCATGCCTGATATGGTCGGCATAGCCGCCCTGCGAATGGCAGACCACGGGCAAGCCGCAGGCCATCGCCTCGAATACCACGCGGCCGAACGTCTCCACCACATTCGAGCCGGTGCGATAGTAGAACGCGTCGAGCGTCAGCAGGAACTCTTCAGCCGCAAATTGGCCCTGCGGCAGGAGTTCCAATCGCGGATGCGGCGCGAGCGTGTCCTTGAGCGGCATCCCGCCCTGAATCCGCACCGCGGCGCCATCCGCCAGCAATGCCTCGTAGAGCGGCACATCGTCGGCGTGATGCTTGTCTGGCGCATCGCGGCTCAGCCGACCCACCGTGAACGGACCATCCGGCCTCGCCCGCCGTTGCGAGAAACGTTCGATGTCGATTGGCGACGGATGCACGACGCCATCGACCCGCAGCAAGCGTTTTTGAAAATCGGAAATCAGCACCAGTTCGGCGTCGGGCCAATTCAGCATGCGGGGCATGCGTGTCGTCAGCGCGATGACTTTCGGGTGAAAGGTATTGAAGACGTAGATCAGCCGGCGCGGTCGTGGGATCAGGTAAGGCCACACCTTGTTGCGCCAATGCGCGCCGAGAAAGACATAGGTGCCGCCATCAGGCACGTTCCGCGTTTGCGGCGATATGCGGCGAATTGGAGAGTGTCGCATCAGCTCACCGGAAACCCTGGAGGAGGTTGCCCACAGGTGAACCTTGGTATCGGCACTCAACAGTCGGTAAAGCTCCAGAGCCTCAAGGTCACTGCCGCCAAAAGGGTCCTGAAAACCATTGAACAGATGGAGCATGATCGCTGCGCTTTGCCCTGCCTGGCCGGTTGTTTGCCGCTAGTGAAAACGTGGCCGTTGCGTGCTGGCCACTCGGGCAATCGAGGGCGTTACCTGACCCAGGGCGGACGCCGGGCGATTGAGGACGTTACTTGACGCCGAGCTGCATAAAATATCGATCGTCTATTGCGCAAGTTGAGTCAATTACGGGGCGCTCAATGATTGCTAAGTGGCCAATCTGTTGCTCAAATACATCACAGGCGGCACAAGCCGCATCTCCTATGCGTTCCCGTCCGTCTCGTCCCTTGAAAAGGATCCACGGTCGAATTCCTTTCTGATATCGCCAGAACCTCCTCTTGATGGTGAACGACGAGATCGGCGAACAACCGCGTCTCGGTCCAGCAAACCCTGATTATCTCGATTTTATCCATTCAGACAGCTATCTCGACAGGAGCAACCGGGTGGTCCACCTGGGGAGCAAAAGACCGAATAGCAGGCTGCGAGCGCTGCGGTAGAGATTTATTTGGTTAAGCCCGGTCGTTCCGGCGTGGAGGATAGATCCGAGTCAAATTCCAAAGCAGTAACGATAATCGGTAGATAGCCGGGGGGCATCAATGAAATGTATGGTCATCAACCTTGATCGGTCTCCCGATCGCCTTGCCCATGTCACAGCTGAATTCGCGAAGATTGGTGTCTCGTTCAACCGGGTTGCTGCCGTAGACGCGTGGCGTCGACCGGAATTTGCCGAGACTTCACCAAATTTGACCCCCACGGAAGTGGCCTGCCTTATGAGCCACAAGATTTGCTGGGAAATCATCGCGGATGGTGATGACGCTTTTGGTGCGATCTTCGAAGATGATGTCCTTTTGTCCGAAGCGGCTGGCCCGATGCTCTCCGATGATGGATGGGTTCCGGCCGACGCCGACATCGTCAAGCTGGAGACATACCTAAGGAAGACCGTCATTGCGATGAAGCGCACTTCCGTGGGCCGTGCGTTTTCGGTGTCTAGACTATACAGGTTCCACATCGGAACGGCCGGCTACATCCTTTCGAAGCAAGCAGCGCGCGATCTGATCAGTCGAAGTCTGGATGCGCCCGCCGATCACGTTGTCTTCGATCCGTCGCTTCCTTCGTCGTCAAGCAAAACCATATACCAACTCTTGCCAGCGCTGTGCGTGCAAAATGATCTTGTGTGCGAGAAGCCCTTCCGTTTGAACAGCCTTCTTGACGAGGAGCGGCTGATGAAACCTGGGGCAAATTCTGCTCAAAAGAGGAGCTCGACCGAAAAGATCGTGGTCGAAACGAGGCGCATAGGTCGGCAGATTTTCGACGTCTGCCGTCTCAGGCGGGAGAAGACCATCTCTTTAGCGTGATCTCGGCAAAGCGAAAACGCTCTCTGCGCGACAGCCTGCACATCGGCGTGCTGTCCGAGTGCCCAGGATTCTTGTCCCCAACCGTGACAGGACGCGACGGTTTTCTAGGTTGCGATGGCCACCGTTATTGTCAATGCACCGTGGCAACGCTGGGCAGAGGCGCCGGTGCGGCCCCCGTCGGATCAAAGCTGACTTGATCGCGTCCGTTCGACTTGGCCGTGTAAAGCCTTCTGTCGGCGGCGGAGAAGATCTCCTCATAGGTGATCGGGCCGGTAAAGCTCGTGCCGCCGATGCTGACGGAAAGCGGGCACGGTCTGCCACCGGGCGAAAAGTCCATCTCCCTGATACGCCGGCGGATGCTTTCGGCAACCATCCGGGGTTGCGAGGGATCCACACCGGGAAGAAAGACGCCAAATTCCTCGCCGCCGATCCGGCCGACAATATCGCCGCCGCGCAGTTGCCCTTTGATCGCCTGCGCTATCAGCTTGAGCGCCTGGTCGCCACAGTCATGGCCGAGGCGGTCGTTGATCAACTTGAAGTGGTCGGCGTCGATGATCAGCAGCGCCCCCGAAAGGGTCTGCTCCTGCTTGCGGGTCTGCTCAAGATAGGCCTCGACCAGCATCGAAAAGGCTCCGCGGTTCAGCACCGCGGTCAGGCTATCGGTCGCGGCAATGACACTGAGGTCGCGCTGGGCGATGGCCAGCTGGCGAATCTTCCACATGAGGAAAAACAGAAACGAGCCGCCCAGCACCAAAGGCAGCATCAGGTCGGTCATCTCCGCCCGCCACACTGCCTCGGGTGACAGATAGGGGAAATTGAAGGAATCGACGAAGAATGCCACGGCAATGAAGAATGCCGTACCGGCTACCGTGACAGCGATCACCCTGCCCCAGCTCGTCGGTGACAGATCGAGCTTCATCGCGTTCAACTCCGTTAGCCATCGCTACTATGACGCACCAACGCAAACAAATTGATAAGACTTTCCCTCCAATTCGATACCGGGCGGCATAGAGCAATTCCAGGAAAAGTGTGAAACGGTTTTCCTGGGAAAAACGCATGGCGCTTTCCTCCGAGATTGCGTCAAAACAAGGAGATAGCGCTGAGTTCAGGCACCGGTGGTTAGTGGCTTTTGCGACAGGATCGCTACACCGGCAAGCCGCTGTTGGCCGCCCGCGACAGATGCTTGCGTGCGCGGACGCCGCAGGACGGCCGCCGAAAAAGCGGCCATCCTGATTCCCAGCTTGGAGGCTCGGACCAAGCTGCTGGGCAGAGCAAGAGGTGCTCGAAGCCAGACTGCCGCCGTCAGTTGAGCGTTGGTTCACCCAGCGCGTCGACGACAAAGGAGGCCGCGATCAGGTCGTCGGCATCAAGGCGCAGGGAGCCTTCGGCGCCTCCCATGATGGAAGCCACTTTCTGAAAGGTCTTCATTTCGTATTCGGTGATCCGGGCGTCCCGCATCCTGGCCTTGAGAACGGCGATGCGCCGATCCAGGGCCGAAGATATTCCTATTTCTCGGTTCGACATTGCAACACTCCTCCCCACCCGTGTTTACCTCGCACCTATCCGCTTTTTGTATGAGGCTTTGCGAATACAGGCGCCGAACGCGTCGTGCGTGGGAAAGGTTCCGAAAAGGCCGAGTCACGAAATAATACGATGCATCTGGCACCGAAGGAGCAGATGAGTCCTTGGTTGCCAGCAAACAGCACAATTCCTAGTTGTTTGGGATTTCTGCTTCGACTTGGCCGACGTCATGTGCAATGACTTCCCTCGCCTTGGGAGGGCTTGGGGGATGAATATCTTGAAATGGGCGGCGCTTGGCGCCGCCACGATGGTTGCCGGGTGCGCTACACCACCTGAAAAAATTCAGGCGAGCTATGTCTCGCCGATTCTTTACCAGAACCTGACATGCGAACAGCTTTCTCTGGAGGCCACAAACATATCGAGACGGGCCACGGAAGCAGCCGGTATTCAAAACAAGAAGGCCGGCCAGGATGCCGCGGTGGTTGCCGTTGGAATGATCGTCTTCTGGCCCGTGCTGTTCTTTGCCAACGGTGACGGCGCGTCGGCAGCGGAAGTCGCGCGGCTGAAGGGCGAGATGCAGGCAATCGAAGATGCATCCACGGTCAAAGGCTGCGGAATCGTTTTCCAGAAGGAGCCGCCCAAGCCCGCACCAAAAAAGAACTATCCGTAGGGCCCTCGAAAAGTAAGCCTAGGTGTCCAGAACGGACCTGAATTGTTGGCGATCCCGACAGGATTCGAACCTGTGACCATCGGCTTAGAAGGCCGGTGCTCTATCCAGCTGAGCTACGGGACCGCTGGCCGGCCGCTGGGCCGGTTGGATACTGGCGCTGGCCGCCGATCAATGCGTCCAGGGCGTCCTGCGGTCATAGCGGAAATTCTCCGCATAGGAAATCTGGCGGCGCTTGGTCTCTTTCGGTTCCTCTACGCGGAAGGCGAGCCCTTCCTTTTCGGCGTAGGCCACCGCCTCTTCCCTTGTGTCGAAGGTGAGCCTGATCTGGCTTCTCATGTCGCCCGACGTGGTGTAGCCCATCAACGGGTCGATCTTCTTGCGCATCTCAGGATCGAATTCCAGCACCCAGTGGCCGGTCTTGGCCTTGCCGGACTGCATCGCGGTTTTGGCTGGGCTGAAAATGCGCGCGGACATGGCCACCTCGTTATTGTGCAAGGCAGCATTGCCACCCTTCGCCCGTCATTACTGCGCAATGCGCACGGCGGCAAGGTTTTTGCACTTGCCATGCTCCACTGAAATGAATAGGCAACAGACCGTTCGGAGTGTAGCGCAGCCTGGTAGCGCATCTGGTTTGGGACCAGAGGGTCGGGAGTTCGAATCTCTCCACTCCGACCATCCTCTCCCGAAATGCAATATGGATGGTGATTGGCGCGGCCGTACGGTCACCTTGCTGGGCTTCCCAGCGTGGCGAGGCCGAAACCGGCGCCTGTCTGCTGTCCGGCAACGACCGCATCTATTTTGATGAGGACTACCAGGAGTTCGTCGAATTGTCGGCCAGCGACTTCATGTTCGTGCCGCCGTTCCTGCCGCATCTCGAAGCCAATATGAGCACGACGGAAGAACTGTGGTGGCTGGCCTGCCGCACCCCGGAAAACATCGTAGTCAATTTGCCCGACGTCGACGACGTCCAACTCGCCGGCTATCGCCGCGCCTGAGCGCCGGGAACACAATTGACGGCAAGCTCGCCGGGTGACAACCCCAACGCCATCTCCCGGCGAGCCTACACCTGATTTGGAACGCAATCAGGACCGGGGTCAGCCGGCAAGCTATCGCAGCAAGATGGATGCCAGCTGTTATTTCCCGAAATGGCACAATGACGGGAGTAGTTGTCCCTCGGGGCCAAGGATCGGAAGCTTGCGCTGGCTGTATGGCCAAGCAAGGTTTCGTCTCTCGCTAAGCGCAAAAGCCCTCCGTCTAGATCTCGAACTCACCCTGCCCCTCGTCCATGGCGTTGACGGTTTCGGCGGCGAGCGTGCGCGTGATCGGCGTCTTGCGCTCGAGCGCGGTGCGGTCGAGCCGCTCCACCACGCGCATGGCCGTCGCCAGCGAGCGCTCGATGCGGCGCACGAGATACTGCACGACATGCGGCTCGACCTCGACCTGTCTGTCGGCAAACAGCTTGGTGATGACGCCGGCGAGCAGGAGATCGTCGGGCTCATGGATCTCGACTGTCGCCGCCGCCTTCAGCCGCGAGGCTAGATCGGGCAGCCTGACGCCCCAGGCCGATGGGAAGCGGCGCGCCGTCAGGAGCAGTGTGGAGCCGGCACCCCGCACCGCATTGATCAGATGGAACAGGCCTTGTTCATCAACCGCTCCGGTATCGACATCGTCGATCAGCGCCGGCCGGGCGCCGAGATTGGCGATGCTGTCGCCAATGTGCCTGGCATCGACCGCCATAGCGTTGGCACGCCCGCGCCAGATGGAGGCCAGATGCGTCTTGCCGGAGCCGGCGGGACCGGCCAGCACGACCACCGGTGAAGGCCAGTCAGGCCAGCGGTCGACCAAGGCCACAGCCTGATTGTTGGTGCCGGAGACGACGAGGTCGTCGCGCGAATAGCCGGTGCCATGGCCGAGATCGAGCGGCAACTGGCGCGGCGGGTCGGTTGGCTGGGCGGTCACTTCAGCGACGCGGTTGCGTGCGGTGGCCGCCGCCGCGATCGGCCGGAAGCTGCGGTACAGGTGCCGCGCCATGGCCCTTGTAGAGCGGCGATTCGAGATAGCGGGCTATGGCAAACCGTACCAGCACGGCAACGGCAGCCGAAGCCGGCACCGCGATCAGCAAACCGACGAAGCCGAACAGCGCGCCGAAGGCAAACAGCGAAAACATCAGCCATACCGGGTGCAGGCCGACGCTCTTGCCGACCAGCCGTGGCTGCAGGATGTTGCCCTCGATGAACTGGCCGATGAAGAACACGACCGCGACGGCGACGATCATGGTCCAGTCCGGCCAGAACTGGACGAAGGCGACGCCGACGGCCAGCACCAGCCCGGTCAGCGAGCCGACATAGGGGATGAACGAGATCAGCCCGGCGAACAGGCCGATGAGGATGGCGAAATTCAAGCCGGTCAGCGTCAGCCCGGTGGCGTACATGGCACCCAGCACCAGGCACAGCGTGCCCTGGCCGCGCACGAAGCCGGCTGTTGCGGTGTTGATGTCGCGCGCGATGGCGCGCACGGTCGCGACGTTGTCGCGCGGCACCCAGCTGTCGATGACTGCCACCATGCGGTCCCAGTCGAGCAGCATGTAGAAGGCGACCACCGGCGTCACCACGAACAGGCTGACCACCGAGACCAGCGCCATGCCGGAACTCCACAGCGAGGTGAAGACGGTGGTGATCAGGCCGAAGCCGGAGGTCAGCAGCGAATTCAGGCCGTCGCGCAGGCCATTGGCGTTGACGCCGAATTTCTGCTCCAGCCATTTCGGGTCGAATGATGTGATCAGGCTCTGCAGCCGGGTCAGATATTCCGGCAATTTGCCGGCGAAATCGGCCATCTGCGTGGCCAGAACCGGAATGAGGATGACGAAGGCCAGCACCAGCACGACGAGAAAGGTGATGAGGATGACCACAGTCGCCATGAAACGGGACAGGCCGAGCCGCTGCAGCCGGTCGGCGACGGGATCGAGGAAATAGGCGAGCACCATGCCGGCGACGAAGGGCAACAGGATGGCGCTGAAGACATAGAGAAAAAGCGCCAGGATGGCCGCGCCGGCCAGCCAGAAGAAGATCTGGCGGCGGAAGGCTGCGGACGCGGCAATGTCGACGGCCGCAGCCTCTGTCGCCGCCGCTTCTGTCTCAGATGTCCGGAGTGGAGCCTTCGCCATAGCCGCTCATGTGCCTCAGCCAAGCCACGAGATAGGCTGCGGCCGAAGCCACGGTCAAGACCCCGGACATCAATATGAGGGCTGGCCTCAGCGGGTCGAGGTGAACGGCAAGGGCGAGTTCGCCCAGCACAACCGCGGCCAGCACGATCTGGATGGCGGTGTTGGCCTTCGACACGAACAGCGGTTTCATCTCGACCGGATGCGCCATGACGGTGGACAACACGACAGCGCAGACGATCAGCGCGTCGCGCGACACCATGGTGACGACCAGCCATAGCGGCAATTGCCCGATGAAGCCCATGACCACGAACACCGAAACCAGCAGCAGCTTGTCGGCCATCGGGTCGAGATAGGCGCCGAGCGTGGATTGCTGCTTGAAACGGCGGGCGATGAAGCCGTCGACGCCGTCGGAAATGCCAGCAACAAGGAACCCGGCAAAAGCCCAGTCCCAGCGCGCCTGCAGCATTGCCAGCACCACCGCCGGCACCAGAACAAGGCGCAGGATGGTAATCATGTTAGGGATGGTCAAGGCGATGTCCCGTCGCTTTGTTTTGTTGATAGATGATGGAGATGGCGGGTGGGTGCAAGGGACAGACTGCCAATCACCCTCTATCATGCGACCTGGCGGTTCGCATTTGCTGTCCACGGTTTTGTCATACCGAAACGCCGCCGGGCCGCCGTTATCCTTGCGGACTGAAACCGTTCATGCGAAGAGCCCGCAAACGAGCAGGAAAATTGCGATGAGCAAGCGCGACCCAAGCCAGCCCAAAACGGGCCAGCCCAAGACGAGCAAGCGGAAGAACGGGCTCACCTATGCCGAGGCCGGCGTCGATATCGACGCGGGCAATCTCATGGTCGAGAAGATCAAGCCGCTGGTGCGCGCGACACGCCGCCCGGGCGCCGATGGCGAAATCGGCGGGTTTGGCGGCCTGTTCGACCTCAAGGCCGCCGGCTTCACCGATCCGGTGCTGGTTGCGGCCAATGACGGCGTCGGCACCAAGCTGAAGATCGCCATCGATGCCGGCAAGCACGACACGATCGGCATCGATCTCGTCGCCATGTGCGTCAACGACATCGTCGTTCAAGGTGCCGAACCGCTGTTCTTCCTCGACTATTTCGCCACCGGCAAGCTCGATCCCGACCAGGGTGCCGCGATCGTCGGCGGCATTGCCGAAGGCTGCCGCCAGGCCGGCTGCGCGCTGATCGGCGGCGAGACGGCCGAGATGCCCGGCATGTATCACGGCAACGACTACGACCTTGCCGGCTTTGCCGTGGGTGCGGCAGAACGCGGCCAGCTCTTGCCCACCGACGACATCGTAGAGGGCGACGTGCTGCTGGGCCTGGCTTCTTCGGGCCTGCATTCGAACGGATATTCGCTGGTGCGCCGCATCGTCGCCGTCAGCGGCCTGGCGTGGGGCGATCCGGCGCCGTTCAACGACGAAGCGACGCTCGCCGAGGCGCTGCTCGAACCGACCCGCATCTACGTCAAGTCGATCCTCAAGGCCATCCGCAACACGCATGGCATCAAGGCGCTCGCCCACATCACCGGCGGCGGCTTCCCGGAAAACATTCCGCGCGTGCTGCCCAAGGATTTTTCGGCCGAGCTCGACCTCGAGGCGATCGACGTCCCTCCCGTGTTTTCGTGGCTGGCCAAGACCGGTGGCGTGGCGCCGGAAGAAATGATGCGCACTTTCAATTGCGGCATCGGCATGATTTTGGCGGTCGCCTCCGGCCAGGCGGCGCAGGTCGCCGCTGTGCTGCAGGAGGCCGGCGAGACGGTGACGCCGATCGGCCGCATCGTGCCGCGCCGAGATGCCGGCGTCATCTATCGGGGCTCGATCGGCCTATGAGCGCGCAGAGGAAACGCACCGTTGTCCTGATCTCCGGACGCGGCTCCAACATGACCGCGCTGATCGCCGCGGCCAGCGACCCGGCCTTCCCGGCCGAGATCGTCGGCGTCATTTCCGACAAGGCGGACGCCGCCGGCCTCGGCATCGCCAGGGCGCGCGGCATCGCCACACAGGTCATCTCGCGTGCCGACCATGGCAGCAAGCAGGCGCATGACGCCGCCATCGACGCAGCGCTCGCGGCATTCAATGCCGAGATCGTGGCATTGGCCGGCTACATGCGCATCCTCACCCCCGGCTTCGTCCAGAAGTGGCAGGGCCGCATGATCAACATCCACCCTGCCCTGCTGCCGGCTTTCAAGGGGCTCGACACGCATGCGCGCGCACTGGCCGCCGGCATGCGCATCCATGGCTGCACCGTGCATTTCGTCACTTCCGAGATGGATGACGGTCCGATCATCGCCCAGGCAGCCGTGCCGGTGATGGTCGGCGACAATGCGGATACATTGGCTGCCCGCGTGCTGAAGACCGAACACCGGCTCTATCCGCTGGCGCTGGGACTGGTCGCCGAGGGCAAGGCGCGCATGGAGGCCGGCCGCACCGTGCTTGCCCACTTTGCCGACGATGCCGACAACAGCACCTCGGTGGTGATGGCCCCCGACCCGCTGCGTGAGGAAGCCGACCTCGAGCATCTGGCGCGCATCACGCCGTGAGTCATTCTTGAAGATGGTAGCAAATATTGCTACCATCCTTGCAAGGAGCCAGTTGATGACGACCGTCGAGAAAGTGAGCGTTGCGCTTTCCCCTGAACTGCTGGAGATGGTCAAGGGTGCCGTTGCCAGCGGGCAATACGGGTCGGCGAGCGAGGTGATTCGTGAGGCGCTGCGTGAATGGCGGCTGCGCCAACCCTTGCGTGAGGCCGAAGTGGAGCGGCTGCGGAGGGCATGGACGGAAGGCGTGGAGAGTGGTCCATTCGAACCTTTCGACATCGAGGCCATCAAGCAGAAAGCCCGCAGTCGGCTCGGCGGCGCAAAGTAGCAGAGGATGGCCGGCGTCCCGATTGTCCGCAGCCCGGCGGCCGAGAACGACCTGATCGACGTCTGGTTTGCCATCGCGACGGACAGCCCGCTTGCGGCCGACCATTTTCTGGATTCTGTCGCCGAGCGCATCCTGCAATTGGCAATCTTTCCCGAATCTGGTCCGCGTCGGCCAGATATCGGCGCCGAGGTGCGGGCGTTGACCGTCGCCAACTACCTCGTTCTGTATCGCTTCGCCGACGAACGCGTCGAGATCGTTCGTATCGTGCATGGCGCGCGCGACGTCTCGACGCTATTTTGAAGGATCGCGTATAGGCTGATGGACGTTTTCGACAGTGCGATCCGTGCCAAAGGCGACCTTGCCGGGGTCTTCGAATATGACGAGGCCGGAGACCCGCAAAACGCCACCGCATATTTTTACCTCTGCGAAATGCAGAGTAAAACGGTCGGGCCAATCATAGGAATAATACACATTCGGTCTGGAGCCTGGCCAATCACTGAAGCGGACATCGCTGTTAGATGGGACCAGGGTGAGTGGCGTGTCGGCCTATTCATCTACGGCCAGTTGGCAGCAGCTTTCGACACCGAAGCCGGTACAAAGCACGGCGGCGGATATGGCAAAGACTTTCACACCGACATTCCCTGGTCGGAATCAAATTGATGAAACAGCTGTTTCTCCTGCGCCACGCCAAATCGAGCTGGGACGACCCTGATCTCGATGATTTCGACCGACCCCTGGCCGAACGCGGAGTGAAGGCAGTGCGCTTGATGGGGCGCGAACTTGCGGCGCGCGACTGGCTGCCGGACCTGGCGCTGGTGTCGTCGGCGCTGCGCGCCCGCGACACCTGGCGGCTGATGGCAGCGGAGTTGCCCGTGCATCCACGGGTCGCGTTTGCCGAAGCGCTCTACGATGCTTCAGCGGCGGATATTCTGAGCCAGCTTCAGCAAACCGACCCGGCGAGCAACAGCTTGCTGGTGGTCGGCCACAATCCGGGCCTGGAAGATCTTGCCAGACAGCTTGTCGCTCCAGGGTCAGAGGCCAAGGCGCGCAAGACGCTCGAGGAAAAGTTCCCGACGGCAGCCCTTGCGCGCTTCATCTTTGAGAGCGACTGGTCCAACCTGTCCTCCGCCCGGCTGACACATTGCCTGCGGCCGAAGGATCGAGGCTAGAAATCTGGTGTCGAGCAGGCGCGGCGGGTAGAACCCGCCGCGCCTGAGACATCAGTTGCCCCAGATGCCCTGGCCGGGTTCCGGCCAATCGGTGGTGATCTTCGTCCTGGTACCGGCAGCCTTGTGCTCGGCCATATCCGTGTTCTTGACCGCCCCGGTGACGGCATGATCGACGCCGGCAACCGGAGCAGCCGGCTGGTTGGCATTGGTGGAGCCGTAGTGGTCGCTGCCGGCAAAAGCGCTGCCGGTGGCAACGAGGATGGCGGCGGCGGCGAGAGAAATCCTGTTCATTTTCATGTCTCCTGGTTCTTTCCGTCAGGCGGCGTCTTGGGAGGACGGTTCCGCTAAGGACAAGACCCTGGGCAGTCCGGTTTTATTCCTGGACGTGGAATGTTTTTGCCAACTGCAAAGATCGGCGCCTTGAGCCGAGCCGCCGGCCGGTGCCTATTTATCCACGCAAAAAACAAGAGCGGCGGGCCAAGCCCACCGCTCTTTGTAGTCAAGTAATCAAGGCCTGCGTTGATTAGCGGCCCCAGATGCCCTGGCCAGACTGAGCCGGCACCTTGGCATTGGCGTCGCCCTGTGCCTTCTCGGACTTCACGATCGAGCCGGTGTGCGAAGTGTCGATGCTGAAATTCGACTGGCTCGAAGCCGACTGGTTAGCAACCGGCTGGTTGGCATTGTAGGAGCCGTAATTGTCGCTGCCGTGTGCAAAGGCGCTGCCCGTGGCAACGAGAATGGCGGCGGCGGTGAGTGCGATCTTGGTCATTTTATTTACTCCTGATTTTGAGATTGGATTGACTGCGACTGGTTCGTGAAACGCGATTAGCGGTTGCCGAACAGGTTGCGGTCGGAACCCTGCGTGACCGGCTTCTCGACGGTCGAATTCGACTTCTGAATCGAGCCGGTGAACGAGTTGTCGACGGTAGCAGCAGGCTGATTGGCGTTGGCCGAGCCGTAGTGGTCGCTGCCAGCAAAAGCAGTGCCCGTGGCAACGAGGATAGCGGCGGCGGTAAGAGCGATCTTGGTCATTTTATTTACTCCTGAATTTTGGGTTGATATCGGCAGTCGCGATTAGCGGCCGAAGAGATTGCGGTCAGCGCCCTGCGAAGCGGGGGCCTGGACGGTCTGCGTCGACTTCGAGATCGAAGCAGTGGCCGACTGGTCGACGGTGACGGCAGGCTGATTGGCGTTGGCCGAGCCGTAGTTGTCGCTGCCGGCAAAAGCAGTGCCCGTGGCAACGAGAATGGCGACGGCGGTAAGAGCGATCTTGGTCATTTTATTTACTCCAGTGTTTGTTCTGTCCGTCTAGTGGCGTGCCCTTGGGAGGAATTCGCGTCGCTCGGACCACCCCGAGATGGGTTTGCCTTGTCGCGGATTCCAATCACGAAGATGTTCCATAGGCCGTGTGAATCGACCCCTTGAAATTCAGCACAGGGCCTTGGCGGGTATAATTTTATTATTCAAAATCATACGGTTAGTAGGATACACCCATCGCCAGGCGCGACCGTTCAGCAAGCCGGCGTTCACCGTCTGCTATACAGTGCGTCAACAGAAATCGAACCGAACGGTTCGGTTTGAAGGGGTTTACACGGTCCGGTGTTCTTTTTTACGGTGCCGAAGTGGACGAGGTATGGATCCGGACATCCAACCGGGGCGACAAATCGGCCGCTATGGGCCGGTCAGTCCCAGCACGTCGCGCATGTCGTATTCGCCGGGCGGGCGGCCCGCCACCCAGAGTGCGGCGGCGATGGCGCTGCGGGCGAACATGACGCGGTCGCCGGCCGCATGCGACAAGGTCACGGTCTCGCCCTCGGCGCAGAAGCTGACGCTGTGCTCGCCGATGATGCTGCCGCCACGCATCACCGCAAAGCCGATCTCGCCGGCCGGACGCGCGCCGATGACGCCGTCGCGGACCCGCCTTGCGGCCGTGTCCAGTTCGATGCCGCGTCCGCCGGCGGCGGCTTGCCCCAGCATCAGCGCCGTCCCCGATGGCGCATCGATCTTGTGGCGATGGTGTGCCTCGACAATCTCGACATCCCAGTCGTCGGGATCGAGCGCTCTCGCCGCCCGCTCGACCAATCCGACCAGCATGTTGAGGCCAAGCGAAAAGCTGCCGGAGCGCACGATGGGAACCGTTTTCGCGGCATCGGCAATATCAGCCAATTCAGCAGCACTGAAGCCTGTCGAGCCAATGATGAGGGCCGGCCCGCCGCGCTCGGCGCAAACCCTGGCCAGGTCGGCCGATGCAGCCGGCGTGGTGAAATCGATCACGATTTCGGCCATGGCAAGCGCCTCGTCGCGGCTCACCAGACCTTCGCCGACGATCCCTGGCCGGTGGAAGCGCGCGGCGAGCGCCAGCCGCGCATCGCCCTGCACAGCGTCCGCCATCTGGCGGCCCATGCGGCCCAGCGCGCCCGAGAGGGCTATCCGTATCGGTGGTTGGGACATGGCGCTATCCCGTGGCTATTTCCACATGCCGCGCATGCGTGCGCCAATGTCGACGCGCACCTCCGGCCGGGCCACCCTGCCCTGCGCCGCCTGCGCGCTCGGCCATGATACCTGCTGGAACGCAGAGAGGATCGAAGCCGGGATGAAGCGGGTGCGCGAAGCATAGAGATGGCGGTCGCCGCGCGCCGCCTGGCCGTGCGGAAAGAAGCGCTGCGGCATGACCAGGTTGAGATTGTCCTTGGCGCGCGTCATCGCCACGTAGAGCAGCCGGCGCTCCTCCTCGATGTCCTCCTTGGTGCCGACACCGAGATCGGCCGGGATGCAGCCGTCGACCGTGTTGAGCACGAAGACATTCTTCCATTCCTGGCCCTTGGCCGAATGGATGGTCGACAGGATCAGATAGTCCTCGTCACGATGCGGCGGCCCGGCCTGGTCGCTGGTGGCGTCCGGCGGGTCAAGCGTCAGTTCGGTGAGGAAGCGTTCACGCGAGGCATAGCCCGAACCGATCTGCTCGAGCTGCAACAGGTCGGCCCGACGCGTCGTCGCATCCTCGTGGATGCGCTCCAGATGCGGCTCGTACCACAGCCTGATCTGCTCGAGATCGGCCGGCCATTTGGCGCCGGCCCGCAGGCCGGAATAGAGCGAGACGAAGCCGGGCCAGTCATCCGCCGCGCGTTGCGGCGGGCGCCAGCCGGCCAGGCCCATCGCTTCGTCGAGCGCCGTCGTCATGGTCTCGACGATCTGCGCGGCGGCCGAAGGGCCGATGCCCGGCATCAGTTGCAAGACGCGAAAACCGGCGACGCGGTCACGCGGGTTTTCCGCAAAGCGCAGCACCGCCAGCACATCCTTGACATGGGCGGCATCGAGAAACTTCAAGCCTCCGAACTTGACGAAGGGAATGTTGCGCCGCGTCAGCTCGATCTCCAGCGGCCCGCTGTGATGCGAGGCGCGAAACAGCACCGCCTGGGATTTCAGCACTGTCCCGGCCTCGCGCTCGGCGAGGATGGTGTCGCAGACGAAATTGGCCTGCTCGACCTCGTCGCGCACGGTCACCAGCCTTGGCTTGTCGCTGGATTTGCGCTCCGACCACAGGTTCTTGGTGAAGCGCTCCGAGGCCTCGCCGATCACGGCATTGGCGGCGGCAAGAATGGTTTCGGTCGAGCGATAATTGCGCTCGAGCATCACCACGTCGGCGACTTGCGCGAACTGGTTTGGAAAATCGAGGATGTTGCGTACTTCGGCTGCACGGAACGAATAGATCGACTGTGCATCGTCGCCCACCACCGTCAGCCCGGCGCCGTCGGGTTTCAGCGCCATGAGGATCGACGCCTGCAAGCGGTTGGTGTCCTGGTACTCATCGACTAGCACATGGTCGAAGCGCCCACCCAGATGCGCTGCTATTTCAGGCTCGGCCGCCATCTGCGCCCAGTAGAGCAGCAAATCGTCGTAATCGAGCACGTTCTGCGCCTGCTTTGCCTCGACATAACCGGCGAACAGCTGCTTCAGTTGCTCCGCCCAGCCGGCGCACCAGGGAAAGGCAGACCCCAACACCTCGTTAAGCGGCGCCTGCGCGTTGACGGCGCGCGAATAGATGGCAAGGCAAGTGCCCTTGGTGGGGAAACGCGCTTCCGTCTTCGAGAAGCCGAGCTCGTGGCGGACCAGATTCATCAGGTCGGCGGAATCCTCGCGGTCATGGATGGTGAAGGCCGGGTCGAGGCCGATCTCCAGCGCATAGTCGCGCAGCAGCCGCGCGCCGATGCCGTGAAAAGTACCGGCCCAGGTCAGCGCGTCGGTGATGACAGCGGCATCGCGGCCGAGCACCTCGCCGGCGATGCGCTCGACGCGCCTGGCCATTTCGGCCGCAGCGCGGCGCGAAAAGGTCATCAGCAGAATGCGGCGCGGATCGGCGCCTTTGACGATCAGATGGGCGACGCGATGCGCCAGCGTGTTGGTCTTGCCCGAACCGGCGCCGGCAATGACCAGCAGCGGACCGGCAATCTTGCCGTCGCCATGCTCGACGGCCTGGCGCTGGGCGTCGTTCAGCCGGGCGAGATAGGCAGGCTGGACGGTCGGTTCCCGAAAGGTCGAATCAGCGGCGGCGAGGTTCATCACCCATCAAGCATCGTTTCTGCTTTGTTCGCAACGGCGATGCGAGGATGACTCGCGCGGACTGAGGGCTGACAGATCGCCCCTAGCGTTGCGGATCGATACCCATCGCGGCCGACTGCCGGCGCAAGGCTTCACGATCATATTCCGACGGCGGCAGCAACAGCGGGTCGACCGTGGCAGGCACGTCGTCGATCATCTGCCGGGTGATGCGGTAGGTGACATAGGCCAAAGCGCCGGCGATAAGCAGACGGAACATGGTTCATACTCCATTGGAACAGAACCAACCCGAGGAGACGGCATTTGGTTCCCTCGCCGATTATCCAGGCCAGGTGATCAAGAGCAGCGATCTTCCGCTAACGCCCAGCCCGTTCCGGTATTTCGGCGATGCATTCCTCAAGACGCTCCAGGCGGAACTTGGCATTGCGAAGTTCGTGTCCTGCCTCATGCCGCCTATGGCGGCCCTGCGGAGAGGTCGCCATCAGGTCGCGCTCCAGTTCGGCAATGTGCGCACGCACCTGCCGGGCCTCGTCCTGACGTAACGCCTTGATCCATCCACGCCCGCGCATCGGTCTTCCTGCCAGAACCCCCGAAAGGCATGCCAGACCTATGCCGGAAAGACCCTAATTCCAGGCAAGCCGGAACGCTCTAAATTTAACTTTCGCTAATTTAGCACGACAGGGAGGTTTTTGGAGAAGAAGGCCGGCGCCGCTTGGGAGGAGGAATGAAGCGCCGGCCAAGCGGATAATTAGGTCCGCCGCACAGCAGAGGTTAGCTGAGTCTTTCCCTGGCGTCATCGGGCGATTGTCTTCGTTAAAAGCGTACCCTCGCCGCCCGTCACCCGCGTGTCTTGACCATCATCCCGGCAATCTCCTTGAGGAGTTTTGCCGCCACGCCGGCGGTCAGGTAGGCGATGTCGCGAACGGGATTTAACTCAACGATATCAGCCGCCACGATCGGCTGGTTGACCGACTGAATCAGGTTGATGACCTGACGGGTGGTCAGGCCGCCGGGTTCGCGATGCGAGACCCGTCGTGGGGAATTCCCAGCAGCGAAATCCTGGTCATCGGCATCCGAGCTCCGTCAATGGGAGTTCAACGAAGACTGGGGGAGTTCAGTAAACCCGGGATCTGGCTGGCAATAGCGGTGGTGTTTGGGCCAGTGGCGAGCGCGGTCCGGCGATCAAAACGCGATCATCTTCCCGCCTCGCCACCCAGCCTTTGCCTGACCACGGCGACATGGAAATTCGTGCCGAACAACAGCCCGTCATCGTTGAAGTCGTAGCTGGAATTGTGCAGCGGCGCCGAGCCCTCGCCATTGCCGAGGAAGACGAAGCAGCCCGGCACATGATCGAGAAACCGGGCGAAATCCTCGGAGGCGGTCATCGGCTCGCGGGAGACAGCGATGTCGCCGGACTCGAAGACGCTTCTAGCGGCCGCGAACGCGGCATCGACCAGTTCGACATCGTTGCGCAGAGGCACGAACTCCCTGCTGTACTTGACCTCGGCGGTGACATTGTAGGCGGCGGCGGTGCCCTCGGCGATGATGCGCATCTGCCGCTCGATCTCGGCGCTGACCTCGGGGCGGAAGCTGCGCGCATCGCCGAGGATGCGGGCAAGGCCGGGCAGAGCGTTGCGGGTGCCGTCGGTGATCAGCTCGGTCACCGAAACCACCGATATGTCGGCCGGACTCAGCCGGCGCGAGACAATGGTCTGCAGATTGGTGACCAACGCGCAGGCGGCGATCAGCGTCTCATTGCCGGAATGCGGCCGTGCCGCGTGGCCGCCGAGACCTCTGAGCACGATCTCGAAGATATCCTCGGCCGACATGATCGGGCCGGCGCGGGTCTCGAAATGCCCGATGGGCAGGCCGGGCATGTTGTGCAGACCAAAGATCTCGTCGAAGGGAAAGCGCTGCATCAGCCCATCGTCGAGCATAGCGAGTGCGCCCCTGCCCCATTCCTCGGCCGGCTGGAAGACGAAGCGCACAATGCCATCGAAACCGCCCTCACCTGCCAGCAGCTTTGCCGCTCCGAGCAGCATGGTGGTGTGGCCATCATGGCCGCAGGCATGCATGATGCCGGGATTGCCGGAACGGTAGGGTGCGTCCGACTGCTCGGTGATGCGCAACGCATCCATGTCGGCCCTGAGCGCAATCGCCCGGTTGCCGCTGCCGCGCTTCAGCGTGCCGACGACGCCGGTTCCGCCGACACCTTCGGTGACATCGTCGAGGCCGAACTCACGCAATTTGGCGGCGACGAAGGCTGCGGTGCGCTTCTCCTCGAAGCCGAATTCGGGGTGCGCGTGCAGATCGCGCCGCCAGAAAATCATCTCTTGCTTCAGCGCATCGCGATCGAGTTCAGACATTTTCCGCCCCTTCTGACCTACTTTGCCAGTTGCGCGGCGACATCAAGCAGGATGTTGGCGCCGGCAACAAGCTCGGCATCTTCGGTGTGCTCGCGCGGATTGTGGCTGATGCCGCCGGCGCTCGGCACGAAGATCATCGCAGCCGGCGCGATGCGCGCCAGCATCTGCGCGTCATGGCCGGCGCCTGATGTCATGCGCCTGACGCCAAGGCCGCGGTTTTTCGCGGCGGCCTCGATCCGCTCGACAATGCGGATGTCGAAGATGACCGGCTCGAAGCGGGCCAGCTGCTCGACTGAGATCGTCACGCTCTCGGCGGCGGCAAGCTGCTCGAGATAGGCGGCAAGTGCCGCCTCCTCCGCCTGCAGGCGCTGTTCGTCGGGATCGCGCAGATCGATGGTGAAGACGGCGCGCGAGGGAATGACGTTGATGGCATTCGGCTCGAAGCGGATCGTGCCGACGGTGGCGACGGTCGGTGCGTTCGAGGCTTTGGCCCGGTCGAGCAGGAAGGTGATGACCCGGGCGGCGGCGTGGCCGGCATCGCTGCGCATCGACATCGGCGTGGTGCCGGCGTGGTTGGCGATGCCGTCGATGGTGACGCGCTGCCAGGAGATGCCTTGCAGATTCTCCACCGCACCGATGGGCAAGCCCTCACGCTCCAGCACCGGCCCCTGTTCGATATGCAGTTCGAGATAGGCATACGGCTTGAGGAAGCCGGGTTCCCGGTCGCCGGCGTAGCCGATGCGGGCGAGTTCCTGCCCGAGCACACTGCCGTCGGTGCCGACAGCCGCCAGCACCGTTTCGGCACCGACCCCGCCGGCATGGACCAGCGAGCCCATCATGTCGGGGGTGTAGCGCACGCCCTCCTCATTGGTGAAGGCGGCGACCGCGATCGGGCACGACGGCGAAAAGCCCGATGCCTTGAGCGTCTCGATCACCTCCAGCCCGGCAAGCACGCCGTAGCAGCCGTCATAGATACCGGCATCGATGACGGTGTCGATATGCGAGCCGATAAGCAGCGGCGCGTGCCCCATATTTTCCGGGCTCTGCCAGGTGCCGAAGATGTTGCCGACACGGTCGATGGCGATATCGAGCCCGGCCTGCCGCAGCCAGCCGACGAAGAGGTCGCGGCCCTGCCTGTCGGTGTCGGAGGCGGCCAGCCGGGTCAGTCTGCCCTCGCCATCACGGCCAACAGCACCGAGTTCGCAGATACGGCCGAGCAGGCGCTTTGCATCGATAGCGGTCATGCCGTTGCCTCGGCCGTCATCTTGCCGGCCAGCACATCGGCCGGGCTCATGCCAACCAGTTCGGCATAACGATGCGGGTCGGTGGCGCCTTCAGTGTTGATCACCAGCACCCGGGATTTGCCGTCAAATCCAAGATCGGCCTTGTTGGCGGCCACCGCCCGGATCAGCCCGGCAAGGCCGACGCCGCCGCTTTCGCCGGCGACGATCACCGGATCCCCGGCGGCCGGCCACGCCAGCCGCCGCATCACCGCGACGGCGTCATCCTCATCCACCGTCATGAAGGCGTCGGCGGCGCGTGCCAGCACCCGCCAGGCGACCGGAGAAGCCTCGTAGCATTCAAGCATGGCCATCACCGTCGGCTGGCCGTGCGCGACCTTGACCGGGCGCCCGACCTGGGCGGCTGCAAAAACACAAGCGGCACGCGCCGGCTCGACCACGATGAAGGTCGGCCTGGTATCACCGAGCACGATGGCCAGATGGCCGGCCAGCGCGGCGGCAATGCCACCGACCCCGGCCTGCACGAAGACGTGGGTTGGCGTCCGAGGGAGCTGACGCAAGGCTTCGCGCACGATCGCCGTATAGCCTTGCATGACGAGGCTAGGAATCCGTTCATAGCCCGGCCACGAGGTGTCCGACACAACGGTCCAGCCCTTCTCGGCCGAGACTTGAGCGGCTTGCCTGACCGAATCGTCATAATTGCCGTCGACGCGGATCATCTCGGCGCCATAGCGGGCGATCGCCGCTATGCGCTCCTCGCTGACGCCGGCGTGGACGAAGATCGCCGTCCGCGCACCGACGAGTTGCGCGCCTTGCGCGACGGAGCGGCCATGATTGCCGTCGGTCGCACAAGCAAACGTCATCGCCGCGGCGACGGCCCGCACGTCAGGCTGATCGAGATCGGCCACATCGACGGGCCGGCCAAGTCGGCTGCCTGCCTCCTCCAGCACCAGGCGGAAGACGGCATAGGCACCGCCAAGCGCCTTGAAGCTGGCGAGGCCGAGGCGAAAGCCTTCATCCTTGATGTGGATGGCGCCAAGTCCGAGTTCGGCGGCGAGCGCCGGCAGCGCATGCAGCGGCGTCATCAGGTGATTGTCGCGATGGGCAAGAAAACGCTCGACCGTGTCGGCACCGGTCACGCCAAGGGTTTCGGCATCGGCCGGATCGAGCGGCAGGCGATGCAGGGTATTGCGGTTGAGCAGGAACACTGGCGGCCTCCCTAGAGCCGGATGATTTCAGGTCGAATCGACCTGAAATCTGAATCCGTCTCTAAATCAAAGAGATAGAGCATGATGTCCTCCGAAAACCGCTTGACACTTTTCGGCATCATGCTCCGGCATTCAGCGAGAATATATTGCAGGATCGGCGCAAGGAGCGCTGTAATATGGCCTCCCAAATGCAAGTTTGTTTCGCTGGGGATCTCTCCATTGCCTGTATCGCCACCCTCGCTCGACAGTTTCGATCTCGCCATCCTTGCCATCCTGCAGCGGGACAACACCACGCCGCAGCGGCTGATCGGCGAGGCCGTGAACCTCTCGGCGCCGGCGGTGCAACGCCGCATCAAGCGCATGGAGCAGACCGGCGTCATCGCCGGCAATGTCGCGGTCATCGAGCCCGCCGCTGTCGGCCAGCCCATCACCATCTTCGTCGAGGTGGAACTCGAGAGCGAACGCGCCGAACTGATCGATGCGGCCAAGCGGCAATTCTCGACAACCCCTGAAGTCCAGCAATGCTACTATGTCACCGGCGAGGCCGACTTCATCCTGGTCATTACCGTAGCCGACATGGGTGCCTATGAGGCGCTGACGCGAAAACTGTTCTTCGACAGCAACAATGTCCGGAAGTTCCGCACGTTTGTTGCCATGGACCGGGTCAAGGTCGGGCTGACGGTGCCCTTGCCCGGCTGAGCGTTGCTGGCATGGCAGGCTCCGGCTGCCATGCTTTTGCCATTCTCCGGAAGCGAATTTGTCGGTGGAGGCGCGCTTGGACGACACCACCCCAGTTGCGATCATCGGTGCCGGGCCGGCGGGCCTGGCCATTGCAGCGTGCCTGCGGCAGGCCGGGCAGGATTTCGTCCTCCTCGAAAAAGAACAGCAATCCGCCCCTGCCTGGCGACGCCACTATGAGCGCGTCCACCTGCACACGACCAAACGCTATTCCTCGTTGCCCTTCGTGCCTTTTCCCAAGGATTATCCGCGCTATGTGCCGCGCGACCTGTTCGTCGACTATCTCGATGCCTATGCGCAACGTTTCGATCTGCGGCCCCGATTTGGGGAAACGGTACGGGCGATCACCCGGCGAGGCAGAAGCTGGCTCGTAGACACGACAACAGGTCCCCTGCATGCTTCACAGGTGGTGATCGCGTCGGGCAACAACGCCGAACCGCTGATGCCCGGATTTTCCGGCGCCGATGCCTTCAAGGGCAAGAGACTGCATAGTGCCGACTATCGCAACGCCATGCCTTTTGCCGGTCAGTCGGTGCTGATCGTCGGCATGGGCAATACCGGTGCCGAGATTGCGCTCGATCTGGTGGAAGGCGGTGCGCGGCCGACGATTTCGGTGCGCGGCGGCGTTCACATCGTGCCACGCGAGCTGCTTGGCGTGCCCATCCAGATGATCGGAATGGCGGCGCGTCTGATGCCGCAACGCATCAACGATGCCTTGTTCCCGGTCATTCTCGATCTGGCGTTGGGCAGGCTGGGGAAATATGGGCTCAGGCGGCCGCAGCAAGGAATGCTGCAGCAGATCGCCCTGGCATCGCGCATTCCGACGATCGATATCGGCACGGTCGGCAAGATCCGCGAAGGCGCGATCAAGGTCGCACCCGACATTGCCGAGATCACTGAACAGGGCGCCCGTTTTGCCGATGGCAAGCACGGCGCGTTCGATGCGATCATCTTCGCCACCGGCTTCCGGCCGGGCTATGCCAGATTGCTGGAGCCCGGCGTCCAGCCAGGCGGCAGCGGCGTCAACCTAAGGGCTTCGGATCTCGGCCTCTATCTCATCGGCTTCCACAATCCGGTCACCGGATTGCTGCGCGAAATTTCGATCGAGGCAGAGCAGATCGCTGACGACATCCGCCTCCGGCGAAACCGAAAGAAGGTGGCCGAAACCCTGCCGGTATGATCTGAGTTCTCGCCGACCTCACCCTGCCGCGCGCAGCCAGACCTTGTTGTCGTGGAAGGCAGCACCGCCATATGGCGCCGGCGCGTCGGCGCCGGTCAGCACGTTGATACCTTCGCCGCGCTCGTGGGCGCTGTTTGGCCAGATGCCTTCGGCGATGACGACGCCGCGCTTGAGGCCGTCAAACAGCTTTGCATGCAGCACGACTTCGCCGCGCTGGTTGCCGACCTCGACACGGTCGCCGTCGGCCAGCCCGTGTGCTGCGGCATCGTCGGGATGCAGCAAGAGTTCCGGACGGCCTTCCCTGGCCTTCGACACCGGCGTTTCCGAGAATGTCGAGTTGAGAAAATTGCGCGCCGGCGAGGTTGTCAGCCGGAACGGATGCGCCTCGTCGGCGACCTCGATCAGGTCGACATGGTCGGGGAATTCCGGCAGCCGCGCCACCGGGCCGAACAGACCCATGCTTTTCGGCGGGCGGTTGGGCGCCGCCTGCCCGGTCCAGTCGGCCCGAAAGCGGAATTTTCCATCCGCATGGCCAAATCCCCTGATGAAATGCGCGGTATCGAAATCCGGCTGCAGGTCGACCCATTTGTCTTCCTTCAAGCTGTCGAAACTGCCCAGCCCGCGCTTGCCAAGAATGATGTCGATATGCTGCTGCTCGGTCAGGCCAAAGCCCGGTCGATCGGCGACGCCGAGGCGCCCGGCCAATTCCTCGATGACGAAATGATTGGTGCGCGGCCCTTCCGGCGGCTCGATCAGCTTAGGGCCAAGCGTGATGTGCTGGTTGCCGCCGCCCTTGTAGACGTCGTCATGTTCCAGGAACATCGTCGCCGGCAGCACGACATCGGCGAGCTTGGCCGTGTCGGTCATGAACTGCTCATGCACGCAGGTGAACAGGTCGTCGCGCAGGAACCCCTGCGTCACCAGCCGCTGTTCGGGTGCCACATTCACCGGGTTGGTGTTCTGGATCAGCATCGCCGTCACCGGCGGGCCGCCATAAAGCGCGTCGCTGGCTCCGGTCAGCACCGGACCGATGCGCGAATGGTCGAGATAGCGGATCGAGGGATCGCGCATCTTGGTGCCTTCGAGCACATCCTGGTTGAGCTTGAAGATGCCGGAATTGGAATGAAAGGCGCCGCCGCCCTCATATTGCCAACTGCCGGTAACCGCAGCGATGCAAGATGCGGCATGCATGTTGACGGCGCCATTGCGCTGGCGCGCGAAACCATAGCCGAGCCGGAAATAGGTCTTTTTGGTGGTGCCGACGAGCCTGGCGAAGGCCTCGATTTCGGCGACCGTCAAGCCGGTGATCTCAGCCGCCCACTCCGGCGTGCGCGTCTTGAGATGTGCTTCCAGTCCCTTCGGATCGTCGGTGTATTTTTCGAGATAGGCGCGATCGGCCATGCCTTCCCGGAACAGCACATGCATGACCGCGCAGGCCAGCGCGCCGTCGGTGCCGGGCTTCAACACCAGGCCGAGATCGGCCTGCTTCATCGTCGCGTTTTCGTAGACGTCGATGACGACGATCTTGGCGCCGCGCTCCTTGCGGGCCTTGATGGCGTGGGTCATGACGTTGACTTGGGTGACGACGGCATTGGTGCCCCAGATCACCACGCAATCGGATTTCGCCATCTCGCGCGGGTCCGGCCCGCGCAAGGCGGCCCGCCCCCATCATCCAGCCGGTCCAGGCCAGGTTGGTGCAGATCGAACCAAAGAAGCCGGAATACTTTTTCGCGTGGCGCAGCCGGTCGATGCCGTCGCGCTGCACCAGCCCCATCGTGCCGGCGTAATAGTAGGGCCAGACCGTCTCCGAGCCGTATTTCACTTCAGCCGCGATGAACTTTTCGGCGACGAGGTCGAGCGCGGCCTCCCAACTCGCTTCCTTCCAGGCGCCCTCGCCCTTGGCGCCGGCGCGGATCAGCGGCTTCAGCAAACGGTCGGGGTGGTGGACGCGGTCGGCATAACGCGCGACCTTGGCGCAGACGACGCCGGCCGTATAGCTGTTGGACTTGGCACCATGGACGCGGCCGATGCGATTGCCGTCGAGCAGTTCGACCTCGAGCGCACAGGTCGACGGGCAATCATGAGGACAGGCCGAATGGCCGATTCTGAGCTTGGCGTGCTGGTTCATCGGGTCAAACTAGTCGTTAGTGATGGCGGCGTGTAGGGCCAGATTTGCCCACAAGCTGCCTTTGGGAGATGTCTTTTCCACCTGATGTGGCGCGGCGGTGGTTCACCCTCCCCTTGATGGGGAGGGTCGGCGCGCAGCGCCGGGGTGGGGTGAACTGCCGCGTTGCCCCCCACCCCGCTCCGCTTCGCGGATCGACCCTCCCCACAAGGGGGAGGGTCGATCACTCCGCCGTGCCTTCCTCATATTCGGCCGACATGGTCAGCCACTTTTCCTCATGGCCGGCCAGCGTCTGGGCAAGCTGCGAGCGCTCCTTGGCGAGCCGCGTCGCGGTCGAGGGATCCTTTTCATAGACAGCCGGATTGGACAGCTCGTCCTCGATGCCGTCGATGCGCTTGCGGATGCGGTCCATCAGCGCTTCGGTGGCGCGGATCTCCTTGGCCAACGGCTCGAAGGCGGCGCGGCGTGCGGCTGCATCGCGGCGGCGATCGGCCTTTGACGCCTTGTCGGCCTCGCGCTTGCCGCGGCGGTCGCCGGACACGCCGGTGACCAGCGTCTTGTAGTCTTCCAAGTCGCCATCATACGGGTTGACCGCGCCGTCCTTCACCAGCCATAGCCGGTCGGCGGTCGCCTCGAGCAAATGGCGGTCGTGCGAGATCAGGATCACGGCGCCGGGAAATTCGTTCAGCGCATGGATCAGCGATTCGCGGCTGTCGATGTCGAGATGGTTGGTCGGTTCGTCGAGGATGAACAGGTTGGGACCCTCGAAGGCCGACAGGCCCATCAACAGCCGCGCCTTCTCACCACCCGACAGGTCCTTGGCGGCGGTGTTCATCTTCTCGGTGGTGAGGCCGAACTGGGCGACGCGGCCGCGCACCTTCGATTCCGGGGCCTCCGGCATCAACCGGCGGACATGCTCGTAGGCGTTTTCGTCCGGCCGAAGATCATCGAGCTGATGCTGGGCAAAGATCGCCACCTTCAGCCCGGGCGCCACCGTCATGGTGCCGCTCTCCTGCTTGAGCCGGCCGGACAGCAATTTGGCGAAGGTCGACTTGCCGTTGCCGTTGGCGCCGAGCAACGCGATGCGGTCGTCGGCGTCGATGCGTAGCGTCATCTTCTTGAGGATCGGCTGCCCGTCCGTGTAGCCGACATTGACGTTGTTCAGCGCCACGATCGGCGAGGCCACTGTCTTCACCGGCTCGGGGAAGGAGAACGGCCGCACCGAATCGTTCACGATGGCCGCGATCGGCTTCATCTTTTCCAGGGCCTTGATGCGCGACTGTGCCTGTCTCGCCTTGGAGGCCTTGGCGCGGAAGCGTTCGACGAAGGATTCCATGTGCTTGCGGGCGGCTTCCTGCTTGACCCGGCCCTTCTCCTGCAATTCCTTCTGCTCGGTGTATTGACGCTCGAACTGGTCGTAGCCGCCGCGCCAGAAGGTCAGCTTCTTCTGGTCGAGATGAACGATCGAGTTGACGGCGCGGTTGAGCAGGTCGCGATCGTGCGAGATCAAAAGCACTGTGTGCGGGTATTTCGACACGTAGTTTTCCAGCCACAGCGTGCCTTCGAGATCGAGATAGTTGGTCGGCTCGTCGAGCAGCAGAAGGTCGGGCTCGGCAAACAGCACCGCGGCGAGCGCCACGCGCATGCGCCAGCCGCCGGAGAAGGACGATGCCGGACGCCTCTGCGCGGCGTCATCGAAGCCGAGGCCAGCGAGAATGGTGGCGGCGCGGGATTCGGCTGAGTGCGCGTCGATGTCGGCCAGCCGCATATGGATGTCGGCGATACGGTGCGGATCGGTTGCCGTCTTTTCTTCTTCGAGCAGCGCCGTGCGTTCGAGATCGGCCTTGAGCACGATCTCGATCAGCGGGTCCTCGGTGCCTGGCGCTTCCTGCGCCACCTGGCCGATGCGGGTGCTCTTCGGCAGGCTGATCGAGCCTGTCTCGGAAGGGAAATCGCCGGTGATTGCCTTGAACAGCGTCGTCTTGCCGGTGCCGTTGCGGCCGACAAGGCCGGCCTTGGTGCCGGCCGGCAAGGTCAGGGAGGCATGGTCGAGAAGCAAACGTCCGGCCATGCGGAGCGATAGGTCATTGATGATCAGCATGGCCGCGCTTTTGCACCGGACATCAACGCTTCGCAAGACCTTGTGGGCCAGTTGGCCGCACAAGGTCTCGAAACGACGCCCGCGAGGGCGCCGTCAAAGCAGTCGAACAGTGGCCCGCCTACCCGGCGAGGCAGCGCTCAGGCAGTCGCCTTGCGCTTCGTCGCCTTGGCCACAGTGGCCGGCGCTGCCGCCGGCTTGCGGCCAAGTCCCGTCGACTTTGCCAGCGCCGATCGTGTCGCCGAGTAGTTTGGCGCAACCATCGGATAGTCCGGCGGCAAGCCCCATTTGGCCCGATAGTCGTCCGGGCTCAGGCCGTAGTCGGTCCGCAGATGCCGCTTGAGCGACTTGAACTTCTTTCCGTCCTCAAGGCAGATGATGTAGTCGGGAAACACCGACTTCTTCGGATTGACTGCCGGAACCAGGTTTGGGGTTTCCGCGACAACTGCACCAGCGAGCTTGCGGACCGAAGCACTGACGCTGGCAATCAACTCGGGCAGACCGGAAGCCGGAAGAGGATTGTTGCCTACATAGGCCGAGACAATATCGGCCGTCAGCTCGATAACGGTCTTATCATCGATATTTGACAATTCTTTCACCTTGTTTGCGACAAAATCATCCACCCCAGCGAAGACTTGTGTCGATGTATCTCTTTAACCGCGTCCCCCAACGGACCGCCAAGTCTCAAAAAGGAATCAAGAATCGGCAAAAGTAGCTTTCATGCGAAATCGGCGCTATGCAAATTAGAAAATCTAATACTTGGAACTAGCAGACTTCGCAGCAGGACTGTCGGCCAATATCTCCAGAATACGCTTCCAGCGGGCGCAGCGCCCGAAATCCTTTTGTTCTATCGCCTTTTCGGCCTTCATCGCGGCGTAAAGCGGCGCCTCGGCGCCAAATTCCTTGATCAGCCAATGCGCTTCCTGAATGGCCAGACGTTCATTTTCGTCAAACATGGTTTTCGGCCTCCGAACGTTCCACACCGACCGCGACGCAACTGCCGATGACGAGGACGGCTCCGACAATGGCCGTCATCGTCAGCCGCTCACCGGACAGGGTCAGCAGCAGGGTCGAAGCGATCGGCGTGAGATAGGCGACGACCGCGATCTTGCCGCTGCCTTCGAGCTTCAAGGCGCGTGACCAGAAATAGTAGCCCAACCCCATCGGACCGGCGCCGAGATAGAGGCCGAGAGCCAGGTCCGTACCGACGGGCCAGGTAAAACCGTCGCGAACGCACCACAGAAACGTCAAGGCGACGCCGATCAGCGCCGATGGCAGCAACAGACGATCCGGCGAGGTGGCAACCCGCCCCACCATGATCGAATAGAAGGCCATGCACAGTGCGGATCCAAATGCGGTGAGATAGCCGACGAGATCGCCCTGGAGCCAGGATTGGTTACGCCCGCCCGAAATCACCAGTGCAACGCCGATGAAGCCCACCACCGCGGCTAGGCCCAGCAGTGCCGGGCGCCGCGGATTCTCCAAGGCGATGACCGCCGCCGCGACCATCAACGGCCAGGTGTAGGCCATCAGATTGGCCTCGATCACCGGCATCGAAGCGAAGGCTATGTATTGCAGCACCATGGTGCCGACCAGACCGATGAAGCCGACCGCGAGAGCGATGAGCGCCGCCCCGGCCGTGACCGGCGAGGCTCCTTCCCGGCTCATCAGCCGGATGACGGCGAAGACCAGCGCAGCGCCCGCAAATTGCAGGAACTGCACCTGCGACACCGGATGGCTGGCCAGCAGGGATTTGCCGACCAGCGCATTTGTCGACCACAGAGCCACCGCGCCGGCCGCGAAGACCAGCGCGGATATCGAGCCTGATCCATGCCGAAACAACGGGCCTGGGACTCTATTATGCCGTTCGACCATGACCGTGTCCGAAAACCGGTTCCCACTTTTCGGAATCATGGTTCATTACCATGATTCCCTGGCCCCGCCCGGAACCGACGGATCGACGGGGGCGGGTACCGGATGCTCTGCCTCGAACCGGCGATAGGCCGGCAGCTGGTTGGTCCAGACATCTTCGGCCAACTCGTTGACCCACTCACGGTCGTGGTCGTTGTCGGCGGCGAGATAGAACATTCTGTTATCGTCGACATAGGGCTTGGCCACCGAGCGCTGGTTGAGCACCAGCGTGACGCGCTCGCCGAACCGGATCGGGGCGGTGCGATGCAGGACGCCCAGGAACTGCCCGAGCGTCGCATAGTTCATCTTGTGGTCGATGCGCATGACGCGGTTGCGCGGGATCTCGCGGCCGGATTCGAGGATGGCGCGGCCGGTTTCGGAGTCGTCACAATAGATTTCGAGATGGCCGCCGACCAGCGGGTTGCTGATCGACAGCGGAATGAGCTCGGTGACCGGAACGCCATCGCAATGCCATTCCACGGCGCCGTCCTTGGGGTTCATGAAGGTGACTGTCGAACCGACGATCGACAGCGGATAGGGCTCCAGCTTGGTGCCCATCATATCCGACAGCCGCTCCAGGCGCAGCTTGTCATTCAGCAACTCCTTGATCTCGGGGATGAAGCGGTCTGCCCCGGTGATGAAGGTCAGATCGAGGTGCTTATGCACGGCATGGCTGGCCTTGAGCTTCAGAGCAGCCTCCTCGATCGCGGCAAGAAGTGCCGGGTCATAGCCGTGCAAATATTGCGCGACGCCGAAACTCGACACTTTCCAGGCGGTCTCATGGCCGATGATGGCTTCACGGCTCATCGCATAGCGCAGTTCGGGAATTGTATGGGCGTTCATTGTACTTCTCCAGGAGGGGGGCAACACTTGGTGAACAGTCGATTAATTCACCCACCCCTGTAAAATTAGGAATGCTGGTGCTAGTGTAAGCCAAGCTTAAGGTCGAAACCGTGCGTCTGCTCAGTCAGGTCAACCTCAATTCGCTTAAAATCGTGGAAAGTGCTGCGAGGCACGGGAATTTCACGCGGGCCGGCGAAGAACAGTTTATCACCGCTTCAGCGGTCAGCCAGCGCGTGAAAAGCTTGGAGGATCAGCTGCGCTTCAAGATCTTCCAGCGCGGCGGCAATGCGGTGTCGCTGACGCCGGAGGGCGAGACCTATGTCTCGCGCGTTCGCGAGGCGCTGGAGCGAATCGTCGCCGCCAGCATGGAAGCGACCGGGCAATCGCAGGAGCATGTGTTGAAGATTTCTGTGTTGCCGACTTTTGCCGCACGCTGGCTGTTTCCGCGTCTGCCGCTGTTCCAGCGGCAATACCCGGACATCGAGATGCGGGTCTCGACCTCCTACGCGACGCATGAGTTCACGACTTCCGAATTCGATCTTGAAATCCGCTATGGCGACGGTCACTTTCACGGGCTGCAATCCGATCTGCTGTTTCGTGAAGATCTGACACCCGTGTGCAGCCGCAAGCTGTTCCATGAAGTTCTCGGCGACAAGCCGCTGTCAAAGGTGATACCGGACGACCTCAAGCACTTCACGCTGCTGCATTCCGATACCTGCACCCAGAATTGGCAATCCTGGCTTGGTTTCGCCGGCGCCAGCTTCGTGCTCAGCGAGACCAAAAGCATCTATTTCGACTCGTGCATGATGTCCTACGAGGCAGCCAATTCCGGGATGGGTTTTGCTGTGGCCAACCGCGCCTATATGGCGAGCGATATCCGCGCCGAAAGGCTGGTGGCTCCATTCGCCGTCCACCATCCGAACACGGCTGGTTGGTATTTTGTCTCACCCCCAAAGAACCTTGCCGCACGCAAGGCCCTGCTGTTCAAGCAATGGGTGATGGCGGAAGCGGCTCTGACGCAGTGCCAGATGGACAGCGAAATAAGGGGCGAAGCTTCGACGGCTGCCTGATTTCGGGCAAGCATTTGGTTGTCTGCCGACGAGATTAGACGGCAAGAGCAAGTTCAGGGTCAGAGACTAGTGGCCTGATGTAAGGACTATGCTGCAGCACAAAAGTCCTCGCAGGGCCCTCAACCTCCGGACTCACAACCAAACGTCGCAGGGATCAGGCGAAAGCCCTGCCCTCCTCGGTGCGCTGGAAGAGCATCAGGTCCAACCCCAGGCTTGGCCGTCCCAGGATGGTCAGAATCGTATGCGCCTGGCCGCGATGGTGGGTCTGGTGGTTGAAGACATGGTCCAGCGCCGGCGCCAGCCTCTGTGAGACCGTGCGCATGTCCGAGACGGTCATGTAGGTGAAGCGGCCCGTCAACGCCTTGTCGCTGAGGCCGCCGACCCAATCGATGATCCTCCGGTCCTCGGCTTCACGCGCCATCCGCAGACCGGTCAGCCCGCGATGCAGGATAGTGTCCAGCGTCGTCGGCGCGTCGCCCTCGCCGGTGAAGCGCTTCATCCAGATGCGGTCGGCCGTCAGGACGTGGTTGAGCGTGCCCATCATCGAGCCGAAGAAGGCCCCGACATCGCGGTTGAATTCCTCGTCGTCGAGCTCGGCGGCGGCATCATAGATGCGGCCATTGGCCCATTGATTGTAGGCCGCAAACATCATGAAATGCTGTCTCATGGCTTCCCCTCGGCTCGCGTCGATGCGGGGCCTACCTAACCCGCAGGAACGCCGCCGCCAATGACCATTCTGCTCTATGACCTCGTCGGACGCGACACCACACGTCCGTTCAGCCCGCATTGCTGGAAGGTGGCGATGGCGCTTGCCCACAAGGGGCTCGACATATCAACCGCGCCGACGCGCTTTCTCGAGGTGCCCGCCGTCGAGGGCGGCGTTTCGAAAACCGTTCCGGTGATCCGGGACGGCGAGACGGTCGTAGCGGATTCCTTCGCCATCGCGCTCTATCTCGATGAAGCCTATCCGGACCGGCCGACGCTGTTTGGCGGTGAAGGCGGCAAGGCGATGGCGCGCTTCGTCGAACGCTGGTCGCAACTGACCATCCATCCCTATGTGACCACCGTGGCGATCATGGACCTTCATGCCATGCAGGACGCGGAAAACGCCGCTTATTTCCGCCAGAACCGGGAGCAGCGTCTCGGCAAGCGGTTGGAAGACGTGATGGCAGCCCGAGACGCCGGGCTCGGCACCTTCAGGGTCTCGCTGGAACCATTGCGTTCAATGCTCGCCTATCAGCCATTCATCGGCGGCGCGTCGCCGCTGTTTGCCGACTATATCGTTTTCGGCGCGCTGCAATGGGCGCGCATAGCCTCGCCTTACCAATTGCTCGACGACGGCGACGTGGTGGCGCGGTGGTTCGCCCGCTGCCTCGACCTGCATGGCGGGCTGGGACGAAAAGTGGCCGCGGCAGCGTGACGCCGCAACGCCTGCCCTTGCCGCAAGGCACCAAGTGGGCAGTCAATGTCCTGCAAAGGTCAGCCGCGAGGCGATAGCCAGGTCTTACTTGGCCGCCGCCTTCTTTGGCTTGCTGGCCTTCGTGGCAGCCTTTGCTTCCTTGGGAGCGGCTTTTGCCTTGCCGGCGCCAGCTGCCTTCTTGGTTGGCTTTTTTGGCTGCCGACTTCGCCGCGGCGTCCTCCTGGTCGATATCGGCCGCCGCCTGATGCCAATGGCGCTCTTGGTGTCCGGCCGGCTGTCCCTCTTGCAGCCAGATCTGATGCGCGCGGTTGCGAATGCGTTCCTGACGATCGTCTGTCATGGTCATGTTGTCTCCATGCGGGCCGACTTCAGCGCGGCGCCGACACGCGAGTATAGCAAGCAACGCGTTGCTGTGCAGCCTCCGCCTCACGGACCGTTCCTCACCCCTTGGCAATGGGCCGGGCGGCTTGTATAGAGCCCGCCACTCTCAATTCCACTCAGAGACAAGGACAACCCATGGCGCTCGAACGCACATTTTCCATGATCAAGCCGGACGCAACCCGGCGCAACCTCACCGGCGCCATCACCAGGATGCTGGAAGAGGCCGGCCTGCGCGTGATCGCCTCGCGCCGGGTCTGGATGAGCCGCCGCGAAGCTGAAGGCTTTTATGCCGTCCACAAGGACCGCCCGTTCTTCGGCGAGCTGGTTGAATTCATGTCGTCGGCACCGACAATCGTGCAGGTGCTGGAAGGCGAGAATGCCATTGCGCGCAACCGCGAAGTGATGGGCGCCACCAACCCGGCCAACGCCGCCGAAGGCACCATCCGCAAGGTGCATGCGCTGTCGATCGGTGAAAACTCGGTGCACGGCTCCGACGCGCCGGAGACCGCGGCAGAAGAGATCAAGTACTGGTTCTCGGACACCGAGATCGTCGGCTAAGCCGACAGTCCAAATCTTGGATCCCGTGAAAAAGGCCGGCGTTTCGCCGGCCTTTTTCATTGACGATCAGCTCGCGGCGCTAAGGCGCAGGATCTCGCGGCCATCCTTGTCGGCGATGGTGAGCTTGCCGGCATCGACACTGTATGACGCGGCCTTGGCCAGTGCATCGAACACCGCCTTTTCCTCAGCCATCACCTCGGGCGCGCAGGCCTTGTAGGTCGAGCCGATGTCGCTGATTGCGATTGCCTGGCCATCGACCTTGGCGGTGGCGAAATAGGTGTTGCAGGGGCCGCTGCCGCCTGCCTTGCCAGCCTCGCTGACCCTGAATGTCGCTTGCGGCGCGGTAATGGCGCCGATGCCGTCGACAAAGTCGACCAGCCAGAGCTGGTCAAAGACGGAAACCGTCGGCTCGGCGCCCGGCGTCACCATCTTCAGCACGATGGTCTGCGGCACGTCGGCCAGCGGATCGACCTGATGGCGCATATCGGAGATGAACAGCAGCTTGTCATCGACGGTAATGCGGGCTTGCAACGCGTAAGTCATCTGCGACCGGATGACGGAAGGGTCGAATTTGATCTCGAAGCTGATCGGCACCTGGCCGGCTGGCTTCACTTTCTGTTCGCCGATGATGGTGGCCGGCGCATCGGCCAGCGACACGTCGGCAAGCTGGACGGAGAGTACCGCACTGGGCGGCAAGGCAATGCGCTCGCGATAGATCACCTCGCCTCTCACGGAATTTTCGGCGGCAACGGACAGTTCCGGCACGGCCAATATGCCGACCACCAGAGGCACGAAACCGAAGACGAAGAACTCCGCGATCCTGTCCAGCATGACCATCTCCCTTGCCCCGGGCCGCCAGTGCCCAGGCTGGTCGATGTCCCGGTTGCCAATGCCCGGGCTGCCAATGCCCAAGCCGACCAGCCGCGCTCAATTGGCCAAAGGATTGCGGTCAATGCATGGCTGCGGCGGTATTTTAGTCCGACGATTTCCAGCGGCCGGCGGCCTCGTCGTCGGCCTCCTTGGCCTCGACCCAGCCGCCCTCGGAGCCGTCCGCGCGATGCTCCTTCTTCCAGAAGGGCGCGCGCGATTTCAAATAGTCCATGAGAAAGTTCGCCGCCTCGAACGCCGCCTGGCGATGCGCCGAGGCGGTCACCACCAGAACGATGTTCTCGCCGGGCGCGATCTTGCCGTGGCGGTGGATGGCGGTGAGGCCCTGCAACGGCCAGCGCTCGACCGCCTCGGCAGCGATGCGGGCGATTTCTGCCTCGGCCATACCGGGATAGTGCTCGAGCTCAAGCGCCGACAAGGTGCCCTGCTCGTCCCGGCAAAGGCCGGAGAAAGAAACCACTGCGCCGATATCGGCGCGACCTTGCGTCAGTCTGGCGATCTCGACGGCGACATCAAAATCTTGGCGCTGGATGCGCACGACAGGTACGACCGCACCGGTCATGTCAGCCCCCGGTCATCGGCGGGAACAGCGCAATCTCGCGCGCGCCCGCGATCTTCTCGCGATGCTCGACATGTTCCTGGTCGATGGCGACGCGGATCACGTCGGGATATTGCAGCGCATGCTCGTATTCCTCGCCGCGCGATTTCAGCCAGCGCAAGAGATCGGCGACCGTCTCGACGCCAGCAGGCAAGTCGACGTCTTCCTCAGGCATGCCGATGCGTTCGCGCACCCAGGCAAAATAGATGAGCCGGGTCGTCATCTCACTCGTCCATGATGTGCTTGAGGCCGGCGCGGAAATAATCGTAGCCGGTGTAGAGCGTGACCAGGGCCGCGATCCACAGCAGCACCAGCCCGGTCTGGGTGGTCAGCGGGAAGATCTTGTCGCCGGCCGGCCCCGCCAGCAGGAAGGCGATGGCGACCATCTGGATCGCGGTTTTCCATTTTGCCAGCTGCGTCACCGGCACCGAGACTTTCAGCGCCGCCAGATATTCACGCAGGCCCGAGACGAGGATTTCGCGGCACAGGATGATGATCGCCGCCCACAGCGACCAGCCGGCGATGCCGGCATGACGGTCGGTGTCTGCGGCCAGCAGCAGCAGGCAGGTGGCGACCAGCAATTTGTCGGCGATCGGGTCGAGCATCTTGCCGATGTTGGAGGTCTGTTGCCAGGCGCGCGCCAGGTAGCCGTCCAGGTAATCGGTGATCGAGGCGAGCAGGAAGATGATCAGCGCCGACCAGCGGGCGAAGTCGCTGGACTTGAGATGCCCTTCGAGAAAAAAGCACAGCACCACCAGCGGCACCGCGACGATGCGGGCGTAGGTGAGCATATTGGGCAGGTTGAACGCGCGCTTGGCCATATCTGGGGAACTCTTTCTGCCTGCCTACTCAAATCAGAAGCGAATGTGGGGGGTCAACAGGCTAGAATCGATTGGCCAGCCGAAAATACCCGAATCCGTCAGCTCTCATGAAAATGATTGTAGACCAGTTTGGCGACCTGTTCGGAAATGCCGTCGACTTTCCTCAGATCCTCGATGGCCGCGCGGCTGACCGCCTTGGCGGTTCCGAATGCAAGCAGCAGCGCGCGCTTGCGGCCGGGACCGATGCCGCTGATCTCGTCGAGCGGGCTCTTGACCATCTCCTTCTTGCGCCGCGCACGGTGCGAGCCAATGGCGAAACGGTGGACCTCGTCGCGCAGACGCTGGACGAAATAGAGCACGGGATCGCGGACCGGCAGCGAAAACGAATCCCTGCCCCTGACGAAGAAGCGCTCGCGGCCGGCATCGCGGTCCTGGCCCTTGGCGATGCCGATCGCCACCACCCGGTCCTCGATGCCGAGATCCGACAGGATCTTGCGCACCGCCGTCATCTGGCCCTGGCCACCGTCGATCAGGATGACGTCGGGCCAGGCCGGGAAGCTGCCGGAGATATCGTCTTCGATATCATCGCCCGCCTCGCCTGCCACGGCATCGTCGGCCACGGCAACATCGCCATGTTCCTTGAGCAGCCGCGAAAACCGCCGCTCCATCACCTCGCGCATCATGCCGAAATCGTCGCCAGGCGTGATCTCGGTCGAGCGGATGTTGAATTTTCTGTACTGGTTCTTCACAAAACCTTCCGGTCCGGCGACCACCATGGCGCCGACGGCATTGGTGCCCATGATGTGCGAATTGTCATAGACCTCTATGCGCACCGGCGGCTTCGCCAGGCCGAAGGTTTCGGCGAAACCGGCCAGCAGGCGTCCCTGGGTCGAGGTTTCGGCCAGGCGGCGTCCGAGCGCCTCGCGGGCATTCTGCAGGGCGTTGTCGGTCAGATCCTTCTTCTCGCCACGCTGCGGCACAGAGATCGCGACCTTGCGGCCGGCGCGGGTGGAGAGCGCTTCGGCCAGCAACTCCTGATCCTCGACGCCATGCGACAGAAGAATGGTCCGCGGCGTCGGCTTGTCGTCGTAGAACTGCGCTAGGAACGAACCCAGCACCTCGGCTGCTTCCAACGCCGGATCGGCCTTGGGGAAATAGGCACGGTTGCCCCAGTTCTGGCCGGTGCGAAAGAAGAACACCTGGATACAGACCTGGCCGCCTTCCTGGTGGATGGCAAAAACATCGGCCTCGTCGACAGTCGCCGGATTGATGCCCTGGTGGCTCTGCACATGCGACAGGGCCGCAAGTCGATCGCGATAGATCGCGGCGCGCTCGAAGTCGAGAGCTTCCGATGCTTGCTGCATGGCGGCCGAGATTTCCGTCTTCACCTTCTGGCTGCGGCCGGACAAAAAGTCCTTCGCCTCGCCGACCAGCTCGGCATAGTCCTGGTGCGAGACCTCGCCAGTACAGGGGCCGGCGCAGCGCTTGATCTGGTACAGCAGGCACGGCCGCGTGCGGTTCTCGTAGAAAGAATTGGTGCAGCTGCGCAGCAGGAAGGCGCGCTGCAGTGAATTGATTGTGCGACCGACGGCGCCAGCCGAAGCGAAGGGGCCGAAATAGTCGCCTTTGCGCGAGCGCGCGCCGCGATGCTTGTAGATGCCGGGCGAGACATGGTCGCCGGTCAAAAGAATATAGGGAAACGACTTGTCGTCGCGCATCAGCACATTGAATCGCGGCCGCAAGCGCTTGATAAGATTGGCTTCGAGCAGCAGCGCTTCGATCTCGGTGCGGGTAACGACGAACTCCATCGTCGACGTCTCGCGGACCATGCGGCCGATGCGGGTGGTGTGGAAGCGGCCTTGCGCGTAGTTGGTGACGCGCTTCTTCAGGCTGCGCGCCTTGCCGACATAGAGCACATCGCCGGCGGCGTTCATCATGCGGTAGACGCCCGGCGCGTTGGGCAGCCGCTTGACCAGCGTCTGGATCACCTCGGCGCCGACCATGCCTTCGGCGTCGCCGGCATGCGGCGTCCAGTCAATAGCGGTGAAGGCGACATCAGGACCGGCTGGTTCGACGATCTCCTCGACCGCCTCGTCCTCGAGGTCGATATCGGGGGGCAGATCGTCGGTGCCGCCGCGCGGCTTGTTTTTTTGGTCTACAGGACTCATTCCGCCATGCCTGTCACATCGGGCGTCTGCCACGCAAGATGCTGACCACCATCAAGCGCAATCATCTGGCCGGTGACCGAGCGCGCTTCCCAGAGATAGCGGATTGTGGCGCCGAATTCCGGCAATTCCGGGCCGCGCTTGAGGATCAAGCCATCAACCTGCGCGGCGAAATCGCTGTCGTCCTGGCGCGCGTTCTTCAGGGTAGGTCCCGGACCGATGGCATTGACGCGGATGCGAGGGCCGAGCGATTGCGCCATCATCTGGGTGGCCGTCCACAGTGTCGACTTGGACAGCGCATAGGAGAAATAGCGCGGTGTCGGTCGCCAGACACGCTGATCGATCATATTGACGATCAGGCCCTCCTGCCCTTCCGGCAACGCTCGGGCAAAGTTCTGCGCCAGCAGCGCCGGCGCCTTCACATGCACGGCAAAGTGCCGATCCCAGGCCCGCCAGTCGAAGTCCAGAACCGAATCGTCCTCGAACAGCGACGCATTGTTGACCAGCAGCGAGAGCGGTCCGAGCGCTGCTTGCGCCTGGCCAACGAGGTCGCTGACGGCGTCCATATCGGTCAGGTCGGCGGCGATCACGGCGGCGCGGCCGCCGCTGGCGTTGATTACGGCAGCCGACACATCGGCCTCGACACGCGAGCGGTTGCAATGGATGGCGACAGCAAAACCATGGGCGGCGAGATCCTCGACGATCGCCCGACCGATCCGTTTCGCCCCGCCCGTCACCAGCGCCGTGGCTCTGCTCATATGGTGTCAATCCTCAATTTCGGCCCGAAAACACGGTGCCGGCGAAATATGGCCCGGCATGCGTTAAATGGCGTTCGCACCTTGGGCAGCATTGTGGCGAAACGGCCGGTTGGGCGTCCCGACCCGTCTTTGACTCGAAGCCGCCCGAGCGGAATATAGGACGCTGGAGTCCTTGCACCAAGCGGTGTGCAGCGCAGCATGAGACGGCTCCTGCCATTTCGCTGTTGCGAAGATGCAACGTCAAGGTTCCGCCTCATTCGCGCCGGGTAATGACCCAAGTTCAGGTTCGCTTCAGCCGCATTTTGACACGACATTTGGAACCGACGAACGCCAGATCCGTTTCACCCCCCGGACGGGTAGATGGCGATCGTGAGAAACAAGCCTGTGTCCTGTGGCTTAAGGAGTAAAGAACAATGCAAGCCAATTTCAAATTCGCACGGCCGTTGGCCGTCGCGCTCGGGCTCTTCGCCCTCAGCGGAACCGCCTATGCTGCGGACGTCGTTTCGGAAGAGCCGCCGGCACCCGCGCCGATTGCTGAACTTCCGGTCGCGTCGTGGGCCGGCCCTTACGCCGGTCTCAACGTCGGCTATGGCTTCAGCGGCCATACCAAAGAAAAGGACCTGGGTGTCGACAACGTTGACGTCGGCACCAAGGGCTTCGTTGGCAGCGTCTTCGGCGGCTATCAGTGGCAGCAGGAGAACTTCGTTTACGGTGCTGAAGCCGAACTCGGCTACAACGGCGTCAAGGGCGACGATTCCGGCGTCAATTCCAAGGCCGGCTTCGAAGGCTCGCTGCGGGCTCGTCTCGGCTACGCTGTGACCCCGGAAATCCTGCTCTATGGTACTGGCGGCCTCGCCGGCAGGAGCCTGAAGGTGGAAGATCCCATCTTCGGCACAGACCGCGCTACGATGATCGGCTGGACGGCCGGCCTCGGCACCGACATCAAGCTGACCGACAACGTCTTCGGCCGTGTCGAGTATCGCTACACCGACTTCGGCAGCAAGAGCTTCGATGGCATCGGCAAGGTCAAGGCCACCGACAACCGCGTCACCTTCGGCGTCGGTATGAAGTTCTAAGTCGTTCAAGCCACGACACGAAAAAGCCGGGCCTCGCGCCCGGCTTTTTTTGTGTCTGAGTGATCGCGCCGGAGATCGAAGCGATCACCCAGGGATGCATGGCCTCAGCTCTGGAAACTTCTCGTCGAAGCGCGCTGCCCACCGCGTCAGTCGGGCGCGACCCTTCTCCCATTTTCCGGCAAAGCGCAGCGAGAGATAACCAAGGCAGGCGCGCAGCGCCATCTGGCCGGCCGTGATCTTCTTCGGCAGCTTCGGCGGGTTGGCGTTGAGCAGATCGAGTGCTGCCGTGATCTTTGCCCATTGGCGATCGAGCCAGGGCTGGTAGACCATCTCCTCAGGCCGCGTACGCCGCTCGTAGACCATCGACAGCGCACAGTCGCAAATGCCGTCCGCCAACGCCTCCAGCACTTCCGCCTCGAGCCGCTTGTCGGGATTGCGCGGAAAAAGCGCGCTCTTCGAAACCCGGTTGAGATGCTGGGTGATGGCGCGGCTGTCATGGATCGAGCGGCCGTCGTCGAGCACCAGAACCGGGATCTTGCCGAGCGGGTTGGCGATCATCAAATCGGCCGGCTTCTCCTCGGTCTTGACCGGCACCAGATCGACGGCGATGCCGGCATAGGCTGCTGCCATTCGCACCTTGGAACTGTAGGGAGAAGACGACGCATAGAGCAGTCTGGGCATGGATCGGTTTCCTGTTTGCAAGCGTGGGCAGTGTTGACCGATCAGGCGCGCTCGAGCAATGGCCACAAGCGGAAAACCCGGCCGCCAGCGAGCGACGGGTTTGGCAAGTCGGCGCCTGCATCAGTGTCATTGACCCGGGCCGGTTAGCGAGCGCTCCATGATGATGGTGCGTTCATCGCCATAATAGCTGTCGCGAACTGCCCTGTATCCAAGCCGGGCGTAAAATGGCTCTGCCGTCACCGAGGACGGCACAGTCAGCACGGCGACACCGCTTTCGTGCGCCGCTTCCTCGACCTCCGCCATAAGTCGTTTGCCGATACCACGGCCTTGCAGTTCAGGATCCACAAAGACGGATCGAACAACACTTCCATCGAGGCTGGCTGTTCCAACGATCCTGCCGCGCACAAGCGCGACGGAAACCCTTCGCTTCCTCAGAAGCACAGAGACAGCGGATGGGCTGAAGCTCTGCTCCACACGAGCGATGATGTCTTGCGAATAGTCTTTCGCATTGGTCTGTCGCAGAGCTGCCAGGATCACACGGCTTACGGCTTCCGCATCGTCCTTGTCTGCTCTGCGAATCGTGAATTCCAAAGTCACTTCGTCACCCAGGCAGCCGACCCGAATTCTGTGCGGCGCAGACCGTGGTGGCACGCGGATCAGCGGTCGACAACAAACACCGAAAGGCTTCGCGCCAAGATTTGATCCGCCATCGTTGACGCGAAAAAACCCCACCGGACTTCGCCCTATGGCGAAGTCCTGGGAGCTGCGAAAAGATATCCTCCGTCCGCCTCTGTTCTCGCCTTCCAAGTGACCAAGCAGCAAGCGGGGCGCCTGTCAGGCACCCGCCCTTGACTGTCTCGGCACGGCCCCCGGCGAGGGAAGAAACGCGATTACTTCTTGCCGGCCTTCGCGGGTGCTGCCTTCGGCTTGGCCGCGGGTGCCGCTTTCTTCACCGGTGCTGAAGACTTCGCTGCCGCCGCCTTCTTTGCCGGTGCAGCCTTCGCTGCCGGTTTCTTGGCAGGTGCAGCTTTCGCAGCCGGTTTCTTGGCAGGTGCCGCCTTCTTCACTGCGGGTTTTGCAGCAGCCTTTGCAGCCGGCTTCTTGGCCGGTGCCGCCTTCGCAGCCGGCTTTGCCGCCGCCTTGGCAGGTGCTGCCTTCTTCACTGCAGGTTTTGCAGCGGCCTTTGCAGCCGGCTTCTTGGCCGGTGCTGCTTTTGCCTTGGGCGCGGCCGCCTTCGGCTTGGCAGCAGGTGCTGCTTTCTTCACTGCAGCTGCGACCTTCGCCGTCGCTGCTTTTGCGGGTGCTTTCTTTGCCGGTGCGTTGGACGCCGGCGCTTTGGATGACTGCTTAGCCATGCGATGCCCCTTCCGTTGTGCCGATGGCCGTAATGACCCGGCGCGCTCATGCATATCTGACTCGCGGCTTGCTAGCCAGCGAAGCAACAGACTGATTTCTGCAGCTTAAATTTTGGTTACGGATCGCACATGATCGTGCTGATCGTCGCAGAAATCCGCTGTTGATCTTCGACCATTGCCTAGAGTGTACCACAGACATTCTCCACACCCTGCGAGACCGTTCCTCCCGTGAAGCTCTGAAGATCAGTCAGCAGTTTGCGCATCGATCTTCGGTCGCTGACATCATGACCCGCTGCCTCATCGATGCGATCATCTCGTGCAAGCAGACGATCTATACTGCAATCTGACAGCCGATCGCTGCATCACCTTGTCAAGCACGATCGCGCCACCGCCTGCGTGTGAATTGACAGATGACTCTACATCACAGAGTATTCTGCATGGAATGCGGGAGTGCTTCAATGTCGATCGCACGGGAGCAAGCGGCGCTGTCGCCGTTTGAGCTTGCCGAGCCCGGCGGCGGCCTCGGCCGCATCGGAGCTGACCGATGAGTGCCGACGAAATCATCCACCAGAGCACACGGCTCAGGATCATGGCCACCCTGAACATGCTGGAAAGGCGGCAAACGCTGGACTTCAGCCAGTTGAAGGCCATCGTGGACGCCACTGACGGCAATCTCGGCGCGCATCTCGATACGCTGGCCAGGGCCGGCTATGTCGAGATCGAAAAGCTGTTCGTCGGGCGCCGGCCGCAGACGCGCGTCAGGGCGACAACGAGCGGACGGCGCGCGTTCCGCGGCCACGCCGCGTTCCTGCGCAAAATCCTCGATCAGGCTGAAACGGCGCCGCGCAGAAAATAGCAGAACCGCTCCATCTCTTTGGTCTGACGCAATTCCCAACGGAAAGCGCTATGCGCTTTTCCCGGAAACCGCTTCACACTTTTCCTGGAATTGCTCTCTTTGTCTTGAGGCAATTCCGGACGGAAAACCGCTTCACACTTTTCCTGGAATTGCTCTAGCGCGTGGCGACCACGGCGACACCGGCGCCGATCATCACACCGCCCGCCGCGCGGTTCACGCGACGCACGATCTTCGGGGTGCGCAACAGGCTGCGAGCGCGAGCGGCGAGAATGACGTGGCCGCCGATCACCACCACCTCGACGGCCAGGATTATCATTATCAGCACACCGAGATGGCCAGCGTTGAGCGATGCGCCGACGACGTTCGGCAGCAGCGCGACGTAGAACAGCGGCATTTTCGGATTGCCGAGATTGAGCGCGATGCCGGTGGCAAAAATCGTCAGCAGCCCGCGCCTTTCGGAGACGGGTTGCAGCTCCGGCACGACGGGCACGGCGGTCCACAGCCTGATGCCCATCCAGATCAGATAGGCCGCTCCACCATAACGAAGCACCGTCATCACGATCGCCATCTTGGCGGCGATGATCGACAGGCCGAAGGCGGCGAGGATCAGGAAGATGAGAATGCCAACCACCGTGCCTGCGCCATAGGCGATACCCGAGGCTGCGCCGCTGGAGATCGTGCGCGCGACTATCGTCATGTTGTCCGGTCCGGGGCTGGCAGCGAACACGAAGAAGGCAGCCGCGAAGGCAAGGATGGTGGCAAGATCCATGAAGACTCCCGAAAGTGATCTGTTGCTCTCGGACGTTCAGACTAGCCAGTTTGCCTGTCGGCGACATCAGGAAAATTCAGGATCTTCGCGATGCACATTTTCGTCACGGCTGATAGCCGAGGCAGATCGCGCCGAGTGCGACGATGGCGCAGGCGCCGACCCGCCGCGGCGTCAGCATCTCGCCGAGAAACAGGCGCCCGATGAAGGCCGCGAAGACGACGCTGGTTTCGCGGATCGCGGTGATCGGGCCGGCCGGCCCAAGCGCGAAGGCCGCGACCACGACGCCGTAGGCCAAAAGTGCGAACATGCCGCCGCCCAGCGCCTTCCAGGTTTCCGGCGCCCGCGGGTCGACGATGAGCCGGCCACGGCAGGCGACGAAGGTCACCGGCAGCAAGGCGCCGTATACCAACAGGACCCAGGCGGTGTAGGCGCCGGCATTGCCCGCCGCGCGAACGCCGATCGCATCGACGGTCGCATAGGCGGCGATGATCGCTCCCGTTGCCAGCGCATAGAGTATCGATGTCGTGGCGGCTCTGCCTCTTCCGAGCGAGAGACCCATGATACCGCCGGCGACCAGCGCGACGCCGACGGTCTGCGGCAGGGTGAGCTGCTGGTTAGCGAGGAAAAAACCACCGAGCGTGACAAGCAGCGGCACGCTGCCGCGAACGATCGGATAGACCTGTCCCAGCTCGCCATATCTGTAGGCGGCCACCAGAAACACGCTGTAGCCGACCTGCAGGCAGGCCGAGAGCACGATATAGAACCAAGCCTGTGCGGCCGGAAGGGCGTGGAACATGGCGAAGGGAATGGCAAGCGCCGTACTGGAAAAAGCTCATGACGGTGACGGTCCACAGCCTGTCGGCTCCCGTTCGCAGGAAGGCGTTCCAGGTTGCGTGCAGGATCGCCGCAAACAGCGCGAGCCCGATGACCAACGGGCTCATTGCGGCCTGCGCGAGGCGGCGATGACGCCCAGGGCCGCCTTGCGAGCGTCGCGAATGGCGGTGTTCGCCTCCCCCATCTGTGCCAGCAGGGTCGCACCCTCGATCAGCATCAGCAGTGTCGCCGCCACACTCTCGGCGCGGCCGCGCGGCATCACCTCTTCGAGGATCGACTGCATGCGCCGCTTGAGGCCGTTCTTCTGCCTGGCGGCAGCCTTGAACACCGGATGCTCGGAATCACCGAACTCGGCCAGCGCATGCGCGAACAGGCAGCCATGGAAATCCGGGCTGCGGAACCAACGTTCATGCCAGTTGAAAATCTCTCCGATTTTCTGCTCTGGCGTGGTGCCCTGTTGGGCGAGGCGTTCTAGCTGGCTGTCAAAACGGCGCGCACGATAGTCGAGCACCTCGACGATCAGTTCGTCCTTGCTGGGAAAGTGGCGATACATCGTCATCTTGGCCACCTCGGCCTCGGCGATGATCCGGTCGATTCCGGTGGCATGGAAGCCTGCGCGCTTGAAAAGCGCGTAGGCCGTTTCGACGACGTGCTGACGCTTGTCGGAAGCAGGCGATGATGTCATGACCCTTACCGGTGATGAGACAGGTCTGTCTCATACTTATGCGACGGGTAGCATCGTCTGTCAACACAAGACGGAAAAGCGCCTGCGGCCGATCGAGCCGCAGGCGCGAAAAGGAACGGAAACGGGAAAGCCGCGTTCAGAGCGGTTTAGCGCAGGACGCGGCAGCGGCCGTTGTAGACCATCCAGCGGTCGAAGCCCGAGACGCAGAATTCGACATTGTCGCCGATCGAGGCAAAACCCTGGCCTTCCTCGATCAGGTACCAGATGGTGCGATCGCGGCCGTCGGAGAGACTGACGGTGGCGCCGCAGTAGCGGCGGCCGATCGGCCAGCTGTCGTTGGCCGGCAGGTAGCGGTGCTGGTGGATGCGCTGGAAATCGGTGATCTGCACGTCCGGCAGATGCGGCACGTGATGCACCTGGTAGGAGAAGCGGCTGGTGATCTTGTTCAGTACCCAGGCTTCACCACAGACGCCGCTGTCCTCATCGGAATAGACCGTGAGATCGGCGGCCTGTACGGCCTGGGTGACGCCGAGAGGCGCGGTGAGTGGAGTGCAGAGCGAAATCAGGGCGGCAAGGGCGGATTTGGCGAAGCGAGTCATGGCAGCCTCTCAAGGTCGATTGCGCGCACTGTGCGGATTCGCTTGGCGGCGGTCAAGCGGTTGCGGAAACAATGGTTTCCCAGTTTGAAACTGCCGTGGCCAAAGCCGGACTTGCGTGGAACCGGAATGGCTCCGCACGTTGATACCCGGATCCAGAGAGCGCGAGCCCTGGGTCGTTAAAGAGCCCGCCTTCCCGACCCCTCCGGAACGCGGGCTTTTTCGCGCCTGGTACCGAAATGGCGACGCCCGAAACACCTTGCGTCGTCAAGCCTACTCCCCGGCCAGCCATTCCAGCGACCAGTGCGCCGGCCTCCCCACCGCAAGCAGTCTGTGCAAAGCCGGCAGCAATGCACGCAGCTCACCCTCCAGCGTGAATGGCGGGTTGACCACCAGCAGGCCACTGCCGTCGAGGCTGGGTTCCGATGAAGCGGGCCTGATCTCGAACTCTATGTCGAGCAGCTTCGGGATGCCGGACTGCTTCAGCGCCTTGCGGAAGGCGATGATCGCCTTCCGATCCTTGATCGGGTACCACAGCGCATAGATGCCGCCGGGCCACCGCTTGTGCGCCCTCATGAGCCCGTCAACGAGGCGCTCGAACTCACCCGCCTCCTCAAATGGTGGATCGATGAGAACCAGGCCGCGCTTTTCCTTCGGCGGCAGATGCGCGCCGAGCGCCAGCCAGCCATCGAGTTCGATGATCCGGGCCTGGAAATCACCGGCAAAGAGCGTCCTCAGCTTCGCAACGTCCTTTGGGTGCAGCTCGATCGCCGTCAGCCGGTCCTGCTTGCGCATGAGGTGACGCGCGATCAGCGGTGAGCCAGGATATTTCTGGATGCCACCCTCGGGGTTGAGCGACCGTACCGCCTCCAGATAAGGCGCAAGCAGTGCAGCCACCGGTGCGGCAAACGGGGCATCGATCACCCTGCCGATGCCGCCCTGCCACTCACCGGTCTTCTGCGCTTCGACCGACGACAGATCGTAGCGGCCGATGCCGGCATGGGTGTCGATGACACGAAACGCCTTGTCCTTCTGCTTCAGATACTCGAGCAGTCGCGTCAGCACCACATGCTTGACGACGTCGGCAAAATTTCCGGCATGATAGGCGTGGCGGTAGTTCACTTGGAACCCCTGCCCCAACGCGGCGGCGGCGGCTGCGAGTTCGGATTTTCCGGCTGGCCGCCGCTAGAGCGCAGGGTCAGCAAAAATCCGATCAGGCCGATCGCCATCAGCGAGAAGCCGACCGGCCGCGCACGGCTGTCGATCTCGCCGACACCTGAGCGCAAGATGAGATCGACCGCTCGCATCGGTATGTCGTCGGCATCACCCGGTCCGACGGTGAAGATGTAGGGGCCAGGGCTGACGGTCGCGATCACGCCTGCCTCGTCGCGAAAGATCTTGTCGGGCAACTGCGGGCTGGCCTGGCGCGGGTTGTCGGAATGGTTGAACCGCAGCGTCGAGGCGAGCACCGTGCGGCTATTGCTGGCGGCGGTCAGCGTCAGCACGGTGCGCTGCTGCGAGACGATGCGCTCGGCTCTTGCGGTCAGGTCGACCAGCACCCGCACCGGTGCGTCGCGGGCGGCGAGCGGCACCGTCAGCGGCTTGAAGCGGCCCTGCTCATAGACCCGCCAGGTGCCGATCTCACGGCCGGAGAAATTGCTCATCGCCCAGGGATAGATGACACCGATGCCGGTGCCGGCAAGCAGGATCAGGACAAACAGAAAGCGCATTCACATCACCACAGGATATCGTGACCTTGCCAATAGCGCCCCGACGGTCAAAAGGCGATGGCCAGTTGCTGCAGCCATTCAGGAGGTGGATCAGGGGGTACGGGAGCAACTCGGTTGGCGGCGTGGCCGCGCAACGATGCACACAAGGTTCTACCTATGCGCTCAAAAGCCATTGCTAAAATGACCGGCACTCCCCTACGAAATGAACGCGTGCATGCGCTTTCCGACGAAATGGTACCATTGACGCGCGCCTTGCGAATGAGAGGCCTTGATGCGCAAAGCTCATGAACAGCAGCATCAAATAAGATGAAGTTCAAATTCGCCCTTGTGAGCGAGTTTTCTTACAAATCCTTGGCCCTCGGCTTTTCCGCATGATAACCATCCGCGATACGGCCTCTATCGACCAATCCATTTCGGATAAATATTCTCATCTTGACGTTTACATTTGTATCCCCAGCGGTTTTTGGCAACAATCTCACTGTGCTCTGAAAATTTGACCATCACTCAGACCGGAAAATTTCATCTTTCAGCTGAATATTTTCCAGGCCTTACCCTGAATTGCGCCGCGCGGCTCATTCTTGGCGCTCCTTGCTGCCAAGCTTTGGTTCTGCCTTAAAAACAGCTAGACGCGGCCGGCGGTATGTTTCCAGCGGCGGGGCCAATACGCTGATTCACAAAGAGGATCGCCCTTGGACGCCATCATTCAGCCTCGGGGAGCGATGCCGGCCTCATGATTAACCATTCGCAAACGGATATGATTAAGAAATTGCTAATTTAGTTGACTATGATTTTCACAGGTATATTTTCGATGTGTTGGGATGTGCAATTTGGGCGAGCAATCGACGATGATGGCACGAGGCGTGTGATCGCGGTTTCGGGGCGCAGAAAATGCTGAACGGCAACGCTTAAGTCGTGTCGTAGCATCAGCTCCGTGAACCCAAAGAACAATTGACGCACATCAGTGATGGCGATTCCGCGGATGCGGAGGTTTGCCACGTTCTCAAGGACGTGGCCGGGCAATGCTTTGTCCCGGCCCGGCGGTAGCGTGTGTGGTGCGTGCGAGGAAAACATGGGTAAGCTTGTCAAGGTTCTGAAACTGGAATCCGGCAGTCAAAGGGGCGCCAACCAAAACCGAAGCCGCGCCCTGGTCGCCGGAGGTGCGGGATTTTTAGGATCGCATCTGTGCGAGCGCCTTTTGCGGGACGGATACGACGTCGTCGCGCTGGACAATTTCCACACCGGCAAGAGATACAATCTCAATACCCTACTGCGTAATCCGAGATTTACGTGCATCGAGCACGATATCGTCAATGCACTGCCTTCGGGCCTTCAGTGCGATGAGATCTACAATCTCGCCTGCCCAGCCTCTCCGCCGCACTACCAAGCAGACCCGATCCATACCTTCAAGACAAGCGTGCTTGGTTCGCTCAACCTTCTGGAACTCGCGCGACAGAACAAGGCCAAGATATTCCAGGCCTCGACATCCGAAGTCTATGGCGACCCCTTCGTGCACCCGCAGCCCGAGAGCTACTTCGGCAACGTCAATACGCACGGACCGCGGTCCTGCTACGATGAGGGCAAGCGCTCGGCCGAAACCCTATTCTTCGACTATTCGAGAACCTATGGCCTCGATATCCGCGTCGCCCGCATTTTCAACACCTACGGCCGCCGCATGCAGCCTGATGATGGGCGCGTGGTTTCGAACTTCATCGTCCAGGCGTTGCGCGGCAAAGACCTGACCGTCTATGGCCACGGCCTGCAGACGCGTTCCTTCTGCTATGCCGATGACCTGATCGAGGGCTTTGTCCGGCTGATGAATGCGCCGAATGCGCCCGCGCACCCGGTCAATCTCGGCAACCCCGGCGAATTCACCATCATGGAACTGGCGACGCTGGTCATCGATTACACCAACGCCCGATCGAAGATCGTGCATCGGCCGCTGCCGGTCGACGATCCCAGACAGCGCAAGCCGGACATCTCCTTTGCCAGGGCCAATCTCGGCTGGGAGCCGAAAATCAGCTTGAGCCAGGGGCTCGCGCGGACTGTCGAGTATTTTGACACCCTGCTCTACGGAAGTCCCATGGTCAAAGGAGCCGCGGCTTCATGACCCGTGCGGCAATCCTGGTGACGGGTGGGGCCGGCTTCATCGGCAGCCACACCTGCAAGCTGCTGGCCGCGGCCGGTTATATGCCGGTGGTTTTCGACAATCTGAGCCGCGGCAACGCGAAGTCCGTTGCCTGGGGTCCGCTTGTCATCGGCGATATCCGGGATCGGGATGCACTGCGGGGGGCGATGGAAAAATACCGGCCGACAGCAGTGATCCACTTTGCGGCGCTGGCCTATGTCGGCGAGTCCGTTCGCGAGCCGGCCGAATACTATTCGACCAATGTAACTGGCACCGTCGCGGTGCTCGATGCGGCGCGCGCTTGCTCCATCGAGAACATCATCTTCTCCAGCAGCTGCGCAACCTACGGCGTGCCGGAAGCGTTGCCGGTGCGCGAGACATCCTCGCAGAATCCGATCAGCCCTTACGGGCGCACCAAGCTGATGGGCGAACAGATCATCAGCGACTATGCGTCCGCATACGGAATGAAATTCGCGATCCTGCGCTATTTCAACGCTTGTGGCGCCGATCCCGACGGCGAGCTCGGTGAGTGGCATTCGCCGGAAACGCATCTGGTCCCCAGGGTGCTCATGGCCGCATCAGGCATTATCGACGAGATTGAGGTTTTCGGCACGGACTACAACACGTCGGACGGCACCTGTGTACGCGACTATATCCATGTCAGCGATCTGGCCCGCGCCCATCTGAAAGCCCTCATGCATCTCGAGCGCGGCGGACAAAGTCTGGCGGTCAACCTCGGCACCGGGCGGGGGGTGTCCATCAAGGAGATTGTCCAGGCGGTCAGCCGAATGACGTCAAGATCGGTTCCGGCCGTCTTCAGGAGCCGGCGCCCAGGAGATCCAGCAGAGCTATACGCCGATCCCGGAAGCGCACGCGAACAGCTTGGCTTCGTGCCGGAGCTTTCCGACATCGACACGATCGTCAGGACGGCTGCCCCGTTTTTTGGGCTGAAGACGAAACCAATGAAACTGCCGCCAACCGAGGCGGCAGCATCCATCGCCGCTCGACAGATCAGAGATAACGGGGCCGGCAGCTCGCGCGCTGGCCAAACCCGCTAGGGCTGCAGATAAAGGGCGAACCGCCCAGGAACGTGCCGCCATCCCCCGGATTGAAAGAGACTTTCACCGGCGCCGGCGTGCGGACGTTGATCCGCTGCGGCGGTGCAAAGGCGTAATCTCTTTCGGTCGTGCGCACTGTGCTGGTCATCTGGATCGTCGGCTCGGCTCTGAGCGAACGCACGAAGTATCCGGCTTGGACCGGCTGGGCCGCGGGCTGGCTGCGGACCGCGTGGACCACAGGCTTGATGAGGACCGAATTGGTTTCGGTCGAATCCATACCCTGACAACCTGCAACCGCAGAGGCCATCGCTGCAGCCGCAACAATAGATACGATATTTTTAATGGATACGATATTTTTGCTTGGGCAAAATGCACCCATCCCAGAATTGTTCATCATGTGTCCCTTGCTATCAAGTATAAGCCAGGGCGGGTCGCGACATACTATACCCTCGCCGCTTTCACGCCGCATGAGTGACCACTCGCACATCACACGAGAATATTAGACATCACTAATTATTAAATTTCATCAAAACCGTATGGTAGGCCCATCGTCTCGTCGTTCTGTCAGATAAAATTGAATGCGATCAATCGGCGATCGGCGCGCCGATCGCTCCAGCCGAACCGCTTGATGTCTCATCATAAGCGATTCGCCAGTTCCTTGACAGGCGCCCGGCAAAGCAGCCTGCTCTCAGAACAGGAACGGATTTGGGTGGTTTGTTCAACCCGTCAGGCTCATGCGACCATGCTGACCGGTACCATCAGAAACGAAGACGGGGGGCCACAAGGCTAGTCAGGCGCGTGCCAGCGCGGCTGAAATACGGCCTAATTCTTCGAATCGACCAGCTTGCGGGTCTCTTCGAACTGCGCGCCCTTTGTGTTGCCCACTTCGAATTTCCGGTATTCGTCGGAAAGATCCTCGGAAGATCGCTTGAAACCGTACCATTCCCCATCCGGATCCTTGCGTTGCTCGATGTTCCCGCCCTGGATGCGATGACTGTAGCAGGTGCGATGCTGCTCGCCGGTGTAGCTCTTGGACCGCCAGGCGAGCTCCATGCACATCTTGCCGTCCTTGGTCACCAGCCATCTGCCCTCCGCGACGGATGCCGTGTCCTGCCCAGACGTCCAGGCCTCGAGGCGTCGATTGTCCCGCGCGAAATAGGCCGCTCCGTTTTTCCATACCCATGTGTGGTCGGCATAAAGAAGCTGCAGTTCGTAGGCAGTTGGAGCAGGTGCGGTATCCGTTTCCGCGGGTCCGCTGTCTTTGGCGGCAGCCGCGTGCGCCGTTCCCGAAAGGGTCATCTGGCCACAGAGAGCCAAGAGAAGCATAAGTTGCGTGCAACTTGCGTACCGACGACACTCCTTGCGTTGCCGACGGTCGACATCGAACGGAGGCAATCTGGTCAGAGCTGTCGGCACAATTGGCGTTCGCATGTCTGTTTGGCCCAAGGCAGCGCTATCAGCGCTTTGACAGCTATGCGAACCACTTAACAGTCGCGAGAACGGTGATGTCAACCTTTGCGAAGCGGATGGACGACAACTATTCGAGACGCTCGCGCGGCCTGCAGTCGTCAAAATTAAGGATTGCGTCGTATATTCCTCCAACTCTGACAATCGCGCGCAAAAGCAGCATGCGCAGACATCAGGGGGGACGCGGTTTCAAATGACGGACGACCCGGAATTGGATCAGGCCGAAGGTCAGCAATACCTGCAGCAGTCGACCGACCGGGACACGGCTGCGCGCAACTACCTGAACCCCAACACGGCGATCTTGCTGGGGATCCTGTTCATTGCAGGCATGTTCCGGTTCCACGACATCACCTTGCCGCTGGTCGATGCATTCAGCTGGCGCGAGACAAGCACGGCAATGATGGCCGACAATTTCCAGCAGCGCAGCTGGAACATCTTCTTTCCGGAGGTCAGCTGGACCGGGCCCGGGCCAAGCTACCAGGGCCGCGAGTTCCAGATCGTCAGCTATTTGACCGCCCTGCTCTACCAACTCTTCGGCTGGCACGACTGGTTCGGCCGCATGATTGCGGCCCTCTTCGGCCTGGTGACGGTGTTTTCGCTGCACAGGCTGACGGCGCTATGCTGGGGCGAGACGCACGCCCACGCCGCGGCACTTGCCTATGCGCTGATGCCGGCGGCGATCATGATCGACAGCTCGTTTCTTCCTGATCCCTCGATGCTGGCCCTGGTGACCTTGGGCGTCTGGCTTTTCACGAAATACTGGACGGGAGGCAGTGAATGGCTGCTCCCTCTCGCCACAGCCAGCTTTTCCCTTGGCGTGCTTGCAAAACCACCGGGTTTGGCTGCCGGAGGCGTCATATTCTATCTGATGGTTTGCTGGCTTCTACAAAATCGGCGAAAGCATGCGGCGAGAGTATTCATAAGCGGACTTGTCAGCCTGGCCCTCATCGCTGCTTACTACAGCTGGGCCATTTATCTCGGGCGGACCTATCCGCCGTTTCATGTCGCGGGCAGCGGATACATCTGGGATTCCGGATTCTGGGCGTTTTTCAAGAACGATTTCTATTTCCAATCTGTTTGGAATACGTCGGTCTGGTGGTTTTACGGCTATCCGTTCATGGTGTTGATGGCGGTCGGATTCTGGATGCCACCCCAACCCATCGCGGAATCGAAAGAACGCGCACTTTCAGCCATACCTTTCGTATGGCTTGCAGCGGCCTCTGTCGTCTATCTCGCAGCGGCACGTGAGATCACGACCAATCCGTGGAACTACCATATATTCCATGTGCCATTTGCGATGTTTTGCGGCCGTGGCGCGCTCGTCCTGGCGACGCTTGGAGCCAAAACCGTTCTGTCTCCCGGGGTAATTCTGCGGTCAATTTGCATCGCGGCCGCTACGCTTGTCTGGTCGACCTTTCCCCTCGTCAGGACGATGAAGGCGCCCTTCGCCATGAATGGAAAGTTACTCGGCGACGAGCTGGCGCGCAGGGCCCGGCCTGGCGATCTGGTCGTGGCCATCGCTCCGGAGGTGGGAGATCCTGTCGCAGTCTACTACAGCAGGGCGCGCGGGTGGGTATTTCCGCCTGGTGGCGGTGATGTCGAGTGGTCCAAATTCGTCGAGGACGATGCCATCGCGATAGCACAGCTCGAGGAACTTCGCGCGCAAGGCGCGGATTGGTTTGGTGTGGCAAAGGATGCCGAAGACAGCCAAAAACGGCCGTTCATCGAGCATCATGATGGGGTGATCGACTATCTCAACAAGATCGGGACCAAGCAGGTGGATTCGGACAACCTCCTGATTTATGAAATCAGCCGGCCTTGATCTGGTCGGGCCGTTGGGCCTATGGGCTGGGGATCGGCGACGGTCAGTGACCTTGCGAGCTCCCTCGCCTGCCCGGCGCAGCCAGCAAGCGAGACAAGCCGGTCCGCAAGATCGCCGGTCCGCAAGATCAAAGATCTCTACGCGGCTGGCGGAATTCGACGGTTGCGACCGGAGGAATTGTTGAAACGAGCGATTTCGATCATTGTGACACTGGCTTTACTGGCCTGGCTCGCCAGCGACTCGCGCTGGCGGATGGTCGGCGATGCCTTTGACCGCATCACGCCCGGCACGTTCGCGGTGGCGACCATCGCGTTTTTCGTCACCTATGTCTTGCGTGCGCTGCGCGTCTGCGACGAGTTCCGCGACGAGGTGCATGGCCGTTTCGGCGCCTGCCTGCGCGTCATTCTGATCCATAATGCAATGATCAACGTCGTACCCTTCCGCGGCGGCGAGACGGCCTTTCCCCTGCTCCTGCGCCAGGTCTTCGGCGTACCGATCATGCGCGCCAGCGCCTCGCTGCTGTGGTTCAGGCTGCAGGACGCCTTCGTCGTCGGCGTGCTGGCCTTGGCGGTGTGGCCCGGGCTGCATCCGGCGATAAGGGTCGCTGGCGTTGCCGCCTTGATCGCCGCCGCCTGGTACCTGCCGCGCTGGGCGCGGGCGCCGCATGACTGGGCCGGGCGCAGCAGGATCGTCGCGAAGCTCGGCAAGCTGCGCGATGTGTTCACCGAAGCGACCGGGCGCTCGCGCTATGGCTGGTGGTGGACGATCGCCAACTGGTCGCTAAAGCTCGCCGTACAAGGATGGTTGTTGGCAATGCTGCTGGGAACATCCTTTTCGACCGCCTTTCCCGGCGTCGTCGGGGCCGAAGGCGCCGCCATACTGCCGGTGCAAGGCGTCGCTGGCTTCGGCACCTATGAAGCAGGAGCGGCGGCGGCGCTGCTCACCTCCGGAATCGCAATGAAGAGTGGCCTGCAGGCGGCGCTGGCGCTGCACCTGTTCATCTTCTGCTCGGCTATCGCCACGGGCGCGATCGCCTGGTTGTTTCCCTCGAAATCGACGCTGCCGGGGAACCCGGCTGTCGGACCAGCAAGGAAGCCATCCCAATGAACGTATTGCCCATCCCTGCTTCGGGACTGCCTGACGGCGCGGTGATGCCGAACCATACGCTGTCCATCGTCGTACCCATGTACAACGAGGCCGAAAACGTCGAGCCGCTGCTGGCACGGATCCACCAGGCGATGGAGCGCTATGACCAGACGTGGGAGGTCGTGCTGGTCGATGACGGCAGCACCGACGCGACGGTGAGCGAGATCAGGCGCCTGGCGGCGCATTACGGCCCCCATGTGCATGCGGTCGAGTTGGTGCGTAACTACAAGCAGACCGCCGCGATGCAGGCCGGCATCGACGCGGCGCGCGGCGACGTCATCGCCACGATCGACGGCGACCTGCAAAACGATCCCTACGACATCCCCCGCATGGTCTACCGCCTGCTGAGTGAGGATATCGACCTGGTGGTCGGCTGGCGCAAGGACCGCCAGGAAGGTTTTTTCATGCGCAGGCTGCCCTCGCGCATCGCCAACGCGCTGATCGCGCGCGTCACCGGTGTGCGCCTCAAGGACTATGGCTGCAGCCTCAAGGTCTATCGCGGCAACGTCATCCGCAGCGTCAAGCTCTATGGCGAGATGCACCGCTTCATCCCGGCATGGCTGGCCACGGTGACGACCCCGAGACGCATCGCGCAGGAGGTGGTGACGCACCATGCCCGCATCCACGGCCAGTCCAAATACGGCATTTCGCGTACCTTCAGGGTCGTGCTCGATCTGGTGTTCATGTATTTCTTCATGCGCTATCGCACACGCCCCGGACATTTCTTCGGCGGCATCGGCATCGTGCTTGGCGCGCTGGGTTCGCTGATCCTTGCCTATCTGCTTTGCCTGAAGCTGTTTTTCGCTGAAGACATCGGAACACGCCCGATGCTGTTCACCGGCTTCTTCCTGCTCATCGCCGGGGTGCAGATGGTAACGTCGGGCGTGCTGGCGGAAATGCTGGCACGCGTCTATCACGAGGCGAACGGAGCATCGGCCTATGTCGCGCGGCCACGCCCGGCGCCCGGCGCCGATGACGGCTGGCTCCGCTCCAGCCCGCCATCCTGACCTGATCGGAACGCCATGGAGGTTCTGAGCCCATAGCGTCAACCGGAGCAGTGGGCTTCATGACTAGCGCGCTAGAGAGGGATTTCGGTTTCAGGTCGACGGTGCCTACCGAGGAAGGACTGGCAGGGTTCGTCGACTGATATCACCAGGAATGGCGGTCTGAGGGCAAGAGGTAAGGCGCAACCTCTGCGCAAACCTCTCGCCCTCGACTCGCGCCCCCCGGCGAAGACCAGAGCGGCGGGCTCTTCAGTCAAATCGCGCCGCCACTTCTGGGCCTGGTGTTCTAGGCAGTTCACCGTCTCACGGAAACGGTGAACTGCTCTAACTCTTTGTTTTGACGCAATTCCGGACGGAAAACCGTTTCACACTTTCCTGGAATTGCTCTAGTAACGCGAACGGCAGCTGGCGCGTTGGCCGAAGCCGCTCGGGCCACAAATCCAGGGCGAATGACCCAGGAACGGGCCGCCATTGCCCAGGCGGTAGGAAACTTTCACCGGCGCCGACCTGCCGACACGCTGCGGTCGCACGAAGGCTGCATAGGCCTCCTCCCTCGTGCGCGTCACGCTGGTCATCTGTGTGAGCGAGCGATTGATCAGATGCAGCCGCTTCTTCTTGACGTAGTGCACCTTCTTGCCGAGCGTATGAACCGCGGACTTTGCGCCGATCGAACTGGTCATGGTCGCGTCCATGCTCTGGCAACCGGACATTATCGAGATCAATGCAACGGCGGCAAATGCACAGGCATATTTCGTGCCCATCCTTGCCCCTCTTTCCATAAATTTGTTCATCGCCATCCCCTGCCACGAATATAAGTCGCTGGAGCGCGGAGATCTATTTGCTCTTGTTGGCTTTCCGCGCCACGCGAGTGGCCTATTGCCACTCACATCATGGATTGTATATTAGGGTAGACTTATTAAAGATCATGCAAACGACATGATGAGCGCGATCTTTCGACGCCCGATCGGATATTATTAAAATTTGAACTTTTGACTCGTGTCGGCGCTGCCACAGGTTGCCGACCGGCTATCAAGGCAAATGCGGTTCAGGGGAGTTGTTTGCGCACGGACGCCTCTCGGCTTCAGCGTGGATTCCAGCCGGGGTCAAAATGGAATGTGCGGGTTCCGCTCCCACCACGGCCGGCTCCAGAAACCGGATAGGCCACGCTGACGATGCGCACACTGCCCGCACCCTGCTGGAGCCCGTATATGCCTTCCAGGCCGCGGTCATAGAACGCAGCGCCCGGGACGGAGAGTGCGAGACCGGCGAGCGAGGCCTGCAAGGCGAGTTTCGCGACATTGCGCCGCAACGAAATTCTGTTCTCCACGAGGTGCCTAGTGATAATCACGACCACCAGCAACCCGTAGACGAACGCATTGAAGGCAGCGAACCAGTAGAAGCCGGTGGCGTCCGAGGCGCGGTCTACAAGAAGGACCGGCAGCGAAGCTCCGATTGCGAGCGCCACATAGGGAATGATGACGCGGGCGGGCAGCAGGTTTTTCGGGCCACTGCCCTTGGGGGTAACGCGAAAATCGACGAACGACTTGGTCAGATAATCCCGGATCGACGACAACGTGCCCGCCAGCACCCACGGCCAACGCGCGAAGAATGAGAACAGCATTCCTTCCCAACTGATCGTCTTGGCGGTGAGCGGGCGCGACAGGCTGAAGGACTTCAACAAAATCACCAGCACAATCAGCGAAATCGAGTTCGGCGCATAGTATAGAAGGAAGTCAACATACGTCACATTGGCGAAGTTTTCTCCCATGAGAAGCGCGTATATCGGCATGACGTACATGAGAAGTGAAAATACGGCGAAAAGCGGATACCAGAGCTGGCGAAAAAGGAACTGGAATCTCAGCCGTGGCGATACCTTGGAAAGGTATATGGGCGAGTATTCGAGCATGATCGTCATCAGGCTCCGCGACCACTGGAATTCCTGCGTGACAAGATCGGCAAAGGTCTGCGGGCCGTCGCCATGGGCAATGGCGTCTATCGCATGCACGCCGCGCCACCCAGCCGCAATGAACAGCATGGACGTCGAGTGGTCTTCGGCCAGTTCCGGGCCAAGACCACCGACCTGTTTGAGCGCGGCGGTTCGCACAGCATAATGCGAGCCTATGCAGAGCGGCGTTCCGTCGCCCGTGTGGCCGGACTGTAAGGGTCCGTGGAACATCCCTTCCGGAAACAGCCGGCCGCGCGCCGACCAGCTTTCAGCAGCATTGTTGTCGCAAATGCTTGGCGCCGAAACATAGCCAACCGCTGGGTCGGCAAAGGCTGCCAGGATTTCGCTGAGATAGGTTGGCGTCGGGACGTGGTCCGCATCCATCTGAGCGACGAAGTGGTAGCGTTCATAACCATAATGGTCGTAGAAGAACGCCAGGTTCCCCTCCTTGCAGCGCGTCCGGCGCGGCCAAACCTTGCGGTGATAATCTTCCCTTCCGCGCCGCGTCGAAATCATGACGTTTCGCGCATCGCACCAGGCAACCGTTTCCTCGGAGGGATCCTCGTCGGCCAGCCAGGTATCATGCGGATAGTCCTGCGCCAGCATTGCTTCGATTGTCCGCGCAACCACGGAAAATGGCTCGGACGGGGCCTTGGTCACCACCATCGCGACCCGCGAATTCTTCGGGATCGTGTGAAGCCTGGACGGCTTTTTCATCGCATGCACGTTCAAGAGGAAATACATCGGCATGAAGGTCAGCCATACGAGCGTGAGTGTTGCCAACATGTATGGAAAGACGTGCTCGACGTGCTCGGGCTGCAGCCACCAGAACCAGAAAAATCCGAAGGTGACTGACCAGCAAGCAAGTCCCAGCCTCCAGATCCGCTGCTGGGTGGCCGACAGGACGGGTACCAGAAAAGGAGCCTTCTCCGCCCCCTTACTGCCCAGAGCCGCTCCATGCCGCCGTGTCGGCCTGGTCTTGATAATCCTTACGTCTGCGGAAACACTCATACACGTACCGCCGCTACCCCAAGCATCAGCCGAACGACGGCTGACAAGCCTAACCCGGCCGTAGAATCCGCTCACGCCTTCTTAGAGTCAACTAAATTAGGCATTCATTAACTACGCTTCTTGAGAACTGGTTAACCTAACGTCCTGAATCGAGCGGACATTTCCGTGGATCGGTCTCCACCGACCAGCACGGGAATGACGGGCCATCGATTTTCAGCGTTGGAGAATTTCGTCGATGGGCCAAAGGCGGTCCGACAAGGACCGGCTCGACAGCAGCGTTAACCATGTTGCGAGCGACAAGGTTAAGCAACCGTTAATTGCACTTGACTCTTGGCCGCGACCGGCTCTTAATTTAGCTAGGGATAATGTATCGGGATGTTGACGCGAATTTGTGAGTATCGCGGCGAACTTCTCTCTGTAGCTCCTCGGTGTTGGTGCCTTGAGAGATATTTTTGGGTGGGCTCTGTGCGAAGGCTCGCACACCCGCCAATGGTCGCTCCGAAATCCCGCAGATTCCGCCAATAGGGCCGATTGGTTTTGGACAGTCGTGTCGATCGAACATCGATGCGCACGGGCGAAGCCTGAAACTTCCGCAGGAAGTTGGGGCCATGGGAGGTCAAACATGAAACACTCCACAGCAAATGCGCTTGCAATCGCGCTGGTATTGGGCGGAAGCGCCGTGTTCCCCACTGCGGGAGGCGCTGGCTCCGTAGCCGCGACGGATCCCGTTCAGACGAGCAGCGCCGCCTCGGCGTTCGGATCCTATGATCCCTACGGGGACTTCAGCGCCGACAAGAGCGCCAGCATCGAAGAGCTGTTCCTGCCATGGGAAGACGTCGATCTGGCGACGCTGCCACTTGCCGACGCCTATGCGCTGCAACGCGGCCGTTCGCTGCTGATCACGGTTGAGCCGTGGACCTGGTCGAAGGACTGGCGCATCACCCCGCCCGAATTGCGCGACGGCATATTGAGCGGCAAATATGACGCCAACATGCAGGCAATCTGCGGCCTGGTGGGACAGATGAAGAGCCCGGTGACCATTCGCTGGGCGCAGGAAATGGAGGACAAGAACGGCCGCTTCACCTGGGCCAACTGGGCTCCCAAGGACTGGATCTCCGCTTACAAGCGCGAAGTCGATATCTGCCGCAAGGCTGCCCCCGCCGCCAAGTACATGTGGTCACCCAAAGGCGAAGAGGGTTTGGAAAAATACTACCCGGGTGACGACTACGTCGATGTCATCGGCCTGTCTGTATTCGGTCTGCAGAAAAAGGATAATGACGAAGCCGGTCATGACCGTACGTTCGCTGAGATACTGAAGCCCGGCTATGACCGCGTCGCGGGTTTCAACAAGCCGATCGTGGTGGCGGAGCTCGGCTATGTCGGAAAGCAGGACTATGTGTCGAAGTGGCAGGACGACAGCCGCAAGTCCTATGCGGAGTTCCCGGCGCTGACTTCGGTTGTCTACTTCAACCAGAAGGAAGTGTGGCCGTGGCTGGGGGGCTATGGTTTGCCCGACTGGAGGGTGACCCAGCACGTCCTGCCGTAGACGCATCGTGCCGATCCATCCCGACGCGATCGGGATCGATCTCCAATCTCCTTGTTTGATCGTGATCCATCCCGAACCACTGGTTCGGGATGATGGTTGAGGCGTGGCGTAAATCAGTCTGTGGAGGAGTTTCGTGAAACGAGTGGTGGGAAACTGTCTTGGAGCGGCATTCGCCTGCTTCGTTCTTGCTCTTGCCTTCCAGGTCCCTGCGACAGCCAAGACGGCGGCGAAAATCGCCGATCAGGCGCAAGAGGCCACAGTGATTCCTGACGAAGGCGTCTACCAGATCTATCAAAACCATTCCTGGCTTTGGGGCAAGAAGGGCGCCGGGTTCTTTGCCGTCAAGCAGCGGCAGTTCGACGCCTGGACCCACGACAAAGGCAAGCCGGGCTATGGCGACGGCATGTGGTTCATCCCCGGCGGCGGCAAGTTGTGCTGGCGCGCGCAATGGCACGGCTCCTGGGGCGTGAAGGGCTCGATGACCTGCTTCGAGCATCGCCAGGCTGGCAAGGTGATCTACCAGCGCAAGGCTCCGGATGGCGAATGGTACGTTTTCAAGAGATTGAAATCCGGCGACTACGTCACCCGGAAACAGAACCGGATCAAGGCAAAGCTGTAGGCTGTGTCTGCGACAGGCGGCTGGCCTAAAGCGTGTCGCGTCTGAGCGGTTTCAGGCGACAGCTTGTCCCGTTCTCCCAAAACCGAGGTCACTTTTGGGCGACATCCACTAGGCCTTGCGCTCCCAGCGGCGGTCTGGCGTCTGCTGCCAGTAGGTGACGGCATGGCCGGCATCCTTCATTACCTTCCAGTGCCCCCGCGCCGCCTCGACCTGAGCGGCATCGTGGCCGTCAAACAGGAACACGGCACGCTCGTAGCCGCCAAGGTCGGACGGCACAGCGCCGTCAACGAGGAACCTTATCTTCGCCTGGTTGGGATTGCCGTCACCGGTGGTCAACAGGATCGGCTGTTCCCCGGGATAAGCCTCACGATCGGTTGCGTGCGCGAGGAACGAATCGTCGCGGAAGGTCCAAAGATGCTGGTCGAGCGCATCGCGGCGTTCCTCGGTGCCGGTCTGCACCACGGCGCGCCAGCCACGGTCGACGCTGCGCTCCAGGAGGCCTGGCAGCGCATCCTCCAGCGTCGATTCGGTCAGGTGGTAGAACAGGACGTCGGCCATAGCTTCAGTCTATAGTCGTTGAATTCGCTCACTGCTCATAATTGTCGCGCACCAGCCGGTCGAGCAGCCTGACGCCGAAACCCGAACCCCAGGACTGGTTGATCTCGTTCGAAGGCGCGCCCATCGCGGTGCCGGCAATGTCGAGATGCGCCCAAGGCGTGTCCTTGACGAAGCGCTGCAGGAATTGCGCGGCGATAATGGCGCCGCCATAGCGGCCGCCGATGTTCTTCATGTCGGCGTTCTTGGAATCGATCAGCTTGTCGTATTCGGCCCCGAGCGGCATGCGCCACAGCCGCTCCTGCGTTGCCTGCCCCGCCGCCGTCAGCCGTTCGGACAGTTCGTCATTGTTGGAAAACAGCCCGGCGTAGTGCTGGCCGAGCGCGACCATGACGGCGCCGGTCAGCGTCGCCAGATTGACCATGAATTTCGGCTGGAAGCGGTCGTTGCAGTACCATAGCGCATCAGCCAGCACGAGGCGACCCTCGGCGTCGGTGTTGAGCACCTCGATGGTCTGGCCCGACATCGAGGTGACGATGTCGCCAGGACGCTGGGCGTGGCCGTCGACGGCGTTTTCGACAAGGCCGATGACGCCGACGACATTGGCCTTCGCCTTGCGCGCGGCCAGCGCGTGCATCAGGCCGGTGACCGCGGCGGCACCACCCATGTCGCCCTTCATGTCCTCCATGCCGGACGCCGGCTTTATCGAATTGCCGCCGGTGTCGAAGGTGACGCCCTTGCCGACGAAGGCAACCGGGCTGTCTTTTGGCTTGCCGCCGTTCCACTGCATGATCGCCATGCGGGCGCCGCGCGGCGAGCCTTGCGCGACACCGAGCAGCGAGCCCATGCCGAGCTTCTTCATCTCCTTCTCGGCCAGTATCTCGACCTTGACGCCAAGCGCCTCGAGTTCCTTGGCGCGGGCAGCGAACTCGACCGGCCCGAGCACGTTTGCCGGTTCGTTGACGAGGTCGCGCGCCAGAAGGACGCCGTCGATCACCGCCTCGGCGTCGGTGAAGGCTTTTTTCGCCGCGGCCGGATCTGCCGTGTGGATGGTCACCTTGACCGGTTTTTTCGGCTCTGCCTTGCCGTCGTCCTTGTCCTTCCTGGTCTTGTACTTGTCGAAGGAATAGCTGCGCAGAAGGATCCCCGCTGCAAGGCTCGCCGCATCCTTGCCACTTGGCGACGCGCCGGCGAGATCGAGCACCACCGCTACATCAGTCGCCTTGCGCAGTGACGCGGCAATGGTGCCGCCTAGCTTCAGCCACGCATAGTCGTCGAGCCCCGACACCTTGCCGGCGCCTATCGCCACCAGCCTGTCGAGCGACGCTTCCTGCGGCGCCAGAACCTCCACCACGCTGGCGAACTTGCCCGTGAACTCGGCCACCGGAAAGGCCCGCTCCAGTGTCTTGCCGGGATCGCAAGCCTTGGCGGCGTCGCTCAGGCCGCCCTCATCCGCCAACAGCACGAAGGCTGTGCCCTTCTTGTTCGCCGCGGTCTGGGGTGCGGAAAATTTAGCGAATGCGATCGACGGTCTTTGGCTCATCATGTCCTGCTTTCGGGAATGCGCGGATTTTGGGGAAGCGGTTCGAAACGATGCGCGACATTTGGTCGTTTTCCTCCATTTGGCAAGACTTTGCCAAATTCGCACCCCATATCACCGATGGAATCGATGGTGATTCTTCGCGGCACGGCCCCGCTTTTTGCCGCAACCTGTTGTTAACCATCGATGTTCTCCCTTTCTTATCCATTCCCGCCGACACTCCGGCCCGCCGGGGCGGGTGACTTGGAACGGGAACCGGATCGACCATCTGTTGGAGCCAGTTGTGCAGGCGCTGCCGGACAGCTACCCTTGTGCAGTGGCATGATGCCGTTCGAGAAAATCGAGAAAAGCCTTCATGAAGGTCGTTGAACGCTACATCATGCGCCGCGCTTTCGTGGTCTTCCTGGCCGCGCTTGTCTGGACGCTGGCCATCGTGTGGACGACGCAAGTGCTGGCAAAGATCGACCTGGTCACCGACAGCGGCCAGTCGGCGCTGACCTTCTTCGAGGTCGCTGCCCTCATTCTTCCGTCCATCATTCCGATCGTGGTGCCTTTCGCGCTGGTGGTGGCGGTCGCGCAGACGCTCAGTGCCATGAATTCGGATTCGGAACTCGCCGTCGTCAACGCCGCGGGCGCCTCGCGCTGGACCATCGTGCGGCCGATCATGCTTTTGGCGCTGGCGGCCGCCGTCTTTTCCTTTGCCGTCGACAACGGCATCGACCCCTATGCCCGGCAGAAGAACCGGGCCCTGGTGGCGTCGTCACGCGCGGATCTGTTGTCGCTGATTATCCAGGAAGGCACCTTCCGCAAGATCGAGGACGGGCTGTTCCTGCAGATCGGCGAGCGGCTTCCCGACAATCGGCTGGGCGGCATCTTCGTCGCCGATTCGCGCGAAGAAGGCGTCAACCTCGTCTATTACGCCAAGACCGGCAGCATCGTCGAACGCGGCGGCGAAAAGGTGCTGATGATGAATGACGGCGTCATCCATCGCAAAACGCTGACCGGCGATCTCTCGGTCATCCGGTTCACCTCCTACGCCTTCGACATGTCAGCCTTCATGGCGGCGGCTTCAGCGGTGACGCTCCTGCCGAAGGACCAGACGACCCAGTACCTGCTCAACCCGAGCGCTAACGACAAGTATTATCAACAGAGCCCCTACGAATATCGGGCCGAGGTCAACCAGCGGTTTTCGGAATGGACGTATTCCATGGTCTTCGCGCTCATTGCGCTGGCGGTCGCCGGAGACGCGCGCTCGCACCGCGAGGCGCGCGTCAATCCGCTGATCACGGCCATCGCGATATCGCTGTTCGTGCGTTGGCTGGGCTTTTTTGCCGCCAGCAAGGCCGATGAGATCCCGCAATATACCTATATGGTCTATGGCGTGCCGATCGTGGCTTCCGCGGTGGCGATCTGGTTCATCGTCTCCAACCGGACCATGGAACTGCCGGTAGCCTGGGCCGACTGGATGACAAATTTCGCCACGCGCATCGGTGACAGCTGGAACGCTCTCAAACTGCGTTTGTCCAGACGCGGCACTTCAGGGCAAGGGGTCAGCTGATGGGCTGGACGCTGGGCCGCTATTTCTTCTTCCGCTATGTGACGATCACCATCTGGTTCTTCATCGGCCTCCTGGCGCTGGTGTTCCTGATCGATTTCACCGAACTCTCCGGCCGCACCACCGGCCTGCCCGGCTTCACCTACGGAACGGCAGTGGCCATTTCGGGGCTCCGAATGCCGATGATCATGCTGCAGACGGTGCCGTTTGTCGGTCTGTTCTCGGCAATGGCGACGCTGGTGTCGCTCAATCGGCGCTACGAACTGGTCATCGCGCGTTCCGCCGGCGTTTCCGCCTGGCAGTTCCTGTTGCCATGCTGCATCGGAGCCTTGCTGTTCGGCGTCTTGTCGGTCGGCGTCATCAATCCGCTCGCCGCGCACGCATTCTCCTGGTCCGAGCAGATCGAAACCCAGCTGCGTTCCGGAAAATCAAACACGGTTTCGGCCGATGCCGCGCCCTGGATTCGGCAGAAAACCGCCTCGGGGGACACCATCATCGGTGCGCGGGCCATCCTGAACCAGGGCCTGGAGATGGCCGATGTCGTGTTTTTCATTCTCGACCCGCAAGGCAACATCGTCGAGCGCAAGGACGCGGCGCGCGCCTTCCTGCGCGACGGCTATTGGGAATTGCAGGACGTCAAGACGTTCCGGAACGGCACGATCCAGGCATCGACAACCGATCGCGTGCCGACCAATCTGAAGCCTGAATTCGTGCAAGAGCGGCTGGCGCGCCCCGAAACCATCCCTTTCTATGACCTGCCGGGAAAGATCGAGGTTGCCCGCTCCTTCGGCCTCAAGGCAAATGCCTTTGCCATGCAGTTTGATTCGCTGGTGGCGTTGCCGTTCCTTCTCGTCGCCATGACACTGATTGCGGCAACGGTTTCAATGCGATTTGCTAGGATGGGGCAGTCGGCAACGATGATTCTGGGTGGCATCATCGCCGGCTTTCTGCTTTATGTCGTTTCGGTGCTGGTGAAGGCATTCGGCGTGGCGGGATTCGTGCCGACTGTCGTAGCCGCATGGGTGCCGGTCGTAGTGGCTATGTTCTTCGGGGTGACTTTCCTGCTATACAAGGAAGACGGCTAGTGAGGGAGGCGTTTTTGCCCAGCAACAGGCAGGCCCGTTTGGCGCGCCTCTATGCGGCGACCGCCTTGGCGTGCCTGCTTGCCTGCGCCGTCCCGATGCCGGCGTTCGCGCAGGATGTCGGCGACATGGCGACATCGGTTCCGTCCGGCTCGCAGATGCTGCTGGCCGCCGATACGCTGGTCTACAACAACGACAACCAGACGGTGACCGCCGTCGGCGGCGTGCAGATCGACTATGGTGGCAATCGCCTTGTCGCCCAGAGAGTCGAATACAACCGCAACACCAAACGGATGGTCGCGAGCGGCAACGTCGAAGTCATCAACAGCGACGGCACCAAGATCAATTCGGAACATATCGACATCACCGATGATTTCGCCGACGGCTTCGTCAACGCGTTGCGTGTCGAAACCATCGACAAGGCCTATTTTGCCGCCGAAAGCGCCGAGCGGATGGGCGGCGTCCTGACCACGTTCCACAATGGTGTCTACACCGCCTGCGAACCGTGCGAGGACAAGCCCGACAAAGCACCGACCTGGCGCGTCAAGGCCAAGAAGATCATCTGGAACGGCGAGAAGAAGACGGTTCGCTTCGAGAATGCGAATTTCGAGTTCTTCGGTTTCCCGCTCGCCTATCTGCCTGCATTCGAAATTGCCGACCCGACGGTGAAGCGCAAGAGCGGCTTCCTGATTCCTGGCGTCGTCTACAACGACGATCTCGGCGTCGGCGTGAAAATTCCCTATTATTTCGCCTTGTCACCGACCTATGACCTGACCGTCACCGGCACCGGCTACACCAAGCAAGGCTTCCTCGGTGAGGCCGAGTGGCGCCAGCGCTTCAACAACGGCCAGTACAGTTTGAAGATCGCCGGAATCCATCAGCAGGATCCCGATGCCTTCCTCGACACGACTGCTTTCCCCAGCACCGCTGGCCACAATGTCAACTCGGGCGCGGCGGGCGATCCCAACAAATTCCGCGGCATGATGGGAACCCAAGGCCAGTTCGCCATCAATTCACGCTGGAATTTCGGCTGGGATGTGCTGCTGCAGACCGACAAGAATTTCTCGAACACCTACAACATCGACAAGTACAATGGCAGCGTCCACCAGTCGTCGGTCTACCTGACGGGTCTCAACGGCCGGAACTATTTCGACCTGCGTGCCATGCACTTCGAAGTGCAGGAAGATACACCCAACGACAACATCTCCGCGCGAAGCGGACAACAGCCATGGGTGCTGCCGTCGCTCGACTACGCCTATATCCCCGACGTATCGGTGGCCGGCGGCCAGCTGTCGCTCAATGTCAACGCGCGGGTCATCAGCCGCGACGATCTCGATAAGACTTACTTCGTCCCCACGCAGCGTGTCCCTGGCATCGAAGGCGAATCGGGCCGCCTCACCGCCGAGGCCGAGTGGAAGCGGAGCTTCGTCACCGATGGCGGGCTGGTGCTGACGCCATTGCTCGCGCTGCAGGGCGACGTGGATTATCTCAAAGCTTCGTCGGCTTCGCTCGCCGCCGTCAACCAGATGGCAACGAATTTGGGCGAGCAGGACGATATGCGCTCGTCATTTGCCCGTTACATGGCAACCGCTGGGCTTGAGATGCGTTGGCCGGTGCTGTTTTCCATGGCAGGCGGGTCCAGCCACGTTATCGAGCCAATGGCGCAGGTCTTCATGCGCCCGAACGAGCAGTATGTCGGCGGCCTGGCCGTCCCCAACGAAGACGCGCAAAGCATGGTCTTCGACGCGACCACCTTGTTCGAGCGCGACAAATTCTCCGGCTACGACCGCGTCGAAGGCGGTTCGCGCGCCAATGTCGGCTTCCGCTATTCCGGCTCGTACAACAATGGCTGGGGCACCAATGCCATTTTCGGCCAATCCTATCAGATCGGCGGCGAGAACTCCTTCGCCGCGCCGGATCTGGTCAATGTCGGCGCCTATTCGGGTCTCGACACGACTAAGTCCGACTATGTCGGCCTGTTTGGCATCAACAGCCCCAACGGCTTCGCGGCTTCGGTCAGCGGCCGTTTCGACGAACAGAGCTTTGAGATCCGCCGCGCCGAGGTGAAGGCGGCCTATTCCGGCCTGCCGGTGTCGCTGAGCGCCAAATACGCCTTCATCCAGGCCCAGCCACTGTACGGTTTCACGACCGACCGCCACGAGGTCACGCTTGGTGCATCGACGCATCTTGCCGAGAACTGGCGCGTCTTCGGCACCGGGACCTACGACCTCGAGGAAAGCGTGCTGGTCAAGGACGGCGTGGGCTTCGCCTACAACGATTCCTGCTTCACCTATTTGATGACCTACTCGCAGTCGCGCGACATAAATACCAAGGAAGTGTCGCAGACCATCGGCTTCAATCTGTCGTTCCGCACCCTCGGCGATTTCGGCTCATCGACCAGTGGCGTCGACACGATCCAGTAACAATCGGCGACATCGTTTCGCCGCATAGGGCTGGCACGGATTTCGCGCACCTGAAAAGATAAAAATTGGGCGGAGTCGGGATAGAATTGGGATGCCAACGATGAGGAAATACCTCTTTTCAGCAGGTTTCGCGTTGCTTGTGGCGGCGACGTCCGTGTCGATCACCGTGATGACGCCGCCGGCTTTCGCCAGCGAGATCAAATACGTCGTCAACGACATTCCGGTCACCACCGGCGACATCGCCCATCGCGCCGCCTTTCTGAAGCTGCAGCGCAAGAAGGGTGATGCCGGTCAGGAAATGATCGACCAGACGCTGCGCATGGCCGAGGCCAAGCGGCTTGGCATCCGCATCAGCGACGCGCAGGTCGAGGCGGCGTATCAGCGCTTTGCGTCAAGCAACAAGATGCAACTCAGCCAACTCGACGGCGTCATGGAGAAGTCGGGCGTTACCAAGAGCCACTTCAAGGAATTCATCCGCGCCCAGATGGCCTGGAACCAGGCGTTGAGCGCGCGCTACCGTTCCGGCGACGGCACCGGTGCCGTCAGCGAACAGGATCTTGTCAGGAAGATGCTCGAAAAAGGCGGATCCAAGCCGAGCGCCACCGAGTACATGCTGCAGCAGGTCATCTTCGTGGTGCCGGCGGCCGAACGCAGCGCGACGCTGGGCAAGCGCAAGCGCGAGGCCGATGCCATGCGCGCCCGCTTCAACGGCTGCACCACGACGCGCGAATTCGCCAAGGGCCTGATCGACGTCACGGTTCGCGATCTGGGCCGGGTGCTGGCGCCGCAACTGCCGCCGGACTGGGCCGAGCAGATCAAGGCTACCAAGGTCGGCGGCGCCACCGTCACGCGCGAAACCGAACGCGGCGTCGAATTCATCGGCATCTGCTCGTCGCGCGAAGTGTCCGACGACAAGGTCGCGCAGATGGTGTTCCAGGGCGAAAGCTCCGGTGACAAGAACGCCGACGAGCTCAGCAAGAAATATGTCGACGAGCTGAAGGCGAAAGCCCGCATCGTCAAGCGCTGACGTGGCCAGCACCGTGGCTGCGCTCGCGTTGAGCGCCGGCGATCCGTCCGGCATCGGGCCGGAGATCGCCATCGCCGCCTTCGTGGCGCGCGAGGCTGCCGCTCTGCCCCCCTTCTACCTGCTCGCCGATCCGGCGCTGGTCGCCTCCCGGGCGCACCTCCTCGGCATTTCGCTGCCGATCATCGAAACGACAGCGGCGCAAGCGGCGCAAGTGTTTGCCCGCGCCCTGCCGATCGTCCCGCTGGCCGCCCGCTGCATCGACAGCCCCGGCCGGCCGGACCCGACCAATGCGGCCGCCACCATCGAGGCCATCGACCGCGCCGTCGCCGACTGCCTTGCAGGCGAAGCCTCGGCCGTCGTCACCTGCCCCATCGCCAAGAAGCCACTCTACGATGCCGGCTTCCGCTTTCCCGGGCACACCGAATATCTGGCACATCTGGCGGCCCGGCACAGCGGCGTCGAAGCGATGCCGGTGATGATGCTGGCAGGCCCCGACCTGCGCACCGTTCCCGTCACCATCCACATCGCGCTGGCCGAGGTGCCGAAGGCACTGACCACCGAACTGATCGTCGCCACTGCGCGCATCACCGCCGCCGACCTCACCGGCCGCTTCGGCATCGCCCGGCCACGGCTCGCCATTGCAGGGCTCAATCCGCATGCGGGCGAAGGCGGCGCCATGGGCCTCGAGGACGAGCGGATCGTGCGCCCGGCGGTCGACATCCTGCGTGCCGAAGGTATCGACGCTTTCGGCCCGCTGCCGGCCGACACGTTGTTCCACGCCCGGGCACGGGCCGGCTACGACGTAGCCCTTTGCATGTATCACGACCAGGCGCTGATCCCGGCCAAGGCGCTGGCCTTCGACGAGGCGGTCAATGTCACGCTCGGCCTGCCCTTCATCCGCACCTCACCCGACCACGGTACGGCCTTCGACATCGCCGGCAAGGGCGTGGCGCGGCCCGACAGCCTGATGGCGGCGCTGAAGCTTGCCCGGCGGCTGGCCGACACAAACACGAAGGCAGTTGCCGCATGAGACCGCAGGCATGAGCATCGACGGGCTGCCGCCGCTGCGCGAGGTGATCGAGCGCCATGGCCTGCAGGCAAAGAAGGCGCTCGGCCAGAATTTTCTGCTCGACCTCAACCTCACCGGCAAGATCGCCCGCACCGCCGGCAATTTGTCCGATGCAACCGTGATCGAGGTCGGTCCCGGTCCCGGCGGGCTGACCCGCGCCTTGCTTTCCAACGGGGCGCGTCACGTCATTGCCATCGAGCGTGACGAACGCTGCCTGGCTGCCCTTGCCGAAGTGTCCGATCATTATCCCGGCCGGCTGGAGGTTGTTTCCGGCGATGCGCTGAAGACGGATTTCGCGGCACTTGCCAGTCGAGCGCCCGGGGACGGCGGCCCGGTAAAGATCGTGGCCAACCTACCCTACAACATCGGCACGGAGTTGCTGGTGCGCTGGCTGACGGTCGGCGATTGGCCGCCCTTCTACACCTCGATGACTTTGATGTTCCAGCGCGAGGTGGCCGAGCGCATCGTCGCGCCCGCCGGCAGCGACAGCTATGGGCGGCTGGGGGTCCTTGCCGGCTGGCGGACGGAGGCGAGGATCGCCTTCGACGTACCGCCACAGGCATTCACGCCGCCGCCAAAGGTCACCTCCTCGGTGGTGCATCTGGTGCCGCGCCAGGCCCCTCTGCCCGCCGAGGTGAAAAAACTCGGCCGCGTCACCGAAGCCGCCTTCGGCCAACGTCGCAAGATGCTGCGGCAAAGCGTGAAGAGCCTTGGCGGCGAGGCACTGCTCGAACGCGCCGGCATCGATCCGACACGCCGCGCCGAGACGCTCAGCGTCGAGGAATTCGTGCGGCTGACCAACGCGGTATGAGGGCTGAGATGCAGGAACTTGGGGTGGTGCCTCGACTTTTCCCGCTTGTTGTGGCGGGGCAAAAGACGTCCACCATACGCTGGCGCGAAACGCCGATCGTGCCGGGTTACATGCGCTATGTCTGCGATGGCGACGCCACGTCGACAGTCATCGTGTGGGTTACGCGCTGTACGGAAATGCCGTTGTCGGAAGCTGCCGCCTTTGTCGGGCGGGAAAGCGAGTGGCCAAGGGATGTCATGCTGTCTGGAATGCGAGAGCACTATCCTGAGATCGAATGGACCGACATCGTGCAGATCGTCGAACATCTGACGCTGGCCGATAGCATGCGTCTATCCAACTACCCGGCTGCCACACTGTAGCCGGTTCAGCCCGTCTTCTCGTCCAACAGTCCCGAGACGAAATCGAACAGGCCGGGCCGGCGGTCGCGTCTTAGCCGCTCGGCGACGACGATGCCGCGCACTTCGGCGAAGGCGCGGTCGAGGTCGTCATTGACGATGACGAAATCATATTCCTTCCAGTGCTCGATCTCATTGCGGGCGTTTTTCAGCCGCGTTTCGATCACCGCTTCCTGGTCTTCGGCGCGGCGCTTTAGCCGCGCCTTCAATTCCTTCATCGACGGCGGCAGGATGAAGATCGACACAATGTCGGCGCGCATCTTCTCCTTGAGCTGCTGGGCACCTTGCCAGTCGATGTCGAACAGCATGTCGCGCCCTTCAGACAATGCCAGTTCGGCCGGTTCGCGCGGGGTCGCATAGCAATTGCCGTGCACCTCGGCCCATTCCAGCAGCGCGTCGGAATCGCGCAGCCGCTCGAACTCGCGCATCGTCCTAAAATGGTAGTGAACGCCTTCGATCTCGCTGCCGCGGCGCGGTCTGGTGGTGACCGAGACCGACAGTTCGAGACTGGAATCGCTTTCCAGAAGATTGCGCGCGATCGTCGACTTGCCGGCGCCGGATGGCGACGACAGGACGAGCATCAGGCCCCGGCGGCGAATGCGGGACCCCAAATCCTTGGCAACCATCGGCTACTCCAGGTTCTGGATCTGTTCACGAAACTGGTCGACCACCGCCTTCAGCTCCAGCCCGATCGCGGTGACGGCGGCGGCATTCGACTTCGAACACAGCGTATTCGATTCGCGGTTAAATTCCTGTGCCAGAAAATCAAGCTTGCGGCCGACCGCGCCGCCGCCCTCCAGCAATGCCCGACCGGATGCGACATGCGTTTTCAGCCGGTCGATCTCTTCGCGAATATCGGCCTTGGTGGCCAGGAATGCCGCCTCCATGTGCAGTCGCGTCGCGTCCAGATTGGCGGACGCGTCCATCAGAAGCCTGACCTGCTCGGCGATGCGTTCGCGGATCGCCACCGTCTCGCGTGACGGATCCACTTCTGCCCGCAGCGTCAGCGCCTCGATTGTGCCGATATGACCCGACAACAGCAAAGCCAGCGCGGCACCCTCGCTTTGTCGTGCCTGTTCGAGCCCTTTCAGGGCCACCTCGAGCGCGGCCATGATCGCGGCATCGAGCGCGGCCCTCGCCTCTTCGGTTTCGACAGTTTCGGGAATGTCGAGCACGCCGCGCAGCGACAGCAATCCGTCTGATGTCGCGGGGGCAGCGCCGAATTGCTCCTGCAGCCGCTTGGCGAGCCCAGCCAGGTCCTTCAGGAAGGCTTCGTTGACGACCGGCTGCGCCTGCGCACCGGCGGCACGGCCGATGGTCAGAGTCGCCTGGAAATTGCCGCGCGCAAAACGCTTCTGAAGTATCTGCCGGACGGCTGGTTCCAGCCGCTCGAAGCCTTGCGGCAGTCGCAGCCGTACCTCGACGCTCTTGCCGTTGACGGACTTGACCTCCCAGGCAATCGAGGTGCCCTCATGCTCGGCGACGGCACGTGCAAAACCGGTCATGCTCTGCAAATTCATATCGCCCATACGTCCCTGGTGCACCACCCCGAAACCGGCTTTCCGGAGAGGAGCAAGTGCGGCTTGAAAATGACCGCGCGCAGGCGCGTCGAAATCGGACGCGCGGCGCTCTTCCGAATGTCAGGGCATCGCCTGGTGGGCAATGCTCTTCTTTATTCTACTGGGCAGCGCCGGCGTCACCGTCGCCATCGCCGCCACCGTCAACCGGCTTGTCGGCATTGCCGTCGCCGGCGCCAGTGGTGTTGGCGGCCTTGGCGGCTTCATCTGCCTGCTTCTTCTGTAAGGCGCGATAGCGGGCGACATTCTCGTTGTGCTCGTCAAGCGTCGCGGCAAAGACGTGCCCACCGGTGCCGTCGGCGACGAAGTAGAGGTCGTCGGTCTTCGACGGATTGGCCACCGCCTCCAGCGCCGCACGACCCGGATTGGCGATAGGCGTCGGCGGCAAGCCGTTGATCACATAGGTGTTGTAGGGCGTCTGCTTCTGGATGTCCGACTGATAGATCGGCCGGTCCGCCGGCTTGCCCTTGCCGCCGAACAACCCGTAGATGATGGTTGGATCGGATTGCAGGCGCATGCCCTTGGCAAGCCGGTTCAGGAAGACGGCGGCAACCCGTGAACGCTCGTCACCCTTGCCCGTTTCCTTCTCGACGATCGAAGCCAGCGTAACGAACTCTTCGATGTTTGCCAGCGGCAGGTCCGGTGCGCGCCGCTGCCAGACATCGTCAACCAGCTTCTTTTGATCCGCCAGCAGCTTGTCGACCATCTGCTGGCGCGTCGCGCCGCGCGTGAAGCGCAGGGTGTCGGTGGCGAGGCTGCCCTCCGGCGGCGTGGTCGCCGGCATATCGCCACTCAAGGCAGTCTCGTCGGCGATGCGCTGCAGCGCCTGCTCGACCGTCAGCCCCTCTGGAATGGTCAGCGAATACATCACCGACTTGCCGCTCTTCAAAAGCTCCATGATGTCGCGCATGGAAGCCCTGGGCTTGATCTCGTACTCGCCGGCCTTCAGCGCGGAATCATTGCCGAAGGCCCGCACGCCAAGGCGGAATACCCGGGCATCGCTGATCAGTCCGCGGCGTTCGAGCTGGTCGGCGATATCCTGCACGCCGGTGTTCGGCTTCACCAGGAAGGTGTCGCCATTGGCCGAGGGGCCGGGCTCGGTGAATTCCTGCTTGCCGAAATAGACCGCGACGCCAGCCGCCAGAACCATCAGCATCACCGAAGAGATGACGAAGTTCATGAACACGACGACCTGGCTGCGTGATGCACGCGAGCGCTTCGGCGGCGGCGTGCCGGCCTCCGGCCGCAATGCCTCGCTGGCCGTTTTCGGCACGATCGGTCCGGATGTCGCCGGCCGTTGCCCGAATTCTCCGTTGCCTGCCGGATTTGTGTTCATTTCGCCCTACCGTTTGATCGCCCAACGAATCCCCAGCGGCAGAGTAGGGGCGAATATGGCAAAATTGACGGCACGCCAAAGCGTCGCCCGATAGACGGGCGATCAGCCATTGTAGCGCTGGAAGACCAGCGACGCGTTGGTGCCACCAAAGCCGAAGGAATTGGACAGCGCCACGTCGATCTGGCGGGCACGCGGCTTGTTCGGCACCAGGTCGATCGCGGTTTCGCGCTCCGGGTTGTCGAGGTTGATGGTCGGCGGCGCGACATTGTCCCTGATGGCAAGGATCGAAAAGATCGCTTCGGCGGCGCCGGCCGCCCCGAGCAGATGGCCGATCGACGACTTGGTCGACGACATCGAAATCTTCGACGCGGCATTGCCGACAAGCCGCTCGACAGCGCCGAGCTCAATCGTGTCGGCCATGGTCGAGGTGCCGTGGGCGTTGATGTAGTCGACATCGGCGGGCGTCAGCTTGGCCCGGTTCAATGCCGCCGTCATGCAACGGAAGGCACCGTCGCCATCCTCGGCGGGCGCGGTGATGTGATGCGCGTCGCCTGTGAGACCGTAACCCGTCACCTCGGCATAGATCTTGGCGCCGCGCGCCTTGGCATGCTCCAGCGCCTCGAGCACGACAACGCCGGCGCCCTCGCCCATGACGAAGCCGTCACGGTCGCGATCATAGGGGCGCGATGCCGTTTGCGGCGAATCATTGCGTTCCGTCGACAGCGCCCGGCACGCGGCGAAGCCGGCGATCGACAGCCGTGTCACCGGCGCTTCGGCGCCACCGGCGACCATCACGTCGGCATCGCCCCACATGATCAACCGGGCAGCATCGCCAATGGCGTGCGCGCCAGTCGAACATGCCGTGACGACGGCATGGTTCGGACCTTTCAGCCCGTGCCGGATCGAAACCTGCCCGGAGACGAGATTGATGATCTGGCCCGGGATGAAGAAAGGGCTGATGCGGCGCGGGCCGCGTTCCTTGAGGATCATCGCGTTCTCGGCGATGCCCTCGATGCCACCAATGCCGGAGCCGATCAGGACGCCGGTGGCGCATTGCTCTTCATGCGTCTTGGGCTCCCAGCCGGAATCCTTCAACGCCTCGTCGGCGGCGGCAATCCCGTACAGGATGAAGTCGCCGATCTTGCGCAATTCCTTCGGCTCGAGCACGGCCTCGGGATTGAAGGTGGCATTGCTGCCATCGCCACGCGGAATGACGTGGGCGATCTTGCAAGCAAGATCCTCCACCTCGAACTCGGTGATGCGCTTGGCAGCGCTGCGGCCGGTCAGAAGTTCCTTCCAGCTGTGCTCAAAGCCCATGCCGAACGGCGACAGTAACCCAAGGCCCGTGACGACGACACGCCTCATCGCAGGTCCTCCCCGGTGACAACTGCGGAAAGCGTCAGGCCGAAGCCTTGTCGATGTACTTCACGGCATCGCCGACGGTCAGGATGGTCTCGGCTGCGTCGTCGGGAATCTCGACGCCGAATTCTTCTTCGAACGCCATGACGAGTTCGACCGTGTCGAGGCTGTCGGCGCCCAGATCATCGATGAAGCTCGCCTGCTCCGTCACTTTGTCGGCATCGACGCCAAGGTGCTCGATGACGATCTTCTTGACGCGCTCTGCGGTGTCACTCATTTGGGCATCCTCGTCTTTTGTTTGTCTGTCTTCGTTAGCGGGCAGAATGCCGCTAATCAAGCTGAAAGATGGTCCTGCCGGAAACGCAACGGCTACAGACCGGTTTTTGCCCGAACCGCCGGGTTGCGGGCCGCATTACACGAAAAATAGCTGAGGTCCAAGCCGAAATGGTCTCTTTTCACAGCCCGCCGGACCTTGTTCAGAATTCGCCCTGCCGAGTCATATGGTGCGGTTTTCGAGAACCGGAGCGGAGCGTACTTTTCGTACGGGAGCACCGGAAGCGCAGATAACCGCGGCAGATGGCCGGCAGGGTAGAATTATCAACAAGGTCCGTCAGATCATCGCCATGCCGCCATTTACATGGATGGTCTGGCCGGTGACATAAGCGGCCTCGTTGGAGGCGAGATAGGCGACGGCGGACGCGACTTCAGCGCTGGTGCCCATGCGGCGGGTCGGGATCGCCGCCATGATCGCTTCTTTTTGCTTGTCGTTGAGCTTGTCGGTCATCGCCGATTCGATGAAGCCCGGGGCGACGCAGTTGACGGTGATGTTACGGGTGGCGATCTCCTGCGCCAGCGACTTGGAAAAGCCGATCATGCCGGCCTTGGAGGCGCAGTAGTTGGTCTGGCCGGGATTACCGGTGACGCCGACCACCGAGGTGATGTTGATGATGCGGCCGTGGCGGCGGCGCATCATCGGATGGGTGAGTTCGCGGGTCAGCCTGAACACGGCGGTCAAATTGACCTCGAGCACGGTGTCCCAGTCGGCATCCGACATGCGCACGAACAGCCCGTCCTTGGTGATGCCGGCATTGTTGACCAGGATGTCGACGCCCTCGAGATCGGCCTCCGCCTTCTGGCCGAGCGCCTTGACCTCGTCACGGTTCGACAGATTGGCCGGGAACAGCTTGACCCGGTCGCCAAGCTCGGCGGCCAGCGCTTCCAGTTTCTCGACGCGGGTGCCGTGCAGGCCGACGATGGCGCCTTGCGCATGCAGCACCCTGGCGATCGCCTCGCCGATGCCTCCCGATGCGCCGGTGACGAGCGCCTTGCGGCTAGTCAATTCGAACATATCTTAATCCTTCTCAATCGGACAGCCCGCGAACTGGTTATCTGTAAACGTCGCCGCGATGGCCTATCGTCACGACCAGAATTACGAGCCGGCTGTCCTGCACATCACAGATAATTCGATAATCCCCAACTCGATACCTCCAAAAGGTCGCAAGCGGACCCTTCAGTGGCTTGCCAGCCTCTCGTGGATTGTCGAGAGCGGCGATACGGTTCTCGATGAAGTCGCGAATTCGGTTACGTGTCTGCGGATCCAGCTTTTCGACGAATTTGCGTGCCGAGCGGGCATATTCAAGCGTCCAGGCCACGCCAGAAGTCCTCAGGCTTCATGACATCCTCCTCGCCGCTTCTGATCCGCTCTAGGACCCCGGCCGCGAGATAATAGTCCTCCATGTCCTCAAGACCGCGTTCGATAAGCTCACGCAGATAGTAAGCTTTGCTCCGGCCGGTCTTGGTCGCGAGAAAATCCAAGCGTTCTTCGATTTCGGGAGCGAGTCGGATCGAGGTCGGCATACCACTCTCCTTTTGAATACATGTATTCATGTATCGCCATGACGTCGGGATTTCAAGCCCGGTGTGCACAGGTCAACTCAACGCGGCCAGCACCGCCTCGACCTCAGCCGCGGAGCCTACCGACGCGGTGGCGACGTCGCGGTTGATGCGCCGCGCCAATCCCGAAAGCACCTTGCCGGCGCCGATTTCGTAAAGCGTGGTGGTGCCGTTCGCGCCAAACCACTCCACCGTCTCCCGCCAGCGCACGCGGCCGGTCACCTGCTCAACCAGACGCTGTGCAATCTCATCCGGATCGCTCGACGGCGCCACCGACACATTGGAGACAACCGGGACGACCGGCGCATTCTTTGTCACGCCGGCCAGGGCTTCGCGCATGACGTTCGCGGCCGGCGCCATCAGCGCTGAATGGAAGGGCGCAGACACCTGCAGCATCAGCGCGCGCTTGGCGCCCTTTTCCGTGCACAGTTTTGCCGCCAGTTCGACCGCGGCCTTGGCGCCGGAAATGACCAGTTGGCCACCGCCATTGTCGTTGGCGATCTGGCAGACTGCCCCGTTGGCCGAGCCTTTGGCGGCTTCCGCGCAAGCAGCTTCGACATCGGCCTGCTCCAGTCCGATGATCGCCGCCATCGCGCCCTCGCCGGCCGGCACCGCCGCCTGCATAGCATTGCCGCGGATGCGCAGCAGCCTGGCCGCATCGGCAACCGAAACAAAACCTGCAGCGGCCAGCGCCGAATATTCGCCCAGCGAATGACCGGCGACATAGGCGACCTTGTCCTTCAGGGAGAAGCCGCGCGATTCCAGCGCCCGGATCGCGGCCAGCGACACTGCCATCAGCGCCGGCTGCGCGTTGGCGGTCAGCGTCAACGTCTCTTCCGGCCCTTCCCAGATCAGCTTCGACAGGTTTTCGCCGAGCGCGTCGTCGACTTCCTGGAAGATCCTGCGCGCCTCGGGAAAGGCGTCGGCGAGATCCTTGCCCATGCCGACTGCCTGGCTGCCTTGTCCGGGAAAGGTGAATGCAACGGCCATGCGAGGACTCCCAAGGGCTGGTTTTGCTTGCCTGATAGACGAGTTTTTCTTGCCTGTGACGCAAGGCAGGCCGCCAAGTCAAGCCCGGTTCGACCCTGCCCGGCGGCAGCTTCGTCCGCCGAGTGCCTGTTCCGAAAGGCTTTTTGGCGATCACTCCTGATGAAAACCGCTCACGATTCGTTTGCTGGCTCTTCTTATTTTCGCTACAGGCGCTAGCTTTGCGTGACAATTCTATGACAATCGAGTGACGTGTTTGTCGCTGGGTGGGGAAGTTAAGGTGGCAAAGAGTTACAAACGCGCCGGCAAGGCCGCGCCACAGTTCCTGGAAGACGACCCCTCCACCGGCTATCTGCCGGGCAGGAGATGGCCGGTCGTGCGCTATGGGCTGATCAGCCTGGCGATCGCTGCCGTCCTGGTGTTTGCCATCGAACTGATCGTGCGCGGCGACTTTGCCGGCACTGTCTCCTTCTTCCTGCAGCCGCTCAAACCTGGCTGGACCACCATTGTCGTGTTTGCGCTGATCCTGATCGGCCTCGATGCGGTGCTCGGCCGCAGTCATCAGAGCCTGATGATCGTCGCGCCGCTGACCTTGTCCCTTGCCTTCGTCGGTCACCAGAAGTCGCACTATCTCGGCGATCCGCTCTACCCGACCGATTTCCTCTATGCCCGCCAGATCTTCGCGCTGCTGCCGCTTTTGGTGCGCGACCGTCCGATGACCGCGCTCGCCATGGTCGTCGGCATCGTCGCCGGCCTGTCGCTGCTCGTCTATGGCTGGCGGCTGTGGCGCCGCAAGGTTCAGGCGCTCAGCCACAAGGGCCGCCTTGCCCGGCTGACGCTGGCCGTGCCGCTGCTCGCCTTCTTCGTTTCGATCATGGACTACGCCACCTTCTCCTGGACCAGGGACCGGCTGCAGATCATCCCGATCATGTGGGACCAGAAGGAAAACTATGCCTCCAACGGCTTTGCGCTGGCCTTCGCCCTCAACGTGCCGATGGCGCATGTCTCGGCGCCGCCAGGCTATTCCGACAAGGCGATCGCGGCGATCGGCAGGTCCGATGTGACCGCCTCGGTGCCGGCCGAGAAGCCCGATATCATCATCGTCATGAGCGAGTCCTTCTGGGATCCGACCAAGCTGCCCGGCGTCACCATCACGCCCGATCCGATCCCCAATGTGCGGGCGCTGCGCTCGGGCTCGATGTTCTCGCCGGAATTCGGCGGCATGACCGCCAACATCGAGTTCGAGGCGCTGACCGGCTTCTCCAATGCGTTCCTGCCTGCCGGCAGCATCCCCTACCAGCAATATGTGCGCACGCCGACGCCTTCGCTCGCCACCTTCCTCAAGAGCCAGGGCTACCGGGCGCGCGCCATCCATCCCGGCACCAACTGGTTCTGGAACCGTGGCGCGGTCTACGCCGATTTTGGCTTCAACGACTTCAAGTCGGAAGAAACGCTGCCGCCGATGCAAAAGCGCGGGCCGCTGGCATCGGACGCGGCGATGACCGACGAGATCATCAGCGAGGCCGACGCCAGCGACGAGCCGGTGTTCTTCTTTGCGGTCAGCCTGCAAAACCACGGTCCCTACGAGCCGAACCGCTACTACAATCCCACCCATACGGTGCAAGCGCCGATCAGTCAGTGGGCGCGCGAATCGCTGCTCAGCTATGCCGAGGGCTCAGCCGATGCCGATCGCGGCCTTGAACGCCTGGTCGAATGGGCAAAGAAGCGCTCCCGCCCCACGGTGATCGCCTTCTTTGGCGACCATCTGCCGCCGCTGGGGCCGGTCTACGTCGAAACCGGTTTCCTGAAGGACAATGTCGCACCGCGCAAGGAAGCGTCGCCCGAGGCCGCCCTCGAACACCACGCGACGCCGCTGGTCATCTGGTCGAACCGCACCGGGCCGGCCGAGGACGTGGGCGCCGTCAGCCCGGCCTTCCTGCCCTATCATATCTTGAAGACGGCCGGCATCAGCCATCCCTACTACACCGGATTCCTGGGTCAGATGAGCGAACGCTACCGCGTCGTCGACCGCAATTTGTTGCTGACGCCGGCTGGCGAGGCCACGCCCGATTGGGCGCGGCAGAAAGAGATCGACCCGGCGATCCGCGATTTCCGCCTGTTGCAATACGACATGATGTTCGGCAAACGCCTCTCGGCGCCGGACTTCTTCCCCGAAACGGTCGACAAGGTTGTCGCCGCCCATACGAGTTGAGCCGATCGATCCCGTCAGGAGCCGGCCCGTCTCTCGGGTCGAGCGTTCAGTTCGTCAATTGCAGCTTCGTGAACTTGTTGGCGATCTGCAGGAACACGTTCGGCAGTTTGGTCGGATCGTTGACGGCATAATAGTCGCTCGGATTCGAAGCGCAGGCGCTGTATAGCGCGCGGTTGGCGGCGGTGTCGGACTGCAGCACGAGGGTGTAGATTTGCACACCCTCGTCCTTTAACTGCGTACAAACGCTTTTGGTCCAGCCGTCGACATTGCGCGCCGCGGTCGTCTGGTTGTCCGATCCGAAACGGCCACCGGCCAGATAGCCATAGGATGTGTAGTCGGACTTCTCCGGCTGTTGGCTGGCGCCATAGACGACATTCTCGCCGTCGGTGAGCAACAGGACGATCTTGGTGATGCCGGGCGTCTTCCACGGCGCTCCATCGGTATAAGGCGCTCCAGGCGACAGCACCCGCATGCCCCACGACAGGCCTTCGGAGACATTGGTGCCGGAACCGTTCCACTCCGTCATTTTGCTGGCCGCCTTGCGCAGCTTGTCGAAATCGTCGGTCAGGGGAACGACAGGGGTTGGACACGCACGGTTTGGGCCAACGGTGATGGGGGAACCAGTCTCGGTGATCAGTACCTTGGCGGGCGCAACATACTTGGCGACCTTTTCCTTGGCAGACTTGCCGGGCGTCAACAGATCGCCGAGGAGATCGCTGAGATCGATACCGAGAAGGTTATCTTTCTGTTTGGCGAGCTTGGCCTTGTCGCTGATATCGTCGAGATAGGAATTGTTGTAGTACTTATCCGAATTGCCATAGGAGCCAGACGGCATCTGGGCATTTTCCGGATCATCCGGCGCGAAATACGGTACGAACAGCGTGTCGGGCTTGTCGGGATCGGGTGGGGTGTCGGAAATGTTGTAGGTGCCCGGTCGCGCCTCGACGCAACCTTTCCATCCGGTACCGTTCCAGCCGGGCTCGGTCCATCCGGTCATCTTGAGTTGCTTGAAAAGCGCCATGTGATTGGGACGCTTGCCGTCGATGACCGGAAAATTGATGCCGTTGGTGGACGACTTGCCGTCCATATCGATCCAGGACGGGTCGAATTCGTCGCCGTCGACGTTGACGGCCGTAACGAATGGAACCAGCGAGGCGCGGATCTGGCGCGTCGGCGACTTTGTCGATTCGAGTGTGTCGAGCAATGATTTGGTCGCTGTCCTCAGCGCCGTCATGCGCGCACCAGCCATCGAGCCGGTGTTGTCGAGCACCAGCACAACTTCGAGCTGGTTGTTCGATTCGACAGCGGAGGCATCGACCTCGATGCGCTTGCTGTTGCCGAACAGGAAGGCGAAGTTCAGATTGACGTCCGCCGTGGCAACCGCCTTTGTCTTGACGAAATTGATGCCCTTGTCGACGGTCAACGTCGCCTGCGCATTGCCAAGTTCGCCGTGCCCGACGATGTTGGCCTGGAAATAGCGGTCGAAAGCGTCCTTGCGGGTGATGTCGAGATCGCCAAGATGCGAAGAGGCAAGGTTTGCCCCATCGAGGGCATTCTGCAGATTGCTCTTGGCCCGCATGAGGGTGGAGACATCGGTTGCGAAAGCGACAGCCGTCAGGATGACCGGCAAGCCCAATCCCAGCACAAGTGTGAAATTGCCGCTCGTTGAGCGCCAGAATTTGTCGAAAAGCATCCTAACCCCCGGAAATGCTTGCCGCGCTTTTTGTGCGCGGCTATCCCGCCTTCTGCGCCTCCCATGATGAATCGACCGTTGACGGCGAGCTTTCAACTCCGCACAACCTGATAGTGTGGTTAAGGCCCGGTCTCCGGAAAACCCCAAAGCCTGGCCCGTGGTTGCTGTTTGATTTTCCCGCCGCATGCGACACAGACGACGCCGCCCGCCCTTGCCTTCCAGCCGGATTGCTGTATAGACGCCCGCAATCTGCCGGTCCTTGCTGGGGGCTGAACGGAGGGCCGGAGGTTTTTTCGAAAACCTTCGTGTGAAGCCAGATGTGCTTCCGCCTCCCGTGTCTCCGCTCTCGACCGTCTCGAAATGCTCCTTTCTTCCCCGATTTTGTCGGGTCAGAGAAGTTGCAGAGGCTTTTGCCGCCGGGAACCGGGAGAGAAACGAAGAAAGGCATAAGACATAATGGCTCTTTACGAACATGTGTTTCTTGCCCGGCAGGACCTCTCGCAGCAGCAGGTCGATGCGCTTGTCGAACAGTACAAGGGTGTCATCTCCGCGAATGGCGGGTCCGTCGGCCGGGTCGAGAACTGGGGACTGAAGTCCCTCACCTACCGGGTCAACAAGAACCGGAAGGCTTACTACACGCTGATGGACCTTAACTGCCCGCCGGCCGCGCTCAACGAGATGGAGCGCCAGATGGGCCTGTCCGAAGACGTGCTGCGTTTCCTGACCATCAAGGTCGAGGCGCATGAGGAAGGCCCGTCGGCCATGATGCAGAAGCGCGAAGAGCGCTCGGAACGCGGCGGCTTCGGCGACCGCGACCGTGGCGATCGTGGCCCGCGCTCGTTCGGCGACCGTGATCGCGGCGACCGTGGCGATCGCCCGCCGCGCTCGTTCGGTGATGCCGGTGCTGATCGTGGTCCGCGCCGTCCGCGCGAAGGCTTTGAAGGGGGTGCAGAATAATGGTCGACATCAATCAGATCCCGACCCGGCGCCCGTTCCATCGCCGCCGCAAGACCTGCCCGTTCTCCGGCGCCAACGCGCCCAAGATCGACTACAAGGACGTGCGTCTGCTGCAGCGCTACATTTCCGAGCGCGGCAAGATCGTGCCGTCGCGCATCACCGCCGTCAGCCAGAAGAAGCAGCGCGAACTCGCCAAGGCGATCAAGCGCGCCCGCTTCCTCGGCCTGCTGCCCTACGTGGTTCGTTGATATCTCCAATGCGGGCGGCTTGCCGCCCGCTCTTCTCCCACGGCGACGGGCGCCGCAGGGTCGAACATCAAATCCCGGGTTGAGGTCAAAAACCTCTAACTGCCGCGACAGGCAGGACAGCGACACCAGCGCCCCAGGCGCCCAAGCTTCCTGACCTGTTCCAGAGACATTCGGCGTCGATCTCATCGATTGATTGGCGCCCAACCGAAGGAACAAAACCATGGAAGTCATTCTTCTCGAACGCGTTTCCCGCCTCGGCCAGATGGGCGATACCGTCAAGGTCAAGGACGGCTTTGCCCGTAACTTCCTGCTGCCGCAAGGCAAGGCGCTGCGCGCCAACGAAGCCAACAAGAAGAAATTCGAAGGCCAGCGCGCCCAGCTCGAAGCCCGCAACCTCGAGCGCAAGTCGGAAGCGGCCCAAGTCGCCGAAAAGCTGGACGGCAAGAGCTTCATCGCCGTTCGCTCCGCCGGTGAAACCGGCCAGCTCTACGGTTCCGTTTCGACCCGCGACATCGCCGATCTGCTGACGGCGGAAGGTTTCTCGATCAACCGCAACCAGATCCTGCTCAACCAGCCGATCAAGACCATCGGCGTCACCAATGTGGCGATCGCGCTGCATCCGGAAGTCGAGGTCACCGTCACGCTCAACATCGCCCGCACGGCCGATGAAGCCGAGCGTCAGGCCAAGGGCGAGACGCTGACCACCGCCGAAGCCATCTATGGCGACGACATCAACGACAATGCCCGGCCGGAAAACTTCTTCGATCCGAACACCGAGTTCGAGGGCGGCGAAGACAACGCCTGATCTTACGTCGCAAGGCGATTGGAGCCGTGCTCTGATCACTTTGCCGGCATCCAGCCATACTGGACCAATGCCCGGGCCTCGCGCCCGGGCTTTTTTATGCCAAATGGAACTTTTCGAACCCCTATATATTGTTGCAGACTACAGCGTCGCGCGTCCTTTGGCCGCGCGAATGACGCTGTGCAACTTTGGTTCGGCGCAAGATTCCCGATGAAAATCGATTTCGATTTTCGGGTCACGCGCCAAGACAGCCTGTCTGACCGAGAGGGGACATTTGGTCATGAATATTCTGTTGAAGCGCGTTCTCGACCGCCTGGTGCGCACCGGCAATCTCAAGGTCACCGGCCCCAAGGGCACGACAGTGGTTTTCGGCGACGGCAGCGGCGAACCGGTGCACATGCATATCAAGACCGCGCATGCCGAGCGCGCCATCACCTTCGATCCGATGCTGGCTGTGCCTGAATCCTACATGGACGGCGAACTCGACATTCTCGAAGGTGGCGTGCTGGGCGTAATGCGCATTGCCTTCCAGAACATGGGCAGTGGCGGCATCGACGCCACCTGGTCGAAGGCCATCGAAGGCCTGCGCCACGCCTTCCGCCGCCTGCAGCAGATCAACACCGCCTCGCGCTCGCGCCGCAACGTGCAGCGCCACTACGACCTGTCGGGAGATCTCTACCGGCTCTTCCTCGACGAGGACATGCAGTATTCCTGCGCCTATTTCGAGCAGCCGGACATGACGCTCGACGAAGCGCAAGCGGCCAAGAAGCGCCACATCGCCGCCAAGCTCCGGCTGAAGGCCGGCCAGACGGTGCTCGACATCGGCTCCGGCTGGGGCGGGCTCGGCCTCTATCTCGCCAAGGCGTTCGACGTCGACGTGCAGGGCGTGACGCTGTCGACCGAACAGCATGGCGTCGCCACCGACCGGGCGCACGCTCAAGGCTTGGAAAGCCGCGTGCATTTCGAGCTCAAGGACTACCGCGAACTCAACGAGCGTTTCGATCGCATCGTCTCGGTCGGCATGTTCGAACATGTCGGCGTCAACCATTACCGCACCTTCTTCGACAAGAGCGCGACGCTGCTCAAGCCGGACGGCGTCATGCTGCTGCACACGATCGGCCGTTCCGGCGTGCCGTGGGCGACCAGCGCCTTCATCCGCAAATACATCTTCCCGGGCGGCTACATCCCCGCGCTCTCGGAAGTCATGCCGGCGATCGAGAAGTCGGGCCTGGTCGTCACCGACATCGAGATTCTTAGGCTCCACTACGCTGATACGCTGAAGCACTGGGGCCAGCGCTTCGCCGCCAACCGCGACAAGGCCAAGGCGATCTATGACGAGCGCTTCTGCCGCATGTGGGAATTCTACCTGGCTGCCTCGGAAGCCGCCTTCCGCTGGCAGGACCTTGTCATCTTCCAGATCCAGATCGCCAAGAAGAACGACACGCTGCCAGTGTCGCGCGACTACATGGCCAAGTGCGAGAAGGCGCTTGAGATGCGCGACATGGGGCATCGTGAAACGGCACCGGTCAAAAAGAGCCCTGCCGCCAAGCCGGCTCGCCGCCGCAAGGTTGCGGATCAGGAATAAGCATTGCCGCTTGCCATTACCGGCGCCTGCACTGAAAAAGGTCCCGTGATCGCCACGGGACCTTTTTCATGACCTACGTCCTCTATGCCGCTGCCGCTCTGGCCGAGATCGCCGGCTGCTTTTCGTTCTGGGCCTGGTGGCGTTTGGAAAAGTCGCCGTTGTGGCTGCTTCCCGGCCTCGCCTCGCTTGCCCTGTTCGGTTTCCTGCTGGCGCAGGTCGACACGTCAGCCGCCGGCCGCGCTTACGCCGCCTATGGCGGCATCTACATTGCAGCATCGCTTGGCTGGCTGTGGCTGGTGGAGGGCGTGCGCCCCGACCGCTGGGATTTTGCCGGTGCCGCACTTTGTATTGCCGGCGCTTCGGTGATCCTTCTCGTTCCGCGGGGCGCGTGAGATGGAGTTGCCGGCATCCCTTCGCCAAGGCGTCGAGCGCCTGCTCGAAAACGTTCCGCTGGCGGTACTCAAACAAGCGGCAAAAACGCTGTCCGACCGTTATCGTGCCGAGTTGCGCGACGGCCGTTTGCACATGGCCGAGGATCTTGCGGTGAAGGCCTATCTGGCGACGCGGCTGCCGGCGACCTATGCAGCGATCCGCGCCAGCCTCGACGCGCTGAGCGACGCAAAGCCCGACTTTCAACCCAGGAGCCTGCTCGACGTCGGCGCCGGCCCTGGTACGGTGCTTTGGGCCACGACCGATCAGTGGCCCGATCTCGAACAGGCGGTGTTGTTGGAAGCCAGTGCCGCGGTGCGCAAGGTCGGCGAGACACTTGCCGCCGGCGCGATTGCCGCCCGGACCAGATGGCTGGCGGGTGATGCCACCATCGACCTTGCCGATCTCAAGTCGGCCGATCTGGTCACTTGCGCCTATGTGCTGGACGAGATCATTCCTGCATCACTGCCGAAGCTCATCGGCCGGCTCTGGCAACTCACTGGCGACACGCTGCTGATCGTCGAGCCGGGCACCCCTGCCGGCTGGCAGCGCATCCTCGCCGTGCGCCGGCAGTTGATCGAGGCGGGCGCACATGTGCTTGCGCCTTGCCCGCATCAGGCGCCCTGCCCGCTCGCCCCGCCCGACTGGTGCCATTTTTCCCGACGCGTCGCCCGCTCGCGCCTGCACAGGCTGGCCAAGGACGCCGACGTGCCGTGGGAAGACGAGAAGTTCATCTATGTCGCGGCTTCTCGCGACGGACCCACATCACACCAGGCACGGGTTCTTGCGCCACCGAAATCCGGCTCCGGCAAGGTTCTGCTCAAGCTTTGCCAGGACGACGGCACCGCCCGCGAGCGCTTGTTCACCAAGCGCGACGGCGCCGACTTCAAGCTGGCCCGGCGGTTGGACTGGGGCGAGAGGCTGGACAACACCGCGTCATGAACGGCGCAATCGTTCTTGCTTCGTTCCGACGAGTCAGGTAGGAATCAAGGCCCTGTCGAGTCAACCGGAATCGGGGCACGGGAATACTCTCCTGTGGACGATTGGTCGTTCCTGTGAACAACGGGCATCAACGCTCGTTGGTCGCGTAGTGATGCAGAAAGGTCAGCACCGACTCGTCACGTTCTGATATCAGAAGCCGGGATCGAGATCGGGGATATCATGGCAGAGGCAGCGCGAAAATTCGGCGTGGCGGAAACACCGCTTTATCGTGAAGCGCCAAACAACATCGAGGCCGAGCAGGCGCTGCTCGGCGCCATCCTCGTCAACAACGACGCCTTCTACCGCGTCTCGGATTTTCTCAAGGCCAGCCATTTCTACGAACCGCTGCACCGCAAGATCTTCGAGGTGGCGTCCGAGTTCATCCGCATGGGCAAGGTCGCGACGCCGATCACGCTGAAGACCTTCCTGCCGGCCGACGAGAAGGTCGGCGACATGACGATGGCGCAATATGTCGTGCGGCTGGCGGTCGAGGCCGTGACCGTCGTCAACGCCACCGATTATGGCCGCGCCATCTACGATCTTGCCACGCGCCGCGCGCTGATCACCGTCGGCGAGGACATGGTCAACATCGCCTATGACGCGCCGGTCGACATGGCGCCCACCGAGCAGATCGAGGATGCCGAGCGGCGGCTGTTCGAACTGGCCGAAAACGGCCGCTACGATGGCGGTTTCGAAAGTTTTTCCGATGCGTTGAAGAACGCCGTCGACATGGCCAGTGCCGCCTATATGCGCGATGGTCACCTGTCCGGCATTGCCACCGGCCTGCGCGATCTCGACCACCGCATGGGTGGCCTGCAGCCATCGGATTTGATCATCATCGCCGGCCGCCCGGGCATGGGCAAGACGTCGCTGGCCACCAACATCGCCTACAACATCGCTGCCGCCTATGAACCCGCCCAACAGGCCGATGGCTCCGTCAAGGCCGCCAATGGCGGCGTCGTCGGCTTCTTCTCGCTCGAAATGTCGTCGGAGCAGCTGGCCACCCGCATCATCTCCGAGCAGACCGAAATCCCATCGTCGAAAATCAGGCGCGGCGACCTGACCGAAGCCGATTTCGGCAAGCTCGTCGCTTATACGCAGGAGAACCACAAGCGGCCGCTGTACATCGACCAGACGGGCGGTATTTCGATCGCCCAGCTCGCGGCGCGCGCCCGCCGCCTCAAGCGCCAGCGCGGGCTGGATCTGATGGTCATCGACTATATCCAGCTGATGCAAGGTTCATCCGCCAAGGCATCACAGAATCGCGTCCAGGAAATCACCGAGATCACCACCGGATTGAAGGCGCTGGGCAAGGAGCTGGGCGTGCCGATCATCGCGCTCTCACAGCTCTCGCGTCAGGTCGAAAGCCGCGACGACAAACATCCGCAACTGTCCGACCTGCGCGAATCGGGCTCGATCGAGCAGGACGCCGACGTGGTGCTGTTCGTGTATCGCGAGGAATACTACATCAAGAACAAGGAGCCGGAGAAAGGCACGCCCGAGCACCTCGCCTGGGAAACAAAGATGGTCGAGGTCCAGGGCAAGGCCGAAGTGATCATCGCCAAGCAGCGCCATGGCCCGACCGGCACCGTCAGCCTTGCCTTCCAGGGCGAGTTCACCCGCTTCTCCGACCTTGCCGAGGAGCATCATTTGCCGGAAAGGTTCGAGTAGCTTTTTGACCTACCGTCGCCCACCACGCCCAGGCCATTTTCAAGCGCAGCCATCTGATGGCTAAATCGCGCGTGCAATTCATCTGCCAGAGTTGCGGATCGGTGCATCAGCGCTGGGCCGGCAAATGCGATGCCTGCGGCGAGTGGAACACGCTGGTCGAGGAAGGCACGTCCGGCGGCATCGGCTCGGGGCCGGCCAACACGCGCAACGCCCGCAAGGGCCGCGCGGTGGTGCTGACCACGCTGTCCGGCGATATCGAGGATGCGCCGCGCATCATTTCGGGCATCGGCGAACTCGATCGCGCCACCGGCGGTGGTTTCGTGCGCGGATCGGCGCTGCTGGTCGGCGGCGATCCCGGCATCGGCAAGTCGACGCTGCTCACCCAGGCGGCCGCGGCACTGGCGTCAAAAGGCCACCGCATCGTCTATGTCTCGGGCGAAGAGGCGGTCGCGCAGATCAGGCTGCGGGCGCAGCGGCTCGGCGTCGCCTCGTCTCCGGTGGAACTTGCCGCCGAGACCAATGTCGAGGACATCCTGGCGACAATAGCCGACGGCAAGCGGCCTGACCTCGTCATCCTGGATTCGATCCAGACGCTGTGGACCGACCTTGCCGATTCGGCGCCGGGCACCGTCACCCAGGTGCGTGCCGCCGCCCAGGCGATGATCCGTTATGCGAAATCCACAGGGGCGGCGATCGTGCTGGTCGGCCATGTCACCAAGGAAGGTCAGATCGCCGGGCCGCGCGTCGTCGAACATATGGTCGATGCCGTGCTCTATTTCGAAGGCGAAGGTGGGCATCATTACCGCATCCTGCGCACGGTGAAGAACCGTTTTGGACCGACCGACGAGATCGGCGTCTTCGAAATGTCGGACAAGGGCCTGCGCGAGGTTGCCAACCCATCCGAGCTTTTCCTTGGCGAACGCCATGCCAAATCGCCAGGTGCTGCGGTTTTCGCCGGCATGGAGGGAACAAGGCCGGTGCTGGTCGAGATCCAGGCGCTGGTCGCGCCCTCCTCGCTCGGCACGCCGCGCCGCGCCGTCGTCGGCTGGGACGGCGCCCGGCTGTCGATGATCCTGGCGGTTCTCGAAGCCCATTGCGGCGTGCGCTTCGGCAGCCACGATGTCTACCTCAACGTCGCCGGCGGCTACCGCATCTCGGAGCCCGCGGCCGATCTTGCGGTGGCGGCGGCCCTGGTTTCCTCGCTCACCGGTCTTGCCCTTCCCGCCGATTGCGTCTATTTCGGCGAAATCAGCCTTTCGGGCGCCGTGAGGCCGGTTGCGCATGCGCAACAGCGCCTCAAGGAAGCCGAAAAGCTGGGTTTTGGAAGCGCGGTTCTGCCCTCGGGCAGCGGGGAACTGGCCGGGGGGATCGGGGCTGGTTCTTTCCAGCCGACCGAGCTTGCCGACCTCGTGGCACGCATAGCCGGCTCACGCCGAAGCCGCGTGGACGAGGAAGACTAAGCAGACTGACGTTGGCGAGCCGACGTTTCGCCTGCTCACAATGCGGCTCATGGAGTGGGGCGAAAGACATGCCGATTACGCTGCTTGACGGAATTCTCGTCGGCTTCACTCTGGTCTCGGCGATGCTCGCCATGGTTCGCGGCTTCTCGCGCGAAGTCCTGTCCGTCGTCTCCTGGGCAGCGGCGGCGGCCGCGGCTTTCTTCTTCTACAAGCCGGTCCTGCCTTATTTGAAGCCCTACATCGAGAATGAAAAGATCGCCATGGCGGCCTCCGCCGGCGTCGTCTTCATCATCGCGCTGATCGTCGTCTCGGTCATCACCATGAAGCTCGCCGACTGGATCATCGATTCCAGGATCGGCGCGCTCGACCGCACGCTGGGCTTCCTCTACGGCGCCGCGCGCGGCATCCTGGTCGTTGCCGTCGCCCTGCTGTTCTTCAACTGGCTGGCCGGCGCCAAGGCACCGGCCTGGGTCACGGACGCCAAGTCGCGGCCGCTGCTCGAGCAGATCGGCGCCAAGCTCGAAAGCCTGCTGCCCGAGGATCCGGAAAACGCGATCCTCAAGAAGCTCAATCCGAATCAGCCGGCCGCAGAGACGCCCGCGGCTCCGGACGCCCCGGCGGCGGATGCTCCAGCGGGTGGCGACGATGCCAACACGCCGGCACCTGACGATGACGCCGCGGCACCGCCGGCGGACAACGCGCCGGCCAATCCAGCGCCGGCTGCACCGGCAAACTGACGCCGAAACGGCGTCAGGACCTAACGATGGTGTGAACGGCTGCACGGCGCGCGTTGCTTTCGACGCGAACCCGCACTATATGGCGATTTTAGCGGAGCTTAAGATGGCAGACGCAGACGACGTGCTTTCCGCCGAGGCCGACGACCATTTCCACGACGAATGCGGTGTGTTCGGCATTTTCGGCCGACAGGATGCAGCGGCCATCGTCACATTGGGCCTGCATGCGCTGCAGCATCGCGGCCAGGAAGCGGCCGGCATCGTTTCCTATGATGGCAGCCAGTTCCATGTCGAACGCCATGTCGGCCTGATCGGCGACACCTTCACCAAGCAGCGCGTCATCGACAGCCTGCAAGGCAACCGCGCCATCGGCCATACACGCTACGCCACGACCGGCGGCGCCGGCATGCGCAACATCCAGCCCTTTTTCGCCGAATTGGCCGATGGCGGTTTCGCCGTCGCCCACAACGGCAATCTGACCAATGCCATGACCGTGCAGCGCGCGCTGCAGAAGCAAGGCGCGATCTTCTCCTCGACCTCCGATACCGAGACGCTTTTGCACCTTGTCGCCACCAGCAAGGAGCGCGACCTCAACTCGCGTTTCATCGATGCGGTGCGGCAGGTCGAGGGCGCCTTCTCGCTGGTCGCGATGACGGCCAAGAAGATGATCGGCTGCCGCGACCCGCTCGGCATCCGGCCACTGGTGCTCGGCGATCTCGACGGCGCCTGGATCCTGGCCTCCGAAACCTGCGCGCTCGACATCATCGGCGCGCGTTTCGTGCGCGACCTGAAACCCGGCGAGATGGTCGTCGTCACGTCCAAGGGCATTGAGAGCCTGTTCCCCTTCGAGCCGCAGAAAAACCGCTTCTGCATCTTCGAATATGTCTATTTCGCGCGGCCGGATTCCTCGGTCGAGGGCCGCAACGTCTATGAGGTTCGCAAGCGCATCGGCGCCGAACTTGCGGTGGAAAGCCCGGTCGAGGCCGACATCGTCGTGCCGGTGCCGGATTCGGGCACGCCGGCGGCGATCGGCTTCAGCCAGGCCGCAGGCATTCCTTTCGAACTCGGCATCATACGCAACCATTATGTCGGCCGCACCTTCATCCAGCCCGGCGATTCGATCCGCCATATGGGCGTCAAACTGAAGCACAATGCCAACCGCCGCATGATCGAAGGCAAGCGCGTGGTGCTGGTCGATGACAGCATCGTGCGCGGCACCACCAGCCAGAAGATCGTGCAGATGGTGCGCGACGCCGGTGCCAGGGAAGTGCATATGCGCATCGCCTCGCCGCCGACACGCGCCTCCTGCTTCTACGGCGTCGACACACCGGAGAAGTCGAAGCTTCTGGCATCGCGCATGTCGGTGGAAGAAATGGCCGAGTTCATCCGCGTCGATTCGCTCGGCTTCCTCTCCATCGACGGGCTCTACCGCGCCGTCGGCGAAGCCAGCCGCGACAACGACCAGCCGCAATTCTGCGACGCCTGCTTCACCGGCCAGTACCCGACCCGCCTGCTCGACTTCGAAGGCCACGACAACGTGCGCACGCTGTCGCTGCTGGCGACGAGCGGGACGTAGGCTCTTGCTGCAACCGTGAATTTGGTGTTTGGCGAAGGCGTGGCGACAGCCGATCTCCCCCCTTGCGGGGGAGATGCCCGGCAGGGCAGAGGGGGGTGCTGTCCCTCCAACCTGTCGATCAATCGCAGCAACGCCATCAGTCTGATTTTGGGTCGAGGCTTGGTTAAATCCAGAGTTGGCGATCCTTCACACCCCCCTCTGTCCTGCCGGACATCTCCCCCGCAAGGGGGGAGATTGCGCTCTCATCCCCGTTTTCGCCAATCACGCAAGCTGACGAGGCAGAGCCAAGTCCGAGTTAGAGCACTAACCTTCGGAGTTGCCCGTTGAACCCTCCCCTCGACCTTACCGGCCGCGTTGCGGTCGTCACCGGCGCCTCGCGCGGTATCGGCTATTTCATCGCCAAGGAATTGGCTGCCGCCGGCGCGCATGTCATCGCGGTCGCGCGCACTGTCGGCGGCCTTGAAGAACTCGACGATCAGATCAAGGCGGCCGGCGGCCAGGCGACGCTGGTGCCGCTCGACCTCGCCGACATGACCGGCATCGACCGGCTGGGCGGCGCCATCCACGAGCGCTGGGGCAAGCTCGACATTCTCGTCGCCAATGCCGGCGTGCTCGGCGTCATCTCGCCGATCGGCCATGTCGAAGCAAAAACCTTCGAGAAGGTGATGACCATCAACGTCACCTCGACGTGGCGGCTGATCCGCTCGGTCGATCCGCTGCTGCGGCTCTCGGACGCCGGGCGGGCGATCATCCTGTCTTCCAACGCAGCGCACTCGGCGCGCGCCTTCTGGGCGCCCTACGCGGCCTCCAAGGCGGCGGTGGAGACGATGATGCGCTCATGGGCGCATGAGACGCAGAGCCTGCCGCTGCGCGTCAACGCGGCCGACCCCGGCGCTACCCGCACCGCCATGCGTGCCCAAGCGGTGCCGGGCGAAGATCTCGAGACGCTGCCGCACCCCTCCGAGATCGCCAAACGCATCGTGCCACTGGCCAGCCCGGAGCTTAAAGAGACCGGGCTGATCTTCCAGGCCAAGCACAATCGTTTCGTCGCCTATCGTCAGCCGGAATAAAACTGACCACGAGACGGATTAAACAGGCCTCCGGCAACGTTTCTTCTGACGTAGCCAGTCGAAACGGAGGATCACCATGCGTAGACTTCTTCTCGTTGCCGCCGCCATCACGGCCGCATTCGCCGCCACCGCGGGCGTAGCCCTCTCGCAAGATGCCACGATGAGTTTCTTCGTCACCAGTGCCGGTTCCGGCAAGGGCGCCGATCTCGGTGGCCTCAAGGGTGCGGACGCGCATTGCGCCTCGCTGGCGGAAGCCGCCGGCGTTACTGGCAAGACCTGGGCCGCCTATCTGTCGACCAGCGACACCGATGCGCGCGACCGTATCGGCAAGGGGCCGTGGATGAACGCCAAGGGCGTCAAGATCGCCGACGACGTCGCCTCCCTGCACAGTGACGCCAACGGCATCACCAAGCAGACGGCACTGAACGAGAAAGGCGAAGTGGTCAACGGCCGTGGCGACAAGCCGAACCGCCACGACGTGCTGACCGGCTCCAAGCCCGATGGCACCAAGATCGCCGACCAGACCTGCGGCGACTGGACGATGAGCGGGGCTGAGGGAGCCGCGATGATGGGCCATCATGACCGCACCGGCCTCGACGAATCGGCTGCGGCCAAATCCTGGAATTCCTCGCACGCCTCGCGCGGTGGCTGCAGCCAGGAGGCGCTGAAGGGCACCGGTGGCGACGGCCTTTTCTATTGTTTTGCCACCAACTAATGCATATCGCCCCAAAAGTGACCCCGGTTTTGGGAAAACGACATGCATAAAAACAAGGACCTAAAACGCGTCGCCTGAATCCGTTCGAACGCGACGCGCTTTAAAGCCGATTGGGCTTCAAAAATTGGGGCTGGAACCCGCCGTCACATCACGCGGCTGTGATGTGACGGCGGAAGGCTGCGTCGCGGTCATGCTTTCGTCATTTCCGCGGAGTTGATAGGATCGCAGCGACTCCCCAACAACAAGCGCCCAACTGGCAGAGGAAATCCCCATGGCTACGACCGCAGCAGCGTTGGTCTGGTATCTGGTAATCGCCGGCCCGCAGGGCGGCATGGTCGTGCTGCCCAGCACCTTCGACAAGCGCGAACAGTGCACCGCCGCCATCACCGAATATCAGAAACAGCCGACACCGGCCGGCTGGTCGGTGCAATGCGTGCCGAGCGCCTCGCCCTTCACCGACGAAGGCGACGCCGAAGAACCGTCAGCACAGTAATGAGCGTAATCTCCCCCCTTGAGGGGGAGATGGCCGGCAGGCCAGAGGGGGTCGCCGCGCGTGGAGTGCTAACCTTCTCTGCCGACGGAAGGAGGTCGCGTCCCGTCGCACCGACCCCCTCTGTCGCCTTCGGCGACATCTCCCCCTCAAGGGGGGAGATCCTCAGCGCCGCGCTGAAACCGTCAACTCCGGCTTGCTGCTGATGGTCTGGAACACAACGCAATAGCGCTCGGTCAGCTTCAGCAGCGAGTCTATCCGCTCCTGCGGCTCACCGGTGTTGAGCTTGAAATTGAGCCGGATGGCGCGAAAGCCGACCGGCGCATCCTTGGCGACACCGAGCGTGCCGCGAAAATCGAGATCGCCTTCGGCCTCCACCGTGGCGGCGCCGAGCTTGAACTCGAGCGCCGTCGCCACCGCCTTCAGCGTCACCCCGGCGCAGGCCACCAAGGCCTCCAGCAACATGTCGCCCGAGCAAAGTTCAAGGCCCGAGCCGCCTGTTGCCGGATGCAGTCCGGCGATGGCGAGCGCCCTGCCCGTCTCCACCTTGCAGGCAACCGACTGGTCGTCGATCGAGCCCTTGGCACGAAGCGTGATCAGGGCCCGCGAAGCATCGTCACGATAGGCCTGCTTCAGCGGCGCCTGCATGGCCTTCAATTCGGTCGCATCCATCCGCTGTCCCTTTCGTCGACTGTTTCCGCCTGGCATACGCCGCCGGTCGAGATTTGCGCCGATCGCCATGGGAAGGCAATGCTGTTCCGCAATACGGGCCAGCCGCCGCCGGGACGCTGCCCGTTTCCCTCTGCCAGGAGTTGTCCGGCAGGACGAAGGGAGACCTGAGCGAACGCGGCAGCGGCAGTTGTTCGAACACAGCCATTTCCTTTGACTTCGATCATCTCGGCCATACCTATGCGGGAGTTGTTCTCGCGGAGCCATCATGCCGGTCAAGCTGAAACTGATCTTCCTTATCCTGCCGATGCTTGCCGCCCTGGCGCAGCCCGTCCTGGCTGAAACGGCGGAGCGCCCGGCACCCTCGGGCGGCGTGCTGTCCCTGCTGCCGCCGCCGCAGACCACAAACCATTCGATCACGCTGGCCGGACGCAAGCTGGATTATCAGGCAAAGGCCGCCACCCTGTCGCTGCTGTCCGGCAAGGGCGACGTTACGGCGGAGATCTTCTATGTCGCTTACACGCTGCAGCCACCGGCAAGCGTGGCCAAAGACCCGCAGCGGCCGATAACCTTCGTGTTCAACGGCGGCCCTGGAGCAGCGTCCGCCTACCTGCATATCGGCGCGCTCGGTCCGCGTATAATCGCAACGGGGGCGGACGGCGAATTCCTACCCTCACCACAAAGGCTCATCGACAATCCCGACAGCTGGCTCGACATGACCGATCTGGTCTTCGTCGATCCGGTCGGAACCGGATATAGCCGCGAGGCACCGGGCCAGGACACGCACGACTTCTGGGGCGTCAACCAGGATGCCAGCTCGATAGGCGCCTTCATCCGGCTCTATCTCGCGCAGAACGGCCGCACCGGATCGCCGCTGTTCCTCGCCGGCGAAAGCTATGGCGGGTTCCGCGCCGCGCTGCTCGCCAGAACCTTGCAGGAAGATATCGGCATCAGCCCGAACGGCATCGTGCTGATCTCGCCGGCGCTGGAGTTCACGCTGGTGCAGCCCGACGAATTCGAGCCGCTGCATTGGGCGCTCGAACTGCCTTCCCTGGCGGCGGTGCGCCTACGCGCCGAAGGCGTCAGCGGCGATGCGTTGCGGGACAAGCTGGCCGAAGTCGAACATTATGCGCTGGGCGATTACCTTACGGCGCTGACCAGCGGACTGGAGCAAGGCAAGCGGCTGGCGAGCCAACGTGTGGCCGACATCACCGGCCTGCCGCTCGACCTCGTGCAGCGGAACTCCGCCCGCATCCCGACCGGCCTGTTCGCAAGGGAGTTCGCCCGTGCCAGCGGCAAAGTGCTCAGCTCATATGACGCCACGATCGGCACGGCCGACATCGCGCCCGAGAGCGCCCGCATCGCCGGCCCGGATCCAGTGCTCGACCGCAGCGTGCCGGCGCTGACGTCGGCGTTCGTCGGCTATATCAGCGACGAACTGAATTTCCGCACCGATGTCAGCTATCGGCTGCTCAATGGCGAAATCAGCCACAATTGGGACTACGGGACCAGCGCGTCACGGCAAGGCTATGCCGGGGTGATGGACGATCTGCAGCGAGCACGCTCGCTGAACCCGTCGCTTGGCGTCGTGATCGTCAATGGCTACACCGACCTGGTCACGCCTTACCTCGCCTCGCGCTACCTGGTGAACCAGATCCCGTCGCTCGCCAATGCCAAGCCCATCCGTCTCGATGTCGTCGAGGGCGGGCACATGATGTATTTCAGATCCGATGGTCGGCGCGCCCTGAAAGAGGCCGCGTCGGCGCTTTACCAGGCGACGCAGTAAGCTTTGCGACAATGCGGCGCGCCATGGAACTCCTGCCCCAACATAAGCACGGGGCTGGCGTAGCGCTGCACCGACTTTCGCCCCTATAGCTTGGTGCTAAGGGAGCTGAATTCCCAGCTCCCTTGTGTCGCTCCTCACAGCATTTCTGCCGTTCCGGCAATTGGTCCCACGCGCCTTATGGCCGATATCGCCATTCTCGAAACACGCGAGCGGGTTCTTGCCGGCATCCTGCTGACAGGTGCGGCCTATCTCCTGTTTTCGACGCAGGATGCTTCGATCAAGCTGCTGGTCGTTGGCATGAGCGTCTGGCAGATCATGTTCTTCCGCAGCATCACCATTCTGGGCGCCTGCGCGGCGATCGGCGGGCGACAGCTGCTTGCCGACACGGCGCGCTCGCCGATCGTGCGGCCGATGCTGGTGCGCAGCGCCTTCACGCTTGCCGCCTGGCTCTGCTACTACAACGCCGCGCGCAGCCTGCAGCTCGCCGAACTGACCACCGTCTATTATGCGGCACCGATCATCGTCACCGTGCTTTCAGTGGTGATGCTCGGCGAAAAGGTGCCGATGCTGCGCTGGTTGGCGGTGCTGATCGGCTTTGCCGGTGTGTTCGTCGCTTGCGATCCGACTCATCTCGGCCTGTCCGTGCCGGTGCTGCTGGTGCTGGCGGCGGCCTTTCTGTGGGGCATCGCCATCGTGCTCTTGCGCAGGACCGCCCTTGCCGAGCGCTCGATGATCCAGCTCCTGCTCAATAATTTCTATTTCCTGCTGTTTTCGGCGGTGCCGGCGCTGTTGTGGTGGCGGACACCGGACTGGACCCAGTTGCTGCTGCTTGCCAGCGTCGGCGCGCTCGGCGGCCTCGCGCAATATCTTCTCTTCGAAGGCATGAAGCGCACGCCGGCCTCGGTCCTGGCGCCGCTGGAATACACCGCGCTGTTGTGGGCATTCGCGCTCGGCTTTGCGATCTGGGGCGACGTGCCGCGCCGCGAAGTCTTTCTGGGTGCTGCCCTGATCGTCGCCGCCGGCCTGTTGATCGTCGGCACCGAGCATTTCCGCAAACGGCTATGATGTGGATCACCATCAATGCTGACACTACGATGTCAGCACGGAACGACGTAGGCTGGCGGCATGACTGAGATTACAGCCGCCATAGACACCGCCGCCGAACGCACGCTCGGCATCATCCTGGTGTCGTCCTCGGCCGCCGTTTTCGGCCTCACCGGCGTTCTGACAAAGTCGATCCATGCCGACCCGTTGACCATCATCTGCTGGCGCGGCTTCGTCGGTTCGATCCTCATCTCGGCCTATGTGCTGTGGCGGCGTCGCCGCTCCGGCAGCCGCGAAACGCTGCGGCTTGGCTGGCGCGGCTGGCTGCTGGCGGTGGAAGGCGCGCTGGCCAGCATCGCTTTCATATCGGCGTTCAAGTTCACCTTCGTCGCCAATGTCGCTGTCATCTACGCCACCGCGCCCTTCGTCACGGCACTGCTGGCCTGGGTTCTGACGCGCGAACCGTTCCGACTGCAGACGATGGTCGCCGCCGCCGTGTCTCTGTGCGGCGTGGCGATCATGGTCTGGTCCGGCTTCGGCACCGGCAATCTGTTCGGCGACGGACTGGCACTGCTGATGACCATCGGCAGCGGCCTCTACATGATCATGGTGCGCGCCTTCCGCGACACGCCCGTGGTGTGGGCCGGTGCGGTTTCGGCCTTCCTGTTGTTCGTGCTCGGCTGGTTCGTCACCGATCCGCTGGCGGTTTCGCCAAGGGATGCGGTTCTGCTCGCCACGTTCGGCGCGTCCTTCGCACTCTCCTCGATCCTGTGGACGGAGGGCGCGCGGCTCATCCCGCCGGCCGAATCCGGGCTGCTTGGCTCGGCGGAAGTGCCGTTCGCGATCCTGTTTGCCTTCCTGTTCCTGGGCGAGATTGCACCGGCCGCCAGCATGATTGGTGGCGTCATTGTGTTATGCGCGGTGTTTGCCCATGCGGGGCGGGATTGGCTGATGGCCCGCTCGCAACGCATGGCGTCAAATATTTCTTAGAAAAGTGACACAGTCACGGAACCATCATCGGGGTCGGGCATTATTGGTGCGACGGGCCATCCCCAAGTCCCCCCAAACCCCTCGGCCCGTCCTACTCCCAAGCCGACCGCAAGGTCGGCTTTTTCTTTGCCACTCGGCGACCGTAAGGTCGGCTTTTTCTTTGGGCATTCAGCCGGCCGACAAGGCAAGGTTGCCGCTGAGCAGGGCTGCCAGATCGGCGGCCGGGCCATCGGCACCGGCACGCAGCCGGATGGCGAACTCAGCCATCGGAACCTGCGGGAGGCCAAGCTCGCGCGGCGCCTCGACAATGCCGGAATGGGCAAAGCGGGCGGTTCGCAGCGTCAGCGCGACACCGGCATTCACCGCCGTGCGCAGGCCGGCCAGACTGGCGCTGCCGGCAGCAATACGGTAGCGGCGGCCGGCGGCATCGAGTGCGGCAAGTGCTGCTTCGCGAAAACCGCAATATGGATCGAGCAGCGCCAGCGGCAGTTCTTCCTGCCGCGAGGCCAGCCCCTTCTGTGAGCACAGCCACATCATCGGCTCGCGCAGCACGCCGACTTCGTCCGGCACTGCCGCCTGGCGCATGACGATCGCCAGATCGAGGCCGCCAGACTGCAGCGCCTGCGCCAGTTCGGCGGAGCGGCCGACGCGTAATTCGATCCTGACGCGCGGGTGACTGACGGCGAAGGCACGCAGCAGGTCCGGCAGGCCGCTGTCGGCGAAATCCTGCGTCGTACCGATGGCGACGCGTCCGGCAGCGCGCGCGCCCTTCAGCGCCAGCCAGGCCTCGCGATGGGCGGCAAGGATGCGCCTGGCATGGCCGACGAGGTCCTCACCCGCCGGCGTCAAGCCGCGCCCCCGCCCTTGAGGCGCCAGCAACGGCTCGCCGACGATTTCCTCCAGCCGCTGCATCTGGGCGGTCACCGCCGAGGGCGAACGGCCGACGCTTGCAGCCGCCTGGGCCAGCGAGCCGCTATCGACAAACGCGAGGAAAGTCCTGAGCAGATCGGGATCGAGCGTTTCCATAATTCGACAATATCGAACCTTCAATTAAAAACAATTCGATTTTTTTGATTCCTGGATGGTGACATGGTGCTTGCAACGGCGATCGGACGCCGCTCGAACCAAGGAGAAGAGACATGCCCATCATCACTGTCAGCGTCACCGGCAAGCCCGACGCGGCTCTTTCCGCTCGCATCGCAAAGGAGGTCACCGAGATCACCGCGACGCAGTTGCGCAAGGATCCGACGATCACCGCCGTTGCCGTGTCCTACATCGATCCGCGGCACTGGTTCGCCGGCGGCAAGTCGCTGGCCGAGCATGGCACCAATACGTTCTGGCTCGATATCAAGGTGGTCGACGGCACCAACACCAAGCTTGAGCTGGAGGCCTATCTGAAGGCGATCTTCGCAGCCTTCGGCCGCCTGCTGGGCGGCGTGCACGAGGAAAGCTACGCCTTCGTGCATGAAGTGCCGGCCGCTGCTTACGGCTATGGCGGCAAGACGCAGGAGTTCCGTTTCATCAGCGGGCGGTTGAAGGCGGCGTGAGCAGGGCCGCCTCCCTTCCCCCACAAGAGGGAAGGCAAGAGGCGTGCTCATCCGCATTGACCTTGCTTCCACATCGTCTAGGCTCTGCCCTCGAAGCGGCCGCAAAGAGCCGAGTTGATAAAATCGTTGGGAGAGACGCGGCATGGTCCTGACACTGGCGCTGCTTGCGGGTCTTGTTCTGGCCTGGCTGCTGATCGGCGTGGTGGAAAAATTCCGCCTTGGCCTGCGCTTCACCCAGGCGCTGCTCTATGTGCCGTTCAAGCTCGCCTACCGGATCGAAGACAGCCGCATCAAGATCGCCCGCAAGGCGCAGGCCCCGGTCATTTACGTCATCTCGCATCAATCGCGCTTCGAACCGGCGCTGATGCTGTCGCTGCTGCCGGACGACACACTTCACATTCTCGATGAAGTCTCGGCGCGCTCGCCTTGGCTCGAACCGTGGCGCGAGCTTGGCCGCACCATCGCCTTCAATGCAGAACATGTCTTCGTCAGCCGCCGGCTGGTGCGCGTGCTGAAAGGCAAGGGCCGGCTCGCCGTCTATCTGCCGGATGCGGTCGAGCCCGACGTCAAGACGTTTCGGCTGTTTCGTGCTGTCACCCGCATCGCCATGCAGGCCGACGCCCGCATCGTGCCGATCTTCGTCGGCGGAGCGCGCAGCCTGCCGGTGTCGCTGACGCCGGCGGACAAGGCACCACGGCACTGGTTTCCGCGGCTGTCTATCAGTGTGCTGGAGCCGATGACCATCGCCGAGTTGGTGGCGCGCAACCCCGACCAGGCCTCGAACGCCAATGCGCTGTTCGACCGTGTCGCCGAAGCCCGGCTTTTCGGCACCGACCTCGATCGCGGCCTGTTCCTGGCCATGCGCGATGCCGCTGACCGCGTCGGCGCATCGCACCCGATCATCGAGGACGTCATCTCCGGCGCGCTGAGCTACCGCAAGATGTTCATCGGCGCTCGCGTCCTGGGCAGCCGCTTCGAGGCCGTCACGGCGCCGGGCGAAGCGGTCGGTGTGATGCTGCCCAACGCCAATGGCGTCGTGTTGTCGCTCACCGCCCTCCTGTCGGCCGGTCGGTTGGCGGCGCTGATCAACTACACGGCCGGGCCGGCGAGCGTCACAGCGGCGGTGCGCACGGCGGTGATAAGGACCGTGATTTCCTCCCGCGCGTTCGTCGAGAAGGCTGATCTCGCCGATATCGTCGCGGCGGTCGAAAAAGGCGGTGCAGAGCTGCTCTGGCTGGAGGATGTGCGGGAGAGCGTCACCGCGCTGGACAAGCTTGCCGCCGCCTTGCTGTGGCGCTGGCCGCTGCAACGGCAGGATGCGGCCAAGCCGGCGGTGATCCTGTTTACCTCCGGCTCGGAAGGCACGCCGAAGGCAGTCGTGCTGTCGCACAAGAACCTGCTTGCCAACGCCATGCAGGCCGAGGCGCGCATCACCATCTCGCCCGCCGACATCCTGCTCAACGTGCTGCCGGTGTTCCATTCGTTCGGACTGACGGGCGGCACGATCCTGCCGCTGGTCACCGGAGTAAAACTGTTCCTCTACCCCTCGCCGCTGCACTACAAGATCATCCCCGAGGTGGCGCGCAAGGTGAAGCCGACCATCATGTTCGGCACCGACACGTTCCTCGCCAACTATGCGCGCACCGCCAAGGACGGCGATTTTTCCAGCCTGCGCTTCGTCGTCGCCGGCGCCGAGGCGGTGAAGCCGGAAACCCGCCGCGTCTATCGCGAACGCTTCCAGGCCGAGATCATCGAAGGATTCGGGCTCACCGAGGCCGCACCGGTGGTTGCCGTCAACACGGCAATCCATGGCCGCGACGGCACGGTCGGGCGGCTGCTGCCGGCGATGCGCATGAAGCTGGAACCGGTCGAAGGCATCAGCGATGCCGGCCAATTGTGGCTCGACGGCCCGAACCTGATGATGGGCTACATGACATCGGACCGCCCCGGCGAGTTGCAGCCGCTGACCGGCTGGCACGACACCGGCGACATCGTTGCCGTCGACCGCGAGGGCTTCATCACCATTCGCGGCCGCGCCAAGCGCTTCGCCAAGATCGCCGGCGAGATGGTGTCGCTGGGTGCGGTCGAGATGCTGGTGCAGTCGCTGTGGCCGGAAGAACGCCATGCGGCGGTGGCGGTGCCGGACAAGCGGCGCGGCGAGCGCATCGTGCTGGTCACCACCGCCGACGATGCCAATCCGGATGAGTTGCGCAAATTCGGCAAACAGGCGGGTGCCGCCGAACTGATGGTGCCGAACGACATCGTCAAGGTGGAGGAAATCCCGGTGCTGGGATCCGGCAAGACCGATTATGTGTCGACCAGGAAACTGGCGATCGATCGGCTGGGGCTCGGCGTGGCGGCGTGATCTCCCCCCTTGAGGGGGAGATGGCCGCGAAGCGGCCAGAGGGGGTCGCCTCCGCTAGCGCGACGTTTTTAGCGCGACGTTTTGCGGGAGTGAAAGAGGACGTCGGCGCTTCACGCGCGGCGACCCCCTCTGTCGCCTTTGGCGACATCTCCCCCTCAAGGGGGGAGATTGGGCGCTACCCGATATCCGAAGGCGGCACCTTCTCGCCCTCGCGCTTGGCGCGCTTCGAATAGGCGCGCACGCTGAACGGCAGGAAGATCAGGTAGCCGGCGACCGAGGCGGTCAGCGTGTACCAGGGATAGGTCATCAGCAGCAGCACGTAGAGCACGACACCAAGGATGATCGGCAACACCCTGTCGCCCGGGATTCTCAGGCTCTTGCCGGAATAGACCGGCAGCCGGCTGACCAGCAGGAAGGCGACCAGGATGGTGAACCCGGTGGCGACGAAGGCCGCTGGACGACTGGGCTCCAGCCCGGTGCGCAGGAAATAGAGATAGAGCGGCAGCATCACCAGCACGGCGCCCGCCGGCGCCGGCACGCCGACGAAATATTCGGACTGCCACAGGGGGCGATCTCCCTTCTCGTCGTCGAGCACGTTGAAACGGGCGAGGCGCAGCCCACAGGCGATGGCAAACAGGAGTGCGGCGATCCAACCCGGCGAGCCGGCGCGGTCGAGCAGGAAGGCATAGAGCACCAGAGCAGGCGCCACGCCGAAATTGACGATGTCGGCCAGCGAATCCATCTGCGCGCCGAATTTGGAGGTCGCCTTCAGCATCCGCGCCAAGCGGCCGTCAATGCCGTCGAGGAAGGCAGCAAGCAGCACCATCACCACCGCCGGCTCGAAGCGGCCTTCGAAGCCGAAGCGAATGCCGGACAAGCCAGCGCAGATAGCAAGCACGGTGACGAGATTGGGCAGCACCATGCGCATCGGGATCTCGCGGATGCGCGGACCGCCGCTGGCATGGGCCTCGAACTTTTTGTATTGCGTGCCCACGTCAGGAAATCCGCACGAGGGGGGTGCCGGCGACACCGCCGAATTCAGCCAACACGGTTTCGCCGCCGACGGCGGTCTGGCCAACGGCGACACGCGGCGTGGCGGTCAGCGGCAGGAAGACATCGACGCGCGAGCCGAAGCGGATCAGGCCGAAACGCTCGCCGATGGCGATCGAGCCGCCGGCCTCGGCCCAGCAGACGATGCGCCGCGCCACCAGGCCGGCGATCTGGACCGCCGCGACCGTGCCGTTGGGGCTCTCGATGACCAGGCCGTTGCGCTCGTTCTCGGTGCTTGCCTTGTCGAGTTCGGCATTGAGGAATTTGCCGGGCCGATGCTCGATCCTGGCGATGCGGCCACGGACCGGAGCGCGGTTCACGTGGCAGGAGAAGACGTTCATGAACACCGAGATGCGGGTCATTTCGACATTGCCGAGGCCAAGTTCGCGCGGCGGCACGGCCGGCCCGACCGCCGAAATAATGCCGTCGGCGGGACTGACCACGAGGCGGTCGTCCACCGGCGTGACGCGCTCGGGATCACGGAAGAAATAGACGCACCAAGCCGTCAGGATAAGGCCGATCCAGAACAGGATCGACGAGAAATAGCCGAGGAAAAGCGTTGCCGCGCCAAAGGCCGCGATAAAGGGATAGCCTTCGCGATGGATCGGTACGAACGCGTTCTTGACCGTATCGACAAGGCTCATCGGGTAAAAACGGGCTCCGTTTCAATTGCGGCCTCAATAGCCGAAAGCCCCCCTCGCCGCAACGCAACAATCGGCAAGGCCAATTGGCCACAACTGGCGGGAGCGGTGATGCGCTTGCCTGTCGGCGTCGTTGTCGGCAGAATTCGGGACACCGCCGGTTTCAACGGGCGGAGAAAAGGTCGGCCGCCCATGATGCGGTACCCGAGCAAGGCGCCGCGCATGCCAGGCTATGGGCTGCCATGAGTGCGGTTCTGGTCAGCCTGCTTGCATTGAGCGGCAGCGTATCGCGCAAGCCAAGCCGTCCTTTGACTGCGCCAAGGCCTCCAGCGTGGCGGAGAAGGCCATCTGCGCCGATCCTGCCCTGGCGCAAGCCGATGCCGATGTGGCTAAGACTTATGGGGCATTGCTGAAGAGGCTCGATCCCCGTGCAGGCAAGGCGACCAGAGCGATTTCATCCGATACCGCGACCAGATTGCCGGCTTCAACCAGAACACGCCAAGGACCAGCAGACTTTCGACCTCGGCGAGTTTCTGCGCGACCGCGTGATCTTCCTGGCGAGCATCCGCAAGCCGGCGAGCATCGGCTTCATCGGCACATGGAGCAGCAGCCGTGGTTCGGTCGAGATCAAAGCCGCGGGCGCCGGCAAGCTCGAGATCTCGGAAGAGGTCGCCAACCCCGTCTCGGGCAGCGGCTCATGCGAGCTCGGCGGCACGGTCAAGGACGGCAAGAACTTACGGCTGGTCGATACCGACGACAACGACGAGCCGACCGGGTTTGTCTTCACCTTTCGCCGTGACGGTGACTCGCTCGTCGTCGAACACTGGCAAGGACGATATGTCGGAGCCACCATCTTGCGGCGCCAACGGGCACGCCGACGGGATTTTCTTCCTGACCGGGAGGCGGGCGGACATGTAAACGCGAACCCGACCTAACCGGCAGCAGCGGAGCGATCAAAGTGCGCGTCGAGTTCAGCAATCGTAGTCTCGGCGAGCTTTTCGTAATCCTCACCACGTAAGAGCGCACTGCCATCCGGCGAAGACAGGGAGAGGAAGGTTCGGTCAGACGCCTGCACCACCCAATTCACCATTGGCCCTTCCGCCGTTTGAACCACTGAGTTAGCTGAAACGACGGCACCCAGCGGATCGAAGCCGGCCTTGCGCAGCAGAAGGTCGACAGCGACCGGAGCATGATTTTGTTCAGACAGTTGGATTACCGTCTCAATCTCCGCCTCCTCCGCGCGTCCAAGCCGCGTCCCGACTCTCGGTGCATTGGCACCCAACAAGCTCGCACCTGGGCGTCTGGCTGGAGGATCGTCAGGGGGGATATACTCGTAAACGGTAACGTGTGCTTTTGTTGCGGCGCATAACCGGGGCTCTTCGGCACTGGTACGCAGATGGAAGACCATTTGCTTTTCGCCTTCGACATCCAGGATTCTTGCCATCCCCAGCGCCAGCTTGATCTCTGATGGCGATGCCTTAGCGCAGGCGAGGCCGGCACCGACGTCACGCTGGCTCAACATCTGGCTCACCAGTTTGCTGACCGACTCATGAAGAAGCCTACTTTCACGCTGGGGGTTGGCCATAACGAGTCGGTCGATCGTATCGTCGTAGTTGTCATCATTGACAATCTGCAGATCGGCCCAAGACGTGATCCAGCGCGCGAGCAAATCCTCCATCGGCGCGGCTTCATCCGCTTCGTAGAATGCGTCATCGAGCGTATCCAGGAAATCGGCGCGGCCACCCTCGAAGCCCGTTTGTTTCGCTGCTTCATCAGGATTCCGGGCAACCCAAGCTGACATCTTTTCCAAGGTCGCCAACTGCCTCGTTGCCCCGCAAGCGCTGAGTCCGGCTCTGGCGTTGGCAATTGTGGTGTCGATTTCCCTGCCCGCATTGTGGATAAACTGACTGTGGCCGCCGTTCTTTACCTCCGAGGAGTACCAGTCCGCATGAAAGACCTGCATCGCCTTGGGGTTAATCTCCGGATGGCGATAGAGCCCTTTGGAAACGATCGTCACCGCGAATTGCATGACAGCTAAGACGAGATCAAAAGGCTTTTCACTAGCCTTCTCGACCTTCGAACGAGGCACCGTGATTAGAGGTACGAGGAGATTGACCCCTTTATCTTCGGAAGCGGGCGGTGTCTTCTCGGACGCCCCTTTGGACTTGCGCGAGAAAAAGCCAAACATCGAAATGTTTCCGTAATTCAAACATCGGTTGTTATTGCCTAGACAATATCAGTTGTCGTTGAGGATAAAAGCCCCATCTCATCTATCGGGATAGAGTGGGGACGCCTGCGCCAGACAGACTCTGGGCGTCGTTGCGCTGAATGAGCGTTACAGTTCCGGAACCCGCTGATAGTTGGCGATGTCGGCCCGAACCCCAAGCCGCGCGATGGTCTCCTGCGGATTGAAGGCGATGCGCTCGTGGGCCGCCTTGACGATCGGCACGACATTGTCGACTGCCGCCTGGCTTTCCCATTCAACGATCGTCACGAGGTTGAATTCGCCCGGCCCCGAGAATTGCTCGAGCAGGAAATCCTGCACGAAGCCCTGTTGCAGGCGCAGCAATTCATGCGTTGTCCGGACCTTTGTGAGTATCTCTTCGCGAGCGGCGGCCGGGACAACGAACTTGTCCACCCTGAACACGCTGCCGCCATTAACGATCTGATTTGTCTCGCTCATTTCGATTCTTCCGTTCTTGGATCAGGTTGTTTCCGGGCTCCAAGAACGGCCTACAATCTCAACTTAAGTTGAGGTCAAGCGGAAATTTTTCTCCTTCTCCCCTTGTGGAGAAGGGAAGACGCGTCAATTCACCTCCGACGTCCGCCGGCGAACGATGACGCCAAGCTCGTCACCTTCGCGGGCGATGCGCAGCCTTTCCTCGGCTTCGGTCGCCTCGCGCTGGCGGTCCCACATCGAGGCATAGAGGCCGTGCTTGCGCATCAGCTCGGCATGGGTGCCGCGCTCGGCAATCTGGCCGTCCTGCAGCACGATGATCTCGTCGGCCGTAATCACCGTCGACAGGCGGTGGGCGATGACGATGGTGGTGCGGCCGCGGCTGACCAGATCGAGCGCGGCCTGGATTTCCTGCTCGGTGTGGCTGTCGAGCGCCGAAGTCGCTTCGTCGAGCATCAGGATCGGCGGCGCTTTCAGGATGGTGCGGGCGATCGCCACGCGCTGCTTCTCGCCGCCCGAAAGCTTCAGCCCGCGCTCGCCGACCATCGATTTGTAGCCATCGGGCAATCGCTCGATGAACGGGCCGATCTGGGCGAGCTCGGCCGCCTTGCGCATATCCTCCTCGCTGGCGCCGATGCGGCCGTAGCGGATATTGTAGGCGATGGTGTCGTTGAACAGCACGGTGTCCTGCGGCACCATGCCGATCGCCCCGCGCAGGCTCTCCTGCGTCACATCCCTGATATCCTGGCCGTCGATCAGCACCTGTCCGCCCTGCACGTCGTAAAAGCGGAACAGAAGCCGCGAGATGGTCGACTTGCCGGCGCCCGATGGCCCGACAATGGCGACGGTCTTGCCGGCCGGCACCTCGAAGCTGATGCCCTTCAGGATCTTGCGGTTCGGGTCATAGGAAAAATGCACGTCGCGGAACTCGACCTTGCCGGCACTGACCGCGAGCGGCCTGGCATCCGGTTTGTCGACGATCTCCTGCGGAACATCCAAAAGGTCGAACATCTGCTCGATGTCGGTCAGCCCCTGGCGGATTTCGCGATAGATGAAGCCGATGAAATTGAGTGGCACCGACAGCTGCATCAGCATGGCGTTGATGAAGACGAAGTCACCGACCGTCTGCGTGCCGGCCTGCACCTCGAGCGCCGACATGCACATCACGATGACGGTGCCGAGGCCGAAGATGATGCCCTGGCCGAAGTTCAGCCAGCCGAGCGAGGTCCAGATCCGCGTCGCGGCAACCTCGTAGCGCGCCATCGAACGATCGAAACGCTCAGCCTCCATGCCCTCATTGTTGAAATACTTGACTGTCTCGTAGTTGAGCAGCGAGTCGATCGCCTTGGTGTTGGCGTCGGTGTCGCTGTCGTTCATGTCGCGGCGAATGGAGATGCGCCAGTCGCTGGCACGGACCGTGAACCAGACATAGACCCATACGGTGACCGCGACGACGACCACATATTTCCAGCCATAGGTGTAGGCGAAGATGCCGGTGGTCAGCGCGAATTCGAGGATGGTCGGCGCCGTGTTGAGCATGATGAAGCGCACGATCGTCTCGATGCCCTTGGTGCCGCGCTCGATGATGCGCGACAGGCCGCCAGTGCGCCGCTCCAGGTGAAAGCGCAGCGACAGCTGGTGCATGTGGACGAAGGTGCGGAAGGCAAGCTGGCGCACCGCGTATTGGCCGACACGGGCAAACAAGGCGTCGCGCAATTGATTGAAGCCAAGCTGCACCAGGCGCACGACATTGTAGGCGACAACCAGCATGACGGGCGCCAGCAGAAAGGTCGGCAGCGGCGGCACCGATTTGGCGTCGCCGGCCAACGCGTCGGTCGCCCATTTGAAGAAATAGGGACCGGCGACCAGCGTCAGCTTGGCGACAACCAGCAGCAGCGTCGCCCACGTGACCCGGGCTCTGAGATCGGCGCGGTCCGCCGGCCACATGTAGGGCCACAGGTTGAGCAAGGTCTTGAAGGTCGAGGAGTCGGAGACGGTTTTTTCGGCCATTTCTTGTGCCTTCTTCTTATGTCTTTTTGACTAGCGGCCGGAGCAGCAGGAATTGACGAGGGCGGCCAGCGACGCCGAGACGTCGGCGAGCGCAGCGTGGTCGACCGCATAGCGCGAGCGCTGGCGATCAGGCTCGAAGCGGACCAGCCCGGCTTCGACCAGTATCTTCAAATGTTGTGACACGGTGGACTGCGCCAGATCGAAACGATCGACGACCTCGCGGCAGCAGCAGGAGTTGCTGGCCGACAGGTGCTTCAGGATTTCGATCCGCGCCGGGTGCGAAAGCGCTGCCAGCCGGGCGGCAACGGCGCGGCTGTCGGGCGCGGCATTCTCCGGAGGGCGGCAGCTGCTGGGAAGGGATTCGATCATCGTCCATCGGCGATAAACGATGACCGGGTCTGCGGCAAGCTGCCCTTATGGGCAGCGCTGGAGCTGCCGATCTCCCCTGTCGTGGGGAAGATCGGCTAATCGCCGAAGCGCTACTGCGTCTTGGCCGGCGCCGTCGTTGCCTGCTCGCCCATGGCCTTGAGGTCGGCGGCTTCGCCTTCCTTGGACTTTTCCGGAACCTTGAACACCTGCCCCGGCCAGATACGGTCGGGATCGCTGATCTGGTCCTGGTTGGCGAGGTAGATGGTCGAATAGCGCACGCCATGACCGTAGACGCGCCGCGAAATCCGCCACAGCGTGTCGTTGCGGCGGATGATGACGGCGCCGTCGGCATGTTCGAGCTTGGGCGCCACGGTCTCGGGCACATCGCTCGGCGGCGTCGCCGCTGCCACGGCCGGAGCCTCGGTGGCGGGAGCGGGCGTCGTGGCCGGTGCCGTGGCAACGGCAGGCGCCTCGGCGGCCGGCGCGGCAGGAGCCGGCGCGGGTTCCGCAGGGGCAGCCGCGACAACAGCGGGCGCTGTGGGTGCCGGGGGCGCCTCGGCGGCGGCAGGTGCGGCCGGCTTTGCTTCGGCGGGCTTTGGCTCAGCAGGCGCCACGGCGGCGATCGCTTCGCCCGGCTCACGTTCGAACGGCACGGCGGCGCGGGCCACCACTTTCACGCCGTCGGCATCGAGGCCGTCGACATGGATGGTGTAGCTGCCGACCGGAATGTCGCGCGTCGCCTCGACAAGGAAATGACCATCCGGCGACGTCTGCGCGTCACCGAGCAGGATGTCGTTGGCGTAGGCGCGCACCTTGCGGCCGGCATCGGCGAGGCCGGCGACAAAGATCTTGTTGCCGTCTATCTCGACCGCCTCGACGACGATCTTTGGTTCGGCTGCGGCTGGCGGCGTTGCCGGAGCCGGTGCTGCTTCAACCACGGCTGGCGCTGGAGCGGCTGATGCCGGAGCAGTTGCGGGCGCTTCGGGAGCAGCCGGCGCGGCAGCCTGGTCGCCTGCAGCCGGTGCGGCCAGCTTTGTCTCGGGCGCGGGAACCGTTAGCAGTTCGGCCGGCTTGCCCGGCTCCTCGACCATGGCCAGTACCTGGCCGGCCGCATCCTTGGGAACCGAAACGACGGCGGTCTGCACCGAGGGCGTTACGACATCGCCCGTGGTCGCGCGTAGCGCGATCGTATAGTCGCCAGGCTTCAGCGGATCATCGAGAATGATAACGAAGGCGCCATCGGGACCAGCTACGGTCGATCCAAGCACCGTCGAACCGCTGAGGATCTCGACCTTTGCATTCGGAGCCGCGTTGCCGGCGACGACGATCGAGCCATTGCTCTCGACGCGCACGACATCGAAGGACGGTGCGATCGGGCCGGCCGCGGCCGGCGCTGCCGCATCCGTCGCCGGTGCGGCCGGTGCCGTTGCCTGGGGCACAGCAGCGGGAGCAGCCGGGACCTCCGCTGGCGGCAGCCGCGCTTCCGTGCCGGGATCGGCCGGTTTCGGCGCCGCGGGTGGCGTCAGCGCCGCCACGTTCGCCGGCGGCGTGTGATTGAGATACGGGTCGAGTGCGCCCGATACATAGGCGGTTCCCGCGGCCGCAACGGTCCCACCCGCCGCGAACAGGAACGCCTTCAATGGATTAATTGCCATATTTGCCTACCCCTTAGCCACCTAACGCCGGTCTAGCCTGTTTTGCCAAAGCCGACAAGAAAAAGCCCGCCCTTGTTGACCCTTGGGGCTTGACCGCGCTTTCAGACCCAATCACCAATCATCGCCATGAACACGATTCGATCCGTCTGCGTCTATTGCGGCTCGTCTCCGGGCCGCGATGAAACCTATATAAAGGCCGGACACCTGCTCGGGCGCTCGATTGCCAAAGCCGGACTGCGGCTGGTCTATGGCGGCGGCACCAAAGGGATCATGGGCGCCGTCGCCGAAGGCGCGCTCAAGGCCGGCGGCCAGGTGACAGGCATCATTCCGCGCTTCCTGATCAACAGGGAGGCGACCGAAACCGCGCTTGACCGGCTCGATGAACTCTTGATCACCGACAACATGCACGAGCGCAAACACAAGATGTTCGAGAAATCCGACGCCTTTGTGGCGCTGCCGGGCGGCATCGGCACGGTCGAGGAGATCGTCGAGGTCATGACCTGGGGGCAGCTCGGCCATCATCGCAAGCCGATCGTCTTCGGCAATGTCGGCGGATTCTGGGATCCGATGCTGGCGTTGCTCGATCACATGGCTGCCGAGGGCTTCATCCACACCGCGCAGCGGGTCAAGCCGCTGGTCGTCGACGACCCCGAAGCGATCGTCGCCGCCATCATGGTGGCTGGCTCTTCCGTCGACGCGCCGACCGAAGGCGTGCAGTCGGTGATCGACAAGCTGTAGGGGGATAAGGGGGCAGTATGTGAATTGCCTGGAGTGCCTTCCCCTACTGCCCTACTGCCCTACTGCCCTACTGCCCTACTGCCCTACTGCCCTACTGCCCTACTGCCCTACCCTCTTCCCCAGCAGCCTGCCGCAAGCCGTCGATCACCGCGCGGCGGTCATGACGCCGCCAGGCAAGATAGATCGAAACCTTGCGGTCGAACCACGGCAGGTCGCGAAACACGATCCGTGACGGTGCGGCGGCACGCAGGCTGGCCTGCACCGTCGCCAGGCCGAGCCCGGCGCTGACCAGACCGAGCGAGGTCAGCGGGTCCGCCGTCTCATAGGCGATGTCGGGCAGAAAACCGGCCTTGGCGCAAGCGGCGAGGAACTGGCCACGATTGGTGTCGTCAGGCTGGCGCACGACGGTGATCCAGGTGTGGCCGTCGAGGTGATGCGGCCCGATCTCTGATATTTGGACGAGGGGATCATCTTCGGGGATCGCCAGCACCAGCGGTTCGTGCCGCAGCGCCATGGCAGTGACATCCGGGTCATCGTCGGCGGGCGGCGAGTAGACAAAGCCCAGATCGAGCGACCGTTGCCTCAGTCCCTCCAGTTGCGCCGCCGAACGGAGGTTCCTCAGTTGCAGGTGGTAATCCGGCCGGTCCCGGCGGAACTGACGCAGCATTCCGGCGACAAGCCCGGCATGCACGGCGCCTTCGACATAGCCGATGGCCAGCCGGCCGACGGCGCCGCTGGCCAGGTTGCGGCCGAACTCCTCCAAGCGTCGCGCATTGGACAGCAGCGCGCGGGCCTCGGTGAGGAAGGCGCGACCCTCGGTGTTGAGATGGACCCGCTGTTTTGCCCGTTCGAACAGGCTGACGCCAAGCTGCTCCTCGAGCTGCATGATCTGCCGGCTAAGCGGCGATTGCGAAATATGCAGCATTTCGGCGGCGCGCCCGACATTGCCGGTTTCGGCGACGGTGACGAAATACCTGATCTGGCGCAGGTCGAACATTTTTCCTCCGAGGTTCCAAGTCCCTTAGGGTCTCAACTTTAGCCTAATCAGTCTTGGACAGTCTGACCAGCCAGAAGCGATAGTCGGGCATCCCAACCAAAGGAGACCGCCATGCAGTTCTTTGCCCTTCTCACCCGCAACACCGCTGAGTTCACCGATGCCGATTTCGCGCCGCTTCTGCCCGATGAAGCCGAACAGCGGCGCACGCTCTACGCCGAAGGCGCGGTGCGCCAGGTCTGGAACCGAGGCGACATCCCGGGCAGCGGCATGATGTTCGAGGCAGCCGATGACGCAGAGGTTCGCGGCCATCTCGCCACCTTGCCGCTGGTCAAGGCCGGCATGATGGACATTGCCGCAATCGTGCCGCTCAGGCCCTACCCCGGCTTCGGCCCGAAGCATTGACAGGGCACAATCCGGGGTGGCGAAGGCGTCGCCACCGGATTGACGTGGGGGGCCGACAGACTGTGATCGGCTGTCAAGAAACCGTCACACGAAACCGGGTTCGCTCGTGCTAGATATCGAGGGTCAGGCGGCCGCCCTGCGGCGCCATGTTCGAAACCTGCATCTGGCACCGCGCCCATGGATATCGCTCTCGCCCCGGAAGGCACCGACCTGTCGCCTTACCTGCCCGACGAGCACGGCCTGTTCTTCATCTACCATTTCACGGCTGATGGCCTGCGCACCAAGGACCCAGCACAGGCGTGCTGGACCTGGCGCAGCTATCAGATCACCGACCTGCATGCACGCCAGGAGATCGGCACTGAGACGGCTTTGCCGAGGCCGGTGCGCGACGCCTTCCTTGCCCCCAGCCATGGCTGCCACATCGACTTTGAGGATGGCTGGCTCTATGGCGATCTGCCTGATCTCAAACACGACTTTTCGGAGGCACGCGGGCTCGTCCATTTCCGCTTCGCCTTCAACGACGCGGTGTTGATCGGCGCGCGCAAGCAGCCACTGGAATCGGTCGACGCCATTCGCAAGGCGGTGGAGAATGGATCGCGGAAATTCCGCTCGCCTGCGGAACTCATCGAGGCGGTCACGGGCCAGTCGCTCGACGGCATGGCGGCCGAGCTCGGCAAGCTTGGCGATACGCTCGACGGCATCGAGGACCGTGTCGTGCGCGACGCATGGCACAATGAACGACAAGCGCTGGTCGAAGCGCGCCGGCAATTGGTGGTGATCCATCGGCAGATGGCGACGATCACCAATCTGTTCCGGCATCTCGATCATGCGCATCGCAACGAGCTGCCTGACCCGATCAACGACATGGCGGTCAGGCTCTCGCAACGGGCGCATACTCTCTATCATGACGGCGAGCAGTTGCAGGCGCGCACAAGGCTGTTGCAGGACGAACTGATGGCCAAGCTGACCATGCAGTCGAACCAACTCCTCTATGTTCTCTCTGTCATGACGGCTGTGCTGTTGCCGATGACCATCATCTCGGGTCTGTTCGGCATGAATGTCGGCGGGCTGCCGCTGGTCGATACGCCGATTGGCTTCTGGGTGGTGACCGCGGTATCCATGGCTATCGCTGCGGCTACTTACCTGTTCGTCAGGCGGCTGGGCCGCGGATTATAGCGCCTGCCGACGGCTTTCACTCCGTGGCGCGAAGATCCTCGATGATGGTGCCGGCGGCGGCGACTTCCGCTTCGTGGTCGGGCTCGCGCCAGGTCTCGGCAAGGCCAGCCGCATACCATTCGCGCATCGCCGGCAGGGCAAGCAACTGCGCCGGATAGGTTGCAGCCGCACCCTCGAACGAGAGCCCATAGGACTGCGCACGAAACGCCACCGGGGCAAAGAAAGCGTCGACGGCGGTGAAATGAGCACCGGCCAGAAATGGCCCGCCGAAACGGGCGAGACCATCGTTCCAGAGATCGCCGAGGCGAAAGAGGTCCTGTTTCAGCGCATCGGACATCGGGAACGGCTCTACGCGCAGGCCGCAGCTCATCGGACAGGCGCCACGCAGTGCGGTAAAGCTCGAATGCATCTCGGCGGCGGCCGAGCGCGCCCAGGCGCGTGCCTTGGCTTCGACAGGCCACACACCATGGTGGCGCTCGGCCAGATACTCGGCGATGGCCAGCGAATCCCAGACCGCCCAGCCATCGTCGATCAGGCACGGCACCCGGCCACTCGGCGAGAACGGCCGGTAGAGGCTCCAGCTCGATCCGGTCGGGAATGGCGTCAGCCGCTCCTCGAACGGGATATCCAGCTCTCGCATCAACACCCAGGGCCGCAGCGACCACGAGGAATAGTTCTTGTTGGCGATGTGCAGCACGTACATTGGAGAGCCCTTACCTCGTAGTCTGCACCACCGGCCGAACTTCGCGGCCACGGAACATCGACCAGGAATAGACCGCCAAGGCCGCCCAGATCAGCGCAAAGGCGACGGCCTGGGTGGTGCCGAAAGGCTCGTCGAAGATCAGAACGGCGATCAGGAACACCATGGTCGGCGCGATGTACTGCATGATGCCGATGGTGGAGAGGCGCAGCAGTTTGGCGCCGAAGGCGAACAGGAGCAGCGGCACCGACGTGACCGGACCGCAGCCGATCAGCAAGGCCGTATCGACGCCACTGCTGGATACGATGTGGTCCTGTCCGGTCGCGATCAGGTAGACGATGTAGCCAAGTGCCGGCACCGACAGCAACAGAACTTCGAGCAGAAAACCCTGGCTCGGGCCGATCGGCAGCGTCTTGCGGAAGAAGCCGTAGGCGGCGAAGGAGAACGCCAGCGCCAGCGACACCCAGGGCAGCTTGCCGCCCTCTATGGTCAGCACCGCGACGGCGACGGCCGCCAGCACCACTGCCGCGATCTGCAGCCGGTCGAGCCGCTCGCCGAGCAGCAGCGCGCCGACGACGACGCTGACCAGCGGGTTGATGTAGTAGCCGAGCGCGGTTTCGACGGTGCGGTCGACCGCGATCGCCCAGACATAGATGCCCCAATTGACCGAGATCAGCGCCGCCGTCAGCGCGGCCATTGCGATGGTGCTCGGCGAACGCAGCGCCGCCTTGAAATCCGCCGTGCGGCCGGCCCAGATCAGAACGGCGGCGGCGATCGGCACCGACCAGACAATGCGATGGGCAATGACTTCGGCGAGCGGCAGATGAGCGACCGCCTTCATGTAAAAAGGCAGCAGCCCCCATAGCAGATAGGCGCCGAGTGCCAGCAGGAAGCCGCGACGGGCCTTGGAATCTGCGTCCAGGGTAATTGCTTCAGTGGCCATGGGCCAACGCTATGGCCCAGTCACCTTGGCAAGACCATCGCAAAGTTCTTATGGATCAATGGACTTTCGCTGATGGTTCAACTCTATTCGGCGGCCACCAGCCCGGCCATCTCGCGGTTCTTCATAAGCTTGTAGACGATGGAATCCATCAGCGCCTGGAACGAGGCATCGATGATGTTCTCGGAAACGCCGACCGTCCACCAGCGCACGCCGGTGCCGTCATGCGATTCGATCAGAACGCGGGTGATCGCCTCGGTGCCGCCATTGAGGATACGCACCTTGAAGTCGGCAAGCTCCATGTCGGCGATCTCGCCCTGGAATTTGCCGAGGTCCTTGCGCAGCGCGATGTCGAGTGCATTGACCGGGCCATGCCCCTCGGCCACCGACATCTTCTCCTCGCCATCGACCACCACCTTGACGATCGCTTCGGAGACCGTCTTCAACTGGCCGTTGGCATCGAAGCGGCGCTCGACCATGCAGCGGAACGAGGTGACGTTGAAGAATTCCGGCAGGCCGTGCAGCATCTTGCGCGCCAGGAGCTCGAAGCTGGCATCGGCGCCTTCATAGGCGTAGCCCTCGGCCTCGCGCTCCTTGACCACTGATATCAGCGCATCGAGCCGGCGATCGTCCTTCGGCACCTCAATGCCGCGCCGTTTCAGCTCGGCGAGGAAATTGGCCTTGCCGCCCTGGTCCGAAACCATGACGCGGCGGCGGTTGCCCACCGTTTCCGGAGGCACATGCTCATAGGTCGCCGGCTCCTTGGCCAGTGCGGAGGCATGGATGCCGGCCTTGGTGGCGAAGGCGGAAGCGCCGACATAGGGCGCCTGCGCTTCCGGGGCGCGGTTCAAGAGTTCGTCGAAGGCGCGCGACAGGCGCGAAATGCCAGTCAGTGCCTCAGTCGAAATGCCCGTTTCGAAACGATCGGCGAAGGCCGGCTTCAGCGCCAGGGTCGGCACGATCGAGATCAGGTTGGCGTTGCCGCAGCGCTCGCCAATGCCGTTGAGCGTACCCTGGATCTGGCGCACGCCGGCCTCGACCGCGGCGAGGGAGTTCGCCACGGCCTGGCCGGTGTCGTCATGGGCATGGATGCCGAGATGATTGCCTGAAATACCGGACGAAACAACCTTCTCGACGATGGCGCGGACTTCCGATGGCTGCGTGCCGCCATTGGTGTCGCACAGCACCACCCAGCGCGCGCCCGCATCGTAAGCGGTCCTGGCGCAGGCCAGCGCATAATCGGGATTGGCCTTGAAGCCGTCGAAGAAATGCTCGCAGTCAACCAATGCCTCCTTGCCGGCGGCGATCGCCGCCTCGACGGAGGCCTTGATGGCGTCGAGGTTCTCCTCATTGGTGCAGCCGAGCGCGACACGGACGTGATAATCCCAGCTCTTGGCGACGAAGCAGATGGCATCCGACTTCGATTGCACGAGTGACGCAAGGCCGGGATCGTTGGACGCCGATACTCCTGCCCGCTTGGTCATGCCGAAGGCGACGAATTGGGCGCGTGACGTGCGCTTCTCCTGGAAGAATGCTGTGTCGGTCGGATTGGCGCCGGGATAGCCACCTTCAACATAATCGAGACCAAAAGCGTCGAGCAGTCTGGCGATGGCGATCTTGTCCTCGACGGAAAAGTCGATGCCCGGCGTCTGCTGGCCATCGCGCAATGTGGTGTCGAAGAGATAGAGGCGCTCGCGGGTCATGGTCATTTGCCTGCAAACTTGTCCGTCGCGCGGACCAACCGGTCAAGGATACCCGGCTCCGAATAGGCATGACCGGCGCCCTCGATCAGGTGGAAATCCGCCTTCGGCCAGGCCTTGTGCAGCGCCCAGGCATAGCGCGCCGGGCACGGCATGTCGTAGCGGCCATGGACGATGGTGCCGGGAATGTCGCTCAGTCTGTGCGCGTCGCGCAGCAACTGCCCTTCCTCAAGCCAGCCGGCATGGACGAAATAGTGGTTCTCGATGCGGGCGAAGGCGACGGCATAGTCGTCCTGCCCAAACGGTCCGCTGGTCTCCGGCTCCGGCAACAGCGTGATCGTTTCGCCTTCCCACAGGCTCCAGGCGCGGGCAGCCTCGATCTGCGCCTTGCGATCCGTGCCGACCAGCCGCTTGCGGTAGGCGGCCATCATGTCGCCGCGCTCGGCCTCCGGGATTGGCGCCAGGAACCGCTCCCACTTGTCCGGAAACATCTCCGAGACGCCGAACTGATAGTACCATTCGAGTTCCGCACGCGTCAGCGTGTAGATGCCGCGCACCACCAGTTCGCTGACGCGTTCGGAATGCGTTTCGGCATAGGCGAGCGCAAGCGTGGAGCCCCAGGAGCCGCCGAACACCAGCCATTTGTCGAAGCCGGCCATCTCGCGCAGCCGTTCGATATCGGCGACCAGGTGCCATGTCGTGTTGGCTTCGAGCGAGGCGTTGGGCGTCGATTTTCCGCAGCCGCGCTGGTCGAACAGGATGACATCGTAAAGCTTCGGGTCGAACAGCCGCCTGTGTTTTGGCGAAATGGTGCCGCCCGGCCCGCCATGCAGGAACACGGCCGGCTTGGCGCCCTTGGTGCCGGAGCGCTCCCAGTAGACCTGATGGCCGTCGCCGACATCGAGCATGCCGGCATCGAACGCCTCGATCTCCGGGTAAAGCGTACGCAATTGACTGCTCATAGTTGCAAACCTTTGGTCGGCCAGTCCGCTGTTTCATGGTCGGGGTGCTGGAAGGAGATGATGGATTCCTGCCTGTTGTAGTAGTCAGGATCCTGGTGGACAGGCTGATCGAAGATCGTCTCCACCCAGGGCAGCCGCGCGGCGTAGTTGACCTGGATCTGCGGGGCGAGATCGGAGCGGTCGTCGAAAGCGCCGATGGCGATCTCAAGCCCTCCGGGCTGCCGGTAGGTCAGCGGCGTCCCGCAGCGGGCGCAGAAACCACGATCGATGTTGACCGACGACTGGAAATAGCTCGGCTCTTCATGGGTCCATTCGACGCCATCCCTGGGCACCGTGACCAGCGCCCCGAAGAACGAGCCGAACTGTTTCTGGCACATGCGGCAATGGCAGATCGACGGACGGCCGAGCGCCCCATGAATGCGGAAACGCACGGCGCCGCACTGGCAGCCACCGGTTCTTACTGTGGTCATGGCTTTTCCTTCGGCGGCCATTGTTCGGTGTCGTGGTCGGGATGCTGGTAGGAGACGAGATCGGCCAGATAGGGGGCCGACGACATGTCGGCCATCGTGTCCTCGCCCGGCAGTTGCGGGATCGTATCGACATAGGGCAGCTTTGCCTCGGTGCCCCACTGGATCAGCGGCACGATCTCCGCCGGATTGTCGAACGCACCGATGGCGAGGCCAACACCGTCCGGCGCGGTGAAGGTCAATGGCGTGCCGCAATTGGCACAGAAGCCACGATCGACATGGTTGGAGGAGCGGAAGTATTTCGGCTCGCCACGCGTCCAGTCGAGCCTGGCGCCGCGCACCGACACCAGTGGCGCGTAAAACGCGCCGAACGCCTTCTGGCACATGCGGCAATGGCAGATCGAGGCGTCACCAAGCGTGCCCTCGACGCGAAAGCGCACCGCGCCGCATTGGCAGCCGCCGGTGTAGATCGGCCGGTTGTCGAGGCTCATCACCGTTCACTCCGGGGCATGGCAGACGGCCTCGACATTGTTGCCGTCGGGATCGAAGACGAAGGCGGCGTAGTAGTCCGGGTGATAGTGCGGGCGCAGGCCCGGCCCGCCATTGTCCCTGCCGCCGGAGGCGAGTGCCGCGGCATAAAAGGCTTCGACCTCGGCGCGGCTGCGCGCGGTGAAGGCGACATGCTGGTGATCCCTGGGCTTGTCCTTGCCAGTGCTCAGCCAGAACACCGGCCGGTCACGGCCATAACCACCGACCTTGGCGCCGCCGGTATATTCCAGCGGCACCATGTAAAGCAGCGCGGCACCCAGCGGCGCCATCGCCTTGTCGTAGAAAGCCTTCGAAGCGTCGAAATCGGCAACGGTGATGCCGAGATGGTCGATCATCTTTTTACCTCCCAGGTGGTGATGCGCTCCCCAGTGACCGGGTCCTTGCCGTCCTTCAACTGTACACCTTGTGCCAGCAGGTCGTCGCGGATGCGGTCGGCCTCGGCCCAATTCTTGGCAGCAATGAGCGCGAGGCGATTGGCGATAGCCTTGGCGACGTGGTCTTCATCCACCTTCGCCGACGCGACATCGAAGCCGAGGAACAGCAGCGACGCCTTCAGCGCAGCCGCCGCAGCGTTGCCGTCCGCTGCCTCGCCGGCCAACTGGGTCAGGACCTGGAAGGCGGCATAGGTGGCGAGATCGTCGGACAAGGCATCGATGATCTCCACGGGCAACTGCCCTGCCGCCGCCGGTGCGAGGTCGGCCGCCCGCTTCCATTTGCGCAGCATGTTCTCGGCCTCTTCCAGCTTGCGCACGGAAAAGTCGATCGGCTCGCGATAATGCGTCATCAGCATCGCCAGCCGCAGCACCTCGCCCGGCCATTTGCGGCCGCCAAAGGTCTCGGTCTCCAGGAGCTCGTTGATCGAATAGAAATTGCCGAGGCTCTTCGACATCTTCTGCCCTTCGACCTGCAGGAAGCCGTTATGCATCCAGATGTTGGCCATCACGTCGGTGCCATGGGCGCAGCGCGACTGGGCGATCTCGTTCTCGTGGTGCGGGAAGATCAGGTCGAGGCCGCCGCCATGGATGTCGAAGACCTCGCCGAGATAGGCGGCCGACATTGCCGAGCATTCGATGTGCCAGCCTGGGCGGCCCCTGCCCCAGGGCGAATTCCATCCCGGCTCCTCCGGCGACGACAGCTTCCAGAGGACAAAATCGCTGGGATTTTTCTTGTGCGCGTCGACAGCGACGCGAGCGCCCGCCTGCTGCTCGTCGAGATTGCGCTTCGATAGCTGGCCGTAGTCGGGCATCGACGCCGTGTCGAACAGGACTTCACCTGCGGCAACATAGGCATGGCCGCGTTCGATCAGGCTTTGAATCAAGGTGATCATGTCGACCTTGCCGTCGGCGCGAGGCTCGACGAATTCGGTGGCGCGCGGTTCGACCGTCGGCTCCAGGCAGCCGAGAACCGCCACGTCCCTGTGGAACTGGTCTGCGGTCTTTTCGGTCACCCGCCGGATCGCCTCGTTGAGCGACAGTTTTCCCGAAGAAATCTCGGCGCCGAAATCACGCAGCGCGCGGGCGTTAATCTTGTCATCGACATCTGTGATGTTGCGCACATACGTGACGTGCGCCTCGCCATAGACTTGGCGCAACAAACGGAACAGCACGTCGAAGACGATCACCGGCCTGGCATTGCCGATATGGGCAAAGTCGTAGACGGTCGGGCCGCAGACATACATGCGCACGTTGTCTGGATCGATGGGGACGAAATCCTCTTTCGTCCGCGTCAGCGTGTTGTAGAGGCGCAGGCCCTGCGATGCGTCAGACATTCGTGCCTTCCCGGTTCAGAACTCAATTTGGATGGAGCCAGCCCTGCGCGAGACGCAAATCAGGCTCCAGCCTGCTGGCCGGGGCGTTTGTCCAATCTGGGGAAAGATGAGGCGAAAACGTCCGGACCAGCGCAAGGCTAGCCAATAATGCAAATGCCACAAATGGCGAAAGACGTTTTCATGGGCGGCTTTATCGCCTTGGCTTGTGTTGCCGTCAAGTCGCAAGTTTCGGCAAAAACGTCGCTGGATCACAGGTAATGACCCAGTGAAACATTTTATTAAACATGTCGGCACAGTCATGAAACATTCGCCGGCTAGATCAGCAGGCGTCACGATTTGGTCAGAATCGGCCATCAAACGCAGACACGAAAATGTTACCAGGGAAGAGAGACATGCCCCGAAGCACGCAGGAATCCAACCGCGCCAAGCAACCGGCGCTGGCCAACCACTATCGCGCAATCGGTCCGGCCGCGATCGTCGCCGCCCTTCTCCACACCGCGAAGAAGAAGAAGCCGGCGCAGAAGATCGTATCTCCCCGCGCTGCCTGAAGCGGTGCGCGGCCGGCGCCAAAGGCGCTTGGCATGAGGGCGCTGACATGCGCCTTTGAAGAACACCTGAGCTAGAACAACGCCATCTGACTGTCGTCAGCGCCCGGCTTCTGGCGCTTGACCTTCTCGGGCTCCGGCCCGATCTCGCCCCGCTCCTGGATTTCCGGTCCGTTGTTGGCGACCTTGTTGACGAGGTCGGAGACGGGAATTGCCTCGAAGAAATCCAACTGCGCCGGCCGCAACAGGTCGGCGACATCGCGCGGCTCGAGCGTGCGGCAATCCAGCCAGCGGGCGAAATCCCTGGGATCGATCACCACCGGCATGCGGTCGTGGATATGGGCGATGTCCGCATTGGCGTTGATGGTCAGGATGGCCCCGGTGTCCATTTCCGAACCGCCCGGCTCGGCATAGGTCTCGATCAGGCCGGCGAAGGCGACCAACCCGCCATGTCTTGGGCGTATCCAGTAGGGTTGCCCCTTCTTGCCGCCGGTTTGCCGCCACTCATAGAAACCGGATGCCGGCACCAGCGCACGGCGATGGCGCATGGCCGCTTTGAACGAGGCTTTTTCGGCGGCACCCTCAGAGCGCGCGTTGAACAGCAGCGGAAACTCGCGTGTGTCCTTGACCCAGGTCGGGATCAGCCCCCAGCGCACCAGCATCGGCTGCCGGTCCGGCAGATTCGAGCCCGGCGCCCGCGGGGCTCCGGCGATCGCCATCAGGATCGGCTGCGTCGGCGCGATGTTGTAGCGCGCCGGAAAATCCTCAAGCCCCGCTACGTCCAGAAAGGCGGCGGTCTGATCCGGCGTCGCGGTCAAGGCAAAACGTCCGCACATGGTCGATTGGCGCCCTTCGAATGGTTCGCCTTGAAAGTGCCGATGCAACCGGCGTTGCGCAACCGCTAAAGCTTGCCCATGCTGGGCGGTCCACAACAGACCTGCCTTCATGCCTGATCGGGAATCCATGAACGAAGCGCGCAAGACACTCCTGGCAGTCTCCGTCGCCGTCGTGCGGGCAGACACCGTGCTTCTGGTCAAGCGAGCCCGGCAACCCTCGCAAGGGCTCTATGCCTTTCCCGGCGGCAAGGTCGACCCCGGCGAGACGCTGGAGGCAGCGGTAGAGCGCGAACTTCTGGAAGAAACCGGTTTACGCGCCACAAATTATCGCCCGCTTCGGGAAATCCACATCGACGGCAGGGATGACAGCCACCCGGTCGATTATCGCCTTACGGTCTTCGGCGCCGCCTATGCCGGCGGCGAGGCAGTTGCCAGCGACGACGCCGAGACGGCCGCCTTCTACACGCTCAGTGAGATGGCGGCGCTGCCGCTCGCAGGCTCGGTGTTCGCGGTGGCCGAAGACTTGTTGAATCCCGGCGGAGACGCTGACTAGAAGCGATGTTCGCGATCGACGTTGCACGGTTGAGGCCAAGTATCTTAGCATTGCATATTAACGATACATTCCCGAAGAAACCGTCGAAAGGCGATGGCCTGTGCCAAATTCAAAACCAAAAGAAGCAACAAAACCCGACAAAAACCCACTTCTCATCGCCGCATTCAACTCGGTCAGGGCGGAAATCATCGAGAGAATAAAAATGAGGGACCAAGCTCTGTATATCTACATTGCTGGTGTGGGCGCTTTTTTCTCGTTCACTTTCTCGATCCAAAAATCAATGATCGGCACCTGCAACGGGATATCAATCGAGTATTTCTTACTTCTTCCGCTACCAATATTCTCGTTAATAATGACCTTGATAATCCTCCAGCATCACATCTTCATAGAAAAACTCTGGCGCTACCTGCGTGAAGATCTTTCAAAGGAAATCGACGTCGTTTTCTGGGATTGGTCGAACCGGCCAATTGACCGGGCTCCATCTCTCGCGTTCAATCGAACATTGGTTCAGGTTTTATGCCTTACATTGCCACTCGGCTATGAACTGTCGTTCCTCGGGTCGTCGATATATCTTTGCCGCACCGTGGACATCGCCCTGTATATCAAGCTGCTGGGCGTCGCCCTGAGTTTGGGGGTGGCTACCTACATTCTCTACCTTCATGTCGCAGTGCATCTATTCAGACGCCAAGCATACAATCCCAAGTTGACGACAGTTAGCGTCCCCGGTGGGGTAAACACGCAGCCCTGAAAATCGCCTTGCGGGCGACAAATTGTTTCGTCACAAAGGCTTATGAACCGCCTCTCTCCATTCCTCGCTATATGTCTTGCCGTCAGCGCGGCCGTTTCGATACGGCCCGCGTTCAGCGCCGAGTCGCCGTTCGAGCCGGGGCTGATGCGATTGGCTGAGGTTTTGGGGTCACTGCATTTCCTGCGCAATTTGTGCGGCGAGAAGGGCGACCAGTGGCGTGCCGAGATGGAGAAACTGCTCGATTCGGAAAATCCGGATGCAGAGCGGCGCGCCCGCTTCATCGCCAGCTTCAATCGCGGCTACCGCTCGTTCGGCGGCACCTATACGCGGTGCACGCCCTCGGCGACCGAAGCTATCAGCCGTTACATGAAGGAAGGCGAGACGCTGTCGCGCGACATCGCCTCGCGTTACGGCAACTAAACATGTCGCCCAAAAGCGCGCAGCGGTTTTGGGACAACGATATGCATAAAACAAAAAGCTTAAAGCGAGTCGCCTGAATCCGATTAAACGCGCCGTGCTTCAGGCATTCCGAACTGCTCATCAACAACTATCCGGGCCATTGCTGGTGACAGCCGACACATCCGGCTTGTGCCAGTGGATATCTTGGTGCAATCCTTATGTTGCACTTCTGCAACAGTATTAACGAAACCTTACTGCGCGAAAGCGGAATTAACTCAAACTGAAGGTTTTCGCCCCGCAGGCCGCCCCAATCGGCTAAGTTTGACTCGAGCTGAACGCAGCTTCGCACAAGGCAATCGGGCTTTGTAAAAGACGATCAAAAAAATGTCGTATTTACAAATACTTAATTGACCCCGCGTGTGAAATGAACAGATCAGGCCTGATCCACGACGACGGATCGCTGCTTGAAAGGGTGGACATTCGCTTATGGAACATGGTGTCAACGACATCGACGCGCTGGTCAGGGAAGAAAAACGCCTGACCGCCGTGGAAAGCCACAGCGAGGCCTGGGCGGAAGGTCTCTCCGCCGGCATAGAGCCAGAGATCATTGCCGAAGCAGCGCTCGAAACCGCCTTCGGCGAGATGTTGCGTGCCAATGGCGAGACCTCGGCCCTTGCCCTGCTCGACCGTATGCGTGAAAAGGTGATTGCTGGCGCCTTCGAACCCGAACGGCTGCGGCACTGAACCGACGTCCGGTTCTTTGACGGCAAAATGCCGCTCGGGCGCGTCATGCCCGGAAGCAGGGAGAAACGGGCAGTGAGTTTTCCGATGTCAGGCAAGCCGCGTGGCTTTGTCCTCTGCATCTCCTTCGCCGCTTGCTGTGCCGCGATTCCCCTGATTGTGTGTCTCGCGAGCAGCCCCGCCTATGCGCTGAGCGAGATCAAGCGCGAAGAGCTCCCGCCAACAGTCACGCCGCCGGCGGACGATGACATGTCGCCTCCGGGAAGCACCGTGCCAATGCCCAACCCGGTCGGAACGCCGCCTCCGGCCAGCCAACCGGCTGCTCCTGAGGCCGAGCCGGACAGTCCGGCGGATGGCGGCGTGACCAGACCGCGCGTCGATCCAGACACGCCGGTACCCGAGGTTGTCTACGATCTCGCCAAGCTGCCGGAGCCGGTACGGCGCATGCACGACCTCATCGTCGAAGCCTGCAAGGGCGGCGACATCGAAAAGCTGCGGCCCTTGATCGGCAAGGGCGACAGCGCCACGCAGATATCGCTGACCGACATAGACGGCGACGCCATCGCCTTCCTCAAGGGGCTCTCCGGCGACCCGGACGGCCAGGAGATCCTGGCCATCCTGGAGGAGGTGCTCGATGCTGGCTACGTCCACCTCGATGCCGGCACGCCACAGGAGCTTTACGTGTGGCCGTATTTCTTCGCCCTGCCGCTGGACAAGCTGGACGCCAAGCAGCGGGTCGAACTGTTCAAGATCGTCACCGCCGGCGATTTCGACGACATGAAGCAGTTCGGCGCCTATATCTTCTATCGTGTCGGCATCACGCCTGCCGGGCAGTGGACATTCTTCGTCGCCGGGGATTGAGCCTCGTAGGGAATCTAGACGACAAGGGCCTCGGAAAACTCCACCGCTTTGCCCTGGCTTGGCGTGGCGATCTCGCCTTCCCACATGACGCGCCGGCCGCGAATGACGGTGCCGACCGGCCAGCCGGTCACTTCTCTCCCGTCATAAGGCGTCCAGCCGGCTTTCGAGCCGGCCTGCGCATTGGTGATGGTCTGGCGCCGTTTCATATCGACGATGGTGAAGTCGGCGTCGTAGCCGGCGGCGATGCGGCCCTTTCTCGCCATGCCGAAGATGCGTTGCGGGCCGTGGCTCGACAGGTCGACAAAGCGCTGCAAGGTCAGCCGGCCGGCATTGACGTGGTCGAGCATGATCGGCACCAGCGTCTGCACGCCGGTCATCCCCGACGGCGAGGCCGGATAGGGCTTGGCCTTCTCGGCCAGCGTGTGCGGCGCGTGGTCGGAGCCGAGCACATCGACGATGCCCTGCGCAATGCCGTGCCAGACGCCGTCGCGATGGCGCGCGGCGCGCACCGGCGGGTTCATCTGGATCAGCGTGCCAAGCCTGAGATAGTCGTCGGCGCTTAGCGTCAAATGGTGCGGCGTCGCCTCGCAGGTCGCGACATCCTTGTGCTGTTCGAGGAACAAAACCTCCTCGGCGGTCGAGATGTGCAGGACATGAATGCGGGCGCGAACTTGCTGAGCGATGCGCACCAGCCGTTCGGTGCAGCGCAAGGCGGCGATCTCGTCGCGCCAGACCGAGTGCGATGAAGGATCGCCCTCGATGCGTTCGCCAAGACGCTCGCGCAGCCGGAATTCGTCTTCCGAATGAAAGGCGGCGCGGCGGCGCGTGTTCCGGAGGATCGATGCCACGCCCTCGTCGTCCTCGACCAGCAGATCGCCGGTGGACGAGCCCATGAAAACCTTGATCCCGGCCGCGCCCGGCAATCGCTCAAGCTCGCCGACATCCCCGGCGTTTTCGCGGGTGCCACCGACCCAGAAGGCGAAATCGCAATGCATACGACCACTGCCACGCCGAACCTTGTCGGCAAGCGCTGCCTCGCTGGTGGTCAAAGGATTGGTGTTGGGCATCTCGAACACGGCGGTGACGCCGCCAAGCACGGCCGCGCGCGAACCCGTTTCCAGGTCTTCCTTGTGCTCCAGTCCCGGCTCACGAAAGTGCACCTGGCTATCGATGACGCCTGGCAGGATATGCAGGCCGCGGCAGTCGATCGTCTCGCCGGCCGAGGCCTGGCGGAGATCGCCGATGGCAGCGATGCGCCCATCCTTCACGCCGATGTCGCGAGCCCCTTCGCCGTCATGGTTGACCACTGTGCCGCCTGTCAGGATGAGGTCGTAGATCATGGCCATGCTCTCTTGCGGGGGGAGTGCCAGCGGCTTACGTAAAGGCCGACCGTTTTGCAAGATCAGGTTGCTTTTCCGCCCATGCCCTTTGCCCAGCTCAAAGACCGCGCCCTCATTTCCGTGTCAGGCCCGGATGCCGAGCATTTTCTGCAGAACATCCTGACCACCGATCTCGACATCCTGGCTCCCGGCGAAGCCAAACCCGGTGCGCTGCTGACGCCGCAAGGCAAGATCCTGTTCGATTTCCTGATCTCGCGCGACGGTGAGACTGCATTCCGGCTGGAATGCCGGGCCGACATAGCGGACGATTTCGTACGCCGGCTGACGCTCTACAAACTGCGCGCCAAGATCGAGATTGCCAAGGCGGATCAGGCGTTTGTCACCGTCGCGTGGGGACATGAATCAACATCCTCACAATCTGATTCAACGGCGGCCGCCGACACGCGCTTTCCGAATGGCGCCGTCACGCGTTCCTATGGCGAAACAGATGAGCGCAGCGATCTTGCCGCGTGGCAGGCCTTCCGCATTGCCGGCGGCATTGCCGAAAGTGGCAGCGACTACCAACTCGGAGACGCCTTCCCCCATGACGTGCTGCTGGACGAAACCGGCGGCGTCGGCTTCAAGAAGGGCTGCTATGTCGGCCAGGAGGTCGTCTCGCGCATGCAGCATCGCGGCACGGCCAGGCGGCGTGTGCTGATTGCATCGGCCGACAGGCCCCTGCCCGCACCGGGCACCGAGCTAACCGTTGCAGGTCGGCCGGTTGGCACGCTCGGCTCGACCGTCGGCACGACCGGTCTGGCCATTGCACGCATCGACCGGGTCAAGGCGGCGCTCGACGCCGGCCAGCCGATCATGGCCGGGGACGCCACCGTTTCACTCGCCATCCCGGTCTGGGCAAAATTCGCCTTCCCGCAGGAAGCCGTCAGCGCGGAGGAGGCCTGATGGCCGCCGATCGCGTCGGCGCGCCAGCACGCGCCTGGCAGCGCATGCTGTCGGGCCGCCGGCTCGACCTGCTCGACCCCTCGCCGCTCGATATCGAGATCTCGGACATTGCGCATGGGCTGGCCCGCGTTGCCCGCTGGAACGGCCAGACCAGCGGCGAGCACGCCTTTTCGGTCGCCCAGCACTCGCTGCTGGTCGAGGCGCTGTACTGCGACCTGGTGCCTGAGGCTTCGGCCGACGCCAGGCTGGCAGCGCTGCTGCACGACGCTCCCGAATATGTCATCGGCGACATGATCTCGCCGTTCAAATCGGTGATGGGAGGCAGCTACAAGGACTGTGAATTGCGACTGCAGCGCGCCATCCATTTGCGCTTCTCGTTGCCGCCGGAACCAGCCGCTGCGCTGCGCAAGGAGATCAAGCGCGCCGACCAGATCGCCGCATACTTCGAGGCAACGCTGCTCGCCGGCTTTTCGACCGCCGAGGCGACCGAGTTCTTCGGCCGTCCGCGCGGCTTCAATGCCTCCCGCTTCGATTTCACGCCACGCTCGGTGACCTGGGCGCAAAATGCGTTCCTGAAGCGTTTTTCGGAGATCGAGACGTCGCGGCATCAGGTTTCGGCACCCGCCGTTGGCTGAAAAACGCTAAATTAACCGGAACGGGCAACAGTGCGGTGTTCGATCACGATCCGCAGGCGCCTCATGCCCGTCGCTGATGCCAAGGATGGTTCGGTCGTCCCGGAACGGGAGGCCGAAGGCATGGGGCGCTCGCGCCATATGGAAGACGAACTGCGCGAACAGAATGAACGCTTTTCGGCCGCGGTCGAGAACATGTCGCATGGGCTGTGCATGTTCGACGCCGACGAGCGGATGATCATCTGCAACGGCCACTACATCAACATCTTCTGTCTCGACGCCAAGGTGGTGCGGCCGGGCATCCATTTCATCGACATCCTGCGGCACAGCGTCGATATCGGCATTGCCTCGCAAAGCGCCGATGAACTCTACGCTATCCGCAAGCCCTATATCGACCAGGCGAGACCCTCGACCTATGAGGAGACGTTGTCGGATGGGCGCATCATCAACATCTCGCATCGTCCGCTGGCCTTGGGCGGCTGGGTGTCGATCTATGAAGACATCACCGAGCAGCGCCGCGCGCAAGAGGATCTCAAGGAGCAGCACCGCCGCTTCGACGCGGCGCTCGCCAACATGTCGCAAGGCCTGCTGATGTACGACGCCGACGGCAAGATGATCGTGCGCAACCGGCGTTATCTGGAACTTTACAACGTCACCGCGGCGGACTTCCCGCTTGGAACCACGCACCGCGACGCGCTCGAACGATTGTTGGAACTCGGCATCTATACGAAGATCGACGTCGACAGCGAGGTCGCCAAAACCGAAGCCTGCCTGGCGGCGGCAAAACCGCATTCGGCCCATCGGCATCTTACCGACGGCAGGACGGTTCTGGTCACACGCCGGCCGATGAGCGGCGGCGGCTGGGTGGTGACCTTCGACGACGTCACCGAACGCCGCCGCACCGAAGAGCGCATGACCCATCTCGCGCATCACGACACGCTGACCGGGTTGCCCAACCGCCAGATGTTTCGCGAACGGCTCGACCATGCTCTCGAGGAGGCGGCGGTGCCGCTGGCAATCTTCTCGCTCGATCTCGACCGCTTCAAGGCCATCAACGACACGTGGGGGCATCCTGCCGGCGACTGGCTGCTGAAGAGCGTGGCCGGCAGGCTGCAACGTTGCCTGCGCAGTGAAACGGACATCGTCGCCCGTTTCGGCGGCGACGAATTCGTCATCATCGAGTTCAATCTCAAAAGCATCGCCGATGCCGAGAAACTGGCAAAGCGCATCGTCGAGGCAATCGCAAAACCGTTCCGCGACAAGAACCGGGACATGCATGTCGGCATCAGCCTGGGCATCGCCATTTTTCCCGACGACGGGAAGGATGCCGATACGCTGCTGAAAAACGCCGATACGGCGCTCTACCGGGCGAAGAGCGAAGGGCACAACCTGTATCGCTTCTTCGAGCCCGGGATGGACGCCATGGTGCAGGCACGACGCGTACTTGAGACCGACCTCGAGGCAGCGCTGCCGCGCCAGGAATTCGATCTCGATTTCCAGCCCATCATGAACATCGCCTCCGGCGAGATCGTCGGTGCGGAAGCCTTGATGCGCTGGCATTCGCCGGAGCGCGGCACGGTGGCGCCGGACAAGTTCATTCCGGTCGCCGAAGAAACCGGACTGATCGTGCCGCTTGGCGAGTGGGCGCTGAGGAAGGCTTGCACTGCGGCGGCAAGTTGGCCTGCCGGCTTGCGGATCGCGGTTAATGTCTCGGCTGTGCAGCTCAAAAGCGGCGGCTTTGCCCGCAGCGTCATCTCGGCGCTGGCCTTTTCAGGGGTGCCCGCCGGCCGGCTGGAACTGGAAATCACCGAAACCGTGCTGATGGACGAGAGCGAGACCGTGCTGAGGACATTGCGGCAGTTGCGCGGACTCGGCATCCGCATCGCGCTGGATGATTTCGGCACCGGCTATTCCTCGCTCGGTTATCTCAGGCGTTTTCCCGTCGACAAGATCAAGATCGACCGTTCGTTCATCCACGACCTGGGCAATCGCGACACCGCGGCGATCGTTCGCACCGTCATCGGGCTGGGTGCCGAGCTTGGCATCACTGTCACCGCCGAGGGTGTCGAGAGCGAGGCGCAGCTCGACATCCTGCGAGGCAATGGCTGTACCGAGGCGCAGGGCTATCTGATCGGCGTGCCGTCAAATGCGGCCGATATTCAGCGTCTGTTGAAATCCGGCGCGTTGCACAGCCAGACCGGTTGAGGTCGACCATCGTCATTGCAGCGTCCCGATGTACTTTTCGTGGAAGCTGACATAGCCCGGCTCGACCATCTTCAAATGCCGCTCGATCAGCGCATGAAACTGCGGCAGTTGGTGAAACGGCACGCGGGGATAGGCATGATGTTCGGCATGGAACGGCATGTTCCACGCCAGCTTGCGGACCAGCCAGTTGGTCAGCGTGGTCCTGGTGTTCTCCAGCATGTTGGCGACGAACGGACAACGGCCGTGCTCGGCCAAGAGATAGAGGCGCAGAAACGGCTGGCCGAGCAAGGCCGGCAGTACCCAGACATAGAGAAGCACGGTGAGCCGGAAATAAACGGCCAGCAGAATGACCACCGCATATAATCCAATCATGGCGCGCGCCTCGATGCGCACCTTGTCATAGCCTTTGGGCGGAACGTAGCTCTCCCGGCCACGGTCCATAGCGTTGCCATAAAGCGTCTTGAGGTGCCCCCACCACAACGGGATACCAGAGACATGAACGAGATAGTGCCGCCATGTCTCCGGTTTGGGGAAAGCCAGTTCCGGATCATTGTCGGGGTCCTGGGTGAACCGGTGGTGGGCGAAGTGGAAGTAGCGAAACCAGTCCGCCGGCAGCGCGATCGCCAGGCTGCACACCCGCGCTACGGCGTCGTTCAGCCATTGCGTTTCGAAAGCCGTACGATGAACCGTCTCGTGCAGCAGCGTGAACAGGAACACGATAAGGATACCTTGCGGCAGCATCAGCAGCGGCCAGAACGGCACCTTGGCGGCGATCAGCGATCCGATGATCACGATCGCACCCCAATGAGCGGCAAGCTGAACGAGGCCCGCGACATCCGACTTGGCGGTCAGGCGGTTGCGTTCTTCCTGCGTCAACGATGAAATTACGTCGCGATGATCCACGGCTTCGATCCAGGCTGGGATTTGATGAAATTCACTGTAGCCAATGAAAAAACTTTCCAAAAACGACGATTTCTGCAATTTTGATAAGCTGAACTTATCTATCCGGTGATCATGGTCACACTTCCATCTCTCAAAGGACTTCAGGCCTTCGAAGCCGCGGCGCGTGCAGGTAGCTTTGCCGCGGCGGCGGAAGAGCTTTCGGTATCGGCCGCCGCCGTCAGCCAGCTCATCCGCGCCGTCGAGGAGCAGATGGGCCGCAAGCTGTTCCACCGCGTCAACCGGCGCGTCGTCCTCACCGAGGCCGGCGTCGAGATGCTGCCCAGGCTGACAATGGCCTTCCAGGAGATCGGCAGCGTCTCGCGCGAACTGGGCGGTGATGCATTCCGCCCGCGCCTGGTGGTATCGGTACCGCCTTCCATGGCCATGGGTTGGCTTTCGCAGCGTCTGGCCGGTTTTGTCGCAAGCCATGGCGCCGTCGACATATCGCTCAGAGGTGACGACGACCCGGTGCCGTTCGAGCGTGAGTTGATCGACATCCGGCTAACTTATGGCCCGCATTATCGCGAGCACCCGACCGAGGATATCGTCCGGGACGCAGTCTATCCCGTGTGTGCGCCCAGGCTGGCGAACACGATCAAACCCGCAGGCCTCGCCAGCCTGCCGCTCATCCACACCGGCTGGGGACCGACTGGTGCGTCCTTTCCGTCCTGGCACAACTGGTTCGAGGCGGCCGGCATCGAGCCCGGCCGGGCAGCACAGCGCGGCCTCTCGGCCAACTCATCGCGCGCGGCACTCGACCTTGCCATTTCGGGATTGGGCGTGGCGCTGGCGCAAGGGATCTACTGTGCCGCGGCCCTGGAAGACGGCCGGCTTGTCAGGCCCCTCGCCCGGGCGCTGGAGCTGCGCCAGCCCTATTGCCTGACGATCCCGGAGCGCAGTATGAGGCGCGATGTCGTGGCGGCGTTCCGCCAGTGGCTGATCGACGAATGCCGGCGCGCAGTGAGCTCACCGGCACTCGGCAGCGGATCACATCCCGATTGATTGGCCAAGCCTATCGCACCCTTTGACCGAATTGTCCCGGGACGCGCCTGGCCGGTTCCGCCGCCACCGGCAGCCTTGCTGGCTCGGCACGCGGACCCCGAGCAAATCCGTGCGGCAGAAGCCCAAGCACGATCATTGCCGCGATAAAGCTGTAGTGCAGGATCTCGAAAGTCGGCGGCGGGAGGCTACCGGGCAATACCGAAATAGCTAGTTTCGGCGCCAGAACACCAAAGCCGACCAAGGTTGGCCAGCCAATGTCGCGCACACGGGCGAACACCATCCAGATCATCGCCACGAGGGTGGCAAAGCCCATCGTAACAAGTATGGAGATGTAGATCGTGCCAATGGCGGAGCTTTTTGCCTCCATGGCCAGCGCCTGGGCCACCATGCCCGAAGCGTGCTCCTGTACCGGATCCGGCTGCGATGCGCCGCTTGGCGTGCCTTGGGTTCTCAACCCTTCGACAAAGGAGTTCTGGCTCTCGGCAATCCTTGCGCCGTCGGTCGCGTAGATTTGTTTTTGTATGCCTTCCTTTGCCCCGACCAGAAAATGCTCAATCGGGCCCTTGGCAAAATCGAAGCCGACAAGAAAAAACAGCAGGCAGAAATAGAGTATTTGGCCGCAACTTCCCGACTGAAACAGCTTTATCATCTTGCAAAAACCCTCGAGCAACCCGCAATATAGTCCGGGTTAACATGAAGGAGTTTAACGGCGGTTAGACCGTTTGTTCCAAATTGATCCAATCGGAAAGCCGGGACGAGGCTCAGAGGTGCCCGCTCAATGCTTCTGCCATGTCCTTGTTTGTCGCCACGGGAACGATCTCGAATTCCACCAGATCCGCCCATTCGATGACCCAGCGCTGCAGCAGCGTGACGTCATCGGCCTCCACCAGCAGGAAGCAGCGGCTCATGTCCGCCGCGATCCAGCTGTGATGCACGAGAAGCTCGTCCGGCTTCAGGCGGCCCCGGTCGCGAAAGCGGCGGTAGATTTCCTTGCGATCGCAGCCGGTAAAATCCTCGATCACGATGAACAGCATCTTTTCCCCCGATCAAATTACCGCCCCGGCCGGTCCAGCCGCTCCAGGAACCACTGCGTCAGCCGCACCCAGACCTCGTCCTTCTCGCCGGAATCCTCCCAGCCATGGTCGAGGTTGGGATTGTCATTGACCTCGATGACGAAGACACCGTCCTTGGTCTCCTTGAGGTCGACGCCATAGAGCCCGTCACCGATACAGCGCGCCGCCTTCACTGCCGTCTCGACGACATGCGCCGGCGTTTCCTTCAGCGTGAAGGTCTTGATGCCACCCTGGTCGGGCTTGCCGTTGGCCTTGTGGTTGACGATCTGCCAGTGCTTCTTGGCCATCAGATAGTGCACGGCAAACAAGGGCTGGCCGCCGAGCACGCCGACGCGCCAGTCATATTCGGTCGGAATGAATTTCTGCGCGATCAGAAGGTCGGAATCCTCCAGCCATTCGGTGGCGAGCGTCTTCAGTTCCTCGAAATTGGCGCATTTCTTGACGCCGCGCGAGAACGACGAATCCGGGATCTTCAGCACCAGCGGAAAGCCCAGTGTCTGCGCCGCCAGTTCGAGATCCGAGGTGCCGGCGATCATCACCGTCGGCGGCACCGGGACCTTGTTGTAGGCCATCAGCTCGTTGAGATAGACCTTGTTGGTGCAGCGGATCATCGATAGCGGGTCGTCGATGACTGGCATGCCTTCCTGCTGGGCGCGGCGGGCGAAACGATAGGTGTGATTGGAGATCGAGGTCGTCTCGCGGATGAACAGCGCGTCGTAGTTGGCGAGCTTGGCCAGGTCCCGCTTGGTGATCGGCTCGATTTCGACGCCCATCTTCTCGGCGATCTTGGCCCAGTAGCGCAGCGACGATATCTCCGAGGGCGGCAATTCCTCATGCGGGTCGACCAGCGTGGCGAAGGTGTAGCGCGCCGGCGTGCGGCCCTTGGTGTCGCGCCACTCGCGGTTGGTGTAGGTCTCCAGGCACTGGATGAAGCTTTTTTCCTCGTCCTCGGTCATGCGCGCCAGCGGATGGAAACCGATCTTGCGGATCGAGGCCCATTCGGCGCTGTCCTTGATGTGGACTTCGAGCGCCGGTGCGCGGAACCAGTCGAACAACAGCTTGGCGAAACGGTCCCAGATTTTCGTCGGCCCGATGCCGAAGAAGATGCAGACCTTTTGCGGAAAGGCGCCGCCAAGATCCTTGCGGCATTTGTTGAGCGCCAGTTCCAGCTCCGGCAGCGCGTGCTCATAGAGCTTGCGCTCCGACAGGTCGATCATCGTCTCGACGGTTGGGATCACCTTGTGGCCGCGCGAGCTTGCCAGCAGCGAGGCATAGTAGCCGCGGCTCTGGTAGGCGTAATTGTTCGACAGGTTGATGACCTTCGGCCGCTGGCCGCGAAACAGCGACGGATGCGCGAGATAGTCGCGATTGGTGATGATCTTGTGTGGTGTCGCCACCTGGTCGAGATCGCTCTGCCTGCCTGTAAGAATAACCCAGGTCATTGTTATCAGCGCTTTCCCAGAGTGATGGCGGCACGCAGTCCGTCGCGGCCGAACTGCGCCATGTTCATGAAGATGCCGTAAGGCACGGGAATGTTGGCGGCATCAAGGATGGTCTCCTGCCTTTCGTCCTCGACCCAGGGGTCGTGGATCAGGATATGGTCGCCGTCATCGCCGATCGCCAGCACCCAGTGCGGCACCTTCTTGCCGAACATCAAGAAGCCGCTGATCAGCACCAGCACCAGTTTCCCTTCCGCGATCGCAGCCCTGATATCATCGATGGTGAACGAACGGTAATTCACCGGGATGCCGTAAAGTTCCGCGCGCCTGCGAAAGTCGACCTGGGCGAGTTCCATCACCCGGCGCTTGTCCTCGCTGCGCACCGATTGCAGGAACAGCGCGCCGTAGAAGGAAACGTAGATCTCCGCCGCAAGTCCGCTCTCGTACCCCGAGACAGCGAGGCCGAACGGTTCGCATCCGCCGGGACCCGACATCATGAAGACGGTCGTCGCCTCGCGCCACAGGCGGATTTCCATGACCGGATCCGGCACGAAGCCACGGTCGAAATTGGCCATCGCCATCATCAGGCAGCACGGGCCGCAGGTGAATTCGCAGGTCTGCTGGTAGAACGGCACCTTGGTGGCGATCGGAATGTCGCCGCGCAAGGTCTTTTCGTAGCGAAGTGCTGTCTCGCCATCCTCATAGTAGCCGGGTTCACGGCCAATCTTGCGATAGCCGGCCTGTTCGTAGATGCGGATCGCGCGGCTGTTGTCCTCGCGCACCTCGAGGCGCAGCATCATGCGGTCGTGCTCGAAGGCGGCGTCTTCGGCGGATCCGAGCAGCATGCGGCCAACACCCAGCCCCCCGAAAAACGGACCGGTCGCAATCGAGTAGAGGCGCGCCACGCCGCTGCCCTTGCGAAAAAGCACGATCGCATAGCCGGCCACGCGGCCATCGACCTCGGCGACCAGGGTCTCGGCGGTTTCACGCTCGATGAACAGACGAAAGGAGCGGCGGGAAATACGGTCGCTCGAGAAAACAGCTTTCTCGATGGCGGCGAGATCATCGACGTCAGACGCGCGGGCCGTGCGGATCTCGGCAGGCATGCGGCTTCAGAAAACCTCGATTGGTGGGAAATGCCCTACTCGAAAACATTCAAGACATCAGCCGAAATACTGATGGCATAAAGCGCTATCGCACCTCGAATAGGGCCGAATTGTGACAGATTCAGCAGCAGTCCAGCGATGCAAAACGCTTTGAACTGGACGGCTATTCATGAACCCGCGTCGCCATTGGAAGCGCCGCTGTTCAACTGGCCAATCCGGCCAGAAGCTGTCCATAGGCGCTCTTTGCCACGACGGCCAATTGCTCGCGCGGCAGCGAACCGACGACGGCGCAGCCATAGCCCTTGTCCAGCCAGTAGACGGCCTGGGGACCGTCTTGCGCCGACGCATAGGTGCCCTTGGCATTCTCCGCCGATTCCGCCGTGACGAAGAGCGATATCCGCTCGCCCTTGTCGTCCTCGTACAGCAGCATCGCGGCCTTGCTCTCGCCGGCCGGAAGCAACCGGCCGCCGACCAGCTGGAAACCGTTTGCGGTCAGGTCCGGCGCCACCAGCTTCAGCCCCACCCGGTTGGACAGCCAGGTCTGCAGATGATCCTTGTCGCTGGCCGGCACTTCGACGGCATGCCGCTTCTCGGCGGCATAGATGACATGGGCCGCGATTGCCTGCTCGGCCAGCCGATCTTCCGCCGGGTCCTCCTGCCCGATGCCATCGACGCCGGCAAGGTAGCCACCAAGCCCCCCAGCGACCAGAAGCACGGCTGCGGCAGCGGCAAGCCACCAGCGTGAGCGTGGCACAGCTGCCTTGACCGGCGCCTCGCCGAGCACGACCTTGCGCAATCGCGCCGGGACGGCTTCATCCAGCACGCCGGCGAAGGCCGCCCGCAAGGCCGTCCGATCGGCGGTGAAGCGGGCGCTCTTGGCTTTCATCTCGGGATTGGCGTCAAGCCAGGCATCGTAAGCAGCACGCTCGTCGCTGGGCAACTCGCCATCGAGCGCCATGTGGATGTCACGTTCGGAAAAGTCGCGGCGGATCATTTCTCGACGATCCTTATCGAGCGGCGACGCGCCGTGTCGTCCAGCAACCCGCGCAATTCCTCACGCCCGCGCGCAATGCGCGACATCAGCGTGCCGGCAGGCACGCCCAGAATGTTGGCCGCTTCGGCATAGGAAAAACCTTCAATGGCAACCATGACAAGGGCTGCGCGGCGGTCGGGGCTGATCGCCTGCAACGCATCGATGATCTCGCGCGAGGCAATGCTCTCCACCTGCTCGGCCGGCTGGGCAACGGCCTCGCCCGCCTCCAGCGGCAGCATCGCCGCCTCGCCGCGACGGTTCACCTTGCGCATCTGATCGATGAACAAATGATGCATGATCGTAAACAGCCACCTCCGGGGGCTTTCTCCTGTCTGCCAGTTGTCGAGCCGTACAAGCGCCCGCTCAAGGCAATCCTGGACGAGATCGTCGGCGGCGTCGCGGTCGCGCAAAAGCGAGCGTGCGTAGCGGCGCAGGCGCGGTATTTCGCCAAGGATTGCTGCCTTCTTTTCGTCCATGACCGCTGGTTCGAGGTCGCCCTTGTTGATCCTGATTGAACGCGCCTTCCGGGCGCGGCGCAAGCGGCCAGCGCGAAGCGGTCCGCCGCTCCGGTCACCCAAGCAATGAGATAACGAGATGACCGGCTGAATTATTCCCACCAATCAAGGAGAAAGCCGAATTATCCCAAATCCGTTAGCAGGAAATCATTGCCCTTGTAGAGCAGCGGAACATCGAGGTTTTTTGCACAGGCATAGGCAAAACAGTCGCCGAAATTGAGATCGGCTTGATGACCGACGGCCTTGCCATAGCGAGCGCTGGCATTGATGGCGTGGAAACCGATCTCTTCGCCGATCACCACATTTTCTCCGCCAATTTCCACAATGAACTGATCGACCAGATCGCGAGCCTTAAGGAGGGCTTCAGCCGTAGGTTTGCGGGAGCCGGCGGCTGCGCGCGCCAGCGCCTGTGTCGCTTCAAAACGCACCAGCGGAGAAACGTAGGACAGGCCGGCAAAACCAGAAAGCCGCTTGGTCAGCTCCTCCCAACCCGGTTCCCGGTTGAGAATGGCGACAATCACCGACGCATCGACAAACATCAGTCCTCCCACATCTCGTCGGTGAATTTCTTCATGTCGAAATCGGGATTTGGCAGGCCTATCTTCGTCGCCTCCGCCTGCAGCCTCGCGAGCCGGTCGCGCAGCGGCACCTTGGCGCGATTGCGCTCGAGTTCGTGCACAAGTGCGGTCCTCACCGCCTCCGTCTTGCTCGGAGCGTTCGTCTCGCGCTGCAATTTGGCGGCCAGCGCATCCACTTCGTCGTCACGGATATAGAGCGGCATTGATATCTCCTGATGTATATCAAGATATCCCATCTTGAATATCACCTCAAGAAGCTTCGACACCCTCTCGCGCCGCCCGCGTCAGCAGCCGCTGGTAGAACAGGCCGATGCCGATCAGCACAGCACCGAGGCCGATGAACGACAACGCCCTGAGCACGCCTTCAAGCTCCGACATGTCGAAGATGAAGACCTTCAGCACGGCGATAGAGATCAGCGCGGCCGAGGCGATACGCAGCACCTGCGATTTCAGCCAGACGCCGGCGGTGAGCAGGACCACACCGATGACCAGCCAGAGTGCCGAGTAGGTGTAGGTTTCCAACTGGCCGAGGCCGCTCCACAAGCCGATGAACTCGCCCTTGAACAGCCGCCTTACCGACAGCGTGGCATAGGCGAAGGCGAGCACGGCAGCCACCAGCGCCAGCATCTGTGCATACCATTTCGGCCGCTTGTCCCTGACATAGAGCGCCAGCCCGCCGGCAGCGATGGCCGGCAGGAGATAGGCGAGGAACAACAGGTTGAAAACCGGAATCTGGCCGGTCGATTCGTCTGTGAAAAGCGGGTTCAACACCACGAAGTGCCTGACAACGATGAAGGCGACCGAAGCCACACCCGCGGCCATCGAACCATAGCGCAGCACCGAGCTTGGCGAGCGCATGTCGATGGCGACCAGGATGGCGCCGGCGCCGATGGCGATCAGCGTGTAGATCGCCTGTTCAGCGAGCGTCATGGCGCCCGTGTCGATGACGCCGCCATGCATGGCATGGCGCACCAGCATGGCGACGGTCAGCAGCGCAAACAGCGCCGCCGCCGCTTCCATGGCGAGGCGCGGCCGGCCATTGCCAGCTATTGGTAGTGCGGGGGTGGTGCGGGCGAGCTGCCAGGCGGCGAAGCCGAAGGCGAGCGCCGGCACACCGTAGCCCGGCAGCAGCCAGTTGAAAACCGGAGTCGTCGACAGGAACGCGGCACCGGCGATGGTCGGGTCGAAGGCGACGCGGCCAAGCACCGCTATCACCGCGCCGACCGAAATCCAGCCGAGCACCGGATAGGAGCGCCAGCGCGTGGCCAGCGCCGGCACGATGGCCGCCGCACCGAGCAGGATGGTGGTCCAGCCGGAATCGAAAGCCATATGCAGCAGCAGCAGGCCGGCGATGGCCGCGCCGCCGAGGGCAAACGACACCGCGATGCCGCCCTTGAGCGACGGCTCTTCGGCCCGCGCGATCCACTCGCCGCCGGTGGCGAAAACGACGACCAGCAGTACTGCTGCGGCAGCGTAGACAAGGTCACGGTCGAGATTGCCGAAGGTGAACCAGAGCGCCAGCAGGATGACCAGAGGGACGATGACGCCCCATGCTGCCCACGAGGCCGCGCGGATCTGCATCCCGGCGGCGAACCGGCGGGCGGCCCAGAAGCCGGCGCCGATGAAGACCAGGCCGAGTGCGATGCCGATGCGCAATGTCAGCGCATTGGACGTGGCCACAGGCAGGCCATCGACGCCCAGGGCACCGCCCGAAAAATCAGAAACGATCGAGGTTGGCGGGATGATGCCGAGATAGATCAGCACCGTGACCAGTCCGGCCGCATAAAGGAGCGGCAGCGCCAGCGGACGATAGAGCGCGACGGCCACCATCGCGGCAATCACCACGGCGCCCGGCAAGGCATAGCCGGCGGCGACAAAGGCCGGGTCGACCGACAGGCCCAGCGCGGAGAATGCGACGAACAGGCCAGGCACGATGGACGGCCAGTCGAAAGCTCTGGCTGGTCCAATTTCATCGCCACGGCGGGCGAGCCAGACAAGGGCGAGCACGGCCAGCGTGACGGCGTCGATGAACAGGATGGCAGAGAGGTTCGCCCCCGGCGCATCGGTCATGTAAAGGATGGTCCAGACACCGGTGCCGAAAAAGGCCGCCGCCATCAGCGACTTCCAGTCGCGCATGCGGGCGATGACGCCGGTGGCGGCGAGCACGATGGCGAGATAGCCAAACAGCGCCCAGGGATTGGGCGCCTGCGAGGCGACCAGCACCGGCGTCACCATTGCGCCGACGAGACCAATACCGGCCAGCGCTTGACCGTGGACCAGGGCTGCTGTGATCGTCGCCACGCCGATGGCGCCGAGCAGCGTAAAGGCGAGTGCCGGGCCGATGAAGCCGTAAATGCCATGCGCGGCATAGACGGTGCCAAACAGGATGAAGGCACCGGCCGCGGTCAGGATCGCTGGAATATAGGCGCCGGCAACGCCTTGCACCGGCACTTTGAAGCCGGTGCGGCGGATGAATTCGCCGCCGGCGACCAGCACAAGGCCCAGCACCCCGGCCATGGTCAGCCGCACGCCGGGACCGAAAATGCCGGCCTCGATGGTGTAGCGGATCAGGAACAGGCCGCCCAACGCCAGCGCGATGCCGCCAACCCAGACCGCCCAGCGGGTGCCGAGCGCGGTTTCGACATCGGACTGGCGGGCTGCTTTCGCAGCGGCAGTCGGCGCCGCAGGTTCCGCTGCCTTCGGTGCCGCCTCGCTTGGCGCCCATGGCCCGGACACGACCTCGCCTATTGGGGCCTCCGCTTCCATAGCTGGCGCCTGTGCGGCGACCGGCTCGCCTGTCGCTGGCGAGGGAATGTCCGCCGCTGCCGCAACAGCCGGCGCCACATCGGTGAGCACAACGGCTGGCGTGGCCTGTTCGGACGGCTTGGCCATGGGCGGCACGGCGCCGGAAAGGACCAGGCTGCGCAGTGCGCCAAGCTCGCGCTCGACAAGGCCGATGCGGCTTTGCTGGCGTGAAATGATGACGAACAAGGCGATGATGGCGACTAGACCGATCAGGCTTTCAAACATGGCGGTTCCCCCAAACCAGGCCGGTTTTCACTGACGTTCAAATGCGGCGGCCAAACGACCCGAAACTTAACGCGCCGCCAGATTGGCGGCCGGAAAGATCGAGCATGTTTCGGTGCCGAAAGCCAGCAGCTTGCCGGCGGCATCCTTCAACGTCGCCTCCGACACGGCCAATGTGCGACCCTTGTGGACGACTTTGCCCTCGCAGACCACCTCGCCGGTCTTCGGCGTGATCGGCCGCGTCAAATTCACCTTGAACTCCGCCGTCGTGTAGGCTTCGCCCTTTTCGAGCAGCGTCTGCACGGCGCAGGCCAGTGCCGAATCGAGCAGCGTCGCCGCCCAGCCGCCATGCACGCTGCCCAGCGGGTTGAGGTGGCGCTCGTTGGGCACGCCGCGGAACACGGCACGGCCTTCCGACACTTCGGTCAGTGCGAAGCTGAGCTGGAAGGAGATCGGCGGTGCCGGATACTTGCCGTCGACAATGCGCTGCAGCAGTTCCAGACCGGTGTATTTCAGGATGTCGGTGTGCGGAATGGTGCCGAGGCCGAGCGGCGAGACCCGGCCCGGATAAAGTTCGACCACGCTCATGTGATGATTTCTCTGGCTGCGTCTCCGCCGGCTATGGCCTTGCCCCGCGCGTGGTGTTTGCGCAAGGCGGCGAGGAAGCCGGCGCGAGCGTCAGGCGGCTCGATGCCGCGCGGCTCATAGACGTGGCGGGTGAAGAAGAAGCCGGTCAGCCGGAAGGCGTCGTCGACCGCCGCCGCATCGGCGCGCAGGCCGGAGCCCCGCAGCAGAAAGGCCGGCAGAGCCAGCATCTTGTCGCGCCATGGCAAGCCTGCTTCGCGCGATACCGCGCGACCCGATTTTGGCGAGACATAGGCCAGGTCCTGCCGCGTGCCGGTCGCGGCGCATTGACCGAGATCGAGGCCGAAGCCGAGTTCGTCCAGCACCAGAAGCTCGAAGCGCGCCACCAGTTCGCCGGCTGCATCGGCATCGTCGAGATGGACGATCATCACGGCAAGCGTTTCGTAAAGGCCTTCATGGGCGTCGCGCTCGGGCAACAGGCGCAGATGCGCGGCCATGGTCTGCAGCCCGTAGACGGCCACCGCGCTGTCCATCAGCCGGGCCGCGTTCATCTCGATCGCCTCGGCCTGGAACGTGCCGAGATGCTCGTCAAGGCGCGCCCGCCACAGCAGGTCAACACGATTGCCGGGTTGGAGGACAGGCTGCTGCTTGCGCGAACGGCCGCCACGAACAAGGCCGAGATGACGGCCATGCGCGCGCGTCATCACCTCGAGAATGGCGCTGGTTTCGCCATGCTTGCGGGTGCCGAGAATGATTCCCTCGTCGCGCCATTCCATTTCCGGAGCTTTTCACCGGTTGGATGGCGAAATCAAGATGAGGCCCCGATATCAGGCAGGCCGAGACCCGCAGACGTCAATGAAAAACCGCCCGCAGCAATACGCTGCGGGCGGGCTGGTAAGGTCAGTCGATCTGTTAGAAATTGCGCTGGAAGCGGACGATGCCGCCGACGCTGCTCTTCTTGTCGGCCTTGGTCCAGTTGTTGAAGTCGACGTCGTCGAATTTTCCTGCATTGAGGTAATCGACTTCAGCCGTGATCGTGTAGCCGGGCACAATGGTGTAGGCCACGTTTGCAGCGACGCCGAGGTTCTTCCAGTCGTCATAGGAGACCTGGGCGTTGAACGAGGTCTTGTCGTTGAACTTGTAGGTGCCGCCGCCCCAGATCGCCCAGTTTCCGCCCCACGGCTTGTATTGGGTACGGCCTGTGCCGAAGTCGTTGATGTTGTCGTTGGTGCCGTAGCCGCCCATGACGAACAGCGAGAGTTCCTTGGTGACGGTGACGTCCAAACGAACCTTGCCGGACACTTCCTCGTAGTTGCTGTCATAGGCGACAACGCCGGTGATCGCACCCCAGTCGGCCTTGTACTTCAAGCCGCCGACGACATGCGGGACGTAGCTGTCGATCGTGTTGACGCCAGTGCCTTCTTCGAGCGAGACCACGCCCGTGAAGCCGCTGCCAGCGTCGAAGTAGTAGCTGATGAGATTGGTATCCTTGACACCATACGGGATGAGCGTGTCCTGGATGACATTGCCGGCATAACCGATGAACTGGTCATATACCGTTTCATCCTTACCGACGCGCAGGCCACCGAGCTGAATCCAGGCGAAGTTGAGGGTAGTGGCCTTGTTGCCGGCCTGCCAGCCAGTGCCGTCACCTGAATAGTCGCCCGAGGAGTTACCGAACTGAAAACGGGTCTCGGTAAAGGTCTTCAACGTGCCGAGTTCGGTTTCCTGGCCGGTATAAGTCCTCAGCGTGAAGCGCATGTTCTTGTAGTAGGTGTCGTGCCTATCGCCGTCCATGTGATCGGCAACGTTATTGGCACCATCCAGCGAGCCGGAATCGCCGACGCCCATGTCGTAGCGGAGGTAGCCGCCGATGCGCAGGCAGGTCTCGGTGCCCGGGATGTAGAAGTAGCCGGCGCCGTAGACGTCGCAAATCTTGACGTATTCGGCCGGTTCCGGTTCGGCGACGACGACAGCGTCGGCGGCGCGTGCGCCACTGACCGCGATCAGTGCCGCGGCTGAGCCGAGAAGGAGGCTCTTGATGTTCATTTTCTGACCTCTCCAGTCAAAGTTTTAAATGGCTTCGGATTTGTGGCTGGCGGCAATGTTTTCCCGCCTCACCCCCACAACGAAAAAGGCTCGCATCGCGTCCCCTTTTCGAGGGCGAACATACCCATCGATCTTCTGCCTTCAATGACGATTTCGGAAATAACGCCGTTTCCGCAAACAGAATAATGCTGTGTTGCACAAATAACACTTATTCAACATACCGATGGCACAATCGGCACAACGTCATATATTCAATATATATCGGGATAATTTCGTGGCTAATTATACTCCCGATGGGTCATTCTTCTATAATATCACCAAGAATACGAAATAAATGCCCATTTCTCGTGAAAATCACCTGATTGTTGTCCGTCCGCCGATCATCGGATGACTCCAATCCGGCAAATCGTGCTCTGGCGTTGTGACGAAACGCCGGGCGACACCGACCAGGCCGCTTGGCTTCTTGCCGAAGCGATCGAAACGCACCGAGGCGCGCTGTCGCGTTCCGATTGTGACAACCGCCAACCGTTGAAGACGATTCCTCAGCAGCGCGCCGCTGGTGGCGAAAAACCGGCTTGGGTCGCTCAAGTCCGCTGCGCGTGATCGGCAAGCACTTCATCGATCACATGTCGGGATTTTTCAATCTCGACAGAATTGACGTCGATCTGTCCGGCGACCGTGATCAGCGCCTTCCACAGCGTCCAGCCACGACCGCGCGCCCACATCGCCTCGTCGGCCGGAAGGCCGGCACGAAACGCCTCCCGGCTTTTGCCTTCAAACAATGTCCACGCAATCGCCAGATCGCAGGCGGGATCGCCGACGCCGGAGGTTCCGAAGTCGATCACCGCACTCAACCGGCCTTGCCTGACCAGCAGATTTCCCCAACTGACGTCACCGTGGAACCAGACCGGCGCGCCTTGCCATGGTGCGGCAAGCGCTGCTTCCCAAACCGCGCTTGCGGCATCCGTATCGATCTTGCCGGCGAGGGCAGCAATCGCGTGCCGGGCTTCACCGTCATAGACGCTGAGTGGTCCACCGCGAAAGAAATTGTGTTGTCCCGGCGCAGGTCCGCCGGTGGCATCGATCCGTTGCAAGGCGATCAGGAACGTGGCCAGGTCGGCCGCGAATTGCGACAGGCCGGCAATACGCTCCCGCTTTGCCGTCTCGCCTTCGATCCAGCGGTAGACGGACCAATGCCAGGGATAGTTTTCGGCCGGCGCCCCCAGCGCCAATGGCGTGGGGATCGGCAGCGGCAACAAGGGCGCCAGCCTCGGCAGCCAGCGATGTTCCTTTTCCACTTGCAGGGAATAGGCCGCGGCACTCGGCAGCCGCACGGTCATCTCGTCGCCCAGCTGAAAGGTCCTGTTGTCCCAGCCGCCCGATGCAACGGGCTTGATCGCAAGATCCTTCCACTGGGGAAATTGCGTGGCCACCAATCGGCTGACGAGCGCTGCGTCGATGTTCGGCTTGCTGTCGTCCATGGACCGTAGTTAGCGCGGAAACTCGAGCCCCATCTCGCGGTAGCGCTCGGGGTCGTCGCCCCAGTTCTCGCGCACCTTGACGAACAGGAACAGGTGCACCTTCTGCTCGAGGATGCCTGCTATCTCCATGCGCGACGCCTGGCCGATGGCGCGGATGGTCTCGCCCTTGTGGCCGAGAACGATCTTCTTCTGGCTGTCGCGCTCGACATAGATGGTCTGGTCGATGCGCACCGAGCCATCCGGCTTCTCTTCCCATTTCTCGGTCTCGATATGTGAGGAATAGGGCAGTTCCTGATGCAGCCTGAGATAAAGCTTCTCGCGCGTGATCTCGGCCGCGAGCTGGCGCATCGGCAGGTCGGAAATCTGGTCTTCCGGATAGTACCAGGGGCCGACAGGCAGAGCCTCGGCCAGATAATCGAGTACGTCCTTGCAGCCGGAACCGGTGAGCGCCGAAACCATGAAGGTGCGCTTGAACGGCACCCTTTCGTTCGCTGCCGCCGACAAGGCCAGCAGCGCCTCATGCTTGACCCGGTCGACCTTGTTGAGGATCAGCACCATTGGCTGGCGCACATCCTTCAGCCGTTCGAGGATGGCGTCGGCGTCACCCCGGATGCCGCGCTCGGCGTCGATCAAAAGCAGCACGATATCGGCGTCCTTGGCCCCGCCCCAGGCGGTGGTCACCATCGCCGTGTCCAGCCTCCGCTTCGGCTTGAAGATGCCGGGCGTGTCGACGAAAACGATCTGCGCATTGTCATGCGTGGCGATGCCGCGCACGATGGCGCGCGTCGTCTGCACCTTGTGCGTGACAATCGACACCTTGGCGCCGACCAGCTGGTTGACCAGCGTCGACTTGCCTGCATTGGGCGCGCCGATCAGCGCGACGAAGCCGGAATGCGTGGGGACAGCTTCCGTTGCTGGCTCTTCGGTGGCGGTCATGCCGCACTCCCTTCATTAGGGCGCCGCGCGCCCTCCGATTTCTGGGTCGATGTATCGACCCAGACGCCTTCGCGCAAAAGAAATGCCGAAGCTGCCGCTTCTTCGGCGGCCCTGCGGGAACCGCCAGTGCCGCTTATCGGCGCAAAGCCGCGGACCTGCAAGGATACCGTGAAGACGGGTTGGTGATCCGGGCCTTCGCGTTTTTCGATCACATATTCGGGGCGCGCATCGCTGGTCTTGGCAATCCATTCCTGCAAATCGGATTTCGGATTGAGCGGCTTTGCCACGACGGTGCGCGAGCGCGGCTCCCAGTAGCGCAGGACGAACCGCCTCGCGGCGTCGATGCCACCGTCAACGTAAACCGCCGCGATCAGAGCTTCGACCGCATCCGCCAGGTAGTTTCCGCCCGAGCCACGCGAGCGCATCTTCAAGGCAGCATCGGCCCGGACCAGATCCTCGAGCTGCATCTCGATACCGATCTCGGAGCATGTCCGCGCATCCACCAGCGCATTGAAGCGTGGCGCGATCTCACCTTCCGGCGCGTCGGGAAATTTTTCGAAAAGCATATCGGCAACGATAAGCCCAAGCACGCGGTCGCCAAGGAATTCGAGACGCTGATTGTTGCTGGCCGCCTTGACCGCACTGGAATGCGTCAGTGCAGTCTCAAGCAACCGGATGTCCTGGAAGACATGACCGGTCTTGGCTTTGACCACACCGGCCAGTGTTTCGCCTGTCGGGCGCTTCAAAGCCATCAATTGACGAAGTGGAACAGGCGCGAAGCGCGCATTAGCGACGGCCATTTCCAGATTTCGAGCGGGCTCGCCTTGCCGGCGATCGAGAAGAAGACAAGATTGGCGCGGCCAACCAGATTTTCCTCGGGAACGTAGCCGACGGTGAAACGGCTGTCGGCGGAATTGTCCCTGTTATCGCCCATCATGAAATAATGGCCAGGCGGCACGTCGAATTCGCGCGTGTTGTCGCCGATCGAGTTCGAATTCAAGTCGAGCGTGTCGTAGCTGACGCCGTTGGGCAGGGTTTCGCGATAGACGTCGATCGGGCGCGATTCTTCGGTGATGTCGGGATTGTCGATCTGGCCGGTTTTCACGCGCGGCACGCCAACGCCATTGATGAACAGCTGACCGTCCTTGACCTGGATCTTGTCGCCAGGCAGGCCGACCACGCGCTTGATGTAGTCGACAGACGGATCAGGCGGGAACTTGAACACCGCCACGTCGCCGCGCTTCGGCTCGGAGCCCCAGATGCGGCCCGAAAAAATGTCGGGGCCGAAAGGCAGCGAATAGCGCGAATAGCCGTAGGACCATTTGGTGACGAACAGATAGTCGCCTTCCAGAAGCGTCGGCCGCATTGATCCCGACGGGATCGAAAAAGGCTGGAACAGCAGCGTGCGGATGACCAGGGCGAGCAAAAGCGCCTGGACGATGACGCTGACGGTCTCGCCAAGCCCGCCGGATTTCTTCTCTGATTTTTCAGCCACGCTCATGTCGTCCTCGATTGTGCGTTGGATGGTATAGAGTCTCGGCGCGCGCTGGGCAACGTCATGCCGGTCGTCAGATGCAATCAATGTGGCGCTTCTTCGACGGGCAACGCCTCGATGATCACAAAGGCTTGAGCAAGCGGGAAATCATCCGTGATGGTGAGATGGATCGCCGCCCGATGACCCTTTGGCAGGATTTTGTCCAGACGAGCCTGCGCCCCTCCAGTCAGTGCCATGGTCGGCGCGCCACTGGGCAGGTTGACGACACCCATGTCGCGCCAGAACACGCCCTGAGCCAGACCAGTGCCAAGCGCCTTGGCGCAGGCCTCCTTGGCGGCGAAACGCTTGGCATAGGAGGCCGCACGCGCCCGGCGCCCTTCAGAGCGGGCCTGCTCAAGGTCGGTGTAGATTCTCTGGATGAAACGCTGGCCGTGACGCTCCAGTGACTTTTCGATGCGTCTGATATCGATCAGGTCGCTGCCGATGCCGATGATCATCGTGCGGCGGAACCGATGCTTGCGCTGGGATGAGACGATTGCGCATGCCGGACCGCGCGCTCGGCCAGACGCTTGCGCCGCTGCTCGCGGAAGGCGTTCATGCCCCATCGCGTGATGGCGTAGAACAACAGCCCGAAGACCAGCCCGAGCGGCACCGCGCCGATCAGCATCGGCTCAAGGATAGGTTTCCACAATTGTGTAAAGGAGAGGTTATGCAGCATCTCGCCCAGATGCGCCGGCGGGCCGTGCGCCGGCAACCGATCATGCAAGATGAGCTTGCCTGTTTCCCAGGATGCACCCCACAGCAACGGGAAAGTCAGCGGGTTGCCGAAAAAAACCGCGCCCAGGGCCGCCGCCACCAGATTTCCGGCAATCACCCAGCACAGGATGGCGGCAATGATGAAATGGAAACCGACGGGAAAGAAAGAGGCGAAGACGCCGGCCGCAACGCCGGCCGCCACCGCATGCGGTGTGGCCTTCAGCCGCAGGATGCGCTTGGAAAAATACTGAAGAGAGCGCGAAAACGAGCGGCGCGGCCAAAGGTAGGTACGCACACGCTCGAAAAGGCCATCAGGCTTGCGGCGTCGAAAAAGCACTCTGTTCCCGTTCCACAGCTCCCGCGCCAGCAGCTTAAGCCGGACGTGACAGCCACATCTTGCGCTTGACGATCACCCAATGGCAATCGCAACCTTATATAACGACGCGCTGACGCAAGAACAACCAAACACCGAATGTGCGGCGCGCGCTGTTGCCGCCCTTCGGGTGGCAGGTCTTGCTTCGAACATTGGACAATCGCGGCGAATTTAAGGAGCCGGCAGTCGCATCGCCGAAAGGCGCAGCGTCGCAGACGGCTACGGCAGATATTCGCTAACCTCGACCAGATTGCTGTCCGGGTCGCGGAAATAGACCGACATCATCCGACCTCGGGCCCCGATACGTTCGACCGGCCCGACTTCCACGACAACCCCATTGGCCGCCAGGCTGGCGCATATCTCGGCGAGCGGCCGGGTAGTGATGAGGCAGAAATCGCCTGATCCGGGCGTTGGCGACTTCGCCTTCGGCTCGAAGGTGCGGTCGACCTCATGCACGTTGATCTTCTGGGTGCCGAAAGCCAGCGCCGTCGGCCGGCCCGGCGTATCGATGCGCTCAAAGCCAAGCACATGCTGATAAAAGGCGCAGGTTACTTCCAGCGAAGCGACCGTCAGCACGAAATGATCGATGCCGGCGATCATCACCAATTTGTCTTCATGCATGTCGTTGCCCCAAAACCGCTGCACACTTTTGGGCGACATGCACGGTCAGATATTGCGGCTGCCGGGCTTGACCGCCGGGATGGCGGCCAGCTCCGGCGGCAGCCGGTCGGCCGGATAGGCCGGAACCTCATATTCGGCGAGCGCGATCAGCGGCACGCCGACGTCGGTCTTGCCGGCCGAACGGTCGATGATGCAGGCGGCGGCAACCACTTCGGCGCCAAGCTCGCGCAGGCACTCGATGGTCTCGCGGATCGACAGGCCGGTGGTGACTATGTCCTCGACGATGACGACACGCGCGCCCCTGGCGATCTCGAAGCGGCGCAGGCGGAACTCGCCCCCTTCCCGCTCGACCCAGATCGCCGGCACGCCGAGATGGCGCGAGGTCTCGTAAGCCGGGATCAGTCCGCCGATCGCGGGGCCAACGACATAGTCGATCTTGCCAGGCACTGCCGTGCGTATCTTCTCGGCCAGCGCCCTGCACAGTCGCTCGGTCTTGTCGGCATGCATGAACACGCGTGCCTTCTGCAGGAAGACCGGACTGCGCAGGCCCGACGTCAAAATGAAATGCCCTTCCAGAACAGCACCCGCCTCGCGGAAAATGCCCAGCACTTCATCGGTGTTCATGTCTGCCTCTTTTGATTGACCATGATCTTGTCCGAAAACCGGTCCCCACTTTTCGGGATCATGGTCTAGCCGTTCACGCGCCTTGCATCGCTGACGCTCGAATTGTCCTTGAGCTGCGACAGCAGCCGGTTGAGGTGCTTCAGATCCCAGACTTCGAGATCGATCAGCATTTCAGTGAAGTCCGGCGCGGTGCGCACCATCGACAGCGTATGGATGTTGGCGTCGTTCGACGCAACGACCTGGGCGATATCGGCGAGCGAACCCGGCGCATTGATGGCGGTGACCGAGACGCGCGCCGGAAACCGCTCCTTGGTGCGCTCGTCAATGTCCCAGCGCACGTCGATCCAGCGCTCGGGCTGGTCGTCGAACGCCTGCAGCGCCGGCGACTGGATCGGATAGATGGTGATGCCGGTGCCCGGTTGGACGATGCCGACGATGCGGTCGCCAGGCACTGCTCCTTCCGGCGCGAAACGCACCGGCAGGTCGCCGCGCACGCCGCGGATCGGCACGGCGCCATCGCGCGGCTGGTCCTTGTCCTTGCGCGCGGCACGGCCCGGAATCTGGAACAGCATGCCGGCGGCATTGCGGATCTTCGACCAGCCCTCCTCGCGCGGCTTGGGTGCGGCCGTGGTGACGCGCTCGTCCTTGTAGTCGGGGAATACCGCCTTCATGACGTCGGCGGAGGCAAGCTCGCCACGCCCGACCGAGGCCAGCACATCCTCGATGTCCTTGCGCGCCAGCCGGTGCAGCACCTGCTTCAGGCTCTCCTTGGTGAAAGTCTTGCCGGCGCGCTCGAAGGCGCGTTCCAGGATGCGGATGCCGAGGCCCGAATACTGCTTGCGGATGGCGTTCTTGGTGGCCCGGCGGATGGCCGAGCGTGCCTTGCCGGTGACGACGACCGATTCCCACGCCGCCGGCGGCACCTGTGCCTTGGAGCGGATGATCTCGACCTCGTCGCCGTTCTTCAGTTCCGTCATCAGCGGCATGATGCGGCCGTTGACCTTGGCACCGACGCAGGTGTCGCCTACATCGGTATGCACCGCATAGGCAAAGTCGATCGGTGTCGCGCCGCGCGGCAGCGCAATCAGCATGCCTTTCGGGGTGAAGCAGAACACCTGGTCCTGGAACAGCTCCAGCTTGGTGTTTTCGAGAAAGTCCTCCGGATTGTCGCCCTCGGCTAGCTGCTCGATGGTGCGCCGCAGCCAGGCATAGGCGTTGGTCTCCTTCGAGATGGCGTGGGCAGCACCGTTCGTCTTGCCGCCGGTGTCCTTGTAGATCGAATGCGCAGCGACGCCGTATTCGGCGATCTTGTTCATCTGGTGGGTGCGGATCTGCAGTTCGACGCGCTGGCGCGACGGCCCGACGATGGTGGTGTGGATCGACCGGTAGTCGTTCTGCTTCGGCGTCGAGATGTAATCCTTGAAGCGGCCCGGAACCATCGACCATGTGGTGTGGATGGCGCCAAGCGCCCGGTAGCAATCCTCGACCGTGTCGACGACGACGCGGAAGCCGAAAATATCGGACAGCTGCTCGAACGACAGCGCCTTGGCCTCCATCTTGCGGAACACCGACCACGGCTTCTTCTGGCGGCTCTTCACACCTGCCTTGATCGCATGCTTTTCGAACAGCGTGGACAGCGCCTTCTCGATATCGGACAGCACATCCTTGTTGCGCTCGAAGATTTCGGCGAGCCGGGCGGTGACGGCGCGATAGGCTTCCGGATTGATATAGCGGAAGGCGAGCTCCTCCAGCTCCTCGCGCATGCCTTGCATGCCCATGCGCCCGGCCAGCGGCGCATAGATGTCCATCGTCTCCTCGGCGATGCGCAGGCGCTTGGCCTCCGGCATATGATCGAGGGTGCGCATGTTGTGCAGACGGTCGGCGAGCTTGACCAGAAGCACGCGGACATCTTCCGAAATCGCCAGCAGAAGCTTGCGCAGGTTTTCCGCCTGCTCGGCCTTCTTCGACACGAGGTCGAGCTTCTTCAGCTTGGTCAGTCCCTCGACCAGCTTGCCCATTTCGGGCCCGAACAGCTCGTCGATCTCGGCCCGCGTCGCGGTGGTGTCCTCGATGGTGTCGTGCAGCAGGGCGACCGCGATCGTCGCCTCGTCCATGTGCATTTCGGTGAGGATGGCGGCGACTTCGAGCGGATGCGAGAAATAGGGATCGCCGGAAGCGCGTTTCTGGTGGCCATGCTTCTGCATGGCATAGACGTAGGCCTTGTTGAGCAGCGCCTCGTTGACGTCAGGCTTGTAGCGCTGGACGCGCTCGACAAGCTCATACTGACGCATCATGGGCGGGATCTCGCAGCGGTGAAATGAATCATGCGCCGCACTGCTGTACGGCGCATGTCATAGATAGCCACGAAACTGCCGATACGGAAGTGCGGAAGATTGTTCCAGCGACCTTCGCAACAGTGGCTTGCTTAGTAGTCGTCGCTCTTTTCCGGCGGCACCAGGCCCTCGATGCCGGCTAGGAGATCTTCCTCGGTCATCCGGTCGAAGGTGATGTTCTCCTCGGCGTCATCGGCGTCGGTGGTCGCAACGGCGGCGCCGGTCTGATCGGCAATCGCCTCGCCATCGGCCTCGGGCTCGTCGACCTCGACGTGCTTCTGCAGCGAGTGGATCAGATCTTCCTTGAGGTCGTCGGGCGAAAGCGTCTCATCGGCGATCTCGCGCAGCGCCACGACCGGGTTCTTGTCGTTGTCACGCGGCACGGTGATCGGCGCGCCCTGGCTGATCTGGCGGGCGCGGTGGCCGGCCAAAAGCACCAGCTCGAAGCGGTTGTCGACCTTGTCGATGCAATCTTCAACGGTTACGCGGGCCATGGATGCCCCTTTCATGCGATGGATTTGATGGAAAACAGGCGCGGTCCATAACCCGAACGCCGCCAAAATACAAGCATCATGGCAATGGCGGGGCTGCGGGGCGCGCAATCCTTCGTTCGAACACCCGATTCGGTAAAACCTGCCTGTACTTATGCGTTCGGTGTCCCGATCACAATTGCTTGCAGTGCGGCAACACGCCCTTGGATTGCCGCGAAACTGGCGCTATCTCGGATGGTGTAGAGGTCAGCCGGTTTATTATGAGCCTGACCGAACGTCGCTATCGCATTTCGTTTAGACGGCCGTTTATTTCGAGAAGGAATATTTTCCATGTTCGACCCTCGTGAAAAAATCGCCCTATTCATCGACGGCGCCAATCTTTATGCGACGTCGCGTGCGCTCGGCTTCGACATCGACTATCGCAAGCTTCTGTCGAGCTTCCAGAAGCGTGGCTATCTGCTGCGCGCCTATTATTACACGGCACTTGTCGAGGATCAGGAATACTCCTCGATCCGTCCGCTGATCGACTGGCTCGACTATAACGGCTTCAAGGTGGTCACCAAGCCGGCCAAGGAATTCACCGACTCGACCGGCCGCCGCAAGATCAAGGGCAATATGGACATCGAGCTCACGGTCGATGCGCTGGAACTCGCCGATGTCGTCGACCACTACGTCATCTTTTCCGGCGACGGCGATTTCCGCACACTGGTCGAGGCGCTGCAGCGGCGTGGTCGCAAGGTGTCGATCGTCTCGACCATGGCCTCGCAGCCGCCGATGATCTCCGACGATCTGCGCCGCCAGGCCGACCATTTCATTGATCTGACAACGCTGAAGAATGAAGTCGGCCGCGATCCGTCCGAGCGGCCGGTGCGCCGGCCCGAGCCCGCCGAAGTCGACGAGGATGATTACTGAGGCCGGTCGCCTTGACCGCCCTTTCCGCCTCCGAACCCGGCCACGACTGCCCGCTCTGCCCGCGGCTGCACGATTTCATCGCCGAGTGGCGGCAGCGCGAACCATCCTGGTTCAATGCGCCGGTGCCGACTTTCCTGCCGCCGGAAGGCGACGCCGCGGTTCAGTTGCTGATCGTCGGGTTGGCGCCCGGGCTGCGCGGCGCCAACCGCACCGGGCGTCCTTTCACCGGCGACTATGCCGGCGACCTGCTCTACTCGACGCTGATTTCGCACGGCTTTGCCCGCGGCGAGTTCAAGGCGCGGCCAGATGACGGGCTGGAGCTCGTCGGCACGGCGATCACCAATGCGGTGCGCTGCGTGCCGCCTGAAAACAAGCCGGTGGGCGCCGAGATTTCCACCTGCAGGACATTCCTGGTGCCGACGATCGCTCGCTTTCCCAATTTGCGCGCCGTGCTGGCACTGGGATCGATCGCGCACCAGTCGACCGTGCGCGCATTGGGTGGGCGCGTCGCCGCCTACCCATTCAAGCATGGCGGGCAGCTACCGGCCGGCGGCATCACGCTGTTTTCGAGCTATCATTGCTCGCGCTACAACACCAACACCGGCGTGCTGACCGAAGCGATGTTCGTCAGCGTTTTCAGCCAGATAGCGGCGTTCCTGCGGACATAGCACCGCCCTTCAGAACCCTTCAAGCACGATCTTGCCCTTGGCCTTGCCGGTCTCGATCAGCGCATGGGCGCGCTTCAGATTGGCGGCATTGATAGGACCGAAGGTCTCGCCCAGCGTCGTGCGGATGGTGCCTGCGTCGACAAGCCGGGACAGTTCGTTCAGATGCTCACCCTGTGCGGCCATGTCCTGCGTCTCGAACAGTGAGCGGGTGAACATCAGTTCCCAATGGACCGAAACGCTCTTGCGCTTGAACGGATTGATGTCGAGCGTCTGGGGATCGTCGATCAATCCGAACCGGCCCTGTGGAGCGATCAATTCGGCGATCTCGGCCAGATGCCGGTCGGTGTTGGTTGTCGAGAACACAAAGGCCGGGGCGCCGATGCCGAGGGCTGCCACTTCAGCAGCGAGCGGCCTGGAGTGGTCGACGACATGATGGGCGCCAAGCCCAACAACCCAGTCGCGCGTCTCGGGCCTTGACGCGGTGGCGATGACAGTCAGATCGGTCAGTTGGCGCGCAAGCTGCACCGCGATCGAGCCGACGCCGCCGGCGCCGCCGATGATCAGGATGGCGTTTGCGACGCCCCTGACCGACTTCTTCACGTCAAGCCGGTCGAACAGCGCCTCAAAGGCGGTGATCGCCGTCAGCGGCAGCGCCGCCGCCTGCGGATAGTCGAGCGAGCCGGGCTTGTGGCCGACAAGGCGCTCGTCCACGAGGTGGAACTCGGCATTGGTGCCTTGCGGCGCCAGCGCACCGGAATAGAAGACATCATCACCCGCTTTGAACAGGCTGGCGTCCGGACCGGTCGCAACGACCCGGCCGGCGGCATCCCAGCCGAGCACCCGCCACGTTCCGGCTTCGGGTCTGGCGCTACGCCTGATCTTGGTGTCGACCGGATTGACCGAGATCGCCTTCACCTCGACCAGCAGTTGACGACCTTTCGGCTCTGGCTTGGGCAGGTCGATATCGACAAGGGAGGTCTCATCGGTGATGGGGGCTGGGATTTGATAGCCGACGGCGCGCATTTTGGTCTCCGCGATTGCTGTTGAGCGTTGTCTGGAGCAGAGATGCGGATTATGTGCGCCAAGTGCAAGAATGCACATATAGAGCACATAGTGTCGAAAAGGATACCGTTATGCCGCGCATTCGCCATGAGCGATTCGATTGCAGCCCCGGCTGCACCGTGGAGGGAGCGCTCCGCTATATCGACGGAAAGTGGAAGGGCGTCGTGCTCTATCACCTGTTCGAGGGTACGATGCGCTTCAACGAAATACGCCGGCGCATTCCGAACTGCACGCAGCGCATGCTGACCAACCAGTTGCGCGAACTGGAGATGGATGGGCTCATCGCCCGCAAGGTCTACGCGCAGGTGCCGCCGAAGGTGGAATACAGCCTGACACCGCGCGGCAGAAGCCTGGAGCCGGTGATCACCGCCCTGAAAATCTGGGGCGACGCCAATGTCACGCTGGCACCGGAGGTTTCCCAATCCGCAGCATGAAACGACGGCGAACGATATCTCTCAGTGATTAAGGGGAGTCACCGGGTTCCCGGGTGACCGGCGATGCAGCAGACAGCGCAGCCAAAACCGCCGGTCCACCCTGCAGCACGTTCAGGTCAACATCGCCATTGATGCCGTCGACGCGACCCCTGTTGTGGTATTGCCAGTAGACCCAGTCGCCGCGATCCGGCTCCAGAAGCAATGAACGAAGCCAGAGCGGGCGGGCGGCGATGCGTCCGGCATAGGTCTGTGCTGCCTCATCGGTGAGATAAACAATCGCAGGCTTGCCGAACGCTGCCTCGACAGGGACGAGGAACGCGGCCAGTTCGGCGCTCAGTTGTTCGGGCGTTGGCCGCTGCGGGCAGTTGCCGCCGAATTCGATGTCGACGACCGGCGGCAGCAGCGGCTGGTCGTGCGGCACCACCGAGATGAAATTCTTTGCCTGGTCGGCGCCAGGCCGGCAAAAGGTGAAAAAGTGATAGGCGCCGACGGCGAGACCGGCAGCGCGGGCCTCTTCCAGATTCCTCGCGAAGGCATCGTCCACATGATCGCCGCCTTCGGTCGCCTTGATGACGGCGAAGGCGACATCGTCGGCGGCTACACGCCGCCAGTCGATCTGACCCTGATGGTGGGAGACATCGATGCCCCTGACCGGATATTTATCGCGGTCCGGCGAGAATGCCCTGAAATAGAGATAGCCGCCTGCTGCGACGAAACAAACCAGGACCAGGCCGGCCAAACCGAAAAGGACAATCCGGTTCTTCAAACGAATGCCCCAGCCTACCCACGCTCTTTTAAGAGCCGACCCTTCTCGCGCGACCAGTCGCGCTGCTTCTCGGATTCGCGCTTGTCGTGCAGTTTCTTGCCGCGGCCGACGGCGAGCAGCAGCTTGGCGCGGCCCTGGTCGTTGAAATAAATCTTCAGCGGCACCAGCGTCATGCCTTCGCGGTCGACGCTCTGCGACAGTTTTGCCATCTCGCGCTTGTTGAGCAGCAGCTTGCGGCGCCGGCGCGGCTCATGGTTGAAGCGGTTGGCCTGCAGATATTCCGGCAGATAGGAATTGATCAGCCAGATCTCGCCGCCTTCGACCGAGGCATAGCTGTCCTGGATGTTGGCCTGGCCCTGGCGCAGCGACTTGACCTCGGTGCCGGTCAGCACCAGCCCGGCCTCGACCGTGTCGAGCACCTCGTAGGAAAACCGCGCCTTGCGGTTTTCCGAAACGGTCTTGTTGTTGGGATCGGCTTTTCTGACTTGATTCATGATGTGGAGAGGTGGCGCCTCATCGCTAATTAATCAAGCCGGCGTGCTTCATGGCCGCATCGATCTTCTCGGCGGTCGACTGTTCGACCGTGACAAGCGGCGAGCGCAGCACATTCTCGACCTTACCCAGCTTCGACAGCGCGTACTTGGCGCCGGAAACGCCAGGTTCCAGGAAGATGGCCTTGTGCAGCGGCAGCAGGCGATCCTGCAGATCCAGCGCCTTGGCGCTGTCGCCGGACAGTGTTGCTTCCTGGAATTCGGCGCAGAGCCGCGGCGCGACGTTCGAGGTCACCGAGATACAGCCGACGCCGCCATGCGCGTTGAAACCAAGCGCCGAAGCATCCTCGCCCGAAAGTTGGATGAAATCCTTGCCGCACGTGGCGCGCTGCTCGGAGACCCGTTCGACCTTGCCGGTGGCATCCTTGACGCCGACGATGTTCTTGAAGTCGTGCGCGAGCCGCCCCATCGTCTCCGGCATCATGTCGATCACCGAGCGCGGCGGGATGTTGTAGATGATGATCGGCAGCTTTGTCGCCCTGGCAACGGCAGCGAAGTGCTCGTACAGGCCGCGTTGTGTCGGCCTGTTGTAATAGGGCGTGACGACCAGGGCGGCATCGGCGCCGGCCTTCTCGGCATATTGAACGAGGCCAACGGCTTCCTCGGTGTTGTTGGAACCGGCGCCGGCAACGACCGGAACGCGGCCCTTGGCAACCTCGATGCACACCTTGACGACCTGGCGGTGCTCGTCATGCGACAGCGTCGGCGACTCGCCGGTCGTGCCCACGGGAACCAGTCCCGTCGTGCCCTCCGCGAGTTGCCATTCGACGAACGCACGAAAGGCTTTCTCGTCGAAACGCCCGCTCTTTTCGAACGGTGTCACGAGCGCAGTAAGCGAGCCTCTCAGCATATCGTCCAACTCCTTGGGACTTCTGGTATTTGCGGTGCGCGCCTTCTAGCCGAAAGCGAAGCGGCGCACCATAGTCTCGACATTGTTGCGCGGCAAGCATTGCCATGGTGCCAGCAAGCGCAATTCGAACGGCCTCGCTAACTCTTTGTTTACGGGCTCTTCACGACCTAAGTCTAGGCTTCGAGGCATCTTCGCCCGCTGGTAGAATGCCAGGACAAGGAAAGACTTAAAGATCATGCCGGGCAGTCGGCCTCACCTTTTCGCGCTGTTTGGCGCCACGCTCGCGCTGATGCCGGGCATGGCGACGGGCGGCAGCGTCGATGTGCAGGTCACTTCGGCCATCCCGATGCCAGGCTCGGCCATCCCGATGCCCGACCTGCAGGACAAGGCGCAACAGGGACCCTCGCCCGACGTCGCCCTCTTGAAGAGCGGGCTCGATGCGCTGGCGGCTGGCGACATTCCCGGCGCCCGTGGCGTGCGCGATGCCCTTCCCGCTTACTCGCTCGACCAGCACATCCTTGCCTGGGCGATCGCGCTCTATGGCGGCGACAAGGTTCCGAGCGGCGATATCGCCGCCGCGGCGAAGATGCTGCCCAGTTGGCCGGGCACCGTCGCCCTGCGCAAGAACAGCGAGCGCGCACTCTATCGCGAGAACCCTGCCCCCAACATCGTTATCAGGGCGTTCGATGGCAGCCAGCCGCAGACATTCGAAGGCGTGATGGTTCTTGCCCGCGCCTATGTGGCGTCAGGCAATACCAAGGCGGCGCGCTCGGTGCTGTCGCCATTCTGGCGCACCGCTATCCTGGAGGCCAAGGACGAGACGGCGCTGATCAAGGAATTCGGCAGCCTGATCCCGGCTGCCGACCACCGTTTTCGAATGGAGCGCATGTTCTATGCCGACCGCGCGAATTCCGCCCTGCGCGTCGCCGGCCTCGCCGGTGCCCAGCAACTTGCCGACGCCTGGGCGGCGGCGGACAAGGGCGACAAGAATGCCGCAAAACTGTTGAAGGCAGTGCCTGCGGCACAATTTTCGGCCGGCTATTTCTTCGCGCGGGCCGAATATCTGCGCAAGCAAGAGGATTTTGCCGGCGCCGCTGCCATTGTGATGCAGGCACCGACCGATCGCGACGCTCTGGTCGATCCGGATGCCTGGTGGGTCGAGCGCCGGGTGTTGTCGCGCGAACTGGTAGACCAGGGCGACATGAAGACGGCCTACCGGATCGTCGCCACACACGCCGCCGAAAGTGCCACCAATGCGGCGGATGCTGAATTCCACGCCGGTTGGTATGCGCTGCGTGGCCTGAACGACCCCAAGCTTGCCGCAACGCATTTCGCGCGCATCGCCGACCTTGCCCAAGGGCCGATGACGCTGTCGCGTGCCTATTATTGGCTCGGCCGTGCGGCGGAAGTCGGCGGTCCGGGCAATACCAAGGACTATTTTGCACGCGCCGCAGCCTACGGCACGACATTTTACGGCCAGCTTGCCGCCGAACGCGTCGGCCGGCAGGCGCTGAACATCGTCTATCCCTCGCCAAGTGCCGCCGACCGGCAGAATTTTGCCGGCCGCGAGGCCGTCAGCGCCATCAAACGGCTGCAGGAAGCGGGTTACGACCGCTATGCCGAGACACTCTATCGCGACCTTGCCGGGCAGTTGACCAGCCCGGGGGAACTCGCGCTCCTCGCCGTCCTTGCGGAAAAGCAGGGCAACCATTTCATGGCGCTAAAAATCGGCAAGATCGCCGGTGCGCGTGGCATTGATGTCGGCGCCCTGTCGCATCCGCTCGGCGTCATTCCCGATTCGGCTGACATTTCCGGCTCGGGCAAGGCGCTAGCCTATGCGATCGCCCGCCAGGAAAGCGAGTTCAACATCGGTGCGGTATCCAGCGCCGGCGCGCGCGGCCTGCTGCAGCTGATGCCGGGCACCGCCAAACAATTGGCGAAGAAGGCCGGATTGCAGTTTTCACAGACACGACTGACCACCGACGCCGGCTACAATGCGACGCTTGGTTCGGCCTTCCTCGGCGAGCAGCTCGATCGCTTCAACGGCTCCTATGTGCTGACCTTCGCCGGCTACAATGCCGGTCCCAACCGTGCCAGCCAGTGGGTGGCCAGATATGGCGATCCGCGCGGCAAGGACATCGACGCCGTCGTCGACTGGATCGAGCGGATTCCCTACACGGAAACAAGAAGTTACGTTCAGCGCGTGATGGAGAATTACGAGGTCTACAAGATGCGTATTTCCGGAAAATACGACATCGTTGGAGATCTGGTGAACGGACGGAGCTGACCGAAGCGGTGACAGGTTAGCCAATGGCTGGCGATCCTTCGCGCCCCCTCTGTCCTCTGACATCCCGAAAGTTTCAGCGCCCGCACCTTTGCCCGATTTGACCGCCCCTGCCCCCGCCTATAGCAGTTGGAGACGATCCGATAGCGGTGAGGAATCGAGTCTACATGCCAAGCGACCAGGGCTTTTCAGATTTTTTCTACGCCGCACCGGATGCACTGGAACTTCACGCGCGCATCTATGGCGAAGCAAATTCCGGGCACAGGCCGGTTGTCTGCCTGCCAGGCTTGACCCGCAATGCCCGGGATTTTCATGAGCTGGCGCTCTTTCTGTCGACGCATGCGGCAAAGCCGCGAAAGGTCATCGCCTTCGACTATCGCGGGCGCGGGCAATCCGCCTACGATCCCGATATCAGCCACTATAATGTCGGTGTCGAAGCCGGCGACGTCCTTGCCGGGCTGGCGGCGCTGGGCATCGGGGAAGCAGCCTTCATCGGCACGTCGCGCGGCGGGCTGATCATCCATATGCTCGGCATGATGCGGCCGGCTGTCCTAAAAGCCATTGTTTTCAACGACATCGGACCGGTGATCGAGGTGGCTGGGCTTGCCCATATCCAGTCTTATCTCGAGCGCGACCCGAAGCGGAAAACCTTCACCGAGGCTATGGATGCCCAGCGTAGCGTTCATGGCCAGGATTTTTCCGCACTCACCGACGCCGATTGGACGCGGATGGTGGCCGCGCTTAACCGCGAAACGGACGGTGGCCTGGTGCCGGATTTCGACCCGAATCTGGTCGACACGGTTGCCAGTCTCGACCTCACGCAGCCGCTGCCTGATCTATGGCCGCACTTCGAGGCGTTGGCCGCGATTCCTCTGCTCACCATACGCGGTGCCAATTCGAGGCTCTTGGCGGAGGAAACGCTGGAGCAGATGCGAAAGCGCCATCCTGGCATTGAAACGATCACAGTCGCGGGTCAGGGCCACGCGCCATTCCTCGAGACCGGCAGCCTGCCCAACGACATCGCGACCTTTCTTGATCAGGCCGAGGGCCAGAGCAGGCCTAAGTAAGTCCCAAGACCAAACAAGGTCCTGGGATAGTCACGGCAGTATAGGCTGGGCTCGCCAGCCTACTTGGCTTTTGAACTTTTCCGGGGCGCTTTCGGCGAGTCCTTTGCCGCGGCGGCTTCGTCCGTCTGTTTCCGCCCTGCTTTCGGCGACGAAGGCGTCGTCACGGGTGATGAAAACACGGAGCCTTCAGCGCATTTGCCGGCCGGCTGAGTCGATCGAGGCGTTTCCAGCACGATAACGCAGCCGTCGAGATCGTTGGTGGCCAGATGCGCGTAACGCATGGTCATCGACAGTGTCTGGTGGCCGAGCCACATCTGCACGCGACGGATGTCGATGCCGCCCTGGACAAGACGGGAGGCGCAGGTGTGGCGCAATATGTGCGGAACCACCTGGTCGTCGGCGCCGAGACCGACTTCGGCCTTTGCGTCGTTCCAGATGGCACGGAACTGTGCCTGGCTGAGCTTGGTGAACGGTCCCTTGGGCCGACGGCCTTCGGCGGGCGGCAGCTTGATGACCTCCTTGACCCGCTCGGTCATCGGAATGGTGCGGCTGCGGCCTGATTTGGTGATCCAGAAACTGACGCGATGCTCCTGGATGTCGTTCCAGATCAGCCCAAGCGCCTCACCGAGGCGGCATCCGGTATCGACCAGGAAAACGGAAAGCCTGTAGGCGTCCTCGCTGCGGCTCTTGATGGCGGCGAACAACCTTGCCTCTTCGTCCCGTTCGAGGAAACGAATCCGTCCCGCCCGCTCCTTCTGGCGGCGGAACTCGGGCAGGCTGTGGATATCTCCCATCTTGTGAGCCTTGCGCAGCAGTTTGCTGAGGGCAGCCATCTTCCGATTGATGGTTGCGTTGCTGTTGCCGCGCTGGCGCAAGGTGCCGATAAGGTTGTCCAGGGTACTCTGGTCAAAGGCGCTGAATCGCTCTCCAAGGAGAAGCTCATCTATCTCGCCGATGAAAGAGCTGACATTGTATTTATGCCGCCCATCATCCCATAATATGTCCCGGTATGCTAAAAAAAGCTCTCCGACCCTGTACGACTTTACTTCTCTGATCTTGTTATAACTGTATCGTATCGTCGAATTTTGAGAAGAAAACATCGAAAAATGATCAGAGGGCTCACCCTCTTGAATCGCTTCGTTCGTCATCATTTGCCACACCCCCGAGTGGGATAGATCAGCCCTATCCTCTTGGGAGCGTCCTTTCAAGAGATTTGAATCACGCGATTGTGATCTCATCCGCCCATCAGCGGATCCCACGAAATCACTCCACGGACCCTATTCAGCTACCGTACCCCCATCCTTCTGTTTGCCTTGGTCCAGTCACGAAATAAAACAGCCCGGGCGTTGTGCGCCCGGGCTGGATTTCACCTGTAAGGAACCAGCCCTTAGAACGAGCGCTGGAAGCGGAGCACGCCGCCAATGCCGTCGTAGCTGTCGTGCCAGTCGCTATCGCCGGCGTTCACGTAGTCGACTTCGCCCGTGATGGTGAAGCCTGGGACGATATCATAGGCAACGTTGGCTGCGAGGCCGAACTTCTTGCCATCATCATAGGAGGCCTGCACGTTGAACGAGGTCTTCTCGTTGAACTTGTAGCTACCACCGCCCCAGATCGCCCAGCTACCGTCCCACAGCTTGAAGAAGTTGTGGCCTGTATTCGGATCCAGGAAGTCGTCGTCACTTCCGAAGCCGCCCATGACGAACAGAGACAGTTCGTTGGTGGCGTTCACATCCAAGCGAGCCTTGCCGGCCCATGCTTCGTAGTTGCTGTCATAAGCAGCAACCGCAGTGATGGCGCCCCAGCCCTGCGTGTACTTAACGCCGCCGACGACATGCGGAACGTAGCTGTCGATCGTGTTGGCGCCAGCGCCTTCTTCGAGCGAGACCACGGCCGAGAAGCCGTTGCCAGCGTCAAAGTAGTACTGGATCACATTGGTGTCGAACGAACCGTAGGGAACCAGCGTATCCTGGATGACGTTGCCGGCGTAGCCGATGAACGTATCGAATGCCGATTCGTCCTTACCGACGCGGAGACCACCGAGCTGAATCCAAGCGAAGTTCAGCGAGATGCCCGAATTGCGAGCCTGCCAGCTGTCTTCAGTCAAAGAACCGGTGCCGTCCGGATCGCCGAGGGCATAGTCCCCGCCGCTGTTGCCGAAGTTGAAGCGGGTTTCGGTGTAGGTCTTCAAGGTGCCGAGTTCGGTTTCCTGGCCGGTCCAGGTCTTCAGCGTGAAACGGGCCTGCTTCCAATACGTGTCGTTGGTGTCGCCTGCATCCAGGTGATCCGGAACGTTGTTGACGCCGTCGAAAGAAGCCGCATCACCCACGCCGATGTCATAGCGGACATAGCCGCCAATGCGCAGGCAGGTTTCGGTGCCGGGGATGTAGAAGTAGCCAGCGCCGTAGACGTCGCAGATCTTGACGTATTCAGCGGGTTCCGGCTCGGCGACGACGACGGCGTCGGCGGCGCGCGCACCGGAAACTGCGATCAGGGCCGCAGCGGAGCCGAGGAGAAGGCTCTTAATGTTCATTTTCTGACCTCCAGTCAGAATCGAACGAAACAGCGGTGGTTTCGGCGCAGAAACGCACGGCGCCGATAGGTAGGTATCCCGCTATCTATTTGTTCTGATGGGGTAATTTTCGAGATGCCGCCAACGGTGCAGGCAAAATGGCGGAGAGGATGGGATTCGAACCCACGAGAAGCTTTTGACCTCTACTCCCTTAGCAGGGGAGCGCCTTCGACCACTCGGCCACCTCTCCGTTGCGCCGCTGGATAAAGAAAAGCGCCGGCACAATCAACAAGCCCCCAGCCATTATCTCGGAAAAGAAGCCATTATATGGAAAAATAACAACGCACGAAGCGCGGCTTTCCACGGATGCGGCGGTTCTGCGGCTGTTTCCTGGCTAGCGACTCGGAAGCTTGCCATGATTCCGTCGGCCGATTGCCGGATTCGGCTGGAAATAAGGGGTTGCCGCGGGCCTGATGGTTAACGAGAGCTTTCTGAGTGAGGCCAAATCGTGTCATTTGTGCAACAACGCCGGGGGATAGCAGCCGATCAGCCCTTTCGCCGGTACGATCGTGGTTGAACGCCGCCGCCTCATGGGTAATGTCGATTTCGAAGGAGCGGCGCGGTGCGCATCTTTTTCGGTAGTGGGGATGGGGCAGGGAACGCTGTCCTTCAGCAAAGAATACCCAGACCCGTTTTTTAACTTTTGACTGGAGGTCAGAAAATGAACATTAAGAGCCTTCTCCTCGGCTCCGCTGCGGCCCTGATCGCAGTTTCCGGTGCGCGCGCCGCCGACGCCGTCGTCGTCGCCGAGCCGGAACCCGCTGAATACGTCAAGATCTGCGACGTCTACGGCGCTGGCTACTTCTACATCCCCGGCACCGAAACCTGCCTGCGCATTGGCGGCTATGTCCGCTATGACATCGGCGTGGGTGATGCCAACTCGTTCGACGGCGCCAACCACGTTGGGGACCGTATGGGTGATGGCGACCATTCGACCTATGTCAAGAATACCCGTTTCGCGTTGAAGACCTGGACCGGTCAGGAAACCGAACTCGGCACCTTGAAGACCTACACCGAACTCCGCTTCAACTTCGGCAACGGCTATGGCGACGACGGCTTCCCGAATTCTGCTGATGCCGGTGGCCACTCCTCGGTGAATTTCGCCTGGATCCAGCTCGGTGGTCTTCGCGTCGGTAAGGACGAATCGGCCTTCGATACGTTCATCGGCTACGCCGGCAACGTCATCAACGACACGCTCGTTCCTTACGGCAATTTCGACACCAACGTCGTCCAGTACTATTTCGATGCTGGCAACGGCTTCTCCGCCGTGGCCTCGCTCGAAGAAGGTGCCGGCGACAACACGATCGACAGCTACGTTCCGCATATCGTCGGCGGTCTGAAGTGGACGCAGGGCTGGGGCGCCATCACCGGCGTCGTCGCTTATGACAGCAACTACGAAGAAGTCGCCGGCAAGGTTCGCTTGGACGTCAACGTTTCCAACGAGCTGTCGCTGTTCATCATGGGCGGCTATGGTTCGGACGACAACCTCAACGACTTCGCTGACGGTCGCGGTATGTACAAGCAGTGGGGCGGCAACTGGGCAGTCTGGGGCGGCGGCACCTACAAGTTCAACGAGAAGACCTCGTTCAACGCGCAGGTATCGTATGACGACTGGAAAAACCTCGGCATTGCAGCAAACGTCGCCTATGACGTCGTTCCCGGCTTCACGGTCACGGCCGAAGTCGATTACAACCGCGCCGACGACGTCGCACTGGCATTTCCTATCACGCCTGCACCCAAGGAGAGCAGCCTCGGCGGTATTCTCCGCTTCCAGCGCTCGTTCTAACAGAGTTCGACTTGTCGAAATCGAAACCCGGCGGGCAACCGCCGGGTTTTTCTATTCAATTACTGCGGAAATGTATCTTTTCCGATGTTAGGCTAAGACCTTGGTGCCGGATGAACAGCCCATTGCCTTTGCAGCAACGAGCAGTTGCCCGGTCGGAACCAGGAATTCGAAACGACCAGGGCACTCAACGCAATCCCGACGGCTTCCAGCGCAAGCGTGCCTGGATCAATTCCCGGCCAAATCACCCAAGGCATCGATCAGCGGTTGGGCGGCGCTGCCGTAGCTCTTCCAGCGATTTACGGACGAGGTGTAGATCGGTTGTCGAACCTGCCAGCGGCTGAACGTGTTCACCGCACCGCCTTTGTCAAAAAATCGCAAACAGGCATCGTCCCAAGGCAGACCCAAATGGTCTATCAAGCGGCGCGATTGCCCTTCCTGATCGGAGACCATGTCCTCATAGCGATTCTGCAGGATTTGCCCCGGAAAAACCACGTCCCAGTGACGCATAAGCCTGTCGTACTCGCGATAATACAGTCCGAGTGTCTTCAGATCGGCGTTATAAATATTATCCTCGTTGAAACTCAGGAAATAGCACGAGATGCAATTGTCGGCGGCATCGCGACGGCAATGAATGATGCGTGCCTTGGGAAACAGGATTCTTATAAGGCCGATAAGCTCAAAATTGTGCGGTAGCTTGTCGACGATTCGCCGTGCGGCGGGTGATCGTTGCCTGATGTGGCTGAGATATTCTTCGGCCAGGGACCTGGACTGCTCAACCGTCATGTCCAGGATCGATCTTCTCAATTCCTCTGGCGAGCGCGTTTTAGGCGCGAGCCTGTTTGTGATCCGCCGGAGCTTTGTCAGCTCTCCGGCTCCGTGTACGTCGGGATGGCTCGCACAGATTTGCTCGGTCAAAGTGGTGCCTGAACGCGGCATGCCAAGCACGAATACAGGCACCTCCGAAGAGCTTCCATATCCTGCCTTGGCGGCCAGCATCCGCGGGCTGAACAGCTCGATCATGAAATCGACGCTGCGGCGATAGGAGTCTATGTCGAAGCGGCGGGCTGAAAGTTCCTTTGCCTGCCGGAAATGACCCATCGCCTCGTCATAGCGCCGAAGATCATTCAGTACCTTCCCCGCCGCGTGATGAAGCTGCTGTATGCTTTTCCTGTCGAGTTCCGGATTTTTCAGCTCAGCCAGAATGGATTTCAATTCCGCCGGCTCTTCAGCGAATTTTCGGATGCCGACCAGACCGTCGTAGGCGGCCGCGACACCCAGGCGATGGCTGATCGCCTCTTTCATATAGGTGGTCGCCTCATCCATACGGCCGAGGCTTACCAGCGCATTGGCCAACCCCGCTCGGACGAGAGGATGGCGGCCATTGATTGTGAGCGCCCTTTCATAGAGCGGCACCGCAAGATCGGCCTTGCCGAATTCGGTGTAGGCGCGGCCAAGGGCGCAAAGCGCCTCTACCCAGTCGGCTTTCAGTTGGCAAGCAACCTCAAAATGTCGGATCGCCTCCGAATGTTCGCCGACTTTCAAATAGGATTCACCCAGAGTCAGATGATAGTGTGGATTTCCCGGGGCTTCCTCAACGGCCCGCGCGAAATAGCGGATGGCCCTCTCGTCATCCAAATCTTGCGCGAGGATGCCCATTATATACAGGGCAAGAGAATGCCTTGGGGCGCGGGCCAGGACACGCTGACATAGTTCCTCCGCCTCTCGCAACCGATCGGCCTGCCGAAGTTCGAGCGCCTGTCTCAGCAACGCGTCATCTGCCTGCGCGCGCGGCAGTGGTTTCGCGGTCGGCTGCACGATTTTCTGCTGAGAGATTTTGGGGCCAGCAGGGCCCTTGAGATGCTTGGACCAGGCGGGCGGCAATCGATTGCTCATAGTGTCTGGCTAGCAAAAAGAGGCGCAGGAATCCAGCGTTTCTGACCTGCCTCGCGGCAACGTGCACTGGCCAAGCTGGCGTTCCAGAAGGCAGTTTTCAAAGCGAGCTAACGCGGCTCGACCTGGCCTCCCGGGCAGTGCTGTTGGTCGCTCCAAAGCACAGAAGCGCGAGAGCGGCCGCGCTTTCGCCCGTACTGGCGCCAACGAAATAGCTTGAATACGGTGCGGGTTAGTCAGAGCTCGACCAGATCGCCGAGGGCCTCTATCAGTGGCCTGAGCCTGCCTTCATAATTTTTCCAGCGCTTGACCGATGACCTATAGATGGGCTGGCGGACCTGCCAGCGGCTGAGCGTCCTGACGGATCCAGCCTTGTCGAAGAAGCGAAGGCAAGCATCATCCCAGGCCAGACCAAGATGCTCGATCAACCGGCGCGATTGCCCTTCCTGATCGGAAACAAGGTCTTCATAGCGATTCTCAAAAATCCGTCCGGGCAACACCGTATGCCAATGGCGCATCAAGCGGTCATATTCGCGATAGTATAGCCCAAGACTTTTCAGACTCCCGATATAAGCGTGGCTTTTGTTCAGATTCGAAGTGAACAGTGATAAACAATTATCTATGGCGTCACGTCTGCAATGGATAATCCGAGCATTTGGAAAAAGAATTGCAATAAGGCCGATAACCTCGAAATTGTGTGGCATTTTATCGACAATTCGCACCGCTGAGGGCGCATAGAGATGCAGATTGGCTAGGTAGTCCTCGGCGAAGGTCTGCGATTGACGTATTGTCATCGATTGGATCGCTTTTCCAAAGGACTCTTCCGGCACCTTCGCAAGACCGGTGGCTACGGCCACACGTCCAAGTTTGGTGAGTTCGCCAGCCCCATGAACATCAGGATGACTTGAGCAAATTTGCTCAGTCAGCGTTGTGCCTGAGCGTGGCATTCCTAAGACGAATACGGGCGTTTCAGACGGATCGCCATATTCCGCCCTGGCTGCCAGAAACTCCGCATTGAATAATCGGATGATGGAACCAACACGCTTGCGATAGGGTTCGATCTCGAAATCATCGTGGGGTTTGACAGCCTTGGCCTTCAAAAAACAATCCATTGCTTCATCATAACGGCCAAGATCGTTCAATATCTTGCCTGCCGCAAGATGAAGGGCGTAGGGATCCGAGACTAACGGGTTGGAAATTTCGCCGAGAATTTCTTTAAGTTCTGGTGGCTCCTCGGAGAACTTCCGAATGTTAGCCAGAGTCTGATAGGCATCTGGGACGCTAACCCGACGGTCGATAGTCTCTTTGAGATATCTAGTCGCTTCGTTCATACGTCCGAGGCTGATAAGCAGGGTCGCCAAGTCCATTCGAACCGTCGGGTGGTCGCGATTGATTTCGAGCACCTTCTCATAGAGCGGCAAGGCTATGTCCGTCCTGTCAAACCTGGAGTAGGCCTTGCCCAATCCGCAAAGGGCCTCCATCAGGTCGGGCTTCAATTCGCAGGCGCGTTCCAGGTGCCTGATTGCCGGCGGATAGTCGCCAACCTTCAGGCAGGCTTCGCCCAGGCTGAGCCGATAATAGGGATTGTTGGGCTCCTGGGCGACGGCTCGTGCAAAATACTTGATGGCCAGCTCGTCATCGACACCGAGCCCCAGCGTGCCGAGTATATACAGGGCCAACGCGTGATTGGGCGTGCGGGCTAGAACGCGAAGACACAATTCCTCCGCGTCCACAAGCCGCTTCGCCTCCTGCAGTTGGAGCGCCTGTCTCAGCAACGCTTCGTCTGCTTGTGCGCGCGACAACGGTACGGCTGTCGGCTGCACGATTTTCTGCTGAGAGATTTTGGGTCCAGCAGGGCCCTTGAGGTGCTTGGACCAGGCTGGTGGCAATCGATTGCTCATCACGTCTGGCTAGCAAAAAGAGCCGCAGGAATCCAGCGTCAGGGATCTGTCTCGCGGCAACTTGCACCAGCTCACCCGGCGCGCTAGCAAGAAGGCCCCTTTCCAACTGAGCCTTTTGCCATGCGCCAGCGCCCTCCCCTTACGCCGCTCGTCGACGCGCTTCCGTCGACCGTGCCCTTTGTCGGCCCCGAAGCGCAGGAGCGCGAGCGTGGCCGCGCTTTTCGCGCCCGCATCGGCGCCAATGAGAGCAGCTTTGGGCCTTCGCCGCGCGTCATCGAGCGCATGGCCGAGATCGCCGGCGACATGTGGATGTATTGCGATCCCGACAATCATGATCTGAAGGTGGCGGTTGCCGCGCATCACGGCGTGAAGGCCGGGAACGTCGTTGTCGGCGAAGGCATCGATGGCCTGCTCGCCCTGGTGGCACGCATGTATGTGGCGCCTGGCGATGCGGTGGTCACCTCGCTCGGCGCCTATCCGACCTTCAACTTCCATATTGCCGGTGTCGGCGGGCGGCTGGTGGCGGTCCCTTACGAGAACGACAGGGAAAGCCTTGATGGCCTGCTGGCGGCGGTGCGCAAGGACAAGGCGCCGTTGGTCTATCTGTCCAACCCGGACAATCCGATGGGCAGCTGGTGGGAGGCGGGTGAGCTCATCCGCTTCATCGAGGCGCTGCCGGAAACCACCATGCTGGTGCTCGACGAGGCCTATGGCGAACTCGGACCGGCCTCGGCGCTGCCGCCGATCGATATTTCCAGGCCAAACGTCATCCGCATGCGTACCTTCTCGAAGGCTTATGGGTTGGCCGGCATACGCTGTGGCTATGCAGTGGCCGAAGCCCAGGTGATCCGCGACTTCGAGAAGATCCGCAACCATTACGGCGTCAGCCGCATGGCGCAGATCGCCGGCGTCGAGGCGCTTGCCGATCAGGACTATCTCAGGAGCGTGGTGGCGCGGGTCGCGGCCGGCCGCCGGCGCATCGCCGGGATAGCCGAAGACAACGGGCTGAAGCCACTGGCGTCGGCAACCAACTTCGTCACCATCGACTGTGGCCGCGACGGCGCCTTCGCGCTGAAAGTCCTGCAAGGCCTGCTGTCACGCGACGTGTTCATTCGCAAGCCGATGGTGCCCGTGCTCGACCGCTGTATCCGCGTCAGCGTCGGCCTCGATCACGAGCTCGATATTTTTGCCGAGGAGTTGCCTGGTGCGCTGGCAGCGGCGCGGGGAAACTAGGATTCCGTTTGTAAGCAAACCAGCAGCAAAAGCTGCCTACAAATCCAGTTCCCAGGTCTGGCCGGTCAATTCCTTGCCGAAACTGTGGTGGTGCTGCTGAGAGACCAGCCTGAAGCCGGCGCGCTCGTAGATCGCGCGCGCCGCGACGAGGATGTCGTTGGTCCACAGCACCAGCCTGATGTAGCCGCAGGCGCGAGCCTGGTTCACGCATTCCGCGACCAGGCTTTTGCCGATGCCGAGGCCGCGCGCCGACGCCTCGACATGCAGCATCCTCAGCTTGGCCACTTCGCCGTCCTGATGAACCAGAAACACCGCGCCGACTGGCTGACCGCCGCGTTCGGCGATCCAGCAGAAGTCGCGGCCGGGCGCGAAATTGCGGATGAAATCGGCGCCGATCTCGGCGAGCATGGCCTCGAACTCGATCGTCCAGCCATACTCCTCGGCATAGAGCTGGGCCTGCCGCTGCACGACCCAGCCGACGTCGCCGACGCGATGCGGCCGCAGCGTCACCTCGCTGTTCTCACGGGCGGAATCGCCCAGCAATTCCCCCGCCTTGCGCAAGGCGCTGCCCAGTTCCTGCAACCTGTCGTCGGGCACGCTTTCGATCAGCCGCGCCGTGTCCCGATCCGCCGCGGCCTGGAGCCCTGAAAGGGCGGCCTCGCCTCTTGCCGTGAGCGACAGAATCCGCCGGCGCTTGTCGACCGGATCGGTCCGGGTCGCGATCAGTCCCTCGCCGGCGAATTTGCGTAGAATTCGTGTCAGATAAGCGGCATCGACGCGCAGTTGCCTGGCGATGTCGGAGGCAGTGGGGGCCATCTCCAGATGAAAAGCCTTGGCAAGAAAACCCCGCTCGCCTGCGGTTTCAGAAGCCGCCGGACGATCAAGGTGGCCGAGTTCGAAAAGCACACGCGCCTCGGTCAAAGTGAATGCGCTTTGTGTCAACGTTTCGTCGAGAAGGCCGACGGTGCGCGTGTAGAAGCGATTGAAGCGCCTGATATCGGCCACCAATGCTTTTCGTTCATCCAACATCTGGGTCCAGCTCCTAACAAGGCAGCTCATTTTCCAAAATTAGTGGACTGAGTCAATTAAATTTCAAAAGGCCAGGAGCCTAGCTACCGCGTCGTGCCCGCAATTCTCAGGTTGCATTCCTTGCACCGTGCGCCAGATTCATCGAGACAGGCTTGGAGAGATTCATGACTGGTCATCGCAGGAATGTGCGGGCGCGCATCTACGGCAATGTGCAAGGCGTCGGCTTCAGAATCTGGGTTCGGAGCGAGGCCACAGGCCTTGGTCTTGCGGGCTGGGTTTGCAATGAAGCGGATGGGTCAGTAACGACCCAGATCGCAGGCCTCGATGAAGCGGTCTCGACAATGATCGAGCGACTCTGGGAAGGGCCGGCCGGGGCTTCGGTTTCCAGCATCGACGTCGAGGAGTTGGCAGCCGGAAACGCTTTCGTTGGGTTCAGGATCGTTGCATGAAGGCGGATTTTGTTCAGGTCTCTTGAATTAATTGAACGTTCGTTTTATTATTGCTCCGTAGAGGAGCTGACATGGCACGCACCACCGGATCCGATGGCGAAAGGACCGAAGCGGCCATCCGTGAGGCGGCGACCAATCTCATCGCGCGTTTTGGCTACGAGGCGATGTCGATGCGCCAGCTCGCCAGCGAAGTCGGCGTCCAGGCCGCCGCGCTCTACCGTTATTTTCCAACCAAGGAAGAGCTCCTGTTCACGCTGATGCGCGAGCACATGGAAGGTTTGACCGATGCGTGGGAAGCAGCCCGCCCCGTCAGTGCAGATCCCGCGCAACGGCTCTCGGCCTATGTCGAAAACCACATCGCTTTTCATATCGAGCGCCGGCACGCCACGCATGTGTCGAACATGGAATTGCGCAGCCTGTCGCCCGAACGGCTGACCCAGATCCTGCGCATGCGTACAGCTTACGAAAAGGAGCTGCGCGCCATCCTGCGCGACGGCGCCGAGGCTGATGTCTTCAGCGTCGACGACACCGGTCTGACGGCGATGGCGCTGATCCAGATGATGACCGGCGTCATCGTCTGGTTTCGGCCGGGCGAACGGCTGTCGATCGGTGAAGTAACAGCGACATATCTTTCAATGACAATGCGCCTGGTTGGCGCGAGGATCGGTACCGGGGAGGAACGACATGTACACGAACACGCTCAGCTTCGGGCATGACGAAGAGATCGAGGCGCTGCGCGACATGGTGCGGCGCTTCGCCCAGGACCGCATCGCGCCGATCGCCGCCGACATCGATCGCTCGAACGAATTCCCGGCGCATCTGTGGGGCGAACTCGGCGCACTCGGCTTGCTCGGCATTACCGCCGACCCCGATTTCGGCGGCAGCGGCATGGGCTATCTCGCGCATGTGATCGCCGTCGAAGAGATTTCCCGCGCTTCGGCCTCGGTCGGCCTCTCCTACGGCGCCCATTCCAACCTCTGCGTCAACCAGATCAACCGCTGGGCGACGACGGCGCAGAAGGAAAAATTCCTGCCGCCGCTGTGCTCGGGCGAGCGTGTCGGCGCACTGGCGATGTCGGAATCCGGCGCCGGCTCGGACGTCGTCTCGCTCAAGCTGCGCGCCGAAAAGCGCAACGACCGCTATGTGATCAACGGCACCAAGATGTGGATCACCAACGGGCCGGATGCCGAGACGCTGGTCGTCTATGCCAAGACCGATCCGGAACGGAAATCGCGCGGCATCACCGCCTTCATCGTCGAGAAGGCAATGGCCGGGTTTTCCGTGGCGCAAAAGCTCGACAAGCTCGGCATGCGCGGCTCCAACACCGGCGAACTGGTGTTCGAGAATGTCGAGGTGCCCTTCGACAACGTGCTGCATGAGGAAGGCCGCGGCGTCGAGGTGCTGATGTCGGGTCTTGACTATGAGCGCACGGTGCTTGCCGGCGGCCCGATCGGCCTGATGGCGGCGTGCCTCGACGTGGCGATCCCCTATGTTCATGAGCGCCAGCAGTTCGGCCAGCCGATCGGCGAGTTCCAGCTGGTGCAAGGCAAACTGGCCGACATGTACACGACAATGAACGCCGCACGCGCTTACGTCTATGCCGTCGCCGCCGCTTGCGACCGCGGCCAGACGACACGCAAGGATGCCGCCGGCTGCGTGCTGTTTGCCGCCGAGAAGGCGACGCTGATGGCGCTCGACGCCATCCAGCTGCTTGGCGGCAATGGCTACATCAACGACTATCCAACCGGCCGCCTGTTGCGCGACGCCAAGCTCTACGAGATCGGCGCCGGCACCAGCGAAATCCGCCGCTGGCTGATCGGCCGCGAGATCATGGCGGAGGGGGTGTAGCATGGCAGTACTCCACACCCAGATCTCGCCCTCCTCCGAAACATTCCGTGCCAATACCGAGCGCATGCGGGCGCTGGTCGCCGACATTGCGGAGAAGGCTGCCACCGTCGAGCGCGGCGGTTCGGAGGAAGCGCGTGAGCGCCACGTTTCCCGTGGCAAGCTCCTGCCGCGCGAGCGCCTCGCGCAATTGCTGGATGTCGGCTCACCCTTCCTCGAGATCGGTCAGTTCGCCGCATGGTCGATGTATGGCGAGGAGATTTCGTCGGCCGGCATGATCGCCGGCGTAGGCCGCGTCGAGGGCACCGAGGTGATGGTCGTCGTCAACGACGCCACGGTGAAGGGCGGCACCTATTATCCGCTGACCGTGAAGAAGCATCTGCGGGCGCAGGAGATTGCGCTGCAGAACAATTTGCCTTGCATCTATCTCGTCGACAGCGGCGGCGCCAACCTACCCAACCAGGACGAGGTGTTTCCCGACCGCGAGCATTTCGGCCGCATCTTCTACAATCAGGCCAACATGTCGGCGGCAGGCATTCCGCAGATCGCCTGCGTCATGGGCTCCTGCACGGCGGGCGGCGCCTATGTGCCGGCAATGTCCGACGAGACGATCATGGTGCGCAACCAGGCGACCATCTTCCTCGGCGGCCCGCCGCTGGTGAAAGCGGCCACCGGCGAGGACGTCAGCGCCGAGGACCTCGGCGGCGCCGACGTGCACACACGGCTTTCCGGTGTTGCCGACCACTACGCGCTGGACGACGACCATGCGCTCGCCATCTGCCGCCGCATCGTCAAAAACCTGAATCGGAACAAGACTGTAAGCCTGAACTTACAGAAGTCGATTCCGCCGCTTCATTCGGCGGATGAACTCTACGGCATCGTGCCGACCGACCTGCGTCAGCCCTATGACGTGCGCGAGGTGATCGCGCGCATCGTCGACGGCTCGGAATTCGATGAGTTCAAGCAGAACTACGGCATCACGCTGATCACCGGCTTTGCCCATCTGCATGGCATGCCGGTCGGCATCATCGCCAACAACGGCGTGCTGTTTTCCGAAAGCGCGCTGAAGGGCGCGCACTTCATCGAACTCTGTTGCCAGCGCAAGATCCCGCTTGTCTTCCTGCAGAACATCACCGGCTTCATGGTCGGGCGGAAATACGAAGCGGGCGGCATCGCCAAGGACGGCGCCAAGCTGGTGATGGCAGTCGCCACCGCCCGCGTGCCGAAGGTGACCATGATCATCGGCGGTTCGTTCGGCGCCGGCAATTACGGCATGTGCGGCCGCGCCTATTCACCGCGCTTCCTGTGGATGTGGCCGAACGCCCGCATCTCGGTGATGGGCGGCGAACAGGCGGCAACCGTGCTCGCCATGGTCAAGCGCGAAGGCATCGAGCGCAAGGGCGGCGAATGGAGCGCCGAGGAAGAGGCGAAATTCAAGAAGCCGATCCTGATGAAATACGAGCATGAGGGCCACCCGCTCTATTCGTCCGCTCGCCTTTGGGATGACGGCATTATCGACCCGGCGAAGACGCGTGACGTGCTGGCGCTCAGCCTGTCCGCCGCGCTCAACACCGAAATCGAGGAGACGCGCTTCGGCGTGTTCAGGATGTGATGACCGGCCAACGTGCATCATTCGTAGAGCACTCCCTTGGTAAGGGAGAGGCCGACGCCAAGGGCTGGACTGCCAAGCACGGGGGCGCAAAGGAACGTCTGCGTCGCTCCAAGCAAATTGTGGCTAGGGAGGCTCCATGTTCGCCAAGATCCTGATCGCCAATCGCGGCGAGATCGCCTGTCGTGTCATCCGCACGGCGCGGAAGATGGGCGTGCGCACCGTCGCCGTCTATTCGGATGCCGACGCGAAATCCCTGCATGTCGAGATGGCCGACGAGGCGGTGCATATCGGCGCCTCGCCCGTCGGCGAAAGCTATCTGCGCAGCGACAAGATCATCGCCGCGGCTTTGGCAACGGGCGCGCAAGCCATTCATCCCGGCTACGGCTTCCTGTCGGAAAACCCCGATTTCGTCGACCAGGTGGTGGCGGCGGGGCTCATCTTCATCGGCCCGTCGGCGGCCTCGATCCGTGCCATGGGGCTCAAGGATGCCGCCAAGCGGCTGATGGAAAAGGCCGGCGTGCCGGTCGTGCCGGGCTATCATGGCGAGGTGCAGGAGATCGTGCTGCTCGCGTCCAAGGCACGCGAGATCGGCTACCCGGTGCTGATCAAGGCGCGCGCCGGCGGCGGCGGCAAGGGCATGCGCCGGGTCGAGCATCCCGACGAGTTTTCCGAAGCGCTGTCCAGCGCGCGGCGCGAGGCGAAAGCCGCTTTCGGCGACGACCGCGTTCTGGTCGAAAAATATGTCGACAAGCCGCGGCACATCGAGGTGCAGGTGTTCGGCGACAATTTCGGCAATGCGGTGCATCTCTACGAGCGCGATTGCTCGGCGCAGCGCCGCCACCAGAAGGTGATCGAGGAAGCGCCCGCCCCTGGCATGACCGAGGCGCTGCGCAAGGCGATGACGGAGGCGGCGGTAAAGGCCGCCAAGGCGATCAATTATTCGGGCGCGGGCACCATTGAGTTCATCGTCGATGCCTCGCAAGGCCTGAAGGCCGACCGCTTCTGGTTCATGGAAATGAACACCCGCCTGCAGGTCGAGCACCCGGTCACCGAAATGGTCACCGGCACCGACCTGGTCGAGTGGCAGTTGCGGGTCGCCAGCGGCGAAAAGCTGCCGAAGATGCAAAGCGAGATCGCGCTCGCCGGCCATGCCTTCGAGGCGCGCATCTATGCCGAGGACGCGGCAAAGGGCTTCCTGCCGGCAACCGGCACGCTGCATCATCTGAAATTTCCGAATGCAGCCCCCGAAGGCGCCACGATGCGCATCGAGACCGGCGTGCGGGCGGGTGACGCCATCTCGCCCTATTACGACCCGATGATCGCCAAGCTGGTCGTCCACGCAACGGACAGGCAGGCGGCACTCGACGCGCTCGGCGCGGCGCTGTCGCGAACCGAGATCGCCGGTTCGACCGTCAACACCGCCTTTCTTGCCGCTCTTGCCGCCGATCCGGACTTTGCCGCAGGCGATGTCGACACCAGCCTGATCGCCAGGCACCAGACGGCGCTGGCCGAGGTCGCGCCGCCGAGCGGCGAAACCATTGCTGCTGCCGCCGTTGCGGCCTCCGGCGCCGGAGCAGCGCCGCCATCCGACGATCCGTGGTCGTCGCTTGCCGGCTATGCGCATTTCCACAGCGTGGCGCGGCGCACGCGGCTGAAATTCGGCGAAGACGATATCGCGGCGAAGGTTTCGGTGCGGCCAGACGGGCGATTCCAGGTCGCGCTGGATGCACCGTATGACAATACAAATTCGCATGACTTTCGCGCCGCGCCGCGCCTCGCCTGCTGGCCAGGCCACATCACCGTGTTCGAAGGCGCCGTTGGCTATACTTTCGCCGTGCCGGACCCGTTGGCACGAACCGACGATGCGGCCGCAGGTGCCGGCAGCCTGCGCGCGCCGATGCCGGGACTGGTCAAGCTGGTGCGCGCGGCAATAGGCGATGCCGTGACCAAGGGCCAACCGCTGCTGATCCTCGAGGCGATGAAGATGGAGCACACCATCGCCGCGCCGCATGACGGCGTGATCGCCGAGATCGCCACAGAGGGCGCGCAGGTCACCGACGGGACTGTGCTGGTGCGGTTCGTCGAGGACCAAAACGCCTCTACCGCAGCAGTGAGCTGACGGCTCGGAAAGACAAACCACAAGAAAATGGCCGGGACGAGCCCGGCCATTTCTCTATGCTATCCAGTCGCCAGGGCGATTACTGCGCGATCGGCGCGTATTTGCCGTCATGCCACTGGTTGATGTCGTAGCTGGCATTCTTGAGGTCGCCCTTCTCGTCGAAGGTGACATCACCGACAACAGTGCTGATCGGCGTGCCGTTCTTCAATGCTTCGGCCACCTTGGCCGGATCGTCGCTGCCGGCGCGCTTGATGCCTTCAGCGAAAGCCTGGATGGTGGCGTAAGAGAACAGCGTGAAGCCCTCTGGCACGAAACCGCCGGCCTTGATCTTCTCGACAGCTGCCTTGGCCTCCGGCTTTGCCTGGGGATCCGACGGGAAGACGAACATGGTGCCCTCGCCGGCCGGGCCAGCGACCTGCCAGAATTCGGGCGAGGCGATGGAGTCCGGCATGATCAGCTGGAACTTCAGGTTCTGTTCCGCCGACTGACGCAGGATCAGGCCAGCTTCAGGATGATAGCCGCCGAAATAAACGACGTCGGCTTTCAAGTCCTTGAGCTTGGTGACGAGAGCCGAATAGTCCTTCTCGCCAGCGTTGATGCCGTCATAATAGACCTCCTTGAGGCCGCCGGCATTCATCGTTGCCCTGACGGCGTCAGCCACGCCCTGTCCGTAGGCGCTCTTGTCATGCAGGACGACGACATTCTTGCCGGCAAACTTCTTGGCGATCCATGGGCCGATGAAGGCGCCCTGCGCATCGTCACGCGTATAAAGGCGCATGATCGTCGGCCAGCCGGCCTTGGCCGCCGCGTCGGTCAGCACCGGGTTGGAAGAAGCCGGGCTCATCATCAGAGCGCCGGCTTCGGCATAGACGGCCGAGGCCGGAATGCTCGAACCCGAGCAGGCATGGCCGTCGATGAACTTGACGCCGTCGGCGACGACGCGGTTGGCGACCGACACGGCCTGCTTGGGATCGCACTGGTCGTCTTCGATATCGAGCTTGATCATCGACCCGTTGACGCCGCCAGCGGCGTTGATGGCGTCAGCAGCGGCCTGTGCGCCCTGCTTGAACTGATCGCCGATGGTCGCGAGCTGTCCGGTCATCGGGCCGATCACCGCAAAGGTGATGTCGTCGGCGAATGCGACCGGCGTGCTCATCATCAGGCCGAATATGGCCGCGTTCAAAATACTCAATTTTTTCATGATGGTAGAACTCCTCCACTCACGCGCGGCCGCCCCGGCCGCGCTTCTTCCAGAGAGGCCGGACAATTTCATCCTTCCTTGGGCCTGTCTAGGCGCATTGGCGCCGCTCGATTGGGCCTGCAAGACGTCATCCACGCAAAAAGCCACGCCAGCCTTATTCCGGCTGGTCGTGGCTTTTTTGCCCGTCGAGCAATCTCCAGGCGCCCCCGCGCCTAAAAATCCCGCTCACCTTCCCTGTGTCGCGCACGACTGGGCCCTGCGGCCTGCCGCGTTCTTTCTTTTATGTCGTTGACCGTCTTGCGCGGCCTTCTGTTCCGCCGGGTCTGGCTGTCTGTGCAGTCTTGATCCCGGAGCTTCCCTGTCTTCTATAGGCCTGTCCGCGATTGGCAGATCTCAGTGCATGGTCATCCATTCGCGGGCTTCGCGAAGCGCCTTGGCTATCTCGACCTTCGACATGGCCGCCGACAGTTCCGAGCGCAGTTCCGCGGCGCGGGCCGAGCCCTTGATCGCGGCGATGTTGAACCATTTGTGGGCGGCAACGACATCGGTCTCGCAATCGCGGCCGGTCGCATACATCATGCCCAGTTCGAAAAGAATGTCGGCCTGGGCAGTTGCCCCCATGGCGCCGAAACCTGCTTCAAGCATTTCAAAACGTGCCATTTCAATCCCCTGTTTCCGGCCCCTGTCAGGCTCCCGAGAGCTGCCTTCTTTCGTGCTTGCCGGCTGCTCTTCCGATGCTTTCGAGAATGCCGTGCAGGCTTGAATCCGCCGTTAAATGGCGTGCTTAATTTGAGGAAAACAAAGCTAAAACAAGAGGTAAACGCGAAAATTCGTTAAGGATACAAAGCCAGCAATTCAGCCTGCTTGCGTCAAATTTGACGAAAATTTTCTGACGCCAAGTCAAGACTTCGCTAACCACGGGAGACAAAGGCGAAGCGCCGATCGTTTCATTTCCTTGGCCAGGAGGCGCTTTCAGGGACTTTCAAAATCCGAAAATCTTCCGTTGCGGCACCGCTTTTGTTTTGCTGGGAGCTGGATTAGCTTACGTTTGCGTAAGCGGCAGACCGGCGAGGCGGAGCATCCGGCCGGACATCCAAAGGGAGGAAGACATGTTTCGAAAATTGAGCCTGGCCCTTGCGGCCACATTGATCATGGCCGGTGCGGCCTGGGCCGATCCGATCGAGGGCAACTGGAAGACGCAGGCCGGCGACACCGCAGCCATCGTTGGCGGCGGCTCGTTTTCCATCACGCTCAAGTCCGGCAAATATGCCGGCAAGACCATCGGCTCGCTCAAGGCGACAGGCGACAACAAATATGCCGGTAACATCACCGATCCGGCAAACGACAAGACCTATTCGGGCAAGGCGACATTGTCGGGCGCCTCTCTCAAGATGAGCGGCTGCGTGCTCGGCGGACTGATCTGCAAGAGCCAGACCTGGCACAAGCTCTGATCGACTACATCCTTCCGACATGAGGACGGGGCCCACAGGCCCCGTTTTCGTTTGTCGAGGCGCAATGCCCTGGTCTCGCCGGCACCTGCCGAAACCGACGCCGGCACCGTCAAAATCCCGTCAATCATTTTGAACCGCAGATGAACGCCGGCATCAGAGCCGGTTCAGTTGCATCAGGGCATTCTCCGGCGTGTTGAAGGAGACCCGACCCGATGCTTGCTCGCCGCTTCACCATCGTCTGCCTGCTGATGAGCCTGTTTGGAATGTTCTTCGCCATCCTCGTCGCCGAAGCGGGCCGTCCGGCCCGCGCCTGGGACGAAGCCAGTTCCAGAGCCTGCCGCCTCGCCTGCCCCACCCATCTTCGCAACTGAACAAAGAAACCAAGACCCCGAAAAGAAAAGCTGAAACACCATGAACCGCATCGCCGCCAACGCTCTCAAGACCCTTCGGCTTCTGCCGCGGGCGGCGCTTATCCTGACGGTTCTGGCCGCTCCGGTTCTGGCCGTGCCGATGATGCGCACTGACGCCGGCTCGACGATCGACGCGCCAGCCCTGAAGAAGTCCGGCGTCGGCTTCGTGCTCCTGGTCAGCCTGCAGCGCGGTTGAAGAAAAATGGCGCTTTCGGCCGCTTCGGTCGCGTCACCCCTCCCAAGTGCCGATCCAAGTCTCTATATTGGGCCATGGAAAAGCGAATCTACCCACAAGCCATCGAATCTGTCGTCATGCCGGAGCCTTTTGGCCGGCAAAGCTTTGATAGTGCCGAAAAGGCAGTCGCGGCACTGCAGGTGCTTTACGACCGCAACACCAAATTCCTGCGCGACTCCTTTGCAGAACTGGCGGCAGCGGGCGGCGACAATGGCAAGCGCTACCGGGCCTTTTATCCAGAGATCGGCGTCACCACCAACTCGTTCACCCAGATCGACTCACGCCAGGCCTATGGCCATATGCCGACGCCGGGGCATTTTTCCACCACCATCACCCAGCCGGGCCTGTTTGAAAGCTACCTTGTCGAGCAGCTGCGTCTGATCATGCGCAATCATGGGGTTGCGGTCACGGTGTCGGAATCGACCACGCCAATCCCGCTGCATTTCGCCTTCCTCGAAGGCACCCATGTCGACGGCGCGGCGGCCGAGCGCATCAAGCGGCCGATCCGCGACCTCTTCGACGTGCCGGATCTCGACGGCACCGACGACCAGATCGCCAACGGCACTTTCGAAGTGGCCTTTGGCGAGCCTCGGCCGCTGGCGCCCTTCACGGCGCAGCGCATCGACTATTCGCTGCATCGCCTGTCGCACTATACGGCGACCACACCGCAGCATTTCCAGAACTTCGTGCTGTTCACCAACTACCAGTTCTACATCGACGAGTTCGTCGCCCGAGCCCGTGACCTGATGGCAAATGGCGGCGGCGGATATTCCGAGTTCGTCGAGCCCGGCAATGTCATCACCAAGGCCGGGCAAAGCGCGCCCGGTGAAGGCGTCGCGGTCCCCCGCCTGCCACAGATGCCGGCCTATCATCTGAAGAAGCCCGGACATGGCGGCATTACCATGGTCAATATCGGCGTCGGGCCCTCCAACGCCAAGACGATCACCGACCACATCGCGGTGCTGAGGCCGCATGCCTGGGTGATGCTTGGTCACTGCGCCGGCCTGCGCAACACCCAGGCGCTGGGCGACTATGTGCTGGCGCATGCCTATGTGCGCGAGGACCATGTGCTTGACGACGATCTTCCGGTCTGGGTGCCGATCCCGCCGCTGGCCGAGATCCAGGTCGCGTTGCAGGAAGCCGTCGCCGAAGTCACCGGCCTGTCCGGCTATGACTTGAAACGCATCATGCGCACCGGCACCGTCGCCACCATCGACAACCGCAACTGGGAACTGCGCGACCAGCGCGGGCCGGTACAGCGGTTGTCGCAGTCGCGGGCGATCGCGCTCGACATGGAATCGGCGACCATCGCCGCCAATGGCTTCCGCTTCCGCGTACCCTACGGCACGCTGCTGTGCGTTTCGGACAAACCACTGCATGGCGAGTTGAAGCTGCCCGGCATGGCGACCGAATTCTACAAGCGCCAGGTGGCGCAGCACCTGACCATCGGCATCAGGGCTATGGAGAAGCTTGCGGAAATGCCGATGGAGCGGCTGCATTCGCGCAAGCTCAGGAGTTTTTCGGAGACGGCGTTCCAATAGGCCGGTTCCACGCATCGCATGGGCATTTCGTCATCTTGATTGAGCCGCATTTCTGCCGATAAGCAGGCGGCATGGAGAGAGCGAGCTTCGGGACATTGCTGATGTCGGTTGCATTCCTGGCAATGCTCGCCTGTTCGATCGCGCTGGTGGCCGGGTTTTTCGGAACGCTGCATCCAGCCTTCGATTCTTTCTCGCATTTTCGCGTCCATCTTGCCGTGCTGATGGCGCTTTGCGCGCTGCCGCTGCTGGCCACGACATTTCGCCTGCAAGCGGCCGTGGCGCTGCTTTTTGCCGTGGCGGCCTTTGCCACGACCTTGAACACTTTGCCCAGTCCATGGCCGGTTCAGGCTGCCTATGAAGCCAAGAACGAAAATCGTGCGACCTACACGCTGCTGCAGATGAACCTGCGCTACGACAATCCGACGCCGAAGAAGGTGCTGTCCCTGATCGGCCGGACCAATCCCGACGTGATCACCCTAGACGAGGTGTCGGCGATGTGGGCGACCGAGCTTGGCTATATCAGCAGCGCATATCCTTACCGAATCCTCTGCCCTTATCCGAACGGCATATTCGGCGTCGCGCTGCTCTCGCGGCGGCCCTTTGCCGCCGGCACCGAGGCGCGTTGCGAACGGCGCGGCGCCATGGCGACAGCGACCTTCGACTTCGGCGGCATCGACGTCGATGTCGCGGCCATCCATCTCAGCTGGCCGTGGCCACGCGAGCAGTACTGGCAGATCGGCGAACTGACGCAATCGCTCTCCGCGCTCGGGGAGACGGCGATCATGGCGGGAGACTGCAACGCCGTGCCGTGGAGTGCCGCCGTGCGGCGCGTCGCCTCGCTCGGCGGGCTGACCGTCATGCCGTCCGCCGGCCCGACCTGGATCCACATCAAGCTGCCGGATTTCCTGCGGCGCTTCGCCGGCCTGCCGATCGACCAGGTTTTCAGCAAGGGCGGCGTGGCCATTCATTCCGCGACACGGCTGGAAGACACCGGCTCGGACCATCTGCCGGTCATGGTGGAATTCTCGCTCAGGCTGAACCAGCAGAAGCCGGCGGACGAGCATGAGACCGCGACCGTGTCGCTGACACCGGCTGGAAACACGCCAGGCTAGAAGATCAAGGCTTTATCAAAGCGGTGACGAGATGCTCGACATGGCCACCGTCGCGATGCTCGCTGGCGTCGAAAGCGATCTGCTTCGCCTCATATGCGGCATAGGTGGCCCTGATACGCCGCTGCGCTTCGCGACGCGTCTTGTAGCAGGACTGGTCGTCGGCAATCCTGAGGCCGGAGATCGATCTTTCGGTGGCGCGCATCATCTCCCTGGCGAGGCGGCCATGGGTTTCTTCGTGAGCGCGGACGCCGGCGAAGAACCGCGTCCAGCGCTTCTGGAGCGCCGGCGTGGTGATCGAGGCGACATGCGGAAACGTATAGAAGAGATTGAGCGTGCCATTGGCCCGCCGCAGGCGGCAGACGCCATTGTCCTGACCAGCGTCAAGGTCCCAATCCACGGTGTAGCCGGTCTGGGCGATGGCATGCGTCATGAAGCCGTGCTTCGGCCCCTTGCGGTCCATCGCCTGCATCAGCGCCAGACCCGTGGTCCCGGTGATGTCATAGGTCCGCGTCTTGACCAGCACCCTGGTGCCGGCCGAGGCCGCCGGAGCGGAACAGAACAGCGCGCCGATCGCCAAAAGACATGCCAGAACCGCCAAACGCATTGGCCATCTCCGTATCGTCAGGGGATGGAACCATAAGCGCGCGGCAGTTTCAACAGTCCTAATATTCGTCGATCCCCGGCAGACCGGGCCTTCGCCGACATTTTGCTTGCGGCGGCCGAGACGGCCCGATCGGTGCGTGGCTTACATGCCCTGGTAGACCGGGCCTTCGCCGCCTTGCGGCGGCACCCAGTTGATGTTCTGGTTCGGGTCCTTGATGTCGCATGTCTTGCAGTGAACGCAGTTCTGCGCGTTGATGACGAAGCGCACGTCCTTGGCCGCGGGATCGGCGGCGGCGTTGCCGTCCTTGTCCACCCACTCGTAGACGCCGGCGGGACAATAGCGCGTCGAGGGTCCCGCAAAGACGTCGTGCTCGGAACGTTTCTGCAACTCCATGTCGCCGACAAGCAGATGGACCGGCTCGTTTTCCTCATGGTTGGTGTTGGACAGGAACACCGAGGACAGCCGGTCGAAGGTCAGCACACCATCGGGCTTCGGATAGGCGATCTTCTTGTGCTGGGCGGCAGGCTCGAGCGTGGCAAAGTCGGCCTTGCCATGCTTCAGCGTGCCAAAAGGCGAGATCCCGAACAGCGTGTTCAGCCACATGTCGAGGCCGCCGAGACCGACACCGACGATGGTGCCGAAGCGCGACCATAGCGGCTTGACGTTGCGCACCCTCTTCAGATCCTTGCCGATGTCGGTCGCCCGCCAGGCCGCCTCATAGGAGGAAAGCTCGTCATTGGCACGACCGGCGCCGATCGCCTCGGCGACATGCTCGGCCGCCAGCATGCCCGACAGCACGGCGTTGTGCGAACCCTTGATGCGCGGCACGTTGACGAAGCCCGCCGCACAGCCCATCAGCGCGCCACCGGGGAAGGACAGGTTCGGCACCGACTGCCAGCCACCCTCGGTGATGGCGCGCGCGCCGTAGCCGAGCCGCTTGGCGCCCGCGAAGGTGCCTGCGATCGCCGGATGGGTCTTGAAGCGCTGGAATTCCTCGAACGGCGACAGATACGGGTTCTTGTAGTTGAGATGGAGGACGAAGCCGACCGCCACCTGATTGTCCTCGAGGTGGTAGAGGAAGGATCCGCCGCCGGTCTTCATGTCGAGTGGCCAGCCGAAAGAGTGCTGGACCAGGCCCGGCTTGTGGTTCTCCGGCTTGACCTGCCAGAGCTCCTTGAGGCCGATGCCGTATTTGCCGGGCTCACGGCCATCGGAAAGCTTGTATTTGGCGATCAATTGCTTGGCGAGTGAACCGCGCGCGCCCTCGCCGATCAGCACATATTTGCCCATCAGCGCCATGCCGGGTGCGAAACCCGGGCCGTGTGTGCCGTCCTTCTCGACGCCCATGTCGCCGGTGACGACGCCGGTGACGGCGCCTTCTTCATTGTAAAGCAGGCCGGCCGCGGCAAAGCCTGGATAGATCTCGACGCCGAGCGCCTCGGCTTTACCAGCCAGCCAGCGGCAGACATTGCCGAGCGAAACGATGTAATTGCCGTGATTGTTCATCAGCGGCGGCATCAGGATGTTGGGCAGACGGAACGAGCCGGCAGGGCCAAGGACGAGGAAATGGTCTGCCGTGACCGGCGTCTTGAAGGGATGGCCTTCTTCGTCACGCCAGCCCGGCAGCAGTCGGTCGATGCCGATCGGATCGACGACGGCGCCGGAGAGGATATGAGCGCCGACCTCGCCGCCCTTTTCCAGGACGACGACCGAGAGCTCGGGATTGACCTGCTTGAGGCGGATGGCGGCGGCGAGGCCGGCCGGGCCGGCGCCGACGATAACCACGTCGAATTCCATGCTTTCGCGTTCGATGTCGCTCATCAACCCCTCCGCACTGGCTTATCCCATTCGGGTATCTTGCTGGCTCCTGCGCTGCATAGCGCATCAATTGGCGACAGGAAACCGGCGCATACGTGACAATGCGGTTTTGGCCAAAAAGTCGCGCATCGCAAGGCCGGGCGCGTGCTTTTCGTCCGGCATTGCACCGGGCGCTTGCGTTTTTAATTGTTCGACGGCTTGCTTATCGGCCATACTTCACGCCATGCGCATTCCTGGGCCAGCCGGCTTTTCACCGACGCGCTTTCTTTTCCCGCCCGGCCGGACCCGCCGGGCGCTCCTTTTGGCCCTTCTGATGTTGGCGCCGGGTCCCGCCGCCGCTGACGAAGTGAAAGTCTGGGCGGCGGGCGCCTACTCCTTCTCCGACGAACTTGGCGGCTTTCACATCACCGGCGCTTCGGGTATCGGAACGAAGGATGATCCGCTGGTCATCACCGAGGAGCTGAATTCGTCAACGCCGGTGACGCTGACCATCCGCACCACGAAACCCATCCAGACTTTCGGTCCGGCCGGCGAATTCGCCAACGGCATCATGTATATGCGCATCGACGTGCTCAACAACAGCGGCCAGGCCTGGATCGAATTCCAGTTCGAGCTGCAGGAGATTCTGAACCAGCCGAGCGTGTTCGGCGACGGGCTTTCGTTCGACCAGCGCAACAAGACACCGGACAACATCTGGTCGAGCAATTTTGCCGATTTCGATCGCGATTTCGAACCCTATGACCGGCTGCTGTTCAGGAACGGCAAGGTCGACCCGCTGAAAACCGCCAGGTTCGAATTCCTGATAACCGACTACACGCCGCGCTGGACCTTCTATCTGGTGCAGGATCCCCGCATACCGACGGGATAGAGCACGCGGCCAGCCTTGCAAATTGCCGTCATGCGAACGAATGTGCCGGCATGACTGCCGCTTCCCCAAACAACAGACCCGATATCGCCGACCTGCTGGCCTTTTATGCCAGCGTGGGCGTCGACGAGGCGCTTGAAGACCAGCCGGTGAACCGGTTTGCCGAAGTTGCGCCAAAGCCTATGGAGCGCGCGCCGACTGCGGCGCCTTCGGGCGACACCGCTGTACCGCAGCGCTCGACGAATATGTCTCGCCCTGAAGCAGGTGACAGACCAAATGCGCCGCCGATTGCGCGCGCAACATCGGCCACCGTTCCCGACGAGGCGCAAGCGGCGTTGGCGCGTCAATTGGCGACGACGGCAACGACGCTGGACGAGCTTCGCCAGCATATGGCGGCGTTCGAGGGCTGCAATCTCAAGGCCACCGCCAAGAGCCTGGTATTCGCCGACGGCAACCCGGAAGCCGCCGTCATGCTGGTTGGCGAAGCACCTGGCCGCGACGAGGACATAGAGGGCCTGCCCTTCGTCGGCCGTTCGGGCCGGCTGCTCGATCGCATGCTGGCAGCGATCGGGCTCGACCGCACTTCAGTCTATATCGCCAACGTCATTCCGTGGCGGCCGCCGGGCAATCGCACGCCGACGCCGCACGAAACCGAGATCTGCCGGCCGTTCATCGAGCGACAGATCGAGCTGGTCAATCCGAAGGTGCTGATCAACCTTGGCGGGCCCTCAGCCAAGACCTTGCTCAACACCACGGAAGGCATCCTGCGACTGCGCGGCAACTGGCGCGTCCACACGACAGCGTCCGGCATCGCCATTCCGGCCATGCCGACGCTGCACCCGGCCTACCTCCTGCGAACGCCCGCGCACAAGAAGCTGGCGTGGCGGGATTTCCTCGAAGTGAAGGCGAAGCTGCGGGAGGTTGGCTGAGCTTGGAGAGTGGCCAACCTCCGACATGGATGCGGTATCGATAACCTCCGAGGTAATTGAAATACGTCACCTCTCGGCCTAACCATGCCCTCATGACAACAGCCCAAGCCTCCGCCGGTAGCCTCATTCGCGAATGGCGCACGCGCCGGCGCATGTCACAGCTCGACCTCGCGATGGAAGCCGAGATATCGCAGCGGCATCTCTCCTTCGTCGAGAGCGGACGCGCGGCACCCTCGCGGGACATGGTGCTGCATCTGGCCGAGCAGCTGTCGATCCCGCTCAGGCAACGCAACCAGTTGCTGCTCGCCGCCGGCTTTGCCCCCAGCTTCGGCGAGCGCTCGCTCACCGACGCGACGCTAGCGCCTGCGATGGCGGCGGTCGAGATCGTGCTCAAGGGGCACGAGCCTTTCCCGGCACTCGCTGTCGACCGCCACTGGAACCTGGTTTCGGCCAACGCCGCCATCGCTCCCTTCCTTGCCGATGTCAGCGAGGCTTCGCTGCTGACGCCGCCGGTCAACGTGCTTCGCCTCAGCCTGCATCCCGGCGGCATCGCGCCACGCATCGTCAATCTTCAGGAATGGCGAACGCATCTGCTTGAGCGCCTGAAACACCAGAACGACGCGAGCGGCGACCCGGTGCTGGTCGAGTTGGAGCGTGAGCTGAGGACTTATCCGTCCGGCTTGAAAGGCAGCCGGCCGGCGCCGGTCGAGCCGAATGCCATCGTCCACCCGCTCAGGCTGGCGCATGGCGATCAGGTGCTGTCCTTCATCAGCACCATCACCGTGTTCGGCACGCCGCTCGACGTGACGCTGTCGGAACTGGCGATCGAATCGTTTTTCCCGGCCGATGAGCCAACCAGGACGATGCTGGTGCGATTGGCGAAGGAGCGGGCCGAACGGTCGTAATCACCCTTCAGGCAAGGATGCCTTGCGCGTGCGGGTGCGCTCCAGGCCAAGCTGGCGCTCGCGCCAGATGATGAAAATCCCGGCGGCAACGACGATCAGGCCGCCAACAAGCATGTTAATCGTGGCAACATCGCCAAAGACGAGATAACCGACGACGACGCCGAGGATCATCGACGTGTACTCGAACGGCGCTACGACCGAGGCCTCGGCATGGCGATAGGCCGCTGTCATCAGGATCTGGCCGAGGCCGCCGCAGAAACCGGCGGCAACCAGAAGAGCCGCCTGGCGCGGCGTCAGCGCCTGCCAGCCGAATGGCAGCGACAACAGCGACATGACGCTCGCCGTCACCGAAAACCACAGCACTATGGTCGCGGTGCGCTCGCTTTGCACGAGATTGCGCACCAAAAGCATGGCGACGGCCGAGATCGCCGCCGCGACAAGAGCGGCAACAACGCCAAGAACCTCCTGATCGTCGAGCGCCTCGTCGGAACTCAGCAGCGTCAGCTCCGGCCAGGAGATGATCAGCACGCCGACCAGGCCGACCGCGACCGCGCTCCAGCGATAGACGCGGATGGCCTCGCCAAGGAAGATCGAGCTGAACACGACCACCAGCAAAGGCTGTGCATAGTTCAGCGTGATCGCTTCCGGCAGCGGCAGCCGGGTCAGCGCGAAAAAGCCAAGTCCCATGGCGCAGACACCGACAAGGCCACGCGCGATGTGATTGAACGGACGCCTGGTGGTGAACGCAGTGCCGAGTTTTCCCTTGAAGGCCAGAAACGCGATGATCGGGAAGATGGCGAAGAAGGAGCGGAAGAAGACGATCTCGCCCGCCGGAATGGTGCCCGCCGCCTTGATACAGGTCTGCATGCCGACGAAGACCGCCACCGACACGATCTTGAGCGTGATGCCGGTGAGCGTGTTGTGCCCGCCGGCATGGCCACCGGCTGTAACAGCGTCGGGGGCCGGCCCGGCCGTCACTTCGAGTCCAATTTATCCCGACAAAGTCGGGATAGGACTCTAATTTTTTGTTTGACCATGATCTTTTCTGAAAACCGGTTCCCACTTTTCAGGATCATGGTTTAGCCGCTTCCCGGATCGTTGCCCAGATGCGCGCCGGCGTTGCTGGCATGTCGATGTGCCTGACGCCGTAGGCACGCCAGAGCGCGTCGGTCACCGCATTGAGTGCCGCAGGTGTCGAGCCGATGGTGCCGGCCTCGCCTGCCCCCTTGATGCCGAGCGCGTTGGTGGTCGACGGCACGTTGCGGGTCTCGAAATGGAAGAACGGGAAATTGTCGGCGCGCGGCATGGCGTAGTCCATGAAGCTCGCCGTCAGCAGCTGCCCGTCCTCGCCATAGATCGTCTCCTCGGTCAGCGCCTGGCCGATGCCTTGCACGACGCCGCCATGCACCTGGCCGGCGAGCAGCATCGGATTCACGGTGACGCCGAAATCATCGACGATGGTGTAGCGGACGATCTCGGTGGCGCCGGTGTCGGGATCGATCTCGACCTCGCAGATATGGGTGCCGTTGGGATAGGTGCACTCGTCCTGCACGAACTCGCCGAAGCCCTTGAGATCATCTGATGTCTTGGCGGCCTTGGCGATGGCGGAAAAATCGATCGTGCGATCGGTGCCGACGATGCGGGCAACACCATCAGACAGCTCGATGTCGCCGGCTGAGGCCTCCAGCTCGTCGGCGGCGATGCGCCTGATCTTGTTGGCCAGATCCTCGCCCGCGCGGGAGGCCGATACACCCCCCAGCGGAATGGAACGCGAGCCCCCGGTGCCGCCGCCGGCCTTCAGCTCGTCGGTGTCGCCCTGGCGGACATGAATCTTGTCGATGTCGAGATTGAGCTTTTCCGACAGGAACTGCGCATAGGCGGTGGCATGCCCCTGCCCGTTGGTCTGGGTGCCGATCTTCAGCGTCACCGTGCCGTCGCCGTTGAGTTCGACAAAGGCCGGCTCCGAGCCCGGAAAGGCGCAGGCCTCGATATAGGTCGCCATGCCGAGGCCGCGGATTCTTCCGCCGGCTTTCGACTGCGCCAGCCGGGCCGGGAACGCTTTCCATTCGGACCGTTCAATCGCGCGCTCCATATGGCCTTCGAATTCACCATTGTCGTAGAGGCGGCCGGTCTGCGTCCGGTAGGGAAACTGCTCCGGCCGGATGAAGTTGCGGCGGCGGATCTCCTCCACCGGCAGGCCGAGATCATGGGCGCAGGCATCGACAAGCTTTTCCAGCAGGAACGCCGCTTCCGGCCGGCCGGCGCCGCGATAGGCATCGACCGGACAAGTGTTGGTGTAGAGGCCGGTGACCGAGACGTCGAGCGCCTGGATATCATAGACACCGGTCGACATGGTGACACCGATATAGGGAATGAACGGACCATATTGCGAGATATAGGCGCCGATATTGGCGAGCAGGTCCACCTTCATGCCGAGGAAGCGGCCATCCTTGTCCAGCGCCATCTCGGCCGTTACGAAATTGTCGCGCCCTTGCGCATCGGTCAGGAAGTGCTCGGTGCGGTCGCCGGCCCATTTCACCGGGCGGCCAAGCCGCTTTGCCGCCTCCAGCACCAGCGGATATTCGCGGTAGACGAAGCTCTTGGGCCCGAAACCGCCGCCGACGTCAGGCGTGATGACGCGCAACTGATCCTTCTTGATCTTGAACAGGCCGGCCAGGATGTACTGCATGGAATGCACGCCCTGCGACCCCGTGGTCAGCACGAAGCGGTTCTCCTCACCGTTCCACTCGCCGATAGCCGAGCGCGGCTCCATGTAGTTGCAGACCAGCCGGTTGTTGACGAATTCGATGCGGGTGACATGGGCGGCCTTGGCGAAAGCGGCCTTGGTCTTTTTCTTGTCACCCATGTGGTAGGTGAAGGCGCGGTTGGAACCAAGCTCCGGCCAGACCAGCGGCGTGCCTTCGGCAAGTGCCGTTGCCGTCCCGGAGGCCGCATCTTCGCCGTCATAGTCGACGTCGATCAGTTCGGCGGCATCCTGCGCCAAGGCACGGCTGTCGGCGACGACGAAGGCAACGGCATCGCCGACATAGTTGACCCGGTCGCGGCACAGAATCGGGATGTCGCGCGTCGGCGCCTTGGTGCCGTCCGGCTGTTCCTGCATGACGCCGGACTTGAGATCGCCGAGATGAGCCAGGTCCTTGCCGGTCAGCACCAGATGCACGCCGGGTGCCGCCTTCGCCGCCTCGGTCGAACCGATGGTGAAGCTGGCCTTGGCGACGGGCGAGCGCAGGACATAGCCATGCAGGACGCCAGCCGGCTGGATGTCGTCGGTATAGCGGCCCTGCCCCTGGATGAAAGCAGCATCCTCGCGCCGCAGCACGGATGCGCCCATGCCGAATTTCGGTGTGACGACGGTCAATGGGTGCCTCGCGGTGATGACGGGAAAAGGAAGGCCTGAAATAGGCATTGCCTCAGTTTTGTCGAGGGGCTGTTTCGTGTAAAGAGCGCGGACTTCAAATTTCTTGGACCGGCGGAAACAATCCGCCGCCAAGGCTATCGACAGGAAAACCCACGGAATGCGCACGGACACCGGCCAGGTCTTCAAGCTCGAAGACTATCGCCCCAACGACTACCTCATTCCGCAAACCAACCTCACTTTCCGCCTTTCGCCAGACGCAACGCACGTCACCGCCTTGCTCACGGTCGAGCGCCGTGACGGCGTATCCGCGTCGGCTCCGTTGGTGCTCGACGGCGACGGGCTGACGCTCAAGCGCATCGAGATCGACGGCAAGAAGGTAAAACCGGCGGATCTGCTGGCGAGCCCGGACCAGTTGACCATCCTCAAGCCGCCGGCCGCGCGCCGCTTCCAACTGCTGATCGAGACCGAGCTGGCGCCGGCAGGCAACGAAGCGCTGATGGGTCTCTACCGCTCGAGCCATGTCTACTGCACGCAATGCGAGGCCGAGGGCTTTCGCCGCATCACCTATTTCCTCGATCGACCCGACATCCTGTCCGTCTACACGGTGCGCATAGAAGCAATGCGCGACGAGGCGCCGCTGCTCCTGTCCAACGGCAACCCGGTCGACAAGGGCGACCTTGGCGACGGCTGGCACTATGCAGTGTGGCACGACCCCTTCCCCAAGCCGTCCTATCTGTTCGCATTGGTGGCCGGCAATCTCGGCCAGCTCGCCGACAGTTTCGTCACCCTGTCCGGCCGCACGGTCGAGCTCGGCATCTATGTCGAGCCCGGCAAGGAGAAGCTGGCCGGCTACGCGATGGACGCCTTGAAGCGGTCGATGAAATGGGACGAGGAGGCGTTCGGCCGGGAATACGATCTCGACGTCTTCAACATCGTCGCCGTGTCCGATTTCAACATGGGCGCGATGGAGAACAAGGGCCTCAACATCTTCAACGACAAATATGTTCTGGCCGACCAAGAGACCGCGACGGACGCCGATTTCGCCAATATCGAGGCGATCATCGCGCATGAGTATTTCCACAATTGGACAGGCAACAGAATCACTTGCCGCGACTGGTTCCAGCTCTGCCTGAAGGAAGGCCTGACGGTCTTCCGCGACCACGAATTCTCCGCCGACCAGCGCTCGCGCTCGGTCAAGCGCATCGCCGAAGTGCGCACGCTGCGCGCCCACCAATTTCCCGAGGACCAGGGCCCGCTGGCGCATCCGGTGCGGCCGCGCCGCTACCGCGAGATCAACAATTTCTACACGGCGACGGTCTACGAGAAGGGCTCCGAAGTGGTGCGCATGATCCGCACAATTCTCGGGGCCGACGTCTTTCGCGCCGGCATGGACCTCTATTTCGAGCGGCACGACGGTGACGCGGCGACGATCGAGGATTTCATCAAGGTGTTCGAGGATGCGTCCGGCCGCGACCTGTCGCAGTTCGCGCTCTGGTATCATCAGGCGGGAACGCCCAATTTGACGATCAGTTCGACGCACAATCCGGCCGCGCGGGAATTCACGCTCGAAATCGAGCAGTCGGTGCCGCCGACACCCTCCGAAAGCCGCAAGAGGCTGATGCACATCCCCCTCGCTTTCGGCCTGATCGGCGCCGGCGGCAAGCCTGTGGAGTATAGCGGCGTCGAGGGCGCCAGCGTCGAGGACGGCGTCATCCATGTCCGCAAGCGCCGCCACATGGTGCGGTTTTCAGGCGTGACTGAGCGCCCGGCCGTGTCACTCAACCGCGGCTTTTCGGCCCCTGTGACACTGTCCGTCGAGCAGAAAGCCGACGACCAGTTCTTCCTCGCCCGCCATGACAGCGACGCCTTCTCGCGCTGGCAGGCCTTCAACACATTGCTGACCGACGCACTGATCGCCGCCTTCCGAGAAATCCTCGGCGGCAAGCAGCCGGCCTTTGCGCCACGGCTGACCGAACTCGCCGGCGGCATTGCCGGCGACGAGACGCTGGAGCCGGCCTATCGGGCGCTGGCGCTGGCATTGCCCGGCGAAGCCGACATCGCACGCGACATCGGCAGGAATATCGACCCAGATGCCATCTATGCGGCTCGCGAAGCGCTGGCGCTGGCGATCGGCACCGCAAACCGCGATGCTTTTTCGGGCCTCTACGAGGGCCTTGCCGACAAGGCAGCGTTCAGCCCTGACGCGGCGAGCGCCGGACGACGCGCCTTGCGCAACACCCTGCTGGATTATCTGTCGCTGCAGCCGGGTGGAGCGGCACTCGCCGCCGGGCATTTCCAGCCGGCGACCAACATGACCGACCGCGCGGCAGCACTTGCCGTGCTCGCGCATCGTCACCACGGTTCGCCAGAGGCGATCAAGGCGCTGGCGGCCTTCGAGACGGTCTATGGGTCCGACCCGCTGGCCATGGACAAATGGTTCCAGATCCAGGCCAGCGTTCCGGGGCCGCAAACCGTCGACACAGTGAAGGCCCTGACCGGCCACCCGGCCTTCTCGATGGGCAATCCGAACCGGGTGCGCTCGCTGATCGGCACGTTCTCCAGTGCCAACCAGACCGGCTTCCATCGTGCCGACGGCGAAGGCTACTGGTTCTTTGCTCAGACTGTGCTCGAGGTCGAAAGACGCAACCCGCAAGTGGCGGCAAGGCTGGCGACGGCGCTCAGATCCTGGCGTTCGCTCGAACCTGGCCGCCAAGCCAAGGCCCGGGAAGCGCTGCTCTCGATCGCCGGCGCCGAAAACCTGTCGGCGGATCTTCGGGATATAGTGGAGCGCACGCTGGCGTAAGCGTGCGCTCGAGAAGGGGCGTTGAGCCGTTTCGGCGTTATTTTAGTCGATTTTTAATCTTTTTTCGCCGGAGCACTGGACAAGGCGAATCACCTTTGATTCTTTACTGACGATTCGGATGTGCGGCGTTTGCCGGATCAACAAGCAGCATAGGCAAATTCGGGGAGTGCCATTTATGGCGAAGGCGGACGCGTGGGGCGCGCCCGGAGGGACGGCTTTTGCGCATCGTGAGGCGCGAAGCGACGGCCTTGCCGGGAATACGCGGCTCATCGCCGAACCGGCCTACCGGCGGCTTCTGGCCGCCGAGCCGCTGCTGCGCCGATCGATACCCGTCCTCATCATCACCTTCCTGATCGTCATCGCGGCGTTGCGCGTGCTGTCGCTGATGAACGAGCGCGACGATGTCGAGCGCAATGCCAAGGCGATCCTGACGCTGGCGGCGGGCCAGCTGGCCAGTTCGCTCGCCACCACCTCGGATACGGTGCCTGGCGCCATCCAGGACCTGCTGGAGACCACCAGTCGTCAGGGCGCGATGGGTCGCAGCCATGTGCTCGTCATCACCGACAGTGCTTTCAAGATCGTAGCGGTGACACCGCGCTCGGTGCCATGGCAAGGCCATTCGCTCGACGGCCTCGTCGAGGGCGGCCAGCCCTTGTTCATGTTCGGCGATCGCGCCGGCGTCATGGACGTCAACATCGACGGACGCGACTGGTATGCGGCGGTCAGCCTGGCGAATGGCCGAAAGGGTGCGTCGGCGGCCCTGGTGCCGCAGGACGCGGTTTTCGATACCTGGCGCAAGACTGTTTCGCTGAACGTCACCCTGTTCGTACTGACGGCCGGCGTGTTGATCGTCATCCTCTACGCCTATTTCGGCCAGGCGGCGCGCGCACAGGCGGCTGACCGCATCTACCTCGAAGCGCATCAGCGCATCGACATGGCACTGGTTCGTGGCCGCTGCGGCCTGTGGGACTGGGACATGGTGCGCGGCAAGATGTACTGGTCACGCTCGATGTACGATATGCTCGGCTACAAGCCCTGCGACACGATGCTGTCCTTCGGCGAGGTCGATCAGATCATCCATCCCGAGGACGGCGACCTGTTCGAGCTCGCCAACAGGATTGTCGCACGCGAGATCGACCATATCGACCAGGTGTTCCGGATGCGGCATTCCGACGGCCAATGGGTATGGATGCGCGCTCGCGCACAAGTCATCGATCCGGAAGCCCCGGAGATCCAACTGATCGGCATCGCCGTCGATGTCACCGAACAGCGTCATCTGGCGCTGCGTTCCGAGGCGGCCGACCTTCGCCTCAGAACGGCGATCGAGAACATCAACGAATCCTTCGTGCTGTGGGATTCGGCGCAGCGCCTCATCATGTGCAATTCCAAGTACCAGCAGGACAACGGGCTTTCAGACCGCGACGTGATGCCGGGCGTCACGCGTGCGGCATTGGAAGAAAGCATGCTGGCCTTTGCTTCCGAACGGCGGCTTGCCAACACCAGCGGACTGCAAGGCGGCGCCACTTTCGAGCGCCAGCTGGCGGATGGCCGCTGGCTACAGGTCAACGAATTGAAGACCAGGGACGGCGGCATCGTCTCGGTCGGTTCCGACATCACCCAGATCAAGCTGCACCAGGAGAAGCTGGTCGACAGCGAGCGCCGACTGATGGCGACGATCCATGATCTCAGCCTCGCCCGCCGGGCGGAAGAGGAGCGTTCGCGCGAACTGGTCGACCTCAACCGCAAATACATGAAGGAAACCGAACGGGCCGAAGCGGCGAACCGGGCCAAATCCGAATTCCTGGCCAACATGTCGCATGAGTTGCGCACGCCGCTGAACGCCATCATCGGCTTCTCCGAGCTGATGGAACAGGGGCTGTTCGGCCCGCTCGGATCGGAGCGCTACGAGGAATATGCCACCGACATCAACAGCAGCGGCAAATATCTGCTGGGCGTCATCAACGACATTCTCGACATGTCCAAGATCGAGGCCGGCCAGTTCTCGCTGGACCGGGAAGAGATCGACCTTGGCCCGCTGATCAGCGAAACGGTTCGCGTCGTTTCGCTGCAAGCGGCGCAAAAGGCCATCACCGTGGAAACACGCATCGCCGACGCGCTGACGCTGGTCGCCGATCGCCGGGCGATCAAGCAGATCATCATCAACCTTTTGTCCAACGCGGTGAAATTCACCGGCCAGGGCGGCCACATATCGGTCAGGGCCCGCAACACATCCGGCGCCCTGGTGCTGACCATCGAAGACAATGGCTGCGGCATCCCCAAGGATGCGCTCGGCAAGCTCGGACGGCCGTTCGAGCAGGTGCAGAACCAGTTCTCCAAGAGCCACGCCGGGTCCGGCCTTGGCCTCGCCATCTCGCGCTCACTGGCCGAACTCCAGGGCGGCGCGCTGAAGATCCGTTCGACCGAAGGTGTCGGCACGATTGTGTCGGTGCGCATTCCGGTGAAGAAGGCCGCACCGGCCATCAGGGTCGCGGCCTGAGCAGCAGGCTCCGACTAACACCGCCGGAGCCTGCTCCAGTCAGCCTCACTGCATATCGCTATTGTCGCCGTCGTCACTCCATTGACGGTGGCGGCCGAAGCGGCCGCCTTTCGGCAATTCGCTCTTTTCGATCTTGCCGTCATTGTTTCTGTCGAGCATTGCGAAGACTTTCTTCTCACGACTGGTGAGATCGTTTGTGGTCAGCGTGCCGTCGCCCTTGGTGTCGTAGCGGGCGATGATGCGTTTGGCCATCTGCTCGAAACGCGCCTTCTCAAGCGCATCGGCAAGCTGGGCGACGGTCAGCCTGCCGCCATTGTCGGCGACGAGCTTCTTCAGCCGCGCGTTCATGGCGTCGGAAAACTGGTCGAAGGTGATGGTGCCGCCGGAATCGCTCATCGCCTTGTTGAGGCGCATCATCGTGCCCTCGCGCATTTTTTCACTGGCGTTGTTTTCGGCATAGGCCGTGGTGCCGACGGCGCCGGCCAGGGCTACGAAGGCAAGGGCAAGTTTGGTTGACTTTCTCATGGTCTTCTCCTGTTGCATCGTCACCCCCGATGCGGTCCGAGATAGCCGCTTGTCGCGGTCATCCCGTACGAAGCAAAAGATCAAAATCCTTCCTGACCTTTTGCGACGTCTCCTTGAGATGTGCTTCCAGCACACCGAAATCCGGCAGGTCGGTCACCGCCAGAAGCAGGTCCGAAAGCCCCGGCGGAACATCGTCGCGCTCAAAGGCTCCGGTGAGGCACAGCCGCGTCATCTGGGTCAGCGCCAGATAGAGCGCGTAGGCGTCGCCAAGCGCCTGCCTGACCCCGGCATCGGCAAAGCCCGGTGCAAGACGCGACAGGATCTCGGCCGTTCCGGTGGCACGTGCAATTGGCGCGGCCGGGGCACGTGCAATTGGCACGGCCGGGGCACGTGCAATTGGCACGGCCGGGGCACGTGGCCCGGCCTCGACCTGCCCGGTGATGACGGCCACCTGGGCTATGAATTCGAGATCGATGAGGCCGCCGGGGATCAGCTTGATGTCCCAGAGATCGCGCGGCGGCTTTTCTTTTTCGATCATGGCGCGCATGTCCGAGGCCTCGGCCATCACCTTGGCGGCGTCGCGCGGCTGTCCAAGCACCGCCGCCACTTCCGCTTCAACCTCGCCGCACAGGCCGGCGTCGCCGCCAATGGCGCGGGCGCGGGCCAGCGCCATGTGCTCCCAGGTCCAGGCCTCCTGGCGCTGATATTTCTTGAAGGCATCGATATGGGTAGCCACCGGACCCTTGTTGCCGGATGGCCGCAGGCGCAGGTCGAGCTCGTAGAGCACGCCCTCCGCCGTCGGCGCGGACACGGCCGCGATCAGCCGCTGCGTCATGCGGGTGTAGTAATGCGAAGGCGCCAGCGGCTTGTCGCCATCGGACTCTTCGGCATCCGGCGCGTGGTCATAGAGCAGGATCAGGTCGACATCCGATCCAGCGGTCAGTTCGCGGCTGCCGAGCTTGCCCATGCCAAGCAGCGAAACCACGCCGCCGGCAATCGTGCCGTGGCGCGCCGCGAATTCGGCCGTCACCGCCTGCAGCGCCGCCTCGATGGTGAGATCCGCCAGATCGGAAAAGGCGCGGCCGGCCCGAGCCGGATCGATCGAGCCGGCGAGCAGCCTGACGCCGATCAGGAATTTCTGCTCGGAGGCAAAGATGCGCAGCCGGTCGAGCACGTCCTCATAAAGCCGGTCGCCCTCGACAAAGGCGGAAAGCCGCGCCGACAGATAGGCGCGGTCCGGCAATTCGGTCAGCAAAGCCGGGTCCAGCAAGCCGTCGAAAACATGCGGCCGGCGCGTGATGATCGCGGCGAGCCGCGGTGCCGCACCCATGATCGTCGCCAGCAACTTCAGCAGGGCCGGATTGGACTGCAGCAGGGAAAACAGCTGGATGCCGGCCGGCAGGCCGGCGAGAAACTCGTCGAAGCGCATCAGGGCTTCGTCGGCCCGGCGCGTCTGGCCAAAGGAGCGCAGCAGGGCCGGCGTCAGTTCGGTCAGCCTTTCGCGTGCCTCCGCCGACTGGGTGACGCGATAGCGGCCGAAATGCCAGCCGCGGATGACGCGGCAGATGTCACTTGGCCGCTGAAAGCCGAGGCCGTGCAAGGTCTGCAACGTGTCGGGATCGTCGACATCGCCGGTGAAGACCAGATTGCCGATGCCCGTCGAAAGCTCCGGCGCGGTTTCGAACAGTGCCGCGTAATGGCGTTCGACCTGCTGCAGCGAGGCGCGGAACGCCATGGCAAAGGCAGAAGCATCGGCAAAGCCGAGCATGCGGGCGATGCGCTCCAGCCCCTCATCGTCTTCCGGCAGCGTGTGCGTCTGCTCGTCGGCAACCATCTGCACGGCATGTTCGACGCGGCGCAGGAACCAGTACTGGCGGGCCAGCGCGTCGCGCGCATCGGCGGTGATCCAGCCGCGTGCGGCGAGTTGACCGAGCATCGGCACGGTCTCGCGGCCACGCAACTCCGGGAAACGGCCGCCGGCGATGAGCTGCTGGGTCTGAACGAAAAACTCGATCTCGCGAATGCCGCCGCGCCCGAGCTTGACGTTGTGGCCCTTGACCGCAATTTCGCCATGGCCCTTGTGGGCGTGGATCTGGCGCTTGATCGAATGGACGTCGGCAATCGCCGCGTAGTCCATGTATTTGCGCCAGATATAGGGCTGCAACTCCTTGAGGAAGGCCGCACCCGCGGCCAGATCGCCGGCCACCGGACGCGCCTTGATCATGGCGGCACGCTCCCAGTTCTGGCCGCGCGCCTCGTAGTAGCGCAATGCGGCCTCAACCGGGATCGCCAGCGGGGTCGAACCGGGATCGGGGCGGAGCCTCAGATCGGTGCGGAAGACATAACCGTGCTCGGTGCGGTCCTGCAGGATGCGCACCAGGCGGCGCGTCAGGCGCGAGAACAGCTCGGTGGCATCGAGGGGATCAACGACAGCGGGTGCTTCCGGATCGAAGAAAACCACAAGATCGATGTCGGACGAGAAATTCAGCTCATGTGCGCCGAGCTTGCCCATGCCGAGCAGGATCCAGCCCGATTGCTTCGACGGATTGTCGAGATCCGGCAGTCTGAGCTTGCCCTGGCCATGCGCGTCGCGCAGCAGGAAGTCGACAGCGGCGCGGGTGCAGGCATCAGCGAGGTCGCTCAACCGCCGCACCGTCAGCGCCGTTTCGGCTTCGCCGGCAAGATCGGCCAGCGCGATCAGGAAATGCGCCTCGGCCTTCCATTGACGCAGGTCCATCATCAGGCCGGATTCCGAAACCGCCTCGGCCAGATACGCCTGGTCGATGGCGGCGCGGATTGCTTTCAGCCGAGCCTCGACGGGCTGGTCGAAGAGGCCGTCCAGAATCCGCGGCCGGCGACGTGCCGTATCGCGCAGGAACGGCGACAGATCGAAGACGGCCGCGAGGAAATCCTGGCCCTCCCCTTTGCCGGCCAGGAACTTGGCCAGCCGCGCCAGTCCTTCTTCGCGAGCGGTGGAAGCGATCTCGGCCAGCTCTTGCCGCGCACGGTCCTCGTCGAGCGGAGCCAGGCTGATCGCCGGCTTCAGCAGCCATTCGTTCTCCGCCCGCTTCGCAGCCGTACTCATCAGTGATCCTCCCGTACCGGGAAACTCATGACCACGGATAGTCCAGGATTGCCAGGCAAGAGATCAAGCCGGCCATTGTGGAACGTCATCACGGCCTTGGCGAGGCTGAGGCCAAGGCCGGAACCCGGCTGCGAACGGCTCTTCTCCAGCCGCACGAAACGTTCCGTCGCGCGCGCGCGGTCGCCGTCGTCGGGAATGCCGTGGCCATTGTCGGCAACCGACAGCCGGACATATGCACCGACCCGCTCGATAGCCACGCGCACGGCCGGCTGGGCGGTGGCGTCGGTCGAATATTTGATGGCGTTGTCGACGATGTTCGACAGCGCCTGGCCGATCAGTTCGCGGTTGCCGTTGACGAAGGTCGCCTCTCGAACATCCGCCTCGAGCGAGACGCCGGCCTCCTCCGCCACCGGCTCATAGAGCTCGACGACATCGCGCACGGCTTCCGCAAGATCGACGCGGTTGGTGTTCTCCGACGAGTAGCCAGCCTCCAGCCGCGAGATCATCAATATGGCGTTGAAGGTCTTTATCAGCTGGTCGGACTCGGCGATGGTGCCTTCCAGCGCCTGCCGGTAGTCTGATGTCTTGTGCTTGCCGGAAAGCGTCGCTTCGGCCCGGTTGCGCAGCCGGGTCAGCGGCGTCTTCAGATCGTGCGCGATGTTGTCGGAAACCTGCTTCAGGCCCTCGTTGAGCGTGGCGATCCTCGCCAGCATGGCGTTGAGGTTTTCGGAGAGCCGGTCGAACTCGTCACCGGCCCCGGTCACCGGCAGTCGGCCGGAGAGATCGCCGCCCATGATGCGCCGGCTTGCTTCCGACACGCTGTCGATGCGCTTCAGCGCGGCGCGGCCGACAAAGAACCAGATCAGCAATCCGCCAAGCCCCATCATGCCAAGCGCCAGCATCAGCGCGCGGCGGATGACGGCGCGGAACCGCTCCGGCTCGCCGAGGTCGCGGCCGACCAGCATGATCATCTGGTTCGGCAACCGCAGCACCAGCGCAATGGCGTTGTGACCCTTTTCGCCCTGCGCCTGGGCGTCGCTCTGCTCGGGTTGGGTGGTGGTACCTTGCTCGGCGGGCAGATTGCGCAGACGCTCGAGCTCTCCCTCGCCAAAACGCTGATAGGAGAACGGGCTCGAGGTCCAGCCTTCGGTTTCGAGTACGCCCGGTTCCAGGCTCTGTACGTTGCCGGTCAGGATCTGTCCGTTGGCGTCGGCGATCAGATAGAGGTTTGCGCCGGGCTGGCGCGAGCGCGCTTCGACCACGCGGACCAGCACCGGCAGGCCGCCGCGCTGATAGGCGCGAGCCAGACCGAGCACCTCGTCATTGATGGTGTCCTGGGTCTGCGCCGTCAGCATGCGCGCCGACAGGGAGGTCATGTAGAAGACAAGCGCCACCGCGCAGAGCGCGAAGAGCAGGAGGTAGAGCGCCGAAAGCCGCGCTGCCGTCGTCTTCATGATGGCTGGCACGGAAAGAGCCATGCTGCTAGAGTGAAATGCAAGAGTATGGAATCACCATTTCACTCTAACCCATTGTTTACGCATGATGTGTGCCCAAAAAGTCTGCAACTTTTTGGCATCATGCTCTAGCCGCTCTTCAGCATATAGCCGGCGCCGCGAACCGTATGCAGGATGGGCTTGTCGAAGCCCTTCTCGATCTTGCCGCGCAGCCGCGAGACATGAACGTCGATGACATTGGTCTGCGGATCGAAATGATAGTCCCAGACATTTTCGAGCAGCATGGTGCGAGTCACCACCTGGCCGGCATGCCGCATCAGATATTCGAGCAAGCGGAATTCACGCGGCTGCAGGGTGATCTCGCGCGCCGCGCGACGGACCGAATGCGACAGCCTGTCGAGTTCGAGATCACCGACGCGGTAGACGGTTTCCGCTTCCTTGGCGCTGGCGCGGCGGTTCAGCACCTCGACGCGGGCCAGAAGCTCGGAGAAGGCATATGGCTTGGTCAGATAGTCGTCACCGCCGGCGCGCAGGCCGGTGACCCGGTCATCGACCTCGCCGAGCGCCGACAGGATCAGCACCGGCGTCGTGTTGCCTCTGGATCTCAGACCGGCAATGACCGACAGGCCGTCGCGGCGCGGCATCATCCGGTCGATGACCATCACGTCGTAGTCGCCGGCATCGGCGAGCGCGAAGCCGGTTTCGCCGTCACCGGCGACATGCGCGGTGTGACCGGCCTCGGCAAAGGCTTTCTGCAAGTAATCCGCAGCCTCACGATCGTCTTCTATGACGAGAATCTTCATAGGACTGTTATACGCGATTTCGCCGGAAGGTTGAGTGGCAGACATCTGCATTGTGGCCTTTGCCAAGCGCATCGCGATCAAGATGATCCCAAGCCGTGCGCGATAAGTCCTCGCTCCCGATGTTGTTGCATCGCCGCGCTTTTGAATTGTGCGGCAGCGGGCGATGGGAAGCCCGCTGCCGCCGGGGGAAGGCGCGATGACTGACTAACGCGCGCTCCTCCATGCTTTCCCGTGCGGCGGCTCGGGGGTGTTTGAAACTGCCGCACTGGAAAAGTCGAACAGCTTCCGAAACCGAACTCCGGTTCCGGAGCCAGCGTCAGCCCTTGGCGACGGGCAGCGCGACGAAACGATTGGCGTCGTCGCGGGTGATCTGCATCAGCACTGCCTTGCGGCCGGATTTGACTGCTTCGGTCATCGCCTTGGTGACGTCATCGGTGCCGTTCACCTCGGTGGAATTGACAGCGGTGATGACGTCGCCCGGCTGGATGCCGCGATCGGCGGCGTCGCTGTCGGGGTCGACGTCGGTCACCACCAGTCCCTTGCCGTTTTCGGACTTGGTGACGGTTAGGCCGAGATCGGCCAGCGTGTCTGGCTTTGCCGGAGCGGCGGGCTGCTGCTGGTCGGCCGAAGCTTGCTTGTCGCTCGAGGGCAGTTTGCCGAGATCGACCTTGACCGTCTGGCTCTTGCCGTCGCGCCACACGGTGACATCGACCGACTTGCCAGGCGAATAGGCGCCGATCAACCGGGCAAGTTCCTTCGGCGAAGCAACGTCCTTGCCGTCGACCTGGGTGATCACGTCACCAGCAATGATGCCGGCCTTCTTGCCGGGACCATCGTCCTGGGCGCTGGAAACCAGAGCCCCGTTGTTGGACTTCAGCCCGAGCGATTCGGCGATGTCGGAAGTGACCGGCTGGATTTCGACGCCGAGCCAGCCACGCTGTACGGAACCGCTCTTCATCAGGTCCTGAACGACCTGCTTGGCGGTCGAAGCGGGAATGTCGAAGGCGATGCCGACGCTGCCGCCGGACGGCGAGAAGATCGCGGTGTTGATGCCGACGACCTGGCCGTTGAGGTTGAAGGTCGGGCCACCCGAATTGCCGCGGTTGACCGAAGCGTCGATCTGGATGAAGTCGTCATAGGGGCCGGCGCCGATGTCGCGGCCACGGGCCGAGACGATGCCGGCGGTGACGGTGCCGCCGAGGCCGAACGGATTGCCGACGGCCACCACCCAGTCGCCGACGCGAACCTTGGAATCGTCGGCAAAGTCGACATAGGTGAACTTGCCGACGCCATCGACCTTTAGTACCGCGAGATCGGTGCGCGGGTCGGTGCCGATCAGCTTGGCGTCGAGTTCCTTGCCGTCATTCATCACCACGGTGAAGGCCGAGCCTTCCGAAACGACGTGGTTGTTGGTGACGAGATAGCCGTCATCGGAGATGAAGAAGCCGGACCCTTGAGCAACCGGCCGCGGCTGGTCGTTGTTGTGATCGCGGTGGTTGAAGCGGCGGTTACCGCCACCCTGGCCGTTCTGGTCGCCAAAGCCACGGAATTCCTTGAAGAAGCGGCGCAACTGCGGATTGTCGGGCATGTTGTTCATGCCGTCCGGATCGTCGCCCTGGTCCGAGCCGTCATCGGCCACGGGCTGGATCTTGGCCTTGACCTTGACGCTGACGACGGCGGGAGAAACGCGCTCGACGACATCGGCGAAGCCCGGCACCTGCGGCGCCTCGACGCGCACGGCGTCAGCCAGAACAGGGCTGGTTCCACTGGTCAGTGCACCGACGCCGATCGCACCGGCCATGGCGATGGACGCAACGGCAGCCATGAGACGCTTGCGGGTGACGGAATATGAATTGGGGGCAATATTCATGGATTTCTTATCCTCTTTCAAACGGACGCTGCTTGATCGGCATCCTCAGGAAAGAGAATTAGAGAGGCGCACATTACAGCGCCATTTCCGACACATGAAACTTTGGTAATGTTTTGGGGTCAGGGACGCACAAACCCCTTGGTTGCGATGGTCCGATGTACTACCTTGTACACAACTCAGCACAAGGCTTTCATAGATGACGGCAAGCACCACCATGACCATCCGGGTCTCTTCCGAAACCAAGCTGAAACTGGAGCGAATCGCTACCGACACCCGGCGTAGCAAATCGTTCCTCGCCGCCGAGGCAGTCTCGGCCTACGTCGATCGCGAACTCGATATCATTGAAGGCATCAAACGCGGCATGGAAGACGCGGCGGCTGGCCGTGTCGTGCCTCACGACGATGCCATGGCGGAAATCAACGCGGTCATCGAATCGTCGGAAGCCAGGCGCTTGGGCAAGGCGTGAAGCGGTCCGTCGCCTGGTCGCGAGAAGCGCTGGACGATCTTAAGCAGCAAGTTGCCTTTATCGCTCAGGACAATCCTGCAGCCGCCCGACGCCTCGCGGATCGTATTCGTGAAATGGGCCGGGGCCTTGGTGATATGGCGACGGGCCGGCCAGGCCGAGTAACAGGCACCTATGAGAAGCCCATCAGCCGCCTGCCCTACATCATTGCCTATGAGTTGCGCCCGATCGCTGGCCGTCAGAGCGTCGTTATCCTGCGCGTCATTCACACGTCGCGGGACTGGCCCTCGGAGGAATGGCCGAGCTAATTGCCTAGTATCTTGTCCAGCGCCGCCTGCTCTTCGGCGGACAGGGATTTTGTCGCCAGCGTTCGGCGCGACCGCGCGGTCAGCACGATGAAAACGCCGCCCACCAGCAACAGCAGGACAGGTGTGCCCCACAGCAACGCATTGCGCAGGTCGAAACGCGGCTTCAGCAGCACGAACTCGCCGTAGCGGGAAACCACGTAGTCCATGACCTGCTGGTCGGTGTCGCCGGCGATGAGGCGCTGACGCACAAGGATGCGCAGGTCACGCGCAAGGTCGGCATCGGATTCGTCGATCGACTGGTTCTGGCAGACCATGCAGCGCAGGCCTTCCGACAGCGCACGCGCCCTCGCCTCCAGCGCCGGATCGGCCAGCACCTCGTCAGGCTTCACCGCCAGGGCCGTACCGGCAAAGAACAGCGCCAGCAGCAGGACAATCGAGGTCAGCGAGAACCGTGCGTTCATGGCAGGCCCGCGGACGTCACGGCGCTCGCCTGCTTGCGCCGACGCGATGGCGCGCCGACGCGCAAGCGCCGGTCCATAAGCGACATCGCCGCGCCCGCCATCATCATCAGGCCGCCGCCCCAGATCAACGTCACCAGCGGCTTCCACCACAGACGCACGACGACGGACCCGTCTTTGCCCTCGTCGCCGAGCGAGATGTAGAGCTGCGAGAAGCCGATGGTCCTGATGCCGGATTCCGTCGTCGTCATCTGCCGCACCGGAAAAAACCGCTTGGCGGAGCTGATCTCGCCGACAGGACTGCCGCTGACGCCGATCAGTTCGAAGCGGCCGCGGTCCTCTGCGTAGTTCGGTCCCTGGGCCGGATAGAGCCCGACGAAACGCAGCGTGTGGCCGGACAGTTCGACAGTCTCGCCGGCATGCATCGACAGGATCTTTTCGGTGCCGAAGCAGAGCGTGCCGACGATGCCAAGCGTGGTCAGGCCAAGGCCGAGATGAGCGAAGGCAGTGCCGAAAACCGAGCGCGGCAAGCCGAGCAAGCGCCGGACCATGATCCCTGCTCCGACATTGCCGACGCCCGATTTGACCGCGAGGTCGGTGAGCGCGCCAAGGATCAGCCAGACGGCAAGGCCGACGCCCAGGGCTGCGAACACCGAGGCGCCGTCGATGAACAAAGCAGTGACCAGCGTCGCCAGCAGGGCCGCGGCAAAAGCCACCATCAGGCGCTGCGCGACGGCGAAGACATCGCCGCGCTTCCAGGCCAGCAGCGGTCCAAACGGGACCACCAGCAGCAGCGGCACCATCAGCGGTCCGAAGGTGAGGTTGAAGAACGGCGCGCCGACCGAAATCTTGTCCGCTGAAAAGGCTTCGATGGCCAGCGGATAGAGCGTGCCGACGAGCACGGTCGCGGTCGCCGTGGTCAGGAACAGATTGTTGAGCACGAGCGCGCCTTCGCGCGAAATCGGATGGAACAGGCCGCCGGCCGTCAGCCGGGAGGCGCGTAGCGCAAACAGCGCCAGCGAGCCGCCGATGAACAGCGTCAGGATGCACAGGATGAAAACGCCGCGCGTCGGATCGGTGGCGAAGGCGTGCACCGATGTCAACACGCCCGAGCGCACCAGGAAGGTGCCGAGCAGCGACAACGAAAAGGTCAGGATGGCGAGCAGCAGCGTCCAGATCTTCAGCGCCGAGCGCTTTTCCATGACGATGGCCGAATGGAGCAGCGCGGTGCCCGCCAACCACGGCATGAAGGAGGCGTTCTCGACCGGATCCCAGAACCAGAAACCGCCCCAGCCGAGCTCGTAGTAGGCCCAGTACGATCCCATGGCGATGCCGCCGGTCAGGAACATCCAGGCGACCAGTGTCCACGGCCGCACCCAGCGCCCCCAGGACGCGTCGATGCGCCCTTCGATGAGGGCGGCGACCGAGAAGGAAAAGCAGATCGAGAAGCCGACATAACCGAGATAGAGGAACGGCGGGTGGATGGCGAGACCGAGATCCTGCAGAACCGGGTTGAGATCGCGGCCTTCGATGGGCGCCGGATTGAGCCGGATGAACGGATTGGACGTCGCCAGGATGAACAGGAAGAAGGCGGCGCCGATGGCGCCCTGTACGGCAAGCACATTGGCGCGCAGCGTCGCCGGCAGGTTGGAGCCGAAAGCGGCGACGAGGGCACCGAAGAAAGTCAGGATCAGCACCCAGAGCAGCATCGAGCCTTCGTGATTGCCCCAGGTTCCGGTGATCTTGTAGATCAATGGCTGCAGCGAATGCGAATTTTCCCACACGCTCGCCACCGAGAAGTCGGAACTCGCATAGGCGCTCGCAAGTGCTGCGAAGGACAGCGCCGTCAAGGCAAAGCCAGTCAACGCGACCGGACCGCCGACCGCCATCAGGCGCTGGTTGTTCAGGCGTGCGCCAAACAGCGGCACGAGCGTCTGCACCAGCGACAGCGCGAACGCCAGGACCAGGGCGAAATGTCCGGTTTCAACCATGGTGACGCCCGCTATTCACTCTTGCTCTCCTGCCAAACGCCCTTGGCCTTGAGGCCATCCGCCACTTCCTTGGGCATGTAGCGCTCATCATGCTTCGCGAGCACGCTGTCGGCAACAAAGACGCCGTCCGGGCCGAAGGTGCCCTCGGTGATGACGCCCTGCTCTTCGCGGAAAAGGTCGGGGAGGATGCCGGTATAGGTGACCTTGACCGATTTGTGCGTGTCGGTGACCGAAAAGCCGACCGTCGCCCCCTGCCCGCGCTGGATCGTGCCTTTTTCGACCAATCCGCCCAGCCTGATGCGCTGGCCAGGCATGACGCTGGCGGTGGTGAGATCGGCCGGCATGTAGAAATAGGACGCCTTCTGACCAAGCGCGTAGAAGGTCAACCCGGTGGCGGCACCGAGGAAAGCCAGCCCGCCCGCGATCACCGACAATCGTTTCTGTTTGCGCGTCATGTCTGCCTCTACTCCGTCGCCGTCAGGCCAAGCGAGGCGGCAAAGCCGGTGAATTTCTTCGCCTCGTCACTGTCGGCTCCAAAGACGGCAATGGCGCGACCGAGCGCCTCACGCGCCTGACCGGCCTTGCCCAGCACGACGTAAGAACGAACAAGCCGCATCCATCCTTCCGCGTCACGCGGATTCTGTCGCAGTTTGTCGTCGAGGCCGGCGACCATGGTGTTGATCATGGCTTCCCGATCCTGCGGCGACATCGAGGACGCGGCGTCGATATCGCCGGCAGCGGGACCGTTGGTGGTGCCGCCGGAAGCGACTTCGGGGCTGCCGGATTTGGCCAGCGCCTGCTCGACCGCACTGCGCCACGGCGACTCCGGCGGCAGTTTGCCCAGCATCGCCTGCAAGGCTGTGACCGCTTCCTTGGTTCGGCCCTCCTGCGCCAGCGCCATGGCCAGGTAGAAACTGGCCTTCGCATTGGCCGGATCGAACTTCAAGGCCGCCTCGAAGGCATCCTGTGCATCGGCCGAGACAATGCCGCCTGCCGCACTGGCGATCGCCTCGCCGAGACCAGCCTGGCGAACGGCACTGTCGCCATCGAGGCGAATGGCGTTGCGATAGGCTGCCGCCGCATCGGAAAAGCGCTGCATGCGCAGATAGACCGGTGCGAGCACATCCCAGCCCCTGCCATCGGCAGGATTGGCGGCCAGATGGGCTTCGGCCCGCGCCACCAGTTCGTCGACAGAACTGTCGGCCGGATTCTTGGCCAACCGCTCGCTGAGCGGTTGCGACGGCAGGTCGGGAGAGCCGAGCTTGACATAGAGGCCCCAGCTGACCAGCGGGACCGCCAGCACGGCTACGGTTGCCACCAGCCTTGCCGCGACCGACGCTCGCCCGACAGATCCGCCGCCGGCCGTACCCGCATTGTCAAGGCGAAGGATGCGGCGAGCGATCTCGGCACGCGCCTCGGCGGCTTCCGCCGGCTGGATCAAGCCACGCGCGGCGTCGCGATCGAGCTCGGACAACTGGTCGCGATAGACTTCGAGATCGTGATCGCCGCTTGACGACGCGCCCTTCGAGCTGGCGGCCAGCGGCAGCAGCACCGCCAGGCTTGCACCCAGCGTGAGAATTGCGGCTATGACCCAAAACAGCATGGTTCTTCCAATAACGGCAGAGCTCTGCCGTGCCAACACAGGTTTCCTGCGACGCTTTGACGGCAGGTGCGCCGCATGTCCTTGATCAACATCAACCGGCGCGATACCAACCGGCTCCGATTGATTGTCAGGTCAGCGGCGTCCAGCTGCCATCGGCGTTGCGGCAAGCGGTTCCACGCGCCGTGATCCCGGCCCCGCCGGTGAACACCGTCTGCGTGTACTGGCGGCAGTCCTGCGAACCGACGCGATAGGGCTGTGCCGGAACCACCTCGCCGTAGCGCGAAGCCTGGGCGCCCTTCCACGTCACCTTCTGGCCGCTGGTCGTATATTCGAGCGCCTTGTATTCAGCCTCGAGCGCACTGCGCTTCTCCGCCTCGCTCAGGCCGGCGCCGATCGATCCACTGATGAGGCCGCCGCCCATTGCCGAAATGATCGTCGTGGTCACCTTGCCGCTGGAAGGAGGCGTCGAAGCCGGTGTCGGAGCTACGGTGGGGCCCTTGCCGCTCAAGGTGGTGCAGCCGGAAACGGCCAGCAATGCGGAAACAAGGGCGACGCGAATCTTCATGCCAACAACCGGTTTTCTTGAGTTGGAGCCTGCCATGGATGCGCCGGGGGCCGCGTCATCGGAGAAGTCGGCGTGGCCATAGTATTGATATTTGTCGGAAATTTGGCCGGTCCCGGCCGCTACGGGACCAATCGACATGCCGCCAATAACATCTCCCGTCCCCCGATGTCGATTGGCCCTGGTAAACATCACTGAAGGCTCCGCAATCGCACCACCGCCTTCAATCCGCCCATGCCGGACCGTTCGAGCGCCAGGACGCCTCCATACTCGTTGACGAGGTCGGCGACAATGGCCAGCCCCAGACCTGTTCCGGGCTTTGTCTCGTCCAGACGCCGTCCGCGCTTCAGCGCCTCGCGCGCCTTGTCCTCAGGGATGCCCGGGCCGTCATCCTCGATGTTGATCTCGAACAGGCTGGCCGGGTCGTCCTTGCCGGTCAGAGGCACGACCGAGACCAACACCGAACTCTTTGCCCATTTCATCGCGTTTTCGAGAAGATTGCCCAGCAATTCCTCAAGGTCCTCGCGCTCGCCGGCGAAGACGATCTCGGTCGCCGGGAGCGACAGCGACAGGTTTGTCTGCGGGTTGAGCTTCTGCAGAACCCGCACCATGCGCTGCACCAGCGGCGTCACCGGCGTGCGGTAGACGACGCTGTCGCGTTGCGCGGCGACACGGGCGCGCTGGAGATAGTGCTCGACCTGCTTCTGCATGGAAGCAGCCTGTTCGGCGATCAGCTGTCCCTTGGCGCCGCCAAGCGCCCGACCCTCGTTGAGCAGCACCGCCAGCGGCGTCTTCAGCGAATGGGCGAGATTGCCGACCTGGGTTCGCGACCGCTCGACGATACGCCTGTTGTTTTCGATCAACGCATTGGTTTCGTTGGCAAGCGGTTCGATCTCGGCCGGGAAACGGCCGTCGAGCCTCTGCGCAGTGCCCTCACGCACCATGGCAAGCGCGTTCCTGACCCGGCGAAGCGGCTGCAGGCCGAGCAGGATGGCGATCGCGTTGATGGCGATCATGCCGACGCCGAACAGGCTGAGATAGGTCAGCAGGCGGCGCTGGAAGGTGGCGATCTCCTGTTCGAGTTCGCTCTGGTTGCCCATGACGCGGAAACGCGCGGCGCGGTTCTTGGCGTCGAGAACGAATTCGCTCTCGAACACTTCGAGTCGTTCGCCGTCGATGCCTTCGGCCGCGTAGCTGCGCTGGAAGCTGGCGTTGAACGGCACCTCGGCAACGCTCGGTGACGGGATCGTCGTGGTCATCGATGACGAGTGGAGATCGCCATGCACGCCTTCCGAGGCGGGCTCGACCGACCAGTACCAGCCCGAATTCGGCTCCGAGAAGCGGAGGTCGCCGAGGTCTGGCGCGCCGGTCAGCGCACCGCTGTCGGAAATGCCGATGGAGCCGATCAAGTTGAACAGATGCGCGGAAAGCAGGCTATCGAAGCCGCGCTCGCTGGCCTGACGGTAGAGCGTGGTGATGAGGGTGAAAATGATAACGAGCGTCACGATCGCCCAGACCGTGGAAAAGGCGATGACACGGAACGTCAGCGAACGCGGCCACAAACGCAGCGAAAGCGGCGTCCTTGCGGTTGGTTTGAGCGGTTCCGAGTTACGCCTCCGGCTCACGCATGCGGTAGCCCATGCCGCGCACGGTTTCGATCATGTCGATGCCCATCTTCTTGCGCAGCCGCCCGACAAAGACCTCGATGGTGTTGGAATCGCGGTCGAAATCCTGGTCGTAGAGATGTTCGACCAGTTCGGTCCGCGAAACGACCTCGCCCATATGGTGCATCAGATAGGCAAGCAGGCGAAATTCGTGCGACGTCAGCTTCAGCGGCACGCCGTCGACATCGGCCTTGGAGGCCTTGGTGTCGAGACGCAGCGGCCCGCAAGTCAGTTCGGACGAGGCATGGCCGGCTGCGCGCCGGATCAAGGCCCGTAGCCTCGCCAGCACCTCCTCGATGTGGAACGGTTTGGTGACATAGTCATCGGCGCCGGCATCGATGCCGGAGACCTTGTCGCTCCAGCGATCGCGCGCCGTGAGGATCAACACCGGCATCTTGCGGCCGCCGCGCCGCCAGCGCTCGACCACGCTGATGCCGTCCATCTGCGGCAGGCCGATGTCGAGCACGACGGCGTCGTAGGGCTCGGTGTCGCCGAGGAAATGGCCTTCCTCGCCGTCGAAGGCGCGGTCGACGACATAGCCGGCATCGACCAGCGCATCCGATATCTGCCGATTGAGATCCTTGTCATCTTCGACGACGAGTACGCGCATGCGGAGTTCGATACCTGTTGAAGAGCTGGGGTCAGATATAGGCCGATTCCGGCGGCCTGGGAAACGGAGGTCCGTAAGATGGAAGATTGGGTCAGTTCAGCGGAACGACGATTTCGGAACGGCGCGGACGTTGTCCGTCCTTGCCGGGGACGAGCACGACGATGACGCAGACAGGCTGACCGCCGCGTGTCGATTGCGAGGCCTTGGCCAGCGTTCCGCCATTCTGTTCGGCCACCTGCTGGCCGATCGCGTAGCAATCGGACGCCGCCAGCAGGATGGGGCTGGCCTGGTCGGGCGCGACGACCGGCATCGCCATCGCCTGCGACGCAAACAGCCCGGCAGCACAGAGCGCCAGTGTCGCGGTTCGGAAGTGGGAGCGAAGCGTTTTCATGGTCGGCGTTGTAACGCATCGGTGCTGAACGTGAAATGAACGGTGAACGCCGCTGAAACCATCCTCGCCACACCCCTGCAATGCGAGACAACCGACCGGGGATTTCGCCGCCCAACCGGCAAAATCCAGGAAACGACAGTCTAGACCCCGTTTCGACCATATTGAAAGCACATCAGGCATTTTCCTGCGTTATGGCGCGAAAGCGCAGCAGTCCGTGATGGACGAGCAGGTCCTCGTCATGGCGGGCCTCGGCGAATTCCAACGTCAACCGAGTCTGGCCACGAGGGCCAATCACCAGCGCTGCGTCGGCAAGGCGCACCTTGATGGCGGCCATGATGGCAAGCGTTTCGGCTTCGCCATGGGCTTTCGACCAGACATGGAGCGTAATCAACTGGTCATCCGTGTTCTCGGCGCCAGTATCCCAGTCGAAGGCGCTGGTCTGGCCGCAGGTCACGTATGGAAAAGCGGCATTATCCGTTGCCCTTTCGAGCAGTCCAGCACCGCCCAGCAAAGCCGACAGCGATGCATCGCTTTTGAGCCTCAGAAACAGTGCCTGCTGCAAATCGCCGGGCGCGGTCATCGTCCTTTTCCCCTAGTCGTTGTGCTACCGATCATTGCTTTTCGGAAGCCTGCCAGTGTTCTGCATACTTTGTCAGAAATAGCCAATCGACGTGCGGAGACGATGGCGATTCGTCATCGGAATGATGGATGCTGACGATCTCGAAAATACGACTTTGCCAATCGCGCAGCCTAACGATGAAGCTGCGTAGCGCAACCCAGCACCGTGATGATGACGGCACTGCGGCCTGACACAGCGCTCGCCGGCCATGATTGGCAAGCGGGGCATGAATGTGGACACCCGGTTCCTGGTCACCTAACCTTGCCGCATATGGGCGGGTCCGCATGACGGACTGTTTCTTGCCGGCTTTTGATCCACGAAGCGGTGGGCCGCGAGCGTCTTCTTTTGATTTCCGGGGCTGATGATGCTTGATCCAGAAAAGACCAAGGCCGCGTCTCGGTTGTTGGTGGGCCATTGGGACAACGGCACCCGTCTCGACGCCATACCCGAGGCGTTGCGGCCACAAACGCGGATTGAAGGCTACGCTATCCAGTTGCATGTGATGGATCGCTCGGTGGCTCCGCTTTTCGGCTGGAAGATCGCCGCAACCAGTCTGGCCGGACAAAGGCACATCAACGTCGACGGTCCGATGGCCGGGCGTCTCCTGGCCGAAAAAGCGGTTGAGGTCGGCGGGACCGTTTCCCTGGCGACGAGCAAGATGCGCGTGGCCGAGATCGAATTCGCCTTCCGCTTCGGCCGCCAGTTAGCGCCGCGTCCGGCACCCTATGAAATCGCCGAGGTGATGGATGCCGTGGCCGCCTTGCACCCGGCGATCGAAATTCCGGATTCTCGGTATGACGACTTTTGCGCCGTCGGGGCGCCACAGCTCATAGCGGACAATGCCTGTGCCAATCTGTTTGTGATCGGCGAGGCTGTAGAGGACGATTGGCGCGACGTGGATCTCGCAAAACACCCGGTGGTCGGTCTCGTTTCCGGGAAGTCGCAGCACAACGGATCGGGAGCAGCCGTGTTGGGCGACCCTCGTATTGCACTTACCTGGATCGTCAATGAACTGTCGGGGCTGGGCATAGCACTGCAGCCGGGACAGGTGGTGATAACCGGCACCTGCGTGACGCCGATAAGTGTCGAGGCCGGCGACAAAGTCACCGGCGATCTAGGCAGGTTTGGTCGCGTCTCGGTGCGTTTTGTCTAGTGCGCTCGGTGCTGCCTGACCGCAAAGTGTTTCAGAGATGACCAAGGGATTGCAGGATCAGAACGCTTGAAAGACCGAGCAGCGCGATACCATAGAGCCGGTCGATCCACACTGCGTTCGGGCCGGCCAGAAGCCTCGCTGCCCGTGATCCAAGCGTGGCATAAAGCATCAGGACGAAAACATCCGCCGCTGCGATGATGATTGCCAGGACCGCGTATTGCATCGCGATCGGCTCGTTGCTGTCGACAAAGGACGGCAGGACGGCGGGAAAGAACAACCATGCCTCCGGGTTTGTAATCGCCACCACGAAACAGCGAACCATGAGTGCCTTGGTCGAGCGAGCCTTGTCGGGAAAGCCTGGATCGAACGCATGGCGGGATCCGGTGGAGCTGCGAAGCGCGCCGACAGCGATGAAAAGCAGATAGAGGGCGCCGACCATCCTGACAGCTGAAAGATAGAATTCCGAAGCCACCAGAAGCGCTCCGAAGCCAAGCGCCACCGTGCAGATTAGGACGATGTCCGAGAGCACCACACCGGCCATGCCAAAGAAGGCGTGCCTGACCCCGTAGCGTGACCCGTTTGTGATGGCGAGCACGACATCCGGTCCCGGAACCGCCATCCCGAGCACTGATATGAAGGCAAACGTCACCAGCGGCAGGTTTTCCATGGCGCTGGATAGTGTGCCGGCCGCAGGCCTTCCGTAACGTCCTTCACATAGCGGTTGGGACTGTCGCGGATTTCCGTATGAATCGAACCCGTTACGGTTGTCCGCCGCGCTGCCTGGCCACGAAACTGCGCACCGCCAGCACCAGCACCGTGATGATGATCAGGATTACTGAGAGCGCAGCGATCGCCGGGTCGATGTTGTCGCGCAGGCCCATCCACATCAGCCTGGGCAGCGTGATGGCGTTGACCGAGGTGATGAACAAAGTGACGCCGATTTCTTCCCAGGACAGCACGAAGGACAAAAGTGCGGCGGTGACGATGCCGAACTTGATGTTGGGCATGATGATGCGGGTGGCGCGTTCCCAGACCGTGGCGCCAAGGCCGCGCGCGGCGAGGTCGATGCGCCGGTCAAGCTGGCTGAGCGACACCAGCATCAGCACGGTGGCGAAGGGCACGGTCATCACCGAATGCGCCATGGCGACACCGAGCCAGGTGTCGTAGCCGAAGAACGCGCTGAAGCCGGAGATCGAGGTCAGCAGAAAGTAGAGCGTGATTGCCGAGACCACCGGCGGCACCACCATCGGCAGCAGCACGAAGCCGACGAGTGCCGCGGTGAAGCGCGGCTGGAACATCCAGACACCGAGACTGAAGCACAGCGACAGCACGGTCGAGAAAGCGCTGCTGACGATACCGATGCGGATCGAGAGCAGGATCGATTGGAGCCAGCGTGGGTCCTCGATCAGCGCCCGGTAGTGGCGCAGCGACAGTTCGCCCGACGGCATCGCCAGCATGCGGCTCGGCGTCAGCGATACCGGGATGACGGCGAGCAGCGGCATCAGCAGGAACAAAGCCACGAAGGCGGCGATGATCAGCGAGACAGGACCGGGGCGGTAGGTCGGCATCAGATCAACTGCTTCGGTCTGACATAGCGGAACAAAAGCGCCATCAGCGCGCCGACGAACAGCACCAACACGACGCTGATCGCCGCACCCAGGCCCCAGTCCGGGCTCTGGAATATCCTGAGATAGATCAGCTCGGCGATCATGACGCTGCGGCCGCCGCCGAGGATCGCCGGCGTGACGAAGAAGCCGAGCGAAAAGACGAACACGATCATCGCCGCGCCGATGATGCCTGAGCGCGTCATCGGCACGAACACCGTCCAGAAGGTGCGCATGCGGCTGGAGCCGAGGCCTCGCGCGGCCAAGAGCACGCGGTCGTCGAGGCTGCGCATGGCCGATGCCAGCGGGAAGACGGCGAACGGAATGAGGAAATGCGTCATGCCGACGATGACGCCGAATTCGTTGCGCACCAGCGCCAGCGGTTCGGAAATGAAGCCGATCGCCTGCAGCCAGGTATTGATCAGGCCGCGATTGGACAACAGCGCCACCCAGCCGAAAGCACGGGTCAGCACGGAAATCCAGAAAGGAACGAGAATGCAGAACTCGGCGATCAGGCGCTGTGCCGGGGTGCCGCGCACCCAGACGACGGTGATGGCGTAGGCAGCGGCCACCGAAACCACGGTGACGACCGCCGCGATGCGTAGCGTGCGGATGAACACCGATTGGACCAGATCGTCGGTGAGCAGCGCCTCATACTGGCCGAGGCCGGGCGTCGGCAGCGTGAAACTCCATTTGACGACGCCGAGGAACGGCCAGGCATAGGCCAGGACAAGAAACAGGAGCAGCGGCGCCATCAACAGCGCCGCGCCCATCCTGTCGGAGAGATAGGATCTCATTTCGACCCGATTACCCCTGCCCTGGTCAGGCCGAGATGATCTTGGTGTATTCGTCGAGCGCCGGCCCGTAGTTCTTGGCGTACCAATCCATATCAAGCGTGATCTGCTTCTTCATGTTCTCGGGGTCGACCGGATTGATGCGCTTCTTGTCGGCGGGGATCAGCGCGTCGGCGGCCGGGTTTGCAGGGCCTTGGCCAAGCTTGTCGAACATGACCAGCTGCTTTTGCGGATCCTGGGCGCTGGCGATGAACTTCATCGCCGCATCCTTGCCGCCGGGGTTATTCTTGAGCACGGCGAGCGCACCGGGCGAGATCAGGCCCTGGTCCCAGATGAACTTGATCTTGCCGCCGGAATCCTGCTCGATCAGCGAAGCGCGGGTCGACCAGACGATCGCCATGGAGGCCTCGCCATTGAGCAGCACGCTCTGGCTCTCGGCGCCGCCACCCCAATAGGCAACGACATTTTCCTTGAAGGCGGCGATCTTGTCATGCGCGCGCTTGAGATCAAGCGGGTAGAGCGAAGCCGGCGCGATGCCGTCGGCCAGAAGGGCGGCCTCCCAGCTCGACACGCCCCATTTGTAGAGCGAGCGCTTGCCGGGGAATTTCTTCACGTCGAAGAAATCGGCCATGCCGGTCGGCGCGTCCTTGCCGTATTTCTCGGAGTCGTAGGCAATGACATAGGAGAAGAAATAGGTCGAGGCGGCATATTCCCAGCCAAAGCCCTCGCGCATTTTCTTCTTGTCGACGATCGCATAGTCGATCGGCTCGAGAGCGCCCTGGGCGCCGAGCGTGATGGCCGAGAACGGGTCGACGTCGACGAGGTCCCATGTCGGTGCGCCGCTCTTGAACTGCGCGGCGATGGCGCCTTCGGTCGGACCCGATCCGTCCATCTTCACGGTGATGCCGGTGTCCTTGGTGAAGGCCTGGCCGTAGGCCGCGTCATAGGCGGTGATGGCGTCACCGCCCCAGTTGACCAGCACCAGCTCCTTGGCCTGCGCAAAGGCGCCGGTCGAGCGCAGCAGCATCGGCGTGCCGGCCAGCACGAGTGCCGCCAGCTGCGTGAACTGCCGGCGCGAGATCTCGCCGCGACCTGCCTTGGCGGACAGGCTCTCGATGGCTTGTTTCTTGGTATCATGTGTCATGTCAGTTCCCCTTTTTTGTCGTTGATAGTACCGGAAAACGGCGGTGCGCGTGTCCCGCCACACCGTTCGTCATTGTCCTCCATGCGGAAGGAGGAAACCCTTTTCCGCCGGCCAGGTGAGCCAGACGGAATTGCCCTTGCTGAGTGCGGCGGCCGCCACCTCGTTGGGCACCGAGACCGTCACCTTGGCGCCTTGCCGCGTCGTCAGATCAAGCCGCGTCGCAGCACCCAGATAGGTCGAGTTGGTGGCTGTCGCGGCAATGCCGTTTTCGCCGGCTGCCGCCTCGCCTGATATCGACATGTATTCGGGCCGGATCGCCAGGATCGCATCGCCGCGTACCGCTTCGGCCTTGCAGCGCATGCTGACCGCACGGTCTTCGCACAGGCCGGTCGAGCCATTGTCGGCGGGCTTGACACCCTTCAGCGGCAGCATGTTGATCTCGCCGAGGAACTCGGCGACGAAGCGGTTGTCCGGCCGGTCGTAGACCTCGTCGGGCGCTCCGACCTGCAGCAGTTTGCCGTGATTGAAGATGGCGACGCGCGACGACAACGCCAGCGCCTCGCTCTGGTCGTGGGTCACAAAGACGAATGTGGTGCCGGTCTCCTGGTGCAGCCGCTTCATCTCGGCCTGCATCTGGCCGCGCAGGCCCTTGTCGAGTGCCGAGAATGGCTCATCGAGCAACAGCACGCCTGGCTCGAACACCAGCGCGCGCGCCAGCGCCACGCGCTGCTGCTGGCCACCGGACAGTTGCGCCGGCAGCTTTTTCTCGTGGCCCTTGAGGCCGACGCGCTCGATCATCTCGCCGACACGGCGCTTGACGTCGGCCGCCGATTTCTTGCGTACCTTGAGTGGGAAGGCGATGTTGGCTTCGACGCTCATATGCGGGAACAGCGCATAACCCTGGAACACCATGCCGGCGGCGCGTTGCTCGGCCGGCCGGTCGGTGATGTCGACGCCGTCGCTGAACAGCTTGCCTTCGGTCGGCTGCACGAAGCCGGCAAGGATCATCAGGAAGGTGGTCTTGCCCGAACCGGACGGCCCGAGCAGGGTCAGGAACTCGCCACGGCCGATATCGAGCGACAGATTGTCCAACGCACGGAACGAGCCGAAGCTCTTGCCGATCCCGATTGCCTTGATCTCTGCGGCACGGCCGGGTTGCTGCATACTGCCCTTTCCCTAACGCTTGTCGAAATCGTAGGCAGGGTGCCGGCTCACCGCAACCGAATAGTTTTCGCGTGATCGGCAAATTTGATTCATCTATGGCGGGCTGGCCCGCAATATCTCAATACGGCCTGACCGGGTTCTCCGAAAGTTTCGACCTCAGCCAACCCGCGAAAGCATCGAGCACGGGATGCGCCGTCTTGGCATGCTCGGAAACCAGAAAATAGGAGCGTGGCGATTTGATCGCGATGTCGAAAGGTCGTACCAGCCGGCCCTCGCTCAGCGCCCGGCGACTGGTCAACTCGTCGCCCATGGCGATGCCCTGACCGGCAATCGCCGCCGAAAAGACCAGGTTCATGTCGGAAAAGAAGATGCCGCCCTCTGTGTCGGGGTTTTCCACCTTGGACAGGGCCAGCCAGCGCGCCCAGTCCTCGGTATCGCCGAGATGGAGGAGATTGGCGCGCAAAACATCGGCTGGCTTCGAGAATCCACCGACCTTGTTGAGCAGCGTCGGGCTGCACAAAGGCGTGAAGGAAATCTCGCACAGAAGCTCGACCGCCCGGTTCGGCCAATTGCCGACACCAAAGGCGATGAAGGCATCGGCATCAGCATTGCTGACATCATCCAGACGCCGCGGCGTCAGGATGCGCAGCGCGACATCGGGGTACATTTGCCGGAACTCGCCGATATGGGTGCACAGGAACAACGAGGCGAAGCCCGGCGTGCAGCTGATGCTGAACGAGCCGCCAACGCCGGTGCCGGCATGGCGCGTCACCGCGTCGCCCAGCACGGTCAGCGCCTTGCGCACGTCGCTGGCGTAGCGCTGGCCGCGCGGCGTCAGCGCCACGCCCTTGCCGATGCGTTCGAGCAGGTCGAAGCCTAGGTCGCGCTCCAGCAGGCGAAGCTGGTGGCTGACCGCGCTGCGGGTCAGGTGCAACTCGTCGGCGGCGCGCCAGACGCTGCCGTGGCGGGCGAAGCTATCGAGCGCGCGCAGCGCTTGTGTCGATGGTATGCGCAAGGAGCCTCAGGTGAACCGAATTTGCATGAGCCGGGAAAACATATCACTTTTTGGCGAGCCGCTTCACTGCTTTCTTCTCCGGCCATGGAGAAAGCGGCCACCACTTCGGCGCAAGCAACCGCGCTTGCCCATATCGACGGCATCCGGCCGTCGCTGTCGGCGTGGACGCGCACCATTTTCGACTTCGGCGAGACCGCATGGCGGGAATATCAGTCGGCGGCCTGGTATGTGGAGCTGTTGAAACGCGAAGGCTTTTCCGTCGAGGAAGGGTCCGGCGGCATGCCGACCGCCTTCTGTGCGCATTGGACGAACGGCGCCGGGCCGACCGTCGGCCTGTATGCCGAATATGACGCCGTGCCCGGCAATTGCCAGGACCCAGCGACCGTCAAGCGCCCTCGCCCGGGCCTTGGCGACCAGGCCGGCGGCCACACCGATCCGCATTCCGGGCTCGGCATCTCAAGCCTTGGCGGGCTACTGGCGACCAAGGCGGCGATGCAACGCCACGGCATATCGGGCACGCTGCGCTTCACCGGCGAGCCGGCCGAGAAAGTACGCGGATCAAAGCCGATCCATGCCGCCAAGGGCTATTATGACGGCCTTGCCGGCATGATCTCCTTCCATCCCTTCTACATGCTGCCGCTGTGCAACACGGCGCGCTGGGACACGCATTGCGGCGCGGCCTATGCGATGATCTACCGCTTCATCTGCGATGAGCCTGAACACTGGGCGCGCACCGGCGGCGACGGCGCACCGATCCCGCAGGCGCATTCGGCGGTCAGGGCGCCCGGCGCCAACGATGCGCTGATGACGATGTATATGGCCTCCAAGGCGCTGCGCGATTCCATGCTGCCGCATCAGGGCGGCTGGTCGATCAGCGAGGCGATCCTCACCGCCGGTCAGGCGACCGCCGACAACTTGCCGGCCGGCTTGGCCGAAATCCAGTACATGATCCGCGTGCCGACGCTTGCCCAGGCCGAGCAGGTCACCACCGTGCTCGACCGCAATGCGCAAGCGGCCGCCAGTATGAGCGGCTGCCGCTATGAGCGGCATTGGGTGTCTAAGTCGCGGCCCGGTCTCGCCAACCACGCGATGGCCGAGATCGCCTATGGAGCGCTGTCGACGGTCGGCCCGCCCCATTGGGACGAGGCGGCCAAGGCGATCGCCCGCGAAATCCAGGTCAATGCCGGTGGGGTGGCGACCGAAAATCCCTTCATCGATGAGCTGGAGCGGCTGATTTCACCGCAGGAGGCCGAAACCATCCTGCGCCGCGACCTGCCGCCCTCGCAGGTGAACTCAACCTCCGATGACTACACTGACATGAGTTGGCATGCGCCGACGGCGCGTTTCTATGTCGCCCGTCCGGCACTGCGCTCGGCAAATGGCCATCCCTATCCTTCCTGGGTGATGAACGCGCTGGGCGGCATTTCCGCCACCATCGATCCGATGGTGACTTGCGCAGCCAAGACCGTGGCTCTGGCGGCGCTGCGTCTGCTCGAGGACAAAACCGCTCGCGATGCGGCGATGGACGAGTTCGTCACCCGTACCGGCGGCGGCGTCGGCGGTTCGACCTGGATCGCGCCGCTCTGCGATTACGAGCCGCCGATTGGATTTCGCTGGCCCGAATATGTCACCACCCCGCGCGGGCGCGACTGGTGGATACCGAGCAATCAAACACCCCAAGCCACCTCACGAGGAGCACCCCATGACCGTTCATGACCGCATTGTCGCCGAGCCGTTTTCGCTGCAGCGCCGCAACCCGGCCGGCGGCACCAAGCCGCTGACCGCCTGGGGCTTTGCAAACGAGACCGACGTCCTGACCGACGTCCTGCTCGGCTCACCCAATTTCCTGCGCCATCTGTCGACCAGTTCGCTGTCGCGAAAGCATCTGCGCGAGGCGCCCTGCAACGTCCAGATCGCGCAGGCGCAGCACAAGGACCTCGTCGCCGCCTACGAGCATTTCGGCGTCAACATCCACTGGCACGAGCCGACACCGGAATTGCCGATGCAGGTCTATTCCCGTGATTCCAGCGTCATGACGCCCTACGGCGCCTTCATCACCGCAATGGCCAACTGGTGGCGGCGCGGCGAGAATTACGCCGCGATCCGCACCTACGAAAAGCTCGGCATCCCGATCTACGATATGGTCACGGCGGGTACGTTCGAGGGCGGCGACTTCAACGTCATCGAGGACGGTGTGGTGCTGATCGGCTGCGGCGGCGCGCGTACGCAGGAAGAAGGTGCCCGCCAGGTGCAGGCCTGGTTCGACAAGGAAGGCTGGGAAACCCGTATCGCCTTCATCGACGAGTATTACGTCCATATCGACCTGATGGTGGTGCCGATCGCCGAAAAACTGACCGCGGTCTGCCTCGCCTGCACCGAACCTGGCATCGTGGACTGGCTGAAGGGCAAGGGTCACGAGATCATCGACGTGCCGTTCCAGGACACGATGGCGCTCGGCTGCAACTTCATGTCGCTGGGCAAGGACAGGGTGATCGCGCCGACCTCCAGCCAGACCCTGATCGGCCAGCTCAAGGCGCGCGGTTTCGAGGTCGCGGCCGTCGACATGAGCGAGATTTCGAAGACCGGCGGCGGCATCCACTGCATGGCACAGGCGCTGAAGCGCGAGCCGGCCTGAGGCGGCAAAACTCGATGCGGCAGGTCCAGGCGGTGTTCCTGGCCCGCCTTCAGCAACAAACCCGCCGCTGTGTCTTCAGCGCCCTTGTGGCTGCTGAAAAAATGGAGGAATAGTCTCCCGGAACGCATCGCCCTGAAATTGCCGGTTTGCGGTTCTCAGGTCGGGCAATCGCCTAGCCGGATTTCCGAATGGCCAGTCTTGAACCGCGCAAGAGAAGAGGTCCGATCGCCGCCCGGCTGCTGGCGCTCGACGCATGGATCGATTCCTCGCTCTACGAGATCGGTTTCAAGGCGCGCCAGTTCTGGGAATCGGCGACGATCTTCTCGCGGCGCTTCCGCGTCAACGGCTGGCGCCGTGGCATCATCGAACTGTTGAGCGAAGGTTTTACGCTCGGCGCAGGCGGCACTGTGGTGATGCTGGCGCTGGCCATTCCGGCCTTTCAGGACACGGCCGGCGATTGGCGCGCCCAGGGCGACTTCGCCGTCACCTTCCTCGACCGCTACGGCAACGAGATCGGCCAGCGCGGCATCATCCAGCGCGATTCGGTGCCGGTCGACGAGATGCCCGATCATGTCATCAAGGCGGTGCTCGCCACCGAGGATCGCCGCTTCTTCGATCACTACGGCATCGATGTGCTCGGCCTTTCGCGCGCCATCTTCGAGAATGTGCGGGCCAACTCCGTCGTCCAGGGCGGCTCCAGCATCACCCAGCAGCTGGCCAAGAATCTGTTCCTCACCAATGAGCGCACACTGGAGCGCAAGATCAAGGAAGCCTTCCTGTCGCTGTGGCTCGAGGCCAATCTGTCGAAGAAGGAAATCCTGCAGCTCTATCTCGACCGCGCCTATATGGGCGGCGGCACGTTCGGCATCGAGGCGGCCGCCGACTTCTATTTCGGCAAGAGCGTGAAGGACCTGAACCTCGCCGAGGCGGCGATGCTGGCCGGGCTGTTCAAGGCGCCGACCAAATATGCTCCCCACATCAACCTGCCGGCGGCACGTGCGCGCGCCAACGTGGTGCTGTCCAATCTTGTCGACGCCGGCTTCATGACCGAGGGGCAGGTCCTGCAGGCAAGGTTGCACCCGGCCGACGTCGTCGACCGCGGCGAACAGAAAAGTCCGGATTATTACCTCGACTGGGCGTTCGACGAGGTCAAGAAGATCGCCAAACCGGGCCAGCACTCGCTCGTCGCCCACACCACCTTCGACGCCAACATCCAGAAGGCGGCGGAAGAATCGGTGGAGTTCCACCTGCGCCAGTTCGGCAAGGAATATAACGTCAGCGAGGGCGCGGTCGTCGTCATCGAGACCAACGGCGCCGTGCGCGCCATCGTCGGTGGCCGCGACTATGGTGCCAGCCAGTTCAATCGTGCCACCAAGGCGCTGCGCCAGACCGGCTCGTCATTCAAACCCTATGTCTACGCAACCGCGATGGAACACGGCTTCACCCCCAACTCCATCATCTCCGGCGGCCCGATCAGCTGGGGCAGCTGGTCGCCGCACAACTACAGCGGCGGATCGGCGGGCAATGTCACGCTGATCATGGCAATGGCCAAATCGATCAACACCGTGCCGGTGCGGCTGGCCAAGGACTATCTCGGTATTCCGCCGATCAAGGCCATGGCCGAGGCGATGGGCGTGGAATCGCCGCTCGAAGCGCACAAGACCATGGTGCTCGGAACCTCGGGCATGACGGTGATGGACCAGGCGACGGGCTACAGCGTGTTCGCCGACAACGGTTTCGTCGGCTCCCGGCACGGCATCACCCAGTTGGTGACCCGCACCGGCGAGGTGGTTTATGATTTCGCCAAGGATGCGCCGCCGCCACACCGGGTGCTGTCGGAGCAGGCGCTCAAATCGATGAACACCATGCTGGCCGCGGTGCCGGTGATGGGCACGGCGCGGCGGGCCCAACTTCCCAACATCGTCGTCGCCGGCAAGACCGGCACGACGCAGTCCTACCGCGACGCCTGGTTTGTCGGCTTCACCGGGAACTACACGGCGGCCGTGTGGATGGGCAATGACGACTTCACGCCGACCAAGAACATGACCGGTGGCTCGCTGCCGGCGATGGTGTGGCAGCGACTGATGGTCTACGCGCACCAGAACATCGACCTCAAGCCGATCCCGGGCATCGACAAGCCCTTCGTCGACGAGGACATCGCGGCCAAGGCCGAGGAAGCGCAGAAGAAGAGCGACGCGCAGGCGGCAGCGGACGCAGCGGCCGAACGGCCGCCGGTGCTGTCCAGCCGGACCACGCAGACGCTGCGGGACATGACCAGACTGTTCCAGTCGGCGCCCGCCCTCAGTACGCCTCAACCACCTGAGACGCTGTCGGCGCTTTGATTTTCTGACTGGGGTTGAGTCTTTCCGACTGGTCTGGGCGGGCAAATCCATCGGCCCGCTTGCCACAAGGCCCCACGGCGCGATATCCCCGGGCGGCAACTCTTCGGTGTCCCCGGCCCTTCATGCTCAAAAATGCCTTCCTGACGCTGCTTTCGCTTGCCATAGCCATCGTCGGCGGTGGCGGCAGCGTCTGGTATGCGCTGAAAGTCCAGGATGGCGTCGGCGCCATCCGGATCGGCCAATGGACGGCCTTTCCCGATATCGGAACGCCGTCGGCCGATCCCTATTCCAAGGCCCGTGTGGCGCGCGAGGGCGTGCTTGCGCTCGGCCGCGCCGAAGGGCTGTCCTTTGTCGCCGAGCGCGACACGGGCGGCGCCGAGCTCAAGCGCGAATGCACCTACACCATCGAGGGTGGATTTCCGACGGCGCGGTTCTGGACGCTCTATGCCGCCGACCAGTCGCTCGGCGTGGTCGAAACCGGCAAATCCCGGCTGGCGGCGCTGCAATCCTATGGGGTGGTGCGCCAGCCCGACAATTCGGTCATCATTTCCGCCGGCCATCACCCGATGCCGGGCAACTGGCTGCTGACGGATGGCTTCGGCAGGATGTATTTCGTATTGACCTTCTACGACACGCCGATCGCCAGCAGCACCGGCCTGTCGGACGTCTCGCTGCCGCGTATCGTCAAGGCAGGCTGCGATGCGTAGTTTCTATGCGGCGATGCGCAGACTTCTGCATGCCATCCTGCTCGGCCTGCTCGGCGCTGGCATCGTGCACATCGCCGTGCTGCTTCTGGTGCCCGTGTTTTCCGAACGCGATGCCTGGTCGCGGCTGTCCATGGCGTCGGATCTCTACAAGATGACGCGGCTCGATGCCGAGGCCGGTGGCGCGCCCGTGGTGAAATCCGTCGATCCGCTGTTCTACGCAACGGCATGCCGATTCGACCTGGGCGAAGGCATGGTCCGCATCAAGGCGCCTGGACATGTGCCGTTCTGGTCGGTGTCGGTCTATGACCGCAGCGGCCACAACATCTATTCCTTCAACGACCACACCGCGACCGGCGGCGTGCTGGATGCCGTCGTGTTGACGCCGGCGCAGATGATCGACGTGCGCAAGGACCTTCCCGAGGACCTTCAGGGAGCGATCTTTGTCGAAGCGCCGATCGAGGAAGGCATCTTCGTCATCCGCGCCTTCGTGCCCGACGACAGCTGGAAGCCGATCGTATCGCGCTTCTTCGAGCAGAGTTCCTGCGAACTGCAGGACTTCTAGAGCCTGTTCCATCCCGATGGAATCGGGATGGGCTCTATCTTATCGTTTGAGCATGATCTCTGGACAAACGGTTTCCGTTTGTCCGAGAAAACCGGATTCCACTTTTCGGGATCATGCTCTAGTGATGCGGGACCGGCTTGGTCCCTGGCGATCCCGGCTTCTCGGGATCGACCGGCCGCACTTCGCCGGCATGAGACCGCTCGTAGCGGATGCCGGGAAAGATGATCACCGCCGCCGGAATTTCGGCGATCTGCTTTGTCCGATTGCTTGGTGCCGTACGCGGCACGAAAGACAGTACCATGCCCATGGTTCGCGCATTCCTCTCGGTTTCCCCGGAGCACAACGCAACGCCTCCAAATATCATTAAGGCCGGCAGAGGGTTAACGGAGCGTTTACCTAGGATACTGAAATGCCACTAAAATTAGCTGAAATGGGCAAAACGCTTAAAACGAAAACCTAAAACGCCTCGGGCTGGCGATGTTCGGTCAGCCCGCCCATTCATTTATCGCGTCAAAATGGGTTTTTCGGTTCGCTCCCGTCCGGGCCGAAAACCTGCGGCATCAAATAACCGATCTGTGTTTTTGTTTCTGCACAGCCTTCATAAGTCATCGTCGCTGATTGGGCATTGAGGTTAGCTTGAAGCGTGTTCCAGATTTTGTCCTTGGTTTCCTGTGGCAACCCTGAAGAGTCTGACGCCTTCTTAACAACAGCCGAAATCTTGCTGACATCCTCCTCGCTGAATGCGGCGTCGTGTTTATTACAAAAATCGGCCGTGAGATACGCGACGTAATATGGCGCCAACGCGCTGGTTAGCTGTGCGTCTTGCTGGTTTACAGCGGTCTGGTTCTCGTCACCTTCATCGCTTTCATCGGAGGCAACCTGATTAGCCATGCTCACTCGCGTAAACTTGTCGAACGACTGCAAAAACAGCATAGGAAATGTCTGTCGATCATAAGTTCCAAAAGCTTGACCTTGGACTTCGCTCTCATGGAAGCAGTCCATAACCTTGTTATAGATGCTCTTGAATTCCTCCGCAGACGTATTGGTCCCTGATTCACCGAACATCGATTTGAATTCGGTATCATTCAAAGGGAGGCTTATCTTTTTGATCTGCTCACATTTTGGAAGTGTGATTGATGCAAAAGCGGTCGAGCATGACAGCCCTGCGGCAATCAAAACTGCCGCGCCAATTGGTTTTGATTTCATGATTTTCCCCACTGCCCGTCCGTCACAAATCTCATTTTCCTATCGGCATTGCAATCTGCAGATGCGGAGTCGCGAGGATGGCTGTCAGATCGCCGGCCACTCGAAGTCGGTTACAACTTCCAAAGTTTATGACCGAGAGAACCTTGCGGCTGCACAGAGAGTTTCTTTTCGGTGCTTAGAAGGTCGCAAGATGGGCGCGGCGGCATGGTGACATAGATTTCGAGAACACTTTCGTCGTTTGAAATAAAGTTTTCTCGTTATTTAAGTCTCTAAAACGGATGCGTGTTAGATCAACGGCTTAGGTTAACGGAGCGCTAACGGATCGTCGCTAACTTGATCTTTGTTCTTGGCGCTCGCGAAACCGACACAGCCCCGGTCGAGCGTGGCCAAGCTTGTGTCGAGTACGGGCGTATCCTTCGTGTCATCTTCGGACTTCAGGCAAATCGCGGTACGAAAAGACTCGGGAAAGGCCGAAAGGCTGTTCCGCGCCGCGGTGTCGGCGTTCTGCTCGCTCACCCGCCCTTCACGCCGTGAGATCGGCCAGCTCGAAGACCTGACGCTGCCGCTGTTCGACAATGTGTCCGTCGAATCTCGCCGTTACGTGGCGGCCGCCCTTTCCGAATGCGAATATGCCCCCGCCGCGTTGGTGCGCCGTCTCTGCGAGGAACCGGTCGACATTGCCGCGCCGCTGCTCATCCGCTCACGCGCCGTCAGCGACATCGATCTCATCGCGCTGATCGGGCGACATGGCCTGCCGCATGCCCGCGCCATTGCGCGCCGCAAGGGCCTGAACCCGACCATCGCCGATCTGATCAGGGCGCTGGAAAGGCCAACTCTGGTGCGCGTGCGGGAGCCGGAGGCGAAAGCCATCGCAGCAGACGAGATCGTGCCGGTGAGCACGGAAACTGCCTCCGAGGAGCCCGCCCGAGAACAGGCGCTCGGCATCGCAGCCGAGAATGCACGGCGCAGGCTGCGCTCGATGATGCGCCCGGGCGACGAGGCGACAGCGACGAACACCGATCCTTTTACGGGCGCCGACACGTATGTGAAATTGCGCGAGACGGCGCTGACGGGAAACGCCGCGTTCTTCCAGACCGCGCTCGCCGACGCGCTCGATATCGATTTCTCGATCGCACGATCGCTCACCGCCAACCAGAACTACGCGTCGCTGCTTGCGGCACTGCGCTCGCTCGACCTCAGCGAAGACAGGGCCTTCCTGATCACGGTTGCGGTCTATCCCAGTCAATTCCCACATCCGCAGGCTATACGCACCTTCCTCGACCGCTACCGCCTGCTGCATCGCGATGTCGCCCTGGACAAGGTGCGGTACTGGAAAGCGGAAACCCTCTCAAGGGTGGTACGCGACGCCGCACCGGCAAACAGCGATACCCGCACCGCCTCGAACAGCGACGATGCGACTGAGACCTCCGGCCTCAGGGCGTCTTCACGGAAATAAGGTCCTCGACGGGCACAGTGCCGGCCTCGATCTCGACCACCCAGATGTCGGGATCGAATTTTTTCTCCCTTTCCAGCCTGGCATCGAGCACGGCGGCATCGTCACCGGCCCCGAGCAGACTGAAAAACCGGTCGTCGGGCTTGGCCGAATCATAGCTTGTCTGCGGCGCCGGGCCGAACAGGGCAACCTCGCCCAGCCTGCCCCGCGCCAGGACGAAGACAGCGCCGGCTTCGGTTGCGCCGCGCTTGACCACGGCGGCAAATCCGCCGGCGCCGAAAACCCGGCGCAGCAGGGCCGAAACCCACAGATCTGAGGTGACGCGCATGAGACAACTCCGGAAGGCGTGCGGCTATCTATCGATATTTCCGCTGCTCGGCGAGCTGTCATTTCCCAGTCAGTTGGTCAGGCCGATCTCGCGCATCTTGACGTAGACGATCTCATCGGGCTCGCCTGTCTGCGGCAACCCAAACAGCGACTGGAATTCCTTGATCGCCGCCTTGGTGCGCGCGCCGACGACGCCGTCCAGTTGCATGTCGTCATTGCCGAACGCCTTGAGCCCGGCCTGGATCTTGACGATGCGGGCATCGGGCGCTTGCGTCGCGGCATTCGGATCGGCCGCATTCGTCTGCCCCGAATTCGTCTGCAAGGATACCGGAACGGCGACAGGTATATTCGGGCGTGGCTGCGGCCTGGGTACGACGGCCGCCGTCTTCGGCGTCGCGCCCAGTTGATCCAGCAGAAGCGCGTCGATCTCGCCGGACGCGTTGAGCCCGACCTTCTGCTGATAGGCCTGGATGGCCTTGCGCGTGTTAGGCCCGGAAATGCCGTCGACCGTTCCGGAATAGAAATCGAGATCCTTCAGTATGCCTTGCACCTGCTCGACCACCGGATCGCCTTTGATCGGCGCCGGCGTGCCGGATGGCCGCACGATGTTGAATGTCGTCTCCGGTTCGTCAGATGCCGCGCGCGGAAAGCCCTCGATGCTGCGGGTCGCGAAAAACGCGCCGGCATGCGGGAAAGGCTGATACCACAAGGCATTGGCGGAAACGTAGAACAACGTCACCAGGAATGCCGTCGAGCCACCCACCAGGACAGGATTGCGCGAGATCATGCCGCCGACGGCGACGGCGCCGTCCTGAAAGGCATTGCTGCGGCGCTTGACCGCCTTAGGCTGTTTTGCGGAGCGAGCCATTTCTGTCCCCTTTCGCCATGGCCACAGGCATCGTCAGCACGCCGGCCTTCTCCGCCTGATGCCCCTTCGGTCCGTTCACCGGCAGGCTGATGGTCACCGTGGTGCCCTCGCCCGGCATGCTTTCAATGGACATCGTGCCTTCGTGCAGCGCCACCAGGCCCTTGACCAGCGACAGGCCGAGACCGGTCCCCTCGAAACGGCGGGTGTAGTCGTTCTGGATCTGCATGAAGGGCTTGCCGAGATTGGCAAAATCCTCCTCGGCAATGCCGATGCCGGTGTCCCTGACCCAGAAATGCAGGCGCGAACCGATCCGCTTGGCGCCGACGACGACATCGCCGCCATCGGGGGTGAATTTTATCGCATTGGAGACGAGGTTGATGAGCATCTGCTGGACGGCACGCTGATCGGCATTGATGTCGTCAGCGTCCGGCGCGATCTGCGCCTGCAGATGGATGTTCTTGGCCTGCGCCTGCAGCTGCATCATGGATTGGCACATGTCGACCGCTTCCGCGAAGCGGAATGGCTCCGGTTCGGTCGCATAGACGCCTGATTCAATCCTGGACACGTCGAGTATCGAGGTCACGACGGCAAGCAGATGCTGGCCCGAATCCCTCACCAGGCCGACATATTCCTTCTGGCGCGGATCCTTGAAGGCGCCGAACATTTCATGCAGCAGCATGTCCGAAAAGCCGATGATGGCATTCAGCGGCGTGCGCAGTTCATGGCTGACCACCGCCAGGAAGCGCCCCTTCGCCACCTCGGCGGAAGCGGCCGCCTCATTGGCCGCCGCCAGATCCTCGCGCAGCCGGGCAATCTCGTCATTCTCGCGCAGGACAAGCGTGAAGACGTCGCCCTGTTCCTCGGCTCGCACCAGATCGAGCGAGAACGGCCGATAATTGTCAGCGGTCATGCGACTGTCATTCTGGCCATTGCCGTTCTGCGGCAGCCTGATGCGCAATTCGAGCCGGCGCGACAGCGCGCCGTCGCGCATGTCGGCCAGGGCGCTGAGATAGGAGACGCGATCCGACAGATGGACGCGATCGAAGAGGCCGTTGCCGGACAGCAGTTCGGGCGGCAGTTTCAAAAGCGTGCGCGCCTTTGGCGAAGCGTCCAGAACCTCGCCATGACGGGCGACGCGCAAGATCACCGCATCGATGATGTCTTCGAGCCTGTCGGCGGTGTCGATCACATCAGCCGCATCGACCGTGTTTCGAAACGCCGATGCGCGCGGGATCAAGGTAAGCGCCCAGGCCAATGGCACCAGCCAGTGCCACGCCGCGATCTGTGCTCCTGCGAACGGGAACACGGTTCCAGCCAGAGGCTGAGCCAGGATGGCGACAGCGGCCGACACAGCTCCCCACAGTGCTGCACGCCGCGAGGCGCCGATCCACCAGGCTTCGAACGGCAATGCCACGACGAGCATGGCGACAGGCGAACTCAGCCCGCCCGCGGCGGCAATGAGACTGCCGAGAGAGATGCCAGCCATCGCCAGGGCGATCCGGCTTGCTATCGCCATCTTGCCGGTCGCCGCCACCAGCAAGGCGACGAACCAGCAGAGGCCAAAGGCCGCGAAGATGACGGCCATGGTGACGGCGGCGCCCAGGCCCGAAGTGACCAGCGTGACTGCGGCACCCGCGGCAAAGAAAGGAGCGGCGAGCATGACGCCGATGAAGCGGCGCTGGCGCTCGCGGTCGCTCTGCTCAATGATGGATGGATGGACCATACGTTCGCAACCGGCGGCAATCGCGCCAGGCAATTCAACGTATCTGGCCTTGATTGAACTCAACTCAACGCACCCGTAATCGTCGTGGACAGCTCTGCTTTGCAGATCGTTCTGGTTGGCTCTGAAACTCGCATCCAGCGTTTAAGGAATGGATAAGGCAGGGCCGACCAAGGGCCCGGCCTGGGGCAAATATCGGGATGCCGGCAGCCGAAAGCCCGGGCAAATGCAGCCATAGTAAACGGAGGGTTATTCGGCGACCGCGCCCCTCGAGTGACTGAACGCGGTGCCCGGACTCCGAGATTTCAGGAAAAATACAGGAAAAGCATGGAGATAGATGGTTATCTCGGGTTAAGAAAAATCACTCGCATTCGAGACAAACCGATTTGCACAACGGCTCGTTTCGAATTTGCTTAAAATTTGAGGAAAATTGTCGCTTTGCCTGCAAGCCGTCCTTTGCGCCTGTGTGCCAACATCCTGCCTACAAAAGAGGTCATGCCATATGGATGCATGATCCGGTCACGACGAGAGGGCAAGGGCATGGTCTTCCTCATAAGAATGGCTTTCTGGTTTTCGCTGGTGCTGCTGGCGCTGCCGCTGACTGTCGGCCCCGATGAATCGGGCCGCGAAAGCGTCGGGCCGATCCAGGCCTTGTTTGCGGCACGCGAAGCAGTTGGCGATATCGCCGGCATTTGCGAACGCAAGCCCGATGTCTGTGAAACCGGCAAGTCGGCAATGCACACCATCACCGTCCGCGCCAAGGAGACCGCCAAGATCGCAGCAGCGATGCTGGACGACAAGTCCACTGCCGGCCCCGATACATCGACGATGACCGGCAGCGTGCCGGAAGAAATCGTCTTGCCCGAGACAGTCAACCTGCCGGCGCAGAATTAAGCCGTTTCGACGGCGCACCGCGGGCTGTCTGCCCTCTCGACGCCCGCGGTGTCCTTGTTTTTTCCGTGACGCGGAGCCGCCGCGTGACTATATCCGACATTATGACCACCACGATCCAGACGATCCGCGACGACTTCTCGTTCCTTGAGGAATGGGAAGACCGCTATCGCTACGTCATCGAACTCGGCGAGGCGTTGCCGCCGTTTCCTGACGAGCAGCGCAGCCCGCCGCCAACAAGGTGCCGGGTTGCGTCAGCCAGGTCTGGCTGACCACCGAACGCGGATCTGGGGCCGACCCGGTCATCACCTTCACCGGCGATTCGGACGCTCATATCGTGCGTGGGCTGGTCGCGATCATGCTGGCGCTGTTTTCCGGCAGGACCGCCAGCGAAATCCAGAAGACCGATGCGGAAGCGACATTGAAAGAGCTCGGCCTCGACGAGCATCTGTCGCCGCAGCGCGCCAACGGCCTTCGCTCGATGGTCAAGCGTATCAAGCGCGATGCCGAGGCGGCGCTCAAGCAGACCGCCTGAACGCGTTTTACACTCTTCCTAGAATTGCTCTACTCGATCAGCACGTCACGCAGCCCGCAAAATAAAACGGCGCCCGAAGGCGCCGTTTCTCGATTCGATCTGGCTGGCTGCGATTACCGCGCCTTGCGCTTGCGGCCGAGGCCCATCTTCTTGGCGAGCTGAGACCGGGCAGCGGCATAGTTGGGTGCAACCATCGGATAGGTCGGGTCGAGGTTCCACTTTTCGCGATACTGATCCGGCGTCAGGTCATAATGAGTCATCAGATGGCGCTTCAGCGACTTGAACTTCTTGCCGTCTTCGAGGCAGACGATGTAGTCGTCATGAACCGAGCGCTTCGGGTTGACCGCCGGCTTTTGCTTGTCGGCAGGCGGTTGTTCGGCGGTTCCGCCCACACGCCCGAGTGCGGCATGGACATCGGATATCAGGTTCGGCAATTCGCCGACCGGCACGGGATTGTTGCTGACATAGGCGGCCACCACGTCGGCGGTCAATTCGATCAGCGCATCGCTGTTTCTGGAAGGTGTTTCGACAATATCCATGGTCTTCAGGCCCCAACAAGAGTTACTCGATCCGCGCCCTTTTTTACAGGCAGGGCATTGCACGAACTTTGTGCAGGTAGAGCTTCTGCGATTCGTGTCGCGGGCACATCAATGAGCCTGCGCACCAAGTAAGTCAATTCTCCCCTTGCGCTATATTGAACGATGCTGGTCAATTATTCGCGGATCAGCTTCAATCTTTCGTGCATTGTGTAATTTATCGATATTTCGCGCGCTAACCAGCAACGGCTGACGCAACGTCAGTTCTCCGTTACATTCGCGGCAACTCACAAAGCAGGTTTCAATGCTTGATTTTGCTTGGCTATTGCACGCGCAAACCTGGTTGCTCACATCCGTCCCCGAAACCACAGGTTGCTGCACGTCTGTCGCGCGAGCAAGCAGCCGACATGCCTGTCACCCGACCGCTCGTATCCATCGCTGCCGTGTCAATCAATGTGGGGTGATGTATTTGCCGTAAGCCCATCCGGTTACGAAGTTGCCGTTCTGGGCCGGGTCGTGCCAGACTTCGCACCAACGGTAGCGAACCGTCTGTTCCTGCTTCCACGCCGGTTGATTGGCGATGTCGAGCAGGTTTATCCCGCCAGTGCATCGTCCGGTCATCTGCAGAACGGTCCCGTTCGGGTATGCCGCCTGCTTCTGGGACGTGCCCGAAGGGTATTTGCGCACATTGAGCGTGTCGCCGAACGGCACATTGGCCACTTGCCAAGCCGCGAATACGGTCGCATGAGACTGGCCGGCAAAGGCCAGAGTTAACGAAGCAACGGCGAAAGCTGCGGCAGTCCGAGAATAAACAGTCATCATCTCTCCTCCCGGCTCATCTCCTGGAGCCGACACAACCCATAGACTGCAGCTCTTGAACCCGCCCTGATCGGCGTGTTCATTTGCCATTCAAGATACTTCTAAAGCGAGACGCAATGACCAAGACATCCGTATTTCCGATCGTCAGCCCGCCAACGCCCGAGAAGCGGCCGGTTTCCGATACGCATCACGGCATCACGCGAACCGACGACTATGCCTGGCTGCGAGCCGACAACTGGCAGGAGATGTTCCGGGACCCGTCATTGCTCGATGCGGGGATCCGCGCCGAGCTCGAGGCAGAGAATGCCTACCAGTCAAAGCTGATGGCCGACACGGTCGAGCTGCAAAAGCAGCTTTTCAAGGAGATGAAGGGCCGCATCAAGGAAGACGATACTTCCGTGCCGATGAAGGATGGGCCCTATGCCTATGGTTCGTCCTTCAAGCTTGGCGGCGAGCAGCCGCGCTATTTGCGCATGCCGCGCGACGGCGGCGCCGAGCATATCCTGCTTGACGGCGACGCGGAGGCCGCGGGCAAGGCCTATTTCCGTCTTGGCGGCGTCGACCATTCGGCCGACCACGCCAAGCTGCTGTGGGCATTCGACGACAAGGGCTCCGAATTCTACACGCTTCGCGTGCGCGACCTTGCCGATGGCAAGGAGCTTGCCGACCAGATACCCGACACGGGTGGCTCAGGTGTCTGGAACGCCGGCAATGACGGCTTCTTCTATACGCGGCTCGACCCCAACCACCGCCCGTCCAAGGTGCTGTTCCATGCGCTGGGCGACAGCCCGCAAAGCGATCGGCTGATCTATGAGGAAACCGATCCCGGCTTCTTCATGAATGTCGACGGCACCCGCAACAACGAATGGATCATGATCGGCATCAACGATCACGAGACTTCGGAATATCGCCTCTTGAGCGCCAGCGATCCGTTTGCCGAACCGAAACTGGTCTCGCCGCGCGAGATTGGCCTTCAGTACGACCTGGAAGAAGGCGGTGACGTCTTCTTCATCCTGACCAATGCCGATGGCGCCAAGGATTTCAAGATCATGACGGCACCGGCGGGCGATCCGGTCCGCGCCAACTGGCAGGAACTGGTGCCGCATGAACCGGGCCGGCTGATCCTGTCCGTGATCGGCTTCAGGGACCACATGGTCCGGCTCGAACGCAAGGAAGGCCTGCCGCGCATTGTCGTGCGCGACCGCGAGAGCGGCGAGGAGCATCTTCTGTCGCTCGACGAGGAGGCTTTCTCGCTCGGCCTGTCGGGTTCCTATGAGTACGACACCGAGATCATGCGCTTTTCCTATTCGTCGATGACGACACCGGCCCAGGTGTTCGACTACAATATGCGCACCCGCGAGCGGGTGCTGCTGAAGACCCAGGAAGTGCCGTCCGGCCATGATGCGGACCACTATGTCACGCGGCGGCTGATGGCGCCGGCCAGCGATGGCGAACTGGTGCCGATCTCGCTTTTGCACCATCGCGACACGCCGCTGGATGGATCCGCACCTTGCCTGCTTTACGGCTACGGCTCCTATGGCATCACCGTGCCGGCCGCCTTCAACACCAACTGGTTCTCGCTGGTCGACCGCGGCTTTGTCTTCGCTATCGCCCATGTCCGCGGCGGCAAGGACAAGGGCTATGGCTGGTACGACGACGGCAAGCGGGAGAACAAGATGAATACGTTCACCGATTTCATCGCCGTCGCGCGCCATCTGGTCACCGAGCGTTACACGGCGCATGACCGCATCGTGGCGCAAGGCGGTTCGGCCGGCGGCATGCTGATGGGCGCCATCGCCAATATGGCGCCGGATTGCTTTGGCGGCATCGTCGCCGAGGTTCCTTTCGTCGACGTGCTCACCACAATGCTCGACGCAACCCTGCCGCTGACGCCGCCGGAATGGCCTGAATGGGGCAATCCGATCGCATCCGCCGAGGATTACCGGACGATCGCTGCCTACTCGCCCTATGACAATGTCGCGGCACTCGACTATCCGCCGATCCTGGCGCTGGCCGGGCTCACCGATCCGCGCGTCACCTATTGGGAGCCGGCCAAATGGGTGGCGCGGCTGCGCGAGCGCAAGAGCGGCGACAATCCGGTGCTGTTCAAGATCAACATGGATTCTGGCCACGCCGGCGCCTCCGGCCGGTTTTCGCGGCTGGAGGAGATCGCCTACACCTATTCGTTTGCACTGAAGGTGATGGGCAAGGCGGAGCTTACTGGAGAAATCGACGGATGATCGATCTTACCACATTGATTGCTTACGTCGCGGTTGTGCTCGGCTTCGTCTTTATTCCGGGCCCAGCCACGCTCCTTACCATAGCGCGGGCAACCAGTTCGGGAACGAAGGTGGGCATCGCGACCGGTGCCGGGATCGCGGCCGGCGACGTTGTCCACACCGTCATGGCGATGGTCGGCATCTCGGCGATCATCGCCACATCGGCGGCGCTGTTCAGCATCGTAAAGTACATCGGCGCGGCTTACCTGGTTTATCTCGGCATTCGCGCGATCATCGAGAAAACACCGGCCAACCCGGCTGCCGGTGCACTTGCGATCTCCGCCGGCAAGGCGTTTCGACAGGCTATCCTGACCGAAGTGCTCAATCCCAAGACCGCGCTTTTCTTCCTCGCTTTCCTGCCTCAGTTCGTGCGGGCTGAAAACGGCTCGGTGATGCTCCAGTTGACCCAATTGGGGATCATCTTCGTCGCGCTTGGCCTTTTCAGCACGGTCGTCTTTGCGGTGAGCGCCGGTCGGCTCGGCACGTTCCTGCGCCGAAATCCGACGGTGCTGAAGTGGCAAGGCAAGGTTGCTGGCGGCATCTACTGCGCGCTGGGTGTTCGGCTCGCGCTGCAGCAGCGCTGACCTTTTCATCCCTATTCAAAGCAACATCGCCGTCGGTCAGCGGAACGGGTCGCGAACCGACCGCCGCCGTTCCTCGACGGATTTCCAAGGTCATGAATTCTTGATTTGCGTATGATCTCATCCAAGGCTTCATTTCGCGGTCATGCGCCGCGATTTTCTGCTCGCAATTGGTACCATCGCGCGCTACCCAATGCCCGGCTTTTTCAAAGCCGTGACTACCAGTTGCCATCTCGCAAGGGCCCGCCATGCTGCTCGTTGACGTCTATCTCGACAAATCGTCCATCCAGGGCATCGGTGTGTTTGCCAGGGCTCACATTCCGCGCGGCACGCTGATCTGGAAGCTGGACCCGAGATTCGATCGGATCATCGACGTGGAAACTTATGAGAGCGAAAGCGGATCGGTGAAGAGCTATCTCGACCGCTATTCCTACCCTGACCGGCGCGACCCGAATTACATCGTCTTCGAAGCCGACGACGCGCGCTTCATGAACCATGCGGATGAGCCGAATTGCGACGTCTCCTCACCTGAGGAAACATACGCCTTGCGCGATATCGCGCCTGGCGAGGAACTGACCTGCGACTACAATCATTTTTTTGAAACCGGCTTCGATTTCCTCGGCGACCGCCACCTGTCGCCGGAAAACTAGCTCGCCGGCTTTTTGCGTGGCGGATAGCCGTTTGGATGCGGCGGTATCGCCTTGAGATAGGCGGCGATCGCCGCACGGTCCTGCGGCGTCAGTTCGGCCATGTTCCGCTGCACGTCGACCATGGCGCCGCCGACGGAATCGAAGTCGGGCGTAAAGCCGGTTTCCAGGTAGTTGGCGATGTCGGCTTGCGACCAATCACTGAGCCCGCCCTCGCCCGATGTGATGTTCGGCACGACGCCGCTGCCTTCGGCAGCCACGGCACCGGCCAGCCACGCGTTCTTTTTCGTACCGCCCGCAAGATCGCGCGGCGTGTGGCATTCGCCGCAATGGCCCGGCCCTTCGACCAGATAGCGGCCGGCCATCACCGGATCGGGCGTGCCATCGGGGAATGGAACGATCGGCTGGTCACTGAGATAGAGCAATTTCCACAGGCCGATGCCGCGGCGGATGTTGAAGGGGAAACCAAGCGAATTCGCGGGCGCCTTGCCGGCGACCGCCGGCAGCGTCTTCAGGAAGGCGTAGAGATCGGCGATGTCGGCCGGATTCATGCGCGCGTAGGACGCATAGGGAAACGCGGGGTAAAAATGCTCGCCCGAGGGCGACACGCCCTTCAGCATGGCGTTGGCGAGGTCTTCGACAGACCATGCGCCGATGCCGTCCTTGGGATCTTGCGAAATGTTGGGCGGCACGAAGGTTCCGAACGGCGTCTTGAGTTCGAGCCCACCCACGAGTTGAAGCCGCGCATCGCCCTGTGAGCCTGGCTTTGCATGGCAGGAGGTGCAGCCGCCTGCATAGAAGATGCGCTTGCCCTTGGCCACGTCGCCAGGGCCGAGCTTGGCCAGGGTCTCGCTGTCGAGCCTCACCGGCGCCGACAGGACCCACCCGGCAACCGCGCCGACGCCGCCCAGAATGACGAGGGCGCCGACGAGTTTTTTCAGCCAGGGCATCGCCCGCTATCAGCTCTTTTTCACTCGATAGGTCTGGTGGCAGGTGCCGCAATTGGAAGTGATCGCGCCAAACTGTGTCTTCAGCGTATCGAGGTCGGCGGGAGCGGTGGCAGTGGCTGCCTTGACGTCGGCGAGATATTTATCCTCGACGGCCTTGAAGCCGGCCATGTCTTCCCAAATCTTGGGCGCCGCTGTCGTGTCGCCTGTATCGCTGCCTGCCGGGAACAGCGCATCGGCATCGAATTTCTCGGCATTCGCCTGCAATGCCTGCAGTTGCGTCAGCACTGCAGCGGCATCAAAGGGCTCCTCGCCCTTGACCACTTTCGAAATGCCGCCGACGATCTTTCCGCGTTCCTTCATCAGTGCTTGCCGATCGAGGGTCGGGTCGGCAAAGGCCGCCGAAGCCGCGAGTGCGAGCATAGAGATGGCGATAACAAGCTTTCTCATTCATTTGGCTCCGTGATGAAGGCATTTCGGGACAGGACGTTAACGGATGCTACAGGGGGAAAATTCCCTTCCCCCGGATGATTTTTTCCAGACTTTTGCTGTTACGGGAACCTCGAGGCAGAAAAAAAGCCCCGGAATGCCGGGGCTTTCTGCGATCGATCACTTCGCCTTTTCGTACAATTCCAGCACGTGATCCCAGTTGATCAGGCTGTCGACGAACGCCTCGAGATATTTCGGCCGGGCGTTGCGATAGTCGATATAGTAGGAGTGCTCCCAGACATCGACGCCGAGGATCGGCGAGGCGCCATGAACGAGCGGGTTTTCGCCATTCGGCGTCTTCGAGATCGCCAGCTTGCCATCCTTGACCGAGACCCAGGCCCAGCCGGAGCCGAACTGCGTCGTGCCGGCTGCAATAAAGTCTGCCTTGAACTTGTCGTAACCACCAAGATCGCTATCGACCGCCTTCTGCAGGGCGCCCGGCAGCTTGTTGCCGCCGCCACCCTTCTTCATCCACTTCCAGAAATGGATGTGGTTGTAGTGCTGGGCAGCATTGTTGAAGAGGCCGGCATTCTTGCCGAACGACTGCTTGACCACCTCTTCGACCGACAGGTCGCCCATGCCGGCTTCGGCGGCGAGCTTGTTGCCGTTGTCGACATACGCCTTGTGGTGCTTGTCGTGGTGATATTCCAGCGTCTCTTTCGACATGTAGGGCTGCAAGGCCTCATAGTCGTAAGGCAGAGCGGGCAATTCAAAAGCCATGGATGGTACTCCCTCGTGGAAAAATCCGGTGTCGATACCGGACTAAGATAGGTCTGGAATGGGTTGGGACAACTCCGGAATGAAGCGTCGATCGCCTTTTTATCCGCTCAGGCGGCGGAAGTCGAATGCGCCCAATCCCAATAGAGTTCGCGCGCCTTCTTGGCCACTGGTCCGGGTTGCAGGTTGCGATCCTCGATACGCGTGATCGGCACCACCTTGGAATGGTTTCCGGTCGAAAAGATTTCGTCCGCCTCGAGGAAATCGCGCACCGACAGCGTCTTTTCCGTGGTCTTGAAGCCATACTCGCCAAGCAGCGTTATGGTGCGCGAGCGGGTGATGCCGGACAGGAACGTGCCGTTCGGCGCTGGTGTAAAGACATGGCCGTCCTTGACCAGGAAGATGTTCGAGGTTCCGGTCTCGGCGACGTTGCCCAGCATGTCGAGCACCATTGCGTTGTCGAAGCCGCGCATCTTGGCTTCGAGAATGGCACGGCCGTTGTTGGGGTAAAGGCAGCCGGCCTTGGCGTTGGTCGGCATGGTTTCGATGGTCGGGCGCCGGAACGGCGACACCGTCACCGAAAAGCCGGTCGGCGGGATCATCGGCGATTCATAGAGGCAAAGGCAGAAGCGGGTCGAGGCGGGATCGGCCGGCACGCCCATATAGCCGCCATGCTCGGCCCAGTACATCGGCCTGATATAGACCGCAGTCTTGCCATCGAACTTCTTCAACCCATCCCATGTCAGCCCGACGATCTTGTCGGCGGTCATCGACGGCTTGAGGCCGAGCGCAATCGCCGAGGAATTCACCCTGGCGGCATGAAGCTCAAGGTCCGGCGCCACTCCTTCGAACCAGCGCCCGCCGTCGAACACGCTGGTGCCGAGCCACATGGCGTGGCTACGCGGCCCCAGAATGGCGACGTTGCCCTCGTGCCAATCACCATCGACGAAAGTCCATGTCGCGGATTGCGCCGCAGCCGCCAGTGTCATCGTGTTGTCCCGTCCCGATCGGTCTCGTGTGACAGCCATTGGAAGATGCTTTGGCGGGCGCCGTCAACCGGCATCAAGGAGTTTTGTTGAGGCCAGCGCCGGGACGCGATGCAATCAAAGCTTGCACCTTGTCGCGCCTGCCCTCAAAACTGTTGTCATGCAATACACCGCCTATGTTTTCGACGCCTATGGCACGCTGTTCGACGTGCATGCCGCCGTGCGCCGCCATGCCGATCAGATCGGACCGGACGGCCAATTGTTGTCCGAGATCTGGCGTGCCAAGCAACTCGAATATTCCTGGGTGCGCACGCTGATGGGCGCCTATGCCGATTTCTGGCAACTGACCGAACAGGCGCTCGATTTCGCCTTGCGCAAGGTTCCCTCGGCCGATCCCGGCCTCAAGGTGACATTGCTGGACGCCTACTGGCGGCTGGATTGCTATCCGGAAGTGCCGGCCGTGCTCAAGGCGCTCAAGGCTTCGGGAGCGAGACTGGCGATCCTGTCCAACGGCTCGCCCGAGATGCTGCAGGCCGCGGTCAAGTCCGCCGCGCTCGACCAGGTTCTGGACGATATCTATTCCGTCGATACGGTGCGGCGCTTCAAGACCGATCCGGCGGTCTACGACATGGTCGCCACCGGCTGGCGCCTCTACCCCGGCGCGGTTTCCTTCCAGTCCTCCAATCGCTGGGACATTGCAGGCGCCACCAAATTCGGTTTTCGCACGGTGTGGATCAACCGTTCCAACCAGCCCGAAGAATACCGGGATTTCCCGCCGGCCCTGATCCTGCCAACGCTCGAAGCTTTGGTGCCGGGTAGCTAAGACCTGTGGCCTTGGCGCCACAGTGGCGGCGCAGTCACAGCTTCGCCTTTGTTTGTCCACCTTCAGGCCAGAATCGGAACCGCCTATCGCCCCAGGTGTTGTCAGGCACCCGCGCAACGGTCGGCGAATTCATGCTTTGTTGCGATTTGAGACTTAAAGAAGGCAACCATGTCCAAAACCGAAATCGAATCTTTTCGCCTGAGCCGTCGCGGCTTTCTCAATGCCGCAGCCCTGGGCGCCGCTTCGGTCGCGGTTTCCGCGTGCGCCACCACCGGGCCGGGGCCGGTCGAGCCGCCGCCGCCAACCTATGTCGAGCCGCCTCTGCTCGACTATGCAACGATGTACGCGGCTGTCAGCGATGGCGGCTTCGACCTTCCGGCCATACCGTTCGAAAGAATCGATCCGCAGTTCCTGCGCCAGATCGTTCCCGATCCGACCGGGCAGAAGCCCGGCACCATCATCGTCGACACGACCGGACACCATCTCTATCTCGTGCGCCCGGGCGGCCAGGCGATCCGTTATGGCGTCGGTCTCGGCCGGGCCGGCTTCGAATGGTCCGGCGACGCCGTGGTGCAGTGGAAGCAGAAGTGGCCGAAGTGGACGCCGCCGGATGAAATGATCGCCCGGCAGCCGGAATTGAAGCCATACAGCGCCGACAATGGCGGCATGCCCGGCGGCTTGAAGAACCCGCTCGGTGCGCGTGCGCTCTATCTTTTCCAAGGTAACGTCGACACGCTCTACCGCCTGCACGGCTCGCCGGAATGGAAGTCGATCGGCAAGTCGGTCTCGTCAGGCTGCGTGCGCCTGATGAATCAGGATATTATCGACCTCTATGATCGCGTTCCCTCGAAGACGCCGGTCATCGTGACCAACGACGCCAGCCAGCCGATGGTGGCGACGGCCAACCGCCAGGCGATCCCGATCGACGCCGGCGTGCCGGACGGCTCGGTGCTGCTCGGCCCGGTAAAGGCGATCACCAACTCGATCTTCTGATCAGGCGAAGGAGCGGCGGATTCGGCGCTCCTTCACCGGATTGTCCTGAAACTGTATCGATTCTGCGTCCGCGGAGATCGGTCTGTTGCGTGGCGCCCCACTGCGATATTCTTGGGCGATGAAACTCAGCCAGAGCATACGGTTCTGCACATCCGAGGACGGTACCCGCATCGCTGTCGCATCCTGCGGAGAGGGAAAGGTGATCGTGCGGGCGGCGCACTGGTTGAGCCATGTCGATTATGATCTCGAAAGTCCGGTTTGGCGGCCGTGGCTCCAGGTCCTTTCGGCCCGCAACCGGTTTGTACGCTACGATCCACGCGGCTGCGGTTTGTCGGATCGCCATGTCGCCGACCTCTCGATCGAAGCTTGGCACGCAGACCTGGACGCCGTGACGGCGACCATAGAACAGCCAAGCTTTGTTCTGCTGGGTCTTTCGCAAGGCGGCGCTCTCAGCATCGCATATGCATTGCGGCACCCTGAGCGGGTGTCGCATCTTGTGCTCCTGAACGCCTATGGTCAGGGTGCGAGAGTTCGAGCGCAAACCGAGGCCGAACGGTTGGAAGCCGAAACCCTTGTCAATTTTGTTCGCATTGGTTGGGGACGCGAAAATCCAGCGTTCTGCCAGTTCTTCACCAATCTTTTCATTCCCAACGGGACACAAGAACAGCATCGCTGGTGGGGCGATCTCGAGCGTGTGACGGCAAGCGCCGACGTGGCCGCCCGCCTGCTCTGGCAGATGCAGGGGATCGACGTCCTGGACCTTGCGGCAAAACTCCGCGTCCCGACGTTGATCGCGCACAGCCGCGGGGATATGCGCGTTCCGTTCGATGAAGGCTGCAAGCTTGCCGCAGCGATCCCTGGAGCGCGCTTCCTGCCGCTTGAAAGCAAGAATCACGTTCTCTTGCCGACCGAGCCAGCCTGGACGGTGTTCCAGAGCGAACTTGACGCCTTCCTCGGACATGACCGGTCCAAGCAGCCGCGCGCAATCCACGAGGCCGGTCTGACACCTGCCGAGGCAGCGCTTCTGGATCTGGTTAAAGAGGGGCTGGACAACCGCGCCATCGCGCAACGCCTTGGCAAGAGCGTGAAGACCGTGCGCAACCAGCTGTCGATGATCTTCAGCAAGCTTGGCGTGCACAGCCGATCGCAGGCAATCGTGATGACGCTGTCCGACAGAGGGCGAGCGCCGCAGCCCGATTAAGATCGGCGCAGGCCACAAATGCGGGACATCTGTCCCTGTTTGGGCGCGATTTCCTTGCCCGTGCGGGACCGCCGCATCATGCTCATCGTGACCTTGTGTCTCATCCTTGGATTGACGGAACGGCAAGGCGTCGTCCGAGGATCAGGAGGAACCCGACATGACACAACTCAATGAAACCACGCTCAATGAATTGGTGGGCCGCGTCCTGGGCGACCTTGGCGGTGCGGTCAGCGTACCGTTGGTTCGAATCGGAGATGCGCTGGGTCTGTACAAGACGCTCAAGGAGATCGGCCCGGCGAAGGCCGATGAGGTTGCCGATGCGGCGGGATGCGCGCGCCGCTACGTTCGCGAATGGCTGGCGGCGCAGGCGGCGTCCGGCTACGTGCATTTTGAACATGGGCGGTTCTCGCTAACGCCCGAGCAGTCATTCATATTTGCGGAGCCCGACAGCCCAGTCCATCTGATTGGCGGGTTCGACACTGCGGCTGCCATGGTCGAGAACCAGCCAAAGGTGCAATCAGCGTTCAAGACCGGGCGCGGCGTTGCCTGGGGCGACCAGGCAGGTTGTCTGTTCTGCGCGGTGTCACGCCTGTTCCGGCCGGGCTATGTCAATGCCCTGGTGAAGGAATGGCTGCCGGCGCTTGACGGGGTTATCGACAAGCTGAAGGCGGGTGCGTCGGTGGCCGACGTTGGGTGCGGGCACGGGCTGTCGACGATCCTGATGGCGCAGGCGTTCCCCCACTCCCGATTCAAAGGTTACGACTTCCATCCGGCCTCGATTGCCGCCGCGACCGCCCACGCCCGGTCGTACGGGCTTACGAACCTGGATTTCGAGGTCGGCCGGGCGCAGGACTTTCCAGGGCGCGACTTCGATCTGGTCACTTGCTTCGACTGCTTGCACGATATGGGCGATCCAAAGGCCGCGGCGGTGCATATTCGCAATTCGCTGAAGGACGGCGGCACCTGGATGGTCGTCGAGCCCATGGCAGGAGACACGCTGGAGGAAAATATCAATCCGGTCGGACGGCTCTACTACTCGGCCTCGACGATGATCTGCGTTCCCACATCGCTGGCACAGGAGACGGGCCTCGCGCTTGGCGCACAAGCGGGAGAGAACCGGCTGACCGAGGTAATCCGCTCAGGTGGTTTCTCTCGCGTCCGGCGAGCTGCCCAGACCCCCCTCAACATGGTGCTTGAAGCGACCTGACGACGAAAAGGCCGGTTCGGGTCCCGATCCGAACCGGCCAAAATCTTTATGCGCAACCAACTGTCCTGATGTCCGCGACCGGCGGCACGGCCTCAAGCCACGGTATTTCGCCAAAGCGGATGCCCACCTCGGATCCGACGCTCACCGCCCCCTGGAAAGACTGCCCAGAATTCCGCGCACGATTGCCCGGCCGACCGACGAACCGACCGAACGCACCACCGACTTGATCGCCGCCTCGGCCACGGTCTGGCGATTGGACGGGCGCGGTGCAGGCGCACGCCTGCCACCAGATTGCGGCGCGGGATCATCATTGCCGAAGCCCGGAATGGTCCAGCGCGAGCCGCCGCTGCCGGCCTGCTGCGCCTGCTCTTCGGCATCCTGCGCTTCCTTGGCCTTTTTCTGCAGCATCTCGAAAGCCGATTCGCGATCGATGACCTGGTCGTACTGGCCGGCGACCGGGCTTTCCTGGATCAGCTTTTGTCGCTCGGCGGCCGTAATAGGCCCAAGCCGTGAGGATGGCGGGCGGATCAGCGTCCGCTGCACCATGGACGGAACACCCTTGGCCTCCAGCGTCGAGACCAGCGCCTCGCCAGTGGCGAGCTGGGTAATGGCGGTCATGCAGTCGAAATCGGGATTTGGCCGGAACGTCTCGGCTGCCGTCCGCACCGCCTGCTGCTCCCGCGGCGTATAGGCGCGCAGCGCGTGCTGGACGCGATTGCCGAGCTGGGCCAGAACCTTTTCGGGGATATCCAAAGGGTTCTGCGTGACGAAATAGACGCCGACGCCTTTCGAGCGGATCAGGCGGACCACTTGTTCGACGCGATCGATCAGCACCTTGGGTGCTTCGTCGAACAGAAGATGCGCTTCGTCGAAGAAGAACACCAGCTTCGGCTTGTCGGGATCGCCGACTTCCGGCAGCACCTCGAACAGTTCCGACATCAGCCACAACAGGAAGGTCGCGTACAGCCGCGGGTTCATCATCAGCTTGTCGGCGGCAAGCACGCTGATGGCGCCGCGTCCGTCGCGGGTGGTGCGCATGATGTCGGCGATGCGCAGTGCCGGCTCGCCGAAGAAGTTTGCCGCGCCCTGCTGCTCCAGGACGAGCAGCGTTCGCTGGATGGCTCCGACCGATGGCTTCGTCACATTGCCGTAGCGCGAGCCGATCTCGTCGGCGCGCTCGGCGATGTTGGCCAGCAGCGCCTGCAGGTCCTTCATGTCGAGCAGCAGCAGGCCTTCCTCGTCCGCCAGGCGGAAGGCGATGTTCATGATGCCTTCCTGTGCCTCGGTCAGGTTCATCAGGCGCGACAGCAACAACGGCCCCATTTCCGAAACCGTGGCGCGGATCGGATGACCCTGTTCACCGAACAAATCCCAGAAGATGACCGGAAATTCCTGGAAGTCATAAGGAGCGAGCTTGACCTGTTCGGCCCGCTTGACGAGGAAATCCTGTGCCGTGCCCATCATCGAGATGCCGGACAGATCACCCTTGATGTCGGCGCAGAACACCGGCACGCCCGCATTGGAAAACCCTTCCGCCAATATCTGCAAGGTGACGGTCTTGCCGGTACCGGTGGCGCCGGTCACCAGACCGTGACGATTCCCGTATTGCAGCAACAGTTGCTCGGCACGCTGATAGCTGTCGTCGGGCTTGCGGCTGGCGCCGATGAAAATGCTGGTGTCGTCAGCCATATGTCCGGTCTCCGCAAACTGATGTGTCTAAAAGCCAGTGGCCTTGCCGCAGGTATAGTGAGGCCATTGCTGAGCGACAATGCCAATCCTCAAAATCGGGTTTTGGGAGCTTGCGGATTTTGCCGGTGTTTGGCAATCGTTCATGGTTCGTCCACTCAGGCTTACCTATATCTGGTGGATCGAATTCGGTCTCTGAAAGAGCATTGCATTGCGATATCGGACCGGTGACCGTAGACTGAACCGCTCCCGGCTGGTGCGGCCGCATAGAACGAGGAAGACGGATGGGCGCCGGAGCCTTGACCAGGGATGTCGAACCCGAGAACGCCGAGCGCCAGCGATGGCTGGCTTTGGCGGAAAAGGCGCTGGCCGGCGCTTCCTTCGAGGAAAAGCTGGTCTCGCATAGCGACGACAACATCCGCATCGAACCGCTCTACGACCGCAGCACCGCATCGGAGCCGAGCGTGCGCGCCAACCCGAAATCGCCCTGGATCGTCAGCCAGCGCGTCGACGATCCGGACATCGAGCGCGCCAGAACCCAGGCTCTGGACGACGTGGCACAGGGCGCCACGGGATTGTCGCTTGTCTTCGAAGGGGCGCCGAACGCGTTCGGCTACGGCCTGCCGAGAACGGCGGGAGCGCTTGAGACGGTGCTGGACGGCGTACCGCTCAACCGCATTCAGGTTCGCATCGACGCCCATCCCTGGAGCCGCGCCGTGGCCGACTGGCTGGTGGCGTTCCTGAGCAAGCGCCGTTCGGACCCGGCAAAGCTCAACCTCTCCTTCGGCATCGATCCGGCGGCCATCTTCGCCGGAACCGGCCGGCTGCGCATGTCGATCGAGGCGCTGCAGGCCTCGATGCCGCAGTCGCTGGCGCATTTCTTCTCGATGGGCGTTCCGGGTGTGCTGCTGGAGGCGGACGGGCGTGTGTTCCACAACGCCGGTGCGACAGAGGCGCAGGAGCTTGGCATCATGCTGGCTTCGGCGGTCTCCTATCTCAGAATGTTCGAGACGGCGCGGCAGCCGCTTGTCTATGCCGCGCCCCATATCGGCTTTGCGCTCAGCGTCGACCAGGACCAGTTGCTGTCGATGGCCAAGGTGCGGGCCCTGCGCAGGCTCTGGGCACGGGTGCAGGAGGCTTGTTCGATCCCGACATCCACCGCCAACATCCATGCCGAGACGTCGTTTCGCATGATGACGGCGATGGACCCGGAGACCAACATCCTGCGCACCACAATTGCCTGCTTTGCCGCGGCGTCCGGCGGCGCCGATTCGATCTCCATCCTGCCGCACACGATCGCGCATGGCCTGCCGGCGGGTTTTGCCCGTCGCGTTGCCCGCAATGCGCAGCTGATCATGGCCAATGAAAGCCATATCGATCATGTCGCCGATCCCGCCTATGGTTCCGGCGCGGTCGAAGCGCTGACCGCGGAACTCTGCGAGATGGCCTGGGCGGAATTGCAGACAATCGAGGCCGAGGGCGGCGTCCTGTCCAGCCTTCAGGACGGACATATCCAGAAACGCGTTCACGCGGCGGCAGCGCAGCGCAATGCAGCCTATCGGGCAGGCGAGCGGACCATTGTCGGCACCACGCTTTACCCGCTGAAAGACGAACGTCCAGTCGAGACGCTGGCGGCTGAACGGCGGCCGGCCTTCACTGAAGGCGTTGCCGTCTGCGAGCCGCTGTTTCCAGTCCGCATCGACCAGGCGATCGGACCGGCCCGCATCGACCAATCGATCGGAGCCGCCTCTTGATCCCTGATTTCAGCCAGATCGGCTGGGTCCCGCCACGCCGCGCACCCGTCGAGGTCAAGGGCCAGCGGACGACACCGGAAGGCCTTGTCGCCAAGCATCTTTACAATCAAAGCGACCTCAAGGGTTTGCCGCATCTCGACACCTACCCGGGCCTGCCGCCCTTCGTGCGCGGCCCCTACCCGACCATGTATGTCCAGCAGCCCTGGACGATCCGGCAGTATGCCGGCTTCTCGACGGCCGAAGAATCCAACGCCTTCTACCGGCGCAACCTTGCCGCCGGCCAGAAAGGGCTGTCGGTCGCCTTCGATCTTGCCACGCATCGCGGCTATGACAGCGACCATCCGCGCGTCGCCGGCGATGTCGGCATGGCGGGCGTCGCCATCGATTCCATTCTCGACATGCGCCAGCTCTTCGACGGCATTCCGCTCGGCGAGATGACGGTGTCGATGACGATGAACGGCGCGGTGCTGCCGATCATGGCGCTCTACATCGTCGCGGCGGAAGAACAGGGCGTTGCGCAGAAGGATCTTGCCGGCACCATTCAGAACGACATTCTGAAAGAGTTCATGGTCCGCAACACCTATATCTATCCGCCGAAGCCCTCGATGCGGATCGTGTCGGACATCTTCTCCTACACGTCGAAGAACATGCCGAAGTTCAACTCGATATCGATCTCCGGCTATCACATGCAAGAGGCCGGCGCGACGGCCGACCTTGAGCTCGCCTATACGATCGCCGACGGCATCGAATATGCCCGCGCCGGGGTTGCGGCGGGCCTCGACATCGACCGCTTTGCGCCGCGCCTGTCCTTCTTCTGGGCCATCGGCATGAACTTCTTCATGGAAGTCGCCAAACTGCGGGCCGCGCGCCTGTTGTGGGCGACCCTGATGCAGAAGAATTTTTCGCCGAAGGACGAGCGTTCGCTGTCGCTGCGCACCCATTGCCAGACTTCGGGCTGGTCGTTGACGGCGCAGGACCCCTACAACAACATCATCCGCACCATGATCGAGGCGATGGCGGCGACGCAGGGCCACACGCAGTCGCTGCACACCAATTCCTTCGACGAGGCGATGGCGCTGCCGACCGACCATTCGGCGCGCATCGCCCGCAACACCCAGCTCATCCTGCAAATGGAATCCGGCACGACGCGTATCATCGACCCGTGGGGCGGTTCGGCCTATCTCGAACGGCTGACGCACGACCTGGCGGCGCGCGCGCTTGCCCACATCGAGGAGGTCGAGGCGCTCGGCGGCATGGCCGCCGCGACCGAGCAAGGCATTCCCAAGCTGCGCATCGAGGAAGCCGCCGCGCGCACGCAGGCGCGCATCGATTCCGGCGAGCAGATGCTGGTCGGCGTCAACGCCCATCGCCCCGAGACCGACATCGAGGTCGACGTGCTGAAGATCGACAATGCCGAGGTCAGGGCCCGTCAATTGTCGAAGCTGCAACGGCTGAAGGGCACACGCGACGTCGGCGCGGTCGAGAGCGCACTCGATGCGCTGACCCGTGCCGCGCAAGGCAATGAAAACCTGCTGGAGTTCGCTATCCGCGCCGCGCGCGCCAATGCCACGGTCGGTGAAATCTCGTTTGCGCTGGAGAAAGTCTTTGGCCGCCACGTCGCCACGGTGCAGACCATTTCCGGCGTCTATCGCAAGGCGCTTGGCGATAATTCCGTCGTCGACGGCCTGCAGGACAAGCTTGACGCCTTCGAGAAGAAATCCGGCGGCAAGCCGCGCATTCTCGTTGCCAAGATGGGACAGGACGGCCACGACCGTGGCCAGAAGGTCATCGCCACCGCCTTCGCCGATCTCGGCTTCGACGTCACCGTCGGCGCAATGTTCCAGACACCGGACGAGATCGCCAGGCTGGCCGTTGCGCAGGACGTCCATATCGTCGGCGCCTCGTCGCTGGCGGCGGGACATCTGACGTTGATCCCCGAACTGCGCGACGCGCTGAAAAAGCTCGGCCGAGGCGACATGCTGATCGTCGCCGGCGGCGTCATTCCACCGCAGGACTATGATGCGGTGCTGCAAGCAGGCGCGGCGGAAATCTTCCCGCCGGGCACGGTGATCCCGGAAGCGGCGGATCGCTTGCTGGACCGGCTGCTGGCTTAGACCTGTTATAATATCTGTTGCAACTTCTCACCGACCGAGTTATAATTGGTGTTGCAACAGGATATCTGTCATGAACACGACCATTCGCAAGATCGGCAATTCGGAAGGTGTGATCCTGCCCAAGGATCTGCTCGATCGTCTGAACATGAAGACAGGTGATCAGCTCCAGATCGTCGAAACGGACAAGGGCATTGCCCTTGAGCCGATGGACGACAGTTTCGAGCGGCAGATGGAAGCTGCTCGCAAGGTCATGGACAAATACAAGGTCGCGCTTCAGAAGCTCGCCGAATGAGCTGGGAGTTCCTGACCCGGCGCGCGGTTGAAGCGATGCATGCCGAGCAATTGCGCAGGCATGGCGGTGCTCAAGGTTTGAGAGATGAAAATGCGCTCGCGCGTGCCGAGAACAAAGCCAACTACGAAGACCCTTCGGTTGAAGATCTGGCAGCCGCCTATGTCTTCAGCATCGCAAGAAATCATGCCTTTGTCGACGGCAACAAGCGCACGGCCATCGTTGCAGCCGGTGCATTTTTGATCGTGAACGGCCACGTCCTGACAGCCGACAATGGCACGCTCTACGAGTTCGTCATGGCTGTTGCTTCAGGAGAGATCGATGAAACCGGAGCCGCGGCCTTCTTCCGCGACCATGTCGTCAAGCTCGAGGATTAGCTCTCGGAGAGCTTGACGATTTCCCATTCCTTGCCGTTGACGCTGGCCAAGTCGCCGACCTTCTTGCCGAACAGGGCCACGGCCATCGGCGAAACATGCGAAATGCTACCCTTGGTGGGATCAGCCTCGTCCTCGCCTACGATTTTCCAGTGTACCTTCCTGCCGTCATCGCCCTCAAGCGTAACGCCCATACCGAAGCGCACCAGGTCGCTGCCCGGTTCCGGCACGGAGAGTTCGGCGCTTTCGCGCCGAGCGGTCCAGTAGCGCAGGTCGCGAGACACAACAGCGATGCGCTCGCGGTCCGCCTTCCTTTCGGCTTTCGCCAGTATGTCGCGCAGATCGGCCAGAGTCTCCTCGATTTGCGCCAGACCGTGCTCCGTCACCAGGTTGCGGTGCTGGCTGACCGGCCGCTCACCGACACCGGCAATGGCGTTTTCGCTGTCTTCCTCGCGGGTAAAAGCTCTGCTCATTGCCTGAACTTAGGCGCGGAAAGGCTGCTCGACAAGCCATTGTCTGTGCCCTCCAGAGGAGAGGCAGAGTCTGGCACGATTCCTGCGGCGTCTGGGTTGAACGCTGGGATTCTGTGCCGATGTTGAACAGACGAACGCTGCTGACCGGAACCGCCGGCTTCGCCGTCATGGGCCTTGCGCTTGGCAAGGCTGCGGCCGCAAGCCTGACCGGCATCGAGAAAGCCTCGATGCGCGGCTCGATCAATGCCACCGAACTCAGCGTGCAGCCCGGCACATCAGACGATCAGAGCAAGGCCTTCGCCAAGCTGCTGCGCGACGCCAACGACCGCGACATGCCGGTGTTCCTGCCGCCCGGCACCTATGTCGTCTCCAACCTCTCGCTGCCCGGCCGCGTGCGTCTTTCCGGCGTGCCGGGTGCAACGCGGATCGTCTATGGCGGCGACGGCCACCTGTTCATGTCCGAACAGGCCGATCATATCGAACTCAGCGGCCTGGTCTTCGACGGTGCAAACCGCTCGATGGGCGACTACGCGCAAGGGCTGCTCGATCTGCGCCGGGTCGCGCATCTGGTCGTCGACAATTGCCAGATCACCGGCAGCGGCAAGAACGGACTGGCGCTGGAACACGCGACGGGCCGGGTCGAGCGCTCGGACATATCGGGGGCTGCCGATGCCGGTATCTATTCGGTCGAGGCCGGCGGACTGGCGATCACGGGCAACACCGTCTCCGACTGCGCCAATGGCGGCATCCTCGTGCACCGCTGGCAAGCGGCGGAAGACGGCACCATGGTCACCGGCAACCGCGTCCAACGCATCCAGGCGCGCAGCGGCGGAACCGGACAGAACGGCAATGGCATCAATGCCTTTCGCGCCGGCAATGTCGTCATCTCGGGCAATATCGTCTCGGACTGCGCCTTCTCGGCGATCCGGGCCAACAGCGCCAGCAACCTGCAGATATCGGGCAACACCTGCTCGCGCTCGGGCGAAACGGCGGTCTATTCCGAATTCTCGTTCGAAGGCGCCATCATCAGCAACAACATTGTCGACGGCGCCGCCAATGGCATCTCGATCGTCAATTTCAACGAAGGCGGCCGCATGGGCGTCTGCTCGGGCAACATCGTGCGCAATCTGTCGACCAGCGGCCCCTACCCCGCCGACTCACCGGGATTTGGCGTCGGCATCGGCGTCGAAGCCGACACCACCGTTTCCAACAACGTCATCGAGAACGCGCCGCTCTACGGCATGCAGATCGGCTGGGGGCCGTATCTGCGCAATGTCGTGGCCATCGGCAACATCATCCGCAAGGCCGGAACCGGCATCGTCGTGTCCGTCGTCGAGGGCGCCGGCACAGCGGTCATATCAGACAATGTCATCGACGGCGCCCTGAACGGCGCCATTGTCGGCCAGCGCTGGGCCGAGCCGGCGACGGGCGATCTCGCCTCGTCAAACGATAGCGGCTATGCGCATCTGACCGTCGAGCGCAATCACGTCAGCTGAGTGCCGGTTTCAATTCAAGGCCGCGGTAGGCCTCAGCGCCCCGACCTTGGCACCGTTCCGGTTTTCGATCGGTGCGTTTGCCAGTCCGCTCAGCTTTGACGCCAAGGCCTCGTCGGCACGAAACAGTTTGGCAAGAACTGCGGCAACCATGACTTCGCCGGCACGGCCGGCGCCATCATCGCATTTGAGCGCGATGCCGAGGCCAAGTTCCGGAATTGCGGCACAGTGGACGCCTTCGGCGCCGCCTTTCGTGAAAATCCGCCCTGGTGCGGCCTCCATCAACGCGACGTCTTCGCGGCCGGTGCCGGCAACGAAGAAGGGCTCGGCCATGCAGGCAGAAAGCAGCCGCTTTGCAGCCTTGGCCCGCTCGGGGCCAAAACCTGATGTCGTGGCCATGCGGGCAAAGCCGAGGGCAAAGCTCCTGAGCGGCACCGCATAGGTCGGGATCGAGCAGCCGTCGATGGCCCGCTCGTCCGGGCCGTGGACAGCACCCGTCACCGATTGCATGGCGTCGCGCACCATCTCCTGGAGGCCGTGTCCCGGCTTGACATAGCCGCGATGCGCAATGCCGGCGTGGACGCATGTGCAGAGGAAGCCGGAATGCTTGCCGGAGCAATTGTTGTGCAATGCATTCGGCGAGCCACCGGCGCGGGCGAGTGCAATCTCGGCGTCATGATTGGACGGCCAATGCGTGCCGCATTCAAGCGCTGATCCGTCCAGCCCGGCCTTGGCCAGCATGGACCGCGCCAGTTCGACATGCGCCGGCTCGCCCGAATGGGACGCACAGGCAAGCGCCAGTTCGCGATTGCCAAAGCCATAGGCATCGGCCGCACCGCTTTCGACCAGCGGCAATGCCTGGATCGCCTTGACCGCCGAGCGCGGAAACACCGGCTTGGCCGTGTCGCCAATCTCCCAGACCGGTTTGCCGTCACCATCGAAGACCGCAACCGCGCCACGATGCGCGCTCTCGACGATCGCGCCGCGCAAGACTTCGATCAGAACCGGATTTGTCATGAACGCTCCCGCTAGCGCATGACCTCAAAAATCGGACCCGATTTTCGAGGTCATGCGCAAAATCAAAGTGTTACAGCGTCCTTTGCGCGCCCCAAAAGGCGCGCGGCGCTGTAGTGCGGGCGGTTTATCTGATCCGGTCGAGAATGGAAACGTAGTTGGCGACCGCCGCACCGCCCATATTGAAGATGCCGCCGAGTTTCGCACCGGGCACCTGGATGCCGCCGGCCTCGCCGACAAGCTGCATGGCGGTCAAGACATGCATGGAGACGCCGGTGGCGCCGATCGGATGGCCCTTGGCCTTCAGCCCGCCGGACGGATTGACCGGCAGACGGCCGTCCTTCGCCGTTGTGCCGTCCAGCGCCAGCCTGGCGCCCTCGCCCGGCTTGGCAAGGCCCATCGCCTCATATTCGATCAGTTCGGCAATGGTGAAGCAGTCATGCGTTTCGACGAAGGAGAGATCGTCGAGCGTCACGCCGGCCGATTTCAGCGCCCGGGTCCAGGCCTGTTCGCAGCCTTCGAAGGTCAGGATGTCGCGCTTCGACATCGGCAGGAAATCCTGCACATGCTCATTGGCGCGGAAGGCAACGGCACGCCGCATCTTCAGTGCCGTCGCGGTGTCGGCGAGGATAAGGGCAGCGGCGCCGTCGGAGACCAGCGAGCAGTCGGTGCGCTTCAGGGGACCGGCAACGAACGGGTTCTTCTCGCTCTCCTGGCGGCAGAACTCATAGCCGAAATCCTTGCGCATCTGCGCATAGGGGTTGTCGACGCCGTTCTTGTGGTTCTTGGCGGCAATCATGGCGAGCGCGTCCGACTGGTCGCCGTAACGCTGGAAATAGGCCTGCGCGATCTTGCCGAAGACGCCGGCGAAACCCGCAGGCGTGTCGCCATCCTCGGGCAGATAGGACGCCTTGAGCAGGTTCTTGCCTATCTCTGGCCCCGGCGTCGTCGTCATCTGCTCGGCGCCGACCACCAGCACGATGCGGGCGGCATTGGCGTCGATGGCGCGGATGCCTTGGCGGACCGCCGCCGATCCGGTGGCACAAGCGTTCTCGACGCGCGTCGCCGGCTTGAAGCGCAGCCGGTCGTCGGCTTGAAGCACCAGGCTGGCGGTGAAATCCTGCGCCGAAAAGCCGGCGTTGAAGTGGCCGAGCACGATCTCGTCGACCTCGTCGGGACCGATGCCGGCATGGTCGAGCGCGTCCGTCGCCACCTTGACGATCAGGTTTTCGAGCGTTTCGCCCTCGAGCTTGCCGAAGCGCGAATGCGCCCAGCCAACGATGCATGCGGTCATGGCGGTCTCCATCCTTGACGCGAGCCCAGCACGTGGGCTCACAGTGCACTTTGCGTTTATTGTTCAAATATAAACAATCCAACCCTCTTCGTGAAGGGCCGGGACCAGACAATCGCTTGGTACAGGCAAAGCCAGTGCCGATTTTTTTGTTGATTGACCCGTCAATAAAAAATAATCCTGTTTTCAAAGGACCGCAGCGAGATGCCGAAAGTCGGAATGGAGCCATTGCGCCGCAAGGCGCTCATCGACGCGACGATCTCGGCGATCGGCGAGCGCGGTTCGCTCGACGTGACCATGTCCGAGATCGCCGGACGCGCTGGTGTATCCTCCGCACTTGCCCATCACTATTTCGGCGCCAAGGACGATCTGCTGCTGGCGACGATGCGGCACATTCTGGCTGAGCTGACCATCGACATGCGACGTGCCCTTCAATCGGCTGCCACCCCGCGCCAACGCGTTTCGGCCGTGGTGGCCGTCAATTTTCTCCGACATCCAGTTCCAGCCGGAAACCATCGCCGCCTGGCTCGCCTTCTATGTCGAGGCGCAGAAATCATCGGCCTTGCGCCGGCTGCTCAGGGTCTATGCGCGGCGCCTGCATTCGAACCTGATGAGCGGCCTGACCGGCATCCTGCCCAGAGCCGAAGCCGACCGCGCCGCCGAAGCGACCGCGGCGATGATCGACGGGCTCTACATCAGGCGGGCGCTGAAGGACGGCGTACCTGATGCCGCGACCGCGATCGCGCTGGTCGAGGACTATCTCGAAACCAAACTCGGTGAGCGGCGCAAACAGTGACAACGAAGCGACCCAATTTCCTGATCGTCATGGTCGATCAGCTCAACGGGACCCTGTTTCCGGATGGGCCGGCAGAGTTTCTGCACGTACCGCACCTGAAGGCGCTGGCCGCACGTTCGGCGCGCTTTGCCAACAACTATACGGCGTCGCCACTCTGCGCGCCGGGTCGTGCCTCGTTCATGAGCGGACAGCTGCCGTCGCGCACCGGCGTCTATGACAATGCGGCCGAATTCGCCTCATCGATCCCGACCTTCGCCCATCATCTGCGCGCCGCCGGCTACTACACCTGCCTGTCGGGCAAGATGCATTTCGTCGGGCCGGATCAGTTGCACGGTTTCGAGGAGCGGCTGACCACCGACATCTATCCCGCCGATTTCGGCTGGACTCCGGATTACCGCAAGCCCGGCGAGCGCATCGACTGGTGGTACCATAATCTGGGCTCGGTGACCGGCGCCGGCGTCGCCGAGATCACCAACCAGATGGAGTATGACGACGAGGTCGTGTTCCTCGCCACGCAGAAGCTCTATCAGCTTTCGCGCGAGCAGGATGATGCGAGCCATCGGCCCTGGTGCCTGACCGTCTCGCTGTCGCACCCGCACGATCCCTATGTCGCGCGCAAGCAGTATTGGGATCTCTACGAGCACTGTCAGGCGCTGGACCCGGAAACCGGGTTCATCGCGCATGACGAGCAGGATTCGCATTCCCGGCGACTGTACCACGCCAGCGACTATCCCTCTTTCGAGATCACGCCGGAGCAGGTGCGTCGTTCGCGGCGCGGTTATTTCGCCAACATCTCCTATGTCGACGACAAGCTCGGCGAGCTTCTGGACGTTCTCGAACGCACCCGCATGGCCGACGACACAATCATCCTGTTCTGCTCGGACCACGGCGACATGCTCGGCGAGCGCGGCCTGTGGTTCAAGATGAGCTTCTTCGAGGGGTCGGCGCGGGTGCCGCTGATGATTGCCGGCAAAGGCGTTCACGCCGGGCTGATCGAGACGCCGGTCTCCAATCTCGACGTGGCGCCGACGCTTTGCGACCTCGCCGGCATCGACATCGCTGCGATCGCGCCGTGGACCGACGGCCAGTCGCTGCTGCCGCTCACCGAGGGCATCGAGCGCACGGCGCCGGTGCTGATGGAATATGCGGCCGAAGGCTCCAACGCGCCCTTGGTGGCGATCCGCGACGGCAGATACAAATTCGTCCATTGCGAGCTCGATCCGCCGCAACTGTTCGATCTCGAAGCCGATCCGCTCGAGCGAGACAATCTGGCCGACGATCCCGCCAATGCGGGCTTGGTGGCGGCCTTCATGGAAAAGGCCCAGGCGCGCTGGGACATGGCCGGCTTTGATGCCGCCGTGCGCGAAAGCCAGGCGCGCCGCTGGGTCGTCTATCCGGCGCTACGCAACGGCGCCTACTACCCCTGGGATTTCCAGCCCCTGCAAAAAGCGTCCGAGCGTTACATGCGCAATCACATGAACCTCGACAATCTCGAAGAGAGCAAGCGGTATCCGCGAGGCGAATGATGTCAGACCTTATCGTCCCCTCCCTCGAGCATCTCAAGCAGGCCTATGCCGTCACCTCACGGGCGACGCAGATTACGCCGCTGCTGGAATCGACAGCGCTGGCCAGGGAGACGGGCGCCGCCCGCGTCTTCATCAAGCCGGAATCGCTGCAATGGGCCGGCTCATTCAAGGTGCGCGGCGCCTATTGGCGGCTGAAGCAGCTTTCAGCTGACGAAGCGAAGAAGGGCGTCGTCGCCTATTCCTCCGGCAATTTCGCGCAAGGGCTGGCGGCCGCCGGCCAGGCGCTCGGCATTCCCGTCACCATCGTCATGCCGATCGATGCACCGGCCGCCAAGCGCGACGCAACGTCGGGTTATGGCGCCCGCGTCGTGCTGACCGACCATGGCGAGCGCGCGCGGGAGGAGGTCGCCGCCGCCAAGGCCCGCGAGATCGCCGGGACCGAAGGTCTGGCCCTGCTGCATCCGTTCGACGATCCGGAGATCGTCGCCGGCCAGGCGGGCGCCGGCCTTGAAGCACTCGACCAGCTTGCCGCCAAAGACGCCAGCGCCGACCTCTTGTTCTGCTCGGTCGGCGGCGGCGGACTGATCGGCGGCGTTTCGCTCGCCTTCCACTATCTGTCGCCCGCCACTGAGATCATCGGCGTCGAGCCGGAGGGTTTCAACGGCATGGGCTCGTCGCTGGCACATGGCAGCATCGAGACGATGCCGATCGGGCCGAAGTCGATCTGCGACGGCCTGATGTCGCGACGGCCGGGCGATGCTCCGTTTGCCGCGGTGAAGACGGCAGGCGTTCGCGGCATCACCGTCGACGATTCCTCGGTGCGGCGCGCCATGCGGATCGCCTTCGAGCGCATGAAGCTGGTGCTCGAACCATCGGGGGCGGCGTCGCTGGCAGCACTGCTCGGCGGCAAGGTGGATGTGAAGGACAAGACTATCCTTGTCGTGGCTACCGGCGGCAATGTCTCGCTCGCCGATTTTATGGCGCATATGAACCATGCTTGAAGCAGATTTCGTCATCATCGGCTCCGGCTCGGCCGGCTCGGCCATGGCCTATCGCCTGTCGGAGGATGGCAAGCATTCGGTCATCGTCATCGAATTCGGCGGCAGCGATATCGGGCCGCTGATCCAGATGCCATCGGCGCTGTCGATCCCGCTCAACATGAGCCTCTATGACTGGGGCTTTGCCAGCGAGCCGGAACCGCATCTCGGCGGCCGCGTGCTGGCGACACCGCGCGGCAAGGTCATCGGCGGCTCGTCCTCAATCAACGGCATGGTCTATGTGCGCGGCCACGCCCGCGACTTCGACCATTGGGCCGAAGAGGGTGCGGCCGGTTGGGGCTTCGCCGACGTGCTCCCCTACTTCAAGCGCATGGAGGACTCGGACGGCGGCGAGGATGGCTGGCGCGGCAAAAGTGGTCCGCTGCATGTGCAGCGCGGCTCGCGCCGCAATCCGCTCTACGGCGCCTTTGTCGAGGCCGGCCGCCAGGCCGGGTTCGAACTGACCGACGATTACAACGGTTCCAAGCAGGAAGGGTTTGGGCCGATGGAGCAGACCATCAACGGCGGCCGCCGCTGGTCGGCGGCGTCGGCCTATCTGAAGCCGGCGCTGAAGCGCAAAAACGTGAGTCTGGTCAAGGGCTTTGCGCGGCGGGTGATCATCGAGAATCAACGCGCCATCGGCGTCGAGATCGAAGCTCACAAACAGATTCAGGTCGTTAAGGCGCGACGTGAGGTGATCGTCGCTGCATCGTCGATCAATTCGCCCAAGATCCTGATGCTCTCCGGCATCGGCCCGGCCGAGCATTTGCGCGAAAACGGCATTGCCGTGGTGGCCGACCGGCCCGGTGTCGGCCGCAATTTGCAGGACCATATGGAGCTCTACATCCAGCAGGAATCATTACTGCCGATCACGCTCAATTCGGTGCTGAACCCGTTCTCGAAAGCGCTCATCGGCGCGCAGTGGCTGTTCTTCAAGACCGGCCTCGGCGCCACCAACCATTTCGAAGCGGCGGCCTTCGTACGCTCACGTGCCGGCGTGGATTACCCCGATATCCAGTACCATTTCATCCCCGCGGCTGTCCGCTATGACGGCAAGGCGGCGGCCAAGTCGCACGGCTTCCAGGCGCATGTCGGGCCGATGCGCTCGAAGTCGCGCGGCTCGGTGACGCTGCGTTCGCCGGACCCGAAATCGCAGCCGGTGATCCGCTTCAACTACATGTCGCATCCAGACGACTGGGCGGAGTTCCGCCACTGCATCCGGCTGACGCGCGAAATCTTCGGCCAGTCGGCGTTCGCCCCCTATCGGGGCAAGGAAATCTCGCCGGGCAGCCAGGTGCAGTCGGACGACGATCTCGACGTCTTCATTCGCGACCACGCCGAGAGCGCCTACCACCCTTGCGGCACCTGCAAGATGGGCCGCGCCGACGACATGATGAGCGTCGTCGATCCTGAGTGCAGGGTCATCGGCGTCGACGGCTTGCGGGTCGCCGATTCCTCGATCTTCCCGCGCGTCACCAATGGCAACCTCAACGCGCCATCGATCATGACCGGCGAGAAGGCATCCGACCACATCCTTGGCCGCACGCCGCTGGCGCCGTCCAACCAGGAACCATGGATCAATCCGCGCTGGCAGGTGTCGGACAGATAGAGCATGATCGTGTGACTGCACGATCCGCATGCCGCGAAAGACAATTTGGAGGCCTCCCATGCGCGCCCAGCCAACGGCATCGCACTATGTCAACGGACGCTACATCGAGGACGAGGGCGGCGCGCCGCTGCCGGTCATCTATCCGGCAACCGGTGAGACCATCGCCATGCTGCGTTCTGCGACGCCGAACGTGCTGGAGCTCGCCGTCGAGGCAGCACGCGCGGCGCAGCCCGCCTGGGCGCGGCTGAAGCCGGTCGAGCGCGGGCGCATCCTGCGCCGCGCCGCCGACATATTGCGCGCCCGCAACGCCGACCTCGCCCGCATCGAGACGCTGGACACCGGCAAGGCGATTCAGGAAACGCTGGTGGCGGATGCCCCGTCGGCGGCGGATTGCCTAGAATATTTCGGCGGCGCGGTTGCCGCCTACAATGGCGAGTCGGTCGATCTCGGCGGACCCTTCGCCTACACAAGGCGCGAAGCGCTCGGTGTCTGTGTCGGCATCGGTGCCTGGAACTACCCGATCCAGATCGCCGGCTGGAAATCAGCACCGGCGCTCGCCATGGGCAATGCCATGGTGTTCAAGCCGTCGGAAAACACGCCGCTTTCGGCACTGGCGCTGGCCGAGATCTACAGCGAGGCCGGCCTGCCCGATGGGCTGTTCAATGTGGTGCAGGGCTATGGCGATGTCGGCGCCGGGCTTGTCGGCCACGATGTCGTCGCCAAGGTCTCGGTGACCGGCTCCGTCCCGACCGGCCGCAAGGTGCTGTCGCTGGCTGGCTCGAAGATGAAGCACGCAACGATGGAGCTCGGCGGCAAGTCGCCGCTGATCGTCTTCGACGATGCCGACATCGAGAACGCCATTGGCGGCGCCATGCTCGGCAATTTCTATTCGACCGGCCAGATCTGCTCCAACGGCACGCGCGTCTTCGTGCAGAGCGGCATCCACGACCGTTTCGTCGATCGCCTGATAGAGCGGACCAAAAAAATCCGCATCGGCGATCCGCTCGATCCCGAAACCCAGATGGGGCCGCTGGTCTCCAAGGCGCAGCACGATAAGGTGGTCGGCTATATCGAGATCGGCAAGCAGGATGGCGCCATTCTCGCCTGCGGCGGCAATTTGCCTTCGCTGCAGGGGTTCCAGGGCGGCTTCTTCGTCGAGCCGACGGTGTTCACCGGCGTCACCGATGGCATGCGTATCGCGCGCGAGGAGATCTTCGGGCCGGTGATGAGCGTGCTGAAATTCGACGGCGAGGATGAAGTAATCGACCGCGCCAACGACACCGAGTTCGGTCTCGCGGCCGGCGTCTTCACGCGCGACCTGCCGCGCGCCCACCGCGTCATCGCCGAACTGCAGGCCGGCACCTGCTGGATCAACGCCTACAATCTGACACCGGTGGAAATACCGTTCGGCGGCTTCAAGCAGTCGGGCATCGGCCGCGAGAACTCGCTGGCGGCGCTGGCGCTCTATTCGCAGCTGAAGTCGATCTATGTCGAGACTGGGGACGTGGTGAGCCCGTACTGAGCCGATCCTATGCCTTCGGATCGGCTGTGCTATCCAGATACTGGGTCAGCGCGCAGACCAGATGATAGAAGATGCTGGCCGGAACATCTGATGCCAGCGAGCGGCCACGCTCGTCGATGCGGTCGATCCACAGGCCGAGCGGCGCCGGGTCGATGTGCCAGCGGAACAGCCGGCCGACGCGCGCTTCGATCTCGGGCTTCAGATCAGGCCCTCCCGAACCGTCCAGCGCGATCGCAGCCTTCACAGCTTCGGCCTGCGGCCAGCTGCGTGATATCAGGTCGAGCGGTAGGCCCTGCCGCGAGACAGCGCCATAGGCAAGGCCGGTGGCGCGGTTGAGGCCATTGGCGATGGCCGAGGCGTAGAGTTTCCTGGCAAAGCCGCTCAACTCGGCCTGGCCGCTGCGCCCGGCGAAATCGATCAGCAATGAGGCCCATTCGAAATGGTGGCCGGGCTCGGTCCATGAGCCTTTCTCGCCGGCGGAGGGTTTCCATTCGGCATCGAAATACTCGCCAAGCGTCCAGCTTTCCGGGTCGAAGAAATGACTGCGGAAGAGGTCGATGATGCGCGCCGCGCGGCGCAGATGAGCGCGCTCGCCGGTGGCCTGGTACCAGGCAAGAAACGCCTCGAGCAGGTGCATGTGCGGGTTGGAGCGGCGCTCGCCCTCCCCGTCCGACGTTTCGAGGAAGCCGGTCATGCGGCTGTCTTCGAGATGCGCATCGAGGAAGGCGAAGGTTTCCTCGCCGAGGCGTAAGGCGTCTGCATTGCCCGACATATGCGCATGCGCCAGTGCCAGGAGCACGCAAGAATGATCGTAGGCATCCTCGGTGGCGTCGGCGACCGAACCGTCGACATTCAGCGTGCGCACCCAGCCGCCTCTGTCGGTGCGGCCCTTCCCGGCCATGAAGTCGATGCCGTGGCTGATCAGCCGGTCGGCGGGACCATCCCAGCCGCGCTCCTTGGCGACCGCAAAAGCATAGACCTGCCTTGCCGTGGTGCGCATGCGCTTGGGCTTCATCAGCGGCGAGGCGTCCAGGCCGAGCGCTTCATGAAAACCGCCATGGCGTTCGTCGACGCCTGATGTCGACCACAGCGGCAAGGTCTCCTGAAACAGCCAGTGATGCACGCGCCGGCGCCAGGCGCCGCTTTCGATGACGCGGTCTTGCGCCGGCGTGAACCTGGTTTCCAGCCGACCCGATTTCTCGAGCTGCTCGACGATCTTCTTGACGTGCTGGCTGTGGCTGACCGGGGCGACGAAGGTGGCGTCCGATGTCGAGACGATGGCGACGTCCTTCATGCCGATCGCCGACAGCAGGCGGCCGTCACTGCGGATGTAGGAGTTTTCGCAGTCGATGGCGACGACATCGCCGATGATGACATTGCCCTGGTCGTCGGCGGGACCGACGTCGAGCAGCGACTGCCATGAGCCGAGATCGTTCCAGCGGAAGCCGGCCGGCACCATGGCGATGTCTTTTGCCCGCTCCATGATGGCGTAGTCGATCGAGTTCGACGGGATGGCGGCGTAAAGCTCAAGCGGCATGTAGAGGCCGGACAGATCCGATGTCGCTGCCCTGTAGGCAGCTTCGGTGGCCTGCCAGATGTCCGGCTGGAACGCCATGAAGGCGTCACGCATAGCGCCAGCGCGAAACAGGAAGATGCCGGTGTTCCAGTAGAAGGTTCCGGCCTTGAGATAGCTTTGCGCAGTCGCAAGGTCCGGCTTCTCGACGAAGCGCGACACGTCGAAGGTGCCACCGCCTTCGGCTGCGACCTCGATATAGCCATAGCCGGTCTCTGGCTGTGTCGGCTTGATGCCGAACACCACCAGCCGGCCGGCGCGTGCTGCCCCGGTACCGGCTTCGACGCTCTGCCAGAATTGGCGCGGGGTTGATATCTCATGGTCTGACGGCACCACCAGCACCAGGCCGTCGCCGAACTCGGACAGTGTGCGCAGCGTCGCCAGTGCGACGGCGGCGGCTGTGTTTCGACCGGTCGGCTCGAACAACGGGCCGCCGCCCGCGAGGTCGAGGCCGGCAAGATCGGCGTGGACACGATCGGCATGGCGCTCCGCGGCGATCAGGAAGATCGGCGTTTCGCCTTCCGGCCGGGCGGTCAGCCGGCGCAAGGTCTTGGCCAGCATCGAGCCGTCGCCCGACAGGTCGTGGAACTGCTTGGGATTGTCCTCGCGCGACAGCGGCCACAACCGCGAGCCGACGCCGCCGCTCATGACAAAACTGACAATCCGCTCGGTCATTCAGGTCTCACGCTCAGAAGGCAATTGGTACCGGTTGCTATCACACCTAGCCTTTAAGCGGTGTTTATCCCATTGGGAATGCGCTCGGATGCAAGCTCGATGAATGCCTTGACCAAGGGAGAAAGATGCCGGCTGCTCGGATAGAGAACGTGCAAGCCGCCGGCCGGTGTCGTGTAGGCCTTGAGAACGCGCTGCAGTCGTCCGTCATTGATCAGCCCTTCGGCGATCGCCTGGGGCAATTGGGCAATGCCGAAGCCGGCGAGCGCGGCCGCAACGACCGCCTGCATCTCATTGGCGGCGAAGCGCCCGGCCACGACGACTGTTTCCTGGCCGCGTGGCCCGTCCAGCACCCAATGAGCGCCTGAGGCCGAAGGGCCTGCGATCACGCATTGATGGTGCGCAAGGTCCGCCGGGCTCTCCGGCATACCGTGCCGTGCGAGATAATCCGGGCTGGCGCAGAGCAGCCTGTGCGTGGAGCCGAGTTTGCGGGCGATCAGCGTCGAATCCTGAAGGGTCCCGGTGCGGAAAGCGAGGTCTATACCGTCCTCGACCAGGTTGAGCCTGTCGTCGGTGAGGCGGAGCTCGACATTGGTTTTCGGATACATTGCCAGAAAGTCGACCACGGCGCGGATGAGGAAATGGCCGCCAAAGCCGACCGGAGCCGAAATGCGAATCGTGCCCGACGGCTCCGCCCTCGCCTGCGCGAGGCGCAGATTTGCCTCCTCGATCGTGCGCAGCCCCTGGCTGCTCTGCTCATAGTAGAGACGCCCGGCATCCGTCAGGTTGAGGCTGCGTGTCGTGCGCTGCAGCAGGCGCACGCCGACCTCGCGCTCGAGCGCGGCGATACGGCGGCTGACCGTAGTCTTGGGCATGGCGAGCAGACGCGCGGCAGCAGTGAAGCTGCCGGCTTCGACGACGCGGGCAAACACGATGATGTCGTTGAGATCGAGCATTGTACCCAAGAATGGGACTAAGTTTTCCAATTATAGCCAATTATGCATCAATGCGACAGACCCTAGTTTTGCTCCAGAAGAAGCAAGAAGGAGCAAAGACCATGACCAGCAAGCGAAGCATTCTGGTAACCGGCGCCACCGGCCAACAAGGCGGCGCGGTTGCGCGTGCCCTGTTGTCGAGAGGCCATCATGTCAAGGCGCTGACGCGCAAGCCGGACAGTGAGGCCGCGCGGCAACTGGCGTCGGCCGGCGCCGATATCGTGGCCGGCGATCTCGCCGACGCAGCCTCCGTTGTGAGGGCCGCAAAGGACGTCGACACGATGTTCCTGATGGGCAACAGCTACGAGGCCGGGCTGGAAGAGGAAACCCGTCAGGGGATCATCGCCGCAGATGCCGCGAAGGTCGCTGGCATTGGACATCTGATCTATTCGTCCGTTGCTGACACCGACAAGAAGACCGGCATCCCGCATTTCGAGAGCAAATATCTCGTCGAGAAACACGTCGTCGGGCTCGGCATCCCCTACACAATCAGCGCGCCGGTCGCGTTCATGGAAAATGCCGTCGCGCCGTGGTCGATCGACGCGCTCAGCCAGGGCACACAGGCCTTCGCCCTGCCTGCCAAACGCGTCCTCCAGCTCGTCAGCCTGACGGACATCGGCGCCTTCGTTGCCGCCTTGGTCGAGCGGCGGGAACAGGTGTTCGGCAAGCGCTTCGATTTCGCCGGGGACGAACTGTCCGGCGAAGAGCAGGCGAAAATCCTGTCCGAGGCTATCGGCCGTCCGATCCGCTATCAGGAAATTCCGATCGCGGCGGCCCGCCAGCAGAGCGAGGACGCGGCACTGATGTTCGAATGGTTCGACCGCATCGGCTACGATGTCGATGTCGCCGCGTTGCGCAAGGAATTCCCGGAAGTCCGCTGGCACGGTTTTGCCGACTGGGCGCGAGCGTTCGACTGGAGTGTCCTAAAGCGGACAGCTTCCACGACCGACCGCTGATCTTAAAAAGTCTGGTTGTAGGCGCCCACCTCGGGGCTGCGGCGCAGCACGGCATCGACGGCGTCGAACATCTGCCGGCGGCGCTGCGACGATACTGGGCTTTCGACGACCACCACGAGCTCCGGCTTGTTCGACGAGGCGCGCACCAGCCCCCAGGTGCCGTCCTCGGCGACGACACGCACGCCGTTGACGGTGATGAGATCCGCGATCTTCTGGCCGGCGAAAACCATTCCATCCCGCTTCATGGCCTGAAAGTCGGCAACCACCCGCTCGACCACGCCATACTTCACATCGTCCGCGCAGTGCGGCGACATGGTCGGCGTGCCGAAGGTCAGCGGCAGCGCGCGGTAGAGATCGGCCATCGAACTGCCGGGGCTGCGATCCAGAATCTGGCAGATGGCGATGGCGGTGACCAGGCCGTCGTCATAACCGCGGCCGATCGGCGGGTTGAAGAAGAAATGGCCTGACTTTTCGAAACCGGCGACGGCGCCAAGCTCGGCGACGCGGCGCTTGATGTAGGAGTGGCCGGTCTTCCAGTAATCGGTGACGGCGCCGTTGGCACGCAGCACGCTGTCGGTGTTGAACAGGCCGGTCGACTTGACGTCGACGACGAAGGTCGAGCCCGGATGCTGGCTGGAAATATCCCGCGCCAGCATCACACCGACCTTGTCGGCAAAAATCTCGTTGCCTTCATTGTCTACGACTCCGCAGCGGTCGCCGTCGCCGTCGAAGCCAAGGCCGACATCGGCACCGGTCTCCAGCACCTTGTCCCTGATGGCATGCAGCATCTGCATGTCCTCAGGATTGGGATTGTAGCGTGGGAAGGTATAGTCGAGCTCGACATCGAGCGGGATGACCTCGCAGCCGATGCGCTGCAGCGCTTGCGGGGCAAAGGCACCAGCGGTGCCGTTGCCGCACGCGGCGACCACTCTCAGCTTTCGCGTGATGCGTTTGTCACGGGTCAAATCGTCGAGATAGGTCGCGCGAAAATCGCGGACGAAGTCATAGGAGCCGCCGCCGACAAGGTCGAAATCGCCGGCCAGCACGATCACCTTCAGCGCGCTCATCTCTTCGGGACCAAAAGTCAGCGGCCGCGCCGCGCCCATCTTGACGCCTGTCCAGCCATTCTCGTTGTGCGAAGCGGTGACCATGGCGACCGAGGGCGTATCCAGGGCGAACTGGGCGAAATAGGCCATCGGCGACAACGCCAGGCCGATGTCCCTGACGCGGGCGCCCGCCGCCATCAGCCCGGACACCAGCGCCAGCTTGATCGACAGCGAATAGGAACGGAAATCATGCCCGGTGACGATGTCCGGCCCCGCGCCGAGACGGCGAATCAGCGTGCCAAGCCCCATGCCGAGCGCCTGGACGCCGATCAGATTGAGCTCCGGTGGTTGCGAGGAGCCGGGATGGCCGAACCACCAGCGCGCGTCATATTCGCGAAAGCCGGACGCCTTGATCAGCGCGTCGGTTTCGAATTCGAAACTGTTGGGCCGGGCGTCGCCAACGATTTTTGGGGGCAAGACAGCAGAACTCCAGGCGGCAGAAAATACGATCTATCGAGGGCTGCGGCTTAGCACACAAGGCTTTAAGCCACGTTTATCCCGGACCGAAATCCGGGCTTGGCGGAAATGCCCGACGAAAGCGGACGAAATGCGACAGAAGCGCTGCCATTGCCGCTTGCAGGAACGAAGTGTGGCGGCTATAAGCCCGCGGTCTGGTCCACGGAGTGTAGCGCAGCCTGGTAGCGCACCTCGTTCGGGACGAGGGGGTCGCAGGTTCAAATCCTGCCACTCCGACCAGAAAAAACAAAGTGTTAGCGCATCCCGACTTTGGCGCTTAAACTGATCCCCGCCTGAAAATAGACCGAGATGGCTCGCTCCTCTGTGAGACAGGCTGGGAGTCTTGTCTTTCGTCGTCAGCACGTCGCGCCAGTGAGCATCTCGAAGTCACCGACGACTACGGTTTGCCGGTCATTGCGCGTGAATTCTCATGAGCCGAGCGGCATTCAACAATGCCGCGCCATCTGCCTCGATCCTGTCGACAAGTTCGCTAGCCTGATCCGCGGTGATGCCTGTTTCATTGGACAGGAACCGGACGCGAAAGCTCTTTTCCTCGAATGGCACAGAGACAATGGCCTCCTTGCCATCGTGTCGATCTTCGGCCGGCCGCTTGCGGCGCTTTTGCAGTGTCCGCTTCGGTTGATCACATTCCGATAGAGGGTCGATGGACATGGCTCACGTCGCGCTTAACGAAGGCCGAAAAAGCTCAATATCGCTAGGACGATGACCACCGCTCCGACGAGCCAAATGATGTTGTTCATAATCTCTCTCCTGTTGCCTAGGGGAAGCCCGCGCCTCTGGCGGAGACGCGGGCCGACCAGCCTTTGCCGGCTGATCCGCAGCAGACACCAAAGCCGCAGTGCCGGCTGCGAGAATAGAACCATCAGGCGCGCCTAATGTTCCGCTGTTTGGCGAGATCAAGCGGATGGCCTGGTGAATTGCCTTCATATCGGCCTCAGAGCCTATTTATCCCGACGGCAGTAACAGATCGCCGGCCGGGTCCGGAACCATCATGCGCCGAGCGAGATTGATGCGACCAGACACATCGCTCTCTGCAAGAGCGATCGCCCGTTTTTCGACTTGGCGCAAGTGTTCGGGCTGGCCGTTGGGGAAGGCCGGAACCAAAGTGACCAGGGGCAGTTATCCGACGAAGGGCTAATTAAGGAAATGGAGAAACTGCAATGAAAACAATGATCATGTGTGCCTTGGCGCTTTCCATGGGATTGCCCGTTATGGCTTCGGCGGCCGAGACCGATGTGGCTATCAGAACCCACCATCGACACCACAACAGCGTCAAGATCATCAATGAAGATGGCCATCGCTTGCACCACCGCCGCCACGGTGCGGATGCGTTCTATGACCATGGGCGCCGGCATCATCGTCGAGACACCGTCGTCGTGACAGGCTCCGTCTCCACTCACCGCCACCACCCCGTGGTGATCGAAAACGACGGCTACTGATCGCGGACCGCCGGCCCGGCTCCCAGGAGTCGGGCCATTTGGTTGTCGCTCCTGAAAGTTGAGGGTTCGCCCGCCACACGGGAGCAGCGAGCGAACCCTATCAGCGCAGGAAGGGACGTAGCTGCGCCGATGTGCAAAACTTTCGCGAGCGGGTCTTCCGGATGGTCAGCCAAGGGCTATTCCCATCACCATGAAGGTGATGGCCACGGCGAAGACCGGTGCGAGCAACCAGCGCGCTTGGCCAACACTCCTCTCCATCAGCTTCCTCCCGCAAACGTGCAGCGGACAACGACCGCAGGCAGTGGCCGTTCCGAGCGATGCCCCCAATAGGACCATTGCGTTTTGCGATCAGACCTAGGTCCGGTGCCCTGCCCGACCGAAGCCCGGCCTGGGAACCTTTTGCACTTGCCCCAGTTCGGTTGGTTGGGGGCAAAGACCATCAAAAATGAAACGGATGACCATCATCATGTCGAACCATGAGACTGCAAGATCCCATGCCTTGGGGATGCGCGTCGCTGACCTCAAGTCCAAGATGGAGGAGGGCCAGATCACCGAGGGCGAAATGAAGACCTTCCACAAGGTCGCGGCCATCATGGAAGACCGCCAGGGCCGAATTGAAAGCGACGACCTGATTGCCGCATCCTTCGTTACCGACACGCTGCCGAACAGTCAAAAGCCTTGAGTGACCATGCCAACTATCAGCAGACTTTTTGATTCCCATGCCCAGGCGGCCCGGGTTGCCAGCGACCTGGTGGCGGCCGGAATTCCTCGGGTACAGATTGCCATCATCGGACCTTACAATGACGAAGTGGGATCTCTGTGGATGTCCGCTTTGGGAGCCATCCTTGGCGCGGCCGCCAGCGGGTTGGCGTGCCTGAGCGCTGTTGCAGCCCACGGCATCAATCCTCTTGCTGCAAGCGTACTGGCAACAGCGGCGACCGGCGCGGCCTGTGGCGGCGTTGCTGGCGGCCTGCTTGGAACATTCACCATGACTGCCGTGAAGACGGATGATCGCAGTCGTGCCGAGGGGATCGTTTTGGTGACGGCGCATGTCGATGAAAATGAGACTGACATCGCCCAGGCAGTACTCGCCGGTTGTGCCCCGCCGACGTTCGTTGCCGAAGCAGCGTGAGAATTTCCAGGGAAATTGAAGGAATGGCCAGACGGCGCGAAGGCTGACTCACCACGATCAGCTCGAGCCGCTGAAGTTGCATCGTCGATCAGAGCGACCCCCTGAGCGACCTTCTGCAAGTCGCAGACCACTGAAATGCGCGAAAAGCCCGCCCCGGCGTCAGCCGGGACGGGCGCTCTCCGTTTACCAGTGATTGAATTAAGACACTCGACGGATGCTAAACTTCGAGCGACCCAGAATGTTCCTGTATCGGCTGGAAAGGCTCAGCTCAGTGACAGGTTCCTTCGCGATCGCAAACTTTGACGAAATGGACCTCGGCCCTAGGTAGTTCGATGGATATGATGGGGTCGATGAAACGGCGAGCCGGATGCAGCATGAGTTTGAATTCAACGACAGCCTCGCCCCTCGCCCTGATGATTACACTGTTTCTTGTCGCTGGCTGTTCATCGATCAGCGGAACCGTCGATTCGGCGAAATACGATTCGATGACATGCACCGAACTCAACAGCGCGCTGGGGGGCATTGCCCGTAACATCTCTCAAACCGCAATCACCCGCGGCAAGGTCACCAAAACCAGTGTTCCGCGCTGGCTGCTGGGCGGCTCGCGTGTGAAGACCGCGGTCGCCGACCGTGAAACGGCCAGGATCGACCGGCGGAAGCGGCAACAAGAGGCGATTGTCGGGGTACGGGCGCGCAAGTGCCCGAGGTCAACGGACTGAGCAGGCGCTACCTCGGCCTTTGCACCCCGGCCGCTGTCTCAGGCGCTGAGGCGAAACCGCGTGACGTCGATCGCCGCGGCCATCAGCGTCTGTGTGTAGACATGCTGCGGATTGCTGAAGATCGCCTCGGTCGGTCCCTCCTCCACGATCTTGCCCTGCTTCATGACGATGATGTAGTCGGCCATGGCGCGTACGACTGACAGATCGTGGCTGATGAAGAGGTAGGACAGTTCGTGGTCTGCCTGCAGCTTGCGCAGCAGTTCGACGATCTGTTTCTGCACCGAGCGGTCGAGCGCCGAGGTCGGCTCATCCAGCACCACCAGCTTGGGCTTCAGGATCATGGCGCGCGCAATGGCGATGCGCTGCCGCTGGCCGCCGGAGAATTCGTGCGGGTAGCGATTGCGTGCGTTGGGATCGAGGCCGACCTCGCGCAAGGCTTCGACCGCGCGCTGGTCTCGTTGCTTGCCCGAAAGGTTCGGCTCATGCACCAGAAGCCCTTCGGTGATGACCTGGCCGACGGTCATGCGCGGCGACAGTGAGCCGAACGGATCCTGGAAGACGAGCTGCATTTGACGCCGTAGCGGTCGCATCGCCTGCCGGTCGGCCTGGGAGATGTCTCGATCGCCGAAACGGATGAGCCCGTCACTGGGCAACAGCCGCAGCAAGGCGCGGCCGAGGGTCGATTTGCCCGAGCCGGATTCACCGACGATGCCGATGGTCTGGTTGCGCTGCAGCCGGATCGAGATGTGATCGACCGCCCGCAGCAGCAACGGCTCGCCAGCAAGAAATCCGCCGCCGATCCTGAACGTCACCTCGACATTCCTGCCTTCGAGCAGCACCGGGGCATTGGCGGGCGGCGGCGCCTTGCTGCCGGTCGGTTCGGCCGCCAGCAGCATTTTCGTATAGGCATGCTGCGGGTTGACGAAGATGGCTTCGGCCTCACCCTCCTCGACAACCTCGCCCTGGCGCATGACATAGACCCGGTCGGCAAAGCGGCGGACGATGCCGAGATCGTGGGTGATGAAGACGATCGCCATGCCGAGCTTGCGCTGCAATTCGGCCAAAAGCACCAGGATCTGCGCCTGGATAGTCACGTCGAGCGCCGTCGTTGGCTCGTCGGCGATCAATATGTCGGGGTCGTTGGCAAGCGCCATGGCGATCATCACGCGCTGGCGCTGGCCGCCGGACATCTCGTGCGGATAGGATTTCATCCGCCGCTCGGGGTCTGGAATATGCACAAGCCGCAGCAGCTTGAGCGCCTCTTCGTGCGCCGCGGCAGCATTTAGGCCCTGATGCCGTCGGATCGGTTCGATCAGCTGGTTGCCGATCGAATAGAGCGGATCGAGCGAGGTCATCGGCTCCTGGAAGATCATGCTGATCTTGCGGCCACGGACCTTGTTCAGCTCGGATTTGCTCAGCGTCAGGAGATTGCGGCCCCGGTAATCGACACTGCCCGTCGCTTCGCCATTCGATGCCAGCAGGCTCATCGCCGCCATCATCGTCTGGCTCTTGCCGGAGCCGGATTCGCCAACCACGGCAACGGTTTCGCCTGATTTGACGTGGATGTTGATGCCCTTCACCGCCTCGACCGCGCCGTCGAGCGTGCGGAAGCGGACACGCAAATCCTTGACGCTGAGGATCGTTTCGGAAGCAGCCATTTCAGCGATCCCCATCTTTATCGATCTCTCGGGTCGAGCGCGTCGCGCAGGCCGTCGCCGACGAAGTTCAGGGCAAACAGCGTCGAGACGAGGAAGAAGGCTGGAAACAGGAGCAGCCAGTTGGCAGTGCCGATATTCTTGGCGCCGACCGAGATCAGCACGCCCCAGCTGGTCATCGGCTCCTGCACGCCGAGCCCGAGGAATGACAGGAAACTCTCCAGGATGATGACCTGCGGTACCAGCAGCGTCATGTAGATCACCACCGGACCAAGCAGGTTGGGGATGACGTGACGCAGCAGGATGCCGCGCTGGCCGACACCCATGGCTTCCGCCGCCTGGACATATTCCTGGCGGCGGATGGACAGCGCCTGGCCGCGCACGATGCGCGCCATGTCGAGCCACAGCACGGCGCCGACCGCCAGGAACATCAGCACGAAGTTGCGGCCGAAGAACACCACCAGCATGATGACGAAGAAGATGAAGGGCAAGGAATAGAGCACGTCGACGATGCGCATCATCACCTCGTCGACCTTGCCGCCGGCAAAGCCGGCAGCGGCCCCGTAGATCACGCCAATGACCACCGCCACGACGCCGGCTAGCAGGCCGATGGCCAGCGATATGCGCCCGGCCATCAGCGTGCGCGAGAGAAGATCGCGGCCGGTGTTGTCGGTGCCGAACAGGAAATATTGCTGCTTGATCGACGCACTCATCGTCACTTCGAGGCCGTCAGGCGACTTGCTCTCGATCTTGGTGTCGTCAAAGGCATCGGAGCGGTCGAGATAGCGGATGTTGCGGTCGTCGATCGGCTTGGTCGACTTGACGGTGACGAAGACCTGGTTGCCTTCCTGCCGCCACTCCTTGATGTCGACCCGCATGCGCTTGATCGCTTCGGTGAGCGCCGTCTCGATCATGTCAGCCTTCGGATAGGCCGACAGGCTCGGAGGCATGCGCACATAGTCGGCATAGATGGTGGTGTATTGATGCGGCACGAACCAGGGCCCGAACACGCTGACGACACCGATCAGGGCGAGGTAATACAGGCTGAACATGGCGGCGCGATTGGCCTTGAGGCGCGCCCAGGCATCACCCCAGAGCGAACGGCCGACAACGGCGGGAGCCGTGGCTGCAATGTCAGTCATAGCGCACCCTCGGGTCGACGACCGCGTACATGACGTCGACGATCAGGTTGAAGACGATGGTGAAGATAGCGATCACCACCACCGTTCCCATCACCAGCGTGTAGTCGCGGTTGAGCGCGGCATCGACGAAATAGCGGCCGACGCCCGGAATGGAGAAGATCGTCTCGACGATGACCGAGCCGGTCAGCAGTGCCGCAGCTGCCGGGCCGGTGAAGGAGACGATCGGCAGGATGGCGCCGCGTAGCGCGTGCCAGACCACCACCGACCAGTCGGAGAGGCCAAGCGCGCGTGCCGTGCGGATATGGTGGGACCGCAAGGATTCGATCATCGAGCCGCGCATCAGCCGGGCGACGATGGCGATTTGCGGCAGAGCGAGTGTCAGCGCCGGGCCGACCTTGTTGATGAAAGCACCATCACCCCAGCCACCGATCGGCAACAGCTGCCAGGTCAGCCCGAACAGGAGCTGGATCACCGGCGCGATGACGAAGGTGGGGATGGTGCTGCCGGCGGTCGCCAGCGCAATCACCGTATAGTCGCCAAGCTTGTTCTGGTTGAGGGCCGCAATGGTGCCGAGCACGCAACCGAGCAGAAGCGCCAGGACGAGCGCCGAGGCGCCGAGCTGGACCGAAATGGGCAGGCCCTTGGCGAACAGTTCGGTGACGGTGAAGTCCGGCATGTTGTAGCTCGGGCCGAAATTGCCGCGCAGCAGATTGCCGAGATAGTGGACGAATTGCAGCCAGAGCGGATCGTTGAGGCCGAACTGGGCTTCAAGGTTGGCCCTGATCTCGGGACTTAGCCCCCGCTCCTGGTTGAACGGGCCGCCTGGCGCGACGCGCATCAAGAAAAACGCCATGGTCACGATGACGAACAGCGTCGGGATGGCGGTCAGAAGCCGCCGTAATACGTATCGCAGCATCGGTGCCCCGCTTGATCCAGAGCAACGCGCGTCCAGCTGGACGGTTGCGCTCTAGCCTTCAAATCTTCGCACCGACATGCCGAAAATCGATTCCGGTTCCCGGGCCGATGCGATGGCAAACCAGCACCGCCGCGCATTGAGTTGCGCGGCGGCCCAGCCAAGGATCAGTCCTTGCTGATGAAGCGGGACGGATGGATGTCCATCACATTGTCGTCGAAGCCATGCAGCTTCGAGGAAACGATGTCGTGGAAGCTGTAGTAGAGAAGCGGAATGTTACCGGCGTCATCGACAAGGATGCGCTCGGCCTCGGTGAGGTCCTTCATGCGCTCTTCTGGCTTGCCGCCGGCAGCCGCGGCCTTGTCCATGGCCGCTTCATATGCCGGGCTGACATAGCTCGAATAATTGTTGCCGCTGGCCTTGCGCGTGATGCCGAGGAAGGTCTCCGGATCCTTGTAGTCGGCGATCCAGGCGGCACGTGCCAGATCATAGTTGCCCTTCTGCTCGAGGAAGGAATAGTGGGTCTTGGTGTCGGTGTTGAGCAGCGTGACCTCGACGCCAAGCGGCTTCAGCTGTTCCTGGATGGCGACCGCGGTGTTCTTGTGGTTTTCCGACGTGTTGTAGCGGATCTCCATCTTCAACGGATGCTCGGGCGTATAGCCGAGTTTCTCGAGGGTCTTCTTGGCAGCGTCCTCGCGGTCGATCTGCGACATGTCGGCGTATTTGGCCATTGCCGGCGTGTAGCCCGCGATGCCCGGGGGCACCATAGAATAGCCAGGCAGCATCGAGTTCTGCCAGACTTTCTCGGCGAGGAAGTCGCGATCGATCGCCATTGAGATGGCGTTGCGCAGCTCGACATTGTCCCACGGAGCCTTGTCGGTCTTGATCGCATAGTAATAGGTGCCGAGATATGGCCCGACACGGACCTGGTCGCCGAATTTGGTCTTGAGATCGGCGAGTTGTTCGGTCGGCAGATCGCCGTAGCTGTCGAGTTCGCCGGCCTCGAAGCGCTTCATCGCCGATGAACGGTCTTCGGTCGGGATATAGTTGACGACGTCCATCTTGACGGTCGCGGCGTCCCAGAATTTCGGATTCTTGACCAGCTTCATGTGGTCGTTGGGAATCCACTCGGCCAGTGTATAGGCGCCGTTCGAAACGAGATTGCCCGCCTTGATCCAGTCAGCGCCGAGTTTTTCGATTGAAGCCTTGTTGACTGGATAGGTGGCCTGATGGGTCAGCATCTCCAGGAAGTAGGGCGTCGGCGCCTTGAGCGTGACTTCGAGGGTATTTGTGTCAAGTGCCTTGACGCCCATATCCTCCGGCTTGCCTTTCTTGGTATTGACGTCTTCCGCACCCTTCACCGGATACAGCATCGAGGCGTATTCGGCAGCGGTGGCCGGATCTTCCAGCCGACGAAACGAATAGACGAAGTCGTCAGCCGTCACCGGGCTGCCATCCGACCAGAGGCCATCCTTGCGCAGCTTGAAGGTGTAGACAGTGCCGTCGTCGGACACTGTCCAGCTTTCGGCCGCGCCCGGAATGAGGTTCGTCTTCTGGTCATGCATGACCAGACCCTGGAACAGGTCGCGTATGATATCGGCTTCGTAGACGGTCGAGGTCTTGTGCGGATCGACCGTCTCCGCTTCGGCGGCACTGCCTCTGTTATAGACGGTCTCGGCGAAAGCCGGCGTGTAGAACGTGCCAGCCGCCAAAGCCATGGTTGTGGCGAGCACCGTCGCCTTCAGCATGTTTTTCATCAGCATGAAGTTCTCCCTGTCGGCGCTGCCGTCAGCGCGCCTTTTGAGTGTTGACGCCCCGGAGCCGATATCTGACCCCTTTGAGCGCGCCGCTGGTTCCCTTCCCGCGGCTGGTGGCCAAACACTAACGCGGAGAATTTTTATTTCAACAGACTCTCTGGGTCACCCAAAGTAAGGCGGCACGAAAGCTATGCCGTAGCAGCCGAAACACCCGCCGAAACCAGAAGCTTGACTTGGTTTCCTCATCTCGGCGCCATTCTCCATCGGGAATCCGTGGCCAAGCCGGTTTGCCGGAATGTGTTAATGCGTTCTTAAGCAACCAGAAGTTACATTATGGCTACCTTCTATACAGTTCGATCTCAGATGCACGGCGGCCATGAGTACCAGAGTAAGTAACCCGCATAGAATCCGTCGAATAACGCGGAAATTTCAAGAAGAGTCTGGTACTTCGGCGGTTGAGTTCGCCTTACTCTCGCCGATCTTCATTCTCATTTTGCTCGGAATGGTTGCATACGGTATATATTTCGGCGCTGCCAACTCGATCCAGCAGATCGCGGCGGATGCGGCCCGCACGGCGATTGCCGGGCTGAACCAGACCGAGCGCCGAACCCTCGTAGCCAGCTTCGTCACCAACAACGCCGGCGGATATCCCTTCGTGGATGTCAGCAAGTTGACCTACCAGGCCAACGACAGCACGGCCGACGGAAGCCAGTTCGTGGTGTCCATCCAGTACGACGCGCGCAACCTGCCGATCTGGAACCTCTTCCCGGGCATAGCGATGCCGGGAACGACGATCACGCGCCAATCAACGATCAGGGTCGGGGGCATCTGAATGCTGCTGCGTGCGGGCAACAAGATCGGCCGGCTTGCCCGGTTGATGCTGGGCGACAGGAAAGCGAATTTCACCGTCATGGCGGCTCTGAGCGCGCCGGTCGCGCTGGCGCTGGCCGCGGTGGCCATCGATGAAGCCTCGATCTACACCGAGCGCCGCGAAGCACAGGCAATGGTGGATCTGGCGGCGATCACCGCCGCCTCGAACATAACCAACATCAACGCCGCCGTCGTGACCACGCTGACTGACAACGGCATGCCAAATGTTGTCGTTGAAGCCTCGGGACAGACGATCGCTCCAGCCGTCGGCAAAACCGTGGTGTCGGTCACACCAGGGCGATACGCGGCATCCGGCGCCAATTTGAGCCAGCGCTTCCAGGCCAGCGTAACCCCCTACAATGCCGTCCGTGTGACCCTGAAGAAGATCCCTGCCCGCTATTTCGCGAGTTCGCTGATCCCCTCTCCCGTCATCGGCACCCAGGCCACGGCCAGCATGACGCCGCAGGCGACGTTCTCGGTCGGGTCTAGGCTCGCCAGCGTCAATGGCGGCATCCTCAACGCACTTCTCGGCAGTCTTCTCGGCGGCAACATTTCGCTCAGCGTCATGGACTACAACGGATTGATCTCGGCCGACGTCAGTGTCCTCTCCTTCATAAGTGCCCTTGCCACACAAGTGAACGTGACCGGGGGCACCTATTCGGATGTGCTGGCCTCCAAGGCGACCGTCGGTCAGATCGCTACCGCCATGGCCAACGTGCCCGGACTTGGCAACACAGCCAAGGTCGCCCTGCAGACGATTGCTTCCAAGTCGACCAGCACGGTCAAGATCCCGCTCAGCAGCCTTGTCGACCTCGGCTCCGTGGGCAGCCTTGGACTGGGACAAACCCCGACAGGCCTTGGGGTCGATGCAAGCGCCATGGGAATGCTGACCGCCGCCGCCGTGCTGGCGAACGGCACCAACCAGGCTCAGGTCAATCTCGGAGCCACTGTACCCGGGCTTTTGTCCACCGCGCTTACCATTGCCATTGGCGAGCCGGCGCAATCCTCGCCTTGGCTCGCCGTCGGTGGAATCGGTACCACGGTGCGCACCGCCCAGACGCGTATCAAACTGGTGGCTACCGTCGGGATCGGCACGCCCGGTCTCGGCGGCGGTATCAGCCTGCTGGCCGTCAATCTGCCGCTGAATGTGGAAGTCGCCTATGCCGAAGCCAAACTGACCGACATCACCTGTCCAACAGGCCCCTCCAGCATCAAGGTCTCCATCGCCGCGCACCCAGGCATTGCCTCGCTGCATCTGGCCAACAGCAACAGCTCAGGCTTTGGCGACTTCAGCCAGCCGCAGACATTCACCGACGCGGAAATCGCGGATGTGAGCCTCAAGCTGCTGCTGATCAACATTCCGCTGATACAGGTGATGGGCTCCGCCGCCACCGCGATCACCAACAACAACCCGACGACGCTTACCTTCGACGCAGCCGATATCACCAACAAGACGATCAAGACCGTTTCGACGCGCAACATCACGCAGTCGCTCACCACGTCGCTGGTCAGCAACCTGTCGCTTTCGGTCAATGCGCTTGGTCTGGGAATCGATCTGACCGCACTGCTCGGAACGGTTAAACCGGCAGTGGTGGCTGTACTCAACGGCATAACGGCACCGGTCGACGACCTGCTCTACAATGTGCTTTCAGCCCTTGGCGTGGGTGTCGGCGAGGCCGATGTGCGGGTTACCGGCGCGACTTGCGGACGCTCGGTACTCGTCCAGTAAAGACGACTTAAAGCGCGCTGCGTTGAAACGGATTCAGTCGACGCGCTTTACGCTTTTTTATGCATGTCGTTGCCCCAAAACCGCGCGCACTTTTGGGCGACATGCATGGGGTATCAGTCGAGGCGTCCAAGGAAGCATCCGAACGCGGGCAGCGAAAGCTCGGCCTCCTCGGCGACCGCGGCATCGCCATCAAGCTTTGCGACCGCTCCGAGATCAATCGGCAACGGCCAGGTCCCTGGCTCCCCAGCGAAATTGAAGACACAGAGCAATCTTTCACTGTCGCCTTCGCGGACGAAAGCGAGCAAGTCACCCCCGGCGTCAAGAAAGCGGATCGAGCCTGTTACCAGCGCCTCATGCTCCCTGCGCAACGCCAGCGCGGTCCGATAGGACGTCAGCACCGAAGCCGTGTCGGCGTTCTGGACGTCGACCGCGCGGGCGCGATGGCTGGCCGGTATCGGCAGCCACGGCCTTGCCGTCGAGAAGCCCGCATTGTCGGCGCCGGCCTCCCAGGCCATCGGCGTGCGACAGCCATCCCTGCCCTTGACGCCCGGCCAGAAGCGGATGCCGACGGGGTCGCGCAGATCCTCATAGGCAAGCTTAGCCTCTTCCAGACCGAGTTCCTCGCCCTCGTAAAGGCAGATCGAGCCGCGCAGGCAAGACAGCAGCATGATCGAGAATCTGGCGATGGCGTCGGAATCGCTGCCCGGCCTTGTCCAGCGGGTGACATGGCGCACCACATCATGGTTGGAGAACGCCCAGCAGACCCAGCCATCGGAAACGGCTGCCTCGAAGGCTTCGACGCAGCCGCGCACATGCGCCGCCGAGAACTGCGGACCAAGCAGATCGAAGGTGTAGCACATATGCAGCGTGTCGCCGCCGGAGGTGTAGGCGGCAAGCGTCTGCAATGAGCGGCCTTCATCGCCGATTTCGCCGACTGCGGCACGGTCGTCATATTCGTCGAGCAGTGCCCTGAAACGGCGCAGGAACGCCAGGTTTTCCGGCTGCGTCTTGTCGAACAGATGCTCCTGGTAGAGGTAGGTATTGGTCTCGCTGTTGGTGCCGGCGACGCTCGACGCCAGGGGCGGATTGCTGCGCAGCCAGCGGTCGTGGACGTAGTAGTTGACCGTATCGAGCCGGAAACCGTCGACGCCGCGCTCCAGCCAGAAGCGCACCGTTTCCAGAAGCGCGTCCTGAACCTCCGGATTGTTGAAATTCAGATCGGGCTGCGAGGCGAGGAAATTGTGCATGTAATATTGCCGGCGGGTCGAATCCCATTCCCAGGCCGGGCCACCGAAGACGGAGAGCCAGTTGTTGGGCGCGCCGCCATCGGGCCTGGTATCGGCCCACACATACCAGTCGGCCTTGGGGTTATCGCGGCTGGCGCGGCTTTCGACGAACCAGTCGTGCTTGTCGGATGAATGCGACAGCACCTGGTCGATGATGACCTTCAGGCCGAGACGATGCGCCTCGGCAACCAGCGCATCGAAATCCTCAAGCGTGCCGAACATCGGATCGACATCGCAGTAGTCCGACACGTCGTAGCCCATATCGGCCATCGGCGACTTGAAGAAAGGCGACAGCCAGACGGCGTCGACACCAAGCGAGGCGACATGAGCGAGCCTCGATGTGATGCCGCTGAGGTCGCCGCTGCCGTTGCCGGTCGTGTCCTGGAAGGAGCGCGGATAGATCTGGTAGATGACGCAGCCGCGCCACCATCCGGCCTTATCACCTGCCGCCATTGCGCTTCTCCCTTGTGCCGGCCTGCGCTCGTTCGATCATGAAGATCACCGTCCGCCCGGATATTGGCCGCGAGATATCCGCCGCATCCGGCGTTTCGACGGCTGGAGCCCAGAAAAATCCATCTCGCTCAGGCAAGGTGAACATGGAGGCCCGGCGATCGCCGTTGATAACCACTGCAAGGCGCTGCTCGTCATCGGCGGCCAGGATCATGACCAGGTGGTGCCGCTGCGGATCCGACCAGCTCGGTTCATCAAGCGGCGCGCCTGTCTCGGTCAGCCATGCGACGTCCGGCACCTTTGAACCCGCCGGTGGCTGGCCAGTGAGGAAGCGTGTGTCGGAAAGCGCGGGCACTGCACGGCGCAACGTCGAGAGCAGCGCCGTGTAGCGCTCCAACTCCTGATCGCGGCCGGCCCAGTCGAGCCAGGTGATCTCGTTGTCCTGCGCATAGGCGTTGTTGTTGCCTTGCTGGGTGCGGCCGAATTCGTCGCCTGCGGTCAGCATGATGGTGCCGCGTGAGGCAAACAGCGTGGCGAGCAGCGCCCGCTGGTCGTTGAGGCGAGCCGCTGCCACCTCCGGGTCGTCCGCATCACCTTCCACGCCATTGTTCCAGGACAGGTTTTCATTGTGGCCGTCGCGGTTCTGCTCGCCATTGGCTTCGTTGTGCTTACGCTCGTAGCGCACGATGTCGGCCAGCGTCATGCCGTCATGGGCGGCGATGAAATTGACGCTGCGGCTGGCGCCTTGCCCGTTCGCGGCAAACACATCGGACGAACCGGCGAGCCGGGTCGCCAGCGCGCCGACCATGCCGGCGTCGCCGCGCCAGAAGCGTCTGACATCGTCGCGATACTTGTCGTTCCACTCAAGGAAGGGCGGCGGAAAATTGCCGAGCTGATAACCGTCCGGACCGATGTCCCACGGCTCGGCGATCAACACGCGGTCTGCCAGCAGCGTGTCGTCGCGCATCGTTCTCAGCAACGGCGCCTCGGCATCGAATGTGCCCCCGACCCGCGCGAGAATAGGCGCCAGGTCGAAGCGGAAGCCATCGACCCCGGCATCCCGGACAAAATGGCGAAGCGTGTCGAGGACCATTTCCTCGACGATGGGATGGTCACAAGCGACCGTGTTGCCGGTCCCGGTATCATTGGCCAGCCTGCCGTCTGATGTGTGCCGGTAATAGGCCTGGTTGTCGAGGCCGCGCAGCGACAGCGTCGGGCCAAGCCTGTCGCTCTCGCCGGTGTGGTTGAAGACGAGATCGAGGATGACACCGATGCCGGCCTTGCGCAGCACGGCGACCGTGTTTCGCAATTCCATGATGCCGCCCGGCGCCAAGCGTGGATCAAGGGCCATGAACGTGACGGGATTGTAGCCCCAGGCGTTGCGCAGCCCAAGCGGCGGCAGATGCCGCTCGTCGATCGACGCGGTCACCGGCATCAGTTCAACCGCGCCAACGCCGAGTTTTTTCAGGTGCTCGATAATCACCGGGTGCGCCAGAGCGGCGATGGTACCACGCAACTTTTTCGGAATGTCCTGATGCAGCATGGTGAAGGCGCGCACCGGAATTTCGTAGATCAGACCACCGGCGCGAGAAAGCGGCGGCGCAGCCTGCACGGGCTTCTGCAAGGTAGCGGCAATCGCCTTCGGCATCAGCGGCGCGGTATCAGCTCCCTCGCCCCGGCGCTGGGCCAGCCGCCAGTCATAGGCGTAGGACCTGTCGATCTCGACAGCGTAAGGATCGGTCAGGAGCTTGGCAGGATCGAACCACAGCCCACGCTCCGGCGCGTAATCGCCATCGGCGCGAAAGCCGTAGCGGGTGCCGGGGCCAAGGCCCGCGACGAACAGCGCATGGACGCCCTCGCCTTCCGGCTGCAGCTCGAGCCGTTCGATTTCCCGCTTGCCCTGCTCGTCGAAGATGGAGACCCAAAGCCGACGGGCGGCTTGTGACCACACGGCAAAGCGGATGCCTTCGCTGGTGATGGTGGCACCGAGTGGGGTCATGGGCGCGTCCTCCACCCTTGTGGGAAGGGTCGCGAACAAAGTGAGCGGGGTGGGGGGCGGCGCACGGAAAGCGCTTTATGAACACCCCCACCCCGATCCGCTACGCGGATCGACCCTCCCCACAAGGGGGAGGGTGAAGCCACCGCCACCCTCAAGTAATCACGCTTGGCTTGGGGCGGCCGGTATGGCTGTGAATCCCGGCAATATCATCGGCCGCGGCAATCAGATCGGCAAGGGCGGCCTGCGTGTCGAGATCGTGCCTCGCTCTGTCCGGCTCGTAGCGCTCGATGTAAACACGCAACGTTGCGCCCGAAGTGCCGGTGCCGGACAGCCGGAAGACCACGCGCGAACCGCCTGCGAACAGCACCCTGATGCCTTGGTGCTCGCTGGTCGAGCCATCGACCGGATCGTGATAAGCAAAATCGTCAGCGCTGACGATTGTCATGCCGCGCACGCTGGTGCCAGGCAATGAGCCGAGTTTGGCGCGCAGTTCGTCGACCAGCGCGTTCGCCCGGTCGCTCTCGACCTCCTCATAGTCATGCCGCGAATAGTAATTGCGGCCATAGGTCGCCCAGTGCTCGGTGACGATCTGCTTGCAGCTTTCGCCGCGCGCGGCAAGGATGTTGAGCCACAGGAGCACCGCCCAAAGGCCGTCCTTTTCGCGGACATGGTTGGAGCCGGTTCCGGCACTTTCCTCGCCGCAGATCGTCGCCATATCGGCATCGAGCAGATTGCCGAAGAACTTCCAGCCGGTCGGCGTCTCATAGATACCGATGCCGAGTTTTTCAGCAACACGATCGGCCGCGCCACTGGTTGGCATCGAGCGGGCAATGCCTTTCAAACCGGCCTTGTAGCCGGGCGCCAGGCGGGCGTTGGCAGCCAGCATGGCGACCGAATCCGACGGGGTGACGAAAATGCCCTTGCCGATGATCAAATTGCGGTCGCCGTCGCCATCCGAGGCGGCGCCGAAATCCGGCGCGTCCGGTCCCATCATCTCGTCATAGAGATGTTTGGCATGGACAAGGTTCGGGTCCGGGTGGTGGCCGCCGAAATCCGGCAACGGCTTGAAGTTGCGGCAGGTGCCGTTGGGCGCGCCAAGTCGGTTTTCCAGGATTTCCTTGGCGTAGGGGCCGGTGACCGCGTGCATGGCGTCGAAGCGCATGCGGAAGCCCGACTTGAACAGTTTGCGCAGGGCGTCGAAATCGAACAGGCTTTCCATCAGCTCGGCATAGTCGGTGACCGGATCGATGATCTCGACCGTCATGCCGGCGGCCTTGACCGTGCCTGTTGTGTCGATGTCGATCGGATCGATGTCGGCGATCTTGAAGCTCGAAATCGCCTTGGTCTTTTCGAACATCGCGTCGGTCAGCTTTTCCGGCGCCGGGCCGCCATTGCCGGCATTGTACTTGATGCCGAAATCCTCGTGCGGGCCGCCCGGATTGTGACTGGCCGACAGGATGATGCCGCCGAAGGTCTTGTATTTGCGGATGACATGCGAGGCGGCCGGCGTCGACAGGATGCCGCCCTGCCCGACCATCACCTTACCGAAGCCGTTGGCCGCCGCCATGGCGATGGCCTTCTGGATGACTTCGCGGTTGTAGAAGCGGCCATCGCCGCCAATCACCAGGGTCTTGCCCTTGAAACCGTCCAGCGCGTCGAAGATCGACTGGATGAAATTCTCGGCATAGTGCTCCTGCTGGAACACAGGCACCTTCTTGCGCAGGCCCGACGTGCCAGGCTTCTGATCGGAATAGGGTTTGGTGGGGACGGTCCTTATCATGCTTCAGGCAACCCTTTTCGAAAGCAGCGAGCGATAGAGTTCAACATATTTGTCCGCACTCTTGTCCCACGACACGTCGGCCTTCATGCCTTGGCGCTGCAGCGACTCCCAGACCGCCGGACTGGCATGGGCGTCGACGAGGCGGCGGATGGCGTGCAGCAAGGCACCGCCATTGTTGGGCGCGAACTGGAAGCCGGTGGCAACGCCGGCCGAGACGGCGGCCTCATTGGCATCGATGACCGTATCGGCCAGGCCGCCAGTGCGGGCAACCACCGGCACGCAACCATAACGCAGGCCGTAAAGCTGCGTCAGCCCGCACGGTTCGAAGCGTGAGGGAATGACGATGGCGTCGCAACCGCCCTGCATAATGTGCGACAGCCCTTCATCGTAGCCGACGACAACCCCGATACGGCCGCGATGTCTGGCGGCGGCGGCAAGCAGCGCACCTTCGAGACCGGCGTCGCCAGAGCCCAGGATGGCCAGCCGCGCACCCGTGGCAACGATGCCGTCGACCACCAGCGCCAGTATGTCCATGCCCTTCTGCCAGGTCAGCCGGCTGACGACGCAGACGATCGGGCTGTCGTCGCGATCGAGGCTGAAACGCTCCTCGACAGCGGCCCTGTTGGGCGCCCGCGCCTTCAGCGTGCTCGCCGTGTAGGGAGAGACCAGATGCTTGTCGGTTTCGGGATTCCAGATGCCGGTGTCGATGCCGTTGACGATGCCATAGAGATCGCTGGAGCGCATGTTGATGAGGCCGTCGAGACCCATGCCGAATTCCGCCGAGCGTATCTCCTGCGCGTAGGTCGGGCTGACGGTGGTGATCGCCCAGGCGGCCTGCAGGCCCGCCTTGAGGAAGCCGACGCCGCCATAATATTCGACGCCGTCGAGCGCCATCGCCGCCGCCGGCAAGCCAAGCTCGCCGAAGATGCCGGCGCCGAATTGGCCCTGGAAGGCGAGATTGTGAACGGTCATCATCGACGGCACGCCGACCGCCTTGCCGTAGCGCATATAGGCCAGCGTCATCGCCGACTGCCAGTCATGGGCGTGGACTATATCAGGCTGGTAGCCCGAGATGGCACCGCCGGCGATGTCGCCGCCAGCCTGGCTTAGTGCTGCGAAGCGCCGCCAGTTGTCGGGCCAATCGACGCCGGTCGCATTGCCATAGGGACCGCCGGGACGGTCGAACAGGTGCGGCGCGTCGAGCACGAACAGTTCGAGCCCGGCAAGCTGGACGGAATGGACGGAGGCCTTGCCGCCCTGCAGCAGGGGATATTGCAGAACCGCCCTCTTTTTCTTGAAAGCGGCCATAACGGTCGGGAAACCGGGAATGAGCGTGCGCATGGTCACGCCCTTGGCCGCCAGTGCGATGGGCAACGCGCCGGTCACGTCGGCAAGCCCGCCGGTCTTGATGAGCGGGAAAATCTCGGGCGCGACCGACAGAACCTGCATGCGTTAGAGCCCCAGCTTGTCGATCATATCCTGGGTGACCAGGCAGATGCCTTTTTCGGACACGCGAAAACGCTTGGCGTCGAGGACGGGGTCTTCGCCGACCACCAGCCCTTCCGGTATCCTAACACCATGGTCGATGACCACGCGCTTCAACTTTGCGTTCCGGCCGACATGAACGTCGGGCAGCATCACCACTTCTTCCAGCGTCGAATAGGAATTGATGCGCGCGCCGGTGAAGATCAGGCTTCTTTTCAGCGAAGCCCCCGAGACGATGCAATCGCCCGAGACAAGCGAGGACACGGCCGAACCGCGGCGGCCATCCTCGTCATGCACGAACTTTGCCGGCGGCTTCAATTCGGCATAGGTCCAGATCGGCCAGTCGCGGTCGTAGAGGTCGAGTTCCGGCGTGATATCGGTCAGGTCGATATTGGCCTCCCAATAGGCGTCGACCGTACCAACGTCGCGCCAGTAGGCCTCGTTCTCGGCGGTCGAGCGAACGCAGGACTTGGCGAAGCGGTGCGCGATCGCCTTACCGTGCTGGACGATATAGGGGATGATGTCCTTGCCGAAGTCACGGCTTGAGCCCGGCTCAGCCGCATCGCGGCGCAACTGCTCCATCAGGAACTTGGTCTTGAAGACATAGATGCCCATCGAGGCGAGCGCAAACTCCGGCTTGTCGGGAATGCCGGGCGGATCGGCGGGCTTTTCGACGAAGGCGATGATGTTGTCCTTGGCATCGACATGCATGACGCCGAAGCCGGTGGCTTCCATGCGCGGCACTTCGAGGCAGCCGACGGTGACATCGGCATTGGCGTCGACGTGCTGGCGAAGCATCATCTCGTAGTCCATCTTGTAGATGTGGTCGCCGGCCAGGATGACCATGTATTCGGGCCCATAGGCCTCGATGATGTCGATGTTCTGGTAGACGGCGTCGGCCGTGCCTTCATACCATTGCGTTTCCGAGACACGCTGGCTGGCCGGCAGGATGTCAAAACTCTCGTTTCGTTCAGGGCGCAGGAAGTTCCAGCCGCGCTGCAGGTGGCGGATCAGCGAATGCGCCTTGTACTGCGTGGCAACGCCAAGGCGCCGGATACCGGAATTGAGCGCGTTGGAGAGCGCGAAGTCGATGATGCGCGTCTTGCCGCCGAAATAGACGGCCGGCTTGGCACGCCGGTCGGTCAGTTCCTTGAGGCGGCTGCCGCGGCCGCCGGCCAATACATAGGCCATGGCATCGCGCGCCAGCGGCTGGGTCCGTTTCAAGTCTGCCATTTTTACCCTCCCAAGTTACTCGATCTCGCCGTTTTACTCAGTCTCGACGGGCTCAGTCGGCAACGAGCTCGAGCATGATCGTCGACAGCGGCGGCAAGAGCATCGTCGCGGAGATGCTGCCTCCCTCCGCTCGTGCCTCGACCATGCCGCCATTGCCCTTGCCGGACCCGCCATATTCAGAAGCGTCGGTGTTGATGATCTCGCGCCATTTGCCTGATGTCGGCAACGGGACGCGATAATTGTCACGCGGCACCGGCGTGAAATTGGAAATGACGGCCACCGGGCTGCCGCCCGGCGCGCTGCGCAGCCAGGCAAAAACCGAATTCTGGCTGTCGTCGACGATCAGCCAGGAGAACCCTTCCGGCTCGCAATCACGGCCATGCAGCGCCGGGCGCGAACGGTAGAGATAGTTGAGATCGCGCACCGTCTGCCAGACGCCGCGATGCGGCCGGAACTCCAGCAGGTTCCAGTCGAGCGCGCGTGCCTCGCTCCATTCGCGGCGCTGCGCGAACTCCTGCCCCATGAACAGCAGCTTCTTGCCGGGATAACCCCACATGAAAGCATAGTAGGCACGCAAGGTCGCGAATTTCTGCCAGTCGTCACCGGCCATCTTGCCAAGCAGCGTGCCTTTGCCGTGCACGACCTCGTCATGCGAGAGCGGCAGCACGAAATTTTCCGAGAAGGCGTAGGTCAGGCCGAAGGTGAGGTCGTTGTGGTGATGTTTGCGGAAGATGGGCTCCTTGGAGAAATACTCCAGCGTGTCGTGCATGAAGCCCATGTTCCACTTGAAGCCGAAGCCCAGGCCGCCTTCATGCACCGGTGCCGAGACCTTCGGCCATGAGGTCGATTCCTCGGCGATGGTCATGACGCCCGGATGGTGGCCGTAGACCTCCTTGTTCATCTTCTGCAGGAAGCTGACCGCCTCGAGGTTCTCGCGGCCGCCCTTCTCGTTGGGGATCCATTCGCCGGCCTTACGCGAATAGTCGAGGTAGAGCATCGAGGCGACCGCATCGACGCGCAAACCGTCGACATGATATTTCTCGGCCCAGAACAGCGCATTATTGACGAGGAACGACACCACCTCGCGGCGGCCGAAATTGTAGATCGCGGTGTTCCAGTCGGGATGAAAACCCTTGCGCGGATCGGCATGTTCGTAGAGCGCGGTGCCGTCGAAATTGGCCAGGCCGTGTGCGTCGACCGGGAAATGCGCCGGCACCCAGTCGAGGATGACACCGACGCCGGCGCGGTGGGCGCCATCGACGAAACGAGCAAAGCCGTCCGGGTCGCCGAAGCGGGCCGAGGGCGCGTAGAGGCCAGTCGTCTGGTAGCCCCAGGACGGGTCATAAGGGTGTTCGGAGATCGGCATGAATTCGATATGGGTGAAACCGGTCTCGACCACATAGGGGATCAGCCGGTCGGCCAGTTCGTCCCATGACAGGAACGTACCGTCGTCGTGAAGCTGCCAGGAGCCGGCATGGACCTCGTAGATCGAGATGGCTTCGCGCCGGTGATCGGCATTGCGCCAGAAATTGCGGTGCGCCTCGTCGCCCCACTCATGCGCCGGCGGCACGGCCACGACCGAAGCGGTGGCTGGACGCAGTTCGGACTTGAAGGCGAACGGGTCGGCCTTCAGCGGCAGCCTCACGCCATCGGGACCGATGATCTCGTATTTGTAGGGCCGTCCGGCACCGATGTCGGGTACGAACAGTTCCCAGATGCCGGTGTCGCGGCGGTCACGCATCGTGTGCCGGCGACCATCCCATTCGTTGAAGTCGCCGACCACCGAGACGCGTCGGGCATTGGGAGCCCAGACCGCGAAATGCACTCCGGAAGCGCCTTCGTGGTCAATGACATGCGCGCCGAGCTTGTCGAACAGCCGTAGATGCGAGCCTTGAGCGATGTAGTAGTCGTCCATCGGGCCAAGCACCGGACCGAAAGAATAGGGATCGGTCAGCCACCAGTCGCCGCCGGCATTGCGAGCGTGATAGCGCAGGGGCTGGCGCTTCCTGATCGAGAGCTTGCCTTCGAAAAAGCCGCCATCGTCGCGCCTGGACAGTTCACCCGCGATGGTGCCGGTCAGCGTATAAGCGGTGACGAATTCCGCATGCGGAACGAAGCATCGGGCATACAGGCTCTTGCCGACCTCATGGACACCAAGGACCGCGAAGGGATCTCCGTGCGTGCCGGCAACAATCGCCGCAACATCGCTGGCTGGCGCCAGTCCGTCCGGCCCGCTTGTCGCAGCGGTCGCGCGCGGCTTCTTCATCAGGCAGCGTCCCTCCCCGGGCACCAAGTGTTTGTTTCTAGTGATGTGAATCCGACATTCAAATTCACATCACCGGGACCACATTGTTCGCGGTCTCATGCAATCACATCAGACAGGCACGTTCCAGATTTCTTTCGCATATTGCCGGATCGTGCGATCGGAGGAGAACCAGCCGACGCGCGCAACGTTGCGGATTGCCCTGGCGTACCAGTCGGGACTGTTGCGCCAGACCGCATCGACCTCGCGCTGCGCGGCGGCATAGGCATCGAAATCGGCGGCGACCATGAACCAGTCGCTGTTGTAGAGACCGTTGACGAGATCGCGGTAACGCTCGGGGTCATCAGGCGAAAAGACACCCGACGACACGGCCGCAACCGCTTGCGCCAGCTCAGGCGATCCTTCGATGATGGCGCGTGGGTTGTAGCCATTGTTGCGCCGCTCGGCGACCTCGGCCGTGGTCAGGCCGAAGATGAAGATGTTGTCGTCGCCGACGCATTCCTTGATCTCGACATTGGCGCCGTCGAGCGTGCCGATGGTCAACGCGCCGTTCAGCGCGAACTTCATGTTGCCGGTGCCCGACGCTTCCATGCCGGCGGTCGAGATCTGTTCGGACAAATCGGCAGCCGGCATCATGATCTCGGCCAGGCTGACATTGTAGTTCGGCACGAACACCACCTTCAGCAAACCGCGCACGGCCGGGTCGCGGTTGATGACCTTGGCGACATCGTTGGCGAGTTTGATGATCAGCTTGGCATTGTGGTAGCTGGGCGCCGCCTTGCCACCGAAGAATTTTACACGCGGCATCCAGTCGCGTTCCGGATGCGAGCGTATCTGGTCGTAGAGCGCGATCGCCTCGAGGATGTTCAGAAGCTGGCGCTTGTATTCGTGGATGCGCTTGATCTGGATATCGAACAGCGCCGAGGGATCGACCTTGATGCCGAGCCGGTCGGCGACAAGGTTGGCCAGCCGCGCCTTGTTGGCGCGCTTGACGGCGGCGAACTTGTCGCGAAAGGCGGCATCGCCGGCGAAGACGTCGAGATCCTTGATGGCATCGATATCGTCGAGAAAACGGTCGCCGATCGTCTCACGGGCGAGCGACGTCAGTCCGGGATTGCACTGGATCAGCCAGCGCCGCGGCGTGATGCCGTTGGTCTTGTTGTTGATGCGATCGGGATAGAGCTTGTGCAGGTCGGCGAACACCGTCTCCTTCATCAGGTCGGTGTGAAGCGCCGAAACGCCATTGATCGAATGCGAGCCGACAAAGGCCAGATTGCCCATGCGCACCCGGCGGTCGCCATTTTCCTGGATCAGCGAGATGCGGCCGATCTGCTCGTCCGAGAACTGGTCGGAGGCCCGCGCCTCCAGGAGCACTTCGGCATTGATGGCGTAGACGATCTGCATGTGGCGCGGCAAAAGCCGCTCGAACAGCGGCACCGGCCAGCTTTCCAGCGCCTCGGGCAGCAGCGTGTGGTTGGTGTAGCCGAAGGTGCGCTTGGTGATGCTCCAGGCGAGGTCGAAATCCATGCCGTGCACATCCATCAACAGGCGCATCAGCTCGGGCACCGCGATGGCCGGATGGGTGTCGTTGAGATGGATCGCGGCCTTGTCGGGCAACGACTTCAGGTCGCCATACTGGCTGAGATGGCGCTGGACGATGTCCTGCAGTGAGGCGGTGGAGAAGAAATATTCTTGCCTGAGCCGCAGTTCCTGTCCGGCCTTGTGGGAATCGGCGGGATAGAGCACGCGCGACAAGGCATCGGCCTTGTTGCTTTCGGCAAGCGCGCCGATGTGGTCGCCGGCATTGAATTTGTCGAGCAGGATCGGATCGACCGGCATGCCCGACCACAGCCGCAGCGTGTTGACGCGATTGGCCCGCCAGCCGACGACGGGCGTGTCATAGGCGACGGCCAGCACATGCTCGGTCGGCTTCCAGACATGGCGCTCGAGCCGGCCGTCCTTGGACGTGATCGATTCCACCGAACCGCCGAACCCGACCTCGAACGAGCGTTCGCGGCGTTCGAATTCCCAGGGGTTGCCGTGATCGAGCCAGGTCTCGGGCAGTTCGACCTGCCAGCCGTCGTGAATCTCCTGGCGGAACATGCCGTTGGCGTAGCGGATGCCGTAGCCATGCGCGGGAATGTCGACGGTCGCCATGCTTTCCATGAAGCAGGCGGCTAGCCGGCCGAGGCCGCCATTGCCGAGTGCCGCATCCGGCTCGAGGGCGGCGACGAGGTCGAGATCGACGCCCAGCGACGACAGCGCCTCGCGCATATTGTCCATCAGGCCGAGATTGGAGAAGGCGTCGCGCATCAGGCGGCCGATGAGGAACTCGAGCGACAGGTAGTAGACGCGCTTTTCCTGCTGGTCGTAGGCCTCCTTCGTCGCCTGCATCCAGTGGTCGACGATGCGGTCGCGCACGACCTTGATCGAGGCGGTCAGCCAGTCGTACTGGGTCGCGACGGTGGTGTCCTTGCCGACCCGGTATTTGAGGGCCATCAAGACTTCCCTTGCGAGCGTCTCTGGATCAGGATTTTCGAGCAGTGGCGGGAGGGGTTCGGATGTCATCGCGCTCGTCATGCTGCCTCTCGTGCGGTTGCCATGATCATACCGGCTTTCATCGTTCCTCCCAGCCCATGCTAGCCGATACCGCTACATATTCAATCGATTTAGATGAGCCTGCGCCGGCTTGCCCTGCGGCAATTTGGCAATTTGAAGCGCGGTGCGCTCAGACATTCCGCGCGACGCGCTTCAAATTTTTTGTTCCGTGCATGTCGTTGTCCCAAAACCGCTACGCACTTTTGGGCGACCTGCATCAGGCCGCCAGCGCCGCCTCCGGCGGGACCTTTGCTCCGGTCATGAAGGCGACGGCGTCGGACATCGTATATTGCTTGGGGTCGATGACGCAGAGACGACGGCCGAGGCGATGGATGTGAATGCGGTCGGCCACTTCGAAGACATGTGGCATGTTGTGCGAGATCAGAACGATCGGCAGGCCGCGCTTCTTGACGTCAAGGATCAGTTCGAGCACGCGGCGGCTCTCCTTGACGCCAAGGGCTGCCGTCGGCTCGTCCATGATCACCATCTTCGAGCCGAATGCGGCGGCGCGTGCCACCGCCACGCCCTGGCGCTGACCGCCCGAGAGCGTCTCCACCGCCTGGCTGATGTTCTGAATGGTCATCAGGCCCAGTTCGGTGAGCTTGTCGCGGGCGCGCTTTTCCATTGCCGGACGGTCGAGCATGCGCAGCCATTGCCCCATGAAGCCCGGTTTGCGGATTTCGCGGCCGAGGAACATGTTGTCGGCGATCGACAGCGCCGGCGACAGCGCCAGATTCTGATAGACGGTCTCGATGCCTGCTTCACGAGCTTCCATCGGCGACTTGAAGGCAATGGGTTTGCCATCGAGGCGGATCTCGCCCTCATCGGGCGTGACCGCGCCGGAGATCGCCTTGATCAGCGACGACTTGCCGGCGCCGTTGTCGCCGATGACGGCAAGGATTTCGCCCGGATAGAGGTCGAAGTCGGCGTTGTCCAAGGCGGTGACGCGGCCATAACGTTTGACGAGCCCGCGCGCGGTGAGAATGGGGTCCTGAGCCTGGGTCATGCCGAGATCTTCCTGATCCACTGGTCGATACCAACCGCCACGATGATAAGGGCGCCGACGGACAATTGCGTCCATTGCGGATCCGTGCCCCAGAGCCTCAGACCGAGCGCAAACACGCCGACGATAAGGGCGCCGAAGATGGTCCCGAGAATGGAACCGCGCCCACCGAACAGCGAGGTGCCGCCGATCACCACGGCGGTGATCGAGTTGATGTTCTCGAACTGACCTGCTTGTGGCGAAACCGATCCGATGCGCCCAATCAAGGCCCAGCCGGCAATGGCGCAGATGATGCCCGTGAGCGTATAGACCGCGAGCAGCATCCGGTCGACGCGAACACCCGACAATTCGGCCGCCTCCGGGTCGTCACCCACCGCATAGACATGCCGTCCCCAGGCGGTGTGATTGAGCACGTACCAGGCGATCGCCGCCATGAGCAGCATCAGCAGCACGCCATAGGTGAACACGGCGCCGCCGATCTTGAACGAATTGCCGAAGAACTGCAGCAACGGTGCATTTGTTTCGAGATCCTGGCTGCGGATGGTCTCGTTGCCCGAATAGATGAAGTTGATAGCCGCATAGATCGACCAAGTGCCGAGCGTGACAATGAAAGGCGGCAACTTCACCCTGGCGATGAGGAAGCCGTTGACAAAGCCGCACAGCGCTCCGACCAGAAGCCCGACGGCGACGGCAACCGGGGCCGGGACGCCGTAATGCATGGCGAACTGACCCATGACGACCGAACTCAGCACCATGATGGCGCCGACGGAGAGGTCGATGCCGGCGGTCAGCACCACGAGCGTCTGGGCGATGCCGACAATGCCGGTGATCGCCACCTGCTGGAGGATCAGCGTCAGCGTGAACGGCGAAAAGAAACGCCCGCCGACGACGATGGCAAACAGGATCACCGAAAGGAGCAGGATGATCAGCGGCACCATGGCCGGACTTTTGTGCAGCCGGTGCTGGATGCTCTCCAGCAGCGTGCGCGAATGGGTGTCGAAGGAAGCGACACTGGTGTCGCTTGCGGTCAAAGTCTTCTCGAACTCCTGTGGTCCGCTGGCCTTGGTGGTTTCAACGCTCAAAACGGCCTCCCCGCCTTTTGCGCGAGGCGGCCGTGACCGCCCCGCGCAATTCTTCTTATCGTTGTTGTCTCAAGATTGAGCCGATCAGGAGATCAAATCAACCCCAGCACTTGGCAAGGCCAGCCTTGGTGTCGATCGATTCGACGCCGGTTGCCGGCTTGTCGGTGATCAGCGTCACGCCGGTGTTGTAGAAGTTGAGGCCCGGCGACGGCTCAGGCTTCTTGCCGGTATCGGCAAAGGCCTTGATCGCCTCGATGCCGAGCGAGGCCATGAGCAGCGGATATTGCTGCGAGGTTGCGCCGATGATGCCTTCGGCGACGTTCTTGACGCCCGGGCAACCGCCATCGATCGAGACGATCAGCACGTCCTTTTCCTTGCCGACGGCTTTCAGTGCCTGGTAGGCACCGGCAGCGGCGGGTTCGTTGATGGTGTAGACGACGTTGATGTCGGGATCCTTCTGCAGGCAGTTCTCCATGGCGGTGTGGCCGCCATCTTCATTGCCGCTCGACAGGTCGTGGCAGACATTGCGGGCGTCCGTCTCATCGCCAATCTTCTTGGGATCGCCGAGGTCGATGCCAAAGCCCTTCATGAAGCCCTGGTCGCGCTGCACATCGACCGATGGCTGACTGGCGATCAAGTCCATATAAGCGATGTGGGCATCCTTGGCCTTGTCGCCGAGGGTGGTCTTGGCCCACGAGCCGATCAGTTCGCCGGCCTTGAAGTTGTCTGTGGCAAAGGTGGCATCGGCTGCATCGGCCGGCTCGAGCTGGGTATCCAGCGCAATCACCAGCAGACCGGCGTCACGGGCCTTCTTGACCGCCGGCACGATTGCCGCCGTGTCGGTTGCGGTGATCAGAATGCCCTTGGCGCCATCGGCGATACAGGATTCGATTGCCGCGACTTGGCCTTCATTGTCGCCTTCGGCCTTACCGGCATAAGCTTTCAGATCGACGCCAATCTCCTTGGCTTTCGCGGTGGCGCCTTCCTTCATCTTGACGAAGAAGGGATTTGTGTCCGTCTTTGTAATCAGGCAGGCACTGACGCCAGCAGCGGACGCGGACGAGGCAAACGCCATCAGGCCCAGAGCCGCGGCGGCAAACACGGTCGATTTCAACAGTTTTGTATTGGTCACGATTTTCCTCCCAGTGGAACCATTCCGATGCCGGCCAACCGGCACCTGCAGCGCGTCCAACGAAATTCTCCCAGCGTGGACGCTGCCTCAACAGACACCAGGCCGAAGCCTCTGTCAATAATTAAATCACTCTTATTTATTATTGACAGCCTTGCTTCGTTCACCCATTCTGGCCCAAAAGCATTGAGGGGAAACGACGGGAGGAACAGGGTGGAAACCGCCATTGCGAGGCACGGTTCGCCCGAGGTGAATGACAGCCTCATTCACCGCGGCACCAACCAGAGCGGCATGCGCGACCACAACGAGCGGTTGGTGCTCTCGCTGGTGCGCCAGCACGGCAGCCTGGCGAAATCCGACATCGCCCGCATGACCGGGCTTTCGGCGCAGACGGTTTCGGTCATCATGCGCGAGCTGGAGGAAGAAAGCCTTCTGCTGCGCCAGGCGCCGTTGCGCGGCAAGATCGGCCAGCCCTCCATCCCGATGGCGCTCAATCCCGAAGGCGCTTTCTTCATCGGCCTGAAGATCGGCCGGCGCAGCGCTGAACTGGTGCTGATCGATTTCCTTGGCCATGTGCGCTCGATGCTGCAGCATTCATACCGCTACCCGGCGCCGCGCGAGACGGTGGACTTCGTCAGCAACGGCATGCGGCAGATGCGCGACGCGCTGACGCCAGCACAGGACAAGCGCATCGCCGGGCTCGGCATCGCCATGCCGTTCGAATTGTGGAACTGGGCCGATACCGCCGGCGCCCCGCGCGACGTCATGGACGAATGGCGTCACCGCGACATCAGGGCCGACATCCAGGCGCAATGCGATTTTCCGGTCTATTTGCAGAACGATGCCACGTCGGCCTGCGGCGCCGAACTCGTCTTCGGCCAGGCGGGTGCCGCGCGTGACTTCGTTTATTTCTACATCGGCGCCTTTGCCGGTGGCGGCATCGTGCTGAATGGCCGGCTTTTTGGCGGCCCGACCGGCAATGCCGGCGCGCTGGGCTCCATGCCCGTGCCTGGGCCGGACGGCAAACCGACCCAGCTGATCGACGTGGCATCCATCGCCATGCTCGAAAAGGCGCTCAATGCGCGTGGCGTCGAGGCTTCGCATCTGTGGACGTCGCCGGAAGACTGGGGCGAGATCGGACCCGAGCTCGACGACTGGATCGCCAGTGCCTCGCGGGCGCTCGCCTACGCCATCGTCGCGGCATCCTCGGTCATCGATTTCGAAGCGGCGGTGATCGACGGATGGATGCCGAAGGCGGTGCGCCGCCGGCTGGTCGACGCCATCATCGCGGCCATCGCCACGATCGACGGCGAAGGCTTGAAGCTGCCCGCCGTTCGCGAGGGAACCGTCGGCATTCATGCCCGGGCGCTCGGCGGCGCCAGCCTGCCACTATCCGAACGCTTCCTGATCGGATCGACGACGATTTCCAGGAGCGCCTGATGCTGATCGGGATCCCGGCGCTGCTCGGTCCAGAGCTTCTGGCGATCCTGCGCGGCATGGGCCATGGCGACGAAATCGCCCTTGTCGACGGAAACTATCCGGCAGAACAGCAGGCAACCCGGCTGGTACGAGCCGATGGCCACCACCTCATCCCGGTGCTCGATGCGATCTTGAGCGTGCTGCCGGTGGACGACGCCGTGCCGGAGGCGCTGTTTCGCGCCTCGGTCAAGGGCGACCCCTCGCTTGCCGATCCCGTCCATCATGAGATCGAGGCGATCTGCGCCAAACGTGCACCGGGCCGCAAGGTGGTTGCGCTGGCCGGCGCCGACTTCTATGCACGGGTCAAATCGGCGCATGCCATCGTCGCGACAAGCGAGCCGCGGCTCTACGCCAACATCATCATCCGCAAGGGCGTGATCTATCCGCCGGAGACCAGGAAGCCATGATCCTCTGCTGCGGCGAAGCCCTGATCGACATGCTGCCGCGCACGACGACAGCGGGTGAGCCGGCCTTTGCGCCTTATGTCGGCGGCGCCGTGTTCAACACGGCGATCGCACTCGGCAGGCTCGGCGCGCCGGCCGGCTTCTTTTCGGGCCTCTCATCGGATCTGTTCGGCGGCCAGTTCCGGGATGCGCTTGGGGCGAGCAAGGTCAGTTCCACCTATGCACACACTTCGCCTCGGCCAACGACGCTGGCTTTCGTCAAGCTCACCAACGGCCAGGCGACCTACACCTTCTATGACGAGAACACCGCCGGCCGCCTGCTGACTATCGACGACCTGCCGCAGCTCGGCAACGAGATCGAGGCCATGTTGTTCGGCGCCATCAGCCTGATCTCGGAGCCCGCCGGCAGTGCCTATGAAGAGTTCATGCGGCGCGAGCACGAAAGCCGCGTCATGATGCTTGATCCCAACATCCGGCCGAACTTCATCCCGGACAAGGCCAAGCACCTCAGGCGCATCCGCGCCATGATGGCGATGGCCGACATCGTGAAACTGTCGGACGAAGACCTGAACTGGTTCGGCGAAGCCGGCTCGCACGAGGATGTCATCCGCAACTGGCTGGATCGCGGCCCGAAGCTGATCGTCGTCACCCATGGCAGCGAAGGCGCCGTCGGCTACAGCAAGGAGCACGCCGTCACGGTGATGCCGGAAAAAGTCGAGGTGGTCGACACGGTCGGCGCCGGCGACACGTTCAACGCCGGCATCCTCGCCTCCTTGCATGAGCAGGGCCTGCTGACGAAGGCGGCGATTTCCGACCTGTCGAAAGACGCCATCCACAGGGCGTTGGCGCTCGGCGCCAAGGCTGCAGCGGTAACGGTGTCACGGGCCGGCGCCAATCCGCCCTGGCGGCACGAGATCGCCTGAGTAGCGCTCAACATAGATTGAGCCAGTCGATCACTTTATGTTTCGCAGGACCGATGCGTGGGGCCATAAAGTCGCGATCGCGCCCGACGAAGCCCGGATTTCCGGCATCTCGCGAAGGTCCGCCGGGAAATACAGGTAACAGGCTGCGACAACCAGGCAATTTGCGGCCCTGTGCGTCCGGCTTTCTCGTCAAGCGCAACTCTGGTACCAGCGGGCCGTTATCTGGCTAAGCCGCCTGGCTAAAACCGTTTTGAGGCCGACATGCAATTCATCGATCTTGGCGCACAGCGCGAACGAATCCGCGACCGGCTGAAGGCCGCGATCGACCGTGTCGTCGACGAGGGCCGCTATATCCTGGGCCCGCAAGTCACCGAATTTGAGAACAAGCTTGCCGCCTATGTCGGCACCAAGCATGTCGTGGCCTGCGCCAACGGGACCGATGCATTGCTGTTGCCGCTGTTTGCGGCCGGCGTCGGCCCGGGTGACGCGGTCTTCGTGCCGAGCTTCACTTTCGCCGCCACCGCCGAAGTGGTGGCGCTGGCCAAGGCCGAGCCGGTGTTCGTCGATGTCGACCCGCATAGCTACAACATCGACATTGCCAGCCTCGAAGCGGCCATCGCCATGATCAAGAAGGAAGGCCGGCTGAAGCCGAAGGCAATCATTCCCGTCGATCTGTTTGGCCTTGCCGCCGACTACGAGGCGATCATGGCGATCGCCAACCGCGAAGGACTGATGGTGATCGAGGATGCTGCCCAGTCGATGGGCGGTTCGCTCGACGGCAAGATGTGCGGTTCGTTCGGAGCGGTCGGCTCGACCAGCTTCTACCCGGCCAAGCCGCTTGGCTGTTACGGCGACGGCGGCGCGATGTTCACCAATGACGATGCGCTGGCCGAGCAGCTCAGATCTTTCGCCTTCCACGGCAAGGGCGAAACGCAATACGACAATGTCCGCGTCGGCATCAATTCGCGGCTCGACACGATACAGGCGGCGATTTTGATCGAGAAGCTGGCCATTCTCGAAGACGAGATGGTCGCCCGCCAGGTGGTGGCAAAGCGCTACGCCGAAGGGCTTGGCGACGTCGTCACCGCCGCCCGCAATCTGGACGGCAGCCGTTCGGCCTGGGCGCAGTACGCCATCGAGACGCCGAAGCGCGACGGGCTGAAGGCCCATCTCGGTGAAAAGGGCATTCCGTCGGTCATCTATTATGTGAAGCCGCTGCATGCCCAGGTTGCTTATCGCGGCTACCCGCGCACGCCGACCGGCCTTGCCGTGTCGGAAGACCTGCCGAAGCGGATCCTCTGTCTGCCGATGCACCCCTATCTCAGCGAAGCCGACCAGGACCGCATCATCGAGACGATCCGCAACTATATCGGCTCGAATTCAGCGCAGGCCGCAGCCGAGTAAGCTGCCGGGTCGTCTCAAGTGGGGCTGGCACCTGCCCCGCTCGCAATGAAATGCGGATTGGCAAAATCCTCGTCGTCGCTTTGCCTGCGCTTGCCGTAGAGCAGAGGCTGGCCGTCGAGCGTGCGCGTCATGCCGCCGGCCGCGCGCAGCACGGCGTCGCCTGCCGCCGTGTCCCATTCCATGGTGCGGCCGAAGCGCGGATAGACGTCCGCCTCGGCGCTGGCAAGAAGGCAGAATTTCAGGGACGAACCGACCGAAACGATTTCGGCGGCGCCGAGGTCGCGGATATAGGCCTCGGTTTCCGGCGTGTTGTGCGACCGACTGGCGACGACGGCCAGCGGCGCCACGGCGGTTCTCACCGAGATCGGCCGGCGACCAATGATCTGGTAATCGCCATCGATTTCGAGAGATTCCGCCCTGCCCGGCAGACCGGAAAAGAAGCGGCCGGTGCAGGGCGCAAAGACGACGCCGACTTCCGGCACGCCATCGCGAACCAGCGCAATGTTGACGGTGAAATCGGTGCGGCGGTTGACGAATTCCTTGGTGCCGTCGAGCGGATCGATCAGAAAGAAAGCCCCGTCCAGGTCGGGCGGCACGATGCCGGCGGATGCTTCCTCCTCGGCCACGCAGGGAATGTCGGGAAATGCGGCGCGCAGTCCGGTGAGAATGATCTTCTCGCTCTCGCGGTCCGCCTCGGTCACCGGCGACGAATCGGACTTGCGGTCGACCGCACATCCGGCGTGGAACACGCGCATCACCTCGCGCCCGGCCGCCAGGGCCAGCCGCTCGAAGATTTCGAGCATTGGCCTGTCGTCAGATGCCGCCGCCGCTGTCGTATTGGTCTTCGGCAATGTCGCGCTCGTTCAGCCAGTGTTCCAGGGCGTCTACCATCTCTTCGGCCGATTTGCCGAGTGTCTTGAGATGGATTTCCGGGTTTTCCGGCGCTTCGTAGGGAGAATCGACGCCGGTGAAATTCTTTATCTCGCCATTCAAGGCGCGTGCATAGAGGCCCTTCGGATCACGCCTGGCGCATTCCTCGAAGGGCGTGTCGACGAACACCTCGATGAACTCGCCGTCGGCCATCAATTCGCGCGCCATGCGCCGCTCGGCGCTGAATGGCGAAATGAACGAAACAATGACGATCAACCCGGCATCGGCCATCAAACGCGCCACTTCGGCGACGCGGCGGATGTTCTCGACGCGATCGGCGTCGGTGAAACCTAGATCGCGGTTGAGACCGTGACGGACGTTGTCGCCGTCCAGGATATAGGTATGGCGGCCGGTGGCGAACAGCTTCTTTTCGAACAGGTTGGCGATGGTCGACTTGCCGGAGCCCGACAGGCCGGTGAACCAGAACACAGCGGGCCGCTGGTTCTTCATGTCGGCGCGGACGCGCTTGCCGACATCGAGCGACTGCCAATGGATGTTTTCGGCGCGGCGCAGCGAGTGCAGGATCATGCCGGCGCCGACCGTGGCGTTTGAGATGCGGTCAATGAGGATGAAGGCACCGGTGGTGCGGTTTTCGGCGAAGGGATCGAAGGCGATCGGCGTCCGCGTCGAGATGTTGCAGATGCCGACCTCGTTCATTTCGAGCGACTTGGCCGCCTCATGGGCAAAGTCGTTGACGTTGATCCGGTATTTCAGATCGGTGACGGTGGCGCTGGACTGGTCGGTCTCTGTGCGCAGGATGTAGGAGCGGCCGGGCAGCAGCGCATGTTCGTCGAACCAGACGATGTTGGCGGCGAACTGGTCTGCGACCTGCGGCCGTGCGGCCGGCGAAACCAGCATGTTGCCGCGTGAAATCTCGACCTCGTCGTCAAGAACGAGTGTGACAGCCTGGCCCGCGGCCGCCTGGGTAAGGTCGCCGCCATACGAGACGATCCGCTTGACGCGCGAGGATTTGCCAGACTTGGCGACAACGACCTCGTCGCCAGGCGCAACCGAGCCGGACGCGATCGTGCCGGCAAAACCGCGAAAATCGAGATTGGGGCGATTGACATACTGGACCGGAAAACGGAACGGCAGTTCAACCACCGCTTCGTCGACCGACACGGTTTCGAGATGCTCGATCAGCGTCGGGCCGGAATACCATTCCGTCTTGTCTGAACGGCCGGTGACGTTGTCGCCGTAGCGGGCCGACATCGGGATTGGCACGATGGTCTGGAAACCGAGATCGCGCGAGAATTGCCGGTAGTCGTCAACGATCCGGTCGAAGACCGCCTGATCGAACCCGACGAGATCGATCTTGTTGACGGCCAGCACGATGTGGCGGATGCCGAGCAGCGAGGCGATGATCGAGTGACGTCGCGTCTGGCGCAGCACCCCTTGGCGGGCATCGATCAGCACGATCGCCAGATCGGCGGTCGAGGCACCGGTCGCCATGTTACGCGTGTATTGCTCGTGGCCGGGTGTATCGGCGACGATGAACTTGCGCTTCGGGGTGGCGAAGAAGCGATAGGCAACGTCGATGGTGATGCCTTGCTCACGCTCAGCCTCGAGACCGTCGACCAGCAGCGCGAAATCGATGTCGTCGCCCGTCGTGCCATGCTTGCGCGAATCGCGTTCGAGCGCGGCGAGTTGGTCCTCGAAAATCTGCTTGGTGTCGGACAGCAGGCGCCCGATCAGCGTCGACTTGCCGTCGTCGACGGAACCGCAGGTCAGGAAGCGCAGCAGCGACTTCTTCTCCTGCGCCGCCAGATACTCACGGACGCCGTCGGTGGGTGCGAGGCTCTTTGCCATGATGTGACGCATGGTCAAAAGTACCCCTCGCGCTTCTTCTTTTCCATCGAGCCGGATTCATCGCGGTCAATCAGGCGACCCTGCCGTTCGGACGTGCGCGCGGTCAGCATTTCGCCGACGATGGCTTCCAGCGTGTCGGCATCCGACTCGATGGCGCCGGTCAGCGGATAACAGCCCAGTGTGCGGAACCGCACCAGCCGGTTCTCCACTGTCTCACCGGGGCGCAGTTTCATGCGCTCGTCATCCCGCAGGATCAGCATGCCGTCGCGTTCCACCACCGGCCGTTCCTTGGCGAAATAGAGCGGCACGATCGGGATACTTTCCTGCAGGATGTACTGCCAGATATCGAGTTCGGTCCAGTTCGACAGCGGAAAGACGCGGATCGATTCACCCGATGCGATGCGGGTGTTGAATATCTTCCACATCTCGGGGCGTTGGTTCTTCGGGTCCCACACATGCTGGGCGTTGCGGAAGGAAAAGATGCGCTCCTTGGCGCGCGATTTCTCCTCATCGCGGCGGGCGCCGCCAAAGGCGGCGTCGAAACCGTATTTGTCGAGCGCCTGGCGCAACGCCACGGTCTTCATCACATGGGTGTGCGTGTTCGAACCATGGTCGAACGGATTGATGTTGTCGCGCACGCCATCTTCGTTGACGTGAACCAGGAGGTCGAAGCCGAGTTTCTGCGCCATCTGATCGCGAAAGGCGATCATCTCGCGAAACTTCCACGTCGTGTCGACATGAAGAAAGGGGAACGGCGGCTTGGCGGGATAAAAGGCCTTCATCGCCAGATGCATCAGCACGGACGAATCCTTGCCGACCGAATAGAGCATGACCGGCTTGGTAAAAGCGGCCGCAACCTCGCGGAATACATGAATGGACTCGGCTTCAAGCCGCTGAAGATGCGTAAGCGCGGTTGTCATGGACTGTGAGCGTTCTCTCGTGCCTTTTAACAGAAGGCCTTGCCTCAAATCGTCGAGCTTTCTGCGCCCGGTTCAAGCCTTGCTTCTGGACAATCTCTGTCGTGCCGGCGTTCTAGCAGATCGCCGTTGTCAAGAACAATGCTGGACTGGCCCCGCGGCGCACGGTTCGGGAATGAATTTTCCACGGATATCCAAAAACCCGGAAATTCCTGCTCGCAAGCTCAACAGTCGAGAAAATGCGGGAAAAATATTGCTTGAATAGACTGGCCGTGGCCCCTCACGGGGAACTCCCCTGATCGATCGGCGCGGGCTGCCGATTTTCAGTGGCAATCGGCCCGGCGCACTATCGAAAAGGCAGCCCAGCCGCTATACCAGCCTCGGGAAGCGGGCAAGTGCATCATGAGGCATGGGCAATTTCGAGGCGAGCGCGTTCTACTTCACTAAACAAGATCCCGCCGCATGAGACGTCCCGAAAATGGCGAGCCCGAAAATTGAGCCGGCTTTCATCCCTGAGACAGCAATTCACGCCTTCGCGGGTCAATATCTACTTCTCCATCCTTTGCTTCTTTTTTCCGCCGGTCCTGGGATCGGTGGTCAGCTTTGTGTTCAACGGCGGGGGGCTTTCGTCCGTCCTGCTGATTGCTTTAAGGAAAAGGCGCTTCAACGCCGACCGGCCCATGATCTGGCTGACGGTCGCGATCTATGCCTACTGCGCCGCCAATCTCCTGGCTTCCATCGTCAACAACTCGTTCGTCCGGGATGCGCCGCATCTTGTCCCGCTCGTGACCTTCCTGTTTTTCCCCGTCTCCTATTCGACCTGGAGCATCACGCAGAAAACCATGCTTGCCCGCACCATCGTGCTCTCCAGCATGGCCGCCTGTTTTGTCGCCCTGCTGCTGGCGATCTATCAGCAATATTGGCTGGGGGTGAGAGCCGAGGGCGGGGCCGGCAATGCGATCGTGTTCGCAACCGTCGTCTGCCTTGCCGTGGTGGTCTGCGTGGCCGGCGCCCTGTCAGGCATCGAGCGGGCCAGGAACCCGCTGTTTTACGCCACACTGGCCGGGACGATCGCCATCATCTATTCCGGTTCGCGTATTGTCTGGCTGGCGCTGCTGATTGCCGGCATCGCTGTCCTGCTGATCAACCATCAGAGGCTCAGAGGCAGGAATGCCATCCGCGTGCTGCTGCTGCTGGCGGCGGTCGGCGTCGTGATCGCCGCTTTGGGCTTCCAAGCGATATCCGGGCGTGTGGACTTTCTGCGCTCCGACTGGGATGCGCTTGGAGCCAGCGGCAACTACGACACCTCCGTGGGAATACGTGTTGCGCTTTGGGAGATCGGCCTCAAAGCATTCCATGACATGCCGTTGTTTGGACATGGGGTGGGTGCGACCCAGCTTTTGATCAAGCAGGGCTTCCATGATCAGTTCGCGATGGACGCCGGCTTCAACCATTTCCACAACGGCTTCCTGACCGCCTTGGTGCAAGCCGGAATTCTGGGCGCCGTGACGCTGGCGGCGATCTTTGTCGTTGCCGCTGGAAATGCCGCACGGGTCTTGCGAAACAGCAGCGATCCGATCGAGCGCTTCGGCGCGACCATGATTTTCATCGTCGTGATCACCTATCTGACGGCCGGAATGACGGGCATCCTGGTCGGCCATGACATTCTGGACTCGGTGCTGATGGTCTTCCTGGTGTGCGGGACATATCTTGCCTGCGGACGTCAGGTTCCGTTGATGGAGGAGCAAGTACTTCCACCAGTTGTGGAAGCGCAGGCACTTCCATCAGCCGCCCGACGGCTGTTCCGGGCAAGGCCATGAAGGTTCTGGTCACGGGCGCGACAGGTTTCATCGGGCGTCTTGTCGTGCGCCACCTTCGCGAAGCCGGTGTCGAGCTTCGCCTTGCCTCCCGCCATCCGGAGAGATCTGGACTGGGGGATGGCGCGGTGCCGATGCCCAATTCCGACGCGCCGGCCGCGGCCTTCCTGGCGCTCACCAGGGATGTGAACCATGTCGTCCACTGTGCCGGCCTCAACAATGATCCGGGCGATGCCACCGAAGCGGATTACCAGGCGGCCAATGTCGAATTGAGCGCGCGGCTGGCACATGCAGCGGCCGCACAGGCAAGCGGACGTTTCATCCATCTCTCCTCGATCCGGGCCGTGATCGGCGCTCGCGTCAGCGCAACGATCGACGAGAGCACGCCCCCTGCCCCGCAATGCGTCTATGGACGCTCGAAGCGCGAAGGCGAGATCAAGGTTTTGGACGCCTATGCGTCGCATGGCCGCTCCGACGCCGCCGTGTTGCGCCTGCCTCCCGTGTATGGAAGCGGCATGAAGGGTAACCTCGCGACGCTGATGCGCCTGGCCGATACGGCACTGCCGCTGCCAACGGGCGCCTTGACGGGAATCCGCTCGCTGATGTCATCCGGGGCAACAGCGCGAGCGGTGTCGCACCTGCTGGGCCATTCGGGGCCACTTCGGCCGATCTATGTTGGCGCCGATGTGTCGCCAGTCGCCGTCGAAGCCATCATCGCCGCCTTTCGCAGCGGTTTCGGGCGGCCGATGCGCCTGATGACCGTGCCTGCCGGCCTGATGCGGCCGGCAGCAAGCGTGCTGGGCAGGCGGGCGTTTTGGGACAGCCTGACTGCGACACAGATATGCGACCCAGCCCTGCTGGTATCGCAGGGGTGGGCGCCTGAAGCCGGCACACTGGAGCGGCTGGTCGAGCTGGCACGGGTCAGCAAATCCTGACTTCTTGTTCATTATGATCGTTCCCAGAATCGGCTTTCACTTTTTTTGGGATCATGGCCTGTCAGCTTCGATAGAGCGTTCCAAGCAGGATCCGAAGGTCGAGCGAGAACGACGCTGTGCGGAGATAGATGGCATCCGTTTCAGCCAAAAGCTCAGGGTTCGACATATCGATGCCCCTGATCTGGGCCAGGCCGGTTATGCCCGGAAGTGCCGCCAACACGCCCAGCCGCCTGCGACATTCGATCAATTCCGTTTGAGTCGGCAGGCAGGGGCGCGGCCCGACAAGGCTCATCTCGCCCTTAAGGACGTTCCAGAACTGCGGCAGCTCATCGAGCTTGAACTTCCGCAAGACCCCTCCAACCGATGTCACGGAATTTTCAGGCGCCTCATGCGAGGGCAATGACGGCGTGCCTACATACATCGTGCGCAGTTTGTGACAGCGAAAAAGCAGGCCGTCACGGCCGACCCGCGTCTGCGAAAAAACGGCCGGACCGGGGGACGATGCCCTGATGGCAAGGACGGCCAGCACCAAAACAGGGGATGTGGCCACCAGCAGCAGAGCCGCACCGGCAAGATCGAAGATGTGCTTGGCTGCCTTCATGAACGGCCGATATGCTCCCTGCCAAAATCCCGAGGCAACGCCGTCGGCCAAGCCCGTCAATCCGGTCGACGTAGCATGAGCCGATCTCTTGACCAAGCGCGCCACGCAGCCGTTCGATGCTCAGATGCGCCCCAGGATGAAAGCGAGATAGAGCCCCAGGGTCCCGGAAAGGGTCTGCCGATAGACACCGCTTTTGCGCAAACCAGCCAGGCGGCGGAAAAGACCGCCCTGCCGCCCGCTGGTGAACAGGTCGAGGCATGCCGCCGCGTCCCCGGTCAGGAGGTCGCGATTGACGGCAAGTCCGTCAAGATTGAGATTTGTCCAACCGGCGAACTCACCCTTGAACAGGCGGCCAAGCCGGGAAACCCTTGCTCTCCACGACACATTGGCGCCGACCAGGTTTGCCGGGTGCTGCCGGTAGCGCACCAGCGGCCGCGGATCGTAGCGGACGATGCCACCGGCGGCGGTGACGATGAGATAGGCCCACCAGTCGTGGCTGACGAACCCGGTCCGCGCGGAGGCCCTGGCCAGCAGTTCGCGTGCCGCGGCGTTGAGCAGGATGGTGTTGCCGCCGGCGATGCTCTGCACAAGGGCGTTGCGAAAGGATGGCGGCCGGGCAAACAGCGGCGAATGGCCGACAAGGCTTCCCGTTTCCGTCATGGTCGCGGTTCGCGAGCAAAACATCAGCGGGGCTCTTGCGTCATGGGCCTCCATCCAGCGGATGGCGCTCTCCAGCCTGTCGGACTCCCAGATATCGTCCTGGTCGCAGAAGGCATAGCAATCCGCATCGATGCGTCGATCGAGGATCATCGAGCGGAAATTGGCGGCGAAGCCTTGCCGCGGCCCCTCCACGAGGGTCATTCGACCCTTGGGCCAGCGCGATCTCCATGTCTCGATGATGGCGGTCGTGCCGTCGACGGAGCCATCGTCGGATATCCACAGATCGACCAGAGGGTGCGACTGCGCGAGCAGGGACTGCAACTGTTCATCGATGAAGGCCGCGCCATCCTTCGTGCCCATCAGGACCGCGACGCGCAGATCTGCTTTGCTCACGACCAAGATCGCTTTCTGAATTCTGAATCGGGCCTAGCCCGCCTGTCCAGCCGTTTTCGGGATCGCGCCCTGATGAGTGCTTTCCCGGGCCTTCTTGGCGCGGTCAAGGCTTGCCAGCACGGCGAGCGCGGCAGCCTTGTCCTGGTTCTTCGCCGATTGCTGCAGCTCCGTGAGCGCGATCTGGACATCCGACCATTCCACGACATCCGTGCTGAGGCCAAAAATCTTCGAAATGCCGAGTTCGACGAGTTCCTCATCTTCGCCATGCAGCGTTTCGTGGAGTTTTTCGCCCGGCCTTATGCCGGTGAACCGGATTGCGATGTCCTTGTATGGGCTCTTTCCCGACATGCGGATCATCGTTTCGGCCACTTCAAGAATCGGCACCGGCTTGCCCATGTCGAGCATATAGACGGCGTAGTCCTGCCCGCCCTGCCGCGACGAGGCATCTGCCGCCGACATGATGACGAGATCGACGGCTTCGGCCACGGTCATGAAATAGCGCGTCATGCGCCGGTCGGTGATGGTGACCGGTCCCCCAGCCTCGATCTGCGCCTGGAATATGGTCGCCACCGACCCATTGCTGCCAAAGACATTGCCGAAGCGCACGGCGATGAACTTGGTGGCGCAGCGGCGCCCGCCCGGCTCGCCCGAGGGCGTCCCATGCAAGGCGCTGACGATCTGTTCGGCGGCCCGCTTCGTCATGCCAAGCACCGATGTCGGATCCACCGCCTTGTCGCTCGATATCAGGACAAATTGCGCAACCCCGCATCTGGCGGCGACCTCGGCACAGACGAGTGTTCCGAAAATATTGGTCTGGATGGCCGAATCCCAGTTTTCCTCGAGTAGCGGAACGTGCTTGAGCGCCGCGGCATGAAAGATGATGTCCGGCCGGAACTCCGTGACGACACGCGTCATCTGGCGCCGGTCCGCGACATCGACGATACGGACCTTGAGACGGTCGTGGTCCTTCTCGTCGATATACTGGCTCAGCTGGAAAATACCGAATTCGGAGAGGTCGGCGACCAGCACCGCTTCCGCTCCCAGCTCCAGCGACCGTTTGACCAGCGTTTGGCCGATCGAGCCGGCGCCGCCCGTGACCAAAATGCGTTTGCCGCCGACAAAGGCGCTGATGCGCTCGATATCGGATGCGACCGTCGGACGGCGCAGGATCGTTTCCATCTCGACGGTGTCGAGAACCAGCTTTCCGTGCTGTTCCAGCTCCGAAAGACCGGAGAACTGCACCACATGTATGCCGCCGTGCCGGGCGATGCGGACGAGTTCCGAATATTCCTCGATCTCGTTTTCGGCGCCGCTGCCGAAAATCAGCAGATCCAGGCTTTTGGTGCCGGTCGCGTAGTCTTCCAGGACATCGATCAGACGCGGCCGGGTCGCCACCACGGGAACACCTTGAATCCGCGTCCCCAACGGCGCGCCGTGCTCGGTCGCCATGATGCCCGCGATGGAATAGTCCGCCGGCTGCGCCGTTCGCGTGAAGCGAATGATCAGGTCGGCCTCGCCGAGCCGGCCGACGAACAGCGCGCGCTTGGCCTGCGTCTCGTCGGTCTTGCGGCCGGGAATGCCCCAGCTCGCGCCATCACGCAGAAAGCGGTAGAACAGCCGGGGCGCCGATATGATGGTGAAGGAGACGAGGAAGAAGACGATGAACTGACGCTCATTGAGCCCCTGCACCGGCTGGAAGGAACGAACCAGCAGCGAAACCACGTAAAGAGTGAGCGTCAAAATCGCGCAGCTCTTCAGGATGTTGAAAAAGTCCGGCGTCGAGGCAAAACGCCAGACGGTCGTGTAGAGGCCACAATATCTGAACAGCAGATGGCTGATGAGAACAATGCCAGCCCAGGTTGCCAGACCCTCGTTGGAGAGCGCTTCGAACGAGAGATTCGACCGCGAAAGCACGAGGCTGAGCGCCACGGCGACCAGGACCATGACCACGTCCTGGACCATGATGAAGGCGCGCCGCATCTGTGGCCGGAGCCCGAATACTGATTCGAGGTAAGAATTCATTGGACGGCACTAGACTCCAGGCTCACGGATATGAACTCCAGCAAAGCACGAACACGAAGATACTTCGTGGCCGATCACCTTTCTCAAAGTGCCATCTCCGGCCCCCGCCGTCCTGTATCGCATACTGCGGGGGCGAGGGCATAGCTAGAGATTTCTTGAGACGCGCGCGATTGAATAATTGAAGGGAGTGTGAAGGTCCTATTGCGATTTAAGGGTTCTGCCTAGCTGACGTGGCTCATCTTATCGATTAAGGGTCGCCGCAAATCCATTCAGGCCCAGTCGCAAGGCACCTTTACGCGAGAATGCTCGATGAATATGTTTCAACCCCACGAGGATGCAAGAATGCTGCGGGAAAAACCAGTTGCCGAAAGCGACAACGATGCCCGATGCGCACTTTCGATTCTACTAATATTACAAGGGCGCTTGAGTTCGGGCCGAGGTTTCGTAAGCCGGATTGTGGACACCCTTCGTCCTTTGATAAAAAGGACTGACGAGGACGTCGAACTGATCGTCGTTTTCAGTGATCCTCAGTGGAAGACCGCACCAAGCCTTCAGTCCCTGCCCGCCCATTTTCGACATGTTCAAGTCTGCGAGGTGACATCGGACAACGAATTGCCAGCCGTGCTGTTCAATGCGGGAAGAAAAGTCGCTACCGGCCATCGGCTCATTTTTTTGGGTCCGCAACTCGCGTGGGACGCTGGTGGTCTTCCAGCACTGGTCGAAGCGAGCAGAACCGCCAGCCGTGGTAACCAGTCGATTGCGGCATCGTATCCTTCCTCCAATTGGCGTTTCGGGCTTCCGGGAGAGGCCTCTAAATTTCAGTTACACGGATGGATGCTCAATTGCCCGCTCCTAGAACTTTCTGACGTAGCCATATCGTCAACGGCGCTGGATGAAATCGGCGGCTTCGATCCTTCCCCACTTCTGCAGCAGACCTCCGGCTGGGATGCTCTGATCAGGCTTTCCAGTGGCCACGATATCAGTGTCGTAAGAGTCAAAGGTGGCCCGCCCCCAGAGAACCGAGTTCCGTTTGTCGCCCGACCCTACCCAGTTAGCGAAGACATGCGCCGCAGATATATGGCGAGCGGCCTGTCTGCGACTGGCATCAGCGAGCGCGAGCGAAACTTCATGCATGACCTGCCGCCGGATGACCAAAATTACCTTTCACGGCATATCGCATCGCTGGCGCAACCTAAACGACGCTCCAATTCCAAACCGATCCGGGTTACAATCACTGGTGGACCTTGGGAGTACCACCACAATTGGCTGTGTTTTTACTCCTACTTTAAGTATCTCGAAGGAACGGGTTTTGGCACCTACAAGACGCTATTTGACCACCTCGTAACAAGAGAAGATGTTGAAACCAGTGATATCGTTATTCTATCCAGATGCAAGGTAGAGCAGATTCGACAGATTCTCGACTGGTGCAAAGAATTGAGAGTTCCCTCGGTATACATGATCGATGACAATTGGATATCTATTTCAGATGATTGGCCAGATCGGTATCGTGATGTATTCGGCCCGAATACGCCCCTCTTCCGGAATTTTATCTTCGGCATCAAGCACGCTGACTACGTTCTGACCTACAACAGATTCTTGGCCGAAGACGTCGCGCCTTACGCCAAAAAAATTGTGACATTGCCTAACAGCGTGGACTTGGCCCTGTTTGAGAAAACGCCAAGACGACACTCGAAACGCTTTGTGGTCGGATATTCTGGTTCAGAAAGATATGATGATCAGGCTTTCAGAGCCTTGGCCGAGATAGCCCAAGCGCATAGTGATGTCGACATTTTGATATTCGGAAGTCTTTCATCGGATCAGCGAGATATTTTAAAGGGCATCAGAGTGATCGAGTACGCACTTGCACCCTATGTCCAGTATGCTCAGATGATCAGAGAAGCGAGTCCTGATATATTGCTGGCACCTCTGGACGCCACTCGGACGTCACGATCAAAATGCCCCAACAAATATCTTGACATCACTGCCGCCGGCGCAGTTGGCGTCTATTCGAATATAGAGCCCTATAGTTGGTACATCGAAGATGGAATCAATGGAATTCTTGTTTCTAACTCCAACGATTGGACCAAGAAAATAGCTTCCCTTCTGGATAGGACGAAACTTTCCAGGCTGCATGCAAATGCAAGAGCCGACGTAGCTAGGAACTATGACACCCCGGTGGTGGCTTCTCAATTTGCAGATCTGATAAAATCCCTCGCGAACGGTCTAGTATAGTGAAATCCGAACAGATGTTAAACGTTGCATTGATTTCTCATTCACCCTATACAGCTGGGTCGGAGAAAATGCTAGCGAACCTCGCCTTCGGCTTGGCCGATGGCGGCAAGATCAACCCAGTCGTTCTGATCCCTGGCGCTGACCGCGGCATGTTAGGCAAACTGCTTAGCCATCGAAACGTCCCGTGGTATAGATCTCCGTTACTCAGAGGATATGTATACGAGACGATCCAGCTTGCACCTGAACACGCAAAATACGTTCTAGACGTCTCCAGCATGTATGCCGATCTATACTGGCGGCAGCGAATCGACGTTGTTGTTGTAAATACCTTGACAAGCTTGTGTCCGGCCATCGGCGCAATTCTTGCCGGCTTGCCATACGTCCTGTGGGTTCACGGTGTTCTAGACGGAGATCCGGCGAGCACTCACGATCTAATGAAACAAACATTCGACTCCATTCTGCTCAAAAATGCGAGCTCCGTGGTGTGTTGCTCTGACTGGACCAGGAAATATTTTGAACCAATGATTTCAGGGGAACGAGTAAAGACCATTCTTAACTGGACGGAGGTTCCATCCTCGGAGCCCACTTATATCAAAACATCCAGAATTTGTACGGTGGCGAGCCTCGAGGCGCACAAAGGCACAGAATTTCTAATTCGAGCTATCGCACTACTCAAGTCGTCTGGCCTGTCTGTCGGCCTTGATATCTATGGAGACGGGCCAATCAGGATTGGGCTTCAGGAATTGTCAAGGACGCTTCAGGTTGACGATCTGATTGTATTTCACGGCAAGACAGATTCCCCTCAAGAGTGCTTCGGCAGGGCATTGGCTACGGTTATACCGTCAATTGTGGAGTCGTTCGGGATGGTCGCAATAGAGTCTATGGCGATGGGGACGCCTGTCATAGCCTCTCGGGCTGGAGGTCTCCCGGAAGTTCTTGAGGATGGTGTTTCTGGCGTCCTGTTCAAACCCGCCGATCATGCAGATCTTGCCGAAAAAATACGATCGTTATTTGATGATCCAGAAAGGGCAGCACGCATAGGCAAAGCTGGACGAGAGCGAGCGCTGATCTTGTTTGATGGAAAGAAGTCCGTATCCGAATTTGAAGAGACCATTTCGAGTGTCTCCAAATCTTTTTCACAGTATTCGAACCATACCTTTGCAGATTTGGATTATCTTCGACTCCTGTCCGAGATTCTGCCCACAACCGGCTCGATTATTCGATCAGATGACGCCATCTTCCACGAGTTGAATGAGATCAAGAATTCGGCGTATTGGCGGCTAGGAAGACCTCTACGGGAGTTCGCCACCAAATATCCAGTTCTTCGATGGCCTATCCAAAAGTCAGTCAGCGTTTTTTCGCGGAAGCGCACCTGATCTTGTTGGGTCACACTCTTCAGAGACGAGTCTGTGAAGGACGGTGGCGAGGGAAGTCATTCTGCGAAGTGTATCCTCTTGGCAATTCGCCGAATAACTAGCGCAATTCCACCCTCATTGTAGACCACCGCAAGGTGAATTGTTAGTCGTTCAAGCCAGCGCCGGAACTTCTTTAAATTCAGGTGGGTTTCTCTGAGAGGTTTGACGTCTCGTGAGCGACTTTCATCGAGTTTTTTGAAAAAGCGTGCCCACTCATGGGAAACGCGAGACACATCATAGCGAGCCTTAACGTCCGCAAAGGCGTTGTTCGCCAAGTTTGAGCATCGCCTATCGGGATGTTCGATCAAGCTGATAATAGCCTCGAGCCAAGATGATCGGGCGCCGTCAACCAGCAAGCCGGTGACCGAGTCCTTCACGACATCACTATAGGGTGGGATATCAGAGTAAATTCCCGCAATACGGCAGGCGCCATATTCGCGATACTTGTTATCAGTCTTGCTGCGATTGGCTTCATGATCCACTAGAGGCGCCAGACCGATCGCCCAATTTCTCGAGGCTTGGAATCTGATGTAAGCATTGTAGTCGCCGGTATGCGGGAAAAAGCGTACACGCGCTCCGGCTAATATCCCCCTTGGAAGAACGCCAGCGAATTCAAATACTGCCTTCGGATATTTCTCCAGGATCTGCTCGACAAGGGGCGATATCAGATCCAGATCATCAACGCGTGAGGGGCTTCCCGCAAAGCCGATCCGGATTTCGTCTGTGGGGGTCGGCTGCACATCCTCAATAAGGGAAAAATCGAAAAACGTCGGCAGAACCGCGATACGGGCATTGAAATCCGATATGAACTTGGCCAGTTCGGCCGAATTGACGATCACGGCTTCCGCATGGGAAATCGCAAACTCCAGCGACTTTCTGATGATTGGGTGCTGATAGTAGGTCGCAAGCGGAGTGCTTCCTACGATCCGCCAGAAATTGTCATCAATATAATAGGCATATGGCCTCTTTGCATCGACCAGCAATTGCGTCCACGAAAGAACCAAAGGGTCCGCACATCGCACAAACATAGGAATGGTATCTGACGTAATGTCGCTGATCTGAAGATCACTCAGGAACTGAACTCTGTGGTCGACGCCATGTGCGCGACACGCCACCATGATCTGCGCAATCAGATGAGTTGTGGCTATTTCCGCTTCGATTACCACCAGGATATTAGTAATGCCGAGCACGCTGCAGTCGTCTGGTTTGGGTGATTGCATTCCGCTTGAGGCCTTCATCACAAGTTGCTGCCAACGTCGCGCTGTCGGCCAACGCACTCCCTGCGGAGCAGGAGCCAGAGTCGACAGAATCTGCAATACGGCAAAAATGCCCAACAGATCGTTCGATGCGGCAAGCCCGATATCATAGCGATTTCGGCCAATCATGTGCCCGGCAAGTTGGCGCGCGAATAGCATTCGAGCACCTCGGACGTCTCTCCATCCATGCGAATTCCGCCTGCATCGAGCCAAATCGTCCGTTTGCAAAATGATTCCAAAAGACTCGGAGCATGGCTTGCGAAGACAAGGATCTTGCCCTGCTCCATGAATTCGTACATTCGGCGCTTGGCCTTGTCCGCAAAGCGGATATCGCCCGCGCCCATCACTTCATCGATCAGCAGGATCTCGGGATTGATGCTTGTCGACACGGCAAAGGCTAGCCGTACAAACATTCCGGCCGAATAGGTGCGAACGGGATAGTCCAGAAATTCTCCGAGTTCGGTGAAATCCCCGATCTCGGGCAGTTTTTCCTCGATTTCCGCAGGTGACATGCCAAGGAGAAGGCCGCGGATGCGAATGTTATCCCAACCCGATTGGTTCATCTCGAAGCCGGTCGCAAACTCGAACATCGGGCACACATGCCCCCGCACCGTGACCTTTCCGGACGTTGGAGGGTAAATCTTCGCCATGACCTTCAGCAACGTGCTTTTTCCGGCGCCGTTGAGGCCAATCAGCCCGACCCTTTCGCCGCTTCCGATCCTCAGATTCACTTGGCGCAGCGCGTTCACGCTATAGGTGGATGAGTTTACCTTTCTACCGGTCAGTCGGCCGACCAACCAGTCCTTCAGGCCTCCGCTGTTGCGCTCGCCCTGAAAGCGGATACCCACGTCCTCGAGATTGATAGTGAGGTCTGTCAAAGCAGGAAAACCAATCGGTTGTCGAGCCGACGAGCAACGACTGCCGCAACGACCCATACGGCCAGGGTATAAAGGCCTGCAAAGACGTAATTCTCAAACAGGGGAAACCCGCCCTCAAGAATTGGATGACGAACAATATCTATCAAGTAATACAGCGGGTTATACTGATAAACGAAATCGAGATGCTTTTCCTGAAGCACTTTTATTGGGAACATAATTGGGGTGACGAAAAAGATAACCTGAAGGATACCGGCCAGCGCGAAAGGCAAATCCCTGAAGCGGGTACCAACGTATGCTGAAATCACGATATGTCCGAGAGCAGCCAATAACAGTAATACTATCCCCGGCATAGCTAGCACCCATCCCGCAATGTGGAAATTTCTAAAGAAAATCTGTACTATAATTATAGCCAAAAACCCAATCAGCAACACAACACTATATGAAACGAGGGCCCTTAAAAGATAGATTTGCTTAGGATAGGAAAATTGCTTGATATAGCCTTCAGACCCGACGAACGCTGCGCCCGCCTCGATAAATGATGAAAGCAGAAATCCCCAGATGACGAAGCCCGTGGTCAAAAAAGGTAAAAAATCGGCCATTGGCTGACCAAACATGACGCCATAGACAAAGCCGGCACCTCCCACGAAGAATGCGAGGTTCAACAGGATCCACAGCGGGCCGATGAAAGAGCGCCGGAAGCGCGCCTTGATGTCCTGAACGCCAAGAAAAACCCACACCCGCCAGAGCTTCAGTGACGTCAGGGCATCGCGGTAAAGTTGCTCAGTTGGTATCATGCCATGCCACCTCCGGTCAGGCCCATGCGGACGAGACCGTTGGAGCGACTTTCTTCGATGAAGCCGCATTGGGTGTAAATGCCAATGGCCTTTGTGTTGTGTTCCATCACCTCTAGAAAAACATAGGGCAATTTCAGGACACGTGTTCCGAAACGCACGAGCTCAGCGCACGAGCGTTTGATATAACCCTTTCCAGCCTTTTCTGGGGCAACGAGAAATCGCCCGATCTCGGCGCTTCCAGCATCACGATTTATATCGTAGATGCCGCATTGGCCGACCGGGCGGCCATCCACCTCCACCAGGAAGAAGAAATCGTCCTCCTTCTGGAGGTAGCTGTTGTACCAGGCGAGATGCCGGTCAAACGCGAGCCTGTCGGATGTCTTGAACCAGACACGCGCGTCGTCGCGGTTGCGCCAATCGAGGATTGTCTGGAGATCCCGCTCTTCCACGAGTCTCAATACAATGGTGCCGTCTCCGAAAGGGGCGATTTGCGGCTTCATTGGGCGTATTTGAGAACCAAATCGGAAATCAGATCGACGTCCGCCTTGCTCATGCGCAGATGCAGAGGCAGCGAAATGATTTCATTGCTCGCCGCTGAGGCATTAGGACACGTGCCGGCGGCAAAGGCATACATCCGGTAGTCCGTGTTGTCGCGATAATGAACTCCCGGATAGACGCCGTGCTCGTTGAGGGCAAGCATCAGATTGTCGCGGTTCCGAACCCGTATCTGGAGAAGGTGCTGGGCAGACTCACAGCCTGGCGCTGTAGGCACGACATTGACGTGATTGTGGCCATCCAGATGCTGGCGGTACCAGATCGCTAGCTGACGTCGAAAGGAGTTGTCGATGTCGAGATATTTGAGCTGGACAATAGCAATCGCGGCCATGATCGAGTTGCCGTGATATTTATGCCCGATCTCCTCGACGTCATACATCCATTTGTACGCCCCTTGGGAAGCAGTACGTGCGTAGGTATCCTTGTTGATGCCAAGCCAGGTGAGCTTGCGAACGCGCTCATCGTCCTCTGCTTCCTTGAAGCAGATCATTCCGGAATCGGCGGTTGGAAGATTCTTGACAGCCTGAAAACTGAACACAGATGCATCAGCATCACCGCCAATGTGGCTGCCGTCGACACGGGTGCCTGACATGTGTGCCGCATCAAGCACCAGCTTGATGTCGCGCGCGCGACAAATCTCCAATATCTTCTGATACTGGCCAACATTGCCTCCCATCCCGACAAATATCAGTGCCTTCGTTTTGTCGGTGATCCGCTCGAGTACACTTTGCGGGTCAAGGCAAAGATACTCGTCAACGTCGGCGAAAACCGGCTTAAGGCCAGCGTAGAGAATGGCATGATTTGTGGAAACAAACGTCAACGGCGTTGTGATGACCTCGCATTCGTCGTCCCATCCGTATTTGGACTTGAAAAGCTGAAACGCCAGGTGAAGTCCGACCGTATTTGAGTTCAGGAAATGGGCGTGCGGGAGACCCGTATAGGCCTTCCATGCTGTTTCAAATTCGGCGGTTTTGAAGCCTAGCCCGGTCCATCCTTTTTCCAGGCACTCACGGATTCCCGCAAGACATTCTTCGATGCGGAAACTCGGTACGAATAACTGAACGCTCATCAAGACTCTCCGTGACGCTGGCGGTTCACACGTTGCTGCCGTGTCCCGTCTGACCATCCAGGAGACGAGATACGATTTCTTTTGTTGATTGTTGCCATTCCGGCGCCGTCCAACCAAAGGTCGCGGTGAACTTTGCCGTAGACAACCGTGAATTGGCGGGGCGGCGCGCCTTGGTCGGATAGTCCGTCGTAGCAATGTCCCGTACCCGCGCCCAAGGGCCACCAAACAGGCGGCTTGAGTCCAGGATATGACGGGCAAAGCCACTCCAATTGGTCTCGCCTGTTCCCACCAGATGGTACACGCCAAAGGAAGAAAAGCCCAAGCTCGGATGCATCATCGCCGCCGCATGCAGAATTGCGTTGGCGATATCGAGCGCCGAAGTCGGATTTCCCCACTGATCGGCTACGACAGCGATCTCGTCGCGGTCGGCAGCAAGCTTTAGCATGGTCTTGACGAAATTTCGACCGAACGGGCTGTATGCCCATGCGGTGCGAAGAATGAGATGGCGCGGGTTTGCGGCGACCACCGCTTGTTCACCGGCGAGCTTGGAAACGCCATAGGCGTTGCGCGGCGCGGGCGCGTCGGTTTCGACATAAGAGCCAGCCTTGGTACCGTCGAAAACATAGTCGGTCGAAATATGGATGACGGGAACGCCGAGCCGCCTTGCTGCTTCCGCCACCTTGCCGGCGCCGACGGCGTTCACCGCGAATGCCAGATCGGGCTCATCCTCGGCCTGATCCACCGCCGTGTAGGCAGCAGCCGACACGACGATGTCCGGCCTCGCGGCCACAATGGCGTCGATGACGGTGTCAGGCCTTGCCAGATCGAGTTCCGGCCGGCCAATGGCGATGACCTCAACGCCGGCGCGCCCCTGGCTGGCCTCCAGAAGGCTTGCCGCGACCTGGCCCTCGCGTCCGGTGACAACGAGCCTCACGCGACCCCCTTGCGTGCTTCGCCCAGCCGCTCACCGGCATAGCGCTGCTCCCGGATCGGCCCCCACCACCATTTGTTGTCGAGAAACCAGTCGACGGTCTTGGCCAGGCCGCTGTCGAAATTCTCATTGGGCGCCCAGCCCAGGTCCCGGCTGATCTTCGAAGCGTCGATGGCATAGCGGCGGTCATGACCGGGGCGGTCGGTGACGAAAGAGATCAGGTCGCGATGGCTCTTGCCGCCTGCCCGCGGCCGTCTGATGTCGAGCAGATCGCAGATCGTCTCGACGACGCCCAAGTTTGTGCGTTCGGAATTGCCACCGACATTGTAGCTCTCGCCCGGCGTTCCCTTGGTGGCGACCAGCTCGAGCGCGCGCGCATGGTCTTCCACGAACAGCCAGTCGCGCACATTGGCTCCGGCGCCATAGACCGGCAGCGGCTTTTCATCGAGCGCGTTGAGGATCACCAGCGGGATCAGCTTTTCGGGAAAGTGATAGGGTCCGTAATTGTTCGAGCAGTTGGAAAGCACGACCGGCAGGCCATAGGTTTCGTGCCAGGCCCGCACCAGATGGTCCGAGGCCGCTTTCGAGGCGGAATAGGGCGAAGACGGCGCGTAGGGCGTCTCCTCGACGAACATGCCGCCATCGAAAGGAAGATCGCCGAACACCTCATCGGTCGAGACATGATGGAAGCGGAAGCGGCTCTTCCTGTCTTCGGGCAGACCGCGCCAGTATTCCAGCGCGGAATTGAGGATCCTGTAGGTGCCGACGATGTTGGTCTCGATAAACGTGCCCGGCCCGTCGATCGAGCGGTCGACATGGCTCTCGGCGGCGAGGTTCATGACGATGTCGATATCGTCCCGGTGGAGGATGTCGAGCACCGCCCTCTCGTCGCAGATGTCGGCATGAGCAAAGCGGTAATTGTGCGCATTCTCGATCGGCCGCAGCGAGGCCAGGTTTCCCGCATAGGTGAGTTTGTCGAGATTGGTCACCCGGTAAGCCGGGTTGGCGCACAGGTGCCGGCACACCGCCGAACCGATGAAGCCAGCACCGCCCGTCACCAGAAAATTCATGCCGCTGTCCTCATCAAGCAAACACCTCGGCGGCGGCCAGCAAGGGCGCCTTCAGGTCCTTGTCCGAAAGCTGGAATCCACCGGTCAATGACGGCCATTCGATACCGATGGCGGGATCGTCGAAGCGGATCGACCGGTCATGCTCCTGCGAATAGGTGTCGGTGACCTTATACAGGACCTCGGTGTCGGGCACGAGCGTCACGAAGCCGTGCGCGAAGCCTTTCGGCACCAGAATCTGGTTCCCTTTTTCGGCCGACACTTCGAGAGCGACCCATTTCCCAAAAGTCTTCGAACCGCGGCGAATGTCGACCGCAACGTCGAGAATGCTGCCACGAATGACGCGCAACAGCTTGTCCTGGGCCCGCGGCGCAAGCTGGTAGTGAAGCCCTCGCAAGACACCTGCCGCCGCGGAGTAGGAATGATTGTCCTGCACGAAAAGCAGATCTATGCCGGCCTTCGAAAAGCGCTCGGCATTGTAGGTTTCCACAAAAAAACCGCGCGCGTCGCCATGTCGCTTCGGAACGACTTCCAGCACGCCATCGATGCCAAGGGACCTGATCTCCAGCACCTAGCCCTCCAACAGATCTGCGACACGCCGGCGCAGATAGGCGGCGTATTCGTTCTTTCCCAGGCGAGCGGCGCGCTGCAGCACTTCATCTGCCGTCAGCCAGCCCTGTTCGAAGGCGATTTCTTCCGGACAAGCAACCTTGATGCCCTGGCGATGCTCGATGGTTCGCACGAAGGAGGAAGCCTCGTTCAGGCTGTCATGGGTGCCGGTGTCGAGCCAGGCATAGCCGCGCCCCAACCGATGCACATGCAGGTGGCCGCGCTCGAGATAAACGTTGTTGACCGCGGTGATCTCGAGCTCGCCGCGGGCCGAAGGCCGGATGGTCGAGGCGATGTCGACGACGTCGTTGTCATAGAAATAGAGACCGGTGACAGCCCAGTTGGACTTTGGATTCTGCGGCTTTTCCTCGATCGTCAGCGCCATTCCGGTGGCCTTGTCGAAGGAAACGACGCCATAACGCTGGGGATCCTCGACATGATAGGCGAACACCGAGGCGCCCTTTTCGCGCGAGGCCGCGGTGCGGCAAAGCTGCGACAGCCCGTCGCCGAAGTAGATGTTGTCGCCAAGGATCATCGACACGCTGTCCTTGCCGATGAACTCGCGGCCGATGATAAAGGCTTCCGCAAGCCCGTTCGGCTGCGGTTGCTCGGCATAGGACAAGTCGAGCCCGAACTCCGATCCATCACCAAGCAGATCGCGAAAAACCGGCAGATCACGCGGCGTTGAAATGACCAGAATCTCCCGGATACCCGCGAGCATCAAAACGCTCAGCGGATAATAGATCATCGGCTTGTCGTATATCGGCAGAATCTGCTTAGAGATAGCTAATGTTAGCGGATAAAGACGCGTTCCGCTGCCTCCAGCAAGGATAATTCCTTTCAAGAAGCTCTCCTTGACATGCCTAAGCCCCCCGGCCCGAGCTGTCCGTGCTTAGGTTCCATGCAATGGCTTGTCAATCTCGGCGCTCGACAAACGACCGGACCATGTCCGGCGCCAATCCCGGCGAATCCACTGCTCTCATCTTGCCAGAGCCGACGGCCTGACGGGAACAAGCAGATTGTCATGATGGGCCGCGGTCGACTCGCCTCTTTGGCTCAACCGTTCAGCAAAGCCCTTGTGAAAGATAATGCCATTCATATACGCAAAGGTCATCGCAAGCGCTGCGGTTCGCAAGGGATAATCAACCAGGCAATGAACGAGAAGAAACGACACTGAGAGAAACGCCGCTTTCTGCAACGGATCGCGCCGCGCCCTGACAGACGACGCAAAGAGCAATATCAAGTAAGCTGCAACCAGAAGAACAACAGGAACGCCCCCCTCCAGTGCCAATTCCAGATAATCATTGTGAGCGTGATTCACGTAGGGCTTGAAGATCATCTCTCCCTTTTCGTAAATCTGATAGACCTTCTGAAAACTGCCGAAACCCACTCCTGTCACCCAGTTCTCTTCAATTCCCGCAATCGTCGTGCGGGCAAATTCGGCTCGCCCAAAGGCTGGATCAACCACCTCCGCATCGATCTTTGTCCACGCGCCCATCGTGTAGAGCGAAAGACCGATGAAGACCGCAAGGATGCCATAACCGCCTAGCCTGGAGCGAGCAGACATAAAGACAACCGATATTACGGTGATCGCCAAGCCTATCAGAATACCGGCGCGCGAACCGGCGGCCAGAAGCAGCAACAACAGCGATATCAACCCCAGCGATCCGGACAGAAGGTGCCCACGGAATAGACCGTAATAGACGACGAAGGGAATGGAGACGAAGAGCAAAGCTGAAAAATGATTCTGGTTGGCAAACAGTCCCGCGTTGATCGTGAACGGCAACAGCCCCTCTATGGCAACCGTATCGGAGAGCGAATACTGGATCGCCGCAGCCAACCCGTTGCAGATGACGCCCATGAAAAAGAAGGGCAGAAGGCCGTAGACCTGATCCGGGCGCAGGCGGGTGACGCCCAGGAGAAATGCCGCCGCCGCCGCGAAATACAACAGACACTCGATCGTGCGCCCCACGCCGACACTGACGAAGCGCAACCGGGTTTCGTCGGCCAGCCACGGGCTCGCGAGCAGAACTTCAGGCCGCAATCCGCTCAACAGGGCCGCGGGCAGCGGCACGATCTGAAAACAGAACACGGCAAAGGCCAGAGCAAGCAACCACAGGACCGAACGGGGGATGCTTTGCCCCGATGGCCTTGAAAACACGACCGCGACCGAAACAATCGCCGCGACCTCGATCAGCGTTTCGGTGTATAGGCCACTCGCCGTGCCGCCGCCAATCAGCACCGACAGGAAAAGAACCGACCCGAGCAGGTACTTTTCCCACTCCGTGGGCCGGGTTGACCGCTCTCTCAAGATGAAACTCTTTCGATGCTCAGCTTGTGCATGACCAACGTGCCAACGTATCGAAATCGCCAGCTCTCAGCGATAGCGGCTGTTTCCAGCCGCAGCAATTGCATCGGACACGCGCTTGGTCCGATCGCGAAATCCAGGTTCAAATCCTGCCGGTTGAATGTGCCTTCAGGAATGTTTAACCGGGCTATTTCGCTTGCCGGATCTGCACATCTAATGGACCAGAACAACTGCTTTGGCAGCTTCAGGTTTCTCGCGGAGGCAGTCAGGGACATCCTGTAAGAGCCGGGAGGCAGTTCGATATATTGCTGGAGCGCGGCGTTCTTCACCGGCGTATTCAAAAATCGAACGGTCGCTCCGCTGTCGCTCTCGCCGACATCGCGCGACCCGGCAAAGGTAATTTCCAGACCGGACCGATCGTGAACCTGCCAATCGAATGGCTTGCTGCTGCGGACCGGCTCAAAGCCGCCGTTGAAAATGTAGCCACCCAGCGTCCGCTCCTGATTGGACAGACTGAAAAGGAACAGCCGATAGGCCGGCTCGTATTCCTTTTGCCTGATGTAGCCGTTGATCACGGCAGACAGTTCCTTCGATGTCGGTGGTGAACTCGATCCGGCAAGGTCAAGCAACAGTTGGTTTGCGGCGCGCAGGCCCCGCGGATCCTGACCGAGGGCGGAGAAAAGATTGGACCTCCACGGTGCCTCGATCCTTAAGGCTGCCAGGACAGCCCGATATCCGTCTGGATTTGAAAGAATGGCCGGCATGCCCGCCGCGATGACTGGAAAACGGTCCGGCCACCGGCGCAGCAAGGTGTCGATCTCGCCTACGGCCTTTGACAGATCACCTACCTCGATCGAACGGTCGATCGATCTCTGAAGCGCATGGATTTCGGTCTTGGACAGCTTTCGAGCCTGATCGAAAAATTCAAAAGCCTCGTCTTTCTCGCCTTGCCGGTACTTGATCTCGCCGATCAGGCTGTAGAGCCGGGCATCCCCGACATTGAAGTGAAGCGCGCCCCTCGCCTTGGCAGCCAAAACATCAAGATCAGGACCGCTGCCTGTTTTGTTCAACTCACCGGTAATGTCACCTATCAAGGCATCTATGTTCAACGGATCGAGCGCAAGCGAGACGGCCGGCGTTCCGGCCTCAAGGAGCCGACTTAGCCCGATCGACGAAGCCGCCAACAGCAGAACGGAGGCGACGAGCCAAACGCCTGAACGCCGGAGATTTTGCGTGAGCGGGCTGGCCTGCTCCGTCATCGACTTTGCCCTCAATTTTCGGGGTACTCGCGCCGTAATCGTAGTACTGGTAGTTCATGTATTTGTAGGCGTAGTTGTAATCGAACTTGTTGACCGCAAATTTCGACATCGCCGCTCCAATCACATTCGCACCGGCTGCGCGCAGGCGCTTGAGCGCCGTCTTGGCTGATTTGCGCGTGACCTGGTTGGTGGAAACGACCATCAACGTGCCTTCGGCAAGCCGGCTGAGAATTGGCCCGTCGGAAAGGCCGACGACCGGTGGAGCATCGATGATGACCAGATCGAAGCGTTTGCCGAGATTGGTCAAGATCAGCGCCATCTTCGGCGAAGAGAGCAGGTCGGCCGGGTTCGGCGGGATCGTTCCGGACGTCAGCACAGTCACATTAGGGTATTTCGTCGTTCTGAAAATGCCCGCCAGATCATCCTTGCGAACGGTATTTGTCAGGAGGTTGCTCAACCCCATCGCATTGTCGAGGCCGAACAGCCGATGCAGGTTCGGTTTGCGAAGATCGCCATCGACAAGCAGAACCCTTGCGCCGAGCGCAGCGAAATCCTGGCCGAGCTTGAACGAGGTGGTCGACTTGCCTTCCGAAGGTTCCGAACTGGTCACCAGCAGCGATCGCGGCGCGCCCTCCGCCCCGGAGAACTGCAGCGATGTTCGCAGCGAACGATAGGCCTCGGAGAGGCCGGATTTCTGATCGGCGATGCTGCCTATGAGCTCGCGGTCATCGACAAGCGGCAAGATGCCGAGCATCGTCAACCCCAGCTCTTTCTCGATCTGCTCAGGGTTCGTGAAGGTGTTGTTCAGCAACTCGATGATGTAGATGATCGATGCAGCCAAGGCCATGAAAAGCGCCAGAGCGATTGCAAGATTGATGCTCAGGCGTGGAGAATAAGGCGCCGCAGGCAGCGAAGCGAAATCGACAATCGCGGCGCTTTGCGTCTTGAGTTCCGAGCTAACCCCGACTTCATTCAGCTTCGCGATAAGGCTGTCATACTGTGACCGGTTGGAATCGACTTCGCGCTTCAGGATCGTGTATTTGATATTCTTGTCGTTGAAGACGACCTGCTGCCTCTCCATCTCCGCGAGCTTGGATTTGAGGTCGGCCTCCTTGTTCTGCGCTTCCTGGTATTTCAGCCGCAAGGAATCGGTTATCGCCAGCACGCCGTTGTTGTAGAGGCGCTGCAGTTCCTTGATCTGCGATTGCAACTGCTGCATTTCCGGATAACCAGGCTTCAGGATGCCCAGTTTCTGCTGATACTGGCTGGTCAGATCCGCCAGCTTTTCGCTGAGCTTCTGCAGACCTTCGCTTTCCAGAACCGGACCGAGGCTCGACCCGCGGCCCTTTTCTATCTGATCCACCACCCGCCCCGCATCAAGGCGATCCTGGATTGCCGTGGCTAGCGCGGTGTTCAGCGCTTCGATGTTCGAGCCGATCAGCGATTTGTCGTCGCCGGTAACCGTGATGCCGGCATCCTTTGCATAGGTGACCAGTTCCTCCTCGGAGGTCTGCAGCCTTTGCTTCACCTGCAAAACCTGCTCCTGGATGAACTGCCTTGCCAGATCAGAGGTCTCGCTGGTCTGGTCGAGGCGCTGATCGATAAAACTCTGCGCGACCTGATTGGCTACGTCGCTTGCATATTTCGGCTTCTGATCGACAAAGGTGATCGACAGCAGGCTTGTGTTGGTGACCAGATTGACCGTCAGGTCTTCCAGGATGCGCTTGATGGCAATTGCCTCACGCTCTTCGGGTGTCTTCTCCTCGATGGAAGGCGACTTGGACATCCCGAACGCCCGGTAGACAATATTGCTCAGCGAAAAGCTCGGCGTCGGAAACAGGAAGTCCGGCTTTTCGCCAAGCCCCAGCTGGAACACCACGCGCTGGGCCAGCGACCGGCTCCTCAGCTTCTCACGCGCGGTCAGGAAGGCCCTGACGTCGCTGTTTTCGGAAACAACCTCAATATCCTGAAAGACCTTCGCCGAAGGGACCAGAACTTCGAGCTGCGTCGTTGCCTGATATTTTGGCGTCTGCATCATGGTCACGATGACGCCGGCAATAAGCCCGGCAGCCGCCATCATAACAATCAGCCAGCGGTATTGGACGATGTAGAAAAGCAGCTTGAGCGGGTTGAACCCCTCATCCTGGCCGGCATAGTCGCGACCATAGGGACCGTAGTTTTGCGGGACGTCGTAATAGAGGTCCGCAGACAGGGCCTGGCCATGTCCGGGTCCGGCAAGTTGAGGCTGCCTGTTACGATCGAGCATGCGCGAGGTGATCCAGGGGTTGTCCGTGTCTACGGAATGACCGCAATGCGGGCAGCGCTAGAGGCGAGGCCCAGGGCATCCTTCAAATTGTTCATCGCGATTTTCGACTTCGAAGCAAAGACGACGACCACGTCGCCGCCATAGATGCGCGGGTTGCGATTCTTGCCGGCGCGGATTTCCTCGACATTGTAGTTTGCGACCAGCTTGCTTTGGCCGATATTGCGATAGACGAAGACCTTGCCGGCATCACCGACCGCATTGAAGCCTCCGGCAAGAGCGATCGCATCCAACAGGGAAGCGCTGCTGGACACCGGATAAATGCCGGCCTTGTTGACTTCACCATCGACCGTGATGCGCTGGCCAATCGATTCCTTGACGAAGATCGTCACATCAGGCGATTGCAGGTATTTCTCACCATAGGCGGTCTCGATTTCCTTCTCGAGCTGGCGAACGGTCTTGCCGGCCGCGGTCATCGTTCCAATCAGCGGGAGCGAAATCTGCCCGCCCGCGTCGACCTGAACGGTTCTGTTCAAATTGTCGACCTGGAACACGCTGATCTCGAGCACATCGTTGGCAGACAAAGGCTGCTCGCTGCCGTTCTGGGTGTTCTGCGGCGCCGGCAGATCCTTCACCACCTGCAGCGTGCCGCCGCCAGAAAGGGCCGTTGAAGACGCCGCCGGTCGCAGCACATCGACAGCACTCGTGGATGACGTCGATGTCGCAGTGTTCGCGCAAGCAGATATAGCCAGCGATGCGAGCAACGCAGACATGGTGCCTGTATAACGTCTTGCAAGATCGAAAATGCCCATCACAGGGACCCGCTCTTGAACAGCCGGCCAAATCCGCCGAAACGGCCAACACTGCTGACGCTCGACTTTTTCGCACTCTGCTTTCCAATGGGCACGAGCGGCTGATTCTGCAATATCGCGTCCGGGCGTTTCACCGCCATATTGTAGGCCTCATCTTCCCCACACCGGTTCGCGATGGCGACAACCGCCTGCGAAAGCCCAGGGCGCCGCCGGCCGGCGCCATGCGTATCCGAGGCGATAATGTCCACCCTGCCCTCATCGAGCAGCTTTTCCGAGAAGGAGAGCGCCGAACGTCCGAACCCGCCTATCACCGAATCAGCCGTCAACTGGATGAGGCAGCCTAGCGCATTCAGCCTCTCGATGACGTCGTAATTCGCCTTGATCCAGGTCAACCGTTCTGGATGGGTGAGGATCGGCACGAAGCCGGCCCTGATGCAACGGCCAGCGAGATCTTCGAGCCGTGGCGGCAGGATGTGATGTGGCGGTTCGAACAGGAAATAGCGGGATCCGTTCAAGGTCGGTACGGTGCCAAGCGTCAGTCGATCGGGAAGATCAGGCGCAACATGAACATCGGCACCGACGTACAGGGCAAGCGGTATGGCAGCGCGCCGAAGCTCCAGCTCCAGGGCCTGAACTGCCTGGGCAATGTTCGGCGTGGCGTTCCTATAGACGCCCGGCATCACATGTGGCGTGCATGCCATATGCGTCGTGCCATCGGCCACTGCCAGCCGCGCCATCTCCAGCGACTCTGCGAGGTCAGGAGAACCATCGTCGAGGCCAGGCAGGATATGGGAATGCAGGTCGATCATTGGCGTTTCTGGCTGCGGGGAGGGAAAGCCTCGCCTCGACAAAATGCAAACGCGCCACCCGCATGAAGGCGAATGACGCATTCGACAAATTTACACAGAACAGCGGGTGTCGGCTCCCGACTACCGGCTGACGGCGTCATCGTCGTCCTGCAGGCCGATAACAAGGGCTGCGGCGCCACCAACCGCGGCGCCACCCAGCAGAACCGGCAGCATGCCAGGCTCAGAGTTGGCAGGCACGACCGTCGCAACTGGCGCATCAAGCGAAACACAGATGCCGCCTTCGACAGGGTCGACCTTGACCGTGGCGTTGGCTGGAATATCGAATGCGCAATTGGTGCCGACAGCCAGCGAAGCAAACGCCTGCGCCCCTGTCATGATGCGCGCGCCTGAATATATCAGCGCCTCGGTACCCACCCCCGCATAGCCGCTGGCCTGGGACATCTGAACATCACCCTGGACCTGCGTAAGACGACCAATCGCCCCGGCGAACGCGGGCACGGTCGCGAGACAGGAACAAGTTTGCTGAGCGATAGCCTGAGGCGTGGCAAACAGGACGCCTCCTGCAACAAAAGCGAAAATAGCCCCGAACCGATGACGACTCGCCATTTTACCCCACCCAAACCGCAACTAACCCTCTTGGGACGAATCACACCCGCTCCACCCCAAGAAATAGAGCGATATGGTTAACGAACTCATCAAACCCGGCCCGGCGCCGGTCAGTCCAGTCCAGACAAGCCCACCGTCATGGCGTCAAACACCGCCATCTCCGTCAGCGGCTGACGCCGTTGTCGTCGTCCTGCGTCGCCGCCAGCACCCCAGTCGCCAGAAGCGCCCCAGCGAAAATCGCTTCCGGCGGACCGAATCCACCGCCTCCACCGGAGGGCTGGATGGCGGCCGTTTGCTCGGAACCAACCAGCTTGAGGCAAATGTTGTTGCCGGCGCGGGAAATATCGAGGCTCGAATTGGCCGGGACCTCCAGCTTGCAGCCGCCAACCAGGACAGAAGCCACGCCGTTGGCGCCAACCACCACGCGGCTGCCGAAATCGAGCGCGTTTCCAGCCTTGGCCGGGCCATAGCCAGCCATCTGCGACACCATCACGTCGCCGTCGGCGGAGCGGATGGATCCGATTGGATTTACCGGGCCTTGATAGGCGGTCGCGCAGCTGCACGAGGCGTCCTGGGCGGACGATGAAACTGGACCGAACCCGATTGACGCGACAAATACGGCAAGTGCAGTTTTAACCACAAGGTTCATCTGTCTTTGATCCCCTCTTGCTGCATCATTCAGACGCACCAATTCAAAGATAGTAAATCAGCGAGTACCAGTTTTTGGCCACAATTCCAACCCGTTTCGCGCGCGCGAGGCAATTTAAGCTGATGCGTGCCCGTCCGAGGACAGTACTTTAGCCAAATCGCATTAATAGTTTTCGACTACCTGTCACAGGTTTCTTATTATCGGGCCCAAAACTGGGATCTCCTTTCCGCGGTGACTGGCTCGATAAGATTTGACCAAGCCGTGCGCGCCAAACCCTTTTCGTCAAAACCACCTAATATATTGAATTATCGATACATTTTTCGGCCCATATCTTCCTCGACATACCCAAATACCCGACCCCAAGAACCGACATTACCCAATAAAGGACCCATAAATACCCAAATGCGAAAACCGGTCAGGCTGGCGTCAGGGCAGATCCACTCATTTCTCCGCAAGGGCACCCAGTCCGTACTGAAAACCCGTTCAGCAAGACTTGTACGTTGCACCGGCCTGAACCGGCTGCCCGCAAAGAACTCCGCCTTGCGTGAGCATAGTGGCCAAGTCTTCCCCCTCGGCCGTCAAGCACTGCACAACGAGGGTATCGCCAAACCTCGAGGCGATCTTGCCGTCGCAAGGCGTGCCGGCACCGACGGGTTTGCAAGTCAAGATGAGCCCCTGGTAGTCCCGGCGCGCTGCTTCCGTCACCAGGGCGCGCATCGCCTGGGGCCTGGAAAACGCCGCGCCACACAGCAGGACCTTGCGACCGCCGACGCGGAGATCGTCGATCGAGGGAATGGCGAGCTTGCCGTCAAACGGCTTGGGCACAGCGACCGGCCTGGCGGGTGGCGGGCTGCCTCTCTGCATCACGATGATGCCCAGAAAGCCGACGCCAAACAGAACAGTTGATATGACAAGGAACACCATGCTCCTGATTGACAAGACCGTCCTCCGTCCGACCCCGCGAGGTCCGTTCACTCATTTCGCCGCGAGGCCACCCAGCTTCTCTATCTGCCGCATGTACTTCTCGATGACGATCGTTTCCGAAAATTGCCGCTCGACCTTGTTTCTGCTCTCCACTCCCATCCGATCCCTGGATGCATCGTCCATCATCGCAAACTCGATCATCTTGCTTGCCAGATCACCAGGGTCCCTCACCTTGCACAGGAAGCCGTTGACGGCATGGTCCACCACCTCCCTGCATCCGGGCACGTCGGTCGCGATCAGCGGCTTGCTCATGGCAGCCGCCTCGAGCAGCGAGCGCGGCGTTCCCTCCCTGTAGGAGGGCAAGACGACACAATCGGCGGCACGCAGGAAAGGCCGCACATCGTCTGTGGAGCCGAGATAGTCGACCAATCCTTCATCGACCCATTTTTCCACCTGCTCGCGACTGACGGCGGTTCGGTTCTCCACATCGAGAAAGCCGAGCAATTGAAAGCGTGCACCGGGCAGTTCCTGGCGAACCAGACGGGCCGCCTTGATGAACTCGCCGACGCCCTTGTCCCAGAGAAGCCGGGCCACGAGAAGAAACACGATCGCACCAGACCGGGTGCGCGCCTCGGACGACGGGACAAAGCGCACGAGGTCGATGCCGGAGCCAGGCAAAAGCGCGGTCTGATCCTTGCGGACCAGATGCGCATCGACGAACAGCATCCTGTCATCGTCATTCTGAAAGAAAACCATTCTGGAACGAGCGAGCGCCACCCGATACAAGGCCTTGGCAATTCTGAGCAGCGGACCACCGCGGACGAATGCCGTCCCAAGCCCGGAAATGTTGTTGATGACCGCAATGCCACTCAGATTGGCCGCGATGGAGCCGAACACATTGGGCTTGATCGTGAAGCCGACAAACGCCAACGGTCTCTCACGCCGCAAGAGACGCCAGTAGCGCCACAGAAGAGCCATATCCCGCAACGGCGACGTGCCGGAATTGTCCATTTCGAGTTCGATGTAGCGGCAGCCCATGGCCGATATCAGCGAAGAATACTCGTCTCTCGGCGCCACGACGACGACGTCATAGCCATGGCTTCGTAACGCCTCGATCAGACCCTTGCGGAAATTGACGACGTTCCAGGACGTGTTTATCGAGATGACAATCGTGTTGCGAACAGCGGGCATCATCTCTGGCCGCCCGGATATGACGAAGGCGCTCCCAACAGCATATCCGCAAATCGCCCGGGCGATCTTTCCGACAAGGTCTTTGCATACAAGGTCGACCGATCGCCGCCGTGAACGACCTTCAAGAGTGCATCCGCAATTTCGGACGCGCCAAAGCCGGCTGAAATCTCCAGGCCGGACAGCATGTCCAGATCTCCCGCACAAGGCGTGGTGACGATGCCGGGAACCCGGCAAGCCATCATTTCCAGAAGCACGTTTGGAAATCCCTCGGCCGAGGACGTGAGCAGGCCGGCACGCGATGCGCGAAACAGCGGAAATGGATTGTCTCTCTGGCCGAGCAGATTTACGCGCGAGGCTAGGTCAAGCTTGCCGGCGCAGGCTCTCAGGTCCGCTTCCAGGGGTCCAGCGCCAATCATGGTAAGTTCATAATCTTCGCCGGTCCTTCGCCTGACCTCGGCGAGCACATCAACCGCGATCGTCGGGCATTTCACCTCAATTAGCCGGCCGCACCAAACTATCTGCGGACGGCGGGAAAATATCCTGGCGTCGCTCCCCGACAATGTCTCAGCGGACATTTTGATGATGAGATCTTCATCGACCGGATTTGGCAAAGTACGCAGTTTATCGATTGCTCGCCGGGGCAATACGCTACGCAGGCGTTCATTCATGTAGCTCGTTTGTGCAACAACCATGTCCTGGCTGCCATAGGCAGCGTAGAGCGCCCTGTAAGCCAGTGCGCGAGGGCCTTTGAAGCGATCCAGAAGTACCGTGGACTCGCGAGCGACCAGCCTGCGGCTTCGAAGAACTCCAACACTTCGGGCGGCAGCCAGGAACGAATTCACCCGCGCGTGACTCGAGAACACCAAATCGTAGCGATGCCGGATCAGTCTCGGGGCGAGCAAAAACTCGCTCATGGCCTTGCCGCCGCCAAAGCCGTAACTGCACCGAATTCCATCCTGGTATGATCCACCGGCTTCCCCTGCGGCCTGGCCACCCAGGAAGCCTATTTCGACGTCCCAGTCGGGCCGGCTCGCGAGTGCACGCGCAACCAGCTTCAGGATGGTTTCGGCCCCACCTCTGATGTCGAGCGGAATGGCGATCAGCGCGAGCTTCCCTGTCATGAGCCGCAAGGTTTCACTGTTTTCGCCGAAAGACATAGGCGTAGGTCTCGGCAGCATCCTTGCCGAGAAACAGGGCCGAAACGCCGAGCCAGATGCGCCAGGCGAGAAAAGCCGGCACGAAAAAATAGAAATAGGAACTCTTCCAGAACAGACGACGCTCGATGAGTTCCAGGCCGTTCCGTTTTGCGATTGTTTCGACGTCACTGGGCAGGCACTTGTCGTAGAAAGCCGGAAACCCGTCGTGCCCCTTGCCCTTTTCGGGATAGATCGCAAAAAGCAGCCGTCGTTTCAGCCCTTCCGGCAGAACCCGATTTAACCTGGCGAAAACAGCGTTGCGCGAGGGCGAGAAAATGGCAACCACGCCTCCCGGCTTCACGCAACTGGCAATGCCACGCAAGGCGCCCTCACCGTCACGCACGTGTTCGAGCGTCGCCTGACAAATCACAACGTCAGCATCGCCCCTCCCCTCAAACGAGGTAAGGTCCGCCTCGATCTCCTCGTCGTATGTGCCATGCGGCGCTTTCGACAACTCCTCCGCGTCCAGGTCGAGACCAACGACAAAAAGCCTCAGGCGCCGCTTCTCCAAGAGGCTGACGAATGGCCTGGCACCCCCGCCAAGATCGTAAACCCGCGCGTTTGGGGTAAGCAAGGGAGGTGCTATCTCCTTCGCAAAGGTCCGGTTGCCGTCGATGCGAAGGCGCAACGGCAGAGCCCTGTCGAGGAACTCGGACATGGCCACGTTCGCGCGAACAAATTTTCGCAATATCGACACTGCTTCACCGTTAATTTCGTTCGCCGATCTGTGCCCATTCGCGCTCGACATCCGCGCTATATCCTCTGAAACACATAGAGCCGTGTATGATGCGAAAATGGACCGAGCAACCGATCGGCGGCAGCCCGTAAGCCCCTCAGGACGCCGTTGCTGCTGTCGTACCAGGCCTGCATCGGCCTGGCGAAAAATGTCTCGTCCTTCAACCCCTTGAAGCCGCCCCTTGGCCGCGACTCCAGAAGCTTGAAGCCGTGCTGTTCGAATCTGGACACGATCGAAGACGGCTCAAGGACGAACTGGTAAAAGCCGGCCTGTTCACCCGAAAACCTGGGATAAAGACCCATTCTGGCCTTCAATCTTCTGAGAGGAGAAATGCTTGGCACCGTCACGAAGGCAGTCCCTCCCGATCGGATGATGCGCCTCATCTCCAAGAGGATCTCGTCATACCCGTCGAAGAAGTGCTCGATCACTCCGAGAGACCACACCGCATCGAAGAATTCGTCCCCGAAGGCAGTTGCCCGAACGTCTCCAACCGTCACCTGCAAATGCGGCGCGACGCGATTCACCATCCGCACGGTCTTCCGCGCAAAGTCGATTCCATGGGCGGAAAAGCCTGCCTGATGCAGTCCATAGACCGTATTGGCCAAGCCACATCCGGCGTCCAGAACCCTGGCCGGTCCTGTCAGATATCGTTTGGTCGTTTCGACGACAAAGCGATCCGGTCTCAAGACGATCCCTTCGGCCCAGTGGGAATCCCAATAGTCGTCGTCGGCTACCGTGCCGACATGGACGATGCGGCTGTTCTTCTCGTCATAGAATGCTCGCTTCTCATTCATTCCCGGCATCCGACCCGGCCATCGAAAAGGCTCGCCGTGTTGCATCCGGCCCGTTGTCGGCAATCACGCTCCTCAACGCGAAAAACGAACAAGCCGCGGCTATGACATATGCGGACAGAAATGCCATTTCGCTGCCAAGCGGCAGCCGCCACCACAGACTCAATGCCGCCAAACAGCAGCAAGCCAATGCTCCCATCGCGTAAGAATAGGTGAGCGTCATTGCCCTGCTCGAGCGGAGTGCAAACGGATCGATGACCACCTTCTTCGTCCTGTTTATCAGGATGGCGCAAGAAACGACCGCAAAGACCGCTGGATCAAATGACCTCCCCAGCCATCCGGACGCATAGCCGGACAAAAACAGACCAATTACCCCCACGGCAGACGCGACCGCAAAAATCAACGCAATGGCCGCCCCCTCGAACAATCCGCGTCGAAACTCCCTGATGTTTCCACTTGCGGCACTGAGAAATGCCCGCGGCACGAACACGAAGCTGGCCACGTTCATGAAGAAGCCGACGGACCGTTGCGAAAGATCGACACAATACGAGAAGACGCCGAGATGGGCCTGAGAGCCAAACATCAAAATGATGTATCGAATGCCGACAAACACGCCGCTCTCGGCCAGATTGCTCAACACAAATCCCCAGCCCGTGGCCAGCGACCCGCCAAGATAGGAAAGGCGAGGCCGCCTCAGAGTCATCGGCCCCAGGAAAGCAAATGAAATCAGCGCTCCGGCGAAGTAGCTGAGCGAAAAGGCTGTAAGGGCGGAGCCCACTTTCGCATTGCCGACGAGCAGGACTACAGCTCCCGCCTGGTATGCGACAGCCTGGCCAATCGCCGACCAACCGTATGCCCATAAACGCAGCTGGGACCTCAGTATCTCTTGAAATGCGGTGTGCAAGCCGAATGAAACAATGATGGTTGCGGCAACGACATTGCTAAACCCGAACCACGCCAGCACCAATCCGGCCAGGACAACAAACAAGGCCACAACAGACAGGGCGGCCAAAATAGACGACACGTACTCTCTGCCCAATCCTGCCGCGTGCATTTTTGCCGAAACCGGCATTATGGAATAAGTCGTAACTCCAAAAACAAGCGTCGAAATAAATGAAACGGTCACGATCGTCGTGCTGAAAATACCATATTGACCGACTTCCAGCTGCCTCCCAATGTATAGCAGAGTCACTATATTGAGCAGACCAGGGACAATTCGTATTATGATGGATTCCAAAAATTTCCACAGGCTGGCTCTTTTCATGAGATCACCCGTGTGAATGACCTCTTGAGCAGGAATGGAAAACTCAAGGCACCAAAGCCCAAGCAGCCAAGGACCGCCTTGCCCAGGAACCGAACCGACCGATACCGTCCAATCCAGAATGCTCTGATGTAATTCAAGTTCAGCAACAACATCGGGTAGGCATTCTGCCGCTGAAGATGCCGAACGCTTGCTGTCATCCCCCCCGGCAAATACCTCTTTCGCCCGATATCGACGTCGACACAAATAACATCGTATTCGATCGCCAATCTGGACCAGAGAAGAGATGTTGGAATACGGCGGAATCGCCCTGCGGGAGGCACGGCGACCTGTTTCAGCAAAGGCGTCCTGATGATCTCCTTCTTGTCGCCGACCACACCTTCGTCGGCCCGCATCTTGATCAGGTTTGTGCGCTCTGACGGAAACCGGTTTGCTCTCACATCTGATTCACTCAGAACCATCGAGAATACAAACCCGGCAATCCTCTCGTCGATACTTTGCTCGGAGAGACGCTCACAAATCTCGGGCAAGCGATCGGTGAAGAGATCGTCGTCATCGTCGAAAATCATGCAATAGTCGCCAGTGGCCGAAGCGATCGCCGAAAACATTGCGACCCCTCTACCGCCATTCGGACCAGAGGTGACCACCAATCTGGTATCGCGAGACGCGATTTCCGCAAGCACTTCGCCTGTCCCGTCGGTCGAGCCGTCGACATGGACACATATCTGCAATGGGCATTTCACGCGCAACAGCGCCTGAACCAACGCGGCAACGCGATCCCGCCGATTGAACGTGGGGATGCAAACGCTCAATAACGCCTGGGACTGCAATGGATTGCAGACTGCCTGTTTGCGAGCCGTATCGATTCCATCTCCTCCTGGTTGCGTGGTCATGGAACAGGGCTATGCGGGGATCAGCCGGGAGACAGGCTTATCCCCGCCCAAAATACGCCTGGTACCACTCGACAAACCGCGCGACACCCTCGATCACTGTCGTCGTCGGGCGGTAGCCAACCGCCTGCTCCAGCGCCGATGTGTCGGCAAAGGTATCGGGCACGTCGCCGGGCTGCAGCGGCAGCAGTTCGACGATGGCTTTCCTGCCCAGCGCTTTTTCCAGCGCCTCGACATAGGCGGTCAGCTTCACCGGGTTGTTGTTGCCGATGTTGAAGATGCGCCAGGGAGCGCTGCTCGTGGCCGGATCCGGACGGCTGGAGTCCCAGGCGGCATTGCCCGCGGCCGGGCTGTCGCTGGCCCGCACGACGCCTTCGGCGATATCCTCGACATAGGTGAAGTCGCGCGTGTGGTTGCCGTTGTTGAACAGCTTGATCGGCTCGCCGGCAAGGATGTTCTTGGTGAACAGGAACAGCGCCATGTCCGGGCGCCCCCAGGGGCCATACACGGTGAAGAAGCGAAGCCCGGTCGTCGGCAACCGGAACAAATGGCTGTAGCTGTGCGCCATCAGCTCGTTGGCGCGCTTGGTCGCGGCGTAGAACTGCAGCGGGTGGTCGGCCGGCCGGTGCTCGGAAAACGGCATGTCGGTGTTGGCGCCGTAGACGCTCGAGGTGCTGGCATAGGTCAGGTGCGCAACGGCGCTGTTGCGGCAGGCCTCGAGCATGTTGGCATAGGCGATGATGTTGCTTTCGACATAGGCGTGCGGGTTTTCCAGGCTGTAACGAACCCCGGCCTGGGCGGCGAGATGGATCACCCGGTCGAATGCGTGATCGGCAAAGCAGCGATCGACAACACTTCTGTCGGCGAGATTGCCGCGGATGAAATGATAGCCTGCGTTGGTCTTGCGGCTCGCCTCCTCCAGCAGCCGCAGCCTCGCCTCCTTGATCCGCGGATCGTAGTAGTCGTTGACGTTGTCGATGCCGACAACCTCGTCGCCGCGCTCCAGCAGCCGCTTCGTAACGTGATAGCCTATGAAGCCGGCAGCGCCGGTGACCAGAATCTTCATCAGAAGCGCCCATCCGTAACATGCCTGGGGAACAGACCCTTGATGTCGTAGATCACGCCCGGGGTCTTGCAAAGTGCCTGCAGGCCGTCGACGCCAAGCGCGCGGAATTGCCTGTGGCCGACGGCCACGATGACGCCGTCATAGCGTTGGTCGGGAATGTCCTTCATGCTCGTCACACCGAAGGCGCGCGCGCATTCCTGCGCGTCGACCCAGGGGTCCCAGATGTCGATGCCGGCATTGTATTTCTTCAATTGGGCGACGATATCGGCGACCTTGGAATTTCTCAGGTCCGGACAGTTTTCCTTGAAAGCCGCGCCCATCACCAAAATCCGGCTGCCGACGACAGGTATCCCCTTGCGCATCATCAGGCGGGCCGTCTGATCCGCCGCGTGCTGACCCATGCCGTCGTTGATACGGCGGCCGGCAAGAATCACCTCCGGATGATAGCCGAGTTCCTGGGCCTTGTGGGTGAGATAGTAAGGATCGACGCCAATGCAGTGACCGCCGACAAGACCCGGCGTGAAGCGCAGGAAGTTCCATTTGGTGCCGGCGGCTTCCAACACTTCGGACGTATCGATGCCCAGCTTGCCGAAGATCAGCGACAGCTCGTTCATCAGCGCGATGTTGAGGTCCCGCTGGGTGTTCTCGATGACCTTGGCCGCTTCGGCGACCGCAATGCTCGAGGTACGGTGCGTACCCGCCGGCACGATCGAGGCATAGAGCGCATCGATGGCTTCGGCCGCTTCCGGCGTGGAGCCGCTGGTGACCTTGACGATCGTCTGCAGCCGATGCTCGCGGTCACCCGGATTGATGCGCTCGGGGCTGTAGCCGAGGAAGAACCCGTCATTGTAACGCAGGCCCGAATGTTTCTCGATCAGCGGCGCGCACACCTCTTCCGTGCAGCCGGGATAGACAGTCGATTCGAAGATCACCACCGCGCCCGCCGAGATGACCTCACCGACCAATGTCGATGCCATGATCAGCGGTTTCAGATCCGGCCGGTTGGCCCTGTCGATCGGCGTCGGCACCGTGACGATGAAAATCCCGCAATCGCGCAGATCGGCCTTATCGGTGGTGAAGCTCAGCCGCGTAGCAGCATCGATCTCATCGCTGCTGGCTTCCAGCGTATGGTCTTCGCCACGCTTCAGAGCGTCCACCCTCGACTGGTTGATGTCAAACCCGACGACATCCCTGGTGGCGCCGAAGGCAACCGCCAGCGGCAGACCGACATAGCCAAGCCCGATGATTGCTATTTTCCTGGAGGCGAGATCCATCTGCTTCCTGCGCTTGCTATTCCAGAGTCGTGCTTCGCCTTGGCTATCGGGCGCCAAAGCCGGTAAGCATCGTTTTCATCGTCTTGAGAGTTATCAAAACATCCAGCCACGGCGAAAAGTTCTTTATGTAATAGAAATCGTAGTGCAATTTTTCCATAACATCATCGACGGCAGCCACATGCCCTTGATTTACTTGTGCCCACCCACTTATACCTGGTCTTACGATATGCCTGTAGCGGTAGAATGGCAGCTCCGCCTCGTACCACTGCGACAGCACGACAGCTTCCGGCCGCGGTCCGATCCAGCTCATTTCGCCACGCAGGATGTTGATGACCTGCGGCAGTTCGTCGATCCTGAATTTTCGCAGGAAACGACCAACGCGGGTGATGCGATCATCGTCGCGCCTGGTGATCGCCCTCTCCTTGTCGCTGCCGGCGTCAACGTGCTGTCGCATCGAGCGAAACTTGTAGACCGTGCAGATCTCGCCCCGGTAGCCCATGCGTTGCTGCCGAAACAGCACGGGACCCTCGGAGTCCAACCGGATCAGCAGCGCTATCAGCGCCAGGACAGGGGAAAGAACGACAATCAAGACAAGCGCGGAGACCCAGTCGGCTGCCTGCTTGATCTTGAGATAGGCCTGGTTCGGATTGAGTGAACCAAGCGTGTTCTCCGACAGATGCTCGATCTCGACCCGACCCGTCAGCGACTCTCTGACCTGCTTGACGTGGTATACGGGCGTTCCCGAAAGGGCCCGATCCGCAATATATCGTTCCCACTCGGCACCAAGATCAGCGCGCAGATCAACGACCACGCCGCTGGCTCTCTCAATGATGGTGTTGGTCGACTTGATCCAGAACCAGTGCACCCCCGGTAGCGTCTTGAGGCGCTCGACATCTCCGCCGGGAACCACGACGAGCCGGTACGGATCGAGACGCCGCGTCAACAGGCTCAGGCCGAAATACCAGAGCGTGGACTGGGTGAAGCTGGCGGCGGCCTGAAACCGGCTGTACTCGAAACGGAAAAAGAAAATGGTCAGGAAAACAGCCCCGTAGGACAGGGCAAATGTCGGCAAGATGTAACTGGCCGCGGCCACGCCCGGGAAATTTCCGATGCGGCGATAGGAGAGGAAGCCTGCAAGATGCGCAATCGCAGCGGCGGTCACCGTCACCTGAAGGTTGGCCGAATAGATAAACTCAGGATTGAAGACGATCCGGATAATCGCCGGCGCAAAAATCGCGAATGTCAGTCCGCCAAGCAGCTGAAATCGAATCCGGAACAGGAAATGCCGACTTCCGACAATAGTCGACGCTGCGACATTCAACGCCTTGCCCTTCCCCCGAAGTTGCCGTGCAGGCGATGGGCCATTTGCGAGATGCGCGTGGCTTGCCCGTTCGTTTGTTAGGCGAATCAGGCATCTCGCCTTCGGCGATTCGACACAGTCGAAGACCAAGGGCTACGACAGTGCGGCTGCACCAGCAAGCATCTATTTCACGTCAACGATTGGTGGAAGTTTTGATCAACAGCATTGTTTGATTCTATGGAAAAGCCGGCCCTAATAGGCCGGCTTACTGGACATCATCATTGAAAATATCGGCACGCCTTCGGCAATATCGACGCCGGGCCGCTGACTGCTGCTCGCGTTTCAGCCGCGCTTCAGCAACGTCCAAACGGCCGGCACCAGGCTTGCCGCGAGAGCTACCTTGATCAAGTCACCGACGATGAAGGGCACGACACCGAACTGCCACGACTTTTCCGGGCCGATCAGCAGCGCCAGCCAGGCAAAGCCCATCGCCATCATGACGATTTCGGCAACCAGCATCGCGTTGAAAAGCTTGATTGGATGGCGATCCCAGCCGCGATCGGCGGCCCAGCCGACGATTGCCGCCATGACCACGAAGCCTGCGAGATAACCGCCGGTCGAGCCGAGCATATAGGCAATGCCGAGACCCTTTTCCGGGGTGCTCTGGAAGACGGGGAAGCCCATGGCGCCCTCCGCCATGTAGAGCAACAGGGTGGCGACGCCGAGACGCATGCCGAAGGCGGCGGCGATCAGCAGCACGGCAAGCGTCTGCATCGAAATGTCGACCGGCCCGAGCATCACCTTGGTCTTGGCCGACAGGGTCAGCACCAGTGTTCCGGCGATCGCCAGGAAAAGCTGCGTTGCCAGCCGCGCCGCGCCACTTTGCGGCAGAGCCAGAGAAACAAGCGGACGCATCGTACTTGCAATTGCCATGGTATTTCCCCAATCCGATTGCCGCTATCCGATGGTCGCGGCCTCACGTTCTCCTATATTGGCTTGCGTGTTATGCGGCAATCGGTTTTGCCGTTTCCTGAAACAAGGCACCTATGCATCCGCCATGGCACTCAAATTCGATACCGGCTTCGACCCTCTTTATGGCCAGGGGGTAAGCGTTGCGCCCGATATCCAGCGCATCACGGCCCGCAATCCGAGCCCTTTCACCTTTCACGGCACCAACAGCTACATCGTTGGCCGCGATACGCTGGCGGTGATCGATCCGGGGCCGGATGACGAGGCGCATCTGCAGACCCTGCTCGAGGTGATCGCGGGTCGGCCGGTCAGCCATATCTTCGTCAGCCACACGCACCGCGACCACTCCCCGCTGACGACCCGGCTGAAAGAGCGCACCGGTGCCGCCGTGCTGGCAGAGGGGCCGCACCGGCCGGCAAGGCCTTTGCATATCGGCGAGACCAATGCGCTCGACGCCAGCGCCGACATGGCTTTCGTCCCTGACATCACGCTTTCCGACGACGAGGTGGTGGACGGCGACGGCTGGTCGATCAGGACGGTTCTGACCCCGGGCCACACCGCCAATCACGCGGCATTCGCGCTGGAAGGAACCGGCATCCTGTTTTCGGCCGATCATGTCATGGCCTGGGCAACTTCCATCGTCGCCCCGCCGGATGGGGCGATGGCCGACTACATGGCCTCGCTGGACCGGCTGATCGAACGCGGGGATTGCTTGCTGCTGCCCGGGCATGGCGGGCCGGTGACGGCACCGCGCGCTTTCATGCGCGGATTGAAAACGCACCGCAAGATGCGCGAGCGCGCCATCCTGCAGCGGATCAGAGAAGGCGACCGGACGATTCCCGACATGGTCAAGGCGATCTACAGGGATACCGATCCGCGGCTGCATGGTGCCGCCGGATTGTCGGTGCTTGCCCATCTCGAGGACCTGGTGGCGCGCGGTCTGGTCATGACAAACGCCGCACCGGCCATTGACGGCACTTTCTCGCCGGCCAGATAGTTGCCCAGATCGGCCGCCAAGATGGGCTGCCAAGACAGGCTGCCAGGTTCCAATGCCCTATTCGGCGGGCGCCGCGCCAACCTGACCGGCGACTTCCTGGTCGAGTTCCGCCAGGAAATCGGTGATGCGCGCGGCATTGTCGCCAAGGTCGTAGCGGCCGTATCGCGAAGCTGATCGCATATCGACGATGACCGTATCGCCATCGTCCGTCACGCGGATCGCCACATCGGCGGGAAGGCCGAGCACAAAACCCTTGGCGACGGCGGTGATGGTCACGTCACTTTGCCCGGCGAGGTCGGGATAGGGTTCGGTGAGATCCCAGTTGCGCCGGTCGAGTACGGTTTCGACGGCATTGACGACAGTCTCGAACGGCAGATCGTAGCTGCGTGCGCTGACCAGCGGATAGTTATCGGTCTGCAAGCGCTGTTCGCCAGGCGTCGACGGCGCAAGCACGTTCATGTCCTTCGTCCGGTCGCTGACGTCGAGCGCCGGCGGTTCGTCGAAATCCGTCGAGATATCCCTGAGCGGCGGATAGATTGTCGCCCAGTAGGCGGCAACGCCGTAAGGTGCGAGCACCAGCAGCGCCAGGAGCGCGCCGACTGTCAGGTCGCGGCCGCCGCGGTCGCCGAAGTTCCACAGCCGCGAAAAGGCGAACCCGGCAAACAACAGCGCCAGGGCGGCGAGCAGCGCGACGATGCCCAGCACCCACAGGAAGACAGGAGTTTCGACGAGATCGAAGCGATGGCCGACGAAGACCGTCAGCAGCAGCACCAACGAAAAAGCGGCCGTGCGCCGCGACCATCCGGCCGCCTTCGACGTTTGCCGTTCGGGAATACTAACCATCGTTTTCTGCGCTGCCCCAACCCGAACGGACACTTAGTGCCTTTTTGCGATGGCATGAAGCCGAAACATGCAACATCGCGTCAATCCGTCGGCAAGCGATAGTCCTTGAACTGCTGGCGCAAGGTGATCTTCTGGATCTTGCCGGTAGCGGTGTGCGGAATTTCGCCGACGAAGGCGACATCGTCCGGCATCCACCATTTGGCCACCTTGCCGTCCATGAAGTCGAGAATATCGGCCTTGGTCGGTTCCTTGCCCGGCTTGCGGACGACGACCAGCAACGGCCGCTCGCCCCATTTCGAATGATGGACGCCGATGGCTGCTGCCTCCGCGACATCGGGGTGGCCGACGGCCAGATTCTCGAGGTCGATGGTCGAAATCCATTCACCGCCGGATTTGATGACGTCCTTGGCGCGATCGGTGATCTGCATATAGCCGCCGGCGTCGATGTGAGCGACGTCGCCGGTGTCGAACCAGCCGTCCTCGTCGAACTGCTCCAGGCCGGCGCCGCCATAATAAGCGCGGGCAACGGCCGGCCCCCGCACTTTCAGGCGGCCAAATGTCTTGCCATCCCAGGGCTGCGCGTTGTTGTCGTCGTCGGTCACCTTCATTTCGACGCCGAAGGGGGGGTAGCCCTGCTTCTGCTGGACATCGAGCCGAGCCTCACCCTGGAGACCCTCATAGTCCGGCTTCAAAGTGCATAGCGTACCGAGCGGCGACATTTCGGTCATGCCCCAGGCATGGATGACCTGGACATCGTAGTTCTGCTGGAACTTGGTCATGATCGCGCGCGGGCAGGACGAGCCGCCGATGACGACCTTGTTGAGATAGGGAAGCTTCTTGCCGGTCTCCTCGAGATGCTGCAGCAGCATCATCCAGACGGTCGGCACGGCGGCGCTGAAGGTCACCTTCTCGGTGTCGAGCAGTTCGTAGATGGAGGCGCCGTCCATCTTGCAGCCAGGCATGACCAGCTTGGCGCCGATCATCGGCCCGCTCTGGCCAAGGCCCCAGGCATTGGCATGGAACATCGGCACGACCGGCAAGATCGTATCGCGCGACGACAGGCCCATGGCATCGGGCATGGCTGCGATCATGGCGTGCAGCACGTTCGAACGGTGGCTGTAGACGACGCCCTTCGGATCGCCCGTGGTCCCGGACGTGTAGCACATACCGGCGGCGGTGCCTTCGTCGAAGGTCTTCCAGGCGAAGTCGCCATCCGCCTCATCAAGCCAGTCTTCATAGGCGACCACATTGGGCAATGTCGTCTGCGGCATGTGTGCCTTGTCGGTCAGCACGATCACCTGTTTCAGCGATTTGACGGCACCGGCGATCTTCTCGAGCAGCGGCAGAAAGGTCAGGTCGACGAAGACAGCCTTGTCCTCGGCATGGTTCATGATCCAGACGATCTGCTCGGGAAACAGTCGCGGGTTGAGCGTATGGTAGATGGCGCCGATGCCCATGATGCCGTACCAGGCCTCGATGTGGCGCGCGGTGTTCCAGGCCAGCGTGGCGATGCGGTCGCCCAAGCCATAGCCGTCACGCTCCAGCCGCTGGGCGACCTTCAGGGCGCGACGATGGATGTCCGCATAGGTGGTGCGCACGATCGGCCCTTCGATCGAGCGCGACACGATCTCGCGCACGCCATGCTGCCGCTCGGCATTGTCGATGAGCTTGTGGCAAAGCAGCGGCCATTCCTGCATCAGTCCCAGCATTCGGTCCTCCCTCACGCTTTTGCGTTGTGCTTTTTGTCCCATTGTGGAGCGAACCGGCGGATTGTCCAGCCGCCAGCACGGCCGAGCGGCGCATTGATCGACATGACAGCGACAACCGCCACAATCCGGCCATCGTCGGCGTTAAGTTTCGTTAACGGGCAAAGGGGTGCGATTGGCGACTGAAAGAGGTTCGCATGGACGCGCAGCTCGACGACAAGGCTCTCGAGAGTACGCTTGCCGAAAGTCTGGCCGATCTGGTGCCGGATACAAAAACTGTTTCCGAAGATGAATTTGTCGAAGTTGTCGGCGGCGCGCTCGAAGCGGTCGGCGGCACGCTGCTGTTCAAGATGTGCGTCCAGAACCAGGGCGAAGGCCAGCACGTCGCGGCCGCATCCGTCGGCGACGGCGGCAACCGCCAGTTCTTGCTGCTCACCTTGCCGACCGGCGGTGGTTCCTTGAAAGTCGAGACCGTGTCGAGAAGCAGCAACCCGGTCGCCGGCATCGCTGCTGCCTATGCCGGTCTCATGGACGTGTTCAAGGCCGCTGCCTAACCGCCTGTTTTGATGCAATTCTCGAGGGGAAGCGGAATGCGCTTTCCCTCGAAAACCGTTTCACACTTTTCCCGGGATTGCCCTGGCGGATAGGTATCTTCGGAGGCGCGACCCATCATCGCCGGCCTGGCGAGGCTTTGCGTGTTGCACAGCCACAGCGGCCCTTGCGCAATGCGCTTGCGCGACACACTTAAAGTCGACGCAAGGAGACCCCCATGGATCAGATCGCCAATCCCGCCCCCGGTTTTCAACGCAATCCCGACAAGGTCATCACCATTGAGCCCTATGCCGGCACCGTCACGGTGCGCGCCGGGGACGTGGTCATCGCTTCATCAGCGAACGCCAAGGTGCTGACCGAGGCCCCTTATCCCGCGGCCTTCTACATTCCGTTCGCCGACATCGATTTCGACAAGCTCGGCAGCACCGACCACTCGACCCATTGCCCCTACAAGGGCGACGCAAGCTATTGGAGCGTACTGCCTGCCGGCGAAATCGGCCAGAACGCCATGTGGGCCTATGAACGGCCTTTCGACGAAATGGCCGAAATCCGCAACCACGGCGCATTCTACGCCAGCAAGGTCACGATCGAAGCCACGCCCGACTGAGCAAAACCGCCTTCGTACCGGAAGCATGATCTTTCCGGAGCCAGTATTATGCTCCGAGGTGCGTTGAGATTCAGGTCAGGCCGAGTCGAGAATGGTGGGTTCCGAGAACCGGAACGGAGCGTACTTAAAGTACGTGAGTACCGGAAGCGCAGGAAGCCGCCGTTCGCAGGCCGGCATCACCTGAATATCGATATGCCTTAGTCGGTGGTGCCGTGATTGCCGACTCCATCGGCATCGTCGAGCCGCACAAAGGTCAAGCCCTTGGCCTTGAGCGCCAGCAGCCCCTGCACCACGCCTTCGCCGGCCGCATGGGTCGGCTGGTTGATGTGCGAGATAATGACGTCACCGTCCTTGGCCGCCGCGATGCGCCGCGCGGTTTCCTTGGCGCCAAGCAAAGAGCCACCGTCGCCGTTTATCGAGAATCCGGCGATCTTGAAGCCAAGCTTGCGGATCATCGCGATTGCCGACGGGCTGTATTCGGCGGTCGCGCCGCGAAACCATTTCGGCGCCGGCTCGCCGGTCCCGGCAAGAGCGGCGGCACCCGACTCGACCTCGGCCAGCACCGCGTCCGGGCTGCCGGCGCTGCGGATACCGTAGATTTTCTGCGGTGTATCGACCGCCGGGATATGATGGCCGCCGTGATTTTCCAGTTCGAACAGTTCGGGATGCGCCCGCATGATCTCGACGGCTGCGGCGTTTCGCTTCAACCAGATGCCGGTCACGAAAATGGTTGCGGGGATCTTGTTGTCCACCAGCGCCGAAAGGATCCGGTTGTCGGTCTGTCCACCGCAGGCATCAAGCGTGAGCGCAACGCGGCCGGCTCCGCTCGCCTCCGGCCTGATGTGCAGCGTCGGCTCGACGAGCGGCGCGGCATGGCCGGCGGATATCATCGCCAGCGACATGGCGATCATGCAGAGATTTTTTTGCAGCAGGCGCATCAAACCGAATTCCTGACGGTCATTTCAAGCAGGCATCCCAAGACCCGCATGAAGGCGGAAATCGGGATGGCGCATAGCAGGAAAGCGTCGGCGCGACAATTCGACCGTTCGTGTGGTGAACAAGCCATTCCACGATTGCGATCGCGGTTTTGCGCGCGGCGCATGATCTCAGATGGCGCGCTCCAGCTTCATTTCGGTGCGCGAAAGAACCTCGCGCACCGCGTCGACAACAGGCTTGACCTGCAGGCCCCAGACGCAGCAAGCCTTGCTGGGATCCGGCGCGCGGCAGAGGTCCTTGGCCATGCAGGCGCAAGGCAACGGCGGCTGGAGCGAGATGCTGGGCACGCCGACGGGACCCCAGCGCGACGGGAGCGTCAGACCGAACAAGCCGACAACCGGGGTCCCGGCAGCTGCGGCCATGTGCATCGGGCCGCTCTCGTTGCCGAGAAACAGCCGGGCCTGTTTCAGCACCGCCAACAGCCCTTCAAGCGACAGCGCTCCCACGAGATTGACGACCGAGGGCGCGGTCCTGGCGACGATACGTTCAGCAATCTCCTGCTCGTCGGGGCCGCCCACCAAGACGACGTCCAGGCCGGTTTCGCTCGTAATCTCGACGATCGCCGCGGCAAACCGCTCCGGTTGCCAACGTCGCCCCTCGAAGCTTGCACCCGCATGCACGGCTATGAAGGCGTTTGGCCGCAGATGGTGCTTACCCAGCAGCGCCAGTGCTTTCGCCGTCTCCAACGGCAGCGGCTGAAGGCTCGGAACCACCGTGCGAAGTTCGATGCCGAGCGCTTCGAGCGGCGAGAGGTAGCGGTACAGAAAATGCTGGCCATCAAAGCCGTAGGGCCTGGCAAAGACATTGGCGGGCTGGCGCTCCAGCATACGCAAGGGTCTTTCAGGAGGATTGTAGCCGACGCGAGTCTTTGCGTTGACGAGCCCACTGACAATGCGCGACGTCTTTGAATCGGTCAGGTCGATCGTCAGGTCGAAGCGGAAGCGGCGCAACGCCCGCACCATGGCGTAAAGCTCTTTCCCGCGCTCGAGGTTGGTGCCGCGCATGCGGGCGCGTGCGAACGTGACCACCTCGGAGGCGATGCCATGGGCGATCACGAAGCTCTCGAAGCGAGCCTCGCACAGAAATACGATCCGGGCGCCGGGGAATTCGAGCCGCAAATTTTCTGCAAGCGCCGAGGCGAGGACGAGATCTCCGATGAACTTCGTTTGAATGACCAGAATAGAGCGGAACGGCGCGGGTGAGGTCTGCAACATCTGCTTCCAGGGACAATTGGCGGGGTATCCGCAAATTGGGCGGGAACATTGTCGAGATTATGCAAGCCGTCAGCACGTTCGCGTGACTTGTTTTACAAAACGGTAAGCTCGGCCTGAATGAACTTCTATCCGCGGCTAGCCTTCGCGACCAGCACCGCTGCCTGCGCGGCCGCCAGCCTGGCGATCGGCACGCGATAGGGCGAGCAGGACACGTAGTCGAGGCCAACCTCTTCGCAAAAGCGGATCGAGGCCGGATCGCCGCCATGTTCACCGCAAATGCCGAGCTTGATGTCGGGCCGCGTCGCCCTGCCCTTTTCGGCAGCCATGCGCACCAGTTCGCCGACGCCGTCGATATCGAGCGAGACGAACGGATCCTGATCGATAATGCCTTTCTGGCGATAGGTCTCCAGGAACGAGGCCGCATCGTCGCGCGAAATGCCGAAGGTCGTCTGGGTCAGGTCGTTGGTACCGAAGGAGAAGAATTCGGCTGACTCTGCAATGACATGCGCGCGGATCGCCGCGCGGGGGAGCTCAATCATGGTTCCAGTCAGATAGTCGATCTTGACGCCGGTTTCCTCCATGACGCTCTTGGCGACCGCATCGATGCGCGCCTTGACGTAGTCGAGTTCCTTCACCAGGCCGACCAGCGGCACCATGATCTCGGGAACCACCAGCGCGCCGGCCTTCCTGCCGGCCTCGACGGCCGCCTCGAAAATGGCGCGCGCCTGCATCTCGGCGATTTCGGGATAGGAGACGGCCAAGCGGCAACCGCGATGGCCGAGCATCGGGTTGAACTCGTGCAGGGCCTCGGTGCGCTGCCTGAGCTTGTCCGGCGAGACATTCATGGCGGCGGCGACTTCTGCCACTTCCGCCTCGGTCTTGGGCAGGAATTCGTGCAGCGGCGGGTCGAGCAGGCGGATCGTCACTGGCAGGCCGGCCATGATCTCGAACAGTTCGAGGAAGTCCGAGCGCTGCATCGGCAAAAGCTTGGCGAGCGCTGTGCGCCGGTCCTTTTCGGTGTCGGCCAGGATCATCTCGCGCATGGCGACGATGCGCTCGCCGTCGAAGAACATGTGCTCGGTGCGGCAAAGCCCGATGCCTTCAGCGCCGAAGGAGCGCGCCATGCGTGCGTCGAGCGGCGTTTCCGCATTGGTTCGTACTTTCATGCGACGCACCGCGTCCGCCCACTCCATGATGGCGGCGAAATCGCCGGAAAGTTCCGGCTGCAGCATCGACACGGCGCCCTTCAATATCTGGCCGTTGCTGCCATCGATGGTGACGATGTCGCCCTTGCGGAAGGTCGAGCCCATGGCCATCAGCGTGCCGGCCTTGTAGTCGACGCGCAACGAGCCGGCGCCCGAGACGCAAGGCTTGCCCATGCCGCGCGCCACCACCGCGGCGTGGCTGGTCATGCCGCCGCGCGTGGTCAGGATGCCTTCGGCCGCATGCATTCCGTGAATGTCCTCGGGGCTGGTTTCGATGCGCACCAGGATCGCCTTGCGGCCTTGCGTCTTCAATTCCTCGGCGTCACCGGAGGAAAAGACGATCTCGCCGGTGGCGGCACCGGGCGACGCCGGCAGGCCGATGCCAATGACATCGCGCGCGGCTTTGGGATCGATGGTCGGATGCAGGAGCTGGTCGAGCGAGGCCGGATCGATGCGGGCGACCGCTTCCTCTTTCGTGATCAGTCCGTCCCGCGCCATCTCGACAGCAATCTTCAGCGCCGCCTTGGCGGTGCGCTTGCCGGAGCGGGTCTGCAGCATCCACAACTTGCCGCGCTCGATGGTGAATTCGAGATCCTGCATGTCGCGGTAGTGCTTTTCCAGGCTGTCGGAGATGGTGACGAAGGACTGGAACGCGTCCGGCATCAGCTTCTGCAGCGATGGCTTGTCCGAGCCTGCTGCGATGCGTGCCGCCTCGGTAATGTTCTGCGGCGTACGGATGCCGGCAACGACATCCTCGCCCTGCGCGTTCACCAGGAACTCGCCATAGAGCATTTTGTCGCCGGTCGACGGGTTGCGGGTGAAGGCAACGCCGGTGGCCGAGGTTTCGCCCATATTGCCGAACACCATGGCCTGGACATTGACCGCCGTGCCCCAGCTTTCGGGAATGTCGTGCAGGCGCCGGTAGGTGATGGCGCGATTGTTCATCCAGCTCGAGAACACGGCGCCGATCGCGCCCCACAGCTGCTCGTGCGGATCCTGCGGGAACGGCTTGCCGAGTTCTTCTTTCGACCTTGGCCTTGTAGAGCGCTATGACACCCTGCCATTCGAGCGCCGTCAGTTCGGTGTCGAGCTCATGCCCAAGCCCGCCCTTCTGGTCCTCCAGGATTTCCTCGAACACCTCATGGTCGAGGCCCATGACGACATCGGAATACATCTGGATGAAGCGGCGGTAGCTGTCATAGGCAAAGCGCGCATCGCCGGAATCGGCGGCGAGCGCCTCGACCGTCTCGTCGTTCAGCCCGAGATTGAGCACAGTGTCCATCATGCCGGGCATCGAGGCACGGGCCCCCGAACGCACCGACACCAGCAGCAGTTTCGACGGGTCGCCGAACCGACGGCCGGTCAGGTGTCCGATATGATCGAGCGCAACCGCGACATCGGCTTCCAATCCCGCCGGATAGGTACGGCCATTGGCATAATAGGCGTTGCAGACCTCTGTGGTGATGGTGAAGCCCGGCGGCACCGGCAGGCCCAGGCTGCACATCTCGGCCAGGTTGGCGCCCTTTGCCGCCCAGCAGATTCTTGTCGCCGGCACGGCCTTCCGCCGCGCCATCGCCAAAGGTGAAAACCCATTTGGTCATGCTTTGCTCTCCGGTTGCAGGAGATTGGAAAGATTGGCGAAACGGAAAGTTCCGCCGTGTCCCGACTTTGGAGCGATATGATGCTGCAGTGCGAAAGGCAAGGCGTCGGCAAAGCCGTGCGGCCCCTACAATCGATTAAGCAAAAGCTACGTCCAAAGATGCGTCAAAAAGACTTGCTATCCCGAGGCCCTAGGAATAGAACATAAAGAGAACGAAGAGGCATCCAATGAAGCTGTCTGGAAGACTCGACTATCTGGAAATGCCGGCGACCGGTGGAACGCTGGACCGTTTGAAGGCCTTCTACAGTGCCGCCTTTGCCTGGTCGTTCACCGACTATGGGCCGACCTATTCGGCCTTTGCCGAGGGCCTGGACGGCGGCTTCCAGGCCGATGCCGCGGAAGCACCGGCCAAGCCGCTGCCCGTGCTCTACAGCAGGGAACTGGAGGAAACGCTGCGCGCTGTCGAAAGCGCCGGCGGCACGATCGTCAAGCCGATCTTCCCTTTCCCCGGCGGTCGGCGCTTTCACTTCGTCGATCCGGCCGGCAACGAGATGGCGGTGTGGTCCGAATAGCCCGCACGCATGCCTCTGGCGGCACTGCGTTGGCTGCCCCGATTGGACGTTCTGACCATCGCTCATAAGGATTGTGCTTTTCGGCTGCTCTGCTAATAACGCGCCGCACAAGCGACTCTGACGGCAATTGGGGCGTCGCCAAGTGGTAAGGCATCGGTTTTTGGTACCGACATTCCCAGGTTCGAATCCTGGCGCCCCAGCCATTATAAATTGACCCATTTCGGGCACATGGGACCCGAGAATGCCTTTGCGATCGTTCATGAAGCCGATCGGCTGATAATTCGACTGTGTCATAAGTTCAGATGAGCCAACGCCATCGCGGCAAATTCGGATCACCACTTGCGCATGATCTGGGCAGTGTCGCCTTGAACATCTCCCTCTTTCCATACATAGGACGGGGGTGGGTGGCGGCTCAACATGGGACTTCAATGAACCTTCCTATCTTCGCCATCAACCTCCATCGCGAGACCGGTCGCTGGAGCGAATTGCTCGCCAGCGCCGAGGCGGCCGGCCTGACCTTGCAGCGCATTGCCGCCGTCGACGGCCGCACGCTTGCCAAGGAGGACTGGACGGAGATCGATCTTCCAGCCGCACGCAAGCTGAGCGGGCGCGACATTCTGCCCGGCGAATATGCCTGTTACCGTAGCCATATCCAGGCGCTGGAAACGTTCCTGGCCGGTGGCAGCGCCCATGGCCTGATCGTCGAGGACGACGTCCTCTTCAGCGAAAACACCATGCGGCGCATCGAGGCCATCATCGCGGCAGTGCCGGATTTCGACGTCATCAAGCTGACCAACCATCGCATGAGCTTCTTCATGCGTGCCGTCGAGACGACGGAAGGCGACGAGATCGGTCGCGCGCTGCATGGCCCGCAAGGCTCGGCCGCCGCCTATCTGGTGACGCGGGAGGGCGCGCAGGGGCTGTTGTCGGCGCTCGCCACAATGAAAATGCCATGGGACGTCGCACTCGAACGCTTTTGGGATACCGGCCTGAAAGTCTATTCGGTTCGCCAAAACGTGCTTGGCTTCGCCGCCAGCAGCAAGATTTCCGGCATAGCCGGTCCCTCGGGGAGCTACAAATCCGCAAGGCTTGGCGGGCCGAGCCGGCTAAGTGCCGGGGCATTGCGGGCCAGCGACGAGCTGCGCCGCATGCATCACGTCCTGCTGCGGCCCCCTTTGCCGCTCGAAATCCCGAACTACGCCAAGGACGACGCGCCGCGCAACAATCTGCTTCTGTTGCTTGCGGCGCTCGGCATTCTTGCCTTGGTCTCCTCGGTCTGGCGCGAGGCCGACACCTACCGCTATGCGGGCCTGGCGCTGGCCTTGGTCGCGGTCATCCGCTGGTTCAGGGTGGATTTGTGGACCTACAGCAAACCGCTGATCGGATGGGTCGGCGGACTGTGCGTGGGTTGGTCGCTCTATGTCTTCATCCGACTGGCGGTCGTCTATTTCGGCACCCACCAGTTGGGTGGCTCCGAAGGCATTTACATGTTTCCGCTGTTCTATGCGACAACCGGCTTCGCGTTTCTGCTGTTTGTCAGGCAGCCCGCGCGGCTCGTCCTCTGGTTCATGATCCTCAGTCTCGTCTTCCTGGCGGCGGACACCTTCTATTCGGACATGTTTCAAGGTGTCCAACCGACCCCGTGGCTTTTCAACAATCCCATCCACGCGTCGGTGGCGGCAGGTTTCATCTTCCTTTGCGCGCTGCAATTCATGGCGTACACGGCCCAAAGAACGGACCTGAGGAAAGCAACCAAGAACCTGCATTGGGCGCTGTCGGCAGCCGTCCTGCTGTTTGCCCTCGTCAACATCATCGAGATGCGGTCAAAGGGTGTCTGGCTTGCGCTTGCGCTCGCCCTGCTCTTGTTGGCGGTCATGACCCTCGCGAGAGGCCATCGCCGCGAACTGCTGGTTTCGGGTGGCGTGCTGGCCATCGTGGCTGCTGGCATCGTCGCAACACACAACGTCTTCTCGTCCACCGCCAGCGACACCATGATCTTCGTCAAGGCCTTGGTTCCGGATGTCTTGAGGCATGGCGTCCTCCCGGCCTTCGACCGCGCCATCGCAAGCGATACGGTTCCGCTTGCTGCCAAGGAACGGCTGATGCTGTGGGCGGATGCGATCGAGGTCTGGAAACGCCACCCGATCTTCGGAGCCAGTTCGAGCTGGCTGACCGAATGGGAGCGCAGAACCTATCATCCCATGATCTTCAACGTCTTCCACAACGGTTATCTGGAGATTGCCGTGCGCTATGGTGTGGTCGGACTGGCGTTCTTTGCCTTTCTCTACACCTGGTCGTCCAGGCAGGTTCTGCTGGCCATGCGGGCCAAGCTTATCGCTCCGGCCGCTTGGTCCTGCTACATCTCAACACTGGTCTTCTTCGCCATCACCATCCTTACCAATTCAAACAACCGGCTGGCTATGGGTGAGGCCTTCATGTGGTTCGCTGCAGCGTTCGGCTTCTATTGTTTTTATGTTCGCCAGCAGAACAACCTTGTCGCGCCGCGAACCTATTTTTAGGGCCGGCTCTCGCACCACGCACCCGGCCAACCGGTTCCGACTAATGCACTTTTGACGCATCGCTCACTTTCCCGATATTCGGGAAAGTCGATGCCAGAATCCGCAGCTTATCGCCCGCACCCCCTTTGTTACGATCGCCGCAGATCACAAGATAGGGGTTGTCATAGATGCTGACGGACAAGCAGGCACGCGAGGCGGTGGAGCAGTACCGCGAGGAAGGATACGCGGTCGTTCGACAGTTCGTCGACGGCGACGAAATGATCCGGCTGAAGAAGGAAACCGATGCCGTCTATGCCGAGGGCCTCAAGCATCACGCTACCTTTCGAGACGGCAATCTCAACTTCCAGATCCTGCCTGAAGCGGACTTTGGCCAGCGCTACGTGCTGCAGGCTTACTGGTTTTCCTGGATCAATTCCTATTTCGAGCAATTCCGCCGCAGTCCCGACTATCTGAAGCTGCTCGAAGGCCTGATCGGCCGCGACATAAGGCAGATCGCCCAGCAGCTGCACTGGAAGCCGCCCGGCGCCAACGTCACGGGTTATCGCTTCCACCAGGATCTGCGCTTCCGTAACCAGGCCGCCTTCGACAATGTCGCCGACGCCACCGTGACCACAGGCCTCGCCGTCGATCGGGCGACATCAGACAATGGCTGCCTTCAGGTCGTGCCCGGCAGCCACAAGCTTGGCTATCTCGGCCTGTCGGACGAGGGAACCGGCGAGCTGATGAAGGGCCTGACCGCCGAAGAGGAACTGCGCAAGGTCGGCATCGACCCGGCGACCATCGTTCCCTTGGTGCTGGAGCCGGGCGACCTTGCCATGTGGGGGCTGCTCACCGTGCACGGCTCCTCGCCCAACAAGTCGCAGCACGACCGCGCCTTCGCCCTGTCCAGTTATGTGCGGGCCGATACGACGCAGCGTGGCGAATGGGCGTTCAGGGACGGCGTCTCGGTGCCGCTCGGCAAGACGCCGGCACTGTGCAAATACGAAAAGCTCTTCGAGGAGCCGGGACCGATGTACGACACCACCGCCTGGTGGAAATGACGCTGCCGCGTCGGGCGACGGGGGCAGAGGGGGCCTGGCGTTCGCGCCGGGCCCCTGACCGCGTCAGCTATCGACGACAGGGCAAAGTCTCAGGCGGTGAAGTCCGCCGACAGTTCGCGGATCAGGAAATCGACAAACGCGCGCACCTTGGCCGCGATATAGGTGCGGTGCGGATAGAGCGCATAGATCGGGCTGGAGTCGGGGCGAAACTCGTCGAGCTGCACCTCCAGCCGGCCATCCCTGATCGCCGCGTCGACCAGCAGGCTGGGCAAGTTGCCGATGCCGAAACCGGCGATCGTCATCTGGTAGGCGGCCTCGACGCTGTTGGTCGAGATACGCCCGCCGACAGCCGCATCGAATGGGCCATCGGGTCCGATGAACGGCCACGTGCCGAGACGCTTGGCGAAATTGCTCAGCACGCAGGAATGGCTTGCCAACTCATCCGGATGGACCGGCCGGCCATTTCTGTCCCAATAATCGGGTGTGGCGCAGACATAGTTGCGGACTTCACCAAGCCGGCGGGCAATCAAGGCGGAATCCGCCTGACCGCCAAAGCGGATGGCGACGTCGTAGCCTTCCTCGACTATGCCGACAACGTAGCGCGCGGTGAGGTCGAACTCGATCGTGGTGAGCGGGTTCTCGTCGAGGAATTTCGGCACCAGCTTGGTGATGCGCGTGTGGCCCAGAACATTGGAGCAGGAAACCCGGATCAGGCCGCGCGTCTCCTTGTGCAGGCCGCGCGTCGAATCCTGCAGTTCGGAAATGTCGTCGAGCAGGCTGCGGGCACGCGGAGCATAGTCGCGGCCCGCCTCGGTGAGGCTGAGGCGCCTTGTGGTGCGATTGATGAGACGGACGCCAAGGTCGTCTTCCAGTTCCTTGATCGTGCGACTGACGGCCGTCGTCGACATGTTGAGATCGCGCGCCGCCGCCGACAGGCTGCCCAGCAGGCAGACCCGATCGAACACCCGCATCGCCGTCAGAAGATTCATCTTGCCTTCCCCTCGCCGCCGCAACCCCGCCGCCATGGGCTGCCCCTGGCAGAAAACAGCGCCTTGCGACGGCACGGCAAGGGCATTCCACCGAATTTGGACGTAAAATCAACAATGGGAGAACCGACATGACATCCAAGCCTCTTCACCCGGCAATCGGCGCGTTTGCGGAGGGCGCGAAGAGCGGCGCGCTTGGCCGCCGCGAGTTCCTGGCGCTGGCCAGCGCCTTCGGCGCCAGCACGGCGATTGCCTACGGGCTCATCGGCCAGCCGGTTCCGGCGCGGGCCGAAGAAGCCGTCCAGCCGAGGAAGGGCGGCGTGGTGCGTGTTGCCATGCAGGTGATGGAGCTGGAGGACCCGCGCAAGTTCAAGGTTTCGCAAATGGGCAACATCGCCATGCAGTTTCTCGAACCCCTGGTGCGCTGGAAGCCGGATTTCACCTTCCAGCCGGTGCTGCTGCAGAGTTGGGAGATCAATACTGATGCCACCGAATATGTGCTCAAGGTGCGCCCGGGGGTGAAATGGTCGAACGGTGACGACTTCACCGCCACGGACGTCGCCTTCAACATCACGCGCTGGTGCGAGAAGGATGCCGCCGGCAACTCGATGGCTGGGCGCATGACCGCGCTGATCGATCCCGACACCAAGGTGGCGCGCACCGGTGCCATCGAGGTGCGCGACGACCACACCGTGGTCCTGAAACTGTCGCAGCCCGACATCACCATCATCCCGGCGATGACCGATTACCCGGCATTGATCGTCCACCACACATTCAATCCAAAGGAAGCGCTTCTGTCGGCCAACCCTGTTTCCACGGGTCCGTTCGAACTCAAGAAACTCGACGTCGGTGTCGCTGCCTCGGTGCGCAGACGGCCGGACGGCGCGTGGTGGGGCGGCGAGGTGTTCCTCGACGGCATCGACTGGATCGACTACGGCACCGACTCGGCCGCCACCGTCTCCGCCTTCGAATCCGGCGAGATCGACCTGAACGGCCAGACGCAATCCTATGACGTCGCCATGCTCGACGAACTGGGCCTGAAGAAAAGCGAGATCGTCACCGCCGCCACTCTGGTCTCGCGCTGCAACGTCAACGCCAAACCCTATGACGACAAGCGTGTGCGCAACGCCATTCAGCTCGCGGTCGACAACGAAGCGGTGCTGCAGCTGGGCGCCAACGGCATGGGCATCGTCGCGCAGAACGATCATGTCGGACCGATGCATCCCGAACATGCCAACCTGCCGCCGATCAAGCGTGATCCGGCCCGGGCCAGGGCACTGCTCGAGGAGGCCGGCCAGCTCGATTTCGAGTTCGACCTGATCTCGGTCGAAGCCGACTATCGCAAGGAAAGCTCCGACGTCGTCGCCCAGCAGATGCGCGACGCCGGTTTCAAGGTGAAGCGCACCGTCATCCCGGAATCGGCGTTCTGGAACGACTGGACGAAGTACCCCTTCGCGACGACCAACTGGAATGCCCGCCCGCTCGGCATCCAGACCTATGCGCTTGCCTATCAGACCGGTTCGGCATGGAACGAGACGGGGTTTGCCGATCCCGCCTTCGATGCCAAGGTTCACAAGGCCAACGCCATCGCCGATCCGGATCAGCGCCGTGCGGTGATGAAGGAACTGCAGGTCATGCTGCAGGATTCCGGCATCATCGTTCAGCCTTACTGGCGAAAGCTGTTCTGCCATATGAAACCTGCTTTGATGGGCTATCAGATGCATCAGGCCTATGAGCAGGACTTCACCCGGGCCTGGCTCGCCGCCTGATCGAGGCAACCCTACCGGCAGGGCGGCGCATCTTGTAGCGCCGCCTTTCGCCTGCTCATCGGGACAGTTGCGCCGAAGCGCCGCCATCGGGAACGGCCGAGGAGCAGTGCGGACTTCGCATCGGGCACTCTGCGCAGATGCGCCCACACATGCCCTGCCTTGGCAGGTCAGCTGGGATCTCAGGCCGCATCAGACCGGCCGGCACACCAGGCGTGCGAAACGTTCTGGTTTCTGCGTCTGTCATCGTCAAAACTCCGGTTCACAGCTGGAGCTTACTTTTGCCTGATGGGAGCGAAACCCGCTTTCCCGGGCAACGACCTTCCCGAAAACCGGGAGAATTCGCGCTCTGGACTGACAACACGCGCAAGATATGGCCTGCGACGGCGGGATCGGGTCGGATGAGCGCTCTTGCCGCTTTCACCTCCCGATCATCAGGGATGGTTCCGTTGCTTTTCGAAACATCCGATGCAATCGTGGCGCGGCGGCACCGCCTTGGCCTGATGCTCCGGGCGTCCCTGTTGGAACCCGGCCCATATCCCGAGCCGGTTTCGGGCGGCGGTCATGCGCAGATTGTTGTTGGAGCAGAATGAGATTTTATTCAGTCGCCGAACGGGTCGCTTTTCTCGTTACGCTCATAGCTGTTCTTGTGCTCGCGCTGCTGCCGGTACACCGCCTCAAGGAATTCGGCATCGACGTCGGCTTCCACTACGACAAGCTGAACCACGCCAGCGCCTTCGCTGTCCTGACCTTCCTGGGAGGGCTCGGCTGGCCCGATCGCAAGGCAAGGCTGATCGTCTTCCTCGCCCTGGTTGGCGCTGCGATCGAGGTTCTCCAGGGCACCGCGCTGATAGCGCGTGATCTGGATGTGTTCGACTGGGTCGCCGATTGCGTCGGCATTGCATGCGGCCTCGTGGCCGTGATCTGTGCCAACTGGATTTTGCGACGCAGCGGCTGAGCTTGTTTCTCAAGCCCCGGAGTCCACGGCCCGGCCCATTCGCAGGCAGCGCGACCTGGATCAGCTCGCCTCGCGCATCGCTTCGGCCGCCTGCAGGTCGACCGACACCAACTGGCTGACGCCCTGCTCGGCCATGGTAACGCCGAACAGCCGGTTCATGCGCGCCATGGTGATTGGATTGTGGGTGATGATGACGAAGCGCGTCTCGGTGGTGGCAGCCATTTCGTCCATGAGATTGCAGAAGCGCTCGACATTGTGGTCGTCGAGCGGCGCGTCGACTTCATCGAGCACGCAGATCGGCGCCGGATTGGTCAGGAACACCGCGAAGATCAGCGACATCGCCGTCAGCGCCTGTTCGCCGCCGGACAGCAGCGTCATGGTCTGCGGCTTCTTGCCAGGCGGGCGGGCCAGGATCTCAAGCCCTGCCTCGAGCGGATCGTCGGATTCGATCAGCTGCAATTCCGCCGTGCCGCCACCGAACAGATGCGAGAACAGCCGCTGGAAATGGCCGTTGACGACGTCGAAGGCGGCAAGCAACCGCTCACGGCCTTCGCGGTTGAGGCTCTGTATCGCCTGCCTGAGCTTGCGGATCGCCTCGATGATGTCCTCGCGCTCGGAGACGATCGCTTCAAGCCGGTCGGAAAGCTCCTTCTGCTCCTCCTCGGCCCGCAGATTGACGGCGCCGAGCCGCTCGCGCTCGATCTTCAGCCGGTCGAGCTGACGCTCGATCTCGGCCATTTCCGGCATCGGGCTGTCAGCCTCCAGGCCGGTATGGCGGATGACTAGATGCGGCGGCGTGTTCAGCGTCTCCTGGATGCGCGCCTCGACCTCCAGCCGGCGTTCGTCGGCCGCCGTCAGCCGCTCTTCGGCGCGAACGCGGGTCTCGCGCGCCTCGGCCAGGAACTGGATGGCGCCGGTGGCGGCCTTGTCCATTTCGGATTGCCGGTTCTCAGCTTCCTGCAAACGGTCGGCCGCCGCCTTGCGCAAGGTCTCGGCCTCGGTGAGTTGCGACAGCAGCGCGCGCCGCTTGGCGTCGATTTCATCGGGAGCATCGGCCAGTCGCTCACGTTCAGCCTCGGCCTCGGCCTTGCGTTCGCCAAGCGATGCGATCTGCGTCGAGGCATTTTCGGCCCGCTCCAGCCAGTTGCTGCGTTCCGCGCCAATGGCATCGAGCCGGCGCACGCGCGCCTCGGCTTCGCGGCGCAGCCCTTCATGCACGGCACGTGCGTCGGCAAGCGTGGCGCGGTCGCGGGCGACATTGGCCGAGGACTGTTCGAGCTGCAATTGCAGATCGCCCAGATCGGGTGCGTCCTGCAGCAGCATTTCCGCCTCGGCGAAGGCGGCCGAGGTCTCCTCATGGCTGTCGACGATGCGGGCGCGCGCCTCATCCAGTGCGGCGCGCCGGCTCTGCAATTCGCCGCCGGCCCTTTCGGCCTCGGCCAAAGCATTGCGGGCAGCGTCCAGCCGATGCTGAGCGTCACGGCCGGCCTGGCGCGCGTTGCGCTCGGCCTCGCTTGCCAGGCGAAGCGCCTGTTCGGCCTGGGCAAGCGCCTCCTCGGCCTGGCGCAGGACGAGCGTCGCCTGTATCGCCTCGGCATCAAGCTCGGCCAGCCGGTTCTTCTGCGCCAGCCGTTGCGCGGCGGCAGTCGGGGCGTCGGCGCTGGCGGTAAAGCCGTCCCAGCGCCAGAGCGCGCCCTCGCGGCTGACCAGCCGCTGGCCGGGAGCAAGAAGCGCCTGCAGCCGGCGGCCGTCGCCGGCGTCTACGATACCGATCTGCGCCAGACGGCGGGCGAGCTGTGCCGGCGCGTGAACCACGCTGGCAAGGCTTTTTGCGCCTTCCGGCAGAGCCGCGTCGCCGGGCTGGATGGCACTTTCGCCCCAATGTACCGGTGCGCTGCGGTCGAGCGGCACGTCGAGGTCTTCGCCGAGTGCCGCACCCAGCGCGGTTTCGAAACCGCGATCGACGCTGATCTGTTCCAGCACGGCGGGGAAAAGGTCGCCGCTGGCGGCGTTCAGTATCTTGGCCAGCGTGCGGGCTTCGGTCTCGATGCGCGCCAGCTCGGCCCTGGCGTCCTGAAGCGGCGGCCGGGCAGCGCTCTCGGTGGCGCGGGCATCGATGACCGACTGCTCCGCATACGATACGGCAGCCTCGGATTCCTCCAGCAGCGCCATGGCCTGTTCGACCAGCACGCGCTTCTCGGCCGGATCCGGCAGGCCGGCGACCTTGGAGAGAATCTCCGACAACTCCCGATCGACATCGGCAAGCTGACGGGCGAAGCGGTCGCGGCGCTCGGCGGTGTCGCGCAGCGTCCGTTCGATCTGGTTGCGTGAGGCGGCAGCCTCGGCCCGTTCGGCGGTCAGCGCGGCGAGTTTGGCTTCGCTTTGTGAAAGCGTCGATGCCGCCTGTTCGAACGCCGCGCGCGTGGTGGCCTCGCGCTCGGCGGCACCGGCATTTTCCGAATTGAGCGTGGCTTCTTCGGTGCGAAGGCGCTCAAGAATGTCCGCATTGTCGCGGACCATGTGCTCCTCACGTGCGATATCGCCATCGAGCTGCTGCAGCCGGCGCTCGAGTTCGCTCTGACGGGCGCGGATACGGCCGGCTTCCTCCTCGATCTGTGACTTGGCGATCGACAGGCGCTGGAAGGCGGCGGCAGCGGCGGCTTCCGCGTCGCGCAGGTCCGGCAAGCGATGAGCGCCGATGCCTTGCTCCCTGGCGGCGGCCATCTGGGCAGCGGCGCGGTCGCCGACAAGTGCTGTCGCAACGGCAAGCGCAGAGCGCGCCTCGCCTTCCTGCGTCTTGGCCAACGTCCAGCGCAGATGCAGCAGCGTCGCCTCGGCCTTGCGGATATCGGCCGACAGGTTCTTGAAGCGGGAGGCCTGGCGCGCCTGGCGCTTCAGGCTTTCGATCTGGCTTTCCAGCTCGCCGACGACGTCGTCCAGCCGTTCGAGATTCTGCTCGGCCGCCTTCAGCCGCAGTTCGGCCTCGTGGCGGCGGGTGTGCAGGCCGGAAATGCCTGCCGCTTCTTCAAGCAGGGCGCGGCGCGCCTGCGGCTTGGCCTGGATCAGTTCGCCGATGCGGCCCTGGCCGACCATGGACGGCGAACGCGCGCCCGTCGACTGGTCGGCAAACAGAAGCTGCACGTCCTTGGCGCGGGCCTCCTTGCCGTTGATGCGGTAGAGCGAACCGGCCTCACGCTCGATGCGGCGCGACACCTGCAGTTCGTCGGCATCGTTGAAGGCAGCAGGCGCCGAGCGATCACTGTTGTCGAGGAAAAGCGTGACTTCGGCGGTGTTGCGTGCCGGGCGCGTGCCCGAGCCGGAAAAGATCACGTCGTCCATGCCGGACGCGCGCATGTTCTTGTAGGAGCTTTCGCCCATCACCCAGCGCAGCGCCTCGACCAGGTTCGACTTGCCGCAGCCGTTCGGCCCGACAATGCCGGTCAGTCCGCGTTCGATGACGAACTCGCCGGGCTCGACGAAGGACTTGAAGCCGAGGAGGCGAAGGCGCGAAAACTTCATTCGCGCCGCCCACTAAGCGGATTTCCGTGGTCTTGCGAAAGGAATTCGCGGCACGACAAGAAGCCGCGCACGCCGAAGCGCCGCCGCCTCAGGGCTGACTGGACGTCAGAGCAGAGGGTCGATGATGGCCGACATTTCCTCAATCGACATCGCCCCCTTGTAGGTCTTACCGTTGATGAAGAAGGTCGGTGTCGAGTCGACCTTGAATTCATTGGCGCCACGCTTCTGGACCGATCTCACATCGTCCAGAAGTTTCTGGTCCGTCAAGCAGGCCTCGAAGGACTCCTGTGTAAAACCGGCGAGCTTCGAGATTTGCAGCAGCGCATCCTTGGTATTCTGGACGCCAACCCAATTCGCCTGCTGCCTGAACAGGACATCCACCATCGGGAAATAGTTATCCTTGGCGCAACGCGCCAGCATGAAACCGGCTTCGGCGCTCGGATCGAACGGGAATTCGCGCAGGATGTAGCGCGCCTTGCCGGTGTCGATGTATTTGGTCTTCAGGTCCGGAAAGGTGGTCTCGGCGAAATGCGCGCAGTGCGGGCAGGTCATCGAGGCGTATTCGACGATAGTGACCTTGGCGTCGTCCTTGCCAAGCTGCTTGTCGGGAAGCGCACCCGGCTTCATCAGGTCCGCCATGTCCACGGTGCCCTGGGCTTCCGGCGCGGTAGCGGCGGCCGGCGTGGCCGGCTTCGCGGGAGCGGCCGGGTCCGCGGGCTTCACATCCGCAGCCTTCGCCTCCTCGCCAGAGTCGCTGCAGGCGGCGAGCAGGGCGACCGCCGGAATGGCGGCCAGCGAAGACAGGACGTTTCTGCGAGACAAGCTTTGGCCGAACGGGGGACGGTTCATACGAATCACCTGACAAGGGTTGGATTTTGCAATGCAAATGCACGAAAAGGCGAGAGTTGGCGCGAATTAAGGCATCTCGATCCCCAATCCAATCGCGAAACCTGACAGGAGCGATCACGAATGCGAGATATTGACGACAAATCCATGACGTTCTTCAAGGGATCTATGACTTCCTCTCCCCGATAATGGTCGCGCCAAGTCTTTCCAGCGAGGCGCGCAACTCATCATTGTCGACCAGGCCGACCGTGCCCGACAATTTCGTCTTCTCGGCCGCCGTCAGCGGCCTAAGAGCCGGTTTGCGCCTTCCTTTGTCGGCCGTCACCGGCTTCTGCAGGATCCTGATGCGGCTGATGGCTGTGAAACCGAGGAAGGCGTTGACCCGGTTGATGATCTCGCCGGTCTCGTGCTGCAGATGAAGTGCCGCCATGCCTTCGCAAGCGATGACCAGCACCGCCGGCTCGAACGGATCGTCCTCATGCATGCGGCGCGGCCACTGGATTTTTTCAGGGCGCGAATGGGCGGCCAGCCGTGGCCCGGCAATCTCTTCCCATGACTGGACGAGGCCGATCGAAATGCCGGCCCGCTTGCGCAGCACCGGATCGAGGATCTTGGTCGCGAGATCGCTGACCGGGACGGGATTGCCGTAGGGCGTTCTCCCTGCCATGTACGTTCTCCAGCCACGACCCCAGCAGATACCGGCCAGGCCAATACAAGATCAATGGCATCAGCAGACCAGACCCGCAAGACCGCATCCGGGGATATCGGCAAGACCGAATCCAAGAATAGCAGCAAAGCTGCATCAGGGGATATCGCATCCCGCCTGCTCGGCTGGTACGATGTGCATCACCGTGAGTTGCCGTGGCGCATCACACCGCGTGAGCATGCGCGCGGGGCACGGCCTGATCCCTACCGCATCTGGCTGTCCGAGGTCATGCTGCAGCAGACCACCGTCGAGGCGGTGAAGGCCTATTTCCGGGTTTTCGTCGAGAAATGGCCCGATGTCGAGGCACTGGCCGCGGCCCCGACCGAGGACGTGATGAAGGCCTGGGCCGGGCTCGGCTACTACTCCCGCGCCCGCAATCTCAAGGCCTGTGCCGATCTCGTCGCCCAGCGTGGCGGCCGGTTTCCCGACACGGAGACGGCTTTGAGAGAATTGCCCGGCATCGGCGCCTATACGTCGGCGGCGATCACGGCGATCGCCTTCGACCGCCCCGCTGCCGTTGTCGACGGCAATGTCGAACGCGTCGTCTCCCGGTTGTTTTCGATCACAACGCCGTTGAGCGAGGCCAAGCCCGAAATCCGCATCCATGTCGAACGCATGGTGCCAGGGACAAGGCCGGGTGACTTCGCCCAGGCGATGATGGATCTCGGCGCCACCATCTGCACGCCGCGCCGGCCGCGCTGCATGCTGTGTCCGCTGCGCGGTGACTGCAGCGCGGTCGTTTCGGGCGATCCCGAACATTTTCCAGTGCGCCTGCCAAAGGCCGACAAGCCCCTGCGGCGCGGCGCTGCTTTCGTCGCCGTCAGAGCCGATGGCGCCATTCTTCTGCGCAAGCGCGCCGAAAAAGGCCTGCTCGGAGGCATGACAGAGGTGCCGACGACCGGCTGGACCGCGCGGATCGACGGCGCAACCACCGAGGCGGCGGCGCCTTTCCCCGCCAACTGGCGGCGTGCCGGCCAGATCTCCCATGTTTTCACCCATTTCGCGCTTGAGCTCGACGTTTTTCGTGCCGAGGTGAACGGCGCCACGCCGGCGGGGCATTTCTGGTCGCTGGCCCATGAAATTTCCGGGGAAGCGCTGCCGACTGTCATGAAAAAGGCAATCGAAGCAGCGATACCCGGCGCGACGAAAAAGCCGTCGCCACACAGTGCAAAGAGGCCCCATGACTGAAATACGTCACATCGTTTTCGACATCGGCAGAGTGCTGATCCACTACGATCCCAACATTCCATTCAGCCGCCTCATTCCGGATGCCGAAGAGAGAAAGTGGTTCTTCGACAATGTCTGCACGCATGACTGGAACATCGAGCAGGATCGCGGCCGGACCTGGGAAGAGGCCGAGGCGCTGCTGATAGCAGACCATCCCGATCACGCGGAAAACATCCGCAGTTTCCGTCGACACTGGCACGAGATGGTGCCGCATGCCTATGAAGACAGCGTCGCCATCATGCTCGGCCTGATCGAGAGCGGCCACGACGTGACCATGCTGACCAATTTTGCCAGCGACACGCTGGCCGAGGCGCGCGAGCGCTTCGATTTCCTCGAACGGCCGCGTGGCGTGACCATTTCCAGCGAGATCGGCCTGATCAAACCGGATCGCGGCATTTACGATCATCACGTCGCTGCCTTCGGCCTCGAACCGGCCGCGACGCTGTTCATCGATGACAGCCAGAAGAATGTCGACGGCGCCAAGGCGGCGGGCTGGCAGTCGGTTTTGTTCACCGATGCAAAAACGCTTCAAGCAGACCTTGAACGCCTCGGAATCAAGGCGTGATTTGAATCGCTTCGCGCGATCCGTTGCGACTTTGAATCAACGGAATTCGAAGCAATTGGCAGGGATTCAGGCCCCTGCCCGTTCCATGCCGAGCCTGGCGATACGGCGCAATTCGTCGATCGGGGTCAGGCCGCCGCTGCGCTCATAGTGCCAGAAGGTCCAGCCGTTGCAGGCGTCCAGCCCCTGCACTTCGGCGCCGATCTTGTGGATCGAGCCGGCACTGTCGCCGATCGCCACCGTACCGTCGGCGCGCACCTTGGCCGCCCAGCGCTTCTTGGCGTCGTAGAGCGTCGCACCCGGCATCATCAGCCCGGTGTCGATCAGGCTGACGAAGGCAACGCGCGGCTCGGCACGCTTGCCGGTCAGCACGGTGAGGTCTGCGCCATCCAGCGGCCGCACCGCGTCGATGCGCTCGTTGGCGGCGTCGATATAGGCCTGCTCGCGTTCGATGCCGACGAAATGGCGGCCGAGGCGCTTGGCCACCGCGCCGGTGGTACCGGAGCCGAAGAAGGGATCGAGCACGATGTCGCCCGGTTTGGTCGAGGCCATCATGATGCGGGCAAGCAGCGCTTCCGGCTTCTGCGTCGGATGCAGCTTGTCGCCATTGTCGTTCTTCAGCCGCTCGCCGCCGGTGCAGATCGGAAACAGCCAGTCGGAGCGCATCTGGATGTCGTCATTGGACGCCTTCATCGCTTCGTAGTTGAAGGTGTAGCCCTTGCCCTTCTGGTCACGCGTAGCCCAGATCATCGTCTCATGCGCATTCTGGAAGCGGCGGCCACGGAAATTCGGCATCGGGTTGGTCTTGCGCCAGACGACGTCGTTGAGGATCCAGAAGCCGAGATCCTGCATCTTGGCGCCGACCCGGAAGATGTTGTGATAGGAGCCGATGACCCAGATGGTGCCGTTTGGCTTCAGCACCCGGCGCGCCGCCAGAAGCCAGGCACGCGTGAAGGCGTCATAGGCCTCGAAACTCTCGAACTGGTCCCAGTCGTCGTCCACGGCATCGACCTTCGACTGATCGGGACGATGCAGGGCGCCGTCCAGCTGCAGATTGTAGGGCGGATCGGCGAAGATGACATCGATCGACTTTTCTGGCAGCCGGTCGAGCGCGGCGACGCAGTCGCCCTTGAGGATCGTATCCAGCCATTCGGATTGCTGGGGAGCGTGGGATAGCTCGTCGAGAAGACGCACGGCAGACATTCTGACACCCAAGGCACGCGTTACTGTTTTACTCTCTGTTATGGTTACCGATCAGCGTAAATATTCGGTGAAGGCCAAGGGACGGTCTGGCGAATTTGCGAAGGTCGCCCTGTTGGTGTATGCCGCGCCGCCTGAGCCCCCGAGGCCTCTCATCCTCCCATTGTCCGGATCGCCATGCCCCAGCCAGACCTTGTTATCTTCGATTGCGACGGCGTGCTCGTCGATTCCGAAATCATCGCCGCCCGCGTCGAGGCGGAACTGCTGACCCTAGCCGGGTACGAAATATCGGCCGAGGAGATTTCCGAGACCTATGCCGGACTGACCTTCAAGGACATCATGATGCGGGTCGAGGAGAAATCCAGCATTCCGTTCCAGGCCTCGCTGATCGACCGCGCCGAAGACCTGGTCGACCGCAAACTGCGCAGCGACGTACGTGCCATAGACGGGGTTCGCGAGGCGGTCGCCGCAGTGACGGCGCCGCGCTGCGTCTGCTCGAATTCTCGCTCGGAACGGATCGAATTCATGCTGGAGAAGGTGCATCTGCTGCCGTTTTTCGCCGGCCGGATCTTTTCGGCCCTGGAAATACCAAGCAAGAAGACCAAGCCAGCGCCCGACGTGTTCCTGTTCGCGGCGGAGACACTCAACGCCAACCCGGCAAACACTTTCGTCATCGAGGATTCCGTGCACGGCGTCCACGGCGCCAGGGCGGCAGGCATGCGCGTGATCGGCTTCACCGGCGCCGCCCACAGCTATCTCGGCCATGCCGACGCGTTGACGGAGGCCGGCGCCGAGACGGTGATCCGCCGCTGGGCGGAGTTGAAAAGCGTGATCGCGGCGCTGTCGGAGTGGTCGGCGGACGCCTGAAAAGCGTGCGTTGCGACGCACGCTTCGCGCAATTGCCGAGACTTAGTTCGTCGCGGCGGTTCTCTTCCTCTTCTTCGGCTTGTCCGCAGTCGTCTTCGGCGCGTTTTCATCATAGCCGGCAAAGGCCTGATAGTCCTGCGCCGTCGGCTCAGGCACGACGACATTGGGATCTGTGAAGACGAACTGCGTAGCGACCGAAGGATCGGTGACCTGGACCTGATATTGGTGGATCTGCGAGTAAAGCACTTCGGTGCCGTGCATCACCGCCGTGCGGATCGGCATGGTGATGGTGCCGGGCGAGAATTTCGGTCCCGGCACGATCTTGCCGGCGACCGCGATCTTCATCGTCAGCTGGCCGTTGGCACGGCTGCAGTCGCGTGTCACGTCGCTGACCGATGCCTGGTAGATGATGTTCGCCGACTCGTCGGGCGGAGTTCCAGCGGCGGCGTCAGCCTCGGCCTGGGCCGCGGCATCCACCGCGGCGTCGCCGGTCTTCTTGACCTTGGGCTTGGGCTTCTGGGTGTCCTTGGAATAGGTGTTGAAGAATGCCGTGCCGTCACGCACCGTCACTCTGGGACAATAGGCCTGCAACTGGCTGGCCAGGATCTTGGGATCCTGGGGCGGTGGCGGCGCCGTCGGATCCTTCTTGCCGATGCCGAGGTTCAGGATGCCATTGTCGCCCGATTGGCAGCCGGCGGCGGCAAGCATAAAGCCGGTGAGCGCAAGACCCGCCAAAAAGCGACCACTGAATGTACGAAACGCCATGAAACTGCACTTCCCTCTCGCAAAGCTGGTGACGTATATCAACCGCGCGGCAAAAATGCGACTGAGCCAGCGCAGAAATTAACCACCTTGCGGTGGACGGAAAAGCCAAGCAGTAACGGATTTGTGACATGCAATATGTGAGTACCCGCGGCGAAGCCCCCGTTCTTGGATTTTCCGACGCCGTGCTGGCTGGGCTGGCGCGCGACGGCGGGCTCTATGTGCCGCGCGAGTGGCCGCAGTTTTCCGCAGCCGATATCCGCGCCATGCGCGGCCTTGCCTATCCCGATCTTGCCATCCGCGTGCTGTCGCCGTTCCTCGGCGGCGAAATCCCGGCGCCCATATTCGAACGGCTGGTGCGCGAAGCCTATGCCACCTTCCGCCACGAGGCCGTCTGCCCGCTGGTGCAGACCGGCCCCAACACCTTCATCCTGGAACTCTTCCACGGGCCGACGCTCGCCTTCAAGGACGTGGCGATGCAGCTTCTCGCCCGGCTGATGGACCATGTGCTTGCCGAGCGCGATCAGCACGCCACCATCGTCGGCGCCACCTCGGGCGATACTGGCGGGGCGGCAATCGATGCCTTTGCCGGGCGCAGCCGCACCGACATCTTCATCCTTTTCCCGCACGGCCGCGTCTCGCCGGTGCAGCAGCGGCAGATGACGACATCGACGGCTGAAAACGTCCATGCGCTGGCGATCGGAGGCAATTTCGACGATTGCCAGGGCCTGCTCAAGGACATGTTCAACGATCACGGCTTTCGCGACCGGGTTGCGCTTTCGGGCGTCAATTCGATCAACTGGGCTCGCATCATGGCCCAGATCGTCTACTATTTCTCCTCGGCGCTGTCGCTCGGCGCGCCGGACAGGCCAGTCTCCTTCACGGTGCCGACCGGCAATTTCGGCGATATCTTCGCCGGCTATGCGGCCAAGAAGATGGGCCTGCCGATCGATCGGCTGGTCATCGCCACCAACGACAACGATATCCTGGCGCGCACTTTCGCGACCGGCGAATACCGCACCAAGGGCGTCTTCGCGACCACGTCGCCGTCGATGGATATCCAGGTGTCGTCCAATTTCGAACGCCTGCTGTTCGAGGCCTCCGGCCGTGACGCCGCGACCGTGCGGCGCTACATGGATAGCCTGAAGCAGTCCGGTGCCTTCACCATCGAAACCCAGCAAATCGCCGGGATGCGGTCCGAATTCGACGCCGGCCGGGCTGATATGGACGAGGTCGCCGCCACCATCCGCTCGACGCTCGCGGCCAGCAACTATCTGCTCGATCCGCACACCGCGGCGGCCGTGCATGTCGCGGCAGGCAAGACGGCAGGCGCCGTGCCGATGGTGGTGCTGGGCACCGCGCACCCGGCAAAATTTCCGGCCGCCGTCGAAGCCGCCAGCGGCATCTCGCCCGCCCTGCCCGCATGGCTAGGCGGGTTGATGACGGCGGAGGAAAAATACACGGTACTTCCATCCGACCTGAAAATGGTGGAAGATTATGTCGGCCGCCACACGCGGGCGGCGCGTTAGGGAGTACTAGCCATATGGGTGTTGAGGTAAGCCGTCTGTCGAACGGCCTGACAGTCGCCACCGAAACCCTTCAAAGCATCGAATCGGTTGCCCTTGGTGCCTGGGTCAAGTCGGGTGCCCGCAATGAACGTGACGACGAGCATGGCATGGCCCATCTGCTCGAGCACATGGCGTTCAAGGGCACGAAGCGGCGAAGCGCCTTCGAAATCGCCTCGGAAATCGAGGATGTCGGCGGCGAGATCAACGCCGCGACCAGCGTCGAGACCACCTCCTACTATGCCAGGGTGCTCTCCGACGACGTGCCACTGGCCGTCGACATCCTTGCCGACATCCTGCAGGAGTCCGAATTCGACCCGCAGGAACTCGAACGCGAACAGCATGTGATCCTGCAGGAGATCGGCGCCGCGCACGACACGCCCGACGACATCGTTTTCGACCGCTTCACGGAAACCGCCTATCGCCATCAGACGATTGGGCGCTCCATTCTCGGCACGCCCGAAACGGTCAAATCCTTCACCTCCAAGCAACTCCACGACTTCATCGAACGTCAATATGGCGCCGAGCGCATGGTGATTGTCGCTGCTGGCGACATCAAGCACGACAATTTCGTGCGCGAGGTCGAAAAACAGCTCGGCGGCTTCCGCAGCAAGGCAGACAGCACCATCCCGCAATATGCGCAATATGTGGGCGGCGACTTCCGCGAGGACCGCGACCTGATGGACGCGCAGATCGTCCTGGGATTCGAAGGCCGCGCCTATCATGTACGCGATTTCTATGCCTCGCAGGTGCTGTCGATGATCCTCGGCGGCGGCATGTCGTCGCGCCTGTTCCAGGAGGTCCGCGAGAAGCGCGGCCTGTGTTATTCGGTCTATGCCTTCCATTGGGGCTTTTCCGACACCGGCGTCTTCGGCGTCCATGCCGCCACCGGCCAGAGCGACATCGCCGAACTGGTGCCGGTCATCATCGACGAACTGCAGAAGGCCGGCGAGAAGATCCTGCAGGAAGAACTCGACCGCGCGCGCGCCCAGTATCGCGCCGGGCTGATCATGTCCGCCGAAAGCCCGGCCAGCCGCGCTTCGCAGATCGCCCGGCAACTGCTTCTGTTCGGTCGGCCGATCGCCAAGGAGGAACTGATGGAACGGCTGTCGGCGCTGACGATCGAGCGGCTGACCGATCTGTCGTCGCGATTGTTCTCGACCAAACCGACGCTTACCGCTGTCGGGCCTGTGGGTACGCTGGCGCCATACGAGGCGATCCTCGAATCGCTCGCGGGCACGCAGACCACGGCCCGCAAGCTCGCCGTCTAAGCCCCTCAAAGCGTCGTGTTCGCGCTCCCTTTCTTTCGCCGTGACCTGCCGGCGCTGAAAGGCGACCGCGTCACGCTGCGCGTGCCATTCACCAACGACTACCGCGAGTGGGCGGCAGTGCGTGGCGAAAGCCGGGCCTTCCTCGAACCATGGGAGCCACGCTGGACTCCCGATGAACTCGACCGCACCGCATGGCGGCTGCGCATCAGCCGCTATCGCGAAGACTATGCGCAAGGGACGGCGATCGCCTTCTTCATCTTCGAGAGGAGCAGCGGCAAGCTGGCGGGTGGCATCACGCTCGGCAACATACGTCATGGCGTCTCGCAAAGCGGCCATGTCGGCTACTGGATCGGCGAGCGCTTTGGCGGTCGTGGCCTGATGACCGACGCGGTCAAGGTGGTGGCACGCTTCGCCTTCGATACGCTGAGGTTGCACCGGATCGAAGCGGCCTGTATTCCCGACAATATCCGGTCGATCCGCGTGCTTGAAAAAGCCGGATTCCGGCGCGAAGGACTTCTGCGATCCTATCTCAGGATCAACGGCATCTGGCAGGACCACTACCTCTACGCCCGGATCGCGGACGATCCGCCGGGCGTTGGAACGAAGGACTGATTTTTGACGAAATTCCTGCGCAACGGGCCGCTGTTCGCCTTTGTCCTCGCGACAATCCTGACGCTGTGCGCGGCGTCGTCGGCCTTCGCCGTCGAACCAATCAAGATTGCCCGTGACGACGTCGCGCTCGACCTTTCAGGCGCCGTCGAGATCTACCGGAACCAGGGCGAGAATTTCCAGGTGTCGACCGCGCCCGGGCCGGACGGCATCGTGCGGCGCATCGAGGTCGAGGCCAATGATGCGCGTTCGACCGGCGACTGGGCGGTGTTCGCGCTCGCCAACACCACCGACCAGCAGCTCGACAGGCTGATCGTCGCGCCGCATTTCAGGCTGGTGAATTCCGGTATCTTCTGGCCGGATCTCGGCTCGACACGCATCGCCGCCATCACGCCCAGCGAGGGCTTCGCGCTCGACCGCCAGACCAGCCCCGACGCGGACGTGTTCCGGGTGACGCTGAACCCCGGCACGGTGATCACCTTCATCGCCGAACTGGCCTCGCCAAAGCTGCCGCAGGTTTATCTGTGGGATCCGGAATCCTACAAGGACTCGGTCAATTCCTACACGCTGTTTCGCGGCATCGTCATCGGCATTGCCGGCCTGCTGGCGCTGTTCCTGACCATCCTTTTCGTGGTCAAGGGAACCTCCATGTTCCCGGCGACCGCGGCACTTGCCTGGGCGGTTCTGGCCTATATCTGCGTCGATTTCGGCTTCCTCAACAAGATCATCGAGATCTCGCCCGGCAATGAGCAGATGTGGCGAGCGGGAACGGAGGTGGCGCTGGCGGGAACCTTCGTGGTGTTCCTGTTCGCCTATCTCAACCTCAACCGATGGCACGGCCATTTCAGCTACGGCGCGCTGGTCTGGATCCTCGGGCTGGTGCTGATCGCCGGCGTCGCCATCGTCGATCCGGCGGTCGCCGCCGGTATCGCCCGGCTGTCCTTCGCCGCCACCGCGCTGACCGGGCTCGGCCTGATCATCTTCCTCGGCATACGCGGCTACGACCGCGCCATCATGCTGGTGCCCAGTTGGGTCATGGTGCTGTTGTGGCTGTGCGGATCGTGGATGGCGATCACCGGCATGCTCGACAATGATATCGCCCAGCCGGCCTTGGGCGGTGGGCTGATCCTTATCATCCTTCTGATCGGCTTCACCGTCATGCAGCATGCCTTTGCCGGCGGCGCGCTGCATCAGGGCCTGTTCTCCGACCTCGAGCGGCAGGCGCTGGCGGTGGCTGGATCGGGCGACACGGTGTGGGACTGGGACGTGCTGCGCGACCGCGTCGTCACCAAGCCCGATGTCAGCATCCAGCTCGGCCTGGCGCCGAACAGCCTGGGTGGCGCGGCGCGCAACTGGCTGCCGGTGCTTCATGCCGACGACCGCGACACCTTCCGAACCACACTCGACGTCGTGCTCGAACACCGGCGCGGCCGGGTATCGCAGAATTTTCGCCTGCGCGGCGCCGATGGGCACTATCACTGGTTCTCGCTCAGGGCACGGCCGGTGATCGGATCGGATGGCGAAGTGATTCGCTGCGTCGGCACCATGGTCGACGTCACCGAGCAGAAAAAGTCCGAGGAAAGGTTGCTGCACGATGCCGTGCACGACAATCTGACCGGGCTGCCGAACCGCGAATTGTTGATGAACCGGCTGGAAGCGATCATCTCGATCGCACGCACCGAGGAGAAAGTGCGCCCGACCGTCTTCGTCATCGACATCGACCGTTTCAAGCAGGTCAATGACGGGCTCGGCATCTCGGCCGGCGACACCATTCTGCTCACCATCGCGCGGCGCCTGCACCGGCTGCTCAAGCCGAAGGATTCGCTGTCGCGCTTTGCCGGCGACCAGTTCGCGCTGATGCTGCTGTCCGAACAGGACCCGGCCCGCATCGCCGCCGTGGCGGACGCCATCAAGCATGCCATCAACAACCCGATCACCTTCGCCAAGCGCGAGATCGTGCTGACCGCGTCGATCGGGCTGATCACCTGGAATTCGCCGCAGATGTCGGCCGAGGACATGGTCAAGGATGCCGAGCTTGCCATGCATCAGGCCAAGCGCTTCGGCGGCGACAGGATCGAGCCGTTCCGTCCGGCTTTCCGCACCGTCGGCACCGACAGGCTGCAGTTCGAATCCGACCTGCGCCGCGCCATCGAACGGCGCGAATTCACCCTCGCCTACCAGCCGATCGTGCGGCTCGAGGACGGCAGCGTCGCCGGCTTCGAGGCGCTGCTGCGCTGGGACCATCCGCGTCGCGGCATGATCCCGCCGGCGGATTTCATCCCGGTCGCCGAAAGCTGCGGGCTGATCGTGCAGCTCGGCCTGTTCGCCATGCAGCAGGCGGCGGAAGACCTTGCCAGCTGGCAAAAGCAGATCGGCGACGCGCCGCTGTCGGTCTCGGTCAATTTGTCCAGCCGCCAGTTGATCCGCCGCGACCTGGTCAGCGACGTCCGCTCGGTCATCGCGCGGGCCAATCTCAAGCCGCGCTGCTTCCGGCTCGAACTCACCGAATCGCTCGTCATGGACAATCCCGAGCAGACCGCCCATGTGCTGACCAAGCTGAAGCAGCTCGGCATCGGCCTGTCGCTCGACGATTTCGGTACCGGCTATTCCTCATTGGCCTATCTGACGCGCTTCCCCTTCGACACCATCAAGATCGACAAGAGCTTCGTCGACGACAACACGCCGAAGCGGGCGGTGCTGCTCAAATCGATGGTCAACATGGCGCATGAGCTCGGCCTGTCCGTCGTCGCCGAGGGGATTTCGGACGAAAGCGATGCGCTGGAACTGCGCCAGATGGGCTGCGAATATGTGCAGAGCTTCATGTTCGGCGCACCAATGCCAGGCGACCAGGTGCTGAAGACGCTGAAAGAGCAATATCCGCTGACGCAGGCGTGATCGGGTTGACGCGTATCGTTCAAGCGCGGTGGCTGAGGCCTTGGCGATTGGCCGAGATATCAATCGCTTCGTCATCCGCGGGCGGAGCAAGGAGCGAAGCGACGCAGCGCAGACCCGAGGATCCACGCCGTGACGTTAAGGCGTTGGAACGGTTCAGAATTCTGCTCCGCTGCATCCTTCGGCTGAGCTCACGGCATGGATCCTAGGGCCTCCGCGACGGAGCTTCGCTCCTGCTTCGCCCTAGGATGACGAAATCGGTAGGGCTCCGGCTAACCTCGAACGGAGGTTATTCAGGCGTGTCCGGCCGCGAGGCTGAGATGGGCGAGATCAATGCCGATCGAGGCGAGGATCCGGTCGTATTTGCGCTCGATGTCGGTGTCGAACAGAAGCTCGGCACTGGCCGGACAGGTCAGCCAGCCATTCTCGGCGATCTCGGTCTCCAATTGGCCGGCGCCCCAGCCGGAATAGCCGAGCGCCATCAGCGCGTGACGCGGCCCGCGGCCAGACGATATGGCGCGCAAGATGTCGACGGTCGCGGTCAGGCAGATGTCGTCCGAAACGGTCAGCGACGATTCCACCCGGTAGTCACCCGAATGCAGGACAAAGCCCCGGCTGCGATCGACGGGCCCGCCATTGCGCACGACGAAATCGCGCGCCTGCGCCGGCAAGCGGATCGCCTCCTGTTCGTTCATGATGCCCAGTTGCACGAGCAGGTCCGGAAACAGCATCTGCTGCGTCTGGTTGATGATCAGGCCCATGGCGCCTTCATCCGAGTGCGCGCAGACATAGATGACCGAGCGCGTGAAACGGTCGTCCTTCATGCCAGGCATGGCAATCAGGAACTGATCGTCGAGAAAGCCGCGGCTGGCGACCGTCTTCTTGTGGCGCAACAAGTCCATGAAAGGGAGCGTAACGCGTTTCCAAAGCGCCGAAAAGATGCGCCGTGCGGGATTCGACCAAAGCCTATGGCGCCGGCTCGAGTATTCTTCTCCCTCGAGGTCACGCAAATATGATACCGGCAAGGCCATGAAATCATTGCGCGGCCACGAACGGACGATCAAATCACCGCCATGCAAAGCTTGAAAATCCTGCTGCTCGGCGCCGCCATCGGATCGGCAACCGCTCTTCCCGCCGCCGCCTCTTCATCGGCATGGTACAACAGCGAAGGCGGCAAGGTCCGGCTGGTGACATCAGGCAAGGCCGATGATGCCGGCCGCATCCAGGGCGTCCTCGACATAGCGCTCAAGCCCGGCTGGAAGACCTACTGGCGCGACCCGGGCGATGCGGGCGTGCCGCCGCAGCTCGACATTTCAGCCAGCACCAACATCACCGACGCCACTCTGTCGTTTCCTGCCCCGCAGCGCCATGACGACGGCTATGGCAAATGGGCAGGCTACAACTATCCGGTTTCGCTGCCGGTGACATTCACGCTGGGGGCGCCGAACCAGCCGGCGGTCATCGATGCCGACATTTTTCTCGGCATCTGCGAAACGATCTGCATTCCAGTGCAGACGCGGCTGACCGTCGATCCCGCCTCCGATCCGGACAATACCGAGGACGCGGCGCTGGTGAAGGCGAGTTTCACGGCACTGCCGGCGCCCGCGAGATCCGATTTCGGCATCAATGTCCTGCCGGGCGACCATGAGACGCTGATTGTCGAGGCGAGCTTTCCCGGTGATCCGGAGGCGGCGGATTTCTTCGTTGCCGGCGAGCGGGACTACATGTTCGGCACCCCTGCCCGCAGCGAAAAGGACGGCAAGCTGATCTTCACCGTGCCGATCCTCGATCGCCCGTCGACGACGCCGACGGATGGCGGGCTTCACTATACGCTGACGAGTTCGGCGGGCGCGGTCGAAGGGGTTCTGCCTTTCCCTTGATCCAGGCCGCCCGAACGGTTGCAGGACGCCGTTGAGTTCGCTACGCAAAGACACGTCCTTCCCCATTTTCCCAAGCGAGGAATCCATGACCATTTCCGTTGGCGACAAGCTGCCTGACGTGACCTTCAAGACGATGAGCGCCGATGGCGCCAAGCCGATCACCGGGGCCGAGATTTTCTCGGGCAAGAAGGTCGTGCTGTTTGGGGTTCCCGGCGCCTTCACACCGACCTGCAGCAACAACCATTTGCCCGGCTATCTCGAGAACCATGACGCCATCCTGGCGCGTGGCGTCGACACCATCGCCGTCGTTTCGGTCAATGACGTCCACGTCATGGGCGCCTGGGCGCGCTTCACCGGCGGTGAGGGCAAGATACTGTTCCTCGCCGACGGCAGTGGCGACTTCGCCAAAGCGGTGGGCCTCGACAATGACCTTTCCGCCGGTGGCATGGGGCTGCGTTCGAAGCGGTTTTCGATGATCGTCGACGACGGCAAGGTCACCGCGCTCAATATCGAGACCAAGCCCGGTGTCGACGAGTCCGGCGCGGCTCATATTCTGGGACAGCTCTGAACTTCAGCGAGGCGTCGGGCGTGGGACCACAACCACGATCGCGCCTCTAGTCGAGGGCTTGCCTTGAGGGGACCCTAGCGATGTTTGATATCTTCTGGCGCGCTATCGCGATCGGCATCGGCGCCACCCTGCTGATGGATCTCTGGGCCATCTTCCTGCACAAGACGTTCGGCCAGCCACGGCCGAACTGGGGGCCGGTCGGTCGCTGGGTCTGGCATCTCGGCGACAAGGTCTTCCACGACGATATCGGCAATGCCGCGCCTTACGCGCATGAAAAGGCGCTGGGCTGGGCCTTTCATTATTTTGTCGGCATCGTCTACGGCATCATCCTGGTGGTGCTGGCCGGAGCGGGTTGGCTTGCCGCTCCGACATTCCTGCCGGCCTTCATCCTCGGCATCGTCACCGTCGGCGCCGGCTGGTTCCTGCTGGCGCCCGGCATGGGCGCCGGCTGGGCCGCCTCGAAGCGCCCCAACCCGATGCAGATCCGTGCGCTGAACCTGGTGTCACACACGGTGTTCGCACTTGGGCTTTGGGGCACGGCGCTGCTGGTCAGCTAAGCGTTTACGGCTGTGCCGGCCTGTCAATCGGCCGCCAGCCGTGGAGAACACGGCGCGCAGGAAGATCGTAAGCAAAATAGTTGCCGCCGCCGACTGGCTGATCCGCTTCGCGGCTGATCTCGCGACCACTAAGAGACAAGAGCAGCAGCGTTCCCACCCCTCCATGGCCCACGAAGGCAATGTCGTCGGCGTCATTGGTGCGGAGCACGGTGTCGACCTCGCTCACGATCCGATGCTGCGCATCGATGGCCCGCTCCCACCCGCGAACGCTTTCGCGTGGATTGGCAAAGAACTGGTCCGCTACCGCTTCGAACTCCGGCGGCGGCAGGAAGCCAGTTGCCGATCGATCGTTCTCATGCATCCGCTCCCTCACCTCCACCGGAAGGCCGAGATGCGTCGCGAGGATCTCGGCGGTTTCCATCGCCTTGCGTTCAGCCGACGACACGATACGCCGGACCGGCCCGATCCAGGGCTGATCGAGCATTGCAAACGCTCTCGCGCGTCCGATATCGGATAGTCCCCATTCCGGCACTGGAACTTCGGCATCGACCCGAACCTGGGGATGCGTGACATAGTAGAGGATCGGCACGATAGAGGTCCTCGGCTGAGAGCCGCCCCGCTCCCGGAATCAATAGCTCTGGGTCGACCGCCGTGCTTTCGCAACTGCCGGCTGTTTTGCCTGCGCGGCCGGCTTCGGCGCTGCTGCAGGCTTGAACGGGCCTTTCTTGAACGGTGCCATGCCTTCGCGCGCGAGTTCGTCGGCGCGCTCGTTTTCGGTATGGCCGGCATGGCCCTTGACCCAGTTCCAGGTGACTTTGTGGCGCTTGTTGGCTTCGTCGAGTGCCTGCCAGAGTTCACCGTTCTTGACCGGCTTCTTGTCGGCGGTCTTCCAGCCGTTCTTCTTCCAGCCGTGGATCCACTTGGAGATGCCATCCATGACATATTTGCTGTCGGTGTGAAGCTCGACGGTGCAAGGTTCCTTCAGCGCATTCAGCGCCGAGATGGCGGCGAGAAGCTCCATGCGGTTGTTGGTCGTCTCGGCCTCGCCCCCGGAAAGCTCCTTGGTGGTGCCGTTGAAGCGCAGGATCGCGCCCCAGCCGCCGGGGCCGGGGTTGCCCGAACAGGCGCCGTCGGTGAAGATCTCAACCTGTTTGCTCATGATACCCCATATCAGGCCAATCCATATTCCGAAGGAGATCTGATCGCCCGGTGGAACCGCATCCTGCGGATATACTCGGTCGGATCGCGTTTCATCACCAGCCCACCATCGGGAACATTCAGCCAGTCGTACAGCCGGGTCAGCATGAAGCGCAGCGCCGAACCGCGCGCCAGCATTGGCAGCGCCGCCTTTTCCTGGTCGCTCAGGGAGCGCACGCTCTGATAGCCGGCAAGCAACGCCTGGCCCTTGGTGAGGTTGAAGGAAAAATCCTTCTCGAAGCACCAGGCGTTGAGGCAGGTGGCGACATCGTAGGCGTAGAGATCGTCGCAGGCGAAATAGAAATCGATCAAGCCGGAGAGCTTTTCGCCAAGAAAGAAGACGTTGTCGGGGAAAAGATCGGCATGGATGATGCCTTGCGGCAGATCCTTCGGCCAGTTGTGCTCGAAGTCGGCGAAGTCGGCATCGACCTCGGCCGCAAGGCCCGGCTCGACCTCGTCGGCGCGGTCGCGCGCCGCGTTCCAGAGCTTGCGCCAGCCGTCGATGGCCAAGGCATTGGGGCGCGTCATCGAAAAATCGGCGCCAGCCAGATGCAACTGCGCCAGCGCCTTGCCGACCTCGGCGCAATGCGTCGATGTCGGCCGCCGCAGCGAAAGCCCTTCGAGGAAGGTGATGATGACCGCCGGCCTACCGGCGAGCGTGCCTATGACGCTACCGTCATGTGCGGTCACCGGCAGCGGGCAGGACACGCCCTTGTTGGCGAGATGGCCCATCAGGCCGAGGAAAAACGGCAGATCCGCCTTCTCGACCCGCTTTTCATAGAGCGTCAGGATGTAGGAGCCGCTGGAGGTGTGCAGCAGGAAGTTCGAGTTCTCGGTGCCTTCGGCGATGCCCTTGTAAGACAGGAGATCGCCGACCGGATAGTGCTTCAGGAATGCGCCGAGTTCGCCTTCCGCAACGTCGGTGTAGACCGCCATGTGCCTTACGCGGCTCCATTGACGAAGGCCATGTCGGCCCGCGTCAGTTCGACATCGCGCAGTACCCGCATGACCGGAAAATCCTCCGTTTCCGTGGCCGTGATGGCCAGATCGATCGTGACATCGAAGCGCTGGCGGAACGCGTCGATGATCTCGTCGACGATGATTTCGGGCGCCGACGCACCGGCCGACAGGCCGAGCGTCGAGATGTTGCCGATGTCATTCCACGGAATCTCGGCGGCGCGCTGCACGAGAAGCGACATCGAGGCGCCGGCACGCTCCGCCACTTCGACAAGGCGCCGCGAATTGGAGGAATTGGGCGCGCCGACGATCAGGTAGAGATCGGCGCCGGCGGCGGTCTCCTTGACCGCCTCCTGGCGGTTGGTGGTGGCGTAGCAGATCGATTCCGCCGCCGGTGCCTGCAGGGCTGGAAAGCGATCCTGCAAGGCGCGGATGATGCCGGCGGTGTCCTCGACCGACAAAGTGGTCTGGGTAACGAAGCCGAGCGCCTGCGGGTCGGCAGGCGCGAGCTTGGCGGCATCGGCCTCGGTCTCGATCAGTGTCACCGCTCCGTCCGGCAGCTGGCCCATGGTGCCGATCACCTCGGGATGTCCGGCATGGCCGATCAGGAGCACATGGCGGCCAAGCCGCTGATGGCGCATCGCCTGCTTGTGGACTTTCGACACCAGCGGGCAAGTGGCATCCAGATAGAAGAGGTTGCGCGCCTGGGCATCCGCCGGCACCGACTTCGGCACGCCATGCGCCGAGAACACGACCGGGCTCTGGCGATGTTCGGCCGGGATCTCGGAGAGTTCCTCGATGAAGACCGCGCCAAGGCTTTGCAGCCCCTCGACGACATAGCGGTTGTGCACGATCTCATGGCGGACATAGACCGGCGCGCCATATTTCTTCAGCGCCAGCACGACGATCTGGATGGCACGGTCGACACCGGCGCAAAAACCGCGCGGCTGGCAGAGCCGGATCGTCAGAGGTGGCTTGGTCTTTGTTTGAAGCATGAATCCGGGCCGGTTGATCAGAGCCGAAATGAGGTGCCTACCCCCGTCCTGTCAAGGGCGATGGCCCTGTCAAGGATGTCGGTCGCGTTCATTCCTCTTTCGCGGGGCGGCGAAGCCGCAAGATGAGCACGGCGGCGAGTGCCGCGGCCAGGCCATACCAGGTCATCGCATATTGCAGATGGCTGTTCGGCAGGTCGATGATGGTGACGCCGCCAACCGGCAATCCGCCTGGATTTGGCGTCTTGTCGGCGTCGATGAAGATCGGCACCAGCGCAGCACCCGCCGGCAGCCCGGCGCTCGCCGCCATCACGTCGCGGTCTTTCCAGTAGAAGATGTTCTTCGCCACGTCGTTGTCGGGAAGCATCATCGAAGGCTTTGCCGGCAGCGGATTGCGGGCAAGTCCCGTGATCGTCACCTTGCCTGTCACCTGTCCCTTGGCGCGCTTGGCGGCATCCTTCAGATCGTAAGGCACGAAGCCGCGATTGATCAGGACGAAGCGGCCATCGTCCAGGGCAAGCGGCGTATAGACGTTGAAGCCCGCTTCGCCTTCCCAGGTCGCGTAGAAATGCCGTTCACCTTGATGCAGGAACGTGCCGGTGACGGTGACCGGCGTGTAGTCGACGTCGCCGGTGGCGGTGAATTCTTTCTCAACCTCGGCCAGCGGCCGTGGCACTGAGTGGGTGCGCTGGTCGATGGTCTCGAGAAGACCTTCCTTCCAGTACAGGCGCTGGACCTGCCAGGTGCCGAGCGCGAGCAGGATCAGGAACAGCACAAGGCCAAGGCTGAAAAGCAATGCCGTCCGTGGCCGCGGACGGCCACCAGCTTTGACGGATGCCTCGCTCATTCGCCGCGATCCAGCCGGCCCTCGGCCGCCTTGTTGCGGTATTGCAGGGTAAGCAGCACGCCCTTGATCAGCCGCAGCGCCGTCAGGCACAACACGACAGCCAGCGGGATCCAGACCAGCAGATGCAGCCAGAGCGGCGGGCTCAGCGTGACTTCAACCCAGAGCGCCAGACCGACAATGAGGAAGCCGATGATCAGGATGACGAAGACCGCCGGTCCGTCGCCGGCATCGGCGTAGGAATAGTCGAGGCCGCAATTGACGCAGCGCTTGCCGACGGTGAGGAAACCGGAAAACAGTCGCCCCTCGCCGCAACGCGGACAGCGGCCGTGCAGGCCGGCCGAAATCGGGTCGATCGGAGGCCAGATCGCCCTATCTTCACTCATGGAAGCATCGTCGCTCATTGCTTACCGCTCGATCTCGGATCGATCGGCGGCCAGATCGTCTTGTCGCTCATGCTTACCGCTCGATCTCGATCGGTGTGCCATCGGCCACCAGTGCCCAGATTTCGTCCATGTCGGAGTCCGTAACCGCAATACAGCCGTCGGTCCAGTCGACCAATTGAAGCAGCCAGCCCCACCAGCCGAAACCGTTTGGCTGGCCGTGGATCATGATCATACCGCCCGCGTCGACATTGCGCCTTCGCGGCCGCCAGATCGTCTGCATTGGGATACGAAATATGGATCGACTTATGCGCGATACTGTTCGGGTTGCGCCAGTCGAGGACATAGTTCCCCTCGGGCGTGCGTTGATCTCCTTCCTGATGCTTGTGCCCGACAGGATCGCCGCCGAGCGCGATGCCGTAGCTTCGCAGCACCTTGCCGTCGTCGATCAGCTCAAGCCGCCGTTCCGACTTGTCGACACGCACCAGATCGACCCTTTCCGCGGCAAGCGTCGGAAATGCCGTGATCATGAATGCGCAAATCGCCCAGGGAATTGTCAGCCGCATGGGCTATCGATCGGCAATCATTGCGCCGAAAAGAAGAAGGCGGCCACGTCGCCGCGGCCGCCCTCTCAAAATCGAAATTCCGAGGCCCGGATCAGTGGCCTTCGATCACCGCGCCGACCGATCCCCAAACGTAGATCGATGCGAACAGGAACAGCCAGACCACGTCGACGAAGTGCCAATACCAGGCGGCCGCCTCGAAGCCGAAATGCTGCTTGGGGGTGAAATCGCCCTTCATCGCCCTGATCAGGCAGACAGCCAAGAAGATCGTGCCGATGATGACATGGAAGCCGTGGAAGCCGGTCGCCATGAAGAAGGTGGCGCCATAGATGGAATCCTTGAAGGCGAACGGAGCGTGCATGTACTCGTAGGCCTGTACCATGGTGAACAGCATGCCGAGGCCGACGGTCAGCACCAGGCCGTTGATCAGGCCCTTGCGATCGCCATGGATGAGCGAATGGTGCGCCCAGGTGACCGTGGTGCCCGACAGGAGCAGGATGACGGTATTGTAGAGCGGCAAATGGAAGGGATCGAGAACCTCCATGCCCTTCGGCGGCCAGACACCGCCGGTAAACGCGGTGCGGGCATATTGCTGGACTTCGCTCGGAAACAGGCTGGCGTCGAAATAGGCCCAGAACCAGGCAACGAAGAACATCACCTCCGAGGCGATGAACATGATCATGCCGTAGCGCAGATGCAGTGACACGACACGCGTGTGATGGCCCTCATGCGCTTCCTTGATCGTATCCGACCACCAGGCGAACATGGTGTAGAGGACGATCACGATACCGATGAAGAACAGCCACGGATTGGCGATGTTGAAGCCGAAGATCGGGAACGAGCCGCCCTTCAGGTACTCCATCAGGCAGACGCCGCCAAAAGCGGTGACGAGCGCCCCTACCGATCCCAGGAAAGGCCACGGGCTCGGATCGACGAGATGATAGTCATGCTGTGGTTTTGCGTGTGCGTGCGCGTCTGCCATATCAACCCCCGAGATTTGCTTCGGTATTCGAAATTGTCTTGCTATTGCCCTGAGTCGGCTCCGAGGAGGCGACCGGCTTGGTCTTCTCGACCGGGAACATCGTATAGGACAGTGTGATCGTCTTCACGTCCTTCAGTTCCGGGACGTTGACGATATCGGGGTCCACATAGAACAGGACCGGCATGTCCAGCGTCTCGCCGGGCTTCAGCGTCGTGTCGGTGAAACAGAAACACTCGACCTTGTTGAAGTAGGGACCCGCCAGTTCCGGCTGCACATTGAAGGTGGCGCGGCCGGTCACGGGGCGATCGAACTTGTTGGTGGCTTTGTAGTGCGCCTGCACCGTCTCGCCGATCTTCATGGTCATCGAGCGCTGGACCGGCTGGAAGTCCCACGGCACGCCGGCGATGTTGGCATCGAAGCGAACGGTGATCTCACGGTCGAGCACACGGCCAGCATATTGCTTCTCGGCACGTTGCGTCGTGCCACCATAGCCTGTCGCCTGGCAAAACATCTTGTAGAGCGGCACCGCGGCATAGGCCATACCGATCATGCCGGTGAAGAAGGCAAGGCAGACAGCCGCGACAATGACGTTGCTGTTCTTGCCCATCACCTTTTTGGACGTCTCGACGCTCATCACATCGTGCCCAGATTGTGGCCGAACTTCACGATGGTCGCGACGTAGAAAATGACGACCAGCAACGCCAGCGCCACGCCAATGGCGATGGAACGGCTGCGCTGGGCCTTCTTCTGACGCTCGGTCAACGTGACAGTCTCGAGCTTTTCCTCGATCATGGTCATGCTCCACCCATGGCAAGCGCGCGTTCGACAACGCTGTCGGCCAGATAGGCAGCGAAGATGGCGAAGAGATAAAGCAGCGAATAGGCAAACAGGGCCTTGGCGGGTTTCATGACGCGGTCGTCGTCGGCCATGCCAAACACTTTCCACGCGTACCAGACAAAACCGACCCCGAGCAGCGCGGCGGCCACGCCATAGATCGGCGTGGTGTAGCCAAGCAGCCACGGCGCCACCCCAACCGGGGCCAGCACCAGCGCATAGGCGAAGATCTGGCGGCGGGTCGAAGCGTGTCCGGCGACGTTCGGCATCATCGGGATGCCGGCCTTTGCGTAATCCTCGGACTTGAACAGTGCCAGCGCCCAGAAATGCGGCGGCGTCCACAGGAAGATGATCAGGAACAGGATCAGGCTTTCGAGGCTGACCGTTCCGGTCACCGCGGCCCAGCCGATGACTGGCGGAATGGCGCCGGCAGCACCGCCGATGACGATGTTCTGCGGCGTCCAGCGCTTCAGCCACATCGTGTAGACGACGGCATAGAAGAAGATGGTGAAGGCCAGCAGCGTCGCCGACAGCCAGTTGACCAGCACGCCGAGCGTCATCACCGACAGCACCGAAAGCACCAGCCCGAAGCTCAACGCCTCGTGCGGCTGGATGCGGCCGGCCGGGACCGGACGGCTGGCGGTCCTGGTCATCACCGCGTCTATGTCGGCGTCGTACCACATGTTGAGCGCACCGGAGGCGCCAGCACCTATTGCAATAGCCAGGATGGCGATCACGGCCAGCAGCGGGTTGATGGTCACCGGTGCGGCGACGAGACCGACAAAGGCGGTGAACACCACCAGCGACATGACGCGCGGCTTCAGCAGGGCGAAGAAATCGCCCGCCGTCGCTTCCGACATGCGAAAGCCCGCTTCGTCAATCAATGGGTCGTCGACAAGGGCCATGCGTACTTAAGTCCATCATTCCGTTGGCCAAAACCGCCGGCGGACCGGCGGTTTCGTATTCGAGCGGGCAGCCGCCTTACTTGATCTTCGGCAGCTGTTCCCACTGGTGGAAGGGCGGCGGCGAAGGCAGCTGCCATTCGAGCGTCGTTGCACCCTCGCCCCACGGATTGGCACCGGCGATCCGCTTCTTCTGGAAGGCTTCGAACACGCCATAGAGGAAGATCGCCACGGCAACGGCCGAAATATACGAACCGTAGGACGACACCATGTTCCAGCCGGCAAATGCGTCCGGATAGTCGATGGTGCGGCGCGGCATCCCGGCGAGGCCGAGGAAGTGCTGCGGGAAGAAGATCAGGTTCACGCCGACGAAGGTGACCCAGAAGTGGGTGTTGGCGATGACGGGCGAATACATGTAGCCGGTCATCTTCGGGAACCAGTAGTACCAGCCGGCGAAGATGGCGAACACCGCGCCCAGCGACAGCACGTAGTGGAAGTGCGCGATGACGAAATAGGTGTCATGCAGCGAACGGTCGAGACCGGCATTGGCCAACTGGACGCCGGTAACGCCACCGATGGTGAACAGGAAGATGAAGCCCAGCGCCCACAACATCGGCGTCTTGAACGAGATCGACCCACCCCACATCGTCGCGATCCAGGAGAAAATCTTCACGCCTGTCGGCACCGCGATGACCATCGTGGCGAAGACGAAATAGCGCTGCGTGTCGAGCGACAGGCCGGTCGTGTACATGTGGTGCGCCCAGACGATGAAGCCGACGGCGCCGATAGCCACCATGGCGTAGGCCATGCCGAGATAGCCGAACACCGGCTTCTTCGAAAAGGTCGAGATGACGTGGCTGATGATGCCGAAGCCCGGCAGGATCAGGATGTACACTTCCGGGTGACCGAAGAACCAGAACAGGTGCTGGAACAGGATCGGATCGCCGCCGCCGTCAGGCGCAAAGAAGGTCGTGCCGAAATTGCGGTCGGTGAGCAGCATGGTGATGCCGCCGGCCAGAACCGGCAGCGACAAAAGCAGCAGGAAGGCGGTGACCAGCACCGACCAGGCAAACAGCGGCATCTTGTGCAGCGTCATGCCAGGCGCGCGCATGTTGAAGATGGTGGTGATGAAGTTGATGGCGCCAAGGATCGACGACGCACCGGCAATGTGGATCGACAGGATCGCCAGATCCATCGCCGGTCCGGGCTGGCCTGAGGTCGACAGCGGCGGATAAAGCGTCCAGCCGCCACCGACGCCAAAGGCGCCCGGCGCGCTCGGCACGAACATCGAGGTGAGCAGCAGGATGAAGGCCGGCGGCAGCAGCCAGAAGGAGATGTTGTTCATGCGCGGGAACGCCATGTCGGGCGCACCGATCATGATCGGGACCATCCAGTTGGCAAAACCGCCGATCAGCGCCGGCATGACCATGAAGAAGATCATGATCAGGGCATGCGCGGTGGCGAAGGCATTGTACATGCTCTTGCCGCCGTCGATCGCGGCGTCACCGTTCATGCCGTAGACCATCTGCGCCAGACCGCTGAAGATCTGAATGCCAGGCTCCTGCAGCTCCATGCGGATGGCGACCGACAAGGCACCGCCGATGATGCCAGCCATGATCGCGAAGATCAGGTAGAGCGTGCCGATGTCCTTGTGGTTGGTCGAATAAACCCAGCGCACCCAACCGTGATAAGGCTTGTGGTCGTGCCCGTCGTGAGCTGCAGCGTCTGCCATGTTCCGCTCCGTTCCCTAAATCTTGCTAACCCGCGGCATCAGTTGCCGGCGGCCGCTACCTTGTTCTGGCCGTCGACCGCGGCCATCAGAGTCTTGTTGGCGCCCGGCAGATCGGTCTTGGCTGCCGCGAGCCAAGTCTTGAACTGCGCATCGGAGACGACACGGATGGCGATCGGCATGAAGGCATGGTCCTTGCCGCAGAGCTGCGAGCACTGGCCGTAAAAAATACCTTCCTTCTCCGCCTTGAACCAGGTCTCGTTGGTGCGGCCCGGAACGGCGTCGATCTTGATGCCGAACGACGGCATGGCAAAAGAGTGGATCACGTCGGTCGCGGTGACGAGCACGCGGGTCATGGTGTTGACAGGGACCACCAGCTCGTTGTCGACGGCGAGCAGGCGCGGATAGACCTTCCGGTCCTCCTTGCCGGCGGCGGCGCGGTCGGTTTCCTGGAGGATCGCGGAGTTGAAGGAGAGCGTGTTCTCGGTCTGGTACTCGTAGTCCCAGTTCCACTGGTTGCCGGTCGCCTTGACGGTCAGCTTTGCTTCTTCCGGCGGCGTGTACTGCGCGGTCAGCAGCTGGAACGAGGGAATCGCGAGGCAAAGCAGAACGACGACCGGGCCGACAGTCCAGATCACCTCGATCAGCGTGTTGTGGCTGGTCTTGGACGGAACCGGGTTCGCACTCGCGCGGAACCTGACGATGCAATAAGCGAGAAGAAGCAGCACCAGGATGGTGATCGGGACGATGAACCACATCGTGTAGTTTCCGAACCACTCGATCTGCCGCATCATGTCGGTCGCCGGCGCCTGGAAGGTCGTCTCCCAGTCCTTGGGCTGGTCGGCATGGGCGGATGTGCCGGCGAAAATGATAGCGGCACAAGCACTTAGAAACTTGGCACTTGCTGGAACCTTGGCGTTTGCCAGGAAATTTCTCATCGCCCTCATCGTCTCCCAGTTCCTAGCGGCTGTACCCACGAGAATAACGAACAATGCCGGGACGGGAATCCCGACAGTCTCAGGGTGGTTCAAACCATACTCTTTTTCCCTCCGCAAGAAAGGAGCGGACGAAACCGTGCGGCATTTTTGCGCGCAAGCCCGGATGTGCCTTTGAAGGCAGCGGCGGCGGCCCCGAATCGCCTATGCTGGGCCAACGGTGGCATTCCCGCGGGCCGCGCGTGCCGAACGTCGCAATTCGGGCGAAATTGGCAGGGAAAAGCGCCGTATTGGCTTTTTCGGGGCAGACCGGCTGCGGTCTCGTCCTTTACTTGGCTTTGGCGCGGCTTAAAGTGCCGTGATTCGCAATGGAGCCGTCATGATCCCTTGGCTTTCGAGAAACTCTCGGTTTTCGAGAAACTGGGCGAAGGTCATCTTTCTCGCCGCCCTGTCTGGTATCGGCTCGTCCGGCATGGCCAACGCCGCGCAGCCGAGCGGCACGGTGCGCTCGACGCATGGCGCGTGGTCGATCATCTGCGACACGCCGGCCGGCGCCACCTCGGAACAATGCGTGATGATGCAGAACGTAGTCGCCGAGGACCGTCCGGAGATGGGACTGTCGGTCGTCGTGCTGCGCACCGCCGACAACAAGGCGGAGATTCTGCGCGTTCTGGCGCCGCTGGGCGTGCTTTTGCCCAACGGGCTAGGTCTCAATGTCGACGGCAAGGATATCGGCCGCGCCTATTTCGTGCGCTGCTTCCAGGACGGCTGCTATGCCGAAGTCATTCTCGAAAAGCCGCTGCTCGACACGCTGAAGACCGGCACGTCGGCCACCTTCATCGTCTTCCAGACGCCGGAAGAAGGCATCGGCATCCCGGTCGATCTCAAGGGTTTTGCCGACGGTTTCGCCGCCCTGCCCTGACGCCCTAGTCTTGCGTCGGCGGACCTGTCGGCGAACCGCATTTGTCATCACAACGCGGCTGGACGATTGTCTCGACGCGCCTTCGCGCCTACATCGTGGCAAAGACCCATTCCTCCTGTGAACGGACGCGCCATGAACAGCCTGATCGGCCAATTCGACATTTCAGACGATCGCATCAAGCAGATCGTCGCTGAAACCATCAACGGCGCCGACGACGGCGAACTGTTTCTGGAATACAGCGAAAGCGAAGCGCTGATGTTCGACAATGGCCGGCTGAAGACCGCCAACTTCAACACCGACCAGGGGTTTGGCCTGCGTGCCGTCGCCGGCGAAGCCAGCGGCTATGCTCATTCCAGCGACCTTTCCGAAGCCTCGCTGCTGCGTGCGGCCGACGCCGTCTCAACCGTCAAGGGTGGTTATTCCGGCACGCTTGCCGCGGCGCCCGCCCGCACCAACCGCCACCTCTATGGCGAGGAGAACCCGATCCCCTCGCCGTCCTTCGAGGCCAAGGCAAAGCTGCTGCAGGAAATCGACGCCTGGCTGCGCGCCGAGGATCCGCGCGTTCGCCAGGTTTCGGCGTCGCTTGCCGCCTCCTGGCAGCATGTCGAGATCGTGCGCGCCGACGGCCAGGTGGTGCGCGACATCCGGCCGCTGGTCCGCATCAACGTCTCCGTCGTGGTCGGCAATGGCGACCGCCAGGAGAGCGGCTCCTACGGCATGGGTGGCCGCAAGGCGTTTGGCGAGTTCCTGGTCGAGGATAGCTGGAAGCACGCCGCCAAGGAGGCGCTCAGGCAAGCCCTGGTCAATCTCGAGGCGATACCGGCGCCGGCCGGCACCTTCGACATCGTGCTGTCCAGTGGCTGGCCGGGCGTCATGCTGCACGAGGCCGTCGGCCATGGGCTGGAAGGCGATTTCAATCGCAAGAAGACCTCGGCCTTCGCCGGCCTGCTGGGCCAGCAGGTCGCCGCCAAGGGGGTCACCGTCGTCGACGACGGCACCATGCCCGAGCGGCGCGGCTCGCTCACCGTCGACGACGAAGGCACGCCTTCGGCCCGCAATGTGCTGATCGAGGACGGCAAACTGGTAGGCTACATGCAGGATCGCCAGAACGCCCGGCTGATGGGCATGAAGGCGACCGGCAACGGCAGGCGCGAAGGCTACGCGCACCAGCCGATGCCGCGCATGACCAACACCTACATGACAGCGGGCGACATGGAGCCGGACGAAATCATCGCCTCGGTCAAGAACGGCATCTATGCCGTCTCCTTCGGCGGCGGCCAGGTCGACATCACCTCCGGCAAATTCGTCTTCGGCTGCACCGAGGCCTACATGATCGAGAACGGCAAGGTGACGCAGCCGATCAAGGGCGCGATGCTGATCGGCAACGGGCCGGACGCGATGCACCGCGTTTCGATGATCGGCAACGACATGAAGCTCGACACCGGCATCGGCATGTGCGGCAAGGCCGGACAGGGCGTGCCCGTCGGCGTCGGCCAGCCGCATTTGCGCATGAACCAGATGACGGTGGGCGGTACCAGGGTTTGATGCGATAGAAACTGGAGAAAAGTCCGTTGCCTCCAGTTCAACCGACGATCAGGTCACACGGCCTGCTCCGGTCTTTCCTCCAACGCGACCGGAGGATGCGTTCGGGTCGCTGCCCAACAGAGGCAAGTCGAAACATTGAGAGAAATGGAAACGGGCGTGCTCGCGGAAGCACGGCGTTGCCAAACCAGCGAATGATCTACCGCCTCTTCTTCGGCTTCTCCAGCAGCGCCACTGCCTCGACATGCGGCGACCACAGGAACTGGTCGATCGGCGTCACGCTTTTCAAGGTGTAACCGCCATCGATGAGGATGCGCAGGTCGCGAGCCAGCGTCACCGGATTGCACGACACCGCGGCGACATAAGGAACATCCGAACGGGCGATCTGCTTCGACTGGTCTTCGGCGCCCGCGCGTGGCGGGTCGAACACCACGCCGTCGAAGGCATTCAATTCCTTGAAGGTAAGCGGCCGGCGAAACAGGTCGCGGCGTTCGCCCGTCACCCGCTTCAGGCCTGTGGCGAAGCGTGATCCCCGGTCGAGCGCCGAAAGGGCTGCCGCATCACCCTCCACCGCATGGACTTCCGATTTCATTGCAAGGCGCAAGGCAAAGCTGCCGCAACCGGCGAAAAGATCCGCCACCTTCTTGGCACGCTTCAGATGTCCGCCAACGATATCGGCCATCGCCTGTTCGGCGGCTTCGGTTGCCTGGAGGAAGGCGCCCGGCGGAATGGCAACAGCAATGCCGCCGAACATGACCACCGGCTTTTTGGGTTCGATGACGATCTCGTCGTCGATCGAAAGCCGGGCAAATCCCTGGGCCATGACGAAGTTGGAGGCGACCCGACGCTGGTTCTCGCCCAGTTTGCCTGACTCATGGACCGCGACATCAAGCCCCGAACCGGTCACGGTGACCGTCATGCGGAACGATTTGGTGGTAGCGCAGACCAATTCGGCGAGCGCCTTCAAGCGATCGAGCGCGGCGACGATCTCCGGCAGCGAGATCGGGCATTCCTCGATGGAGATGATTTCCGGCGACAGATGGCGATGGAAGCCGAGCAGCATGCCTGTATCGGTGCGCCGGGCGGCCAGCACGACACGGCGGCGCGTGTGCGGCGCGCAAGCAACCAACCCCTCAATTTCGGATGTGAGGCCCTTCAGGGCGTGGACCACCTTTTCGCGTTTCCACTGGCGATAGGCTTCGGTTTCGAAATGCTGGAGCGCGCAACCGCCGCATTCGGTGAAATGGCGGCAGGCGGGATCGATGCGCAGCGGCGAGGCTTCCAGCACCGCCATCAGCGTGGCGCGATCCCGTTCGCGCGCGGCGGTGACCGTTTCGCCGGGCAGTGTGAAGGGAATGAACAGATCGCCGGTCTCGGTCTCGGCGATGCCGTCGCCCTGGGCGCCAAGTTTCCTGATGCTGAAGCGCGCGCTCATCGGTCCTTGATCCCACCGAGCAGGAATTCGCGATTGCCGTCGCTGCCCTCGATCGGCGACAAGTGCAGCCCGAGCGAGCGCCAGCCGGGAACGGCGTCCAGCCAATCCTGCAGCAGGCCGGCGACACGGGAGGCGTCGTAGGGATCTTTCAACAAACCACCCTTGCCGATCGCTTCGCGACCAGCCTCGAATTGCGGCTTGACCAGAAACATGGCCTTGGCGCCAGCCTTCGCAAGGCCAAGCGCCGGTGGCATCGCCAGTTTCAGCGAAATGAAGCTGACATCGGACACGATGAAATCCGGAATACGACCGCCAAGATCGGCGGCTGTGAGATCGCGGGCGTTCAGGCCCTCGATCACCGTCACCCGCGGATCCTGGCCGACATCAGGATGCATCTGGCCGTGCCCGACATCGATCGCGGTGACATGAGCAGCGCCACGTTCGAGCAGAACCTGGGTGAAGCCGCCAGTCGAGGCGCCGACGTCGAGCGCCTCGCAGCCGGCTGGATCGAGGCCGAAATGGTCGAGCCCACCGATCAGCTTGAGTGCCGCGCGCGACACATAGCCTTGCGCCGGATCATCGATGGTAACAAGGCATTGCGGCAAAACACTCTGGCCGGGCTTGCGGGCAAGGACACCGTCGACCGTCACCGTGCCGCGTTCGACCGCGTCGCGGGCACGCGAGCGGCTGGCAAACAGCCCGCGCTGGACGAGCAGGTCGTCGAGCCGCTGGCGTGTGCTGGCTGGCAGAGGCGAATTCATCGGCCTTCATGGCGAAAGCCGACGACGATAGCAAGGGCGCCAGCCGGGCATTGGGGGAGGCATTCGTCTTCCATCCCCACCACCGTGCCCAGAATTGGACTTAGGACGAAGGTGAGTATTTCTGTCACGCCCACTGTCCTTTGAAAACTACACTCGTTGAGGCGCGCGGTTGCCCAAGCACGCGGCGCCGCCGTTTGCAGATCGCTGTCTCGAATTCCAGAAATCTCATAAATTGTTAACCTATTTTCGTCGCATTTGCTTGAGGACTAAATGTTATGACTGCGACAGCCCGCAAAACGGGATGAAGAGGCGTCAATCTTGGAAATGGCCAGCGACATCGTCTACAAGGTGCTTGACCGGATTTCCGGCGCCGGCCTGCTGGCGACCGGGCTTCTGTTGCTGACCGCTTTGGTCAGCGCCCTCGTCGCCTATTGGCGCACGGTCGAGAAAAAGAGCTGGAGAGAATTCTTCGAGTTCGCGGTCCCGCACGAGGTGATCACTCATCCCTCGGCGAGGGCCGACCTTTTGTTCTGGGTGACGAGGAAGGCCCTCATGCCATTCCTCATGCTGCCTGCCGGCATCGTCTTCGTCAGCGCAGTCGGCTATGCGACGAACTGGCTGCTCTCAACGCTCCTGGCGATCCAGCCCCCCCTGATAGAAGGCCCGGCAGGGCCGGTGACGGTGACAATCTTCACCATCACCATGCTGCTCGCCTATGACATTTCGTATTATCTCTATCACGTCGCCCAGCACCGCTATCCGGTGCTCTGGGAACTGCACAAGGTGCACCATTCGGCCGAGGTGATGGTCGGCATCACCAAGGACCGCGTCCACCCGCTCGACGAATTGATGAACCGCGCCTGGGACGGCGTCATTCCCGGCATCTGCTTCGGCATCTGGTCGCTGGTGTCGCTGAACCTCGTTGAGCTGACGGTCTTCGGCGTCAACGTCTACATCATACGCAACATCCTGATGATGGATTTCGTCAGGCACACGCATTTCAAGATTTCGTTTGGACCGCTGAACAACCTGATCTTGTGCCCGCACTGGCATCAGTTACACCACAGCACGGACCCGCGCCATTACGACAAGAACTTCGGGCTGCTCTTCTCGTTCTGGGATCGGCTGTTCGGAACTCTATGTGTTCCGAGACCCGACGAGGACTTCAAATTCGGGTTGATCGAACGCAACGTGCGCGACTATCAGTCGCTCGCAGGGCTCTATATCATGCCGCTGAAGCGGATGTGGTGGCAGATCGCCAAACACTTCCGAACCGGCAAGCCCGAGCCACAGCAATCGTCGCAAAGGGCCAAGCCTTGAACGGGCCTGTCGTGTGCCGGCTGCCGCGAACGCACCGGATCGAAGTCGCGACTTCGGATGCGCGCCTGGCAGAAATCGCGCCCGCCTGGGCGGCGCTCTGGCAAGGCGCTGGCGGCCTCGTTTTCCAGCATCCGGACTGGATCTCTGCGTGGTGGCGCACGACGCCGCATCAGGATCGGCGCGGCCTCAGGATCGGGTTGGTCTGGAGCGACGAGCGGCTCGTGGCCGTCATTGCGCTCGCGACCTTCAGGCGCTCCGGCCTCCGCGTCCTGGAATGGGCGGCGAAGGATCACTGCGATTATGGCGATGTCCTGCTTGCCCACGATTGCGACCCGCAGATCCTGCGGCAACTCTGGCAACGCATTCTCGACGATGGCGGCTTCGACCTTGTCTATCTGAATCGTTTTTTGCCTGATGCCCGATTCCCGGCCCTGCTCGGCCCCGCCGCCCCAGGCCGCGGCACGATCTTGCAACCAAACCATCGCAGCGAGGTCAGCTATCGTGTCGCCGGCGCCTGGCAAGGCGGCGCGCAATGGTTCGAAAGCCAATCAAAAAAAGCCCGGCAGAACTATCGCCGTGGCCGCAAATTCATGGAGGAAGGCGGCGCGCTGCGCTTCCGCCTGATGGAAGCGCACGAAACTCGCGAGCCCGTGCTCGAGCGCGTCGCGGCGCTGAAGCGGCTATGGCTGGCAAAGCACGGCCGCGTTTCGGACCTCTTCGACGAAGGCTCCGCCGCTCTGGCGGCGCTGGTCTCCGTGCTGGCCGGGCTCGGATTGCTGCGCATCTTCGTGCTCGAACGGGAAAACGAGATCATCGCCATCTCGATCAATTTCGAGCAGCATGGAACGATGATGGCTTTCGTCACGACCTATGACCCGGCCTTCGAGCGGGCCTCGCCGGGCATGGTCCTGATGATGGATTACATCCAGTGGTCGCTTGACCGGGGCTTGACCACGGTCGACTTTCTTTGCGGCGGCGAGGATTTCAAGCGCCGCTTTGCGACGCATTCGGTGACCTTGTCGTCGGTGATGGGTGGGCGAAGCCTGCGCGGACGCCTCGCCATCTTTGCCGACCGCGCCCGCCACGCCACGAAATCCTGGCGCTCCGAGAAACCGTCGAAACAAGTGGAGTTGGCGGAGGAGTAAGCTTTTCAGATCGCCGAATGGCGGCATGGACAATGAAAAGGCATCGGCGGGTAGCTTCCGATCATACCCTCTCAAGCAGCTCTAGGCCTACTGGCCTCAATTTAGAAAATGGTTCGCGAAACCTGCCGTTCGACGGCGGGCGACAGACCGTCATCCGGCTTGCCCGTGGCTTCCTCGCGTGGGCGTTCGGTCACCGCCGCCGGCGCTGCTACCGGCACGACCACAAGCTGCGGCACCTGCTTGTAGGAAAAGCCGCCGCGGATATCGCCCATCTTGCCGGCGACGATGCCCACCGCCGCCTTTTCGAGATTGCGATCATAGCGCGTTTCGGCGGCGGCCGGCGCGACGATGACGGCGCAAAGCGCTACGCCGCACAGAAGCGTTTTCATTGCTGTTGTCTCCCTGCCTGATCAACGATCTAGCAGGGCGCCGTTGAAAAACGGCCAAGAGACACGGTAAGCAAAAAGCCAAATGTCAGCGTAAACAATGCGTTAAGATCATTGGTCGGCAAACTGATTCAAGCCGTTAAGACTTTGATTCAGGCGCGCTGGGCGTGGGTGCTGTGCCCGAGCGCGACGAAGACCGTGCGCACGATGCCGGCTGCGTCGAGCCCGGCATCGGCGTACATCTTCTCGGGCTTGGCGTGGTCGGTGAACGCGTCGGGCAGCACCAGCGGGCGCACCTTGAGGCCGCTTTCCAGTAAGCCTTCATGGGCGAGGAACTGCAGCACATGGCTGGCGAAGCCGCCGATGGCGCCCTCCTCCACTGTCACCAGAACCTCGTGCGAGCGGGCCAGCCGCCGGATCAGATCCTCGTCGAGCGGCTTGGCGAAACGGGCATCGGCGACCGTGGTGGAGAGCCCGGCAGCGCCAAGCTCCTCGGCGGCGATCAGACAATCCTGCAGCCGTGTGCCGAAGGACAGGAGTGCGACTTTGGTGCCTTCCTTGACTATCCGGCCCTTACCGATTTCGAGAACCGAGCCGCGCTCCGGCATGTCGACGCCAACGCCGTTGCCGCGCGGATAGCGGAAGGCGATCGGGCCCTCATCATAGCTTGCCGCAGTGCGCACCATGTGGCGCAACTCCGCCTCATCGGCCGCCGCCATGACGACGAAACCCGGCAAGGTCGCCAGGAAAGTGGTGTCGAAAGCGCCGCAATGGGTGGCGCCATCGGCGCCGACGAAGCCGGCGCGGTCGATGGGAAAGCGCACCGGCAATTTCTGGATGGCGACGTCGTGGACGACCTGGTCGTAGGCGCGCTGCAGGAAGGTCGAATAGATCGCCACGAACGGCTTGTAACCTTCGGTGGCAAGGCCGGCGGCGAAGGTCACCGCGTGCTGTTCGGCAATGCCGACGTCGAAGATCCGCGACGGAAACGCTTCGCCGAACAGGTCGAGGCCGGTACCGCTCGGCATGGCGGCGGTGACGGCGACGATGCGGTCGTCCTCGCGGGCCTCCTGGACCAGGCTTTCGGCGAACACCTTGGTGTAGGCCGGTGCGTTGGCCGGCGCCTTGGCCTGCGCGCCGGTGATGACGTCGAACTTGTTGACGCCGTGATATTTGTCGGCGGCAGCCTCCGCCGGCGCGTAGCCCTTGCCCTTCTGGGTGACGACATGGATCAGCACCGGGCCTTCGCCATTGTCGCGGACATTTTTCAGAACCGGGATCAGATGCTCCAGATTGTGACCGTCGATCGGCCCGATGTGATAGAAACCAAGCTCCTCGAAAAGCGTGCCGCCGGTGACGTAGCCGCGTGCGTGCTCAACCGCCCTGGTGATCGCACGATCCGCCCGTTTACCGAGATAGGAGGTCAGTTTCTTGCCGAAGTCGCGCAGGCCGATATAGGCCTTGCCCGAGGCCAGACGCGCCAGATAGGCGCTCATTGCGCCGGTTGGCGGCGCGATCGACATGTCGTTGTCGTTGAGGATGACGATCAGCCGGGCATCGAGCGCGCCGGCATTGTTCATCGCCTCATAGGCCATGCCGGCAGACATCGCGCCGTCACCGATGACGGCGATGACATTGTTGCGGCCGCCGGAGAGGTCGCGAGCAGCGGCCATGCCGAGGCCGGCCGATATCGATGTCGAGGAGTGGGCCGCGCCGAAGGGATCGTACTCGCTCTCAGCGCGGCGGGTGAAGCCGGACAGGCCGCCTTCCTGGCGCAATGTGCGGATGCGGTCGCGGCGACCGGTCAGGATCTTATGCGGATAGGCCTGGTGGCCGACATCCCAGATCAGCCGGTCATCGGGCGTGTTGAAGACATAGTGCAGCGCCACCGTCAGCTCGACCACGCCAAGGCCGGCGCCAAGGTGGCCGCCGGTTCGGGAGACGGCGTCGATCAGCTCGGCGCGAAGCTCGGATGCCAGTTGCGGCAGCTCGCTCTCGGCAAGCGTGCGCAGGTCGGCCGGGATACGGACCTTGTCGAGAAGCGGCGTATGCGGCGTTGCGTTCACGGGTGCTCAGGCTTTCGGTTGATGGGCGAAATAGGCCGCCGGCCGGCGAAAGTAAATGCGTGTCAGTGACGCGGATCACGCTGTGATGCTAGCTTTCCGGCAGCGGGATGAATTCTTCCTCATCGCCAGGAACGATATCGAAGCGGCCCGTCTTCCATTCCTGCTTGGCCTGCTCGATGCGCTCCTTGGATGACGATACGAAATTCCACCAGATGTAGCGCTGCGAGCCAAGCGACGCGCCGCCAAACAGCATGAAATGCGCGCCGGTGTCCGACGATACGACGATCTCGTCACCGGGCCGAAACACCAGCAGCCGTTCCGCCGGAAAGACGTCGCCCGAAATCGAGACCTCGCCTTCCAGCGTGTAGATGGCGCGCTCCTCGGCATCGGCCGGGATTTTCACGCTTGCGCCGGGCGCCAGGCGCAGGTCGGCGTAGAGCGTCTCGGAGTCGGCCCTGACCGGGGACCGCAATCCCTGGAAATCACCAATGACGACGCGCCCGCTGACGCCTTCGGCGTCGATCTCGGGAAGCCGAAGTGCCGCGGTGTTCTCGAACACCGGCGCCACCTCTTCCTTGCCATCCGGCAGCGCCAGCCATGTCTGCAAGCCGGAGATCGACATCGGCGCGCCGCGCAGTTCTTCAGGGGTACGCTCGGAATGGACGATGCCGCGGCCGGCGGTCATCAGGTTCACGTCGCCGGGCTGGATGACCATTTCGGTGCCAAGCGAATCGCGATGTCGGATCTTGCCGTCGAACAGATAGGTGACCGTCGACAGACCGATATGCGGATGGGGACGGACATCCAGCGCCTGGCCGGCGCGCAGGATCGCCGGGCCCATGCGGTCGAAGAAGATGAAAGGCCCGACCAGCCGCCTTTTGGCGGTCGGCAGGGCGCGGCGCACCTGAAAACCGCCAATGTCCTTGGCGTTGGGGATGACCATCAATTCGATCTGGTCGCTGGCGAAGGCATCGCCGGCCTGCGGGTCGTTTCCGGGGAAGAAGCTCACGAGATCTCCTTGTCAGCGGGCAATGCCCGCTTGGTCGCGTCAGGCAAAGCGGATCGCCGCCTTTGCCCGTAGTTTGGCCGCCACCTCTTCGCGATTGCGCGGATGCTGATGGGTTTCCAAGGAATCGAGCAGTTCGCGCGCAGAGGCGGCGATGGCCTCGACGGCGTGGTCGAAGGCATGCTGGTTCTGCTTTGAGGGCCGCGTCGTTCCGCTCAGCTTGCGGACAAACTGAAGTGCTGCGTCGCGCACTTCGTCGTTGGTTGCGGGCGGGTCAAAATTGAACAGGGTCTTGATGTTTCTGCACATCGCTTCCGTATCTCCTCTTGTCCTGGAGCGCTTTCAATCGGGACGAATTCATCCTCAATCATGATCGTGTCCAAAAGTCGGTGGGACAGGACCGCGCCTCAGTCCGCGTCGAGCGGCTCCGTTCCAACCGGCTTGCCGTCACGCGACAGCCTGATCTTCTCGACCTTGTCCTCGGCGGCCTTCAGCAGTCGGTCGCAATGCGCCTTCAGTGCCTCGCCGCGCTCATAGATCCTGATCGACTGGTCGAGCGGCACATCGCCGCGCTCCAGATCATCGACGATCTTCTCCAGCGCGTCGAGTGCCTGTTCGAAGCTCATCGCCTTGACGTCTTCGTTGGTCTCACCAGCCATCATTCATCCTTTCATCAGCCGCCCGACATGGGCAGCGACCGAAAATGCCAAACCTTGCAGATCGTAGCCACCCTCGAGCAGGCTGACGAGCCGGTTGCCGCTGTGGCGCGCGGCGCGCTGCATCAACTGGCCGGTCGCCCAGTCGAAATCGTCCTCGGTCAGGTTGATCTCGGCCAGCGGATCGCGATGGTGTGCGTCGAACCCGGCCGAAATGATGATCAGGTCGGGCGCGAAATTGTCGAGCGCCGGCAGGACGCGCGACAGGAAGGCATCGCGAAAGACCTCGCTGCCGGTCTGCGGCGCCAGCGGCGCGTTGACGATGTTGCCGGCGCCGGTTTCGCCCTTCGCACCGGTGCCGGGATAAAGCGGCATCTGATGCGTCGAGCAATAGAGCACCGACGAATCGTCCCAGAAAATATCCTGCGTGCCGTTGCCGTGATGCACGTCCCAGTCGACGACGGCAACGCGCTCGACACCATGTTTCTTCTGCGCATACCGTGCCGCGATCGCCGCCGTGTTGAACAGGCAGAAACCCATGGCCGTGGTCTTTTCGGCATGGTGGCCGGGCGGCCGGGCGGCGACGAAGACATTGTCGGCGCGGCCCGAAAAGACGTCGTCGACGGCGGCGTTGGCGGCACCGATCGCGGTGATCGCCGCCTGCCAGCTCTTCGGACTGACTGACGTGTCGGCGTCGATGCGGGCGATCCCCTCGTCGGGAATGGCGGCGCGCACGCGGGCGACGAAATCGGCTGGATGCGCGTAAAGGATGGTGGCCTCGTCGCCTTCCGGCGCCTGGATACGATCGAGCCCGGCAAACGCCTCGTCGTCGAGCACGCGCTCGATGGCGCGCAAGCGGTCCGGCCGCTCGGGATGGCCGGGCGGCGTGAGGTGCTCGAGAAAGATCGGATGGGTGTAGAGACGGGTGGTCATCGTCCTAATCTAGTGACCCGGATCGACAAAGGCCATGCACGGGCGGCCGATGACTGGGGAAAATCACGCCTGCGTCCATTCGTGTCGCTGCGGGCATTGGCGTCTTCAGCGCTTCGGCGTAAGGTCCATGGTACTGCCTGGTGCCCGCCGCAAGCGGGAGAATCGGGAACACGGTTGAACTCCGTGGCGTGCCCAACGCTGTGAGGGGGACCGCGCCGGTAAATGCCACTGTCGATGACGGGAAGGCACCGGACGCGGGTTGATCCCGAGCCAGAAGACCGGCCTGGCAGGCATCGTCATCCGCATGGTCAGGCGGATGACATCGACAATCGCAAGGGAACAAGCGATGCCGGAACATATGACCGCTGCGATTGACGATGGATTTGACCAGAATGCGCGCGATGCGGTCTATCGCGCCATGTTCACACGTCGTGACGTGCGTAGTCATTTCCTGCCCACCGCGCTCGACGATGAGGTGCTGGCGCGGCTGCTGCTTGCCGCTCATCACGCGCCATCGGTCGGCTTCATGCAGCCGTGGAACTTCATCGTCATTCGCGAAGCCGAACGACGGGAAAAAGTGCGCGACCTGTTCCTGGCCGCGCGAGAACAGGAACTGCCGGAGATCGAGGAAGAGCGGCAGGCGCTGTACCGCAAGCTCAAGCTGGAAGGCATTTGCGAAAGCGCGCTCAACATCTGCATCACTTGCGACCGGCAGCGTTCGAAGGGCTCGCCGCTGGGGCGCTGGCACAATCCCGAGATGGACCTCTACAGCACGGTCTGCGCGGTGCAGAATTTCTGGCTGGCGGCGCGCGCCGAAGGGGTCGGTGTCGGCTGGGTCAGCATTATCGAGGCGCAGGCGCTGAAGAACCTGCTGTCGATTCCTGAGCATGTCACGCCGGTCGCCTATCTCTGCGTCGGCCGTGTTTCCGAGTTCGCGCCAAAACCGGATCTCGAAACGCATGGCTGGGGACGGCGGCTGCCGCTGCCGGAGCTGATCATGAGCGAGATCTTTTGCGGCCAGGGAGAGGTGCCGCTGAAGTCAACCGTGGCGCGTCTCAACGCCGTCGATGCCGCGCCGGATCAGCGTGTCGCGCCGGCGGTGCCCCAGCGCGAGCCGCCGAAGGAGGCCAGCGCCTTGTCCTTGAGCTCTCTGAACTTCGACGACGCCTCGGCCAGCCTGGCGTCCCAGGCGGGATCAGGCACCTGGCCCGCGATGGTCTTGAAGTAGACCTGCATCAGGCAAGCGATGGCGAAAGGCTCGATGAACGCCGCCTTGAAGGCCCAGGCGAAGACAATGGCGAGCACGAAGGCCCAGCCGGCGAGTTGGCCGGGCATCAGGAAGAGAATGGCGCCGGCCGGCGCCAGCATCAGCAGGAAGATGACGAAGGACACACCCCACATGATGACCGCCAGCCAGACGGCGTTCTTGACCATGACCTTGCCGTTCTGGGCATAGAGCACGACGCCTTGGCGCGCCGTCTCGAACGGCGAGGCCGAATTGATGCGGATGTTGTAGCCGAGGATGATCTCGTCGACATAGGTCAGCGACAGGCGGATCACCGTGTTGATGAAGGAGACCAGGCCGCTCAGGCCCGGAATCGGCAAGAAGGCCGCGATGCCGCCGAGCAGGCCGGTGATGGCGCGGATGGCGCCCTTGACCAGCTGGTCGACGACGAAAAGGATGTTGGCCTCTGCAAAACGCTGGGTCACGATGTCCTTGGCGTAGGCGATCTGGCCCTGGCCACCGGGAATGTCACGACCGTCGATCAGATGGACCATGACGGCGATGTGGCCGGCCTTGACGACATAGAGGATGTATTCGCGGATCCAGTAGACGGCGATCGAGACGATACCGAAGCCGACCACGCCGCCCCACAAGGCAAAGGACAGCGGCCCGTCGGGATCGGTGGAGATATGGCCAACGCCATAGCCGACGGAGGCGCCGGTACCGGTCGCCATGATGTAGGCCAGGGTGATGCCGAAATAGACGATCATGCGAAAGACAATGAACGGCCAGGTCCGCATCATGATGGACACCGACCTGCCGATATCGAAATCCCACATGCCCCGAATCTCCCCTCAGAGATGGTGGGAGAGGATGAACCCAACCCGGCGATTGTCAATTGCCGGCCATGGCGCCGGGCCACCGATGGGATTTCAGTCCGGCTGCGGACCCGGCCTTTTGAGCAGGCCTTCGAGCAGTTGCTTGAACGCCGTCACCACCTTCTTCGACGTCGCTTCGGGGTCGCTCGAATTGGCGATCCGTTGCGCCGCCTGACTGCTCGCACCGTTGATCAGCCGCGAGGCAGTCTCGGGGTCGAGGCTGGGGACGACAACCCCCTCCTCCTGCAGCGTCGTCAGATGGCCGGTCATTGACGCGATGCACGCATTGGCATTGGGCCATTGTGCCGGATCCCCCAGGACGGCCGGACCATCGCGGAACATGATGCGCTGGATTTCCGGCTCCAGCGCCATCTCGATATAGGTTGTGCATTCGTCGACGAAATGCTGCCAGCGGGTCGGTGCCCTCGCCGCCACTTCGTTCACGCGCGCCGCCATCTCGCCGTCGATTTCGGCGATGACTGCCTGCAGCAGGCCCTTCTTGTCGCCAAAATGATGATAGAGCGCGCCGCGCGTCAGCCCGGCCGAGGCGGTGAAATCATCCATCGAGGCTTCGGCATAGCCTGTTGTGCCGAAGGCATGGCGGGCTGCCGCAATCAGCTTGGCACGCGTCTCGGCGATCATTTCCCTGCGAGGTCTGCGCATGGCTTCTGGACCTATTCACATACGCTGCGTATGCCAATTGACATACGCAGCGTATGCTCTATTTAACAATCATACGCTTCGTATGTAATTGTCGAATCGTCCTTTGTCGAGGAACCACCCATGCAAAATCCCTATTCGGAAATCTTTCGTGCCCCCGGAGCCAAGGGCTTTGCCGTCGCCGGCTTCATGGCGCGCCTGCCGATCGCCATGGCGCCAATCGGCATCGTGGCGATGCTGTCGCAGACGCGTGGCGAATACTGGCTGGCGGGTGCGGTCTCCGCGACATACGCGCTGGCCAACGCTTTCGTCACGCCGCAGATATCGAGACTGGTGGACCGCCTGGGCCAGACACAGATCGTGGTGCCCACCACCATCATCTCCGTGCTGGCTTTCGCCGTCCTGATTGCGGCGGCCAATCAGGACTGGCCGGTTTGGACGTTGTTCGTGTCGGCGTTGCTGGCCGCCGCCATGCCCAGCATGCCGGCAATGGTGCGTGCGCGCTGGACCGAGATTTTTCGCGGGCGGCCGCAGATGAACACCGCCTTCGCCTTCGAGTCGGCGGCCGACGAGCTGGTCTACATCGCCGGGGCCTCGCTGTCGGTGGGCCTGAGTGCCGCCCTGTTCCCGGAAGCTGGTGTCCTGGTCAGCACGCTATTCCTCGCCCTTGGCTCGGCAGCCTTTATCCTGCAGCGTTCGACCGAACCGCAAGTGCGGCCGGTCAATCATGTCTCGAGCGGCTCGGCAATCCGCCTGCGGCCGGTTCAGATCATCACCTTTGCCCTGATCTTCATCGGCGCGACCTTCGCGACGACGGAAGTGAGCACGGTGGCAATCACCAAGGAACTCGGTCAGCCGGGCGCCGCCAGCTTTGTCATCGGCGTTTATGCGCTGGGATCGTTCGTGCTCGGCCTCGTCGTCGGCGCGCTCAGCCTGAAAGCGCCGCTGCAACGCCAGTTGGCCATCGCAGTCGCCCTCGTCGCGCTCGGCACGCTGCTGCCGCTCACCGCCGACACCGTGCCACTGCTGGCGGTGACCGTGTTCATCAGCGGTGTGGCGATCTCGCCGACCTTCATCACCGCTTTCGGCCTGATCGAGCGGCATGTGCCGGAGGCGATGCTGACCGAAGGCATCACCTGGGTCATGACCGGCATCGGCATCGGCATGGCGCTCGGCTCGTTTGCCGCCGGCGCGGTGGTCGATGCGTTCGGTGCCCAGAGCGGGTTCTGGGTCTCGGTGGCGTCAGGCACCATTGCCCTGGCCACGGTGCTGCTTGGCCAGCGCAGCCTTGCCACGCCCGAATGCGAATTGGACGGATGCGAAGCAGCAGCCGTTCCCGCGGAATGATCCACGAAGCGCCCGGTATCGAACGAGCCGGGCGTTAACGGCTCAGAGAATCTCGGTCTTGGCGATGTGGATGCCAAAACCTTCGAGGCCGACATAGTGGCGTTCGCGCGAGGCGATCAGGTTGATCGACGAAATGCCGAGATCCTTGAGGATCTGCGCGCCGAGCCCGATCTCGCGCCACTCATTTTCACGGCGGCGCGCCTCTTCATGATCCTCGCGGTCGCCGCTGGCCGGCCGCTTGCGCTCCTGATGGGCGACGCCGACAGAGCCTTCTCTGAGATAGACGATGACGCCGCGCCGGCGCTCACCCATCGACTTCATGATGCCGTCGAGCCGGTGGCTGGTGCCGAAGACGTCGGTCACAACATCCTCGGAATGCAGACGCACCGGCACATCCTCGCCGTCGCGGATGTCGCCGAAGACGATGGCGACGTGATGCATGGAGTCCCAGGGCAGCGTGTAGGTGAAGACCTGCGCCTTGCCGCCGAGCGTGTCGATTTCGGAGCACGCGACGCGTTCGACCAGCGTTTCCTTGCGTTGCCGATAGGCGATGAGGTCGGCCACCGAAACCTGCTTCAGGCCATGCTCCTCGGCGAAAGCCTGCACCTGCGGGCCGCGCTTGACGGTGCCGTCGTCGTTGACCAGCTCGGAAATGACGCCGACCGGCGGCAGGCCGGCGAGCTTGCACAGGTCGACCGCGGCCTCTGTATGGCCTGAGCGCATCAGCACGCCGCCTTCGCGCGCGATCAGCGGGAAGATGTGGCCAGGCCGGACGAAATCCGAGCCGCCGACATTGCCGTTGGCAAGATTGCGAACCGTCAGCGTGCGGTCCTCGGCCGAAATGCCGGTGGTGGTGCCATGCTTGAAATCGACGCTGACGGTGAAAGCAGTGGTATGGGCGGAGTCGTTGTCGGCGACCATCGGCGCAAGGTTAAGCCGCTTGGCTTCTTCGCGCGGCATCGGCGTGCAGACGATGCCGGACGTGTGGCGAACAATGAAGGCCATCTTTTCGGGCGTGCAGTGGACGGCGGCGACGATCAGGTCGCCCTCGTTCTCGCGCCCGTCATCATCCATGACGACGACGATCTCGCCGCGTTCGAAAGCGCGCAGGGCTTCGACGATTTTCTTCTGGTCGTAAGGCATGAACGCTCGCTTCGCTCGCAGGGCAGTAGGGGAATAGGGCAGGATGGCAGTAGGGAAAAGGAAAATCTGGCTGTGTTCGGCGGGCTGGGTAACATATTGCCCTACTGCCTTACTGCCCTACTCCCCTTCCTGTTTGTCCCCGATGCCGCAGATAGTGATCGGCAATCGCGCAGGCAACCATTGCCTCGCCGATCGGCACGGCGCGAATGCCGACGCATGGATCGTGGCGGCCCTTGGTCATGATCTCGACGTCCTTGCCATCCTTGTCGATCGACTTTCGCGGCGTCAGGATCGACGAGGTCGGCTTGACGGCGAAACGGGCGACGATCGCCTGGCCGGTCGAGATGCCGCCCAGGATGCCGCCAGCGTTGTTGGACAGGAACACCGGCTTGCCGTCATTGCCGATGCGCATCTCGTCGGCATTCTGCTCGCCGGTGATGCGGGCGGCCTCGAAACCGTTGCCGATCTCGACGCCCTTGACGGCGTTGATCGACATCAGGCCGGAGGCGATGTCCTGGTCGAGCTTGGCATAGATCGGCGCGCCGAGGCCGGCAGGAACGCCGTCGGCGACGATTTCGATCACCGCGCCGACCGAGGACCCCGCCTTGCGGATGCCGTCGAGATACTGCGTGAAGACGGGAACGGAAGCCGGATCGGGGGTGAAAAACGGATTTTCCGCATCGCCGATGAAATTCCAGTTCCAGTTGGCGCGGTCGATGGATTTTTCGCCCATCGACACCAGCGCGCCGCGCACCACCACGCCGGGCACCACCTTGCGCGCCAAGGCACCGGCCGCCACCCTAGCTGCCGTCTCGCGAGCAGATGAGCGGCCGCCGCCACGATAATCGCGCACGCCGTATTTGACGTCATAGGTGTAATCGGCATGGCCGGGCCGATACTGGCGGGCGATCTCGCCATAATCCTTTGAGCGCTGGTCGACATTCTCGATCAGCATCGACACCGGCGTGCCGGTGGTGATCATGGTCTCGCCGTCCTCGTCGAGGATGAAGCCTGACAGCACCTTCACTTCATCAGGTTCGCGACGCTGCGTCACGAAACGTGACTGGCCCGGCCGGCGCTTGTCTAGCTCGGCCTGGATGTCGGCTTGAGTAAAGCGGATGCCGGGCGGACACCCGTCGACCACGCAGCCGAGCGACGGGCCATGGCTTTCGCCCCAGGTGGTGACGCGGAAAAGGTGGCCGAACGTGTTGTGAGACATGAAATGACCCTGCCCGGCATCGGAGCCGGCTCAAGGTTGCCTTCTATTGGCGTTTTTCACAGGGGTCAAACTGTGATCTGGCGGATTTAGTTTTGACACATTCGGTTGGTTTCTGCTCTGCTCCATCCGCTGTTGAACGCCCGCCGCCATGCCGGCGCAATGATAAAGAGGAACGATTATGCGTACCCTGATTGGCGCCTTTGCCGCCACGCTGCTGCTTTCCACCGCCGCTTTCGCCGGCCAGACCGAAGGCTTGATCAAGAAGATCGACAAGGACACGGCGACACTGACGCTGGATGACGGCAAGTCCTACAAGCTGAACGCGGAGACAGATCTCGACGCGCTGAAGCCGGGCATGGACATCGTCATCGCCTACGATGTGACCAATGGTGAAAACGTCATCACCGACATGGAGCTTCCGGACAGCTCGGCCAATTAGAGCTTCCTGCCAAGATCGGGCGGCGGTTCCGCTCCTCTAAGCGCGCCGCGTTCGAACGGATTCAGGCGACGCGCTTTGGGTCTTTGATTTTGCGCATGGCGTTCGCCCAAAACCGAGGCTGCATTCGCTGGCTTACAGCCACTCGAGACTCTTGCCTTCGAGCTTGAGCAAACGATCCTGCGGTATTTCCAGGTTCGCTGCCTCGTCCTCGGCCAATCCCAGAACGAAGCGAAACAAGGTGCGCATCACGCCACCATGGGTCACGCAGACCGTCTGGCGGTTGATCGCGTCGAAGCATGGCCTGACGCGTTCGAGCAGCATCTGGTAACTCTCCGCGCCTTCGCCGGGCGGCTGAAAGTTCCATTTGTCCAGAGCGCGCGTGCTGCTCGCTCCGGGATACCGTGTCTCGAGCTCGGGAAAGGTAAATCCCTGCCAATCGCCGAAATTGACTTCGACGAGGCGCGGATCGGTTCGATAGGCACCAGGATCGAGCTTCATCGCGGTGCGGATGCGCTGCATCGTTTCGCGTGTCCGCTTCATCGGGCTGGCGACGAAGTCGAATTCCCAGGGATTTTGAACCAGTTCGGCGAGCCGATGGCCGTTTTCGGTCGCCTGTCTGCGGCCGAGTGCGTTGATATCCGTGTCGGCCTGCCCCTGAAGCCGGAATTCGGCGTTCCACGCGGTCTGGCCGTGGCGCACGATGTAAACCAGCGGATACATCAGGTCTTCCGGTGCGGGATCGGGACGGACGACGTTTGGCGGGGGTTAGTCCTTCACCGTCGAAATGTCGGGCGCGTCGACCGCCTTCATGCCGACGACATGGTAGCCCGAATCGACGTGATGCACTTCGCCGGTGACGCCGCGCGACAGGTCGGACAGGAAATAGACGCCGGAATCGCCGACTTCCTCCTGCGTCACCGTCTGCTTCAGCGGCGAATTGTACTCGTTCCACTTCAGGATGTAGCGGAAATCGCCGATGCCGGAGGCGGCAAGCGTCTTGATCGGGCCAGCCGAGATGGCGTTGACGCGGATCTTCTTGGCGCCGAGGTCGACCGCCAGGTAGCGCACGCTGGCCTCGAGCGCCGCCTTGGCGACACCCATGACGTTGTAGTGCGGCATCACCTTTTCGGCGCCATAGTAGGTCAGCGTCAGCAGCGAGCCGCCATTGGTCATCAGCGCCTCGGCGCGCTTGGCAATGGTGGTGAAGGAATAGACCGAAATGTCCATGGTGCGCAGGAAATTGTCGCGCGTCGTCTCGACATAGCGGCCGGTCAGCTCGTCCTTGTCGGAAAAGGCGATGGCGTGGACGAGGAAATCAAGCTTGCCCCAGTGCCTGGCGACATTGGCGAAAACCTCGTCCAGGCTCGCCGGGTCGGTGACGTCGCAATGGCCGGCGACAAAGGCGCCCAGTTCCGCCGCCAGCGGCTCGACGCGCTTCTTGAACGCCTCGCCCTGATAGGTCAGCGCGATCTCGGCGCCATGGTCGACGCACGACTTGGCAATGCCATAGGCGATCGACCTGTTATTGGCGACGCCAAGAATAAGGCCGCGCTTGCCGGCCATTAGGCCCTGTCCACCCGCCATGTGAGCGCTCTCCGCAAGATTTCTGCTTTGTGGAGTGCCCTATCGCACAGGCACAGAGCCCCTTCAAGCGCTCAAACCGGACAGTTCGGGGGACAAAAGCCGTCGATCAGTCTTTTTGGCCGCGCAACAGCGCTTCGAGCGCGCTATCGCCGCCTTCCGGCAGCATGATCCGCACATGGGCGTAGAGATCGCCGTGGCCGCCGGCCTTTTCGGGCAGGCCCCTGCCCTTCAGCCGCAGGACCTTGTCCGAGCTCGACCAGGCTGGGATGTTGACCGCAAGCCTGCCGGTCGGCGTGTCGACCGGCACCTTGGCGCCGAGCACCGCATCCGCCAGCGTCACCGGCAGGTCGGCGTGCAGGTCGCGGCCCTCGATGCGGTAGCGCGGATGCCGGCGCAGATGGATCTTGACCAGCGCGTCGCCCGGCTGGCCCGGCCCCTGCTCGCCTTGCCCCTTCAGCCGAATGGTCTGGCCATCCTCGACATAGGCCGGCAGCTTCACCGCCACCTTGCGGCCGTCGGGGAACATCGCCGTCACCTTTTCGGCGGTGGCCGCTTCCTCAATGGTGACGTCGAGCGTCACGTTCAGGTCGGCAGCGGTCGCCGGCTGACGGCGATCGCCCGTGCCGGCACCGCGCGCGCCCGAAAAGGCGTCACCGAAAATCTGGCTGAAGATGTCGCTGTTGCCGTCGAACGGATCGCCGCCCGGGCGGCCGGAGCGGAATTCAAATCGGGAACCGCCAGGACCTTGCTGCCGGCGAAAACCGCCGAAGGGGTCGCCGCCACCGGCCGCGCCCTCAAAGCCCTGGAATCGCGGCTTGCCGTCGGCGTCGATCTCGCCGCGATCGAAAGCGGCACGATTCTTTTCGTCGCCGACGATCTCGTAGGCCTGGTTGGCCGCGGCAAAACGGTCCTTCGCCTTGGGATCATTCGGATTCTGATCCGGATGATGCTTCTTGGCGAGTTTCCGATACGCCGATTTTATGTCCTTGGCCGATGCGTTCTTGGCAACGCCCAGCACCTCATAGGGGTCGCGCATGCTTACTGCCCTGGAAAAGAGTTGAGTCTCTGGTTGCCCCCTATATGCGCTCGCATAGGAAGAAATTCCAGTGCTGGAGCCGCATATCAAAAGCGGAAAATCAGAGCCTGATCCGAAAGTCGGTGGCTGAGGATTGGTGAGGGATTTTTGTCGATCCGGAAGGAGCCGATCGCAGCCGACTTTCAAGTCAGGCTCAGAGCGCCTTGAAGTCCTGCATGCGCCAGCCGCCGGCGCTGGCCAAGCACAGCTCGCCTTCGAACATGGCAACGCCATCAAAGCTTTCGCGCGAGGCCTTGAAACGGCGGCATGTCTGGCCGTTGTCCTTCAATTCGGCCAGCCCGGTGATGGAACCGCGTGACCCGGTGCCGGCATTGGCCCACGGCACGGCCTGTCCGCCGAGCTGCTCGATGTCGGCCGAGGACACCGCATTGCCGATCGTCGTCTGGTCGGAGTCGCGATCCGAAACGGCCGAGGCGGCCGAGGTCGATGTGCTGCTGGTCAGGATCGAGCGGTCGACTTCGGCCTTTTCCAGGCTGAAACCACCGGCGCCACAGGCGGCAAGTGGCAAGGCGAATGCCACGATCGCGGCTTTCGTGCTGGCCGAAGCGATAACGCCCCATTGCCTGCTGTCAAAAGCTTGCGCGATACGCGACAATCGGCAACCTCCCCCTGCTTCGCAAGAATCTTGGCTTCGTGACAATTTGAGAAAAACTATGAGTGACACAGAGTTAACAAGCAGTGACTTTACCGAGGCTGCCGAGCCGTTTCGCCTCTTTGCCGCATGGCTGGACGACGCCACGAAAAGCGAGCCGAACGATCCCAATGGCGTGGCGCTGGCAACCGTCGATGCCGACGGCATGCCGGATGTGCGTATGGTGTTGCTCAAGGGGTTCGATGAAGGCGGGTTTGTCTTCTACACGAATTTCGAGAGCGCCAAGGGCCAGGAGATTTTTGGCAGCATGAAGGCGGCGATGTGCTTCCATTGGAAGTCGCTGCGCCGGCAAGTGCGCATTCGCGGACCGGTGGAGATCGTCAGCGACGCTGAAGCCGACGCCTACTATGCGACGCGGCCGCGCGGCAGCCGCATCGGCGCCTGGGCCTCGAAACAGTCGCGGCCGCTGGAAAGCCGATTCGCGCTGGAAAAGGCGGTGGCCGAATACACGGCGCGCCATGCGATCGGCGACATCCCGCGGCCAAAGCACTGGTCGGGCTTCCGCATCGTGCCGCAGACGATCGAATTCTGGCACGACAGGCCGTTCCGGCTGCATGACCGGGTCGTCTTTTCGCGCAACGCCAAAGGCGGTTGGGACAAGACGCGGCTTTATCCTTGAAAGAGCGGCTCAGGCCTTCTTTCTGGTCATGAACGCTGTCAGGGCAGCGCGCGCCTCATCGGATTTCAGCCGCTCGCGAAAATGCTCGCTTTCCTCGCCGATGCGAGCGACTAGGTCGTCGCGCGAGCCGCGCATCAGGTCGCGGGCGATCTTCAGCGCCTGCGGCGGCTTGGCCGCGATCTGTGCGGCGGCAGCCAGTACCGAGGCTTCAAGTGCAGCTTCCTCGACCACCTCGTAGATCAGGCCGGCGGCCTTCGCGCGCTCGGCCGAAAAGCCTTCGCCGAGGCCGAGCAATGCGAACGCAGCTTGCTGCCCCAGTATCCGCGGCGCCAGCAGGCTCGATCCGGCCTCGGGCACCAGGCCGAGATCGACGAACGGCGTCCTGAACACAGTGCGCGGCGTGGCGAAAGTCAGGTCGCAATGCAGATTGAGCGTCGTGCCGATGCCGACCGCGATGCCGTCAACGCCGGAGACGATGGGTTTTTCGACCCTGGCCAGCGCCATTAGGAAATCCCAGACCTCGGTGCCGCCATCGCCACCGGTGGCGACGACCATGAAATCGGCAAGGTCGTTGCCGGAAGAGAAGGCGCCGGGCACACCGAGGAACACGTGGACGCGGATCGCAGGATCGGCGTCACCCTCGGCAAGAGCAGTCGACATTTTCGCATACATGGCGCGCGTCAGCGCGTTCTTCTTGTCCGGCCGGTTCAGGCGGATGATCTGGGTGGCGCCCTGGCGCTCGACGAGGATGTGGTCTGTCACGGTTTTTTCCTTGTGAACGTCAGGCGAAAATCAGCGTTTTACCGGCAACGGCAAGACTCTCGGCGCCATCGACAACGCGCTGCTTCAAGGCACTGACCTCGCCAAGCAGGTTTTCGGCGAAGAAGCGGCAAAGCGCGATGCGGTTGTGATCGGCAAGAGCCCCCTGCGCCAGATAGGTGCCGCCGGCGGCAAGCGAGATCAGCCTGAGATAGGGCGTCGCCCCAGCCAGCGCCTCGTCCGGCCGGTCGTCGGCAGCCAGTTTTTGCAGGAAGCGGGTCGCTTGCGTCAGATCGTCAAGCGCTGTGTCGAGAGCATCGGCGGTGCGGCCGAAACCCTGCAGGTTCGAAGTTCGCACCGCTCCGGCCACCGCCGCCAACTCATCGATGTAGCCATGCACATGGTCGCCGCCGCCGAGTGGCAGCTTGCGTATTACCAGATCAATGGCCTGGATGCCGTTGGTGCCCTCGTAGATCGGGGCGATGCGCGCATCGCGATAGAGTGCGGCCGCACCCGTCTCCTCGATGAAGCCCATGCCGCCATGCACCTGGACGCCGAGCGAGGCAACCTCGACGCCGACATCCGTCGAAAAAGCCTTGGCCAGCGGCGTCAGCAGATTGGCACGGTCGCGCCAGTGCGCCGCCTCGTCGCCGTTAGAGACGCGTGCCAGGTCGATGGCGTGGGCACAGGAATAGCTGATCGCCCGCGCGATCTGTGTCAGCGCCTTCATGGTCAGGAGATTGCGCTGCACGTCGGGGTGATGGACGATCGGCGCCATGCCGGCGCCAGCGTAGCTTGCGGCCTTGCCCTGCCGGCGGTCGTTGGCATAGGCAATCGCCTTCTGCGTTGCGGCCTCGGCGACCGCGACCCCCTGCATGCCGACACAAAGCCGCGCATTGTTCATCATCGTGAACATGCAGGCGAGGCCCTTGTTCTCCTCGCCGATCAGCCAGCCGACGGCGCCCGGCTTGGCGCCCTGGAAACCATCGCCATAGATCATGGTGCAGGTCGGCGAGGCATGGATGCCGAGCTTGTGCTCGAGGCCGGAACAGAAGACGTCGTTGCGGGCGCCCAGCGAGCCATCGTCGCCGACCAGGAATTTCGGCACCAGGAACAGCGATATGCCGCGCGTTCCGGCGGGCGCATCGGGCAACCGCGCCAGAACCAGGTGGATGATGTTGTCGGTAAAATCGTGCTCGCCATAGGTGATGAAGATTTTCTGGCCGAAGATGCGGTAGCTGCCGTCACCGGCGGGCTCGGCGCGGGCGCGTAAGGCTGCGAGGTCCGAACCGGCCTGTGGCTCGGTCAGGTTCATCGTGCCCATCCACTCGCCCGAGACGAGCTTTTCGAGATATTTCGACTTGAGTTCCTGCGAGGCGTGTTTGTCGAGCGCTTCGACCGCGCCCATGGTCAGCGTCGGGCCGATGCCAAAGGCCATGGCGGCGGAGTTCCACATTTCGAGCGCTGCGACGCCGAGCATGGTCGGCAGCGCCTGGCCGCCATAGGCCTCAGGCCCGGAGAGCGCGTTCCAGCCGCCGTCGATCCAGCGGCGATAGAGTTGCTTCCAGCCGAGCGGTGTGGTGACGGCGGCGTCCTTCAGCACGGCACCTTGCTGATCGCCGATCTTGTAGAGCGGTGCGACCTCTTCGGTGGCGAAGCGACCGGCCTCACCCAGAACGGCATCGACCAGATCCTCGCCGAGATCGCCGAACCTGCCGGCATCAAGCGCCGATTTCATGCCGGCCACGTGCTTGAGCGTGAACGCGATATCCTCGACCGGTGCCCGATACATGCCGCTCACTCCTCCTGATGCATCGGCCCTGCTAACCTTAGAGTTAGTGCCGCTGCAAAACCATCCGCTCTTTGGCCGGCCTCCCATCTTCTTTTTACGTAAACGTCAAATTTTGTCACGCGGATTTTGCAATCGCGGCGGCGCGTATTAAATTCAATCGGCGCCGAACCAAATCAACCGGCGACAGATCAGAACCAGCCGACCGGAACCATCCCTATGCTCGCCAGACCCGACGCCTATCGCTGCATCGAATGTGGCCTACCCTATCGAGCGGAGGGGTTCTGCTACCATGAGGGCAAACTCGAACACGGCGCCGCCTACTGGTCTGATCGCGGCATATTGTGCTCGCCGCAGTGCTCCCTCGTCCACCACCGCAAACGCGCCGCCGAAGGCACGCTGCGGCAGGAGCCGGCGCCGGACCCGTTTGGATTCTAGCCACTGATACGACGCCAGCTTTTCTGACGCCGGCCCCGAAAGCAAATCCTTAACCATAGCGGTTCAGCATCTGCCTTTGATCAACGGGGATTCCCTGTTTTGAAAAGGATGACGCGGCTCCTTCGCCGCACAGCGCTTCTCGCCTTGACGGCGACGATGGCGCTGTCGACGGCGGCAAAGGCTTCGGATTTTTCCGAACCCTGGAAGAACGCTGATCGCGCCCTGGTCGTCGATGCCTACGAATACAATTCCATCGACTGGGCCCAACTCGCCACCGACAAGCGGGTCGTCGGCTTCATCAACAAGGCGTCCGACGGCATGCCGCCGCCCTATTTCTGTTTGGGCGGCGACACCGAGGTGAAGCTCTGCAAGTCGCTGTGGAAACGCCATGCGGTGACACGCGAGCTGTTCCAGACGCGCCGGGTGGTCGCCAAGGCACTCGGGCTTAAATGGGGTGCCTACCACCTCGCCCGCCCCGGCAATCCGGTCGAGCAGGCCAATAATTTCCTCGATTTCGCCGAGCCTGCACCGGACGATCTCATGGCTCTCGACATTGAGGGCAACGATCCTTCGCAATGGATGTCGCTCGACGATGCGGAGGAGTTCGCGCGCCAGGTGCATCGGCGCATCGGCCGTTTCCCGGTGCTCTACACCAACGGCAAGACCGCCCAGTACATTGCCGACAACAGCTACCGATACCGGCTCCTGTCGCGGCTGCCGCTCTGGTATGCCCGTTACAAGTCCGACATCGACGTGCATTTTCCGATGGGCAACTGGCAAGGCTACGCACTGTGGCAGTTTTCGGCGCAAGCCAATTGCGGCCGGTTCCGCTGTCCTTACAGGGTTGCCGGCACGCCCAACGACATCGACGTCAATGTCGCGCCGACGGACGCCGCCACGCTGCGCGCGCAATGGCCGTTTGGCGGACTCATCGACGTGCCGCCCGACTATCTCGCCTCGATACCCCTTCCGGTCTCACGCGAGGCCGGCCTCGCCGGCAATGTCACCATCACCTACGCCTCAGTGGCAGCGCCGCCGACTTTCGAAGAGATGGTCATGGCGTTGGGCACGCGCTGGACGAAATTTCGCGACGGTTTCCGCATGCCAGTCGTGAAGACGGTGCCGCGGCGGCCGGGCTTCGGCATCGTCCAATATGTCGCCTGGAAGCGGACCGAACAGCGTTCGCCCGCACAACTCGACGCTGCCTTTGCCGCCGCCGATCCGCTCAGCACCGCTTCGACCGAGATCGATCGCGGTTTGCGGTAGACTGCCGTCTCCCAATACAGAATTTCAGCCAGCCTGTTCGCGTGCCACGGCCTGCCAGCCGATGTCACGGCGGCAGAACCCGTCCGGCCAGTCGATGCGGTCGAGCGCGGCATAGGCACGTCTCTGCGCCTCACCGACCGTGCTTCCCGTCGCCGTGACGTTGAGGACGCGGCCGCCATTGGCAACCAGCGCGCCGCCATTGATGGCAGTCCCGGCGTGGAAGATCTGGACACCGTCGCTCGCCGCATCTTCGACGCCGCGGATGACCGAGCCTTTTTCCGGCGTGCCGGGATAGCCCCTGGCCGCCATCACCACGGTGAGCGCTGTCTCGTCGCGCCAGCGTACCGACATATGCGCCAGCTGGCCGTCGGTTGCCGCGTTGAGCAGGACCAGCAGATCGTCCTTCAGCCGCATCATCAGCACCTGGCATTCCGGATCGCCGAAACGGGTGTTGTATTCGATCAGCTTCGGGCCTTTGTCCGTGATCATCAGCCCGGCGAACAGCACGCCGGAGAACGGCGCGCCTGCTGCAGCCATGCCGCGCATGGTTGGCTCGATGATCTCGCGCATGGTGCGCTCGACCAGTTCCGGCGTCATCACCGGGGCCGGCGAATAGGCGCCCATGCCGCCGGTGTTGGGGCCGGTGTCGCCATCGCCGACGCGCTTGTGATCCTGTGCAGTACCGAAGGGCAGCGCGGTGGTGCCGTCGCAGAGGCAGAAGAAACTCGCCTCCTCGCCGGTCATGAACTCCTCGACCACAACTTCCGCGCCTGCAGCACCGAAAGAACCATCGAAACAGGCATCGAGTGCGGCCTGTGCTTCGCCGAGCGTCATGGCGACGGTGACGCCCTTGCCGGCAGCAAGCCCGTCGGCCTTGATGACGATCGGCGCGCCCGTCTTTTCGACATAGGCCTTGGCCGAGGCCAGATCACTGAAACGGCCATAGGCGGCGGTCGGGATGTTGTAGCGCGCACAGAGGTCCTTGGTGAAACCCTTCGAGCCTTCCAACTGTGCGGCGGCTTTGGAGGGCCCGAAGACGCGGATGTTTCCGGCGCGAAGATCGTCGGCAATGCCGGCGACCAGTGGCCCTTCCGGACCGACCACGACGAGGTCGATATCTTTCTCCCGGCAGAACGCGGCTACAGCGGCATGGTCGGCTATGTCCAGCTTCACCAGTTCGGCCTCACTGCCGATGCCCGGATTGCCGGGGGCGGCATAAAGCTTCGTCAGCAGCGGCGACGCGGCGATCTTCCAGGCGAGCGCATGTTCGCGGCCGCCGGAGCCGAGAAGAAGAACGTTCATGGCCACCTCTTGATACCGATCTCTCAGAGAACCCGCTATTGCTCTCTGCAGGACGGGTCAAGGCATCAGGGTGTTTTGATCGGAATTGCGCACGGGAACATTACCCCAGCCGAATATGGGCGCAGACTACCGGCGCCCATATTCTGGCTGCCGCTCAGCCTTGGTAGACCACCGGAAACCAGTCCTCGCGCAGTCTCTGCCCCGGCTGCATGCCATGGCCGTGATAGGGCGGCGAGGTGCGCCCCGGGCGCTCGACATAGCGGGCATCGTCACCGACCCAGCGCAGCGACAGCGCCCGGCGCCGCGCCGCAGTCATGTTGCCGCGCGCGCCATGCGCGGTCCTGAAGTCGAACAGGATGGCGTCGCCCGGCTCCATTTCCCACTCGAGCACTTTCAGCGACGGATCATTGTCGGGATTGGGCACCGGCAGATAGTCGCCCTCGCCGGCATAGAAATTGCTGTCGTCGAGCCAGCGCACCGGCAGGATCATCTTGTCCCATTTGTGAGAACCGGCGATCAGCCGCAGTGTCGCTTCCTTCACCGGGTCGATGGGTATCCAGAAGCTCACGGTCTGCTGGCCATCGACGAAGTAATAGGGGATGTCCTGATGCCAGGGCGTCGGCTTCTGCGTGCCGGGTTCCTTGACCAGCACATGATCGTGGAAGAACTGCGCGGTGCGCGACTGCATCACCGCCGCCGCCAGTTCGGCGGCGGGCGAGTCCCGCACCACGCTGACGAATTCGGGAATGCGTTCCCAGTTGCAATAGTCGTCGAAGAAACTGCCGCGGCCGTTGGCGATGTCGGACGCGGTGGCGCTGCGGTTCTGCATGTTGCGCTCGATGCCGGCGGCAATCGTGTCGACCCAGCCCTTGAAGGCGCCGCGAATGCACACCGCGCCGTCACGCTGATAGTCGGCGATCGTCTTTGCATTGATGGTCTGGGCGTCGATTGTCCGGGTGTCGGCTACGGAAGCCATGGCGTTCTCCTCTTGGAATGAACCGACTATCGCAAGCGGCATTCATTCAGTAAAATAATAACTTCCCATTTGATACATAGGACGACCCTATGAGCGTGACCCTCACCCAATTGCGTTATGTTGTCGCCGTCGCGCGTCACGGCAGCGTCACAGGGGCGGCGAAGGTGCTGAACGTTTCGCAGCCGTCGATCTCGGTGGCCATCGACGCCGTCGAAAAGAATTTCGGCCAGAAACTGTTCGTCCGCCAGCGGGGAAGCGGCGTGTTGCCGACATCGTTTGGCCGCGCCGTCGTGGCCAAGGCAAGACAGGTTCTCACCGAAACGGACGAACTCATCGGCCTGGGCTCAAGCAAATCGGCTGTCAGCGGGGAACTGGTGCTGGGATGCTTCGAGGACCTGGCACCGTTCTTCGCGCCGGCCCTGCTCCGCGCCTTCTCCGAACGCTATCCAGCCGTGAAGGTCGTCGTTCGCGACGAGACGTTCGAGACGCTTGGGCGGCGGCTCGGCGATGCGGCCATCGATCTCGGCCTCACCTATGACCTCAGCCTGCCGACGCATTTCGCCCGCATCCTGCTGCGCGAACTTCGTCCGCATGCACTGTTGCCGGCAGGCCATGCCCTGGCGGGCCGGCCAACGGTCAGCCTTGCCGATCTGGCCGCCTATCCGCTGATCACCACGGACCAGCCGCACAGCTGGCAGCATATGCTCGACCTGTTCCGCAGCCGCGGCCTTTCGCCAGTGGCCGACTCGACGACAAGCTCGTTCGAACTGCAGCGCTCCATGGTCGCCAACGGTTTCGGCGTTGCGGTCAGCTATACCCGCCCGCACGGCGACCGCAGCTATGACGGGCTGCCGCTCGTCTGCAAGCCGCTGTCGGATCCGCTGCCCATGCAGCGGATCCTGCTCACCTATGACACGCATCAGCATGTGTCGAATGCGGCGCTGTCCTTCATCGACGTGGCCAAGGGTTGGTTCGCCACCCGCGACATCTTTGCCTCGTGAAAGGCTGACCGGCGCCGCTCCTCCGCTTGCCGCTTGACGGTTTCCGCCGCTGCTGCCACTCCATGGAGATGGAAACTATCCAGTCGAAAGCGGCCCAGGGCCGTGTCGCCGATGCGCCGAACGGCCATTGGGTCTACCGCGTGCTGCCGCGCTCGATATGGCCCTATGCACAGCTTGCCCGATGGGACCGGCCGATCGGCTGGCAGCTGCTGCTGTGGCCTTGCTGGTGGTCGGCTGCCCTTGCGGCGAGCGCCTATCCGCGTCCTGGCGATCCGCTGCTCTCGCTGCTGCCGGCGCCCTGGTATCTCGTGCTGTTCCTGATCGGCGCCATCGCGATGCGCGGCGCCGGCTGCACCTACAACGACCTCGTCGACGAGGACATCGACAACCAGGTCGAGCGCACGCGTTCGCGGCCACTGCCGTCGGGCAAGGCGACGCGCCGGCGGGCATGGCTGTTTATTGCCCTGCAGGCCCTGGTCGGCCTCGTGGTGCTCATACAGTTCAACAGCTTCGCCATCCTGCTCGGCATCTGCTCGCTGGCGATCATCGCCATCTATCCGTTCATGAAGCGGATAACCAACTGGCCGCAACTTTTCCTTGGCCTTGCCTTTTCCTGGGGCGCGCTGATGGGATGGGCGGTCGAGTTCGGCGATCTCGATGGCCCCGCAATCATGCTCTATATCGGCTCCATCCTGTGGGTGATCGGCTACGACACGATCTACGCGCATCAAGACAAGGAAGATGACGCCATCGTCGGCGTGCGCTCGACGGCACGCCTGTTCGGCGACAACACCAAATCATGGCTGGCAGGGCTCTATGGCGGCGCGCTGATCTGCTTTGCCATTGCCTTCGCGTCGGCGCAGGCGCCGGTGGTGGCGCTGGCCGGACTGATCGCCGCCGGCGCCCATATGGCGCGGCAGATCGCCGTGTTGGATATCGACAATCCGGACCAATGCCTGCGCCTGTTCAGGTCGAACAACCAGATCGGCTGGCTGATCTTCCTGGGCCTGATCGGCGGGGCGCTATGGGTGGCGCTGAAGCCGCTGGTCTAGCGGCTTCGCTTTTCTTGATGCTCACTCGCGCGAAATAATCTCCTGACCGTCGATGACCAGCCTGAGACCGAGGTCGCCGGCCCTGCGGCGAGCGAGGAAGCGCGGGCGGCGCATGTTGGAAATGCGGCCCTTGCGGCGATCCTGCGGCGGCAGCGTCTTGATGGCGGCGCCGAGCGATTCTTCCAGGGTGCGGGCGACGCCGTCCGATTCGATCAGCAGCATCGGCAGACGGTAGGCGTCGGCCCAGGCGCGCCAGTCGGCGGCGACATCGTCAAGATCGTCGGCGACCAGCAGCGGCACCGACAGCATCGGATCGTTGTGCAGGAGTTCCAGGGTCACCGTGACATTGCCGTCCGGGTCCTCCATGGCGCGGGCGGCAACGCCGCGAAAAGCATTGGCGGGCAGAGCGATGATCGCCGGCACGCCGCTCATCTCGAGCAGGCGGCGGATCACGGCGCCGCGCTGGTCGATGGTGAAGGTCACATCGCCGTAGTCGTCGCGTGTCGCGTAGCTCACCACTTGCGGCAGGCGAAATGGGTCGAGGCGCATGTTGCGTCCCGCCCAGACTGGCTTCAGTCCGGTGTTCATAGAGTGGCCTTCCTGTCTGTCTCCTGAGAGCCGGTGTCCGGTTCTCTCCGGGCCGGTTTTTCCAGCCTCGTTTGTATGGAGACAGTAGCGCGGGCTCCTTACCGCCCCGCTTAAGAAAGTCGGTTAAATTTTGCTGATCTCAGGGATGGTTATCGGAATCCCACCAGCCACAAGATGTCGAAAGGATCAGATAACCTTACCCGGATTCATGATGCCGGCCGGGTCGAAGGCAGCCTTCACCCTTCGCATCAGATCGATCGCCATCGGCGGCGCGGTGGCAATGAGTTCGTCCCGCTTCAACTGGCCGATACCATGCTCGGCCGAGATCGAACCGTGCAGGCTGCGCACGACATCGTGCACCGCCTTGTTCATGGTGTGATAGAGAGCGAGAAACGCCTCGTCGTCGCCATCCACGGGCCGCGAGATGTTATAGTGCAGATTGCCATCGCCCATGTGGCCGAAGCAAACCACGCGGGCGCCGGCGCTCACCGACGCCACGGCGCCGGCGGCCTCCGCGATGAAACGCGGGATCATTGCCACAGGCACCGAAATGTCGTGCTTGATCGAGGCACCCTCCGGCTTTTGCGCCTCGGGCAGCAGTTCGCGGAAATTCCAGAAGGCGTCCCCTTGCCCGAGACTTGCGGCGATGACGGCGTCGCCGACGAATTCCTGTTCGAGGCCTGCCGAAAGCACATCTTCGATCAACGCTCGCGAATCCTCCGACGAACGGCCTGATGAAATCTGCATCAGCACGTACCACGGCCAGTCGTCGACCAGGGGCCGCACCACGCCCTGGGCATGCGCCAGTGTGAAATCGTATGGCCGCTTGCCGATCAGTTCGAAGGCGGTGAGTGCTGCCCCGGCGCGGTCCATGGCCAGGCTGAACAGGGAAAGTGCGGCTTCAGGCGACGATAGGCCGACAAACGCGACCTCGCGACCCCTCGGCTTCGGAAACAGCTTGAGCACGGCGGCGGTGATGACGCCGAGCGTGCCCTCGGCGCCGACGAAGAGGTTCTTCAGATCGTAACCGGTGTTGTCCTTCTTCAGCTTGCGCAGATCGTCGAACACCTCGCCGGTCGGCAGCACCACCTCGACACCGAGACAGAGTTCGCGCGCATTGCCATAGGCAAGCACCCCGGTGCCGCCGGCATTGGACGACAAATTGCCGCCGATCTGGCAGGAGCCTTGCGCGGCCAGCGACAGGGGAAACAGCCGGTCGGCGGCGTCCGCTGCCTCCTGCAGCGTCTGCAGGATGACGCCGGCTTCGACCGTCACCGTGTTGGACAGGACATCGATCTCGCGAATGCGGTTGAGCCGGGACAGCGACAGGATGATCTCGCGGCCGGATTTGTCCGGCACCTGGGCGCCGACCAGGCCGGTATTGCCGCTTTGCGGCACGATTGGCGTTCCCGTCTCGGTCGCCAGCCGCATGATCCGGCTGACCTCTGAGACGCTGCCCGGCCGCAGCACCAGCGATGTCGCGCCGTGCCAGAGCCCACGCCGCTCAATGAGGTAAGGCGCGATATCCTGCTCATCGCGCAGCGCATATTTGTCGCCGACGATCGCGGCGAAGCGATCGATGAGAGCAGTGTCGAGTGTCTCTGAAATTTCGGTCATGGGGGAAAACTATGTTGCGGGCTGTTAGATGTCACGAGGGGCGGCGGCACGCGAGAGGCGATCATTGATCGCCTCTCCGAGACCGTCGAGGGGAACCGGCTCGACGGCGATGGTCCGCGCGCCGCTGCGGTCGAGCTCCTGCATATAGGCAAACAGATTGCTGGCCGCTTCGCGTAGGTCGCCTGTCTCGGATAAATTGAGGAAAGCGACGGCGCGGCACCAGCCGTCCGCCCGCTGGCCGCCAAAGCCAAGCAGGGCTTCGCCCTCCCCGACCGTGCCGGCATTGAGCCGCATTGCGGCACCCGGCGCGTAGTGCGAGGCAAGCATGCCGGGCGCCTCGACGCCGGCGGCACCGCCGCGCAACAATTCCATGCCGATGGCCGCTTCGATCTCCCCGGCGGCAATGCCACCGGGCCTCAGCAGCCGCATTCTGTCCCCCTCCGCCTTGACGATGGTCGATTCCAGCCCGACCGGTGTCGCGCCGCCATCGACTACCAGCTTTATCCGTGCGCCGAGATCGGCCGCCACCGCTTGCGCGGTCGTCGCGCTGATCTTGCCGGATGAATTGGCGCTGGGTGCTGCAAGCGGACGACCGAGCCTGGCGATCAGGTCGCTGCCAAAACCCCTCGGCATGCGCAAGGCGATCGTATCGAGCCCGGCCGTGACCAGCGGATGGATGCCGTTGCCGGGCCGTTGCGGCAGCACCAGCGTCAGCGGGCCTGGCCAGAATGCCAGCGCCAGTTTCTTCGACAGCGGATCGAACAGTGCGAGGCGCTCGGCCATCGCCATGTCGGCGACATGGGCGATCAGCGGGTTGAAGCGCGGCCGCCCCTTGGCTTCGAAGATGCGCGCCACGCCGATGCCGTTGGTGGCGTCGCCGGCAAGCCCGTAGACGGTTTCCGTGGGGATGGCGACGACATCGCCGCCCCGGAGCAGCGTCAGCGCCCGTTCCATTGCCTCGCCGACGGCAAGTATTTCAGCCACGCTCGTCACCTCACAGATGCCGGGTGCGTAGTACGATGGCGGCCGTTGAGCAAGTCGGTGTTGGGCAAGGCAACTGTTGGCCAAACGGGGCATTGGCGATTTATCAATTCCTAAAATGCTACGTTTCCGCGAAAGCCCGCATCAATCGCGGCCTGCTATTGAGCAGCTTCTGGGCAAAAGGGAGCTATATCAGTGTCTGTGCGTATACTGATGGGGATCGTTCTGGCCGTGGTGACCGGTGGGGCTCAGGCCTCGTCGCTGGTTTTTCCCGGTGCGCCGTCCTCGACACCGTCGATCGTCAGGGTCGGTGCCCCCAACCAGCCCAGAACCGCCGAAGCTGCCAACACCAAGGATGCGCCGTCGGTGCTGGCACTTGGCGCAGCAGAGCCCGACGTCACCTATGAAAAGGTGGCGGCGATCCCGGACAAGCCCGAGGCCAGGCATGGCCCGACGTCACCTATGAAAAGGTGGCGGCGATCCCGGACAAGCCCGAGGCCAGGCATGGCTTCCAGCCAGGTCCGATGGTCATTCGTGGCGGCGTTACCGGTCCCGACTTCCCAGCACCGGCGCCAACCGCTGCATCAGCGGCAGGCACCGCGCCAGCCACAGGCACCGCGCCGGCGGCAGGCACTGCGCCGGCAACGGCCACAGCCTCCGCAGCCCCCTCGGGGAACGCCGAGAACCAACCAGCCCCGCCAAGCGCCCCGGCGCAGGCGGCAGGTCAGCGCATGCCTCCCAACGGCTATACCAACTAGCCCCGGCTCAAAGACAGCCTGACGTTCTTGGCGTGACTTGACGGCGGTCTGGCGCCCGGCGCACCATTGCCAGGCAAACGCTGTTTCGGCTTATGTCCGCTGCGGGACGCCATCGCCTGAATTCGGCAAGCGGCCCTGGCAGACGGGATTTCATCGGTAGGGGTAAAGGGGGGTGATCATGAGAACATCTGGATTCGTAACCGCGGCAGGCCTTCTGCTGGCGTCACTGCTTGGCGTCGGCGCGGCTCATGCCGACGACATGCTGGGATCCTATGTCGCGCGCATTTCCGATCGCGATCATCAGGCGAGTGACGGCTATGCGCTGGACAATGCCGCCCAGATGGTGCGGCAGGACCGCGCCAACTGGCACAAATTCCATCGCCGCGACAGCGACGACGAGGGCGATGGCTGGTTCAGGACCAACGACCAGCGCGCCGACCTGCAACGCATGCTGGAGCGCGGCGGCGCGATGAGTTCCTCGACCAAGCGCGCCATCGTCAACGGCGAACCGCTGATCCAGGTCGACGTCTACGAAAACAGCGTGCGCGTCAGCATCCTTGAGAACTGACCGGGCCATCGCCCGGGACGACTGAAAGAAAAGGGCGGCGCGTCAGCGCCGCCCTGCCATCGATAGAATCGGCAGCTGAAAAAATCAGGCCGCTTCTTCCTTGTCGTCGTCTTCTTCGGACTCGCCGTCTTCAGCTTCTTCTTCGGACTTTTCGTTGTCGCCTTCAGCCTTCACGCTGTCCTCGGCGTCGTCGTCCTCATCTTCGTCTTCTTCATCTTCGTCGTCATCCGAGAGCGTGGCAGCTTCGGCGCCGTCGGACTCTTCGCCTTCTTCATCATCGCCGTCTTCGTCGTCATCCGACAGGTCAGCGGCTTCGACCGCAGCGGCGGCAGCATGATCGAGGATGGTTTCGGAAGCGGATTCAAGCGCCTCGGCGGGAGCAGGGGTTTCTTCTGTCACTTCGATGTCGTGATCGGAATTCATGGAAGCCTCCGTGGGGTTGGGGAACATGTCCCTTTTGCCACGGAGAGATCATCGTCATATGACTGTAAGCCGGCTCGAACGGCCGGCTTACAGATATTTTTTCAGGCCTGCGGCCAGTTTTATTTGAGCATGATCTCTGGACAAACGGAAACCGTTTGTCCGAGAAAACCGGTGCCCACTTTTCGCTAACGCGGACCTTCGGTTCGGGATCATGCTTCTCAGCCGGCGATCCTGGAGAAATCCGCGACCTGACCGGTCGCCGCGCGGATGCGGGCGAGCAGCGCCAGGCGGTTGGCGCGCACGGACAGGTCCTCGTCATTTACGAGGACATGCTCAAAGAATGAATCAACCGGTTCACGCAAAACGCTAAGCGCCAACAGAGCGCCGGAAAAGTCATCGTTTTGAATCGCTTCGCCGGCTTGCTTCTCAGCCTGATTCACCGCTGCAAACAACGATTTCTCGCTATCCTCACGAAACAGCGCCGGCTCAACGGTTTCGGCGACCGCGGTTTTCTTCTTCTCCTCGGCGGCCAGGATGTTGGCCGCACGCTTGGTGCCGGCGAGTAGGTTTTTTCCATCCTCTGTGTCGAGGAAGGAGCCCAGCGCCTCGACCCTGCGCACGATCTGCAGCAGGTCGTCGGACTGCGGCGTGATGACGGCGTCGATCAGATCGTGGCGTGCACCCTGCTCGCGGAGATAGACCTTCAGGCGGTCGTGGAAGAAGGCGATAAGGTCGGCGATGAATGGCGACAGCGATGCCTGCAATTCCATCATACGCTGGCCGTCGAAAAACTCTCGTTCCTGATCGGCCGAACCAAAGGTCTCCGAATTTGCGTTGGCCAGTCCGCCTTTCAACAATCTGGAGATCAAGCCCGCTTCCGACAACAGCTGGCTTGCCCCCTTGTACTCGCGAATGCGGGAATCGAGCATCGTAACCACACCACGGCTCTCAGCCCCCTCGCCGAAGCGATCATAGGCGGCGAGCGCCGAGGCCACCGTCGCTGCAATGGCCACACCCAGGGAAAGCCTGATCCTGTTTTCCAGTATGATCCTCACCACACCCAGCGCCGCTCTACGCAGGGCATAGGGGTCCTTCGATCCAGTCGGCTTTTCGTCGATGGCCCAGAAGCCGGCCAGCGTGTCGAGCTTGTCGGCGAGCGCCACAGTGATTGAAACCGGATCGCTCGGTACGCGGTCGGATGGGCCTTGTGGCTTGTAGTGTTCCTCAATGGCTGCCGCGACCGAAGCATGCTCGCCCTGCAGCAACGCATATTTGCGCCCTATTGCGCCTTGCAGCTCGGGGAACTCGCCGACGACTTCAGTGGTGAGATCGGCCTTGGCTAAGACAGCCGCACGGCGCGCCAGTGTGGGATCGGCGCCGACGATCGGCGCCAGTTCCTCGGCAAGCTGAGCAATCCGCTCCACTCGCTCGCCCTGCGTGCCCAGCTTGGCGTGAAAGGTGACGGCGAGATGGTCGAGGCGGGCCATGCGCTGGTCGAGCGGCTTCTTCAGATCAAGTCCGAACTTTTCCGCCGATGCCTCGAGCTGGTCGAGATCAGGCAAATCGCCCTGGTCGGTCGTCCAGAAATAAAGCGCGTCGGACAGGCGGGCGCGCACCACCTTGCCGTTGCCGTGGGCGATCTCCTTGCCACCGTCCTTGGCCTCGATGTTGGCGGTGAGGATGAAGCGATTGGAAAGCGCATCGTCGACACCCTGCGGCCGCGTGACAAAGCACTTCTGGTTGGCGCGGATGGTCAGCCGGATCACCTCGGCCGGAATGGCCAGGAAGGCCTCTTCAAACTCGCCCATCAGCACGACCGGCCATTCGACCAGCCCGGACACCTCTTCCAGCAGCCCGTCGTCCTCGACCAGGTCGAGCCCGTTGGCGAAGGCGAGATTGCGGGCGTCGGCAAGGATGATCTCCTTGCGGCGGTCAGCATCGAGCACGACCTTCGCCGCTTCCAGCTTGGAAACATAGTCATCGAAGCGGCGCACCGTAATGGCATCAGGCGCATGGAAGCGGTGGCCATAGGTGATGTTGCCGGAGCGGATGCCGTCGATCTCGAAATCGACCACCACCGGCTCCTCGGTCTCCGGGCCGAAGGTGCACAGGATCGATTGCAGCGGGCGCACCCAGCGCAGCGAGCCTGGCTTGGCCGAGGCCGGCCCCCAGCGCATCGATTTCGGCCACGGGAAGTTGCGGATGATGCCCGGCACCAGTTCGGCGATGATCTCTTCCGCCGCCCTGCCCGGCTTCGAAATATGGGCGACATAGAAGTCGCCCTTCTTCGGGTCGGAATGGACATGCGCCTCGGCGATCGAAGCAAGCCCGGCCTTGCGCAGGAAACCCTGGACCGCCTGTTCAGGCGCTGATGTCGAAGGTCCTTTGATCTCTTCGCGAATATCCTTCGAGCGCGCGGTCAGGCCTCTGATATCGAGGGTCAGCCGGCGTGGCGTCCAGTACTCGCGCGCCGCCTCATAGGTCAGTCCCGCCTCGACCAGACCGTCGGTCAGCATCTTCCTGAGATCGCCCGCCGCCTTGCGCTGCATGCGGGCTGGGATTTCCTCGGAGCGAAGTTCGAGCAACAAATCCGGCATCAGAGTGTCTCCGCCCACATGCCATTTTCCTGTTTGCGCGTCCTCGCGCCTCCGGCGCTGCGGTCGCGCGGCTGGGCGGGAATCTCTTCCGAGCGGAGTTCTAGAAGCAGGTCAGGCATGGATGGGGCTCGCGCGGCAAAATGGTCCGGGCGGGGCATAGCAACTCGGCTGGCCGCTGTCACCCTTTCCGCGTTGCGATCGCCGATTTGCGCCCGTTTCCAGAAATTTTGGCCACCCTGTCGGGGCGAGACGGCCCCACACGTCCTTGGATCAAAGATTTCCATGAACCGAACGCAGCGCTGAAGCGACCCACGCTCAGGCAGGGAACATTTGGCTCAACGACCATGAAAACGGCATCCAGACTTCTGCAGATCCTCGCACTCAGCGCCTGCTTCACCGCGCAGGCCCACGGCGCCTTCTCGATGCCGGGTGTGCGGCAGGCATTGCGCACGATCGACGGCACCGGCACCCAGAACATGCTGCCGATCCACGCTTCCTTCGAGATGATGAAACGGGCCTGAAACTCAGGCCGCCAGCCCGCCCGCCTGCGTCTTCAAAAATGCTTCGCCGCAGGCTTTCGCCAGATTGCGCACCCGCAGGATGTAGCTCTGCCGTTCGGTGACCGAAATCACGCCGCGTGCGTCGAGCAGGTTGAAGACATGGCTGGCCTTGATGCACTGATCATAGGCCGGGAAAACCATGCGATGCATCGGCAGATTGTCGTTCGACGCCGGCGCGCCGGCATCGAGCAGCGCCTTGCACTCGGCCTCGGCGTCCTCGAAGTGGCGCAGCAGCATCGCCGTGTTGGCGTATTCGAAATTGTGACGCGAATATTCCTGCTCGGCCTGCAGGAAGACATCGCCATAGGTGACCTTGTCGGCGCCTTCGCGGCCGTTGAAGTTGAGGTCGTAGACATTGTCGACGCCCTGCACATACATGGCCAGCCGCTCCAGCCCGTAGGTGAGCTCGCCAGCCACTGGTGCACATTCGATGCCGCAGACCTGCTGGAAATAGGTGAACTGCGACACCTCCATGCCGTCGCACCAGCATTCCCAGCCGAGGCCCCAGGCGCCCAGCGTCGGGCTTTCCCAATCGTCCTCGACAAAGCGGATGTCATGCAGCAGCGGATCTACTCCGATCGCCGCCAGCGAGCCGAGATAGAGCTCCTGCAGGTTGGGCGGGTTCGGCTTCAGGATCACCTGATACTGGTAATAGTGCTGCAGCCGGTTCGGGTTCTCGCCATAGCGGCCATCCTTGGGACGACGCGAAGGCTGGACATAGGCGGCGTTCCAGCGTTTTGGCCCGAGCGCGCGCAGCGTCGTTGCCGGGTGAAAGGTGCCGGCGCCGACCTCCATGTCGTAGGGCTGCAAGATGACGCAGCCATAGGCCGCCCAATAGTTGTGCAAGGTCAGGATCAGCCCCTGGAACGAGCGGCTGGGATGCATATGGGCGGGGATTTCAATCGTCACGGTGGCCTCGACAGCACAGGCTAGCTTGCCGGCACGTCCTAGAGACCCGGCGTCGAAGCGTCAAGCAAGGCGCACCAGTGCGGATCGCCGGGAGCGTGCGGGACGATGTTGAAAGCATTGCGAGGGCTGGCCCATTGCCGACCACGGGAGCCTGCAGTCTGTTCGATGCTTGTTTCGTGTCAATGACAACAGGTCAACCATGCCCAATCCGATCATCATCCGCCCCATTGCGCGCCAGGATTTCGAGCAGTGGCTGCCGCTTTGGGACGGCTACAACGCGTTTTACGGCCGGTCGGGCGAAACGGCCCTGGCAAGCGATATCACCCAGATGACATGGTCCCGTTTCTTCGACGCCTATGAGCCGGTCCACGCGCTGGTGGCCGAAAGCGAGGGACAGCTTCTCGGCCTCGTGCACTATCTCTTTCATCGAAGCACCACGGCGATCGCACCGAATTGCTACCTGCAAGACCTTTTCACCACACAGGCCTCGCGAGGAAAAGGCATCGGCAGGGCGCTGATCGAGGGCGTCTATGAGCGGGCCCAGGCCGCCGGCTCAGGTCGGGTGTACTGGCTGACGCATGAAACCAATCACACGGCGATGAAGCTCTATGACAAGGTCGGCGAACGCTCCGGGTTCGTCGTCTATCGGAAGCTGTTCTAGAATCTGCCGAGATTCTGGGCCGGAAACGAAAACGGGGCTCTGAAAAGAGCCCCGTTCGTATTCCAATAGCTCACTTCACCCCTTCGGGGCGGGCACCGGCTCTGGCTTGACCTTCGGGGTTTCCTGCGCCGTGTTGGATTCGATCGGCGGCAGGCCCTTCATCAGCTTCTGCTGCAAGGTGGCCAGCACATCGGGATCTGGCTTCAGGTCACGGGCCTGGTTCCACTGGAAAGTGGCTTCCAGCTTGCGGCCGACGCGCCAGTAGGCATCGCCGAGGTGATCGTTCAGAACCGGATCTTCCGGCTTCAGCGACACGGCGCGTTCCATTTCGCGCACGGCGTCATCGAACCTGCCGAGGCGGAAATAGGCCCAACCCAGCGAATCAACGATGTAACCGTCGCTCGGCCTGAGGTCGACGGCCTTCTGGATCATCGCCAGGCCTTCCTTGAGGTTGGTGTTCATGTCGACCCAGGAATAGCCGAGATAGTTCAGCACCTGCGGCTGGTCGGGGAACAGTTCCAGCGCCTTGCGGAAATTCGGCTCGGCCTTGGGCCATTCCTTCAAGCGCTCATAGGCGATGCCGCGCTGGTAGAAGATGTTCCAGTTGGCCGCGGTCGGCGTCTTCAGCACATCGACAGCCTTGTCGTAGAGATTGGCGGCCGAGCGGAAATCATCCTTCGAGGAATAGACGCCGCCCAGCGCCAGATAGGCGCGCATGTCGTCGGGATGGGCGTCGACGAAGGCCTTCAGGTGGGTGATCGCCTCCTCGTGACGGTCGAGATCGGCAAGGTTGAGGCCGAGCTGCAGGTCCGAAAGTTCCTTCAGCGGCGAAGTGGCGGGGATCCGCCGATAGAGCGCAATGGCGCCCTCGCCGTCCTTCAATTGCTCGGACACGGCAGCGAGCTGCACGAGGGCGGCGTCGCTGTCAGGCTTCAGGGCAAGCGCATATTGCAGATAGAGGCGGACAAACGGCTCGCCGCCGCCACGGTTGAGCGCGGTGGCAAGGTCGAGCAAAATCTCGGAGGCGCCATCCGACGGGCTGGCAGCGAAGGGCGCAATCTTGTCGCCCTTGGCGATCATGCCGCGCAAGGCGACAATTTCCAGCTTGCCCGGCGAAAACGCCTCGGCCTGGTCGAGCACGGACAGCGCCTTGGCCTTGTCGCCCTTGCGGGCCAGGAACGACGCGTAGGCCTGGGCATTGCGCATCCAGGTTTCGGGAGCGGCGCCGCCAGCGGCGGTGTCCTGCATGGTCGCGGCGTAGATCGCTTCGGCCTTCTCGGGCATACCGGACGCATCGGCGATCAGTGCGCGATGGAACGACTTGAACAGGCCGAACCAATCCGGCCCCTGCAGCTTGTCGATGGAGGTCATCGCGTCGGAGGCTTCGCCGGCGCCCTGTTGGGCCCAGCCGGACATCACCCCGGAGATCAGCCGGTCGAGATCGGATTCCAGCGACAGCTTGAGCCAGTACTGCGCCTTGGTGAAATCCTTCTTGTGGAAGGAATCGACGGCGAGTGCCAGGCGCGAGAAGCGCTCGACATCTGGAACTTCCTTGAGCTTGTCGGCATAGACGAGGGATTCGTCGAAGCGGCCTTGCGCGATCAGCGACAGCATCAGGCTCTGCTGCAGGCTGGTGTCGCTCGGGTCGAAGGCCAATGCCTGCTTGTAGTAGGCGATGGCGCTGTCGAGGTCGTTGTCGCCTTCGGCGATCCGGGCTGCCAGATAGGCGCCCGAGAATGACGTGATCTTGACCGGTTCGGTGGTTTGCTTGGCATAGGCCGGCAAAGCCGAGATCGCCATGCCTGTCACAATTGCCAGCCTTGTCAGCCAGCGCGCACGTCCTTGCTGCATCGTATCCCTTTCAGCCAGGCGCCATCTCCGCGTCAGCGGGATCGGCGTAGACTCGATCTTTCCAGGCAAAGCATGGCCTTTTTGGGGTCACGCTTCAATCCGCCTCGAATTCACAATCCGGGCACCCGATTAACAAACCATGGCGACAGGCACCATTTTTCCGATCTTGAATTTCGGCCATGGCCCTGCGCAGCGCCGACTATATCACAGATTCGACCGCTGAGGCTCGGCGCTAACATCAACGCTCATCTGGCGAGGCAGACCGCTGCACCAGCGTGTCGCTATATCCGCCGGCCGCAATCGTGCTGCACAGCTCATTCCATTCACAGCCGCCGCATGCCCTGCGTACAAGGCCAGCCGAAAACGCCTGCCGCATCCGGGCCAGCATCGCCGCATCGAGATCAAGACGGGCGCCGACGTGGATTGGCCGCGCCAGCAAATCCTCCACGTCCTGTGCAGCGAGCCGGTCCCGCTCGACGACGCTCTCGTTGAGACAATGCGGTTCCGGCTCGTCGAGCAAGGGAGCGCAGACATCGTCGGGGCCGGAAACGAGGAGGACGTCCTCGCCCCGGCTCAAGCGCTCCGCGACGCGATCGTAATTGGCGGTGAAGGCGGGACTGTATCCCTTGCCCACATAGGTGAGCAGGCAAAGGAAGTGATGCGCGCGCAGCCTGATCGTCACGGCCTGATCGTCACGGATTGGCCGGTTTCGCCTTGCCGCCGGGAAGAGCCATAAGCGTCGCGGCACCGAGCGCCGACTTGAGCAGTCCGCCGACGATGAACGGCAGGAAGCCGAAGGTGATGGCCTTCTCAGCGCCGATCATGGCCGCGAGCCACACGGTGCCGAGCACCAGACAGGCAAGATTGCCGAGCAGCATGGCAATGAAGGCGAGCACGACCCTGTTGCCGTTCCAGCCGCGTTCGGCCAACCATCCGACAAGCGCGCCGACAACCGGGAAAGCGAAGAGATAACCACCCGTTGGCCCGACGAAATGCACTAGGCCGGCTGCCCCGCCGGCCAGAACTGGAAAGCCGACCGCGCCTTCGACCAGCCAGGCGGCGATGGTGATGGCGCCGAGCCGCCAGCCATAGAGCGCGCCGATCAATGTCACGGCGAAGGTCTGCATGGTCACCGGAACCGGCACCATCGGCACTTCGATATAGGACGACAGCGCCAGGAACAGCGTGCCGAGCACGACGGCGCCAACCTGCCAGGCAAGAGAACGATCCTGAAGCCGGAGCGGGCTGAACGACGGCTTGCTGGACGAGAATGCGACGTCTGTCATTGGGATTCCTTCGATCGATTGCAAATTATAGATAATTTCCGATTTCGATCTATTATCGAATCCACAAATCCGGTGAGATAGCAAGCCCTGGCTGTGCAAAGGGGCGCCTTAGCCCACGATGGCAAAGGCTTCGCGCGTCGTCCCGGAGGCCGTCCTGACCGGCTTGCGGCCAATCCATTGGACATGCCGACCCAATGTCATTGCCGCCGACTCGGTGTTTCCCTGCCGCAAGGCGGCGAGTATTGCGCGGTGATCCTGATCGGTGCGGGTCTCCCACTCCGAGCGCCATGCCGCGAACAGGAAACGAGCACTTGCCGCATGCAGATCGTCGATGGTGGCGAGCAGGCGCGGCATGCCGCATGGCGCCAGGATCAAGCGGTGGAAGGCGCGATTGGCTTCTTCCCACGACCTGACATCGCGGGACTTGTCGCCGGCCTTGGTCGCTTCCTCGGCGAGATCGAGAATGGCAGACGTCAGGTGCGGCGCGGCATGGCGTAGCGCCAGCACTTCGAGTGCGGCGCGCATTTCGGCGACCTCCTTGACCTCGCCCAAATCGAAGGACGCAACACGCACGCCACGGCGCGGCTCACCGATGGCCAGCCCTTGCGCCTCGAGGCGGCGAAAGGCCTCGCGCACGGGAACATGACTGGTGTGGAATTCCTCGGCGATATGATCCTGCCGAAGCCTGGCCCCCGGCTCGATCGCGCCGGAGATGATGCGGTCCGCCAGCACCTTGCTGATGCGCACCGCGATGGTGTCGTCTGTGCCCTTTGCCATGTTTTATAGATAATTTGCGGCGGGCGGCTTGTCGAGACGGCGGGACCGAATTCGCAAACTTCCTCCCCAGCACAGGCCAGAGGGCGTGTCGCGAAAGCCAGCCTTCAGTTCACCCGGCTGATGCAGAAATCGATGACGTCGATCAGCGCCGATTTCTGCGGCGTCGCTTCCAGCGGCGCCAGCGCGTCGCGGGCGATCTCGCCGAAATGGCGGGCGCGCCCGATCGTGTCTGCAATGGCGCCGTGGCGGGTCATCAGGCCGGTCGCCTTTTCCAGGCCGGCGTCATCGGTGACATTGTCCTCGATGGCACGCTTCCAGAAAGTGCGCTCGGCCTTGGTGCCACGCCGATAGGCGAGGATGACCGGCAAGGTCACCTTGCCCTCGCGGAAATCGTCACCGACATTCTTGCCCAGATCCTTGCTGGTGCCGCCATAGTCCAGCGCATCGTCGATCAGCTGGAAGGCAAGGCCGAGATTCATGCCGTAGGAGCGCAGCGCGGCGCGATCATTGCGCGTCGCCTGGGCGATGACGGGGCCGACCTCGGCAGCAGCCGAAAACAGCGCTGCGGTCTTGGCCTTGATCACCGCGAAATGCTCGTCTTCGGTGGTTTCGAGATTCTTGGCGGCTGCAAGCTGCATCACCTCGCCCTCGGCAATGATCGAGGCCGCACTCGACAGGATGTCGAGCGCTTCGAGCGAGCCGACATCGACCATCATGCGGAAGGCCTGGCCGAGCAGGAAGTCGCCAACCAGCACGCTTGCCTGGTTACCCCAGATCATGCGGGCGGTCTTCTTGCCACGGCGCATGCCGCTCTCGTCGACGACGTCGTCGTGCAGCAGCGTCGCCGTGTGCATGAATTCGACGGAAGTGGCCAGCTTGACGTGGCCCTCGCCAGCATAGCCGAACATCTGGGCGGCGGCGAGCGTCAGCATCGGCCGCAGCCGTTTGCCACCGGACGAGATCAGATGATTGGCAATCTCGGGGATCATCTCGACGTCGGAGCCGGCCTTGGACAGGATCAATTCATTGACTCGCCCCATGTCGGCCGCCGTCAGATCGATCAGATCCTTGATGGAGGCGGGCTCCCGCTTCCCGTTTTCGATGTTGAGAACGACACCCACAACAATCACTCCCGTCTTGGTATAACGCGTGCGACGGCACCCTTGGTCCCTGCATGGACTCTAGGGCGGCGGACACGGCCACGGCAAGTGGCGAATTGGCGCGGCGGCGATGACGGAATGTCAACCGACGCCGAAGGGAGTTCTGTTTTGCCACGGAAATCCGCCTGCCCGTTTACATCAGCGCTGCAAACTGAGAGTTTCGCCCGATGATAGAGCTCATTCGCACCAACGACGCCGTCATCATCTCCTTTGTCGAATCGCTGATGCGCGATGCCGGCATCGGCTGCTTCGTCGCCGACCAGAACATGAGCGTGCTCGACGGCTCGCTCGGCATCCTGCCGCGGCGCGTCATGGTCGACGCCGACCAGGCCGACGCGGCACGGCGCATCCTGACGGATGCCGGCATCGCCAACGAGATTCGCGGAAAATAATGTCCGCCGCGCCGGCCACCCTCGTCCCGGACACGCCGGCCCATACGGTCGATGCTTTCCATCGCGGCCGGTTCTGGCTCGTGCAGCCCAAGCATGGAGGCCATCGCGCCGGCATGGATGCGATGATGCTGGCGGCATCCGTGCCTTCGTTCTTTGCAGGACGTCTCGCCGATTTCGGTGCCGGCGCCGGGGCCGCCGGACTGGCGGTGCTGTCGCGCTGCCCGGCGGCGGAGGCGGTGCTTGTCGAACGCGCGCCGGAAATGGTGGCCTTCGCAGCGGCCACCCTTGCCCATCCCGGCAATGCACATCTCAGCGATCGTGCATCCGTGCTCGTCGCTGACGTCACCGTATCGGGTCGGGCGCGGGCGGCCGCCGGCCTCGCCGATAACGACTTCGACTTCGTCATCATGAACCCGCCTTTCAACGCCGCTCGGGATCGAGCCACCCCCGATCGGCTTAGAAAGGAAGCCCATGTCATGGAAGACGGGCTGTTCGAGAGCTGGATCCGCAGTGCAGCAGCAGTGGTCAGGCCGCGCGGCGGGCTTGCCGTGATCGCTCGCCCCGAACAGCTCGGCGCCATTCTCGATGCGATCGCAGGGCGCTTCGGCGATGCCGAGATGCTTGCCGTCCACCCTCGCCCAGACGCGGCGGCGATCCGCATTGTCGTCAGGGCAGCGCTCGGGGCGCGAGGCAAGCTTGCCATCCGCCCTCCTTTGATGCTGCACACGCGGTCCGGCAACGGCCCCGACGAGCGCAGCGAAATGATCACCAACGGCCTCGCCTCGCTGTTCGGAGATTGAGCTATTCTGCCCGGCCACATTGCCGTTGGCCGGGAAATCCCTACATGCCTGCAACCCATCGACCGGAGACCGCGCCCTCGTGAAACGACTTATCAACCGCCTGCTGCCGAAATCCTGGCGCTCCACCGTCGTCACCATTCCGGTCATCCGGCTGCACGGCACCATCATGGCCGGCGGTGGCCAGTTCCGACCGAGCCTGTCGCTGGCCTCCACCGCCGGCCTCATCGAGAAGGCGTTCTCCTACGACGCGCCGGCGGTCGCCATCTCGATCAATTCGCCCGGCGGCTCGCCGGTGCAGTCACGGCTGATCTTCAAGCGCATCCGTGACCTGGCAACGGAAAAGAACAAAAAAGTGCTGGTCTTCGTCGAGGACGTCGCGGCATCGGGCGGCTACATGATCGCGGTCGCCGGTGACGAGATTTTCGCCGATCCGTCCTCCATCGTCGGTTCGATCGGCGTGGTCTCGGCCTCGTTCGGCTTCCCGGAACTGATGAAGAAGATCGGTGTCGAGCGCCGTGTCCACACCGCCGGCCAGAACAAGGCGGTGCTCGATCCGTTCAAGCCCGAGAAGAAGGAAGACGTCGAACGCCTGAAGGCGCTGCAGCTCGAGGTGCACGGAACCTTCATCGACCTCGTCAAGGAGCGGCGCGGCACGAAACTGAAAGACGATCCGGACCTGTTCACCGGCCTGTTCTGGACCGGCATCAAGGGTCTCGAACTCGGCCTGGTCGATGCGCTCGGCGACATGCGCACGGTGCTCAAGACCCGTTTCGGGGCGAAAACCCAGCTCAGGCTGATCACGGCGCCGCGCGGTTTCCTCAGCCGCTTCGGCCTGTTCGGTTCAAGCAAGGGCTTCTCAATGCCCGATATCGCAGCCGCTGCCGCCAGCGGCGTGATCGATGCGGCGGAAGAGCGCGCGTTGTGGGCACGCTTCGGACTTTGAAAAATCGGCGAAACCGTCTAGCATGAGAGCTTGAAGTTTCGTGCATGTCGTTTTCCCAAAAACCGGACCCACTTTTGGGCGACATGCATCAACCGACCCGACCGGCCGCTTTCGCCGGCCCAGCGTGGGAGGAGTTTTGGTATGCCGCAGATCATTTTCTTCACCGTCGTTGGCGTCGCCGCCTATTTCGGCTACCGCACCTTCATCCGCGAAGCCGAGCGCGTGACCGCCAAGGTGCGGCGCACCGAAAAGCAGGCGGCCAACGGCGCGATCGGAACGCTGGTCAAGGATCCCAAGACCGGCGAATACCGGCTGGCTAAGGACTGAGCATCATCCCGCAGACCATAGTGGACACCGACATCGGGTCGCGTAGCTGGCACGCGCACGCCAAGATCAATCTTGCGCTGCATGTCACCGGCAGGCGCCCTGACGGCTACCACCTGATCGAGAGCCTGGCGGTGTTCACGCGGTTTGGCGACAGGGTCGAAATCGCGCTCGCCGACAGCGATGAGTTTACCGTGTCCGGCCGTTACGCCCCGGCCGTTCCTCTCGATGCAAGCAATCTGGTGCTCAAAGCACGCGATGCCCTGCGACAGGCGGTCGGGCACGAGAGAACACCGCCGGTCGCCATCCGGCTCGAAAAGAACCTGCCGGTCGCCTCCGGCGTCGGCGGCGGGTCGAGCGACGCGGCAGCCGTGCTGCGCGGGCTGGCGCAGATTTGGACCCTGGACATCGAAGGCACAGAGCTGGCGCGGATCGGCCTCTCGCTTGGCGCCGATGTGCCGATGTGCCTGGCGGCAAAGCCGCTGGTCGCGCGCGGCATTGGGGACGAGCTGTCGATGGTGCCGGACTTTTCGGCGCTTGGATTGGTGCTGGTCAATCCCGGTACCCCAGTCTCAACGGCGGATGTCTTCGCAGCACTTTCCCGGCGCGACAATGAGGCCTTGCCGCCGCTGCCGCGCAGCATCGATTTTCACAGCCTGCGCAACTGGCTGGAGATCACCCGCAACGATCTCGAGCCTGCAGCGCTGGCCATGCAGCCCGCCATCGGCAGGGCGCTTTCCTGGCTGAACAAGGCTGGATCGGGTTTTTCACGAATGTCCGGGTCCGGCGCGACCTGCTTCGGCCTGTTCGAGACCGGCAATGTCGCCAAGCGCGCGGCCGCCGAGATCCGCGGCCGCCAGCCCGACTGGTTCGTCGCCGCGACGCGCAGCATCGCATCGGAGGGCGCTGATGGCCAGAATTGACGAGAGCCGTTCCTTCGTTCCCGTGCGCATAGCGGTGCTGACCGTTTCGGACACACGCAGCCTCGCCGACGACAAATCCGGCCAGACGCTGGCCGACCGCATCACCGAGGCCGGCCACATCCTGGCCGCCCGCGATATCGTCACCGACGATCGCGAGAAAATCCGCGACACGGTTCTGGCGTGGTCACGGGACAAGGATATCGATGTCGTCATCACCACCGGCGGTACTGGCTTCACCGGCCGTGACGTGACACCGGACGCGCTGGAGCCGATCTTCGAAAAGCGCATGGACGGCTTTTCGGAAGTGTTCCACCGCATCTCCTACGATAAGATCGGCACCTCGACGATCCAGAGCCGGGCGACCGGCGGCGTCGTCAACGCCACCTTCGTCTTCGTGCTGCCGGGCTCACCCGGCGCCTGCAAGGACGCGTGGGACGGCATCCTGAAGGCGCAACTCGACTACCGGCACATGCCGTGCAACTTCGTCGAGATCATGCCGCGCCTGGACGAGCATTTGCGGCGCGGCACCAAGGCTGGATAAACAGGCTCAGCGAATGACCGGCTCGCCATGGAATCGCCGGCGCGACGGCGGCGATACGCCGAAGCCGACTTCCATCATCAGCCGCGGCGTGCGTGCCGGCACGGTGCCCATGTGGAAGCCGAAGGGGTCCTCGACGAAGCCAAGCCCGGCCTCGCCCGTCAGCGTCACAGGGCTCTGCTCGCCATAGACATCCAGAACCTCTTGCGCGGGATGGCCGACCAGCAGGGTGAGCTGATGCTTGAGGCTGCGGCGCTTGTGGCTGCCCCGGACATAGACATGCGGGCCTGTGTCGGCATCGACCGGCCGGAGATAGAAGAAGAATTTCAGCATGCGCCAGTCGTCGAGGTCGAAATGATACTTGCCGAGCGAGGCAAGGTTCTTGTCGGCATCCGAAGCGGCACCCGTCGGAAAACTCCACCAGACCCGTGTCGTGATCAGTTTTGCCTGGCCGCCGAGATAGTGCGCGGCAACATCCAGAAGCAGCGGATCGCGCTGGATGGCGAGTGCCGCCTGGCAGTCGAGGATGCGCTCGAAAAAATGCCCGCTGAGCAGCGAGCGGCCAAAGTGCTTCTCGGCCTCGGCATGTTCACCCGGCATGAATTCGAGGCGGCGGTCGAAATTACCGAAGCAAGGCGTGCGTCCGGCGAAGTCAGCAATCTCCTCATGGATATCAGGCGGCAGGACCAGGCCTGAAAACAGTCCGTCGGAGCGCAGCGCTTCGACCACGGCTTCCCGTTCGACGCCGGCAAACATCGTATCCACCGCATTGCCGACCGTCTGAGCGCGTTTTGCGCCCAGCCAATGCATGCGGCGTCCAGGCATTGTGCGCGCCAGCACGAACATCGGCAGCCAGGCAGGGTTTTCGCGCAGATCCTTGAGATAGGTCGGAATGCGCACCGCGATGCGTCGCAACAGGCTGCCGTTGCGCGCAATGGCCTCGAGACTGGCCGTGCCGGATTTGTCTGATGTTGAAAGGTTCATTGGGTCCTCGGCTACGGGAGCACCACCGATGCCGCATCGGTGCTCGCCACTCGGCATGACCCAAACCCAATTCACCGCCTGGACGGGAAGCTAACCCCGCGTCGGATTTTGTGCAATGCACAATGGACAGAGCAGGTGCAAAAAATCATTTCGGGGAGCGATGCTTCTGCTTGACCGGCGCTACCCAGATCTCGGCGTCGAGCCGCTTCGTCGCGAGGCCGCGGGCGATAGCCTCGGCGCTGCCGGCACTCTTGGCCGAGGCCGCGGCCTGACGCTTGCTGATCAGCAATCCGTCGGCCAAGGCGCGGTTTCCCGAAAAGACGCGCGCCAGGAACGGCGTGCGGCTGCCGCGCGCCCGCGAAAACCGTGCCGCCATGGTTTGCCTGGCTGTGTGGTCGACGACCGCGTCGATCCACCCCTCCACCAGCCGCGCGCCCGGCTCCAGCAGCAGCAGCCAGTCCCCCTTGGCCTGGCGGATGCCGGCAGTGACGCCACCAGTCACATACTGACAGCCGGCATGTTCGGCCACACGATGTGTCTGGTCGGTGGAGCCCGTGTCACAGACGATGACTTCACGCACGACGCCCTCGACCGCGCCGCCAATCAGCGAGGCGAGCGTACGGGTAAGGCCTTCCTCGTCATTGCGGGTTTCGATGAGAACACTGAGCATCATTAGCCGAATAGCGGAAAGCGCGGCACAGCGCCAGTTATTGCAGCGCACCATAAAAAGTTCTTGCTTTGTTCTCATCGACAAAATAGGAATAATTTCATGAACAGAGCGATTCGACACAACATGGACAGTCCCTGGGAGCGGGCGAAGATGGAACAGATCGTGCGCGCCGACATTGCAGCTTTCGGAGCAGGAAGAGCCGAGATGGCCAATGCGATGATCGAGCAGAGTGGCGTGCGCGTCCGACCGGACCGCAACCGCGGCAGGTCGGCGGGCATCAATCCGTCCGGCCGGTTCGAGCCGGTCAGCCGGCATGTGTTCGACGATGGCTGGAATTCACTGGAAGAACTGCCGCCCTTCAAGACCGAAGTGCAGGTCGAGAAGCCGCGCACCATCATCACCCGCAACGAATCGCCCGACATCTCCTTCGACCGTTCGATCAACCCCTATCGCGGCTGCGAACATGGCTGCGTCTATTGCTTTGCCCGGCCGACGCACTCGTTCATGGGCCTGTCGCCGGGTCTCGATTTCGAATCGAAGCTGTTCGCCAAGCCGGACGCGGCGCGATTGCTCGACAAGGAGTTGTCGAAGGACGGATACCAGCCGCGCACCATCGCCATCGGCACCAACACCGACCCCTACCAGCCGATCGAGAAGCAATACCGGATCATGCGGGAGATCCTCGAAGTGCTGGAAGCGCGCGGCCATCCGGTCGGCATCGTGACAAAATCCGCTCTGGTGACGCGCGACATCGATATCCTGTCGCGGATGGCGGAGCGCGGGCTCGCCAAGGTGGCGCTGTCGGTGACGACGCTCGATCGCATGCTGGCACGCACCATGGAGCCCCGCGCGTCGACGCCGACCAAGCGGCTGGAGGCGATCCGGCAGCTTTCGGATGCCGGCATTCCGGCTTCGGTCATGGTGGCGCCGATCATCCCCGGCCTGACCGACCAGGAGATGGAACGCATCCTCGATTCGGCACGTGCCGCCGGCGCCCGTGAGGCAGGCTATGTCGTGCTGCGCCTGCCGCTGGAAGTCAGCCCGATCTTCAAGGACTGGCTGCTGCGTCATTATCCTGATCGCTACCGCCATGTGATGTCGCTGATCCGCTCGATGCGCGACGGCAAGGACTACGATTCGGAATGGGGCAAGCGCATGAAGGGCGCCGGTCCCTATGCCTGGCAGATCGGCCGGCGCTTCGAGATCACCGCCAAGCGGCTCGGCCTCAATGCCGAACGGCGCACGCTGCGGACCGACCAGTTCGTTGCCGCCGCCAAGGATCAGTTGCAGCTGACGCTGCTTTGAGACTGCAAATCACCGCGGCGGTTTGATCTGTCGCAGAGCCCAAGAATCCCGTCCGGCCTGCCCCGGCCTGCAGACGGTGCCCTCCCGGTCCGGCGCCCCACCCGACCCGGAGGGACTTGCGGAGAATCGGAGCCGATGCGAACCTCGCCGCAACATGGCTCGCGCGCGTTCCGATTCTCCGCTTCTCTTTGAGATCATCGAGAAACCCGACTTCTCCTTCGAGACGAAGGCGATGGCGGACGGCCTGTGGCCAGTCGCCGGGATGGACGAGGCCGGCCGCGGCCCCTTGGCCGGCCCGGTGGTCGCCGCGGCGGTGGTGCTCGACCCCGCCAACATTCCGGACGGGCTCGACGATTCCAAGCGGCTCAGCCATTTGCAAAGGGAAGCGCTGTTCCTGCGCATTCTCGGCTCCGCGCAGGCGGTTTCCATGGCCTCCATCAGCGCCGAGGGTATCGACGGCAGCAACATCCTCAAGGCCAGCCTGGAGGCGATGCGCCGTGCCCTGGTTGGGCTGTCGGTTCAACCGAAGCTTGCCCTCGCTGATGGACGCGACGTGCCGCCGGGGCTGCCTTGTGAAGGGCGCGCGCTGATCAAGGGCGACCAGCGTTCGCAGTCGATCGCCGCCGCCTCGATCGTCGCCAAGGTGATGCGCGACCGCATGATGTGCGGCTGCGGCAACCATCACAACCGCTACGGCTTCGAAGTCCATATGGGCTACGCCACGGTCCGCCATCGCACGGCGATCGAAGCGCACGGCCCGGTCGCGCGGCTGCACCGCGTGTCGTTTGCGCCGTTCAGATTGGGCGGCGTTGAGGTGGCGGAAGAAGAGAGCCTCGTCGGATTGGATTGAGCTGAGCGGCTGCGACAGCAGTCTCCCCCCTCGAGGGGGAGATGGCCGGCAGGCCAGAGAGGGTCGCCGCGCGTGAAGCGCCGACCTTTTCTTCGCTACAAGATGGCGTCGCGCCCAGTCGAGCCGACCCCCTCTGTCGCCTTCGGCGACATCTCCCCCTCGAGGGGGGAGATTATCCGCGCAGCAAAAAGCCGCCAGGTTTCCCGGGCGGCTTCGTTTCTTCTTCAGTGCAGGAGGCTCAGTTCAGCTTCGACTTCACATCCGCGAGCGAAGCCTTGAACAGGTCGGCGCCGGCCTTGGCGTCGATCTTGCCGGCGAGCAGCGTGCGTGCTGCTTCGACGGCGATATCGACGGCGCTGGCACGGACTTCGCTGATGGCATCACGCTCGGCCTGGCCGATCTTCTGTTCGGCAAGCGCGGTGCGCCGGACGACGTAGTCCTCGGTTTTCTTGTGCGCGTCCGCCGCAAGCATGTCGGCTTCGCGCTTGGCGGCAGCGACGATGTCGGCGGCCTCCTGCTCGGCTTCCTTGCGCTTGCGCTGGTACTGGCCGAGCAGTTGCTGGGCCTCCTCACGCAGCCGGCGCGCTTCATCCAGCTCATTGCTGATCCTGGCGGCACGGGCGTCGAGCGCCTTGGCGATCATGCCAGGCACCTTGATATAGACGGCAACGCCCAGGAAAATGATGAGGGCTATCGTGGCCCAGAGCGTCGCGAGAGATGTGTAATCCATGATGCGCTCCTCACCGGGCCACGGATTTGACCGCGGCCGCGATCTCGGCCTTGCTGGCCTTGCCACCGACCAGGGCCTCGACGATCGCCGAAGCGGTGTCCTCGGCGATGCTGCCGACTTCCTTCATGGCATTGGCCTTGATGGAAGAAATGCGGGCTTCGGCCTCGCCAAGCTTCGCATCGAGCGCGGCCTCGACCTTCTTGCGCGCGGTCTCGGCTTCCACCTTGGCCGCATCGTTGGCCTGCTGGCCGATCGCGTTGGCCTTGGTCTTGGCTTCCGCCAGTTCCTGCTCGTAGGCAGCAACGGCGGCATCGGCCTCGCCTTTCAACTTGGCTGCCTGGTCGAGATCCTTGCTGATGCGATCGTTGCGGACATCGATGATGCCCCCGACGCGCGGCATCACAACCCGCTTCAGGAAGAGGTAGAACAGCCCGAAGGTGATCGCCAGCCACAGAAGCTGCGACGGGAACGTCGCCGGATCGAATGGCGGAAACGTGCCATGCGCTTCAGCAGGCACGCTGGTGCCGGAATGCGTGTCGCCTTCCGTCGCAGCATGGCTGGTATCGGCTGATGGCGCGGACTCTTGCGCAAAGGCAGATGTCACGAACATGGACTATCCCCGAAATTCAGGCCCGCCGCTTGCGCGGCCGGCCTGTCCAATCTTCCCGAGTGCTCAGCCGAACAGGGCCAGAAGCGCGATGAGAAGCGAGAAGATGCCCAGAGCTTCGGTCACGGCGAAGCCGAAAATCAGGCGGCCGAACTGGCCATCAGCAGCCGACGGGTTGCGCAGAGCGCCCGCCAGGTAGCTGCCGAAGATGTTGCCGAGGCCAATGCCTGCGCCACCCATGCCCAGGCAAGCGATGCCGGCGCCGATGTACTTTGCTGCTTCTGCGTCCATTTGTTCAACTCCTTTGGATCTAAAATTCCGTTGCGATTCCATCCGGCGCCAATGTTGGAAAACTCTTGGGCCGGAAACTCTTGATCAGTGCCCGGGGTGCAGGGCGTCGTTGAGATACATGCAGGTCAACACGGCAAAGACGTAGGCCTGCAGGAAGGCGACCAGCAGTTCCAGTGCCGTCAGCGCCACCGCCATTGCCAGCGGCAGGATCGAGCCGGCGACGCCGACCGCGCCGAGCGCGCTCAGGCTGACGACGAAGCCGGAGAACACCTTCAGCGTGATGTGGCCGGCGAGCATGTTGGCGAACAGACGAACCGAGAGGCTGACCGGGCGCGACACGAAGGAGATCACCTCGATCAGCACCACCAGCGGCAGCAGGAAGACCGGCACGCCATGCGGGACGAACAGCTTCAGGAAACCGAAACCATGCTTCATGAAGCCGTAGATGACCACGGTTGCGATGACCAGCACGGCAAGGCCGAAGGTGACGATGATGTGGCTGGTGACGGTGAAGAAATACGGGAACAGGCCGAGCAGGTTGGCGACGAGCACGAACATGAACAGCGAGAATACAAGCGGGAAAAACTTCATGCCTTGCGTGCCGGCGGCGTCGCGCAACATGTTGCCGACGAACTCGTAGGCCATCTCGGAGACCGACTGAAGCCGGCCAGGAACCAGGCTGCGGCTCGAGGTCGTGAGAAACAGAAACGCCGCCGCGACAACCACGGTTGCGACCATGAACAACGCCGAATTGGTGAAGGACAGGTCATAGCCGCCGATGTCGATCGGAATCAGCTTGTTGATATGGAACTGGTGGATCGGATCGACCTTGTCAGCTGCCACGTTCAAACCCCGTCAATGCCGCGTACGGCCTCGTTACCATTACCGCACATGGTGCGCGGTCATTTCTTGTCGTCTTGGTCACGGCGCGATTTATCGCCCTGTCCGAATTCTGCCACAACGCCGGCGGAACGCATCACATTGAGCACTCCGGCGCCAAAGCCAAGCAGCAAAAACACGATCAGACCCCATGGCGATGTCCCCGCCAGACGGTCGATGATCCAGCCGATGCCGGCACCCACTACGACCCCGGCGATAAACTCGCTGGAGAGTTTGAGCGCCTGGCCATATCCGGCCACACTGCCCGCTTTCGCGTCGTCTTTCCCCTCGAGCCGGTCCGGCCGCCTTGTCGCAAGCGAAGCTTCAAGGTCACGCCGGCGGCGCTCAAGATCGTCATCGCGGATGTCGGGCTCATGCTGCTTGCCGCGGCCGGTTTCTCCGGTTCCGTCTGGCCCATTCTTGTCGGCCATCGCAACCCCCCTGCCCGGTCAGACCGTCACCGTCCGTCCGCTTCTAAAGTCGCCGGCAACATAGTTAGAGGGTTTGCGCCCGTCAAGCCACGGGCGGAAGTTCATTGCCATGTATTTTAGGCAACAAAATCAAATAGTTATAAAGGTGCGACATCGTGCCCGCCGCGATGATGGCGATGCATGGCGCGAATCCCCCGGGCAATGGCTCTTCGATCGACTGCGCGCCGCGCCAAAGATCAGCAGTTGTTACGCGCTCAGCTCCAGCCGCCGCCATAGGTACGATAGAAGATATGCAGGCCGATCTTGGTCATCTTCTGCATCGTGCGCGCCCAGACGGGATGGACATATTGGGCGTAGTAGTGGGTCGACGATCCGACCTCCGGGATGAAGATCTTGCCGGCGGTGACGGCCATGGCGATATCCTGGGCGGTCTTGTAGGCGACAGGACTATCGACGCGCTTCTTCCTGCCGTCGCAGGCGAAGGAGAACTGGCAACGGTTGAACCAGCTGTCATTCTGGTAGACGACGCCGCAGATCGAATTCGGATAGGTCGGGTTGCGGACGCGATTGAGGATGACCTGGGCGACGGCGGCCTGGCCGCGCACGGATTCGCTCCTCGCCTCGAAATAGATGCCGTTGGCAAGGCATGCCTGCTCCTTCTTGGAGAAGACACTGGCGGGCAGCGGGTTCTGGATCCACGAATGATCGCCCTTGGCCATCGGCGGAATGAAGCGGCCGTCATTGGGCTGCTCGTCCTGAAGCAGGGCTTCAAAGGGCGATGCCTTGGCATAGTCGGGCTCGGACTGCGCATAGGCGGTCGCCAGCACATCCGGATGGTCGTTGTTGACCAACGAAGCGAGCATGGCCGGCACGCCGGGATCCGGCTTCTTGTCCTCGCGTGCATGGAACGCGGCTGCGATCTGGATTTCCTTGCCTTTGATCTGCGGCTTGGCGAAGGCCATCTTCAGGCCGCTGTCCATGCTGGGCCGCAGCAAGGAAGAGGTGCGCTCGAAGATCGAGCCGGCATTGAAGTTCTTCGGCGGCGCCACGGGAGACATCTGGACGATGCGCCCTTTCTTCTCGGCGCGCACGACGCGATCCTCGTCAGGCGTGCCGCTGACCTTGCCGCCCTTGCCGCGAAACGACACGTTGCCGACACCGGCCAGATGGACGCCCGACCCGGAGATGGAGCCGGTGACGTCGGAATCGATGAAGGGCATCTCGGCCGCATGGGTCGAGCCAGCAATGGATTTCTCGACATAGGAATTCCAGCGCGTGCTCGATGCTTCGAGGCCGGAAACGAGGCTCGTCATGTCCTGGTAGGCAGCGACGGTCGGAAAGCCGATCCAGATGCCGAGACCGATGACGAATGGCGCCAGAAAGCCACGTTTTCTCTCACCGGCGGCGGCAACCAGCCGCTTCAACACACGTCGATGCACGGAACTCTCTCCAGGAACGCTACAGACCCCACTGGAGAGCAAAATGATGCATTAACCTTGATGGGACGTTAACGGGTTCGATCGGGTTTTCCCGGTCGGCTGGAGGTGGTGGTTCCGAAGTCGGGCGGTTTTGCGGCCGGCATGCGAACTCAGGCCGGGCGCAGGAAGATCGGCCAGGCGAGCAGCGCGCAGATGGCGGCCGCCAGCCAGACGCCGGACCATGACCAGAGGTGCAAGAGCCCCGGAATGGCCACCGGCACCAGGAAGAAGCCGACGAAAACGAAGCTGTTGGCAAGGCTGAGCGCGGTTCCGACATGGCCGGCACCGGCAAGCGTGGCAAGCTCGGTATAGGCGACGCCGTGCCATGCGGAGACCGAGATGCCCGCGACAATCAGCACGACGGGAAGGACAGCCATCAGGAAGACCTGTCCGCCCGGTATGGCGGGACTGACCAGAACCAGCAACCAAAGCACCAAGAAGGCAAGCGCGCTGAGCGCACTGCACAAGCGAAGGAACTCGCGGCGGTTGCCGTGGCGGTCGGTGAAGCGGCCGCTCCAGATACGCATGACCATGGCGCCGATCTGCACGGCGGCGAGGCTCGCGCTGATCGCGGCCGTTCCCAGTCCGACAAAATCATGCAGGAACACGGAGGCGAAGGTGAGCACCGCCACTTGCGGAAAGCAGAGCAGGCCGATGGCGGTCGCGATACGCCAGACGTCGCGATTGCGAAGCGGCGCCGGCCCGGCCACAGTTGACGAAGCGAGGTGGCCCTCGCCCGCCGTCGGCGGCTCGTGCAGCCAGCGCCACGCGAACAGGGCCGAGAGCGCGGATGCACCCGCCAGAACCCCGAACACCGCGCCAAAGCCGAAAGCCAGGGCAAGCGCAGGCAGCACGAGCGCACCAAGGCCGCCGCCAAGCGGCACCGCCGTCTGCCTGATGCTCATGGCAAAGCCGCGCTCGTTTTCCCGGAACCAGCCCATAATGGCGCGGCCGCTCGAACCGTTGACGCTGCCGCCGAGCAGTCCGGTGATGAGCAGGCTCGCGGAGAGAAGCGTGACGCCGGGAATACCGGTCCTTGTCGGCACGACCAGCATCGCCATGACCAGGAGCCACGCCGCCGTCGCGCCGAGCCCGATCAAAAGCACGCGGCGATCGCCCCAGCGGTCGGTGAGCAGGCCCCAGGGCAGTTCGCTGAGCGCGACCCCCAGCCCGAGAAGGCCGAGTGCCAGGCCGAGTTCCGCATTGCCCAGATGATAGCCCTGGCGAAGCACGACTGCCGTTGCCGGTATGCCGGAGAAAGTGGCGGAGAAGCTGGCATTGGCGGCAACGCCGATGCCCAGGACCTTCCAGCGATGGCCGGGCTTGAATGCCCTCCCGGCGGAACCGGTATCTTCCAGAAGTTCCGGCTTCTGTCGGTCAGTGCAATTGACAATGGCGGACATGATTTCATTCCCGTGCTGGCCAGTGGTCTGGCCTTGACGGTCTGTTTCTAGCGCCGTAGTTTCATCCTTAAAATCAGGAATTTTTAAACTTACCATCCTGAAAAGCAGGACTAACAATATGCGACGCGTGACATTCGACCTCGACGTCCTGCGCAGTTTCGTCACCGGCATGGAGCTGGGCAGCTTTGCCAAGGCGGCCGACCGGCTTGGCCGGTCGACATCGGCGGTCAGTGCGCAATTGAAGAAACTGGAAGAACAGGCGGCGACGCCGATCTTTCGCAAATCGGGACGCGGCCTTGGCTTGACCGAGGCGGGCGAAACCATGCTCGGCTATGCACGCCGGCTGATCGAACTGAATGACGAGGCGGCATCCGCCATCCATGACGTCGAGCTCGAGGGCTGGGTAAGGCTCGGCCTGCAGGAGGATTTCGGCGAGGCGGTGCTGCCTGACGTGCTCGGCCGCTTCGCCCGGGCGCACCCCAAGGTCAAGATCGAAGCCAGGATCGCGCGCAGCCATGAGCTCGCCGAACGGGTCATGTCAGGCAGCCTCGACATCGCGCTCGCCTGGCATAGTGGCGAGACACTGCCCTACAGCCAGCATGTCGCCGATGTGCAGATGCGCTGGATCGGCCCGGCAAAGCGCATCGAGACCAGCCTGCGCCATAGTGAGCCACTGCCGCTGGTGGCGCTCGAGGCGCCATGCCTGTTGCGCACGGTGGCAACCGAAACGCTCGACAGGGCGGGGCTGTCGTGGCGGATGGCCTTTTCCAGCCAGAGCCTTGGCGGCATCTGGGCAGCGGTTGCGGCAGGGCTGGGGCTGACGATCCGAACCGACATCGGCCTGCCGGCCAGCGTCAGCGCGATGACGCCTGAGATCGCCGGATTGCCGGCGCTGCCCAAGATGGCGTTGTTCCTGTATCGCAAGGACGCCGAGGCCGAGCCCGTGGCGGCCCGCCTCGCCGACATCCTGCTGGACGCCGCGCGGCAAGCACTGCCTGAAAATGCGCGGACGGATGAGAGGTTGAGAGAAGTCGCTTAGGTTCTTGGCCGAAACGACCATAGTTTCGTCATCCTGGGGCGAAGCAAGGAGCGAAGCGACGCAGCGCAGACCCCGGGATCCATGCCGCGACTTCAAAGCGCTGCAGCGGTGCAGAAATTCTGCTCCGCTGCATTCCTCGGCAAAGGTAACGGCATGGATCCTAGGGCGCGTACTCAACCCTTGCATGGCCTTTGAAGCAGTGATTCAACGCCTTTGATTAGGAGGCGATGATGGCACGCTACGATCTAAGCGAAGCAGAATGGCAAATCGTGGAACCGCTTTTGCCGCCACATGGCTTGGGCAAGAAGCGGGTCGACGATCGGCGGGTGGTCAATGGCATATTTTATGTTCTGAGGACCGGATCGCCTTGGCGCGATCTGCCCGAGCGGTATGGCCCCTACACCACGGTCTACAACCGCTTCAACCGTTGGGCCAAAAGAGGTGTCTGGTTGGCGATGTTTGAAGCGCTGGCGGCTAAGTCACCACAGTCTTTGCACCTGATCGACAGTTCGATAATCCGCGCCCACCAGCATGCGGCGGGAGGTAAAAAGGGGGTCCGGATAACGCCATTGGCCGTTCTCATGGCGGACTGAGCACCAAGGTCCACGCGCTCGTCGATCAAGACGGCCTGCCGATCCGTCTCCTCATCTCGGAGGGAAAGGCATCCGACAAGACATTCGCCCCGCAATTGATCGAAGGGCTGGCGCCAGCAAAGGCGCTTGTCGCCGACAAAGGCTATGACAGTTGGCCGTTCGTCGCCCTTGTTGCCGAGACTGGCGGGTGCGCTCACATCCCGACCCGTCGGCACGTAAAGGCAAAGAGATTTGTCGCGCCAGACCTCTATCGCGAGCGAAACCGCATCGAGCGCTTCTTCTGCAAACTCAAGCAGTTCCGCAGGGCCGCTACCCGCTTCGACAAACTTGGTCGAAACTTCCTCGCAACTCTTACCCTCGCCTCCCTAAGGATTTGGCTGCGACACGTTGAGTCCACGCCCTAGGGTCTCCGCGACGGAGCTTCGCTCCTGCTCCGCCCTAGGATGACGAAGCCGAGGGGCGTCGGCCAGCCGCGCCGTTCATTTGCGCTTGTTCGACCTGCCGGCGAACGGATTGTCCGACGTGCGCAACGCAATGCGGATCGGCACGCCGGGCATGTCGAAGGCTTCGCGCAGGCTGTTGGAGAGATAGCGGACATAGGATTGCGGCATCGCATCGGGCCGCGAGCACTGGACGACGAAACCCGGTGGCCGGGTCTTGGCCTGGGTGACGTATTTGACCTTCAGCCGGCGCCCGGCCACGGCAGGTGGCGGATGGTGCGCCAGGATGCCTTCCAGCCAGCGGTTGAGCTTGCCGGTCGAGACGCGGCTGTTCCACACCTTATGGGTCCTGATGACGGCATCCATCAGCTTGTCGAGGCCACGCCCGGTCTCGCCGGAGACGGGTACGGCCTGAAGGCCGCGCGCCTGGGGAAGAAGCCGTTCCGTCTTCTCGCGCAATTCGGCCAGAAGCTCCTGGGGATGGTCGATCAGATCCCATTTGTTGAAGGCGATCACCGGCGCCCGGCCTTCCCTGATGATCAGGTCTGCGATCTGCAGATCCTGCTTCTCGAAAGGAATGGTGGCGTCGAGCACGATGATGACGATCTCGGCGAAGCGGATGGCGCGCAGGCCATCCTGCACCGACATCACTTCCAGCTTTTCGTGGATCCTGGCCTTGCGGCGCATGCCGGCCGTATCGAACAGTTTTAGGCGGCGGCCATGCCAATCCCAGTCGACCGAGATCGAATCACGGGTGATGCCGGCTTCCGGTCCCGTGAGCAGCCGTTCTTCGCCGATCAGCGCGTTGATCAGCGTCGACTTGCCGGCATTGGGACGGCCGACGACAGCGATGCGCATCGGCTTGGTGTCGTCATAGGTGTGCTCGGCATCCGGATCGGCGATATCCTCGCCGATCAGAACCTCGCCGGCAGCGACGTCTTCGTCTTCGCCATCTTCTTCGCCGAAAGCACGTGCTTCGCCGAGCGCGCCGATCACGGCATCGCGCAGGTCGGGCATGCCCTGGCCATGTTCGGCCGAAACCGGGATCGGTTCGCCAAGGCCGAGTTCCCAGGCCTCCAGCATGCCGCCCTGGGCGCCCTTCGCCTCGGCCTTGTTGGCGACCAGCACCACCGGCTTGCCGGACTTGCGCACGATCTCGGCAAAGGTCCTGTCGTCAGGCAACAGCCCCGACTTGGCATCGATGGTGAAGAAGATCAGGTCGGCCTCGCGGATGGCGATCTCGGTCTGCGCACGCATGCGGCCGGGCAAGGTCGAAGCGCCCGCGTCCTCGAAGCCGGCGGTGTCGATGACATCGAAATGCAGGTCGTAAAGCTTGGCGGCATGGACGCGACGGTCGCGGGTAACCCCCGGCGTGTCGTCGACAAGCGCCAGCTTCCTTCCCACCAGCCGATTGAAAAGAGTCGATTTGCCGACGTTAGGTCTGCCGATGATGGCGACTTTGAAGGTCACGACGCACTGCCCGACCCGCGGATCAGCTCGGACATCAACGTTGCGCGCTCGCGGGTGTTGCGCGGGGCGCCGTCATCGGCGGCGATCTGGTCGAACAATTTCAGCGCATCCTGGGTCTTACCTTCCTTCCAGGCGGAAAGGCCGAGCGCCTCGCGCGCCGTATGGCGCAGCGTGTTGGTGTCGGATGTGAGCGCCTCGACACGGCTGGAGACATCGGCAAAGGAGCCATGGTCGACAAGCAGGAGTGCTGCCCGCAGCCGCGCCATGTGGCGAATGCCCTGGGGAATAGCCGTGTCGGCGGCGACTTCGTCGAAATCCTTGACGGCGGCGTCGATGTCGCCCTTGTTGGCCTTGACTGTCGCGCCGCGCATGCGGGCGAGCAACGGATAGGCGCCGTAGCCGTCCTTCTCCAATTGATCGAGCGCGGTCAGCGCTTCATCGTTCTTGCCGTCATTGGCCAGCTTCAGCGCCTGCGAGAACGCATCGCCGGAGCGGTTGGCGCGCGTCTCGTCCCAATAGCGATAGCCGACGAAGGCGGCGGTGCCGAGCACCACGAGGATCGCAACGACAATCAGGGCGGGGCCAAAACGGTCCCACAGCGCCTGCGCCTGTTCGCGACGAATCTCGTCGTTGACTTCACGGATAAAACTATCGTCGGACATCAATCAAACCATTCCTGCCCGGTCGGGCCCTTGTCAGCCCGCGTTTTAGCGAAATTTTGCCGGCATGGAAGGGGTTCAACCGGAAAATCGCCTATTCCCCAGGGCAAACGGATGTTTGCCCTGGGCAAGCAGCCGAAAAGGCCAATCGCATCCACGCCACATTTAGGCGATAGCCGGCTTCGAGACGTCCCCTAGAGTGCAGATCAGATTGCCGATGTATCGTCCGTTCCGCGTTATTGCGTTTTCCCTCGCCGCGCTCGCCACTGCCGGCGCGGCTTTGGCCGATCCGCCCGCGCCACCAGCGCCAGCAAAGCCCAAGCAGGTCGTCATCATCTCGTTCGACAGCGCCCGCGACATTTCGCAGTGGAAACGCAGCCGGGCACTGGCTGAGCTCACCGGCGCGCATTTCACCTATTTTCTGTCCTGCGTCTTCCTGCTGTCGCCGGAAACACGCAAGGAATACACCGCACCCGGCAAAAGCGCCGGCAAATCCAACATCGGCTTTGCTGCCTCGAAGCAGGAAGTCACCGAGCGGCTCGAGCAGATCGGCCTTGCCGCGCATGAAGGCCACGACATCGCCAGCCATGGCTGCGGCCATTTCGACGGCAAGGACTGGAGCAAGGCCGACTGGCTGAAAGAGTTCAGTTCGTTCGAGCATATTCTCGAGAACGCCTATGCGATCAACGGCATTGCACCCGAGCCTGAGGGCTGGCGAGATTTCGCGCGCCATGCGGTGGTCGGTTTCCGAGCGCCGTATCTGTCGACCAGCAAGGCGCTCTACGAGGCGCTCCCGGCGGCCGGCTATCAGTTCGACGCGAGCGGCGTCTCGCAGGGCCCTGCCCGACCGACGGCCGGCAACGGCATCATCCACTTTTCGCTGCCGCAGATTCCGGAGGGACCCAAATCAAGGCCGGTGATCGCCATGGACTACAATCTCTATGTCCGCCATTCCGGCGGCTTCGAGCGGCCAAGCAAGGCGGACGAGTTCGCCAACCGGACCTTTGACGCCTTCCGCACCGCCTTCGACATACAGTATGGCGGCAAGCGCATTCCGCTGGAACTCGGCTTCCACTTCGCGCTGATGAATGACGGCGCCTACTGGAACGCGCTGGAGCGCTTTGCCGGCGAGGTCTGCGTCAAGGCAGATGTCGAGTGCATCAGTTTTCGCGATTATGTTTCGCGACAGGATGCTGCCCAGAAGCAGGCTTCGGTCGGCGGCTGACCCGCCCAACCGGTTCGATTTCCAAAAGCTCGGTCTCTAGGCCGGATCCTCGGCGCCCTGTCTTGCCAGATAGCGCTGGTCGATATCGGGCAACGGCTCGCCTTGCAGCGTCGCCTCGAAGGCGCGCAGGCGTTTGTGGACCGATTGCAGCTCGACGATGGTCGACCAGGAGGTGAGCAGAAACTGCAGCGATCCCGTCACCTTGCCGAATGCGTTCGATATCTGGTTCAGCGCGCCGAACGTTATCTTGTGCGCCACCAGCGAGGGCCCCAGGATCAGCAGCGAGAAAATGTTGTCAGCCTGCAGGTAGGTGTAACGGACGACGTTGAAATAGATGTAGTGGAAATAGAGCCTGAAATAATTGTGGCGAACATTCTCGAACAGCTCGGCAGTGGTGGCTGGCTGGGCCCGGTCCGCATGATCCTCGCCGTAGACGAGTTCCTTGCGGTAGGCGGCTTCGACACGCTGGTTGCGGAACTGCAGTCCTGGAAGTTTCAGGCCGGCAACCATGACCGAGATCGTTCCGAACAGACACCAGGCAAGGGCTGCGACCACCAATGGCTGCGGGATCGCGCCGATAATCGGCAACTCGGTGATATGGGCCTGCAACTGGATCATCACCGGCAGGAATGCGATCAAGGTCATGATCGACTGGACAAAGCTGGAGCCTAGATCTTCCATGATCTGCGAGAACCGCATCGTATCTTCCTGGATACGCTGCGAGGCACCCTCGATATGGCGTAGCCTGCCCCAGTTCTCGACGAAGTAGTTGTTCATCGCCGTGCGCCAGCGAAAGATCCAGTGGCTGACGATGAAGGCATTGACCACCTGCACATTCATGCCGACCAGTGCTAGCCACGAAAAATCGGCCAATCCGATGTAAAATTCGCCGTTGGTCGACTTTCCAGTCCCCGACATCAGTCCCTGCACATAGTCGAAGAAAGGCCCGTACCAGGCGTTGACGGCGACGCTGACCTGCACGTTGAAATAGATGAAGAACAGGATGACCGCGGTCATCAGGATCGACCAGCGCTGCCACGGATGCGGCGAATACCAGCTCCAGAAAGCGTAGAAGACGAGCACGCAGAACGCGAAATAGAGATAGAACCAGAGGAACGGCTTCGATACGAGGATGGCGATGCCGATGATGGGCGGCGCGCCGGCCACGGCGGGCGGCAGCCCGAAAACCGCGCCCAACTGCTCGCCGCCGAAAAACCAGAAGAGGATCGCCGCAAGGCTCCAGACGGCGGCCGAAGTGAAAAACAGCTTCGGCTGCGGGAAAAAGGATACGAACACTGTGGCGAATTCCTCAATCTAGGCGCAAATCAGCTGACTACGGCGGGCATAAAGTCACACATTAGTGGGAAAGAAAATGCCCATGCCCGATGCCCGGCACAGCAAGCCCACAATCATGGCGATTTTGGCGCAGCCGACCATGTGATGACGCCGGAAACGACAAGAGCGCCGGCCGCGACAATCGAGGCGAGGAAGAAATCACCTGACGCCTGCGCCAGAAACCCAGCGGCAACCGGACCGATGATCTGGCCAAGTCCGAATGAGGCCGTCATCACGGCAAAGATCCGGCGTGGCGCCATTGGCGCCAGCTGCCGTGCGGCCTGCAGACCAAGCGCGGTGATGGCAATGAAGGTGACGCCGAGCAGCAGGCCGCCAAGCAGCGGCCCGGTGCGTCCGCCGATGGCGACGCTTGCCGTGACGCCGACAACTTCGATGAAACATGCCAGCGCATAGGCGACATAGAGTCCGATCCGTGCGGCGATCTTCTGCCAGAGCCAGGTCGAGGGAAATCCAGCAAGGCCGGCGACCATCCACACCATGGCCTCGAAGACGCGGCTACCGCCGCCTTGCCGGACGATGGCGACCAGGAATGTCGCCGTCACCACATAGCCAAACCCAAACAGGCCGTAGGCAATGATGATCTTCAGCAGCGACCGGTCTTTCGGCAATGCCGGCTCAGGGCCAGTTTCGCCATTGGCGAGCGGACCCTCGTCCACCAGCAGCGCCACGACCACGAAACCGCAAGCCGAAATTGCCGCCGACCACAGCCAACCTGCTGCCCAGCCGGCATGTTCGGTGACCAGGACAGCCATCATCGCCGCGGACACCGCGATGCCTAGGCCAACGCCGCCGAAGTGCCAGGCCTGCAAGTCACCTCGACCGACAGCGGCGATATGGCTGAAAACGATGCTGGCCATGAACACCATGACAAAGGCACTGGCCAGACCGGCAAGAAAGCGAATGATGAGAAAGGCGACCATCGCGTCAGTCAGGCCCATCAGTGCGGCCAGGACAGTGCTGGCACCGAGACCCGACAGCATCAGCAGGCGCTCGCGCCCATGCGCCCAGCCGCCCGCCGCCGCCAGCGCGCCGACGAGATAGCCGAGATAGTTGGCAGAGGCGATCCAGCCGGCATCAGCTGGCGACAGGTGGAGCTCTTCCATCATGCCAGGCAGGATCGGAGTATAGACGAAGCGGCCGATTCCCATGGCAACGGCCAGGGCAATCATGCCGGCGAAAGCGGAGCGCAGCGCTGTCGAGGTGGGCGATATCATTGCAGCGCACAATAAGTGCGCGAGCCGGTGAAACAATCCGCCTTTTGTTGGGCCAGGGCAGCCGCAAGGCGACGCGATCGCCTCGACTTCTGTTTAAGCCGGGCCCTTGGCGTCCGCTCAGCAGCGTCCACCGGAACCGGCGCGCAATGGAGCCGTTTCGTACACGGTCCGCAGCGCCGTCAGCCTGAACGGCACATCACCAAGTTCGCGCTCCGACATGGTGTTCAGCACGGGGTGCGAAAGCGGATCGATCAGCCATCCCTGCGTCTCGCTTTCACGGCACGGCTCATACGGCGTATTCGCGACGAACAAGACCTTCAGCGACGACAACATCCTCAGCATTTCCGGCTCCGTGGGCCTGTCTCCCGTCGATAAAGTCTGCCGTTTCGATATCTCCTTCAATTGAGATTTCAGCCGGATCGGTTTAGAAAAACTCAATGGCTATGCTCAACCGCGTCCATCTGAACGGCCTTCGCGCCGTCGAAACCGTCGCCCGGCTCGGATCGCTGGCGGCCGCCGCCGGAGAGCTCAGCGTTTCCGTCAGCGCCGTCAGCCAGCAGATCAGCCGCACCGAAAAGCAGCTCGGCCAGGCACTGTTCGAGCGAACGGGGAGCGGTCTCGCGCTGACCGAGTTCGGCGCCGTCTTCGCGGCCCGCCTTGGTGCTGGATTTCGCGAGCTTGCCCAGGCCGTGGCGTTGGCCGACGAGGCGACGCAGTGCACATTGGTGGTTTCGGTGGCGCCGGCCTTTGCCTCGAAATGGCTGCTGCCGCGACTGTCGCGTCACTTCGCCCGGCATCCCAACGTGCTGCTGCGCATCGACGCGTCGGTGCGGCTGGCCGATCTCGATCACTCCGACATCGACATCGCCATCCGGCTTGGCGACGGCAAATGGCCTGGCGGGCGGGCGGAACTGCTTTTGGCGCAGGAAGTCTTCCCCGTTTGCGCACCGGTGATAGCCAGGAAACTGAAATCGATCGAGGACCTTGCCCAGACCTGCGCGATCACCGACGAGCGGGCGATGATCAACTGGGAAAGCTGGTTCGAGGCGGCTGGTGTTCCACCGGTCACCTTCCTGAAGGGGGCGCGTTTCACCGACCCGATGCTTTGCCTGGAATCGGCGATTGCCGGCCATGGCGTGATGCTGGGCTGGCAATTGCTCGCCGCGGATGCGCTGGCCGACGGGCGGCTGGTGGCGCCTTTCGGAATCCGCGCGCAGAGCGGCCTCGGCTACTGGCTGGTGACCTCCGCTGCCAAGGCCGAAAGCCGCAAGGTCCGGGATTTCAAGGCCTGGATCAGGGAAGAGATCGAGGCGACCATGGCGCAGTTCGGGGCCGCGAACACAGGAGCCGCTGGCGCGATCGAGGTGGAAAGCACCGTGGCGCCGCTCTATGGTGAGTCGGACATCAAACTACGGCAGGCAGGATCATGACCACACATTCGCGCGGCGTTTCCGCATCGATCGACCCGGTGAAGCTCGACAGGCTGGCGGAAGTCGCCATCAAGGTCGGGCTGCAATTGCAGCCGGGCCAGGATCTGGTGCTGACGTCCTCCATCGCGGCACTGCCGCTGACCCGACGGATTGTCGAACACGCCTACAAGGCCGGCGCCGGGCTGGTGACGCCGATCTTCAACGATGACGAGATGACGCTGGCACGCTACCGCTTCGGTGCCGATGCGAGCTTCGACCGCGCCGCCGGCTGGCTTTATGAAGGCATGGCGAAAGCCTTTTCCAACAATGCGGCAAGGCTGGCCGTGCGCGGCGAGGATCCGTCGCTGTTGTCGGCACAGGATCCGGCGAAGGTGGCGCGTGCCAACAAAGCGAACTCGATGGCTTACCAGCCGGCGTTGGAAAAGATCACCGGCTTCGACATCAACTGGAACATCGTCGCCTATCCGGACCTCGCCTGGGCCAAACAGGTCTTTCCCGGCGATGCCGACGATGTTGCGGTGGTGAAGCTCGCCGACGCCATCTTCGCTGCCTCGCGCGTGGATGTTGAGGATCCGATCGGCAACTGGAAAGCGCACAACGCAGCGCTGCGCAGCCGCACCGAATGGCTCAACGGCCATAATTTCCATGCGCTGCACTTCACCGGACCAGGCACCGACCTGACGGTTGGGCTGGCTGACGGCCATGAATGGATGGGCGGCGCCTCAACCGCCAAGAACGGCATCACCTGCAATCCCAACATCCCGACCGAAGAGGTCTTCACCACGCCGCATGCAAGGCGCGTCGAAGGCCATGTCTCCTCGACCAAGCCGCTCTCCTACCAGGGCACGCTGATCGACGAGATCTCGGTTCGTTTCGAAGAGGGCAGAATCGTCGAGGCCAAGGCTTCGAAGGGCGAGGACGTGCTGAAGAAGGTGCTCGACACCGACGAGGGTTCGCGCCGCCTCGGCGAGGTGGCGCTGGTGCCGCATTCCTCGCCGATCTCGGCGAGCGGCCTGTTGTTCTTCAACACGCTGTTCGACGAGAATGCCGCCTGCCACATCGCGCTCGGCCAGTGCTATTCGAAGTGCTTCGTCGACGGAGCCTCGCTCAGCCAGGACGAGATCGCGGCGCGCGGCGGCAACAAGAGCTTCATCCACATCGACTGGATGATCGGTTCGGACAAGATCGACATTGACGGCGTTCACAAGGACGGCCGCAAGGTGCCAGTGATGCGCAAGGGCGAGTGGGCCTGACCACTTGCGGAGGGGCCGATGACCTTCGACCTGGCGGTCAAGCGTATCTACGAACCACCTGCCCCCGATGACGGGCAGCGGGTTCTGGTCGACCGCATCTGGCCGCGCGGTGTCAGCAAGGAACACGCCGCGCTGGCACTGTGGCTGAAGGACATCGCGCCGAGCGACGAGTTGCGCAAATGGTTCGGACATGAGACCGAGCGCTGGGCGGAGTTTCAGAAGCGGTATCGTTCTGAGCTGGATGGGAATAGCGGGGCGGTGAGTGAATTGCGTGGCCTGCTCCGCCACGGCAAGGTGACGCTGCTTTATGGCGCGCATGACGAAGCGCATAACAATGCGGTGGCGCTGGCGGGGTATCTCAGCGCAGGCGCTCACAATTAGCCATCGCTAGCAACAGCATCGTCATCCTCGGCTTGACCCGAGGATCCATGCCGTGACCTCGGCCGTGGGACGCCACGGAGCAGAACCTGCACCGTTGCAACGCTCATAGGTCACGGCATGGATCCTATGGTCTGCGCCGCGTCGCTTCGCTCCTTGCTCCGCCATAGGATGACGAAGTGAGGGGCGCTCTACCTCCCACCCACTGCCTGCTCATAAACATCCGGCTTGAAGCCGACGAGGACGCTGTCGCCCAGTTCCAGCACGGGCCGCTTGATCATCGTCGGCTTGGCCAGCATCAGCGCCTTGGCCTTCTTTTCGTCGAGGCCCTGCTTGTCCTTGTCCGCCAGTTCGCGGAACGTCGTACTCGCCTTGTTGAGCAGCTTTTCCCAGCCAACCTTGCCCGCCCAGCCATCGAGCCGCTTGGCGTCCAGCCCCTCCGCCCTGAAATCGTGAAACCGGTAGGCCACGTCATGGCCCTCCAGCCAGACGCGCGCCTTCCTGACCGTGTCGCAGGTGGTGATGCCGTACATGGTGATCGTCAAAATGTGCTTCCCTTGGGTGACAGCCGAATCCGTCTCACAGACTAAAACCACCCTTCCCGCTTTGCCAGAGCCGTCGCCGTATCTCCATCTCACATGACGGCCAGGACATTGTCCTGGCCGTCATGTCTGTTTTCGACCCTACAGCGGCGAGAGCAAGATCCCGCAAGCCCGGGGGTTCGGCCTCAATAGTAGAAGCGCTCTTCGGTGATCTTGCCATTCTTGACCGTGTACAGGCCAACTTCATCCATGGTGACACGCTCGCCGGTAGCCTTTGGCGTTATGTCGAACTTGAAGCGCACCGCGAACTGGTCGCCGTTGACATAGGGTCCCTCGACCGACCCGCCATGCACTTCGTTGTTCTCCTGCCACCACTGGCCCTTCTGCCTCAGAGCCTCCTTGCCACGGGCGATCGCCATCGGCCCCTCCATGGCTTCGAGGCTGACGATATCATCGGCATTGTACTTCTCGGCCGCACCGGCATGATCACCCTGCTGGAGCAGTTCGGTGAAATCCTTGGCAATTTCCGCGATGGTCATTTGTGTTCCTCCTGTTCAGACGCACTGCAAATAGGGAACCGCCTGCGGCTTGCCATCGTCAATCCGCGCCGTAGCTGACAAGCCATGTCAGGATGATAGATATCGCACGGATTATATGACGACGATGTGAGCACATCACATCACGCTCAGCGGCCAACATTCCGGGAAAACGTACTTCTTCAGTCCGCGCAAGCTGTGCACAAGAGCGAACTCCCGTGCAACAAAGCTGATTGGATCGATAGGCTGTTGCGGGATAAGTTTCTGGTCATAGGCAAGTGTCAAATGTGGAACGAAACCGTCTGATGTGAGGCCTTCGCGCAGCATTTCGACGCCGAGCTTCCTGCTCAACTCACAAACCGGTCCGTCGTCGGCGAGAAGCACGAACGGATGCTTGGCCGGGCTACCCCTTGTCGCCGGGCGGCCGGGAAAGCTCCTGAAATGACGAAAGGTGACCTCGAACTCAGGCATCGCGATGCGCCGCCCCGATCGGGCGGCTGCAAAGACGGTTTTCGTTCGCAACCTCTTGTAATCACCGACGTGCTGCAGGCTGACATGAAACCGATGGTACAGCAGACGGGAGCCGGTTATCCCGCATTGGCTGCATAACCCGTTTTGACAATCGGCAAACCGAGAATAGTCCTTCGGCTGCAAGAACAAGCCGTAGAATACGCGATCCGGCCGTTTAGGCCGCCATGGCGGCTCTGGAATTCCGAAATCGAATTCGCCTTGCAGATACATACGCATACGCCGACAAGGAACGCTCCCGTTTTGGTCCACAACTAGAACAAAACAGGAACATACGTTTGAGTCAAGCGTGTATTGACCCGAAGTCTACGCCCCATAGCCGATGATGCCCTTTGAACCCAAGGAGGTCGTGGATCGCCCAATCGGCTCCGGTTTTTGGATATCGGTGGGACTAGCTTGGCAGGATGGGGCAATTGGCGCCACGGCGCAGGCTGATATGCGCCACGTCGCCGGCGCTGAATTGAAAACCTTCGGCCTGGCGCGGAGCATCGATGACAACAGGTGCACCCTCCCCCAGTTCGGCATGCAGGCGCAGCGTGCGGCCGTGAAAGACGATGCTGTTGACGCGCGCCGGCGCCGTGCCGGGCGCGGCCTCGGTCATCGCCAGCAAATCCTCCGGGCGCACGCCAATGGTCCGCACCTCGCCTTGCCCGGGTGACTGGCCGGTTTCAGAAATGGCCTCCAGCGGCAGGGTGCCGGCGGCGAAGCGCAGGCGATCGCCATCGCGGCCGATAAAGCGTGATTGCAGGAGATTCATGGTGCCGATGAAGCTCGCCACAAACTTCGTGGCAGGCTGGTCGTAAAGGGTGGCTGGCGGTGCGATCTGTTCGATGCGGCCTTTGTTCATGACGACGATGCGGTCGGAGATCGACAGCGCTTCGGTCTGGTCGTGGGTGACCATGACGAAGGTGGTGCCGAGCCGCGACTGCAGCCGTTTCAGCTCGACCTGCATCTGTTCGCGCAGATGCGCATCGAGCGCCGACAGCGGTTCGTCGAGCAGCAGCACGCGCGGCTCGCAGACGATGGCACGCGCCAGTGCGACGCGCTGGCGCTGGCCGCCAGACAGTTCGGAGACGCGGGCGCGAAGCTTGTCGGCAAGACCGACCATATCGAGGGCTTCGCCGGTGCGCTTTGCCTGCTCGGCTCTAGAAAGCTTGCGCAGCGAGAGGCCGAAGCCGACATTTTCGGCGACGTTCATGTGCGGAAACAGCGCGTAGTCCTGGAATACGGTGTTGACCGGCCGGTCGAAGGGCCGAAGTGCGGTGATGTCGCGGCCGTCGAGCAACACCTTGCCGCTCGACGGGCTTTCGAAGCCGGCAATGACCCGCAGGCTGGTGGTCTTGCCGCAACCCGAGGGTCCGAGCAGCGTAATGAACTCGCCGCTGATAATGTCGAGCTCGACAGCGTCGAGCCCGACGATGCCGCCGGGAAATATCTTTGAGACCGACTGCAGCCGGACGAGTGGATCAGGCGCCATCGCGAACCTCGGATGGCTTCGTGGTGTTGACCCAGAGGATCTGGCAACGCTCGGCGCCCGGATTGCGGAAGGCATGCAAAAGCGTGCTCTTGAAGGCGAAACTGTCGCCGGTCTTCAGCACATATTTTGTCGAATCCACCACCAGTTCGACCTCGCCGGCCAGCACGAAGCCGAACTCATGGCCGGCGTGTGCATAGGCCTCGGCGGTGCCACCAGCGGCTTCCACCGTTACCAGCATGCCGGTCAGCGTCGCGCCCGGCGGCGACAGCAGCGCCTTGGCGATGCCTTCCGACTTGACCGGGATTTGCCGCCGCTTGTCGGCACGCACGCAATAGAGATCGTTGACGGCATCGTTGCCATCGGCGATCAGCGCCGACGGCTCGATGTCGAGGGCGGCGGCGAGCGGCCAGATCACCTTGACGCGCAACGAGGACATGCCGCGCTCGATCTGGCTGAGCGCCCCGATCGAGACGCCGGCTTTTGCCGCAAGATCGGCCAGCGACAGCTTACGCTCCAGCCGGAGCGCCCGCACGCGCCGGCCGACGCGAATGTCGGCGTCGTCCTTTGGCTTTTCAGCCGCTTCGTCCAGCATGTCCATCAATTCGTCCTCGCCGCGCGGTGCTCCAGGGTTCACCCGCCTGCCTTGACCTTCTCAAACATCTTGGCGAGGTCGTCATTCTGTTTCATCGGTCCGGTGAAGATGGTGGTCTTCAGCATCACCTCCGGATCGGACGGCAGTTGCAATTTCTCCAGCTCCTCCTTCGGAACCGTGGCAAAGGCGGAACTCAGCGAGCTGCCATAACCATAGGCCTCGATCAGGTATTTGCCGGAGTCGGCGTCCAGCCGGCTGTTGATGAAGTCATAGGCGAGATCGACATTCTTGGCGTCCTTGAGCATGACGAAGCCGCAGGCCCAGGTCAGCATGCCTTCCTTCGGCTTCATGAACTCGACCGGCACGCCCTGCTTCTTCAGCGAGGTAGCCGACGCGTTCCAGGTCATGGCGGCGACCAATTGGCCGCTGGCCAGCGCCTGTTCGACCGAGGTCATGTCGGTGGTGTAGTTGGAGAGCAGCGGGCGCTGCTCGCGCAGCTTCTCGGCCACCTTGTCTATCTCGGCAGGGGTCATGTCGAACGGATTGACGCCGGCCAGAAGTGCGGCAACGATCGGCGTGTCATGCACGGCGTCGATGGTCGCCATGCGGCCGGCATACTGCTTGTCCCACAGAAGGTTCCAGCTCGCTTCCGGGTTCTTCACCAGATCGGTGCGGTAGAGGATCGAGGTGTTGCCCCAGTCCCACGGCACCATCCAGACCTTGCCGTCGCCTGCCTGCAGGTCGGGCAGGTTCTTGAACACCGGGAAGATCGAATCCCAGTTCTTGATGCGCTTGGTGTCGATCGGCTGCAGCAGGCCTTCCTTGTTCCAGCGCGCCACCTTGTCATAGCAGGGATGCGCAATGTCGGGGCGGAAGCCGGCCTTGACCTTGGTGAAGGCGTCATCGTCGTCGCCGAAGATCGAGGCCTCGACGCCATCGGGGTGCGCGGCGAGGAAGCTCTTGTTGAAATCGGGCAGTTCATAGCCCGACCAGGTGAAATATTGCAGCTTGTCGCCGGCGAAAGCGACGGTCGACGACAGCGCTAGCGCGAACGCCGTCAATCCAACGCAAACAGTCTTTGCAGAGATCGATTTCAGGTCGAATGCCATTGCAGTTCTCCTCTCTTGGTTTGTTTTGGTTGTGATGGATCGGCGGGCGCCGGCGCGGACAGGCCGCGATGGCGCAGGATTTCGGCAGCTGCCGCGATGACGAAGGACACCGCCAGGATCGTCGTGCCCAGCGCCATGACCGTCGGCAGCGATCTCGGGAACCTGAGCTGGCTCCAGATGTAGAGCGGCAGTGTCGGCTCGGTGCCGGCCAGGAAGAAGACGACGATGAATTCGTCGAAGGAGATCAGGAAGGCCAGCATGAAGGCCGAAACGATGGCAGGCAGGCTGAGCGGCAGCATGACCCGCCGGAAGGTCGTCCAGTCGGAGGCACCGAGATCGAGAGCCGCCTCGCGAATGGTTTTCGGAATGGCGGCGAAGCGGCTGCGCATGATCACCACGGTCGTCGGCAGCGCCACCAATATGTGGCCGAGAACGATGGCGATGCGCGATGGACCGAGACCGATGAGGTTGATGAGGATGAGCAACGATATGCCGACGATCACGCCTGGGATCAGGATCGGCAGTCGGGCTATGGCGCTGATGGTGGCGGCCAGCGGCGAGCGGCCATAGAGGTCCATGTAGGACACGGTGATGCCGCAGAGCGTTGCGCCAGTGGCGGCAATGACACCGATGACGAGGCTGTTCAAGAGCGCACTGGTCAGCGCCGAATTGCCGAACAAGGTCGCGTACCATTGCAAGGTAAAGCCTTGCAGCGGAAACGCTGCCTGGATCGAGTTGTTGAAGGAAAACAGCGGGATCAGCAGGACCGGCAGATAGAGAAAGACCAGATAGGCAATAACGTAGGCGCCAAGCCAGCCGCCGCCTCGCTGTGTGTGCCGCCCCTCGCTCATGTGCGGCTGCCAAATCTGCGGTCGGCAAAGCGCGCGACCAGCACGACGCACAGGATGACCAGCATCACGGCGACGGAGAGTGCAGCCCCAAACGGCCAGTCATTGGCCTTGCCGAACTCAGCCTGGATCAGTGTGCCGATCATGGTGCTGGCCGGACCGCCGACGAGAGCCGGCGTGACATAGTCGCCGACCGTCGGCACGAAGACGACGAGGGCTGCCGCCAGCACGCCCGGCATCGAATTGGGCAGCACGACACGGCGAAAAGAGGTGAATGGCCGCGCGCCGAGATCGGAAGCGGCCTCGACCAGCGATTTCGGGATCGTGTCCAGCGCCACATAGATCGGCAGGATGGCGAACGGCGCATAGGCGTGCGCCAGCGTGACGACAACGGCGGCCGGCGTGTTGAGAAAGGCCAGTGTCGGCTCGGACCAGATGCCACTTTCGATCAGCGCCGAGTTCAGCACGCCATTATAGGCAAGCACGATCTTCCAGGCGAAGACGCGCAAGAGATAGCTGGTCCAGAACGGCAGCGTCACCAGGAACAGCAATAGCCCGCGCCGCCGGCCGGCGTGGAAGGCAAGGTAGTAGGCGACGGGATAGGCAGTAACGACCGTGGCCAGCGTGACCAGGGCGGCGATAATCAGCGAGCGCAGCGTCACCGTCCAGTACAGCGGATCGGACACCACAGTTGCGAAGTTCGCCACGGTGAAACCGGCGCCGAGCAGCGAACCGTCATTGCCGCGGAAGGCGAGGAAAAGCACGAGGCCAAGCGCAAACAGGATCAGCAGCAAGGTGACCAGCGCGCCCGGCAGCAGCATGGCAAACCGGAAGCCCTGAGAAGACCGGGCCTCTGGTGCTGATGCTGCAACTAGGGTCGACATCGACCTGCCTATCGAATTTTGAAATTTACTTAGATTTTTTCATATTCATGAAACTGTCAAGCGGAATCCCCAATCGGGTCCATTGACAGGAATCGCCCTGGTCAGCGCTCCAGCGCATCGAGCAGGCGATACCAGGCGATGGTCGCGGCGACGCCGACCTGGCGGAAGGCGTGAAACGGGATCGGCCGGATTGGCGAGACCGGGAAAGGCAATTGCCTGGCGTCGCCACCTTGGAGGTAGCCGGCGATGCGCTCGCCAAGCGCGGTCATCAGGCCGACACCGCGACCCTGGCAACCGACCACGGCCAGCAGGCCCTGCTCCGGCTCGTGGACGTGCGGCAGGTGGTCCGGTGTCATCGCCACCCGGCCGAACCAGCGCTTCTCGATGGTGACACCGGACAGCGAGGGATAGAGCCGTACCAGCGCACGCTCGAGATGCGCCCAGTCGCCAGCGCTCGTCGGCAACGCCATGCGGCCCCGTCCGCCGAGCACCAGCCGGCCGTCGGCACTCTTGCGGTAGTAGACGAGGATGCGACGGGAGTCCGACACCGCCTGCCCTTCCGGCAGGATCGTGGCCGACAGATAGGACGGCAGCGGCGCTGTGGCGATCTGAAAGGAATGTAGCGGCACGATCGTCTGGGCGAGACCAGGGACCAGACCATCCGTATAGGCGTTGGTCGCCAGCACGACTGCTTTTGCCTGCAATTCCGGGCCGTTTTCGGTCGAAATTCGCCAAATGCCGGCGGCATTGGTGAGCCGCACGACTTTTTGGCGCTCGGCTATCCTCACCCCAGCCGCGGCCGCGACACGGGCGAGTTCCGACGTGTAGGCGAGCGGATCGATGACACCAGCGCGGCGGTCGAGCCAGCCGCCGAGATAGCCCTGCGCACCGGTCCTGGCTGCGATCTCCGCCGCGCTCAAAAGCCTGACATCGGCGCCCCGCGCCCGCCATTGCCGGTCACGGGCCGCCGCCGCCTTCAGCGCGGCCTCGGTGTGCGCCGCCTGGATCCAGCCATTGCGAACGAACGGAACCGCCAGCTTCTCGTCGCGGATCAGTTCGAACACGGCATCGGCGGTCGAGGCGGCGAAATTGACGAGCGCCTCGCCGCGTTCCGGACCAAAATGCTCCAGCAGCCATTCCGGGTCATATTTCAGGCCGGGAATGACCTGCCCGCCATTCAGGCCCGATGCGCCACGGCCGATCTCGCCGGCCTCCAGCACCTGCACCGACATGCCAAGCCGGGCGGCATGCAAAGCCGTCGACAGACCCATGATGCCGCCGCCAACGATGACGACATCCGCCTTTTCACCGCTGGGAAAAAGCGATTGAAACCTGGAAGCTGCCTGCGGCTTGTGCCAGATCGGATCGGAGAATGGTCCGGGCAAGGGTCACCTGAATGCGCTGCATCGAATGAAAATTCTAGTGATAATTTCACAATTTTGAAAGAGCGTTTCAGTTTTCGGTTGTGGACTGCGGCCACAGACCATCGAGCAGAGACCATCGAAGAGCTGGAATCCCGATCGCCAGCGACGGGATAGACCTTTGACAGGAATCCGGTGAAAGTGCCGCGCCGATCCGACCAGCTCAATTTGTAGATCATTCAGAGGACCTAACGCCATGACGAACCCGACTCATCTGCCCAGTGATGGCCTTTTTGTCGGTCGCGTCAGCAGCGCCTCCCATCCCTTGGTGGTCACGGTCCGCGACGGCGCGGTTTTTGACATCACGTCGCGTACGGCACCGACTGTGCGTGACATCTGCGAGATGCCGGATCCTGCCGGCCATGTCCGCTCGGCCAAGGGCAAACCGATCGGATCGCTCGATGACATCGCCGCCAACAGTTTTGAGACCAGGCGCGATCCGGCGAAACCGTATCTGCTCTCCCCGATCGACCTGCAGGCGGTCAAGGCGTCGGGCGTCACTTTCGTCGTCAGCCTGCTGGAACGGGTCATCGAGGAACAGGCGCGCGGTTCGGCTGAAAAAGCCGACGCCATCCGCGCCGACATTGCCGGACTGATCGGCCACGATCTGTCGAAGCTGAAACCCGGTTCGCCCGAAGCGATGGAGATCAAGGCCAAGCTCATCGCGCGCGGCGCCTGGTCGCAATATCTGGAAGTGGGCATCGGCCCCGATGCCGAGATCTTCACCAAATGCCAGCCGATGGCCTCGGTCGGCTTCGGCGCCGATGTCGGCCTGCACCCGGTGTCGACCTGGAACAATCCGGAGCCCGAGATCGCCATGATCGCCGCCTCAAGCGGCAGGATCGTCGGCGCGACCATCGGCAATGACGTCAATCTGCGCGACGTCGAAGGGCGTTCGGCGCTGCTGCTCGGCAAGGCCAAGGACAACAATGCCTCGGCCGCCCTCGGTCCCTTTATCCGGCTGTTCGACGACACATTCTCGATCGACGATGTGAAGCGGGCCGTCGTGCGCCTGAAGGTCGAGGGCGAGGACGGGTTTTCGCTGGAGGGCGCAAGCTCGATGGCCGAGATCAGCCGCTCGCCGGAAGAACTGGTTGCCGCGGCCATGGGGCCGCACCACCAGTATCCGGAAGGGCTGGCGCTCTATCTCGGCACCATGTTCGTGCCTTCCAAGGATCGCGGCGAGAAGGGCAAGGGCTTCACCCACAAGGTCGGCGACATCGTCACCATCTCGTCGGAAAAATTCGGTGCGCTGGTCAACCGGGTGCGGCTGTCGCCCGACTGCCCGCCCTGGACCTACGGCGCCAGCCATCTGATGCGAGAGCTGGCCAAGGCCGATCTGATCTAGGGTTTGCCGATATTCAGGTGATGCCGGTCTGCGAATAGCAGTTTCCTGCGCTTCCGGTACTCGCGTACCCGAACGTACGCTCCGTTCCGGTTCTTGGAACCCACTATTCTCGACTCGGCCTGACCTGAATCTCAACAAACCCTATCCGCCCTCGCCTGGAAGGGATCGCCATCAACACAATTTTATGCGAAAGCCGGGTGACTAAGGACGCAATCCGCTCCAAGATCGCGGCGCGGTCGGGGGGCCGTCCGTATGTCCGATTCGCCGATACTGTTCGTGCGCAATGCTGCCAAGCGCTTTGGCGGCACGGTCGTGCTCGAAGACATGAACCTTGTGGTCGAGCGCGGCTCGATCCACGCGGTGGTTGGCGAAAGCGGCGCCGGCAAATCGACGCTGATCAAGGTGCTGGCGGGCATCGTCCGGCCGGACAGCGGCACCATCGAGTTTGACGGCAAGAAGGCGACGATCAGCAGCCCCAATACGGCGCGAAAGCTGGGCATCGGCGTCGTCCTGCAGCAGGCCGGGCTGTTTCCGGAGCGCCCGGTGTTGGCCAATCTGTTCGTCAACCGCGAACCGTTGCATAACGGACTGATCTCGCGGCGCGAAATGGAGGCGCGCAGCCGTGACCTGCTGCGCCAGCTTGGTCTCACTGTTGATGTCCACGCCCCGCTCGGCGAGCTTGGGCCGGGTGAGCGACAACTCATCGCGATTGCCCGCGCGCTGCTGGAAAACCCGAGACTGCTCATCCTCGACGATCCTCATTCGGCGCTCGACCGGCGTCAGACAGATCGGCTGTTCGCCGTGCTGCGAGGCCTGAAAGCCAAGGGCATGAGCATGCTCTACGCCTCGAACCGGCTGGAGGATGCGCTGGCCATCGCCGACCAGCTGACGGTCATCCGCAACGGCCGTGACGTGCTGTCAAAGGCGCGGCAGGAGCTGACGACATCGGAGGAAGCGATGATCGGCCAGTTGCGCCAGTCGCTGTTTCCGCTGCCGCTCAGGGCCATGCCGACGCTTGCCGGCACGCTGCGGCCGCAGCTCGCGGTTTCTGGGCTCGGCGGCGGCAAACTGAACGAGGTCAGCTTCACGGCGCGCGCGGGCGAGATCGTCGGCCTTGCCGGGCTTGCCGGCTCCGGCGTGTCGGAGGTGCTTGCCCTGTTGTTCGGAGCGAAAAAGGCGCGCGCGGGCAGAGTACGCTTCCCGGACGGGGACGGGTTGCCGAAAACCCGCACGGAAGCGGCGGGGCGCAACGTCTGCATGATTTCAGGTGAGCGCGGCAACGGGCTGATGCAACACAAGTCCATTGCCTTCAATCTGGCGAACGTCGTCGTCGGTGCACGCGACTGGGGGTCGCGCTGGTATTCACCCGTGATGGCGCTCGGTCGCGCCGCGCGGCAGATCGAGGCGCTGCGCATCAGGTCCGCTCCGGAGGCGCCGGCGGGCTCGCTTTCGGCCGGCGGCCAGCAGAAGGTGATCATCGCCAAATGGCTGGAAATCGGCCCGCAAGTGGTGCTGCTCGATGAGCCGGCGCGCGGCGTCGATATCGGCAGCAAGCAGGAGATCTATGCGTTGATCCGGCAGATGGCGGCCAGCGGCTGCATCGTTCTGCTGCATTCGAGGGAATTGTCCGAGCTGACCGGCTTGAGCGATCGCATCCTTGCCTTCCACCAGGGCCGGCTTGCGGGCGAGATCGCCGGCGCCGACATGGATGGCGGGAGGCTGCTGCAGCTGATTGCGGCGGGCGAGGCAGAGGGTGAAGGCCGACAGACCAAGCTGGAGAGCGTTGCATGAGCAGAGCCGATATCGCATTGCCCTTGGCCGGATCGGCGAACCGTAGGCCGGGGCGTCGCATTCGCCTGCCGGCTGAGACCGGTGCCGCCGTCGGGCTCGCCGTCCTGGTCGGGCTGCTCGGCTGGCTCCAGCCTTCCTTCTTCGATCCGGCCAATCTGTCGTCGCTGCTGGGGCAAGCCGCCCTGCCCGGACTGTTGGCGATCGGCATGGTGTTCGTGCTCACCATGCGCGACATCGACCTTTCGGCCGGCGCGGTGTTCCATCTCGCGGCGGCTGCCGCAGCCCTTTTGATGGTTGCCGGCATCGACCCCTGGCTTGCCGCCCTGGCCGGGATCGTGCTCGGCGCAGGCCTCGGCCTCATCAATGGGCTGCTGGCGATCACGCTGCGCCTGCCGGCCATGGTGGTGACGCTCGGCACCTGGTGGATGATCCAGGGCCTCTCGCTGGTGGCCGGCAAGGGACAGACGATAGCACCGCCGGCCGTTGACAGCGGCTTCTTCACGACGCTGTCGGGCAAGGCCTTCGCGGTGGTGCCGGCGGCCTGCATCGTTTTCGTCGTGCTGGCCTTGGCGATGCACGTCGTGCTCCACCGCACGCGCTTTGGCTACCGGGTGCAGGCCGTCGGCAGCAATCGACAAGCCGCTGCCTATGCCGGCATTCCGACGTCCAAGGTGCGACTGCAGACGCTCGTGCTGATGGGCGCGATGGCGGGGCTCGCCGGCGTGATCCATGTCGGCGCCAACGGCGCCATCGCCCCCGGCGACGGCAGCAGCTTCATGCTGCTGGCAATCGCGGCGGCCATCGTCGGCGGCACATCGCTTTCGGGAGGGCATGGCAGCGTCATTGGCGCGGCGATCGGCATCCTGCTTGTCCAGGTGATCCTGAGCGCAATGAGCTTGCTTGGCGTCGATGCCGCATGGAGCACCCTCGCCACCGGCGCCCTGACCGTGCTCGCGCTGGCGGTCGACCGGCTGTTCAGGCTGTGGCGCAACCGGCGCGCCGGACACGGCGAAGACGATCCGCTCGGCTGAGCCCTGACACCAATTATCCGACAGTCGGAAAATCACCTGAACTGATGCAATCTGATGGGAGCGTTGATGGCGCCCTGTCAGACGACAACTACATCTGCAGATGGAGGCTTGCCATCCGCCGAAAAAGGGAATGCTCTGACGCATTCAACCGGCGCTGGCAAAAGACGCAATCCGGCGGTCGCCGGAACACAAGGGACGGATTCGGAACTGACCATCTACAAACGGGAGGAAATCAAATGCTGACACGGCTAAGATTCGTTCTATACGGCCTGTTGGTGGCGCTGATGGTGATACCAGCAGCGGCACAGGCCAAGACGTTCTACTGGATTTCGCATGGCGGTCCGGCCGACCCGGTCTGGACCTACTTCCTGGCCGGCGCCAAGCAGTGGGCCAAGGACACCGGCAACACCGTCAACACCTCGTTCCACAATGGCGATGTGGCCTCGCAGCAGGAAGCGGTTCGCGCCGCGCTCTCCGCCAAGGCCGATGGCATCGTCACCACGAGCCCCGATCCGGGCAGCCTGATCGAGATCGTCAAGGAAGCGCGGGCGGCGAAAATCCCGATCATCAATTTCAACACGCCCGACCCGAAAGCCGACTTCAACGCCTATGTCGGCGGCGATAATGTCACCTTCGGCAAGCACTGGGCGCAGTATCTGGTCGACAAAGGCCTGGTGAAGAAGGGCGACTTCGTCTGGATGCCGGTCGAGATTCCAGGCGCCACCTACGGCGTGCAGGAAGAAGAAGGCATCAAGAGCGTCTTCGAGCCGCTCGGCGTCACCTATGAAATCACCGAAGCGACGCTCGACCAGGCCGAAGCCATCAACCGCATGGTCGACTACCTCACCGCCAACAAGGCCAAGGTCAAGGCGATCATCGGTCTCGGCGATCTGGTCACCGGCTCGATCAAGCGGGTGTTCGACCAGGCCGGCATCAAGGCGGGCGAAATCCCGGTCGTCGGTTGGGGCAACTCGCTCGACACCACCCAGGAAGTGCTGAACGGCTATGTCAATGCCGGCCAGTGGCAGGACCCGCAGGCGACCAGCTATGTCGCGCTTTCGCTGGCCAACATGGCGGCCAGCGGCATTCCTCCGGGCTTCAACGTGATCACCGGCGCGCTCTACGAAAAGGACACCGCGCAGGTCTACGACGACATCCTGTCCGGCAAGTAACATCCCAAGCTCAACAGTCGCGACCGCCCTGGCGGTCGCGACTGACCTTCCATTTTCGCCGAGCTCTTCGCACGCCAATGTGCAAGGCTCAGCCTTCCACTCATGTCGCGGATTGCCTGTGGAAAATCGTTCGCTCATCCAACGCCTGATCGCGCGGCCTGAATTCGGCCCCTTCGTGCTGCTCGTGGTCGAGATCGCCGTTTTCTGGGGCTTCAATCACGACTTCCTGTCGCCGCAGAACATCTCCAACACACTGGCCTTCACAGTCGAACTCGGCCTGATCGCGCTGGCGATGACGCTGCTGATGACGTCGGGCGAATTCGACCTCTCGGTCGGCTCGCTGTTCGGTTTCTCGCCGGTGCTGATGTGGACGCTGTTCAACAGCGGCCTCACTTCGCTTGAGGTCGGCTTTGTCGCAGCACTGCTGGTCGCCGCCCTCATCGGGCTGGTCAATGGCTGGTTCGTCACGCAGCTCAAGATCCCGTCCTTCCTGGTGACGCTAGGCATGCTGCTGGTGGTGCGCGGCACCGCGCTTTTCGTCACCGACGGTTTTCCGCAGCGCACCTGGAGCGCCGAAGGCAGCTGGCTGGCGGAGGCGCTGGTCGGCGACTTCTTCATCGGGCCGTTCCGCATCTACATGTCGCTGTTCTGGTTTATCGCCGCGGCGATCGCGCTTGGCTATGTGCTGACGCAAAGCCGCACCGGCAACTGGATCCAGGCGGCCGGCGGCAACCCCAGTGCGGCGCGCGCGCGCGGCGTCAATGTCAGCGGCGTCAAGATCGGCCTGTTCGTGCTGTCGTCGGTCATGGCCTCGCTTGCCGGCGTCATCTCTTCGCTGCGCACGTCCGCCGCCAACCCCAACAGCGGTACCGGCTACGAACTCGAGGTCATCGCCATGGTGGTGATCGGCGGCACCGCACTGACCGGTGGGCGCGGCACCATCATCGGCACCGTGCTCGGCATCCTGATCCTGCGCGTCATGCGCAACGGCATCGTGCTGATCGGCGTGCCCGGCCTTGCCTACAACATCTTCATCGGCGCGATCATCCTTGGCATGATGGCGCTGCATTCATGGCTGGAACGCCGGCATCAGGCGGGGACTTGAACCATGGCCGAGCCGCTGATCCGCATGCAGAACATCCGCAAGTCCTATGGCCGCGTGCAGGCGCTGGAGGATGCCAATTTCCACGTCAATGAGAGGGAGATCGTCGGCCTGCTCGGCGACAATGGCGCCGGCAAGTCAACGCTGATCAAGGTGCTTTCGGGGGCTGTTCCGCTAACCAGCGGCGACATCTTCATCCGCGGCAAGAAGGTGAGCCTGCGCAGCACCAGCGACGCCATCGCCCACGGCATCGAGACGATCTACCAGGACTCGGCCCTGGTCACGCAACTGTCGATCGCCCGCAATCTGTTCCTCGGGCGCGAGCCGATCAAGCCGCCGCGCTTCCTCAACCGGATGGACCAGGATGCCATGAACACGGTCGCCCGCGACCTGCTCAAGCAGGTCGGCATCTCGAAGAACATTCCGCCGACGACGCCGATCGGCTCGCTGTCGGGCGGCGAGCGCCAGGCGGTGGCGATCGCGCGCGCCATGCATTTCGACAGCGACCTGATCATCCTGGACGAGCCGACCAACAATCTCGGCGTCGCCGAGACACAGGGCGTGCTGAGCTTCGTGCGCAACGCCCGCGATTCCGGCCATTCCTGCATTTTCATCGCCCACAACATCCACCATGTCTTCCAGGTGGTCGACCGCATCGTCGTCATGCGGCGGGGCAAGGTGGTCGCCGACGATATCGACCCGAAGAAAACCAGCGTGGCGGAGGTCGAACGGATCATCACCGGCATGTCGGACAAGGAAATTCGCGATGCCATTGCCGATGGCAAGCCATCGCACTGAGAACAGGTGATGGGCGGCAATCATCCGTCACCTCAAATCGCATCGCTTGTCTGGCGCGGCATCGCATCGGCGCATAGGGTTGCGGCATGAAAGCCACCGTCTCGGATATCGCCCGCAGCTGCGGGCTGTCGACCGCAACGGTCGACAGGGTGCTCAACAACCGCGCGGGTGCGAGTGCGGCCAACCGACAGCGCGTCATGGAGGCAGCCAAGCAGCTCGGCTATCTGCCGGTCGCCGATCAGGTGACGCTGCCGTCGCGGCCCGCCCATCTTGAATTCCTGCTGCCGATCGGCAGCAACGCCTTCATGCGCGATCTCGCCGGGCATATCGAGGACTACGCCGCGCGCCTGCCGCTCGTCGCCTCGTGCCGGATCCACAACCTCGCCGGAATCTCGCCGAGCGCGCTGCAGAGCGCGGTCGAAAACCTGTCGCTCAGGGCCAATGGCGTCGGTGTCATCGCCGTCGATCATCCGCGCACGCGCAACATCCTGCGCGATATCGTCGACGCCGGCATGCGCCTGGTGACGCTGGTGTCCGATGTTCCGGCGGCGCCGCGATCGGCCTATGTCGGCATCGACAACCGGGTGGCGGGACGAACGGCGGCGCTGTTGATGGGACGCTTCCTTGGCGGCCGCACCGGCCATCTGGCGATGGTCGTCGGCTCGCGCTCCTATCGCGGCCACGAGGAACGCGAAATGGGTTTCCGCTCGGTGCTCAACGAGGAGTTCCCCAATCTGACGATCAGCAGCGCCGTCGAGATCAACGACGAGCCTGACGTCAGCTATGCCGAGACCATGAAGGCGCTGCACAACGAGCCGGAGCTGCTCGGCATCTATTGCGTCGGAGCCGGACACTCGGGCGTTGCAAGGGCGATCCGGGAAGCCAGGCCGAACCGCAAGCCGGTGTTCATCTGCCACGACTTGACCAAGGACACGCGGGGCCATCTCGTCGACGACCTGCTCGATGTCGTGATCGACCAGAATGCCCGGCTGATCGCGGAACAGTCGGTCATTCGCCTGCTCGGCTCGATTGCCTCCTCGGCGCCCTATCTGACGCGAAAGTTCATCGAGCCGCGCTTGATCTTCAGGGAAAACGTCCCGGTGCAGTAAGGCGGGGTGGCCTGGCAAAGCCTGTTTCCGGATTTGTAGGATAATTGATACGGCAAATCTGCACAGCAGCTATGCACAATTCATTGTTGCCGAATCATTGGGCAATTCGTAATTTCTGGTTGTCGGCCATCTACTCCTCCCAGATGCGATGCCGACGCTGAATGGGGTGCACCTCCTCCCGCGCCACATTCGAAATCGAGCCCGCTGCCACCTCCTCCCGGCAGCGGGCTTTTTTCGTTCAGCCATCGGAAATTTCAGTGCCGCCTGCGCGGGCGAGCGCTAGGCATCACCTCGGTCACAGATCGGTAAGCCGCCAACAGTCGTGGCGGATTTCAACCAGCAGCGGTGCCCCGGAAGGAAACGATCAGCCCTTCGGCCATGCGCACGAACTGCGTGCTCGGACCTTCGGCACCCACGGTCTGCACACTGACACGCGCGCCCTCGAACAACAGCGACAACGTATCGGCGAGCAGCTCGGCCTGACCAATGCCGGCATCTCGACATAGCGTCACAAGGCGCTGGCGCTGGACTTCCTTGAGCTCCTTGATCACCAGCCTGGCCGGATGGTCGGGCTCGGTCAGCTCAGCGGCGGCATTGGCCATGTCACAGCCACGGCCGTCAGCATTGAGCATGGCAGCCGCCTTGCGAACCCAGGCGTGCAGCTGTGCAAGCTTGTCACCAGGAAATTCGGCCTCGAATGCATCCCACATGGCGCCGGCCTTGGCCGCATTGGCGCGCAGGCATTCGATGACCAGCTCGTCCTTGGATTCGAAGTGACGATACAGCGTCATCTTGTTCGTGCCGGCAGCTTCGGTGATGGCGTCGACGCCGACGCCCTTGATGCCATGCTTGTGGAACATGTCACGCGCCGTCTCCAGGATTCGATCCCGGGGACGCGAGCGCTCCACGACGCCGTCTGTCATCATGATCTCCTTTCGTTTCCTAAAAACCACGGCCACCTCTTGACTAGGGTGTTACCGGTCTGTAACTATGCAAATGTTACTTACTGGTAACACCTATATCGCCTTCCGTCAATAACAAGGCCGTGAACTGGTCCTGCCAGATCGGAATGAGCGAAAAACTGCAATTCATGCGGCTCCGGCCGGTGAAGAGATGAAAAACGGTTCGCGAGCATGGGCTGCGAATCGACAGACAAGGAGCCGGCCAATGCCACAGCGCCGCGATCTTACCATAGATGAGGCCGTCCGGGATCCGATGATCCGGCTGGTCATGAAAGCAGATGGGGTCGACCCCCGCGCTTTCGAGAAGATGCTTCGCTCGCTTGCCGATGAGCAGCGTGGCGAGGTGCCGTTGCTGCGGTCACGGGAAGCCCCCCGTGACGGGCACGGCCAGTTGTCCAGGGTTGCCAGCGCCTTCGGGCGGGCAAGAGCAGCCGGGGAGGCTTGCGTCTCGTGGTAAACTTCTTCATCCACCGTCCGATCTTCGCCTCGGCGATCGCCATCATCATGGTGCTCGCCGGGACGATTTGTTATTTCCTGCTGCCCGTCTCGCAGTTTCCCGACATCACACCGCCGCAGGTCGTGGTCAGCGCCCATTATCCGGGTGCCAGCGCGCAAGTGGTGGCCGACACGGTGACGACACCGCTGGAGCAGCAGATCAACGGCGTGCAGGGCATGACCTACATGTCGTCGACGAGCTCCAATGACGGCTCCTCGACCATCACCATCACCTTCGATGTCGGTTATTCGCTGAGCACCGCTGCCGTCGACGTCCAGAACCGCGTCTCGCAGGCCGCCTCGTCGCTGCCGGCGATCGTCAACCAGGGCGGCGTGACGATCAAGAAGCAGAACCCGAATTTCGTCCTCATCGTCAACCTGACTTCGCCCGACAGTTCGGTCGATCCGGTGGCGCTGAGCAACCTTGCCTATCTGCAGGTGGTCGATCCGCTGAAGCGCTTGCCCGGCGTCGGCGACGTGCAGATCTTCGGCGAACGGCGCTATTCGATGCGCGTCTGGCTCGATCCCGACAAGCTCGCCAATCTCGGCATCACCGCGGTCGACGTGCAAAACGCCATCGCCGAGCAGAACGTCCAGGTGGCGGCCGGCAAGATCGGCCAGTCGCCGGCACCGGCCGGCACCGCCTTCGAAATGCAGGTCAACGCTGTCGGCCGGTTGAGTGATCCCAAGGAATTCGGCGACATCGTCGTGCGCGCCAACACGGACACCGGCTCGCTGGTCAGGCTACGCGACGTTGCCCGCATCGAGCTCGGCGCGCTGCAATATTCATCGTCGGCCTTCTTCGGCAAGGACCCGACCGTGGTGCTTGCCGTCTACCAGATGCCCGGCTCCAACGCGCTCGATCTGCAGCAGCGCGTCAAGGACAAGATGCAGGAGCTTTCGGGCCGTTTCCCGAAGGGCGTCGCCTATGCGATGCACTATGACACCACCCGCTTCGTGTCGGCGTCGATGCATGACGTGCTGATCACACTCGGCGAAGCGCTGGTGCTGGTCGTCGCCGTGGTGTTCATCTTCCTGCAGAGCTGGCGCACTACGATCATCCCGACCATCGCCATTCCGGTGTCGCTGGTGGCGACGCTGGTGGTCATGGAGATGCTCGGCTTCTCGCTCAACATGCTCTCCCTGCTCGGCATGGTGCTGGCCATCGGCCTGGTGGTCGACGACGCCATCGTCGTGGTCGAGAATGTCGAACGACAGCTGGAGGCCGGACTCAAGCCGCTTGCGGCGACCAAGGCCGCGATGGGCGAGGTCACCGGTCCGATCATCGCCACCACCGCCGTGCTGATGGCGGTGTTCGTGCCGGTCGCTTTCATTCCCGGCGTCTCCGGCAAGCTCTACAACCAGTTCGCGCTGACGGTGGCGATCTCCGTCGGCATCTCCGCCTTCAACTCATTGACGCTGAGCCCCGCGCTCAGCGCCGCCTTCCTGCGGCATCGCGGTGAGACGCAGTTCGCCCCGTTCCGCTGGTTCAACACCGGCTTCGACAAGCTGTCGCATGCCTATGCCAATGGCGTGCGCATTCTCATCCGCTTGCGCTGGATCATGCTTGGCCTGTTCGCGGCCGGACTGGTCGCCACCTACTTCGTCTGGCAGCGCCTGCCCTCGACCTTCCTTCCGGTCGAGGACCAGGGCTATTTCTTCGTCGTCATCCAGTTGCCCGACGGCGCGTCGCTGGAACGCACCGACGCGGTGGCGCAAAAGGCGCGCGACATCCTGCAGGCGACGCCCGGCGTCGACATCGTCGGCTCGATCAGCGGCCTGAACTTCCTGACCAGTGCCGCGCAGTCGAATTCGGCGGTCGAATTCGCCATCCTGAAGCCATGGGAGGAACGCGGTCCCGACCAGAGCGCCTCCAAGCTAGTCGCCGACGTGCGCGGCAAGCTGATGCAGATCCCGGAAGCCTTTGCGCTGAGCTTCGATCCGCCGTCGATCCCTGGTATCGGCACCACGGGCGGCTTCGAATTCGTCGTCGAGGATCTCACCGGTCGCGGCAGTTCAGCCCTCAACGATGCGACGCAAGCCGTGATCGCCGAGGCGCGCAAACAGCCGGAGATCAATCCGCAGCAGCTGTTCTCGCCGTTCTCGACCTCGACGCCGCAGTTCAACTACGATCTCGACCGCAGCAAGGCGAAACTGCTTGGCCTCAACCTGCCTGACGTGTTCAGCACGCTGCAGATCTATCTCGGCTCGCTCTACGTCAACGACTTCAACCTGTTTGGCCGCACCTTCCGGGTGACCATCCAGGCCGACAAGGATGCACGTGCGGGTGCCGCCGACATTTCGCGGCTCTATGTGCGCAACGCTTCCGGCGGCATGGTGCCGCTCTCGACGCTGGGCAAGCTCGTGCCCTTCGTCGGGCCTGAGACCGTGCCGCACTACAACAACAACGCCTCGGCCTCGATCAATGGCGGCGCCGCACCCGGCTTCTCCTCGGGCCAGGCGGTTGCCGCGATGGAACGAGCCGCTGCCACGGCGCTACCTAGGGATTTCGGTTTTGAATGGACCGGCATCACCTTCCAGGAGCTCAAGGCAGGCTCGATCGCGTCCGTCGTCTTCGGCCTCGCCATCGTCTTCGTCTTCCTGATCCTGGCGATGCAGTATGAAAGCTGGGCGATGCCGTTCATGGTGCTGCTGGCGGTGCCACTGGCCTTGTTCGGCGCCTTCGCGGCCTTGTTGCTGCGCGGCATGCAGATCGACGTCTACTCGCAGATTGGCTTCGTCATGCTGATCGGCCTGGCGGCGAAGAACGCGATCCTGATCGTCGAGTTCGCCCGGCGACGGCGCGAGGAAGGCCTCAGCATCGTCGACGCGGCGATGGAAGCGGCACGGCTCAGGCTACGGCCGATCCTGATGACGGCCTTCGCCTTCATCCTCGGCGTGCTGCCGCTGATGTTTGCGACCGGCGCCGGTGCGGCGAGCCGTCAATCGATCGGCACCACCGTGTTCGGCGGCATGGTCGCGGCGACCATCCTGTCGCTGGTCTTCGTGCCGGTCTTCTACGCGGTCATCGAACAGCTGCGCGAACGCCGCGGCCGCGACGAGCCGGCCTCTCAAGACAATGAACCAACGACTGAGCACGCTTTGCCGCCCCTGGCGGAAGCAGCCGAATAAGATTGGAGACTGATCATGCGTAAATGGAAAATCGCGTTGGGGACGGCTGTCGCGCTGGGTGCGATCTCGGTGGCCAGCGTCCACCTGCTCGACATGGGCAATCTCAGCCTCAATGCCGGCACGGCTGGTGCAGCACCCGCCCCGGCGGCATTCGTCATGCCGGTGCCGGTGGTCAGCGTCGTCAGGAAGACGATCCCGATCTACCTCGACTACGCCGCGCGGACAGAGCCGATCCGCAACATCACCTTGCAGGCCAGGATTCCCGGCTATCTGCAGGAGCAGAGCGCTGCTGACGGTGTCGATGTCCGGCAGGGCGACCTCCTCTACAAGATCTCCCCTGACGACTTCCAGGCGGCTCTCGACCAGGCGAAAGCCCAGGTGCAGCGCGACACGGCAACGCTCGACTATGCCCGTTCCAATCTCGGCCGCGGCACCGAGCTTGCCAAGAGCGGCTACCTCGCCAAGGACGGCTTCGACCAGCGCACCAGCACCTTGCGCGAAGCGCAGGCGTCACTGGCGGTCAACCAGGCCGCCGTTAGAACGGCCGAGCTCAATTTGAGCTATGCCGAAATCCGTGCCCCGTTTGGTGGACGCCTGGGCCGCAACCAGGCCTCGGTCGGAACACTGGTCAGCGTCGCCGGCACGGTGCTCAACACGCTGGTGCAGCTCGATCCGATCTACGTCACCTTCAATCCGAGCGAGACGGATCTGGCCGAGATCGAGCAAGCCCGTGCGAACGGCCCGATCGAGGTCGAAGTTCTGCTTCCTGGCCAGACCGAGGCCAGCCAGAAGGGCGAACTCACCTTCATCGACAATTCGGTCGACCGCTCGACTGGCACGATCACCGCGCGCGCCACGATCGGCAACGGCAAGTTCACGCTGCTGCCCGGCCAATATGTTCGTGTCCGGCTGCATGTGAGAGAGCAGGCTGACGCGCTGATGGTGCCGCAGACGGCGCTGGGCTCGAGCCAGCTCGGCAAATACCTCTTTGTCGTCGGCAAGGGCAACACGGTCGACCAGCGGCTGGTTTCGCTCGGACCGACGAGCGGCGATCAGATCGCCATCCTCAGCGGCGTCGCCGAAGGCGACCAAGTGATCACGGGCAATCTGCAGAAGATCGGCCCCGGAGCGCCTGTATCGCCGATACCGGAAAAGCCGGCCACCTGAACACCCCCGTCAGGACCCGGCTTCAGCGCGGCGCCCCGACCTTCCCACAGGTCGCGGGCGCCGCTCGACTGAGCAGCTCCACCAGACCGGCAACATCGGCGCGGTCGGCCTTGGCCGGCGGCATGAACGCGCAATAGGGATGGCCCAAGCGAACCGAGACGGAGGAGAGCGCGATCAAGCGGCCCGCCTCCAGATCGGCGCGCGCCATGACCCGCTGGCCAAGAGCGATGCCCAGACCCAGCCTCGCCGAGGCAATCGCCAGGCTGGACAGGCCGACACGCCGCCCGTGCGACGGGTCGGGCGAGCGACTGCCGCCGGAGGCCGCGAACCAGTCCGCCCAGGTCGGGTGCGATGCATAGTTCGGGCCCCAATTGGTGTGGATAAACTGGCTCTCATGCAGATCGGCCAGACCGGGATCGCCATTGCCGTGCCGGTGCCAGAATTCCGGCGCGCAGACCGGCAGCACGTCGTCATGGACGAGACGAACGAGTTTCAATCCGGGATAGTGATAGTCGCCATAGCTGATGCGCAGGTCGATGTTCTGGCGCATCAGATCGACCGGATCGTCCTCGACGCGGACGTCGATCGCCATCTGCGGAAAGGCATCGAGAAGTGCGGCCAGCCTCGGCGCCAGCCACAGTTCGGCCAGCGAGAATGGCACGCTGACGACCAGACGCGTCCGCACTCCTCCCTCCAGCATGCGCTGGCCTATGGCGGCGATGTCGCCCAAAGCCTTCGCGGTCTGCGGATAGATGGCGTGGCCGGCGTCTGTGAGCGCGATGCGGTTGCCGCTGCGCACGAACAATTGCTTGCCGAACCAGGTTTCGAGATTGCGTATCTGCTGGCTGACCGCCGCAGAGGATACGCCAAGTTCCGAGGCGGCCAAAGTGAAGCTACCGGCACGGGCGGCGACTTCAAAAGCCTTGATCGCATTCAGCGGTGGCAACCGTTCCACACCAGGCTCCATAAGTTTTTCTTGCTCAATCCTTATTATTTTCCGCGTTGAGAGAAAGATTTTTTTGCCGTCTCATAGGCTCGAAACCTCGGAGCCCATGATAATGAAAGACATCCTCGATCTCGACCGCTATCCGCTCGACCGCGAAGGCAGCGCCGAATGGCAGCGCCTTGTCGAACAATCCGTCGCCGCGCTCGAAGCCGACGGCATGTTCAATCTGGAAGGGTTTTTGCGTCCCGGCGTGGCCGAAAAAGCCGTGCGCGAAATCCAGCCGGTCATGGTCGCGCGCTCGCATGTACACAAGCGCATGCACAACATCTACTTCAAGCCGGACATTCCCGAGCTAGGGCCTGACCATCCGGCGCTGCGCAAGGTCGAGACAATCAGCCATACCGTCTGTGCCGACCAGATTCCGGACAGCGTCGTGCTCGCCATCTACGAATACGAGCCGCTGCTGCGCTTCCTGGCCGCAACGATGGGCAAGACCAGGCTGCATGTCATGCAGGATCCGCTGGCCCGCACCAACGTCATGGCCTATCGCGCCGGCGAAGCGCTGAACTGGCATTTCGACCGTTCGGAATTCACGACGACGCTGTTGTTGCAGGCAGCGGAGCGCGGCGGCGACCTCGAATACCGCACCGATCTGCGGTCTGACGACAATCCCAACTATGACGGCGTCGCCAGATTGCTTGAAGGGCGTGACCCCGATGCAAAGATCCTGCGTATGAAGCCCGGCACGCTGAATGTCTTCCGCGGCAAGAACACCGCGCATCGCGTCACCACCGTCGAAGGCGAGCGCGAGCGCATGATCGCGGTGTTTTCCTACTATGAGAAGCCCGGCGTGATGTTCAGCGCCGAGGAGCGCGTCGGCTTCTACGGCCGCGCGGCCTGAGGCTGAAGAGACAGCCATGCCAGCGGTCCCCGACCGGCCCCAAGAATCCGAAATTGACCTCTTGTTAGATTGTCGACAATCTGCTTGTCTTACTTTCGGTTTCCTTGGGAGTGGCCGAATGGGGAATGCGGATTTCAGTCCGATCGCGGACACGACGCGCCGCGCCGAGATCGTCGCGCTGCTGCGGCGCGCGATCCTGACTGGCCAGTTGCAACCAGGACAGAAGCTCAACGAGCTGCGGATTTCCGAGCAGATGCGGGTCAGCCGCGCGCCGCTGCGCGAGGCGATGCGCGAGCTGGTCCAGGAAGGCATCCTGACCAGCATTCCCTATGCCGGCACCTTCGTCATCGATGTCACCGCCAAGGACATCGACGATGCCTATTCGCTCAACCAGGTGCTGGACGAGTTCGCCATCGAACGGACTTGGCCACAGCGCGACCAGCGTTTCTTCGATGAACTTGACCGGCGCCACGAAGCGGTGAAGCAGGCGACCCGCAACCTCGACACCACCCGCCAGATCGAAACGGCGCTGCAGCTGCACGGCCTGATCTATGAATGGGCCGACAATTCGGTGCTGCTGGAGACCTGGCAGCGGTTGACCAGCCGGTTGCAGATGTATTTCGCGCTACACCAGCATGCGCGCAACGAACCGGTGCCGGCCGAAGACGTGCACGAGACCTATGTGCGGCTGCTGAAGGGCAAGGACATGCGCGCCGCCCAACGACATGCCCGAGAGCATATCCACCTCGACTTCGAACAGCTGCTTTCATACGCGCGCGGCCTCGAACAGCGCCCGTCGAAAGGCGTCTGACCCGTTCCTCACCACCGCAGACAATGGACAGACCGTGCAGATCGAGACCATCAAAGCCTACCATGTCGTGCAGCCCTTCGTGGACGGGCCCTATCGCATGTCGAAGGGGCGCGAGGCCGAAGCCTTCGACGCAGTCATCGTGTCGATCACCTCCGACAGCGGCCTCACCGGGTGGGGCGAAATGGCGCCGCTCGGCAACTTTTACTCGGCCGCCTTCCCGTCCGGCACCCGCGCCGGCGTGCCGGAAATAGCACCGCACCTCATCGGCCACGATCCGCGCGGGCTGGCCAGCATCGGCCGGCTGATGGACACGGTGTTCAAGGGTCATCCCTACATCAAGTCGGCGCTCGACATGGCCTGCTGGGATCTCGCGGCACGAGCCGCCGACGTGCCGCTGGTCACGCTGCTGGGCGGCAAGGAAAGCGACACCGCCGAGCTCTACAAGGTCGTCACCCATGGCAGCGTCGACGCCATGGCCGCGCTGGCCAAGCGCATCGTCAAGGACGGCTTTCACCGGCTGCAGGTCAAGGTCGGCGGCAATGTCCATGACGACATCGAACGCGTCACCGCGGTCGCCGCCTCGGTGCCTAAAGGCACTGTCATCTTCTGTGATGCCAATGCCGGCTGGACACCCTACCAAGCGCGCCAGTTCGCCGACGCCACACGCGCCATCGACTACACGTTCGAGCAGCCCTGCACGACGATCGACGAGAACATGTCGGTGCGCCGCATGCTCGACAAGCCGATGGTGCTCGACGAATCCGTCACCTCGCTCGAGGAAATGCTGGAAATCCATCGCCGGGGCGCGGCCGACGGGCTGACGCTAAAAATCTCGCGGCTGGGCGGCGTGACCAAGACCCGGCAGATCCGCGATGTTGCCGTCGATTTGGGCTTCATGATCACGGTCGAGGACACCGGCGGCGCCGAGATCGACACGGCGGCGATGGCGCATCTGTCGCTGTCGACACCGGAAGAGCGCCGGCTGCACGCCATCGCCTTCCATGAATGGGTGACGGTGCGCACGGCGTCGAACATGCCACCGGTCACCGGCAGCCGCATGGGCATTCCCGACGGGCCGGGCCTCGGCATCGATGTCGTTCCTGAACTGCTGGGCAAACCTTTCTTCGAGATCGGCCGCTGAGATGAAAATCCGCAGCATCAAAGCCACGCCGATCAATCTGCGCCTCGAGGCGCCTTACGCCTGGGTGTTCGGCGAACTCGACGGTTTTTCGCCGACCATCGTCGAGGTCGAGACCGAGGACGGCTTGATCGGCCTTGGCGAAGCGCCGACGCCGGCGGCGGCCGCGATCATCAATGATGTCCTGGCGCCAAGGCTGGCCGGCCGCGATGCCTTCGACATCGCCGGCGCCGAGAACGTCTGCCTGCCCTACTGGACCGGCGTGCAGTCGATCAACGACCGCACCCGCATCATGGCTTTCGGCGCCATCGAGATGGCGTTGTGGGATCTGCGCGGCAAGGCGTGGAACCAGCCGCTCTATCAGCTGCTCGGCGGGGCCGCGCGCAAGGACATCCCCTTCACCGACTATTTTTCGTTGCGTGGCGATGGACCGGATGTGAAGGGCGAGACGACGCCGGAAGAAGTCGCCGATTATTGCGTCGAACTGCATGAGACGCACGGAACGACCTTCTTCGAAGGCAAATTCTCGACCGAAGACCCGAAAATCTCGCTCAGGATGGTCGAGCTGATCCGCCGCAAACTCGGCGACGATGCCATGATCCGCATCGATTCCAACCAGGCCTATTCACTCAGCACCGCGCGGCGGCTGGCGCGGCCGCTGGAGGATCTCGGCGTGCGCAACTGGGAGGATCCGGTGGCGACCATCGAGGAGATGCGCGAATTGCGGCGCCATTGCTCGATCCCATTCTCGACCCACAACATCGACATTGCGCGCGCCATGGAAACCAAGGTGCCGGACGCTTTCGTCGGCAACCCGACGACGCATGGCGGCATCGGCCGGCTGCTGCGTTTCGTCGGCGCCTGCGAGCACGCCGGCATCGATTTCTGGTGCTACAGCGGCGACAGCGGCATTGGCAGTGCTGCCTATCTGCATCTGTGCGCGGCACTCGGCTGGATCAGGGAGCCGAACCAGTCGCTGTTTCGCATGCTGCCGATGGATGTCACCGAGGAAGGACCATTCTCCCCAAAGAACAATTTCGTTCGCGTGCCGGAAGGTCCCGGCCTTGGCGTCACCTTGTCGCGGGAGAACCTCGCCGCCTGTCACAGAGACTTTACCGAGAAAGGACCGTGCAACAAGTATCATGACCCGGCAAAGCCCGGAACCTATCGCCGTTTGCCGCTGAACTAGATGACGGCAAGCGGCCAAGACAAGTGGCCAAGAAACGAGAAGCCAGCCGCCACGACTTCAGTCGGGAAGGTCGGACAGGACGATAGAAGCAGTGCAGCCAACGATCCGGCGCGTCCACGCCACGACTGGATGGACCGGACAAAACCGCATGCTAAAGTTCCGGTCGACAGACCTCTCTGGCGGCCGGAAAATGGAGCAATCCACGAAATTTCGTCAACCATAAGAAATAGGGGAAAGGGTAAAAACCCATGAGCAAGAACTACAGCATTCTCGACCTGATCCGGCGCAATCGCACGCCGCTTGAAAATCACCTGATCGACGGCCTTGTCGACGGTCGTGTCAGCCGCCGCGACTTCGTGCGCCACGGCAGCCTGCTTGGCCTGTCACTGCCGCTGCTGGGCCGGATCGGCATGGCAGCCGGCCTCGGCGGCATGCCGTCGCTGGCGCGCGCCCAGGGCGCACCCGGCGCCACCATCCGTGTCGCCAGCAGCGTGCCGGCAGCGACGATCGACCCGGTCACCATCGCTGACGCAGGCGGTCTGCTGGTCATGCAGCAGGTTGCCGAGTTCCTGTGCGTCGACGGCCCCGATCTGGTGCTGCAGCCGGCACTTGCCGAAAGCTGGAAGCCGAACGACACCGGCACGGTGTGGACTTTCAAGCTGCGCAAGGGCGTAAAATTCCACAGCGGCGGCGAGATGAAGGCCGACGACGTCGTGGCCAGCATCGACCGCCTTGCCGATCCGGCAAACTCGTCCAACGCGCTGTCGGTGTTCACCGGCATCCTGCAGAAGGGCGCTTCAAAGAAAGTCGACGACTACACGGTGGAATTCCACCTCGACGCGCCGAACGGCAACTTCCCCTACATGCTGTCGTCCGACAACTACAATGCCGTCATCATCCCGGCGAGCTACAAGGGCGACTACGAGAAAAGCTTCGACGGCACCGGACCGTTCAGAATAGAGAAATACACGGCAAAGGTCGGTGCATCCTTCGTCCGCAATGAGGACTATTGGGGGCCGAAGGCATTGCCTGAGCGCACCGAGTTCACCTTCTTCACCGACACGCAGCCGCAGATCCTGGCGCTGCAGGGCGGACAGGTCGACATCATCAACCAGCTGCCGGTGCTGGCCGGCGTCGCACTGCTCAACGATCCGAACATCGACATCATCAGCCTGAAGTCGTCGGCCCATCAGCAACTGCACATGCGCTGCGACGAAGGCCCGTTGAAGGATGCGCGCGTGCGTCGTGCCATTGCGCTCTGCCTCGATCGCGACAAGCTGGCCGCCGGCCTGATGAAAGGACGCTCCGCACTGGGCAATGACAGCCCGTTCGCCGCCGTCTACCCTTCGACCGATACGAGCGTGCCGCAACGCAAGCAGGACATCGCCCAGGCCAAGCAGCTCATGGAAGCAGCCGGCCTTGGCCAGGGCTTCAAGATAACGCTGACCACCGAGCGCTATCTGGAAATCCCCGAATACGCCCAGCTCATCCAGAACTGGGTCAAGGAGATCGGCGTCGAGCTCGACCTCAACATCCTCGACCAGGGCGGCTATTACGGCGACGCGGTGTTCGGCAAATCGAACTGGCTGGATTCGGTGATGGGCATCACCGATTACGGCCACCGCGGCGTGCCGAACGTCTATCTCGCGGCACCGCTGAAGAGCGAAGGCACCTGGAACGCGGCACACTTCAAGAACAAGGACTACGACGCGCTGGCGACCAGCTACATCGCCGCCCTCGACCTCGAGGCGCAGAAGGCCGACGCCGGCAAGATCCAGAAGCTGCTGCTCGAGGAAACGCCTGTCATCTTCGGCTATTTCTACGACTATCTGACAGCGACGGCGAAGGGCGTGGCCGGCGTGCAGCCGACCGCGATGTCGCAGCTGTTCCTCGACAAGGCATCGAAGGCCTGAGCTAACTCGTTGTTGGAGCATGATCTTTTCCGAAAACCGGTACCCACTTTTCGGGATCATGCTCAGAAGGGAAAGCCAATCCTCTAACAGCCAGCTCCCGCATGGGGGCTGGCTCCACAAGGAGTCATAGCCATTCTCTCCTTCCTTGTCCGGCGTGTGTCGCTGTCGCTCGTCACGCTGTTCCTGCTCAGCATCATGGTGTTCCTGGGTGGCCAGGTGCTGCCCGGCAATGTCGGGCGCGCCATATTGGGGCCGTTCGCCGACCAGCGCGCGGTCGATGCGCTCAATCACACACTCGGCGTCGACCGCCCGCTGCTGACCCAGTACTGGGGCTGGATCTCCAACTTCGTCCAGGGCGACATGGGCACGTCCTACATCTTCCGCTCGCCGGTCGCGCCCTTCGTCATCGATGCGCTCGGCAATTCGATGAAGCTGGCGGCGGTCGCCTTCGTGCTGGTGGTGCCGATCGGCATCCTCGGCGGCGTCGTTGCCGCACTCAACCTCAACCGCCCGCTCGATCGCATCATCAGCCTTGGCGGCCTGTCGGTGACCGTGCTGCCCGAGTTCGTCACCGGCATCATCCTGATCCTGATCTTCGGTGTGTGGCTGCGCTGGCTGCCGATATCGGCCGCATGGCCGCGTAACGCCGGCTTCTTCACGCAGCTCTACTACCTGATCCTGCCTTCGCTGCCGCTGTTCCTGGTGCTGTTCGGCTACATCGCCCGCATGGCGCGCTCCGGCATGATCGAGGCGCTCGATTCCGACTACACGCGAACGGCCGTGCTGAAGGGCCTGCCGTGGCGTACGGTGATCTGGCGGCATGTGCTGCGCAACGCGCTGTTGCCGACCATCACCGTCATCGCGACGCAGACCGGCTATCTCATCGGCGGCCTCGTGGTCATCGAAACGCTGTTTCGCTACCAGGGCATCGGCTCGCTGATCTTCACCGCGGCGCGCGGCAAGGATTTCCCGATGCTGGAATCCGGCATTCTCACCATCGGCATCGTCTATGCCGTGGCCACCCTTGTCGCCGACTTCCTCTATTCCGTGCTCAATCCGCGCATCCGGCTGGGGTCAGACCAATGAGCGCTGTCCAAACCAGCTCCCCGACACCAGACGACACGCGTAAGCGCGGCCCGCTGGCCGAGGTCTTTTTCTCCCTGCTGCGCTCGCGAACGTTCCTTGTCGGTTTCGCCATCGTGCTGTTCTGGGTTGCCTGTGCGCTGTTCGGTGAACATTTCGCGCCCTACGACCCGCTCGCCGACGACATCATCAATGCGCTCGCGCCGCCTTCGGCCGAACACTGGTTCGGTACCGACCAGATCGGCCGCGACGTCTTCTCGCGCGTCATTGTCGGGTCGCGCGACATCCTCACCGTCGCACCGCTGGCGACCTTGCTGGCGACGGTGGCCGGCACGGCGCTCGGCCTCATCACCGGCTATTTTCGTGGTCTCGTCGACGATGTCGTCAGCCGCATCCTCGAAGCCTTCATGGCGATCCCGGTGGTCATCGTCGCGCTGCTGGCAATCGTGGCGCTCGGCACCTCCAAGACGACGGTCATCGTCGTCATCGGCCTGAGCTTCGCGCCGATCATCGCGCGCACCGTGCGCTCGGCCGTGCTGGCCGAGCGCGAACTCGACTATGTCGCCGCCGCACAGCTCAGGCATGAAAGTGCGCTGCATACGATGTTCGTCGAGATCCTGCCCAACGTCATCCCGCCGATCCTGGTCGAAACCACCGTGCGGCTCGGCTATGCCATCTTTGCCGTCGCCACGCTCTCCTTCATGGGTTTTGGCATCCAGCCGCCGTCACCCGACTGGGGGCTGTCGATCTCCAACAATTACGGCATGATCGGCGGTGGCTTCTGGTGGACGGTGCTGTTCGATGCGCTCGCCATCGCCTCGCTGGTGATCGGCGTCAACCTGGTGGCCGACGGCGTTCACGGAGCGCTCAATGACTAGTTCCGCGACCAAATCCGCCAAGGCCAAAAACGCGCTCGAACTCACCGATCTGTCGGTCGCCTACCGCGTCACTGGGCGCAACCGCGCGGTGCTGCGCAACCTCAGCCTCACCATCGGCCAGGGCGAGGCCTACGGGCTGGTCGGCGAATCCGGCTGCGGCAAATCCACCGTGGCGCTCACCGTCGTGCGCTATCTGCCGCGCAACGGCTCGATCACTGGCGGCGCCATCTCGCTCGATGGCCAGGACGTCATGAAGCTGGATGCCGAAGCACTCAGACGCGCCCGTGCCGAAAGCGTCTCCATGGTCTACCAGGACCCGGGCAAGGCGCTGAACCCGTCGATCCGCATCGGCCGCCAGTTGACCGAGATTTTTGAACTCGGCGGCGTCTCGGGACAGGCGGCTACCGACCGGGCGATCGCCATGTTGAACCGGGTGCGCATCTCCGATCCGGTCAGCGTCATGCAGCGCTATCCGCACCAGCTTTCCGGCGGCATGCAGCAACGCGTGGCGATCGCCATGGCGCTGGCCAACGATCCCTCGATGCTGATCCTCGACGAGCCGACGACCGGCCTCGATGCGACTGTCGAGGCCGAGGTGCTCGACCTGATCGCGCAACTGCGGCAAGAACTGTCGGCCTCGATCCTGTTCATCAGCCACAACCTCGCTGTCGTCTCCAACATGTGCGACCGGGTCGGCGTGCTCTATGCCGGCATGCTGGTGGAGGAAGGGCCGACGGATGTCGTGTTCAACGATCCGCGCCATCCCTATACCGTAGCCTTGCTGCGCTGCCTGCCGCGCGGTGGCCAACGCAAGGATCAGGGCCGCCTCGACACCATCCCGGGTTTTCTGCCCGGCATTGGAGCTGACATCAAGGGCTGCGCCTTCGCCGACCGCTGCGCGCTCGCCGACGATCGCTGCCGCAGCGAATTGCCGCCGCTCTACGATCTGAGTGACGAGCGCGGAAAACGCCTGTCGCGCTGCTTCCATCATGACAAGGCGCAGGCGCTGCCGCGCGCGACACCGAGCGATGTGGCGCCTGCACCAAAGACGACAGCCGCACCGGTGCTGCGGGTCGCCGGGCTGAACAAGACCTATGCCAGCCATGGCCATGCACTGCGCGCCGTCAAGGACGTGTCGCTTGATCTCAGGCCCGGCGAGACGCTTGGGCTGGTTGGCGAGTCCGGCAGCGGCAAGACGACCTTCGCCAGGCTGCTGCTCGGCCTGGTGCCGCCTGACGCGGGCGGTACCATCGAGCTCGAGGGCAAGGCCGTGGCGCCCAGGCTGGAGAACCGCAGCGACGACCAGATCAAGGCGATGCAGATCGTCTTCCAGAATCCGGACTCCGCACTCAACCGCTCGCATTCGATCCGCCACCTGATCGGCCGCGCGTTGAAGCGGCTGGCTGGCCTCTCCGGCAAGGCGCTGGAGGCCCGTCTCAACGACCTCGTCCGCTCGGTGCGGCTTACCGACCGGCATCTTGCCGTCAAGCCACGCCAGCTCTCCGGCGGCCTGAAGCAGCGCGTCGCCATCGCGCGCGCCTTCGCCGGCGACCCACGCATCGTGGTGTGCGACGAGCCGACCTCGGCGCTCGACGTCTCGGTGCAGGCGGCCATCCTCAACCTGCTCGCCGACCTGCAGTCGAAGGAAGACGTCAGCTACATCTTCATCTCGCACGACCTTGCCGTGGTGCGTTACCTCTCCGACAAGATCGCCGTGCTCTATCTCGGCCGCATCATGGAGCTCGGACCGTCGGAAGACGTCTTTTCCGGGCCGCATCACCCTTATACCGAAGCGCTGCTGTCGGCCGTGCCCAAGCTCGACCAGACCGAGACGGCGCGCATTCGTCTCGACGGCGAAATCCCCAGCGCCACCAACCCGCCGTCGGGCTGCGTGTTCCACACGCGCTGCCCGCGCAAGATCGGTGCGATCTGCGAACAGCAGGAGCCGCCACTCAGCGAGGCTCAGCCCGGTCATTCCATCCGATGCCACATTCCTTACGCCGAACTGGCCAAGCTGCAGAGGGCGGCCGTGACCGAGCCGGCATAGCGAGCATCGCTGTCGTTCGATGGCGTCGAAATCCCGAAGGAAGCCACGGCCGCGTCGAGCGGTTATTTCTGAGCATCGATGCCGCTTGCGCGCGGGCGCTTGATCGAAGCACGGCTCAGCGCATACCCTCCCTGAGGCAGGGAGGGCTATCGATGGATCTTTTCAAGCTGGACGGCGATGTCGCGCTGGTCACCGGCGCCGGCAGCGGCATCGGCCAGGCAATCGCGATCGGATTGGCCGAGGCAGGCGCCGACGTCGCCTGTTTTGGCCATGCGTCGAAGGGTGGGCTGGACGAAACCGCCCACCGGATCACGGCGCTCGGCCGCAAGGCGCTGGTGCTGACCGGCACGGTGACGTCGCAGAGCGATCTCGCGGCGGCGGTCGATCGCGTCGAGGCGGAACTCGGTGCCCTGACCGTCGCCGTCAACAATGCCGGCATTGCCGGCTCAGAGCCCGCCGAGACGATGCCGCTGGAAACATGGCAGAAGGTGCACGAAGTCAATGTCGCCGGCGTGTTCCTGTCCTGCCAGGCCGAAGCGCGCAAGATGCTGGCGCGGCGCAAGGGCTCGATCATCAACATCGCCTCGATGTCGGGCACTATCGTCAACCGGGGCCTGACCCAGGCGCACTACAACTCTTCGAAGGCCGCCGTCATCCATATGTCGAAGAGCCTCGCCATGGAGTGGGCCGATCGCGGACTGCGCATCAATGTCGTCAGCCCGGGCTACACGCTGACACCGATGAACAGGCGACCTGAGGTGGCCGAAGAGGTGAAGATCTTCAAGCGCGACACGCCGATGGGACGCATGGCGGCGCCGGAGGAGATGGTCGGGCCGACGGTGTTCCTGGCCAGCCGCGCATCGAGTTTCGTCACCGGCCTCGACCTGATCGTCGATGGCGGCTACGTCTGCTGGTAAGGGCTCAACTTCGCCTGCAGTTTGAATATATGCGTCCCGCGAGGCGTTAGACATTGCGCGGCATGAACCTTGGTATATATAATTTCATCTCATGAAACGGCCTTGGCGAGATGGGGCTTGGGCGAGATGGGGCTTGCCGGTCGACAGCCGAGAATATGGGACCTTGATGGCTCGCACCTTGCAGGGCGCCGCAGGACTGGCAATTGATCCGCAGATGACCGCGCCCGCAGCGGTCTGTCGGCAGCCATGACACTGACACTCCAGTCCTATTCCATCATCACCGAAATTGAGCACCATCTTGCCCGCGCTGGCCAAAGCCGGGGTAACAATTTGGCGCCGACGGCCTTGCGCAAAGACCAGCCTTTCCAACACAATCAAGAAAAGCCGCAAGAAGGGAACGAACGATTATTTTCACAGCTTGAAGGAGAACAAGCATGTCATTTCGCAGCCAGATTTCGAAACTGTCGATGGGCGCCGTCGCGCTCGCGACGTTAAGCCTGCTGACACCATCCGCCCAAGCCGCCGCACCGGAATCCAACGATCCGATCAAAATCGCGCTGTTCGACTGGACCAGCGTCAATCTGAACGCCAAGATCCTCGGCGGCATCCTGGAAAAACTCGGCTATACCGTCGAATATCCTACCGCCGACTACCTCTCCAGCCTCACCACGGGTCTCACCAATGGCGATCTCGATGTCGGCCTGGAGTTCTGGGACACGACCGCCGGCGAAGCCATGAAGGCCTCCGATGCGACCGGCCAGACCGAACGGCTGGGCAAGCTCGGACCCAAGGCCAAGGAAGAATGGTGGTTTCCCGAATACATGAAGGAAAAGTGCCCGGGCCTGCCCAATTGGGAAGCGTTGAAAGACCCGAAATGCGCCGAAGCATTTTCGACGGCTGAGACGGCACCGAAGGGGCGCTACCTCGGTGGCCCGGTGACCTGGGAAGGTTTTGACGACGAGCGCGTCGAGGCGCTGAAACTGCCCTTCACCGTCATCCATGCCGGCACCGATGCGGCGATGTTCGCCGAGCTGGACTCGGCCTACCAGCGCAAAGCGCCGATCATGCTGTGGATCTACTCGCCGCACTGGGCGCCGGCCAAATACAAGGGCGAGTGGGTTGAATTCCCCGAATACACGCCCGAGTGCTACAACGACCCGAAATGGGGCGTGAACCCCGATGCCAAATATGATTGCGGCAAGCCGCATGGCGAGATCTGGAAGTACTCCTGGTCCGGCATGAAGGACAAATGGCCGGTCGCCTACAAGGTGGCGAAGGCCTACACGATCGACACCGACGAACTCAACAAGATGAGCGGCGAGATCGATCTCGGCGGCAAGACGCCGGAAGACGTCGCAGCCGCCTGGATCGCCGCCCATGAGGCCGACTGGAAAGCCTGGGCGCAGTGATCGTTCCAACTGGAAAAATGAGACCCGGCTGCATGATCAGCCGGGCCTCACTTCTTGATGCTCCAGAAGGACGTTTGAATGACGGACAAGACTGACCAGGAGCCAAACGCGGCGGGCGCGCCAAAAGATGCCCGCCCGATAAAGCTCGCCTGCCGCAATGTCTGGAAGCTGTTCGGATCGAACGCGGCCCGTTTCATCCGCGAACGCGACGGCAAGGCCAGCATGGCCGAAGTCACCGCTGCCGGACTGGTCGGCGCGGTGCGCGCCGTCGACCTCGAAATCCGCCAGGGCGAGATCTTCATCATCATGGGCCTATCGGGCTCCGGCAAATCGACACTGGTGCGCTGCATGTCCAGGCTGGTCGAGCCGACACATGGCAAGGTCGAATTCGAGGGCAATGACCTCCTGAAAATCTCGGATGCAGCCCTCATCGAATTGCGGCGACACCGCATGGGCATGGTGTTCCAGAATTTTGCGCTTCTGCCGCATCTCAATGTGCTGGAGAACATCGCCTTCCCGCTCAGCATCCAGGGGCAGGACCGGTCGACGCGGGAAGCACGAGCCGGCGAGGTGATCGAGCTTGTCGGCCTGCGCGGCCGCGAGCACTTTTATCCGCGCGAGCTGTCCGGCGGCCAGCAGCAGCGTGTCGGCATCGCCCGCAGCCTGGCGACAAAACCGGAAATCTGGTTCCTCGACGAACCGTTCTCGGCGCTCGACCCGCTGATCCGCCGCGAGATGCAGGACGAGCTGATGCGGCTGCAAACCATGCTGCACAAGACCATCGTCTTCATCACCCATGATTTCGACGAGGCGATCCGGCTGGCCGACCGCATCGCCATCATGAAGGACGGCGAGGTTATCCAGATCGGCACGCCGGAGGAGCTGGTGGTCAATCCGGCGACCGACTATGTCGCCGAGTTCACCCGCGACGTCGACCGCGCCAAGGTGATTTCGGCGCGCAGCCTGATGCGCGCCTGCGACGGCTCGGAGCATGGCGGAACGGTTGCGCCCGAGGCCAAGATATCGAGCTTTTCCGCCAGCATCGTTTCGGCCAACAAGCCGTTCGCGGTGGTCAACGGCACCGGCAAGCCGATCGGCGAGGTGACGCCGCAAGCGGTGATCGATCTGCTGGCCGGCATCGATCGCTCAAGGGCCGGCGGATGACGGTGACCGCAAGCGCCAGCGAGCAGAGGTCGCGGCCGATTCAGATCTGGCTGCTGATCTGGGCGTTCGCGCTTGCCGCCGTGCTTGTCGTTTTCCTGCTGCAGGACAGGCTGCCCTGGGCGGTCAACTATCCGGCCAGCGCCGTCGTGCCGGTCGCCGACTGGGTCAGCGCGCTGATGCGCTGGATCAAGTCGAACCTGTCGTGGCTGACCCGCTCGATCACCGCGGTGCTCGGCGTGCCGCTCGACTTCGCGCTCAATCTCTTGGCCAAGAATTTCAAGATCGGTCACGGCACTGATGCCTATGTCCTGCCGCGCGTGTCCTGGGTCGGCGTCTGCGCTGCCGCCTTCCTCGCCGGACATGCCGTTGGCGGCAGAAAACTCAGCCTGCTGGTCGGTGGCTGTTTCCTCTACATCGCCCTGTTCGGCCAATGGACCAGCGCCATGCTGACGCTCGGGCTGATCTCCATCGCGGTGCCTTTCTGCATCGTCACCGGGCTGTTCGCCGGCATCTGGGCATGGCGCAAGCCCTGGGCGGAAAGGCTCATTGTCTCCCCTGCCCTTGACCTGATGCAGACGATCCCGACCTTCGCCTATCTGATCCCGATGCTGCTGCTGTTCGGCAACAGCCCGGTCTCGGCGATGATCGCAACCGCCATTTTCGCCACCCCGCCGATGGTGCGGGCGACGATGCTGGGCCTGTCGCGGGTGCCGTCGGAGATCGACGATTTCAGCGAAATGGCCGGTTGCACGGCGCGGCAGAAACTGTGGCGGGTGCTCTTACCCTCGGCGCGGCCGACACTGATGGTCGGCGTCAACCAGGTCATCATGCTGGCGCTGAACATGGTCATCATCGCCTCGATGATCGGTGCCGGTGGCCTCGGCTACGATGTGCTTCTGGCGCTGCGCGCGCTGAAGGTGGGCGAGGCGATGGAAGCCGGCCTCGCCATCGTGGCGCTCGCCATCGCGCTCGACCGGCTGAGCCAGGCCATCGCGCACAAGCAGGCAAAGGGCCATGTCCATCGGGAGACGAGCCCGAGCCTCTGGCGGCGTTACCCCAATCTGACGCTGGCCATCGCCATCCTTGTCGTCACCACGCTGCTCGGCCTGTTCGTTCCCGCCTTCGCGGCGGTGCCGAAAGCGATCACCTTCACCACGGCGCCACTGTGGAAGGCGGCGGTGAACTGGGTGACGATCAACTTCTTCGACACGATCGAGGCCTTTCGCGTGGCGCTCATCCTGAATCTGCTGAACCCGCTGCGCGCCTTTTGCGAGGGCTTTCCGTGGCTGGGCGCCGTCTTCCTGCTCGGTCTTGCCGGCTATCAGCTCTCCGGCCTGCGGCTGGCGATATTGGTCGCCGCACTGACCGCCTTCTGCGCCGCCACCGGCCTGTGGGAAAAGACCATGGCGACCGTCTATCTCTGCGGTATCTCGGCCTTCATCGCCTGCCTGATCGGCATCCCCATCGGCCTGATGGCCGCGCGCAGTGACCGCTTCGAGAAGATCGTCACGCCGGTCATCGACACGCTGCAGGTGCTGCCGTCCTTCTGCTTCATCATCCCGGTGGTGATGCTGTTCCGTGTCGGCGACGTCACCGCGATGATCGCAACGATAGCCTTCGCCGTGGTGCCGGCGATCCGTTACACCAATCACGGCGTCAGGCAGGTGCCTCCGGCGCTGATCGAGGCGGCCAAGGTGTCGGGCTGCACGCCGCGCCAGACCTTCTTTCGCGTTCAACTGCCGCTGGCGCTGCCGGAGATCATGCTTGGCGTCAACCAGACGATCCTGATGGCGCTGGCGATGATCATCATATGCGCCATGGTCGGCACCCGCGATCTCGGCCAGGAAGTGTTCATCGCGCTGTCCAAGGCCGATTCCGGCCGTGGCATCGTCGCCGGTCTGGCCATCGCCTTCATCGGCATCGTCGCCGACCGGCTGTTCAGCGCCTGGACGGCGAAGGCCAGGGCAAGGCTCGGGTAGGATTCTGCCGCCCCAACACAGGAGAGAAGTGATGACAGGCCGGACAGCTCGCTGCACCTGTGGTCAATTGCAGATCCGATGTCCGCAAGAGCCGGCCAAGGTCTCGCTTTGCCATTGCCTGGACTGTCAGCGGCGGACCGGCAGTCCGTTCGGGATCGCCGCTTTCTTTGCCGCCGCCGCGATCGAGATCAGCGGCTCGTTCCAGACATACCAACGCGATTCCGACAGCGGTTTTCCCGTCACCTTCCATTTCTGCGGAACGTGCGGCTCGACGGTCTTTTGGTATCCGTCACGGAGACCCGCAGCTGTGGCCGTTGCCGTCGGCTGTTTCGCAGACCCGTCATTCCCGGCGCCGACGCAGTCTGTCTACGGCAAGAGTCGCCACGGCTGGGTCGCGGCGCCGGCCTGACGGCAAGCCAACCCGTTATTCCGCCGCGACGCCCTTCACCTCGAGATAGCTCTCCATCGAATCGTCAAGCGCCTGCAGCCACGGCGTATGATGCAGCGGCGCCATGGTGCCGGTCATCAGCGAGCGGTAGGCGTGGTCGCGGAAGCTCATAATGTCTTCGCCCTTGTGGTGCTCCCACTCCATGAAGGTCTGGTTGACCGCCTCGACGTCGAAACCGGGATAGTCAGTCTGGTCCATCAATTCCTTGGTGTAGTCGCCCTGGAACCAGATCATCTGCTCGGCGTCTTCAAGCGTCTCCTCGCGCGCGCGCCATTTCGCGCCGTGCGCGGCCATCGCCTCGGCCGAGGGCAGCTTGATGCGACCCATGATGACGTCGCGCGCGAACCAGGCCTGCGCGTCGAACATGTTGAAGGTGTAGAACTGGTCCTGCATGCCGATATAGGAGAGCTGCGGGTTCTTCTCCCAGACGACGCCTTCATAGAGGTCGAGCGGCCACATGCGGTTGGCGGTCTTGAGCTTCAAATCTTCGGTGAGGAACGGGAAGGAATGCAGATAGCCGGTGCACAGGATGATGGCGTCGACATCCTTGGTGGTGCCATCCTTGAAATGCGCGGTCTTGCCGACGACCTTCTGCAGCAGCGGCACCTCTTTCCAATTGTCAGGCCATTTGAAGCCCATCGGCTTCGAGCGGTAGCTGGAGGTGATCGATTTGGCGCCGTACTTGTAGCATTGCGAGCCGATGTCCTCGGCCGAATAGGAGCGGCCGATGATCAGGATATCCTTGCCCTTGAATTCCATCGCGTCGCGGAAATCATGGCTGTGCAGGATGCGGCCGTTGAAGGTCGAAAAACCTTCGAAATAGGGCACGTTGGGCACCGAGAAATGGCCGGAAGCGACGACGACATTGTCGAACTCTTCGGAGTAGGTGACGTCGTTGGTGCGGTCATGCGCGGTGACTGTGAATTTCTTCGTCTCGTCCGAAAACGTCACCATGCGCACCGGGCTGTTGAAGCGCACCCATTTGCGCACGCCTGACTTTTCGACGCGGCCCTTGATGTAGTCCCACAGAACGGCGCGCGGCGGATAGGAGCCGATCGGCCGGCCGAAATGCTCCTCGAAGGTGTAGTCGGCGAATTCCAGACATTCCTTCGGTCCGTTGGACCAGAGGTAGCGATACATCGAGCCGTGCACCGGGTCGCCATGCTCGTCGAGGCCAGTGCGCCATGTGTAGTTCCACAGGCCACCCCAGTCCGACTGCTTTTCGAAGCAGACGATCTCGGGAATGTCGGCGCCCTTGTCGGCCGCCGACTTGAAGGCCCTGAGCTGTGCCAGGCCGGACGGGCCGGCTCCGATGACGGCAACGCGACTTTTCATGGCAGGCCTCCCGATCTGAATTCGACTTTATGTTTTGACGCAACTCCGGACGGAAAACCGTTTCACACTTTTCCTGGAATTGCTCTTACGAAACAAATTTCACTCACAGGGACAGTAATTGGCCCTTTCGTGCTGTCAACAGTCCGGTGCTGAAACTAGGTTCCGCCGCGGTGGATTTCCTGCGAAAAACCAGACGCGGCCAAACGCCGGATCGAGCGCATGCGCTTTCAGGCGACTTGCCGTCGCAGTTGCGCTGCTGTATCGGCACCTGACATGTTCACCTAGAGTGAAATAAATCTGCAGGAGTGCCGGGGGCGACATGGCGAAGAAAACTTCCGATTCCAAGGCTGGTCCCGCGGCCGCGAAAGCCAAGCCGCTGCCAAAGGTCTCGGCCGACGGGAAAACCATCCGCGCGCCGCTGACGCAGAACCCGCATGCCATTCGCGACACCCGCGAAAAAGTGCTGGAGGTGGCGATCGGCCGCGAGGTGCGCGCCTTCCGCAAGAAGCTCGGCATCACCGTCGCCGACCTGGCGGTCGCCACCGACATTTCGCTGGGCATGCTGTCGAAGATCGAGAACGGTATCACCTCGCCGTCGCTGACCACCTTGCAAGCGTTGTCACGCGCGCTCGGCGTTCCCGTCACCGCCTTCTTCCGCCGTTTCGAGGAAGAGCGCAGCGCCGTCTTCGTCAAGGCCGGCCAAGGTCTCGATGTCGAGCGCCGCGGCACCCGCGCCGGCCATCAGTACAATCTGCTCGGCCATATCGGCTCCAACACCAGCGGCGTCGTTGTCGAACCCTATCTGATCACGCTGACCGAGGATTCCGATGTGTTTCCGACCTTCCAGCATGAGGGCATGGAGTTCCTCTACATGCTCGAAGGCGAGGTCGTTTACCGGCACGGCAGCAACCTCTACCCGATGAAGCCCGGCGACAGCCTGTTCTTCGACGCCGACGCGCCGCATGGGCCGGAACAATTGACGAAACTGCCGATGCGCTATCTCTCGATCATCTGCTATCCGCAGAGCGCGAGTTAGTCCGGCCCAAAGCCTGGACTCGTCGGGCTCCCGTCATCGAGCTTCGACAGCCACTCGACCAATGCCGGGCGATAACGCGTCAGGCCCTTGTAGTTGGCGAGTTCGTCGGGCAGGTCGCGGATGACGCGATGCAGGCGCCGTGCCCATTTCGGCTGCGTCACCAGCTCGTCCATCTTGATCAGATAGCAGCGGATCGGGAAGACGATGCCGTTAGAGCGCGGCAGCCGCCAGAAGCTCTGCAGCTCGACCCTCAGATGCACCTTGTCGCCGACATTCTCCGGCGTCACCGTCGCCCGATCCGGGCCCCATTTGTGGTAGTTCTCCGGGCTGGTGTCGAGGCGCGGGTTGATGGTCATCGTCCAGTTCAGCCGCCGCGCCGGCTTGCCTTGCTGGATGTTGGTGAGGAATTTCAGCGCCCTGACGAAAATCCCCTTCTCATGCGCCAACGGCACCGGCGCGTGCCATTCGAAGAAGTTCATGCCGATGTCGAAGTCGAGCGACCAGTCGGCCTGGGTGGTGACCATGCCGGCATCCATCCACAGATTGCCGTCGCGCTGGTCGAGGATACAGAAGTCGCCCTGGCTCTGGCGGGTAATGTATTCCATCGGCCCGTAAGGCAGCGTCGAGGTGTCGCCGAAGGTGAAAGTGTCGTCGATGCCGAGCGGCCGGTTGATCCAGCGCCAGCGATCGCCGTCGCGGGTCAGCGTGAAATGCTCGGGATAGCCAAGCGCCTGCTGTTCCATCAAAAGCTCGAGCAGGTCCCAGCCGGCCAGCGTCATGTGCGGCAGCGACTGGCAGCGCAGCGGATCCTCGGCCAGCACCAGCGCGCGGTCCTGCATCTCGGCGACGTAGTGCTCGTCGACGTCGATCAGGTTTTCCAGCACGCTGCCCTTCGGCCCGACTACATGCGGCTCGATGTTGACCGCATACATGTAGGCGTCTTCGTGGAACGGGAACGGAAACCGCCTGATGTGCTCCGGGCTGTTCTTGAAGGTGAAGTCGTCGCGGAACGTTTCCTTGCGAAAGGTGATGCCCATGATTTTCTCCTACCGTTCCAGGACCAGCGACCGGCCCTCGAAGCGCGACACGCACGGCATGATCTTGCAGCCGGAGCGATGGTCTTCCTCGCTTAGCCAGTGGTCGTTGTGGATGAACTTGCCATCGTATGAGATGACGTTGGTTTCGCACTGACCGCAGACACCGCCGCGGCAGAGATAGGGAGGATCGACGCCGGCCGCCTCGATCGCTTCCAGCAGGCTCTGCTGTTCGCCGACGCGGATCCCCTTGCCACTGACGGCAAGCGTCACGTCGAACGGCAGCCCGGGCTGGGGTGCCGCGAAATGCTCGAAATGCACGGTTTCCGCCGGCCAGCCCAAGGCGGCCGCGCGATCGCGCACCCAGTTGATCATGCCGGCCGGGCCGCAGACATAGAGATGCGTGCCGAGCGGCTGCGTCGACAGCAACCGGTCGAGTTCGATGCGCTCGTCAAGGTCGTCGTGATAGAGCCTGACCCGGCGGTCGTAGCGCTCGCGCAGCACATCGGCATAGGTGCCGAGCGACGCAGTTCGGCAGGTGTAGTGCAGTTCGAAATTGCCGCCTTCGGCCGCCAGCTGCGCGGTCTGCGCCATGAACGGCGTGATGCCGATGCCGCCGGCCAGCATCAGGTGCTTTTTGGCGCGCAGGTCGAGCGAGAACAGATTGACCGGATAGCTGACCACCATCTCCATGCCGGGCTTGACGCTCCGGTGCATGAACAGCGAGCCGCCACGGCCGACATCGTCGCGGCGCACGGAGATCGTGTATTCGCGCGTGTCGAGCGGCGAGCCCATCAGCGAATAGGGATTGAGCCGGGTCCGCTCGCCGTCGCGCATCTCGACCACGACATGGGCGCCGCCGGAAAAAGTCGGCAAAAGCTCACCATCACGGCGGCGGAAATGGAAGCGGGTGACCAGATCGTTGACCGGGACGACATCGCTGACCACGACATCGAGTTTTGTCGTGCCGGTGCTCATCGAAAAACCTCCTCCATCGGAGGGACCTCCGAGCGGTCTTCCGCATTGATGCAGACGCCCTGGAAAGCGGCGATGCGCCTGGAATAGTGATCGCGCACCAGAAGCAGCAGGCCGCAATGAGCACAGGTCGCCGGCTGCGTCGTCACATTCTCGGTGATGCCCTTGCAGTGGACGCATTGCATGCGCCGCGCCAGCGAGCCACGATGCTCGGTCTGGATCGAGGTATGGTCGATGCCGGCTTCAAGCGCCACCTGCATCGCCTGGCCGATCAGGCCTTCGGTGCCCGAGAGATAGAGGCGCAAGCCCATATGCGCGTTGGCCAGTGTCTGCCTGAGCCGCGGTAGCAGGCTGGCGAAGGACGGCGCCTGGTGGAACTGTGCCGGCTTCAGTGCTTCGAGGGCGACGGCATGTTTGCCGTCAGGCCCAGGAATGAAGACGATTTCGGCGTCGTCGAGAAACCCGGGCGGCGCCCTCCCGGCCATCTCCGCTATTGCCAGCGCCCCTTCCGCATCCGCGATGAAAAGATGATGCTTGCCGGGTTGCGGAGACAAGGTTCCGTAAACGGGCCGGCTGATGATGCTTTTGGCTGCCATTTAAGTCTTCGTGCCTCGAACCCCTCGCCGGTGACTATGCCTCAACCTTTCGCCGTGCGCTTGGTCTTCTTGGGGTCGTCGAATGGCAATGGCTGGGCGGTGGCCTTGATGGCACCACTCTTGTTGCGGATTTCGAGCTTGGTGTCCTTGACCGCGCAGTCGACGTCGAGCCGGGCGATGCCCATCGATTTCTTGACCAGCGGCGAATACATGGCGCAGGTCACCACGCCGACTTGTCTGCCGTCGCGATAGACCGGAGCGCCCTCATCGGCCGGCTCCTTGCCGTCGAGCAGAACACCATAGATCTTGAAGCGTTCCTTGCCTTTCAGGCGGTAATGCTCCTCGGCGCCCCGGAAACCCGTCTTGCCGGGGCTGACGGTGAAGTCGAGGCCGAGTTCCCACAGCGTGTCGCCGGGGCCTTCATTGTTGAACGGGTATTTCTGCGAATTGTCGTAGGGGTAGAAAAGCAGATAACTTTCGACGCGCAGCATGTCGAGCGTGGTGAAGCGGCATGGAATGATGCCGGCGCTCTTGCCCTCGTCGAGGATCCTGTCCCAGATCGTGCCGGCGTCCTGGCCGCGGCAGAAGATCTCGTAGCCACGCTCGCCGGTATAGCCGGTTCGCGAGATCATGACGGGCAAGCCGAACAGCTGGGTCTGCATGTGATGGAAATAGTTGAGGTCGCGAATACCCGGCACGTGCTTGGCCAGATAGTCGACGGCTGTCGGACCCTGCAGCGAAAGATCGTGCAGATTGTCGTCGAAGCGCAGCGAGACATCACGCCCCATCGCTGCCCGCTGCAACTCCTCGTGGCCGGTGCCCGAACCATGCACGACCATCCAGGAATTCGGCCCGGTGCGGTAGAGGATGCAGTCGTCGGTGAATTTTCCCGCCTCGTTCAGCATGCAGGCATAGGCCGACTTGCCGGGGTAGATCTTTTCGACATCGCGCGTCGTCGCCAGGTCGATCAGGTGTGAGGCATGCGGCCCTGATATGTGGACCTTCTTGAGGCCGGAGACGTCCATCAGGCCGGCCTTGGTGCGGATGGCGATATACTCCTCGTCGGCATCCTTGTCGTAGGTCCAGGCGGTTCCCATGCCGCTCCAGTCTTCGAGCTTCGAACCGAGCGCGCGATGGCGATCCGCCAGGGTCGAAAATCTCCAGGATGCCGTCATCCGCTCGTCCTCCGTTTCGAAAATTCTCTAGCTGTTCCCTGCCCCCTGCGCAGCGGCGGGAGCTTTGGCCGAATATTGAACGTAAACCTCCGGGCGCCGCAATACCCATAAGCAATTAATTTCATTGTCAGGCAAAATCCCTCGCGCGAAGCAAACGGTTAACCCGACGTAAATCGCGCTTGACAATTGCGGAATTCGGACTGAATTTATGAAAAAAATTTCACTCTCTTGAAAGAGGGCAGCGGGCGGCCAATTCGGGGTCGAGCGTTGGAAAAAGGGGAAAACCGATGTCAGACATGCAGCAGCGCATCGAAGCGCTGTACCGTTCCGATGTGCGCGGATCCGCGCTCCTGATCGTCTGCCTGTGGGCGACGATCCTCTTCGTCCTCCTCATGACATGGCCCTACATCCCGCACGGCGGCATCAAGGCCGTGGTCGCGATCGCCGCCGCCGCCGTGCTGATCTTCAACACCGCGGCGATCCTGGCGATGGTCAAGCACTACAAGGAAGACAAGGAATTCATCTACGGGCTCGACATCAAGAACGCCGACGCGTTCCGCAACCGCAAGTCCTGAGGGGTAGAAGAGATGTCCCGCTACACGCCACCGGAGCAGAGCAAGGCCGGGCAGATATTCGATATCGTCGTCGTCGTGGTCGCCATTTTCGTGGCGCTGTGGCTGCCGCTCAAGATGGGCCTCGCCGGTGCGGCGAAATCCATCGACGCGCTCGACGCCAAGACCTGGGAAGCGCTTGGCCAGAACCCGACCATGGCCTCGATCTGGGAAAAGCTCGGCTACACGCCCGAGACCGCGCACGACATCATCCAGAACCGCTTCCATTATGTCATCGACTGGCCGACGCTGATCATCATGGCTGCGGTGCTGATCGGCTATTTCGTCTTCCTGTTTCGCGCATCCGACCGCGAATATCGCGACGTCATCAACGAAAAATTCGACGACAAATAAGAGTTTTGACGACAAGTAATCTGGGGACACGATCATGTGGGTGGCACTCTCTTACGCATGCTGGGGCATCTCGATCGTGCTCGCTTTGTGGATGCTCTACGACTGGTTCAAGGTCGACACGACCTTCTCCGAAGAGGTGCTGACCTCGTCGCGCGAAGGCGAGCTTGAAGCCGTTTCCGAAAAACACCGGATCTGAGTGGGGATTGAACAATGACGGTCACACTTGAACCGGCAATTCACGGGGACAGGGTTTCACTTCTCCGCGTGCTTGGCCCCGCCCATGTCTGGGCACTCGGCGTCGGCATCGTTCTCGTCGGCGAATTCACCGGCTGGAATTTTGCCGCCGACAAGGGCGGCGCGCTGGCAGCACTTATCGTCTGCTGGGTCGTCGGATTGCTCTACACCTCGGTCGCGATGATCGATTCCGAGGTCACATCGACCGTCGCCGCCGCCGGCGGCCAATATGCGCAGGCCAAGCACATTGTCGGACCGCTGATGGCGTTCAATGTCGCGCTGTTCCTGGTCTTTGCCTACACCATGCTCGAAGTGTCCGACGCCATCCTGCTCGGCGACACCATCGTGGCCAAGGCGGGGGTCGAGGGGCTCACCCACAACTCCTTCATCGCCGCCACCATCGTCGTGCTGGCGTGGCTGAACTATCGCGGCGTGCTGATGACGCTCAACGTCAACTTCGTCATCACCGCAATCGCCTATATCTCGATCGTCATCCTGTTCTTTTCGGTAAGCCCGTGGACGCAAGGCGCGGTGCTGAAGCTGAACGAGCTGGTTACTCCCGGCAACGCGCTCCCCTATGGCTGGATCGGCGTCATCGCCGCCTTCCAGTTCGGCATCTGGTACTATCTCGGCATCGAGGGCACCACGCAGGCCGCCGAGGAAGTGCGCTCGCCGGCGCGTTCGCTGCCTTACGGCACCATGGCCGGCATGATCACGCTTTTGATCGCCGCCGCCATGACCTGGTATGTCTGCGCCTCGATGATGCCGTGGGAATATCTGGGCATCACCTATTACCCGCTGTGGGACGCGGGCAAGCTGACCGGCAGCCCGTTGCTCGAGAACCTGCTGTTCGTCGCCACGCTGCTTGCCGCACTGGCCTCGGCCAATGGCTGCATCAACGACGCGGCGCGCGCATGGTTTTCGCTCGGCCGTGACCGCTATCTGCCGACCTGGTTCTCGGCGGTGCATCCGAAATATCGCACGCCCTATCGTTCGATCCTGTTCCTGCTGCCGATCGCGCTGGCCTTCGCCTTCATCGCCGACCTCAACCAGGCGATCACCTTCTCGATCCTGTCGGGTGTGCTGCAATACACGTTCATGAGCATCAACATCATCATGTTCCGCAAGAAGTGGCCGCTCGGCTCGATCCGCCGCGGCTACACGCACCCCTTCCATCCGATCCCGGCCATCGTGCTGTTTTGCCTGTGCGTGGTGACCTTCTTCGCCATCTTCCTCGGCTTCGGCTCGCAGCTGATCGCCATGGTCGCCTTCTATTTCCTGATCTCGCTGTGGTTCCATTTCTATCGCTACAAATTCGTGCGGCGCGGCGACCAGTTCACCATGCCGTGGCCGAAGCCGCAGGGCTATTGATGGGAGTGGGCCCGTCCGGATCCCGGGCGGGCCTGGCATGAGAAAATGTCCGAGGTGACATCAGCACTGCTTGCCGGGGCCATTGTCCTGGCTCTCGTCCTCCACCTTGCCTGGCAGGCGCGTGCCAGTCGCAACAGGGCATCGACGGCGCTCGCCTTCGAGCAGGACCGCATCCGCACAGTCATCGCCGACGCTGCCAATGTTTCGGACGGCACCGCCGGCGTCATCACCTGGGAAGGATCCTGGAACAGCCAACGCGTCCAGGTGCGCACCATCGTCGACACGCTGGCGACGCGGAAACTGCCGGCGCGCTGGCTCAGTGTTTCCCTCACCGAAGAGGTCGCGGTGCCAGCGACGTTCGACATGATGATGCGGCCGGGCTCGCCGACGACCTTCTCCAATTTCGATCACCTTGAGCATACGCTGCCCAAGGCCCCAGGATTTCCCGCCGAGGCGGTGCTGCGTACCGACCGCAGGGCGGCGCGCTTTCCACAAGGCCTCATCGCCAGCCATATCGAGATCTTCTCCGAGGGGCGCGCCAAGGAACTGCTGATCACGCCCAAGGGTATACGTATCGTCTGGCTGCTGGCCGAAGCCGAGCGGGCGCGCTATGGCGTGTTCCGGCAAGCCGAATTTGGCGACGCCACACTCGATCCCGCGCTGATCGAAAGACTGCTGGTGTCGGTGTCGGCGCTTCGCGACGCGATCAACAAAAGCGAACGGCAGGCCGCATGACCAATTCCGCCACTGCACCCACTCCCCCCGGCCCGTATCTGGTTCTCGGCGCGGCAATCGTGCTGCCGGCAAGCGGGCACGTCATTCTGGGCGTGCCGGTGCGCGGCCTGCAGTTCCTTTTCTTCATGGTGATCCTGGCATGGGTCACAGCCAAGATCGCGCCGCCGGACGCCAGCTTTGTCGGTCGTCACGCCGGCGGCTTCCTGATCTATGCCTTGTCGATCCTCGACGCTTACAAGATCGCCCGCATCCGCACCGCCAAATGGGTTCACAATGCCCAGCGAGACGGCGATAGTGCACAGAGCGGCATTGGGCCGCATACGTAACTAGAGGAAAAATTTTTTCATATGATTGAATTTATGGGACTCATTCGATACATCATCTCTTAGCTACAAACGATCTCTTAGCTTACAAATGCCGGGAGGCTGACATGTGTGGAATTGTCGGACTGTTTTTGAAAGACAAGTCGCTGGAACCCCAGCTTGGTGCGATGCTGTCGCAGATGCTGATCTCGCTCAGCGATCGCGGTCCCGACAGCGCCGGCATCGCCATTTATGGCGCGCCCTCCAAAAATGAGGCCAAGATCACCATCCAGTCGGCCAAGCCCGACCGCGATTTCCGCGGCCTCGAGGCGGAACTCGCCAAGGCCATCGGCACGCCGGTGACGATCGCGGTGAAATCCACCCATGCGGTCGTCAGGACCACGCCCGCCAAGATCGACGAGGCGCGCGAAACCATCCAGGCGCTGCGCCCCGACATCCGCATCATGGGTGCCGGCGACGTGGTCGAGATCTACAAGGAAGTCGGCCTGCCCGAGGCTGTCGTCGATCGCTTCGATGTCCGCAAGATGACCGGCACGCATGGCATCGGCCACACCCGCATGGCAACGGAATCGGCGGTGACGACGATGGGCGCGCATCCGTTCTCGACCGGCGCCGACCAGTGCCTGGTGCACAATGGTTCGCTCTCCAACCACAACAATGTCCGCCGCGAGCTGATCCGCGAGGGCATGAAATTCGAGACCGAGAACGACACCGAGGTCGCAGCTGCCTATCTCTCGTCGCAGATGGCGCATGGCAGGAATCTCGGCGAGGCGCTGGAAGGCACGCTCTCCGACCTCGACGGCTTCTTCACCTTCGTCGTCGGCACCAAGAACGGTTTTGGCGTGGTGCGCGATCCGATCGCCTGCAAACCCGCCGTGATGGCCGAAACCGACCAGTATGTCGCCTTCGGCTCGGAATATCGCGCGCTGACCAAATTGCCCGGCATAGACAATGCGAGGGTCTGGGAACCCGAACCCGCAACCGTCTATTTCTGGGAGCATTGAGTTCATGCCGGCAACCAAGCTTTCAAAGACTGCGGCGCACGACCACGCCTCGCGCATCTTCGACCTCGATGTATCGTCGCTGCGCGAGCTCAACCAGGCATTGCACAATCTCGCTCCCGGCTCGAACGAAACGGCATGGGAAGTGCTGCACCCGAAAGGCAGTCATTCGGTCGCCGTCGGTGTCGATCAGCCCATTACAATCGATGTGCGCGGCAGCGTCGGCTACTACTGCGGCGGCATGAATTCCGGCAGCACGATCACCGTGCATGGCTCGGCGGGCCCAGGCGTCGGCGAGAACATGATGTCGGGCTCGATCACCATCAAAGGCGACGCCAGCCAATATGCCGGCGCCACCGGCAAGGGCGGCCTGCTGGTCATCGAAGGCAACGCCTCGTCGCGCTGCGGCATTTCGATGAAGGGCATCGACATCGTCGTTCATGGCAATATCGGCCACATGTCGGCCTTCATGGCGCAGTCCGGCAATCTGGTGGTGCTGGGCGATGCGGGAGACGCGCTGGGCGATTCCATCTACGAGGCGCGGCTGTTCGTGCGCGGCAAGGTCGACAGCCTCGGCGCCGACTGCATAGCCAAGGAGATGCGGGCCGAGCATCTGGACTTGCTGCAAGGCCTGCTCGACCGCGCCGGCGTCACCGGCGTCAAGCCGTCGGAGTTCAAGCGTTACGGCTCGGCGCGCACCCTCTACAATTTCAATATCGACAACGCCGACGCGTATTGAGGCAGCATGACCTACAGGAACCCGCCGACGACGCCGCGCAAATCCGCGACCTTCGACGACTATACGCTCTCCGAGATCCGCCGTGCCGCGGCGACCGGCATCTATGACATCCGTGGCGCCGGCGCCAAGCGCAAGCTGCCGCATTTCGATGACCTGTTGTTCCTCGGCGCCTCGATCTCGCGTTACCCGCTCGAAGGCTATCGCGAGCGCTGCGACACCAGCGTCGTGCTGGGCTCTCGCCATGCCAAGAAGCCGATCGAACTGAAGATCCCGATCACCATCGCCGGCATGAGCTTCGGCTCGCTGTCAGGCCCCGCCAAGGAGGCGCTCGGGCGTGGCGCTACCCTGTCGGGCACCTCGACCACGACGGGCGACGGCGGCATGACCGAGGAAGAACGCGGCCATTCCAAGCAGCTGGTCTATCAGTATCTGCCGTCGCGCTATGGCATGAATCCACGCGATTTGCGCCGGGCCGATGCGATCGAGGTTGTCGTCGGCCAGGGCGCCAAGCCCGGCGGCGGCGGCATGCTGCTTGGCCAGAAGATTTCCGACCGTGTCGCCGAAATGCGCACATTGCCGAAGGGCATCGACCAGCGTTCGGCCTCGCGTCACCCCGACTGGACCGGACCCGACGATCTCGAGATCAAGATCCTCGAACTGCGCGAGATCACCGATTGGGAGAAGCCGATCTACGTCAAGGTCGGCGGCGCGCGTCCCTACTATGACACGGCGCTTGCGGTGAAGGCCGGCGCCGATGTCGTCGTGGTCGACGGCATGCAGGGCGGCACCGCGGCAACCCAGGAAGTGTTCATCGAAAATGTCGGTATGCCGACGCTTGCCTGCATCAGGCCGGCAGTGCAGGCGCTGCAAGACTTGGGCATGCACCGCAAGGTGCAGCTGATCGTCTCCGGCGGCATCCGCAACGGCGCCGATGTCGCCAAGGCGCTGGCGCTCGGCGTCGACGCGGTCTCGATCGGCACGGCTGCCCTTGTCGCGCTCGGTGACAACGATCCGCGCTGGGAGGCGGAGTATAACGAGCTCGGCACCACGGCCGGCGCCTATGACGACTGGCATGAGGGACGCGATCCCGCCGGCATCACCACGCAGGACCCCGAACTGATGAAGCGGGTCGACCCAGTAGCCGCCGGACGCCGGCTGGCGAACTACCTCAAGGTGATGACGCTTGAGGCTCAAACGATCGCCCGCGCGTGCGGCAAGAACAGCCTGCACAATCTCGAACCCGAGGACCTCGTCGCGCTGACGATCGAGGCAGCCGCCATGGCCGGCGTGCCGCTGGCCGGCACCAACTGGATACCGGGAAAGAACGGCTTCTAATCAACGAAGGGCCGAAGCCCGCACGCTCTGGGGCCAACAATCGACAAAAAAATGGGGAACTTCCGTGACAGCTGATCTTGCAGAATTCGCAAGGGCGAAAAACGTCAAATATTTCATGATTTCCTACACTGACCTGTTCAGTGGCCAGCGTGCCAAGCTGGTGCCGGCACAGGCGATCGCCGACATGCAGAAGGACGGCGCCGGCTTTGCCGGCTTCGCCACCTGGCTGGACCTGACGCCGGCACATCCCGACATGCTGGCGGTGCCGGATCCGGCTTCGGTGATCCAGCTACCGTGGAAGCCGGAAGTGGCCTGGGTCGCCGCCAACTGCATCATGGACGACAAGGAGGTCGATCAGGCGCCGCGCAACACGCTGAAGCGACTGATCGCGGAGGCCGCCAGCGACGGCATGCATGTCAAGACCGGCGTCGAGGCCGAGTTTTTCCTGATCTCGCCCGACGGCAAGACGATTTCCGACGAATACGACACGGCCTCAAAGCCCTGCTACGACCAGCAAGCGGTGATGCGGCGCTACGACGTCATCGCCGAGATCTGCGACCACATGCTGGCGCTCGGCTGGGGCGCCTATCAGAACGACCACGAGGACGCCAACGGCCAGTTCGAAATGAACTGGGCCTTCGACGACGCGCTGGCGACCGCAGACAAGCACTCGTTCTTCAAGTTCATGGTCAAGTCGATCGCAGAGAAGCATGGCCTGCGCGCGACCTTCATGCCTAAACCCTTCCAGGGCCTGACCGGCAATGGCTGTCATGCCCATATCTCGGTCTGGGACAAGGCCGGCAAGACCAACGTCTTCGCCGACAATGCGATGGAGCTTGGCCTGTCGGCCAAGGGCAGGAATTTCCTCGGCGGCATCATGAAGCATGCCTCCGCGCTGGCCGCGATCACCAACCCGACGGTGAATTCCTACAAGCGCATCAACGCACCGCGCACTATTTCCGGCGCGACCTGGGCGCCGAACACGGTGACCTGGACCGGCAACAACCGCACCCACATGGTGCGCGTGCCCGGCCCCGGCCGCTTCGAACTGCGCCTGCCGGATGGTGCTGCCAACCCGTACCTCCTGCAGGCGGTCATCATCGCGGCCGGCCTCGACGGCATCCGCTCGAAGGCCGATCCCGGCAAGCGCTACGACATCGACATGTACCAGCACGGCCATACGGTGAAGGGCGCACCGAAGCTGCCGCTCAACCTGCTCGACGCCTTGCGCGAGTTCGACAAGGACAAATCGCTCAAGGCGGCGCTGGGTGAGGAATTCTCGTCGGCCTACCTAAAGCTGAAGCACCAGGAATGGAATTCCTATGCTTCGCACTTCACGCAATGGGAGCGCGACCACACGCTGGACATTTAGTCGACCCAGCGACGCGAGCGACCTCGGAATGAACTGATGAAATATTCAATCTTCTCGCTCGCTCGCGCCGCCCTTTCCGGCCACAAGAACTGGCAACGCACCTGGCGCGATGCCACGCCGAAGGACCGCTACGACGTGGTGATCATCGGCGGCGGCGGCCACGGCCTGGCCACCGCCTGGTTCCTCGCCAGCGAGTACGGCATCAAGAATGTCGCCGTGCTCGAAAAAGGTTGGATCGGCTCCGGCAATGCCGGTCGCAACACCACCATCATCCGCTCCAATTATGGTCTTCCCGGCAACACTGGCTTCTACGAATTGTCGATGAAGCTGTGGGAAAGGATGGAGCAGGACCTCAACTACAACACGATGGTCAGCCAGCGCGGCGTCATCAATCTCTACCATTCCGACGCGCAGCGCGACGCCTATGCCCGGCGCGGCAACACCATGCGCATCAACGGCATCGACGCCGAACTGCTCGACCTCGCCGCGGTCAGGAAGATGATACCGTTCCTGAACTTCGACAACGCGCGCTTTCCCGTGCAAGGCGGGCTGTTGCAGCGACGCGGCGGCACGGCGCGGCACGATGCCGTAGTCTGGGGCTACGCGCACGCAGCGAGCGAACTCGGCGTCGACATCATTCAGAATTGCGAAGTCACCGGTTTTGTCAGAGACGCCAATGGCAAGGTGACCGGCGTCGAGACCTCGCGCGGCAAGATCGGCGCCGGCAAGGTCGGCATGGCGGTTGCCGGCTCCTCGTCGCGCGTGGCGGCGATGGCCGGCCTGCGCCTGCCGATCGAAAGCCATGTGCTGCAGGCCTTCGTCTCCGAGGCGATCAAGCCGCTCATTCCCGGTGTCATGACCTTCGGCGCCGGCCATTTCTATGTCAGCCAGTCGGACAAGGGCGGGCTGGTCTTCGGCGGCGACATAGACGGCTACAATTCCTACGCCCAGCGCGGCAACATGCCTGTAATGGAGGACGTCTGCGAGGGCGGCATGGCGCTGATGCCGATGATCGGCCGTGTGCGCCTGCTGCGCCAGTGGGGCGGCATCATGGACATGTCGATGGACGGCTCGCCGATCATCGACAAAACGCCGGTCGACGGGCTCTATATCAACGCCGGCTGGTGCTATGGCGGCTTCAAGGCGACACCAGGCTCCGGCTTTGTCTTTGCCCACCTTCTGGCGCGCGATGAATCGCACGAAGAGGCCGCACGGTTCCGCCTCGACCGGTTCCGGCGCGGTGCGATGATCGACGAAAAGGGCCAGGGCGCCCAACCGAACCTGCATTGAAGGCGGTCTAGAACAGCATGCGTATTGTCTGTCCCTTCTGCGGCGAACGCGAACTCGGCGAGTTCACCTATCTCGGCGATGCCAAACCGGTGCGGCCCGAGGCCGATGCCTCGGAAGACGAGGTCTTCGACTATGTCTATCTGCGCGACAATGTCGCCGGCGAGACCAGCGAATACTGGTACCATGGCGGCGGCTGCCGGGCCTGGCTGAAGGTCAGCCGTCATACGGTTACGCACGAGATTTCGTGGGTCGAACCGGCGGCGGGCGCTGGCGCCGCGAAGGTTGGTGCGTGATGGCCGCCACGCAGACACACCGGCTCGGCAATGGCGGTCTGATCGACCGTTCGGTGCCGCTGAACTTCCGTTTCGACGGCAAGGCCTTCTCCGGTTTCCAGGGCGACACGCTGGCCTCGGCGCTGATCGCCAATGGCGTCAAGCTGGTCGGCCGTTCGTTCAAATACCATCGCCCGCGCGGCATCCTGACATCAGGTTCGGAAGAACCCAACGCGCTGGTCGAGCTGCGCACGGGCGCAAGGCGCGAGCCGAACACCAAGGCGACGACGGCAGAGCTCTATGAAGGGTTGGAGGCCGCCAGCCAGAACCGCTGGCCGTCGCTGCGCCACGACGTGATGTCGGTCAACCAGTTGTTCGCGCCGATCTTCGTCGCCGGCTTCTACTACAAGACCTTCATGTGGCCGGCGAAATTCTGGGAAGCTATCTACGAACCGGCGATCCGCCGCGCCGCCGGCCTTGGCCGTGCCGCCGGCGTTGCCGATCCCGACCACTACGACAAGGCCTGGGCGCATTGCGATGTGCTGATCGCCGGTTCAGGCCCGACCGGTCTGGCCGCGGCATTGGCGGCCGGACGCTCTGGCGCCCGCGTCATCCTGTGCGAGGAAGATTTCACGCTCGGTGGCCGTCTGCTGTCGGACGGCGGCACCATAGACGGCCTGCCGGCAGCCGCATGGCTTTCGAAGACGTTGGACGAACTCGCAGCAATGCCCGACGTCCGCATCATGACCCGCACGACGCTGTTCGGCGTCTATGATGGCGGCACCTATGGCGCGATCGAGCGGGTCAACGACCATTTGCCCTCACCGCCCGAGCACCAGGTGCGTCAGCGGCTGTGGCGGATCGTGGCGAAGCGCTGCGTCGTCGCGGCCGGCGCCATCGAACGGCCGATCGTCTTTGCCGGCAACGACACGCCCGGCGTGATGATGGCCTCCGCCATGCGGACCTATGTCGCGCGCTATGCGGCGACACTGGCAAAGCGGATCGCGCTGTTCACCAACAATGAGGATGGCTGGCGCACGGTCGAGACGGCACTCAGTGCCGGCTTGCAGATCGCGGCGGTCATCGATGCACGGCCTGACGTATCGCCGGCGCATCGTTCGCTGGCCTCCAAGGGCGGCTTCCCGGTGCTGCACGGTTCCGTCAGCGGTGTCGATGGCGGCAAGGACGGCGTCAGGAAAATCGCGGTGTCGCTGACCGGCGGCGCACGCGCCGAAGTCGAAGCCGACGGGCTTGCCGTTTCCGGTGGCTGGAATCCGGCAGTCGGATTGACCTCCTTCCATCGCGGCCGACCGAGATGGCGCGACGATATCGCCGCCTTCGTGCCGGACGGCGCGCCTCCCGGTATGGTTGCCGCGGGTGCCGCCAATGGCGATTTCGGGCTTGGCGCCTGCCTGAGCCAGGGATTTGCCGCCGGCGCGGCAGCGGCACGTGACGCGAGGCACAACGACAAGGCGGGCATCGCACCTGTCGCCGACGACGAGGCTTTTTCGCTGACGCCACTCTGGCATGTCGCCGGCAAGGGAAAAGCCTTTGTCGACTACCAGCACGATGTCACCGCCTCCGACATCGAACTGGCGCAGCGCGAGGGCTTTGAATCGGTCGAGCACCTGAAGCGCTACACGACGCTCGGTATGGCGACCGACCAGGGCAAGACCTCGAATGTCGCCGGCCTCGCCATCATGGCTGCGGTCAGCGGCCGGTCGATCCCGGAGACCGGCACGACGATCTACCGGCCTCCTTACGTGCCCGTCGCCATCGGCGCCTTCGCCGGTCATCATCGCGACGAGACTTTCCATGCGACGCGGCTGACGCCGTCGCATCACTGGGCCGTGGAGCAAGGTGCAGTTTTTGTCGACACCGGTCTGTGGAAGCGGGCGCAGTGGTATCCGCGCGCCGGCGAGAAGGACTGGCTGGAATCGGTCACCCGCGAGGTCAAGGCGGTGCGCGGCGGCGTCGGCTTCTGCGATGTCTCGACGCTCGGCAAGATCGACGTGCACGGCCCGGATGCCGGTGCCTTCCTCGACCGCGTCTACATCAACACCTTCTCCAATCTTGCGGTGGGCAAGGCGCGCTACGGGTTGATGCTGCGCGAGGACGGCATCGTCTATGACGATGGCACGACATCACGGCTGGCCGAAGATCATTATTTCCTGACCACCACCACGGCCAAGGCCGGGCTGGTGATGCAGCATCTCGAATTCTGCCGCCAGGTGTTGTTCCCGGAACTCGACGTGCAGCTGACCTCGGTTTCGGATCAGTGGGCGCAATTCTCGATTGCCGGCCCGAAAACGCGAGACCTGCTCAGGGAAATCGTCGACCCGGCGGAAGACCTGTCGAACGAAGGCTTTCCGTTCATGGGCGCGCGCGAAGTCCGCTTGCGCGGCGGCCTCAAGGCGCGGCTGTTCCGCATCTCGTTCTCAGGCGAGATGGCCTTCGAGATTTCGGTGCCGGCCCGCTTTGGCGATGCCATGGCGCGCAATCTGATGCTGGCCGGCGCGCCGTTCGGCGTGACGCCCTACGGCACCGAGGCGCTCGGCGTCATGCGCGTCGAAAAGGGCCACATCGCCGGACCGGAACTGAACGGCACGACGACGGCGGCCGATCTTGGTCTGGGCAAGATGATGTCGACCAAGAAGGATTACATCGGCCGCGTCATGGCTGGTCGCGAAGCACTGGTCGCCCCGGACCGGCAGGTCGTCGTCGGCATCAAACCGGCCGACAAGGCACGCCGGTTGCGCTCCGGCGCACACATCATTCCGAAGGGCCAGACACCCGGCCCAGGCAATGACCAGGGCTACGTCACCTCGGTCTGCTTCTCGCCGACGTTGGATCAATGGATCGGGCTCGCGCTTGTCGAACACGGGCGCGAACGCATCGGCGAGATCGTGCGTGCGCATGATCCGCTGCGCGGCGAAGACTATGATGTCGAGCTGTGCAATCCCGTCTTCTATGATCCGGATGGAGGGCGCCAGCGTGGCTGAGTTTTCCTGGGCCCCTCGCAGTCCGCTCGAGCATGCGCTTGCCGCCGGCGCGCATGGTGCACGCGGCGTCGAGGCCGGCGTTTCGCTGACCGAGATCCGCAATTTCGACCTGATCCAGGTGATGGCGCGGCGCGGCAAAGGGGTCGAACTGGCGAAAGCGGCCAAGGCCCGTTTCGGCGTGGCGCCACCGGATGCACCGAAAGCGATCCAGGCCTCGGATGCCACATTGATCTGGTCAGGGCCCGATCAGTTTTTCGTGCTGTCGAAAAGCGGCAAGCACACGATGCAAACGCTTGCGCCGGCATTGTCCGGTCACGCCTCGCTGTCGGATCAGTCGCATGCGCGCGTCCTGATCAACATCTCCGGCGCCAAGGCGCGGACGATGCTCGCCAAGCTGTCGTCGATCGATCTGCATGCGGGAGCGTTCCCGATCGGCGCTGCTGCCGCGACGTTGATGGACCACACCAGCGTCACGCTCTGGCGCGGGAATGATCGGCCGGGTGGCCTGGCGGTGTTCAATCTGCTGGTGTTTGCGACGTTTGCCGAAAGCCTTTGGCATACGATGCTCGACTCGGCTGCGGAATATGGAGTTGCTATCAGCCACTCTGAGGAACTGGCGTAGAATTTTGCCAATGCCGGCAACGCGCTGCATGGCACCTCCGCCTTGCCAAACGCGATCGCACTGCTATTCTTGCTGCTAAAATAATTTCACGTACAGGCAAACTTGTTTCTCTAACCGCAAGGCTGAGATGAGCCAGTCGCCCTACCCCGCAATTGCAGCCGGACCACCGCGCCCGAGCCTCATCCTGAGGCCCGGCCAGATCGCGCTGCCACCGGGCATGGAGCGTTATACGATCCAGGGCAATGGCGCGCTGCTCATCGAGATCGAAGCCGGCGACACGATCACCGTGCGCAATGTCGAGGGTGGCCAGGCCTGCGAACTTCTGGCCTGGGACAAGACCGGCGCGACCGACCCCGGCATTTTTGGGGAAACATCGAACAGCAACGCAGCCGGCATCAAGACGCTGTTGGTTGAGGGCGACGACAGTCTCGCATCCCTGCGGGGCGGGCTCGCGCGCCGTCAGGTGCAACTCGATCAGGCCAAGGCGGTGCGCGTGTTCGGCGGGGCGACGCCGGCCGGCACCGAACAGGCCTTCACGATTGCGCGCGATGGCTCGATGGTCATCGCCGCCCCTGGTGGGCCGATGCTGGTCGACGGTCACGACACGGCAACGCCCCTCACCGTCATCGTCCGCCGCGCCACGATCCGTCCGGCGGCGAAATCGCAGCTGGCCGACCCGCTCGCCGATCCGGTGCTCGATTTGCGCGTCCATTCAGCGACGGCGGAATCCTATTTCGTCAAGGCGGGCGATTATCTGCAGATCATCGATGTCGACGGCCGCCAGTGCACCGACTTCCAGTGCTTTTCGGCGCGCAAGCTCGACAAGGGCCGCGATCATCCGCTCGACGTGACGACGACCCGCACGCTGATGGGGTCGAGCTATCCAATGCCCGGCCTGCATTCGAAATATTACGACCAGGACATGGAGCCGCTGGTCGAGGTGGTGCAGGACACATGCGGCCGGCACGACGCGTTCGCGCTCGCCTGCGCGGCGAAATATTACGACGACATCGGCTATCCCGGCCACACCAACTGCTCGGAAAATTTCAACCGTGCGCTGGCCGACAAGGGCGTCACGCCCCGCGCCGGCTGGATGGCGATCAACTTCTTCTTCAACACCGCGATCGACGCGCATGGCGTCATGGTGTCCGACGAGCCATGGTCACGGCCGGGTGACTATGTCCTGTTGCGCGCGCTCACCGACATTGTCAGCGTTTCCTCCGCCTGCCCCGACGACACGACGCCGGCCAATGGCTGGAACCCGACCGACATCCATGTGCGGACCTATTCCGGCCAGCACAAATTCTCGCGAGCGATCGCCAGACGCATGACGCCTGATTCGGAACCGAAGATGACCCGCGAGACCTCATTTCATTCGACCTTTGCCAAGCACACCCGCAACTTCGTCGAGTACAAGGGTTATTGGCTGGCTAATTCCTTCGCCAAGGACGGGCCGATCGCCGAATACTGGGCCTGCCGGCAGGACGCGGTCATTATGGACCTGTCGCCGCTCCGCAAATTCGAGGTCACCGGCCCGGATTCCGAGGCGCTGCTGCAGTACACGCTGACCCGCGACGTCAAGAAGCTTGGCGTCGGCCAGGTGGTCTATTCGGCCATGTGCTACGAGCATGGCGGCATGATCGACGACGGCACGCTGCTGCGGCTGGGCAAGGACAATTTCCGCTGGGTCGGCGGCGATGATCTGTCGGGCGAATGGCTGCGCGAGACGGCGACGAAACTCGGCCTCAACGTGCTCGTGCGTTCCTCCACCGACCAGATGCACAATGTCGCCGTGCAGGGGCCGAAGAGCCGCGACATCCTCAGGGAAGTGATCTGGACCTCGCCGCTGCAGCCGTCGATCGACGAACTCGAATGGTTCCGTTTCGCCGTCGCCCGCATCGGCGGCGGCAACGGCATTCCGGTCGTCGTCTCGCGCACCGGCTATACAGGCGAACTCGGCTACGAGATCTGGTGCCATCCGCGCGACGCCGAAAAAGTGTTCGACGCCATCTGGGAAGCCGGCCAGCCGCATGGGCTGAAGCCAATGGGGCTGCAGGCGCTCGACATGGTGCGCATCGAGGCCGGGCTGATCTTCGCCGGTTACGAATTCTCCGACCAGACCGACCCGTTCGAGGCCGGCATCGGCTTCACCGTGCCGCTAAAGAGCAAGACCGACGATTTCATCGGCCGCGAAGCGCTGATCCGCCGCAAGGAGCACCCGCAGACAAAGCTGGTCGGCCTCGAGATCGACGCCAATGTCGCTGTCGGCCATGGTGACTGCGTGCATGTCGGCCGCGCCCAGATCGGCGTGGTCACCTCGAGCACGCGCTCGCCAGTGCTGAACAAGAACATCGCGCTGGCCAGACTCGACGTCACCCATTCGGCCATTGGCACCGAGGTCGAGATCGGCAAGCTCGACGGCCATGCCAAGCGACTGCCGGCGCGCGTCGTTGCCTTTGCGCATTACGATCCGCAGAAGACCAAACCGCGCTCCTGACGGCCACTTTCGCGACGAACAGACCGGTCGGTCGATGACGTCGCCGAGTGTGTGAGTCCGCGTGCTCACAAGCGTGATGTGCACGGCTTCACAAAACGCTTGACCTGAAAGCGCGCCGGATCAATCTTCACTGTTAAGAAAAAAATGCGACTGAGTGGAAACACCGGCAGCCGCGCAAAGCATGCGTCGATGATGAAGCCTCGCGAAGTCGCGGCCGTCACGAACGGGGAACATCAAAATGGGGAACAAAGACACATGAGCACAATTGCGACTGCACTGGAGCAGCCGGCGGAAAGCAAGCTGCACCGGAATATCGACTGGCGCGGCGCCTTCTGGGTGGCGAGCGGCGTGCCTGCCCTCGTCCTGTTTTCGATCGGCGGCATTGCCGGCACGACCGGCACGCTGGCCTTCGGGATCTGGATCGCCTCCATGATCATGGGCTTCCTGCAATCCTTCACCTATGCCGAAATCGCCGGCCTGTTTCCGAACAAGTCGGGCGGCGCCTCGATCTACGGCGCCACCGCCTGGCTGCGCTATTCCAAGTTCATCGCGCCGCTGTCGGTGTGGTGCAACTGGTTCGCCTGGTCGCCGGTGCTGTCGCTCGGCTGCTCGATCGCCGCCGCCTATATCCTCAACGCATTGGCGCCGGTGCCGCTGTTCATCGATGCCTCGCCGGATGTCGTCGCCTATATAGCCGCGCATGCCGGCACCAGTGCCGCCGACGCCATCACGGCGGTGACTGCCGCCGCAACGCCGGCGATCCGCAACTGGACGCTTTACAGCCACACGCTGGGACCGGTCTCCTTCACATTCAACGCGACCTTCTTCATCGGCGCGGTGCTGATGCTGATCATCTTCGCCATCCAGCATCGCGGCATCCTAGGCACGGCCAATGTGCAGAAATATATCGGCCTGCTGGTCATCATCCCGATGCTGATCGTCGGCGTCGTGCCGATCGTCACCGGCCAGATCAACTGGGCGAATTTCTCGCCGCTGGTGCCGCTGGCTGCAGCCTATGCGCCTGAGCCCGGTGCCTGGAACATTGCCGGCTGGACACTGGTGCTTGGCGGCATGTTCATCGCAGCGTGGTCGACCTACGGCTTCGAGACTGCCGTCTGCTATACGTCCGAGTTCAAGAACCCCGGCACCGACACGTTCAAGGCGATCTTCTATTCCGGCCTTCTGTGCATGCTGCTGTTCATCCTGGTGCCGTTCACCTTCCAGGGCGTGCTCGGCCTGAACGGCATGCTGGCGACACCGATCGTCGACGGCTCCGGCGTCGCCGATGCCTTGGCCGGCATGGTCGGCGGTGGCGCACTGATCCACAGCCTGTTGGTGATGCTGATGATCCTGGCCTTGGTGCTGTGCATCATGACGGCGATGGCCGGTTCCTCGCGCACGCTCTACCAGGGCTCGGTCGATGGCTGGTTGCCGCGCTATCTCAGCCATGTCAACGAACATGGCGCACCTACGCGGGCAATGTGGACCGATCTGGTCTTCAACCTGATCGTGCTGGCCATCGCCTCGGCCGACGCGACGAGCTTCTTCTTCATCCTCGCCGTGTCGAACTGCGGCTACATCATCTTCAACTTCCTCAACCTCAATGCCGGCTGGATCCACCGCATCGACAATGGCCATATCGCGCGGCCGTGGAAGGCGCCGAGCTGGCTGCTCGGGATCGGAGCGATCTTCGCTTATGTCAATGCGATCTTCATGGGCGCCGGCGCCAAGGTGTGGAACCCGATGGCGCTGTGGGCCGGCCTGATCACGGCGGCACTGATCATCCCGGTGTTCTGCTTCCGCCACTATATCCAGGACAAGGGAAAGTTCCCCGACCATATGCTGGCCGACCTCGGCATGGCAGGCGCCGACCTCTCGGTCAAAAAGGCGGGCATGCTGCCCTATCTGACGCTGGTCGCCGGCGTGGTGGTGATGCTGCTCGCCAACTGGTATTTTGTCATCTGACGTATTCTTGAAATGTCGGCAGGCTGAGACCCGCAACAGAAAAGACAATCGGCCGGTCGAGATTCGACCGGCCGATATCGTTCATTCAGCAGCCAGAGCGAGTTGGGGCCTTTCGGCTTCTTCGCTTGATGCCACATCGTCTTCCTTCTCGACGACCTTCTTGGGCTCCCGGCCGAAGAACAGGGCATAGCCCGCCGGCAGCACCAGGATGGTCAGTATGGTGGCGACGACGATGCCGCCCATCATGGCGTAGGCGAGCGGCCCCCAGAACACGGCGCGCGAGATCGGGATCAGGGCCAGCACGGCCGTCATCGCCGTCAGCACGATCGGCCGGAACCGGCGCACAGCCGAGCCGATGATCGCTTCGGAGCGTTCCATGCCCTTGGCAATGTCCTGATCGATCTGGTCGACCAGGATGATCGAGTTGCGCATGATGATGCCCAGCAACGCGATGACGCCGAGAATGGCGACGAAACCGAACGGCGCGCCGCTGATCAAAAGGGCCGCGGCAGCACCGATGATGCCGAGCGGACCGGTCGCCAGCACCAGCATCGCCTTGCCGAAATGCTGCAGCTGGATCATCAGGAGCACGACGATGATGGCCAGCATGATCGGCGCCTTGGCGGCGATCGAAGCCTGGCTTTCCGCCGAATCCTCCGCACCGCCCTGGATCTCGACCTTGTAGCCGGGCGCCAGCCCGTCACGCAGGCCCTGCATGTCCTTGTAAAGCTTGGTGACGACGTCGTTGGATTGCACGCCGTCGGGCAGAGTTGCCCGCACGCTGATCGTCGGCAAGCGGTCGCGGCGCCACTCGATGCCTTGCTCCAGCACCGGGACAACCTTGGCCACTTGCGACAGCGGCACGAAGCCGCCGAAGTCGGTCGGGATATAGACAGAGTCGACCGAGGACAGCAGGCTGCGGCTGGCATCCGGCTCGCGGGCGACGATGGACACCGTCTCCTCGCCGTCGCGGAAGTCGTCGAGCGGGGCGCCGGACATCGATGCCTGCAGCATCTGGCGGATGCGCTGCGAGGTGACGCCGAGCGCGCGGGCGCGATCCTGGTCGATAACCAGTTTCATCGCCGGCACGGGTTCGAGCCAATCGTCATGCACGGCGCCAAGCAGCGGATCCTCGCGGAACTTCGCCTTCACCTGGTCGGCAATGCGGCGCACCTCCTGCCGATCCGGCCCCATGACGCGCATCTGCACCGGCCAGCCGGTCGGCGGACCGAGGAACAGGCGGTCAACCTTGGCGCGGATCGACGGGAAGTCTTGCGCCAGGACGGTGCGCAATTTGACGATCAGCCGCTCGCGGGCCGGTTCGTCATTGGCCATGACGAGCAGCTGGGCGAAATTGGGATTGCGCAGCTGCTGGTCGAGCGGCAGGAAGAAGCGCGGCGCGCCTTCGCCGATATAGGTGGCGATGAAACGCTTGTCCTTGTCATCCATCATCTTGTTTTCAAGCGCCTTGGCCTGCGCCTCGACTTCCTTGATGCTGGTGCCTTCCGGCAGCCAGAGGTCGACGAGGATTTCCGGCCGCGACGATTGCGGGGAAAAAGTTCTGCGGGATGAACTGGAACGCCCACAGGCTGGTACCAAAGGTGACCAGCGTCATCACCAGGACGATGATGCGATGGCGCACCGCCCAGCCCACCGTAGCGCGAAGCCGGCGGTAGAAGCGCGTGTCGAAGACATCATGATGGCTACCGGCATGCTTGCGCTGCTTGAGGATCATATTGCCGAGCCATGGCGTGAAATAGACCGCGACGAACCACGAGACGATCAGCGCGATGCCGACGACGTAGAACAGCGTGCGGACATATTCGCCGGCCGTGGACGCCGCGAAGCCGACCGGAATGAAGCCGGCGGTGGTGATCAGCGTGCCGGTCAGCATCGGGAAGGCGGTCGAGGAATAGGCGAAGCTCGCCGCCTCGACCTTGACCAGCCCCTCCTCCAGCTTGCGCTCCATCATCTCGACGACGATCATGGCGTCGTCGACAAGCAGGCCGAGCGCGATGATCAGCGCGCCGAGCGAGATGCGCTGCAGATCGATGCCGATCTCGTACATGATGGCAAAGGTGGCGGCGAGCACCAGCGGAATGGCGATGGCGATGACCAGGCCGGAACGCCAGCCGATCGACAGGAACGAGACGACGAGCACGATCAGCAGCGCTTCGCCGAGCGCATGCATGAATTCGGCGACCGCATCCGTGACGACGCCCGGCTGGTCGGAAATCTGGTCGACCGAAACGCCATAGGGCAGCGTCTCCTCGAAGCGCTTGTAGGTGGCCTCGACGTCCTTGCCGACATCGGTGACCTTGAAGCCCTTGGCCATGACGACACCAAGCTGCACGCTGTCGTGGCCGTTGAAGCGGTATTTGCGCTGGAACGGATCTTCAAGCCCCGATGTCACCGTGGCGATGTCGCCCAGCCTTGTGACCTGGCCGCCGGCGCGCAGGCGCAGGTTCCTGATGTCCTCGACCTTGCTGACATCGCCCTCGACGGAAATGCGCACCGAATTGGTACCGGTGTCGACGGAGCCGGCCGGATCGACATTGTTCTGTCCCTTGATCGCGTTCTGCAGATCGGTCAGCGTCAGGCCGCGTTCGGCGAGCGCCTTGGACGAGACGTCGATATAGAGCTTTTCCGGCTGGTCGCCGATGATGACCGCCTTCTCGACGCCCGGCGTCGTCAAAAGCATGTCGCGTGCCTGGATGGCGAATTTCTTCAGCTCGGGATAGCTGAAGCCATCGCCGCTGATCGAATGCAGGGTGATGAAGGTGTCGCCGAACTCATCGTTGAAATACGGGCCGAGCAGGCCTTGTGGCAGGTCGCCCTGGATATCGCCGACCTTCTTGCGCACCTGGTAGAAGGCGTCCGTGACTTCGGCGGCGTTGGTGTCGCCCTTGATCTGCACCGTGATGATGGCGCTGCCGGCGCGGGTGAAGGAGCGCACGAAGTCGAGATGCGGCGTCTCCTGCAACTTGCGCTCGATCTTGTTGACGACCTGGTCTTCCATCTCCTTGATCGAGGAGCCGGGCCAGATCGCCTGGACGACCATAACCCGGAAGGTGAAATCGGGATCTTCCTTCTGGCCCATGCGCATCAAGCCGAGCGCGCCGGAAATGATGATCAGACCGAACAGGAACCGCGCAATGGACGGATGGCCGATCGCCCAGCGCGACAGGTTGAAGGGCCGCTTTTCTTCCGTGGAATTGGTCATCAGTGGTCGTCCACTTCGTTTGATCGTCAGCGCGCCGATGCCAATGTCCTGGCGCGGAACAAAATCGAGGTCCGGTAGTGGCTTCCGGGCGGCAAGGCTCTCCGAACGGAGAAACGCTCATCGCGGTGGGACGCGAAAATCGATGTGGGGGTTACATCAATCGAGCGCCTCGGTTTGGGCGCTTGCCGCCCGGAAACCAGCGGCTGCGGGAACGCGCAGCCGGTTGTCTGTCGTCAGCGCACCTGCTTGGCGTCGCCGTCTGCCGCGGATGCGGACTGCAGTGCCGCATCGCCGGCGAGTTTCACCTTCAGATTCTCGGTCATGAACTGCGTGCCGGCAGCGACCACGACGTCGCCGGGCTTCAGTCCCTCGGCAACACGCACGCCATCGGCGGCGAACGCAGCGACCTTGACCGGACGGGCATGAACGGTGTCGGCGCCGCGATCGACGGTCCAGACGATCGACTGCTTGCCTTGCTCGGCCAGTGCGCTCAGCGGGATCGACACCAGCTGCCGCTCATTGGCCGCCGAGGCTTCGATGCTGGCGGTCATGCCGAGAAGCACGCGCGGATCGTTGGGCAGGCTGACGCGGACCGCAAAGGTGCGCGACTGCGGATCGGCGCTGCCGGCGACCTCACGGACCTTACCGTCGAGCGCCAGGGCGTCGTCGGACCAGAAGCCCGCCTTGACGATCTTGCCCGGCTTGAATTCGGCGATCTCCATCTCCGGCACGGCGATCAGCACTTCCTTTTCACCGTCGACGGCAACGGTGACCACCGGCGCGCCGGAGCCGACAACCTGGCCGACATCGGCGCTGACCGCGGTGACGATGCCGTCCCTGTCGGCCTTGAGATCGGTATAGCCGACCTGGTTCCTGGCCTGGGCAAGCGCCGAGCGAGCGGAATCGCGGGTGGCGACAGCCTGATCGTAGCTCAGGGTCGCCTGCTCGAGCTGCGATTTCGGCGCGAACTTCTTGTCAAACAGCTGCTCGGCGCGCTTGCGGGATAGCTCTGATGTCTCGACCTGCCGATCGGCGGCATCAAGTGACGCCTGCGCACTCTTGACCGACAGGTCGTAATCGATGGGATCGATGCGGGCGAGCACATCGCCCGAGGCCACATGCTGACCGATGTCGACGAGGCGCTCGGTGATCTTGCCGTTGACGCGGAAAGCCAGTGCGCTTTCGGTGCGGGCGCGCACCGAGCCGGAATAGGAGAGCGTGCGGGTGTCATGCGCCTGGGCGATCTCGACGACCTTGACCGGGCGGATGATGTCCTTGACTTCGGCTTTCTCTTGGCTGCAGCTCGCAAGCCCGAGCGCGGCGACCATCAGGCCGGCAACCGGCAGCTTGCGGAGGATGGAACTGGACAAAGACATATTGGTACTCCCGACTGGAGATAAACGGTCGACACCGGCGTTCGGCGGCTATTACTTCAGAGCTCTGATCGCATAGTCGATCAGATCGTCGGGCATCGCCCGGTTGGTCTTGGCAAGGCATTGCGCCACCATCTGCGGATGGCACAGGATGACGGTCGCGGCGCCGAAGCAGCGCGACGCGATCACCGGATCCTGCTCCCTGAACTCACCGGCCTCGATGCCGTCGCGGATCACTTCCGCAAACAGGTCGTGAATGCTGTCGACATGCTTGTCGATCACGCCCCAGTCGCGTTCGAGGGCGACGATGACCATCTCGTGGACCTTCTGGTCGTCGAGCATGACCTCCATCGTCATCTTGTATTGCGCATGCACGTAGCGCCGAAGCCGCTCCTCGGCGCTGATCGGCAAATGGGTAATCTCGTAGGCCATCTTGTAGCTGGCGCCGAGCATCCGGCCGCAGACGGCCTGGTGGATTTCCACCTTGGAGGCGAAGAAACGATAGATGTTGGCTGGCGACATGCCGAGTTCACGGGCAATGTCGGCGACATTGGTCTTGCCGTAGCCATAGTGCCGGAACAGGCGCTCGGCGCAGTCGAGAATGCGCGTCACATTTTCCTGTCGGGCGACGTCGGCGACTATGTTGGCGGCTTCGGACATGATCCTCTGTCAACTTACGAGTGACGAATTTCGATTTTCATCAGTCGTAAATCGAAATGAGCGGCCTGTCAATGCGGATTCTGTGTACGCGTACGATTGGTGACAGATGGTGACAGAGAGGGCCTGCTGTCGGCCACCACGCGCTTCGTCATCCTAGGGCGAAGCAAGGAGCGGAGCGACGCGGCGCAGACCCTAGGATCCATGCCGCGACGTCGGTCAAAGAGTGTGACGGATCAATATGTTACGCCCGTCCGCGACCGGTCATCGATAGCAAGGCATTCTCGACTGCCGGAGCACGGCCGCAAGGTCACGGCGTGGATCCTAGGGTTTCCGCGACGTCGCTTCGCGACTGCTCCACCCTAGACTAGGATGACGAGTCGCGGAGGCTTTGCCTAACCGCAAAAGTCGTAACTAAAGGAGAGCAGCGACGAGGCCTAAGCCCCCTTCGCCATTTCCCGCAGCCGGAACTTCTGGATCTTGCCGGTCGAGGTCTTCGGGATTTCGGCGAAGATCACCGCCTTCGGCACCTTGAAGCGGGCGAGCAACCCCCGGCAGTGCTCGATGATCTCGGCCTCGGTCGCGGCCTTGCCGGGCTTCAGCTCGACATAGGCGACGGGCACCTCGCCCCATTTATCGTCGGGCCTGGCGACGACGCCGCAAGAGGCAACGGACGGGTGCTTGTAGAGCGCGTCCTCAACCTCGATCGAAGAAATGTTCTCGCCGCCCGAGATGATGATGTCCTTGGAGCGGTCCTTGAGCTGGATGTAGCCGTCGGGGTGCATGACGCCGAGATCGCCGGAATGGAACCAGCCGCCGGCAAAGGCCTCGTCGCTCGCCTTGCGGTTCTTCAAGTAGCCTTTCATGACGATGTTGCCACGGAACATGACCTCGCCAATGGTCTCGCCGTCGGCCGGTGTCGTCCGCATCGTCTCGGGATCCATGACGGTCAGGCCTTCGAGCGCCGCATAGCGCACGCCCTGGCGCGCCTTCTTGGCGCTGCGTTCGCCCTTTTCGAGATCGTCCCAGGCGCTATGCCATTCGTTGACGACCGCCGGGCCGTAAGTCTCGGTCAGGCCGTAGAGATGGGTGACTGCAAATCCGGCATCCGCCATACCCGACAGTACCGCTTCCGGTGGGGGTGCTGCGGCCGTGTTGAAGGTGACCGTCTGTGGAAATGCGCGCTTGTCCTCCTCCCCAGCATTGATCAGCACCGACATGACGACCGGCGCACCGCACAGATGGGTGACGCCGTGATCGGCAATCGCATCATAGATCGGCTTCGGCCGCACCCAGCGCAGGCAGACATGGGTGCCGGCCTGGACGGCGAGCGTCCATGGAAAGCACCAGCCATTGCAGTGGAACATCGGCAGCGTCCACAGATAGACCGCGTGCTTGGCCATGCCGGCATGGATGGTGTTGGTGTAGGCCATCAGCGCAGCACCGCGATGGTGGTAGACGACGCCCTTCGGATTGCCTGTCGTTCCGGACGTGTAATTGAGCGAAATGGCGTCCCATTCGTCGTCGGGCATCGACCAGGTGAAATCCTCGTCGCCGCCAGCAACAAACGCCTCATAGTCCAGAGTGCCAATCCGCTCGCCTTTCGGATAGGGCGCGTCAGCGGCGTATTCGGGATCGTCATAGTCGATGACCAGCGGCTTCACCTTGGCCAGTTCCAGGGCCTGCTTGACGACGCCCGCAAACTCGCGGTCGACGATCAGCACCTTGGTCTCGGCATGATCGAGCTGAAAGGCGACGACCGCCGCATCGAGGCGGGTGTTGAGCGAATGCAGCACCGCCTTGGTCATCGGCACGGCGAAATGCGCCTCCAGCATCGGCGGCGTGTTGGACAGCATGACGGTGACGGTGTCGCCCTTGCCGATGCCGCGCCTGTTGAGTGCCGAGGCAAACTTCAGCGACCGCCGCCAGAAGGTGCGATAGTCGATGCGCTGGCGGCCATGGATGATGGCGATCTGGTCGGGATAGGTCTTTGCTGCGCGCTCCAGATAGGTGAGCGGCGTCAGCGGCTGATGGTTGGCCGCGTTCTTGTCGAGATCCTGTTCGTAAGGATTGCCCATCCCATGCTCCCCGCGTTTTTCTTTTAGACCTTCTAATCACAGGCTCGGGCCGCGTCACCATCAACGATGCCACGATAGAGCCCATTTGGCACAATGATGATCCAGATTCGCTGGACGGAAGGGTATCGCATACCCCTTGCCCGGTTTGACTTTTGTCGAGAGCCGTGAATAATGTCAGCCGAGGAGACGGCATGGCGATCCGACCGGCAGAACAGCTCATCCACAAGGCCGCCTGGCTCTATTACGCCCATGGCCTGCGGCAGGACCAAGTGGCGAGCCAGCTTAACATTTCCCGTGCCTCGGTCGCCATGTATCTGCGCAAGGCGCGCGAGACCGGCATCGTCAACATCTCGACCTCGACCCAGCTTTTCACCGACGATGTGCTGGCGCGCAAGCTCGAGGATGCGTTGGGCCTCGACGCCGTCTGGATCGCGCCGGAAAACGACCATATCGCCGACCCGTCGACGGAAATCGCCGTGCTGGCGGCAAGCGTCTTTCTCGAGCTGGTCAAGAAGGGCGACCGCATCGGCGTCGCCTGGGGCCGCACCGTCTACATGATCGCCGACATCATGTCCTATGCCGACCTGCAGGATGTCACGGTGGTGCAGCTCTGCGGCAATCTTGGCGCGCCCTATTCCTACCGCCCCGACCAGTGCACGATGGAGATCGCGCGGCGGCTCAACGCCAAGGGGCTCAACTTCTACGCGCCGCTGGTGCTGTCGACGGAAGAGCTAGCGCGGGCGCTGCGTGCCGAGCCGGTGATCCGGGAGCAATTGTCGGGCGTGCGCGACTGCGATCTGGCGCTGTACTCGGTCGGCGCGGTCGACGCCGACAGCCATCTGGTCAAATGCGGCGCGCTCACTCCTGACGAAATGGCTGGCCTGCGCAGCCGAGGCGCAGCCGGCGTCATTGCCGGGCAGATCATCGACGCCGAGGGCAAGGTGCTCGACTGCAGTTATAACCGCCGGGTGATCTCCGCCGAGCTTGCCTCGCTGCGCGCCATCGCCAGGCGGCTGATGGTGGTGCAGGAGGACAGCAAGTTCGAACCGTTGCTCGCGGCGATCGCGGGCGGCCTTTGCACGCATCTTGTGGTCGGCGCGCGCATGGCGCAGCGACTCCTGGACCATGCGGCTGCCACGACGGAAAACGCCTCCTAGGAAACCACCATCTCCGCCGTCGGCGCATTGTCATCAAAGCGTCGCGGCATTCCTGTTTCACCATCAAAGACAGCAACCGGACGAAGCGAACATGAAGAATTTGTGGAATGACGATGCAGCCGAAAAGCTCGTTGCCGACTATGCGAAAAAGGGTGTCGGCCGGGACCTGGCGCTGCGCGTCTACACGACCCGGCTGCTGGGCGGCGAACCACGGCTGGTCCTGCATGGCGGTGGCAACACCTCGTGCAAGACGACGGCGACCGATCTTGTCGGCGACCAATGGGACGTGCTGTGCGTCAAGGGCAGCGGCTGGGACATGGGCGTCATCGAGCCGCAGGGCCTGCCGGCGGTCAAGCTCAAGCCGCTGCTCAAGGCGCGCGCGCTGAACAAACTGGCCGACGAGGACATGGTCGCGCTGCAACGCGTCAACCTCATCGATCCGTCATCACCCAACCCTTCGGTCGAGACCCTGCTGCATGCCTTCCTGCCGCATAAATTCGTCGACCACACGCACTCGACCGCCATCCTCGCCATCGTCGACCAGGAAGACTCGAAGCCGCTGGTGAAGACGGTGTTCGGCAGCAAGATGGGTTACGTGCCCTACATCATGCCCGGCTTCGACCTCGCCAAGGCGGCCGCCGATATCTTCGACGCCGATCCTGATGTCGAAGGCCTGATCCTCGACAAGCATGGCATCTTCACCTTCGGCGCCGACGCGAAACAGGCCTACGACCGGATGATCCATTATGTGAATGTCGCCGAAGACTACATTGCCAAGCACGGCAAGCCTCAGGCTGCAAAGGCAACCTTGCCGGCAAGGCTCGCGACACCCGCGTCCATAGCGCCGTCGCTGCGCGGCGCCGTTGCCGTGGCGCGCGGCGAAGGCCGCTTCGACCGCATGATCAGCGACTTCCGCACTTCGCCGGCAATCGTCGATTTCATCAATTCATCCGAGATTGCCGACTTTGCCGGACGCGGCGTGTCGACACCCGATCTGTCTATCCGCATCAAGACCGGGCCGATGGCACTGCCGGCGCCCGATGCCGACAAGGCCGGCGACTACAGATCCGTGATCAAGAGCCATGTCGACGCCTTCGCCAAGGATTACCGTGCCTATTTCGAGACCAATGATGCGCTCGACGACGTCAAGCGCACCATGCTCGACCAGATGCCAAGGCTGACTCTGGTGCCCGGCCTCGGCATGTTCGGCCACGGCCGCACGCTGAAGGACGCGAAGATCGCGTCGGACGTCGGCGAGATGTGGATCGAGGCGGTGCGCGGCGCCGAGGCGGTCGGCCGTTTCCATCCGCTCTCCAAGGCCGACCTGTTCCCGCTGGAATATTGGTCGCTCGAACAGGCCAAGCTCGCCTCCAACAAGCCGAAGCCGCTGACCGGCCAGGTGGTGCTGATCACCGGCGGCGCCGGCGCGATCGGTGCGGCGACGGCAAAACTGTTCGCCGACAATGGCGCCCATGCCGTCGTCGTCGATCTCGACGCCGAAAAGGCTGCCGAGGCCGCCAAGAAAGCCGGCAACAATTCGATCGGTGTCGCCGCCGACATCACCGACCCGGCACAGGTGCGTGCCGCCTTCGACAAAGCGGTCGCCGTGTTCGGCGGCGTCGACATCCTGGTGTCCAATGCGGGCGCCGCGTGGGAAGGCCGGATCGGCGAACTCGACGACGCGCTTCTGCGCAAAAGCTTCGAGCTCAACTTCTTCGCCCACCAGTCGGTGGCGCAGAATGCCGTGCGCATCATGCTCGAACAGGGCACCGGCGGCGTGCTCCTTTTCAACACCTCCAAGCAGGCGGTCAACCCTGGCCCGAAATTCGGCGCCTATGGCGTGCCGAAAGCGGCGACGCTGTTCCTCTCCAGGCAATACGCGCTCGACTATGGCGCGCATGGCATCCGCTCCAACGCCGTCAACGCCGACCGCATCCGCTCAGGGCTTCTGACCGACGCCATGATCGCCAGCCGTTCGGGTGCGCGCGGCGTGTCGGAGAAGGACTACATGTCCGGCAATCTGCTCGGCCAGGAAGTGACCGCGCAGGACGTGGCGCAGGCGTTCCTGCATCATGCACTGGCCGACCGGACCACCGCCGATGTGACGACGGTCGATGGCGGCAATATCGCGGCAGCGCTGCGGTAGAACTTTGCCTTGTGATCCCCTGCCGAATGGCGGGGGATTAAGACATGGATGCCAGAATCCTAACAAATATTGTTAGTTCTTGTGAAGTGTGATATAGAATCGGCATGAAAGCCGAACCGATGCGAACCCTCACCATCTCGCTCACCGCGAAGCAGAGTGCTCGCCTGCAAAGCGCCATCGAAGGCGGAGCATATGCCTCCAACAGCGAGATTGTCCGCGACGCTCTTCGCCTGTGGGAGCAGCGCGAGGAATTGCGTGTCCTGGAGCTCGAGCACCTGAAACGCGCCTATGCTGACGGCATGGCCAGCGGCAAGCCGGTGGAAATCGAACCCGCCGAGTTTCTACGCAGTCTGAAGGCAGAACGCCGCGCCCGTGGCTAGATATCGGCTACATCGCGCCTCGCAGGATTTGCGGGATATCTGGCACACAATCGCAATCGACAACGAAAAGGCAGCGGACAAGCTGCTATGCGCATTTTTGACAAGCTGGACCTGGCGGCGCAGCACCCCAAGATGGGCACGGCCCGACCGGAGTTGAGCGTGACGGCCCGTGTGCTCATCGAAGGCCGCTATATCGTCATTTACGAACCGCAGTCTGACGGCGTCCTGGTCGTGGCGATTGTCCACGGGATGCGCGATCCGGAGCATTGGCTGTAAACAGAGGCTTCGGGAGGAGACTTCAAATTTGAAAAGAGCGGCCCGAGAGCCGCTCCTTTCCTTCGTCTTCAGCTGAAACCTACTTCGCGTTCGGGTTCGGCATCCAGGCCGGCATCGCGACATCGGCATGGGCGAACTGCGGCAGCTTGGCCGACAGGTCCTCCATGTTCTTGATGTCCTTGTCGATGAGGTCCTTCTGGGTGATCAGCGTCGGCGGCACGACGACGTTGTGGCCGGGATCCTCACCGGCCAGCAACTGCGCCAGCGCACGCACCGAGACCTGGCCGACGACGGCCGGGTTGGTCGCGGCGGTCGCTGCCCAAGCGCTGTCGGGCTCGCGCATCGCTGATATATCGGACGTCGAGATGTCGGCCGAATAGATCTTGATGCCCTTGTTGAGGCCGGCTTCGTCGACGGCGATCTTCACGCCCTTGGCGAATTCGTCATAGGGAGCGAACATCACCTTGATGTCGGGATGCGCCGACAGCACCGAACGCGCCTGGTTGGCGACGGAGTTGGCGATCGGATTGTCGAGCGTGCCGAACATCGCGACTTCCTTGATGCCGGCATATTTCTTCTTGACGTCGACCCAGGTCTCGTTGCGGCGGTCGAGCGGCGCGATGCCGGCGACATAGACGTAGCCCGCATTCCAGCTCTCGCCATTGTCCTTGACCGCCTGCTCGAGCGCCAGGCGCGCCAAGTCGCGGTCGGACTGTTCGACCTGCGGGATCTTGGGGTTTTCGACATTGACGTCGAAGGCCACCACCTTGATGCCGGCATCGACCGCACGCTGGGCGGCGTCCTTCATCGATTCCGTCAGGCCGTGCTGGATGATGATGCCCTGCACGCCGAGCGCGATGGCCTGGTCGACCATGTCGGACTGAAGGGCGGCATCCTGGCGGCTGTCGAGGACGCGCAGGTCGATACCGAGCGCCTTCGACTGTGCCTCGACGCCCGAGAGATAGGCCTGGAAGAAATCGCCGGTCGAGAGATAACGCACCAGCGCGATCTTGACGCCAGGCTTGTCGAAAGGCGCCGGCTTGTCCGCGGCCAGCGCCGGGAACTGCATCAGCATGGTTGCGCCGGCCAGTCCGAGCGCCACCTTCCCTAGAAGTCTTCTTGTAATGCTCACCTTGTTTTCCTCCACTCTTGTTGAACCCAAAATCCTGTTCCGGTCGAAAGCTACCTCCTGCCCCTGCCCGAAAGCGCAAAGGTGAAGACAAGGGCGACGACCAGAACCACGCCCTTGACGAAATCCTGCGTGTAGTAAGGCGCGTTCATCATCGTCAGGCCTTGCAGCAAGATGCCGACGAACAGCGCGCCGATGGCGGTGCCGAAGGCGTTCGGCTTGGCAGCACCTAGCACCGCGTAGCCGATCAGCGCCGCGGCAACCGCATCGAGCAGCAGATTATTACCCGAGGCGATGTCGCCGCGTCCAAGCCGGGCAGCGAGCAAAATGCCGCCGATCGAGGCAAAAACTCCTGAAATAACATAAGCCCAGATCTTGTATGCCTTGACAGGCGCGCCGGCGAGTTCGGCGGCGCGCTCATTGCTGCCGACCGCGTACATCATGCGGCCGAAGCGGGTGTATTCGAGGAAGAACCAGATCAGCACGGCGAGCACGAGCAGCACGACGACCGACACCGGAATGAGGTTCGGGATGAAGAAGTCGAAGCGGTGGCGACCGAGCGCCAGGAAGGCATCGCTGAACTTGCCATTGGCGACCGAACCGTCCGGCATGGTCATGCCGGTGGCGATCGAACGGCCTTCGGTCGGAATGCGCTGCAGGCCGACGAGCAGAAACATCATGCCGAGCGTCGCCAGCAGATCGGGCACGCGCATATAGACGATCAGCCAGCCGTTGATCAGACCGACAATGGCGCCGATCAGCAGGCAAGCGACCACCGCGACAAGGGCGTTCTGCTCCAGCACCACCATGACATAGGCCGCCGCCATCATGGCCGATGTGGCGACCGAGCCGATCGACAGATCGAAGCCGCCGACGACAAGCGTGGCGGTGACGCCGAGCGCCAGCACGCCGGTGATGGCGACCGACTGGAAGATGAAAACGGCACTTTGCGGCGAAACGAAACCGTCGGCAGCGATCGAGAAATAAGCGACGAGCCCGAACAAGAGCACAATGAACCCGTAGCGGATGGCGTGGTCGCGCAGCGTCATTCAGCGCCCCCTCGCACCGCTGCCGTCTTTACCCAACTCGAACCCATGCTCTCTCCATTCCAATTCCTGTTGTCCGCGCGCTTCAGGCCGCGCTGTGCAACGGTCCGCCGGCGACCTCGGCCAGCAGACGATCGAGATCGACTTCGGCGTTGCGGTGCTCGCCGACGATGGTCTGCTCCGACATGACCAGGATGCGGTCGGCAGTCTCCAGCGCCTCGTCGAGCTCGGTGACGAACAACAGCGTGGCGCGACCGTTTGCACTCGCCCTGAGCTTGGCGGCGATGTCGCGCCGGGCCGAAATGTCGACGCCCTGAAACGGTTCATCCAGAATGAACAGCCTTGCGTCCTGGGCCATCCAGCGGGCCACCATCACCTTCTGCTGGTTGCCGCCGGACAGCTCCGACATGTCGTCCTTCTCGGAACGGCAGACGATGCCCAGTTCCTCGATCTGCCGCCGGGCCGTAATGCGTTCGAGGCGGCGCTTGAGCACGCCTAGATTCGACATCCGCTTCAGGAATGGCAGGCTGACATTGCGCTCGATGTTGAAGCCACCGATGATGCCGTTCTCGCCGCGGTCCTTGGCGACGAGGAACACGCCGGCGGCGATCGCCTCGCCCGTCGAATTCGGTGCATAAGGCTTGCCGTTCATCGTCATGGTGCCGGCGAGCGGCTTGCGCACGCCAAACAGGGTCTCGGCAAGCGCCGTCTTGCCGACGCCGACGAGGCCGGTGATGGCAACGACCTCGCCGTCGCCGAGCGTCAGCGAGATCGGCCGGGCGCCTGGTGCTATACGCAGGCCGTCTATCTTGATGACAGCATTGGCCGAGTCCCTGACAATGATCTGTTCCAGATGGATCTTGCGGCCGAGCATGGCGTTGACCGCGCCTTCATGGTCGAGCGGCTTCTTGTCGAAAATGCCTGAGATGATCCCGTCTCGCATCGAGATGATCCGATCGGCAAGCCGCCTGATGTCCGACATGCGATGCGAGATGTAGAGGATCGCCACGCCTTGCTCGCGCAGCCTGTCGATCAGCGCAAACAGCCGATCAGCCTCGGTGCTGGAGAGCGATGAAGTCGGCTCGTCAAGGATCAGCACCTTCGGTTGGTGCGCCAGCGCGCGGGCAATCGCCACCATCTGGCGATCGGCCAGCGAAAGATCGCTCACCCGCGCCTTCAAATCGATGGCCAGCCCCATGCGGTCGGCGACCGCCTTGGCCTCCCGGCGTACGCGTATTGGATTGAACAAGGTCGGCGCGCCGCTGCCGCTCAGCCGGTCCAGCGTCAGGTTGGTGGCGACGTCGAGATCGGCGACGACACCATCATTGATGTTCTGGTGCACGGTGACGACGCCGGCGCGGATCGCCTCGGCCGGGGTTTTCGGTGCAAAATCCTGGTCGGCGAGCGCCATAGTGCCGCCGCCGCGCTCATAGACGCCAGAGATGATCTTGACGAGGGTGGATTTGCCGGCGCCGTTGGCGCCCATCAGCACAGTCACTTCACCGGCATGCAGTTCCAGCGAGACGCCGCCAAGCACCTCGTTATGGCCAAAGGATTTCCTCAGTCCCTCTACGCGGAACACGGCATTGCCGACCATGCGTTCCTCCCTGACATGACGCTATGGGCTGCATCGGCAATTGTCAACACGATTGACAATTGCCAGACCGCTTCCTAGCTTGGCCCGGCCGCCATGCCTCCGTTATGTTCGGAGCGCATATGCGGGAGGATGACGATGACTGAAAAATTGCCGTTCGAAGCCCTGTCGGTCGAGACTCTGGCTGCCCGCCTTGGCGGCAACGAGGCGCTATGCGCGAAGATCGGCAAGGACACTGGCGCCTGGAAGGTCCGCGAGGTCGGTGACGGCAATCTCAACCTGGTGTTCATCGTGGAGGGTGCCAGCGGTGCGGCGGTGGTCAAGCAGGCCCTGCCCTATGTCCGCCTGGTCGGCGACAGCTGGCCGCTGCCCTTGAAGCGGTCCTTCTTCGAATATCACGCGCTGACAAGGCAAGAAGCGCGCGCGCCGGGCTCGGTGCCGGCGATCCATTACTTCGATGAAGGCCAGGCGCTGATCATCATGGAATATCTGGCGCCGCCGCACATCATCCTGCGCCGCGCCCTGATCGAAGGCCGGCAATTACCGAACATTGCCCAGGATATCGGCCTGTTCATGGCCCGCACGCTGTTTCGCGGCTCCGACCTGCACATGGCGGCCAAGGACCGCAAGGCCGATCTGGCGCTGTTCGCCGACAATGTCGAGCTTTGCGACATCACCGAAAGCCTGGTGTTCTCCGATCCCTATTTCGATGCCAAGATGAACCGGCATACCTCACCGCAGCTCGACGGCCTCGTCGCCGAACTGCGTGCCGACCGCGACCTCAAGGTCGAGGCGCAGCGGCTGAAGCACATCTTCGCCGCCAATGCCGAAACGTTGCTGCATGGCGACCTGCATTCCGGCTCGATCATGGTCACCGACACGGAGACCCGGATGATCGATCCGGAATTCGCCTTCTACGGCCCGATGGCCTTCGATGTCGGCATGCTGCTCGCCAATTTCTGGATGTCGTTCTTCTCGCAGCGCGGACATGAGCAGAAGGGCAAGCGCGACGCCATGCGCGCCTATCTGCTCGGGGTCACCAAAGAGACGTGGTCGGTGTTCCGCGCCGAGTTCTCGCATCTGTGGCGCACCGAACGCACCGGCATGCTTTACCAAAAGAGCCTTTTCGAGGATCAGGGCGACAGGTTGGGCGCGGAACAGGCGCTCGACCATGTTCTGCACCAGATCTGGACCGACCTGCTAGGCTTTGCCGGCATCGAGGTCCACCGGCGCATCCTCGGCCTCGCCCACAATGCCGATTTCGAGACCATTGCCGACGAGGATCTGCGCGCCAGTTGTGAGGCAAAGGCGATGAAATTCGGCCGCCATCTCGCCGTCAACCGGCGCCAGATCCACAGCATCGACGAGGTCAACCAACTGGCCGCGCTGATCGAACAGGAGAGCAGCATTTGAACGTCGGCGACCGCCACTATCGCACCATCTGGCTGAGCGACGACGGGCGTTCGGTTGAGATCATCGACCAGCGCTGGCTGCCGCATGATTTCCGCATCGAGACAATCGGCAGCGTTGCCGGCATCGCCACCGCCATCCGCGACATGTGGGTGCGCGGCGCGCCGCTGATCGGCGTCACCGCTGCCTATGGTGTCGCCATGCAGATGGCTGACGATCCGTCGGATGCAGCGCTCGACGCCGTGTGGGAGACCCTGCACGAAACGCGTCCGACCGCGATCAATCTGCGCTGGGCGCTGGATGAGATGCGGCGCTTCCTGCGGCCCCTGCCAACGGAACAACGCGCCTCAGCCGCCTATCGGCGCGCCGGCGAGATCGCCGATGAGGATGTCGGCCTCAACCGCGCCATCGGCGAGAACGGTCTCGCCATCATCAAGGCGATCGCGGCACGCAAGCAGAAGGGCGAGCCGGTCAACATCCTCACCCACTGCAATGCCGGTTGGCTGGCGACCGTCGACTACGGCACCGCCACCGCGCCTATCTATCTGGCGACGGAGGCCGGAATTCCGGTCCACGTCTATGTCGATGAAACACGGCCGCGCAACCAGGGCGCACAGCTGACCGCTTGGGAAATGGCCGAGCACGGCGTGCCGCACACGCTGATCGTCGACAACGCCGGCGGCCACCTGATGCAGCGTGGCGAGATCGACATGGTCATTGTCGGCACCGACCGCACCACCGCCGACGGCGATGTCTGCAACAAGATCGGCACCTATCTGAAGGCGCTTGCCGCCGCTGACAATGACGTGCCGTTCTATGTCGCATTGCCGTCACCGACCATCGACTGGACGGTGCATGACGGGCTGGCCGAAATCCCGATCGAGCAGCGCTCGGCCGACGAGGTCTCGCTGGTCTGGGGCAAGACAGCCGCCGGTGAGATTGCCCAGGTGCGCATTTCGCCGGAGACGACGCCCGCGGCAAACCCTGCCTTCGATGTGACGCCGGCGCGGCTGGTGACCGGCCTGATCACCGAACGCGGCGTCGCCAAGGCATCGCGCGAGGGCCTGAAGGCGATGTTTCCCGAACGAGCGTAGCGCGCTTCTAATACAGAGGCTCGTAATACAGAGGCTCGGCCATATGCTTGGGCGTCGGCCATGTCTCGGTGATGCCGGGCTGCACCGGCCGCTCTAGATAGGTCGATAAAACCACATAGCTGCGCGTCGAGGTGACGCCCGGCGTCTCGTAAAGGCGCGCCAGCAGCCCTTCGAGTGCCCTGGTGTCTTCCGTGCGGACCTTCAGCAGCATGCAGGTATCGCCGGCGACGGTATGGATCTCCTCGACTTCGGGATATTGCGAGACCGCCATCAGTTCCGGCGTCTTTCCCCAGCCCCTGGTGTCGATATGGACAAAGGCAAGCAAGGGCTTTTTCACCGCTCGGGGATCGATGATGGCGACTGTATTGCGGATGGCGCCGCTGCGCCGGAGCCGTTTGACCCGCTCATGCGCTGCCGGTGGCGACAAGCCCACGCGATCGCCGAGTTCTGCATAGCTGATCGTGGCGTCATCGACCAGGACGCCTAATATTCTTCGGTCTGTCGCGTCGAGATCGCGGGCCGCAGGCCTGTTCTGCGGAATACCATCTGTTTCTTCATCCATAGCGAAATTCCTGGTTCTCCGCAGAATAGAATACGGCCATTATGCTGATATGTCGAACATTGATCAAGTTGCACCATTGACTGTCCGAGCGCCGATCCCGGCGCTTGCCTACCTGCTGACGGGCTGCATCGCCGTCATTGGCTCGAACTCGCTCGTGCTGGGTCCGATCGCACCTGCCGTGGCCTTGTCGTTCGGCACCAGCGTGCCGGCCGTCATGATTGCGGCGGCCGCGTTCGGCCTGGGCACCTCCGCAAGCGCCCTGTTCCTGGCCCGCTACATCGACCGGCTCGGCGCACGCCGGATGCTGCAGGGCGCCTTGCTGTTGCTGGCGATAGCGCTGGTCGCAAGTGCCGCGGCACCCACAGTGATCATGCTGGTCGCGGCACAGCTGCTCGCCGGTATCGCTGCCGGCATCGCCATGCCCGCGATCTATGCCAGCGCGGCAGGCATCGCGCCGCCCGGTCGTGAAAGCGGCACCATCGGCGTCGTGCTGACCGGATGGACGCTCAGCATGGTGGCCGGCGTCTCGCTGTCGGCCGTGCTTGCCGATCTCGTGCATTGGCGCGCCGTCTTTGCCGCGGTCGCGCTACTGGCAATGCTTGCGTTGACCGGCCTCGCACTGTCGTCGCTGAGCGACGTCAGGAAGAGCGGCCCAGCGCCAACGCCACTAGACGCGCTCGGCATTCCCGGTATCGTCCCGCTTCTCATTGCCTGCGCCGCCTTCATGACCGCCTTCTACGGTGTCTATGGCTATCTCGGCGACCATCTTCATGTCGGGCTAGGAGAGCCGGTCAGCGCCAATGGCCTGGCGGCCCTTGCCTATGGCGTGGGTTTTGGCATGGCAGCACTGCTTGACGGTGTCATCGACCGGATTGGCGCGCGCCGCGTCATGCCCTTTGCCTATCTTCTTGTCGCCGCCGTCTATGTCGCGATTGCCGCGACGAGCAACAGCTTCAGCCTGATCCTGGCCACGGTGGCGATCTGGGGACTGGCCAATCATTTCGGATTGAACGTCCTGGTGATGCGCCTGTCGGCGCTCGATCCGTCGCGGCGTGGCACAATCATGGGCTTGAACAGCGCGGTGACCTATCTGGCGGTCTTTGTCGGCACCACCAGCTTCGGGCCGCTTTATTCAACCTTCGGCTTTGCTGTCTGCGCGATGGTTGCAGCACTGCTCATGCTGATCGCCGCATCGGCGGCGGCGTGGCGCACGACCTAAAGCGCATCGCGTGGAAACGGATCATGCGACGCGCTTTAGGTTTTTTTATGCATGTCGTCCCTTCAACCGAGGTCACCTTGGGCGGCATCCATCAGAGGGACATCAGGGCTCTCGGCGCGCTCTTGAGAGCCGCCTAGTCGAGTACGAAAGTGGAATGGATTCTTGCGTTCAGATGTGCGCGATAGCCCTCACAGCGCAGCCCTTGTCAGTTCCTCACTTTTCGCCCAAAGCTGCTTAGCTCTGGTGGCGTCGAGCGCATATGACCTTACGCCGTCTGCAAACGGGTTGGGCGTGTCATCGATTGGCGCGACCGCGCAATCTTCGAGATAGTGTCCGCCGATTTCGTCACTGTTAGCCACGACCGCGGCCCAGACCGTCGTTGCGGCTGCCTGTGGGATTTCTTTCAGTTCCGGTGGAGGAAGACCCGCTTCGGCGCGAGCTTTGCCTACGGTCTCGAAAAGACCCTGCAAGTTCTCCCGTGAGAGATGGCGCGGTAGGTCCGTGAGACTATTCCCGGGCATCACCGAGACAGCCCGGATGCCGCGATCGCGATGCCGCTTATCGAATTCCGCCGCGAAGAGAGAGGTGGCCGTTTTCGATCGACCATAGGCAACCCATGGGTCGTATACCTGTCGCTCGAAATTCGGATCGTCCAGATCGACATCAGCGACGCGATGAGCCTGCGACGACAGCATAACCAGGCGCCCGTTATCGGCGAGCAGCGGCTCGATCCGATTGATCAAGGCAAAATGACCAAGATGGTTCGTCCCGAACTGGACCTCGAAGCCATCGATCGTCCGACCGAACGGAGTTGCCATCACGCCAGCATTGGCGATGATAGCGTCGAACGGCTGGCCGTTAAGCAGTTCATCCGCACAGGCGCGAACGCTTTGCAAGGATGCCAGATCGAGCTCGATCAACTCCAGGCTGCCACCTGCTTGCGACCCGGCGTCACGGGCCGGAGCAATGGCCGGCTCGGCTTTAGCGAGGTTCCTGACCGCGCCGACGACGCTAGCGCCGTGAGAGACCAGTGAGCGGGCGGTTTCGAGCCCAATGCCCGACGATGCGCCCGTTACGAGAAACCGCTTTCCCCCGAGGTCGACGCCGGAAAGCACCTCGTCAGCTGTCGATTTTGCACCAAACTTATCGGTCATCTCTCTTCCTTCTGGGCGTGTAGGAGCTTTGATCTTCTTCGGCCTAATCTTCACGCTCAGATTCCGAGACCACCGGCAACATCGATGGATTCACCGGTGATGTAGCCCGCATGTGGTCCGGCGAGGAAGCAAACGATCTCCGCCACCTCTTCAAGGGTTGCAATGCGACGGATCGGATGCAGGTCCATGATGGCTTCACGGTCCGGAAGCTCACCGGCGACTTCAGAGGCCATGTCCGTGGGCATGATGCCCGGTTGCAAGACATTGACAGTGATGTTGCGGGGGCCGAGGTCGCGGGCGATACCCTTCGCGTATCCGGCGAGCGCCGCCTTCGTTCCGGCGTAGTCGGCGACCCCCTTGAAAGGCACGTAGGAGCCCAGCAAAGAGCCGATGAAGATGATGCGGCCACCGTCCGTCAGTTTGGACGCCGCCGCGCGAGTATTGGCGATCGAGCCCATGACATTGACTTGCCACTGTCGATTGTAGGCCTCTCCATCAAGGCCGGGATCGTCCACCAACTGACCCTGAATTGCGATGCCGGCATTGTTCACGAGGATGTCGAGCTTACCGAATTCAGCAATCACCAAGTCGATCAATGACTTGCCGGAAGTAAGGTCGGCTTGGTCGCTCTTTACCGCAATAGCGCGAACACCCTTTGCCTTGAGCTTCGCCACGACGGCTTCGGCTTTCTCGGCCGAGGCCGCGTAGCTGATCGCAACGTCTGCTCCATGATCGGCAAACGCTTCCGCCGTGGCGGCGCCAAGCCCGCGCGAGCCGCCCGTAATGAGCACGACCTTGCCCTTCAATATGTTCGACATGAGAAGTCCTTTCCGTGGGAGAATTATTTTTCATAACGTACGTTACTATAACGATTGGTATGAAATGTGGACATGGGCTGTCAAGTGGTTTAGTAATGCGCATTATGGAAAAATGGCTGAGTTGATCTGATGGGACGCCATCGCGAATTTGACGTGGAGAAGGTGCTCGACGCGGCGCTGTGTGTGTTCTGGCGCAAGGGCTACGAGGGTGCTTCCTACGCTGACCTGACTGAGGCTGCAGGCGTTGAGAGGCCCGCCCTCTATTCTGCCTTTGGCAACAAGGAAGCGCTCTTCCGCCAAGCCCTGGCTCGCTATACCGAGCGATACCTGGGTTACATTCCAGAGGCGCTTCAGCTACCCACGGCGCGCCAGGTTGCTGCGCACATTCTGTACAATGCAGCCGACCTCAATACGCGTTATCCCGACCATACTGGATGTCTCGGTATCAATGGGGCCGTGGCGGGATCGGATGAAGCGGAACCTGTACGACACGCGTTGATAGATTTTCGCGCGGCTGCCCAGGCGCAGATTCGTGATCGCTTCGACCGGGCGAAAGCCGAGGGCGACTTACCGGAGACGGCAAAATCCGAAGCGCTTGCCGCATTCGTGATGGCTGTCACGCACGGCATGGCGGTACAAGCCAAAGCCGGCTTTAGCCGCGACATGCTGGAAGCTGTTGCCGAGCAAGCGCTTTCCACATGGCCGACCGATCGCTCCACATTCTCCGGTACGTCATCCTGAACCTAGGTGGGAAGCGCTGGCCGTCGTCGCTGCCTCCACGCCCGGTGCTTGCGCTTTGAAGTCCGCAGTGCATTGCTCCGACAAACGTATCCTGGCCTGATTGACAGACTGTATCGACCAACGCCCATGCACGTGGTTGACAGCAGCACCCTGCCCTTCCATACAAAGCCGTTAATGTTCTCAGGGCGGGGTGAGAGTCCCCACCGGCGGTAAGGGCACCTTAGGTGCGCATGATACCTTTCCGAAAGCCGATTCCGGTTTTCGGGTCATGCGGCAGGCCCAAGCCCGCGAGCGCTTTCCGGCAAAATCGGAAAGGTCAGCAGATCCGGTGTGATTCCGGAGCCGACGGTTACAGTCCGGATGGAAGAGAACGAAACGGAATCCGGCCCGCTTTTTGCGGGCCTAATCCGTATCGTGCGTCCTGATTCTGGTTCGAAACGGAAGGATGGACCCATGAATCAGCATTCCCAGAAAGACTACGAAACGACCCGCATCGCCGTTATCAGGGCGCGCTGGCACGCCGATATCGTCGACCAATGCGTACAGGCCTTCGAGGCGGAACTGGCCGATATCGGAGGCGAGCGTTTCACCGTCGATGTCTTCGACGTGCCGGGCGCCTACGAGATCCCGCTGCATGCCAAGACCCTGGCCCAGACCGGCCGCTATGCCGCGATCCTCGGCACGGCCTTTGTCGTCAATGGCGGCATCTACCGGCATGAGTTTGTCGCCAGCGCGGTGATCGACGGCATGATGAACGTGCAGCTGTCGACCGGCGTGCCGGTGCTGTCGGCGGTGCTCACCCCGCACAACTACCATGACAGCGCCGAGCACCACCGCTTCTTCTTCGAGCACTTCACCGTCAAGGGCAAGGAGGCGGCCAACGCCTGCGTGCAGATCCTGGCGGCGCGGGAGTTAATCGCGGCGTAAGGTCGTCAAACGGGCCGGATTTCAGCCCTGCAACAAGAATTGCAATCGAGAAGGCCTGTGAAGGTTGCGATTGGCTCGAAATCCAGCCAGAAGCATCAAGGGCCGACCGCTAACCGGCCGGCCCGCGACGTTGCGCTTGAAACCAGATACGGGAGACTATTGGGTGGCTCGCATAACACTGAGACAATTGCTCGACCACGCCGCCGAATACGGCTACGGCGTACCCGCTTTCAACATGAACAATATGGAACAGGGCCTTGCCATCATGGAGGCCGCCGAGGAGACCAAGTCGCCGGTCATCCTGCAGGCAAGCCGCGGCGCGCGCGCCTATGCCAATGACGTCGTGCTGGCCAAGCTGATCGACGCGCTGGTCGAAATCCATCCCGACATTCCGGTCTGCATGCATCTCGACCACGGCAACAACGAAGCCACTTGCGTCACCGCAATCCAGTACGGCTTCACCTCCGTCATGATGGACGGGTCGCTGAAGGAAGACGGCAAGACCCCTGCCGACTACGCCTACAATTCCGGCATCACCAAGCGCGTCGTCGACATGGCGCATTGGGGCGGCGTGTCGGTCGAAGGCGAGATCGGCGTGCTCGGCTCGCTGGAGAGCGGCGGCGGCGAGCAGGAAGACGGCCACGGCGTCGAAGGCGCGATCAGCCACGACCAGTTGCTGACCGATCCCGAACAGGCGGTGGAGTTCGTCAAGGACACCCATGTCGATGCGCTGGCCGTGGCCATGGGCACCAGCCATGGCGCCTACAAATTCTCGCGCAAGCCGGACGGAGCGGTGCTGGCCATGAACGTCATCGAGGAGATCCACCGCCGCCTGCCCAACATGCATCTGGTCATGCATGGCTCGTCCTCGGTGCCGGAGGATCTGCAGGAGATCATCAACAAATATGGCGGCCAGATGAAGCCGACCTGGGGCGTGCCCGTCGAGGAAATCCAGCGCGGCATCAAGCACGGCGTGCGCAAGATCAACATCGACACCGACAACCGCATGGCGCTGACCGGCGCCATCCGCAAGGTGCTGACCGAAAATCCGAGCGAGTTCGACCCGCGCAAATACCTGACGCCGGCGATGGCGGCGATGCGCAAGCTCTGCAAGGAGCGCTTCGAACAGTTCGGCACCGCCGGCAACGCGCAGAAGATCAAGCCGTTGCCGGTCGCCGAAATGGCCAAGCGCTACAAGTCAGGCAGTCTCGACCCGAAATTTGGATGAACTGAACGCTTGAGGGCAGGAGCGCGACGGCGCTCTGCCCTTTTGCCAGATCCTACTGAAGCGTGCGCGCTGGCGGCTGGCCGGCGTGGTCGCGGGCGATGCCGGCATCGCCATCCTCTGCTCCAAACGCACGGTCAAGCCCCGTCGCCACCACCGAGACCCTGAAGCGGCCTTCCATGTTCTTGTCGAAGATCGCGCCGACGATGATGTCGGCATCCTCGTAGACTTCTTCGCGGATGCGGGTGGCGGCCTCGTCGACCTCGAACAGGGTCATGTCCCTGCCGCCCGATATCGAAACCAGCACGCCCTTGGCGCCTTTCATCGACACTTCGTCCAGCAACGGATTGGCGATCGCGGCTTCCGCCGCCTTCATCGCCCGGCCCTCGCCGGACGCTTCGCCGGTGCCCATCATGGCGCGGCCCATGTCGCGCATCACCGATTTCACATCGGCGAAGTCGAGATTGATCAGGCCTTCCTTGACGATGAGATCGGTGATGCAGCTAACGCCGGAATAGAGTACGCGGTCGGCGATGACGAACGCATCGGCGAAAGTGGTCTTGGCATCGGCGATCCTGAACAGGTTCTGGTTCGGGATGACGATCACCGTGTCGGCGCTCTCGCGCAGCCGCTCGATGCCCTCTTCGGCCATCTGCATGCGGCGCCTGCCCTCGAAGGCGAAAGGCTTGGTGACGACGCCAACCGTCAGGATGCCAGCCTTGCGCGCCGCCTGGGCGATGATCGGCGCAGCACCGGTTCCCGTGCCGCCGCCCATGCCGGCGGTGACGAAACACATATGCGTGCCGGCCAGGTGATCCATGATCTCATCGAGCGATTCCTCGGCCGCGGCGCGGCCGATCTCGGGAAGCGATCCGGCGCCCAGCCCTTCGGTGACGTGCGCGCCAAGCTGGATCAGCCGCGTCGCCTTCGACATGGTCAGCGCCTGCGCGTCGGTGTTGGCGGCAATGAACTCGGTGCCCTGAAGCTGCTCCGCGATCATGTTGTTGACGGCATTGCCGCCGCCGCCCCCAACGCCGATAACGGTGATCTTGGGTCTCATCTCGGAGATTTCGGGCTTCTTGAACTCGGCCATGCCTGTTTCTCCTTCGCCAAATTGCGCGCGCTTCACGACCCACCCGCAGACTGCCTTGGGGACATTGCAATCGAGCGGCATGACGCGAATCAGTCCGTTGCGATGGGTACCCCAAAAAGCCAGAGAGCGGCCAGAGGTGCAAGTGCGCGCAAGGTCAAGATTTGTGATGACGGTTTTGCACAGCGTGGCTCGGGCGCTGCGAGCGCCAGATTTGACCGCAGCGAGCTCGCCGCTCCCGCCGATAGCGACTGCGCGATGGTTTACCGGCTCGTGCTTGGCTTTCCGCCCTCCAGCCTCTATGTTGCGATCGCAGATCGCGCAATTGGTTTTGAAATGCCTCCCGACATCCCAGCTAGTGACTTGAAAAAATAAGGAAAAGCCTTGGCGACAGCCAGGTCTGTTTTCGAAAACTCACAAGCTATCTTTACCAGGGACAGTGCAGCCGATCAGGCTTGCGGGACCTTCAAAAACCAGAGGTTAGAAATTGAGCGATGCAATTGCGGACGTTTTGAACTGGCTTGAAAGCAGAACCGACATCCAGAGCCTGAGGGCCGCGGTGTGCGACCTCAACGGCATCATGCGTGGCAAGCGCATACCGGTCGAGCAGGCAAGGAAGGCGCTGGAAGGCAAGTTGCGCATGCCTTATTCGCTGATCGGGCTCGATATCTGGGGCGAGGACATCGAAGGCAACACGCTGGTTTTCTCGACCGGCGATGCCGATGGGCTTTGCCAATGGACGGGGCGCGGCATTCTGCCGGTCGCGTGGACGGCGCATCCGACGGCGCTCATCCCGCTCTGGCTCGCCGACGAAAACGGCGCGCCCTATCTCGGCGACCCGCGACGGGCGCTGGCCCGCATCCTCGATCGCTACAAGGCCTTGGGCCTGACTCCGGTCGCGGCGACGGAACTCGAATTCTACCTCGTCGATCCGCAGTCGCAGCGGCCGGTCGGTCCTGTCTCGCCGGTGACCGGGCGCCGTCTCGATTCCGACGCAGCGCTGTCGATCGACGAAATCGATGATTTCGAATCCTTCATCCATGACGTCTATGAGGCCTGCCGGACGCAAGACATTCCCGTCGACACGGCCATCGCCGAGAACGGCGTCGGTCAGTTCGAGATCAATCTGAACCATGTCGCGGACGCCTTGCGGGCGGCCGACGATGCGGTGCTGTTCAAGCGCACGGTGAAGGGCATTGCCCGCAAGCACGGTTTTGCCGCCTGTTTCATGGCCAAGCCCTATGGCGACCGGGCCGGCAATGGCTTTCACGTCCATTTCAGCCTGGTCGACGGCGAAGGGCGCAATGTCTTCGATGACGGCACCGATCAAGGCTCGGAGATCATGCGTCATGCGGTCGGCGGCCTGCTTGCGGCAATGGCCGAGAGCACGCTGGTGTTCGCACCACATTTCAATTCGTACCGCAGGCTGCGCCCAAGATCCTACGCACCGACCGCGGTCGCCTGGGGCTATGAGAACCGCATGGTCGCGATCCGCATTCCCGGCGGGCCGAGCGGCGCGCGCCGTATCGAGCATCGCGTTTCGGGTGCGGACGCCAATCCCTATCTGGTGCTTGCGGCCATATTGGGCGCCGCACTGACCGGCATTGAAAGACAGTTGTCGCCAGGGGATCCGATCGGCAGCGATGCCCAGGGCCTTCCGCCGGCAAAGCTGCCGCCGGACTGGGCGTCGGCGATCGCTGCCTTTGAAAGCGGGACGCATGTGGCGGAGATCTTTCCGGCAATCCTGCGCGACTCTTTCGTTGCCTGCAAACGGCAAGAGCTGAACACGTTCGCGCTCAATGTCAGCGATTTCGAGATCGAGACATACCTCGAAAGCGTTTAGGCCAACCGGCGCCTGATCATCGCCAACAGGGCGATGGCCGGGCCGGCAAAACAGTTCCGACCACATCACGCACTGGAGCCACGGCACCCGATCGTTTCTTCCTGGCCGCCTGCCGTGGCAAAGCGGGCCGGTTTGACATGACATAAAACTTGATAATTTTCATCATGAATATATGTTGCGGGACGATCGACACCACGAGGAAACAGGGTTTGAGCTTCGTCCCGCGCATGGAGAGCCGCATTCAGGGTTTTGCCGTCATCGGCGACCTGAAATGGCATGTCTGGGATGGCGTGGTCGCCGACCTCTGGGATGTTTCATGCGGCAACAGGGCCGAAGGCTATTATGTCTCTCCCGACCCCCGGCTGTTCGTTGCGCTCGATGTGGACGGCGACGGCGCCTTCTTCGTCGAAGGCGCCAAGGGCGAATTGCGCCGCCACGACAAGGCCTTCTCCATGGCCTACATACCGGCCGGCGTGCCAATCCGCGGCCGGGTCGAGGGACTGCGGCGGATCCGGCATCTCGACCTGCATTTCGAGGCGGCGACGCTGATGCGCCGCTTCGGCCGCAGCCTCGATCTTGAAGCCTTGCAGATGTCGCGTTTCCAGTTTCGCGACGACCGCGTCGCCATGCTTGCCGGCCTGATCGCCGCCGAGTGCGGCAGCGACCAGCCTTTGCATGACCTCTATGGCGAGGGCCTGCTCAACGCCCTGTTTGCAAGCCTGTTCCAGATCGACAAGCCTGATACCGCCAGGCGTCGGTCGCCGCTGTCGCGCCGCAAGCTACGGCTGGTCACGGATTACATCGATGCGCATTGCCTGGACAGGATCCGCCTCTCCGACCTCGCAGCACTGACCGGCCTGTCCGAAACCGCGATGAGCCACGCCTTCAAGGCTGCGACAGGCGTGCCGCCCGCATCGCTGGCAGATGCAGGCTCGAGTCGACAGGGCGAAGGCGATGATGGCGCGTGACGCCGCATCGCTCGGCGACATCGCCGAGGCGACCGGCTTTTTCGACCAGGCGCATCTGACACGCGTGTTCAAGTCGGTCGTTGGAGTGACGCCCGGCGCATGGGCGAAGAGCGCCCAGTGACATTTCCGCAACATGGCGTCGCGATGTCCCTCGTTTGGACAAGAATGGACAAACCGCCCAATTCCATCCAATGACCCGCAGATAAGTTGAGATAAATGATCAGGTATCTCAATATCGACAGGCGGGAACTTTCCTAATGAGCAAAATTTACCGGGTGAAAGCGCTTCTGGCGGCCAGTGTCGCCGCAGCCGCGATGTTCCCGACGATGGCCGCGTTCGCGCAGGCTGTGCAAACCAGCACCCAGCTTGAACCGGTTGTGGTCGAGGGCGAAGCCGGCGACAGCGCGACCGGACCGGTCAAGGGTGTCGTCGCCAAGAAGACCAAGACCGGCTCCAAGACGGCGACCGAGATCAAGGACATCCCGCAATCCATCTCGGTGGTCGGCCGGCAGGAGATCGACGACCAGGGCGCGCAGAAAGCCGACGAAGCACTACGCTACACCGCCGGCGTCTTCGCGCAGCCCTTCGGCCCGGATAGCGACACCAACTGGCTGTTCATCCGCGGTTTCCAGGCGACGGCCACTGGCACCTACATGGATGGGTTGCAGCTGTTCAGCTACGGCTTCGGCGGCTTCTATGTCGACAGCTTCGGGCTGGAGCGCATCGAAGTGCTGAAGGGGCCTGCCTCGGTGCTCTATGGCGGCAGCAATCCCGGCGGTCTGGTCAACTATGTCAGCAAGCGGCCGGAGTTCGAACGCAAGCGCTATGTCGAAACCGGCGTCAACGACGCCGGCAATGTCTATCTCGGCTTCGACATTGGCGACGTGGCCAAGGATGGCGCGGTCAGCTACCGGATGACGGGCAAGGTCGCCGGTGGCGACACCTACAGCGACCTGCAGAACGGCTGGTGCGGCTTCATCTCGCCAAGCATCACCTGGAAGCCGGACGAAGCAACCACGCTGACCATTCTGGCCAACTACAGCCACATCGACGAGAACCACAATGGCGGCAGCTTCCTGCCCTACGATGGCACCGTGGTCGATCACGTTGTCGGCGGCGTGAACTACGGCCGCATCGACCCGGATGCGAATTTCACCGAACCGAGCATCGACCTCTACAAGCGCGAACAGGGCTCCATTGGCTATGAGTTCGAGCACGAGTTCGACAATGATTGGACCGTTCGCTCCAACGCCCGCTTCACCGCTGCGGATATCAATGAGGTCAGCGTCTATCCGAACGGCTGGTCACTCGTCGGAGGGCCTACCGATCTAGCCCGGATAAATTTCGACCATGACACCACGGCCAAGACCTTCCTTGTCGACAACCAGATTGAAGGCAAGGTGGTGACCGGCCCCATCGAACATACGATCCTTGCTGGCGTCGATTTCAAATATTACAACATCGACCAGGTACAGTCCTCTGGCCTTTACGATCCCAACTATGACAACCCCATTGACGCCTTTCATCCGGTGTACGGCTCACCGCTGACCCCACGCGTCAGCTACCTCAACCAGAACCTGACGCAGAAGCAGCTTGGCTTCTATGCGCAGGATCAGCTGCGCTTCGGCGATGGCTGGCTGGTGACGTTGAACGGCCGCTACGATCGTGGCTGGCTCGACGCCGACAACGGCCCGACATACTACTCAGCGAGTTCCAGCTCACAGAGCAGCACCGTCGGAGACTTCTCCGGGCGCGCCGGCCTGGCCTACGAATTCGCCAACGGCGTAACCCCCTATGCCAGCATCGCCACTTTCTTCAATCCGATCATCGGCACCGACGCCAACGGCAATCTGTTCAAGCCGGAGGAAGGCACGCAATATGAGGTCGGCGTGAAATACGCACCGACCTTTGTCGATGGACTGTTCACCCTGTCGCTGTTTGACCTGACGCGTCAGAACGTCCCTTCAAATGTTACTCTCTTCACGCAGATGCAGACCGGCGAAGTGCGCTCGCGCGGTGTTGAACTCGAAGGCAAGGTGAACGTGACCGACGATTTCCGAGTCACGGGTGCATTCACAGCCTACGACATAGACATCACCAAGGACGCCAACCCGGCACTCATCGGCAAGACGCCCTTCATCGTACCCGAGGTTATGGCCTCCGCCTCGGTCGACTACACGTTCCGCGGCGGCTGGTACGACGGCATCTCGATCGGCGGCGGTTTGCGGTATCTCGGCTCCTCATGGGCAGACAATGCCAACACTGCGAAGGTGCCTGCGGTTACGCTGGCCGATCTGAAGCTCGGCTACGAAAAGGAGAACTGGGGTATCGATCTCAACATCACCAACCTCTTCGACAAGACCTATGTGTCGAGCTGCCAGACGACGCTGACCTGTTCCTATGGTGAAGGCCGTTCGTTCAAGCTTAAGGCGCATACGACTTGGTAGCCGCGAGCCAAATCCGCCAGCGATGATCCACCTGCCCAACAGACGGCAGGTGCTTGCGCTGGCGGCCACAGCTTTGCTGCCATCCGCCGCCGCCAGAGCTGCGGCAATACGTGTTGCCGCGATCGACTGGGGTATGCTGGAGACCTTGCTGGCGCTTGGCATCGCGCCGGTGGCGGCGACCGAACTGATCCAGTTCCGCAAGATCGCGGTCGAGCCGGCCATCCCCCAACCGGTGACCGATCTCGGGCTGCGCGGCGCGCCCAATTACGAACTGCTGCGCATCGTCGCACCGGATCTCATCGTCATCTCCAATTTCTACGAATACCAGCGCCCGATGCTCGAGCGCATCGCGCCGGTGTTTGCGCAGACGGTCTATGAGGCCGGTGTGCCGCCTTATGCGCTCGCCGAGGCAGCGACGCTGGCCTTGGGCGAAAAGCTTGGACCGCAGGCCGAGGCGAAGCGCTATGTGGATGATACGGCTGAGGAAATCGCGCGGCTTCGTGTCACCTTGCCGGCGTCCTCCGGGCGACCTATCTTCGCCATCAGCCTTGGTGATAGCAGGCATTTCCGCGCTTTCGGTCGCGATTCCATGTTCGGCGATGTGCTCACGCGTCTCGGCCTGGTCAATGCATGGACCGACGAGACAAGCTACAGTGCGGCAGCGCCAGTGGGGCTGGAGGCGCTGGCGCGCGTGCCCGAGGCATCGATCCTGATCGTCTCGCCGCTGCCGGCGGATGTTGGGCGCTCGCTTCCGACAAACGCCTTGTGGAACGCCCTGCCGGCCGTGCGCGCGAACCGCGTCGCGGTGCTGGAGCCGGTCAACCATTTCGGCTGCCTCCCATCCGCACGCCGCTTCGCACGGCTGGCCACGGCGGCACTTGCTGGACAGACCCATGGCTGAGCGCACAATCGATCGTCGCGCCATATCTGGGGCCACACTGTCGCCAATCGCCCTGTGGAGCTTCCTGGCGGCGATGGCAACACTTCTGTTTGCATGGCGGGTCGGCATGCAGTGGCCGGCCGCACTGCCGGGCGACGGCATTAACCTCGATCGTGTCATCCTGCTCTACAGCACGCTGCCGCGCGCCGCAGTGGCCGTGCTGGCGGGTGCTGTGCTCGGCCTGTCTGGCCTGCTCTTGCAGCATGTGCTGCGCAATCCGCTGGCCGAGCCATCGACGCTCGGCATTTCGGCCGGCGCGCAACTGGCCATGACGATCGCCTCGCTATACGCGCCATTTCTGATGGAGCGAGCGCAGGGACTGGTCGCCTTTGCCGGTGGCACCACGGCAGTGCTGCTGGTGCTGGCGCTGACCTGGCGGCGCGGGTTGGAGCCGGTGTCCGTCGTGCTCGCCGGCATGATGGTGGCGCTGACCGCGAGTTCCGTCAGTGCCGCCCTGATCCTCGCCAATGGTGAGTATCTGTTCTCGCTGTTCATCTGGGGCGGTGGTTCGCTGGTCCAGCAGGATTGGGGGCCGACCATCGCGCTGACGGTTCGACTGGCGGCCGGCGCCGTTGCGGCGCTGATGCTGCTGCGGCCGCTGACCGTCCTTGGCCTCGACGACGCCTCGGCGCGCGGCCTGGGCGTCGCCCGTCACTCAAGCCGCTTTCTCATCATCGCGCTTGCCGTGTGGATGGCGACGACTGTCGCGGCCGAGGTTGGCGTCATCGGTTTCATTGGCCTTGCCGCGCCAGCACTTGCCTCGCTTTCCGGCGCACGCACCTTGCGGCAAAAGCTGATCGCCGCGCCGCTGATCGGCGCCGTGCTGCTGTGGCTGACGGACGGGCTGGTGCAGCTCGCCGCCGGTTCCGGCGGAGAGCGCATTCCGACGGGTGCCGGCACCGCACTTCTAGGCGGCCCGCTGCTGCTGTGGCTGTTGCCCAGGCTGCGCCTGTTCGAATGGCCGCATCTCGTGGCCAATGGCACTGCACCGCGCAAGGCCAGCCGACCCTGGCTCATTATCCTGCTGCTGCTTGCAGTGACACTTGTCGCCGCCGCCGTGGCGCTCATCGTTGGGCGTGGCCCGACGGGCTGGTCGGTCGCCAGCGGTGACGTGCTGAACGACCTCGCCGCCTGGCGCGCGCCACGGATCGGCGTGGCGGCAGCCGCCGGTGCCATGCTGGCGGCAGCCGGCGTCGTCATCCAGCGGGTCACCGGCAACCCGTTGGCGAGCCCCGAAGTGCTTGGCGTCGGCACCGGTGCCGGTGCCGGGCTGACCGCCGTGCTGATGGTCAGCGCCACGGCCGATCTCGGCTGGCAACTCGCCGGCTCCGCCTTGGGCTCACTGGCGGCGTTGATTGCCATGCTCGCCCTTGCCGCACGAGCGAAATTTGGCGCCGAGCGGTTGCTGCTTGCCGGCATCGCCATGAGTGCGCTGAGCAGTGCGGCGATCACCGCGACGATCGCCATGGGCAACGCGCAGTCCTATCTCCTGCTGCGCTGGCTGAGCGGCTCGACCGGCCAGGCAACCCCCCTGGATGCAGGACTAGCACTCGCCTGTCTGTTGCCGCTGACGCTGCCGCTGTTTCTCGCCGCCCGCTGGCTCGACATCCTGCCGCTCGGACCCGACAGCGCGCGCGGGCTGGGCATTCCGGTCGCCGGCGGACGGCTGATGTTGATCATTGTCGCCGCGATGCTGACAGCGCTCGCCGCCATGGTCGTTGGCCCATTGAGCTTCGTCGGCCTGATCGGACCGCACCTTGCCCGGCTGGTGGGATTTTCCCGCGCACGCGTCCACCTTGCTGGCGCAATGCTTTTGGGCGCCTTGCTGATGATCGTATCGGACTGGCTGTCGCGCATGGCGGCCTTTCCCTACGAACTGCCGGCCGGCCTGTTCGCCTCGCTGCTTGGCGGACCGTATCTCGTCTACCTGCTTGCCAGGGGCGTGCCGCGCCAAGGCTGACGGTCTCGAACTATCAGCACCGCTCGGCCTTCAGCAGCAAGACCGCCGCTTCATACGGCTGGGCCAGTGCGACCGAGCTGGCGCGTATCGATCGGTCATGTCCCCGCGGCCGCGATACGGTCGGCAGGCCTCGGGCTTCTTGCGCACCGAAACCCAATCGGGTCAGACAGGCTCGCGCCAAGGCCGCATTGCTGTCGATGACGACCAATCCATTCACATCGGCGAGGCTGGCGGCGGCCACCGACAGTTCGGTGCAGCCGAGAAGGGCGGCATCAGCGCCAGCCGCTTGCGCGATGTCGAGCGCACGCTCGGTTTCGACCGCCGCATCCGCGATCGAACCAGCCTTGACGAAGCTGATTGCGCTGTCGACGCGCTCCTGAAACTCGGTGTTCGCGGGAAGGCAGAGCTCAAATCCCGCCGCCGACATCCTGTCCTGATAGAAGCCGGAGACCAGCGTGCCCTGGGTGGCGAGAATTGCAGCCCGACCCCGTTCCAGGCTACGACGCGTTTCCGCTACCACTGCGTCGCCGATATGGATGATCTCCGCGTGCGAATTCGCTGCCAGTTGATCGTACCAATGATGGGCGGTGTTGCACGGCATCGCGATACAGGCAACGCCGAGCGCATTGAGCGTCGAGACCGCGGCTTTCAGGGGCGCCAGCGGTCCGTCATGGCCGGCGAGGATCGCTTCGGTCCTGTCGGGTAGCTGCGGTACGCTGAGGATGACGGCAGGCACATGTTCGTTGTCCCGGAACGCCTGGGTCATTCGGGTCAGCTTGAAGTAAAAGTCAGCCGATGCAAGCGGCCCGAGGCCGCCGACAATGCCGAGCTGGGGACGGATGCTGTCGTCGATCATCGCACGGGCTCGGGTTCGAGCTGTCCCGAGACGGTTTCAGGTTGCGTCGCCTCCCTGTGGCTGGGAGCGATCATTGCCGTACTCGCCGCGACGGTGCAAACGCTGGCCAGCGTCATGAACGTGTCCACGGCCGCATCCACCGCGACGAACAGGGCGAACGCCGCCTCGAAGGGAAGCTTCAGGTAGCCGCACACGATGGACATCTGGGACAGGATGAGCAGGCTGCCCATGCCGCCGGTGGTGAGCGCGAGAAGCGCTGAGATGATGCCGACGAGCAAGAGGTCCGGGACTGCAAGCGGATGACCGTAGAGCTGAGCGATGAACAGCGCACCCGAAGTGTAGAGCAGCGCCGGGCCCGTCCGCAGCAATGCCGCCTGCAGCGGCACGAGCAGTTCGACGACCACCAGGCTGAACCTCAGGCGCTCGGTCAACAGGTTGATGACCCACGGCAGCGAGGCGACCGTGGAGCGTGTGGTGATGGCCACCATGAGAAGCGGCTGGCAGGTCTTGATCGTCGTCCAGTAGCTTCGTCGCGACCTGATGGCGATAATGGCAAAGGCGCCGGCAACGAATGTGAGGCAGGAAAGACCCATCACCAGCAGGTAGCCGCCCATCAGCGTGAGCGGCTTGGTTCCGGTCGACGCCGTCTGGTCCGCGATCAGGATGAAGGTTGCAAAGGGCAATCCCCAGATGAACCAGTTGGTGAGCACCGTGCAGGCCCGGTAGACCGCGTTGAGCGCCTGAGTGAGGCTCATCGACGAGGGCTGCGGAATCTTCCCCATTGCCAGCCCGAAAAGCAGGCAGAACAGCAGGACCTGGATGGTCTGGCCCGAGGCCAGCGCATTGAAGACATTGTTCGGCACGAGGTCGAGCAGGATCGAATGCCCGCCATTTGGGTCGCCATTGGAGGGCGGCGGCTGGAACGGGAAGGCGAGATCGGTGGATACGCTACCCTGGGAATTGATGAACTCGCCAAGCTCAATGCGCGACTGCGGGTTTTCGATCTGACCCGGCTGCAGGATCAGCGAATATGTGCCGCTCACCAGCACGCTCAGAAACGACACGACCAGCACGGCCATACCCACCTTGCCCAGGTAACGGACCGATTTCGGGTCCTGGACCATCGCCGTGATGGAGAAGATGACCGATGAGACCAGGTAGGGCAGAACGACCATCTTGAGGAAATTCAGGTAGAGCTGTGCGACAGGGCTGATCGCATGGGCAAACCCTGGATAGTAGAGGCCGCACAGGATCCCTGCCGCAATCATCGCCATCGTCGTCACGGGCGAGCGCAATATGCGCCTTGCCACCAGGCGCCAATCGAAAGGCAGGGGTCCGGCTACGTCGGAGATGGCCATCGTCAGGCTTTGCTCCCCAGGCGATAGCGGGCGATGATCTCGTCGGTGCTGAGAACCTGCTGACCCCGCGCGAGATCGAGATACAGGTCGACAAAGGCCGCGAGATGCGGATCGTCGGGCCGCACGCCGATTGCGATCGTGTCGACCTTGTCCGTCAGCGTGATCGAGCGCGCGACGACCGTCATCGACGGATCGTCGACCATCAGCTTCTTGATCTCGAAATCATCGCGATAGGCCATGTCGATCGTCCCGTTTCGGATCGCATCGACAATCAAATCCCAGCTCGCCAGGCGGTGGATTTGCGCGTGCGGGAAGGTTGTGGCCGCATAGGTGGCGAATGAAGAGCCCTCGATCACGCCGAGATCGCCCGAGAAATCGCGGATGATCTGTTCAGGCGGTTTGCCCTGCGCAATACGTGCCAGGCTGAGGCGGTTGGCGATCAGCCCCTGGCGCAGCATGGCGTAGGGCCGGGAATAGACGATAGATCGACCGCGCTGAAGCGTCCGGCTGAGCTTGCCAATCGCCAGGTCCGCCTGACCGGAACTTACCTGTTTCACCATGCCGTCGAACGTTGTGGCGGATCGGTCGAACACCGGCTCGACACCAAGCGCCGTAGCGATGCCGTGGGCCAGTTCCATGTCTATGCCATTGTCGCCCGATCCGTCGGCCGGGAAGAACGGATTGGAGGCGAAGCCCGGCATTGCGATGCGCAGCGCATTGCCGCTCGCAATAGGCTTTGGGGCGTTCTCCGCCTGCTCTCCTGGAGTGTTGGCCGCCCAGGCTTGCGAGATCAGCAACCCGCCGCTTCCGGCCGCAAGCAGCGTACGACGAGTAACCGACATGCGCCTTCTCAATTGGCCCAGGAAAGCCAGCAACATGCACAACCGAAGTTAAACAAACGTATATATTACACTATGCTTTTTTATATATTGGATAGACAGCATATCATTGCGAAATATGAGCATCTCCTAACGTATAGAAGTGGCGGAAGGATTGCGTTGCTTCCCCTGGGCGATTCGCTGGATCGTCAAAACGTCTCGACCCAGGGCCGCAGCTCAAGTTCCGAGCTCCAGGCGCTGCGATGCTGGCGATGGGTCGCGAGATAGGCCTCGGCGATAGCGTCCGGTGACAGGCGGCGGTCCGGCTGGTTAGGATCGACTGCCTGTCCGGGCGGCTCGATCTGGCCGTCGATGATGAAGTGGGCGACATGGATGTTCTTCGGGGCGAGTTCGCGGGCCATGGACTGCGCCAGGCCGCGCAGGCCGAATTTCGGCATGGCGAAGCCGGCCGAGCCGGAAAATCCCTTCACACTCGCGCTGGCGCCGGTGAACAGGATCGAGCCGGAACCTCGGACAAGCAGCCGGCGCGCCGCCTGCTGGCTGACCAGGAAGCCGCCATAAGCGCCGACCAGCAACGCCTGTTTGACCGCTTCGGCATCGAGTTCGGCGATCGGGCCGCGCGTGCGCCCGCTGGCGTTGAACACCGCAAGCGCCAACGGACCGGCCTTGTCGGCGGCATCGAACAGCCTGGCGACGGACGCAGCGTCGGCGACATCCGTCTCGACGGCCAGCGCACCGGTCTCGTCGACCAGGGCGCTCAGCTTCTCTACGTTGCGGGCGGCCAGAACCACGCGAAAGCCTTCCCGGGTGAGAAGGCGCGCAAGCGACGCGCTCAAGCCGGCGCCCGCGCCTGCAATGACGGCCACATCGGATGTCATGATTTTTGTCTCCTTGCGGATTTCGGCGGAAGCGTCGCCAGATCAGGCAGGGTCGCGCTTTCGCGGGTGACAGGCAAGAGATGGCTTTGCCGTAGTCGCCGAGCCAGACGGTCGTGGAACCGGCGTGCGCGGTCCAGTATCGCCTCTGGCGCTACGACGACCGTTCCGCCTTCAGCACCGAGACCGCCACTTCGCTGTTGTGGACATACTCGTTGGCATCCGGCTGCTTCTGCACCAGCAGGATGAACAACAGGTCGGTCAGCGTCAGTTGCGCGTCGCGCGCGGTGATGGAGGAGGATCGCGCACGCTCTTCGTCGGCGATGGTGTAGAGGCAGATGTCGGCCACCCGGCTCAGCGGATTGTCGTGCAGGCCGGTGACGGCGATCACCATCGTGCCGCGCTTGCGGGCAAGCTCCGCGATACGCAAGGTCTCGATGCTGGCGCCGGAATAGGAGAGCGCGAACAGCACGTCGCCGGGCCCGAGCGTCGAGACATTGGCCATCTGGATGTGGCTGTCGCTGTCATGCAGGACATTGCGGCCGAGCTTCATCAGCTTGTAGGAGAAATCGCGCGCCACGAGCGAGGAGGCGCCGACGCCGACCAGATGGATGCGGCGCGCGTTGTCCAGCAGTTCCAATGTCCTGGAGATGATGCGCTCGCTGTTGGCCTCGGCGGTCCGCTGCATCGACAGAAGCTTGCTGCCGATCAGCTTCTTCAGAATGACCTGGTAGTTGTCGCCGACCTCGATCGAGCCATGAATCACGCCGGCCGGCACCTGCCATTCCTGCGCCTTGGCCTCGCTGACGGCGAGCTTGAGCTCCTGATAGCTGGCATAGCCGAGCTTCTGGCTGAACTTGACGACGCTCGACTGGCTGCGACCGATCTCGGCTGCCAGAGCCGCCGTCGACAGGCGCAGCATCTGATCAGGATTGTCGACGATGTACTGGCCGATCTCACGATCGCCAGGCGCCATGCCGTCGAGTTTCGCATTGATCCTGTTCAGGACGGACACGGGATTTCCTCGCGCTTTTAGCTGCTGGGCCAAGGAATAAAATATTCCAATTCCGATTGACAGCCAAGAACGTAGAATTAATTCTCGAACTGGACCGGGCCAAAATCCGGGATTCGGATCAGCATCTCCAGAGAGAGCCGCCCGAGTGTGGCCGGCTTTTCGTCGCACAAGGTTTCAGCCCATGGACAGATTGCGGATCGTCGGCGGACAAAGACTGGAAGGCGCGGTCACCATATCCGGCGCCAAGAATGCCGCCCTGCCGCAGATAGCGGCCGCCCTGCTCAGCCCCTACCCGCTCGAACTGACCAATCTGCCAGATGTGACCGACGTCGAAAACATGCTCGGCGTGGTGCGGTTGCACGGTGCCGAAGTGACGCGGTCGGCGCATGCCGCGACGATCGACACCAGCGCCGCCGTTTCCAAGGAGACGTCCTACGACACGGTCAGAAAGATGCGGGCGACGGTGCTCGTTCTGGCGCCGCTGCTGGCGCGGTTCGGCCATGCCAGGGTTTCGCTGCCGGGCGGCTGCGCGATCGGCGCGCGGCCGGTCGACATGCATGTCGCGGCACTCGCGGCACTGGGCGCCAGGATCGCCATCGAGAACGGTTCGATCGTCGCCTCTGCCCCGAACGGGCTGACCGGCACGCGCATCGTCTTGAGCTCGCCATCGGTCGGCGCGACGGAAACCGCCATAATGGCGGCGACCACGGCCAAGGGCGAAACCGAGATCCTCAACGCGGCGCGTGAGCCGGAAGTGGCGGATCTCGCCGCTTGCCTCAACGCCATGGGTGCCGGCATCGAGGGCGCCGGCACGCACCGCATCCTGATTGCCGGCGATACGAGCTGGCATGCCGCCAGGCACGACATCATCCCGGACCGGATCGAGGCCGGCACCTATGCCATCGCCGCGGCGATCACCGGCGGCCAGCTCGAGCTGACCCATGCCCGGCTCGAGCACATGGCCTCGGTGGTGCAACTGCTGGAGGCCACCGGCGTCAGCGTCTGGCCCGGTGACCGCGGGCTCATCGTCTCGCGCGACCGGCCGCTCAGGGCCGTCGACCTCACGACGGAACCCTATCCCGGTTTTCCGACCGACCTGCAGGCGCAGTTCATGGCGCTTATGTGTTGTGCTGACGGCGCCTCGCTGCTGCGTGAAACCATCTTCGAGAACCGTTTCATGCATGTTCCCGAACTGATTCGGCTCGGCGCCAACATCAAGCTGCAAGGCACCACGGCGCTGGTGCGTGGCGGCGAGAAACTGCATGGCGCGCCAGTGATGGCCACCGACCTGCGCGCATCGGTGTCACTGGTGCTGGCGGCGTTGGTCGCCAAGGGCGAGACGACCATCAACCGGGTCTATCACCTCGACCGTGGCTATGAACAACTGGACCGCAAGCTGCGCCTGTGCGGCGCCGACATAGAGCGGCTGAGCGCATGAACGGCGGCGCGGATTATTTTCTCGGCGTCGACGGCGGCGGTACCGGTTGCCGGGCACGGATCGAGGACGCCCAGGGAAACGTGCTGGGACAAGGCCTGTCGGGTCCGGCGACAACGCGGCTCGGTATCGACGCCGCCTGGGCATCGGTCGCAAAAGCGTTTGGCACGGCGATCGAGGAAGCAGGTTTTGGATCGGCGGAGATCGCTCGTATCCACACCGGCATCGGCCTTGCCGGCATCGGCCGCAAGGGTGCGCTGGAGGCATTGCGGGCGGTCGTGCATCCGTTCGCCAGCATCGATTTCGTCAGCGACGGCGTCGGCGCCTGCCTGGGCGCGCATTCCGGCCAGGACGGCGCCATCGTCATCGCCGGAACGGGCTCGATCGGCCTTGGCTTTGTCGACGGCCGCGACCTGCGTGTCGGCGGCTACGGCTTTCCAATCTCCGACGAGGGCAGCGGCGCCGACCTTGGCCTGAAAGCCGTGCAACTGGCGTTGCGCGCCCATGATGGCCGGCATGAGCGGACAGCACTTCTGGCGGAGATGATGCAGCGCTTCGAGGGTGACCCGATGGAAGCGGTCGCCTGGATGGACCGCGCCAGTGCCACCGACTATGCCGCGCTCGCGCCGATGGTGATGCGCCATGCCGACCAAGGCGATCCGGCCGGACGGCGCATCGTGCAAAGCGCGGCCGAGCAAGTCGATACGCTGGTGCGGGTGCTGTTCGAAAAAGGCGCGCCCCGAGTGACCTTGCTAGGCGGCCTCGCCAGTCCGCTAGAACCCTGGCTCTCCCCCGATGTCCGGCGCCGGCTTAAGCCCGCTGACGGCGATGCCGTCTCCGGAGCGATCATTCTTGCCAAAAGGTCCCTCGACGGTCGGTAGCGCCTTATCGGAGAAGGAATAAAATATTCCAAATACCTGTTGACGGTATGAATATCCAATTCTAAAAAGTTAACGAAAGAAAACAGGGTAGCGACCTCGGACCCTTTGGTCCGTGTGTTAGCGCGCCGGTCGGCGGGCCATGCTCTTCCGGCTGTGCCGCATGGTTTTTGAAAGCACTGAAATGACTGAACAAGGGTTGATGTCCGAGCTGGACCGGCTGGTTTCCGAGGGCCGGAACCCGAGGACGATGGACATCGACCTGCTGCCGACGATCGATGTCCTGCGCAAGATCAACGATGAGGACAAGGCTGTCCCGGCGGCCGTCGAAAAGGTCCTGAAGGTCCTGCCGGACATCGCTGCCGCAGTGGACCGGATCGTGCTGGCCTTCCAGAAAGGCGCGCGGCTTGTCTATATGGGCGCCGGCAAGGTCCTGCCGGACATCGCTGCCGCAGTGGACCGGATCGTGCTGGCCTTCCAGAAAGGCGCGCGGCTTGTCTATATGGGCGCCGGCACCAGCGGGCGGCTTGGGGTTCTCGATGCATCGGAGTGTCCGCCCACTTTCGGCGTGCCCGAAGGCATGGTCGTCGGCCTGATCGCCGGCGGTCCCGATGCGCTGGTGCGGTCGACGGAAGGCGCCGAGGACGATCCGAAAATGGGCGCCAGGGCATTGCAGGAGATCGGGCTCACATCGGACGATGTGGTGGTCGGCATCGCGGTCAGCGGCCGCACGCCCTATGTCATCGGCGGGCTGAACTATGCCAAGCAGGTGGGCGCAACGACGGTTGCCCTGTCCTGCAATCCGGCGTCGACCATTGCCGGCATCGCCGACATTGCCATCTCGCCGGTCGTCGGCCCGGAAGTGCTTACCGGCTCGACCCGGTTGAAATCGGGAACCGCGCAGAAGCTGGTGCTCAACATGCTGACCACCGCCTCGATGATCCGCATCGGCAAGAGCTATGAGAATCTGATGGTCGATCTTAATCCGTCCAACAAGAAGCTGGTCGCCAGGGCGATCCGGATCGTCATGCAGACGACCGGCTGTCCCGCACAGCAGGCAAAACAGGTGCTCGGCCAGACCGGCAATGACGTGAAACTGGCGATCCTGGTGACGATCACCGGCATGGGGGTCGAGGAGGCGCGCGCAGCTCTCGGCAAGGCCGGAGGCTTCCTGCGCAAGGCAATCAGCGATACGACGGGCTGAAGCCCGGATGAGCAAGACGGCTAGAGCCGCTTTAGACAAGACGGCGTGAAGCCGCATAGACTGGGCCGATACTCCAAAGCGCGTGTGTCTTGGAAGCGGTCGGCGGAAACTGCAAGGCATCAAGTCAAATCAAAATGGGAGACGACAATGGCAAAGCACCTCACAAGAACACTGCTGTCGGGTATCACGCTGGCCGCGATGCTCGGCTTGGCTGTAGTTTCAACGCAGGCGAATGCGGCAACGCTGCACATGGCCTGGTCGCAGGACGCCACCGGGCTTGACCCGCACAAGCAGACGGCGTTTTCGTCGCTGCGGCTCTTGGAGCTGATCTATGAGCCACTGGTGCGGGTCGATGCCAGCCTGCAGATCATCCCGGCCATCGCCACCTCCTGGGAGTTTTCCAAGGACGGCAAGGCACTGACCTTCAAGCTCGATCCCAAGGCGAAATTCCAGGACGGCGCTGCCGTGACCTCGGCCGACGTCAAGGCATCGTTCGAGCGCATCCTCGACGAGAAGACGGGTGCTGCTGCCCGCGCCAACTTCCTGTCGATCGCCAGCATCGACACGCCGGATGCGGCGACCGTCGTGTTCCATCTGTCGCAGCCCGATGCGCCGATCCTGACGGCGATGAGCGACGTCAACGCGGCCATCGTCCCGGCAAGCGAAATCAAGGCCGGCTCGATCGGCACCAAGGCGGTTGGCTCCGGTCCCTTCAAGCTCGACAAATGGGACCCCAACGCCAAGGAAGTTCTGAGCGCCAACAAGGACTGGGCCGGCGGCGCGACCGGCGTCGACGGCATCGAGATCAGCGTGCTGCCGGACGAAGCGGCGATCCTCGCCGCCATGCGCACCAAGCAAATCGATTTCGCGCTGCTCAACGACCCGCTGGTCGCCACGCTGGTGCCGAAGGAGGCCAGCCTGCAGCTGAACCGCGTGCCGGTGCTGGCCTATCACGTGCTGCAGCTCAATCCGTCGCGCAAGCCGATGACCGAACTGAAGGTGCGTCAGGCCATCTCCTGCGCCATCGACCGGCAGGAAGTGCTCGACACCGCTTCGCTCGGCGAAGGCAAGGTCACCGGACCGCTGACCATCCCGGCGCTCGCGACCGACCCCAGCCAACTGTTCTGCTACAAGCGCGACGTCGAAAAAGCCAAGAAGCTGATGACTGAAGCCGGCTACGCCGACGGCTTTTCGGCGACCGTGATCGGCGCCACCGGCGAGCCGCCGACGGCGGCGGCGGAAGCCCAGGTCGTCCAGTCGCAACTCGCCGAAATCGGTGTCAAGCTCGACATCAAGATGATGGAGCTCAACGTCTATGTCGACGCCTGGCTGAAGGGCGATTTCGACATGGCGATCGCGCTCAATGGCGGCCGCGCCGACCCCTACACAATGTACAACCGCTACTGGACCAAGGCGGGCAACCTGCAGAAGGTGGCGAACTACATCGACGACACGCTCGACAGCCAGATGCAGCAGGGCCGTGCCGAGACCGACCCGGCGAAACGCAAGGTGATCTTCGCCGAGTTCGAGAAACACCTCGCGGAAATGTCGCCGTGGATCTGGCTCTACACCTCCTACAGCTATACGGCCCAGCAGAAGAACATCGCCGGGTTCGTGCCGACACCGACGGGCACGCTGTTCAGCCTGAGCAAGGTTACCATCCAGCAGTAGCCGCCGCAGGCTCTAGAGATAGAGCATGATGTCTGGACAAACGGGTATCCGTTTGTCCGAGAAAACCGCTTCACACTTTTCGGCATCACGCTCTAGACGAGAGGACTTCTTCGCGTGAACTATCTGATACGACGACTGGCTACGTTTCCTCTCGTCCTGCTTGGCGTGTCCATCCTGGTCTTCGTGGCGATCCGGATGGTGCCGGGGGATTCGATCACGGCGATGCTGGGCACCGAAGCCGGGCTGCTCACCCCGGCACAGCGTGACTCGCTCGCTGCCTATTTCGGCATCGACCAGCCCTGGTTCATCCAGTACTGGCGCTGGATCGGCGGTATCCTGCACGGCAATCTCGGCATTTCGGTCACCTATGGCCGGCCGGTGCTCGACGTCATCCTCGAGCGCTTTCCACTGACCCTCGAACTGGCCGTGCTGTCGATGATCATCGCGCTTGCCGTCGGCATGCCTGCCGGAATCTTTGCCGCCACGCACAATGAGAAACTGTCCGATCTGGGCGTACGCATCGTCGCGATGATCGGCCAGTCGACGCCGAGCTTCGTGCTTGGACTGCTGATCATCTACACACTGTCGGCCGGCTTCGGCGTGCTGCCGGCGATGGGCGAATTCGCGCCGCTCTGGCAGGATCCCTTGCGCAATCTCAGCCAGATGATCCTGCCCGCGATCACACTCGGCTTTGCCTTCGCGGCTTCGGTCACCCGCATATCGCGCTCGGCCATGCTCGACGTGTTGAGCGACGATTATGTCCGCACCGCGCGCAGCAAGGGCGCCTCGGCGCGCAGCGTCATCTGGCGACATGCCCTGCCCAACGCGCTGATCCCGGTCGTGACACTGAGCGGTATCGAGTTCGGCTATCTGCTGGGCGGCGCCGTCATCGTCGAGCAGATCTACGCCCTGCCCGGCCTTGGCCGCATGGTGCTCGACGCGATCCTGCAGCGCGACTACGCGCTGGTGCAGGGCAGCGTTCTGTTCATTGCCTTCAATTTCATGATCGTCAATCTCCTGGTCGACCTCGCCTATGTCGCGCTCGATCCGCGCATCCGGCTGGGAGAGGGCTGATGCGCATCCTGCGCGCCATCTTCAGCCACGGCAGCGGCCGCATCGGCGGCGTCATCGTCGGTGTCTATCTCGTGGTCGCCATCCTCGGCATGCTGGGGCTGACGCCGCACAACCCGATCACGCAATTCCGGGTCGACCGGCTGCATGCGCCCAACGGCGCCTACTGGATGGGCACCGACCTGTTCGGCCGTGACGTGGCCAGCCGGCTGATGGCGGGAATCGGCCAGTCATTTACGGTTGCCTTCTTCTCGGTCGCCTTCGCAACGCTTGCCGGCACCGTGCTCGGGCTGGCCGCAGCGTGGCTCGGCCGCCGCTGGGACGGCGTCGTGATGCGGATCATGGATGTGCTGCTGGCCTTCCCGGCAATCCTTTTGGCGCTGCTCATCGTCACCGTTGCCGGGCCGGGCACGTGGACCAGCATCGTTGCCATCGGCATCGTCTACACCCCGATCTTCACCCGCGTGGTGCGCGGCCCTGCTCTGTCGCTCAAGGCACGCGAATTCGTCGACGCCGCGCTCACTTTCGGCAGCAGTTCGAGCTACATCGTGACGCGCCACCTGCTGCTCAATCTGGTGGCGCCGTTGACCGTTCAGGTGACGCTGGCGCTGGCGTGGTCGCTTTTGACCGAAGCCGGTCTGAGCTTCCTTGGCCTTGGGACACAGCCGCCCGCCGCCTCGCTCGGCCTGATGCTGAGCGACAGCCGCAATTTGATGGAGACGGCGCCGTGGCTGATGATATTTCCGGGTCTGGCGATCATGATCAGCATCCTCGGCTTCAACCTGCTTGGCGACGCCTTGCGCGACATCCTCGACCCTAGGATGCGGAGGGCGCCGGCATGAGCCCGCTGCTGTCCGTCAGCGACCTGCGCGTCGGCTTCGGCCGCAATCCTCAAGCCAACGAAGTGGTGCGCGGCATAAGCTTCGACCTCGCCGATGGCGAAACACTTGCCATCGTTGGCGAGAGCGGCTCGGGCAAGTCCGTCACCGCGCTGTCGATCAACCGTCTCATCGATTTTGGCGGCGGGCGCATCACCGGCGGCGCCATGAAGCTGAAACGCGCCGATGGCAGCCTCTTCGACCTGATGACCGCGACCGAGGCGCAGCTGACCGGCGTTCGCGGCGCCGAGATCGGCATGATCTTCCAGGAGCCGATGACCTCGCTCAATCCGGTGCTGACCATCGGTTCGCAGATCGAGGAATCGTTCCGGCTGCATCGTGGGCTGACCGGAAGACAAGCCACGGCAGCGGCCAAGGATGCGCTCGACCGCGTCCGCATCCCCGATGCCGCGCGGCGGCTGAAATACGCGCCCAACCAGCTGTCGGGCGGCATGCTGCAACGGGTGATGATCGCCATTGCGCTCGCCTGCAATCCGCGCCTGCTCATCGCCGACGAGCCGACGACGGCGCTCGACGTGACTGTGCAGGCGCAGATCATGGCGCTGCTGGCCGAGCTGAAGCGGGAAACCGGCATGTCGATGATCTTCATCACGCATGACATCGGCCTGGTTGCTGGCATCGCCGACAAGGTGATGGTGATGCAGAACGGGCAGGCCGTGGAACAGGGCGAACTCAACCAGATCCTCGACAATCCGCAGCACCCCTACACGCAGCATCTGCTGCAGGACGTGCCGCATTTCACCAATGGCGGCACGACGCGCTCGGACGGACGGCGCGACAAGGACGCGGGCACGGAACCGGCCTTGAAGGTCGACGATCTCGTCGTGCGATTTCCCCTGAAGAGCAGTTTCTTCAGTCGTGCCACGGGCGCGGTGCATGCCGTCGACGGCGTCGACTTCGACCTGATGCCGGGCGAGACGTTGGCCATCGTCGGCGAAAGCGGTTCGGGCAAATCCACCACCGCGCGCGCCGTGCTGGGGCTGGTGCGGTCGACGCGCGGCAGCTTCACAGTTGGCGCTCGAAAGGCTTCAGCCGAGCAGAGCGCCCTGCCCGTGCAGATGGTGTTCCAGAACCCCTATGCTTCGCTCAACCCGAGGCTCAGCATCGAGAGCATCCTGGCCGAACCGGTGATCGCCACCGGCGGCCGCGTGGATGCCGGAACGCGGGTCAGGATGGCGAGCCTGCTGGAGCGCGTCGGCCTGCCGAAAAGCAGTCTGGAGCGCTATCCCCATGAATTCTCGGGCGGCCAGCGGCAGAGGCTGTGCATTGCGCGTGCGCTGATGCTGAACCCGTCAGTCGTGGTTCTGGATGAGGCGGTGTCCGCGCTCGATGTCTCTGTGCAGGCGAAAGTGCTGGAACTGCTGGTCGACCTGCAGCGCGAGTTTGGGCTGGCCTATCTGTTCATCTCGCATGACATGGCGGTCGTCGAGCGGATCGCCCACCGCATCGCCGTCATCTATGCCGGCCAGATCGTCGAGATCGGCGACGCGACCTCGGTGCTGTCGAAGCCGAAGCATTCCTATACGAAGAAGCTGATCGCCGCCGTTCCGACCATCGACCGCCGCCACGAGCATTTCGAACTCGATACGCGCCAGGTTCCCTCGCTGGTGCGCCCGCAAGGGTTTGAGCCGGCTCCGGCGAAATGGGAGCAGTTTGGGCGTGATCATATGGCGAGGGCGGAAGGGTGATGGCCTTGGGATATCCGAGGTTGGCGGGACAGCACCCCCCTCTGTCCTGCCGGACATCTCCCCCGCAAGGGGGGAGATCGGATGTCGCCACGGCTTTCGCCAATCTCCAATGTTGGAAGGTTGGCGAGACATCAACGCTGCCAATCTCCCCCCTTGCGGGGGAGATGTCCGGCAGGACAGAGGGGGGTGCGAAGGATCGCTGCCTTTCAGATGGAGGCCGGCATTGAGCGACCTCCCCCAACTCTTCGACCGTGCATTCCAGCCGCTGGAAGCCGCCGTAGTCACCAAGCGCATACCCGGCGGCGTGCTCGGCATCATCGACAAAAATGGCGACCGCATCGTCAGGTCGATCGGCTCGGCGCAACTCGTGCCTAAGCTGCGGCCCATGCAGGACAACACCTGGTTCGACCTGGCATCCCTAACCAAGGTTATCTTCACCACACCGCGCATCCTGGCGCTGGCGGAAGACGGCGTCATCGATCTCGATGCGCCGCTGGTCTCGGTGCTACCGGACCTTCGCCAGTATGATGCGGACGCCTGGGAGCGGAAGGTGATGTTTCGCCAGTGTCTCGGCCACCAGACGCCGTTTCCAGCCGTCGAGCCGATCTACACTTACGGGCGAGACCCCGAATTGCTGCGCGCCTTCATCCTGCAGCGCGAATGGCGGGCCCGCGACCCGGTCTATTCCGACATCAACTTCATCCTGCTCGGCTTTGCGCTGGAGCGGCTGTCGGGAAAGACGATCCGGGACATGGATCCCGGCCCCGGCTTTGCCTGGTCAACGGAGCCCGATGTCGCCGCAGCGACAGAGGACTGCACCTGGCGGCACCGCGTGTTGTCCGGCGAAGTCCACGACGACAATTGCTCGGCGCTGCAAGGTGCCGGGCATGCCGGCCTGTTCGGAACGGCGGCCTCGGTGCTCGATTTCGCGCAAGGGCTGCTGGATGGCACTGGCGCATCCGAGCGTTCCATCGCGCTGATGCGCGCGCCCTTGTCCGCCACCCGCACCCATGGCTGGGAACGCCCCTACGAGGGCTGGTCAGGCGGGACGCTGTGCAGCCCGGGAACCATTGGCCATACCGGTTTTACGGGCACCGGGCTGTGGATCGACTTCGACAGCGGCAAGGCCTGGACCTTGCTCACCAACAGGATCCATCCGACACGTCATTTCGACAGCGGAATCGTCGCCCTTCGCCAAGCGGTTGGCGATCTCATGAATGGAGCTCAATGATGGAACCAATCTGGGCCGTCGGCCTGATGACCGGCACCGTGCTTGACGGCAATATCGACGTCGCGCTGATCAAGACCGATGGCGAGCGCATCGACGATTTCGGCACCTATCGGCTGATGCCCTATCCCCCGTCGATCCGCACCCTGCTGGAAGAGACGCTGACGGAGGCACGGGCCTGGAATTTTGTCGGGCCGGAGCCGGCGATTTTTCGCACCGCGGAGGAAGCCCTGACGCGTGCGCAGTCGGCGGCGGTCAGGGAGTTGGTCGAAGCCTATGGGATGACGATGGCAGATATCGGCGTCGTCGGCTTTCACGGCCAGACCGTGCTGCATCGCGCGCCGCAGGTCGGACGTCTCGGCCAGACCCGGCAGCTCGGCGACGGCGAACTGATGCACACCCTTTTGGGCACCAAGGTCGCCTATGATTTTCGTTCGGCCGACATGCGCGCCGGCGGGCAAGGCGCGCCCTTGGCCGCCGCCTATCACACCGCGCTGATGCGCAGCGCCGGCGCCAGTGGCGAGGTGGCGGTGCTCAATCTCGGTGGCGTCGCCAACATCACCTGGTGGGACGGCGCCGACAATGTCGTTGCCTTCGACACCGGCCCCGCCAACGCGCCGCTGAACGATTTCATCAAGTCGAAGGGACTTGGCGAAATGGACCGCGACGGCGCGCTCGGCCGGGCGGGCACGGTCGACGAGGCCCGGCTCGCCAAGCTGTTGCAGCACCCCTATCTGAGCAAAGCCTATCCCAAATCGCTGGACCGTTTCGACTTCGGTGCCGCGATGGCGGATGGCCTGGACACCGAGGATGGCGCGGCCCTGCTCACCGCCTTCACCGCAGCCGCTGTCGGCAAGGCGCTCGACCTCTTACCAAGCCGGCCGAAGAAACTGGTCGTCAGCGGTGGCGGCCGTCACAACCCGACAATGATGGCAATGCTGGCCAGCCGCGCCGGCGTCGAGGTGGTGCAGGCCGAAAGCCTCGGCTGGAGCGGCGACGCGGTCGAGGCGGAGTGTTTTGCCTTCCTCGCGGTTCGCGTGCTGCGCGGCCTGCCGATCAGTTTTCCAAGCACCACCGGCGCACCGCAGCCAATGCGCGGCGGAAAACTCGCTGGCTGATCAAGTTCACAGTTTCTTTTGCAGGAAGATGCGGCTGCGGCCGACTGGGAAATCGGCCAGCGTGCCGAAGGGCTGATAACCCTGTCGCTGATAGACCTTGGCGGCGCTCGGATTGAAGGTATCGATCCAAGCATTGTTGCAGCCGCGTGCCGTCGCTTCCTGTTCGGCGGCATCGAGCATCTTGCCGGCCATATGCTGGCCGCGCAGCCGCTCATCGACCCACAGCCATTGCACGTAAAGCCAGCCCCAGGCGGTGTAGCCCGAAATGCCGGCAACGACCGCGCCGTGCTCGTCGCGCACGAACACGGCAAGCGCCTTCCTTTCGGAGGCGCCGACATCGCCGTCGTTGAACGCCGCAAGCCGTTCACCGAGAAAGGCAAGTTCTTCAGGCAGGGGATTCGCTGTCGTTTCAAGTGTCGTGTTCATGGATCTCCGAGATGGGCAGCTGGATGCGAGCCAAGCGTTACGAAGAGCAGCGCGCTTACGCAACGTCTATTTCTGGCCCCGAAATGGTTGCGTATCCGAGTCGCCGCCATTGCGAAATTCGGACGCGGCAATGCCGTAGCGCTTGAGCTTGTCGTAGAAGGTCTTGCGCGGCACGCCGAGCGCGTCGATGGCGCTGCGCACATCGCCGCCATGGTCGCGCAGCGCATCGCGGATGAGTTGCGCCTCATAGTGGCCGACCCGTTCGGGCAGTGTTGCTTCTGGCTCCGGCAATTTTGCGGACACCGCCCTCACCTCATCCTCCAGTCCGAGACCGAGCGCGACGCGATCGGCAAAATGGGCGAGTTCGCGCACATTGCCCGGCCAGGCATGCGACTGGAGATGATCGCTGACCGCCGCATTCACCTTCGCGACAGGCCGCCCGAACCGTTCCGCCGCCTTGCCGAGGAAATGCCCGAACAGCATCGGGATGTCGCCGCGCCGTTCGCGCAAGGGCGGTATGCGCAGCGTCACGACGTTGAGGCGAAAATACAGATCCTCGCGAAAATCGCCGCGCTCGTCTGGCCGGCCGAGATCGACCTTGGTCGCCGCGACGACCCTGAGGTCGATGCGCCTGATATCGTTCGAGCCAAGCGGGGTGAGGCTGCGCGTTTCGAGCACCCGCAGCAGCTTGACCTGCAGCGCCGGCGGCATGGATTCGATCTCGTCGAGAAACAGCGTGCCGCCGCTGGAATGCTCGATGCTGCCGATGCGCCGCCGCTGCGCGCCGGTGAACGCGCCCGCCTCGTGGCCGAACAGTTCGCTTTCTATGACGGTCTCCGGCAGCGCGCCGCAATTCAGCGCCACGAAAGGTTTTGCGCGGCGCCGGCCCCATCTGTGCAGGAGGTCCGCCACTACTTCCTTGCCGGTTCCCGTTTCTCCCTCGACCAGCACGTCGACATCCATGTCGGCGATCTGGCGCAAGGTCTCGCGCAGCCTTCTGATGGCAGGAGCCTCGCCGATCAGCGGCAGGCCATCGGCGGCCAGTGACGCGGCTTCGCGCAGGCGGCGGTTCTCCATCACCAGACGCCGTTTCTCCGATGCCCGTTTCAGTGCCTCGACGAGGCGATCGCCGGCGTAGGGCTTCGGGATGAAATCGTAGACGCCGTCCTTGAGCGCCGCCACCGCGAGATCGACATCGCCATGGCCGGTGACCAGGATCACCGGTATGTCGGGGTCGATCGCCTTGACGCGATCGAACAGCTGCAGCCCATTCATGCCTGGCATGCGGATGTCGCTGACGACCACGCCTTCGAAATTCCTGTCGACGACGGCAAGTGCTGCCTCGGCGGCGTCGAGTGCGGACACGGTGAAGCCAGCAAGTTCGAGCAATTGCGTGGTGGCGTGAAGCAGGTCCGCGTCGTCTTCGACGAGTGCGACCAGCCCTGATCCCTGCGTCATTCTATTCGCCTCAGATCGATGGTGAAGGAGGCGCCACTGGCGCTGCCGGGGGCACTGGCCCTGCCGGGATCGAGACGCAGCGTACCGCCCAACTCCTGGGCGATCTCCTGCGAGATCACCAGCCCGAGACCGAGCCCCTTCTCCTTGGTGGTCTGGAACGGCATGAACAGATTGCCGGCCGCCTCCGGGCCGAGGCCGGGGCCGTTGTCGCGCACCGAAATCAGCACCCTGTCGTCGCGCTCGGCAAGTTCGATCTCGATGCGGGGATCGGGCTGGTCCTTCATGGCGTCCAGCGCATTCTGCAGCAAATTGACCAGGATCTGCTCCAGCCGGATGCGGCTGGCCATGACCGCCGGCGACGCGCTGCCGCGCGGCTTGACGATGGTCACGCCGGAATCGCGGATACGCCCCGACAGCAGCGACAGCGCACCGTCGATCGCCTCGCGCACCGGCAGCGGCGAGGCGGCGACGCCTGGCCGGCGGGCGAAAGTGCGCAAGGTGCTGGTGATCGCGCCGATACGCTCGGTCATCGAAACGATCGACGTCAGATTGCCACTGGCCGGCTCGGTCTTGCCGCTGTCGAGAAAGCGGCCGGCATTCTCGGCATAGGTGCGGATCGCGGCGACCGGCTGGTTGATCTCATGCGCCACGCCGGCGGCGATCTGGCCGAGGATGGACAGCCGGTTGGCCTGGGCGAGATCGTCGCGCAGCCGGCGGACCTTGGCTTCGGCATTCTCGCGCTCGGCAATTTCGCCTGCAAGTGCGGTGTTGGAGCGCGTCAGCTCGGCCGTTCGCGTGCTGACCCTGCTCTCCAGCTCGGCATTCATCCGCGCCAGCGCCTCTTGTCGCAACCGGCGTGTGCGGCGGCGGCGGGTGAGCACGTAGGCAAGCAGGCCCGTCAGCAGCAGGCCGAGCAGCGTCGTCAGCTGCGCCGTGTTGGCGGCGGAGGAGAGAGTGGCGTCGGCGGGCGTGAGCAGCCAGAGGTGCCAGCCGGGAACCGCGCCGGGCAGATCCTGCACCACTTCGACGAACTGGCGCGATCTTCCGGCGCTGTCGATCGTCGCCAGACCGTCGCCAGTGCCGCGCCGCAACGGCAGCGGTTGGAAGGCAGCATCGGCCAACTGCAGTTGCTCGTGGGCAGCGGCGGCATCTTCGGCGGAGAGCGGCGCCAGTGCATGAAACCGCCATTCGGGCTGGCTGGTGGCCAGCACCACGCCGCGTTCGTCGGTGACGAAAACAAGGAACCCGCTGGAGCGCCAATTGGCTTCGACGCCGTCGAGTTCGACCTTCAGCACCACGACGCCAAGCGGCTTGCCGTTATCGTCGACGCGGCTCGAAAGATAAAGTCCCGGCCGGCCGCTGATCGTACCGAGCCCGTACTGGCTGGCGGCGCCCTTCGCCATTGCCTCGTTGAAGTAATGGCGAAAGTTATAGTCGATGCCGACAAAGCTCGTCGGCTCGCCGGCATTGCTGGCTGATATCGCGATGCCGGCCGTGTCGATGACATAGATGGCGGACGCCGAGGCGTCTCCGGCAATCGCCTTGAGCTTGTCGTTGAGGGCCGCTTCTTGCATCTTTCCGGCCCGGCGCAGAGCGCCGCGCACAGCATCGTCGCGGGCCAACACCAAGGGAACCAGGCGCTGCTTTTCGATTTCGCCGGTCAGCGTTCCCGCCGCCAGCGGCAGAGCGGCAAGCGCTGTGTCGCGCAGATTGTCGGCAGCCTGGCCGGAGGCGATGCGCCCGGCAATGGCGATCGCGCCGGCCAGGAAGGCAAGGGCGACGACCACGACGAGCCAGCGGCCATTGCGCAGCCGGGCCACTGCCTCGCGCAGCAACTCACGCCCGGCAAAACCCTGGGATTCGCTATCGGTGCCTGCCTGCAGCGTCTGCCCTCTCCTTTTTTGCTCGCAGCCTTGCGGCCAGTGTAATGCGAAAATCCGCCCAGGCAAACGCTGCCTGTGCGGAAATCCGCACAGGCATTGCCTGCATTGCCTCAAAGAAAGCCGGAAATGCCGGGATTCCAGCCTTTCCCCGATCTGGCACAGCCCTTGCAAAAATCCTGGCTAGCGGCGTGCGACCGGAGCGCCGCGATGGGAGAAGTCACGCAGGGCGGTGCATTTCCGCCCCATCCGGCAGGGAGAGTTCGATGCACATCGCAGACCAATCAGGCGCGTCTTCCGCGCAGCGCAAGCCTTTCTATGCCCAACTCTACGTGCAGGTGCTCGTCGCGATCACCGTCGGCATCCTGCTCGGCCATTTCTATCCGTCCGTCGGCGAGAGCATGAAGCCGCTCGGCGACGCCTTCATCAAGCTGGTCAAGATGATCATCGCCCCGGTCATCTTCCTGACCGTGACGACGGGCATTGCCGGCATGAGCGACCTGCAGAAGGTCGGGCGTGTCGCCGGCAAGGCGATGCTCTACTTCCTCACCTTCTCGACGCTGGCGCTGATCATCGGCCTTGTCGTCGCCAATGTCGTGCAGCCGGGCGCCGGCTTCAACATCGACCCGGCAACACTCGACGCCTCGACCGTCAACACCTACGCCGCCAAGGCGCATGACCAGTCGGTCACCGGCTTCCTGATGAACATCATTCCCTCGACCATCGTTGGCGCCTTCGCCGACGGCGACATCCTGCAGGTGCTGTTCTTCTCGGTGCTGTTCGGCATTGCGCTTGCGCTGGTTGGCGACAAGGGTACGCCCGTCCTCAACTTCCTGCAGGCGCTGACGACACCGATCTTCAAGCTGGTCAGCGTGCTGATGAAGGCAGCCCCCATCGGTGCTTTCGGTGCCATGGCCTTCACCATCGGCAAATACGGCATCGGCGCGGTCATCAACCTCGCCATGCTGGTCGGCACCTTCTACGTGACGTCGTTTCTGTTCGTGTTCGTCGTGCTGGGTGCTGTCTGCCGCTACAACGGCTTCTCGATCCTGTCCTTGATCCGCTACATCAAGGAAGAGCTGCTGCTGGTGCTGGGCACCTCCTCGTCTGAAGCCGCCCTGCCCTCGCTGATGGAAAAGATGGAGAAGGCCGGCGCCAAGCGCTCGGTGGTCGGTCTGGTCATCCCGACCGGCTATTCCTTCAACCTCGACGGCACCAACATCTACATGACGCTGGCGGCGCTGTTCATCGCGCAGGCGACCAACATCCATTTGTCGATCGGCGACCAGATCCTGCTGCTGCTGGTTGCCATGCTCTCGTCCAAAGGCGCCGCCGGCATCACCGGAGCGGGCTTCATCACGCTTGCGGCCACGCTGTCGGTGGTTCCGGCGGTTCCCGTTGCCGGCATGGCGCTGATCCTCGGCGTCGACCGCTTCATGTCGGAGTGCCGGGCGCTGACCAATTTCGTCGGCAATGCCGTCGCCACGCTGGTGGTGGCGCGCTGGGAAGGTGAACTCGACGAGGCAAAGCTGGCGAGAGCCCTGGCGGGCACTGCCGACGACAGCCTGCCGGCGGACGTCGTTCCCGCCGAGTAATCAGCGCGGTTCAATTCCCAATGCCAACGGCCGGAGGCTTGCTGCTTCCGGCCGTTGTCGTACAGGTCAAATCGATGTCAGGCAGTACGGGCTTTGACCAAAGGCGCCAGCGCCTTGCCGTCGGCTGCAAAGAGATGGCAGCGGGACGGATCGGCTTGCAGCGCTATAGGGCTGTGCAGCGGGGTCATATCCGTGCCTTCGGTCTGCACGACGAGCCTTGTCTTCTCGCCGATGTCGGCATGCAGGATGGTCAGGCCGCCGAGCCGTTCGGCCAGCACCGCCTGGCCCTTGAACGGGCCCGCATCTCCGATGCGGATATGTTCCGGCCTTATGCCGAGCAGCAGCTCGCTGTTGGGCGCAAGCGCGCCTGCCTCGGCCGGAACGACCACGCTGGATCCGCCCGGCAGGGCGACCGAGACGCCCTCCGCGTTGGCCGAGAGAACCCGCACCGGCAGCATGTTCATCTTGGGCGAGCCGATGAAGCCGGCGACGAAGACATTGGCCGGCCTGGCGTAGAGATCGAGCGGCGTGCCGACCTGCTCGATGGTGCCGGCATTGAGGACGACGATCTTGTCGGCCATGGTCATCGCCTCGGTCTGGTCGTGCGTGACATAGACGATAGTGGCGGCAAGCCGTTCGTGCAGTTGCATCAGCTCCAGCCGCATGTTGACGCGCAGTGCCGCATCGAGGTTCGACAGCGGCTCGTCGAACAGGAAGACTTTCGGCTGGCGCACGATGGCGCGGCCGATGGCGACGCGCTGGCGCTGGCCGCCGGACAGTTCCTTCGGCCGCCGCTCGAGCAGATGTGACAGCTGCAGCACCTCGGCAGCCGCCTTGACCTTGGCGTCGCGCTCGGCAACCGGCAGGCCGGCGATCTTCAGCGCGAAGCCCATATTGTCGGCGACCGTCATATGCGGATAGAGCGCATAGGACTGGAACACCATGGCGAGGCCGCGTTCCGAAGGGTCGACCTCGTTGATGCGCGCGCCGTCAAGCATGAGCTCGCCGGATGTGATCTTCTCGAGGCCGGCGATCATGCGCAGCAACGTCGACTTCCCGCAGCCGGACGGGCCGACGAAGACGACGAACTCGCGGTCGCCGACATCGAGGTCGACGCCCTTGATCACCTCGGCATTGCCGTAGGACTTGCGCACGCCGCGCAGCTTGAGCTCAGCCATTGAAGTCCCTCCTCGTATCCGGATATGTGCTTGGGCCGACAGGCATGCGGGCGGCAATCGTGCCGACATCATCGAACAGGACGAGGCTGGCGGCGCCGACCAGCCCGGCATGGCGGCCGAGCTGGGCCTGGACGACCGGCACGTCGCGATAGGCGCGCATGGCCCGCTGCCTGATGGTCGCCTCGATGGTCGGCAGCATCAGGTCGAGCCCATTGGCAATGCCGCCACCGACGACCAGCACATCGGGCGAATAGAGATGCAAGAGGTTGGTGAAGCCGACGCCCAGCCAGCGCGCTTCCTCGTCCAGCAAGGCCGAGGCAAGACCGTCCTGCAGCCGTGCCGCCTCAACGACATGGCGGCCGGTCACCTCCGTGTCCACTGAGAGGCGCCGCAAGGTCGAGCCGTCGCCGGCGGCCGTGGCGGCGGTGGCGCGGCGACCGAGCGCTGTTCCCGAGGCGATGGCCTCGAAGCAGCCGACAACACCGCACATGCAGCGTTCGCCTTCATTGGTGATCGTCATGTGGCCGATCTCGGCGGCAAGGCCGCGGCGGCCATGCAGGATGCGCCCGTCGACGACGACGCCACCACCGATGCCGGTGGAAACCGTGACGAAGACCAGCGAGCGAGCGCCGTGACCGGCGCCGAAACGCCATTCGCCGAGCGCCGCGGCATTGGCATCGTTCTCCAGCCGCACCGGCAGGCCGAGCCGCCGCTCGAGGATGTCGGCAAGCGGCACGTCCAGCCAACCGGCGAGTGTCGGCGGGCCGACGGCAATGCCGGCCAGCGGATCGAGCGGGCCCGGCGCGCCGACACCAACGCCGACAACGGCGAGCGCCGGCGCCTCGGCATGGACGGTCGCCGCCAGCGCCTCGATCTGGCCGATCACCACATCGGGGCCGGCCTGCGCCTGCGTCGGAACCGCCGCGAATGCCAGGATCTTGCCGTCGCGGTCGACCAGGGCGGCGCGAAGCTCCGTCCCGCCAAGATCGATCGCAAGGGCGGCTTCTATTGTCATGCCGCGACCTTCAACCCGTGCAGCCAGCCGATGCGGCCGGCGAGATCCTTGTCGCCGAAGGCGAGCGAACCGAGAACCACCGTTTCGGCACCGGCAGCACGCAGCAATGGCACGGTCTCGTGGCGGATGCCGCCGTCGGCGGCAAGAACCACCTGCGCCTCGCGGCCGGCCTTTCTCAGGATGGCGCGGGCAGCGCCCAGCCTGTCGCAGGCCTTGTCCGACAGGCTCTGACCCTTGACGCCGATTGCGGTTCCCAGAAGCGTAACGAACGCGACCTCCGGGACGAAAGGCGTCACCGCCTCGACCGGCGTTTCCAGCCTGAGCACGATTCCGGCCTCGGCGCCGAGCTCGCGGGCCTGCCGAACGGCGCGCAACCCCGCTTCACCATTCTCGGCATGGACGCTGATCATGTCGGCGCCGGCTTCGATGAACTGGCGCGTCTGCGCCTCGACGATTGCTTCATCGACCATCAGATGGACATGGATGGGCTTGGCCGTCAGCCCGGCGATGCGGGCGACGAGATCGGGGAAGAACAGGAAGGACGGCGCGAAATGCCCGTCGGCCACATCGATGTGATGAAGGTCGACATAGGTCTCGATACGCCTGAGATCGCTCTCGAAATTGGCGAGATTGGCCGACCACAGCGAGAATTCGGCGATCATGCGATCGCGCGGCAATGCGGCGATGGCGGCCGGGCCTGAGAGAGGTTTCGAGATCATGACTGGTCCTGGTTGTTGAAACGATCTTTGAGAAAGCTGCCGATGGCGGCGCGGATCTCGGCGAAATGCCGATCCTTGTCGGTGGCCTTCGGCGTCACCTCGACAAAGGCAGCGTCGGGGATGGCGTCTGCGAGGCTGTGAGCAGTCGCCAGCGGGTGGACGAGATCGATGCCGCTGCCGATGACGAGCGTCGGGATTGCAAGGGCGGCGGCCTCGGCCTGTGTCACGCCAGGCCCATCCTCTGCGATCGACTGCATCACCTCGGCGAAGACGGCCGCGTTGTCGCGCGCGAAGAAGCCAAGCAGGGAAGCAAGATTGTCCGGCGCTTCGGTACGAAAGCGTGTGGCAATCGCGGAAGCCGCGAAGATATCCCGCGCTTCATCCAGTGGACGGCCGCGAATGAGCTCCGCCACTTCCACGTAAGGGCGCATGTTTTGCGGCGCCGCATCGAAAGCCCAGGCAGGACGAACAAGCACCAAGCCCAGGATGCGATCCGGGTGCCGAGCGGCAAGCTGCAAGGCGATGGCCGCGCCCATCGAGATGCCGCCTGCGACGAAGCGGTCGAGGCCGGCCGCATCGGCGGCGGCCAGCACATCATCGGCGAACATCGCGATCGAAAAGGGCCTTGTCGTGCCGGCGCCAGAGCCGCCCTGCGCGCGGCATTCGACGGTCAGCCGGCGGTAAGACGGGCCATCGGGAAAGTTTTGCGCGACCTGCGCTGCGTCACCGCCGAGGCCATGCTGGAAGATGACGGGAAGCCTGCCCTGCCCTGTGTCCAAGACACGAAGCGCTGCATCGTCGCGAAGCAGGATCGCCGGCGCGGCGCCCATCAGAGCAGCCCTCGCAGAAAGGCGGCGACGCCGGGAGCTTCATCGGCGGACAGGCCGTGGGTGACGAGCGGGCCGTCGAAGCCCGCTGCCTTCAGCCGCGCGACGAAATCCGGAAAATCGACGACGCCTTGCCCTGACGTGGCAAAGCGGCCGTCAGCATGGCGGTCCTTGGCGTGCGCCATGGCGATGTGGCCGGCGGCCTCGTCGATCGCGGCGGCAACAATGGCGCGCGCCTCGCCAGGCGTCGCGTGTTCGAACAGGTTTGCCGGATCAAGGACGATCTTCAGATGCTTCGATCCCATCTCGGCGATCAGCCTGGTCGCGTCCCTGGCCGAGGTGACGATGTTGGCCTGCTCGGGCTCGATGCCGAGATCGACGCCGGCGCCTTCGGCCAGCGCCAACGCCTTCGCCATCTCGGCGGCCATGTCGGACCAGGCGGCCGGCGTGGCATTGTCGGGGTGATATGCCCACTGATCGGCGGCGTTGCGCGACCCGGTGCAGAGTGTGACCAGCGGGATGTCCAGGGCAGCAGCCGCCTCAATGACGACGGCCAGGCGCCGAAGGCCATCGTCGCGGACGACCTTTCCGGGATGCGCCATGTTGTAGGTGCCCGACAGTGCTGCAAGTGAAACGCCGGTCGATTGCGCGGCGGCACGGATGGCTGAAACGGCTGCATCAGGCACGGCATCCGGCATCGACGGCAGGCCGGCGCAGGCGAGATTGAACTGCGTCGTCTCATAGCCCGCCTGCTTAACCGCAGCCAGCACGGCGGCCGGGTCGGTGCCCGCAAAAGTCTTGGCGAAGATGCCGAGACGCATCACACCGCCCCCGAAACCGAGGCGAGTTCGACCCGCTCGCCCGTCTCGACCGAACGCGCGATGGCGACCATGGCGCGGATCGAGGCTATGCCGTCCTCGACATTGGCGCCGCGCATCGGCGCGCCCTCCAGCACCGTTTGGGCAAGACCTTCCAGCTGGCGGCGGAAGAAATGGCCATCGGCGCCGAGCGGCTTGTGGGCCTTCGCGGTCTTCTCGTGAAAGATCTCGACCTCGCTGGCGCGGAAGTACCAGGGGTTGAAGGTTTTCGCGATGACGGAGCCATTCTCGCCATAGAGCTGAAAACCTTCGTGCCAGTCCATGCGGACGGCGACGGTCAGGTCGAGATGGCCGAGCGCGCCGCTGGCGAATTCGGTCTCGACGAACCAGCAATAGGCGCCGAATTTCTCATTGAGCCGGGCGCGCACGGCGACGATATCGCCGCATAGAAATCGCGCCGTATCGACGAGATGCGAGCCATGCGCCAGCATGAAGTATTGCCTGAGATCGGCCTTCGGATTTCCCGCCGGCTTCTTCGCGAGCTTGCTGGTGACAGGCAGCGGCTGCACGGCATCGGTGTTGGTGTAGCGGTGGGTGGAATCGCAATACCACGCCTTCAGCGCCAGCACCTCGCCGATCTCGTCGCGGACGAAATCGCGCGCGGCCTCCAGCGCCGGATCGAAGCGCTTCATGTGGCCGACCTGCAGGACCTTGCCCGAGCGCCTGACCGCCTGCGCCAGCGCCTCGCCTTCCTCGACCGAGGTGCCGATCGGCTTTTCGCACAGAACATGCTTGCCGGCGTCGAGCGCCTTGATCGACATCGGCACGTGATAGGCATCCGAGGTGGCAACGATCACCGCTTCCAGCTCGGGATCGGCGAGCATGGCGTCATAGTCGGCGTACATCTTCTCCGGCTCGTAGGTGGCGCCCATGCGGGCGAGCAGATCGGGTGCCGCGTCGCAGATGGCGTAGAGGTCGGCATTGCCGGCCTTCACGCAGGATTCCAGATGCGCGAACTGCGCGATGGGGCCGCAGCCGAGCACGCCGACCCTGAGGCGTCTGTCCTGTTTCTTGATCATCGTCTCGTCTTCAGGCGCCGTAGCTGCGCATTGATTGGCGGTTGGTCTTGACCGCGCCTGCGGGATCGGCGGCGGCCGTTTCGGATTCCTCCTCCAGTACCAGCCAGCCGTTGAAGCGTGGCGCGGTGCCGGCGATCTCGATGACCGCAGGGGTGTCGCAGACGCCCTTGCCGAGCATGGCCCAGGTGCCGTTGGCATCGACGTCCTTCAAGTGGATGTAGCGGATGCGGTCACGGTGGGTGCGCAGGGTGTCAGCCATATCCTTGTGGCCGCGCAGGATATGGCCGGTATCCGGCACCCAGCCGACCAGGTCGGGGTCGAGCAAGGCAAAGATCGTGTCGTAGTCGGCGCGGTCGAACAGCAGCGTGTTGTGGTGCGAACTCGGATGCACCGCCACCTCGACGCCGGCCTTGCGGCCGAGTTCGCCGGCCTTGTTGTAGAACTCCGCCGCGATCTGGAATTTGTCGTCGCGCGGGCCATCAGAAACGACCGTCGCCGAACCTATCGACACCAGCGCGCCGGGAAATGCGGAGGCGAAATCGATCCAGCGCTGCGCCGCATCGAGGTCGGCGCCGATCTCCTCCTTCAACGTGAAGCCGCTCTTCGAGCCGAAGGCGAACGAGACAAGAGTAAGGCCCGATGACTTCAGTGCCGCGGCGAATTGCGACGGCCTGTCGGCATAGCGGCCGATCATGGCGTCCGTGATCTCGATGCCGGCATAGCCGCCATCGGCAATCGCCTTCAACAGATCGTCGGGGCCGCCGGTCCAGGCCTTGCCGAGCATTTCCCAGGTGAAGGTCTGGCAGCCGACCTTGAGCTTCGTGTTCGTCATGTCGTTCATTCCTTGACGCCGCCCTGGGTCAGTCCTTCGATGATGTGGCGCTGGAAGAACAGCACCAGAAGGATGAGCGGCACGGTCACCACGGCGGAGGCCGCGGCGATGTCGCCCCAGGGGACGTAATAGAGGTTGGTGAAGTTGGCGATGCCGACCGGGATCGTCTGCCGGTCGATGTTGGAGGTGAAGGCGAGCGCGAACAAGAATTCGTTCCACGCGGTGATGAAGGCGAGCAGGCCTGTGGTCACCAGACTGGGCAGCGACATCGGCAGGATGATGCGCCAGAGCAGGCCCGGAATGCTGACGCCGTCCATGCGCGCCGCCTCGTCGATCTCGCGCGGCAGCGTCTCGAAATAGCCGAACAGCACCCACGTCACCAGCGGCAGGCCGAGCGCCAGATAGGTGATGATCAGCGCAGTGTAGGTATCGAGCAGGCCGAGATTGGTGGCGACCAGATAGAGCGGTCCAACCAGCGCGATCTGCGGGAACATCGACACCGACAGGATGACCATGAGAATGCCGAAGCGGCCCTTGATGTTGAGCCGCGACAGCGCGAAGGCCGCGAGCGACCCGACGAACAGGCACAGGAAGGTGGTGGCCAGCGAAACCACCAGCGAGTTCCAGACATAGCGGTGAAGCTGCTTCTCGACGAAGGCGTTGTAATAGTGCTCCAGCGTGAAGGGATGCGGGATCAGCGACGGCGAGCCCGACGTCAACGCCTTGTCGAGCTGAAACGAGGTCGAGAACTGCCAGAGGAACGGACCGCCCGACCAGACGAGGATCAGCGCGGCGCCGGCATAGATGAAGAACGTCTGCAGCGGTGAGCGCGTGTCGTTCATCCCGCCCTCCTGATCTGGCGAACGAGATACAGGCAGAACACCAGCGCGATGAGCCCCTCCGTGACAAACATCGCCGTAGAAACGGCGGAGCCGTAGCCGAACTGCAGGGTCGAGAAGAGCACCTTGTAGGACAGCGTCGACAGCGTTTCGGTCGAGTCGGCCGGGCCGCCCCCGGTTAGCACATAGACGAGGTCGAAGACGCGGAAGGCGTCGAGCGCGCGGAACAGGCCGGCGATCAGCAAAGTCGGCATCAGCAGCGGCAGGCGGATATGCCAGAAGGTGATCCAGCCCTTGGCGCCATCCATGCGCGCCGCCTCGATCAGCGAATTGGGAACGGTCTGCAATCCAGTCAGAAGCAGCAGCGCCATGAACGGCGTCGTCTTCCAGACGTCGGCGATGATGATGGTGATCATCGCCGTGTCGGTGGAGCCGTACCAGTTGACGTTCTGGTCGATCAGCCCGGCATGCAGGAGGATGTAGTTGATGATGCCGTTCTGGCCGTCGAACAGCCAGCCGAACATTTTCGAGGTGACGACGGTGGGCATCGCCCACGGCACCAGCATGGCCGCGCGGACGAGCCCGCGCCCCTTGAAGGCTTCGCACAGGATGAGCGCCATGCCGAGCCCGATCACGGTCTCCAGCACCGTCGAGGCGGCGGTGAACCACATCGTGTGCCACCAGGCGTTCCAGAACTGTGGATCGCCCCACAGCTCGACATAGTTGGAGAAGCCGGTGAAATCCTGCTCCTGCGTGATCAACGAGGTGTTGGTCAGCGACAAATAGAGGCCGTTGACGATCGGGTAGAAGGAGACTGACGCCAGCGAGACAAAGGCCGGCGTCAGCAGGAGCAAGGCCCACATCGCGCTGGAAAGCGCCCTGCGCCGCGGTCGGCCAATACTGGGGACAGTGGCCGCCGCGGACATGGGTTAGCCGACGATCTTGTCGATTTGCGCGGCGAGTGCGTCCATCTCGGCCTGGACGTTGCCCGAAACCAGCGCCTTGGAGATGCCGGACTGCAAGGCCAGCGTCACCTTGGCGTATTCGGGCGTGATCGGCCGCGCCGTGGCGCCGGTGAACACTTTTTCGAGGCTGGCCATGAACGGCTGTTCCTTCTTGATCTGCGCATCCTGGAACAGCGCGGGCCTCGTCGGCGCGAGGCCGAAGTTCAGCGCGATGCGGTGCTGGGTCTCGGTCGACGACAGCCAGGTCAAGAGTTCGATCGCGGCTTCGCGCTGCTTCGAGTTGGCATTGACGCCGAGCTGGTAGCCGCCGAGGCAGGCCGAGCTCTTGCCGCCGGGGAATGACGGCAGGGGTGCTACGCCAACCTTGTCGACCACCTGGGAAGCCTTGGCATCCTGGGCGATCGGATAGACATAGGACCAGTTGCGCATGAACATCCCCTTGCCCGAGGTAAAGGGCTGGCGCGACGGTTCCTCGTCCCAGGACAACACGTCCTGCGGGCTGATCTTGCTGGTGGCGATGGTGTCGTGCAGGAACTGGATTGCCTCCACCGCGCCCTTCTGGTTGATCAGCGAAGACTTGCCGTCGGGCGCCAGGATCGCGCCGTTGTTGGAGGTGATGATCTCGACCGCGTCGCAGACCAGAACCTCGGCCTGCTTGCCCTGCCAGAGATAGCCGAAATCGATATCGCCGGCCTTCTGCGCGGCAGCCGCAATGGTCGCCATGTCGGCCCAGGTTTCCGGCACCTTGCCGCCATGCTTTTCCAGCACGTCCTTGCGGTAATAGAACATGCCCGAATCCATGAACCAGGGAAGGGCCGTGAGCTTGCCGCCATAGGTACAGGCATTGAGCGTTCCGGTGAAGTAGGCGCTGCGCTTGTCGGCCGGGAAATACTCGTCCAGCGGCAGGGCCCATCCGGCGGCGGCAAAGCCGGCGATCCAGATCACGTCCTGGCTGAAGACGTCGGGCGTGCCGGTGCGGCGGGCGAGTTGCTGCACCAGGCCCTGGTAGACCTCGGTCGAGGAGCTCGGCGGCGGCAGTTCGATGTTCTTGACCAGGACGCGGTCCTGCGATTCGTTGAAGGCCTTGATCAGGTCGCCGAAGGTCTCCTTGCCGAAGAAGGCGGCGCTGGCGAAGCTGATTTCGGCGCGCGACTGGGCGCGAGCACGCCCAATGCCAAGAGATGTCCCTGCCCCGAACGCCGCCGCGCCGAGAAGGCCAGCGGAACTAATGAGAAATTGCCGGCGATCGGCGATCGTCACATGACCCACAGGCTTAGGTGCGGCGGCCGGCCGTTTTTTCATGTCTGTCATTTTCTCCTCCTGGGGCTGGCAGCCTCCCGATATCGCGCCAGCATTTTCGCATGTTGTATAAAAATTTTACGCGCGTCAATATTTAAAATGTTGTATAGCCCTTTGGGAAAGCGATCCGTTACCTCTGGGCGGATCCGGCAGACCATGACCGCGTCGGGAGGTACGATCGAAAATGCACGGAAAAACAAAGACGAAACTCGGAATCGGCGTCATCGGATGCGGCAACATCTCGATGACTTACCTGCGCAATGCCGCCCTCTTCGGCGGCATCGAATTGCGCGCCTGCGCCGATATCTCGGCCGACATGGCGGCGGTGCGGGCAAAGGAATATGGCATAAGGGCGCTCGGCGTCGATGCGCTGCTGGCCGATCCCGAAATCGATCTTGTCCTCAACCTGACCATTCCGGCGGCGCATTTCGACATTTCGTTTGCCGCGCTTTCGGCGGGCAAGCACGTCTTCACCGAAAAGCCGCTTGCGACCTCGGCCGCCGATGGACGGCGCCTGGTCAACGAGGCGCGGTCGCGCGGCCTGCTGCTCGGCTCGGCGCCCGATACTTTCCTTGGAGCTGCCGGACGCCGCGCCCGCCGGCTGATGGACGAGGGCGCCATCGGCCGCCCGGTTACCGGCACCGCCTTCATGATGGGCCGCGGCATGGAGCACTGGCATCCCAACCCGCAATTCTACTACCAGCCGGGCGGTGGGCCGGTGTTCGACATGGGTCCCTATTATCTGACCATGCTGGTCAATCTGCTCGGTCCGGTCGAGCGCGTCATGGCGATGGCGACACGCGGCCAGGAGGAACGGCTGATATCAGCCGACGGGCCATTCAAGAACACCACATTCAAGGTCGGCACGCCGACCAACGTGCTGTCGCTGCTCGAGTTCCGCTCCGGCGCGACCGTCACCTTCGGCGCCTCGTGGGATGTCTTTCGCCACTCCAACCATCCGATCGAACTGCATGGCACGGAGGGATCGCTGCGCCTGCCCGACCCCGACACGTTCGGCGGCACCGTGTCGCTGTCCGAACGCGGCACCGAGTGGAAGGATTTCGCCAGCGAAGGCGACCTCTACGGCGCCCGCAACTGGCCCTATGTCGCGCCAGACCGCGCCAACTACCGCATGCTCGGCGTCGCCGATCTGGTGCGCTCGCTTCAAACCGGCAACGCGCCCCGCGCCTCCGGCAGCCTTGCGCTGCATGTGCTGGAGATCATGGAGGCGATCCTGCGCTCCGGTGAAACACAGGGCTCGGTCGCCGTCTCGGGCGATGTCGTCCAGCCGACCCTGCTGACCGAGGAAGAGGCAGGCGACCTGCTGGCCTGAGGTATGATCATGACGCTCGATCCGGATGCGCTGCGCGTCCTCGAAATCGGTCGTGCAGCCGGCAGCGAGCCGTTCGAGAACGGCAGCGTGGCGGCGGCGCGCGCCGCCTACAACGCCTCGTTCCCGACGCTGCAGGGCGAGCACGAGCCGACTGCTGCGACCTCAGAACAACAGATCGACGGCCCGAACGGACCTGTTGCGCTGCGCATCCATCGCGGCATCGGCGCGCCACAAAGCGGGGCGCCGGCGCTGCTCTATCTGCATGGTGGCGGCTGGGTCATCGGCAATCTCGATTCGCATGACGAGATCTGCCGCCTGATGGCCAATCTCGGTGGCGCCGTCATTGTCTGTCCCGATTATCGCCTGGCGCCGGAACACAAATTTCCCGCCGGGCTGGAGGATTGCGTGGCGACGCTCCGCTTCATGGCGGAGAACGCCGCCGATCTCGGCATCGACCAGACCCGCATCGCTGTCGCCGGCGACAGTGCTGGCGGCAATCTCGCCGCCGTGCTGGCGCTGCTTGCCCGCGATGGGCTGGCTCCAGCGCTTGCCGCGCAGATCCTGATCTATCCCAACACCGATGCGCGGCAGACATCGGACAGCTACCGGCGTTTCGGCGACGGCTTCGGCCTCACCGCAACCACCATGGCATGGTTCCGCGACCACTATGTGCGAACGCCCGACGACATCATGGACTGGCGCGTCTCGCCCTTGCTGGCGCCTGATCTTGCCGGCGTCGCGCCGGCATACGTCGCGCTTGCCAGCTGTGACATCCTCGCCGACGAAGCGGCCGCCTATGCGGCCCGCCTGCAAGCCGCGGGCGTGCCTGTGATCCTGCGGCAATGGCCAGGCCAGATTCATGGCTTCGTCTCGATGGGACGCCATATCGCCGCTGCCCGGCAAGCCGTGGCCGAGGCGGTGGCTGCCTGGCGCCACTTCGAGGGATCGACGCCGACCGGTTAGGCCGACTGACGCATCACCAGGGTGGCGCCGAGCTTGACGGTGCGCGCCAGGCCCTGCTTTGGCGGATCGGCCTCGTCCAGCAGAGCCAGCAGGATCTCGACGCTGCGCCCGGCCATGGCGGTGAAATCCTGCGCCATGGTGGTCAGCGCCGGACAGGTGTAGCGGCTCAGCGGATGATCGTCATGCGCCGCAACGCGCAGATCGCAATCGGGCTTGCGGCCGACCTTGAGGCCGCGCGAGTACGCTGCCGCCATCACGCCAAAGGCTAGACGATCATTGGCGCACAGGATGGTGCGGCCAGGCAAGGTGCCGGCCTCCAGCATTTTTTCCGTCTGCTCGTAGCCGATGCGTTCGAAGTCCCAGGTGTAATCGCGCGCGGCTTCGATGACGACCGGCTTGAAACCGGCGGTCTCCATCGCGGCGATGTAGCTTTCCTGGCGTTCGCCTGAGTTGTGGTTGACATGCGGAATGTCGAGATAGGCCGGCGGCTCGCCCGAGCGGCAGAGATAGTCGACGATGGTCGACACGCTCTGCCGGTTGTCGTTGCCGACGAACGGCGTATCGCCCTCGATATAGGTGTCGAAATAGACGATCGGAATGTCTTGCCCGAGCTTGTCGAAGACGCTGCGGTCGGAAGCCAGGCCGAGCGGAGCAATGATCGCGCCGGCGACCTTCAGTGACAGCAGCGTCCTGACCGACTCCGCTTCCAGCTTCGGCGAGCCATGCGACGAGATGACGATCGGCCAGTAGCCTTCGTCGCGGCAACGAAATTCGATGCGGCTGACCATCTCGGCGTAGAACGGATCGGTAATCGTCGGCACGACGATGCCGATGTTGCGGGTGCGCTTGCGGTTGAGATTGCGGGCGAAAAGGTTCGGCTGATAGTCCGAGGAGCGCAGCGCGGCTTCGATGCGCGCCCGCGTCGCCGGCTTCACGCTCGCCGGATCGTCGAAATATTTGGACAGCGTCGGCCGTGACACGCCACATGCCTGGGCGAAGTCATCCATCGTGCGGTGCGTCTTCTCCGCCATCGATATTTCAGGTCCCCTTGCCCATTCGCCTGCCGGGCCGATCCGACCGTAACAGTCATGCGGCCGTTGCCCGGGAGCGGCAATGCGTGAGCGAACTTATTCAGTCAAATTTTCGCAGTTCTCAATACAACGCAAAAACATTACGTACGTCAAATTATTTATTGACGCCCTGAAATCGACGGAAGCGCTGATGCAAGCGCTCGGCGTGGCGCCGTCAACACCGGGCTGGTAATGGCCGGCGCAACGCTTGCCGTGCTGCCGCCGCTGCTGCTGTTCGTCTTCCTGCAGCGCTTTTTCGTCGATTCCATCGTCGGCTCGGCGATCAAGGGATAGGCTGCAGAAGCTTGCCGCCCGGCCCACGGCCCTGCTTGCCAAATGCCGCCATGCCGCCCATACACGGCTTGGGCAATCGCCCACCGAGGTTGTGGTCCGCCTCTCCTTCGATTTTGCCAGGGATACTGTCCAATGTCCGCGACGCCGTGGTCAAAACCGTGACGGATCACTCCACGCCATCGCTCGCCAGCCTGGGCTGGACGGAATTTTTTGGCGACCAGCTCGAGCCCGGCGAAGCCAATCTTATCCCGACGCGGATCGCCACGGTCCATCGCGACCGCCTGACCGGTCTGTCCCAGGCAGGCCCGATCGATCTGACGCTGACGGCGCAGGCGAACACCGGCGACTATGCCGTCGGCGACTGGGTGCTGGTCTATGGGCATGACCACCTTGTGCAGCGCCGCCTGACCCGCAAGACGGTGCTGGAACGCCGCACCCAGGGCGGCAGGGTGCCGCAGCTTGCCGCGGCCAATGTCGACACGCTGTTCATCGTCACCTCGTGCAATGCCGACTTCAATCCCGCCCGGCTCGAGCGCTATCTGGCGCTGGCCAACGAGGCCGGAACGACGCCGGTGATCCTGCTGACCAAGGCCGATACAGCCGAAGACGCCGAGGCGTACCAAAGGCAGGCCGCCGCGCTGCAGCGTGGATTGGCGGTCGTGATGCTGAACCCCCGCACATCGGATGCCGCAACCGTCTTGGCTGCCTGGTGCGGTGCCGGCCAGACGGTGGCGCTGATCGGCTCCTCGGGCGTCGGCAAGTCGACGCTGGTCAACACGCTGGCCGGATCGGCGCAGCAATCGCCGCAACAGACCGGGGACATTCGCGAGCACGATTCCAAGGGACGCCACACCACCACGTCGCGATCCCTGCACGCCATTGCCGGCGGCGGCTGGGTGATCGATACGCCGGGAATGCGGACGCTGCAGGTCAGCGACGTCGCCTCCGGCATCGACACGCTGTTTGCCGAAATCACCGAGCTCGCGCCGCTGTGCAAATTCCGCGATTGCACCCATGTGCATGAGCCGGGCTGCGCGGTGCAGGCTGCCTTGAAGGCCGGGACGCTCGATCCCGAGCGCCTTGCCCGCTGGCGCAAGCTGTCCGACGAAAACCAGCACAACACGCCGGTTCAGAGCGGACCTCGCGGAGCCAAGTCGCCTGGCGGTCGCGGAAAGAGGCGTTGAGCGGCCGAGGCTGAGCTGGCTTCAGAGGCGCGCCGTACCGAAAATGCGATCCCAGAATGCCGACGTTACACCGAAATTGGCCGCTTCGTCGATGTGATGATGCACGGCATGGCGGCGCTTGAGCGTGTAGAGATAGCTGGGATGCGTGGGATGCCAATGATGAATCATGTGGTGAACGCTGATGTACCAGAGATATCCCAGCATCAGCCCGCAGCTTACCGCGCTCGCGGTTGCGAAGTCCGAGACCACCCAAACGGGCACAAACGCGACCAGGGCATGCACCCCGAGGCTGAGCCAGGTCGGCGTGCCTACCGAACTGCGCTCCTCGACATGGTGACGATCATGCAGGTCCTTGATGTAGGGGATGTGGTGAAGGACGAACCTGTGCAGCAGGTATTCGGTCAGCGTCCAGACCCCGAGACAGGCGAGGACCGTGCCTATCCAGCCTGGCGCACTCTCTTCGCCGGCCTCGAGCAACCCGGCCACTGCCAGCACGGCGATCACCAGCGGATACACCACGAAGTCGCTATAGTAGCCAATAAGACCGAGTTGCATCGTCACCTAGCCTTCGTGCCGCCAAATAAGCGATGGTATCAGATTGCCGGACTCGCGCGTGAGGTGCAATGCAGACGCGCCTGACATAGCGTCGCAATCCCTTGGTGCAAGGTTTGCGTCAACGATTCAAGGACCATCGGCAGGCTGCCGGCTTCGCAGACGGACGTATAAAATGGCAAAACGCAGTGCGGGATTGCTGATCTATCGCCGCAGCGACGACGATCTCAGGGTGTTGCTGGTTCACCCGGGCGGACCGTTCTGGGCGAAGAAGGACGATGGTGCGTGGTCGATCCCAAAGGGCCTTGTCGGCGACAACGAGGACGAGTTGACGGCAGCGCAACGCGAGACCGGGGAAGAACTCGGCGTCAAGGTCGATGGCTCCTTCGAGCGTCTCGGCGACTACAGGCAACCGGGCGGCAAGATCGTCTCGGCCTGGTCTGTCGAGGCGACCATCGACATCGATGTGGCCGCCATCAGGAGCAACAGCTTCACCATGGAATGGCCGCCACGGTCTGGATCCCTGAAGGACTTCCCGGAGGTCGACAGAGCAGGCTGGTTCACCTTACTCGAGGCCGAAGTGAAGATCCTCAAGGGGCAGCGGCCGATGCTTTTGGATTTTGCCAGGCAGCAAGGCGCCGGATGATCCGCAGCCCTCAGTAGGGCAGGCCGACATAGTTTTCGGCAAGCGCGGTCGATGCGGCACGCGACTGCACGAGGTAGTCGAGCTCGGCCTCCTGGATGCGCTGGCCGAAGTCGCCGGTATCCGGGAAACGGTGCAGCATCGTCGTCATCCACCAGGAAAAGCGCACCGCCTTCCAGACCCGTGCCAACGCCTTTTGCGAATAGCAATCAATGCCAGCCATGGTTTTGTCGCCGTAGAAGTCGCGCAAACCTGCGAAGAGATAGCGCACGTCGCTGGCGGCGAGGTTGAGGCCCTTGGCGCCGGTCGGCGGCACGATGTGGGCGGCGTCGCCGACCAGGAAAAGCCTGCTGAAGCGCATTGGCTCCGCAACGAAGGAGCGCAGCGGCGCGATCGATTTCTCGAAAGATGGGCCGGTGACGACGCTTGCGGCGGTCTGCTGCGGCAAGCGGCGGCGCAACTCGTCCCAGAAGCGGTCGTCGGACCACGCCTCGACGCGATCGTCCTGCGGGCATTGCACATAGTAGCGGCTGCGGTGCGTCGAGCGCATCGAGCACAGCGCAAAACCCCGCTCATGATTGGCGTAGACCAGTTCGTGATCGGCCGGCGGCACTTCAGCCAGCACGCCGAGCCAGCCGAACGGATACTGCCGCTCGAAGGTCTTCAGCGCACGCTCGGGCACCGATTTGCGGCTGACGCCGTGATAGCCGTCGCAGCCCGCAATGAAGTCGCATTCGACCCGATGCGTGACCCCATCCCGGTCATAGGTGGCGAAAGGCGCGTCGCCATCGAAATCGTGCAGCGCGACATTTGCCGCCTCGTAGATCGTGGTCAGTCCTGCGGCGTCGCGCTTGTCCATCAAATCGTGCGTCACCTCGGTCTGGCCGTAGACGGTGACATGCTTGCCGCCGGTGAGTGCGGTAAGGTCGATGCGGTGCAGGCGTCCGTCAAAGGCTAGCGAGATGCCGGAATGCGGCAGCCCTTCGGCATGCAGCCGTGCCGCCGCGCCGGCCTGTTCCAACAGTTCGACCGTGCCTTGTTCGAGCACCCCTGCCCGCACGCGACCAAGCACATGGTCGCGGCTTGCGCGTTCGAGAATGACCGTCTCGACGCCGATGCCGGCCAGAAGCTGCCCAAGCAGCAGGCCGGACGGTCCGGACCCGACGATGACGATTTGCGTGCGCATCAGCGCCCCAGACTTTCGACCTGTCCGGCCAGTTCGGCGGCAAGGCGCAGCGACGCGGCCGTTGCAACGACCATCTGCGGCAGCAGCAGCCATTCCAGCGTCCAGGCCGCGCCCGAGCGCTCCTGCTCATGCACGAGCGCCTGATGCATGCCGGAAAGCTGAGTGGCGTTGAAGCGGGCAAGCGCCACCAGTGCTTCGGCCTTCACCGGATTCTGCTTGTGCGGCATGGCCGACGAGGCGCCGCCACCGGAAAGCTCGATCTCGGTTCCCCCCTGCGCCATCAGCGCGATGTCCTGGCCAAACTTGCCGAGGCTGCCGGTCACTAGAGACATCAGGCCGGCAAAGTCGGCGAGTGCATCACGCTGGTTCTGCCATTGCGGGGCGTCGGCAAGATCGAGCTTTGCCGCGAGGGCCGCGCGCACCGCCGGGCCTTTGTCGCCTAGTTTTTCCAGTGTGCCAGCGGCACCGCCGAACTGCACCACCAGCAGGCGCCTCGATTGTTCGGACAATCTTTCCTGGTGCCGTTGCAGCGGCGCCCGCCAAGCTGTTACGCGATCCGCAACTTTGATCGGGATCGCCGGCTGCATGCGCGTCATTCCGGTCAGCACCCTGCCTCCGAAGCGCTCTTCGAGTGAGGCGAGGCGTATGACGGTTTCGGTCAGGAGCAGATCGAGATGCTCGACGACGGATTTCAGCCGAAGCATCAGGCAGGTGTCTATGACATCCTGACTGGTCGCGCCGAAATGCACTTTCGCGCCATGCGGTTCGCCGATAGCCGCCCTGATCTGGCGCACCAGTTCCGGCACCATGACGCCGTCCTTGGCGACACCAGCCCGCAGCAAGGCGGTGTCGGGCCGGAATGTGGCAAGTGTGGCCACGATCGCTGCGGCAACATCCTTGGTGATGATCCCGTTTTCAGCCTCCGCCTCCGCCAGCGCACGCTCGAAGGCCAGCATCGCCTCGATCTCCGCCTCGACGGAAAAATGCCGGCTGGCTTCCTCGTCGCCGAGAAGGGCGGAGAGCAGTGGATGGTCGAAGGGCGATACGGTCATGTCCTGCTCCTCCTGACCATCAGCTGTCGAAGAAGACCGTTTCCTTCTCCCCCTGGAGATGGACGTCGAAGACGTAGGTGTCGCCCTGGCGCTCGGCGATCAGCGTCGGCACGCGAACGCGGTGCTCTATGCGCGCCAGGATCGCATCCTCGGCATTGGCCTTTTCCTCGTCGGAGAAATAGAGCCGTGTGTGCAGGCCGAGATTGATGCCGCGCGCGACGATCCAGAGCGTGATGTGCGGCGCCATCAGGCTTCCATCCCTGAACGGCACGCGGCCCGGCTTGATCGTCTCGAACGTGCACAGGCCGGTGTCCATGTCGGTCGGGCAACGTCCCCAGCCGAAGAAATTCGGATCGGCGGCGCCGCGCAGTTCGGCCGGCGAATTGTAGAGCCCCTCGGCATCCGCTTGCCAGATCTCGATCAGCGCGTCCTTGAGCGGCGTGCCCGTGCCGTCGAGCACCCGGATGCGCAAGCCGATGCGCTCACCCTTGGTCTTGTCGTTGACCATGGTGGCGCCAAGATCACTGGGATAGACGCCACCGATGCCGCAGAAATTGGGCGTCAGTCCGATATGGACGTAGGGTCCCGCGGTCTGCGAGGGGCTTTCCCTGAGCCGGTCGAGCAATTGAGCCATCAATTGCCCTCCAGCCTGTTTTCGAACAGCGATGCGCGGCGGCCACGCAGAACGATGTCGAACTTGTAGGCGCGCGCGTCGAAGGGGATCGTCGCCTGCATGTCGAGTGTGGCGATCAGCGTCTCGATCGCTGCCTTGTCGGGGATGCCGCGCACGATCGGGCATTGCCAGATCAGCGGGTCACCCTCGAAATACATCTGCGTGATCAGCCGCTGTGCGAAGCCGTGGCCAAAGACCGAGAAATGGATATGCGAAGGCCGCCAGTCGTTGGGCCCGTTCGGCCAGGGATAGGGACCGGGCTTGACGGTGCGAAAGACATAGCCGCCATCCTCGCCTGATATTGCGCGGCCGCAGCCACCGAAATTCGGGTCGAGCGGCGCCAAATAGCCGTCCTTCTTGTGGCGGTAGCGGCCGCCGGCATTGGCCTGCCAGAATTCGAGCAGCGCACCGGGCACGCCAACGCCGCGTTCGTCGAGCACCCGCCCATAGACGATGATACGCTCGCCGATGGCGCTCTCGCCGGGTCTGGCGAAATTGTGGATCAGGTCGGCGTCGAGTTCGCCGAGCATGGCGTGGCCGAAGACAGGGCCTGCAATCTCCGACAGCGTGTTGTCGAACGACAACGGCGCCTTCTGCGGCGAACGCAGCACGGAGGTCTTGTAGTTCGGCGTCAGAACAGGCGGATGCCAGGTCCGGTCGCGCTGGAAGAAGGCGCCGGTCTCGGGTCTCCGGTTCGAGCCGGATTTAGCGGGCATTCTGGTTTCCGTCCATTTCCGAAAACACGTCCTTGGCGATCTTGAAGGCGCGGTTGGCGGCCGGCACGCCGGCATAGATGGCGACATGCAGGAACGCTTCGCAGATATCGTCGCGCGAAGCACCGGTGTTGACGGTGGCGCGCACATGCATGGCGACCTCCTCATCATGGCCGAGTGCGGCCAGCAGCGCCAGCGTGACGATCGAACGCTCACGCTTGGTGAAGCCCGGCCGCGCCCACACGGTTCCCCAAGCCGACTCGGTGATCAGTTCCTGGAAAGGCTGGTCGAAATCCGTCGCGGCGACCTCGGCTCGGTCGACATGCCGGTCGCCGAGCACGGAGCGCCGCACCGCGAGGCCGGTGCGATATCTGGCTGCGTTGCCGGGGACTTCATCCATGGGTTTCTGCTCCAGGGGCAAGCGATGCGATAAAATCGCGGATCAGGGCGATCAGCGCTTCAGGCTGTTCGACGCACGGAATGTGTCCGGCGTCGCGGATGATCTCGAAGCGCGCGCCGGGGATCAACTCGGCAAGCGAGCGGACAAGATCGGGAGGCGTCGAGCCATCCTGGTCGCCGGCGATGCAGAGCGTCGGCACCGCGATGCGGCGCGCGCTGTCGGTGAAATCCGCATCGCGAACGGCCGCGCAAGTCCCGATGTAACCTGCGAGCGCTTGCCTGGTCATCATGTTCCAATAGCCGTCCAGCTCGGCCAGACGCGTCGCGTGGAAGGCGGGCGTGAACCACACTTTGAGCACGCCATCCGCAATGGCCTGGATACCCTTGCTTTCGACCGTCGCGATGCGTGTGTTCCAGCTCTCTGTCGTGCCGATCTTGTGGGCCGTGTCGCACAGGATCATGGCCTCTACGATATCGGGGCGCCTGCGATAGAAGCCTTGGGCGATCAGGCCACCGACCGACAGTCCGCACAGCACGACCTTCTCCAACCCGAAATGATCGATGAGCGCCGAGAGATCGTCGACATGATCGTCGATCGACCTGATGTCGCCGATATCGGACAGCCCATGACCGCGCTTGTCGTAGACCAGAAGCGGCATTTCACCATCAAGCGCCGAGACAATTTCGTCCCAGATCCGAAAGTCGGTGCCGAGTGAATTGATGAATATGATCGGGCGCGCATTGCCGGTCGCCTTGATGTGGCGATGGTGCAGCGTGATGCCGCCGATGGTGACGAATGGCACGATTTCGGTCCTCCATCTCCACATTGCACAAGGCGTTTGGTTCGGTAAAATGATATTTTGCGCCGTTTCATTAACTCAGGGGTTATCAAATCCATGTCCGAGAGCCGCATCCGGTTCCGTCACCTGCAGGCATTCCTGGAAGTTGCGCGGCAAGGAAGCGTGGCGCGAGCGGCTGACCTGCTGCATGTCAGCCCACCGGCGGTGACCAAGACATTGCGCGAACTGGAGGAGGCACTGGGTGTTGCGGTGGTCGAACGCGACGGCCGCGGCATCAGGCTGACGCGTATCGGCGAAATCTTCCTTCGCCATGCCGGCACGGCGATCACGGCACTCAGGCAAGGCGTCGATTCCGTCCGCCAGGACGGCGCGGTCAACCGGCACCCGATCCGCATCGGCGCGCTGCCGACGGTGTCGGCGCGGGTGATGCCGCTCGCCATGACCTTGTTCCTCAAGGAGGGCACTGGTGCGGCGATCAAGATCGTCACCGGCGAGAATGCGGTGCTTCTCGAACAGTTGCGCACCGGCGCACTCGATCTCGTCGTCGGACGGCTGGCGGCGCCTGAAAACATGACCGGCTTCTTCTTCGAGCACCTCTATTCCGAACCCGTGCTGTTCGTGGTGCGAGCGGGACATCCGCTGCTCGATCCGGGACAGGATGTGTTCGCACGGCTCGACGAATTCCCGATGCTGATGCCGACACGGGAATCGGTCATCCGCCCCTTCGTCGATCGCCTGTTCATCACGAACGGCATGACCGCGCCGGCAACCGAGATCGAAACCGTCTCGGACTCCTTCGGCCGCGCCTTCCTGCGGCAAAGCAATGCTGTCTGGATCATTTCGGCCGGCGTCGTTGCCAACGAGCTCGGCAGCGGCGCCTTCGTCGCCTTGCCGGTCAACACCGAGGAAACCAAGGGGCCGGTCGGCCTGACGATGCGGACGGACACTGCGCCCTCGCCGGCCTTTTCCATCCTGCTGCAGACCATCCGCGAAGCGGCAAGCCAAGGCAGCTGACGCCTGAGAATGTCTGAAATTTGCTAACCCAGGGGTTAACGAAACACCACAAAATATCATTTTACCGAACCAAATCGCTGGTGCACTGTGGCGACCGAGGAGCACAGAGGGAGGAACGCATGACCCACGCTATAGGCAGCAAATCCAGTATTCGCGGCATTTCCCGGCGCCAGTTCATCGCCACATCGATCGCTGGTGGCGCGGCTCTCACGCTTGGCGGCCGCGGCGCCTTTGCCCAGGCTGGCGACACGCTCAAGATCGGCTTCGTCAGCCCGCGCACCGGGCCGCTCGCCGGCTTCGGCCAGACCGACGGCTATGTGCTCGACCTGGCCCGTAAGGCACTGGCCGGCGGTCTCGACATCGGCGGCAAGAAATACAGCGTCGAGATCCTCGACCAGGACACACAGTCCGATCCGTCACGTGCTGGCCAGCTGGCCAAGGACCTGATCAATAACCAGGCCATCGACCTGATGCTGGCGGTGTCGACACCGGAGGTGATCAACCCGGTGGCCGATGCCTGCGAAGCCGCCGGCGTGCCGTGCCTGTCGACCGTCATGCCGTGGGAAGCCTGGTATTTCGGCCGTGGCGCGAAGCCCGGCGCGCCCTCGCCGTTCAAATGGACCTATCATTTCGGCTTCGGCGTCGGCGAGTTCTTCAAAACCTACATCTCGCAATGGAACCTGATCGAGACCAACAAGAAGGTCGGCGTCATGTATCCGAACGATGCCGACGGCAACGCCATCCGCGCCAATCTGGCGCCGCTGCTGGCCAAGCAAGGTTTTACCATTGTCGATCCCGGCGCCTATGAAACCGGCACCACCGACTATTCCTCGCAGATCGCGCTGTTCAAGCAGGAAGGCGTCGAGATCTTCAACTCGTTCCCGATCCCGCCGGATTTCGCAGCCTTTTGGCGTCAGGCGGCACAGCAAGGGCTGATCAAGCAGATCAAGATCTGCCAGGTCGCCAAGACCGGTCTGTTCCCGTCCGACATCGAAGCGCTCGGCGATCTCGGCGTGAAGATTTCGAGCGCCGCCTACTGGCACAAGGCCTTCCCCTACAAGTCGCCGCTGACCGGCGTTTCAGGCACCGAACTGGCCGACGGCTACGAGGCGGCGAGCGGCAAGCAGTGGACGCAGCAGCTCGGCGCCTCGATGTCCTTGCTCGACGCCGGCTTCGAGGCATTGAAGTCGAGCAGCGATGCCAAGGACAAGGCGGCGGTGGCCAAGGCGCTCAGCACGCTCAAGACCGAGACCATGGTCGGCAAGGTCGACTTCACCAGCGGCCCGGTGGCCAATGTCTCGCCAGGCCCCATCATCGGCACGCAGTGGGTGGCCGCGAAGGAAGGCAGCAAGTTCCCGCTCGATTACGTCGTGACCGAGAACGCAACCGATCCGAAAGTGCCCGTCGAGGCCAAGCTTCTGCCTTACAACGGCTGATGGACCGCTGACGAGGATCGCCTGGTGACCCATCCGCAACAACAGGCTGTTCTCACCGCCGCCGGCATCCACAAGCGTTTCGGCGCGCTTGCGGTGCTGGATGCCGTCGATTTCAGCATGGAAGCAGATGAAGCGGTCGGCATTGTCGGCCCGAACGGCGCCGGCAAGACCACGCTGCTCAGCGTGCTTGCCGGGGCTTTTCCACCAAGCTCAGGTACGGTCCGCTTCAAGGGCGGCGACGTGACGTCCCTGCCGGCGACACAACGCTGCAGGCTCGGCTTGGTGCGTACGCACCAGGTGCCGAAACCGTTCAGCGGCATGACCACCTTCGAGAATGTCTTCGTCGCCGCGTCGCATGGCGCCGGCCTTGGCCGCGACGAGGCCTATGAGGAGGCGCTCGGCTCGCTGAAACTGTGCGGCATGCTCGGCGTTGCCAACCGGCGCGCCGAAACGCTCGGCCTGCTCGACCGCAAGCGGCTGGAACTGGCGCGCGCGCTTGCCGCAAGGCCGACGCTGCTGTTGCTGGACGAGATCGGCGGCGGGCTGACCGATGGCGAAGCCGGCGAACTGGTCGATACGATCAAGGAATTGCGCCGGCGCAAGATCGGCATCGTCTGGATCGAGCACATCGTCCACATTCTCCTGCAAGTGGCCGAGCGGCTGATCTGCATGGATGCCGGCAAGATCATTGCCGACGGCGATCCGCAAACGGTAATGGCCGACCCCGAAGTCGTGCGCGCCTATCTCGGCGGGGGCCCGAAATGAGCCTGCTTTCGGTCGAGAACCTGGTTGTCCGGCATGGCCTGCTGCAAGCGGTGCGCGGCGTCAGCTTCACGATCGAGCGCGGCGAAACGCTGGCGCTGGTCGGTGCCAACGGCGCCGGCAAGACGACGCTGCTGAGGGCAATCGCCGGCGCGCACCAGCCGGCGGCCGGACGCGTGCTGCTCAGCGGTGCCGATCTCACCGACATGCCATCGCACAAGCGTGTCGGCATGGGCATCGCGCTGGTGCCGGAGGGGCGAAAACTGTTCGTGCAGATGACGGTCGAGGAGAACCTTCTGCTCGGCAAGACCGCCGGCCGGCCGGGCGACTGGAGCGTCGACAAGGTGCTCGAGATGTTCCCCAATCTGAAGCCACGCCGCCACGCCAAGACGGGCCATCTATCAGGCGGCGAGCAGCAGGCGACGGCGATCGGCCGCGCGCTGATGAGCAATCCGGACGTGCTGCTGCTCGACGAGGTCTCGCTCGGCCTGTCGCCGCTGATCGTCGACCGCGTCTACTCCGCCCTGCAAGGGCTGATCGCCTCCGGCACGACCATCATTCTGGTCGAGCAGGACCTCAACCGCGCGCTCGCGGTTTCCGACAGGGTTATCTGCATGCTCGAAGGGCGTGTCGCGCTCGAAGGACCGAGCAAACAGGTTTCGCGCGAGGATGTGACGAAGGCCTATTTCGGCCTGCACCGGAAGAGCCCCGGGAACGTTCCCGCATGAGCAACCAGATCATCCAGGGCATCCTTCTCGGCGGCTACTACGCGCTGATTGCCTGCGGCCTGTCCTTCATGTTTTCGGTGATGCGCATCATCAACCTCGCCCATGGCAGCCTTGCCGTGTTCGCCGCCTTTGCGCTGTGGTGGCTGGCCTCGCGGTTCCATGTCTCGCCCTTTGTCGGCCTGCTCATCGTCCTGCCGTTGATGGCAGCGATCGGCTGGGCGCTGCAGCGTTTCCTGCTCGAACGCAGCGCGCGCGGCGGAGCGCTGCTGCCGATCCTGACCACATTCGGCCTGGCCATCGTCATCGACAATCTGTTGTTCGAGCAGTTCGGCGCCGACACGCGTTCACTGGCGCCCTATATCGGCAGCCTCTCCTATGATTCCTGGGAATGGCCGGGCAGCATCTATGTCGGCAAGCTCGCCGTGATCATGTTCGCCAGCGCCGTCATCCTGCTGGGCGGGCTGCAATTGTTCCTCACCCGCACAACACTTGGCCGCTCGATCCGCGCCACCTCGGAAGACCCTGATACCGCAGGCCTGGTCGGGGTCGATGCGCGCCGCGCCAATGCGATCGCCGCTGCCATCGCCATGGTCACGGTCGGCCTTGCCGGCGCGTTCCTCGGCATGCGCGCCACCTTCGATCCCTATGCCGGCGCGCCGCAACTGCTGTTCGCTTTCGAGGCGGCGGTAATCGGCGGCGCCGGGTCGCTGTGGGGAACGCTGATCGGCGGCATCGTGCTGGCGCTTGCCCAGACGCTCGGCGCGCAAGTGCATCCGCAAGGCTTTCTGATCGGCGGCCATGTCGCGTTCCTGATCGTGCTGTTCATTCGGCTCTCCACTTCGGGCCTCGGCCTGCGCGGCCTGCTGCGCTTGCCCACGAGGAAGCCAACATGAGCGCCTTTTCGACCTCCCCCGTCATCGAGCGCGGCACGGCGACGTCGCGCATCACCGCGATTGCGGTGGCTGTCATCATCGCGTTGCTGGCGATCGCGCCGCACTTCCTGTCGGCCGGCGCTGTCGACCGGATGACGGCTTTGTTCATCTATGTGATCCTGGCGGCGATGTGGAACGCACTGGCCGGCTTCGGCGGCTTGGTCTCGGTCGGCCAGCAGGTATTCTTCGGGCTCGGCGCCTATTTCGCCATCCGGCTGGCCGATGCCGGCCTCAACCCGTTCCTCGCGCTCTTCGCCTCTGGAATTATCGTTGGCGCCGTCTCCTGGCCGCTCTCGCTGTTCATGCTGCGGCTGAGGAATGGCGAGTTCGCCATCGGCATGTGGGTGATCGCGGCGCTGACGCATCTTCTGGTCAATCTCGACCGGCTGGTGCAGGGCGAAACCGGCACATCGCTGATCTCGCTCAATGTCTACGACGCGGGCGCCAGGCGGGCAGCGATCTACTGGCTGGCGCTGGCGTCGATGACCGCCCTGCTCGCCATCCTGTTTGGCCTGCTGCGCGGCAGCACCGGTGCGGCAATCCGGGCGATCCGCGACAATGAGGATGCCGCTGCCTCGGTCGGTGTGCGCGTCACCGGCACCAAGCGGCTGTTGTTCGTGCTTGCCGCCTTCGGCATCGGCATTGCCGGGGCGCTGTGGCTGGCGACCTCGATCACCTTCCAGCCCAAGACCTATTTCAACGTGCAGTGGACCGCCTACATGATCTTCATGGTGCTGGTCGGCGGCATCGGCACGTTCGAGGGCGCCATTCTGGGCGCGCTGGTGTTCTTCCTCATCGAGACATGGTTCGGCGGTACTGGCGTCTGGTATCTGGTCGGGCTCGGCGCCACCGCCGTGCTGTTTTCGCTTTTCCTGCCGCGCGGCCTGTGGGGGACGATCGAGGAACGTTTTGGGCTCCGCCTGCTGCCGGTCGGCTACCGCGTCAGGTTCCCTTCAGCCGCCGCCGATGGCGATGCAATGCCTTCGCCACAGCAAGCCACAACACATCGGGAGAAGGCATGACCATGCTTTTCGGCAAGACGATCCTTATCACCGGTGTCGCCTCCGGCATCGGTGCTCGCACGGCGGAACTCGCCGGCCAGCTTGGCGCCGACGTGATCGGCGTCGATGTGCGTGAGCCGGCGGCAGTGGTCGGCAGTTTCGTCAAGGCCGATATCTCGTCGAAGGCCGGTGTCGACGAGCTGATCGCCCGCCTGCCGCAGCGCCTCGACGCGCTCTGCAACGTCGCCGGCCTCTCCGGCAACACCGGCGCGGCGTCGACGCTGGCCGTCAATTTCTTCGGGCTGCGGGCGCTGTCGGAAGGCCTGGCGCCAAGACTTCGCGAAGGCGGCGCCATCGTCAACGTCGCGTCGATTGCCGGCTATGGTTGGCGCGCCAATCTCAACCGCGCCGCCTCGATGGTCAGCATCGAAGGTTTCCCCGATGTTGCCGACGTGGTCTGCACGCACGCGGTCAGGAACGAGGAAGGCTATCCCGTCTCCAAGGAGTTGCTGCTGTTGTGGACCTTCCGCGCGGCGCATCAGGAGCTGTTCAAACGCCGTGGCATCCGCGTCAATGCGGTGAGCCCCGGGCCGGTCGAGACACCGATCCTGAAACAGTTCCGAACCGTGCTTGGCGACGCCCGTGTCGACAGCGACATTGCCAGGGTTGGGCGCGCCGGCACGTCGGGCGATATCGCACCGGTGGTGCTGTTCCTGTGTTCGGACGGAGCGCGCTGGGTCAACGGCGCCAACGTGCCGGTCGACGGCGGCCTCGAAGCATCGATCAATGCCGAGATGTTCGGCTTCTAATCAAGAAGCTCCAGTCGGGGCGATGGAGACTACAATGGATATCGGACTTCTGATCGACGGCGACAAACGGGATGCGTCCGGCTCGGCCTCCTACGACCGCATGGACCCGTTCACCGGCAAGCTGGCGACACGCGCCGCCGCAGCCAGCATCGCTGATGCCAATGCCGCGATCGAAGCCGCGGCGGCCGCCTTCCCGGCCTGGTCGAAGACCGGGCCTGGCGAGCGCCGCGCTCTGCTGTCGAAGGCGGCGGATGTGATGGCCTCCAAGGTCGGCGAGTTCACCAGGCTGATGATGGAAGAGACAGGTGCCACCGGTCCCTGGGCCGGCTTCAACGTCATGCTGGCGGCCAACATGCTGCGCGAGGCGGCGGCGATGACGACGCAGATCTCGGGCGAGATCATCCCCTCCGACAAGCCGGGTACGCTGGCCATGGCAATCCGCCAGCCTGCCGGTGTCTGCCTCGGCATCGCGCCTTGGAATGCGCCGGTCATTCTCGGTACCCGCGCCATCGCAATGCCGATCGCCTGCGGCAACACCGTGGTGCTGAAAGCATCCGAAATGTGCCCCGGCACGCATCGGCTGATTGGCCAGGTGCTGGTCGAGGCTGGGTTGCCAAAGGGCGTGATCAATGTCGTCACCACGACCCCAAGGACGCCGCCGGTATTGTCGAGGCGCTGGTCGCGCATCCGTCGGTCAAGCGTGTCAACTTCACCGGCTCGACCAAGGTCGGCAGGATCATCGCCGAACTCGCCGTACGGCATCTGAAGCCGGCGCTGCTCGAGCTCGGCGGCAAGGCGCCGCTGCTGGTGCTGGACGATGCCGACATCGACGCGGCGGTCAACGCCGCCACCTTCGGCGCCTTCATGCATCAGGGCCAGATCTGCATGTCGACCGAGCGGCTGATCGTCGACGAAAAGATCGCCGACGAGTTCGTCTCCAAGCTGGCGGCCAGGGCCTCGAAACTGCCGGCCGGCGATCCGCGCGGCCATGTCGTGCTCGGTTCGCTGATCAGCAGCCAGGCGGCCGACAAGATGGAGGAACTGGTTGCAGATGCCGTCGCCAAGGGTGCCAAGCTGGTAGCCGGCGGCAAGCGTACCGGCACCGTGGTCGAGGCGACTTTGCTCGACCATGTCACGCCGGCGATGCGCGTCTACGCCGAAGAGTCCTTTGGGCCGGTCAAGCCGATCATCCGCGTCAAGGGCGAAGACGAGGCCGTGCGTGTCGCCAACGACACCGAATACGGGCTGTCGTCAGCCGTGTTCAGCCGCGACATCAAGCGCGCGTTTGCCGTCGCCGCGCGCATCGAAGCCGGCATCTGCCACATCAATGGCCCGACCGTCGGCGACGAAGCGCAGATGCCGTTCGGCGGCGTCAAGGGTTCGGGCTATGGCCGCTTCGGCGGCAAGGCCTCGATCGCCGAGTTCACCGATTTGCGCTGGGTGACGATCGAGGATCCCGGCCAGCATTATCCGTTCTGAGCCGGCCTAGCATTGGGCGGTTCGACTTGGGCGATTAGATCGCCTGCGAAGGCGTGAAGCGAACGCTTGCGGATCGCATCTGCCCGGGTGCCAGCAGGATGCAGCCGGTGTCGATGCCCGTGTCACCCCTGCGGTTGAAGGCATCGGTGATGTTGCTGACCGGCTCGGCGCAGAAGAACGGCTCGCCGGGCGGTGTGTAGAGCACGAGGAAATCGAGCGGGGCCTCGGCCTCGATGTCCAGCTGCCGCCCATGCTCCGGCCAGGAGATCCGAGCGCGGCGCGCCCATCCTGTGAAGACCGTGTCGAAGTCCGCCTCTGACACGTCGAAGCCCGTGGTCGGGTTGGCGCCAGCGGGCGGCAGGACGTGCCGGGTGGGCAGGATTTCCGCATCGGTCTCCCACATGCCGGAAACTCGCGCCTGGACATGCGTCCACGGTGTCGACGGGAAATAGGGATGCAGCCCGAAGCCGGCCGGCATCGGCGTGTCCGAGAGGTTGCGCAGCGAAAGGGCAATGATCAGCCGGCCATCGACCAGCGAGATCGCTTGCTTTGCTTCATAGCTCCACGGCCAGGAATCGGCGGCATGGCGATAGGATAGGACGGTGGTGCTGGCTTCGTGCCGCACGACCGTCCATGGCCGACGCCAGCCATGGCCATGCTCATGGTGCGGATCGTCGGAGCTGATCGGCAGTTCGACGGTACGGCCGGCGAGTGCGAAGCGGCCGTCCCTTATGCGGTTGGAATAGGGAACCAGCGGGAAGCAGGCCATGGCGCCGGCATCGCGGCTGTCGATCGCCGCCGGATCCGCGGGGCGCAGCCAATCCACGACGGATCCGTTTTGCCGCCAGCGATAAGACGCCAGCGCGCCGCCGGCGGCAGGGGCAATCTCTACAGTCGCAATGCCGTCGCTGATCGAGACCAGCTCTTGATGCTGCTCGGCAACGGCAGCGGAATTCTTTGTCATCGGCACTCCCCCATCCCTTGACTCCAATCGCAACGCCTATAAGACATATCATATGAATAGTATGAAGAATAAGAAATCTTTCAGCACGGCGCGAACGTCGAGGATTGCGGTGGCGGTCGCCAGCGGCTCCACCGCTCTGCATGCGACCGTCGTCGAGCAGATCGGGTTGCGCATCGTGCAAGGCGATTTCCTGCCCGGCGAGGCGCTGCCCAATGCCGACGATTCCAGCGAGATGCTGGGGGTCAGCCGCACGGTGCTGCGCGAGGCGATCAAGGTTCTGGCCGGCAAGGGGCTTGTCGAATCGCGGCCGAAGACCGGCACAAGGGTGCGTCCCCGCTCCGACTGGAATTTCCTCGATCCGGACGTCCTGTCGTGGCGCTACGCCAGCGGTGTCAGCGCCGACGATGTCCGGGCGCTGTTCGAGCTGCGCCGGGCCATCGAGCCGATGTCGGCCGCGCTCGCCGCCAAGCGCGCCACACCGGCACAGATTGCCGAAATCAATGCCGCGCTGGCCGAAATGGAAGCCGTGGTCGACGACGGCGACCGCTTCGCCAAACCTGACCTCTTGTTCCATCAGACCATCCTGCGCATGACCGGCAACGAGCTGATCGGCTCGCTGGCGGCACTGGTCGAAACCGCGCTGGTGATGAGCTTTCGCCTCTCCAACGACAATCCGGACGGGCAGCGCCATTCTTTGCCGCTGCATCGGGAAGTGGCCGAGAAGATTGCATCCGGCGACGCGGCAGGCGCGCAAAAGGCGCTGCTGGTGCTCATCGACAATGCCGAGGAAGACGTGCGCCGCAGCGTCGAGAACCGCAACAAGCGCCGCCAGGATCGGGAACAGACATCGTGACCGACACCAAACGCAAACTGCGGTCCGAGGCCTGGTTCGGCGGCGAAGGCAAGAACGCCTTCATGCACCGCAGCTGGATGAAGAACCAGGGCATCCCCGCCGACGCTTTCGACGGCCGCCCGGTGATCGGCATCTGCAACACCTGGTCGGAACTGACCCCATGCAATGCCCACCTGCGCGCGCTGGCCGATCACGTCAAACGCGGCGTCTATGAGGCCGGCGGCTTGCCGCTCGAATTCCCCGTGATGTCGCTGGGCGAGAGCAACATGCGCCCCACCGCCATGCTGTTTCGCAATCTGGTCAGCATGGATGTCGAAGAGTCCATCCGCGGCAATCCGATCGACGGCGTCATCCTGCTGGTCGGTTGCGACAAGACCACGCCGGCGCTGCTGATGGGGGCTGCGTCGTGCAATCTGCCGACCATCGCTGTTTCCGGCGGGCCGATGCTCAACGGCAAGTTCCGCGGGCAGGATATCGGTTCTGGCACGCATGTCTGGAAATTCGCCGAGGAAGTGAAGGCCGGCCGGATGTCTGTCGCCGACTTCCTCGCCGCAGAGCAGGGCCAGAGCCGGTCGGCGGGCAGCTGCATGACGATGGGGACAGCTTCGACCATGGCCAGCATGGTCGAAGCGCTCGGCATCGGCATGCCGGACAATGCCGCGATCCCGGCGGTGGATTCGCGCCGTGGCGTACTCGCCCAGATGGCCGGACGCCAGATCGTTGATCTCGTCCGCAGGGACGTTACGATCGCGCAGATCCTCACCAGGCAAGCGTTCGAGAACGCCATTCGCGTCAATGGCGCGATCGGCGGCTCGACCAACGCGGTGCTGCATCTGATCGCCATCGCCAACCGGATCGGTGTCGATCTCAGCCTCGAGGACTGGGACCGCCTTGGCCGTGACGTTCCAACCATTGTCGATTTGATGCCGTCGGGCCGGTTCCTGATGGAAGATTTCTACTACGCCGGGGGGCTAGCTGCGGTCATGGCGTCGCTTGATGAAGTGGGGCTTCTTCATCGCGACGCCATGACCGTCAGCGCCAAGACCATCGGTGAATTGATCGATGGCGCGCCCAACTACAACAGCGAGGTGATCCGGCCGCTGAGCCAGCCGCTGACCAAGGAAGGCGGCATCTCGATCCTGCGCGGCAATTTGGCGCCTGACGGGGCGGTCATCAAGCCGTCCGCGGCAACGCCCGAACTGATGCAGCATCGCGGCAAGGCGGTGGTGTTCGAGAACATCGAGCACTACTACGCCCGCATCGACGATCCGGAGCTGGACATCGACGCCTCCTCGGTGATGGTGCTCAAGAATTGCGGGCCGCGCGGTTATCCCGGAATGGCCGAGGTCGGCAACATGCCGCTGCCGGCGAAACTGCTGAAGCAAGGCGTCTCCGACATGGTGCGCATTTCGGACGCGCGCATGAGCGGCACCGCCTATGGCACCGTGGTGCTGCATGTGGCGCCGGAAGCAGCCGCGGGTGGCGCCCTGGCGCTGGTGCGCGACGGCGATCTTATCGAGCTCGACGTCGCCGGCCGCCGGCTGGAACTTTTGGTATCGGATGAGGAGCTGGCAATCCGCCGGCGTGACTGGAAGCCGCCGGCGCCACCGGAAGGCGGCTATCAGAGCCTTTATGTCGAGCGCGTTCTGCAGGCCGACAGGGGTTGCGATTTCGACTTTCTCGTCGGCCGGCGCGATGCCGGCATTCCTCGGCATTCGCACTAGAGAGGCGCGCGATGACGGATGAAATCGGCAGCTACGCGGCCTACCCCAGCCTCAAGGGCCGCAGCGTCTTCATAACCGGCGGCGGCAGCGGCATCGGCGAAAGCCTGGTGCGCCATTTCTGCGCGCAAGGCAGCCGCGTCGCCTTCGTCGACATGGCCGAGGAGCCTTCACGGCGTCTGGTCGACGCGATCGCGTCCGAGGGACATGCCGCACCGCTGTTCATTCCCTGCGACCTGCGCAACGTCGAAGAGTTGCAGGCGGCAACCGTCCAGGCGATGCAGCACAACGGCCCGATCCAGGCGCTGTGCAACAATGCCGGCAATGACGACCGTCACCAGACCAAGGATGTGACGGTTGCCTATTGGGACGACCGCATGGCGGTCAATCTGCGCCACCAGTTCTTCGCGGCGCAGGCGGTGCGTCCGCAGATGAGCACGCTGGGCGGCGGCTCGATCATCAATTTCGGCTCCATCACCTGGATGGTCGGCGATCCGGATTGCCCGGCCTATGTCACTGCGAAAGCCGCTGTTTACGGCATGACGCGGGCGCTGGCCCGCGAGCTTGGGCCAGAGCGCATCCGCGTCAACTGCATGGTGCCGGGCTGGGTGATGACCGAGCGCCAGATGCGCCTGTGGCTGAACCCGGCCGGCGAACGCCAGATCGCGGAAAGGCAGTGCCTGCCCGACCGGCTGCAACCCTCCGATATCGCGCGCATGGCGCTGTTCCTCGCCGCCGACGACAGCCGCATGTGCACGAGCCAGCAGTTCATCGTCGATGCGGGCTGGGTGTGACCCGTACGGCTTCAAAGGAAGAAGGTTAGTTCATGCGTCTTGTTCAGTTCAGAATGGCCGACGGCAGCAGACGGGTCGGCCGTGTCTCGGATGACGGCAATCATCTGCACCCGCTGGAAAAGACCAGCAGCGTGCTGGAGCTGGCCGAAGCGGCAATCGCCGAGGGCACGTCGATCGCAGCGCTGGTCGAGAAGCGGGCGGGCGCTGCAACGATCGACTACGACCAGCTGTTGCGCGATGGCCGCGTGCTCGCCCCGGTCGACCACCCGGAACCGGCGCGCTTCCTGGTCACCGGCACGGGCCTGACCCATACTGGAAGTGCCGCTGCGCGCAACCAGATGCATGTTCTGACCCATGGCGACGGTGCCGACGAATCCGATTCCTTGAAAATCTTCCGCATGGGGCTGGAGGGCGGCAAGCCTGGCGCTGGCAAGATCGGCATCCAGCCGGAGTGGTTCTTCAAGGGTGTCGGCACCTGCGTTGTGCCGCCCGGCGCGCCGCTGCCCATGCCGGCATTCGCGAAAGCCGGTGCAGAGGAAGCCGAGATCGTGGGGCTTTATGTCAATGGGCCGGACGGCCATCCCTATCGCATCGGCTATGCGCTCGGAAACGAATATTCCGACCACGTGACAGAGGGCGAGAACTATCTCTACCTCGCCCATTCCAAGCTACGTTCCTGCTCGATCGGGCCGGAACTGCTGATCGGCGACCTGCCCGACGAAGTGCGCGGCCATTCGCGCATCCTGCGCGACGGCACTGTCATCTGGGAGCAGGAATTCCTGTCGGGCGAAGCGCACATGTCGCACTCGATCGCCAATCTCGAACACTTCCATTTCCGCTACCCGATGCACCGCAGGGCGGGCGACCTGCATGCCTATTTCTTCGGCGCGGCGGTGATGAGCTACGCCTCCGGCATCAAGACGGCTTCCGGCGACGAATATGAAATCCAGGCACAGACATTCGGCAAGCCACTGCGCAACCGGATGGTGTCGGTGCCGGACGAGGGACTGGTCGCTGTCACCCAGCTGTGACGGCGAAGGTCCGGAAACTGCGGTCCACCAGAATGACAATGGGAGATTGAAAATGGGACTGAAAAAACTGTTTCTGAGAATGGCAACGATCGGGCTCGGCATCGGCCTGATGACGTCGGCGGCGCTCGCCGCGAACCTGCGGGTTCTGGCCTGGGACGGCTACGCCGATGCCGACTGGGTCAAGGACTTCACCGCTGCAACCGGCATCGGCGTCGATGTCGTCTTCATCGGCAGCGACGACGAGATCTGGGCCAAGATCAAGGGCAGCGAAGGCCAGGACTTCGACGTCTTCGCCGTCAACACCGCCCAGCTGCAGCGCTACATCAAGGCCGACCTGGTGTCGCCGATCGACGTGACGAAGCTCGCCAACCAGAAGGAAGTGCTGCCTCGCTTCCGCGATCTGACGGCGGTCAGCGGCGTCACCAAGGACGGCAAAGTCTACGGCATTCCGTTCTGCTTCGACTCCATCGGCCTGATCTACGACACCGACAAGGTCAAGCCGGCGCCGACCTCGATGTCGGTTCTGTGGGACCCGGCCTACAAGGGCAAGGTTCTGGCGTACGACAATGGCGAGCATAATTTCTCGTTCACCGCGCTGACGCTCGGCTACAAGGACCCCTTCAACCTCAATGAAGAGCAGATGGCGGCGGTCAAGGCCAAGCTGGTCGAACTCAAGCGCAACGTGCTGAGCTTCTACACCACCGCCGACGAGGCGCAGCAGATCTATCAGAACAATGATGTGGCCCTGATCTGGGCCAATTACGGCCAGCAGCAGGTCAAGGCGCTGCAGAAGATCGGCGCCCATGTCGCCTACGTCAACCCAAGCGAGGGCGCGCTTGCCTGGCTCGACAACTGGGTCATCTCCAAGGGTGTCCGCGACAATGCGGCGGCCGAGAAATGGATCGACTTCATGCTGAGCAAGAAGGTCAGCGGCGCGCTTTCCGAGCGCACCGGCTTCGGCAACACCGTGACGGAAACCGGCAGCGCCGGCGGCAACGACAAGCTGGTCTGGCTCAACAATGTCGAGGACCCGCTCAAACGTTCGGACATGTGGAACGAGGTCAAGGCGACGCCCTGATCTTTCCGCTCTATGCCTTCGAAGGACCGGCGGTCCGGAGGTTCCGGACCGCCGAAGCGTATGCGAGAGTATTTCATGAACCAGAACACCGACCTGCTGACGCTGCGGTCCGTCTCGAAATCCTACGGCACGGTCCCCGTGCTGCACGACATCGACCTGTCGATCCGGGACGGTGAGTTCCTTACCGTTCTTGGACCATCCGGCTCCGGCAAGACCACGGTGTTGCGGCTGATCGGCGGACTGGAGCCGCTGACGTCGGGCGAGATCCGCCTTGATGGGCAAGACATCAGCCGGATGCCGATCAACCGGCGGCCGTTCAACACCGTGTTCCAGGACTATGCGCTGTTCCCGCACCTGACCGTTTCCGGCAATGTCGGCTACGGGCTTTCGGTTCGCCATATCCAGCGCAAGGAAATCGCGCGCCGTGTCGCGGAGGCGCTGGACCTGGTTCAGCTCGGGCGTTTCGCCGACCGCTTTCCGGCACAGCTCTCCGGCGGCCAGCGCCAGCGCGTCGCGCTCGCCCGTGCGCTGATCTGCCAGCCACGCCTGATCCTGCTCGACGAGCCGCTGGCGGCGCTCGACCTCGAACTGCGCCGGCAGATGCAGGTGTTCCTGAAATCCATCCAGCGCGAAATCAAGACCACCTTCCTGTTCGTCACCCATGACCAGGAAGAAGCCATCGGCATGGCCGATCGGATCTGCGTCATGGAGGCCGGCCATATCCGCCAGCTCGGCACGCCGCACGACCTTTACTACAAGCCGAATTGCGAATTCGTCGCCCGTTTCTTCGGCGAGAACAATCTGGTGGCCGGGAAACTCGGACCAGTCCAGGGCGAGCTGCGATCGATCGAGACGGCGCTCGGGCGCCTCATCTGCTCGATCAGCGACCAGCCGCATTTGAAGGCCGCAGCGGACGGTGCCAGCGCTTACGCTGCATTCCGCCCCGAGGCCTTGCATCTTGCGGACACAAAGGACACCGACAACCGTTTTTCCGGCACCATCTCCGACATGGCGTTTGCCGGCTCGTCGACCGTCGCCACCATAGCAGCAGGCACCGACAATGCCGCGCAACGCTTGCGGCTGCGCGTGCCGAGCCGGGTCGACGGCAGCGCGCTCAAATCCGGCGAGACTGTATCGCTTTCGTTTGCGCCGCATGAAGGCCATCTGGTGCTGGCATGAGCGAAGCCGGATCGACACAGCCTGCGGAAAGACGGCTGTCGCTGCTGGTGACAGTGCTGGCGTTTGCCTTGCCGGTGGTCTTCGTCCTGGTGCCGCTGGTGATCTTCCTCGGCTACAGCTTCTTCAGCGTCGACCAAGGCACGATCGTCTACGGCTTGTCGCTGGGCAACTATGTCAGGTTCTTCACCGATCCGATCTTTCTCCCGGTGTTCTGGAACACCATCGTGCTGTGCGTCTCGGTGGCCATCATCTGCATCCTGCTTGCCTATCCCGCCGCCTACTTCCTGACGACGCTGAAAGGGCGCTGGCGTTATGCCTTGCTGATGTTGCTGCTGGTGCCGCTGCTGATGAGCTACGTCATCAAGATCTATGCGATCCGCAGCATCCTCGGCCTCAACGGCTTCCTGAACAAGGCACTGGTGGCGCTCGGCATCCTGCAGGAGCCGTCGACACTTTTCGTGTTCAACATGAACGCCATCCTGCTGACGCTGACCCTGCTCCTGATCCCCTTCGCCATCCTGCCGATCTTCCTGTCGCTGGAGCGGATTCCGCAGGTGCTGCTGCGTGCGTCCGACGATCTCGGCGCGAGCGGCTTGCAGACCTTCCTGCGCATCACCTTGCCGCTCAGCCTGCCCGGCGTCGCCTCGGCGGCGAGCTTCGTCTTCGTGCTGGCGATCGGCGATTTCCTGACACCGCAGATGGTCGGCGGGATCAGCGGCTTTACCTTCGGCCGCATCCTCTACAGCCAGTTCGGCACGGCCTATAACTGGCCGTTCGGCGCGGCGCTGTCGGTGGCGCTGGCGGCCGTGGTGATCGCGGCAATCCTCATCGGCGAACGCTTCGGGCGCAATCGGGGGACTTCGGTATGAGCGCCCTGCCCCGACTGTCCACCATCTTTCTGGCCGCGATCACGACTCTGGTCGCAGTGCTGCTCTACAGCCCGCTCTTCGTGCCGATCGTGTCGTCGTTCTTCACCATTTCGCGCGGCAATGTCGACTGGTCGTCGCCGACCCTTGCGACCTATGTCGCGCTGGCCAAAAATCACGACATATTGGCCGCCTTGCGCACCACGCTGATCGTCGGTGTCTGCACTGTCATCCTGTCGGTGGTCAGCGGAACGCTGCTGGCGCTCTACTATCACGGGCGCCGTTCCGGACGGTCTTTCCTGCAGTTCATCATCTTCCTGCCATTCCTGATGCCGCCGATCATCAGCGGCCTGGCGCTGCTGATCTTCTTTCGCGAAATCGGCCTCGAACGCTCGCTGCTGACGGTCGTTATCGGCCATACGGTTTTCGTGCTGGCGATCGTCTACCGCACAGTGCTGATGCGGCTGCAGTCGATGAGCCGCACACTGGTCGAAGCATCCTACGATCTCGGCGCCTCGGGCTGGCAGACGTTCTGGCGCATCATCCTGCCGAACCTGTCGAGCGCCATGGTTGGCGGCGCCATCCTGGCCTTCGCGCTGTCGTTCGACGAGACGATGATCACCATCCTCGTCACCGGCACCCAGAGTACGCTGCCGGTCAGGCTCTGGGCGATGATGCGGCTTGGTTTCTCACCCGACATCAATGCGTTGGTGGCACTGATCCTGATGTTCACCGTGCTGCTCTGCGTGCTTGCCGCCCGCTTTCTCATCCCCAGGCAAGTCGCGACGGAACGGACCTGAGCAACGGGCAATTATCATCGGGAGAAGGCGGTTGGGTTGAGGTCGAAGACCCGTCCCGGATTGAGGATGTTTCTGGGGTCAAGGGCTGTCTTCAGCCGCCGCATCGTGGCGATTTCGGCGTCGCTGCGGACCAGATGCAGCCACTTCTTCTTGTCGAGGCCGATGCCGTGTTCGGCCGAAACACCACCTCCAGCCGCGGCCACGCCGCGATAGACGATGTCATATGCCGCCGCCGTATCGACCGTGCGGACCTGGTAATGCAGATTGCCGTCGCCGAGATGGCCGAAGACATAGATGTCGGCGCCGGGATCAACGGCATGAATGGCGATATCCGCTTCCCGCAGGAATGCTCCCATGCGCGCCAACGGAATGCTGATGTCGACGCCGATCAGACCCTTGATCGAAAACAGGACGCGATTGGCGTCCTCCCGCACGTCCCAGAGAGCACGGAATTCGCGCGGCGACTGCGAGACGACCACATCGTCGACGACACCGTCTTCGACCGCCTGCATCAACACTTCGGCGAAGCGCTCGCCGTCGCGTTCGGGCTCGTTGCCCTGGATCTCGGCCAGCACATAGACGGGCGAGCCGGCCGGCAGCGGCGCCGGCATGGCCATGCTGGCGACCATGAGGTCATAGAGCGGTGCGAAGTTAACCTCATAGGCGGACAGGAGGGGCCCGAGCTTTTGCCGCAGCAGCCCAAGCAGCGCGATTGCCGCATCGAGCGAAGAGAGAGCGCAAAAGGCGTTGACCTCGGACGCCGGCTTGGGATGCAGCCTGAGCGCGGCGCGGGTGACGACGCCGAGCGTTCCTTCCGTGCCGATGAAGAGCTGGCTGAGGTCGTAGCCGGAATTGTCCTTGGGCAGGCCCTTGAGTGACGTCAGCACGCTGCCATCGGCAAGCACGGCTTCCAGCCCCAGAACCTGAGCGCGGTACATGCCGTAGCGCAGCACACGGATGCCGCCGGCATTGGTGGCGACATTGCCGCCGATCGTCGCTGAGCCCCGTGCGCCGATATCGACGCCGAACATCAGCCCGGCGCTGTCGGCTGCCTCCTGCACCGCCTGCAATGTCGCGCCCGCTTCGGCGACGATGCTGGCAGCCTGGCGATCCGGAACGGCAAGGCCGGTCATGCGCTCCAGCGACAGCACCACCTCGCCCGGCTGCACACGCGCTGCGCCTGCCAGGCTGGTGCGTCCGCCCTGCACGACAACCGGCTGGCCGAGATCGCTGCATGCGGCCAGTGCCACCGCCACGCTCTGGGTGTCTCGCGGGCGCAGCACCGCTTCGGGAAGCGCGCCCAGCTTGCCGTCGGGATCGTCGCGATAGCGCTGGCCCACCTCCGGACCGGCGAGCACGCCGCCCGCACCCAGCCTATTGTCGAGAGCGGATAGGAGCTGTTGGATTTCAGGCGACATCGGCCGATCCTATCCATGATCGCCTGCCGGTCAAACGCTCGTCCACGCAAAGCGACGTCGTCCGTGTCCGTGGCAATGCAAAACAGGACAACCGTCCGGTATCGACCACGATGGGACCGTGATCGATACCGGAGAGTAAGTTGTCTTACTGAAGTTTCGCCTGCAGGGCGTTGACGTCGTCGGTGGTCATTTCACCGTCGGTCGCCACCTTGCCGTCGACGATCTTCCAGAGGCGGAACGGGCCGGTGATGTCGCCATATTTGTCGAAGGCGACCGGGCCGATGACGCCTTCGTAGCGGATCGGCTTGCCATCCTTGATCAGGCCGAGCGCCTTGGCGAACTCTTCCTTGCCGGCAAAGATCGGCGTGCCGGCCGGATCGACGGCCTTGTACATCGCGTCCTTGATCTTGGCCGGATCCTCCGAACCGGCAATGGCAATGGCCAGACCAACGATCGCGCCGGCATCATAGGAACGGTCGGCTGCCGGATTGGTCGGCTCGATGCCGGAGAATTCCTTGTAGTTCTTGGTGAAATACTCCGTCGAGGCCGTCGGGCTGGTGCCGGACGACGTGCCGTAGGCTTCCTTCAGATAATCGGCACCGACGGACTCGATGAAATCAGGGCTGTTCATGCCGTCATTGAGCAGGAATTTCTGCACGCCGCCCTGCGAGATCCAGGTGCGGGCAACCGTGGCGCCGTCGACCGGCGTGCTGACGAGATAGAGCCCGTCCGGCTCGCCGGCCATCGCCGCCGTGACTTCCGAGGCATAGCTCGACTGCTTCTCGTTGTAAGGCGTATCGGAGACGATGGTGCCGCCGAGCGCTTTGTAGGCACGCGAGAATTCGGCCACCATGTTGACGCCGAAATCGTTGTTGACGTGGATGATCGACAGCTTCTTGAAGCCCTTGTCGACGGCATATTTGGCCGCGGCGACGCCCTGCAGCGCATCCGACGTGATGGTGCGGAAGAAGATGCCGTTGGTCTTGCCGTCGCGGCCGAGCGCGGTCAGCGTCGGCGAGGACGAAGCCGGCGAGACCTGGACGATCTTGGCCGGTGCCGTGACCGAGGTCAGGATCGGGATCGACACCGAGGAGATGATGCCGCCGATGATGACCGGCACCTTCTTGACCTGAACCAGCTGGGTGGCGGCGTCGACGGCAATGTTGCCCTGGCTCTGGCTGTCGCGCGTGTCGGTGACGAGATCGCAGCCGCGCACACCGCCGGCATCGTTGATGTCGCGGAAGGCCATCTCGACCGACTTGGCGCCGGCCTGACCGTATTCGCCGGCCGGGCCGGTCAGCTCCATGACGAGGCCGACGGTGATCTTGCAATCGGCGGCTTGCGCAGCACCCGCCATCGTGACGAGGGCGAGCGCGGTGGTGAGTTGGAGTATCGTCTTTGTCATTGTTGTTCCCCTTTCGTTACTCAACTGTATTTGATCTCTGGAGCCTGTTTCAGCGTTCCGGCACCTGCAGCCAGGTTTCATGCAGATGTCGCCATTCGACGCCGTTAGGCGCCGATGAACTGGTGGTGAAGACGGCGCTCGACTGGCGGCGGCTGTGCTTGCCTGCGCGCAGCTGCGCTTCGACATAAAGGACGACGATGGTATCGGCGTCCTGCCAGCCGGGCCGGATGTCCTCGATCGAAATGGCAAAACCGTCGTCGCAAGAGGCGCGGCTTGAGCGGACATGGTCGACGACCGCTTCGCGACCGAGGACCTGCCCGTCCGGTGCTACCATGCTGAGGTCTTTGCCCATGGCGCGTTCGAAGCGGCCGAAGTCCACCGTATTGGCTCGTGCGGCGACGAACCAATCGACGAAGAAGCGGTGCAGGTCGATGATTTCGGCGCTGGCGCGCGAAAACAGGGAGGGCTCGCCGCTCATTTCTTCCCCGCATTGAGGTTGTAATGCATGATCGAGCCGTGGCGGCCGTGACGGTCGCGCTCCAGCGTGTAGACGTCGCCTTCGAGACCGGTGCCTTGCGCGATGGCGGCCGCAATCCGTGCCCGGTCTTCGGCATTGAGCGCAACGTCCATGATCTTTGCATTGGCCAGCGCATGCGCCTGATTGCGGGCGCCGACGATGACGGCCGCCACTTGCGGCTGCTCCAGCACCCAGGCGCTGGCGATGGTGGCGATGTCGACGCCGTGGCGGTCGCCAACGGCCTTCAGCGCCTGAAGCAAGTGCTGAAACAGGTCCCAGCCGCCGAAATCATCGATGATCAGCTTGTATTTGACCAGCGAGCGGTTTTCGAGCGGCGTGGCGGGCTCGGCCGCACCGAGCCATTTGTCGCTGAGGAAGCCGCCGGCCACCGAGCCGTAGCAGAGGAAGCTGACGCCGTTTTTCGCGGCGAGGTCCGCCAGGCTGTTGCCGGGCCGCTGGTCGAGCACGGAATATTGCAGCTGCTGGCTGACAAGCGGGATGCCCGCCGCCAGAATTTCGGCCAGCCGCGGCGTGTCGAAATTGGTGGTGCCGAGATTGCGCACCTTGCCTTCCAGCCTAAGCTCGTTGAGCCAGCCCATCGCATCGACATAGCGCGGCTGGTCATAATCCCACCAATGGAACTGCACGAGATCGAGCCGCTCGGTCTTCAGCCGCCGCAGCGACTGATCGACGATGCCCCTGATGTAGTCGCGGCTGATGCTGGCCAGCCGTTCGAGGTCGGGCACCAGCTTGGTGTGCACCTTCATCCGGGCGGCGACGTCGAGGCCGCGCTCGCTGGCCAGCCGCAGACGCGCGGCGCCGATGAGCTCCTCGACACCGGTGTAGATGTCGGCGCAATCATAGGTCCAGATGCCGGCGTCGAAAGTGGCGATCAGATCGGCCACCGCTTGGCTGCGGTCGATGGCGCCGTGGCCGCCGGCCAGCTGCCAGCCGCCGCGAATGACGCGCGAGATGGTGTAGCCGGGGCCGAGGTCGAAGGTCTTGGCGGTCATGTCAGGTCATCCTCCTTCGGCAGCGGCACCGCCGTGGTCTCGGCGTGGCTGAACCGCCGCTTGGCCAGCCTGACGATCCGGAGCCGGCTGGCGCAATTGGGATCGGGACAAGCGATCTCGGCGTCCGAGGTCATCCAGTCGTTCGGGTGGGTCGGGCGCTGCTTGGCCGCCAGCAGCGGCAACACGGCGGCGAGCGAATAGATCGAAAACCCCTGCCCTGCCGGCATCGACAGCATCTCGCCCTTGAGCTCGAAATAGTCGCCGGCCTTGGCGCCGCAGTAGATCGGTTTGCCCTCGGGGATGACCGCCTCGACCCGAAGATCGAACAGTTCGAAACTGTCGTCGGCCATTTCAGACCTCCACCAGGGTGAAGGTGACATCGCAGGCGCCATTGCGGCGGATGACGCCACATGCAGCAGCGAACTGATCGCGCTCCCCGGCACGCACCTGCGCCACCACGCTGCCGGCCAGCCAGCCGATCGGGAACAACAGCCGCGCGCCCTGCCCGTAATAGAGGCCGATGTCGAAGATCGCATTGGGATTGCCGCCCCACATGCGTGGCGGCACATAGGACAGCACGATGTCGCCCGGCTGCGGGTTCAGCGTTGCGTTCTCGGCCGGCAGCGGTTTTGCATAGGCCTGGCCCTCGAGGTCGGCTGATGGAACCGGACAGGAAATCTCCGGCCCCGTCCACATCGCGTGGATGCCCGGAACAACGCGTGGCGTACCGAGATAGGCCAAGAGGAAGGCAGCGTTTTCCGGTGCCTTCTCGGGCAGCAGCAGTGCCGTAACGGAAAGCTGCGAGCGCGGCTCGGTGATCCTGATGGCGGTCATGTCTGGTCTTTCGCGGCGGCGGCCTGCAGCTTGCTGCGCAGGAAGGTGAAGGGGCGGCTGATGTCGGCGACCAGTGATTCACGCGCGGCCTGCGCATCTTGTGTGGACAGCGCCGTGACGATGCGGCGGTGATACTGGGCGGTGTCGACCTCGCCGGCTTCCGAGAAGGCATAGATGGCGACACGAATGCAGGGGCCCGATTGCAGCCACAGGCTCTCGATCATCGGGATCAGCACCGCCGAACCGCAGGAGCGGTAGATCTCGAAGTGAAAACTCTGGTTGAGCGTCACCTCGCGATCGACGTCCTTCTTGTGTTTCAGCGCCCGCATCTCGTCCCATTCGCCGAGAATGGTTTCGATGGTGGCGATCTGGCGGGGGGCCATGCGGGCGGCGGCCAGCGCGATCGCCTCGCCCTCGATCAGGATGCGAGCCCGCAGGAGATCATCGAGGCGTTCCAGCGTGATCGGCGGCACCCGCACCGAACGGTTGGGCAGCGCCTCCAGCGCCTTTTCCGTGATCAGCCGGCCGAGCGCCTCGCGCACCGGCATAGTCGAGGTGACCAGCGCATCGGCCAAGCCACGGATGGTCAGCACTTGGCTTGGTTCGAACAGGCCGCCAATCAGGGCGCGGCGCAGTTCGGAGTAGACGCGGTCCTGCACCGTTTCGCGGCCGACCGGCGCAAGCTGGGCCGCGATCGCCTCGTTGTTCTTTTCGATGGCAGCCTTTTGCATGGAATTCCGTTCTTGGCCGGTTTTCGGCTTGCGGAGGAAATTAAAGCCGAATAGCGTGATCAAAGCAAGTGTGATCACAAATCAATAATCAGGAGGCGGCAACGATCGTCTTCGGCCAGAGGGTTTGATGAGCGAGGCAACCAAACGGCAAGGGGAAACCCGCGCGCCGGTTCTGACGGCAAGAAATGTCGTCAGGCGGTTCGGCGGCCTTGTCGCGGTCAACGATGTCTCGTTTGACGTCAAGGCGGGTGAAATCCTCGGCCTGATCGGCCCCAACGGCGCCGGCAAGACAACGATGTTCGATCTGCTCGCCGGAAGCATCCTGCCGACCAGCGGCGATATCCTTCTCAACGGCACGCCTGTCTCGGGCGAAGCCGCACATCTGCGCATTGGTCGAGGCCTTGGCCGCACCTTCCAGATCCCGCGGCCGCTGCCCAATCTGACGCTGATCGAAAACATCATGCTGGCGGCACAGGGCCAGGCCGGCGAAAAGCTGCTCGCCAACTTCGTCACGCCATGGCGGGTGGCGGCGCAGGAAAAAGCCGCCAGGACAAAGGCGCTCGACCTTTTGGAACTGGTCACCCTCACCCACCTCGCGCATGAGCCGGCGCGCGTGCTTTCCGGCGGCCAGCGCAAGCTGCTCGAACTCGCCCGCGTCATGATGGCCGATCCGGCGATCATCCTGCTCGACGAACCGGCGGCGGGCGTCAACGCAACGCTGCTCGAAGTCATCATCGACCGCATCCGCGACATCAACGCGCGCGGCATCACCTTCCTCCTGATCGAGCACAACATCGACATGGTGACGCGGCTCTGTCATCGCGTCCTCGTCATGGCGAGCGGCCAGCTGCTCAGCGAAGGCACGGCCGAAGAGGTCGCCCGCGACCCGCGCGTCATCGAGGCCTATCTCGGAGGCACGGCATGAGCGAGACCGTCCTCGATGTCCGCGACCTCGAAGCCGGTTACGAGCCCGGCGTGCCGATCGTGCGCGGCGCCTCGATCACCGTCAAAAAGGGTGAGATCGTGGTCGTGCTGGGCCCCAACGGCGCCGGCAAATCGAGCTTCATCAAGGCGATCGCCGGTCTCGTCCCGATTACCGGCGGCAGGGTGTTTCTGGACGGCAAGGACATCACCGCCGCCCCTGCGCACACCATGGTGCGGCTTGGGCTGGCCTTCGTACCGCAGACCGAGAACATCTTCCCGCTGATGTCGGTCGAGGACAATTTGAAAGTTGCCTGCGGCATCCTCGAGCGGCGCGAAATCCCTGCCCGCATCGAGGAGATGTATGCCGCCTTCCCAGACCTCGTGCGCCAGCGCCGCACCGCCGCCGGCAATTTGTCGGGCGGGCAGCGGCAGATGCTCGCCGTCGCGCGGGCCCTGATCGTCCACCCCAAGGTGCTGGTGCTGGACGAGCCATCGGCCGGCCTGTCGCCGAAATTCGTCTCGATGGTGTTCGAGATGCTGGCCGGCATCCGCAAGTCCGGCGTCACCATCCTGCTGGTCGAACAGAATGCCAAGGCAGCACTCGCCATCGGCGATCGCGCCTATGTGCTGGTCGAAGGCAAGGACCGGCACGAGGGCATCGCCGCCGAACTGTGGAACGACCCGGTGGTCGCTGAACTCTATCTCGGTCAGCGCCCGCTTGGCGCAGAGAAGACGGGGCACGCCGGCAAAGGAGGCACGGCATGAGCCTGCAATTTGTCGTCGACGGATTGCTGACCGGTTCGATGATCGGCCTCGGCGCCATCGGCGTGACGCTCACCTATTCGATCCTGCGCTTCTCGAACTTTGCCCATGGTGACTTCATGGCCTGGGGCACTTACGCGACGCTGGCCGTCGTCAGCGCCATCGGCGCAACATTCGGCAAGGTGGCGCCAATCGCACCCCTGTCCTTCGGCTGGCCGCTCATTGTTGCCCTGGTCGTCGGCATGGCCTTCACCGCCCTCTTGGCGCTGCTGCTCGATAAGGTGCTGTTCGCGCGGCTGCGCTCGCAAGGCCAGGCGATCATCGTGGTGATGGCGAGCTTCGGCGCCTCGATGGCGCTGAGAAGCCTGCTCGAATTCACCTTCACCTCGCGGCCGACCTATTTCAGCCGGGCGATCCAGATCGCAATGCCGGTCGGCTTCGGCATCCGCATCACGCCCGACCAGATCGCCCTTTTGTTGCTGACCGCGGTGCTGGTGCTTGGCGTGCATCTGTTGATGACGCGCACACAGACCGGCCGCTCGATGCAGGCTTTGAGCCAAAACGCGGCGCTGGCCCGCATCGTCGGCATCGACGTCGCCAGCGTGGTGCGCGTCACCTGGGTCATTGGCGGCGCGCTGGCCTGCGTCGCCGGCGTGATGATCGGCATCCTGATGCAGATCCGCCCGTTCATGGGCTTCGACATGCTGCTGCCGATGTTCGCCGCCGCCATTCTCGGCGGCATCGGCAGCATCCCCGGCGCCGTGCTCGGCGGCCTGATCATCGGGCTGGCCGAAGCCGGTGCCGTGCAGTTGATCGGCGCCGAATGGCGCGCCGCCGTCTCCTTCATCATCCTGATGGCGGTGCTGTTCGTGCGGCCGATCGGCCTGTTTGGTGTGAGGGAACGCTGATGGACCTGCTCGGCTACGGCGCCTTCTTCCTGACCACCGCGCTGATCTTTTCGCTGGTCACACTGGGGCTCAACCTGCAATGGGGCCTGACCGGCCTGTTCAATGTCGGCCTCGCCGGCTTCGTTGCCATCGGTGCCTACACCTCCGCGCTGCTGACCACACCGGACGATGCCGCGCGGCTGGGCGGCTTTGGCCTGCCGATCCTTGTCGGCTGGCTCGGCGCCATGGTCGTCGGCGGCATCGCCGCGGCGCTTACCGGCGTGGCAACGCTGCGGCTGAGATCCGACTATCTGGCGATCACCACTTTCGGTGTCGCCGTTGTCGTGCAACTGGTCGCGCTCAATGCGCAGAAGCTGACGGGGGGCCCATTCGGCATCGGCTTCATCCCGCGACCCTTCGGCAGCCTCGCCGAGACGCCGCTGCTGTTCAACCTGTCCAACCTTGCCGTGGTTTCGGTGGTGACGCTGATCGCCTATCTCGCTCTGGAGCATCTGTCGCGCAGCCCGTGGGGACGTGTCTTGAAGGCGCTGCGGGAGGATGAGCGGGCGGCGATATCGCTGGGCAAGAGCGCGCGTTTCTATCGCGTCCAGGCCTTTGCCGTCGGCGGCGCCATCATGGCGCTGGCCGGCGCGCTGCAGGCGCATTTCACCGGCTTCATCGCGCCGGACAATTATTTACCGATCCTGACCTTCCAGGTCTGGGTGATGCTGATCGTCGGCGGCTCGGGCAGCAATCTCGGCGCCGTTATCGGCAGCATCCTGGTCTGGGCGATATGGGCCGGATCGGGCACGCTGACCAGCATCCTGTTCCCACCGGAGCAGCAGGCGCGCGCCGCCGCGCTGCAGATCGCCGCCATCGGCGTCATGCTCTGCGTCATCCTGCTGATCCGGCCGAACGGCCTGTTCGGCGACAGGCCGCGGCGGTCATGGTTCGGCAAGCGGGCGAAGGTGACCAAGAGCAACTCCGCCTCATGAATGCCGTGGTCCAGCAGGAAGCGCAGGGCGCTTCGCTCTGGCATGCGGTCAGCCGCAACCGCCGCGAGCGGCCGGCTCTGCAAGGCGGGCTCGATGTCGACCTGGCCATCGTCGGCGGCGGCTTTTCCGGCCTTTCAACCGCGCTGCACGCGGCGGGGAAAGGCCTTTCCGTCGCCGTTCTCGAAGCCGAATTCATCGCCTGCGGCGCGACCGGCAGGAATGCCGGCTTCGTCGTGCCGAACTTCGCCAAGATGGATCCGGTCGACATACTGGCCCACCTCGGACCTTCGCGCGGCGAAAGGCTGATCGATTTCGCCGCCGGCAGCGCCGATCTGGTTTTCCGCCTGATCCGCCAGCACGGCATCGACTGCGACGCGGTGCAGAACGGATGGATCCAGCCGGCGCATTCGCCTGCCGCCTTCGAGAAGGTCAAGTCACGTGCCGGGCAATGGGCACAGCGTGGCCGGCCTGCAGTCACATTGGATCGGCAGGAAATCGAGGCACTGACGGGCGTGCCAAGCTATGTCGGCGGCTGGATGGATCGTTCCGGCGGCGTGCTCAATCCGGTCGCCTATGCGCGCGGGCTCGCTGATGCAGCGGAGAAGGCCGGCGCGAAGATCTTCGAGCAGACGCGCGTCACCTCGGTTGATCGCATGGCCGATGGTTGGATGCTGAAAACGCCATCTGGCTTAGTACGCGCCGGCAAGGTGCTGATCGCCACCAACGCCTATGGCTGGTCTCTCAATCCGTCATTGCAGCGAACCTATTTCCCGCTGAAAGTCTTCCAGGTCGCGACAGCGCCATTGCCTCGTGAAGTCCGCAGCCGGTTGCTTCCCGGCGGGCAAGGTGTCGGCGACACCAGGCGCAATCTCTTCACCTTCCGCTTCGACGCCGAAAACCGGCTGATCAGCGGCGGCATGCACATCCTTGGCGCCGGTGCCGATGCGCGCGTACCGCAGACGATCTGGCGAAGGCTTGGCCGGCATCTCGGTCTGCCTGACTTGCCGCCGCTTGCCTACAGTTGGTCGGGAATGGCCGCGGTCGAACCGGATTTCCTGCCGCACCTGATCGACCTCGGGCCGAACCTGATCGCGGGTCGTGCCTGCAACGGTCGCGGCATCGCCATGACCACGGCGATGGGCAAGGTGCTGGCAGACTGGGCCTCTGGAACCGACGCCCGCGACCTGCCGCTGCCCTTTACGGCGCCGGCGCCGATCCCGTTCCATGCCGTGCTGCGGCATGCCCCCAACCTGCTGCTGGGCTGGAGCATGCTGCGCGACCGGCTGGACGGGACGAGCTAGGGTCGGCTACCTGACGGCGTCCAGGTTCGCCGACAGCACGGCGGCCGCCACGGCGATATCCTCTTCTATGAAAATCCGTACGGTGGGACCGCTGCGTTGCTCCAGTGCGGCGACAATCTTGCGATGCGCGTCGTTCGACTGCGGGACGTAGCGATCGGCCTGCATCAGCAGCTTGAGATAGGGCCCGACCCGCCCCCAGAGGTCGCGGATCATGTTGAGCAGGATCGGCGCACCGGCATGCTGGTAGATGGCGAAGTGGAATGCCTCGTTCAACGAGAGATAGGCCCTGGCGTCGCCGGCCTCGATGGCACGCTGCATGCCGGCGAGCGTCGCCTGGATGTTAACGAGCCCGCTCTCCGTCATCCGCGACGCCGCCATCTCGCCGGCCAGTCCCTCGACGGCGATGCGGATGCGCGTCAGCTCCTCGAAGGCAGGCGCGGACAGCAAGGGCACGATGACCGAGCGGTTGTTCTGCATCTCGAGCAGCCGTTCGGCGACAAGCCGCTGCAGCGCCTCGCGGATCGGTGTCGTCGAGATGCCGAACGTCTCGGCGAGCTTGCGGATGACCAGTGTCTGGCCCGGGCTGAAGCCACCGGAAATCAACTCCTGCTTGAGCGCGCCATAGGCGCGGTCATTCAGGGTCTGATGTTCGAGCTTCAGCATGCGCGGTCCGCTCCGATCACCAGTTCGACAGCGCGCGATCGAGCGTCTCAGCCAGTTGCTCGGCATTGTCCCTGGCAAACGGCAGTGGCGGCCTGATCTTCAGCACATTGCCGCGCGGACCGCAGGACGAGATCAGTACGCCGTCCTCGCGCATGGCTTCGACGACCGCCGATGTCTTGGTGGCGGCCAGCGCCTCGTCGCCATCCGCCGTCAACTCGACGCCGAAATAGAGGCCATTGTGCCTGACATCGGCGACCGCGCCATGCCGGCTCTGCAGGGTGCGCAGCAGATCAGCCGTATAGGCACCGACATTGCGCGCATTCTCGATCAGTCCTTCGCCCTCGATCACCTCCAGCACGGCGAGGCCGACGGCGGCCGCGACCGGATTGCCGCCGAATGTGTTGAAGTAGCCGGTGTTCGAACCGAAGGACGCGACAAGCTGCGGCCGCACGAGCACGGCCCCCATCGGATGCCCATCGCCGATCGGCTTGCCCATGGTGACGATATCCGGCTCGATGCCATAATTGGCGAATCCCCACATGCCCTGGCCGAGCCGGCCGAAGCCGGACTGGACCTCATCGGCAATGATGATGCCGCCGGCCTTTTTCACATGGTCCGCCGCCTCACGCATCACCGCCGCGTCGGGAAAGAAGATGCCGTCGCTGGAAAAGGCCGAGTCGAGAAGCAGCGCTGCCGGCCGGGTGTTTTTTGCGCGCATGTCCTTGATGGCAGCCGCGACATTCCTGGCGAAATCATGCGCAGCCCGGCCATGGTCGCGGAACGTGTCCGGCGCCGCCACAGTCCGGTGCTGCGCCGGCACGCCCTTTGCCCCGACCGCCGCCGGCGAAAGCTGCGCCGTTGCGATCGTGGCGCCGTGATAGGCGAAGTCGGTGATGATCACGCCGGTGCCGCCGCTGGAATGCTGGGCGATGCGGATGGCGAGGTCGTTGGCCTCGCTGCCGGTGCAGGTGAACATGGCGTGGCCGAGATGGGCCGGAACGGTGCCGAGAAGTTTCTCCGCGTAGTCGAGGATGATCTCGCTGAGATAGCGTGTGTGGGTGTTGAGCGTAGCGGCCTGCCCCGACAGCGCCTCGACGACGCGCGGATGGCAGTGCCCGACCGAGGCAACATTGTTGTAGGCGTCGAGGAACTTGCGGCCCTGTGCATCGTAGAGCCAGACACCGCTGCCTCGCACCAGATGGATGGGGTTGCGATAAAAGGCGCGGTAGGTCGGCCCGAGCAGCCTGCTGCGGCGTTCAAGCAGCGCGCGCTCCGATGCCGCGTCGGCATTTGCAGGGTAAGGCGAGGACTGGGACACGAGCATCTACTCCGGATTGGAATGGTCGAGAAAATAGCGGCTGGCATCTGCGGACGACAGGCCGTCCAGCCGTTCGAGTGAGGCCCAGACCTCGGTGGCGAGGCGCAGCACATAGTCGCGCTTGGCCGGAAAGCGCTCGGCCTGCCAGCTGGCGATGTTGACGATGAGCGCAAGGCGGGCACGGATCAGATCGAAAAGAATGCCGATCTCTTCGGCCTCCAATGGCTGCACCGATTGATAGCCGGCGACAAAGCGCGCGGCCGGCGCCAGCGGATGGCCTTGCGCCGGCCAGCGATAGACGGCGCCAATGGCCAGGTCGCAGATCAGCGGCGAATGGATCATGTCGCCGAAATCGAGAATGCCGCTGACGATCTCCGGCCGCGACGCATCCATCACCACATTGTAGGAGTTCATGTCGTTGTGGACGATCTGCGCGCGCAGCTTCGGAATGACCGGCGCCGCATGTTCCTCGAAGGAGTCGATCGCGCGTTCGACCATCGCTCGCCGGCCAACGTCAGTGATATGCGCCATCATCGGCCGTGTCTTGGCGACCTTGCGGATGTCCCAGAGCAGGTCGCTGCCGGCGGCCGGGTGGAAGAAGCCGCGCAGCGCCCGACCGAGGCGGGCGAGGAAGACGCCGAGATTGCGATCCTGCGCCGCTGACGCAGGCGAGCGCGACAGCAACTGGCCCGGCAGATAGGTGACCAGCCGGATGATGCGTGTTTCCGAACCCGCGACGCTGACCGTGAATTGCGCCTCCCCCTCAAGGCTCTTGCACACCGAGGGAACCGGCAAGGTGGGATCGACCGAAAGGATGTGGTCGAGCGCCTTGTTCTGGAAGTCGGTGAAGCCGGCCTCTTCCGCCGGATGGGAAATCTTGAGGACGAACTCGCCATCGCCGTCCGTCTGGATATGGAAGTTGTGGTCGCGCTCGCCAGGCAGCGGGCGCGCGCTGCCGGTCAGCCCGTAGTGCCGGCGCAGGATGGCAAGCGCGTCGCTCGCCGACACATCCGGTGCGTTCTCGGCGAGTGTTTCGCCGAACGCATCGGGGACGGCCGCATTCATGGCTTCGCCTCGATAGGTTCGAGGCCGCACCAGTCGGCGATGAACAGAGCGATCGTCTGGGTGACCTTGCGCACCGAGTCGAGATCGACGGCCTCGTCATAGCCATGCGGCATGCGGCAGATCGGGCCATAGACGATCGCCGGCGTGTCGGCATAGAGGCCGAAGAACCGTGCATCGGTTGTCGCCGAGGTGACGTGTTCCGTCAGCGGCTCGCCCCAGACGGCGACATGGCTGCGGCGCAGCACGGCTTCCATCTCGTCGGCGCCCTCCAGCACATAGCCCTCGGCCATGAAGCCGTTGTAGGTGAGGGTCGGCGGGCGATTGGCCAGGAACGGATCGGCGCGCGCCGCATCGGCGATGCATGCCTCGAGTTCGGCCCTGGCGTCCTCCAGCTTCTGGCCGGGATAGGTGGCGACGCGCATTTCGAAGACACAGCGCGCCGGAACGCTCGATGTCCACTCGCCGCCTTCGATCTTGCCGAGGTTGAAGCGGATCGGATGCGGATGATCGTGGAAATGCTTGTCATCGACCTTGCGCGCGTTCCAGACGATTTCGAGCTGCTTCAGTGCCTGGATGATGACGAATGCCTTTTCGATGGCGTTGGCGCCGGCCGAGAAAGCGCCCGACGCATGCTGCGGATCGCCGTCGACCTCCACCCGGAACCAGATCGGCCCGACCTGTGCGCGCATCAACCTCGGCTCCAGCGGTTCGGGAATGAAAGCGGCGTCGGCGCGGTAGCCGCGCTGCAGGCAGGCGAGCGCGCCATTGCCGGTGCACTCCTCTTCGACCACCGACTGGAGGTAGACGTTCGCGGCCGGCTGATAGCCGAGACTGCGCAACGCAGCCAGAGCATAGAGGCAGGCGGACAGGCCGGCCTTCATGTCGCCGGCGCCACGGCCATGCATCCAGCCATCCTCGATCACCGGATCGTAGGGATCGCTCACCCAGCGGTCGAGTGGCCCTGTCGGCACGACATCGATATGGCCGTTGAGGATCAGCGAGCGGCCGGTCGCGTTTCGCGGCGTGTGCGTGGCAACGACATTGAAGGCGTCATCATAAGAAACCACCACAGGTGAAAAGCCGGGCAGGTCGCGAATCGCATCGACATCCACGTGCCACATGTCGACTGCATAGCCATCAGCCTCGTAAGCAGCCGCCATGAACGATTGTGCGGCGTGTTCCTCGCCGCGCTGGGAGGGGAAGCGCACGAGGTCTTGCAGAAACGCGACCTGTTGCGCGAAGCCGTCATCGACCGCGCTGAGAATGGCCTCGTCCGCAATCCGCTCAGGCATCATATTTCACTTTCATCTGGATGGTGTATCATATCTCATATGCCATTCCTGTGAAATGCAAGAGGCATATGGGCCGAAACGTCAGGCCAGAGCTTGCCGTTCGATGCCGCCACGCCGCTGGGGAGTTGGCATCGGATGCAGCAAGCCGATACTGCTGTCTGGACAGACATGACGAGGAATGCGTTGACCAGCGAAGACACGATGCCGGCCGAAATCACCGATCTCGCCACTGGCTACCGGCGCCTGCCGGCGGGCAAGCTCGCCAATGCGGTGACCTGGATGGAGGCGCGCGCGCCGCAGCCCGGTCTCGCGCAACCCCTGGCGATGACCCGGATCACCACGCCCGACTGCGCTTCCTATCGGGCGGTCTTCCTCGAGATCGGCGCGCCCTGGCTGTGGGATCGCGTTTCCGAAATGTCCGATGCCGAGATCGCGGCGCATTTTGCCGACCCGCGCCAGCATCTCTACCACGGCCATGACGAAACCGGCGCCCATCTCGGCATGGTCGAATTTTTCGTCGCCGACAGCAACGAGATCGAGATCACCTATTTCGGCCTGTTTCCGTCCTTGACTGGGCGCGGTTTCGGCAAGCGGCTGATGGCTGGCGCACTGGATCTCGCATGGCGCCTCGACCCGGGCCGCATCTGGTTGCATACGAGTAGCTTCGATCATCACAGCGTCATCGGTTTTTACAGTGCCTGCGGGTTTGTGCCCTTCGCGACCGGATTTGAGATTGTCGACGATCCCCGGATCAAGGGTACCTTGCCGCGCGATGCCGCACCGCAGATTCCCCTGATCGAAGCGGAGTGGAGCAATGGCAAGGGAGCCTCGCTCTCCCCGGAGAACCGACAGGTTGCGCGGACCTAGATGAGAACAGCTCCACAATCCGTCAGCCAAACGTCGCCGCACCATCGACGATGGGTGCGCCGCGAGACCATTCTGTCGACGCTTGAGCGCCATATCGACACGCGCATCGTGCTGTTTGCCGCGCCGGCCGGCTTCGGCAAATCGACGACGATGGCGCAATGGGCTGCGGAAGTCGCGCGTCACGGCCGGCTGACCGCATGGCTGTCCTGCGAGATAACAGACAATGACGAGGGCGCCTTCCTGTCGCATCTGGTGGGCGCGCTACGCCATCTGGTCCAGAGCCCGGCAGAACTCGATCTTGCCTTCCAGTCGAGCCCCATCCCGCAGCTCGATGTCGTGCTCGCGGCACTTGTTCCGGGCCTCGCGGCGCGAGAGGCTGACATCACCCTGTTCTTCGACGACTACCATGCCATCGAGGCGACGACGGTGAGGCGGTTCATGGAGCGCCTGACCCGGCAGGCGCCGGCAAACGTCGCCTTCGTCATCGGCTCGCGCAGCCTGCCAGACCTGCAGCTTGGCAAGCTCAGGGTGCTGGGCGACGTTTTCGAAATCGGCCCCGACGATCTGCGTTTCGCCTCGTCCGAAGCCGAGGCGTTCTTCAACGAGAAACTGGGCCTGAGCGTCAGCAGCGGCACGGTGGAAACCTTGTGCTCGCGCACCGAAGGGTGGGCCGCCGGCCTGCAACTGGCCTCGCTGTCGCTAAGTGCCGCGAATGCACCAGAAACCGTCATCGGCAATTTTACCGGCGCCAACCGCAACGTCGCCGACTTCCTGATGGGCGAAGTGTTCCTGGAATTGCCGCCGGCAATCGCGAAGTTCCTGCTCTACAGCTCGATCTTCGAACGCTTCAGCGCCGAGGCCTGTCGGGCGGTGATGCGGGCGCCGGATGCCGAGGCGGCGATCACGGAGATCGAGACCCGCAACCTGTTCCTCGTGCCGCTCGATGAAGAACGGCGCTGGTTCCGCTATCATCATCTGTTCCGCGATTTCCTCAGCCGCGAAATGGAACGGCGCGAACCGGAGATGATCGCGCCGCTGCATCTGGCGGCCGCCGAATGGTTCGGCGAGCGCAAGATGCTGACCGAGGCGATCGGGCACGCACTGGCCGCCGGCGACCAGGCCCGTGCGGCGGTGTTCGTCGAAAACAACGCGCTCGACCTCATCGCCCAGTGCCAGCTTCTTTACGTGCGCCAGTTGCTGGCACTGCTGCCGAGAAAATTGATCGACCAGCGCATCCGGCTGCAGCTCGTCGTGCTGTGGCTGGCGGTGCACAGCAGCCAACCCGAGATTGCCCAACAGACGCTGAGCAATGCGCGCAAGCTGGTCGAGACCGGGCCGACCGACAGCCATGACCCAGGCACCATGACCGGAACCACGATCGAGGCCGAGCTCGTGGTTCTCGCCGCTGCCGTCCACAGCACGCTGGAGCAGTTCGATCAGGCGCGCGACACAGCCCTTGCGGCCCTGCGCGTCATCGCGCCCGATGCCTGGTTCATGGAGGGCGCGACCGCCAACGTCATTGGCTACAATCTCTATGCGCTGGGCGACCTCGAAGGCGCGCGCGCCGCGATCGATGCGGCGCGACGGGCGCATGAACGAAGCGGCAGCCTGCTCGGCGTCACCATCGCCAATTGCTACATGGCCGTTGTCGAGCGTTCGGCGGGCCGCCTGCCCGCCGCCGAGCGGCTGCTGCGCAACGCCATCATCGAGGCCAGGGCGCGGATCGGTGCAAACTCCTATGCCGAGGCCCTGGCCGGAACGCTACTTGCCGAGCTTGCCTACGAGACCAATGCGTCGGGCGAGGCGCTGACGCTGGTCGAGAATCTCGGACCGCAGATCGAAGGCGCGGCGGTCATCGTCTATCCCTTGGCCAGCGTGCCGACTTATGCCCGCGTGCTGCAGCTGACCGGTCGCACCGAAGCGGCGCTGGATATGCTGGAGCGCGTCTATCAACGCGTGCGCGGCACGGTGTATCGCCGCCTGGCATCGATGATCATGCATGATCGCATACGTGTGCTGCTCGACCAGAACCGTAATGCCGAGGCGCGCGCGCTGCTGGCCGAGCATCGTGAGGAAGAGACCGAGGCTTCGATGGTCATCACCACCGCCAACGAGTTCGAGTTCTTCGCCGAGGGCCGCTTGCTGACCGCCGAGAAATCCTATGCCGATGCCGCGCGGGTTTTCGACGCGCTGCTGGAGCGAACGAGAACCAGCGGGCGCATGCGCCGCCATATATTGGCGCTGATCCTGCGCGCCAAGGCAGCCAGCGCTGCCCACGATCAACGCGAGGCCGACCGCACTCTGCTCGACGCGCTGCGCCTCGCACAACCCTCTGGCTTCATCCGTTCCTTCGTCGACGAGGGAAGGTCTGTCGTCGAAGGGTTGATGCGGCTGCGTGCGGCTCAAGCGAAGACCGATCCCGCGCTGTCAGCCTATGCGACGCGCATCATCGATGCCGCGCAGACAATACCCGTGGCGACACGCAAGCTGGCCGCACCAGCCGCTGAGAAGGAACAGCTCACCCAGCGCGAGGCCGAGTTGCTGCGCTATCTCGCCGAGGGCATGTCCAATCGCGATATCGCCTTGGCGCTGTCGGTGAGCGAAACTACGGTGAAATGGCATCTGAAGAACATTTTCGGCAAGCTGGCGGTGACCAATCGGGTCCAGGCGGTGCGCGCGGCGCAAGGGTCCGCAGGCGCCCATACCCCTCCGAAAGGAGGGGCATAGATAACAGGCACAACCCCTCTTTCGGGTCGGGCCACATGATCGTTAGCCTGCTAGCGTCACCTGGTTTTCAGAGGACGCTGCGCATGGCGACAGGCTACGTTTTTCACGAACAGCTGATGTGGCATGACACCGGCTCCAGCGCCGACATGATGCCGCCCGGCCGTTTCGTGGAACCCGGCCGCCATCTGGAATCGCCCGGCTCGAAGCGCCGGCTGAACAATTTGATCCAGGTCAGTGGCCTGTCGCGCCATCTGGTGCCGATCATCCCCGAGCCGGTCTCGGTCGAAGACCTGCTGCGCGTGCACACGCAACGCCATGTCGACGACATCCGCATGCTCAGCGAGCGCGGCTCCGGTTTCGCCGGGCCACAGGCGCCGATCGGTCTCAACAGTTTCGACATCGCGCTGCTGTCGGCCGGCACCACCTATGCCGCCATGCGCGCCGTGCTGACCGGCCGCGTCGACAATGCCTACGCGCTGGCGCGGCCGCCGGGACACCATGCCGAACCCGACCAGGCGATGGGCAACTGCCTGTTCTCCAACATCGGCGTCTCCGTGCGCCGGCTGCAGCATGAAGGCCTGCTTGGCCGCGCGGCGATAGTCGACTGGGATGTGCATCACGGCAACGGCACCGAGACGGTGTTCTATTCCGACCCGTCGGTGCTGACCATTTCCGTGCATCAGGACAATCTCTATCCGACCGGGCGCGGTGCGCTGGCCGACAACGGCAAAGATGCTGGCGAAGGCTACAACATCAACATCCCGTTGCCGGCCGGTAGCGGGACCGGCGCCTATGAAGCGACCTTCGACCGCGTCGTCGCCCCGGCGCTGCGCGCCTACAGGCCAGATCTCGTCATCGTCGCCTCCGGCTTCGATGCGTCCGGCTTCGATCCGCTCGGCCGCATGATGCTCAACAGCGAATGCTTCCGGCGGCTCGCCGCGCGCATGGTGGCGTTGGCCGCCGAGACCTCGCAGGGGCGTCTGATCATGACCCATGAGGGCGGCTACTCCGAAGGCTATGTGCCGTTCTGCGGCCATGCCGTCATCGAGACGCTGGCCAATCATCGCACCGAAGTGGTCGACCCGCTGTCGGAGCATATCGACGAATGGGCCGGGCAGGATCTGCAGCCGCACCAGGCCGCGGTGATCGATGCCGCAGAGGGGCTGCTCGCCGGCCTGCGGCAACGCCTCGCCAGCGCGGCCTGACGCGATGGATTTTCTCATCACCACGCTCCTCAATGCGCTAACCCTGATCAGCATCCTGATGCTGGTCGGGCTCGGGCTGGCGATCAGCTTCGGGCTGATGAACGTCACCAATTTGGCGCATGGCGAGTTCGTCACCGTCGGCGCCTTTGCGGTCTATTTCGTCCAGAGCATGGGTGGCTCTTTCTGGCTGGGGCTGGCCGCGGCGCCCGTCGCCGGCGCGGTGGTCGGCTCCATCCTCGAATTCGCCATCATCCGCCATCTCTATTCCAGGCCGGTCTCGACGGTGCTTGCCACCTGGGGCGTCAGCCTGATCCTGCAGCAAGGGCTGGAACTGACCTTCGGCCTCGGCGCCAAGCCGGTGACGCCGCCGATCGAAGGCACGCTCGATCTCTTCTTCACCGTCTACCCAGCCTACCGGCTTATCCTGATCGGCATCGCCATGCTGACCCTGCTCGGCGTCATCCTGCTGATCAGCCGCACCTCCTTCGGGCTCGACATCCGCACCGTCATCCAGAACCGCGAAATGGCCGAGGGCGTCGGCATCAACACGCGGCGCACCTACGCCATCGCCTTCACCTTCGGCGCGGCCATCGCCGGTCTTGCCGGCGGACTGGTCGCGCCGCTGGCGATCGTGCTGCCGCAGATGGGGGTGAACTATCTCGCCAACGCCTTCTTCGTCGTCATTGTCGGCGGCGTCGGCTCGATCGGCGGCCTTGTCGCCGGCAGCGTCTTCGTCGGCGGGCTGACCAGCATCCTCAACTACCAGATATCGCCGTCGCTGGCGCAGGCGATCGTGCTGCTGGCGGCCATCGTCGCTGTCCGTCTGCGGCCCAACGGCCTGTTCAACGGGGCATCGCGATGATCGCCCGTGACCGCAACTGGCTGCTGATCTTTGCCGTCTGCGTGGCGCTCGCGGTCGTCTATCCCCTCTTCGCCGACGGCTATCAGCTGACGGTGATCCGCGATGCGCTGATCTTCGGCCTGTTCGCCGCAAGCCTCGACTTCTTCTGGGGCCGCACCGGAATCCTGTGTTTCGGCCACGCCGCCTTTTTCGGCATCGGCGGCTACATCATGGCGCTGATCACGCTCAACGACGCTATCCCGTTCGCCAGCCTGCTCGGCCTTGCCGGCGCGGTCACTGGTGCTGCTTTCGTCGCCGCGATCATCGGCTACTTCCTGTTCTTTGGCGGCATCCGTGGCAGCTACTTCACCATCGTCACGCTGGCCATGGGCGTCATCTGCCAGCAGGCCGCCGTCTCCTGGAGCTCGGTCACCGGCGGCGACAGCGGCCTGATCGGCATCCCGCCGATCGCGTTCGATCTTGGCGGGCTGCATGTCGATCTGAGCCAGGACCTGCCCAGCTACATCTTCGTCTCGGCCATCGTCGCGGTGACCGTGCTGGCGCTGTGGTCGATCAGCCGTGGCCGCTGGGGCACGGTGCTGACCGCCATCCAGGACAATGAAGTCCGGGCGGCAGCGCTCGGCCACAATGCGCCGTTGCGGCTGCTCGTGACCTTCGTCCTGTCGGCGGCGATCGCCGGACTTGCCGGCGCGCTCTATGTCTGCATGGCAGGGCTGGTGGCGCCCGATCTGTCCGGACTGCTGCTGTCGACGGAAGTCATCGTCTGGGTGGCGGTCGGCGGGCGCGGCACGCTGCTTGGGCCGGTGCTCGGCGCCATCTTCATCCAGCGCGCGCAGCAGACGATCAGCAGCTTCAACCCGAGCCTGTGGCCGCTATTGCTCGGCTGCGTCTTCGTCATCATCGTCTTCGTCCTGCCGGACGGCATCCTGTCGATCTACGCGCGGCTGAAAGGCCTGTTCAAAGGCGGGAGCCGCGCGCAATGAGCGACATCCTGCTCCAGGCCGAAAATGTCGGCATCCGCTTTGGCGGGCTGCAGGCGCTGGAAGCCTTGAACCTCACCGTGCGCGACAAGGAACTTTGCTGCATCATCGGGCCGAACGGCGCCGGCAAGAGCACCTTCCTTAATGTGCTGACCGGCACGCTGCGCCCGACCAGCGGCAGCGTGCGCTTCCTCGGCCACGACATAGCCGGCCTGCCGCTGCATCGCATCGCCCGGCTCGGCATCGCCCGCAAGTTCCAGATCCCGTCCGTCTTCCCGAACCTCTCGGTGGAAGACAATCTGAAGGTCGCTCGGTGGGGCGCGCCCTCGCCTGTGCGCCCGATTGGCGAATTGCTGGAACTGGTCGCGCTGACCAAACGCGCCGCCACGCTGGCGGGCGAACTCGCGCACGGCCAGAAGCAATGGCTGGAGATCGGCATGGCGCTGGCGATCGAACCGAGGCTTCTCTTGCTGGACGAGCCGACCGCCGGCATGACGCCGCAGGAAACGCTGGCGACGGCTGAGATGCTGTTGCGGCTCAAGGGCGAGTTCTCGATCGTCGCGGTCGAGCACGACATCCGCTTCGTGCGGGCGCTGAACTGCGAGACGCTGGTGCTGCATCAGGGACGCCGGCTGCGCAGCGGTCCTTTCCATGACATCGAGACCGACGAGATGGTCCGCGATGTCTATCTGGGGAGGCGCTGACCATGCTGCGGACACTTGCCGTCTCGGCCGGCTACGGCCTGCTCCCGGTGCTGAACGGCATCGACCTCAGCGTCGCGCCCGGCGAAGTCGTCGGCTTGCTCGGCCGCAACGGCGCCGGCAAGACGACGCTGCTGCGCGTCATCGCCGGGGCCTTGCGGGCTAGCGGTGGTGCGGTGGTTCTCGGCGATCAGGACCTTACCAATGCGCCGGCCTACCGCCGCGCGCGGGCAGGCATCGCGCATGTGCCGCAGGGCCGCGGCATCTTCAACCAACTGACGGTGCGGCAGAACCTGGAAGTCGGCACCCGTGCCGCCAAAGACCGTGGCGACGGCGGCGTTCCAGCCGACATCTTCGGTTATTTTCCGATCCTGCGCGAACGCGAAGCGCAGGTCGCCGGCACGCTTTCGGGCGGCCAGCAGCAGATGCTGGCGATCGGCCGCGCATTGTGCGGCCTGCCGTCGGTGCTGCTGCTCGACGAGCCCTCGGAAGGCATCCAGCCGAACATCGTACAGTCGATCGCCGAGCTGGTGCCGCGCATCGCCCGCGAGCGCGGCATCGCGATTGTTCTTGTCGAGCAGAATCTCGATTTGGTTCTCAAGGCATCGGACCGCTGCCTGGTGATGGAGAAGGGCAGGATCGTCCATGAAGGCACGCCGGAGGCGTTCGCCGACGAGACCCTGCTGAAGGACCTGTTGGCTTTGTAAGGCGTGCATGGGGCGCGCCTGGGACTGGAAGGGAACACAACAATGATAAGCAGAAGAACTGTTTTGACATCAGGTGGCGCTGCCGCCGCTTTCGCCATGGTTGGCGCGCCGTCGATCCTGCGCGCCGCCGACACCGTCAAGGTCGGCCTGTCGATCCCGATCACCGGGCTGCAGGCGATCCTCGGCGAGACGCTGCTGAATTGCTACAAGCTCGCCGCCGCCGAGCTCAACGCCGCCAACGGTATTGGCGGGCGCCAGGTCGAGCTCATCGTCGAAGACAACCAGACCACGACCAAGGGCTCCATCGACAAGGCGCGCAAGCTTATCAACGAAGACAAGGTCGACGTGATCATGGGCACGATCATTTCGCCCGAGCGGAGTGCTACGCTGTCGGTGACCTCGAAGGCCAAGAAGCTGTTCTTCTACCCGACCAATTTCGAAGGCGGCGAATGCAATCGCTACTTCGTCGCCACTGGCCCGATCCCGATGCAGCAGGTCGATCCGATGATGCCGTGGGTGGCCGAGACCCTCGGCAAGACCATCTATGTCATGGCCTCGGACTATGCCTGGCCGCAGAAGATGACCGAGGCGATCACGGCGGCCTATGAAAAGGCCGGAGGCAAGATCATCGGCGCCGATTACTATCCGTTCGGAACCACCGATTTCGGTCCGGCCTTCCAGAAGATCAAGTCGCTGAAGCCCGATGTCGTCTGGTCGATGGTGGTCGGCAACGACGCCGTCACCCAGCTCAAGCAGTATCGCAGCTTCGACATCAAGCAGCCGCTGATCGCGCCGCTCGACGAGGTCTTCAACAAGGACGCGTTGCCGCCCGGCGTGGCGGCCGAGACCTACGCACCGCAGCCCTACTGGATGGCGCTCGACAACCCGGTCAACAAGAAGTTCATCTCGAGCTTCCGTGAGAAGTTCGGCCAGGAGAAGATGGTCAACGGCATCGGCGAGGCCGGCTACAACGGCCTGCATCTCTACGCGCTGGCCGCCGAAAAGGCCGGATCGCTGAAGGACGACGATGTGCTGGCCGCACTGCCGACGATCGAGTTCGACGCGCCGCAAGGCAAGATCCGGGTCGACGCCACCAACAACCACACGCTGTGCCATTCCTATGTCGGCAAGGCGGCGGCCGACGGCATCGGCTATGAGATCGTCAAGGATTTCGGCACCATCGCCCCGGTAACACCCTACTGCAAGGTCTAGGGGCTTCGGCACCAGTTCCAGGCAATCCTGACGGCGGCATTGTTGCCGCCGTCAGGATGCCTGGGGCGCTGGGAGCCGCTCGCGCAACTCATCGACAAGCACCCTGATGTTCTCGGAATAATCGATGGGCACGACGACGAGATGCACGCCACCGCCGGTGAAGGCCTGTTCCAGCGCTGGCCGCAATTCGGCGATCGCGCCAACTCTGGTCCCCTTGGCGCCATAGGCCTCGGCGTATTTCACGAAGTCGGGATTGCCGAAGGTCATGCCGAAATCCGGAAACTCGTCGACCGCCTGCTTCCAGCGTATCATGCCGTAGGCGTGGTCCTCGAGCAGCAAGACGACGAGATTGAGCTTGAGCCTGACGGCGGTCTCCAATTCCTGGCTGTTCATCATGAAGCCGCCATCGCCGCAGATGGCCATGACACGGCGCTGCGGATAGAGCAGTGCCGCCATCATCGCCGACGGCAGGCCCGCGCCCATGGTGGCCAGCGCATTGTCGAGCAGGATCGTGTTTGCCATGCGGGTCCGGTAGTTGCGCGCGAACCAGATCTTGTACATGCCGTTGTCGAGGGCGAGGATCCCGTCGGCCGGCATCACGGCGCGCACGTCATGCACGATGCGCTGCGGGGTGAAGCGATCTTCGGTGGCGCGCGCGGCGATCCTGTTCAAAATACCTTCACGCAGCGGCAGCAAAGCCTGCGCATTGGGGATGTTGCCCTCGATGCGGTCCGCCAGCAGCTTGAGCGAAGGGCCGAGGTCGCCGACAATCTCGGCTTGCGGGAAATAGACCTGCTCGACATCAGCTGACTGGTAACCGACATGGATGACCTTCGGTCCGTTGGCGCCCATGATGAAGGGCGGTTTCTCGACCGTGTCGTGGCCGATGGTGATGATCAGATCGGCCTGCTCTATGGCCTCGTGCACATAGTCGCGCTCCGAAAGTGCCGCCGTTCCCATGTAGAGCTCGGTTCCGCCAGGCACGGTGCCTTTGCCCATCTGCGTGGTGAAGTAGGGAATTTGCGTGCGCAACACGAACTGCGCGAGATCGGAGGTCGAGCGCGGCCGCGACGCCGCCGCGCCGAACATCAACAGCGGACGCTTGGCTTCCATGATCATACGGGCGGCGCGATCAAGCGCGCCCGGGCTGGCCAGCGGCAGTTCGACCGGGTGCGTCGGTACGAGCGCGACCGCTTCGCAGTCTGCCGCTGCGATGTCTTCCGGCAGCTCCAGATGCACGGGGCCTGGACGCTCTTCCTGGGCGACGCGAAAGGCCTCGCGCACCAGCGACGGGATCATCTTCGGCGAGACGATCTGGCGCGACAGCTTGGTCAGCGGCTTCATCGCCGCGACGATGTCGACGATCTGGAAGCGCGCCTGCCGGGATGACAGGATGCCCTTCTGGCCGGTGATCATGATCATCGGCATCGCTCCGAGCAGCGCATAGGCCGAACCGGTCGAAAGATTGAGCGCGCCTGGCCCAAGCGTGGTGATGCACACACCCGGCTTGCCGGTGAGCCTGCCATAGGTGGCGGCCATGAAGGCGGCTGCCTGCTCGTGGCGGGTCAGGATCAGCTGGATCGAGGAGCGGCGGATGGATTCGACGATATCAAGATTTTCTTCGCCCGGAATGCCGAAAATCCGTTCGACCCCTTCGTTCTCGAGGGCCGCGACGAACAAATCCGAACCTTTGGTCATGACCACCTCTCCTGCAACATTCCGTCGGCCACCTTCATATGGCATCGGAACGCGACGCCTCAAAGAGGCGTCTTCAGCCGCAGGTCAGAGCCGCGTATTGCAGCTCGCCGCTTTCGGCGATGCGAAAAGCTCCTTCGGCGCGGACCACTGGCTGAGCGGCGCGCCGCGGGTGCCGGTGATCAGAGATCGCAGTTCCGACAGATAGGTCTGCACGAAGAACGAGGTCTGGCTTTCCAGCGGCGTGTAGGGTCCCGGCCGGTAGGCGCGCGACATGATGCCGTCGGCATTGTCCTCGGTGATCTTCTTGTCCTGCACCGTAGTGACGTCCCACATCCAGCTGATCGCATCGGCGTCGATGTCGCCGTCGGCATCCTTGTCGACAAGCCAGGTCAGGATGACATCGGTTTCCGTGGCGTTGCGCGGTATCATCTGGAACAGCGTGACATAGTCATTGGCAGCACTTGCAAACGACAGGCGCCCGAGGCGGAAGCCGCTTTCGCCGCCATCATAGGCGTGACGACCGCCCATCAGGCACGAGACCCCCTCACCCGTATTGGACAGCGTGTTGCGGCCGGAGCCGATCGGCTTGCGGTGCATGGCAAACGGCATCGTGTCGAGGTCGCCGGCCTGCCACGCGCCCTTGTGGAACTCGGCATCGCCGATGACGCTGTGCCAGGCCTCGATTTCGTTCTGCCACTCGACCGCCTTGTCGGCGTCGCGGGTCGCGGTCACTTTGACATGGCCGTTGACGCGGTAATATTCGGGATGAGCCGGCCGGCAGTGATAGCATTCGAGGAAGTTCTCGAGCACCAGCTTCCAGTTCGCCCTGGTCAGATAATTCTTGCGCGCGACGATGCGCGCACGGTCGAGGCCGTTTTCGCGCAAGCCGCCCGTCAGCCCGTCCGCGACAGGCTGGATGTCGGGCAGCGAATTGGCATCGAGGCCGCAGAACACGAGCCCGCCGAAACTCTTGCAGGGCACGCGATGCAGTCCCAGTGTTTCCGGATCGACGCTTGCCGGTAGATCCTGCCGTGACTTCAGTTCGCCGGTCAGCCTGAACGACCAGGCATGATAGGGGCAGACCAGAAGCTTGCCGCGACCGTCCTTGGCGCAGAGCCGCGAGCCGCGATGGGTGCAGACATTGTAGTAGGCCGCGATGTCGTCCTCGGCGTCACCGAAGCGCACGACGATGATCTCCTCGTCGAACAGCTGGCGCACGATGTAGCGGCCCTTTTCAGGCACCTCGCTGGCATGGGCGACAAGCATCCATTGGCGGGGAAACCACAAGTCCCGTTCCAGTGCGAAGATCGCCGGGTCCGCATAGAAGGCCTGTTCCAGCGACCAGTCCGGACGTTGCCGGTCGATCAGCCTGACGGTCTCGCTTCTGTCGATAGGCTGGCTGTTCGGTGTGTAGGCCTGCACGGCAAACACCTTTCTGCTCGCTGGCGTTAGGATGATGTTTCGATAGAGTGTGCGATGCGGAAAGGCTTGCGGCAAATACAGAAATGGTAGACCTTCATATCGAAAAGGCATGAAGGTAGATACAGGTCCGGATCGTGAAAACCCTCAAGACATCGCTTCCCTTGCTGAACGCAATGGTCGTCTTCGAGGCAGCCGCCAGGCATGGCGGGCTGACGCTGGCCGCGCAGGAGCTCAACATCGCACAATCGGCGGTCAGCAGGCATGTCGCCAATCTCGAGCGCCAGCTGTCGGTCGAGCTGTTCACGCGAAAAGGCAACCGCGTCGCTGTCACCGGGGCCGGCAACACGCTGGCCGAAGCGATCCGCGAGGGTCTCAGCACCATCAGGCAAGCGGTCGAGGATTTGACCGCGCACGACAGCGATACATTCGTGGTCGGCTGCAGCCACGACTTGGCGCAGGCATGGCTGATGCCGCGCTTCGGCCTCATCACATCGCAAATTGCCGATGGCCGGGTGCTGCTGCAGACATCCACCGACTACAGGGATTTCGACCAGCCTGAAGTGGCATTGTCGATCCGTTTCGGCGAAGCCGGGCAATGGCCCGAGTTCGTAACCGAAAGACTGCTCGACGGTGAATGGTTCCCGGTCTGCGCGCCGGCGTTCCTGGCGCGATATCCGGCGCTCGCCTCGGAAGAGCCCGAGGCTTTCATGGCCGTGCCGCTGCTGCATCAGGTGACGCCGCCGGGCGCGATCGACAGTTGGCAATCGTGGATCGGAACCGACCGGAAACTCGATGGACCTCGGTTCACCAGCTACATGTCGATGATGCACGAAACCATCGCCGGGCGCGGCGCGGCACTCGCCTGGGCGGGGTTTGCCGACGAGCATCTGCGTCGCGGCCAGCTCGTCCGGCTGGCTAAGACCTCGCGTCGCCACGCCGGCTCCTTCCACATCGTCATGAGGAAGAATGCCGGCCCGGTGGTCAGGGCGGTGGCGCAGGCGCTGCTGGCCAGCGTCGGCGACAGCTGACAAGTCAGCGTCTGGGACAGCTCCGATCAGGCCTCGCGGCCAAATCGCGACGCCTCATGACGCGCGCCCCAGGCCGGCATGGCGGCTTCGATCTCGGCTTCCGATTTGAAGGCATCGGATGCGTAGCGGTCGACACGAAACCGCTCGGCGGAAACGAACGGGGTCTGCCCGAGGACCAATTCGCAGGAGAGCCGGCCAAGACCCGGTCCATGGGTGACGCCGCTCTCATTGTCGCCGCCGACAACCACAACGTTGTCGCTGCCAGGGACCTTGCCGACGACAAGGCCGTTGTCAGGGGTGTAGCACGGCACACCTTGCGCCCAGCTCGCGATCGTCGAACCGCGCAGCGGCGGGAACACCGTCTGCAGCTCGGCAAGCTCCTGCTCGGAGGTCTCCTGCATCAGCTCGAGATTGTGCGGCTGGCCGGGTTCGATTTCGCTGTCGTTCGTCTTGTACAGGGGTTTGTAGTGCCGGCCGGTTCCCCACATGACAGCGCCGAACGTTTCGCGCAGCCACAGCCGCAACTCACGGCACTGGACGGTGGGAATGGTCGACGGCAGGCCGCGATCGTCGGTGACGATGCGCGTCGCGACGACGCGCAGCAGCGGCAACTGCCAGCCAAGGCCTGATATGACCTGGTTGTTCCAGGCGCCGGCGGCAACGATGACACCGTCAGCCTCAAGGCTGCCCTGGTCGGTCTCGATCGTCACCCGGTCGCCGGCATCACGGACGGCCGTGACGCGTGTGCTGCTGCGGAAGATGCCACCGAGCTCGCTGATCTGGCCGGTCAGCACCCCCATCGCCAGCTTGGTGTCGAGCTGGATGCCATGCGGATTGTAGGCTGCCGAATGGACCCGCGCCGGATCGATGAGACCCTGCATCTTCTGCCCGATCCGCGCGGCGTTCAGGTCCTGCATTTCCGGCGGCGCATAGGGAGAGTCCAGCACCGGGCGGACAAAACGCTCGCGCCCGTCCTCGGTCAGCGCCATGATCAAGGTGCCGTTCGGCCGATAACCGATCTCGACGCCGACCTCGTGCAGCCGGCGATAGAAATCGAGGCCATATTGCTGCAGCTGAAGGCCTTCTTCGCCAAGCGGAATCATGCCGGCGGACCAATGGGAGACGAAGCCCGCACCGGCGCTGGTGGTTGCAGCGCCCGGCTGACCCGCATCGATGACGGTCACCTGGCGCACACCGGACCGCAGCAGATGGAAAGCCGCGCTGCAGCCGATGATACCGCCGCCGATCACGGCGATATGCTTGTTATCACCCCTGCCATGGCTGCCGTTTGAACTCATCCCTGGTCTCCCTTTGCTGATGATCCGGCCGCACCGGCTGAACCGACATGCCTTTCCAGCCACCACAGAATGCGGGCGGCGCTGTCGATATATTCGGGGTAGCCACGCAGGCTGTGTCCGGCATTCGGATAGATGACGAGCGCGCTCGGCGCCCCCGATCTCAGCGCCGCGAAATGGCATTCCTCGGCCTGGCCGGGCGGTGTGCTCTTGTCGATGGCGCCGGCCATGATCAATGTCGGCACGATCTTCTTCTGTTTGTGGAAGGCAGGGCTTCGCGAAAAATAGTCGCCACCGGATTCCCACGGCGATGTCGTCAGCATGATCTCGTCGAATTCGGGGATCTGCGATGTCCGGTGCTGGCTATACCAGTCGCCGACCGGAGAGATCGGTATCGCCGCTGCGAAACGGTCACTTTGCGACGGCAGCCATGCCGACATGAAGCCGCCATAGCTGGTACCCGTCACGGCGACGCACGCGGGATCCACCAGGCCCCGCTCGATCAACGCGTCGACGCCACTAATGATATCCTGCGCGTCGGCGCCGCCCATGTCGCCCTTCACCGCGCGGGCAAAATCGTCGCCACGCCCGGCGCTGCCTCTGGGGTTCGGGAAGAGCACCGTCCAGCCGCGGCTGGCGAGAATGGCGCCGGCGCGCGACCGGCCAAGCCAGCGGTTGCGGTGCGCGGAGACCGGGCCGCCATGGACATCGACCAGCAGCGGCGTCGGGCCGGCGACCGCCCGTGGCCGCACCAGCCAACCCTGGATCTTCAGCCCGTCCGGCGCCGTCCATTCGATCGGCTCGATCGTGCCGCACGGTGCCGTGGCGCCGGCGGCACCTTGTGCTGCCAGCGAGGCCAGTTCGACAATCGTGCCGTCGGTCGCTTCGGCCAGGAACGGCGCGCGCGACCAGGATTCGGCGATGAACAGCGAGCCCTTGTCACCGATCGGACTGGACGCGGGCACCCACTCGCCATGGGTGAGTTCACGCGACGCCCAATGTTGCGTGGCAACCGACCGCCCAAGCGAGAAATCTCCGCTTGCCGTCTCGGCACCGCGCGCGCCGGCGAAATGGATCGTCGTCGTCGAGCGCCATTCGATCGACGTCACATCGATGCCCAGCGTGTCCGCCATCGCAACGTCGCCCGTCGTCACGTCGAGAATGGAAAGCAGGCCCGAAACCAGTCCGCGATCGCTGCAGAAGGCCTGCACGAACGCGACCTTGTCGCCGCTCGGGTTGCCTCTGACACAGCCGATCTGGTCCCGCGGCGTGTGAACGATCCGTGCCTCACCCGAGCCGGCATCGACCAATGCCAGCCGCGCCCTGTACCAGCTGCCTTCGCTGTGATCGTCACTGACCAGTGCCGCGATGCTGTCCTTGCCGGACCAGCTTGCTTCCCAGACATTCAACGGCGGCGCCGTGAGCTGGCGCGCAGCGCCCTCAAGATCCCATATCCACAGGGTGCGCCACAAATCCTCGCCTTCACCGAGCCGCACCTCGGGCAGCCAGGCCTCGGCTTCAGCGGGCTGCTTCTGGGCATAGCCGCCATGGATGCCGGCAAGGTCTGCGGCAGCGCCGGCAACCACGAGAAGAAGGCTTTTGCCGTCCGGCGACCAGTCGATCTGCTCGATGCGCCCACGCAAGGCGACGCTCGCGACAACGGCGCCGCCTGATCTCGTCTCGATCAGGTCCGTTGCGGGACCGTCACCCTGGCAGGCGAATGCCAGCAGTCTGCCGTCGGGCGACAAGCGGATCTGGCGCGCTTCCCTGTCGCTGAGGCGCTTGATCGCGCCACTGCCGCGCTCGACCTGGTAGAGCCTGCTGCTGGTTCCGCCCTCGATCGGTCCTTCGAAACTCTGGCCGAGAAAATAAAGCTGTCCAGCACCCTGATGACCACACAGCGAGCGGCCGCTGAAGACATGTCCGGGTGCGCCCAGAAGATCGCTGTAGAACCTGTGGACGGCTTCGAATTCCACTGACGAGCGAAAATCCCGTTGCATCGGATACCCTCACAAGGATGCGTTCAGGACCCGTCGCGCATCCATTCGCTGGAGCCGCGCCGCATTGTCCAAATGGCAGCGACGGCGACCATACAGGCTCATTCCGGACTGTCTAGACACATGTGTCTGTGGCCTGATACTTGATGCGCACTGCATCTGGATCACACGTCCGGAACGCCGCCTGATCCGGCCTTCCGTCGTATTGGTGTTGCCGAGAGAGCGAGGAAAAAGTGAACGTTTCGACTGCCGCCCAGGCCATTTTCGACAGTGAAATCATATGGGATGCGCATTCCGGCTTCATGCCGGACCCGGCAGCGGACCTGAACAATCTTCGGATCTGGCATGACGCCGGCATCAACTATCTGTCGATCGATGTCGGCTTCGACCTGTTGCCCTGGGAGCAGACAGTGCGGACGCTCGCAAATTTCCGCCACTGGATCCTTGCCAATCCTCAGCACTACACGCTGGTCTCCTCCGTCGCGGAAATCCGCAAGGCCAAGCTCGAGGGCAAACTGGCGATCACCTTCGACATCGAGGGCATGAACGCGCTCGATGGCCGCATCGAGATGGTGGAGTTCTATCACCATCTGGGCGTGCGCCAGATCCTGTTTGCCTACAACAGGAACAACCTGGCTGGCGGCGGTTGCCACGATGTCGAGACCAGCCTGACGGCGTTCGGCCGCCAGGTCATCGACGAGATGAACCGTCTCGGCATGTTCGTCGACGTCACCCACACCGGCTACCGCACCTCGATGGAGGTGATGGAGTACTCCAACAGGCCGGTCATCTTCTCGCACTCCAACGCCAAGGCCCTGTGCGGCCATGGCCGCAACATCACCGACGAGCAGATAAAGGCCTGCGCGCGCACCGGCGGTATTGTTGCGATCGTCGGGCTCAATCGTTTCCTGGGAGAAGGACGGACGGACTCGGACAGGCTGGCCGACCACATCGAATATCTCGTCGATCTGGTTGGCCCAAATCATGTCGGCATCGGACTGGACTACGCCTTTCCGGTTGACGTCAAAGGCATCGACCGCATCATTTCCGACAATCCGCAATTCTGGCCCAAGACCGAATATCCGGAAGGGGCGACGACCTATTCGGCTCCGGGTCAGATGCGCGAACTGACCGACGTACTTCTGCGCCGCGGTCAGTCCGAGCAGGCCGTGCGCGATGTCTTGGGCGGCAATTTCATGCGCCTGGCGGCTGAAATCTGGAAGTGATCGGCCGCGGAGAGGTGCATCTCCGCTCCAGCTCTTGATCCAAGTACCACCGAATGGCGGGCCAGGCCGCACCGTGTGGGCGATCACATTTCGCCCACCTGCTTGCCCAAGTCGACGCGCCGGCGGGGTCGGAACAGATGTCGAGATTTTCCGCAAGATCGTCCGTATCCAAGATTCGGACGTGCCGGCAAAATTTTCGCTAGACATACGTGTCTATTATTAGCAGTTTTAGCTGACCGACACATTCGGCCCGGCTTGGAGAATGGCCAGCGGCTCGAAAAACAAGACAAAACAGCAGAGGGGTAGAGCATGTCCATTCTAGCCAACACCAGGGTTTCCCGCCGCAGCCTGCTTGCCGGAGCCGGCGCTTTCGGCCTCGCCTCAATGGTCAATCCAAAAATTTCCTGGTCGAGCGACGGTCCGATCCTGAAGGTGCGCTCCTACGCCGACATCCAGACGCTCGACCCTTGCTTCCGACTGGCGGCGCCTGAAGGCGACATCACCAGCGTCATCTTCGCCGGCCTCGTCGTCACCACGCCGGGCGACAGCTGGGGCTGGCGGCCGATGGCGGCGGAAACGATCAAGCAGCTCGATCCGCTGACCGTCGCCTTCCAGCTGCGCGACAATATCGGCTTCACCGATGGCTACGGCCAGATGACGGCCGAAGACGTCAAGTTTTCGATCGAACGCATCGCCGACCCCGCCAACAAGAGCCCCTACTCCGGCGATTGGGCAACGCTCAAGGAAGTCGAAGTAAAGGACAAGCTGTCGGGGCTGATCCACCTGAAGCAGGCCTTCGCGCCGCTGTGGACGTCGACCTTGCCAACGCCGTCCGGCACCATTCTGTCGAAGCGCGCCATCACCGAGCTCGGTGGCAAGATGGGCGTCAAGCCGGTGGCCCAATCGGGGCCCTACATCCTGAAGGAATGGCTGCCCAAGCAGCGCACCGTGCTGGTCCGCAATCCCGACTGGAAGTACGAGCAAGGCGCCTTCGCGGAGATCCACATCCATCCGATCGAGGACGAGAAGACCGCCGAACTCGGCTATGAGGCGGGCGACCTCGACTACACCTGGACCGCGGTGTCCTCCATCTCGCGGCTGAAGCAGACGCCGCCGCCAAAGACGACGGTGGTGGAGAAGCCTTCGCTGGCCTTTGTCTGGCTCGGCATGAACCAGGATGTCGCGCCTTTCAACAATCCCAACATGCGACGTGCGGTGCAGTACGCCGTGGATCGCAAGGCAGTGGTCGACGCCGCCTATTTCGGCGCAGCCGCCACCGCCACCGGCATCATCGCGCCCGGCCTGCCCGGCCATCGCGAGAAGAACCTTTTCGATTTCGATCCGGACCGCGCCCGCGACATGATCGCCAAGGAGGGATTGGCCGGCACGACGATCACGATCGACATCCTCAACAAGACCGAGCGCCTGACCGCAGCGCAGGTCGTGCAGTCGAACCTGCAGGATGTCGGCCTCACTGTGGAGATCAAGCAGAATGACAGCGGCACCTTCTGGACGCTTGGCGCCAAGGAAGGCGACTATTGGAAGAAGCTGCAGATGATCATCAGCCGTTTTTCCATGCAGCCGGACCCGAGCTGGGCGACTGCCTGGTTCACCCGCGACCAGATCGGCGTCTGGAACTGGGAGCGTTTTTCCAGCGAGGAGTTCGACAAGCTCAATGCCGAAGGCATGGTCGAGCTCGACGCGGCAAAACGCGATGTCATCTACAAGAAGCTCCAGGATCTGATGGAGGAAAACGGCAACTACGTTTTCCTGACGCATGAGGTCACCGGCATCATGAATCGAGACACGCTGGTCGCCGGCCTGAAGCCGAACGGCGAACCCGTGTTCACCGATTTCAAACCGGCATGATATCGGCGGGCGGGGCTCGTCCCCGCCAAAGATCGTCCGGCAGGTACCGAAAATGATCCGCTACGCCCTCACGCGTCTGTGGCTTGGCGCCATCATCATCAGCGTCGCCATGATGATGATGTTCGCCATGGTTTACCTCATTCCCGGCGACCCGGCCTCCGTTGCGCTGGGCCCGCGCGCGACGCCGGAGATGATGGAGGCGCTGCGCGTGCGCATGGGCCTCGACCAGCCGGTGTGGCGGCAGTTCCTGCATTTCTACGGATCGGTCCTGCGCGGCGATCTCGGCACCGAGGTCCTGTCGAACCGGCCGGTGCTGGACGTGGTGATGGAACAGCTTCCGTTCACGCTGGCGCTGGTGGTCGGCGGCATCACCTGGTCGGTGGCGCTCGGCATTCCGCTTGGCTGCATCGCGGCGGTGCGGCGCGGCGGCTTTGTCGATCAGGTGATCGGGGTGCTGTCGGTGGCGATGATCGCGGTGCCGTCCTTCGTCGTCGCCATCTATTCGCTGTTGGTGTTTGCGGTCGCCCTGCAATGGCTGCCGGCGATCGGCGCCGGCGAACCGGGCGACCTCGCCAGCCGGCTCCAGCACCTCATCCTGCCGTCGCTGGCGGTCGGCCTTGGCTGGATCGGCTACATCTCGCGCATGGTGCGCGCCTCGATGCTGGAGACGCTGGAAGCCAGCCATATCCGCACCGCGCGCGCCTTCGGCCTGACCGAAAACCGGATCGTCTACATCTACGCGCTGCGCATCGCCGTGCTGCCGACGATCACCCTGCTCGGCGTCGGCATCGGCCACATGCTGTCGTCTTCCGTCTTCGCCGAAATCGTCTTCGCCCGCCCCGGCATCGGCAAGCTGGTCTATGAGGCGATCTCGGTGCGCAACTACCCCATCGTCTCGGGAGCCGTGCTGGTCACCACGGTCTTCTTCGTCCTCGTCAATGTAGCGGCCGACATCCTGGTCGGCCTATTGGATCCCCGTGTCAGATCAAGTTTCAACTGAGCTGTCTTCCGCAAGCAGCCGTCTCGGCATGATATGGCGCACCGTGCGCCGCATCATGCGCGAGCCGCTCGGCGCCGTCGGCCTGACACTGGTGACGGTGGTGGTGCTGTCGGCGGTCTTCGCCAGCCTCCTGACCAGCTATGCGCCGAGCAAGATATCACCGGCCGAACGCTTCGCTTCACCAAGCCTCCTGCATCTGCTCGGCACCGACCATCTCGGCCGTGATCTTCTGACCCGCGTGCTGTATGGTGGGCGCGTCGCGCTTTTGATAGCGCTCGGCGCGACAGCGGTGTCGCTGGTTGTCGGCGTCGTGCTGGGGCTGATCGCCGGTTATGGGCCGCGCTGGCTCGACAATGTGCTGCTGCTGATCTTCGACGCCGTGAAGAGCTTTCCCACCGTCATGCTGGCGCTGACCCTGGTCACCCTGTTCGGTCCCTCGCTCTATGCGGTGGTGCTGGTGGTGATCCTGGTCAATGTGCCGGGTTATGCGCGCATCATCCGAACGCAGACGCTGGTGCTGAAGTCAGCCGAACATGTCATGGCGGCGCGCTCGATGGGCGCCAGCGCCGGCCGCATCCTGCGTGTCCATATCCTGCCCAACATCATCGGCCCGATCCTGATCCTGATATCGATGGACATTCCCGTGGTGGTGGCGATCGAAGCCGGGATGAGCTTCCTCGGGCTTGGTGTGCGGCCACCGACACCAAGCTGGGGCGCAATCCTCAATGACGGCTTCGCCAACATCCGCGATTCCTATTGGATCGTGATTGCCGGCGGCCTGCCGATCGTGCTGACCACGCTCGGCTTCACCTTCTTCGGCGAGACGCTGCGCGACCTCTTCGATCCCCGGCTGAAGGGACGGTCATGACGGTTCTCGAGGTCAAGAATCTGAGCGTCGCCTTCCACACCGAGAGCGGCCGGCTGGAGGCGCTGAAGCAGGTGAGCTTTTCCGTGCCGGCCAACCGCAGCGTCGGTGTGGTCGGCGAATCCGGTTGCGGGAAATCGACGCTCATCAATGCCATTCTCGGCCTGCTCGCCGATAATGGTGAAATCACATCGGGCGAGATCATCTTCGAGGGCGACAAGGACCTGGCCCTGCTCGACCCGACCGCGATGCGCGGCCTGCGTGGGCTCAGGATCGCCACCGTGTTCCAGGATCCGATGGGCGCGCTCAACCCGGTGCTTTCGGTGGGGCGGCAGATGCGCGACATCCAGTATCGCTCGGGTCTGTCGAAGCGGGACAAGGATGCGCGCTCGGTCGCCATGCTGCGCATGGTCCGCATTCCCGATCCGGAAAGCCGGCTGACACAGTTCCCACACGAATTCTCCGGCGGCATGAAGCAGCGCATCGCCATCGCCATGGCGCTGATGATGGAGCCGGCGCTGCTGATTGCCGACGAGCCGACGACGGCGCTCGATGCGACGCTGGAAGTCGCCACCATCGAACTGCTCAAGGATCTGCAGCGCGACATCGGCTGCTCGGTGCTGTTCATCTCGCACCATCTGGGCGTGATCGCGGAACTCTGCGACGAGATGATCGTGATGTATGCCGGCGAGGTGGTGGAGAGCGGCACGACCCGCGAGATCTTCCACGACGCGCGTCATCCCTACACGCAGAAGCTGCTGGCCTGCGATCCCGCCCGGCTGTCGCAGCGTGTGCCCCGCCTGCCGACCATTGCCGGGACCTTGCCGGACCTGCGCCATCGGCCGAGCGGTTGCGTTTTCCAGCCGCGCTGCGATCGCGCCGACGCCCAATGCCTGACCGTGCCTCCCAGTGCTGTCATCGGTGGATCGCATATTGCCCGTTGCTGGCATGCGGATATTCCTCTGGGAGGGATGCACGTATGAGCTCCGACGACCTGCTCCGCGTCAGCGATCTGCGTGTCTCGTTCCGGGTCGGCGGCCTGTCCGCCAGGCTTGCCGGGCAGGCCACTGAAATCGAAGCGGTCTCCGGCGTCAGCTTCACGCTTCAACGAGGCAGCACCTTCGCGCTGGTCGGCGAATCCGGCTCGGGCAAGACGACGCTGGCGCGCACGCTCAACGGTCTTCAGCCCGTAAGGGCAGGCACGATCCAGTTCGAGGGGCAGGAACTGCAAGGCTTGTCCAACGCCGCCCTGAAGCCAGTGCGGCGGCGCATGCCGATGATGTTCCAAGATCCGGTTGGGTCGCTGTCGCCGCGGCTCAGCGTGCGGTCGCTGCTGTCGGAGCCTTTCGTCATTCACGGCCTGTCGGATCGCGATCTGAGCGCCGAAGTCACACGGCTTCTTGCGCTGGTCGGGCTGCCGCGCGATTTCGCCGACCGCTACCCGCACCAGCTTTCCGGTGGCCAGGCGCGCCGCGTCGGCGTGGCGCGGGCGATCGCGCTGGACCCGGTGCTGGTCGTCGCCGACGAGCCGACCGCCGGCCTCGACGTCTCCGTGCAGGGAGAGGTGCTGAACCTGCTCAACGATCTGCGCGACCGCATGGGCCTGTCGATGCTGATCATCACCCACAACCTGCATGTCGTGCGCCAGATCGCCGACCGTATGGCGGTGATGTATCTCGGACGCTTCGTCGAGCAGGGCGAAACCGAGGCGATCTTCCGCGCCCCGCACCATCCCTATACGGCAGCACTTCTGTCCGCCAATCCCGAGCCGGACCCAGATCGGGTTCACCAGCGCATCACGCTGCCGGCTGACGTTCCGTCCTTGCTGGCGCGCCCTTCAGGCTGCGAATTTCACACACGCTGCCCGCAGGCCCAGGGCCGTTGCGCGGTGGATGTCCCCGTCCCGGTCACAGTCGGCAACAGCCGCCTGACCTGCCATTTCCCGCTGAACACATAAGGATCGTCATCGGCACAAGTGTCGGCCGGGGCGTTGAGAGGAGCCACCATGCAAGATATCCGCGTCGTCACCGATTTCCCACGAAAGGTCCGCGAGATCGAGAACCTGTGGATTCCGATGCCTGACGGCGTCAAGCTGGCGGCGCGTGTCTGGCTGCCGGAAGACGCGGAGGCTGATCCGGTGCCGTCGATCCTCGAATACCTGCCCTATCGCAAGCGCGACGGAACGGTGGAACGCGATGCGCTGACGCACCCCTATTTCGCCGGTCACGGCTATGCCGGCGTGCGGGTCGACATGCGCGGCTCGGGCGACAGCGAGGGGCTGTGCAAGGGTGAGTACCTGAAGCAGGAGCAGGATGACTGCGTGGCGGTCATCGAATGGCTGGCCCGGCAATCCTGGTGCTCGGGAAGCGTCGGCATGATCGGCATCAGCTGGGGCGGCTTCAACGGGCTGCAGGTCGCCGCCCGCCGCCCGCCGGCGCTCAAAGCCGTCGTTTCGCTGTGCTCGACCGACGACCGCTATAATGACGACGTGCATTATCTGGGCGGCGCCATGATGTGCGACAATCTGATGTGGGGAACCACCGCCTGGGCGATCGCCATGACGCCGCCCGATCCGCTGATCGTCGGTGATCGCTGGCGCGATCTCTGGGAGCAACGGCTGAACGGCAACGGCATCTGGATGCAGGACTGGTTCGAACACCAGCGCCGCGACGATTTCTACAAGCACGGCTCGATCTGCGAGGATTATTCCGATGTCGAAATCCCGGTCTATGCCGTCGGCGGCTGGGCCGACGGCTATCCCAATCCGATCTTCCGGATGCTGGAGAAGTTGAGCGGCCCTCGCAAGGGGCTGATTGGGCCCTGGGGCCACAAATATCCGCACTTCGCCATGCCAGGGCCGCGCATCGGTTTCCTGCAGGAGTGCCTGCGCTGGTGGGATCAGTATCTCAAGGGCATCGACACCGGCATTGCCGACGAGCCGATGCTGCGCGCCTGGATTCAGGATTCCGCACGGCCGGCGGCGATCTATGACGAGCGGCCCGGCCGCTGGGTGGCGGAACCGTCGTGGCCGGGACCTGGCGTCGGCGAAAAGGTGCTGAACCTTGCGCCACACGTCCTGAGCGAGGCCAGGGGCGAAGACGCGATCCTGGAGATTTCGTCGCCGCAGACGGCCGGCCTGTCTTCCGGCGCCTGGTGCGGTTATGGCGTCATGCCGACCTTGCCGGTCGACCAGCGCACGGAAGAAGGCAATGCCCTGATCTTCGAGACCGCGCCCTTGACCGAAGCGGTCGAGATCCTTGGCTTCCCCGAATTCGAAGTCAGGCTCTCCTCCGACAAGCCCGTCGCACTTCTGTCCGCCACGCTGTCCCAGGTGTTTCCGGAAGGTGCTGCCTCGCGCATCAGCTACGGCATTCTCAACTTGACCCATCGCAACGATGATCTGGACATCGAGCCGATGGTGCCGGGCCAGGCTGAAACCGTCCGCATCAAGCTGCGCTGTTGCGGGCAGCGTTTCGAGGTAGGCCAGCGTATCCGCCTAGCGCTGGCGACATCGCACTGGCCGATTGTCTTCCCTACCGCCGAGCAGGCGACGCTGTCGATCCATTGCGGCGACAGCCGGCTGATCCTGCCGGTGCGCGCGCCACAGAAGCTGGACGACACGCTGGGGGCCTTCCTGGGACCGGAAAGCGCCAGGCCGATGGAGCAGGAGGTTCTGGTCAAGGGCGACGGCTTCCAGCGCTCGGTGTCGACGGACCAGGTCACCGGCGAGACCGTCTATCAGGTGGTCAATGATGGCGGCACGGTGCTACATCCGCATACCGGGATGGTTCTTTCGGCGAGGCATGTTGACCGGTTCACCATCCACCCCGACGATCCGAACTCGGCGGTTGGCACCTGCACCTGGGAAAAATCCTATGGCCGTGGCGACTGGCAGGCGCGGCTTTCGGTGAAGGCGACGGTAAGGGCACTGCGAACAGTCTGGCGGATCGAGACCCACATCACCGCCCATGATGGCGATGAACTGATCGTCGACCGCAGCGAGCTCAAGGAGTACCCGCGCGATCTCAACTGAGAGGCGGCTGCGGGCTGGCGATCAAAGCCCGCGATGGCAAACAAATCATTCTTGCGGGCAATATCACTCTTGAAGGCGCGGCACTGCATTCCTAACTGTCTGGTGCGGGCCGGGCCCCTCTGACTGTCGCTTTTGGCGACTGTGATGTCGGACCGCTTTAACGGGCCCGTTTCCATCCTTTCGGTCAAGCGGGCTTATTCCTTTCGGTTCGGAGCCCACATGACATCTTCCCTCCTTGGTATGGTTTGCCCCTCCTGCCGCGTCGCTCTCGTGATGAGCGAACGCCAAGGTATCGAGATCGATTATTGTCCCCAGTGCCGCGGCGTCTGGCTTGATCGAGGCGAACTCGACAAGATCATCGAGCGTTCCGGAAGGGAGGCTTCGCCCGCACCGCAGCCGCAGCCGGCAGTGTTCTCCCAGCCGCAACCTGGCCATGGCCGCGATGACGATTATTCCCGCTCGCAGGGTCACCGCTATCCAAAGCGGAAGAAATCATTCTTCGAAGAGTTGTTCGATTGACCGCATGACGCCCGGCACCCGTGCCGGCGTTTGCTGAAAATTCCCGAAAACCACATCGATAAAGGTCATCCCCGATGATGTCTCGCACAAGTCGATTCGCAGCCCTCTTTGCAGGACTGTTCCTCGCGTTCTCCATGGTCGCGATGGATCATGCCGAGGCCCGTCGCGGCGGCAGTTTCGGCAGTCGCGGAACGCGTACGTTCCAGTCGGCGCCGCCGACCAGAACCGCGCCAGCGCCGACCGCTCCGGTCGAGCGTTCGATGACGCCCAACACCGGCGTGAACAACGCTGCCCGGCAGCCGCAGGCCGGCCTGCAGAGGCCCGGCTTCATGAGCGGCTTCGGTGGAACAATGATGCGCGGCCTGCTGCTCGGCGGCCTGATCGGCCTGCTCGTGGGCCAAGGCTTCGGCGGTCTGGCCGGCATGTTCGGTTTCCTGCTTCAGGCGCTGCTCATCGGTGGCGCAATCATGCTGGCTATCAGGTTCTTTCGCTCGCAATCGGCGCGTGGTCCTGCCCCGGCGCTCGCCGGTGCCGGCAATGCCCAGGCTTCGCGATTTGAGAACCGCGCGACGGCACAGCAGCAGACTGCGCGCCCTTTCACGATTCCCGGTTTCGGCGGCGGTTCGGGCGGAGGCTCTCCGGCCGCCGCCTCTGAGGAGATCACGCTGGCCCAGACCGACCTCGACGCATTCCAGCAGCTGTTGACCGATGTCCAGGAAGCATTCGGGCGCGAAGACCATGCCGCTCTGCGCCGGGCGGTGACACCCGAAATGGTGTCCTATCTGTCCGAGGAACTGGCCGACAACGCCCAGAAAGGTCTCAGGAACGAGGTAACGGACATCACTTTGCTGCAGGCCGACGTCGCGGAAAGCTGGCGCGAGGATGACCGCGACTACGCCACGGCCGCGTTGCGCTACGAGTCTCGTGACGTGACGCGCGAACGGGCCAGCGGCAAGGTCGTCGCGGGCGACGAGGACCATCCGACAGAGACGACCGAGCTGTGGACATTCGTGCGTGAGAATGGATCGAACTGGAAGCTCTCTGCAATACAACAGGCTTGAGGCCCGGCCGGTTTTGTCCGAGGCTTCGATGCGGAGTTGCGATCGTTCAGCGCACGATCCTGACGCACATTGGCGTGCCGATCTCGATGGCGCGCCCGGTGTCGGTCAGCATGCCGCTGTCGGCGTCGCGGGCGAAGATCGAGATGCGGTCGGCATTCTGGTTGGCCGAGAACAGATGGCCGCCTGACGGCGTCAGCGCCAGATTGCGCGGCGTCGCACCGCCGCAAGGGACATAGCCGACGAGGCTCAGCGCGCCGGTCTGCTGGTCGACGGCCATGATGACGACGCTGTCATGGCCACGGTTGGAGCCGTAGACAAAACGGCCATCCGGCGCGATCTGGATATCGGCGCAATGATTGCTGTCGCGCGCCTCGGCCGGCACCGCTGGCTTGGCGTCGATGATCGAGAGCTTGCCGCTGGCTTCGTCTAGCGCCATCGAGACGATGGTCGAATCCAACTCGTTCATGACGAAGACGAAGCGTCCGTTAGGATGCAGTGCGAGATGACGGGGACCGGCGCCGGGTGGCAAGGCGGATTCGGCTGATTTGGCCAGATTGCCGTCGCGCTCGATGCGGTAGGACACCAGCCGATCGATTCCGAGGTCGGCGACGATAGCCATGCCGCCGGTAATGGTTTCGGTGACGCTGTGCGCATGCGAGCGTTCCTGACGCGCTGCATTCGGGCCGGAGCCGGAATGCGATACGCTGGCGAGCGGCGCCGACAGCGCTGCGTTGTTGTCGAAGCCATAGACAGCCACCGCGCGATCCGGACCGCCCTCGCCCATGCCGTAATTGGCAACCAGCAACTTCGTCCCGTCACGGGTAATGGTGTTGTGGGCGGTGATGCTGCCCAGCGACGGCTGCTTGTTCAGATAAATGAGCGCACCCGAGGCACGATCGAAGCTGTAGGCGGAGACGGTGCCCTCGCGCCAGGTGAAGACTTCCGAATTGGCATAGACATGCGAGCCGTCCGGCGTCACCGACAGGAATGTCGGATTGTCGACGTCATTGGTCTCGGCCAGTTTTCGTGTTTCCAACGTCGCCTCGTCAAAGCTGTAGACGCCGAGACCGACACCCCGCGCGCCCTGAAAATAGGGCGCCTCGCGGTTCAGGCTGCCGACAAAGACCAGACAGGCGTTGTGCATGATTTCCTCCCCTGCCCGCCTGCGCTTCGGCGCGCGGGAGCAGTCAAAATTTCGCCTGTTCACGCTTGCAACGCAACCCCATATGTGAAAATACTATTTACAAAAGAAGATTGACGGGAGGGAACGTTTTGCATTTCGACGCCTTGATGCGTTTTCCGACGGCTGCGGCGTGCCCCCTTCAGGACTGGCGGAGCCGGCCATGAACGATTTCGCGCCTACCGTCGGCGTTGCCTCGACGCATCCAAAAAACATGCCCGAGGACCATGCCGCGCTGCCGGTGTGGAACGCCGAGAACTGGTTCTACGAGGATTGGCCGGTCGGCCAGAAAATCCGCTCATTGCGCCGCACGATGGCGGAAGGCGACAGCCACCTTTTCAACACGCTGGTGCTCGACATCCACCCCTATGTGCAGGACCAGATGTTTGCCGAGAGCGAAGGGATTTTCGGCAAGCGGCTGATTGCCGGCGCCTTCGTCTTTTCGGCTGGCCTGGGGCTGGTCGCCACCAACTGCGTCAACGCCTTTTCCTACGGCTACGACAAGCTGCGTTTCATAAAGCCTGTCTTCATTGGCGACACGATCTATTCGATCCGCTCCAACCTCGACAAGAAGCCCCGCTACAAGGAAATGGGGCTGATCCGCGCCAGCTACGAGGTGTTCAAGGGTGAAGGCGAGCTCGTTCTCTATTGCGAGCATCTGCAGACGGTGAAGTACCGCAACCCGGCCGACTTCGTCGGCAAGACGGAGAAATAGCATGCCGGCAGCAGCCGAATTGCCGCTCGCCGGTCTCGTCGTCGTCGACATGAGCCAGTTCCTGTCCGGGCCCTATTGCTCGCTCAGGCTGCTCGATCTCGGCGCCCGCGTCATCAAGGTCGAGCGTCCGGATGGCGGCGACCTGTCGCGCCGGCTCTATCTCAGCGACACCGAGATCGGCGGCGATTCCACCATCTTCCATGCCATCAACCGGGCCAAGGAAAGTCTCGCGATCGACCTCAAGAACGAGGCGGATCTTGCGGTGCTGCGCGGCCTTCTGGCCAAGGCCGACGTGCTGATCCAGAATTTCCGGCCGGGCGTCATCGAACGGCTCGGCCTGGACTACGATGCCGTCCGCAAGATCAACCCGAGGCTCGTCTATGCCTCGATCAGCGGCTATGGCGAGGACGGTCCTTGGGTCAAGCGGCCGGGCCAGGATCTGCTGGCGCAGGCGCGCTCCGGCGTGATGTGGCTGAACGGCGACGAAGACCAGGGGCCGGTGCCGTTCGGCCTCGCCATCGGCGACATGCTGGCGGGTGCGGCCTGCGCGCAGGGCATCCTCGCGGCGCTGGTGCGGCGCGGCATCACCGGCCAGGGAAGCCATATCGAAACCAGCTTGCTGGAGGCGCTGGTCGATTTCCAGTTCGAGGTGCTGACGACGCATCTCAATGACGGCCGCCGCCTGCCCCGGCGCTCCAAATTCCGCAGTGCGCATGCCTATCTGTCGGCGCCTTACGGCGTCTACCCGGCCAAGGACGGCTATCTCGCCATCGCCATGACGCCGATCCCCAAGCTGGCCGATCTGCTGTCGCTCAGCGAACTCGCACCCTATCGCGATAAGCCTGCGTCATGGTTCACCGCGCGCGACGACATCAAGGCGATCATCGCACAAAGGATCGCCACCAAAACCATCGACGAATGGCTTGATATCCTCGAGCCCGCCGACATCTGGTGCGCCAAGGTGCTGACCTGGCCGGAAATGCTGGCAAGCGAAGGCTTCCAGTCGCTCGACATGCTGCAGACGGTGACGCGCGAGGACGACGTCTCGATCCTCACCACCAGTTCGCCGCTTCGGGTCGATGGGATCAGAGCCAAGGTCGATCGGGCGGCACCGCGCATCGGCGAGCACAGTGCGGCAATCCGCGAGGAGTTCGGCCTGTGAGCGTGCCCACACTCAAGGGCATGACCTGGAGCCATCCGCGTGGCTATGATCCGATGGTCGCGTGCTCGGCGCTGTGGCAGCAGAAGACCGGCATTGCCGTCGAATGGGACAAGCGCTCGCTGCAGGATTTCGAATCCTTCCCGGTCGAGGAACTGGCGCGCGCCTATGATCTCATCGTCATGGACCATCCGCATGTCGGCCAGATCACGGCGGAGGGTTGTCTCGAGCCTCTCGACGTCAACGGCCGCGGGACAGAGCTCGCCGCGCTCGCCTCAGGCAGCGTCGGCCAATCCTATCCGAGCTACAACTGGCAAGGTCGGCAGTGGGCGTTCCCGATCGATGCGGCCAGCCAAGTCCAGGCATGGCGGCCGGACGCGCTCGAGGCGCCGCCTGCGCGTTGGAGCGAGGTGCTCGATCTCGCCCGACAAGGCCGCGTGCTGTTGCCGTTGCGGCCGCCCCATGTGCTGATGGTGTTCTACACGCTGGCCGGCAATCTCGGACATCCCTGCGCAACCGATCCGTCCCAAGACCTCATTGATCTTGGACCCGGTAATAAAGTGTTTGAGACGATGCGCGAGATCGCCGCGCTGGTCGAACCTGCGTGTTTCGAGATGGATCCGATTGCCGTCTCGGAGCGCATGGCAGAGGCCGACTCCAGGATCGTCTGCGCGCCACTGATCTATGGCTATGTCTCCTATGCGGCGGCTGGTTTTCGTCTGAACCGGCTGGCTTTTGCGGACATTCCGGTCATCGGCTCCGGCGGTCCAGCCGGTTCGGCGCTCGGCGGCACCGGCATAGCCGTATCAGCCTTTTCCGGGGCCAGAGATGCCGCGATCGACTTCGCCTATTGGGTGGCCAGCGGCGATGTCCAGCGCGGGCCCTATGCCACAGCCGGCGGCCAGCCCGGCCATGCCGCAGCCTGGGAGGACCAGACCGTCAATGCGGCGACCGGCAATTTCTACCGGGACACACGCGCAACGCTGGAAGGGGCATGGGTGCGGCCACGCCATGACGGCTACATGGCGTTCCAGCAGGCGGCGTCCGACCGTATCCTTTCCGGCATGACCTCCCGGCACAAAGCCGCCGAGGTCGTTGCCGATCTCAATCGCCTGTTCCGGGACAGTTCTCCCGCACAGGTGTCCGGCGCTGCCGGTGGAGGAGCCTGAACGAAACCGAACGGAGGAGATCAAGATGACAAGAATGATAAGCGGCCTTATGGCCGCAACCGCGTTTGTATCCATCGCAACCGTTGCCCATGCCCAGGATGTGCAAGGCGTCATCGGCGGACTGCCGACCGAACTCAAGGCGCAGTATGACGGCGCGCCGCAGAAGGTGTTGCCTTCGGCCTGGGACAATTTCACCGCGCCACCGAAGCCGTGGAAATGGTGCCACTCTGAATCCTACCAGGGCAACCCGTGGCGGGTCACGGTGACCAAGGAGCTGAAGCGCCTTGTCGACGGGCTGATCGCAGACGGAACGGTGTCCAGCTTCGAGGTGTCGGATTCCAACAACGACGCCAGCCAGCAGATCAACCAGATCCGCGCCTTCATCGACAAGAAATGCTCGATCATCACCTCTATCCCTGGCTCGGCGACGGCGCTTGACGATGCGATCGACGCAGCCGCCAAGGCCGGCATTCCGTTCATCACCGCGGCCGGTTCGGTGACCAGCCCGAACGCCATCAATGTCGATTCCAACTATGCGCGCTGGGGCTATGACATGATGACGGCGATAGGCAAGGCGCAGCCGGACGGCGCCAGCATCCTTCTCGTCGAAGGCATTGCCGGCCACCCGATCGTGGTCCAGGAACGGCAAGGCGCGGACAAGGCGCTGGCCGAAAATCCGAAGCTGAAGATCTCGCGCAACGTCAACGGCAACTGGACGGCCAATGTCACCAAGACGGTGGTGCTGCAGGCGATCGCCACCAACCCGGCGCCGATCGATGCGGTGTGGACGACAGGCAGCGAAAGCCGTGTCGTCGCCGAAGCCTTCGCGGAAGCTGGCCGGCCGGCGCCATTGATCACCGGTTCGATCACGGGTGACGCATTGGGCTACTGGAAGGCCAACCCCGACAAGTACCGCTTCGAGGGCCATGCCGTTCTGCCGCACTGGACCGCCGAGACGCTGTTTCGTGTCGGCGAGCGCATGCTCGACGGCCAGAAGCCGAAGCTGAACACGCTGCTGATCCCGATCCCGCCGGTGCACAGCACCGATCTCGGCGCATGGTACAAGGACTGCATGACGACGGATGCCGTCTCGATCTTCCCGATCCCGCCGAAAGATCCGATGCCGGAGGAATGGCTCGATGCCTATTTCTCGAACCCGGCGCCGACCAAGGGCTGGGATTATTCGAAGGTGCCAGACGCCTGCGCAAAGTGACGCCTGCGCGACCTACTCTCTCAGCAAGCCGGTTCCCTTCGCGGAGCCGGCTCGCCAGCATCGAAACACGACATGCTTGAAATCAAGAACATATCCAAACGCTATGGCGAGACGGTCGCGCTTGCGGACGCCTCGATCGCGTTCCGGGCGGGAACCATCCATACCATTCTGGGCGAGAACGGTTCGGGCAAGAGCACCATGGTCAAGCTGTTGTCCGGCATCGTCCAGCCGGACAGCGGCGCGATCCTGCTGCAAGGCAAGCCGTTTTCAGGCGCCAGCCCGTCGGCGTTCCAGGCGCAAGGTTTCGCCACGGTTTTCCAGGAGGTGCTGATCGCGCCGGACCGCAGCGTGACGGACAACATCCTGCTCGGCCTCGACGGACTGGTCCAGCGCGTCGTTCCCCGCAATGAGCGCAGTGACAGGGCCGCCGCCGCACTGAAACGCTTCGCCGTCACCGAAGTGTCTCTCGACATGCCAGCCGGCCTGTTGCCGCTCGCAGCACAACAGCTTGTCGTTCTCGCGCGTGCGACCGTGCGCAACCCAAAGATCCTGATCCTCGATGAGGTCACCGCCGCGCTCGACTTCGCCGATCGCGAATCCGTGTTTTCCCTGATGCGCGCGCTGGCCGGCGAAGGTTGCCTCATCCTGTTCATCACCCATCGCATGGACGAGGTGATGTCGCTTTCGGATCGCATCTCGATCCTGCGTGGCGGTAGCGTTGTGCGCACCGAGGAGCGTGGCGCCTCGACGCCGGCTGAATTGCTGAAGGCCATGGCGCCACGCACCGCAGCGGAACTGGCACATGGCTGACCGCGCTGCCCTCACCGTTCGCGATCTCGTCATCGCGCCCGGCGCCAGCCCGATCACGCAGGCGATCGCTCCAGGCGAGATCGTCGGCCTTGCCGGCCTCGATGGTCATGGCCAGGAGCTGTTCCTCAAGATGCTCGCCGGCCTGGCGTCGCCGTATGGGGGCTCGATCGTGCTGGACTTGGCCGGTGAGCCCCGCAAAATCACCGGCTTGCGCAAGGCCGTCTCCAGCGGCATCGCCTACCTGCCGCGCGACCGGCGTGCGAACGGCATTTTTCCGACGCAGTCGGTGCTCGACAATTTCGCCGTCTCGACACTGTCGCGCGATACGCGGCTTGGGCTGATCAGCCCGGCGGCGCGCAAGGCGCGCTACGACATCTACCGCGAAAGATTGTCGATCGTAGCACCCCGACCCGATGCGCCGATCACCACCCTGTCGGGCGGCAACCAGCAGAAGGTGCTGCTGGCACGCGCGCTGGCCCTCGAGCCTGCGATCCTGCTCCTCAACGACCCGACGCGCGGCGTCGACGTGGCGACGCGGCATGTTCTTTACGATGTCTTTCGCGGGCTGGCGGCCGAGGGTATGGGGCTCGTCATTCTGTCCAGCGAGATCGAGGAGATTCTGCTTCTGTGCCAGCGCGTGCTGGTGTTTCGCGAAAATGAAGTCGCGGCTGAAATCACGGGCGAGGCGTTGACCACCGGCAGCGTGATCACTGCCATGTTCGGACGTGCGGCATGAGCCCTGTCGCGCGTCTCCTGTCTCTCGGGCGAAATGTCGGCTTCGCGGTCGTGCTTCTGGTCGTGCTGCTTGCGGTCAATCTCGCCCTCAGCCCAGGACGGTTCCAGCCGGGCTCGTGGGGCGCGCTGGTCGGACTGGCCGCACCCTTGATCGGTGCGGCCATCGCTTCGACGCCGGTGATCCTCGCCGGTCGCGGTGGCATCGACATTTCGGTCGGACCGCTGATGGGCTTCGTCAACGCTTTTGCCATCCAGGTGCTGTTCCTCGGCGCCGGCATCTCATCGCCCCTGGTGCTGGTACCGGCAGCATTGCTGGTCGGCGCACTGGTCGGCGCCGTGAACGGGTTTCTGGCGACTGTCGTGCGCATCCAGCCGATCGTCGCCACGCTCGGCACCTATCTGATCCTCACCGGTGTGACGCTGACGATCCTGCCGGCACCAATTGGCCCGGCGCCGGCCTGGCTCAAGGCACTGTCCGGTCCGCTGTCGATGCTGCCGCTGGCATTGATGTTCATTGCCTGGTGGTTGGTGCGGCGTACGCCATACTACGACCAGCTGATGGCGGTCGGCAGCGACGACCGGGCCGCCTACACCGCCGGCGTCGATGTCACGCGCGTGCGCTTCATCGCCTATGTCATGACCGGCCTTTTCAGCGGATGTGCCGGGCTGATGCTGACCGCGCTGATCGGCTCCGCCGACCCCAACATCGGGCCGACCTACACGCTGATTGCGATTGCCGCCGTCGCGCTCGGCGGTGTCAGCCTGGCCGGCGGCCGTGGCGGCGTCGCCGGCGCCGCCATTGGCGCCGTCGACATCTTCCTGCTGCAGAGCGTGCTGACGACGTTCAACGTCTCGACCTTCGTGCTGCAGATCGCCTATGGCGCCATACTGGTGCTGGCGGTGATGCTGACCGCGCTTCAGGAACGTCTTGCCATGAGAGGTCGCTGACATGGTTTTGCGCCAAAACCTCTTCGCGACAACCAACGCTCGCGTCGTCGGCGCCTTCTGCGTCGCCGCCCTTCTGCATCTCGCCGGCACGGTCCTCATTCCCGGCTATTCGGCGCCGTTTGCGATACGCGCCATGCTGGTGCTCGCCTCGCTGCTCGCCGTCGCCTCGATCGGCCAGACGCTGGTCGTCATCATGGGCGGCATCGACCTGTCGATCCCCTTCGTCATCGGCTTTTCCAATGTCGTGGCGGCACAGCTCTACGGCGATGGCTGGAATTTTGTCCTGGTCTGCGGCCTCGTCGGGGTGCTGGCGATCATCATCGGGGGGCTGAACGGGCTGATCTCGCGCAGCCTCGACATTCAGCCGCTGATCGTCACGCTCGGCATCGGCATGGTGGTGCAAGGGCTGGTGCTGTTGTGGACGGCAGGCTTCCCGTCGGGCTCCGCGCCGCAAGCGGTCTCCAGCTTCGTTTCGATCGGCGGATCGGCCGGACCGCTGCCGGTTCCGTGGCTGGTGCCGAGCCTGGTCGTGCTTGCCGCCCTCGTCGTCCTGGTGCTGGAGCGAACGCCCTATGGCCGCCGGCTCTATGCGCTCGGCAGCAATCCGGGTGCCGCACCGCTGGCGCTGATCGACCCGGTTCGCATGTGGGTGATCACCTATGCGGCAAGCGCCTTCTTCGCCGCCGTGGCAGGTGTGCTGCTGCTCGGCTTCACCGGTTCGGCCTATGGCGATGTCGGCCAGCCCTATCTGTTCCAGACCATCGCGGCGGTCGTAGTAGGAGGCGCAGCACTTGTCGGCGGACGCGGCAGCTATCTCGGCACGATCGCCGGCGTGCTGGTGCTGACCGAAATCAACACGCTGCTGATCGGCCTCGGCTTCCAGCCGTCCGCGGTGCAGGCCGCGCTCGGCTTCATCATCGTGCTGCTGGTCTCGCTCTACGGCCGCGAGCGGCACGTCTCGACGACGATCTGACGCGACGGTCAGACCCGCTTAGTCGAGTCGCCACAGCTTGCGCGCATTCGCGGATAGCAGCCCGTCGCGTTCCGCAATGCTGCAACCGGCAAGCAGCGCATGGGTCGCCGCCACCCAAGTCGACAGGCCGCCGCCAAGCGTGCAGACCGGCCAGTCGCTGCCCCAGATGACACGGTCCCATCCGAACGCACCGATTGTGTGTTCGACATAGGGCCGCAGCGTCTCGGCCGTCCAGCTGCCGGGATCGGCATAGGCGACGACACCGGAAATCTTGGCCACCACATTCGGCCGCCGCGCGATCTCGCTCATGTGTTCGCGCCACGGATGTTCGCTGTTGCCCTTGATGTCGGGCACACCGCAATGGTCGAGGACGAACGTCACGTCAGGCGCCAGGTCGGCCAGCGCGATCGCCTTGGGGATCTGGGGCGGCAGCACGACGAGATCGAAGGTTAGGCCGGTGCCGCCAAGCCGCTTGATGTTGCCCCGAAACAGCGCGCCTTCCGAGAGCTCGTCGGGCACGACATGGAGGACGCGGCGGAAGCCTTTGACGAATGGGTTTGCTCGCTGCGTTTCGAGATAGGCGGGAAAATCCGCTTCTTCAGGGCGGCAGGACGCGATCACTCCGGCCAGCATGCTGCCGGGCTGCCGTGACAGCCCTTGGATGCGAGCGGTCTCGGCCTCGATGTCGGCCGGATCGACATCGACCTCCATGTGCAGCACGCGCTCGACGCCGACACGCTGCGCCTCCACGGCGTAGTCCTCATAGGAGAAATCGCGGTTGAGCGCCGGCACGCCGGCGAGCCAGGGGTAGCGCAGGGCCGAGCGATCGATGAGATGCAGATGGGTGTCGATGATCATGGCTGGCTCCTCCTCCGGGCTTTTTCAAATCATCTCACGGAGGAATTCTTCATTCAAATAAGAATTTATGCCGATGAGCCGACTGCGGAGCCGGCGAGGTGCGACAGCTTTTCAGCCGTGACCAGCAGCAGTTCGATCGTCCTTGTGATGTCGGGCGCCGAAGGTGCGTTGACGACGGTGATGTAGGGTATCGACAGCGCGGCGATCGCCTTGCCATCGGAACTGCGCACCGGGGCGGAGAGGTTGAAGACGCCGGCGGTCTGCATCGAGGCCATCATCTCGTAACCGCGGTCGCGGATCTGGTCGAGACGGGTGAAGAACTCGGCCGATTGCGCCGTCTTGTCGGTGCTGCGGACGTGTTCCGATATCATCATCTGCCGCTCTTCCGGGGAGCGAAAGGCGAGCAGCACATGCCCCGAACCCGTGTCGAACAGGCTGATATGCGAGCCTACCCGGATCGAAATGCCCCAGTAGTTCGGCGCCTCCTGCTGACCGATGACGACGGCGGAACCGCGATCAAAAACAACGAGTTGGTTCGCCTGCTGCGAGGTCTCGGCAAGCTCGCGCATCAGCGGCGTCGCGTAGGAAACCAGCCGCCGCACCGGAGCATGCAATTGCGCCAGGCCAAACAGCTTGAGCGTCAGCGAATAGCGGTCGCCGTCGAGCCTGGTGACGTAGCCGCGCCGCACCAGCCGGTCGAGCATGCGGTAGAATTCGTTGGGGCTGCGGTCGAGTTTCTTGGCGATTTCGGCCTGCGTCAGGCCGCCGTCAACGCCGGCCAGCAGTTCGAGGATATCGAGCCCCTTGTCGAGCGCCGGCGCGCGATAGCGCTCGTCTTCGCTGTCGTCCATGGCCCATCCCTCCAGTGAATTTCACCCTTCATATACGCAGGAACAAGCCTGGCGGAAACAAATTTCGCCTTGACGTACCCATGAATGTTTTGTTTGTATATGAATGTAGCACTTCTTGTCATCAGACGAGTTGCGGTCGCCGCTGAGGCGCACCAAGGGAGGATACCAATGAACAGACTGCTTTCCGGCGTGTCCGCCGGCGTATTGATGCTTGCGTCAGGTGCAGGCGCTGCCCTTGCCGGCGACCTGCCCGGCAAGTTCGAAGGCGTGACCGTCGACGTGAAGCTGATCGGCGGCCAGCAATATGAAAAACTCTACGAGCGCATTCCCGAATGGGAGAAGGCGACCGGCGCCAAGGTCAACATCCTGACCAAGAAGAACGGCTTCGACATCGACAAGGAGCTCAAGTCCGACATTGCCTCGGGCAGCACCAACTGGTGCGTCGGCTGGAACCATTCGTCCTTCGCGCCGCAATATACGGGCCTCTACACCGACCTGAGCAAATTGCTGCCCAAGGCGGAGATCGACGCCTTCGTGCCGTCGACCATCAAGTCGGCGACCATCGACGGCAAGCTGGAGATGCTGCCGCGCGCGCAGTTCGACGTTTCGGCGCTCTACTACCAGAAGAGCCTCTACGAGAACGCCGACAACAAGACCAAGTTCAAGGCGAAATACGGCTATGATCTGGTGCCGCCAGACACCTGGAAGGAAGTCACCGACCAGGCCGAGTTCTTCGCCAACCCGCCCAATTTCTACGGCACGCAGTTCGCAGGCAAGGAAGAGGCGATCAACGGCCGCTTCTACGAGATGGTCGTCGCCGAGGGCGGCGAGTATCTCGACAAGGACGGCAAGCCGGTCTTCAACTCCGAGGCCGGCATCCGGGCGCTCGACTGGTTCGTCAACCTCTACAAGGCCAAGGCCGTGCCGGCCGGCACCACCAACTATTTGTGGGACGATCTCGGCCAGGGCTTTGCTTCCGGCACCGTCGCCATCAACCTCGACTGGCCGGGCTGGGCAGGCTTCTTCAACGACCCGAAGTCGTCCAAGGTCGCCGGCAATGTCGGCGTGAAAGTCGCACCCAAGGGCTCGTCTGGCAAGCGCACCGGCTGGTCCGGCTTCCATGGCTTCTCGGTGACCGAGAACTGCCCGAACAAGGAGGCCGCGGCTTCCCTGGTGTGGTGGCTGACCAACGAGGACAGCCAGAAGCTCGAGGCCGCCGCAGGTCCATTGCCGACCCGCACCGCGGTCTGGGACTGGGACCTGAAGCAGGCCGAAAACGATCCCTACAAGAAGGAGGTTCTTACCGCCTTCCAGGAAGAGGCCAAGCACGCCTTTGCCGTGCCGCAGACGCCTGAATGGATCGAGATCTCGAACGCCGTCTATCCCGAGTTGCAGGCGGCGATCCTCGGCGACAAGACCTCGAAGCAGGCACTGGATGAAGCCGCCGCCAAGGCGACGCAAATCCTCCAGGACGCCGGCAAGCTTTAGTAACGGCTCCCAAGGCCGCCTCCCCCATAGGAGATATGGGGGAGGCGATCGCGTCGCGCGATGCTCAGCGGTTTACGCCGCTCCTTCGTCCCCGTTTCCTGCACCGCCGTCCATGCAAACACCTCAAGGATTCCGATGAAGGGCTTCAAGCCATCCGCGCCATTCCTGCTGCTGCTCCCGGCCATGATCGTGCTGGCGGCGGTTGTCGTCGTGCCGCTGCTGTTGTCCCTCTACTCCAGCTTCACCCCGTTCCGCCTGACGCGGCCCGAAACGTTCTACGTCTTCATCGGCATCCGGAACTATCTTTCGATCCTGTCCAACACCGATTTCTGGTGGGCCTTCGGTCGCACGGTCCTGCTGCTGACCATCGCGCTCAATCTTGAAATGCTGCTCGGCCTCGGCCTCGCCATGCTGGTCGAGAAGGCGACGCGCGGCCAGCGCATCCTGCGCACGCTGATGATGTTTCCGATGATGTTCTCGCCGATCCTCGTCGGCTTCCAGTTCAAATTCATGTTCAACGACAATATCGGCCTGGTGAACAATGCCTTGCAGTCGCTCGGCATCACGCAGGACGCCATACCGTGGCTGATCGAAGGCCATCTCGCCTTCATCGCCATTTCGATCGCCGAGATCTGGTCGTCGACGGCGATCTTCGCCATCCTGATCCTCGCCGGTCTGCTCGCCATGCCCAAGGAGCCGATCGAGGCGGCGCGGGTCGACGGCTGCACGCCGTGGCAGACGTTCCGCTATGTGACGTGGCCGTTCGTCATGCCCTTCGCCTACATCGCCATGACCATCCGCTCGCTCGACGTCGCGCGCGCCTATGACATCGTCAAAATCATGACCGATGGCGGACCGGCGGGCCGCACGGAACTGCTATGGACCCTGGTGGCCCGTACCGCCTACAGCGACGGGCGCATGGGCATGGCCAATGCCATGGCCTATTTCTCGATCCTGCTGTCGATCGCCTTCACCGTCTACTTCTTCAACAAGCTCGCCGCGGCGCGCACGCAGATCGGTGCGGAGTGGTGATGGACGAGAATTCTTCCGCCCGCCTGAAGCGCCGGCTGCTTGGCGTCGTCTACCGCATCGGCCTGTTCCTGGCGATGCTGACGATCTGCCTGCCGGGTCTCTGGATCGTCATCTCGTCGCTGCGGCCGACCGTCGAGATCATGGCCAAACCGCCCGTGTGGATCCCACAGGAGATTTCATTCGACGCCTATGTCGCGATGTTCAGCGGTATCGGCAAGGGCGGCATCCCTGTCATCGAATATTTCCGCAACTCGCTGATCATTTCGGTGACCTCGACGGTGATCGCGGTCGCCATCGGCATGGCCGGCGGCTACGCTTTCGCGCGCTATCGCTTCCGCGGCAAATCCAGCGTCTTCCTTGGCCTGATGCTGACGCGCACGGTGCCCGGCATCGCGCTCTCGCTGCCGCTGTTCTTCCTCTACGTCCGGCTCGGCATCATCGACACGCATTTCGGACTGATCCTTGCCTATGTCGCGCTCAACGTGCCGTTCACGATCTGGCTGATCGACGGCTTCTTCCGCCAGGTGCCCAAGGACCTTGCGGAAGCAGCGCAGATCGACGGCTGCACGCGCTGGCAGGCTTTCTGGCAGGTCGAGTTTCCGCTTGCCGGACCGGGCATCGCGTCAGCCGCGATCTTCGCCTTCCTGACTTGCTGGAATGAGTTCGCGCTGGCCTCGCAACTGACGCGTTCGGTAAGCGCCAAGACGCTGCCAGTCGGCCTGCTCGATTACACCGCCGAGTTCACCATCGACTGGCGCGGCATGTGCGCGCTCGCCGTGGTGATGATCATTCCGGCGCTCACCCTCACCTACATCGTCCAGAAACACCTTGTCGGCGGCCTGACCTCCGGCGCGGTGAAAGGCTGATCCCATGGCAACCGTTACCCTCACCAAGCTGACCAAGCGCTACGGCAATATCGGGATCGTGCATGGCATCGATCTCGACATTGCCGACCGCGAGTTCATCGCGCTGGTCGGCCCGTCCGGCTGCGGCAAATCGACGACGCTGCGCATGATTGCCGGGCTGGAAGAGATCAGCGCCGGCTCGATCGAGATCGGCGGGCGCGTCGTCAACGACCTGCCGCCACGCTCGCGCAACATCTCGATGGTGTTCCAATCCTACGCGCTCTATCCGCACATGACGGTGCGCGAGAATCTCGGCTTCTCCCTGAAGATCGCGGGTGCGGCCAAGGAGGACATGGAGCGCCGCGTCGCCGAAGCCTCGGCCATCCTCGGCCTTGACACGCTGCTGGATCGCCGTCCGTCGCAACTCTCCGGCGGCCAGCGCCAGCGCGTCGCCATGGGCCGCGCCATCGTGCGCGACCCCGATGTGTTCCTGTTCGACGAGCCGCTTTCCAACCTCGACGCCAAGTTGCGCACGCAGATGCGCACCGAGATCAAGAAGCTGCATGCCAAGGTGCAGTCGACGGTGATCTACGTCACCCATGACCAGGTCGAAGCGATGACGCTGGCCGACCGCATCGTCATCATGCGCGACGGCCACATCGAACAGGTCGGCACGCCCGACGAGGTTTTCCGGCGGCCGGCGACACGCTTCGTTGCAGGTTTCATCGGCTCGCCGCCGATGAACCTGCACGAGGCGACGATCGATGACGGCCAGATGGTTTTCGCCAGTGGCGAAAAGCTGCCGCTGCCCGGCCAGTTCAAGGCCAATGTCGCCACCGGCGACAAGGTCGTGTTCGGATTGCGGCCGGACGACATCTATCCGACCGGACACGGCATCAGTTCCGGGGGTGCTGCCGATGTCCATCAGATCGAACTGCCGATCACGGTTACCGAACCGCTCGGCAACGAGACGCTGGTGTTCGTCGAATTCAACCGCGAAGACTGGGTGACACGCATGCTGAACCCGAGGCCATTGAGGCCGGGCGAGCGCATCGCCATGAGCCTCGACATGTCGCAGGCGCATCTGTTTGCCACTGAGACCGGAAAGACGCTGCGGAGCTGATCGACATGGCCAAAATCGAGAAAGTCGACCTTTGCATGGTGGACCTTGTGCCCAAGGTCAAGCGCACCGACGCGATCCAGAGCTTCGTCAGCCAGGAAACACCGATCGTCACGATCACCGATTCCGACGGCGCGGTCGGCACGGGCTACAGCTACACGATCGGCACCGGTGGTTCGTCGGTGATGCGGCTGTTGTCCGACCATCTGGTGCCGCGCCTGATCGGCTGCGACCCCGACATGATCGAGGCGATCTGGCACGATCTCGAATTCGCCACGCATGCCACCACGATCGGAGCGATCACGGCCATCGCCATCGCCGCGATCGATACCGCGCTGTGGGATCTGCGGGCGAAAAAGCAGAACCTGCCGCTGTGGAAGCTGGCCGGCGGCGCCAAGGACCGCTGCCCGCTCTACACGACCGAAGGCGGCTGGCTGCACATCGAGACGCAGGCGCTGGTCGACGACGCGCTGGCCGCCAAGGCGAAGGGCTTTCGCGGCTCGAAGGTGAAGATCGGCAGGCCGCACGGTTCGGAAGATCTTGCGCGCCTGTCGGCGGTGCGCAAGGCGGTCGGCGACGGCTACGAGATCATGACCGATGCCAATCAGGGTTTCTCGGTCGACGAAGCGATCCGGCGCGCCGCCAGGCTGCGCGAACTCGACCTCGCCTGGATCGAGGAGCCGCTGCCGGCCGACGATATCGACGGGCATGTGCGATTGTCGAACTCGACGCCGACGCCGATCGCCATCGGCGAGTCGCTCTACTCCATCCGGCATTTCCGCGAATATATGCAGAAGGGCGCCTGCTCGATCGTGCAGGTCGATGTCGGCCGCATCGGCGGTATCACGCCCTGGCTCAAGATTGCGCACGCGGCAGAGGCCTTCGACATTCCGGTCTGCCCGCATTTCCTTATGGAACTGCATGTCAGCCTGACCTGCGCTGTTCAGAACGGTAGATATGTCGAGTACATTCCGCAACTCGACCAGTTGACCGGCAAGCACATGCGCATCGAGGATGGGCAAGCGCTGGCGCCCGACGAACCGGGCATCGGCATCGACTGGGACTGGGACGCGGTCAAGGCCATGAGCATCGCCGAATTCACCACGGCGATCACCAGATAGGAGACGGGCATGCAGCGGATGGGAATGGTTCTGGGGTTGAAGCCGGAAAAGGTCGAGGAGTATGTCCGCCTGCATGCCGCCGTCTGGCCCGACGTGCTGACCATGATCTCGGCCTGCAACATCAAGAACTATTCCATCTACCTGAAGCGACCGGAGAACCTGCTGTTCAGCACCTTTGAATACCACGGCACCGACTACGTGGCAGACATGGCTAAGATGGCGGCCGATCCGAAAACACAGGAGTGGTGGGCAGTCTGCATGCCTTGCCAGGAGCCGCTGGCGACACGCAAGGAAGGCGAATGGTGGGCTGAGATGGACGAGGTCTTCCATCATGACTGAAGGCGGTTTCGACCCTGCCTTGCTCGTCCAGTCATGGCCCAAACCCTCCAAGCCCCGGCCGATCGTCACTTTCGGCGCCGGATCGATCGTCGGCGACGCACATTTCCCGGCCTACCGGAAGGCCGGCTTTCCCGTAGCCGGCCTCTACGACCCCGACCACGCCAGAGCTGAAAAACTGGCCAAGCAATGGGACGTGACAGCCTTTCGCTCCGCGGAGGAGGCTGCCGCCGTCGAGGGTGCGATCTTCGACCTCGCGACGCCGCCCTCGCGTCATGCCGATGTGCTGAAATCCTTGCCCGATGGCGCCGTAGCGCTCATCCAGAAGCCGATGGGCAGCAACCTTGCCGAGGCGACCACGATCCTCGAAATCTGCCGCGCCAGGAAGCTGCACGCGGCGGTGAACTTCCAGTTGCGCTTCGCGCCGATGATGCTGGCGCTCAAGGATGCCATCGCCAAGGGCTGGCTCGGCGAGATCGTCGACTTCGACGCCTGGCTGGCGCTGGCGACGCCGTGGGAGCTGTGGGAATTCCTGCTCAAGGCGCCGCGCGTCGAGATCGCCATGCATTCTATCCACTATCTCGATCTGATCCGGCAGTTGCTCGGCGACCCGCAAGGCGTTCACGCCAAGACGCTCGGTCACCCCAACCATGCCGTGGCGCAGACGCGCACCAGCGCCATTCTCGACTATGGCGACACCGTGCGCTGCGCCCTGTCGATCAACCACGACCACAAGTTCGGCCGTCGGCACCAGGCCTGCGAGTTCCGCATCTGCGGCACCGAGGGCGCCGCCTATCTCAAGCTTGGCCTCAATCTCGACTATCCCACAGGCGAGCCGGATATTCTGGAGATCCATCCGAAAGGCGGGACGGACTGGATCGCCGTGCCCTTGGCCGGCGAGTGGTTTCCCGATGCCTTCGTAGGCCGCATGGCCAATGTCCAACGTTTCGCGGCCGGAGAAGATGCTACGCTGATAAGCCCCGTCGAGGATGCGTGGAGCACGATGGCGCTGGTCGAGGCGGCCTATCAATCGAGTGCGGCACCGGCGACGCCGATCGCAGAAAGACCCTGATGGAACAGATCACCTATTTCGAAGACTACGAGATCGGCTCTTCGCGCCTTACCAGCGGCCGCACCATCACTGAGACCGACTTTATCGTCCATGCCGGCCATACTGGTGATTTCTTTCCGCACCACATGGACGCCGAATACATGAAGACGACGCCGTTCGGCCAGCGCATCGCCCACGGCACGCTGGTGTTCTCGGTCGGCATCGGGCTGACGGCAAGCATCGTCAACCCCGTCGCGTTTTCCTATGGCTACGACCGGCTGCGCTTCATCAAGCCTGTGTTCATCGGCGACACGATCCGCACACGCACCACCATCGCGGCCAAGGAGGACGATCCCAAGCGGCCGGGTTCAGGACGGGTGATCGAGCGCTGTGAGGTGATCAACCAGCGCGGTGAAGTCGTGCTGGCGGCCGACCACATCTACATCGTCGAACGCAGGCCGGCGCAGGGCTGAAGCCCATCGCAATGCCCATGAGCCACGCCGTCAGGATTTTCGCGACAGGCCATCTTCCCTGATCGCGCTGACCAGCGTCTCGCTTCCTTCGCGAAGATGCCGCCTCAGAATGCCTATGGCCTTGTCGCCGTCGCGCCGCCGACAGGCGGCCAGCAGGTTGCGGTGCTCCGTCTGCGAGCGGTTGCGATAGTCCAGGTTCGACAGCAGGATGCGGACGTAGCGATCCGCCGCATTGTGGTGCGCCTCGATCAGACCAAGCAATCGATGGTTGCCGCAGGCGTCGTAGAGAGCCAGATGAAAGGCGCGGTTCAGTGCCCCCCACCGGCCGACATTGCGCTCCGCGTCGATCTGATCCAGCACCTGTTCCGCCTCGTCGAGCTTTGCGCCGGCGAGGCTGGGTACCGAGAGCCGGAGCGCCTCGCTTTCGAGCAGCTCACGCAGCGCGTAGATTTCACTGATCTCGGCGCTGTCCATCCGGGCGACCTGCGCGCCCTTTGTCGGATGGATGGAAACGATACCCTCGGCTTCCAGCTGGCGAAGGGCATCGCGAATGGGCATCCGGCTGAAGCCGAACTGCTCGGCCAGCTCGTCCTGGCGCAGCGGAGTGCCTGCCTTGATGGTTCCATTGGCAATCGCCTCGCGCAGGACATTCGCGACCTGCTCGGCCACGGTCCGCGGCCCCTGCATCACGCTTTCCGCAAATCCTCGCAATCGATGCTCCCGTTAACGTGGTACCAGCGTAACTGAAGACTCCCCGTGTGGATATAAGTATGCCCGTATACGCACACATCGAGCATCATTTTCGCGACTTGCCCGACCGAACGTGGCCGCTGACCTGCACGCCGTCCTCGGCACGCAAATACAGGAAGCCGGGGATGGACAGCAGCGGGATGACCGCGGTGAGCAGGAACACCTGATGAAAGCGTTCCGGTGTCACGATGTGGGTTTCTCCTGCAACCAGGCCCAGCACCATGGCGGCGATCGAAACGCCCAGGGAAACGCTGAGCTGCTGCAGGACGCCGCCTAGGCTGGTGGCGCGGCTGAGCTTGTCGGCCGGCAGGTCGGCGTAAGACAGCGTGTTGGAGGTCATGAACTGCGCCAAACGGATGATCCCGAACACAAAGACGTAAAGGCCGATCATCCAGTGCGGCGTATCGGCCTCGATCAAGGCGAAGCCCGCCACGGCGGCGGAGCCGACGAGCGCGCTGCCGATCAGCACCACATTGAAGCCGAAGCACCGCAACAGCGGCGACAGCAGCGGCCGGATAAGCAAGGCGCCGAAGCTGCCGACGAATGTCAGTGAGCCCGATGTGACCGGGCTCATGCCGAAGCCGACCTGCAACATCAGCGGCAACAGGAAAGGTACGCCATTGAGGCCGACGCGGCACAGGCCGCCGGCCAGCGTGCCGACCCAGAACGAACGAAATCGAAACAGCGTCAGATCGACTGCGGGTGCGACGACGCGGCGTGCATAGCGCCCGAAGGCGAGCAGCAGCAGCACCGCCGCGGCCAGCACCAGCACCGTTGCCGAAACGGGGACGATCGGCCGGCCGATGCTTTCCAATCCGAACTGCAGCAGGGCCACGCCGCAGCCCACCATCAGGAATCCGGCGAAGTCGAAGCGTTGCACCGCTTCCTCGCGAAAATCGTCGACGAAGCGCAGCGCCGCCAGAATGCCAAGGCAGCCGAAAGGCACGTTGACGTAGAATATCCAGCGCCACGATGCATAAGTGGTCAACAGGCCGCCAAGCAGCGGCCCGATGACAGGCCCCATGATGGCGGGCAAGGTCATGTAGGTCATGGCGGTGATCAGCCCGCTGCGCGGAAAGCTGCGCAGCAGGATCAGCCGGCCGACCGGCGTCATCATGGCGCCGCCCAGCCCCTGCAAAGCGCGCATCGCCAGCAGCATGCCGAAACTGTTGGCCATGCCGCAAAGCGCCGAACCAAGGGTGAAGGTGAAAAGTGCCAGCGCGAACACTCTTCGTGCGCCGAACTTGTCGGCGAACCAGCCGCTGACTGGAATGAACACGGCCAGCGTCAGAATGTAGGTGGTGATCGCCAGGTTCAGCCTGACCGGTGTCGTGTCGAGGCTGCGCGCGATGGCCGGGATCGCGGTGGTGATGATCGTGGAATCGAGCTGCTCCATCAGAAAGGCGATGGCGACGATGATCGGAATAATCAGTCTCAGCCTCGGGTCGCGCTCGGTGGCAAATTGAGGCTGTTCCAATGCTGTGGCCAATTCCGTCATGCGGCGGCTGCTCTATCCCAAAGGCAGGATCGCCTTCTATGCGGCAAGCCAGCCGAGGCCTGATCACACGCGTGTCTTATGGTCCGACAAATAGGCAAGCGGTAGTCATTTCCTCTGTGATGGAAGTCAACAAATTTTGACTGCCAGTCCGGCGGAGAGGAGATCGGCAAAGTCAGCGGCGATCGGCGTCCGAACTGCCGTCGCCTGAAGGTGCATTTGCGTTTCAGCGAACGCCCGTCCCGATTTCGTGAAGGAACGTGTCGAGCAAGAGGCCGTTTTGTTCCCCATCTATGTCTCGCATGTACAGGAGGCATCCTCATGAAAAGGCAAATAGGAATCATCGGTTCCATCGTATTGGCGTTGGCCACGAGCGCGATCCCGTTTACCACCTTCGCTGATGCCGCGGTCGTCAGGCACCATAGTGTCCACCACGCCGCGGCCCATCACGGCAGCGCGCATCGGCACGCTGTGCGCGGCGGATACGGACACCGTGGCGATTGGATTGGCGGCGGTTGGACCGGCGACGATTGGGTTGGCGATGAAGGCTGGATAGACGGCTACTACAATGGTTACGGCAGCTATAACGGTTACGCCGGCGACTATTGCGGAACCATCCAGTGGACGCTCGACCTCTGCGGCCCCCATGGTCCGTGATCCCTGATCCGACCGCAGCCTTCCGACCGCCCCGCACAGCCGATCCGGATGTTTCGGGGCGGCTGCCCTGTCACTCAACTCCGCGCTGGCCTTGGAACTGCCGCCACACACGCTTGCGGCTTGACGGCGCTGCGAAGTTCGGCCACTTGTCGACTAGTATACAAGTGGTGAGTTCATGCTTGAAGTTCTCGTTCGCGCGCCGCAGTCGCTGGAAGTCCGGCAGGGTGGTGCCATGCCCGAGCCCGGCGCCGGCGAAGTGGTCGTTCACGTCAGCCGTGCCGGCATCTGCGGCTCGGACATTCACATCCTGCACGGCTCCAATCCGTTCGCCGTCTATCCACGTATCATCGGCCATGAATTCGCCGGCACCGTAACCGCGCTCGGACGCGATGTGACCGGCATTGCGGCGGGAGACCGCGTGGTGGTCGATCCCGTGGTGTCGTGCGGCCACTGCTATCCCTGCCGGGTCGGCCGCTCCAATGTCTGCGCCAACCTCGAAGTGATGGGCGTTCACCGCGATGGCGGTTTTCGCGCCTTCGTGGCGGTGCCGGCGGCAAACGCCATACCGGTTCCGGCCAACATGCCGTTTGGACTTGCGGCACTGGCCGAGCCGTTTTCCATCGCCGCCAATGTGCTTGATCGTACCGGCTGCGGCCCCGAAGACACGGTGCTGATCTATGGTGCCGGCACGGTCGGCGTCACCGTGCTGCAGGTCGCCAAGCTCAAGGGTGCCCGCTGCATCGTGGCCGATATCGATGAAGCGCGCCTCGAGCGAGCGCTTCGCTTCGGCGCCGACAGGTTGATCCACTCCGTCCGCGATCCGGTGCCGGCCGCGGTGCACGGCGAAAATGACGGTCTTGGCCCGACGCTGGTCATCGACGGCGCCGGTATTCCGGCCCTTCTGGACGAGGCTTGCCGTCTGGCCAGCCCGGCGGGCCGCATCGGCCTGCTCGGTTTTTCGGATGCCCCGTCCAATCTCAGCCAGCAGGAAGTCGTGCGCAAGGAACTGACCATTGTCGGCTCGCGCCTGAACCGCAGGCTGTTGCCGCGCGTCGTCGAATGGCTGGCCGACAAGCGGCTCGACCCGCAAGGCATGATCACGCAGGTGTTCGCGGCGACGGAAGCGCGTGCCGCCTTCGACCTGATCGAGAAGGAACCCCAGCGCACGCTCAAGGTCCAGTTGGACTTCTCATGAGCCGGAGTCAGCCCTCGATCAGCGCGATTGCGCGCAGCGGCGATCCGGTGCCGCCTTCGATCGCCAGCGGCAAGCTGATCAGGAAGCACAGCGGCGGCACTTCACCAAGCCGGGCGAAATTCTCACCGACCAGGATGCCGGCTGAAAGCAGCGTATTGTGCGCCGGGAAATCCTCGCTGCCGAAACAATCGATCGACAGGCAATCCGAACCGGCGATGCGCACGCCGCGCTCGACCAGCAATTGGCTCGCTTGCCGCGACAGGCCGGGCCAGTCGGCAAGAAACGCTGCCGGATCGTCCCAGAATCGGTCCCAGCCGAAATGGAAGAACACGGCGTCCCCGTGCCGTATGCGGCCATGTTCGGCCTCGAAAGCGAAAACGTGCTCCGGCTCGACCGCTTGCCGGGGCTGGCAGCCACGCGCATCGATCGTCACCATGCGGCCGAAGAAGCGTTCGACGGGAATATCCGAGATGGCGGCGCCGCGGCGGACGAAATGGACCGGCGCGTCGAAATGCGTGCCGGTGTGCTCGCTCATGGCCAGCGCGTGGTTGCAGGCGACGTCGCCGCGATCGTAGGATTCCACCATCTCCTGGCAGTAATGCGGATGCGTCGGCCACACCGGCATGCCCGGCTTCATCGGATGCGTCAGGTCGACGAAGGAAACCGCCTTGGTTTCGAACAGGTCGGCGAGGGTGTCGATGGCGGATGTCATCTGACGCGCGGCCTCGGCACGAGAGCGACGATCAGGATGATCAGCGCGCCGGTCAGAAGGAAGCGCACGCCGGCCTGTATGCCAAAAGTGTTGAGCATGGTGGACATCAGGTTGAAGAACAATGCGGCCCCCCATATGCCGATGGCATTGGCCTGTCCACCGGCGACGCTGGTTCCGCCAAGCACGACCACGGCGATCGATTCCATCAGATAGGCATCGCCCATGTTGAGTGCTGCCCCGCCGCTGAAGCCGGCAAGCAGGAAGCCGGCAAGTGCCGCGGCCGTGCCGCACAGCACATAGGCCATCAGCCGCACCCGGGCGACGTTGATGCCGGCAAGCCGCGCCGCCGGTTCGCTCTGGCCGGTGGCCAGCAATTGCCGGCCCCAGACCGTGCGTTTGAGGGCAAACATCGCAACGAGGGTCAGCGCCATCACGACTATAGGCATGATTTGCGCGCCGCCCAGGCTTAGCGAGGTGAATCGAGAAAGGCCGGCCGGCGGCTTCAGCGTCGCCTGGCCGCCGAGATTGAAGGCAAGCGACTGGAAGACGAAGCTCCAGGCAAGTGTGGCGATGATCGGCGGCAGCCTGAGCGCGACGATGGCAAGGAAGTTCGCGGCACCCGCGACGGCGCCGACAGCAAGTGCGGCAGCGAGGCCGGGCAGCAGCATGCCGTCGGACCCTTGCATGACCGTCATCGACACATAGGCGGCCAGCGTCAGCACGGATGGTACCGACAGGTCGATGTTGCCCGGCCCGGAGGCGACGACGAACATCTGCCCGGTTCCCACCACGACGCTGAAAGCCCCGAAGGCGAGCGCGCCCGAGAACGTGGCGCCGGCGCTGCCGATACCCGAATAGGCTGATGTCGCCACCCACATTGCAAGCGCAACGATGAAGCCGTAGGTCCACGGCGCGAGGCTCAATCTTCTGGTCATCGCGCCCGCTCCGACAAAAGCACGCGCCCGGCCAGCACGAGAAACAGGATGACACCCTGGGCGCCGATCTGCCATGTCGGCGGCACCTGCAGGAAGGACAGCAGCGAGCCCGCGAGCGACAGCGTCAGCGCACCGATCACCGTGCCGACCGGCGAGACGACGCCGCCGGTAAAAGCGCCGCCGCCGAGGATCACCGCGCCGACGCCGAGCAGCGTATAGGCCGGCGCGACATTGGCGTCGCCCGATGTGGTGAGGCCGGTGAGCGTCAGCCCGGCCAGACAGGCGAGCAGGCCGGCGGCGGCATAAACCGCGACGCGGATGCCGATAACGGACCAGCCGGCACGCTCGACGGCGCGCGGATTGCCGCCGGCGCCGCGCAACACCACGCCATAGGAGGAGCGCGATATGACGAGATGGCCGGCGAGCGCCGCCAATGCCGCCAGCCAGATCGACAGCGGCATCAAAGGCGGCTGCCAGCTCATGAACGCGGCAAGCCATACCGGCGCCGAGCCACCCGGCGCCGGCAGCAGGATGACGGCGATGCCGAGCCAGATGAAGGACATGCCCAGCGTCACGATGATCGACGGCAGTTGCCGTGAATGGATGAGCAGGCCGAAGCCTGCATAGGCGGCGATCAGGACCAGGTAGCACAGCGCCGCGAGCGCCGGCGCATCCCTGAGATAGAGCGCGGTGATGCAGGTGATCAGCCCGACAAAGGCGCCATTCGAAAGATCGATGTCGCCCAGCATGATCACCATCATCTGCGCCAGCGCGGCGAACACCAGCGGCACCGAGAGCTTGAACAACAGGTGGAAGCCGAAATAGCTCATCGCCGCCGGGCGGATGCTGAAGATGATGGCCAGCATGACCAGCAGCGCGATAGCCGGCAGGCCGACCTGCAAGGCATTGAGCAAGGCCGGGCGCGCCGTGGAGGAGGATCGGCCGGGAACACGGGCAACGGCGTCAGACATGCTCGCCTCCGAAAGAGGCCTGCAGGATGCGACCGGTCTCGATGGCGTCGCCTTCCAGCCTGGTCGCGGCGCGACCCTCGCGAAAGACATAGATGCGCTCGCAATTGGTCAGCTCTTCGAGCTCGGTCGTGTACCAGACGAAGGAACGTCCGTTCTCGGCCTCGGCGCGGATCAGCCGGTAGACCTCCTGCTTGGTGCCGACATCGACGCCGCGCATCGGATCGTCAAGGAAGATCACTTGCGCGTCCGACGCCAGAGCGCGGGCGAACAGCACCTTCTGCTGGTTGCCGCCGGACAGCGACAGGATCGGCGTGTCGATCGAAGGCGCCTTGACCTTGAGCCGTTCCGACCAGGTCTCGGCCAGCTTGCGTGCGGCACCGCTTGAAATCATGCCGCCCCGCGTCAGCGCATTCAGGCTGCGGATGGTCAGATTGTCGGCGATCGACCACAGCGAGAACACGCCTTCCGAGCCGCGGTCGCCGGCGACATAGGCGCCCGGCAAGGCCTCGCGCTGCCGGCGCGCGGCATAAAACATCGCGCGCAGCCGCTCGCGCTGGCCGTGGCCGTCGAGCCCGGCGAAGCCGATGATCTCGCCCTTGCCGACTTCGATGGTCAGATCGGTGGTGTCGCAGCCGGCATGCCGGATCACCGGGGCTTGTACCGAGGCCGCCTTGCCGGCGGAGCGGTCGCGCGGTCGTTCGATGCTGCCCATCAGCTCGACCAGTGCGGCGCGTGACAAGCCGGCGGTCGGCCGCTCGGCGACGACCTTGCCGTCGACCATGACGACGGTGCGGTCGCAGACGGCGAGGATCTCGTTCAGGCGATGTGTGATCAGGATGCAGGCGATGCCGCGCGCTGCCGCGCGGCGGATATGAGCGAGCAATTGTTCCGTCGCCTCGTGACCGAGCGCCGAGGTCGGCTCGTCGAGAATGACGGCGCGCAACCTGATGCCGGTCTGCGTGAAGGCACGCGCGATCTCGACCATCTGTCGCTCGCCGATCGGCAGGTCGGCGACTTTCCTGTCGAGATCGATGCCGTGGCCGGGGAATATCTCGTCCAGCACCGGGCCGATCACCTGGCGCGCGCGCCGCCGCCAGCCCACTCCGCGCAAAGGCCTGTGCACGATGCGGGTGTTTTCCGCTGATGTCAGGTTGGCGCAGAGAGACAGTTCCTGGAAGATGCAGCGCAGTCCGGTCTGCTGGGCGCTGGCCGCACTCCATGCGCCGATCTCACGCCCCCCGAGGCGAAAACTGCCGCTGCTGCGTTCGACCGTGCCGGCAAGCACGTTCATCAGTGTCGACTTGCCAGCACCATTGTGACCGACGAGGCCGACGACCTCGCCGGGTTTCAGATGAAAATCCACGCCGCCCAGGGCATGCACGGCATCATAGTGCTTGCGGACATCGCGCACCTCGATGAGCAGGCTGTCGGCATCGCCTGTCTCTGCTGCGTCCTTTTTGGGCGGCGTGGGATCGTTCATCATTCAGCCATGCTGCTCATTTCGGCGCGGGAACGCCCGGCAGAGGCTCCTTCTTTACGTTGGCGTCGATGATCTTGGCCACCAGCTCCTGCGGATATTCGGCATTGACGACGCCGCCCTCGGGAACCGTCTTCAGCCAGGCATCGAGGTCGGGCTGGTTGATCTGCAAGAGCGGCACCTCGACGAATTTCGGCACCTGCTTGCCGGCCAGGATCTGCTGCGCGACCCAGAATGCGACCTGCGAGACGCTTGGCGTCGCACCCAGCGAGAAGGTCTGGTAGCCGCTGGCGTCATGCTCCTGCTTCCACAGCGCCAGTTCGTCCTGGCGGTTGCCCATGATGATGATCGGCAGCGGCCGGTTGGCGGCCTTGAAGGCCTGCGCGGCACCATAGCCGTCGCCGCCCTGCGTCAGCACGGCATCGACCTGCGGCAGCGACGGCAGGATGCCCGACACTTCCTTTTGCGCCACGGTCGCCGTCCACTGGCCATAGACCTCGCCAACAGCCTTGTAGCTGGCATGCGCCTTCATCGCCTTCTCGACGCCTTCATGCAGGCGCTTGTCGAAGCCATCGCCGGCCATGCCGCGGATTTCGAGGATGTTGGCCGGCTTGTCGCCGAGCTTGCTGGAGATGAAATCCAGTTCGGCCTTGGCATAGGAATCGAGGTTGTAGTCGACGACATAGGCACAAGGCTCGGTGACGCCGCTGGCGAAGGCGACGACAGTGATGCCGGCATTGCAGGCATCCTTGATGGCGCCGTTGAGTGCAGTGTCGGAGCCGGCAAGCACGATGATCGCGTCATAGCCCTGGAGGATCAGGTTCTCGATCTGGCTCGCCTGCTCGGTCACCGAATTGTTCGAGCTGACGACGGCGGTGGCGGCGACCTGTTTGTCGGCCACGGCCTTGGCGCCCATCTCCTCGAAGCTTTTGATCATCACCTGGCGGAAGGAATTGCCGGCGTAGGAATTGCTGAAGGCGATCTTCTTGGCCGACGTGTCGCCCTTGGCGACGCCGTCGTCGGCGCGTGTCGTGGCAAGGGTCGTGCAGGAAAGCAGCGCCGCGATAAGGAAGGCTCTGCCAGCTGTTCTGGTTCTGCTCATTTCGTTCTCCTCCTGTTGAAAGTCATAGCGTCCTCCCACCGACCATTTCGAACGAAAAATTTCACCCCAGCCCGAGATCGGGCACGGCATCGTTCAAATGGTCGGCGAAATTCGTGTTGGGCAGCAGCGGATACCAGCCCGGACGGCCAGGATCGCGGTCGTAGGCATAGCCGCCCAGCGAGCGGTAGAGCTCGGCATAGGTTGCGAGCTTGTCGCGATCGAGTTCGACACCGAGGCCCGGCGCCTCCGGCACGGCGATCGCACCGTCCTCGTAACGCATCTTGCCGCCGACGATGATGTCGTCGGCAAGATGGTGGTAGTGCGCATCGGCGGTGAAGACGAGGTTGGGCAGCACAGCGCCAAGATGCAGCATGGTGGCGAGCTGGATGCCGAGCTCGCCTGAGGAATGCACCGCGATGCCGAGCCCGAACGTGTCGCAGATCTGCGCGGCGCGCACGCAGGCGCGGATGCCGCCCCAGAAGGTGGTGTCGAGCAGGATCACGTCGACGGCAGGGTCGCGCACATTGGTGGCGAGCTGTTCGAAATCGATGACGATGGTGTTGGTGGCCAGCGGGATGGAAAGCTTTTCGCGCAGCCGGCGCATGCCGGCAAGGCCCCAGGTCGGGTCCTCGAAATAGTCGTTCCTGAGGTCCGAGATGGCCTGGCCGAAACGCAACGCCTCTTCGACGGACAGGGCCGCATTCGGGTCGTAGCGCAGCGTGTCGGCAGGGAATTCCGCGGCGAGCGCCCTGAAGCACTCAAGTTCGTAATCGGGATGAAACACACCGGCCTTGAGCTTGTGGGCGGAAAAACCATGCTCGGCCTTGAGCGCGCGGGCATGATCGAGCAATTGATCGATGGTGCGGACCTCGCCCTTGCCGCTGCGGCGGTCGGCATAGCGGAAGAACAGATAGGAGGCGAAGCCGATCCGGTCGCGCACGCGCCCGCCAAGCAATTGATAGACCGGCACGCCGAGCTTCTTGCCGATGATGTCGAGGCAAGCGAATTCCAGCGCTGCGTGGAGCTGCGTGCGGTTGTTGTAGAGCGACGCCGTCGGATTGCAGATGGCGTAGCGCATGCGGTTGAGATCGAAAGGGTCGTGGCCGACGAGGTAGGGCTTCAATCCGGCGAAGGCCAGCTCGGCGCCCGCGCCGCCGCCGCCCATTTCGCCAAGGCCGAGAATGCCTTCGTCTGTCTCGACCTCGACCACGGTGCGGACAAAGCGCCCCCAATGCGCCCCGTTGCTGTGCCGCAATGCTGCTTCCAGCGGAACGGTGACGGTGGTCGCCTTGATGTCCGTGATCTTCATGCCGGCTCCTCTCCCCTGGCCGAGTGGCGTCATACACACTACCATGGTAGTATGTCAATGCTGCCTCGATCTTGCTTGCCGCTTGAGTTGCGGCCTGCGCAGTGTCATGACCGGAGCAGTGCAGTGCCATTCACAGCAACGGATTCGTCATGGGGACCAAGCTTTCGGGGGCGACCAGGTTGTCAGGCAATGCTGCCAGGCTGAAGAACGCCGGTCAGCGTGAACCGTCGCGGGTACTGGAGCCAGTCAACAACCGCATGCCGATCTCGCCGCAGATCTACGAGCGCCTGCGCCGCGCCATCACGACGCTGGCAATGTTGCCGTCGGAAGCGTTGAGCGAACAGGATCTCGCCCAGCAGCTCGGTGTCAGCCGCACGCCCGTGCGCGAGGCGCTGATCCGGCTCGCGGATGAAGGGCTGATCGACATCCTGCCGCAGCGCGGCAGCTTCGTCGCGCCGATCCGGCTGAGCGACGTCGAGGAAGCGCAGTTCATTCGCGAGGCGCTCGAAGTCTCCGTCGTGCAGAAGCTGGCCGGCCACGGCTCGAGCACCTTCATCGCGGCAGGCAGGGTGAACCTTGCCCAGCAGGCCAAGGCAGTGGCCGAGGGCGACCGCGAGCTGTTCCTCGAGCTCGACGAGGGCTTCCATCGCAGCCTGTGCGAAGAGGCCGGCCTGCCCAAGAGCTGGCGGGTGATCCAGGTGGTCAAGCTGCAGATGGACCGTGTGCGCTATCTGAGCCTGCCCGAGCCCGGCCACCTCGAAACGCTGCTCGCCCAGCATGTGGCGATCTTCGAGGCCGTGGAAACCGGTGAGGCAAAACAGGCAGGCGCGCGCATGGCCGCGCATCTGCGCGAAGTGCTGCGCACGGTGCAGCGGCTCAACGTCGCCCGCCCGGATCTCTTTGGCCAATAGTCTCGGTCAGAACTTCGCCGTCAGCGAACCGTAGAAGGTGCGCCCGGGTCCCGGCTCCGTCACCAGTCCAAGCGGATCGATATAATATCTGTCGAACAGGTTTTCGATGCGGGCGGTCGCGGTCAGGTTTTCGGTCAGCTTGAAGTCGGCGAAGACGTCGACCAGCGTGTAGGGATCCCACTTGACCTGCGTGATGAACTGGCTGAGCCCCTGGCTGGTGACCTGGCCGTGGCCGATGGCGCGTGGTCCGACATAGGAAACCCGGCCGCCGACCGTCAGCCTATCCTCGAACAGCTTCTGCATCAGCGTCAGGTCGACCGAATATTTCGGCGGCACCTGGTTGGTCGCGTAGTCGCCGTACATCGACTTGGCGTCGCAGACACCAGCGGTCTGGCAGAACTCGACATTGAGATAGTAGCTCGCCGACAGCTCGGCGGAGAAGTCGCCTCTCTCGTAACGGCCGGACAGTTCCAGGCCAGAGAATTTGGCGCGGTCGATATTGTAGACCTGCATCCCGTACCATGTGTAGCCATCGCCCTGGAACGCCCGGAACGATCGCGCGATATAGTCCTTCACGTCCCAGTTGAAGTAACCGAATTTGAGCATGCCGGTGTCATCGTCGGCGAGCAGCCCATCGCGGCGCAGATTGACGCCGGCCTCCCAGTTGCTTGACCGCTCCGGGCCGAGGTTCGGATTGGGAATGATGGTGAAAGCCGAGACCGATTCAAACAGGCTCGGAAAGCGCACGGCATTGGAGTAGTTCACATAGAACTGCGTCCCGTCGAATGGCTCCACGGTGACACCGAGGGACGGGCTGAAACCGCCGTCGCTGCGGTCGGGCCTGGAATTGAGCTGATCGGGGCTGTTGGCCTCCGTGCGCCGGTCATGCGACCAGAACTGCGAATAGCGCAGGCCGGCATTGAGCGTGAGCCAGTCCAGCGGCTTGTAGGCCATCTTGGCATAGCCCGCCGCCTCCTGCCGTTCAGCGTCGCGCAAATTGAGCCAGCCCTCGATCTTGTCGGTGAACTCGCTGGGGCTGGTATCCTCGTTGCGATAGGTCAGGCCGTAGGTGAAATCCAGCGGCCCGTAATCGGTGATGAATTTGGACTTGTTGGAGATCTCCCCGCCCCACATCACCGTGTCGGAGCCGGTGCGGAAATCCTTGGACAGGCCGAGCGTTTCCGGGTTCGTGCCATAGGCATTGCGCAGCGGATTGCGCAGTTCGAGGTTGGTCGCCCAGATATTGGCGGTGAGATCGAGGAGATCGTTTCCTTCCGGATTGAGGCGGTAGCGCAGCGTGCCGCTGTCAACCTTAGTGCCGGTGGTCTGCGCCTGCTGGGTCGCCTGTCCGGTGGTGCTGGCGAGCGCCGAGGCCAACCGATCGCCGGCCTCGCTGCGGAAGCCGGTATAGCCGAGTTGAAGGCTCTGGCCGTCGCCGAAGCGCCACGTGCCCTTGGTGATCCAAGACTGGGTCTGCAATTGCGTGTTGAGCACCTCCTCGCCGGCGCGGTAGTTCGCAATCCCCTCGTTTACGACATAGTCCCTGTAGAGAAGATACGATGGGCATACACCGCTCACATAGCAGTACGGCTGAGGACCTGTACTGACGGGATTGGCATGGGGGCCGTACTTGCCGGCGTGGTAGTTGCCCCGATCGCGATAGGCATAGCCGGCGAGAAAATCGAAGTCCTCCTGCTCGACGGCCGCGACGATACTGGCCGAGCCCTGCATGGGCGTCAGAAAGCCTGGCCGATCCAATCCGGTCCCAGAGGGCGCGATTACTCCGTAACCCGAATTTGGATCATTTGTGGAGCCGACCGGGTTGCTGATGAGATAGCCGGCCTTGTTGCCGGGTTGAGGCGTGCTGGTATTCGAGCCAAAGCCGCCTTTTAGCCGCACCCCGAATGTCTTGCCCTCCTCGACAATGTCGGATGGGTTCAAGGTCCTCATCGCGACGGTACCAGCAATGCCATAGGAAGCGGCATCGGAGCCCTTGGTGATGTCGACCCCACCCAGAAGGTCGGGATCGACGAAAGACCGGTTCGAGATGCCCTGGTAGCCCTGATAGACCTGCAACGAGTTTTCCGCCCCGTCGACGGTGACGTTGACGCGGCCCATGCCTTGCATGCCACGGATGTTCACGTCGATGGTCCCGGCGCCGTTGCGGGCCTCGCCTGACATCACGCCGGGCGTGCCGCGAAAAATGTCGGCCGGACTCGATCCGCGAAATCGCTCGATGGTTTCGCCCGATATGTAGGATGTCGGCGCCGCCGTCCGGTAAGGCTCTTCGGCCGGACTGCCGCCGCCAGCGACGACGGTGATCGGATCAAGCACCGTCGAACCGTCAGCAGTCGCCGCAGCCGGCGCGTGCGCCGCGGCGACGCGGTCGCTGATGGTCACCGTGGTGGCACCGGTGAAGGAATAGGTCAGGCCCGACCCCCGAAGGATTTGCGCCAGTGCGGCACCCGGCGCGACCGCGCCGGAGACGCCAGGCGAGCGCTTGCCCGTAGCAACCTCCGGCAGATAGGTGACCTGCAGCCTGGCCTGCCTGCCGAACGCGGCCAGCGCACTGGAAAGCGGGCCAGCCGGAATGCTGAAAGCTGCCTGCGCCGACTGCGCATGCGCGGCCCCCTGCATGGCGACCATCGCCATCCCTCCCGCCGATGACAGCAGGGCCGCGATCAGCAGCCTTCTTCCAAGTCCCCGTGTCGGAAAATTCTGCCCCAGCCCCATGGCCCAGCCACTCCATTTTCATTCTGTTTGGGAGGGAAGGCCTGTTTGGCGGCGGCTGACGGCAACCCCTGTGAGATGAAACGAACGGAGCTCTCGAATTTTCTCCCCTTGGCCGCAATTTTCTCAGATGGTCGAAATGACCGTCAGCCAAGGCGATATCTGCCGCACCTTGCCATTGTGCGGCTGGACGACCGCCTCGAGGGCGGCGAGCGGGTTGCCGAGGTCGAAGACGCCGCTGATGCGCCCCGCGCCAAGCCCGGGATCGGCGATCACCACGCGGCCGGCCTGCCAGCGCGCGATCCTGGCGACCACCGAAGACACCGTCTCGCGTTCGGCAACGATCAGTCCGTCGCGCCACGCCGCGACCTGCCCGGCCTCCCGCGTTCCGCGCTCTACAGCGAGCGTACGGTCGTCGAGCGCCAACCATTCGCCGCCCTTGAGCCGCTGCGCCCGCTCCAGCGGTGGTCCAGGCATCGCCACCTCGACCAAGCCGTGGGCAACCGACACCGTCAGCAATCCGGCATCCCTGCTGACATCGAAGGCGGTCCCGAGCGCCGTTGATGTGAGATTCTCCACCAGCACCTGAAAGGGCCGCGCGGCGTCCGCCTCGACCTCGAAGAAGGCCATGCCGGCCAGCAGTTCGACCCGTCGCATCGCCGGTGTGAAATCGCTGCGCATGGCACTGTCCGGACCGAGCGTGACGATGCTGCCGTCGGACAGGGTGATGCGGCGCAATTCCGCTGTCGAGGTGATGTGGTCGGCCTTCAAGCGCAGCAACAGATCCGGCCCGTAGAGGGCTCCGGTGCCGAGCACGGCGAGACCGGCAAGGCCCGTGAGAATGATCTTGCGCCGCGACACGCCGTCACCTGGCCGCTCGGCCTTGCGGCGGCCTTCGAACACCTTGCCGGCCATGCCGTGGATTTCGGCGATTTCGACCCAGGTCGCTTCATGCTTCGGACTGCGGGCGCGCCAGCGCTGGATCAACTCGCGCGTGACCGGATTGGCGGGCTCGTTCTGCAGGCGGATAACGAGATCGGCCGCCGCCTCGAAGAGCCTGTCATCGTCGCTCATGTCTTCAGTCATGCATCCGAAATCCCATGGAGCCTGCTCCCGACGGGAGCCATTCCTGCCTCACACCAATTGAAACGAACAGAAGCTGACAATTTTCTCCTGCCACAGGCGTCCGGGCGACAGGCATTACGGCGTATCGCCGTTGAGGCGCGCGCGCAGGTGCTGGTAGGCGCGGCGGATCAGCGTCCACGTCCGCGACGTCGAGAGCCCAAGCTCGATGGCGACTTCGCTCATCGTCTTCTCGCCCAGCCGGTGCATTTCGAAGGCATGGCGTGTCCGCTCCGGAAGTTCCAGCAACGCGTTCTCGATGATCGCGAGCCGTTGCCGGTCATAGACGACTGTTTCAGGCGACGGCGAATTGTCGGCGATCCGCTGAAACTCCTCGTCAGGCAAATTCACGTGCTCGACAATCCGCTCACGCCGCTGAAGATCGACCGACAGGTTGCGGGCGATCCGCCAGAGATAGGCCCGCGGATTGTCGTCCGACCCGTTTGGTGTCGCCGTCATCACCCGCACGAACGTATCCTGCGTGAGGTCGGCTGCCGTCTCGGGAGTGTGACCGCGGCGGCGCAGGAAACGGTCAATCTCACGTGCATGTCTGACGAAGAGACCGTGGAGATCCCACCTCATGGAGTCCCCGCAACGGACGATCGAGGCGAAGCCCCGTCACAGTTCAACGCAGGTCGAGCAGGCCCGCAGAAGAGCCAGATGGGAATGTGAGGAGAGCAAGCAGAGGTCATTGAAATTACGCGACAGCCGTGAGTTGACCCTGCATGTCGTCACCATGCGCAAGTCGTCGATCGCCTTTCCTATGGCCTCTAAATTTCTCCTGCAATGGCAACGGGTTAGTTTGATTTTTCAGGCAGCGCCTTCAAATCCGCGAGTGCCCAGCAAATAGATGACTATTTTTATCATGTTTTTCACGATGATAAGTCTGCCGAGGGCCAGCCGCGAGCCGGTTGCAGGCTGTTCGAACTCGCCTGAATTTCTCCGGATGTGTTGCCCAAATGCCGCAGGCGGCAATGGGGTCTAGGCAAGCTCTTGCCTCGCGACTGCCGCTTACATTGTCCGCATGCCCGGCAATCAGGGTGATGACCTGATGCGGCTGTTCGTCGACGACGAAATGGCCGCTGTCTTCACTAGCCCGAGCCTGAGGCTTCCGGGTGGCGGTGGACCTTTCACACGGCGCCGCCCCTGCTACTTCTCACGCGAGCCACTCCTTCACCGCCGGGCGGGCGCCTTTGTAAGCCGCCGCAGAAAGCGATCACGAATACCATTCCATCGAGGTGGCGGTCGCAACAACAGGCGATGCGTGGCAACGTCATTGCTGACACTTGCCTATTTGGTATGCTGGTATAATGTGTACCTGACATAGCGTGTCTCTGGAGGTTACGCTGTGCTCGTGTGGGCAAGCCAAGCCGATCGTGTTTTTGGGAGGAAATACCAGCCCTACCTCTTGCAGTCGATCGCCGCAGTGGTGCTCGCGGAACACTGATCTTCGGCGGCTCGGCAACCGCTGTCGGCACCCTGTTCGCCAGCATCCTTTTGATCTTGATCGTCACCACGATGCAGATCATCGGCCTGTCTCCGGGCGCCCAGGACATCGTGCAGGGCATCGTCGTCATCTTCGTGCTCGCGCTTGCCGGACGACAGGCGATGACGCGGCGAAAGCCGGCCGAGCCGACAGGCGGCGACGGCGACCCCGCAGTGCCGGCGGGAGACCGGCAGTCATGACCTGCACCGCATTCGCCATTATCGGATTGCCAAAATCTGGTAGTGTGATTATACCAGTTGATAAGTTGACGACGGGCGATGCCGTCGGCTGAAATCAGGAGTATGACCAGATGACAACGATTGCGCTGTTCGGTGCCGGCGGAAAAATGGGCTACCGCCTGTCGACCAATTTTCGCGGATCGCCCTACACGATACACCATGTCGAGGTCAGCGATGCCGGCCGCGAACGGCTGAAGACCGGACTGGGTTTCGATACGGTCAGCGCCGACGAGGCGCTCAAGGGTGCCGATGTGGTGATCCTGGCCGTTCCGGACACGCATATCGGCAAGGTGGCGACCAGCATCGAGAGCAAGCTGGCGCCTGGCACGATGGTGGTGGTGCTCGACGCGGCAGCACCCTTCGCCGGCCACCTGCCGAAGCGGCCGGACCTCACCTATTTCGTCACCCACCCCTGCCATCCGCCGATCTTCAATGACGAAACAGACATGGCCGCCAAGAAGGACTATTTCGGTGGCGTCAAGGCCAAGCAGCATATGGTCAGCGCCCTGATGCAGGGACCGGAAGAGGATTACGCCAAGGGCGAGGCGATCGCGAAAATCATCTGGGCGCCGGTCATGCGTTCGCACCGCGTCACGGTCGACCAGATGGCGCTGCTGGAGCCCGGCCTTTCGGAGACGGTGTGCGCCTCGCTGCTGGTGGTCATGAAGGAAGCCGTCGACGAGGTGGTGGCACGCGGCGTCGACAAACAGGCGGCGCTCGACTTCCTGCTCGGCCATATGAACGTGCTCGGCGCCGTCATCTTCGGCGAGACCAAGGGTGTTTTCTCGGACGCCTGCAACAAGGCGATCGAATTCGGCAAGCCGGTGTTGATGCGTGACGACTGGAAACGCGTGTTCGAACCAGAAGAGATCGCCGCCAGCATTCAGCGCATCACCTGAAACACGACAGGCGCTTGTCGCAGCGCCTTGATGCGTCGGCGTACCGTTGCCGACGCTCGGTTTTCGCCGCTCATCAGGTACATATCACCTGAATTTGTGGTTGACTCATCATACCAGTTGGCTTAGCTGTTCATGGCTCGGATCGACAGGGTTTCGCAGGGAGTTCGAAACCTGGGCGAATGGAGGATGGCTGGGGAGCAACGATCCATGGAGGGGAAGCCGGCAAACGGCTCTTTAGCCCGAAAGCGATCCGTCGCCCGCGCCGCCTGACAAATTCGGATGCCGATAGAAGCCTTGGTTGACCAAGGCAATTTTTCAAACGGGAGGACTTCATGAAACTCACACGCAGAATGACGCTTGCGGCTTTCGCCGGCATGCTGGCGCTTGGCACGGCCGTGCCCGCCTACGCGGCGGATCTCATCGCCATCATCACACCCTCGCACGACAATCCGTTCTTCAAGGCGGAAGCCGTCGGCGCCGAAGCCAAGGCCAAGGAACTCGGTTACGAGGCGCTGGTGCTGGTCCATGACGACGACGCCAACAAGCAGTCCGAGCTGATCGACACCGCGATCGGCCGCGGCGCCAAGGCGATCATCCTCGACAATGCTGGCGCCGACGCCACCGTCGCCGCCGTACAGAAGGCCAAGGACGCAGGTATTCCGTCCTTCCTGATCGACCGCGAGATCAACGCCACCGGCGTCGCCGTCGCGCAGATCGTCTCCAACAACTACCAGGGCGCCCAGCTCGGCGCGCAGGAGTTCGTCAAGCTGATGGGCGAGAAGGGCAATTTCGTCGAGCTGGTTGGCAAGGAATCCGACACCAATGCCGGCATTCGCTCCAAGGGGTATCACGACGTCATCGACGACTATCCGGACCTTAAGATGGTTGCTCAGCAGTCAGCCAACTGGAGCCAGACGGAAGCCTATTCCAAGATGGAATCGATCCTGCAGGCCAACCCCGACATCAAGGGCGTGATCTCCGGCAACGACACGATGGCGATGGGCGCCTATGCGGCACTTGCCGCGGCGAACCGCAAGGACGTCATCGTCGTCGGCTTCGACGGATCGAACGATGTGCGCGACTCCATCACGTCGGGCGGCATCAAGGCAACCGTGCTGCAGCCCGCCTTCGCGCAGGCGCAGATGGCGGTCGAGCAGGCCAACGACTTCATCAAGAACAAGAAGTCGCCGGCCAAGGAAAAGCAGCTGATGGACTGCGTTCTGGTCAATGGCGACAATGCCGCCAAGCTGGAGACCTTCGCGCTGACGAACTGAGCCCGCGCGCGATGAATAGCGAGGGGCGAACCCTAGGGTCGCCCCTCGCCGCCATTTTCCGTGGGCCGCCCACGATGCTGAACAACAGGCTGCCATGCTGAACACCAAGCCGAACTGGCCGATCCTTGCCGTGATGGTCGGCATCAGCCTGACCGCCTGCAAGATCCTGCCGACGAAATCGGGAGGCGGCGACAACGCTCCCGCCTTCAATCCGGACAAGATGGTCGAAGAGATATGGGCGGCAAAGGTCCTGCCCTATCTCCAGCAGAAAGCCGGACCGTTTCCAGAGGTTCACGCGTTGGCAACGACCGATGCCGCTTCTGCCGGCACCAAATATGGCAATCCGAACAAGCAGGCGAACTCGCCGTGGACCTTCGCGGTTCGCCTGGAAGGCAAGATCGTCGCGGCGAACACGCAGTCCCGCGCGGCGACGATCGACCTCGATGTCGACGGCGACGGCAAGGCCGATGCGCGGGTGCAGATCGGACCGGCGGTGCGCGGTACCGCGCTGCGCGACAGCCTGGATTTCATCCAGTTCAACGACTTCACCAACCAGATCGACTTCGCCCAGTTCGGCAAGGCGTTCAACAGCTACGTCGACAAGACGGTGCTGTCCAAGCTGCCGCGCGAGGCGCTGGAAGGCCGCAGCGCCAAGGTGCTGGGTGCCTATACGCTGGGCAGTGGCCAGGACCTGCCGCTGGTGACGCCGGCGGAGGCAGAGATCGGGCCGAAGCCATGAGTGCTGCCGCAGAGCGGGACATTATCCTCAAGCTGGAGGACGTCTCCAAGGTCTATTCCGGTACCGTCGCGGTCAAGCGCGCCAATTTCGAGGTGCGCAAGGGCGCGGTCAACGTGCTGGTCGGCGAAAACGGTGCCGGCAAGTCGACGCTGATGAAGATCATCGCCGGTGTCGAACGACCGACAGCCGGCCGCATCCTGCTGGAAGGCGAAGAGGTTTCCTTCTCGTCGTCCGGCGATGCAGTGAACCGTGGCATCGGCATGGTGTTCCAGGAGCTGAACCTGTTCGGCAACATGAGCGTCGCCGAGAATATCTTCGCCACCCGGGAGATCACCAACCGCTTCGGCAAGATCGACCGCAAGCAACAGGAAACCCGCGCGGCGGAATTTCTGGAACGCCTGCAAGCCGGCATCCGGCCCGACATGCTGGTCGAGGATCTGCGCATCGGCCAGCAGCAGTTGGTCGAGATCGCCAAGGCGGTCTCGCTCGACGCACGCATCCTGATCATGGACGAGCCTACCTCCGCGCTGAGCGCGGCGGAAGTCGAGATCCTGTTCAAGGTGATCGCCGACCTCAAGGCACGCGGCGTGGCCATCGTCTACATCTCGCACCGGCTGGAGGAGCTGATCCGCATCGGCGACTACATCACCGTGCTGCGCGACGGTCGCATTACCGGCCAGGAAGAGATGAAAAACGTCGACACGCAGTGGATCGTTCGCCAGATGATCGGCTCCGACGCCAAGGACTTCGCCAAGGCCGACGGCCATCTTCCGGGCGAAGAGATCTTCCGGGCCGAGGAGATCTGCCTGCCACGCGCCACCGGCGGGCTTGCCGTCGACCATGTCTCGCTGTCGCTGCGCGCCGGCGAGATCCTCGGCATCTACGGCCTGATGGGCGCCGGCCGCAGCGAACTGTTCGACTGCATCATGGGCCGCCACGGCCATTCGACGGGCGCGATCTTCATTGGCGGCATAAAGGTCAAGGAGCGCGACACGACGCGGCGCATCCGGCGCGGCCTGGCGCTGATCCCCGAGGACCGTCAGCGTGAAGGGCTGGTGTCGATCCTCTCGGTCGCCAGCAATCTGACGCTGGCCAGCCTGTCGCGCTTTGCGCGCCTGTTCCATATCCGTGGCGCCGACGAAAGGCAGGCGGTGACACAGATGGTGCGGGAACTGGCGATCAAGGTCGCCGACCCGGCGCAGGAAGCGTCGTCGCTGTCGGGCGGCAACCAGCAGAAGGTGGTGATCGGCAAGGCGCTGCTCACCGAACCCAAGGTGCTGTTGATGGACGAGCCCAGCCGAGGCATCGACGTCGGCGCCAAGGCAGACGTCTTCCGCACCATGCGCAAACTGTCCCGCGACGGATTGGGGATTTTGTTCGCCACTTCGGACCTCGATGAGGTGATGGCGCTGTCCGACCGCATCGCGGTGATGAGCAACGGAAAACTGACCGGCATGTTCGATCGCGCCGAGGCGACAGAGGCGGCACTCGTGGCCGCGTCGGCGCTTGGCCACGGACCGGCCCCACACACGGAGAGCACCGCCCATGACTGACATCCCAGCCAAGGCGGCCGCTCCCTCCGCTTCCAGCGGCTCCATGCTGCTGACGCTGATGAAGCTCAGGACGTTCATCGCGCTCATCGCCGTCCTGATCTTCTTCTCGATCGCTGCGCCGAATTTCCTGTCGACCGCCAATCTCATCCTGATGTCGAAACATGTGGCGCTTAATGCGTTCCTGGCGATGGGCATGACCTTCGTCATCATCACCGGCGGCATCGACCTTTCGGTCGGTTCGATCGTCGGCCTGTGCGGTATGGTGGCCGGCTATCTCGTGCTCAACGGTATCGACCTGCAGATCGGCTACACCCTCTATTTCAACGTCTTCGAGATCGCGCTGATCACGCTGGCGGTTGGCATATTGATCGGCGCTGTCAACGGATTGCTGATCACCAGGCTGAACGTCGCGCCGTTCATCGCCACGCTCGGCGTGCTCTATGTCGCGCGCGGCCTGGCGCTGCTGTCGTCGGATGGCCGCACCTTCCCCAACCTTGTCGGCAAGCCGGAACTGGGCACCACCGGCTTCGGCTTCCTCGGTGCCGGCCGGCTGCTTGGCCTGCCGGTGGCGATCTGGATCCTGATCGTCGTTGCCCTAGGGGCCGCCTATCTCGCCAAGTACACGCCGCTCGGCCGCCACATCTTCGCCGTCGGCGGCAATGAACGGGCGTCGCGGATTTCGGGCGTCCGTGTCAACATGGTGAAGATGTTCGTCTATATGTTCTCCGGTTTCTGCGCGGCGATCGTCGGCCTGATCATCTCGTCCGAGCTGATGGCCTCGCATCCGGCGACGGGCGAGAGCTTCGAGCTCAACGCCATCGCGGCGGCCGTGCTCGGCGGCACCTCGATGTCGGGCGGTCGCGGCACGATCGGCGGCACCATCGTCGGCGCCTTCGTCATAGGCATTCTTTCGGACGGGTTGGTGATGATGGGTGTGAGTTCGTTCTGGCAAATGGTGATCAAGGGCCTCGTCATCATCGTCGCCGTCGTCGTCGACCAGGCACAGCGCCGGCTGCAAAGCCGCGTGACACTGATGCAGATGGCAAAGGCGGGCTGATCATGGCGGAGTTGCGGGGAGCCCTGATCGGCTGCGGCTTCTTTGCCATTAACCAGATGCATGCCTGGCGCGACATAGCGGGCGCCTCGATCGTCGCCATCTGCGACCGCGATCCGGAACGGCTCAGGGTCGTCGGCGACCAGTTCGGTATTGCGAAGCGCTACGCCGACGCTGCGGAACTTTTTGCCGGCGAAAGCCTGGATTTCGTCGACATCGCCACCACCGCGCCCAGCCATCGTCCGCTTGTCGAAATGGCGGCCGCCCATCGTGTTCCGGTGATCTGCCAAAAGCCGTTCGCGCCGACGCTCGCCGACGCCAAGGCGATGGTCGGGGCCTGCGCGAAAGCCGGCGTGCCGCTGATGGTGCATGAGAATTTTCGCTGGCAGTCGCCGATCCAAGCGGTGCGCGCCGTGCTCGACAGCGGCGAGATCGGCACACCTTTCTTCGGGCGCATCTCCTTCCGCTCCGCCTATGACGTGTTTTCCGGCCAGCCCTATCTGGCGACGGGAAAGCGTTTCATCATCGAGGACCTCGGCATCCACATCCTCGACATCGCCCGCTTCCTGCTGGGCGACGTGTCTGTCATCACCACGCGAACGGTGCGCATCAACCCCGGCATCTCAGGCGAGGACGTGGCGACGATGCTGATGGATCACAACAGCGGGGCCACCTCGGTGGTCGATTGCAGCTACGCGACGAAGCTCGCCACCGAGCCGTTTCCCGAAACGCTGATCGAGATCGACGGCAGTGAAGGCACGATCCGGCTGGCGCAGGGATACCGGCTGACCGTCACCGGCAAGAGCGGCACGGCCGTCGCCGACGTTTCGCCGCCGCTGCTGCCATGGGCGTCGCGGCCCTGGCACAACATCCAGGAAAGCGTAGTCGCCATCCAGCAGCACTGGGTCGACTGCCTGGCAAGGGAGATCGAACCGGCGACCTCGGGCGCCGACAACCTCAAGACGTTCGCGCTGGTCGAGGCCGCCTATGCCGGTGCCGCGAGCCGTCAACCGGTGCAACTCGACGCCTTGCTGAAATGACGGCCGACGCGTTCCTCCTCTACGGCACGCGTGCGGTCGAGGCCGAGCCGGCCAGGCTCAGCGCAGGCGCGCTCAGCGCCGACTTCGTCAACGGCAATCTGCGCACCATCCGCCATGGCGGCACCGAAGTGCTGCGCGCTATCGCCTATATCGTCAGGGACCGCGACTGGGGCACTTACGAGCCAGCGTTGACGGACCTGATCATCGACCAGGGTGCCGACGCATTTTCGGTCAGCTATTCGGCAAGCTGCCTGGCCCCCGATGGAAGCCGGCTCGGCTTCCGCGCCACCATCAAAGGCTCCGCCAACGGCCGTCTGGTCTTCGACGTCAGCGCCCTCCCCGAGAGCGATTTCGAAACCAACCGCTGCGGCTTCTGCATCCTGCACCCCATCGCCGACCTCGCCGGCAGCCCGGTCACGGTGGAGCATACGGACGGCAGTATCATCGCGACGAAACTTCCCGAACTGATCGACCCCTGGCAGCCTTTCAAGGATATCCGCGCCATCACCCATCAGGTTCGGCCTGGCGTCACCGCCGAATGCCGGATGGAAGGCGACGTGTTCGAAATGGAAGACCAGCGCAACTGGTCGGATGCATCCTACAAGACCTATGTGCGCCCGTTGGCGCTGCCATGGCCCTATGTGCTGCCTGCCGGCCAACCCCTGCGCCAGACGATCAGCCTGCGCATCACTGGTGAAGGTAAAGCCCCGATTGCCGCCTTGGCCAGCGAACCGGTCCGCGTTGAACTCGGCGAGGCCGGATCAAGGCTGCCCGATGTCGGCGTGGTCATCTATCCCGAGGATGTCGAGACGGCGCTGGCGAACCTCCCGATGCTGTCGGCGCTCGGCCCACAACAGCTGCTGTTTCACTACGATGCGACGCGTGGCCATGGGCTCGACGCTTTGCGCGCTTTCGCCCGGCTCGCAACTGCCTACCCAGCTGAGACGACCCTCGAATGCGTCGTTGCCTGCGCCGGCGATCTCGACGCCGAGCTGTCGGCCGTCGCCGAAATGGTGCGCCAGGCCGGACTAAAACTATCGGCCATTGCGGTCTCGCCTTCGGTCGACCGGCAGTCGACGCCTCCGGGCAGCGCGTGGCCGGACTGCCCGCCGCTCGAAGAGGTCTATGCGGCGGCGCGGCGCGCCTTCCCCGACATCCGCCTCGGCGGCGGCATGTTCAGCTATTTCACCGAACTCAACCGCAAGCGCGTGCCCGCAGACCAGCTCGATTTCGTCACCCATTGCACCTGCCCGATCGTGCACGCCGCCGACGATCTCAGCATCATGCAATCGCTGGAGGCGCTGCCTTTCATCACCCAATCGGCACGGGCGATCTTCGGGGCAAAACCCTACCGGATCGGACCGTCGACGATTGCCATGCGCCAGAACCCCTATGGCGGCGCGACCAAGCCCAATCCCGGGGGACAGCGCATCGCCATGGCCGACAGCGATCCTCGCCATGCCGGCCTGTTCGCGGCGGCATGGGCGATCGGCTATGCCGCGCGCGTCGCGCCCGCCGGACTGGAACAGCTCACGCTCTCCAGCTTCACCGGACCGTTCGGCGTGCTGGCGTCATCCGGAGAACCCGTCGCGGAAGGATCGCCAAGGCCGATCTTCCAGGGGATCAAGGGGCTCTGCGAATTGGCTGGGCTTGCGCATGTGGCGGCAAGAACGAGCGATGAAACCAAGGTGCTGGCGCTGGCTGGGCGCTCCGCCTTGGGCAAGACCGTCGTTTGGCTGGCGAACCTGACGGCTGACGACGTGCAGGTCGACATTTCAGCTTTTGGCCGGGACCATCTCGTGATGATGCCCTACGGGATCGTTCGGATCGGCTGAAGTTACTTTTCGGAATTCATCACGTATAGGGCGCGCGAGCGTTCGAGATGCTTGATCATCGCCTTCTCGGCGCCGTCGGCATCCTTCTTCTCGATGCGGCCGATGATCTCTTCGTGCTCGGTGAGCGTGAACTTTTCCTTGCCGGTCCAGATCAGCATTTCGGTGTGGTATTCCTTGAGCCAGCCCAACATCGCCTCACTGACGGCGACATAGATCGGGTTGCCGGAGATCGCGGCAATCTGGGTATGGAATTTCATGTCGGCGGAGATGAAGGCTTCGGAGTCGCCCCGGAAGCCCCGTTGTTCGGCAACGGTTGCCCGCAGCCGCTGCACATCCTCGGCGGTGGCCTTTTCGGCGGCTTCCCTGACCATGCCGCGTTCGAAGAAGATGCGCGCTGTCTTCAGGTGCTCGAGCGTGTCCTTCGACGACGACAGGATGATCTTGGCGGCGCCATCGACCTGCTTGATGATCGACTTTGCGGTGAGCTGCAGCACCTTAGCGCGTTCGCCGTGCGAGATCGCGACGAGGCCCATATTGCTCAGTGCCTGCATCGCCTCGCGGATCGCCGGCCTGCCGACCTCGAAGCGCTCCATCAGCTCGCGCTCCGACGGCATGTCGTCGCCCGGCATCAGCTCACCACTGGTGATCAGGCGCTTCAGCCGCAAGAAGACCTCATCGGAAAGCTTGCGCCGGACAATCGGTTCCGAACGGTTCATCGTCGCGAATCACTCCCTTGACCCGGCCCTATCTAACACTGCCGCCACATTTCCTGGAAATTGCCGTCTGTCGATCTGCCTAAAACTTCCAGCCGGATATGCCTTGCAATACTTATGTACTCATTATACCAGATTTGGAACATCGGTGAACCTTTTTCGAACGCCACGGCCAGACCATGATCATCCTCACCTATCGCATCGAAACGCCTGGAAGCATCGAAGCGCTGGCGGCCAAGATCGCCAGCGACCAGTCGACCGGCACCTTCGTCGCGCTGCCCGGCGAGACCGAGGAGCTGAAGGCCCGGGTGGCGGCGCGCGTGCTGGCGATCCGGCCCCTGCCCGACGCCGAGCGGCCGTCGCTTCCCGATGACGGCGAGGGGCCGTTCAAGCGCGCAGACGTCGACATCGCCTTTCCGTTCGATGCCATCGGCACCGACCTTTCGGCGCTGATGACGATCGCCATTGGCGGCACCTATTCGATCAAGGGCCTCACCGGTATTCGAATCGTCGACATGAAGCTGCCGGAGGATTTTCGCGGCGCACATCCCGGCCCACAGTTCGGTGTCGCCGGCAGCCGCCGGCTGACCGGTGTGACTGACCGCCCGATCATCGGCACGATCGTCAAGCCGGCGCTGGGCTTGAGGCCACATGAGACGGCGGCAATGGTGGCGGAACTGATCGCCGCCGGCGTTGATTTCATCAAGGACGACGAGAAGCTGATGAGCCCGGCCTATTCGCCGCTGGCCGAGCGGGTGAAGGCGATCATGCCGCTCATCCACGACCACGAGCAGAAGACCGGCAAGAAGGTGATGTATGCCTTCGGCATCTCGCATGCCGACCCGGAGGAGATGATGCGCAACCACGATCTGGTGGCGAAGGCCGGCGGCAATTGCGCTGTCATCAACATCAATTCGATCGGGTTCGGCGGTATCGCGTTCCTGAGAAAGCGCTCCAGTCTGGTTCTGCACGCTCATCGTAACGGCTGGGACATCCTCACCCGCCACCCGGGCCTCGGCATGGACTTCAAGGTCTGGCAGCAGTTCTGGCGGCTGCTCGGCGTCGACCAGTTCCAGATCAACGGCATCGCCTCGAAATACTGGGAGCCTGACGACTCTTTCGTCGAATCCTTCAAGGCGGTGACGACACCGATCTTTTCTCCTGAGGACTGCGCGTTGCCGGTGGCGGGCTCCGGCCAGTGGGGCGGGCAGGCACCGGAAACCTACCAGCGGACCGGCCGGACGGTCGATCTTCTCTATCTCTGCGGCGGCGGCATCGTCAGCCATCCGGACGGGCCTGGCGCCGGCGTGCGCGCCGTGCAGCAGGCCTGGCAAGCGGCGGTCGACGGCATTCCGCTGGCGGACTTCGCCCTGAGCCATCCCGAACTGGCGCGGTCGATCGAAAAATTCGGCGACGGCAAGGCAGCCTGAAGCCATGCAGGATCTGCTTCTCAGCTACTACGGCGATGACCTGACCGGGTCGACCGATGTCATGGAGGCGCTTGAGCTCGGCGGCGTGCCGACGGTGCTGTTCATGCGCCGGCCGGACGAGGCCTTGCTGTCGCGATTCGCGCATTGCCGGGCGATCGGACTGGCCGGGACCAGCCGCAGCGAGACGCCGCAGTGGATGGACACGAATCTGCGCGAAGCCTTCGCCTGGCTGAAAACCTTCAACGCCGCGATCTGCCACTACAAGGTCTGCTCGACCTTCGATTCCAGCCCGATGATCGGCAGCATCGGCCGGGCCATCGAGATCGGCCGCTCGGTGTTCGCGCAGGACAGCGTGCCGCTGCTGGTCGGCGCGCCGCAGCTCAAGCGCTACACCGCTTTCGGCCATCTGTTCGCCGCCTATCGCGACCAATATTTTCGCATCGACCGCCACCCGGTGATGAGCCGCCACCCGACGACGCCGATGGATGAATCCGATCTGCTGATCCATTTGTCGCGGCAGACGACGCTGAGCTCCGGGCTGGTCGACCTTGCGACGCTGCAGTCCGCGTCGCGGTCGGCGGCATTCGATCGCCTGACCGGAAGCGGCACCGCCATCGTGCTTGTCGATGTCGACAATCCGGAAACGCAGGCTCTGGCCGGCAAGGAGCTGTGGCGCATTCGCAAGCCGGGCCGTTCCTTTGTCGTCGGCTCGTCGGGGGTCGAGTATGCGTTGCTGGCCGAATGGGCGTCGAACGACATCGTCAGCGCTGGGCCAGGTTTCACGCCGCCGGGGGCTGCCGACCGGATAGCCGTCGTTTCGGGCAGTTGCTCGCCAACCACCGAACGGCAGATCCGGAATGCCCTGACCGACGGCTTCGACGGTATCGAGGTCGATCCCGTCGACCTGGTTTCGCAGGCCTCACAGCAAGCGATCGCGCGCGCAATGGCAAGCGGCCGCGCCAGTCTGCAAGCCGGGCGCAGCGTCATCCTCTACACCGCGCTTGGCCCCACCGCCGACAGGGGCGCCGAAATCGACCGGCAGGAAGGCGCCCGCCACAGACTTGGCCGCGGCCTTGGAGAAATCCTTCGAGCGCTGACGATCGAACAGAGCCTGCGGCGCGTGGTCATTGCCGGCGGCGACACGTCGAGCCATGCACTCGGCGAGATGGGCGTCGATGCCCTGACAATCCGCATGCCGCTGCCCGCTTCGCCGGGTTCGCCGCTCTGCGTTGCCCATTCGCGCGTCAAGGAGATCGACGGACTGGAGGTTGCGCTCAAGGGCGGCCAGGTCGGAACCGATCGCTATTTCTCAGCCATCCGCGATGGCCTCGGCGGTTGAAACAGCCGATGGCTGGATCAGGTGCACTTCGATGCGCGAAATGCTCCTTGCCGGGTGGAAATCCCGGTAACACCCGGTATTATCTGCGAAAATACCGAAGTCGGGAGGATGCCGGGTGCAGACCAAGAAGATCATCAACGACGGCAACCGCGCCGTCGACGAGATGCTGGAAGGCATTCTCGCCGCGCATCCCCGCCATCTCAAAAGTGTGGACGGCAGTCCACGCTCCATCATCGCCCGCGACGGACCGCGCCAGGGCAAGGTGGGCCTCGTGATCGGCGGCGGCTCGGGCCATGAGCCGAGCTTTCTCGGCTTCGTCGGCAAGGGGTTGGCTGACGCGGCGGCCATCGGCAATGTCTTTGCCTCGCCGCCGCCAGATCCGATCCTTGAATGCGCCAAGGCGGTCAGCGGTGGCGCCGGCGTGCTCTTCATGTACGGCAACTATGCCGGCGACGTGATGAATTTCGACATGGCCGCCGAGATGGCTGCCATGGACGACATCGAGGTGCGCACGGTGCTGAGCACCGACGATGTCGCCTCGGCACCGCGCGACCAGATGCACAAGAGACGTGGCGTCGCCGGCAATTTCTTCATCTTCAAGGCGGCCGGTGCCGCCTGCGACCGGATGCTGTCCTTCGACGAATGCGAGCGCATCGCTGGCAAGGCCAACGACCATACTTTCACCATGGGCGTGGCGCTCTCGCCCTGCTCGCTGCCGCAGACCCGCCGGCCGAATTTCGAGATCGGGCCGGACGAGATGGAGATCGGCATGGGCATCCATGGCGAGCCTGGCATCGCGCGCGAAAAGTTGAAAACAGCCGACGAGATCACCGACGAGATGCTGGACAGGATCCTCGGCGAGATGGCGCCGGCGCGCGGCGACAAGGTCGCGGTGCTCGTCAATTCGCTCGGCTCGACGCCGCTGATGGAACTCTACATCATGAACCGGCGGGTGAAGCAGAGGCTCGACGACATCGGTGTGTCCATCCAAGCAAGCTGGGTCGGCAATTACTGCACCTCGCTCGAAATGGCCGGGGCCTCGATTACTTTGCATCGGCTGGACGGCGAGTTGCAGACGATGCTGGACCACCCTTGCGACTGCGCCATGTTTCGCGCCGGCTAAACCTGCTCCTCGTCAAGGGACATAACATGACGACCATCGACACCGCCCGCCTTGTTGCGATGTTCGCAGCGATCGCAACCGCCATGTCCGCCGACAGGGACCGACTATGCGCGCTTGACGGGGTTATCGGCGACGCCGACCACGGCATTGCGATGGAGCTTGGATTTTCCGCGGCACGCGATGCGGTAGCCGCACTGGACACCGGGGCGACCGATCCGACCACTTTGCTGAACACGGCGGCAAAGTCGTTCCTGAATGCCGTCGGCGCCTCCTCGGGTCCGCTTTATGCCACCGCGTTCATGCGCGGCGCGGCAGCCGTCAAGGGCAAGACAACGCTTGACGACGCGGACGTCGTCGCCCTGTTCCAGGCCATGGCCAAGGGCATTCAGGATCGTGGCAAGGCAGAGCCAGGCGAAAAGACGATGATCGATGCATGGGTCCCGGCTGCGCAAGCGGCGGGCGAAGCGCTGGCCTCCGGCAAGGATCTGGCGGGCAGTCTTGAGGCTGCTGCGCAGGCGGCAGAGGCAGGCGCGGAAGCGACCAAGGCGATGGTCGCCACCAAGGGCCGGGCCTCCCGCCTCGGCGAACGCTCGCTTGGCCACATGGACCCAGGTGCTGCATCCGCCGTCACCGTGATCGAGGCGATGCGGATCGCCTTGACTGACTGATCAGGACCTTCCGCGCCCTCAGCGCTTGGCGTCGAGCTTGTCGACGGCTTGCACGTTTGCGGCGGAGGGGCCATTCGGATCGAACTCGGAGGCCAGCCAAGCATCGGCGATCGATTTCGCCAGTTCCGGGCCGATGACGCGGGCGCCCATGGTGATGATCTGGGCGTTGTTGGACTTGGCGGCGCGCTCGGCGGAATAGGTATCGTGGGTCAACGCGGCACGAATGCCCGGCACCTTGTTGGCGGAGATGCTGACGCCAATGCCGGTGCCGCAAAACAGGATGGCCCGGTCGTAGTTGCCATCCAGGATTTCGTGGCCTACTGCGGCGGCGATGTCGGCGTAGAATCCGGCCTGGCTGAGATCAACGACCTGCAGCTCCGGCTTGGTGGCGAGATGCTTGGCGATGACGTCGAGCAGCGGCTTGCCGGCGCTGTCGGCTCCGAGTGCGATCTTCATGATGATGAACTCCTTTTCTTTCGTGTCGTAGCAGTCAACGCGCGATGGCGGCCGATGCCTTTTTCAGAATGTCGATATAGCCTTCCGCTTGCCACGCCGAGCGGCCGATGAACAGGCCGTCGACATGCGGCTGGCCGATCAGCTCGGCCGCATTGCCGGGATTGACGCTGCCGCCGTAAAGCACAGGCGGAGCAATCGGCAGCCGGTCGGCGGCAACCTGCTTGATCAGCGCCTGCTGCTTGTCGGCATAGTCGGCGCTGGCGGGAATGCCCTTCTCGCCGATCGCCCAGACCGGCTCGTAGGCAAAGAGGATTTCTGCCTTCAGTTGATCGCCGCTCAGCTCTTGCAGCGCGCCGAGAACCTGTGCCGTCAACACCGCCTCGGCGCGGCCGGATTCACGCTCAGCCAGCGTCTCGCCGACGCAGATCAGCGGCACGAAACCGTGCCTGACCGCGGCCGCCGTTTTCAATCCCACAGTCGCATTCGTTTCGCCGAAATGCTCGCGGCGCTCGCTGTGACCGAGTTCGATCACATCCAGCCCACAGTCTTTCAACATCACTGGCGAAATCTCGCCCGTCCAGGCGCCGGCATCGGCCCAATGCATGTTCTGGGCACCGACTTTCACGCGGGTGTTGGCCAGCGCCGCCTTGACCTGGCGCGCCGCGGTGAACGGCGGAATGACGAAGGGCTGTATCGCCTGATCGAAGTCAGGCACGAAGGCCGTCAACGCATCGGCGAAGTGCAGCGCCTCCGCCAGCGTCTTGTTCATCTTCCAGCTCGTGCCGACCCAGTATGGGGCCATTCTTTTTTCTCCTTCGATACCTTTGTGGCCGACATCGGCGCCGGCTTTCGGGCGACGTATTCGCTCAGGCTCGAGACTTGAGGCTGTCGCGGCCGCTGTCGACGTAAGGTGCCCAGAAATCCACCGACTCGCGGATCATCTCGACAACCTGATGGTCGACTGGTTCCCTCTCCCTGAAGGAAAGTTCAAGGCAAATCTCATTGTCGGTTCCGCCGCCCTGCCGAACCGCATCCAGCAGCTTTTGCGGAAGTATGCGGCCATCCTTGTTGTAGGCAGCCGTGAACGGCCAGTGCCCGCCCTTGTTCATGGAAGACTGCTTGATGTGGATGATCGGCGATTGCAATGGAAACGCTTTCGCCCAGGCATAGGGATCGGTATCGGCAGGATCGGGTGAGGTCACGTCGCCATGGTCGATGTCGACCATCATCTTCATCGGGATAGGCAGCTTGGCCGCATCGATGGCACCCTGCAATTCAACGCAGCTTTCGATCGTGTGGCCGAACTCGCGGCCCACCGACATCGGCTCCCAGAACAGATAGGACATGCCCGCCGCCTTGGCGTGCTCGGCCACCTCGCGCCAGCATTCGAGCGCGATGTCGAGAAGCGCCGCCCGCCGTTGCGGATCGTCAAAGTCCTTGTAGGTGAATATGGCGAACTGTGTGCCCATGCGTGACGCGCCGAGTTCGGCGGAAATGTCGGCGAAGGTCTTGAACCAGTCGACATAATAGCGCCGGACCTCCGCGTCCGGGTGGCCGAAATGATTGAGCCGACCATAGGGCCCGGTCATGCCGGAGGTGATCCTGACACCGGTCCGCGCCAGGGCGCTGTTGAACAGACGAAGGAATTTGGCAATCGTCGGTGCCGGCCAGCCCGGATTGACGAATTCGTGCGTCAGCTGCACGTCGCGGATGCCTATGCCGTAGGCGATCGCGTCGATCAAATCGTCCGGATCGGCGAAGCGGTTGACCAGTGGATTGGTGTTGAGGGAAAGGGTGAAGGCCATCAGTCTGCCGCCGCCATGATGTGACCGAACCAGTCTTCGAATGCCTGCCGCTCGGCTGCATTGAGATGCAGGCCATGTTTGGTGCGGCGTTCCAGTATATCGGCTGATGTGCCGGCCCATTCGGTCTCGACCAGGAACTTTGCCTCCCGTTCATACAGATCGGGCCCGAAGCGGCGGCCGAGATCGGCTTCGCCATGCGTGCCAGCGAGCAATTGCCTGGCACGGGTGCCGTAGCTTCGAGCGTAGTGCTTCACCAGCGACGGGCTGAGCCATGAAAACTCGGAATGCAGATCGCTCAGGAACTGCTCGAAGTCCGCATTGGGAAGGTCGCCGCCCGGCAAGGGAATTTTGGCCGTCCAGGCTTTCTTCATCGTCGGAAAGAACGGCTGGATCCTTTCCAGTGCATGTTCCGACAGCTTGCGGAAGGTGGTGATCTTGCCACCGAACACCGAAAGCAGCGGCGCGTTGCCATTGGAGGCGTCGAGTTCGAAAATATAGTCGCGCGTCACCGCGCTCGGATTGTCGGCATTGTCGTCATAGAGCGGACGCACGCCGGAGAAACTGTAGACCACGTCCTGTGGCGTCAGCTGTCGCTTGAAATAGCGATTGACCACCTTGATCAGGTAGTCGACTTCGCTAGCCTCAGCCGCTACTTCCTCGGGCCTGCCTTCGTAGGGAATGTCGGTCGTGCCGATCAGCGCCAGATCGTTCTCGTAGGGGTTGACGAAGATCACCCGCTTGTCGTTGTTCTGGATGAGATAGGCCTGCCGCCCCTCCCAGAATTTGGGCACGACGATATGGCTGCCTTTCACCAGACGAACATTGCGGGTGGAATTCTGCCCGGCAACGCGGCTGACAATGTCGTTGACCCACGGCCCGGCCGCGTTGACCAGCGCCCGCGCGCGGACTTTCGTGACAGCGCCCGTGCGGCCGTCCTGCATGTCGATCGACCACAATCCGTCTTCGCGCCGGGCCGCGATACAGGCGGTGCGCGTGAGCACTCTGGCGCCGCGCTGCCTGGCGTCCAGGGCGTTGAGCAGCACCAGGCGCGCATCATCGACCCAGCAGTCGGAATATTCGAAGCCGCGCTTGAATTCGTCCTTGATCGGCGCGCCTTCGGGCGCAGTCCCGAGGTTCAGCGTTCTGGTCCCCGGCAGCCGCTTGCGGCCACCAAGGTGGTCGTAGAGAAACAGCCCAAGCCGGACCAGCCATGCCGGCCTGTCCTGCGGGCTGTGCGGAAGAACGAAGCGCATCGGCCAGATGATGTGCGGCGCCGCCTCGAGCAGCACCTCGCGTTCGATCAGCGCTTCGCGAACCAGCCGGAATTCATAATATTCGAGGTAGCGCAGGCCGCCATGCACCAGCTTGCCGGAACGCGAGCTGGTGCCTTGAGCGAGATCGTCCTTTTCGCACAGGATGACGGACAGCCCGCGACCTGCCGCATCACGCGCTATGCCGGCCCCATTGACGCCGCCGCCGATCACGAAGAGATCGACGACATCTGTTGTTTTGCTCAAGATCTTGCTCCTGTGCGGTGCGCCATGCCCTTCCACACCGGCCGAAGCGCCTGACGCGCCGCAACGAAGGAGGGGAAGAGCGCATCGTAGGTTTGCGACAGCGCCTCGTCATAGGCATCGCAGTCGCCGAGAAGCGGTGTCACCCACTCGGCGGCGCAGTCTTGCATGGAGCCATAGACGCCGAGCCCGACCGCGGCCATCATCGCGGCGCCCGCCGCGCCGGCTTCCTGGCGGCTGCTGGTGCGCACCTGCGCCCGGGTCGCCGCTGCAATGATGCGGCGCAGAGACGGGCTGCGCGCGGCGCCGCCCGACAGGCGGATTTCGCTCGGCACGGCGCCCATCGCCTGGTAGCAATCACGCGCCGCGAAGGCCAACCCTTCGAGGACGGCGCGTGCCAGATCGCCAAAGCCGTGCTTGACCGAAAGGCCGATGAAGCCAGCGCGTGCATCAGGGTCGACGAATGGCCCTCTTTCGCCGGCCAGCGATATGTAAGGCTGGTAAATCAGCGATCCTGGCTCCGATGCTTCCACCCAGACATCGAGTGCTTTCAGCAACTCGTCATGAGAAGGTTTGCCGCCAGCCGTTGCGAGCACGTCGCGCGCAAGGCCCAGCAGCCAGTCTATGTTGAGCGTTGCCGCCATATTGGACTGCAATTGTGCAAAGCCACTGGGAATAGGCATGGCGATCGTGTAGCCGGAGCCATCGCCGTTCAGCACGACATCGTCGGGAGTGGCGGCAAAGCGCGTGTGTATGCCGGTCGAGCCGATGACCGTGCAGCCGACATTGCCTGAGGGATCATAGAGGCCGGCTCCGAGAGCCGTCATGACCATATCCACGTAGCCCAGCACAACCGGCGTGCCTTCGAGCAGCCCTGTCTCTGCCGCCGCCGATCGCGACAGCGGATGATGGTCGGTGGTGCCTTCGAGCATGGGCGGCAAAAGGCGGCGATGCGTCGTCAGATCCAGGATGTCGAGGGCTTCGTCGGAATAGGTGCGCGACCGAAAATCGCCGAAGGTGAAGGTTCCCTCGGAGGGATCCGTTGCGCGTTCGGCCGTCATCTTGAAGTAGAGCCAATCCTTGCAATGCAGCGCGGTCGCCGCCCGCTCCAGCAAGTCCGGATTGTTCCTTTTCATGAAGGCAAGCTGGGCGCCCTGCTGGCAGGAATTCAGCCCCGTGCCGGTCAGCTCGAACCGCCTGCGATCCCGGGGATCGGCGCGCATCTCGTCGACCAGATGTCCGGCGCGGGCGTCGAGCCACAGCCAGGCGCGCGAGACAGGCAGGCCGTCGCCATCGATCAGCCAGGTTCCGTCGCCCTGCCCGGTGATGGCAACCGCCGCGGTTCGTTGCGCGAGGTCGGGGATTTTGGCCGCGAGATCGCGAACGGTCCGCGCCATATCGCGCCATGTCTGGTCGAGGTCCTGCTCGGCGCCGCCGCCTTCCAGCGTGGCGAAGCTGTTGGGCACGGATGTCATGGCGAGCTGCCGCCCGGACAGATCGAAAGCGACCGATTTGATCACCGACGTTCCCGCGTCGATGCCGATCAGCAGGTCTTTCATGCCGCAAATTCCGGTTGGTTAAGAAGACAGGTCACGAAGGCAGTCTTTGTCATCTCGTAGAAGAGGCAGGGAGTGTCCGCAAGGACACCCCCTGTGCAGGTTTCATTCAGACAGCACGAAGGGTGCGGTGTACTTGTCGACATTGTCCTTGGTGATGAGAAGGCAATCGAACAGCTGCTTCTCGGTCGCCGCACCGGTGGCGCCCGTCTTGATGAACGAGTCTGCCTGCTGCACGGCCTTGGCCGAGAAGATGGCGACCGGCTGCAGCACGGTGTACTGCAGTTCACCCGACTTGATCGCCGCAACCGCATCCGGGGAGCCGTCGAAGCCGCCGACCTTGATACCGGCAAGCTTGCCGGCTTCCTTCAGCGCCGCAACCGCGCCGAGAGCCATTTCGTCATTACCGCTGATCACGGCGATGATGTCTGGATTGGCCTGCAGCATGCTCTGCATCTTGTCGTGGCCCTGGGTACGATCCCAGTTGGCGACCTGCGAAGCAGCCTTTTCGAGATCCGGATACTGGCTCAGCACAGTCGCGTAACCGTTCGAGCGCGTGGCGGCGTTGTTGTCCGACGGGGCACCGAGCAGTTCGACATACTTGCCCTTTTCACCGACTGCCTGCACCCACTGCTGGGCACCGAGAGCGGCACCCTGCGCGTTGTTGGAGACGAGCTGCCCCTTGGCGAGGCCTTCCTGGTTGATCTCGGCATTGACGAGGAAAACCGGGATGTTGGCGGCAATCGCCTTCTTCACCGCGCCGACAGAGCCGTCGGCGTTGGCCGGGTCGAGGATGATCGCCACCGACTTGTTGGTGATGGCGGTGTCGATCAGGTTGCTTTCCGTGTTGGTGTCGCCCTTGTGGGCGCCGACATTGGCCGTGTAGCCGAGTTTTTCGGCCTCAGCCTTGGCAACATTGCCTTCCGTCAGCCAATACGGGTTGGCCGGATCGTTGACGATGATCGAGATCAGGCCCGCGGCCGACGCGGCGGCCGTGAACCCGACGACCATCGCGGCGGCAAGCAGACTTTTCAGCATGGTTTTCATGTACATTCCTCCAATGATTACGCGGTGTTGCTGCCAGTCACCTGGCAGTCTTCCCTTGGGCAGGATTGGCCGTTTCGGCCTTCCCCCGTTTCTGAGAAGTCGGTTGGCCACCTGTCGCGCTTGGGAGCTTGCTGCGGCGGCGATACTGAACGGCATTGAGCAGCACGGCGAGCACGATGACCGCGCCGGTGAACACTGTTTGCCAGTAGGATGAGATACCGATGATCACCAGACCATCGGACAGGAAGCCGATGACGAAGGCACCGAGCAGGGTTCCGCGGATGTTGCCGCGCCCGCCGGTCAGCGCCGCGCCGCCGATAACGACGGCCGCGATGGCCGTCAGTTCGTAAGTGGTGCCGGCGGTCGGTCCGGCCGAGGTCAGCTGCGAGGACAGGATCAGGCCGGCAATGGCGGCGCAGATGCCCGACAGCACATAGACGGAAACCTGCACCGTCTTGACCGGAACACCGGAGAGTTCGGCCGCGCGCTCATTGCCGCCCGAGGCGTAGAGCCAGCGCCCAAAGGCGGTGCGGTTCAGGACGATGCTGCCGATAAACGCGATGACCGCGAGAACCACCACGCCGGTCGGCACGCCGAACAGCCGGTTGAAGCCAAGCGCATCGAAGCCGGTGTTTCCCAACTCCGGCTTGCCGCCGAGATTGTTGTAAGTCAGGCCGCTGGTCATCAGCAGCGCCAGGCCGCGCGCCATGTACATGACGCCGAGCGTCGCCACGAAGGCTGGAACCTTGAAGCGCGCGATGAGCACGCCGTTGATCAGCCCGACGCCGGCGCCCAGCATGCAGGCAATCACCGCGACCACCCAGACCGGCGGATAGAGAACGACGCCCAGCCAGGTCAGCGTCACGCCTTGCATAAGGAAGCCGGCAACAACGCCGGCCAAGCCCAGCGTCGACCCCACCGACAGATCGATGCCGCCATTGAGGATGACGAGAAGCATGCCGACCGCGAGAATTCCGAAGATGGCGACATGCGAGGCCATGGTCAGGAAATTCGCCACCGAGAGGTAGTAGGGAGACAGGATCGAAAAGACGATGATGATGACGATCAGGGCAAAGAAAGCCCGGCCCTCGAGCAGCAGCTTGGCGAGATCGAAGCCTTCGCTCGCGCTTGGACTGGACTGTTTTCTGGCCTGGCTGACGTCGGTCATGGTCTGGGCTCCGAAATTCCTGGTGATCAGGCGACCACGGCTTCGCCGGAGGCGGCCATGATCTGCTCTTTGGTGGCGTTGGCGCCGAATTCGGCTGAAATCCTGCCGCGCCGCATGACGACGATGCGGTGGGCAATGCTGAGGCATTCGTTGACCTCAGAGGTCGAGAAGACGACCGCCAGCCCCTGCGCGGCGCGTTCGCTCAGCAAGCGGAAGACCTCGGCCTTGGCACCGACATCGATGCCGCGGCTCGGCTCGTCGAGGAGGATAACTTTTGGGTTGGTCGTCAGCATCTTGCCGATGACCACCTTCTGCTGATTGCCGCCCGACAACGATCCGATCATGGCGTTGCCGCCGGCGGTCTTGATGGTCACCTTGCGGATCGAATCCTCGACCAGCCCACGCTCCCTGGAGCGGGACAGAAACAGTCCCTTGGCGAACGCCTCGATGCTGGCAAGCGAAAGATTGCGGCCGACGGTCATGGTCTGCACCAGCCCGTCGCGCTGGCGGTCCTCGGGTACGAGCACAAGCCCTCTGGCGATGCGCTGGGCAATGCTCAGTCCCGAGACGTCCTCGCCTTCCAGAAGGGCGCGGCCGCCCGCCATCGGCACCCGTCCGGCGACGGCTTCCAGCAACTCCGTGCGCCCGGCGCCCATCAGCCCGTAGATGCAGACGATCTCGCCTGCCCGCACGTCCAGCGACAGGTGATCGACGACGGCATAACCTGAGCCCGAAGTGTCGACGACGCTGACATCCTCGATCGACAGGGCGACCTCGCCGAATGCATGGCCGGTCGGCGGCGAGCCGAGATCGAAATTCTCGCCGACCATGTTGCGGACGATCCACTCGAGATCGATGTCCCTGGCTTCGGCCGTTGCCGTTATCGCGCCGTCGCGCAGGACAACGGCGTAGTCGGTGATCTGCAGGGCTTCTTCGAGGTGATGTGAAATGTAGACGATGGAGACGCCGCGGCTGGTCAGATCGCGGATCACCTTGAACAGCACCTCCACCTCTGTCGCGCTGAGCGCCGAGGTTGGTTCGTCCATGATCAGGATACGGGAATCGACCGACAGCGCCCGCGCGATCTCGACGATCTGCTGTTGCCCCAGGCGCAGATCCTCGACCAGGGTCATCGGGTCGATGTCCTCTTCGAGATCGGCCATCAGCGCGCGCGCCTGGCGCGACTCCTCGGCGAAGTCGAGGCCGGTCCTGGTGCGCAGTTCGCGGCCCATGAAGATGTTGTCGCGAACACTGAGATTCGGCGCCAGGCTGAGTTCCTGGTGGATGATCGAGATGCCGCGATCGCGCGCATCCGAGGATGAGGAAAAACTGACGAGGTTGCCGTCGAGCACGATGTCGCCGGATGTCGGCGTGACCACACCGGACAGGATCTTCATCAGCGTCGACTTGCCGGCGCCATTCTCTCCGAACAGCGTGGTGACCTTGCCGCGATGGATGTCAAAATTGACGCCCTTGAGCGCATGAACGCCGCCATACGACATGACGATGTTGCGCGCCGAAAGCACGGCGTCGCCGGTCACAGGTCCGGTGTCAGCAGCCAGGTTCATTTGACCTCCAGCCTCACGGGAGTGACGAGCCAGCTCTTCGGGTTGACCAGCTTGAACGCGCCGACCACCGATATGGTCTTGCCGGTCAAGGCGCTCGTATCGATCTTGGCCAGGACTTCCTTCTTCATCTCGTTGTTCAGCGCGGAACCGGCGTCCTGGTATTCGATCTGGTTGGTGAACTGGCCAAATGTGATCTTGCCGGTGGCGTCGCGCAGCTCGGTTCCGTTGATCGCCGGCCCGGTCTGCACGCGGATCATCAACGTATCCGGCACGCCGTCGACTGCGACCTTGTAGATGCCCGATTTTCCTTCGCCGACGACGCCGCTGAACTTGACCGAGATGACCGGTCCAACGCCCGCAGGCACGCCGTATTCCTTTTCTGCCGTTGCCCTGTCCTTGGCGATCGCCGTCGCCACCGTCACCGCGTCGGCGGCGCGTGCCTCGACATCGGCCTGCACCTTGGGAAATTCCGCCTTGCCGTAGTCGGCGGCGGAAAAAACGGCACTGCGGACATCGCCGGCGGAGCCGATCCTGACCACCTTGGTGTCGAGCGCCATGGCGCCGAGCAGGATGACGACCGCGGCGCAGGCAAGTGCCCGACGCAGGCCGGGCGAAGCCGGCCTGGTCGATGCGGTGGCGGCCTTCGCGCTCATGACGCAACCGCCAGCAAAGCTGATCTGCGCTTGTCACGCATTTGACGATCCTCCGTTCACATGGCGCTTCGCACCATTGGATTGGTTCTGTTCGACAAGGGCACGGGCGGTGGACTCGTCAGTGATCAGGCCGCTCAGATAACGGCTTTCGAGCACTGCCTTGATGGCACGCACTTTGATCTTGCCGCCGGCGACAGCGACGATTCGGCGGCCCTTCAACTGGTCCCGCGGAAGCGCCAAGATTCTTTCCGACAGCGCCGTTTCCACCGGGCGCCCCTTGTCGTCGAAGAAGTGGGCGAGCAGCTCGCCGACACCGCCATCGCGTTTGACCTCATCGATTTCGGAATGTTCGATCATACCGGTAGCGACCAGCGAAGCTTCCCGCTCGGCGGTCCCTATGCCGACGAACATCAGGTCGGACCGGCTCGCCAGGTCGAAGACATCGCTGATGCCGCGCTGTCCCAGCAGCACCTCACGATCCTCGGCGGTGTTGGCGACGAAAGGCACCGGCATCACATAGGCCTGCGCGCCGGTCCGCTCGGCCAGACGATGCATGACGTCGTGCGGGTTGGCCGCAAATTTACGTGTCACACCACCAAGCAGCGAGACGAAACGGATATGGGCGGCGGCAGTGCGCGTCAGATATTCGACGCTTGCCGCTAGGGTGCGGCCGTGGCCGACGCCGATCAGCATATCCTCGCCGCGATCGATCTCGCGCTTCAGAAACTGCGCGCCGGCGATGCCAAGCGCCTTCAACGGCAATTCGTCCTGATCGAGATCAGGAACGACCTCGCAATAATCGAGCCCGTAAGCATCGATCAGCCGCTGCTCGAGGTCGATGCATTCGCCGACGTCGCCGTCGATGATCACTCTGACCAGGCCATCCTGGGTGGCCCGCGTGATGAGCCGATGCGCCTTGAGGCTGGTCAGGCCAAGCCGCTTGGCCACCTGGGCCTGTGTGAGACCCCCGGCATAGTGAAGCCAAGCCGCGCGCGTGGCGAGGCTGGATTCATGGTCACGGTTAGCGGTTCCGCCGGATTTCAAGCCATCTCCTCCCCGAGATGATATTATTATCTTTGTGTGCAAAAATTTTCACATCCCTGCATCGCTGTCAATCCCTCGCTGGATTTGGCGCATGCGCCTGCGGGGAATTCACAGGCCTCGCCTCTTCCAGAAACGCCGGTCTGCCAGCGTTTCGGCAGGCAACATCGACCTATTAGGAGGTAAGCATGTTATTCGATCATACTGTGATGTTAATTTAACGTCAATCTGTGTTATTTCATGGTGACGCCAGCGGAATTGCGCTGATCATCGCCATCCTATTTTTCATCAAGTATTTGTTTTTGATAGATAATATTGATCGTAAGAAAAATCCCAATCTGCCTGTGAGTTGGGTGACTTGTGGATGCGTGCATCCATGAGCAAACCGATCGAATTGCCTTGGGAAGAGCATCGGCGACGGACTGATCAGTCCAACCGCATCAGGTTCCGGCTCTCGAGCTCCACAATTGCGGCCTCGACTTCCTCTGCAAGACGCCCAGCGCTCCAGCCCAGCGCCCGTCCGGCAATGGCCGCAATCTCCTGCAGGTCCCGGCCTGTCAGGGAGCCTGATATCGCCAGGGTGCTGCGGCGCATGACGATGTCAGCCAGATGTTCGACGAACTCGTTGCGGACGATATAGTCAATTTCCGACCAGCTGTAGCTTTCTGAATCCGGCAGCCGACCCTCATCGCCCGACCCATGCCTGGCGATCTGCGTGGCTCTGGTGCCATATCGCGATAGCAGCTCGTCGAGACGCCGTTCCTCAGCGCCCGTCTCCGAGTGAGCCAGCGCCAGCCAGGCTGCTCGCGCTGCCGCATCGGCGGGGAAATCCCTGCCGCCGCCGATCGGCATCATTTGCGTCGTCACCTTGCGGCTGCGCTGCAGGCGGCCGAGCACGGTGTCGGCGACTTCCTCGGCAAAGCCGCGAAACGTCGTCCATTTGCCACCAACCAGCGAGATGACCGCGAAAGGCCTGTTCCGGTCCGGCTCGGCTATCGGGGCTGAGTGATCGCGGCTGATCAGCCCGGGCAGCGATGCATCCGAAGCCGGCAGCGGCCTGATGCCGCTATAGGCATAGACGATCTGGTTGCGCTCGAACGCCATTCCCGGCAACAGCGTCCGTACGCTGTCCAGCAAATATTCGACTTCGTCAGGCTCGCAGCGCACCGCGTCGGGATTGTCGGCCTTGATGTCGGTGGAGCCGACCAGCGCCAGGCCGAGATAGTCGTAGACAAGGCAGATACGGCCGTCATCGGCCTCGAAATAAAGCATGCGCCCGGCAAGGCTTTTGACCAGTTCGTCGTGTTTCAACAGGATGTGCGAGCCCTTGGTGCCGCCGATCATCTTCGACGGCCCGCCTAGCAAATCGTTGACATCGTCGATCCACGGACCGGCGGCATTGACCACCAGCTTCGGCCGCACCGAAAAGGCCGCGCCGTTTCCCGGCTGGAAGGTCAGCACGCCATTGGCGGACTTCACCAGCGCCGTGTAGTTCGCGCTGGCCGAGGCCGCATTTGCCTGCAGCCCGTCGAGGATCAGTTCCAGCACCAGCCTTTCGGGGTGGCTTATCTTGGCGTCGTAATAGGTGCCGGTGGCGACGATCGAGGGATTGAGCGCCGGCATCTCACTGAGCGCCTGGCGCCGCCCGACCATGCGGTGGCGCGGCATGACCTGGTTTCGCGAGCCATAGAAATCATAGATCATCAGGCCGATCTTGATAAGGATGGCGCCGCGGCTGCGCGGCGCGCTGGTCGAGCCGAACAGCGTCCGCAGCGCCGCCAGCATGCCCTTGCTCCAGGAGAAGATCGGGATGACGGTCGGCAGCGGGCTGACATAGTGCGGCGCGTTCTTCAAAAGCAGATTGCGTTCAAGCGTCGACTGCGCGACCAGCCCGAACTCGCCGGTTTCGAGATATTTCAGGCCGCCGTGAATGAGCCGCGACGGTGCGGCACTGGTGCCGGAGCCGAAATCCGCCTTGTCGACGATCAGGCAGCTGACGCCTTGCGCGCACAGATCGCGAAACAGCCCCGCTCCGTTGATGCCGGCGCCAAGGATGGCGACGTCGACCCCGCCGGTCCCGGCCATGGCGGCCAAACGCCCGGCGGGGTTTTCCGCAAATGTTCCTTCAGCCAGGCTCATGGCGCTTTCGTCTTGACGATGCGCAGCTTCACGCCGGCCCGTTCGAGGGCTTGCGCCCGCGCATCGCCCAGGCCTTCGGTCGCCAGCACGACGTCGAAGCTGGTCAGATCGTCGAAGACATGCAGCGCGATCCTGTCGAACTTGGCATGGTCGATCAGAAGGATGCGCTTGACCGATGCGGCCATCATGGCCTGCTTGACCCGCACGACATTGGGATCCTGGATGAAGGCCGTGGTTCCGGTGATGGCCGAAGCCGAACAGATCAGCACATTGGCGCGCAGCTGCGCCACGGCGTTCTCGCAGACGATACCGATATAGGCGTTGTAGGTGTTGTGGTACTGGCCGCCGAGACAGATGAAGTCGAGTTCGTCGACATTGGTCAGCAGGGACGCCGTCGCCACGGAGTTGGTGATGACGGTCAGCGGCTTGACGTCGAGCAGCAGCGTAGCGACGGCATTGGCCGTCGAGGAATCGTCCAGCATCACCACCTGGCCGGCTTCGACATAATCGAGTGCTGCCCGCGCCAGCGCATCCTTCTCGGCCCGATTGACCGTCACCCGGTAGCGGAAAGCGCTTTCATAGAGGCCGGAAGGCTGAACCGTCACCGCACCGTGCAGCTTGCGCAGCACGCCCTGCTGCGCCAGCCGGTCGATGTGCCGGTGGATGGTCATGCGCGATACGCCGAAATGCTCGACCAGATCGTCGATGCGCACCTGGCCGAGCTTGATCACATAGTCGGCGATCTCTTCGCGTCGTTCGTCGGCCTTGATCATGCGCCTCCTCCAGTGTCTTGCCGCGCCAGCTTCTCGATCTCAGGCCAATGCGGTTCGAGCGCACCGGCTATGCGGCCATAGAGGGAAAAGCGCTCGTTGAACACGGCACTTGAGGCCGGCACAGGCTCGTATTGGCGTGCCGTCATGCCGGCCTGCCTGGCGCCCTGTTGCGGCGTCGCGAAGATGCCGACCGCGGCACCCGCGCAAAGGGCAGCACCAAAGGCCGCGGCCTCGTCGGTCGAGGTGACGGTGACCGGGGCATTCAGCACGTCGGCAAACATCTGGACGAAGGCCGGATTGCGCGAGCCGCCGCCGGTCAGGCGGATCTCGCTGATAGCAAAGCCCTCGCGCAAGGCTTCAACATGGGTGCGGTGATTGAAGGCTATGCCCTCCAGAACCGCCTTCAGCATATCGCCGCGGGTATGCCAGCCGTGCAGGCCGACAAAGCTGCCGCTGGCGACATCGCCAAAAGGGGAGCCGAACAGATAGGGATGAAACAGGATGGTCGAGGGCTTCTTCAGCGCTGCGTCGATCTCTGTTGCCAGAAACTCGTGGATCGAGCCGCCATCGACCGATGTCTTTTCCTGCTCCGAGCGGCAGAACGTGTCGAGAAACCAGTCATAATTCGCGGTCGAGGCCGGCGAGATCGCCATGTTGTTCCAGAGGCCTGCGTCGATGGCGTTGCGGCAGAACCAGCGCGGATCGACGCGCGGCTCTGACGAAACGACTTCGTTGATGGAATAGGTCCCGGCGACGATGGCGAGCACGCCCTCCTCATGGCCGCCCATGCCAAGCGCGGAGGCGGTCACGTCATGCAGTCCGCACGCGACCGGCGTTCCCTTGGCCAGGCCGGTCATTTCGGCGGCCTCGGCGGTGACGTGGCCGACGATCTCGGCGGAGTGCGCCATCGGCGGCAGCGCGTCGAACAGATCGTCCAGTCCGAAGATGCGCATCGCTTCCGGCGCGAAGGCCTGCGTGCGGAAATCCGTGAATGAGGTGCTGGCCTCGGTACGGTCGGTGCCGATCGTGCCCGACAGGCAAAAGCGCAGCCAGTCCTTGCAGGCCAGTATATGCCCGATGCGCCCATAGCGGTCGGGTTGGTTCTTCCTGATCCAGGCCAGCAGCGCCGACGGCGCCGAGACATGCGGCGCCTGGCCGGTGCGCGCCAACGCGTCTTCGAAGACCCGGTCCGCCGACCATCGTTCGACAATCTCGCCAGCGCGGCTGTCGAGCGACAGGATCCCGGGGCCTAGCGGCCGACGATCCTTGTCGAGCAAATAGAGACCGTCGCCATGCGCGGTCGCCGCCACCGCCCTGATGTCGTCCGCCGGGCGGCCACACAGCGCGATCGCTTCCTTGATTGCGTCGGCGGTCGCTTGCCAGAGACCGGCCATGTCGCGCTCCACCCAGCGCGCATGGGGCATCGATTGCGGGACCCGCCGACGCGCCACGGACAACTGCGTGCCATCGGCATCGAAGATCACCGCCTTGGTGACCGTGAGACCGTTATCGATTCCGAGCAGACTGGGCATGGTCACCGCCTCTTTCAGCGACTGGCGATGCGCACTGCAAGGCAATCCTGCAGGCTGGGACAGGGGCGACAGACATAGCGACGATCGACGAGCAGTGGTGATACAAAAGCAGTGGGTACCTTGCGGATCAAACGAACCATATCTTCATGTTAATTTAACGTCAAGATATGCGACAACTCTGTTGGCATCGATAAAATTTGGCTATCACTAGGAAACGGCTTTCTATCAAAATAACTGATTTTATTGATTTTTTTTTCGATTAAAATATCCCATTCAGATCGTTCATTCGGTCTGCGAGCACCATAGAACCGAAAGGCGCCGCGATGTTTTGGCGCTTGGCCATCGTCAGGGTAGACCAATCAGCTTGATGCCGGGAAGCAAAAGTCAGGCAGCCTTCGGACGGTGTCGGAAGCGGGCCCGAGAGCCGAGGGCGGCTTCGCAGATGCCCCCTGCTTCCCGTCAAAAGTCAGTTGCGCCTGTGAAAGTGGCTGAGGAGGTATAGGGCCCTCTAGAGTTGAGACTCGATCGGAAGACAGCGAACCAAAGTCGCCACGATACGGCGAAAAATTCCCGCTTCGGGTTCGTGGGTATAGTTCTGGAGTCTGCCTTCGTCGCACCCATGCCAGTGCAGCACATTGTTTTTCAGTTCGAGCCGATAGCTCGCTTCCGGCGATATCTCTGACTGGAAGCGGTGCCGCAGTTCAGCGACCATCTTCTCATCTTCGAAAAGCACGCCCATTTCCGAGTTCAAAGATACAGACCGCGGATCAAAATTGAAGGAGCCGACGAAGCCCGTCTTGTCGTCAATGCTGAAAGCCTTGGTGTGCAGACTGGCGCCCTTGGACCCGAATACTGAGATCTTCGGTTGCCGGCTGAAGGGTTGAAGCTCGAAAAGTTTGACGCCGTTCCTGAGCAATCGCTTGCGATAGTTCGCATAACCTCCATGCACCGCCGCGACATCCGTGGCTGCTAGGGAATTGGTCAGAACCGCGACGTCCACACCGTTGCCGACAAGGTCCGACAGGATCGCGCACCCCCTTTTGCCGGGAATGAAATAGGGCGAGACGATTTCCAGGCAAATGCGCGCCGACTGAATAATGGGGAGCAATTCCTTCATCAGCCAACTGCGACGTCTCCAGCCACGAACCTTCTCTGGGGGGTCGGAAATCACCCGAACGCGTTCCACCCAATGGACGTCGTTGCTGGCCGCGATGAACTCTGCGATGGACCCTCGATCACCAATTCCCTTCATGAGCGTTGACTCTGTACCGGCTTCGCTTCCTCCAAATAGATTGGCGCTGGTAATCTGCGTGGCCGAGCCGAGCTCAGCAATTGGCTTTGCGTCCTCGCAATTCCAAAAGGCCTCGAATATTTGGGCGGTTTGCGGCACGGCGGGACCTAGCATCAGCACGTCGAGGTCGCGGAAATTGGTTTCTGCCGCATCAAAATAGGCATCGCCAACGTTGCGCCCGCCGACGATGGCGAGGTTGTCGTCCGCGATCCACGCCTTGTTGTGCATTCTGCGAGTCAGTGCAAAAAGCCGCAGGAGAACTTCTATACTGCGCGCAATGCCGCGTGATCTGACGCCGCTCGGGTTGAACAGCTTCAGTTCGATATTTGGGTGGCTGCTCAACGCTAGATACGCAGAATCGCTCGTCCGCGGGTTGACATCATCGAGGAGCATTCGCACGTGAACACCCCGCTGAGCGGCGCGGAAAACTTCCTGCAGAAGCAGGCGCCCGGTGTGGTCGTCATGCCAGAGGTAGTACATGAGGTCGAGAGTGCGAACCGCGCTTCGTGCCGCCAAAACGCGCGCGGCGAAGGCATCATAGTTGTCCGAGATGAGCAGCAAGCCGCTCTTTCCTAACTTGGTATTGTCGTCCTTTGCTTGGGCGATGGAGACATCCATAAATTGGCTACCTGTTGACGGCGATCGAAAGCCGCCCTTGCTTAAAAAGCAAGAACCTCCGAGGGGCGATCTGGTTGCAAGGAAGCCTCCGGAGATCCTGGCAACATTCGCCTGGAGCTACTCAAAGGAATAGGTGAAGCCCTCCTTGGAGGCGCCAACCGTCACCTTCGTCATCTTTTCGCCCTCGAGCGACCGGTTCAGCACGCCGCGGCTCAATTCCGGCAGAAGCGTATTGGTCAAAATGGCATCGATCATCCGCCCGCCCGATTCGATCTCGGTGCAGCGGGCCTTGACCAGGTCCATGACGCCATCGCCGATCACCAATTCCGCATCGTTGGTCGCGCGCAGCCGGCGAGCGATCTTGGCGAACTGGTGGTGGGTGATCGCTTCGATCATCGAATCCGAGAGCGGATAGTAAGGAATGGTCACCACCCGGCCGAGAAAGGCCGCGGGGAAGACCTTTAGCAACGGGCTGCGCAGCGCGGTGTCGAGATCGTCGAGCCCTGCCCGCAGCGTGCCGTTCCTGGTCCGATCCATGATGACTTCGGAGCCGACATTCGAGGTGAGCAGGATCAGCGTGTTCTTGAAGTCGATCCTGCGGCCCTCGCTGTCGTCCATCATCCCCTTGTCGAAGACCTGAAAGAAGATTTCGTGCACGTCCGGATGCGCCTTCTCGACCTCGTCGAGCAGGATCACCGAATAGGGCTTGCGGCGGACCGCCTCGGTCAGGATGCCGCCCTTGCCGTAGCCGACATATCCAGGCGGCGCCCCCTTCAAGGTCGAGACGGTGTGCGCCTCCTGGAACTCGGACATGTTGATCGAGATCAGGTTCTGCTCGCCGCCGTAGAGCGTCTCGGCCAAGGCCAATGCGGTTTCGGTCTTGCCGACTCCCGAGGGGCCGCAGAGCAGGAACACGCCCACCGGCTTTTCCGGCGCGCCGAGCCCGGCGCGGCTGGTCTGCACGCGTTTGGCGATCATCTCCATCGCGTGATCCTGCCCGACCACGCGCTCGGACAAAGTAGCGGCGAGCTTGAGCGCCTTCTCGGTCTGGCTGGACAACATCCGTCCGGTGGGGATGCCGGTCCAGTCCTGAACGACCGCCGCCACGGCGTTGCGGTCGACCGACGGCAGAATCAGCGGCGTCTCGCCTTGCGCCTCGGCCAGTTCGGCCATCAGTTCGCGCAGCCGGGTGAGATCGGCGGTCGGATCGGGTGGAGGGGCATCGGTCGCCGCCGGTGCCTCCACATCGGCCTTGGTCGGTTTGGTCTTGGCCGGTTTGGTCTTGGGCGTTTCGCTCTTGGGCGGCAGAGCCTCAACTGCGTCCACACCTACCGTTTCGCTATTGGTCTCCGGCGCCTCCACCGCATCGAGGGGTACGCCTTCGCCGCGCAGCCTGGCGCGCAGTTCGAGTATTTCGGCAACGAGTGCCTTTTCCCGATCCCAACGCTGCTGCGCGGCGGCCAGCTTAACTTCGGTTTCGGCTAGCCCGGTGTCGACCCGCGCCTGGCGGTCAGTCACCTCGATACCGATAGCAGCCTCGCGGCCGATGATGCCGCGCTCGACCTCCAGCGCCTGGCGGCGGCGCATGATGTCCTCGACCTCGGCCGGCGTGGCGTGCTGCGATATGGCGACACGGGCGCAAGCGGTGTCGAGAAGGCTCACCGCCTTGTCAGGCAGTTGCCGCGCCGGGATGTAGCGATGCGACAGGCCGACCGCAGCCTCGATCGCCTCATCCAGTATCTGCACCTTGTGGTGCTGCTCCAGAACACCGGCCACCCCGCGCAACATCAGAACGGCCACCGCCTCCGAAGGCTCGTCGATCTTGACCACCTGGAAACGGCGGGTCAGGGCCGGATCTTTCTCGATGTGCTGCTTGTACTCGGCCCAGGTCGTTGCCGCGATCGTGCGCAGTTCACCACGCGCCAGCGCCGGCTTCAAGAGATTGGCCGCGTCGCCGGTTCCAGCCGCGCCGCCGGCGCCAATCAAGGTGTGGGCCTCATCGATGAACAGGATGACCGGCGTTTCGGACGATTGAACCTCATCGATGACCGCCTTCAGCCGCTTTTCGAACTCACCCTTCACGCTTGCCCCCGCCTGCATCAATCCGACATCGAGCATGCGCACACTGACCCCTTGCAGTGTGGGCGGCACGTCGTCCGCGGCGATGCGCAAGGCAAAGCCCTCGACCACCGCGGTCTTGCCGACCCCAGCCTCACCGGTCAGGATCGGGTTGTTTTGCCGGCGTCGCATCAGGATATCGACGATTTGCCTGATCTCCGGATCGCGGCCGACGACCGGATCGATCTTGCCGTCGCGGGCGCGCTGGGTCAGGTCGGTGGCGTATTTCGCCAGCGCCGAATCCCCGCCCGGAGGCCGCTTCGGCGTTTCGGCTGCGGCAACCGCTATGCCTGCGCCGGCTTCGAGCGAGCCCTCCATCACATCGGCGAACCGCGCGATGACCGAGGCGGCGTCGATCTTGTCAAACTCGCCGCTGATCTTGGACAGCAGGCCTTCCAGTACCGGCGTCTTCAGGCAGGCAAGGAGAATATGGGCGCTGCGGACTTCCTCGACGCCGAACTCGAGCGTCGCCAGGTTCCAGGCTTCCTGGATGGCATGGAAGATATGGTCGGAAAATTCCTCGATCGACGTTGCACCGTAGGGCAGCTTGTCGACGGCGCGGGTCATATCGGCCGTGAGCCGGCTCGCATCCACGCCCGCATCGGCGATTATCATTTGCACATCCGAACGGTCGGAAAGCACCAGCTGCTCGATGAAGTGGACGAGTTCGACGTAAGGATTACCGCGCAGTTTGGCGGTGTCGGCTGCGGCCTTGAAGGCGCGCACACCGACAGGATTGAGCTTGCCGACCAGTTCCTTGCGTTTGAAGGTCTGCGATGACCGGCGCTGTTCCATCGAACGTGCTCCTGCAATCTGCCAGTCGATAACCTGCCACATAAGCCGTCACTTGACAAAGCGCGTGGTGGACAGCGCTCCTTCCAATTGTGGAGAGTGCCTCACCACCGGATGCAAACAACCACGGAATTGTCCGCCTCCGTGTAACGCATTTCACATACAGGGTCGGCAATCTGGCCAAGGGTTTCGACACCCAAGACGCGGCCTGGTCAGCTTTCGTTAATTTTTTGAGCAGTGCTTGAATTGTGGTAAAGTACAACCGTGTGATACCGTAGGGTCACATACGGTTTAAGGGCCGATTTCTGGGGGTTGGTGTGATTGATGTCGCACTCTGGCTTGCTCCGCTCGACGGTGGAAATCCGTCAGGGGAGGATTTGCGCAACGACCCGGCTTTTCATGAGCTGGAGCGCCTGACGGAACCTGAGATCAAGGTCGTCCACGACGGCCAAAACAAACCCGCCTCGCAAAGCACCATTCCGGTCGACTGGCCTGCGGTTCTGGCTAAGGCGGAGGAATTGCGCGCGCATGGCCGGGATCTACGCCTGCTTGTCGTCGTCACGCGCGCGCTGGCCAATGAAGAAGGACTGGCCGGGCTCGCGCAGGGGCTGACCCTTATCGCGCAGACCTTCGATCAGCATTGGGAGACCCTGCATCCGGCACTGCGGCCCAACGCTTCGCCACGCGATGCCGCCTTGCGCCGTATCAACGCGCTGCTCGACCTCCAGAATGGTCAGGAGGGGTTGTTGGCGAACTTGCGGCAAATGACGTTCTTTGCGCCGCGTGCAATCGGCCCGATTCAGGGCAAGGATCTGGAAAAGGGTGCGCTCGACGACCGTGTCATGCTCCAGGAAGCCGCCTCGGGATTGAATGCGGCAGAAAAGGCCGCATTGGTCAGTGCGCACGGACAATTGTTGAACCGGGTGCGTGCCGGATGTGCGGCACAGATGGATCAAGCCAAGGCAGAGATGGTCTTGCTCGTCGCCGACGCCCGGGCAGCGATCGCGGCCCTTGATTCGGTCGAGACCGCTCTCAACGCCCGTCTCGAGGGCGGCACCGCTCCTGTTCCGGAATTGAAACGGTTTCTGCAGCGTTTGCTGACGACCCTCGAACGGAATTCGGCAGCGGGCGCCGTGGCGAATGGCGCGGCCAAGCCGCCCACGCTGGCAGAACCGGCAACGCCTGCTCGAAACGGTCATGGAGCCGATACTATGGCAAATGCGGCAAGCTACGCGGACTCGAGCACGGAGCTTCCCGACCGGATTTCCTCGCGCGACGACGTGGTGAAATGCCTCGACCTCGTCGTCGCCTTCTATGACCGCACCGAACCGTCGAGCCCTATACCGCACCTGGCGCGGCGTGTGCGCCGGATGGTGCATATGGATTTCGTTGAACTGATGGAAGATCTCGCCCCGTCGGGATTGAAGGAATTCCGGCTCCTTGCCGGCGTTCCCGATGTCAAGAAGACGGCTCAGAAGGATGAAAGGTAACAACACATGCCAGCCGAAAGCAAAGCGAAGGTCATCGAACGAAACCGCGCGCCGCGGGTGCAGATCGCCTACGACGTGGAAACCTACGGCAGCCCGACGACGATCGAACTGCCGTTCGTCATGGGCGTGATGGCCGACCTTTCCGGTGCTTCGCAAACCAAGGAAGCGTCAAAGTCGGTGCTGGACCGCTCCTTTGTCGAGACCGACGCGAACCGTTTCCCCAAGTTCATGGAGGCGCTCGGACCCCGCGTCAAAGCCCGCGTGAAGAATACGCTGCCGCAGGCCGAAGGCCAGGAGCGCGACAAGGAACTGGCGCTCGATCTTACATTTTCCAGGATGGGCGATTTCGCCCCGGACAAGATTGCCGAGCAAGTTCCGCAACTGGCCGAGATCCTCAAGATGCGTCGCCAGCTCGAGGAGCTGCTTGGCTTCATGGATGGCCGCGTCGACGCCGAAAAACGCATCGCGCAACTTCTGAACAACGAACCGCTTCTTGGCAAGATCGCCAGCCAGGCACTGGCCGACGACGACAAGGCAGGGGAGTAAATCATGGCCGAACAGCAAAAGACCGCCGCCGTCGCCGCCGAGGCCGAAGCCATAGACCTTGGAGAATTCAGCGGGCTCCTCGAGAAGGATTTCAAGGTCAAGAAGGACGACAGCGAGAAGCTGCAGCAGCTCGTGCGCAATCTCGCACTCGCGGCACAGTCCCGTTCCGATACCACCACCATCTCGTCCAATGCGATCAAGTCGATCAAGTCGCTGATCGCGGGCATCGACAAGATGCTGACGACACAGGTCAACGAGATCCTGCACGCGCCCGAAGTGCGCGAAATGGAAGGCACATGGCGCGGCCTTTGGTATCTCATCAACAACACCGAGACGGATCAGAAGCTGAAGATCCGGGTGATGAACATCTCCAAGGAGCAACTGGCCGACACGCTCGAAGACTATGAAGGCCAGATGTGGGACCAGAGCCCGATCTTCAAGAAAGTCTATACGGACGAGTATTCGATGCTTGGCGGCGAGCCGATCGGCTGCGTGATTGGCGCCTACGAATTCTCGAACCACCCGCGCGACGTCGGTCTGCTGCGCAACATCTCCGGCATCTGTGCTTCGGCGCACACGCCGTTTATCGCAGCCGCCTCGCCGCGCCTGTTCCGCATGGACAGCTGGCAGGAATTGCCGAACCCGCAAGATCTGCAGCAGATCGTCTCCAACCCGGCCTATGCCTCGTGGCAGTCGCTGCGCGAGAGCGAGGACGCGCGCTACATCGGCTTGACCATGCCGCGCGTTCTGGCGCGGCTGCCATATGGCACGGATACCGTTCCGGTGAAGGGCTTCACCTTCGAGGAAGAGGTGCAGGGCGATCACAACAAATATGTCTGGATGAACGCCGCCTTCCCGATGGGCGTGAACATAAACCGCAGCCACAAGCTCTATGGCTGGGGCACGCAGATCCGCGGCGTCGAGAATGGCGGCACGGTCCTCAACCTGCCGGTACACAGCTTCCCGACCGACGACGGGTCGATCGCGATGAAATGTCCGACGGAAGTCGCCATCGACGACCGACGCGAAGCGGAACTGGCCAAGCTTGGTCTGATGCCGATCCTGCATCGAAAGAATACCGATCTCGCGGCCTTCATCGGCGCACACTCACTGCAGGACGACGAGACGCGGGCGGGACGGCTGGTCGACCCCGACGCGCAGTCCAATGAGCGGCTGAGCGCCAACCTGCCCTATCTCTTCCCGGTCTCGCGCTTTGCGCATTACCTCAAGGCCATCGCGCGCGACAAGGTCGGCTCGTTCAAAGAGCGCTCCGACATGCAGATCTGGCTGACCGAATGGATCAACCGATACGTGCTGGCCAACCCGGCCTTTGCCGACGACAAGGCGCGCGCCAAGCGCCCGCTTGCCGCGGCCGAGGTTCAGGTGGACAGCGTCGAGGGGCGGCCGGGCTACTACAACGCCCGCTTCTATCTGCGCCCGCATTACCAGCTCGAAGGCATCAATGCCTCGCTCCGACTGGTGTCGGAACTGCCGTCCGTGAAGACTTGATTTACAGCAACACCATCTTGGTTTTTTGAAAGCGGTGGAGAAAGACAATGCCCACAGGTACGAAGATTGATGGCTTTCTGAAAGTTCCGGATATCAAGGGCCCAAGCGCTCGAGACGGCCACGAGGATGAAATCGAAATCCACGGGGTCGATTACAAGATAGTCGCGCCATACGATCCGAATTCGCTCTCGCGCCGCGGCCGCGTCTCCTTGGGCATGATCAAGTTCACCAAGCACTACGACAAGTCGTCGCCCTATTTGAAGAAAGCACTGTTCGAGAACAAGGCGCTGGACGAAGTGGTGTTCTCGGCACGCCGGACCATCGACGGCGAGACCAAGGATTACCTGGTCGTCACGCTGACCGACGCCTCGATCATGGAATACGACATGTCGCAGGCCGAGGATGAGGAAGACCTGATCGAGGAAGAGGTCAGCTTCGCCTACAAGAAGATCAAGTTCGTCTATGACGGCAATGACGAAATCGAAATGGATGTCTATGTCGGCAAGTGAGGGCCGGCTGCCCGACGCGGACAAGCTGCAGGTTACCGCTGGTTCGCGAGCAAAACGCGAAGCGGTCCAGCCCTCTCTCTGGGACCGCCTCGTAAACGACCTGCCGGGCATGACCTCCGAGATAGACGGGCTGCGCCAGGCCTTGCAGGACGAGCTCGGCGCGGACCGGCTGGAGAGCCTGGCTGCGGGCAGCGCGCGGCTCATCGATGCCGATGCGGAGTTGACGGCCGATCAGAAGCGGCGCCTGCACCGCCTGGCCTTTCAGACCCAGCACCGCGCGGAGATGGAAAGCCGCGGCGTGGTCGTGTCGGCCCGCGTGCTCCGGGAGGCCGTGCGGCGCGACATCGAGGCCCTGTTCAACACCGAGCGTTTCGAGGCTGTCCCGCTTCTTTCCGATCTCGAAAGCGAGCAGGCAGCGGACAACCCGCCGTCGCTCGCCGATTTCCCGGAGGTGCGCCGAAGCGTGATCAACTACGGCGTACCCTCCTTCTCGGGCCGTTCCTCCCGCGACTTTGATCGCGAGGCGCTGGCGCGCGAGATCCGCTCGGTGCTTGCAACGTTCGAGCCACGCCTCAAGGAAAGTACGACGAAGGTCACGGTGACGCTTGGTGACAAGAGCGTGGGTTTGAAGATCGAGATTGACGCGGTGCTGATCATGACGCCGACGCCGGAACGCATGCGCCTGCGCACCACGATCAATCTCGATAACGGCTTGGCGCGGACCGAATTTAGGGAGGCCTGAGATGGATCGGGTCTTCGTGGAATATTACGAGGAGGAACTGACCCATATCCGTGCGCTGGCGGCGGAATTCGCCGACCTGCATCCGGCGGTGGCGCGCAATCTCTCGCTCGACACGGTGCCGTGTCCGGATCCGTATGTCGAGCGGTTGCTTGACGGCGTCGCTTTCCTGGCGGCGCGCACCCGGCTGAAAGTCGATGCCGAACGCTCGCGGTTTTCACGCAGCGTGCTGGATGTCCTTTATCCCGATCTCGTCACGCCGGCGCCGGCAACGGCGATGGTGGTGCTGAAACCCGGCCAGCAGGTCCAGACGATGGTTGCCGGCCATGTCGTCAAGCGCAACACCCGGCTGGTCTCCGGTCTGCAGCCCGGCCTTTCGACGCGCTGCACCTTCACCACCGCCCAGGACATCACGCTGTGGCCGATAGCGGTCACTTCGGTAAGTTATTTTCAAGATCGCAGCGCGCTGGCGGCGGCGGGCATAGTGCCGATCGGCGGTGTGGCCGGCGAGGCGGCGCTCCGCATCGTGCTGGCCCGAACCGGAAAAGGCAGGCTCGACGAACTGTCGCTCGACCGGCTTGATCTCTACTTTGCCGGGCGCACCAAGGCGCCCCTGCTGTTCGACGCGATCTTCGGCGCTTGCTCGGCCGTTGGCGCACGCGCGGAAGGCAAAACCAATCCCCTGTCGCCCTTGCCGGAACCCGAAATGATCGGCATCAGCGACGACGAGTCGCTGATGCCTCGTACCCGTCCGACATTCGAGGGGTACCGTCTGCTGCGCGAATATTTCATGATGCCCGAGCGCTTTCACTATGCGCGGGTTTCCGGGCTGCAGCCCGTCGTGCGCCGATGCACGGCCGGGCTCGAGATCATCTTCATGTTCAGGCGTCCAGTGCCCGAGCTTGCCGATTTGACACAGGCCGATTTCGAGCTTTTCGCAACGCCGATCATCAATCTCTTCGAGCGTGAGTGCAACGTCATCGAGCTTGATCCGCGCAGGACGCGCCAGGTTCTGCATGCCGACCGAACGCGGGCGCGCGACTTCGAAATCTATCGGGTGATCCGCGTGGAGGATGCCGACACCGGGGGCAGCGATGCTGAAATTCCGGAGCTCTTCAGCCTGGGTCAGAATCGTGGCAGCGGCTGGGTCTACTCCACCGAGCGGCGCCCCCGTCGCGCGACGGAAGACGAGCGGCGCGACGGGCTGACCCGCACCTCCTACGCGGGGGACGATGTTTTCCTGGCAATTTCACGTCCGGTGGAAAGCCCGGCTAACCGGTCGTTGAAGCGTGTCGACATCGTGGCGCTTTGTACCAATCGCGATCTGCCGATCCTCGATGACAATCCCACCTTGACGCTGGAGGCCGGCGACCCGGTCGAAACGGTGCGGCTTCTCGGTGCGTTGCGTCCGCCTCGCCCGGCCATCCCGGCGGCGCTGCCTTTGGGCGCTGCGGGCGAATCGCGCGCCGACAATCTCGCCTGGCGGCTGGTGGCGCAACTGGCGCTCAACTTTCTCAGCCTTGCCAAGGAAGGCCGCGGCGTCGATCCGCTGCACGCGCTGCTTGATCTTTATGCCGACCGGGGAGATCCGAGCCTTGCCCGCAACGTGCATTCGATCGTTCGCATCGACTCGCGGTCGGTCATCGAACGGCTGCAGATCGACGGACCGATGTGCTTCGGACGCGGCACGGAAGTGACATTGCATGTCGACCAGTCGGTCCTGGCAGGGCAAAGCACATTGCTGCTTTCGGCCTTGCTGGCGCGGCTTTTTGCCCGTCATGCCGGAATAAACGGCTTTGTGCGAACCCGCACACGGCTGCTGCAGAAGCAGGAGGATGTGCCATGGCCGATGACGCCCGGCAATCGCTACCTGATCTAGACACATTCGACCCGAACCAGGCCGAGGCGCTGTCCGAGACGTTCGACTTCTTCGAGCTGTTGCGCCGGCTCGAACGGAAGGGCGGGCTGTTCGGCTATTCCGGCCCGCCGGAACGCGAGCCGGCAAGGCTCGGACAGCATGTGCGTCTCAGCTTTTCGGCCAGGGACGTGGTTGAATTCCGCGAAGCCAAGGACAAGGCTCCGGCCAGGGTCACGGTTGCAAATCTCGGCCTGATGGGACCCGAAGGTCCGCTGCCGCTGCATCTGACACGCTGGGTGCTCGATCGTCTGTCGCAGCGCTGGTTCACCGGCGCCGATGCCCGGCAGACCAGCGACACGACATTCTTGGACTTCGTCAACATTCTGCAGCACCGCATGATCGCCCTGTATTATCGGGCATGGGCGGATGCGCATCCGGCTGTACAGGTCGAACGCGCGGTCGGTGGGCGTGTTCGCGCCATGCTTGAAGCCATGGCGGGAATAGGCCTTCCGGGCACCCAGAACATCGATCTCGATGCGGTGAAGCTTCGCCAGGCAGCTTCGCTCGCCAGCCAGGTCGACGGCCCGGAACGGCTGACGCTGTTCCTGGCGGAAGCGTTCAAGGTGCCGGTTCAGATCAAGGAGTTCATCGCCGCCTGGATAACCATCCCAGCCGGGCTCCAGACCCGCCTAGCAAAAGCCTATGCTGGGCTCGGCCGGGGGGCGACGATCGGCCCGCGCGTTTTTAACCGCCAAAGCAGGATCGAACTCCGTGTCGGCCCGCTGGGGTACGAGGACTTCAAGTCGTTCCTGCCCGGTGGCCGGAGACTCAAACTGTTCAAGCAAGCCGTTCGCGACATGGTCGGGGAATCGCTCGACGTCGATCTGCGCATCGTGCTTGCGCGTGAAGCGGTGCCGCCGCCCTGTATCGGAGCGGTACAGCTCGGCCGGACCGCCTGGCTTGCGCGGCCCGCTGAAAGGGGCGATGCTGACGACATGCGGCTGCGCACGATCGTCGGATGGCGGCCGGAAATGGCGGGGGTCGCGGCATGAGCCTGCTGCTGACGCTGGAGCAAGGGCCACGCACCCAGGCGGTACGGCAGACCCGGCTGGACGAGGGCGAGCTGGTGATCGGCCGCAGCGTCGACGCAGGCTGGCAGATCGACGATCCCGACATGTTCGTTTCGCGGGCTCATTGCAGGATCTCGGGCGGGCGAGATGGATATTTCGTCACCGATACATCAAGCAGTGGATTGTTCATAAACGACTCCGACAGCCCGCTCGGCGCCGGCAAGTCGACACGCCTTCAAAGCGGCATGCGGCTAAGACTGGGCGACTACGTCGTCTATGTCGATCTGCAGACGCCAAGCGCCCAAGCACCCGCAGCCGGCCAGCCGGTTCCGGAACGCCTACCACCGACATCCCGAGCGCCGGTGAGCATCGGCCGCGACGACTTCTTTTCCGCCACGGTCGAAGAAGAGCCGCGACGGCCACGTCCAGCGGATCTGCCGAACCCGTTCGAACAGCCGGTTCCAGGCGCGTTCGAGCGTGCCTCCGGCCAGCGCAGTTCGCCTGCTTTCGATGACCCGTTCAGCCTCGATCCGGTCTCAACGCCTGTGTCGAAAAATGCCGCTCCTTACCTCGAACCGGGTGGCACGGCGAATCAGGCGGACCCATTCGGCCTCGACCCCGTGCCGTCCGCCAGCCGCGGAGCCGAACCCGCTCATCGAAAGCCGTCCGATTTCAATGATGATTTTGGTTTCGGATCAGCCGCGGCGCCCGGTTCGGCAAACGGCACCGGCTCGGCCGGACAGCGCGAGCGCGTCGCCCAACGACCACAATCCGCCAATCCCTGGGATTTGCCTGCGCAAGCGGCTGACGTCCCGCCGCCAGCGCGGACAGGCGCCGCTGCCAAACCCGCCCGCCTGCCGGCTGCGGCGCAGCTGGGGGACATGGCGCTTCGTTCCGCATTCCTGCACGGCATGGGTGTCGAGGAGGCCGATTTCCCCGGGCGCGACAGCATTGCGGAAATGGAGAAGTTTGGCCGCGAATATCGGCTTATGATGGAAGGCCTGATGCAGCTTCTGCGCAAGCGGGCCGAGGAAAAGGGAAACGCGCGCGTCGCCCAGACCGTGGTCGGGGCTTCCGAAGTCAATCCGCTCAAGTTTCTGCCGACGGTCGACGACGCCATCGTCACGCTTCTCGCCGAGCGCAGCCCCGGATTTCTCGCCGGCGAAGCGGCAATCGCGGATGCGGTTCGCGATCTCGCACAACATCATGTGCGCGCCTGGCGCGGCGTACAGGGCGCCTTGCGGCGGATGATTGACCGTTTTGACCCGGCAGCGATCGAGGAAGAGCTGAAATCCAATTCCGCGATCGGCACCCTGCTTTCGGGCGGGCGCGGCGCCAAGCTGTGGGAGCTTTACCAGAAACGCCACCGTGACATCGCCGAGAGCGCGGAAAAAAGCTTCCTGGGTGAAATCGGCGCTGATTTTCGGGATGCATATGAGGAGGAGTGAGACATGATCGATCGACGCGAATTCGTCATTGCCTTGGGTGCAACCGGGCTGCTTACGGCTTGCCAGAGCGGTCCGCCAAAACCATCCGTGATCACCGTCAACGTGACTGGGGGGGCCGGCATGAACCCGGGACCAGGCGGCGGCGACCGGCCTGTGACGGTCCTCGTGATGCGGCTGCGCAGCACCGGCAAGTTCAATTCCGCCGACTACTTTGCCCTGCAGGGGGATGCCGGCTCCGCGTTGGCAGGCGATCTTATCGGGTCAGACCAGATCGCCGTCGGGCCGGGAAAATCCGCGTCCAAGACCTTCACCGTCGAGCCGGATGCGACGGCACTGGGCTTCGTTGCACTGATCCGCGAGCCTACTGGCAGGAACTGGCGGACGACCAAGTCGGTATCATCGGGATCAAAGTTCACAGTCAACGTCACGCTTGGCAGCGGCGGCATTTCCGCCTAGCGGCCAGGGCAAGGGGAGCTCAATGCAGAGAGTAGTGGCATGAGCGATGCAAACAGGGTGCTGTGGTCCGAAGGGCTTTTCCTCCGGACCCAGCATTTCCAGCAGCAGGATCGCTTTTTCGAGGCGACGGTGCGCGGCGCGTTGCAGGCTGGGCAGTTGCATACGTTCGGCTTTCAGCAACTGACGCTGGATCAGGCATTGCTGGAGGCCGGCCAGATCTCGATCCTGTCGGCACGGGGCATCTTTCCGGACGGCACACCTTTCTCCATTCCAGACTTGATGGACGCGCCGCGACCACTGCTGGTCACCCCAGACACGGGCGCCGGGCCGGTGCTGGTTGCCTTGCCGCTGGAGCCTCCGGGCGGTGTCGGTTTCGATCCGGCACACGCCGCCGCCTCGGGAGCTCGCTATCACGGGCGGATCGTTTCGGTGCGAGACGCTGTCCAGGGCGGTTCAGACCCTGAAGAAATCGAGATCGCCCGTCCGCAGGCGCTGCTGCTTGCACCCGGCAAGTCGATCGGTGGCTACACAGCCTTGCCGATAGCCGACCTCAAGGGCGTTCGAGCCGATGGCGGCGTCTCCGTGGACGAGGCCTTCCTGCCGCCGACACTGATCACCGGCGCGGTTGCGTGGTATCGGCAATTGCTTCTGGAGGTTGTCACGGGCCTCGACCAGATCGCCGAGGCGCATGGCAAGATGGTGATGGGCGGGCCTGGGCGCAGCGTCGAAGATCTGCTGATGCTCAATCTCGCCAATGCCGCGCGTCCGCGGCTGGCCCACATGCTGGCGCAGGATGTCTTCCATCCGGCCGAGCTCTACCTGGAACTTGCCGGGCTCGCCGGTTCGATGGCGACCTACGGATCGAGCGCGCGGCGGCTGGGCGAGTTGCCCGCCTACGATCACATGGCGCCAGGCCCCGCCTATTCGGCGCTGGCGGATGCGCTGCGCTCGCTCATCCTCAGCCTGCGTTACATCGAGCCGAAATCGCGTGCGCTGCCTGTCATGCGGCATTCGACCAATGTCTGGAAAATCCGCATCGACAACCCGAAGCTGCTGGTGGCCAGCCGGATCGTCATCCGGGTTGGTTCGGAGCTGTCGGAGGACGCGCTGCGCAAGATCTTCGTCAATCAGGCGACTGTCGGCTCGGCCGATCAGTTCGAGGGCCTGTGGAAATCGCGGTTACCCGGCATTCCGCTGAAACCGCTTCATTCCCAGCCGCGCGAGATCCCTTACGATGGCGATCGGCTGTGTCTCGAGCTTGACCAGAAAAGCGAGCACTGGGCGTCGCTGCTCGATGCTCCCGGCTTCGTCATCGGCGTTTCGGGTGTGTTGCCAAGCGAGCCGCAGGTGGACTGCTATTCGGTGAACAGGTGAGATCATGAGCCGCGATGATCCGTTCGGACTGTCGGACGATCGCGAACGCACCCGCATACGATTGACCGGCGCGCCGATGCCGCGACCCATGGCGCCACTCTTGCCGGGCGCGGCGGTAAAGCGGTCTCGCACCCACCCGAACGCGCTTGTCAACGCATTCGCGCCCTTGCTCGAATTCGCTCCCGAGCTTGAAAGCGCGCTGCCGCCGGAGAATCCGGAAGCGTTGCGCACCCGATTGCTCGAAGAACTGGTGCGGGCACGCGACATGGCAATGTCGACGGGGTCCTCGATGGAGCGGGCCGACCAGGCGGCCTGGGTCGTGGCTGCGTTGCTCGACGATCTGGCTTTGAACACGCCATGGGGCGGGGCCAGCGCCTGGCCGCGGCAGCCGCTTGTGGTCATGCTGCGCGGCGACGTCGATGCCGGAACGCAGTTCTTCACGCGTCTCGACGAACTGGAACGCCATCCCAACCGCGATCGCGAATTGCTGGAACTGCAGTATGATTGCATGGCGCTCGGCTTCCGCGGCAAATATCGCGTGCCTGGGCGGTCAGGCGACCGCTCGCTCAATGCCGTTCGCGTGGCGGCGGCACGCTTCCTGCGCGATGCCGACGCCGAAGGCGCGCCACTGTCGCCAAACTGGAAGGGCGTGATCGCATCCGACGAGCCGCAGCGCTTCATCGTTCCGATCTGGGTCATGGCGCTCGGTGCGGCGGTTGTTGCCACGGCAATCCATATCGGGCTCTCGATGGGACTGAGCAGCCAGGCGGTCGAGCTTTCCGCACTTGTGCGCACCTTGCCGCCGCCTGCACGCGGCGACATCAGCCGTACGTCGCCTAAGGTCGAGGCCCCGCCACCGGAGAAAGTGGATTTTGCACTGTTGCCGGAATTTCAGGCCGGAGCCCCGGCCGACCTCAGATCCGCCCTCAGCGGGACCGAGAGCGTTTCGCTGGCCAAGCTGATCATCCAGGCCTCCAACCCCGAACTGTTCCAGTCGTCGCGGCCACAACTGACCGAAGGCTTCGAGCCTCTGATCGGTTCGATCGCCAAGGTGATCCTTGCCAATCAGGAGCTGATCGGAAACATCACGGTGATCGGTCATACGGACGGCGTTCCTCTGCAGAAGACCAATCCGCTGTCGACCAACCAGCGACTGTCCGAGGCTCGCGCCCAGACGATTGCCGACATGCTGGTCCAGAACGGAGTGCCACAAGACCGCATCCGATCCGAGGGCCGCGCGGCCACCGATCCTGTTGCCAGCGACAGCACGCGCCAGGGGCGAGCCTTGAACCGCCGCGTCGAGGTGCTTGTCGAAAAGAGGCTGTGAGATGTTCATCCTGCGCTTCCTCTGGGCGGTTCTGACATCGCGATGGCTGTGGACGCTGATCGGCATCACGCTGCTCTCCCTGGTCATCTGGGTGTTCGGCCCGATCGTCAGGGTCGGCCCCTACGAACCGTTCGCCTCCGAAAATGTGCGCATCGTCATCATCGCGCTGCTGGTCATCTTCTGGCTGATCTGGCTGATCGTTGCCCAGCGCCGGGCGATCCGCGCCAACCGCATGTTCGTCGCCGAGATTGCCGCGCCTGCGGTGGAAAAGCCGCTGAGCCCCGGCGAAGAAAACGTCGCTGCCGTGGGTGCCAAGTTCGCCGAGGTGATGGCCGAACTGAAGCGCCGCAAGCTGGGCGGACGCAAGTTTCTGCGCGAGATGCCCTGGTATGTGATCGTCGGGCCGCCGGCCACCGGCAAGACCACGGCCTTGCGGCAGTCCGGATTGAATTTTCCGATCGACCTCACGGACGATTTGCAAGGGGTCGGAGGCACGCGCAACTGCGACTGGTTCTTTTCCGAGAACGCGGTTCTGATCGACACCGCCGGCCGCTATGTGCAGCAGGAGAGCCAACCCGACGTCGACGCGGCGGAATGGCTGGGCTTCCTCGACCTTTTGAAGAAGCATCGCGGCCGCCGCGCCCTCAACGGCGTGATCGTCGCGCTTTCGATCGATGTGCTTTCGGAGGGCGACGAAGCCATCAAGGCGCACGGCCGCAAGATCCGCCGCCGGTTGGCCGAGCTCAACGAGCGGCTCGAAATCCGCCTTCCGGTCTATCTGATGCTGACCAAGGCCGATCTCATCAAGGGTTTCGAAGCCTTCTTTGGCGGCCTGTCCACCGCCTCGCGCGAGCAGGTCTGGGGAACGACCTTCGCGCTCGATGCGCGTGTGGATGGCAAGACCATCGAACGCGAAATTTCGACGCTGGCGACGGAACTCGAGCGGCGGCTGGTGCCGCGCCTGGAGGATGAGGAGAAACTTCCCGCTCGTGCCGAGATCTTCCGGTTTCCTGCCCAACTCGCAAGCCTGTCCGAACCGATCCAGATGCTGGTCGAGGCGATGTTCGGCGAAAGCCGGTATGAAGAGGCTGCGTGGCTGCGCGGCCTCTATCTGACGTCGGCTACCCAGGAAGGGGCACCCATCGACCGGCTGACTGCGGCGCTGTCGTCGTCCTTCGGTCTTCCGCCACGGCGGGCCCTGCCCGCACCAAGGGTCGAGAAACGCAGCTTCTTCCTGAAGAACCTGCTCACCGACGTCATCTTTAGGGAAGCAGGCCTCGGTACGTTCGACCCGCTGGCGCAACGCCGCCGCGCCTGGATCTGGCGGGGTGCCGCGGCTGCCTGCGCCACAGCGGGCTTGTTGGCCAGTGCGGTGTTTGCCTGGTCCTACTACGACAACCGCAATGCGATCTCGGCCCAGGCAAGCCAGTTCGAAGCGCTGCAGACACCGCTGACCTCGGCTGCCGCAAACCCGGCATCGGTGCAGCAGCCTGCCATCGACGGCGCGCTCGAGGCGATGGACGCGGTCGCAAATGCCCGGACGGCACCGCCGGGTGCTGTCCAGGATCTGCTGGGGCCATCGGCCTCGGCGGAACTGGTGCGGGCTCAGACCGACACGTATGATCACGCCCTGCGCAACGTGCTCGAGCCGCACATGGTGGCTCTTCTCGAGGCTACCATGTGGCGGCAGATCCGCGATCCGGATTTCATGCTCGGCGCTCTCAAGACCTATCGCATGATGACGGGTCTGTCGCAGATGGATCCCGACTACGCCCAGAACTGGTGGGTGAACAGCCTGCCCGAATTCGCGGCCGCGGCACCATTTCCAACCGCCGATGCCGAAGAACATCAGCTTGCCGCCATCCGCCGGATGACGGTCGACGAAAGCTATATCGAGCCCGACCAGGCGCTGGTCGCGGAAGCACTGAAAACGGTATGCACGATTTCATTGCCGGCGCGTGCCTACAAGCAGTTGCTGGCCGATCCGGAGGTGGCCGGCCTCAAGGAATGGATCCCTGCCAATTTCGCCGGCCCCAACGGGGGCAAGGTGTTTGCGCGGCGTTCCGACAAGACACTTCGCGTCGGCATTTCCGGAGCATTCACCTATTCCGGTTTCCATGACGCCATTCTCGACCGGATCGAGGATGTGGCAGCACAAGCGGCGCTGGATCGAGCGGTCTTCGCTGGGGGCTGCTCCGAGAACTCCGAGACGTCGGTGTCGGCGCTGTCCGAGGATATCCTGAAGCTCTATTACGACGACTATATCGCACAGTGGGACAGCTTCCTGCGCGATATGAGGCTGGCGCCGTTGAGCGACCTCAATATCGCCAGCGAGAATCTGAAGGATCTTTCCAGCGCCGATTCAGCACTGAAACGCCTGCTCACTGCGGTCGTCCAGGAAACCGAGCTTACCCGGTCCGATGAAGCGCCGGCCGACGACAAGGCGGCGGCCAAGGGCGGCTCGAAACTGCTCGGCAAACTCGGCAAGCTCGGCAAGATCGTCAAAACGGGGGCAAAGCTGCTTCCGCGTGCGGGCTCAGCTGACGAGGTGGATCTTACCGGCAACCTGGTGGCGGAACACTTCAAGCCGCTCAAAGGTGCTATTGCCGAGGTCGACGGCCAGCCCCCAGCACTCGACGCCGCGGTGGTGGCTCTGACGGCGCTGTCCAACGTGTTGCAGACGGTCACGGCCAATCCCGACCCCCAGGATGCCATCAAGAAGCAAGGCGGCCTTGCCGAACTGACGGGGGCGGTCGCCAGGCAGGCACAGATCCTGCCGGACCCTATCAACAGCTGGCTGGGCGGGATCGCCGGCGACACCAGCAATTTGACTCAGAAGGCGGTCACTTCGGAACTCAACGCCATCTGGCGCGCCGACATACTGCCTTTCTGCCAGGCAGCGCTGAACGACCGCTATCCATTCAGTCCGGAAAGTGCGGTGGACGTCAATGTCCGCGACTTCGCCCGCCTGTTCGGGCCGGCGGGCCTGATCGATGCCTTCATCAACGACCATTTGATCAGCTATGTAGACACCGCCAGCCAGCCGTGGAAATGGCGTGCCGACTTTGGCCTCGATCCTTCGGCGCTGGCGGCGTTCGAGCAGGCCAGGCGGATACGCGACGATCTCTTTCCCGGGGGTACCGGACCGGTGATGAGCTTCACGCTCGAACCGAAGGACCTTTCTCCGAACGTCACGCGCGTGACGCTCAATCTCGATGGCCAGACCCTCGTCTACTTCAACAACGCGACGCGGCCGCAACCGATGACCTGGCCCGGCAAGGATGGCACCGGGGTCATCTCGCTCGCCTTCCAGCCCATCGATGGTTCGCCTGAAATCATGCTCAACGAGACCGGCAGCTGGGCGTGGCTGAGGATGCTGCGCAGCGGCCGATTCACCGGGACCTCGCTGTCGGATGTCTACAGCCTTCGCCTGGGGACGAAAGGCATGTACGCCGATTTCGAGCTCAAGGCCGCCAGCGTCGAAAACCCCTACAACCTGCAGATGTTCAAGAAATTCTCATGTCCACCGCAGATATGAACCTGCCCGGCTTTTACGGCAAAATGCCCGCCACCGGCGATTTCGTGACGCGGCGGCTGACGGGCGACTTTGTTCGCGGCTGGGACCGCTGGCTGGCGCAGCATCTCGTCCCGCTGTTCGGCTCGGAATTCTGGCCCAGCACAACCGCGCTGCGCTTCCTGGCTGGCCCGGCTTCCTTCGGCGCATCGGTGGGCATCATTGTGCAGAGCGCCGACAGGGTTGGCCGGCAGTTCCCCCTGAGCGTCGTCGCCCAACTTGCTGAAGCCCCGGTTCGGCTGGCTGATGCCGAGGCGTGGTTCTCCAGGATCGAAGAGGCGGCCATCGCCGCCCAACACGGCGAGCTGACGCCGGACGAACTGGATGCCGCGCTCGCCGGACTGCCGGTGCCGCCCGTCGAGCCGGACGACGAGGTCATCAGCGGCATGGTGATGTGGACGGCCCGTTCCGACATTTTCGACATCGATCCGCAATCGCCGCAAGCGACACTGGAACAAGTTCTAACTGCCAGTTGGGAAGCCCGGTCGATGCAGGGGCAAATCTGATGTTCGTCAGCCATAACACGACACCGTTTCTCGCCGAGACTTTTCCTTACCAGGACAAGCATTGCGTGAAATTTTGTGTTGTCGTGATCCGGGCCACGTACGACGTCGATGAACAAGGCAACTGCACGCCCAGCAAGGAACAGTCGCCTTTCGTCTACGCCGACACCCATTATGGCGATCCGGAAGTCACTTCCATTCGCGTCGAGACCGACTTTGCCCCTGTCAAACCGAAATGCGAGGTTCTGCTCGACGCCATGGCGGTCGCTCCGAAAGGGAGGCAGGCGGAAGCTATCGAAGTGCGCCTGGTTGGGCCGGGATTGGACAAGCGCGCGGTGGTCACCGGCCAAAGACGCTGGTTCAGAGGTGGGCTCGGCATCCAAGCATCACGGCCGCACCCTTTCATCTCAACGCCGCTGGCATGGCACCTCGCGTTCGGCGGCACCGACCGAACCGATCCTGATCCCGCCAAGCATCGCAGCGACGCCGTCAACCCGATCGGAAGCGGTTACCTTGTCGGCCAGAGCAACATTGACGGCACACCGCTGCCCTGTGTCGAGCACCCGCAATCGCGGATGCACATCTGGAACGACCGGCCCAAGCCGATCGGCTTCGGTCCTGTGCCACGCTTTGCCAAGGAACGAGCGCGCTATGCCGGCACCTATGACAAGCATTGGATGGACAATGTGCTGCCCTTCCTGCCGCAGGATTTCGACGACCGCTACTTCCAGGCGGCCCCCCAGGATCAGTGGCTCGACAAGCTTTCCGAAGGCATGATCTTCGGCTGCTTGGGCATGAACGAGAGCGGCAAGTTCAAGGTGAAGCTGCCGGCGATGTCGGTTCCGGTGCGGTTCATGTTCGTCGACAGGACCGAGCACAAGCTGGCGGCGCCAGATACCCTGACCATCCTGCCGCACGAGGCGAGGATCGTTCTGGTCGGACGGGTAAGCACGAAGCTGCCGCGGAAGTTTGTGAAATTGCAACAGGTCCAAGTGGGTAGCGAACCGAAACCGAAAAGCCCCAAGCCACACTACGCCGGATTGAAGGAGGCTGTGGCGGCCCTGGCCGGGATACGCAAGAAAACAACATGACTACGGTTACCTGCATCAGCCTCGTATGCCCGGTCGGCTATACACCGGCAAGTGCTGCGGCGGCGATGCGGGCGAGCATCTCGGTGTTCGAGGAATTGTCGTATCGGGACAGCAACGGCCAGCCGATTCGCGGTGCCATGGTCGACGCTATCCCAGTTGAGAAGCACGGCCGTAGCCGTCTTCAGGCATTGACCCGGCTCGCTGTTGAACAGATCGATGAAAAGGCTGCGGCCTTGCTTCCGTGGGGCGAGATGCCGTTCATCCTGTGCACACGCGACGCCGACATGCCCGGCGCCCGCATCAACGGGATTCTGGCGGGGCTTGCGGTTCCGGGCGGGAGGCCATTGGTGGGGTCGCGCACATTCCAAGTCGCCCATGGCCACATTTCGGCTTTTGTCGCGATGGAACAGGCTCGCAGGCTGGTGAATAAGGGGGATGCAGAGGCTTGCATCATCATGGCGATCGACAGCCTGATCGACGCGCGCTCGCTCAACTGGCTGGACAGCCAGATGCGACTGAGGACGAGCGACGTGACGGATGGCCTCATCCCCGGCGAAGCGGCCTGCATTCTAGTCGTTAGCAAACGCCTGATCGTTGACGGATCCTTGCGGTTGCGCGGATTGGGCCTCGCCATCGAGAAGGCAACAGCGAGCAACGAGGAACCGTTCCGGGCGGATGGCCTCAGCGCGGCACTAAAAGCCGCACTTGGCGAAGCAGGCGTGCAGATGCACGAAGTTGCTTTCCGCCTCAGCGATGTCGGGGGCGAATCCTACGCATTCGAGGAACTGGTGCTGGCGCAGATGCGCAACATGCGCAAGACGCGTCCGGAACAGCCCGTGTGGCACGCGGCGGACTGCATGGGCGATTGCGGATTGGCGACTGGCATGATCCAGTTCGCCTGGGCGGAGCAGGCCTTCAGACGCGGCTATGCGCTGGGTGATCTCGCCGCGTTGCACGGCAGTTCGATGTCGTTCGGCGGTCGCGCGGCCGCTGTGGTCTCGGCTGAGGACCTTAGATGACTAAGAACGTCTTTGCCGGAAAGTGGGAAATCGCCGCCGAAAACGGTATGAACAAGTCGATCGCGCGGTTCCCCGACGTTTGTATGTCGCCGCCTTCGCCGCCCGCGGGACCGATCCCAGTCCCTTATCCAAACACCTCGTTCTCGAATACACTCAAGTCGGGTTCGTCGACGGTGAAGATCGGCGGCAAGGGCGCGGCGCTCGCCCAGAAATCCTACTATCAGGAGTCCGTCCTGGGAAACGAGGCTGCAACGCGCACATTCGGGGCGGCGGTCATCACGCATCAGATCACTGGCAAGACGTTCTTCCAGGCATGGTGCATGGATGTGAAATTTGAGGGCAAGAACGTCTGCCGGCATCTCGATCTGACAACAAGCAATCATGCTTCAGACCCTCCATCTACTCCCCCCGCTCCCGCCGCCTGAAACGCAGACCTTCGCGGAATCCGAGGATTTGTGGAAAGAGGGCAAATGCCCCTGCTGCCACGAGGCATTGCACGAGTGGCAGAAGGATGAGAACGACAAGCCCTTCCCTTTGATGAAGGAAAAAGACTTCTGGGAGGCGAGGGCCAAAGAACTGACAACCGACAAGGCCCGCGATCGCTTCAAGAAGGCGCTGGATTTGATGCTGCCTGCAAAAGACAAGGCTCGGGCGGCAAGCGCGGCGGGCGGTGATGGCTGTCCAAACGTTCACAAGACGGAAGATGGGCCCTGCGCTCTCTACTTTGACGTGCCTCGCGGTGCTAAATCCAAATACACCAGCCCGCGAAGCGGAACACGTGTGGAAAGACAGGCGAAAAGCGGGCGAAATCATTTCGACGACAACGGACTGAAGGATATCGCCGTGAAAAAATGGACAGAGGCGAACACGAAGCCAGGTCAACCCCCACCTGATTTCAAAGGCAAGACGATGCATCACAAGACGCCGATGATGGCAGGCGGGTGCGCAACAGCAAACAACGTACTGCCTGACCAATATTTGAAAGCTTCCCCCAAGGAGTGTCAGGACATCGAAGCTTGGCAGAAGACCCTCGAACAATTGACGACGGCCTAGGATGGCTCAGGCACCGATCAGCCCCCGCGCCTATGACGGGTTTTATGTGGACTCATCCCTGGGCGACGAGTTCGATCCAGTTTCCGCGGCGCATAGCGAGGATCCCTGGACGGTCTACTTGGCTGTCCTGAGAGCTTGCAAGTCCGGGAATTTCGCCGGGCTCGGCCGGCTTCCCGCCCTGATGACGAAGACGGAGGGATATTTCTTCTGGCGGGCGACCACCGAGATCATCGGCTATGCGGGCAATTGGAAAGCAATCTCCGGCGCTTTCTCGTACTTCAAGTCGCGAATCTCGAATTCCGATTTCCAATACTTCTTTGCCTCGGCATTGGGCGCATCCTGCAATCTCAAGGCGGTGACGCCGCTGCTGCAACTTCATCAGGAGGCCGAAGATGAAGAGTCGCGGCACCAGATTGAGAACCACCTTTCCTACCTCATGGAGGGGGACGACGGGCCGGTGTGGGACGGCGCCTCGCAGACACTTGACATACCAGACGATGACGATCAGCCGCTGCGGTTCATCGTCGATCGTGTGTCGTACTTCGACGTGGTCCAGAAAGCTTTCCGCAATGTCCGCGATAGTGTGCCGTCGGAAGCCACGCCCGTCTATGAAGGCAAGATATATGATGTGGTTCAACTCGCACAAAGGTTGCTCGACCGATTGCGATCCGATGATCGGCAATTTGGTCGCATCAACCGTGAGCGAGTCGCCTTCGAGGCTGCCACCGGGCTCGACACACGCTCGTTCTATACAGAGAACGGTACGCTTTTGCGCTTGCCTGCGGCGGCAATCGTCGAGGGCTTTCTGGACAGCGACGACGTCAGCCGATTCCGTCCGGGACAGCGCTATTTCTTCGGTCATCCGATTCCGGAGTGACGCTTCCTATTGAGGGCCGTTGTTCGCCGGTCCAAGCGCGTTCAATCCCGCCCATTCCGACACCTTTTCCGCCAGCGACAAAGTGACGATTCTGTCCGCGAAGAATGTCGCGAACGACTTGCCCAAATCGGGTGGATCCCCCGTGAACAGCTTGCTCTCCTGGCGAGCCTCCGGAAAGAGTTCCAGGAAAGAGGCCGTGGCGGCCAACGCAAGCGGCGGTTCCTTCATCCGCTCCACGAGCCAGCCCAGCACCGACCTGTCACCAAGCATCCCGATGCCGCGCACGGCGATGGGAGCGGTAGAGGGCGACTTCATCAGCCCGCCCATCCACGCACGGACGTCCTTGTCCGGTCCGGCCTTGACCAGCGCGCGCATCGCGACCATGGCGTCGGGTCCGGCGGCGGTTGCGATTTTCCTCAGCTCCTGGCGCGTCAGATCGCCTGACCCCAGTTCGACGAGTGCCCATGAGGCCCATAGCCGGACGCGTTCATCCCCGTGATCGAGCGCAGATTGGACATCCCGCCCCAGATCGAAACGTCGAAGTTGACCTGCGAGACGAATAGCGGCGGCACGCACCCTTGAATCGTTGTCGTTGACCAGCCGGGTCAAAGTCGCGCCCGGGTCGACATTGTGCACGATACACGACGAGACGGCGAGGAAGCGGGTGAAGGCATCCTGGCCACCGATCCACTCGCGCACAAAAGGCCCGATCGCCGCCGGCTTGTGCCACGCAAGCGCGCCGACCAAGCCTTTGGCATCATCGGCCGTCAGGCTCCCGAACTCGACCGCTTGTGCCACCTTCCCGCCATCAGCCAGTTCCAACGCCATCCATGCGAAGGCGAACAGCTCGCCTTTCTCCGGAAAATTCTCGTGCTGCGCGATCAGAAATGGCCATGCAGCAGTGCCCGCGATGCGCAGGCCGTCGAGGTTTGTCTCCAGCCGCTCGTCGATTTCGGCTATGACCTTGGCATCCGGGGGATCCTCGGCGGACCAGCTGTCACGCTGCGCCCACAGGAAGGCGACGAGTTCCGCATGCTGACGCACGACCTCCGCCGCGATGCGGACCGGGCGTGGCCCCTCTGTCTTCGACGAGGTTCGCATCAGTTCAGGTTGATCGAGCCGCCGCGAATGCGCTGCGCACCACTGGCGTGGCTGGTGATGTGAGCGCCACGTATGGTGATGCGGCCGTCTGCCTCCATCAGGATCGTCGCCTTGCCGCATCGCAGTTCCAGGCGATCCTCGGCGGTGATCTGCACGCACTGTCCATCCCGGATCACCTGCGGAGCCGCCTTAGCGCGGTTGGGCTCGACGATCCGGCCGACAATCAGAGGCCGGCGCGGGTCACCTTCCTGAAACAGCAAGGCCACCTCACAGCCGATCATGTCCGACGACAATTCGCACAGGCTGCGCGCTGGCAACGCCGTCTTCTCCGGGTTGCCGGGAAAAACGACCAACGGGGACTCGTCCCCGAATCCCAGGAAGGCGCCGATCACCACGCCGTCGATCTTGTCCCTGACCTTGCTCATCGTCGCCCTCAATTCTCGTTGATCTTCGAGCCTTTGATGATCACATCGCTCGACGCCTTGATATTGATCGTGCCCGAGCCCTTCACGGTAATATCCTTGCCCTCGATGATGATCGTGCCGTCTTTCTTCATCACGATCTGCGCGCTTCCGGACTTCAGCGTGATGGACTCCTTGGCGTCGAGCGTGAAGTTCTTGCCAACGTCGATGACTCCGCTTTCGCCGACGTCGATCTTGCTGCCTTTGGCGATCTTGAGCATGTGCCCGCCGCCGACGTCAGTGCTGTCGTTGGATTTGATGTTGGCCATGCGTGAGGCGCCTACATCGGTGGCTTGCGACGCGGCGATGGCGACGGTCTGCCCGGCACCAATGCTGATGCTCTGATCGGCGCCGATGGTCCAGGTATCGCTCGTCCCTATGCTGTGAGTCTGGCTGATTCCCACACTCACCGAGCGCGTCGCCCCGATGGTGTTGGTCTGCACCGCTCCAACGGTCCTCGTCTCCGCGGCACCGACGGTATCGACGCGCGCCGCGCCAACGGTGACCGTCTGAACCAGGCCCACGGTCTGCGAATGATTGGCGTCGATATTCTCCGTCGAGTTCGACACGACATGGATCGTCTCGTTGGCCATGACCGTCAGGGACCGGTTCTTGCCCACCGTCTCGGTGTCGTTGTTGCCGATATTGGTGGTCTGGTCGACGCCGACCTTGACCGTCTTGTTGTTGCCGACGTCCTCGTCGAGGTTGTGGCCGACGGAATGCTTGGCGTCGTGGTCGATGCGGTCCGACTGATCGTGCTGCACCAGCTTGGTACGGTCATGCTTGATCAGAAGGTTGTGATCCTTCTGCGCCTGGAAGTTGACCAGTTCGGAGCCGGCCTTGTCCTCGAACATCAGCTCGTTGTAGCCGCCGCCACCGAGCGAGGAGTTCGACTTCCAGCCAGACTGGGTGGCGCTGCCCGGCAGGCCGTAGGGCGGCATCTGCGAGGCATTGTAGACCCGGCCGGTGATGATCGGCAGGTCAGGGTCGCCTTCGATGAAGTCGACGATCACCTCCTGGCCAATGCGCGGTATCTGGATGAAGCCCCAGCCGCTGCCGGCCCAGGTCTGCGAGACCCGCACGAAACAGGAGCTGTTCTCGTCCTTCTTGCCCAGGCGGTCCCAGTGGAACTGCACCTTCACCCGGGCGTATTTGTCGGTGAATATTTCCTGGCCTGACGGGCCGACCACCGTTGCCGTCTGGGGGCCACGCATGATCGGCCGTGGCGTTATGCGCGGCGGACGATAGGGCAAGGCGGTCGGCGCCACGCCCAGGATCACCTTGAAGTTCTCGCTGTCGACGTCGGCATGGCTTCTGTATCCCGGATCGAACAGCCTGTATTCGGCACTGACCACCAGATACTCCTGGTTCTGGTCTTCGCGCGGAAAGCCATCCAGCTTGAACGTGCAGCCCGAAAAAAGGCCGCGCACGGTGCCGACCGCGGCGATGCGCTGGTGGACGGCCTGAATTTCCTCGCGCCGGATCGCGGCAAGGTTATCGCCCCGGCCGACTTCGAGATGCGCGCCGGGCTGGCGATAGTTTTCGCCGGCGGCCAGTTTGTGACTGAACGGCTGGGCCGACTTGGCCATAAGGTCGGCGCCCGGCTTCTTGAAATCATAGTCGGTGTGGGCATAGGCGCCCGGGCGCACCGAACTGCCCGGTATCCATTCGGTGATGTATTCGACATCGCGCCGGGAGCCCTGCCCTTCAAAGTGATACGGCACTTTCTCGTAGCCCGGCGCCGGCTTCAGCTTGCTCATCGCATCGGTCAGGACAAGCGTGTGTTTGCCCTCGTCATGCTCGAAAAAATACAGGATGCCTTCATGCTCGAGCAGCCGCTGGACGAAATCCAGATCGGTCTCGTCATATTGCACGCAGTATTCGCGCGGAGGGTAGGATCCCTGCAGGCGCAGATCGAATTCCGCCGTGCTGTATTTCTTGAAAACGTCCTTGACGATGTCGACGACGCTCTTGTTCTGGAAAATACGGCAATCCGTGGTGTTGCCGAGGAACCAGAGCCACGGCCTGACGACCGCTTCGTAGTAGGCCAATCGATCCTCGATGCGGGTCAGGCGAAACTCGGACACAAGGCCGCTGAACCAACGTTTCGGATCGGATTCGCCTTCGACCGAAACCACGCCCCCCAGCATTTTCAACGGATCGATATCGGGGCTGGGGCTGACGAACCCGACCGTATAGGCCAAACAACGGCTGATCTCATCGCGACCGACAAGATGCGTGAAGGTCAACAGCTCGGCGCCAACAGGTGTCTGCACAACCGTGGCACGTTCGTTCGGCATGGGTCGTGCCCCTCCTGGACGCGGCCGCTAGCGTGTTGGATTTAAAGTTCCTGCTCTATTAACAAGATCACGCTCAGAAACTTTTCGATCCGCCACACAAGGCCATGTTGAGCCTACCACATGTTGTCCAGCAGACCAAAGAGGACGGGGGCGACTGAACCCTGCCCTGTCAATGCATTGGCTCGAAACGCTACTGTCCTGTTGTACCCGCAAACTGCTAGTATGTGGAGTATCGGTCAGCGTTCGACGGCGATCCTGGATGTACATCAGTCTGCAAATCAACAGTATCGACTCCTTGCCCGCTGATATCCCGACCGGCTACGCGGCGCGTGATCGCGGCTTCGAAATCGGACGCGAGGCTTGTGACTGGACCTTGCCGGACCCGGACAAGTTCATCTCAGGCCGGCATTGCGAGGTCCGCTACGAGGCAGGCGCGTTCTGGTTGCACGATGTCTCACGCAACGGAACCTACATCAACGGATCCAGCCAGCGCATGACCGGCCCGCATCGGCTGAGCCATGGCGACCGGGTGCTGATCGGCCGCTATGTCCTCTTCGTATCGATCGACAACGAGCGGTCCACGAAAGGTCATCCCAGCCACAGTTCGACACAACGAGAAATGCCGGCAGCGACAGGCCGGCCGCTGGAATTCGCCGCCGAGCCGTTCTCCACTCCATCGGAGCAACAGTCCGGGCAGCGGTTTCCGGCTCGGGCGTTCTCATCGCAACCGCCTCTCCCTTCGACCGGAGACGAAGTGCTACGGGAAATCGCGATCGCGGCCGGCATCTCGCCGGAATTGCTTCAATCGCGCGACCCGCATGAAGTTGCCGCCGAAATCGGCGCGGTCCTGCGGACGGTGGTCGAGGAGCTGAGCATGCTTTTGAAAGCCCGCGCGGCCGCGAAAATGCTGGCCAAGAGCACACAGAGAACGATGATCAGCGCCGCCGACAACAATCCCCTGAAGTTCGTTCCGGGAACCGACGACATCCTCGAAATCATGTTCGCCCGGCGCAGAGCCGGCTATCTTGATGCCAGGCGCAGCATCGAAGATGCATTCCGCGATCTCAAGACGCACGAATTCGCCACCTACGCCGCCATGCAAGCCGCGCTGTCGCGGCTGCTTGACGACCTGTCGCCCGAGGCGATCGGAAGGAAACTCCCCCCGACGTCGTTCTCGTCGAAGAAAAGCCAGGCTTGGGACGCTTTTGTCGCGACCTGGAGAACCATGGAGGAAGCCCACGAGAACGGCATGCTGGACATATTCCTGGCCTATTTCAGCGAAGCCTATGCCAAGGCCGACAAGCAAAAATAGACCGGCCCAAAGGGGATGCGAGGCTGAAGTCGACGAAGAAAACCTCTTCGGTGCGCGGCATCCGGTTCCAATCGAGAGTTTCTGCGATTACGATCACATACGACACTTCGCTAAGCGGGTAAGGCTGATCGACCTGGGGGTCTGCGGCAAATGTCATCTTTCGGCGGGATAGTAAGATATAGCCGACCTTCCTCCGGACAATGCCAGGGTCGGCAGAGATTGCATTTCCTCCACCTGACGAGAAAACGTTTTGCACCTGCCTCGCCCAGTCGCGGGCACACCGCCTGCACGGACGATCGGCCATGAGTTCGAAAGACGATCCTTTCGGCCCGGCGGGCAAGACCGTCATTCGCGCCCCTCCACGGCGTGAGCGAAAACCGGCTCCGATCCCTCAGGAGCCCGTCGCGGATGGCGGGCAACCCTCGCAGATCAAGGATTCGACCGTGTTCGATCCCGGCGTCGGCCGGCATACACCGCCGGGCTGGATATCCGGGACCGTGATTTATCAAGGTGCTCCTTCCGGCGCGGCAGGAGGCGTCGCTTCCGCGGCGGCGCCGGCTCTACGGCAGGAGACCCTGCTCAATGTCACGGACAGTGTCAGATACTCCGCGGCAAACCCGATCCTTGCCGCGGCCGCACCGTTACTGATGCTGTTCGGCCAACTCAGGCTTATCGCCGTCGAGAGGCAAGCCGGGCCGTTGGCCGAACATGTCACCGAGGCGATTGATCGATTCGACAGGACACTGGAGAAATCAGGTGTTGCCGAAGAGGATGCACGGATTGCGAAATTCGTCCTCTGCGAAACCGCCGACGATCTCATCGGCAACCTGCCTTGGCCACGGAAAGACGCTTGGGCGCAGCACAGTATGCTGTCGCAGTTCTTTCACGTCGAGCCCAGCGGCACAGGCTTCTTCGAAGCGCTGAACAAGGTCCTGGCCAGTCCCGAAGCGCACTACGATCTGCTCGAACTGATGCATGTCTGCCTGTCGCTGGGGTTCGAGGGCCAGTACCGGGGCCTGACGCGCGAAGACAGCAATCTCGAACGCGTTCGGCGCGACGTCTACGAAACGCTTCGCTACTTCAAGGCACGCGCGGACGCGGACATCTCGCCCCGCTGGCAGGGCTTGGCGTCAACCATGACGCAATCGTCGACACGCGTGCCGCTCTGGGTCGTCGCTGCAGCGGCGTCGGCGCTACTGACTGCTGCATTCTTTGCGCTGCGGGTCTTCATTACCAACGAAGGCGACGCCACCGCCGCTGAATTGCTTGCGCTCGCCCCATCGACGCCGGTCGCCATCGAACGGGCCAGCGTGGCGCGGTTGGCGGAGCCGGCGAAAGTCGTCCTACCCGTCTCCACAACCACGCAGATCGATCGCATCCGCTCGGCACTGGCCAAGGAAGTCGAAGGCGGCGGGCTGACCATCGGCACGAAGGGCGACTTCATCGTGGTCGAAATCAACAATCTCCTGCTGTTCCAGTCCGGCAGGGCCGAGGCGAAGCCGGAGTTCCAGCCCATTGCCGCCGATATCGCCGCGGCCCTGGAACCCGAGCGCGGGCCAATCAGGATCGTCGGCCATACAGACAATGTGAAGCCGCGAAAATCGAGCCCGTTCAAGTCCAACTTCGATCTTTCCGTCGCCAGGGCGAGGGCCGTGGAAACCATGATGGCACCGAAGTTCAGCGATCCTTCGCGACTGACCGTCGACGGCAAGGGTGAGGATGAGCCAATCGCCGACAATGCGACGCCGGAAGGCCGCACCAAGAACCGCCGTGTCGATGTGATGATCGCCAAGGAGGAAACATTGTGAGCACGGCCAGCCGGAAGCGACCATGACGCGTTGGCTGCTGCGGATATTCAGCATGATCGCGCTGGCCGGTCTCGCGGCGGCAGTGTGGTTTGCCGGCCCCTTGGTCCGCTTCGCCGATACCCGTCCTCTCGGACCTGCCTGGCTGCGCGCCACTATCATCGGTGTGATCGTGGCGGCCGTGGCGCTCTTCTATGGATTGCGTTTCTGGCAGATGCGCAAGGCGCAAAAGGCGCTGGAGACCGCCGTTGCCCGCAACGACGACAGGGATGACGACTCGCAGGTGCTCGAGGCGCGCATGAACGAGGCGATCGCCGCGCTCAGACGGTCGAGCGGCAAGCGCAACTTCCTCTATGAGATCCCCTGGTACATCATCATCGGCCCGCCCGGCGCAGGCAAGACAACGGCACTGGTCAATTCGGGCCTGAATTTCCCGCTGGCCGGTTCAGGCGATGCCCAGCCGGTAGCCGGTGTTGGCGGAACACGCGCCTGCGACTGGTGGTTCACGGATCAGGCCGTGCTGATCGACACCGCCGGACGCTACACGACGCAGGATTCCAATACCGAGAGCGACAGCAAGAGCTGGCTCGCCTTCCTGTCGCTGCTCAAGAAATACCGCACGCGGCAGCCAATAAACGGCGTCATCCTGGCGATCAGCCTTGCCGATCTCATCGGCCTCGACGATCAGCAGCTTGACGCTCATGTCGTCGAGATACGCAGTCGCCTCCGGGAAATCCACGAGACGCTGAAAATCCAGTTTCCGGTGTATCTGCTTTTCACCAAGGCCGATCTTGTCGTCGGATTCATGGACTATTTCGGCGCTTTCGACGAGCCGCGCCGGCGCAAGGTCTGGGGCGCGACATTCCAGACCAGCGATCGCACCAAGAACATGGCCGCCGAGGCACCGGCGGAATTCGATGCACTGGCAAGACGCCTGGCCGAGGAGATGCCTGACCGCCTTCAGGAAGAGGCTGACCCGGTCGCGCGCATATCCGTCTTTGGCTTCCCGGCGCAGTTTGGCGCGCTGAGGGGCAGAATTACGAATTTTATCGCCGGCCTGTTCGATCCTGGCCGCAGCCAGGTGAATGTCAGCCTGCGTGGGCTCTATTTCTCGTCAGGCACGCAAGAGGGGACGCCGATCGATCAGGTGCTGGGCGCGCTCGGCCGCAGCTTCGGCAGCAATTCCCGCGCCCATCTTTCCGGAAGCGGCAAAAGCTTCTTCTTGCATGATCTGCTGACGGGCGTCATTTTTGCCGAATCCGGATGGGTTTCGTATGACAAATCAGCCGTAAGACGTGCGGCGATCGCCAGATTCGGCGGCCTTGGCGCCATCGCGTTGATCGCGGCGGCGGCGCTCGGCACCCTGGCCCTGAGCTTCACGGCCAACCGGTCGCTGATCGCCTCCACCACGCAGGCCATGAGCCAGTATCGCGCGACGGCGGACGCGCTGCTCAAAAGCACCGAGGTCACCGATGTCGACCTCGAAAACGTCATTGGCCCGCTCGACCAGTTGCGCAATCTGCCGGCTGGATTCGAGACCAGTGACGTGCCGACACCGATCGAGGAGACGTTCGGTCTCGGCCAGCGGGAGAGACTTCTTTCGGCATCCAAGACCGCTTACCGGCAAGCCCTGGAACGAATGTTCCGATCGCGCCTGCTGATCCAGGCCGAGCGGACGATCCAGGCCAAGATGGCTGATCCCGCCGCGCTCTACGAACCGTTGAAAATCTATCTGATGCTTGGCGGCAAGGCGCCGAAGGTCGACGACGCGTTGATCGTTTCCTGGATGAAGCAGGATTGGGAGCAGAACCGGTATCCAGGTGAAAATAACCGCGAAGGACGCGAGCAGCTCGAAAAGCACCTGCGAGCCATGCTTGCGTTGGACGATGCCTACGATCCGGTTTTCGAACTCAACCAGCCGCTCGTCGAAGCCGCTCAACGCTCGCTCGGGCGCATGAGTCTTGCCGACCGTGCCTCCGCCTTGGTCAAATCCGCGGTATACGCGGCAGGGCTGGATGATTTTTCTGTTTCCCTGAAAAGCGGCCCGGAAGCGCAGTTGCTGTTAGAGCGTGTCGATGGCGGCGATCTGTCGGGCCTTCGTGTTCCCGGCCTCTATACCTATGCCGGCTTCAACAGCTTCTATCTCGGGCAACTCTCGCGCATTGCCCAGACGCTCGTCGACGACCAGTGGGTCCTCGGTGGCGGCGGCGAGCAAGGCGGCATCGACCAGGAGTTGCCCAAGCTCGGCCCCGAACTTCTCGATCGCTATGGGAAGGAGTTCGCCACCGCATGGAACAGCGTTCTCGACGGCTTGAAGTTCAAAGCGATGCTGAAGGACAAGCCGCACTATATCGCGCTTTCCGCCGTCGCCTCGCCAACCTCGCCGATCGAACAGCTGTTTACGGCGATCGCCGACGAAACAGCTCTGACGCGGGCCGCGGGTTCCGGCAAAAACCAAGGCACCGGGGTTGAAGGCGGCACTGTTCAAGGCCAGTCACAGGACGCCGCGAACATGGCCAAGGGTCTGGCTCGCATCGGCATTCATATCGCTACCGGAAAATCGCAAAGCCGTGCCGGCACGGGATCCGCAAACGCGGAAAACCCCGGGGCCAACATCGAAGCACAATTCAGGTCGTTCCAGGCCCTGGTGAGCGGTCCTGCCGGACACCGCCCGATCGATGCCTTGACCCAGAATTTCCGCGATATCTACCAGAGCCTGCAACTGGTGACCGACGTTCCCTCCCAGACAGAACGTGTCAACGCAAACCTGCAGCTCCAGATAGCCACCCTTCGCGCCAATGTCTCGCGACTGCCCAGGCAACTCGGCCGGATGGTCAATGCGACGGCGGACGAGTTTGAAGGCAACGTCACCGAGACCTCGGTGGCGAATTTGAACCAGATGCTCGACCAGACGGTCACACAGCCCTGCGAGGCGGCGGTCAACGGCCGCTATCCTTTCTCCGGCAATGGCACCGAGGACATTGCGATGGCGGATTTCGCGAAACTGTTCGCTCCGGGCGGGCTGATGGACCGGTTCTTCGCACAGAACCTTGCATCGCTGATCGACATGAGCGGTCAGGACTGGAGCTGGAAACAGGATGCGCGCTTCGGGCGCGACCTGTCGAAATCGACGCTGAAAGACTTCCAGCTGGCGGCCGAAATCCGCAGCGCCTTTTTCCCCCAGGGCGGTTCGGTGCCCTCGGTCAGCGTCACCTTCACGCCGTTCTCGCTGCATGGCGATGCCGATGCGGCGGTGCTCGATGTCGACGGCCAGACCGTCCAGAGCAACCAGGCGGGCAACGCGCCAAGCACCGTGACCTGGCCGAGCGGCACGGCCTCCGGGTCCGCCAGCCTGAGCCTGACGCCGGAAATGCCAGGCCGCGAATCCACCATCAAGTTCGAGGGGCCGTGGGCGCTGAAGCGGCTGCTGGACAAGGCGACCGTCACCGGCAGCGACAGCAATGTTGAAGCGCGCTTCGTGATCGGCGGGCGCGACGTCACCTATACGATCCAGACTGGTGCAGGCCCCAGCCCCTTCTTCCTTTCCGCACTTTCCGGATTCAGCTGTCCGAAGGCGTTTTGAGATGGGCTTCGAGCTTTTCAATACGGTGGCCCCCTGCCTGCGCCTCAGGCGCCCGGACCTTAATTTCGATACTCCAATGTTCGAGCCTGTGGCAAAGTGGCTCGAGCGAGTGCCCAGGAGTGCACCGCAGAGGACGCTTAAGAAGCGCTTGGTGGCAAGTTGAGCGATGTCGCCCTTCCCTTTGACAGTTTCGGCGTGAGCCACAAAGGCTGTGTGCGCGAGCACAATGAGGACAACTATCTGCTCGAGCCACGAACCGGCCTCTGGGTGGTGGCCGACGGAATGGGCGGGCATGAGGCCGGAGAGGTCGCCTCAGCCGCCATTGTCGACCATCTGGCCACGATCGGTATCGCAAGCTCCGCACCGGATCTGCGGGCGCGCTTCGAGGACAGGCTGAGCCGAGCCAATGCCGAGATCCGCGGCATATCGGAATCTCGCGGCATAACCATCGGTTCCACGGTCGCCGCCCTGTTGGCGATGGACGGACGGTTTGCCTGCCTGTGGGCGGGCGACAGCCGGATTTATCTGATCCGCAACGCCTCGATCTCGCAGATTTCGAAAGACCACACCGAAGTGCAGGAACTCCTCGATCGAGGCATGATCAGTGCGGCCGAGGCGCTCACCTGGCCACGCCGCAATGTCATCACGCATGCGGTCGGCGTCAGCGACGAATTCGTCATCGATTTCCAACAGGGTGAACTGATGCCAGGGGACATTTTTGTGTTGAGCACCGATGGGCTGACGGCGCATGTCACCGACGCGGAGATCGAGGCCGCTGTCGTGTCGGCGACACCTCAGGCGGCGTGCGAAAATCTGCTGGAGACGGTGCTGAAGCGAGGCGGAACAGACAATGTCACCATCGTGCTGGTGAAGATCAAAAAAGGGCGCAACGGACAAACGCTCCACCCTGATTTGTCCGGAGCGGAGGGCCGAGGCTGATGAGCGCCGACGACAAGACGCGAATATCGCCACAGGTGGCCAATACCGCAGTAGGCACGCAGCTCAGCGGCATCTACGAACTTGATGAGCGGATCGCGTTCGGCGGCATGGGCGAGGTCTATCGTGGCCACAACATCCAGACCGGAGACCACGTCGCGATCAAGATCGTCCTGCCCGAGTTTGCCCGTGACCAGACGATCCTGTCCTTGTTCCGCAAGGAGGCCTCGATCCTCAACCATCTGTCGCATGATGCGGTCGTGCGATACCACGTTTTCACCATCGATCCCGGGATCGGCCGCCCCTACCTTGCCATGGAATTCGTCGACGGCGAGTCGCTGTACGACATCATGCGACGTGGCCCGACGCCGACGGAAGAGGTGCGCAAGCTCTGCCATCGCCTCGCATCCGGCCTGAGCGCCGTGCATCAAGCGGGAGCAATCCATCGCGACCTCTCGCCGGACAATATCATCCTGCCAGGGGGCCGGGTCGACCGCGCAAAGATCATCGATTTCGGTATAGCGCGATCAGCAACCGTAGGCGGGGAGACACTGATCGGCGGAAAGTTCGCAGGAAAATACAACTACGTTTCGCCCGAACAGCTCGGGCTGTACAGCGGCGACGTCAGTGAACAGTCCGACATCTACAGCCTTGGCCTGGTGCTGGCTGCAGCTCTACGCGGGAAGCCGATCGACATGAGCGGATCGCAGTTCGAGATCATCGAAAAGCGGCGGGCCGTGCCTGATCTCTCCGACATCGACGACGATTTCCGTGGCATTGTCGAAGCCATGCTGCAACCGGATCCGCAAGACCGGCCGGTCAGCATGGCTGATATCGCCAGGATGACGCGTGGCGAAGACGAAGGAACAACGCCGCCGACGTCCATCACACCCCGCAACCGGCCGGCTTTGCCACCAGCCGGGCAAACCCTTGCTCCTGATCCCAAGGGCCAGCATCAGCCATCCAATGTCGGGGGACACAACGCGCCGACGGCAACGGGTTCGGGCGAGCAGCGCTTCGTTCCGCATGTCCGGCCCGCGCATTTGTCCGAACCGCGGCCTTCGCCGGTCGCCGGATCTCCACGCGCGGTCGCGGCGGATATGCCCAAGAAATCCACAAAGACCCGAACCATCGCCATCGCTGCCTTGGCGGCACTGGCTGTCGCCTCAGGCGCGGGCCTGTATGTGAGCGGCTTCATGACGCCGGCGACGCCGACTGCCGGCAAGACATCGCTGTCCGCGCCCGAACCATCAAAGCCTGCACCGAAAACGTCAAAGCCGACCTCCACCGACAAAGTCGCGAACGCCGCGGAGCCGGCAAAGCCAGCTCCGCCCGCGCAGCCTCAGCCCAGCCTACCGCCGGCTGAAAACCAGCCAGACGCCGCGGCGGCTCAAAATACGCAGCCGGCCAAGCCTGCCGAAGTCCTTTCGCAGACCGAGGAACCCGCGAAACCGCCGGCAATGGAAGCGCAAGCGCAAACGCAAACAGAGGCGAGCCCGCCGCCGGCTGGAAGCCAGGCAGATGCCAAGCCAGTGCAAACGCCTGAGCCCGCGAAGCCCACTGTCCCCGCGCAAACCGAGGACCCCCCGAAGTCATCGGCAACGGAGGAGCCGCAGTCGTCCGAAAAGACACCGCCGACCCAGCCAGAGGTTGTGGAGAGCCCAAAGCCCGAACCAGAACCACAGATCAGCCAGCCGGCAGCGCCCAAGGTGGCCGCGCCCGCGCCCAACCCCACTGTAAGCCAGACGGATGTCGCGAACACCGAGAGCCAAAAGACCGAGCCACCGGCAGCCAAACAACCGGACCAACCTGTCGTTGCGTTGAACGTGCCCAAACCGGCGGTTCCCCCGGCCGTCGACGACATCGCGCAACGAGTCTCCTGGGTTCGCGACTTCGGCGGCGGCGACTGTTTCTATGCGACCATGAATTCGACAACCGACACGGCCGCCGCGATCGAAGGATTTGGAACGGCGGTCCAGCCATTCGAACGGATGCTGGGCGATTTCCAGGCAAGATTCCATGTCGAGCCGGACATCAGCGTCCGCCTCATTGAGCCGAGCCAATGCGAAGTCACCAATTTTCTGCGCTTCCTGGAGCAGACCGCGGCCGACAAACCGCAGCTTGTCCTCGACCGGACATCGGTGCCGAACGGTACGCCGATCAGCGGCACGCTGGTGACGCGTGGCGGGCTCATTTCCAGCGTACTGCTGATCGATCACAAGGGCATGGTGTTCAATCTCGACGACCGCATCGTCGCACAATCGGACAAGGCTACCTTCAGCATCCCGATTGGCCTCGGCGCCGCCGACAAGGCCGCCGGAAAGGCTGTGCCGCAGATCATAATGGTGATCACGGGCCCTCAGGATATTCAGGCGGCTGCGTTCTCCACGCCGACGCCAGCCTCGGTGCTGCTCCCCAAAATTCTCGAGGAAATCGAGACCGACGGATCTCAGTTCTCAGCCACTGCCAAGTATTTCCGGCTCGGCGGATAGCATGGGCGCCCGATGGAACGCTGCTCGTGTTTGCCTCACTCGTCCGCCGACCTGCCCATGAAGCAGCGTGATCCGGTTCGAGCCCTGCTTGCCCTTACGGGCCGCATGAAGCTTGCGGTCATCTTGGGCGCGGCGCTGCTGGCCGTGCTGTCATCCAGTGAAGCGCGAGCCGAATTCACGGTCTGCAATCAGACACTCGACGTCGTCAATCTCGCAGTCGGTCAGAAGATCGACAATGCGGACCAGACCGACGGCTGGTGGACGATCGGCGCAAATCAATGCGTGAACGTCATCCGCGAGGAACTGACGAACCGCTACATCTACATCTATGCCACGGACGTGTTTGGCCATGCGATCCTCACCGGATCGACGGAGATGTGTATCGAGCGACGACGTTTCTCGATCCGCGGCATCGACGAATGCTGGCAGCGCGGCCATATCGCGGCGCAATTTCTCGAAATCGATACGCTTGAACAGGTGCGGTGGACGTTCTTCCTGACCGGAAGCAGCCAGTGACGCACAGTATCGACACGAGCTTCAGGCAAAAGAAGGAGGCGCGCCTTGCGCTTCGCAGACGCAAGCTCTGGCGCCGGCTGCTTGCCGGTCTTGCCGCGATTGTCGTGCTGTCGATCGCCGTGGGCTTCTACCTTACCGCGGACTATTGGTCGTTCGGCGACGAAGACGAAGAACTCCACGCGGTCGAAGGGGTGGACGACGTGCCGGCCGATGCATCGGTCTATGTGCCTGCCATCATCGACCTTGCCGGGGATCCGATGTGGATTACCCTTGCACCCGACGCCGACACCACGTCGAAGGGCCATTCGATCGCGAGGCCGGCGGATCTCGATCAGGCCGGCGTTTCTCCGCAGATCGAAATCCTGTCGGATGTGATGCTCAGCGCCAGCGAGAAATTCATGACGACAATACCGTCGACGCAGGAGGATTTCGCATTCTTCCAGGCGCAACGGCAGACCGCCCCGCCGCCGTCCAACGATCTGCAGGACGATCTTCAGCCACCGGCGGGGGACCTGCAGAACGATCTTCAGCCATCGCCTGCTCCCAACGAGGCTCCAGCGGCGGGACAGCAGATGGGCACCGACGATCCCGAAGCCGGCTGGGGTGAAACAATCGATGCCGGCGAGGCAGCCCTCCCCGCATTCCAGAAGACACAGATCGAAAACAACACCAGTGTCGCAACCGTTACGAATGAGTATCAGCGGTTCGAGGCGACGGAAGACTCGTTCGTGAAAATCCTCAACGACCGCAGCCTGGACAGCGTTGCGCTCGATGCGCATTTCTCCGCCGAGGACGCCAGGCTGGCGGGCGAAGCTCTGAAGGCGCTTTTCAACCGGGAAGGCCTGGAACCGGGTTATGTCGTCGCCATGCGCGGTTTCAGGCCGACGCGCGAGACGACAACAATGTCGCTCATGCAGGTGTCGATCTACGCCAAGAACGTCTTTGTCGGCACGCTGACGCGCAACGCCGCGGGCGCGTTCGTATCAGGTGTCGATCCCTGGGTCCGCGAAGATCTGTTCAACTATTCGGGCGCACCGGAGGAAGGCACGCACAAGCGGCAGTATCGCCTGCTCGATGCAATCTATTCGACGGCGGCGCGCAACAAAGTTCCGACCGGGGTGATCGGCGAAGCGATCATGTACCTGTCGAGAGGACAGGATCTGGACGCCTTCGCCAGCGAGGACCAGCGCCTTGTCCTGATCTATTCGCAAACGCCGCGCGGCAAGAGCGAGACCGACGGCCGCGTGCTGTATGTCGGTGTGCAAGGTACTGAAAAGAGCCTCGAATGCTTCGTTTTCCAGCAGAGCGACGGTCAGTTTGCGTGCGTGACCGGCGACGATCAGGTTCGTTCGCTGACGGTCACCAACGGCATGGTCACGCCAGTCAACGGGGTCATGACGTCCACCTTCGGCCCACGCAAGCACCCAATTCTGGGCGTGGTTCGCATCCACAAGGGCGTCGATTGGGCAGCCCCCGTGGGTACGCCGATCGCAGCCGCCTTCGACGGCGAGATCATCTTCCAGGGCGACGGCGGCGGTTACGGCAACCTGGTGAAGATTGCTCATCCCAACGGACGCGAGACGCGCTACGCACACATGCAAAAATTCGCAATCGCTAGCGGTGTCGGCACAAAGGTGAAGGCCGGTGACATCATTGGCTATATCGGCACCACCGGCCTGTCGACCGGACCGCATCTGCATTTCGAACTCTATCAGAATGGCGAGGCGATCGATCCGCTGGGGACGGTCACCGCCGCGGTCGCCATCTATGATACTGGCAATTCTGGCAATTCCGGCGATGTCGCTGTCGAAACGCTGACCGACCGTATCGTTCACGTCGAAAGTGGTGGCAGCGCCCGCGCCAAGAACCCGAATTCATCAGCAACCGGCGCTGGCCAGTTCATCACAAAAACCTGGATCCGGATGATGAACACCTACCGCCCTGAACTGGCAAGAACGCTGTCGACGGCCGACCTGCTCGCTCTGCGCTACGACGCCACGATCTCGCGCGAGATGGTGCGAAATCTGGCACGGGAAGGCGAAGCCTATCTTCGGGCACGCGGCCATCAAATCACAGCCGGCCGGCTCTATCTCTGCCATTTCCTGGGCATGGAAGGCGCCCATCAGGTGCTGTCGGCGTCGGGTTCGGCCCAATTGAGCGCCGTGCTCGGGTCCGCCGTCATTCAAGCCAACCCCTTTCTCACGGGCAAGACCGCCGGCTATGTCGTGGATTGGGCAGAAAGGAAAATGGGCCAGAAGGTTGCTCGAGTAGCGACCGACGCCGGCCAGCAGACAACCAGCACGACGGAAATCCGCCAGACATCGCCGGAGTTCGAAAAATACAAGCAAGCCGTCACGGCCGTCATAAGCTCGCTTCAGAATACGCTTTGAACTGCCCTCGCGGTTTATGAGCTGCCATCGGACCATTGGTGCTCCTGCTGCAAAGTGTTATTATAGGTGACTTTTTTCGGGCCCTTTGTGAACCAAGACTGTGGTCGAGATCACATACGCCCAAGAGCCATTTTTGGCATAAGCGACCGTGTCGCTGACGAAATTTAGCATGCGCAGACATCAACAATGCGCCCTGATGGGCGGAGGGCTGGTCCATGAAAGCGTTCATCGTCTTTCTGAGCGGATTTCTCCTTTTTGTCCTTGCCGCGTTCAGCGCCGAGGCAGCCGCGCCCGACGCCAAGCGCGTCGCACTGGTCATCGGCAACAGCAAATATGTTCATGCCGTCGCCTTGCCCAACCCCGCCAACGACGCGCACCTCATCGCATCCACGCTGCGCAATGCCGGCTTCGAGGTGATCGAGGGGATGGATCAGGACAATGCCGGCATGCACAGTCTCATCAGCCGGTTCACGGAGCAGTCCTACGACGCCGACCTCGCCGTCATCTTTTATGCCGGGCACGGCATGCAGGTCGACGGCAAGAATTTTCTGATACCGGTCGACGCCGAGTTGACGTCGCCGGCCTATCTCAAGACCCGCACCATTCAGGTCGACGACTTCCTGGCGGCGCTGCCGCCAGATCCGGCGGTGGGCGTCATCATCCTCGATGCCTGCCGCGACAATCCGCTCGCCAGGACGCTGGCCGCCTCGCTGCCGAAGTCGCGCTCGTTGGGCTCCGGTCTGGCGCCGATCGAAGCAAAATCGGAGGGCGTAGGCACAGGCGGCATCCTGATCGCCTATGCAACCGATCCGGGCGCCATCGCTTTCGATGGCAACGGCGTCAACAGCCCGTACTCCACGGCGCTCGCCAGGCACCTGACCGAACCCGGCATTGAGATCCAGAGCGCGCTGACGCGCGTGCGCGGCGAAGTGACCGAGACGACACAAGGTCGCCAGAGGCCCTGGCACAACGCGTCGCTGGGGCGAGAGGTCTTCATGGGAAGACCCGTTGAGATGGCGGCGCCTGCGGCAAAGCCTGCCGATGCCGCGGCGGCAACCGTTCCCGCTCCGGTCGCTGGTGACGCGCCTTCCTGGGAAGTCGAGCAGCGGCTCTGGGATGAAGCCTCCAAGCGCAACTCGGTGCCGTTCTACGAGGCTTATCTCGACCAGTTCCCAAACGGCCGCTTCGCCACGGTGGCGCGGCTGAGCATTGATGAATTGAACGATCCGAAAGCCCAGAACCGGCAGGTCGCGGCACTCGATACGGACCAGGCGAACGCCAGTTCCGGCTCCGCGGTGCGCACCTCGGTCGGCGTCCCGGACGAGGTGAAGCAGACACCGGGCACCGAATTGACGGAAAGTGCCATTGGCCTCGACCGCCAGGGTCGCATCGACCTGCAGTTGCGCATCGAAGCGTTGGGCAACGAGCTTGGCCGCGTCGACGGAAACATAGGCCCACAGACCCGTCAGGCGATCGGCATCTGGCAAGCGAAGAACGGCCTGCCGCAGACCACCTATCTGACACGCGAGCAACTTGCATTCCTCGTGATCCAGACAGATCCGATGATGGAAGCCGTGCGCGCCAGATATGCTGCCGATCAAGCCCGTGCGACGCAGCCGAAAAAGCAGGTGGTACAGAAGGTCCGCACGCAGAGACCGGTGGCGCAGAAACCCCGCAAACAAAAGCAGGTCGTTCAGAAGCGGCGCAACCGCGAGACCGTGGTGCGGCAGGATGATGATCTTCCGCCACCCCGGGACAATAACGACTTCCTCACCAAGGCGCTGATCTTCGGCACCGGTGTGGCTGTGGGCGGCGTGCTCAAGAACTGACCGCCGGCGTTCCAAGCCTGTTAGACCTGTCCTTGCCAGTTCCTGTCGCCGTTCGTCGCCGAACAGCTGCGCAGTTTTTGGCGGCGCCAGCAGCGCGCGCTATTGCGTCTTTATCCGCATTTCCACCCGGCGGTTGACGGGATCGTACGGGTTGGGGCTGCGCGGATTCTTCTCCCCCATGCCGATCGCGTTGATGCGGGCAGCCTCGATACCGCTGGCCGTCAGGAAGGCTGCCACCGATTGCGCCCGCCGTTGCGACAGGCCTTCATTGTAGTGCACCGTGCCGGTGGCGTCGGTGAAACCTTCGACGACGAAGTTGAATGTGCTCAACCGGCTGTCCTTCAGCGCCTTGGCGAACTCGCCGAGTTCAGCGCGCGCAGTGGTGTCCAGTTCGGCCGAATCCAACCCGAAATTGATCAGCATATCGAGGCTGGATTTTTCTCCCGGCGCGTCTTTCGCCTTGCTCTTGCTTTTGCACTCCTCCTCGGTGCCGACACAAATTCCCCGCGACTTGCCGAGGTCGGCCGCTCCGGTAAAAAACTTCACGATGTCTTCTGATTTCTGAACAGGGTCGGCGGAAGCGTGGGTCGAGAAAAACACGACCGCCAACACAAAGGCTGAACTGCCCCACTGCATAGCGGTTACTCCTGCTTGAGCATCCGATTTCGATGGATGCGATCATACCAAACTCCGGGGCAATTGTCTGTCGATAAACGCCAGGGGATACGACGGTTCCGGCAGTTGTTGCAGCGTCACCGGTTGAGGCTTGACCAGCGCCGCGCCTGGGGCTTGAGTGGCCAAAGCTCCTCGATGAAAGCGTGGCGGTCATGGCCAACGGGCTTCGATTCAAAACTGCACGGGATCTCTTCATGGCTTGTCCCTCTATTGCCCAGGACATGAGCACCCTTCCAACCGAACGACACTCGATCGAGTTTTGCCGCGACCTCCTAGCCGGGCGCGTTCCCGAGGAGGCGATCACGTTTTGTGCCTACCTGCTTCCCGATCGGGCAGCGGTCTGGTGGGCGCATGAATGCCTGAGCCATCTGAGCGAGTTGCTCGATGGGACTGATCACGAGTTGCTCGCCTATGTTCGCGACTGGGTCGGTGAACCGGACAGCCCCCACCATCGCGCCGCGGTGAGCCAGGCGGAGGCAACGCCGCCGACAACGCCGGGCGCCTGGATTGCCCTGGCGGCGGGATGGCGTGACAATGGTTCTGTTGCTGGCGGATCTGTTGCCGGCCCAGACGCGCGATCGGCCTTGCCGCCGTTTCCTGCTGCCCATGCAGTCAATGCCGGTGTTCTGGCCGGGCTGGCGCGTGTCGCTCTCGCGGACCGCTTTGCCGTTCTTTCCGCGTTTGTCGAAATGGGCATCCAGATGGCCGAGATCGAGGCGCCGCGCCAATCGGCGGATACCTACTAGAGCATCCATTCCGACAGAAACCGGACGGATGCCATCATCGTCCTGCCTTACTTGCAGCCACCTTGAGCCCATTTGGCAAGCGCCACCTTGAAGCGTGTTCCCAGCGGATGCTGCAGGCGCAAGACAGAGGCATCGTTGGCGGCAAAATTTTTCGCCTGCTCGCACAGCCGTGCCTCGTCCCATTCATGGCAGCCGTCGCAGTGTTTGTCCTCCCACACCGATTTGTCCAATCCCTCCACCGGGCTGAACAGGGGCTTGCCCTTGATCAGCTGGGCGATGCTCTTGCCGTCGATTGCCGGATCGCCGAAATCGATCGGATGGTCGAAAAAGATCGGGGCGTCCGAGGCCAGCCTGGGGATCTTCTGACGCAGCACATCGAGCGCAAGCTGATCGTCACTTTGGCCCGATGCGCCTGCAGCGCCGGTGTTGCTTGCGTCGGAACCGCCTTCGGTCGGAGGTTCGCTCGCCTCGCCCACGATCAATGGCGCGTTGAGATCGACCTTGTGCAGAACGACCTCCGAGGTCAGCGAAACGTTGATCCAGGGACGCTGCTTGCCGGCGGTTGCCTTGAAGACGTCGCTGGTGACCCTGTTCATGGCCTCGGTGATGGAGATGTTGGTTGAGCCGATACGCTTGAGGAGCGCCGAGGTGAAAGGCGAATGTTCGCCCGACCCGTCATAGGCGAGTTGATTGGGACTGGCGGCGAAGGCGACGAGCGTGCCGGCGCCACCATTCTCTATCGGGATTTCGGCAAGGCCGCTGCTTACGCCGTTGACGCCCGCGGTCTTGGCCAGCACCTCCGCGAGTGGATTGTCGCGACATGCGTCGAGAAACACCAGCCTAACGCTGGTCTCACGCGACATCTGGCGCAGAACGAAATCAACCGACACGGCCTCGACGTCGAGAGAGGTTTCGTCCTCCAGCGCGGCATCGACCGGAAGCAGATAGTTCTTGCCCGAAACCTGCAACCCATGACCGGCGTAGAAGAACAGCGCGATGTCGGCACCGCGCACCTGTTTTGCGAACCGAGCGATCGTCGCCTGGGTCTGCGGCTTGGTCTGGTCGAAGCCGGAAATCACCTCGAAGTCGAGCTTCTTCAAGCGCTCGGCCATGGCCCGGGCGTCGCGGACCGGATTGGCGAGCGGCGCCGCGTGCTGGTACTGGGAATTGCCGAGGACAAGTGCTACGCGGCGCTCGGCACTGGCAGCCGTCAACGTCAAAAGCAAGGCGAGCGTCGCAAACCCGGCGGCGCGAAACAGGTCACCGCAACGGGCAATCAGATCGGACCTCACCACAACCTCAGAGCTTGGTGGCGGAAAACTCGATCCGCCGATTGAGCGCCTTTGTTCTTGGGCGTATCGTTGGCGGCAACCGGCCGCTCCTCGCCGTAGCCGGTCGCTGTGATCTGCGTGCGAGGAATGCCCGCGGCAACAATGGCGTCGGCAACCGCCTGGGCCCGCCGCTCCGACAGCTGCTTGTTTGCCTCCGGCGATCCATCGGAATCGGTATAGCCCGAGACCTCGACCTTCAGGCCTGGGCATTTGCCGACGACACCTTCGACCTCCGTCAGCAACGGGCGGCTCTTCGCATCGAGCCGCGCGCTGGCCGGCCGGAAGTAGATGGCGCCGGTGCGTGAGAGCACGGCAAACCTGTTCAGGCATTCCTCATCGCTGAAGTTCGCCTTGGCGGCGTCGGTGGCCACGGGGCCCACATCGGCCGAAGTCGCCGCGGCGGTCTGGGTGGCGGCTGGCTTGCTGCCATCGGCGGTGAAGACGAAATCGAACGACACCGACGCGGTGGGCACGATGTTGGTCACATTGGCCGCCTGCTGGAGTTTGTCGACGTTCGGCAGCAGGCCGAAATCCTCGACATGGACAGCCACCGGAGCCTCCGAAGCGACCGACACCATGGTATCGCTGATCATGGTGACGACGATGCTGGCCTCGAGGTCCTTGTCGACGCCGTGCAGATTGAGACGGAAAGGCAAAGTCGACTTCACCCTGCGCTTTGTCGCGAGATCGGCGAATGCGGCGGGATCCACCTTGGCCGTCAGCTCGGCCGTCGGGTACTTGAATGTCTCGAAGAACAAGAAGCGCATGCGGACATTGCGCAGGTCGACGCCGGTATCGACCGAATTGAGGTCGAATGTGACCTTGGCATCACCCGCCGAGCTGAGCGTGCCGGTGATGTTCCTGATCTTGTTTGTCTCGACGATCGTGTTCTTCTTCACCGACTGGTAGGTGATGACTGAAGCTGTGGGATCAAGCGTCCAGTTCGGCGCGGCGTTGGCGGCTTGCGACCCGAGCAGCAGCAAGCCTGAAAGCGCGACGATCACGCCTAGACCTCGTGTGGCGGGGCCTTTCAGCCTCGTCTTCCACCAGAATGCGACGACTTCGAACATGGAACGCCCCTGCCCAGGACCACCGTATCGACACGACACCTGGCGGGAGCATAGAGCACTTGCGACTGGTTGGCGAGCAGGTGCAGCCGGTCGTCGCGAAAGCGTGAAATTCCGCTCTATTGGTATTTTTAGAAAGGTGCCTAGCTCAGCTCATCTGCGCGCCGGCACACCGTCGACTACTATCGTTGCTCATCACCAACCGCCTCCGCCTCCGCTTCCACCGTTGCCCCCACCCAAAGGAGCGACCACAGGTGGTGGCGGTTCGTCTTCGACAGGCTTGATCACTTTCTCAGCGGTCACTTTCTTGGCGACAACTTTCTTGGGTTTGTGGACCTTAGACCCGGTCGTAGTTCGAACAACCTTGGGCGAAGGCGCCGCCGCCATCGGCGCCGGCTCAGGTTTGGGTATCAAGGAGGTGCACCCCATCAGCACCGCAAGAACGCTGAAGAGAGTGGTTGCGATGGCTGCCTGCTTTAATGTCCTGCGCACCATAACCTCCTTGTGGATCAGAACAGATCTCTACGCGGATTGGCTTGCTCCCAGACCGCTCTGGCGGCGTTGACCAGTTGCGTGTCGACAGAACCACTCGCCGGAGTCTTCGACTTGAGTTCCCCACGCAGTTGCTTCAGTGCCGCGCCTTTTGCCTTTGCCCCGAATTTCGCTAGTGTGTTCTTCGCGCTCGGAATCTCGTTGCGCAGATCGAGCGCGACCGCAAAGGCAAGGTAGCGCACGGCTATAGCCTGGTCGGCCTTATCGCCCTTCTGCATCTCGAGCGCCGCGCGATCATACGCGCCGGATTGGTCGCCCCGCGTGGTCGCTAACTCGAACAAGCGCTGCGCCTCATCAAGGTTCTGTCCCACGCCGACACCGTCCCGGTACATGCGTCCGAGGCTGGCCGGGGCATACGGTTGGCCGAGGTCCATGGACTTCTGGAAAAGTGCCTGCGACTGCTTTGGATCCTTCTCAACCCCGGTGCCAGTGAGGTAATTGCGGCCGAGAAGGTTCATCGAATACATGTCCTGCCGCTCCACGCCGGCCTTGAGGAACGCGACTGCTCGCGCCGGATCGGCGGGCACGCCGTTGCGGCCTTCCGTGAAGATCGCGGCGAGATCGTTCATGGCATAAGTATGCCCCATCGCCGCTCCCTTGAGCAGCAGGTCCAGGCCCTTGGCGGTATCGCGTTGGACGCCGAGGCCATTGAACAAGGCGCGCCCCCATGCGGTCATCCCGTATGGGTCGCCTTTGTTGGACGCCACAGAATAGAAGTCGTTTGCCTTCTTGGGATCGACAGCCATTCCTATCCCGGACGACGCGATATAGCCGAGTTCGAAAACGGCACGGACGTGGCCCCTGTCGGCCGCCTCCTGAATGGCTTTCTTTGCCTGATCGACCTTGCCGGTCGCCAGCAGCGCCCGGCCGAGTTCGTAGCGGAAGCGGGCGACGTCCGGATAGGCCTTCACCGCCGCCTCGCAGGCCGTCACGGCCGCCGCGCCGATTTCATTGGGCAGCAGGCCGGGGACCACGCCTTGCAGATCGAGAGGCTCGCCAGCGGCCTGGTCGCAAGGATCGACGCTTGGTGACAGCTTCATCGTGGCGGGCTTGGAGGAACTGCTGTCCGCGCGGATTTCAAAGCCGACCTCGACCGGTTCGGCGGCCCCGATCTGGGGTTCATAGCGCAAGTTGTCGACCTCATCCGCCATCAGGCTCGACTCTGGCGCCAGGGCACGATCCGGCAAGGACAGCGTTCCGGTTGCCGGATAGCTCGCGAGTTTCAGGCTGACCGCGGGATCCTTTGTCGGGAAGTCCAGCTTCAGCGGAACCGGACCGACACCGACCGGGACGCTGATCTGTCGGTTTTCGATCGCCTCGGCGGCGCCGGTGATGTGGATGCCCCGCTCCAGCACCTGCTGTTTCTGCTCGCTCTCGAGCGAGGCCACAATCTGTTCGCCCTCGGCGCCCTGGCCGCTCTTGACACGAAACACCATGATGCCCTGGGCTTCGCCACCCCAATTGTCGTGCGTGGCGTAGGCCAGCATGTCCACCTCTTCCGTCGCACCGGCCCCCTTGGGCACATCCAGCTTCAGGCGCGGCAGGTCCTTGCCCTGGATCTGCTGGCCCACCGCAACAGCCTTGCCGTCCAGCAGCAGGCGTCCGAGCGCAGGAGGCCTTTCGATGCTGACGGTGATTGATCCGCCATCGACATCGACCGGTTCCGGCAAGTCCAGGGCAACAGGCCCAACCCCCGACGGCACGACCTTCTCCAGAACCGGCGGCAATGAGGGCCGGCTGGTGCGGCGCATCAGGACAACCTCGTCGATGAGCGAGGAGTTTTCCCACGGAACCTGCTTGCCGTCAGTGGCCTCGACCACATCGCGGCGCACCGCGGCCATGACCGTGCGTATCTCCTGGTTCGGCGCCAGCGCGCGACGAGAGAATGCGGATGAAAACGGGCTGAGGTCTCCCGCTCCATCATAGGCGACCGCTCCTGGCTCGGTGGCAAAGGCGATCAGCGTGTTCAAGGAGCTTTTGACCTGCGCAAGGCCGGTGTTGCCCGCCGTGATCAGTTGGTCCCTCAGCCAATAATCCTTGCGCGGAAACGGATTGTTGCGACAGGCATCGAGGATGATCACCTGGATCTTCGATTTCGCGCGCAACTGCTGGAGGACATCGTCCAGCTTGACCGCCTGGACCTCTATGTCGGCCGCATTCTTCAGCGAGGCATCCACGGGGATCAGGAAATTCTCGCCACCGATCTGGAAGCCGTGACCTGAATAGTAGACGACGGACAGATCGGCGCCGTCCGCCGCCGCGAGGTAGTTGCGGAACTGTTCCTCGAACTGCAGCTTTGTGAGATCCTTGGCGACGAACACTTCGAAACCAGCCAACCGAAACGTCTTGGATACGTCCTCGGCATCCTTGTCAGGATTCTTGAGAGCGGGGATTTCCCGGTACTGGGAATTGCCGATCACCAGGGCGACCCGTCGATCGGCCGACGCATCGAAGGTCGTGAAGGCCGCTACGAGGAAGACCGCGATGAATCCGCAAAGTCGGAGCATGGCAACTGTTTCAACCGTCGCTACCTGATGACCACAAGCTCCCAGGTTGCGGTATCAAGGTCTGTTAAAGAGCTCACAATCCGCCGAGACAGGAACAAAAAGAAAAACCGTCGCGACAGCAGGCACTTTCCCCATCCGATTGGGGTCTAAATTACCTCAGAGCCGACCCATCCGCAATGAGTGTCAAACTGCAGCGGCGTGGCTTTCTGGATCCGACGCACCCGCCAGGCCTTAATCCAGCGTCGGCGCCGCCGAAGAGTGAAACGCGGATCCAGAGGCGACCTCAGTGGCGTCCACTCGAACCCCGTGTAGCAGCCAGTTGCTACCATCGGTACAAATCTTAGTGCTACCTGATGTGAATGGCGAACTTCACAGGGACGGTGTAGGGTTCGCAGCAAGAAGAACTGAGCCGAACTCCCGGCGCCAAGCGAATCTGGGAGGATTCATGGTCGAAATCATCTCCAAGCGGGATGGCCCGCGGCGCGAGGACATGCAGGTCAAAAGACTGATCGAGCAGAACCGCTCGACCATCGTTCGCCTTGCCGACCAGATCAGCGGCGGCGGCTATTCGGCTTCCAGGAAGCCACGCCAGCAACCCAAGGCGGAAGGCCTGATCATCCATGTTGGCGGTAGCGCGGCAAGCGTGGCCGAAGCGCGCCCGTCCATCCGCGTCACCATGAACGGCCGTGTGATCTCCAAGGATCAGAACACCGGCCGCCAGCTTCATCACATCGGCGATGTCCGCGACCGGAATGGGGAACAGATCTTCGTCCTGGCAACTAAGCAGAACGGCTTTTTCTCACCGGTCGACGAAACCGTAGTCGAGGCGCTTGCCGAACTGGACGGGACCCACCTGACCGCGACCTATAGCGAAGAACAGCTTGCCGCCGACATCGGCGCGAAACTCGGCATCGACTGACCCCGGCACTGGGCGTCGCTGAGCACGCCCAATCCGCGACAGCATACAGAAATGGCATACCTCAAAGGTACTGTGATGACTGAATGAGACACGCGAACGGCCCTGATCAGATGAAGACCAATGCTCTTCCAGCGCGTGCGTCGATGGCCGCCGGACAATTGGTTCTGGACAACATCGACTATGACGAGCGCGCCACCATGCGCGCTTGGGAAAGTTTTCTGGCCGACGAGCCGAAGGGCGCCCGCGATCCGGTCCATGTCCGCTCGCTGATCCACGATTCCTGGTATCGCAGCGCCAGCGGCGGCATCAACGCGCAAGGCATCGAAGCGCCGCTGAGCAGCGATCGTGACGAGATCGAATATCTGACCCGTGCCAACGCCGAGCTGCTTTCGGCGGCGCGGCGATCGTTTGCCTCCCTTGGCCAGTTGCTGGAAGGGACGGGAGCGATGCTGGTGCTCGCCGACAGCGATGGCGTGCTGATCGACGCGATCGGCGACAAGAAGACCTTGCATGATGGCATGGACATTCATCTGGGTATCGGCGGCAAATGGAACGAGGACGCCGTCGGCACCAACGGCATCGGCACGGCGCTGTGGACCGGCGAACCGATTTTCGTCCACGCCGCCGAACATTTCTGCGCCGGTATCAAATCCTGGACCTGCGCCGGTGCGCCGATCCGCGATCCCCTGGACGGCAAGATCATCGGCGTTGTCGACCTGTCAGGCTATTCGCCGATCTTCCGGCCGCACAACACGGCGCTCGTCGCCGCCACCGCCAGGCAGATTGAAAAGGCACTCGCCGAGCAGCAGCAGGAGCAGCGCACGCGCCTGCTCGAGGCCTTCATTTCCTCGGCACCCAGCTACCGCCGGAAAGACGGGTTGGTGATCGTCGATCATCGTGGCCGCGCGATCTTCTGCAACAATGTGCCCAATGGCGACACCACGGAGATGACGGACGGCCCTATGGAACCTGGGCGTGGTCGTTGGCTGATGAACCTGCCGGCCTCCGGCTCGGACACCGATCTCGCCAACGCACTGCCGGCGCATCTGCGATCCTGCCATGTCACGCCGCTGAAGCTTGATGGCGATCTTCGTGGCGCGGCTCTGGTGTTTCCCTCGGTGCCGGCCGTCTCGAGCATGACGGTGATCCGCCGGGAGGAGAACAAGCACCTGCGGACAGCCGCGGCGATGATCGTCGGCGAAAGCGAAAAATTGCTGGCCGCCGTCGATGTCGCCTCCCGGGTGGCCGGGTCGAAGGGCGTCACCTCGTTGCTGATCGAAGGCGAAACCGGCGTCGGAAAGGAGTTGTTCGCGCGGCTTGTCCATGCCGGCAGCCGGCGCACCGAAAACGACCCGTTCATCGCCATGAACTGCGGTGCAATCACCAAGGAGCTGTTCGGCAGCGAATTGTTCGGCCATGTCGCCGGCGCCTTCACCGGCGCTTCGCGTGACGGCAAGCCGGGCATCTTCGAACTCGCCAATGGCGGCGTGCTCAGCCTGGACGAAATCGGCGAGTTGCCGCTCGAAATCCAGCCCTTCCTGTTGCGTGTCCTCGAAGAGCGCGTGGTCCACCGTATCGGCGACTCGAGAGGTCGGCCGGTGGACGTGCGACTGGTCGCCTCGACCAATCGCGACCTCAAGCAGGAAGTCGCGGCCGGGCGCTTCCGCAGCGATCTCTACTACCGCATCGGTGCGGTCTCGATCCATGTCCCGGCTTTGCGCGATCGCGGCGACGACGTGTTGTTGCTGATCGAGCATTTCAATCGTCAGATCGCCAAACTGGCTGGCAATGATCCGCTGGAGTTTTCAAACGAAGCGCTCGATGCGCTGCTGGCCTATCGCTGGCCGGGCAATGTGCGCGAACTGAAGAACCTGGTCGAGCGCCTGCATATACTGGCGCGCGGCAGCACGATCGACCTGCAGGATCTTCCGGGCGAAATCAGCGCGGGCAGTCGCAACACCGTGGCCCTACATGGCGACCACCCCACAGCCATGCTCGAAGCACCGGTATGCTCCTTCGAGGATGCGGAACGCCAGGCGATCAAGAATGCGCTTGTCGCGGAGGGCGGCAATCTCAGCAAGGTTGCACTGAGGCTCGGCATTTCACGGCCGACGCTCTATCGCAAGCTCGGCCAATACGGCATCCGGCGCGGCTTCCTCTGACACGCGGCACAAAAGAAACCCATGGCATTTGCGCCATGGGGTTGGGGAATTGTAGCCGATAGATCGGACTCCGCCGGGAATACGGTCCGGATGCGTCAGGGCACGATGACGCCGCGGCCGGTGAACCGGCGGTTCTTGAAATCGTCGAGGGCTGTGTTGATGCTAGCGAGATTGTATTCCGTGTAGTGCATCTTCACCTTGCCGTCGGCGTTGAGCTCCATCAGTTCGACAAGCTCGGTGAAATTGCCGACCAGGCTGCCGCCGATGTTGATCTCCTCGATGACCAGATGCGCGGTCGGCACGTTGATGTTGCCGCCATAGCCGACGACGAACAGTTGGCCGCCCTTGCGCACCATCTTCCAGCAGATGTTCTCGACACCGAGTTCGCCGACGAAGTCGATCACCACATGGGCGCCGCCGCCGGTGATCTGAGCGACCTCCTCGATGACATTTGGCCCGCCATCGAGCACGAAGTCGGCGCCCAGATCCCTGGCCAGGACTTGCGCCGCCGGTTCGCGGTCGACGGCGATGATACGGCAGCCCGAGATCGCGTGCAGCGATTGCAGCGCGATATGGCCAAGCCCGCCTATACCGAGCAGCACGCAATAACTGCCTGGCCGCAACAGCTTGGCGGCGCGTTTGGCGGCGCGGTAGGCGGTGATGCCGGCATCGGCCAACGGCGCCACCTCGATCGGCGTTATGTTGGCGTTCAGCTTGATCAGCGAACGCTCGCTGGTGATGAAATACTCGGCGAAGCCGCCATTCATGCCAAGGCCGGGGAATTGGCCGTTGTCGCAATACATGTCCTCGCCATGGCGGCAGTTGAGGCAGATGCCGCAGGAGCGGAAGGGATGGCAGATCACGGCGTCACCGCGCTTGACCGACCTGACACCGCTGCCGACTTCCTCGACCCAGCCGGCATTCTCGTGGCCCATGATGTAAGGCAACAGCGTGCCTTCGGGATCCATGGTCGGCTTCCACACACCCTCGATGATGTGCAGGTCGGTGCGGCAAAGGCCGGCGGCGCCCACCCGCACGATCACCTCGTCGGGAGCGGTGATCGTCGGCGCCTTGACCTCCTCGATCTTGAGCTGGACGTTCATCTTCGGGTCATATTCGTAGAGTCTGGCAGCTTTCATCGTCGTATCCCTTTCAACGTCGAAATCGTTCCGTTGGAATTGTCGCCTCAGGCGCGGCCGAGCCTTTCGGAGCCGCCGCCACGCGCGGGTCCGGCCGTCGGATCCTCATCCTCGGCAAGATCGCCAATCAGCGTTTCGGTGGTCAGAATCAGGGTCGCCACCGAAGCCGCGTTGGCGAGCGCGGTGTAGGTGACGCGGACCGGATCGATGATCCCTGCCTCGAACATGTTCTGATATGCGCCGGTCGATGCGTTGTAGCCGTAGCCGCCATTGATGCGGGTGACCTCGGTCACCACCGCTTCGGGATCGGCGCCGGCATTGGCGGCGATGCGCCACAGCGGCCGCGACAGAACCGAGCGCACGAGGAGCACGCCCTCGGCGACATCGCCATCGACGCTGGCCGCCACCTTGTCGAGCAGCGGCGCGATCTGGGCGAGCGCCGAGCCACCGCCGGCGACCACGCCCTCTTCGGACGCGGCGCGCACCGCGTTCAAGGAATCCTCGATCAGCTGGATGGTCCGCTTCTGCTCGACCGGCGTGACGCCACCGGCATAGAGGATCGCTGTGCCGCCGGAGAGCTTGGCCAGGCGCTCGCGCAGCTTGTCCTGGTCGATGTTCGGTGGCGAGGCTTCATACTGCCGCTGCACCTGGGCACGGCGCGAGGCGATTGCCGTATGGTCGCCGCCGCCACGAATGATCGAGGTGTAGGACGAACTGGTCTTCACCCGGTCTGCCGTGCCGAGATCCTCGGCGGTGATATCCTCCAGCCGGCCGCCGAGATCGCGCGCGATCACCTTGCCGCCGGTGATGATGGCCAGATCCTCCATCATCGCCTTGCGCCAGTGGCCATATTCCGGCGGGTGTACGACGAGGTATCGTCCCGGTCCCTGCTTGCCGAGCAGCGTCACCACCACTTCCGGCGACATTTCCTCCGACACGACCAGCAGCGGCCGGCCATCCTCATCGGCAATGCGGCGAACCGCATCGAGCTGCCCGGGTTCCTTGATCTTGAGGTCGGTCATCAGGATGTAGGGCCGTTCGAGCACGGCCTCCATCTTCTCCTGATCGGTCACCATGTGATGCGAGAGGTAGCCGCGTTCGAAGGACATGCCCTCGACGACATCGAGCGTGGTCTCGGTGGTGACGCTGAAGTCGGTGGTGATGACGCCTTCGGCGCCCACCCGCTGATGCGCTTCAGCCACCAATGCGCCAAGTTTTGTGTTGGTCGCGGCGATGTTGGCGACCGACGCCAGGATGCCGTTGCCCTTGGCCGGCCTGGCCGAAGACTTGAGTGCCGCCACCACCGCCGCCACAGCGAGGTCGATGCCTTTGCACAGATCGACGGATTTCACGCCGCGGTCATTCGCCTCGACGCCGCCCTGGATGAGCGCGTTGGCGAGCACGATGGCCGTCGTGGTGCCGTCGCCGGCGATCTCGTTGGTCTGCATCGACACTTCGCGGACGACTTGCGCGCCCATGTTTTCGAAACGGTCGTGCAGCTCGATCTCGGAGGCGATGCTGACACCGTCGCGGGTCACCATCGGCGTGCCGATCGGCCGGTCGATCATGGCGTTCATGCCCTTGGGGCCGAGCGTTGGCTCGACAGCGGCTGCAAGCCGGAAGACGCCACGGGCGAGAGCCCGGCGGGCCTCGGAATTGTGAAGCATTATCTTGGGCATGATTCCTCCTTCCGCCTTACGGGCGGGTTGTTGGTTAGGGGCCTCGTGCGAGGGAGGCCGTTGCTGTCGGCTCTGCTTCAGGCGTTCGGTGCGGGCCCGGCCGGCACGCGATCCAGAATGAAATCGACCAGCGTTGGTTCGCCGTCGACCACATCCAGTTCCTTGTATCTGGTCTGCTTGAGCCCCCGGCACAGCGCGCCGTTGAACTCCATGTTGATGCGCACACCACGCAGCTCGGCGAGATGGGCACTGAGTGCGGCCGGCGGGATTTTTTGCCCTTCCCATGTCACGAACACAGGATCATCCGCCCGGCGACCGGGAAACCGTTCGAGCATGGCCGCCCGGTACCTCGGCTGCTGTTTGGCCGCCTCGCCCGGTTCGAACCGCGCGACGTCGTATGCCGGCAGGTCCATGCCGAGGATTTCGCGATCGGTCAGGCCGTGCGCCTTGAGGCCGCGCAGGACCGCCTCCTGGCGCCGCTTGAATGCCTTCATCGCGAAGGTTTCACGCAGCGCGCCGAGATCCTGATCCTCGGCAAGCACGGCGAAGATGTCGCCGAAGCTCTTGCCTTCTGCCATGCCGCGATTGACCTCTTCGGCGAACATGTGGTCGTGCAGCTTGACGCGATAGGCAGGCTTCCAGGAGAGCTGGTCGAGTGCCTTGCGGACGCCGTCCAGCATCAGGAACGCGAAGTTGGGCGAGCACCAGTAGGTCGGCAGGCGGAAGTCGATCTCCACACTGCCATCGCCAGTCACCGCGGCCCGCTCGACGAAGCCCATCTCGGTGACGGGTTCGTCGAGTTCCGGGTCGTTGACCTCACCAAGGCGCCGCCAGAGTTCCTTCTGGCAGTCGCCGGAAATGCTGGCGGTTGCCATGGCTCCTACTCCGCCGCAATGCTGAAGGGCGAGCTGGCAAGCGCCTTCTTCTTGGCTTCGATGTCGATGTTGTAGAGACGCGCGGCGTTGAGGCCGAGGATCTTCTCCTTGATCTCGTCGGTTAGCTGCACACCCCGCTCAGTGGCGATATCCTGCGGGATCTGGTAGGCCCAGAATTTCTCGACCAGCCAGCGCGGCGTCCAGATCGCATAGTCGGAGCCGAACAGGATCTTCTCCGGCCCGAGCCAGAACAGCAGTTCGGCGATGACCTCGCCGAAATAACGCGGACGCGCGTGGATGAAGGGCAGTGCCACCGCCAAGCCGCCATAGACATTGGTTTCCTGCGTCGCGATCCAGCAGAAATCGTCGAGACGCGGCAGGCCGCAATGCTCGATGATCCAGTTGAGGCCCTGGAAATCCGTCGCTGCGTGATCAACGTCATGGACGTCGAACGCATCCTTTGAGAGCGGCAGGATGGTCGGGCCCTTGTGAACATGGATGTTCCTGATGCCGAGCTTGTCGCAGAGTTCGAAGCATTTGTAGGCATCGGGATCGGTGAGCTTCCAGCCCTTGGAAGCGCCGTTCCATTCGGCCGTGTACATCTTCACGCCCTTGACGTCGTAGGTCTCCTTGAGGAAGTGGATGTACTCAAGCGCCTTCTCGCCGTCGCGCGGATCGAAGGCGCCGTTGACGATGAACCGCTCCGGATACCGCTTGGCCACCTCGGCGTTGCGCTCGATCGTGTTGAAGCCGTTCTTGTAGAAGTCCTTGAGATAGGTCGACTGGACGATCGCCACATCATCGGGCCCGTCGATGAACAGGTCGCGATAGAGGTCGTCGGCACTGTATTTCTCGAACTTGCTCTTCTCCCACAGCTGGTCCTTCGGGCTCAAGCCCGTGTGATAGGCATAGAAGCACTCGATGAACTGCTTGCCGTGGATGTTCTTCTGGTTTTCCGGGCTGCCGTCCCAGAAATGGGTGTGGCCGTCGACCACGAAAATGTCCTTGCCTTCCGGTGTTCTGTACATGGTTGCCTCCGCAGCAATCGCGTTGATCGGTTCGGCGCGCCGCACCCGGCGGCGCACCGGATTTTCGTGGCGCCTATTCGATGTATTCGAACATCTCGTCCATGTTGCCGAACAGGATCACGGTGTTGTCGTCGACGCGAACCATGCGGCCGTAATGGGTGGAGGTGTTGACCTCGAAGGTCTCGGCCGAAATCTCGCGGCCGAGATACTCGCCGATCGCGTCCATCTTGAAGATCAGCTTGCCGTCACCGTCGATACGGATCAGTGCCGGCTGGTAGGTGATGGTCACCCCCGGCTTCTGGCCCATGAATTCGGCGATGGCCCTGGCCTCGACCGAGTCGTTCATGGTGACGCCGCACTGATGCGAAATCGTCTGCTCGAAGGTGATGTCCTTCATCGCCTTGAAGATGTTGGAATGTGTTGCGTCGCGTGCTGATAGTGACATGACGATTTCTCCTGTTTCAGCGCTTGAGGCCGAGTTCGCCGAGGATCTGGCCAATCCGCTCTTCGGATTTGGCGCGAACGTCAGTGAAAGCGACCGGCTTGGAATGCGGCATCGACCAGATCGGCTGCAGGCCGGCGGCTGCCTTGTCGGCGAGCGCGCCGTGTTTCTTGACCCAGCCCTGGAAGAGCTTCTTGTTGGCGGGGCCATGCTTCTCGTCATTGGCGAGGAGATGCATGAGGTCGATCGTGTTGGCGAGGTTGCGCTCATAGTCGGCCTCGGCCGCCGAGATCACCGCCGGGGTGATGAAGTCATGGTTGGCGGCGGCGATCTGCATCAGGAACCCGGAGCGGAACACTTCGCCCACCAGCGGCTCGAAGACGATGTTGATGGCGAAATACTGCTCGAGATAGTCGGTCGCGCCCATGATGGTCTCGACCGCCTCGCGCGTGCCTTGCCAGTTCTTGTCCTCGAGCCAGGCTTTCTTGCCGAGCTCGTCGTCCCAGTCGGGCAGGTCCATGCCGATCTCGGCAAGGTAGAGGGTGATGTCCTGGGCAAGCCTGAGCTTGTAGGACGAGTTGGTCAGCGTCGCGTTGTTGATCATCTGGGTGTAGCCGTAACGTTGCGCCTGCATCAGCGACGTGCCGAGCCCGAATTCCGCGTGTTTCCAGGCGCCGAGCTGCGTCTGCAGGATCTTTACCCAGGCCTTGTCGAAGGTCTTCGGGGTGCCCGACTTGCGCGCGTTGTTGATGACGCTCTGCACCATCGTCTCGATCTTCGACTGGCGCTGGTAGTGCGTACGCTCCCACTCCTGGTCGGGGGCGCGGAAGGCATGCCAGTTGGAGCTCTGCGCGGCGGTGTTCTGCTTGACATAAGCGCCCTTGCCGTCGGCGAAGGAGATGATCCAGTCCTGGATCAGATAGCGTTCCGGGTCCGGCTGGACGTCGACCGTCATGTCCTCGTAGTGAGTGGCGCGCTGGCCTTTCGGGTCGAAATACCGGTATTTCCGGCTGTCGGAGTCGGCGAAGATTGCCGCGCCGGCGGCTCCTGATCCGACTGAACTCGAGGTTGCAGGCATAGTCTCTCTCCCTTGTTGCAGTTGTGGTTGGCTGTGCGTGGCCGCCCTCAATGGGCCGGCGTTGCACCTGCCGATGTGGTGAACTTGTCGAAGAAGATCCGCTCCGTTTCGAAGCCATTCATGAACAGGACCGGCTGCAGCGCATCGATCATCGGCGGCGGGCCACAGGCATGGACATCGCCCTGCCCGTCGACCGCCAGTTGCTTGAGCACGGCGTCGACACTCTGGTGCACGAAGCCACGTTCGCCTTGCCATTCGGCGTCGTCATTGGCGTGCGACAGCACGGGAATGAAGGTGACGTCGGAATGATTGCCGACCAGCTCGGCGATCCTGTCGAGATAGAACAGGTCGTTGCGGGTACGGGCGCCGTAGAAGAAATAGACCGGACGTTTCTCGCCGCTCTTCAGGTGATCGTTGAGGATCGACCAGATCGGCGACATGCCTGAGCCGGCGCCGACCAGGATCAAGGGTCCTTGCCGTTCGTCGCGGCGGAAGCAGGTTCCATAGGGTCCGACGACGGTGACTTCGGCTCCGGCCTTGATTCCTCCGGAATCGAGTTCTCCCGAGAACTTTCCCTCAGGGTATTTTTTGATGATGAAGGAGAGTTTTTCGGTTTGGTCCGGCGTATTTGCCATGGAGAACGAGCGCGTAATCGTCTCCCCTTTTTGCGTGGTAACCGTGATGTCGACATATTGCCCCGCCCAGAACTTCATTGGGGAGCCGAGTTCGATCTCGATGCCGCGAATGTCGTGGGTCAGCTGCTCGATGCGAGCAATCCGGCCTTTGTACGTCTTCACGGCGATCGCTTTCGCCAAAATCTCCTCGTCATAGTTGAGAAGCTCGACTTCCAGGTCGGAGAAGGCGATGCAGCGGCACAACAGGACGTGCCCGCTCTCCTTCTCCATGTCGTTCAGCGCGAAGGTCGAGTATTTCAGCATGTCGACTTCGCCTTCGAGCAACACGCTTTTGCAGGCCGAGCATTGCCCTTCCTTACAGCCGTGCGGCAGGGCGATGCCCTGGCGGAACGCGGCGTTGAGCACCGTTTCGCCATGCTCGACGTCGAATTCGACGCCGACCGGGCTGAGCCTGACCGTGTGGGTTTCCGACATACGGACCTCCAGTGAAAGGAAGGGGCGGGACGAACCCGCCCCCCTTTGGCCTGATCAGTTGCAGGGGTTGATGGTGAAGCCCTTGGCGTACTCCGCCAGATGCTTCTCGCGGTCCGCGGGCGACATGGCACGCAGCGCATTGAGCGGCGATCCGAGCGTGTTGCCGCGCACGTCGTCGAGCGTCCACATCTCCTTGTCGTCGAAGCGCAGATGCGGCTGTGGAACCAGCGTCTTGCCGTCGGAACGGACGAAGTTCAGGTCCTTGATCGCATCGGCCAGATCCCAGCCGTCATAGAGCGTTTCCCACTCGCGCTTGCCGCTGAAGCGGCCCATCGCGGGTGTCGGCCGGCCCTGATACTCGTCGGCGAAGGCGACCGTTGCGGTCCACTTGTCGAGTTCGTGGGCGAAGGTATGGAGCTGGCCGTCGATCTCGCCGACCACCATGTCCTCGCGGATCAGGCAGGGAACGAGGCAGGACCAGCAGCGGTGCGGGTAGACGTAGCCGACGTCGCTGTTGAACAGCAGTACCTTCTCGCCCTTGTGGCTGAGCTTGGCATACCATTTCCAGAAATCGCCGAACTCGGCATACCAGCCTGGATATTTGTGCTCGAACCACTCGAAGTCCTTGTCGGTCTGGGCTTCGATGCGCCAGAAATTGACCGGCCAGCCAACCGCGAAGAACTGCCCGACCTTGTGGACGTAGTTCTTCTTGGTGATGCGCTCCCAGGCCGCCTGGACGTCGTCGTGATGGACCTTGATGCCGTATTTTTCGAGCGGCAGCATGTAGGTGCGATAGTAGTCCTCATAGATCCAGCGGTGCCACATTTCCGCGTAGGACTCCTTGTTCTTGTCGCGGTTGGTGGTGCCGTATTCGATGAAGGTGCCGATGGCAGCATCGACGATGGCGTGGTTCTGCCAGAAGGCGTAGCGCAGGTCACGCTCGAGCAAGAGGTGGTTTTCCGGCTCTTTGAGCGCCGCCATGAGCAGCGAGTGGCCATTGCCGATATGCCGGCTCTCGTCGGACTGCACCGACAGGAACACCGTCGGCAGCGCGTAGTCGCCGTTGCGGGCGGCCTCCGAAGGCATGGCGACGAACAGCGTGTTGGTGAAGGCGGTCTCGGCCACAACGGTCAGGTACATGCAGGCGGCGGTCATCGTGTCGCCGGTGATGAAGCCTTCGGCGAACTGCCGGCCGATGGTCGTGGCGTAGCATTTTCCGAAGGCTTCCTCGGTAATGTCGAAGCCGGCCGGATCGATGTAGTTCTCCATGTACCATTTCTTCAAATTCATCTGGATCGTCGAGTGACGAAACTCGTCGATCATCTGCATCGTGAAGCCGGTTCTGAGTTCCTCACCGGGCGCGATGCGGGCGACCATCGCCATCGAGCGGGCAGCCGAGATTTCCGGGAAAGGGATGATGGCCAGGAAGAGCTTCATCCACTCGACCCAACGCGGCTCGACGTTGCGGAACATGTCGCCGCGCAGCGCCGCATCGAGCGCACCGTAGACGCGGTTGTCCTTTTCTTCCTGCATCGGGAAATACGACCGCAGAACCTGCTTCATCGGGTCACGCGGCGTCTTGTTGATCTTGTAGTCGGTCGGAAACGTCATCGCTTCCTGGACGTAGGAAGGATTCCAGCCCAGATCGGCAATCTTCTTAGTTGCCTCGCCGACGGAGATTCCGCGCTGCGAGGTAATCTTGTTGAGCGTCAGAGACGTCATGGTCATAAGCCTCCACCAGGTTTGAGCCGCAGGTCCCTTGACCCCGGCATGAAGCGGCACACAGCACCGCAGTGAGAGTGCGAGCGGCACGACAAAGGGTTGCGCATCAAGGCGCGACTCATGGTCCGGCCGTTCAAGTGGATCGCGGCAAAGGTTTCGAGGTGTTTTGGCAGAGACCCGCGGCGCCAACCGCATGTGCGATGGGCGTATCGAAGCGGTCTCTGCTTCCTCCGTTCCTTCGTTCTTTTGGCACCGCGTCAAAAGCGCGATGGGCTTCTTGTATGAATGTACAAAGCAAGCGCCGTGCCAATTTGAAAATAGCGCCCACGGCTGGGGCTCAAAACAAAATCGCTGCTCTTGCAACACATGAGCATACGGCCAACTGTAACGTTCTTTTACAGTCGTAACGTGCGCTTGTAATATTTATCGTCTATTCGCAACTGCAATATGTTTAGTTAGCATTCGCAGCAAACACGAAAACAAATATCATCTATTCAATTCTACGTCTTTCTCTACTATTTGAAGGCCCGCCCATGGGCGGGCCTCCCGCTGGAGAGAGACAATGCCGAGCGATAGAGACAGTCGGGGACCGCCCGAGCCAATGTCCAGCCAGGCCGACGGTGTCACCGGCGATCTTGTCAGGCTGATGCCCCGCGATCTGGTCTTTGTCATGCGCTTCATGGGCGAGAGCCAACATCGCCTGCAAAGCCACTTCCAGGACTTCATCCGGGCCGAGCTTGCCGCCGGCGGCGTCACCACGGAAACGCATCCGATGATCCATCTGTTCATCGAAAACCACGCGATCCTGTTGCGGGACTTCGTGTTTTCCGGCGTTTCGCTGACGCGCCAGTTCCGCGTCGACGAGATCGAGCGCCTCACCGGCGACACGACATCGATGATCCGCGTCGACATCTGGGATCAGCTCAAGAGCCACATCGAGACGGCCGAAAAACAGTTCCAGTCGCAGGCCGGCACGTTGCCAAAATTGCTGTCGGCCTTCGAAAAACCACCCGGGCCTTGGGGGAGCAAAAAATGACAGGAGGATCCGATATCGCCAGGCGTGACGCGCTGCTCGCCCGCCGGCTCGACCTGGTCGCCAGCGTCTCCGCGCTCACCGCCGAGGCGCTGCGGCTCAATCAGAAGCGCGCCGGCATCGAGATGGATGTGCTGCGCCTGGAGCTGGAAATCGGCAGAAGCGGCGCCAGCGAGCAACTGGTGCGGGACTTGCATGAGGCAGAGCAGAGTGCAGCGGCGGTTCTGCAGGCATGCACGGCGTGCGAGGACCGCATCATAGCTGCGGAAGGCGATGTCGAGGACGTTGATCGCCGGCTTGCGGCGACGGCCAACAAGGACTGACGGGAGAGACGGCATGAATCAGCAGACAATGCAGAACCTGACCTTGTTCGACCTTCTGGCGCGGAGCTGGCGTCGCCCGTCGGCAATCGCCGATCTGCGCTTCAGCACCGACGGTTCGGCTGTTGCCTTCACCTGTGTGGATGGAACCATCGCCATTGCCACGGTCGCGGATCACGAGCCGCCTGAAACGCGTATCAGGGTGAGCAACGATCTCGGGCAGACGACGATCCGCCCAAGGGAAAAGCCACCCGTTCCGCTGATCGCAACGGCGGCATTCGGAGATGGCGATGTCCCGCTCGCCGCCTATGCGCATTCCGGCTTTCTGGTCGGCACCGCCGGCGGTGAAGTGCTGCATCTGGCCGCCGACGGTGAAGCAGCGGATCCCTTGGTCCGGATCGACGGACCGATCGTCGCCATCGACCACAGCGCCAGGACGGACATGACAGCCATAAGCAACGGGCATGATGTCTTCCTGTCACGCGGCCAAGGCGGGGCAGTGCAACTGAAACAGACCGTGACATCATCCATGGACGCCCTTGCCTTCTCACCTGGCGGGCGTCGCCTCGCCTGCGGCTTGGATGAGGGACTATCGATCTGGTCTGTCGAAGACGACGCCGTCTTGATACGCGATGTCTCTTTTCCAGCGCGCCCGGTGTCGATCCGCTGGAGCGGCGACGGCACCTGGCTGGCCTGCGGGCTCGAAACCGGAGGCCTTGCCCTGGTCAGCATGGCCGACGGCCGCGCTGACATCGTCACGGGATTTCCATCGCCGGTGCGGACCGTGTGCTGGAGCGAGCCGGCGAATGTGTTGTTTGCCCCGGGCGCCTTTCGGATTGCCGGCTGGTCGATGACCGCGCCGCCGGTTGGCGGCGAAACCTCCGGCGCGCTGGAGACGGGTCGTGCCGGGCTGGTGCTGGTCGAAACGGTGGCGGCGCATCCGCAGAAGAAACTCATTGCGGCGGGTTACGCCAACGGCCGGATCACCATCGCCCAGATCGGCGCCCGCGACGAACTCCTCGTCAGGCCTTTGGGCAGCGCGGTCACCGCGCTTGCCTGGTCCGGCGACGGACGGCATCTGGCGGTGGGCGCCGTCGACGGCACTGCCGCGATCGTCACCTTTCCAGCTCAGATGTTCAAATAACGGACACAGTCCGGATGAAACAGGAGGATAGAATGCAGACCGAACTCACCGCAGAGGACGAGAGCAAGGACGAATTCTTCGAACGGTTGGCCAAACTGTCGGAAGAGATGGTGGCCAGGCACGGCAAGGATTTCAGCATGGGCGCATTGGTGCTCGCCGCCCGCTGGATCGCCGAAAACCGCGTCGGCAAGCTGAAGACGAACTGAACCAACGAGATTGTCCATCTTCGGGCAACGGGGGCGAATGAGCAGCGCGGCGCGACCGGCGCTATGCGCCGGCTGTTGCATCAGACAATCTTTTGGCGTGCCATCTCAGATGGTCGTCCATGAAACTGGAAATGAAGAAATACGAGTGGTCGTAACCGTCCTGCATTCGCAGTGTCAGCGGAATGCCGGCCTTGGCGCAGGCCGCTTCCAGAAGCCAGGGCCTCAGCCCATCATTCAGAAATCCGTCCGACGTTCCCTGATCGATGAGAAACCCCGGAAAACGGTGTCCATCCTCGATGAGTGAGGTGGCGTCGTAGCTCCGCCATGAGGCCTCGTCCTTGCCGAGATATTTTTCGAAGGCCGGCCTCGACCAGCCGGCGGTGGCCGGCTGCACGATCGGCGCAAACGCCGAACAGCTTTTGAAGCGTTCCGGGTTTTTCAGCGCAATCGTCAGCGCCCCATGGCCACCCATCGAATGGCCAAAGATCGCCTGACGCCTCATGTCGGTCGGAAACTCCTGCGCGATCAGGGCCGGCAGTTCCTTGGTGATGTAAGAGTACATGCGATAGTTCTTCGCGTAAGGCTCCTGCGTCGCATCGACGTAGAAGCCGGCGCCACTGCCAAACTGCCAATTGTCCTTCTCGTCAGGAATATCGGTGCCGCGCGGACTGGTGTCGGGACAGACGACGACCAGGCCAAGCTCCGAGGCCATCCGCCTGTACTCGCCCTTGTCCACCACATTGGCATGGGTGCAGGTGAGGCCGGAGAGGTACCACACCACGGGACAAGGCGTTTCACGGGCCTGCGGCGGCACGAAAACGGCAAAATTCATGTCGCAGGCGCAGGCCTCCGAAGCATGGGAATAGACGCCCTGCACGCCGCCATGCGACTTGGCAGCGGAGATAACCTTCATCTGTTCTGACATGTGCTTTTTCTCCGCCAATTTCAAACGCCAACCACGGGTGGGTGTCTACGCCATCGGTTGGGATCGCGGCAACCCTGGTGGTCGACCGGCGGCGCGACAGCCAACGCTCACTTTGCTGGCGTCGGACGCACTCGAATTGACCTGGCGTCCCGGCGTCTGGCCATTACAATTTGGAACGCCCCGAAGCCGGAAAAGTGCTGATGCTAACCACCGTCACTTTTCGCTCGGCGGAGTGCAAGACGAAAGTGCGTCCCGATTGGACCGGTAGTGCGACAGAGCAGGACGACTTCCAACTGTCGAGCCTTAGCGCATGTGTTGGATACACTTGGACGCAATCATCCGACCAATGGGAATGGCCGAAGTCGCCGCCGGTGACGGAGCGTTTCCAACGTGCAGGGTGCGCGGCGTCTGCGTGAACAGGAAATCGTGCACGGCCTCGCCAGATGCCGTAACCGCTTGGGCACGGATGCCGGCCGGGTAAGGCGTCAGGTCCGCGAGTTCAAGCGTCGGACAGTATTTCCTGCACTCTTCCAGATAGCCACGCTTCGAAAGCGAATTGGCGAGCTCGTGCGCCGCATGGCGCCGATGCCGCATCACAAGCTTCCAGAATCCCGGAAAACCTATCATGTCGGCCGCGTCGCGGGCGTTGATGGAGAATTTCGGATAGCCCTCCCGGGACAGGCCGAGCACCGCATTGGGACCGAGCGTCACCGATCCATCGATCATGCGCGTGAGATGGATTCCGAGGAACGGCAGGTCGGGGTCCGGCACCGGATAGATGAGATGGCTGACAATCCGGTTGAGCCTTGGCGGCAGGCGGAAATATTCGCCCCGAAACGGCACGATCCGGTAGGAAATATCCGCGCCTGCCATGCGCGCCAGCCGATCGGACTGGAGCCCGGCGCAGCAGACGAGTTGTCGCGCCTGCCAGCTCACGCCCTTGGAGCCGATCTCGACGACAGAGCCGGTCTCCTTGATCCGGGTCACCGTTTCGCCGAAATGGATGGTCGCGCCGGCGGCCTGCAGAAGCGACAGCATTTTCCGGCAGATGTCCCGGTAGTCGACGATCGCCGTCTCCGGGCTGAGCAAGGCGCCGATGCCGGCAATTTGCGGCTCCAGTTCCCTTAGCTCGGATTCTCCCACCCGCCGCAAATTGAGTCCGTTCGAAATTGCCCGCTCATGGAGCGCGTCGGCGCGGGTCATCTCAAGCGCGTTGGTCGCGACGATCAGCTTGCCGCAGGTGTCGTAGCGGATCGCATGCTCGTCGCAGAACTCCTTGGTCGCGCGTGCCCCCTCGATGCAAAGCCGCGCTTTGAGACTGCCCGGCACATAGTAGATGCCGGCGTGGATGACGCCGCTGTTGTGCCCCGTCTGATGCTTGCCGACCGTATCCTCCTTCTCGAGCAGAAGCAGGCTGGCCCGCGGGCGAAGCGCCAGCAATTCCCTGGCCGTCGCAAGTCCGACGATGCCGCCGCCGATCACGCAGAAGTCGTAGGTCAATCAAACCTCCCGTTCGATTCAGCTTCCCTCGGGCCGCGGTCCAAGAGATTGGTGACGATCAGCAGCCCTTCCGCCAGCCGCACGGCGGTCGCATCGCATACTCCACGGGATCTCCACATCACAACCTGTCACCGAATTAGCCTTTGACCGCTCCAGCGGTCATGGATCCCGATATCTGCCGATACATCACAAGACCCAGCAATGCCGGCGGCAAGGCGCCCAGCATCATGACCGCGGAAGCGGTTCCCCATTGTACGCCACCGCCGCTCGCAGCGAAAAAGAAGGACGCGCCGACCGTCATCGGGACGGCACGACTGGTTGTCAGCATGAGGCCGAAGAGGAATTCGTTCCAGGCGGTGATGAAGCCGAAGATGAAGGTCGTGACGAGCGCCGGGCGGATCACCGGCCGGACGATCATCATCATCACCTGCAAGGAACTTGCGCCATCGACTTTCGCCGCCTCGTCGAGTTCGGCCGGCACATCGGAAATCGCGTTCACCAGGATGACGAGTGCAAGCGGCGCGTTGACGATCGTCAGGATGAGCCCGAGCCCGATCCGCGTATCGAGCAGACCCAGCCACTGGTACATCATGTAAAGCGGGATCGCGAAGATGATCAGCGGCACGGCGCGAAGGTTGATGACGATCGGCAGGACCAAGCGCTTTCCCGATTCGCTGCGCGCGATCGCATAGGCGGCCGGGAACGCGAGCACGATCGCAAGGCCGGTTCCGATCAACGCTGCCACGGTGCTGTTGAGCAGATAGGCATAGATGTTGAAGCGGCTGGTCTGCGTCAGGACCTCCAGATAGTTGTCGAGCGTCGGCTGGCTGATCCACAAACCCGGGTTCGTCGAAAGCTCGCGCTGGCTTTTGAGCGATGTGATCAACGTCACGACAATGGGGAAATTCATCGCCAGCACGGCGATGGCGAAAACGATCCAGCGCAGTGCCTTCACCATCGTCAACCCTTCCTGCGGCCGGCAAGCCGGTTAAGGCCGTGGAGAACGATGAACGACGCCAGAAACAGGACAACCGAAGCGGCGACCGCCTTGCCGATAGCCCCTTCCTTGAAGAAGGCCTGGTAGATGTAGATCGACAAGGAGGTTGTCGAGCCGCCAGCGCCACTGCCGGTCAGCGCGTAGACATTGTCGAACACCCGGAAACCGTCGATGAAACGGATGAAAAACGCGATGACCAGCGTCGGCTTCATCAATGGCAGGTCGATCCAGCGGACGATCTCAAGCGGTGATGCGCCGTCGAGCGAGGAGGCTTCGCGCAGGTCGAGCGGTATGGCCGAATAGGCCATGTAGAAGAGCAGGAAGGCGAAAGGCGTCCATTGCAGCGTTTCCACGACGACAAGGGTGCGGAAAGCATTGTTCATGTCGAGGAAGGCCGGGCTGTCGCCGAACCATTCGAAGAGATAGTAGGGGACGGGACCTGCGAATTCATGCAGCACCAGCCGGTACATGAGACCGACCATGGCCGGCGCGACCATCAGCGGCAGCATCAACGGCGCCATCAGGACTGGTCGCTTGCCCAGAAGCGGCGCCAGGAAGATGGCAAGGAAAAGACCGATCAGACATTCCGCTGATGCGGTAAGAATACCGAAGCGCAGAGAGAACCAGGCCGAGCTCCAGAATTCGCGGTCGTTCAACACCGCGACATAGTTGCTGAAACCACTCAACACCGGACTGCGCAGCGTCTCGAATGTGACGGTCGAAACGGAATAGATCAGATTGACGATCGCCGGAAAGCCGAGGAACAGAAGCAGGAAGCCGACCAGCGGCGTCAGATACATCCTGCCTTCGGCACGTGTCACAAGGGCCATGTCGATCCGCCAAACGCGCCGGACACCGAGCCTCGACCCGGCGTCCGGCAAATGGTTCATTTCTTGAGAAGGTCCTGCATGCCCGCCTTGGTGTGGGCGAGCGCATCCTCAAGGCTCTGCTGGCCGGACCAGTAGCCGGTGAACTCCTTTGCCTGCAGCTCATAGACCGGGAGCGCACTCGCGGACGTCGCCCCGGTCATGACATAGCCGTACTTGCTGGCGAATTCGCCGAGCTTGACGAGGTCGGGACGTTCCTTCGCAACCTTGGCGACGACGTCGGGAGACAATGCCGGCGAACCGCCGCTGCGCGCATAGAGCAGGGCCGCATCCTCGGTGGCAAGCCACTTCAGGAACTTGACGGCGCCTTCCTTGTTCTTGGCGTTCTTGTTGAGGCCCAAGCCAAGGCCGTGGATATGATCGGCGCGTCCGTCGGGACCTGCCGGCGGCGCGACGATCCCGGTCACCTCGGCGACGGCCGGGGATTTTTCAGTGCTGGTCAGATCCGCCGCCGCGGCATTCCACTGCAGCGCTGTCGCGGCCTGACCGGATGCGAAGGCCGCGTTGGTTTCCGCGTATTCGTAGCTCAGCGAATCCTTGGGCGATGAGCCGGCATCATAGAGCTTCTTGTAGAGTTCGAGGCCCGTCTTGTAGGCATTGGAATCCACCGTGACGTTGCCGTCCTTGTCCATCCAGTCGCCGCCATAGGAGCGCGGCAGCGACTGGAAGACCATCATGTTGAACAGCAGGTTCTTCATCTGCAGGACCGTGCCGTAGCGCACCGGGCTGTCGGGGTTCACCTGCTTGGTGAAGTAGAGGGCGGTGGCTGCCCAGTCGTCCCAGGTCCAGCTGTCCGGATCCTTGGGCTGCAGCGGCTTGCCGAGATATTTCTGGGCGATTTCACCATAAGTCTTCTTGGCAGCGTCATCCTTCATCAGGGCGTCTATGAGATCCTTGCGATAGTACATGAAGTGCAGCGAAAGGTCGGTCGACACGCCATATTGCTTGCCGTCGAACTGCATCGTCTTGAGAACGGATTCGCCGAAAACCTTGGCCGCGTCCGCGCCAAGATCGACCGGTTCCATGTAAGGCGCGTAGCGACCGAGCGAGTAGGTGGCGACGAGATTCACGTCGAAGGCACTGGATCCGGCCGCCATGTCGGCCTGCAGCTTGTCGTAAAAGCCTTCGCGGTTGAAGAACAGCAACTCCACCTTGTCGGCATCGCTTGCCTGCTTGTTATAGGTTTCCACGGTTGCCCGCAGTGCGGTTTCCTCGGAGCCGCCGGGCCAGCCGAGCACGGTCACCGTTGCGTTGGCAAAGGTCGGCAAAGCCGTCCCCGCAAGGAGGGTGGCCATAAGCGCAAAAGACGTCCTGTTCAGTTTCATGATCGTTCCCTTCTTTTTTGATGATTTTTGCATGGCATGACTGCGCGGCGCCGTTACCTTGCCCATTCGGCAAGGTCGGCCACGCCGATGACGCCGGCATGGCCTGCGAGCTTTGCCGCAACGAGATCGGAGGAAAGGCGCAGTGGAACGTCGCCCAGATGCGCGCGCACCCGGTCGAGATAACCCTCGGCAAGACCGATACTGCCGCCGATGACGATCGATTTCGGATCGAACATCATCTGAATGTCCCGGCACAAGGTCGCGACCCGCGAGGCGCTCCGCGAGACGATGGCGTCGGCCCAGGCCTCGCCCTTCAGCGCACGCCGGAACACATCGACGGCATCGGCCTTGAAGCCGGCCTTGAAGGCTTGCGAAGCGATCCAACGGCCGGAGGTGCTGTCTTCGAGCGGGGCCCGGTCTTCAGACAGGCCACGGATCAGACCGAAGTGACCGGCAAGCCCGGACAGCAATCGGCCGTTGCAAACGATGCCGCCGCCAATTCCGGTCGAGATGGTCAGAAAGACGATGTCACGACCTTGCCCGGCGCCGAATTTGTATTCGCCCCAGGCGGCTGCCTGGGCATCGTTGAACGCACAGACCGGCTTGCCGAAAACAGCGGATGCCCTTTCGACCAGCGGGTAGCCGTCGGGAATGCCGAGGGTTGCCGGATTCAATGCCGACCAGCGTCCGTCCTGCACCAGTCCGGTCACCGCAACGCCGATACGACTGAAGCGGCCCGACCAGGCCGACACGCTTTGCGCCAGGGATGCAAGCCAGGCATCGGGCCCAGCCTCTCGCGCGGTCGGCACGATCATGTCCTCGATCACCTTGCCGCCGCTGACCAGCGCGGCCATGGTCTTGGTTCCCCCGATGTCGATGCCCAGGACGGTTGGGCCCAGGACGGTTGGGCCAAGTGCGGTTTGCGCGCCTCTCGCCGCATAGGCGTCGGAAATCGCCTGGTGGAACCATGAGGTGACATGCTCGGTACGGGTGATCGCCGAGCCGACAACCACGGCACAGGCGCCGGCGCGCGCGGCGGCAGCCGCCTGCTCCGGCGACCGGATACGCCCTTCGGCGATGACGTACGGGGTCAAGGTTCGCATTTGAGCGATGAGGGCGATATCCGGATCCTCCGGCTCCGGCCCGCCGACATAGCCGGACAGCGTCGTGCCGACGAAATCGACACCCGCGGCAAGGGCCCGGCGCGCATCGTCAAGGCAAGAGCAATCGGCCATGGTCAGCTTGTTCCGGGCCTTGACGGCTTTCACAAGCGCTTCGACCGGAACGGGACGGACACGGTCCGTCGCATCGAAAGCGATGATATCGGCGCCCGCCTCGGCCAAGGCCTCGACATCGGCCAGATAGGGTGTGATGCGCACGGGGCTGTCAGAGAGATCGCGCTTGACGATACCGATGATCGGCGCGCGGACGGCCAGGCGGGCGGCTGCGACATAGGGCACGGATTCGATACGCAGGGCCTTGGCTCCCGCTTCAAGAGCGGCCTTGGCAAAGCCCGTCACGAATTGCGCACTGTCCATCGGGCCGCCGGGAACCGGCTGGCAGGACACGATGAGACTGTTGGCGATATCTTCTCGCTGCACGTCAGGCACTCCCCTGTCGCCATCACGATAAATGGAAAATACCAGATTACAACCAGTTCATAACTGGTATTACCTTTGCAGCTCGAAGACGAAATCGTAGACGTCGCCCTTGTAGCGTGTTTCGCAGTATTCCACGATCTGTCCGTCGGCGAGAAAGCAGCGGCGCTCGGTCATAAGCAGCGGTGCGCCCGCCTCGCAATGAAGGTGTTTTGCATCCTCCAGCGACGCGCCGCGCGAGCGCATGCGCTGGATTGCCCTCTGAGGCAGGAAGCCGCGTGCATCAAGCGCTTCATAGAGGGAATCCTGAACCATCTCGGGCGAAGGAAGGAAGCGAACCGGCACGGCCGAGACCTCGACGGCGATTGGCGCGCCATCGGCTGTCCGCACACGACGCATGCGAACCACATTGGTATTGCCCGCAATACCCAGGGCCATCATTTCGGCTGGGGATGGGCGGCTTATCTGCTTGGAAAGCCATAGACATCCAGGCTTCAGGCCACGCGCTAGGATATCTTCCGAAAAGCTCGTCAGCGTCGAAAGCGATTTTTCGACCCGCGACCCGATCTCGGTTTTGGAACCATGTCGACGATTGAGCTGCCCTTCCTCTTCGAGCAACGCCAGAGCTTTTCTCACAGTGACACGCGAGATCGACAGGGCTTCCGCCAGAACCCGCTCGCCCGGCAGAACCGCGCCGGCCTTCAATGCATTGGAACGGATCGCTGCCTCGATCGCCGATTTCAACCGTCTGTAAAGCGGCACATCGGACGCTGTCGCTTCCATTTCCCGACTGACAAGCCCGATCAGGCTCACGGTTGTCATTGCCCTTCCTCCCGCGCGAGAAGCACCCAGGATCAAAACATTCCTGACTGGACCTATACTGGTATTATCTAACCAGCGCAAACGGCCCGCTGACCGGGCTTCATCCGCGCCCTCAGCACCTCACGATCCCTCAGCGAACCCGCGGTGACAGCTTCATGGAGATGCGATCGCAGGCAGCGCGCAGGACCTCCAGAGTATAGGCATGCCGGCTTTCACGCGTATGGCGATTGATATAGGCGACGATAATGGAGGCGACGGCGCTGCCGTCCGGTCCGATGACCGGACAGCAGATATCGGTGATCCCGACGAAATCACGGCTCTCGCGCATCCAGTAGCCGTCCGCGCGGATGATACGAAGCTGCTTTTCCAGCGCGTCACGATCCAGCGGCACCGGGGAATGCGCCGCACATTCATCGATCATCCGCGCCGCGACCTTTGGCGGCTGGAAGGCAAGAATCACATGGCCGGAGGTCGCATCGGTGGCCAGGCGGCCGTATCCGAGGCGCAGCGTGAACGCCATGTCCTCGCCGCCGGGGACGGCCGCGGTCACGACGGTCAAGCCGTGATTGAAGACGACAAGGTGCGGCGACTGATTTGAGTCCCCGGCAATCTGCGTCAGCTCGGGCATGGCGGCGGACATGAGATCCTGGGCACTCGGCGTGTGCAGCCCCAGCTTGAAAAGCTTGTCGGTCAATGAATAGGCGTCGGTCTCGGCGTTGCGCTCGATATATTGACGCTCCTGCAGCGCGATCAGCATCCGGAAAATCTCGTTCTTCGAACGGCCGAGGCCTTCCGCGATCTCTTTCATCGTCAGGGGCGCCCGCGCCTCCGCCAGCAGTTCCAGGACATCGAGGCCCTTGGTCAGCGCCGGGGCCGAATAGGTCGGTTTGCTACTCTCTTTTGCGTCATCTGCCATTCGAAGAATCCCCGGTGGTCCACGCACGATAAAGACAAGAAATCGGAATTGCCATTGGTTTTATATCCAAACTTGACACCATATATAAAACTGACATGATGCTCGGGATGATGAATTTCGAGGCCGAACCGATGACCGTACCGAGACCTGCAAACACTGCGCGCGCGACCATCGCCCCCCGGAACAACAGTGTTTACACGTCGGTCGACTTCGATCGCGAGGGCAAGCAGATCGGTTTCTTTCATGTGCCTCAATCGCCGCACGACGATGCCTGGGGCACGGTCCGCGTTCCGCTCGCCGTCATCAAGAACGGCGACGGTCCGACGGTCCTGATCGAGGGTGGCAACCACGGCGATGAATATGAGGGTCCGATCGCGCTCGGCGAGCTTCTGCGCGAGATCGATCCACGGGATATTGCCGGACGCATCATCGCGATCCCGGCCATCAACATTCGCGCTGTCGAGGCCGGCACCCGCACCTCCCCGGTCGACGGGTTGAATTTCAACCGCAGGTTTCCAGGCGATTTCAACGGCACGCTGACAAGTCAGATCGCGGCCTATGTGCATGACATCCTGTTTCCGAAGGCCGACTACTTCCTGGATCTCCATTCCGGCGGTTCGTCCCTGATGATCCTGCCGAGCGCGATCATCGAGCCCTCCCCGACCGCGCAGGGGCATCGCAAGAACATCAAGGCGACGCTCGCCTTCGGGGCGCCGACCGTTGTCATGGTCGACAATCTCGGTGAGACCCGGACCTCGACCGCGTCCGCCAACCAACAAGGGCTGATCGTCATCGGCAGTGAGATGGCCGGCGGCGGCCTTGTCAGTCAGGATGCGCTGGCCATCTGCCGCAGGGGCATCCGCAATGTGCTGAAACACGCAGGCGTCCTGAAAGGCGCGCCTGACATTGCCCCTGGTGCCAACGCACGCGTGCTCAAGGTGCCCGGAAGCGAAGGCTATCTGCTTTCCGAGGAGGACGGTGTCTTCGAGCCCTTGAGCCCGCTCGGCAGTGCCGTCCGCAAGGGCGACCTTGCCGGACGTATTCACTTCCTCCACACGCCGTCGCGCGCGCCCATCGATCTCCTTCACCCCATCGACGGCATCGTTTTCGCCAAGCGTCAGCCCGGCCGCGTGCGTCCGGGGAATTGCTGCTTCGTGCTTGCCAACGAATATCCGGAGGCACTGACCGATGGGCCATGAGGACATCATGGCGGCTGCCCGGCGCATTGCCCCCTTCATACGGCGCACCCCGGTCGTCAAGCTCGACCATGCCACGGGCGCAAATCTTCAAAATGATGTCTATTTGAAACTCGAATGCCTCCAGGTGAGCGGCTCCTTCAAGATCCGGGGCGCCACGAACCGGGTGAAAACGCTCGAGCCGAGCCGGATCGAAAACGGACTGGTCGCCGCATCCGGCGGCAATCATGGCCTGGCCACCGCCTATGTGGCTGCCCAGGCCGGCGTTCCCGCCATCATCTTCCTGCCGAGCAATGCAAGCCAGTTGAAGGCGGAAAAGCTGCGCAAATGGGGTGCTGACGTTCGCTTCGAAGGCAAGGTCTGGGATGACGCGCATGAGGCGGCATTGGCCGAGGCAAAGGCACGCGGCGCCTTCTACATGCATCCCTTCGCCGATGCGCAGATCGTGTCCGGTCAGGGAACCGTGGCGCTGGAGATGGTCGACCAGATTCCCGATGCGGACATCTACATCGTCGCGATCGGCGGTGGCGGCCTCATCAGCGGCATGTCCGAAGTCCTGAAGCACGCCAAACCCGACGCCAGGATCATTGGTGTCGAGCCGACCGGTTCACCAACCCTTCACGCCTCCCTGGCTGCCGGCCGTGTCGTTCGCTTGCCCGAGATAACGACGAAGGTGGCGACCATGGCCTGCGGCCGCACGGACGAAAGCATCTACGAGATCGTCGCCAAGCACGTCGACGACATCGTCCTTGTCGAGGATGCGGACATGCAGAAGGCCGCTGAATTGCTCTGGTTCGAATTCGGCATCGCCGCCGACCTCAGCGGCGCGGCATCGCTGGCCGCGTTGATGAGCGGAGCCTTCAAGCCGCCGCGCGGCGCCCGCATCGCGGGGCTTGTCTGCGGTGCCGGCGTCGAAGGCCTGAACGGCTGAGGTTGAGAAAGGCCGGTCCACGGAGGACACGGGCCTGACATGGATACGGCACGAGTGCCGCGGAATACCGCCGGAATGCCTGTCGCTGGGACGGTCGTCGTGCGGGACATGAAAAAGAGGCGAAGAATCGCCCTGTCGCAACAAGAGGAGAACTGAAACATGCGCATTTCCTTGAAAGCATCCATTGCTCTGCTCGCACTCGCCATCGCAACGCCCTCGCTTGCCGCGGAAAAGGTTCTGGGGCTTGCGGCAATCGACCTGCAGAATTCCTTCTTCGTCCGCATGAAAGAAGCGGGCGACGTGGCAGCCGCTGACTATGGGGTGAAATCCACCTGGCAGAGCGCCGAGGGCAGCCTGGAAAAACAGGTCAGCATCATCGAGAATTTCATCAATCAGGGCGTCAGCGCGATCCTGATCGATCCGATCGACAAGAATGCGGTCATTCCGGTCATCCAGAAAGCCACTGCTGCCGGCATTCCGGTGATCACCATGGGCAACAAGGTCGAGGCCGGCTCGAACTACTCGACGCTCTATCCGGACTACGACAACATGTCGATGGTTGCCCGCGCGCTCGGCAAGTCGCTTGGCGGCAAGGGCGAAGTCGCCCTGCTCGTCGGTTCGCGTGGCAACTTCGTGTCCGACACGCGTGAAAAGGGCTTCGTCGAAACCCTGAAAAAGGAGTTTCCGGACATCAAGGTCGTAGGCATCGAGCCGACCGGCTGGGACGCAGCCAAGGCAACGAATGCTGCCCAGACCTGGCTCACCACCTATCCAGATCTGAAGGCCATCGGCTGCATCTCCGACAGCCTTTGCCTGGCAGCCGATTCCGTTGCCAGTTCCATGGGAACCCAGCTGCTCTACGGCGGCTATGACGGCGACGCCGAGATGAAGCCGCTTATCGACGACGGCAAGATGGTGATGGACGTGCTGACCGGCGCCTATCGTGTCGGCTATTGGAACATCGCCGTTGCCGCTCGCCTGGCCAACGGCGAAAAGTTGCCGCAGGATCTCTTCATGCCGACCTATTTCGTGACCTCGGATGCCACGGCGGCGAAGCTCAAGGCGGATGGCCTCACCTTCGACTACATCAACACCGACAAAGAGGCGGTGGAAGCAAAGAACTATACCGAGCAACTCGGTCCCAAGGTTCCGGCGACCGCCATGACCTTGGCAAAGTAACAGCCTAAAGCGGCTCAAGCGCCGGATGACGTATCATCCGGCGTCCCCTTTTCCTGACGATCGCCGTCGCCGCTTCCGCGGTGACCGCGCATGATGCTCGATAAGAGGACCGACCCATGTTCCAGTCCTGGACCTCTCCGTTTCTGCGGCGCAACGAACCGGTTCTCATAGCGGTGCTGCTGGTCGCCATCGCCGTCTTCGGCTGGATCGATCCGCGCTTTCTGTCGACCGGCAATCTTGTCAGCATCGCGCAGCAGAGTGCGGTCATCGCCCTCATCTCTTTTGCCATGACGGCCGTGATCATCGCGCGCGGCATCGATATTTCCGTTGGCAGCAACCTCGCCTGTTCCGGCATCGCCGCGGGTCTTGCCTACACGGCAACCGGCTCGGCGAGCTTGAGCCTTCTCGCCGCGATCGGTGGCGGTGCCGCGATAGGTCTGCTCAATGGAGCGCTGATCGGCTTTGCCGGGATCTCCCCCTTCATCGCGACGCTCGCCACCATGGCGTTTGCGCGCGGCCTGGCGCTCAGTCTCTCCGGCGCATCCAGCATCGCGGTCGCCGATCCGATCCTGCTTTTCGCGGGACGCGAGACAATCGGCCTCCTGCCGGTCTCCGTCATCATCGCCGCCATCTGCCTGGGCCTCTGGTGGTTCGTGCTCAATCGCACCGTGTATGGGCGTTGGATCTATGCGATCGGAGGCAATGCGGGAGCAGCGCGGGCCTCTCTGGTTCCCGTCGACCGCGTGCGCATCTCCGTCTACCTGATTGCCGGCGCGACAGCCGGGCTCGGCGCGATCCTCACCATCGGCCGCCTCGGTTCGGCACAGCCGCTTGCCGGCACCGGGCTTGAATTTACAGCCATTACAGCCGCGATCATCGGCGGCACGAAACTGTCCGGCGGCCGGGGCTCCATCTGGGGAACGGCGATCGGTGCGCTGCTGCTGGGCGTCATCAACACCGGCCTGTCCTTCTTGCAGGTGCCGCAAATCCTGATCTATTTCGTGACCGCGAGCCTCATTCTGGTGGCTGTTCTCACCAGCCAGCCGCAGAGTGTCGCCGCCCTGTTCAAGACCAGTGGCCGCAAGTCCATCCCCTCGCCCCGCAACAGCGCCGCAACACCGGTCGGCAAACACAGCATCGCCTTGCGCGGCGTCGGCAAGTCTTTTCCGGGCGTCAAGGCACTCGACGGTGTCAGCTTTGCCATCTCGGCTGGCGAGGTGGTGGGACTTGCCGGCGAGAACGGGGCCGGGAAATCAACGCTGGTGAAATGCATCTCCGGCCTGCATCACCCGGACGAGGGAGAGATCGTCATCGACGGCAACGCCGTCCAGTTCCACTCCCCCAGCGACGCCAAGGGCATCAGCGTCATCCATCAGCATTTCAGCCTTTCGCCGGACCTGACGGTGGCGGAGAATCTTTTCATCGGCCGCGAACCGCACACCCGCCTGGGATTTCTCGACCGGGCCCGGATGCGGCGCGATGCGAAAGCCATCATGGACGAGCTGTCACTCGATATCGACATTGCCGCGGAGCTGCGAACGCTTTCCGTCGGGCGCCAGCAGATGGTGGAAATTGCCCGTGCCGTTCTGTCCGATGCCTGGTTCTTCATCATGGACGAGCCGACCAGCGCGCTCTCCAACCGCGAACGCGACCAGCTCTACGACCTGATCGCCAGACTGAGAGCCCGCGGCGCCGGCATCCTCTATATCTCCCACAAGATGGAAGAGATCTTCAGCCAGTGCGACCGTGTGGTCGTTCTGCGCGACGGGCGCTTCATCGGCGAGCGCCAGACCCGCCAGACCAACGAGGCCGAGATCGTCTCGATGATGGTGGGGCGCGATGTCGGCGACATCTTCCCCTATCTCGAAGCGCAAGTTGGCGAAACCGCTATCGAAATCAGCAACATCTCCAACGGCAAGCTCTTGAGGTCGGCCACGCTCAGCGTGTGCAGGGGCGAAATCGTCGCGCTCGCCGGACTGATGGGCAGCGGCCGCTCCGAGGTGCTCAGGCTGATTGCCGGCCTCGAAACCATGCACAGCGGCACGATCAGAATTTTCGGCGGGCAGCAGACTGGCGGCGATACCAAGGCCGCCAATCGCGCTGGCATCGTCTACATACCGGAAGACCGGCATCTGGAAGGCTTCGTCGGCACGATGTCGATCAGGGACAACCTGTCTCTCGCCTGGATTCGCGACAACAGTTACTTCGGCCTGCTGAGACCTCGCCGCATCCTGGCTCTCGCGCGCGATCTCATCGGTTCCCTTGGGGTGCGGCCGGCCCAGCCCGACAAGATGACCATCGAGCTTTCGGGCGGCAATCAGCAGAAGGTCGTCATCGGCAAATGGCTTGCCACCAGACCGAAGATCATCCTGCTCGACGAGCCGACGCGCGGCGTCGATGTCGGGGCAAAGTCCGAACTCCATCACCTGATCGCAAAATTGAAGGCCGAGGGCGCGGCAATCCTCATGGTGTCGAGCGAGTTGCCCGAAGTTCTCGGCGTTGCCGACCGTATCGTCGTCATGCGCGAAGGCCACTCTGTCGGCACGCTGGCGCGTGGGGCGACGGAAGAAGACGTGATGACGCTGGCCTTCGGTGACAGCAAAATCACGGTACCAGCCAGCACGCCCCGGCCAGTGCTCAGCCTTGTACCGCACCTATAGGGGGAACCGTTGAACAAGCTGAAGATCGCCATCGTCGGTGCCGGTTACATGGGCCTCCTGCATGCGCAGGTGGTTGCCGCCAGCCCTATCGCGAAACTGTCGGCATTCGTTGATCCGAATGCTGCCACGGGAAGCAAGGCCGCATCCGATTTCGGTGCCCGGCACTTCCGCGATGCCGCCACCGCGATGGCCGCGAATGCCGCCGACGCCTATATCGTGGCGGCACCCGACACGCTGCATGAAGACGTCTGCCGCACGCTGCTCGATGCCGGAAAGCCGGTGCTGCTCGAAAAGCCGATGGCCCACAAACTTTCGGCCGCCAAGGCGATCGCCAAAGCAGCTGAAAGAGGCGGCGCGCGCCTGTTGGTCGGCCACATCCTGCGGTTCGACCCGCGCTATTGCGAAGCCGCGGCAGCGGTAAAATCCGGGCGGATCGGCGAGCCGATCCACGGCAGCAGCGGCCGTTTTACCAATCGCGAAGTCGGTCTTCGCATGAATGGAAATTCGAGCGTCTGCTTCTACCTCGGCGTACACGACGTGGATGCGCTGCAGTGGATCTCGGGTTCGGACATCATCGCCGTCTACTCCCGCCCGGTCGCCAAGCTCATGCCTTCGCTCGGGGTTCAATCGGAAGATGCGATCTTCTCCACCGTCGAGCTGTCGAACGGAATGAGCGGACAGCTCTACTTCGGCTGGACGCTGCCACCGACCGTTCCGACCGGCATCTGGGCACGCACGGAAATTATCGGCACCGAGGGCATGATCGACCTCGACGTGCGCGACCACGGTCTGCGCATCCTGTCGCGGGGACAGTGGTCGCAACCCGACGCCCTACACTGGCCGACCGTCAATGGCCGTATCACCGGGGATCTCTTCGAGGAGGTCCACCATTTCATTTCGGCGGTTCGCGACGACACCCCCTTCGTGATGCCGGTCGGCGATGCCCTGCGCGCCGTTGCCGTCAACGATGCAATCCTGCGCAGCGTCAAGTCAGGCCTGCGCGAACCGGTCGAAGACTGGCACATCTGATGAGAGAACCGTCATGACCCGCCAACAGAACATCTGGTGCAGGCGCTTTCTCAATCTCTCACCGTTGATCCTGCTGGTCATCCTGCTGGCGATCTTCGCGCTCATCGACGCCCGCATCGTTTCGACTGCCAGCCTCATCAACATCGTCGCACAGGCGACCCCGATCGCCATCCTGGCGCTTGGCGCCCTGATCGTTCTGCTGACGGCGGGCATCGATCTGTCCGCCGGCGTCGGCGTCGCCTTCTGTGCCGTCTTCATCGCCAGCCTGATCGACGGCGGCGCCGGCCTGCCGCTTGCCCTTCTTGTCGGCCTTGCCGTGATGGTCGTGATCGGCCTCGCAAACGGCGCCGTTATTGCACTGTTGAAAATACCGCCCTTCGTGACGACGCTGGCCACAATGGTCGCGCTGCAGGGCGCAACGCTTGCCGTTGCCTCCAAAGGCGTCCTGATGCTGAAGGATCCTACGCTCCGCGCCGTCGGCATCGAGCGCAGCTTCGGCATTCCCAACGTCATCTTCGCAACACTCCTGATCATCGCCGTAGCAGCCGTCCTGATGCGGCACAGCCGTTTCGGGCTGCGTACCTATGCGCTCGGGTCGGATGCCGGAGCCGCGGAGCTTGCCGGCATCCCGGTAAGGAAACACACGATCCTCGTCTATTGCGCCTCCAGCATCTTCGTCTTCCTGACGGCTGTGATCATGATCAGCCGGGTACCGGTCGTGACGCCCAACATCGGCGGTACCTCGCTGCTTCTGGACGCGATCGCCGCTGCCGTGCTTGGCGGCACCAGTATCTTCGGCGGCAGGGGAACTGTGTGGGGCGCGGTCGTCGGCGCCTTGATCGTCAGCCTGCTGACGACGGCGCTTCGCGTCTTCGGCACGGATCCTTCCAGCCTCGAACTGTACAAAGGTGCAATCATCATGGTCGCGCTGCTCGCCGATTCCGGCATGACCTACGCCAAGGCCCGGCTTGTCGAGGCCGCACGATGACAAACACAGTTTCCGCATTTCAGATGCCGCCGACGTCCAGCTTCGCCCTGATGACGTCTCCGGAAACAAAGCAATACGCCGCCGCCGGCGCGCACAAACCCGTCGTCATCCTGCCGCTCGGCGCCGTCGAGCAACATGGCCCGCATCTGCCGCTCGGCGTCGATTGCTGGCTCGCGGAAGCGGTTGCTCTCGCCGCGGCGGAAGGACAGGCCTCCATCCGCGTTGCCGAACCTTTCGCCTATGGCTCGTCCGAGCATCATCGCTCCTTCTCCGGCACGATGAGCCTCAGTCCGCAGACCTTCATCGCCGTCCTCGTCGATCTCTGCAGCTGCCTTGCCGAAGACGGCTATTTGCCGGTCATGCTGAACGGCCATGGCGGAAACCGCGCCGCCATCCAGGTGGCGATCACCACCCTTGGCCAGCGCGGCATCGTCACGGCGGGGTTCTCGTATTTCGATCTCATCGCCGACGTGGCGGCGCAAGCTCTGCCCGACATCGCCACGGGCACCGGTCACGCTTGCGCGCTTGAAACATCCTTGATGATGCATGTGCTTGGCGACAGCGTTCGCCGCGATCTCATCCCGCAAGGCGGCACCCCGCCATCCTGGCCGGATCCTCACCTTTACGCCGCGCCTGCCGTCACCGTCTGGCGTCGCTTCGAAGCCATCCGCGACAACGGCGTCATCGGCACGCCATCGGAGGCGAGCGCGGCGGCCGGCAGCAGACTTTTCATCGCAGCCGTGGAGCGCAGCCGCGCCGCCATTTTGAACATCCAATCCGAATTCGGCCAAAGGAACGCATGATGACAGTCCATTTCAAATCTTCTCTCGAAGGTCCCAACCTGCGCGGCATGGCGATCGTCTCGGAGCCGGAGGCAGCCGCCCGCATCGGCATCAACCGCATCGGCGGCGAGTGGATTGCCGGCAGCTCCGGCAAATTCCTGAAAATCGACAGTCCTTCGACGGGCGAGCATCTCGGCTATCTCTCACTTTCCACCCGCGCCGATGTCGGTCGCGCGGTGAAAGCAGCCGAGGGCGCACGCGAGGCCATGCGCAAGATGGGAACCTTCGCGCGCGCTCAGCTATGCATGCGCATCGCCGACGCGATCGACAGGCGCGCCGAGGAGCTTGCGCGCCTGCTCTGCCTGGAACAGGGTAAGCCCTTCCACAGCGAGGCAAAGGCCGAAGCCTCGGCAGCAGCTCTCGGTTTCCGCAATGCGGCAGAGCAGATGAAGTGGCTGGAGACGGCGGCGTTTCCGCTTGCCGATGCCAACAAGCGCGCCTTCAGCTTCCTGCAGCCGAAGGGCGTCTTTGCCATCATCACGCCGTGGAATTTCCCGCTCGCCCTGCCCTGCCTGTATTATCTCGGACCGGCCGTCGCAACAGGCAACACCGTCGTCTGGGTGCCGGCGCCGACGACGTCGCTGATTGCGACGGTGCTTGTCGAATGCTTCATCGAGGCGGGCCTGCCGGATGGTGTCATCAATCTCGTTCTGGGTGATGGTGCGGAGGTGGGCGACGAGGCGGTCGTTCATCCGGGCACCCATGCCATCGGCTTCACCGGCAGTTCCGCCACCGGCGCGACGATCGCCCGGCGTGGCGCCGGCAAACCGCTTCTGCTCGAAATGGGCGGCAACGGTCCAACCATCGTCCTGGCCGATGCCGATATCGACATGGCCGCTGCCCAGGTGGGAGCCGGCTGCTTTGCCAATGCCGGACAGATCTGCACGGCCACCGAACGCGTGCTGGTGCATAAATCCATCCATGACCGTTTCATCGAAGGTCTCGTGAAAGCGGCTTCGAAGGTAAAAATGGGCGACCCTTTCGATCCCGCGACCACGATGGGTCCGATCAACAATGCGGTGGCCGTCGACAAGGTGCTCAGCCACATCGCGGACGCCCGTGCACGCGGCGCCGATATCGTCACCGGCGGCAATGTGGCATCAGGTTTTGCAACCAATCTCTATTTCGAGCCCTCGATCGTCACAGGACTGACCCGGGAAAGCCTGCTCAATGTCGAGGAATCCTTCGGGCCGATTGCACCCGTGCTGACCTTCGAGACCGACGAGGAGGCGATGGAACTTGCGGCGTCCAGCCCCTACGGCCTGTCGGCCGCGGTCTTCACCAGCACCATCAAGAACGCGTTTGCCTTTGCTGAAAGCCTGAAGGTAGGCATCGTCAACATCAACGAGATGAGCTGCTATTGGGAGCCGCACATCCCTGCCGGCGGCGCCGCCGGGACGCAGAGCGGCCTCGGTCGTACCGGGGGGCGGCACACGCTGATGGAAATGTGCGACCTGAAGACGATCACCGTGGATATCACCCGCTGACATCCAAGGCCCGCGCCTTATGCGCGGGCCTGCCTCGCGACCGTATGCCGTCCGGCGGCGAGCTATCAGATGGACCGGCGCAGCCTGTCGGCCATTTTCTCGCCAATCATGATCGAGGTGAGGTTGGTGTTTGCCTGGCAATCGAGCGGCATGATCGACGCATCGATAACCCGCAGCCCTTCAAAACCGTAGACCCGGCATTCCGGATCGACCACGGCCTCGCCGGGCCGTCCCATGCAACAGCCGCCGATCCCATGCTGTGCGTCGGAAGCCTGCGCCAGCAGGAAATTATCGACCTCCTCGTCGCTTGCCGTTTCGAGCCACGACAAAGGCAGATCGGAATCCCCCAGCAGGACGCGCTCGGCGATCGCCTGGATCGGCGCCTGCCGGGCAATCTCGCCAAGGTGGCGATAGGCGATACGCATGCGTTGAAGATCCATTGGATCGTCCAGCATGTTCTCTTCCACGATCGGCTGGTCGAAGGGATTGGCGGAGCGCAGTTGCACGGTGCCGCGGCTCTTGGCTTCCATCAGGATCAGATTGACCATGGCCTCGCCGAACTGGGCGCTGTCGGATTCCACGCCGATACCGCCATGGTTCATGGCGACGTAGAGAATGTCGTCGCGCTCGGCACCTGGCACGCCCGAACTCATCCTTACACAGCAGTTGGTATGCCGCGCATCGACATCGGTCGCCTTGAATTCAGGCTTCAGCTTCAGTTCGATACGGCAATAAGGATGGTCGAAGAAACTTTCGCCAACCGGCAGGTCGGCAAGCACCTCGATGTCCTTCCGGTTCAAGAGAGCCGCCGGGCCGATGCCCGAGCGCTGCAGGATGACCGGAGAGTGGATGGCGCCGGCCGAGAGGATGACCAGCGGCGCCTCGAATTTGCGAACCTGACCGGCCACGATGGCCAAAACGCCGATCGCCGTCTTGCCATCGAAAAGGACCTTGTCCACCGTCGCCTGTCCGATGATGGTGAGGTTCGGCCGGTCGCGGGCAGCTTCCAGATAGCCGTCATTGACCGACACGCGCTTACTGTCTCGACTGTTGATCGGATAGGTGCAAGCCCCTTCGGCGTCCGGAGCATTGAGATCATCATGCCAGGGATGGCCGAGAGTCATCGCGCTTTGGCGCATGGCCTTGTCGACATTCCCCCAGCTTTCGACGGGCGCGCGGTAGATTGGAATCGGGCCATCGCTGCCGTGAAAATTGGCCGCGATCGGGTCATCCTCGAGGCGGCAGAAGAAGGGCAGCACGTCGGCTCCCGACCAGCCCTTGCATCCGATTTCCTCCCAGCGGTCGAAGGCATGGAGCACGCCGCGAATGGCAATCTGCCCATTGACGGAAGTCGAACCGCCAAGCCCCTTGCCGCGCCAGTAGACCCGATGCTCCTGCCGCTTCGTGCGGCGAGCCATCAGGTCGGGATACATGTACTGTTGCTGAAAATGATCGGGAAGCAGCAGGTTGAAGGGATTTGGACTCGCCATCTCGGCAGGTTGCTCGCCGCTCCGGTAGTCCGGCCCCGCTTCCAGCAAAAGCACGGTCGTGGCCGCATCTTCGGTTAGCCGGGCGGCAAGAACAGCCCCGGCTGCGCCGGCTCCGACAACGATGACATCAAAGGGCATGCCGCACTCCCCGGATCCGACCAATGCACGGCTGGCTTGACCGCGACATCATGTTGATTTCACTTTGTGCACCAACCTGCCGGCATTCAGGCTCGGCGACGGACGCCGGAACCGATTACCTTAGCCGCCATTGCACGACGGCAAGATCACCATGATTTGTTTTATATGTAAATATGATTTTGTATATGAACCCGCCAGAAATGCTCCTTTGTCTGTCCACCCCGTGAGAAGATCGATGTGCCGCCGAACCCTTGAATCGCCGGATCGGACCCGAACCAGGAAACCGACTACGGCTGGGCCAAACGCGCCGGCGAAAGATCCCTTTCGGATAGTCCATTCGCGAGCAGGTCGGCAGGCAGGCATCCCGAAACAATCAGGTCGGCTGCGGCACGGCCAAGGGCCGGGGCCATCATGATTCCATAACCGCCCTGGCCTGCGAGCCAGAAGAAGTCGGGCGTCGCGGCGTCATAGCCCAGCACGGGCGCCTGGTCGGCGACGAAGGAGCGCAGACCCGCCCAGCTCTTTGCGATATGGCTGACGGTCGCCAGCGTCTCGCGCTGCAGCCAATCGACCAGCACTGCCACGTCCCATTCGTCAGGCTGGACATCTTGCGGTTCAATCGGCGTCTGGTCGCCCGGTGATGCCATGATCCTGCCGGCGTCCGGCTTGATGTAGGCATCGGCGGCGACGTAGTCGACGGCAGGCATTTTGGCGATGTCCAGCCTTGGAGGTCCGTCGACGATGATTGCGGTGCGCCGCTTCGCCACCAGCCCGATCGGGCCAGCGCCGGCCATGTCGCCGATCTCTCCAGCCCAGGCACCTGCCGCGTTGACGACAATTCGCCCTTTCACCGAGAAATCTCCGGCTGAAGCCTTCCAGAGGCCGTCGCGGCGATCCAGTTTCGTGATGCGCTTGCCGCAAAGGACAAGCCCGCCGCGGCGCCTGATGCCGCGCAGGAAGCCCTGGTGGAGGGAGGCGACATCGATGTCCATGACGCCGCTCTCAAAGGCCGACGCCGCGACGCGTTCGCGGCGAAGCAACGGTGCCAAGGAGAGAGTGCCAGCCGCATCCAGTTTCCGGATTTCGTATCCCTCCGTCGACAGATCGAGGATCGGCGCCAGCAGGTCTTCCTCGCCGGGAGCGGCCACCGTCAACATGCCGCGTTGGGTCAAAAGCGGCCTGTCACAGAATTCGGCTGGCGGGTTCAGGAAGAAAGCCTGGCTTGTCTTGTTGATGCGTCGAACCGTGGCGACGCCATAGTTGGGCGTGAAGAGCGCGGCCGACCTTCCGGTACTGTGGTAGCCGGGCGTCGCTTCGGCCTCGATGAGCGCGACTGTCCCCAGGGCTGCGAGTTCATAGGCCGCGGCTGAGCCCGAGATGCCCGCGCCGATGACAAGATAGTCGTAGTCCATGACGGCCCGGCCTTTGGCTTGCGTCTCTATCCAGGTGCCGTGGCACGCCGGACGGACGATCCTCCGCTATCCGCTTTTTTCAGGCGGTTCGATCCGGCGCTCTGTCGCCGCCGGCGCACAAGAGTGCAGTTCCCATAAAAATGCAAGAAAACAAAAATCTATTGACACCATGTAATATTTATAACTTTGTAGCCGGCGGAGGAGAATTGCGCATGATCGGTTCGGTTCGCCAAAGGCTGTCGGATTGCTTGGGCAGCGCGTCCAAGGCAGACAAGGCGATTGCGAGTTTCATGCTCGCCCAGCTGAACAGTCTCGCCTTTGAGACCGCCGGCAGCATCGCGAGCAAGGTGGAGGTCAGCGAACCGACCGTCGGACGGTTCTGTCGCTCCATCGGCTACACCAGCTTCAAGGATCTGAAGGATCATCTCAAACAGGATCTGGGCGACCGGCCGTGGCTGATCAGCGACCGGCTACGCGATTTGCAGCGCCGAACGCTTGCCGGAGAGGACCAGCTGGCACGCGGGCTGCAGCTCGAAATAGCAGGCCTGGTTGCCGTCTATGAGCTTGCCCACACGCCGGAATGGAAGCGTGTCGTCAAGCGCCTTGCCACGACACCCGCCATCTTCGTCTCCGGTTTCCAGACCGAGCGCGGTGTGGCACAGACCTTCGTCAATCAGCTGCAGTATCTGCGCGACCGCGTCCATCTTCTCGATCTGGCCGGCGGCAATTTCAGCGAACTTCTGGCCTCCGACAGCAAGCAGTCCTGCCTCGTCCTCTTCGAGGCCAAGCGCTACTCGCGCATGGCGCGCCTGCTTGCGCAGGAGGCGCGAGGGCTCGGCATACCGACCACCCTGATCACCGACGCCTTCTGCGACTGGGGTCGCGAACTGGTCGACGAGATGTTCGTGGTGCCGACGGAATTCAATCTGTTCTGGGAATCGACCGCCCAGATGGCGAGCCTGACAAACCTGCTCGTCAACGGCGTGTTCATCGAGCTTGGCCCCGAGGTGGAGCAGCGCATGAATGAGGTGTCGCGCCTCTACAGCCGCTTCACCGGGTATGTCGGCGACCCGACCGGGCCCTCGATGGGAGACTAATCCGAGACCTACCGCAGCCCATAACCATAACAACAGGGAACAATGACATGCGTACCATGACCAAGGCGTTTCTTCTCTCAGGTTCGGCGCTTCTATCCGCCGGACTTTTCATGACCAGCCTGCCATCGGCGGCAATGGCCCAGGAAGCGACTTTCGCGCTTCCGGCCGGCGAACTGGGCGCGACCTCGTACAATCCGATCACCTCCAGCAACCTCAATTCCGCGACGTCGCTGATCTACGATCGGCTGATCGAGCAGGATGCCGATCAGTCGTTCCACCCGCATCTGGCCACGTCATGGCAGGAAAGTCCTGACGGCATGACCTGGGAGTTCAAGCTGCATCCGGGCGTCAAATTCCATGACGGCGAGCCCTTCAACGCCGAGACGATCGCAGCCTGGATCCCGACTTTCGCCGGCACGGAAAATGCCTTCATGGTCGAGGCAATCGACAAGGTCGTGGTCGTCGATCCGCTGACCGTCAAATTCGTCATGAAGCGCCCGGAGCCGAACATGCTGTACAACCTCGCCAGTTCCTTCATGGGCGTGCCCAGCCCCAAATCCTACAAGGCGCTGGGTAAGGACTACGGCGTCACCACCGCTGTCGGCACGGGACCATTCAAGCTGGAAAGCTTCTCGATAGGGCTCGAGACCGTTTTGGTCCGCAATGACGATTACGCCTGGGATTCGGACCTGTCGGTAAACCAGGGCGCGGCGAAGATCGCCAAGATCACCTTCCGCGAGATTCCCGACCAGTCGACCGCATTCCTCGAATTGAAGACCGGCGGCGTCGATGTGCTGCTCGGCGTGCCCACCGATTTCCTGTCGATCATCAAGAGCGAAAAAGCCGCCACCATCATCACGATGCCGGGAACCGGCATCAATTACATGCCGATCAATACGTCGGTAGCGCCGTTCACCGACATCAAGGTCCGCCAGGCCACAGCCCTGGCGATCAACCAGAAAGCCATCCTCGACAGCGTCTATGCCGGCGTCGGCCAGGAAGCACACAACTTCCTGATCAGCTCACTTCCTGAATCCCAGGTGAAGCCTGGTCTCGACGTCAGTTTCGACCTGGCCAAGGCCAATGCGCTGCTCGATGAGGCCGGATGGAAAAGGGCCGACGACGGCGTTCGCGCCAAAGACGGCCAACCCCTGAAGGTGAAGCTCTTCACGCAAAACGATACGGAGTTCAAACGGCTTACCCAGGTCGTGCAGGCACAGCTCAAGGATATCGGCATGGATGCCGAGATCACCGTGCTCGATTCCAGCACGATCCGCGACGAGTACAAGAAGAACAACCATCAGCTCGCCGTGCGAGGCTACGACTGGAACAACGCCGACATCCTCGACTGGTTCTTCAGCGGCGCTCGGCTCGGCTACCCGAACATCTCGATGTGGAAAGACGCCAAATCCGACGAACTGAACAAAACCGCCATGACCAACTCGAAGACTTCAGCCGAGCGGATCGCGAATTTCAGGACCTATCACGAATATCTTCTGTCCCAGTTCCTGTTCGTGCCGATCTACCAACCGGCAACCAACATCGCCTTCAACCCCAAGACGGTGAGTGTGCCGGAAAAGGTGCGCGGCCCGCGTTTCCGGTCGCAGACCATCATGGACATGCAGGTCCTGCAGTAATCAGCGCTGCCGGCGCTTGACCAACAGTGAAGCGCCGGAGGAGCCGGGATGATCATCAAATACACACTGCAACGTCTGCTGATGCTCATTCCGGTGTCCCTGTCGATTTCGGTCGTAATCTTCCTGGTCGTTCATCTTCTGCCGGGCGATCCGATCGACAACCTCATGCGCGTCGGCTCGTCTCCGGAGGACCGGCTCGCAATGACCGTGAAATACGGGCTCGACCGGACGCTGGTCGAGCAATACCTGCTGTGGATCAGGAGCATCCTGAGCGGGGATTTCGGCGAGGCAATCGTACTGCGCCGCCCGGTTTCGGCCCTGATCTGGCAGAACCTGCCCTACAGCCTGACCCTTGGCGCCCTCGCCTTCGCCTTCTCTTCGATCGTCGGCATGATCGCCGGCACCATCTCCGCGGTTGCCAAGAACCCGGTCGTGGAACAGGTGGTGAAGGCTTTCATCCTGCTCGGTTCGACGGTACCCAGCTTCTGGCTGGCGCTGCTGATGATCCTGCTGTTTTCGGTAACGCTCGGCTGGTTTCCAGTCTCCGGCGCCAAGACCTGGACGGCTCTTGTCTTGCCGGTCCTCACGATCGGTTTCGGCGGTATCGCGCTGGTGGCCCGTGTCACCCGCGTGGCGCTGGTCGAGATCGCACGCCAGGATTTCGTCACGCTTTTGCACGCGAAGGGGCTGTCCCGCTCGACCATCCTGTTTCGCCATCTGCTGCCGCACGCCTTTCTGCCGGTCGTCACGATCCTGGCCCTGCGCATTGGCTGGATCCTCGGCGGCGCTGTCACCGTCGAATTCGTTTTCGGCCGGCCCGGCCTCGGCAGCCTGCTTATCCGTGCGCTCGGTCAGCGTGATTATCCCGTCGTCCAGGGATGCCTGCTCATGCTGGCGCTTGCCGTGATGCTCGGAACGCTGATCGGCGACGTCGCCCAGGCTGCGCTGGACCCTCGTGTCAGGGAAGCCACCACATGAACGCATTGGCTCAATCCGGCGTTGGCCGCGCCTTCGCCACGCGACTCGGCCTGTTTTCGGGCGGCTATATCCTGATCCTGCTGGCGGTCGCGCTAACCGCGCCATGGATCACGCCCTTCGATGTCACCATCCAGGATCTGGCCAACAGCAACGCCGCGCCGGGTTGGCCGCATCTGATGGGCACCGATGAATTCGGCCGCGACGTCCTCTCGCGCGTCATGTACGGCGCGCGCACCTCGCTGTCGGTCAGCGCAACAGCCATCGGTTTCTCGATGATCGTCGGGATGGCGCTCGGCGCCGCCGCCGGCTATTTCGGTGGCCTGTTCGAACGCGCCGTGATGACGGTCGTCGATCTGACATGGTCTTTTCCCGACATCCTGATCGCACTCATGCTGGTGGCGATCATCGGCCCCGGCCTGTCCAGCACGATGTTCGCCATCGCCGTCGCCTACCTGGCGCAGTTCACCCGGCTGACCCGGGCGCAAATCGTCCAGCTGAAGCGCGAGACATTCATTGAGGCAACCATCAACCTGGGTGCCACGCCCGCCCACATCCTGTCGCGTCACCTGCTGCCGAATGCCGTTGCGCCGGTCATCGTGGTCGGCATGCTCGCCATCGGCGACGGTATCATCCTGGAGGCGACGCTCGGCTTCTTCGGCCTTGGCGCGCAGCCGCCCACGCCAAGCTGGGGTGCCATGATGAGCAGCGGCACCGCGCAGCTTTTCCTGGCACCCTGGGTCATCATCTTTCCCGGTCTCGTCGTTGCCGTAACCGTGATTGCCATCAACCTGTTCGGCGATGCGTTGATCCGGGCACTCGACATCCGCGAACGGCTGCGCGGAACATGAGCACGATCCTGAAAGTGGAAGCTCTGCGCGTTGCGATCGGCGCGCTCACGCCATTGTCCAGCGTATCTTTTTCGCTCGAGAAAGGTGAGACGCTTGGACTGGTTGGCGAATCCGGATCGGGAAAATCGTTGACCGCCATGGCCATCATGGGGCTGCTGCCGCTGATCGGCGGGCGCATCACCGGCGGCTCGGTGGTCTTTGACGGCGGCGATTTGACCGCTTTGCCTGAACCGGCCTACCGGAAACTGCGCGGTGGCCGCATTGGCCTGATCACGCAGAATCCGATGACGTCGCTCGATCCTCTGAAAAAGGTCGGACCGCAGATCGATGTCGTGGCACGGCTGCATCTTGGCCTGGACAGATCGGCCGCGCGCAACCGCACCGTCGAACTGCTGGGCGAATTGCGGATTCCGGAACCGGCTTCCATCTATCACCTTTACCCGCACCAATTGTCCGGCGGCATGAAGCAGCGCATCGTCATCGCCATGGCGCTTGCCGCCGACCCTGACCTGCTGATCGCCGACGAACCGACCACGGCGCTGGACGTCACCGTCCAGGCGCAGATCATCCGCTTGCTGAGCGACCTGATCCGCGACCGCGGCCTGAGCATGGTGCTGATTACACACGATATGAGCGTTGTTGCCCAGGCTTGCGACAAGGTCGTGGTGATGTATGCCGGGACCGCGGTCGAATACGGAACGGTCGCGGCGATTTTCGATGATCCGCGCCATCCCTATACAAAGGCCCTGATCGGCTGCATCCCGCGCGGATTGGCGGGCGCACAGCGCTTGAAGGGCATCGAGGGTACCGTCCCAAGCGTCGCCCACTATCCGCAGGGTTGCCGCTTTCACCCGCGCTGCCCGCGCGCCGAGGCAATCTGCGCTGCGGTGTCACCACCTTTCATTGCCAGCCGCGATGGCGCCGCCGCATGCCATTTTGCCGGAGCGGTCGGATGAGCGCGTTTCTGGACGTCAGCAGCCTGTCCAAACGATACAGCAGCAAAAGCGGCCTGTTCGGCGCGGCCCGCTCGATGTACGCGGTCAACGACGTGTCGTTCCAGATGACGAAGGGCCGGGTTGTCGGCGTCGTCGGTGAATCTGGCTGTGGAAAATCCACGCTCGCGCGCCTCATCCTGCGCCTGATCGAACCATCGAGCGGTGCGGTCCGTTTCGATGGGCTGGATTTGCTGAAGCAGCGCCCGCGCGAGATGCGCCGCCTGCGCGCACGCATGCAGATGGTGTTCCAGGACCCCTATTCGGCGATCGACCCCCGCTACACCGTTGCCGATGCGGTGATGGAGCCGTTCCAGATCCAGGGGGTACGCCTTTCGTCAGCCGCGAGAACCGAGATGATCGGCGGATTGCTGACCATGGTCGGGCTCAACCCTCAGACCGCATCGAGCTACCCGCATCAGCTGTCGGGCGGCCAGAAGCAGCGCATCGGCATCGCCCGTGCGCTTGCGCTGAAGCCCGCGCTTCTGGTGCTGGACGAGCCGACGGCCTCGCTGGACGTCTCGATCCAGGCCCAGATCGTTGGTCTGCTCGAACGGCTGCAGGAAGAAATGGGCCTGACCTACCTGTTCATTTCCCATGACCTCGCGCTGGTAAAATATTTCTGCGACGAAGTGCTGGTGATGTATCTCGGTCGCGTCGTCGAGGCGTTGCCCGATACCGACGCACCGGCGCGCCATCCCTATACCAGAACGCTGCTCGACAGCACGTTCCAGCCTGATCCGAAGCTGCGCCGCCGCATCCAGCCGCTAGCTGGAGAGGTGCCGAGCCCGTTCGATCTTGGACCGGGCTGCGCCTTCGCGGCGCGCTGTCCACGGGCGAGCGAACGCTGCCGGGTGGAAACACCGCTTCTGGCCGCGTCCGGAGGAGGCCACGCCGTAGCCTGCCACCATCCGGACTGATCCACGCGCCGAGTTGCCGCCCCTTTGCGGCTGCCGCGCCCGAATCCATGCATCCCTGGAGTAACCTATGACCTTTAAAGTCCTGACCGCGGAAATCTATCACGAGACCAACACGTTCAGCCGTCATCCGACCGACGAGCAGGCGTTCCGCGACCGCTATTTTCTGACGGGAGCGGAAGCCATTGCCCAGCGGGGCGACGCCAACACCGAGCTTGCCGGTTTCCTCGATGTGGCGCGTGCCCGCGACTGGCAGGTCGAGCATGTGCTGAGTTCCGCCGCCGGTCCAAGCGGCAGGGTCACCCGCGCTGCGTTCGACTGGCTATGCGAGCCATTGATCGCTATCGCGACATCAGGACATTTCGACGGGATTCTGCTTGGACTGCACGGCGCCATGGTTCCCGACTTTTGCGAGGACGGCGAAGGTGAACTGCTTCAACGCCTGCGTGCCGTCGTCGGCCAGGCCGTGCCGATTGCCATTACGCTTGACCCGCACGCCAATGTCAGCCGGCGGATGTGCGAGCTCGCCGATATCATCGTCGCCTTCAAGACCTATCCGCATGTCGACATGCGTGAGATCGGCCGGCAGGCCGGTGAAATCCTGCAGCGCACGATGGCCGGCGAGATCAAGCCGCGCACGATCCGCGCCAGGCGACCCATGCTCGAGGAGGTCAATGGCGGGCGCACCGACATCGGTCCGATGCTCGAGCGGCTTGCATCCGCACGGACCTACGAAGCACAAGCCGACGTGTTTGCCGTCAGTATCAATGGCGGCTTCGCCAGCGCCGATATTGCCGAGGTCGGGCCGACCGTTCTGGTCACCGGCCAAGGCGATTTCGATGCGCACCAGGCGTTCGCCGAAACGATCGCCGACGATATCTGGGAGAGACGCCACGAGGTGCTGAACGCGTATATCAGCGTCGAAACGGCGGCAGCCGTCGCCGTGGCACACAAGTCAGACGAGGGCCCGCTTGTCATAGCCGATTATGCCGACAATCCCGGCGGTGGCGGCTATGGCGACGCGACCAGTCTGCTGAAGGCCCTGCTCGAAGCAGGCGTGACCGACGCCTGCTTCGGTCCGATGGTCGATGGCGAGGCTGCGGCGGCCTTGCATGGGTCGGCCGTTGGAGAACGCATCGGGATCGCGCTTGGCGGCAAGACCGACACCCGCTTCGGTGGCGGTCCGCTTGAGCTTGATGCCGAAATCGTGGCGCTGAGCGATGGCCACTTCGTCGGCGACGGGCCGATGATCGGCGGTCTTCCCGGCAATTTCGGAAGGAGCGCGGTGCTGCGCGTCGACGGCATCGAAATCCTGGTCGTGACCATCGCCCAGCAGATGCTGGACCTCCAGCAGTTCAGGGCATTCGGCATCGACCCGGCGGCAAAGCGGGTGGTCGCATTGAAGTCCATGCAGCACTTCCGTGCCGCGTTCGCGCCGATTGCCGGCAAGATCATCGTCTGCGACAGTGGCGCGCTTTGTACGCCTCACTACGAGCGAATGCCGTACCGGAATGTACCGCGGCCGATCTTTCCACTCGATCGGGGATGACGGCATGCGCTTGCTCGGGACTCTTCGGGGTGATCTCATCCACAAGATGCCCGGCTATAACACCGGGCATCTCCAGAAATGATCCCTGGATCGCGAGTTCTTACTTTTCGAAATAGGTGGGTTTTCCGTCCTCGCCTTTCTTCCATTCATAGATGACGTAGTCCGGACGCGTCGGGTCGCCCTTGGCGTCGTAGCCAAATTCGCCGATGGCGGTCTTGAACGGACCGTTCGCTTTGATGGCGTCAGCTACCTTCGTCGCGTCGTCAGCGGAGCCGGTTTTGGCGATTGCGGCGGCCAGAACCTGGACCGCGGCGTAAGAGTACAGCGTATAGGCTTCCGGCTCGAAGCCGGCAGCGCGGAATCTCTCGACGATACCCTTGGCGGCCGGGTTCTTGCGTGGATCCGGGCCGAAGGTGTTGAGTGTGCCGATCACGGCGTCCCCGGCGATCGCGGCGAGTTCGTTCGACACCATGCCGTCGCCTGAGAAGAGCGTTGCCTTCAGACCCTGATCAGCCGACTGGCGCATGATCAGGCCGGCCTCGGTGTGCAAGCCGCCGAAGTAGATCAGTGTAACGCCGGCCTCCTTCATTTTGGCGATCAGCGCCGAAAAGTCCTTGTCTCCGATATTGATACCTTCATAGAGCACTTCCTTGACCCCGTTGGCGTTCAACACGCCTTTCGTTACATCGACGAGTCCCTGCCCGTAGGGCGTCTTGTCGTGGACAATGGCAATCTTGGCATCCTTGAAGTTTGCCGCAATGTAGCCGCCGGCCACCTTGCCCTGCTGGTCGTCTCGGCCGCAGGTGCGGAACGTGTTCCACAGGCCGCGCTCGGTGAGCTGTGGGTTGGTTGACGCGGGACTGATCTCGAGCACACCGTTCTCCGCATAGACTTCCGATGCCGGGATCGAGACGCCCGAGTTGAAGTGGCCGACCACGAACTTGACCCCGTCGCCGACGAATTTGTTGGCGACCGAGATACCCTGTTTCGGGTCGGAGACATCGTCCCCGACCTCGATCTTGATCTGCTGGCCGAGGATGCCGCCGGCGGCATTGATATCGGCGGCCGCCTGTTCGGCACCTTTTTGGAACTGCGCACCAAAGGCGGCGTTCGGTCCGGTAATCGGGCCGGCAACGCCGATCAGAATGTCGGCGAAGGCGTTGCCGCCGAACGCGACCAGCGCAGTCATGGCAAGCGCGGGCAAGAGTGCTTTTTTCATGTGATGACTCCCATTAGCATCGTGGGCGGTGGTTGATGCTTCATGCGATACCCACGTCTGGCGCATGAAGCTGACGGATCGGGATCAGCGCCGCTGCTGTTCATTGTCTGCGACGCCAATAGCTCTCCGGGTCGTTCAAGACATGAGTTCCACCGCCAGGGCAGTGGCTTCGCCGCCACCGATGCAGACGGATGCGATCCCTCGTCGCAGACGATGTTTTCGGAGGGCCGAAACCAGTGTGACGATGATCCGGGCGCCCGAAGCGCCGATGGGATGGCCGAGCGCACACGCGCCGCCATGGGCATTCACTTTATCCGGTGGCAGATCGAGTTCGCGCATCGCTGCCATGGGCACCACCGCGAAAGCCTCGTTGATCTCAAAGAGATCAACATCCTTGAGGTCCCAATTGATCCTGTCGCGGAGCTTTCGGATCGCGCCGATAGGCGCGGTCGTGAAAAGATTGGCGGCCTGCGCGTGCGTGGCATGACCATGGATTGCCGCAAGCGGGGTAAGACCCCTTTTGTCAGCCTGCGAACGGCGCATGAGGACGAGTGCTGCCGCGCCGTCCGAGATCGACGAAGAATTCGCCGCCGTTACCGTGCCGCCCTCTCGGAAGGCAGGTTTCAACAACGGAATCTTGTCTATCCGAGCTTTTCCTGGCTGCTCGTCCTCGCCGACGACCCGCCCGTCCTTGCCCTCTGTGACCGTGACCGGAACAATCTCTTCGAGGAAGCTGCCGCAGGCGATGGCCTTGCGTACCTTCTCGAGAGAGCCGAGGGCAAACGCATCCTGGGCGTCGCGGGTAAATTGGTAGGCCTCGGCGCAATCTTCGGCAAAGGTTCCCATGAGGCGCCCTTTGTCATAGGCATCCTCCAGGCCATCGAGGAACATATGGTCGATGATCTTGTTGTGTCCCATGCGATAGCCGGGGCGCGCACGGTCGAGCAGATAAGGCGCATTGGTCATGCTCTCCATGCCGCCTGCGACGACCACGGCACCGGCCCCCGCCGTAATCAGGTCGTGGGCAAGCATGACCGACATCATGCCGGACCCGCACATCTTGTTTACGGTCGTGGCGCCAACGCCCAACGGCAGGCCTGCTTCAAGGGTTGCCTGACGCGCAGGTGCCTGCCCCTGCCCCGCGGTCAGAACGCATCCAAGCAGAACCTCATCAACGAGATCCATTTTGACGCCGGACCGCTCCAAGGCCGCGCGGACGGCGGCCGCGCCCAGTCTTACGGCGCTAACGTCCTTGAAGTTCCCTTGGAAGGCGCCAATCGGTGTCCTTGCGATCCCGACGATCACCACTGGATCATGAGTGCTCACCTGTCTCCCAGTCATGGCTGGATCGCTCGGATGACCGTGTCGACGACCTCATGGAGTCCACTCGCCTGGAAGGACAGGCGGTTGCCAGATCCGACATTGCTGGTCATGGCAATGGTCAGCCGGCTTTCCGGGTCGTGCTGCATGACGCAGACGTAGCCAGGGATGCTGCCCTGATGACCGTAGAACGGGCGGCCGTCATAGCTGCTCTGGAACAGGCCGGCGCCGGTCTCGCGCATGCGGGTGCCAGGGAAGGAAGCCGGCACACGAGAGCCAGACATCTCCTCGAACCAAGGTGGCGAAATCACCTTGCCCGCGAACAAGCCGCGCATGAAGGCGACAAGATCGCTGGGAGTGGAGACCATATCGCCAAGGCCATATGCGGCTGAATAGGGAAAGGTATCGGACGAATCCTGCAATGCTTCCGAATAGGGCAACACCCCATCCATGCGCCACATCTCACCCCCCGAGGCGATGTCCTTGGCAGCGCCAGCGGGCGGCGGTGGACGATGGTAGTAGCCCCGCACCAACCGTTCGGCCGGATAGGACCAGGTGTCGTGCAATCCCAGGGGATCGAGCACGGCCTGGCGAACATAGGCGCCGAGGGATTGGCCGGTGACCTGTTCGATCAGCAGGCCCGCCAAAACATAGCCGGTGTTGTTGTAGACGGCCGGACCGCCGGGCGCCTTCCGCACGCCAGCCTTGAATGCCATGTCGATCAGCTCGGCGGGTATCCAGACCCGGCTCGGGTCCATTGGTATGTCGTATTCGAATTCCGGCAGGCCACTGCGATGATTGACCAGTTGCCGCACCGAAATCTGTTCCCCGCCAGGAAGGTCGGGGAACCAGTGCGAGATGGGTCCGCCGAGGTCGATCTTGCTGTCCTCGGCCAACCGGACGAGCGCGGCCACGACGAAGGTCTTGGTGCAGCTCCCGATCTTGAAGAGCCGGTCCGCGGTGACGGGCGTGCCATCGCGGCGATCCGCCACCCCGGCCGTCACGACTTTTGCAGACCTGTCCCAGATGGCGAAGGCAAGCGAGACACCCACCGCGCCCCGGTCGATATAGTCCGCAAGCAAGCGGCCGATCTCATCCACTTTTCCGGTCATCCGCGTGTCCTACTCAGCGATGTCGACGCGGGCGAAATTCTGGCGGCCGAACGGATCCATCACATAGTTCAGCACGCTTTTGCGCACCGGGACCGACACGACGGAATGCGCGATCGGCACGCCGGGAACCTCGATCTTCACGATCTTCTGCGCGTGGCGATATATCTCGGCGCGCTTGGCGGGATCGGCCTCGACGCGGCCTTGCTGCAACGGCTTTTCGAAATCCGGGTTGCACCAACGCGAGCGGTTGGAGCCGCCGGCGACACCTTCGCAGCTCAGCATGTAGCTGAGCAGGTTGTCGGGATCGCCGTTGTCGCTGCTGCCACCGAGCAGGAAACTGTCGTGTTCGCCGGCGGAGGTGCGCTTGAGATACTCGCCCCACTCGTACGAGACGATGTCGGACTTCACGCCGACCGCGGCCCAATCGGCCTGAATCATCTCGGCCATGCGCCGGGCATTGGGATTGTAAGGCCGTGAGACCGGCATCGCCCAGAGGCTGATCGACAGGCCGCTTTCATAGCCAGCTTCCTTCAGTAAATTCTTCGCGCCTTCGGGGTCGTAGTCGATGGCGGCATCCTTGATGGCGCCGAGCTGCGTCGGTGGCACCATGCTGCCGGCCAACCTGCCGGTACCCTGGTAGACCGCCTCAACGATCGCCTTGCGGTCAATGGCCTTGGCAAGCGCGGTGCGCACCCTCACATCGTCGAACGGCTCGTGCTCGACGTTGAAGCCGAGAACGCCAACGTTCTGCCCCTCGATCTGGTGGACGTCGATGTCGGGATCGCCCTTCAATTCAGCGACCGAGGATGGCGGCGGCAATGCGGCGACCTGGCATTCATTGGCCTTCAGCCGCTCGACCCGCGTCGTCGGCTCTGGCGTGATGGCGAAGACCAGCGTGTCGATCTTGGGCGGACCGCCCCAATAATCCTGGTTGGCGGCGTAGCGGATCTGGTTGTCGGCAACATAGGCTTGAAGCACGAACGGGCCGGTGCCGACCGGCTCCCTGTCGATCAGTTCCGGCGTGCCGGCGGCGACCATCTTCTCGGTCTGCTCCAGCGACAGGATCGACATGGCGTCGAGCGCGATGCCGGACAGGAAGGTCACGTTGGGAGCGTTCAAGGTGAAGCGTACTGTGTAGTCGTCGATCTTCTCGAGCGCGCCGATCATCGAGCCGAGGCCGGCCGCGGCGAACATCTCATAAGAACCGTTGCCGAGCTTGTGGTAGGGATTGTTCGGGTCCCGCTGGCGGTTGAAGGTGTAAAGGACGTCGTCGGCGCTGAAGTTGCGCGTCGGCGTGAAATGCGCACTCGAATGGAACTTGACGCCGTGGCGCAGGTGGAACGTGTAGGTCTTGCCGTCCGGCGAGACCTCCCAGCTATCGGCCAGCGCAGGCCCGATCTCGGTGGAGCCCGGCTTGAACTCGACCAGCCGGTTGAAGATGGTCTTGGCCGCCGCATCCATGGTGGAATCGGCGGTGCTGGTCATCGGAGTGAAGGTTTCGGGGCTGGCCTCCGAGCAGTAGACAAGCGTCTTTGCCGACACTTGTCCTGCCGCGAGGACCGACGATGCAAGGATGGCAACACACATGAGGGACAAGGGCTTCATCTCAAGAACTCTCCCGTTTGGGTTTCGGGTCATCGGCTGCGAAACGCAGGGCCGTTGACCCACATCGAAATTTCAGCCGCCGACCGCCAGGACGACGAGGCCATCGCCACTCAGCGCGGCGCCATGCGCAGCGCGCCGTCGAGGCGGATGACCTCGCCATTCAGCATCGTGTTTTCGCAGATGTGCTTCACCAGGCTGGCGTATTCATCGGGACGGCCAAGACGCGGCGGAAACGGCACGCTCGCGCCGAGAGCATCCCGGACTTCCTGCGACATGGCGGCCATCATCGGTGTTTCAAAGATGCCGGGTGCTATGGTGGCCACGCGCACTCCATAGCGAGCGAGTTCCCGTGCCACAGGAAGCGTGAGCGCGGCGATGCCACCCTTTGAGGCGGCATAGGCTGCCTGGCCTATCTGTCCGTCGAACGCTGCAATAGAGGCGGTGTTGACAATAACCCCGCGCTCGCCGCCGGCGTCGGGCTCTCCCTTCACGATCCGGTCGGCGACAAGCCGCAACATGTTGAAAGTGCCGACAAGATTGACGGCAATCGTGCGCGCAAAGCTTTCGAGGCTGTGAAGCTTGTCCCGCCCCAGGACCTTTTCACCCGGCGCGATACCCGCGCAATTCACCAGTCCGTGGATGCGCCCAAACGTCTTCGTGGCAAGATCCACCGCGGCGATGCCGTCGGCTTCGCTGGTGACGTCGGCACGGTGAAAGCGCACAGCGCTGCCCAGTTCCGCGGCGACTTTTTCGCCGGCCGCGGCGTTTAAATCGATGGCAAGAACGTTCGCGCCCTCGGCCGCGAACATGCGCGCGACCGCTGCTCCCAACCCGGAGCCAGCGCCGGTGACCAGAAAGACTTTATCCTTGATCCGCATTGTCCATGTCCGGGCGAGCGTTCCTCGCCCGAACATGTTGCAACGGAGCCAGGTGGCATACGATGACCGGGGCGCTCAGATTTGGTGATCGATTTTGCAATGTTTGCCGTTCAATGCGCGCTGTGCTCGCGGCCCCGCCGACGTTGCGGGCGCGCGGTCCTGTGCAGTGAGCCTCGATGCGGCCTCTCGGCGAAACGACGCGGGGCTTTTGCCGGTCCATTTGTGAAATGCCCGATGAAAGGCACTTGGTTCGGAAAAACCGATATCGGCCGATAAGTCGGCCACGCTTCGGCTGCCGCCAAGCAGGGCTTCCATCGCCAAGGCTCTGCGCATTTCATCCTTGATGGAACGATAGGTCTGCCCCTCTGATTGCAGTCGGCGGCGCAAGGTCGGCGCTTGCATGCGCATGCCCGCAGCGAGGCTCTCGAAACTCGGCCAAGCGGATGGGACCGTGGTGTGAAGACGTCCACGAATGGCGGCGGAAAGCCCTGCATCATGGCGATAACGCACCAGAATGTTGGCTGGCGCCTGGCGCAGAAATTCCCGCAATGCGCCCGCATCCCTGATAGTCGGCAGCTTCAGAAAGTCGGCGTCGAAGACAAGCCGGCTCTCCGGCTGATCGAACCGCACCGGTGCGCCGAAAAACAGGCGGTAGTCGGTTCCCGCGGGTGGCGCTGGGCATTTGAAATCGACCCAGCGGATCGGAAGGCGCCGGCCCACCAGCCAGCAGTTCACGCCATGGACGATGATCCAGAATGTACGATAGGCAAAGGCAGACCGCAGCGGACCGGCATCCTTCAAGGTGACCTCGGCAAGCCCATCCCTGACAACCAGTTCGCCATGAGGATCGTCAAGGACCACACGCAGGAAACGCAGGCCTCGCCGCAACGCATGCTCCAGCGTTTCGGTCGTCAGGAGCGCATGGCATAGCAGCGCAAAACTGCCCGCCCGCATCGGCCGGGCTCCTTCGCCGAAGAATTCGTCATCCATGGTCTCGGCCACGGCATGCCAAAGGGCGCCGTATTGCTGCGCGGAGATCGGTTCGGAAATGACTGGCGGCAGCCCCACCCGCGCCAGCAGCGGCTCGACCGGCACGTTGTGGCGGCGAAGGCATTCAAGCGTATCGTCCATAAAACAGGGAGCGATCATCCGACGTTCCATCGCTTGAAACTCCCCGGTGCTAGCGCTGTCCCCGATCGAACGTGGCAGCGCTCACACCTCGTTGCCGCAAGGTGTTCCTGGCGACTTTTTCCGTCGGAGTTCGCGGCAGTGGGATATCGGTAATCTCGATGTAGCGCGGCACCATATGGCGAGGCGCGAGTTGCCTGAAGTGGTCGAGCAGATCGGCTGGCTCCAGGGTGGCCCCTGCCCTCCGCTGCGCCACAACCATGATGTCCTCTTCCGTGAATTCCGACGGAATTCCGAAAGCGGCACTCTCAACGATGTCGGGGTGTTTCTCGGCGACGGTTTCCACCTCGTAGGCGGAAATGTTCTCGCCCCGACGCCGGATTGCCTCGTTGAGGCGATGCTTGAAATAGAGCCAGCCGTCTTCATCCATGACGCCTGCATCGCCGGAATGATACCAAAGGTTCCTGAGCGTCTGCACCGTCTTCGCGTCTGCCCTGTAGTAGCCGGAGAACATGCTCCAACTCTTGTTGGGACGCGACACGATCTCGCCCACGGTGCCGGGTGGAACGCGCCTGTCCGCCTCGTCGACGATCGCCACTTCCCAGTCCGGATGAGGGCGGCCGCAGGAACCCGGTCTCGTTTCGTCTACCGTGTCCAACGTCACAAAACTGGTTTCCGTCTGCCCGTAGCCCGTTACCAGTCTCATATCGAAGCGGCGCTCGAATGCTTCCCTGTCGGGAACCATGGGAATGCATTGGCACACCTTGATGGGGTTGCTGCTGTCGTTGTCCGACTGCGGCGCGCGCATGAGGATGACGGCCATGGCGCCCAACAGATTTGTCGCCGTGGCGCCACTCGCGCGAACCTGATTCCAGAATCTTGAAGCGCTGAAACTGTCGACCAGCGTTGCTGGCGTGCCGTAGATCAAGGGCAGAAACACGCCGAACATCTGGGCGTCGGTGTGAAACAGCGGCAACGCCGAGAAATAGCTGTCGCTGGTCGTGTAACCCAGATTGGATGCCATTGCCGCTGCCCAGGAATAGCAATGATGGTGGGACATCAATGCGCCCTTGGCGGGACCGGTCGTACCCGATGTGTACAGGATAGCCATCGGATCGGAATAATGGACGTCGACCAGATCGAAATCCGGCTGCGGCGCCAGGCATTCCTCAAAACGGACAATCCGGCCGATCCTGATGCCTGCCGCCCGCGCTTCCCCCGGATCAACTCCCACGAGGATGAGCGTCCGCACATTGGGCAGCTGATCCTGGACCTTTGCAAGCTCCACGAGTGCATTGGCGTCCGCGGCGAGCACTTCCGCCCCGCAATTGTTCAGGTTGTGACAGAGCAAGTCCCCTTTTAGCCCGGGATTGCTCGGCACCTCGATCGCACCCAGATTTGATGTTGCGAACCACATCGCAACGAGTTCGAAGCAATTCGGCAGCAACATCGCCACGCGATCCGATCGGCCGACACCGAGCTTGCGCAGGCCAACCGCCAGCCTGCTGGAGATGTGCAGCATGTCCTCGAAGCTTGCGGAACGTCCGCAAACTTCGATGAATGCCTTGCTGCCTAGCCTCTCGGCCTGCCTCAACAGGATCCTGGGCAGTACCCGATCCGCGATGTCGTCTTCGTGCTTGCCGGGAATGTAGGCGGGAGATGAGACGTCAAGCATCGTCATGGGAGCGGTCAAAACTCTTTTGCTCGGGCCTGGGCCTCTGGGGACAGAAATCCGCTGACCGTGGCCTTGGTCTCAAGGCTCATTGCCTCGGCAAGGGACGAGTGAAAGCCCTCGTTGATGGCGTGCTTGATGTCGGATACGGCGCCAGCGGGGCGCTCCGAGATATTCAAGGCGAGTTTTCTTGCTTCGTCGAGCAATTCGGCTTCCGGGACCAGCTTCCACGCGATACCGACTTCGACCGCCTTCCTGGCGTCGTGACGCTCGCCGAGGATCATCAGTTCCTTGGCAACCTGCGGCCCGACCTGCTTGGTCAACAGCGCCGTCACGCCGCCGGTCACGAAAAGCCCATAGCTGACCTCGGGAAAGAACCAGCGGGTGTTGTCGGCGAACAGCCGAAAATCGCAGTTGATGGCCCATTCGAGGGCGCCGCCAACGCACCAGCCGTGCACCGCCGCGATGACAATCTTCCTGGACTGCATGATCCGCAGGGTGATGTTCTGAATGGCCTCGACCCAGGCTTGCGTCGCTGCCTCGGACGTGGTCTGCGCATCAAGGTCCTTGAGGTCGTCCCCGGAACAGAAAGCTCGTCCTTCGCCGTGGAGAATGACGACACGGATGGCTTCATCCGCCTCGGCTCGTGCAAGCGCTTCGGCGAGTTCATCGACAAGCTGCCTGTTCATGGCGTTGAGTCGTTCCGGCCGGTTCAGCTTGACCCAGGCGATTGCCCCGTCGTTTCTGGAAATGACTGCTTGCGTCATGGTGTCCTCCTCAGACGATCATCGGTTCGGCGTAGGAACCCCAGACATCCCGCAGCGCGCTGCAAATCTCGCCCAGCGTCGCTCTTGCCTTCACAAGCTCGATGGTCTTCGGCAGCAGGTTGATGTCGTTGGACCCGGCCTGTTGGGCGAGCTCTTTCAAAAGATGTCGAACGTGATCGTTGTTCCGGTTGGCGCGGACCTCATTCAAACGGTCGATCTGCAACTGGGTGCATTCATCGTCGTAGGGATGGATGTGGACCTCGGCGGAACCGCTCGCCTCATCGACATACCGGTTGACGCCGACCGAGATTTTTTCGCCCGTATCGATCTTCTTGAAGGTCGCGTAAGCGGAGTCGGCCAGCTTCTGCTGGAACCAGCCTTCCTCGACCAGCTTGATGGCGCCGCCGCGCTCATTCACCTCGTCCAGCACTTTCCAGATTTCGGTTTCCATGTCGCTCGTCAGGCGCTCTACGAAGTACGAGCCGCCGAGCGGATCGATCACGGATGTCACATTGATTTCTTCGCGGATGATCTGCTGGGTGCGGATGGCCAGTTTCATCGCCTCTTCAGTCGGAATGGCAAAGGCCTCGTCGAGACCGTTCGTGTGCATGCTCTGGCATCCGCCCAGCACGGCACCGAGCGCCTGGATGGCGGTTCGCATGAGATTGTTGTGGTGCTCGACCTTGGTAAGGCTCATCGCCGCGGTCTGTACATGCACCCGCAGCCGCATGGATTCCGGCTTCCTGGCCTTGAACCGCTCGGACATGATCTTGGCATAGACGCGCCGGGCCGCCCTGAACTTGCAGATCTGTTCGAAGAAATCCTGGTGGCTGATGAAGAAGAACGACAGCCTGGGGGCGAAGTCGTCGATATCCATGCCGGCATCGATGACCTCTTCGCAATAGGCGATGGTGAAGGCCATGATGAACGCGATCTCCTGGAGCGCATTCCCGCCGACGTCGGACAGGTGATAGCCGCTCAGGCTGATCGGATTGATCTTCGGCGTCGTCTTGGCACAGTGCATGATCAGATCGCGCAGCAACCTGACCGCGGGTCGCACCGGATAGATCCATTCCTTCTGGGCGACATATTCCTTCAGCGGGTCCGCCTGCAGCGTCCCGGTCAGCTTGTGCAGGTCATAGCCGCGCTGTTCGGCGACGACGACGAACATCGCATAGATCACCCAGGCCGAGGGGTTGATGGTCAGGGAGACCGAGATCTTTTCAAGGTCGATGCCGTCGAAGAGGCGGTCGACATCGTCCACCGTGTCGATTGCGACGCCAACACGCCCCACTTCGCCGAACGCCATCGGATTGTCGGAATCCAGGCCAAGCAGCGTCGGCAGATCGAAATCGGTCGAGAGTCCGGTCTGACCCGTCTGGATCATGTATTTGTAGCGCTGGTTGGTGGCCTCCGGATTGCCGAAGCCCGCAACCTGCCTGATGGTCCACGGCCGCCCACGATACATCGTCGGATAGGCGCCCCGCGTGAAGGGATAGGCGCCCGGAAAACCCAGGTCGCTTGCGGGGATATCGGCGACGTCGGCCGCAGTGTAAATCCGCTTCAGCGCAATCCCGCATTCCGTTTCGTATACCGGCTTTTCCTCGGGCCTGCTCTTCAAGGCAGCCGCAAGTTCCCCGCCTTCCCACTCGGCCTGCTTTTCCCTGACGTCTTCGATTGCCTGCTCCGAGAACAGATTCATGCTACCCGCGCCTCGCTGTCCCAACCCAACAAGCGGTGGGCGGCGACGAGCGGGTCCTCGTCCCTGTTCACCACTGCCTGAATGTGCTTCTCCATTTCCTCGACGTCCTCATTGAACTTGAGCTGGAACAGGTGCCTGGCGGTGCCAAGTATCCGCGTTCTGCACATGCTGCGCTGGCGCTCCGCCAGCTCGCCGCTTTCCTGCAGATGGGCCCAGTGCTGGCCGATAGCGTCTTTCAGTTCGCCGATGCGTTCGCCTGAAACTGAACTGACCGGAAGAACTGGGGGATTCCAGCCCGCGCTTGCCTTGACCGTTCCGAGGGCCATCATGCCCTTCAAGGCTGAAACCGTGGCCGAAGCCTCCGGTTTGTCGCATTTGCTGACGGCGTGTATGTCGGCGATTTCCAGGATGCCTGCCTTAATCGCCTGGATGTCGTCGCCGAGCCCCGGGGCAGACAGAACCACGATCGTGTGCGCCGCCGTCACCACTTCCACCTCGTCCTGGCCGACGCCGACGGTTTCGATGATGATTGGCGAGTACCCCGCCGCGTCCAGAATATCGACCGCCTGAAGGGTCGAACGGGCCAGGCCGCCAAGATGGCCGCGCGTTGCCATGCTCCGGACGAAGGCCTGGCAGGACTGCGCCGCATCGTTCATCCGCACCCGGTCGCCCAGAATGGCGCCGCCGGAAAACGGGCTGCTCGGATCCACTGCAATCACCCCGACCTTGTATCCGTCCGACGCGAAGGCCTTGATGAGCGAAGAGACCAGGGTGGATTTGCCAGCGCCCGGCACACCGGTGATGCCAACGATATGCGCCTTCCCGGTGTGTCTGTAGATCTCCGCCAAGGCATCCGAGGCCTCCGCATATCCGCCTTCGGCGCGCGAAATCATCCTGGCAATGGCCGGAACGCTGCCAGCCAGGATGCCGGACAGAAGCTCGATCGAGGGTATGTAGGCAGCGCGCTTCGCCTGTCTCGAAGAGGTGTATGCGTTCATATGCGACCACGGGCTGCGATCAGGTTCCTGATCGTCGTGACAATCAGATCGGCCCGTGCCTCCTGCGGAACGATGGCATCGACGCCGCTTTCCGACAAAGCGGCATAGTCCTGCTCGGGAATCACGCCGCCCGCGACAACGAAAATATGCTCGGCCTTTTGCTCCCGCAGGCAACGTCCCAATTCTCGAAACAGCGGGACATGAGAGCCCGACAGAAGACTGACCCCGATAACATCGACGTCTTCCTGTATTGCTGCGTTGACGACCTCATTGGGCGATTTGTAGAGACCGGTGTACACGACCTCCATGCCGGCATCGCGGAGGATACGGGCGACGATCTTGGCCCCGCGGTCATGGCCATCGAGCCCGAGTTTGGCGACAAGCACCCGAATGGTGCCAGGCAATTGCACTTCGGCATCCGCGCCGGGATTGGAGTCCTTGTCTACCGTGCTCGTTTCGGTCATGGGTCCGAGCGCCTTCACTCTGCGGCGATGCCGGAAAGGCCCGCGGCGGCGGCAAGCCCGGCTTCGATCGACTCGGAAATGATCCTCAAGCCGAGGTCCAATTCCTCCTCGGAGATCGTCAAGGGAGGAGCTATGCGAAACACTCCGCCCATTCCGGGAAGCTTGACGATGTTCATGCTCAGGCCGCGTCTGAACGCTTCAGCCGCAATTCTGGCGCCAAGCTCGTGGTCCGGGTCTCTGCGCTCACCGTTCTTGACGATCTCGACCCCGAGCATGAGGCCACGGCCACGCACGTCACCGACGCATTCGTATCGCTGCTTCAGTCCCGACAGTCCGTCGAACAATCTCGCTCCGAGATGACTTGCCCGTTCGACGAGTTTCTCTTCTTCGACCACATCGAGCACCGCGAGGCCTACAGCCGCCGGCAGTGGGTCGGAAACATGCGTGGTGTAGAACAGGAAACCCCTGTCGTGCGCCGTCTCTTCAATTTCAGCGGTTGTCATGACAGCCGCCAGGGGAAGGCCCGCGCCGATGGTCTTGGAGAGGGTCAGTATGTCCGGGGTGACGCCGTCCTTTTGAAAGGCGAACATATCGCCAGTGCGGCCGATACCGGTCTGTGCCTCGTCCAGGATAAGCAGCATTCCACGCTCGCGGCATTTCTGCTGCAACGCTGCCAGATAGCCTGGCGGCAGTTCGAGCATGCCGCCGCTCGACAGGATCGGCTCGGCGACGAAGGCCGCCAGGTTTCCTGTCGACTGGCTGTCGATGAGATCAAACGCATCGTTGAGTTCAGTGAGCCAGTCGAGAGATCCGTCGGCATTCTTGAAGCGCGGCCGGAAACTGTTGGGCGCGGGGATTGCGAGCGATCCGACCGCCGCGGGTCCATACCCCTTGCGACCGGCGCTGTACGTCGCCGACGCCGCGGCTCCCGTCATGCCGTGCCAGCTCTTCGAGAAGGCAACGATCTCGTGCTTGCCGGTCACCAGCTTCGCCATCCGGATGGCCGCTTCGTTCGACTCGGCGCCGGTCGAAAGCAACAGCGCCCTGTCTAGGCCAGGCGCCAGCGCCGCAAGACGTTGCGCAAGCTCGACGACCGGACGCGACAGCATGCCGCTGAAAAGATGCGCGACCCTTTCGACTTGCCGGCTGACCGTCGAAACGATCTTGGGGTGAGCATGCCCGAGCAGTGCGCTCATCTGTCCAGACGTGAAGTCGAGGATGGCCCTGTCGTCCGCATCGTAGACGAATGAGCCCGCAGCGCGCTCGATGATGGCAGGTTCAAAGGTGCCGCCATATCGTATGAGGTGCTTCTGCGCCGAAGCCCAAAACCCGCTATCCAAGTTCTTTGACATCTCATAGCCCCGCTAAAGCGTTCAACAGGACAATTAGCGGCTGGCATGGGTGCAGTAAAATTGATAGTAATCGGATTCAGATATCAACGGAATTGATATGCAGGCTCCACTTGATCTCAGACTGCTGGCAACATTCGTTCGTGCGGCCCACTCGGGAACCCTCAGTGCGACAGCGGTACAGGTCGGACGTACGCAGTCGGCGGTGACCATGCAGATACAAAGGCTTGAGGAAGCTCTCGGCCAAAGTCTGTTTCATCGAAGCGGCAGCGGGGTCCGCCTCACCGGGAGCGGAGAGCGCTTCCTGGCCTATGCCGAGCGCATTCTCAAAATCCATGACGAAGCGATTTCGGCGCTCTCGGACAAGGGCTTGCATGGTTCGATGATTTTCGGCAGCCCCGAAGACTATTTGAGCGCGTTCTTCCCCGCACTCTTGAAGAGCTTCGGAACCAGATACCCCGATGTCGAGATCAAGGTCGTTTCGGCGCCGACAGTTGAATTGCGAACGCTTCTGCACTCGCGCCAGATCGACCTGGCGCTTGTTTCGACTCCGAACCCAAGCGACGCGCAGGATGTCGTGCGGACAGAACCGCTCGTATGGGTGGGCAGCAAGCCGACCCTGGAGCTTCACGATTTTGGCGACACCGTGCCGATGGCATTGCCGGCGTCAAACGCCATGGACCACAAGGCAGCCTGCGAGGCCATGGCCCGCGCCGGGATACGCTACAAAATATCATATGCAAGCAATAGCCTTGCCGGACTGATTGCGGTCGCGCGGTCCGGTCTGGCGATAAGCGTCATGACCCAGGAGGCCGTCCCATCCGACCTCTATATTCTGAACACGCCTTTTCCCAAATTGCCCCGCCTTGGAATCCTGATCGCTTTTGCCGAATCCGAACGATCGCCCGCGGTAGAGGCATTTGCCAATCACATCCGGAGCGTTCTTCCATCCCTCTGAGCCCGTCGATCCACACGTGTCACCCGCACGCAGCCAACCTGTAGCGGATGCCCAGAAGCTCGCGACGGTTGCAGTTGTCGTCACGGCTATTGATTTGTCCGGATACGGAAGGATTTCAGTTGATCAAACCAGCCTTGGGCGCGCAAACCGCCAGCCAACTTGGAGCCATGCATTCTTTTCGCACACTCATTCAGGATAAGTTGTCGGTTTCCAAATGTGGGTGGAAATGATGTCCCGCAGTTCCGTGCGCACCGCACGGAAGAGTGGACGAAAGTTCGAGGACATCGGTCGCTGCGACGAGGTCGCGAGGATCAGCTGTCGGGTAATCGGCGGGTCGAATGGCCAGACCTCGATGCGGCCAGCTTCAACAAGGAGATGGACGGAAGCATAGGGCAGAACCGTATAGCCAGTGCCCTCCTCGACCAGAAGCAAGGTTGAAGGCATTGCCTCCAGCTCCATCTCGACACGCGGATAGATGCCATGCTCCGCCAGGGTGTTGTCGATAAGCCGCCGCAGCCCGTGCGGGCGGCTGGGCAGGATCATCGGCAGCTCGGCGAAGATGTTGAGGCCGACCGGCCCGCGCGGCAGCACGCGCTCGGACAAGACCGGTCCAATCAGAAACAGCTCGTCATCGGCCAGCGGTTCGGTCAGCACGGAAGGATGGTTCGGCGAATTGTAGAGCACGGCGGCATCGATGCGGCCGGCAATCAGCCATTCCAGGATGTGGCCGCTGAAGCCTTCGATCACCTGCAGCGCAACATTGGGAAACTCGTTCTTGATCTTCTTGACCAGCGGCACCGTCAGCACGGTGCCGACCGAAGGCGGCACGGCCAGCACCAACCTCCCCTTCGGCGAGGATTTGAGGTTCGAGACCGCATTCTGCGCCAGCCGCATCCGCTCGACGATCTCGTCGGCATGGGCCTTCAGAAGCACGCCCGCCTCGGTCAGCACGACACCGCGGCCGTTGCGATAAAACAGCTCGACGCCAAGCTCCTCCTCCAGCCCGCGAATATGGCGCGTGACCATCGGCTGGGTGACGTTGAGGTCGAGCGCGGCCTTCGAGAAGCTGCCCGCCGCACCGACGGCGATGAATACCTGTAGCTGCTTCGTGTCCAACTCTCACCCTAACCATCCGCTGCCGCAGCGCTTCCGGGCCGACCCCGTGGTATCCGTGTTCACGCGCCGAACGGATACTTCAGGCCTCGGACATTCAGGAACACTGCATAGACCGACGTTGTCGCCGTGATGAACAGCCGATTGTTGCGCGGCCCGCCAAAGGCCAGGTTCGCGACCATTTCCGGAACCTGAATCTTTCCGATGAGCACACCTTCGGGCGTGTGGCACTGCACGCCATCCCAGGCACTGATCCAGAGATTGCCCGCAACATCAACGCGAAAACCATCCGGAATGCCAGGCGATATGTCAGCGAAGACACGCGAATTTACCAGTTTGTCACCGTCAACGTCAAACTGCCTCACATGATGCGGAGCGCTGCGGTCGGTGAGGAAACCGGAATCGGAGATATAGAGGCGCTTCTCGTCGGGCGAGAAGGCGAGCCCGTTGGGCATCGAGAAATCATCGGCAACGACAGTGATCGCTCCCGATAGCGGATCGATCCTGTAGACGCGGCAGCCCGGCTGCTCCTGCAGGCCCTTGCGCCCGACATAGTCCGAAATGATCCCGTAATTGGGGTCGGTGAACCAGATGCTGCCGTCGGACTTCACGACCACATCGTTCGGCGAGTTCAACGGCTTGCCGTCGAAGGAGGAGGCCAGCACGGTGATCGCGCCGTCCCACTCGGTGCGCACGACGCGACGCTCCCCCTGCATGCAGGTGACCAGCCTTCCGTTCCGGTCGCGTGTGTTGCCATTCGGGTTGGAGACGTGACCTCGAAACAGCGAAACCGCCCCTGTCTCCTCGTCCCAGCGCAGCATCCGGTCGTTGGGAATATCGCTCCAGATCAGCGCGCGAAGGTCGGCGAAATAGACCGGTCCCTCCGCCCAGCGATTTCCCGTATGGATCGTTTCCAGGAATGCGACCGGATCGATCAAATCCCCGAACCGCGCGTCGATCGTCTCGTAGCAGGACATCGACCGCCTCGCCTATGGCAGCCGGATCGCGACGGTCTTGGTCTCGGTGTAGAGCTGGAGCGCCTGCTCGCCAAGTTCGCGCCCCCAACCCGACTGCTTGAAACCGCCGAACGGCATGGTGACGTCATTGAAGTTGTGGCAATTCACCCAGACCGTGCCGGATTTGATCTTCGCGGCCAGCCGATGCGCGGCGCTCAGATTGTTGGTCCAGATCGATGCGGCAAGGCCATATTCCGTGTCGTTGGCATCCTTGGCGAGTTTGTCCAGATCCTCGTCGTCAAAGGGCATCGCGCAAGCCACCGGCCCGAATATCTCTTCGCGGATCACCGACATGTCCGGCCGTGTCATGGAAATGACCGTCGGCTTGACGAAATAGCCGACGTCGCCGGCGCGCGCGCCGCCGGTGACGATTTCAGCACCGTCGCTCCTGCCTTCCGAGATCAGCCTGGTGATGCGTTCCATCTGCTGCTGTGAGACGACAGGCCCGAGCTCGGTTGAGGGATCAAGCCCCGCGCCGAGCTTCAGCTTTTCGGCGCGCGCCGCGATCCCGGACATGACCTTGTCGTAGATCTTCTTGTGAACGAAGAAACGCGTTCCCGCGCCGCAGCTCTGGCCGGCATTGAAGAATGCCGCGCTCGAGGCCCCTGCCACCGCCATATCGATATCGGCATCGCCCAGCACGATGGTTGGCGCCTTGCCGCCGAGTTCCAGGCTGACCTTCTTGAGATTGCCGGTCGCGGCGCGCGCGATCAACCGGCCGACTTCGGTCGAACCGGTAAAAGCCACCTTGTCGATATTGGGATGGGCCGCCATCGCCGCGCCAACCGTTTCGCCAAAGCCGGTCAGGATGTTGACCACGCCTTCCGGAAAGCCTGCGTCCTGGACCAGCTTGCCGAAGTAGAGCGCTCCGAGCGGCGTCTGCTCGGCTGGCTTGAGCACGATGGTGCAGCCGGCCGCCAGTGCCGGCGCCACCTTCCAGGCGAGCATGCTGAGCGGGAAGTTCCACGGGATGATCTGGCCGACGACGCCGACCGGCTCGCGGCGGGTGTAGGCATGCCAGTCACCCGGCGCGTTGATGGTCATGGTCTCGCCATTGATCTTGGTGGCCCACCCCGCATAGTAACGGAACGTCTCGGCCGTGAACGGCACCTCGCCGTTGCGGGAATCGCCGATCGGCTTGCCGCTCTCATAGGAATTGAGCGTTGCCAGCATATCGACATTGGCATCGATCAGATCGGCGAGTTTCCAGATCAGCCTGGCGCGCTCGGCCGGCACCATTTTAGACCATGGACCATCGATCGCGGTCCGCGCGGCCTTGACCGCCAGATCGACATCGGCGCCGTCGCCGGCCGGCACCTGCGCGATGACCCGGCCGTTCGAGGGGTCGATGACGTCGAGCGACTGTCCGGAGGCCGCCGGCAGCCATGCGCTGCCGATCAGCATCGCGTGCCTGCCGCCAACGAACGCCGTCACCTTGGGATCGAGTGGCGGCACGGCATCGAAACGTATGTTCATGGTTTCCTCCCGAAGGGTCTCTTCGATCAGCGCTGGACGAACGGCGCGGGAATGGAATTCCCGGCATCGATCCAGATGCTCTTTTCCTGAAGATATTCGTAGATGGCGGTCTGGCCGTTCTCCCGGCCGATGCCCGACTGCTTGTAGCCGCCGAAAGGCGAGAGATAGCTGGTGGCACGGTACATGTTGACCCAGACGCTGCCAGCCTCAAGCCGCTCGGGCAGGCGGATTGCGCGGCCGAGATCCTGCGTCCACATCCCGGCCGCGAGCCCGTAGATAGTGTCGTTGGCGATGGCCACCGCCTCGTCCTCATCCTCGAAGGGAATGACCGACAGCACCGGTCCGAAGACCTCTTCCTGGGCGATGCGCATGGACTGCTTCACGTTGCCGAAGATCGTCGGCTCCACGAACCAGCCGTCGGCAATCGATTTGTCCTCGGGTATCTTGCCGCCGAGCAATTGCGCGGCGCCCTCACCGTTGGCGATGCCAATGTAGTCGAGCACTTTCGCGCGCTGCGGCAGGGTGGTGATCGGACCGACCTGGGTCTCGGGATCGAGCGGATCGCCAATCCTCGCGGTCTTTGCGAAGGCGACCAGCTTCTCCGTCACCTGGTCGTAGACGGAGCGTTGCACAAGCGCGCGCGAGCCAGCGATGCAGGTCTGCCCCGTCGCGGCGAATATCCCGGAAACGAGGCCGGGAATGGCGGCATCCATCTTGGCGTCGGCGAAAACGATGTTGGCCGATTTACCGCCGAGTTCGAGCGTGACCTTCTTGAGCCCGCCAGCGGCAGCCTGATAGACGCGGCGGCCGGTTGCATCACCACCGGTGAACGCCACTTTCGCGACATCGGGATGCGTGACGAGGCGGTCGCCGATTTCATGACCGAAGCCGGTGACGATGTTGACGACGCCCTTGGGAAAGCCCGCTTTCTCGAAAAGCCGGCCGAAGAACAATGCCGACACCGACGAGAATTCCGACGGTTTCCAGACGATCGTGTTACCGGCCGCGAGCGCTGGAGCAAGCTTCCACGTCGCCAGCATCAAGGGCGAGTTCCACGGTGTGATCGCGGCCACAACCCCGAGCGGCTCGCGGCGCGTGTAGTTGAACACGCCCGGCTTGTCGATCGGGATCACACGCCCCTCGATCTTGTCGGCAAGGCCGCCAAAGAAGCGGAACCATTGCGGAATGTATTTGCACTGCATCCGCATTTCGTTGATCAGCTTGCCGTTGTCGCGGGTTTCGAGAACGGCCAGGTTTTCGGCCTCCTCCGCCACAAGGTCGGCAAAGCGCGTCATGATCTGCCCACGCGCGCTTGGGGTCATCGTCCGCCACTCGCCGCGGAACGCGGCCGCGGCTGCCTGAACGGCCGCATCGACATCGGCTACGCCGGCGCGAGGAACGAGCGCCCAAGCCTTGCCGGTGAAGGGATCGAAGGATTCGAAATAGTCCCCCGACTGCGCGGCGGCCGAGCGGCCGCCGATCAGCATCGAGAGCTTTTCCGTGGCCAGCGGCGGACGGGTTGTCATGCTCCGACTTCCTGCATGGCTTCGCGCGCCACCCGGAAGGAATCGACGCCTGCAGGCACGCCGGCATAGATCACGACCTGTAGAAGGACTTCGCGGATTTCGTCTTTGGTCACACCGTTGGTCAGCGCGCCTTTCACATGCATCTTCAGCTCGTGCGGACGATTGAGCGCGGAAAGCATGGCGAGGTTCAGCATGCTGCGGGTCTTCTTGTCGAGCGTGTCGCGGCCCCAGACAGCGCCCCAGCAATATTCCGTCACGAGTTCCTGCAGCGGACGATTGAAATCGTCGGCGCTGGCGAAGGATTTCTCGACGAATTCGGCGCCCAGAACCGATTTGCGGATTTCAAAACCCTTGTCGAACACGTCTTTGCCCATTGGATGGTCCTTTCCAGTTGCTTGGGGAGATCAAAGGCCGGGGGTCGGCCGATATTTGCGGCCACGCGCGACCACCTGGCCGAGCGAGCCATTGGTCAGGTAGATTTGCGTCGCCTTGGAATCGTAGGGGACGTTCTCCTGGCCGGGGTAGCCGATGAGCTCGCGCACGTGCGGGCTCATATAGTAGGTGGCGATGGCAATGGTTGTGATCGCCGAGAAGGCTTCGCCATCCTCCTTGTTGAGGCTTTCCAGGCGAGCTTCGGCGCCGGTGGCCGGATCGACCGCGATGCCGCGCGCAAAGCCCGTCTTCAGATCAACACGAAAATCCAGGGACTTCTCGACATCGGCATAACTGCAGACGTCGCTGAACTTCGGCATCTTGCCATGCGCGGGGATCAGGAAGTCCGCGAGTGCAAGGAAGGCGTTCTCGTTCGACATGTCAGGCCACCTTCTGGTTGCGGCGCTCGGCGATCATGCGGCGCGTGTTGCGCAGCGCGACGGCCATGATGGTCGCCGTCGGGTTGGTGGCGCCCGAGGTCGGGAACGTCGAGGCATCCATGACGTAGAGGTTCGGTACGTCGTGGCAGGCGCCCCATTGGTCGACGACCGAGCGCCTTGGATCGTCTCCCATGACGGTGGTGCCGATGAGATGCCAGCCCGATTCGCGCACCGGTGTCGAAACCAGCGTCTCGACGGCGCCGGCGGCGCGCACCGATTCCAGGCAGCGGTCGATGTTGAACTTGAGCAGCCGGTTGGAGTTCTCGTTGACCTTGTAGACGATCTGCGGCGCCGGCAGGCCATCGGAATCCACCAGATCCTTCGACAGCACCACCTGGTTGCTCTCCTCCGGAAGATCCTCGCCGACAATGCCCCAGATCAGCGAGTGGCCGAAGCGGCGCGCGACATTTTCATGCAGGTTGGCACCCCAGAAATCCTGGAACCGGCCGCTTTCGGCGACATAGACCTTGGAACCGGTCGCGCCGGATACGCCGACCGGTCCGCCCGACGGCATGCAGTTCCATTTCGAGCCGCGGACAAAGCCGCGGCTTTCGTCGGTCTCGTAGAATTCCAGCGAATAGACCTGCTGACCGAAGGGACCGCGCCAGGAATCGAGCGGGTCCTGGTAGGAAGCAAGTACGCTTGCGAAGGGATGCATCATCAGCCGCTTGCCGACCATGCCGGACGAGTTGGCGAGGCCGTCCGGAGTTCTGGACCCTCCCGACATCAGCAGCAACCGGGGCGTGCCGACGCCATTGGCGCACAGGATGACCACCTTGGCGCGCTGGCGCCGGTCGCGCCCGTTCGCGTCGACATAGACGACACCGGTCGCCAGCCCCTGCTCGTTGGTCTCGATTTCTTTCACGCGGGCGCGAGTGACGAGCCGAGCGCCGGCTTTCAGGGCCAGGGGCCAATGCGACCGGTCGGTCGTGGATTTCGCGCCCTCCGGACAGCCGGTAAGACAGGTTCCGCGGCGCACGCACGGATTGAGTTCGCCGAACTTCTCCGACGGGATGGCATTGCTGCCGGGCCACCAGTGCCAGCCCATCTTCTCCATGCCCAGCGCACCGCGCTGACCAACCGAGCCCATAGGCAGCGCCGGAAAGGGATAGGCCCCGCGCGGCGGATAGGCCGGATCACCAGCGAGACCGGAGACGCCCACCTCGCGTTCGATCTCGAGTTGGTAGGGCAGCAGGTCTTCATAGGTGAACGGCCAATCCTCGGCCACGCCATCCATCGACCGCACGCGGAAGTCGGACGGCAGGAAATGCATCCACTGTGCGCCGTAGAGCGTCGCGCTGCCACCGACGCCGGCAAACATCAGCGGGTTGATGTCCGTCGTCGAGGTGTCGACGGGATAGTCGTTGGGATTGTCGCGGACGTTGGGATTGGGATGCCAGAGCTTGGTGCTGACAAGCTCGTGCTCGGGACGCGCGCCGGTATAGTCGGCATAGTCCGGCCATTCGCCCTGCTCGAGCACGACGACGGAAATGCCGGCGCGCGCCAGATGAAGTGCGGCGACCGAGCCGGATGGGCCGGCCCCGACGATCACGACATCCACTTCCTCGTCGCGCCTTGCCCGTGCACCGCAATCCGCCAGAACTTCAACGGTCATTCTCTTCCTCCATTGGGATCCAGCGACAGCATCGGATCAGGCGAGCCGCGTCCGGTAGAACGCCGCCGCGCCGATGATGATGACACCCTTGATGATGAGCTGCATCTCGATCGGAAATCCGAGCAGCAGCACGAGATTGTTGATCACCACCAGAACGGCCACGCCAAGCAGCGCCGCAAAGATGTTGCCGCGCCCGCCGGTAAGCGCGACCCCGCCCATCACGGCGGCGACGATGGAGTCCAGTTCGTAGCCTTGGCCGACCCAGTTCGAAACGGTGCCGACATAGCCGAGCAGGAACAGCCCGCCTATTCCCGCGCAGACCGAGCAGATGACGTAGCACAGGATGACCACGCGATCGGGCGCGACACCGTTGAGGAACGCGGCCTTCGGATTGCTTCCGACCATGAAGATCTCGCGGCCGAGGCGTGACCGGTGCAGCACGATGCCGAACGCGATTGCCAGAAATGCCAGGGTGATCAGATTGACGGGCACGCCAAGAATCCGTCCGGAGGCCAGAAAACCCATACCCGGCGGCAAGGTGCTGATCGGCGCCCCGCCCGTGTAGGCGAAACGAATGCCCTGCAGGATGATCATCATCGCCAGTGTCGCGAGAAACGGGCTGACATTGCGCTTGGCGACGAGCCAGCCATTCACCAGGCCCACCACGGCCGACAGGGCGATCGCGGCGATGAAGATCATCGGAATCGCTTCATTGGTCGTGGCTTTGAAAGCGGTCGCCAGAACGGCCACCGTCGCCATCAGCGAGGCCACGGACAGGTCCAATCCGCGCACCAGGATGACAAAGGTCTGGCCGATGACGACCATGCCAAGCGGCGCCGCGATCGTCAGCACATTGACCAGATTCGCCGGCCGCAGAAAGGTCGGTGAAGCGAGAGCCGCAACGGTCATCAGCACGACCAGGAAGATCATCAATCCGTAGCGCTCGAAGACAGAAGCCATGGAAATGCTTTGCGATCGCGGCATTGGGGTATCGAGAGGCGCCATCGTTACCTCCGCCTTGTGGTGTGGACGCCGACCGCGATGATGATGATGAGACCCTGGATGACCCACTGGTAGTAGGACGAGACATTGACGAAGTTCAGCAGGCTGTTGAGCATGGTGACGAGCAGCACGCCGAGGAAAGTACCAAGCACGCCGCCTCTGCCGCCGGCCAGAATGGTGCCTCCGACCACGACTGGCGTCACCGACTGCAGCGTCAGCGCGGCGCCGATGCGCGGGTCGCCAACGCCGGTGCGGGCGGTCAGGAAAATCGCTGCTATACCGGCGCACAGGCCCGACAACGCGTAGGCAAGCACCACGATACGATCGACCGGCAACCCGTTCAGCCGCGCCGCCTCCCGATCGCCGCCGACGAAGTAGATGCTGCGGCCCGTGCGCGTGCGCTGCAGCCAAAGCCCGGCGAGCGCGAAAAACACGACGAGCACGACGGCGCTGAACGGAATGCCGCCGACCTTTGCATAGGCAATATCCGCGAAGGCGCGCGGCACGGAGCCGCCGGGCTCCTTGCGGTACATCAGCGTTGCGCCGAAGATGATCGAGGACATGCCGAGCGTGACGATCAGGGGATGGACGCGCAGTACGACCGTCAGCAACCCGTTGAGCGCTCCGACGGCAGTGGCGGCGACCAATGCCAGCGGCAGTGCAAGCCAGACCAGATCTGGGCGCCATTCGAGGAAATTCGCCAGAAAGACGGTGAGCGCACCGACCAGCGAACCGATCGCCAGATCGATGCCACCCATCAGCACGACGAACGTCTGGCCCAGGCTGACCATGCCCAGCACGATGAGTTGCTGGAACAGATTACCGATGTTGCGCCACGTCAGGAATCGATCGGACAAGAAGCCGCCGGCGACGGCAAGCAGCACCAGCAGCACTGCCACGATCAGATAGGAGAGCAGCAACCGGTTGCGGCGAAGATCCACCGTGATCGTACTCATCCGACCGGCTCCGCACGCTGATCCATTTCCGCCTCGCGGTGCCCGACAGATCGCACGGCGAGATCCATGATCGCCTCCTCGCCGAGTGCATCGCCTTTGATTTCGCCGACGACGTAGCCCTGCGCCATCACGAAGACCCTGTCGGAGAGACCGACGATTTCAGGCAATTCTGAGCTGATCATCAGCACGCCGACGCCAGAATCCGCCAGCCGGCGCACGATGCGGTAAATCTCCACCTTGGCCCCGATATCAACCCCGCGCGTCGGTTCGTCGAGGATAAGCAGCCTGCTGGCGATCCGCGACCAGCGGCTGAACAGCACCTTCTGCTGGTTTCCACCAGAGAGATTGCCGATCTTCACGTCGGGCGACGGCGTCGCGACCGAAAAGTCCTGGATCTGCCGCATCGCCACAGCACGTTCCTGCTTCCGGTCGATCAGGCCATGTTTCGTTATGCCGTCGAGGTCGGGCGCAACGATATTGGCGGAAATCGGCAGGCCAAGAAACAGGCCATCGTCCTTGCGGCTCTCGGTCAGAAAACCGAGCCCATGGCCTATCGAAGCCTTGGGAAGCCTTGTCTCAAATGGCTTGCCATCGAATTCGATCACCCCGCTCTCGACGGCGCGCGTGCCGAAGATAGCCTCGGCGACCTCCGTGCGCCCCGAACCGACCATGCCGGCCACGCCGACGATTTCGCCAACCTTGACATTGAGGCTGACGTCGCGGACGCGCGGACCGGCCTTGAGATTGCGAACGGTGAGCACATCCGGGCCGCCCGCCGGTGCCGTACGCCGCGGCGGATAGATCTGGCTGAGCCGGCGACCAACCATTCGGGTGATCATCTCTTCACGCGTGAGCGCGCTTACCGGGCTCGTGCCGACGAGTTGGCCGTCCTTGAGGATCGTCACCGTGTCGGCGATCTCGAAGATCTCCTCAAGCCGATGGGAGACATAGACGATGCCGACGCCTTCGTTGCGCAGCCTGCGCATGTTCTCGAACAAAAGATCGACCTCGCGGCCAGCGATGACCGCTGTCGGTTCGTCCAGGATGAGAAGCCGCACCTTGCCGACCAGGGCTTTCGCGATCTCGACCATTTGCTGATCGGCAAGCGGCAATTCGTCGATCTTGGCGTGGGTTGGAATATCGACGCCGAGTTGCGCGAGGATTTCAGCGGCGCGGACGTGGCGGGCGCGGTTCGAAATGAGACCAAACATGCCGCGGGGCTGCGTATCGACCAGAATGTTCTCGGCAACGGAAAGCTCGGGAAAAAGCGCGAGCTCTTGATGGATCACGTGGATGCCGGCAGCGCGTGCTTCCTTCGGCGACTGCCAGGAAACCGGCTTGCCGAGATAGGTCATGGCCCCGGAATTCGGTTTGGTCACGCCGCCCATGACGCGGATCAGCGTCGACTTGCCCGCGCCATTTTCGCCGAGAAGGGCATGAATCTCGCCTGGCCGCACGGCGAAATCGACCTTGTCCAGGGGTTTGACTCCAGGATAGTCCTTCTCGATCTGGCTGAGTTCAATAACAGACGCTGACATATCCCGGTGCTCGAACTGTTCAATGCACGTCCGGTGCGCGCCCAGGATGGGCGCACACCGGGTCGCTTGGGAAGCTTACTTCGGATAGTCGGGATTGAATGTGCTCGGATTATAGCCGGCGGGTAGCCCGTTGCTAGGCGACAGATCGCCAGGATCGCTCATGCTGACATGGTCGAGCAGATGCCTGTCGCCCTTGACCGAGATCGTATCCGCACCCGGCGAGGTGACGACCTGGAAGCTCACCTCCACCTTGTCCGGGACCGAGATGCCCTTGAGCACGTCGAGCGCGGTCTCGATGCCGGTGATGCCCATCGACGTCGGATAGTCGATGCCGACCATCTTGATGTTGTGCTGGTTGGCCAGCTGATACATTCGAGCAACGTCGCCGCCGGTCATCGGTGGAAACTCGCCGTCCTTGTAGCCGGCGTCAAGAAACGCTTCGATCGCGCCATAGCCCTGAAGCGCACTGTCGGCCAGGACGCCGTTGATGGCCTTGCCGTGCTTCTGGATCAGCGCGGCCATCACCGATTTGCCGGTTGCCGGATTCCAGTCGCAATACTGCTTCTCCAGCACCTTGATGTCGGGAAATTTCGAGAACACTTCCTCGTTCGCCTTGATGCGGATTTCCGCGACGCTCGACCCGGCGATGCCGGGCAGCATCACGATGTTGCCCTTGCCGCCCAGCGTCTCACACAACCACTGCGCCTCGAGACGGCCCAGTGCCCAGTCGGATGCCGTGACGTAGGTGATGTAGTTGGCCGGCGTCTTCACCTTGCGATCGACCATGACAACGGGAATGCCTTGTTCGGTTGCGCGGCCGACGACGGAATCGAGCGCGTCCTCGGTCGAGGCCGCAATGAGCAAAATGTCGACACCCTGGCTGATCAGATCCTGGATATCCGCGATCTGCTTGGAAGGGTCATCATTGGCGTCGGTGACGAGAAGATGGGCGATCTCGTCGCGATGCTGGCCGGCGGACCAGAGGACGCCATGCTGGAAGGCGACGCGCCAGGCATTCGAAATCGAAGCATTGGAGAACCCGATCGTATACGGACCCGCCTTCTTCCATTTTGAGGTGTCGACCATCGTGTTGGCATTGGGGTTCCACATCCAGGTGCGCGGCGCGCCATAGTAGCCGGGCTTCGTCTCCGGCTCCGAAGCGACGGCTGCGCTGGTCTGGGCGAGTTGGATGGCCGGTGCGGCGGCCATGGCTGCCGCGACGGCCGGCATGCCCCGGATGAAGCTCTTACGCGAAATCTTGTGGTCTAGTATGCTCTTTATTGACATTGGTTCCTCCTCCTGAACGCTCGACAGAGCGCCTAAACCTCTCCTCAGATATTCGTGCACACGAGACAGTATAAACAAACAATAGATGTTTATATCCCGGGCAAATCGCACGACTATTTTCCTGACAACCTCCAATTCAGGAAAATTCGATTGAAAGCGATTTGACGCAAATTAGCAGTCGATTACCCACGATCGTCAATCTGCCGTCTTGTAATAGCTGCTATTACCTTTTTGGCCATTGGGAGCGACGAAGAATACGACTTATCTAGCAGCCGGTGCCGGGCGCTTGAGGTGCGTTCTGTCGGAGGAGAGGCCGTGAATATTCTTGTTGTCTTGCGCATGATCCCGGATTCCGCGGGCGAGCTGCAGCTCGCCGAGGACGGGCGCAGCATCGATCGGGAATGGCTGGATTTCCAGCTCAACGATTTCGACGATCATGCCCTCGAGGAAGCAATCCTGCTCAAGGAAGCCGGCGGTGCGAAGGTGACGGCGGTGGCCATTGGCGAAGGCGCCAACCGTGTCCTGCAGATGGCTGCCGCGCGCGGCGCCGACGACGTCGTGGCGCTTCAATCCGAGGAGGACGCGATGATCACCTCACGTGAGATCGCGGCTTCCATCGCGGCGATGGCGCGGGCAAAGTCGGCCGACCTGGTTCTGTGCGGCGTTCAGTCGAGCGAGGATGTCTTCGGCCAGCTCGCGCCCTATGTCGGCGCGCTGCTCGACTGGCCGCATGTGTCGGGAACCAACCGTATCGTTGCGAACGGCGCCGTGCTTCGGGTCACGCAAGAGCGCGGCGCGGGTGTCGCCGTCACCTATGAATTGGCCACGCCGGCGGTGCTGGGCGTTCAGACAGCGTCGAAGGCACCACGCTACGTCTCCGGCAGCAAGCTTCGCGAGGCGTCCAAGACCCCGATCGGCCGCGCCGCGCCAGAAGCCTCCGGTTTCAAGCGATCTGCCGAGATCATCACTTTGCGTCTGCCGGCCCAGGGCGGTTCCGGCGAGAACCTCGGCGGCAATGCGGAGACTGTCGCGGATCGCCTGGTCACCATCCTGACAGCCAAAGGCCTGGCGAGGAAGTAAACCATGAAATTGATTGCCTGCACGGAAAGCCGTTCCAGCAAGATCGAAACCTTTTCGCTCGAAATGATCGCCGCGGCGCGTTCGCTCGCCAAGGCAGGAGACGAGGTCGTCGCTTTTTTCGCCGGCCGTGATGCCGAAGCCGCGTCCGCTTCGTTCGGCGCAGCCAACCGCCTGATCGCGGCCTGCGCGGCGGCATCGGATCTCATTCCGGCCGAGACCTATGCACGACTTCTGCGCGACGTCATCGCCGCCGAGAGCCCGGACCTCGTGCTGGTGCCCTATTCAGCGAACGGTCTGGACGTGGCGGCGGAAATCGCGGCAAGAACCGGCTGGCCGCTCATCTCCTATATCAATGAAATCAAGCGGGACGGCGAAAGCCTGACGGTCGTCGCACAAATGTATGGCGGCAAGATCCTGGCCGAATGCACGGTCCAGCTGCCTGCGGTGCTAATGGTCAATTTGGGTGCCTTCGCGGAGGCGGCAGCTGGCGCGATCGATGCCGCGAGGGTGCAGTTGGTCGATGCCGAACCCGTGCTCGGCGGCGGCAAGGTGAAGATGGTGGCCATCGACGTGCCGGATTATGCCGATGTCGATCTGGCCACAGCCGAGCGGATCGTGTGCGTGGGTCGCGGCATCGGCGACGAGGCAAGCATCGACCTTGCGCGAAATCTGGCGACGATGCTGGGGGCGGAGATCGCCGGCAGCCGTCCTGTCGTCGACAATGGCTGGCTGCCTAAGCTGCGCCAGGTCGGCAAATCCGGCCAAAAGGTGAAGCCGAAGCTTTATCTGGCGCTCGGCGTGTCCGGTGCGCCCGAACATCTCGAAGGCATGTCGCAGGCCGACCTCATCATTGCCGTCAACACCGATCCGAAGGCCCCCATCTTCAATGTCGCGCATTACGGCGCGACCTGTGACCTGTTCGATCTCGTCGCCAATCTGAGCGACAGGCTGCGGGCCGGCTCTGGCCGTTGAGATGGCATCGACCCTGCCACTCTGGATCCTGGTCATCACAGCACTCGCGTTGACGGCCTGGCGCTCGCGCCGTTACGCGTTTGCTCTTGCCAATGCACCGGCAGCGGCCCGCTTCGACCGCCCCATGCTGCGTCTCCAGGGCGTGATGATCGCCATCGGCATGCACCGGAAAATGCTCCGCAAGCCGCTTGCTGGCGTGCTCCACGCAATAATCTTCATTTCGTTCTTCGTGCTGTTCACCGCCACGATCGATGCCTTCGGCTCGCGGCTGTTTCCCGGGTTCTCACTCGCGCCCATCGGGGGCGAAACCTGGATTGCCGCACTGCAGGACATCTTTTCGGTGCTGATGCTGGTCGGCGTCGTACTTGCACTCTATCAGCGCTACGTGCTGCGGCCTGCCCGCTTCGAGGGCTCGAGCGGCAGTGATGCGGCAATCATCTATGTGTTGATCGTCCTGATCGTGGCGTCCCTGCTGCTTGAGGCGGCGGCGCGCATAGTCGGTGGCGCCGACGGCTCGTGGCGGCCGGTCGCGTCGGCGCTGGCAGGACTGCTCGATCGTGCTGGCATGTCGGCACATGCGGGCGAAGAACTGTTCTACTGGGTTCACATCGGCGCCATTCTGGCATTCCTTGTCTATATCCCCGGTTCGAAGCACCGGCACATGTTCCTTGCCGCGCCCAACATCTACTTCCGCAGCCTCGAACCGCGCGGCCTGGCGCCCGCAATCCCGGAAGCGCGTGAGGCTCCAGGCGTCGACAGCCTGGGGCAGTTCGACTGGAAACAGCAGCTCGACCTTCTATCCTGCACCGAATGCGGCCGTTGCCAGGCGGTCTGTCCAGCCTATGCGGCCGGTCTGCCGCTCAGCCCGAAGTTGCTGATCACCGACATGCGCGACGCGCTTGCCGCGGGATCATCGGCGGTCCCGCTGGTGGGCGGCGTGATCTCCGAGGAGACGCTTTGGGCCTGCACCACCTGCCGTGCCTGCATGGAGGCATGCCCGGTCGAGATCGAGCATCTGCCCAAGATCATCGACATGCGCCGTCATCTGGTCGACGAAGGCCGTGTCAGCCCCGGTCTGCAGGAGGCGCTATCGAACCTGACCCGTCTCGGCAATTCCATGGGCAAGCCTTCCAAGATGCGGGCGCGCTGGACCAGGGAGCTCGGCTTTCCGGTCAAGGACGCGCGCGAGGAACCCGTCGACGTTCTGTGGTTCGTCGGAGACTACGCCTCCTACGATCCGCGCGTTCAGGAAATCACCCGCAAGGTTGCCGAACTGCTGACCGCGGCCGGTGTCGACTTCGGCATCCTCTTCGATGCCGAGCGCAACAGCGGCAACGACGTGCGGCGTGCCGGCGAAGAAGGTCTGTTCGAGACGCTCGCGCAATCCAACATCGATGAAATCAAGGCGTGCAGCTTCAACCGGATCATGACCACCGATCCGCATAGCCTGAATGCGCTGAAGAACGACTATCAGCATTTCGGCGCGGCGTTCGAGGTGCTGCACTATACGGCGCTGCTGGCGGAACTCATCGCGGCGGGAAAACTCGACCTGCATGTCGCCGACGGCGCAAGGGTCACCTATCACGATCCCTGCTATCTTGGACGCTACAATGGCGGCTTCGATGCGCCGCGCGAGCTGATCCGCGCCGCCGGCTACACGCTTCATGACATGCCGCGCTGCCGCGAGAATTCCTTTTGCTGCGGCGCCGGCGGCGGCCGCATCTGGCAAGGCGACGACGGCGTGACCGAGCGGCCGAGCGAGAACCGCATCCGCGAAGCGCTGAGCCTGGGCGACGTCGCCTATTTCGTCGTCGCCTGCCCGAAGGACAAGGTGATGTACACCGCCGCAATCGATGCGCTCGGCGTGGCCGACAGATTGAAGGTCGTGGACATAGCGGAACTTCTCGTGCCGCGCACAGGCCCGGCGCTCGAAATGCTCCCAGTGGAAACGACCTGACGGAATGCGATCCAGGAGATCGAGACCAAGCACCATGGGCAATAGGCCCCGACGAAGGAGAGAGCGATCATGTCGACCCTGAAAATCGGCTTTGTTGGCATCGGAAAAATGGGCACGCCGATGGCGACCCGTCTCATCAAGGCCGGCTACGAAGTGACCGTCTACGACGTCGACAGCAAAGCCGTTGCGGAGTTGACCAATGCGGGCGCGAAAGCCGCCGCCGGTGCGCGCGATGTTGCCGATGTTGCCGAGATCGTCTTTGCCAGCCTGCCCAGCCCGCAGATCCTGGAAAAGGTCGTGCTCGGCGAAGGCGGCATCGCCGAGGGCAAGGCGGTTCGCATCTTCGTCGACATCTCGACGACAGGTCCGCGAATGGCCGCCAAGGTTGCCGAAGGCCTTTCAGCCAGGAGCATCGCCATGATCGACGCGCCCGTCAGTGGAGGACTGAAGGGCGCGCGCAACGGCACGCTTGCCGTCATGGTGTCGGGGCCGAAGGCTGCCTTCGAAACGGCAAGGCCGGTGATCGAGAATTTCGGCCGGATATTCTTCATGGGTGAGGTTCAGGGCTCCGCCCAGACCATGAAGCTTGCCAACAACCTGCTTGCGGCGGCAGCACTTGCGATCTCCTCCGAAGCGGTCGTGATGGGCGTCAAGGCGGGCCTCGATCCCAAGGTGATGATCGACGTCATCAACGCCTCGAGCGGCCGCAACAGCGCCACCGAGGACAAGTTCCCCAAATCCGTCCTGCCGCGCACCTTCGATTTCGGTTTCGCCACAGGCCTGTCCTTCAAGGATGTGCGGCTGTGCGTGGATGAGGCGGAGGCGATGGGCGTGCCAATGGTGGTGGGCAGTGCCGTGCGCCAGTTGCTGAGCGTAACGAACCAGCTCTACGGGCCGGATTCCGATTTTACCTGTATGGTCAAGACGGTTGAGACATGGGCGCATGTGGAGGTCGGCTCAGCCCAGACCACAGATGTCGCCAAAGCGAGCTGATCATGGGTGACTCCGAACGATATGAAATCCATGCCGTTCGCTACGGCCATTTCGAACGCCGCTCGGGTGAGAATTTCCTCGGTGGGGACACACATGATGTTCCGATGCCGCTCGACTACTTCGTCTGGGCGATCGTTGGGGAGAAGCGCACCTTCATCGTCGACACCGGTTTCGACAAACCGACCGGCGACAAACGCGGACGCAGTGTCGTCAGGCCCGTCGATGCCGGCTTGGCGGCAATCGGCATCAACCACGCCGATGTCAGCGACGTGATCATCTCCCACATGCATTACGACCATTGCGGGAACCATCACCTGTTCCCGAACGCGACCTTTCACCTGCAGGATGCGGAGATGGAGTTCGCGACCGGCCGCTGCATGTGCCACCACGCCATGCGCCATCCCTTCGAGGCCGAAGACGTCACCACCATGGTGCGGCGCGTCTTTGCCGGAAAGGTTTGCTTCCACAACCCGGAGTCGCGGATCGCGCCCGGCATCACCCTCCACAAGGTTGGCGGCCACTCGCGCGGATTGCAGGTGGTGCGGGTGGAAACCGCCAACGGCGCGGTCGTGATCGCGTCCGACGCAGCCCATTTTTACGCCAATATGGAACGCCAGAAGCCGTTTCCCGTCTTCGATCGGCTGAGCGATGTCATCTTTGGCGTGGAGCGTATGAAACAACTCGCCAGTTCCCCGGCTCACATCGTGCCAGGTCATGACCCGCTGGTTCTCAAGCGCTTCGCGCGCACCCACCAGGATGTCGAAGACATCGTAAGTCTTGCCCATCCTTTGCCCTGAGCGTCGGTCCTGAAGGATAGCGCGCGACAGCGGCCGGCTTCGGCTGCGGTGACCCGCGCCTCATTACGAAGAACTCGAGAGCGCCGCAAACAGCAACGCGGACGTGTCACGCACGATTGTGGCTAAGCCCATAGGCGTGCGCGGGTAGTCGAAAGTCCGTGTGAACTACCTCATAGTTCAACGCGACACGAAGCGTATCTTCATTAGCATAGTTGCATATTTTGCCACACAGGAGGAAAGCAGTGGCTCGTCCACAGCGCGACATGCGCGGTTATCTGACCGGCTACGGCGGTTCTTTGCCAACCCGAGTTGAGGTGTTTGAGGCCGAGGGCGAATGGTTCGTGCGCGTTATCGAACGCGACGAGGAGCGCACCTACTCTTTTGTGCTGAAATCTTTTGCCATGGCTTTCGCGGAAAACCAAAGGATCCACATAAAGCCTCCCACGATCGTGCGGCTGGAGCGCAACCCGTCTCTCCTGTTCGCACATGCCAGATTCACGGCGGCAAATGATCGATTCTAGGATGTCGCGAGACGCGGAGCCCGCCTGAACCCCTTCCGCGATCACGCCATAACCCAGCGGTGTCAAATAGGTCATATTGGCAGCTGGCGGACCCCAACCCGCCCGGCCGGCGCCTTCCCCAGCCAGCCCCCCGCCCAACAGGCGCCGGCCATCTCCCAGCGAAAACGAGTTAAATATTGCCAGCCGGTCGGACCGGAGGCGACGATCGATGCGCAGCCGCCTGCCGCGGTTAAATGGTGTGTCGGCCGAAGTTGCGCGGATCGGTTTGGAGGAGGCCCTAGAGCTTCAGCAGTTCGCCTGCATCTTTGTAACGAGGTCTCGTATCTCCATGGACGCTCTTCCTGGGACGGCTGCTCAGTCATGCCTTCAAATCCAACGATGCCGACTTCTGCATCGGGGCCATCTCACCTCTTTGCAACGGCGGCGGCCAAGCCTCTCGATACGGGCGCGCTTGGCACCATTAACCACTTACACCGACGGCAAGCAGCCAAAAACGAGACGGCGCGTTGAGCTGTATGGAAAATCACCAACACAGATTCTACTGCCAAATCGAAGCCGCCGGAACGTGGGGCGTCTGGGACCGCATCGCTAGCCGACCAGCTCGGCTTGGTGGCGGCGAACTGGTCCGTTGCACATCGCAGCGAGCTGAAGCCGCCAGAGGCGTTCTGGCGAGGATCTACGATAGTCGTATGGATGCGATTAGCGTTCGCGCATCAGCGGCTGGATGGCTGCTAAACGGCTCGACGTCGCAGTGAGTACACCTTTCGGGTATCCCTTCATGCCGATGCGCCCTGGCTCTTGCATTAGAGTGGGCGCATATTTCGAGCCAGCCAGCACGGCGCTCCTCTAGCTAAACTGGTCAGGCCCAGCGGCCGCCGATGCAAAAGTCCCCCGTACGACCCTGAACCGCTGGGCCGCCTAGAGCTTGGCGATCGGCTTAAGCGCTTTGATCCGCACCTATCGCGGAGCACCAGTGCCGCGCCATCGGCACCGCATCCAAATCACGCCTGCATCTGGGTTTTGGCAAGTGCGCGCCCTTCGGTTCGCCCGCCAAGGCACGCTAATTGCTGTCGGAAGCACGGTCCAATACGAAGGGCTGGCACCTTAATCAATCTGACACTCCATAAAGAAGCCCGCCGCCTGCGGTATTTTTGCTGATTGCAACGTTACGCACGGGTCACCTAACGCGGTTGCCGGGCACGTCTTGAGACGGCCCTTCGAGGCCGCGCCATCTGTCTGCAGCCTCTGTGGCCTGGTTCACAGACCGCGATGAGTTTTCAGGCAAATATGTGACCTGGCGGAACCGGCCACCTTCAACCGGCCCGCCGCCGGCACGGACATTCCGGCATGCACGGCATCAAACGCATCACGCTGTGGATGCTCGACCTTGGTCAGTAGTGGTCAACCAATACTGATTCATTTGAATTTTGGCGGAGCCGTTTCGAACGGAAATTTTCGGTTGGTACGGCAGCATTGTGAGTGCAAGGATTTCGATCACGCAATCATGTCCGCCACTACCGTCTGCACGCTCTAGGCCTCCCTCCAGCCATGCGTGCAGACGGCTTTCCACAAACAAGGAGACGAGGGAGAGATCATTCGCGGCTGGGTCTTCTTGTATAGCCGTTGGTTGAGCCGATCGGCCGCGATTCAAGCTGGGCGTTGGGGTGAAGAGGGGGATCGGTTTTCCGATCCCCTTCCTTTTGACAAGCGGGCAACGCTCAGAATCACATTAGCTTTGATCGATCACGCTGTTGCCGTACAGTCATCCCGTCACGACAACATCGGGAAGAGCCGTCATGCCAACCGCCAGCGCGAACGCCAGACAGGATCTGCCGCGCCTGGCGCGGATCGATCCTCGCCAATTCGACCTTCTGTTCAGTGGCTGCAAGCTCGAGCGCTACGCTGCCGGTCAGCATCTGTTCGTCCAGGAAGACGCTGCCGACCGCATCTATGGTGTGATGAGCGGCACGGTGGAGATCTCGATCTATTCGCCTGGCGGCCAGAAGCTGGTGGCCAATATTGAGCTGTCGCGCAGCTTGGTCGGAGAGATCGGAGCACTTGACGGACACCCACGCACGGCCACCGCGATCTGTCTTACCGCATGCGAACTGGTTTCACTCAGCCGAACACAACTGTTTGATCGAATTGAGAAAAACTCATCCCTGGCGCGCGCCATGATCGAACTTTTGTGCACGCGGCTGCGTTGGGTGAGCGGTGAGCTCGGTGATCAGGCCTTTTTCGGCATTGAAGCGAGGCTGGCTAAACGACTGGTCTTTCTAGGCAGCGTCCTGGCCGATGGCGCAGGCTGGATACCGATCTCGCAGTCAGAGCTGGGCGAGTTCCTTGGCGCCACTCGCGAGTCGGTCAACAAGACGCTCAACGACTGGCGCAACCGGCAGATCATCGCCATCAAGCGCGGCGGCCTGCGCATAGTCGACGCCGGCGCGCTTCGCCATATCGCCGAATCGCAGGACGACGACTGACGGTGCCAGCAGCCGAGGCGCCTAAGACTCAGAGCCGCGAAATCAGAAAGCGCAGTGCTGACTTGCTTGGCATGAAGAAATAGCCGCCTCCGCGAGTGGTAACGAATTGCGGGATGCCTTTCAGCACCGTGACCTTTTCCCAGGATGGTATGGTGAACCTGCCGGCGCCATCGCGCGAACCAATCGTGGGGTCTTTTTCAGCAACAAGCCCCTGGAATGAAGTCGACGACACCCAGGTCTGCTGGATGAATTCATACTGTCGCTCGATATCCGTATTGAGGCACATGAAGAGCAGTCCCTTCTCGACCTTGCCGCCCTTCTTGTCCTGTTTCTCGTAGCTGCGGCCCACCCGGATGATCCGGTGGCGCTTGCCGATCCTGATCTGTGTTTCCCGGTCCTCGCCCAGTGAATCGCGGGGATTAGACCGCCGAACATGAGCGCCAAGCGGGCAGCGGTGCCCCTGGGGATCCTCGACGCCAAAGGCGAAATCATTGTCGGCACTGCGACCCGGACGGCCGTCGGGATTACGCACCAGCGAGGTGCCGTCGGGCCACCGGCCAAGCATCTTGGCGGCGACCCAACGCGGTGTAATGGCTGGGTCGTCGGTTTCGCTGGCCGCCTGAACGGCCGCCGCCTTGCAATAGTCGTTGAAGATGTCGACGTGCTGCTCGAACTGACGCACGACGAGGAAGGTGCCGTTGCGGCCGAAGTCGCGCGGCGGCGGCGGCAGCCCCGGTATCTGCCGGTTGCGGCGTACCGCCGACAGGATGCCGGTCCGATCGAGCGACGCCTCGACGGAGGGCGACGCCGGATAGAAACCGTGCTCGTCGCGATAGCCGAACAGAAACTCACCCGGCGCGACAAGATGCATGGGTGCGGTACCGATGTTGGCGCGGGCGGTTCCCCTGACGATCGGTTGCGAGACGCCATCGACGAAGCCAAAATGTTCGACCGCGCGTTTGCCGTTACGCTTTATCGCCAGCGGCAGTTCCGAAACGAGGTTCATGCCTGCGGCCGTCATCTTTCCCTTCACGGCACCGATCTCCGTTTTCAACTTCTCCGGACTTTCGGCATAGCAGACCACCACCACGTCAACAGGCTTTTGCGGCGAACCCCACTGCCACTTGTCGGGCACGCTTTCGCCGAGATCGTCGAGAATGCGGCTGCGCTCGGGATTGCCCATGCCGTGGCGAAACGCGACCGGGAATGTGTCCAGCGGCTTGTCGTCGATACCACCGTCCAGTCCGAGACGGCGAAGCCCATCGGGACCGAACGCAATGGTCATCGCTCGCGCCGACGGCACGCCGTCGCCGAAGCTGGTCTGCTCGATGATGAACTCCAGCCAGGTCTTGCGCCTGGCCCTGGAAAGGTTGTCGGGTACGGCGATCGCCAGCATATGGGCATGCTCCAGCGATCCGAACGGGCCGAAGAACAAGGACTGGATCTCTCCGGTTTCCAATTGTTCGACGGGCAACGGCGAGGACGCAGCGAGGCTGGCGGCCTCCGCCTTCCTGGCCTGCGGGCGCGGCAACGATCCGAACAGGCTCAACCAGTCACGCGCCTCATTGCCCGTTGCGGTGGCGATGCCGCGCCTGATCCTGGAATTGGCGCGGATGCGCGTCGTGTTGAGACCAGGGTAGGCCGAATACCAGAACAGGGTCGGGACCTGCTGCCGGCGCGCCCAGCGCTTGAAACGGTCACCATCGCGTGCGCCATCCAAGAAGAGCCAGCGCGTGCGCGGATAGCCTTCAGTGTTGCTCCATACGCCGGTCAGGCCGGCAGCGGCCTTGGCGATGAAATCCTCGAGATAGCTTTCCCAGCTGCCACCATAGTTGGAGAAGAACATCAGCCTGTTGGTGCCGGGCAACAGCACCCAGCGGGCGAAGTGGATGGTGTTGATGGTGGCAAGGAACCCCGGCTTGAAGACCTTCTGTGCCGATATCGAGATCAGATAGAACGACAGCCTGAGCGCCAGCCTGCGCAACGTTCCAACCTTCATCGTCGAGATCGCCGTCAGATGGTTCTGCGCTTGTCCAGGCTGGTCCTCGTGGACCAGAATCTTGTCGAGGGCGCCGAGGTCGACCGGCGTGCTGTGCGGGCGATCAATGTCTTCGATGCGCCGCAAGGCGAGAAAGCACAGGCCGAGAATCAGGGCTGCCAGCGCCAGAATTCCAAGCACGGTCAGCAAAAGCGCGGTGCCGGCTATGGCAATGGTGCCGAAAGTCACCCCTGGCGGATCGCCGAACACCAGCACATAGGTCATCCGCCAGCAGGCAAGCACCAGTACGGTGACAGTGGCCAGCACGGCCGGCGCCAGCAGCGTCGTCGTTATGGCTTGCCACCATTTTCCGGGCGGCCGTTCGAGCAGGCTTTCGGCAGGCTCGAATGCCCAGCCGAACTTTCCCAGGGACCGGACATGCCGGCGGGCTTCGCCAAGCGCGGCAGCCGCCCCGCCATGGGTGGCGCCCGGCTGCTCGACCACGGGCCGAATGGCATCAGCAAGTTCGGCTTCGGCCAGGATGCGCTGCACCGAATGGCCCGGTGTGCCGGAAAAGACCAGTCCGGCGTTGCTGCCGAAAGACGGGGATATCTCGACGTTGTGCTTGCGCAGGAACATGTCGAGCGTGTCTTCATCGCGAAGCTCACACACGTCCTTGAAGATCGGCCGCAGCTTGTGACCGATGGCATGCGTAATGGCGTCGATGACGTCTTCGGTGCTGCCGTCGCCGGATATCTCCAGAACAAGCGCTCCTTCCCCATCAGCGGAGGCATTGTCCACCTCGCCAGTTGGAACTACAGCCAGGCTCGCGAAATGGATGGTGCCGGCGGTATTGAGCGCAGCACGGATCTCGTCGCTGGCCGGGTTGCCGAACCCGGCGACCTTGTCGCGGATGCCATCCAGTGACGCGGGCCGGGTGATCGGGCACACCACCGTGACCATAGAATGGGTGACCGTGCGGCAAAGAGCGGGCCGCTCGAAATCGACCTTGAGGCCGTCGGGGTACGCGCCGACATGCGTCATCCTGCCGGCTTTGCCGCGCGCACGTCGAACATTGTTCTTCTGAAACAGGGCGCGAAGACTCTCGCCAATCTGGATCCTGGCGATTTCGGCGCCAATGCATTGATGAATGCCGTAGCCGAAGACCAGGTAATCGCGATGCGGGCGCGAGGTGTCGAAGTGATTGGGTCTCTGCACCGCCTCAGGATCGAACATCGCCGACAACGTTGCCGGCATGACCACCGTTCCGGCCTTCACCAGACGCTCGCGGCGCGTGCCCCTGGCGATGGTTGCGTCGCGCACGGTGTAGCGCCAGGGGCCAATCCAGATCGGCTTGAAGCGCATGGCTTCCAGAATAGCCTTGTCCAGTTCGCCGGTGTCGTTGCTGGCCAAGGCTGCATCGATGGCCTGCCGCGCATCACGGCGGGACAGGATCACGTCGAGGCAGTTGCTGCCGGCGAGCACATTGGTTGGAACAAAGCCGGCGATCATGCCAAGCATGATCGAATGAATGTCGGGAAGCGACAGGCGGTCCTGATCCAGCAGGCGGACCAGCCTTGGCAGCGGCCGCTCATCCTTGGCCCCACTCTCCCGGATCGCGTCGATGGAGCGGTCGATTACCTTGATCAACCGGTCGCCGGCAACCACCGCAAGCTGCCGCGTGACCGGGCTCGCCGTTGGATCCGAAAAGAACAGCGCGCTCAACGCCATGGCCCAATCGGCAAACTCGGATTCGTCGTCGATCTCGAGGCCGAAGTAATCGCGGCAGATGCGCACCGGAACGATCTTCATAAGATCCGCGACCGCGTCGAAGCCGGGGCTGGCGCGTGTCATTATTTCTTGTGAATGCCGCGCGGCGATCGGCCTGACCAAGGCCTCGATTTCTGCCGGGGGGAAAGCGCTCAGCACCGACGATTTCATGCGCCGGTAGTCTGCGCCGTCCTGCATGCCGAGAATGAAGTTCGATCCGCGCGCCAGTTCGGTCATCTCCGGCCCGTATGGCGTCTCGAATTCATCCCCGCGCTCCAATATGTCGCGAACGTCGGCGTTCCTGGTCACGAGCAGGAAATTGCCTATGGCGAGATTGGGCCAAAACCGGCGCAGCAGCGCCAGCGCCCAGCGCGGATCATTGAAGAGAAAGCCAGCTATGCGAGACGCGATGCCCTTGGAGCGGAGGCGTCCCAGGTCGAATGGCGGCATTTCAGACAGCGGACGCTGGCTTTTCTGTCCTGCCCGGATGGCATCGAAATACTTTATCCTGATCATGCGCGGTCTGGCCCCCCGGCTGTCCACGTCATTGCGATGCCGGCTACCCAAGGCCTAGGTTTGCAGCCGTCTCGCGTATGTGAATGTTTTCACAGTTGTCGGTGTTCCGCTACCTCGATTACGCACGGTTCGCCGCGCGTCATTTAGCCAGTTCGAAATTGGCGATGAGAAATTCGTTTGCCGCCTTGTCGGCGAACGGTATCCAGCGAACCCTTTGCTCCGAAAAATCCGGATGTCTGGTCATGAATATGGCCAGCTCCCGCATAGCCTCCTGCATGCGCCCGCTTCTCGTCAAGGCGCCGATCTTCAGGAAGCGGGAATAGAAATAGCCGGGCGACAGATCGAGCGATCGCTCAGCGGTGGAGATCGCGGATGGCCAATCCTCGACGAAACTGTAAGCGGCGGCCAATTCCCCCAGATTGTGGAACCGGTAGAGGTCGAAGGGGCTCAGCCGCTCCGCATCGGCAAAGAACGGTATCGCGCCTATGGCATCGCCAAGCAACAGGCGCGCACTGCCCATCGCCGAGCGCGCAAAGGCGAAGCTCGGATTGATGTGGAGCGCTTCCTCTAGATGATCGACCGCCGATCCGGGTCGTCCCCTCATGATGTCGATAACGCCGAGATGAGCGTGCGGGCGGGCATCCAGGCTGTCCATCAGCAAGGCCTTGCGCGCATACTGCTGGACCTTGTCCAGATCGTCGCCGTCGCCGAACCGCAGCCAGGCCCGCCAGAAATACCACCATGCCAGTTCGTTCAGCACCGCGCTCGAGTTCGGATCGTCCCGGTAGGCCTTTTCGAAGAACTCCAGTGCGATTTCCGTGTCGCCGCGGGTGCGCCGGTTCATATGCCAGCGTCCGCGCCGCACCAATTGCCATGTTTCCAGACTTTCCCACGGCACTTGGAAGGTCCGCGCTTGTTCGGCCCGGTCGACCTCCTTGTCGAGGATCGAAACGATCTCGGCGCCGATCTGGTCGCGCAGACTGAAGATGTCGACGAGGTTGCGATCGAAGCGCTGCGACCAAACCAATCGCCCGTTTGAGACGTCGGCAAGCGAGGTGCTCAGACGGATCTGCCCGCCATTGCGCATCAGCGTGCCGCTGACGATGTAGCGCGCACCAAGAGCGTTGCCGATTACCCGTGTTCCCAAAGTGTCATCGCGAAACTGGAAACTGGAGCTCTTGGCGATCACCGAGAGCCATCTGCTGTTGGAAAGACCGTAGATGATGTCTTCGGCTATGCCGTCGGCCATGTAGCCGACGTCGGCCTCGCTTCCATCGCCCTGGAATGGTAGCACGGCGATCGCGGGCGGACCTTTCGACGACAGCTTCTGCTGACCATTGACGGGAGGCATGGCCGAAACCAACGACGCCGGCGACGCCCCGCTGCCAATGCGCCCCGCGATCAGAACGCGCACCGGCAGCGCGATGTTCTTCAGCATGAATTCGCCAAGATCGGTGAACTCGGCCGCGGTCTTGTCCTTCACATGGTGCCAGGTCGTTTCCGAGACGGCGAGACCATCGTGCGGCGCGAACTCTTGTATCCTGGCTGCGATGTTGACGTCGTCACCATAGAGCCGGCCTTCGCGGACGATGACGTCACCGGTGTTGATGCCAGCGCGAAAGGGCATGCGCATGGCTTCGTCGACCGATGAGTTGAGCGCGACAATGCGGTCCTGAAAATCGAACGCCGCGCGCAGCGCCTCGATCGGGTTGCCGAATTCGGCCATAATGCTATCGCCGGCGTCGCCGAAAGTACGGCCGCCGAAGGTGCTGCAGCTCTCGGCTATGATGTCGCGCCGTTCCTCGAAGGCAGCGACGGCCGATTCATCGTCAAGACCCATCAGCCGCGAGAATCCCACGGCATCGATAGAAACGATCGTCGCCAGCTGACGGGTGTAGTTCCGTTCAGCCATGTTCGAGCCCCGGCCCTTCTGGTCTCTGCTCCAGCACAGGCGACCACCCGCTCCTGAACCTTCGCCGCGTTGCTGGAGGAGTCTTCCTGGCAGATGCCCCGCGCCGATCTCGCCCTGTCATGTCGGGAACTCTAACAGTGCCCCGGCAAAAGCTCTACCACGATCGACTAATAGATCGCAGGCCGCCTGCATCGCTCCACGCTTGACCGCCGGTTTGGATCAGGTGTCAGGCGTCATGCCGGGAAAGCCAGGCCGGCGATTGATGACTGGAGTCGAAACGGAAAGTGCGCGGCCCTATGTTGTGTGCGCGCGAGCTGACAGGATTTGCAGGATGTCATCGATCGATTCTGAACGCTCAAATCGAGAAGCGACGATCGCCGAGCTTAGAACATTGCGCGAGCCAAGCAAAGATTTGTGCCCAGAAGAGGGAGGATAGGTCGCGCCAACTGGCAATCACGACTGGCCCGGGGTCCGACATCGAAGTGACCGATACTCATGCCGCGGAGGCTCACGACGCTTCATGGCCCGCGGAACTGCTGCCAGGCCCGCGGCCCCTTCGGTTATCTGGGTGATTTTCTGAATGATGCCAAGATCACAAGAATAGTAAATTGTCTGTTGGTGGCGCCTGGTGGAGACCAGTTGGTATTTGCGCAGCTTGCTCAGATGTTGAGACAGGGCACTTTTGCTGAGTCCGACTCGCGCAGCCAGTTCGCCTACCGAAATTTCACCTTCTGTCAAATGGCTCAGAATCAGAAGTCTCCTCTCATTGCCTAGAAGCGACAGAAGTGCAGCTACCGGCTGTGCATAGCTAATGAATCTCGCCGGATTCAGAGAGTTCGCCTGCAGAACGTTGATACGATGCATTCGCCTGGCGGAAAACTCTTCGCGATTGTGCTGCATTCGACTTGGCCCGTTGTCTGGCCAAGCGCCAACGCTGGTCCCAGAGCGCGTCGCTTGAACCCGTTAGAAAGCGGCGCGCCTTACCAAATTGGATCGCATCAGTCAGGCGCTGCCGGATTCAAAACTAGTTGCCGGAACCGCGCCCGCTGTCGCCACCTTTGCCGCCGCTGTCGCCACCTTTGCCGCCGTTGTCGCCGCTCTTGCCGCCGTTGTCGCCGCTCTTGCCGCCGTCGTCGCCGGTCTTGCCGCCGTCGTCGCCGGTCTTGCCGCCGTTGTCGCCGGTCTTGCCGCCGTTATCGCCGGTCTTGCCGCCATCGTCGCCGGTCTTGCCGCCATTATCGCCGCCTTTGCCACCGGGATCGCCGCCACCGCTCGGATCATCTCCACCGCCAGGACCGTTGTTGTCGCCAGAACGTGCAAGCGTGGTTGCGATGAGCGAGGTGGTGATAGGCGGGCATTGCTCGATTTGGTCTGAGGAAAGGATACTCCTGCGATTTATCGCGATACAACACCGCGCATAGTTGGCATCGGTAAGTGGTTGACACTGAGCTGCTGTCAACCGCGGCCTAATACTCTCCTGTGCTTGCGTATAACTCACCCAATTTGCAGCTATAAGCGCAGATGAAATGAGTAAAACTGAGTGGGCCCTGCCCTTCCAAGCCATATGTCGCAGCATTTCTTCCTCCAACGGAAAACGCACCCGGCCCCAAACCAAAGCGCTATCAACCAATTTCCACAGTTTGGTAACATATTGTTATGTATATTTTCGGCAAATACCTTTTTAAGGATTGATTTACCTTATTGTGCGAGGCTTGTTGGCAGCTTGACAGCCAAAAGGAGACGGTACGTGATGCGTTTCGCTACGCTTGTTGCGGTAGCCATGGTGGTAACTGGTTGCAGTGAAACCATGCAGGCAACCAAAACCAGTGCGGTGATGGTCACAAAGGGGTATGCATTCCCACCGCCGGCCGCTCGTGTTTTCTGCGCCGGCCACCCAAGACTCTGCAACACCAATGGGCAGGTCAAGCTGGTGACGCTGACACCGGCACGTAAGGCCGAACTCGAAGCCGTGAACACCTCCGTCAACCGTCGGATCGCGGAGCGTAGTGACCTCGTCACGACAGGCAGTTCCGACGATTGGCGCGTACCGACCAAACAGGGCGATTGCGAGGATATTGCGATTCTGAAAAAGAGCGAGCTTTTGAAGCGCGGATGGCCGGCTTCAGCATTGCTTCTAACGGTCGCGACGCTCGGCGGTGAGGGTCACACCGTGCTCACGGTTCGAACCGACAAGGGAGACTTGATCCTGGATAACCGCGGCAGTGTCATCAGGGATTGGTCACGCACTTCATACCATTATTTTGCCCGCCAATCGCAGTCCGCCAACGGGAAGTGGGTGCGGATCAGTTCTTGAGCTTTCGGTACAATTTCGACCCCAACCGATGCATGTCGACCAAAAGAGCGCGGGGTTTGGGATAAATGACTCGAGGTGAGTCGACTGGATTCGTTCCAACGCGACGCACTTCAGACCCCGGACCGGCCTATATTCCCGAGCCTCTATACCGGGTGGCTTCCATCCAGAATGCGAGCGCAATTGCTGGAGACCGTCCTTTCACTTCAAAATCTTGCCCCCTATAGCTTCCTGCCGCAATCCACACTGTCTTTGAACGCTGGTAGATCGTGATGCCCCGTGCGCGCGCCCGAGCGCACAGGTCCGCGTCATTGTGAGACATTTTCCAGCCCCGTTGCCCATCAACCCTACTAGAACGATTGTGGTGAAGCAGTTCTTCCCCACAAAAAGCCCCGCTGCCGGAGCGATGGGCCTTCACAGCGGTGGGCGGTATTCAGCCCCTGTGCACCGGGCTGCTTCCATCAGACGCCAGCGAACACCCCAGATCGCGTGCGCCATCACTTCTGGCAGTCTCAGGCCAAGACTCTCCTTTTGGATTAGCTGACGCGGCACGTCTGCCCTTTCGGATGAATGCATTCATTTTCTATATATTTGATAGAGTTAAGTCCGTTATCAACGGAGGCAGAAATGACCAAACCTCATTTCAGGAAACTGCTCGGCGCACTGGTCGCCACATCTGTCCAGTTCGGCACGCTCGGTTTCGCGTTTGCCGATACCACCATTCTCAACGTGTCCTACGATCCGACACGCGAGCTCTACAAGGCCTATGACGAAGCTTTCGTCGCCCACTGGAAGGCCGAGACCGGCGAGACGGTCACCGTCCAGCAGTCGCATGGCGGATCGGGCGCCCAGGCCCGCGCCGTGATCGATGGCCTCGATGCCGATGTGGTGACGCTGGCACTTGAAGGCGACATCAATGCGATCGTCTCGAAATCGAAGAAGATCAATCCCGACTGGCGCAAGAAATTCGAGAACAATTCGGCGCCTTACACATCGACCATCATCTTCCTCGTGCGCAAGGGCAATCCCAAGGGCATCCACGACTGGGGCGATCTCGTCAAGGACGGCGTCCAGGTGATCACGCCCAATCCCAAGACCTCCGGCGGCGCGCGCTGGAACTATCTCGCCGCCTGGGCTTACGCCAACGCCAATGACGGCGGCGACGAGGCCAAGAACAAGGAATTCGTCGGCAAGCTCTACGCCAATGCTCCGGTGCTCGACACCGGCGCGCGCGGCTCGACCGTGACCTTCGCGCAAAAGGGCATCGGCGACGTGCTGATCGGCTGGGAAAACGATGCCTATCTGGCACTCGACGAATTCGGCGCCGACAATTTCGACATCGTCTACCCGCCGACATCGATCCTGGCCGAGCCGCCGGTGGCGATTGTCGACGCCAATGTCGACGCCAAGGGCACGCGCAAGGTCGCCGAAGCCTATCTGGGCTGGCTCTATTCCAAGGAAGCGCAGACCATCATCGCCAAGAACCACTATCGTCCGGCCAAGCCCGAACTGGTGGCTCCGGCGGATCTGCCCAAAACACCTGAAATCAAGCTGATCTCCATCGACGATCCGCTTTTTGGCGGCTGGAAGAAGGCACAGCCTTATCATTTCGGCGATGGTGGTATATTCGACCAGATCTACAAGCCTCAATAGACCCTGCTGGAGGGAACAGGAGAAGCTTCCAAAATGGCTTCTCCACCCCCGATGCCCTGGCTGTCGGTTTTATCAACATAATGGTGACCCGATTGTAACGTGGGATTGGCCCCGGACCGAGAACGAGGGAGTGCCAGCGTCTGCACACCTCCAGACTTCTCGGTCTCGCGGGAGAAACCGTATGGCTGGCGAACAACAACCGGACGACAAGCTTAGTCGCCTTCTTGCCTCAGGCTGGTCCATCGTGGGCTATTCGACGACAATGATGGCCGCCGGAACAATGACCCATTCAGTCCTGCTGCAAAAAGAACACGTCCTGATCTCGGCAACCGTCGTGGCTGAAGGCGATCACGAGATCGGGCGTGCCTTCACGATGCTGGCTCCGGCTCCGGATGTGAAGAGGCGTCGAGCTTGAAGCCGACGCAATGACAGGCTCAATTCAGGCCGCACGTTTGGTCGGCTTTAGCCGCTCAGGCTTTTCCGAAACGCCTTTCTTGCAGTTCGCAAGCGCAAGCTTGCGGTTCTGGATCGCAATCGGCGACGCCGGAAACAGCGTCCAGCGTCCGGGGCGGAACGCCACCCGGCTTTTCTGGGCTGCGGGGTGACCGACCGGCAGTTCGATTTCGACCCGCCGGCGCTCGCCGCCGATCTCAAGCTCGACCCGGCGCGTGCCGGCGACGCGGCGGCTGGCGGTCACCGTGCCGGCGATGCAGCCGCTGCAGCCGTCGTCCGGCAATTCGACATCGTGCGGGCGGAAGTAGAGCGTCGCATCGCCCGAGGGCTCGTTGGGCGCGGCAAGCCCGATCGGACGGTCGGCGAGCCAGATCTCGCCATTCTCGACCTTGACGGGAAGCGAGCTCGATTCACCGATGAAGCCGTAGACGAAGGGCGAGTTCGGCGTGTCGTAGATGTCGTCGGCGGTGCCGACCTGCTCGATGCGGCCCTGGCTCATGACAACGACGCGGTCGGCAAGCTCCAGCGCCTCTTCCTGGTCGTGGGTGACGAAGACGGTGGTGTGGCCGGTGGCGTCATGGATTTCGCGCAGCCAGCGGCGCAATTCCCGGCGCACCTGCGCGTCAAGCGCGCCGAACGGCTCGTCGAGCAGCAGCACCTTGGGTTCGATGGCCATGGCGCGCGCCAGCGCCACGCGCTGCCGCTGGCCGCCGGAAAGCTGCGCCGGATAGCGCTTCTCCAGCCCCGACAGCTGGACAAGGTCGAGAAGCTCGGAGGCGCGGCGGCGGATCTCCTGCGCCGGCGGGCGCGACGGCCCGTGCCGGACCTTCAGGCCAAAGCCGATATTGTCGGCCACCGTCATGTGCCGGAACAGCGCATAATGCTGGAAGACAAAGCCGACATTGCGATCCTGGATCGACTTGTGCGAGGCGTCCTCGTCGCCGAAGAAGATGTTTCCCCGCGTCGGCCGCTCCAGTCCGGCGATCAGCCTGAGCAGCGTCGTCTTGCCGGAGCCGGACGGCCCCAGCAACGCGATCAGCTCGCCCGACTTGATATCGAGCGACACATCGTGGAGGGCCGGAAACCGGTCGAACTCCTTGCGCACGTTGGCAACGCGAACTTCCATCGACAGAACCTTTTTATTTGATGCATGTCGTTATCCCAAAACCGCCAGGCACTTTTGGGCAACATGCATTAATGCCCGCGCGCGGCGGCGATCTCGGCGCCGTAACGCATCTCGAGAAGTGTTTTCAAGACCAGCGTGACGAGCGCCAGGCCCGCAAGCAATGAAGCGACGGCGAAGGCGCCGACGGCGTTGTACTCGTTGTAGAGGATCTCGACATGCAGCGGCATGGTGTTGGTCAGGCCGCGTATGTGGCCCGACACCACCGACACCGCGCCGAACTCGCCCATGGCCCGCGCATTGCACAAAAGCACGCCGTAGAGCAGCCCCCATTTGACGTTGGGCAAGGTCACGAACCAGAAGGTCTGCCAGCCATTGGCGCCAAGCGAGAGCGCTGCCTCCTCGTCGCCATTGCCCTGTTCCTGCATCAGCGGGATCAACTCGCGGGCGACGAAGGGGAAGGTGACGAAGACGGTGGCCAGCACGATGCCCGGCACGGCAAACAGGATGACGATGCCATGCGCTTTCAGCCAGCCGCCAAGCAGCCCCTGGGCGCCGAACAAAAGCACATAGACGAGGCCCGATATGACCGGCGAGACCGAGAAGGGCAGGTCGATCAGCGTGGTCAGGAAGGCCTTGCCCTTGAACTCGAACTTGGCGATCGCCCAGGCGGCGGAGATGCCGAAGACAATGTTGAGCGGCACCGAGATCGCCGCCACCAGCAGCGTCAGCCGGATCGCCGAGCGCGTGTCGGCATCACTCAGCGACTGCGTATAGGCACTGACGCCTTTTGCCAGCGCTTCGTGGAAGACGATGATCAGCGGCAGCAGCAGGAAGATGCCAAGGAAAGCGAAGACGATGGCCATCAGCACGGCCTGCGCCGGCCGGCTCTCGGTCACCGCCGCCGAGCGGCTCTCGTGATGCGGTGCGTAGGATTTGATCTCGGGATCAGCCATAGCGCTTGCGGCTCCATGACTGTGCGAGATTGACGATCAAAAGCATCAGGAACGACAAGAACAGCATGATCGCCGCGATCGCGGTCGCGGCCGGATAATTGTACTCCTCCAGCCGGATGACGATCAGAAGCGGCGCGATCTCGGATTTGTAGGGCAAATTGCCGGCAATGAAGATGACCGAGCCGTATTCGCCGACGCCGCGCGCAAAGGCCAGCGAAAAGCCGGTGGTGATGGCCGGCGCCAGGCCCGGAAACAGGATGCGGGTGATGATCTGGAAGCGGCTGGCGCCAAGCGTGGCGGCGGCTTCCTCCACCTCCTTGTCGATCTCCTCCATGATCGGCTGCACGGTGCGCACGACGAAGGGCAGGCCGATGAAGATCAGCGCGATGACGATGCCGAGCGGCGTGTAGGCGACCTTGATGCCAAGCGGCATCAGCAATTTTCCGATCCAGCCGTTCGGCGCATAGAGCGTGGTCAGCGCAATGCCGGCCACCGCCGTCGGCAGCGCGAAGGGCAGGTCGACCATGGCATCGACGATGCGGCGGCCGGGAAAGCGGTAACGCACCAGCACCCAGGCGACCAGCGTGCCGAAGACGACGTTGACGGCGGCCGCGATGAAGGCGGTGCCGAAGCTGATTTCAAGCGCGTTGACGGTGCGACGGTCGGTTGCGATCGACCAGAACTCGGGCCAGCCCAAGGCGGCCGAGCGCCAGATCAGCCCCGACAGCGGGATGAGGATGATAAGGGTGAGGTAGGCAAGCGAGAAGCCGAGCGTCAATCCGAAACCCGGAATGACACTCGGCTGTCTGAACCGCCACCCAGCCTGCGCGGGTGCTGTGGTCGCGAATGTTGCGGTCATCGCGTTCAGGGGAGTCCCTCCCACTCAACCAAGCTTGCCTCCGCTATGAGGCAAAGAGGTCTGAGTGCGCAAGTTGGTTGAACGATCCCACCCACTACGTCTATTCGCTCAGTGGAATTTCGTCCTTCGTCGCCACTCGGGAATTACACGGTCGTAAAGCTACCACTTAGAGGGCGGGCATTGGATCAGGTCGGGTAAGCACCCTCCCCGAAATGATGAGGTCGCCTTATTTTCAATCGGCTCATACTCCGCCGCTGGAACAAAGTGCATGCACATGCATGTGCTATGTCCCGAGAAATGTCCTGCCGTGGACCTCACCATGCTCGATATGCGGCGCTCCGCTGTCGAATGTCAGCGTGAAAGCCAACAGGCAGATGCAGCCGAAAGTAGAGCCATCCCCAACAGAATAGGTGTGATGAGTCTCAATAGCATCTCGTGCAATACCCTTGGAGGAGTTCTGCGTAGGACCAAACCAACGTAACAATAAGATGCTGGCTGGATATCGATCGGGGAGTAGACGAAATGGAGACCATTTCAAAAGAGCTGATGAAACTGGCCGAACACATCCGTCCGGCGCGCGAAGCGTTCGCAGAAGCGGATAAGAGGAGGATCGAATCCGCCTTGGAGGCGGGGCGGCTTCTCTGTCAGGCCAAGAATGACTGCCCACATCAGCAATGGCTGGCTTTCCTGACATTGGCTGATATCTATGAGCGACAGGCTCAAGAATTGATGCACCTGGCCCGCGCGGGATTGACGGCACACGTCGTTTCGCAAATTGGGGGCATTGATGCGGCACTGGCCTATCTGGTGAAGGCAAGATTGCCCGAGCCAGGCGAATGCCTGACAGTGGGACGGATAGGCTGGCCTGAAAAGAACACGCCCTTTGCCATCATCAAGCCCAACGCCGCCCATCCTGGTTACTACGACGTGGCGATTGCCGACATGTGGGCCAATCCCGCAACAGTTTTCTGTTCTACGAAGCCGCTAAAGGGGGGAAGTGTACGGCTTGCCGACGGGTCGTTCTTCGACAACCTCTGGCGTATCGTCGATAGGGAATTGGATGTACCGCATTCGCAGCGCGAATTCCAAATGATGCCGGCGGATCTGTTCTCCCAGGATGGAGCTTTCCTCTTCGCAAAACCAGCTATCGCCGCAGGTCGTGGTTCGAAGACAAACCGGGCGCCCAATTACGCGCTTTGATTTCGTTGCCTGAGCCGCGCCTGACGGCAGGTCTCCATTGTGACCACCGGAAATGAGGGGACAGCTACAACCAATACAGCCAAAGCGGAGAGAGCGATGGAAAGTCACCGTGCCAAGGTCGGCGCTCTGTGCTTGGCCCTAATGATGGTTTCGGAACACTCCGCTGCGCAGTCCCAGTTGAGTCAAACAGAAATTTATCAAGCCCAGGCGAGGCTATTCGAGAGTAATTTCCTGACTCGCATTCCGGATGGCAAGATTGGTCAGCGGACATTGGACGCTTTAAGAGCCTGGCAACGACAAACGAAGCGGCCGCAGACCGGAGAATTGACGAAGAAAGAGTTCGATCAGTTGATGCGGTTTGATCCTGGCAAACACGCTTGGGAAGCGATCTCCGGATCAATAGACGGGACCTGGATTGCGGTTTGGGGACATCGCTCTGGGGTAGAAGCAGCCAAAAAGGCTTTGGCGGGATGCCAGAAGAAGTCGTCTCGGCCCGACGATTGTTCGTACGTGTCCAATTCCGTCGATCGGAGCGGCCCAGGGTGGTCAGCTGCTGTCTTTTGCGAGCAGCGAGGTCTGTTTCGAAGGAAAGGGCAGATGTTCCTGCACAATGGCTTGAGCCGGAAAGCAGCCATAGACCAAGCGCTTGCCGCTGCATCAACCGCGAAGTTCCGCTCGTCTCAATGCACTCTCGTAAAGGCACTGGACGGAAACGGACGACAGTGAACCCATTCCAATAGCGTTTGCCAACGGGCGCCGAAGGCAACCGATCCTTCGCCGGCGTTTTGGCAAGGAGGTATCGCTCGGGTCTAATCCCGTGGGAAGGCTATCAACATTTAGAGTAGTTAAATGGCGCCGGCTGAGGTTTTCAGAACGCGGCGGGTCTCGGAAGAGGTAATGCCATGTCCGATTTCGCGCTCCAATTTCTCGATCGCTGCTGGCTTAATCGCACAAAATCATCATCAGAGTGGCGAGATCATGCGCATTGCGGTTGTTGGCTCAGGTTACGTCGGTCTGGTGTCTGGGGCATGCTTGGCTGACTTTGGTCACAAAGTCGTCTGCATCGACAAGGCAGAGGCAAAAATTGTCGATCTTCAAGCTGGAAGAATGCCGATTTACGAGCCAGGTCTCGAAGACCTTGTCTGCAAGAACTCCGCGACAGGGCAGCTCGCCTTCAGCACCGAGCTTGGGCCAGCAGTCGCAGACGCGGATGTGGTGTTCATTGCTGTAGGAACGCCCTCAAGGCGAGGCGACGGTCATGCCGACCTATCCTATATCTACGAGGCGGCGCGGGAAATCGCGGCTGCGGTTCGCGGTTTCACGGTGGTCTGTGTCAAATCCACGGTGCCAGTTGGGACCGGAGATGAAGTCGAACGGATTATTCGCAGCTGCAACCCGGCGGCAGATGTAGCCGTTGTATCGAACCCGGAATTCCTTCGCGAAGGGGCAGCCATCGACGACTTCAAACGTCCCGACAGGATCGTTATCGGTCTACCTTCGGATGAACGCAGCCGCGAAGTGATGGCGGAAGTCTACCGGCCACTCTATCTCAACCAAGCGCCGATCATGTTCACCGGGCGTCGCACGTCAGAACTGATAAAGTACGCGGCCAATGCCTTCCTGGCGCTCAAGATCACATTCATCAACGAGATTGCGGATCTTTGCGAGAACGTAGGTGCGAACGTGCAGGAGGTGGCGCGAGGCATCGGGCTGGACAACCGCATCGGCTCGAAATTCCTGCATGCGGGCCCAGGCTATGGGGGATCCTGTTTTCCGAAGGATACGCTGGCTCTCGTCAAGACGGCGCAAGACAGCGGCGCGCCGCTAAGGCTGGTCGAAACGACAGTCGCCGTGAACGACCAGCGAAAACGCACCATGGCCCGCAGGATCGTGCTCGCCTGCGGCGGCAATGTGCGAGCAAAAACGATAGCCGTACTGGGTCTCACATTCAAACCCAACACGGATGATGTCCGTGACGCGCCTTCCCTCTCGATCATCCAGGCTTTGATCGATTTTGGGGCGTTTGTCCGGGTGTACGACCCTGAAGGGATGGACCAGGCCAAGCTCATGCTTGGCGCCAGCGTCGACTATGCGAGTGGCGTGTACGAATGCGCCAAGGGCGCCGATGCCTTGGTGATTGTCACCGAGTGGAACCAGTTTCGCGCTCTCGATTTTGAACGGCTGTCGCGCTGCATGTCGAAGCAGGTTGTAGTCGACCTTCGTAACATCTACAGGCGCGAAGAGGTCTGCAAGCATGGTTTTGAGTACGTGAACATCGGCGAAGGCGTGACAGCGGAGAGATCTGCTTTCGCAGCGGCCGCCGAATGAGGTATTTCATCACCGGAACCGCCGGATTTATCGGATTTCATCTGGCGCGCCGGTTGCTGGACGACGGTCACTCCGTGACCGGCTTCGACGGCATGACGCCGTACTACGACGTTGCCTTGAAGCAATCCCGAAATGCCTTGCTTCAGCGATACGACACCTTTCGCTTCCACATCGGACAGCTCGAAAACATGGACGCGCTCCGGCGGGCGGCAGACTCGGCCATGCCCGATGTGATTGTCCATCTGGCCGCGCAGGCCGGCGTGCGGTACTCGATCGACAATCCGCGAAGCTACACCGACAGCAATCTGGTCGGTTCCTTCAACGTCCTTGAACTTGCCCGTGACCTGAAGCCAGGACATCTGCTGCTTGCTTCCACCAGCTCGGTCTACGGCGCGAATGAAACAATCCCGTTCGTTGAGACCGACAAGGCCGATTGGCCACTAACGTTCTACGCGGCCACCAAGAAGGCGGCAGAGGCGATGTCACACTCGTATTCGCATCTTTTCCAGATTCCAACGACATCCTTCCGGTTCTTCACCGTGTATGGCCCCTGGGGCCGACCCGACATGGCGCTCTTCAAGTTCGTCGACGCCATCCAGAACGAGCGTCCAATTGAAGTCTATGGCGAAGGCTTGATGAAACGCGATTTCACCTATGTCGATGATCTTGTTGAAGCCATTGTTCGGCTCATCGGATGCGTGCCCGTGGCCGGCCGGCCGGTGTCTGGCACAGGTGTCGTCGATACGCTGTCACCCGTGGCGCCCTGGCGTGTGGTCAATATAGGCGTCGGCCAGCCGGTGGAGCTGTTGTCTTTCATCGAGACAATCGAGAATTGCCTCGGCAAACGTGCCATCCGCAAGATCTTGCCGATGCAATCAGGCGACATGCCGGCGACTTATGCTGATCCACGTCTCCTGGAGACCCTTACAGGCTTTCGCCCCGAGACCAGCATCCAGGACGGGGTGGCTGCCTTCGTACGCTGGTATCTGCAAGAACGACCCTCATCGCGGCCGACAATCGCCGCCTGAGCATTCCTTCGTTCAAATACGGCCAAATAAACAGCTGAAGCGGCAGATACCTTCCAAGCGGACCATGGAACAGAGCGGGCCAGCATGGCCCTCTCTCAGGCCGACACCAGCTTGGCGTGTACCTTGGGCCTGGCGCCGCGCCAGGATGTAACCTCAATGGTCGCTCCGTCGCCGCAAAGCACGGCAAAACCGCTGTCAGTATGCGCCTGGACCTGGCCGGTCAGCCCTATGTAGCGCCCTCGTTCCGCAAACATACGTGCCTTGTCGACGACGATTTTGCTGCCCTCGCCTACAGTGAAGGCACCTGGATAGGGATCGCCGACAGCGCGGACAAAACGAAGAATGGTCTCAGCCGGCTGCGTCCAGTCTATCGATCCGTCATCCGCCGAGCGCTTGGCGCAGTAGCTGGCGAGAGAGTCGTCCTGCGCAACGCCGACGCCGTTGTCGCGGGCGATCGCTGACACAACGAGGGGTGTCATTTCCCGCAGGGCCTGCTTGTGCTTTTCGTACAGCGAACGCGCGGTCTCGTCCTGCGCCACGGCAAAAAGCTTCTGCAGGACAACCGGGCCACTGTCGACGCCTTCATCAAGCCGAAAGAATGTCGATCCAGTTTCCTTTTCGTTCGCGATGATCGTCCAAGGGATCACCCCCCTGCCTCGAAAGCGCGGCAATGGTGCCGGATGGAAGCCCACCGACCCAAGGCGGGCGACCGAACGAAATTCGACTCGGCAGATCTGCGACCAACCGATCACCAGCGTCAAATCGGGGCGACCTTGTTCGAGCCAGGCGACTGTATCAGGCGCGTTGATGTTCTTGGTCAGATGGACCGAGGCTCCCGCGGCGCGCGCCGGACCCGACAAATCGACAAAATCGGAATGGCGTGTGGAGGCGTCGGCCGCAAGGGTGACAAGCAGCGACGGGGTCATGCCCGCTTCGACGAGAGCGTCGAAAGCAACCCGGGATCCTTCCACCGCACCGACAAAGGCTATGCGCATCAATTCGAACTCCAGCTTAGGTGCCGCAAGCGACAGCGAGACGCTGACCTTTTCTATTGTTCGGTTCAATTCTACGCCCAAGTCCACCTTTAGAGGTAATCGATCGTCTTCGATGCATCCCAAATGTGCAGTTCTTCCGAGCGGCAGAAAGCTGGATAGTTAGTGGATCGGGGCTGTGGGATTGGAACGGTCGATGGATGGCGTCGGCTTGGCACTTTTGGATCGTGATGCCGTTGCGGCTGAACATCCGCGCGCCGACTCGCGCCGGCCGCATGTGTTGATCGTGCTGCCTGGACTGGGCGCCGGTGGCACCGAACATGTCGTCAATGTCCTCGCCAACCAGTGGGCTGCAAGAGGCTGGCTGGTGACTCTGGTCACATTCGAGGCACCGGGGCCCCCGCCCTACTACCATTTCGATCCCGCGGTCAGGATCGTGCGATTGGGATTGCCGCAGGTGAAAAGGTCCAGAACAAGGGCAATTGTTGCAGGCGTGCGTCGGATACTTCTTCTGCGTCGAACGCTCAAGATATTGGCTCCGGATGTGACCCTGAGCTTTCTCACGCGTACGAACGTGATGTCGCTGGCGGCAAGTCGAGGGCTCGGCCTCAACGTTGTGGTTTCGGAGCGCAACAATCCTGCTCTGCAGGACGTAGGCCCGATCTGGCGGTTTCTTCGGGCCAAGCTTTATCCATCCGCCTTCGGATTGGTCACCATGACCAACGGAGCGCTGAACTACTTCAGCCCTGCCATGCGCAGGCGAAGCTGGGTTATCCCCAACCCGGTCGATCTTCCCGCAGTCGATCTTCCCGCAACAGGCAGACCGTGCCGGGGCGGCAACGTACTTGTGGCTGTCGGCAGGCTGGTCCCGCAGAAAGGTTTCGACCTTCTGCTAAGGGCATTCGCCAGTGTCCGCCGCGATTTCCCCGAATGGAAGTTGGTCATCTGGGGCGAGGGTCCCGATCGTGCCGAGTTGGAGGCCGAGCGGGATCGCCTGGGCCTGCACGGTTGCGTTGAAATGCCGGGGATAACCAGCCAGCCCGGCATCTGGGTGGAGACCGCCGACGCCTTTGTACTTTCGTCCCGCTACGAAGGTTGGGGCATTGTGCTGCTGGAGGCCATGGCGGCCGGCCTGCCCGTCATATCCTTCGACTGTCAGTGGGGACCTCGGGAGATGGTCGATGACGAGAAGGACGGACTTCTGGTCGAAGACGGAAATGTCGATGCGCTCGCGGCGGGCCTGCGACGACTGCTTGGCGATGAAAAACTCCGCAAGAGACTGGGCGCGGCCGCAGGGGTGAGTGCTGCCAGGTTCACGCCCCAATATGTGATGCATAACTGGGACCAAGTCATTCATGCCGCCCTGGCGGCACGCGACAATGAAGAGCTTTTGCCATGCTGACCACCCATCCCATGCTGACCACCCATCGCGCTTTGCGCAAAGTGGAAACACGCATCAAGATGACCTGGGCTGCCTCCGGGGCAGATGCGTTCCTGGTTTCCTATCCGAAGTCGGGGCGAACCTGGTTCAGGCATATCCTGGCGGATTACTTCAGCCGGACGGCTCACGATGGAAATGTCGATCTCTTCCGCATGTTCGGTGTTCTTCCAAACTTCGACCTTGATCCCGAACGCGGGATTCCTGCTTTTCGTTACGCGGAACAGCGCCCTCAGGTGCCGCTTATCCTCGTTTCGCACCTTGGCTACCGACAAATGCTGTTCTTGCACCGGCCGGTCATTTTCATGGTTCGCGATCCGCGCGACGTGGTCGTGTCGGCGTACTTCCACGCAACACGCCACAAGCATCGCTTCGAAGGCGATATGGATGCGTTCATCTACGATTATCATCAAGGCCTGCCAGCCCTTATCATGCACCTGAACAGCTGGGCGAAAGGCCTGACGCATCACCGGCATGAAGTCTTGAGCTATGAAGAACTGACCGACGACCCGGTCGGCACGTCCTCGCGTATTTTGCGATTTCTGGGGCATGCCCCATCTGTGCCAGACCTCGAGGGGGCTATCGAAGCTTCTCGTTTTGAAGCGATGCGCGAACATGAGGTGGCGGGGGGCCTGCCGGCGCATTCATACGATCGAGGGGATGCGGAAAGCCGTCGCATGCGTCGTGGGAAGGTCGGTGGCTTTGCCGACTATCTCAGTGACACGCAAATTGAACTGATCGAGCGGACCTGCTCGGAGTGGTTGACCCCGGCTGCCAAGGAGTTGCTTTGCCGCGGCGGAACCCGTTTCTCGCGTTACAATTAAAGGCCTGCCATCGAGTTCAGCTCTGTGGTGCATCGTGCGCTCAGCGCCGGTGACAGAAGCTATCGAAGGCAGATGCGTGGCCAGACCCGGCACGTGAACTCCTTACCGCTAATGGGCTAGGCCATCAGTCGTAGCACTGATCAGATCTTGACTGATTGAGGTTGCAACAGAGCCAAACTTGGTTGTGGCAGGTTCTTCTTTTCCGCCGATGATGAACGCCGTCAGCAGTGCTCTGGCGTGAATTCAGGATTTGTGTTGCTCCGCAACGACGGAGTGTGGGGTGAGCTTGGCAACGATTGCGATGACCAGAGGACTGACCAGACGTGTGATCGAGGCCCTCAAACGCAGGAGCGCTGGCCGCACGCGCCTGGCCAACATCGCGCACCTTGTGACTGGCAATTTCCTCGGTTCATTGCTCGGGCTTGTGGCCTTCGCGCTTTCGGCGCGAGCCCTTGGCGTGGCGAACTATGGCCAGCTTGCATTGATCATCGCGTTCACGCGGGTCGTCGAGCGCGTTGTCAGTTTCCAGTCCTGGCAGCCAATTATCAAATATGCGGCGGGCCTGAACGCGTCCTCGGACCGCGACGCGCTGCGCATGCTCATGAAATTTGGCCTGCTTATCGATGTTGGCGCCGCCGTTGGCGCCTGGATCGTCGCCATGGGCGCAGCACTTCTCGTCGCGCCATTTTTCGGTTGGTCCGTGGAGATCGTGCAACTTCTTGTTCTGTATTCCAGCGTCCTGCTGTTCCAGATCTCAGGCGTCCCGGTCGCGGTGCAGCGCATGGCCGGCAACTTCCGCCTCCTCGCCTACGGGCAGCTGCTCAATGCGGTTTTGCGGGTATTGCTGTGCCTTCTCGGGGTGCTGCTTAACGCTGATCTGGCCTATTTCACCGCGGTTTGGGCAGGAACGCAGATACTCGGGTCGCTGACACTCTTGACGTTGACGATGCGGGCGCTGCACAGACAGGGCGTCCGAAATATCCTGCGCGCGCCTCTGGCCGGAATCACAAGCCGCTTCCCGGGCATCTGGAATTTCGCCTGGTCTTCAAACATCTCGCTTACATTGCGCGTGAGTGCGCAGGAACTCGATACGCTGCTGGTCGGATTGCTCGCCGACCCGGCTTCAGCGGGCTTGTACCAAATCGCCAAGCGCATAGGACGCGTCGGCCAGCAGGTCGGTCCCCAGGTGCAGAATGTCCTCTATCCTGATGTGGCCCGCCTTTGGGCGCAGGGAAGCGTCAGAAAATTCAAACGGGCGATCTTTCAAGCCGAAGCCATGCTGCTCGGCTTTGGCATCCTTTGCATATTGATTGTCGCAGCGTTCGTTCGGCCGCTGCTCAACTGGACCGCAGGGCCTGATTTTCTCGGCGCGGCCAACCTCGTGATCGTGCAGATGGTGGCGGTCGCGTTCGTGCTTTCGGGCTCCGCTGCCCGCTCCGCACTGCTGGCCATGGGAAAACAACGCGAGGTGTTGCGAATTGTTGTCGTTGCGACAGCCGCCTTCCACGTGACGGCACTTCTGCTCATCCCGCGGATCGGCGCGATGGGCGGCAACATCGCCCACATCGTGCTGGGCATATTGTGGACCGCAGGCTTGGCGTTTTCATTGAAACAAGCGTTGAAGACCACCCAGCCCGACAGGCAGACACGGCCAGTGGACTGCCTCGATCAGGCAAGTCTTTCCCCCTCAAAGGCAATTTAGATGACCCTTGCACCCCAAGCCCTAGCCACCGTGCCCATAGCGCCGCGACGTCCCGGTCCCTCATCGCCGTCCCTTACTCATCTGCAGCGGCTCGAGGCTGAATCAATCCATATCATTCGAGAAGTGGCAGCCGAATTGCGTAACCCTGTGATGCTGTATTCCGTGGGCAAGGACTCGGCGGTGATGTTGCATCTCGCGATGAAGGCCTTCCATCCATCGCCACTGCCGTTTCCCCTGCTCCACATCGATACCACCTGGAAGTTCAAGGAGATGATCCGCTTCCGCGATGAAACCGTTGCGCGGCTTGGTTTGAATCTGCTGGTGCGTCGCAACGAAGCCGGTCTTGCCGAGGGCATCACACCGTTTACGCACAGCTCATCGATCTACACGCAGATCATGAAGACGGAGGCGTTGAAATCGGCACTATCCTCGTTTGGCTTCGATGCCGCTTTTGGCGGGGCGCGGCGCGATGAAGAAAAAAGCCGCGCGAAAGAGCGGGTCTTTTCGCTTCGCACGGAGAACCATGGCTGGGATCCGAAGAACCAGCGTCCGGAGTTGTGGAACCTCTATAATGGCCGGCTGAAGCCCGGAGAATCCGTTCGCGTCTTCCCGCTCTCGAATTGGACCGAAACCGACATCTGGCAATACATCATGAGGGAGAAAATCCCCATCGTGTCGCTCTACTTTGCCGCAGAGCGCCCGGTGGTGGAGCGCGACGGACAGTGGATCATGGTGGACGACGATCGTCTGCCGCTACGCCCGGGTGAAGTGCCCGAAATGCGTTCGGTCCGCTTTCGCACTCTTGGTTGCTATCCACTGACCGCGGCCACCGAAAGCACGGCCGCGACTCTTCCCGAAGTGCTCCAGGAAATGCTTGCCACTCGGACTTCCGAGCGATCGGGCCGCCTGATTGATCATGACGAGGCGGCGTCAATGGAAAAGAAAAAGCGTGAGGGGTACTTCTGATGCTGGGTTCTGCTCAAACCGCGGACCTCGAAGCTTCCTTGGAGCGCGAGACCACTTCGCAGTACCTTCATGCCCATGAGCGGAAAAGCCTGTTGCGGTTTCTCACTTGCGGCAGTGTGGACGACGGCAAGTCGACACTGATCGGCAGGTTGCTTTACGACACCCAGCTGCTGATGGAAGATCAACTCGCGGCCCTTGCGGTTGATTCACGGCGACACGGCACGACTGGCGACGATCTCGACTTCGCGCTTCTGGTCGACGGCCTCGCCAGTGAGCGCGAACAAGGCATTACGATCGATGTGGCCTATCGCTTCTTCGCCACCGAGCAGCGCAAGTTCATCGTCGCCGACACACCCGGCCATGAGCAATACACCCGCAACATGGCCACCGGCGCATCCAACGCCGACCTCGCGGTCATTCTTGTCGATGCACGGCAGGGAATCCTCACTCAGACCCGCCGGCATTCCTTCATCGTTTCCCTGCTCGGAATCCGGCATGTCGTTCTTGCGATCAACAAGATCGACCTGATTGGCTATTCGCAAGCCGTGTTCGATCAGATCGAGGCGTCCTATCGAAGTTTTGCGGAACCGCTCGGCTTCGCTTCGTTGCAGGCCATCCCCTTGTCTGCCCGGTATGGCGACAATGTGCGTTCCAGAAGCGCGAAACTCCCCTGGTATCAAGGCCCGACACTCATCGAGTATCTGGAGTCTATCGAGGTGGAGAGTGACCGCCGTGAGGCCCCGTTCCGCATGCCGGTGCAATGGGTCAATCGTCCCAATCTCGATTTTCGCGGATTTGCCGGCACAATCGCAGCCGGGGTGGTGAGACCAGGAGACCGCGTGGCGGTGGCGCGCTCAGGCGTCACAACCTTGGTGAAGCGAATTGTCACCTCTGATGGAGACCTGCCAGAGGCAGGTGCCGGCGAGGCGATCACGCTGACGCTCGAAGACGAGATTGACGTCTCCCGCGGCGATGTTCTGGCAGCCGCGGCCGAGCGACCGGAAGTCTCCGACCAGTTTGCGGCGCATGTGCTCTGGATGCATGACGAGCCATTGATCCCCGGCCGCCCCTATCTGATCAAGCTTGCCACCAGCGTCGTTGGTGCAAGCATCACGCAGATAAAACACAGGCTGGATATCAATAATTTTGCAAAGCTCGCCACGAAAACTCTTGAAAAGAATGAGGTCGGCTTCATCAATCTGATGACACAGGCGCCGCTTGCTTTCGATCCCTACTCCCGGGTGCATGAAACTGGTGCGTTCATCATCATCGACCGAATGACCAATCACACGGTTGGTGCCGGCATGATCGACTTCAGTCTGCGCAGGGCAAGCAACATTCACTGGCAGGCGCTGGACGTGGACATGAACGCGCGAGCGATCGCCAAAGGCCAACAGCCGGCGGTGCTGTGGTTCACGGGCCTCTCAGGTGCCGGCAAGTCGACGATCGCAAATCTCGTGGAGAAGCGCCTTCACGCAATCGGCAAGCACACATATCTTCTGGATGGCGATAATGTTCGCCACGGCCTGAACAGGGACCTCGGCTTTACTGACGCTGATCGCGTCGAGAACATTCGTCGTGTGGCTGAGGCCGCCAGGCTGATGGTCGATGCGGGGTTGATTGCGCTGGCCTCTTTCATTTCACCATTCCGGGCGGAACGCCGGATGGCGCGCGACCTCTTTGCCGAAGGGCAGTTTATCGAGATCTTTGTCGATACGCCGCTGGAGGTGGCGGAAGATCGTGACCCGAAGGGTCTTTATCAGCGCGCCCGAAACGGGCTGATCCAGAATTTCACTGGCATTGGCAGTCCCTATGAGCGCCCCGAGGCTCCTCACATCACGATCACTCCAGATCTGAGCGCCGAGCAGGCTGCGGAACTGATCGTCAGCTATCTCGACCGCGGCAGCTATCTTGGAAACGCAACCGGGTAGTGGGCGATGAGTGATGGGACTGGCCGAGAGCCGATACGGGTTTGCTTTCCATTTGTTGGTGACGATGTCGGCGGAAGCCACATCTCGGCACTTAAGCTCGTCCAGAATCTCGACACCTCAAGGGTCATTCCGGTTTTGGTGCTGCAAGAAACCATGGGGCCGCTCGCAGCGTTTCTGACACGGGAGAGCCAACCCTTCATGGGCTTACCTCCTTTGACTACATTGCCCGCGAAAGGAACAACCTTGGGCGGTGTCGCCACCTATTTGACCAGCACGCTACCGCAGTTGAGCCGTTTTATCAGAGAGCAGAGGTTCGACATCATTCATACCAATGATGGGAGAACGCATATCAACTGGGGCATTGCGGCACGGTTTGCGGGCGCCCGACTGGTTTGGCATCATCGCGGCGATCCCGATGCAAAGGGTGCCAATATTCTTGGGCCGTTAATTGCGGATCGCATGGTGACAGTGTCGCGATTCTCGCGCCCGAAGCATCCGATCCGATCCTTCAATGGGCGCCTCAGCGTTATCCATAGTCCCTTCGATCACCCATCGGTCGTTCCTGACAGGGCCGCGGCCAAAGCCACGCTTCTGAAAGAGCTCGGCCTCGCACCAGGCACACGCGTCCTCAGTTTCATCGGCGGTCTGATCGAACGAAAGCGGCCACTTCTCTTCATCAGCATCATTGAACGTTTCCTACGCGAGCATCCGCAAATCCCGATCGTCGGTTGCGTGTTCGGCAACTCGCCGGCAGGTTGGCCTGATCTTGAATCGGCCGCTCGCACGCTTTGCGTCGAGCGCGGGCTGGATAAAGCCGTGCGTTTCATGGGTTTTCGTAGCCCTATCGAGCCGTTCCTGGCGGCAACGGATGTTCTGGTCGTTCCCGCGATAGGGGAGCCTTTTGGAAGAACGCTGATCGAAGCGATGTTTCTTGGTACGCCGGTGGTTGCGACCGATCATGGCGGAAACCCTGAGGCCATAGAGAATGGGCGGACAGGGTTTCTGGTCGCTCCGGAAGACACCAAAGCTTTCATGGAGCCGCTGCGGCGGTTGCTCTCGGACCCGCCACTGTGGGCACGCATCAGCCAGGCAGCCAGGCAGCAAGCCTGCTTTTCCTATGGCACGCAGCAACACGTCGAAAGGGTCATGGAAGTGTACTGGGAAGCCCTCAGCGTCCCGGCAACGGCCAGGTTGGCGTGCAGTACGATAGGTGAAAAGTGATCGAAGAGGGTTCGACAGTGCAGGCAGAGGATATCGACTTCCTAATTATCGGCGCCGCAAAATGTGCCACGACCTGGCTGCAGCAGTCGCTGCAGGCCGATCCGGCTGTCAGCATGCCGGACCCGGAGTTGCACTACTTCAGTCGCCACTACGATCGTGGCGACGACTGGTACTTCCGCCAGTTTGACAAAACCCGTCCTGGACAGCTCGTCGGCGAAAAATCGAACTCCTACCTGGATACGCCGTCGGCACCACAACGGGTTCACCGACTGCTCCCTCATGTCAGATTGATCGTGCAGCTTCGCAATCCGGTCGAACGTGCATACTCGGACTACTGCATGCTCTTCCGCCGCGGCGAAGTGGACCGCGACATAGACTCTTACCTTGACGTGCGCAGGGATAGACCCGGGCGTTTTCTCGCCGGCGGCCTCTACTGCGCACAGTTGCAGGCCTATTTGGATCTCTATCCAAAGGATCGGCTGCTTGTCCTGTTTTTCGAGGAAACGGTCGCAAGGCCCCTCGAGCAGTTGAGCAGGGTTAGGGAGTTTTTAGACCTCCCCGCGAGCGAATTTGCTTTGCCTGTGGCCAAGAAGGTGAAGGACCGCAGCGAAGCTATGGTTGGGCCGCAACTGCGCAAGATGATGAGACCATTGAAACCCCTTGTTCGCCCCTTCCGGAACAGTTCGCTCTTCGGGGCAGCACGGGGTGCCCTGGCTGGAAGGATTGCTTATCCACCCTTCACCGCAAAGCTGCGATCCCAGCTCGTTGATTTTTATGCAACCGATGTCGAGCAACTTGGCACACTGGTGCAGCGGGACCTGTCCGGCTGGCTGGTCCAGACTGGCGGAAGTACCTCTTTGGATTAACTCGGCAAAGTCCCGTTTGCGGTTCTGATAGGTATTCCATGCACAAAAGCATGTGTTGCGTCAAAAGCGGGCAAAGTGCTCCATGGCAACCATAACATCGTAGCCTCAGGTCCGAACAATTGCAGGCCAACCTGTTCTTCATTGAACAGGGACTGGCAGGCATGGATTTATGTCTACGAGTTCAAACAGCCGCGTATCTTGACGCGCCCTCTTGGAGCGCGGCGGCTAAGCTTTGTCGAGGGTCCTAGGATGAGCCAGTTAGATCAGCCATTTGCGGCAGTCGGTCCACTCGGAGGCCAATCCCTTTTAATGGCCACTGCAATCGCTCTCGGCCGTCTTGTCAGCAAACCGCGCACAATTGTTCATGTTCTGTCGTACTTGCGTCGACGGGTGATCGGGCGCGCCAAGGCCGTTGGCAAGAATCTTCATCTCTACGTCTTCGATCTGGCGATGGCGCTCGCGGCCCTGTCGTTTGCTTCATTCATGCGACTGGGCCTTGACGGAGATGTCACCAGTCCGGAAAGCTATCATTCGCTGCTTTTCGCACTCCCCTGTTTCCTGCTCACATGCGCCGTGGTCTTCCCGGTGACATGTCTCTACACCCGCAACTGGCGATATGCATCCGTCGGCGACATGCTCGGTATCGTTCGCGCGGTAATAGTCGCATCGCTCGCCTTCGTGTTTGTGATGTTTGTGGCGACACGGCTCGATTCGATTCCGCGCTCGGTGATGGCGATCGAGGTTCTGTTGCTCGTGCCGCTGCTCATCTCAGTTCGAATCCGTTCCAAGCTCCTTGAAGTGAGCCGCTTTGGCCCGGCCGCGAGCAGGGCAAAGAATGGACGCGACATGGTCCCTGTCCTGCTGATCGGTGCAGGCGATGCGGCTGATCTTTATATTCGCGCGCTGCAGCGGGACCCGGATGCACGCCATTGGCCGGTCGGCCTGCTGGAAAAAGGTGCGGCCACCGAGGGCTATTTTCTGCGTGGCGTGCCGATCTTGGGCGACATCGCTGATTTCGACGCGGTGATTAACGACCTGGAGGGTCGCGGCATCAAGCCCCGGCACGTGATCTTCACTGAACGAGTACCTGGTCTCGTTGACCCAGCGCTCGAAGCGCTGATCGACCGGGCCGAACGTCTGGGCATCGCTGTCTCTCGCCCTGCCCCCGTCCTGGAACTGCGCAATCCCAAACACGAGAGTCGCTTTGAATTGCGCCCGATCGAACTCACCGACCTGCTGGAAAGGCCGCAGGCGGTGCTTGATAAGGGTGCGTTGTCGCGAATGATCGGAAACAGTCGCATCGTTGTGACCGGCGCCGGCGGCTCCATCGGCGGCGAACTTACACAGCAGATTGCCGCGCTTGGTCCGGCCGAAGTGATCCTGATCGATAACAGCGAATACAATTTATACGCCATCGATCTGGAGTTGGCGGAGAAATTTCCGAATGTGCGCCGGAAGCCATATATCTGTGACGTGCGCGACCCTGTTCGCCTGGGCGAGATCTTCCAACGGCATGGTGTCGACCTGGTCTTCCATGCGGCGGCGCTCAAACATGTGCCGATGGTCGAACTGAATCCCTGTGAGGGCATTCTTACCAATGTCATCGGGACAATGAACGTCGCAGAGGCGGCGCGCCTTTGCGGTGCAAAGGCAATGGTTCAGATATCCACGGACAAAGTTGTGAACACGACCAACGTCATGGGCGCCACCAAGCGCCTGGCCGAACTCTATTGCCAGTCCCTGGACCTCGCTTTTGTCGCCAGCGACACCCCTTCCCGCTTCATGACTGTTCGTTTCGGCAATGTCCTGGGTTCAAGTGGGTCGCTGATCCCGCTGTTCAAGCGCCAACTCGCCCATGGCGGTCCGCTGACCGTAACCGATATGGAGATGAAGCGCTTCTTCATGACGATAAGGGAGGCGGTTGAGCTCACCTTGCAGGCATCGGCCCATGGTCTGGAGAAAAGACTAGGACAGGGCGAAATCTTCGTTCTCGACATGGGAGCGCCAATCAAGATCATCGACATGGCGCGCCGCATGATCAAGCTCGCGGGGTTTCGGCCAGATGAAGACATCAAGATCAAGATTGTGGGATGCCGGCCTGGAGAAAAGCTGTTCGAGGAACTTTTCGACGAAAGAGAAAGACGTGTCGACGTCCCGATTTCCGGGGTCTTGGGTGCCGTGCCCAATCCGGTGCCGCTTGACACGCTTCGCAAGGCATTTTCGCAATTGCGCCGCCTGGCGAGAGCTGGCGACACTGGGGGTGTGCTAAGCCTTGTTGCCGAACTGCTCCCCAGTTACCGCAGAGAAGAAGCAAGGCCTTCGGCCACGTCAGCGCCATTCGTGCCTCATGTGATAGTCGGTTCGGCCAAGGCGACCACGCCTCCACGCGAGGCGGCCGCTTGATGCCGGTGGGGGCGCTGCGGTGCTAAAACATCTTGCCCCGGCTCTGTTTGTAGCGCTGTCGTGCGGCACTGCACTGGCCGGCGGATCTCAACCGACCGTGGTCGAGGCACGAGGCGCGATCGAGCGCGCGGGTGCCTACTTCCGTGATCACCTCGGTGTGGCAGGAACCTATGTATGGAAATATTCGCTTGATGGCCAAAAGAGGGTGGGCGAAGGCGGAGCCGTGCCGGCAAGCATCGGCTGGGTGCAGCCGCCCGGCACGCCTGCGGTCGGAGCTGCCTTCCTGCGCATTTTCGAGGTTACCGGCGACAAGCAATGGCTTCAGTCCGCCCAGCTTGTGGCAACGGCCCTGGTCAGGACGCAGCTGGAGTCCGGCGGATGGTTTTACAAGATCGAGACCGACCCGCAAAAGGCGGCGACATGGTGCTACCGCGTACTGAAGGTGGGCGGGGACGCCTGTCACGATATCAAGGACAATCCATATCGCAACGAGACTGTACTCGACGACAACAACACACAGAGCGTGCTGAATTTCCTGATGTGGTTCGACCGGGCGAGCGGCGGTTCGGATCCGGATGTCCGGCCCTGCATCGACAAGGCGCTTCACCGATTGATGCGGGTGCAGTACCGAAATGGGGCTTTTCCAGTCTTCTTCAAGGGAGCAGCACCAGGTGCGGATGTAGAGATAGCCGCCAAGGCAAGTATTCCGGCCAGTTGGTCGCACGAATGGCAGAAGCCTGATCGTCCGCCCTACTTCATCGTCAATGACAATCTTCCTCGCGATATGGGTCGCCTTTTTCTCAATGCGTACCGCACGTATGGTGATCCCGCATATCTCAAGGCGGCGGAGAAGGTCGGTGATTTTCTCCTTGCGGCTCAGCTGCCCGCGCCACAACAGGGCTGGGCTCAGGGTTATGATCGTTCCATGCAGCCGGTATGGGGTCGCAAGTTCGAGCCGCCAGCCGTCGTCTCGCGCGAAACCGCTGGCAATATCGACTACCTGATCGAGTTGAACGAACAAAACAAGGATGCGCGGTTGCTTGACGCGGCGGTGTCCGCGGCCACGTGGTTGCAGGCGGCGCGCCTGCCCGACGGTCGATGGGCACGTTTTTATGAACTCAACACCAACCGGCCGCTTTACATTGATGATGACGGCCAGGTGACCTTCGACGACAAGAACCTCCTGAAACACTACGGCATGAAAACTGGGGCCGAAATCGAGCCAGTGTTCGGTCGGCTGGAACTCGCCAGGCGCGGCTTGTCGGTTGCCCATCAGCAGCTGTGGATCAGTGCCGCGGATGAGTTGAGCATCGGCGAACTGAGTTCGAAGGTGGGTCAACTCATCAACAGTCAGGACGCCCAGGGACGCTGGGTCGAGGGCCGGTTTGTCGAGGGAAAGGACTTTGTCGACGGCGTGTTCGCTCTCGCTCGCTTTATCTCCTCGGAAACGTCAGAATCGGGATCGGGGAAGTAGGTTCCGCACACGCTCTTGCCATGGGTCTTCCGGCCGCCGAGGGGGCATGCCAGGTGGTGTGCCTAGATCGGTCTGCGTTGGAGCGACCGCAAACGCCCCCGCTGGGAGCGGGCGCCGCGAAGGAAGCGTGCGACCGTTCTTGGAACTGGACCCTCGCGCAAGATCGCAACACTGGGCGCTATCCCAAGCATGAGAGGCACAACAAAAAAACGACTGTAAAGATGCGGCAGCGCATTGGCCAACGCCGCGAAGAGGAGGACCGTCGCCAGCGTACAAATGGCGGATACTCTTCCTTCGCGGAGCCGGGCAGCGAGCATGCCAATGACTATGCCGGCTACCAGCAGGAGCAGAAAGCCGATCAACCCAGGCAGCCCTGCCTCGACCCATATCAAAAGATAGACGTTGTGGACCGGAGCATGCAACTCGCTGAAATGTCGATACTGGTCAGCACCGATGCCAAGCAGCGAACTGCTGTCCGCTTTGCCGATGGCCTCATGGATAAGCCGCATACGGTCAGCAAACGTACCAGCCTCATCAATGTCGCCATTCTGCAACGCGTTCAGCACACGGCGCTGGAAGATGGGTGGCAGGAAGTCGCGGCCCCATGTAACGATGATAAAGAACGTGGCGAGCGACGACACGGTCAACATGATGATACGACGCCACGAGCCTGTCATGACAACGAAGACGGTGAGCGCGAAGACAAGGCCAATCAGGCCCGTGTTGGAGCCCGTCAGAACAATACCATACGCAAAGAGCGGCACTCCGATCCAGGCCCAGCGAGGCCGCGCGCACCCCGAAGCGACCAGCCACAACAGCAGGGGAACCGCCAGTGCAATCAGCGTCGCGCACTCGTTTTCACGTTCGACCCAGCCGATAAAACGGCCATTGCCGCTGGTCAGGTTTGTGCCTTGTTGCTTGAGGATGTCGATGACCAGTATGCCATGCAGGCACATCAAGCCGATCGAGCAGATAAGCGCCTTTATGAGGAGAACCGTTTCGCTCCAGGGCCTCGATGCCAGCATGAAGGCCAGGAGAAAGTAGGCATAAAGATATTGTGCAGAAATGATGAACCCTCGCTGCGGATCACCATGGATCAGGCTGCTGAGCAGCAGCATGCCACAAAGGAGTGCCACCCCGACGTTCCACAGAAGCGTCCCGGCCCCCAAGGGGGCTGGCGAAAAGGATTTCCCCAGCACCATTGCCAAAACCGCCGCCAGAGCGAAGGCATCGCTGGCGGTGAAGTAGAATGTGTCGACGCGAAGGATGTTGCAGGGCGTCAGGAAGACGGAGGCCGCAGCCAACCAGAGCCCGATCTTTTCGGTCGCCCTTGGCAACGACGCTGCAGCCGGCCTGCGGTCGGGCTTTGCCCAATACCCGCGAGGGACTCCGGCGTGATTCATCGTCACTCCTGAAACCTACTTGAGTTCTTTTCACCGCCATCATGGACATGCAGTTCGGTGCATCTGCCAAGATAGGCCCCCGGCCACTGACGCTATCCTTTCGGATAATTCCCGTTGCTGCGACTAAGCCTCTTGAGCGCGCTGGCGTCCGTGCAACCGTGCTAAAAACCTGTCGCTTGGATTGGGTTTCGAACTGGCTTGAAGACCGGTGAGAACGACGAACAAACCTCAGGGGCGCGATCGGTGAGCTTGGTAGACGAAAACAGCGTATGGAACCGGCTGGGACCATTCCTTCAAGAGCCGCTCGAGCCCGTGGAAGAACGGACTTTCGGCGCGCGCGAACTTTACAGTCTTTTCCGTAGACGCCTCCTCTTGATCGTTGCGATCGTCATTGCTGGCACCGCATTGGCACTCATCGCCTCAGTGGAGCTTCCCAAGACATATACGGCTCGTTCCATGATCGTTGTCGAAACCGACGACCCCAATCCTCTCGACACTACGCAGGCGCAGCCGAACCAGCAGCCTGACAAGTCGCGGATGGACACCGAGGCGGATTTGATCACCTCTCGCGTGTTTGCCAGCCTGGTCGTCGACAGGCTCGACCTCATCAAGGATCCGGACTTCAACACCTACCTGCCGCCAGCAGTTGCAGGTGGAACTTCAATCCTCTCGATACCGCAAAAGATCTTGGCGCTGGTCGCCGGCGCCAATGCACAGGATGCGTCTCTGCCGCCCCAGAATGTTCAACAGGATCGAGCGATTTCGTCGTATCTGGCAAGCCTGTCAGTCGATCGCTCCGGCGAAAGCGCGGCGATGACGATCTCGTTCTTCAACGACGACGCAGCAACCGCGGCCGGGATAGCCAACGCAACGGCCAGACTGTTCGTGGAATGGTCTCGTGACAACAAGCGGCAGGACATCAAGGACGCCGTCGGCTTTTTGAGACAGCAGTCGACCGAGCTTGCGTCGCGGATTGCTGCGATAGAAGGCCAGATCGCCAAATATGCGAGAGAACATGGCGTATCCAGCGATCCGCGCGATGATCTGCTGCGCGCCTCGATCCAGCAGGCTAACGAACAACTCAGCACCGCCAGAGGTGAATACACGCAAGCGCAGGCGCGCCTCGCCCAGGTCAAGCTGGCGGCCAAGACCGGCGACGCGGGCGCCGACGTCGATCCTCTCCTCTCATCGGACTTCCTGACCTCCCTGCGCAACGACGAAGCGACGGCGATGAGGGATCGCGCGCAACTGGCCGGCAACTACGGTCGAAATCACCCTCTGGTCCAAGAGGCCGATGCAAAAGTGGCTGCCGTCCGTGCGATGATTTCTCAAGAGATGCTGCGAACGATTGCAATTCTGGAAAATGACGTGCGCGTTGACGAGGGCCGGGTGGACCAACTCACCAGGACCTTGGAGGCTTCCAACGAGGAACTGCGGCAACGGAGCCTGGCTGAGGCCAAGCTTCGTGAACTGAACAACAATCTGACGACTGAGCAGAAGCTCTACGACCTCGTGTCCGGTAAACTTGGCAGTCTCGATCCGTTTTCGGAAGCGGTCGAGCCCGGCGTGCGAACCGTCTCCATGGCGGAGATCCCGACCAGCCCTTCCTTTCCCAAGCTTCGTTTGATGCTTGCGGGCGGTTTCGCCGCATCGCTGGTCCTGGCTTTGATTCTAGTGCTGACACTTGAAAGCATGGATGTTCGGATACGCGATTTGCGACGGGCATCGAAGCTGATCCGTGCCCCCCTGCTGGCGTCGATCCCGCGATTGCCCCGGAAGTTCCTGCGCCCCGCCCTGCCCCCTCTCGAAACCCTGTTGTCAAAACCACGGTCGGCTTTTTCCGACGCTTTCCGATCGCTTTACAGTGCCTGCACCAGGATGAACGGCGGGCGGGGCAAACATGTTGTTCTGGTCACCTCCGGCCTGCCCCAGGAAGGCAAGACAACGACAGCCATGGGCCTTGCCATGGCCGCTGGAATGGACGGCGCCTTGACTGCGCTGATCGATCTGGATCTGCGAACCCGCAACCTCCACACCTCCATGGGGCTTGGCTCCGCCAGCAAAACACTCGATGACTATTTGCGTGGGGATTGCCGTCTGGCGGAAATCGTTCAGACGCTGTCTGAAATTCCGCAGCTCGATGTGATGGCGCCGGCGGCCGACGACCAGACTTCGCCGGAATTCCTCAACTCCAGCCAGCTTGCCAAATTGCTGGAAGCGTTCCGGCTCGAGTACGACGTGGTGATCATCGACGCACCGCCTATGCTCGTTCTGGAGGACGCAGTCAGGATTGCTGCCTCTGTGGACACTGTGGTGGTCGTGGCTGCGTGCGACAGCACAACGCAAGAGGCTCTGTCCCAGGTTGTCGAGCGTCTACGGTTCACCGGCGGCCCATCGATCGGCTGGGTGTTCAACCGGGTGGACCCATTCCAACAGGCTCATGGTGCATTCCGGAAAGCCTATCTGAGACGGCAGCAGATCCGGCGCTATTTCCCCGTTTGACTGTCGGTGAGGGCCCCGACCGACTATAGTCCCATCGCCTCGAGCAGGGTATGGTTTACCTTGTGAACGTCGAAGCGTTCTTCCGCAAGTTTTCTTGAGTTGGCGCCCATTTTCACGGCGAGATCCTCATCTTCAAGAAAGGCTCGCTGCGCCGAGGCCAGAGCCTCCACATCTCGCGGCTCGACCTGAAAACCGTTCTCCCCGTCGATGACCGTTTCTTGGCAGCCAGGTGCGTTGGTCGTAATTATCGGCCGCCCCGTCGACAAGGCCTCCAGCGCGCTGCGAGGAATGCCCTCGCGATAGTAGGAAGGCAGTACAAACACCGTGGATGCGGTCAGATAGGGGCTGACATCGTGCGTTTCGCCGAGATACTCCACGGCTCCTTCCCTGGTCCACTGGTCCATTTCGGCTTTCGATATGGAGAGAGGACTGGGATCGAATGGCCCGAGAATCTGGAAACGCGCGGCACGGTGCTTGGTCTTCAGGATGCGTGCAGCGGCGGCAAACTCGGCAATCCCCTTTTCGCGAAGCAAGCGGGCAATCAGAAGGAAGACGGGAGGCCCCGGCGGTGGACGGCTGGCGGCAAACAGCGTCAGATCGACCCCGGAACCTGCAACCCTGATCACCGGCGTCTTCGCAGAAACCATCCCATGGCGCCGGATGTCGGAAGCGTCGGCTTCGTTGTAGGCGAAAACAGCTTCGCAACCGATCAGGGCCGAGCGGTAGAGAGCAATGCTCAACCGGCGCAGAACAGTTGCGCGCAGTCCGGTGACGCTGCCGCTGAATATGAAGCCGAACCCTGTAAAGAGTGCGAACCGCCGAGGTACTCCTGCAAGTCGGGCCGCCAGTCCACCATAGATGATAGGCTTCATCGTGTACGGCAGGACGATGTCCGGAGCCAGGCGGCGCATTAGCCCGTAGAGCGCCTTGAGCGTTTGCAGATCTGCCAGCGGATTGGTGCCCGTCCTGGCCATTGGAATCTGTTGGAAATTCACGCCAATCGCGCCCAGCTTGGCGATGGCTTGTTCGTCATTGTCGGGGGCGAGTGCGGTGACCTCGTGCCCGGCGGTGACCATGGCTTTCAACAATTCGAGGCGAAAATTGACAAGCGAACGCGTCAGACTGGCGATGACGACGATCCGCTTGCCGCGCATCGCACCATCCCCAGCAGCAGGAAAATGATCTCTTCCATTCGCATGCACAACACCCACCAGTCGCTCCTATCGGCCCAAGATATGGCGACGACACCCCAGAGCTGTTCCGTAGAGTTCCAGGTGCCGATCGACGTAAAGCGACAGCGAGAAGTTCTCCATGACCCTGCGACGCGCCTGTTGGCCCAGAGCGCGGCGCTCGGCCGGTTGAAGGCCGACAAGCCTGATCAGCCCGGCGGCCAGTGCACCACTATCTCCCGGTGGGACGACCACTCCGCTGTCACCGACCAGCCAACCGGAGTCGCCGACCGCCGTGACCACCGCCGGCACGCCACTTGCCATCGCCTCGCCGACGGCAAGGGAAAAAGCCTCGCCCCAGGCTGAACAAAGCGCGTAGACATCGAAGCCCGGCATGAGGTCGGCAACGTCACTGCGGATGCCCGCCGTTGTAATCCGGTCGTCTATGCCGAGCTCACGGGCAGCGACCCGCACCGGGCCGTCGACATGCCCCTCCCCGATAAACACGCCCTGAACATCGTACCCCTGCGCCAGGACACGGCTGATGGCCCGGACCAGGCTGATCTGGTCTTTCATGGGATGAAACCGTGCCACATGGCCGATGATCAGCCGCCCGGCCGGCAAGCCGAACAGATGGCGCAGTTTCGCACCGGCGTCGGCCGAGGGAGAGAATTGATCACAATCCGTGCCATTCGGGATAACCACCCTGCGACGCGGATCAAAGCCCAGACGCTCGTGATCGTCGGCGGCCACGCGTGAGCAATACGAGATCGCGCTGGCGCGGCCCGACAGACGCGCCGAGAGCCGGATCAGATGGCGCGTCAACGGCTTCTCGTCGGCGAGATCACGAACTGTGTGATGGATGCTCCAGATTACCGGCGAGAAATTGAGCCCCAGCACCGAGCCGAGCGTTGCCGCGATGTTGCCGTGATACATCCATCCATGAAGAAGATCAGGGGCGGCCCTGCTTATCGAGCGCGTCAGCCGAAAGACATCGCGCGGCCGCGGTCTTTCCGTCATGCTGAGCGACACGAGCCCGGATTTTGTATGCTCCACCTGTGCGGCCAACGGCCCAGGTGAAAGCAGCGACAGAACCGAAGACGAGAAGCGGTTTTGGTCGACCTGGCCAAGAAAGCGGGCAAGCATGACCTGGGCGCCGCCCACGTCGAGACTGGTGATTGTGTGCAGAACACTTGTGTGCACGAAAAGCTTCCCAGTTGCCTGCGGCGCCCGCCACGAGGAAGCGTTCGATCGGCCGACAGTATCCAGCCGCACCATACGTTGGTTGCGGTCGACATCCAGTTAGCCAAATTGGGTGGGCACGAGACCGAAGGTTATCACTGCTCCACCAAAGGTATGACTCATGGTCCTCGCGCAGGTGTCGCTAGGGTCTTCACAGGAAATTTCTGTGGTGGGCTTCCATGGCGTCTTGTTGCAATGCGGCGCGGAGCGGGCGATCGATAGGCGCCTGGGTCGGCATCCTCGTGAAGGCGTTGGGGCCTGCAGCGATTGCGGTTCCCGCGATTGCAATGATCCTGGCTTGCCAGAGTGCTGCCTGGGCGGCGGCGAACGATGACTACAAGCTCTCGGTCGGTGATGTGGTGTCGTTCGACTTCATCGACGATTCGCTTCCTGCCGAACAGCTGACAGTGGCCAGCGATGGCGCGGTCAACATTCCGCTGATCGGCAGCTTCGAAGTTGGCGGCCTGACGGTGCCCGACGCCTTGAATCATATCCGTAAGGCGTTCATCGATCGTGAGTTCTTCAATGACCCGCATATAGCCCTGGCGGTGGTCAGCTTCCGTCCAATTTTCGTCCTTGGGGACGTCAAGGCGCCGGGCTCGTTTCCTTACCAGCCAGCACTGACTGTGGAGCAGGCGGTGGCGCTTGCCGGCGGCCAATCGACCGGCGGAGCCACTGCCGAGGACCGCGTCGTGACGCGCGCCCGGTTGCGCGGAACGCTCGACGAAAGCGTGGTCCAGATCGCCAAGGAAGCAATCGCTGCCGCGCGCATCAAGGCCCAGTTGGCAAACAGCGACAAGATTTCGGAACTGGATATGCCTGCCAAGGTCAAGGGCCTCATGAACGCCAATCTGATCGCAACGCTGCTTCCGACCGAACAGCGCATCCTTGAGACAGATCAACACGCGCTGACCACACGTCGCAAGCAGCTCTCGGCGGGGATCGACGAAGTGAATGTCGCCCTCGCCAATATTCAACAGCTTTCGGAGATACAGAAGACCGTGATCGCTTCGTCGCAAGCCGATCTCGAGCGCGTCAGGGCCCTCAACAAAAAAGGTCTGGTCACGCTTACAGACCTCTCGAACGCCGAGCGCGAGGCGACCACGCAGCAATCCCATCTGCTTGAAATCTACAATCAGGCGTCGACCGTGCGCCGAGAATTGAGCCAGTTGCAGCGCGACCTTGATGACGCCACACAGACCTGGACGCACACCGCGCTGACTGACCTCCAAGCCCACAACTCTGAAATCGAACGGCTGATCGCAGTTCGCGAGTCGACCGAGGAGCAGATCCTGCTGCTGAGCTCACTGGCCTCGGAGCAGACACGGACCAACAACACCATCGCGTTCACTTACCAGATCCGCCGTAAACTGAATGGCCAGACCGCCACCAAGGTGGCGACCCTCGACGATGCGGTTGCGGCCGGCGATACGATCTTGGTGTCGATAAACCGCCTGGACAATGCCCTGGACCTAGCAAGCCGTCTGGACGCTCCTTTGGCGGTTCCCCCTTCCGTCCAGGTCGGACCGTCGCAATGATCGGCCTCAGCAACCCGATCGCTCGCACCACCGAGTGGACTGCTCGAGTGCCGATCGGCCGGGCGATGCCCAGCAGGATCGCCTCTATAGTGCTTTTGGTTCTCAGCCTGCCGCTATGGATCGTGGCCGCCGCGGTTGTCTGGGTGAGTGTGGGCCGTCCACTATTCTTCCGGCAGATTCGCAGCGGGCTGGGAACTCGCCCCTTTATGATCTGCAAGTTTCGTACGATGCTCGAGAGGCGAGATGCAGATGGCGCGCTGCTCCCTGACGCTTTGCGTGAGACGCCCGCCACCCGGTTGATGCGCGCCATCCGTATCGATGAGCTGCCTCAACTTCTCTCCATAGCCACAGGCGACATGGCGTTCATAGGACCGCGCCCGCTGCTCCCGGCCACCGTCGCCGAGTTCGGCGAGCTGGGGCGCATTCGCAGTACGGTCCGGCCCGGCTTGTCTGGCTGGGCACAGGTGAACGGCAACACTCGCCTCACCAACAGCGAAAAGCTGGCGCTTGACCTCTGGTATGTGCGCAACCGCAGCCTGTGGCTCGATCTGCGGATACTGGTTCTAACCGTCCAAGTGGCCCTGTTGGGCGAACGCGTCGACCGCCGCCATGTCGATCACGCTCTGAAGGCGATGCCCGCCGGGACGGTTCGGTCATGAGCCCGGCCCTTGGTCGACTCCTGGTGATCGCGCCGCATCCTGACGATGAGGTTCTGGGGTGTGGCGGCACGATAGCCCGGGTCGCCGCGGAAGGCGGGGAAGTCCATGTTGCCGTGGTTACGCGAGGCTGCCCACCTGCCTTCACCGAGGAGATGACGCAACGGGTTCGCTGCGAGGCAAAGACGGCCCATGCCTGTTTAGGCGTGCGACAGACGCATTGGCTCGATCTGCCTGCCGCGCAGATTGCCCAGACACCACACTCGACCGTCAACGCGGCGCTGCAAGCTCTGCTGCAGGAGGTCAAGCCGGACACGTTGCTTATCCCCTTCGTCGGGGATGTTCATATGGATCATCAACTGATCTTCCTGTCGTCGCTGGTTGCGGCTCGTCCCACCCAGTCCCACTACGCACGGACGATCATGGCCTACGAGACCGTGTCCGAGACGAACTGGAATGCACCCTATGTCACGCCGAGCTTCGTGCCGAATGTCTTCCTGGACATCGAAGCGACACTCGAGCGCAAACTCGAAGCTGCGTCGATGTTCGGTTCGCAGATGAAGAATTTCCCGCACGAGCGTTCGATCGAAACATTACGGGCGCTGGCGATTGTCAGGGGCACCGCTGTCCATCTGAGGGCGGCCGAGGCCTTTGTCCTCCTGAGAAATGTCATGTGAATTCTAGCTGGAGTGTTCCAAGATGAAACGCTGGCCGATTTACGATGAAGAACAGATAGCCGACGTTGTGGATGTCCTGCGGTCTGGCCGGGTGAACGCCTGGACCGGCGACCATGTGAAGACCTTCGAACGAGCCTACGCGCGCAGCCTCGGCCGACGCCATGCGGTGGCGCTGGCCAATGGCTCCCTCGCGCTCGACCTTGCAATGAAGATCCTCCATATCGGCGCCGGCGACGAGGTGATCGTAACGCCCCGCAGTTTCGTTGCATCGGCCGCTTGCGTCATGTTTGCCGGTGCAACACCTGTCTTCGCGGATGTCGACCCGACATCGGGCAATCTTTCCGCTGAAACGATCGCGCCGAAGATAACGGCGAGAACAAGGGCGGTCATTGTCGTCCATATCGCCGGATGGCCGTGCGACATGGCGCCAATCATGGAACTTGCAAAGCGCAGCGGCATCAAGGTCATCGAGGATTGCGCACAGGCGCATGGAGCCGAATACAACGGACGACCGATCGGCTCCTTCGGTGACATCGCGGCGTTTTCGTTCTGCCAGGACAAGATCATCACGACGGGTGGCGAGGGCGGACTTGTCGCGATGGACGACAGGAAATTGTGGCTCGCCGCGTGGAGCCTGAAGGACCACGGCAAGAACTACAATGTGGTCTTTGCCCCTCATCGGCCGACCGGGTTCCGCTGGTTGCATGACAGCGTCGGCACGAACTGGCGCATGACGTCCATCCAGGCCGTGCTTGGTCTGCGGCAGCTCGAACGTCTGCCAGACTGGGTTCGTCAACGCGAGCGCAACGCCAACATCTGGATAAGGACGCTTGCCGATTTGCCGATGCTACACACGCCCCGGCTCGATCCGGCTCACAGGCATGCCTGGTACCGATGCTATTTCTATGTCAAGCCGGAGATGTTGTCTTCGGGATGGTCGCGGGACGAGCTGATTGCGGCCGTCAATGCGGCAGGCGTTCCATGCTTCTCGGGTAGCTGCTCCGAGATTTATCTGGAGCATGCCTTCGCGGATGCCGGGGTGGCGCCGCCCGAACGACTGCCAGTCGCGCGGCAGCTGGGTGAAACGAGCATCGCGTTCCTGGTCGACCCGTCCTGGACGATGGAGGAGACTACGGCGGCGGCGACGGCGACGCGCTCCATCCTTGTTACGGCTTCGCGCCAGCTCGAGGCGGCTTGATGAACGAGCTTGCGATCAGGAAAGATGGAGACATTCCAGCGTCTTCTTTTGGAGAGCTGAAATTGGTGCCGTCTTCAGCACTACAGAACCTTACCCTCCCCCAAGCAGAAAGGACGCTGCTCGGGTTCGAATTGCCGACTGTGGCCCGACTTTATCAGCAGATGATCCTCATCCGGCTCGTAGAGGAGCGCCTGCTCGAGCTTTTTTCCCAAGGTCTCCTGTTCGGCACGACGCACACATCCATTGGACAGGAAGCCAATGCCGTGGGGGTGGTCAACGCTCTTGACCGGGATCGCGACATTGTCTGGAGCAACCACCGCTGCCACGGTCATTTCATTGCCTATTCGGGTGAGGTCGAAGGCCTGATCGCCGAGATCATGGGGCGTGTAACAGGCATTTGCGGAGGGCGCGGCGGTAGTCAGCATCTGTGTTTCCGCAACTTCCACTCGAATGGTATCCAAGGAGGCATAGCGCCCGTGGCGGTTGGCTGCGCGCTGGCACGAAAGGATGAGGGCGCCGTGGCAGTGGTTTTCCTGGGCGATGGTACGATGGGCGAGGGAGCGGTTTACGAGAGCTTGAACCTCGCTTCGGTTTTTGGTGCCCCCGTGCTTTTTGTGGTCGAGGATAACGAAATCGCCCAAACAACCCCAAAGAATCTCACCGTTTCCGGTTCGATCATCGCCAGGGCCGAACCTTTCGGTATCCGCACGTTCGCTTACGACGGCAATGATCCAGTCGAAATATGTGAGCTTGCCCAAGAGGCGGTAGACTATATCCGCGCCGAATCCCGCCCGTGCTGGCTCTATTTGCGCACCGAACGGATTGGCCCCCACAGCAAGGGCGATGACACCCGGCCGGCCTTGCGGCTTGAACAGGCTCGAGCCCGGGATCCCATCCCTCCGATGCGCCGGCGCGTTGCGCATTTCGAGGAGATCGACGCCTTTTGTCGATCTGCCGTGGACCGCGCAGTCGAATCCGCAGCCGCGGCTGCCCTGGCGAGAGGCTGACCCATGCGCGTCGTCGAATCGATCAATCGTGCGCTACACGATCTTATGGAAGCCGATCTGCGCCTGGTAATCCTGGGGGAGGACATCCTCGATCCCTACGGCGGTGCATTCAAAGTCACCAAGGGCCTCTCTTCGGCCTATCAGGATCGTGTCTGGACCACGCCGATCAGCGAGGGCGGCATTGTAGGCATGGCGGCGGGCATGGCTCTCAAGGGCAGGCCTGTCATCGTCGAACTCATGTTCGGCGATTTCATCGCCCTTGCTGCCGACCAGATCATCAACCACGCAGCCAAGTTCCGTTGGATGTACAACGATCAGGTTGAGGTGCCCATCACTATCCGCGCTCCCATGGGTGGACGGCGCGGCTACGGGCCGACGCACTCGCAAAGTCTGGAAAAGCATTTTTGCGGCGTGCCCGGTCTCACCGTGTTTGCAACGCATGAGTATGCGGATCCGGGTGCTCTGCTACATCGAGCCCTCGCGTCTAGGTCCCCTCACCTGATAATCGAAAACAAGGTCATGTATTCGAGACCCGTGCTCGGTGCAGGGGCCCTTCCACGTCCGACGGATTCGGACGTCGTGATCCTGACATATGGGGGTTGCGTCGAGCACGCGGTTGCGGCCGCAAACAAGCTCGCTGAAGAGGAGGAAATTGCGACCACCGTGGTGGCCGTTGAACAGCTCTCGCCCTTTCCTGGCGTGGACGTCCTAAGCCAGGTCGGCCGCTGCAGCCGCGTTCTCGCCGTGGAGGAAGGCTCTCCCGGCTGGGGCTTCGCGTCCGAATGCGCACGCGCTCTGATCGGTCGGGTCAAGCACTTCAGCGCATTGGCCGGGCCAGACCACCCCATTCCCTCGAGCCGCGAATGGGAGGATGATCTGCTGCCAGGCGTGGACGCCATCCAGGCGGCCTGCATCGATCTGTTCAAGAAGGGCTAAGCTTTCATGAGTGTGCTTGTCGAAGCCCCGCGGGTTAACGCCAACGAGGACAATCTTCAGCTGATCGAGATCAGGGTCGTGCCGGGTGAGAGCGTAGAGCAAGGAGCTATTCTCTTTGTCCTTGAGACCACGAAGGCTGCCGTCGAGGTTGAGGCCCCCCAGGCAGGGGTTATCGGCCGGCTCGACGTCAAGATCGGCGATTTCGTCGCTGTCGGCTCAACGCTGTGCGAAATCGCCGACGAAAATGCGAATGCCGAATCCGGAACGGCCAGCCCGGCCAGTGTCGCGGTCAACGAGATCGCGATAACGGCCAAGGCCCGCAAGGCCGCGTCCGAGCTCGGGGTCGATCTTGCGGATGTCAGTCCCTCCAACGGCCGCATCGGCGAAGCCGAGGTGCGCGCGGCGGCCAGCCGCCGATCCGAGGTCATAGCCGCAGGATCGGACGGGGTGCAGTCCGTCGTTCCTTCCGCGTCCACGCGGCGGGCTGTCATCATCGGCGGCGGCGGCCACGCCGCCTGTTTGATCGATGCTCTCGATGGGTCCGGATACGACATCCTCGGTTGCACCGATCAGGCTCTGCCCGTTGGCCACCAGGTCTGCGGTGGCATTTCGGTGATCGGTACGGAAGAGAGCCTGGAGCGTCTGCTCGCCGAAGGCGCGCGCTACGCCTTCATCGGCATCGGGGGAGCCCAGTCAAGCGAGGCGAGGCGGGCAATGTTTGAACGCGCCTCGGCCATGGGCTTCGTTCTGCCGCCCGTGATCCATCCATCCGCGATCGTCTCCAAGGCGGCCAGGATCGGACATGGCTGCCATATTCTGGCCGGCGCGAGCATCGGTCCGCGCTGTACGATCGGCAACAACGTCATCGTCAATCAGGGGAGTATCGTCTGCCACGACAGCATCGTGCAGGACAATGCACACCTGACTCCGGGCGCCATCCTCGCCGGCGCGGTGAGCGTCGGAGCCATGACTGTCGTGGGAATGGGCGCAACGGTGCTGCTGGGCGTCCAGATCGGCTCCGGCTGCCTGATCCACAATGGCGCGCACATCAGCGCAAATGTCGGAGACGATACGATCGTTGACGCTCAGGGCCGCCGACATCTCCGCTAAGGCGATTTCAAGGAAAGTAGTGTGAAACGGCTTTCTGCGTTTCCGTTCAAATGCGACGCGCTTTGGAGCCTTGTTGGAACTTCAGGCGCCTTGTCGCAAAGCTCTTGCAAGCAACGGCACGAGTGTCTCGGAACCAGGGATGCTAAGGTGGTGGCTGTCAAAATACAGCAGTTTTCCGCCCATCATGACAACACACCGTTCCTGCGGACAAAGTGCCTGCGTTGGATAAACACGAACGAGCCCCGGATGTTGGCCCAGCCTGTCCAGAACGCCAAATGCAATCTGCTGCCGCTCCCGGTAGAGGCGCTCTGACACGTTGAAGCCAGACAGGTCATGTCCCTGCGCTACGAGTCGAGCTGCCGTGGAGGGGACATCATAACCCACCTCTGGGACCGGATAGACGATGATCACGTTCTTGCCGGCTTCGAGGAGCCGACGCACACTTTTTCTCAGAGATATTTCGAATGCCTGGCGCGCCTCGTTTGAGAAGCGGTCGAATTGAACGCCCTTGCGATCCTGCAACTGGGGAAGATCGCCGTTGCGTTCTGCCGGTCCAAGTTCGACCGCACGACCCTCCAGGTAGAGAGACCACCTGGCAGCGATTATGACGGTCTTCAGCTCTGGGCGGCTGAGGACGTATTTGAGCCGTAGATCGTTTCCCTGGATGCACGCTCCGTCAGTTCCGACCCCAAGCAGAGGGGGACAGCGGGGAGTGGCGCCGTAGACCGTGCTTGCGCCATTTGCAGCCAACTCGGACATCGCACCGAACAGAGCTCCGGCGTGCGAATCCCCCCACAGGAAGATGCGGGCATTTTCAGAGGTGCCTATTGTACAGGGAGACTTTGCCGCAAGCTGAAGCAACACGTTTGCGCATTTATCCGCTTCAGGGTTGGCAGAGAAAGCATAGCTGGACAACACATTCACGTCCTTGGAGAAGCGCGTCGGCCAGCCGTTATCATGATAGATTACAGCACCGGTTATCACCACGGCGACGATGGCCAAAGTACCTCCAGCCAAGACGGACACGGGGCGGCTTACTCGCGACGGCACCCGCAGCGGCCGCTCAATGTATCGCCAGGACAGGAGCGCCAGCGTGAACGAGACAGTCACCAGGCCAACAGACTGAAGCGAACTCAGCTCATCGATCGCCAGGTAACTACCCAGAACAATCAGCGGCCAATGCCAAAGATACAGGGAGTAGCTTATCAGACCCACGCCGACGAACGGCTTTGTCGAAATCAGTCGCGTGACCCAGCAGTTCGCCTCACGTCCTCCGTGAACGACAAGGGCAGCGCCGATGCACGGAAGGAGCGCCGTGATACCAGGGAATGAAGTCGTCTCGGAATAACCCAGCACGGCAGCAGCGATCAGGAGGAGTCCCGCCCAGGTCGCCACCTCACCCTGCCAGCGCTTGGTGAGACGTGGGAATGCTTCGAGCGCCATGAGGCTGCCCAACAGAAGCTCCCACGCCCTAAATGGAGTCAGGTAAAAAGCAGCAGCATCATCGTACTGCATCACCACGATAGTTGCGATGAACGAAATTCCTGCCAGGCTCGCAATGAGACTACGAACATTGCTGGTTCCCAGGCGCCAGATTGAGACAAGGAATATCGGAAACAGGATGTAGAACTGCTCTTCCACCGCCAGGGACCAGGTGTGGATGAGTGGCTGGTCGTAGGTTTCTCCGTCAAAATAGCCCGTCTTCAGCCAAAATCCGATGTTGGACGAGAACAGAGCCGTCGCGACGGAGTTGCGACCGAAGCGTCTGAAGTCATCGGGCAAGAAGATGAAGGCGCATGCCAGCGTACAGACCGCCAGCATGGCGAACAACGCGGGAAAAATGCGGCGTATACGCCGCTCGTAAAAATGCCAAACCGAGAACTCGCCTGCCTGCAGATCTCTGGCGATCAATTGTGTTATCAGGTAACCAGAGATGACAAAGAAAATGTCGACACCGACATACCCGCCGCTGACATTGGTGAAACCGGCGTGAAACAGCACAACCGACACGACAGCGATGGCGCGTAAACCATCGATGTCGGCGCGATAGGTTGGAGCCGCCAATGCTGTATGGTGCGATGCTGGCCACGAGGGTTTTCGACAGTCCAACATCACGCCGGCAGCGAGGCTGGGCCGATGAGCTTGATAGCGTGACATACCGATGCTGTATAAAGGCACTCTCGCACCGCTGTCCGCCCGCAATAGGAGGTAACCTGCGGCTAAATCGGACTACGCCGTGGGCCCTGCGAGCATGATCGAAATGGCTTCTGAAACAACAGCGAGGCGCGGAGGTCCGGAGGCTTTTCCCGGGCGGAGCGGTTCGACGTAGCGACTTGCGGCCGTTTTGGCGTCCTGGCAGCCGAAAAGCCCGCCAATTCTGATCCGATGCAGGTCAAGCTCCGCCCCGCTGCGGTTCAGCGCTCGCCTGCGGCGAAGACGACCTCCGTTAATGTCGCCGATCCCGCAACGCGGCTGCTTGATCATCGGGTGGAGTTTTCCCGCGGCAGCCCACTACTTTTGGGCAAGGGTGTCCTTCGAATTCCTGAGCATTGCAAAATCTGGATCGGTGTAGGTTGGAATGGTCTGCGGGGTCCAATTTGAAGGCTCAAATGGCTGTTGCGCATCCCCATCCTCTGAATTCATCTGACGCACCGCACGTCCTGCGCGACGCATCCGTGAAACCAGTTTCCGACAAGTCATTCAATGTGGCTGCGCACGGGCTTCGCGGTGTTGCTTCGCTGATGGTGTTCTTCGCGCATCTCCTAGGGGGCACGGCGGAGCACATCTACGCCTCGAATTTGGCCTATGTCGCCGCCATTGGGCCCTTCTGGAATTTCGGCACTTTCGGGGTGTGCCTTTTCTTCGCCATCAGTGGCTTCGTTATCCTTCCGAGTGCGCTGCACTACAGTCCGCGTGAGTTCGCTGCCCGGCGGTTCCTGCGCGTCTATCCGCTGTTCTTCGTTCTCAGTGTGCTTTACGTGGCGCTGAACGCCGCAACGAACCTCTATCCCGATACCAACAATCTCACCGCAATCCTCGCGGGGCTGACGTTCCTGAATCTTTTCTCCCACACAGAGCAGCTGACGCCGAATGCCTGGAGCCTGACCTTCGAGGTCTGGTTCTATGTGTTTACCGGCGCCTTCGTGTTCCTCGCGATTCATCGCCCCAGCAAGCTCGGCATCGCCGTTTTGAGTCTGCTTGCGGCGTTCTTTATCGCCAGATACCCGATTGCCTTGTATTTCGTCGCGGGCGGGCTGATCCGACTCGCCTACGATCGATATGATTGGGTGCGTGTTGGCCACCATCGGCTCGCCGAGAGCGCGGCCCTGGCAACGTGTGTCCTTCTGTCCGCCCGCGGCCACTACGATTATCACTGGTCCGATTTCCAGAATGCCGAAGTGCCAGTGCTGGTCGCCGCGACAGCGCTGTACTTCTGCCTTGCGGTGTCGCGAAACAGCTTGACGACGCTGGTTCTCGGCAATCGGCTTCTTCGCTACTTCGGAACGGTCAGCTACAGCCTGTACCTGGTGCATCCCTATACCTATTTTCTGACGCGCTCGATCTTCTCGCACGCCCACCTGTTCACCGCCAACGTCGTCATCTCGATGGGCGCCTTCATTGTCGCGGCGAGCGCGATCACGTGGATACTCACGCATTTCGCGAACCGCACCCTGGAGCTATGGCCCTATGAGTTCGTCTATCGTCAGAAGATCTACCGCTCGACATCGCAGCCGAATGCTGTTCGGTCGTGGCTTGGCCTAGGGACCAAAAGATTCGCATGGCCGCGAGGGTAACGCCGTCGCGCGCAGTCCATGGCTTGAAAGCACGGCTGATTAATCGTCAGACTTGGACAGCAAATCCGTCAACCGGGACAAATCGGGCACATAAAGCTCCTTTGCGCGGCGCAGCACTATCCCGACACTCTGCAGGTAGCTGAGTTCGCGGGCTACGGCTTCGCGATGCGTGCCGATGCGATTGGCCAGATCCGTATGCGTGGGAATAGGAGAAATCATAGCCGAACCGTCGTTGTCGATATGTTCGACACATAGGCGCAGCAACTCGCTATGCACGCGCGATCGAACGCTGAGCGTCGAGAGTTCGACGATATGCTCGACAAGCGCATGCTGGCGTTCGACCAACATCTGGACGATGGCCTGAAGCGCCTCGGGATCGTTCTTGACTATATCCAGGAAGGCCCGATTTCCGATGGAGGCGATGGTGCATGGTCCCGCGGCTTCAATCGAATAAGGCACCACGAGAAGATCGCCGCTTAACGCCACTCCATTGACGAGTGATCCCTGGTGCGCTGACGGGAGCCAGACTATCTTGCCTGTACGGGTATAGACAGGGAAGCGAAGTTCGCCCGTCAAAAGAAAAAAAACTCGATCGACCCTTTCACCGGCCGGGATCAAGACATCACCGTCTTCAAGATGGAACCAATGACAGCGGCGGTTCATCTCGGCCAGCGTGGACGGACGAACAGCGTGGAAATGCTCGATATCGCTCAAATCCGGACTTTGTGACGTGCTTCTATCGGCTGTGGGAGTGGTCTCCCTCTCCGTCTGCGAAGCCGAAAATCGATCGGGCGGTTGTTTCAACTCTTCTTGCCCCCTGCAAAATGTCGAGGCGTAAGCAGACCCTCTAGATTGAGGGCCTGATGACGCCAACCGGCATCGTTGCCGCGGGCAAAAAACCTATCACTTCTTGACCGAGGCGGCAGCCATGCCTCAATTCCGTATGCTGATACCATCATAAGGCGTTGTGTTAAGGATATAGGCTACCTCGGTACGGTTTCTCGCGCGAAGCTTTTTCATGACATTGCGAATGTGCACCTTAACCGTGCTTTCGCACATATTGAGTTCGTATGCGATCACCTTGTTGGCCTTGCCTCGACGCAACGCTTCGATCACCGCCATCTGGCGCGACGTGAAGACATTGTCGCCCTGCGGCTGCTTGGCTGGTTGGCTGTCCTTGATGGCCTGGCCCGAATTCAAGAGCACACTCGGCGGTATGAAAGTCCCTCCTGCCGCGACAAGCTGAATCGCCTTTGCCGCAACCTGCAGGCTGACACTCGTTGGAATGTAACCGCGCGTGCCGCTTTCCATTGCCTTGAGGACATCGTCAAAGCTTTCGATATCCGAAAGCATCACGATTCCCAAAGACGGTCTGGTTGCCCTGAGATGGGCAATCCGTGATAGATGGTAGTCTGCTTGAGAGTTCGACCACATGACGCACAGCAAGACGGTCGAAACACACTCGGTCTCTTCTTGGCTGGCGGCGTCGAACGCTTCGACGGTGGGATAGCGCTGGATGCGAAATGATGGCTCGATGAGCTCGAGGCTTCTGGCGAAGCAGTCGCACATCAGCGGCCTATCATCGATAATTGCTATCTCCATCTCCTCCCGCAAGGAGGCAGATCCGATATGATTGACATTGGCAACAGGTGAATAAGGAGCCAGATCGATTTTGACCGGCTGATCGGTATTAGACAGAATTGTCATGGCTTATCCCCAACCCAAAGGTTCAACTCAACACCAGCGGAATTCACCCCAACGGAGAATCCGCCTTAGAAGACCCACCTCCTTAATGCATTAGTAATAACTTGCGGATTCATGAGGCGGTGTGACAAAACGCACAGCATGAATATAATCGCATTTTTTTGAGAGGATTAGATCCGAGGCGGGGCAGATATCGTTGTACCGAGCCTGCCTCCACCAAAAGGTGTACGCTCGACGAAAAGGATGTCTTGTCGCGCCGGATGCTGCCTATAACCAATTGCAAACAGGGATTTCACATGACTTCAATTTTAAATCTTCAAACGTTCGCACCAATCTCCAAAGTATATCAAGTAAACTTGCAATTATTTCATTGTTAACCGAAAGTGCATCTTTGGCAGCATGCTCATTCCGACCGTCAAGCCACGAGTGGCCTGACGCGCGAAGCCTCCAAGCGCGGCCCTCATCAATTGGGTTGCGCCAACCTGGAATTGATCTTTACTCGAGCCATCGCTGAAGGTGCCGGCCCAACTTAATGGCAAGCGCAACAATCGTCAGAGTGGGCATATCATTCCCCCCCGTGGGGAAGACGGAGCTCCCGGCGATGAAAAGGTTCGCGAGGCCGTGCACCTGGCACGTGGCATCCACTACCCCGGTCCGCGGGTCGTTGCTCATCCTCGTTGTACCCATGTGGTGCCTAACCCATCGGTATGGGATATCCTCCCCGTAGGCAGCGGTCTCGTGGATGCGAGCTTGGACGTCGCTTCTGTGGCCCAGCAGCCGCATCTCGTCAGTGATAATTGTCTGCACGCGCTCAAGAGTGCGCCGAACAAGAGGTCCCACCCTCCATTCCAGCTTCACGCGCGGGAGATTGAATTCGTCAAGTCTTGTATCAAGCGTAACCCGGCTTTCCGGGTCCGGCTCCTGTTCGAGGATAGTGTCAAAGTGAAAGTGCCCCGCACCCCGGCGTGAGTGCCCGATGCGCTCGATAGCTGATGCGATCGATCCTGCGGGATGCCGAAGGATGGTGCGGCCACTCCTGATAAGGTCGCGATGCAGGCGCCCCTTCCGCAGCCAGAAAGCAAGATAATGCAACGCTTCGGAACCATCCAAATCGCTGGCGCAAGGTCCCGGCTTGATCCACGTCCGGGAGCCCAGAAGGCGTTCACTTTCCCGAATCTCCGGGCGCAGTGCCAGTCCGAACGCAGCGGTCACGTCACGGTGTTTTGCCTGTGACAGATAGGGCCTGCGAGCCTCAGCGGATGGCACGTGAAAGGCTATGGCGGTGTCAGGACGGCAGATCTGCAGGCTACCCCATTTTACGCGGGGATGCTCCATGAAATAGCGGCCAACGAGGTCATGCTCGTTGCCTATCCCATTCGGCATCTGTTGGTTTGAAACCAAGAGCAGGCGCGCGTTTTCGATCCCGCCGCAGGCCAGCACAAATGATCGTGCTTCGATCCGGAAACGCCTGTCTGGCGTACTGGCCACCTCGATGGAGCGAACCCATCTTCCGGATGTGTCGGTGTCTAACCGCAAGGCAGTGGCGTGCAGGACAACACGCACATTTTTCGCCGTTTGCAGCCTGGCGCGCAGTGTCGCCCCCAAATCCGGGATGGGACTGAGAAAGCATCGTTCGGAAAAGAGCGGCCCATTCATAGGCAGGGCTGGGGAGTCCGGCCATTCGGCTTGCAAATCCTCGATGCCCAACAAACCGGCCGCTGTTTCATAGTCAGGGAGAAGCGAGTTACGGTCGACGGGCCATCCGCTCATCGGAATCCAGGATCGAGCCTCGAAATCGACGTGGTCCAGCATCTTGCACCACCCGCCCCACCCAGCTCTGCCTGTACTGCCGCCAAACTGGCGGATACGGCAAAGGTCGAGCGCCTCGTAGGGTCTGCCTACAGAGCGGCCGCGCGACAGTCTTTGGCGCCCGTGTTCGTATGTCAGCCCGCCGCTCTCGATCACGCATACACGATGTCGCGTTCCTTCAAACTGTGAAGCCAATGCCAAGCCGGCTGCGCCCGCGCCCACGATGCACAGATCTGCCTCCAGGCACGTACCTTGGGGAATGCTATCGCAATCCTCTATCATGGCGGCATAGATCGCGAGCAGGCAGCCGTCGCGGCAAGATCACCCGAACAGCGCAAGGGAGAACTGACGTTGAATGGCCGCAGAGCAATGCGGTCAGGTTCGTGAGGTCTGATCACTGGCGATCCGTTGTCCAAGCCTGATCCTTTTTGCCGCTTGCGAACGCAGCGCGGTGAAATTCGGCGCCACCAACGGGTAGTCTGGTGGCAAACCCCATTTCCTGCGATAATCGGCCGGGGTCATTCCAATCGAGGTCAGATACCGCTTCAATGATTTCATCCTGCGCCCATCCTCCAGGCTGATGATGAAATCCGGGGTCACCGATTTGCTGACTGGCACGGCGGGAATGAGCTTCGGTTTGGGTTTTTCCGCACCGCCCGCGAGGGCCTGCAAAGTGCGGCCGACATTCTGGACCAGATCCACCAGATCAGAACGCGACGCTCTGTTCCTGCTGACAAAGGCCGAAACAATCTTGACAGTTGATTCCAGGTGATCGACGGGGTCAGGGTCCATGGATCCGCTCTCGGCTGACGATGGTTATCGTCCGTGGCCAAATGCGGAGCACGTTTTGGATCACTCGTTTGCCGAACTATCCAACATCAAATCGGGAGCATATGCTCCTGATCCTCCCCGCGTTTGGAACCCTTCAATGGCATCTGCAGGTGCCATTTCTGTCAATTGCCCTTGGTGGTGCTGAATCCATCCAAAAGTGGTAACCGATCGGGATGGCCGAGGCGCACCCGTCGTTGGCGCCGCAGCTCTTCGCACCTCGTTTGTTGCGCGTTTTCTTGAAGATCGCCGACATCAACGCGCCTTCTACACGACGGTAATTGAAATATGCCGGATATATTTGAGCCTCCTCGGGCACCGCTCCTTCTAATTTCCGCTGACTGCTGCACAAGTACGATAGCGCTATGATACCGTTTGATTTTTTATTACTTAATAAAACCGATGTTTATACATACATAACCTCATATCACACTGTCACCAAATGTGTCTTATCCAAACATGATTTTTGATAACCTTTCCTGGAGAATCCGATTATTGATTGCGTGGGGAGCTCGGATATCAGGAGACGATATGACCACTAAAGTTACAACTACGGCAAAGTTGCTGGTGGGGGCATTCTTTGCTCTGGGAACGGTCGGAATTTCTAATGCCGTAGCCATCGGAGAGTCCGGCGTCCAGGTAAGCTCGTCCGGCGAGACGGGCGCCAAGGCTGGAGGCGCCGGCGAAACCGGTGGCAAGGCTGGAGGCGCCGGCGAGACTGGCGGCAAAGCCGGCGGCGCTGGCGAAACCGGTGGCAAGGCTGGAGGCGCTGGCGAGACTGGCGGCAAAGCCGGCGGCGCTGGCGAGACCGGTGGCAAGGCTGGAGGCGCTGGCGAGACCGGAGGCGCTACCCTTAGCACTGCGTCAAGCGAGGCTGGAGGCACTGGCGAAGCCGGTGGCAAGGCTGGTGGCGCCGGAGAGACTGGCGGCAAAGCCGGCGGCGCTGGGGAGACCGGCGGCAAAGCCGGCGGCGCTGGGGAGACCGGCGGCAAGGCTGGCGGCGAAGGCGGCAAGGGCGGCGGTGCTGGCGAGAGCGGCGGCAAGGCCGGAGGCGAAGGCGGCAAGAGCGGCGGCACCGACTAGACCGGCAACGCCTGAGACTATCGGATGTCGTTAAGTGGGTTGTTCACTTACCGGCATCCGCTAGTCCAACAACCAGCGTCATCATCTCGGCCGGTCATTGGAAATATCAGGCTCGCCGCCGGCACAGCCGATGCAGTCAGATAAAATTGGAAAGGCTGCGCATCGAGAGATCAAAATGCCAGTTTCCGTACTACGCGCAAATACCGTCCTGTCAGTGTCACCAGTCCGAACCAGTATAACGCGCGGCCTCCTTCCACAAAGCGAGCGCGATCGTTGGCGAACGAGCTTTCACCTCAAAATCATGACCTCTGTATTTTCCAGCCGCGATCCACACTGTCTTTGAGCGCTGATAAACAGTGACGCCCAGAGAGCTGGCGACAGTTCGCCACTGGTCGTTACCCCCATGCATTGTAGCCCCGTCGCCATGCAACTGCACATAACAACGACAATGCCAGACCAGAGTTGCACGGAATGTGAGGACTTTAACACTTGCTCATCGGCTGCCATGCCGGTTTTGCCAACACCCTGTCGATCTCGCCCCCCCGCTTGGCGCAAGCAAACTCCTGGAACGAGGGGTAAGCGTCGAACCCTGCCAACGCGGAAAGCGCGAAAAACAGCAAGCCGCCAAGGGACACGAACGGCCTTCACCTCTGCCCAAAGGTTTAGCCGAAACGTCCAAAAGCCTATCTGGGATCAATACGGCTACGGCGATACCGTTCACTGATGATCTGCGTGCAACGGCAGCCACTTCGCCTGGTATGCGACGCTTGATCGCCCGCCGTACCAACATGCGGCGGGCAATTTTCTTTGGATGGCGCCCATGCCTGCACCGCTCCACAAGCCACTTCGCGCAGTCACCAGAAGATGGTCCACCGTGTCGGATGATCGCGCGTAGGTAGGGTCTTGTTATGCGAGCACTGTCGCGAAGGACGTTTGCGCAGGGAGTTCTGTTAGGCCTCTCGCACTGGCTCGGCGTTTGCAAGTCGGCTGACGCGCACCATCAGCCAGGCGATGGTGTAACGTTGGTGTCGGAAGGCAGACCCGTCGTCACTCTGGTCACCCCAGATACGCCAAACGACTCTGTCCACTACGCTGAGGTGGAACTTCGCTGGCACATTGAAAAGGCCACCGGCTTCCAACCTGCCACAGTGACCGAGAGCAAGGTGACGTCGGCTAGTCTCGGCAAAACCCACATCTTTCTGGGCGATACCCAGTTTGCCCGAAAGGCCGGAGTCGATTTCGACGCCTTAGGGCCGGAGTCGTGCGCAATTCGCACCGTCGGCCGCCACCTGTGTATCGCAGGGCACGACACGAGCGGCAGTCCCGTTGATGTCAACACGTCCGCGGGAACGCTCTTCGGCGTCTACGAACTTCTCGATCGCTACTTCGCGGTTCGGTGGCTATGGCCAGGCGAACTGGGAACGTTTGTTCCAAAAGCAGAGTCCGTGGTCGTTCCTCTTCAAGATTGCGTCGTAACGCCTCGATTCATGCAGCGTCACGTGCGCACGGGCGCTGGCTTGAGGGCCAAAGATCATCCCGAGATGGGCTTCACCACGGCGGCGGCTGAAGACTACATGAACGCTCAGACTACATTTCTGCGTCGCAACCGCATGGGTCGCCGCATCCCGGCGAAGTACGGCCATGCCTTCGTCAACTGGTGGCGGCAGTATGGCGCTGAGCATCCAGAATGGTTCCAGCTGGTCAACGGCAAACGAGGACCCTCATGGCTGGGTGGGCGCTTCTCAATGTGCATTTCCAATCCGGGTCTGCACGAAGAGATTGTCTCGCAGTGGCGTCAGCATGGAGGCGATCGCCCGGGGCATCTTCCGACCTTCGTCAACGCTGTTGAGAATGACGTCCCTGGCCAATGCGAATGCGATGTGTGCAAGGCGCTGGATGGTCCCGAGCCGCCGAACTATCGAAAATTCATTCCGTCGAAGTCGAAGCTTGCCAGCAAGCCTTTCGTATCCGACCGATATGCACGTTCATGGCAAGCCATCCAGCAGACCGCTGCGAAATACAATTCAAACTCGGTTGTCGTGGGCTACGCCTATATGAACTACTTCGCCGCTCCGACATCGGGCGTAAAATTGGGCCCGAACATCATGGTCGGATTTTGCCCGTCATCCTGGTTCTATCCCCGAAGTGGCGACGAGCAAGACTGGATAAAGGCCCAGTGGCGCGGTTGGGCGGACACACAAGCTAAACTTTTCATGCGGGCGAACTATTTTCTGGACGGATATTGTATGCCGCACATATTTTCGACCCAGTTCGCCGACGAGTTTCAGAGCGCCGCGAACAACGGAATGGTCGGAACCGATTTCGATTCGCTGACAGGTCATTGGGCGACACAAGGCCCAAACCTTTACCTGTTGCTGCGTTTGCAGATCCGTCCCGATGTGCCTGCCGATTCCCTCCTGTCCGAATATTACTCTGCCTTCGGCCCAGCGGCGGCTGACGTGAGGAAGTACTTTGATTTCTGGGAGGCGTATACGTCGGATGGGCGCGCCCGGCTGCATGACACCTTTGAGGCTCTTGGGGCTTCGCGTTGGCGAAGCTGGGCGAAAGCGGCGCATGCCATCTATCCAGAGGAGAGTTTTGCGCCAGCCGAAGCATTGCTCGACAGAGCAGCCTCCTCTGCAAACGGCGATCAGGAGGCATCCATGCGGGTGCAGTTCCTTCGATTGGGATTGCAGCACGCGAAGTTATGCTCATTGGCCGCCGCCAAGCTCACGCTCGGCAATCCAGAATCCAGCCCCGAGAGAGGCCGGGCGGAATTGCAGGCGCTGTTGGCATTTCGTCGAGCGCACGAGCGCATGTGGATATCCAACTTGAATCACTGCGCGTGGGTCGAAAGCACGAGCTGGACGCTTCCAGGCGTGGCAGTTCAATCGCAGGATCCCGATCCAGAATGATCTTCGTCAGCGAATGGAAGCAGTGAGCAAAGCTTCTCGCCGGGCCGTTAGTCACCGCATGCACGTTGCAAGGCGACGGACTCCCGCGTGCGCGTTGAACGCACCCGCCAGCATACACGCCGGCAAGGTGCGCTCTTTAGTCTTTAGTCATTTGCAAGGTCGACAGGGCGGATCAGTTGCCCTTGCTGCCCTTGCTGCCACCTTCTCCAGCGCCGCCGGACTTGCCTCCGGACTCACCGGCTCCGCCAGCCTTGCCGCCGGTTTCGCCAGCGCCGCCGGCCTTGCCGGGTTCTGCAGCACGACCCGCCTTGCCGGGCTCTGCAGCGCGCCCTGCCTTGCCGGGTTCGGCGGCGCTACCTGCCTTGCCGGCTTCCACAGATTTAATTTTGGTCGAAGACTCTGCAAAGCTGGTCGTCGAGACCGATGCAACAGATGCAGCAAGAGAAATTGCGGTAAGAATACGTATGATCATGATAATCCTCCATAACAGGGTGACGCTCAGCCCCTGGGAACCTTGTCGTTTATTTTTTCCGGAAGATCGAGTCTTGTTTGAAGATGAGGCTGGCGGCATGTTTTATAATTGGTGAAATCAATTTCTGATCAAAATTTACTCATCTCTCCTTCAAAACAGGAGCATTAGAAGTTTCTTGGATATCTGCATAGAACTTGCGAATCGACGCGACAGGCGACAACAGTCGCCTGAATTAGCGGCAGCGGTGGGCGGTCTAACATGCGCAGCGACTAAGTAGAAAGTGACATATCTATTTACAATTGTCGGGCGTTCAATCGCCAGCACGATCTGACTGTTCATTGGTTCTTGACGCCAGTCTGACAAATCCCAAAGTTCAGATGCAACCATTTGTTAACCATCTGACAATGTTGCTTCCAGCATCCCGGAGACGTGATCGCTGTTCAGGCGTCTGTCATTGCGAGGCGCTAGATCCGTTGACCTGTGTACCGAGCGGCTTCCATCCACAATGCGAGTGCGATCGCAGGAGAGCGCGCTTTAACCTCAAAATGGCGGCCCCGGTGACTCCCCGTAGCTACCCACACTGTTTTTGAACGTTGATAGATCGAGACGCCAAGAGCATTCGCCCGATAGAAAATCTCTTCGTGATCGCGATGCATTTGCTCTGGCCTTTGGCTCCTCAAATTGCCGGCAACGGTGCTCGTTCATTGGCAGACGATCCCCTGGTCTACGTTCATATTGGGCCGTTGTCGTTTGCATTTGACATAGATGCTGGCTTTGTATGAATCCGACGTCGCGTCCGAAGAGCCCCATGCGACTGCTTGCCGAACCACTTTTGGCTTGTTGATGGGGAGCTACCAACCAACCCCACAACTGGACGTTCCATGGGACTTCAGTCCATGGGACTTCAGTCTTATTTGCGATGTTGCTAATATATCTATAGATTGATCGACGCGGGGACACCCAATCCAACCCGCATGGCCGGTGTGGCGCAAAGCAAAGCTGTCCAACGCAGCAAGCCGCGCCGGCCATTCGTTTCGACAAGACCCAGCCCCTCTGCCGCTTGTTGACCTTCGTCGGCCAGAACCAACCTTGTTGCGCTGATGCTAATATAGGCGTAATCTGCGTGGTGCGGAGAGGAACCCCAAGCTCCCGCCGCAGTGGCCGGCACAGGCGGCAAGGTGTCCCCTTCTCAGGCAGCCTTGCCGGTCATCTCGCTACGGCTGGCGCCAAGAGCCATTTCCGACCAGACGCGACCACTTTCGTCATCTGACACAAGGCAAAGGCCTTTTTGTCTATGGTGGATACCTGACCATGCTGTGGTCGACACACAACCGAAACGGAGCAGTCCGATCATTCATTCCGTGATGTTGGAGACGGCGCAAAGGTTATCAAGATTAGGGAGGCCTAATATGGATATGCAGCTTTCTTATACAGAGACAGCATCGGCTACAGAGATAGCATCGGCCCAAGGCTGGGAAATGGGTCGAAATGGCGCAGAATTGTATGCCTGGGCGAATGCACGGGGCATCACGATTTACCAACGTTCAAAGACGGTATGGATCGCGGCAGGAAGGTATCGGGGCCGCAATTTTGAAGTTAAGGGACGTTCGCCAGCGATTGCGCTCGCATTGTGGATGGAGGGCGCTCAGTACACAGGTCAACGGTTTTACTTGGTGCACTGAGACGCCAATTGCCATGAGTTGCGCCACCTCGCGGACTCGCGGATGGCCGCGCCTCCTGGCGCAACCAACCCATCCCCCGCTCGTTAGCCCTATGCTGGTTGATCCCAGCACACTCCAAACTCTGGCCCGCCTTTTCCCAGGCGGGCTCTTTTTGCGGTATGGCGAGGAGCCACTACGAGAAAGACATATGAGACGCCGGTCCTGACGAGCGCGGGAAGCATTCAAAAACCACTGCTGTTCCCCCGTCATCGACAGTCTTTTGGCTTTGGTTACACGAAACCAAGGTCCACGGCCGGGCCTCTTGTGCCTGTGGACAGAAAGAGCCGTTGGCCCGCTTATTTGTCTAAACGAAGATGACGATTCCCTCGGACCGGCAATGTCCGCGGTCGCCCAGGGCTAAAGACGTAGACCGCCGATGGATCTGGACGGTGTGCAGGGTAGCCGTAACCGAACGACGGTTCGTCCTCCGATCTGACATCGCCCCTCCAAGCCGGATCGAAGACAGGGACCAGACCGAGCAGCATGGCGGCCTCGGATATGAACTTTGCCATCCTTGCATCCTCTACCTGGTACCCCGGCAGCGCGAATCTGATCTCCGCGACAATCGCGTTGGTCGACACCACGGCGCCTCGCCGTCGCCGGACGAGGCTGCCAAGGATATAAGATTGAAGGGTCGGGTCCACCGTCCCCAAAGGGTCAACAAAAGTGCCCATGACCGTCACTCCATGCCGAGCGCGTTACAATCCAATTCAGAATGCGGGGGTCGATCTCGTCCAATTCGGTAAGTTCTAGCGCGAGAAGTCTGGCGTGTTGGCGCCTATTTCTTCCCGAGATTCGTCTTTCCACGACGGATTTTCTGGAGGCGTTCCGCGCGGCCTCGCAATCGAAGGCCGTCATCCTGTATTGGTCTGCTGCCATTTCAGCCTCCGCGTAATGGCGGGAGCACCTGAGTTGGCTTCCAATCACCCGTATGCCTAGAACGGCGGGTGACGCTGACATTGTACGCTTTCGTACACTCACATGCGAGTCATTTATACTGAAACCGCCCTAGTATTCACCCCAGTCGGGCCTAACATCTTGATCCTGCGCAGGAACATTTATTCGATCGGCATCCAAGGTCAGTTAGCCAAGGGAGGCTTTCATGCCCCAAGGCCGCGTCGACAGAGAGAGGTTGGAGCGAGCCGATCGCGAGTCTAAACTTGCTATCGAGGCAGAGCGCCAAGTTCGTGACGCCAAGTCAATGCGGCTGCGCAAGTTGGGCGCGGGCAATCTGCTCCGTCTCAAATTTGCCAGCACTATGTGCTCGATGGCCGGCGCTAGGCGAGTAGGGGGAACTCGGTGGTCTCAACACATTTGTTAATCAACGCCAAGGAGGCAGCTGATTTCCTTGCGGTGATGGGCAGCCCGCCCCGGCTGTTGATCATTGCCCATTTGCTCAATGGGGAGACCCCTGTGAATGTCCTCGTCAAAAGGACGAATATCAGCCAGTCATCGCTTTCACAGCATCTGGCCAAGCTCCGGTCGCTCGGCCTGGTAGACACCCGCCGGGACAGCCAGTGGATCTACTATTCCTGCAAATCGAACGCGGTGCGGGAACTTTTTTCCACGCTGGAGGCATTGTATGGCGAGGGTGGCGTTACAAAGCGAGGGCGTTCGGTCATCACTGCGGTGTCGTAGCGAGTAAGGGAACCTATCGTATCAAGTAAGGTTCTTTGTCCTGCTTGGCCCCTCGACCAAGCACCACACCCAAAACCCGCCACTGCTTCCTCAGCGGCCGGCTTTCAATTGTCGGTTTTATATGATGACTCGGCTCGTCATCGAGGCGGAGCGAGAAAATCGGCACACCAAGACAGGAGGCGGGTACTTACCGGGCGGCCCAGCGGCTGGAGTCGTAGGGGGACTAGCATCGGCGACCGCTGGGCCTGGCCAGTCTAGCTAGAGGAGTGCTGTGCTGGCTGGGTCGAAGCATGCGCTCAGCCCAATGTAAGGGCCAGAGCGCATCGGCATGAAGGCTATCGCCGAAAGGCGTACTCTGCGGCAGCAGAATAGTCCCAGCAACTCAGCGCTGCTTCCAGGCCGGTAGACGATGGCATGAAGGGCTATCGTCACCGCAGCCAGGCGGTCTTCTGGCTCGCCGGTGTCGTTGGCGGACTTTGTGTAGGGTAGGCCCCGGGGCAATTCTGCAGGTTGGCTCAGTGCTTCAAAATCTGACTGAGAAACAGCTTGGTTCGCGCATGTTGGGGATTGCCGAAGAAGCTGTCCGGCCTGCCTTCCTCGACGATCTGACCGGCGTCCATGAAGATCACGCGGTCGGCCACCGCGCGCGCAAAGCCCATTTCATGGGTGACGCAAACCATCGTCATGCCGTCGCGCGCAAGCCCGGTCATGGTGTCCAGCACTTCCGACACCATTTCGGGGTCGAGCGCGGATGTCGGCTCGTCGAACAGCATCACCGCCGGCTTCATGCACAGGCTTCGTGCAATGGCGACGCGTTGCTGTTGGCCGCCGGACAGCTGGACCGGGAATTTGTTCGCCTGTTCGGGGATGCGCACCCGTTCCAGGAACTGGAGGGCGGTCTTGCGTGCTTCCACTGCCGAAACGCCCTTGACCCACATAGGCCCCGCCATGCAGTTCATCAGCACGGTCATGTGCGGAAACAGATTGAAGTGCTGGAAGACCATGCCGACATTGCTGCGCACGTCGGCGACGTTCTTCATCTTCGGGTGAAGATGGATGCCGTTTACGCTGATGTTGCCTTCCTGATGCGCTTCGAGGCGATTGAAGCAGCGGATCAGCGTCGACTTGCCCGAACCGGACGGCCCGCAGATGACGATGCGCTCGCCCTTGTGGACCGTCAGATTGATGTCCTTCAGCGCATGAAATTTGCCGTACCATTTGGATACGGCCTGGGCTTGGATGATCGGCTCAGCACTCATCGCACCTTGCTCCTGGCGTAGTGCCGTTCGATGCGGGACTGGATCAGCTCGAGGCAGATCGACAGCATCCAGTAGATGACCGAAGCCGAGATCAGCATCTCCATGTGCTGGAATGTCTTCTGGCCGAGCGTGCGGGCAAGAAACATCAGTTCCCAGACGCCAATCACCGAAACCAGCGAACTGTCCTTGAGCATGGAGATGAACTGGTTGCCCGTCGGCGGAATGATCACCGGAAGCGCCTGCGGCAGGATGATCCTACGCATGGTCAGCGAAAAGCCGAAGCCCATGGAGCGCGACGCCTCCCACTGACCCCTGTCGATGCTCTGGATGCCCGATCTGAAAATCTCGGTCATGTAGGCGCCGTAGCACAGCGACAACGCCAGAATGCCGGCCGGGACGGCGCCGACCACGAAGCCAAGCTGCGGCAGACCAAGATAGATCAGATAGACTTGCATCAGCAGCGGCAGGCCGCGGAAGAACGAGGTGTAGAAGCTGGCGATGGCATAAGCGAAGCCGTTGGTGGAGAGCTTGGCCACGGCACCCAGGATGGCGATCAAGGAGGCGATGATGATCGAAATCGCTGAAACGTAGAGCGTCGTGACAACGCCCTGGGAGATCAGGAACGGCAGCTTTTGCCAGATGAAGGGCAGGCTGAGATGAAAGGTCTCGAAGAAGGCCAGAAAGAGCAGCAGCAGCTCAGCCCAGACGATGGCGACCTGGACGCGCAGCGAGGCGAAGCCGATCAGCACGACATTGAAGATAAAGAGAAGCGCTATAATGAAGGCAATGGCAAACCTGCCATAGAGACCGCTCTGGGACGGCTCGCCGATGACCGGGCGCATCAATTCGCCAAAGCCTGTGGACGTCAGATTGAAGGCGAGGAAGATCGCGAAGACGACGCCGAACATCGTCGCGATGAACCACGGCTTGTGCACGAGAATTTCGGCTTCGACGGTATCCGGATAGAGCATCGTCTTCCCCTCGGGTGGTTGGCGGCCCGCCACGACAGGCCGCCAGCGAAAGTCGAGACTATTTTACGATGGAATAATCGACCCCGTACCACTTCTTGGAGAGCTTACCGAGCGTGCCGTCGTCTTTCATGGCCTTCACCGCATCGGCGATCTTGGCCGAGAATTCAGGGTCGCCGTGTTCGATGGCGACCGCCAGCGGCTCGTAAAACACCGGATCGCCGATCTGCTTGATCGGATAGCCGGCCTTCATCGCATCGAGGATGCTGGGCAGCGACGACACGACAGCGTCGAGCCGAACGCCATCACCGATCCGCAGATCGTCGAAAGCAGTGGTGGAGTTCTCGTAGGAATGCACCTCCTTGGGATTGAGCTTGTATTCGAAGGGCGGCGCGCCCGCCGCGTCCAGTGTCAGATCCTTCTTGGCATAGGCCTCGAAAGTCGACGTCGTCGTCGCGCCGACAATTTTGCCGTCCAGATCGCTCAACGATGTGGCCTTGCTGTCCTTGTGAACGGCAACAGCGGCGGGGGTGTAGTAATAGACAGCGGGAAAATCGAAAATCTCGGCCCGCTTCTTGGTCGGCGTCATCGAGCCGACATGCATGTCCCAGCGGCCGACCCAATTGCCGGCCGTGATGATGTCCCAGCCCGGCGTCACGAACTCGACCTTGACCCCGATGCGCTTGCCGATTTCCTTGGCCACGTCGACGTCGAAGCCGTCCAGCTCGTTGTTGGAGTTGAGGAAGGACTGGGGCGCCCAATTGGCATCGGTGGCGACCTTGAGAGTGCCGGCCGCCGCGACGCGGTCCAGCACCGCTCCAGCATAGGCAGGAAGCGTTGCCAGGGCAAAAGCCAGCGAAGCCGCCAGCGTGGTCAGTCTGAGAGATGTTTTCATATGATCAGTTCCCCTTTGTTGTCGTTTTCTAATTTAGAGATGAGCCGGGCGACGCCGTCTTCCGGCGAGCCAGAGGAGGTTTTTCGTGGCGGTTGCTCGGAAGGATGGTAAGCCGGCCCTGGTCTTCGAACTGGTCTTACGGCCAGGATACAGATCCGTTGTTGCACTCATCGGGCATCCGCTTTCATCTCGTCGTGCACCGCGCGGGCAAGCCGGAAGGCCTCTACGCCGGCTGGAATGATCGCGCGGTCGACATGATCGTCACCGAGAGCCGCAAGCCAGACCTCCCCGCCGGCTTTCTGCAACGCTTTATCCATGGCTGGTTACCCCATCTGTTCTGCGTGTTCGGTCAGGAAATCCGTCATAAGGCCGGCAACCTGCGCTGGCGCCTCGACCAGGATCGAATGCCGCAATCCGGGCAGGATCTCGAGCCGCGAACCACGGATCTGGTCGTGCATGTGACGCGCCATGCGCGGGTTGGACCCCTCGTCGTCCTCGCCGGTGACGATCAGCGTCGGCGACCTGATCTGGTCGAGGATGCCGCCGAAATCGGTCTCGGCCAGCACCCGGTAGGCGGCGGCGTAGCATGCCGGATCGTTTTCGGCATCGCGCCGGCGCAGCTCGGCAATCACATCCGGATTGCGCTTCTGGAAATCCTCGGTCAGCCAGCGCGACAGCGACGCGGCATGATGTGTGCTCGGCTGGCTGGCGGTGAGCGCGGCAAGACGACCCAGAACCGCCTGGCGTTCCTCTGGCGAGCGCCCGGCGACGGTTGCCAGCAGCACGAGCCGGCGCAGCCGTTCGGGATGGGTCAGTGCCAGGCGCTGGGCGATCAGGCCGCCGAGCGAGAAGCCGGCGAGATGAAAGCTTGCGAAGCCTACATGATCGGCCAAGGCCACCGTGTCATCGACGAAGTCGTCGATCTCGTAGCGGCCCTTGATGCGCGCCGAGCGGCCGTGGCCACGAAGATCTGACGTCAGGACCGTGAACTGATCCGGCAGGCGAGCGACGACCCCGCTCCATGCTTCCAGATAAGAGCCGACGCCATGGATGCAGACCAGCTTCTGCGGCCCGTTTCCGTCGACACGGTAGTTGAGCGTGACGTCGCCGTGGACGAAGGAACCGGCCGCCATTGCCATCAACGCCCCACCGCAACAGGCTTGGCGCGATCTCGCGCCGCAAAATGCGGCATGACCTCGTCGACGAACAGCCGGATCGTCTTTTTCTGCAGCTCGAATGGCAGATTGAAGGTGAGCCCAAGGCAGTATTGATCGACGCCGGCGGCTTCGTAGTCCTCGAGCTTCTCGATGATCTCGTCGGGCGTGCCGAACATCAGGTTCTTGCGGATGCTCTCCGGGTTGTAATTGTCCTTGCCCTTGACGCTTTCGTAAGGGACGGCTTCCGGAAAACCGTTCTTCACCGTACCGATGTTCTGGAACAGGTTCTCGAAGGCGCGCCCGTAGTCGATGGCGTGGCGGACCGCGACTTCCCATTCCTCCGGCCTCTCATAGACACAGGTCCGGCGCTGCATCATCAGGCGCGGACGCGGCACTTCCGGATGGTCGGCGACCGCTTTGCGAAATTTTTCGCCAAGGACAGTGATCTCGGCGGCCGGTGCGGAAAGCGGCGTCGACAGGATGTTGGCGCCGATGCCAACAGCCCAGTCGAACGTGCCGGGATCGCGCGCCGCCACCCAGATCGGCGGATGCGGCTTCTGCAGCGGCTTGGGCACGCCGGCGGCAAGTGGAAAATTCCAGTAGTGGCCCTCATGCGCATAGTCCTCGGCCCACAATTTCTTCACCGCCGGCACCAGTTCCTTCAGATAGGCGACGCCCTCCTGCTGCGGCATGCCTTCGGCCATGCGATCGAATTCATACTGGTAGGACCCGCGCGCGATGCCGAACTCCAGCCGGCCGCCGGTCAAATGGTCGCAAAGTGCTGCTTCGCCGGCCAGCCGGATCGGGCTCCAGTACGGCGCCACGAGCGTCGAGGTGCCAAGCCTGATCTGCTGGGTGTGCTGCGCCAGCCAGGTCAGCGTCATCAGCGGGTTGGGCGAGATGGTGCATTCGATCGTGTGATGCTCGGCTGTCCACAACGTCTCGAAGCCGCCCTCATCGGCCATTCCAGCCAGCTCGAGCAGATTGTTCTTCACCGTCGCCATCGATGTCTCCGGCGAGAACCGCTCCATGGTCAGCGAAACTGCAAATTTCATTTTCTTGTCCCGTTTGAGGTTTCGGCTTGGATGGAACTCAGCGCAGGCGAATGACGAACGGGTCCTGCATTGCCCCTGAATAATCGATGACCACATTCTTCAGCCGCGAGAATTCCTGCATCACGTCAAAGCCGCCACGGCGGCCGTAGCCGCTTTCCTTGAAGCCGCCATTCGCCGACATGAAGGAGGAGGCACGATAGGTATTGATCCAGACGGTTCCGGCATCGATGTTGCGGGCGAAACGCAACGCGCGGTCGATGTCCTTGGTCCAGATACCGGAAGCCAGCCCATAGCGCGTGTCGTTGGCAAGTGCTGTCATCTCCTCTTCCGACGAGAACGGGATGACGCCGACGACCGGTCCGAAAATCTCGTCCTGCATGAACTCCATGTCGTTGCGGGCATCGACCATGACGGTCGGTTCGAAATACCAGCCACCGGCAAGGTCGGCCGATTGCGGCCGCCGGCCGCCGGCCGCGATCCTGGCGCCTTGCCTAACGCCTGACGCTACATAGGCTTCGACCTTGGCAAGCTGCGCCGAGAGCGCCAGCGGTCCGATGTCGGTATCGTCATTCATGGGATGGCCGACCTTGACCCTCCGGGTGCGCTCGGCCAGCGCGTCCACGAACCGGTCATAGGCGCTCGCCTCGACGAAGCAGCGCGAACCGGCGACGCAGCTCTGGCCTGCCGCCGCGAATATGCCCGACACGACGCCGTTGACGGCATGTTCGATGTCGACGTCGGCGAAGACGACGTGAGGTGATTTGCCGCCAAGCTCCATCTGACAGGGAACCAGGTTCGCCGCCGCATTTGCGGCAATGCGCCGGCCGGTGGCCGTGCTGCCGGTGAAGACAATCTTGGCGACACCGGGGTGACGTGTCAGCGCTTCGCCAGCGCTGGCGCCGGTGCCTGTCACGACATTGACGACGCCCGAGGGAAAGCCGGCTTCCATGATCAGCTCGGCCAGAGCCAACGTCGAGGCAGTGGCATGCTCGGAAGGCTTGATGACGACGGTGTTGCCGAGCGCAAGACAAGGCGCCAGCGTTCCCGTCAGAAGCATCAGCGGCGAATTCCAGGGCGTGATCATGCCAACCACGCCAAGCGGCTCGCGCAGGTTGAAATTGAGCATGTCGAGCTTGTTGACGGGTATCGTGTCGCCCAAAAGCTTGTCGGCCATGCCGGCGAAATAGCTGTAGGAATCCGGCATGGCGCGCATCTGCGCCCGCATTTCCTTGATCAGCTTGCCATTGTCGCGCGTCTCTATCAGCGCCAGTTCGTCGGCATGGTCCAGCACGAGTTGCGCCAGCCGCTGCACAAGCTTGCCGCGATCAGTCTGGGTCATCCGGCGCCAGGCCGGATCGGCAAAAGCCGCCCCCGCGGCGGTCACGGCGGCGTCGACATCGGATGCGTCGGCCTCGGCCAGCTCGTACCAGGCTTCGCCGGTCGTCGGGTCATAGCTCGGAATGTACTGGCCGCTTTTGGGAGCGACGAAGCTGCCGCCGATGAAAGGCAACTGGCGCGAATTCTCGAGTGATTTGACTGATGTTTTCATGGCTTTTCCTGTTCGGCGTCCTGGGGGCCTTGCGACCATGGCTGTGAGGCGCCTTCGATCCTGGCCAGGCGGCCGCCATCGCCCGAATCCATGTAGATGCTGAAGGAGGCGTCGCGCCGCTCGCGGCTGTAGCGGCGCAGCAGCGCGCGGATCTCGCCGGCTGGAATGTCTTCGTATGGAAGGTCCGCGAGGGGAAAGAACCGGAACCCCGCAGGCATGGTGAAGGCGGCCGAGGTGCCGGAGAGACGGGCCCGGTAAATGAGGTAGCCCGGATCGCTGTCGGCGACATCGAAGACGGAATAGAGAAACGTCTCGTCCGGCAGCAACGTCAGTGCGTCGCCGCCTTCGAGCTTCAGCTCTTTTTCCGCTTTCCGGCTCTTGGCGCTGGGAAGCACCCAGCCGCCCTTGCCGTCGGAGCGCAGCAGGATGTTTCCGTCCGCTTCGATGAGGTAGCCGACGATCATGGAGTGGGAGGCAAGCCAGCCCGGCGGCAGCGGATCCTTCACCGATGCATAGCGGCCCCGGCAAAAGCCGAGCGGCGCCGAGGGGCTGGTGCCGAATGCCTGCACCGCGCCGATCAGCACGATATGATCGCCTGCATCGACGCGGTTGTGCACGGTGCAGTCGAACCAGGTCAGGCACTCATTGAGGATCGGCGCGCCGGTGTGGACGCGGTCATGGCTGACGGACCCGAACTTGTCGTGAGCCTTTGACGCAAAGACTGCCGAAACCTCGGTCTGCCCCTCATGCAGCAGGTTGACGGCGAAGCAATCGGACGCGTTGAACGCAGCAAAGCTCGCTGCCGCCTTGCCGACGCAAACCAGAAGCAGCGGCGGATCGAGCGAGACCGAGGTGAAGGAGTTCGCCGTCATGCCGCGCGGCGTGCCATCGCCGTCACGCGTGGTGATAACCGTAACGCCGGTCACGAAGGTTCCGAAAGCCCTTCTGAGGGCGATCGGATCGATCGTCGGTTGCGGGGTCGTCAGCATCTGGCCTCGTGTTCCCTTTCGGATTGCACGAAACGTTAGCCGCTCGTTCGGGCCTGTTCTTCCTCCTCTTGAGAGGAACAGGCGGCGGCTGCACTGCTGTGTTTGCGAGCAAGACGGCAAAGGCGGAATCCGGCCAGCAAGGGTCGTGTTCCCAATCGGAAACTGTCCGCTCGGCGGGAGGCTGGACCGGTGCTATTCTTTCGTGGAGCCGCTGTTATCGATGACCTCGCGCAGACGGATGGCGAGTTCAAAAGCAAAGCGCCTCTCGGGCGTATCGAGATTGACGCCGAACAGTTCCTGGATGCGCGCGAGCCGGTATCGCAAGGTGGTCACGTGCAGGCCCATTGCGTCGGCACAGGCCTGGCTGCGGCATCCCTCGCGGAGATAGGAGAACAGCGTCCCCATATAGGGTGTCCCGTGCCGACGGTCGTGGTCGGCGATCGCACCGACGCTGTCCTGCACAAAACCGCGAACGTCCTCGACGTCGGCGGCCGCGACCAGCATCGGTAGTGGACCGAAATCCTGGCCGGCAAACACGCCGGTGCGGCCGAATGAGCGGCCGATGCGGATCATGCGCCGGCAGCGGTCCCACGCCGCCGGATAGTCAGAGAGCTTTGTGCAGAGACCGGACAGGACAACGAACGGCTCCTGGCCGAAATAGCGCCCCAGTTCCTCGGCGATCTTGCCCAGCAGTTTGTTGACACGCTCCTTGTCGTCGCCCAGTTCGGGCGGGATCAGGCAGACAAGGCCGTTGTCGACGACGATGATGCCCGCGGCGACCGAACTCTGCTGCAACAGCCGGATCACGGCATGATGCGGATCGACCGAACGTCCGGCGCCGCTTTGCGCGGCTCCAGGCAGGTCGATGACGATCATGTGCTGCGCTGACGCGAGACCGATGCCAAGCCGCTGCGCCCGCTGCATCACGTCGGCGGCGTCGTGCCAACGCTGCTCGACGACCTCCATGAACAGCTCCGTCAGCGTGCGCGTTTCGAAACGGAAGCGGATGAAACTGCGCATCATCTGAACGCTGAGCGCGAATTTGGCGCTGTCGAGCAAGAGTAGGTCGAGCTGGCTGAAGGGCTCTTGCATGGTGAAGATAACCAGGGCGCCAACAGCTTCCGCGTCGACGCTCAGCGGTTCGATTTTCGCGGCGACACGCAGACGGCGCGTACCGTCGTCGAGAAAGAAAGTGTGGGCCTCATTCTGCGGCCGATCCACCGCCAGCCGCGCAACCTTCATCATCTGCCGGTGCAAGGTCGTGTTGGCAGCGAGCTGCCAGGCCGCATCGTCGAAATGCTTCTCGCTCGGCGAGCGGCTGGCAACGATCAGGTTGGCCGTGAAATCGACCACCACCACCGGGTTAGGGACCAGCGCGCTGATCTTGCCGGCAAGCGAGGAAACCGAGCTCTCCGCCAGCGCCTGCTGCAGCAACGAGGTATGGGCCTGCAGGGCCTTTTCAAGCCGTTCCGCCGCGCGCTTCTCCTCACGCAGCTTGTGCTGTTTCTCGACCGCGATCTCACCGAGATGGACGATCATGCCAATGAAGGCGAGATCGTCGGTGGTAACCTCCATGATTTCGCGCGAGACGACGCTGAGCACCATCGGCCGGCCGGCCTCGTCGACGCAACTCATCGGCATCACCAGAACGCTGCGGTAGTCCCGTTCGAAAGCCTCTTTGCGATAGCCGGAGAACTCCTCCGAAACACGGGCATCGCGAATATAGACCGGCTCGTTACGCTGCAGGGCGATGATCGACGGGCTGGTTGCGAGCTCCCAGCGATCGGGCAGCGGACGCTGGATCAATGTCGGATCGTGACGAACGATGACGTAGGCATGGCCATGTGGCGCGTCGATGCTCATGATCGAGCCCATTGTCCATTTGGCATGTCGGCAGGCCGCCAACACCAGATCGCGCAGCACCGTGCTGAGGTCGCCGCCGGAATTGATCAGGCTGGCGGCATCCCGCAAGGACAGGATTTGCGACTGGTGGTCCACTTTTCAATTCCTGTTGGCCGAACTGTTCCTGCTGGCGCATCGAAGGCCGATATAAGCAATTCACAGCCTCGCGAAGCTACACGGCTTCCGACAGCGAGACATCCAGATTTTCCTCCGAAGCAGAGGAAGACGCATGACCAACCCCTCCCCTAGCCTGATGCCGGAATTCTGTACAGGAAAGGCCGTTGGAGCGAATGGAAATCAGGAAGATCTGCACCTTCATCGAGGAGGTTCTGACAGAAGGCGGCAAGGCAGCTGGCAAGCCGGTCACATCAATCGTCGTCGCGGCGGTATTGAAGAACCCGTGGGCGGGGCGGGCCTTCGTCGAAAACCTTCGCCCCGAAATCCTGGACGTCGCCCCAAAGGTCGGCGCCGAACTCACCCGGCGGCTGATCGCCCTGATGCCGCCTGGCGAAATCGAATCCTACGGCAAGGCCGCGGCGGTCGGCGTCAACGGCGAGATCGAGCATGCCTCGGCGCTGATCCACACACTGCGCTTCGGCAATCTGTTCCGCGACGCCGTTGGCGGCACCACCTATCTCGAATTCTGCAATACGCGAAACGCGCCCGGGGCATTGCTGTCATTGCCGATGATGCACAAGAGCGAGAACGGCAGGCGCTCGCATTTCATCACCGCGAACTTCCAGATCGCCGACGCACCAGGGGCCGACGAAGTGCTGGTTGCCATTGGAGCCGCCAATGGCGGACGGGTGCACGCACGCATCGCCGATCGCTTTCAGGATGTTGCGGAGATGGAGGCGGAGAGGACATAGATCACCTTTGAAGCCCTCTGTACCAATCAGGACCCTGAAGGCGATGCGCATTCAATGCGATGAGTTAGCTGATCATTGCTTGATGAACGCGCCCGTGTAGGTCTGGCCGGCTAGGGTATAGGTTCCGGCCAGGGTTCCCTCCGGCTGCATCACAAGACTGATATCCGCGCCATTCGGCAGGCGCCCAAGTTTCAATGTCCCGCCCACAATTCTACCAGCGCCGGCTGCCTCTCCCGGATTGTTATCGCCCAGATTTCCCCACGCAAAGGTGACTGTCACTTCGCCATTCGGAGAAATCGTCTGCACAGCGACTTTGGCTTCATACGTCCCCTCCAATCGTCCAGCCCACATGCCCGAAAATGCAGCGTACTTTATCGGAACGCCCTTCGCGGGGGGAGTGATTGTCACGGATTGATCCATGATTGCCGAGCCAGGAGGAACCGCGCCGGGATCCAAGGCGGGTTGAGGAGGAACGGCATCTGACGCAGGCGCGAGAGTGGCGGGTTGGGGCACCGCAGGAGCCGACTGGCAAGCGGCTAGGGCAAGTGCCAGGAAACCCAGCATCACGTTCCGCATCAAGTTCTCCACCTCGTTCCCAAGCTATCGGTGGGCCCCAGACCCGCCGGATTGCACGTCATTCTACGCCGCCGCCCACTGTAATGCGTATAACTTTCTACATCTGCGCCAACTGCGTTTCAGATCGGTCGCCCCCTTAGGAAGGTCCGAGGGCCGAAAGTCCACCGAGGTGTGGATATAGGACGGAGGGGATGGCCCGCCGAGTGTTTGTCATTGCCCGCCCGCCGGTTACTCCCGCCGCACCGCCGACATAGCCGAAAACTACCGTCAGCAGCGCCAGGGATTGACCTCAAGTCGCTTGGAGCGATCGCAGCTCGGCTTCCGACCGGATTACGGCAAGCGTCGCCGGCGACCTGCCGCGCGTCAGTCGCGCGATATGGACAGCCCCGCGAGAAGCGGCGCGTATGCGGCGAGCCTACGGGATACGAACTCCGTGAAGAGCCGCACGCGCTTCGTCTTGCGTGTCTCGCCCTGTGTCAGAAGCCAAACCGTTCCGTACATGTGCAGGTCGGTGCCCGGCACCCTCACCAGTAGGGGGTCGGCATCGCCAATGAAGCACGGCAGTGTCGTCATCCCGAGCCCTTGCCGTACAGCAACGATCTGCGCCTCGCCGTCCGTGGTCCTGAACGGAACCCCCGTGGTGCGAACCTCACGGGCCCAATCCGGAACTCCATGAATGCTTATGACGATCCACCGGATGGGATCAGGCGCGCCCGCACGCCACGCGGCCAGTCGATCCCGTGACATGTAGACGCCGCCGAACAGCTCCGGTCCCTTCAGGCCGTGAAGATTGAGCGGCAGGGTTTTGCGGTCGTAGACGACGCGGATCGCCACGTCGGCCTCTCGGTTGGTCAGATTTGCCAGCTCGCCGGACGACAAGATTTCCATCTCGATGTCCGGATGCAGACGCGCGAAATCGGCGAAGTCCGGCATGAGCAGGTGTGTCGCAAGGGTCGGTGCCAGTGTCACCCGCAGAAGCCCGCGCACGCTCTGGTCGCGACCGAAGACGCGCGTCTCCAGCTGGTGCGACGACGCTTCCATCTGGTTCGCGAGCTCGAGGACCTCCTCGCCCGCAGCCGTCAGGCGGTAGCCCGAAGGCAGCTTTTCGAACATGTGCGCCCCAAGGCGCTCCTCGAGCTGGGCGATGCGTCGCAGCACGGTTGAATGATTCACCCCGAGGTGCGCGGCAGCAGCTCGCACCGAGCCTCCGCGTGCGACGGCAAGAAAGTAGCGAACGTCATCCCAGTCGATCATGGTGCAATCTCGCACCGCGAGGTGCGCCTTTCAAAGCCCGTGTCCAACACATCGAACAGCATCTCCTATGTGGGTGGCGCGGGGCGGTCATCATAGCCCATGCCGGCAGGCACGGCCTAATTCCGAACGGTGACACCGATTGCCGCGGCTGGCGTCAGCAGTCCGGCCGGATCGATTTTGCACCACCGATGTGCGCGTTTCCGCACTCAAAGCCTGACCCCGGCAGACTTATTTCCAGGCTCTCGGGGTTCTTCCCGAACGACCACAGGCAGAGCCTGAAAGGAAAAGTCATGGGAAAGCTAGACGGTAAGGTTGCAGTCATCACAGGTGGATCGAGCGGCATGGCGCTGGAAAGCGCCAAGCGGTTCGTTGAAGAAGGCGCCTATGTTTTCATCACGGGCCGGAGACAGGAGGCGCTGGACGAGGCCGTCAAGCTGATCGGCCGGAACGTGACCGGCGTGCGCGGCGACGCGGCCAATCTCGACGATCTCGACCGTCTGTTCGACACGGTCAAGCGGGAAAAGGGCAGGATCGACGTCCTGTACGCGAGCGCTGGCACGGGCGAAGCCGTCCCACTGGGCGAGATTACCGAGCAGCACTTCGATGCGGCCTTCAACCTGAATGCGCGCGGCACGCTGTTTACGGTTCAGAAGGCGTTGCCGCTGTTCAACGATGGCGGATCAATCCTCATGACCGGGTCAGTTGCTTCGATCAAGGGTTTTCCTGGTTATAGCGTGTATGCGGCGAGCAAGGCGACGTTGCTTGCATTCGCACGCGGGTGGCTCAACGAACTCAAGGGCAGGAATATCCGGGTGAACGTGCTGCACCCAGGGCCGATCGCCACACCGATGCAGGACCAAGTTCTCACCGAGGAAGCGAAGCAGATGTTCGAGTCCCTGATCCCGCGGGGAAAGATGGGGCGTCCTGAGGAAATTGCGGCGGTCGCGCTGTTTCTTGCTTCGGACGATTCGAGCTTCGTGAATGGGGTGGAATTGTCTGTCGACGGCGGCTTCTCGGCCATCTGAAATCGCGCCAGATCGCGGGAGGCGGCTGACCGGCGGGAACTGGCGTGTCCCTGGTCGAACACTACGCAAAGGTCGCCATACAGCGAACGGATAACCCAGCGCCGTTGAAGGCTGGGGAAACAATACCAACACGGATCGGAGAAGCATTATGAACTACGCGATTGTAGGATTCGGCAAGATAGGCCAGGCCCTCGCCCACGCCTTCGCCCGTAACAACATCGACGTGACCGTCGCGAGCCGCCGGCCGCCCGAGGCGTTGGCGCCGCAGGCTCGGGCGATTGGACCCAGGGTCGTCGCCAAGTCGCTGCGGGAAGCACTCGAGGCCGACACAATCATCTTGGCGGTCCCTTTCGGAGAGCATCGCGAGGTTGCGAAAGCCCTGCCAAGTTGGAAAGGCAAGACGGTCATCGACGCGATGAACGCGTTTCCTGTCCCTGAAGAGCTGGATGGCCTCCCGTCCTCCGCCTTCGTTGCGAAGTCGTTTACCGGCGCCAAGTTCGTGAAAGGCTTCAATCACTTGATTGCAGCCACCCTGGCTACCGATCCGGTCGTCGAGGGCGGCCACCGGGTGGTCTTTCTGTCGAGCGACGACGAGGACGCGATCGCTCCCGTGGCGGCCTTGGCCAAACAACTCGGGTTCGCACCCGTCAAGCTGGGAAAGCTCAACGAGGGTGGCGCGCTGGTGCACGCACGCGGCCGCACCTGGGGCCAGCTGATCTTCCAGGATTTGTTCAAGAAGGAGCAGTAATCGATCAGTTTGACTTGGTTATGAGGATAGCAATGCCCTATGCGACCGAGGAAGATCTTCCACCGCCCGTTAGGACGCATCTGCCCCTCATGCCCAGGAGATCTTTCGCGCTGCCTTCAACAGCGCCTGGGATGAATATGCCGACCGAGGCCAAGAGTGAAGAAATAGCTCACCGCGTCGCTTGGACGGCCGTAAAGCGTCTTTATCGCAAGGAAGGCAGGGACTGGGTGCCTATCTGAGCAGTCCGGCATTTTTTGATCCAGATCAAACCATCCCCGCCGTATTCATTCCATATGATTTCAAATCAGGCGCTTAATTCATGCGGGTTCAATGACGGACATCGTCGCGAGACTTCTCAATGCGTGCAATGCTGAAAAGAACAAAGGAGCGGATTTTCCGACGATCTGGAAAAACACCCTGAAGGTGCACCCTTACGTCGCGGGATCGCCGATCCAGGACAGCGGCGAGAATGGCCCCATACTGAGAATTCCCCTGATTACCGGTCAGGTTCTCGTCTTTCTCGGCTCGAACTTCTCTCTCCTCTAGCAGCAGTAGCTTCCGCGTGTCGGTGATCCGGCCGATGCCCTGGACATCCCTTGACCGATGCCGATCAAGGTCGTGGCATGCGGTCTCTGGCTGTGGCAGCCTGTCCGTCAAGATCAGCGAATCCTGGTCCATGATCCGGGCGGGACTCAAGCCGCCGCCAATGTGTTCTCGATGGCTTCGACGGGGTGTTTCGCGAGATCCTTGGTCAGCTCGCCCACCAGCTTTGCTTTCAGCGAAGCCTCGAAGTGCTTGCGCAGTTCACCCAGCGTGCGCGGATCGGCGATCATCACCACATGCTTGCACGCTTCCGTCAGCGCTTCGCGATTGAGATAGGCATCCGCGTTGATGTCAGGGTATGTCGGCCACGAGCCTTTGATATGGCTCAAATCGGCCAACTTGAGGCAACATCGAAGCGCCGCAGCGAACGATGCTGGTGTCCAGGCGCGCCCACGATTGACGCGGATCAAGGCCGTCGCGGCTGCTCTCTGTTTTGGCTTCGTGAAAATCAGCCACCCCAAGCGGAGTCCTCGCCATGGTCGACATCACATCAAGCCCCGAACAAATCAGATCCGCTTCGCCCGAACTGCGGCGATGGCTGGGGCACGAGATCGCGCGCGCGCTTGTGGAGGAAAAGGCCCCGAACCCGGCAAGAGCTTTTCCGAAGCCGGCCGGTGCCGCGGGAGTCCTTCGGTGATGAACTCTCGGCGGACATGGCTGATCGCCGGCCTCCTGATCGCTGTTGGCGCGGGTGGTTACTACGCATGGCAGAAATCCAAGGATGGCGATCTGCCGGAAGGCATAGCGAGCGGGAACGGCCGCATAGAAGCGGTCGAGATCGACGTGTCGACGAAAGCGCCGGGCCGGATCAAGGAAATCCTTGTCGATGAAGGCGATTTTGTCAAAGCTGGCGAAGTGCTTGCCCGCATGGACACGGTGCAGCTGGAGGCCCAGCACCGTCAGGCCGCAGCCCAGTTGCAACGCGCTATGATCGGCGTGGAGACCGCCAATAGCCTGGTAACGCAGCGCGAAGCCGAAAGAACGGCCGCGGCCGCGGTCGTCGCGCAGCGCGAAGCCCAATTGGACGCCGCCGAGCGCACGCTGGTGCGCACTGAGCAGCTTGCCACCAACAACACCATTTCCCAGCAGGTTCTCGACAACGACCGGGCAACCGCGCAGGGAGCAAAAGCCGCGGTGGCCGCGGCACAAGCTCAGCAAGCAGCAAGCGATGCCGCTATCAATGCGGCAAAGGCTCAGGTCATCGACGCCAAGGCGGCGGTCGACGCTGCCCAGGCCGCGATCGAGAGCATCGACGCCGACATCGACGATTCCACGCTCAAGTCTCCGCGCGACGGACGGGTGCAGTACCGGGTGGCGGAGCCTGGAGAAGTCCTGTCCGCCGGTGGGCGCGTGCTCAATCTCGTCGATCTCGGCGACGTCTACATGACCTTCTTCCTGCCGACGGCCCAGGCAGGCCGTGTGGCGATCGGCACGGAGGTCCGCCTCGTGCTCGACGCAGCCCCGCAATATGTGATCCCTGCCAAGGCCACCTACGTCGCTGACGTCGCCCAATTCACGCCAAAGACGGTCGAGACCGAGGAAGAGCGCCTGAAGCTGATGTTCCGGATCAAGGCGCAGATTTCACCGGACCTGCTGCGCAAGTACATCCAGCAGGTGAAGACCGGCTTGCCGGGCGTGGCCTATATCCGGCTGGATCCGCAGGTTGCGTGGCCGGCCAAACTCCAGGGAAAGCTCGCTCAATGACCGCATGGCCGAGCGCCACCGCAAGCCTTCCCTCACAGCCGGTCGCTCGGCTGGAAGGAGTCGGCCATTCCTACAGCAGGACCCGGGCGCTCGACGGCATCACCTTGGACATACCTGCCGGCTGCATGGTTGGCCTGATCGGGCCCGACGGCGTCGGCAAGTCCAGCCTGCTTTCCTTGATCGCGGGAGCGCGGGCAATACAGCAAGGACGCATCGAGGTGCTTGGCGGCAACATGGCCGACGTCCGCCATCGCCAGACCACCTACCCCAGGATTGCGTATATGCCGCAAGGCCTCGGCAAGAACCTCTATCCGACGCTGTCCGTCTTCGACAACATCGACTTCTTCGGCCGCTTGTTCGGGCATAGCCGGGATGAGCGGGAGCGCCGCATTGGCGAGCTTCTGCAGAGCACGGGGCTGGCCCCCTTCGCTGCCCGACAGGCGGGCAAGCTTTCCGGTGGCATGAAGCAGAAGCTCGGCCTCTGCTGCGCCCTTATCCATGATCCCGACCTCCTGATCCTGGACGAGCCAACGACCGGTGTCGATCCTCTGTCGCGTCGTCAGTTCTGGGAGCTGATTGACCAGATCCGCCGCGGTCGCACTGGAATGAGCGTCATTGTTGCAACCGCCTACATGGAGGAAGCCGCCCGATTCGACTGGCTGATCGCAATGGACGGAGGCCGCGTGCTGGCCTCTGGATCGCCGTCGGAGCTGCTTGAGCGGACCGGCGCGCCTGACCTCGACGAGGCCTTTATCGCACTCCTTCCGCAGGAAAGGCGGGACGGCCATCAGCAGGTGGTGATCCCGCCCCGATCCGCGGGCACCGGCGGCGAAGCTGCCATCGAGGCCGACCATCTCACCATGCGGTTCGGCGATTTCACCGCCGTCGACGACGTGAGTTTCCGTATCGAACGGGGCGAGATCTTCGGCTTCCTGGGCTCGAATGGCTGCGGCAAGACGACCACCATGAAGATGCTGACCGGTCTGCTTCAGGCAAGCGAAGGCAAGGCCCGGCTCTTCGGACGCGAGATAGACCCGAACGACATCGAAGTTCGGCGGCGCGTCGGCTACATGTCGCAGGGATTCTCGCTCTATTCCGAGCTGACGGTCCGTCAGAACCTCGAGCTTCATGCCCGGCTCTTCGGCCTGGCTCCAGACGCCATCCCACAAAGGATCGCGGAGATGGCGCAGCGCTTCGATCTCGCCAGCCATTTGGATGCGCTTCCCGATGCCCTGCCGCTCGGAATTAGGCAGCGCCTGTCGCTTGCCGTGGCGATGATCCACTCCCCCGATATCCTGATCCTCGACGAGCCCACATCCGGTGTGGACCCGGTCGCCCGCGACGGGTTCTGGCAAATCCTCTGCGAGCTATCACGCAAGCAGAACGTCACGATCTTCGTCTCGACACACTTCATGAACGAGGCGGAACGTTGCGACCGCGTTTCGTTGATGCATGCCGGCAGGGTTCTTGTCACCGATACGCCGGCGATGATCGTCCAGAATCGGGCGGCGCCGACGCTTGAGGAGGCTTTCATCCGCTATCTCGAGAGCGCGGCCGCCACGAAGGAGACCGCACCGCCAGATGCCGGGACCGAACCGGGACACGCCACCGACGCGCCGGAAGGGTGGACGAAGCATCCGCAGGAAAAGCGTGGCAATCGCTTCTTCGATCCCCGCCGTATGTTCGCCTATACGCGGCGCGAGGCGCTCGAACTCCTGCGCGATCCGATCCGCGCCACGCTCGCCATCGTCGGCACGCTCATCCTGATGCTCGTCGTGGGTTACGGCATCAACATGGACGTGGAGAATATGACGTTCGCCGTCCTCGATCACGACGATACGGCAATCAGCCGCGACTACGTGCAGCAAATCGTCGGCTCGCGATATTTCACCGAAAAGGCGCCTATATCGGACTACGCCGATCTTGACCGGCGCATGGAAGACGGCGAACTCAGCCTGGCGATCGAGATTCCGCCCGGCTTCGGTCGCGACCTGGCGCGCGGCCGCAACGTCACCATCGGCGCGTGGATCGACGGCGCCATGCCGACGCGTGCCGAGACCGTGCGCGGTTACGTCCAAGGCATGCACGCAGGCTGGCTTGCCCAGAAGGCACGCGAGATCTATGGCGACGCGGCCATGGTCGGTGATTTTCAGCTGGCGATCCGCTATCGCTACAACCCCGATGTCCGGAGCCTCGATGCTATTGTTCCGGCAGTGATCCCGATGCTTCTCCTGTTAATACCGTCGATGCTGGCCGTGCTGAGCGTCGTGCGCGAAAAGGAACTCGGCTCGATCATCAATTTCTACGTCACGCCGGTCACGAGGTTCGAGTTCCTGCTCGGCAAGCAGATTCCCTATGTCGTGCTCGCGATGCTGAACTTCCTGCTGCTGACAGCCTTTGCCATCTTCATCTTTGGCGTGCCATTCACCGGCAGTTTTGCAACCTTCGCCGCCGCCGCGTTTCTCTATGTCATCGTCACGACGGGGATGGGGCTGCTGCTCTCGACTTTCATGAGCAGCCAGATCGCGGCGATCTTCGGAACCGCGCTGATCACGATGATTCCGGCCTCGCAATATTCGGGCATGATCGATCCCGTCTCATCGCTTCAGGGCGTGGGTGCCTTCATTGGCCAGATTTATCCGATGACCTATTTTGTCATCATCTCGCGTGGCGCCTTCTCAAAGGCACTCGGCTTTGACGATCTTTCCAGCGCGTTTTTGCCACTCATCATCGCCATCCCCGTGTTGCTCGGCCTTGGAGCGGCACTTCTCAGGAAACAGGCCCGCTGAAATGCGTTTCGCCAACATCTTCCAGCTCGGCATCAAGGAACTGCGCGGTCTCGCGCGGGATCCGATGCTGCTCGTGCTGATCGCCTATGCTTTCACCTTGGCGATCTACACAGCGTCCAAGGCGATGCCGGAAACCCTCAATCGCGCGCCGATCGCGATCGTCGACGAGGATCAGTCGCCGCTGTCCTCGCGCATCGCAACCGCGTTCTACCCTCCCTTTTTCACGGCGCCCCGGCTCATCTCCCAGCCCGAAATGGACAGGCGCATGGATTCCGGCATGGACACATTCGCGCTCGATATCCCTCCGAACTTCCAGCGCGATCTCCTGGCCGGCAGATCGCCCACGATCCAGCTCAATATCGATGCGACCCGCATGTCGCAGGCCTTCACCGGCGGGGGATATGTCCAGTCGATCGTATCGGGGGAAGTGAGTGAATTTCTGGATCGCTATCGCGCCGAAACCGTACTGCCTGTCAATCTTGACTTGCGCGCGCGTTTCAATCCCGAACTCAACAAGGGATGGTTTGGCGCCATCACCGATGTGATTTCCTCGATCACCATGCTCTCTATCATCCTGACCGGCGCGGCACTCATACGCGAGCGCGAGCATGGCACGATCGAGCATTTGCTGGTCATGCCGGTAAAGCCATTCGAAATCATGATGAGCAAGGTCTGGTCGATGGGTCTCGTCGTGCTGGTGGCTTCCGGCCTATCGCTGGTCTTTGTCGTGCAGGGCCTGCTCTCCGTGCCCACGAACGGATCAGCGCTGCTGTTCATGACCGGCGCCGCCCTGGACATATTCGCCATGACCTGTCTGGGGATCTTCCTTGCGACCATCGCGGGCTCGATGCCGCAATTCGGTTTGCTGCTGATGATGGTGCTTCTGCCGCTTCAGTTGCTGTCCGGCGGCGTCACGCCGCGTGAGAGCATGCCCGAGATCATCCAGGCCATCATGTTCGCCGCGCCCAACACGCACTTTGTCATACTGGCCCAGGCCGTCCTGTTCCGCGGCGCTGGCCTGGGCGTCGTCTGGCCGCAGCTTGCGGCGTTGCTGGCCATTGGCACTGGGTTGTTTGCCTTTTCGCTTCGCCGCTTTCGCCAATTCCTGAGATAGGTTCGAGAGTCCGACGCTCTTGAACGCCGGCTACGCGGTGTTTCGCCCTCTGCCCTCCAGCAGATCGAGCACGGCGCGCGCGGCGTCGATGACATTGGTGCCGGGGCCAAAGATAGCTGACACCCCGTGCTCGAACAGCACCTGATAATCCTGGCGCGGCACGACGCCGCCGCACACGACGATGATGTTGCTCGCGCCCTTTTCCTCCAGCACCTCGACAAGCTGCGGTAACAGCGTCTTGTGGCCGGCCGCCAAGGAAGACACGCCGACGACATGCACCTTCGAGGCTATCGCCAAGTCGGCCGCCTCGCCCGGGGTCTGGAACAAGGGGCCAGTGACGACCTCGAAGCCGATGTCGCCGAAGGCCGAGGCGATGATTTTCGCGCCACGATCATGCCCATCCTGTCCTAGCTTGGCGACCATGATCCTCGGTCTTGAGCCAAGCAACGCCGAGACTTCCTCCATGCGCGCAACCAGCGTGATGAATTCGGGTTCGCACTCATAGGCCTTGCCATAGACCTTGCTGACCACTTCGGGAACGGCCGCATGGTCGCCAAAGGCACTGCGCAAGGCATCGGAAATCTCGCCGACCGTCGCGCGCGCTCTGGCTGCCTCGACCGCGGCTTTCAGGATGTTGCCCTTGCCACTTGCCGCTATCTCGCCAAGCGCGGCAAGGGCTGCGTCAGCGCGCTTGGGATTTCGCTGACGCTTTGTCTGTTCAAGACGGGCGATCTGCGAACGGCGCACCGCCGCGTTGTCGATGTCGCGGTTGTCGATCCTGTCTTCCTCGTCGAGACGGTATCTGTTGACCCCGACGATGACCTCTTCGCCCTTGTCGACAGCGGCCTGACGGCGTGTCGCCGCCTCCTCGATCATGCGTTTGGGCAGGCCGGCGACGACGGCTTTGGTCATGCCGCCCAGTGCCTCGACCTGCTCGATCAGTGTCCAGGCCTTTTCGGCGAGTTCATGGGTCAGGCTCTCGACATAGTAGGAACCAGCGAGCGGGTCGACGACCTTGGTCACGCCAGTCTCGTGCTGCAGGATGAGTTGCGTGTTGCGCGCGATGCGGGCGGAAAACTCGGTCGGCAGTGCGATCGCTTCGTCGAAGGAATTGGTATGCAGCGACTGCGTGCCGCCCAGTGCCGCGGCCATTGCCTCATAGGCAGTGCGCACGATGTTGTTGTAGGGATCCTGCTCCTGCAGCGACACGCCGGAGGTCTGACAATGGGTGCGCAGCATCAGGGACGACGGCTTGCCCGGCTTGAACTCTTCCATAATGCGCGACTTCGGCCTGCCGCTTGCCGGACACAAGGACAATCATGCCGGGCTGATGACCCCGACCCAGGTTGAGATCCTGCGCAAATCGATGAAGGTGCGCGAAGGCCGCGAGTGGAACCCATTCGAAGGCCTCGCTACGCCGGAAGCCACGCTGAAGGAGTTCCTTGCCGACGTACCGTTTGTGCAGTCCGGCCGCCGCCGCTATGTTTCGCCGGTCATCGAGGTGCCGGAGCGGCTCGAATTCGGCGCTCAACCCTCGATGTCGACCCAGCAGGGCTTTGGCCTGGTGATGCATGAGATCGCAAAGAGCGACACGCCATTTGCCAGCCGCATTGTCACCACGGCGCCCGACGTGACAGTGTCGACCAATCTCGGCGCCTGGGTCAACCGGCGCGGGCTTTTCGCCCGGGAGGAGATGGCGGACCTGTTCAAGACAGAACGCATTCCCTCGACCTACAACTGGACCTTCTCGCCCAAGGGCCAGCATATGGAACTTGGCATTGCCGAGATGAACCTGTTCATCATGCTGTCGGCACTTGGCCTGTCGCATTCGATTTTCGGTGAGCGCCTGTTGCCGGTGGGTACGCTCTACGATCCGTTCATCGAACGAGGGCTCGATGCGCTGAACTACGCCTGTTATCAGGACGCCCGCTTCATGTTGGTAGCAACGCCATCTGGCGTAACCCTGGCACCAGAAGGCGGCGCGCACCAATCGATCGCCACGCCACTGATCGGTATGGCGCAGGACGGCTTGGCGAGCTTCGAGCCTGCCTTCGTCGACGAGCTTGCCGTGATGATGCGATGGTCGTTCGAGTACATGCAGCGATCGGGTGAAACGGAATCTGATCGGGTGACTTGGCTGCGCGATTCAACCGGCGGCTCTGTCTATCTGCGCCTGTCCACGCGTTCGATCGAGCAGCCACAACGCGTGATCACGCCGGAGTTGGAGCAAGAGATTCTCAACGGGGCTTATTGGATGCGCAAGCCGGGTCCCAATGCTCAGATCGTCGTTGCCTACACGGGCGCAATCGCTCCGGAAGCGATTGAAGCGATCGGTCTGATGGCGGAGGATCGCCGCGATGTAGGCCTTCTCGCCGTGACCTCGGCTGACAGGCTCAATGCGGGCTGGACCGCAGCGCAGCGTGCCCGCGACAATGGCCTTTCACACGCACGCAGCCATATTGAGCGCCTCTTGGAAGGCGTACCATCGCATTGCGGCATCGTCAGCGTCATCGACGGCCACCCCGCGGCGTTGGCCTGGCTCGGATCCGTGCACGGTCACCGCACACGTTCACTTGGCGTTGAGCACTTCGGTCAGACCGGCACCATTGCCGACCTCTACCGCCACTTCGGCATCGACGCGCGTGGAATCATTGCCGCAGCGGAGGCGCTGACACCTGGCCGGCCTATCAGGAATCTACGCGTAGTCTAGCCGCGCGCCAACCTGGCTATTCGTCCGTCGCTCGGTGGGCGGACCATGGTTCGCCATCAGCGCGCGGCCAACCGCGAGCATTTGCTGCTCGAAATCCACCTCGTCCCACCCCGTCCTGCACTTCGCTCTTGCGCACCATGGTGAGCAGATAAAGCCGCATTCCCAAACGGATCGTGGGAAGCGTGGGGACGTGCTCGAGCTGCTTCAGCATCACCCGGATTTCTGAGGGCGAGAGCGAGCGATCCTTTGAAACGAACGTAGCAATTGACGCCGGCCCGACTTCATCAGCCGGATTGGCGACCTTTTCACCATGCAGAGCTGTAAATCTGCTTCAAGATGTCTCTTACGTGGATAGCCTGCTGGCGATCGCTCCTCGCCAATAGCGCGGTTCGCGCCGAGGCATTTCCCTCAGGCCAACGCGAGCGAGATACCGCCCTCTCCCATATCTGCCCAGGTAGACCGTCTCGCGACGTCCATTGAGCCTGTAATCCAGCCGAAACGAGATCGCACCACTGGGCATGACGGGGACGTACATGCCGTCACGGTCAGCAATCTTGTAGATTTTTACTTTTGGTTTCAGGGCTTTAAAGGCGGCGTCCGTCAGCACACCCATTGCCTCCTGAAAAGTACCATCAGTACAATTTCGAGGCTTCGCGGCAGGAAATTCCTTTTTTCCTCAATGCCTTAAGGCACAAAAAAGTACCGTCACGAGCCTCATTGGCTGCGACGGTACTTGGAAAAATTCGGGTGGGCAATATGCGGAAGGTCCGTCAAGCGGTCCGTCAAAGCCAATCTCTGCTTACCGATTATCGTTGATTGTCCCCGAAAGGATTTATTTTTGTTTTCAGTAGGTTAGGTCGCAGATTGGCGTATTTTCGGCGGCGTTTGAGTGGGCCTGAATCACTCCCACTCAATCATCAATTAGATCTATATCTGTTTGTTTTAACTGATCAAATCTTATCATCTAACCAAGGAATACCGTCAATAATACCGTCAGATTCTTACGCTGTTGAAAACACTGAAACAATGTGGTCGCCGTCGCGGTATGCACACTTTTGACTGCATCATTTACGCCATCCGTGGAGGTCAAAGCCGGAGTTCACAGACCATAAGGCAAGGACGGTCTTGTTCATGCTCGACGGCCCTAGGATTGTCGTCGACCTACGCACTCGCAGTCGTGCTTTCTCGGCTCGATCCGGTCGCAGTTCTTCGCAGTGCCGATTTGGCCGAGTTCGAAGGCGTAATGGCACAGCTTCAAAGCCGCCATCAGGATCCGGGCTTGGCGCGCGATGGTCCAAATCGCGGGGAGACGGTCCTGCCGATCAAATCCGTGATCGCGAACGCCATCTCCGGTTCCCGCCCCTCACGCGAAAGCATGATCCGAGACATGCGGGAGAGAATCGAAACCCTAAGCGCCGGGTTGAAGAGCCGCCTACCGCACGGCAGATCTGCGCGAGATCTTCTGCGCTCGACCGCGTCGACGGCGAGACGCTCGCGTGATCTCAAAGACCGGTTCGTGGGAGACGCGCCAGTCCGGCGGACAGGAGATTGACGTGCAGGGCATACTCCGCGTGCGGGAGAGTAGCGATGCGAATTCAAACCCGTGATGGAGAGTGGCTGGCCGCTCGGACCAGGCAAGAGATGTTCGAGTGAACATCGGCCTCCTTGCAGGCAACGGCGCCGCGACAATCACGAAACACCAGGCCCGCTTCTGCCGGCCGATGGTCCATGAAATCCTTCCCCGCTTACAGCGCCGCGTAGATTGGCGAGCGCCTCGGGGGTCGCCTACTGGCTGAGTGATAGATTGCGCCTCGTCGCCGGCACCATTGAGCCCCGGCGAAAATTCGGAACGAGAGAAGAATCGAGAGAAGAAAAGGGCAGCACGCACACTGCGACGCGCACCCACTCGAATGCGCAAATTAGGCCGTGAGCCAGCATTTGTTGAAGGCGAAACCGTCCATAAGACCCGAGCGCCGACCGCTAACATAGCCGCCGACTTTGTCAGAGATGGCGTCGATTCCTGTGCGAACATCGGCGCGATCACACCGCCCTCGTTCGAACGATGATGGCCACCTCGCGATAGTGGTCCTTGCGCTTATCCTGATCGAGTTCGGCGCGCGCCTCGATGAGAAGTTTATCTTTTCATTGAAGAAGTGCGTGTCGTTCCAGGGCGCCGTGGATAGATAGGTAGTCGACTACGTCTGATCCTGAGTCGGGCGACCGGACAGTAGGTGGCGGAAAAAGGTTGCTTTACCCACACATCAGAAAAGTAGCCTGACCTCAAGGTTGATACCGGCCTCAGCACCGCTCTGCTGGTAGAAGGCGGCATCCACCGCACCCTTTCGGCATGGTACCCTAAGGAACATCGATTGGCTCAGGCGATCCTTTGCTCAGCTGTATGACGTTTGCATTGTTCCGCAGACCCGTCGCGACGACCGACACCCGGGCCACTGCGCTGTCGCCGCCGATCGCATCGAGCTTGTCGGTGGCCCGGGTGCGCCGGACGAGCTGCTGCTGTAGCAACTCACCAAGATCGGCAAGCCGACGCTCGCCTTCCACCAATTCAATTGCGAGCCGGTCGAGATCGAGGCTTTCGAGCAACGACCGCGCGTGGATGATATCGTCCACCGCGAGCTCGCTCGAGAGTCGGTCTTCAAGTTCGGCGACGGCGCTCTGCAAGCGATTTCGCTCGCGAAGCTGTTCATCGCGCTCCACGACTACGGCCAGAGTGTTCACCCAGTCGCCGAGCTGGACGACAATCCGGAGGTTGGCTTTGGCGCGGCCGAGCAGCGCGGCGGCTTATGGATCGCTTGGAGCTGGGGCACGTGCCGCATGAGGCGCTGCGTGCCCGGCATCACGGAGTTCTTCCACGCCGTCCTCAGTCCGCAGGTGGCCGCGCGCGGCGCTTTCCGCGTCGAGGCGCGGGCGCTGGCCGCAAATGGAATGGCGCTGCGCCGCTGCTTCGCGCGCCTGCACGTCCTTGTCGGCAATGGTCGGTGTCGGTGGCAGCGGCTTCAGCGCCGGCGGCTTTTGAAAAAGGCACATGGTTCCAGCTTTCTCTTGTCCAGTCGTAGAGCAAAAAATCTTCGCCGTTCCGGCCGTAACCCGGCAGGCGGCAGCGTTGCGTCGCGCCTAGCCGCCCGAAACCGCTTCGGGCTGAACTCGAGCAGCGCCAGGGCACCGCCGGCACGGTCAAGACCGATCTGTCGCCGAGCGAGCTCACCGGCCAGCGCCGCGTGTTGGTAGGGGGATGAGATAGGCGCGATGAAACACACGTTCAGGAACCGGGCGCTGGCCTGGTGGTATTGGCACCGGCATGCGAGGCAGGTGAAGCGGCCGGGTGTGGGCATAATCTCCCACCTTGAGGGCCCCTTAAGGGCATATGCGCTAAGATAGGTGTTGCAGCGGGGAATCGGTTGTGATTCTACGCTGCGATGACTCACGAATCGCTTGTAGATGACGGCTGGGCCGAGACGATTGAACTCCTCGGCGGTGAAGAGTTGATCACAGGGAGTGCTCGCGAGACGAGGGCGTTCCTGCGGCCGCGGGGTGTCAGGTCGGCTACTGATCTGTTGCGCCTGACGCTGGCTTATTGCCTTGGCAAGGTGGGCATGCGGGGCGTCGTGGCCTGGGCGGCGGCAAGCGGGATCGCCGACATCTCGGATGTGGCGTTGCTCGGCCGGCTGCGCAATGCAGGGCCGTGGCTGCAGCAGTTGATTGGGTATCTTTTGAAGCGCGAGGAGAAAGGCCTGGCCAAAGGCCGGCTGATCCGCATCCTCGATGCGACGGCGGTTGCCAAGGCCGGTGTGCATGAGAAGAAGAACAATGGCCTTTGGCGGATGCACTGCGCCTTCGAGCTTGAGCGCGAGCAGTTCGATTTCATCGAGATCACCGACCAGAGCGAGGCCGAGCTGATCGACCGCGTGCCGGTGATACCGGGCGAGATCCGCATCGGCGACCGCGCCTATCTGCAGGCCGAGCGGATCGCAAAGGTCCTGGCGCAAGGCGGCGACGTTCTCGTGCGCGCGGCGTGGAAGAATGTGCGATGGCTCGACGCCAGCGGCACGGCGTTCGATCTCATCGGCCACCTGAAGAGCTGCCGCGAGGAGGTCATCGAAACGCCTGTCTGGCTGGGCCTCAAGAAGGGCGATCCCCTGAAGATGCGCCTGATCGCCTTGCGCAAATCCGAGGCCGCGGCACAAGAAGCACGACGCAAGATCAACAAGGAAGCCAAGGCCAAGGGCACGCAGGTTCGACAGGAGACGCTGATTGCTGCCGGCTTCGTGATCCTTGTGACCTCGCTCGACCAGGATGAGTTTGACGCCGACACAGTTCTCAAGCTCTATCGCATGCGCTGGCGCATCGAGCTCGCCTTCAAACGTCTGAAGAGCCTGATCGGACTGCGCGCTCCCCCCGCCAAAGACCCAAGGATCGCAAAGCCTTGGATTCTTGCCCACTTCCTCATCGCGCTTGTGACCGAACCCCTCTCGCAGGAGTTTGGTGTCTCTCCCCCTTGAGCGACGGGCGCCCGCTACTGTGGCGCGCCACCCGCCAGATCGTCGCCTCTCTGATCGCAGCGATCTTTGCTCAACCTCCCTTGGCAATCCTGCGCCAAAATCTCCCTGCCTTGCGACATCGATGGCGTGAGCCACCACGAAAGCGCAAATTTCAGTCCATGCCAAAACTATCTTAGCGCATATGCCCTTAAGGGGGAGATTATGCCGAAGGCGACAGCGGGGGTCGGCACGTGTTGAAGCGGCTTATCGGGGACGGAGGATGCCCGCGCTTTACGCGAGACGACCCCTCTGCCCTGCCGAGCATCTCCCCTCAAGGGGTCATCAAGGGGGGGAGACTACGCTCTCACCCCGGCTTGTGCGCGAACGCCCAGACCATCAGCGGATATTCCTCATCGTTGCTGAGGTCGCGCCATAGGCCGTAGGCGCGCACCGGCCCGCCGATATGGGCTTTTGCGCAGGCTTTGTTGCCCCAGCTGAACACTTCAATGTTTGCCTGGGGGAAGCCGCCCTCGACCAGGACCTGCTTGAGGCCGGCGGCGGTCCAGCGGTTGTAGTCGTGCGGCCTGGCATGCACCCTGAACAGGAACGGCGTCGCCACCATCGCCCAGCCGCCCGGCCGGGTCATGGCGTGGATATTCTGTGCCGCGGCAAACGGGCGCTGCACATGCTCCAGCACCTGGTCGGCGATGACGACGGAATATTGCCGGTCGGTGCGATCCTGGCAGATGTCGAAATCAGGGAAATCGACGGAGGTGTAGTTCGAGCAGATCGTCTTCCAGTGACGGTTCCAGCCGGGCGAGATCTCGATCACGTCTGAGGATTTGCGGCCGTCGGCCTCAAGAAACGCGGTGAACGCCTCGATCTGCCTGATGCGCAGCCAGTTGCGGGAATCGTAGCCGATCAGCCGCTTTGCAACCTGCTTGCTTCGCCTCGTCAGGGCGCCGGGTAGGCTCTCCGTCATTGTCAAATCGATCTCCTTGAAGCCCCGCCGCGCTTCCTTGAATATCGCAAAAAGCGAACGAAATTCGACCGGCCCCTCGAAAAGATCTGGGCCTCGAACAAGCTGATACCACCGAAGAAAGAATGCTATGATGAGCGATTCCCGCGCCCACGATATCCTGTCGAGACAGGCGGAACTGGAGAGCGAGCGCCAGTATGAGGCTGCCTGGGAGGCGGTGTCCGCGACCCGGACGCGCTCGATGTCTGAAGTGGGCGCCGGGGCGTCGACTCGCAAGCCGAGCGGCAGGAGCGCCCGTGTCTACGCCAACACCATCAACTCGGCCGCCTCACATTCACCGATACGGATTTCACCTGGTGACATGCATTGGCAGTTTGTCGGTCCAGTACGCGGGACTCTACGTCCTTACGACACATCGGAGTATACTCTGATGTAGCCTAACGCCGACAACTATCGAGGTCGAGGATCCTTGTTTCAAAATGCTGTCACAATCGACGACGCCGGAACATGGAATCGTTTTCGAGCCCGACGATTTACAACTCTATATTGAAGCACCGGGGTGAGTACCGGCACCGACCCAGCCAACTGGATGTCGGTCGACGACTTCCTAGCGAGACGGCCGATTGGCCGGCACACTTGGGAGCGCCCGACAATCTGGTTGCGCTGCTGCGTACGGCGCTCGCCTAGGACGAAGGCTCGCGAACAGCCCCGGAACAGGCGGACGACTAGGGTCGACGGATCAAGGATCTCAAGGAAGGACTAGTATATTAGCTAAGGTGAATGAACGAAATCGTTGAATGACCATGATGAGCCGGACGAGGGTGAAGAGAAGCATTTCCGGATATGCCCTTGGTGCGGTCAGCGGATGGACATGCGGATCTTGCGCAGACGATGCACGATGGGACACCGGGTGATCGCCACTGCCGGCCGTGAGTTAATGGGCACCATTGCACTCCCATCGGATTACCCATCCGGGATCTGAACTCATCTGAACCGGCCTTTGCAGACGCGACTCAGCGGAGATTTTATACAACCGTCGTCCTTTTGTTTTACCGAACCGAGCCCGGCATCTACTTCCTAACCGAGTTTACGTCGAACCCATTGCGCTCTTGGACGCCAGTGATCAACGCGTTTCCCATTCCCGCCTCACCGCAGCCCATCGGTACTTTAACGCTCTGCTCGATGCAGTGACTGATGACGGCGGCGATCAACATCGCTTCGGGCGCTCTTTAACTGCAACCTCAAGCGCCTGGCTGAGAGGCACCGCCTTGGAGAATAGGAAGCCCTGAGCAGTTCTGCAGCCGAGCTTGTACAGAATTTGCCGGTCCGCCTCTGTTTCGACGCCCTCGGCCATGACATCGATCCCGAGCGCCCGACCAAGATCGATCACGGTTTTGACAAGCAGCCGGTCCTCCCGAGACTTGGTCAAGCCGCGGATGAAGCCTTGATCTATTTTCACCTTGCGTATCCGACTGTCCTTGAGCGATGCCAACGTGGAAAAGCCGGTGCCGAAGTCATCGAGCGCGATGGAAATGCCGGCATGTGAAAGCCGTCCGAGCTTTTCATCTACTCTGTCCGGGTCCACTGGAGATTCTTCAGTAATCTCGATTTCGAACATCGTTGCCGGGAGGTTTTTCGCCGCCAGACCATTCAGAACCATGTCGTCGATATCGCCGGCTTCCAATTCGCGCGGTGAAACATTCATTGCCACACGAACATCTCGACGGTCAGCTTTCACCAAGCCGTCGATAAGAGCACAACAGTCGGAGAATACCGTTTGCGTTAACAGTTGAAGCATTCCGGTTTCGCGTGCGGCTGTCATGATTTCGGGTGGAGAGATGGAACCATGGATCGCATGGGACCACCTCAGCAGTGCTTCAAAACCGATCACGGCCTCGGTATCGAGTCTTACGATGGGCTGGAACCAAGGTGCCAACCTTCTCGCCTCTATCGCCGAATGAAGGTCGCGTTCGATGGACTGGCGACGTTGCAATTCCATGTCGAGTTCGGCATCGAACAGGCGAAATTCGTTCCTGCCACGACGCTTGGCCGTGTAAAGGGCGACATCCGCCCGGAGCAACATTTCCGTCAGCCCCGGCCTTTCAGCCAAGTATATTCCGATCGATGCACCGATCCGGACGGACGCGACCGCAGGATAGGGGCTGGCGACTTTGGCTATGATATTGGATGCGAGGCTGCTGGGAGAAAGCGAACTCTTGAGTGACGGAAAAAACAGCACGAACTCATCGCCGCCGATACGGGCGAGCGTTGAGCCTGCCGGCGCTTCCTGCTCTATCCGGCGGGCGATCATGGCGAGCAGTTCATCACCGGTCCTGTGACCGTAGGTATCGTTGATAGATTTGAAGCCGTCTAGATCAATCAGCATTGCCAGGAAGGGACCGTCTGTATTCTCGAGCTGATTGATCGCGTGTTCAAGGCCCCGTCTGTTGAGAAGGGCCGTCAGGGGGTCCTCTCTGGAATTGCGCTCCATTTCCGCCGCAAGCCGCTCCGCCTCATGTCTCAGGCGGCTTGCTTCGCGGAAGCGGGTTTGCCCTACAAACGAGCTTCGAACCAAGCCGCCCATGAAAAGCAGAACGGCAAAAGCCAGAACGTAATCTTCAAAGTTGCCTTTCGCCGACAAGCACCCCACCGTGATCAGGAGTGGCGGTGTGATGAAGTTGGTCGCTACTGCCGCGTATGAACTGCCGTATGTAACCGCACCAGCTGAAATGCCCGCCAGAATAATCAGATGCAGCGGCGCTTGAGGTGTCGTGTAGCCAACAGTAAGGACGGCAAGAAAGGACCAGGCAAACCCTGCCAGAAGAGCAAGGACGCCAAACCAGCGAAGCCGCTGCGAAATCCCTGTTACCGTCTCCTTTAGCTGATAATGGGCGAGTGCAAGGCGGGCGGCATTTATGGCATTGACGACTAAGAACCAGATTGCGGCGGCAAAGCCGTTCCCGGAAAGGGCCTGCACGGTCAAAATCAGGCCGGATAGGACCATGCTTATCGGCATTGACACGAAGAGACCTGCCCTCAGATCACAAAGCTGATCCTGAAGGATTCTGGCCTCCAGCGCGTCTTCTTCTTTCAGGGTCGGGCGGGTCAGCTTGCATCTCCTGCTTGTACGCAGCACATCCCTATGCAAGCCTACTAAAGGAGGGGTTAACTACTCAGCGCGATATCAGCGTTTGGGCTGATAAAGCGCTGACACAATGCCTCTTCGGGCGACATTTAGCGCCTGCCGCGGGAAGCTGTCGCCTCTGCGTGCAGGGGCAGCGAATTACTCCGGGGAATGTGGCCACTCTGTCCCAAGCGCCCCCAATACATCGAGCAAAAGTCCAAAGCTGCTGGTACGGTTTCATCGCCTAAGCATGGCCGAAATGCCGTGCCGCACAAAGGGAACATGTTGGGCGAACCGAAGCCCCACATGTCTTGCAAGCCGTGCCGCCGGGTTCTCGCTTGAGTAGAGCCCGACGAGAATGTTCGTGCCATGGAAGAGCGGCGCCGCTGACACGCGCAGCCACCTTTCGTATCCGTGCAGCATGTCGGGATCGGCAATCTCGCGACCGTCGCGACATGATGTTAGGATTCCAGAGGCGAGTTGCTGCTGGCTGCTGATACCGATGTTGAAACCATGCGCAGTCACCGGGTGCATGCCGATAGCAGCGTCGCCGATGAGTGCGGCGCTGGGAGCTCGGAATTTGTGCGCCCAAGTCGTGACCAGCGGGTAGGTATGGCGCTTGCTTGCCAAGGTCATTTTTCCAAGGCGCCCTCGACACCGGTTCGTCAATTCCCTCAGAAACAAATCGTCGCGGAAGGCAAGCAGTCTCTCAGCGTCGTTTGAGCGGAGAGTGAGCAGCAGCGACGACACGCCCTCCGCCAGGGGCAACATCGCTATCGTTTGATGGTGATCGAACCATTCGATTGCCACCTGGTGGTGGGCGTGCTCATGCCGCACCCGGCATATTAGCATCGAGTAGCCAAGCCGATTGATATCGGCGCCTATGCCGAGCAGATCACGAGTGGCGGACAGACGTGAATCGGCGGCAACGACAAGCCTAGCGTTCAACTGCATGCCATCAGACAGCGTTACGACTGCTCCTGTCTGGCTGGTTGTTGCATCTACGACCGAGTGGCCGCACAGCAGCCGCGCGTGTTTCTGCAAGTGGATGATCTTGAACAGCGCGTCGCGGATCCGGCAATTTGGGACCAAAACTCCGAGGGGTTCTCCAGACCCGCTGGGAGGATCGAAACGCAGAGCGAAAGGGCTCGAACCGTTTAGCACGCGCGCGCCGTGAAGCGGTGATTTGTCCGAAGCGGGGATGGCGTCCCAGGCGCCGAGCTCGCGAAGGATTCTGATCGAGGCGTGGGTCAGCGCGATTTCGCGACCATCAAAAGGCGGATTGGCGAGACTATCGATTGAGTTCTGTTCGACAACTGCGACATTGAGTTGGCTTTGAGCGAGTGATGCGGCGAAGGAAAGGCCGACCGGCCCGGCTCCGACGACAACGATATCGAATCTGTCATCAGGGCCGCCCATCAGCGTGACGCCGTCGCGGTGGCTATCCTCGTGAGACGCTGGTTGAGTTCAGCCTCCTGTTGTGCGCTGCGTTCCAATGCCCATCGCATAGCCTCAAGGCGCAGGGCGGGAAAATCCGCATAAATCAGCAACGAAGCAGGCAATCGCCTCAAACGCGTACGCGGGTGATCGGACCAGCGCTCGCGTCCGCGCAGCCAAGCACATAGCCAGCCACCAAGCGAGATTGTCACGTGGGCGGTTTTTGACCGACGCAGCGCCCATAGCTGCCTGTATACAGAGTCGGCTCCAATCAGGTCGTGGAACTCGTCAACCAGAGCACGGACCGGTGGACCACCCGCCAGACAAATGAAAATGTTATTTGAGGCTTCTGATGACTGCATGTTGTCGGCATTCATTGGTTGAGAAGTGGCCTCTCCATACGGCGACAGCGCTGAATTCAGCTTTCCAGCAGCCACACTTGCATGGAGCCTTTCGCCCGATTGTCCCAGAGATAATATGGCAGAGCGGTTAGCCGACAGCCTGAAACGATCGGGGGCGCATTCCTGTACAGGCTGTCTCCCCACCCTTGGTCTTCGACACGCTCCGCGGAGGCAGTCAGTGTGACCACGCCATCGAAGAGATCGCCCCGTTCCACCGTTTCGATCCTGGCGTCTCGCGGCAGTTTTAGCTGCTGCACCGCCCCCCCGGGATTGTCGACCTCTTCAACGCAATAAACCAACGGCCCGCGCTTGAGAGCCACCCGGCCGATGTCCTGCTTGACCGACGGATGAGCATAGATGCGCTCGGGAGACATCGGTAGCTCGAGGGCGATGATGTCTCCGGCATTCCATAGCCGCGAGATCGAAAGATAGCCATTTCTGGTGCATGCCGTCACGTCGACTGCACATCCCCCAACCGAGGCTTCGGCTTCATGAGCCCAACCGGGAATGCGGAGGTTGATGGTGAACTCGGCCGGCGCGTGAGGGCTGACCTCGATCCTGATCGAGCCGAATAACGGATAGGCGCTGGTTTCCCGTAGGAACACATTGCCCGTAGCGAGCTGGATGTTCGTCGAAATGCCGCCGTAGAGATGGAACGCGATTGCGTTTTCACTGGCCGAGACGAAATAGCCTCCGACCGAAGCAATAAGACGAGACGTATTCATCGTGCAGCATGGGCACGGGTGCCAGGCCCATCTGCTGCGTCGCCCATCGCTCTCGAGCGGATTGGAGTAGAAATAGCGCTCGCCATCGCGCGAAAGGCCGGTCAGCGCTCCGTTGAACAAGGCCTGTTCCAGAACGTCGGCGTATCGGCCGTCGAGTTCGAGATGCAGCATGCGATGTGCCCAGAAGATCAGGCCAACCGAGGCGCAGGTCTCCGCATACGCCGTATCGTTCGGCAGGTCGTGGTCCTCAGTAAAGCCCTCATTCGCTGCAGCCGGACCCAAGCCGGACGTGATGTAGATTTTCGAGGAGATGACGTCGGCCCAGAGCACCTCGCATGCTTTCTTGAGGCTGTCGTCATTCAGTTCCGCCGCGAGGTCGGCCATGGCAGAAAGCATGTACATCGCTCGGACCGCGTGTCCGACCACCTTGGTTTGCTCGCGCACCGGCCTGTGCGATTGGTTGTACTCATATCTTTTCGCCCAGAGATCCCTGGGGTTCTCCCCGCGCGCGACCGCTTCCTGATCGAAGTAGTGCGGCTGGCGCCCGCGCTCATTCATGAAATAGGCCGCGAGATCGAGATGTATTCTCTCTCCCGTCAAGCGATAGAGCTTAACGAGAGCCAGCTCGATTTCCTGATGGCCGCAATAGCCGCGCTGCTGGCCGGAGTTCGGGCCGAAGGTCTTGCGCACATGGTCAACATAGCGCTCAAGGATGTCCAGGAGCCGGCGCCGGCCCGTCGCGAGGAAGTAGGCGATGCCGCCCTCGAGCAGATGTCCAAGATTGTAGAGTTCGTGATTGTCGCGCAGGTTGGTCCAGCGCTTGTCGGGCTCGCGCTGCAGGTACCAGCAGTTCAGATAACCGTCGGGAGCCTGCGCCTTTTCGAGATCATCGACGATCTTTTCGATCCGTGCCTCGATGTCGGGGTCACGCCTGTGTGACAGCGCGTACGATGCTGCTTCTATCCACTTGCCGGCGTCGGAATCCCAGAACACCTGCCCGAAATCGTGCTGGTTGCCTGGGACGTTCAGTGGCAGCGACTGGTTCGGCAGTGTGAGGGATAGCAATACACCTTGCTTGCCAAGCTGGACGTGCTGGCTGGGGATGGTCCGTGTCAGCACCGTCTCCAGCCGCTCGCGCCAGAATTGCCCCTCGAGCGCGACATCAGCGAACCGAACTGGCTTGAACTCGCTCATTCGAACGCATCGGCTCCTGAAATGACGTGCACCGGCCTGCTCGCGGCTTCGACGATGCCCGCGCCACCAGCGAACCCGGCCAGCACCTGATGCCGCTCAGCTTCCGTCCGGCTAGACATGCGTTCTCCCTTGAAAGACTGGTCGATTGAAAGCAGGCCGACGAGGAGTCAGCACTGATCTGGGTCAGCCAGACACGACAAACGCGCCGCGGGTATACGATCGACCGGTCGATCCGCTCCGTTGCACTTGGAACACGTACATCGCCAAGCGCTCGTCCGGCCGTGCGAGGTACTTCGTGGCATCAGCCGCTTGCATCGCGGAATGGGCGACGCGGTCCTTCGAGCGACAGAGGCTTTTCACAAATCAACGTCAAACCCGGCTTGGGAGGCTAGCTGTGGAGCCTGAGCGACGAGGCCGACGGGCTGACGACCCACGCCCGCACAGTCGTCTGCACGGCGGCTTGAATCAGCATTCCGGCCTCTCCTCCCGGTCAATGAGGATACGCTCGGCGGCTCCATCGAGATCCTCGTATTGACCGCTCCTCAAGGCCCACAGGAAGCCGGACAGTCCCAACGCGCCGAGAAAAAGAGCGACGGGTATGAGATAGACAAGCGTCGTCATGAGGATCGTGCCAATGCGCCGATACTGGAACGTTTGCCGTGCGTACGAACCGTCTCGGGTGGGCTCGCAGCAAAGCCTTGCAGCCTCAGCGCATTGCCAATGACAAGCAATGAAGAAGCCGACATCGCGATTGCCGCGATCAGCGGCGTGACGTGTCCCAGGATAGCGATCGGCACGGCGATGGTGTTGTAGACGATTGCGATGGCGATGTTTTGCCGGATCAGCCGTCCGGCCTTTCGCGAGATGTCGAGGGCAAGGGGTACTACCGAAAGGCTTTCGCGCAGGAACACGAAATCCGCTGCTTTGCGGCCGACATCGGCCGCCGTCGCTGGAGCCATCGAGACGTGTGCCGCGCCCAGCGAAGGTGTGTCGTTGAGGCCGTCGCCAACCATCAGCACCTTGTGGCCATCCTTCGCGAGCGTTTTGATACACTCGACCTTGCCAGACGGAATGAGCGCCGGGACAAAGTGATGGATGCCCAACGTCGCCGCGACCTCGCCACAGGCAGCTACAGTATCTCCAGACAGCATTTCCACGGAAACCCGCGCGTTGTTTAATTGCTCGATAGCCGCTCTGGCGTCTGCACGCAGCACGTCCTCGAAGACAAAGGACGCCACGATGATCCCGTCTTTGGTCAGAACCGTTCCGCCGTATCTGCTTTCGCCGCCGGCTCGGGCCTTCCACCCGGCCCAGCCGCATCGGCCAAGCCGCCAGGTGCTGCCGGCGGCGGTGGCTTCTATCCCGAAACCAGGGTGCTCGCTGACGGACCTCAGCTTCGGCTCACCGGCATAGCCGGCACAGCCGGCTATGGCCCTTGAGAACGGGTGGCGGGAATGCGCCGCCATGTCGGCGGCGATTGCCAGCATGGCCGGATCGATGGACGACGCGTTGACGAGCCGGGGCTGTCCGAGCGTAAGCGTTCCTGTCTTGTCGAACACCGCCGTGTCGATCGCCGCCAGGCGCTCCATGGCCGAACCGTCCTTGACCATGACGCCGCTTTCGAACAGACGCCGCGCGGCGACCACCTGCACGATTGGCACGGCGAGACCGAGCGCACATGGGCAGGTGATGATGAGAACGGCGATGGCGATCGTTATTGCCCGGTGCCAGTCGCCGGTGGCCACCATCCAGCCAAGGCACGTCACGAATGCGGTCAGATGGACCACTGGAGCATAGAGCGCTGAAACGCGGTCGGCGATCCTGCGATAACGCGCACGTCCGCCCTCGGCGGCTTCCATCAACCGGACCATTTCGGCCAGGAAAGAATCCTTCGCGGCGGCCGTCGCCTCGACGGTCAGCGGGCCTGTGAGATTGAGCGTGCCGGCCTGCACCGATTCCCCCGATGTCACGGTTCTGGGTGTGCTCTCGCCGGAAACCAGTGAACAGTCGAGATCGGAAGAGCCTCGAATGATCTTGCCGTCGACGGGAATCCTTTCGCCGGCGGTGATCAGCAGGTGCAAGCCAGGTTCGATCTCCTCAACCGGCAGGTAATCGCGCGAACCGTCCTCGCGCAGCACCATGGCGCCCCGCGCCGCCAGCCGTGACAGGCCGTTCACGGCGGTCCGGGCACGCTCGCGCATCACGTGATCCAGCGTGCGGCCGATCAACAGGAAGAACAGGAGCGACACCGACGCGTCGAAATAGGCGTGGTCGCCATGGTTGATGGTCTCGTAGAGGCTCATTGCGTAGGCGAGCGAAACGCCAACCGCAATCGGCACGTCCATGTTCATGCGACCGTGACGCAACGCATTCCATGCCGAGCGGAAATAGATTCCGCCGGCGAAGGCGAGCGCCGGGATAGCGATCAGCGCCGAGACCCAATGGAACAGGTCACGCGTCGCGCCTTCAGCGCCTGACCAGACCGAGACGGAAAGCAGCATGATGTTGCCCGCAGCAAAGCCGGCCACGCCGACGGCCCGGATCAGCTCCGAAAGCGTCTTGTCCTTCTCGCCAACCTGCTGGTCGAACGGATGCGCCGCGTAGCCCAGCCGTCCAAGCGCGGCGGCGAATGGCGGAACCTCATCCCCACGCCACCGGATCGATACCCGTTTCGTTGACAGGTTGACCCGAACGCCCTCGACGCGATCGAGCTTTCCGAGAGCCGTCTCGATCGCATGGATGCAGGCCGCGCAGTGAACCGTCGGCACCGACAGATCGGTCTGGCTAAGGTCATCGCCAAGCGAGCGGCTTGCCAACCTGATCTCCTGGCTCGATGGCAAGCTGGATGTCGCCCCGTCCAGATTCAGCGCCATTTCAGCGCCCGGCGCACAGCAGCTCATAGCAATGCTCCCTGAGAAATCATGATTCGGCGAACGTCGCGATAAGGCTCTGCAAGACCAGCATCGGTGTCGATTTCGACGATCCAGACGCCATCCCTTAGCGTGTGCTGCGCGGCAAATTCCTGGCCCGAGGCAGCGGCGAGAGTGACAGCTTTGTCCGCGCCCTCGTAGGCAGGATGACGAAACAGCACCTTGACACTACGCAAGGGAACCGGCTTGCCGGCGGCATCGCTGAGACTGTAGCGGACTTCGCCCCAAGAGATCGTCAATTTACCAGTCCAGCCGAGCGCCGCCTGTGCGCGCCCTTCCTCGACCTTTCGGTTGAATTGCTGGCTGGCCACATAGGTGTTTTCGACGACCAAGCCGGTCCAGCTCATGCTGGCGAGTGTTGCCATGGTCAGATTCACACCAACGATCACGCCGAAAAAGCCAACAACAATAAGCAACATATGCCTGCCGGTGAGTTCGCGGGGGCTTCGTGCATTGACGCTCATCTGGCGATCTCCGGTGCGTTGAAAGTGGCCGTGTATTCGTCGGCCTCGAAACTTGCTTTGTCTTCGACCCGGAACTTGAAGGTTTGCGCTTGGCCCTTGAGCTGCTCAGCCGGCTGGCGGACGAAAACCTTCAGCATGTTTAGCCGGTCTGGTCCGACAGCGATGGCAAATGAGCGATCTGCTGGCTGGTCGATTCCAACGACGCTCATGTCGGCTCCCTGTAAGCCCTGCATGGTGACAATAATCGTTCTTGGCTCTGGGATCATGTTGAGCAGCTTGACGGTGTAACCGTTGCGGATCGAACCGTCGGACAGCGTCACGAACTGCGGATTGCGGTCGTGCAGAACGTTGACCTCGAGCCGGTCGCGCGTCAGCAGCGAATAGAGCAGCGCAATGCCGACCGCCGACCATGCACCCATGTAGATGAAAGTGCGCGGCCGAAAGACCTTGCGAATATGGAAATCGGCCAATTTGTCGGAGAAGGCGCCGCCGGCGGTCCTGACGAGCGACGGGTCCACCGAGCAAGAGCCGCCTGCCGTCGCCACCGCCATGTTGGCGTTGTAATCGGACAGCGTCGCATAGGAGATCAGCCCGCGCTCCTTGCCGAGTTTGTCCATGACGCTATCGCAGGCATCGATGCACAGCGCGCAAGTGATGCATTCGAGCTGCTGGCCATCGCGAATGTCGATCCCCATCGGGCAGACGGCGACACAGGCATTGCAATCGACACAGTCTCCGACCGACTGCCCGGCGGCCTGGACCTTCTTGGCGTGCCGCGAGCGAGGTTCGCCGCGCCAGTCATTGTAGGTCACGGTGAGCGAATTTTCGTCGAGCATGGCCGCCTGAATGCGCGGCCACGGGCACATATAGGTGCAGACCTGCTCGCGCATCAGCCCGCCGAATGTGTAGGTGGTTGCCGTCAGCACGCCGATGGTGATGTAGGCGACCGGCGCAGCGGTGCCAGCGAAGACCTCGCCAATCAGCGATGGCGCATCGGCGAAATAGAAGATCCAGGCGCCGCCGGTCGCTGCCGCTATGACCAGCCAGATGGCGTGTTTCCACACACGCAGCACAAACTTGCGTGCAGTCCACGGTCCGGCGTCGAGCTTCATGCGGGCATTGCGATCTCCCTCGATCGCGCGCTCTACAGCCAGAAACAGATCGACCCATACGGTCTGCGGACAGGTATAGCCGCACCAGGCTCTGCCAACTGTGGACGTGATCAGGAAAAGGCCGATGCCGGCCATAACGAGAAGGCCGGCCACATAGAAGAACTCCTGCGGCCAGATCTCGATGAACAAGAAATAGAAGCGGCGGTTGGCAAGATCAATCAGCACGGCCTGATCGGGAGCACATGGACCTCGATCCCAGCGCAGCCAGGGCGTCAGGTAGTAAATGGCCAGCGTGATCGCCATCACCAGCCACTTGAAGCGACGGAAATTACCCGAGATTCGCTTGGGGAAAACCTTCTTGCGTGGGGCATAAAGCGGCTGACGGGTGTTGGGGAGGTCGATCGCTTGTGCTTCGGGCGGTTCTGTCTGCGTTTTATCACGCACGTAGCATCTCCAGTCCCGCAGCCGATGTCAGGGCCGCCCGTGGAACAGCCTCCCCGTAGGGCGGTCCGTGCCGCAGCCGGAATGGTGTCGAGGCCCGGCTCACGCCGGGCCCCGTCGCTTGGCCGGGGGAGGGCCGAGAATAGGCTTCCGTTCCTATTCTCCGCCGCCAAGCGAATGGATATAGACCGCAAGTTCCTTGATCTTGACCTCGCCGAGACGCCCACCCCAAGCCGGCATGACGCCTTGCTTTGGCGCGCGAACCTGTGCGGCAATAGCCGCCTCGCCCGCTCCGTACAGCCAGATCGCGTCGGTCAGGTCGGGTGCACCAAGCTCCCTATCTCCCTTTGCCTTATCTCCATGACACGCGGCACAATTCTCGGCGAAAACATCGGCCCCGGGTGTAACCAACGCTTGATCGCCAACAGCGCCGGAGAGACTCGAGACATAAGCGCTGACCTGTCTAATCTGCTCGGGTGTAATGATGTCACCAAAGGCCGGCATTTCCGACAGGCGCGTATCGGGATCGGAGGCAAAGCGGATGCCATGCGTGATTGTCTCCTGGATCTGATCGGCCTTGCCGCCCCACAGCCAGTCGTCATCATTCAGGTTGGGAAAACCCTTCGAACCCTGGGCGCCGGAGCCATGGCACTGAACACAATTTACCTTGAACGCGGCGCCCCCCGCATTGATGGCGACTTCACGCAGCGCATCGTCGGCCGCGATCTCCGAGACGGTTTTGGCCTGAAGGGCGGCAACATACTTGCCTTTGGCCACCTCGGTCACCGCAAGCTCGTTCTTGACATCGTTGCGGCTGGAATAGCCAAGCACGCCTCGGGTGGCGGATCTCAGCATAGGCCATGCGGGATAAGCGATGGTGTAGCCGATCGCCCAGACGATGGTGACGTAGAAGGTGATCACCCACCAGCGCGGGAGCGGATTGTTGAGCTCCTTGATCCCATCCCATTCATGACCGGTGGTCGAGACGCCGGAGACTTCGTCAATGTGCTCACCGCTCATGATCAGCCGTCCTTGAGAGGGATTTGAGCAGCTTCATCGGCTCGCGTCCTGCTGCCGGGACGGAGCGCAAAGGTGATGCATCCGACGAAGAACAGCGCCATAGCGAGCAGGCCCCAAGTGTCGGCAAACGCCCGCATGAAGTTGTAGGTCATCACCATTTCTCCTCAGCGGTAACCGGCGGCTTCATCGTAGTTTTTGAAATCGACCAGGGTGCCAAGCACCTGGAGGTAAGCGACCAGCGCGTCCATCTCGGTGACCTGTTGCGGATCCCCATCGAAGTCACCGAGCTTGGCCTTTGGATACCTAGCTTCAAGACCGGATGTGTCGACGTTGGGATTCGCCTGCGCCATGAGATCGGCATTCGCGTTGGCGATCATGTCATCGGAGTACGGCACGCCCACACGGCTGTTCGCAATCAGGTGCGTCGAGAAGTCCTTCACCTCGATCGGCGTTTCCTTCAAGAACGCGTAGCTCGGCATGATCGATTCCGGAACCACTGAGCGCGGATCCACAAGATGCTGAACGTGCCATCCGTTCGAGTAACGGTCGCCGACGCGGGCGAGGTCCGGTCCAGTGCGTTTCGATCCCCACTGGAAAGGGTGATCGTACATAGACTCAGCCGCCAGGCTGTAGTTTCCATAGCGCTCGACCTCGTCGCGAAATGGCCTGATCATCTGGCTGTGGCAGAGGTAGCAGCCCTCGCGCACATAGATGTTGCGGCCGGCGAGTTCGAGCGGCGAATAGGGCCGCATGCCCTCGACCTTCTCGACCGTGTTGTCGAGATAGAAGAGCGGTGTGATTTCGACGATACCACCGATCGTCACCACCAGGAGGGAGCCCACAAGAAGAAGAGTGGCGTTCTTCATTTTAGGCTCCTGATCGCGAAGGTCGGACGGCGGCGATCGGATGCGGCATCGGCTCCTCCTCGCGTTGGTAGCCAAGGATTGTCATAGTGACATTCCAAGCCATTATCAGTGCGCCGGACAGGTACATTGCGCCGCCGATGGCACGCATGACGTAGTAGGGATGCATGGCGGCGACAGTTTCGGCGAAGGAGAAGACTAGAAAGCCCTGCTCGTCGTACTCGCGCCACATCAGGCCCTGCATGACGCCGGAGACCCACATCACCGCCGCGTAGACGAGAATCCCGAACGTTGCCAGCCAGAAGTGCCAGTTGACGAGCCGCAGCGAATAGAGCCGCTCGCGGTTCCACAACTTGGGCACCATGAAATAGACCGCGCCGAACGAGATCATGCCGACCCAACCGAGCGCGCCTGTATGGACGTGCCCGATGGTCCAGTCGGTGTAGTGCGAGAGCGAATTGACCGTCTTGATCGACATTATCGGGCCTTCGAAGGTCGACATGCCATAGAAGGCTATGGCCATGACCATCATGCGGATGATCGGGTCCGTCCGCAGCTTGTCCCAGGCGCCGGACAGCGTCATCAGACCGTTAATCATACCGCCCCATGAGGGCATCCAGAGCATGATCGAGAACGCCATGCCGAGCGTCTGCGCCCAGTCGGGCAAGGCGGTATAGTGGAGGTGGTGCGGGCCGGCCCAAATATAGAGAAAGATAAGCGCCCAGAAGTGGATGATCGACAGCCGGTAGGAATAAACCGGCCGGTTGGCCTGCTTGGGCACGAAATAATACATCATGCCGAGGAATCCGGCGGTGAGAAAGAAGCCGACGGCATTGTGGCCGTACCACCACTGCGTCAAGGCATCCTGGACGCCGGAGAAGGCTGAATAGCTCTTCGAACCCACAAACGAGACGGGCATCGACAGATTGTTGATTACATGCAGCATCGCGATCGTCACGATAAAGGATAGATAGAACCAGTTGGCGACGTAGATGTGCGGTTCCTTGCGCTTCAGGATGGTGCCGAGAAACAGGACGAGGTAGGCGACCCAAACGATAGTCAGCCAAATGTCCACATACCATTCGGGCTCAGCGTATTCGCGGCTCTCGGTGATGCCGAGCAGGTAGCCGGTCGCGGCCATGACGATGAAAAGCTGATAGCCCCAGAACACGAACCAAGCGAGATCGCCGCCGAACAGCCTGGCGCGGCAGGTGCGCTGCACTACGTAGAGCGACGTGCAAAGCAGCGCATTGCCGCCGAAAGCGAAAACCACGCCGGATGTATGCAGCGGCCGCAAGCGGCCGAAGTTGAACCAGGGCTCGACATTGAGATCCGGGTAGGCAAGCTGCAGCGCGATTACGACGCCGACCAGCATTCCCACCACGCCCCAGAACATGGTGGCGATTGCACCGTAGCGGATCGGCCCATCCATATAGGCGGACGGGTCGATTGCAGCTGGCGCTGCGAAGCTCGTGTTCCGAAGAAGGATGGCCATAAAGCCAAGCAGCACGGTGAACAGCACCCACATATGCTGCCTAAAAGGTTCGTCCACCCCGAAGCCGGCAGCCACCAGGGCCGCAAAAGCAACCAGGCTTAGAAGGACGATCTCTGTGCCGAATTTCATCGCAGGTCCCGATCTCGAATCCGGTGAACGCCAAATCCGCTGTGCACTCATCGCGTAGCCGCCGCCTGTTCGCCCTGATCCATGTCAGGGCCGCACGATTTTTCGGCAGCTAGGTGACCTAATGTCGGCGTCTGAAAGGCAGATGTCGGGAGGAACCGCGCCACGGCGCGTGTTTTCGCTCGCCTTGCTTTCCGCCTTGCTATGCTCGACAGCACTGGTCGGCGCGAGCGGAAATGCGGATGAAGATGCCGACATCGTCGATCCGCTGCGCTATGCGTTGACCATCGAGGCGCCCGACGCCGACGAGGATCTCGCCGAGAAGCTCGAAAACGCCTCGGCGCTGAAGGACGACGAAGAACGTCCGGTCTCCGGTTCGCTCGGCCTGCTGGCCAAGGCGCGTGCCGACCGCGATCAGCTTGTCGCCGCCCTTTATGCGGACGCCCGCTATGAGGGCGTCGTCACCATTACCATCGATGGCAAGCGGCTCGACGATTTGCCGCCCGACGCCGAATTTTTGGGTCCGCAGCCGATTCCGGTGGTTATCAACATTGCGGCCGGGCCGAAGTTCACGCTTGGCGACATCAGGCTGGAGGGCGACGCGGCGGGGCTGGCTGGCGCCGATTTCGGCCTGATCGCCGGCGGCGATGCCGGTTCCGGTGCCGTGCTCAAGGCCGAGGCGTCGATCGTGCGGGCGCTCAAGGAACAAGGCAGGCCGCTGGCCAAGGTGACGGCCCGCGAGATCGTTGCCGATCACGCCACCTCGACGCTCGACGTGACGCTGACCGTGGCCGCCGGGCCGGTTGCCGGCTACGGCGACACCACGGTCGAAGGCACCGAGAAGGTCGACCGCGATTTCACCGAATACATGACCGGCCTGAAGCGCGGCCGCCAATATTCGCCGGAAGAGGTCGACGAGGCGCGCGACCGGCTGCTCGGGCTGGAAGTCTTCAACAGCGTCACGCTGAAAGAGGCCGACGGTCTCGACGCCGACGGCAACATCCCGATCGGCGTTGAAGTGAGCGAGCGCAAGCCGCGCTATTTCGGTCTTGGCGGCACCTTCTCCAACACCGAGGGGCTCGGCCTCGAAGGCTATTGGGGTCACCGCAATCTGTTCGGCCGTGCCGAAAAACTGCGCATCGAGGGCGAAATCAGCGGCATCGGCAGCAACGAACTGACCGAGCTCAACTACAATGCCGGCATCATGTTCGAAAAGCCGGGCGTGGTCGGGCCGGCGTCTAAATTCTTCGCCGGCGCCAACACCGTGCTGGAGCATCCCGACGCCTACGACCGTTTCTCGGTCAAGGGCAACACCGGCCTGTCGTATGACCTCGACAGGCAGCAGACGGTTTCGGCGGAAGTCGCGCTCGACTATTCGAAGATCACCGATTCTTTCGGCAAGCACACCTATCTGATTGCCAGCGTTCCGCTGCGCTATGTCTACGACAACCGCGACAGCCGGCTCAACCCGACGACCGGATTCAGGGCGCTGGCCTATGCCGAGCCGAGCTACGACATTTTGAACGGTGCCGCCTTCGTCAAGCTGAGGGGCGAAGGATCGGCCTATCAGGCGCTCGACGCGGCCTCGAAGTTCGTCCTGGCCGAACGCGTCGCCATCGGCTCGATCATCGGCGCCGGCCTTCAGGATGTTCCGGCCGACCGGCGCTTCTATTCTGGCGGCGGCGGCTCGATCCGCGGTTATGCTTATCAGGGCATCGGTCCGAAGGACGCCGACGGAGAGCCGATCGGCGGGCTGTCCTTCTTCGAGACCTCGTTCGAGATGCGCATCGCCATCACCGACACGATCGGCGTCGTGCCGTTCGTCGATGCCGGTGCGGTATCGAATATGTCGGTTCCCAACTTCTCCGACGTCAAGGTCGGCGCCGGTGTCGGCCTGCGCTATCTCGCGCCGTCGGGCCGCTGCGCATCGACGCCGCCATACCACTCAACCGAACCCCGGCGATCGGAAGTACGGCATCTATGTCGGCATCGGACAGGCGTTCTGAGTGATGGAGATATTCAGGCGCATCCTTCGCATTGTCCTCTACACGCTGTCATCGAGGTCGCCGGAGCGATTGGGGCGCTCGTTGTCCTAACCAGGACCGAGCGTGGACGAGACAACCTCGCCGGCACCATTTCGCGTCTGGCTTCGACCGACGAGCGCAAGATCAGCGGCATCAACGGCATCTGCTCGGGAGCGCTCAGCGTCGACCATGTCGTGCTGAAGGACTGCGAGGGCGCCTGGCCGGTGGCGCGCAAGGTGGCCATCGTTGGTCGCCGCTGGCGCTGCTGTCCAAGAACTTCAGTGCTGAATGCCCGCGGCCGAGCGCATCGAACTCGCACCTCGGCCGGTGATCGGTACGCAGCCAACGGCGCCGAAGCCGCGCCTTTGACGGTGGAGACGGTGCTCAACGTCACCCGCCAACACGGCAAGCAAGGCAATGACGATGCGAACGTCCGTTTTTCGCCGGCGGACAGCAAGTTCGCATAATCTCAAGACGTCGGAGCCGGCCGGCGGCGGCATCGCGATCTGTTCGGTCAGCCGGATGCGCCTCCGCATCGTCGTTTCGATCACCGGATCGGGCGTAGAGGCGATCGCGGGCGATGTGGATGAGGCAACGTCTGCAGAGGGGCAATCTTGCCCCCACCGGCCGGTTACGCGTTGGCCACCCTAGAGGATCAATGCTTCGTCGGAATGTGCTCAAAACACACCATTGGTCATTGTGATCCGAAAGAAAGCGCTGAAGCTGTTGCGATCGTGCTACGCGGCTCCTTCGAAGGCTGGCGGTGACACGCATAGAACGCGAACATGTCCTGCCGCGGACCCGAATAAGCGACGTGGGCCTCGCGGGTTAGGGTTGCCGCGCGCCTAGGCCGCCACAGCGCTGCTCCAGACGGCTCATGCTGTCCACCATCACATGGCGTGTGTTCTCGATCCGGATCACGCCGTCAGCCCGCAATCGCGTCAGCTGCCGGGTCACAGTCTCGTTCGTAATTCCAAGGAAATCAGAGATCTCGGCACGCGTCAGCGGCAGATCGAAGGACGCTGACCTGGCTGCCGGGTCAACACTGGAATCCATATTCCGAGCGATCATGAGGAGAAAACTCGCCACCTTTTCCGATGCGGTCTTGCGCCCCAACGTCACCATCCACTCGCGTGCTTCATCGAGTTCATTCAGCGTCTGCTTGAGCAGGCGATGCTCGAATTCCGGCGACTTCTTCATCATCCGTTCGACGGCTGCCCTTGGAAACGAGCACAGCGTGACAGCTGTCACCGCTTCCGCATTGATCAAGCTTTCCACCTTAAAAGGACGTCCCAGAAAATCCGGTGCAAACTGGAGACCGACGATCTGCTGGCGCCCATCCGAAAGGCTCTTTGTCAGCTTCACCACGCCTGAAAGCACGTTCGAATAGCTGTCGACCGCCTGTGCGTCGCCGATCAGTTCCACTCCTGACTCGATCTGGCGCCGAGAGCAAGTCTTGGCGAGCCCAACCAAATTATCTGGATCGAGCGCACCGCAGACGCCGCGACGCCGTGCCTCGCATGAGAGGCAAAGAACGGGAATGCCGGAAGTATGAATGTCGTGCCGTACTGTCATGCGCTCGCTCCACCCGATCCCAATTGCCGGCAGGGTACCAATCTACGGTAGAGAAATCCTTGCGGCAGTTTGTCCTTGCTCGTGGTTTGATCAAAATCAGGGATTTGGCTCACCAATGCGTCCAGAGTCCCAGCGATGCAAACACGGTGGACAAAGGACATGCAATCGGCATTAGCTGCCAGGATTGGCGAGAACGTCCCGCGATATACCAGTTATCCGACTGCGCCGCATTTTCACGCAGGCGTCGATGTCGCCGTTTATCGCGACTGGCTGGAGGCACTCGAAAGTGGCGGCGAGATCTCGCTTTATCTGCACATCCCCTATTGCGACAGACTGTGCTGGTTCTGTGCGTGTCATACTAAGCAGACGCGTCACTATGAGCCGGTGGCCGCCTATCTGCGCTCGCTAAAAGCGGAGATCGCGACGGTTGGCGGGTCTCGTCAGCAGAAAGGGGCATGTCCGCGCAGTCCACTTCGGCGGCGGTTCGCCCACCATGCTGAAGCCCGGGGACATGGTGGCTCTTGGCACGTTTTTGCGCGACAGCTTCGATTTTGTCTCGGATACGAAAATCAGCGTCGAGATCGATCCAAACGACATGGATGAGGCGCGCCTTGATGCGCTCGCCGGAATCGGCATGACCAGGGCGAGTCTCGGCGTCCAGGATTTCGATCCAAAAGTGCAAAAGGCAATCAACCGCGAGCAAAGCTTTTTGCAGACGAAGGCTGTCGTCGACAGAGTTCGCTCCTGCGGGGTCGGTTCTGTGAATCTGGACCTGCTCTACGGCTTGCCGCACCAGACCAGGGAGAGCGTCTGTTCCACCCTAGCGCAGGCGCTGACGCTGGAACCGGACAGGATGGCGTTGTTCGGCTACGCGCATGTGCCCTGGTTTAAGAAGCACCAGACGATGATCGACGAAGCGTGGCTGGCTGGCCCTGCCGAGCGGTTCGTCCAATCGCAACTCGCTGCGCGAGCGATTGTGGATAAGGGATATGAAACAATTGGGCTCGATCATTTTGCCAAGCCGGGCGATGCCTTGGCGATAGCGTCCCGCGCAGGGGCTTTGCGTCGCAATTTTCAGGGCTACACCGAGGATCGCTGCGAGACTTTGATCGGACTTGGCCCCTCGTCCATCGGCCGTTTTCGCCAGGGCTACGTACAGAACAAGACTTCAACCGCCGAGTACGCAGGTATGGTTGCGCACGGCGGGCTGGCGACTGTCCGGGGTATCGCGCTTTCCGACGACGACCGCGTTCGCGGCTGGATCATCGAAAGGCTGATGTGTGATTTCGCCTTCTCGGCAGTCGATCTGGTGGAGCGCTTCGGCAAAGCCGGCCAGAAGCTCCTTCTTCAGTCGAGTACCATGGCCCTCCACGATCCCGTTCGATTGCTGGAACTCGATGGCGACAGTTTGGTCGTGCCGGCTGAAAGTCGCCCCTTCGTCCGAAGCATCGCGGCCAAGTTCGACAAACATTTTCAAAGCGGAACGGCCAGGCACTCGGTCGCAGTTTGAGCCAGATAGTGCGGTCGCGGTTTGAGTCGGTCGCGAACCGACTGCTCGACGTTTGACTAGCCATTGGCGACCTTAGCAACAAGACGCGTTCAGAACCTGATGGGAAAGTCGTTCGCCATAGGCGACGCTATCGTCCGCGTACCTGAAGATGCGAAAGTTAAGGTGTCTCTCTCTCTCTCTCTCTCTCTCTCTCTCTCTCGTGGGGGAAACGAACGACACATAGCCATTACCAATCGAAGACGGGCAAAGTTAAACTGATGCGGAGCATCTACGTGCTGCCGATGATGACATCGACCCAGTGTTACTCCGCATTCTTGGTATACCCGGGTGCCTGGGCTTCGGCACGACCACTAGGCCGCGACAGCCAGACAGGATTCGTGTTCCTCTAGCGATAGTGTCGATGGACACCCCGCGATCGGGTGGCGAGCCATGGGTGGACTTGACCAACTCTCTGCCTCAATTACTCGGAATCTGAGCCTCCCAGGCATTGGGGCCTGTCCGGTATGCTGGCCGTCGTCAAACCTTCTTTCTGGCCTTGGCAAACGCTCGGTCGCCTTCCAGAAACCCCGCCAGCATAAATGGAATGAGTTCGGCCACTGTTTCCGACTCGCCGTAGGTCTCACGGTAAAGCGCCGCATAGTCCTGGAGCGCTTGGCTCAGGTCCGCGCTAACGGTGATAGTGATCTTGGAAGGCGTCCGGTCTGGAAGCTTTCCCAATTTCAGGTTGGCCATGACTACTCCTGTTCAACTCGGGTACTCCCCCAGCACGAGATCCTTGTGTACGACAACGCGCAGCGGCCAACCGGGGCGGATGGTGATGGTGGGTTGAATATTGAGGTTCTTTTCGGTGATGCGCTGGCCGGCCCGACTGACGTTCTGCTGGGCGGATTCCCGGATTGCTTTCACCAGATCGCTTTCGTCTTCCCCGAGGCTCAATTCCGTGCCGACGCCAAGCAATGTGGCTAATGCAACTCCCTTGATCAGCTGCCAAGTGTGGAAATCCACCTTGTCCTCAAGGCCAGCATAGCCGGCAGTGTCTGTCGCGGGCAGATTGTCGATTTCGATTGACGAGCCGTCGGGGAGCAAAATGCGTTGCCAGACCAGCAGCGCGCGTCTTTGCCCGAAGGCGACAACGCTGTCATAGGTGCCGATCAGGCGAGACCCCTGTGGGATAAGCAAGATACTGCCGGTGACCGTGTCGTGCACATTCTCGGTGACCTGTGCGACGGCGAGGCCGGGCAAGTCGGAATTGATGCCGGTGATCAGGCTTGCTGCGATCACGCTGCCGGCCATCAGCTGATACGGCGAAGCCGGCGTCTGCAAGGAATGCGGGTTGTAGATCCCGCTTGTGTTCCGCTGGCTGATAAGATCGAGCTTGCGCTGCTGATTGTTCTGGTCGCCCTCGGCCGGGGCAACGGAAACCGACGCGCGTGCGGCATCGGATTGCCGAAGCGGCTCAATTGGCCTCTGCACATCCTGCCCACTGCCGGCGACGTCTATCTGCCGGGATCGATTCTCAATCGAAAAAAAGACTTGCGATTCACGTGCCTCAATCGCCTGCTGAGCAAGCCGCTGTTCCTCGTCGGAAATCTCGTGCCCCGGCGCGATGCCGAGCTGGCGCTGGCGTTCGAGGATCGGCCGGCCCAGATCGCCTGGTAATGGCGGGCCGAGCACAGGCGGGTTCGGCTTTATGCCGGAATAGTCGCTTGGAAGCGTTTCAAGTCCCTCGGCGGTTGGCTTGCGCTGGGTGTTGTAAAGCTCCTCTGCCTGCTCTTTGATGCGCAGTGCCGGTCCCTGCAACGCCAGGATAGTGACGCCGAATATGGCGCTGGATCCAAGTGCAGCGATCGCGATGATAACACCGCGCTTGAATCGCACCGCACGACGGGGTGAGGCCCGTAACTGCAGCTGTTCGGGGTCGAGTTTCGGCGGAGCATTGGAGCGAGTAGTGTCGGTCATGATACCTTCCCCCTCACCTGTCCGAACGCGCAAAATGTGCTATCCGCCGGGGCGGCTGCCGGCCGTCAGTTCTCGTGATGCGGACCACCTGCTGCTGCTTGGCGCCGAGCCGCAGTTCGGCCGCGGCAAAGAGGCGATCGACGATGTAATAGTTGCCACGCATGCGGTAATTGACGAGCTGGCTGTCCCCGTCAGCTCCAACGACGAAGAGCGGCGGCGCCTCGCCCTGATCGATGCGGCGCGGGAATTCGATATAGACCTTGCGGCCATCGTCGAAGGCACGCGTCGGCCTCCAAGGCGGCGCGTCGCCGGTAATCGAATAGCGGAAGCGAATATTCTCGAGCGCCACATTCGACGCCACCGGCATGGCTGCCTCGGCTTGAGCGTTGCGCCGGCGAAGCGCGATGATCTGGTCCTCGCTGTAGGTCCAGGAAATAGCCGCCATAGCCGTCTTTTCCGTGCTTTGAAGCTGCAGGTGATAGGTCCGCCGGTTGGTGCTGATGACCAGATTGGTGCTGAGCCCCGGTGCGAAGGGCTTCACCAGCACGTGGGTTCGCTCGTTGTCGCCGTATCCACTGACAGTGTCGCCAATCACCCAGCGCACTGTATCGCCGGCCGACACAGATGAGAGTTTCTCGCCTGGTTGCAGCGCGATGTCGACGACGCGCTCGGGTGCGGCGTAGAGCTGGTAAAGTGCTCCTTCCGTGTAGGGATAGACCTGTACCGCGTTGACATAGCCATACTTGTTGGGCTGCTGCGTCGCCGCCTTGTTGGCATCTGCGACACGTTCTTCAGGGGAGCGCTTGTCTGCAACGATTTTGCCCGGTTCGGGCTGCAGTTGGCCGGGTAGCGGCAGGGGCTTTGGCACCTCGACGACCTTGACCGGCTTTTCCGGGGCCTTTTCAATTGCCGCCGGTTTGAACTCAGCAGCGTCATAGGAAATCTGAGGTGGCGGTACCGGCTTCGATGCACAGGCGCAGAGGACCGCTGCCGACGCCGACAGAATCAGCGCGGCACGGACCGAGGACATTTTATTCTTCATTGGCGGACTCCTTCGGGGAAACGGGTGTCGGCGCGGCGCTGTCGAGTTCGCGCGACCAGTCGATGGCATTGATGAAGACGCCAAGGGGATTTCGGCGCAGCTGGTCTGCATTGCTTGGCGGGCGGATCACCACTGTAAGGATCGCGGTCCAGCGACTGGTGCTGGCGAGGCTGCCGCGCTCATAGACCTGTTCGGCCCACTTGACCTGGAAGGAGTTGTCGGAGGCTCTCACGACACTGGTGACCTGCACCGAAACACTGCGCGTACCGATCTTTCCGAACGGGTCGTTCGCCTTTGCGTATTCATTGAGGAAAAGAGCGGCACGGTCGGTGGCGAAATCGTAGGCCGAAAGCCAGTTCTGGCGCACCAGCACCGGATCGGTGGAGATGGCGCGGACATTCGAAACGAATCGGCCGAGGTGCCAGGCAATTTGTGCATCCGACGGCTCGTAGTTCTGGATCGCTGGTGCGACGGCGCGTGCTTCGCCGAACCGGTCGACCTCGACGACGTAGGGAGCGACGCGGCTTTGCATCGATTGCCACATCAGCCCGCCGGAAAGCCCGATCGCCAGTGCCAGGCTGCCGAAGGCCATGCGCCGCCAGTTCCTGGCTTGAACGCGGGCGGACCCGATACGCTCATCCCAGAGCTGACCGGCCTTTTGATACGGTGTGACGGGTTCGGGTGTCTTCCCGTAACGCTGAACGGGTCGCTTGAAGAGCATCTAGTCGTCCTTATCGTTGAGGGAGGGATTGGCGCTGCCGCCCGGCCGATCGCCCTCACGGAGGGCTTGCATCGCGGTGTGACGATGGGCTCGCGCTTTCTGTTCGGAGCGAAGGCGCCTTGCCCAGGTCGGAGCAGTATCGGAGCTCGCAGCGGCAGGACTTCCGGTCATTGATGCGGTCGGCGTACCGCCCGTCGCAGTCCAGGCGGCTTCACGGCCGGCATCGGCGCTGCGCCTGACCGGTTCGGCAGCAGATCGCGCTCCGCCTATGATGGCGCCGGCGACGGCGCTTGTGACGCCGTGCATTCCAGCAGCTACGCCGGACAGGCCGGAGTCGGGCGAGGTTGCACGTCGGATCTGCCAAGCGGTGGAAGCAGCCGATCCCATGGTTGTGCCGGCGCGGACTGCGGCGAGGCTGCCGCCGGTTGCCATGCGCGCGCCGGCAAACGCCGCACCTCCGGCAACGAGCGATGCACCGGCGGCGGCCGCCGTTGTCCCGAGTGCGGCACCCGCGCCAAGCTGTGGTGCGCCAGAGACAAGGCCCGAAGCGATCCCAGGCCCGAAGATGCCGAGCCCAAGCAGGGCCAGCGCGCCAAGCACCTGTGCCATGGCGGCGGCCAGATCCGGCTCCTTGCCTTGCAACGCGGAAGCGAACTCGCCGAAGAGCGTGGAGCCTATGCCGACGATGACGGCGAGCACCATGACCTTGATGCCCGATGAGATCACATTGCCGAGCACGCGCTCGGCCAGAAAGGCCGACCGATTCCAGAGTGCGAAAGGCACCAGAATGAAACCGGCCAGCGTCGTGAGCTTGAACTCCAGGATGGTGATGAAGAGCTGGATGGAAAGAATGAAGAAGGCGATGATGACCAGGAACCAGGCCACAAGCAGCACGAAGATGGTGAGCGCGTTGCCGAAGAACTCAGGGAAGCCAAGAAACTGGCTCGCCTGATCAAGCAGCGGCCACGCGCCCTCGAAGCCGGCGGCGGCAATGCGGCCGGGCCGCAGGAGATTGTCCGGGGAGAGAGTGCCTGATGAGGCATTGATGCCGAGACCGGCAAAGGAGCGGTAGATGATGTCGGAGAGATTCTTGAAATTGTTCAGGATGAAGGCGAAGACGCCGACATAGAGCACCTTCCGGGTGAGCCGCCCGAGAACATTGGGTTCGCCGCCGAGCGCCCAGGCCAGGCCTGCCAGTGTGATGTCGATGCCGATCAGGATCGTAGTTAGGAAGGCGACGTCGCCCGAAAGCAGGCCGAACCCGCTATCAATATAGCGGATGAAGGTCTCCATGAAGCGATCAATGACGCCGAGGTCGTTCATGCCGCCGCCTTCCTCGTTCGAAGAGATGCTTGTCAGTTGCCGGAATAGGCTGTGCCGGAGCCAAGGAAGCGCCGCGTGGTCTCGCGGGCAGCTTCCTCGGACTGTGCCTTGCGCGCCGCATCCTCAGCCTCAGCCCGAAACTGCGTCGCGAGCAGCGTCTGGATCTGCATCTGCTGCTTGGTGGAGAGGGCGATCAGCTGGTTGGCGGCCTGGCTTGCCTGAAGCGAACCAGCCGCGCCCTGGCTGCGGTTGACGAGATCGGAAAGCAGGTCGCCATCGGTACGGACGTTCTCGACAATCTGCGACTGGACGCCCATGGTCTGGCGGAATGCCTGCATCGCGCTCTGCCAGCGCTCGCGCGCGGCGCTCGCCACGTCGCTGACCTTGATCGCGGCGTCGTAGCTTTCCGGATATTGCTTGCGCCACTGGTCTTGAAGCTGGTCGAGATCAAAGCTCAGCCCGCTCGCCTGCACCATCAGCCCGTCGACGCGATGGAGCGCGCCGGTGAGTTGACCAACCGAGGAAAAGTCCAGACGCTGAAGGTTGCGCGCCATGTTCTGCAGCATGGTCGCCTGGTTTTGCAGCGACTGGATCTGGTTGTTGATCTGCTCCAGCGAGCGTGCCGCCGTCAGCACGTTCTGCGTATAGTTCGACGGATCGAATACGATCAGGGCGGAGGCCGGCTGGATGTAGTCGGCCATCGGTTTGGCGATCAGGGAAACGGTGATCAGGCTGGTGAGAAGGCGGCGCCGCATCATGACGATTGCTCCTTGTTTGGTTGATGGAATTGCCGGAGAAGCTCGGCGGCCCAATCGAGGCCGCGTGCGCTCAGGAAACGCGAGGCAAAGCTGTCCTGCCCGTGCTCGGACAGGATGGTGTCGATCAGGCTCTGAGTGGCCGGATCGGAGGTGCCGCACAGCGCCAGAGCAATGGGGCCAAGCCCGAGTTCGAAGAGACGGTTGCCACGGCGCGACTGCAAATAGTAATGGCGCTTCGGCGTGGCGCGGGCGATCAGTTCGATCTGTCGCTCGTTCAGACCGAAGCGCTCGTAGGCTGCCCGCGCCTGCGGTTCCACGGCACGGTCATTGGGAAGAAAAATGCGCTGTGGACAGCCCTCGATGATCGCCGGCGCGATCGAAGAGCCTGCAATGTCGGCAAGCGACTGCGTCGCGAAGACAACCGACACGTTCCGCTTTCGCAGCACCTTAAGCCACTCGCGGATGCGGGCGGCAAAGAGCTGGTTGTCGAGATACACCCACGCCTCGTCGAGCATGAGCAGCGTCGGCCGGCCGTCGAAGCGCTCCTCGAGCCGGTGGAACAGATAGGTGAGCACCGGCACAACGGCGCCTTCCTGATGCATCAACTCCTCGGTCTCGAAACACTGCACATCCGACAGGGCCAGCCGATCATCATCAGCATCGAGCAGCCGGCCGAAGGGGCCGTCCAGCGTGTAGGGCATCAATGCAGACTTCAGTTCATTGGACTGAAGCAGGATCGACAGGCCGGTCAGCGTACGTTCCTGCGCCGGCGCGGTGGCAAGGCTGGTCAGTGCCGACCAGATCGCCTCCTTCACCTCCGGCGTAACGGTGACGTTCTCATGGGCAATGAGGCCGGTGATCCATTCTGCTGCCCAGGTGCGGATAACCTGCTTGTCGATGTTACGCAGCGGCTGAAAGGCAGACGTGCTGTCGGCGCCTAGCGCGTGGTGCTCTCCACCCATGGCAAGCGTTGTGGCACGCGCGGAATTGCCCTTGTCGAAGACGTACACCTGCGCGCCGGCATAGCGTCGGAACTGCAGAGCAATCAGGCCAAGCAGAACCGACTTGCCGGCACCGGTCGGACCAACGACCAACATATGGCCGACATCGTCGACATGGGTAGAAAGCCGGAACGGTGTCGACCCGCTGGCCTGGGCAAACAGAAGCGGCGGGGCCTCCCGCTGGGTGATCTTGGCCAGATGCTCGTTCGCCGTCGGGCCGGCCCACACCGACGACAGCGGCATGAGATGGGCAAGGTTCAGCGTGTGAACGAGCGGCTGGCGAATGTTGGCATAGACATGACCGGGCAACGAGCCGAGCCACGCCTCGACCGCATTGGTGCTTTCACGGATTGTGGTGAAGCCGAGGCCGTTGACGATGCGTTCGACCGCGCGAAGTTTTTCCGCGGCGGCTTGGTGATCCTCGTCCCACACCGTCGCCGTTGTCGTGAGGTAGCCGAAGCCGACGTGATCGCCGCCCAAAGCCTGAAGTGCTGCGTCGGCATCGAGTGCCTTGTTATCGGCATCGCTGTCGAGGAGCGGGACGGGTTCATTGGTCACGACCTCGCGCAGGATGGCCGCAATCGACTTGCGCTTGGCAAACCACTGCCGCCGCAAGCGCGTCAGTGTCTTTGTGGCTTCCGTCTTGCCGAGCGGAATGAAGCGCGTCATCCAGCGATAGGCGAATTCCTGATGATTGAGCGCATCGAGGATTCCGGGCCGTGTGACGTTCGGGAAACCGAGGATTGTGAGCGTGCGCAGGTGCTGGTCGCCCAGCATCGGCTCCAAGCCACCGCTAAGCGGCGCATCGACCAGGACGCCGTCGAGATACATCGTTGTTTCTGGCACGGCCACTGGATGGCGGCGGGTCGAGATTGTGCCGTGGAGATAAGTCAGCGTCTCTGCATCGTCGAGAACGCGCACTTCGGGCATGAAGCCCGACAGAAGATCCAGAACCCGGTCGGTCTCGTCACGGAACCGCGCCAACTCCTGATGCCAGTCTCTCGCGCCTTCGGAACGATGCGCATCGACCAGCGCGCTTTCGGCACGTGCCTGGCCATCCGGCCGCGGCATGAACAGCAAGGTCAGGTTATGGCGGCTCTCGAAGTGCGCGACCTTGCCCTCGAACGCCGCGCGCCGTTCTTCGTCGACCAGCCATGACGCTGCGTCTGGAAAACGCGAGCTCGGATACTCCAGCGCTTCGATGCGCTCGGCCTCAAAGAACAATGCCCAGCCGGAGCCGAGCCTTCTCAGCGCATTGTTCGCCCGCGCGCATATGCCGACAAGTTCCGCTTCCGCCGCGCTTTCGAGATCGGGCCCGCGGAACCGGAAGGTCCGCTGAAAGCTGCCGTCCTTGTTGAGCACGATGCCGGGCGCGACCAATGCGGCCCAGGGCAGATGGTCGGCAAGCCTTTCGGCTTTGCTGCGGTATTCTGAAAGCTTCAGCATCCAAACCAACCCTTCTGACGAAGATGACGGACAAGCACGCCCGCGAAGTCCGGATCGCGTCTTGCGGCAAAGACCGCGAGCGTGTGTCCCGCGATCCAGAGGACCAGCCCGGCAATCCACTGCTGCAAGCCAAGGCCGATGGCGGCGGCCACCGTGCCATTGAGGATCGCCACGGCTCGCGGCGCACCGCCCAGCAGGATCGGTTCGGTCAGGGCCTGGTGAACGGGAACTTCAAAGCCCTCGATATGCTGCTCTCCGCCCGCCATCAGACGAGCGCTCCGCCGCCGAAGGAGAAGAAGGATAGGAAAAAGCTCGATGCCGCGAAGGCGATCGACAGGCCGAAGACGATCTGGATCAGCCTGCGGAAGCCGCCTCCCGTGTCACCGAAGGCAAGCGTCAGGCCGGTGGTGATGATGATGATCACCGCGATGATCTTGGCGACCGGTCCCTGCACCGACTCCAGGATCTGCTGCAGCGGCTGTTCCCAAGGCATCCCGGAGCCAGCCGCATGAGCCTGGGCCGTGAGAAGAAACACGAGCGCGGCTGACGAACGAACGCGAAGCTTATTGCGCATGGAAGTGACCTTTCAAAATTGCTGAAGTTGCGGGAGCGTGAGTTGGGTGACGGCGTAATCGCCGCTGCCGTCGAGGCCACCGACCTCGGCGATCGCCTCAATGCGGCGCGACGAGCCGCGCCCCGCGATGAACACGATCAGGTCGACGGCATCGGCGATGAGGCGGCGCGGAACGGTGACAACTGCTTCCTGTGCGAGCTGCTCGATACGGTAGAGGGCAGCGCGGGCCGAATTGGCGTGGACCGTGGCGATGCCGCCGGGGTGCCCGGTATTCCATGCCTTCAGCATGTCGAGTGCTTCCGCGCCCCGAACTTCGCCGACGATGATGCGGTCGGGTCGGAGCCGCAGCGTTGAGCGCACCAGATCGGCGAGCGTGACCGAACCCCGCCTCGTCCTCAAGGCAACGCAATCTCTCGCTGCGCATTGCAGTTCGCGCGTGTCCTCGAGCAGGATCACCCGCTCGTCACATTTTGCGACCTCCGCCAGCAGCGCATTGGCAAGCGTTGTCTTGCCCGAAGACGTGCCGCCGGCGACCAGGATGTTGCGCCGTTCGCGAACGGCCCTCTTGAGCGCATCGACCTGCAGCGGCAGCATGATCCGGTCCGCGACATAGTCGGCCAGCGTGTAGAGCTTTGCCGCTGGTTTACGGATGGCAAAACATGGCGCGAGCACGACCGGCGGCAGCAGCCCCTCGAAGCGCTCGCCCGACGGCAGTTCGGCACTGACAATCGGATTGTCCGCATGCGCCTCGACACGCACATGGGAGGCGACCAGGCGGATGATGCGTTCCGCCTCGGAAGGGTGCATATGCACGCCCGTATTGACTCGACCCTCGCCCAGCCGGTCGAGCCGCAGTGCACCGTCGGGATTGACCATCACCTCGATGACGGATGATTCGGCAAGGGCTTCGGTGATCGCCGGCCCCATGGCAGTGCGCAGCATGGCACGGCGGCGATGGTCGGCTTCCGGATGAGAACTCATTGTTCCCCTTCCCCGCTATTGTCGCTAACAAGCGACCGTTTCCCGGAAGCGATCTGGCGGCCGACCTGCTCGACGAATTTATCGAAGCGCTCTTGGGCAATCGCTTGCGTCGCCTTGTCCGGCACCGGGGTGTGAGCATGAAGCGTGATCGAAAAGCGGATGAAGAGCGCCAGGCTCTCCAGGATCATCTCGACATCGCGCCTGACATGTCCGACGTCCCGGGAAAGACGGTCGAGCCTCTTGCCGTAGCGCTGGTCGAGTTCATTCTCCCCACGCCGCTCGATAAGGGCCTCGACCGCCTTCGCCACGACCGCTGATTTGGTCGTCGAGGGATTGCGGCTGAGCTTCTCCAGCTTCTCGCTCAATTGGGGCTCAAGCAGAAACTGATGACGAATGCGGTGCGGCTTCATGCGGCTCATTCCAACTGGCCGGCGCTGCTGCGCCGGGTGCGGAAAGAGCATCGGCCAGACACTCGAAAACGCTTATGGCCGTTATCTACTCTGAAATGCGCCTATGCAGCGGAGCTCAGAAGCCGGGCACGATGTCCTCGTCGTCGCCCATTCCTTCATTGATGCCATACGCGCGCGCCGCGATGGAAATCCGGTCCATCACGCGCTTGTCGGCAGCCGCCTCGCTATCGTCGTCAGCAGGCTTCAACAGATCCTCCTGATCGGGCTCGCGGGCAAGGAGGGGATGGTCTTCGGGAAGACCTGGATGCCGCTGCTGCTGGATACCGCCGTCCTCTTCGATTGCTGCGCCGGTGCTGTCGCCCTCGGCAGCAAGACGGCGGTCAACGCCGCGCACTTGTCCGACCCAATCGTCCGGGCGCGACGCTGGCCGATCGGCGTAGGTACCGTCTTGCAGCACTGGCGAAGGCAGCACCCGCTCGGTGAAATTCTGATCCTGGTAGTAGCGCAGTTTCTTCGCGCGGATCGGCGGCAACCCCGAAACCAGTACCAATTCGTCTTCCTGCGGCAACTGCATCACCTCGCCCGGCGTCAGCAGCGGCCGTGCGGTTTCCTGGCGGCTCACCATGACGTGCGAAAGCCAGGGCGCCAGCCGATGGCCGGCATAGTTGCGCATGGATCTGAGTTCCGTCGCCGTACCGAGCGCGTCCGAGATACGCTTGGCCGTGCGCTCGTCATTGGAGGAAAAGGCAATCCGCACATGGCAATTGTCGAGAATGGCGTTGTTTTCGCCATATGCTTTCGAGATCTGATTCAAGGATTGCGCGATCAAATATGCACGGATGCCATACCCGGCCATGAAGGCGAGCGCCGTTTCGAAGAAATCTAGGCGACCGAGCGCCGGGAATTCGTCCAGCATCATGAGCAGTTGATGCTTCCTGCTCTTCTTCGGATCGCCCTCCAGCCGCTCCGTCAGGCGCCTGCCGATCTGATTGAGCACCAGTCGCACCAGCGGCTTCATGCGCGAGATGTCTGATGGCGGCACGACCAGATAGAGTGACATCGGTCGCTCGGCATCCAGGAGGTCGGCAATGCGCCAGTCGCAGGCTGATGTCGCTGCCGCCACCGTGGGATCGCGATAAAGGCCGAGAAACGACATGGCGGTCGAAAGAACGCCCGAACGCTCGTTCTCCGACTTGTTCAACACCTCGCGAGCTGCCGAGGCCACGACCGGATGGACCTGGGGCTTATCCGCCGCACCGAGATGGTTGGTCGTCATCATTCGCCGCATTGTTGCGGCAAACGAGCGTTGCGGGTCCGACAGGAAGGTGGCGACCCGAGCGAGCGTCTTTTCCTCTTCGGCGTAGAGCACGTGTAAAATGGCGCCGACCAAGAGTGAGTGACTGGTTTTCTCCCAGTGGTTCCGCCGGTCCAGCGCGCCTTCCGGATCTACCAGGATGTCGGCTATGTTCTGGACGTCGCGGACCTCGTCTGGACCTTTTCGTACCTCCAGCAGCGGGTTATAGCGCGCGGACCTCGGATCGGTTGGATTGAACAGAAGACAGTAGGAGAACTTCGACCGCCAGCCGGAGGTCAACTGCCAGTTCTCGCCTTTTATGTCGTGAATGACGGCCGAGCCGGTCCAGGACAGAAGAGTTGGAACAACCAGTCCGACGCCCTTGCCTGATCGTGTCGGGGCAAAGGCCATGACGTGCTCTGGCCCGTCATGGCGCAGATAACGGTCCTTCAGCCTGCCTAGGAAAACGCCCGCCGGCCGAAACAGCCCTGCCGTCTCGATCTCCTGAGTCGCGGCCCACCTTGACGACCCGTAGGTGGTGACCGACCCGAGCTGTCGCGCGCGCCAGAGCGAGCCGGCGATCGCGGCGGCACAGCCCACGAACCCACTGGCGCCGGCAAGCGCACCGGCCTTATCGAAGACCTCGGGCGCATAAGCGTCGAACTGGAACCACCATTCGAACAGTTTCCACGGCTTGTAGATCGGCCAGCCAGCCGCGAGTAACCATGGTGAGCCGAGTGGCGGTTGATGGCCCAGCATGTGGGCGCACCACTGCGTGGCCGCCCATACGCCGAGTATGACGATTGCGAACACGACGGCGATCTGCTCAATCAGCAACTTCGTAGGCGTCATTGGCTTCTCCGCTGTTCTGGACATGCGGAAGCATCGCGCGGCGCGATGTGAACTGAAATGTACACTACGCACGACCGGGTGCGACGAGCTAATGGGCCGGGATGACCGGAACCGCGAGAGTTGCCAGAGGTCCGCTGGCGAAGACTATGGACAGTTCCGTATCGGTTCGCCGCGGATACCCACCCTGAGCCGAGAGTCGCTCGGCCACTGCATGGCTGCAAGGTGCGCTGGCAACCAAACCGCCGCTGTTCGACGATCATCTCGCCGTTTTGTCTCTAAAGCGTTCTTTTTTCCGAATCGCGTACTCGGAGTCGTGACGCAGAGATCGGGGCTTCGCCCGCAGAGTTTGGAAAAAATCATGCTCCGGCGTGAGCAAAGGGAAGCCGGCTTTTACCCGATCGGGAGCCGCGCCTATTCTGGGTCAAGGCCCGGGTTCTGGCTGATGTGTCGCGCTGATCGCCGCCGGTTGGCGTCCACCTGGTTGCCGCGGCTTCATTTCGGCCGGCCGTGGTCGGGCACGATGTCAGCGTCAATACGCGTCGAGCTGGTCCCGGATCGCGGTCAGCATCAGCCGCTCGAGGGTTGCGACCAACATCTTGTGATCGACAGCCCTCACCACCAGCCGCCCCCCCACCAATGCCTCATAACCGGCCGGTGGCCCGCAACAGAGCGGAAAGCGCAACGATCTCCGCCCGCGCCGAACGTACCTTCGCAGCAGCGCGGTTGGCCAGCTCCCGACACAAGGCATGATCCGCCACCACCTTGCCCGCATGATGCACGGGTAGAGCTTGAACGCCGGTCGATGGTGATCTGGAGTGCGGCGACCTCACACACCGAGGTGCCTGGCATCGATGGATCGAAGGACGCCATGCGGCGTGTCGCACGCGCGCTCTCATGGCCTTGCGCTTCAGAGCGTGCGGATGGCTCGCAATTTCTGGCGGCTGGAAGCGCGTGTCGCGTGTCCAAATCCTGACAGCGCAGACAAACTGTCAGGTTCAGAACAAACACTGGTAAAAATGTCAGGTTCATTACGACCGGCCATCTCGGCACTGCGGAGGCTTTTTCAAAGCGTAGTATGGCTTTCTGGGCGCTGAACACGTTGGCACGGCCTTTGCTCATTAGATTCGGCAAACATGAGTGAGGGGTGACCGCGCGCAGACGCGTGAGGCAGCGGTCCGTCTCTTCGCTCAGTGAAGTGGCGCAACTTTTGGCATAGCTTTGGAGATCAGCATCGTGTGCAGACGGAGTCCTCGGGTCCTTCGATTCAGGTGGAAACCTGCGTGGCGAGCGCTCACGAGTTTCCAGCACTGCAAAGTGGACCTCGTCGAATTTTGGGGAACGTGGTGCGAACCAGTATGGCGGTGATGCTCCATCTGCTCAGCTGCAGGAGAAATATAAGGACAGCGGACTTGAGGAGTCGCTGCTGATGAAGACGCTCCGTCCGCCGACAAGGCCCGAACCAATTGGACGCTTGGCTAACCGAAAACTGCCCGAACTGTCGGTTCGCGTTCGACCACACAGGCGAAAGAACAAGCTTTGGATGGAGCCAGCCTTTCTGTCGGGATCCCGACCTCGTTCGTGGTCGACCGCGAAGGCCACATATGCAGCGCAGCGGATCGCCAGAGCGAGCTGAGCGGTCGAGATCGTCATCGCGCCATCAGGTGATCTGCGGGCATAGTGTCAAGCAAGAGCGGCTGTGATTCGACGCTTCGGCAACCAGGACTTGCCGCGTCGCCCCGCCAATTCAATGGAGAACGGCATGATCGACCTCATTCCCACTGTGGTCCAGGCGCTGGGCATTTACCACTGGCTCCTCATTGCTTACGTGATTTTCTCATGGCTTTGCGCTTTCAACGTCATCAGTTCCCGTCACCGGTTCGTCGGCAACGTGAGCTATTTTTTTTTCCGTACCACGGAGCCGGTGCTGGCGCCGGTCCGCCGCCTACTGCCCAACCTCGGCTGCATCGACATTTCGCCGATGATCGTGCTTTTGGTCCTCGACTTCATCCGAGGCTTCCTCCTCCTGACCGCGGTGTAATTACCCCCACCCCGCTCAATGCGGCACAATGTCTTGTCACTCGTTTTTTCGATGTCCGGATACTGCTGGGGAGCCTTGCCGTTGCTGAGGATTTGCGGGTAGCTGGCATCGGGTTGAGCTGCCCTGTGCCAATAACTTTCGTGCGGAAGCGGGACTCGTCACCGTAGTCATACAGAGCCCCACTGGCAGGCCGCGATGACGCGTGTGGCCTTACGCCGCGAGAGTCACTTGCTTCCATATCGGCGAAACTTCGAACCGCCGGGCCTAGTCAAACAGCTTTCGCGTCGGCCTGACTAGAAGCATAGGCATGGCCCATGCCGAAGCCATGGGAGAAATACGGGCACGTTCGGTCGAGCCCACGTCGTGACCTATAAGCGCGTCACAATCATTCGACAGTGACCGATTTTGCGAGATTGCGCGGCTGGTCGACATCTTTGCCCATGAAGACCGCCGTATCATAGGCGAGAAGCTGTATCGGCAGCGAGAAGATCATCGGCGCGATAATCTCGTCAACGGCCGGCAGCACGATCGTATGCATCGTGGCTAGTTTCGACGCAGCGGCCCCCTCTTCGTCGGTGATGAGGATAATCCGTCCTCCACGGGCGGCCGCTTCCTCCATATTGGAGACGGTCTTGTTGAAAAAGCGATCATGTGGCGCGATGACGATCACTGGCATGTTCTCGTCAATCAATGCGATCGGACCATGCTTCAATTCACCAGCCGCATAGCCTTCAGCATGGATGTAGGAAATCTCCTTGAGCTTCAGCGCACCTTCCATCGCCAGTGGGAAACTGGTGCCGCGGCCGAGATACAGGACGTCACGACATTTTGCCAGTTCGCGCGACAGGAGCTCGACATCGGGCCGAATGCTGTTCAGTACCCGGCCCATGACGCCCGGCATTTCGCTAAGGCTCCCGACGAGCGCCTTCACCTCATCTTCAGTTACCGTTCCACGGGCCTTAGCAGCGCTAATGGCGAGTGTGGCAAGTACCGCAAGCTGGCAGGTGAAAGCCTTGGTGGAGGCGACGCCGATCTCCGGGCCGGCAAAGATCGGGAAGACCGCGTCGGCCTCCCGAGCGATGGTCGATTCGCGGGTATTAACGACAGCGCCGGTTTTCAGCCCACGCTCCTTGCAGTACCTTAGGGATGCGAGCGTATCGGCGGTTTCGCCGGACTGCGAAATGAAAAGAGCCGCCGATTGCGGCGGCAACGGGATCTCCCGGTACCGGAATTCGGACGCAACGTCGATTTCGACCGGCAGGCGCGCATAGCGCTCGAACCAGTATTTTGCGATCAGTCCGGCCAGATAGGCGGTGCCGCATGCCGAGATCGCCAGGCTCGGGATGCTGGCGAAATCGATGCTAGAAGCCGTATCGACGGAATTCCCTTCGATGTTGATGTAGTGACCGAGCGCACGGGCGATGACCTCGGGCTGCTCGTAAATTTCCTTCTTCATGAAGTGGCGATGGTTGCGCTTATCGGCCAGGTATGCCCCGGCCATTGAAGTCTGGCGCGGACGCTCGACGGGATGGCCATCGAAATCGAAGATATCGGCGCCTGTCTTGCCGATAACGGCCCAGTCACCGTCGACGAGATAGGTGATTGCATTCGTGAAGGGAGCAAGCGCGATGGCGTCGGAGCCCAGGAACATTTCGCCATCGCCGTGACCGATCGCCAGCGGTGGTCCATTGCGCGCCGCCATTATGGTCGACGGATCATCCTCGAAGAGAATGGCAAGCGCGTAGGCGCCCCTGACGCGTTTCAGCATGGCATGCATTGCCTCACCTCGCCCCATGCCCTCCCTGCGGTGTCCTGCTAAGAGATGCACGACGACCTCGGTGTCGGTGTCGGTCTGGAACTTGGCGCCTGCCGCCGCCAGTTCGTCCTTCAATTCGGCGAAATTCTCGATAATCCCGTTATGAACGACGGCCACACCGTCCGTAAAGTGCGGGTGCGCGTTGCGCTCAGTTGGCGCTCCATGAGTTGCCCAGCGGGTGTGTGCGATGCCGATGGTGCCACTCAGCGGCTCTTCCTTCAATCTCGCCTCGAGGTTGACGAGCTTGCCCTTGGCGCGCCGACAGTGCAACGAGCCCTCGGCGATGGTGGCAACGCCGGCTGAGTCATATCCTCGATATTCGAGACGCTTCAATGCGCCGACCAACCGCTCCGACACCGGCTGGTGCCCGACGATGCCAACAATCCCGCACATGCTCGTCTCCGAATTCTTCCCGGTAGCGTCAGTCGACCCGAAGGGCACCGCCCGGCACCGAGCCTCCTAGTAGCATGTGGTAAACTGGTAAAATCGATTGTTGGGATAGCTGCCATCCAGCCAGTGGATAGGTGAGGCGTGTTTGACCATCCGGCGACCCTGACCACTCATCTCGGCCATCCGGGTTTCCTGACGCGAAGCTGCGTTTTGCATTTTCCTAGCTGTGCGCCACGACACGGCTGGTGCCTGGGCGGATCGCACGTAACCTGCGATTTCATGGAGGTGTCACTACGAAGAGGCTGGCCTCGACGCAGAGTGGCTTCGTGCAGCCCTCCATGAGAGCCGGGGTGAGAGACTGGTTGCGCACGATGTGCGCAGTCTCCGTTGCCATCCGGTCATTCTACAGAAGAGTGCATCTGCTCATCAGCCCGGGCTGGAAGCGATGGCCGGGGCTGGCTCCAGCCATCATGGTCCCCGTGGGCGTGGGCCTGCGTCCTCGGCTAGATGACGGCCGGAAGTTGCCGCGGGTCGATCGAGCGTTTTACCAAGCAGGCATGGGCTCTGGGTCGGGCTGTGCCCAGTGCCGCGGGATCGTGAGAAACGATACGCGCAGTGCCGGTTTGCGTCCACCAACCGCCAGTTGGGACGAGGTTCTGTAGCCGGTTGAGGCGTGCCGATCATCGCAATGTCGCTTTTTACATGCTGTTGACTCGCCCAGCCCAACGTGCCCTAATTTTGGTCTCTTGACTGCGACAATCACGGCCTTCGGAAGCTTGGGGGTTTTCAAAATGCCGTTTAAAAGAGCCGGTCTATCCCCTTCCGATCTCGATCTATGCCAACGGGTATTCGACCAGGTATGCAGTGAAGAGCATATCGCCCGCTCATCGTTAGAGGCCGAGCACCTCGCCCTGGATATTTTGGTTGCGTTGGAAGAAGGGGCTGACGCGGATGAGGCTGAGCTGCTTGAACTCATCAGGTCGAACCGGCGGAGTACTAGTCATCCGAAATTCTGTAGAGAGGGATGACGAACGCATTCCTCGCCGCCGAGATGCAGTCACCCGGACCTTGATCCCCGGCCTGATCCACTGCGTAGTGGACCGGTTCGGCAAGTTCTTGCATGCACGCCGGCGCGTCCTGTCGCCGTCTGTCGAATCGTCAGTTCTGGACAATGCCAAAGCACCACATGGGACCAATCCTGAATGCCATCGGCACGCTGACGTCCGGCCGCCGGCTTCTCTCGTGTTTTGCGCCTACGCTGCGCTTTGGGTGATCTTCGACCCGCTCCAGCTTAGACTGGCATGGCGTCATCACTCTGGCACTTGGGCCATGACGCTGTTCATCTAGCGCGCCGAGCATCGTGATACTCAGGCTCTGCACGTCGGGTGGGGAATTCACCCACGGCGCTCAACTGCCTACGCTGCCGCCGCAACCGGGCCCTGTCTATCTTGAGCAGGGCCGAATGCCAGGCCCTGCCGATGGCGTTAAGGATAAATTGCATTCTACCTCGCTATGCAGCCCACGGCATTACCATCTTCTGCGTCAGTCGACTTGATCGTGCTTCAGGGATCGCTCTCTTGCGAATCGGGTCGCTATCAGTCCGCTTTTTGGTTGGCTATGCAATGCATTTGAGCGCCGTCCTTCGCACGGCGGTCTTCCGCGCTGCAGCGAAGGCGAAGCGGAAGCGGCGCGCAAGCCCGCCCTGTCGTCAGCGCGAGCTTACCGGCTGCAGGCAGCACCGTCACATCTCTCGGGCCGGCGCCATGCGTTGCGGAACTACGCCGCTCGTTCGCTGGCCATTCCAGTTTTTGGGCGCTGTTCGGGTGGTCAGCCCTCTACGTCATGAGGTCGGGCCGCGGCAGCTCGGGCTCCGCCGGCCGGCAACAGCACGCTGTAGGCTCTTACTCACGTGTTTGTGGCTGCACCGCCAGCGGAAAGTGGGACCCAAGGAAAAGGTGACCTCCGGTTCGCCCGTTTGAAGGCGCTTTCGTGTCCCGCCAGTGAGAGCAGCTTCCTTCTGTTCGGAAAGCATGCACATGATCCCCAAAGCGCTGTGTGTCGAATCATCCGGTGGCCGGCATCGTCGATGCTTCATCTGAAGGCATTGCTGTCAGATCGCCGGCGCCTCGACGAACAGGCTGGTCATTGGCGAACCTCTCCTGTCCAGTGCAGGCTCGCCGACGATTGCGTCGTGGATGGCGTAATCCTCACCCCAGGAGTTTGGGTCCTGAGATGGGCGGCGCGCGGCAAATCGGCAGCCAGATACTCGGCGTGTGGAAAACGCACGGTGACCTTCCATCTGGATTATCGGGAAGACAAAGCGTGGCGTCGAACAACTAGGGATTGAGACCTTTGTATCCATGGCATCGATGATTTTCATTCAAAAAATCGATTTTACCGATGTTGCCCAGCGCTACTACAAAAGCGCGAAATTCACCCGGTGTCCGACGCACCTCGGCTAGATTCAGCCCGAATTGAAGCGGCCGCGATCGAGCAGACGGATCCGACCGATCGCCGAGCTTTTGATGAGCGAGGCCGTGAGAAGGAACTCCGGCAGGCACCGCAAGCTGGGATCGTGGAGAGGGGTCGGGCGGCGACCGAACGATGCCATCGGGTATTCGAACCTGGTGGGATTTGCTCGGCACGGCAGGAGCGTCGTTCGGCATCCCCGCTGCCGAGCGTGAGCTAAACAGCACCGTCCAGCAAGCTGGAAAGAAGACCTGCTCGGGCTCCGACGCCCCAATGATATCGCGCACCGGAGGGCTGACGCTAAAGCTAGGGCGGTGCATACGGGCTCGGAAAAACTAGTTCCAGATCGCCGTATAAGCCTTAGCTTATCTTTTTGGAGCGCTTCGTAGCGGTAGATCACATCTCGATGACCTGCATGGATACTGCTGAAGAGTGCGGCGCTTCGACTGGACGTTATGATACAGGGCGGCAGGAGGAGCTTTCCGTGAGTACGAGAATTCCGATCCGGATCGAACTGGAAGCGCTCAACTCGCGTGTTATCGAGCTTTTCGAAAGGTCTCTCCGGAAGCATCCAGTAATCGAGGAATGCTACGCTGTTGCTGGCAACACCGATTACCTTCTGTTCGTCTCCGTAAAGGAAATCCAGGAGTTCGAGGCGATACACCGTAATGTTCTTTCGAAGCTTCCCGGTGTGAAGAAGATCAAAGCCGAGTTCCCCTTGCGGCGCGTGATCCCGATTTGATGGAAATTGCTCCACGAGCCGGGCTGGTAGACACCTTGGATATTCTCGGCCCAATTTCTTGAGGGCCCGTCCGCTTCACCGATTTCCAGGGCTGCCAGAATGTTGCCTCGGCCTCCACCATCACGCCGCGAGGAACGAAGCATCCGACTGCCTTCGGCATTACGACTCCGTCTTTCAAGGACACTGCGATTTCAAATCGAGCGACGACGGCGGTCAGAACGTCCTGGGTAGGAAGCCCGGCCTTGGGAGTGAAGCGACGGTTGCCGTGAGAGATCGTGGGGATGCTGCCGCACCTGCGCATGGCTGCCACGCAAGTCATGAAACGCTGGGCCCACTCCTTTGCCGACCGATGTTCCAGGAGACACCCTCGCGCTGCACTTTGCCAAAAACCTCTTTGCCGATATGCCGCTCGAGCACCGGCCGCCACGGGACCAGCACGAACTCGCGCGATTTCTCGATAATGGCGTATTTGCCGCTGACGAGCTCAACTGAGCGGCGGAGCGTGCCCTCTACCCGGTCTCCGGGTCGCGCTTCAGCATAGGACAGACCGAGCTCTTCCGAGAGCTGACCGGCAACCCGGTTCAGCTCACGCTGGCGAAGGATCGAAATCATGTTGGCGCGATAGACGGTCCGGTCCTGCTCTTCATACGCGAGTCCTTGAGCAATCAGCCACTGCCGCCTGCGGGCTTGCGCCTCCCGCACCTCACTGCCAAAGCCGGAGTTGCGCAGGGCCTCCGGTGTATCAGAAACCATCTCCCGGTCGATCCAGGTGGCGCCGTCGAAACCGACCTGTTGCTCCAGCGGCATTGATGAGAGCTCGTCGACGACAACAGGCGCAGCCGCGGCTCGCTTGCGCTCGTAGTCGGCGACGTGGTCGAGATGGTTCGGCGCGATGGTCCATGTGCCGTCGGCTTCGCGCTTGACCGTGCCGGTCTCGCGGCGAATGGCTTCCAACCGTCGCACGTGGGTTTCGGCGAACGGTTCGCGGGCAGATGGATCATGCTTCAGGTGGATATCAACATTGTAGCGCCCGCCATGGACGGCGGCGATCTCGACGACGGTGCGATCAACCTGCCTCGGCTCGGTGCTTCTCGGGGTGACACGGACGATGCAGCCCTCGGGCTTCGGTCCGGTGGCCTCGCCTTTGCCGACATCGATGTAGTGGCTTTTTCCGTCCACCCCATCCACGATGAGGTAGTGGCGGTCGTTGATCTCGTCGGCAAGGCCGCGCGCGACAACGCGGCCAACGACAGGTTGCGCGAACTGCCTGGATCGTTCGTGGATCACACAGTCGGCGGCACTTCGGAATAGTCCTTTGCCGGCAATTTCGCGGTGCATCGTCTTGATGATGTCACCGTGCTGGCCGATGCGCAGCAGTGTTGGTTCGAGTTCATCGTCGAGGCGCCAGCGGCCAGAGCTGATCTCCTCGGCCAGACCCATCCGCTCGAGTTTGCGCAGGCGACCCTGGTGCAGCGTCTGTCGAAAGGCGTCGCGACCGACCGGCGCAACCAGTCCGTCGCCGCCGCGCATGCTGATCAGCTGCCGGTCGATGCTGGTGAAGCGCTCCTGCTCCATTTCCTGGCGCAGGCGCCCCTCGATCTCGCGATCGGTTCGCGGGCCGAGATCGAGGCTGACCAGCTCGGCCGCCCGTTCGCGCATTCCGCTCGAGATATATTCCCGCGCTATGACGAGGTTCTCGCCGCGATCGTCCTTGCCACGGATGATGATGTGGGTGTGCGGGTGGCCGGTGTTGAAATGATCGACGGCAACCCAGTCGAGCTTCGTGCCGAGATCCTCCTCCATCTGCGCCATGAGCCGGCGCGCGAGTGGCTTCAGGTCATCATACTCGGTGCCGTCTTCGGGTGCCACGATGAAGCGGAACTGATGTCGATCGCCCTCGGCACGTTCGAGGAAGGCCTTGCCGTCGACGCGATCACCGTCGGCGCCGTATAGCTCGCCAGGCGCGCCCTCCCGGGTAACGCCGTCGCGCTGGATGTAGCGCAGATGCGCACGCGCCCCATCCTGGCCTTTGCCGGCCAGCTTGACGACGCGCGCCTTGACCACCACCCGCCGCTGCCGGAAGGCATCATATCTGTCGCGTGATTTCAGCAGCGCGGCGGCCGCGCCGCCGCGCCCTGCCCGGCTGCCGTTAAAGCGGCCGCCGCGCTGGGGCCTGCCGCCGGCTCTGTTGATCGCCGCCCGGACCTGGCTGGCGAAGCGTTTGCCTGCCTTCGAGCCGCGCGAGCCTATTCTGCCGAGCTTCGGCCTGAATTCGTCATCCTGCACCGTGGCCTCCCGACAATTTCAAGCAGAGTCAGAGACTTGCGCGTTCCACCCTCCCGGCTCGGCCGGCAGCCTCCGCGAAAAACGATGTGCAGACAAAGACTTCGCCGGCTCCTGGAGGCGATGCCTTTATCTTGCCTTACGCCGACCTTCCGCACCCGCCCTTTCCCGCCCCGCAAAACCCCGCCCCGCTCGCCGAGTCACCCGCCATTCGGCTCTTTCGTCCGAGCGCGATCAGCGCCGAGCGGCACGAAGAGATCGCCTTTCGCTTCGCCGGTGGGAACGCCATCACGGAGGAAGAAGAGCGAGCGTCCGGAGGGGGCGTTCTGGCTGTTTGGCGCCTTGGACTCCCCTTCGAGTTCATCCATGTCGGTGGCTAAAGCCCCCTTTTCCCTGAGCTGTTTAAGGTAGGCAACCGTCTCCTTCGGCAGCGGCTTCCCACGCTTCAAATGCTCTTCGTAACGCTCGGGTCCTGCGTTGTAGGCGGCAAACAGGCCGGGGAATCCGAAGCGGTCATACATGGCGCAGAGATAGGCGGTTCCGGCCAGGATATTGTCACGCGGATCGTGCGGATCGGCTCCCAGACGGTATTCGGCACGCATGTCCTCATAAGTTTCGGGCATGACCTGCATGAGGCCCATTGCGCCCGCGCGTGATGTGATCGGGTGGCCGTCGAGCATGGTCCTGCCACCGCTTTCGGCATCCATGACGGCGTAAATCCAGGCTTCGGGAATACGGAAGCGTCTGCTTGCTTGCGCTGTGAACTCGTGCCACCTTTGAAGCTGCGGACTTTGGGAGATGGCGACCGGCTCAGCGCCGATCGAGGCGGAACAGACGCATGACGCAAAGGCAATCGTGCCGAACATCAGGAGAGTCACTCGGTCCATATCGGCACGAGCCTCCCGATGACATTTGGAGCTGGGACAGGCCCGAAATAGCGGCTGTCGAATGACCGGATATTGTCGCTCCCGAGCAGGAAGACTTCAGTGTCGGCGAGCGTGCGGCATCCGTTCCACCATGGCAGCGGGCGGCCTCTGGTGTCAGTTGGCAGCCGTCGCGCAACGATCTCGCCGGCGATGATGATGGCGTCATTGAAGGCGCAGACATGGTCGTCGGGCAGCGCGGCAAGACGTTTTACCAGCGGCACGTTGCGGGGCAGATAGCCGCGCTCGGCGGCGAGTTCGGCGACCGATTCTGGCGGACGGACGAGCACGAGATGACCCGTAGCCGGTGCTGCAAACCCGACGCGATAGAGGCCGACGGGCGCGCTAGCGGAGGCGTTCCAGACCAGCCAGGGCGTTGGATTGACGAAGCCGGCGAAGCCGATCAGGGCCAGTCCAATCACGGCAGCGGCGATGGTTTTGCGTGCCCGGAAGCGCCGCAGCCGGCTGCCGATCAGATGGATGGAAGGGTGCCGGCTCATGAGCGGCCTCCCTGGCCGGTTTGGCCGGAACCGGCCTCACCACCCTCGGCAGTGGAGTGCTGCGGGTGTCCTTTCGACCAGCCGTCGAGTTCGTCGATGTGGTAGCGGACGTAGCGGCCGTGCTTGCGGAAATTCGGGCCGCCGCCCGTGAGCCGCATCTTTTCCAGCGTGCGCTGGGAGAGCCCGATATAGAAGGCGGCTTGGGCTGTGCTGAGAAAGGGACTGCCCTTTTTGGCGCGGGCCGCGCGTTCGTTTTCGTCGTCCATGATGATCCTCGTTTCGCTTCGGAGAAGTGAGGACGAGGATGGGCGAGCGAGATCGTCTCAGGGACGGGCGAAGAGTCGGGGGGGAGTTTTCGCCGCCCTTTCGGGCGGACGGGGTTTGAGTGGAGCTCCTGGGAATGAGCCCCGCGCCGGCTCGGCGCGAGGCTCGAGGTCGGCCGATCAGTCGGCCGGGTTCCAGATGATGGCGTAGGTGTCGTCATCGTCCTGGCCGGCGGCGCGGCCGAGATTGGCGTAGAGCTTGCGCGGTCCGAACTCCGGCGCTGCAATCGACAGGCTCACATAGTCCTTGCCGGAAGTTTCGCCGGTGCGGATCCAGCCGGCGCCAACTTCGACCCCTTGCGTCAGCACCCGGAAGTCGGGATGGTTGTCGGCGCTCTTGGCTTGATTGGGGACGATGTCGATGTCGGCGCGGACGCTGAGCGTCTTGAGCTGGCCCTTGTAGCCGCCGTTTTCCTGCTTGTTGACGTAACCGATCGCGGTCATTTCGAAGTCTCCTTTTGCTTTCGCCGGGGACCATCCCCTGCGATGGCGGACCGTGATGGGCGCGTCCGGACCGCCTGAACCCGACAGGGCCGAAGCGCTAGCGGAGGACCCGAGCGGGCAGCTTTTTTGAAGCGAAGCGGCGCGAGGAAGCCGCCGCAGGCGGCGGGGAAAAAAGCTGATTGGCGAGGGTTTCGGGCGGCCGGATCCGCCCATAGGTCACAAGCCAGCCGCAGGGGAATGGTCCTTGAAGAGAGCATGGAGATCGATCGTGGAAAGCGCGGTCGCTGCAGCCAGGCTGGAGGGCGGGGAATTGACAAGGCCTGCCGCTGATGCCGTGCCCATGCCGATCGAGACTGTGCCCGCAGGTCGGGCGCCAGAGCAGGCATCCGGCGGGCTGATCGATCCAAGGCATTAAGCAGTTTCCCGGCCTGGATTTTGCTGCGCGATGCCATGCAGCCAGTGCGACCGTGGTACAGTGCCAGCGCGGCGGCTACCGCGAAGCCGCCGCCAGCCGATGACCTCGATCAACGAGGTTTCGAGGGCGGCGGCGTCGCCAGTCCATGATGGCGCGGGCAAAGGATCGGGCCTCGCCGCGCTCGTCGGGGAGCGATTTCGCTGCGAAATAGCGTCGCCGTCCTGCACGATCTCTAAACTTCCGGCGAGCCGTTGGGCCGCACCAGAAGCGGCACGAGGACGCCGCGCGCGAACGGACGGGAGGATGTCGGCGATAGGCGGCGCGTTTTGCGTGGCGCATGTTGAGCGCGGACATGTTCAGTCGGTCAAGTGGAATATGGGCAGCTGCATGGTCTTTCTCCCTCGTTTGGGGTGCGAGTGTCCCGCCGGGAAGGCCGAAGGTCGATGCGGCGGGACGGTTTTGCTCTAGCGGCGCTGTTCCGCAGCGTCGGGCGGAAGCTCGGAATGGGATTTGGCAAGTGGTTCCGCTGCCTGCCGCAGAAGCCGCTCGGCTTCGGTGATCTGGCCGGCGCTACGCGCGGCCTTCGCATAAACGGCCAGCGGAAAACGCGCTTTGAAATGAAGATCGCGCTCGATGCCCAGTCCGAGCGGCCCCTTGACGCTTTCGAGTTCGGCAAGGCTGACGCTGCCGAGTTCAGGGAAGCCGAAGCCGAGGTCGCAAAGGCCGAACAGCGTGTCGCCGTCGGCATCGAGTTCGGTTAGAAGCCAGGTCGCGGGCCCGGTCGGATCGAACAGTTTCACGACAGGTGCGTGGTCGGTTTCTGTGTCGGCAACGCCATTGGCGAGGAGACGGGCGCGCAGTTCATCGGTGATCAGGATCATTGCGGAATTCCTTCAAAACGGTTCGGGCTGATTGAGGGCGGCTTTTTGAAACAGGCGGATACGAGCGGCTTCTGCGCCGCGCGGGGCATCGGCGCGCCTCAAAAGCGCAAGGCGGTCGCGCATGGCGATTGAGCGCGCTCATGCGGCGATATCGGCATGCGCCTCACCTTCGACGTCGGCATTGAGACCAAGCAGGAAATCGGCGGCTTTCGAGGCATGGCTGGCGGCGCGGAAAATGGCGCGATTGTCCTCGCGCAGAACCGTCAGCCATGAGCCGATGTAATCGGAATGGCGCACGGTCGGCTCAATGCCGAGACTGGAGCAGACGAAGGCGGCGGTGATTTCGGCGACCAGTTCCTCGCGCGCATAAGTCCTGGAGCCGAACGAGCCTGACAGGTCGCGCGCGAGTCTCGCCGGGTGGCCGGTCCAGTGGCCAAGCTCGTGAAAGCAGGTCCGGTAATAGTCGATCTGTTGGAAGAAAGCTGGCTGGGGCGGCACGTGGATGGTGTCGCTGCCGGGCATGTAGAAAGCGCGATCGCCACCGATACGGAAATCCGCACCGCTTCTGAGAATAAGTTGCTCGGCCTGCGGAACGATTTCGCGCGCCGGCAGCGGCTCGTCGGCGGCGTGGAGATGGTCGGGCAGATTATCGCACTGCGCGACATTGAAGACGGTAAAGCGCTTCAAAAAAGGCACGGCCTGCGGTTCGTCGCCATCGACCTTGGCGCGTTCCTTTTCGTCCTTGGGAACGAAGCGGTCAGCGTGAACGATGGTCGTGCCGCGCTCGCCCTTCCTGACATTGCCGCCAAGGGCAAGCGCCTGCCGGAAGGTGAGCCAGTTCTGGCTGGGGTATGAGCGCTCGATGACGGCGCCCCACAGGATCAGGATATTGATGCCGGAATAGCGGCGCTGGGTGGCTGCATTCCTGGGCAGGCCAAGGCCTGCCTTTGCCCTGCCCCAGGGCTTGACCCACGGCACGGTGCCTCGCTGCAGTTCGGCAACGATGCGGTCTGTGATCTCCTGATAAAGGCTGGCGCCTGAGCGCCCGCGCTTGCGTGCGCCAGCCGCTCGGCTGCCGGAACGCTTGTTGTTTGCACGCATTGTCTGGTCCTCCGTTCGCTAATCGCGCGCCCTCCCCCGGAAGCGGGGTGGGCGGCGAAAGCGACCGGAAAGGCCTGCCGTAGAAGGCCGACCGCATCCGAAGGACCGGAACGAAGAGGAGGACCCGGAGCCGCAGGCGGAGGGTTGCGGGGTGCCGCGGCTGGCCTAGAAGGGAGTGCCGCCCACCCGCGCCACCGGGGAAGGCCACCACAAAATCGACGCCGGCCAACTGGCCGGCGACCGTCAGCAGCCGACAGGCTGCCCGCGTCAGGGGGCGAAGCCGGATGGCCGAGACCGCCTGAGCCTGTCGAAGAAAAGCGGGCTCGGTGCACGAGCACCCGGCGCGCGCCTTCAGGCGCGCGGGCGCTCAGGATTCTGGTCCTCGAGAGCAGTTGATGCGGTCAAAATACCGATTTTGCAGCTGTGGAAGACTGAATCTTAGCCTTTGCGCGCACATCAGCGATGCAGCGTTGCAGCCCGGCCATCTCGACCACCCCGACTAGCACTTGGTCGCCGACCACCAACGCCGGCGGGCCGGTGATGAACAGGTCGTTGGCGAGTGCGTGATCGCGTGCGATGGCGTCGGTGATGGCCGGGTCTTGCATGTCCCGCTTGAGCTGCTCAACATCGAGGCCCACGCTTGCCGCAACGGCTAGAGTGGTCCTTTGATTGGCTGGGCCGCGGAAAGCAAAAAGGGCGCGATTGAACTCGTCATATTTTCCCTGTTTGCGAGAGGCGAGCGCCGCGCGCGCGGCGAATTGGGAAGGCGGTCCCAGGACCGGGAACTGTTTACGCACAATCCTCAGATTGGGATCATGCTCGACGGCTTGCTGGAGAATGAGGTCCATTCGCTCGCAGTGCGGACAGTTGTAGTCGAGGAATGAGACGATGGTAACGTCGCCTTGCGGATTGCCGGCGATCGGCGAGGCGGGGTCGTTGAGGAGGGCGTCGCGATGCTGCGGAATGAGTATCCGCCAGTCCGCCGCGAGCAGGCGACGGCCTTCCGGCAGTTGCAGGTTCCCGAGGGGATGTCGATTTTGCATTAGCGCCCCCAGCACGGACACGGCGAGGGCTAAGAGAGCGATCACGGCGGCATTTGGCTTCGGCATGGGTAGGGCTCCAATCAGCAGTGAACGGCAGGGCAGCGATGGCTGGCCCGTTGGCGAAAAAGTTGGTCGTTGCTTTGGACCGCTTGACCCGCAGTTCCGCCAGTATCGGCAGTCGTGGGGAGCAAATAAGTGTCGGTGCCGGCGCCATCTGGCGGTTCCTCCATGTCGCCTTCGCTCCGACGAGCCGACCCCAATCGCCGAGCGGCGTTCGCGTGAGTTGACCAGCAGCGGCCGCCGTTCGTCACGCCCGGCGACCTGAGCTTCCAACGCCAGAGCGCCGAAGGACTCGCTCGTGAGAGCCTCTGACAAACCTCCTTTATCCGGCTCGCTCTGTACCGTGCGGCAATGAGCGTTCCCACTGCGTTGCGGAGAAAGATCGCCAGCACACGGCACTCCGATATAAAGTGGTCGACGCGAAGAATAAGCGCCACGCCGGCACCCGGGACGGTCGGAACGACAAAGAGCATTGCAGCGAACGTGACGACGCCTGCATCGGTGATGCGAATTGTTCCCTTCGAAGGGAGCAAGGCGACGAACAGCAGCAGGATCCGACCGCCGATCGACAGATGCGTGTGCGTCGCCTGGGCGATGAACAGGGCGGGCAACGTCATGTAGATATTGATGCCCTCTCGATTGAAAAAATGTCCGGCCGGGATGACCAGGCCCAGGACCGAACGCCTGGCGCCCGCCCCTTCAACAGGCGCGGCTTGCATCAGGATGCCGACCAGCTTGAACACCGGCGCGAGGAGCGCCTGAAGCAAGGAAAGCACAGGCTTGCCCGTGTCCCCGACCATCGCCAGAGCGATGCCGAACAGAACCGAGAAGAACAGGACCTGCAGGATGTCGCCTTCGGCGAACGCACCAACGATCGTCGACGGGATGATGTTCATCAGGAAGCCGGTCACCGACTGCTCGTGGGCCTTTGCCGCATAGCCCATCACGGCCTGGCCATCGAGCGAGGCCGGATCGATGTCGAGGCCGGCCCCAGGCTGAACGACATTGCCGACAATGAGACCGACGATCAATGCGAGGCTCGAGAAGGTGACGAAATAGATCATCGCCTTGCCGGCGACCCGGCCAACCTTCTTGAGGTCGTTCATGCCGGCGATCCCGGTCGCAATTGTCAGGAAGATGACAGGTGCGATGATCATCTTCACCAGCTTGATGAACGCATCGCCGAGCGGCTTCAGAGCCTCTCCGGTCCCCGGATAGAAATAGCCAACTGCGACACCGAGGGAGATGGCAGTGAGCACCTGCACATAGAGCGGGGCGTAGAAGGCCTTGCGGGGCGCGGGATCCGCGCTGTGGACTTGTGGAGCTAACACCGTCGCTTTCCCTGACCGGATCGGGGCGGGCTCTTCCTCGCTTCAAGGCTTCTCCCGGGCGGCGCTCCGGTCGAACGCTGCTGCCCCCCGGGCGCAAGTGCCGTGCCAAACAGCGGCGCGACAACGTGGGGGACCTTTCACGCAGTGCTGCATCGCCGCAGGCGTGTGCCCGTCTTCGAAACAAGGGCAGACTGTTGGGGATTGGAGGACACGCAACCTGACAGCGGCCGAAAATCCGTCGAGGCAACCTGTTGCCTTGGGTGGCTGCGATCGGGATTTAGATGGTCCACATCTGGCTATGGCAATGTCCAAGGCCTCGCTCAGTCGGCTAGTATGTCGGATATCGAACAACTCGGTCGACAGGCGATCGCTACCACGACCGTCTAGTCTGCCGCCCCACAAGATGGAGTAAATCGACCGGCCGTGTTTATGACACAGGCCCTAAGCTGCCTCCTGGCGCGCGATCGTGCTGGTCGCACCACCCGCGAGCCACAATAAGTTTATCCCGTCTCTTACAATGATCCATCAAAGCGTTTACCTCGGCAATCACGAGGTCGGGCGTGATGTCGAACTTGCAGCGCACTTTGATCGGACAGGCCGCACCTTGTCCAGACCACATCCGCGACATTCAATAACGCTCATAAGCATGCTGACCAGGGGACCTCGAAACCCCCAAATTTCCGGCAGGTGTGACGCGGTGAAAATGCCGATGGTAGGGCGGCCAAGCTGGGCAGCGACATGTCCAGCGCCTGAATTGTTCGACACCACGAGCGCGGCCGCTTCGATGAGATGATTGAATTCCAATTCTGACAAGTCGACTGCCGTTCGGATCTCCACGGCTCCACGGTCGCGAGCTGTCATCGCGACCTCCTCAAGCGCTCCCGGCTTTCGCCACGGCCGACGAGACCACCTCACCACGGGCAGAAAGGGCAGCGGCAAGTTTGCCGAAATTTGCAAGCGGCCAATCTCGAAGGCTGGAATTCGAGAACGGGGCCACGACGATCGGGGCCTTGCTTTTCGTTGAACTCTGGCGGTGACCCGCTTGCCCTTCGCCGTCGAAACAGGCCGCTGCCTTCGCGACCAGAAAGAGGAGGATTTCCGACACATGCTGGAGACGTACCTGCTTGCGGTCAACGGACCAATCAAGCCATCTGCGAGGGAATTTGTCGGCGATCCTTATTTTTTGGGCGAGCTTGTAGAAGATGGTTCTGCGTAATTTCAGATTGAATGGCGCTATCGCAATATCGATCTGCTGCATGCCGTGACGATCAACTATCGCTGCACGATGCCTGGCTGGGACTTCCAGCAAAATCGGCCTTGTCTCATCCGGAACACGCATATCAATGGCAAGATCAAACTCTCCGGTCAGCAGCGGCCTTATGTCGGCCGCTTTTTTGCGCGTTTTGACCGTTGGGTCGCGATGAAAAAAATCAAAAGCAACGTAATCGTCGGCGAGGTCGAACTGTTTTGCAGTATCGATGTTCCAGCTTCCGACCACCAGCGTAATGTGGGCATGCGCAAAGCGCTGACGCAGGTCCTTCAGGGGCGCCAAAGACATCCAAAAGTCGCCGACATAATCAAGCTTGAGCACCAAAATTCCATTTTTGCGCTTGACTGTTCCGGTTCTTCCCAGCTTCCGCGAATGGCCGATGAGCGCGCCGGCAGGCCCCGGAAATCCTTCCGCACGCTCAGCGTCAAACACCAGGAAAGTCTGTCCGGCGATCGTCATCGTAGAGCCGGGATCTCCGTCCGACGCCCGGATGATGCGTAGCGCTTCCTCGGCCGAGTGTCGGGTCGGGTCGAGGATACGGTCGGACCTCCGGCAGGCGGGTCGCTCGCACCCTCTGCCCCAGTTCGCCGGCAGCGCCGCCCCTTCCCTGCGCTCGATGCGGCCGATCGCTTCGAAGACGCAGGCTACGGCAGCCTGGGTCACTTCATGTCAGTAGAGGCTCGACTTCCGAGCGGGGCGCATCGGAAATTCCGCCCAAGCCAGACGGGCCCCGCATCCATTTCCTCCCGAGCCTCGATCAGTGTGACGCCCCAGGTCGCTTCGCCGTCGAGGATCGCCCAGCACGAGGGCGCTCGGGCCGCGATCGCCACGGATGCCCGGATGGACGATCAGGCAGAGCGTTCCGCGCCAGACATCGGTCGGGATCGGCCGATTGAGGAAGGGCGCGATCACGAGGTCCGGCGAAAAGAGAACGACCGGCTCGCGAGTGAAGTCGTCATGGATGTCGAGCTCGACCGTCACTTCGTGACCAGCCCGTCTCAGGTCGACATGCAGGCGCTGGGAGAGCGAGTTGAAATCGTGGCAGAGAAGCAGGATGCGCATCACCCTCTCTTAGCAGATCCGGGGCAGTTGTTCGCCCGACAGCCAGTCGACAATCCGGCCGCCGCCAAACGAGGTCGTCATCTGGACAAAGCAGTTGTCGTCGGCCACGACGTGGCCGACCAGCGCCGCCTCACGGCCAAGCGGATGCGCGCGCATCGTCGCGAGCACGGCGTTAGCGCCCTCCGGCGCCACGACTGCTACCAGTTTCCCTTCATTGGCGACATTGAGCGGATCGAGGCCGAGGAACTCGCAGGCTGCAGCCACTTCCGGTTTGAGCGGGATCTTGTCTTCGTCGATTCGGAAGCCGACCCGCGACTGGCTGGCGATCTCGTTCAGCGTCGCGGCGATGCCGCCGCGCGTCGGATCGCGCATTAGCCGGATATGCGCCCCGCCAGCCGCGATCATGTCTGCTACCAGCCCGTGCAAGGCCGCGCTGTCGGACGCGATGTCGGTGTCGAATTCCAGGTTTTCGCGTTTCGACATCACGGCGACGCCATGGTCTCCGATCGAGCCGGAAATGATCACCGCATCACCGGGCCGGGCGGCGTCCGACTGGAGATCGAGCCCGTCCGGAACCATGCCGACGCCGGCGGTCGAGATGAAGACACCGTCGGCCTTGCAGCGCTCGACGACCTTGGTGTCGCCGGTGATGATCGGCACGCCGGCCTCGCGCGAGGCGGCGCCCATGCTCTGGGCGATGCGCTCGAGATCGGCGAACGGAAAACCCTCCTCGATGATGAAGCTTGCCGACAGATAGAGCGGTACCGCGCCCGCCATGGCGATGTCGTTGATCGTGCCGTGCACGGCGAGGGTGCCGATATTGCCGCCGGGGAAGAAAAGCGGCGAAACGACGTAGCCATCCGTGGTCATCACCATCCGCCCGCCAGGCACCGAAAAGGCCGACTGGTCGTTGCCCGCCCTCAGCCAGTCATTGTCGAAAGCCTTGTGGAAAATGCCCTCGATCAACTGGCCCATGGCGCGCCCGCCGGCCCCGTGCGAAAGGTCGACACGGTCGTTCGCTACATCGAGCTTGCGCCTGTAGGCCTTGATCATCATGTTCATGCGACCGCCCTCCCGACATCCACCTGCCGCGCCTTCTCGCGGAAGCGGCCATAGGTCCAGTGCGCGGCGCAGGCGCCCTCCGACGACACCATGCAGGAGCCCATCGGTGTATCGGGCGTGCAGACCGTGCCGAACAGCTTGCAGTCGGCCGGCCTCTTGACGCCGCGCAGGATCGCGCCGCATGCGCAGGCCGGGTTGTCCTTCGCGGCGGGCGTTACCATCGAAAAGCGCTTCTCGGCGTCGTAGACCACATATTGCGGCCGAAGCCGCAGCGCGCCATAGGGCACTTCGCCGAGACCGCGCCATTCGAAGCTCTCGCGCAGCTCGAAGAAATTCGCCACCTCGGCCTGGGCCTTTTCGTTGCCGAGCGCGGTCACCGCGCGGATATACTGGTTCTCGACCTCGTGCCTGCCGTCATTGACCTGGCGCACCAGCATCAGGATCGCCTGGATGACGTCGAGCGGCTCGAAGCCCGCCACCACCACCGGCTTCTGGAATTCCCCGGCGAAGAATTCGTAAGGTTCGGTGCCGATGACCGTCGAGACGTGCGCAGGACCGACGAAACCGTCGATCTTGATCGTGCCGAGCTTGCGAACGTCAGGGCTTTCCAGAATGTTCTGGATCGCCGCCGGCGTCAGCACGTGATTGCAGAAGATCGAGAAATTGCCGAGCCCCTTGGCTATCGCCGCCTTGAGCGCGAGCGCGGTCGGTGGCGTCGTGGTCTCGAAGCCGATGGCAAAGAACACCACTTCGCGTTCGAGCTCGGCCTCGGCGATCCTGAGCGCATCGAGCGTCGAATAAACCATGCGGATATCGGCGCCGGCCGCCTTGGCCTTCAAGAGGCTCGATCCGTTCGAGTCCGGCACGCGCATCAGGTCGCCATAGGTGCAGAGCGTGATCTCCGGCCGCATGGCGAGCGCGATTGCCGCATCGATACGGCCGATCGGCAGCACGCAGACGGGACAGCCGGGTCCGTGGATCATGCGCACATTGGCCGGCAGCAGGTCCTCGAGACCATAGCGGGAAATAGCATGCGTATGGCCGCCGCAGAACTCCATGAAGTGATAGGAACGCCCCGGATCGGCGAGAGCCGCGATCTGCCGGGCGAAATCCTTGGCAAGCCTGCCGTCGCGATATTCGTCGATATATTTCATGCCGCATCTCCCATGGCAGCAGCTTCGCGGATGAGGGCGAGCGTCCTTTCCGCCTCCTCCGGATCGATCTTCGCGAGCGCATAGCCGACATGAAGGACGAGATAGTCGCCCGGCCGGACATCGTCGATCAGCGCGGTCGAAACGATCTTCGATACGCCGTCGAGCGTGACCTTGGCCATGTTGTCGGGCAGTACTTCCTTGACCTGGACCGGTATCGCTAGGCACATGTCCGGCTCTCCTCCGCTGATGCGTTCTCGTTCATGATGACCTGCCGCGCATGAGCGGCTTGGCCGAGCGCGATGCCGCCGTCATTGGCCGGCGCGAGACGTGGCAAATAAGCTCTGAGACCGCGCTCCCGAAGCGCTTGCGCAAGTCCGGCCGCAAGGACCCGATTCATCAAGCATCCGCCGCCGAGCGCGACCTCCGGGATGCCGAGGAGTGCCGCTTCCCTCGCGGCCCATTCCGCAAGTCCCGCGATCAGCGTACCGTGAAAGAGATCGGCCGCGTCCGCGCCGCTCAGTCCTTCCCGCGCAAGATGCAGGATGAGCGGCCGGAAATCGAGCACCTCGTCCCGAATTGCATAGCCGTCGGAGAGACAGCGCGGCACCCGGACCAGGGCCTCGAGCTCCATCGCCGCCTGCCCTTCGTAGCTCTGGACGAGACGAATGGCTGCTATCGCCGCGGCGGCATCGAAGAGCCTGCCGAGGCTGGTTGTCCGGGACGGCTGCATACCGCGTTCGAACATCGCCGTGAGCTGCGCAACACCCGGATGACCTGGCCAGAGCTGCGACGCGAAATCAAGGCATCCGGCCTCCTGCAGGGCTGCCACCCCCATGCGCCAAGGCTCACGCGCCGCGCGGTCGCCACCAGGCAGCGGCAGCGATGTAAGCGATCCCGCTCGGCGCCAATGACCCTCATCGGCGATGAGCATTTCGCCCCCCCAACTCGTGCCATCGGCGCCGAAACCGTGGCCATCGAGCGCAAGCCCGAGAACCGGGCCGGAAAGCCGATGCTCCGCCACCACGGCCGCGACATGGGCGACATGATGCTGGACTGCCACTACCGGCAGGCCCAGGCTCTCTGCCATCCGCACCGAACGGAAATCCGGATGCAGGTCCGAGGCCGCGAATTCCGGCTTCACGTCCAGGATCGAACAGAGATGGGTGATCGCCTCGCGCTGGAAACGGATCGCCTCGGCATTATTGAGGCCGCCTATATGCTGCGAGAGAAAGGCCTCGCGCCCACGTGTGACGCAGATAGTGTTCTTGAGGTCGGCGCCGGTCGCGATCACCGCAGGTCCATCCTCGCCGAGATCGACGGGCTCGGGCACGAAGCCGCGGGCGCGACGGATGAACGCGGGGGCGCCATCGATGACCTGCATGACGGAGTCGTCGGCGCGGACGGTGATGTCGCGATCATGGGTGACGATCAGATCCGCAATCGCGGCAAGGCGGCGCGCGGCGTCGGCGTTGTCGCCCACAAGGGGCTCACCACCGGGATTGGCGCTGGTCGCGACCAGCGCTGCAGGTCGGTGCGGCGAATGGCAGGCGAGTTCGTCGAGCAGCACATGATGCAGTGGAGCATAGGCGAGCATCAGCCCAATCCGCGCGAGGCCGGGCGCGATGAGCTTAGAGAGCGCACCGGCATGTGCCTCGACCAACACGATCGGGCTCGCGGGCGAGGCCAGCAAGGCTTCTTCGGCTTCGCTCAGTCGTGCGAACTGCCGCGCCGCCTCGATGCCGGCGACCATGACGGCAAACGGCTTCTGGTCACGAGCCTTGCGCAGCCGGAGGAGATCGATCGCTGCATCGTCGCGGGCGTTGCAGAGCAGGTGGAAACCGCCGATGCCCTTGAGCGCGACGATGGCGCCGCCTTCGAGCCGCGCCGCAATCTCCGCGATCGAATGGCTGAGACTCGGGCCGCAATCGGGGCAGGCGACCGGCTCGGCATGGAAGCGCCGGTTCTCCGGATCGATATAGTCCGAGGCACAGGCACGGCACATCGGAAACGATGCCATCGAGGTCTGCGTCCGGTCATAGGGCAGCGCGCGAGTGATGGTGAAGCGCGGGCCGCAATGGGTGCAGTTGACGAAGGGATAACCGAAGAAGCGGCTCGCGGGATCGGTCAGCTCACACCGGCATTCGGCGCAGGTCGCGGCATCCGCGCCGATCCGGGTCGCGCTCTTGCCGCCAAGGCTCTTGAGTATCTCGAACCCCTCGCCACCGGCTGGCCAGAGTTCGAGCACGTGGATCGAGTCGATGCGGGCGAGCGGCGGGGCCTGGGTCCGGATCGCGTCGGGAAAGCGGCCCGCATCCGGACCCTCGATCTCTATCAGCACGCCGGCACTGTCGTTCAGCACGAAGCCAGATAGCCGCATAGTCCGCGCGAGCCTGTAGGCGAAGGGCCGGAACCCGACGCCCTGCACGGCGCCGCGCACCCGGAGCCGGAGTCGCCGGATCGGGTTTTCGATCGGTGGTGCGAGCGCCCTCGCCATGGTTCATGCCACCTTCGGTCACGCGGCCCGGTGGGCGGCGGATGCCTCGAGCCACGCATAGAAGGCTTCCATGCCCTCTCCCGTGCGGGCGGAGACCGTCAGCGTCTGGAGGCGCGGATTGACGCGCAGGGCGTTGGCGATGCAGAGGCCGACATTGAAATCGAGATGCGGCAGCAGGTCGGCCTTGTTGAGGATCATCAGTTCGGCGGCGGCGAACATGTTGGGATATTTGAGCGGCTTGTCCTCGCCTTCGGTGACTGACAGCACCACAACCTTGTGGGCCTCGCCGAGATCGAAGGCGGCGGGACAGACGAGGTTGCCGACATTCTCTATGAAGAGCGCAGAGCCTGGTTCGAGCGCGAGATCCTCAGCCGCGTGGCCCACCATGTGGGCGTCGAGGTGGCAGCCCTTGCCCGTGTTGATCTGGATGGCGCGGGCGCCGGTCTCGCGGATCCGGGCCGCGTCGTTCGAGGTCTGCTGGTCACCTTCGATAACCGAGATCGTGAGGCGGTCCTTTAGGTCATCGATCGTGCGGACCAGCAGGCTGGTCTTGCCCGAGCCGGGGCTGGAGACGAAGTTGAGCGCAAAGATGCCCTGGCGCTCAAAATATCGCCGGTTCTCTTCCGCATAGGCGTCGTTCTTGGAGAGGATGTCTCTCTCCACCTGGATGATCCGCTCCTGGCTCATGCCTGGTACATTGACGCCGGCGATCCCCTTGCCATAATGGTCGCTGCAGTCCGCGGCATGGTGATGATTATGCCCGCCATCGCCATGGTGGTGGTCGTCGTGGTCGTGATGATGGTCATGGCTGTGACGGTGCCCGCGCTCTTCGTGCTTTTCACCCTCGACGGAAGAAGTCCCGCAACCGCATACCGTGCACATCATCTCACCTCCATATCCCTGATCTTCAATTCGTCGCCTGCCGTCATCTGGACCCGATGCCGTCCGCAGTCCGGGCAGGCGCCGAACCGCTCCTCCAAGGCGACCGTCTTGCCGCAGTCAAAACACCAGCCCTCGCCGGCAATGCGGTTGATCTCGAGCGTCGCCTCGTCCGCAATCGTGCCGTGTCGCACGGCCGCATAACAGAACATCAGCGCAGCCGGTTCGACGTGGCTCAGCACGCCCACGTCGAGCCGGACCGACTTCACGCGTGTCGCGCAGTTCTGCCGCGCCGTGTCGCAGACGATCTCGATCACACTCTCCATCAGCGACATTTCATGCATGTGCGGCCTCGCGAACATTGACCTCAAAGGCCACGCAGGGATCGAACAGGACCGCGAGCCGCGACACCGATCTCACGGCGGCCTCATCGGTCCCGACGGGTGACGACAGCAGTGTCTCGACGAAGGGGCCGGCGGGATGAAAATTCCATTCGGTCGGGGCGAGGATGCGATAGGACGAAAGCCTGCCGTCACCGCCGATCTCGGCCTGATGATAGAGCCGGCCACGCGCGCATTCCACAGCACCGTAGCCACCGGCGCCCGGCGAGGTCCCGCCGCAGGCGAGTGATGTTCCGTCGTGCTTGCCGGTTGCTGCGAGAACCGTCAGTCGTTTGAGGCAGAGGCGCACGTCGTTGATGCGGGCTACCAGTCGTTGGACCAGATGAGAAGCCTCCACGCCATCGGCGGCGAGCCGGGCATAAGCGCCCGTCTCCGCGACGCGGCCTTGGAGATGCGGCAGGCTTGCATAGCCGGGCTCAGCGCAAAGCCGGGCGATGACTTCCGGATCGTCATTAATGGTCAGTGGATCGGGCCGCCGGCCATTGAAGACCCGATCGTCGCCTATATCCTGCAACATCGCGGCACAGGCTGATTCCGGCAAAGGTGTATCGCCCTGCCTCGGGATGCCGAGCTTACTGGCCGCCGCAGATAGCCGCGCAGCGGCGGCCGCCAAATGTGCCCTGTCGATTTGCCCGGCCTTGGCCGCGGCGATGATTGCTTGCGAGGCGGCGAGCGCTTCGCGGAGATGTCTACCGGCGGTTGCGCCGAGCGATCCCGGCAGGGGGCATGGCCAATGGAGGATGAGCGCCCGCAAGGTTTCGAAAATCCGCTCGGCGAGCAATCCGGCCCCGGAGCCGATCCGTTCGTCCACCTTGATCGCCATATCCGCTGCATTCAGGACGGCGAGCCGCGCCGCTACGGATTGCGCAAAACCGCAGAGCGAAAAGACTTGACCGGCAAGAGGGGACGCCTCTTCGGGCCTGCGGCCGACGAACATGCGCGTCAGCCCCTGCGGGCGGTTCGCCTTCACCGCGACGGAACAGGCAAGCGCGCGCCACACGGTTACATCGATCCTTATCGTGCCTGCCCCGAGAAGGAATGTCATTCCGACGCCTCCTCGCGCCTGCGGAAATGCCCGCCCAACAGGTCACGCCGGTTGACCGCCGCGGGCGGGGCGGGCGGCGGTTCGAGCGTGGCAGGATCAAAGAAGGCCCGGGCCGCTTCGTCCGCTGTTTCGAGGGCAGCCTCCATCGTCGCGAACTCGAAGACCGGCGAAAACAGCGAGCAGGAATCGACACGGTCAATCGCATCGAGTTCACCGGCAATGAACGCGACCTCACCCGCCGGCAAGCCGACACGGAAGGTCGTACCGGTGGCAGCTGGGGCGGAGGAAGGGCCCTGCGGCAGATCCGCTGCCACGAGATTCATGAACCATGGTGTAGTCACGATGCCGAACGCACGACCGCCGTAAGTCCGAAAACCGGTCGAGGCAATGCCAAGCGCGGGATTGCAGATCGGCACATCGGCCATGGCGGTCGCGTAAATGTGCCGGTAGCAGGCCTCGAGCCGCCGGCCGAGCGCCTGCGCGGGATCGATCTCGGCCCTCTCTGCGACGTCAGCGTCCATCACCTAGCCTCATGAACTTCGATTGCAGCGCATCGCAATTTGGGCAGCGCCAGTCTTCCGGCAGGTCTGCAAACGACGTCCCCGGAGCAATCTGCCAGACCGGGTCACCCTCAGCGGGATCATAGACATGCCAGCAGATACCGCATTCCATCTGGTCGTCGTCCGACACGGTCTCGCGCTTGCCGAAATTCTCGAAGGCGCTCATTTGAAATAGGCCTCCTCGATCTCACGCAGCCTCGCCTCGGAGTCGCGGAAATCATCCTCGGCGGCGATCGCGACCAAGGGAATGTCGCAGATCTCCAACGTATCGAGGATGATCGTGTCCATGGCGTTGTAGAACTGAACCGACCAGACATTGCGCGCGCCGGTCACCACGATGCGGCAGGTGCCATAGCCGCGCGAGGTGAGCTGCACCGGCCCGGCACCCAGCGTTTCCTGCAGGAAGGCCATGTCCTCCGGGCTCATCGGGAAGAGCGAGAAGGTGATGATATGGCCCGGATCACCGTCGCTGTAACGGGCGATGCGATCACCGATCTCGGTCAGCACGGGCATGACGTTCATGGCGCCGGTCGGCGCCGGCCCGTGGCTGATCGACTCCGGCAGCGCCGAGCACGCCTGTTTGACAGCGGCGGGAATGCTCGCGACCTCGACATAGTCGGCAATGATCCGGCCCTCACCGTCGGTGAAACGGACGCGCCAGACGCCAGCCATCACCGCCTCCTGGATCTGGGCCGTGATGCCGTTCGCCAATGCCGCGACGCCGGCGACCTCGCCCACGCCGAGAGTCTGGGCGATCAGTTCCTTGTCGTCGTCGGGGAAATCGGTGATGTCGAATAACCGGCCCGGCCGGTCGGCCTTCTGAACGGCGAGCGCGTCAGCGAGTTCCGGCAGGAGCATCGCCGTCCGCCGACATCGGCGGATCATTTCCTCGGCGCTGCTGGTGGCGAGGAAATTGAGCTTGCGGGCACGCAGCGGCGCCTCGGCGCCGATCGGCATCACCGTCATCGCCGCATCCTCGCCCTCGGGGGCGACCCAGAGTCCGGCCTTCATCGCACGATCTCCTTGCCGGCATGGGTGATCTCGACCTTCGGTCCGCCCGAGGGCACCATGACCGGCGCGTCGGGCGCGAGCCAGGCACTGATCTTCTCGACATATTCGGACCAGTCGCGGATCTTGCCCAGCACGCCGACCGGTTGGTCTCGACGAGTCACGGCGAGGCTCGGCATCACAACGACGTTAAAGCGGGCCTTTAGCTTGTCTGCGGCCGTGCGGAGGACCACGGCGCCGCGCAAGCGGCCTTGGAAGGCCTGGAGGATATGCGGGAGGACGACGGCGACGTCATCGGCTTCCGGCCGCTGCGACGGATCGCCGGTGAAGAATAGCACGGCATTGTCGGGTTCACCCGCCGCCGGAGCGAGGAAGGCATCGATGTTCGTCTCGTCGATGAGGGGCAGGCGCGCCCGCTCGCTCAGGGCGCGGACCAGGACAGATGGCATAGTCTCCTCCACAAATCACGATGCAAAGCATTCAAAGGAAATGATAAGCAAGCGGCGTGCCAGACTTGGGAAAGTGAGCACCAAGATTCATGCAGCCGGCGATGCGCTCGGGCTACCGGTTCGCCTGATCGCCAGCCCCGGACAGCGCAACGATATCGCCTTTGCCCATGATCTCGTCGATGGCTTCGAGGCTGGTGCCACGATCGCCGACAAGGGCTATGACGCCGATCACCTGCACGAAAAGATCGCTGAAACGGGAACTGAAATCCGTCATCCCACCGAAGCGCGGCCGCAAGGTCCAGCGTCCCTACGACACTCACCTCATCGAGCGCTTCTTTGCACAAGCAGTTCCGCCGTGTCGCAACCCGCTACGACAAGCTGCTGGCAAACTTCATGGGCTTCGTTAAACTCGCAGCTATCGCTATCTGGCTCAGATGTTAAATCGTCACTACGGCCTAGATGGAAAGTCCTTCCCCTTTGGAAATTTTCTTCTCACTCGCTACGCAGATGCGGCGGCAGTTCCGGCTCGCGCGAGGTGAGATCGGCAAATAGGGCGTCGAAAGCCCTCCCCTCGACAGCTTCAGCAAGACCCGCGAGTGCGTTGTCGATGGCGCGGGCCTCGTCGGCGTCCAGCACCCGGATGGCGGAGCCGAGATGGGTGAGTAGGTAGGTTCCCGGCGGTTGTGGGCCGACCAGCATGAGGGAGATCGAGGATATCCGGCCATGTCGCTCGCAGTGCGCGACGAACTCATTGCCGGCGACGACCCGCATGGGAATGCCGATGCACATGATGCTCCTCCTCCGTCGTCCCAGATCTTATGAAATCGGGAGCCGCGGGCCCTGGGAGAAGTTCAGCCAGCCAGCTGGACTGCACCGGCAAGGGCAATGGCCACGCCGGCGGTCCGCGCGGCAATTCGCTGGGCGTTGCCGAACCTCAACAAGGCCAGCCCGAAACCGGTAAGATGCAGGATGACCGTGGCAGCCATGAAGCCCGCCACATAGCCGCCCGCATGCGCCATCGCCGGAAGTTCGGTGCCATGGGCGTGGCCATGGAAGAGCGCGTATGCTCCAACCACCGTCGCCGCGACCGACGTTGAAACCTTCACTTCGAAAGCAACCAGCAGACCGAGCAGCGCGACGGTCAGCGCGATCCCGGTTTCCACCATTGGAAAAGCGAGGCCATAAATACCCAGGCCGCCGCCCACCGCCATAACCGTCACGAAGGCCAAGGGAACGATCCATCGGGCTTTACCGCCCAGCGTCAAGGCTCAGAAGCCGACCGCGACCATCGCCAGGATATGATCGAGACCACTGAACGGATGGCTGAAGCCGGCAAGCGCGCCTACGGTGTGAAGGCCGACATGCGCGTGGCGATGTCCGGTAGCGCCATCGCGACGAGCGTCGCCGCAACCCTAAGGAAATGCATGATATCCTCCTCAATAGCCCAATGCGGCCGATTCGGCTCGGCGCTCGTAACGTTCGAAATCGATGTCGTTTTCAAGTAGTGGCGGAACCGCGGCCCCTTCCGGTCGCGCAGTGACGACGACGCCCCAGTCCCGCAGTATTCCTACTGCCGTTTCGATTGCGCGCGGTATGACTGCCTTGACAGGCGTCGTCAGCGGGCCGCCCCAGTCCTCGAGATCCAGCGGCTGGCACCCGATGAGAACCAGCCGATCGGGACAGTGCCCCATGAGGTCAGCGGCGCTCAGCACCTCCTGGAAGCCGGTCTGATGCAGGCTCATCTTCTTGGCGCCAGTAAATTTCGGCACCTCGTCGTCTTCCACGATCTTTATCGTGCCCGGCTCGAGGCCGTAGTCGATGGCGTCGAACACGATCAAACGATCGTGTTCATTGACGAACTGCACGAGATAGAGCCCCTGCGTGCCGCCATCGAGGACGGTGACGTTGTCGGGCACCCGATACGCCTTGTGGAAGGTTTCCACCGCGCGCACGCCGAAGCCTTCATCGGCCCAGAGGATATTGCCTATGCCAAGCACGAGAATCCGAGGGGAAGGCGAAGAGGCCAAGGGATTTGGCGCGACCATCTAGTCCTCACTGTCCTTGAAGAGCCGTTCGCCGGAAATCATCGACGAGATGATGCTCTGTCGGCTCATAATGTCCTCGCGGATCGCCACATAAATGTGAACCATGACGAAGACGAGGATTACCCACATGCCGAGATGGTGGAATGTGTGGATGTCCTGGCTGTTGGGCCAGATCGAGAACACCCAGCCGAAGAGCGCATATTCCCAGCCGTCGCGGCCGGCACCCTCGCTATAGAGCCCAAAGCCGGTGATCACCATGAAGAAGAGCGGCACGGTGAACATCAGGAACATGGTGAACTGGGAAAGCGGGTTGTGGCCGACATACTTCGGCTGCCGGGCCAAGAACGTGTACCACCGCAACTCATGCAGCCATTCCTTCCAGAAGCGGCCGCTCCAGAAGGGCACATAGAAGATCTGGCGGGCATGGATATTGCCGACAAAGGCCCAGTAGACCCTGAGGATAAGGAACACGGCAAGGACCTGCCCCGCCGCGAAGTGGATGAAGCGGATATACCCCATCAGGAAATTGGCGATGGCCTCGCCCGGCACGGAAGGCAGCGGCGAGCTGATGAAATAGCCGGTTAGCGCAAGCGTCAGGATCGAGACGGCGTTGACCCAGTGCCAGATGCGCACTGGGGCTTCGTAAACATAGATGCTCTGGTGCTCGACGGCCTTTTCACCGTGGGCGTCGGCGGCTGCGAGAGTTTCATGGATATGACTTATCCTCCTCACCGGACCTGGACCTTGGCCATTTCCTGACCGTCCGGGCTCATGACATGCGTCGAGCATGCTAGGCACGGATCGAAGGAATGGATGGTCCTGAGGATTTCGAGAGGTTGGGTGGGGTCTGACATCGGCGTATCCATCAACGAAGCCTCGAAGGCGCCAATATTTCCTGCCGGATCGCGAGGGCTGCCGTTCCATGTGGTGGGCACGACGCACTGGTAGTTGTCGATCTTGCCGTCCTTGATTTTGATCCAGTGCGCAAGCGCGCCGCGTGGGGCCTCAGTAAAGCCGACGCCCTTGACCTCCTTGGGCCAGGTTTCCGGCTTCCACTTGTCGACATGGGCCGTAGAGAGGTCGCCGGCCCTAATATTGGCAATCAGCTTGTTCCGGAAATAGCGCATCTGGTGGCCGGCCCAGCTCGATTCGAGCGCACGGGCTGCCGTGCGGCCGAGTGTCGAGAAGAGGGCTGAAACTGGAAGGCCGAGATCCTTGAGCACCTTTTCGATCGGATCCTTGAACTCCGCCTTGTTCTGGGCGTAGCCGACGACCCAGCGGGCGAGTGGCCCGACCTCCATGGCATGGCCGCGCCAGCGTGGCGCCTTGATCCAGGAATATTTAGCGGCCTCGTCGAGCTGCTCGATATTGGTCTTCGTCCCCTTGGCGTTGGGGCCGAGTTCGTAGTGTGGCTCGGTAACCCCGTCCCAGGGATGCAGGCCCTTTGTCTCGTCGGGATATTTGTACCAGGAATGGGTAACGAATTCCTGGATCTGTTCGGGATCCTCATGGTCAACCGGCAGCACTTCGGCGAGATTGCCATTGATGATCGCGCCGCGCGGCAGCTTCAGGCTTGCCTCGGAGTAGTCGTTGACGTGCTCGGGTACGTCGCCATAGGCTAGCACGTTCTTGCCCGACAGACCGCCTCCATAGAGCCAGTCCTTGTAAAAGGAGCCGATGGTCATGATGTCGGGAACGTATACCTTGTCATTGAACTCGATAATCTGGTCGATGATCGAGGTGACCATGTTAAGCCGCTCCATGTTGATCGCGCCGACCGCACCAGTACCGTCGATATTGATCGGACAGGGTACCCCGCCAACCAGCCAGTTTGGATGCGGGTTCTTGCCGCCGAAGATCGTGTGGATCTTGACGATCTCCTTCTGGAAGTCGAGCGCCTCCAGATAATGCACCACCGCCATGAGATTGGCCTCCGGCGGCAGTTTGTAGGATGCATTGCCCCAATAGCCGTTCTTGAAGGGTCCGAGCTGGCCTGACTCGACGAATTTCCTGAGCCGGGTCTGGATGTCTTTGAAATAGCCGGGAGAGGAAAGCGGCCAGTCGGACACGGACTGCGCGAGCGCCGAGGTCGCCTTCGGATCGGCCGAGATCGCAGAGATCACGTCCACCCAGTCGAGCGCATGAAGATGGTAGAAGTGCACGACATGGTCATGAACCTGCAGCGCCAGCTGCATCAGGTTGCGGATCGAATTGGCATTGTCCGGGATGGTGATGCCGAGCGCATTCTCGACCGCGCGTACAGAGGTCAGCGCATGCGTGCCGGTGCAGACGCCGCAGATGCGCTCCGTGAAGGCCCATGCGTCGCGGGGGTCGCGGTTCTTTAGGATGACTTCGATGCCGCGCCACATGGTGCCGGTCGAGACCGCATTCCGGATGATGTTGTTCTCGTCGACATTGACCTCCACCCGCATATGTCCCTCGATGCGGGTGACGGGATCGACGACGATACGCTTGCCCGAATTGTCCAATGTGAAGCCGTTGGGTGTTTGAATTGTCACGATGCTGTTCCTCCCCGAGAGTGATTATGATGGGTCGGCTTTTTCGCGCTTGGTGGTCACGCGCTTGAAGGCGGTTACCGCGGCATGGGCGGCGATTGCGCCACCCACGATGCCGGCGGCGGTCATGCCAACCCTGTCGGCGTTGGCCTCGACGCCGAACTGGTGGAGGTTCGTCAGCCGGTCATAGAAGCTGCCGTTGTCCCAGAAGCCGTCTTCCGAGCAGCCGATGCAGCCGTGGCCTGACTGGATCGGGAAGGAAACGCCCCCGTTCCAGCGCACGGTAGAGCAGGCATTGTAGGTGGTCGGGCCCTTGCAGCCCATCTTGTAGAGACAGGAGCCCTTGCGTGCGCCCTCATCGTCCCACTCCTCGACAAACTGGCCGGCATCGAAATGCGGTCGGCGGTAGCACTTGTCGTGGATGCGCTGCGAATAGAACATCTTGGGCCGGCCCTGCCGGTCGAGTTCCGGCAGCTTGCCGAAGGTCGTGATGAAGGTGACGACCCCGGTCATCACCTCCGCGATCGGGGGACAGCCTGGTACCTTAATGATCGGCTTGTCGAGGATGACCTTGTCGATCGGTGTCGCCTGGGTCGGGTTCGGCTTGGCCGCCTGGACGCAGCCCCAAGAGGCGCAGGCGCCCCAGGCGATAATCGCCATGGCATCCTCGGCCATCCACTTCAGCTTCTCAACGAAGGGTTTGCCGCCGTCGATGCAGAACATGCCGTCCTCGTTGAGCGGCGGATTGCCCTCCACGGCGAGGATGTACTTGCCCTTGTACTTCTCCTTCGTCTCTTTGAGAATCGCCTCCGCTTGATGGCCGGCGGCCGCCATGATCGTATCGTCGTAGTCGAGCGAGATCATCGACAGCACGACGTCTTTGACGAGCGGATGGGCCGAGCGGATGAAGCTCTCCGAACAGCAGGTGCATTCGAGCCCATGCATCCAGATGACGGGAACACGTTCCTTGGTCTCGAGTGCTTCAGCCATCGCTGTCGCGGCACCCGGGCCGAAACCGAGGCTCGCGGCCGTCAGGCTGCAGAACTTGGTGAAGCTGCGCCGGGTGATCCCCTGGCGACGAATGACGTCATATAAGGTTTCGGCAGCTGGCATGTTGCTACTCTATGCCCCATCGCATCGTCCGGATGGACGCCGGGCTCTGTCAGAATGCTTGCAGCAAGAAGCGGACCAATTTTCATCATTTCGACCATTTTCTTGCTAGAGATTTGAAATGTATGGCGTATTTTTTAAGCGGCCGCCCGGTGGGCGGTCGGCATGGCGAAAGGGGGCCGGAAAGTCGGCTTTCACCGCTGAAAACTGTCTTACCGCCGCCGCGCGGCGCCAACTGCATCCCAATGCGCGGTGCAGTCCATGCAGGGATCGAAGGAGCGGATCACATGCTGCAGCACCGCGGACTTCGAGCCCAGTCCACCGGTATCGAGCCCGGCAAGCGCCGCTTCGAGCGGCCTCTTCCTGGAAGGCCGCCTATAAAGCGGGCAGCTGAACTTCTTCGGTGAGATCGTCCATCTGACGGAGCCCGCCTCCTTCAGTCGCCGGCTTGCCGAGGTCCGCCGCCGCGAGTGCTGCGGCTGCCGCCGGTTCGCCAACGGGGTTCTGGCGCATGTCTGGACACCCGGCGGTCCAACAGGCTCTGCGCGACCACTACTTCGAGGAGCTCGGTCTTCCTCGCCTCTATGTCTCCGCCCAAGCTTAATTCGGCCGAACCGTCGTGGTACGTGACCCGTATGCCCGGTGGTGGGAGGGGCACCGCCGCGAGGCGGCTCCTATCCGACCAATGTCGGATTTCCGACGATGTCGGATTTCCAACAGGATGGCAAATCCGCTAACTCATTGCGTGACGCTGTCACGTTGTCTGCGTATGAACGCGCTGAAGCGGTGTACGCTGCTGTCAGCAGAGCGCAGTCACGGCCTTCCACTTCGCAATTGCGTTCAGACGGTGAAGATGGATCTGAAACGCGGAGTGTCTTGAGCGAGGTGGAACGAAGCGGTTGCGCAGGGGCGGAGAAGATCGAGACGAAGCGCTGAGGGGTTTCCGGTGATCGGAAGCCCTGCATCGTTCGCTCCCGTTTTCGCAACGGCACATGGCCCCAGTGCATTATTGGGACACAGATTACGGTAGGGATGTCGGCGATCATGAGGCGCCAATCCTAAGCGGCAGGAACCCTTCACCATCGACCATGAGATGGTCTGACCAGACGTAATCGCCCGTGATGTTGATATGGTCCCAGCCCAACGGCGAGAGCTGGTGGATTATCCGCTTATCGAATGCCGTTCCGCGCCGGCGCGAGAACGTGCGCTCCATGTACGCTCATTGCGGAATTGCTCGCGGCGGATTCGCTTACAGAATGCGGATCGATCGTGATCGATCAGTACTTGGGCGCTTCATAGCATAGGCGAAACATTTTAGACTCTCATTTACGAGCATTTGCCAGAGGTCAGCCGGAGCGCGAGCCCGGCGTCGGCGGTGAGCCACTTGGACGGCAGCAACGTCTTCAAAAACCGTTGGAATGTGCGTGGGGCCGGTGGACGAAGGCGTGGGATCGGCCTAGACGACGTTCGCAACTCCCCGAATCCCTCCGAAAGTACCACTATGAGGCAGCAGCAGCGCCCCTTTGTCGTCGAGATCAAACAGAAGCGTGGGCTCGTGAAGCGGCCACAGTCCATCTGGGGCGGCGTCGACCTGGCCGCGATCGCGAACGATGTCGCGGAAACGAAGACGGACGGTGCGATCGCGGAAACGACGCCGCAGCCGATATTTCCCGATGAAGATGTTCGTTCTCAGCCCATACTCACCACCGGTGAAGTAGTATCCGACGCCAAGCACGTGACCATGCCCGACGCGTCGCTTCCCGAGCCGTCAATGGCTGAGGAAGCGAGGGTTCCGGAGACATCGAACGCACCGGCTGGCGTCAGACGGACCCGCAGCAAGAAGCGGTAGTAGAAGATGCGCCTTTGCCGTGTGGTGAACGATGGAAGGGACGCGGCGCCTGCCAGTGAGTGCTGCGGCAGAGCCGACATCACCGATAGGCGACGGCATCAGGATTGAATCTGCCCTTGTCGAACTATCCGATGGCGGGAAAATTTCTTCTTTGGCGGCAGTACCGTGCTGACGTTGGCCCGCCGAATTTCCGTCCTGCCGGAACGCGCATCGTCACCAACATGATCGATACAGCCATCGCAGCTGCCGACGAACATCGGCACGTCATGCTGGGCGGCGATTTCAATGTCGATCTCCAGACCGCGACAGTATTTGCCGGTCTGCGTATCTTGGCGATCAGCACGATATCGCTTTCATCGCCGTGCATCCAGCGCTTAGCGTCTTCGACCCCATGAACAGGCGCGGAAAATTGTCATTCTCGCCGAACACACCAAATTCGGCTCGTTGGCGCGCTACCGGATCCTTCTCATTCCGCGAAACGTCACACATCGGCACTCACGACGATCCATATGCGCCCTGATGATAGATCAATGCCGGGCCCGGCTCTCCGCTCGCCACATATCGGACGCTGCCGAGGATCAGCGCGTGGCTGTGGCGGACGATCATGTCTTCGACCGCGCAGTCGACGGCGGCAAGCGCCCCGTCGAGGGCCAACGCGCCGGTTGCAAGTCTAAGCCAGCGGGCCCCCTCGTAACGTTCTACCCCCGTTAGGCCATCGCGTCCGGCGAAGCGGTCGGCAATCGCGACCTGGTCGGCACGCAGCACGTTCACGCAGAAATGCCTATGCCGCCTGATTGCTGCCCAGGTTGACGAGTTCAGGTTGATACTGACGACCATCACCTCCGGCTCGACGGACAGTGAGTGGGCGGTCGTAACGGTTGCGCCCGTCCTTCCGGCGCCAATACCTGCGGTAACCACGGACACGGCTCCAGCCAGGTGACGCATGGCAGATTTCAGGGGGGTCCGGGTTTCAATCAGGGGAACGCGCTCGGTCAGTGTCATCTGGACAGCCTCATTGTGTTTTGCAGCTTTACGACGCCTCACGACGCAAGGCCGTCTGGTATCCAAACCATTGATGAATTTCGGCGGCGATGCGCTCGGCATGCGCGGTGACTTCGGGAATTCCCATCAGTTCGCCAACGCTGCCGCGCGCCAGCGGTCCGCTGACGAAAATGCTGCCAATCGGCCGCCCGGATGTGCCGACCGCACGGCCTCGCGGATCAGTCTCCAAGCCGAGTCCAATCGGGTCGAGCCGGGCCAATCCCATCCGCGCGAGCGCCGCAATCGCCGTGTTGGTCCGCAAGATATCGGCATGCGCCGGCCCGGTTGTCACGATCACACTGTCAAAAGCCTCGGCAATGAGACGCCGTTGGCCACGCAGTCGCTGCCTGACGCGAATGCGTCCGTCGATCTGATCGGCGCCGACTATCGATGCGGCGCGATAGGCAAGCCTGCCCCCGGCAACTTGGCGATCGAGCACGTCCATGATCTGTGGCGCAACACGGAAGCGATGCACATCCCACAGCGCGCGAAGATGGCGCACCACACGGCGCTGCTCAGCGAGCGGCAAAGCCTGCCAGATGACCTGTCCCTGCCGCCGGACGGCGTCGAGGACGGGATGCCAGTCTTCGCCCGCCCGAGCGGCTGTAGCAATCGCGGTGCGGATGCGCCTGAGCAGCACTGTGGCGCTACGTGAAGGTAGGCTGGTAAAGTCGCCGGCCGGACCGACTGCTTTCAAAGCATGTCCACGCGATCTGTAACCATGGCGCGAAAGTGCCGTGATGCGGCCGCGATGGCCCTTGCGGTGAAGCGTCGCGATCACGTCCGCCGATGTCAGTCCGGTGCCGATGATGAGAACATTGTCATTGCGGCCAACCGCTTCCAGCCTCTCCAGATCATAGGGATTGGCCACCAGCCCGGCCTTGCCAGCCACGGACTGCAGGGCCAACGGCAAGGCCGGGGGCGGATGCGTCGTCGCAATGACCAGAGCGTCTGCCACAAGCGCTGCGCCGTCAGCAAGGATCAGCCGGTAGCGCTCACCACTGCGTTCGACCGAAGCAACGGCCGATCTGACATGCCGGATCGTTTTGCTTTGGAGAAAGCGCTGGAGGTGGTCTTCCACGTAACGGCCGAAAATACGGCGCTGCGGGTAGATCGCGCCGTTTGCGGCAACAGCCTCGGCATCGTCCGCGATGGCGCTGGTTTGCTGCAGCCAGTCGGCGAAGTGGCAGTCCTGGCCAGAGATCAGCGTCATCCGCGATGCCGGCACATTGGTGCGGTGTGAAGGATCACCGGTCGAATAGGCCAGCCCATAGCCGAGCCCTTCGCGCGGTTCGATGACCACGATATCGGCAGCACCGGCGGGCAATAGCCGCGCAAAATGAAAGGCGGTCGCCGCACCGGAAAAGCCGCCGCCGATGATGGCTAGGACCGGTCCCCTGCCCGATTCTCTGGTGCTCAAGATTGACTCGCGCGCAGCGCCGATGGCCGATGATCGCCGGCCACCGTTTCGCCAAAAGGTCCCATGTTCACGGCCGTGGGTCGCGTCGAGATTTCGTGATCGAGCGGCAACAACGGCAACACCAATTCGCCAAATCGATAGGCCTCCTCCAGATGCGGATAACTGGAGAGGATGAAGGTATAGATTCCGATACGCCGGTATTCCTCGATCCGTTCCGCCACCGTCGCCGCGTCCGCGCAGAAATCACGGCGCACCGCAGGGATGTGCTATGCAGCATTTTCATAGATCGGTAAAATTAGTTGTTTGGATAAGACCCATCCATGTCCCAAATTGTTGGAGGAGCCAGTAGACGAAGTGGTTTGCGCAAAACGACCACCTATGCGCCAGTGTGTTGAGGCGGTGCAGCAGAGGTTGCATAGCCAGCAGTGTTGCGAACGGAGATCGTGTCTCAGGAAGTTCTCTAATCGCTTTCATCAATAGGCTCCTTCTCTCCTCGTTGGTGCAGCGCCTGCCGGGCTCAGGGTTCTCTCCGGGGTCGATCGCAAGGATCGCCGCATGTTTGCGTTGGAACGGGTGGGTCGAAGTGGTGTTCCCGGTTCCGTAGGACCGCATGCATGGGAGCGACCTCGTCCGCGCAGCGTCCCGGCAATGACGCATCTCGGGAACTGGAGTTGATCGGGAAATCGAAAGCTCCTTGTCAGGCTGCAGCGACGGCGGGGCGGAACGGCTCATTCGTCTTCCACATGGCGGAGGATGACGGCAAGCTTGCGCGCCACCGCGATCTTCGCCTTCTTGGGATCAGAACAAGAGCTGCTCAAAATCGATGGGATGGAAGGCTCCCGCTCCGCCGGTGCTAGATAAGCATCGGGTTCATGCGATTGATGCCGCCGGCAATGTTATCGTTCGGCGACAGTTGCGTCGCCAGCAGCGAAGGCCAAATGCAGCATCGCCTGATAGCGGATGCCGGAGGATCCGACGCGGGTCCGGCGCGTCGAGCAGAACCTGCGTCTCGTCGCGGGTGAGATGACTGACGACGGCCTCGTCGACCTTCTTCATCGGGATCGCCCGGATCCGGCGCGCCTGATCCAGACAGAACGGCAGCCTATACTCGAGGAAGCGGAAGAAGGCTTTGATGGCGGTAAGACGGACGTTGCGGGTGCGCGGCGAGTTGCCGCGTTCTTCTTTGATGTGTTCCAGGAAGGCGAGAATGGGCGGCGGATTGAGCTGCTCAATCTCGATGCCGGACGGGGTGGTCCGCAGTCCGGCAGCCGCGAAGCAGAGCAGCAGTTGAAAGCTGTAGGCGTAGGCCGCGCAGGTGTGCGGGCTCGCTCGCCTCTCGTGCGGCAGATGCTCGCGCAGGAAGGCGGTGAGATGCGGAGCCAGCGCGATCATGAGACGGCTCCTTGGTGCAAGGCCTCGCCGACCGCCGCGATCTGCCTCATCAGGATCGGCGTTGCCTGAAGGTACCAATATAGGTGTCGGTGACATGGGCATGGCCGAGGTAGGTGCTGAGGGCAACGATTTGGTGGCCGACGGCATCGCGATCGTGGAGGCACTGCTCGTCTTCGGTGCTTTCTCGCTGGGACTGTCAGGAATCTTGTGCGCGAGGTCATGATGATGGAAAGGAGAGAATCATCACATGGCTATCGAGAAGGAACTGTTGGACCAACTGCTTGCCGGTCGCGATCTGAACGAGGTGTTCGCCAGGGACGGGTTGCTTGACGATCTGAAGAAGGCACTTTCGGAGCCCATTCTCAACGCGGAGCTCGAATGGATGAGGAGCGAAGCGATGGCGGCGACAATGGTTGTAACGGCCAGTCGAGGAAGACGGTGCTGACGGGCACGTCGAAGATGCAGCTTTCAATCCCGCGCGACCGGGCCGGTACCTTCGACCCGAAGCTGATCGCCAAACACCAGCGCCGCTTCCCGGACTTCGACGACAAGATCATTTCCGCTTGTTTTCTTCGACGCGATCCGGGTGAAGATCAGGGACGAAGGCTTCGTGCGCAACAAGGCCGTCTACATCGCACTCGGCATCCTGCCGGACGGCACGAAGGAGATTCTCGGCATCTGGATCGAGCAGACGGAAGGCGCCAAGTTCTGGCTGGGGGTTATGAACGAACTGAAGAACCACGGCGTCGCTGACATTCTCATTTTGGCGTCGTCGACGGCCTGAAGGGCTTTCCTGAGCCATCAACGCCGTCTTCCCCCAGACGGTCGTGCAGACCTGCATCGTTCACCTGATCCGCCATTCGCTCGAGTTCGTCTCATGGAAGGACCGCAAACCCGTCGTACCGGCGCTGCGGGCGATCTACCGGGCAAAGGACGCCGAGGCGGGGATGAAGGCGCTGGACGAGTTCGAGGCCGGCTATTGGGGCCAGCGTTATCCGGCAATCGCACTTAGCTGGCGGCGCAATTGGCAGCACGTCGTGCCCTTCTTCGCTTTCTCCCGAAAGCGTGCGCCGCATCATCTACACCACGAACCAAATAGAAGCCTTGAATTCAAAGCTGCGGCGCGCCGTTCGAACCAGGGGCCACTTCCCGAATGACGATGCGGCCATGAAGCTGCTCTACTTGGTACTGAACCACGCGGCCGAGGAATGGAAACGACCGCCGCGCGAGTGGTTCGAGGCCAAGACCCAGTTCGCCGTCGTCTTCGGCGAGAGATTCGTCGGTCAATGACGAAAACCGGCCTCGCGCACAAGATTCCTGACAGTCCCTTCTCGCTCTCTCCACTTCATCAACATCTACCAGCTGCTGCTGAATTTCACTGGCGAGCGCGAGTAGCGACTGTCCGTTGTGAGTGAGGGAGAGGTAGCCGGAGAGATCCTCCGGCCACAATTCGTTGCGCAACACCCGGCCACACCTTGAGTCCCCAAGAGCTTTTGCTTAGTCTGCCACAGCACCGGCCTTCAACACCCGCCCGCGAGGACATGTGGCACAAGACAGCCAAACCCTTCATGGCGACGGCATCTCAGCTGTTATAGTCGGGCAGGGTGCCGAACTGGTGTCGCTGCAGGATGCGCAAGGATTTGAGTTCTTGTGGCAGGCCGGGCCGGCGTGGCGGCGCCATTCTCCGGTGCTGTTTCCGATTGTCGGCCGGCTAAAGGGCGATCAACTGCGTCACCGCGGCCAGACCTATACGATGACGCAGCACGGCTTCGCGCGCGACAAGCCTTTTGTGTGGGCGGACAGAGGGCCTCGATCCTGCACGCTGGTTCTTACCGACGACGCCGACACCCGCGCGCACTACCCCTTCGCTTTTCGCCTGGCCGTGACTTACACGCTGGAACGCCAGCAACTCGGCGTGACCTTCGAGGTCACCAACACAGGCGACGAGCTGCTGCCGGCCTCCATCGGCGCGCACCCGGCGTTCAACTGGCCGTTGCTGTCGGAGTTACCTAAGGAGGCCTACCGCCTGACCTTTGCCGATGATGAGCCGGCGCCGATTCCTCGCCTTAAGGATGGCCTCCTGCTCGCAGCACCGCGGCCGACGCCCATCGAAGGCAGGACGCTTGCACTATCCGAACGGCTGTTCGATGACGACGCCGTCATCCTGGATCGGCCCGCAAGCACCAGCGTGCGCTACGCGGCAGAGCGTGGTCCGGCGATCGAAGTATCATGGCGGGGATTTCCAGAACTGGGCATCTGGTCAAAGCCGGGCGGCGCCCCGTTCCTTTGTATCGAACCCTGGCACGGCACAGGCAGCCCTGTGGATTTCAATGGCAACTTCATCGATAAGCCGGGCCTGATGCTGGTCGCACCGGGGGCGAAGCGGTCGCTTAATTACCGGATCAGGCTGGAGCAGGGGCCGCGGTAATCCCCGGACCCGGAGAACCAACGCCGTGCGGTACCCAATGAAACTTGGCTTCGTCGGCACCGGCGCGCTTACTTCAGCCCCGTTAGCCGATCGGCAGATATGTTGAGTAATCGCTGCTCAAATACCGCAGGTGGCAAGGAATTACCGCCGCGGACTCCGCATAATCCGGCGCTCCACATAATTGCGGAAGTCGACCGGCTTCGTGGCCACCATGACCTTGACCACGCCCGTCGGCCCGATCACGACGTCGCCTTAAGCGCGCGGATTACAGCGGCCACCGTCTTGGTGTCGCTTTGCAGTTAATGAGGGTCTTCCTTGAGTGGAAACCCGATGATCTGCGACTCCGGGTTGTCGGACATTGCCACGCGGCTTTGCGCTCGCGTAGCCGACCGCGCCCTCATTGATGACTATGCGCCACCAGGCCGACAGGAAGGCATCGCCGCGAAAGGCGCTAAGATGGGCTAAGGCCCAACACAGGCCTCCTGCAAGATGTCCTCGGCCTCGGCGTCATTGCGCAATAGGCATGCCAATGCGGTGGACGGTAGAGCAACTGGTTATGAGTTTTGATATGGGGTTGGAAGGCATCCGCCTCGCGCTTCAAATGGCGCGCACCTGCGCCATGGCGGCGGCCATGCCATCATCGGTCCTAGCAAGCGCGACCGTGGGTATTGCCGACTTTCTCATCGGTCTCTACTCAAACAGTGTTCATCCGAAGATTGGATGCGCCTGCCGGCAGAAGGGTCTGAACCTGCGATGTTCGGATGGCCGCTATGCTACTGCTTTGAGCGGCGACTCGTCTGCCGTCTGCAGGCGCGCCGCCGCCGCCAGCAGGTCGGTCTGGGTGATCAGGCCGAGGATGCGCTGCTCGGCATCGACGATGACGACGGCATGGCTGCGGCCGTCGGTAAGTACGGGAAGGAGGCTCATCGCCGGCGTGTCGGGCGGGGCGGTGCCTGCCTTCGACGTCACGCCCTTGACCGTGTCGGTCGCTCGCGTCAGCTCGCGCAGACCGACGGCGCCGACCAGCTTTGCCTCGGCATCCACAACTGGCAAGGTGCGGATGTTGTGGTCGGGAAGCTGCTTTCGGGCCTCCTCGGCGGTGGCATTTTCCGGCACCGAAATCACGTCACGGGACATGATGTCCCGGCAAAGCAGCGTTCGGTGCGAGCGCACCATGGCGTGCAGTTCGACCTGCCGCAGCAGCCTCTCGAGGTCCTCGCGGCCAATGTCGAAAGTTTCGTCCAAAGCGGCGAGTGCCGCATCGACATCCTCGGGACGGAAGCCGACGCGCTTCGTGGCCGGTGGATCTGCGGTGCCGTGGGTGCTGGCCGCGGGTACATGGGCATGCGGATAGTTGCGCCGCGACAGCCGGTGGAAGAGCAGGCCGAGCGCCACCAAAATTGTCGAGTTCAGCGCCACCGGCACTAACGGGAACAGGAAGCCGAAGCTGAGCACGGCCGGTCCGCCGAGCACGGCCGTCAGCGCCGCGGCACCGCCTGGCGGATGCAGGCTACGCGTGAATGACATGGCGGCGATCGCCAGCGCCACAGCGACGCCCGACGCGATTACCGGGTCGTGCACGAAAAGCGCCACGGTCACGCCGACCAGTGCCGAGATCGAATTGCCGCCGATGATCGGCCAAGGCTGCGCGAGCGGGCTCGACGGCACAGCAAAGAGCAGCACGGCGGATGCGCCGATAGGGGCCACCAGCAGCGCCACATGTGGCCCGCTGCCTATAGCAAGCCCGCTGATCACACTGGTCAGCGCAATACTGATCGTGGCGCCGATGCAGGCGAGCAACCGCACGCGCAAGGTCGCGCCGGCGAGGATTGGGACGAAGAGGCGAAACGCCATGCTAAGCCTTGGAACGAGAGGAACTCTGCGCTGTTCGCAATGCCGCCGAAGCCACGGATTTGAAAGTCAAACAAATCCGAATGTTCAGGGCCAGAGAGAATATTATTGCGCGCAGCAAGGTGGGCAGTCCGCCGCCAGCGGCTTGTGCCTTTCAAATTGCGCCAGAGCCTTGGCGCGAAGAAACTTCTACTGCAAATGGATAATATCGAATTCCTCCTGGCATGGCGGAACGTTCTCGCTTACCGCTGATCATTCTGGTGAAAGAATTCGCGTGAGCATTGGGTCGATGCGCAATAGTTCGGCCAGATGCGCGGACGAAGATTCTCAAGATCAGCATTGGCGGGGATGAACTCATCAACCGGATTTTGTGCCTGCACTTTCGCTCGGTAGCGAAACCAGTTTGGGCGCGCTCGCCTGTCCATGAAAACAAGCGCCCAGCTTGAAGGAACACGGTGACAGGGTGAACCACACCGTGCTCACTCGGTTGCGCGAGAGCTGTCCCGACGCGAAGATGAACGAATCCTTGGGCCATCGTCCCAGCATTTAATCGCTGCGCAGGATCTTTGCTTCAAGCGCGGCTGCCACAAAAGCTCTTTGAGCAGCTGGTGGATGAGCCTCACCACGCAATACCTGCAGACAGGCGTCCATCGCTACCCACCGTTTCTCGATCTCACGATGAAGATCACGCAGCAGGATATTGGCCGCCTCATTGACATCGAACATCATACGCTCTGTGCTGTGGCGGCCAACCCGGACAACAACCGGCCTGTCAAATCTCCTCAAGCCGGTCATCTCTCCGCCCTCCAAATGCGATCATGCGTCAAGAGGCCCAGTTCGACTTCTTTGCCGAGCCGAGCCGGTAGCGCTGCCTGAATGTCGACAATGCCCTCTTGACCAGCCCCGCGCCAGCCTCGCGGGAGTCGCCGACGCCTAGGCTCGCTCTTTTCCGCTGCCCGACTTGCAGGCAGCGAGCCATTGCATGGCGGAGGTTGCATCCTCCAATATGGCGGCCCGCTTCGCAAAGCCGAAAAAAGCATTGCGCGCTGCACTTACAGGCTTTCGCCCGTCGTATGCATCATAGCACGCCTTGAGGGCGGCTTCGTGGATCAGGTCTCTGCGATCTGGTGGCCATTCATTGAGGAAATCGACAGCGTCCGCGAGACTGGCAATCTCTTGCATTATGTACGCTGCACGTCTGACGAAGAGCGGCCTGAAAGCCTCAGGGTTCATTCGATCCTCCCGACCTGCTGAACAGCTAGTGGCGTGAACAGGCGCCTCGACACCCGTTGACCGTTGCAAAATGTCTTGTCAGGGCGATGACGATTTCAAGAGAAAAGTAGCGGCGTGATGTCCCCATGCGAGCAAGCCGACTCCGCTGCCGCGGGGCTCACCAAGTGGCGAATCGACACGATTGCGAGGAAAAATCGTTGGGACATCGTCCGGCTTTGACCCGCCACCCCCGTCTTGCTGCGCCGGCCAGGCACGAGCGGCCGCCGCTGACCTGCATGGCCACGCACAGACGCATCGGCGCAGCGAATCTTCTGCCTGTACGAAGAGCGGAGTTTGACAATGAATAGACGTCAGCGGAAGCCTACATTCCCGCAGCCCCGGATGTCACACCGTTCTTGTGGCGGACGCCTAATCACGTCTGACAAGCAGAGTGTGTCGCCGCCCGTTCACCCTCATTTACGCCAACAACTCCTTGTAACCGGTTGTCATCATCCAGTTCGCCCGATCAAGATGGCTTCGCGCGGATGACCCGCGCCATCTCCTCATAAATGGCATCGTCGGCGGAGGCATCCAGGAACCTCAGGTAAGTCGTGACGTGCTGCTTGTCGTAAGCGGTGAGGCTGTCCGACCATGGAACTTCGTCTTTAAGGTCTGGTTCAACGTCTGCATATTTCATCACGATATCGGGCTCACGGAAATAAGGAATCGAAGATTTCGCTTCGATAGGCTACCCGAACCCGAGGGGAACATCGTCCTTAAGACGACATTCCGATCATGGTCTGCAAGTGCCTGCCGAAGCGATAAGTGCTCCTTTTAGCGATGCAACTTCAGGTTAGGGATGAATTGCAAAAAAGCTCAAGACTGTTCGGCTGGCCGTCGATTCTGGCCGACTGCTCGGCCATCAATTTCACATAATTTCACATTCCACACAGAGACGAAAGTCGGCCCAGAGCTTAGTCGAAAGACGCGTAGCGGCTGACCGCACCTGTTGCGGAAATGCGCCACCCACCGCGGCAAGAACGCCGAAACCGCCGGATCGTGGACCCTCTCGCGGGCGGTTTGCCTACAAAACCAGTTGGCAGGCAGGAGATTGCTTCAAATATTTGCTCTTCGCCCTCTCCTCGTCCGCCCCCTCGTTCGTCTGTCGGTAGCTTTTCAAGTTGTCTGGTTTTGGTAGCACATCAATTGTCCGCTTCAGTTTTGCGTCGGAGCGGTTCACGCGGCTTGCCCTGTGCGGCAGGTCTCTTGGATTGCGGCGCCGTCAGGCATGTATCGAGCAATGCGGCGAGGGCCATGGAAGACCGCGAGCGTGCCATCCGGGTAGTGCCTGATCTTGACCGTGGCTTTGACGAAGTGATGTCGGACGGGCTCTGCGGCAGCTGCAATCGCAGCAGCGCGAAGGCGATCGTGTTGTCGCGGGCAACGACGCGCTCCTCCTCAAGGCACAGGATCTGAGCCAATTGTTGCGGGTCGGCGGCGACAAAGGCGCTGTCTTCGACCGCGGCCGGCCTGGCGAAGCGGGCATTGTGAGCCGGCAGGTAGGTCTGTGCGATGAAGCGGTTGGCGGCCTGGATATCAGCAATGCCGGCCAGTGCCAGTTCCTTAGGCAGCCGACCTGCAAAGTGGAGAACATCCGCTCGGAGCGGCCCCTGGCTTCAGGCGAATAGGCCGGGATATGCTCGATGCCCAGTTGCCGCAACGCCCGCCCGACCTGGGTCAGCCGGCTCTTGTCGACCGGCTCCCCGGCCTTGAGCGTCACGAAATAGTGGCTGCCGCGATCGGTGTAGAGGCTCGACGGCAGTCCCTTGGCGACCAAGGTCTCCAGAAGTCCCTGAAAGCTCGACGCCGTGCCTTCCTCCTCGATCAGGAAGGCTGAATAAGGCTGAATAGAGCGTGCTCGTCATAGAGCGTGCTCGTCGCGTCGTCCATCGTCACGATCAGATCCAGCATCGGCTGGCCTTCCAACCAGGTATGCCGGCTGCCGTCCTGATGCAGCATCATCCCCTCGCACGGCTTCCTTTCCCGCTTGCGCCGGTGAGCACCGCGCCGCTTGGCCCGTCCCACCAGGCCGCCGCGTGAAGCTGCGTCTTGATGAAGGTGTTGCCCCAGCTGAAGTCGTAATCGCGCAGCAGGTGCTCGTGAAAATGCTTCACATTCCATCCAAGGTAGCGATGACGATAAAGCTCCAGCATCTCTTCAATCGCTTCCGCAGGCACCCGGCGCGTCGAAATCTTGCCCAAACGCCGGTCGAGCAACCCAACTTCCCCAGCCTCTTCGTAACGGTCGCGGTAGCGGCGAAATTGCCGCTGCGACATGCCCAGCAACTCGCCTGCCGCGAGCGCATGGCATCGCCATGTATTGAAGTGAACATGGATACCATTGGTGGGATGAGCGGCGGCGCTGTCGTCAACCTGCGCTGGTTTCCCAGCCTCCTACAGCACTTCCGACTTAGCTTTACGCCAGCGACGTCGATCAAATGGGAACATAACGTAATCGCGCACGGTGAGCGGCTCGGGCTGGTTTCGGAGGCCAACTTCCGGCCACTCGTTCTTTTTTGGCCAGTATGCCGTTGCAAAAATCGTGTCCCAGATAGTTGTAAAGAACCCGTAGTTTCGGCTCCGGTGATGCGGCTCCAACGAGTGGTGAATGCGGTGGAACTTATTGTCGCCAATGATGTATCGAAGCGGCCCAAGATTGATGCGGGTGCTAGAGTGTGAAAGATGGGCCTGAAAAGTAATCAGGGTCATGGCAACAGCGGGCACTACGCCAGATTCGAAGTGGAACAGCGCGAGTGGTAGTGCCACAAGACCTGCGTAAACGAGTGGCTCGGAAACGTGATGATGGCAATTCCATGCCGTCAATTCGCGGATCGAGTGGTGAGTAGCGTGCATGCGCCAGAGGAATGGAACAGCATGCTGAGCGCGGTGCATCCAGTAGTAGAAGAAGTCGCCCGCAATCGCGACCAAAACCCCTGAAAGGACGGCCAATCCATTGCTGATGATTACGTTGTCAGAGTGAAGCAACGTACCGAAATTGATCGTCACGAGCGGCTTTATCCCTAACCAGGCCAAGCTCACAGCGTAGAAGTGCCAGATAAAAGCACCGAATCCGAGACGAATAATCCAATTTCGTACGCCGCGAACGTATGATGCGAAGCTGTATCGATAAGCCGGAAAGGTTAGCTCCAGCGCGGCGCAAAAGGTTGCGAACATTACAACCAGCCCAAACGATTTCACGAAGATCTGGGTCACGTGGTTAATATCGAGAACGTGCATTTGTTTGCTCCTGCGAATCGTTCAAATGCTCCAACCCAGGTCGGAGGGACTCCCATCAACGCAGTCGTCCTCGTCAAGAGGCAGACCAATGTTATGAATCTCAAGCGCAGCCCTACGAGTCTGCATCCGGACCGATATCCGCGCAGAAATCATGGCGCACCGCAGGGATGTGCTATGCGGCATTTTCATAGATCGGTAAAATTAGTTGTTTGGATTAGATCCATCCATGTCCCAAATGGTTGGAGGAGCCCAGTAGTCGAAGGGGTTTGCGCAAAACGACCAACCATGCGCCAGTGTGTTGGGGCGGTGCAGCAGAGCTTGCATAGCCAGCAGCGTTGCGAACGGGAGATCGTGTCTCAGCAAGTTCTCTAATCGCGTTCGTGAATAGACTCTTGCTGAGGCAGTAGCCCTTCGACACGCACCAAGGCGTCAAAGGCGCCGAGTTCAATCGGGCCCTAGTCGGGGTCCCGACCGCCAGGATGGCTGATTCCGAAAAGAGAATGTCATCACCATTCAACGGCGCTGCGGTGATGCCTACAGTGTAAGTCAGCCTGCCGCAACCGAAACGCGCTAAGGCGTCGAGTGGCGGATCTGGAAACGGAGCGGAGGCGACAGCGGACGTAGCGGCTATCGACGCGCGAATTAAAGGTGTCGAAGAAAGCTTGAAACCTAGAGCACATCCTGTGATCGATGAATCGATTGTGATGTGACAGCTGCGTTTTGTGCTGATTCAACATCCACCTCGATGGAGGTGGACGATGGGAAGAGCATTGAGCGGGGATCTTCGATCGCGGGTTTTGAAGGCTTCGGACGAGGGGATGTCGGCGCGGCAAGCGGCTAAGCGGTTCGGCGTGGGAGTGTCCAGCGCGATCCGCTGGATTGCGCGGGCGAAGATCGGCGAACTGGCACCACGCCCGCAGGGCCGCCGCCGCGCCTCCAGCCTCGATGCGCATGAAGCCTTCATCGTCGGGCTGATCGAGGAACGCAAGGACATCACGCTGAACGAGATGGTGGAGCGGCTGGTCGCCGAGCAGTCGGTGCGGATCAGCCGCAGCGCCTTGAGCGCCTGGCTTCGCGGCCACGGCTGGACATTCAAAAAAAGTCCGCGCACGCACTGGAGCAGGATCGCCCCGACGTGCTGAAGCGGCGCCGGGACTGGTTCGACGGTCAGCTCGATCTCGATCCGGCGAAGCTCGTATTCATCGACGAGACCGGCCTCTCCACAAAGATGGCCCGCCTGCGTGGAAGAGCGCCGCGCGGCGAGCGCTGCCGGGCCGGCGTGCCGCATGGCCATGTGTGGACGCCCCCTCGGACGCAAGAAGAATCTTTGGTACAGGCTGTTGCGCGTGATCGGGTGCTGCCATGTGTTCGGCCTCTCTTGCGGCTCGTCATGGCCGCGGGCCCGTATGGGAGTTCGAGGATCAGGTCCACATCACTGGAACGCGCTCGAAGCGCTCCCCATGCGCCTGGTTCTCCTGATCCCGCCTCACCGACGTTGCGCCATACCTGTCCTTTGACCTCCTCACGCCGTCAACGGCCTCGCGCCCGTCCCGCTCAAGCGGGCACGACCGGAGCCCGATAGCTTTCTCCCTTCGTCAACAGCGCCCAGACTATGCGGGCGTTCTTGTTCGCCAGCGCCACGATCACCAACATCGGCGGTTTGCGCTCGAGCATCCGGCCGAGCCAGGATCCTTTAGGCACCCCTTTGCGCTTAGCCCACCGCACCACGGCGCTGGCTGCAATAATAAGGAGCCGCCTCAGTGTGCGCTCTCCGATCCGAGATGTTCGGCCAAGTCGTTCCTTGCCGCCCGTAGAGCGCTGAACCGGCGTTAATCCGACCCAGGCAGCAAAGTCACGGCCCGATCGGAACGTCTCCGCTGGCGGCGCGAGCGCCTCGATGGCGGTGGCGATCAGGGGGCCGATCCCAGGCACGCTCATCAGACGCCGAGTCGCGTCGTCGGCTTTGGCGCGGGCAGAGATCTCCGTATCCAGCGCGGCGATTTGGTTCTGCAGATGGCGCAACCCCTCGGCGAGGAGGGCAAGGCAGGAGCGAGCAGCTTCCGGCACAGTCGATGTGGGATCCTCGATTTGAGCGATGAGGCGTCCGACATGGAAAGGTCCTTGCGGCGCGATCAGGCCGTATTCGGAAAGATGGCCGCGGATCGCGTTGATGAGTTGAGTGCGCTGGCCGACCAGGATATCACGGGTCCGGAAGATCACGGCGGAGGCCTGCTTGGCTTCGCTCTTCACAGCTACGAAGCGCATGGTCGGGCGCTGCGCTGCCTCGCAGATCGCCTCCGCATCGGACATGTCGTTCTTCTGCCGTTTGACGAAAGGCTTCACATAGGCGGGTGCGATCAGCCGCACGGTGTGGCCGAGCTTCCCGATCTCCCGACCCCAATAGTGGGCACCCGGGCACGCCTCCATTGCCACCAAACACGGTGGTTGGATGGCAAAGAAAGCCAGCACCTGGTCGCGCCGCAGCTTCCTACGGAAGATGACCGCTCCGGCAGAGCTCGCTCCGTGTGCTTGAAAGACATTCTTGGCCAGATCCAGGCCGATGGTGCTAACTTCCGTCATTGGCGCCTCCTTTGAGTGGCTGAGAACACCTCCACTCTGGCACATCGATGCCGTCGGGGGGCGTCCACCCCATCACTGGAAGACCACGACCTTCACCGGAGCGCTGCGGCTGACGGGCATGACTGCGCCCTTCGTCTACGACGGCGCTATGAACGGCAACGTGTTCCTGGCCTATGTCGAGCAGGTGCTGGTCCCGACATTGGCGGAGGGCGACGTAGTTGTCATGGACAACCTGCCCGCTCACAAGACCGCCGGCGTGCGCGACGCGATTGAGGCCGCAGGCGCGAGCCTGCTCTACCTGCCGCCCTACAGTCCCGACTTCAATCCGATTGAGAACGCCTTCGCCAAACTCAAGGCGCTGCTGCGAGCAAAGGCCGAGAGAACCATCAAGGCTCTGTGGGACGCGGTCGGCGCGGTCGTTGACCTCTTCACCCCAGCCGAATGTGCCAACTACTTCAAAGCCGCAGGATATGAACCGGATTAAACAGGACGTGCTCTAGCGCTGAACGCCTCAAGCAGACGGTCTCTCAGAAAGTCGAAAAGCTCGACCAAGCATCACCCACGAAACGGCGGAACTATCTCGACATTTTCGCAACGACGGTCCCCGATCCAGTCGAACTTGGGCTGGAGGCCGTGGAAGCCCCAGCATAAAGAGCTACGAATTGCGGGCTTTATGCGAAATTCACACAGCGAAGTGTAGCGCTCAGAAGAAAAGTGCAATGCCAGCGTATCCATACGGCCGAGTACGGCCGAGACCGCGTTGGCTATGGTCTCGGGCGATTTCCTCGGCAGGTCTTGGCGGACCGTGACCGGGAGCCCTGCGCTCGTTGACGATGTGGCGAAGGTTGTCGATGCCGTCTTCGGCGAAGGGGACGATAGATTCGCTTAATTCGGATGCGGGATGGTCGTCGTGGCGCTCAGCCAACCGCCTTCAGAGAACATCTCGATCAAGCGATCGCGCAGGACTCTAACCATGAAGACTCTCGTCATCTGCCACGGCGGACTGGATTCCGTTTCGCTTGCTCAAAGGTAGCGGCGGAACGCAAAACCTCAAGGCGGGCGCTTAATGCTCGAGATTATTCAGCTTCGCCCGTTCAGGCGCTTCCGCGATCCAAACGAGTTGGCTTCGGTCTCCAACCCGGTCAGCGACAAGCTGGTCAAGGACCTCAACGGCGGGGTGGCCCAACCCCCGGATCAACTCACGATAAGAACGCCTGAGCGCCGCTGCCCGACCGGCCATCGCCAAGCGTATCAGCAGTTCGGGCCAGGAGCTCCCCGTCCTTCAGCGCCTTGATACCGCCTGTGCGATCGGCAAACCCTTCTCGGTAGCGGCCGCCTCGCGTGCTGCCACGGTGACCAGAGTACGGTAGTCGATCGCCCGGACATCTCGCAGCCCAAGAGCGGCAATGATCTCGCGCGCATGTTCCCGGCATGTTTCTTCACGTCGCGCATAGCGGCTGAAAACGGCAGAGCTGATCGGCGACTACCGAGATAGTTGCCTGAGGACGGAGCTTCGTCCGCCCGCAGAGGCCGCCCCAAGTCCCGGACCAACGCAAGCTGGATCGCAAATTCCAACCGGCTGTGCGAACGGCAATGCCCTTGGGGAACGCAATATCCTCGACCGAAAGCGCATAGCGCGCCAAGGCCTCTTCATACGCTTCGGGTGGCGCAAACAGTGTGGCACGCGACTGCGCATCGAGGGAGGACATTGATCATACCCGCCCTTAAAGCGAGGTTTCAGGCGCGTCTTTCTTCGGCCCCCGGTCCATCAACGCTGGAATAGGCCGCGCTAAGGGACACCTGGTGTCCGGTTTGTTGACTCTGCGACACAGTTGCATTCGTCCCGGCTTCCTGCACTCGCATTCAAGCCTTTGAATATATCTCAAATTGCGACCCGGGGGCACCTCCTGCGGCTGGCACGGTTCTTGCGCGCTCCCTCGTCGCAAGGCGACAGGATCTGCCGGCCGACTACCATGCCGAGTTTGATATTGCTCGATGGAGCGAAAGATGGAGGTGACATGAAAGAGGCCGCGCCCACCATTGAAAGGACGGGTTGAGGGAAATGTCATGCTTCGATATCTCAGACGCTGGTCGCGGGGACGCTGATATGAGCAGCGCTCTGACCGGAATTTTGCCACTCGGGGAGGGACGCTCAGCGCCGGCAGCCCGGTCTCCAGGCTGGATCTATCGCGACCTCGGGGTCGAACCGATAATCAATTGCACCGGCGTTCGTACCAGCTATGGCGGTTGCAATCAGACGGCCGAAGTTCTGGCCGCAATGGTGGCAGCGAGTGAGGCCTTCGTTGACGTCGACGAACTGCAGGAGGCTATCGCGCGCCGTCTATCCCGACTGACGGGCGCAGAATGGGGGATCGTGACCGCAGGGAGTGTCGCAGCCTTGAGCCTAGCGGTGGCGGCTTGCGTGGCGGGGAACAATCCCGAGAAAATGCTATTGCTGCCACACGACTTTGGAAAGACCGTTTTGGTCGCGTATGATCAACGAATGCCCTACGAGCATGCAATCAGAGCCGTGGGTTGCTCAGTTACTCCAATCAAAACCCCGTTGGAGATTGGAAACTATTCTTCGGAAAAAGCCGCCGCAATATGCTTGGTCGGCCACGATATTGCCGTTTCAACCCTTCCGTTCGAAGAAACCGCCAGTTTCGCAAAGCGACAGGGCATACCTCTCATCGTAGATGCGGCAGGGCTCGCCCCCAGATTCCCGAATGAGTGGCTCGCCGGCGGCGCGGATCTGATCGTTCACTCAGGCGGCAAATATATCCGCGGCCCCCAGTCGACCGGCTTTCTTATTGGAGACGAAGCGCTTTGCCGCGCCGCCTTTTTGAACGGGCCACCGCACCAATCATTCGGCCGATCCATGAAAGTCGGGAAGGACGAAATGGTCGCCGCCTATGTCGCTTTGGAGCGCTGGGTGCAAGACGACGAGTTGAGCAGCAGAATGTTGAGTTGGCGCGATTGTATCGATGCCATGTTGGAAAAGTTTCGGCTGAGCCCATTGGTCGAGATCGAGATTCTTGAGCCGGATGGCGCTTTCTGCAATCCGAGGCTAGCTATCTCCTGGGCCGATCTGGACCATCTGCCTACGGCTCATCTGGTAGCCGACCGCCTATCGAAAGCTCGGCCGCGCATTATTCTACATGACTACTGGCTTCGGCCACGACGAATTATCGTCGATCCGACGAACCTCACAATTGACGAGGCGCGGATCGTCGCGGATTCTATTATCGCCAGTCTATCCACCCCCCCTGATGAGTTTAGTCGATCGGCAGAGGAACCAGCGGCAAATGTCGACGGCACGTGGGATATAGCGATTTCATTCCTATTTGGAGCATCACAGCATCGGTGGTGCCTTAAGCAGCTTGGAAACCATGTTACTGGGCGCCACTTCGGCGATCTGTCGTCAGGCCCGGCACGCGGGCAGATCCACGGTGCTTCAGTATCGCTAATAAGCGAGGTCGCCGGCGACCCAATGACTAGGCATTTCGCATTCGAGGGCACCGTGTGCAGAAACACGATGTCGGGTTCCGTGTGCCTAGGTGCAGCCACGGCGAAACACGCAGGGTCGACATTCAAGCGACAGTTTGGTGCCGCGACTTGGTCCGCTGTCCGGAGATCACCAGAACAAGAGCGGGAGTAACTCCATGACCCATCATCACAAACAGACGTTCGGAAACTTCTCCCTCGTGGCGGATTCCTACACGAAGCGCCCACCTTTTTCGGGATTGTTGCTCGAGTGGCTTGTCGATCATGTGCGTCGATCGTCCGCGGAGCCAATTTTTGCCGACATCGGCGCCGGCACCGGTGCGATTGCATATGCGTTGGCGGAGTTGGGTCTAAGCGGGTACGCCATCGATCCAGACGCTGAGATGGTGGCGGTCGGAAGCCGCTCCAGTTCAAAGTATTCGGATGTTACTTGGATAAACGCGCCGGGCGAGAGCACTACCCTTTCGGACTCATCGCTCGACTGGGTTTGTTACAGTTCTTCATTTCATTGGACTCAAACGCAGGAGGCGGTCCGTGAAAGCCTCCGAATCCTCAAACCAAAAGGGCACTTCACGATTACCTGTCATCTGCTTGATCTAACCACAGATCCTTTCCACATCGAAATCGAAAACCGCATCCGCCAGATGGCTCCGGCTCTTAGGCGCGCTCGGCCGCCGATAATGGCACAGATGGATACCTACGAGGCTATGCTCGGCCAACACCCCAACTTCGGCAATTGCCTCGCAATGGGAATTACCGAAGCAATTCCGATGTCGAAGGAGCAGTACGTAAATTATTGGGCAGGCTCCCACGACATTCCCAGCCAGACTGATCCAGCTTTGTGGCAGGAGATTCTTGAGATGATCGGGAACCTCTTCGTCCATCGCAGCCCGTCCGAACTTAGGTTCAGGTCGACAGCCTGGCATGTGCAGAGGAGATGATCTGGAATGCGTTATGGTCATCGAGCAACCTCAATTGCCGCTTCATGAGGCCGCAGAGCAAGACGACCGTTACATCTCGTATCGACGAATACGAGCGCGCCCGTGCTGCCGGCCCTACGTGGGATTTAACATCAGGGCCGTGGCGTCTCCGGGTCGTCTACGATGGCGAGTTCATTTATGGCGATGTTCTTCTCCACGAGGCGAATGGTGCCATCAACGGATCCCATCGCTTCGGAAACGTAGACTGCTGTGTGTTCGGTATAGCGACGGCAGGAATGGTAGCCATCATTCTATGCGATGTGCCGCAATTTTCTCGCAAACCGTGCGAGCTCATTGGACTGCTCGCGGATAATTTGCTCGTCGGCCACGCTAAACTTGGCAGGATTGTGGACGATCGGGCATTTGAACCCGATGTATCCTGCCTCCCGTTTTGCTGGCAGGGGGAACGGATAGTCGTTTAGGAGCGAGGGATGTCTAGCCTCGGCAACGAACACTCCACCGGGAACTCGATGGCTGGCGCATTTGGCACGGACGGCGTATCCGTTACCCCTCCGACTGGAACGATCGTCTTCGTCCTTGGCGTAGTGCAAATCCTTAGCTACGGAACGCTATATTATAGCGTGGCGAGCGTGTCGGGCGCCGTGGCAGAAGACTTCGCCGTGCCCGCCTCTTGGGTCTATGGTGCGTTCTCTCTGGCGCTTTTCGTTTCCGCTCTCTTGCCGACGGCTGCCGGCAGGCTGATGGACATCTATGGCGCGGGGCGGTTAATGGGCGTCGCCTCCATCGCGTCGGCAATCAGCTTGGCAATCGTCGCGAGTTCGCCATCGGCCGCCCTTTTTTTGGTCGGCCTGGTTGGGATGCAGATTTCATCGGTGTTTCTATTCTATGAGGCGGCATTCATATATTTGGTTCAATTTCACACTGCGACGGCGCGGAAACATATCACGCAACTAACGCTGATCGTTGGATTTTCTTCGACAATATTCTGGCCGCTAACCGAATTTTTAATGGACGTTATGTCTTGGAGATTCGTCATGGCCGCCTATGCGACAGTCAATCTGGGGGTATCGGCCCCTATTAATTTTTGGCTTAACCACCAATCGTGTGCGCATCGGAGTGGTCCCACGCGCTCCCTGTCTCAGCCCGTTGAACTTGCGACGCAGAGACTGAGACCTGACGTCAATCGCCTCGTGATGTTCCTGGTGACGCTGGGCTTTACACTCACTACGTTCATCTTTTCAGCAATCCTCGGTCAGATGGTTCCGATTCTCAGCGCGCTTGGATTGGGTCCAGCCGCGGTCTTAATATCCGCCGTCTTTGGGCCCGCTCAAGTGCTAGTACGCGTTCTGGCAATAGGTTCGATTGCAAAGTGGAACGCGCTGGTTCTTACGCTGATTTCCTGCGTACTTGTCTTCGCGGCGCTCGCAGTGCTTGCTGCAAGTTTCCCGCTGGCTCTGGGAGCAATTGGATTTGCTTTCATATTCGGCTTCGCCTCTGGGCTAAACAGTATTTGCCGCGGAACCCTTCCACTCGCTCTATTCGGCGAGGTGGCGTATGGCGCTCGCGTTGGGCGTATTGCCACCGTTCGCCTGACCGTAGCCTCCCTGGCGCCATTCATTCTTGCGATCAGCCTAGAAAGATTGGGCGGTGTTGGCGCTATCTCCTTTCTGCTCGTGATAGCGGCGTTGAGTGTCGCCGCTTTTCTGACAGTTGGCTTTCTCATGTCATCAAAGAGGTTCGTTGCACAAAATTGAACGGTGTTATCTTGGGCCGGTCACCTACAATTCGCCTTCTGGCTCAATGCAGAACTCCACGCGGTCAGCGCACCACCGGGTTTCTGAGTAACCTAGAACGGTCCCATCAAGGGCAACGTCCGTCTTCTTGGTTACGAGGATCGGGCGGGATTTTGGTTGGTTCAAACGCCGCGCTTCATCATTCGTCGGGAGGCGTGATCTGATCTTGGTACCACCACGCTTATATTCATGCACTCCCGCCTGCGCGTAGATTGCAGATATGCTTTTCAACTCACGAAAAACCGATGCTGCCTGCGGCAATCGCTTTCTGCAGAAATACAGATCACTGTTGGCAATGATTACCTCTCCCGACAGCGAGTCGACATTTAGTCTGAAAACCGGTGCATCCTGTCCTATCCTGAGGAAGTTACTTACTTCATCAGTCGCCTCACACTCTTCTACCGACCGCAAGGCATAACGAGGCTCACGACCAAGCCGCTGCAGATTCTCGGTGAAACGCGATCGCTCGGAGAGGCGATAGTGAAGGATCGAGTCGTGCACGAATGTGCCCCGTCCCTGCTCTATGCGTACTAGCCCGTTCGCTTCAAGCATCGCCATTGCTTGTCTCAGTGTGTGTCGTCCAACGCCGAATTGCGCGATCAACTCGGGCTCGGTGGGCAGCTTTGTCCCGGGCGGATAGCGGCCGCTCGTGAGCTCCCCTACTAGCCACTCTTCAATTTGCTTCCATACGACTGGCCCGGGACGGCGCCCACCCCGTGGAGCTTCGTTTGGAAAGAAAGGTGTTGGCTGGCCAAGAATACGATTACGCACAGATGTGACACCCGTTGTCATAATGCTGAAATGATCCGGATGTTTTATCCGCGAAACCTCGCGGAGCCCGGAGTCTTATGATGCAATCACTGAAGCGCAGCCCACATCCGTCCAAATCCAAATCTCGCCCCCTCCAGCGGGTATCATTTCGTTCTACACGAATATTTACCTTCATATCAGTCCTCTGCGGCGGAATCGCAACCCTGGGGAGCACGGCGACGAGCGCAACTCTCCGCGTTGCACACGAACTTGGCTACGGTGGCCGCGAATCATTGGATCCAATATCGCCAACGCGTTTCTTCCCGGCAATCCAGATGATTTACGATCCCCTCATCCAAACCGACGGAATTGGCCAGCCAAATCCAGCTCTGGCTTTGTCGTGGTCGCATTCAGATGATCTGAGGGTTTGGACATTCAAGCTCAGAGACGGCGTGCGGTTTCACAATGGCGCATCGTTCGAGGCGCGAGATGTCGTCTATTCTCTGAAACGAGCCCTTAGTGCAAAGCTGGCGAGCCCAGTGAAGTCAGTATTGGGTATAATCGATCGCGTCGAGGCAGTGGATCCGCTGACTGTGCGAGCTGTTCTGCAGCAGCCGCACGCCGATTTTCCACGTCTTCTCATGGACTACCGTGTCAAAATTGTCTGGGCTGGAAACCACCCGGAGGACACCGACTCGCCGAACAACACCGGTGTTGGAACCGGGCCATTTAAGGTCGAGCAACTACAGCCCGGTGGAACGACCGTCCTGGCGGCCAATAGCGCTTACTGGGGCGGAGCCCCGGGGGTTGATCGCATTGAGCTCATTGGAATCGCCGACTCCGACACGCAGACTCAGGCATTGCTGGCAGGTCAGATCGATATGGCCACGGTCGCCGCCAAATCTGCCGCACTTTTCGCGGACCGGGCCGGTTTCGTGGTTCAACGCATCCCAACGGGCGCGTGGAATCCGATCGTCATGCGGACCGACACGAAACCTTTCACGGATGTCCGCGTTCGAAAAGCCTTGAAACTAGTAGCTGACCGGCAAGCGATCATTGATACTGTCGCAGGCAGAGGAAACGGCGTTATTGCATGCGACAATCCGCTTTGGCCTGGCGATCCGTACTATGATCCCAGTATAAAGTGCCCTGCCGACGTTGACGGCGCAAAGCAACTTCTAAGCGAGGCCGGTTTCAAAGATGGTCTGACCTTAGATTTATACACCTCAGACGTGAACCCCACGATGGTGCAGGTGGCTCAAGTCTACCAGGCCCAAGCGGCAAAGGCCGGAGTCACCGTGAATATCAAGGTCGCCCCATCCAATGGCTATTGGACCACGGTTTGGCTGAAGCGGCCATTTCTGGTCGGGAATTGGGGGCAGCGACCAGCAGATCAGGTTCTAAATGAAGTGTTTCGATCTGGCGCAAAATGGAATGAGACTTTTTGGGCGACGCCGGAGTTCGACGCGCTGCTAGATAAGGCTCGCCGCACACCTGAGTTCGGTGAAAGACGAAAGCTATACCAGCAAGCTGCCCGTATGCTTACGGACGAAGGTGGTTCTATCATCCCCTTCTTCTTGGTCCAGGCGCGGATCGTCAGCGAAAAACTTGGTAACGTTCCCACAGTGCCGGACATCTCATTCCGCTGGAACCTCGTCACCAAGCGCGACTAGGGAGCGACTAAATGTTTGGCTCGTCGTTCCTCACGAGGGTGCTGTCAATCGTCGGCATCCTTGGTCTCTCCTTCATCGCTCTGCAGCTGCTGCCGGGCGATGCCTGCACTGCCTTTCTCGGACAAGACGCTTTTGGCGACACCTTGGCGAAATGCCGCCTCGATCTTCAGTTGGACCGCCCGCTTCTTCTACGCTTCTTTGATTGGGTCTCCGATATGGCAGCGGGCCGCTTTGGGACATCGCTGACAACCGGCACCCCGGTTGCGGAGATCCTTGCGCCGCGTGTTCGCAATACATTTCTTCTTGGCGGAACAGCCGCATCAATCTCTGTCCCCCTATCGATAGGACTTGGTGTCCTCGCAGCCGTCTGGCGGGATTCAGTCTTCGATCTGCTGGTTTCATCGACTGTCCTCGTTGCGGTGGCTACGCCCGAATTCGTTATCGCGACCATTCTGATTTTCGTATTCGCCCTCGAACTCCAATGGCTCCCAGCCATCTCCGTTTTTCCGGCCGATGCTCCTATCACCGCCATGTTGCCGAGCCTTGTTCTGCCGGCAGTCGTGCTATCGTTTCACATGTCAGCTCATATCATGCGTGTCACTCGAACCCGTATGATCGAGGCGCTCTCCAGCGATTTCATCTTGGCAACTCGATTGCGTGGCATTCGTCGGCTGAGGCTTTACGTCGTGCACGCACTCCCGAGCGCGTTACCGCCGGTCCTAAGCATTTCGGCATTGAGCATAGCATCCTCGCTCGGTGGCGTCGTCGTCATCGAGCGAGTGTTCAACTATCCCGGGATTGGAACCCTCACGCTCCAGGCCATCTATGACCGAGACATGCCGGTTTTGCAGGCAACTGTCCTTGTCTTCGTGTGCACATACGGGGCACTGACTTTTCTCGCTGACATCATTTCAAAGAGGATCGATCCTCGGATGGGAAAGTCGGCATGAGCTCGTCGACCCCAACACAACTCGCATTTAGCGGAACCACCTCTATTCTGGGACAGATCCTCTCGCGGCCATCGGGAATGGTTGGCGCCGGGCTGACGATCGTGCATCTGACCCTCGCAGTCTTCGGCGGGTTGCTTATTCCGCACGATCCGCTTGAACAACTGTCGAATACGATCCTGCTGCCGCCTTCGCTCGCGCACTTGCTCGGAACCGATGGTCTCGGACGAGATGTATTCTCACGTACGATCGTTGGTGGGCAATCGGCGCTGCTCGTTACCGGCGTCGCGACTTTGCTTGCCGTGACATGGGGCGCCATGGTGGGTGTTTTGTCCGCCTATAAGGGTGGGACGGTCGACGAAGTGATCCAGCGCCTCGTCGAGGTGATCGGGGCCTTTCCTTATCTCCTTGCCCTGCTCCTCCTCGCTGGAATAGCGAACTTTGGGGTGTTCGCGCTCATACCTGCGCTGGCGATATTCTACGGCAATGGCGCTGTTCTCGTTGCGCGATCGGCGACGAGAGCTGTAGCGACGGCTGATTTCGTTGCTGCCGCACGGGCCAGAGGCGAGACATCCATAAGGATTCTCCTCAGCGAGATCCTACCCAACATCGTCGATGTCATAGCGGTCGATGGAGCCATACGTTGGTCCTCGATGCTTCTGGGTTTCAGTTCATTATCATTTCTTGGCTTTGGCGTCGCGCCGCCATCACCCGATTGGGGGCTTATGATTTCCGACGCGCGCAACGTCCTGAGCGTCGCCCCATGGGCTATCTTAAGTCCTTGCGTCGCCCTAGCGAGCCTCATCGTTGGCTTGAATCTTCTCGCAGACGCTAGTGCCAAGGCGATCGGAGTCGATCGAGCTCTCCAAATCTCGTCGCAGGAGCAATAAATGAGCGGAAACGCACATCCACACTCGTCTCGGCGGCGAGTCTTGGAGGTTCGGGATCTGACGATCTCCTGCGCCAACGGTCGAGGGCGCCCGGTAGTGGACCGAACGGCATTACGTCTATTCCCAGGAGACGTACTAGGGATTGTCGGTGAGTCGGGTAGCGGCAAGAGCACGCTTGCGCTAGCCATGTGCGGCGCCATTAAAGCCGGACTTGTGGCTCGATCGGGGAGCGTGTGGATCGACGAGCTTGACCTCCTGAGAGCCTCCGCGCGTCAGCTGAATGACGTTCGACGCCGGGAAATCTCTTACGTTCCGCAGAACGCAGGTCTTGCGCTAACGCCGACGCGCTCCATTGGCGCGCTGATCCGAGAAGTCTTGAGGTTCAGAATCCGGGGTGATGTTCGACGTCTAGACGCAATCGCACAATCCCTTCTCAACTCTCTCGGTCTTGATGGCGAAGCGGTAATTTCGCGGCACCCACACGAGCTCTCCGGCGGTCAGCAGCAGCGCAGCGCCCTTGCTCTCGCGCTCGCCGCAAAGCCGCGAATTCTAATTCTGGACGAGCCGACCGCTGGCGTCGACGCGAGCGCCCAAGAGGCGATTCTTCATCTCCTGCGGAACTTCGCGACGAAGGAAGGCGTAGCAATCGTCTGCATTACACATGATCTCCGCGTTGCCGCCAGCTTATGCACACGTCTCGCGGTGATGTACGCGGGACGTATTGTTGAAGACGGGCGATCCTCGTCGCTGCTTGCAAGTCCCAAGCATCCCTATACCCGAGCTCTTTTGGCGGCTCTCCCGCGGATGGACGAAAGAGTTCTCCCTGAGGTCATAGAGGGGCAGGCGCCTAGCACGAACGAGAGGATCTCTGGTTGCGCATTCGCAGAGCGCTGTGTGAGGGTAACCGCCGAGTGTCGCAACGCCGAGCCGGCACAAGCGACGTTCCTCGAAGGGTCGCTTCTTTGCCATCACCCTTGGGGGCGGCACCTTCAGAAACCGAAATCCGCGGCGCGAGCAGGGCAGAGAGTTGAGATCCCATGCTCTCCGCTCCTGACGATCTCACAGGTCTGCGTCGACATTCGGTCTGGCCGGCCAATTGGCGATCGCGCTTATCGAGCGAGCAAGCGAGGATCTAAGCGGCTGCTGGATTCGGTCGATCTGTCGGTCAATCGCGGCGAGACCTTGGGCATTGTTGGAGAGTCGGGTTCAGGAAAATCCACGCTCCTCAAAGTTATGGCCGGTGTGATTGCGCCTTCGGTAGGCGAACTTCGGATCGATGACAGGCTTTGCCCTGACCGCGCACTCGAACTCCGCCGCCGGGTGCAGCTCGTGTGGCAGAACGCGGCAGCAGCATTGAACCCCCGCCAGACTGTGCTGCAGGCGATCAGCGCGCCGCTGAGACTATACTTTCGAATGAATGGCGAGCAGTGCCGGCGAAAGTCCATCGAACTTCTCGAGCTCGTTCGTTTGCCGTCGGATTATCTAGATCGGCTGCCGCTACATCTATCCGGCGGCGAAGCCCAACGAGTCGCCATTGCGCGAGCATGCGCTGCAGGCCCCGACCTACTACTTTGCGACGAAATCACGTCCGCGCTCGATGTCTCAGTTCAAGCAGCTGTCCTCAAGCTAATTGATGATGTCCGCTCTGAAACCGGTTGTGCCATCGTCTTCGTGTCGCACGATATGGCCGTTATACGCTCGATTGCGGATCGGGTTGCCGTCATCAAAGATGGTGTTATTTGCGAGATCGGTCGTTCGGAAGATTTGTTCGAGCGACCGCAGCATCCATACAGCAGAACGCTCATCCCAGTCGCCCGTCTGATGCCGTGGTCCGAAACCACCGACAATGGACGTGAGCGGTTATCTGCATCGTGAAAGAAGTCTTATGGCGAAAAAGAATAAAGTCATATTTGTACTTATCGATGCCCTCGGCGCGAACTATTTTTTGGAACATAGAGAACGCATGCCCTATCTGGCGGCTCTTGCGGATAGCAATCTTTTTGCGGAGCGGGTTCAGCCCGCCACCCCCGGGACGTCCAGGCCAGGAAGAGCGACGATTCTTACCGGGGTGGATACTTCCATCCATGGAGTTTATGGCAACTCTATTCTGGATGGTGACGTTTTTCGTCCAGCAACCGAAAACGATGTTCAGGCTACGACCGTCGCTCAAGCGGCGCTCGAAGCCGGCCTTGATGTTGTGGGCCTCGGCTTCGGTCTGCTGAGACCTGAGGATACCACTGTACAGATCGACCCTTGGTGGGAACATCTGCAATACAAGGGGCTGTCGAACATCAAAATCCCGTCCCGCCGCGAAAATGCAAATGTGGCACCGGTGCGCCGAGACCCAAAACGGCGGCTTTCCCCATTCCTGAATGCTCCGCTCACCGCTGGGTCGAGCCAATCGGCGGATGTCAGGCTACATCCTCACATGATCGGCCTAGCGAGCGATCAGTTGATGCTTCGGCTCGCCGGCGACTTGGCCTGCGGTGATCAACCGCCAGATCTCATCCTAACCGAATTCTCAATCACAGACGTAATCCAACATCATCACGGCTTCGATTCTGCTGCGACAAACTGGGCATATCAGACCGCTGACATGGCGGTGGGACTCTTAATACACCGCTTGTCGAAGGCTGGTCGATTGAATGACTACGTCGTGATTATTGCGAGCGATCACGGGCAGACTCCGATTCACACGGCGATTTATCCCGAGCTTGTCGTGCCACACGATAGTTGGACGAGCGAGGGCGCTTCTCTCAATGTTGTTGTGAAAGATGTCAACGAGGCGCTGATCATAGCCGATCGGCTGTCTCGCCTGGGTGTGGCTCCTCTCGATGGGATGCATTTGCCCGCCGCCGTCCGCGCCAAGGGGCTTATAACGTTCGTAGCCCCCACGGGCTACGCGTTCGAACGGCGTCCCGACAAATCGGCGATGACGGAGACGACCGGTTCGCCTTCGATTGTCTCCACACATGGTCTCAGTCCCGGACATCCGGGTGATGATGCAATCGCAATCGTGGCCGGCGCCGGAGCTCGCGGATGCATCGCCTCGGGAGACCTGACGCAGGTTGCTCCGACTATCGCACAGGCCCTCGGCCTCGATTTGCCCAGCGCGCACGGCCTGGCCTGGATATAAAAACAGAGAAAAGGTGATGTTTCCCATGCGTATGGAGAGGGTGCAACCAGCAGCAAGTCAGTCGAACCATTTGTACAATGCCCGAATCGTCACGAACGGAGAAGTACTTACTGGATCGTGCTATGTCGAAAATGGTATTATTGCCGCAGTAACAAACGACAATCAATCGTCTATCGGCGGTGTCGATCTTGGCGGCGATTACTTGCTGCCCGGATTCGTCGACCTTCATACGGACAATCTCGAGAATCATTTCTATCCACGGCCCAATGTACGATGGCCATCTGCGGTCGGAGCTGCGATGGCGCATGATTGGCAAATGATCGGCGCCGGGGTTACAACGGTCCTCGACGCGCTTTCTCTTGGTGACTATGACAGCGGTGGCTCGCGCAGCTCCATGCTGCGGTCGGCGATCGAAGCTTTGTCTGAAGCCAAGCAACGCGGGATATTGCGGGCCGACCATTTCTTCCATTTTCGGTGTGAAGTCTCAGACCGGACGTTGATGGAGATCGTGGAGCCTTATCTCGGTCATGAGAGTCTAAAGCTACTCAGCGTAATGGATCACACGCCCGGCCAGAGACAATGGCGCGATCTCGCTATTTATCGAGACTTCCGCCGGAAGAAGAAGGGGCTGGTCTGGACGGACGCCGAGTTCGAACTCCACATTTCTGAGAGCCGCCAGGCGCAGGTGACATATGTTCCGTCGTTCCGCAGGCAGATCGCATCTGTCAGCGGCGAGCGGAAGATCCCGCTGGCGAGCCACGACGATACGACCACCGCGGATGTCGACGAGTCGTATGCTGAAGGGGTCACACTCTGTGAGTTCCCGACGACCGTCGCGGCGGCGCGACGAGCGCGCGGCCTCGGGATGCAGATCGTGATGGGATCTCCGAATATTGTGCTCGGCGGATCCCATTCCGGCAACGTCAGCGCGAAAGCCCTGCTCGCCGAAGGTTTGCTCGATATTCTAACTTCGGACTACGTACCCTCGAGCCTACTCCAATCGGTTTTCGCGCTGGCCGATCAAGGAGTGGCTTTATCGGACGCGGTTGCGATGGTCACGAACAACCCCGCTCGGGCGATCGGTCTAACCGATCGAGGACGCATCGAGCCGGGTCTACGTGCAGACCTCCTTCAAGTCGCGATTTTTGATGGAACAGCGGCAATCCGGGGCATTTGGGTCGAAGGGATTCGGGTTCTATGAATACTGATCGAGCTTTTCCTGAGCGGAAAGAGCACATAGTCGAAACGTCTTCGCGGGAGCGCCAACGCTGGATGGGAATCCTCGCATGCGCTTCGCGTGAGGCTCTTGAAGAGGCCGCCGAAAATATTGGCAATCGTCCGCCCATCGAATGGCTCCGAAGGCCGCACATAGGTCTTGTACTGGTCCGGGGGCGGTTAGGCGGCACTGGAAATCCGTTTAATCTGGGCGAAATGACTGTGACCCGGTGTGCACTTCGGCTTGCATGCGGCACAGTAGGACTCGCCTACGTGCAAGGCCGTGACCGCCGGCACGCCGAGCTGGCCGCGATCATGGATGCGCTGCTCCAAAAGCCAGAAAAGTACGACGCGGTTATGTTGAGCGTTATTCAGCCGCTGCTGGCGAAGCAAATCGAGCGGCGCACGCTGGCTAGCCGCAAAGCGGCTTCCACCAGAGTGGACTTTTTCACCATGGTTCGCGGGGAGAATCCGGCATGATTATCACTCCAACGATGGTCGCCTTGCAACCCGGTTTTGATGATCCTGTCTTCGATAGTCAGGGAGTGTTTCGCAGTGTCATGTTTGCGACTGCCTACCCCGGGCGGATCCAAACCTTGGAGTCCCCATCCACAGCGCCAACGCCGCTTTCTCGCGCGGCGGCCGCACTGTGCTTGACCCTGGCGGATATCGACACACCGCTGTGGCTCGATGAGGCGACGGCCTCGAGTGAGGTGATCGCATACCTCCACTTCCATTGTGGCGCACGCATTCTTCGAGAACCGGGAGTTGCGGTCCGCTTCGCCGTTCTTTCGGATCTTGGAGCCATGCCTCCCCTATCCTTCTTTCATCCTGGTGACGACGCATATCCGGATCGCTCGACCACGTTGGTGGTCGAGGTGCAATCGCTCACCGAAGGACCGAAACGTCGCTGGACGGGGCCGGGAATTAGGGGAACGCTTGAAATAGGAATAGCCGGGATGCCGGAGAGCTTTTGGTCCGATTGGGATCTCAATCGAGAACTCTACCCCCGTGGTGTCGACGTCGTTTTCACATGTGACCGTTCGGTTCTCGGTCTCCCGCGCACGATCAAGGTGGAGAGCTGAATGACATATGTCGCTGTGAAAGGTGGCGAATCTGCCATCGTCAATTCGCACAAACTGATTGCCGAGGCGCGGCGCGGCGATCTGAAATTTGGCGAGCTCAGCCTGGGCCAAATTCGGGAGCAATTTGGCCTGGCAGTCGACCGAGTAATGGTGGAGGGATCCGTCTACGATCCTGACCTTGCGTCACTGGCGTTGAAGCAAGCCCAAGGCGACGCGCTTGAAGCAATTTTCCTTCTTCGAGCGTATCGCACGACATTGCCACGTATTGCGATCTCCGAGCCCTTGGAGACGGCAAATATCAGCTTGAGGCGACGGATTTCAGCAGCTTTCAAGGACCTCCCTGGCGGCCAAGTGCTAGGACCGACTTATGACTATACGCATCGCCTGCTGGACTTCAGACTTGCGGCCGATGGGGATGTCGAACGGCAACAAGCGGAGGTCGCAGACGTACCACTGGATACGGCAATGCCGCGGGTCCTCGATATTCTCGGCGACGAGGGTTTGATTGAGCCTGAATTGGCGAATCGCAATCCGACCGAGCCGGTGTTCGACCTCACCCGAGAGCCGACCGTCTTCCCGGCAGGACGTGATCAGCGCATGCAGAACCTCGCACGCGGCGACGAGGGTTTCCTTTTAGGCCTCGCGTACTCCACGACGCGAGGATACGGCGGCGCCCATCCGTTTGTGGGCGAGATCCGGATGGGTGAGGTCGCAGTTGAGATTGTTCCAGATGAGTTGGGCTTCGCGATTGAGATCGGAGAAATTACCGTTACGGAGTGCCAAATGATCAATCAGTTTCGGGGGTCCGAAACAGCGCCTCCGCAGTTTACACGTGGATACGGCGTTTCCTTTGGGGAATGCGAACGCAAGACCTTGGCGATGGCGCTCGTTGACCGCGCCTTGCGCAGCAGGGAGCTAGGCGAACCGGTCCTATATCCGGCCCAGGACGAGGAGTTCGTCCTTTCGCATTCTGATAGTATCGAAGCTGTTGGGCTCGTCTCTCACTACAAGTTGCCGCACTACGTCGATTTTCAAGCCGAACTTCAACTTGTGCGGCAGCTGCGCGCTGAATACGAGGCCAGCCAACCAAATGAGGCGGCGGAATGACCGATCGTATCGAGTTATATCCGGATGAGAACGCCTACAACTTCGCGTATCTCGATGAGCAGACAAAACGCATGATCCGGCGCAGCCTACTCAAGGCTCTTTCGATCCCGGGGTATCAAGTGCCCTTCGGTGGACGCGAGATGCCACTTGCCTATGGGTGGGGAACTGGGGGAATTCAAGTTACCGCAAGCGTCATCGGGCCCGACGACCAGCTTAAGGTGATCGATCAAGGTGCGGACGACACCACCAATGCCGTCTCGATAAGGCGATTCTTCGAGATCGTTGGCGACATCCGAACGACGGAACGAACTGCAGATGCCACAGTGATTCAAACTCGCCATCGGATTCCCGAGGCGCCCCTCAAAGAGGGCCAAGTTCTTGTTTATCAGGTTCCGCAACCGGAGCCATTAAGAAACCTGGAACCCCGCGAGACCGAGACGCGAAAGATGCATGCATATGCCGAATACGGTCCCACGCAGGTAACACTCTACGAAGACATAGCGCGCTTCGGCCACATTGCGAAGACCTATGACTACCCCGTCATCGTTAATGGTCGACACCTAATGTCACCCAGCCCGATCCCGAAATTTGACAACCCGAAGATGCAGGACTGCCCGGCAATCCAACTTTTTGGAGCTGGTCGAGAGAAGCGCATATACGCAATCCCACCTTATACCTCGGTGCGCAGCCTGGATTTCGATGATCATCCGTTCGAAGTGCAGACCTGGAAAGGTTGCTGCGCGCTCTGCGGCTCAACCGCTAGCTATCTGGACGAGGTGATCACTGACGACAAGGGTAGCCGCATGTTCGTCTGCTCGGACACCGACTTCTGCAAAACCCGCCAGGCATCTGACCCCAGGGCTCCGGGCAACGGCGATAGGGAATGACGATGGGCGCGATCAGCAAGCTTCTCCCGAAACCGCCTCTGCTGCAGGTCTGCGGTCTTTCGAAATCCTATGGCGGTCAAGTCGGCTGCCTCGACATCTCCTTCGCGATCCGACCCGGCGAGGTGCTCGGCATCGTCGGTGAAAGCGGCTCAGGCAAATCGACGTTGCTGGCGTGTTTGTCGGGAAGGCTGGAACCGGATGCGGGCGCTATAGTCTACGACGTGCACAACCGCGGACCGATGGACATTCTTGCGTTCTCTGAGCCGGAGCGGCGCCGGCTCGCGCGCACGGATTGGGGCATTGTCCACCAGAACCCACGCGACGGCTTGCGAATGGACGTTAGCGCAGGTGGTAACGTAGGCGAGCGGCCGATGGCTATCGGAGCGCGGCACTACGGCAATATTCGAGCCGAAGCACAGGACTGGCTGAGGAAAGTTGAGATCGACATCGAGCGAACCGACGGTACGCCTAATACCTTCTCCGGTGGCATGCAGCAGCGCCTACAGATCGCTCGCAACCTTGTCACCAAGCCCCGCCTCGTCTTCATGGATGAACCGACCGGCGGGCTCGACGTTTCTGTGCAGGCCCGACTGCTCGATCTCCTGCGCGGCCTCGTACGTGAACTTGGCGTGGCCGTCATCATCGTCACCCACGACCTTGCCGTAGTGCGGCTCCTCGCCGACCGGTTGATGGTCATGCAGCGCGGCCGCGTCATCGAGGAAGGCCTGACCGACCAGGTCCTCGACGATCCCCATCATCCCTATACTCAACTGCTAGTCTCCTCCGTCCTGCAGGTTTGAGGCGGCAAGGATATCATCATGACCATTCGCCTGCATGCAAAGGGTCTTACCAAGACCTTCACACTCCACACCCAGGGAGGCATTGTCCTCCCGGTCTTCAAAGACATCGACCTCGCGGTGAAAGCCCGCGAATGCGTGTGCCTGCACGGCCCGTCCGGCGCCGGCAAGTCGACGCTTCTGCGCTCGCTCTATGCCAATTACAAACCAGATGCCGGACAAATTCTCGTCGAACATCTCGGTGAGACAGTCAATCTGCTTTCTGCGGAACCCTGGGAAGTCGTGGAAATCCGCCGCCGCACGGTCGGTTACGTTAGTCAGTTCCTGCGTGTTATCCCTCGCGTAACCGCCCTCAATGTCGTTGCGGAGCCCGCGATCGCCAACGGTATGCCGGCAGACGAGGCCAAAGCGCTCGCAATGACCCTGCTCACTCGCCTGCGCATCCCCGAACGGCTGTGGTCGCTCGCACCTGCCACCTTCTCCGGCGGCGAACAGCAGCGCGTCAACATCGCCCGCGGTTTCATCGTCGACTACCCAATCCTGCTCCTAGATGAGCCGACTGCGTCGCTCGATGCCGCCAATCGCGCAACCGTGGTAGACCTCATCAACGAAGCCAAGGCTCGCGGCGCCGCCATCGTCGGCATCTTCCACGACGGAGAGGTTCGAGATTTCGTCGCGGACCGCCTGTTTGAGGTCCGTGCGATAACGGCCGCGCGAAAGACTATCTCGAACATTGAGGGAGAGCCGGTCGGTCTCAGCATGCGTTCGCCAGAGTCTATTCCGGTACAATGACATCTGGTGTTTTCTAGGCAAGGTGCTGTCCGCCGTCCAGGGCTATCATCTGACCCGTCATTGACGGTGTTTCCAGCAGCCACGGCGGGTGCGGTCTGTGTTAAGCTGCAGCGATGGAGATCGACACCGACAAGATCGATGATGCGGTCCTGGCACTGCTTTGGCTGACCCTGCACAATGAACGGTGCGCCTGGAAGAGCTTTGACTGGGACGTGACGGATCGACTTCACCGGAAGGGATTGATCGCCGACCCGGACAACAAGGCAAAATCCTTGGTGTTGCCGGACGAGGGTCTTCGGCGCTGGGAGGAACTGTTCCGCGCGCTGTTTACGCGGCCGACGCCATGACCGCCCGAGCGGGCTGCCAGTTCCATGGCAGCAGGTCCTCGAGCCGTGTGATCGACGTGTCGGCGACGCGGGCGAGGACATCGGCCAGCCAGGCCTGCGGATCGACGTCGTTGAGCTTGGCGGTGTTGATCAGCGGGTTCTGTCGCAAACGGAATGGCAACCCATATCTGGCACGAAGGCCTTTCTTTTTTCGGGGAGCTCGCTTGCTATGTTCAAAGGCCGTCATTTCGACCGATCAGTGATCTTGCTGTGCGTGCGCTTGGTATCTGGCCTACAATCTCAGCCTGCGCGATCTGGAAGAGATGATGGCCGAACGCGGCCTGAACGTCGACCATTCGACTGTGCACCGCTGGGTCGTTCACTTCTCGCCCCAACTTCTGGAGGCAAGCGCGCCGTCACCGGCAAGTGGCACATGGATGAGGCATACATCAAGATACGCGGCCAATGGATGTATCTCTATCGTGCCGTCGACGGCGTCGGCGACACGATCGAGTTCTTCTTCAGCGAACACCGCGACCTGCCGGCAGCCAGCGCTTCTTCCGGAAGGCCCTGGAGCGCCACGGCAGACCGGATCGCATCGTCATCGACGGCAGCCCGACCAATATGAGGCGATCATTTCCTGCGACGCCGAACACCGTCTGCGGAATCGATCGCGACGAGCGCTGAAGCCGATCCGCATCTGCAAGAGCAAGTACCTCAACAATTGGATCGAGCAGGACCATCGGCGCATCAAGCGCCGCACTCGGTCAATGCTCGGCTTCAAGTCGATGGCCAGTGCCGATGCCGTCCTTTCCGGCATCGAGATGGTTCACATGATGCGCAAACGGCAGGAGAGGTTCGCCTATAATCCACGTCCCTCGATCGCCGAGCAGTTCGAAATCCTTGCAGCATGATCATCGGCGCGAAAGCGTGCCGTTGTAACAAAGCACGATTTGCGACAGAACCCTCCGCCACGGGCATACGAAAAGTCACCGAGGACGCCCTGCGATCGGCAGGCTTGATGCACTAACGTCGCCGAAACAACACAACTTTCAGGACCACCTTATGGTCAGCAAAAATTCGATATCGGGCCATTCCTGTAGGTCTGGCATGGATTTCGTCCCGGTTCGGCAGGTGCCAGCAAGACATTTGTTGCCTTTTCCAGAATGTCTCGCCACGGATTCGGGCAGGCCAGGCTTGGTCGGACCATCCGGACGATTTCTTTCAAGACCGTTGGTGAACTGAGGGAAGCTCTTGGCGGGCGATTTGGACACGAAGCGTTGGAAGAGCTATGTCCGTGTGGAGCTGGGCGGGCGCGTTCCCTTCGACCCGAGCGGCGGCCGAGTGTCTTCTCCGCAGCTGGCCGACGGAATGGGGTCCGCGCCACAAGCGGGCCCGCGAGGCGTGTTCTGAAGGGCGAGCAGCCGCCCGAATTTGCGCGACAGGCTTTCGTCGAGGCGCCCGCGAGGCCGGAATACTGGCCGGCTGATGCGTCTAAGGAAGCGTTCGCGAGGCAAACCGCCCGTCGATAGCGAGGGCCAAACGTCTCGGAACGCGCGCAAGGGTAGTGGCTGAGCTTGAAATATGCGAACTCGGTATAGGCGTTGCCGCATATCGGCCCGAGCTCCTATGGCTCGAAGAGCAGCATTGAAGGCCTCGACGCTATCTGCGGACGAATTTCGTGACCGAGATGTGAGGCGCTCGCCGCGCCGGGCTGCATTTTGCGGACGATGGCGACGACCAATGGCTGCACGCCTTTCAGGCATAGTGCGATGCCGCCATTGGCCCCTTGAACGGTCAAGTCGGACACGCGTACCATCGCGCCATCTGAATTGAGTCTGCTTCATTGGTCCGGGCTAATGTCCGGAGTGGTCTGGATATTTTCCTTGCGTACGGATGCAACCAGCGGCGCGGCGAAGCGCGGTAAATCGTTTGTCCATGTGGCGGAAGCCTCCTGGGGCAAAGGCCTCAGCACCCTGCTGCGTATCGTGCGAATGACGCTGCGCCATCCCTGGCAAGTCGCCATCACCATCGTTTCGACCTTCATTGCCGCGACGCTGCAGCTTTTCATTCCACGCTTGCTGGGACGCGCCATCGACCAGGCGCAGGGCGTCATGACTGCTGGTGCTGGTCCTGCGGCAGAGCACGCGCTATGGAACACGGCGCTCACGCTGCTCGTCGTCAGCATCCTGCGCGGCCTCTTCACTATGGCGCAGAACTACTATGGCGAGGCCGTCGGCCACCGGACCGGCTATGAACTGCGGCTGGCCTTCTATGAGAAGATCCAGCGCCTGAGCTTCTCCTTCCACGACCGGGTCCATACCGGCGATCTCATCACGCTCGGCATGCTCGATCTCGACGGCGTGCGCATGTTCTTCTCCACCGGCATCGTGCGCGTCGTGCTGCTCGGCGTGCTGATCGGCGTCGGCGCTTATCTGCTGATCAGCACCGATCTCGTGCTCGGGCTGCTCAGCCTGAGCTTTGTGCCGTTCGTCGCCTGGCGATCCTCGGTCACGCAGCTGGCGCTGCGCAGCACTTGGCTGACGTTGCAAGAGCGGCTGTCGGTGCTGAGCCGGGTGATGGATGAGAACCTCGGTGGCATCCGTGTCGTGCGTGCTTTTGCGGCGCAGCGGCATGAGCTGGAAAAGTTCGACCGCGCCAAGCAGGATGCGCTGGACCTCGCCAACCAGCGCGTCGGCATCCGCGTTAGCAACACCAGCGCCATGAACTTCTCGTTCCTCGCCGCCATGGGCTTGGTGCTCTGGTTCGGCGGCCAGAAGGTGATTGCGGGCCAGATCAGCGTCGGCACGCTGGCCCAGTTCCTCACCTTCATGACCATCTTGCAGATGCCAGTGCGCCAGCTCGGCCTGATGGTCAATTCATTCGCCCGCGCTTCGACCTGCGGCACGCGACTGTTCGAACTGCTGGACACCGAACTCGATATCGAGGACGCACCCGACGCCAGGGACCTTGTCGTCACTGACGGTGTGCTGCGCTTCGACAATGTCGGCTTCCGCTACGCGGGCGCTGGTCGCCCGACGCTATCCGGGATCTCCTTCGAGGCAAGGTCGGGCCAAACCATCGGCATTGTCGGTCCGCCCGGCAGCGGCAAGTCGACCATCGCGCACCTGATCCCGCGCTTCTACGATGTGACGTCAGGTGCCATCACCATCGATGGCCAGGACATCAGCAAAGTCACGCTGGAATCGCTGCGCAAGGCGGTCGGCGTGGTGCAGCAGGACGCATTCCTGTTCACCACCTCGATCGAGAACAACATCGCCTACGGCAATCCATGGGCGCGCGAGACCCGCATCGGGCAAGCCGCCGAGTTTGCCCAATTGCACAACTACATCATCGGGCTTCCGGCGGGCTACACCACAGTCGTTGGCGAACGCGGCGCGTCACTTTCCGGCGGTCAGCGCCAGCGCCTGACCATCGCCCGCAGCCTGATGCTGCGGCCATCGGTGCTGGTCTTCGACGATTCCACCGCGGCCATCGACGCCGGCACCGAGCAGCGGATCCGGGCAGCGATGAAACGCTTCGCAAAGGATCGCGTCACGCTCATCATCTCGCACCGGCTGAGTTCACTGATGCATGCCGACCAGATCCTGTTCGTGGAGGGCGGCCGGGTCATCGAGCGCGGCACGCATGAGGAACTGCTGGCGCTCGGCGGCCGGTACCGCGCCCTCTACGACCTGCAGCTGCGGCCGGACGACGACCGACCCGTTGAAACGGGAGCCGGGTGATGTCGACGCATAGCGACGACGAGCAGGAAGACACCAGCGGGCGGCCGACAAAGGCGGTCGTCGGCTCGCACCGCGACGAGGAAGAAGTCTTCGGCAAGGCCTATGATCCGCGCATCGTGCGGCGCATCTGGAGCTTCGTGAAACCGTATCGGGGCCGGATTTTCATCTCGGTCGCCGCGGTCCTGGTGTTCACGCTGACGCAGCTGGCGATCCCGCTGGTCATCCGCTACGCCATCGACCAAGGCATGGCGGCGGGCACGCTCGACCGGTCGGTGATGATCTGGGCGACGGGCGCCTTCGCGACGATCATCCTCATCAACTACGGCGCCAGCTATATGCAGGAGAGCGTCGTCGGCAAGGTGGCCGAAAACGTGCTCTCCGACCTGCGTCGCGCCATGTTCAGCCACCTGCAGCGGGTCTCGCTGAGCTTCATGGACAAGACCGAGGCCGGCCGGCTGATGTCGCGCCTGCAGGGCGACGTGAATTCGATGCAGGAATTCCTTGAAACGTCGGTGATGTCGGTGGGCGACATCGTGCTGTTGTTCGGCATCGTCAGCGTCCTGCTCTGGCTCGATTTCCGGCTCGGGCTGCTGACGCTGTCGACCATGCCGGTGCTGTTCATCGTGCGCCTTTTCTGGCTGCCGCGCGCCAAGGTCGCCTTCATGGCGGCGCATGAAACCAACTCGATCGCCAACGGTGCGCTGGCCGAAGGCATCCATGGCGTGCGCACGGTACAGAGCCTGGAACGCCAGCATGTCAATTTCGATCTTTATGACGAGAAGGTGCTGGCCAATCTCAATGCTCATCTGAGGTCGGCCAAGTATGCGCAGGTGATGGTGCCGATCGTCGACACGCTGACCGGGTTCGCCATGGCGACAGTCATCGTCGTGGGCGGCTCGATGGTGCTGTCGCACAGCCTCGACGTCGGCGTCATGGTGGCATTCCTGTTCTACATCCAGCGCTTCTTCGACCCGATCCGCTCGCTCACCATGCAGTACAGCGTGATGCAGCGCGCCATGGCTTCGGGCCAGCGCATCTCCGAAGTGCTCGACGTGCCGGTGGACGTCAGCGATAAGGACAATGCTGTTAAGCTGTCGCGCGACATGGACGGCTCGGTCGAGTTCAGGAACGTCACCTTCGGCTACCGGCAGAACCTGCCGGTGCTGAAGAACGTCTCCTTCCGCGTCAATCCGGGCGAGACCGTAGCACTTGTCGGCCCGACCGGATCGGGCAAGTCCAGTTCGATGGCGCTGGTGCATCGTTTCTACGATGTCTGGTCGGGTCAGGTCCTGGTCGGCGGGCACGATGTGCGCGACCTGACACAGGATTCGCTCGGAGAGCAGGTGGCAATGGTGCTGCAGGAGCCGTTCCTGTTCTCAGGAACGGTGCTGGAGAACATCCGCTATCATAAAACCGGCGCCAGCCGCGAGGAGGTGGTCCGCGCCGCACTGGCCGTCGGCGCGCACGAGTTCATCGAGAACTTGACCGATGGCTACGACACCGAACTCGAGCAGCGTGGCGGCAACCTCTCGCTCGGCCAGCGTCAGCTGATCAGCTTCGCGCGGGCGCTGGTGGCCGACGCCAAGATCCTTGTGCTCGACGAAGCCACGGCCAGCATCGATTCCTACACAGAGATGCTGATCCAGAAGGCGCTGATAAAACTGCTGGAAGGCCGTACAGGGCTGGTTATTGCCCATCGCCTGGCCACCATCCGCGGCGCCGACCGAATCATCGTGCTGCAGAACGGCGAGATCGTCGAAAGCGGCAACCACGAACAGCTGATGGCAAAAAAAGGCCACTACGCCCGTCTCTACAACATGAACTACGTTTCGTTCGACGACATTTCCGAGGAAGAGATGGGAATGGACGCGGCCGTCGGCAAAGCGACGTGAGCAGGACTCGCGGAGCCGGACAGATAGCCTCTGCCGCCTTCTGCTAAGTGGAAATAACGGCCGTGCACAGAGATTCTGACTGTCTAGCGTTGGCTTTGGGAGGCGACGTATTGGTGATAGAAACCCCACCGCCGTAAATCGCCGTCCTGCACTTCGCCAGCATGAGCGGCGACGCCGAGCAGGATGCTCCGGACTTCCAAGCCTTTTTTGCCCTGCCCGCATTCGACAAACACTTTCTGGCCCTCCACCAGCACACTGAGTCCTGAGCGGTTCAACGCGGTAGCATGAACGAAAACGTCCTTCTCACCGTTATCGGGTGCAATGAAGCCGAAGCCTTTTTCGGGATTGTACCATTTGATCGTGCCCTGGCTCTTCAGCTGCGCACCCGTATCAGCGGTGGACTCTCCAGCGCGGCGCGTATCTGCCGGCGTTTTCGCGATCTGATCGCTGATCTCCAGCACTTGCACCACCTGATGACCTCTTGGACTTTCTTCAACCGCGACGTTGAGAGAACAGCCTTCCTATCAGCTTGATGAACATCGTAACAGCATCGTCGGTGAGCCCTAGCTGAGTTAGATGACCTGCGCCACGATCAGAGCGTGTCGACGACTGGCATTGAAGTCGTTGGCCAGCCAGGCCGGCGTAGCATTGCCTTCACGGATCATCTGGTCCCAGCGACCCGATGATATGCGGACCTGCAGTTTCGGATCGACTTCAGCGTCCGCAGATAGGCGATACGGTCGGCAAGCCCGACCCAGTTCGATGCACCAGGTGCTTCTGGCGATGATCGCAGCCAATGAAAGCGCGTCTGCCCGATGGTTTGGTCAACCTCCAGAAGACGGTCGAGGGCTTGCAGCCTATCAGACGAAAGGCCTTCGATCAGCGTCTTTTCCGCACGCAGACGAGCGATAGCGCGACCCGCGATCCCCATCCGCTCGATAATGTTGGCCGCAGGGAGCAGCGAATTTCGATTGTGGAACTCCGCCACAATGGCGCCAGCTATCGAAGCACCGGCGTCTGTTGTTGAGCCCATCTCGATAGCCGTCAGCAATGCCGCACGCCGATCTTCGGCAGTTGCGTTTCGCTTCCGTGGATAACCTGGGAGATGAGCAATGTGATTGCTGCGGGTCTCCTCACGACGGGCATACAACCTGAATGCGGTCGAGCTTGCACCTACTTGCCCGCAACATAGTCAAGCATAGCTTTCGGCGGAACCCTCGTTGGCGAACAGTGGCCGGCCGGGATAGCGCATCAAGCAGAGTTGGATCGCGAAGCCGAGCTGATTGTGTTCGCGCCGCCGTAGCTGGATTTCCAGCAAATCGGCCGGCGCAAGAGAATAGTGCCGGATCAGACTGTCTTCGTCGATCGGAATGGCGAGTAGCGTCTTTCGTTCGTGTTCTTTGAGAAGCGCACGTCGGGCCACTTTCCACTCCACTCTAGAACGGTAGTGGCCAAGCCTCTGTCCAAAGCAGCCTAGCGGTACAGGAGGCACCACAGCGAACATCCGGGTGTTCACTTTTCGTCCGGCCTTAGCGCAAGACTCTGAACAGCTCTTGTTCCGGCCCCATTCCGTCGGACCTGATCGCGGCCGCACGGGTGATCCTCGATCGACCAGAGTAAATCGGCATCGGGGGATCAGCGCCGATCTGCAATCGGCGCCGCTTCGACTTGGAACATTGCGATCTGGATTGGCAGGTCAAGGCCAGCCTTGACGATCGATGGCACAGCGCCGAGATTGTCCGAAGCACCACTACCCCGAACGATCCCGTTGTAAAGGCAGATGGCGTCGCCGACGAGAATGGCTGGACAATCGTTGTGATGTCTCCTCGCCGAGCTACGAGCGCATTCCGGGTCTGGCGATGCAGGCTACACAGCCATTGCGCGCGAGGCGCTCCGCGGGATTCGCCAACCTCCCCATTTTTTCATGCAGTCGGGCGTCGGCGGCGTGGCCGCTGCCTGGGCGGCCGCCTACGGCCCCTTTGCGCGACGGTCGCGAATATCGAGGCGACCTATGCCTGGCTGGAGATTTCGTTGGATAGCGAGGAGCCGTTCCACGTCGGTCACATCGCTTTGGCGACGGCTCTCTTGGATAGAGTTTCGCCGCTCCCAGCGGGTCCTAGTGGCTTGAGTGGCTGTCCTCGCTGCGCTATATGATGCGTGATGATTGATGCGCACCGGGAGGTCGATATGAGAACGACACTAGCGATAGATGACGACGTCCTGCTCGCGGCCAAGGCCATGGCCCGGCAGCAGGATCGCAGCGTCGGTGAGATCATCACCGATCTCGCCCGGCGCTCACTGCGCCGCCCGCAGGCCGGCGGCGAGCGCAACGGGATTCCTCTGCTGTCGCCTCGGTCGGATACACCTCCTGTCACGCTTGAGACGGTCAATGCCTTGCGTGACGAGCTGCCGTGACCTTCCTGCTCGACGTCAATGTACTGATCGCGCTGATCGATCCTGGCCATGTCGCCCATGACGACGCGCATGGCTGGTTCGAAGCGATCGGTCACGCCGCATGGGCCACTTGTCCCATCACCGAAAACGGCGTCATCCGCATCATCGGCAATCCGAAATATCCCAATTCTCCCGGTTCGCCTGCTGTCGTCGCGCAGATCGTTACTAAGTTACGCGCCCTGCCCGGCCACAGCTTCTGGCCCGACGATGTGAGCCTCGTCGGCTCAGGCGACATTGATGCGGCAAAAGTCCTGACTTCAGCACAGGTTACCGACATCTATCTTCTTGCGCTCGCTAAGGCGCATAGTGGCCATCTGGCGAGCTTCGACCGCAAGCTGTCGACGGCGGCCGTGAGAGGCGGGAAATCCGCACTGCATCTGATCCCCGCAAGATAGATCGCCGGAGTGTCCTTACAAACTGGGCCCAAGGCAAGATGTCACCGAGTTGCGCCTCCGCCGTCTCCGGAGGGCATTGCCGCGATGTCCAACGTCGCAGCGTCATTTACGACGCCACAGCCCAGCAGACGGCGGCTCCACGACAGCAGGCGCCGGCCGGCGGCTCGGTCGCCCTATTGATCAAGGAAGCCATCAGGGTTCATGCCTTCGAACACGCCTATGCGAAGGCCAACCTCGATCATCGAGCGACCAAGCCAAAGCACCCATGGACATCTCGTCTAGTCCTCCAGCAGATAACCCTTTCGATGCGGCAGAGGCTTGTTACCCGCGACCTTTGGCAATGATCTGCTTGGCGGCCGGAGGCGATGGAGTCCGGCGATCGAAGGGCGCCGATCAGTCGCGGCTTTCGCGGCTGCCGAGCGCGACAGCTAGCAATCGACCTGAATCTATTCAAAGCCTTGCGTCCTCCCCGCCAACGCAAAAAGCAGTTCACGGCGATGGCCATTTATCTGCTGGAGGCGGAAGGCAAACCGAGCCTGGACGACCACCCTGGTGCTCTTCTTCTGTCCGGCGCAGACGGCGCCGATCACTTTGCGCGCCATGTTGCGGACATCCCGGCCGACGGCGGCGACGTCGCCAGCAACGCGGCGGCCGTGCGTCGCCTTCTTGGGGATTCGGCTCTTGCGGAGGCCTGGCGCCAGGGCAGATTGTCCCATCAACGAGCGCCTCCTGCTTTGCTCGAGCAGGCGCAGGCCAGGGCGACGACGGCGCTGCTGCACAATCCACTGCGACCGGAGGGCGCGGACCGGCTCCGAGTCCTCGCGCTGGTCGGCAGGGAGATCGGGCCTAGCTGACATTGGGCGTGAAGATATTGGCCAAGCATAAAGGACAACTATCCAAAGCATCTCCGTACCGCTGGGATTGAGATCGGCCGCGATGGCAGGCAAGGCAAGATGAACAATTTTCAGATCGATGGAGACTACGAACGTCGGCAACGCCAGCACGGCGAGAGCCAACTCCACCATGTAGAACCACGCTTCTCAATGCCAGGGGTCAAAGTCACAGGACTAGGCGACCATGGTGTAGGTGAAGTAGCCAAAGCCCACGGCGACCACCACGTTTGCTAAAGGTCGCATTCATTCCGACATTGCCTTGCCATGTAAGAGACGCAACATCCGTGGGCCCATCAGAGGCCAGGCTTTGAAGCGTTGCGTCAACGAGCACTGAGCCGATCCCTCTGCTTCGGTGATCCGCAGACACCAGCACAAGGTCGATACTGGAGCTGTCTTCCGTTTCCCCTCGCTGCGTGGTGTGGATGAGCCCGATAGGATCCCCGCTCTGGTCGATATAGAAGAAAGAGGCCCCCAACAGAGTGTCTATATCCTGTAGCTCTCCCAGAATAAACTCAGATGGAATCTCGCCGACTTTGAAAGCGTTAGGCACATCCGCATAGGAACGGCGGTACAGGCGCCTGCCATGGGTGCTCCGCCATAACCGAGCTGCGCGGTAGGTCAACTGCGCCAGGATTGAACCACGGGTGCCCAGAGCGGCCACAATATCCCGAGCGGTAGCTGAGCCCCTCCGGTGTGTGCTCAAAAGCACCCAGCACCGCCGCAGGTACCCCGGCGGGGCCCTCAAATATGGGCCAACCCGTCCAGCCGAAGATTCGCAGGCCCAGTTCCCGCACAAAGCAGGCGAGACTAGACGCCCCTCCTGTTACCCCAGAGCATAACGTGCAACTGCGGCAGCACGCGCGCTTCGAACCACTTGTCGCGTGTCACCTTTTCAACGAGCCACTCCATGCGTTTCATTATTCCTTCCAGATCGACAGGCGCGCCTTCATCGCCAGGGCGCGGTGGCGTGTGATTGCCGGGTTGCAGATAGACCGGAAGGCGTGGAAATCGCGCGGCGGTGCCTTTGGCGTAGTCGTAGTCACGCTCGTCGAAAACAACGAGCTTGAGCACGACCTGCGGCTTCTCCTGCGCCGCTTCTATGCACGCCTCGAATGCAGCCCAATCGGTGCTCATTTCGCTTGATGGCGGCTTTGGGCTGAGGACCAGCACGTCAAGATCCGCAAACCAGTCCCTGACCACCGAACCTTGGGTTTCCAGCGCAAATCGGTAACCTTCACCATGGCCCCGCTCGATGAGCGCATCGAGCGGCTGAATGGCCGGATTGCCGCCTGACAGCGACACCATCACTGGCCGGCCACCGGAAAGCGCAACGACGCTTTGCCACACCGCATCGATTGTCATCATCTTCCATTGGTAGCGGAATTGATTGTCCACCGCATGGAGGCTGTCGCACCAGGAACAGCGGTAGTCACACCCGCCGGTCCTTATGAAGACTGTAGGCAAACCGATTAGCACTCCCTCGCCCTGGACGGTGGGCCCAAATATCTCGCTCACACGGATTGCGGGGTGCATGTCCGTCACGGCCGGTATTCCGCCCAGGTTTTCGGGGTTTCGCTCACCCGCACGGCCGCGGTTTCCGGCAGACGTGCCTTGCACCATTCATAAAGATGTCTGGCCAGGTATTCCGCCGTGACTTGCTCATGTCCCAGCACGTCGTTGAGGTGCTGATGGTCGAGGCTCTCATCGATATAGCGTTTGAGCGGCGCCAAATCGTGATAGTCGCGCACGAAGCCGTGTGCGTCCAGTTCTTTGGCCGAAAGCTCCACTTCGACAATGTAGTTATGCCCGTGCAGGCGCGCACACTGATGGTCCGAAGGCAAAGAGGTGAGCTGATGCGAGGCCGAGAAGTGGAATTCCTTGGTGATGCGGAACATCAGGCGCTCCTCCTCCGCAGCGCCTCGAGCCAGAAGTCGGCGTCTTCGTAGTAGGTTGGATCAGCGTGCCCCGCGAGATGAAACGCCTCGCGCCGCTCGACGCAGGTCCCACACCGTCCGCAGTGACGCTCGCCGCCCTTGTAACATGACCAGGTCTCCGCAAATGGCGTTCCGTGTCTTGCTCCATCCCCGACGATGTCCGCCTTCGTGAGGTTCACGAAAGGCGTATAAAGGCGAATCTCTGCGTAGCCGTCCAGCGCGCGGTCTTGCATCATCTGGAAAGCTTCGATGAAGGCCGGACGGCAATCTGGATAGATGAAATGGTCGCCGCCATGTACGGCCATCGCCACCGCTTCGGCCTTGTGTGCGGCGGCGAGACCGAAGGCGATTGCCAACATGATGGCGTTCCGGTTCGGCACCACCGTGATCTTCATAGTGTCTTCGGCATAGTGGCCGTCCGGCACGTCAACATTATCGGTCAGGGCTGAGCCGAAAAGGCCGCGGCCGACCTCGGAGATGTCGATGATCTGGTGCATAGTGTTCAGTCGCTCCGCGCAGAGAGCCGCGAAGCCCAATTCTTTCCTGTGCCGTTGGCCGTAATCGAAAGACAGGAGGCCGGCGAGCTCGTGCTCCGCTGCCACTCTGTGAGCAAGGGAAACGGAGTCCAATCCGCCGGAGCAGATGACGAGAGTCTTCATCGTGGTATCCTTGTTTTGACCGGGTAAGGCTGCGACCGGAGATTTCTCTGCGCTCCCCCTACCCCAGCGAGTCAACTTTGTGAACCCCGTGGAGTCTGCTGCGCTGACGTGCCGTGGTGCAGCAGGTCCCGACAGCGGGGCTAAGCCTCTTCAGTGGACGTTAGACTCAAGCGTATGCTCAGCAGGACAAATGCGAAGCGACCTCACGACATGGCGACGAAATCTGCGTTCGAGTAGCGGATGCTCGCAGAGGCCAAGGTAGATTGGCGAAGCGAGGAAGGAATGGCGTCCACGGTCGTAGCGCAGAAGGCCAAGTTCAAGGACAGTGCGCGCGCCTCGCTTCAGGATCAGTCCTAACCGGAACTCGCAATCCATCGGTGGCCGAGCGGCAGCCCAACAAGGGATTGGTCGTGCGCCGACATCTGTGAACAAGCCGTGTGCGGCGTTGCAATCACCACTGTATTGCGCGCAATTGCCTAAATGGCGTTGGATGAACTGGATTTGGCGATTTTCCAAATGGCGGTCGAAAGCGTCCGCTCACTCTCCCTAAGCTTCAACCAAAAAGCCGCGGAGATCGCCGCGAGGAGCCACGGTATCCTGGTTTTCGACGTGCGGGTCGACGGTGACTCGGAGGTCCAGAGGGTCGCAGCCATCCGATATCGAGGCGACCAGACTGGCGTGGTCGCGTTGGACAGACAGGGCCTTGTTATCCGCTATTGCATGGTCAATGGTACCTTCTCACATTTCATTGCGCCGTTGGAGAACTGGACTAGCATGCCCCTGTCAATGCAGGCCAAGATCGATGTCACCGTCGATGCCGGTCTCTTCCTAAGCGCCTTGCGAAAGGCCGGTCATATGCTTGGCAGCTAGCATATGACCGGAATGCATCTGTGGATTTTTGCATCCTGGGCATTCGAGCGGCTGCCCACCGTGGTTCTGTAGCGCGCGGATGTGTCAGGGCCCGGGGAGAGCGCGACGATCTGTTGCTCGCGTTCGGGACATCCTCACGACATGAGCATTGCCTTCTCCTTCACGTTACAGGATAAATACCGCCGGTGCTCCCTGTTCGCCGTCAGGTCGCGCTTCTATAGTTCATCGAGCAGGAAAAGCGCGCGATCGGCGCTTGCCCGAACGCTGCACCGAGACACGCCTCGCTAGTGTGCCGACGCGTTGAAGCGCCGCGTTGATTATGGGTCTTAGAGATCGAGCGCTCGGGCTGCTTCTCGAGATCACACCGCCACCCCTTTCTGTGACTTTGCGCTGGAGCTGATTCGGGTACAGAAGCGCGACATATGTGGAACGGCTCCGTTGGCTGGCGGAAAACAGCGTGACTGCGGACGACGCATGGTTCCAAGTTGGACCGCGGCAGCCGGTCTGACGCAATTCGGCCGGGCGCTCTATGAGCTCAACATTGACATCATCTGCGCCAACTCCCCCAGGCGAAGGGACGCGTTGAGCGCGCCAACCAGACGCTGCAGGGTAAGACCGTATGTCCGCCTCTGCCGATGAGGTGGCTCGCCCTACACTGCGCGTCCGAGGGTTTCTCGGACGGGCCGAGCCGATCCTCACCACAGGAGGACGAGCCGTGGCGGATCGTCTCCGAACGGCTCGATGTCACCCCGGCGAAGTTCCGGGTGATCGTCACGCGTCGACCCAAATATGCCTACAAGGGCTGGGACGGCGTTATCCAGGCAGCCGCTCCAGCCCGCATCATCGAAAGCGGCATTCCGACCGAAGCGCTGCTGGCGCAGATCGCCGTGTCGAAATACGCCGATGGCCTGCCGCTTTACCGCCAGGAAGCGATCTATGCCCGCGATCAGGTCGAGATCGACCGGTCACAGATGGCGCAGTGGATGGGCAAGGTCGGCTTCGAGCTCGAGCCGCTCGCCGATTACGCACTGACCCGCATCAAGCAGGGTGAGCGGGTCTTTGCCGATGAGACCACCCTCCCAACGCTGGCCCCAGGATCGGGCAAGGCCAAGACGGCCTACCTCTGGACCTATCTCCGCGATGATCGGCCGTTCGGTGGCAGCGGACCGCCCATCGTCGCCTACCGCTTCGAAGACAGCCGTGCCGGCGAATGCGTCGCCCGCCATCTGGACGGCTATCGCGGCATCCTGCAGGTCGACGGATACGCCGCCTATAACCGGCTGGCCCGATCGGATCGGGGCAATGACGGCGTGACGCCCGGCGCCACGGATAGCCGTGACGGCTCCTCCCCCGCAAAGTTATCTTGTGCGTTCAGGGAGCCACGGCGCCTGGGTTGGTTGATGAACACCGTCCGTTCGCGCAGGTGGGGTCGAACTAGTTCGTGGCGAAGAGGAGGCAAACTCCTCACCCAGCAGTTGCCGGAGTTCCCCTGGCTCGAATGCCATCATTGGTGGGGAGGCAGGTTCATCGTCCAACAGCTGCCGGGGCTCCTGCTCGTGCGGCAAGCGCCGCCTCAGCCGCTCTTGCAGCGCCTGCCGGTCGGCGATGAGGTCGTCGAGGGGCAGCGGTCCGTGGTCCGGCCGCTGCCCGGCCATCAATTGTCCAACCAGCGCCCACGTGCCGTCCAACACAAACACGCCGCAGTCGTAATCATTCGGCTGTCGGGTCATGGGGGCTGGCTCCCAGGTGGCGTTCAGCACCCTGGCGAGCTGTGTTGCAGGCTCGTCGTTGTAGCCCCGTCGCTGGAGGGAGTCGTAATGATAGGCGACCCGCATTTCCGGGTTGCGGCGATCAACCAGCAGCAGCGACCAATGAGTGCCCGGGTTAGTCGGAGTGCCATTGTTCACTGGCACGAACAGGAAGTCGGCTGGGGCGACATTTTGATTATAGATGGCCTGCAATGTCGCTTGCGCGTCTTGCGGCGTCGCGTGACGCAGCAGATGGGATACCGACGGATCCACCAGCCGCGTCCGGGCGGCGAGCGTTGGATCGATCCCCCGCAGCTCCTCCGCCAGCAAATCGTAATCCCTCTGGATATGGGCGTCGCTCAGCCACTCGGTGGCGCCGAGCACCGATCCGTTGGGGACATTGGACAGGGCTCTCGGACCCGACGGCCCGATCTGAGCATCGGAGGAGGTGGGCGTGGACGCAGTCAAATCAACCACTGGAAGACCGCGGTACGTGTCTGGCGCCCTGGCGGTTACTGGCGAGGCAGGTTCGGAAGCCTTTGTCGGTTGTGCTGGCGCAGCTTCAGTCATCGGCGGAAGTCGACGGCGATTGACGAGATGAAAGTCACCGGGCCCTCCCGCCCCCGGGACGGCGGCGGACCCTGGCTCTTGCATCATGGGCTGCCACTCCGTCTCGCGGAGCATCCGCCGCACCAACTCCTCGCTTAGCCACGCCAAAGCCTCATCGTCCGATGACGCCGGCACGGGAGAAAGCTCCTGCAGCGAGCCGGGCTGTCGAACGCCCTGGTGATGAGCCGGTACTGGCCCGGTAAACAGCGGCTGAAAGTCAGGCGCTGCAACCCAAGCATTGAGCTCGAATGGTGTGGGCGGATTCTCATGGACCATTGCTTCCACCCCGCCGTCCTGCCGGCTCGGCAGGACGTTGCTCCCGGGCAACTCGTCCGCGGCCGACTGGTGGTCGTGGCGCCAGTTCAAAGGATGAACGGCTCCCGCGGAATCCGGCGGCTGATGATGGCTCGCGCTCGACCCGAGCGATGGCAGTGGGCCGGCCTTATCCACCTCCCCCCAAAGTAGATCCTGATCGTAATCTTCTATAGCAACGACGGATGGCAAAGCGATAGCTTCATGCGGGGCACTTTGCTGCGCAGTGGCGCCTCCGACGCCGCTAGTCTCCGCTTGCAGTGCGCCCATCTGGTAGGTGGAGGGCTGCATCGGGATGCGACCGCCTGAATTGCCGCTCTCGCCCAGTTGCTGCTGAATAGCGACGGTTGGCGGGGTATTCAGGGTCCTCTGCCGCTTCGCTGGCCTCAACAGCGTTGTGGAATGTTCTTTGTTGATGATGACCCACTCGGGCGAAACGGCGGGAATATGGCGCTCGCGCTCCATCGCTTTAACGCCGGCGTGGGATTTTCGGAGACTAGCCAGTGCGTAACCGATGGCCTGATAACCATCGGCGTTCTTCTTATAGCCCGTGACATCTCCATCCAACGCCTTACCGGAAAGCCGATCAGCAATGCCCTTCTTGTTGTTTTGACGCAGGTAGTCACTGAAGCTCCTAAGAACAGTTGCATTTCTGCTGCCGGTTTTTGTCGGTGCTTCCTTTCTGTAGCGTTCGATGAGAACCGCGTCCTGGGGACAAGGCTTCAACTCAGCGCGGCCCGCGATCGGCACGATTCCGCCCGTCGACTGCGAGGTCCGGAGATGGCCTATTGCCGCAAGCAGCCTCGAGGGATCACCCTCTCCGATGAACTCGCGCGCATCCTCGTTCAGCGACCCGTGGTCGAGCCGATCCTTGATGGGATCTTTGTTGTTTGCGAGGAGCCAGCGGCCAAAGCTGAGAAGAGTACTCAGGTGGTGCTTGGCGGTGCTCTCAGTGGCCCCGCCTTTGATGAGGGCGCCCTTAAGCCCCAAAATCAGCGGAGCATCCTCGCGATAAAGAGGCTGGTTCCGAAGCCGAACTGACTGACCCGGCCGCTGCGGCGAAGACGAAGGGCCGGCTTCGTCCATCAGCTCCAAACGTACATCCTGATCGTGGGCTGCCGCAGAAAGCTCCTTTGGCCAGCTGCCAGGTTCCTGCGACGGGCTGTGCTGCGCGATTGCCTCGCCGACCCGCCCCGGCTCCATCAGTGCTGCGCCTGCGGGATCACGAACGGGAGGAATATTTCGCTCGCGCTCCATCGCTTTAACGCCGGCGTGCGATTTTCGGAGATGAGCCAGTGCAGCACCGATGTTCCGCTGACCACCGGCGTCATTCTTATAGGCCTTGACATCTTCAGCCAACGCCTTCTCGGAAAGCCGACCAGCAATGCCCTTCTTGTTGTTTTGGCGCAGGTAGTCACTGAAGCTCCTAAGAGCAACTGCATTCGTACTGCCGGTATCTGTCGTTGCTTCCTTTCTGTACTCTTTGATCAGTGCCGCGTCCTCCGGATGCGGAGTCAACTCAGCGCGGCCCGCGATCAGCACGACGCCGCCCGTCGATTGCTCGGTCCGGAAATGACCTATTGCCGTAATCAGTCTCGTGGGATTGCCCTTTCCGACGAACTCGCGCGCATCCTCGATCAGTGACTCGGAGTCGAGCCGATTACTAATGGGATCTTTGTTGTTTGCGAGGAGCCAGCGGCCAAAGCGGCGAAGAATACGGACGTTATTCTTGACGGTGTCCTCGGCGGCATTACCCTTGTTGAGAGCCTTCTCAAGGCCTAAAATAAGGGAAGCATCCTGGGGATAGGAAAGCTGCTGGTTTCGAGGCTGCTGCTTCCTGCGAAACGGAGCTGACTGAGCCGGCCGCGGCGCCGAAGACGACGGGCCGGGTTCGTCCATCAGCTCCAAACGATCAGGAACGGGAGGAATATGGCGCTCGAGCTCCACCACTTTAAGGCCGGCTTGCGATTTTCGGAGACAAGCCAATGCGTGACCGATGTTCCGATGACCACCGGCGTCCTTATAGCCCTTGACATCTCCATCCAACGCCTTACCGGAAAGCCGATCAGCAATGCCCTTCTTGTTGCTTTGACGCAGGTAGTCACTGAAGCTCCTAAGAACAGTTGCATTCGTACTGCCGGTATTTGTCGCTGCTTCGTTTCTATACTCATCGATTAGAGTCGCGTCCTGAAGATACGGAGTCAACTTAGAGCGGCCTGCGATCGGCACGATTCCGCCCGTCGACCGCGAGGTCCGGAGATGACCTATTGCCGCAAACAGCCTCGAGGGATCACCGTTTCCGATAAACTTGCGCGCATCATCGGTCAGCGACTGCTTGTCGAGCCGACCCTCCATGGGATCCTTGTTGTTTGCAAAGAGCCAATGGCCAAAGTTCAGAAGAGTACTTACATTGTTCTCGGCGGTGGACTCCGCGGCGTTGCCCTTGACGAGGGCCTCCTCAAGGCTGAGGATAAAGTCTTCATCCCTGAAATGAACAGGGTGCTTGCTGAGCCTTCTCAAAAATTTAGTTGCCCGAGCCGGCTGCAGCGCCGAGCCGGCCGGCATTGCTCCACCACCTCCACCTGAATTGGCGAGCTCGCTCAGTTGCCGCTCAAACGCCGCCGCACCTGCGGACGGAGCCGCACGTGAGCTATTTTGCAGGCCGGCCCTGTTCGATTGTCCGCACACCCGCTTGGTCGACGTGAAATCCATCCGTTCTCCCTTTCAGCAATATAAGCCCGCTTGAAGCTGGGCTTGGATCTGACATAGGCAAGCTGTCGATAACCTGACACGACAACGTGTGGCGGACGGCCCATTCGGTGAACCGAAGCTGTTCAGCGCCGCATCGCCGTCCAGCCCATGCAGTGCCAGCACGACAGCCCCGCCTCCAGCGCCCACAGTAAATGGGTCGAAACCGAGGTCTTGCCGATGTTCAGTGGCTCTGCCACCTCGCGCGGGAGTGCACCCCTGGAAAGAGACGGAGAAAATGAGCAGCTTCGGCCCCCAGACGTGCCAAACAAAAATCTCGCAGATCATTGACGCCGAATGGGTCGGGTGAAAGACCGTGGCCGTCGGTAACAGAGACCTGCATAGCCTTGGCGTGACCTGCACCTTGCCAGCCACTCACGCGCTCCGCGACAGTCGGTTGTCCTGTAAAATAACACAGCAGGGCGGCATCAGTCCTACGGGGCACCGCCTCCAAAGCTGAAATGCTCACGGGATCCACATCACCAGCCGCAACCCGGCTATCCGCTGGAACCGCGATCTGCTCAGGGCGGTGTTAGCGCTCGCGCCAGCTGCGGCCGAACCCTTGAAACGGCGTCAGCTCCCTGAAATCCTCATCGTCCATGACGAGGAAGTACTAGATCCGCGACAGGCCTCCATTGCAACCAAACACGGTGGCATTTTCTCGACAACCGCAGCACCTCAGCACGCCGGAGATTTTTGTTGAAGATCGGATTCCTTTCAGCCCACCAGGCGGCCCGTCCGACCAGCCGCCGAGCGTGCCACGGTCGAGATGGATGCCATACCCGAGAAGATCTGCAACTGACGATAGAGAGGAAGATGCCAGGCGAACTTGGAGACGACCACATGCGCCACCAGCGCCGTCGTTGCCATGCCCCCGTCCATCACTCGCGCTCGCGCCGACGCCTGGACGACATGGGCCTCGCAGGCCCGGCAGGCGTATTTGGGCCGGATCGTGCGGATCACGCGAAGCAGTGCCGGAACGATATCGAGGGCCTCACTGACATCCTCGCCGATGAGATGGAGGCAGTCCGCAACAGGAGCAGACTGTGCTCTCCGGCTCGATCATTTCCTCCCAGCGCGGCAGATGCTTCGGCAGGGCACCCATCGTGCGCGATGCCGACCGGTGCTTGCGCCGCGGACGATCCTTGTCTTCGGCGGCATCGTCATTGGTCGCGACCGGCACCTCGCAGAGGTCGCCGAGATCGAGCGCGATCTGCGTCGGATCGAGGCGGCCAGCTTCTCGGATTTTGCCCCGAAGATCATCTGCCGAAGCAGATCGGCACAGATGCGCAGCTCCGCGTTCTCGGCTTCAAGAGCCAGAGCGATTCTCTGCAGCTCGGCAGGATCCGATGGCCGGGCCTTGGTGAACAGCCTGCGTCGAAACTTCCGCTTCGGCAACCAGAATGGACGTGCATGGCCACTAAGTGGCCAACAAGGACTTGCAGAACGCAGGGGTGAGCTTGCCGCGGTGGATTACGACGTTGTCGTAACCCTCCCTAGCCCGGGCGTCCTGCCACTGCCGATTATGGCCGCGCTGTTCACCGGATTTGACGTGGCAAGCGGCGAACTCGGTGGTGTCCAGCGTTGCCAACTGCTGCGCATATACCGGTCGTGTAGTATGGATGTGCACCCACATTGGACTCGGCATCGTACGGTTGCGCAGCGCGTTGGGCTGCAGCCTGATCTCGAACAGATTGCTCGGATCTCCTGGCAACGCGCGCGGCTGACCCAGTGCTGTCAACTCCCCGGCCGCCCGCAACTGCTCAAGGTAGTTCTGCGAGGGAAATGAATAGCTCTTCATGCAATCTATAGTCATAGCTGGCTTTTGTTCGTCCCAAGCTTTTGCCAATCCCCGCACTTCGGACAACCTGACCTTGAGCTGAACTGTTTGTCGGTGCACTTCGGCCGTTTTTCCCTCGTGCAGCTTGGAGCGAAGAGAGGCCTCCAACGCTGAGAGGCAGGCCTCCATCCCTTCAGCCTGCGTTTGCAGGCGCTGGACCGCGGCGCCGACGGTGTATTCGGCGTCCTCGGGTTTCATGTGGTGCGCCCGCGAGACCAAACTTTGCTGAGCAGGCAGATCGAACTTCAAAAGTTCCTTCGACCGTGCGATTAGTGACTTGGTGTCCTCCCCCGTCGTTATTTGCAAGACCGCCAAGCGTGCTGCCGCGGACGACGCACTGTTCTGCGCCTCTTCTGCGCTCACGAGCTTCTTCGTGCCTAGCTCCGAGCGCACGAGAACCTTGCCTTTTGGCGCAGGGTCGCTGACGGCCGCAGCGACTTGCGGTTCCGGCCGCCGCACGCCCGAACTACTGGCGCCAGCGGCGCGCTTGCCTTTTGCTTTTCCCTTTTTTCTGGGCGCTGTAGTGCTTTCGGGCACTGTAGTCTTGCCGGCATTTTCGGCTGGTATCGCAGCGCCAGCGACGGCCGGCAGTGCAGTGGCTGGCGGCTTCGGCTGCAGTCCCAGGAAGTCCATGACCTCGTGCGCAATGATCCACGCGTCGTCCACGATCTCGCTCAACAGTTCCAATGGGAGGTCGGCACCTTTTTGGTTATCGTTTAGCTTGGTGTGGATGACCTGCAACGCCGACGCAAATTCCGAAAGCCGCTCCAAGACACCTTGCAAAACAGCGCAGTGATCTGTGTCGAGTGGGCGCCCAGCGCTGCGCAGAACAGCGTCGCCCGTCGAGAGGAATGCCGGAAAAACGTCGCCGATAAACTTACCCATCAGACGCGTTTGCCCGTTCTCACCGAAGAGGATTTCCCTGATGGGTGCTTCGAACGTGCTCGCCTGCGGCTCAATCATAACCCCCGCGAGATGGATCCGAGATTGCAGCTGCAAGAGCTTGGTATTCAGTATCCAGCCGGTGGACAGCCGCAGTGCGGACTCTTCTTCCTGCCGCAACTCGGCCGTTGCACTTGGTAAGCCGGAAGTGGCGACCCAGGCGGATCGCTCCCGTTCGTGGTGCTCTACCTTCTTTCCCCACCAGTCCACGAAGGCCACATGCGCGTTCACCACACCAGGATTCGATCGGCTCGCCTGATCCGGGGTAAGGTTTTTCATAAGTCCTATTAGTCGAAACAATTTTTCGCCAGTCGGTGCGGCGAGACTGCTATATCGCTTCACCATTTCAGACACGATGGAGCGGCAGGTACGCACGTGGTCGTCGTCCACAATGGTCCGCGCTACAGACCGGGGCAGGCTCGCGTAGCATTCCAGAGCTCTTGCGCCCGCATTGACGACCCGATCGACCAGCTCTTGAGCCTCGTCCTGCATGGCCGCATTATAGTAATTGGTCATTTCGGTAAGCAGACTGCCCATTTCTCGCGTTCTTGAGTTGATTTCTTCGCGTGACAAGGAAATGGGGACTGCCACATCCGAAGTTGGCGGCTGGCTGGCGACTGGCGCCAGGGTTTCACCCTCATACATTGAGGGAACACTGCGCCGCCGCGGAGCAATTGCTCGTGGCGCGCTGGCTGCATGCCACGCAGTGTCCAGGGTCCGGTCCAGGCCAACGGAGGGGCCGGACGGCCTCTCGCGCAGGGCATCATCGGCACCGCGTTGCCTTGGAGCGGCAGGAGTGCTTCTGTCTATCGCCGTAGAGCGCATGTTCCACGACGGCATGGAACGAATCGCCGCCTGCCCCCAGGCGCAAGACTTGATTGCGAGCGCGAACTGCTCGCCTCCCCTGCCCTTCCGGCTCTCTTTTCAGTCTGCGATCGTCCAGATCGGCCAATGCCCGTCATATAGCGTCTCCCGTATTTGGCGAGAATGTGTGGTCTATGCTGTTGGGGGCTGATGTCGCTGGGCGTTATCAAGGCTTCGATGAGCGCAGCCGCCCAGATCGCACGTGGCATGACGTCTCAGGACCCAAAGCTTCCTTTCGTCAACCGTCGCGGTCAGCTGGGAGCCACGACGGCCAAAGCGCCTCACTAGCGGCCCAAGATCAGCAGCTTCGTACGCGATCGCAACGCATGGTGGTTGTTTGGCACGCTCGCGTTTTGCCGGCACTGCTCTTCGTCCACTTGCGCCGAACATCGGCTGCCGCCTTGAAACCCCTTCGGCGAGGTTCATCGGGAACGCCCCACAATCTTGGCTTCCTGATTTTTTGCCGCTGCCTCCAACTGATTTGCCTCGCCAGCTTCGCCATGGGCATGTAGTCAGCATCGGACGCGCCAATTCGCTATGCTAGAATTTGTACTGCTATCTTTCCGTTGGCTTCAGGTCGGCTAGCACGACAGGTGTAGATATACCGCTCGGCTGACGACTAGCTGACGGAAGGTTTCGTCCGACACACGACATCCGACATGGCTAAACATTTAACCATTGCTCAAAGCAGGGTTAGGCCTACACCGCCCAGGAAGGCGCGGGTCAAGTCGTCTGGCTTGCGGAGGCGCTGTCACTTCATTCAGGATTACCCGAAGTGACAAAACGCGTGATGCTCGTTTCCATCTTGAGACGGCGCGAGGTGAGGCGACGTATGTGGCATGCAGAGCTTTGGCGCGGACAGACGTCGCCCGTGCTGAGAGGGCTGCCTCTGCTGCCCTCCAAGCTCTGATCAGTTGAATTCACGCGCAATCCGCCAGCGGAACGGCGCCCTTGGATCGCGCCGGATTCGGCGGCGAGGCCGAGTTCTTATGTGGGACGAGAAGGAGGAGCGCCGCCTTGAGCCGACAGGTCGTTCCCGTTCGTCGTCGGAAAAGCGCGAATTTGGTAGTGTGACCTGGGGTGCGGTGATGCGCTCCCGCGTCCAGCTGCTAATGCAAAGTCACCGAGTGGTGTATGCTGACCAGATCATCACTGGCTTCAGCAGCATTTGCGTAAGCGCCAAGCTGACCCCATCTGGCGCGGTTTGAGGTGATGAGCGAGAGATAGTGACACTGAAGGAGCTGAGGAGCTTGCAGTGTCAATTTCTATGTCTGCGCCTATGCCTGATGATAGGAGCTTCCATGTCCTTGAGGCGGTTGCGAACCGGCTGGACGCAAGTCGCAGCGTCCGCGGCGGCGCTGGTCGGCGGAAACGAAGGCACGGCTGGTTGAAGAGTCTCTGAAGCCAGGGGCGAACGTGTCGGCGATCGCGCGCCAGGCTGGACTGGCGAGCTCGCAGCTGTTCGGCTGGCGGCGCAAGGCGATCAAGAGCGGTGCGGTCAGGCGGCAGCGAGATGCGGCTCGGCTTTGTCGAGGTCACGCCGACAGCGTCTGCGTCGGTGGAGATCGAGCTGGGTGGCGTGGTCATTCGCGCCGGTGCCGATATCAATGAGGAGCAGCTGGTGCGGATCATCCGGGCGGTTCGCCAGGCATGATCCCGGCCGGCGTGAAGGTGTTGGTCGCCAGTCATCCCGTCGATTTTAGAAAAGGTCCCGACGGCCTTCTGGCACTGGTGCGCGATGCCGGCTCGGATCCGTTCTTATGCGTCGGGCGAGATTATGTGGCGGAGCCGCCCTGACCCCTTTCGGGCCGGCCAAACCCAGCTTGCCTCCGCCACATAACATCAGATGGAGTTCAGCAGTTGCAGAACGGAGTCATTTGGCCGGAAACGCACGCCGTGATCGCCGGTGACGCCCGCCTTCTCGAGTCCATTGCGCATCATCTCGACATCCGCTGCGGCATAGCGGTGGGTCGTGGCGACCTGTGCGTGCCCGAGCCAGGCTTGGATCGTCAAAAGATCCACGCCGGACTGGAGAAGCTTCATGGCGAGGGAGTGCCTCCTATGTCTTGATCGATATAGGAGACACTATCTACCCCGCCCGACTATGTCGAGTAGCTTTGACCGCAACAGTAAGTGTCTGAAGAATAGAGATATTTCCTGCAGAAACGCACGGGCCACCCGACATAGTCAGCTCAATCTACAGGCTGTTCAAGAAGCCCAACAAATTGTCGCCGGGCCGGAAGCGGGATGATTTGCCGGAATATTGGGACGTCTTTGCCAACGCCGCCTCCTTCATCGCCAACGTCGCCTCGAGATAGATCTGTGTGGTCGCGACCGATTCATGGCCGAGCCACAGAGCGATGACGGCGCGATCGACGCCCGCCTGCAGGAGGTCCATGGCCATCGTGTGCCTCAAACGATGAACAGTGACGCGCTTTCGATTCAGCGACGCGCAAATGGCAGAAGCGGTCTGGCGGTGTTTGTTCAGCATATACTGAACGCCATGAACGCTCAGCCGCTCACCTCTGGCGCTGGGAAACAAGATACTCTCTTCTCCGCGCTGAGGCTCTTTCAGCCAGCTTCTCAAGACTGCGGTCGTAGACTTGGCGAACGGGGTGCAGCGTTCCTTGCGCCCTTTGCCAATGACGCGCAGGTGGGCGCCCGTGCCGAAGAACAGATCGTCGCGCTTGAGGCCCGTGATCTCCGATAGCCGCAATCCGGTCTGCACGGCGACCAGCAGGAACGCATGATCGCGTCGCCCGGACCAGGTCGATCGATCCGGTGCGGCCAGCAAGGCATCGACCTCAGGGCGGGTCAGGAAATTAACGAGGGTTCGAGTGAAGCGCTTACTGGGGATTGCAAGCACGCGTTGGATTTGGGCGGAATGCTCCGGTACCTCGAATGCCGCGTAGCGAAAGAAAGAATGAATTGCCGTGAGGCGCAAGTTGCGGCTGCGGATGCTGATACCCTGATGGTTCTCCAGGTCATCAAGGAAGGCAACGATCAACGGCGCATCGACTTCCGCGAAGTTCAGGCGAGACGGCGGCTTATGCAATGTTCGTTCCGCGAACTTCAGCAACTGCCGAAATGTATCACGATAGGAACTGATCGTATGAGGGCTTGCCTGCCGCTGTTGCATCAGGCGTTGGGTGAAAAAGCGCTCCAAAAGCGGCGCCAGGCTGGCATGCTTGATCATGTCCGATCCTCCCAGCGGCACTCAAGGTGGCGCATTGCCTCTTTCATCAGCTCGGGCGAACCGGTGAGGTACCATTGGGTGTCGGCCACGTGGACATGACCGAGATAGGTGGACAAAATGGGCAGCAGCCGCTCGGGATCCTGCTCGGCTTCGTACCAACGCACCAGCGTGTTCGTCGCGAACACATGCCGCATGTCATGCAGGCGCGGGCCGTAGCTGTCGATTGCGCCTCGCAGGCCGATCTGGCGAGACAGAGCATAGAATGTTCGATGAATGTCTCCCACATCAAGGCGGTTGCCCAACTGGGACGTGAACAAATAAGGAGACGCCGCCTGGGCTGCACAATGCTGTCGGCGGCGTTTGAGATAATCCTGGAGCACTGTGCTGGTTGATGCGTGCATCGGCACAAGACGGGATTTGCCGAACTTCGTGCCGCGGATCGTCAGCACCTCGGCATCGAAATCGATGTCCGAGAGCTTGAGGTTGCGGGCTTCGCCGAGGCGCAGGCCGGAAACGCTCAGCAATCCGAACAGGCAATAGTATGTCCATGGCCTGAGCTTACAGCGGGTATATCGGCACGGCATCTCAAGCGCCGCGGACAGGAGGCGCTGGATATCTTCCTTGGAGTAGAGATACGGCCGTGCCCGCTTCGGGCGAAAGGGCAGCAAACCATCCGGAGGAACCTGGGTCCGCGGATCAGCGGCAGCCCGATGACGGGCAAATACGCGGACGTACCCCAGCCGTGTCGCCCAATGCGAAGGCTGCGCATGGGATGGTCGCTGAGCCCAGGCAAGGGCCAGTTCCGTCGTGACATATGGCGTGGCATTAGCCTCCAGGAAGGTGACGAAATCGATCAATCCCCTTTCGGTCTCTCGCAGCTTGAACCCCAGCCCTCGCCGCATCTCGATGTAGTCCTGAACAGCCTGTCGGAGTGTGCTCATTGGGCTTCTCCCGGCCACGGCAACGCCAATGTTCGCAACGCGCTAAGGTTGACCTTGGCGTAAATCGCCGTTGTCTGAACATGACGGTGGCCCAGAACTTCACCGATCTCACCGAGCGAGGCGCCGCCACGCAACATCTCTGAGGCAAGCCCATGTCGGAACTGGTGCGTTCCCTTTGTGGGAGCGTCGATCCCGGCCCTTTTGAGTGAGCGTCGGATGACGGAACCGAGTCCACACTGGCCGGTGAAACCCCGGATCGGGGCCTTGTCGCGCAAAAAGACGCGACGACTGGCATTGCGTGAACGCGACTTCTGCAAGTAGTCGGCAATCGCCTCGCCAACATCCGCCGGCAACGGAAGATCGTTGCGCTGCCCGTTCTTGCCAACCACATGGATCTCTCCGGCTACCCAATCGATATCATCGAGTTCGAGCGTCACCACCTCGCTCGACCGCAATCCCAACCGCGCCAATGCGAGGATCATCGCATAATCGCGGCATCCGATAGGCGTTTGCCGATCGATGCTGGCGAGCAAATGGGTGACCTCATCGCGGCCAATCGCACGAGGAATGGACGACAGTGACCAATTGGCCACGATCGGAACCGCTGCTGCCAAGTCTGACGTGATGTCCCCACGATAACGCACATAGGAGAGAAACGACCGCAGTGCGGTGGTCATGATCTTCGCGCGTCGCATGTTGAGGCGCGAAACCTTCTTTCGTACGAAATCGGTCACGTCGACGGCACGCAATTGTGCGAGCGAGACCTCGCCATCACTGAAGCGGAAGTTGAGAAAATCCCGGACAACTGGCCGGTAATTTATGATCGTTTGACGAGACAGCGCCCGCGCGTGATGCAAATACCGCTCATATGCCTGCACATGTTGTTCTACCGGCGATGGGTTGTGGTCGGCCTTAATCTCTTCGGCGATTGCGTTCTGGCTTCGCAGAAAAGCCAGTAGATGTCGAAGAGCGGCGGTATCTCCAAGCTTTGGCCGCTGCGCTCGATCCAGCAAATAACGCCCAGGATGGTCTCCACTTATGTCGCTTAGCTCAATCCCCTTTTGCCCGAGCCACTTGCTGAAGCCTGCGGCCAGCAGCACCTGGTTCCTCATGGAAACAAGACCGTAGCCTCGATCACCGAGCCATTCGGCAAACGGAACGATATAACTCGCCACCGGGCCCTCTGGCGACCGCGACAACGCAAAATCATCATTGATGAAATACTTCATTGTTTGCTCCCTCTCCAGGCTGGATTGCTGGAAGGGCTACAAACTATCTCTACATGCTATCCTATAAACCCTTGGAATCGTGGGGCATCATCCTGCCTACTCGACATAGTCGGGCGGGGTAGATAGTGCCGGAAGATGTGCGGCGATATGGGCTTGTCGGCCAAGGCCGGCCTGGTAGGCACGGCCTCAGTGGCACGCCGCACGATATGGGTCGCTCCGAAACGAGTCAGGCGCTCGTTGCGGGCGCCGACGAATATCGGTCGCGGCTCGTGATGGGCGATCCCGCGCTCGCTCAACAAGGATGTCAGCGCCCGCGCTAGGTCCTTAGCAATAGGGACGACGCGGTCTCTACGCCCTTTTCCGCGCAGCAGCACTTGTGGGTGCGGCCGCTCCAACTGAAGGTCGTTTGCGTTGACGCCGGTGGCTTCGGAGACCCGGGCGCCGGTCTGTGCCAGGAAGAGCAGAAAAGCTCGGTCGCGCCGACCACGGGGCGTCTTCGGATCGGGCGCCGCAATGAGGGTGTCCACTTCGGCCTTGGTGAGGTGGTGCGTTACCTCGATGTGCGCCCGTTTAATGGGAATCGACAGCACACGTTGGGCCACACCGAAGGACGCCGGGTCGGAGGCAGCGACGTGGTGGAAAAAAGATCGGATCGCGGCCAAGCGGGCGTTGCGCGTGGCGACGCAGTTGTTCCGCTTCTCCTCGAGTTCATCGAGAAAAGCGAGGACGAGGTCTCGATCGAGATCTTCGAGCGCCAACGCCGCCGGCTTCTTCCGCAATCGGGCAGCGGCAAAGAGGATCAGCATGCGCAAGGCGTCCCGATAGCTGGCCACGGTCGCGGGAGTCGCGTTCCGCTGCTTGGTCAGGCGCCGGCGGAAATAGGACTCCAGGAGCGGCGCAAGGAGCAGGTGTTCGCTCATGCTGCGCCTCCATCGAGGGCGGCACGCTCAGCCGCGATGGCCAGGAGCTCCGCCGAGCCCGTGAGGTAGTAGGCCGTGTCGGTGTAACTGGCGTGGCCGAGATATGTGGCCAGCAAAGGCAATAGCGCCTGAACGTCTGCGCGCTGTTGGTGCCAGAGGCTGAGGCGGGTCACGGCAAACCGGTGCCTGAGATCGTGCGGCCTTAACGGCTTACCGCGATTAAAGCCGGCGAGTTTACGGACCTCGGCAAAGCCGTTTTGCAGGCCGGTCGCCGAGAGGCGGTTGCCCCGGGAACTGAGGAAGAAGCCCTGATCCTTGGGTATGGGGAAAGCGGCGTCGCGCTCACGGGCATAGCAACCAAGGGCAGCCTGGGTTGTCGTGTGAACTGGAACGAGACGATCCTTGCGGAACTTTGTCTTCCGAACGAGGAGAACCCCGTTGGTGAGATCAACGTCGGAACGATCAAGCCCGACTACTTCGCCCGATCGCAGCCCTGAACTTGCCAACAATCCGATCAGCGTCGCCATCATCCGCCCTCGCAGAGGGATGCTAGGCGAAATGCGGGCGCATGCGTCAATGAGTGACGTCAACTCAGCCTCGTTGAGAATACGCGGAGGCGGAATCGCTCTGGATCTGGGGAAGGCTCTGCGCTCCAAGCGCTCGGTCCGGGCGTCGTAGACGGCGAGATACTCGTAAAACCGGCGGAGCACGCCATGGCGAATGGCGCGGCTGTTGGCGGCGCCGCTGAACGACAGGACGAAGTCCAGCGCCATCGTCCGGGTTGCGGGCGCATCGAGCTGAGCGCGCCCAACGTACCTCACGAAAGCCCGCAACGTGCCGGCTTGCTTGCTGAAGGCATAGCCGAGGGAGTGGCGTAGCTCGATGTAACACTCGGCCTTCTCGCCGAGGAATCGGGCAAAGGCGGTCATGCCACGCCTCCCGGAAAGGGGAGTGCGACCTCGGCAAGTTGCGAGGTCGCGACCTTTACGTACAGCGCCGTTGTGTTGATGCTGCGGTGTCCTAGGAGATCGGCGACCTCGTTGATCGGCCTTCGCTGCTTGACGAGCTGGGTGGCAAGGCTGTGGCGCAGGAGATGCGCGCCTGCTACCCGCCCGAGCTCAACCCCGCTATGTCGCAACCGCTTCCGCACGATCCTCGAAACAGGCGACGCGCATTTGAACGGTGCCACGGGCGGCGTGAAGGACAGGAACAGATACGGACTATCCACCTTCGGTCGAGCGCGCAGGACGTAGTCGGCGAGTGCGGCGCCAGTCTCCTCGAGCAGCGGCGCCACCCGATCCCGCTTGCCCTTGGTGCGCCGGACAGAAACCTCGCCAGCACGCCAGTCGATATCCTGCAGCTGAATGGCGCGTAGCTCACCGTTGCGAATGCCCGTGGTGGCCAGTAGCAGCAGGACGGCTCGATCGGGGATGTCGACCGGCGTCGTTGCGCCGATCGCATCGATCGCACGCCGAACGTCATCCCATGCAAGGCGCGGCGGCAAATGCGCCAAACGCCAATGAGGCGTCCTTGGGACGACGCGGTCGAGATCCTGGTCATGGTGGCCAGCCCAACATAAAAACTGAAGAAATGTTCGGATGTGAGAAGTCGCTGCCGTGCGGGTGCCGGTGGTCGCCGATAGCGACAGCCGATGCTCGACAGCAGCGAGGACGTGCTCAGCCGTCAACGCCTCCAGGTTTTGACCGGGATGGTGGTGGCGGAACCAATCCAGAAAGCGGCGGCCGCCCAGTAGAACGCCTTCGCGGGTCTTCGGCTCAAGTCCTCGCACCTTGCGCAAATAGTCGGAAAATGAGGTCAGAAGCGGAGCATCCGGATCATCATCTACCCTGGGAGCGGAAGCAATGAAGCGCTCCGGAGCCACTCGCCGTGCATGTCCCAGCGCCGATGCGGCGCCAATGCGCGGAGAATCCGTAGTAAACGTGCATAAATAGCTGTCGACGACATCTTGATGGATCGGCATCCGACCACAGCGCGTTGCGGCAAACTGGCTAAAGCGCGCGATCCGGCTCAGGTAAATCTTGGCGGACGCTCGCTGGTAACCAAGGGCGAAAAAATGCTCCGCGAGGCGATCCATCTCGCCACCGAGTGCACCGCTACGCAGGCGCTTGAGCACCCCACAATAGGAAAAATAGAACTCTAGCATTCTGCCCCTCCGGCGTTGTGGCACCAGGGAAATCCCGCGCCATGAGAGAGGCATGAAATATTATGTGGCGGAGGCAAGCTGGGTTTGGCCGGCCCGAAAGGGGTCAGGGCGGCTCCGCCACATAATCTCGCCCGACGCATAAGAACGGATCGGCGCCCATCGTCTCGCGCACAAGCGCCGCGAGGCCCTCCGCACCCTTGCGGAAGTCCACCGGCTTCGTCGCCACCATGACCTTGACCGCACCCGTCGGCCCGATCACGTCGTCGCCTTTAGCGCTCGGATTACAGCGGCCACCGTCCTGGTGTCGGCGCCACGGCCGACCCGCATAGCGACGCCGCCTATCTCCAGCTCGATCACACCGTCTCGGGCGGCTTTCTGCTTCCGCCGCCGCCTTGCCGCCGGTTCAGGCCTCGGCGCTGCAATCACCGCCGGAACAAACAACGATTCCGGTGCCGGCGCTTCCGCCAACGGCTGACGAGCGGCCCGACGCCAGGCGAACAGCTGCTGCGGGGACAAAGCGTATCGCCGCGCCGCGCTCACGGTCGCGCCGGCTTCGTAGCTTTCCGCCACGATCCGCGCCTTCTCCTCCGGCAGCCATTCGCGCCGCCGACCGGAGCCCGTGAACACCTCGAACCGGCGCGCGGGCTCGTGATCGCTGGATTTAAGCGTAAGCTCTGAAATCGTCATGTGTCGAAGCCCTCAAAGGCTCCGAACATCGTCCTTCACGCCAATCACCGAAAGGTGCCGTCGGGACATCGCTTACGCTGCAGGACCGGCTTGTGAAGGAGATGCGCGCTGCGGCATCAGCACGATGAGGCGGCCATGCCTATGCGGCTGAGTTCATGGCGGACTTCAAGGCGTGCCAAGAAGCGACGCAACCCGAAGGACATGCACCTTCCCTTCGCCGCTCACGACAACCTGGACGGGGCCTGTGCCGCAAAGCAGGTCCGAGTTATATTTTGCGTTGAGGGAACCACGGCGCCTGGGTTGGCTGATGAACACCGTCCGTTCGCGCATGTCGGGTCGAATTAATTCGTGGCGAAGAGGAGGCGGGCTCGTCCTCCAACAGCTGCCGCAGTTCCCCTGGCTCGAATGCCATCATTGGTGGGGAGGCGGGTTCATCATCCAACAGCTGCCGGGGCTCTTCCTCGTGCGGCAAGCGCCCCCTCAGCCGGTCTTGCAGCGCCTGCCGATCGGCGACGAGGTTGTCGAGGGGCAGCGGCTCGCGGTCTGGCCGCTGCCCTTCCACCAATCGTCCAACCAGCGCCCACGTGCCGTCCAGCACAAAGACGCCGCAATCATAATGGTTCGGCTGTCGGGCCATGGGGGCTGGCGCCAAGGTGGCGTTCAGCAGTCCTGCGAGCTGTGTTGCAGGCACGTCGTTGTAACCCTCTCGCTGGCGGGAGTCGTAGTGATAGGCGACCGGTCTTTCCGGCTCGCGGCGATCAACGAGCAGCAGCGACCAATGGGTGCCGAGCCTATCAAGAGTGCCATTGTTCACGGGCAGGAACAGGAAGTCGGCCGGGGCGGTGCTTTGATTATAGATGGACTGCAATGTGTGTTGCGCGGTGTTCGACCCCACATGACGCAGGAGATGGGATACCGACGGATCCACCAGCCGTGTCCGGGCGGCGAGCTCCGGATTGATCCCCTGCAGTTGCCCCTCCAGCAAATGGTAATCCCTCTGGATATGGGCGTCGCTCAGCCACTCGGTGGCGCCGAGCACCGATCCGTTGGCGACCTTGGACGAGGCTGTCGGATCGAACGCCCCGATCTGAGCATCGGAGGAACTGGTCGTTAGCGTCGTCACATCAACCACTGGAAGACCGCGGTAGGTGCCTGGCAGCCTGGCGGTGACTGGCGAGGCGGGTTGGGGAGCTCTTGCCGGTGCCGCTGGCGCAGCTTCACTCATGGGCCCAGGTCGACCGCGATGGATGAGCTGAACCTCATTGGGTTCTCCCGCCCCCGGAACGGCGGCGGACCCTGTCCCTTGCATCATGGACTGCCACTCCGCATCGCGGAGCATCTGCCGCTGCGGACGCACCGGTCCAGAATGAGCATCGTCGCGCAAGTCGGACGGCGTGGGCGCATTCAGATCAACAAAAGACTGAAGACCGCCGTAGGTATCTGAGCGAGCACTGACGGACGGCGCTGGCGCAAAGTGAGCATCGTCGCGTAAGTCGGACGGTGTGGGCGCATTCAGATCAACAAAAGACTGAAGACCGCCGTAGGTATCTGAGCGCGCCCTGACGGACGGCGCTGGCGCAAAGTGAGCATCGTCGCGTAAGTCGGACGGTGTGGGCGCATTCAGATCAACAAAAGACTGAAGACCGCCATAGGTGTCTGAGCGCACTCTGGCAGGCTGCGCTGGCACAAACTGAGCATCGTCGCACAAAACAGGGGAAATATGGCCTTCAGATCCCAACTCTCCGGCGCCCGATTTCCGCAGATGTCCCAGCGCGACTTGGATCGTTGGGCAATCACCGGGATAGAGCTTGACATCATCATCCAGCGTCTTGTGGTTAAGCCGAGCGGCAATGCCCATCTTACCATTTTTCTGTAGGTAATCACTAAAACTTCTAAGAGCAGTTGTGTACCTCAGTGCCTTACCTTTGGCGTCTTTCACATACGGAGTTGCATTGTACAGTATGATGAGGGCTTCGTCCTGGGGATAGGGATTGCGGACAGGGCGACCTGCGATTGGCAGGGGGCCGCCGGCCGCCGCAATCTTGAGATGACGCATGGGCAAATCGAGGGAGGGACCACCCGATCCCAGATACTTCTTCAAATCCTGGTTCAGCGACGGCTCGTCCAGGCGAGTAGCAAAGCCCTGCTTTCCGTTGGCAACGAGCCAACGAGCGAAGTTCAAAAGTGGATTTACATTGAGCTTGATGGTGGTCTCCGGGACCTTACCCTTGCGGAGCGCTTCCTCGAGCACCCCGATAAGGGACGCATCTTTGGAATAAAGAGCATTCTTGTCGCCACCCACGGTAACCAGTGTTGCAGACGGCGTTGCATTGTTCAGTTTGACGAGGGGTTCGTCCCGGGAACGGGGATTCCGGACAGAGCGACCTAAAATTGGCACGCCGCCGGCCTCCGCAGTCTTGAGATGGAGCATCAGCGCTTCGAGGGACGGACCACCCGTTCGCGCGTACTTCTTCAAATCCTCGTTCAGCGACTTCTCGTCAAGGCGAGTAGCAAAGCACTGCTTTCCGTTGGCAACGAGCCAACGAGCGAAGCGCAAAAGAGGATTTACATTGGCGTTGAAGGTGATCTCCGTGACCTTGCCCTTGCGGAGCGCTTTCTCCAGCACCTCGATAAGGGACGCATCTTTGGAATAAAGAGCATTCTTGTCGCCACCCACGGTAACCAGTGTTGAATTTTGGGTCACATTGGTAGGACGCTTGAAGCCGTCAAGATCTGTCTTCGGCGCATCAGGGTTGTTGAGTCGACCCCGCCCGATCTGCGCTTCGTTGCTAGCGGGCCGCAGCCAGGTGGCGGCCTGCATCAGCACGCGAGCGCCTGAATTACCGCTTTCGCTCAGCCCCTGAACGGCGACCTCTTGCGGATTGTTTAGCGTCCTCTGCCTCTTGGCCGGTGCGCCATACTCATCGCCCCGATCCGCGGCACTATCGAAAGGCCGCTCCTCACCGAAACTTTGCACGGGCAAGTAGGCCGTCGGCTCTAACGGTGACCGCGAATTGCCGTTCCTTGTGCGCGAAGTTCTCACACCCATGCGCTCGCCTTGAGAGACATCAACGATCCGCCTAGGGCGGGCACCTGCGGCATTGACAAGTGGCACGTCGCGCAAGTGCTGCTCAAATGCTGCTTGCTCTTGCTTTGGCGGCTGTTGCTGCACGGAGGCGTTGTACGTAGCAGAATATCGCCTGGATGGGTCGACGTTGTTAAAACGGTCCATATGCCCCCCTGGTTGCAGCCGCTTCGCAACTCTGAGCAGGCAGCATTGTTCTCATCCTACTGGGGTTACCTTTCGAGAGGCTGACGCGGCTTGTAACTTTGCAGTGGGCGCGTTGAGCGGCAGTCTGGAGTGCTCTGCGCCAGAAGACGATGCAATGACGGGGGCGAGTCCGCTTTCGAACAAGTCTGAAATGCGGGGATTTCCTGATCGACCAACGGATTTTTGCCGTCGAGCGCCGTTTTCTGCTTTGGGAGGTGGCGGATCAGTGTGATGTCGTATTGCGCCGGCATTGCGAAGGCGAGCATCGCCAAGTCAAGATTTGCGGAGGTTGGTGTGACGAGGCGATCAGGCGGCATGGTTCTCCGATGTGTGGCGATGGATGATCGAGCGAACCATGCCTGTTAATCGCAAATCACCGCCCGGAGAGCACGGCGACGCGAAGCTTAACGTTGACGACACATCCATACCGTGGATGGCATCATTCAAAAAATCACTTCGGCCAGCCGCTACCGAATGCGCTAACGGGCAGGTGCATGAGTTGCACAGACTTCCCGAAGGCGAGGATGAAAATTGGCCACGTTCACAGTAATCATCCCATTTTACCAGAAAGAAGCGGGAATTCTGCGTCGGGCGTTACAGAGCGTTTTCGGCCAGACTTACAAGGATTTCGACGTCCTGGTCATTGACGATGGGTCCCCTCTTTGGGCTGATGTCGAGCTGTGAGCGCTCGATAGCGATCAGAGATCGCGGATCACCGTCATAAGGCAGCCTAACGCCGGACCGGGTGGCGCTCGCAACACTGGACTTGAGAACGTTTCTTCTTCGACGCGTTTTGTCGCTTTTCTCGATTCAGACGCTGGCCGCCTGGATAGGAACAGTTTCGACACGCCGTCGCCCGAACAGCGCTCCAGCAAATCTCCTGATGGGATGCTCCGGTCCGAAGCGAGCACGATACACACACTCCTCCCCGGGTTCCGGTGGAAAGGGGGAAGCCAGGCCGAAAGACGGCCACCGGCGCGGAAATCATTAGGCTACTGAAGGGCAGCCCGATGGGACTTCAAGCCCCGCGGCGGCACGATCGCCTCGACGTATAGTCCCAAGGGGCGGAGAACGGAGGCACCGGAAACGGCAATCTTCAGGCTACCGGCAATCCTCCTCACAGCCCCATACGCGCTCGGGCGCCTCTGCGTCAGGTTGTTGTCAGCTAGGCTGCATACCGTCATCGGCAGGGCACGAGCCCAGCCTGCATTCTGCTGATAGGGAGCGCGAATTCTGATGTATAGCCGAATCACTAGCTCATCCAGTCCGTCCATGAACGCTAATTATGCTGATGAATCGGGACAGCCAGAAGACAGCCCCCGCTTCGCGGAAACGCTTGCAGGCATGGAGCCGGGTAGCTCCTCGTCGGCGACAACGACGCCATACTCTCTCGTTTCCCAGCCGCCGATCATGGAAATCGATAGATCTGATTTCATGGAGGAGGTGAGGCGATTTTTGGGTAATGACATCAGGAGTATTGCGACTAATCCAGAAGAATACTCAGATTTCGTCTCCGTTAAAGCTGAGCGCTCAGCCACGGTTGCTGGAGGCTATGCCAACAGTTACGATGATCCGGATAAGCCTGCGCGATTTTTCAGCTATCAGTTGGGGAACGATACTGTTGGGCTTCTAAGAATGGGAGGCCCAGCTCGGATTAAAGGAGAAGGGTTTCAGCAACAGTTTGGGCGCAACGATATCACGTCTGTGGTAGATCTTCGTGTTACTCACCCATTGGTTGAGAACGCGGGCGACATTCTGCTGGAACATCAACTGCGTATGGACGGCGATCATCCGTTGGTTTTGTCACGTCCTGCCTCGAGCGGCATGGAACCTCGTCTAGCGGAAATGGGTTTTGTTCATGTGGGTCGCAATTACTGGGTGCTTGATCCTAACCAGCATCCCGAAGTGTGGACGAAGAACGCGGACAACCAGTGGCAGCGAGCAGACAAACCTACGCAATATCTTTCGAAAATTGACGATAGTGATTCCGATAGTGAAGCAAGCATCGAGACGGATTCTTCCGATGATGATCCTTCTTTTTACTTGGAGCGCGCCCTTAGAGGATTGGCTGTGGGGTAAAGACAGTCGCAATGCCAAGCCGAACTAGTGGCTCTGCACAGAGATTATGACTTTTTGGCCGTTGGCTTTGGATAGGCTTTGGCCAATTTGCGGCGGGCCTATTCGCTGAGAAGATCCAGTTGATGCGGGCGCCTTTCGCTGATGTTCCTAGGCTGCGACCTCGGTTTGGGCGCGCGGCTTTCGATGCGGGCGGTCAAGGTAATGACTGCGCAGGACGCCGATTTTGATCTCGATCCCGTTGAGCCAGCTGGCGTGCTTTGGGGGTAATGGAATTGCAGCCGCCTTAGGATTCGCCGCGCCACTGAGACCGGCAGCGTCTGGCAGAGCGCGGCGGGCGTGTAGGTCGACAGATTGTCTAGCACCACGCCGTGCGCTCGGCTTGGGGACAATGGACATCGACACGACCCCGCATGCAGTTGGCAAAGTGTTCCGCACGCGCCGCTCTGCAACCTTGACCTTGCGCCAGGAGCGGTTGGCGGCGAGGTAGACGGACAGATTGGCGGTGCTGTTGCGTTTGTAATCGCAGTCAAAGCGCTCCAGCCTTCCTGGCGCGGCCGGGATGGGTTGGCGCACTTCGCCGATGCTGGGTCGAGCTTTCCAAGCACAGCACCGGGAGGCGTCGGGCCGCGAGTCTCGGCATAGAGGTCGAGCACATCCTCCATTCGCGCGACATACTCGGTCTCGACCTTCGGAATGCACCAACATGTCCGTCCGCCACGGCTTGAGATCGTTCTCGGCCGGGCGCTGACTCGCGCGACAGCTGGTCGCTCATATGGCTTGACGAACGGTCCGCCAACAGCTCGTGCGGCGCGTCCCCGAAAAAGCAGGCTCCACCACGTCCCAGCGCAAGCACGGCGGGGCAATCGATCGCAACGACCGTAAGCTTCGTGACGGAGCCAGTCCGGCCAGCCTGTGCGACCGTCTGTGGCGCCCATTGGAACGCGAGCATTGGTCACGGCTGAGCTTCGTATGGCGCTATGCTGACAGGCCGAGAACCGGTCGCCACAATACCGGCCCGTTCAGACGTCCCCTCCAGCGGACACGCAAGAGGCTCGGGTGAGAAATCTCGAGAAAGCCGGCCACCGCCTCCGTTTTCCCGACGGGTCTTGGCTGTCCGATGCGCGACAATGGCCATGTTGCGAGGCGCAGGATCCGTTCCATGCGCGTATCAGTCACCGTCACGATCTCAGTAAGATTGTTGGCCAAGCCGAACTCGATCATGCCGGCGAAGAGCTCGTAGGTTGCTTGGGCCAGCCCGCCCGCCGCCTTCGGCGCTGATGGAGGGAGATCGAGTGCGAAACGACTGCTCTCCCAGATGCCGGCACTCGCGGGAGCCACAGTGTCATCCAGCAGCATCGGAAAGGTATCGCGCAACATTGTCGGTCCGGTACTCGGCAAAAGACGGACGCAGCCGCAAATTCGCCAATCGGATCCCTTCAGAAGCAGATAAACGGGGTTCAGTCTGTCAAATGCGTCTGTTTCCATTTCGCCTTCGGTCTGAACTTCCCAATTCAGCCTTTCCTTGAAGACCCGATGCCTGAGCGCGTGCATTTCTTTGAGTTCGCCTGGAAACTCGCCGTAGAGTTCAGGTGTTACCAGCTGCATCATTTGTCGCCTCCGTTCAGGACGTGTTCCCGCCATGGAAGAGCAAAGCCGACATTGATGCAGCCTGTAGACCTTTACAGCTATCCGACGACAGGAGTCAGGATCTCGACTGACGGGAAGCAGCCAGTCGTGCTACGGCTTGGCTGATGGTTCGCACGCCAAGCTTTGCCTTGGCGTTTTCAAGATGGAAGGTCACGGTGCGTTTCGAGATGCCGAGAATTTGGCTGATATCCCAGGCCGACTTACCGCCGGCCGCCCACTTCAGGCATTCGAACTCCCGCGGGGTCACCGCTATGCCATCCACCACGCAATCTTCGGCGAGCCTGCGCCGGGCATGTATATGAAAGTTGATCGCGACCAGCTGCAAAGCTTTTTCGTAACGTGTCAGTGACCGCAAAAGAGGCGGATGGGACTGGCCGGAAGCGAAGGTCAGCGCCGCAAACCGGCCGCGACGGTCATGCATGGACATGGTCAATCCGGCGCGAATGCCAAACTGAGCTGCTTTCTCCAGAATTTGTTGCTGCGAGGCCGGCAGATACTGCCGAGGTCGATCCACGCCCCAATCAAAAGTATCCCAGCCTTGCAGCCCGCGCAGGATCACCGGGTCATGGCTGTGGTAGCGCAATTGCAGATAGTGCGATGTCCAGGATGAAGGATAATTTGAAATCAATCGCGGCGTCTGGCGGGAGACCGACGGGTAACTGAAATAGGCGAAGAGCGGGAAGTCGAAGCCGGCTGCGGCGGACGCCATTGCCTGATGGAGATCGACAGCATCGACGCTTGCAGAGAGTTGCTCGATGAAGTTTTCAAATACGCGATACATCTGCCCTTTTGCGCAACCTCCCCCAATGTTGCTCGATGCCAGGCGGAGACCTGGGTCAAACGATCGCGCATCGATACGACGCGTACGACTTGGTCGCCATCATCGCCGCTTTTGCTTTGCTGCTTCCGGTTGAAGGGAACGCCGCGAATCTGGCCACTTACCAACTGGGGATGTTGCGACGTTGTCGATGAGCCGAGTGTCGCCGAGCCAAGCCGCGACAAGCAAGCGTGCCGGTCGATCGAGCCTTGCTAAAGGCTGCAGGTCTGTTTCCCCGCGAAGTTCCAGGTACTCGACCTCGCGATAGCCTGCCGCCAGAATTGTTGCACGCGCTTCATCAAGCATGGGCAGGACAGGAGAGCCCCGTGCAAGCTGCTCAGCCGTGTCGAGCAAGACCGAAGCGAGCTTTGGGGCAATGGCGCGTTCTGCTGGAGAAAGCCGGATATTGCGCGACGACAGCGCAAGACCATCGGTTTCGCGGACTGTCGGACATGCGACCACGGTGATCGAAATATCCAGGTCCAGGACCATGCGCCTGACAAGCTGAAGCTGCTGGAAATCCTTTTCACCAAAAAAGGCGAAGTCAGCGCCGGTCTGCAGGAAGAGCTTGGCCACGACCGTCGCCACGCCATTGAAATGGCCGGGCCGGAAGGCGCCGCAGAGGCCCTCGCTGAGAGTGGACACCGAAACAGCGCTGGCAAAGCCCGCTGGATACATCTCCTCTGCATCCGGCACATAGAGCAGATGCGCGCCTGTCCGCACGAGCTTGGCAGCATCTTCGTTTTCCGTCCGGGGATACGCGGCAAGGTCGGCGGCACTGTTGAACTGCTTGGGGTTGACGAACAGCGTCACGATTACGCGCTCGGCCTTCTGAAGCGCGGCACGCACGAGGCTCAGATGACCTTCATGCAGTGCCCCCATCGTCGGCACAACGGCAATACTGGCGCCTAAGCGACGCCATCCCGTGGCAACGCCGCGGAGCTCGGCAACGGTTCGAACGATCGGCAAGCTCATGTGACGTTTCCGGCCTTCGTCTCGTTGGCGTAGAAATGCTCGGCCGCCGGAAAGCGCCGTTCCCTCACATCGGCGGCGTAAGCGGCAATCGCCGCATCGGCCTGGTTGCCTAGTTCGGCGTAGCGTTTGACGAATTTCGGCCGGAAAGAGCCGAAAAGCCCGAGCATATCGTCGCTGACCAAAATCTGGCCGTCGCAGGCGGGCGAGGCGCCGATGCAGATTGTGGGGACGGCGATCTCCGCAGTGATGCGCCGTGCGAGCGGCTCGGGCACTTTCTCCAGCACCACCGAGAAAGCGCCAGCTTCCGTGACGGCACCGGCGTCGCGCCTGATGCGCTCGGCATCGTCTCCCCGCCCCTGGACCCGGTAGCCGCCGAAAGTATTGACCGCCTGCGGCGTCAAGCCGACATGGGCCATGACAGGTACGCCGCGCGCCGCGAGGAAGCGGATCGTCTCGGCCATGGTCTGGCCGCCCTCGAGCTTCACCGCTGCACAACCGGTCTCCGCCATCAGGCGCGCAGCGTTGCGGAAGGCCTGCTCGGGGCTTTCTTCATAGGAACCGAATGGCATGTCTACGACCATCAACGCTCGCACCAGACCGCGGCGCACCGCCTGGCCGTGCATGATCATCATGTCGAGGCTGGCGCCCAGCGTCGACAAGAGGCCGTGCAGCACCATGCCGACGCTGTCGCCGACGAGAACGATGTCGCGGTGTCGATCGGCCAAACTGGCGATCGGCGTGGTATATGCCGTCAGGCAGACGAGTGGCGTCTGGCCTTTCCGCATCCGAATATCGGGTGGTGCAATTCCCTTTGGGTGACCAGCTGCGCTCAATCGACCCCTCCTTCCCTAGCGTTACTCGCCGCAGGTGTCGCGTTTGGCACATTTTTGTGCAAGTGCGAAGAGCTAAAAAATGGGGATGCAGCTGTGCGGTGTTGACGTGCGGGCAGCTACCCTTACACTAAATCGATTAAGCGTCCGAGCTCAGGTCAACCACTTTCAACGAACATGGACGATCAGGGAACAGGAACCAGTAAAGACAGAGCCGGCAAGGCAGACGAAGTCAAAGTGGACCTGATCGCCGTTGTCGTGGCAGTGAACGAAAGTGAACCCTGTCTCCTCACCATCGGCCAGGCTGACACCCTGCCCTCCGGACCATTTGCGCTTGAGCACCGATCGCCGCAATCCGGTTTGAGGGGGTGGGTCGAGCAGCAGACCGGCCAGCCCCTGGGGTACATCGAGCAGCTCTACACTTTCGCCGATCGGGACCGAATCGGCGTCGAACGCCAGCAGCGCGTCATCTCCATCAGCTATCTCGCATTGACCAGCAAAGAAAAGGCAACGGGCTCATCCAAGTGCGGCTGGCGAAGCTGGTACGACTATTTTCCATGGGAGGACCACCGCTCCGGCCCCCCGCCGGTGGTGCTGGATGTTGTGCGACCGCGCCTGATCGTTTGGGCAGACGGAGCCCGCGACGCGGCCACGCGACGCGAACGCCGGCAGCGGGCGGCGATCGCGTTTGGCTTCGACGACCGCTATTGGAACGAGGAGCTCGTGCTTCAACGCTATGAGTTACTTTATGAAGCAGGCCTGGTCCAAGAGGCCGGAAGCGGACGGGAGGCGACTTCGCCTCCCCTGTTGCCTAGCAAATCCATGGTCGCCGATCATCGCCGTATCGTGGCAACCGGCATTGCGCGGCTGCGCTCAAAGATCAAATACCGGCCCGTCGTTTTCGAGCTTATGCGCCCGACTTTCACGCTACTCCAGCTGCAGCGAACCGTGGAGGCGCTCGCCGGCAGGCTCATCCACAAGCCGAACTTTCGCCGCCTGATCGAGCAACAGGAACTGGTCGAGGAGACCGGCGAGACCACTGCGGAGACCGGCGGTCGGCCGGCGAAGCTCTACCGCTTCCGCCACGCCGTTCTCGACGAAAGGGCTATCGCCGGCACAAAATTGCCGCTGGCGCGGGGTTGACATCCCTTATACTCACGGCAAGTATATGCCGGTTATTTTCAGCTTGAGTATAAGTGGGGGGGGGCATCAATGAGCGCCGTGCTGCCAACGGCCGCGTTCCTTTACGAGCGCGTCCGGCGCGTGATCCCGCCGATTGAATGGCCGGCTTTCGTAGAGGATATCGAAGCCATCCTCGCGCTCAAGCGCGAGCGCAACGCCATCATCCTGGCGCACAACTATCAGACGCCCGAGATCTACCATTGCGTCGCAGACATTGTCGGCGACAGCTTGGCGCTGGCCCGCAAGGCAGTGACAGTCGAGGCGCAAGTCATCGTCCTTGCCGGCGTACATTTCATGGCCGAGACCGCCAAGCTGCTTAATCCGAACAAGACCGTGCTCATCCCGGACATGGGCGCCGGCTGCTCGCTTGCCGACTCGATCACGGCACAAGACGTGCGGCTGATGCGTGAGAGTTATCCCGGCGTGCCCATCGTCACCTATGTCAACACCTCCGCCGCCGTGAAGGCCGAGTCTGACATCTGCTGCACCTCGGGCAATGCAAAGGCGGTGGTGGAATCGCTCGGCGCGCCGCGTGTGATCATGCTGCCCGATGAATATCTCGCTAAGAACGTCGCCGCCGAAACGAAGGTCGGGATCATCGCCTGGAAGGGTCGTTGCGAGGTGCATGAGCGCTTCACCCCGGCCGACATTCGCGAACTGCGCGCTGCACATCCAGGCGTCATCGTGCTGGCCCATCCCGAATGCCACCCGGAAGTTGTCACAGAGGCGGATTTTTCGGGTTCCACCGCCGCCATGTCGGATTATGTCGAGCGGGAGAAACCACCCCGCATAGTGTTGATGACGGAATGTTCGATGAGCGACAATGTCGCGGTCGCACATCCGGACGTCGAGTTCGTCCGCCCCTGCAATCTTTGCCCGCACATGAAGCGCATTACGCTTGCCAATATTCGCGCCGCGCTCGAGGAGAACCGGCACGAGATCCGGATCGATCCAGGGATAGCCGGCCCCGCCCGCCGCGCGGTCGAGCGTATGCTTTCAATATGAGTCTCGACGTTCACGACATCGCCGGGGCGCCAGTCATCATCGGCTCCGGTATCGCCGGTATGATGACGGCGCTTCGTCTGGCGCCCGAACCGGTTGTGCTTCTGTCCAATGCGAAGCTCGGAACCGGGTCCTGCAGCGAGCTCGCTCAGGGCGGTCTTGCGGCGAGTCTCGGCCGCGACGACGGCCCAGAACTTCATGTCGGCGACACACTCGCGGCCGGTGACGGGCTCTGCGAGGAGACGACTGTGCGGCGAACGGTCCGAGCTGCACCGGAAGCGATCAAGACTCTTGAGCGCTTCGGTGTCGCATTCGACCGCCGCGCTGACGGCGCGTTGCGGCTCGGGCTTGAGGCGGCGCACTCGCAACGGCGGATCGTGCATGCGGCGGGCGACGCCACGGGGCGCGAGCTGGTCAGCGCGCTCATCGCCGCGGTGCGGCGCACACCCTCGATCACTATCCTCGAAAATGTGGAGGCCCGGCGGCTGATCGTGGAAGGCGGGTCGATTATCGCCGTCGTCGCGGCCGGGCACACGGGCGCGGTTGCTTTGCCCACGCGCCGCGCGGTGCTGGCGACGGGGGGCATCGGCGGCCTGTTTTGCTATTCGACAAACCCGCCTAGATCATGGGGACACGGGCTGGCGCTCGCCGCCTGGGCCGGGGCGGAGCTCGCCGACTTGGAATTCGTGCAGTTCCACCCGACTGCCCTCGACGGTCCGCGCCGGCCGATGCCGCTGGTGAGCGAAGCGGTGCGCGGCGAAGGCGCGGTGCTCATCGACGAGCGAGGAGAGCGTTTTCTCGCTGAAACGCCTGGCGGCGAGCTTGCACCTCGTGACGTGGTTGCGCGTGCGGTTTGGCGCCAGCTTGCAGCCGGACGCCGCGTGTTCCTGGACGCGCGGCAATGCCTGGGCCCGAGATTTGGCGAACGCTTTCCGGCCATAGCCGATTTGTGCCGCAAGGCAGGCGTCGATCCCGCGACCGACCCGATCCCCGTGCGCCCGGCCGCACACTACCACATGGGCGGCGTTGCTGTAGACGCAATTGGCCGCAGCTCCGTCGAGGGATTGTGGGCCTGCGGCGAGGTCGCACGCACCGGACTGCACGGCGCCAACCGCCTCGCCAGCAATTCGCTCACTGAGCTGGTGGTCACAGCGAGTTGGGTTGCTGAGAGCGTCGCCGGTGCATCGCAGACCCGGCGGCGGCACATTTGCTCCACGTTCGTCCCTCCAAGGCCAGATCCTTCTGCCATCCGGGCGGTCGTCTCCGGCGCGCTCGGCATCATCCGCCACGGCGAGACGATGCACGAGGCGGTAGCGACCCTGCTGCCGGGCGCAGCTCACGACAGCGCTGGCTCCGGGCCGGCCTTGGTCGCGCTGATGATCGCCATAGCGGCCCTGCGGCGCGAAGAGAGCCGCGGTTCGCACTGTCGGTCGGATTTCCCCTCGCGCGATGCAGACGCGCGCAGTTCGCGGCTGACACTGAGCAGCGCAATACAGGCCGCCGCCGCACTTGGTTGCCGGGCGTCGGTTCGGAGCACCTGACATGAATTCATTCTCACCCCTTCCCTCGGCCCTAATTGAACCGATCGTGCGCGGTGCCCTTCTGGAAGATCTGGGCAGATGCGGCGACCTGACCAGCGATGCGGTGATCCCGCATGATTGCACGGCCACGTTGGTGCTCAAGTCGCGACAGTCAGGAATCGTTGCCGGGCTCGATATGGCCGCCTTCGCCTTCATGCTCGTAGAGCCTGCGATCGACATGCACATCTGGCGAGCTGACGGCAGCGATGTCGCGGCGGGCGAGACGATCGCCAAACTGTGCGGACCGGCGCGAGGCCTGCTGACGGCCGAGCGCACGGCACTCAATTTTCTGTGCCGCCTGAGCGGCATTGCCACAGCCACAGCGACGATGGTCGAGGCCGTGCGTGGCCATAAGGCGAGGATCGTGTGCACGCGAAAGACCACGCCCGGCCTGCGCGCGTTGGAGAAATACGCTGTGCGCGTCGGCGGCGGCGCCAATCACCGCTTTGGGCTCGACGACGCCGTGCTGATCAAGGACAACCACATCGCAATCGCCGGCGACATTCGCACGGCAATAAAGCGGGCACGGGCCGCCGCAAGCCATGTGGTGAAGATCGAGGTCGAGATTGACACGCTGGAGCAGCTCGATGCAGCACTCGAGCTGGGGGTCGACGCAGTGCTGCTCGACAATATGTCGGTTAACGATCTTGCCCGCGCCGTCGCACTGGTCGGTGGCCGCGCCATCACCGAGGCTTCCGGTCGGGTTACACCGAAAACGGCTCCGTCGATTGCTGCGACGGGGGTCGACCTCATCTCAGTCGGGTGGCTGACACACAGCGCGCCTATTCTCGACATCGGCTTGGATATGCCGGCGCATCGGCGCGCGCTTGAACTGATGGAGATGGAATGAATAGCATTCCCACCTCCGCTGGTGCGCGCCGACGCAGGAGCTGCTCCATGCGAGCCTGCATCGTTGTGCGGCGCACCCTCCAACTAGTTCAGGCTCATCGGTCTGATCGACGGATCATCAGCGAACCCGAGGAGGTTTGACAGACGCCTGCACACGCTGTCGGACCAGCGACAAAAAGCTTTTGACGATGACGATTGGAATGAAGGGGATCAGATGTGAACCAGGAGATGAAACCGATCGAGGGGACACTATCCCGATGGAACCGCAAAGAGGCCGAGGCTATCCACGGCATGCCGTTCAATGACCTGCTCTTCCTGGCTCAGACAATCCACCGCCAGAACTTCGATCGCAACCGGGTGCAGCTATCGCGGCTGCTCAGCATCAAGACCGGGGGATGCCCCGAGGATTGCGGCTATTGCAGCCAGTCTACACATTACAAAACCGGCCTGAAGGCGTCCAAGCTGATGGAGGTGGAGCGTGTCATTGCCGAAGCGATCAAGGCGCGGGACGCCGGCGCCACTCGCTATTGCATGGGCGCCGCATGGCGCAGCCCGAAGGGACGCGACATCGACTCCGTGGTCGCCATGATCGAGGGAGTGAAGGCGCTCGGCATGGAGACCTGCATGACGCTCGGAATGCTGGACCTCAGTCAGGCGCAGCGGCTGAAGGCGGCCGGTCTCGACTACTACAACCATAACATTGACACGTCCGAGCGCTACTACGGCCAGGTTGTTTCAACCAGGACCTTTGCCGACCGGCTGGAAACACTTGGGCACGTGCGCGAGGTTGGCATGAAGGTCTGCTGCGGCGGCATCGTCGGGATGGGAGAGGAAAAGGCCGATCGCATCGACATGCTGGTCACGCTCGCGAACCTGCCCGAGCCGCCGGAAAGCGTGCCGATCAACATGCTGATCCCTATCGAAGGCACGCCACTTGCCGAGGCCGACCCCATCGATCCCATCGATTTCGTCCGCACAATTGCGCTCGCCCGCATCATGATGCCGAAGTCCTATGTAAGGCTCTCCGCCGGACGGACGGCGATGAGCGACGAAACCCAGGCGCTGTGCTTCTTTGCCGGCGCCAATTCCATTTTTGTCGGCGACACGCTGCTGACCGCGGACAATCCCGGCGAGGACAAGGATACTCGTCTATTTAGACGTCTCGGCATCGAGCCGATGCAATGCGAGGCACAATGAACGAGCCACCGCTTGCCCGCTATGAAGCAACCTTGCAGGGACTGGCACGAAAGGGCCGGCTGCGGACACTGGCGCCGCGCATCGGGTTCGACTTCTCGTCCAACGACTATCTCGGGCTTGCCGCCTCGAAGAGACTTGGCGATGCAGTCGCGGCGGCAATCGCGCGTGGGACCCCGGTCGGCGCCACCGGATCGCGGCTTCTGCGAGGCAACGCGCCGGAGCATGAGGCGTTGGAGTCGGATGCGGCGGCGTTCTTCGGGGCCGAACGGGCGCTGTTCTTCGGCAGCGGCTATATCGCCAACTTCGCCCTGCTGACCGCCCTGCCGCAGAAGGGCGACCTGCTGATCCTCGACGAACTCGCCCATGCCAGCATGCATGAAGGGGCGCGGGCCGGCCGCGCCGAGTTCAGGCTGGCCACGCACAATGACATTGATGCTTTTGAGGATGCGATCAGACGCTGGCGCGCCGAAGGTGGCATGGGGCGTGTCTGGATCGCAGTCGAAAGCCTGTATGGCATGGATGGCGACTGCGCGCCGATGGAGAGCCTGGTCGCCCTTGCCGATCGGCACGACGCATTCATAGTGGTCGACGAGGCACATGCCACCGGCGTCTGGGGATCGGACGGCCGCGGCCTCGCCTCTGCTTTCGAGGGCCACGACAACATCATGGCTCTCCATACATGCGGCAAGGCGCTCGGTGCATCCGGCGCGCTCGTTACCGGGCCGAGTGTGCTGTGCGACTATATTGTCAACCGCTGCCGGCCCTTTATCTACGCCACCGCGCCATCGCCGCTCATGGCAGTGGCGGCGCGCGAAGCGCTCGCAATATTGGTCGACGAGCCGATGCGCCGCGTTAAGCTGCATGAGCACGTTGCCTTCGCAAGCCGGCAACTGGCCGAGCGTTGCGGAGCAAAGCCCAACGGCTCGCAGATCCAGCCAATTGTGATCGGCGAGGTGACGCGCACCATGGCGGTAGCGGCGGATCTGCAGGCCCGCGGCTTCGACATACGCGGCATTCGTCCGCCGACCGTGCCGGAGGGCACGTCGCGGCTGCGTATTTCGCTGACGCTGAATGTCAGCAAGGCTGACATTTCGGCCATGGTCGAGACACTCGTCGAGGTGTTGGCCACGGCATGAGCAAGCGTATCGTCGTCACCGGAACAGATACCGGAATTGGCAAAACGGTGTTTTCGGCGGGGCTCGCGGGCCTGCTCGACGGCTTTTACTGGAAGCCGGTGCAATCGGGTCTGTATGAGGAGACCGACAGTGAGGTGGTTGAACGGCTCGCCGGCCTGCCGTCGGGGCGCGTGCTGCCGGAAGCCCACCGCTTGAACAACCCTCTGTCGCCTCATCGTTCAGCCGAAATCGACGGCGTCTCGATCGAGGCAGCCGATCTTTCATTTCCTGTCCTGCCAACACCGCTCGTCATTGAAGGCGCTGGCGGACTAATGGTGCCGATCAACCGACAGACAAGTTTCATCGACATCTTCGCTGAATGGCGGCTGCCGGTCATTTTGTGCGCCCGCACCGAGCTCGGCACGATCAACCACACTCTGCTGTCGATCGAAGCCCTGCGGGCTCGCTCCATCCCGCTTATCGGCATCGCCTTCATCGGCGAAGAGGTAGCCGATACGCAAAGGACAATCAGCGAATTCGGCGCGGTGCGTCAACTCGGCAGGCTGCCACACCTAGCTCCGCTGACGAGCGAAACGTTGCGGAAGGCGATGGTTGCCGGCTTCGACCTCGCCCAGATTGGCGGAGGCGAATGATGTCGCGGTCGCCGGTCTGGCACCCATTCACCCAGCACGCGATCGAGCCGGCCATGCCGTCCGTTGTCCGCACTGAGGGGGCTTGGCTACAGACGAATGACGGAAAGCGAATCCTCGATGCAATCTCCTCCTGGTGGGTGGTCACTCACGGCCATCGCCATCCCCGCATCATGGAAGCAATCCGGAATGCGACCGAGATGCTCGACCAAGTGATCTTCGCGGGTCTCACCCATCAGCCGGCAGAGCAATTGGCCTTGGCGCTGATCGAAATAGCGCCCGAAGGCCTCAACTGGGTCTTCTATTCCGACAGTGGATCGACCTCCGTCGAAGTCGCGCTGAAGATGGCGCTCGGCTATTACCGCAACATCAGCGCGCCGCGTTCGCGCATCGTCGTCATGGAACACAGCTATCATGGCGACACAATTGGCACGATGAGCGTCGGAGCCCGCGGCGTGTTCAACGCCGCCTACGAACCGCTGATGTTCGAGGTCGATACCATTCCCTTTCCGGCCGCAGGGCGCGAGCAGGACACGTTAGATCGGTTCGAGGCAGTCTCCCGCGACCGGCGGGCAGCCGCGCTGATCGTCGAGCCGCTCGTGCTCGGCGCCGGCGGCATGCTGATGTATCCGGCCTGGGTTCTGACCGAATTGAAAAAGATCGCCGAAGCCTCCGGCACGCTGCTGATTGCCGACGAGGTGATGACCGGCTGGGGGCGCACTGGGACCATGTTCGCCTGCGAGCAGGCGTCCATCTCTCCGGACATCCTGTGCACCTCGAAAGGCCTGACCGGTGGCGCCATCCCGCTGGCGGCCACGCTCGCCACCGATGCCATTTTCCAGGCCCATTACTCCGAAGACCGGCAGAAGACCTTTTTCCACTCGAGCTCCTACACCGCCAATCCGATCGCTTGCGCGGCCGCACTCGCCAATGTCGAGATCTGGCAGGACGAGCCGGTGACCGAGCGGATTACGGCCTTAAGCGCCGGGCAGGCCGCCGGGCTTCGACGCTTTCGCAACAACGCCAACTTCACAGATTGTCGGGCGACCGGCACGATCGCAGCTCTCGATCTGTGCGCCGCCTCGGCCGGCTATCTGGCCGAGATCGGACCAAAGCTGCGCGCTTTCTTCCTGGAGCGCGGCCTGCTCGTGCGCCCGCTGGGCAATGTGCTCTATGTTCTGCCGCCCTATTGCATCACCGGAGAGGAGCTCGATGAATTGTATGACGCGTTCGAAGAGGCCGGCGAACGCTTCGGTCCGAGGGCATGAGCAGATCGTCGCGTTTTCTCGGGTTCGGCCATCATGCGCCGGCCCGAAAGGTGGAGAACCCGGAAATCGAGACCCGTCTCGGACTCGAACCCGGCTGGATCGAACAGCGCACCGGGATCCGGTCGCGCTTCTGGGCAACGGATGAAGATACGCTGTCGGGCCTTGCGGCGCATGCCGGCGACATGGCGTTGGCGAACGCCGGCATCAACCGTGGCGACATCGGCCTGCTGTTGCTTGCGACGTCGACGCCCGACCATCTCCTGCCGCCGAGCGCGCCACTGGTCGCACATCAGTTGGGACTAGGCCGCGCCGGTGCGGTCGACCTGACAGGCGCCTGCGCCGGCTTCATCTATGCGCTGGTGTTCGCGGACGGGTTCACCCGCCTGCATGGCAAAGCGGCCCTTGTCATCGCCGCCAACATCCTCAGTCGCCGCATCAATCCTGCCGAGCGCGCAAGCGCCGTGTTGTTTGCCGATGCCGCTGGCGCCGTGGTGATTGGTCCGTGCGAGGAGTCGGATCGGGGCATTCTCGGCGCCGCGGTGGCTTCGGACGGCTCGGGCTACGGGCTGATCCAGATTCCCGCCGGAGGAAGCAACACACCGTTCCACGGCGGCCTGGACCTCGAGCAGACCCGCATGACGATTGCCGACGGCCGCGAAGTGTTCGCCAAGGCCGTGGAGATGATGTCCCGCTGCTCGCAGGACGCGCTCTGTGCTGCCCGAATGCGGTCGCAAGACATCGATCGGTTCGTGCCACACCAGGCCAATATCCGCATTTTCGATGCCGTCGGGCGCTACATTGGGATCGCCGACGGTGCTGTCGTCAAGACAATCGCCGAATACGGCAACTCTTCCGCCGCGACGATCCCGCTCTCGCTCTCGCTATCGCATCGGGCGCAGCCATTTCGGCCCGGCGAAAAAATTCTCCTTGCGGCGGCAGGTGCCGGTCTCAGCGGAGGCGCCATCGTCGTTGGAATTTAGCCGTACGGCCATGAACAGGATTGGTCACGAATGACATTAGCAAAACGGGCCCAATGCGAAAAAGTAGTCGCAGGCAAACCTCATGGGTGCTGGTTCGGTGACGCGAGAGCGATGACCTGCCGGCGATTCTTTTCGAGCAGGACGATCGGCAAGGCTACCTTGTTGGGCGCGAGGACTGGTTGGCCAGTCTAGGGGAGCGGAGGTGACCGAGCTCATGCACGGCTTCTTCATTGCGATGAAGTCATCCTAAATCGATAGGCTGCCCCTACCCCTCCATTGATCAACATCGTAACGGCAGTAGTGGCAGCCGTGAATTGAGTAACAGGCCCCTCGAAGGCAACCGATCGTCATGCAGTCCGAAACAAATACTCATATGCCCATCTCAGCGACGCTCGCTCCATTTCGAAACCAAGTGTTTCGCTCGATCTGGACGGCCACCCAAATATCCAGCCTCGGGTGGCTCGTGCAAACGGTCGCCATCAGCTGGCTGATGGCCACCATTTCAGCGTCCGATTTGATGGTTGCACTCGTGCAGGCCGCATCCACATTGCCGGTATTCTTCCTCTCAATCCTTGCCGGAGCCATCGCCGACAACTTCAGCCGCCGACGGGTGATGTTTGCGGGGCACTGCCTGATAGCGTTGGCATCAACGACTCTGATGATTTCCGTGGGACTGGGATTTGCCAGTCCATGGCTAATTCTCGGATTAAGTTTCCTGGCCGGCTGCGGCTTTGCCTTGAATGATCCGGCCTGGCACGCTTCTGTTGGCGATATCCTTCCCAAGCGCGACATCCCAGCTGCGGTGACGCTTATGTCTGTCGGATACAACATTGTGCGCAGCGTTGGTCCGGCTTTGGGGGGCGTGGTCTTGGCATTTTTTGGACCGCTGGCCGCTTTCGCCCTGGCCGCGCTGAGCGATCTGGCGCCTCTAAGCGCAATATGGCGCACTAAATGGAAAGTTCGCTCTTCGCCTCTCCCTCGTGAGCGAATGACGATGGCAATTCATGACGGAGTGCGCTTCACGGCGATGTCCTTGGAGATCAGGGCCGCGATTGTCCGTGCAACGCTTTTCGGGTTGGCAAGCATCTCCATCCTTGCGCTGCTCCCGCTCGTCGTCCGGGATCAGTTGAAGAGCGGGCCGATCGTCTACGGCATTTTGTTGGCCGGTTTCGGAATAGGGGCTTTCTTCGCGGGGATGAGCAATAACTTTCTAAGGCGGATCACGTCTCAAAACAGGCTGATCGCATTCGCCTCTCTCGCCTGTGCGGCATGTTGCCTTTGCCTTGCACTGACATCGTCGGTCCCTGTGGCCGCCATTTCGCTGGCGCTCGGTGGCGCGGGTTGGCTTATCACCTGGACGGGCATTGACGTATCGGTGCAGCTGGCAAGCCCAAGGTGGGTCGTCGGCCGCACACTCTCGATATACTACGCCTTGAGCGCAGGCGGTATGGCGGCCGGCAGCTGGATCTGGGGTACTGTAGCACAGAACTACTCCTTAACCTGGGCCTTGGAGGGCGCCGCAGGCGCTCTGTTGCTGGTTGCAGCTGCGGGAATACTGTTGCCGGTCCGTCCGTGGGAAGAAACGGATCAGGAAAGTTCGGATTTTCACCCACCGGAGTTGGCACTCGAGTTGAAGCCCAGGAGTGGCCCCATCGTCGTGAAGGTCGAATATCTTATATCCGAACAGAATATCGAGACCTTTCTGGGCTACATGCGCGCAAGGCGCCACGTTCAGAGCCGTGCCGGTGCACGAAACTGGACACTCCAGCGAAACATTCAAACGCCTTCGATTTGGACGGAGACATTCCGCACGCCAACCTGGATGGATTTTCTTCGGCTGAATCATCGGCTCACGGCAGCTGATCAGGAAGTCGCACAGCGTCTCCTAGCACTGCATGATGGAGAGCTTCCTCCGCAGACAGTGCTTTCGATTGAACGAACGACTGAGGCAGCTCGTACCCGTCCCTCAACAATGTTTTCTCGTCCTCCGCGGTGACGTCACGACGAAGAGAGCACATGGTTCACAATGTGCCCAAGCGGCGATGAAAAGGTCGTGCAAGAACCAAGCCTTAACCCACTAAGAACCATAACGCCGTAGACGGCCAGGGGCGGCCCCCGCTGCCGTTGCTCTGAAGGCCGGCCAGCTTTCCGCCCTGGCGGGTGGTAATTCCATTGGGTTCCCCTTGGCCTTCGCTCAGCGATTCGCGAGAAAAGCATCGAATGCGGCAGCAACAGCACGAACCACAAAGCGATGTTCCTGCCGCACGCGGATGAAACCATCTTCGATGTCCACAATCCCATCCTTGGCCAACATCGCCAAGCGTTCAACGGAATCGACAAAACGGAGCGGATCAAATTGGTGGGCGGCACAGATGGCCGGCACGTCGGCCTCCAAATCGCACATCAGCCGCTCGATGATTGCGGCTCGCACGCGATCTTCGTCGGTGAGACGATAGCCCTTTGACGTCCCCGGACGGCCCGCCGCGATGTGCCGGGTATAACGATCCCGTGTGACCTCGTTCTGGACGTAACCCCCGCCGATTCGGCCGATAGCGGACGCGCCGAAACCGATCAGAGTTTTGCACGTATCGGCCGAATAACCCAGCGAGTTGCGGCGCAGGCGACCGGCTTTCTGCGCCAGGGCAAGTTCGTCGTCCGGCAAGGCGAAATGGTCGAGCCCGATCTCTCGGTAACCGGCGGCTATCAGCGTCTCGGCCACGGCCGCAGCCTGTTCGGCACGGGCATCGCTATCCGGTAGAGCTGCCTCCTCGATCAGGCACTGATTCTTTATCACGGAAGGAATGTGCGCGTAGCCGAACACCGCGACCCGGTTGGGGCGCATGGCGACCGCCGCCGTCGCGGTCTGGACACAGGACTGCACAGTCTGTTTAGGGAGACCGAAGATGAGGTCGAAATTGATACGGCTGATTCCATGCCCGCGGAGATTTTCGACGGCGGCCGCGGTCTGCGCCTCACTCTGGACCCGGTTGATCGCTTTTTGAACTTTGGGGTCAAAGCTCTGCACGCCAAGGCTTGCCCGGTTCACGCCGGCTACCCCTAAGGTTTCGGCCATCTCGGCCGTGAACGCGCGTGGGTCGATCTCGACTGCGACGGCGGTCGCTTTCCTGAACGCGAAGCTGCGGCGCAGGAGTACCATCAAGTCCAAGAACTCCGCTGGCCCGATGAGGGTCGGTGTTCCGCCGCCGAAATGGACGTCGCTCACGGGCAGCGCCTGCGGCGCTTGCTCAGAGACCAAACGAATCTCCTCACGCAGCACCGTCAGATAGTTAAGAATCGGCCCATCCCGGCGGGTGATTGTGGTAGGGAAGCCGCAATACCAGCAAATCGATCGGCAGAACGGAATGTGGACATAGAGCGACACCGAATCGCCGGCAGGCAGGCCCCTCAGCCATTCCTCATAATCCTCCGCACCGACCGTCGTGGAGAAGTCCGGCACAGTCGGATAGATGGTGTACCAAGGCAGTCGGGCCTCGCGATATTTTGTCAGGATCGAGGTCTGCAATAGCTATCGTCCCATGCCGCGGACCAACATCCTTGTCGCTGCACTCTCCTTCTGTCCTTGAGCTATGTCAGTCCGTCCGGCTTTTCGCCGCGAACTTGTATGGGTTAATGTCAGTCCTGACACGGCGATTTACTACCGCTCCCCTTCAGGCTGCCCCTTTCTCGACGAGACGCCGTAGCGCGGTATCGCTATATGCTGCGAGATGACCGGGATCATTTTGCCTTGCTCTCCGACTGGTAGCGCGCCCTCGGGTAGCGATTACCAGCATCTGGCGAGCTCTTTTTTCGATTGCCCGCCAAGACCATTTGGCTCTCGCGCGCTGTCTATCAGGGGATGTGGTCGACGTAATCACCAGGTCCGCCGCGATCCTAAGAGCCTGCTGACCGGTCGCTGAAAGCAGCTGCGCCCCTAGGCGCATGATCGACGCCAGATCGGGCTCGGCGCAAAGCGCCAGGTGAGTCGCACAAGGCCAGAATTCGCATGTGCCGCTGCAAAACGGAACGCGCCATGCTCGGCACCGCGCAACGGGGCTTCCGCCTGACTTACCGATCGGCGACGGCGCATGATGTTTCGACCCAGAGGCTTCACGGCGAACAAATGCTGTCGGAATCCAACGAAAGTGTCACAGATCGAACAGACGAACCGTGCCCCTACGTCTGCTTTCGCGCGCAGCCTGCCCCCCAAATCAAAAAGAAGGGAGCGCGACGAAGTTGCGCCGGCCATCCAAGTGTCAGCACGGAGTTACGTCTTCAGGATGGCACGTCGCTTGCTGCTCTGCATTGAAGACCGACGGATGCACATCTTTTTTTGCTCGCGGGATGGCCAACGGCTCGCCCTTTGACGCTCACCGCATTTAATTTTGATTGGAGATCCAGAATGAATGTAAGGAGCCTTTTTCTCGGCTCAGCTGCGGCCCTGATCTCCGTTTCGGTCGCTTGCGCAGCTGACGAAGTCTCCGCGCCGGACCCGACCGAATACGTCAAGATCTGCGACGTCTACGGTTCGGGATACTTTTATATCCCCGACACCGAGACCTGCCTGCGCATCGGCGGCTACATCCGTTACGACATCGGCCTCGGCGATGTCCGAAATGACGGGGCAAGAACCTCCGATCTGAGAACTGGCGAGGCTCAGGGGACTTGGCGAAAGAACGCGCGTTTCACGTTCAAAACTTGGACCGGCCAAGAGACCGAGCTCGGCGCGTTGAGGACCTATACCGAAACCCTCATCAACTTCGGCAACCGCAACGCTTATTCGGGTCCGGAGAGTCCTCAGAACCATGCATTCAACAGCGGCGTCAAGTTGGCTTCCGCCTGGATGCAGCTTGGTGGCCTCCGAATTGGTAAGGACGGGCCGGCGTTCGACACGTTTACAGGCTACGCTGGTAACGTCCTCGATAACATACTCGTTCCGTACGGCGACTTCGATGCCAACGTGGCTCAGTACTACTTCGATGCCGGTAATGGCTTTTCTGCAGTGGTTTCCCTCGAACAAGGATCGGGTGCAGTCGGTACTATCGACAGCCATGTTCCGCACGTCGTCGTCGGCGTGAAGCAGACGCAGGGGTGGCGCGCGATCACCGGCGTGATCGCTCGTGATAGCAACTACGAAGCTTGGGCCGGCAAGGTCCGCGTTGACGTCCAAGTCACAGATGACCTGTCGCTATTCGGAATGTTTGGCTACGGCTCCATTGGCAATCTCAACGATGACCCAACCAACCCGGTCGCCGCTCATGGTCGCGGCTTCTACAAAACCTGGGGCGGCAACTGGGCTTTCTGGACCGGCGCCACTTACGAGTTCGACGAGAAAACCTCGTTCAACCTTCAGCTATCGGGTGATCAGTTCAGGAACGCTGGTGTGGCTGCAAACATCGCCTATCTGGTCGTTCCAGGTTTCACAGTCACAGCCGAAGTCGACTATTACCATTACGGCCACTTCGGCCTCTGCACGGCCGACCGTTCCGGAGTGAATTGGACTGGCGCCTGCAAAAAGAACAGCCTCGCCGGCATACTCCGTTTCCAAAGCTCATTTTAACCGAACGAAATCTGCGTCTTGGTGGTTGACGGAAAGCTGCAAGTCCTAGTGCAAGCACCACGGCATCAATGGAACGACAAAGCAGCGTGTGAGTGATCACGTTCGGTCGAGCGCTGCCGATCTCGTTCGAGATTGACAAGTCTGCCTTCATGCGCCGGCGTTGCAGGCCGACCTGGGCGAATATCAGAACACGTCAATAACCACTGTCCGACATTGGCTGTTGCCCGTCCACTCTATCGCCTAAGCCGAATTTGGGGCCTCAATCTCCTCGTTGCGTTCGACGCTCTGAAAGTGAGCGCGCGCACACGGCCGCGGCACGAAGCATAAACCTGGGTGAGGTGGTTGTGAGTGCGGCCATCGCGCGCGCAGTCGCCCCAGGGTCCTCCCTTATTGATGAATCGAGCTCCGCTCCACCAGGAGGTCGGAGACGATCTTGGACAACAGTCGCAGGTGTCGCGATCGAGCCGCCCTTTGGTGCGAATGTCTCGTCCAACGGCAGCTCAGGGAATGTGCTGAATGTATCCATGATTTGGATGATCCAGTTCCAAACAATCTATTTGTTCAATTTATCAGCCTTCGCGAAAAGCTGACCGCGGTACCACAGCGTTGCAGGCGCAGATACGCACGCAGGTGGCGCCTCAGCCACTCGACAGCGTCTTAGTTGCGGCCCGGGCATTCTGGGTGCGTTCAACGCGGGGGGCGTGCACCCCTGGCCCGTGATTGTCCAGCGTTCATAATTGGAGAAAGAATTTGCGACCAAGTAAGAGACTGGCCGGACTGGCATTCTTGATTATAGCGACTGTACCGCTCTCCTCGAACGCTTCGGCCGAGAGCATTTTGAGGGCCCTATCGAAGGCATACGAGAACAATTCTTCTCTGAATTCGGCCCGCGCCAATGTTCGCGTCACCGACGAGAGCGTGGCAATCGCAAAGTCAGGGTGGCGCCCGACGATTGAGGGTTTCGCGACCATCGATCAGTCCAGCAGCCATGTTAACGGGAAGAATAAAAACAAGCGCACGACGACCGGCGAATATGGCGTGCAGGTCAAGCAGACGCTGTTCGACGGTTTTCAGACTAGGAACAATGTCGCGGCCGCCGAATCGCAGGTAAGAGCTTCGGTAGAAAGCCTGCGCGACACCGAAGAGAACATCCTGTTCAAAGCAGCCCAGGCCTATATGGACGTCGTTCGCGACCGGCAGGTAGCGGTGCTAACGCATCAAAACGTGCGGTTCCTGACCGAGCAGGCGCGAGCTGCGCGTTCACGCTTCAAGGTCGGCGAAGTCACGCGAACTGACGTCGCTCAGGCCGACGCTTCGCGCGCCTCTGCCGTGGAGCAATTGGCCGCCGCCCGCGAGCAGGTCCTGGTAAGCGCGGCGACTTATCGTCAGTTAGTCGGCCACGAGCCGGGGAGGCTCAGGGCCGCTTCGCCGCTGTCGAAGCTGTTGCCGGCGAGCCTCGATGCGGCACTCGTGACTGCATCACGCGAGCACCCCACCATCCTCGCCTCGGAACATCTGGTCGACGCGGCAGCGTTTTCGGTGAAATCGGCCGAAGGTGTGCTGCTGCCGCAGCTATCCGCTTCCGCCGGCGTCTCGAGCGCCTATAGCAACACCTCGCCTATTGCCAGCCAGCAGGACGGTACGACCAATTCAGCTACTATCGGCGCGAAATTGACCATACCGATCTATTCGGGTGGCCGCACTTCGGCGCTTGTACGACAGAATAAGGAATCGCTCAGTCAGGCCCGGATCGATATCGACGTCGGCCGAGACCTGGTGCGTCAGCAAGTGACTGCAGCGTGGACCACGTATACCGCAGCCCGGCAAACTCTAGCGGCCAACAGGCAGGTGATTGCCGCTGCGCAGCTTGCCTTGAATGGCGTCGTCGAGGAGCGCGATGTCGGCCAGCGCACCACGCTCGACGTTCTCAACGCCCAGGCCGCAGTCATCACCGGGAAGATCAATCAAGCCAAAGCCAAACATGACGTGGTGGTGGCGAGTTATGGCATCCTACAGGCAATCGGTCACCTGTCGGCCGAGCGTCTCAACCTGCAGGTGATAAAATACAGGCCGGAAGAACACTAAAACGATGTCAAAGACAAGTGGATCGGCCTACGCCGGGTGTGCGATAAACTGCCGAGGGGATGTACCCACATGCACTTAGGGTCTCTCCACCGATCCGAGCACAGGGGCGTCGTCAGCAGCGCCGCGCATGGTCGTGAATGCATCCATATCGTCGATGTAGCAATCGATTTCTCTAGTTGTCCGATGATGAATATGAAGGCGTAACTTGGCGTGGTGGGCAACATCGGAGTAGTTGGAGGCCCGGGTGCCGAGACCATCTTCGGAAGAGAGGTCGTATGATTTGGATTGCCAGGGCAAACGGTGGTGGTGGAGGCAACGACCACGTATTCGGCACAGATAGCTGGAACCATCTAGCGAGCGACAATGGCCGCGACAAACCGGCGGTGAGGATGGCGGTCCCGGCGACGATGTCCTGTATGCGGTGACGTGAAGCCCTGCGCGACGCGCTGGTCGTATACCGAGCTGTTCGGCGCAATTGCGACGATGTTGCCACATCATAGTTGCGACTGCAGCTCCCGCCATAACAACCTCAATTAAAAGCTCGGTTCAAATCCAGGAGCGAAGCAATATGCATCGTCGTAATCTGATCAAAGGGTTCATTGCACTCGGCGGGTGTGCCATTTGCGCTGAAGCCGCGCGGGCGGCCAGTACCCATTGGGGATATGCCGGCCCGGCAGGACCCGAACACTGGGGCGATCTGGATGAGAGGAATTTCGTCTGCTCGACGGGCACGCAGCAATCGCCGATCGATATCAAGGGCGCCATCAAGGCGGATATTCCCTACATCGCCATAGGTTGGCACAAGGGCGGCGGCAGGATGGTGAACAACGGCCACACCATTCAAGTCAACCTGCCGCAAGGCAGCACGCTCACCCGCGGGGATCGTGTCTACGACCTGCTACAGTTCCATTTCCATGCGCCGAGCGAACACCACGTCGCGGGCAGGAGTTTTCCGATGGAAGCGCATTTCGTCCATAAAGACGCCGACAGCGATACTGTGGGTGTGCTGGGCGTATTTCTGACGCCGGGCGCGACAAATGCCAGCTTTGCCAGCCTTGCCGCAGCATTTCCCGCAAACTCAGGCGAGGAGACAGCGGTCGACGAGGTCGACCCCAACGAGCTTCTACCGGCTTCGCTTGGCTACTGGACATATGAAGGATCATTGACGACGCCGCCATGCACCGAAAACGTCGAGTGGATGGTGGCAATGGAACCGGTTGACGTCGACCCAGCAGACATGGAGCGATTTACCTCACTCTATCCATTGAACGCGCGACCTATCCGTTCACCCAATCGGCGCTTCATCCTAGGCCTGGGCTGAGGTCCCGCCACCGTCACGGGGCAATGCCCGGCTGACGCGCTATATCGACGTCTATCGCTCCGCGTCACAGAGGCCCTTTGGGAGCTCAGCCACACCTTGGTGCGGACGAAGACCAAGTTGGTCGGTCGCGCTGCAATGTGTGGGCAAGCGCGGCAGGAAACGCCCGGAAACGATCTAATTTCTGGGCCTGACTACGAACTGCACGCGTAACCTGAAGATTTTGATCGGCGCGTCGATATCGTTGGTGTAGTAGAGCCGGTCGACCCCGATCGCAAGCTTCGCGCCATTGAGTTTCTTCTGCAGGACGAGATGTAGGCGTCCTGTTTCCCACGCGACTCCGAAGCACATTGTGCGACCTGCCTGGGATCGATACCGGTCGGAATTTTTTGGCAAACGCGTATGCACCAGTCCAAAAGGGCTTTTCTGGCAGGCATGGAAGTTGTTGAGGTGCCAAATGGGGGTTGTGCATCAGACGACCTCCCTCCCCTGCAACCTCTCTCTGCCGTTGTCTCACGCGGACCGACCTCGATTGCAGGACACCGAGACGAACTCTTCCATCTACGGCACTTTGCTTTCCTATCATCGCGGTAACGATGCGGCGGTATCAGTACGCCCGAAATGGAGTTCGTCGCCGTCCGCGAGAACCTCGGCCTTGAAGATTGAACGCAAGCTGCAGCACGACGGGGAGCCATTCGGCGCGATGCTTCCTTATTCGCCGCACCCGAATTGGTGCCGTGCGAAATGCGCCGGTGCCGATTGGTACCGTCCAGCTTTACCAGGGCTCGAGTCGAACCTGACCAAGACCGGCGTCAGCTTGCTTTTGATGCCGATCGACTGGCCAATCCGCTTCAGAGCCTGATTGCGACGGCCAAGACGAACGATATCGACCCGTAGGTCTGGCTCGCCCACGTCCTAGCCCGACTGCCCGCCTAGCCGGCCCATCGGATCGATGATTTGCTGCCGTGGAATCGGCGATCCGCAAAACTGCGGGCCCACCAGCGGCGGCCTGATTATGCAGCGCAATAAGGTGCATCACGTTCTACACCGTCGAACGTGTCGCCAGGGACCTCGGCGACCGCGAAGCGCTCATCCAGGAACTGGCCCTCGGTCTCGAGCCCGAGGACGGGGTCATCTGGGTGTACGGCGCCAACGATGACGACGGGGATCTTGGCCCTCACCGATGAAGGCATCGAGGAGATCACACTCCTCCTCGAAGAATATCATCGCGTCTCCTCATCGAAAGCTTGACCCAGCACCGCGGTGCTCAGGTGCTCATGGCCACCAGAATACGCACGTCTGCGTATTCACCGGCTTCACCGGATGCGTACGGCTCAAAGCCGCGGCACGAAGCATCAGCCTCACAGCGCGAGCTGGGTGAATAAGCGCACCCATCCAGCATGTGGATGCTTACGATCCGAACAATCGATTTGTTCAAGTCACTTGTCGAAAGCTAACCCGTCCCAGGATGGAATCATGGACCCTGGAGGCGCCGCTGGTCTGACGAATGCAGGGCCGCAGTTAGAGATCAATGCGCAGACACATTGCAAGCAGAGTTGGTGGCATTTTCGGCTGGCCAAACGGCGTTTCAGCCCAGCAACACGATCTTCCGACGTTCTATCCCCGCCTACTGCAGGCGTGCAGCTCGCATGCTCCTGCGACTGCCCGTCCCAAAGAGGACTACGAACACTGCGACGAGTGCGCGACTTCTGCTGCCGCCGGTCTCAACGGTACTCGGTGACCTGTCCTACCATTGATAGGAGATGAAAATGCGAACGCTATTCGTTGACCACCATGCGGATCTTACGCAAGCCGTGGGAGTTGCACTCGGGGATGGGGGTTTCACCGTTGATGTCGTTCGCACACTGGAACAGGCATCGAGTGCTTTCTTTTGCGCCAGTTATAAAATTCTCCTGCTGGAGTTGGCTCTGCCGGATGGCGATGGCCTGGATTGGCTGAGGCAGCTAAGGAGTGAAGGACATTCAGTTCCTGCTCTCGTTATGAGTAACGTTGACGATCTTGAGATGCGAATTGCGATCTTCAATGGTGGCGCGGACGATTTTCTGCTCAAGCCCGTGTATACCAATGAACTCATTGCCAGAATGAGAGCCGTTCTGCGCCGGTCGACACAGATGACCGACCCCATCATTGTATTTGGCAATCTCCACTTCGATCCGATCGGCCGACAGGTTTCCGTCGCTGGTCATCCGCTGGCGGTCGCACGCCGTGAATTATGTATTCTAGAGCATCTGCTCAACCGTGCAGGCCGCGTCGTGCCGCGTTCGCAGTTGGAAGATCACCTCTATTCGTTCAACGATGAAGTATCGGCCAACGCGCTTGAAGTCGGAATTTATCGCTTACGTGGGTATCTGAGCAGGTCAGGCGCAACGCCACGGATAAAAACGGTGCGTGGCATTGGTTACATTCTTGAATGTGACTAGAGCCACATTCGTAAAGTTGGCCGAACTTGAAAGAAAAGACCGCCTTGAAAATCATTCCAACTCATTCTGACACCGATCGGCGGCCCCCGCACATGGTATGCCCGAGACGTGCTATTGTTTCTCCTTACTTGAGCCGCCTCCTCTGCGCGGTAATTCTGTCATTTCCAGTTTCTGCCCCGGCCCAAAACATGGAGGATAAAGGGGCGCCGCGTGCCGCTTCCAATAGCATCGACGGCACGCTGGACCTTTCCTCTTCGCTCGGCAAGACGGTTCATTTGCCCGCGCCAGCCAAGACCATCTTCGTTGCTGACCCGACGATCGCTGATTATCAGGCAGCCTCGAACACAACCATCTTCGTCTTTGGGAAGAAATCCGGGCGGACCAGCCTGTTCGCCTTGGACGATAAGGGCGAGGCTCTCGCCGCGTTGCGTATTGTCGTTACGCAACCGATCGAGGAATTGCGCGCCATGTTGATGGACCAGGTCGGCGACTCTTCAATCCATGTGAGCTATACGCCGCGCGGCGCAATCCTTAGCGGTACAGCGCCCAATGCGGAGGTCGCCGACACCGCAAAAAGGGTCACCGAGCAATATCTCGGTGACGGCGCGCAAGTCGTCAATAACATTAAGGTCGCTGGTTCCTTGCAAGTTAATCTCAGTGTGCGCGTAGCGGAGGTCTCCCGCAGCGCCATGAAGGCGCTCGGCGTTAACCTGTCCGCCTTTGGTCAAATCGACAATTTCAGAGTGGGCTTGTTAAGCGGCGGAGGCGCTGGGTCTAGTGCAGCGCAGGGTGGCGGTACAGCAGAAATCGGATTCAACAATGGTTTCGTCAACATCGGTGCGGTTCTCGACGCGCTCGCCAAAGAGCACATAGCTTCCGTTTTGGCTGAGCCGAATCTCACCGCGATGTCCGGTGAAACTGCCAGTTTTCTCGCTGGCGGCGAATTTTCCCATCCCTGTCCTGCAGGAAAACGGGCAAGTGTCGGTTGAATTCCGTAACTTCGGGGTCAGCCTGGAATTCGTGCCGACCGTTCTCAGCAACAATCAAATCAACATTCGCGTAAAACCGGAAGTCAGTGAACTAACGTCCCAGGGTGCCGTCCAAATCAAGGGTATCTCCGTACCGGCGGTTTCCACGCGCCGGGCCGACACAGTCGTCGAACTCGCCAGTGGGCAGAGCTTTGCAATTGGCGGTCTCATCAGGCGCAACGTGAACAATGATGTCCGTGCGTTTCCCTGGCTCGGCGAAATGCCGATCCTTGGCGCCCTGTTTCGTTCCTCCTCGTTTCGAAAGGAAGAATCAGAACTGATAATTCTGGTTACGCCTTACATCGTAAGACCAGGCTCCAGCCCCAACCAGATGAGCGCACCCACAGACCGGATTGCGCCGGCTTTGGACGGAGCGGGCACTCGGACGAATTCGCCGGCAAGTCCGCCGCGAGGCCGCGCTGCTGCCCACACGGGCGCGCCGGGGGCCAAGCACGGTCCCGGCTTCATAATCGAATAAGGTGATCGAAATGACTTTGCGGATCAAAGTTCTCCTGATCGCCCTGACGGCCAGCGCAAGTGGCTGCATGAGCACTGCGCCGATCTATGTCGAGCCATCGGCTCCAATCCTTATCCGACCGGAGACCACCGTCCTGACATTAGAGAGTCTTGGCGCTTCCGAACGGCAGCGCTTGCGTGTTTTCCTTGATAGGACCAGTCGCGGCCGGCGCGATGCCCTTCACCTCCTTATCTGGGGCTCTTCCCGGCTCAGCGCAGAGGTGGTGCGTCAGGCCAGGCAGATGGGTATCGACACTTACAAGATCCATTTGCTCGACCAACACGACAGCGGCGCAGTCCAAGTAGAAGCAATTGTGTATCATGCCCGCCCACCTACCTGTCCGTCGTATTCCGGTCCTTTACTCAGTGACAAATCCTTCGAGCAGCCGCTTGGCTGTTCGACAGACGACGTAACCTAGCTGCAATGGTCAACGATCCTCGCGATTTGCTCGACAACAAGGCTGTCGGGCCAAGTGATGGTGAGCGTGCGGCCATACCAGTTGCCACATACAGGACATTCGCGGCGCGCAAAGGTGGCTAACATGGGATCCTATGCTCTTTAGCTCAAAGCCCGTCACCCGCTCCAGCATGTAACCATTGCCGATCGTTCGGGTCTGGTGATGCACGAGCCGTCACAATACACGATCATGACTTGATCGAGATAGTGTGCCCTCGCCTCTCCAGGGCGCTCCCCAGTCGCGCTTCGACCGTAACCTTGCCTAAGTGATTAGATGGGGTATTCGGCTTGACCCTGTCCCGGAGGGCGATGGTTAGGAATGCAGTGCTTCGAGCTGATGATAGCCTGAGGGTGTCGCTTCACAAGCATTCCGGAAAGGAAGGCAGCATGAAGCAATACGCTGGACTGGACGTCTCTCTCAAAGAGACTTCAATCCGCATCGCGGACGAAACGGGTTCGATCTGCCGTGAGCTGAAGGTGGCAGCCACCCGGAAGACCTCGCTCAGGCGCTCAGGCTTCCGCATTGCAACTGGTCGGGATCGGGCTGAAGCTGGACCACTGCATCGAGACCCGCCACTCGAAGGCGTTCCTCAAGGCGCAGGTGAACAAGCCCGACCGCAACGATGCCGCGGCATCGCCCAGATGATCGCGGGCGAACCTGTCCCGGCCAGTACAGGGCAAGACAGTGATAAGCCCAGCAGGGCCGAGCTCTGCTCACCGCTCGAAAGCTGCTGCAGGAGAAGGCCATCGCGGTCGAGAACGACATCCGCGTCTTGCTGCGTAACTTCGGCCTTCTTTAAAAGTTCGGCCAGCCACTCGTGGACGCGTCCGGCAAAGCCGCGCGGCCCGAAGCCGCGCAAGATGCCGCGCACTCTGTTCTCGATATCCTAGCTTTGATTGAATGAGCTTGCGTGCGTCAGCACCGCCCGCACCTCTTGCGCGGCCAGCGACTTGCAATGCACCGGTCGCAACAGCCAAGCAGCATCAGCTTCGCGATGCCGCGCGCGTCATTGCGGTCCGACTTCAAGTATCGCCTTGAAGGCGGAGCGGCTGAGCCCGCCCTTGGGCGGGCTCGGTCGCCTTAACGCACGCCTGACCACTCGACGTGCGGAAAGGCAGGTTCGCCGCAAGGCGTGGCGAGGAAGTCGCACATTTGTTGTCAGGCCACGATATGGGATAATGGCATGCCCATCTGGCTGGGCAGGCCGGCCTCTTGCACAGGGGCGGCCGGAAGCTGTGCGTGCAGGTTGTGCAGATATTCTTGTGCATAGTTTTGCGCCATGGAAATCGGCAGATCGATCCCCGCCGTCGCGGCCTCTTCCAGCGCCTGCTTCACCAGCCCGTTGCGAATGGCAAGCTTGACCTGGGGGCCTGCGACAAGGCTGAGCGCCTGCGCTCCGATATTGATGCCAGCATCAATCAGCGCCTGCTTCATGTTGCCTCCGGTAATGGCTGTACGGACAAGATTTGCCGCTTGCGCCTCGAACGCGAGCGTCATCGACACGGCATCGGCCAATTGGCCCACGACCGGAATGAAGCTCAACAGACCCACCGCCGTCGCTGCCCAATCAGCCACTGTCGAGTACACCTTGAGCACGTCGCCGACTGCGTGGATGAAGGCCCCGCCATTCTTTTTGGCTGACTTGGTATCAGGCTGGTCCGCCCGGCCCATCATCATCTCCGCGGCGGCGTCCTGTTCCGCAGCGGTTGCGGGCTCATGGGTCTTTGGCTGCTGAACGGTGCGGTTGGCTGACGACATGCTGTCGTAGAAGTGGGCAAAGTCTTTTTTGCTGATGTTGCCGGAATCGACCGTGTGTCCGCCGCCGAAGTCGAAGAACGAATTGTGGGTCTTATAGCCCGTAATCGAATTGTTTAGCAGACCGAACAGTAGAGGATCCGAGAGCAGCTGGGAGGCCGCTTCCCGTACGTTCGGCTTGAGGCTCTCGTCTTCTGCCATGCTCGCGAGCTTGTCACGAGTCAGGACACCGCTCCCAAAAAAGGCTCTCTGATTGCTGTTGATAGTCTTAAGGGTATTCAGCTCAGTCTGCGTGAGGCTCATCGACGATGAAGCGGCTTGTAGAAAATCCTCTTTGTGGACCTTATCTGAAGTGCCACCGCGCAGCTGCTTCCACTCATCTGGGTGATCGATGAAGTATTGAGCCGCTGCAATGACCTGGGGGGGACATTTGCCGGTTTTCGCTTCGCCGTGGACGATCTGCTTGAAACTGTCCTGACTCAGCTCCTTGGGCAAGTTTTCGGAGTACCGGTAAAACTCGCGCAAGGCATCGCTCCGGGTCATTAGCGAAGGCGGAACGTTTTTGGTGCTGTCGGATGGTATGTAGTTCTGGACGTAGCTTTGCGCCTGGCTTTCCTGAAATGCGGCAACTTGCGGATGATGCTTGGAGAATTTAGACAAATCCTTGGCGGTGATCGTACCCCCGCCGTCTAATTTATAGCGATCGCCCTGACAGTTGATGGCCTGCAAAAGTTCTGGATCCTGCTGCAGCCCCTCGATCGCCTCTTTCAGATCCGGTGGTGTGGAAGGATCGTTGGCTTTCTCCGCCAGCGAACTCGGACTGAGGGGCATATGGTCCTTGTGACGGTTCAGCACCGCCACGATTTGCAATTCGGCCTGGGTCAGCTCCCCGCCCTTCCGCGTGACGCTCGGGCTTGAGGGTTCGCGCGTGCAATTCCTCAGTATTGCTTCGAAGGGCGATGCGCTTTGCTGGGGCTGCAGAAAAGCTTTCGAGAGCAGCAAGGGTCCGGACATTCCGGGATTGGCGTTGATGATAAAGGAAGATATATTCGACATTTGTACATCCTCAAACGATGTGAAAATTCCCACAAGAGCCCCCCCTCGGGAAGCACTTGGGTTCACGAGCTTTGACAGTTCAGAGCTCGGCTGGGACCAATACCCCTGCTGTGCTTCAAATTGCCTCGCGCCAGGTCCATGCGCAATCCCAGCACAATGGCCGGAGATATCACTGAAGCTGCCGGTTCCCACGATGAGCTGTTTAGCTTTCGGCAAACTGACGAGTTCAGAAGAATTCACAAATTGGGGTGGCGACGGTGACATTTTGTCCCGAAGCTGCGACCGCAGATATTATTTGTGGGCTGGCTCTGGCTTCCCGCCAACGCGATCCTGCTGCGGCACGTCGGACGAATAAGCGGCTTCAGGTAGTCCGTTGCGGACGACCATGGTGGAGGAGCCCCGAAACAATGTTAGGACCGATTCGCTTGGCGGCGTTTCAGGTGCGCGAGGCTGCGCCTGTGCCTCCGCGACGAGGCCATTGAAGGTCTGCTCCACGAGCGCGGTGAAGCGCGGCGGACCGGAAACCAAAACGAGTCCGTCTCCCGGCGCGGGTCTCACGACGTAGCGGTCATCGGAGATCTCAAGCTCATCAAGTGCACCCTTGAACGCGTCGAAGCGAATCGACGTCAACACAAGCATGCGAGTTTGCGATTCTTTTGCGGCTGACACGTAGAGGACAAGCCCATCGAAGTACCATTGCAGACCGTAGAGATTGGCCAAACGGTCCAGGAACTCGCGCGGTGGCAAATCCGGCATACTCCCGCGGATCCGCCCCTTCACCTCGGCGCTAATGTTGATTCGGATATTCATGTTGTTGCCGAATTCCTGCAGCGCGGCAGAGAGATCCTGATCGAGAACCGTATACCTGTAGGGTGTCTCGGAGAGCGATAAAGGGACGCCGAGAGTTCCGTGGATTCCGGCGGAGAGAAAAAACCCGGCACACAGAAGTCTCAAAACGTGCAGGCGGACGGATGGGATGAGCGCTCTCAACATTTCGCACTGATAAACCAAAGCCTGAAATTTGCACAAGTGACTAAGTCGCCCAGCATGACTTTTAGATGACTAATAGGGCTTCGTTAGTCAGCTTGTCGTCAGCTCGGCCGCCTAGACGTCGACCCGATAACGAATGATGAAGGGCCGGGCTCGCTCGGTCAAAGAGGAAGCTGTCGGGTCCTTGCATGATGATGCCTATCACGTCGATCACTACCACTTTAACGGACTGTCTCCCCAAGACCGGGTCACCGTCGTTCAGCGAGCAAGCGCAGTTTGAGCGCGCACTGGCGCACGCGGCCGACTCGCTGAAAAACGACGCACCCTCGGCGCCACCGAGGGTGCCAGTTCCTCCGGCGGCAATTGGTGTTCAACGCGAAGCTACGCATGTGAGTGCCTTGGGCGACCGCGTGTTGCAGACCATTTCTGCGATGTACCCTGACCATACTGTTAGTTCGGCCGCGCTTGACCATCGGGTAGGCCTTTTGAAGGGTGCTCTACCTGCCCCGCAGAAGCTTCCTGCCGAAGGTGGTGCGGGAACCGGAGTGTCGGGCGTCCCGCAAGAAGGGCATGATTTCGAAACAATGATTGCTGGTCTGCGGGATCTTTACAACGGCGTCACCCAGGTTTCTCTTCTTTCCAAAGGCGTCAGCGGCATCACCTCATCTGTGAATAAACTTCTAAAGGAAGGCTGAACCGCGCGCATGATTGGCTCAGCCAAACAAATCATGCGTGGCGCGTCTGGTCGGAGATCACTTCGCCTTGTCGTGCTGCCACTTCTCGTGGCCCTCAGCAGTTGCAAGGTCGATCTCTACACGCAACTGCAGGAGCGCGAGGCGAATGAGATGCTCGCCCTTCTGATGGACAACGGGGTTGATGCGGTCCGGGTGGCCGCCAAGGATGGGACCAGCACGATCCAGGTTGACGAAAAGCTGCTCGCTTACTCAATCAACCTCCTGAATGGCAAGGGATTGCCGCGCCAGTCCTTCAAGAATCTCGGCGACATATTCCAAGGATCAGGCCTGATTGCCTCGCCAACCGAGGAACGTGCCCGTTACGTCTATGCGCTCAGCGAAGAGTTGTCCCGCACGATCAGCGATATCGATGGGGTGTTCTCTGTACGTGTCCATGTGGTTCTGCCGCATAATGACCTTTTGCGAGCAGGCGCCACACCGTCCTCGGCCTCGGTTTTTATCAGACACAACGCCAAGGCTGAACTCTCGGTTTTGGTGCCGAAGATAAAGATGCTCGTGGCCGACAGCATAGAAGGGTTGTCCTACGACAAGGTCGAAGTGGTTTTGGTGCCGGTGGAACGTTCCGCGCCTGAGCAACGCTCCGTGCCGGCGACTGTTTTGGCCCAGCCATCCAGGCCCGTTGCAGCGCCACTTCTAGCGGCCGTGATCGGTATTGCCGCAGCTGTATTCGCAGTGGCGTCCTATCTCTTAGCCAGCGCCCTTAACCGCCGGCGCAGGCAATCATCGGGCGAATTTTCCAACATCGAGCGGCAGTCGGGTATTTCCGTTCTCGAGGCCGTTCGCAAAAAGATCCCGGCGATAGCGCCTAAATGACATGTCAATGCCAGTGCCAATAGAGCCCCCCCAACTCGACGGTTTGTTCCAATTGCCTGCCTTGGGCCGGAGCGGACTTGCTGCCTCGGTCCACCCGACTCGTCTTGCCGCGCGTCTTGATCCGGCGTTATCGGCTGCGACGTTGGCTAAGTTGCAGAAATGTCCCAGACTGCAGCGAAAACTTACAGAATTGTTGCTCGACAATGATTCGGATTCGAATGGCGTTGACTGGGGGCCGGACCTTCTGCGCGGTAACGATCCGCATCGGGCTGCCCTCCTTGCAGGTAGTATATGGCATGCCCGTTCGCTGCTTAAGCTTGTCTCTCAGCCTCACCTCACAGTGCTTATTGAACGCCTCGGCGCTGATGCCCATGCGTTTGGAATCCGACATCTGGCGCATGCCATTGCGGACAGATTGATCGCTGATCCGGAAAAACTCGCGCGCCAAATCGAACACGATGGACACGCCTGTCTTGGTGCCTGGCTTCATCACTGTCCAGTGATGGAGCGCAACCGCGTGCTTCTACGCTTGCCCGTGGGAACCGCCGCCGACGATCCAGAGCCTAAGCACGGGAACGCCGCAGGCCAGTTGTTTTCGCTTGTGGTTCGCCATTTTGAGGCGGAGAACCCCCTGATATGACAGCCGATATTTCCCTGGCGCCCGCAGCGCCGCAGATACGCCCAGTGGGGCCACTGATACCGGCGAGCGAGCTCGAAATCTGGAATAGTGCCGCAGAAGCGCGTGCCGCCGCAGAACGGTATCAGCAGCGGATTCGCAGCTGGGCACGCGCCGCGTATAAGCGTGAGTCAGCGCGCGGCCATACCGAGGGCTTGAATGCTGGCGCCGAGGAAATGGCAGCGCTGATTTCCCAGGCAGTCGCCGAAGTCGCGCGACGAAAGGCGGTTCTGGAGCAGCAATTACCGCAGCTTGTGATGGAAATACTAAGCGATCTTGTGGGAGCGTTCGATCCGGGCGAAATGTTGATTATGGCTGCTCGTCACGCCATCGAGCGCCAATACAGTGGCGCGGAAGTTTGCCTTCATGTGTGTCCGACGCAAGTGGACATGCTTGCGCGAGAGTTTTCGGGATGCGACGGACAGGATGGTCGTCCAATGGTTCGGATCGAACCGGATCCGACGTTGTCGCCGCAACGGTGCGTGCTGTGGAGCGAGTACGGCAATGTCGATCTGGGGCTTGATGCGCAGATGCGCGCGTTGCGCCATGGCTTCGGGTCGCTCTCTGAAAAAGGCGAGCTGTGACCACGCAGGTATCAGAATATAATGACGACGCTGTGATCTGCCCTGCAGATCCGGCGATCTCGTCTTTGAGAGCTACAGCAAAGCGGATCGACACGCGCGGTGTGCGTGGCAGGATCACGCGGGCTGTCGGCACACTGGTCCATGCCGTCATGCCAGACACTCGTATTGGGGAACTTTGCCTCCTACAGGACCCGCGAACCGGACTGTCGCTCGAAGCCGAGGTGATCGGCCTGGTGGATGATGGCGTATTGCTGACGCCGATCGGTGACTTGGTCGGCCTCTCCAGCCGCGCGGAAGTCGTGGCTACTGGACGAATGCGTGAAGTCCCCGTCGGCGGCGACTTACTCGGCCGAGTGATTGACAGTCGTTGCCGTCCACTGGACGGCAAAGGCCAAATCAAAACCGCCGAGACTCGGCCGCTGCACGGCAGAGCCCCAAATCCAATGACAAGGCGCATGATTGAGCGGCCCTTCCCGCTCGGGGTCCGTGCCCTGGATGGTCTCCTGACGTGCGGCGAGGGCCAGCGGATCGGTATTTACGGCGAGCCAGGTTGTGGCAAGTCGACGTTATTATCACAGATCGTAAAAGGTGCTGCCGCTGACGTCGTCATAGTCGCGCTCATAGGCGAACGAGGACGTGAAGTTCGTGAATTCATCGAGAGGCATCTTGGGGAGGAGGGCCTTCGCCGTGCGGTCGTCGTTGTTGAAACGTCCGACCGCTCGGCTGTTGAGCGGGCACAATGTGCTCCGATGGCGACAGCGCTCGCGGAGTATTTTCGCGAACAAGGGCTACGCGTTGCTCTCATGCTGGACTCGCTGACACGCTTCTGCCGCGCCATGCGTGAAATAGGCCTTGCTGCGGGTGAGCCGCCGACACGACGGGGCTTTCCTCCTTCTGTCTTTGGCATGCTGCCAGGCCTGCTGGAGCGCGCTGGCATGGGTGAGCGTGGCTCAATCACGGCTTTCTATACTGTGCTTGTAGAAGGCGATGGCACAGGTGATCCGATCGCCGAAGAATCGCGCGGCATTCTCGATGGCCATGTCGTCCTCTCACGCTCGATTGCAGCGCGATCGCATTTCCCCGCTATCGATATACTGCAGAGTCGCAGCCGCGTAATGGATGCGGTCGTTTCGGGGACACATCGCAACGCAGCATCCTCCTTTCGTGAACTCCTCTCGCGGTATGCCGAGACCGAGTTCTTGATCAATGTTGGCGAATACAAGGAAGGCGGCGATCCCCTGACGGACCGGGCTGTCGCGTCAATCGACGAACTGAGGGAGTTTTTGCGCCAGAGCGAAGACGAGGCGTCAGGGTTTGAGGAAACGGTCGCATGGATGTCGCGTCTGACCGCGTGAATCATATTCAGGCTTCGAGGCTACGGCTCCTGAAGGAAATGCAAGAGCGTCGTGCCCTCAGTGAGCTGTCCAAGAAGGAAGCCCAGCACCATATGGCCACCTTAGCCGCACAGAATGCCTGCCGAGAGCTTGCAATGGCACAACAACATTGCTCAACGGCCGAAGCAGCGCTCTACCAGGAGCTGATGACGCTCGACGACTTGTCTAGCGCCACGCTCGACCGGCACCACCTCCATATTGAGCGGCTTGCGGCTGAGATCACTCGCAGCCGGGAGATGCTCGATAATGCGCGCATCGCCGAAGAAAAGGCCGAGTTAGCGGCGTCCGAGACGCGGGACCTATGGGCCGCATGTTCGGCGGCAACGCAAAAATGGCGCCAAATCGAGGACGACGTCCGGCGCGCCGTCGAGATCCATTCGGAGGCCGCAGGCGAGATCGAGGCCGACGATGAGATACTGCTTCGGTTTGGGAGGGGTCCGCTTACCCAGGTCGCGAAAACAGATTCGATTACCCGCAGGTCCTGAGAATGACAGAACCGTACAGTTTTCGGCAGCCGCTTTGGTGAGCCCCGCTCTATTGGAACCAGTGCTGACACTGTCCCACGAGGTCGCCGCGTGGCTGAATCACACAGCGGCTTCCCGCAGACCGTTTCAGAGCCGGATCAACGACGTGCCGCTATCGGTGCGTATGGCAGGGCTTGTCTTGCAGGAGAAATCTGCTGCCGTCATTCCAATGTTTGACTGCATTTGGAGGGTCGGAGCTGAGACGGTCGTCCTGTCGATATCGCGGTCGCTTGTAGAGGGGCTCTTCGCTACAGTGCAGAAAGGGCTGACTTTCCCTTCCGAGCCGACGGCTTCACTCATTGTGGAACTTGCACTTGAGCCGCTTATCGCTCGACTGGAGTATACGACACAGCTGAACGTGCAACTGGTGCGCGTGTGTGAAGCCGCGACACTGGCTCCCTATCTCGAACTGGATATCGACTTCGGCCCGGTCAGTGGCAAGGGTCGTCTGTTCCTGTTCTCGCCTCTTGATGGCTTGGTGCCGTCCGCGTTTCGCGCTCTGGGCGAACTGTTTGGCCAGTTACCGCGACAGCCGCGCGGATTACTTTCAGACCTCCCGATCGTGGTTGCAGGGGAGATCGGCACGCTGCGCGTTCCTGCGGCGCTTCTTCGAAAAGCATGTGCCGGTGATGCGCTGTTGCTGGACATGGCACCGTTCGGCCGCGGCCAGATCACCTTATCTTTCGGCCAATTGTGGGCCGGTGCAGATCTTGAGGGCGACCAGCTAGTCCTGCGCGGGGCCTTCCGCCCGCGATCATGTTCTTTGGAGAATGCGCATATGACACAACCTGGATCGCAACTAGGGCTGACGGAGGATCTCGACGATGTCGAGATCATGCTTGTCTTTGAGTGCGGCCGCTGGCCTATTCCTCTAGGGGAATTAAGAAGTGCCGGCGAAGGGCATATTTTCGAACTTGGACGGCCGATTGAGGGTCCGGTCGATATACTTGCCAATGGTCAGTGTATCGGGCGTGGCGACATCGTGCGCATTGGGGATACGCTGGGCATCAGGCTCCGTGGCGGGTTGGGATGCAATGACTGAGATCCAGCCGCCAATCCTGGCGCTTCTCGCGGTTACCGCCGGACTGGGTCTGCTGGTTTTAGCAGTCGTCACGACCACGGCCTTTGTAAAGGTATCGGTTGTTCTTTTCCTTGTGCGCAATGCGCTCGGGACTCAGACGATACCACCTAACATAGTGCTGTACGCCGTGGCATTGATCCTCACCATGTTCGTTAGCGCGCCCGTTGTTGAACAGACCTATGATCGGTTGACCGATCCGAAGCTACATTATCAGACGTTCGATGACTGGGTAAGCGCCGCCAAATCCGGGAGCGAGCCCCTACGTGATCATCTTAAGAAGTTCACAAATGAAGAGCAGAGACAATTTTTTCTCTCGTCGACCGAAAAAGTCTGGCCAGAGGAAATGCGTAACAAAGCAACAGCTGACGATTTGTCCATTATGGTCCCATCTTTTCTAATTTCAGAGCTAAAGCGCGCGTTTGAGATCGGATTTCTCCTCTATCTTCCTTTTATCGCTATCGATCTTATTGTGACGACAATTTTGATGGCGATGGGCATGTCTATGGTATCCCCAACGCTTATATCTGTCCCTTTCAAACTCTTCGTGTTCGTCGCTATTGATGGTTGGTCGAAATTGATGCACGGACTTGTGTTGAGTTACACGATACCGGGAGGTTGATCATCGCCGAGTCCAATATTGTCACTCTAATGAGCCAATCGTTGGTGGTATTCATGATCTGGATTCTGCCCCCGCTCATTGCATCGGTGATCGTTGGCTTGGTCATTGGCATCATCCAGGCGGCAACGCAGATCCAGGATGAAAGTCTGCCACTCACCGTCAAGCTTCTGGTTGTTGTCGCGGTTATTGGCTTGGCCGCGCCTGTGCTGAGCGCACCGCTGATAGAGCTAGCCAACCAGATCTTTACCGAGTTTCCCGCAATGACACTTAGCTACTAGTCTCCGCCATGTATTCGTCACCGGCCGAGATTCAAATCCTGATCCATACGGCTATCGAACTCGTCCTAGCAGCCGGCCTTGGCGCAGCGCGCGCGATAGGCATTATGATGATCCTCCCTGTATTTACACGTTCTCAGACCGATGGGCTGATCCGCGGCTGCCTGGCTGTTGCCTTCGGATTACCATGCCTGGCACACGTCAGCGACGGGTTGCAGGCGCTGGATCCTGAAACACGCCTGATCCAGGTAACTCTGCTCGGATTGAAGGAAGTTTTTGTCGGCGCACTACTTGGCACCTTCCTTGGCATTCCCTTGTGGGGCCTTCAGGCGGCCGGTGAGTTTATCGACAACCAACGCGGCGTCACCAACCCATCCGCACCGACCGACCCCGCGACGAACAGTCAGGCTTCCGCCATGGGAGTCTTTCTCGGGATCACTGCGATTGCCATCTTCGTCGCATCAGGGGGGCTGGAAACTGTGATCAGCGCGCTTTATGGAAGCTATTCGATCTGGCCCGTGTACAGGTTTTACCCTATATTGAGCACGCAAGGAGCAATGGAGGTATTAGGGCTCCTCAATCACATTATGCGGACGGCTTTATTAGTATCAGGGCCCGTCGTGTTCTTTATGACGTTGATTGATGTATCTATGATGCTAATGCGTCGCTTTGCGCCGCAATTCAAATTGAACCAACTGTCCCCGACGATCAAGAATATTCTCTTTCCGATTATCATGGTCACTTACGCTGCCTATCTGGTCGAAGGGATGAAACTGGAGATCACACAAGCGAATGGCGCGCTCGAGTGGTTCGATAGTTTGCTGAAATGAGCGACTCGAGTGAAGAGAAGACACACGCCGCCACCCCCAAAAAGCTAAACGACGCGCGCAAAAAAGGGCAGCTGCCACGTAGCTCCGATTTCCTTCGCGCTGCCGGCACTTGCGCTGGGCTCGGGTACCTATGGCTAAGAGGCAGCGTGATCGAAGACAAATGCCACGAAGCGCTGTTATTTGTCGGCAAGCTGCAGAACCTGCCATTCGACTTCGCGGTCCGGCAGGCGATGGTAGTGCTCCTCGAACTCACCCTGGCAACTGTTGGCCCGCTGCTTGGAACGCTTGTCGCGGCGGCGTTTTTGGCAAGCTTATTAGCCAATGGTGGATTTGTTTTCTCTCTCGAGCCAATGACGCCGAAATTCGAGAAAATTGATCCTTTTCAAGGGCTGAAGCGCTTGGCGTCTGCGCGTTCGATGGTCGAACTCGGCAAGACGCTGTTTAAGGCATTCCTTCTCGGCGCAACCTTTTCCTTTTGCCTCCTCGGCATGTGGAAGACGATGGTTTATCTACCGGTCTGCGGCATGGGTTGTGCGGGCCTTGTCGTTACGGGGGCAAAACTGCTGATCGGAATTGGCGCCGGCGCACTTCTCGTCGCCGGCCTCATCGATCTCCTGTTGCAGCGTGCGTTGTTTCTGCGCGAAATGCGGATGACCAAGACTGAAGTCACGCGCGAGATGAAGGATCAGCAAGGGGCGCCAGAGTTGAAGAGTGAACGACGTCGCATTCGCGACGAGTCAGCTGACGAACCTCCCCTCGGTGTGCACCACGCCACGCTGATCTTCAAAGGAACGGCGATCCTGATCGGTCTGCGTTACGTACGCGGTGAAACCGGGGTGCCCGTCCTGGTTTGCCGCGCCGAAGGCGAGCGGGCTTCACACCTGCTGAGCGAGGCGCGGGCGCTACGTCTTGAAATTGTCGACAACGATGTCCTAGCGCATCAGATCATCAACAAAACGCAGCTGGGCAACCCCGTTCCCATGCAATATTTCGAGCCCGTGGCGAGAGCACTCTTTGCCGCAGGATTGGCCTAAACGGTCCCGGGTCCACCCACTCAGTCCTTAAGATGGCGCCGGTGAAACCCGTCCGATCGACAGAGATTTTGATCATCTCGCCGAGCCTGTCTTCGTTCTGCGCCAAGCCATCCCAAAAATACTCGAGCCCGAGCTGGCCGTCACGCTCCGACAGTCCAGGGTGGGTCGCGGACCAATTGCAAGTCGCGGATCTCCGAAATGCGCACACTTCTGTCCCCGCTATTATGGTTGATGGCTGCGATTGGCTCGCTCGGCGATGTCGGTGCACGCGCCATCAATCAAAAGATTCGATGCCGTCGAAGAGCAGGCCGTCGTCGAGGCTGAATGCGACGTAGCCCGAACCGTGGTCGTCACCTCATAGTCGATCAACGCTTCTCGCCTTCGATGCGAACCCGCCGCTAGTTCCCTCTTGCCAGAGCCTCGGCAGTCGGCTGCGCCGTTCCGGCCACACAGTCAGGAAAGGCGCTTTTCATACCTTGCTCGACCGACGCGAGATCGGCGCTTCTTGGCCGAGCCACATCAGGACCGAAAAACCACCCGAGTCGTCGGCGACAACAACTAACGCACTTGCGCTAGGTCGCAGCCTGATTTCAAGAAACGCCAACGGCTGGCCGAATTTACTTCTGCATCAGAAGAATGCCTTCGTCAGCTAGTCGTCAGCAAAACCGGCTACCTATGGCTGTGGCGTCACACCAGCCTCAACCTAATGCCTGAACACAGGAGTGCAATATTATGTATGGTCGAATTGGTGGCTCGTCCGATAGCCACTACACGCGTAGTGCCAACGGGCAAACGGATTCACAAACTCAACAGTTCGCGGACACGTTTGCCCGCATGGACTTAGCTGGATCGGATTCCAGCGGCGGCTCATCATCGCGGGCTACGAAAGCGTATTCCCTTCAATCCAGACCTCCGGTGGTAGAGATCGACAGGTCTACTTTCAGAAGCGAGGTGAGGCAATTTTCATGGGGAAAAAATCATGCACATCGCCGACAATCCGCAAGAGTATTCGGAATTCGTATCCTCACGGGCAAGACGCACTGCGGACGTTGCTAAGCAATACGGCGTGCGTCGCGATACGGAGCGCGCGCGATATTTCAGCTACCAATTGGGAGACCAGAGTGCCGGACTCATGAGAACAGAACGCGGATTCAGCATGGCTGAGTTCGAATCCGAAAATTGGCGGGAACAATTTCCTGGCCGAACTGAGATCACCTCCATAGTGGATCTTCAGGTCGCTCACCCGCTCGTCGAGAATGCAGGCGATATTCTGCTGGAGCATCAACTTCGGATGGACGGCGAACGGCCATTGCTGAATTGGCGTGCGGCTAATCCAGAAGCACAAGCCCGCGCAGCGACGATGGGGTTTGTTGAGGTGGGTGATGGCGACATGGTCCTTGACCCTACCCAGCATCCCGAACAGTGGACTAAGAACAGTGCCGGTGAATGGCAGCGTGCAACAAACCGCCGCTCTATCTTTGCAAAACTGAGGATAGCGAGAGCAGCGATGTCGAGAGCTCACCAAGTTCACCCAGATACTCGTACGAGGATGACTTCATGTGATCAGCCGGCGAGGCCGGCCCTTGCCAACCGTTGCCGTGCGCTCGGTCGCTAAGGATATCTGAATCCGAGTACGCTTGTGGATAGTCGGCGGTGGTTCGATTCATCGCCGTATAAACCCCTCCGGTGCGAATGGCCTGGTTCCAGCACCTTGCCCCCGCGCCAGCGGAGCCGCAGCAATCCAGCCCAGCTCGCCCGGAGGATGAACTGCGGCATGAATGCGGATGGCGGCTGCAGCAGTCGAGCGAATCGCAGTCGGGAGGGGACAGCGCCTCTTCACGTTCAGAACCGGGCTGGTGTCAGCCCTCTCGACCGTCTTTCCCGGACAACATACCATGGGCGAGTTTGGATCCGCTGAAGCCGGCGAACCGGATCGGTTATCCTGTTCCGCGCTCGTCGCCGGACGATCTTCCGGATCGATTTCGGAGCGAGCCGGACGAGGGCGGAGAGCGCTGTCACGTCTAACCTCAGAAAAAGTGGCAGCGCCGCTCAGCCTCTTTTGCCCTAGTTGAGTCGCGTGGCCGGCAACTCGAGCACCTCGCGTGCATTTCCGTTTTGGCTCAAGACGGAAATGCTTTAATTTACTCGTCTGGCACCACAAGTCCCGGGCCCCATAAGCGGCATACTCGCGAGATGCCTCGGCCTTGGCGAACAGCTTGTCTGGCACCACAACTCATGGGGCGCCACAAGCGGCATGCTCGCGAGATGCCTACCTACCGGCCTTGGCGAACAGCCTGCGTTGAAGCTGGCGCCTCGGGAACCAGATGGACGTGCATGGGCTCTAAGCGATCAACAAGGACTTGCAGAACGCGGGAGTGAGCTTGCCCCGGTGGATCACGACGTTTTCGTGACCGATCGCAGCCCGGGCGTCTTGCCACTGCCGATTGTGGCCGCGCTGTTCATTTGATTTGACGTGGCAAGCGGCGAAGGCTGCGTCATCCAGCATTGGCAGCTGTCGGGCATGTACCGGCCGGTTTGTATGGATGTGCACCCACATCGGATTCGGCATTGCACCGTTGTGCAGCGCCTTGGGCTGCAGCCTGATCTCGAACAGATTGCCCGGCTCCCCCCTCAACGCGTGGGGGGAATCCGCAAGCGTCAACTCGTCGGCTGCCCGCAAGCGTTCAAGGTGCTTCTGCGACGGAAATGCGTAGGTCTTCATGCATTCGATCGTAATAATTGCCTTTCGCTCGGTCAAAGTCTTGGCGAGTCCCTGCGCCTGACTCAACATTTCTTCGAGGTGGTCTGTTTTCTCGTGCACTTTGGATAGCTGCGTAGACGGCAGTAGCAGGCGTAGACGAGGATCCTGCAATGCGGCAAGACAGGCCTGCATCTCGGTGGCCTGCGTTTGCAGGCGCTTGACCACGGTGTCGACGGCGTGTTCGGCGTCCTCGGGCTTCATCTGGCGCGCTTGCGAGACGGTTCTTTGCTGACCCGCCACATCGAACTGCAAAAGTTCGTCCAACCGCTCGAGTCGTGACGTCAGGTCCTCCGCGGACGGCGGGGCCTGCCAGATTGCCAAGTGTTCGCCCGCCGCCGACGCACTCGCATTCGCCTCGCTCGCGTTCGCGAGCTTCTTCGTGCCTAGCTCCGAGCGCACGAGAACCTTGGCTTCTGGCGCAGGGTCGCTGACGGCCGCAGCGATTTGCGGTTCCGGCCGCCCGGCCGCCAAACTCTCAGCGCCAGCGGCCGGCTTGTGCTTGCCTTTGACTTTCTTGCGCGCTGCGGTGCCTTCGGCCACTGCAGCCTTGGCGGTGTCGGCCGGTATCGCCGCGCCAGCGTCGGCCGGCAGTGCAACGGCTGGCGGCTTTGGCTGCAGTTCCAGGTAGCGCATGACATCGTGCGCAATGATCCACGCGCCGTCCACGATCTGGCTCAACAGTTCCAATGGCAGGTCGGCACCTGTTGGGTGATCGTTCAGTTTGGTCCGGATGACCTGGAACGCCGACGCAAATTCCGAAAGCCGCTCCATGACTCCTTCCAAAACGGCGCAGTGCTCTGCGTCGAGTGGGCGCCCTTCGTTCTTCGTTACAGCGTCGGCCGCCGAGCGGAATGCCGGATAAACGTCTCCGACGAAGTCTCCCAGCAGACGCACTCGCCCATTCTCACCAATGAGGATTTCCCCGACGGGTGCTTCGAGCGTGCTCACCTGCGGCTCTATCTTAGCTCGCGCGAGCCCGATCCGAGATTGCAGATGCACGAGCTTGGCATACAGTGTGTGGCCGGTGGACAGCCGCAGCGCTGACTCTTCTTCCTGCCGCATCTCGGCTGTTGCACTTGGTAAGTTGCCAGTGGCGGCCCAGGCGAATCGCTCCCGTTCGCGGTGCCCTACCTTCTTTTCCCACCAGTCCACACAGGCCACATGCACCTTCACCACACTGAGATTCGCTCGGCTCAGTTGGTCCGGGGTAGCCGTGGATTGAATCATCCTAAACACTTCTTCCGAAGCTTTTAGTGTTCCTTGCAATTTGTGGATAGTCGGTTCGGCAAGGCTGCTATAGTAGTTCACCGCATCATACACGAGGTAGCGGCAGATACGGACCTGCTCGTCGTCCACAATGGTCCGCGCCGAAGCCGGGGGCAGGCTGGCGTAGTAGTCCAGAACTGCTGAACCTGCATCGATGACCCGATCGAGCAGCTCTTGCGCCTGCGGGTCTTTCGTGGACGCATTATAGCAAATGGTCATTTCCGTAAGCAGACCGCGCATTCGTTGCCGTGCCTCGGAAATGGGGACTGCCGCACCTGAAGTTGGCGGCTGGCTGGCGACGGGCGCCAAGGCTTCACCCTCCGAGATTGAGGGAAGACTGCGCCGCCGCGGACTAGCTGCACGTGGCGCGGCGGCTGCATGCCGCGCAGTGTTCATTGTTCGGTGTATGCCAACCGAGGGGTCGGACGCGCTGTCGCGCGGGGCATCGTCGACACCACGCTGCATTGGAACGGCGGGCGTCCTTCTATTTATCCCCACAGAGCGCATCTGCTCCACGACGGCATCGAACGACTGGCCGCCTTCCCCAGGCGCAAGACTTGATTGCGAGCGCGAACTGCTAGCCTCCCCCGCCCTGCCGGCCCTCTTTTCAGTCCGCGATCTCCCAGATCGGTCAATGCCCGTCATATTCCGTCTCCGTTATAGGCGAGGATGTGTTGTCTATGCCGTTGGGGCTGATGTCGCTGAGCCCTCGCGTATCAAGGCTTTCATGAGTGCAATGCCGCCAATTCACTGAACTAGGATTTGCACTGCCATCTTTCCGTCGCCGTCAGGCCGGTTGGGCACGGCAGGTCTAGATAGATCGCCTGGCTGACGATTATCTGACGAAGAGTTTCTTCTGGGCGCGCAAAATCCGGCTTGGCTCAAGCGTTTAATCGTTGATGGAAACAACCTAGGCATACACCGGCTGCGAAGGCGCCGGATCAATCGTCTGGCGTGGGCGCCGTCACTTTATCGAGGGATCATTCACCACTTTCCAACCTGAAATAGCGTTGAGGCGCTGGGAATGTATGTGGCATGCAGAGCTGTTGCGGTCACACGCGAAAGCCCGGCGCTGGTTGCCAACCTTCGCTTTCCACCCGGCGCCTGGTTCACGAACTCGATGCAATCCTCGCGCCTTGCAGCCGACCCATGTGGATCGCCAGCGACGATGGCACCATCTGACACTACAGTGCTCAAGCCGAGCCCTCGCAACAGGTCATTGTCGACGGCTAAATGGTTGCTTTCGCGATTAGCTCCTGAACGCCCTTGCCGAGAGCGCCAAGATCCAAGATCGCTAATTGGAGCGAGTACTACAATTCTGTTTCCTATAAGTCACCGAAGTACACACCGATTTTCCTGCTCAGGAAGCGATCTCTGGGCGTATTTGAGTCCGTCCCGCGTGCTGAAACGGGGATGCCTGCAGCCTTCCAAGCTCTGATCGGCTGGATTCAGGACGATCTGCCCGCATCCGAGCAACCCTCGTCTCATACGCTCCGCGTCCAATGCCAAGTCATCCTGCAATCCGATCATCGCTGGCCATTAGCAGCGGTTGTCGGATGCGTGATGATATCGCCGGAAGTGCAGTAGCGCTGTCGACGATGCGCTTCGCCTGGCGCAGCCGGTATGCGAACACGCTCCGGTCAACCGGAGCTCGGAGTCTGCCTCCGGCGCCCTCAGCCCGCCATCGTGGGAAAAGCTTGGACACTGCGTGTGGCAGTCATACAATGGTATCGCAAGAAGCGTCGGACTTAGCCCTACGGCGGAGGAAAGTCAGGCTCCTGTCAGGCCGGATCCATGCGGCAGAAACGCACTGCCCACATTGTCTCTTGCCAAGACGCAAGACGTTTGCCGCAGCAGGAGCCCGACCTGTGCCCGAATGATTTTTTCCGGTAGCCCGCTTTTTGTAAAGACTCGTCAGCTTCTCGAAAGCTCCTGCTCGTAGCTTGATGAGATTATCTTTTAGGCGTCGCCGCCAATGGAAAGGATGCAGGAGTACTGATGATCACAGGAATTGGGAGTGGAGTTGGTAACCTCGGGTTTTCCTTGGCCCGTAGACCGAACGACCGACCAGAGCACCCGTCCACCGGCCAACCTAACAAGCCGGTTGGCGGGAATGATGCCCCCAACAAACCGGTAGGCGGGAATGATGACCCTAACCGGCCAGGCGGGAATGATCGGGTGGACGGTCCGACCACGTCTGGGGATGGCCCGCAAGATTTAAGTGCAGCCTTCCAAGAAGTTCTCTGCTCCGTTGCGTTGACTATTATGAACGATGCCATGGCGGATGCCGAAGAAACTATGGCGGACACTGAAGAGAATGCCTGACGCTGGATGGTCCGGCGTGAGGATGTGTGTGCTGTAGGTTACGGCACGAATTTAACAGAAAGGAAATGACATGCCGATTTTAGGTGCGGGCGCAGCTGGAAGTGCAGCTGGAGGTGCAGGTGCAGCTGCAGGTGCAGGTGCTTCTATTGCTGGTACCGCGGCGTCAACTGGTAGAAACGCACTGGACCACGCCGCTTCGGAACTCCAATTTAACGCGCAAATGGCGGAGCTAAAGGCCGCTTCGGCAGAGGCGACGGCTAGGAGTATGGAGCTGCGTACCGTTACGACTAGTCTCACCACAGTCAAGAAGGTGGCCGACGAACGCGTTTCGTAATGTCGAAACGGGGCTCTAGGTTGCCCCCTACCGCGTCACTCTGGTAGCGCGACGTGGCACTGAAATGAGCCGCACGGCAATTGCCGTGCGGCTTCTATCCTTGTTTGAGAGATCCTCCGTGGATGACGCCGTTTCCCTCCATTTCGAAGTGCTGTCGGGGCTTTATTGCGGAACGACCGGTAAGGCTGCTCTCGACACGAGCGTAGTCGGCAGCGGCTTAGACGCCGATATGATCTTCGTCGAGCAAGGACTGGCACCGCATCATCTTCGTATAACTCTTCTTGGCAGCTCGATCGAGGTCGAGGCACTTGCAGCCGGACTCAGCATCGAGGGCAAGCGGAATATTGCCGCGGGCGAGTGCGTTGTGGTGCCCCTTCCTGTCGTCATTCATGCAGGCGAAATGTCCGTTCTCTGGTCAGTGCAGGATGCAGCGCCGGCTGGTTCGATCGGCATACCACGCCTCTCCATCTCCATGCTCGCCTTGGTGTTACTTGGCTCTCTCGGGATCGGCGTGCTCTCGGCCATTTTCTCCTACTACGGCAATGCTGGTGCATTGAGCGCCAATTCACCCGGTGCCGAACATGAGACGAAGCTGACCAGTCAGCGCTCTAACGACCAGATTGCGGAGGCAGCGGCCAAAGAGTTGCAGGAGGAGGTCGATAGAGCGGGTCTTCTCAATGTTAAGGTCGGCTCCGCAAATGGCGCTGTGACAGCGGAGGGTACCGTCACATCGGAATCGGTCATCAGCTGGCAGAAGCTCCAGCAGTGGTTCGATCATCGCACCAAGGGCACTCTAGCACTGGTCAATGGAGTGCTCATCAAAGACGAAAAGGCGCCATCCGCAATCGCAGTTGAAGCCGTTTGGCATGGCCCGCAACCGTATCTTGTCATCGATGGCGAGAAGTATTTTGTCGGCGCCATTCTGGATGATGGGTGGACAGTCGACCGGATCGAGGACGGTCGTGTGCTGCTGAGCCGCAATGGCCGCCTTGCTGCTCTTCCGTATTAGTCCGCAGGCCCTATCAAGCAGAATTGCATGGTCAGCAACCATTCTGCCGCGCCCGGTACTGACAAACCTGGACAGACTGAAACACCTGCTGACCAGCCAACTTCGCGCATGTCTCTGGTTCTCATGCAAAGCCTGCCGACTGGCCGCCCAATGCGGACGAGGCTCTCAGACTTCGAATGCTGCGCTTCTCTGCGTAGCAAAATAAATCGTAAAGGGGGCCTCGATGGCCGACGTCCTGCGTAACTTCATCAAGCGTTCGCCGGCCAACCCGGACCTAATGGTCGCGTTGATGCTGCTTATGGCTATCGCTATGATGGTCTTGCCTATCCCGATCGTGGTGGTCGACGCGCTGATAGGATTCAATATGGGACTGGCCATCCTGCTGATGATGGTTGCCCTGTATGTCAGTACTCCACTTGATCTTTCCTCTTTGCCCGGCATCATCTTGCTTTCCACGGTATTTCGCCTCGCGCTCACCGTCGCAACGACGCGCCTGATCCTGGCCGAGGGGGAGGCAGGCGCCATCATCCATACGTTCGGCGAATTCGTGATCTCGGGCAACATCGTGGTGGGTTTCGTCATATTTCTGGTCGTCACCATGGTGCAATTCATGGTCCTCGCGAAGGGCGCCGAACGCGTAGCAGAAGTGGCGGCGCGCTTCACGCTCGACGCTCTGCCGGGTAAGCAAATGGCGGTCGACGCAGAGCTACGCAACGGCCACATCGATGCCAACGAATCTCGCAGGCGGCGCGCCGCATTGGAGAAGGAAAGCCAACTTTACGGCGCGATGGATGGCGCGATGAAATTTGTGAAGGGCGATTCCATCGCCGGACTGGTGGTTATCTTCATCAACATGCTGGGTGGAATTTCGATCGGCCTGCTCTCGAAGGGCATGTCCTTCGGCGATGTGCTGCATCACTATACTCTGCTAACGATAGGCGACGCATTGATATCGCAGATTCCGGCCCTGCTGCTGTCAATTACAGCGGCGACCATCGTTACCCGTGTCACAGGGGCGGCAAGGGTCAATCTTGGTACCGAAATGGTAAATCAGCTCACGGCCAGCAAGCGAGCGTTGCGGCTGGCAGCTTGCGTCCTGGTTTTAATGGCGTTCGTTCCTGGCTTCCCCCTGCCCATCTTCTTGATGTTGGCCGCAGTCTTCGCCGCGGCAAGCTTTGTCAAGGGCGATGTTGTCGATGCTACAAGTGCAGCTGCAGGGGACACTCAAAAGCAAATCGCGCCCGCGCAGGAATGTCCGATCGCTTTCTTCCTTGCGCCAGACCTGATGCATGCGATCGAACAAGTCGAATTGCAGCAGGAGATTGCACGCGTTTCGCAACTAGTCTCAGCCGATCTAGGCATTGTCGTTCCCCCCATCCCTATCACGGTCGACCAGCAGTTGCTGGAGTCGCAATTTCGGATAGATATCGAGGGGGTGCCAGTCGAACAGGATGTGTTAGATCCGAGCCAGCTAACGCTCAAAGACAATGTAGCGAACATCGAGTCGAGCGGTATCCCCTTTCGGCGTGATCCAAAAACGGACAGACTCGTGGCCGAACAAAGCCATGCACCGGCTCTCAAGGGCGCCGGCATCACGCATTACGGTCCTGGCGAATTCCTCGCGTTGCGCGTCCATGCAGCGTTGACCCGTTTCGCACCGCGGTTGATCGGTATTCAAGAAACCCGCCAATTGCTAGGCCGAATGGAGCAGGACTATTCTGATCTGGTGAAGGAGGTGCTGCGCACCACGCCGATCCCTCGGATTGCGGATGTGCTGCGCCGGCTCCTAGATGAAGGTATCCCGATCCGCCATACCCGCCTTCTCTTGGAAGCATTGGCGGAGTGGAGCGAACGTGAGCAAAACGTTGCCCTGCTCACGGAATATGTTCGTTCTGGTTTGAAGCGGCAGATCTGTCACCGCTATGCCAATAGAGAGGGCGTCGTGCACGCCTTGGTCGTCGAACGTGAGAGTGAGGATGTGATGCGTAGTGCAGTTCGAGATTCGGCTGCAGGTCCCTACCTCGTACTAGAGGATCGGCAAAGCGAAGCGCTGCTGTCACAGATGCGTCAGATCCATTCGAACGCAGCACCGGGTCAGACCCGCCCTGTCGTTTTAACCTCAATGGATATCCGACGCTTCGTCCGCGGCTTTTTCACCCGAAACGGGATCGATCTTGCCGTGCTGTCTTATCAAGAACTCGCTTCCGACTTTACGATTAAGCCCGCCGGGTCCGTCAAACTCCAACCTGCATCGAACAGTGGGCTATCCGAGTAACGGCAATATCCGCCCTGCCAACGACTGAACGTCATAGCACTCCGTGATAATTGGAAACCAAGCATGAATTCACACCAGAATACAGACGTCCGAGCATTTAGGTCTTTTCGACTGAACTCACTTCTCTTCTCTGTACTCGCCATGCTGCCTCTCGGCGGTTGCGCCACCTTGGACAAGCCCGCTCTTTCAGTGAAGGAGACGTCATCCCCACAGCTGCTCAACGCCAACCAAATCGATCCGGCTATGCGCGAACGGATCTTGCGGGCAGTCGGCCAGGATGCTCAAGAGCGGGCTTTGCGCGATGAGCTGAAGCAGCAACCGGACAATGTCGATGCCGCGATCCGTCTTGCGAATGCTTTGGTGGCCCAGAAGCGCCCGGATGAGGCGCTTCAGGTAGTCGACACGGTCTTGGTTGCGGCCCCAGGAAATTTGCGCGCATTGAACGCGAAGGGAGTGATCTTGGACCTTGAGGGGCGGCATGACGCGGCACAGGTGCTGTATCGGCAAGCTCTCGAATCAGAGCCTGGGAATCAGATGGTGCAGCACAATCTCAACCTGTCGCTTACGCTTTGAAGGAAGTCCGGACGGAGTGCGTTGGCGCGGTTGCGCTAGCTGTGCACATGCACCGGATTGCATGCACATATCAGAGCCTCGCAAATCCGGTCCTATGTCATCGGGTGGCAACGGCCAGCTACTGCCATTCGCCAAGGCTGATTTCGGAGCATTCACCAGAAGTCTCAGCTCAGCGCAGCTCGTTTTGTGGCGTTTGCTGGGACGCAGCGCAATGGAGGGCCACAAAGGTCCGGGAACGAAAGGTGACGCGGTCGCTCTTGAAGAGAGATACTCGATGCCCTCACAGTGACGCTGACCCGCAAGCAAGATCGTCGCGGGGCGGCGGCTTAACCTGTGCGTCCTTCTCGGAGCCACGCCGCTGGGCCTCGAACCTCGAGCACCGCATCGTTTATCGGCATCTGCTTACGGATCATGGCGTCGCGCAGCCGAGCGAGACGCCTCGAGGTCGATCCGCAGGCTTCAACTCCTTGGCCGCCGCCAAGTGTTCAAGCTACTTCTGCGTGGGAAAGGGGTATTCTTCATGCAATCGATGGAAATAGCGGCCTTTCCGTTATCCAAAGCCTTGGCCAGTCTCTGTGACTCGGACAACATCACCTTGACAGTTTTGTCGTGCTCTTCGCGCATTTGCACAGGGGTGAGTAGGTCGCGTCGACGAGGATCGTCCAGTGCGGCAAGACAGGCCTGCATCTCGGTGGCCTGCGTTTGCAGGCGCTCGACCACGGTGCCGACGGCGTGTTCGGCGTCCTCTGGCTTCATCTGGCGCGTTTCCGGACCAGCTTGATCGAACTGCAAAAGTTCGTCCGCCAGTGTGAGTGTTTGCTTCAGGGCCTCCATCGACATCGTGTGCCAGATCTCCAAGTCTGCCGCCCAACTCGCATGCGCTTCATTCGGGCTCACGAGCTTCTTCGTGCCTAGATCCGAGCCCACGAGAATCTTGGCTTCTGGCACAGAGTCGCTGACGCCCGCAACGGCTTGCGGTCCCGGCCGCCGCGCGGCCGGAGGCCTGGCGACGGGTGGCCCCTTGATGATGGCTGGCGCGTTCGCCTGCAGCGCGAGGAAGTGCATGACCTCGTGCGCAATGATCCTGATGTCGTCCACTATCTGGCCCAAATGTTCCAATGGGAGGTCGGCACCTGCTTGGGGATCGTTTAGTTTGGTCCGAATGAGCTGCAACGCCGACGCAAATTCCGAAAGCCGCTCCATGACTCCTCCCAAAACAGCGCAGTGATGTGCGTCGAGTGGGCGCCCATTGCTGCGCAGGACAGCGTCGCCCGTCGAGAGGAATGCCGGATAAACGTCGCCAATAAAGGTTCCCAGCAGACGCACTTGCTCGTTCTCACCAATGACAATTTCCTTGACGGGTGCTTCGAACGTGCTCGCCTGCGGCTCAATCGTGACCTGCGCAAGAGCGATCCGAGATTGCAGATGCATGAACTTGGTATTCAGTGCCCAGCCGGCGCGCAGCCGCAGCGCGGCCTGCTCCACCTGCCGCATCTCAGCCGTTGCACTTGGCAAGTTGGCAGTGGCGACGCAGACGGAGCGCATCATTTCGCAGCGGCGTGCCTTCTTTTGCCACCACTCCATGCAGGCCGCATAGTGCGTCGCCACGGTGGAAGCGGCTTGGCTCAGCTGGTCGCGTGTGGCGTTGCTTTGGAGCAGCATGAACACTTTAGCCGCACGGTTCCTGTGCGCTTCCAGGGAGGAGATAGTGCTGGAGCCTTTTGCGTTGCATTTGTCCCCCACGCAAAGGGCATGATCGCGGAGTCGACGGGCCTGATTGTCGGACAGAATGCTACGCGCTACAGGCAAGGGCAGGCTCGCTCGGCAGCCCAGAACCGCCGAGGTTGCATCAACGACGCGATCGAGCAGTTCTTGCTTCTTCTCCGAGTCCTGGGCCTGCCCGGCCGCATCACGGCAAGCTCGGAGTTCCTCAAGCAGGCCTTGCAATCGTCGCCTTGCTGCGGTGACATCTTCGTCGGTCACGGGAGTGGCACCGACCATACCCGAAACAGACACCTGGCTCGTGACCGGCGCTGCGGCTCCACGCCCCGGCACTGAGCGAAAACGGCGCCGCCGCTCAGTACCTGAGCCTGGCGCCGAGGTTGCACGTAGCGCAGTATCCAGGATCCGGGGTGTAGCAGCCGGGCCAGCGAAGAGCTGTCGCCAAGGGGATCGTCCGAACAGCGTGCATTGGGAACGGATGACGTCGTTCTGTCGAGGCACAGAACGCATCCGGTGGGCTCCCCACGGATGCCACCTGATTCCCAGCGTGAACTGCTCAATCCGGCTCCAGCATTGCCAATGCGCGATCTCCCAGTTCGGCCACGGCCCGTCATATTCAATCTCCAGGTCGGCAAGAGGCTGTCATGATGTTGAGGGCTGATGTCGCTCAGCCCAGTGCCTCAGGGTTTCACCCGAAACTTGGTGCGTTGCCTTCAAATTTGCTGAGCTAGGAGCGGCTTGGTCGCACACCGCCTTCACAGGCACTGTTGCTCGCCGTTACGCCGAAGATGGGCTGCCCACTGGAACCTGCACCGGCTAGGTGTATCCGGCCGAACGAACGGTCCGCAAATCCCTTCCGACGTCTTTGCTGTACCGCTACCAACTGATTTGTTTCGTCAGCTTCACCAATGGGGCTGCGGCGCGGCGTACATTGCGGCCGCGTTAGACGGCCCATGCCTAATTGATCCAACCAGGGCCGAGGTCAGAACAGGTCGCCCGCACCGTGACCCGGCTTTTGTCCAGCTCCTGAACGAAGTGCGCCGACCAATCGTGGATGGTATATGCTTCAAGTTTATCCATCATCGCCCGCCAGCGTTGGACGCGCTCTTCGCGCGGCATATTGGCCGCTTTGGAAATTGCGGCAGCGATCTCGTCAGGGCGGGTCGGATCCACCAGCAGCGCCTCATTTTGATCAAAGTCTTCGGCCGCGCCTGCAAACTTCGATAGGACCAAAACGCCGGGATCGTTCGGATCTTGCGCCGCGACATATTCTTTCGCTACCAGATTCATGCCGTCACGCAGTGGCGTCACCACGCCAACCCGAGCAGCGCGGTAGAGACCTGCCAATTGAGCCTGGGTGAAAGGACTATTCTCATAAAGGACGGGCCTCCACTCGTTCGTGCCATGCTTGTCATTGACACGTTCGACCAGGCTCTCAACGTCGCGCTTATAAATTTTATACGCTTCGATTTCGGTGCGCGAGGGGTTGGCGATCTGCATCAGCACTATGCTGCGCGGCTCGGCTGCCAAGACCTGATCGAAGGCTTTAATCCGTTCGTCAATACCTTTGGTGTAGTCGAGCCGGTCGACCCCGATTGCAAGCTTCGCGCCGTTGAGTTTCTTCTGCAACGAGGAGATATAGGGATCCGGTTTCGCAAGCGACTCCGAAGCATTCCGTGCGAACTGTTTGGGATCGATACCGATCGGAAATGTCTGGCAACGCGTGTGCCCGCGCGCCGAGATCACTACACCGTGCTCGACTTCCAGCCCTAGATGGGTACGGAGGCAGGCGCGGAAGTTGTTCAGGTCGCAGTTGGTCTGGAAGCCGAGCAGATCGTAGGCGAGCATCGATTGCATGAGCTCATCATGGTTGGGCACCTGCTCGATCATGTCGGGTGCTGGCCATGGTGTATGCAGGAAAAAGCCGATCGGCTTGTCGACGCCGAGATTTTGCAGACCAGCTCCAAGTGGTAGAAAGTGATAATCATGGACCCAGATTGCATCCCGATCCCTGAACTGGAATGCGGCTCCCGCCACGAACTTGTTGATCTCCTGGTAGCTTTTATAGTGATTTGCGGAGGCGGCCATCCGGTCAGGCAGCGAGTGCAACGCCGGCCACAATATCGAATTCGCGAAACCTTCGTAGTACCCAGAATAGTGCTCGCGCGGCAGATCGAGCTTCGCCACTTGGCCCTCGCCGTGCTGCCCGATGTCCAAGGGCTCGCTGCCGTCGCCTAACTTGCCCGAGGAGCCCATCCAGACCGCGCCAGAGCGTTCCACCACAGGCTCGAGGGCCGCAGCAAGCCCGCCCGTCTTCGGTTGAAGCGGGTCGAATGTCGCAACGCGGTTTGAGATGACGACAAGTTTTGGCTGCCGGGCTGCCGTGCCGAGGTGATGCTCCAGTTCAGGAGTGGCTGAACCTACAAGTGATCCCTGCTGTGCTGCCTCGCGCAGGTGCTGATCAAAGTCTGCTTGCTGAGTGGCGAATGACGTTCCGGGGTAACCTGCGGCTCTTTCACGGCCAGCGATATTGATATCCATCCGCCTCAACCTCCGATCGCAACCAACTGTCGATTGCTCATCTTAGGAGGTCTCAGCTGTCGAGAAGCTGACGAGCCGAAGAGACAGTCACGGCCACGTTGCTCGCGTATAAAGGGTTGTCTTTACGGGCAGCCTCCTTGCCCGGCAGGCAAACGGTGCTTGAAACGCTGATCGGTCCGACGGGCTGTATCGCGAGCGGCGCTGTTTGAGCATCAGCGTGAGCGGCTCGCCCCATTGCGAGCTGGCGTCGCAGTCCAGGTCCCTGCCCTCGCCTGATGCCGGCCCGAGATGCGTTTTCGCCTGACGGCCCACGCCCACATCAAATCATTGTTGTATGCAGGTCTTTGGCACGCTGTGCAATTTGGGGGAACATGTATCTATCAATGAAGCGGATCAGCTCGCTTCTGATGCCGCCATTTGCTTGTCGGGCGGCGCACCTGATTTCTTTCAGAAGAGATGCAGGGTGGTTCGATCCGGCACTGACCCTTGAGCGGGGGGGCTGGTTTGAGCCGGTGCCGGATCGAACCGTCTCAGGGCAACGCCGGCTATCTCGTGGAAGATTGGGACAACGCCGCGGCTAAACGGTGGCGATAATGTGTCACGGATTCACCAATTCCAACACGCACTTCGCAAAAGTGACTAGACGTTTCGGAAACGGCGCAGTGCAGCTGGCTTTGGCCAGAGCTCTTCAGTTCGGGCACGAAAACGCGAACCTTGGGTGTGGGACTGACCGATCACTGCGGTCGGGTGGAAGATAGGGAACACTCGCAATTGATTCCGCCGATCGACGGGCGACACACACCACCGTGACCAGCAGGTGCGGCTCGACTCGCGCGAAATCGACCAGATCCTCAGGAAGGACTCACACTGGCAGCCACTGAGTGGCGCGATCATCTTGCCGGTTGCCTTAGCTACCTGAGCGACGCGGATGAACGCCACACTTGGCTGTTCAGGCAATACGCCGTGGCACCATCGCCCCCTGTCGCGTCGGACCCAGGTCCTCACAGGCATGCTGCGTTCTGGGGCAACGAGATGCTCCTCGAAGGTCGACCAGAACTCCTGAATGCTGAGACGATCGCGAGCGTGGGGTCAATGGTGGACCTGTATTATATCCTCATCGGACCAGCCGCCCATCTTAGCCGATGGCCGGCTTGCAACAGATCCTTTAAAGAAAATCGCAGACTCTTAGCACTCCAAACCGCTGGGAATGGTTATCCTTTCATCTGACGCCAGTGGGTCGAGACTGTGGCGCCGTGTACCGAGCCAAAAACCTGCAGCGCGGGTTTAAAGCATTGCCGGCAAGAGCACCCATGTTGGCCGGGAAAACGAGTTGCCATGCTGGTCGACGTATTGCTCTTGTCGGACAATTTCCTCTGAAGGCCTGGAGGACGCGAAGTGGACGGAATCAATAGGACGACCGCCCAACCGATGATGAAACTGGTCAGGAGCCTAAGGGCGGCGGCTCATCTTGATCGGCTTCGGATCCTGGGACTTTGCGCGCATGCGGACCTAACCGTCTGCGAGCTGGCAGAAGTTCTGGCTCTGCCCCGTGACCACGTTATGGGACATGTCCGTCAGCTCGCCAGAGCCGGCTTTCTTCTCGGCAACGAACAACGTCCGCAGTCCTCGTACCGCCTCGAAGCAGCACGCAGGGACGGTGGCTTGTTGCAATTGTTGGTTGATCTCCTGCCCCACGGCGATGGCTATCACAGACAAGACCTGCAACGCCTTGAGGCGATACAAGTCGCGCGGTCCAAGGTGACCGTCTGCTTGTCTTGAAATCGAATCAGTCCAATTGGAGCGCGAAACTGCCATGGACCATTCGGCGAACGGCACCATACCGCAGTGCGACATTTACGGGCGGCCCCACCTGGCCGCCACAGATCGTCGCGTTCACGAACTGCTTCTAAGACAGGAGCGCCAGGAGCGGACAACCCTCAAACTTATCGCCTTCGAGAACTTCGCCTCCTCGGCGGTGTTGGAAGCGACCGGGTCGATTTTCACCAACAAGTATGCCGAGGGATACCCCGGTGCGCGCTATTACGCCGGAAACGAGATCGTCGATGAGCTTGAGAACCTCGCTATCGAGCGTTTGAAGGCGCTATTCGGCTGTGAACACGCTAACGCCCAGCCATATTCCGGCTCGCCGGCCAATCAGGCTATCTATCGAGCACTGTTGAATCCGGGAGACAAGGTAATGGGCTTGCCCCTCCCCGGTGGCGGCCATCTGACTCACGGTTGGGCCGTCAACTTCTCCGGCACTGACTATCAGCGAGTGCCTTACGGGTTGCACGAAAAGACGCAGCAGATCGACTATCACCGGTTGCGGGAGACGGCCAAGCGGGAACGCCCGAAGCTCATTTGGGTCGGCGCAACTGCTTATCCGCGTGTTTTTGACTACGCGGCAATGGCCGAAATCGCTTCTGAGGTGAACTCCTATCTGGTGGCCGACATCGCCCACCTCAGTGGCCTAATTATCGCCGGAGTGCATCCAAACCCCGTGCGCCATTGCGACGTGGTCAGCAGCACCTCTCACAAGTCGATGCGCGGGCCCCGCGGTGGCTTCATTCTATCGAGGAATGAAGACCGTTATCAGCCCCTCTATCATCCGAAGAGCAAACACAATCTGGCCACACGTATAGACCGCGCCGTGTCCCTCTCCTGCAAGGCGGACCACATATGAATACTATCGCCGCGCTAGCCGTCGCTTTGCAGGAAGCAGCGAACCCGTCATTTCGTGTCAACGGTCACCAGATCATCAAGAACGCGAAGTCTCTGGCCCAGGCGCTTCTGGAGCGAGGTTATGACCTGGTCACCGGCGGGACGGACAATCACATGCTGATCCTTGATCTTCGTGACCGGCCGCTGTCAGGCAAAGCCTATGCCGAGCGCTTTTCGCAAGCAGGTATCATTGCGAATTTTAATATGGTGCCGGGCGACCGGCGGCATCCGGCGCTCACAAGCGGCATCCGCCTAGGAACACCAGCGGTGACGTCCATGGGCATGCGCGAGACGGAAATGATGCAGATTGCCGCTTTCATCGACCTGGTTTGCCGCCAGCCCGATGATCCGGGTGTCATGCCTGCGTGCGGAGAGACGTCGCCGACTTCTGCGCTGCGTTCGACGTGCCTGGCATCCCCGAGAGGTAAGACGGCCAATGCAAGTGTCACACCTAACTCCAACATTTCAAGCGAGGGCATTTTATGACCAGGCAATTCGTGTTCTCTTCCGAATCCGTCGGCGCGGGACATCCCGACAAGATGGCCGACAATATCTCAGATGCCGTCCTCGATGCGATCCTTCGTAAGGATCCTGAGGCTCGTGTCGCCTGTGAAGCGTTGGTGAAGACAGGGATCGTAGTTCTGGCTGGCGAGATCACCAGCCATGCGCAGATCGATTACAGCCAAGTTGCCCGAGACACCATTTTGGATATTGGATATGACGACGACGCCATCGGCTTTGACGGTCGGCGTTGCGCCGTGATCCTGGCCCTAACCGAGCAGTCGCCGGACATCAGCCAGGGCGTTGACGAGGGACGAGGGCAGGATCTCGAGCAAGGAGCGGGGGATCAAGGCCTCATGTTCGGGTACGCATGCAACGAGACCGAAACCTTGATGCCGCTGCCAATCCAACTAGCTCACGATTTGACAAAAAGACAGGCAGAGGTGCGGAAAACGGGGCGGCTTAGCTGGCTGCGCCCGGATGTGAAATCTCAAGTATCCGTCCGCTATGAAGGTAAGCGCCCTGTGGCGCTGGATACCATAGTCCTGTCAACGCAGCATGACGAGGAGGTCTCACAAGCCACGGTCCGCGAAGGCGTGATTGAGGAGATCATAAGGCCAGTCCTGCCCCCCGACTTCGATACGACGGGGATAAGATTCCTGGTCAATCCAACAGGCCGGTTCGTGGTCGGTGGGCCGCGCGGCGACTGCGGGCTCACCGGACGCAAGATCATCGTCGATTCCTACGGTGGGATGGGGCGTCACGGTGGCGGCGCCTTTTCGGGCAAGGACCCGTCCAAGGTTGATCGCTCGGCCGCTTATGCGGCGAGGTACGTCGCAAAAAACGTTGTTTCCAGCGGCCTGGCGGAGGTCTGCGAGGTTCAGCTTGCCTACGCGATCGGTGTGGCCGCGCCGGTGTCTATCCTGGTCAATACCTTCGGAACAGCAAAGATCGACGAAAAAAGGATCGAGCGCGCTGTTCTTGAGCTTTTCGATCTCCGACCAAAAGGCATCATCAAAATGCTTGATCTCTTACGCCCGATATACCGCAAGACCGCGACATACGGACACTTCGGTCGCGAAGAGCCGGAGTTCACCTGGGAAAGGACGGACAGAGCAAACGACCTGCTGCGTGAGGCAGGACCGGCAGCTGCGTGATGCGCGGATGTTGGGTCAGCGGCATACGGCAGCCTTCGCCAAAAAAACCGCCCGCGGCCGGCATGCCAGAAAGCCGGTGGTTTTTCGCGGAGACATGATTGATGCCGAACTATGACGTGCTTTGTATCGGTAATGCCATTGTCGACATCATCGCCCAGTGCGACGAGGCATTCCTTGAGACGAACGGCATCATCAAGGGCGCGATGAACCTGATCGACACGAGGCGCGCCGAGCTGCTCTACAGCCGCATGGGCCCGGCAATCGAAGCCTCCGGCGGCAGCGCCGGCAACACGGCGGCGGGCGTCGCCAGCTTCGGCGGCCGCGCCGCCTTCTTCGGCAAGGTCTCGAATGACACGCTCGGCGAAATCTACGCCCATGACATGCACGCCCAGGGCGTGGCCTTCGACACCAGGCCGCTCAATGGCGAACCGCCGACGGCGCGCTCGATGATCTTCGTCACGCCGGACGGCGAGCGCTCGATGAACACCTATCTCGGCGCTTGCGTCGAGCTCGGTCCGGAGGATGTCGAGGCGGACAAGGCGTCGGGCGCCGCCGTCACCTATTTCGAGGGCTATCTGTGGGACCCGCCGCGCGCCAAGGAAGCGTTCCGGCAGACGGCGAAGCTCGCCCACGTAGCCGGGCGCGAAGTGTCGATGACATTGTCGGATTCGTTCTGCGTCGACCGCTACCGCGAGGAGTTTCTGGAGCTGATGCGCTCGGGCACCGTCGATATCGTCTTTGCCAATAGCCACGAGATCAAGTCGCTGTACCAGACCGCCTCGTTCGACGAGGCGCTGGCCCAGATCCGCAAGGATTGCAAGATCGCCGCCGTCACCCGCTCCGAAAAGGGCTCGATCATCGTGCGCGGCGACGAGACCGTCACTATCAATTCGACCAAAATCCGCGAGCTGGTCGACACCACCGGCGCCGGCGACCTCTATGCCGCCGGCTTCCTCTACGGCTACACACAAGGTCGCAGCCTGAAGCATTGCGGCGATCTCGGCTCGCTGGCGGCCGGGCTGGTGATCCAGCAGATCGGGCCAAGGCCGCGGCAGAATCTGCGCCACGAGGCTGAGCAGGCGGGGTTGCTGTAGCAGCGCGTTTTCCGCAACGTGCTGGCCACCTTCCCCTTGTGCAGGCGGTCCAGGCAAGCGCGTCTAAATCCAGATATCGCATGCGGTCCGTAAAAGATGACGGCTTTCCTCTGGAATTTTGAGGCTCCGTAACGTTGTCGCACCGGCGGGTAGCAGTTCCGGGCGATCGTGATCATCACCACACCGCCGTCTGGCGCAAGTTCGTTCAGAGCTCCACCCAAAAGCACCTGGTCGGATGCGTCAAAAAATAGGTCGACGGATACAATGCGCTTCGTGGCAGTTCAAAACCTGATAGGGAACTTCGGCGCCATGCGATGTGGTGTCATTTGCCCCATGACCATATCTGTCATATGATTCTCCACAGAAGCCGTCATGGATCGGCCTGTCTGCCGCTGACGAATCGCGATAAACGTCAGCTCGGCGATGGCGTCGGCAAACACAGGGGGTCGTGTTGCTACAGCGAATGGCCAGAGGCAAAGAACGAAGCGCTCCCTCTTCAGGTCGACCGTTTCGCTATGCTCCACCCCACGACGTCCATGCGATCTTTCTGCACGACCTGATTGCGTTTACAGGCAGACCGGTCGACGCAAAACAAGAAAGCCTTTTCGACAAAGCTGGCGATGCGGATCTAACAGTCTTCTGGTCTGGCGATTTGTCGCTCCTGAAACGGAAGTGTGTTTGCGTAATCGGCGCCCGTGACGTGAGCGAAGCCGGGGTGATGCGAGCGCGCCGGGTAGCCAGGGAACTTACAGAAGCAGGAATCGTGGTGACCAGCGGCCTTGCGAAGGGCGTTGATATCTCTGCTCACAGGGGGGCGATTGACGCGCGCGGTAGCACAATCGCGGTGATAGGCACTCCGCTCGACAAGACGTATCCGGCGGAGCATTCCGAGGTGCAGATGGAAATCTACCGGGAGCACTTGCTCATCTCGCAGTTTCGACCCGGCCAGAGAACCTTCCCGTCGGATTTTCCGAAGCGAAACAAATTGATGGCGGCCCTCACGGACGCGAGCGTAATCGTTGAAGCCTCTGACACGTCTGGAACGCTACATCAGGCGGCAGAGTGTGTGCGACTCGGCCGTTGGCTCTTTATCATGCGGTCAGTTGCCGAGAACCGGGATTTGGAATGGCCTTCCAAGTTCCTGAAATCGCCGCGTGTCGCTGTCCTATCGTCGGTGCAGGAAGTGCTCGACGCCATCGGCTGATGCTGTGAAAGTTCACTATCTTTGTTGCTATTACAGTCACTGGGCGCACAAGAATTTGGCGCCAAGGCCGAATGAGCTCTGGCAATCTTACAAGTTTTGCGGCGCAGTGAAGAACGGTGAAATGAATGGATATCTGACAGTTCCGTTCAAAAAAGGGCCTGAAAGAATCGAAGAGAATAACGCGAAGAGAGCGCGAGAGATTTTCGGTCGCTTTCTCGCGGAAACGATGAGAGATCACTACCCAAATGAGGCGATGATCCCAGTCCCGTCGAAGGACTCGTTTTCGATCGCTCATTTTCGGTCGAGAGTGATGTTGGAGGAAGCCAAGCCGGATTCTATGCCGAATCTCATAATGCCCATAGCAACGTTCACAGCGGAGTTGCTCCCGGCTTCCGAAGGCGGCGATCGGGGCTTTGACGCTGTTTATCCCTTTTTGGGAGTGCGCGACGCGGTGCGCCCACGAAGCGTGGTGCTTGTCGATGACATCGTGACGACCGGCGGCACGCTCCTGGCCACCAAAAAGCGGCTTGAAGAGAAAGGCTTCGAGGTGAGAGCCGCATTGGTTTGTGGTCGTACTGTATCGACCACGGAGAAAGCCTTTTTCCCGCGGAGCTTCGAGCTGGCAGAGGACGAAGGACAAATCGACCTCTGAGGTCTGCTTGTTTCTCAAATGGCAGTTCAGGGTGCGCGCTCGTCGCCGCGACGCCGCGAAAGGAGCGCGGCCTGCAGAGGAACAGAGTAGCGATAATCGTGTGTATCGCTACTGCCGCCACTCAGATCACCCAGCGACGCTGGAGATCTTGCATGCGATGCCAATCGGTATGAAGCTTCTAATCGTCGGGCTGACGGCCATACTGATCGGCAGTTGAGGAATGACCTTGTAGTTCAACACCGCCTCGGGCTGGACGCCATGCCCATTCTGGATTGATCCCGGCGCGCAGATGATGGCGATCTGAGCAGTCCAGCCGAGGAGCCAGAAAGGCTGAGTCGTTCGGTGAGTTGTGTCTGCCCGGCCAAGCCGAGTCGCAACGAATGCCATCATTGTCCTGACGGATGACGCCGGGCCAAAGGCTACCCTGCCAAGCTTTGAAACCTTCGTCGATGGCCGAGTGATCGCTTCGCGGTCAAATACTCGAGGTACAAGCGACGTGCGGGAAACTCGCCGGCGGCGCCGGCTTTCGGGGTCTCGTGGTCGCGGGCGCCGGGTTAGCTCCCGGCTTCGGAATTTTCACGCGCGGCATGAACGTGCGTTGGCGATCTTTCTACAACTTCAGTCCGCGTCTGCCACCATGCTGAAAAACTATTTGCCACGGGCGAGGGCCATATCGTTTGCGGCCATTGCCGCAACGGGCGGGCCGGGGGCATCTGTGCCGCAACACGCTCGGCGTCGGCGTCAACCGGCCGGGCGCCTTTGGCGAATACCTGGCGATCCCGCAGCACAATGTCGTGCCGATCCCCGACGATGTGCCGGATGAGATCGCGGCGATCTTCGATCCCGTGGGCAATGCGGTTCACACCGCATTGTCCTTTGATCTGGTCGGCGAGGACGTGCTGGTCGCCGGCGCCGGGCCGATCGGCATCATGGGCGCACTGGTGGCGCAGTGCGTCGGCGCGCGAAAGTGGTCATCACCGACATCAACCCGGTGCGCCTGGCATTGGCAAAAAGCTCGGCGTCCGCATGTCGTCGACGCGTCGAAGGAAAAGCTGCGCGATATCATGCCGGCGCTCGGCATGACTGAGGGTTTTGACGTCGGCCTCGAAATGTCGGATGCCGCGCCTGCCTTCCGCGACATGATCGACGCCATGAACAATGGCGGCAAGATCGCCATTCTGGGCATCGCGCCGACCGGCTTCGAGGGCCCAGAGACTATTCTCTCCTGATCTTTTGTACGCAATGACCTACCCCGCTCCGAAGCCTGCCGCCAGATCGCGCTCGCCGTCGGCGTTGAAGTGCCCGATCTTGACAGAGCCCGCGCAAGGATGATCCGGATCGACGAGGCCGCGATTAGCAATGGCTTCCGCTGCGCGAGTCCGGCCAATCGCTGGGCTGTCGGATGCTTCCGGGTTGCCTGAAGGGGCGGGGTACAGGATGCGACCCAGATCCAAACTGGTGCTATTCGGAATGGCTGAGGTCATCGCCGCGATCCTCTATTTCCCCAAGATCGGCGATTGAGGTCGAGGTGTTGCCGCCGTTTCAGCCGGCAATATGGGATAGGTTATCTCCGGTAGCTTTCCGGTCAGCGAATTGAGGAAGGCGACGATCAGGTCGACTTCCCTTTCCTTCAATTTTACGCCAAGCTGGGTGGTCGCCATGATGGCGACGGCCTGTCTCAGGTCCCAAACCTTGCCCGAGTGAAAGTATGGCGCTGTGATTGCTACGTTGCGCAGCGGTGCCACGCGGAAAACATAGGAATCTTCGGCTGCATTGGTGACGGCAAATCGGCCCTTGTCGTTCTCCGGCAGAACGTCGGCGCTAGGCTTCTCAACAACGCCGAATGGGTGATACCCTTCCCCTCCAACGTTAATACCGAAATGGCAAGACGAGCAGCCCTTTTCGATGAAAAGAGTCAGGCCCTGTTTCGCTTCGGAACTAGTGGCGGCGTCATCGCCATTGAGGAAGGCGTCGAAGGGGGCCGGCGTGACCAGTGTCGTCTCAAAGGCTTCGATTGCCTTGGCTACGTTTTCGAAGGTAATGCGATTGGCTTCATCCGGGAAAGCTGAATTGAACAACTCGACATATTGCGGCATCGACTTGAACGTCTCCACCACTCGCTCCGGTGTGTTGGCCATTTCGACAAGGGCCTGTATGGGTCCTTTCGCCTGAGCCTTCAGGTCTGGAGCGCGACCGTCCCAATCCTGCGCTTTGTTAAAGACACTGTTAAACACCGTCGGAGCGTTGCGGTGTCCATTCTGCCAACCATGGCCAATCGAAGTTTCATGATTATCGTCGCCTCCGGTCGCCAAGTTGTGGCACGAGTTGCACGAGACGACCCATGATGACGAGAGGCGTGGATCGAAGAACAGCGCCTTGCCCAGGGCGATCTTATCCGGTGTGATCGGGTTGTTGGCGACCGTCGGCGTGGATGGTAAAGCCTTGAAGGTGGCCAGTGCCGCTTCTCTGGGGTTTACGGGGATCAGTCGCGCGGCGAAAGCGGTGGCTGCCAGCAGGGCAACAGCCGTCGCAGTGAATAGAATTTTCATAAATGTCTCGCTGCATTGTGGCACGGAAGCCATCCTGCATCTGCGGCTCGCAAACGCCTTGCGCTAGATCAGTCGATCGAGAGGATTCTGGCCTGCCCCGCCAAGTCGCGTACGCAATCGAGCGGCAGAAACCGCAACTACGGCGTGCTCATCGCTACGACAGTGGACTCCAATAGGTGGGCGCGCCTCGCTGGTTGCTGGCCCCGATGGCTTGGTGGGTTTCTGCGGCCGTCGCGACAAATGCCACGACAACGCTAACGTGTTTCATACGGCCGAAGGTCTTGTACTCAGCGGACACACGGCTCGTGGTGCTTAACTAAGCTGTCTGCGTCTTCCGCTCCTCCTTTTGCAAAATTCAAAGGGGCGAGATCGGGAATGAAAGCCAATACTGAACCAGTTATGGAACAGCCATCACCGGGCAGATCAGCGTTCACGACCGCCTGGTACGACGCTATAGACCTCGATGTTGGACGAGCATCGAATAATCCTGCCGAGACGTTTATTGCTTTCATGGGCAAGCACCACTAGAAGCGACGCTTCGCCGACTAAGGTTCAATCCGCCTGGAGAGTTTCATGACAGAAGAAGCCCACAAAAACATCGACAACCTCATCCAACTTACCGCCGATGTCGTCTCAGCCTATGTCTCCAACAATCCCGTCCCGGTGGGGGACCTCCCTGCACTGATCGGCCAAGTGCACGCGGCACTGGAAGGCAGGGTCGGAAGTGTCTCCGCAGAACAGCCGCAGGTCCTGAAGCCTGCTGTCCCGATCAGGAAATCGGTGACACCGGATTACATCATCTCCCTTGAGGACGGCAAAAAATTCAAATCGCTAAAGCGCCATCTGTCGACCCACTATGGTATGATGCCGGATGAATATCGCGCCAAATGGGGGCTGCCCGCGGATTATCCCATGGTCGCGCCGAATTACGCCGCCTCGCGCTCTGCGTTGGCTAAGACGATGGGGCTCGGCCGCAGACCGAAAGAGCCGGAGACGAACACGCCGCCGACTAGGACCCGCAAGAAGGTCGCAGCGTGATTCCATCTATTCTAGATTCGTTCCGGAGCGCGCGGCCGCCACAGGTGTAAATCTGTACAGAAAAAAGGCGGGGACCAACCCCGCCTTCCCTTCTAGAAAAGCAGCCATCTGCTGCCCCGGCCTTTCGGTCGATCAACGTTTCTCGCCCGCTCCTATCAGCGGCCGTCAGAACATACTCCGGCACCGCCCGGCGGAGGAAAAAGTTCAGCCAGCTTTACTGAGATTAGCAGCAGAGGACTTGCCAGTGCGGCGGTCCTGTTCGATCTCATAGTTGATCTTCTGGCCGTCAGTGAGGGTCGAGAGGCCCGCGCGTTCGACAGCAGAAATATGGACGAAAACATCCTGACCGCCATTGTCGGGCTGGATAAATCCAAATCCCTTCGTGCTGTTGAACCACTTTACCGTTCCGGTCGCCATAGTCGTATCCTTTGTAACCATTTCAATGTGGACAGGCTTTAATCTAAGCCGTCCGCTTCATATCCGAGATTGTCGGGGCAGCAAAAGCCAAAACTGCAAAAAACTGCGGTTCAATCGCAAAGCGGCTCGCAAGGCACATCATGACCGCCTGTCGCCAGAAGCATCTCCAGCGCGGGGCGCTCGGAATGGCCCCAAAGGAAAGCGATGCCTGTAATGCTCGGGAAGAAAACTGCAGAACCGCGTCTGTCGCTGCTCGTCGAGTCCTATCAGGCACCTGAGATCTACCCGCGTGAGCAAGGATGCGCTGACGACCGAGCAACGGACGGGCGCGCTGACGCCACGGCCGCTGATCGTCGGACCATCAGGTCTCCGACGGGTAGTTTAGCTCCAGCACGCTCACCGGCATGACGTCGAGCTGTGCAAGAACCACAATCGCCGGCATGGCCTGACTTGAGTTCAGGGTTTGACCCTCTTGAGCCAGCACAACCAACGACGACACCGTCCCATCGGCGCGCTGAGCTTCGTATCGTCGAGCGTTGCACGAGCCTCAACCGCGAGCGCGCTTCAAATTGCTCGGCTTTCGCCTCTTGCACAAAAAACGTCGTTTGCGCTTTCACCAGGTCCGCGGCCGATCCTGCCTTGCTCCGGCTTAGAGTCTTGTGTCTTCGGAAGGCCAATTAAGCGGCATTGACTCTCATTTTGAACCGAATTGGCTTCGGCAACAGATTTTTCTGCTGAGAAGTCGCAGCGGGCGAGCATTCATTGTCCCTTTCCTAGGCAGTTAGCAGCAGCAGCAGTCCCAGGGCCAAGGCGATGGACCCAAGAGAAGGCACGCCGGAACAACGCTCCTTGCCATGCAATTGCGAATTTGGACGTTTGCCTTGGCGCATTGTGGAACGGTGTCCTGTCAAGCGACGCAAGCGCTCCAGAAGCTGGGGCGAGGAGTGAACGACCCAGCGGTGCACAGCCGGATGATCCGCGTTCACCCACCATCTCCTCCAGCCGCGCAGGCTGAGACTGTGGCCAGATACCAGCGCACTCACAGCAAGATCACGGGCGTTTAGACTTGCGAGCGCGCTCCCCGAAAAAAGGGCCTCGTGCCGAATATGGGTTGCTGTTCCGTTTGCGACAGAACCGATGCATGCCCACAATCCGACAACGGCAGACAAAAATCTCATGTTCAAAAACAAACATTGTCGAAAATGTCAGGTTCACTACCACAGGCAATCTGGGCAATGTGGAGCTTTGTCAAAGCGAACAAGCGCTTACTGCGGGCTGAGCGTGTTGGCACAGGCCTTGCTCATATCAGTGCGGCAACACTGAGTGAGGGTGACTGCACGATGGCCGATACAGCACGTAGTTTACTGCGGCCAACCCTAATGTTGATGTGAGGGACAGAATTGGCCAGGTTGGATGTGAACGGCGAAAAACGTCAACCTCCCAAATTCGCCTGGTCCGATCACTTGAGCGTACAGGGGCTGCCTGGGCGCTGCGCTGGCGCGCCTGGAATTGCGCCGCGCTCCCCGCGCTGTTCGTGCGGCTGGAGGAGCTGGGCGCTGACTATCGCCGCGGAGGACGTCGTCTACGTGCCGTCTTACGTCATTCGCTGCCCGCCGCAGTGCCTGCCGTCACCTTCCGCCCTTCCATCGCTTAGAAAGTGAAGTGCCACCATGTTCGAACAACCCTTGCCGACGCTGCCGATGTGGCGCGTCGATCACATCGAGCCCTCGCCCGAGATGTTGGCGCTACGCGCCAACGGTCCGATCCACCGCGTGCGCTTCCCGTCCGGGCACGAAGGCTGGTGGGTGACAGGCTACGACGAGGCCAAGGCGGTGCTGTCCGACGCGGCCTTCCGCCCCGCGGGAATGCCGCCGGCGGCATTCACCCCGGATTCGGTGATGCTCGGTTCGCCGGGGTGGCTGGTCTCGCACGAGGGCGGCGAGCATGCCCGGTTACGCACCATTGTTGCACCGGCCTTCAGCAACCGCAGGGTAAAGCTGCTCGCGCAGCAGCTCGAGGCGATCGCCGCGCAGCTGTTCGAGACGCTGGGGGCCCAGCCTCAGCCCGCCGACCTGCGGCGCCATCTCTCCTTTCCGCTTCCGGCCATGGTCATCAGCGGGCTGATGGGCGTGCTCTACGAGGATCACGCCTTTTTCGCCGGGCTGTCCGACGAGGTGATGACGCACCAGCATGAAAGCGGCCCGCGCAGCGCGTCGCGTGTGGCCTGGGAAGAACTGCGCGCCTACATTCGCGGCAAGATGCGGGAGAAGCGCCAGGATCCGGGCGACAACCTGCTGACCGATCTGCTCGCGGCCGTCGACCAGGGCAAGGCGACCGAGGAAGAGGCGATCGGGCTGGCGGCGGGTATGCTGGTGGCGGGGCACGAGAGCACTGCCGCGCAGATCGAATTCGGCCTGCTGGCAATGTTCCGCCATCCCCAACAGCGCGAACGCCTGGTCGGCGATCCATCCCTGGTGGACAAGGCGGTGGAGGAAATCCTGCGCATGTACCCGCCGGGCGCGGGCTGGGACGGCATCATGCGGTATCCAAGGACCGACGTAACTATTGCGGGCGTGCATATTCCCGCGGAGAGCAAGGTGCTGGTCGGCCTGCCGGCGACGTCCTTCGATCCGCGCCATTTCAAAGACCCGGAAATGTTCGACATCGGACGCGAAGAAAACCCGCACCTGACGTTCTCCCACGGGCCCCACTACTGCATGGGCTTGGCGCTGGCCAGGCTGGAACTCAAGGTGGTGTTCGGTTCGATCTTCCAGCGCTTTCCCGCGCTGCGCCTGGCGGTGGCGCCCGAAGAACTGAAGTTGCGCAAGGAGATCATCACTGGCGGGTTCGAGGAGCTCCCGGTGCTCTGGTGATGCGTTGACGCCGCCGGAAATCGCAATTTTCTCCGCATTTACCCTCGCGCCTGGCGCGCCGGTCAGATCAGCCAGCCAAGAGGTAACCAAGATGGACGTGCAAGAAACCACGGCAGCATGCCGGGACGCCTTCGCCGAACTGGCGTCGCCAGCGTGTATCCACGACCCGTATCCGTTTATGCGGTGGTTACGCGAGCACGATCCGGTGCATCGCGCGGCCTCGGGTCTCTTTCTGTTGAGCCGCCACGCCGATATCTACTGGGCGCTCGAGGCCACGGGCGATGCGTTTCGGGGACCGGCGCCGGGCGAACTGGCGCGCTATTTCCCGCGTGCGGCCACCAGCCTGTCGCTCAATCTGATGGCGTCCACGATAGCGATGAAGGACCCACCGACGCATACGCGTCTGCGCCGGCTGATCTCTCGTGATTTTACCATGCGCCAGATCGACAGCCTGCGGCCGAGCATCGCGCGCATCGTCGCAGCGCGCCTGGACGGCATGGCGCCCGCGCTGGAGCGCGGGGAGGCGGTGGACCTGCATCGGGAATTCGCGCTGGCCTTGCCCATGCTGGTCTTCGCCGAACTGTTCGGTATGCCCCAGGACGACATGTTCGGGCTCGCCGCCGGCATCGGCGCCATTCTGGAAGGCCTGAGCCCGCACGCCAGCGATGCCCAGCTCGCCGCGGCGGACGCGGGCAGCGCCAGGGTGCAGGCCTACTTCGGCGACCTCATACAGCGCAAGCGCACCGATCCCCGCCACGACATCGTGTCGATGCTGGTCGGCGCACACGACGACGATGCCGACACGCTGTCGGATGTGGAGTTGATCAGCATGCTGTGGGGCATGCTGTTGGGCGGCTTCACCACCACTGCTGCGACCATCGACCATGCGGTCCTGGCGATGCTGGCGTTTCCCGAACAGCGGCACTGGCTGCAGGGAGAGGCCGTGGGGGTGAAGGCATTCGTCGAAGAAGTCCTGCGCTGCGACGCGCCCGCCATGTTCAGCGCCACTCCGCGTATCGCCCAGCGCGACATCGAACTGGGCGGCGTCGTGATCCCGAAGAACGCGGACGTGCGCGTGCTGATCGCGGCCGGCAATCGCGACCCGGACGCCTTCGCCGATCCCGACCGCTTCGATCCCGCCCGGTTCTACGGGACCAGTCCCGGCATGTCGACCGACGGGAAGATCATGCTTAGCTTCGGCCACGGCATCCACTTCTGCCCCGGTGCGCAACTGGCCCGGGTGGAGTTGGCCGAGAGCCTGCCGCGGATCCTCGCGCGCTTCCCCACGCTGACATTGGCCGAGCAGCCGACCCGGGAGCCCTCCGCGTTCCTTAGGACGTTCCGCGCGCTGCCGGTGCGGCTGCATGCGCAGGCGGGGGGCTGAGATGCGCGTCGTGGTCGACCAGGATCTGTGCGGAACCACCGGGCAGTGCGTGCTGACGCTGCCGAGCACCTTTCGCCAGCGCGAACGGGACGGCGTAGCCGAAGTGTGCGTGGCGACGGTGCCGCAGGCGTTGCACGCCGCCGTGCGGCTGGCGGCCAGCCAGTGCCCGGTCGCCGCCATTCGGGTCATAGAAAGCGACGCTGGCGATGACGAGCGCACCAGCGCCGACCCTGCGCCTTCTCCGGCGGAACCCGGGCGGCATGCCGCGAAAGACCAACGCAATCCAGGAGGACACGATGGGACGGTCTGAAGGCAAGATGGCCGTGGTGACCGGCGCCGGCGCCGGCATCGGCAAGGCATGTGCCCTCGCCATCGCGGCCGAGGGCGGCAGAGTGGTGGTGGCCGACATTGATGGCTCGGCGGCCATCGCCTGCATCGCGCAGATCGCGGCCGAAGCGTGGCCACGCGCTGGCTCTGGCCAAGGACATCGCCGATGCGCAGGCGGTGGCAGCGCTGTTCGAGAGGGCGGAGCGGCACTTCGGTCGGGTCGACCTGCTGGTGAACAACGCGAGCGCCATGCATCTGACCCGCACGACCGCGCGATCCTGGGCCTGGACCTGGCGGTCTGGGATCAGACCATGGCGACCAATCTGAGCTCGCCCGCGGCGGTGGCGCGATCGTCAACATATCGTCGTGCCAGGGGCTCAGCGGTGACACCGCGCAGACGTCCTACGCCGCGTCGAAGGCGGCGATGAAAATGCTGTCGGCCTCGCTCGCCACCCAGTACGGTCGTGCGCAGATCCGCCGCAACGCGGTTGCGCCGGGTCTCATCATGACCGAGCGTCTCCTCGCCAAACTGGACGAGTGCATGCAACGGCATCTGCGTCGGCACCAGCTCCTGCGGCGCGTCGGCCGCCCCAAGGACGTGGCCGCGCAGGTGACGTTCCTGCTCTTCGATGATGCTGCGTTCATGCTGGCCAGGTCGTGTGCATCGGACGGCGGCATGCTGGCGCATGTGCCGACGTACGCCGACGGTGGCAACAACCGCGCCGCGCGGCCTGCCGGCGACACCCCCGGAGCGGCCGCGGCGCCGCGCTGCTGATGGAGCTGATGGACATGCTGCTCAACCCGCTGAACCGTCGCCACCGGCTGCGGCACGACATCCCGGTCGTGCCCGGCGCTTTCCCCCTGGTCGGGCATCTTCCCGCCATCGTCTGCGACCTGCCGCGCCTGCTGCGGCGCGCGGAACGGACGCTGGGCAGCCATTTCTGGCTGGATTTCGGCCCTGCCGGACACCTGATGACCTGCGTGGATCCGGACGCGTTCGCACTGCTCCGGCACAAGGACGTGTCCTCGGCGCTGATCGAAGGGATCGCGCCAGAATTGCTTGGTGGAACGTTGGTCGCCCAGGACGGCAGCGCGCACCGGCAGGCGCGCGATGCGATCAAGGCGGCGTTCCTGCCCAAGGGGCTGACCCAGGCCGGCATCGGCGACCTGTTCGAGCCCGTCATCCGGGCGCGGGTGCAGGCGTGGCGCGACCGCGGGGACGTAACCATCCTGCGCGAAACCGGCGACCTGATGCTAAAGCTCATCTTCAGCCTCATGGGAATCCCGGCGCAGGACCTGCCGGGATGGCATCGCAAGTACCGGCAACTGGTGAGGTTGATCGTCGCGCCCCCGATCGACCTGCCCGGACTGCCCTTGCGGCGCGGCCGCGCCGCTCGCGACTGGATCGACGCGCAGTTGCGCCAGTTCGTCCGCGACGCGCGCGCGCATGCCGCGCGCACCGGGTTGATCAAGGACATGGTGAGCGCCTTCGACCGCAGCGACGATGCGCTCTCCGATGAGGTCCTGGTCGCCAATATCCGCTTGCTGCTGCTTGGCGGTCACGAGACCACCGCCTCGACGATGGCCTGGATGGTGATCGAGCTGGCGCGACAGCCTGTGCTGTGGGACGCCCTGGTCGAAGAGGCGCAACGCGTGGGCGCGGTGCCGACCCGGCACGCGGACCTGGCGCAGTGTCCGGTCGCCGAGGCGCTGTTCCGCGAGACGCTTCGTCTGCATCCGGCGGTCACGCTCCTGCCGCGTCGCGCGCTGCAGGAATTGCAACTCGGCCAACGGCGCATTCCCGCGGGCACCCATCTGTGCATCCCGCTGCTGCATTTCTCGACCTCGGCGCTGCTGCACGAGGCGCCTGATCAGTTCCGCTTGGCGCGGTGGCTGCAACGCACGGAGCCGATCCGGTCGGTGGACATGCTGCAGTTCGGTACCGGCCCACACGTCTGCATTGGCTACCACCTAGTATGGCTGGAACTGGTGCAGTTCTGCATCGCCTTGGCGCTGACCATGCAAAAGGCCGGGGTGCGGCCGCGGTTGCTGAGCGACGTCGAAAAAGGCCGGCGCTATTACCCGACCGCAAATCC